>NZ_CP191993.1:0-4800000 GCF_050946825.1 Actinosynnema sp. CA-299493
GTGTCCGACCACCAGACCGATCTGGGTCTCGTGTGGGAACAGGTCGTGCAGGAGCTCGCAGCCAGCACGTTGTCCCCCCAACAGCGCGCGTGGATGCGCGTGACCCGACCCATCGGGCTGCTCGACGGGACCGCGCTGCTCGCCGCGCCGAGTGACTTCGCCAAGGAAGCCATCGAGCGCGCGCTGCGCGAGCCCATCACCGCGGCCCTGTCCCGCCGGCTGGGCCGAGCCGTCTCGCTGGCCGTGAAGGTCGACTCGCCCGATCCTCCGACGGCGCAGATCCCGGTGCCGGTGCCGATGCCCGCACCTGTTCCCGGACCGCCGCCGGGCGCGATCTCCCTCAACGGCAGCCTCGCCGTCGAGGCGGAGACCGAGGGCGACACCGAGGACGAGGTCGACGAGGAGGGCGAGGCGCTCGCCGCCGTCACCGAGATCTGGCCGACGTACGGCGGTGGTCACGCCGCGCCGAGCGGCATGCCCTACACCCGGCCGGCCAACCCGGTGGCCTCGCAGACCAGGCTGAACGAGAAGTACAACTTCGACACGTTCGTCATCGGCGCGTCCAACCGCTTCGCGCACGCCGCCGCGGTGGCCGTCGCCGAGGCGCCCGCCCGCGCGTACAACCCCCTGTTCATCTGGGGCGAGTCCGGGCTCGGCAAGACGCACCTGCTGCACGCGGTCGGGCACTACGCCCAGCGGCTGTTCCCCGGCATGCGGGTGCGGTACGTGTCGACCGAGGAGTTCACCAACGACTTCATCAACTCCCTGCGCGACGACCGCAAGGTCGCCTTCCAGCGCCGGTACCGGGACATCGACGTGCTGCTGGTCGACGACATCCAGTTCCTGGAGGGCAAGGAAGGCACGCAGGAGGAGTTCTTCCACACGTTCAACACGCTGCACAACGCGAACAAGCAGATCGTGGTGTCCTCCGACCGGCCGCCCAAGCGGCTGGAGACGTTGGAGGACCGGCTGCGGACGCGGTTCGAGTGGGGCCTGATCACCGACATCCAGCCGCCCGAGCTGGAGACGCGCATCGCCATCCTGCGCAAGAAGGCCGCGCAGGACCGGCTGGCCGCGCCCGCCGAGGTGCTGGAGTTCATCGCGGCCCGGATCGAGCGCAACATCCGCGAGCTGGAGGGCGCGCTCATCCGCGTCACCGCGTTCGCCTCGCTCAACCGGCAACCGGTCGACGTGCAGCTGGCCGAGATAGTGCTGCGGGACCTGATCCCGGACTCGCACGCCCCGGAGATCACCGCGCCCACGATCATGGCGGTCACCGCGGAGTTCTTCTCCGTGTCCATAGACGATCTGTGCGGCCCCGGCAAGACGAAGGTCCTGGCCCAGGCGCGGCAGATCTCCATGTACCTGTGCCGCGAGCTGACCGACCTGTCGCTGCCGAAGATCGGCCAGACGTTCGGCGGACGTGACCACACGACGGTCATGCACGCGGACAAGAAGATCCGCAAGGAGATGGCCGAGCGCCGCCGCGTGTACGAGCAGGTGCAGGAGCTGACGTCGCGCATCAAGCAGCGCGCCCGCCACACCCCCTGACCCGCAAACGCTTGCGCCTTCGCCAACGCCGCGCCCGGCATCGTCCGGGCGCGGCGTTCGACGTTCCCCGGCTCGAACGGCCGGGCACCTACGCCGCCGCCGACAACGCCGCCGCCGGGCTGGTTCGGCGACCCCTGCACCCCCGGCTCCGGTTCCTCACTCAGTTCCGCCATTTCCGGCACCCGCACTCCGGCGCGCCCGGTACCTCACGCCCGGCATCCCGGCACCTGGCGCCCGGCATCCCCGGCCGGCCGTCGCTCGCACGGCCGCGCCGGCACCCCACGGCGTCCCGGCGCGGCATCCGGCACACACCCGGACGAAGGGGCGGCCGAGCGCAGCCGCCGTCGGAGCGCGCCTCCGGTCGACCCGGGACCCGCTCCTCCCCGCACCCGGGTGCCGCCGCCGGCACCCGGGTGCGACCCGCGCCGCACCCGGGTGCGATCCGGCCCCGCCGCCGGCACCCGGGTGCCGCGCCCGCGCCGGCCCACCCGCACGTGCTCAGGCGGCCGCATCACCCGGGCGTGGCGCCCGGGGCCGGCGGGGGTCGTTTCGCATCACCCGTATGAGGTACCCCCGCCCCACGTGGACCGGGAAGAGGGCGTTCCCGGTGCGGCCCAACGGTCCCGTCGCACGTCCCGACGCTGGTGGACAGCGGGCCACGAGTTGTCCACAGCCTCAGAAAAGTGGCCCCTCAGGGGAGATTCGGCCCACCGTCACCCTGTGCAGCACCCGGGTACAACTCGGCCCACACCCGGGGATTAACCCGGGGACAACTCGGCCTTCCTGTGGACCGAACGGAGGAGCCCGCGAGTTGTACCCGGGTGCGCCGAGTTGTCCCCGGGTGACACCCCCCCTTCATCCACAGCTCCGGACGGGCGGCACGCTGCGAAAACCGGGGTTGTCCACACAATCCACAGGCCCTACTGCTGTTGCTGTTGTCTTTCCTTGAAGAGAAGAACAAAGAAAAAACAGCCGGCGGTCGAGCCCGGGGACGAGCGCTCGGCAGCGCCTCGTCCCCGGGCAGCCCCGACGTGACGAAGTCCGCCCCGACGCTCTACGGTGGGGAGCCTCCGCGCCGAGGGTCGGAAGATCCGGCGAGGCCGCGGCTCCCCAACCCCCACCGCAACGCATGCTGTTGTTGGTCATGCCGACTTGAGGAAGGACGCCTCATGAAGATCCGCGTCGAGCGCGACGGCCTGGCCGACGCCGTCGCCTGGGTCGCCCGCAGCCTGCCGTCCAGGCCGCCTGTCGCGGTGCTCGGCGGCATCCTGCTCGACGCCGGGGCGGAGGACGGCTCCGGCGAGGCGCTGACCGTCTCCGGCTTCGACTACGAGGTGTCCGCCCAGTGCGGCGTCCCGGCCACGATCGCCGACGGCGGCAAGGCGCTCGTCAGCGGCCGGCTCCTGGCCGACATCACCAAAGCCCTGCCGAACCACCCGGTCGAGATCGCGGTCGACGGCTCCCGGATGACGATCTCCTGCGGCAGCGCCCGGTTCAGCCTGCCGACCATGCCGGTCGAGGACTACCCGCAGCTGCCGTCCATGCCGCAGCTCGCCGGCGAGCTCCCGGGCGAGCTCTTCGCCGAGGCCGTGACCCAGGTCGCCGTCGCGGCGGGCAAGGACGACACGCTCCCGATGCTGACCGGCGTCCGGCTGGAGATCGGCGAGGGCAAGGTGACCCTGGTCGCCACCGACCGCTTCCGGCTCGCCATGCGCGAGTTCCCGTGGGAGCCGAACGAGTCCCTCGGCGAGGTCGCCGTGCTCGTCCCGGCCAAGACCCTCAACGACTCGGCGAAGACGCTCGGCGCGTCCGGCGCGAAGGTCGAGCTGTCCCTCGCCGCGAACGACGGCCTGCTCGGGCTGTCCGGCAGGGCCCGCCGCACGACCACCCGCCTGCTCGACGCCGACTTCCCCAAGTACCGCCAGCTGCTGCCCACCGAGCACTCGGCCGCCGCGATCATCGAGGTCGACGCGCTGGTGCAGGCGATCAAGCGCGTGTCGCTGGTCGCCGAGCGGGGCACGCAGGTCCGGCTGGAGTTCGTGGACAACAGCCTGCGCCTGTCCGCGGGCGGCGACGACGAGGGCAGCGCCGAGGAAGAGCTCCCGGTCGAGTACACCGGCGACGCGGTCACCATCGCGTTCAACCCGACGTACCTGCACGAAGGCCTCCAGGCCGTCCGCACGTCGCGGGCGCACTTGTCCTTCACCACACCCAGTCGACCCGCGCTCCTCAAGCCGGTGGACGAGGATGGGAACGTGGCGCCGGGCTACCTCTACCTGCTGATGCCCGTGCGCCTGCCCGGCTGATCCACCACGCCATCCACAGACGCTAGGGAAGAGGAACGACCGTGCAGCTCGGACTCGTCGGCCTCGGCAAGATGGGCTTCAACATGCGCGAGCGGATCCGCCGCGCGGGGCACGAGGTGGTCGGCTACGACCGCAACCCCGAAGTCTCCGACGCCGACTCGCTCGCCGACATGGTCGGCAGGCTCGCCGCACCGCGCCTGGTGTGGGTGATGGTGCCCGCCGGTGACATCACCCGGCAGACGATCGCCGAACTCGGCGACCTGCTCCAGCCGGGCGACCTGGTGATCGACGGCGGCAACTCGCGCTTCACCGACGACGAGATCAACGCCAAGGCGCTGGGCGACAAGGGCGTCGGCTACCTGGACGCCGGCGTGTCCGGCGGCGTGTGGGGCCTGGAGAACGGCTACGGGCTGATGGTCGGCGGCGACGCCGAGCACGTCGAGCGCGCCATGCCGATCTTCGACGCGCTGCGCCCGGAGGGTCCGCGCGAGGAGGGCTTCGCGCACGCGGGCTCCGTCGGCGCCGGCCACTTCGCCAAGATGGTGCACAACGGCATCGAGTACGGCCTGATGCAGGCCTACGCCGAGGGCTTCGAACTGCTGGAGGCCTCGAAGCTGGTGGAGAACGTGCCCGCCACGATCAAGGCGTGGCAGCGGGGCACCGTGGTCCGCTCCTGGCTGCTGGACCTGCTGGTGCGCGCGCTGGACTCGGACCCGGAGCTGGACGACCTGCGCGGTCACGTCGAGGACTCCGGCGAGGGCCGGTGGACCGTCGAGGAGGCGATCAAGCACGCGGTGCCCGCGCCGGTGATCTCCGCCGCGCTGTTCGCCCGGTTCGCGTCCCGGCAGGACGACTCGCCGGCGATGCGCGCGGTCGCGGCGCTGCGCAACCAGTTCGGCGGTCACGCCGTGCAGACCGCGGGTCCTTCGTCCGGTTCCGGCTCGACCCAGAGCTGACGAGTTGTACGTCCGGCACCTGCAAGTCGCGGACTTCAGGTCGTGGGAGCACGCGGACCTGGCGTTCGAGCCGGGCGTGAGCGTGCTGGTGGGGCGCAACGGCCAGGGCAAGACGAACCTGGTCGAGGCGCTGGGGTACGTGGCCACCCTCGGTTCGCACCGGGTGGCCACGGACGCGCCGCTGGTCCGGCACGGCGCCGCGCGCGCGGTGGTCCGCACGGCGGTGGTGAACGAGGGGCGCGAGCTGCTGGTCGAGCTGGAGATCACGCCGGGCAAGGCGAACCGGGCGCGGATCAACCGCGGCCCGGTCCCCCGCCCGCGCGACGTGCTCGGCATCCTGCGCACGGTGCTGTTCGCGCCGGAGGACCTGGCGCTGGTGCGCGGCGACCCCGGTGAGCGCCGGCGGTTCCTCGACGAGCTGCTGACGACGCGCGCCCCGCGGTACGCCGGGGTGCGCGGCGACTACGAGCGCGTGCTCAAGCAGCGCGGCGCGTTGCTCAAGAGCGTGCGCGCCGCGCGCAACGCCGACATCAGCACCCTCGACGTGTGGGACGGGCACCTGGCCCGGCACGGCGCGGAGCTGCTGGCCGCGCGGCTCGACCTGGTCGCGGACATCGCGCCGCACGTGGCCGCGGCGTACGCGGAGGTGGCGCCGGAGTCGCGGCCCGCGCGGATCGCGTACCGGTCGAGCCTCGGCGAGGCGTTCCCGGGGTCGCACGACCGGGACGTGCTGGAGGACGCGCTGCTCGCCGAGCTGCACCGGGTGCGCCCGCAGGAGGTCGACCGGGGCGTGTGCCTGGTCGGGCCGCACCGCGACGACCTCGACCTGGCGCTCGGCGACCTGCCCGCGAAGGGCTACGCCAGTCACGGAGAGTCATGGTCCTTCGCGTTGGCCCTGCGGCTCGGCGGGTACGAGCTGCTGCGTGTCGAGGGGGCCGAACCGGTCCTCGTGCTGGACGATGTGTTCGCCGAGCTGGACCGCGGCAGGCGTCGCCAGTTGGCGAAGGTGGCCGCCGGCGCGGAGCAGGTGCTGATCACGGCGGCGGTCGCGGAGGACGTGCCCGAGGAGCTGGACGGGCTGCGGTTCGACGTTCGCCACGGGGAGGTGCGTCGTGTCTGAGGAGATGCCCCGAATGGGTGTGACCCGACACACAGCTGGGGATAACCCTGTGGATGGTGTGGATAACTCGTCTCACGAAGCGGACATATCCACAGTCGGTGCCACTCAAGAGGGTGGATTGCGGGGATCGGACCTCGCTCGCGCCGCCCTGGAGGCCGCCCGCGCCTCCGCCAAGGAACGCGGTGTGCGGGGTGTGCGCAAGGGCGCGGCGGGTGCGACCGGCCGTCGCCGGCGTCGCCGCTGGTCCGGTCCCGGGCCCGACGACCGCGACCCGCAGCCGCTCGGCAGGCTCGCGTCGAGGATGGCCGCCGATCGCGGCTGGATCGAGCGGCTGGCGGGTGGCCAGGTGTTCGCCCGGTGGCCGAAGCTGGTCGGCGAGGACGTGGCCGAGCACGCGCGGCCGGTAGCGCTGAGTGACGGTGAACTGACCGTCCAAGCCGACTCGACGGCCTGGGCCACGCAGCTGCGGCTGCTCCAGCGCGACCTGCTCAAGCGGATCGCGGCGGGTGTCGGCCACGGCGTGGTGAAGCAGTTGAAGGTGCAGGGCCCGGCGGCGCCCAGTTGGCGCTACGGCCCCAGGCACGCTCCGGGTCGCGGACCACGTGACACCTACGGGTGACGAGCGACAGGGCCGCAGCGGCGATCCTGTGGCGCGGTGAGCGCTCACCAGTCGATTTTGATCCGGTGACCAGCGGTCCGGCCACGACCGCGTTCACTTCGGGCCGCCTGTGAGCAAACCAGGGGTGTCCTAAGTGGGTTTCTGTCGGTCTGCCCCGGTAGAATCGTGGGGTAGCGCAACCCAGCGTCGCCCGGCGACGGTCCCAGTCGCGTGAAGTCCGAGGAGACACCAGGCCCGTGGCAGCCAAGAAGAATGAGTACAACGCGTCCTCGATCACCGTCCTGGAGGGTCTGGAAGCGGTCCGCAAGCGGCCAGGCATGTACATCGGTTCCACCGGCGAGCGCGGTCTGCACCACCTGATCCAGGAGGTCGTGGACAACTCGGTCGACGAGGCCATGGCCGGCTACGCGACGGTGGTGGACGTGACGCTGCTGGCCAACGGCGGCGTCCGGGTCATCGACGACGGCCGCGGCATCCCGGTCGGCATGCACCCGGTCGAGAAGCGGCCCACGCTGGAAGTGGTGCTGACCAAGCTGCACGCGGGCGGCAAGTTCGACAGCGACTCCTACGCGGTGTCCGGCGGTCTGCACGGCGTCGGCATCTCCGTGGTGAACGCGCTGTCGACCGCCGTCGACGTCGAGGTCAAGACCGAGGGTTTCACGTGGAACCAGCGGTTCGAGAACACCAAGCCCGCGCACGAGCTGACCAAGGGCGAGCCGACCGACGAGACCGGCACGGCCATCACGTTCTGGGCCGACCCGACGATCTTCGAGACCACCGACTACAACATCGAGACGATCTCCCGCCGGTTGCAGGAGATGGCGTTCCTCAACAAGGGCCTCACCATCATCCTGCGCGACGAGCGCGTCCAGGAAGGTGACGAGGAGGCCGACGCCGAGGGGCACGTCGCGGCCGTGCGCGAGCGCACGTTCCACTACCCCGGCGGCCTGGAGGACTTCGTCCGCCACATCAACCACACCCGCGAGGCCGTGCACCAGAAGGTCGTCTCCTTCGAGGCCAAGGGCGAGGACCTCGAGGTCGAGGTGGCGATGCAGTGGAACACCGGCTACACGCCGTCGGTGTACACGTTCGCCAACACGATCAACACCCACGAGGGCGGCACGCACGAGGAGGGCTTCCGCGCCGCGCTGACCCGCGTGGTCAACGAGTACGCGCGCGAGAAGAAGCTGCTCAAGGAGAAGGACACCAACCTCACCGGCGACGACATCCGCGAGGGCCTGGCCGCGATCATCTCGGTCAAGCTCAAGGAGCCGCAGTTCGAGGGCCAGACCAAGACCAAGCTGGGCAACAGCGAGGCCAAGTCGTTCGTGCAGAAGTCGACCAACGAGCACCTGGCCGACTGGTTCGAGCGCCACCCCAACGAGGCCAGGGCGATCGTCACCAAGTCGGTGTCGTCGGCGCAGGCCCGCATCGCCGCCCGCAAGGCCCGCGAACTCGTCCGCCGCAAGGGCGCCCTCGACATCGGCGGCCTGCCCGGCAAGCTCAAGGACTGCCGCTCCACCAACCCGGAGGACTGCGAGATCTACGTCGTGGAGGGCGACTCCGCGGGCGGCTCGGCCAAGGAGGGCCGCGACTCCATGTTCCAGGCGATCCTGCCGATCCGCGGCAAGATCATCAACGTGGAGAAGGCGCGCATCGACCGCGTGCTGAAGAACAACGAGGTCCAGGCGCTGATCACCGCGTTCGGCACCGGCATCCACGAGGACTTCGACCTCAGCAAGCTGCGCTACCACAAGATCGTGCTGATGGCCGACGCCGACGTGGACGGCCAGCACATCCGGACCCTGCTGCTGACCCTGCTGTTCCGGTTCATGCGCCCGCTGATCGAGCACGGCCACGTGTACCTCGCGCAGCCGCCGCTCTACAAGATCAAGTGGCAGCGGCAGGAGCCGGAGTACGCCTACTCCGACCGCGAGCGCGACGGCCTCATGAAGGCCGGGCTGGCCGCGGGCAAGAAGATCGGCAAGGAAGACAACATCCAGCGCTACAAGGGCCTGGGCGAGATGAACGCCTCCGAGCTGTGGGAGACCACGATGGACCCGGCCCACCGGGTGCTGCTGCAGGTGACGATGGACGACGCCGCGACGGCCGACGAGCTGTTCAGCGTGCTGATGGGGGAGGACGTGGAAGCCCGCCGGTCCTTCATCACCCGCAACGCCAAGGGCGTGCGGTTCCTCGACGTCTGATCCCCGCCCGGCCCTTTCCTAAGGAAGTAGAACTGTGAGCGAGACGACGCTGCCCCCGGCCGGTGGTGGAGACCGCACCGAGCCGCGCGACATCCAGCAGGAGATGCAGAACTCGTACATCGACTACGCGATGAGCGTGATCGTCGGACGAGCCCTGCCCGACGTGCGCGACGGCCTGAAGCCCGTGCACGTCCGCGTGCTGTACTCGATGTTCGACTCCGGCTTCCGCCCGGACCGCAGCTACAACAAGTGCGCCCGCGTGGTCGGCGACGTGATGGGCAACTACCACCCGCACGGCGACTCGGCCATCTACGACGCCCTCGTCCGCCTCGCCCAGCCGTGGTCGCAGCGCTACCCGCTGATCGACGGCCAGGGCAACTTCGGCTCCCCGGGCAACGACCCGGCAGCCGCGATGCGTTACTGTCTGTCACCGGACAGTCGCATTCGGTTGGCAGATGGCTCGACGCCGCGCATCGGCGACATCGTGCCGGACGCCAAGCCGAACAGCGACAACCCGATCGACCTCAAGGTGCTCGACCGCAACGGCAACCCGGTGCGCGCCGACATGCTGTTCCACTCCGGCGAGCACCCCACGCTGAAGCTGCGCACCAAGAACGGCTACGAGCTGACCGGCACGCACAACCACCCGGTCCTGTGCCTGGTGACCGTGCTCGGCGTGCCGACCCTGCTGTGGAAGCTGCTGGAGGAGATCCAGCCGGGTGACCGCGTGGTCATGCAGCGCACGCCGCAGGAGCAAGAAGAGCCACTGCACCCGGAGAGCTATGCGGCCGCGATCCTTGCTGGTGGCCTGATTTCCGAGGGGTACCTCTCCGAGAGAGTCGTCCAGTTCGCCAACACCGACACCGAGTACTTCGAGTCGGTGCTGGTCGCCTACAAGTTGCTGGTCGGCCCGAAGGTGCGTCGGTACGCCGAGGTCACCAGCACCGGTAAGACCCTGCACAAGTTCAGTGCTTACCCCAAGGGGCTCCGACGAACCGGGCTGGCGAAGTCCCTCGGCGTGCTCAGCGCGGCCAAGTGCGTGCCCGAGTTCGTGTGGCAGGGCGATCCGACGATCAAGCGGGCGTTCCTGTCCTCGTTGTTCACCGGTGACGGCTCAGCCTCGGCGCTGCCGCGCAACTCCGTGCAGGTCAGCTACTCCACGCGCAGCGCGCAGCTGGCCCGTGAGGTGCAGCAGTTGCTGCTGGAGTTCGGCGTGGTCAGCACGCTGGTGGACTACGAGGACGGCGAGATCAAGGTCGTCATCACCAACCGGCGTGACGCGCGCCTGTTCGCCCGCAACGTGGGCTTCCTCGGCGCCAAGCAGGACAAGCTGGACGCGATCCTGGCCGCCGTCCCGCTCGAGAGCCGGGCGATGAGCAGCGACCACGTGCCGTTCGTCGGCGACTACATCCGTGCCCACGGCGCGACCCGCTGGACCGAGCGCGACTGGCTGCGCCGGCACAACGTGGACCGCGTCGAGCGGTGGGAGCGGGACTACGAGGAGATCGCCGCGCGGATCACGAACCGCGAAGTGCTCGACGTGGTCGAGCCGCTGGTCGACGGCCGGTTCTACTACGCGTCCGTCGAGTCGGTCACCGACGCGGGTGTGCGGCCGGTGTTCAGCCTGCGGGTCGACACCGACGACCACGCGTTCGTCACCGACGGCTTCGTCAGCCACAACACGGAGTGCCGGCTCACGCCGTTGGCCATGCAGATGCTGGCCGACATCGAGGAAGACACGGTCGACTTCCGCGACAACTACGACGGTCGCATCCAGGAGCCGACGGTCCTGCCGTCGCGCGTGCCGAACCTGCTGATCAACGGCAGCTCGGGCATCGCGGTCGGCATGGCGACCAACATCCCGCCGCACAACCTGCGCGAGGTCGCGGACGGTGTGGTGTGGGCGTTGGACAACTGGGAGGCGTCCGACGAAGAGACCCTTGAGGCGATGATCCAGCGCATCAAGGGGCCCGACTTCCCGACCCACGGCCAGATCCTGGGCACGGTGGGCATCGAGGACGCGTACCGCACCGGGCGCGGCTCGGTGAAGATGCGCGCGGTCGTGGAGATCGACGAGGACGCCAAGGGGCGGACCATCCTGGTCGTCACCGAGCTGCCCTACCAGGTGAACCCGGACAACCTGGTGGAGAACATCGCCACCCTGGTCCGCGACCAGAAGCTCACCGGCATCGCGAACATCGCCGACGAGTCCAACCGCCGCTCGGGCATGCGCATCGTGGTCACGCTCAAGCGCGACGCGGTGGCCAAGGTGGTGCTGAACAACCTCTACAAGCACACCCAGCTGCAGTACTCGTTCGGCGTGAACATGCTGTCGCTGGTCGACGGCGTGCCGCGCACGTTGCGCCTGGACCAGATGATCCGGCACTACGTGAAGCACCAGATCGAGGTCATCGTCCGGCGCACGCGCTTCCGGCTGCGCAAGGCCGAGGAACGCGCCCACGTGCTGCGCGGCCTGGTCAAGGCGCTCGACCAGCTCGACGAGGTGATCGCGCTGATCCGCCGGTCGGACACGCCCGACGTGGCGCGCACCGGCCTGATGGAGCTGCTCGACGTCGACGAGATCCAGGCCAACGCGATCCTGGAGATGCAGCTGCGCCGGCTGGCCGCCCTGGAGCGGCAGAAGATCGTCGACCAGTTGGCCGAGATCGAGCTGGAGATCGCCGACTACCGGGACATCCTGGCGAAGCCGGAGCGGCAGCGCGCGATCGTGCGCGAAGAGCTGCTGGCGATCGTCGACAAGCACGGTGACGACCGGCGCACCAAGATCGTGCCGTTCGACGGCGACGTGTCGATGGAAGACCTGATCGCGGTCGAGGACGTCGTCGTCACGATCACCCGGACGGGTTACGCGAAGCGCACGAAGACGGACCTGTACCGCTCGCAGAAGCGCGGCGGCAAGGGCGTGCAGGGCGCCCAGCTCAAGCAGGACGACATCGTGCAGCACTTCTTCGTGTGCTCCACGCACGACTGGATCCTGTTCTTCACGAACAAGGGCCGGGTGTACCGGGCGAAGGCGTACGAGCTGCCCGAGGCCAACCGCAACGCGCGCGGCCAGCACGTGGCGAACCTCCTGGCGTTCCAGCCGGAGGAGGAGATCGCCCAGGTCATCCAGATCAAGAACTACGAGGTCGCGCCGTACCTGGTGCTCGCCACGAAGAAGGGCCTGGTCAAGAAGTCGAAGCTGTCCGACTTCGACTCCAACCGGTCCGGCGGCCTGATCGGCATCAACCTGCGCGACGACGACGAGCTGGTCGGCGCGGTGCTGTGCTCGGCGGAGGACGACCTCCAGCTGATCTCGGCCGACGGCCAGTCGATCCGGTTCCACGCCAGCGACGAGGCGCTGCGCCCGATGGGCCGGGCGACCTCGGGCGTGCTGGGCATGCGCTTCAACACCGGCGACGAGCTGCTGTCGGTGGGGGTCGTCCAAGAGGGTCTGTTTGTTTTGGTCGCCACCGACGGTGGGTACGCCAAGCGCACGCCGATCGAGGACTACCCCGTCCAGGGTCGTGGTGGCAAGGGTGTGCTCACCATCCAGCACGACCGCAGGCGTGGCAGGCTGGTCGGCGCGCTCATCGTCGACGTCGACGACGAGCTGTACGCGATCACCTCCTCGGGCGGGGTCATCAGGACCAGCGCCAAGGAGGTGCGCAAGGCAGGGCGGCAGACGAAGGGCGTCCGGTTGATGAACCTCGGCGAAGGGACCACCTTGATCGCGGTGGCGCGCAACGCCGACGAGCCCGCGGACGTCACCAGTGATGACGGCGGTGTCGTGGTCGACCCCACCGACGTGGGTCAGGTCGTCGACTCCGCCGAAGCGGGTCAGGTCGCCGACTCCGCCGAGGAGGGTTCGACCGTCGACTCCGCCGACGCGGATCCGGTTGTCGACTCCGTCGACGCCGATCCGGTTGTCGACTCCGTCGACGGTGACCAGGCTGAGCCTGCCAACTAGCGCGCGAACGAGAGGTTGAGGACTGCTCGTGACTCCACCCGAGAAGCCAGAGGACAAGACCGCGGTGATCACCCGGCCCGGCGCCGAGCCGACACCGAAGGCCGGCGATGAGCCCACCGGCGCCGAGAAGCCGGCGGTCGACGCCTCGGGGGCGTCCGAGCAGCCCGAGACGCCCGCCGCCGAGGCGGCGCCGGCCGACGGCAGGACCGAGAAGGTCGAGCGGCCGGCCGCCGAGAGTGACGGTCACCACGCCGCGGCGCCCCCGCCGTGGCAACGGGTGACGAGCGACACGCAGTACGGCGAGGCGCAGCAGGTCGGTCCGGCGGACCTGATGTCCGCGCCGGAGCCGGCCGAGGCGTCGCAGCCCGCGTACCCGGCCAGCGACCCGGACACGGTGGCGGTGGCCCGTCCCGTGGCGCCGGGCGCGGCGCCGTCGGGTGCCCGGACGCAGGTGAACCTGGGTGCGGCGAACGGTCGTCCGGCGGCCTCCGCGCCGTCGGCCCGCCGTCCGGGGCGCGGGCCGCGCCGGGCGAGCCTGCAGGTGAAGCGGGTCGACCCGTGGTCGGTGCTCAAGCTCGCCCTGGTGCTGAGCGTGGCGCTGTTCTTCGTGTGGCTCGTGGCGGTCGGCGTGCTGTACGGCGTGCTGAACGGCATGGGCGTGTGGGACAAGATCAACAACACCGCCAGCGACCTGTTGCAGGGCAACGAGACCGGCAGCGACCCGCTGATCAGCGCCGGTCGCGTGTTCGGCGTGGCGGCGATCGTGGGCGCGGTGAACATCGTGTTGTTCACCGCCCTGGCGACCGTCGGCTCGTTCGTCTACAACGTCTCGGCCGACCTCGCCGGGGGCCTGGAAGTGACCTTGTCCGAGCGCGAGTGATCCACTACCAGCCGATTTGGGGCGACGACGGCAGGTGCTGTAGTCTTGCCGTCGTTGCCCCGAGGGCCTATAGCTCAGACGGTTAGAGCGCTTCGCTGATAACGAAGAGGTCGGAGGTTCGAGTCCTCCTAGGCCCACCGGAAGTTCACAGGTGTTGCAGAGGGGAATCGCCGTGAAGAAGATCATCGCACTTGTCGCAGTCGCTGGTGCGGTTCTGTTCTTCGTCAAGCGCAGCCGCTCGGCCAAGGTCGACGCGGACCTGTGGCGCGAGGCCACTGCTCCCACCGTCTGACCCGCGAGGGCGGTAGGTCTGCCGCCCCGTGAGGGGACGTAGCTCAATTGGCAGAGCACCGCCTTTGCAAGGCGGGGGTTAGGGGTTCGATTCCCCTCGTCTCCACTCGCTCTGGGCGAGGTGTGCCGACGGAAGGCGTCGGCCGCCTCGCTCGTCGTGTTTGTGGGGGTGCGACCCCCACGCCCCGCCCGGGTGGCTTCGCCCCCGGACCCCCATTCGGGGCCGCGGGCCCCGGACCCCGCGGGGATCGTGCCACCCGCCTGGTGATCGAGTCGCAGAGCGCTATGTGCCCGTGAGTCTGGATTGTCGGGGTTGGGGTTGGGGTGCGAAAGTTTCGCTTTTCGTGTTTTACTGGGTGGTGACTGCGGGATCATCCGATGGGTGGTCCGGTGGTGGCTTTCGCGGTAAGGCGACAAGTGAGGGCCCGCACCCAATGCCGCTGGGTGCGGGCCCTCGTCTTGCCCACTGCTATGCGTTGACGAGCGCTTGTTCCTGCTTCCGTGCGGCGAGCACCTTGTCCACGGCCCAAGCGCCGGGGCCGGTGAACGCCAACAGCAGGAACACCCACGCGTACACCGCGGCCAGCTCGCCCTTGTTCTGGATGGGCAGGAGCCCGGCGGGCTGGTGGACCACGAAGTACGCATAGGCCATCGCACCGGACGAGATCAGCGCGGCGATCCTGGTGCCGAGGCCGATGATGATCAACACACCACCGACGAACTCGATCAGGCCGGCTGGGCCGGACGGCCAGTCGGTGATCGACACGGCACCCTTGGAGCCCAGCACGCCGAACAACTTCTGCGCGCCGTGGCACACGAACAACACGCCGATGACAATCCGGAACACAGCGATGGCATGGTCTCGACCGCGGTCGAAGATGTTCATCTTGACTGAGTCCTCACATTGCAGGGGCGGCCGGCAGGGTGAGACAACCGTAATGCGGATTACGTTGCGTGCCTAGGTGGTCACCATGTCGATTCGCTGTCTGCCATCTGATTGACTGGCTGCCCTATGAACCGAGTGCTGCTCACCGCCCTGCCCTCCCTGCTGGTCCTCGGCGCGCTGACCGCCTGCGCCGCCGCCGAACCCGCCTCGGCCCCCGCCGCCGGGACCACCACCAGCGCAGTGGCGAAGACGACGACGACCACGCCCGCCGGGCCGCCGCCCGTGCCGGAACCCGCCACCGACGGCCAGTGCCCGTACCTGGCGTCCTCGGTGGTGCAGGAGGCGAACGGGCAGCTGGTGCGGAAGGTTCGGCTGTCCGCAGACCAGCCGGACCCCGCCTGCTTCTTCTACGCCGACGCCACGGACGTGCAGCTGTCCGTCTGGGTGTTCCGGGGTGAGCCGGCGACCGCGAAGGCGGTGGTCGACCGGGCCGCGCCGGTGGCCGACTCCAGCCCGGCGTCCGTGCCCGCCGGGTGGAGCGGCGGCTCGCTGACCACGGGGACGGGCGCGGTGTACGCCGTGGCCAAGGGCGGTGACGCGGTGGTCGTGACCAGCAACCAGAAGCAGACGATCAAGACCCGTCGGATCGCCGAGACCGTGGTCGGCAACCTCGGGCTGTGAGCGCGCACGACTTCGCGCCCGTCCCCTGGAGGGGCGGGCGCGAAGCGCTTCTTCCGGTCAGCTGCGGCTGTGCTGGTCGGAGACCTGGCCGTTGCGGGCCGCCTGCGGGCGGATGGGCTCGGCGGTGCCGTTGGTGGTGGTGGTGGTGGTGGACTCGGGCGTGATCTCCACGTCGTCCTCCTCCAGGTGCACCTCCTGCGGCCGCTTGGTCAGCGCGATGTACCCCGCCACCGCGGCGGCGGCGAACACGCCGAGCACCCACGGCCAGCGACGGCTCTTGGGGTGCCGGCTCGCGGCCATCTCCTTGCGCGCCTGCTTCGCACGTGCCTTGGCCTCCTTGCGCGCCCGCTCGGCGGCCTTCACCACGTCCTTGCGGACGCCCTTGGCCCTCTTCGCGAGCTGCTTGCGGCCGCGCCGGGTGGACTTCTCGTACGCCTCGGCCTTCTCCACCAGCGTGCCCGCCTTGTCGGCGACGACACCTCGGACGTAGTCCCTGGTGACGCCGCGCTCGGCGAGCTTGCCCTCGGCGCGCTCCGCGAGTTGAACAGCCGCGTCCGCACCGACGTGACCAGCGCGGACGGCGTTGCGGCGAACAGCCCGCACCGCCTTGCCGACCGACTCCCCGGCCCGGGTCATGGCGTCTACCTCATCCATATCGCGCTCCAGAAGCTGTCGGTCAGTCACGTTCCGAGCAATACCCATCGTGCCCCTTCCCCAACCCCCTCGCCCGGTGATGGCACGATGGGTGGTGTGGCAGACAGCAACGAATCGTTCGTCGGGACCAAGGTGACGGCGACCCTGCACACCTCGCAGGGCGACATCCGCATCAACCTCTTCCCCGACCACGCACCCAAGACGGTGGCCAACTTCGTCGGCCTCGCCGAGGGCACGAAGAGCTACTCCGATGCCAACGCGAAGGGCGAGCCGACCGGTCCGTTCTACGACGGCGCGATCTTCCACCGGGTGATCCCGGGTTTCATGCTCCAGGGCGGTGACCCCACGGGCACCGGGCGCGGCGGCCCGGGCTACAAGTTCGCCGACGAGTTCCACCCGGAGCTGCAGTTCAACAAGCCCTACCTGCTGGCGATGGCCAACGCCGGGCCCAACAGCAACGGCTCGCAGTTCTTCATCACGGTCGCGCCGACCACCTGGCTGAACTTCAAGCACACGATCTTCGGCGAGGTCGCCGACCAGGACTCGCGCAACGTGGTGGACGCGATCGGCGCCGCACCCACCGGTGCCGGTGACCGCCCGGTCACCGACGTGGTGATCGAGAAGGTCTCGGTGGAGCGGGCCTGAGTGGCCGACTCGCCGATCTCCCCGCCGCCCGGTGAGCCGATCGGGGCGCGACCAGACCTGCCGGTCTGCGTGCGCCACCCCGACCGGGCCACCGGGCTGCGGTGCGTCCGCTGCGACCGGCCGGCGTGCCCGGAGTGCCTGCGCGAGGCCTCCGTCGGCCACCAGTGCGTCGACTGCGTGAACGAGGGCCGGGCCGCGGTGCGCCGGCCGCGCACGTTCGTCGGCGCGGAGTTCTCCCAGCGCATGGTGGTCACACCGGTGCTGATCGCGGTGAACGTGCTGATGTTCGCGATCACCGCCGCCCAGGCGGGCAGCGTGTCGACCAACCAGCGGTCGGCGCTGTTCCTCGACCTGGTGATGTACACGCCGGCGGTCGCCGGGAACGGCGAGTGGTGGCGGCTGGTGACGTCGGGGTTCCTGCACTTCGGGCCCGTGCACCTGGCGTTGAACATGATCGCGCTCTACGTGCTCGGCCGTGACCTGGAACCCGTGTTCGGCAAGCTGCGGTTCTCCGCGGTGTACGGGGTGTCGCTGCTCGGCGGCGGCCTCGCGGTGTACCTGTTCGGCGGGATCGGCACGCTGGTGGCCGGCGCGTCCGGCGCGGTGTACGGCCTGATGGGCGCGATGCTGGTGGCCGTGCTGCGGCTCAAGCTCAACCCCGGTCCCGCCCTGGGCGTGATCGGCTTGAACGTCGTGCTCAGCTTCACCCTGCCGGGCATCTCGCTGCTCGGGCACTTCGGCGGGCTGGTGATCGGCGCGGCGCTGACCGCCGGGCTGGTCTACGCGCCGGCCGCGAAGCGGGACACCTGGCAGCTGACGGCCGTGATCGGCGCGGTCGTGCTGCTCGTGGTGCTGGCGGTCGTGCGGACCGGGCAACTGGTCTGAGGTGCGGCGCCCGGGACCGCCGAGCCGACCTCGACCCGTTGCTTCGGGCCCGTGCGCCCGCTCCTTCGGTCCCACGGGCCTGCGGGCCCGGTGGTCACGGGCGCAGGGCGTGCAGGACGTCGACCACGTCGCGGGGGTCCGTGCCGAGGTCCAGCGGGGTGAGGACGAACAGCTGCTCGTCCTCACCCCGGTGCCAGTCCAGCTCCAGCGTGGCCGTCTCGCGGCCGAGCCGGCGGGTGCGGGCCAGGCGCACCTTCACCTCGTGCCACGGCAGCTGCCGCGCGCCGTTGAGGGTGCGCACGGTGAGCCCTGAGTCGTCCACCAGCAGCCTGGGGCGCACGAAGGTGCCGTAAGCGCCCAGCGCGAGCTGGATGAGCGTGGCGAGGCCCAGGAAGGCCCGGCTCACCGGGTCCGAACTGAGGATCGTGACCAGCAGGAACACGGCGGCCAAGCCCCAGGCGAGGCCGACGAGGCCGGGCTGGGGCGACCAGGTGCGCGGTGGGTTCACGCTTTCGAGTCTGCCGCACTTGTGGACAACTGGGGCCTCCGACCGGGGCTTGTGCAAATTGGCGCAAAGTTGTCCACAGGAGTTGTCCCCATTGGGGATGACTTACAGCCGTGTGCTTCGGTGACCGTCGGGTGAACCCGGTGAACTACCGGGTAACGCGGAACGACCCGGACGTGGAGCACGTCCGGGCCGTCGGCCACTTGGCGTAGCGCGTGGTCAGCGCCATTTCATGGTCATCAGCAAGCCGACGATCATCAGGGCGAATCCGATGCCGAAGTTCCAGGACCCGAGGTCCATCATCACCGGGACCTTCTCGCCCGCGATGTAGTTGACCACCAGCCACGCCAGCCCCAACAGCATCATGCCGAGCATCACGGCGACGTAGACGGGGTGCGACGGCCCCGCAGCCTTGACCTTGACCGGGGTGCGGCGATCGGCAGGCGCCGTGTAGACGGCCTTCTTGCGGACCTTGGACTTGGGCATGCTGTCCTCGCCTGACGGGTGGATAGGCCTCCAGTGGCCGCGAGTTCACGTCCACTGCTGGATGAACACGTTAACGTAACCGAGCAGGTCCCTGAAGCACCGTGTAGTCCTGGAACGTTCGGCTTGGGAGGTTTTCCGGTGAGCTACGACCCGCCCCCGCCGCAAGGCGGCCCGCCGGGCCGACCGCCACGACCCAGGCCACAACCGCCCCAGGTCACCGGCGAACCGCCGCTCACCGGCCACCGCCCGCCCACGCCGCCCGGCGGTTTCAGCAGGCCACCGACCCCTTCGGGTGAGATCGACCGCCCCGGCGGCCCGGACCGGCCGGTCACGCCGCCCGGTGGCGCCGACCGCCCACCGACGCCACCGGGCGGGTTCGACCGCCCCGCCGGCCACACCGGCGATCCCGACCGGCCGGTGACGCCGGCCGGAGGTTTCAGCCGTCCGGGGGAGTCCTACCCGCCCCGGGCCGAGCCGCCGCCGACGGGTCGTCGGGCGCGTCGTGACGACGTGCCGCCACCGGTCGAGCCGCCGCACGTCGAGCCGCACCGGCCCGGGACCCGGCAAGCCGAGCCGTACCCCGCCGAGCCGCCGGCCGGTCGCCGTGCCCGTCGCGACGACGTGCCGCCGCCGGTCGAGCCGCCACCGACCGGCCGCCGCGCTCGCCGGGAGGACGTCCCGCCGCCGGTCGAGCCCCGGGGCGAGCCGCCGGTCGCCCGTCGCGCGCGCCGCGACGACGTGGTGCCGCCGGTCGAGCCGCCGGTGGTCCGCCGTGCCCGCCGGGACGACGTACCGCCGTACGCCGAGCCGTCACCGGTCGAGCCGCCGGTCGCCGGTCGCCGCGCGCGCCGTGACGAGATGGGGCCGCGCGTCGAACCGGTCGCCGGCCGCCGTGCCCGCCGCGACGACGTCCCGCCGCCCGTGCCGACGGACGCCGAGGAGACCTCGTACGTCGAGCCGGTCCGCGTCGAGCCGGTCCGCGCCGAGCCGGTCCGCGCCGAGCCGGTCCGCGCCGAGCCGGTCCGCATCGAACCGGTCCGCATCGAACCGGTCCGCGTCGAGCCGTCACCCACCGGCCGCCGCGCCCGGCGTGACGACGCGCCGCCCCTCCCGCCCGCGCCCTCCGCGGTGGCCGCCCGGCTCGGCGCCGCGGCCCCACCGCCGGCCCCGGCGCCGCCCGGCGCGCAGCGCCCCCGGCCCGCGCCACCGGAAGCCGACGCGACCCGCTACACCAACGCGTTCTCCGGCAGCCTCCCGCCGCCTCCGGGCGGACGCCCGCCCGCGCCGCCGCGCCGTCCCCGCCCCGTCGACCCGCCCACCGAGGTCATCGCACCCGTGGACGACTACGACGACGAGGACTACGAAGACGAGTACTACGAGGACGACGACTACTACGACGACGAGGACGACCAGCCCGCGCCGCCGCCCGACAGCACGGCGCGCAAGGCGGTCCGAGCGGTCGGCGAGCTGCTGATCACGGCGGGCCTGGTCATCCTCCTGTTCGTGGTCTACGAGGTGTACGTCACCGACCTCATCTCGGCAGGCAAGCAGGACGACGCCACCCAGGCGCTGGACAACCAGTGGAACTCGAACACCGTCGAGGCCGAGGAGCAGCGCGAGGTCCAGTACGACCTGCTGGACGGCCAGGCGTTCGCCAAGATGTACATCCCGGTGTTCGGCCCGGACTACAAGTTCTCCATCGTCGAGGGCACCACCGACAAGGACCTGGAGGTCGGTCCCGGCCACTACAAGGGCACCGCGCTGCCGGGCGACCCGGGCAACTTCGCCGTGGCGGGCCACCGGGTCGGCAAGGGCGCGCCGTTCAACGACCTCGACCTGCTCGGCTCGTGCGACGCGATCGTGGTCGAGACGCAGACCCGGTGGTTCGTCTACCGGGTGCTGCCGAAGTCCGGCGAGGTGGCGGACTGGGCGGGACGGCAGTCCCAGCCCCAGTGCGCCAAGGTCTCGCCGCTGGGCGCGCCGTACGACAAGACGGTCGGCCAGGAGATCGTGCTGCCGACCCAGGGCGAGGTGATCAGCCCCGTGCCGCACTTCGACGGCGAGGTGCCCGTGGCGCAGCAGGCGTCGCTGATGACGCTGACCACCTGCCACCCGCGCTTCTCCGACAAGCAGCGGCTCATCGTGCACTCGGTGCTGACGATGAGCTACCCCAAGGCCCCCGGCTTCGTGCCCGAAGAGATGAAGGAGCAGTGATGTACGGGTGGATCTGGCGGCACCTGCCCGGCCCGCTGCCCGTGCGCGTCCTCGAAGCGCTGGTGCTCGTGGCCGGCGTGGTGGCGCTGCTGATGTTCGTGGTGTTCCCGTGGGCGGAGCCGAAGCTGCCGTTCAACAACGTGACGACGCCCCAGTAGCCCTGACGCCCCAGTAGCCCGGCGCCCCGGCAGCCCTAGGACCGGCAGATGTCGGTCATCTCCGCCCGGTCCACGACCTTCACCCGGTCACGGCCGCGCGCGGCGCCGAGGGCGAGTTCGTGCGCGTCCAGCTTGCGCCACCCCTCCACGGTGGTGAACGGCACGGCGCGCTGCTCCAGGAACCGGACCACGGCGTCGGGCGCGCGGCTCGGCGCGACCGGCAGCAGCGGGGCGTCCGCGAGCAGGCTGGTGACCGTCTCCAGCGCGTCGCCCTTGGTGTGGCCGATGAGCCCGACCGGGCCGCGCTTGATCCAGCCGGTGACGTAGACGCCGGTCATCGCCTGCTCGTCCAGGTCGAGCACCCGCCCCGCCTGGTGCGGCACGGTGCCGGAGGTGTGGTCGAACGGCAGGTCGACCAGGTGCGTGGACAGGTAGCCGACGGCCCGGTAGACCGCCTGCACCGGCCAGTCGGTGAACTCGCCCGTGCCGCGCACGCCACCGTCGCCGGTCAGCTCCATCCGCTCGGTGCGCAGGCCGCTGACCGACGAGGACCCCAGCACCTCGACGGGCGCTTCGAGGAAGTGCAGGTGCAGCCGGCGGGGCCGCGTGCCGACGTCGCGGATGGCCCACTCCTGCAACGTCCTGACCACCATCTCGACCTGCTTGTTCGACCGGATCGACGCCATGCTGGCCGCGTCGAAGTCGATCCCCTCGGGGTGCACCACGACCTCGACGTTGGGGGAGTGGTCGAGCTCGCGCAGCTCCAGCGGGGTGAACTTGGCCTGCGCCGGACCGCGCCGGCCGAACACGTGCACGTCGGTGACCGGGCTCTGCGCCAGGCCCTCGTGCACGGTGTCCGGGATGTCGGTGCTCAGCAGCTCGTCGGCGGTCTTGGCCAGCACGCGGGCGACGTCGAGCGCGACGTTGCCGACACCGAGGACGGCGACCTGGCGGGCCCGCAGCGGCCAGGTGCGCGGCACGTCGGGGTGGCCGTCGTACCAGGAGACGAACTCGGCCGCGCCGTAGGAGCCGTCCAGGTCGATGCCGGGGATGTCCAGCGGCCGGTCCTTCTCCGCACCGGTGGAGAAGATCACCGCGTCGTAGAAGTGCCTGAGGTCGTCGAGCTTGAGGTCGACGCCGTACTCGACGTTGCCGAAGAACCTGATCCCCGGCCGGTCCAGCACGCGCTGTAGGGCGTTGACGATGCCCTTGATGCGCGGGTGGTCCGGTGCGACGCCGTACCTGATCAGGCCGTACGGCGCGGGCATCCGCTCGAAGAGGTCGACGGCCACTTCGGCGCCCGCCTCGGCCGCGGACTTGGTCAGGAGGTCGGCGGCGTAGATGCCGGCGGGACCGGCGCCGACGACGGCGACGCGGAGGGATCGGGTCATGACTTAAGGTTAGGTGAGCCTAAGCTCACTTCTGGCGAGAGGTTCGTCACGGCTACGCTGGCGCCATGCGCGTGCTCGTGGTCGACAACTACGACAGCTTCGTCTACAACCTCGTCCAGTACCTGGCCCAGCTCGGCGTCGAGTGCGTGGTGCGGCGCAACGACGCCGTCGAGCTGGACGAGGTCGCCGAGGTCGGTGGCGTCCTCGTCAGCCCCGGCCCCAGCACGCCGGACAAGGCGGGCCGGAGCATGGACGTCATCCGCCACTGCGCGGACCGGGGCGTCCCGGTGTTCGGGGTGTGCCTCGGCCACCAGGCCATCGGCGCGGTGTGGGGCGGCACGGTCGACCTCGCCCCGGAGCTGCGGCACGGCAAGACCAGCGTCGTGCACCACAACGGCGGCGGCGTGCTCAAGGGCGTGCCGAGCCCGTTCACCGCGACCCGGTACCACTCCCTGACCGTGCTGCCGGACACCATCCCGGCCGAGTTCGAGGTGACCGGGCGCACCGAGTCCGGCGTGGTCATGGCCATGCGCCACCGCGAGCTGCCGGTGGAGGGCGTCCAGTTCCACCCGGAGTCCGTGCTGACCGACGGCGGCCACCGGATGCTGGCGAACTGGCTCGCGGTGTGCGGCTTCGAGGTGCCCGAGGGCACCGTCTCGCAGCTGGAGAACGGCATGCGCGAACTCGCCGCGGCGGCCCACCGGGTCTGACCGCCCGGACCAGGACCGACAAAAGGCCCCCTCCGTCGTGGAGGGGGCCTTTTGTCGGTTCGGCTACCTGGTGGACGTGGGCACGCCGACCTTGAACTCGGCCACGGTCACGTTGATCCGCGCGTTCTTGCCCGCCGGCGCGTTCGGCTTGATCTCCTGGTCCGTGATCTTGTTGTTCTGGCTGATCTCGGAGACCGTCTCCTTCTCGGTGACGGTGAGGTCGTTGCCGGTCCACCCGGCCTGGCTGAGCTTGGTGCGCGCCTGGTTCTCGGTGAGGCCGCGCAGGTCGGGCATGATGAACTGGTTGTTCTTGGACACGCTCAACGTCACCAGCGTGCCCTTCTCCGCCCGGCTCGGACCCGGGTTCTGGGCGATGACCTCGTTCAGCGGCTCGGCGCTGTCGACGTCCTTGGTCTGCACCTTGAACCCGTTGCCCTCAAGGGTGGCGCGCGCGTTGTCCAGCGTCTGGCCGGTCACGTCCGGCAGCTGCACGGTGTCCGGCGCCTTGC
The DNA here is from genome assembly GCF_050946825.1 of Actinosynnema sp. CA-299493. NCBI lineage: Bacteria > Bacillati > Actinomycetota > Actinomycetes > Pseudonocardiales > Pseudonocardiaceae > Actinosynnema > Actinosynnema sp. CA-299493. The sequence continues at coordinate 23,625 of NZ_CP191993.1, forward strand.
CCAGCGACACCGTCACCGCGCTGCCCCTGGCCGCGGAGACGCCGGGACCCGGCGTCTGCGACAAGACCTTGCCGACCATGTTCGGGTCCTCGGTCTCGACGGTCTCGGTGGCCTGCTGGTAGACCCAGCCCTCGGCTTCCAGCTTCTGCTGCGCCTCCGCCGGGGTCAGGCCGGTCACGCCGGGCACCGGCACGTGCTCGGCCGGGGCGCCGATCGCCAGCTTGACGTCGGTGCGCTTGGCCACTTCCTGGTTCGCCGGCGGGTCGGTCGAGACGACCTTGCCGATCTGGTCCTCGGTGCAGAGCGGTTGCTTGCCCGGCTGCGGCTGGCAGGGGATCAGCTCGATCGTCGTGCCGAGCCCCTTGGCCTCCAGCTCGGCCCGCGCCGCGTTCTGCTCCTTGCCGATCAGCAGCGGCACCTTGACCTTGTCCGTGGTCGCGGCGGTGTTCTCGTCGTCACCGAGCAGCGTGGTGGTGATCCACGTGGCGAGCGCGAGCACGGCGACGCACAGCAGGACGACCAGGGCGACCATGATCGCCTTCTTGCGCCGGGCGCGCCGCTCTTCCTCTTCCTCGGCCAGCGGGTCGTACTCGGCGGGCTCGTCGCGCTGTGCCGACGGCCGGTGCCGACCACCCGTGCTCGGGGCGACCTCGGTGCGCGGCGACGACGTCTGGTTGAGCACCGCGGTGCGGTCCTCCGCCGTCATCACGGCGGGGGCCGAGGGCCGCTGACCGGACAGCACGCGCACCAGGTCCGCGCGCATCTCCGCGGCCGACTGGTAGCGGTTGGCCGGTCCCTTGGCCATCGCCTTGAGCACGATCGCGTCCAGCGCGGGCGTCACCTTCGGGTTCAGCTCCGACGGCGACTTCGGGTCCTCCCGCACGTGCTGGTAGGCCACGGCCACGGGCGAGTCGCCGGTGAACGGCGGCTCGCCGGTCAGCAGCTCGAACAGCACGCAGCCCGACGCGTACACGTCGGACCGGCCGTCGACGGCCTCACCACGGGCCTGCTCCGGTGACAGGTACTGGGCGGTCCCTATCACGGCGGCCGTCTGGGTGACCGCGGCCTGGCCGTCGTGCACCGCGCGCGCGATGCCGAAGTCCATCACCTTCACCGCGCCCGCGCGGGTGATCATGACGTTCGCGGGCTTCACGTCCCGGTGCACGATGCCGTGCCGGTGGCTGAAGTCCAGCGCGGCCGACACGTCGGCCATGACCTCCATCGCCCGCTTGCCCGACAGCGGCCCCTGCGTCTTCACGATGTCGCGCAGCGTGCGGCCGTCGACGAACTCCATGACGATGTAGGGCAGCGGGCCGTACTCGGTCTGGGTCTCACCGGTGTCGTAGACCGCGACGATGGCGGGGTGGTTCAGCGCCGCCGAGTTCTGGGCCTCGCGACGGAACCGTTCCTGGAACTGGGTGTCACGGGCGAGGTCGGCGCGCAGGACCTTGATGGCGACGTCCCGGCCGAGCCGGACGTCCCGGCCCTTGTGCACCTCCGACATGCCGCCGTAGCCGAGGGTCTCACCCAGTTCGTAGCGGTTGGAGAGCAGTCGCGGAGTGCTCATCAGTGCTTCGTCCCGCTCCTCGTCAACGGTCTCACCATCAAGCCTTCATTCGCTGTCGTGCCGCTTCGGCGTCAAGTCGGCACGCACGTCACCGTGACCCGTGAGCCGATCGCCACCTCACCGGTCGGCGCGAGGTCCGACACCAGGCACCGCTCGGGATCCAGCGGCGCGCCCCCGTCCTCGGAGTGCACCTCGGGTTCCAAGCCGTGCCCGGAGAGCTTCTTCGCGACTTCGTCCACCGGGTGGTCGACGTAGTCGGACTTCGTGATCGTCACCTTCGGCTTGCCGGGGAGGCGATCGGTCGAGTCGTCCAACGGGCGGGCGCTCGTGGTGCCAGTGCCCTGCTGGTTCGCACCACCGGGCACCTCGTCGTCCCTCAGCGCCCAGCGCAGGATGACCACGCCGAGCACCAGCAGCGCGACCAGCAGCACCGCGACCATAACCCACAGCACGGCGCGGTTGCGCCCCGGCGGCTGCGGGCCGGGTGGCAACGGACGGAAAGCGCCCGTGTGCGGAGTGTTCACGCCTGGTGGGACGGGTTGCATGGTCGGACGCGACCCGGGGTGGGTCACCGGGTTGCCCGGATGGGGGTGCTGGGGGTGGGCGTGCGGCGCGGGCGGCGTCATCGGTCCGGCCATCGGCGTGCCGACCGCCATGGCCAGGCCGGACGGCGCGGGCAGCGGCTGGCCGACGCGCACCGCGCCCACCGCGGACGCGAACTCGCCGCCGTTGCGGTAGCGCTGGCGCGGGTCCTTGACGAGGGTCGCCTCGATCAGCGCGCGCGGGCCCGGCGGCACGTCCGGCGGCAACGGCGGCGCGATGTCCCGGATGTGCATCATCGCGACCGTCACCGCGTTCTCCGACAGGAACGGCCGGTGCCCGGTCAGGCACTCGTAGCCGCACACCGCCAGCGCGTACACGTCCGAGGCGGGCTCGGCGGCGTGACCGAGGGCCTGCTCCGGCGCGATGTAGTGGGCCGTGCCCATGACCATGCCGCTGTGCGTGACCGGGGCCGCGTCGGCGGCCTTCGCGATGCCGAAGTCGGTGATCTTCACCCGGCCGGCCGGGGTCACCATGATGTTGCCCGGCTTCACGTCCCGGTGCACCAGCCCGCGCTCGTGCGCCGCCTGGAGCGCGTTGCCCGCCTGCTCCAGCAGGTCGAGCGTGCGGTCCGCGTTCAGCCTGCCGCGCGAGATGATCGCGGCCAGCGGCTCGCCCTCGACCAGTTCCATCACCAGGTAGGCGGTGTCCTCCGGCCCGTCCGGGATCGACGCGGTCTCGCCGTAGTCGTGCACCGCCGCGATGCCGGGGTGGTTGAGCGACGCGGTGGTGCGCGCCTCGATGCGGAACCGGTTCAGGAACTCGGCGTCGCCGCTGAGCTCCGCCTTGAGCACCTTCACCGCGACCTTGCGGTCGAGCCGGGTGTCGTCGGCCTCCCAGACCTCGCCCATGCCGCCGACGGCGATCCGCTTGCTGAGGCGGTACCGCTCGGCGAGCAACTGGCCGGAGGTCAGCATCAGCGTCCCCCGAGGTAGGCGCCGATGACCGCGCGACCGATCGGGGCGGCGACCCGGCCGCCGGTGGCCGACAGGCCCTGCTGGCCGCCGTTCTCCACGATCACCGCGATCGCGATCTCCGGCTTCTCGGCCGGCGCGAACGCCACGTACCAGGCGTGCGGGTTGGTCGAGCGCACGTCCTCGCCGTGCTCGGCGGTGCCGGTCTTGGACGCGATCGTCACGCCGCTGAGCTTGCCGCCGCCACCGGTGTTGTTCTCCGAGGCGATCATCATGTCGCGCAGCGCCTTGGCCTCGTCGGCCTCCATCGCCTCGTCGACCTCGTCCGGCTTGGTCTCGCTGATCACCTGGAGGTCGGGCGCCAGGATCTTGCCGACCAGGTGCGGCTGCATCCGCACGCCGCCGTTCGCGATGGTCGCCGCCATCACCGCGTTGACCAGCGGCGTCACCCGGACGTCCTTCTGGCCGATGCCGGTCTGGTAGATCGACGGCTTGTCCGACATCGGGCCGAGCGTCGAGGGCACCACCGACAGCGGGATCGACAGGTCCTGCTCGCCGATGCCGAACTTGGCCGCCTGGTCGCGCAGCTTGTCCGCGCCCAGCTCGGCGGCCAGCACCGCGAACGCCGTGTTGCACGACTTGGCCAGCGCCTCCTGGAGCGTGGCGACGACGCCGTTGCCGCACTGGGTGTCGTTGAAGTTCGGCAGCGGGGTGTTCGTGCCGGGCAGCGTGATCACCGGGCGGCCGTCGACCTCGGTGTCCTTGGTCTTGCCCTCGGCCAGCGCCGCCGCGGACACGACCAGCTTGAACGTCGAGCCGGGCGGGTAGTTCTCGTGCACCGCGCGGTTGAGCATCGGCTTGGACTCGTCGGCGTCGTAGCCCGTCCACGCCTCTTCCTGCACGTCCACGTCGTGGCTGGCGAGGACGTTCGGGTCGTAGGACGGCGTGCTGGCCATGGCCAGGATCTCGCCGGTCTGCGGCCGGATCGCGACCACCGTGCCGGTCACGCCCTGGAGCCGTTCGAACGCCGCCTGCTGGAGCTTCGCGTCGATGGTCAGCTGGAGGCTGCCGCCCTTGGGGTCGCGGCCGGTGATCAGGTCCGACACCCGGCGGGCGAACAGCCGGTCGTCCGAGCCGTTGAGCAGGTCGTCCTCGGCGCGCTCCATGCCGCCCGCGCCGTACAGCGTGGAGAAGTAGCCGGTCACCGGCGCGAACGCGGGACCTCCCGCGTAGGTCCGCAGGTAGCGCAGCCGGTCGTCCACCCGCTGCACGCTGGCCAGCGGCGTGCCGTCGGCGGCGATGATCTGACCGCGTTCGCGCGAGTACTGGTCCAGGATCACCCGGCGGTTCAGCGGGTCCTTGCGGTAGTCGTCGGCCTTGATGACCTGCACGTACGTCGCGTTGCCCAACAGCAGGAGCATCATCGCCATCATGGCGAGGCCCACCCGGCGGAGCGGTGTGTTCATTTCGGACGCTCCACCATGACTGTGAACTGGTCGGCGATGGCCGGCTGCTGCGGCCGGGGCTTCGGCGTCGACTTCGGCGCGCGCGCCGCGTCCGAGATGCGCAGCAGCAGGGCCACCAGGATGTAGTTGGCCAGCAGCGACGAGCCGCCCTTGGACAGGAACGGCGCGGTGATACCGGTCATCGGGATCAGCTTGGTCACGCCGCCGACGACGATGAAGATCTGGAACGCCACCGCGAACGCCAGACCGCCGCCGAGCAGCTTGCCGAACGTGTCCCGCACCGAGAGCGCGTTGCGCAGGCCCCGCATCGCGAGCACGGTGTAGATCAGCAGCACCGCGGCCAGCCCGACGAAGCCCAGTTCCTCGCCGATCACCGCGGTGATGAAGTCGGTGTTGGCCTCCGGGATCTGGTCCGGCCGCCCGCCGCCCAGGCCCGCGCCGAACAGCGCGCCGGTGCCGAGCCCGAACAGCGACTGCACGATCTGGTAGCCCGTGCCGGACGGGTCCGCGAACGGGTCGAGCCAGTTCTGCACCCGGATCTGGACGTGGCCGAACAGCTTCCACGCCACGAACGCGCCGACGCAGAACATCAGCACGCCCAGCACGACCCACGCGGCCCGCTCGGTCGCCACGTACAGCAGCACCAGCACGATGCCGAAGAACAGCAGCGAGCTGCCCAGGTCCTTCTGCAGCACCATGATGCTCACGCCGACCGCCCACGCGGCGATCAGCGGGCCCAGGTCGCGCGCCCGCGGCAGGTCCAGGCCGATGACCCGGCGGCCCGCGATGGTGAACAGGTCGCGCTTGGACACCAGGAACGCGGCGAAGAACACCATCAGCAGGATCTTCGCGAACTCGCCCGGCTGGATGGAGAACGCGCCGAAGCTCAGCCAGATCTTCGCACCGTTGATCTCCGGCGCGATGAAGCTCGGCAGCACGCCGGGCAGCACCAGCGCGACCAGGCCCAGCAGACCCGCGGTGTAGCCGTAGCGGGCCAGCGTGCGGTGGTCGGACAGCACCTTCAGCACGGTGCAGAACAGCACCAGCGCGATCGCCGTCCACAGCACCTGTTTGGGCGCGGCGGAGGACCACACCTGGCCGCCCGGCAGCTTCACGTCCGCCATGGCCAGGTCGATCCGGTGGATCATCACCAGGCCCAGGCCGTTGAGCAGCGCGACGCACGGCAGGATCACCGGGTCGGCGTAGGGCGCCCACGTGCGCACCGCGAGGTGCGCCACGGTCAGCAGCCCCAGGTACGCCAGGCCCAGCCACAGGATGCTGAGGCTCAGCTCCTGCTCCTGGTTGGCCTCCACCAGGATCAACGCGCCCGTCACCAGGACGGCGGCGAACGCGAGCATGAACAGTTCCGTGGTGCGTCGCGTGGGCGGCCTCAACCCGGGCGACGTGCTGCTCGCCGCCGCGAGCGGTGTGCCCTCAGCGCCGGTGACCGGCGAACCCATGCGACTACTGGCCCTTTCGACAATCCGTGCCCGGCTGCTGCACGGGCGTGGTGAGGGGAGTCCCCTCCACCGTGGTGGTGGCCGGCGCCTCGGTCGAGGACGCCGTCGGTGGTGCGGCGGTGGTGGACGTGACCGTGCCGGCCGATCCGGGGTTCTTCCCGGCGGTGTCCTTCGGGCAGAACGGCAGCGTCTGCTCGGTGCGCAGCCTGCGGATCGCCTCCCGGGCGCCCTCCAGGCCGTCCACGTCGGTGATGCCGTTGCGCACCACGTCCCGGGTGGCGACCTTCAGGTCCTCCACCGTGATCGCCTCGCACGCCTGCGCGCCCGGCGGGCACGAGCCCTCCACCTTGCGGTGCAGGTCGAAGCCGAACACGCTGCCGGTGACGCCGCGGAACACCGACACCTCGCCGTTGTCGCCCTCGCCGACGTAGTACTGGCGCAGCACGTACCAGCGCGTGCCCAGGCCGGCGGCGACCACCAGCAGGAGCAGGAAGACCACCAGCGCGAGCGCCTTGAGCCGGTTGCCGCGCGCCCGCCGGGGGTCCGGCTGGGGCATCGGCTCGACCCGCGGCGGGACCGGTCGGGGCCCGGTGATGGAACTCGCCCGCGAGGCGGGCGAGTCGGGTGGTGGTGGGTCTTCGCTGCCGTCACCGGCCGCGCCGCCCACTATGGGCGCGTCCTCCCCGAAGTCGACGTCGACCACGTCGGCGACGACGACCGTCACGTTGTCGGGGCCGCCGCCCTTGAGCGCCAGCTCGATCATCCGGTCCGCGCACGCCTGCGGGTCCGGGATGCGGATCGCCTCGTCCAGCGTCTCCATGCTGACCACGCCGGACAGGCCGTCCGAGCACAGCAGGTAGCGGTCGCCCGGCCGGGCTTCGCGCACCATCAGCCTCGGCTCCACCTCGTGGCCGGTCAACGCGCGCAGCAGCAACGAGCGCTGCGGGTGCGTGGCCGCTTCCTCCTCGGTGATCCGTCCCTCGTCGATCAACGACTGCACGAACGTGTCGTCGTGGGTGATCTGCGTGAACGTGCCGTTGCGGAGCATGTAGGCGCGCGAGTCGCCGATGTGCACCATGCCCAGCCGCGAGCCCGCGAACAGCACGGCGGTGAGCGTGGTGCCCATGCCGTCGAGGTCGGGATCGCTCTGCACGAGCTCGGAGATGGCGCCGTTGCCGGCGATCACCGCGTCGCGCAGCTGGCCGAGCAGGTCGTCGCCCGGCTCGTCGTCGTCGAGCGGCGCCAGGGCGGCGATGACGACCTTGCTGGCCACCTCGCCCGCGGCGTGGCCGCCCATGCCGTCGGCGAGCGCGAGCAGGCGCGGGCCCGCGTACACGGAGTCCTGGTTGTTCGATCGGACCAGGCCCCGGTCGCTGCGGGCCGCGTATCGGAGGACGAGAGTCATGAGCGCAGCTCGATCACCGTTTTGCCGATTCGGATCGGGGAGCCGAGCGGAACCCGGAGTGGGGCCGTGACCTTCGCCCGGTCGAGATAAGTGCCGTTCGTGGAGCCGAGGTCCTCCACGTACCAGTCGGTTCCGCGCATCGACAGCCGCGCGTGCCTGGTCGACGCGAAGTCGTCGTCCAGCACGAGCGTGGAGTCGTCGGCGCGGCCGATCATGATCGGCCGGCCGTCCAGGGAGATGCGCGTGCCCGCCAGCGCGCCGTGCGTCACGACGAGCTGTCGGGCAGCCTTGTTGCCCCGGGCGGCCTTGCTAGCCCCTCTGCCGAACTTGGGCGTCGGGACACGGAGCCCCGACGCCGCGTACAGGTCGGAGCGGACCACTCGAAGCGCAGCCAATACGAACAACCAGAGCAGGACGAGGAAACCTGCTCTGGTCAGCTGCATCACCAGCTCTGGCACCGGTTGTAACCGCTCCTGACTTGAGTGCCGTCACGCCTTCGCCCGGATCGACCCGTCCGAGGACGACCCGGAGGTCAGCCCTGGGTGCGGTAGACCAGCGAGGAGTGGCCGATGCGGACGACGTCGCCTTCCGCGAGCTGCCAAGTCTGCACTGGTGTGCCGTTCACCGTGGTGCCGTTTGTCGAACCGAGATCAGCGAGCATGGCACTGTGCCCGTCCCACGTGATCTCCAGGTGCCTCCTGGAGACCCCGGTGTCGGGAAGTCGGAAGTCCGCTTCCTGGCCGCGGCCGACCACGTTGCCGCCCTGCTTGAGGTTGTAGGTGCGGTTGGAGCCGTCGTCCAGGTGCAGCGTCGCGTTCAGCTGCCGGGGGCCCGACTGGACCGCCGGCGGCGCGTAACCGCCCTGCGCCGGGTCGCCGTAGCCCTGCTGCCCGTAACCGGGCTGCTGGCCGTAACCCTGGTCGTAGCCGGGCTGCTGCCCGTAACCCTGGTCGTAACCGGGCTGCTGGCCGTAACCCGGGTCGTAGCCGGGCTGCCCGTAGCCGGGCTGCTGCTGGCCGTAACCCTGGTCGTAGCCCTGCTGCTGGCCGTAGCCCTGCTCGTAGCCGGGCTGCTGCTGGCCGTAGTTCTGGTCGTAGCCGGGCTGCTGGCCGTAGCCCTGGTCGTAACCGGGCTGCTGCTGCTGGCCGTAGCCCTGCTCGTAGCCGGGTTGCTGCTGCTGACCGTACCCCTGCTGGTCGTAGCCCTGCTGCTGCTGGCCGTAGCCGCCCTGTGCATAGGGGTCGTAGGCGGGCTGGCCCTGTCCTTGTCCGTAGCCGGGAGGCTGGCTCATGGATCCGTCTCCTGCAGTGCGAGGTGGTGCTGACCGTCGGCTGGCAACTTTCACGTCGGGGTCGACGGACGAGCTGGTTCGGAACTGTCCCGTGTGCAGCGCGTCGGAGCGCTCCAGGGAGACTACGACGTCACCATAGGTGTCCCATCCGCTCTCTTCGAGGTGCTCCCGGATGGAGTCCCCCAGAAGCTGGGTGATGCGTAGTTCATCCTGCCCGTCCCCGGCAAGCCGATCGTGGTCCTGCGGACCCAGCAGGACCGTGAAGTGGTTCGGAGCGAGCAACCTGCCACCCGCCAACTCGCGGATGCTGCTCTCCGCCTCCCGCTGCAGTGCCTGGGCCACTTCCTGCGGTACGACGTTGCCACCGAACACACGCGCGAAGGTGTTGCCGACGATGCCTTCGAGACGGCGCTCGAAGCGCTGTACGAGGCCCACGGCAACCCTCCGACCCGGTCGACTTCTAAGACCGATCGTATCCGGGCTGACGTGGTGGGACACGGGGCAGTTGGTAACCCGGACGGGGACCATGCTAGTGTTCTCCACGTCGCTCCGGGCGAGTGGCGGAATGGCAGACGCGCACGGTTCAGGTCCGTGTGTCCGAAAGGACGTGGGGGTTCAACTCCCCCCTCGCCCACCAAAACCATGAAGTCCCATCCACGGTCGTGGGTGGGACTTCATGGTTTTTCGACTTTTCGGCCCCGGCGGACGCGTGATGTCTGTCACCCGCACGGCCGCGGCCGAACGTGGTGGCTCCAGGGCGGTCGGTCGATTTCACGCGGCGAGCGGTCGTGCTGCGGTGGGCGGGGCGGTTGCCGGGCCCGGTCCGGCGGTCGTTCCAGGCGAGCGACGCACACGCTGAGCAGTCTTCCGGGCTTCGCGGACCGCCGGGGTCACCCAGACGGCAGCACCGCCGGACCGAAGTTCCCCCGGCGGTCGCCGACCGGTTACCGACCGCTCGACGCCGCCGATCGCAGGACGCCTTTTGCCCTTGGGGTGCGACCGGTCCCACCTGGTACGCCTTACCCAGAGCACGAGTCGAAACGCGGCGGACAGCCCGTCGTGGTTGCCGAGGAGGCCCTGGCGTGAGCAGCACACCAGCACGGATCGCGGACACCGATGACACCAGGGCGCTGTCGGCGACCGCTGTTCCGGTTCCCGAACTGCCCGGTTCCGTCGAGGAGCTGGCCGCCTCCGCGGCGGTGCGCCTCGGCTGGCACGGCGTGGTGCTGCCCGAGATGGTCCTCATGGGGCGCAAGGTGATCGTGGTGGCGGAGCTGCTGGCCGACGCGCACGCCGAGCGGCTGTGCCTCGGGGCGGCGCCGGAGACCGACCGCGCCACGGTGTCCACCTGGGTGTGGCCGGAGATGGACGGCCGCGTGCCGCCGTCCGCCGTGCGGATCGTCGGCGTCCTGGCGGTGGCCCGGCACTGGCGGACCGCGCTGGCCTCGGCGGTGCCGTTCGCCCGCTTCGGCAACGCCGCCGCCGTCCTGCCGACGTCGGTCGTCTTCACGCACGACTACCTGGCCAACTGCCTGCCCCGGGTGCGCCGCTACGGCGTCTCGGTCCTGCTGGCCGACGAGGAGCTCCAGCTGAGCACCGACGTCGCCGGCCGCAACGAGACCGTGCCGGTCGAGGACACCGCGACCACCCGTTGGGTGAACGAACTCGTGTACGAGCGGGTGCTGGCGACCGCGTCCTGACCTACGGTCGGACCATGCGGGTAGTGATCGCGGGCGGACACGGCAAGATCGCGTTGCGGGTGGAGCGGCTGTTGGCCGCGAGGGGGGACGGCGCCACGGCGCTGGTGCGCAACCCCGACCACCACGCGGACGTGCTGGACGTGGGCGGTGTCCCCGTCCACTGCGACCTGGAGGCGGCCGACGTCGCCTCGGTCGCGGAACTGCTGACCGGCGCGGGCGCGGCGGTCTTCGCCGCCGGCGCCGGACCGGGCAGCGGGGTGGCGCGCAAGGACGCGGTGGACCGGGCCGCGGCGGTGTTGTTCGCGGAGGCGGCGCAACGGGCGGGCGTGCGCCGGTTCGTCCAGATCAGCGCCACCGGCATCGGCCGCACCACCGGTGACGAGGTGTTCGACGCCTACCTGGCGGCGAAGGGCGCCGCCGAGGAGGACCTGCGCGAGCGCGATCTGGACTGGACGATCCTGCGGCCGGGCCGGCTGACCGACGACGAGCCGACCGGCCACGTGGAGCTCGCCGAGAAACCGCTACGGGGTTCCGTACCGCGAGCCGACGTGGCGGCCGTCGTCGTGGCCCTCCTGGACCGCCCCGGCACCGTCCGCCGCACCTACGAGCTGATCTCCGGGGACACCCCGATCGCGGACGCCTTCTGACCGTCCCCCGCGCCCGGCCGTGAGCGGGTGGCGACCCAGATGACCAGGAGGAACGCCGCCAGCGCGGTGAGGGTGCGCACGACGTTGAACGCCTCCCACCGGTGCAGGGCTTCGGCGTGGTCGGCCGGTGGGGTCGTCACGGCCCACTCCTTGATCCGGCCGTTGATGGGCACGTTGCCGAACCGCGTGACCAGGAACGAGGTCACCACGAGCGCGCCCGCGGTCGCGGCGGCCCGGCGTGCCCCGCCCCGGGTCAGGACGGCCAGGGCGATCGAGCCGACCGCGGCCAGCGCCATGGTGCTCTGCACGACCGGGCCGTTCACCCGCATCAGGGCCGAGTGGAACGTCAGCCGCACGTCGAGGGGCACGGTGTTGAACGTGCTGACGAGGTTGACGGCGCCGTAGCCGAAGGTCCCGGCCAGCAGCCCGGTGGCCAGCAGTGCCAGTCGCGCGGTGAGCCTGGTGGCGCAGGCGTTCCCTATTTGCTGAGTAGTCACTCAGTAAATGTAGCCCGGGAAGCCGCGACTCGTCCGCGACGAGCGGTCAGGGGGCGAGCAGGGCCGGCAGGAGGGTGTCGGCGATGCGCGCGCTGTCCACGGCCGGCGCGTCGGCCCCGCTCAGGTGCCGGAACACCGCCCGCTGGTAGGCGGCGCCGACGATGACCAGGGCGGCCGGCGCCAGGTCCAGGTCGGCGCGCACGCGGCCGAGCCGCTGTTCTTCGGTGAGGTAGTCGACGATGGGCAGGAGCGCGCGTTGCGGCCCGACCGCGCCGTCGGCGCCCCGTTCCGCGAAACGCGCGCGCAGGTCGCCGTCGGCCTGCACGGCCGCGAGGATCGGCGCGATCCGGCGGTAGTACGCGTCGAGCCCGTCGAGCAGGCGGGCGAGGTTGTCGCGCAGGCTGCCGTCGCCGGCGTGGCGCAGGACCTCCTCCGCCACGTCCCGGTACAGCGGCAGGTGCAGCCGCACCACGGCCTGGAGCAGCCCGAGCCGGTCGGTGAAGTGGTAGAAGATGCTCGACTCGGCCGCGCCCGCCCGCCGGGCGATCTCCCTGGTCGACAACCGGGCGACGCCCGCCTCGGCGAGGATCGCCTCGGTCGCCGCCAGGATGGCCTCGCGCACGCCCGTCCCGGGACGCCCGCGTCCCCTGTTGCCGCCGGTCACCCGGTCATCCTGCCCGAGGCCGGCCGGTGTCCCGTCGCCGGTCAGCCGAGGACGCGGTCGAGGTAGGCGTTGGTGAACTTGCCGGTCGGGTCGACCTCGTCGCGGACCCGGCGGAAGTCGTCGAAGTGCGGGTAGCGGTCGCGGAGGGCGTCGGCCCGGAGACCGTGCACCTTGCCCCAGTGCGGTCGCCCGCCGACCGCGCCCGCGATCCGCTCGAAGGCGTCGAAGTACCGCCGGTACGGCATCCCGAGGTACTGGTGCACGGCGATGTAGGCCGTGTCGCGCCCGTGCGCCGTGGACAGCCAGATGTCGTCGCCCCGGGCCACCCGCACCTCGACCGGCACGATCACCCCGTGCTCCAGGCCGCCGACGGCCGCCCGCAGTTCCCGCAGCACGTCGTGCAGCGCCGCCCGCGGCACCGCGTACTCGGCCTCCACGAACCGCACCCGCCGGGGCGTGACGAACACGCGGTGCGACACGTCCCGGTAGTCGCGCTCCGACAGCAGCGACCCGCACACCCGGTTGAGCGCCCTGGTGGTCGACGGCACGGCCTTCGCCAGCTTGCAGACCAGCCCGAACGCGCCGTTCTCCATCACCTCGTACTCGTAGAACCGGCGCAGCGCCGACAGCGGCGCGGCCGGTTCGTCGACCCGGTTGTTCCGCTTCACGATCACCCGGTCGGAGTGCGGGAACCAGTGGAACTCCACGTGGTCCTCCACCGCCGTCAGGTGGTCGAACTCCTCCAGCACCGCGTCCAGCCGGCCGGGGGACTCGCGGGCGTGCAGCACGAACGAGGGCACGCACCGCAGCGTGACCGTGCTGATGACGCCCAACGCGCCGAGCCCGACCCTGGCCGCGTGGAACAGCTCGGGCCGCTCGTCGGCCGAGCACCGCGCCGACGACCCGTCGGCGAGCACCAGTTCCAGCGCCACCACCTGCGTCGCCAGCCCGCCGAGCTTCGCCCCGGTGCCGTGCGTCCCCGTCGAGATCGCGCCCGCCACGGTCTGCGCGTCGATGTCCCCGAGGTTCGCCATGGCCAACCCGAGCACGTCCAGCAGCGCGTTGAGCTGGTGCAACGTCGTGCCCGACCGGACCGTCACCAGGGGGCCGGCCACGTCCACGATCCCGGTCCACGCGTCGAGGTCGAGCGCCACGCCGGGCGCGACCGCGATGCCGGTGAACGAGTGCCCGCTGCCGCGCGGGCGGACACTGGGAGCGCCCACCACGACGGAGGCGATCTCGTCGACGCTCGCCGGGTGCTCGACCCGGTGTGGGTTCGCGGACGCCGTGCGCGCCCAGTTCGTCCACGGGGTCGCCATGCACACCTCCGGATGTGACGCGGTCCACGAACCGTAGGTGAAAGCTATTCACCTTTCAAGTACGGTGAGGCCCATGCAGCACCGCACGCGCCTGGACGTCGCGACGGAGGAGCACGACCCCCCGTTCGCGATCGTCGACCTGGACGCCTTCGACAGCAACGCGGCCGACCTCGTGCGCCGCGCGGGCGGGCGGCCGATCCGGGTGGCGAGCAAGTCCGTCCGGGTCCGCGCGCTGCTGGAACGGGTGCTCGCCCGGCCCGGTTTCGCGGGCGTCATGTGCTACTCGCTGGCCGAGGCGCTGTGGCTGTCGTCGGTCGACCTCGCCGACGACCTCCTGGTCGCGTACCCGACCGTCGACCGGGCGGCGCTGGCCGAGCTCGCCGAGGACGACAAGGCGCGGGCGAGGACCACGATCGTGGTCGACTCGACCGAGCACCTCGACCTGGTCCACGCCGTGCTCGGCCCCGACCACCCCGAGATCCGGGTGTGCCTGGAGCTGGACGTGTCGTGGCGACCGGTGCCCGGCCTGCACATCGGTCCGCGCCGGTCACCCGTGCACACGGCACGTGAAGCGAGCGCCCTGGCCGAGGCGATCGCGCGCCGGCCGGGGTTCCGGCTGGTCGGCGTGATGGCCTACGAAGGCCAGATCGCGGGCCTGGGCGACCAGCCGCCGGGCAAGCCGTTGCGCGGCGCGGCCCTGCGCTGGATGCAGCGGCACTCCGCCGCCGAGCTGGTCGAGCGCCGCACCGCCGCCATCGCCGCCGTGCGCCGGGTCGCCGAGCTGGAGTTCGTCAACGGCGGCGGCACGGGCAGCCTGGAGATCACCGCCGCCGACCCGTCGGTCACCGAGGTCGCGGCCGGTTCCGGGCTCATCGGCCCGACCCTGTTCGACGGCTACCGCGGCTTCCGGCCCAAGCCTGCCGTGCTGTTCGCGCTGCCGGTCGTGCGCAGGCCGAAGCGCCACGTGGCCACCCTGTTCTCCGGCGGCTACATCGCCTCCGGCACCGCGACCCCCGACCGCCAACCCAGCCCGTACCTCCCGGTCGGGCTGAAGCTGCTGCCGATGGAGGGCGCCGGCGAGGTGCAGACCCCGGTGGTGGGCCGGGCGGCCGACTCGCTGCGCGTCGGCGACCGCGTGTGGCTGCGGCACGCCAAGGCGGGCGAGCCGGCCGAGCGGTTCACCCACTACCACGTCGTGCGTGGCGACGTGGTCGAGCGGACCGTGCCCACCTACCGGGGCGAGGGGCACTCGTTCGGCTGAACTCCGCCTAGATGATTGATTCCAAGGGTTAGTGGTCGTAGGCGGTCAGTGATCGTTTGACGGGTTGGCCGGTGTGGTCGTTGTGCCAGATGGCGGCGGTCAGGGCGAGGATGCGTTGCAGGACGCGGACGATGACCCCTGCGGGTGTGCGTCCGCCGTGTCGTTCGAGGTCGAGTTGGGCCTTGAAGGTCTGGTTGATCGACTCGATGGTCTGGCGCAAGGGCTTGAACAGTGCCGCGCCGGGCCGTTCTGCCTCGCTTTTGCGGGCGGGGCGCAGCAGCCGGAGGCCGGTGTCGGCCAGGTGCTGTTCGAAGTCGCGGCCGTAGTACTGCCGGTCGGCGATGAGGACCTGGCCGGGACGCTCGGCCGCGAGCGCGGGGTCGGTGTCGAGGATGTCGAGCAGGGTGGTGCGTTCGTCGGCCTTGGCGCCGGTCAACGCGAAGGCGACCGGCAGCCCGCCCAGGGTGCAGACCAGGTGCAGCCGCAGGCCCCAGAAGAAGCGGGAGTGGGAGGCGCAGTAGCCGTATTCGGCCCATCCGGCCAGGTCGGAGCGTTGCGTGGTCTCCCGGGAGCGTCCGCACTCGACCGGTGTGGAGTCGGCGACCCACACGTCGTCGGTCCACAGCGTGGTGTCGACGGCCAACAGCCGGATGACCGCCTTGACCAGGCCGGACGCCTTGCGCAGCCGCTTGTTGTAGCCGGGCTGTAGGGGCAGGTAGCGGAACAGGTGCCCCAGGTGGGCGCGGGCGTGGCGTAACCAGCGGGCCTCGCTGGTGAAGCCGAGCAGGGCCTGCATCACCGCCAGGGTGACCAGTTCCGCGTCGGTCAGGACGGGTCGCAGGCCGACCTTCGGACGCCACGGTGCGAGGTGCGGCGCGGCCTTCAGCAGGTCGTCGGTTCTGACGTAGAGTGCGGTCGCGAGGGTGTCAATGTCGGTCGTCACAACCCGTACATCGACACCCTCGCCCCGCATCTCCAGGTGCCTACCCCTTGGAATCAATCATCTAGCTGGGGAGCCGGGTCGACAGGTACCCGCGGACCAGCGCCTTGGCCTCGTCCAGGATCCGCTGGTCGCCGGCCGGGTCGCGGCGGAACGCCAGGTTCAGCACGCCGTCCGCGGCCTCGACCGCGATCGAGATCGGCAGCTGGAGCTCGGCGAGCGGGATGTCGAACTTGGCCGAGATCATCTCCGCGAGGCTGTCGGAGATGACCGTGTTGTTGTCGCGCCGGTCGTCGAGCAGCCGCATGTCGACCACGTCGCCGAAGTGCAGCTTCGAGAACGCGGGCACCTCGCGGTGCATCGAGACGTACACGTCGAAGATCGAGTCGACGGCGTCCCACCAGTGCGCGAGGGTCGTCGAGGTGAACCGGCCGTCCACCGTCTGGATGAACTTCTCCAGGTTGCGCAGGGTCAACGCCTGCACGACCGCCCGTTTGTCGGGGAAGAACTGGTAGAGCGAGCCGACCGCGACACCAGCGCGCTCGGCGATCAACGTCGTGGTGACTCCGTCGTAGCCGACCTCCTCGATGAGCTGTGCGCAGGCCTCGAGCATCCGCTCGACGCGCTTGGCGCTGCGCTGCTGCACCGGCTGACGGCGCAGCGGGGTCGTACTGGTCACGGCGACTCCTGCTGAGTGGGTGGCGGGTCTCCATAGTGCCCGGTAATGGACCTTTCCACTTCACTTCGCGGTGCAACACGCCTACGATCCGAATGACTTTCATGTTCTGGGAGGCTCGTGTGACCGTGTCCGATGACTTCCCGGGTGTCGACTTCCTGGGCGCCGACGGCCTCCTCTGGGGTGTGTCGACCTCCGCCTTCCAGATCGAGGGCTCGTTCACCGCCGCCGGCAGGCGACCGTCCACGTGGGACGCGTTCCCGGCGTTCGAGGGCCACGACGCCGCCGCGGCGTGCGACCACTACCGCCGCTACCGCGAGGACGTCGGCCTGATGCGGTCCCTCGGCGTCGGCGCCTACCGGTTCTCCGTGTCGTGGCCGCGGGTGCTCGCGGGCGACCTGGTGTTCTACGACCGGCTGGTGGACGAGCTGCTGGAATCCGGCATCGCGCCCGTCGTGACGCTGTACCACTGGGACACGCCGCTGGCCGTGGAGGAGGCGGGCGGCTGGCTCGACCGCGACACCGCGCACCGGTTCGCCGAGTACGCCGAGCGGGTCGCCGCGCGCCTGGCCGACCGGGTCGCGATGTGGATCCCGATCAACGAGCCCGCGATGGTGACGCTGCTCGGGTACGCCACCGGGCAGCACGCGCCGGGCAAGGCGCTGCTCTTCGACGCCCTGCCGACCGCCCACCACCTCAACCTGGCCCACGGGCTCGCCGTGCAAGCGCTGCGTTCCGCCGGAGCGCGCGCTGTGGGCACGGCCAACAACCACACGCCCGCCTGGCCCGCCTCCCCGGCCGACGCGTCCGCCGCCGAGGCCTACTCCGACCTGCACAACTGGCTCTACGCCGACGCGCAGCTGGCCGGCCGCTACCCGGACTCGCTGGCCGACCGCTTGCCGATCGTGGACGGCGACCTGGCGATCACCTCCGCGCCGCTCGACTTCTACGGCATGAACTACTACAACCCCACCCGGCTGCGGCTGCCGGCCGAGGGCAACCCGCTGCCGTTCGAGCTGGTGGAGGTCGAGGAGTACCCGAAGACCGGCTTCGGCTGGCCGGTGGTGCCGTCCGGGCTGTCGGAGGTGGTCTCTTCGTTGCGGGATCGATTTGTCGACCTGCCGCCCGTGTACGTGACGGAGAGCGGGTGCAGCTACCCGCACTCGCTCGACGACACCGAGCGGATCGCCTACCTCGACGCGCACATCGCGGAAGCCCTGAAGGCGGACGTGCGCGGGTACTTCGTGTGGTCCTTGATGGACAACTTCGAGTGGGACTCGGGGTACTCGCAGCGGTTCGGCCTCGTCCACGTCGACTACGACACCCAGGAACGCACCCCGCGCGCCTCGTACGAGTGGTACCGCGATCGGATCGGGAAGTGACCGCGGAGGCGTTGGCGGAACCGGTCGTCCCGGTCCGCCGGTCGTGGATGACCTGGCTGTTCCTGGCCAACCTCGGCCTCTGGCTGGCGATCTACGCGCCCATCCAGGTGCTGCTGCCGCAGCAGGCCGAATTGCTCGACTCCACCGCCAAAGAAGCGGTGTTCGGCCTGGTCACGGGCGTGGGTGCGCTCGTGGCGCTGGTCGCGAACCCGGTGATCGGGCTGTCGTCGGACCGCACCACGTCCCGGTTCGGCCGGCGGCACCCGTGGACGCTCGCGGGCGCGCTCCTCGGCGCCGCCGGCCTGGTGGTGCTGTCGTCCGCGTCCTCCGTCGGTGTGCTGGTGACCGGGTGGTGCCTGGTGCAGGCCGGGCTGAACGGGATGCTCGCCAGCCTCACCTCCGCCGTGCCCGACCGGGTGCCCGTGCGGCAGCGGGCCAAGGTGGGCGGGTTGGTCGGCGTCTCCCAGATGCTCGGCACGGTGCTCGGCGCGGTCGTGGTGACGGTGCTGGTCAGCGGTCTGGCGAACGGGTACCTGGCGTGCGCGGCGCTGGTCGTGGCGGGCGCGCTGGCGTTCGTGCTGATCACCCCGGACGTCCGCTTGCCGCCCGCCGCCCGCCCGGCGCTGCGGTGGCGCGAGCTGTGGGTGTCGCCGAGGCGGCACCCGGACTTCGCCTGGGCGTGGTGCGCGCACTTCATGATCAACCTGGGCAACGCGTTCGGCACGCTCTACCTGCTGTACTTCCTCGGCGACGTGGTCCGGCACCCGGAACCCGAGAACGGCCTGCTGGTGCTGATGCTGCTCTACGGCGTGGCGCTGGCGATCGGCGCGTTCGCCGTCGGCGTCCACTCCGACCGCACCGGCCGCCGCAAGCCGTACGTGCTGGTGGCGGCCGGCGTGATGGCCGGCGCGGCGTTGCTGCTGGTGGCCTGGCCGACGTGGGCCGCCGCGCTGGTCGCCGCGCCGCTGCTCGGGTTCGGCTTCGGCGCGTACTGGGCGGTGGCGCTGGCCCTGCTGACGCAGGTGCTGCCCGCCGCGTCGGACCGGGCCAAGGACCTCGGCGTGCTCAACACCGCCAACTCGCTGCCCCAGGTGATCGCACCGCTGCTGACGACGTTCGTGCTGGCCTCCCTGGGCGGGTACCGGGGGTTGTTCGCCGTGTCGGCGGTCGCCACGCTATGCGCGGCGGTGTTCGTGACCAGGGTTCGTTCGGTGGCTTAGGGGGAGTCCGTTGCGGTTGGCGGGTAAGGCGGTCGTGGTGACCGGCGCGTCGCAGGGCATCGGCGCGGCGACGGCCTCGACGCTCGCGAGGCGCGGATCGGTTGTCGTGCTCGTGGCACGCGGCGCTGAAGCGCTGGATGAGCAGGTCGAACGGATCACGGCGACCGGTGGGCGTGCGCTCGCCATGACGGCGGACCTCGCGGACGTCGACCAGATCCACGCGCTCGCCGATCGGGTGCTCGCCGAGGTGGGCGTGCCGGACGTGCTGGTCAACAACGCGGGGGTGGGCCGCTGGCTGTTCCTCGACGAGACGCCGACGCCCGAGCTGACCGGCATGATCGCCCTGCCGTTCACCGCGGCGCTGCACCTGACCAGGGCGTTCCTGCCCGGGATGCGGGCGCGCGGCTCCGGCCGGGTGGTCAACGTCAACTCGCCGGTGTCCCGGCTGCCGATCCCCGGCGCGACCGGGTACGCGGCGGCCCGCTACGCGCTGCGCGGGATGACCGCGGCGCTGCGGATGGACCTGCGCGGCACCGGCGTCGGGGTGAGCGAGGTCGTGCCCGGCAAGGTCAGCAGCCGGTACTTCGTGAACAACCCCGGCGCGGAGGAGCGCATACCGGCGCTGGCCAGGGTGATCCCGACCGTGACGCCGCAGGACGTGGCCGCCCGGATCGCCGAGGTGGTGGAGCGGGAGCGCGACGAGGTGGTGTTCCCGTGGCAGCTCAAGGCGTTCGACGTGGCCGGCCGGCTGTTCCCCGGGCTGACCGGCTACCTGACCTGGCGCACCGGCACCCACCGCTGAACGCCCTCTCACGTGCCAACGGCCCCGATGTCCGCGCGGGAGGTGCGGACATCGGGGCCGAAGTGGTGCCCGCGGACCAGTGTCGGTCGGGGAGGGAAGGTGTGCACAACACCGGCCCGCGGCTGTCTGTGTAGTTGTCGAGCGGCGGAGCTTGAGCTGGCCGGCGGTCCGTTCGTCGCGGTCGGGGGTTCGCACGTCCCGGACCGCCGGCCAGTAGGCGGGTGCTCGACCTGGTCGCGTCGGGGGAACGACAGGTCGGGACCGCCCGTCAGTGGGCTCGAACCACCATTCCCCGGCGCGAACGCGTGACAGGAGGCGTCACCGGCGCCGATCGGAGGTGTCGAGCCGGGCGCGGGGCCAAACCGCCCGCGACCAGGTGTTCGTACGCGGCGCGCCACACCGAGCAGGGACTCTTCTGCTGCCGCCACCGCCCGGAGCACTCGGGGCAGTTGCCCTTCTCGTCCGGTTCGTGCGCGGCGAGCAGGGCCCGCCACCCCTCGGTCAGCCGAGGGAGCTCGGAACGTGCCACCGACAGGAGGGACGGGGCGTCGGCCTCGTTGGCCAGCTCTGTGAGCAGGTCCAACCGCTCCCACACCGCGTTGCGAAGAACTTGTCCGAGGATCTCGTCCACCGAAACGTCACCGTCACCTTTCCGCCTGCTCGGCGGCCTCACGTAGCGCGGCCCTGAGTTGTACGAGTTGGTCGGCCGAGAGGACCGCCGTCTCGCCGGGAGGACCGACCAGGACCACGCGGCCCCGGTCGACCATCACGGTGAGGCAGCGCTCCCGGTCGACCACGTCGCTGCAGCGAATCCGCCACCAGCGACGGTGCCCGGTCGTGCCGCGCCATCCGGAGCCGAGGTCGGTCGACTCCTGGACGGACTGGGGTGCGGGAGAGGAGTGGGTCGCGGCGACGGCAGGCGCTGCCGGCCCACCCGGGGTGGTCACCGCCCGCTCGATCAGGTCCACAACCACGTTCCTCTCCGTGCTCACTCGCTTACCGGAACTCAGATTGCGATGATTCAACCCGGATCGGGACGTCATAGCGCTGGCCGGTGGTCGTTCCACGGTAAGCGGTCAGTGGAGTTCGGCAGGGCCGATCAGCCTCGCCGATCGGTACTTCTCGCAGTCGGGGGAGTGCCCCTACTCTGCCGTTGACGCCCAAAGGACTGTGAGGGGGCGCAATTGAACACCATCGGTTCGCCAAGCTCTCCTGTTACCCCAGACGTCTGGGACCAGCAGGAGATGCGTGACGCCCTGGCCAGACGAGAGATCAGCGCGGTCTACCGGCTGCTCCGACGGCACGGTGTCTCGCAGCGCCAGATCGCGGCGCTGACGGGCCAGTCGCAGTCCGAGGTCTCGGAGATCCTCAAGGGACGCCAGGTCATGGCCTACGACGTCCTGACGCGGATCGCCACCGGCTTGGGCGTCCCAAGGGGGTACATGGGTCTCGCTTACGACGAGGCCACGGCAGTGAGGGTGGCCGCAACGGCGGAGTCACCCCATTCTGAGGAGGACGAGTCGGTGAAGCGAAGGAAGTTCCTCGCGCACGCCGCCGCCATCACCGTCGGCGCGGCCGTGTTCGGTACGGACTCCGGGTCTTGGGCTTCGTCGCCCGCGCAGACTCCGGCCCCTGGCCGCATCGGCATGACCGACGTCCGACAGGTCGAAGCGGCCACCAGGGCGTTGCGCACGCTCGACTACCAGTACGGCGGCGGCTCGTGCCGCGACGCGGTGGTCGCCCAGCTCTCGTGGGGCCAGCAGATGCTCGGCGCGAACGCGACCGACCTGGTCAAGGAACGCCTCTACGTCGCGCTCGCCGACCTGCACAACCTGGCCGGGTGGACCTCGTTCGACACCGGCCTGTACGACTCGGCCCGCAACCACTTCGGCCAGGCGCTGGGCCTCGCGAAGCAGGGGCGCAAGGAAGAGCTCGTGGCGAACATCCTGTACCGGATGGGTCGCGTCTACCTGCACCAGAACGCGCCGGACGACGCGTTGAAGGTGTTCCAGCTCGGCCAGCTGGCCGCGCAGAACTCCGGCTCGGAGCTCGCCGTCGGCATCCTGTGCGCCAACGAGGCGTGGGCCTACGCGAAGATGGGCTCCGACGACCAGGCGTTGAAGCTGCTCGGCCGGGCGCGCGACGAGTTCGCCCGCGCCAACATCGGCGAGGCGCCCGCGTGGGCGAAGTTCTTCGACGCCAACGACCTGTCCGCGATGATCGGCACCGTGCACACGGAGCTGGCGCAGACCGTGGACTCGAAGTACACGCGCACCGCGGTGCCCGCGTTGACCAAGGCCATCGGCGGCTACGGCGAGGACATGACCCGCAGCCGGTCGTTCAACCTCACGGCCCTGTCGATCAACCACCTGCTGGACGGCGACATCGACCACGGCGCGCGGCTCGGCCGGCAGGCGATCGAGCTGTCCGAGGGCCTGAAGTCGGTCCGCACGAAGGACCGGATGAAGCCGTTGCAGCACGAAGCCGAGAAGCGCCGGAACAACCCGGACGCCCGCGAGCTGGCCGATCGCCTTGCCAAGTTCACCGGCAACGACAGCGCGGCCTGAGCCGCGGGGAGCCGACGTCCTGGACGGCAGGTTCACCTCCGCCGCGCTGACCGCCGTGCTGGAGCGGCTGTGCGCCGAACTGGGGTTGGCGCACCGAGGCGCGCGGCTGGTGAAGTTCACCAGCAACGCCGTGTTCGAGCTGCCCGTCGACCGGGTGGTGGTGCGGATCGTCGGCTCGACGACGCTGCGCCACCGCGCGGCCAAGGTGGTCGAGGTCGCGCGGTGGCTCGCCGCGCACGACGTGCCCGCCGTGCGGCTGGTAGAGGACGTGCCGCAGCCGTTGGCGATCGGCGACCACCTGGCCACGCTGTGGCACGCGGTGCCGTCCGGCGGCAGGCCCGTCGACGGCCGCGACCTGGGCCGGGTGCTGCGGCAGGTGCACGCGCTGCCCGCGCCGGGGTTCGAGCTGCCGCGCTGGACGCCGCTGGACGACGTGCGCCGGCGCCTCGCGGACGCCGAGGAGCTGTCCGCGCCGGACCGCCGGTTCCTGGAGGAGCGGTGCGCCGAGGCCGCCGACCGGCTGGCCGGGCTGCGGTTCGCGCTGCCGCCGGGCGTGGTGCACGGCGACGCGCACCTGGGCAACCTGATCCCCAGCCCCGACGGCCCGGTGATCTGCGACTTCGACTCCACCAGCTTCGGGCCGCGCGAGTGGGACCTGAGCACCCTGCCGGTCGGCGTCGCCCGCTTCGGCCACCCCGCCGAGTGGTACCGGCAGCTGGCCGACGAGTACGGCTTCGACGTCGTCCGGTGGGCCGGTTTCCGGGTGTTGCGCGAGGTCAGGGAGTTGAAGCTGACCACGAGCGTGCTGCCGATCATGCGCAGCCACCCCGGTGTGCGCGACGAGCTGCACAGCCGGCTCAAAGCGTTGCGCGTGGGCGACACCACGACCCCCTGGACCCCTTACCGCTGACCGCGTGGGCGTGGGGGAACGAATCGGTAACACCCGGCGCGCTCGTGACGACTGAGGCATCGAGGGATGGCGTGACGGGGTCGGCGAGGTGTGCGAGTGGTCGGGAATCTGCCGGTGTTGCGGCGAAGGCGAGCCCTGCGGGCCGCCCGCATGTTGGACGAGGTCGTGGACACCCAATTGCCGTTCCTGGCGTCGTTCGACGAGCAGCGGCGGCGCCGCTCGGCGACCTACCTGGCCGAACTGGTGAAGCTCGCGCGGGACTACCGGTACTTCGCCAACGGGTGGATCGACGCCAAGGAGCTCGAACGGCGCGGCCAGGACGCGATGGCGGCGCTGACCCTGCTGCGCGAGGACACTTCCGCCCGACCGATCACCGACTAGCGCGTTCGGCGCAGCTCATCGCACCGAACGGACCACTCGCCGACGGTCGGCCGCGCCAGGCGCGCGGCGTGCCCCGCGGCCGTGATCGAACCGCCTGCCGGCGGCCCCGGCAGGAACGCCGGGGCCGCCGGGTCAGGTGACCGGCGCGCGGGAGAGCACGACCGCCAAGCCGAACGCGATGCCCATGATGGCCAGTTCCACCGCGGCCCAGCCGACGATCGCCGTCGTCTTGTGCTGCGCGATGTGCGGCAGGAACCGCCACCGGATGTTCGCGCCCAGCACGGCCAGCAACGCGGCGCACACGACCTTGCCGATCAGGATCAGGCCGTACGACGTGGTGAACAGCGAGCCCGGCAGGCCGATGACCGGGTTGAGCGCCAGTTCCAGCAACCCGTTGAACAACCCGGTCACCGACACGAGGACCAACGCGATCGTGGCCAGCTTCGAGAACTTCGGCAGCGCCTCGGCCAACAACCCCCGGCGGTGCGCGACCAGCACGACCAACGCCGCCAGGCCGCCGGTCCACGCCGCCGCGCCGAGCACGTGCAGCTCCATCGAGATCATGGAGTAGTCGTGGTACTTCCAGTTCGACGCGTGCCCCGTCACCGGCAGCGGCAGCAGGCCGAACATGGAGATCAGGATGCGCAGCTCCGCCGGCACCGACTCGCCCCGGCGCACCGCCATCACGCCGATCCACAGGTACACCAGCGCGCACACCGCGCTGAACAACAACCCCTGCCCGGCGCCGACGCGCTGCACGTAGTCCACGACCATCGGCATGGTCAGTTCCGCGTCCGGGCGCGTTTCGTACGCCCGGATCACGATCGACAGCAACGCGGTGAACGCCCACACCGCCGCCGCGACCACGGCGGCCGGCCGGGCGAGGCGCATCACCGGTTCGGTGAGGGCGGGCCGGCTGAACCCGAGCAGCTTCGGCAGCAGCGAGAGGCCGACGACGATGGTCGCGGACAGGTCCAGCAGCGTCCGCACCAACGGGTGCGCGAACCGGAACACCACCCCCGGCTCGGCCACACCCACCGCTTCCGGCGTGGTGGACAGGCCCAGGCCCAGGAAGGCGCCGACGGCTCCGCCCGCGAGCAGGCCGCCGACGACCCAGTACCTGTTCGCGGTGGTGGTGGTCCGGTTCACGGTCATCGTCCGGTGTTCTCCTTGGCGTCGCCCGCGCCGCCGCGCAGCGCGAGGAACGCGCCACCGCCCAGCAGCACCGCCGCGCCGACGATCCACACCCAGATCGGCACGCCGCCCCCGCCGGACGACGTGGAGCCGGAGCCCTCGGCGTTCGACGCGGCGGGCGCGGGCGTGCCGTCGCCCGCCGTCGTCAGGGTGAACTTGAGCGAACCCGTCACCGGGTGCCCGTCTGCGGAGAGGATCCGGTAGCCGACGGTGTACTCGGCGGCCGGGCCCAGCGGGCGGACCGGGAAGACGACGCTGGTGTCCTTGACCGTCGGCTCGCCGTCCGCTTCCCAGCGCGTGCCCTCGGGCCCGGTCACGGTGACGGTGTTGAACTTCTCACCGGCCTGCACGGGCTGGTCGAAGGTCAGCGTGATCGTCGCGGGTCCGGCCGCCAACTGCGATCCGTCCTTGGGATCGCTGCTGACCAGCACGTTGTGCGCGAACGCCGGTGCGGCCGTGCCGAGCGCGACCGCGCCCGCGACGAGGCCGGTCAGCAGCAGCGAGACGACGCGCCTCATGCCGTCGGCTTGCCCGCGCGACGGGACCGCAGCACGGCGCCCGCGCCCAAACCGAGCCCCAGCGCGCCGACCACCAGGCCGGCGCCGCCCAGCCAGCGGGCCGTGTCGTCGGTCGAGCCGGCCGCCGCCGCGTCGTGGTCGTCGGCGACCGCCGTCGCGGTGGCCGTGCCGTGCGCGTCGCCGCCGGTCTTGGCGACGAGCTTCAGCACGGGCGCGGGGCGTTCCGGCTCGTCGGCGCCCTCGGCGGGCGGCGGCGCGTTCCAGTCGACGACCTCACCGCTGTCGTAGGTCTGCTTGGTGGGCAGGATCAGCTGGTCGGTGTTGTCCGGCAGCGGCCCGATGGACAGGTCGAACTCGTTGAACTGGTTGGGCTCGATGCGGCTGCCCGGGTCCGCGGTCCAGGTGACCGTGCGGACGGCCTCGGTGACCTCGCGGCCGTGGCTCTTGACCGGCGTGGCCAGCTTCTCCTTGACCGCCTCGACCTTCCAGCCCGGCGTCGGCTTGGTGCTGACCGAGGCCAGCGGGTACTCGGCGGGCAGGGTCAGCTCCAGCTTGACCGTGCCCGCGTCGGGGCGTTCGTTGGGCACGCGCAGCGTGACCTTGGTGTACCCGCCCTGCACGGCGTCCTTCGGCGTGGACGCGGTGACGTGGGCGGACGCCATGCCCGCGGTGGTCAGCGCGAGGATCGCGGCGGCGCCGAGCACGGCGCCGCCCTTGGCGAGCGTGCGCGCGCCAAATCGCTTTGTCGACATGAAGTTGTGGCTCCTGAGACCTGAGGTGGTGTAGCGGGGACCCGGGTGATCAGGAACGAGGGGGACCGCGGCGGCCGTGCACCCGCCGCAACACCACGTCGACCAGCATGTCCGCCGTCGACGAGGGGGTGGGCGCCCACAGCGCCCCGGCCGGCACGGCCGGCGAGTGGGGCGGCGGCAGCAGCCTGGTCACCAGGCCGGTGAGCGCGTGCAGCGCGGCGTCGGCGCGGGCCAGCAGCAGGCCGGTGAGCAGGGCGGCGACCACGTGCGCGGCGGTCATGGCGGTCGGGCTGAACCCGAGGCCGGGCCCGTCGGCGACGTGGTGGCCGAGGTTGAGCAGCGCGTGCTGCCCGAGCTGCGCGGCGCCCAGCGTGGCCAGGATCGACCACGGTCGCCGGCCGCGGTCGGCGACGGCCGTGCCCGCGAAGGCGACCAGCAGCGTCAGCGGCAGGGCCGGCGCGAACTCGGTGACCGAGCCGCCCGCCGCGCCGTGCGCGGTGACGCTGAGCGCGGCGGAGGTGACGGCCAGCAGAACGGCCCGCGCGAGGCGGTGCGGTGCTGGCCGGTCGGTCACACCCCAGAGCGTAGGAGGTCGCGCCGCCCCGGCGGCAGCCCCCACGGTCGAGGGTGGGTTCGCGCTGCTCCGAACGGGGGTTCGGGTTACCCGTGACGGCCGAGGGCGGACAGGCCGAAGAGCTTCTGCCCGGGGTTCCGAAGGCGGATCGACCGGGCGGCACGGACCGCGTGGTGTCCGGTGCCGCTACGGCCGCAGCCCGCTCGGCCGTGACGACGAGCCGCCGGCCCGTGGGCGGTCCACGCCGTCGAGGAGCTCACACGCCGAGGCGTTTGAGCAGGTCGGCTTCCATCGCGTCCAGGTCGACCGAGACCGCGCGGTGCGCCGCCTTGCGCCGCGGCGCGGGCATCCGCTCCGACGCCCGCACCGCGGCCAGCAGCTGCGACAGCCGCTTCTCGGTGTCCTGGACGTAGGTCGGCTCGGTGTCCCGGAGCTGGGCGAGCGCGTCGGCGAACCCGACGATCCGGGCGTGCAGGCGCGCGCCCTTGCCCGAGTACCTGGTCAGCTGGTCGACCGGCACGCCGAGCCGGGAGGCCCGGTAGCGGTCGTAGCGGTCGCCCAGGAGCGCGGCGGCCCGGGCCGCGACCGGCGCCATCACCGGGATCAACGTCGGCGCCAACACCTTGGCCACGCCCACGAGGTTCTTCGCCCTGCTCGGGGTGAACCCCTTGCCCTTCTCACGCGCCATGGCCGGACCTCCTCACCCTGAACCCTAGAGCCGTTCCGGCAAAAGATCGACTCGACTCCGCGAGGTTGCCGGTACGAGGGCGCGCCCGGCGTCATACGCTGCACCGGTGACTTCCCAGGTGCAGCTCGACGCCGGCGTGGTCACTCGTTGCCGGCGGCGGGTGCACCTCGAACACGATCCGACCATGCGCGACGTGCCCAGACTGCCGCCGGACCCCACCGGTCAGCAGCGCAAGGCCGACGCGAACGACCACCGGCGCGCGGTCGCCACCGCGCTGGGCCGGTTCGTCGGGTCCGACCTGATGGAGATACCGCAGGACGTGCCGTCGGCCGACCGCGAGCGCGTCACCGCCGCCGCGATGCAGGCGGGTGTGCCGTACATCTGGGGCGCGGCGCTGCCGCGCGACCCGCTGGGCGGCCGGCGCGGCGGCATCGACCTGCTGGTGAAGGAGACGACCGGGTACGTGCCGGTGCTCGTGGTCCGGCACAAGGTCAGCGACCCCGGCCAGGGCGCGCGGACGTCGCCGCTGTCCTACCCGCTGCCGGGTGGCGCGCGGGTCGACCCGCTGCGCAAGGTCCGGCCCCAGCCGCGCGACCAGCTCCGGCTGGCGCACGCCCAGCGGCAGCTCCAGGCGTCCGGCTTCGCCGCGCGGGGCCGGTCGACCGGCGGCGTGATCGGCATGGACGCCGACGTCGTCGTGTGGCACGACCTCGAAGCGCCCACGTGGCCGGGCGGCAAGAACGCCCTCGCCGAGTACGACAGCCGGTTCGCCGACCGGCTGGCCGTGGCGTCCGCCGCCGCCACCGGCGCCGACCCGCAGGCCCGCCCGTCCCGGATCGTGGAGTGCCGCAGCTGCCCGTGGTGGCCGGTGTGCGAGGCCGACCTGAAGACCGCGCGCGACGTCAGCCTCGTGGTGCGCGGCGAGGACGCCGTGGCGCTGCGCAAGGCCGGCGTCCACACCGTCGACGAACTGGCCGCGCTGGACCCGGGCGCGCAGGTCGTGCCCCTGGTCGGGATGCTGCACCCGGACGCGGTGATCCTCGCCCGCGCCTGGCTGCGCGACCTCACGGTGGTGCGCCGCGTGTCCCGCATGGAGGTGCCGCGCGCCGACGTCGAGGTCGACGTGGACATGGAGAGCTTCGGCGACCTCGGCGCGTACATGTGGGGCTGCTGGCTGTCCGGGCAGGACGTCGGCGAGGAGCACGGCTACCGCGCGTTCGCCACCTGGGACCCGCTGCCGTGCGCGGACGAGGCCCGGTCGTTCGCCGAGTTCTGGGGCTGGCTGACGGGCGTCCGGCTGCGCGCCCGCGCGCGTGGCCTGTCGTTCAAGGCCTACTGCTACAACGAGCTCGCGGAGAACCGCTGGCTGCTCGGGTCGGCCGAGCGGTTCAAGGGGCAGCCCGGCATCCCCACCGTGGCCCAGGTGCGGGAGTTCATCACGTCCGACTCGTGGGTCGACCTGTTCGGCATCGTGCAGGAGCAGTTCCTGTGCGCGCACGGCAAGGGCCTGAAGACGATCGCCCCGGTCGCCGGCTTCCGCTGGCGCGACCCGGAGGCGGGCGGCGAGAACTCGATGCGCTGGTACCGCGACGCCGTGGGCATGGACGGCCACCCGCCGGACCCCGCCCAGCGCCGCCGGCTGCTGGAGTACAACGAGGACGACGTCCGCGCCACCCACACCCTGAGGCTGTGGATGACGTCGGACGCCATGGACGACCTCCCCTTCGCCGGGGATTTGTAGTCCCCGCCTACCGCACCACCACGCGAGGTCGCGACTTCCAGGCGACCGAGCCGCCGTCTGCGGGGCAGCGGCACTTCAACGGGGCGCCATCCGCAGCGCGCCGTCCATGCGGATGACCTCGCCGTTCAGGTAGTCGTGCTCGACGATCGACACGGCCAGCCGGGCGTACTCCTCCGGCAGCGCCAGCCGCTTCGGGAACGGCACGCCCGCCGCCAGGCCCGCCCGGAACTCGTCCGACACGGTGGCCAGCATCGGCGTGTCCACGATGCCCGGCGCGATCGTCATCACCCGCACGCCCACCGACGACAGGTCCCGCGCGGCGGGCAGCGTCATGCCGACCACCGCGGCCTTCGAGGCCGCGTACGCGACCTGGCCGATCTGCCCGTCGAACGCCGCGATCGACGCCGTGTTGACCACCACGCCCCGCTGGCCGTGCTCCAGCGGCTCGGTCTTGCCCATCGCCGCCGCCGCCAGCCGCAGCACGTTGAACGTGCCGACCAGGTTGACGTCGATGACCTTCCGGTACAGGTCGAGGCTGTGCGGGCCGGACTTGCCGACCGTCCGCGCCGACGGGCCGATGCCCGCGCAGTTCACCACGACCCGCAGCGGCGAGCCGGAGCCGGCGGCCGTGTCGACGGCGGCCTGGACGTCCTCCTCGGAGGTCACGTCCGCCGCCAGGTAGGTGACGCCCTCGACGTCGGGGGCGTCGTCGGTGGCGAGGTCCAGCGCGAACACCGCCGCACCACGTGCCGCCAACGCCCGTGCGGTCGCGAGGCCAAGCCCGGACGCGCCGCCGGTGACGATCGCCGCGGTACCCGAGATCTCCATACATCCTCCTGTCCGTGGGACCAGGAGGTTAACGGTCGTTCAGCCCCCGGCGCTCGGAGAAGTGGAGCAATGCGACCAACGGCACGGCCGCCAGCACCGCCATGCCCACGAAGAGCAGGGAGAACAGGACGAGTTCCATACCCATGACCTTGCCTCCAGCCAGGCGAAACCGCGTCCGCCGCGAGGGGTGTTTCCCCGTACACCCGGGGGACTACCCACCTCACTCTCCGCATACGCCTGGTGTTTGACCCACGGTCAACTCCAGGTGTCACCGTCACCCCATGTTCGTCCGGCGGATCGCGGTCGTGGGAACGGGTTACGTGGGCCTGACGACGGGGGCGTGCCTCGCCTCCCTCGGGCATCGGGTCGTGTGCGCGGACGTGGACGCGCTGAAGGTCGCCCGGCTGCGCGCCGGGCAGGTCGACATCCTGGAACCGGACCTCGCCGACCTGGTCGTGGCCGGGCAGTCCGCGGGACGGCTCGCGTTCGTGGAGGGCGCGCGGCACGCCGTAGGTGACGCCGAGGTGGTGTTCCTGTGCCTGCCGACACCCATGGGCGTCGGTGGCGCGGCCGATCTCGGCGCGGTCGAGGCGGTGGCCCGGGAGATCCGCGACGTCCTCCCCCACGGCGCGGTCGTGGTGTGCAAGTCCACCGTTCCGGTCGGGACGTCCACCCGGGTCGCGGCCCTGCTCGGGCGGGAGGACGTCGCCGTCGTCTCCAACCCGGAGTTCCTGCGCGAGGGCAGCGCCGTGCGCGACTTCCTGCACCCCGACCGGATCGTGGTCGGCTCCGACTCGCCGCAAGCCGCCGAACGCGTCGGCGCGCTGTTCAGCAGGCTCGGCGCGCCCACCGTGCTCATGGACGCGGCCAGCGCCGAGCTGGTTAAGTACGCCGCCAACTGCTTCCTGGCGATGAAGCTGTCCTACGTCAACGCGGTCGCCGAGCTGTGCGAGCTCGTCGGCGCGGACGTCACCTCCGTCACCGAGGGCATGGGCTACGACAAGCGCATCGGCCAGTCGTTCCTCCAGCCAGGCCCCGGCTGGGGCGGGTCGTGCCTGCCCAAGGACACGCACGCCATGGTGCGCATCGCCGAGGCCGTCGGCGTCGACTTCCCGCTGGTCAAGGCCACCATCGAGACGAACGCCCGGCAGCAGCGGCGGGTGGTGGAGAAGCTGCGCCGCGCCATCGGACCGCTCGCCGGCGCCCGCATCGGCGTGCTGGGGCTCGCGTTCAAGGCGGGCACCAACGACCTGCGCGACTCGCCCGCGCTGGCGGTGGCGGAGCTGCTCGCGTTCGAGGGTGCGGAGCTGGTCGCCCACGACCCGGAGATCAGCCGGCCGCTGGTGGGGATGACCGTGGTCGACTCGCCGTACGCGGCGGTGCGCGACGCGGACGCGGTCGTGCTGCTGACCGAGTGGCCGGAGTTCCGCGCGCTGGACTGGGCGCTGGTGGCGTCGGCGATGTCCGGCTCGACGGTGCTGGACACGCGCAACCACCTCGACCCGGACGCCTTGGCGCGGGCGGGGCTCGTGCTGCACGGCCTGGGGCGTGAGCTGCGGGTCCCCGACCAGGCGAGGTGAGGGTGGTTCGGGTTCAGCGGATCTTCAGGACACGGTCTCGTTAGCCGGGGTAACAAAATCCGGCGGGCCGACGTAGGTTGTCGAAATGTTCACCACGCGTCCTGAACTCGTCGGCACGCACGGAATGGTCGCGTCCACGCACTGGCTCGCCTCCAGCGCGGGCATGGCCGTCCTGGAGGACGGCGGCAACGCCTTCGACGCCGCGGTCGCGGTCGGCTTCGTGCTGCAAGTGGTGGAACCGCACCTCAACGGGCCGGGCGGCGAGGTGCCCGTGGTGTTCGCCGCCGCCGGCGAGACCGCGCCCCGCGTGCTGTGCGGTCAGGGCGTGGCGCCCGCCGGTGCGACGATCTCGCACTACACGGGCCTGGGGCTGGACCTCGTGCCGGGCAGCGGGCTGCTGGCGGCCACCGTGCCGGGCGCGTGGGACGGCTGGCTGACGTTGCTGCGCGACTACGGGACCAAGTCGCTGCGCGAGGTGCTGGGGTACGCGATCGGGTACGCGCGGGACGGGTTCCCGCTGCTGGAACGGGCGGCGTTCACCATCGCGACGGTCGCCGACCTGTTCCGGGAGCACTGGACGTCGTCGGCGTCGCTGTGGCTGCCCGGCGGGAAGCCGCCGGTGGCCGGCGCGCGGTTCCGCAACCCCAAGCTCGCGGACACCTGGGAGTGGCTGCTGGCCGCCGCCGAGGCCGCCGGGTCGGACCGGGAGGCGCAGCTGGAGGCGGCGCGCCGGGCGTGGTCGCAGGGGTTCGTGGCGGCGCAGGTGGACGAGTTCTCCCGGATCGCGCACCGCGACGACTCGGGGGTCGACCACGCCGGCGTGCTGACCGGTGCGGACATGGCGTCGTGGGAGGCGTCGTACGAGGACGCCGTGTCGGTGGACTTCGGGTCGTGGAGCGTGGTGAAGCCTGGGGCCTGGACCCAGGGACCGGTGCTGTTGCAGCAGTTGCTGCTGCTGGAGGGCTTCGCGGACCGGCTGTCCTACGCGGGCGGCGTGCCGTCGGCGGAGACCGTGCACCTGGCGGTGGAGTGCGCGAAGCTGGCGTTCGCCGACCGGGAGGCCTGGTACGGCGATCACGGCGACGTGCCGTTGGACGTGCTCCTGTCGAGGGAGTACGCGGACCGCCGCCGGCGACTCGTCGCCGATCACGCGTCACTCGACCTGCGACCCGGTTCACCCGGATCGGTGGAAGCACGCCTTCCCGGGCACGTCCTGCGCGGCCCGCGCGTCGCGAGCCGACAGGACGGCGGCGGCGCGCTCGGCGAACCCACCGTGTCGAGCGCGGGCACGGTCAAGGGCGACACGGTCCACGTGGACGTGGTCGACCGCTGGGGGAACATCGTGTCGGCCACCCCGTCCGGCGGCTGGCTCCAGTCCTCGCCGGCCATCCCGTCGCTCGGGTTCTGCCTCGGCAGCCGGGCGCAGATGTTCTGGCTGGACGAGGGCCTGCCGAACTCCCTCGCGCCGGGCAAGCGCCCCCGGATCACCCTGTCCCCGACCCTGGCCCTGCACGACGGCCTGCCCGCGATGGCCTTCGGCACCCCGGGCGGCGACCAGCAGGACCAGTGGCAGCTGGGGTTCTGGCTCGCGCACACCGCGGGCGGGATGAACCTCCAGGAGGCCATCGACTCGCCGATGTGGCACACCAACGCGTTCCCGAGCTCGTTCTACCCGCGGTCGTGGACGCCCGGCGAGGTCGTGGTCGAGTCGCGGATCGGCGACGCCGCGATGGCGGAGCTGCGCGAACGCGGCCACGCGGTCCTCGACGCCGGACCGTGGACGCTGGGCCGGATGTCGGCCGTGGCCCGGGATTCGCGCGACGGCCTGCTGCGTGCCGCCGCCAACCCGCGCGGTGGCCAGGGTTACGCCGTCGGCCGCTGACCGGGTCGGGCTGCTCGGCTGATCGGCGCTGATCGGCCTGGTTGGAACGGCCCCGGCCCGAGGGGGAGGGGGCCGGGACCGCTCCGGATCGGGGGTGTCAGCGGCCGAGGCTGATCTTCAGGTCCAGCGGCCCGCCGGTGGCGCCGTCGCCCAGGACCAGGGGACCGGTGACGACCGGGCCGGCCGGGTTCGAGAGGTCGACCCGGACCACGTCGCCGAGGTTCGCGACCTTGCCCGGTTCGGCGTCGAGGTCGGGCCGCGCGTGCGCACCGAGGTCGACGGCCTGCGCGGTGCCGCCCAGGCCGAGCATGACGGCCGCGCCGCCGAGGGTGACCGCGGCTCCGGCGATGGTCTTCCTGAGGTTCATGGCCCGGAAAGTTTCGCAATCCGGGTGTCCGGTTCAAGCTCGCTAATCCACCCGAGTGGACTACTTCACCCGGTCCGGTGGAGCCCGGTCCAGTGCAAACCCACCGTGCAGACCCGCGTCCCACCTCGCCACACCGCGACCGAGTAGACGCCCTTCGGCGCTCCTGCCCGCGCCAGGAAGTCCACCGCACACCCCCGCGTGTACCGGTCCTTCCACTCCGCGCCACGTTCGATGTACCAACCGTGGTCGTTGACGTTCTCGACGTGCTCGCGCACGAGCGAGCCGTTGGCCTGACGCCGGAAGTACTCGATCCGGTGCAGGTAGGCCGTGTCCGTCATGGGGTCACGGTCGTCGGCGGAAGCCCTCGTTGAGATTCCCACCCGCTGTTTCCGCCGCCGTAGCGTTGCGCGGTCGGATGATCACACGCTGATCCGGAGGTGGTGCCGATGACCAGGAACGAGCCGACTCACCGGATGCGCAGGCTGGGGGAGGTCCTGCGGGAGCTGCGCCTGCGGGCCGGCCTCTCGCAGCAGGAAGCAGCCGACCGGCTCAACTACGACCACCGCAAGATCAGCCGGATCGAGAAGGGCCAGCGACCCGACTACCACGGCATGCGCGCCATGCTCGACACCTACGGCGTCCCGTTCTCCCAGTGGGAGCCGTACATGGAGATGTACGCGAGGGCGTTGGAGAAGGGCTGGTGGAGCAAGTACGACCTCGACGACCAGGGGTACATCAGCCTGGAGCACGACGCGTCCAAGGTCTCCGACTTCCAGGTCACCTACGTCCCTGGACTGCTCCAGACCGCCGACTACTCGCGGGCCGTGCTGGCCGGCGCGCGGGTGCAGCGGTCGAAGCGGTGGATCGCGAACCAGATCGAGGTGAGGCTGCTCAGGCAGGAGCAGCTGCTCGGTGAAGAACCGGTCGAACTGCACGCGATCATGTTGGAGAGTGCGCTGGCCCAGGTCTCGCAGGCTCAGTTGCTGCACCTCGACTCGCGGTGCCGACTCCCCAACGTGACGGTCCAGGTCCTGCCGCATCGGGCGGGGTTCCATGAAGGGCAGTACGGCGCGTTCACCGTGCTGGACTTCCCGATGAAGGCGGACCGATCGGTGCTGTACGTCGAGCACGCGGCCGGGTCGTTGCACGTGGAGGACCCGGCGAAGGTGAAGGTGGCTAAGCTGAACTTCACCCATCTCTCGAAATTGGCGTTGTCTCCCGAGGAGTCCGCCGAGTGGATCGGGGCGCTGACCGCTGAGCGATAGGGATCGGGGTGTCACCGTGTGGCGCAAGAGCAGCCGTAGCAACGGGGGCGGGAACGGCAACTGCGTCGAGGTCTCGTTGACGGGCCTCTCGGCACGCGTTCGGGACTCGAAGAACCCGGCCGGGCCGACCGTGGCGCTGCCGGACTGGGCGGGCTTCCTGAACGCGGTCAAGAAGGGCGCGTACGACGCCTGACGTACGGGCGTGAGCCGCCTCTGAGGGGACGCTGACCTGCGCCGGCCTCCCGTACCGTCGTCGGCATGGCGTGGCTGGCGTGGGTCTGGTTCGCGGCGACGTTCGCGCCGCTGGTCTGGCGCAAGCGCTTCCCCGTCGCCGTCATCGCGGTCACCGGGATGTCGACGTGGCTCTACTACGTCACCGGGCACTGGGGTCCGCTGATCGCCGCGCCCGCCATCGCCGTGCTCTCCCTGCGCCGCACCCGGGTCCGCGAACAGCGCGGCCGCCAGGCGGAGGAGGAGCGGTTGCGCATCGCGCGGGAGGTGCACGACGTCGTCGCGCACAGCCTGGCCATGATCAACGTGCAGGCCGGTGTCGCCGCGCACGTCGCCGACCGCCGTCCCGAAGAGGCGGTCAAGGCCCTCAGGGCGATCAAGGCGGCCAGCGGCCACGCGTTGGACGACCTGCGCGCGACCCTCGGCGTGCTGCGGACCGGCGGGGGCACGACGCCGGTGCCCGGTCTGGACCGGCTGGACGAGCTGGTGGAGCCCGTGCCGGTCGCCAAGGTCGTCGGCACGCCGGGCGCGGTGCCCGCACCCGTCGACGCCGCCGCGTACCGGGTGGTGCAGGAGGCGTTGACCAACGCGATGCGGTACGCGCCGGACGCGTCCGAGATCGTCATCTCGTTCGAGCGCACCGAGGACGCCCTGGTCCTCACCGTCACCGACGACGGCACGACCAGGGGCGGCCAGGCGCCGCAGGGCGCAGGCTCCGGCATCCGCGGCATGCGGGAGCGGGTCGAGGCGCTCGGCGGCACGCTGGACGCCGGACCATCGGCCGCGGGCTTCACCGTCCACGCGGTCCTACCGTGGGAGGTTCGTGGTGATCAGGGTGGTGCTGGCCGACGACCAGGCGTTGGTGCGCGCGGGTTTCCGCCTGCTGCTCGACACCGAGGACGGCTTCGAGGTCGTCGGCGAGGCCGGTGACGGCGCGGAGGCGGTCCGGCGCGCGCACGAGCACCGACCGGACGTCGTGGTGATGGACATCCGGATGCCCGGCACCGACGGCCTGGCCGCCACGCGGCAGATCTGCGCCGAGCTGCCGGACGTGAAGGTGCTGGTGCTGACGACCTTCAACGTGGACGAGTACGTGTTCGAGGCGTTGCGGAGCGGCGCGTCGGGCTTCCTGCTCAAGGACACCGATCCGGTCGAGCTGCTGCGCGCCCTCACGGTGGTCGCGGAGGGTGAGGCGCTCCTCGCACCGAGTGTCACCCGGAAGTTGATCGAGGAGTTCGCGAACCGACCGGAGCACCGCCGTCCCGATCCCAGGGCGTTGCGCGGGCTGACCGCTCGGGAGCGGGAGATCCTCGCGCTCGTCGCGGCCGGGATGTCGAACGAGGAGATCGCCGGGCACCTCGTGATCAGTCCGGCGACATCGCGCACCCACGTCAGTCGGGTGATGACCAAACTGGGCGCGCGGGACCGCGCACAACTCGTCGTGCTCGCCTATGAATCAGGTTTGGTGTCACCGCGCCGAGGGTGAATATTCATTGTTGGGAACGCGCCTGGCGCACGCGGACCGGCTTCGAAACTTCTACGTAAAACGTAGAACAATCACGGACAGTAACCGAAACGCCGATACCCGCCGCATTGTGTGTGCGGCGGGTGACGTTAACGGGAGATGTCTAGGCGATAGCGCCGGGCGGCAGGTTCAGCTTGAACGGCAGGGTGGTCACGACCGCGAGGTCGGATGCCGTCTTCTTCATCAGCGTCGGCGCGTTGCGCGTGCCGGGCTCCGGCAGGTCGAGCAGCCGGTCCACGGCCTCGACCAGCGGTCCCTCGTAAATCCAGACGGCCTGGGCGGCGCGCTGGCTGTCCCGGACGGCCGGGAGCCTGCCCGCGCGGGCCTCGGTCTCGGACCAGAACAGGATCGAGTCGATGAACCCTCTGCGCTGCTTGAACGCCATGATGCGGTCGAGCTGTCCGTCCTCGTCCCGGAGGTGGAGGAACTGGAACCCGCTTTCGCGCAGCTCGATGACCTTACTCAGTGCGAGATCCATGACGCACCTACCTCTGTTCTGAGGTCCCCTAGCAGGCACAGGTCGTACGACCCGAAATGATCGTACGGCAAGTGGACAAGCCGCCATAGGGACTAGACCGGTGGGGCGGTCTCAATACGGGTTCGCCCACCTTCGGATTTCGATGCGGAGCACAGGACTCGAACGGTTCGCACTAAAAACGCCAGCGCTCCGGCGGTGACCAGCATCACAGTGGGCCACATGCGATCCTCCGGTGCGTCAGGTGTCCTGCCACCCGAAGAGACGTTCGCCATGGCCGCTGGGTTGCACGCGCGACAGTTCTTGAATCCCCACCTTGAGGTGAACCACTAACAGGTGATGTGCGCGCCGGCTACGCTGTTCGGCGTGAGCACCGACCCGCCCAAGAGCCTCCCGGCGGTGCCGGAGTCGCTGCTACCCCGCGAGCACGCCCTCTACCGCCCTCGGCACAGCGGCCGCCAGCGCACCGCGCTCACCCTCGCGGTCCTCTTCTTCTGCGCGCCCGCCCTGCTGCTGGTCGTCGGCGTGCGCCCGGCGGAGTTCGAGAACCGCAAGCTCGCCGAGTTCCCGTCGATCACCGACGGCTGGGGCTTCTTCACCGGGCTCAACGCGTGGGCGAGCGACCACGTGCCGCTGCGCGACAAGGCCGTGGCCGCCGCGAACGGCATCAGCCGCGGCGTCTTCGGCGAGGCGCCGGACCTCGACCGGCGGCAGGACGTGGTCGGCCCGGTGCCGACGCCGCCGAAGGACCCGTCCGCGGATCTGCCCGACCCGACGGCGTTCGTCGACGTGATCGAGGGCAAGGACGACTGGCTGTTCCTCGGCGCGGACGTCGAGGGCGCGTGCGACCCGGTGATGCCGGTCGCCGAGGTGCACGCCCGGCTGGCCCGCCTGCGCGCCGCGGTCGAGTCGTCGGGGCGGCGGTTCCTGCTGATCGTCGCGCCGAACAAGAGCACGATGGTGCCCGACTACCTGCCGTCGAAGTTCTACGGCAAGGACTGCTTCAACAAGGCGCGCGACGAGTTCTGGCGGGGGATCGGCAAGACGGGCGCGCTCGACCTGCGGTCGCGGATCGAGGAGACCGCCGAGCTGACCGACCGCCTGCCCTACCCGAAGTACGACAGCCACTGGACCCACGAGGGCAGCCTCGTGATGGCCCGCGTCATCACCGACACCGTCAAGCCGAACACGTCCCGGGACTGGAAGGTCGAGCCGACGAAGGTGGTCGACCGCGAGGGCGACCTGGCGCCGTTGCTGGGTCGGACCGCGACCGACCCGATCCAGTCCTACGACCTCGCGCCCGACGGCAGGACGGTGCGCAACCACGAGATCGCGCCCGACCCCAAGCCGCAGCGGTTCACGCAGCCGCCGGCGAAGGGCGTGGCGACCGCCAAGGTGGGATTGCTCGGCGACTCGTTCGCCTACTACGCGGCGCAGTACCTGGTGGCCTGCTTCACCGACTTGACGATGGTGCACGTCGAACGCCTCACCCACGACCCGCGCGAGGTCGCCCGCGCCCTCGCGGCCAACGACGTCGTGGTGCTGGAAGCGGCCGAGCGGCTCCTCGTCAGCGGGCTGGACCCGGTGCTCGAACCACCGGTCATCGACATCATCGCCGAGGAGATGGCGAAGCAGCCGCGCTAGCGGTGGTGGCCGTTCTCCTTGGCGTGGTTGGCGAGCAGCGCCGCGACCGTCACCGCGGGCCCGCTGTCCTCGCGCAGGCGCCGGCGCCCGGGCGTGGGCGCCTCGTCGGCTTCGGGCTCCTCGACCGGCCAGACCGCGGCGGGCAGGTACTGGGTCGCGTCCTCGACCGGCGGGGGTGAGGGCGGGGGTGTCGGCCGTGGCGCGGGCGGGCGCGGCGGGGGTAGGGCCGGTGTGCGCTGGGCCGGCGTGCCGCGCGGGGGTGTGCCGGGGACCGGTGACCCGTTGGCCGGTGACCCGTTGGCCGCGCCCCTCGGCGGCGCGCCGTTGACCGGAGAGCCGTTGACCGGTGAGCCGTTGACCGGTGAGCCGTTGACGGGTGAGCCGTTGACGGGTGTGCCGCGAGCCGGCGTGCCGTTGACCGGTGCGCTGCGCGGCGGTGTGCCGTTGACCGGCAGGCCGCGCGGCGGTGTGCCGGGAACCGGAACTCCCCTGGGCGGTGCGCCGTTCACGGGTGCGCCGTTGACCGGCATGCCCCGGGGTGGCGTGCGCGGAGGCGGGGTGCGTTGGAGCGGGGTGCCCTGCGGTGGGGTGCGGGGTGGCGTGCGCCGGGGTGGTGGCGTGCGCGAGCGGACCGGGCGGATGATCTCGGTCGGGTCCTCCCGCACGGGCGCGGGTTCGTCCGGCTCCTCGGACTCGTCCGGCCAGTCGGCGTCCTCGACGTCGTCGAACCCGTCGTCGAGCCCGTCCTCGATCCCGTCGTCCTCGAACTCGGCTTCGGCCGCCTCCGCTTCGAGCTCCGCTTCCGGCTCGGGCACGGGCGCGGGCTTGCGGGACAGCTTCCGGGCCAGCGCGTGGCTCGGCTTCTCCACGTACCGGTAGCTCAGCTCCACCACGCCGAACGTCAGGGCCACCGCGAGCGGGATCGCCAGCAGCAGCGGCACGGTCGGCCGGATCAGGTCCAGCGTCACGAACGCCACGAGACCGTGCAGCAGGTAGATCGAGTAGCTGCGCTCGGAGAGCAGGATCCAGACCTTGCGCTCC
The DNA here is from genome assembly GCF_050946825.1 of Actinosynnema sp. CA-299493. Classification (NCBI taxonomy): domain Bacteria; kingdom Bacillati; phylum Actinomycetota; class Actinomycetes; order Pseudonocardiales; family Pseudonocardiaceae; genus Actinosynnema; species Actinosynnema sp. CA-299493. Next base: position 63,599 of record NZ_CP191993.1, read on the forward strand.
TTGAGCCGCGACTCCGCGAAGTACCCGGCCATGAAGAACAGCAGCGCGAACGCCAGCGCGAGGTTGTACGAGGTGTCGAGCCGGCCGAGCTTCAGGAACTCGGCGAGCACGTACAGCGACCACGCGATGCCGACGTACACCCCGCCCAGCCACAGCGGCACGCGCTTGCTCGTGGTCGCCCAGATGATCTGGCCGATGATCGGGATGGGCAGGTACGACACGTTCACCGCGAACAGCGCCCACGACGCGCCGAACTCGCGGGCGCTCATCATCACCACGAACACGAACGTCAGCTGCACGCCGATGGCGAGCCACGTCCAGCGCCGCATCACCGGCAGCAGCACCACCAGCAGGAGGTAGAACACGACCTCGACGACCAGCGTCCACGCGACGCCGACCATCACCACCTGCGGCACGATCAGGTAGTTGATCACCAGCGAGTTGGTGAGGACGGTCCACCAGGTGATCGTCGGCTCCTCCGCGCCGATCAGCGTCCGCGCGCCGAGCAGGATCACCGCGGCGGTCAGCAGCACCACGAACGTCATCGGGATGTAGACCCGGACCACCCGGTTGAGGCCGAACCGGCGCCGGCCCTGCCGCAGCGCGATCGGCGTCACCACGAACCCGCTGACCAGGAAGAAGAACGGCACCGCGATCTGGCCGATGCCCTGCAACCCCATGTGCATCGGGTCGCTGGTCAGCGCGTCGATGAAGTCGATGCCCGGTGTCGGCCCGACCTCGCGCTTGGCGACCCACTGCTCGGCGATGTGGCTGTAGAAGACGAGCAGGGCGGCCAGCCCGCGTCCGATGTCGATGAACGCGATGCGGACCTTCGGCGGTGCCGTCTGACCGTCCAGGGGTCCGCCCCTTCCCCGTCGCCGCCTCCCCGCCGCCCAGCATGGTAACGGAAGGCTCTCGATCAGACGGCGGATCGTGACTATCCCGCGCGGCCGGTGGCGCTGCCCCGTCGTTCCCAGCGGCGGACCGCCCGATCGGCGGGCATCTCGATCCAGCGGTGCAGCGCCTCGGCCGCCACCGCGGTCGTCACCAGGCCCAGCACCGCCACCAGCGTGGGATCGAGGTGGGGCATCAGGGTGTCGTACAGGGGGTACATCGCGCTGAGGTGGATCAGGTAGATCGCGTAGGTCCGCTTCGACCAGCCGCGGATGAACGCCGACCGGCTCAGCGGACCGCTCGCGGCCACCAGCAGCACGGTCAGCAGCACGGCGACCAGCAGCGTGCGCGGCACCGAGTCGCCCTGGTCCGTGTGGCCGCCGACCTTGTCCACCCAGACGAACAGGGTGAAGTGCACCGCGCCGATGGCCGTGCCCGCGACCGGGTGCACCTTGCCGGAGTGCACCAGCGAGATCAGCTGCCCGAGCACCAGCACCGGCAGGTAGGACGCGAACTGGCCGATCTCGTGACCGAGCACGGTCGGGACGTGGCCGACGACCAGCAGCACGGTGAAGCACAGCGGCGCGGCGGCCAGCGGCGGAATCCAGGCGCGCTTGCGCAGCAGCGGGATGGTCAGCGCGACGTAGCAGTAGAAGACGACCTGCACCTGGAGCGTCCACGTCACCGCGACCAGCGCCACCTGCGGCGTCTGCAGGAAGTTGACCAGGAACATGCCGCTGACCAGGTCGCCGAGGTCGAGGTCCGCCTCGCGGGCCGACGACACCCGGAAGCCGAGGTTGATCAGCACCCACACGACGACCGTGACGACCCACAGCAGCGGGAGCAGCCGCACGACGCGGCGGCGCAGGAACTGCAACGGGCGCTCGCGGTTCGCCACGTGCGTCACCACCACGCCGCTGACGACCAGGAACAGCGCGACGCCGAGGAACGACAGGCGCGGGTTGAGGTGCAGCGGCTCGACGACGCCGCGCTCGACCGCCGTCGCCAGCCAGAACTCGCGGTCGTTCAGCGTGAACCAGGCGATCAGGTGGGTGAGCACGACCGCGCAGGACGCGATGACCCGCAGCAGGTCGAGGCCGTGCAGGTACCCGGCGCTCTTGGGGATGACCTCGGTCCGTGCCAGCGTGTCCGCCGTCATGCCACCTTCTCCGAACCCCGGTGCAGCGCCTCCGCGGCGCCGCCGGCGCACACCGTGCCGAGCAGCAGGGCGATCGTCGGCGGCACGACGTCCGCCAGCACGCCGGTCACCGCGTAACCGACGACCGGGACGGACGCGTACAGCGGCACCGCGCGGCTGCTCAGCCAGCGCACCGGGCGGGTCGCCGCCAACGACGCGCCACGCGGCAGCGCGATCAGGAACAACAGCAGCGCCAGCACGCCGCCGTACGGTCGCCAGTAGCCGGCCAGGTCCGGCGCCATCCCGTCGGCCAGCACCAGCAGCGCCACGGCGAGCAGGCCGAGCCCGAAGCCGTGCGCCGCGGTCAGCCGCCCCGCGCGCACCTGCCAGGCCACCTGACCCAGCGCGGTCAGCGGCAGGAGCCCGCCGACCAGGCCGAGCAGGCGCAGCACGTCCGGACCACCGCCGCCGGCCCAGCCGCCCGCCAGCACCAGCACGCAGGCGATCTCCAGCTGCACCAGCACCGCCAGCCACGGCGCGCCGCGCTCCACCGGCCGCAGCAGGAGCACGAGCAGCCCCGCCGACGCCACCGCCGCGACCGGCGCCGTCACCGCCGCGTCGGTCAACGGCTCCGCGCCGACCAGCGACAGCAGCACGCCCACCAGGACCGCGCACACCACCGCGGGCACGACCCGGCGCAGCAACCGGACCGCCGCCGGCCACCGGTCGACGCCCGCGACCGCGTGCCCGGCCGCCATCAGCAGCAGGGCGACGCCGAGGAAGCCGAAGTCCTCGCCGATCCCGGTCGGCTGGTTGACCCAGCTCCGGACCACCACGACCAGCCCGGCCTGGTGGTCGTGCCGGTTCGGCCACAGGCCGAACAGGTAGCTGTAGGCGAGCAGGCACACGGCGGTCGCGGTCACCACGCGCACACCGGGCGGGGTCGTGCCGCCGGTCCCGACGGCCGTCATCGTCTCAGCCATCGGCCGGCAGCGCCCGCAACTGCCTCGCCAGCAGCGGCCCGAACTCGGCGGTGAGGTCGAACGACCTGGCGTTCAACTCGACCCGGACCAGCAGGTCCCGGTGCACGTAGTAGCCGCGGGTGGTCGGCCGCGGCGCGGGGTCGACGTCCGGGTGCCGGACCACCCGCGTCACCCGGGTGACGCCGTGCTCGGGCGGTATCCGCTCCAGGCCGAAGCCCAGTTGCAGCTCGTCCAGGCGGTCGGCGGCCCGCAGCGCGGCGTCCCGGTCCGCCATCCGGATCACGGCGACGAGCACCCGCCCCTCGGGCCGCTTGGACGACACGGTCATCCGCGCCGCGCCCGCCCCTTCCTCCTGGTAGACCGCGACCTCGGCCCGGTTGAGGAAGTCGAGCCTGAGCATGTCCGGGAACGCGCGGACGAAGTCGTAGGACTCGGTGCCCGAGTCGAAGTCCGCCAGCGCCAGCGGGTCGGCGGCCAGCCGGCCCGCCTCGCCGGTCGGCGGCACGTTGCGCGCGCTCGCCGGCAGCGGTTGCCCGCCCCACAGGCCCCACGCGCCGAGGGCGACGGCGGCGAGCAGCGCGATGATCGACAAGGTGCCGAGGAGGGAGGTGCGCGACGGCGTCCGGCGGTCGGACACGGAACCTCCTCATGGACGCGGCTCCCACCGGTGGGTGGGAGCCGCGTCGATTGTAAGTGAGGAGCTCGGCCGTCCGCGCCGAGAACGCTCAGGTCAGAGTGGTCGGAGCCACAGCGTGACGAAGCCGGTGTCGACCGCGTTGGCCTGGCGCACCAGGTCGTCGTCGGCGTGCTCGGCCTCCGGGTCGGCGCCGAGCGGCACGGGGGCGTAGCCCATCTTGCGGTAGCCGAGGAGCACCTGGAGCGGGTCGTCGCCCAGCTCCTCGATCGCGCTCGGGCAGAACTCGCACACCACGTGCGGGCGGTCGCGCTCCAGCACGGCGGTCAGACCCGCGAGCGCCCGGTGGTCGCGGCCCTGGAGGTCGACCTTCACCAGCGTGACGCGGCGGTCGGTCACCTCGGACCTGCCGTCGAGCCGGATCGCGGGGATCACCACGCCGCCCGCGCCCTCGTCGGACAGCTCGTGCGCCCGGTGGTCGCCGCTGTTGTCGTCCTCGGCCTGCACGAGGCGGATGCTGCCGTCCTCGTCCCACGCCGCGACCGGCAGCACGTCGACGGTCCGCGCGCCCTCGGCGCCCAGGTTGGCCACGACGTTGCGGCGCAGGTACTCGGCGTTGACCGGGTTGGCCTCCACCGCGACGACCGACGCGACGCCCTCGGCCCGCTGGAGCAGGCGCAGCGTGTGGTAGCCGACGTGCGCGCCGATGTCGAGGAACGTGCCGTCGCCGACGAGCCGGGCCATCAGGTCGGCCTCCTCGACCTCCCACGACCGGTGGTAGGCGAGCCACGGCAGCACGACGTTGTCCACGGGCAGCAGCAACGCGCCCGCGTCGCACACCACCACGTCCGCGCCCGCGGGCACCGGCGCGTGCCGCAGCCGTGCCGTGTCCTGCACCGCGGACAGGGTCCGGGCCAGGTCCGCGATCCGCTGCTCGTCGCCGTCGAGCCGCTCGTCGCGCTCGGCGAACCGGGTGTGCGTGGCGCGCTCGTCGTCCTCCAGCCGCGACCACACCCGCTCCAGGGTGCTGTCGAGCCGCCGTTCCAGGTTCGTCAGGCCCGCCAGGTTCGTCGCCGCGCTGTCCTCGGCGGCGGCGCGGAACTCGTCCTGCACGCTCGCCAGCCGGGTCTTGAGGCCCTCGTTCGCCCAGCGCGTCGACTCGACGTTCGACTCGACCGCCTCCAGCCGCGCGACCACGCTGTGCAACGTGTCCTCGACGCCGCCGACGAGCGTGCCCATCACCTTGCGCTGGTGCACGTCGTAGTGGTCGATGGCGCGCAGCACGGCCTTGCGCAGCGCGGGCGCCAGCGGCATGCGCGACGCCGCGCCCACCTCGGCCCGCCACAGCAACGCCTGCTTCGACTCGCGCAACGGCCGCAGCAGGTCCGCGCCCGGCAGCTCGGCCCGGTAACCCGCGCCGCCGCTGCCCTGCCAGCTCTCGTACGCCGCGCGCAGCTGCTCGGCCATCCACGTGGCGGCCCGCCGCACCGACCGCGTGCGCAGGACGTGCTCCCGGGCCGCACGACCGCGGCGGGCGGCCTCGGCCGGGTTGTCCGCGACCTCGCGCATGGCGCGGGCGGCGGCGTCCAGGTCGGGCTCGGCCCACATCGCGCTCGCCGGGTACGGGTGGTTGCCCGGACCCACCGGCACCAGCTTGGCCGGCACCGGCCAGCCGGTCTTCGCGTTCAGGAACTCCGCGGTGCTGGAGTAGTCGGTGGAGATCACCGGCATGGCCCGCGCCATCGCCTCGGCCACGGTGAGGCCGAAGCCCTCGCTGCGGTGCAACGAGACGTAGGCGCTGCTCGACGCGTACAGCTCGTCCAGCTCCCGCACCGACAGGTAGCGCTCGACCAGCTCGATCCGCGGGTCGTCCATGACCCTCACCCGCAGCCGCTCGGCGGTGTGCGGGTTCTTGTCGCCGTTGATCGCCTTGAGCACCAGGCGCACGTCGTCGCGGCCCTCGAAGGCCCGCTGGAACGCCTCGACCAGGCCCCACGGGTTCTTGCGCTGGCCGATGCTGAAGAAGTCGAACGCGAACAGGAACTGCACCGGGTCGCCGGGCCGGCGTTCCGGCCGGGACACCGCGCCGGGGTCGCGCACGGGCACCGGGATCGCCTTCACCGGCACCGACGTGTGCTTGGCGATGGCGTCGCGGCAGAACTCGCTGACCGTCCACACCTCGTCGACCAGGTCGAACGCGTGGTGCATCTCGCCGGGGAACTCCTCGAGCTCCCAGGCCCACAGGCCGATCCGGTAGCGGTGGTGGCCGACGTGCGGCTGGTGGTCCAGCACCGCGCGCGTCTGGTCGGCGTTCACGCACAGCAGGCTGATCGGGAACCGCGGCCGGCCGACCGTGCCCGGCTCGGCCAGGCCCGTGCGGTTGGACACCAGCTGGTCCTCGACCACCGAGACGACCGGCACGCCGGACTCGCGGATCGCGTCGTGCACCAGCCGTGCCATCTCGCCGACGCCCAGCTCCGCGGTCAGGTAGCCGACCACGTTGACGCCGAACTCGTCCGACGGCTCGGACGGCTCGACCGGCTCGGCGGGCAGCGCCCACGCCGGCAGCGACGCCTCGGTCACGCCGGAGCTCGCGCACCAGGAGCGGAACGGCGCGGCGTCACGGCTGTGCGGCAGCGGGAACGCGGTCCTCAGGTCGGGGCGCGACTCCCACACCGCGTGCACGAGGCGGCTCAGCGTGGTGCCGACGGGCGCGTCGTCGGGCGGACCGGCGAGCCACCGGCGCAGCGCCTCGCCGCCGTCGGCGTCGAACGCGTGCGGCGGGACCGGGGTCCTGCGGTTGCCGGCCAGGCCGTGGGCGTCCTCGCGCTCGGCCTTCACCCACGCGTCCCGGTACAGGGTGCGCATGGCCGGGCTGATCTTCGTGCCGTCGGCCATCTTCGCGAAGCCGTACGGGATCGACTCCAGCGTCTCGGCGTAACCGTTGCCCTGCAAGGCCGCGCGGTAGCCGTCGCACAGCTCGCGGACGGTGGGGTGCTCGGACAGCACCACGCGCGGCCGGTTCGGCGTGTGGTGGGACAGCAGCCACGGCTTCTCCGGCCGGTACCCGCTGTAGTGGAAGAACCGCAGCCGGTGGCCGCCCGCGGTCAGCACGCCGTCCGCGTCGCGTTCGACCGGGCGCTCGTGGATGTTCCAGTAGGCGACGTTGAAGCCGGGGTCGCGCAGCACGGTGTTCCCGAACAGCGCGGGGACCTGGTCGACCCACCGCTGGTCGGTGAACAGCTGCTTCTCCGGCGCGACGATCGCGTCGTGGCGCAGCCGCTCGGCCCAGAAGTCCAGGAACGGCTCCGAACCGGGACCGGTGGCCACGAAACCGAGGTTGAAGATCCCGGCGCCCATGATCGCGGCTTCGCTCGGGTCCTTGCCGTCACGCGGCAGCGGGGTGAGGAAGTGCGGCGTGAGCACGATGCCGTGCGCGAGGGCCAGCTCCGCCAGTTCCGGCATCGGCGCGAAGACCTGGATGTCCGGGTCCAGGTAGATCACCACGTCGGCGTGCGCCCGCAGCTCGCGCAGCAGGTACGGCTTCACCGCCGTGGCCAGCTCGGTGATGTTGTAGGCCGTGGCCATGCGCAGGTAGTCGTCCGCGTCGATGCCGCCGGCCTCGGGGCCGACCGTGCGCAACCGGCCCTGCCGCTCGCCCGAACCGCGTGGCGCGTCGATCACCGCGATCACGAACTCGTGGTCCGGGTGGTGTTCGAGGTACGACGCGGCGAGGACGCGCGCGGCGGGCATGTAGTTGCGGGCGACGACGGTGCACGCGGTGACGGCGCCGCCGGCGTTGCGCGGGTCAGCCATCGGCGGGGAGCACCTCGAGCTCGGCTTCCAGGGCCTCGTCGAAACCCTTGCGCGCGGCGGTGAGCGTGGACGAGGCCACGTCGACCCGGATGATCAGGTCCTTGCTGCTGTAGTGGCCGCGGACGCGGGCGAGCGCCGGGTCCTTCGCGTCGATCTGGCCGGCCACCACGCCGGTGGGACTACCCGTGACCTGCGTCATGCCGTTGTTGATCTGGGTGTTGTGCAGGCCGAGCACGGCCGCCGCGGCGGACGCGGCGTCGGCGCCCTGCACGATCAGGATGATGCCCTTGGAGCCGTCGTCCAGGGTGAACTGGGTCAGCTTGGTCTTGGTGGCGCCCGCGGTCGTGTAGAGCGCGGCCTCCGAGTCCAGCAGGTACTTGAGGTTCGGGACCGCGGTGAAGTCGGTCACCGCCTTGTTCGTGGCGACCTTGCCGGGGATGTCGCCGAGGGGCAGCGGGTCCGGCGGCGGCTGCGACGTGGTGGTCGTGGGCGCGGTCGTCCCGGTGGTGCTGCCACCGGCCGTGGACGACGACTCGCCGCGCCCCCAGATCCAGTAGGCGCCGAACGCGATGCCCGCGAGCAGCACGACGGCCACCACGATCCCGATGACCTTGCCCTTGCCGCTGCCGCTGTCGTCGAAGACCTCGGGGCCCTGCGCGATCCAGCTCGGGTTGGCGTCGCCGATCGGGCTGTAGTTGTCGCCACCCCACGGCGGCGTGCTCGACGGCGGGCCGGACTGCCAGCCACCCTGCTGCTGCTGTTGCTGCGGCGGCGGCATCTGGTGCTGCGGCGGCGCGATGGGGGTCACGTACTGGGTGCGGTCGGCGTCGGCCGGCCGCTGGCTGACCACCTGCGTCCGGTCCGGGTTCGCCTGCTGCTGCGCGCCGGGCGTGACGATCTGGGTGGCCTCGGGGTTCTGGTTCGGCGGCGACGGCGGCACCGCGTCCCACCGCACGGGGGGTGCGAACGGGCCGCTGTTGGGCGGTGCGGCCGGGCCGCCACCCGAGGCGGCGGCGAGGAGTTCATCCCGGCGTCGGCGGTAGTCGTCGGCGCTGATCCGACCCTCCGCCAATGTGCGGTCCAGCTCTGCCAGGTCCTCTTGCCAGGACATTCCGCTCCTCCAGGGGTTGCCGCGCGAGCGCCATTGTTGCTTATGCGTCCGTGGCGGGTGCGGGCGTACGGCACTTGTGATGCGGTCGTTGCCGGCCGTTGCACCCTCCGGTCGGTGCCCGGCCACCGAACAGCACGTGGAACGGGCCGTGTGACGAAAGCCGAGCGGGGCGTGAGGGCTCCCCGAGTGCGATGTTCCCCACACGCCGGGTGAGTGCTTTGATCGATGGGCCGCCGCCGCGTGGACCGAGCGGAAGGATCGTCGATGCGCTTGACCGCGACAGTGCTCGCCCTGCTCGCCGTGCTGGTCGTCCCGGGCCAGGCGAATGCCGCCAGCCCGATCGGCCTGACCAGCGGTTTCTACGTCGACCCCAACTCGAACCCCGCCGTCTGGGTGCGCAACAACCCCAACGACGGCCGCACGTCGGCCATCAGGTCGTCCCTCTCCACCAAGCCGATGGCGCGGTGGTTCGGCAGTTGGAGCGGTGACATCCGCACGGCCGTCGGGAACTACGTGGCCGCCGCCGACGCGGCCGACAAGCTGCCGGTCCTCGTCGCCTACAACATCCCCGGCCGGGACGCGTGCGGTGGGCACTCCGGTGGTGGCGCGGGATCACCCGAGGCCTACCGGGCGTGGATCTCGAACTTCGCGTCGGCCATCGGCACGCGCCCCGCCGTCGTGGTGATCGAGCCGGACTCGCTGGCCGACTTCAACTGCATGACGCCCGACGCCGTCACCGCGCGCAACGCGATGATCCGCTACGCCACCGAGCAGTTCCGCGACCGCGCGCCGAACACGTGGGCCTACCTGGACGCGGGCAACGCCCGCTGGGTGCCCGCGAACACCATGGCGGGCCGGTTGGACGCGGCCGGCGTGCGCAACGTGCGCGGGTTCGCGATCAACGTCTCCAACTACTACCCGACGACCGAGTCCGCGTCCTACGGCAACTCGGTGAACGGCTCCCTGCCCGGCTACACCAAGGCCTTCGTCATCGACACCAGCCGCAACGGCAACGGGTCCAACGGCGAGTGGTGCAACCCGGGTCAGCGCAAGCTCGGCGCGACCGCCCAGACCGGCGGCGGCGCGGAGATGCTGCTGTGGGTCAAGGTCCCCGGCGACTCCGACGGCAACTGCGGCACCGCGCCGAACACGCCCGCGGGCACGTTCGACCCGGAGATCGCCTACCGGCTGGTGTTCGGCTACTGACCGACCGGGCGGGTGTCCCCACCGGCACCCGCCCGCCGGTGCCCGCAGTGGCGAGCGCGACACCCGACCGATCCGCACCTCCCGACCGGGCCGGCCGCTGTCACTTCCCGTAGTGGTAGCGACACGCGGCGTACTACCGCCGGTTTGCGCCTGCTCGACGGCGTTGAACAACCGCCGGACGTCCTTCGGACTCCGCAGCGGTAGGTGGTTCGGGCAGGTGTCCTTACCCGCCCGGCCAGGGCAAATGGGGTGGACCGGCCACCTACGATGTGAGAGCGCTCTCCCCACACGGCGCGGTGTGGGTTTCTCGTGACCCCCGTTCGCAGGAGCCCCCGCACCATGCCCCACGGTCCGCTCGACCACCGCTACCGCGGCGAGCACCCCATCCGCACCCTCCTCTACCTCTTCCGCGACGACCGCGCGAAGCTCGGCCTCGGCGCCGGCGCGTTCTTCGTCAAGCACAGCCCCACCTGGCTCACCCCGGTCATCACCGCCCACGTCATCGACGTCGTCGTGGAGCGCAAGCCGGTCACCGGCATCTGGCTCGGCGCGGGGTTGCTGCTGGTCACGCTCGTGCTGAACTACCCGTTCGCGGTCCTCTACACGCGCTGGTGGTACGGCAGCGCGCGCCGGACGGGGATGCGGATGCGGTCGGCGCTGAGCCGGCGGATGCAGCAGCTGTCCATCGGCTACCACGCCCGGGTCAGCGCCGGCGTGCTGCAGACGAAGGTCATCCGGGACGTCGAGAGCATCGAGACGTCCACCCAGCAGGTCGGCGACCAGGGCCTCTCGGCGCTGGCGACGTTGATCGGCGCGCTGGTCGTGATCAGCTTGAGCGCGCCCGCGTTCCTGCCGGTGTTCCTGCTGGTCGTGCCCGCGGCGGCGGTGCTGGTGATGTGGTTGCGCGGCCGGCTGCGCGCGTACAACGAGTCGTTCCGCCAGGAGGTCGAGCAGCTGTCGTCGCGGGTCGGCGAGATGACCACGCTCATCCCGATCACCCGCGCGCACGGCCTGGAGAGCACCGCCCTCGACCGCATGGACGGCACGCTGCGCCAGGTCTTCGCCGCCGGCATGAAGCTGGACGGCCTCAACGTCCGCTTCGGCGCGCTGGCGTGGATCCTGCTCAACGCCCTCGGCGTCGGCTGCCTCGCCGGCGCGGCCCTGGCCGCCTACCACGGCCGGCTGTCCGTCACACCGGGCGACGTGGTCATGCTCAGCGCCTACTTCGCCTCCCTGACCGGCGCGGTCACCACGTTGATGAGCCTGACACCGCTGATCAGCAAGGGCTTGGAGTCGGTGCGCTCGCTCGGCGAGGTGCTCCAGGCGCCGGACCTGGAGCACAACGCGGGCAAGGCGCAGGTCGACGTCGTGCACGGCGGCGTGCGGTTCGAGGACGTCGGGTTCGCCTACCCGGAGTCCGCGCGGAACTCGGTCAGCGACTTCACCCTCGACGTGCGGCCGGGCGAGACGATCGCGCTGGTCGGCGCGTCCGGCGCGGGCAAGTCGACGGCGGTGAACCTGGTCATCGGGTTCCTGCGGCCGACCGAGGGCCGCATCCTGCTCGACGGTGTCGACATGGAGGCGTTGGACCTGCGCAGCTACCGCCGGTTCGTGTCGGTGGTGCCGCAGGAGTCGATCCTGTTCGAGGGCACGATCCGGGACAACGTCACCTACGGCCTGGACGACGTGCCCGAGGACGTGGTGCGGCGGGCGTTGGCCGACGCGAACGCCCTGGAGTTCATCGACCGGCTGCCGACCGGGCTGGACACCGTGGTCGGCGAGCGCGGCGCGCGGCTGTCCGGCGGCCAGAAGCAGCGGCTGGCGATCGCCCGGGCGCTGATCCGCGACCCGCGCGTGCTGGTGCTGGACGAGGCGACCTCCGCGCTGGACAACAGGTCCGAGGCGCTGGTGCAGCAGGCGCTGGCCCGCTTGGTGCACGGCCGCACGGTGTTCGTGGTGGCGCACCGGCTGTCCACGATCCGCAACGCCGACCGCATCGTGGTGATGGAGGACGGTCGGATCGCGGAGATCGGCTCGCACGACGAGCTGCTCCGGACCGGTGGCCAGTACGCGCGGGCGCAGAGCGCGTAGCCGGGGACCGCGCGGGAAGCGGGGCGGTCCCCGGCTGCGGGCCGCCCTCAGTTCTTCCTGGTGAGCAGGGTGGGTCCGACGATGCGGCGCGCGATCCGGCGCAACTTGCTGCGCGAGGTGGCGGGCGGCGTCGGCTTGGCGGCGGCGGTCGCGGCGGGCGCCGGTGCCGGTGCTTCGGCGGGCTCGGTGACGGGCGCCGCGCCGGGCGCGGGTGGCGTGGCGACGGGCGCGAGCGCTTCGGCGGCGGGCGGGTCGGCGGGCGCGGTCACGGGCGGCACGGGTGCGAACGCCGCGGTCCGGTCGGCGGGCGCGGGCGCGAAGGGCGACGCGGCGGACGGACCGGCGGGCGCGAAGAACGACGTGGTGGGCGGGTCGGCCGGCGCGAACGTGGGCGCGGCGGGCGCAGGGGGCACGCTGGTGAGGACGGGTGCGCCGAGTGCGCTGGTGCCGAGTGCGCCGGCGGCCGGCGTGGGCGCGACGGGCGCGGGTGCGCCTAGTGCGTTGGCGGCGGGCGCGGGCGCGGGTGCGTTGGTCACAGGTGCGGGTGCGGCGGGCGCAGGTGCGTTGGCGGCGAGCGCGGGTGCGGCGGGCGTGGGAGCTGGTGCGCCGAGTGCGTTGGCGGTGGGCCCGGCTGCGGCGGGTGCCGGCGCGGTGGCGGTGGCGGGCGGTGCGAGTGTGGCGGGCGGTGCGTCGGCGGCTCCGTCGAGCCTGCCCTTGAGCGCGTCGACGAGCCTGCCGTTGCTGTGGCCGTGACCGTTGGTGTGGCCGTTGCCGTTGCTGTGGCCGTTGAGCGTGCCGTTCGACCTGCCGGACACCGGCTCGAACTTCGTGGTCGCCGCCGCGACCGGCGCGAGGTTGGTCGCGGTCATCGGCTCGGCGGTGGGCCAAGCGGGCTCCCGCACGGCGGCGATGGGCCGCACGCGGATCGTGGGCGTGTCGTTGGTTCGCTGGGGCTGGGTGGGCACCTGGCTGGACGTCACGCCCCGATCTTGCCAAAACACGTTCGGTTATCCGTTGCCGGGCGAGTCAGCAGAAGATGAACCCGCACGGTCTGCGGGTCGTCGTCGTGGTCGTCGTGGTGGTGGTGGGACGCCGCGTCGTGGTCGTCGTCGTGGTCGGCCGCGCGGTGGTGGTGGTCGTCGTGGACGACGTGGTGGTGGTGACGGTGGTGCTCGTCGTCGTGGTGGTCGTGGTCGAGGACGCCGACGTGGTGCTCGACCGGTCGCTTGACCTGGTGCCGGCCGACGTCGTGCCGGTCGTGGGGGTCGTGCGGCCCGGCTGCTCGCTGCGCTTGACGACCACGACCTCGCCGCCACCGGTCGGCTCCAGGCCGCGCGGCGGCTTGGCCGTGCTCCCGTGCGCCGCCAACAGCGCGGCCACCGCCGCGCCGATCAGGGCGCCGAACGCGAGCCGGCCGGGTCCACCCAACGCCGTGAGCATCCCCAACGACTACCGGCCTCACTCATTGGGGTCAAATCCTCGCGGACAACTGGTACCGGCCTGACACTTCGGGTATCTGACCGGTACCAGAGCTCATCCGGCGAGCCGGGTCACGCCTGGAGGTTGGCCGTCAGCGTGATCTCGGTGCCGGCCAGCGCCTTGCTGACCGGGCAGTTCTCCTTGGCGTTCGCGGCCGCGGCCGCGAAGCCCTCCGCGTCCAGCCCCGGCACGACCGCGGTGACGGTCAGGTGGATGCCGGTGATGCCGGTGCCGGGCTGGAACGTCACCTCGGCCGAGGTCTCGACCTGCTGCGGCGGGGTGCCCGCCTGCGCGAGGCCGTGCGACAGCGCCATCGAGTAGCAGGACGAGTGCGCGGCGGCGATCAGCTCCTCGGGGCTGGTCTTGCCGTTCGCCGCCTCGGCCCGGGACGGCCAGCTCACGTCGAACGTGCCGACGCCGGACGACTCAAGGGCGACGTTGCCCTTGCCCTCCAGCAGGTTGCCTTCCCAGCGCGTGGTCGCCTTGCGGGTGGTGGCCATGTCTACAACTCCGTCTTCGACGAGGAAACCCTTCGCCGCCAAACCTAATGGTGATCGTCGGCGCGTGCCGTGGCGCACACGCGAAAGGCCCCCGGTGCGACACCGGGGGCCTTTCGGAGAGCGGATGACGAGACTCGAACTCGCGACCCTCACCTTGGCAAGGTGATGCGCTACCAACTGCGCTACATCCGCCTGTTGGAGACCACTATAGACCACTCTCGAACCGGGTTTCGACGGGGGGTCCCGATCGCGCCAGCAACCGGTCGACCTCGATCAACCGCTCCTTCGACCAGCGCCACTCCCACAGGGGCCTGACCCGGTCGACGACCTCGGCGGGCAGCCACGGCGCCACCTCGTCGCGCAGCTCCCACTCGTCGAACACGTGCTCGTAGAAGCTGACCACGGACGCGTCGGACAGGAACCGCTCGGGCTGCCGGAAGCACCAGTGCGCGAAGCCGTACACCCGGCCGAGCGCCTCGCGGTCGCCGTCGCGGTGGGCCTCCAGCGCGAGTTGCCACAACTCGGACAGGAACACGTGGCAGGACCAGGACTCGCGCTCGACAACGGCGCTCAGCTCGGGGAGGAGGGCGGAAGCCCTTGTGCGCCAATCGACCACGCGGCAGGAGACTACTCGTCGGCGGGCGGTCCGCAGCGCGGTCGGCCACCAGCTGACGCCCACCCGTGACCGCCCCGTCACCGACCGCGAGCGCTCCCGCCGCGGTGCGCAGGTGCTCTGACTAGGCCGAACGGTCGACACCACCCGTCGGGTGTTCGGTATCGGCTCGCTATCACTTCGGGCCGGGACCAGCCGACTGTGGCATCTTGACCACTGGACCACAGGCGGGGCGGGAGGTGCCGGGGCGGGATGGCCGGAGATGCCGATGTCGACCTGGAACTGCTCGCCAGGGTCAGGGCGGGCGACGACGGCGCGTTCGGCGAGCTGTTCACCCGCCACGCCGACGCCGTTCGCCGGTTCGCCCTCCGGCACGTGCGCGAGCACGCCGAAGCCGACGACCTGACCGCCGAGGCGTTCTTCCGCGTGTTCCAGGCGATCCGCCGGGGCAACGGGCCCACCGAGCACGTCCGCACCTACCTGCTGACCGTCGCGCGCCGGGTGGCGTGGGAGTGGAGCGGGCGGCGGCGGGACGTGCCGGTGGCGGACGAGGAGCTGAGCCTGCGGGTCGAGCCGTTCCCGGACGTCACCGCGAACCGGCCGGAGCACGCGCTGATCTCCCGCGCGTTCACCAGCCTGCCCGAGCGGTGGCGCACGGTGCTGTGGCAGGTCGAGGTGGAGGGCGAGCGGCCGGCCGCGGTCGCGCCGCACTTCGGCCTGAGCCCGAACGCGATGGCGGCGCTGGCCCGCCGCGCCCGCGAGGGGCTGCGGGCGGCCTACCTCCAGGCGCACCTGGCCGAGGACGCCGGGCCGCGCGCGTGCAGCTCCGTGGTCGCGAAGCTGGGCGCCTACACGGCGGGCGGCTCGCAGGGCGCCGAGCACCGGCGCATCCGCGCGCACCTGCGGACCTGCTCCTCCTGCAACGCGCTGCACGCCGAGCTGGTCGAGGTGTGCTCGACGTTGCGGGCGCACGCGGCGAGCATCGCCGTGCCGGTGGCCGCGACCGCGCTGCTGGGGCCGGCGGTGCTCGGCCCCGTGGCGCTCGGTCCCGCGGTGCTCGGCCCGGCGGTGCTGGGCAAGGCCGCGTGGCTCACCGGCCGGGTGAAGCTGGCGCTGGCGGCCGCCACCTCGGCCGCGGCCGTCGGCCTGTTCGGGGTGCTGGCGGGCACGTTCACCGGCGCGCCCGGCCCGGCGCTGGTGCAGTCCGGCCCGGACGGCGCGCCCGGCGAGAACGTGCTGGCCCTGTGCTCGACCGGAGCGACCACGACGATGACCGGCACGGCGACCAGCGCGACGTCGCCGCCGCCGGCCGACGCGCGGCGGGTCGTGCGCACGAGGGTGGAGCAGGCGGGGCGTCCGGCGCCGACGACGACGTCCACCTCCGTCCCGCCGCGGGTGGAGCCGACCGGCTCGACCGCGCCGGCCGAGCCGCGCGACCTGGACCCGACCACGACGTCGACGCCGGTCACCACGACCGACCCGCGCACGGTCCTCCTGGTCACGACCACGACGAGCACCGCGGCCACCACCACCGAACCGGCCAGGTCGGCCGAGCCGCCGACGCCGCCGGTCACGCCCACGACCGTGACGCTGCGCCCGACGCCGACCGGCCTCGGCGCCGCGTGACGGCCGGGGTTTCACCCACGAGGTGCAAGACTTTGCCGGTAGCGTGGAAAGCGCTGAGTGATCGCTCGACGTCTTGAGGAGACGGTGATGACGCGGCTGGTGCGCGGAGCTGACGGCCGGATGTGGACGGTGCGCAGCCAGATCGAGTGGCGCAACCCGTCGACGGAAGAGGACTTCGAGCACGACGTGAACGGCGGCCACGGCCCCGGCGTGCTGCTGCTGGCGATCGTGATCGGCATGGGGGTGCTGCTGGTCGCGTGGACGCCGGCGGAGGTCGTCGTGCCGGCGTGGCTGCTCGTCGCGCTGGTCCTGGTCTTCCTGTTCTTCCCGGTGCGCTGGGCGGTGCGGCGGCCGTGGCTGGTGGCGGCGGAGTCGAAGAAGACCGAGGAGCTGCCGCCGGAGCGGTGGGTCGGCTCGGTGCGCGGCTTCCTGACCGTGCGCAACGAGGTCGCCAACGTGGCCCGCAAGATCGAGATGTACTCGCTGCCGGACCTGGACGGCCCGCTGCAACCGGTCGACTGACACCGGTCGACTGATCACAACCGGTCGACTGATCGCGCCCGGCGGGTGACACTGGTCGGGTGCCGGAACTGCCCGAGGTCGAGGCGCTCGCCCACCACCTGCGCGAGCACGCCGTCGGACGGCGCGTGCACCGGGTGGACGTCGCGTCGTTGCAGGTGTTGAAGACGTTCACGCCGCCGTGGACGGAGCTCCAGGGGCGCGAGGTGACCGGCGCGGGCCGGTTCGGCAAGCACCTGGACCTCGACTGCGGCGGCCTGCACCTGGTGGTGCACCTGGCGCGGGCCGGGTGGCTGCGCTGGTCGGAGCACCTGTCGGCGGCCCCGCCCAAGCCCGGCCGGGGCCCGTTGGCGCTGCGCGTGCACCTGGGCCCGCCGGGTGAGGGGCCGGGGTTCGACCTGACCGAGGCGGGCACCAAGAAGGGCCTGGCCGCGTGGGTCGTCGATGACCCGGCGGACGTGCCCGGCATCGCGCGGCTCGGTCCGGACGCGCTGTCGCTCACCCGCACCCGGCTCGAAGACCTGTTCGCCGGTCGCACGGAGCGGCTGAAGACCGCGTTGACCGACCAGGCGCTGATGGCGGGCGTCGGCAACGCGTACTCCGACGAGATCATGCACACGGCGCGGCTGTCGCCGTACGCGACGGCGGGGAAGCTGCCCGCCGAGGCGCTGGACCGGCTGCACGAGGCGTTGGTCGGCGTGCTGACCGACGCGGTGGCCCGGTCGGTGGGCCAGTCCGCCGCGACACTGAAGGGTGAGAAGAGGTCCGGGCTGCGGGTGCACGCGCGGACCGGGCTGCCCTGCCCGGTGTGCGGTGACGCGGTGCGCGAGGTCTCGTTCGCGGACAAGGCCTTCCAGTACTGCCCGACGTGCCAGACGGGTGGCAAGCCGCTCGCCGACCGCCGGCTGTCACGGCTCCTCAAGTAGGTCACACGGACGAGTGGCTTGGCCCGTTCGTCGGCTGAGTCGCGCCGTCGGGGGAACTCCTCCGGGGTCAGACCGACCCGCTTGGAGGAGTCATGAACCAGCGCATCGCCGCCGCGCTGATCGGCACGACCATGGGACTGGCCACGTTCGCCGGTTCGACCATCGCCGTCTCGGCCGCCGCGCCGAAGGCCGAGCCGCCGGCCCAGTTGCAGCAGGACCAGGTGTCCGAGGTGATCTGCCGGGTGCTGGAGGACCTGGACCTGCTCGACCACCCCGCGCTCGCGGACCTGGTGAAGAACCTGAAGTGCAAGGACTCGGACGACCCGACCGAGACCACCACGTCGGCGTCCGAGTCGGCAGAGCCGGGCCGGCGCTGACGCGGGGTGAGCGCCGAGGCCGGGTGCGCGACCCGAGTGATCGGGTCGCGCCCACGCTCAGTGATCGTCACGAGTGTTGATCACCCGTTCGGGTAAGCACCCTGCCACGGTTGCCCGCAATTCATCGGATGTGCACGTCTCGCACGGCCCATCCCCTTGCCTATACCGCCCCCACGGCACAGCATGGACGCCGTGCGGGACCTCCTGACCGAGCGCGCTGTGCTCGGACTCATCGCGACCTTGGCCGTTCTGGGCCTCTTCGTGATGCTGTGCCGCGCCCGCCGCGTCAGCACGTCGGTCGAGGACGCCGTGATGGACATGCTGCACCGCATGTCGAAGGCGTCGGCCGACCTGCGCGAGGGCTTGACCGAGGACGCGGCGAACAAGGCGACGCCGCACCTGCGGGAGATGCTGCGGTGCGTCGCGGTCGGCATCACCGACCACGAAGGCACCCTGCTGTCCTGGGACGGCGGGGCCAACGACCACTACGAGTTCCTGCGCGCCTACATCGAGCGCGCCATCGGCGAGGGCCACAAGGAGCACGTCGAGCACCGCAAGCTGGACTGCGAGCTGCCCGGCCCGTGCTCGCTGCACAGCGCCGTGATCGTGCCGCTGGTGGTCGAGGGCGACGTCGCCGGCACGTTGATCGTGGTCAGCGGGGTGGCGAACAAGCGGCAGATCCGGATGGCGGAGGAGACCGCGCGGTTCGTCTCCACGCAGCTGGAGCTGGAGGTGCTGCAGAAGTCCCGGCAGGCGCTGGCGCAGGCCGAGGTCCGGGCGCTGCGGGCGCAGATCTCGCCGCACTTCGTCTACAACGCGCTGAACACGATCTCGTCGCTGATCCGCACGGACCCGGCGCACGCGCGGGAGCTGCTCCAGGAGTTCGCCGAGTTCACCCGCTACTCGTTCCGCACCGACGGCTTCTTCACCACGCTGGCCGACGAGCTGACCAACATCCACCGCTACCTGACCATCGAGCAGGCGCGGTACGGGTCGAGGCTGAACGTGCGGCTCAAGATCGCGCCCGAGGTGCTCCAGGTCGTGCTGCCGTTCCTGGTGCTGCAACCTCTGGTGGAGAACGCCGTCCGGCACGGGCTGGCGAAGAAGCCCGGCGGCGGCGAGCTGACGATCATCGCCGAGGACAACGGCGCGGAGGCGTTGATCTCGGTCGAGGACGACGGCGTCGGCATGGACCCGGACCGCCTCTTCGACGACCTCAAGGACGCCCACCAGACCGGCGCGCACGTCGGCCTCGGCAACATCAACCACCGGATGCGGGCGGTCTTCGGCGACGACTACGCGCTGGTCGTGGAGACCGCGCCGGAAGCCGGCATGAAGATCATCCTGAAGATCCCGAAGTACCGGCCGGGCGTGCAGACGAACCTGCCCCTGGTGCCGTCGCGGCTGGAGGACACCACCGAGCAGCCCGTGGTGCGCGCCTGACCGGACCGGCGGCGGCGCGCGTTCAGGCGGCGGCGATGGCCAGGACGGTCACCACCATGACCGCGCACACGCTCCACGTGATCCACATCCAGTAGACGTGCATCGCGGTCGGACCGTCGGCGTTCCGGCGGCCCCGGTCGTCCCACCACTCGACGTACCGCTCGAGCCACCGGAACGGGTTGAACGTCACCGCTCGATGGTAGCCGTGCCCGCCGGTGCTTCCCGGACGCGCTCGACCGCCGCGGACCCGTAAGGTCGAGCACATGAGCGTGACGGACAAGATCGCGGCCCGGCTGCCCAGGATCGTGAGCGAGCGGACCGAGCGCGGACCCGTGGTGGCCGCCGTCCGGCTGCACGGCGTCATCACCCCGACGCCGACGCCGATGGCGCGCAACACCATCAGCATGCAGACCGTGGAGAGCGCGCTGACCCGGGCCTTCGAGCACGACCGGTTGGTCGCGGTCGCGCTGCTGATCAACTCGCCCGGCGGCGCGCCGACGCAGTCCGCGCTGGTCGCCGAGCGCGTCCGGGAGCTGGCCGCGAAGAAGAAGGTGCCCGTCCTGGCGTTCTGCGAGGACCTGGCGGCCTCCGGCGGCTACTGGCTGGCCTGCGCGGGCGACGAGATCTACGCGCACGGCACGTCCCTGGTCGGCTCGATCGGCGTGGTGAGCTCGGGTTTCGGCCTCGACGGGCTGATCGAGCGCTACGGCGTCGAGCGGCGCGTGCACACGGCCGGCGAGGCCAAGGTGCGCCTGGACCCGTTCAGCCCGGAGAAGCCCGAGGACGTCGAGTGGCTCAAGGGCCTCCAGGCGCAGCTGCACGAGCAGTTCACCGACTGGGTCAAGGAGCGCCGCGGCGCGAAGCTCACGGCCACCGACGACGAGCTGTTCAACGGCGAGGTGTGGACCGGGGCGAAGGCGGTCGAGCTCGGCCTGGTGGACGGCCTCGGCACGCTGCGCGGCGTCGTCGCCAAGCGCTACCCGGACGCGGAGATCGCGATCGCCGAGCCGCGCCGGCCCTTCCTCGCCCGCCTCGGGCTCGCCGGCGCGACCACTCGATCGGGCGACTTCCTGGTGGAGGGGTTGGCGGCGCTGGAAGAGCGGGCGCGCTGGTCGCGATTCGGCTTGTGAGGTCACGCCCCGGTGGCCGTCCGGCAACCGGCGTAGACAGCGACCCCACCGGGTCGGCAAGATGCGCGGCACAGTGAGTACCCAGGACAACACCGGCCTCCTCGTTCTGGCGGTGGACGACGAGGCACCCGGTCTGAGCGAGATCAAGTTCCTGCTCGAGAGCAGCCCGCACATCCGACGCGTGCTCACGGCCTTCGACGCGGCCGAGGCACTGCGCATCCTCCGGGGTGACTACGACGTCGAGGTGATGGACCGCACCCGGGCGGGGCTGCCGCCGGTCGACGCCGTGTTCGCGGACATCAACATGCCCGGGCTCAGCGGCACGGACCTCGCGCGCGTGCTCGGCGCGTTCCGGCAGCCGCCGGCGCTGGTGTTCGTCACGGGGGTCGAGCACTCGGAGGCCGTGGTGGCGTTCGAGGTGGGCGCGCTGGACTTCGTGACCAAGCCGATCAACTCCGACCGGATCAACAAGGCGATCTCGCGCGTCGTGGACCGGGTCGCCGCGACACCGGCGGTCACGCCGGAGCCCGCGGCGGAACCGCTGGACGACGAGGTGATCCCGGTCGAGCTGGGCGGCACGATCAAGCTCGTGCCGCGCGCCACCGTCCGCTACGTCGAGGCGCAGGGCGACTACGCGCGCCTGCACACCAACGACGGCGCGAGCCACCTGGTGCGCATCCCGCTGGCCCAGCTGGAGGAGCGCTGGGAGAACGCCGGGTTCGTCCGCATCCACCGCTCCTTCCTGGTGGCGCTGCCGCTGGTGACCGAGCTGCGGATGACGTCGAACGGGTACGCGGTGGTGATCGGCTCCGGCGAGGGCGCCAAGGAGCTGCCGGTCAGCCGGCGGCACACGCGTGAGCTGAAGGAGAGGATCGTGCGTCCCCCCAAGAGCAGTTGGGGATGACCAAGCACTCCGGCCCTCCCGGGCAACCGGACCAGCCGCAGCCGGGCGAGCGCGATGCCTGGCTGTCGGTCTCCGCGCGCAAGAACCGCCGCCGGCGCGTGGTGCTGGCCGATCCGCGCGGGCGCGGGCGGGTGCTCCGCACGATCATCGAGCTGGAGGAGCAGACCAGCGTCGGCGAGAAGCTGATCCGCGACCTGATCCGGACCCAGCTGCGCACGGGCCTGGTGCTCGGCGGCGGCACGTTGCTGCTGCTGGCGCTGCTGCCGCTGGTGTTCTACCTGCTGCCGTGGCTGGCGGAGGTGGAGCTCGTCGGCGTGCGGCTGCCGTGGCTGCTGCTGGGCCTGCTGCCGTTCCCGCTCTGCTACGGCGTCGGCTACGCGTACCGGACGTTCGCCGAGCGGCACGAGCAGGACTTCGTGAACTCGGTGGACCGGTGATCGACAACACGTGGAGCCTCGTGCTCGTCGGCGTGATGGCGTTGCTGACGTTCTCGCTGGGCTACGTGGGTTCCCGCCGGGCGAACACGACGCCGGACTTCCTGGTGGCCCGCCGCGCCGTGCCGGCCACCCGCAACGCCGCCGCGATCTCCGGCGAGTACCTGTCCGCGGCCTCGTTCCTGGGCGTGGCGGGGCTGGTGCTCAAGGACGGCATCGACGCCCTGTGGTACCCGATCGGCTTCACCGCGGGCTACCTGGCGATGATGCTGTTCGTGGCCGCGCCGCTGCGGCGGTCGGGCGCGTACACGCTGCCGGACTTCGCCGAGGCGCGGCTCGGCCCGTCGAACCTGCGGAAGGTCTGCACGTTCTTCGTGATCTGCATCGGCGTGCTGTACCTGGTGCCGCAGCTCCAGTCGGCCGGGTTGACGTTGAACACGATCACCGGCCTGCCCGCGTGGCTGGGCGGCGCGGCGGTGACCGTGATCGTGGTGGTGAACGTGCTCGGCGGCGGGATGCGCGCGATCACGCTGGTGCAGGCGTTCCAGTACTGGGGCAAGCTGTTCGCCATCGCCGCGCCGACGTTCGTGCTGTTCGCGCTGTTCCTGACCGGTCCGGGCAACGGCGCGCAGCCGGTGGACGCCTCGGGCGTGCTGCGGTTCCCCGAGGACGTCGAGGTGACCACGGTCGACCCGGTGCGGGTGCGCGTCGACGTGGCGATGGAGCTGTCCGCGACCGGCCGGGTGGACGGCTCGCCCGCCGACGGCCCGGTGTACTGGACGCCCGGCGAGTACGCGGTGGGCGCGGAGACGGAGCTGCGGTTCGCCGCGGGGTCGCCGGTGCCGGTGGTCGAGGGGTCGCCGACGTCGAACCACGACTGGCTGCGGCCCCAGACGGAGGGCCTGTCGGGGCTGTTCGAAACCTACTCGCTGATCTTCGCGACGTTCCTGGGCACGATGGGGCTGCCGCACGTGCTGGTGCGGTTCTACACGAACCCGGACGGGCGGGCGGCGCGGCGCACGGCGTTGCACGTGCTGTACCTGCTGGGGTTGTTCTACCTCTTCCCGACCGTGCTGGGCGTGATCTCGCGCCAGTACCTGCCGCAGCTGCTGGTCACGGGCAAGACGGACGCGGCGGTGCTGCTGCTGCCGACCACGATGCAGCCGAACCTGCTCGGCCAGGTGCTCGGCGCGGTGGTGGCGGCGGGCGCGTTCGCGGCGTTCCTGTCCACGTCGTCGGGGCTGCTCGTGTCGGTGGCCGGGGTGGTGTCGACGGACATCCTGCCGGGCAAGGTGCGCGACTTCCGGTGGGCGACGGTGCTGACCGGCGCGGTGGCGATCGGGTTGGCGCTGCTGCTGCCCCGGTCGGACGCGTCGTTGACGGTGGCCATGTCGTTCGCGCTGGCGGCGTCCACGTTCTGCCCGTTGTTGTTGCTGGGCATCTGGTGGCGCGGGTTGACGTGGGTCGGCGCGATGGCCGGCCTGCTGGTCGGCGGCGGGCTGGTGATCGGCGCGCAGGTGGCCACGGTGGTCAGCTCGTACACCGGGGAGTGGGCGCCGTCGGTGTTCTCGCAGCCGGCGCTGGTGACCGTGCCGGTGGCGTTCCTGACCATGGTGATGATCAGCAAGCTGACCGCGCGCCGCAGGCCCGAGGACGTGAACCAGATCCTGCTGCGGTTCCACGCGCCGGATCCGCTGGGGTTCATGCGCGACCGCGAGTCGCAGTTCGGCGCGGCCGAGGAGAAGTCGCGCGCGGTGGATCGCGAGCACGGCGCGCACGGGCCGTTCGCTCCCTGAATCGGTGTGAAACGGCTCACAGCCGTGTTTGAGCGGCCAATCCTGGGTCAGTCCTCCGGGAAGGCCTGTCGCCCGTGCGGTCCCACGATGACCTGCGGCGTATCCGGCCGCTCGGGGACTTGTCGCTGAGAGTGGAGATAGGTCTCGATCGGGTGAAGATAAAGACACCGATCCGGCTATCGGTGACTTCGATCACCCGAGTGGCAGTTCGGCTCAGAGTTACTACCGCTCATCGCATCACTCGACTGTTGAGCGCAAGGTCACACAAAAGGTCTTTCAGGCGTGAGCCAGGTCTCCCTACGGTGCACGGCGTATCAGGAACGCACCAGGAGGACTTACGTGCCGTTCACACCGTCGTCAAGTACGCGAGGAGGGGACCGTGAGCACCTCTGAGCAGCACACCCCCGACGCCCAGGGCAACCACAACTGGGTGGATGTGCAGAACAGCCCCGACTTCCGCGAGTTGCGCCGGCGGCTGCGCAGTTTCGTCTTCCCCATGGCCGGCCTCTTCCTGGCCTGGTACCTGCTGTACGTCCTGCTCGCCGACTACGCCCACGGGTTCATGTCGACGAAGGTCATCGGCAACATCAACTGGGGCCTGATCCTCGGTCTGCTCCAGTTCGTGTCGACGTTCCTCATCACCACGCTCTACGTGCGGCACGCGAACAAGAACCTCGACCCCATGGCGGAGAAGCTCCGCAACGAGCTCGAAGGGGGTCAAGCGTGAACGGCAACGCCCTGCTCAACATCGGCATCTTCGGCGTCTTCGTCGCGGCAACCCTGGTCGTCGTCATCCGGGCCAGCCGCAACACCAAGACGGCCGCCGACTACCTCGCCGCGGGCCGTGCCTTCACCGGCCCCCAGAACGGCATCGCCATCGCGGGCGACTACCTGTCCGCCGCGTCGTTCCTCGGCATCGCGGGCGCCATCGCGGTCAACGGCTACGACGGCTTCCTCTACTCCATCGGCTTCCTGGTGGCGTGGCTCATCGCGTTGCTGCTGGTCGCGGAGCTGCTGCGGAACACCGGCAAGTTCACGATGGGCGACGTGCTCGCGTTCCGGATGCGGCAGCGGCCCATCCGCGCGGCGGCGGCCACCTCGACGATGGCCGTGTCGTTCTTCTACCTGCTGGCCCAGATGGCCGGCGCCGGCGGCCTCGTCGCGCTCCTGCTGGGCATCACCGGCAAGGGCGGCCAGGCCGTCGTCATCGCCGTGGTCGGCGCGCTGATGATCGCCTACGTGCTCATCGGCGGCATGAAGGGCACCACCTGGGTGCAGATCATCAAGGCCGTGCTGCTCATCGCGGGCGCCGGCGTGATGACCGTCTGGGTGCTGGGCAAGTACGGCTTCAACCTGTCCACCCTGCTCGGCTCGGTGTCGGACAAGCTGCTCGGCCCGGGTCTTCAGTACGGCAAGACGGAGACCAGCAAGCTCGACTTCCTCTCGCTGGCCCTCGCGCTGGTGCTCGGCACCGCCGGCCTGCCGCACATCCTGATGCGCTTCTACACGGTCCCGACCGCGAAGGAAGCCCGCCGTTCCGTGGTGTGGGCGATCTGGCTGATCGGCGTGTTCTACCTGCTCACGCTGGTGCTCGGCTACGGCGCGGCGGCCCTCGTGGGCTCCGACAAGATCACCAAGGCGCCCGGTGGCGTGAACTCGGCCGCGCCGCTGCTGGCCGAGGCCCTCGGCGGTCCGATCCTGCTCGGCCTGATCGCCGCGGTCGCGTTCGCCACGATCCTCGCCGTGGTCGCCGGCCTGACGATCACCGCGTCGGCGTCGTTCGCGCACGACATCTACGCCAACATCATCAAGAAGGGCAAGCTGGAGGACAAGGAGGCGGAGGTCCGGGTCGCGCGGATCACCGCCGTCGTCATCGGCATCGTGGCGATCCTCGGCGGCATCCTGGCCAACGGCCAGAACATCGCCTTCCTGGTCGCGCTCGCGTTCGCGGTGGCGGCCTCGGCGAACCTGCCGACGATCCTCTACTCGCTGTTCTGGAAGCGCTTCAACACCGCGGGCGCCCTCTGGAGCATCTACGGCGGTCTCGGCATCACGGTGCTGCTGATCGTGTTCTCGCCGGTGGTGTCCGGCAAGCCGGTCAACCCGGCGACGGGCAAGAGCGCGTCGATGCTGCAAGGCGTCGACTTCCACTGGTTCCCGCTCGACAACCCCGGCCTCGTGTCGATCCCGCTGTCGTTCCTGCTGGGATACCTGGGCACGATCCTGTCGAAGGAGAACAATAAGGAGAAGTACGCGGAGATGGAGGTGCGCGCCCTCACCGGCGTCGGCGCCGAGAAGGCGACCGTCCACTAGTCGCCGCTCCGCTGCTGACCCGCGCCGGCCGTCATCCTTTCGGGGAGGGCGGCCGGCGTGCTCCTTATCCCCGGCTCATGGCGGCCGTGGCAGCATGGTCCCGTGACCGTTCCCAGCGTTGAAGTGTCCGAGGTGCCGGCGGAACTGCCGGCGGGCAAGGTCCTGCTCGACGTGCGCGAGGCCGACGAGTGGGCGGCGGGCCACGCCCCGGGCGCCCTGCACATCCCGATGAGCGAGTTGGCGGGCAGGCTCGACGCGCTCCCGGCCGACTCCGAGTTCTACGTCGTGTGCCGCGCCGGCGGCCGTTCCGCGCGGGTCACCCAGTACCTGAACGCCAACGGGTGGGAGGCGACGAACGTCGACGGCGGCATGCAGGTGTGGGCCGCGTCCGGCCGTCCGCTGGTCGGTGAGGTCGACGGCGCGGAGCCCGAGGTCATCTGACATGGCGCTGCGACCGATGCGCGTGGACTGGGTGGCGACCCCGCCACCCGGCGCCTACCCGCACCGTCGCCAGGGCGGGCCGCGCCGGGGCTACACCGGCCCGCCGTCGTACCCGGTCCCGCCGCGCTGGGGCTTCCCGCTGCTGGCGTGGCGCTGGCCCACGTCCGTGGCCATCGACGACGACCGGCCCGCCGACTCCATCGACCACGCGCAGCGGCTGGCGCGCACGGCGTCCCACGCCCTGGGGCTGGTCGCGCTGACGGCGGTGTGGGCGGCGGGCAGCGAGCTGTGGCGCTACGTGTTGCTGCTGCTCAGCCGCTACGGCGCGATGTCGGAGACCACGGTGGGCGTGTCGGACGCCATGGTCGTGGCGTCGTCGGTGGTGACGATCGTGGCGTCCGCGGTCGCCCTGGTCTTCACGCTGCTGTGGCTGCGCCGCGCCCGCGCCGCCGCCGCCTCGGAAGCGGGCTACGGCCCGTCGAGGTCGGACCGGGAGGTGCTGGTCGGCCTGGTGGTCCCCGGCGTGAACCTGGTCGTGCCGGGCTCGGTCCTGGCGGAGCTGGAGCACGCGGCGCTGCGCGAGCCGGCCAGCTCCCGCCCGGCGCCGTCCAGGCTGGTCCGCTGGTGGTGGGGGCTGTGGGCGGGCACCGGCCTGTTCGTCGCGTTCACCGCGGTCTGGGACTTCCGCTCCAGCGTGCAGGCCATGGCGGACGGCGTGCTGTTCCACGCGGTCGCCGACCTGCTGACCGCCGCCGTGGCCGTCCTGACCGCCGTGGTGGTCCGCCGGATCACCACCCTGCTGCTGCCGGTGGACGCCGGCGCCATCCGCCGGATGCGGGTCGTGGACGTCAAGGACGCCCCGACCCCCGTCCTGCGCCCGATCCGCTCGTCGGGCTCGCCGCGCTGACGCACCCGGGCACGACCACCCGCCCGGTGGTCATGCGGTCTTGTCCTCGTGGTCGGCTTCCTCGTACTCCCAGACGAGCGCGAGGGGGACGCGCCTGCCGTACCGGGCGAGGGCCGAATCGGCGGACGTGTGCTGCCCGATGAACGTGCGGCCGGTCTCGGGATCGCGCCGGTAGACGATCGCGTCCGACCGGTCCTCGTCCACGACTTCCATGCCCCAGGCGAAGATCCGGCTGCGGTCGGTCGCGTCCACCAGGCTGAAGAGATTCGCTTCCACGCCGACGACTGTGCGGCCGGGAGATCCGCCCGATGCGGTGAAGCGCAGCGGGAATCCCGCATCCGCGCGTCCCACCGGATCATGCTGCCCTGTGCCCACTCCGCCACCGTTCCGCCGCCGTCGGCTGGGGCGCAAGCTCACCCGGATGCGGACCCAGGCCAAGCTCACCCTCGATGAAGCGGCCAAAGCCCTCTACCGCACCAAGTCCACCCTGCACCGGCTGGAGAAGGGCGAGACCATCCTCGACGTCCACCTCGCCAAGTCGATGATGGACCTCTACGACCAGTACGACCCCGACCTCCTCGACCAGGCGCTGCGCGCCCGCGAGCCCGGCTGGTGGACCACCCACGGCATCGAGAACCAGGGCTACATCGACGTCGAGACCGAGGCCTCCGACGTGCGCGACCTGTCGCCGCTGATCATCCCGGGCCTGCTCCAGACGACCGGCTACATGCGCGCGATGTTCGAGGCGCACCGGCTCAAGCGGACCAGGCGGTGGTTGGAGAACGACATCAGGGTCCGGCAGATCCGCCAAGAGCGGCTGACCCAGCCCGACGAACCGCTGCGCCTGCACGCGATCCTCGATGAAGCCGCGCTTCGCAAGGTGGTCGGCAGCCGAGAGGTCATGCGCGAACAGCTGAGGCACCTGATCGAGCTGGCGAAGCGGCCGAACGTGACGATCCAGCTGGTGTCGAGCGGGCAAGGCGTGGTCGACGGCATGGCGACGGCGTTCACGCTGCTGGGCTTCGCCGGACCCGACGAGCCCGAGGTCCTGTACATCGAGTACCTGACCGGAGCGCTGCACATCGAGGAGGAACGGCAGCTCCAGGAGGCTAGACTGACGTTCGGCTTCGCGGCCTCCCAGGCGTTGGGTCCGGAGGATTCGGTGGTCTTGATCGAACGGGTTCTGGCCGAGTGAAAGAGGCGGTGGCGGTGTCCACAGGGGACCTCTCCGGCGTGACGTGGCGCAAGAGCAGCCGGAGCAACGGCGCCAGCAACGCGAACTGCGTCGAGGTGGCGTTCGCGGAACCCGTCGTCGCCGTGCGGGACTCGAAGAACCCGGATGCCGCCACGCTCGTGTTCCCCGCTGTTCAGTGGTCGTTCTTCCGCCGGCACTGGGGCTCCTGACCTGCCGCGTGCCACCGTGGAGCCATGCGGGCACTCGTGGTGGCACTGGTCCTGACCCTGCTGACCTCCGGTGTGGCGGAGGCGGGCAGCGGCCGGAGGTTCGACCTCCAAGCCCACCGCGGTGGGCTCGGGCTGACGGTCGAGAGCACGGTGGCGGCGTTCGGCAAGGCGCTGGAACTCGGCGTCACGACGCTGGAACTGGACGTGCAGATCACCGCGGACGGCCGGGAGGTCGTCACGCACGACCGGAAGACGAACCCGGGCAAGTGCGCCGACACCGCGCCCGCGTTCCCCGGCGACCCGGCGTTCCCGTACGCGGGCAAGTACGTGAAGGACCTGACGTTCGCGCAGGTCCGCACGCTGGACTGCGGGTCGAAGCGGTGGGCGCAGCACCCGGACCAGGAGCTGTCGCCGGGCGCGCGGATGCCGACGCTGGCCGAGGTGTTCGCCCTGGCCCGCGACCACCGCGCGTTCCACGTGAAGTTCAACGTCGAGACCAAGGTCGAGGCCGCCGCGCCGCACGAGACCGCGCCGCGCGAGCAGTTCGTCGAGGTCACGGCCCGCGAGATCCGCAAGTCCGGCTTCTACCGCAACGTCACCGTGCAGTCGTTCGACTGGGGCACGCTGATGCTGTGGCGCGAGGCCGAGCCGCGCCTGCCGCTGGTCGCGCTGACCCAGCCGGAGTTCCTGCGCCCCGGCTCGCCGTGGACGGGCGGCCTGGACCTGGCCGACTTCGGCGGCAGCGTGGTCGAGGCGGTGAAGAGCTTCGGCGCGTCCGCGCTCTCCCCGGTGCACGGCAACCCGCAGAACGGCCGGGTCGGCGACCCGGACTACGTCCCGTTCACCACGAAAGCCCTGGTGGACGAGGCGCACGCGCACGGCCTGAAGGTCATCCCGTGGACCGTGAACGACCTGGCCACCATGCACAAGCTGATCGACGACGGCGTGGACGGCATCATCACCGACTACCCCGACCGGCTGCGCGCGGTGATGGCCGAACGCGGCTTCAAGCTGCCGAAGAAGTACCCGCGCAGGCGCTAGCCGGACGTCAGCGGCAGGTCGTGCAGGCCGCGGATGACGAACTCGGCGCGGCGGCGGGGTTCGGCGGCCAGGGTGGCGGTCGGGAGCTTGCGGGCCAGGGAGGACAGGGCGGCCTGGACCTCGATGCGGGCCAGGGGCGCGCCCAGGCAGTAGTGGATGCCCATGCCGAAGCCCAGGTGGGGGTTGGGGTTGCGGGTGATGTCGACGGTGTCCGGGTCGGTGAAGACCTCGGGGTCGCGGGCCGCCGCGCCCAGCAGCGCGGCGATCTTCTGACCCGGTTCGAGCCGGTACCCGGCGATCGTGACGGCCTCGGTGGCGGTGCGCTCGAACAGCTGCAACGGCGAGTCGTAGCGGATCAGCTCCTCGACCGCCGTGGGCAGCAGGGCGTGGTCGGCCACCAGGCGGCGCCACTCGTGCGGGTGGCTCATCAGCGCTCGGACGCCGTTGCCGATGACGTTGACCGTGGCCTCGTGGCCGGCCATGAGCAGCAGCACGGCGGTCGCCACCAGCTCGTCCTCGGTCAGCTTCGCGCCATCGGTGTCGGTGACCGCCACCAGGTCGGACACCAGGTCGTCACCGGGCGACGCGCGCCGCAGCGCGATCAGCTCCCGCAGGTAGGCGACGAACTCGGCGGCGGCGTGCTCGGCCGCCGCCTGCTTGTCCGCGGCCAGGTCGTACTCGTACATCTTCACGATGGCGTTGGACCACGGCTGGAGCAGCGCGCGGTCACCGGCGGGCACGCCCAGCAGTTCGGCGATCACCTCGACGGGCAGCGGCGTGGCCACGTGGGTCAGCAGGTCGGCCTGCCCGTCCGACGAGATCCCGGCGACCAGCTCGTCCACCAGGCGGTCCGCGAGGTCGGTGATCCACGGCCGCAGCCGCTCCACGTGACCGCGGCCGAACGCGGCGGCGACCAGCCTGCGCAGCCGGCCGTGCGTGGGCGGCTCGTTCTCCAGCAGCGAGTTGCGGTGCAGCAGGTTGAACGACGTGAACCGGTCGACGGGCTTCGCGTCGGTCCAGAGGCGGCCGAGCGACCGGTGCCTGAGCACGGCCGACGCCGCCGCGTGCGACACCGCGACCGCGACGCCCATGTCCTCGTGCCAGTGCACCCCGCCCTGCGCGCGCATCGCCGCGAACACGGGGTACGGATCGGCGATGAAAGCCGGATCGTGCTGGTCGAAGGAGGCCACGGTGACGGACGGTAGGTCTTGAGCGGGGCTCGCGTCCATCGGCGCGTGGTTGTTGTGGCGAACATTCAGCGATCTGTGACGTGCAGTAGTCGAATTGACCCCGTACGCGCGAGGCTAGGAGCATCCCCGTCGTGCCACCTGAAGTCGTCGCCCACCGCGGCGCGTCCACCCGCCGCCCCGAGCACACCCTCGCCGCCTACGAGCTCGCCCTGCGGCAGGGCGCGGACGGGCTGGAGTGCGACGTGCGGCTCACCAAGGACGGCCACCTCGTCTGCGTGCACGACCGCACGATCGACCGCACCAGCGGCGGCGTCGGCAAGGTGAGCGCGATGACGCTGGAGGAGCTGCGCCGGCACGACTTCGGCAGCTGGCACGGTGGCGAGCCCGCCGAGGTGCTGACCCTGGACGCCCTGCTCGGCCTCGCCGCCGACCACGGCAAGCGGCTGTTCGTCGAGACCAAGCACCCCGTCCGGTACGGGGGGCTGGTCGAGCGCAGGCTCGCCGAGGAGCTGGGCCGCCACCGGGTCGACGCGGTGATGATGTCGTTCTCCGTCTTCGCCGTGCACCGGTTCAAGGAGCTCAGGCCCGAGGTGCCCACGGTCCTGCTCTACGACCGGCTGTGGCCGAGGACCAAGCCCCACTTCGCCGACTACGCCGGACCGGGCGTTCACCTGCTCAGGCGTCACCCGGACCGGGGACAGGGCGTCTACGCGTGGACGGTGGACGACCCGGCCGACATCGCGTTGTGCCGCGAGCGGGGCGTCCGGTTCCTCGCCACCAACAACCCGGGGGAGACGCGCGGTCGCCTTGCGGATAACTTGACGCCCGACCAGCCCTGAGACCTGAGGAGGCGCGCGGTGGCGAAGCGGACAGCCGTGAAGAACAAGCCGGCGGACGGCGTCAACCCGCGGCAGCCGTGCCCGTGCGGCTCCGGCAAGCGCTACAAGGCCTGCCACGGCTCGGCCGGCGGCGCGGCGGACGTGATCGTCTCGCGCCCGTTCGAGGGATTGGCCGCCGAGGCGGAGCTGATCGCGCTGCGCGAGTTCGTGCCCTCGGCGATGGCGAAGCTGCCGCTCAAGGACGGTTCCGGCCGCGAGATCACGCTGGCCACCGTGCTGCCGATGGCGGCGGCGGGCCTGGTCCGCGCGGACGGCACCGCGTTCGTCGGGTTGCAGGTGCAGACCCGGTCCGGCGACCTCAGCCGCGACCTGGCCCGTGCCGTGCGGTGGGCGCTGGCCGCGAAGACCGGTGACGCCCTCGCGGTCGTCGGCCCGGACGACGGCTCGGACCCCGGCCGTTTGCAGGACCTGCTCGACCTCGACGCGACGTTGAGCCCCGAGCTGCACACCGACTTCGCGTGGTGGCTGCCGCCGGACAACGAGCCCGCCGGCGAGGTCGCCCTGTCCCTGGAGCGCGCCAACGCCGCGATCCTGCCCACCGAGCGCCTCGACGCGCCGGGCGTGGCCGCCGCCTACTGGGTGGACGCGGGCGACAAGGCGCACCTGCGCTGGGTCCGCCCCGAGCCGGAGGAGACGCTGCTCGCGGCGCTCGCCCGGCTGACCGTGCGCGGCGAGCTGGACCTGGGCGAGGGCTCCCGGTACGCCGGGTCGTTCCGCGCGCACGGCCTGCTGGTCCCGGTGTGGGACCTGGACCGCGAGCTGCACTCCAGCGAGTGGGCGCCGGGTGCGGAGGCATTGGGCAAGCGTTTGCAGGACGCCCTGACCAGCCTCGACGCCGAACCGCTCACCGAGCCGGAACGGCGGGCGCGCGACGGTCTGCGCGGCCGGCAGATCACCCTGCGCTGAACCTGTCCACAGGTATCCCCAGCTTTGTCCACAGGCTCCTGTGGACAAGTGAGGAGTCGGAGTGATCCTGCGGATCAGCCCGAAGGCGGACTGGCGGCGTGCCCGCGAGGACGGCGCGATCCCGCTCGACCTCGACGGTTTCGTGCACTGCTCGGACCCGGGCACGGTGCACCTGCCCGCCAACCGCCTGTACCCGGACCGGCACGACCTCGTGCTGCTGGTGATCGACCCCGAGGGCCTGCCCGTGCTGTGGGAGCCGGGCGAGACCGAGGACGGTCCGTGGTTCCCGCACGTCTACGGGCCGATCCCGGCCGACTCGGTGGTGGCCGTGCACGAGTTCTCCCCGGACGCCGACGGGGCCTTCCGGCCGTTGCCCGTTTTGTGACCTCGGGCTGAGGCAACCGACAACCCCGTTCGAGCGTGTCCTCTTCGACGGTGGCCGAGGGGGCTGCCGCCGGAGGGGGTTCCGAGGTGACCGCGGTCTTGCCGGGGGAGAGGGCCACCGATCGCGGTGGGGGGACGACGGCCGACTTCGTGCGGATGTCGTTGCCGGGCTTGTTGCGCTACGGGCACGCCTTGACCGGGAACCCGCACGACGCGGGCGACCTGGTGCAGACGGTGCTGGAGAAGGTCGGCTCGCGGTGGGCGGCCGTGCTGCGCAAGGGCGAGCCGCTGGCCTACGTGCGGCGGTCCATGGCGAACGCCAACACCAGCCGGTGGCGTCGTCGGCGGCGCGAGGACCTGGTGGCGGACTTCCCCGACGCGGTCGCCGCGGCCGGGCACGACCGCCTGGAGCACGAGCCGCTGTGGCAGGCGTTGCGGGCGCTCCCGCCGCGTCAGCGCGCCGTGGTGGTGCTGCGCTTCTACGACGGTCTGTCCGAGGCCGAGATCGCCCGCGCGCTCGGCGTGTCCGCGGGCACGGTCAAGAGCCAGAACAGCAAGGCGATGGCGACCTTGCGCGCACGACTGGGGGAGGCGGGGTGAACATCGAGGAGGAGCTGGGCCGGCTGCTGAAGGACGACCGGCTGGACGTGGCGGCCAGGCCGGGCGCGACCGAGGTGGTCGTGGCGGGCGCCCGCCGGGTGCGTCACCGGCGGACCGCGGTGGTGGGCGCGGTCACGGCGGTCGCGCTGGTGGTGAGCGGGTGGGGTGTGTCGGCCCTGGGCGGTTCGTTGAGCCTGCCGCCCGTCGACCCGGCCGTGCTGCGGACGACGACCACCACCACGACGTCCACCGGTGGGGTGATCGCGGCGCCGCCACCGCACACCGTGGTGGAGACGGCCACCGTGTCGGTGACGAAGGAGCGCGCGCTCCCGAACGTGGGGTACGGCGCGGTGAAGTTCGGCATGACCGAGCAGGAGGTGGCGGCCACCGGCCTGGTGACCGCGGCGCCCGGTGGCGAGTGCGCGGCGTTCACCTGGGCGAGTGATCCGGGTGTCGCGAACGCCGTGCTCGTGGCGCGTGGGCGGGGGGTCGTGCAGATCAAGTTGCCCGCGGGTGGCAAGACGTCGACGGGGGTCGGCGTCGGCTCGGCGCTGGAGCAGGTGAAGGCGAAGTACCCGGCGGGGGAATCGACCCGCGGGGGCGCCTCCTACGACGTGCTCATGCCGGGTGACGTCGCTTGGAAGTACGTGTTCGCGCTGGACGCGGAGCGGGTTGTCGGGATTCGGATGCAGCGGCTCACCGCCGACTGCGCGCAACAGGGGGAACAGCGATGAAGGTCATGGGTGTGGTGCTCGCGGTCGCGGGGTTGGCGCTGGTCGGGTGCACGGGGGAGCCGGCCGCGTCGGGCGGTCCGTCGTCGACGTCGTCCGCGACCACGACGACAGCGCCGTCGAGCACGTCGTCCGTCGCGCCGACCGCCGTCACGGTGCGGTCGACGGTGACGAGCACGGTGGTCGAGACCGTGGTGGTGGACACGACGCCGGTCCTGAGCCACACCGGGTTCGGCGCGATCCAGCTCGGCATGACGCGTGAGCAGCTGGTGGCGACCGGCCTGGTCGGCGAGCCGGTGCTGCGGATGAGCGCCCAGTGCGACATGTACGAGTTCCGGTCCGGCGGCGGCAGCGCCTGGATCCAGGACGGCAAGGGCCTCATGGCGATCATCGTCAAGCACGGCGCCACCACCGCCGAGGGCCTCCCGGTCGACATCAGCCCGGTCGACCCGCGGGTCGCGCGGACCTACCCGGGTGGCGAGGCGGGCCCGAACGGCTACAAGGTGTGGGTCGAGGACGACGTGTCCTACTTGGTGAACGGCGTCACCTCGCTCGCCCGCCGGGGTCAGGCCTGCTTCAACTGATCGTGGCCGCGGGTGGCGCGGAGCGGGAGGATGGGCGGATGAAGTGGCTGGTCGTGGCGGCGGTGCTCCTGCTGCCGACCGCCTGCGAGTCGTCCGCGCCGCAGGCCGTGCCACCCGCCACGAACGTCAGCGCGACGTCCGGGGCGGGTGGCGCGGCCGTGCTCGACGCCCGCGGCGTCGGCGCGGTGCGGCTGGGCATGACGGTGGCGGAGCTGGAGGCCACCGGCGAGGTCGGCGGCGACGTGACCAGGCCCGAGTTCTCCTGCTCGATCCGCGAGCTGACGGCCGCGAAGGGCTGGGTCGGCCTCCAGGACGGGGTGGCGGTGGAGATCCGGGTCGAAGCCGGTGGCCGCACGCCAGAGGGCCTGCGCATCGGCGACTCGCGGGCGCGGATGCACGAGGTCTACCCGGACGTGGAGCAGTACCCGCACGGTTTCATCCGGCCGTTGGACGCCGAGACCGGCTACAAGTTCTTCTTCGAGGACGCGGGCGACACGCTGACCGGCATCGGCCTCGTCCGGGCCGACCGGGGCTGCCTGACCTGAGCACAGCCCACCTGGGCACGCTGCCTGACCTGAGCACGCAGCGACGCCCGAGCACGCGGCGACGCCCGCCACCTCCACCGGTGACGGGCGTCGTTCGCTGTCGGCGGGGCCGGTCTACACGGTGCCACCCGCGGCGCGCGGCGTGCCGTTGTCGGCTTCCTCGCCCACGTTCTCGCGGGTCAGGAAGGTCTCCACGTGGAACAGGTTGCCGTCGGCGCGGTCGATCACGGTGAGCAGCGTGCTCATCGACGCGACCTCCTCCACCTGCTCCTTCAGGAACCACTGGAGGAACTGCTCGCCGATGTAGTCGCCCTCGTCGCGGGCCGTCTTGGCGAGCGCGACGATCTGCTCGGTGACCTTCTTCTCCTGCTCCAGCGCGAGCGCGACCGGCTCGCGCGGCGCGGCGAAGTCGTTGCGCACGTCGTCCACACCGGGAATGGCCACCGGCAGTCCGTTGTCCATCAGGTACTGCACGATCATCATCGCGTGGTTGCGCTCTTCCAGCGACTGCTTGTAGAAGTGCGAAGCGAGGCGCGGCAGGTCGCTCGCGTCGAACCAGACCGCGATGGCCACGTACTGCTGCGAGGCCGTGAACTCGTTGCGCACCTGCTCCTGAAGCAGGTCGTGGAACTTCGAGGAACGCGCGCCGGTAATCTTCTTCAAGTTGACAGCCATGCTCGAAGAATACCCGATAGTGTGGGTTTAATGCATTGCAGGTAAGGCTTCGTGAACGTTAGGAAAGGGTTGCCGAAGAAAGCTTAGGCAACCCTTTCCGAGTGTTCAGACCAGCGGTGCGCGGTCGATCGGGCACGACATGCAGCGCGGGCCGCCGCGACCGGAGCCCAGTTCGGAGCCGCTGATCCGGATCACCTCGACGCCCGCGTCCTCCAGTCGCGCGTTCGTCTCCACGTTTCGCTCGTAGGCCACGACCAGGCCGGGTCCGACGGCCAACGTGTTGTTGCCGTCGTCCCACTGCTCGCGTTCCGCGGTCACCGGGTCGAGGCCGGTGTCGATCACGCGCAGCCGGTCGATGCCCATCGCGTCGGCCGCCGCCTCCAGGAACGGCCGCCGGTCCTCCACCACGACGCCGCCCGCGCCGTCGGACCGCACGGGGAAGGCGAACAGGTTGTCCCGCACCGCCGGGTACATCACCACGGCGTCCCGGTCGACCATCGTGCACACCGTGTCCAGGTGCATGGTCGCCCGCTCCTGCGTGATCGGCACCGCCAGCACGGTGTGCGCCAGGCCGTCGGCCAGCGCGGACCGGGCGAACGACTCCGCGCCCGCCGGCGTGGTCCGCTCGCCGACGCCGATCGCCAGCACGCCCGGCGCGAGCAGCAGCACGTCACCGCCCTCGACCGGCGCGGAGTGCGCCCCGTAGGCGCGGCCGGTCCGGCGGAAGCGCGGGTGGTAGGCGTAGATCAGGTCGGTCAGCGCGGTCTCCCGGTCGCGGGCGGGCAGCGCCAGCGACGTGATCGCGACCCGGTCGCCGACCCACACCGACGAGTCGCGGGTGAACAGCAGGTTCGGCAGCGGATCGACCGCGAAGTCGATCGGGTGGTGCATCTTGCGCACCAGCGACGCGCCCTCGGCGGCGGGCAGCTCCTCGAACGTCATGCCGGTCATCAGCGCGGTGGCCAGCTGGTCGGGGCCGATCGAGGCCAGGTGCGAGCGCAGCGCGTCGGCCAGGTCGATGCCGAGCCGCCGCTCGTTGACCGCGCTGTGGATGCCCGCGATCCGGGCCCGGTCGTCGTGCAGCGCGTCGACCAGCAGGTCCGCCAGCAGCAGCACCTCGACGCCGCGCCCGCGCAGCAGCTCGGCGAACGCGTCGTGCTCCTCCTGCG
This sequence comes from Actinosynnema sp. CA-299493, assembly GCF_050946825.1. Lineage (NCBI taxonomy): Bacteria > Bacillati > Actinomycetota > Actinomycetes > Pseudonocardiales > Pseudonocardiaceae > Actinosynnema > Actinosynnema sp. CA-299493. The sequence goes on from NZ_CP191993.1 coordinate 101,008, forward strand.
CCCGGTCGACCCACGGCACGCCGTCGAACAGCAGCTGGTCGTTGTTGCGCGGGGTGAGCCGCTTGAGCTCGGCGCCCGGACGGTGCAGCAGCACCGTGCGCAGGGGGCCGACTTCGCTGTCGACGCGGGGCGCCGCTACCGGCTCGCCGTCGGTGGACGGGGTCTGGGCGATGTGCGCAGTCACGGATCGAGGGTAACCCGAGATTGGTGGGATCAGCAGCTCTGAGTGGCCTTCGCCAGCGAAAGTCGATCGTATGTCGGCTTGAGAACGGTGATTCGTTGCACGTTTGAGCTACTTGACGTTGTGAACGTTGCGTTCTCACGTGGACTACCGGTCCGGGGGTGTGCTTGCGGGATGATCGTGGTCTACCGGGGGAGGATCAGTGGCGGACTTCCACTTGTTCGTCGACGCGCCGGGCCGAGCCGCCTCGGCGACGAGCCAGTTGTCGCAAGAGCTGGTCAGGGGCGCGAAGGTCGACGCGCGGCCCGCGCCGGCCGCGTCGCCGGAGGGCTCCAAGAGCGGCGCGGGCGCGACCGTCGCCGAGCTCGTGCTCAACGGCGCGCTGCCCGCCGCGGTGGCCGCCGCCGTCGCGTCCGTGGTCACGTCGTTCGTGCAGCGCGGCAGCGCGCGCAAGGTGACGATCAAGACCCGTGACGCCGAGATCACCGTCGAGGGCGTGGACGCCCGCTCGCAGAAGGCCCTGCTGGAGGCGTGGCTGCGCGAGCACGAGGGCGAGGGGTGAGGTGGGCCGGTACGCGTTGTTGGTCGCGACCGGCGAGTACGAGGACGTGCGGCTGAGCCGGTTGCGCGCGCCGGAGCAGGACGTGGAACGGCTCGCCGCCGTGCTGGAGGACCCCGACGTCGGCGGGTTCACCGCGGTCGAGGTGCTGCGGGACCGGACCGATCACGAGATCCGGCGCGCGGTCGAGGACGTGCTCGCGCCGCGCGAGGCCGACGACCTGGTGCTGCTGTACTTCTCGTGCCACGGCCTGACCACGGCCGCGCGGCGGCTGTACTTCGCCGCGTCGAACACCGTGCAGGACCGGCCCGCGGGCACCGCGATACCCCGCTCGTTCCTGAACGAGCAGCTGGAGGACTGCCGGGCGTCCGGGCGGGTCCTGGTGCTGGACTGCTGCTTCAGCGGCGCGTTCGCGGAGGGGTTCAAGGCGGGCGCGACGGACGTGCTGGACGACGTCGGCGAGGGGTACGTGGTGCTGACCGCGTCCAACGCCTACGAGTACGCCTTCGAGCAGGACTCGCTGTCGCTGGACGCGCCGATCGCGTCCCTGTTCACCGACGTGCTGATCGAGGGCCTGGCCGGCGGCGCCGCCGACCTCGACGGCGACGGGTGGGTCGACGCCGACGAGCTGTTCAAGTACGCGCGGGGCGAGGTGCGCGCCCGGCGTCCCGACCAGACGCCGCAGTTCTTCGCGCACGGCTCGTCGCAGCCGCTGCGGATCGCGCGCGCCGGCGCCGCTTCGGGGCGCCGACCGCGCGGCACGGCCACCTACACGTCCGGGCAGCTGCTGGTGGCGCGTGGTTTCCGGGCCGCCGCCGAACCGGTGTGCCGGACGCTGGGGCCGATGGGCCGCCGCGCCGTGGTGTTCGTGGACCGCAGGCCGGTGGAGCTGGCCGACGCGTCGGCGATCGTGGCGGCGTTCCAGCCGGACGACCCGCGCGACCGGCTCGGCGCGGGGTACGTGCGCGACCTGGTGCTGGAGGTGCGGCGCGAGGCCGGTGACGGCGCGGCGTCGGCGGTGGCCGTGGCGCGCGCCGCGATCGGCGGGCTGGTCGACGCGATGCGCGACGGGCACCACCCGGTGCGGCTGATGCGCGGCGTCACGGCCGCCGCCGCCCGCGCCGCCGAGCTGATCGGCTCGGCGCGGCCGTTGGCCCCGGCCGAGCTGCCCGCCCTGGCCACCGCCGCCTCGGGTGACGCCGCGATCGGCCGGCTGATCGGGGCCGTCGCCGCCCGCACCGGGTGGCGCGGACCCGTGCTGGTGGAGGAGGGCAAGCGGTTCGAGCCGGAGTTCGAGGTCCACCGCGGCCTGCGCCTGGACCGCGGGTACGCGTCCGACCGGTTCGTGACGGACCCCGCCGGCGGCACGGCGGTGCTGGAGGACGCGTGGGTGCTGCTGACCGCCGGCGAGCCGACCGGCGTCCAGCGGTCGCTCGACCGGCTGGACCTCGGCGGACGCCCGCTGCTGGTGGTGTGCGAGGTGCTGCCGCACGCGGAGCTCGCCGAGGTGCTGAGGATCGCCGAGACGCGGGACGTGGTCGCGGTGACCGCCGGGCCGGACGAGGCGGAGCGGCTCCGGGGCGTGGTCGGCGGCACGATCCACTACCTGTACGGGGGCAACGACCCGGTGCTGCTGTCGTCGTTGGGCCGCGCGGCGAAGGTGGTGGTGACCGGGCAGGACACGGTCGTGCTGGCCGGGCCCACGTCGGCCGCCGGCGACACCGCCGCGCTCATCCGGGCCGCCGCCGGTGAGGTGGACCGGGTGCGGCGCGCGGTGCGCGCCGTGGACAGCGCGGTGCGCGAGGGCGTGATCCGCGGTGGTGGCGTCGGCCTGGCCGAGCTGGGCGCCCGCCTGGCCCAGGACGCCACCGGCACACCGGAGGAGGTCGCCGGCCGGCTGGCCTTCGCCGCGGCCCTGGCGGAACCGGCCGCCCGGATCGCCGAGAACGCCGCCCTCCGCGTCACCGACCTCGACCCGGCCCTGCTCGACTCGGCCGGCGCGGCCCGCACCGTGATCGCCGCCGCCGCCCGCACCACCTCCCGCTTCCTCCTCGTCCACTGACCCGCGAGAGTCCTACCTCCAGAACGCGCGTGTCCTACGTTCAGAACGCGCGTGTCCTACGTTCGGAACACCCGAGTTGAACGCTCAGGCGATGCGCGGACTCAGGGCAACCAGGACACGTGACCGCGCACCAGCGCGTAGCCGACGAACGCGACCACGTCGAGCAGCGCGTGCGCCACGACCAGCACCCACAACCGGTTCGTGCGCTGCCACACCTTGCCGAACACCAAGCCCATCACCACGTTGCCGATGAACCCGCCGAACCCCTGGTACAGGTGGTACGAGCCGCGCAGCACCGCGCTGGCCAGCAACGCCGTGTTCTCCCGCCACCCGAGCTGCCGCAGCCGGGTGATGAAGTACCCGACGACCAGCACCTCCTCCGCCCACGCGTTGCCCACGGCGGACAGCACCAGCACCACGCCGCGCCACCACGAGGAGTCCAACGTGGACGGCAGCACGGCCAGGTTCAGCCCCAGGTTCCACGCGACCAGGTAGAAGACCAGCCCCGGAACGCCGATCACGGCCGCCAACCCGAGGCTGCCCAGCGCGTCCGGCCCGACGCGCGTGCGGTCCAGGCCGAGCGCCTTCAGCTTGATGCCGCCCTGCCACAGCAGGTACAGGCCCAGCCCGCCCCACGCGGCCAGCTGCACGACACCGAGCAGCTGCGCGATCAGGTCCAGCAGGTCGAACCGCGCCTGCGGGACGTTGATCGCGACCTTCTGCTCGTTCAGCGGCACGGGTTGCAGCAGGCTGTCCAGCAGCCGCACCAGGCTGCGCACGCCGGACAGCCCGAGCGTCACGGCGAAGACGAGCAGCAGTTCCAGCCGGTAGCCGCGGCGCGTCCGGAGGTCTTCGGTCACCCGCGTACGTTAACGGCGCTGCGCCAGGAAGGGGCAGCCCATCAGGCGACGCAGTTCCCCGGCCAGCTCCTGCGCCGTGCCCACCGGCCGGGAGAACGCGATCCGCACGTCGTGGTCGGAGTCCGACATCTCCACCCGCAGCCGCAGGCCGAAGCGGTCCAGGCCGAGCGGGCGGACGTGACCGCCCCGCAGGTCGACCGGCAGGTGCTGGGCGAGCAGGCCCACCACGTCCCGGTGCGACAGCTCCAGGTGGCGCAGCCAGTGGTCCTCGTGCGCGGCGAACGGGTCCGGCTCCGCCTGCGCGAACGACTCCGGCCGCAACGACGTGGTGCCCTCGGCGTCGGCCACCACCAGCGACGCGGGCGACAGCCGCAGCGCCGACGCGCCGTGCCCGACGTCGAGCAGCCGCGGGTCCGGACGCGCCTCGGCGACCTCGATGCTCGCCTCGCGCGCCTCACCGGGCGTGAGCGTGCGCAGCCAACCGGTGATCCACAGCAGGCCCCGGACCGGTTCGCGCAGCTGCACGGGAGCCTGGTCGGCGAGCTCCAGCATCGCGGTCACCTCGGTCCCGCGCGCGGCCTCGACCAGCGGGTGCCCGTCGGGCAGCACCACCGTCGCGTCACCGTTCGGGTGGACGTGGTGCAGCACCGGGGTGATCCGGTTCTCCGTGCCACCGGACGGCAGCAGGGCCGCGCGCCCACCACGGGCGGCGATCGTGCGGGCCCGCTCCGCCGGATGCGGCGCAGGCGGTCGACGTGTCTCGTTCACCCGCTCACCTCCCAACTTAGGGCAGCCTAACTTGACGGAGCGCTGCGGCGGTAGTTCCACCTCCGGCTTACCGGGAATCTCGCCGGGCCGGAGTGGTTCACGCAGGTTAGGGGGTCGGTCGCGGCCGTGCCGAACGGGTCCGCGGAACGGGACGCGGAACAGGTCTTCGGAACGGGCGCTGACCGGTCCTGCGGCACGGTCCGGTGAAGCGGTCCGGTCGGCCGGCGGAACGGTCCGGTTGGCCGATTCGACGGGCCGCGCGTTCGTCGTAACCTTGGCTCGCCTGGCGGAGGTGGCTCGTGGTCGTGCCGAACAAGCCGTCCACCGGGGGCGCGGCCCTCGACGACCGGTGGACCCGGTACTGCGTGGAGATCGCCGGCCGGCGGGCGTTCGGCTGGGTCGTGGTCGGCGCGCTCGCGTTCGTGCTGCAACTCGCGCTGATCTTCGTGTTCCCCGTGTCCTCCACCCTGCCGCTCGTGCTGCTGCTGTTCTCCGCGCTGGTGCTCGGCTACGGGCTGACGCGGCGGCAGTCGTTGCCCGGGGTGCTCGGCGAGCACGCGTGGGTCTACGTGCGCGTCCACTGGCGCGGCGGGCTGCTCGTCGTGCACGGACCCCGGCCCCTGGTGCTGGACGTGAGCGCCGGACCCGTCGTCCGCGGGCGGATCAACCGGCACCGGCGGGCGTGGGTCGTCGCACCCGACCGCGCCGGGAACACCGTGGTCACGTTCCGCGGCGTGCCGAAGCTGTTCCCGGCGAAGGTCGTGCGACGGTGAGTTTGCTGATCATCTGTTCGGGCACCCCCGGGGTGGACATCTGGTTTGCTGGGAGCGGTGGTGGGCGAGGCTTGGGTGGACAAGTGCCTGACCAGTGCGGATCGCCGCGCGGTCGGGTTCATCGGGCTGGCGTTGTTCGCCCTGCTGACGCTGTGGGTCGTGTCGGAGTGGGTCGGGTCGCGCTGGGTGTTCCTGCTCACCCCGCTGTGCGTGGAGTTCGCCGTGCCCGGGCTGCGGCACTTCTTCTCCCGCCGCGCCCTGCGGCGGTTGCTCGACGCCTACCCCCGGCACGCCGTCCCGGTGCGCTTCGTGCCGGGGCGCACGCGCGTCGGGCGGCAGACGTACCTGGAGACGGAGGGCTCCGACCGGACGTTCCTGCGGCTGGCCGAGATCCCCGAACGCGTCCGCGAGAACATCCACCGGGGCGGCCGGGTGTGGCTGGCCGGACCCGACCCGCGCGGCCGGGCGGTGGTGCTGACCCGCGGCGCGCCGTTCATGACGCTGGGCCGGGTCGTCATCCGGTGACGGCCCGGCTGCCGAGGTCTTAGCGGCCGGACCTAGCGACCGACCGGGATGCCGCTCTGCTCGGCCCACGCGGCGACGTCCTCGCGGCGCAACGCCGTCGCCAGCAGGTCGGGGAACCGGTCCGGGGTGCAGGCGAACGCGGGCGCGCCCAGCTCGGACAGCTTCGCGGCCAGTTCGTGGTCGTAGGCGGGCGTGCCGCTGTCGGACAGCGCGAGCAGCACCACCACCGTCACCCCGCTCTGCACCAACTCCCGCACCCGCCGCTGCAACTCCCGCGCCACACCCCCCTCGTACAGGTCGCTGATCAGCACCATCACCGTGTCCGTCGGGCGGCGGACCAGCGACTGGCCGTAGGCGACGGCGCGGTTGATGTCCGTGCCGCCGCCCAGCTGGGTGGCGAACAGCAGGTCGACCGGGTCCTTGAGCTGCTCGGTCAGGTCGACCACCTCGGTGTCGAACACGACCAGCTTCGTGTCGACGGCCTTCAGCGAGGCCAGCGAGGCGCCGAGCACGGCGGAGTAGACGACCGACTCGGCCATCGAGCCGGACTGGTCGACCAGCAGGATCACGTCCCGCAGCGAGGCCTGGCGGCTGCGCCTGCTGTTACCGACCAGGTCCTGCACGATCACCGTGCGCTGGTCGGGCTGGTAGTGGCGCAGGTTCTTGCGGATCGTGCGGTTCCAGTCGACGTCGGACAGCCGCGGGCGGCTGGTGCGGCGGGACCGGTCGATCGCGCCGTGCACGGCGGCCAGGAGGCGGTCGGCGAGCTTGCGCTCGATGTCCTCGACCACCTTGCGCACCACGGCCCGCGCGGTCTCGCGGGTGCGTTCCGGGATGGCGCGGGAGAGGGAGACCAGCGTGCCGACCAGGCTCACGTCCGGCTCGACGCTCGAGAGCAGCTCGGGTTCGAGGAGCAACTGGCGCAGGCCCAACCGCTCGACCGCGTCCTTCTGCATCACTTGGACGACCGAGCTGGGGAAGTACGTGCGGACATCGCCCAACCACCGGTGCAACACCGGTGAGGACCCGCCCAACCCGGCGCTGCGCTTGCCCCCGGCGTCCACCGGATCCCCACCGCCGTACAACCCGGTCAACGCGGAGTCCCGCCGCTGGTCGTCCTCGCCGAGGGCACCGAGATCCCCCGCCGCCCCACCCAACAACAACCGCCACCGCCGCTGCCGCTCGACCGCGATGTCCTGCGTCACGCGCCCACCCGCCCATCCGGGCCACCCCAGGGCCCTCTGTCACACCATCGGGTGATCATCGCCCGAAAATGTACGGAAACACTGTTACCGGCCCTCGGTTAAAACATGAGGAAGCCCCGACCAACCACCCCCGTCACACCCCCGCCCCCGCCGCCATCCCCGTTCCCGTCCCCACTCCCGTCCGCATCCCCGTTCCCGCCCGCACTCCCGCTTCCAGCAGATCGCGCACGTGCCCGACAAGCCGCGCCGCGAGCTCTTCGTCCCAGTCACCCGACGCCACCGCCCCACCCGCCGCCGAGCCCTTGACCCGGTCGCCGAGCATCCGACGCTCCGCCGGGCTGAAATCACCCACCGCCCGGCGCAGGAGCGGCAGCGCGGCGGCGAAATCCGCCCCGGACAGACCGGTCAGCCACTCGTCCACGACGCCGAACAGGCGTGGATCAGCGGTGAGCAGGGCAGCCGAGCCACGCAGGAAGCCCGCCACGAACGCGGTCGCACCGGCAGCCAGCGAGACCGCGCGGTGCAGGCGGGTGGCCACCGCGTCGGAGTCCAGGACCCCCGTCTCCCACAGCAGGCGCGTCGCGCGGCCGGTGGGCAGGCCGTGCGCGTCGGGCATCGCGACCAGCGACTCCAGCGCGCGCTGCCACGTCTCGCGGTGCTCGTCGTCGGCGGCCAGGCGCACCGCGTCGTCCGCGCCCTCGACCGCCTTGACCGCGCGTTCCGCCGTGTCCTCGTCCACGCCCCGGCACGCCAGCGGCAGGCCGACCGCGCCGCGCGCGAGCAAACCGTGCAGGGCAACGCGAAGCAGCTCCGGGTCCGTGCCGCGCACCGAGCCGTAGCGGACGGTGGTCGCGAGATCCGGTAGGGCGGCCAGGAGTTCCAGGGCGTCGGTCGCGGCGGCGGCGCAGCGGTCCAGTGCTTGGCGGGACGCGGCGACGGCCTCCGGGATCTCGCAGCCCACGGCCCGGCTCAACGCTTCGGCGGCGTCGACGACCCGGGTGGCCGCGTCGGCACGGGCGATCAGCACGGTCCGCGCGGCCGACTCGACCGTCGTGCCGTGCCGTGCCGCGACGGCCAGCGCGACCGCGAATTCCGGCCGCCAGTGCAGCTGCCAGGCCTCGGCGAACGTGCCCAGGGTCCGGGTCGTGTCCGGCGTGCCCCACGGGACGTCGAGAACCTCCAAGCGCCGCAACAACTTCGAGCGTTCACGATCGGTGTCCTTGCGCAGGTCGAAGCGCATCGGCTTGATCGCCGCACTGGCTGGCATGCGCAAGCGGCGCTGCAACCGCGCCAGGTCCGCGGCCAGCGGTGACGTCGGGACGTCGTCGCCCACCTCGCCCAACCGCTCACCGACCACCAACTGCTCGTGCACCAGGCGGAGCGGGGTCGCGTCACCGCCGCACAACACCGCCAGCGACGCCTCCATCACCTCCGACAGCCCCGGCGACGGCCGCCCGCGCATCGCCGCCAACGCGTCCGCCAGCCGCACCGCCTCCACCGCGCTCGCCGTCGACGCGGGCAGGTCCTCCGCCCGCAACACCCCGCACGCCTTCGCGAACCAGCGCGGCACCGCGTCGCCGCGTTCGGCGCACTCCCACAAGTGCGCGTACCACCCCGGCGAAGCGATCCCCGCGCCATAACCGGACGACGCGGCCAGCCGACCGTGGCTCCACGGCACCCACGTCCCCGACACCTTCTTGCGCGGCAAGCCCTTCAGCGCCGCGGCGTCGACCGACGCGGGCGGCAGGGTGCGCAGCGCGGGCACGTGCCACGCGCCGGCCACCACCGCGATCGGACCCTCGACGTCCTTCAACGCCTGCCGGACGTTCTGCCGCATCGCGGCTTCCCGGCGCAACGTGCGGGCGTCCACCTGGTCGGCGAACTCCTCCCGCAACGCGCCCATCGCCTCCGCGACCGCCTCGGCCAGGTCACGCGGGTCGGTGTGGTGCTCGACCACGTCCTCCCACCAGCGCTCCGGGTCGTCGAAGCCCGCCGCCTCGGCCAACGTGCCGAGCGGGTCGAGCGCCGCTTTCGGGGAAGCGGGGGAGGCGGGGGAGTCGGGTGTGTCGGGCGTTTCCGGTGTGTCGGGCGTTTCGGGGTCGGCCAGGGAGGCGGCGGCCGGCAGGTCGAAGAACCGCACCGGGACGCCGTTGGCGTGCGCCCACGTCATCGCCCGCCACTCCGGCGAGAACTCGGCGAACGGCCAGAAAGCGGCCCGCGCCGGCTCCGCCTCGTCGTGCAGCAGCAACGCCACCGGCGGCGTCAAGCTCGGCACGTGCGGCAACAGGGCGTCACCCTCCGGTGGTCCCTCGATCAGGACCACCTCCGGCCGCAGAGCCGCCAACGCCGCTTCGACCATCCGCGCCGAACCCGGACCGTGATGCCTGATCCCGAGCAACGTCACCCGGTCGGGCAAGGGCTGGTCGCGTGCCATCAGCCCACCATGTCCTGGCACGCCCGGTACAGGTCACGCCACTCGGCGCGCTCCTTCACCACCGCCTCCAGGTACTCCTGCCACGCCGCCGCGTCCGACACCCGGTCCTTCACCACCGCGCCGAGCAGGCCGGACGCCAGCTCGTCGGCGGTGATCGAGCCGTCGCCGAAGTGCCCGGCCAACGCCATGCCGCTGGTCACCACCGAGATCGCCTCGGCCGTCGACAGGCTGCCGCTCGGCTTCTTCAGCTGCGTTCGACCATCCACAGTGGACCCGTTGCGCAGCTCGCGGAAGATCCGCACCACCCGGCGCACCTCCTCCAACGCCGGCGGCTCGGCGGGCAGCTGCAACGCCCGACCGAGCTGGGCGGCGCGCGCCGACACGATCTGCACCTCGTCGTCCTCGGTCGCGGGCGGCGGCAGCACGACGGTGTTGAAGCGCCGGGCGAGCGCCGACGACATCTGGTTCACGCCGCGGTCGCGGTCGTTCGCGGTGGCGATCACGGTGAAACCGGGCACCGCCTGCACCTGGATGCCCAGCTCCGGGACCGGCAACGTCTTCTCGGACAGGATCGTGATGAACGAGTCCTGCACCTCGGCGGGCATCCGGGTCAGCTCCTCGACCCGGACGACCGCGCCCTCGCGCATCCCCGTCATCACCGGGCTCGCCACCACCGCCGCCTCGGACGGCCCCTCGGCGATCAACCGCGCGTAGTTCCAGCCGTAGCGGACCTGGTCCTCGCCCGTGCCCGCGGTGCCCTGCACGACCAGCGTCGAGTTGCCGCTCACCGCCGCCGCGATGTGCTCGGACAGCCACGACTTCGCCGTGCCGGGCACCCCGATCAGCAACAACGCCCGGTCGGTGACCAGCGTGCCGACGGCGATCTCGACCAACCGCCGGTCGCCGACGTACTTCGGGGTGATCACGGTGCCGTCCGGGAGCTTGCCGCCGAGCACGTAGGTGACCACTGCCTGCGGCGACATCCGCCACCGCGGCGGACGGGGCCGGTCGTCCGCCGCCGCCAGGGCCACGAGCTCGGCGGCGTACTGCTGTTCCGCGGCGGGCCGCAGCACGGATTCGGTGGTCACTGGCTTTCCTCCCGGTGGTTGAACGCCTCGCGCAGCTGCATCCGCAGGCGCAGGACGTCGAGTTCGACGGTGTGCTCGGGCCAGCGCTCGGTGATGCGGGCCCAGTTCGTGCCGAGGACCTCGGCGTCACCCCTGGCCAGCAGCACCGCGGGCGGCCGACCGGCGCGCCACCTCGGGTCGCGCATCCCGGCGTAGCGTTCGAGCAGGTCTGCGGTGGCCTGCGCGCCCCACGGCGCGGGCAACTGCGAGCACGCGTGGTCCAGCAGGTCGTAGTTCCACTGCCGCGACACCTCGACCACGGTGCGCGCGGCCAGCTCGGCGGGCAGGCCGCCGAGCATCTCCAGCTGCTCCATGCCGGTCAACGACCGGGTCGCCGCGACGGCCCACGGCCGGGCGTCGTCGGCGAGCTTCAGGTTCTGCGCCACGCCGCGCAGCAGCGAACTCGCCCACGGGCCGCGCGCGAGTTCGGCGGCGGCACCCTCGTCGTCGGTGTCCAGCCGACCGGTCCAGTGCTGCGGCGGCACGCTCGCCGCCGCACCGCGCAGCCGACCCGCGATACCCGCCTCGGAACCGTCTTTCAGCAGGTCACGGGCCTCGTCCAGGTCCGGCGCGGTCTCGGTCCACAGCTCGTCGGTCTGCACGTCGAAACCGTCCGCGGTCAGCCACAGGCCGCGGTGCAGGCGTTCGGCGGCGCGTTCGGCCAGGTGGGACGTCGGCAAGGTGCGCAGGAGCCGCAACGCCTCGTCGTGCACGCCGATCGCGCGGTCGTCCAGCGCGCGTTCGAGGAGCGGTTCGTCGTCCGGGCCGAGGCCCGCCTCCAGGGCGCTGACCAGCACCTGGCGGTCGGTGGCACGGCGCTGGACCTCGAACTGCGCGGCCAGGAACGCCCGCGTTCCCACCGGATCCTGGTTGCGGGCGCGGCGCAGGGCGGCGAGGCGAGACGTGCCGGGCAGGTCGAGGGCCTCGTCGAGGTCGATCTCCTCCGCGACCACGCCGGTCGCGGCCCAGGCCCAGGCCGGGCGGATGGTCGCCAGCCACCGACCGCGGGCGCCGAGGACGGCGGACACGGCGGGGCGCAGGCCGGGGTGCGCGGTGCCCAGTCCCAGCAACGCGGGCAGCTCGCGGTGGTCGGCGACGACGCGTGCCGACTTGGCCATGCCACACCACTCCGTGAGCAGCACCTGGTCGTCCAGGGCCAGGATCTGGACCAGCACGGACCTGGCCGGCGGGTGGGCGCGTACGTCGTCGGACGCGGGGGCGGCGGGCAGTGGCGGGGTGTCGACGGGCGGCGGGAGTTGGGCGCCGTGCGCGGCTACGCCCAGGGCGGCGACGCGGTCCAGCAGGGCGGTCGGCGTCGTGCCCGCGCGGTGGGCGCCGATCAGGGCCGCTTGGACGGCCTCGTCCCATTCGGCTTGGAGGGTCATGGCCGGCCGCCCGTCGTGGGTGGTGCGGTCGAGGCGGTGGCCGGTCGGAGGGTGCCGAATCGGAGGGTGCCGAATCGGAGGGTGCTGGGTCGGAGGGGGCGGAGGGTGCTGGGTCGGAGGGGGCGGAGGGTGCTGGGTCGGAGGGGTCGGAAAGTGGTGGGTCGGAGGGGGCGGAGGGTGGTGGGTTGGAAGGGACGGTGGGCGGCGGGGTGGGGTTGGTGGGTCGCGGTTCCTCGTATGCAACCGAGGGGTGGTAACGGTGTTTCCGTACATTTTCGGGCGATGATCACCCGATCGTGTTGGGGGAGGTGCCGTGTTGCCTGCGTGATCATCATCCCACCACCTCCGGTGCTCCGCCTGGTGTGGCGACGGCGCCCAGGCGCAGTTCGCGGCCGTTCCACAGGCCCCACGCGTCGAAGTGGTCGCCGCCCGTCAGGGCCAACGCCTGGTCCAGCGCCAGGTCGTTCCGGACCTGGACACCGCGGCCCTCCGCGTCGACCAGTTGCCCGCTGTCCTCGGTGACCCGCACCGACGCGCACCCCAGCGGGTGGAGGCGTTGCCACGGGTCGGCTCTCAGGTGCTCTTCGAGGCCGGCCAGCGCGGCACGCCACGAGGCCGGCGCGGGCACCGGCTCCGGTGGCCGCTCCGCCAGCGGCTCACCCACCGCGACCCGGTGCGGCGGGACGCCGGGGTACGGGTGCAACACCCCTTGCACCTGCACCCCGTGCGTCAACGGCGGCGCGGGGCGGCCCCCGCCACCGACGTGCCGCACCGCCACCACCCAGCCGTGCGAACGCCCCCACGCCCACTGCCGCACGGTCCGCACCAGGCCGTCGTCGCTCTCCACCTTCAGCAACGGCGCCCACTGGTCCGACCAGCCCGGACCGGCGCGCACCTCCTCCTCGGTCACGGAGAACCCCAACCGGCGGCGGATCACTGGATCAGGTGATGACGACAGTCGCGCCAACAGGTGCAGCCCACCCAACCGGTCCGCCGCGTCGTGCGCCCACCGCGGCCCGCCCGCCGCCACGATCCCGCGCACCTCGTCCACCGCCGACGCCAGCCCCTTGGCCTGCGCGTCCACCATCCGCGCCTGGATCGAGTGCCACCACGCCGCGTCCCGCGCGGGCAGCCCCGCCAGGCCCGCGCCGGCCACGTCGCCCAGCCAGTCGACCAGGCCCGCGACCCCGGCGCGCACCGCGTCCTGCCTGGCCAGGGCCGTCTTCTCCTTGGCCTTGGCCCGCCGCTCGACCGCCTCGGGCGACGGCGACTGCGACGACGACGACCTCGAGTCGTCCGGAGCAGCGGCAGCGGAGGAGCGGCGACGGGCCAGCCACTCCGCCACCCAGTCCGGCGTCTCCGCCACGGGGAACGGCTCGCGCACGTCCCGCAGCTGCAACGCCAACGCGTGCTTGCACGGGAACTTGCGCGACGGGCACGAGCACTTCGTCGCCCGGTCACCCAGGTCGACGCACACCTGGTACGGGTTCTTGCCGCTGCCCTTGCACAGACCCCACAGGGCGGTGTCACCGCGACCCGTCCCCTGCCACCCGGAGGACCCCGCCAGCCGGGTGGCGCTGCTCGCCACCTGGCCGTCCGGGGCCTGCTCCAGAAGCGCTCGTGCGTCCATGCCGGCAGACGGTAGAGGTCGGCACCGACAAGGGTCGATCAACCCAGGTCAGGACCCCGGCGTGCCCACGACCAGGCGTACTTCGGGTCCTCGGTCGCCAGCGCGGCCTCGCCGAGGTCCAGCGGCCGGAAGGTGTCGACCATGACCGCGGTCTCGTCGAAGTGGTCCAGGCCGAGCGACGCCTCGACCGCGCCCGGCTGCGGCCCGTGCGTGCAGCCCGCCGGGTGCAGCGACAGCGACCCGATGCCGATCCCCGAGCCCTTGCGCGCCTCGTAGTTCCCGCCGACGTAGAACATCAGCTCGTCCGAGTCCACGTTGGCGTGGTTGTAGGGCACCGGGATGGCCAACGGGTGGTAGTCGACCTTGCGCGGCACGAACGAGCACACCACGAAGTTCGGCCCCTCGAACGTCTGGTGCACCGGCGGCGGCTGGTGCACGCGGCCCGTGATCGGCTCGAAGTCGCGGATGTTGAACACCCACGGGTACAGGCAGCCGTCCCAGCCGACGACGTCGAACGGGTGGTTGGCGTAGGTGAACCGGGTGAGGCCCGCGCGGTGCCGGACGAGCACCTCCACGTCCTCGCCGTCCACCAGCAACGGCTCCGCGGGCCCCCGGACGTCGCGCTCGCAGTACGGCGAGTGCTCCAGGAACTGGCCCTTGGCCGACAGGTACCGCTTCGGCGGTCCGATGTGTCCCGAGGCCTCCAGGACCAGGACGTCCATGGGTCCGGACGGCACCACGCGGTACGTGCACGACGTCGGCAGCACCACGTAATCGCCCTCGGCGACCGGCAACGCGCCGTAGATCGTCTCCACCACGCCCTCGCCCGACCGCACGTACAGCAGCTCGTCGCCGGCCGCGTTGCGGTACAGCGGACTGGGCGCGGTGGCGGTTACGAAACCGATGACCACGTCGGCGTTGCCGAACAGCGTGCGCCGGCCGGTGACCGCGTCGACGTCGGAGGAGTCCCAGGTCAACGCCGGTGTCTTGAAGTGCCGCGGCTTGAGCGGGAGGTTCGGCGTCAACGCGCCGCGCGCCTCTTCGACGGTGACCGCGTCGACGATCGCGGTCGGCAGGTGGCGGTGGTAGAGCAGCGCCGAATCGGCCGAGAAGCCCTCGACCCCCATGAGCTCTTCCGCGTACAGACCGCCCTCCGGTGTGCGGAACTGCGTGTGGCGCTTTCGGGGGATCTCACCCACCTGGCGGTAGTACGCCATGGTTCACTCCGGGCGTTCGATAGTCGGACATCTTTGTTCATTGACCGGTACGCCACTAGCGTGTCAGCCGTGTCAAGCGCCTTCGAACTCCGTGCGCCCGGTCCACGCGGCACTCCGCCCCTGCTCGCGAGGCTTGTCGACGACGCCGCACTGTTCCCGCCGGGCAGCGCATCAATGCCCGACGCGGTCCGCGGCCACCTCGACGCACGTGCCGGGGAATGGGCCGGTGCGGTCGGTCTCTTCCTGTGCCCCGCCTCGCGACTCGCCGAGCTCATCACCGAGCTGATCAAGGTCAAGCCGGTGAAGCCGGTGGCCCTGTCGCTGGTCATCGACACGGGTCTGGGAGGTGTGCCCAAGGCCGTGTCGATCGTCGAGTCCCGCAGTGAGCTCTTGGCGCTGCGGATGGTCGAGATGCCGGCCCCGTCCGATGTGGACGAGGTGTGGCTCGAACGCGTCTCGGAGTTCGTGCCCGAGGACGTCATCCGCGTCGTCGAGCCCCGCCGGGGCGGCGCCGAGTGGCTGGACGGCGTGCGCCGCGTCATCGAGCACGGCAGCTGGCCCAAGCTGCGCTGCGGCGGGGTCAGCAAGGAGAACTTCCCGAGCGTCGACGAGGTCGCCGACTTCCTGGCCGTGGTGAGCGGCGGCGGTGTGGCCTTCAAGGCGACCGCGGGCCTGCACCACGCCGTGCGGCGCACGGACGCCGATACCGGGTTCACCCACCACGGGTTCCTCAACCTGCTGGTGGCGACCGCGCGTTCGCTGTCCGGCGGTGACGTGCGCGAGGCGTTGGCCAGCACGGACGCGGTCGCGTTGGGCGAAGAGGCCAACGGGCTGTCCGACCAGGCCGCGCACGCGGTGCGCGGCGTGTTCGCCTCCTACGGGTCGTGCTCGCTGGACGAGCCGATCGCCGACCTGGAGGAGCTGGGTCTGCTGTGAGCTGGATCGAGGACCCCGCGTTCACCGCCGACGAGCCGTTCGGGCCGCAGACGCTGCCCTACGGCGTCGTGCCCGGCGGTGTCGCGGTGCGGGTGGGCGACCGGGCGTTGCCGCTGCGGGGACTGTCCCTGGGCGAGCGGCTGGAGCCCCTGGTGGCGACGGGCACGCTGGACGCCCTGCTGGCGGCCGGCCGGCCCACGTGGAGCGAGCTGCGGGCGCGGCTGGTCGAGATCGTCTCGGCCACGTCCGCGCCGCGCGGTGCGGAGCTGGTCGGGCTGGACGGCGCCGTGCTGCCGTTCACCGTGGCCGACTACGTGGACTTCTACTCCTCGCGCCACCACGCGGAGAACGTCGGCCGGATCTTCCGGCCCGACGGCGAGGCCCTGCTGCCGAACTGGACGCACCTGCCCGTCGGCTACCACGGCCGGGCCGGGACGGTGGTCGTGTCCGGCACGCCGGTCGTCCGGCCGCACGGGCAGCGGCGGTCGTCGGCCGGTCCGGTGTTCGGGCCGACGGGGCGGTTGGACATCGAGGCCGAGGTCGGGTTCGTCTGCGGCGGGCCGGTCGCGTCGCGGCTGACGCCCGACCAGGCGGTCGACCACGTCTTCGGCGTGGCGCTGGTCAACGACTGGTCCGCGCGGGACGTCCAGGCGTGGGAGTACCAGCCGCTGGGCCCGTTCCTGGGCAAGTCGTTCGCCACGTCGGTCTCGGCGTGGATCACGCCGCTGGAGGCGTTCGCGGTGGCCCGCGTGTCGCCGCCGCCGTTGGGCAACGACGTGCTGCCGTACCTGGTCGAGGACCGGGCGTGGGGCCTGGACATCGACCTGGAGGTCGAGTGGAACGGCACCGTGGTGTCCCGGCCGCCGTTCCGCGAGATGTCGTGGACGTTCGCGCAACAACTCGCGCACCTGTCGGTGAACGGCGCTACCGTTCGGCCGGGCGACCTGATCGCGTCGGGCACCGTGTCCGGCCCGGCCCGCGACGAGCGCGGCTCCTTCCTGGAGCTGAGCTGGGGCGGGACGGAGCCGGTGGTGCTCGACGACGGCGAGCGGACGTTCCTGGAGGACGGCGACACGGTGCGGATCACCGCGACGGCTCCGGGTGAGGGCGGCTCGGTCGTCGGGCTGGCCGAGGTGGTCGGCACGGTCGTGCCCGCCGACGAGAGGTAGAGCGTGGTCAGACCCGATCCCCGCGGCCGGCTCCCGGCGCCCGCGTCGAAGGAGAGCTCGCTGACCCTGGAGCGGGGTCTGGCCCTGCTCCAGGCGGTGGCCGACGCCGAGTCGGAGGCGCCGTCGATCAGCGAGCTGGCGGCGGCCATCGGCGCGTCGCGGGCGGCGGTGTACCGGCTGCTGGTGCCGTTGCAGTCGCGGGGGCTGGTGCGGCGCGAGGGGTCGAAGGTGCGGCTCGGGCTCGGCGTGCTGCGGCTGGCGTCGAACGTGCTGCCGCAGCTGCGCCTGGCCGCTCAGCCCGCGTTGCGGACGTTGGCGGAGACGGTGGGCGCGACGTCGCACCTGACGGTGGCCGACGGGAGCGAGGCGCAAGCGGTGGCCGTGGTCGAGCCGTCGTGGACGGCGTACCACGTGGCGTACCGGGTCGGGTCGCGCCACCCCGTGCACCGGGGCGCGGCGGGCAAGGCGATCGGGCTGTCGCCGGAGGGGCGGCAGTGGGTCAACTCGACGGGCGAGTTGCAGCCGGGCGCGTTCGGGGTGGCGGCGCCGGTGCGCGGCGTGCCCGGATTGCGGGCCAGCGTGGGCGTGGTGGCCCTGGAGAAGCTGGACGGTGACGTGGTGGGGCCCCACGTCGTGCGGGCGGCCCAGGAGGTCGCTGACGCGTTGCGCTGACCGTCATCGTTCAGCCGGACTGGCGGGGCGTCGAGTCGGATTCGGCCGGATGGACTTCGAGGTGGCCCTCCTCGGTGAGGACGATGCGGCGGCCATGGCTGGTCAGGGACCTGTGGTCAACCCGAGATCGCCTGCCACAGGGCGACCAGGGCGAACGCGGCGAACACGAAGCCGCTCACCCGCTGGATCAGGTGGGTCGGGATGCGGGTGGCGATCTTGCGGCCCAGCAGGACCGCGATGGCGGCGACGGTGACCAGGGCCAGGAACGCGCCCAGGCCGACGAACACCGGGCTGGCGTAGCGGGCGGACAGGGCGGCGGTGGCCAGTTGCGAGGCGTCGCCCCACTCGGCGGCGAACAGGACGCCGAACGACGTGAGCGCGGCGCGCCAGAACGTCACCTGGCCAGGGCCGTCGGCGGACGCGCCGCCCTCGTCGCCGTCCTTCGAGAAACCCTCTTTGAGCAGCAGGAACGACCCGACGCCGAACAGCACCGCGACCACGGCCGCGACCACCCGGTCGGGCAGCAGGGTGAGCACGCCGCCGAACGTCGCGGCCACCACGCACTGGATCGCGAACGCCGCCGTGACCCCGGCGAACACCGGCCACGCGCGGTACCGGGTGGTGAGGACCAGCGTGGCGACCATGGTCTTGTCCGGCAGCTCGGCCAGGAAGACGATGGCGAAAGCCGTCGCCAGCGCGATGAGTTCAGGTGCCACGGGAACCTCCGACGTCCGAAACGGTCCCGGACGGAGGCAGCACGACCCCGACCGGGCGTGGTGCACTGCCCGGCCGGAGGTCTCGTTCGCCCGTCCCCGGAAATCCGGAGCACGGGTGAGGGACCGGGTCCGCGCAAGGCGGACCAGTATGTCGATCCTCTCGCCCCGGTCGTGGTGACCCGGGGGAACTACTCCCCTCTGGCGTCCACATAGTACCCCGTGCGCCCGTCCGGGCCGGACGTGACGACGCACACCGGGACCTTGGTCCCGGGTCCTGGGGGACCGTCGTACCTGAGGCCGACCCCCGGTCCGGACCTACGGTCGATCCGTGGACGTCCTCGACCTGGCACGGTGGCAGTTCGGCATCACCACCGTCTACCACTTCCTGATGGTGCCGCTGACCATCGGGCTCTCGCTGCTGGTGGCGGTGATGCAGACCGCGTGGGTGCGCACGGGTGATCGCAAGTACCTGGCGATGACCAAGTTCTGGGGCAAGCTGCTGCTGATCAACTTCGCGATGGGCGTGGTCACCGGCATCGTGCAGGAGTTCCAGTTCGGCATGACGTGGAGCGCCTACTCGCGCTTCGTCGGGGACGTGTTCGGCGCGCCGCTGGCGATGGAGGGCCTGGTCGCGTTCTTCGTCGAGTCGACGTTCCTCGGGTTGTGGATCTTCGGCTGGGACCGCCTGCCGAAGAAGGTCCACCTGGCCTGCGTGTGGGCGTTCTCGCTGGCCACGATCGCGTCGGCGTACTTCATCCTGGCCGCGAACTCGTGGATGCAGCACCCGGTCGGCGTGGAGCTGGTCGACGGCCGGCCGCGGCTGACGTCGATCTGGGCCGTGCTGGGCAACAACACCACGCTGGCCGCGTTCCCGCACACGGTGTTCGGCGCGTTCGCCGTCGCCGGGACGTTCCTGGTGGGCGTCGCCGCGTGGCACCTGTGGCGGCGTGGTGACGACGGCCCGGTGTGGCGCGCGTCGGTCAAGTTCGGCACGTGGGTGGGCGTCGCCGCGTTCACCGGGCTCGCGATCACCGGTGACGTGCAGGGCAAGCTGATGTTCGAGCAGCAGCCGATGAAGATGGCGGCGGCCGAGGCGCTGTGCCACACCGAGCAGCCCGCCGCGTTCTCGGTGTTCGCGATCGGCGACGTGTCGCGGCCCGACTGCGAGAACGTCAAGAGCGTCACGGTGCCCGCGCTGCTGTCGTTCCTGGCGCACAACGACTTCACCACCGAGGTCAAGGGCATCGAGGAGCTGGTGCCGCTCTACCAGGAGAAGTACGGGACGAACTACCCGGTCGACCCGAAGCTGGGCGAGCTGTCGGGCAAGCCGATCGACTACGTGCCGAACCTGCCGGTCACCTACTGGGGCTTCCGGCTGATGATCGGGTTCGGCGGGATCGCGGTCGGGGCGGGGCTGCTGATCCTGTGGCTGACGCGCGGTGGTCGGACGCCGCGCGGCCGGTGGTTCGCGTGGCTGGCGCTGGGCAGCATCGCGACGCCGTTCCTGGCCAACAGCTTCGGCTGGATCTTCACCGAGATGGGCCGGCAGCCGTTCGTGGTGGTGCCGAACCCGAGCGGGGTGGACGGGGTGTGGATGTTCACCGCGCGCGCCGTGTCGTCGTCGACACCGGGGGAGGTGTTGACGTCGTTGGTCGCCTTGACGCTGGTCTACGGGGTGTTGGCCTGCGTCGAGGTGTTCCTGATCCGGCGGTACGTCCGCGCTGGGGTCGCGGGCGTGCTGCCGGCTCGAAAACCGGATGACGACGCCGAGTCGCGTGACGACGACGTCCTGACGTTCGCTTACTGAGAGGGGGAGCCGTGGAGACGTTCTGGTTCTGCGTGATCGCCCTGCTGTGGCTGGGCTACCTGTTCCTGGAGGGGTTCGACTTCGGCGTCGGCATGCTGCTGCCCGTGCTCGGGCGGTCGGACGCCGAACGGCGGGTGCTGGTCAACACCATCGGGCCGGTGTGGGACGGCAACGAGGTGTGGCTGCTGGTCGCGGTCGGCGCCACGTTCGCCGCGTTCCCCGCCTGGTACGCGGCGCTGCTCAGCTCGGTGTACCTGCCGCTGGTGCTGTTCCTGCTGGCGCTGATCGGGCGCGGGGTCGCGTTCGAGTACCGGGGGAAGGTGGACTCGGCGCGGTGGCGGCGGACGTGGGACGCGGTGATCGTGGCCGGGTCGTGGACGGCCGCGCTGGGCGTGGGGCTGCTGCTGTCGGCGACGGTGTTCGGGATGCCGCTGGACGCCGCCGGCGACCGCGTCGGCTCGCCGTTCGCCTCGATCCGGTGGGAGACGCTGCTCGGCGCGGTGGCGGTGGCCGGGTACGCGTTCGTGCACGGCGCGGTGTTCGTGTCGCTGAAGACCGAGGGAGAGGTGCGGGAACGGGCGCGCGCGCTGGCGTTGAAGGTCGCGCCGGTGGCGTTGCTGCCGTTGCTGGTGCTGCTGCTGACCGTGCAGCTGCGGTTCGGGTCGGCGTGGACGTGGGGCGCGTCGACGGTGGTGGCGCTGGCCGCGCTCGGCGCGTACGGGCGGCTGGTGCTGCGGCGCGAGGGGCAGGCGTTCGCGCTGATGGGTGTCGCGGTGGCGGCGACGGTGGCGGCGCTGTTCGGCGCGCTGTACCCGAACGTGCTGCCGTCCACCCTGGACCCGGCCTGGTCGCTGACGGTGGCGGGCGCGGCGTCGAGCCCGTACACGCTGACCGTGATGACGTGGGTGGCCGCGTTCGGCACGCCCGCGGTGCTCGTGTACCAGGGGTGGACGTACTGGGTGTTCCGCAAGCGGATCGGCACCCGGCACATCCCGCGGGTGCACGTGCCGTGAACTTCCCCGGAGCCCCTTCCGCCACGAAGCCGGGGAAAGGCCCGCTCGGCGCGCTGCCCGCGCTCTCGCGCTCGGCGCGCCGGGCGTTGGCCTGGTGCGCGGTGCTGGCCGCGCTGACGTCGGTCGCGCTGGTGTGGCAGGCGGTGGCGCTGGCGTCGGCGCTGGTGACCGGCGGGTCGTTGTGGGTGGTGGCGTGCGCGGTGGTGGCGCGGGCGGTGCTGGCGTGGGCGACCGAGTCGGTGGCGGCGCGTGCGGCGGCGGGCGCGAAGGAGGAGCTGCGGGCGGCGGTGCTGGACCGGGCGCTGGGGCTCGGGCCGTCGTGGATCGTGGCGCGGGGGCCGGCGTCGCTGGCGGTGCTGGCGACCAAGGGGCTGGACGCGCTGGACGCGTACTTCACCCGCTACCTGCCGGCGTTGGTGACGACGGCCGTGGTGCCGGTGGCGGTGGGCGGTTGGATCTTCCTCACCGACCCGACGTCGGCCGTGCTGATCGCGGTGACGCTGCCGCTGATCCCGGTGTTCGCGATCCTGATCGGCCGGTTCACCTCCGACCGGGTGGCCGCGGCGGCGTCGGCGCTGGAGCGGTTGTCGGGTCGGCTGGCGGAGCTGGTGCGGGCGCTGCCGGTGCTGACCGCGTTCGGGCGCGCGGCGGCCCAGGCGTCGGCCGTGCGGGAGGTGGGCGAGCGGTACCGGCGGGCGACCATGGGGACGTTGCGGGTGGCGTTCCTGTCGGCGCTGGTGCTGGAGGTCGTGGCGTCGCTGTCGGTGGCGCTGATCGCGGTGGGGATCGGGCTGCGGTTGGTGTCGGGGGAGATGGCGCTGGTCACGGGCCTGGTGGTGCTGATCCTCGCGCCGGAGTGCTACCTGCCGCTGCGGGCGGCGGGTGCGGCCCACCACGCTTCGGAGGACGGGGTGGAGGCCGTGCGGCGGGTCGCGGAGATCCCCGCGCCCGCGCCGCGGCCGGCCTCGGCGGACCCGGTCGAGGGCGTGGAGGTGCGTGACCTCCGCGTCCGGCGGCGGGGTCGGTTCGCGCCGGACGGGGTCGGGTTCCGGGTGCGGCCCGGTGAGGTCCACCGGCTCGACTCGCCCAGCGGGGCGGGCAAGTCGACGGTGTTCGGGGTGCTGCTGGGGTTCGTGGAGGCGGATGGCGGGTCGGTCGCGGTCGACCGGTCGGCCATCGCCTGGGTG
The DNA here is from genome assembly GCF_050946825.1 of Actinosynnema sp. CA-299493. Lineage (NCBI taxonomy): Bacteria > Bacillati > Actinomycetota > Actinomycetes > Pseudonocardiales > Pseudonocardiaceae > Actinosynnema > Actinosynnema sp. CA-299493. The sequence goes on from NZ_CP191993.1 coordinate 123,234, forward strand.
CCGCAGCGGCCCGCGTTCGCCGGGCGGACGGTGGCCGACGAGCTGGAGCTGACCACGGGACAGGTCGATCACGACGTCCTGGCGTCGGTGGCGGCGGACCACCTGGTGGCGCGGCCCATCGCGGAGCTGTCGACCGGTGAGCGGCAGCGGGTCGCGGTGGCGCGCGCGCTGACGCGGGTGCGGGACGGCGCGAAGGTGCTGCTGCTGGACGAGCCCACCGCGCACCTCGACCCGGCGACGGCGACGAAGGTGATGGCCGCCGTGCACCGGGCCGCCGCCGACGGGGCGGCGGTCGTGCTGGCCACCCACCGGCTGGTGGGCGAGCAGGTCGAGGAGGTCGCGGCGGCTCGTGAGGTCGGTGTCGTGGCCGACCGGTCGACCGCCGCGCGGACGCCCCGGCCGACCCGGCGGCTGCTGGCGGGGGCGGCGCTGGGCGCGGCGGCTTCGTCGAGCGGTGTGGCGCTGACGGCGTTCGCGGCCTACCTGATCGCGAAGGCGGCCACCCAGCCGCCGATCCTGACGCTGTCGGTGCTGGTGGTGGGCGTGCGGACGTTCGCGCTGGCCAAGGGCGCGTTCCGGTACCTGGAGCGGCTGGTGTCGCACGACGCCGCGTTCCGGCACGCCGAGTCCTTGCGGGTCCGGTTGTGGCGCGGCCTCCGGCCCGGTCGGGCCGAGCTCACCCGACTGGTGGACGACGTCGACACGGTCCGCGACCTGGTGCCGCGCGTCCTCCAGCCGCCGCTGATCGCGGTGGGCGTGTCGGTCGCGGCGGTCACGTTGTTCGCGGTGATCGAGCCGGTGGCGGGCCTGGCGCTGGCGGTGGCGCTGGTCGTCGGCGGCACGCTGGCGCCGGTCGTCGCGGTGCTCACCGAACGCCGTGCCACGGCGGTGCTGGCCAGGGGGCGGCGGCACGTGTCGGAGCAGGTGCTGACCCTGCTCACCGCCGCGCCGGACCTGATCGCGTTCGGGGCCGACCGCGAGGTGCGCGCCGAACTGGCGCGGCAGGACGCCGAACTCGCCCGGCAGGCCCGTCGGCAGGCCCTCGGCGCGGGCGCGGCCATCGGGATCGTGCACCTGACGACCGGGCTGGCGTCGACGGTGTGCATCGGCCTGGCCGGTGGCGTCGACCCGCTGCTCGTGCCCGTCCTCGGCCTGGTGCCGCTGGCGTTGGCCGAGGTGTTGAGCGCGCTGCCCACCGCCGCGCAGCACCGCGGGGCGTTGCGCGAGTCGTACGGCCGGATCGTCGGTCAAGCGACCCCGACGCCCGCGCACGTCTCGCAGGGCTTGCAGGACTCACACGTTTCGCACATCTCGCAGGTCGAGCGGGTCGCGGTCGGCGGGGCGGTCGGGCTCGAAGGCGTCACGGTGACGTGGCCGGGCAGCGCGGAACCGGTGCTGGAGCGGGTGTCGTTCGACCTGCCGGCCGGCGCGAAGGTGGCCGTGGTGGGTCCGTCCGGCGCGGGCAAGTCGAGCCTGTTCGCGCTGCTGCTGAGGTTCGTCGAGCCCGAGCTCGGGCTGGTCTGGCGGCCCGACCGGGTGGCCTGGTGCCCGCAGGAGCCGATGCTGGTCTCGACCACGGTCCGCGAGAACCTGCGGCTGGGTGACCCCCGGGCGGATGACGAGCGGCTGCGGTGGGCACTGGACGTGGCGGGGGTCCGGCTCGACCTCGACACCGTGATCGGGCCGACGCTGCTGTCGGGCGGTGAGGCGCAGCGGGTCGCGCTGGCCCGCGCCCTGCTCCACGACGCCGACCTCGTGCTCCTGGACGAGCCGACCGCCCACCTGGACGAGCCGACCGCCGCCGCGCTGCTGGCGCGACTGGACGACGTGCTGCGGGACAAGACCGTCATCCACATCACCCACCGGCCGGGTGAAGCCGACCGCGCCGACCTGGTGCTGCACGTCGCCGAGGGGCGGCTGCGGTCCAAGGCCTACCGTTGACCACCGTGGACCCCGCCCGCGTGCTCGCCGCGTCGACCGAGATCACCTCGGCCGCCCTGGCCGGCGACGACCCGGACGCCGTGCTGCCGCTCGTGGTGCGCAGCGCCGTCGAGCTCGCCGGCGCGGACCTCGGGCTCGCCATGGTGACGGCCGACGACGGCACGCTGACCGTCGAGGCGTCCTCGGGCGACGACGACCCGGTGGGCGTCGTGCTGTCGAGCCGTTCGTCGGCGGCGCGGGCGGCGCGGACCGGCGTGCCCGTGGTCGCGGCCGACTTCACCACCGACCCGCGCACCGCGCCGTTCGTGCCCAAGGCGCTGCGCGGGTACGGGCCGTTCGCGGTCGCGCCGTTCGGCACCAAGGAGCGCAGGATCGGCGCGCTGGCGGTGTACCGGCGCAAGGGCGCGCAACCGTTCAGCCCGGACACCGTCGAGGTGCTGGCCGCGTTCGCCGCGCAGGCCGGGCTGGCGGTCGTGCTGGCCGAGGGGTCGACCGCGCGCCAGCGGATAGCGGTCTACCAGGAGCGCGAGCGCATCGCCCGCGACCTGCACGACGTGATCATCCAGCGGCTGTACGCGACCGGCGTGCAGCTCGACCTGCTCGACCGGCGGCTCAAGCTCGAAGGGCGGGAGGCGCGGCGGCTGGCCGACTGCGTGGACCAGCTCGACCAGACCATGGCGGAGGTCCGCGCCACCGTGCGGGCGTTGCGCAGCGCGGACCCCGGCCAGCCCGCCGACGTCGACCTGAAGGGCTCGGTGCTGGCGGAGGCCCGCACGGCGGGCGAGCTGCTGGGGTTCGAGCCGGAGGTGCGCGTCGAGGGGGAAGTCGCGGACGTGCCCGCCGACCTCGCCGACCACGCCCGCGCGGCGCTGCGCGAGGCGCTGTCGAACGTGGTGCGGCACTCGGGGGCCCGGCACGTCGGCATCGCACTGCGCCGCACCCCCGACCGGCTGGACCTGGAGGTCGCCGACGACGGCTGCGGCATCCCGCGCGGCGTCGCCAAGCGCGGCCTGCGGCACCTGGAGGAACGCGCCCTGGCCGCCGGCGGCGGCTGCGAGATCACCTCGTCCCCCCGCACCGGCACCACGATCACCTGGCACGTCCCACTGGGTGGCTGACCGGCGAGGTCTCCACGGGCTTCCAGGCCGGGACGCCGAATTCGCCGACCACCAGCACCACGGGTTCCGGCAGTTCCCCGCCGGCCCGGACCGCGTCGAGCAGCAACCGCGCCTCTGCCGCCGCGTCACCGGTCAGGAAAGCCACCGCCCGGTCGAGCCACTGCCGCGCCGAATCGTCCTCGCCTCGGGCGATCAGCACCCGCGCCAGCAACACGTGGCATTCGGCCCGCTCTTCGGCGATCGACGGTTCATCGGCGTCTTCGCCGTAGATCTCGTCGGCCCGGGTGAGCTTCGCGACGGCGTTGTCCAAGTCTCCGGACAAGAACGCCAACGCGCCCAATTCGCGCAGTGCCCAGGCCACACCGACCGAATTCCCGAAATTGAAGTGCCACTCGATCAGTTCCACCAGGCACCCACCGATCGCGCCGGTCATCCCTCGTGCCCGGAATACGCCCGCGAGCGTGTCGAGCGCGTGGAGGTGCCCTTTCAGGGCCTCGGCGGTCGCATCGGCCTGACACCGCGCACGCCAGACCCCGACCATTCGCGTCGCCATCACGGTCGCGGTGTGGAAGTCTTCCGCCTGCGCATGGGCGAACGTCGCGTGGTAGAGGACCGAGGACACCGACTCCGACAACGGGAAGCGGTCAGCCAGTTCCAAGGTCACGCTGTGCAAGCCGAAGATTTGTTCGGGACGGCCGTCCACCGGCAGCGTGGACCACAAGTGGACGAGCGTCTGAGCCGCTTCATCCACCTCCCCTTGTGTCATCAAGAACCGAACGGTCGACAGGGTGTTGTCGGGAGAGGTCGAAGTGCTCATGGCAATTGACGCTAGTGCCCTTTCAGGCACTTGTTTCACAAGCTGTTAAGCACGGGCCTGGTTCACCCGGTCGGGGCCACACCCATTCGCCAGGCCAAGCCTCGGAGTTCACGGCCGCCCGCCTCACGTCGTGACCGGCGGAGGAGGTCGGCCACCGATTCCCGGACGAACGCGTTGTTGCGCACCTTCTGCGGAGCCAACGTCTCGGCGTGCAGCAGGGCGGCCAGTCCACGTTCACGGTGCTTGCGATCGGTCAGCAAGCCGCGCCCGTAGTCGATCCAGAACGCCGCCTGCCTGGACCGAGATACTCCCGCTGGGCGCAGGTCGGCCGCGATCTCGGCGACTTTCGCTCCTTGTCCCAACTCCAGCCCGATCGACACCCGCCAGATCTTGACGTTGGTACGGCCGAAGTTGGTCTGCATCCAGGGACTCACGTCGTCTTCGATCCGGTCGGCCAAGGCGGCGGCCTCGGCCAGGTGATCTTGAGCGGTGTCCTGGTGGCCCTGCGCCGCCGACGACAGTGCGGCCGTCAGGTGAGCGAGCCCTCGAACCTCCACGCGTGATCCGGGCATGTCGGCGACCGAGACCGCGAGGTCATACTGCCGGGGGCGGTTCGTGCCGCTCATGAGCTGGGACCGCTGGTACGCGGCGTACGCCACCCACGTCGGGTCTTCCAGGTCCTCTGCCGTCCTGTGCATCCGCTCGACGGCGAGCGTCGAGAGCCCCGGCACTCCCAGGTCGTGCGCGAGGTAGGCAACCGCCTTGTACGCGGCCAGCAGACCGACCAACGCGTCGGAGCGGTGCCGAAGATCGCTTGCCGCGACGAGCAGGTCGCGGATCAACGTCGGCAGCAGCGACGCCTGCGCGGCGTAGTCCGCGTTGGGGCGAAGCTCGCGGTTCAACCGGTCCAGATCGACCTGAACCGCTTCCCACGGACGAGGAGGTCCGTCAGGACGCTCGCCGGGCCGCCAGCCGATCAGCGCATCCTCGACCGCGCGAGTGTGGGCGTGTGCTTCGCGGGACTCGGCGTCCGATGGCACGTAGGGCTTGCCGGTCAGCTCGGCGGGCGACACGCGGAGCGCGCCGGCCAGCGCTTCCAGCGTGGCGCGGGTCCGGACCGGCCGCTTCCCGGTCTCGATCATGCTCAGGTAGCCGGCCGTCATCCCGGCGAGCCCCGCCACGGCGTCTTGCTTCATCCCCCGCCAGGCGCGGATCTCGCGAGCACGCCTGCCGATGTGGGTGTCGTCGAAGTCCATCTGCACCGTCCCAGTCGTCACGGAGGCCGAACTCGAGGCAGGACCCCGAGGCTATCGGCACCGTCCCGGATCACGATCGACCACGCGTCCGGGGATCAGCGCGAGCGGCGGGCTACCCAGGCGGCGGCTTGGGTGCGGCGTTCCATGCCCAGTTTCGACAGCACGGCGGTGACGTAGTTCTTGACCGTCTTCTCGGCCAGGAACAGGCGTTCGGCGATCTGGCGGTTGGTCAGGCCCTCCCCGATCAGGTCGAGCACCCGCCGTTCCTGCTCGGTCAGCGCGTCCAGCACGTCCACCTCGACCGGGCGGCGCATGCGGGCCAGGACGCGGGCGGTGGTCTGCGGGTCCAGCAGCGAGCGGCCGGCGGCCACCTCGCGCACGGCGGTCACCAGGTCCTGGCCGCGCACCTGCTTGAGCAGGTAGCCCGACGCGCCCGCCATGATCGCTCCGACCAGCGCCTCCTCGTCGTCGAACGCGGTCAGCACCAGGCACCTCGGCCCGCCCTCCGCCGCGCGCAGCCGACGGCACAGCTCCACGCCGCCGCCGTCGGGCAGCCGGACGTCCACCACGGCCACGTCGGGCCGGGTCGCCGAAGCCCGGACCAGGGCCTCGTCCACCCCGCCCGCCTCGGCGACCACCGAGATGTCGTCCTCGTCCTCCAGCAACTCGCGCAGACCCCTGCGCACCACCTCGTGGTCGTCTACGAGCAACACTCGCACCGGCACGAACCAACCATAGGTCGAATGCCGGTACCCACCGCGCCCGCCCGCCAAGACAGTGCAGGGATGCTCGTACGCGCGATCGAGGAAGCCGACCGGATCGTCGTCGGCAGGCTGGTGCTTGAGCTGTGGGGCGCGCACACCGCGGTCGCCCACGGCCAGGTGTTCTTCCCGGCGAGCCTGCCCGGGTTCCTGGTCGAACAGCAGGACACCGTCGTCGGGTTGCTCACCTACGCCGCCACCGACGGCCACTTGGAGATCGTCACCATCGACGCGCTGCGAAGAGGCAGGGGTGTCGGCAGCTCGCTGGTCGACGCCGCCGTGCACCGGGCGCGCCAGCTCGGCTGCTCACGGGTCCGGATCACCACGACCAACGACAACCTCGACGCCCTGCGCTTCTACCAGCGCCGCGGCTTCCGGCTCGCGGCGCTGCGCCCCGACGCGGTGCGCGAAGCCCGTCGCCTCAAGCCGGAGATCCGCAGCGTCGGCGACTACGGCATCCCCATCACCGACGAGCTGGACCTGGAGCGCTGGGTCGCGCCACGCTAGTTGTCCACAGGTTCCGGGCCGGTTGTCCACAGGTTGTGCACAGCCAGGCCGCGTCACCTGCTGGGCAGTGGGCTGAACACCTCGTCCCACGCGGCCGCGACCTGCCGCGCGCAGGTGGCGGGCGCGACGCCGCCGACGCCCGTGCCGAGACCGGGCATGGCGATCGTGCGCACGACCGCGCGCAACGGGCGGCCGTCGTCCAACCGGCCGCCCAGCCACAGCCGCAGCACGGCGCGCGCGGCCAGGTACGGGTGCACGGTGTCCTCGGGCAGCAGCTCACCGGGCTGCCGCATGGTCGGCGCGCTGATCAGCCACTCGGGCTCGGGCTCGCCGGTCGGCACGACCAGCGCCTCGCCCACCGGCAGCTCGCCGCCATGCAAGCCGAGCACGGCACTGCGCACGTTGCCCTCCACCAGCGGGAACGCACGCGCGTAGACCGCGTCGATGCCTCCGCGCATCCAGCCGGAGGAGTTGGCCGGGCTCACCACGGCCTCGGCGACGATGTCGAGCACCGAGCCCCGGTGCACCTCGACGCCACTGCGGCCCCGGGCCACCGCGAGCCAGGCGCGGGCCAGCGGTTCGTCGACGGCGCACAACACCAGACGGGGAACTGCTACCGGAGCGTTGATCTCACCCTCCGTATCGGCGGCGGACACATCACCAGCATTCCAGGACAACCCGTTGCTGCGGAACGGGGGCGGGCACCCACCAGGCAGGTGATCCTCGCCTCAACAACAGCTACTGGACGTGGTCCTCGTATCGTTGCGGCCGTGCTCGCCTACTTCGGACCGCAGGGAACCTTCACCGAGCAGGCCGCACGCGGCTTCGCCTCTCCGCAGCAGGAGCTGGTGCCGTTCGAGACGGTGCCCGCCGCCCTGGCCGCCACCCGGCGCGGGGAAACCCGGTCGGCGTGCGTGCCGGTGGAGAACTCCGTCGAGGGCGCGGTGCCCGCGACGATGGACGCGCTGACCGAGGGCGAGCCGCTGGTCGCGGTCGCCGAGGCGGTGCTGCCGGTGCGGTTCAGCGTGCTGGTGCGGCCCGGCGGCGAGCCCGTGCGCACGGTCGCCAGCCACCCGCACGCGCTGGCCCAGGTCCGGCACTGGCTCGCCGAGCACCTGCCGGGCGCCCAGGCGGTCGCCACGACGTCCACCGCCGCCGCGGCGCGCGCCGTGCTCAACCGCGAGTTCGACGCCGCCGTGAGCGCCCCGGTGGCCGTGCGGCACTACCCGCTGGAGGTGCTGGCCACCGACGTGGCCGACGTGCGGGACGCGAAGACCCGGTTCCTGCTCCTCCGCCCGCCCGGCGAGCTGCCGGAGCCGACCGGCCACGACCGCACGTCGGTCGTCTGCACGGCGGCGGACCGGATCGGCGCGCTGTCGGAGCTGCTGGCCGAGCTGGCGCTGCGCGGCATCAACCTGACCCGCATCGAGTCCCGGCCGACCAAGGGCCGGCTGGGCGAGTACCGGTTCTACATCGACTTCGACGGCCACGTGGCCGAGCCGAGGGTGGGCGACGCGCTGGCCGCGCTGCACCGGCACTGCCCGAGCACCCGGTTCCTCGGCTCGTACCCGAAGGCCGAGCCGGGCGGCGCGGTGGCGGGCAACGAGGAGTTCGTGGCGGCGGCCGACTGGGTCGACGCGGTCCGGAGGGGGCAGGGCGCGTGAGGTTGATCCTGGTCAGGCACGGCGAGACGGCGTCGAACGTGAAGATGGCGCTGGACTCGCTGCCACCCGGTCCGCCGCTGACCGAGGCGGGACGGGCCCAGGCCGCCGCGTTGGCCGAGCAGTTGGCCGCCGAGCCCGTGACGGCCGTGTACGCGAGCACGGCGGTGCGCGCGCAGGAGACCGCGGCGCCCGTGGCGGCGGCGTTCGGCCTGGACGTCGAGGTCGTGGACGGCGTGCAGGAGATCTTCTGCGGCGACCTCGAAGGGCGGCACGACCGCGAGGCGTTCGAGACGTTCATCGCCACGGTGAAGCAGTGGGCCGAGGGCGACCTGGACGTGCCGCTGCCCGGCGGCGAGAGCGGTCGCCAGGCCATCGACCGCTACCTGGCCGCGGTGGACGGGATCACCGCCAAGCACCGCGACGACGACACGGTGGTGCTGGTCAGCCACGGCGCGGTGCTGCGGATGGGCGTGCTCGCGCTGGCCCGCAACGTGGGCCCCGCGCTGGTCGAGGCGGGCCTGCTGCCCAACACCGGCCGGGTCGTGCTGGAACGCGACCACGACGGCGACGGCTGGCGCTGCACGTCGTGGACCGGCGTGGACGTGGACGAGGACCGGCCGGTCGAGGGCCGGCCGGTCGAGGGCCGACCCGCTGAGAGCTGACCGGCCGAGAGCCCTCGGATCAGCCCCAGCCCAGCTCGTGCAGCTTGGCGTCGTCGATGCCGAAGTGGTGCGCGATCTCGTGGACCACGGTGACGACGACCTGTTCCACCACGTCGTCCTCGGTGCGGCAGATGTCCAGGATCGCCTCGCGGTAGATGTAGATCCGGTCGGGCAGGACGCCGCCGTAGTCGCTGGTCCGCCTGGTCAGCGCGATGCCGTGGTAGAGCCCGAGCAGGCTCGGCACGTCCGGGCTGCGGTCCTCGACCAGCACCACGACGTTGTTCATCGCCGCCGCGAAGTCCGGCGGGATGAGGTCGAGGGCTTCACCGACTAACTCCTCGAACCGCTGACGGGTCATCTCCACCGGCATGTCGTCACCTCGACGTCGTAGTGGTCGTGGCTGTCGCGCTCGTCTCGTCCGACTTCGGCGGCTTGGAACCCGACGAGGGCGGCGCGGCGGAGCTGGAGTTGGACTGGGAGTGCAGCGGCGCGCCGGTCGGCTCGTCCTGCTGCACGGCGGTCGTCTGCGGCGGGTTGGACGTGGTCAGCGGCGGTGCGTCCGGGTTGCGGACGCTGCCCTCCCACGCGATCAGGGCGTTGTCCGCGGGCGTCGCGCCGACCTTGCAGTTCACCAGCCGGGAACCGGCCGCCCAGCTCTCCGGCCGCCGGTTGTCCCAGGTGACGATCAGACCGCGGGCCTTGAGGTCGGCGCCCCCGGTGTACTCGGCGGTGAGCTCGTTGCACTTGCCGAACAGCAGGTCGTCCTGCTGTCCGGGCGGCGGGAACTCGCCGGGCGGCATGGTCACCACACCGGTGATCTCGAACGTGTGCGGCTTCGCGCAGTCGATCGGGTCGGCGACGGACCCGGTCTCGGTGATGCCCAGGCAGACACCCGGGTCGTAGACGTCGGACTGGTCCTGGGCGCGCGCCGTGCCGTAGGACGGGAGCAGCCCGCCCGCCGGACCGGCCACCTGGAGGCCGCAGCGCAGCGTCCGCTGCCCCTCGGCCCACAGCCGCTCGCCGGGGTTGAGGGGGCCGACCGTGTACTTGCCGAACGGGTCGAACTTGCCGCCGAGGTAGTCCAGCGACGTCTTCGCGCACTGCTCCTGGCTGATCTGCTGCCACTGCGCGTCGTCCGGGAACACCGCCTGCGGCCCGTGAGCGGCGGAGATGTCCGCCACACCGGTAACCTCGAACAGGTGCTGGGCGGCGCAGTCGACCTTCTCGACGTCGGACAGGTCCTGCTTGGTCCAGTTCAGGCAGTCACCAGCCTGAGCTGCCATGACGGGGTTCACCTTGGTCGTGGTCGGGCTGCCGGGCCCGTCCGCGCCCACGGGCCACCCGGTCAGCGTGCTCGACGCCAGCAGCACGAACGCGCCCGCCGACGCGCCGAGCATGACCAAGTGGTCACCTCGACGAAACCAGCGCGTGGTGGCGGACATCTACTCCATGATGCCTGTGTAGGCCGTGCAACCGTTCGGGCGGGTGGGGAGTGTTGCTTTTGGGACACTCGTCACCCATTCGGCGGCCGATCTCTGTACCGTCCCCGCCGGGAGTGGCTGATGACTGAGAACGAGAACACCGGTAGCGCCGCGACGCCCGGCCAGGGTGGGCCGAGCGGAGCGGACCGACCGAGCGGACCGGCGACGCCGGGGCCGGGTAGCGGTGGCGCGTCGCCGCCGCCCTACGTGCCCCCGACGCCGCAAGGACCGCCGCAGGGTGGCCGCGGCCAGATCCGCAGCCAGGAGGCGGGCCAGACCAAGCCACGGCCGCCGACACTGGCCGAGCAGCGCGCCCGCGCCGCGGCGATCGAGCAGCAGCGTGAGCAGCAGCTCGCCGTCGAGGCCGAGGGCGCGCGCCGCAAGAAGCTGCGCAAGCGCCTGCTCATCGGCGGCGGCGTGGCCGTCGGCGTGGCCGGCGTGGTGGCGATCTGGTACGCCGCGTCCAGCCCCGACGACGTGGTCGCCCAGTGCGTCAAGGACGACGTGGTGGTCGAGGACCAGTACTGCGACGAGAGCTACGCCACGTCCCACGGCGGCTACTACAGCGGTGGGTTCATCTACATCGGCGGCAGCTCGTACCGCTACAACTACGGCGCCCCGAGCGCCCCCGTCGGTCAGAAGATCAGCGGCGGCAGCTACACCATGCCCAAGGGCGCGAACATCTCCACCAAGTCGGGCACGGTCGTGCAGCGCGGTGGGTTCGGCGTGTCCGGCGGCAGCAAGAGCGGGGGCAGCTGAGTGCGTCGGGAGTCCTCCACCCCCCGGCCGAACTGGCAGCGGACCGTCTCCGAGCAGGGGCTGGTGTTCGGCGCGCCGGCGCGGGCCGCGGACGGCAGCCCGCGCCCGTACTGGGACGAGTCGGCGCACTACGTCTTCGACATGAGCGACGTGCTGTCGCTCGAAGCCGACGTCGAGCTGCTGCACAACATGTGCCTGGAAGCCGTCGACAACGTGGTGCTCACCGAGCGCTACCGGGACTTCGGCATCAACGAGTGGCTGTGGCCCGCCATCGCCGAGTCGTGGAAGCGCCGCGACCCGCACGTGTACGGGCGGTTCGACCTGCGCTACGACGGCGGCGGGCCGGCCAAGCTGCTGGAGTACAACGCCGACACGCCCACGTCGCTGCTGGAGGCGTCGGTCGTCCAGTGGAACTGGAAGACCGACGTCTACCCCGAGGACGACCAGTGGAACTCCCTGCACGAGAAGCTGGTCGAGCGCTGGGCCGAGATCGGCAGCCGGCTGCCGTCCAACGAGCTGCACTTCACCTGGTCGGGCGCGGACCCCTCGGGTGAGGACCACGTCACCGTGGCCTACCTCCAGGAGACCGCCGCCGAGGCGGGCATGGACACCGTCGGGCTCGCGATCGAGGAGATCGGCTGGGACGCGCTGCTCAAGCGGTTCGTCGACCTCGAGGACGCGCCGATGGGCACGGTCGTGAAGCTCTACCCGTGGGAGTGGGTGGTCGACGAGCAGTTCGGCCGCTACGCGGTGGAGAGCCTGCCCGGCACCCTGTGGGTCGAGCCGCTGTGGAAGATGCTGCTGTCCAACAAGGCGCTGCTGGCCGTGCTGTGGGAGATGTACCCGGGCCACCCGAACCTGCTGCCCGCGTTCCTGGACGACCCCGGCCTGCTCACCGAGTACGTGCGCAAGCCGCGGCTGGGCCGCGAGGGGCAGAACATCCAGATCGTCGCCCCCGGCTACGAGACCCAGACCGGCGGGGTCTACGGCAAGGAGGGCTTCGTCTACCAGCTGTTCGACCCGCTGCCCGAGTTCGACGGCTACCGGCCGGCGCTCGGCGCGTGGGTCGTCGGCGACGCGGCGGCGGGCCTGGGCATCCGGGAGACCGTCGGCCTGGTCACCGACGACGGTGCGGCGTTCGTGCCGCACAGGATCGTCGAATGAGCCGCTCCCCCGTCCCCGGAAACGCACCACACCCGTCGTCACCGGCTCCTTCGCCGACGGCACAACCGATCAACCTGCACACCACGGAGGGTCAGTGATCTCCCAACTCGCGTTGGACCCCGGCTTCGGGTCCAGCATCGGCACCGGTGTCGGTGCGATCGCGCTCTACGCGATCGTCGGCCTGGTGCTGATGGTCGTCGGCTTCTACGCCATCGACTGGACCACCCCCGGCAAGCTGAGCGCCCTGGTGCGCAACGGCGCCCCGAACGCGGTGATCGTCACCTCCGCCGGCCTGGTGAGCATGGCGCTGATCGTGGTCGTCGCGATCTACAGCGCGGCGGGCAAGCTGGACGAGGGGCTGCTGTCGGCCCTGATCTTCGGCTTCGTCGGCATCGTCGTCCAGGTCCTCGCGGTCCGGCTGCTGGAGTGGGTGACCAGGCTCGACATCGGCTCGCTGATCGAGTCCGACCGCTTCGCGCCGGCCAGCGTCGTGGTCGCGGCGGCGCACGTCGCCCTCGGCCTCGTGGTCGCCGTCGCGATCTCGTAGCACCGGCCCGCGAGGGGGGCGCGCCCGGTCGGGCACGCCCCCTTCGTGCCGCTCAGGCCACCGGCAGCCGCTTCTGCCAGGGCATCGGCCCGACCTGGATCCGGGTGCGCGCCGATCCGTTCCACTCCACGGGCAGGCCGCTCGCGGTGAGCGCGGCGACCACCTCCCGGCCCACCGCCTCGTCGGCCGCCGCGTGGTCGACGGGTTCGAGGCCGGCCGGGTCGCCGAACGAGCCGTAGGCGAGCCACACGCCGCCGCCCGCCACGGCGCTCTCGGTGTCCTGCCGGTGGAAGAACACGTACCCGCGCGCGCCCTCGCCCGCCTCGTCGCCGATCTCGGCGTGCCCGCACGTCTGGCAGCACGTGAAGTCGGCGCGGGCCACGATCCCGCCCCGGTCGAGCGCGTCGAACGCCGCGAACAGCCGGTCCACGCCGGTGCTCTCCGGCCACCCCTCCTGCTCGGCGGCCCGCTCCCGCCACACCCGCTCCACCAGCGCCCGCGCGGCCACCGGGGTGAGCGGGTGCTCTTCCCCCTCGAAGTGCTCGGCCACGTCCTCGACCGCGTCGTCCAGCGACGTGAAGCCGCCGTGCACCACACCTCGCGCGTACTCCTCGACCTCCGCCACCACGTCCGCGGGCAGGTCGGGCTCGTCGTTCGTTCGTTCCACCACGCGGGCATCCTGCCCGAGGGGTCCGACACTTCCGGCGCGGTGGCGATCGAAAGGACTTCCACCCGGGTACTACCCTTCCCGGTGTGATTGACCTGAAGGCACTGCGCGAGAACCCGGAAGCCGTCCGCGCGTCGCAACGCGCGCGTGGCGAGGACGAGACCGTGGTCGACGCGCTGCTGTCCGCCGACGAGCGCCGCCGGGCCGCCATCGCCCGCGCCGACGCGCTGCGCGGCGAGCAGAAGACGTTCGGCAAGCAGGTCGGCCGGGCCAGGGGCGAGGAGCGCGACGCGCTGCTGGCCAAGGGCAAGGAGCTGGCCGCCGAGGTCAAGGCCGCCGAGGCGGAGCAGTCCGCCACCGAGGCGGAGCTGACCGAGCTGCACCGCGCCGTGCCGAACGTGGTCCACCCCGACGCGCCCGAGGGCGGCGAGGACGACTACGTCGTGCTCAGGCACGTCGGCGAGAAGCGCGAGTTCGACTTCGACCCGGTCGACCACCTCGACCTCGGCGTGCGGCTCGGCGCGATCGACATGGAACGCGGCGCGAAGGTGTCCGGCTCGCGCTTCTACTTCCTGACGGGCGTGGGCGCGCAGCTGGAGCTGGCGCTGCTGAACATGGCCGTCGCCCAGGCCACCGCGGCCGGGTTCAAGCTGATGATCACGCCGACGCTGGTGCGCCCGGAGATCATGGCCGGCACCGGGTTCCTCGGCGCGCACGCGAGCGAGATCTACCGCCTCGAAGCCGACGACCTGTACCTCGTCGGCACGTCGGAGGTGCCGCTCGCGGGGTACCACGCGGACGAGATCCTGGACGGCCCGAAGCGGTACGCGGGCTGGTCGTCGTGCTACCGGCGCGAAGCCGGTTCGTACGGCAAGGACACCCGCGGCATCATCCGCGTGCACCAGTTCAACAAGGTCGAGATGTTCTCCTACGTCAAGCCGGAGGACGCCGAGGCCGAGCACGCCAGGCTGCTGGCGTGGGAGGAGGAGATGCTGGCGAAGATCGAGGTCCCGTACCGGGTCATCGACACGGCCGCCGGCGACCTCGGCACGTCGGCCGCGCGCAAGTTCGACTGCGAGGCGTGGATCCCGACCCAGCAGGCGTACCGGGAGCTGACCTCGACCTCGAACTGCACCACGTTCCAGGCCCGGCGGCTCAACGTGCGCTACCGGGACGAGAACGGCAAGCCGCAGATCGCCGCCACGCTCAACGGCACGCTGGCCACCACGCGGTGGATCGTCGCGATCCTGGAGAACCACCAGCAGGCGGATGGCTCGGTCGTCGTGCCGCAGGCGCTGCGCCCGTTCCTGGGTCTGGACGTGCTCACGCCCAGCTGAGCTGCCCGAACTCGCCACCCACGGGCACCGACTCCGGCACATCGCCGCCGGAGTCGAGTGCCTCCAGCAGGCGCAGCACCTCCAGCGCCGCGTCGTCGTCACCGAACTCGCCCAGCGCGGCCTCCAACAGCGCTCGGGCCTCGGTAGGACGGCCCTCGGCCCACCGGACGCACGCCAGCAGCACCCAGCACCCCCCGCGCGCGAGCCGGACGGCCTGGTCGCCTGCCTGGTCGCGGTACAGCGCCACCGCGCGGGTCAACCGCGCGCCGGCCCGGTCGAGGTCACCGGCCTCGATCGCGAGCACGGCCAGCTCCCGCAACGCCCACGCCACCCCCGCCCGGTCGCCGTGGTCGTACTGCCACTCCACCACCTCGGCCAGGCAGGCGGTGACGCCGTCCTCCTCGCCGAGCGCCCGCTGGACGCTCGCCAACACGTCCAACGCGCCCACGTGCGCCGTCAGCGACTCGGCGCTCGGGTCCGCCTGGCACCGCGCCCGCCGCACGCCGACCTCCCGCTTGGCCAACTCCTCGGCGGCGGGCAGCCGGCCGCGCTCCGCGCTGGTCACGGCCGCGCAGCGCAGCACCTCGGCCGCCGAGTCGGCCAGCGGGAACCGGTCCGCGAACTCCAGCGTCGTCTCCCGCAACCGCGCCAGGTCCGGCGTCTCCGACCACAGGTGCAGCAACAACGTCGCCGCGTTCTCCACCGCGCCCCTCGCCATGCACGACCGCACGCCCTTCATCACCCTGTCCATCGCCACACAGTACCGTTTGCGCGACGCGAAACTGCGTTTACCAATTGGGTGAACCCGAACTAGGTTCGACTACGGAGAGTCGCTAAGGTGATCGAATGGCGGTAGGCACCACGCGCGGCAAGCGGAAGCTCGGCGCCCTCATGGAGGGCTACCTCGCGCAATCCGGGATCAAGGCCGACAAGGTCATCAAAGAGGTGCGCACCTCGCGTTCGACCTGGAACCGCATGATCGCCGGGGAGGCGCGGCCGAGATGGGCGACCTTCATCGCCATCCTCGCGGTCATGAAGGTCGGCGACGAGGACCGCGAGCGCGCCGTAGCGCTGTGGGAGGTGGCCGACGACGAGGCCGCTCCGATCGAGCACGCGGCCTTGCTGCCCAAGAGCTACCTGCGGTTTCGCCGCGACGAGACCGAGGCCGTGACCGAGCGGTCCGTGGACGTCGTGCTGATCCCCGGGATGCTCCAGACCGCCGAGTACGCGGGGGCCTTGGCGATGGGGAACCAGGTCCTGCTACCCGGTGAGAACTGGGAGGAGCGGGCCGCGCCGGAACGCCGCAACCGGCAGGAGTTGCTGCGCAGGGAGCCCCACCCGCTCGTCCTGCACGCGCTGATCGACGAAGCCGCGCTGCGTCGGGAGATCGGTGGCCCCGAGGTCATGCGCGCCCAGTGGGACCACCTGCTCTCCACCGCCCGGTTGCCGAACGTGACGATCCAGGTCATCCGGAACGGTGCCGGCGCGTACGGCGCGCTCTCCGGCAACATGATCATCCTCGATTTCGCCGACGACCTCGGGTCGGTCTACGTGGAGAACCTCATCGGGGGCAACTCGGTGGAAGATGAGGACGGGGTCGCCAAACTGCGGGCGGTGTGGGATGACACCGCTGCCCGCGCGCTGTCGACCGATGAGTCGATCGAGTTCGTCCGAGCGATGAGGGGATCATGAAGAAGCGAGTGACCCGTGATGGGCGGGTGTTCGTCACTTCGAGCGCCAGCAACACCGCCAACGCGTGCGTCGGGGTGTCGGTGGAGGCGGCCCGCGCCGGGGTCCTGGACACCAAGAACCCCGGCGGCGATGTGCTGGAGTTCAGCCGGGCCGCGTTCACGTCGTTCCTGAGCGCGCTCAGGACCAGCTGAGCTCGACCTGGCCGGCGACGTGCCCGCCGATCTCCAAGGCCGACGTCGCGGCGGGTGAGGGTGCGTTGAGCACGTGCACCTGCCGCGGCGCGGTGTCGATGAGGAAGTCGTCCACCAACGACCCGTCGGCCCGCATCGCCTGCGCCCGCACGCCCGCCGACGAGCGCACCAGGTCGTCCTCGCCGATCGCGGGCACCAGGCGGGCCAGGCTGCGGGCGAAGCGCTTGCGCGACAACGACCGCAGGACCTCTTCCACGCCGGTCCGGGCGAAGGTGCGCGCCAGCCGCCAGGTGCCGGGGAACCGGGCGACGTCGAGCAGGTCGGAGGGGGAGATGTCGCGCCAGCGGTAGCCCTCGCGGCGCAGGGCGAGGACGGCGTTCGGGCCCGCGTGGACGCTGCCGTCCAGCATCCGGGTCAGGTGCACGCCCAGGAACGGCAGGGCCGGGTCCGGCACCGGGTAGATCAGGCCGCGCACCAGGTGCCGGCGGTCGTGCCGCAGCTCGTAGTACTCGCCCCGGAACGGGACGATGGCGGCCGAGGGCGTCACGCCCGCCAGCTTGGCCACCCGGTCGCTGTGCAGGCCGGCGCAGTTCACCAGGGCGTCCGCCCGGATCACCCCGCGCGTCGTGGCCACCTCGACGCCACCGCCGCTGAGCGCCCGGCGGATGGCCAGGGCAGGGGTGTGCAGGCGCAGGTCCTGGCCGTTCAGCTCGCGGACCATGGCCTCGCACACGGCGGGGAAGTCGATGATGCCCGTGCTCTCCACCCGCAGCGCGGCCACGGTCGCGACCTCGGGCTCATACTCGCGGGCCTCGTCGACGCCGATGCGCTTGGCGGGCACGCCGTTGGCCTCGGCCCGGGCCGCCAGCGCCTCCAGGCGGGGGATCTCGTCCGCCGAGGTGGCGACGACGAGCTTGCCGCACACCTCCACCGGCACGCCGTGCTCACGCGCGTAGGCGACGATCGAGGCGTTGCCCGCCACCGACATCCGCGCCTTCAACGACCCCGGCTTGTAGTACAGGCCCGCGTGCACCACGTTGCTGTTGTGCCCGGTCTGGTGCGCCGCCCACCGCGGCTCCTTCTCCAGCACCACCACGTCGTGCCCGCGCCGGACCAACTCCCGCGCGGTCGCGAGGCCTACGATTCCGCCACCGATCACCACAACTCGTCGCACGGGCCGGAACGCTAGCCGACCAGTTCGGGCAGCACGTCGGCGGCGACCCGTTCCAGCACGGCCTCGCTGCCCGCGTACACGCCGTCGGCCCGGGGCCAGTGCACGACCAGGTCGGTGAACCCCAGCTCACGCGCCCGCCCGGCCACCTCGCGGAAGTGCTCCACGCTGGTCAGCGAGTACACCGGGCAGGAGTCGGCGTTGAGGTGGAAGTCGATCGACTCCTTGGCCCGCCCGATCCCGGCCAGCACCTCGCGGAACCGCGCCGCCATCGCGGTGACGCCGTCCCACCAGGCCGTCTCGTCGTCGGTCTCCGGACCGGTGGTGACCCAGCCCGTCCCGTACTGCGCGGCGACCGCCATCGCCTTCGGCCCGTTGGCCGCGACCACGAACGGCAGCCTCGGCCGCTGCACGCAGCCCGGCGCGCCGCGGGCGTCGCGGATCTCGTAGTAGTCACCGCTGAACGTGGTCCGCTCCTGCGCCAGGAGCAGGTCCAGCGCGGCCACGAACTCCTCGAACCGGCCCTGCCTGCTGCGCCCGCCCCGCTTGGCGTCCAGCGCCGTGTCGCCCATCACCTCGGTGTCGTACCCCGCGCCACCGGCGCCGACGCCGAGCGTGAAGCGGCCGTCGGAGAGGTCGTCGAGGGCGAGCAGGTCCCGGGCGAACGGCACCGGGTGGCGGAAGTTGGGGGACGCGACCAGCGTGCCGAGCCGGATCGTGGACGTGGCCGCTGCCGCCGCCGCCAGCGTCGGAACGGCGCCGAACCACGGCCCGTCCACCAGCGAGCGCCAGCCCATGTGGTCGTAGGTCCAGGCGTGGTGGAACCCGTACTCCTCGGCGGCCTTCCACTTGTGTTCGGCCATCCACCAGCGGTGTTCGGGCAGGATCACAATCCCAGTGCGCACCGGTCGACGGTATCCGAGTCCGCTTCCCTGGAGTGCACCCTGTCGCGGGGAGGGCAC
Organism: Actinosynnema sp. CA-299493; assembly: GCF_050946825.1. NCBI lineage: Bacteria > Bacillati > Actinomycetota > Actinomycetes > Pseudonocardiales > Pseudonocardiaceae > Actinosynnema > Actinosynnema sp. CA-299493. The sequence goes on from NZ_CP191993.1 coordinate 141,931, forward strand.
CATGTGGGGGTGCAGAGACCTTCCCTTGTGGCATCCGACGTCGACGGCACCCTGCTCACGCCCCTGGGCCGGGTCAGCCCGCGCACGGCGGGCATGGTCGGCCGGGTGCTGGCGGCCGACGTCCCGTTCGTGCTGGCCACCGGCCGCCCGCCCCGCTGGGTGCCGGACGTGGCCGCGGCGGCGGGCCTGTCCGGTTACGCCGTGTGCTCCAACGGCGCGGTGCTCTACGACATCGGCGCGGACCGCGTCGTCACGGCCGAGCTGCTCACGCCCCGGCAGCTGACCGACCTGGCCGCCGTGCTGGACGAGGCGCTGCCCGGCTGCGCCCTGGCCTCGGAACGGGTCGGCGAGTCCGCCCGCGGCTCCGCCGACCCCGAGTTCATCGCCGACGAGCACTACCTGCACCCGTGGGACGAGGGCGGGCAGCCGCTGCCCGGTCACCAGCGGGCGCAACTGCTCGGCAAGCCGGCGGTGAAACTGCTGGTCAGGCACTCCACGATGGCCTCGGACGAGATGGCGCGGGCGGCCGGGCCGCTGGTCGGCGACTCGGTGGCGATGACCTGGTCGACCAATGAGGGCCTGCTGGAGTTCGCCGCGCCCGGCGTGACGAAGGCGTCCGGGTTGGCCGCCGTCGCCGAACGGCTCGGCGTGGCCGCGAGCGGCGTGCTGGCGTTCGGCGACATGCCCAACGACGTGCCCATGCTCACGTGGGCGGGCCACGGCGTGGCCATGGCCAACGCGCACCAGGACGCCCTGGACGCCGCTGACGAGGTCACTGCGGCCAACTCCGAGGACGGGGTGGCGCTGGTGCTGGAGAGGTGGTTCTAGGCTGCCCGTGAGACTCCCCGAACCCACCCTGGAGAGACACCCGTGCGCGCACTCGTGACCGGCGGTGCCGGCTTCATCGGTTCTACCCTGGTCGACAGGCTCCTGAGGGACGGGCACGAGGTGCACGTCGTCGACGACCTGAGCCGGGGCAAGCGCACCGCGCCCGTCGACCCGGCCCACGCCGACCGGTACTCGTTCTCGCGGGTCGACATCACCTCGCCGGAGCTCGCCGACGTGGTGGCCTCGTTCGGCCCCGAGGTGGTCTACCACCTGGCCGCGCAGATCGACGTGCGCGTGTCCGTGGCCGACCCGCTGCTCGACGCGAACAAGAACGTGCTCGGCACGGTGAACCTGGCCGAGGCGGCCCGCCGCGCGGGCGTGCGCAAGGTGCTGTTCGCCTCGTCCGGCGGTTCGATCTACGGCACGCCCGACGTGCTGCCGGTCGCCGAGTCGACCCCGATCAACCCCAAGTCGCCCTACGCGGCGTCCAAGGTGTCCGGCGAGGTGTACCTGAACACCTACCGCCAGCTGTACGGCCTGGAGTGCACGCACCTGGCGCTGGCCAACGTCTACGGGCCCCGGCAGGACCCGCACGGCGAGGCGGGCGTGGTGGCCATCTTCGCGTCCGCGCTGCTCGCGGGCCGTCCGACGAAGGTGTTCGGCGACGGCGGCAACACCCGCGACTACGTGTTCGTGGAGGACGTCGTGTCGGCGTTCGTCGCGGCCTCCGGCGAGGCGGGCGGCGGTCGTCGGTACAACATCGGCACCGCGCACCAGGTGTCCGACCGGGAGCTGCACACCCTCGTCGCGCGGGCGGCGGGGGTGGCCGACGAGCCCGAGTTCGCGCCGGCCCGGCTCGGCGACCTGCGCGCGTCGGCCATCGACCCGTCGCTCGCGCGGGCGGAGCTGGGCTGGAAGCCCGAGGTGGACATCGCCACCGGCGTGCGGCTGACCGTGGACTACTTCCGCGACGCCTGACGCGGAGAGCGGCCGGCCGGTGACGAGGAGTTCCCCGTCACCGGCCGGCCGTCGTCGTTCCCGACTACCGCTCCACCCACTACCGCTTCGCCACGAGCCCGTCGCCGTCCGGCACGTGCTCCGTCCCGCACGAGGGGCAGCGCAGGTCGTCGTCGAGCCGGGTCGCGCACCGGCACACCCAGCCCTTCCGCCTGGCCGGGTTGCCCACCACGAACGCGTGCGCCGGCACGTCGCGGGCCACCACCGAGCCCGCGCCGACGAACGCGTTGCGCCCGATCGTCGTGCCGCACACCACGACCACGCCCGCGCCCAGGGTGGCGCCCTCGCGCACCAGGGTGGGCAGCAGCTGGTCGCCGCCGAGCTTCTGGTGCGCCCGCGGGCGCATGTCGTTGGTGAACACCGCGTTCGGCCCGAGGAAGACGTTGTCCTCGCAGGTCACGCCGTTGTAGACGAGCACGTTGTTCTTGACCGTGACGTTGTCGCCGAGCACCGCTTCGTTCTCGACGAACGCGCCGTCGCAGATGTTGCAGTCCTTGCCGACCTTCGCGCCCTTGAGCACGTGCGCGAAGGCCCACACGCGGGTGCCCGCGCCGACGGTGTCGCTCTCGCACAGGCCCATCGGGTGGACGAACACCCCGGTCAACGGACTGCTCCGGCCAGGACCTCGACCACCCGCTCCTGCTGCGCGCGGGTGAGGCCGGGGTACATCGGCAGGCTCAGGATCTCGTCCGCGACCCGCTCCGCGTGGGGGAACGAGCCGACGCCGTGCGCGTCGGAGGCGAACGGCGCGGCCAGGTGGATGGGCGTCGGGTAGTGGATCGCGGCGCCCACCCCGTCGTCCTGGAGGTGCTTGAGCACCCGGTCCCGCTCGGCGACCCGGACCACGTACAGGTGCCACACGTGGTCGTTGCCGTCCAGCGTCTTCGGCGGCACCACGCCCGGCACGCCCGCCAGCAGCTCGCCGTAGTACTCGGCGGCGGCGACCCGCAGCGCGTTCCACGCCTCCAGCCGGCGCAGCTTGGCGTGCAGCACCACGGCCTGGAGCGTGTCCAGCCGGCTGTTGAAGCCCAGCGTGCTGTGCACGTACTTCTGCTGCGAGCCGTGCTGGCTCAGCAGCCGGACCCGGTTGGCCAGCTCCTCGTCCTGCGTGGTCACCGCGCCCGCGTCGCCGTAGGCGCCGAGGTTCTTGCCCGGGTAGAAGCTGGTGCCGGCCAGGTGGCCGAGCGAGCCGGACACCGCGCCGTTGCGCCGCGCGCCCTGCGACTGGGCCGCGTCCTCGACCAGGAACACGCCCTGCTCGTCGCACGCCGCCTTCAGCTCCTCGACCGGCGCCATCTGGCCGTAGAGGTGGACCGGCAGCACCGCCTTGGTGCGCTCGGTGAACGCCGACAGGGCCGCCTTGGTGTCGATCAGGTAGGTGTCCGGGTCGCAGTCCACGAACACCGGCGTCGCGCCCGTGCGGGCCACGGCCTCGGCGGTCGCGATGAACGAGTTCGTCGGCACGACGCACTCGTCGCCGACACCCACGCCGACGGCGCGCAGCGCCAGCTCCAGCGCGTCGGTGCCGTTCGCCACGCCGACGCAGTGCGCGACCTGGCTGTACTCGGCGTACGCCCGCTCGAACTCGCCGACGGCGGGACCGCCGACGAACGCCGTCCTGGCCAGCACCGCGGCCCAGCCCTCGGCGACCTCCTCGGCCACCTCGGCGTGCTGGAACTTCAGGTCGACGGGGGGGATCGGGGCCGGGATCGTCATCTGCTCATCCTCGTGAGATCGCTTCACCAGCAGCGTTGGTCCTGCTGGGCTTGGTCTGGTCGAGCGCGCGCAGGCGCCGGGCGGGTGTGCCCGCCCACACTTCGAAGGGCGGCACGTCGGAGAGCACCACCGCGCCCATGCCGACGAGGGCGCTGGCGCCGATGGAGAGACCTTCCCGGACCAGCGCGCCGCTGCCCAGGTAGGCCGCCTCGCCCACGGTCACGGCGCCGGCCAGGGCGACCCGGGCGGCGAACGTGACGTGGTCGGCGATCGCGTCGTCGTGGGTGATGGTGACGTGCGGCATGACCACCACGTGCGCCCCGATCACCTGCGGCGCGGTCACCGCGACGAACGCGAGCAGCACCGAGCCGGCGCCGATCTCGACGCCCGGCGCGACGCTCGCCCACGGGTGCACCACGGTGGCGTAGCGCTCGGCGGGCAGGTCGAGCCGCGCGGCGATCTGCCGGCGGCTCGCCTGGTTGCGGGTGCTGGCCGTGCAGATCAGGACGTGGGCGTCGGGGTGGTCGGCGACGGCCGCCGACGGGCCGAGCACGGGCACGCCGTCGATCACCTCGCCGTGCCGCGCCGCGTTGTCGTCCAGCAGGCCGAGCACGGACCAGCGCGGCTCGACGGCGTTGACCGCGGCGATCGCGGCCAACGCCTCCCGGGCCAGTCCGCCCGCGCCGACGAGCAGCAGCGGAGCAGCGGTCACTTCGCCCCTCGGAGCACCGCGTCGAGCGCGCCGACGACGGTGTCCTGCTCGGCCTCGGTCATCTGGTGGAACAGCGGCAGGATCACCGAACGCCTGGTCAGGTGCTCGGTGACGGGCAGCTCGACGTCCCGCTGGTCGGCGTAGGCCGGTTCCAGGTGCGAGGCCATGATGCCCCGCCGGGCCGACACGCCCCGCTCGGCCAGGCCCGCCAGCACGTCCACCGAGGTGCCCTCGAACGCGTCCGGCAGCACCACCCAGAACGACTGGTAGTTGGTGGTGCCGTACGCCGGGTCGCCGACGCAGCGCAGGCCGTCCAGCTCGCCGAGCAGCTTGTGGTAGCGCCCGGCCAGCTCGCGCCGCTTGGCGATCACGTCGGGCAGCTTGCGCAGCTGGATCAGGCCCACCGCGGCCTGCATGTCGGTCATCCGGAAGTTGAAGCCGACCTCTTCGTACTGCTCCAGCTTCACGCCGCCGGCCGCGTGGCGGTCCGCGGCGGACATGCTCATGCCGTGCTCGCGCAGCTTGCGCAGCCGGGCCGCCCACTCGGCGTTCTCGGTGGTGACCATGCCGCCCTCACCGGTGGTGAGCAGCTTGCGCGGGTGGAACGACCAGGCGGCGAGCCCGGCGCCGGAGCTGACCGGCTTGCCGCGGTAGGTGGAGCCCGCCGCGCACGCCGAGTCGTGCACCAGCGCGATGCCGCGCTCGTCGCACAGCGCCTGCACCGAGTCGACGTCGAACGGCACGCCGCCCTGGTGCACCGCGATCACGGCGACCGTGCGCGGCGTGACCACCGCGTCCACGGTCGCCGCGGTGACGTTGCCGGTCTCCGCGTCGACGTCGGCGAAGACCGGGGTCGCGCCCACGTACTTCACCGCGTTCGCGGTCGCGATGAACGAGAACGACGGCACGACGACCTCGTCGCCGGGGCCGACGCCGAGCAGGTGCATCGACAGGTGCAGGCCGGTGGTGCAGTTCGACACCGCCACGCCGTGCCCGGCGCCCGCCGACTCGGCGAACGCCTGCTCGAACGCGGCGACCCGCGGTCCCTGGGCCACCCAGCCGGAGCGGACGACCTCGGCCGCGGCCAGGGCCTCCTCCTCGCCGAGGAACGGCCTGATCACCGGGATCATCGCTGCGCCTTCCACCAGGTCACCAGGTCCGCCAGGCCCTCGTCCAGCGAGATGGTCGGCTTCCAGCCGAGCTCGCGCTCGGCCGCGCCGATGTCGGCCAGCCGGCGGGTGACCGAGTTCACCGAGCGGGCCGGGCCGAACTCCAGCGGCACCGTGGACCCCATCACCCGCTGGAGGGCCTCGGCCAGCTCCAGCAGCGAGGTCTCGGTCGCGGACGCGATGTTGTAGACGGTGTCGGTGACCTCCGCCTGCGCGGCCAGGATGTTGGCGCGGGCGATGTCGCGCACGTCCACGAAGTCCATCGTCGCCAGGCCGTCGCCCAGGATCAGCGGCGGCTCACCGGCCTCGATCTTCTCCATCCACCGGATCAGCACCTCGGTGTACTTGCCGTGCGCGTCCATGCGCGGGCCGTACACGTTGAAGTAGCGCAGCGCCACGTAGTCGAGGTCGCTCATCGCCTTGAAGCTGCGCAGCATGCCCTCGTTGAACGCCTTGGCGGCGCCGTAGAACGTGTCGTTGTTGTACGGGTGGTGACGCTCCGTGGTCGGGAACTCCTCGGCCAGCCCGTACACCGACGCCGTGGACGACGCGATGACCTTCTTCACACCCGCCTCGACGGAGGCCTCGATGATGTTGAAGGTGCCGTCGACCAGCACCTCCAGCGCCACTCGGGGCTCGGCGGCGCAGCGGGTGATGCGCAGCGCGGCGAGGTGGAACACCAGGTCCGCGCCCGCGATCGTCTGCTTGACGAGGGGGATGTCGCGGATGTCGCCCTCGACGAGCTTGACCTTGTCCGGCGCCGCGGCCAGGGCGTCGGCCAGGTTCTCCACCCGGCCTCGGCTCAGGTCGTCGATCACCACGACCTCGCGCGCGCCCGCGGCCAACAACTGGTCGACGACGTGCGAGCCGATCGTGCCCGCGCCACCCGTCACCACGGCCCGCTGGTCGGTCAAATCCATCAGAGAGATCCTCCGTTCACGTCCGTCAGCGGCACGAACGTGCCACCGGCGGCAAGGCTGGCCGACGCGGCCTCCAACTGGGCCAGCACCCGCAGGCCCGAGCGCCCGTCGGTCAGCGGCGCCCGCTTCTCGATGATCGACGCGGCGAACTCCGCCATTACTCCGCGCAGCGCCTCGCCGCCCGGCAGGGCCGGCGCGACCATGTCGCCGATGCGGTAGGAGACGCGCACGCTCTCGTCGTCGGGCCGCTCGATGCCGCGGTCGTAGACGGCCAGCGGCTGCGTCGGGTCGAGGTCGTTCCACACGGCCGTGCGGTTGGAGCCGCCGACGATCATCGAGCGGATCTTGGTGGGGGACAGCCAGTTCACGTGCGCGTGCGCGATGGAGCCGTTGGACAGCCGCACCGACATGTACGCCACGCAGGCGCGACCGACGCCCGCCGGGTCCGACCCGTGCGCCGCGACGGCCACCGGGTGCACGTCGTCGGGCAGGATCGAGTCGAGGATCGACAGGTCGTGGGGCGCGAGGTCCCACAGCACGTCGATGTCGGGCTGCACCAGGCCCAGGTTGATGCGCACCGAGTCGATGTACTGGATGTCGCCCAGCTCACCACCGCGCACCAGCTCGCGCAGCCTGCGCACCACCGGCGTGTAGCAGAACGTGTGGTCGAGCATGAGGGTCAGGCCGCGCTCCTCGGCGGCCGTGACCAGCTTCAACCCGTCCGCGTAGGACGAGGCCAGCGGCTTCTCGACCAGCACGTGCTTGCCGGCCTCCAGCGCGGCGAGCGCGACCGGCAGGTGGGTGGCCGCCGGGGTGGCCACCGCCACCGCCTCGACCTCCGGGTCGGCGAGCACCTCGTCGAGGGATGACGTCACCCGCACGGTGCTGTACCGGCCCAGGACGTTGCGCGCGCGCTCGACGTCGAGGTCGCACAAGGTCACGAGCCGCAGTTCAGGGGTCGCCTGGACGTTGCGCACCAGGTTCGGCCCCCAGTAACCGGCACCGATGACGGCCACACCAACCATCGAAATCCTCTCCGAGTTCTGGGAAGCACCAGCACGGCCGCGAGCGGCGTCGACTCCGGACGCTTGTCGTGCGGCTGCTGGGCGTACCCGAGGCAGTGTAGATGTCCGGGGTTGCAGTACTCTTCGTGCCACCTTCGTCCATCTTGCAGTGGTATCTGGAGACCTCTTGTGACCGACTGGTCGGAAGTGTGGCTCGTCGTCCCGGTCTACAACGAGGGACAGGTCATCGAGGACGTCGTGCGGCACGCACGGGAGACGTTCCCGAACGTGGTGTGCGTGGACGACGGCAGCCGTGACAACTCCGCCGACGGCGTTCGCGCAGGTGGGGCCCACCTGGTCCAGCACCCGGTGAACCTGGGTCAGGGCGCGGCGATCCAGACCGGCATCGAGTACGCGCGCAAGCAGCCGGGCGCCGAGTACTTCGTCACCTTCGACGCCGACGGCCAGCACCGCGTCGAGGACGTGCTGTCGATGCTGGAGCGGCTGCGCGCCGAGCCGCTGGACATCGTCGTCGGCACCCGGTTCCACGGTGACACCGCGCACATCCCGTGGATCAAGCGGGTGGTGCTCAAGACGGTCGTGATGCTCAGCCGCCGCACGCGCAAGCTCGGCCTGACCGACGCGCACAACGGGCTGCGGGTGTTCAACCGCGCCGTCGCCGAGCGGATCAACATCACGCTGAACGGCATGGGTCACGCGTCGGAGATCGTGGAGATGATCGACCACCACAAGTGGCGCGTGGCCGAGGAGCCGGTGACGATCCTCTACACCGAGTACTCCATGGCCAAGGGCCAGTCGCTCATCAACGGTGTCAACATCCTGTTCGACACCATGCTCAAGAGCAAGGCGCACTGATCATGCTGATCCAGTACATCCTGGTCCTGTTCTCGTTCGCGGTGCTGCTGCTGTTCCTGCGCAAGCGCGGGACGACGAAGTCGGCGGCGAGCGTGAAGCTCGCGTTCATGCTGTTCGTGGTGTTCGGCATCTACGCCGTGCTCCGGCCGGGCGACGTGACCGTGGTGGCCGGGTGGCTCGGTGTCGGCCGCGGTACCGACCTGCTGCTGTACGCGCTGGTCGTGGTGTTCACCTTCACCACCCTGAACGCCTACCTGAGGTTCAAGGAGCTGGAGCTGCGCTACGCGCGGCTGGCGCGGGCCATCGCGCTGCGCCAGGCCGAGCCCCCGGTCCCCGCCGGCCAGGGTCCCGCGGAGCGGTCATGAGCATCCACTTCATCGTCCCCTACTACCTGGACCCGCGCTTCCTGATCGAGCTGGTCGACAGCGTCCGCAAGCAGACCAGCGACCAGTGGCGGCTGACCATCGTCGACGACCGGTACCCGGACACGACGGCGGAGGAGCACGTCCTCGCGCTGGGCGACCCGCGCATCGAGTACGTGCGCAACACGCGCAACCTCGGCGCCACCGCCAACGTGAGCCGGTGCATGACCCTGGGCAAGGAGGAGTACCTCGTCGTCATGGGCGCCGACGACGCGTTGGAGCCCAGGTACGTGGAGGTCGTCCTCGACGCGTTCAAGCGGTACCCGAACGCCGTCATGGTGCACCCCGGCGTGATCGTGGTCGACGGCGAGAGCCGGCCGACCGACAGCCTGGCCGACAAGATCAAGCGGGTGGCCGCCCGGTCGGCGTGGAAGGAGCGCGAGCTGGACGGCCCGGCCGCCGCGCAGAGCCTGATGAACGGCAACTGGCTGTACGTGCCGGCCATGGCGTTCCGCAACGACGCCGTGCCCAGGATCAAGCGGCTCGGCGAGTTCGGCTCGATCGCCGACCTGGCGTGGTCCATCGACATGCTCATCGGCGGCGGCACCCTGGCGCTGGACCCGACACCGGTGTTCCGCTACCGCAGGCACGCGGCCAGCCACTCCTCGATCGGCGCGCACAGCGTGCGGCGGTTCGAGGAGGAGCAGCGCTACTACGCCGCGGCGGCTGAGCAGCTCAACGCGGCCGGCTGGCACAAGGCGGCGCGCGCCGCACGGCTGCACCTGCTCTGCCGCGGCCACATCACCAAGTCGGCGCTCGACGCCGCGCTGGCGCGTGACCTGAAGCTGGCCAAGTCGCTCGCGGGCCGGGCGATCCGCCGGGTGTGATCCCGTCGGCCGGGCTTGCCCGGCCGACGCACCGGGCCACAGCGCCCGGCCGCTGTCCCCGGTCCGTCTCCGGTCCGGCCGGGCGTCGGCTGCCGGGCGTCGGCTGCCGGGCGTCGGCTCAGGAAGGCTCGCTGGTTCCGCTCGCCGCGCCGGCCGTCGACGCCCGGCGGAGCGCGGCCCTCAGCCCCAGCAGCATCACCAGCAGGGTCAGCAGGGGCCCGACGGTCTGCGCCAACGCCGCGACGAACGGCGGGTCACCCGGCAGGGTGACCATCACCAGCGTGGCCACCGACCCGACCGCCCAACCGAGCGTGATGATGTTGTCGCGCCCCAGCGCGACCAGCGCGGGCTGCGCCACGAACGCCCCGATGAGGATGACCGTGCTGATCGCGAGCAGCATGGTGACCGCGGTGGCCGGGTCGACCTTGGTGCCCATGAACGTGCGCAGCAACCACGGCCCCACCAGCGTGAACACCGCGGCGTACACCAGGCCGAGCCCGCAGAGCACGGCCAGCGCGAGCTTGATCCGGCGCGCGACGAACGCGTGGTCGCCCTTCGAGGCCGCCGCGGTCAGGCTCGGCAGCAGCATCGTCTGGATCGGGTACAGCAGCAGCAGCGGGATGCGGGCGACCACCACGGCCTGGCCGAACGCCAGCGCGACCACGCTGTCCAGCGGCAACCGGGAGTTGACCGCGAGCGGCGCCAGGTTGGGCAGCAGCTGGGAGAGCAGCGTGGCCGCCGCCAGCGCGGCGAGCGCCTTGCCCACCGGCGGCACCGAGACCGCGGGCGACGTCGGCGCGGAGGTGGACCGCCCCTTCGGCAGCCAGAGCAGCCCGGCCAGCGTGGCGAGCACCGACCCGCCCAGGTACGCGAGCCCGAACAGCCACGCCTCGGACGCCTGGAGCACGACCAGCAGCCCGCACAGCCCGAGCCGCACGCCGCCCTCGACGGTCAGCGTCACCGCGTAACCGCTGAACCTCTGCAAGCCGGCCAGCAGGCCGCGCACCACGCTCAGCGCCGCGATGAGCGCCGGCGTCGCCAGCACCTCGGCGAACAGCAGCCAGTCGCCGCCGAGCGTGCGGTCGACCGCGAACGGCGCGAGCAGCAGGAGCACGGCGACGACCACCGCCGCCAGGCTCCCGCCCGACGCGCACACCCGGCGCACCACCGCCCGCACCGGCTGCCCGGAGGCGACGGCACGGCTGGTCACCTGCTCCAGGGCGGCGAAGATGCCCGGCCCGATCACGTTGACCACGAAGTAGAGGGTCACCGCCAGGTTGGCCTGGTCGGTGCTCAGCGTGTGACCCGTCAGCGCCACGAACAGGTAGCCGGCCAGCCCGAACACGCCGAGGCCCACGGCCATCTGGACGGACGGGCTGAAGAATCGCCGAAGGGTCATCGAGGTCGACACCTGCCACACGGTAGGGGTGCGGGCCACGCCGCCGGCCGACCGGGTCCACCCGCGGTCCGCGGCGCGGTGCTCAGCGTGACGCCACCGGGTTCCCGGCGTCGCACGCGGACAACCGGTACAGCTTCACGGTGCCCTTCTGGGCCAGCAGCTCGAAGCCCGGGTCCGAGGTCGAGACCCGCAACCCCGGGTAGTCCTTGTTGCGCGCGTCGTGGGGCCAGAACGTCCGGTTCGCCATGAGCAGGTAGCGCACGCCCAACCGCTCGGCCGCCCGGCACACCTCCGGGTCGCGGCCCGCGTCGTCCAGGTTGGCCGCCAGGTACTCCTGCTCGGCGCTCCACGGGATGTTGGCGTGCGGGAACAGCGCCCGGCGGCTCACCTCGGCGAGCATCACCGTGCTGCCGTCCCACGGGTTGTTGGCGACCAGGGCGTCCTCGGGCAGCTCCGCCTCCAGCTCGGGCAGGAACTCCAGCTCGGTCCGGTCGACCAGCGTGGACCTCTGCGGCACGTCCTCGACCGCGTACGTCCCCGCCACGATGCCCGTGTTGGTCCCGACGTAGAAGAACTTGGTCAACGGCGCCAGCGCGAGCAGCACCACCAGGCTCAGCACGGTCGGCGTGCGCAGCAGGGACCGACGTCCGGCGGTGACCTGGCCCTCGGCGGCGCCCGCGGGCACCATCCCCGCCGACACCGTCCCGGGCGGCACGGTCGCCGCCGGCGCGGGCGCCTTGGCGAGCAGCGCGCCCAGGTGGTCGGCCAGCCTCGTGATGCCCAGCACGGCGAGCGGCACGGCGGTGAGCGGCAGCATCGCGGCGAGCCGGAAGGAGTCGTTGTACCAGTAGCCGGTGATGAACTGGGTGCTCGGCCGGTTGATCGAGGCCGTCACCACGTAGAGGAACGCGGTGCCGGCGAACGCCGCCACCAGCCACCGGCTGGTCCGCAGCCGCCACGCCACCACCGCGCCGATGACCGCCACCAGGGACAGCGCCCACAGCGCGGGCTTGCCGTTCGGCGCGCTGAGCAGGGCCTCGCCGACCGCGCGGGCGGGCGTCTCGAACGGCGGCCAGACGTGGCTGCGCACCTCGGCGAACATCGGCGCGCGCGCCACGTAGGCCCACGCGCCGAGGAAGAGGAGCGCCGCGACCGACACGCCGGTCACCGCGCGGCCGGTGCGACCGGCGCGGCGCAGCCGCAGCGCCCACCGCAGGACGCTGGTGGCGATCGGGAACAGGCACACCACGATCAGGCTGAACACCGTGTTGGGGTGGGCGAAGGCGCAGGCCACGACCACCAGGGGGGCCAGCGCCATCGCGCGGCGCCTGCCGATGACGTCCTCCCTGGCCAACGACGTGGCGGCGAGCACCATGGCGACGCCGGCGGGCGCCAGGGCGAGGCCGAGCAGGTTCGGCCACAGCACGCCGAAGCCGAGCAGCCCCCAGGGGAACGCGGTGAACGCGACGCTCACCGCGCCGGTCACCGCCATGGCGGCGGTCGAGCGGCCGACGAGCTGGCGCACCAGCAGCATGCAGCTCAGCGGCCAGACGAGCATCGAGATGGCGCCCGCGACGAGGTTCGCGGCCGTCGCGATCGGCACGCCCGTGCTCAGCACGACCAGCGTGGTGAGGCCGTGCCAGCCCGCCGGGTAGAACGTGCTCGGGGTCGCGACGTTGCCCAGCGTGCCCATGGCCATGGACGAGGCGTTGCCCGAGTCGAGGATGTGCGCGAGCGCGCTGTAGTGGAAGATCGCGTCGTAGGTCTGGGACAGCTGGTCCGGCTGCCCCACGCCCTGGACCAGCACGTACCAGCCGATCCCGATCGCGGGCAGCAGGCCGAGGGCGGCGGCGGCCAGCACCCGGCGCGGGTCCGTCGCGCGTGGTGGCGCGACCCGCCACAGCAGCAGCGACACGACCGCGGCCAGCGCGACGACCACGGCGGTGGCGCCCAGCACGACGAACGGCGACCACCGCAGGCCGACCTTGTCCGCCAGCACGGCGGTGAGCGGCACGATGAGCATGCTCAGCGTCGGCGCCATGCCCCAGGCCGACAGCCCGCGCAGGCCGATCGCGTACGAGAGCGCCGCGCCGGGACCGACCAGCCACGCCGCGGTGACGAGCGCGACCGGCACAACGTCCAACCAGCTCATGTCCCTGCTACCCCGCCGTCGTAGAGATGCGTGAGGCACCCCACCGGTGGCGTGAGCGGACACCGGACAGCGTGACCGTGCCAGGCGCACGGTGCTGTGACATCGTGGTACGGCCTCGCGGCGGAGTGTACCGACGGGGACTCGCCGATCACCCTCCAGGCCGGTCGGCCGGTGCGCGGCCCGGCTCCGGGTGGGTACCCGCCGACCCGATCGCCCGGCGCGACTATCCTCGGGCCCCGTGAGCTTCGCTGGATTTGACCTGATCGTCGTCGGTTCCGGGTTCTTCGGCCTCACGGTCGCCGAACGGACCGCATCACAGCTCGGCAAGCGCGTGCTCGTGGTGGAACGCCGCGCGCACATCGGCGGCAACGCCTACTCCGAGCCCGAGCCGGAGACAGGCATCGAGGTGCACCGGTACGGCGCGCACCTGTTCCACACCTCCAACAAGCGGGTGTGGGACTACGTCAACCAGTTCACCGAGTTCACCGGGTACCAGCACCGGGTGTTCGCGATGCACGCCGGGCAGGCCTACCAGTTCCCCATGGGCCTGGGCCTCATCTCGCAGTTCGTCGGCCGCTACCTGAGCCCGGAGGAAGCCCGCGCCTGGGTGACCGAGCACGCCGCCGAGATCGACTCCAAGGACGCGAAGAACCTGGAGGAGAAGGCGATCTCGCTCATCGGCCGCCCGCTGTACGAGGCGTTCGTGCGCGACTACACCGCCAAGCAGTGGCAGACCGACCCGAAGGAGCTGCCCGCGGCGGTCATCAGCCGCCTGCCGGTGCGCTACACCTTCGACAACCGCTACTTCAACGACACCTACGAGGGCCTGCCCGTCGACGGGTACACCGCGTGGCTGGAGCGGATGGCCGACCACCCGAACATCGAGGTGCGGCTCGACACCGACTACTTCGACGTCCGCGACGAGATCCCGGCCGGCACGCCCGTCGTCTACACCGGACCGCTCGACCGCTACTTCGACTACAGCGAGGGCTGGCTCGGCTGGCGCACGCTGGACTTCGAGCAGGAGGTCCTGCCGGTCGGCGACTTCCAGGGCACGCCGGTCATGAACTACAACGACGCCGAGGTGCCGTACACCCGGATCCACGAGTTCCGGCACTTCCACCCCGAGCGCGAGTACCCGTCGGACAAGACGGTCATCGTGCGCGAGTTCTCCCGCGCGGCCGAGAAGGACGACGAGCCGTACTACCCCATCAACACCGCCGAGGACCGGGCCAAGCTGGAGCGCTACCGCGAGCTCGCGCGCGAGGAAGCCGCCCAGCGTAACGTCGTCTTCGGTGGTCGACTGGGCACCTACAAGTACCTGGACATGCACATGGCGATCGGTTCCGCGCTGAGCGTGTTCGACAACAAGATCGCCCCGCACCTGACCTCCGGTCGGGCGCTGGACGGTTCGCTGGAGGACTGAGTCAGTTATGTCGGGCAACTCCACCCTCGTCGAGCACGAGGCACCGGAGAAACTGCTGGCGCAGCGTGGCCTCTTCGCCGGGCCGTCGCAGATCGTCTCGGAGGACCTCTACGCCGAGATCTCCCAGGGCATCGCCGACCGCGAGCGGCACCGCATGGTCGTCCACCCGCACGCCACGGTGTCGCTGAACACCTACTTCGGCCGGTTCCCGGCCACGTACTGGCAGCGGTGGTGCGTCAGCCCCGAGGTGGAGCTGAGCCTGACCCTGACCGGTTCCGGCACCGTCTCCGTCGTGGCCTCCGACGCGGAGGGCGAGTCCCGGATCGTCGTCGCCGAGCAGGTGACCGACGCGGCGGGCCAGGTCGTCACGCTGACGGCCAGGATCGACAAGTTCACCGACGGCGGCGCGCTCTGGTTCGACGTCGTCACCGGTGAGCACGAGCTGGTCGTCGAGCACGCCCGGTGGACCGTCGCGCCGCCCGAGCGGGTCCGCCCGACCGCGATCGTGATCTGCACGTTCAACCGGGTCGAGGACTGCCTCAACACCATGGCGGCCCTCGCGTCCGACCCCGAGCCGCTGGGCCTGGTCGACGCCGTCTACGTGGTGGACCAGGGCAGCGACCCGGTCGAGTCGCGGTCCCGGTTCGCCGAGGTCGCCGCCGCGCTCGGGGACAAGCTGCGCTACATCCGCCAGCCCAACCTCGGCGGCGCCGGCGGCTTCACCCGCGGCCTGTACCAGGTCATGGAGGTCGACCACGCCGAGAACGCCAACGTGCTGTTCATGGACGACGACGTGCTGTGCGAGCCGGAGATCGTGGTCCGCACGACCGCGTTCGCGAACCGCACCGCGCAGCCGGTCATCGTCGGCGGCCAGATGCTGTACCTGCTGCACCCGAACCACCTGCACGTGGGCGCGGAGTACGCCAACCTCGACACGCTGGCCCCCGGCCAGGTCGTGGAGGGCGCGCTGCACGACGCCGACCTCACCGGGTACGACGAGGAGACCGGCAAGCGCAACGTGCAGGACCGCCGGGTCGACGCGGGCTACAACGGCTGGTGGTCGTGCCTGATCCCGTCGGAGATCGTCAAGGCGGTCGGCTACCCGCTGCCGCTGTTCTTCCAGTGGGACGACATCGAGTACGGCTACCGCGCGCGGGCCCACGGGTTCGCCACGGTCACGCTGCCCGGCGCGGGCGTGTGGCACGCCGACTTCCACTGGAAGGACTGGGACGACTGGCACCGGTACTTCAACCTGCGCAACGCCCTGATCACCTCGGCGCTGCACAGCCAGTTCGACCCGAAGCGGATCTGCCGGTCCATGGCGGCCCAGCTCGCCACCTACCTGGTCGGCATGCAGTACGGCCTGGCGGCGACCCAGCTCAAGGCCATCGAGGACTTCCTCAAGGGTCCCGACATGCTGCGTGACGGCGGGGTCCAGGCGGCGGCGGACATCCGCAAGCTGCGCGCCGAGTACCCCGAGACGGTCAAGCACCCGGCGTCGGAGGTGCCCGGCATCTCCTCCGGCGACCTGCCGCTGATCTCGGCGCCGCCCGCGCCGCGGCTGTTCGCGCCGGTGCTGGCCAAGCGCGTGGTCAACCAGCTGCTCGGCCGCAGCGTGCACGACGTCGGTGCGGTGGCCGCGGGCGACTCGGCGTGGTGGCACGTGTCGCTGTTCAACACCGCCGTGGTCACCGACGCGTCCCAGGAGGGCGTGCGGGTCCGGCGGCGCGACCGCGAGCTGGCCATCCGGCTCGGCAGGCAGGGCACCAAGCTGCTCAAGGAGCTGTACCAGCGCGCGCCCGAGATGCAGCGGGCCTACCGCGACTCGATGGACGAGCTGACCAGCCGCGAGAACTGGCGGCGCTTGTACGACCTGTGACCGGTGAGCGGGGCGGCCCTGAGCGGGTCGCCCCGCTGCCGTTCACCCCTCTTCTTCTCCCTCCCGCGCTTCTCACCTGGGGACCTTCAGTGGACGCAGTGCACCGGATCATCCTGCCGAGGGACGACGACCCGCTCGACGTCCGGCCGATGTACCTGGACGAGCCGGAGAACGTGCACTGCCAGGTCGACTCCCGGCGCGGGCTGACCGTGCCCGAGCACGCCAAGGTGTCGTTCGCGACGTACTTCAACGCGTTCCCGGCCAGCTACTGGAAGCGCTGGACGGTCGTCGACGAGGTCGTGCTGCGGATGCGCGTGCGCGGCTCCGGCCGGATCGACGTGTACCGGTCCAAGCCGAGCGGCGACGTCGTGCACCTGGAGGGCTCGTTCGTCCGGGACGCGGCCGACTGGACGTCGCTGGAGTTCCCGGTGTCGCTGCGGCCGTTCGAGGACGGCGGGCTGATCTGGTTCGACGCGTTCACGCACGAGACCGCGCTGGAGATCCAGGACGCCGAGTGGGCCGTGCGCTCGCCGTTGCCGGTGCAGAAGGTCGCGGTCAGCATCACCACCATGCGCCCGCACGACGCGGTGGAGGCGTTGCGGGCGCTGGGCAGCGACCCGGCCGTGCTCGACGTCGTGAGCAACGTCTTCGTGGCCGACCAGGGCGCGGTGAAGGTGCGCTCGGTGGCGGGCTTCGCGGAGGCGGAGGCCGGGCTGGGCGGCCGGCTGGAGGTCATCGAGCAGGACAACCTGGGTGGCGCCGGCGGGTTCACCCGGGGCATGTTCGAAGCGGTCGAGCACACCGACGCCGACCAGATCATGCTCATGGACGACGACATCCGGCTGGAGCCGGAGGCCGTGCTGCGGTCCAACGCCTTCGCGCGGGCGGCGGCGTCACCGGTCATCGTCGGCAGCCACATGCTGAACCTCCAGGCCAGGACCAGGCTCCACAGCACGGCGGAGATCGTCGACCTGGGCACGTGCTTCTGGCGGGCCGCGCCGGGCGCGGTGACCGACCACGACTTCGCCGTGTCGTCGCTGCGCGAGACGCCCGAGCTGCACCCCAGGGTCGACGCCACCTACAACGGCTGGTGGATGTGCCTGTTCCCGCGCGAGGTCGTCGAGCGGACCGGCTACCCGCTGCCGCTGTTCATCAAGTGGGACGACGCCGAGTACTCGTTGCGGGCGCTGGAGCACGGCTACCCGACGGTGTCGCTGCCGGGTTCGGCGGTGTGGCACATGCCGTGGACGGACAAGAACGACTCGACCGACTGGCAGGCCTACTTCCACACCCGCAACCGCCTCGTGCTGGCCGCGCTGCACAGCCCGTACGACGTGCGCAACGGGATCGTGAAGCACGGGTTGAAGCTGTCGCTGCGGCACCTGCTGTCGATGGAGTACTCCACGGTGGCGTTGCAGCAGAAGGCGATCGAGGACTTCCTGGACGGTCCCGCCGGCCTGTTCGACTCGCTGCGCACGGCGCTGCCGATGGTGCGCGCGCTGCGTGAGGAGTACAGCGACGCCCAGCGCCTGGACTCGGCCCGCGAGTTCCCGCCGCCCACGTTCGACATGGTGCGGGCGGAGGCCCTGCTCCGGCCCTCCAAGGGCAAGGCGACGATCGCCGTGCGCGCGGCCAAGTCCGTCCTGCACAACCTGCGCCCACCCCAGGCCTCCGCCGGCGACCGCCCGCAGCTCAACGTGCCCGCCCTGAACGCCCGCTGGTTCCTGCTCGGCAACCTGGACAGCGCCACGGTCTCCACCGCCGACGGCACCGGCGTCGCCTTCTACAAGCGCGACCCCGACCAGTTCCGCTCCCTGATGGCACGTGCCGTGCGCAACTACCGCAGGCTCGGCAAGGAATGGCCCCGCCTGCGCCGGCAGTACCGCTCCGCCCTGCCCGACCTCACCTCCGCCGAGCAGTGGCGAAAAGCCTTCGAGAATCGCTGAAAAGTCCGAAAGGCTCAAGGGCTCAAGGGCTCAAAAGATTAAAGCATGTCCTCGCCGGACGGGCAGATCAGCAGGATGACTCCTCGTCGGGTGGTTGTGCTGCGGGTCCGTTGTGGGTCCGGTGTCCGTGTCATCCCACCGACCTCCACAAGGGCTACCACGCGTATCAAGGGGGCGGTTCCAGCGGAAAGGTTCCTGGTGGCAGGGGATGTGCCCCCTTGACACGCGCGGTAGGGCTGCGCCAGGTCGGCGGGATGACACGAACCCCTCCTTTGGGAGGAAGGGCCTGTCAGTGGACCGGTGGAGGGCGGGCCGGGGTCATCCCGCGTGGGCCGGGTGCCGGACCCGCTGCCACTGCCGGCACTGGTTGTTGCAAATAGAGGGGTTCGTGTCATCCCGCCGACCTGGCTTTGCCCTGCCGCGCGTGTCAAGGGGGCGTGGTGAAGGCTTGCCTGCGGCGTCGACTGGGGGCGCCCCCTTGATGCGTGTGGTAGCCCGGAGGGAGGTCGGTGGGATGGCACGTACCCCGGACCCACGACGGACCCGGCGCTTGATCGCCTGGTCGGGGTCATCCTGCTGATCTGCCCGTCCGGCGAGGACATGCTTTTAAGCTTTTAATCTCTCGACATCTCTCGACATTTCTCGGCATCACTCGAAATGAGCCGCCACGACGTGGCTGAAGTTCACCACGAACTCGGCGCCGTCGATGGTCTGGATGGACTGGGTGTGGCCATTCCGCACGACCTGGATCAACCGGGAGCCGAGGTCGTCGGCGACCTCCGGCGACACTCTGATCGTGATCGGGTTGGAGTTCGCGGCCAGGTGCAGCACCAGGGCGCTCTTACGCGCTTCAGAAGTCATGCCGCACAGCCCACCAGTCCTGCCCCGAACAAGCAACACCGGTTCACCGTCAGCGATTCCGCGTCGAGCTGAACCCGGCACCGACGCGGCCTCGCGTCACTTCCGGAAAAAACGTTCCCGCTGTCCCAGTCGCACGAGCTTCAACCACTCCAGGAACGCCTTCGGGTCGCGCCGCACCCCGATGAAGTACAGCCCGAACCGGAACGCCTCCAGCAGGCCCAGCTTCCGCATCCCCGGCTGCGACAGCAGGTAACCGCGGTTCCGGTAGGTGTAGTAGCGCTTGATCGCGTTCTCGGGGTCCTGCGCGTGGAACCGGCCGCCGAGCATCGGCTTGAACTCGTCCGACCCGTCCGGGTGCAGGTAGGCGACCTTCAGCGAGGTGCCGAACGGCAGACCGGTGCGCACCAGCCGCCGGTGGATCTCCACCTCGTCACCGCGGAAGAACAACCGGTAGTCCGGCACGCCGATGACGTCGACCGTGGACGCCTTGAACAGCGCCCCGTTGAACAGCGACGCGATGCCCGGCAGGAAGTCGGTGCCCAGCTCGGCCGCGTTCCGCTTCCAGGTCAACCCGCGCCGCAACGGGAACGCGAGCTTCTCCGGCCGCTCGATGTTCGTCACCACCGGCGAGATCGCGGCCAGCTTGCGCCGCGTCGCCTCCTCCAGCAGCACGGCGAGCACGGTCTCGTCGGCCGGCCGGCCGTCGTCGTCGGCCAGCCACAGCCAGTCCGCGCCCAGCGACAGCGCGTGCAGCATCCCCAGCGCGAACCCGCCCGCGCCGCCGAGGTTGCGGTGCGAGGCCAGGTAGGTGGTGGGGATCGGGCACTGCGCGACCAGGTCGTCCACCGGCTGGTCGGGCCCGTTGTCGACGACCACCAGGTGGTCGAGCGGCCGGGTCTGCGACGCCAGCACCTTCAACGAGTCGGCCAGCAGCTCCCGCCGGTGCCGGGTCACCACGACACCGACGACGGAGCCCTGCGGCAGTGCGCCCACGACGCTCACCTACTCGCCACCGTTCCCGCTCAGCACCCGCGGCTGACCGATCCGCTCCAGCGTCTCCGGGGCCATGTTCTCGAACGGGTCACGCCCCTTGTAGGAGGTGAGCACCTCCCGGAGCGAGCCCTGCATCTTGACCTTGCCCTCGTCCATCCAGATCGCGGTGGAGCAGAACTCGGCGAGGAAGTCGTCGGAGTGGTTCGCGAACACCAGGATGCCGGACCGCTTGACCAGGTCGTTCATCCGGTCCCGCGCCTTGGCCATGAACGCCGCGTCGACCGCGCCGATGCCCTCGTCGAGGATCAGGATCTCCGGGTCGATCGACGTCACGATGCCCAGCGCCAGCCGCACGCGCATACCCGTCGAGTAGGTGCGCAGCGGCATCTGCAGGTAGTCGCCGAGCTCGGTGAACTCGGTGATGTCGTCGACCCGCTTCTCCATCTCCTTGCGGCTCATGCCGAGGAACAGACCGCGGATCATGATGTTCTCGTACCCGGAGATCTCCGGGTCCATGCCGACACCGAGGTCGAACACGGGCGCGACCTTGCCGACGACGCGCGAGCTGCCCCGCGTGGGCTCGTAGATGCCCGCGAGCAGCCGCAGCAGCGTCGACTTGCCGGCGCCGTTGTGGCCGACGAGGCCCACCCGGTCACCGTGCCGCAGCGAGATGTTGATGTCGTGCAGGGCTTCGATGATCGGGACCCGGCCCTCGGAGCCGATCTTGCCGCCGACCTTGCCCAGCGCGAGCTTCTTCAGCGACCTCGACTTGGCGTCGAAGATCGGGAAGTCGACCGAGGCGTTCCAGACGTCGATGCTGACCATGATGTGTTGCGGCCTCACTCAGACCCAGTAGGAGACGCGGGCACGGTAGTTCCGCATCGCGATCAACGCCAGTCCCCACCCCACGACGGTGAACGCGCCGACGACCACCCAGTGGTGCCAGTCCTGCGCGTGCCCGAGCATGGGCGCCCGGACGATCTCCACGTAGTGGTAGATGGGGTTCAGCTCGGCGATCAGCATGCGCCAGTCGCCGTCGCCACCGCTGCCGTCGCCGCCGGTGACCTTGTTGAGCACGCCGACGTGCCACACGATCGGCGTCATGAAGAAGATCAGGTTGATGAAGCTGCTGATGACCGGCGGGATGTCGCGGAACCGGGTGCTGATGATGCCGAACAGCAGCGCCACCCACACCGCGTTGACCACGATGAGCGCGAGCGCCGGGATGGCCAGCAGCACCGTCCACGACAGGCCGGGTTGGACGATCTTGTCGCCCTCCATCTGGTAGCTCTCGCTCAGCGTCGGGAAGAAGATCACGAGGACGACCAGGTAGACGACCATGTTGTGCATGAGGAACAGCGTCTGCCGCCACACCATGCGCAGCACGTGCACCGTTATGGGCGCGGGCAGGTGCTTGATCAGGCCTTCGTTGGCGATGAAGACCTCGGTGCCCTCGGTCACCACGCCGAGGACGAAGTGCCAGATGATGAACCCCGCCGTCACGTACGGCAGGAAGGTGCCCAGCTCCTGGTTGAACAGCTGGGAGTAGAGCAGGCCGAGCGCGAGCGCGGTCGTGCCCATGGAGATGGTGATCCACAGCGGGCCGATGACCGACCGGCGGTAGCGCTGCTTGATGTCCTGCCACCCCAGGTGGCCCCACAGCTCCCGCTGCCGCCAGGCGTCGCGCACGTCGCCGAACGCGCGCGCGAAGGTGCGCGAGTTGGGTGCCAGGGGAGCGGGTGGTCGCTCGACCGTACTCGTGGGTTGCACGAGTAAGGAGACTACCGGCGACGGGGTGGTGGTCCTGTCGCCGGGCTGTCACGGTGCGGTCACCGCTGCTGCGGGGCCTCCGGCACACCGGTTACCTTCATGATCACCTGTTCGTGGTCGTACGTGTACCCGCAGTAGTCGAACTCGATCCCGGTGAGGTCGACGTACTCGGACCACGCCTTGTGCTCGTGGTCCTGCCACCCCGGGTAGTTGAAGTACTCGTCGAAGACGATCACGCTGCCGGGCACCAGCCGGGGGCCCACCAGCTCCAGCACGGTCTTGGTCGACGAGTACAGGTCGCAGTCGACGTGCAGGAACGACACCGGGCCGGTGTGCTCCTCCAGGAAACCGGGCAGGGTGTCGTCGAACCAGCCGACGACCAGCTCCGCGCCGTCCACGTCGGGCAGGCCGTCCATGCCGAACAGGCCGGCCGGGAAGCCGTTGCGCCAGTCCTCGGGCAGGCCCTCGAACGAGTCGAAGCCGTACACGTCGCGGCCCTCGTACGCGGTGGCGATCAGCTTGAGCGTGCCGCCGGTGTAGACGCCGAACTCCAGCGCCATGCCCTCGGCCGAGACCAGGCCGAGGGCGTGCTCCAGCGTGGCGTGCGGGTGGCCGAAGTGCGGCGCGGTCGGCAGGTGCCTGCGGATGAACCGGGCGCTCTCCTTGGCCGCCTCCTGCTCGCCCGCGAACACCAGGTCGCGCCGGGCGCGGATCTCGTGCTGGACCGTCGCGTCGACCGCCCGGTCCGCCTGTCTGCGCAGCTCCTGGAGCTCCTGCTGGAGCAGGGCGATCCGCTCGGCCTGCTCGCGGTGGTAGGGGCGCACCGCTTCGTCGATGACCCGCAGGATCTTGCCGCGCACGCGCTTGCGGACCTCGTCGACGATCGGGCTGTGCCGGACTTTGTCGAGCACCTGTCGGCTCCTCTCGCGGGTGTGGCGGTGAACACGGTCGGGCAGCGCGGTGCCCGTTGTCCAGCCCCGCGACCTCAACGCCGCACCGGAACGTTACAAGTACTGACCAGTGCCCCGGATGTGCGGACCACCCTCGACGTCGGCGTGGCCGGATCCGGCGGGCAGGGCGCGACCGCGCATCTGCTCCAACTGGACGCGCGCGGCCATCTGCTGGGCGAACAGGGCCGTCTGGATGCCGTGGAACAGGCCCTCCAGCCAGCCCACGAGCTGGGCCTGGGCGATCCGCAGCTCCGCGTCGGACGGCGTGCCCTCCTCGGTGAACGGCAGGGAGAGCCGTTCCAGCTCGTCGCGCAGCTCCGGCGCCAGGCCGTCCTCGAGCTCGTCGATGGACCGCTTGTGGATCTCCTTGAGGCGGTTGCGGCTGGCCTCGTCGAGCGGCGCCGCGCGCACCTCCTCCAGCAACTGCTTGATCATCGTGCCGATGCGCATGACCTTCGCCGGCTGCTCGACCAGGTCGGTCACGTCCTGACCGCCCGCTCCGTCGCCGCCCGGCACCCGTGCGGTTCCCACCGGCGTGCCGTCCGGGCCGACCACGACCACGTGCCGCTCGTTCTCCAGCTGATCATCTCGGGGTGCCTCGCTCATGCCTCCCATCCTGGCCCGATCGGGTGGCGAACGCCGAACCGGGTCACAGATCGGGTGGCAAACCTGCGGCCCCTGCTGTCGCTCCCGCCGACGTCCTCCGTACGGTGTGCGGCATGGCGTTCGACGTCGCCCGGGTCCGTGGGCTGTTCCCCGCGCTCGGCGACGGCTGGGTTCACCTGGACGCTCCGGCGGGGATGCAAGTACCCGAACAGGTGGCCACGGCCGTCTCCACCGCGCTGCGCGCACCCGTCTCCGGGCCGGGTGGCATCTTCCCCGCCTCGCAACGCGCCGAGGCGATCGTCGACGCGGCCAGGCGCGCGGTGGCCGACCTCGTGGGCGCCGACCCGGCCGGCGTCGTGCTCGGCCCGAGTTCGGCCGTGCTGCTGCAACGGCTGGCCGACGCGCTGTCCGAGGGCTGGTTCCTGGGCGACGAGGTCGTGGTGTCGCGGCTGGACCACCCGGGCAACATCGCGCCGTGGCAGCGGGCCGCGCAGCGCACCGGCAGCGTGGTGCGGTGGGCCGAGGTCGACATCGAGACGTGCGAGCTGCCCGCCTGGCAGTACGACGACCTGGTCACGCCCAAGTGCAAGCTGGTCGCGGTGACGGCCGCGTCCGGCTCCGTGGGCACCCGGCCGGACCTGCGCAAGATCGCCGAGGCCGCCCGCCGCACGGACGCGCTGGTGGTGGTGGACGCCTCCTCGGCCGCGCCGTTCGTGCCGCTCGACATCACGTCCATGGACGCCGACGTGGTGGCGGTGTCGGCGAACAACTGGGGCGGGCCGCCGGTCGGCGCGCTGGTGTTCCGCGACCCGTCGATGCTCGACCTGCTGCCGTCGGTCGCCGTCGAGCCGGGCGCGCGGGGTCCCGAACGCCTGGAACTGGGCCCGCACGCCTACCCGCTGCTGGCCGGTCTGGTCGCATCCGTCGAGTACCTGGCCGGTCTGGACGACGCCGCGGTGGGCCCGCGACGCGAGCGCGTGCTCACCTCGCTGGGCTCGGTGAAGGCCTACCAGGCCGGACTTCTGGCTAACCTCATCAACGAACTGCGATCGCTCCGTCACGTCATGGTGATCGGCGACGCCATGCGGCGGGTGCCCGCCCTGGCGTTCACGGTGGCCGGCGTGAAGGCGACCGACGGCGTCGGGCACCTCTCCGAGCGCGGCGTGTGCGCGTTCGCCGACTCGGGGCAGCACGGCGTGTTCTCGGTGCTGGGCGTCGGCGAGGTCGGCGGGGCCATCCGCGTCGGCCTGGCGCACTACACGAACGCGGTGGAAGTGGACGAGCTCGTGCGGGCGGTCGCCGAGCTCGGCTGAGGTCGGGTCGCGCGGAGACCGGGGGGCTGGGTGGACGACCTGCTGTCGCGGGAGCTCGCCGACCTCGCCGCACGGCACCGGCTGGCGCCCCTGATGACGGAGTACCTGCCCGACACGGCGCACGAGCTGCGCCCCGCCGCGCTCGCGGCCGTGGTGGACGAGGTGCTGCTCGGGTCGCGGACCGTGCTGGTGGAGTGCGGGTGCGGCGCGTCGTCGGTGGTGCTGGCCCGGCTGCTCGCGCGGCGCGGGTTCGGCCACCTGCTGTCGGTCGAGCACGACGAGCGCACGGCGGCGTTCGTGGCCAGCCAGCTGCGCCGCGAGGGCCTGGGCCACGTGGCCCGCGTCGTGCACGCGCCCCTCACACCCCACCCGGCGGCGCTCGGCGACGCCCGGTGGTACCACCCGCAGCTCGTGCACGACGAGGTGTCGGCGTACGTGGAGCGCCACGGCCTGGTCGACCTGCTGCTCGTGGACGGCCCGCTGCCGGGCGACGCGCGGTACCCGGCGCTGCCGGTGCTGCGGGGCGTGCTCGCGCCGGGCGCGGCGGTCCTGGTGGACGACGCCGAACGCCCAGGCGAGCAGACCGTGCTGGTGCGGTGGGCCGAGGAGTTCGCCCTGCGCTTCCGCACCACCCCGCGCACCTCCCTCGCCACCTCCACCGCCCTGGAGTGACCGGGTCAGACCGCCAGCACCAGCTTGCCGAACACGTCGCCGCCCTCCAGCGCGCGGTGGGCGTCGGCGGCGCGGTC
The DNA here is from genome assembly GCF_050946825.1 of Actinosynnema sp. CA-299493. Classification (NCBI taxonomy): domain Bacteria; kingdom Bacillati; phylum Actinomycetota; class Actinomycetes; order Pseudonocardiales; family Pseudonocardiaceae; genus Actinosynnema; species Actinosynnema sp. CA-299493. Next base: position 167,466 of record NZ_CP191993.1, read on the forward strand.
GATCGGCAGGACGTCGTGCACGACGGGCTCGACCTGCCCGGACGCGATCAGCGGCCACAGGTGCTCGCGCACCTCGGCCACGACGCGGCCCTTGCCGTTCGGCCCGTCCACCGGCCGGAACCGCAGTCCCGTCGCCGTCACGCTCGCGCGCTTGGCCAGCAGCTTGCCGAGGTTCAGCTCCGCCTTCACCCCGCCCTGCATCCCGATGACGACCAGCCGCCCGTCCGGCGCGAGGACGTCCAGGTTGCGGTCCAGGTAGGCGGCGCCCATGTTGTCCAGCACCACGTCCGCCTGCCCGACCTCGGCCACGAAGTCCTGCTCGCGGTAGTCCACCAGGACGTCCGCGCCCAGCTCGGCGCACCGCCGCAACCGCTCCGCCGAGCCCGCCGTGACGGCGACGCGCGCGCCGAGCGCCTTGGCGACCTGGATGGCGTGCGTGCCGATACCGCCCGCGCCGCCGTGCACGAGGAACGTCTCCCCGCTCCGGAGACCGGCGACCATCACCACGTTCGACCACACCGTGCACGCGACCTCGGGCAGCGACGCCGCCGTCACCAGGTCGACGCCCGCCGGCAGCGGCAGGAGCTGGGCGGCCGGGACGACCACCCGTTCCGCGTACCCGCCGCCGGCCAGCAGCGCGCACACCTCGTCACCGACCCGCCACCCCGTGACGCCGTCGCCGAGCGCCGCGACCGTGCCCGAGCACTCCAGGCCCAGCACGTCCGACGTGCCCTTCGGCGGCGGGTAGTGGCCCTGGCGCTGGAGCAGGTCGGCGCGGTTCACGGCGGTCGCGGCCACGTCCAGCAGCACCTCGCCGGGGCCCGGTTCGGGATCCCGAACCTCCGTCCAGGCCAGCACGTCCGGTCCGCCGGGTTCCCTGATGGTGATCGCGCGCATGCTCCGAACGGTAATCCGGTCGCACACCCGACGCCCGGTCGTCACCATCGACGGGCATGGACCACTGGCCCTTCCACCACCTGGTGCTGCGCACACCGCGCCTCGAACTGCGGCCCGACGACGACGAGGGCCTGGTCGAACTGGCGGAGCTGGCGCTCGACGGCGTCCACCCGCCGGAGCGGATGCCGTTCGGCGTCGAGTGGACCGACGCGCCGCGCGACCGGCTCGGCCTCAACACCCTCCAGCACTACTGGCACGAGCGCTCGACGCTCTCGCCGCGGCGGTGGACGGTGAACTTCGTCGTGCGGCTGGACGGCCGGGTGGTGGGCGTGCAGTCGCTCGGCGCGGACGACTTCCCGGTCCTGCGCGAGGTCACCAGCGGGTCGTGGGTCGGGCTGCGGCACCAGGGGCGCGGCGTCGGCACGGAGATGCGGGCCGCCGTGCTGCTGTTCGCGTTCGACCACCTCGGCGCGGTGGCGGCGCGGTCGAGCGCGTTCGACGACAACCTCGCCTCGCACGGCGTGAGCCGCAAGCTCGGCTACCGGCCGGATGGCACGTTCACCCAGGTCAGGAGGGGTGAGCCGGCTCGGCAGACCCGTCTGCTGGTCACCCCGGGCACGATCCGGCGACCGGACTGGGCCTTGGCGGTGGCCGGTGTCACGCCGTGCTTGCCCCTGCTCACAGGGCGACAACCAGCCGAGTGACGGATTGCGCTCGCCCCCGCGACTTGTGAGGGTTCGGCATCCGAGTGAAGGGGAAACTCGATCATGTCAGGTAGAACCGGGATTCGACGCGCGGTGGTCCTCGCGGCGTCAGCGTCCCTCGCACTGGTCGCCGTGCCGGGCGCCAACGTCGCTTCGGCGGCGGCGCTGGACGGGCCGAAGCTGGCCAAGAACCTCACCAAGAACGTCACCGCGGAAGGGGTCAACCGCCACCTGATCGCCTTCCAGCGCATCGCCGACCGCAACGGCGGCAACCGCGCCGCGGGCACGTCCGGCTACGACGCCAGCGTCGAGTACGTGGCGGGCAAGCTGCGCGGCGCGGGCTTCGAGGTGTCGACGCCGGAGTTCACCTACCCCGTGCAGATCACCGACGCCGCGACCGCGAAGGTCGGCTCGACCACGTACGAGAACATCCCGCTGGAGTTCTCGCCGCAGACGCCGGCCGGCGGCGTCACCGGCCCGCTGCGCGTCGTGCCCGAGGACGAGACCCCGGGCTGCGAGGCGACCGACTTCGCCGGGCAGGACTTCACCGGCTCGATCGCCCTGATCCGCCGCGGCTCCTGCACGTTCGACGTCAAGCACCGCAACGCCGCCGCCGCGGGCGCCATCGCGGTGATCATCTCCAACAACCGCGAGGGCGCCCTGTCGGGCGTCACGCTCGGCGCGCCGGGCGTCGTGCCCACCGGTGGCGTCACCCAGGCCGACGGCACCGCGCTGGCCCAGCTCGGCGGCCAGGCCGTGACCGTCGACCTGCGCTACCACGAGGAAGACCACATCTCGCGCAACGTGATCGCGCAGACGAAGACCGGTCGCACGGACAACGTCGTGATGGCGGGCGCGCACCTCGACAGCGTCGAGAACGGCGCGGGCATCAACGACAACGGCACCGGTTCGGCCGGCCTGCTGGAGACCGCGCTGAAGCTCGGCGGCTCGCCGAAGGTGAACAACGCGGTGCGGTTCGGCTGGTGGGGCGCGGAGGAGCTCGGCCTGGTCGGGTCGACGAAGTACGTGCAGGCGCTGACGTTCGAGCAGCAGCTCGACATCGCGCTGTACCTGAACTTCGACATGATCGGCTCGCCGAACGCGGCGTACTTCGTCTACGACGGCGACGACTCCGACGCGGTCGGCGCGGGCGCGGGCCCGTACGGCTCGGGGCAGATCGAGCAGGCGTTCGTGGAGTACCTGACGGTCGAGAAGGGCGTGCAGACCGAGGGCACCGACTTCACCGGCCGCTCGGACTACGGCGAGTTCATCGCCCAGGGCATCCCGGCCGGCGGTCTGTTCACCGGCGCCGAGGGCGTCAAGACCGATGCGCAGGCGGCGAAGTGGGGCGGCACGGCCGGCGCCGCCTACGACCCGAACTACCACGGTTCCGGTGACAACCTGGGCAACGTGGACCGCGTCGCCCTGGACCGCAACGCCGACGCGTTGGCGTGGGTGACGGCCTCGTACGCGATCAGCACGGAGAGCGTGAACGGCGTGCCGGCGCGGTCGGTGCGGGCCGCGGCGCGCGCGGCGGCGGCGCGTTCGCTGCACGTGGAGCACCACCACTCGCACGCCGACGTGGCGTAGATCACGGCTGGACGGGTAACGGAGGCCGGTCTCCCCCACGGGAGGCCGGCCTCCTCCCGTTCCCCAGAACGGTCCACAAAGGATGGACGGGTGCGGTGGTGATCGAGGTCGGTTAGGTTGCCGCCAACCGATTCCACCACCCAGGGGGCCTGGTCTTGACTTCCTCCCAGCGCGTGGTCGCGCGAAGATCCCTTGCCTTCGCCGCGGCGCTCGCGGTCACCGCGACCCTGTCCGTCGCGGCCCGCGCCCAGGAGCCGGCCACCGCGGCCGAGCCCGTCGCGCCGGCCGCCACCGGAGCGCCACCGGCCCAGGCCCAGGCCCAGCCCGCTGCCGCTGCTGCCGCCCAGCCGAGCGGGTCGCAGCCGACCGGGTCGCAGCCGGCCGCCGCGCCCGCGACCTCGTCGCCCGCTGCCGCCGCCGCCCGGCTCGCGATCTCGGCCACCGTCGGCGCGGGCCCGTTCCTGGTCGGCGAGCAGATCCCGGTCGAGGTGACGGTCTCCAACACCGGTGACGCCGACGCCACCGGCGTGAAGGCCTCCGGGTACTCGAGCGCCGGGTCCGACTTCTTCATCCAGTCCGCCGAGTGGGGCGAGCTGGCCACCTGGCCCGGCCCCGGCACCACCCTCCCCGCCGGGCAGCGGCGCGTCCTCACCGTCCGCGGCGAGGTCCAGGGGTGGAGCGGCGCCGCACCGGTGGTGAAGTTCCTCGTCTGGCAGGGCAACGCCTCGGTCGCCGAGCACACGCTGCCGCTCCCGGTCCGCGACCCGAACTCCGCCTCGGACGTCCTGGCCGGTCTCGTCTACGGCGACCGCAACGGCAACGGCGCGCCGGACGCCGGCGAGGGGCTCCAGGGCGTCCGGGTCACCGCCGCCACGAACGGCTCGCCGTGGGTGAGGCTGGAAGCGACCACCGGCGCCGACGGCCGGTTCCGGTTCGCCGACCTGTCGGTCCAGGTCTACGCGGTGTCCGTGGACAACGCGCCGGACGGCTGGGTCGTCGAGTCGCGCTACTCGCGCGTCGCGGTGGACGGGACCGGCTCGGCCGCGACCGTGCTGCTGCGCGCCACGCGGCCGACGAGCGACGTGCTGGCCGCGGCCATGCGGTTCACCCGGGACGCCTACCGGGTCGGCGACCAGGCCGAGGTCGAGGTGACGTTGACCAACCGCGGCGCCGCGGACCTGACCGGCGTCAAGGCCGCCTGCGACCGCGTCGGCGGCGGAGGGCCGGAGCTGCGCGACGTCGTCCTCGGCGACCTGGGCTGGGACGCGCCGGGCGTGACGGTGCCCGCGGGCCAGTCGCGCGTGCTCACCATGACCGGCCGCGTCTCCGAGGCGACGGCCGAGTACGGCGCGGTGAACCACGTCTGCGACTTCGGCCCGGAGCCGGACTCCGAGGGCCGCCCGCAGGCCTACGCCCTGGCCAAGGTGCCCGGCCCGGCCGTGGCGCTCCGCCTGGCCTTCCACCACGACGCCGACGGCGACGGGCGGGGCGAGCCGGAGGAGATGGTCCCCGGTCTGGCGATCGTCCTCAGGGACGCGGTCACGGGCCGGGTCGCGGCCGAGGGCCGGACCGACGCGGAGGGCCGCGTGCGCTTCGACGACCTGCCCTCGGGCCCGTACCGGGTGCGCGTCTACGGCGCGTGGCAGCAGCGCGGCGACGGCATCGTGTTCGCGGGCACCTGCGGCAACTGCCAGGCCGAGCTCTGGACCGACGTCGGCCCCACCCCGGACGTGACGAACACGCGTCGTGGCGGCAGGTGAGCAGGCGAACCGCCCGGACCCGGTGACCGGTCCCCCGCGGTGACCGGTCTGACCACGGTGAATTCCGCAGTGGTGGTGTCCGGGGTCTCGGCGTCGGCTACGGTACGACCGTGGACAAGACTGACGGTCAGGACTACACGGACCGGCTCGCGCGCCTGCAGAACCTGCCCTGGAAGCGTGTCCTGAACGTCCAGGCCCCGTACCGGTGGAACGTGCGCCGCATCTTCGGCGAGCGGGAGGTGCTCGACGTCGGCTGCGGCATCGGGCGCAACCTCAAGCACCTGGAGCCCAACGGCGTCGGGGTGGACCACAACCCCCATTCGGTGCAGACCTGCCGGGACATGGGCCTGACGGCGTTCACCACGGACGAGTTCTTCGAGACCGAGTACGCCAAGCCCGGCCGCTTCGGCGGCATCCTGGCCGCGCACCTGGTCGAGCACATGCCGCGCCCGCAAGCCGTGGAGATCCTGCGCGGCTACGTGGAGTTCCTCGCGCCCGGCGGCCTGCTGGTGCTCATCTGCCCGCAGGAGAAGGGTTACGCGTCGGATCCCACGCACGTGGCGTTCACCGACCTCGACGGCCTCGCGGACGTGACCTCCCAGCTCGGGCTGGTCGAGCGCGACCGCATGTCGTTCCCGTTCCCCAGGTCGGCCGGGAAAGTGTTCACGTACAACGAATTCGTGCACATCGCAGCGAAACCCGAGAACTGAGAAACCGACCTCAATTCGCTTTCGGCCGTCGTATCCCTGAGGTAGTGTCGCGCCCGTTCGGTCGAGTCGGGGGCTCGTCCCACAGGGGGGTCGCGCTTTGCGCTGCCAATGTCCGCGTGTCTCTGTCACGGACTGGCTGTAGACCGACGCCTTAATTCACTGTGCCATCAGGAAAGAGGATCATGCGTCGTTCCGCAGCGCTGCTGGTCGCCACCGCGGCGACCGCCGCCGTGGTGGCGGTCGCGGCTCCGGCCACCGCCGAGCCCGCGTCCGTCCACAATGGAGACCAGGTCGCCCGCACCGAGCTGTCGCTCGACCGCGCCGGCCGCACCGGTCGCCCGTACGGCACGAAGGCGACCGAGGCCAACGGCCAGGAGGTCGAGGCCGAGGAGTACCTGGGCACGCGGTTCATCCCGACCGCGCCCAGACGCATCCTGGACACCCGCAGCGGCATCGGCCGCGGCGGCATCACCACGCCCGTCGGCGCGGGCGGCCGGATCGAGGTGCCCGTCACCGAGCTCCCGGCGTACACCCTCGCCGTGGTGCTGAACGTGACCGGCACGTCGCCGACCGCGAACACGTACGTGACGGTGTGGGACGGCGGCGCCGACGTGCCGCGTCCGGGCGTGTCGACCCTGAACCTGGTGCCGGGTGAGACCCGCGCCAACTCGGTCACCACCTGGGTGTCGCTCGACGACACGATCAACCTGTACAACAACGCGGGCAGCACCCACCTGATCGCCGACATCGCGGGCTACTACGTCTACGACAACCCGAACGTGGCGGTCACCCCCGGTCGGTACTTCGCCACCGGCCCGACCCGCGCGTACGACTCCCGCAACACCGGCGGCCCGTTCGGCGGCGGCGAGTCCCGCTCGGTCGACTTCAGCTCCTACGGCGTGCCCTCGGGCGCGACGGCCGTGGCGCTGAACATCACCGGCGTCAACGCGACCGCGAACACCTACGTGACCGCGTGGCCGTCCGGCTCGGCCCGGCCGACCGCGTCGAGCCTCAACCTCGGCCCGAACTCCGCCACGCCGAACGGCGTGACCGTCGCGCTGGGCTCCGACCGCAAGGTCAACCTGTTCAACAACGCGGGTTCGGTGAACCTGATCGTGGACATCACCGGGTACTACCTGCCCACCGAGACCGGTGGCGCGGACTTCTACCCGGTCACCCCCGGTCGCGCGTTCGACACCCGCGACAGCTCCGGCCCGATCTGGCCGGGCGAGACGCTGACGCTGCTCTACCTGGACGAGGAGCTGGCGCCGGGCAACAGCCTGCTGCTCAACCTGACCGGCACCGAGCCGACCGCCGACACCTACGTCACGCCGTTCCCGGCGGGCGAGAGCAAGCCCGGCACCTCGGCGCTGAACCTGGCGCCCGGGCAGACCTCGCCGAACATGGCCACGGTCCGCCTCGGCCTCGCCTACGACGACGAGAGCGGTGTGAACCGCCCGTCGCACGCGTTCTACAACAACGCCGGCTACACGCACCTGGTCATCGACGTGTTCGGCATCTTCGCCTGATCACCGCGCCCGCCGGGTGAGCACCCGGCACAGCGGCAGGACGCGCGGGGTCCCGGTCACCGGGGCCCCGCGCGTTCGTCTTCCCGGGAGGACTCGGCCAGGCCGTCCGGGCGCGTGGTCGGGGTGAGCGGACTGCCCGCCGACGACGCCCGTCGGCTAGGCTCCTCCACCGGGGTAGCGTGCCCGAGCGGCCTAAGGGACACGTCTTGAAAACGTGCGAGGGTTGATCCCCTCCGTGGGTTCAAATCCCACCGCTACCGCGCTCGACGCGCCCCCGCGCCCCTCACCGGGCGCGGGGGCGCTGTCACGTCACGGGCCCGCCGCCGGATCACCGGGCCGCCGTGCCGGGCCGCGCTACCGTGCCAGGCCGCGCTACCGTGCCAGGCCGCGCTACCGGGCCGCCGCGTCACCGGCTCGGGTCACCGGCTCGGGTCACCCCTCCACGTCCCGCAGGTGGGTGATGATCCGCCCGAAGACCTCGGCCACCACCGCCTGCTCCTCCCGCGACAGCAGGTCGACCATGTGCTCGCGCACGCCCTCGACGTGGGTCGGCGCGGACGTCTCCAGCAGCGCCATGCCCTCGTCGGTCAGCTCGGCGAACACCCCGCGGCCGTCCTCGGGGCACTCCCGCCTGCGCAGCAGCCCCTCCCGCTCCATCCGCGCGACCTGGTGCGACACCCGGCTCTTGGACGACGCCACCTCGTCCGCGAGCTGCGACATCCGCATCCGCCGCGCCGGCTGCTCCGACAGGCGCACGAGCACCTCGTAGTCGGCCAACGACACGCCGTGCCCGTCCTGCAGCTCGCGGTGCAGGCGGTCGGCGAGCATCGACGCCCCGACCACGTAGTTGCGCCAGGCGCGCATCTCCCCATCGTCGAGCCAACGCGGCTCCTGCTCAGTCACCCCACAAGGTTAGGCCGCACATATCCGTTAACGGACGATCCACGAACATGTCTGGTGCCGGTCAGCTCCGCCAGGCAAACTCCTGCGCCGTACCGCGCCCTCCTACCGGGGCGCCGCAGGGAGGAACCCACCCCATGACCTCGTTCAGACGCACCGCGCAGCGCTCCGCCGCGCTCGCGGTCACCGCGGCGGCCGCGCTGGCGGTCACGCTGGTGCAGAACCCCGCGTCGGCCGACCAGGACAACCGGCCGGCACGCACCGTCGACGTCCGCCTGATCGGCATCAACGACCTGCACGGCAACATCGAGCCGCCCTCGGGCTCCTCGGGCCGCGTCACCCTGTCGGACGGCACGCAGGTCGAAGCGGGTGGCGCCGCCTTCAACGCGACCCACATCCGCACCCTCCAGGCCGAGGTGCGCAACTCGGTGGTCGTCGGCCAGGGCGACCTGATCGGGGCCTCCCCGATCGTGTCCGCGCTGTTCCACGACGAGCCGACGATCGAGGTCCTCAACAAGGTCGGCATGGACACGACCGCGGCGGGCAACCACGAGTTCGACGAGGGCTACCGGGAGCTGCTGCGGGTGCAGCGCGGCGGCTGCCACCCGGCCGACGGCTGCCAGTTCCGCGAGGGCTACGGGGGCGCGGACTTCCCGATCCTGGGCGCGAACGTGACGCTGGCCAAGAACGACCTGCCCGCGCTGCCGCCGTTCTGGGTCGAGTTCCGCGACGGCGTGCCGATCGGGTTCATCGGCATGCCGCTGAAGGACGTGCCGATCCTGGTCGACCCGAACGGGATCAAGGAGCTGGAGTTCGGCGACGAGGTCGCCGCCGCCAACCGGTACGCCGACCTGCTGAACTGGCTCGGCGTGAAGTCGATCGTGCTGCTGATCCACCAGGGCGACAGCACCTCCGGCGGCGGCCCCAACGACTGCCGCACGGTGCCGAGCGGCCCCGGCCGCAGCATCGCCGAGCGGGTCAGCCCGAAGATCGACGCGATCTTCTCCGGCCACAGCCACCAGCACTACAACTGCACGGTCACCGACCCGGCGGGCAACCCGCGCCCGTTCATCGAGGGCCTGGCGTTCGGCCGCGAGCTGTCCGTGGTCGACCTGAAGATCGACAAGCGGACCCGTGAGGTCGTCCGCTCGGCCACGGTCGCGCGCAACCACGTGGTCACCCGGGACGTCACCGCGGACCCCGAGGTGCAGGCGATCATCGACCTGGCCAAGTCGAAGTCCGGCCCGATCGCGAACCGCCCCGTCGGCGCCATCGCCCGGGACATCCCCCGCGCGCAGAACCCGGCGGGCGAGTCCCCGCTCGGCAACCTGATCGCCGACTCCCAGCTGGCGGCCACCACCGACAACGGCGCGGTGCTCGCGCTGATGAACCCGGGCGGCGTGCGCGCCGACCTGACCCACGCCTCCTCGCCGGCCGGCGAGGGCGACGGCGTGGTGACCTACGGCGAGGCCTTCACCGTGCAGCCGTTCGGCAACATCCTGCAGACGGTCACGTTGACCGGCGTGCAGCTGAAGGCGGCGCTGGAGCAGCAGTGGCAGGTCGTGAACGGCGCGCAGCGGCAGATCATCCTCCAGCCGTCGGCCGGCCTGGCCTACTCGTGGTCGGCGTCCGCGCCGATCGGCTCCAAGGTGTCGGACATCGTCCTCAACGGGACGCCGCTGGACCCGGCCGCGAGCTACCGGGTCACCATCAACAGCTTCCTGCAGGGCGGCGGTGACGGCTTCACCGCGTTCACCGGGGGCACGGAGATCGCCGGTGGCGGCATCGACCTGGACGGCTTCACGGCCTACCTGACCGCCAACCCGAACACCGTCCCGCCGGCGCTCGGCCGCATCACCACCACGCCGTGACGCACGCGCTGTGAGCGGGCTCCCCATGTGCCCGCCCACAGCGCGCGACCACCGTGCCGCCGATCCGGATGAATTCCGTTTCACCAGTTCAGGGGCTTCTCCTCGGGTTGTGCATTACGCCGGACAGGCGCATCCTCGATGGAGGACCTGCCATCGGCGGAACCCGAGCCGACTCGCCGGCGGCACGCCCGGAAGGGGTAGGTGGTGCGGTGCAGGTAAGTCCTCGCGGTGACGAGCCACGTTCGAACCGCAACCCCGCGGGCGGAGCGGTCAGGAGACCGGCCCGATCGCGACCGTGAACGGTTCCGACGAGGTTTCGAGCGCAGGGCGCCCTCGGCGCCATCGCCGCGCTTGACGATGTTGACCCGGTAGGTCATCAGGGCGCCGTCTCCACCGTCGGCGCCGACCGAGGTCCACGCCGACCTCGTCACGAGGTTTTCGTCACTTCCACATGGGAAAACCCGGGTGCGGTGCCCCGACGTCGGGCTCCGCACCCGGGGCCTTGCCTTGTCCGGGTTCGGTTTTGTTCTGTCTGGGAGGACGCGCGGTGCAGTTCAACGAGAACGCCGAGCTGGACACGTCACAGGTCTCCGACCAACGAGGGGTCGGCGGCCGGGTCGCCCTCGGTGGCGGTGGGCTGGGAATCGTCGGTCTGATCCTCTACTTCGTGCTCTCCCAGCTCGGCGGTGGCGCGCAGCTGCCGTCCGGCTCGGGGTTCGGCGACGTCGGCCAGGGGCAGCAGGTGGGCTCCGAGGCCATCAAGGAGAAGTGCCGGACCGGCGCGGACGCCAACCGCGAGTCCGACTGCCGCGCGGTGGCGTTCATCAACTCGATCCAGGGCTACTGGAGCGACCAGTTCGCCCGGTCGGGCCGCACCTACCAGGTCGTGCAGACGAACTTCTTCTCCGGCAGCGTGTCGACCCGGTGCGGCAGCGCGTCGTCCGCGGTGGGGCCGTTCTACTGCCCGGCGGACTCGCAGGTGTACATCGACCTGGGGTTCTTCCAGGAGATGCGGGACAAGTTCGGCGCCACGGGCGGTCCGTTCGTCGAGGCCTACATCCTGGCGCACGAGTACGGCCACCACGTGCAGAACCAGCTCGGCACGTCCGACCGGGTCGACTCGGGCTCCGGGCCCACGTCCGGCTCGGTGCGGCTGGAGCTGCAGGCCGACTGCTACGCGGGCGCCTGGGCCAACCACGCCGAGACCGTGCCGACGTCGTCGGGCCAGCCGCTGATCACCGGCGTCACGCGGGACGACGTGAACGCGGCGCTGGACGCGGCGTCCCGCATCGGCGACGACTTCATCCAGGGCGAGCTGGGCGGCGGCCAGGTCGACACGACCAAGTTCACCCACGGCACGTCGGCGCAGCGCCAGAAGTGGTACACGACGGGCTACGAGACCGGCGACCCGGCGCGCTGCAACACCTTCGACACCGACAACCTGGGCTGAGCGCCGCCTGTCGAGCACCGGGACCGCGACGGTCCCGACGAACCGGGCCACCCCGTCACCGGCCGCGATGTGCCGGTGACGGGGCGGCCCGGTTCGTCAGGACCGGTCGGTCAGGACCTTCGAGCACCGCGCCAGCAGGGCCCGGAGGGTCTCCCGCTCCGCCTCGCTGAACTCGTCGGCCAGCCGCCGCTCGACGGCGGACGCCCGCTCGTCGGCCGCCTCGAACGCGACCCGCCCCGCCTCGGTCAGCCGCGTCTCCAGCACGTTGCGGTGCACCTCGTGCGGCACGCGGGCGATCAGCTCGGCCGCCTCCAGGTTGCGCAGGATGGTGGTCATCGTCTGCGGCGTCACGCGGCAGCGGCGGGCCAGTTCGGCGGCCGACACGCCGGGGTGGTCGTCGAGCACCAGCAACGTCGCGTACTGGGCCACGGTCAGCCCGGCCGGCCGCACGGCCTGCTGCTTCACCAGCATCAGCTCGTGCTCGACCCGCTTGATGTCGCCGCCAAGGCGCTCCTCGACCGGCATGCCCATGTGCCGATCGTAAAGTGCGTTGACTCATATCAGTGCTCTGATCTAACTTCGTGTTCGTACTTGCACAAGTGGACGGAGCATCATGCGCTTACTGACGGTTCTCGTGCTGGTGGTCCTCACCGCCGCCCCGGCCGCCGCCGCGACACCCGGCCCGGCCGCCGCCACGCCCGCGCCGGACGTGATCACCGGCCGATCCGCCGCACTGCACCCCGAGGGCATCGCCTGGGACCCGCTGCGGCATACGTTCCTGCTCGGCTCGATCCGGCGCGGCACCGTCGAGGTCGTCCGCGACGGCACCACGAAAACCCTGATCAGCGACCCGCGGATGGTGTCGGCGTTCGGCGTGCACGTGGTCCGCGGCCGCGTCTACGTCGCGTACGGCGACATGGGCGTCGGCGTCCGGTCCACGCCGGAGACCACCTACCGGTCCTCCGGCCTCGGCGTGTTCGACCTCGCCACCGGGCGGCCGGTGCACGTGGTCGACCTGGCCATCGGCCCCGGCCGGCACAGCGCCAACGACGTCGCCGTGGACCACGCGGGCAACGCCTACGTCACCGACCCGGCCTCCGACGCGCTCTACCGGGTCGACCGCGACGGCCGCGCCACCGTGCTGGCCCGCGACCCGCGGTTCGGCAGCGAGACCATCGGCCTGAACGGGATCGTCTGGCACCCCGGTGGTTACGCGCTCGCGGTCCGCTACGACACCGGAGCGTTGTTCAAGATCACCCGATCGGGTCGGATCTCGGAGGTCGCCCTGGACCGGCCGCTGGTCGGCGGCGACGGCGCGGACCTGCGTCCGGACGGCACGCTCGCCGTGGTCACCAACTCCCTCGGCGCGCCGGGTGAAGCGGCCGTCAGCGTGCTGCGGTCGGACGACGGCTGGGGCACGGCCCGCACCACCCGCCGCGTCGCGCCGTGGGGCGACGACGAGCCGACCACGATCGCGCGTTCGCCGCACGGCAGCTACGTGGTCGACGGCGACCTGGGCACGCTGGTCGGCGGCACGGGGCTGTCCGACGCGCACACCCTGCGGAAGTTCCCGGAAAGCCGGGGACGGCACGGCGGCGAAGCGGTAGCTTCCGACCCGATCAGGTAAGGGCCCTGCCCGGCGGCGGCTCGGGGACGTCGGCAACCCGCGGTGGGCGAGGACCTACTCACGGGGGGACACCAGATGTCCGGCAGCACCAACGCGGGGCGCTTCGCGCGGGTGGTCACGGCGGGCGCGCTGGCGCTCGCCGTGGCGCTCGGCGGTCCGGTCGCGTCAGCGCAGGAGACCACACCCGCCACGACCACGACGCCCACCACGACCACGACACCGTCCGAGCCGCCGGCGGAAACGCCCGCCGGGACCACGACGCCCACCACGGCCACGACCGGGTCACCGGTGGAGACCTCGTCGCCCGCCCAGCCGGACCCCACCACCCCGCCGGCCGAACCCGAGCCGGCGCCGCCGGCCGTGCCGCGGGCCGGTGCGGCGCCCGTGCCGCGGGCCGACCTGGAGGTCTCCCTGGCCTTCGACCGCGCCGAGTACCCGCCGGACTCCGACATCGGCTTCACCGTCACGGTCCGCAACACCGGCTCCGCGCCCGCGGTCGACGTCCGGTTCACCCACTGGGGCGACCTGCGGCTCACGGCGGGCACGGCGGAGCTGCGCCGCGTGCCCGGCCCGACCATCGCGCCCGGCGAGGCGAGGACCTACCGGCTCGCCGGGCGGCAGCAGGTCCCGCTCTACGACCTGGTCGAGTACGCCGTGACCGCGAACACGGGCACGCAGTCGCTCCCGGACATGGACCCGACGCCGGAGGACAACACCGGCCGGGCCACCACCCGCGTGCCGCTGACCTGGGGTCGGGCCGGCGGCGTGCTCTACCGCGACGCCGACGGCGACGGCGCGTTCGACGAGGGCGAGGGCGTGGCGGACGAGCCGGTCTACGCCGAGGGCGGCCTGCCCTGGAACTGGCTGAGCGGTCGCACGGACGCCACCGGCCGGTTCACCTTCGGCGGCGACGTGCCCACCGGCCGCTACCGCGCCTCCCTGATCGAGCACGGCAACCCCTTCGTCATCGCGCCCGGCCACGCGGAGTTCACCGTCGAGCAGGGCGTCACCACCGAACTCGCGCTCCCGATGGCCTCGCCGGTCCTGGAAGTGCTCCGGCCCCGGCTGGAGTTCGACCGCGAGTCCTACCGGCCCACCGACCCGGTCGGCATCGACGTGACCCTCGCCAACACCGGCGCGACCGCGTTGACCGGGATCGTCGCGGTGTGCGACGAGGAGCCCGACGAAGGCCGGCTGACCGGCACCGGTCCCGCGTGGGCCGCGCTGAGCCCGGACGGCCCGGGCGTCACGCTCGCGGCCGGCGAGACGAAGGTGCTGCGGATCACCGAGACCGTGCCCGGGGACGCGGTGGCCGTGGGCCGGATCGGCGTCGCCTGCAACTTCGGCAACAGCGGTCGCAGCACCGCGGGCTACACCGGCTCGTCGGACTTCGCCGAGGTCGGCTCGTTCGGCGCGGTCGAGGGCACGCTGCGGCACGCCGACGGGACGCCCCTGGACGACGTGCGGCTCCTCGCGCTCGACCAGCGCGGCGGCCTGCCGGTCGCCGAGGCCCGGTCGCACGACGGCGGCGCGTTCTCCTTCGCCAAGCTGCCGGTGGGCCGCACGAAGCTCCTGGTGCTCGGCGAGTACCGGGACCAGGCCACCGGCGACGGCTGGTTCACCGTCGACGTCGTCGCCGACACGACCGCGCGGGTGGCGTTCGTGGTCGCGCCCGGCCCGGAGGTCGCCGAACCGGTCGAGGTGGACGGGATCGAGGTGACGGCGTCGTTCGACCAGGCGGCCTACGACATCGCCGAGCCCGTGACGGCCCGGGTCAAGGTCACCAACACGGGCGTCGGGCCGCGCGCCCCGGTCCGGTTCGTACCGGACTGGGTGCCGTCCACGATGCTGTACGACCACGCCCAGTGGGGCCCGCTGTACCCGGGAGGCCTGTACCTGTGGCCGGGCGAGTCCTACGAGGTCACCGTGGTCGGCGAGCCGCGGACGTGGACCGGCGACCTGGTCTCGCTCAAGGGCCGGTTCACCGTCGGCACGCGCGGCGCGTCCGTGCCGCTCGACCTGTCCGCCGCGGTGAGCCACGCGGTGGGCGACGCCACGATCCTGATCTACGGCGACGCCAACGCCAACGGCGCGTTCGACCCCGGCGAGGCGCTGCCGAACCAGTCGGTGACCGTCGAGGGCGGCCTCCCCACGACGCACCACCAGGGCGACACGGACGCCACCGGCCGCTACCGGGTCGAGGACACCCCGGCGGGCAACTACCGGGTCCGCGTCTGGCACTCGTCCCGCTGGGCGCTGCCGATCGACTTCTACGACCGGTTCACCCTCACCGCGGCCGGCGCGACGTTCGAGGTCGGCCTGGTCCGGCCCGCGGACACGCTGACCGCCGTGATCGCCTGGGACAAGCCCGCGTACCGGCCGGACGAGCGGCCCGGGCTGAACGTCACGATCACCAACAACAGCGGGTCGGACCGCACCGTGCACGCGGTGTGCGGCGGCGTCGGCACGCCGTACCAGATCGAGAACGGCGAGGAGTGGGGTCCGCTGGGCGAACTCGGCGGGGGCGTGCCGATCGCCGAGCGCAGGTCGTGGACGACCACCGTGGAGGAGACCATGCCGGCCGGGTCGCCCGACCACGGGTTGATCACGGCCTCGTGCGCGTTCGGCACGCGTGACGCCGACGGCCGGTTCCGCGAGCTGTCGCCGGTCGTCAAGGCCACGGCCAGGGTGCCGGGCGCGGTGTGGACCACGACCGGCCGGGTCGTCGAGTGCTGCGGGACGCAGGGCGTGGGCGTGCCGAACGCGACCGTGCTCCTGGTGGACCCCGACACGAACGGGACGGCGGCCCGCGCCACGGCGGACGCCGACGGCGTGCTCACGTTCCCCGACCTGGCCGTCGGGCACTACACGCCGGTGGTCCTCGGCCCGTGGCGGGTGGTCCGGACCCACGAGGACCCGCAGTTCGAGGCGGTCCGCGGCTCCGCGACGCCCCAGCTGATCGCGGTCGAGCCGGGGCCGGTGGTCGTCGACCCGGACGTCACCCCGCCGGCCGGCGGCGGCGGTCCGACCCGGGACGCCCTGGCGACCACGGGCGCGAGCGTGCTGGGGCTCGGCCTGCTCGGCTTGGCGCTGCTGGCGTTCGGCGTCGGCGCGCGGGCGCTGGGACGGCGTCCGGCGTAGCTCGCCGGCCCACCCGGCGGGGCGGGGTGTCGCAATCGCCACACCGCGCCCCGCCGGACGCGGTGTTAGCGTCGCTGACCAACCGCGAGAACCAGGGGGTGGCCGGTGACGGCGCTGGAGATGATCCTCGTCGTCCTGGCCGGTGTGTTCGCCGGTGGGATCAACACGGTGGTGGGCTCCGGCACCCTGGTGACGTTCCCGGTGCTGATGGCCGTCGGCTACCCGCCGGTGGTGGCGAACGTGTCCAACAGCCTCGGCCTGGTGCCCGGCTCGCTCAGCGGCGCGTGGGGCTACCGGCGCGAGCTGACCGGGCAGGCGGGCCGGGTGAAGCGGCTGCTGCCCGCCTCGGTGCTGGGCGCGGTGGTCGGCGCGATCCTGCTGGTCGTGCTGCCGGAGGACGCGTTCTCCGCGATCGTGCCGGTGCTGATCGCCGTCGCGCTGGTGCTGGTGGTCGCCCAGCCGTGGCTCAACCGCAAGCTCGCCGAACGGGAGCGGCACGAGCATGGTGGCGTGGCGCTGTGGGTCGGCGTGTTCTTCGCGGGCGTCTACGGCGGCTACTTCGGCGCGGCGCAGGGCGTGCTGGTGATGGGCCTGATGGGCGTGCTGATGAGCGAGCACATCCAGCGGATGAACGCCCTGAAGAACGTGCTGACCGCGTTCGTGAACCTGGTCGCGGGCGTGCTGTTCATCTTCATCGCCGACGTGGCGTGGCTCGCCGTGCTGCTGCTGGCGATCGGCTCGGTCGTCGGCGGTCAGCTCGGCGCGAAGGTCGGCCGCCGACTCCCACCCGCCGCGTTGCGCGCGGTGATCGTGGTGGTGGGAGTCGTGGCCATCACGCAGATCCTCACCCGCTGAACGCTCAGCCGGCGAAGGACAGGGCAGCCGCCAGGAACGCGTCGTTCTCCTCGGGCTCGCCGATCGTGACGCGCGCGCCGTCGCCGACGAACGCCCGCACGACCACCTTGTGCGCCAGGCAGTGCTCGTTGAACGCCGCGGTCCGCCCGCCCAGCGGCAGCCACACGAAGTTCGCCTGCGACTCGGGCACCTCGAAGCCGGCGGCCAGCAGCTCGCCGCGCACCCGCGCCCGCTCGGCCACGATCGCCCGGCACCGCGCCATCAGCTCGGCCTCGGCGTCCAGCGACGCCAGCGCGGCGACCTGCGCCAGGGCGTTCACGCTGAACGGCACGTAGACCTTGCGCAGCGTCTCGGCCACCGCGGGCGACGCCACCGCGTACCCGACGCGCAGGCCGGCCAGCCCGTACGCCTTGGAGAACGTGCGCAGCACGGCCACGTTGTCCCGACCGGCGGCCCACTGCGCCTTGGCCAGCTCCACGCCGTCGGGCACGTCCGGGTCGTCCACGAACTCCTTGTACGCCTCGTCGACCACCACGAGCACGTCCGACGGCACCCGCTCGACGAACCGCTCGATCTCCGCCGCCCGCAACGCCGTCCCGGTCGGGTTGTTGGGGTTGCACACGAACACCAGGCGGGTGGCCGGGGTGATCGCGGCGGCCATCGCGTCCAGGTCGAGCCCGTGGCCCGGCGTCAGCGGCACCCGGTTCTGCCGCGCGCCGACGACCGCGGTGATGAGCGGGTACGCCTCGAACGAGCGCCACGGGAACAGCGCCTCGTCGGCCTCGGTGCACGTCGCCTGCACCAGCTGCTGGCACAACGTCACCGAGCCGCAGCCCACGGCCACCTGGTCGGCGGGCACGCCGAGCTTGTCCGCCAGGCGCGCCACGAGCTCGGTGGCGGCGGTGTCGGGGTAGCGGTTCACGGCGGTGGCCGCGTCCGCGATCGCCCGCACCACGCTGGGCAGCGGTCCGGCCGACACCTCGTTGCTGGCCAGCTTGATCGCGCCGGGGATCGTCTTACCGGGCACGTATCCGGGCAACGCGACGAGGTCGGCGCGGGTTCGCACGGTCATCCAAGGACTCCCTTCGGGGTTCTGAGCTGGACGTTATCCGGTGAAAGACCCGGATGGGGCATACCTGCCGTACGGATGCTCACGTTGACTGCCGTTCACCCCCACGTGGAAGGGTTGGGACATGATTGCTACCCGCACCGAGACGCTCTCCCTCACCGACGGCCGCGAGCTGCGGTTGACCGTCGCCGAGCCGGAGAACGCCGTCCGCGGCGGCCTGGTCGTGCTGCACGAGGCGCGCGGCGTGACCGACACCGTCCGCGGGTTGGTGAGCAGCCTGGCCGCCGAGGGGTGGTTGGCGGTCGCGCCGCACCTCTACGACGAGGTGTCCGGCGACGAGGCGCCGGCGATGGTGAGCGGGTTGTCCGGCGACGCCGTGCTGGCCGACACCGACGTCGCGTTCGTCTGGTTGGCCCAGCGGGGCGTCGGCCAGGACCGGATGGGCGTCATGGGCTTCGACCTGGGTGGCACGGTCGCGATGGTGGTTGCGGGAAGCCGAACCGTCGGCGCGGCGGTGACCGTCGGCGGCGGCGGGATCCTGGAACCGCTGGCCGAGGGGCTGCCCTCGCTGGTGGAGGTCGCGGAGGAGCTGACCTGCCCGTGGCTCGGCCTGTACGGGGACGACGACGCCGAGATCCCGTACAGCGACGTGGAGAAGCTGCGCGACGCGGCGGCGGCGGCGCCGGTGGCGACCGACGTGGTCCGGTTCGCCCACACCAGCCACCGGTTCGACACCACCCCGGAGGCCAGCGCGGAGGCGTGGCAGCGCGCGTTGAACTGGTTCGACTCACATCTTCGCTAAGCCTCTGGTCGGCGGCTTGGAACCGAACCGGCTTCCCGGTACATCTAAGGGAGGCGTCCGGAACGCCTGATTTCGGTCGTCGTGGGCTAACGCGCGGTCGGCCTGCGGCGAATCGCAGTGCAGGGGGTAGTGATGAGCGACGGGAACACGGTCCCACTCGCGGGTGCACAGACGGTGCAGATCCCGCCTGGCTTCACGCCGTCCGCGGCGGCCCAACCGGCGGTCGTGGCGGACGCGCCGGTGGTCGAGGTGCCACCGGTTCCCGTGCCACCCGATCCCACGTCGGTCGCTCCACCGGTGTCGGTCCCGCCGGAGTTCGCTCCGCCGGTGACCGTGCCACCCGTGGCCGCTCCACCGCCTCCCGCACAGGCTCCCGTGCCGGCTCCCACGCCGACCGACGCCACCGTGACCCTGCCCGCCGCGACCGCGACCGATCCCGACGCGGCCAAGCCCGTGGTGGCGGAGAGCTTCGCGAAGGCCGCGCAGACCGACCTGGACAAGGCCACCACCGCGCTGGACGCGGTGGACAAGGACTCCGTCCAGCTCGACCTGGACAGGCAGGGCGTCAACGACCTGCTCAAGCTGGTGTCGCAGGCGCGCAACCTGGTCGACACCGTGCACGGCCGCGCGGTCGACAACCTCGACGTCGAGCTCCAGTTCGGCAACAACTGGGTGAGCGACGCGATCAGCAGGCGGCTGCGCGAGGTGGCCGTCGGGAACGAGGAGTCGGCGGTCAACGTGATCGGCGACTTCATGCAGGTGCTCTTCGAGGTCGAGGAGACCATCCGCGAAGCGGCGCGGAACCTGGAACGGGCCGACGACGAAGCGGCGGACGCCTTCGGATCCGCGGGGGAGGCCAAGGGCTGATGGGCGACAACAAGCACGGCGGCAACAACAACCACGGCAACCATGGCGGTGGTCAGGGCAACAACCACGGCAACAACCACGGCAACAACCACGGCGGCGGCCAGGGCGGTGGTCAGGGCTGGGGCCAGGGCAAGGACAAGCCCGCCGACCTCGGCCAGAAGGTCGACTGGATGACCTACACCCACCAGCAGCTGTGGGAGATGATCAACACCGGCGTCGACCTCAAGGCCGCCGGCAGCGCGCAGGCCGACTGGGCGACCGTCGGCAAGGCGCTCGGCGAGGTGCAGGAGCTGCTGGCCAAGGCGATCGGCCAGTCCACCCAGGCGTGGACGGGCGAGTCGGCCGAACGCGCCCGCGAGGCGCTGGAGTCGGTGGAGAAGTGGGCGCTGAACACCAGCGAGCACGCCGACAACGTGGCCAAGTGCATCGCCACCGAGATCGACCACGTGCAGACGGCGCGCGAGATGATGCCGCCGCCCGCGCCCGCGCCGCCGGTCGTCACGCCGGTCGCCGACCTGCCGTCGACCCCGGTCGCCACCCAGACCCCGCTCGTCACGCCGCGCTCGCCGCTGGTCGGCGGCCGGCTGACCGAGGACGCCGGCTACCGGTCGCCCGCCCTCGCGTCGCAGGACGGCCTGGCCGCGGGCCCGACCCCGATCGTCCGCGCGCCCGGCGCGTTCACCGGCATCGACACCATCGCCGGGTCCGCGATCGACTCGGTCGTCACCGCGGACGCGACGCACCGCCAGGCCGCCGAGGTCATGGCGATGTTCCAGCAGAACTCCTACGAGGTCGACCGCACCGTGCCGTCGTTCAGCCCGCCGACCAACCCGGTCGCGCCGCCACCCCCGCCGCCGGTGACCGTCACGCCGAACCTGCCCGTCACCGACGGCGTCGGCACGGGCGCGGGCGCCGGCGGTGGTCAGGCCGTGGTGAACAACCCGGCCGGCACGCCGAACCAGCGTCCCGGTGGCACGTCCGCCCAGTTCGGTCGCGGTGGCTTCGCGGGCGGTCGGGGCGGCTACGGCGGTCGTGGTGCCATGCCCACGCCCGTCGGCGTGGGCGGTGGTGGTGGCGGCGGACCGGTGGCCGGTCCCGGCGGCGCGACGGGCGCGATCGGCACCGAGCGCGGCTCCGCCAACCCCGGCAGCGTGACCAGCCAGTTCCAGGCGCCCAAGTCGGTGACGCCGCAGTCCGGCATGATCGGCGCCGCGCCGATGGCCGCGCCGCCGCCCGTCGCCGGCGGCGGTGAGAAGGACCGCAACCGGCCCGGGTACCTGGAGGACGACGACAACGTCTTCGGCGTCGACCGCAAGGCCGCACCACCGGTGATCGGCCTGTGAGCGATCGCGTCTTCCGGCTCAGCGAACTGGAGTTCTTCCTGCTCTGGCAGGCGGTCCACCGCGACGCCCACCCGGTCCCGCTCGGCGTCCGGCACTTCGGGCACACCCAACCGGAGCGGGACGCGCTGGTCGAGACCGCGTCCCGCGACCTGGCGGCACGCGGTCTCGGCACCGTGCGGCGGCCCGACGAGGAGCTGTACGGGCTGCTGCGCGGCCTGGCCGAGTTCGAGATCGGCCTGGAGGTGTTCTTCACCGTGCGGGGCGCCCAGGCGCGCGGCCTGGCCACCGCCGCGTGGCACGGCGCGTTCGCGGGCAGGCTCGGCAACCAGGTGCAGGTGGCCGGGTTCCGGCCGACCGCGCTGGCCGCCACCACGGTCAACACCCTGCCGCCCGCGCCGCCCGGCGGCGGCCGGTCGGTGAACGTGCGCTGGGACGACTACCTGGCCGCGGGCAAGGCGGGCGAGGACGACGGCAGCGAGGGGTTCCTCGACGCGCTGCGCGCCGTCGGCCTGCGCGAGCCGGAGGCCAACACCCTGATGCGCGCCGTGACCACGCGCAGCGGCGGCGGCCAGGTCGGCGTGATCGCCCGCAACCGGGCCGGCTACCTGCACCCGACCGGCGCGGTCGTGTCGTGGCTGGACACCGCCGAGGGCCGCTACCTCGTGCGGCGGGACGACGGGTGGCTGGTCGTCGCGCCGACGGACGCGCCGAGGCTGATCTCCGCGGTCGAGGGACTGGTGGCGAGCGCCGGCCGGAACTGATCCGGTGTGTGGACGCCCCCTGTGGTTCCGGGCCGTCGGATCGGCTAGGAACTTCAGGTATGACCGAGATGCGTGCCGGCGCCGCCGCCGGCGAGGCGGAAGTCCTGTGGCGTCCCGACCCCGACCGGGTCCAGGACACCAGGATGGCCGCGTTCCGCTCCTGGCTCACCTCCACGAAGGGCCTCGACCTCCCCGACCACGAGTCGCTGTGGGAGTGGTCCACCTCCGACCTGGAGGGGTTCTGGGGTGCGATCGCGGAGTTCTTCGAGGTGGTGTTCCACAGCCCGCCCACGCGCGTGCTGGAGGCGCCCGTGATGCCCGGGGCGGTCTGGTTCCCCGGCGCCACGCTCAACTACGCGGAGCACGCCCTGAGGGGCCCGGACGGCGACCTGGCGGTCGTGTTCCACCGCGAGGACGGGCTGTCGTCGCAACTCACGTACGGCGAGCTGCGCCGTCGGGTGGCCGCCGTGCGGGCCGGCTTCGCGTCGCTGGGCGTCCGACCCGGTGACCGCGTGGTGGCGCTCGTGCCGAACTCGCCGGAGGCGCTGATCGCGTTCCTGGCGGCGGCCTCGCTCGGCGCGACCTGGTCGTCGTGCTCGCCGGACTTCGGCGCGCGGGCCATCGCCGACCGGTTCGCCCAGATCTCGCCGACCGTGCTCGTGGCCGTCGACGGGTACCGGTACGGCGGGCGGGCGTTCGACGTGCGGCCGACGGTGGAGCGGCTCAGGTCGGAGATCCCGTCCCTGCGCGCCACCGTGGTGGTCGACTACGTGGGCGGCACCCCGCTGCCCGGCGCCGTGACCTGGGACTCCCTGCTGGCGGACCACGCCGACGCGCCGCTGGAGTTCGAACCGGTGCCGTTCGACCACCCGCTGTGGGTGCTCTACTCGTCCGGCACCACGGGCCTGCCGAAGGGCATCGTCCAGGGCCACGGCGGGATCGTGGTCGAGCACCTGAAGATGCTGGCGCTGCACAGCGACCTCGGCCCGGGCGACCGGTTCTTCTGGTTCACCACCACCGGCTGGATGATGTGGAACTTCCTCGTCTCCGGCCTGCTGGTCGGGTCGACGGTCGTGCTGTTCGACGGCAGTCCCGCGCACCCCGACCTCGACGTCCTCTGGCGCCTGGCCGAGCAGCACCGCGTCACGTACTTCGGCACGTCGGCGCCGTACATCCAGACGTGCCTGAAGGAAGGCGTCCGCCCGGCGGAGCGCTACGACCTGACGGGCCTGCGCGTCGTCGGCTCCACCGGCGCCCCGCTGACCCCCGAGGGCTTCCGCTGGATCGCGTCGGCCGTCGGACCGGACGTCCAGATCGCCTCGGTCTCCGGCGGCACCGACCTGTGCACCGCGTTCGTCGCCGCCGCCCCCGACCTGCCGGTGTGGCTGGGCGAGCTCTCGTGCCGGGCGCTGGGCGCGGCCGTGGAGTCCTTCTCGGAAGCCGGCGTCCCCGTCGTCGACGAGGTCGGCGAACTGGTGATCACCAAGCCGATGCCCTCCATGCCCGTCTACTTCTGGGGCGACGAGGACGGCACGAAGCTGCGCGAGGCCTACTTCGACACCTTCGAGGGCGTCTGGCGGCACGGCGACTGGATCAGGATCACCCCGCGCGGCTCGGCGGTCATCTACGGCCGGAGCGACTCCACCCTGAACCGCGGCGGCGTGCGCATGGGCACCAGCGAGTTCTACCGCGTCGTCGAGGGGCTGCCGGGCGTCGCGGACTCCCTCGTGATCGACACGTCCGGCGCCGGCCGGAGCGACGGCGAGCTCCTGTGCTTCCTGGTCCTGGACCCGGACGCCACCCTGGCCGACCTGGAGCCCCGCCTGAGGTCGGAGCTGCGCACCAACCTCTCCCCGCGCCACGTGCCGAACAGGTTCGTGGCCGTCGCGGAGATCCCGAGGACCCTCAACGGCAAGAAGTGCGAGGTCCCGGTGAAGAAGATCCTGGCAGGCACCCCACCCGAGCGCGCCGTCAGCCTGGACGCCCTGCGCAACCCGGCCGCCCTGGACCCATTCCTCGACCTTGCACGAGACCTACCTCACGTCACCCCCGCCTGAGGCCGTTCCGACGCCCCCCTCCGTACGCCCTGACCAGCGCAGACGGGTTAAGGAGGGGGGCGTTTTGCTAGAGCGGCGTGGGCATGTGTAATCTATGCGTCGTAGCCGAGGGCTCCGGGAGGCTTCGCCTAGTCTGGTCTATGGCGCCGCACTGCTAATGCGGTTTGGGTTTACCGCCCATCCCGGGTTCAAATCCCGGAGCCTCCGCAACACCCGGCTTCGGCCGGGTGACAACTGAAGAACGATGCGCTCGTAGCTCAACGGATAGAGCATCTGACTACGGATCAGAAGGTTGCAGGTTCGAATCCTGCCGAGCGCACCAGAGTTAGTCCAGGTCAGGGCCTTGTTTCGGTTAACGGAACGGGGTCCTGATTTGTTGTGTGGGGGGCTGCTGTCTCACATCTTCACACGAACGCTCGTACTGCTGCTCAGCCGTAGAGCTTGCCGAGCACCTCGGCACCCGAGTTGAGATCATCATCACTCGCGTGGACGTAGGTCGAGTACGTGAACGCGGTGTCGTAGTGCCCGGCCCACTTGCTGACGATCGAGATCGGCACCCCGGCCTTCTCCATCAGGCTCAGCGCTGTGTGGCGTCCTTCGTGCAGGACGATCCGCTTCACGCCAGCTCGCTTGGACAGCCTGCCGAACTCGTCGGAGTACCACTCAGGGTGCACCGGCTCGCCAACCTCGTCCACAACGACGTAGCCGCTGTTCCTGTAGCCCTCGCCGACCGCCAGCTTCTCCTCGGCCTGCTTGACCTTGAGCGTGTGCAGAGCTGACGCCGCCGCGAGGTCGAGCGGGAGCTTGCGGAACCCGTTCTCCGACTTGGGCGGGACGATCAACACCTTGCCCTCGACCAGCACACGTGCCTGCTGGACCTGCACGGTCGCCGTGCCCTCGACGTAGCAGTCCACGCACCACTTCACCTCGTGCGTGCTGCACGCCTTGGCGAACGTGCCGAAGTCGACGTCCTCGTCCCACCGCAGCCCGAGCACTTCACCTCGGCGCAGCCCGTACAGCGTCAGCCTCCAGGCCGCGTCCAACCGGTCCTCTTTGGCCTTGCGGAGGAACAGCCGCACCTCATCCTTCGACCAGGTGTCCGGCTTCGTCGGCTTGTACTTCGGCGGCTTCACCAGCTTGGCGACGTTGCGCGCCACCAGTCCCTCCAGCGTCGCCATCTCGAACGCGGCCGTGAGCCTGCCCAACGTCAACCGCACGCTGCGCGGCCCCAGCCCCGTCCCCGGCTTGCCACCACGACGCCTTCCCTCCGTCTGCATCCAGGTGACCATCCGCTCGATGTCGGCCTTGGTGACTTTCTGGATCGGCGTGGCGCCCAACTGCTCGCGCACGGGTCGGAGCGCATCCCGGTAGCTGCGCTTGCTGGACGCCCGAAGATCGCGCGTCGCACCCTCCAACCACCCATCGAGGTACTCATCGACCGTGACCTTGCTGGGCCGGATGTAGGTGCCCTCGTTGACCTTGTGACGGGTCTTGTCGTACTCGACGCGCGCGTCGCGCCTGGTGTCGAACGTGAACGTCTTCTGCTGCCGCTTGCCCGTAGCCGGGTCGCGGCCGATGTCCACAACGAACCGATATCTCACCGTCCCGTCCTTCAACGTGATCTTCTTGATCGGGTCACTCACTCGTCCTCCTCCGTCGGTCCCACCGGTTCGATTGGTTTCACGATCAGTCCACGCCGATCAAGCTCGGCCTGGACCTGCTGTGACAGCAGCCGGGTGATGTGCCCGCGGCGGGCTTGGCGCTCGTTGATATCGATGTCGCCGAGGTCGGCCAGTTGCGCGTCCCGCTCGTCGGTGAGCGTCCGTCCCCAAAGCTTCTGGGAGACGTCGACTACCGCCTTGGGCGAAACCCCGAGCCGGTTGGCCAGGGTGTTGTCCGCCTCGGTCCCCTGCACCTTGGCCGCGAACCACGCCTCACCCTTGGCCCGGATCGCGGACAGCCCGAACAGCTCGTCCCGGCGTGTCTTCGGATCCCACTGCTCCGACCGTCCACCGGCGGCGATTCCCCGGATGAAGTCCTTGATCAGCGGTCGGCTCAGGGTGAAGTGCTCGGCGACAGCCACCGGCCCCTCACCCTCGAACAGCTCCGACAGCTCCACGTTGAACGTGTGAGCGATCAACAGCACGTCAGCGAAGTTCGGGTTGGGCCGCTCACCAGCCTCCAGTGCCGCGATCTTGCTGCGGCTGAAGGGGATCCCCCGCCGCGAGAACAGCCGAGCCGTCTCGTGCTGGGTGAGCCGAGCCCGCTTCCTCAGGCGCTCCAGGTTCTCCCCGACCACGGCACCGACCGACTGCGGCTCTGTCACCTCGCCAAGTATGCCAGCTCGTCGGTTCGCTTGACAGACAGACGAGGGTCGACGCACACTCGAATGGACTACAACGAATCGGGGGGTTCGTTACATGACCAGGCAAAACAAGGATGCATGGCACCCGACGCTCGACGAGGTCAGGCGCTGGCCCGCGACAGTGAACGTCGCGAAGGCGGCGAGCGCATTCGGCATCTCGCGCAGCCACGCCTACGAGTTGATCGCGACCGGGAAGTTCCCGGCCAAGGTGATCAAGCTGCGCACCACCTACCGGGTGATCACCGCGTCGATCGTCCGAGCCTTGTCCGCCGAGGCTGCTTAAACGGCAGCAGGAGGTGGTCCCGTCGATCGGGACCACCTCCTGCTGACGGGCGGCCTGGACTACTGGAGTCTTCCGTCCGAGCCGTCCAGCCACACGACGTGCACTCGCACACCCCTGGATCGCGAGCTGACCTCGAAGAGCTTCCGCGCGTTCTCCGGACTCTGGGACCTCAGTGGGAAGTCACCCTCCACGGAGTTGACGTCGGCGCGGTCGGGGTAAGCCAAGCCGTAGCCCGCGACCCTGGCATCCGCTCGATCCCCGTACTCCTCGACGAGGGCGAACAACCGCGGGGTCTCCTGCTCGGCGAGTTCTCGCATGACGTCGGCGAACTCTTCCCGATCCCACTGCGCCTCAACCACCGGGCGCTCGTCCAGCTTGGTCATGCGGCAGCCTTCCCAACACTCCGCAGCAGCGCATCGAACTCGTCCGCCAGGAGCAGGACATTGCCTGCTTCTTCGGGCGTGACCAGCCACATCGCCTGGGTTTCGCCGATGGAGGCCGGAGGCAGCGGGAGCGTCGTGCCCTCCGCCATGACCCGCACCTCGTCGCGGACCAGTGTCAACGGACAGGGCGGCTTCACGAGGAAGTAGGCCATCGGCATTCCAGGGATGGCGAACACCGGCGTGGGGCGGGTCGCGAACCAGCGGTGATCCAGCACCGCCTCGACCAACGACTCGTGGACCGTGATCGCGCCCAACGTCGGCCCGGTCACGGCGAGCACCGTCGGTGCGTGCAGGCAGGGTGCCGACCACCACTGGCGAACCACGTCGAGATCCGCGGTCGCGGTCTCGATCGGCCGCATCACGATCTTGTCCGCAGGCTCACCCGACACCGGGTCGACGAACTTGCCGTTCCGCCACACCGCTCCGGGTATGACCGGCCAGCCCATCTCGGCGTACGCCAGCGCGGCCGTCATCGGATCGGTGATCTCCGGGGTGGCTTTCGGCACGGTCGGTCCTCTCCTCCTGCTGGGGAACGTCGAGGCCAGTCCGTCGAGACTCGGGTGCGACTTCGAACAAGTCCTCGAACTGCATCGGTGCCAGCGCGATCAGTGCGCCGCCGATGAACGCAGGACCTGGCTGCAGTTCACCGCTTCTGACCCGCTTGACGGTCGAGCGGTTGAGTCCCATCGCGCCGGCCAGTCGGTAGTCGGAGTTGAAGCCGGCGAGCTGCGCCGCTTTCGCGAAGGACTTGGCGCGGAGCCTGACGGTGTACGACGTCGGCGCGGCTGTCACAGTCGTCCGCCCTCCTCGTCGTATGGCCTCATTGAGCGGCTACCGGCGCCAGAGATGCCGCAGGTCATGGGGGCACTTCCTGACTGATCACCTGGCGCCGGTGCCGGAATCAGCGTCGCTGTTAGACCGATCGGGCGGAGTCGCCGCCAGAGGGGCCATATGGCCCGAGGGGGCCGGGGGAGGTGGCCACAATGGTGACGTTCCACCTCCTCACCAGTCAGGATGGCGACATGCACGGGCCGACGAGCATCGGTGCGCTCCTGCGCCGCCTCCGCGAGGAGACCGGTCGCTCGCAGAGCGAGCAGGCCGATGACTTGTCCGTGCGTGCCGGCCGTGCGGTCACCCGGAACGAGGTGTCTCGCTGGGAATCCGAGAAGCGCCTGGTGACGCCCTACTGGCAGCAGCACTACGCGGACAGCTTCGGAGTTCCAGCGGAAGTCCTCGCGCGGGCGGTCGCAGCTACCAAAGCGCAGCGTCGCCTGGCCAGGCGCGCCGAGGACT
This sequence comes from Actinosynnema sp. CA-299493, assembly GCF_050946825.1. Lineage (NCBI taxonomy): Bacteria > Bacillati > Actinomycetota > Actinomycetes > Pseudonocardiales > Pseudonocardiaceae > Actinosynnema > Actinosynnema sp. CA-299493. The sequence goes on from NZ_CP191993.1 coordinate 195,783, forward strand.
CGTCCGGAGGGGACAGCGTGGAGCGGCGTGAATTCATGGGAGCCCTGGCCGGATTGGCAGCCTCCTCCCTCCCCGGCTTCCTGTCCTCGCGGTCTGCTGGCCGTGCCTCGGTGGATCCCGAGGTCATCGACCACTTCGTCTCGCTCCGGGACGCCTTGGTGTCGGCGGACAGCCTCCTCGGACCCGGCGATCTGGTGCGGTCAGCGGGGGAGCAGGTCGGCAACATCGCCAAGCTGTACGAACGGATCGAGTCGGGGTCGCGCGGACGCCTGTTCGAGATCGGTGCCTTGTTCGCCGAGTTCTGCGGCTGGCTCGCCGACGACCTGGGCAACTTCACCGCGGGTAAAGGCTGGTCGAGCAGGGCCCTTGAGTGGGCTCACTCGTCCGGCAATGCCAACATCGCGGCCTACGTCCTCATGCGGATGAGCCAGCAGGCCCAATTCCTCGGAGAACGCGCCCGAGCCATCACGCTCGCCCAGGCGTCCGTCCGCTACGAGGCCCAGGTATCCAGCCCGCAGGTACGGGCGGCCATCCACCAGCAGGCCGCGCACGCGAGCGCGTTGGACGGCAATGAGCACGCAGCCATGACCTACATCGACTGTGCTGAGGCCCTTTCCGAGGCCACCGCACCAGCGCTCGACCCGTACTCGTTGGCGAGCTACTGCACACCCAGTTACGTGTCAGTGCAGCGTGCGGCCGTCTACGGCACCCTCGGCAACCACGAACGTGCCCTCGCCGAGTACGACCACGTCATGAGCCAGTGGCCCAGGTCCTTCCACCGCGAACGGGGCCTGCACCTCGCCCGCAGGACAGCTGTCGCAGCACGGGCGGGTCTCCCCGAAGCAGCGCTGGAGAGCGGCGTAGAGGCGCTCAGGATCGCCCAGGACACCCAGTCGCACCGCACGGTCCGAGAGCTGGCGACGAGCGCCAAGATCATGCAGTCGTGGAAGGCGCACCCGAGCGTCGACGAGTTCATCCGAGCGGTGAGGAACGAAGGGGATCTGAATGGGCACGCTGAGCGTTGACGAGCTGGTCGGCCGAGCCGAATGGGACTCGGTGACCCAGACGCACCGGCGCCCGTTCGTGGTCTACAAGTTCGCCGCCACCCTCGACGGCCGCATCGCCGCCGAGGACGGCACCAGCCAGTGGATCACCAGCCCGGAGAGCCGAGCCGAGGTCCACCTCCTCCGCGCGGGCTGCGACGCCACCGTGGTCGGCTCAGGCACCCAGCAAGCCGACAACCCCAACCTGGCCGTGCGCGGCAACGACGACCCGCGCCTGGACCTGTCCATCGTGAACGACCCGAAGCGCCAACCGCTACGCGTCGTGATCGACAGCAACGCCAAGACCCCAGCCGACGCGAACGTGTGCAACGACGCCGCGCCCACGCTCATCGTCGTAGCCGAGGACGCCGACGCGTCACACCTCGACGGCGTGGTGGACTTGCTGAAGGTCAAGCGCGCGGACAAGGGCCTCGACCTGCCATCCGTCCTCGCGGGCCTCCACGCCCGCGGCGTCCGGGCGATCTTCCTCGAAGGCGGCCCCACGCTCGCCGGCAGCTTCATCGCCCAAGGCTTGGTCGACCGCGTGGTGAACTACGTTGCCCCTGCCTTGCTCGGCTCCGGGAAGAGCGGCCTGGAGAACGCGGGCATCCACAGCATGTCCGGAATCCTCCGCCTGGAGCTGCTCGACGTAGCCCGCTCGGGGAGCGACGTCCGTCTAGTGGCCCGTCCGGTCAGATAGCCACCCCACCGCCACCGGGCCGGAGGCAAGATGTGCCTTCGGCTAGCTGCGCTAGCCGAAGGCGGAAACACCAGGTCACCAGCCGTGCACATATGCGGCACGGCCCGGCGCGGGCGTAGGGTCGCGGCGTGGGACGCGGCGCGTCGGGGGATTGCGTCGAACGCCCCGACGGTCCGGGGGGACCTCATGCGCCACAACGAGGACGACCACGCACGCGAGGCCGGCGACTGGCCGGCCGATGATCCCGATACCACCGAGTCGCTACCGGACACCTCTGGGCAGGAGAGGCTGGCGTCGCTGCCAACCCTGATCGGCCACGGCGGGCACTTGGCACCCGTTCCCGGTGGACGTCGACGGCAACTGCTGCTGCGGTTCACCGCCGCCGAGCTGGCCGAGGTGACCGGCCGCGCCGCCGTCTACGGGCTGGCCCCGGCGGCGTTCGCGCACATCACCGCGAGGTTCTTCGAGCCCACCGCCCGTGCGCTGCGGCGGCTGCGGCCGCCGATGAGTCGGCAGGACGCGGTCGCATTGGCGGCGGACCTGGTGCCGCTGCGCCGGACGCTGTCGGGGATCGGCACCAACCTCAACCAGCTCGCCCGCGCCGCGAACGCTGGCGACCAGGTGAGCGCGGCACAGCTCACGGCCGCGGTCGAGTACCTGGCGCACGTGCTCGGGCGGGTCGAGGACTGGCTGGACCGGCTCGACCCCAACCGGGTCGTGCACCGGCGCGGCCCGCGGTGAGCCGGCGATGCTGCCCAAGCTGCTGCCGCGCCACTCCAACCTGCGCGAGACCGTCCGGTACTTGTTCGCCGTCGGCGGCCGCACGGTGCACACCGACCCGCACATCGTCGCGGCGTGGGACTCCGATCTGCTGCACCCCGACGTCGCCCGACCCAACGACCAGGGCGAGGACCGGGAGATCGTGCTGCGGGAGATCATCACGCAGCTCGACGCACCGCGCCGTCTGCGGCACAAGACGGTGGCGGCCGGGCACGTGCTGCACGTGCCAATCTCCGCGCACCACGACGACGGCCAGCTGGGCGACGAACGGTGGCGGGAACTCGCGGGCGAGTTCGTGGCCCGGCTGGGGTTAGAGCGGTGCCGGTGGATCGCCGTGCACCACGGCACCTCGAAGGCGGGCAACGACCACGTACACCTGGTGGTGCAGCTGGTCAACGAGGACGGCAAGGTCGCACGGCTGTCGCACAGCAAGGTCAAGGCCCGTGCCTGGGCGCAGGAGGTCGAGCAGCGGCTGGACCTGGTGCGCACCGGCGCCACCGGCACCGGCGCCCGCGAGCTGACCCGCGCCGAACACGAACGCGCCGACCGCACCGGTGTCGAGCCGCAACGGCGCACGCTGGAACGGCGGGTGCGGGCCGCGGCCGCCGGATCGACCGGGCCGGGCGAGTTCGTCGACGTCCTCGCGAGGGCCGGGGTGCGGGTGACGCCGGTGACCGGCGGCGACGTCGGCGCGGAGCGGGTGACCGGCTACCGCGTCGCCCTGGACGAAGACCAGGTGCTCGACGGTGGTCCGGCCCTGCGGTTGGGCTGCGGGCAGCTGGCCCGCGACCTGACCCTGCCCGAGCTGGCCGACCGGTGGCGAACTACTCGCGGCGTCCTCGGCGACGACGCGGTGCCCGACCGTGCGGCGGCGGCCGCCGACCCCACGGCGTGGGCGCCGGGCTCGACCAGGCCGACACGGGGCGGGGACGCATGGTGGGCGAGGGCCAAGGTGCACGTGACCACGGCGGCGGGGCTGCTGGACCGCCTCGACCTGGACGATCCGGCCCATCGGCACGTGGCGGTGGAGCAGGCCGCGCACTTCGCCGCCGTGCTCGCGCTGCGCTGGCCCGCCGACCCGGCTGACGAACACCAGCGGCGGGTGGCCGACGCGGTGCGCCGCGCGGCCGACGACCTCGCCGCCGCGACCCGGTTGTGGCACCCCTCGCCGACGTGCCGACCGCCTCGACCCCGGCCGCTGCTGCCGGTCCTGGGCAAGATCGCGGTGCGCCTAGCGCGCACCGGCGACGCCGAACTGGTCCTGGCCCTGCTGGTCCTGGCCGCGCTCGCGGTGCTGGTCATCGCCCTGGCCGACCGCATCACCGGGACCGGCGAACCACGGCCGCCGCGCGGCGAACCCGGTGCGCACCTGCGCGCGGCCGCCGACCACCTGCGTCCGTACCAACGCCGCAGCACCGCCGCCCCGGCTGGCTCGACGGCTGTGCGGAAGGACCCGGCGGCGAAGGTGGTCGACGACGTCGAACAGCGGCTCGCCGCATCGCGAGCTCGGCTCGCCGGACATCCGGGGCCGGGTGTCGACCCGCATCGGCGCACCGGGCGCAGTCGGTGAACGGCGGCGGCCGCACCAACAGCAGGTCGACCAGGCCCATGACGTTAAAGGGCCGGGACCTGTATCGGGTTGGTCGTTGCCGTGCCCACGCAGCGGCATCACCCGGTACAGCTCCGAACAGTCTGCCCAGGACGACAAGGAGCCGTCGGGTGGTCTGCACCGATGGTTCAGTCGATCAGCCAGTCCACGAACTTGGCGGTTGCGGCGAAGACCATGATCGGGCGAGCTGAACCACTCACCTGTCGCACTCATGGATGCGAGAGAGCCCGGACACCAACGGTGTCCGGGCTCTCGGCCTGTTGCTGGTCAGGCTGGACGCCGCAGCCAACGCACACGCGCGAGGCCGGCGGTTTCAGGCCTGGTCGGGCTGGCGTCGCCGGCGGCGTCCGCTACCGGCGCCGGCGGTTCCAAGGGGTCCTGGAGATCCTTGATGGCCACCCAGACGGGTCGCCAGTCCTGCTGGACCCGCTCGCGGTCGAGGCCGAGACCGGTGATGAGCAGCGCCTCGACCACGCGCCAGGTGGGCAGGTTCCCGCCCGCAAACGCGCGCTGCAACGTGCTGACGGAACCCTGAAACTGGATCCGGCGGGCCAGTTCACGCAGGGAGGGCTCGCCGGCGTCGCGACGGGCCCGGCGAAGACGGTAGGCGAACGCGCTGATCTCCGCGGCCACCTTGGGGTTGTCGTGCGACGACATGGTGTTCCCCTTCCTACGGGGAGCCTCGCCGAAGCGAGGCTCCCCGCGGGTGTGGTTTAGCGAGGCGCTAGGCCGGTGCCGGGCCGAGCGCCAGCTGACCACCGGCGCCGCCGGCGCCAGGAGTGTTGAACAGACGCACCGCGATCTCCGCCGCGGCCACGGCCATCAGACCGGACGCGGACGCGGCATCCACCAAGGGATAGCCGGACAGCACCAGCGTGATGAACGTGGACGGCGCGAGAACGCCAGTGATCCACATGAACACAATCAAACGCAGACTCACCCAAATCACCTCCCTCCCCTGCTAGTTGGCCTGGACGCGGGACTTTTCGAGGTCCACGCGGACTCCCCGGACTGCCAGATCCGGGTAGCTGGTGTGATCCTACGGCAAACTTGCGCCCATCGTGTAACACCACCCCCTGCGCGACACGACAGAAACACCAGTAATACCTGTTACCAAGGGTAACGATTAAGAGCGAAACCGTCGGCCGTGGCGCGAGTGGTCTAGACCTATCGACCAGGCGGAATCCGGCATAAGTTAGTTTTTCGAAAATGAAGAACCAGAGTTATCGAGCTGTATCGACAGTCAGCGCAAGACCCTCAGTCGAGGTGTCGACGAGCAGGGTGATCATAGATCGCGGAAGGGGATAGCATATATGTCTCGGGCATAGCGAAGGGCCCCTCGCTGGCACGAGGGGCCCTTCATTAATCCCGATGCCCGCGTCCAGGCCAACTACAGGGGAGGGGCGTCGGGAAAACAAAGATGTCCGGCGCGACGCGAACAGCCGCGACGCAGGGGGCCATGCGGCGAAATGCCAGCGGTCCCGGTCAAGCGGCGGCGGCGCCGAACAATGAGGAAGGTTGCAGGACGTGACACTGCAGCGACTATGGAGGCAACAGGCAGGCTGCCACCTACACCGACGATTCTCGAACTTTTCAAGGTTCCCCCCGGGTCGATGCATCCGCGGCCAAACGCTGATGCGCCGGGTGTGGTGCAAGGTTGCGCCTCGTACTGGGCGGCCCTTACGTCACCAGTGTACCCCGACCCGGCCCAGGTAGAGCCTGTCCGGAGCCCCTACCTGGGCAGATCGCTCCTTGACTCTGCGGTGACCGTCATGGCGCAGGCGCATCGAGCAGGCCGGATGGATGGGGCGACCGGGGAGCGCGCCGCTCTCCGGTCGCCGCCAAGCCGCAGGCCCGGTACTTGCCGGGGACGAGGGGAACCTGGGTTGCGGTCGGCTCCTGCGGCTATCGACGCCAGCGTGGATGACAGCCGTACCGCTCGCTCTACGAATACTGTTCGCGTGATTCCCGACATCGTCTTCGCCAACCTTCCCTTGCATCAGAATTGGACACTCTCCCGTGAACGCGTGCACGGGAGACGACATCAGCCTGCGTGTCGGACGGGGGTGGATGCAACCGGCAAGCAGGGTCTGACATGACTATGGGACGATTTGGAACAGTATGCAACAAAAAGGGACTTCCGAAACATGTCGGAGTGTCGTAACGTCCCGCGCCCCTGTGCAAAGCGCGCGCGGGTTCGAGCGATGTCGACGGCCTGGGCGCTCCGCCGATAACGCACGAGCACTCGCAGTATTGCGGACTGTTCCAGTTTTAGGGCGGCCAGCTGTGACCGGGATCGGTAAACGCTCACAGTGTGCCCACTCCTCGCCGCCACGTGCCCAACCGGATTTGAAATACCAGCCATACGAAGCCGAGTATCTGACTCCAGCAAACCATTCAAACCCCCAACGGGAATCCCCCGAAAGCGTACCTCCAAACGGGCCAATGTTTCCAGGTGATCAAATCACCCTAGTGTCGACCCGAAACGACCCAACGTCGAATGACCACGAATTTCCCACGCATTGAACTTCAATTACTTTCCATTCCGAGTGGAATTAGTTGACTGAGTCAGACAGTCCCATGTCAATCATTGTGGACACTCTCAAGCTCGCCACCTCGGACCTGTCGAACGACTCCGCAGCGCACCCGAACACCTTGTCGGCCGTGACACACGTCACGACCGACGGCTCCGGTCGCGGAAGCTTCAGGTGGACGCAGCGCGCGACCGGGCGGGTGCGGAGGGCGTCCCGGTGGCGACCGGCGGCCAGGTTCGTGATCGGGGCCGACCGGCCATGCCGTACCAGCGGGTAGCGCCAAGCGTGGGCGGTCACACTTACGGCGTGGTGTCGATGTGCGCACATTGCCTTGGGGTGACATGCCGTCCTGCACCTGTTCAGGGGTGCTCCTAACCTCCACTGGAGCCAGGAGTGCTCTTGATCTGTGATTTACGTAAGTGGTACTAATACTCTGCCGCTCGGATCGTAAGGGGTTCGAGCCTGTAGATCGGGAGACCCCTGATGAGCGAGCTGCTGCCGTCGCCGTGGGCTTGTGAACGGTTCGGTGACCTGGCCGGTGTGTTACTGCGGGAGATCCCCCGCGCGCTGAGACGGGCACACCGACGGGCTCTGGCCGCCTACGTGGAGCTGGGCCTCCCGACCAACGAGGCCTACGGGCTGATCTGGAAGGTGTTGCATGAGGAGTTGATCGACGCCATCGGCCACCTTCCGGACGTGCGCAGGACCAGGCCCGAGAGGGCCAGCTACGAGCTCGCGGTGATCGGGGAGAACAACGTCATCCTCTATCCGTGGCGCTACGGCGACGACCCGCACCTCGAGGTCACTGCCCAGCGGATGCGGCTGTCGGATGTGCGCGTCAACCTGCTGGCCCTGAGTCTGGGTGTTCCCGAGCCGCAGCTCACTCTGGAGCACGCCGAGCTCACCGAGGAGCAGGTCGCCGACCTGTTCGAGGAAGCCCACATCGACGTGCGGGCGATGTCGTCGGCTGGCCGGACGGTTGTAGTGGCTTATGCCAGCAACCCGCACTCCGGAGTGCTGCGCGTGTTCTGGGGGGATGCGGAGAAGGCCGACGACGACGGCCGTCTGCACTGGCCGCACATCGAGGAGATCCCGCTGCCCGCCGCCGAGGACGAAGACGGCGGCGACACCGGCCGCGGCCCCGTGCGGCCCATCACGCCGACCGACCCTGACACCGGCGCCGCCCGGTTCGACCGGGCACCATTGCAGGAACCGGTCATGGGTGTCCGCGCGCCATTGACCTCACCCGACACCGACCCCACCACGCCGCAGCCCGGCACCGGAAGCGATGAGTGACCGTCCTCCTCAGCTGCGCCTGTTCGGCGACGGCGACAAAACACCCGACGCCGCGCAGGTGGCGACGACCTTCGACCCCGCTCGCCTGACCCAAGCCCGATGTCTGGCCGGGCTGACCAAGACGGCGCTGGCCACAATGCTGAAGGTCAGCGCTCCGGCGGTGAGCCAATGGGAATCCCACACCAGCCCTCCACGCCCCGACCACCTGCGCGCCTTGGCCGAGGCGCTCGATGTCCCTCTGGACTTCTTCGCCACCGGCCGACCGCACGCTCGCTTGGACGCCTCCACCGCGCACTTCCGCAGCCTGCGCTCCACCCGCTCGTTCCAACGCGCCAAGGCGGTGGCCTTCGTCGAACAGGTCTGGGAGCTGACCCACGCCCTGGAAAAGCGCATCGCCCTGCCCCCAGTCGACCTGCCCGGCTTCGCCGCAGGCGACGACGATCCCGACCACCCGCACATCATCGAACCGGAGGACATGCCCGGCGAACCGGCGGCTGCGGCGCGGGCGGTGCGGCGCCGTTGGAGCCTGGGCGCAGGCCCGATCCCCCACCTGGTGCGCACCATGGAGACCCGCGGGATCGTGGTCACGATGGTGCCGTTCGCCGGAACGGACACTCCGCGAGTGGACGCCTTCTCCACCTCGCGGCTACCCCGTCCCTTGGTGGTGCTGACCCCCGACCGTGCCGACAACGTCTACCGGCACCGCTTCACCGCCGCTCACGAACTGGGGCATCTGCTGCTGCACCGCGACAGCGCCCCCGGCGACCCGCTTCAAGAGCAGGAGGCCGACCGTTTTGCCGCCGAACTGCTCACTCCTGCCGAGTCGATCAGGGATCTGCTGCCTACCCGGGTGGATTTCAACGCCTTGCAGCGGCTGGCGGGCGAGTGGGGCGTGTCGGTCAAGTCGCTGATCTACCGCTCACGGGAGTTGGGCGCCCTGTCCGACGCCAGCGCCCGTCGGGCCTACCAGAGACTCAACCAGCTCACCGCGGTGGGACTGGTCGACCCGGGCCCTGTCGCCGACTACCCCGGCGAGGCCCCCAGCCTGCTGTCCAAGGCGTTCACCTTGGCTGAGGAGCACGGTCTGCTGACGTTGACCGGACTAGCCCGTGAACTTCGCTGGCGCACGCCCCGACTGCGTCTGCTGCTCGGCCAAGTCGAGGAGCGCCCCGTGCTGCGCTTGGTCTGAGCGCGACCATCTCTCCAGTTCGGGGCGGGGAAGAGCACCAGAAATGCGAACATTAGCAACGCTCGCATTTTTGGTGCTCGTGTGGAGATCAAGGTCGCCGAGCGACGGTAAGCGTGTCCAGGCGAGCCCTGCGCTACGGCAGGGTTCTGGTGGCCTGGAACATCTCGCACGGGTCGTCGTGGCGGCCAGTGTTCGTGACTGCGGATCGGATGGAGGCGTGAGCCTGTCAGGGTGCCGAATCGCCGGGGCGCTCGGTCGTATCGGGGGCAGGGTCGCGGTCGACCGCGACGATGTGGTGCCAGGTTCCCTCCCCGTCATCGACCGGGACGTGCTCGTCGGCGGGCTCCCAACCGGTCGGCCAGATGCAGGTGCGGGGCACAGGATGGGCCACCAGTGCGTCCTCGAACTCACCCCCGCCGGGGAGCCCTGCCTTGGGGAAGTGGACCGCGGCGGCGAAGGTTACCTCGTTGAACCTAACGGTGCCGTTGCACTTCACGTTGCGGAACCTGAGGTCCCCGCGAAACTTCACCCTGGTGAACTCGATCTCCTCGGCGAAGGTGGCCCCGTTGAACACAGCGGTACCGGCGAATGTCACGTCGTCGAACCAGGTCTCCTCCTCGAACGTGGTGTTGGCGAACCAGGTGTTGCCGCCGAACCTTGCCCTGCCGAAGTCGGCCAACTCGGCGAAAGTGGCCTTGTCGAACCGGGCGAAGCCGAGGAACCGTGTCCTGTCGAACCGGACCGCCCCGTCGAACGTCGCCCCGCGGAACAGGGTCTCCCCGCCGAATCTCGCCCTGCGGAACTCGGCGCGGCGTGGTCGGCAGTCGGAGAAGTCGAAGTCGGTCAGGACGGCGCCGGTGAGGTCGATGTCGGTGTCGGGCCAGAAGGTCTCGACCGGATCGTGGGGGCCACCCGCTCCGGGGCGTAAGTGAGTGGCGAGGATGCGTTGGGCGGTGACCCGGACCTCGCGTTCCTGCACGCGTTCCTCGAAGACGGCGCGGGCTCGATCGTCTGCGTCGGGAAGCGGTTCCTCGGGCGGCGTGAACGGCATCATGCGCAGGTAGGAGCACATCATGCCCACCACGGCCTGCCGTTGATGGGGGTTGTCCTGGGCCAGGCGTTCCAGGGCGTAGAGCCCGCCCAGCCGCACTGCGGTCTTCTCCGAGCCGAGTTGCTCGACGGACTTGGCGTACAGCTCGGTGACGCGGCGAGCGGCAGCGTCCTCGCGAGTGTCACGCGCGACCTGTTCGGCGCGCACCCGGCTGTCCTCGGCGACGTCGCGTTGCAGTTCGAAGGCACGGTCGACGGCGGCCTGGTCGTGTTCCTTCTGTACCAAGCTGACCTCGGTGGCGTGCTGACGACGCCAGGCTAGGTAGAGCGCGAAAGCCCCGCCGCTGCCGGCGCCGACGCCGAGCCCGGTGCGCAGCGCGTCGAACCGGGCGGTGACCAACGCCTGCCCGGTCAGGCCAGCGGTGCCCCACCACCACAGCACTACGACCAGCACGAGGGTGAACACCCCGATGCCGGTAGCCACCCACGCGACCGTCCTAGGCGGCATGGGCTCCAGCGGCTTACGTGTCGACGGCGCAGGTTTCGCTGGTGGCGGAGCGGGGAGGGGCAGCGGGATGGGACGTTCGTCGCTCACGGGTGGATCATCGCCGGACGACGTCGCGGCGGTACATGGGTCCAGGTGCTTCTTGCTACGGCAGGGTGCCAGTGGCCTGGCACATCTCGCACGGGTCGTCGTCGCAGTCGGGGCAGGTGTTCGGGCCGGTGGTGGTCATGCCCGGCACGGTGGCCGGGTTGTGTCACCCGGCCGATCCGTCGTGCGCCACCGTGACCGCGTGGGAGGTCAGTGGCGGGCGATGGCCCAGTTGAAGAAGGCGGCCGCGCCCAGGCGGCGGCACCTCCGACGAGGACCGCCTGGGCGGGGTGGCTTCCGGACAGGGCGGTGAGCACCCCGGCGCCGACACCGGCGAGCACGGCCAGCGTGAAGATCAACGCGGCGCGCAGCCCGAGCAGCGGGGCGGGCTGGGAGGCGTCGGACTCGGTGGTGTCGGGGGTGGGCATCAGGCACTCCTGGTCGTGGGCGGGGTGGTGACCGGGCTCGCCCCGGCTGCGCTGGGGCTGTAGGTTCACCGCCCTTGATCGGCCCACGGAAATCCAGCCCGGACACCACGACAAAAGATCTTGGAAAAAAGTCAGCCGCATCGTCCGCCTCACCCTCGACGACATCGTGCAGGACGGAGACCAGGTCCTCCTCCGCCTCGGCGACCCACCGATACCGGTTCCGGCGCCGTTCGCCGCGCTCCTGCTGGACTACATCGCCCACCGCTCGAACATGCGCACCGCCACCAACCCCAGGTCCGCCTGGCTATTTCCCGGCCGACGCGCCGGCCAGCCACTGCACCCCGAGCACCTGGCCGCGCTCGTCCACGAACTCGGCGTCCCGACCGTCGCGGGCCGCACCGCCGCGTTCCGTCAGCACGTCTCGGCGACGCCCGCCCCGGTCGTCGCCGACGCCCTCGGCTACCACCAAGTCACCGCCGCCAAGGCCGCCGCACAAGCCGGAACGCCCTGGAGCCGCTACGCCGCAGGCGACCACACACCGTCAACTCAACGCCGAACCCGCGGCAGTTGAATACGCGGCCTTACCAGTCCGCGGTCGGGCTCGCGCCTGCCAGGTCCGCTCGAACCGTGAGGGCTCCTGCCACGGATGCGGCGGGAGCCCTCGCGATGTGACGAAGGGGCGTCCTCCCGATCGGGAGGACGCCCCTTGGTGGTCAGGCCTGGGCTACAGGGAGGCGGGGGCCTTCTTGTACCAACCGGTGATGACGCCGACCAGGTGCACGATGTTCTGGGTGCGCATGATCGGGGCGGACGCATCGGGCTCGAAGTCCAGGTTCGCGTCGCTGGTACGCCAGAGGCTGGTCTCGGTCACCGGTGCCGCCATGTGGGGGTCGAGGCGCTTGAAGAACTCGGTGATGTCGTCGAGACTCGCCGGGTTCTCGCCCGCGCGCAGCTCGCGGAACACGCCGCCCAACACGCGCAACATGCCCACCGACCCGAGCAACGAGTCGCGACGAAGCTGCTGGGACTTGGTCAGCTCCCCGGCCTTGCGCTCCAGCTCGGGGTCTTCCTCGGTGACGGCCGCCAGGCCGGCGAACGCGGTGGAGATGACGTCGAGGAAGTCCTTGACCTGCTCGATGACCTCGCCGTCGGTAAGGGTCTGTTCGGCCTTCTTGCTGATCCGGCCGCCAGCCCCGGCGAGCACGGCGCGGGTGATGTCCGCGACGTGCTTGGCACCCATGAGGTTGGGATTCTTCAACGTCATGCGGTCCTGCTCGGGGTCGACCCGACCCTTGAGCAGCGGGTGGTCGAGGACGTCGGACAGGGTGCGGTTGGCGACCTTGGAGTTGTCGAAGCGGGCGCGGACGGCGCCGCTGATGCCCTTGGCGTTGTCCGCGACGTCGACGAACATCTGCTGGCCCTTGATCGGGTCCAGCTCGACGTAGATGTCCAGGCCGACGTACTCGGTCTTGAGGCGTTCCATCTGGCCGACGAGCCGTTCCCGCTCGGTCTGGAGCTTGGCTGCCTTCTCCGGGCTGACCTTGCGCGCCGTCTCGCGGTCTGCCGCCCCGATGGCGTTGGTGATGCGCTGCTTCTCGATCGACACGCCCAGCACGCGGTGCTGGCCGTCGATGGTGCGCAGGGAGGAGATGCCGCCGATCGCCCAAGGAACCGTCAGGTAGCCCACGGCGCCGTGCTCGTCGACCTTCTCGAAGGAGCAGCCGCCGGTGTCGCGGGCCAACAGGGCGGGGGCGACCCAGTCTGGAGTGGTGTCGAGGTACTCGCCGAAGTGCTTGGCGTGCAGGCGATCGACCTTGCGGTTGTCCTTGTCGACGTCGTCCGGGTCCGGGATCGGGAGGATCGTCGGCAGGTCGAGCAGGGGCACACGAACGGTGTAGACGGGCCGCCCTCCCTGCACGGTCTTGATCGCCAGGTACGTGCTGGAGTCCTGCGGCTTCGACAGGCGCAGCGGGTCAATGTTGATGCTCATTTTAACCTCCTGTGGAGACTTCCAATCTCCTATTGGAGGCCGGTAGACGCTACGTTAGCACATGGGAACTTGGCACGTCAAATAAGAACTTAATTTGCCCAAGAAGGTGTACGTGAGCTCGATTCGCACTTCCTTGAGCAGGTTCCACGTCCCCGGGGTCGGGCCGCGAGGAACATCGGATTGAAAAACAGCTCTTGCACGCTCAGTAACTCAGCCAGTTACATTCCGTTATGGTCAGGCGAAGTCTTGGGGTGGTCACTGGACGGTGGTGTCGTCTTCGCGGTGGGGTGGCAGTGCGGCCTCGGCGCTGCCGAACTGCTGGTGGATGTCCTCCGCGAGCTGGCGGCCCGCGGCGTGCAGGGTCGGGGTGTCACTGTCGGCGTCGAACGCGGCCTCCACCGCGAGCGGGACCCGCACCGGCCACGTGTCGACGACGACCTCGACAGGGTTGATGTGCCCTGGGATCACTTGGTCGACGGCGACGAGGGGTTTCTCGGGCGTAGCGAGCAGGACGGCGCGGGCCAGAATGGTGCCGGTCCCGCCGAGACGCCGGACGTGCGTCGAGGCCACGGCGACGGCTTCGATGAGCAGCCCATCGACTCTCACGATCGGCACAGGCAGCGTGTTCCGCAGCCGCTTGTCCTCGAGGATGTGCGCGCCTTGCAGGAACGCGGTCAGGTTGACCGCGATGGCGATGCTGCCGTCGTGGTGCAGTTCCACCATCGCCCAGTCGACGCGCCCGTGCGGATCGACGGCGAGGCGGTTCGAGCGGAACGTCCATCTCCTCAGCCCGGTACGCGGGTGGATCAGGAACTCCCTGTAGTCGCCGGACAGGACCTGGAAGCGTTTCGCGCGGGCGCCCAGAACATCGTCGGCCAGCTCCAGCGCGCTGAGCATCGTGCCGACGATGTGCTCACGATCGGGTCGTGATGCCTGAGGCGGCGGAGGCGTGGTCGGCCTGGTCGCCACCGCCAGCCAGACTGTGTCACCCAGGCGCAGCTCGGGAACGAGGCCGTCGATCAGGACATGCATCGCGGCTCGGTCGTCGGCCTGGCGGGCGAACCGGTCCCGGTAGGCGCGTTCGAGTTCGGCCTCGGACATCCAGTTCGTGTGCGGCCCGGAGCGGTAGGGCACGCCCATCTCGTTCTTCTCGCCGACCACGTGCGGCGCGTCCGGGCTCGGAGGAACGAACACCACGATCAGCCCGGGACCACCGTTCTCCTCGTCGTCGAGCGACTCGATCACCAGCTCGCTGATCACCGGCCGGACCCATCGCAGCGCGTAGCTCCTCAAACGCTGACGCTCGCCCTCGTCGTTGGGGACCCCAACCAGTTCGTCGGCACGCTCGGCGTTCTCGCTGACCCCGAAGACGATCAGGCCGCCGCGGGTGTTCGCCATCGCCGCGACATCCTTGGCGAACTCCCACCACTTCTTCTCCACAGGCGGGATCAGCGCCTGCTTCCAGTCGAGGTCCTCCGCCTCGACGATGCCCGCTTCGACCGCGCTGCGCACCATGTCGTACGTCAACGCGGCTGGGCGCAGGCCCAGCTCGACGTGGATCCGTGACCACCTGATCGGCATCCCCGGATGCTACGAGCAGCACCACCGGCCCGCGGTCGACACGCACCGGTTCACCCGGTCGACGATCAGAGGCTGACGCGTTTTCGCCAGCGACCGCCGAGCGCTGGCCGATAACGCACGGCTACAAGCACCGAGAACTGGCGACAGTTGAATAGGCGATCTCACCAGTTCAGAGGGCCGTCACGGTGGACCTCGACCCGGACATCCCCGAATGGACGATCGCCGTCAGCAGTGAGCCGACCTGTAGTCCGCCGCAGTGCATGCCGGACCACAGGTCGGCATTCGCCCGGTGGTCCGGCGCGTGCTCGCGCGGTGGTCGAATGGGCAACGTGCCTACCGATCTCGACCATGTCTCCGCCGCTGTGGCGGTCACCGTTCAGCTGACTGGGACCGATCTCCCTGGCTGATCGCTCTCGGATTCCGATGAGCACTGTTGCGACTCATCGCGAGCAGCGCGAAGCCGGAGATGACCATGAGGCCGTCGAGGACCAGCGGGCCGACGGCCGCTGCCAGCGGGCCGTAGTGCCAGGCAAGCAGGAGGTCTCGGAGGTGGCCGTAGGAGATGACAGCTGAGCCGAGGGCCACGGTGCCCGTGCCGCCGAAGCGGGCGAGGGTCCATTGCCAGCCCTTCGGCCAGTGGATGCGGGAGAGGACTTCTACGGACAGCAGGAGGCCGATGGGCCAGACTGCGGCTCCGATCTGGGGTGCCAGTCCTGGTGACCAGCCGGCGGGGTGGTGTTCGGCTGGTAGCCAGGTGTGGAGGACGTTGGCGGCGATCGACATGACGGAGCCGAAGACGAAGCCTGCCCAGGCCACCAGGCGGCCGTCCGTGGTTCGGGCTGGTGTGGTGGCTGGTGAGGATGGTGTGGAGGTGTCGCCAGGGCTGGTGGCCTCCCTCGCCAGCTCCGCCAGGGCCTTGCGGACCGCGTGATCGGTGGCGCCGGTGAGGCGTACCAGCGTGGGGCGGCCCGGTGGTGGTTCGCCTGCGGCTCGCGCCGTTTCGAGGGCCTGGCGGATCTGGGTGACGAGTTCTGGGTCGGGCGCGGTCACTGGGCCGCCTCCCCAGCTCCGGTGGCTCGTGGGTGGCAGCGGGCGCAGAGGACCGAGCGGGTTCGGTCTTCGTCCAGCCAGATGACGCGGGCGGAGATCGGGTCGGAGTCGCGGGCGTCGCATTTGCCGCAGGGCGGTCTGGGCGAGCGCGCCTCGGGCGCGGGCTCGCGTGAAGGACGGTTCTCTGGAGGGTTAAGGACGGTTCGGGGGCGAGTGCTGCCCCTCGTGAAGCCGTTCCTTGCCGGTCGTAGCCGCGTTACCTGCCCCTCGTGCTGGTCAACGGGCGGCAATACTCGCAGGCCGTGGTGATGGCTGTCCGGAGGCTCGGTGAAGGGGCGAAGGGCCAGGTCGTAGCCGTTCGGCCTGCGGTCGGCCCTCTTGATGTGCGCGGCGATCACAGCCGGGTCCGACGGGCGGATCAGTTTCAGGGCTTGGAGGCTGCGGAGAGCTGAGCGGACGGTGCGCTCCGAGAGGCGCGTGTAGTGCATCAGCTTCTCGATGCTGGGGAAGGCGTGGCGGCCGTTCGGGTCAGCGTGGTTCGCCAGGCCGATCAGCACGGCCGCCAGGCTGGCGGCGTCCCCGCGGTCACGGGGGATCGGTGCGTCGTTGAGCGCCCAGCCGATCGCTTCGATGCTCACCAGGACACCTCCTCGGCGAGGAGGTGGAGGGTGGTGGCCTCGGCGTCGGTGAGGCCGAGGATGCCGGTGGTGTTGCGCAGGCGCATTTGGCGGACGAGCCACTCGTGGAAGCCGGTCTTGGCTTCAAGGCCGGTCATCGCCATTGCGGCACCGATCTCGGGCCAGGAGGGAGCGTTGCGTACGCGCAACAGGTCGGCGGCGACGCACCAGCGGCCGGAGGTGGCTTCTTGGGCAATGCGGGCGCTGTAGGACAGCTCGGCGAACAGGTCGTCGACGGTCGGAATGCCGCCATCGACGTGGGCGGCCAAGGTGGCGCGGAGCCGCGCCGACGACCAGTGCTCGACCAGGTCGCTCAGCGGCTGGTGCGGAATGTCGTCGGGCGTGCGGACAGGGGAGTGGGTGGGTGTCGACATCGGTTGGCCTCCGTCGCACCCGTCTCACAGTCGCCTCACGGACTGCCTGGACGGGGCGGGATCGGAGGCCCTGACCTGGACTGCCTAACGGACGCTTACCAGCGCGAACGGACCAAGTGGACCGTGCGGGCCAGCCTTCTCGCCTCTACGGATCAGAAGGTTGTAGGTTCGAATCCTGCCGAGCGCACCACGCTTACCAGCGGGTTTGCCCAACCGGGCAAGCCCGCTGAGTCATTTCGGGCTCATGTGGTCGCATCACGCGGAAAGTGCTCGCCGCGCCCGCTTCTCGTTGTCGTACTCGGCCGCCGCCGCGTCGAGGGCGGAGCCCATCGCGTCGGCCGCCTGAACCGCGACCTCGCGCGTCAGGTGGCCCGCATGACGTCGGCGAACTCTTCTCGACCCCACCGCGCCTCGACTACCGGGCGCTCGTCCAGCTTGGTCATGCGGCAGTCTCCCGACACTCCGGAGCAGGGCATCGAGCTCGTCCGCCAGGAGCAGGACTTTGCCTGCTTCTTCGGGCGTGACCAGCCACATCGCCTGGGTTTCGCCGATGGAGGCCGGAGGCAGCGGGAGCGTCGTGCTCTCTGCCATGACCCGCACCTCGTCGTCGCAGGACTACGTGCTGGTGGCCGACAACGGTTACGCCATCTACAGCGGGCCGTGGGGCGGGCCGGTGGTGGACGCCTGGCGCAAGACCCTCACCGAGGTCGACGTGGACGCGGCGCGGCGCCTACGCCGGGTGGCGCGGCTGCGGGAGAACTACGAGTCCCGCCCGATCAGCGCCGCCTACCGCGACCCCGAGGGCCGTTACGTGCTGGTAGAGCCACCGGCGGTGGAGCACGGACGGGTCTTTCTGCTCGGCGGATGTGTTGGTCGCACTTCTCATCCTGCCGCCGAAAGACCCGTCCCTCGTCTCAGGCCCTACCAGCCGTCACCAACGTCATGACCTGCAACAGCTAGCGGACCAGAGTGTGCGCGGCCATCAAAGCGCACCCGAAGGCACCCAGCCCGGCCATCGCGGCCCCGGCGATGCTGCTGTAGGCGATGAACGCGAGCCCGCTGATCATCAGGCCGATGACGACCGACATGAGCAACAGCACCGCGGAGCGCACGGAGATGAAGCTCTCCGGCGTCGGCGGCGGCGTTGTCCGGCACGCACACGTCGTCGACGGGCAGACAGTGCCGCTGGGCTGCTCCATCAGTTCACCTCCACGGTCAGGTCTGCAACGAGCGAGATCCGGCAAACGATCACACCGGTGCCCAGGAAGGGCCCGGGGTCCAGCGCCGGTGTCAGCGAGATCGGTTGAACCGTCGTGGTGGTGTGGTGGCTGTGGTCATGCTGATCATGTCCCTTCGCTGAGCTCTGCCCGGCGGAACCAGGACGGGCCGTGGCGGCCTCGTTGTTCTCAGTGAAGGTGCCGGGGGAGAACTCCGGCCAGCTCACGCCGGACAACTGCGGTGCAGTGATCAGGAAAGGGCAGGTGAGCGGGATGTCTGAGTCAGGTGGGAAGTCCGCGGGCAGACCCCCCAAGATCGACGAGTTGGCTCTGCGTGAGCGCTACGGCGAGGCTGCGGTGGAGCTGATCACCCTGCTGTACCGGCTCCGTGACGAAGGCGGGTTCACCATCAAGCAGGCCGCGTTGGCCTGGGCTCGGCGCCACCCCGAGGACCCGTCGGCCGGCAGGGTTCTGGACCGGGACGGGGGAGTCGATCAGCGGCGGCTCTCGGAGTTGATGAAGATGCCCCAGCCGTTGCCCCGGGGTCTGGTCCAAGCGTTCGTGGATCTGTGGTTCGCCGGCCGTGAGCGAGGCGAGGCCGAACAGCGGGTGGCGCTGCAGACCGTTGACCGGCTCAACATCCTGGACGCGACCGTCCGCGCGGCGGCTGCGACCCCATCGACCCGCGCCAGGCTCACTGCCCACGGCGAGGCCGCCCCCGCGAACCGGGACGGAGGCCTTGTCCGGAAGTTGCAGGCCTCACTGGGTGAGGTCCGGGACGAGCGGGACAGGTTCCGCCACTTGGCCTTGGCGTTGGCCGTGATCATCCTGCAGCTCGACGACCAGCTGGAGTTCTTGCTCGGCACGGCCCCTTCGTCCTCCGGCGGTGACCGGCAGGAGACCGCTCGACACGCCGCCTTGCTGCAGACTCAACAGGCTCGCGCCGACCGACAACGCGACCAGGCGCTGCGTCAGATCGAACGCGCCATCGTCTTGACCTCGCGTATCCAGGACCGCATCGCCCAGTTGCGCGGCACCACCGTCGCACAAGCCCCCTCCAGCGCCGTCGAGCTGAGCCCTCTGCCTGTGCGCGACTCGGTCCTCACCGACAACGACAAGGCTCTCGACCGTGTGCAGGACATGCTCCCCAGCCCTCGACTCGACCAGACCGACAGCGTCGTCACCGCCGCCGACGAGGAGATAGTCCGCGACACCGGCGACACGCCGGACAATCTCGTGACCAGCAGTGACGCCGCCGTGTCAGCGGACAACGTCGAACGGCGTTGGCAGCGCCGGGCCATGATCGCCAGCACCCTGATCGGTCTCGGTAGCGCCGTCGCGATCCTGGGAGTGCTCGTCTATCAAGGCCTGTCCGGCCAGAACGGCGGCAACGGCGGGTTCACCACCCAGATCACATTGCCCTCCACGTCGTCGCAGTCGACCACGTCCTCGTCGGCTTCCAGCGCCGCGCCCGCCACGCCGGTGCTCGTGGTGCCCGTCCACCCCGACTACCCGTTCAACTTCTACAACGACTCCTTAGCCCCTCGCGTGAGCCGGCCCGACCCGAGCAGCTACAGCCTGACCTGGGATATCGACGGCTCGGAGAAGACGGTCATGCTGTTCACCGGTCGCGGTGAGGCGTACAGCAACTGGGGCTACGCCATCACCATCCGAGGTACCCTGACCAACACCGGCGACTGCGCGCCCACCGTCCGGTTCATCGAAGGCGACCAGGCGATCACAGAGCGGATCAGCGTCACGCTCCCTGCGAACAGCGGCTCCACGCCCGTCGACGTCGAGCAGTTCGGCACCGGGGAATGGGGCCTCTACGTCAAGATCCTTCCTGTCCGCCCCGACTGCACCGGCCAGCTGACCTGGACCATCACCGACATCGTCATCCCCTGACCACCGCCCCGCGCCGTTTCGCGCGTCAACGCCGGACTACTGGCCGGGCGGGAGTCGGCCACTGGTTCGCCACCCCGTCGCACCGGGCGCGGCTGCAGCGGCCCGGCGCGACGGGGTGGGGGCTACGGCGTCAAGTCCCATAGGCTGCGGGCGAGTTCCGTCAGCCGCAGCGCCACGATCGAGGTAGTGGTCCATTCGGCCATCCGGCGGATCACCTCGTGTGGTGATACCTATGAGTTCTGCGAACGACAGGCCGGTTGCTCGCGGCCCTGGGTGTGAAGACCGGCGCGCTTCTTCTCGAAGTCGCGATGAGCGCGGCGATCCTGGATGATCTCTTGACCTCGGACGCGCAAGGTGCGATCCTTCGGGGGCATCGCAGGATAGCGCTCTCTTGTAGGAATCCCAGCCCGCGTGGGGACACCCATGTCCGGGATGAGGTTCAACTACAGAGGGAGCGGAAATGTCCAAGAAGCGAGCCAACCGCCGCAACAGTCACGAGGTCTCGTGCCGTAGGCGGACCCACATCACCCGCTTGATCCAGATCGTGTTGTTCGTTCTGGGCCAAGTGTTTCAGCTCATCACCGACTAGTTCCAAGCGTCAGGAGTCGGGCCTGCCTCGGCTCCTGACGCTGTTTTCAGCGAGATCACTGACAACCTGACTTGCTGCCTGTGCAGAAGGCGGGCAGTGCTACTCGTCAACGGCCAAGCGCTCGATCACAGCCTGCTTGTCGGCGTCGGTAGGCAGGCTGTAGCGGCGGGTGGTCTCCAGGGACTGGCTGAGGATCTCGGCGTCGCGGCTGACTTCCAGGCCCGCGTCGTCGGCGATGGCGCGCAGCTCGTCGTAGGCGGCGCGCGTGGTCAGCCGGCCGCCGCAGCGGTTGAGGAACAACGCGGGGTTGTCGGCCGCGCCGAGCCAGGTGACGCGTTCGGCGAGCCATTCGTCCAAGGCGATGGGTCTAGCCCTGAAGGGCAGGTCAAGCAACTAATGAGAGGGCTGGGCGGAGGTCTGGGTCTGGAGGACAACGACCTAGGTCCAGTGCAGGATGGAGGGGTCTTGAAGGAGGTCGCAGTCCGGCCCCGTCCAGCTCCATTCGAACTGTCGCAGCAGTAGCGTTGACCAGAGCAAAAGGACCTTCAAGCACCTTCGCGAACGGTCGGCAACGGAACTGCGAATCAAAAAGTTGCAGGTTCGGATCCTGCCGAGCACCAGGTCAGAGGCCCTGTGGAGATTCGTCTACAGGGCCTCTTTGTGTGGAAGCTGGGAAATGCACTGCCATCACCTCAGGTCTCCGGGTCATCGGACCGCGGGGTGCACTGCTGATGATCGCCGACGGCGCGGTCGGATGAGTGGGTATCGGTGGCTCAGGGGCGGTGCATGGTCCAGTGCTTCGCGATCCAGTGCTCTTGGCGCTCGGTGAGTGTTACGTGCAGCTTTTCGCCTTGGAGGCGGCGGTACTCGGGGTAGGTGCGGATGGTCTCGGAGACGTCGATGGTGTGGTCCTGCGGGTGGACGGCGAGGTGACCGAGGTCGAAGAGGCGGTGCACGTCGCGGCGGAGCAGGAGGCCGCCCTGGTCGTGGTGCCGCCCGTCGGCGGCGAAGCTGGTCAAGTGGGCGGCTTCGAGCGCGGAGTGCGGGGTGGGACCGGTGAACGCGCAGGTGTCGTCGTACTTCTCCAGGAGCAGTCGGCGGAAGGCCCCCTGCCCCCGCCGGACCCGCACGACCGCCGTGGTGTGGCCGCCCTCCAGCGCGGTCGCCAAAGCGGCCTCGACGGGCGACAAGGACGGCTGGCCGGGAGCTTCCCGCACGGCCTCCTGGAATCTCGCGTAGTCGATTTGGCGGATGCTGAGCTGCGACTTCGGCAGCGTGCACAGCCCGCGCAGCCGGTCACCGGTCAGCTCCCCGGTGAGATCGACCCAGGCGATGTCGTGGTGTGAGCGGTAGGTGGTGACGACTTTCCGGGTGGTGACGACCTCCGCCTCCTCGAACGTGCCGGTGCACTTGGAGCACCGGTAGGGCGGGTCCTCGGTCTTGCGCAGCTTGATGCCGGCCTTACCGCAGTGCGGACAGCGGTGGAGGGCCTTCTCCTCCTCGCCGACGACGACCTCCTCGATCACCGAGGCTCCCAACAGCACCTTCTTGTCCCACAGGACGATCACGTCACCCGCCTGCGGTAGCTGGTGGTTCGGGACCGAGCTGTCCCAGCTGTAGTGGGCCGCCGGGGAGTCGTCGTAGCCGTCGTTGCTGCGGCGCGGCCGGTCGTCTCCGACGGAGAGCATCAACCACGCGCCCCGCTGTGCGTCCGTCCGCATGATCCCCCCACGACGATGCAACCGTTCCGCGAAGGTCATCGCCACGCACTCGTGTCGCGTTAGGCGGAAGGCGGTCAGTAGCGGATGTCGCTCTGCGAAAGCGGTGGGTAGATGGTGGAGGGCTCGTCGTCCACCGTGGTGCCGGCGAACTGGAGCATCGCGCGGACCGGGCCGTTGAGGGCGGCGGGGTAGTTCAGGGTCGGTTGCGAGACCTCGTCCAGCGCACGCAGGTGGGTCGCGTCGAGGACGACGTCCAAGGCCGCCAGGTTGTCCTCCAGGTGCGCGACGCGACGAGCGCCGAGGATCGGGACGACGGTGCCCGAACGCGCCCGCAGCCACGCCAGCGCGACCGCCGCGGAGGACGTGCCGAGCGAGTCCGCGACGGCGCGCACCACGTCGATGACGGCGTGCTGCTCCTCGCTCGGACCGCCGACGAACGCCGCACGCGCCGAGTCGACCACCGCGTCCCGCCGGTACTTGCCGGACAGGAAGCCGTTCTTCAACGGGCTCCACGGCACCAGCGCCATGCCCTGGTCGAGCGCGAGCGGCGCGAGTTCGCCTTCGACGGTTCGGGCCAGCAGCGAGTACTCGACCTGCAAGGCGATCAACGGCGTCCAGCCGCGCAGCAGCGCCGTGGTCTGGGCCTGGGCCGTCACCCAGGCAGGCGTGTTGGAGAACCCGATGTAGCGGACCTTCCCCGCGCGCACCACGTCGTCCAACGCCCTCATGGTTTCCTCGACCGGGGTGTTGCGGTCCCAGTTGTGCAGCCAGTACACGTCCAGGTAGTCCGTCCGCAGCCGACGCAGCGTGTCGTGCAGCTGGCGCACGATCGACCCACGTCCGGCGCCGCCGCCGTTCGGGTCGCCGGGGAAGAGGTTGGCGAAGAACTTCGACGCCAGCACCACCCGGTCACGCCGGCCGGGACGGGACGCGAAGTAGTCGCCGAGGATCTTCTCCGAGTGCCCGTTGGTGTAGAAGTTGGCCGTGTCGACGAAGTTGCCGCCGTGGTCGAGGTAGGCGCCGAGGATGCGTTCCGACTCCTCGACGTCGCACCCGGCGCCACCGGGGTCCTCGCCGAACGTCATCGCGCCGAGCGCGAACGGGCTGACCCGAAGTCCGGAACGGCCCAGGGTGACGTAGTGGTCCAGTGGCATGTCAAGCTCCTCTGCGAGGGTTTCTCCGGGACTCCCCAATCCCATCGCGCACGCGTCCGGCGAGGTAGACCGATCCGCTCGACCTCTTGCACGATCCTGCCGACTTCACCCGGATCAGGCTTGCGGACGGACGGCCCGGGGTGCTTCCGTCGACCGGTGCGCGCCACCGCCGACCTGCTCACCGAGATCCGCCGCCTGATCACCACCCACGCGCGCCCCGACCCGCGGACGCGCATCGACGGCCTGCTGCTGTCCCACGTCGACACGGCCGCCCCGGACTACTCGCTCACCGAGCCGCTGCTGGTCGTGATGGCGCGGGGCGGCAAGCGCCTGCTGCTCGGCGACCAGGTGCACGAGTACCGCGCCGGCCAGTACCTGATCGTCACGGCCGACCTGCCGGTCACCGGTCACTACCTCGACACGCCGTCGTCGGGGGTCGGCCTGGTGCTGCGCCCGTCCGCCATCGCCCCGCTCGTGCTCGACACGCCGCGCACCCGCGTCACCACCGGCCCACCGGCTATGGCGACCGGCCGGGCGGACGTCGACCTGCTCGACGCCGTGGCCCGCCTGCTGCGCCTGCTCGACCACCCGGCGGACGCGCCCGTGCTCGCGCCGCTGGTCGAGCGGGAGATCCTCTGGCGCGTGCTGACCGGCCCGGACGGCGCCGTCCTGCGGCAGATCGGCCTGGCCGACAGCAGCTTGTCGCAGGTCAACCGCGCGATCCGGTGGATCCGCGACAACTACGCCGAACCGGTGCGCGTCGCCGACCTCGCGCGGCTGGCCGGGATGAGCCCGTCGGCGTTCCACCGGCACTTCCGCGCGATCACGGCCATGAGCCCGGTGCAGTTCCAGAAGCGCATCCGGCTCCAGGAGGCACGTTCGCTGCTCGCCGCACGTCCCGGTGACGTCGCCGGTGTCGGCCACCTCGTCGGCTACGACAGCCCGTCCCAGTTCAACCGCGAGTACCGCCGCCTGTTCGGCTCACCACCCGGCCGCGACGCCGCCCGCCTGCGCGCCGACACCGTGCCTCACCTGCCCGCCGACGCCGGCCGTCCACGCGCGGACGCCGTGCCGCGCCTGCCGTGAAAAATCCCCGGCCGGCGTGACAACCCGGTCGTGCGGGAGGACGTTCATCCTGGTTGTGTTCTTCGGACGGAGTACCGGGGGGGGGGGGGGCTGCCCGACGCCCGCTTCGAGGAGTTCGTGCGCGCGCAGTCGCCCGGCCTGCTGCGCTTGGCGTTCCTGCTGGTCAACGACCGAGGGCACGCCGAGGACCTCGTGCAGACCGCCCTGCTGAGGATCGCGCTGCGGCGCGGACGAGGTGCCGCCCACCCTGCTGCCGTCGCTGGCCAAGCGCTACGGCCGCCGCGTCGCCCTCCGCCGCGCGGGACTCGCCGCGGCGCCGGTCGTGCTCGCGCTCGCGGTCGGGATCGTGGCCGCGCGCCCCGGTTCGACCCCGCCGGACGCGCACCACCCGTCCTCGTCGGTCACCGGGGCGCCGAACGTGGACATCACGCTGGTGGCGCGGCAGGTCACGACCGCCCTCGACGGCGTCGACGGCTGGGTCGTGCGCCGGACCACGACCGAGGAGTCCGGCAAGTACGGCAAGCCGGGCCGACCCGCCGTCCACGACAACCACAGCCTCGGCGACGGCACCGCGTTCCGGTCGTCGGTCCTGGTGGGCGGTGAGCTCGTCATCGACACCAGCATCGAACGCGACGGGGCCACCACCTCGGTCGACCACGTGAACCGGACGTGGCGGCACACCCCGGGGTACCACTCGCCGGGGGAAGCCGTGGCGGACACCGACGTGCTGACCCCGGCCCGGATCAAGCAGGCGCTCGCCGACGGACGGCTGCGCGTCGTCGCCCAGGGCGAGCCCGTCAACGGCAAGCCGACCGTCCACCTGGAAGGCGACCTCGGGCTGAAGGCCACGCCGCCCGTGGGCCTCTGGGTCGACCTCGGGACGTGGCTCCCGGTGCGGCAGCAGTACCTCCAGGACGACGCCACGCCGCCGGCGGACCTGACGTGGCTGCCGCCGACCCCGGAGAACCTGGACAAGCTCGTCGCACCCGTGCCGGACGGGTTCACCGAAGTGCGGTGAGCACGGTCGCGCGATGTCAAAGATGCTTGACATCGTGTCAAGCAGGGCTGACACTGACGATGTCAAGTTTCCTTTACATCGGAGGGTGGGCGATGTCGTACGAGGAGAAGGGGACCTGGGTGTACCTGGTGGTCAGCGCGCTGACCTACCTCGGGTACGTCGTGGTCGTGCTGGGCCGCGCCGGCGACGGGCCGGTGGCCGAGGTGTCCTACGTGGCGCCCCTGCTGTGGGCCATCGGGATCTCCGTCGGGCTGGCCGTGGTCGGCCGGGTCGCGCTGGAGATCGCCGAGCCGAGCGAGAGCCACCGGGCCGACGCCCGGGACCGCGACGTCAACCGGTTCGGCGAGCACCTGGCCGCCGTCGTGCTCGGCGTCGGCATGGTGCTGCCGTTCGGGCTGGCGCTGGCCGAGGCGCCGCACTTCTGGATCGCCAACGCGATCTTCCTGGTGTTCAACGTGTGGGCCGTGTTCGGGGCCGCGGTCAAGCTCGTCGCGTACCGCCGGGGGTTCTGAGGTGGGCAAGCCGACCAGGATCACCAACTCGATCCGCGCGCTCCGCTTCGCGCACGGCGAGATGACGCAGGCCGAGCTGGCCCGCCGCCTCGACGTCACGCGCCAGACCGTCATCGCCATCGAGCAGGGCCGCTACTCGCCCTCGCTGGAGATGGCGTTCCAGCTCGCCCGCGTCTTCGACGTGCCGCTGGGCGACGTGTTCCAGTACCCGGAGGACGACTCGTGAGAGCGATCACCCAGGACGCGTACGGCGTCCCCGAAGAAGTGCTGCGCCTGCGAGACGTGGACAAGCCCGAGGTCGGTGACGGCGAGGTGCTGGTGCGCGTGCGGGCCGCCGCCGTCTCCGGCTCCGACTGGCACATCCTGCGCGGCCTGCCCTACGCGGCACGGCCGGTGGTCGGGGTGCGGCGTCCCCGCAACAGGGTGCCCGGCCTGGAGATGGCCGGCACGGTCGAGGCGGTCGGTCGGGGCGTGACCGGCACGAAGGTCGGCGACGAGGTGTTCGGATGGTGCTCCGGCGCGTTCTGCGAGTACGTCGCCGTGCCCGAGGGCCAGGTGACGGCCAAGCCCGCCAACCTCACGCCGGAGCAGGCGGCGGCCGTGCCGATCGCCGGGTTCACCGCGTTGCAGGCCGTCCGGGACGCGGGACGGGTGCGCGCCGGGCAGGAGGTGCTGGTGCTGGGCGCTTCGGGGTGCGTCGGGGTGTACGCCGTGCAGCTGGCCAAGCACCACGGCGCCGAGGTGACCGCGGTGTGCGGCGCGGCGAAGGCGGACCTGGTCGCGGGGCTCGGCGCGGACCACGTGCTCGACTACGCGGCCGGACCGTTGGCCGCGAGCGGTTTCGACGTCGTGCTCGACCTGTACGGCAACCCGTCGTTGCGCACGTTGCGGCGACTGCTGAAGCCGGGTGGGACGGTCGCGCTCGTCGGCGGCACGGGCGGTCGGTGGTTCATGGGCACCGACCGGTGGCTCCGGGCGGTGGTCGCGGCGCCGTTCCTGGGCATCAAGGCGCGACCGCTGGTGCACGAGGACCGCCTGGACGACCTCGTGCTGCTCCGCGACCTGATCGAAGCGGGTGCGCTGACGCCCGTGCTGGACCGCACCTACCCGCTGGCCGAGGCCGCCGCCGCGATCGAGGACGTGCGGCGTGGCCGGGTGCGCGGCCACGCCGTCGTCACGCCCTAGTCACCACCCCGACGGCGCGGGCGGCGGGACGACCGGGGGACGGTCGTCGCACGTGATCGTGTTCGGCAGCAGCCACGGCGCGAGCCAGCCGTCGTTGCCGCCGCGGTCGGTCAGCGAGAACTCCGAGCCGGTGGCCGGGAAGCTGAACGAACCGCAGTTGTTCACCGGCACCGCGCCGACGTTGCGGGCGTCCACGTTCTCGAACGTCGCCGAACCGGCCGCCCGCGCGCTCACCACGGACGTGCCCGTGCCGTCGACGCGGACGTCCCGGAAGTGCACGCCGGTGATCGAGTGGAGGTCCTTCACCGACCACTCGCTCACCAGCATGATCGCGTTGTAGGTGTTGTCCAGGAAGTGGTTGCCCACCACGCGCACGTCCGCGTCGATGTCCCCCTCCAACGCGTAGAACCAGATCGCGCCCAGCCCGATGTTCCAGTTCAGCTCGTGCGTGCCGGCCCGGACGGTGGTGTTGTCGGTGATCAGGACCTGCCCGGTGAACGGCTGCGCGCCGAACCGCGACCCGAGCTGGATGCCGCTGCCCTCGCGCACCGGGTCGGCGACCAGGTTGCCCACCAGGGCGTTGTCCGTGCCGCCGTACAGGGCGATGCCGTTGGCCAGCACGGGTGACTGCACGGTGTTGCGCTCGAAGCGGTTGCGCGCGTCCTGCTGGTGCTCGGACCACATGGCCAGGCCGTCGTCACCGGTGTTGCGGATGAAGTTGTTGCGCACCACCGAGTCCGTGACGCCGGTGTGGAGGTTCAGCGCGTCCGCGACCTGGTCGACCACGATGTTGTCGGTGACCGAGACGTTCGACATCGGACCGTCGAACCACAGGCCGACCTTGGTGTGGCGCAGGTGGAGGCCGCGGATGGTGGAGTCGCTGAGGGCGCCGCCGATCCCGTTGACCTGGTCGGTGTCGACCCGCTCGCGCACGTCGCCCTCGACGGCGAACCCGCGCAGGTGGACGTTGCGACTGCCGCCCTCGGCCGCCGGCTTGCCGTAGAAGCCGACTCCGGTGTGGACGGAGCCGTCCGGCGCGGGGGTGGGGAGGGCGACTTCACGGCCCTTGATCACGGTGTGCCAGTTGCCCGCGCCCTCGATCGTCACGTCGTCCACGACGATGTGCCGGTTGACCTGGAACGTGCCCGGCGGCACGGACACCGGCAGCCGGTGGCGCTTGGCGAAGGCGATGGCGCGGTCGAAGGCGTCGGCCGAGTCGCGCCGGCCGGTCGGGTCCGCGCCGAAGAGCAGCACGTTCGCCGCGACCGGGTTGACGCGCGGTGGCGCGACCAGCTCGGTGTCCAGCAGGTCGATCACGGTCCACGCGGCGTTCGTGCCGGCGGGCGCGGTGAGGCGGACCCGGTCGCCGGCGCGGTGGGTCCGGCCGAGCTTCAGGCGCTGCTCGTCGTAGAAGTGACTGGGGCGGAACGGCTTCCGGATGACCGGCGAAGGCGTGGTCTGGGACGGCACGCAAGCGCACTCGGTGATCCACCAGTCCGGGTGCAGCAGGTCGGCGTTCGGGTCGTTGGTGAAGGGGTACTGGTTGTAGAGCCACGCGTACTGCGAGGTGAGCGTCATCGTCTTGCGGTGCTTGCCGTTCACCGTCACGTCCAGCGGCGCGGTGATGCCGCCGCCGGTCGGGGCGTCCGGGATGCTGTAGCGGACGGTGATCGCGTCGGCGGCCTTCGGCAGGGTGAACTCGACGTGCTGACCGGGCGCGAGCCGGACCGCCCGCCGACCGGACGCCTCGGACGGCAGCGTGTACGCCGTCCGGTCGGGCCCGATGACCGTGCCGGTCGTGGTGGCGTTCTCCGCCTCCTGCTCGACGAACGCCACGTCCGCGCCCCGGCCCGCGACGAGCGCGGGGTCCAGCGCGGCCCGGGTGACGACGGGCGCGGGCGCGACGTCTACGACAGGCGCGGCGCCGGCGGTGGGCACTGCGAGGCCCGCCGCCACCACCGCGACGACCACGCCGAACCTGGCGGATATCCGCAACATCGAGGACTCGTTTCTCTCAAGGCCGGGGAGGCGACCTTAGGCACGCTGTGGCGTGCCTCACAAGAGCTTGCCGAGTCTTTTCACGAATCTGTCAATGACTTGCGTAGATCGAACACCGGCTTGCGGTGGCTGACGTCAACCCCGGGCGCGACCCAGCTCCGCCAGCACCCCGTCGGTGAACGCGGGCCACGCCTGTGCCGCCCACTCGCCGAACTTGCGGTCGGTCAGCGCCACGCACGCGACACCGGCATCCGGGTCGACCCACAGGAACGTGCCGCTCTGCCCGAAGTGCCCGAACGTCCGCGGCGAGCTGGCCGTGCCGGTCCAGTGCGGCGACTTGCCCGCCCGGATCTCGAACCCCAGACCCCAGTCGTTCTCCTTCTGCGACCCGAACCCCGGCAGCACGCCGCGCAGCCCCGGGAACGCCACCGCCGTCGCCTCCGCCACCTGCTCGGCCGACACCAGCTTCGGCTCCTGCACCTCCGCCGCGAACCGGACCAGGTCGGCCACCGTGGACACCCCGCCCGCGCCCGCCGAGCCGTCCAGCACCGACGACGCCATGCCCAGCGGCTCGAACACCGCCTCCGCCAGGTACCGCGCGAACGGGATACCGGTCGCCTCCGCGACGAAGTCCGCGAGCACCTGGAAACCGGTGTTGGAGTAGATCCGCCTGGTGCCCGGCGCGGCCTGGACGTCGGCCGAGTCGAACGCCAACCCGGACGTGTGCGCGATCAGGTGCCGCACCGTCGACCCCTCGGGCCCGGCCGGCTGGTCCCACTCGACCGCGCCCTCCTCCACCGCCACCAGCACCGCGTACGACGTCAGCAGCTTGGTCACCGAGGCCAGCGGGAACCGGTGGTCGACCGGTCCGTGCGAGCCGAGCACCTCGCCCCGCGCGTCGACCACGGCCGTCGCCGCGGTGTCCACCGGCCACGACGACAGCGCCTGCAAGCTCTCCATGCCGCAGACTCTGCCACGTGTCACCACGAGAGCTGGTCGTGCTCGGCACCGCGAGCCAGGTGCCGACCCGCGCCCGCAACCACAACGGCTACCTGCTGCGCTGGGACGCCGAGGGCTTCCTCTTCGACCCGGGCGACGGCACGCAGCGGCAGATGGCGCGCGCGGGCGTGGCGGTCACCGACGTCACCAGGCTCTTCATCACCCACTTCCACGGCGACCACTGCCTCGGCGTGCCGGGCGTGGTGCAGCGCATGTCGCTCGACCGGGTGCCGCACACCGTGCACGCGCACTTCCCCGCCGAGGGCGCGGAGTACTTCGACCGGCTCCGGCACGCCAGCTCCTTCCACGACGTGGCGGACGTCCGCGCGCAGCCGGTCACCGGGCCGGGCGTGCTCGCCGAGGGGCCGTTCGGCCGGCTGGAGGCGCGGCGACTCGACCACACGCTGCCCGCGTACGGCTACCGCCTGGTCGAGCCGGACGGCCGCACGATGATCCCCGAACGGCTGGCCGCCCACGGCATCCGGGGCCGCGCGATCCGCGACCTCCGGCCGCCGCTGCTGGACGAGGTGAGCGTGGCGCGCCGGGGCCAGCGGTTCGCCTTCGTGATGGACACCCGGCTCTGCGACGGGGTGTTCGAGCTCGCCGACGGGGCCGACATGCTGGTCATCGAGTCGACGTTCCTGCACGAGGACGAGGCGCTGGCGGTCGAGTACGGCCACCTCACGGCCCGTCAGGCGGCCCGGGTCGCGGCCGAGTGCGGCGTGCGCAAGCTGGTCCTCACCCACTTCTCGCAGCGCTACCCCGACCCCCGCCTGTTCCACGCCGAGGCCGCCGAGGTGTTCGCCGGCGACCTCGTCGTGGCCGCCGACCTGGACCGCGTCCCACTGCCCCGACGGCGTGAGACCACCGAACCTGTCGGACCCCGTCGGTAGGATCACTTCAAGGGTTCCCCTTGGCGGGGACCCTTGCGAAGCTGTCCGGACCTGCCCGGACGGGCCTCCGTCACCGGGCGGGCCTCCGCTGCCCGGCGCGACGTCTCGGCCGCCCACTGGTCGCGGACCAGGGTGTCCAGGTCCGAGCAGACGGGTTGCCAGCCCGACGAGCGCAGCGCGGTCGTGTCGGCACGCAGTTCGCGCGCCTCGCCGGGGTGCGCGGGCCGCCGCACGACCGCCACCTCCCGGCCGGTCACCCGGGCCACCGAGGCCAGCACGTCGGCCACGCTCGCCGGCGTCGCGCCCACGTTCAGCGCCACGTACCCGTCCCCGTCGCGCTCCACCGCCGTCACGAACGCCCGCGCCACGTCGCGCACGTGCACGAAGTCCCGCACCGCCGACCCGTCCCCGAACACCTCCATCGACGGCAGCCGCCCGGACGCCACCCCGCACGCCCTGGTGATCACGCGCGTGTCGTCCTCATCCCCGCCACCGGCGACGTTGAACAGCCGCAGCGCCACCCCGCTCACCCGGCCCGCCGCGGCGGCCCACGCCAGCACGTCCTCGGCGGCGGCCTTGGAAGCCGCGTAAGGACTGCCCGGCGCGCGCGGGCAGGACTCGTAGATCATCGCGACGGCCGACCCGTACACGCCGGCCGTGGACGCCAGCACGAACCGCGGCGGCGGCGAGCGCAGCAGGTTCACCGTGCCGCCCACGTTCACGTCGTAGAACCGCACGGGATCGCCGAACGACTCGCGCACCCGCGCGAGGCCCGCCAGGTGCACGACCGCGTCGACCGGCCCGTCGAGCGCCCCCACCCGGACGTCACCCGAAAAGGGGATAGGTGTGTGGCCCGCGGCGGACAACTCCGCCGACACCACCCGTCCGATGTACCCGGTCGACCCGGTGACCACAACGCGCATGGTCACATCCCAGCACGTCCACGGCGCCGTTCGCGTTCTTGAACTCGGTGCGAATTCACCCTAAAGGTCGGGACCGGTGGGGCCGATACAACCCAAGTGAGTTACCCGCATCCAGCCATGCACCCGAGCATCGAGGGCGTTCTCGCCGAGCACGCCGCGCACGAGGCCAAGCGCCAGCGGTTCCTGGAGACCGCCGCCGCGATCGTGGCCGCCGCGCCTCCGTCGGTGGACGACACGCTGCTGGGCCTGCTGCTCCCGTTCCCCGGGGGCCGGGGTCCGCGTGCCTTCCTGAACCGGGTTGACCAGGTACTTCGCGACGCCGCTCGATGATCTCGCGCACCCGCCCCTGATCCCATCGGCAAGTTCCATCGCTCGTTGCCGGACCGTGCTGGGCCGATCCCATCGGCTGCCTCTACAGTGCGTGGCACCGGCGCTCGCCGGCTGTCTCGTCTGCTTCTCATAAAGCGAGTTCTCGGCGATGGATGACGTCCTTTCCGCGCTTCAAGCGCGCCTCGGCACCCTGTTCGGCGACCGGTTGGTCGTGCTCGCGGGCGGCACCCGGTTGAGCAGTCGCGTCGGCGAGCTGCACCAGCTCGGCGCCCGCCACACGCTCGTGCTGTCGACGGACGACCACGCGCCGCTGCACGACTCGGAAGTCGCCCGCTGGGTGCCGCTCGGCATCGCGGGCGGCTTCGTCGCGGTCGAGCAGAACCGGCTCACCAGACTGCTCACCTCGCCCGACCGAGAGGTCCGCGCGGTGCTGGAGGACTTCGACCCGCGCGGCGAGGCGCTGGTGATCAGCACGCCGTACGTGCACACGCCGGAGTTCGCGGGCCGTCCCGTGCTCAACGCCCGCCGCCCCGAGTGGGTGGAGCTGGAGAACAAGACGACGATCGACGGCCTGTGGGACGAGCTGTCCGCGCCCCGCGCGCCCGCCGTCGTGCTCGGCCTCGACTTCGACGGCCTGTGGGCGGCGACCCAGCGCCTGGACCGCGGCGCGGGCGTCGTCTGGTCCGGCGACGGCCCGGCGATCAACGGCGGCGCGAACTTCGTCCGCCGCGTCCGCGACCGGCAGGAGGCGCAGGACGCGTTCGACGTGCTCGCGGCCAAGTGCGAGTTCGTCCGGGTGATGCCGTTCCTGGAGGGCATCCCGGTGAGCGTGCACGGGATCGTGTTCCCGGACGGCACCGCCGTGCTGCGGCCGATCGAGATGGTCGTGCCGCGCCGCGCGGGCCAGGCCCGGTTCCTGTACGCGGGCTGCGCCTCCTACTACGACCCGCCCGCGCGGATCCGCGAGGAGATGCGCAACCTGGCCCGCCGGGTCGGCGAGCGGCTGCGCGAGTCGGTCGACTACCGCGGCACGTTCACCCTCGACGGCATCGCCACCGCCGACGGCTTCCTGCCCACCGAGATCAACACCCGCTACGGCGGCGCGATGGTGTGCTTCGAGGACGCCCTGCCGCAGCTGCCGCTGGCGCTCGTGCAGGTCGCGCTGGTGGCCGGGCACGACCTCGGCGTGTCGTCCATCGAGTTCGAGGAGCTGCTGGTCTCCGCCGCGGACGACTACCGGCACGGCTCGGTCGGCGCGAACGTCCGCGCGGTCCACCCGACCGAGGTGGTGGAACGCTCGATCGTGTTCACCGAGTGGTCGTGCCGGTTCGCGCACCCCGAGGAGGCGCCGCACGGCGTGCTGCGCCTGCGCCCGTCCCCGCTCGGCGCGCGGCTGGAGCTGGACTTCTACGCCGACCAGCTGCCGCCGGCCCGTCCGGTGGTGGCGCTGACCGTGGCCGCGTTCGCCCTCGCCGACCAGGAGTGGGGCACCGCGCTCGGCCCGCTGGAGCCGGCGGTGCCGGTCGCCGACGACGAAGCCGCCGCCGCGGTCGTGGAGCCGACCGCCGTCACGGCGTGACCGTCACGCCTTCCTCGCCGTCGCCGTAAGCGGCGAGGAAGGCGTACCGGTAGCCCATCAGCTGCATGGTCACGTACGGCGGCTGGTGGTGCGGGTAGGCCTTGTCCCGGTAGGCGCGCAGCAGCTCCGGGTTGCACTGCGCGGTGGCGCGCAGCACCGCCGGCGTGATCGGCGCGTCGCTCACGAGGTGCAGCGCGACCCGGGCCGCCAGGGCGAGCAGCCGGGGCGAGCGGTCGGCGGAGGCCAGGGCCTCGGCCACGGCCGCCACGTGCCGCGGCACGGCCTCGGGCACCGCGATCGCCAGCGCCATGGAGCAGGCCACCTCCGCGCCGGCCAGCGCCTCGAACACCTTCGGCGCGCCCTTGGCCACCTCGTACCGCGTCTGCGTGATCCAGTCCGGCGGCCGGCGCGGCAGCTCGCGCCCGAGCGCGTTCCAGCGGCGGCGGGTGCGCTTGCCGTCGTCGGTGAACCCCGCGCTCGCCAACGCCATCGCGGCCAGCAGGAAGATCACCCGATCGCGGCTGTCCGCGGGCACCCGGTAGCTCGCGCCCACCTCCACCAGGAAGGGCACGGCCCACACGCTCGCCTCCGACACCGTGTCGTCGACGAGCAGCCGGGCGGCGAGGGTCCGGCACGCCGCCTCACGCGTGCCGCCTTCGTCGTGCACGACGCGGCGGAGGAGGTCGTCCACGCCCGCCCCGTGGGCGAGCACCGACCAGGGCATGTCCTCCAGTCCACGCAACGGATCCGGCCGTTGCCACGCAGGTGGGAGCTCCATGGCGCGCAACGTACGCGATCACGGTGATCGGTACCGGTGGGATCACTCGCCTGAGGGTGGTGCGCCCACCGTACGATCACGCCGTGCGCGGACCCACCTTCAAAGTCGTCGACCTGTTCTCCGGCGCCGGTGGCATGAGCCTCGGCTTCCAAGCGCACCGCGACTTCACCATCGTCGGCGCGGCCGACGCGCAGATCGGCAAGCCGTCGTCCCGATTGGGCTCGTTGCGCTGCAACGGGATCTACCGGGACAACATCGGCGTCGACCCGTTGCAGGTGGACCTCGGCCGGCTCGACCCGGCCGTGCTGCGGCAGGTGTGGAACCTGCGGCGCGGCGAGCTGGACGTGCTGGTGGCGTGCCCGCCGTGCTCGGGCTTCACCCGGATCGCGCCGGCCAACCACCTGCGTGACGACCCGCGCAACTCGCTGGTCGGCCGGGTCGCGGCGTACGTGGCCGAGTTCCGACCGCGGGTGCTGCTGCTGGAGAACGCGCGCGAGCTGGTGAAGGGCAGGCAGCGGCACCACCTGGACGGGTTGGCCGAGCTGCTGCTGGGGCTCGGGTACGAAGTGGACGCGAGCACGCACATGCTGTCGCGCTTCGGGCTGCCGCAGCTGCGCGAGCGGGCGATGGTGGTGGCGGTGGACTCCGGCGTGCCGCTGCGCACCCTCGAGGACCTGTGGCAGGGCTGGGAGCTCCGGCCCGGCGCGGTGACCGTGCGGCGGGCGATCGGCAAGTTGCCGCCGGTGGAGGCGGGCGAGTCGCACCCCGAGGACGGGATGCACGTGTCGCCGTCGTTCCGCCGCGACCGGTCGCTGGACCGGATGCGGGCCATCCCGGCCGACGGAGGGTCGTGGGGCGACCTGGTCGGCTCGCCCTCGGAGCAGCTGCTGAACCCGGCCCAGCGCAAGATCATCGAAGAGGGCAAGTGGGGTTCGCACCCGGACGTGTACGGCCGGCTGTGGTGGGACGAGCCGGCGCGCACGATCAAGCGGGAGTGCGGGCACGTCGGCAACGGTCGGTACGCGCACCCCGAGCAGCACAGGTTGTGCACGGTGCGGGAGATGGCGCTGCTCCAGGGCTTCCCGCGCCGGTTCCGGTTCGACGTGTCGGTGATCGGCAACGCCTACCGGCACGTGGGCGACGCCGTGCCGCCGTTGATCTCCTACCAGCTGGCGTCGCTGGTGAAGTGGATGCTGACCGGCCAGCCGCCGACCGCGCGCGACCTGTGCCTGCCGGGCACGTCGTTGCGGGTCGGCGACATCCGCCCGGTCACGCCGTCCGCTTTGGTCGCCTAGATCACCGTTCGGCAACGGTGTGGCGTCGAAACGGACCGACCGGTATTACGTGCAATCCACTGTGGACCGGCTGAGCTGCGGGAACGCCGTCACTTCGGTGATCCGCGCCCGTTTCGCGGCCCGTCGAAACAGGTGTCCCGCGGTCCATTCTCGACGGGCCGTCGACTCTGCTTGATCATCCGTTGTGGACGGATGACCTCGGTCTTCGCTGCTGGCAGGCGGTTCTACCGACGGTGTCCCCCGTCCTCGATCGAGTGGGGGGCGATCGGCTAGTGTTCGGCTGATTCCTGTCGTCTCGGTGTCGGAGCGCTCTGCCAAGTAGCTCCCCGGACGGCACGGACCGCCGCCTTGAACCACACCAACGGGCTACCCTCGCGAGCCTCAAGGAGACAAATGGCATCCCGGTCGACTGTGAAGCGCTTCGGCGCTGCGATCCTCGGCGCCGGCCTCGTGCTGATGTCGGCCCTCCCCGCGGCCGCCGACAAGCCGAAGGTCGAGCCCTACGACGGCGCGAACGAGCCCGGCATGGGCATCTACCTGGAGCGCGACGGCAAGGTCCTGGACAACGACGAGGACAAGGACGGCATCCAGGCGTTCAACGCCAGCCTGATCGGCCTCCGCCTCCAGCAGGGCGACGACTCGCAGACCGCCAAGGCGTACTGCGTCGAGCTGCCCACCCCGTTGCAGGACGGCCAGCCGCTGGTCGAGGTGCCGTGGGGCGAGCACCCCAACCCGGACACCAAGTTCAAGGAGAACGCCGCCAAGGTCAACTGGGTGCTGCAGAACAGCTACCCGGCCCTGGAGGTGGAGGACGCCTACAAGCTGTACGGCCTCGACCCGCAGAACAAGCGCAGCATCCTGATCGCCGCGACCCAGGCGGCCGTGTGGCACTTCAGCGACGGCATCGACCTGCGTGAGGACGACTCCACCACGGAGGAGGAGGACGTCCACGGCGGCACGGTGGACGGTCTCGTCCACGACGTCTACGAGTACCTCACCACCAAGGCCGAGGACCTGGCCGAGCCCAAGCCGACCCTGTCCGTCGAGCCGGGCGAGCTGACCGGCAAGGCGGGCGAGAAGATCGGCCCGTTCACCGTCGCCACCACGGCCGCCGAGGCGGTCCTGACCGCCGAGCTGCCCGCGGGCGTCACCATCGTCGACGCGGACGGCAAGCCGCTGCCCGTGGCCGACCCGAACGCCCGCGCCGCCGCGGCGGCCACGCCGAACGTCGCCGAGGTGTGGGTGAAGGTCGACGCGGGCGTCGAGCCCGGCGAGGTCGAGTTCACCGTCACGGCCGGCGCCAAGCTGCGCAGCGGCCGGCTGTTCGTGTCGAGCGACCGCAACCTGAAGACGCAGTCGCTGATCATCGCCAAGTCCGAGGTCTTCCCGGTCAAGGCCACGGCGAAGGCGAAGTGGCTCGAGGGCGCCGTCGTGACCACGACGACCGAGGCCACCACGACCACCGCGCCGACGACGACCACCACCACGACCGAGGCTCCGGTCACCAGCACCACGGTGCCGGCGGGCGGCGGCGGTGACGACGACCTGGCCAACACCGGCGCGTCGATCTTCGTGCCGCTGCTGATCGGCATCGGCCTGCTGGGCGCGGGCGCCGGGGCGCTGCTGTTCCTGCGTCGCAAGCGCACCGCCTGATCCCCAGATCGCTCGCGACGGCCCCCCGGGACTCTCCCGGGGGGCCGTCGCGGTGCGCGGGGGCGGTCGGCCGAGCCCGGAGGTACGTTTGCCGCTGGGGACGCGCGGTCGATTCGGGTAGCCTGCGTCAGGAGTGCGAAGGAGCACGATGAACTTCGACGAGATCAAGAACAAGGCGTCCGAGCTGCTCGAGCAGAACCACGAGAAGGTCGATGCGGGCATCGACCAGGCCGCCGAGTTCGTCGCAGGCAGGTTCGGCCACGAAGAGCAGGTCAAATCGGTGGCCGAGAAGGCCAAGGACATCCTTCCGGGTGGAGAGTGAACTCGTTCAACACGGCTGAGCGGGCAACCCCGTCGGGGGAGAGCACCCGTTCCGCGGCCGCGCAGATGGTGACCTGGCAGGGCTACGACGTGCCCAGGCTGGAGCAGGTGCGCTTCCTGCTCTCGGAGCGCAAGCTCCGCGCCTCGGGCCGGTTGGTGACCGCCGGCCCGGCCGAGCAGTTCAGCGGGTCGTTCGAGGTGTCGGTCGGCGAGACCGGCGCGGTGAAGCGACTGCTGCTGCGGACCGCCACGGTGTCGGAGGAGCGGCAGATCTCGGTCAGCCGGTCGCCGGAGGGCCTCTGGCTGGTCGACTCCGGCCAGGGCGCGGAGCGGGCGGACTTCGACGGCGCGGTGGACGTGGACGTGCAGTTCGCGGTCCTGTTCAACGCCATCCCGATCCGCCGCCTCAACCTCCAGCAGGAGGAGGGCGAGCACGAGATCCCGGTCGTCTACGTGACCCTGCCCGACCTGTCGGTCCAACTGGTCCGCCAGCGCTACCGCACGGTCTCGATCAGCGACGACCGCGCGGTCGTCTCCTTCACCCACGGCGAGTTCGAACAGGACATCACCGTGGACCGGACGGGCCTGGTCGTCGACTACCCCCGCATCGCCTACCGGATCTGACCCCCGGCCCGCCCGGGGCCTGATCATCAGATCGGGCGAGCAATCGTTTGCCCCTCTTGCGAGCACGCAACGATCGTTGGGTGAGCGCACATGTCTTCGTCGACGAGTCCCGTCGATCCAGTTACCTGCTCGTGGCCGTGTTCATCGAAACGCGCCAGTTGCTCGCGGTCCGAACCCTGATGCGGCGGCTCCGCGTCGCCGGTGAGCGCAGGCTCCACTTCAAGAGCGAGAGCGACACGATCCGCAAGGACGTCGTCGGGCGGTTGGTCGACGCCGGTTTCCGCAGCCGCGTCTACCTGGGCCGAGGTCCGTCGGAGGTCGTGCGGCAGAGGTGCCTGGCGCGGTTGGTGACCGATCTGCTCGACGAGAGGGTCAAGCGGTTGGTGCTCGACGCGCGTGGTCCGGCGGAGGACGGCGTCGACCGTCGCGTCATCTTCCAGGCGCTGTGCGACCGCGGTGCGCCGGTCGACTCGTTCTCCTACGAGCACCTGAACTCGCACAGCGATCCGGCGCTGTGGGTGCCAGACGCGATCGCGTGGTGCCACGGTGCCGGAGGCGAGTGGCGCAGGCGCGCGGCGCCGCTGGTGGAAGCAGTGATCGACCTCGGTGTCGTCAACCGACGACAATCGTGGTGACAGCGCGAAGCCCTGGCTCCCGCCGTCCGACGGGCCTACCAGGGCTCACTTCCTCGGCCTAGCGGCCTCGGCTGTGGCCAAGCCTAGCAACCCGCCGCCCGGTCCCGCTGTCGCTCGATCAGGCGATCTTCACACCCGGACGGCGATCGCCATGCCCTGGCCCACGCCCACACAAGCCGCCGCCACGCCCAGGCCGCCCCCACGCGCGCGCAGGTGCCGGCACAGGTCCACGACCACGCGCGGGAACGAGGCGCCCAGCGGGTGGCCGTACGCGATCGCGCCGCCGTGCACGTTCACCTTCTCCCGGTCGACCTCGGGCAGGTGGTGGAGCACCGACAGGGCCATCGCCGCGAACGCCTCGTTGATCTCCCACAGGTCGACCTGCGCCGACTCGATCGTCAACCGACCCAGCAGCTTCCGGATCGCCGACACCGGGGCCAGGGTGAACCGCTGCGGGTCCTCCGCGGTCACGGCCGACCCGAGGAACTCACCCAGCGGCGTGACCCCCAACGAGGACGCCACCTCCTCCGACCCCATCAGCACCGCCGCCGCGCCGTCGTTCAACGGCGACGAGTTGCCCGCCGTCACCGGCCCGCTCTCCGAGAACGCCGACTTCAGCTTCCCCAACCTGTCCGCCGACGTCTCCGGCCGCACGGACTCGTCCCGCCGCACCGGCGCGCCGTCCGGCAGCTGCACCGGGAACGCGAACCCGTCGTGCACCCCCGCGTCCCAGGCCGCCGACGCGCGCCGGTGCGACCGCAGCGCGAACAGGTCCATCTGCTCCCGCGTGATGCCCAACGACACCGCGACGTCCTCCGCCGCACGCCCCAGCGGCACGGTCCACTCGGCCTTCATCCGCGGGTTCACCAGCCGCCACCCGAGCGCCGTCGACACCGGCTCCAACCGGTCGGCGAACGGCTTGTCCGGCCGCGGCACGACGAACGGCGCCCGCGTCATCCCCTCCACCCCGCCGGCGACGAGCAGCGAGGCGTCACCGAGCGCCAACGCCCGCGCCGCCTGCACGATCGCCTCACCGCCCGACGCGCACAGCCGGTTGATCGTCACCCCCGGCACCGAGGTCGGCAGCCCGGCCAGCAACGCCGCCATCCGCCCGACATCGCGGTTCTCCTCGCCCGCGCCGTTGGTGTTGCCGAGCAGCACGTCGTCGATCGACGCGGGGTCGAGCGACGGGTGCCGGCGCAGCAGCTCCACGATGGGCAGCGCGGCCAGGTCGTCCACGCGCACACCGGACAGCCCACCGCGGTAGCGGCCGAACGGGGTGCGTGCGGCGTCGAGGATGAGGGGGCGCGACATGCGCCCCATCCTCTCACCGGCCGACGAAGAACGGGATGTAAGCCGAGGTGGGACGGGTCTCAGCGGACGTGCCGAACAGCCGGACCTCGATCATGTGCGGCCCCGGCGACAAGCCGCTCGTGGTCAGCGCGAACCGGTACTTCCCGGCGACACCGGGCCCACCGGACGCGGTCGGCACCACGGCCACCCGGTCGTCGTCCACCCGCACGGAGAACCCGGCCAGCCCCGCCAACCGCACCCCCGTCCGCCCTTCGAGCGCCAGGTCGAACACCATCCGCCCGGGCTGCACCGCCGCGCCCTCCGGCACGGTCTGGCCGCTCGCGTCGAGCACCCTGCCGTCGACCCGCGCCAGTTCCGGCTCCTGCCCGATCAACGGCGCCTTCGCGGTGGTCGGCGGCGGGGCCGGGGACGACCCGCTCAACTCCAGGTCCACGTGCGTGGCCTGCACCCGCAGCCCGGTCACCAGCGTGACCGCGAGCCTGCCCGACGACCCGACCCGCAACGCCTCCGCCGGCAGGTCCGCCACCACCGGGTAGGCCACACCGGCCCGCCACGGCGCACCGGTCGACGCGGCCCGCAGGGGCACCACTACCCCGCCCACCGACACGCTGAACGACGGCGCTCCCGGCGACTCGTCGCTGTGCAGCAACGCCATCCGCAACTGCCCGCCCGTCACCCCGGGCAGCGCCCGCGCCGCCCCCACCTCGGCCGCCTCGACCGCCACCGACACCTCGACCTCGGGCCCCGGCACCCACGCGGGCGTGGCGGCCCGCGCCGCGTCGAACGCGATCAGGCTGACCGCCGCGCGCTGCCCGGTCGGCCCGGCCACCGACACCAGCGCCGTCGCCTCGCGCCACGAGGGCACCGCCGGGCTGGTCGCGACCACGTCACCGTCGAACAGCACCCGCACGCCGTCACGCCGCAGCGCCAGCTCCCACCGGTGGCTCAGCCCGGTCTCCAACGCGGGCACCGCGCGCACCGCCGTGGTCGGCGTCCCGGCGGCCACGACGACCTGCACGGACGTCGCGCCCGCGCTCGTCGCCACCCGCAGCCGCACCGCGTCCGGCGGCGGCGCGTCACCGCTGACCAGCGACACCGGCCCCGGCACGAGGTCGAGCGCCAGCTCGCCGTCACCGCCGGGCGCGTCGGTCTCCACCACGAACCGGCCGAGCTCGTCGGCGTCCCGCAGCACGAACGGCGTGCGCGACCGCAACGTCGCCGGAGCCGCCGCGCAGTTGCTGCTGAGCACGAGCCGCCGCCCGTCGTCGTCCTGACCGGGCGTGGCCCGCGCGCAGTTGCCGCGCGACGCCAACCGCCACCGGGTCGGGTCGGGCGCGTCCGGCTGGTCGAACCGGTCCTCCAGGGCGTAGTCGCCCGACGGTCCGGCGTGCGGCGTCCCGGTGGACCTCGCGGGGGAGGAGCGCTGCCCGAACGAGTCCACGGCGTACACCGCGACCTCCTGCATCCGCTCGTCCTCGAGCCCGTCGATCTGCATCACGCGGTCGGTGACCAACCGGGAGTGGTCGAGCCGGCCGGGCTCGCCCCACCGGACCTCGTAGCCGGGCGCGTCACCGGTCCACCGCAGCTGCAATCGACGCGGTCCGGACGACACGCGCACCTCGCGCGGCGACTCCGGCGGCGGACCGGCCGTCGGCGCCAGCACGCCCTCGGCGGTGTACGGGGCCAGCGACGTGGGAGGCGGCGTGGAGGTGGTCGTCGCGGCGACGGGTTCGCCGACACCGGTGGTCCGCAACACGGTGATCACGCCGGCGAACAGCACCACACCGGCGGCGACGAGGGCGATCCGGCGACGTTCCATTGAGCCAAGCTAGGTGGCGTGGTGACCGCGGTCACCACGTCGTTGCGCACCCGAGACCAACGAGGGCTAGAGCGGCCGGATCTCGAACGACCGCACGTCGTGCCGTTCGTCCACCGGGAGCACCCGCACGGCCAACTCGTGCCGGCCGCCGGCCAACCCGGCGAGGTCGACCAGGAACTCGTGCCGCCCGCCGGCCGAGCCGTTCGTCGGCAGGACCGCGATCCGCTCGCCGTCGAGGTCGACCTCCACTCCCTTGACGGCGGCGACCTCGTGCGCCCGCGCGTCGGCGAACTCGACCGCCAACCGCACCTTGCCCTCGTTCGGGAACCCGGTGGCCTCGCCCGCGGCCTCGTGGACGACGGAAACCGCTGGTGAGGGCACCAGAGGGGCCGATGGCGGACGGGTGACGAGCCGGGGCGGCGGGTGGCGCGCGTCCGGGCCGTCGGCGATGACGAGGTGCGCGCCGTAGACGTTGAGGCCGCCGTCGGAGCTCACCCTGACCCCGGGGTTCGAGTCCGGTGACGGCAGCGGGAAGTCGGCGTGGACGACGGCCGGGCGGGACGGGTCGAGGCCGCGGTCCGGTGGCATGAACACCGCCGGCGCGGACCGCGTGCCCAGCTCGACGGTGATCGGCGCGGCGCGTTCGGCCACCACGGACGCGACCACGCGCACCGAGGACGCCCCCGCCAGCCGCGAGTTCGCCACGTTGCCCAGCGACACCCCGCCGTCGTCCACGCCGCTCACCCCGAGCGGCGCCACGGATCCCGGCGCCGGCGTGCCGGGTGCGCCGCCCAGCCCGAACGTGTCCAGGTGGGTGCCCCGGGCCTGCCGGAACGCCAGGCGGGCGCGGGCGGACGTCCACGGCAGCTCCACCGGCGCGGACGCCACCTCGACGCCGTCCCGCAGCGCCACCACCGAGCCGGGCAGCACGCGCAGTTCCCAGCGGTGGCGCACGCCCGTCGTGGGCGGCGGGTAGGTGCCGGACGTCTCGCCGAGCGGGGCGCCGCCCAGGACGAACCGCGCGCCGAACGGCGTGATGCGCAGGACCAGGGCGCCCGGCGGGAACGGTTCCTCCAGGTGACCGAGGTCCTGCACCGGCTCGGGCAGCAGGGCGATCAGCACCGCGCTCTCCTCCGTCCGGTCGCCGACCGGGCCGTCGGTGGTGAGCGAGACCCTGGCGACCGCGCCGTCCGGCGCCGGCACGCCGAACCGCAGCGGCACGTTGGACTGGAGGTCGACGCGGTCGCAGTCGATCTCCAGCCGTTCACCGCCGAACGGGCGCAGGCAGAGGCAGTCGGTGTCGCCGCGGTCGAAGACCCGCCACCGGCGCGGGTTGAGCGCTTCCGGGCCGTCGAACAGGT
The DNA here is from genome assembly GCF_050946825.1 of Actinosynnema sp. CA-299493. Taxonomy (NCBI): domain Bacteria; kingdom Bacillati; phylum Actinomycetota; class Actinomycetes; order Pseudonocardiales; family Pseudonocardiaceae; genus Actinosynnema; species Actinosynnema sp. CA-299493. The sequence continues at coordinate 239,585 of NZ_CP191993.1, forward strand.
CGAGGGGCGCGCCCAGGCCGTCGAGCCACGTGTCGTCGTAGGCGAGCCTCGGCACGGCCTTCGCGGTGGCGGGGGCGGACCGGCCGCCCAGCGCGTCCAGCGCGCGCACCTCGACGGTGACGTCGGCATCGGCGTCGAGGCCGGTCAGCTCGGTCTCGGTGCCGCGGACCAGCCGGGCGCCGCCGTTCCAGCGCACCTCGAAACCGCCGTGGCCGATGCCGTCGGTGGCCGTCCAGGACGCGCGCAGGCTCGTGCGGTCCAACGCGGTCAGCTCCAGGTCGGTGGGCGTGGCCACGCGTTGGGTGTCGGGGACGTACTCGACCCTCTCGTCCAGGAACCGTTCGAACGCCTGTGGGGGAGGGGGAGCGGACTCGTTGCGCAGCACCACCACCGCGCCGCCGAGGAGTGCGAGACCCCCTAGGACGGCGATGAGCCTGCGACGCTCCACCGGTGCACCTTATGGGGTGCGTGCGAGCGCGGTCGTGCCGTTCAGCGCGACGACGCGGCCACCGCGTGACCCGAGGTCGCGCAGGTCGCGCAGGGCGTCGGGGGAGGTCAGGTCGATGGTCAGGTCGGTGTGCGCGGCCTGGGTCTGCAGCCGCACGCGTGCGGCGTGACCGGCGTCGATGGTCTTGGCCAGGCCGCCGGTGGAGGCGAGCGAGCCGCGGGCCGCGCCGAGCCGGCCCAACGCGTCGTCCACGGCGTCGAGCAGCGCGCCGCGGTTGCCCTCGCACATCGCGCGGACCAGCTCGGGTCGGCTGCCCGCGACGCGCGTCCCGTCGCCGAACGAGCCGGCGGCCAGGGACAGCGCGAGCGCTCCGCCGTCCGCGCCGACGCTGGCCAGCACGGCGGCGAGCAGGTGCGGGAGGTGGGAGATGCGGGCCACCGCGGCGTCGTGCGCCAGGGCGGTGGTGGGCACGACGTGCGCTTTCGCCGCGAAGGCCAGCTCCATGACGTCGGTGAGGACGTCCGGGTCGACGTCGTCCTCGGCGGTGACGACCCAGGCGGCGTCGTGGAAGAGGTCGGCGCGGCCGGCGGACCAGCCGGAGGAGGAGGTGCCCGCCATGGGGTGCCCGCCGACGTACCGGGCGTGCGGGGCGACCCGGCGGACCAGGTCGGCGACCGGGCCCTTGACGCTGACCACGTCGGTGAGCCGGACGCCCCCGGGCAGGGCGCGGAGCACTTCTTCCACAGCCGGCAGCGGAACCGCCACGACGACGAGCGCGTCGTGCACCCGGGCGCGTTCGAGCGCTCCGGCGAGGTCGAGCACGTCGTGGCCGTCCTGCCGAGCCGCCTCCGCGTCGGCTGTCGACGCGGTCGCGCCCCAGGTCACGCGCCCCGCGGCAGCCGCCGCGCGCAACACCGAACCACCGATCAACCCGAGCCCGACCACGCAGACGCTTCGCACGGCGCTCATCCTGCCGGCGCGGGCCGGTGCCCCCTACTTGTCCACAGGACAGGAGTTGTCCACAGATCGCGAATCGCCCCTCGCCCCACCCCTCGCCCGACGGCAAAGTCGAGGCCGTGAACCCCACAGCCCCGACCCCACCTCACCCCCGACTCCGGCCTACCGCAGGAATCCCCGCCGCACGCTCCACCCCTGGCCACCGTGCCGCCTGCCGCCGCACGTTCCGCCGCTGCGCGACCTGCCGCAGGAAAGCCCGCCGTGCCCCCAACCTCAGGAAGGCTCGCCCTTTCCCCCTACGTCCTATCGCAGGGCATCCAGCGCGAACGCGGTGTAGACCACCACTCCGTGCTCCATGGCGGCTTCGTCGAAGAGCACCCGGTTCGAGTGGTTCGGCTCCGCCCGGTCCAGTTCGATCCCGCGAGGGCAGGCGCCCAGGAAGGCCATCGCGCCCGGCACCCGTTGCAGCACGTACGAGAAGTCCTCGGCGCCCATCAGCGGGTCCTCCATGTGGGTCGCCCACCGTGAGCCGAGGGCCGCCGCCGTGATGTCGACGACGTGCGGGCCGACCGCGTCGTCGTTCACCGTGACCGGGTAGCCGGGGACGACCTCGACCTCGGCCGTGCAGCCGTGCGCGGCGGCCACGTGCGTGACGACCTGCTGGAGCTCGCGGTGCACCAAGACCCTGGTGTCCTCCGAGAGCGTCCGGATGGTGCCCTCGACCAGGGCGGTCTCCGGGATGATGTTGGTCGTCGTGCCCGCGGCGATGCGGCCGATGGTGACCACGGCCGGCTGGTGCACGCTCACCCGCCTGGCGACCATCGTCTGCAGCGCGCCGACCATGGCGGCGGCGGGCGGCACGGGGTCGATCGCGTCGTGCGGCATGCCGCCGTGCCCGCCGCGGCCCTTGACGGTGATGTGGAAGGTGTCCGCCGAGGCCATCGTCGGGCCGGGGCGGCAGACGACGACGCCCGACTGGAGCGTGGAGGTGATGTGCAGGGCGAACGCCTTCTCCACCGGTGTGCCCGCGGCGTCGAGCACGCCCTCGTCGAGCATGTGCCGCGCGCCGTGCAGGCCCTCCTCGCCGGGCTGGAACATGAACACGACCTGACCGGCCAGCGCGTCGCGGCGTGAGGAGAGCAGGCGCGCGGCGGAGGTCAGCATGGCGACGTGCGTGTCGTGGCCGCAGGCGTGCATGGAGCCGTCGATCTCGGAGGCGTACGCCAGGCCCGTGTCCTCCTGCAGCGGCAGCGCGTCCATGTCGCCGCGCAGCAGGACGGTCGGCCCCGGCTTGCCGCCGCGCAGCACCGCGGTGACCGAGCTGCTGGACTCACCGGTGGTCACCTCGAGCGGCAGGCCGGACAGCGAGTGCTGGATCGCGGCCTGGGTCGCGGGCAGGTCCAACCCCTGCTCCGGGTGCCGGTGCACCTGCCGTCGCAGCGCCACTGTCCTGGGCTGGAGGGCTCGGGCGGCCTCCACCAGCCCGGTGAACCGGGGCTCGGAGGCGGTCGTCCTGGCGTTCGGCAGAGTTGTGCTCATCCCACGATAGTGGCATCGCTCGGCCCCCCGTGCCCGCGGCCGAGGCCCCCGTGATACCGGGTGCCGAGGTGTGGCCCTACGGTGTGCACATGGCACACCAGGAGCCGGTCAACGGCTTCGCTGTCGCGGTCGTTCGTGAAGACGGCCGATGGCGGTGCAGCAAGATGGACAGCTCGGCGTTGTCCGAGCTCGACGCGGCGATCACGGAACTGCGCCAACTGCGTTCGACGGGTGCCGTGTTCGGGCTGCTGGCGGTGGACGACGAGTTCTTCATCGTCCTTCGGCCGGTGCCCGGCGGGGTGTCCCTCCTGCTGTCCGACGCGGCGGCGGCGCTCGACTACGACATCGCCGCCGACGTCCTCGACCTGCTCCGCGTCGACCCGCCGGACGAGGAGGACGACGAGCTCTGGCCCGAGGGCGACCTCGCCGTGCTCGCCGACATCGGCATGCCGGAGCACGAGATGCAGGTGATCGTGGACGAGGTCGACCTGTACCCGGACGAGCAGTTGCAGATAGTCGCGCAGCGCTGCGGGTTCGGCGACGAGTTCACCAAGCTGCTGGACAGCCTCCAGGTGTGACCGCGTGATCAGCCAGGCGTCCGACGAGGCGATGGTCGAAGCCGCCCTGGAGGTCGCCGCCGAGGCGCCCCGGACGGGCGACATCCCCATCGGCGCGGTCGTCTACGGCCCGGACGGCGCCGAGCTGGCGCGCGCCTGCAACGCCCGCGAAGCCCTGGGCGACCCGACCGCGCACGCCGAGGTCCTGGCCCTCCGCGCCGCCGCCGCGGCCTACGGCGACGGCTGGCGCCTGACCGGCTGCACCCTGGCGGTGACCGTCGAACCGTGCACCATGTGCGCCGGCGCGCTGGTCCTGGCCAGGGTCGACCGAGTCGTCTTCGGCTGCTGGGAACCCCGAACCGGCGCCGCGGGCTCCCTGTGGGACGTGGTCCGCGACCGCCGCCTCAACCACCGCCCCGAGGTGGTCGGCGGCGTGCTGGCCGAGCGCTGCGCCGCCCTGATGGAGTCGTTCTTCGCGGACCTCTGACCCCGCCACCCGTCCTGACCAGCGCAGATGCAATCGACCACCCCCTGTTGGTCGACGCCCTCCGGTCTTGTATTGTTCTCGGCGGTGGCGTGTCCGAGCGGCCGAAGGAGCACGCCTCGAAAGCGTGTGAGGTGAAAGCCTCCGTGGGTTCAAATCCCACCGCCACCGCTGCTCAGAGCCCCGGTTGCCGATCACGGCAACCGGGGCTCTGACGTTCGGTGGCATTCCCGGTGGCAATCGCCCTGCCGGCCGGCCGGTGCAGACGCTCCGGTGGCGTCCCATCGGCGCCGGCCATCACCCCGTCGGCGCTGTCGACATCGAAGTCCGCGACCGGCGCGTGGAGAACTCCTGCCGGCACTTGGGTCGAGAACGGTTCAAGGCTCCGGTCGGTCGCTCCGACCAGGGCGGTTGGCGCTCAACGCGCACGGGCGCCGAGCCGGGCCTCGTCAGGTCCGGGTCGGCGCCCCTGTTGTGCATGTCGTGTCCGCGCCGGCGCTGGGAGGGCCACCGGGAGGGCACGGCCATGACCCTACCCTACGTTCGAACACACGTTCGATAGTGGGTAATGGTCAACCGTTAGTGACGGTGTCTTCCGTCGTTCACTCGATCCGGGGAGGATGCGCGCACCCGCCAACTACCGGAGGACCCGTTGAGACCTACCCCGCTGCGCGTCGGGCTGGCGGTCACCGCCGCCTCGGCCGTGACGTTCGCCCTCGCCACGCCGATCCACGCGGCCCCGAGCCAGGACGCCCTGATCGCCGAGGTCTACGGCGGTGGTGGCAACTCCGGTGCCACGCTGACCCAGGACTTCGTCGAACTGGCCAACGCGGGCGCCGCGCCGGTCGCCGTCGACGGCTGGAGCGTGCAGTACCTCCCGGCGAGCGCCAGCGCGTCCAGCCAGTGGCAGGTCACCCCGCTGACCGGCTCGATCGCCGCGGGCGGGCGGTTCCTCGTCGGACAGGCCAAGGGCGCCGGCGGCACGGTGGAGCTGCCCGCGCCGGACGTCACCGGCACGATCGCCATGGGCGGCTCCGGCGGCACGATCGCCCTGGTCGCCGCGACCTCCGCGTTGACCTGCAAGACCGCCGCCGACTGCGCCGCCGACGCACGCGTGCGCGACCTGGTCGGCTACGGCACGTCGACCGTCGTCCGCGAGACCACGCCGACCGCCAACCCCGGCAACGCCACCTCGGCCGCCCGCACCGCGCTGACCGACACCGACGACAACGCCGCCGACTTCGCCATCGGCGCGCCGACCCCGGTCAACACCAAGGGCCAGGGCCCCGGCGACCCCGATCCCGACCCGGAGCCCGAACCCGGCGACAAGCGCGTCCGCGACGTCCAGGGCACGACCCGCGTCTCGCCGCTGCTCGGCCAGAAGGTCACCGGAGTGCCCGGGGTCGTCACCGCGACCCGCGCCGTCGGCGACCGCGGCTTCTGGCTCCAGGACACCGCGCCGGACGCCGACCCGCGCACCAGCGAGGGCGTGTTCGTCTACACCGCGGCCCTCGCCCCGACCGTCGAGCCCGGCGACGAGGTGCTGGTCTCCGGCACCGTCGCCGAGTACCGGCCGGGCGGTGACGCGGCGAGCAACTCCAACCAGACGCTCACCGAGATCACCGGCGCCACGGTCACCGTGAAGTCCAAGGGCAACGCCCTGCCGACGCCGGAGGTCCTGACCCCGCCGGCGGGCTACCTGCCCACCGCGAACGGCGGCACCATCGAGTCCCTCCCGCTCGACCCGGCGACCTACGGCCAGGACTACTACGAGTCCCGCGAGGGCATGTACGTCCAGGTCGACGACGCCCGCGTGGTCGGACCCACGAACAGCTTCGGCGAGACGTGGATCACCACCAACCCGACCCAGCACCCGACCGCGCGCGGCGGCACGATCTACCTCGGCTACGACCAGCCCAACAGCGGCCGGATCAAGGTCAAGCCGGGCGCGGCCACGCCGCAGGTCAGCAACGTCGGCGACGTGTGGCGCGGCGCGACGGTCGGCAACGTCGAGTACACCAACTTCGGCGGCTACACCCTGGCCGCGAAGACGGTGGGCGAGCACGTGTCCGGCGGCATCGAGCCCGAGGTCACGGACGCGCAGCGCTCCTACGAGCTGTCGGTCGCCACGTACAACGTGGAGAACCTGGCCGCCACCAACGACCAGGCCAAGTTCGACCGCCTCGCCGCCGCCGTGGTGGGCAACCTGAAGAACCCGGACGTCGTGGTGCTGGAGGAGATCCAGGACAACAACGGCGCGACCGACGACGGCACGGTGGCGGCGGACGCGACGTTCGCCAAGTTCACCGACGCCATCGCGGCCGCGGGCGGCCCGCGCTACCAGTGGCGCCAGATCGACCCGGTCAACAAGGCCGACGGCGGCGAGCCGGGCGGCAACATCCGGGTGGCGTTCCTGTTCAACCCGGCCCGGGTGTCCTTCGTGGACCGCGCGGGCGGCGACGCCACCACGCCGGTGTCCGTCGTGAAGCAGCACGGCCGCGCCGTGCTGTCGGTGTCGCCGGGCCGCGTCGCGCCCGCCGACCCGGCGTGGAACAGCAGCCGCAAGCCGCTGGCCGGCGAGTTCAAGTTCCGGGGCCGCACGGTGTTCGTGGTCGCGAACCACTTCAACTCCAAGGGCGGCGACCAGGCCATGCACGGTCGCTACCAGGAGCCGGTGCGCAGCTCCGAGGTGCAGCGCGCTCAGCAGGCCGCGCTGCTGCGCGGTTTCGTGGACCAGGTCAAGGCCGTCGACAAGGGCGCCAACGTGGTGCTCGCGGGCGACATCAACGACTACCAGTTCTCCCCGGCGGTCGGCACGCTGACCGGCAAGGGCGACGTGGTGGCCCTGATGGACACCCTGCCCGCCGCCGAGCGGTACAGCTACGTGTTCGAGGGCAACTCCCAGACCCTCGACCACATCCTGATCAGCGCGAACATCACCCGGTACCGCTACGACGTCGTGCACGTCAACGCGGAGTTCGCCGACCAGGCCAGCGACCACGACCCGCAGGTCGTGAAGCTGCGCCCGAGCACCGGCAACGCCCACGTCGACCAGCTGGTCTACCTGCTGGAGGACATCGTGGAGTACCTGCCCAAGCACTGAGCCCGGCAGCGGGAAGGCCCCTCGGACGCGACGTCCGAGGGGCCTTTTCGCGATCAGCCCCGGGCTAGGGCCTGGTCGTGGGCACGACGGTGGTGGTGATCGGGGTGGACGGTCGAGTGGTGACCGTGCTCGTCGGGGTGGACGGCCTGGTGGTGCTGGTCGGGCCGGCGGTGGTCGTGGGAACCGGCCGCGTGGTGGTGGTCTGGCCGGGCGTGGTCGTGGGGACGGGCCGCGTGGTGGTGGGCGCGGGCGTGGTGGTGGGGCTCGGCTCGGTGGTGGTCGGCCTCGGGGTGGTGGTGGGCGGCTGGGGCGCGTCGGCGCAGTAGGCGTCCTTCGGCAGGTTCGCGTACTCGTCGCCGGCGAAGTAGATGGCGCTGGACCACTGCGTGCCGCCGTCCTGCCGGCCGATGTTCAGCCACACGTCGTTCGTGTAACCGAAGTCCGTGACCGACTCGCCGTGCACCCAGCAGTACACCCCGACCGTCCAGCCGGCCAGGACCGGGCTGCCCGGCGCCTGCGTGCACGACGTCGACGGGCAGTGCCGGACGTTGACGTCGTGCCACGCCGTGGCGGAGTACCGCGGCGGTGCGCTCGCCCCGACCTGGGCCGAAGCCGTGGCGACACCGCCGGCGAGCAGGCCCGCTCCGGCGACGGCCGCGGCGACGGCGGTCGTGAAGATCCTCATGCGTGTCCTCCCAGTGATCACGGTCGATCACTGGTTAAACGCGGTTGGTGACCTCCGGCGTTGCACCGGGCCGGAAAATGAGCAGAGCCCCGGTTGCCTGACGGCGCCGGGGCTCTGATCTGCGGAGGATACGGGATTTGAACCCGTGAGGGGGTTAACCCAACACGATTTCCAGTCGTGCGCACTAGGCCACTATGCGAATCCTCCGTGGAGGAGTCTAACGGAGGGTCCGTGCGTCCCCCAAAACGGGTGGTCGGTGGGTCGGACGCATCGGTCGCCAATGGGTTCGGTTAGGCTTGCCTAATGAAGCGTGGTTTGGTGATCGTCCTGTCCGCCCTGCTCCTGGCCGCCTGCGGGGGAGGCGGCGGTGACGCCGCGCCGACCTCGTCCGGGGTCACGGTCGACACCCGGTTCGGGCCCGTGACGATCGAGGAACCGCCGACGCGGGTCGTGGCGCTGGGCTGGTCGGACGCCGAGACCGCCCTCGCGCTCGGCGTGCAGCCGGTCGGGGCGAGCGACTGGCTGGCGTTCGGCGGCAAGGGCGTCGGGCCGTGGGCGGAGGGGCTCTACCAGCAGGCGCCGACGCTGCTGGGCACCACGGAGATCGACTACGAGGCCGTCGCCGCGCTCCAGCCCGACCTCATCCTCAACACCAGGTCGGACAACGACGAGAAGAAGCACGAGACGCTGTCCAAGATCGCGCCCACGATCGGCGCGCCGAAGGACGTCATCCCGTACGGCACGTCGTGGCGGCAGCAGGTCGAGCTGGTCGCGAAGGCCCTGGGCAAGGTGGCCGAGGGCGAGAGGATCGTCGCCGACCTGGACGCGAAGTTCGCCGCCAACGAGAAGTTCGCCGGCAAGACCGCCGTGGTCGGCGCGTACTTCGACGGCAAGTTCGGCGCCTACGTCTCCGGCGACCCGCGCGCGGACTTCCTGAAGGCCCTCGGCTTCACCCTGCGCGCGGACGTCGAGGACCTCGCCTCGGGCACGTTCTACGTCGACATCTCCACCGAGCGGCTGGACCTGCTGACCGCCGACCTGAGCGTGCTGTTCCCCATCGGCGGTGACGCGACCGCGCTCAAGGCCAACCCGCTGGTGCCGGAGAAGGCGTTGATCCTGGAGGACGAGGCCCTGGTCAACGCCTTCTCCAGCGGTTCGGCGCTGGGCACGGCCTACGCGCTGGACCACGCCGTGCCGCTGTTCACGACCGCCCTCGGCTAGCAGAACCAGCCGTCGACCACCCAGCCGTGCGCGTTGATGTGCCCGTAGGCGAAGCCGTAGACGTAGTTGCCGGTCTTCGGGCCCTTCACCAGGAACGTCTGGCCGCGGTAGAGGGTGCCCATCCACGGGCCGTCGTTCGGCGCGGTGCGGACGTAGAGGTCGGTGGCGCACACGGTCTCGCGTTCGCCGACGGTGCCGTTGGCGGCCTGGGCGGGTGACGCGGTGGCGACGAGCGCGACGACGGCGGCGAGGGCCGCCGTCGCTTTCACCACGAGTGCTCTCACTACGAGTGCTCTCACCACGAGTCGTAACCCCCGATGCACTCGATCCGGATGTACCCCCAGTCGTCGGGGCCGAAGTCCATGCTCGCCGCCCACCCGTTGTAGACGGGGTGGGCGCCGGGCGTGTGGCCGATCTTGTTGCCGTAGGTCAACGTCCGCTTGAACTCGACCGGCCCGACCGAGTGGTCGTAGTTGCCGTAGAAGCTCGCGGTCTGGCAGATGACGACGGCGTGCCGCGGTGGCACGGGGTCGGCCGCCGCGGCGGTGGCTCCGAGCACCAAGGCGGTGCACGCGAGGACGAGAGCCCTCATCTGGTTCCTCCTTCACCGGGTAGTGCCGCTAACCGGTGAAATTCTCCCGTGCCCGGAGTGGGTGCGGACAGGGCCGGGAGGGCGACCGGCTACACTGGTCTCGGACCTCGTGCGGCACATATCTCGCGAACTTCCCCAGGGCCGGAAGGCAGCAAGGATAAGCGGGCTCTGGTGGGTGCACGGGGTCCCCTTTCTTTGTCGGACCCTCCCGGTAAGGTCCCCGACGTGGCGCTCGCCCTCTACCGCAAGTACCGTCCGGCGACCTTCGGCGAGGTCGTCGGTCAGGAGCACGTCACCGAACCGCTGCGCACCGCCCTGGCGGCCGGTCGGGTCAACCACGCGTACCTGTTCTCCGGGCCGCGCGGGTGCGGCAAGACGTCCAGCGCCCGCATCATGGCGCGCTCGCTGAACTGCGTGCAGGGCCCGACACCCGACCCGTGCGGTGAGTGCAACTCGTGCGTGGGCCTGGCGCCCAACGGTCCGGGCAGCGTGGACGTGGTCGAGCTGGACGCGGCCAGCCACGGTGGCGTGGACGACGCGCGCGAGCTGCGGGACAAGGCGTTCTACGCGCCGGCCGAGTCGCGGTACCGGGTGTTCATCATCGACGAGGCGCACATGGTCACCACGCAGGGCTTCAACGCCCTGCTGAAGATCGTGGAGGAACCGCCCGAGCACCTGATCTTCATCTTCGCCACCACCGAGCCGGACAAGGTGCTGCCCACCATCCGCTCGCGCACGCACCACTACCCGTTCCGGCTGATCCCGCCGAGCTCGATGCGGGCGCTGCTGGAGCGCAACTGCGCGGCCGAGGGCGTGACCGTCGACCAGGCGGTGTTCCCGCTGGTGATCCGCGCGGGCGGTGGGTCGGCGCGGGACACGCAGTCGGTGATGGACCAGCTGCTGTCCGGCGCGGGCCCCGAAGGGGTGCGCTACGACCGGGCGATCTCGTTGCTCGGCGTGACCGACGTGGCGTTGATCGACGACGTGGTGGACGGCCTGGCGAACGGCGACGGCTCGGCCGTGTTCGGCACCGTCGACCGACTGGTCGAGGCCGGGCACGACCCGCGCCGGTTCGCGTCCGACCTGCTCGACCGGCTGCGTGACCTGGTGCTGCTGCACGCCGTGCCGGACGCGGCGGCGCGCGGCCTGGTGTCCGCGCCGGACGACGAGCTGGCCAAGATGGTCGCGCAACGCGACGCGACCCGGCCCGCGACGATCACCCGCTGGGCGGAGATCCTGCACCAGGGGCTGACCGAGATGCGCGGCTCGACCGCGCCCCGCCTGCTGCTCGAACTCGTGACGGCGCGGATGCTCCTGCCGTCGGTCGGCGACCTGGAGTCCGGCCTGCTGCAACGCGTCGAACAGCTGGAACGCCACGGCCCACCGGCGGGCGGCGCACCGGCAGGTCCCGCGGAGACCCGCTTCCAGCGCCCGTCGCAGCGTGCCGCCGAACCCGCCACCCCGCCGCAGCCGGCCACCCCGCCGCCACCCGCCGCTGTCCCGCAGGCCGCTGTCCCCCAGGCCGCGGCGGCGCAGGCAGGTGTCCCGCAGGCGGCGGCGCCGCAGACCGCTGTCCCGCAGGCCGCTGTCCCCCAGGCCGCGGTGCCGGTCGCGTCCGCCGTGGCGGCCCCGCAAGCCGCCGCGCCACCCGGCCCGCCCGCCGACACCGCGCCGCCCGCCGGTATTGCGCCGCCCGCCGCTCCCGCGCCGAGCGCCGTCCCGCCCGGGCTGCCGACGCCGCCGGTGCTGAAGTCGGCCGCGATGAGGTCCGCCGGCGCGCCGGCGCGGCCCGAGCAGTCCTCCGGCGATGCCGCCCGGGTCACCGACATTCCGGCTCCGCCGCAGGTCGAGGTGCCGGACCCGGTCGAGCCCGCGGCGCCGCCCGTCGCGTCACTCCCGGACGAACCGGCAGCCGCGCCACGCCCGGCGGAACCGGCGGCCGTGCCGGCGCCGTCCTCCGGCGGTGTCGACGCGGTCGAGGTGCGGCGGCGCTGGTCGGAGCTGCTGGGCGTGGTCCGCGGCACGAGCCGGAGCACCGAGGCGATGCTCACCAACGCCACCGTCGCCGACGTCGACGGCACCACGGTCACCCTCACCCACACCTCCGCCCCGCTCGCCCGCAGGCTCGCCGAGCCGCGCAACGCCGACGCCATCGCCGCCGCGTTCGCGCAGGTCCTCGGTGGCACGTGGCAGGTGAGGTGCGTGCACGGCGACGCGGCCGCGGCGCCGGCCCGCCAGGCGGCGCAGAAACCGCAGCGCCCCGCGGTGACCAGGCCGAGCCAGGCCCAGCAGCCCGGTCAGACCAGGCAGCCCGAACCGTCCCGCCCGGCGCCGTCCGGCCGGGCCCCGGCCGATGACGTGCCGCCGCCCCCCGAGCCGCCGGAGCCCGATGAGCCCCTCCCGCCGGAGCCGGTGGACGAAGAGGAGATGCTGGCCGAGGCCGCCCTGCCCGGCGACGCGGACGACCAGCGGCTCGACCCGGAGGCCGTGGTGCTCAAGCTCCTCGCCGACCAGCTTGGCGCTCGGCCGTTGAAGGGCTGATCGTCGCGACTACGCTGGTGAACGGCGGCAGACCCCGAAGAGAGGAACCCGCGGTGCAACCCGGTGGGCCCAACATGCAGCAAATCCTCCAGCAGGCGCAGAAGATGCAGCAGCAGCTCGCGGAAGCCCAGCAGGAGCTGGCCGAGGCCGAGGTCACCGGCACCGCCGGCGGCGGTCTGGTCACCGCCGTCGTGTCCGGCGGTGGTGAGCTCAAGAGCCTGAACATCGACCCGAAGGCGGTCGACCCGGACGACGTCGAGACGCTGTCCGACCTGGTCGTCGCCGCCGTGCGCGACGCCAACCGCGCCGCGCAGGAACTGGCGGCCCAGAAGATGGGCCCGCTCGCCAGCGGCATGGGCGGCATGGACGACCTCGGCGGTCTCGGGAAGCTGTTCGGCTGATGTACGAAGGGCCTGTCCAGGACTTGATCGACGAGCTCGGCAGGCTGCCGGGCGTCGGTCCGAAGAGCGCGCAGCGCATCGCCTTCCACCTGCTCGCCGCGGACCCGGCCGACATCGGCCGGCTCCAGGACGCGTTGCAGAAGGTCAAGGACGGCGTGGTGTTCTGCGACGTGTGCGGCAACGTCTCGGCCGAGACGACCTGCCGCATCTGTCGCGACCCGCGCCGTGACCTGACCCTGATCTGCGTGGTGGAGGAGCCGAAGGACGTGCTGGCGGTCGAGCGGACCCGCGAGTTCAAGGGCCGCTACCACGTCCTGGGCGGCGCGCTCGACCCGTTGTCGGGCGTCGGGCCGGACCAGTTGCGGATCAGGCAGCTCCTCACCCGGATCGGCACGGACGTGTCGGAGATCATCATCGCCACGGACCCGAACACGGAGGGCGAGGCGACCGCGACGTACCTGGTGCGGATGCTGCGGGACTTCCCGGGCCTCAGCGTCACCAGGCTCGCGTCCGGCCTGCCGATGGGCGGCGACCTGGAGTTCGCCGACGAGCTGACCCTCGGCCGGGCGCTGTCCGGCCGGCGCAGCATGTGAGGCTCGTCGCGGTGGACGGGCCCTCGGGCTCGGGCAAGTCGACGTTCGCGGCGCGCCTGGCGTTGGAGCTGGGCGCGACCGTGGTGCCGACCGACCACTTCGCCACCTGGACCGACCCGGTGTCGTGGTGGCCGCGCCTGGTCGCCGAGGTCCTCGACCCGCTGCGGCACGGCCGCGAGGCCCACTACCGGCGCGTGGAGTGGCCGGGCGGCGTGCCGCGCCTCGGCGACCTGGTGCACGTGCCGGTGCCGGACGTGCTGGTCGTCGAGGGCGTGTCGGCGGCCCGGCGGTCGATCGCGCCGCACCTGGACGAGGCGATCTGGGTCGAGGTGCCGGACGCGGGGGAACGGTTGCGCCGGGCCGTCGAGCGGGACGGCGAGGCGAGTCGTGCGCACCTGCGGCGCTGGCAGGCGTTCGAACGCGGCTGGTTCGCGGTGGACGGCACGAAGGCCCGCGCCGACCGGATCGTGACGCCCGACTGAGCGACGCCCGCCCGGGTGGCGCGCTTGAGCGGCGCCCGACCGCCCGACGCCCGACCGCCCGACCAACCGACTGAGCGACGCCCGAGTGGCACCAGGTCGAACGGAGCCCGGCCGGGTCACGCGTCGAGCGACGCCCGCACCACGTCCGCGTCCGGCGACCCGACGGCGGTGAACCACTCCAGCGCCGTCCGCCAGTGCCGTGGCGCCTCGGCGTCGTGGCCGGTGGCGGCCAGGACGTCGCCGACCAGGTGGGCGGCCCGCGCGTGCACGCACCGCTGCCCCGTGGCCGCGCTCATCTCCAGGCACCGCCGCGCCAGGTCGAGCGCCTGCGCCGCGTCGCCCTGGTCGAACCTGATCCGCCCGAGCACGGCCAGCAGGTCCACCTCGGCGATCCGCAGCCGGTACCGGACGGCGCTGTCCAGCGCCTGGCTCGCCGAGTAGCGCGCCTCGTCCAGCCTGCCCGCCGCGCGGTGGGTCAGCGCCAGGCTGCGGCGTGCCGCGCAGATGCCCAAGGGGTAGCCGGTCTCCTCGGCGATCCGCAGCGCCTCCGTCGTGCGCTCGACCGCCTCCTCCAGCCTGCCCAGCCCGCACAACGCCTCACCCCAGGCGTTCTTCGCGTCGCACAACCCCTTCAGGTTGCCCAGCTCCTCCGCGATGCCGACCGCCCGCTCGGCCTCGCGCGCGGCGTCGGCCCACCGGCCACGCATCACGTGCGCCAACGCCAGGCCCTCGTGCGAGAAGTGCGCGAACCGACGCGCGCCGGCCCGTTCGTACAGCTCACCGCACCTCTCGTACAGCTCGGCGGCCCGTTGCGGCCGGCCGAGGAACAGGTGCGCCTCGGCCAGCGCGCGGTGGCTGTCGGCCTGCGTCATCCACGCGCCGAGCCGGTTGCCGACGTCCAGCGCGCCCTCGAACGACGACACGGCCCGGTCCAGCTGCCCGAGCTGCATGTAGACGCCGCCGAGGTTGAGCTGGGCGATGCCCTCCTGCTGCAGCGCCCCGATGGTCCGGGTGATCACGAGCGCCCGCTCCAGGTGTTCCGCGGCCTGCTCCAGGTCGCCCACCTCGATGTAGACCGTGCCCAGGTTGGACAGCACGGCCGCCTCGACCGCGGGCGCGGCGCCGGTGCGCTGCTGGATCGGGATGGCCCGGCGGAAGTAGTCGACGGCCACCAGGTGCTGCCCGATCGCCCAGTGCAGCGTGCCCAGCGACGACAGCATCGCCACCTCGCCGACCGCGTCCTGCGAGCCCTGCGCCACCGCGAGCCCCGCCTTCGCCGTCGCGAGCCACTCGGCGGGTAGCCCGATCGTGTAGAAGTACCGCCGCAACGCGTCGGCCAGCTGCCACACGTCGCGGTCGGGCTGGCGGTCGGCGGCGTGCACGACGAGCCCGACGAGGTTGGCCCGCTCGGCGTCCAGCCAGGCCAGGGCCTCGGCCGAGGTGGAGAACAGGCGCGGTGACACGCCCGCCACGACGTCGGTGCGCGGCAGCCGCAGCAGGGTGCTCTTGAACGCGTCCGTGGCGTTGTCCACCGACCGGATCGACCAGTCCAGCAGCCGCCGCGACGCCTGCGCGCTCTCCGCCGGGTCGTCCTCGATCCCGCGCCGCTCGGTCGCGTAGTCCCGCAGCAGGTCGTGGAACTGGTAGCGGCCGGGCGCGTGGTTGTCCACGAGGTTCGCCGTGGCCAGCCGGTCGAGCCGACGGCGCGCGTCCTGCGTGGTCAGCCCGCCCAGCGCCGCCGCCACGTCCGGCGTGATGTCGCCCGGCGCCAGCGACAGCAGCCGGAACAGCGACGCCAGCTCCGGCTTCAGCGCCGTGTACGACAGGTCGAACGCCGCGTGCACGGCCGCCCGCTCGTCACCCTCCACGGCCAGCGCCGCGAGCCGGTTGCCCGCCCGCAGCTCCTCCACGTAGGACGCGATGGTGATCTCCGGCCGGGACAGCAGGTTCGCCGCCGCGATCCGCAGCGCCAGCGGCAGGTGCGCGCACAGCTCGGCCAGCTCGTCGGCCGCGGCGGACTGCGCCGCCACCACGTCGTCGCCGAGCATCCCGGCCAGCAGCGCCCGCGTCTCGGACCGGTCGAGCACGTCGAGCCGCACGTTGGACGCGGCGTGGCTGACCGCCAGCCCGCGCAGGGTGTCGCGGCTGGTCACGAGCACCGCGCACCCCGGCGAGCCGGGCAGCAGCGGCCGGATCTGCTCGGCGTTGGCCGCGTTGTCCAGCACCAGCAGCACCTGCTGGCCGGTCAGCCGCGACCGGAACATCGCCTCCTGCTCGTCCTGGTCCAGCGGCACGGACTCGGGCGGCACGCCCTGCGCCCGCAGGAACCGCGGCAGCACGTCCACCGCGCTCAGCGGCGGCCCCTGGGCGTAACCGCGCAGGTTGACGTACAGCTGCCCGTCGGGGAAGAAGTGCCGCATCTGGTGCGCCGCGTGCACGGCCAGCGCCGTCTTGCCGACGCCGGGCGGCCCGGCCAGCGTGACCACCGGCACGCCCTGCGCGGTCCGCAGCAACGCCTCGATCAGCTGAACGGCCTGCTCACGGCCCACGAAGTCGCCGATGTCGGCGGGCAGCTGCGAGGGCACCACCCGGTCACGCCGCGCGGCGGACGCGCCCTGCCCCAGGTCGAGCGCCGGCGAACCGCCGAGCACCTGCTGGTGCACGCGCCGCAGCTCGTCGCCGGGGTCGATGCCGAGCTGCTCGGCCAGCAGCCCGCCGACCCGCCGGTAGGCGCCGAGCGCGTCGGCCTGCCGCCCGGACCGGTACAGCGCGATCATCAGCTGCGCCCACAGCCGCTCGCGCAGCGGGTGTTCGCTGGTCAGCCGGGACAGCTCGGGGATCAGCTCGGCGTGCCTGCCCAGTTCGAGGTCGACCTCGACCCGGCGCTCCTCCACGTGCAGCCGCCGTTCACCCAGGCGGGGGACCTCGTCGCGGTGCAGCACCTCCGACGGCACGTCCACCATCGCGGGACCGCGCCACAGCGCCAGCGCGGCGGTGAAGATCGCCGACGCCGACTCCAGCCTGCCCGCGGCCCGCTCGCGCTCGCCCTCCTCGACGAGCTGCTCGAACCGCATCACGTCGATGGTGCGCTCGTCGACGTCGATCAGGTAGCCGTCGGGCACGGTCCGGATGGGCACCGCCGGTCCGAGCACCTGCCGCAGCCGCATCACGTAGGTCTGCAACGTGCCGCGTGCCCGCGCGGGAGGCTCGGCGCCCCAGATGTGCTCCGCCAGCTCGTCCACCGAGACGCCGGCGCCGGCGCGCATGAGAAGAGACACAAGCAGGGACCGCTGCCGCCCCGCCCGCACCACGACCTGCTCGCCGTCGACCAGCACCTGCAACGGGCCGAGGACGCGGAACTCGACCACAGGGCTCACCAGCGACCTCCTTCCCGCGCGTGTGCGGTTCTGTTGTCCGTTGTACAGCGTAAGAGGGCGTTCACCCGATCCGCCGTGGTCACGGTGGGTCAGCGAAGCTGTGCGGGACGTGTGTTAATGCTGATTCACGTGGCCGGATCGTGACCTCGGACGAAGCGGAAGGTTGTGGTGACCGGTTAGGGTCCGTGACCACACCGTGAGATCCCGGATTTCCCTAGGGGTGTGTCAAATGCTTCATTCTCGAACGGCCCGGCGCCGATGGTTGGCCGCGATCGGCCTGACCGGCGTCGCGGCACTGGCACTGTCGGCCTGTGCCCAATCCGAGCGCGGCGACGACTCGGGGTCCGGCAAGGTCGGCGGCACGATGGTCTTCGGCGCCGCGGGCGAGCCCAAGAACTTCGACCCGATCTTCAACGACGACGGCGAGAGCTTCCGGCCCATCCGCCAGATGTTCGACACGCTGGTCACCTACAAGCGGGGCACCGCCGACCTCGCGCCGGGTCTCGCGGAGAAGTGGACGCCGAGCACGGACGGCAAGTCCTGGACGTTCGACCTGCGCAAGGGCGTCAAGTTCCACGACGGCACGCCGTTCGACGCCGCCGCCGTCTGCTTCAACATGGACCGCTGGTTCAACATGAAGGGCGCGGGCGCCCAGAGCCAGATGATCTACTACGGCGACGTGTTCGAGGGCTTCGCCAAGAACGAGGGCGACGCGGCGGGCGAGCCGGTCTACAAGTCGTGCGAGGCCAAGGACGAGCACACCGCCGTGCTGAACCTCAACAAGTACAAGGGTGCCTTCCCGGCCGCCTTCGGCTTGACGGCGCTCTCCATCTCCAGCCCCGAGGCGCTGAAGAAGTACGACGCGGACAACGTCGTGCAGTCCGGCGACTCGTTCACCTACCCGGCTTACGCGACCGAGCACCCGACCGGTACCGGCGCGTTCAAGCTGGAGAAGTTCGACAAGGCCAACAAGACGATCACCCTGGTCCGCAACGACGACTACTGGGGCGAGAAGGCCAAGCTCGACAAGCTGATCTTCAAGATCATCCCCGATGAGAACGCGCGCAAGCAGGAGCTCAAGGCCGGCACGATCGACGGCTACGACTTCCCGAGCCCGGCGGACTACAACTCGCTGAAGACCGACGGCTTCAACGTCACGCCGCGGCCCGCGTTCAACATCCTGTACCTGGGCCTCAACGGCGCGAACAACCCCGCCCTGAAGGACCTCCGGGTCCGCCAGGCCATCGCCTACGCGGTGAACCGCGACCAGCTGGTGAAGACCAAGCTGCCGCTGGGCGCCGAGGTGGCGACGCAGTTCATGCCGAAGACCGTGGCCGGCTACGCCGACGACGTGCAGCAGTACCCGTACGACCTGGCCAAGGCCAAGGACCTGCTCGCGCAGGCCGGCGTGTCGAACCTGTCCCTCAAGTTCTACGTGCCCACCGAGGTCAGCCGGCCGTACATGCCGAACCCGTCCGAGATCGCGGCGGTCATCGCCGACGACCTGAAGGCCGCGGGCATCACCGCCGAGATCGTGTCCCGGCCGTGGAACGGCGGCTACAAGGACGACGTGCAGAAGCTCGGCAAGCACGACATGCACCTGCTCGGCTGGACCGGTGACTACAACGACGCCGGCAACTTCATCGGCACCTTCTTCGGTCGCGAGAAGAAGGAGTTCGGCTTCGGCGACCAGACGCTGTTCGACGCGATCGCCGCGGCCGACGGCGTCGTGGACCAGGGCCAGCACGCGGACGCCTACAAGCAGGTGAGCCGCGACCTGATGAGCAAGTACCTGCCCGCGATCCCGGTGTCCCACTCGCCGCCGGCGATCGTGGTCAGCAGCAAGATCTCGGGCCTCGTCCCCAGCCCGCTGACCGACGAGCGCTTCGACACGGTGAGCAAGGGCTGAACCGAACGGTAGGCGGGTGGTGGCGTCCGTGACCCGGACGTCACCACCCGTGCTGTCCAGAGGGCTTCCACATGCTGCGATTCATAGTCCGTCGCCTGCTCCAGGCGATCCCCACACTGCTCATCCTCTCGCTGCTGGTCTTCGTCTGGCTGCGGTCGCTGCCCGGCGGGCCGGCCGGCGCGCTGCTCGGCGACAAGGCGACCCCGGAGAAGATCGAGGCGCTCAACAAGGTCCTCGGCCTCGACCAGCCGATCTTCATCCAGTACTTCAAGTTCCTGGGCCGCATCCTCAGCGGTGACTTCGGCAGCTCGCTGATCAGCGGCGAGCCGGTGGTGGCCGAGATCAGCCGCGCGCTGCCCGCCACCATCGAGCTGGGCCTGACCGCGCTGCTGTTCGCCGTCGTGCTGGGCATCCCGCTCGGCTACCTGGCGGCCAGCTACCGCGGGCGGTTCCTGGACAACGCCACGGTCATCGGCACGCTGGTCGGCGTCGCCGTGCCCGTGTTCTTCCTCGGCATCCTGCTCAAGCAGCTGTTCGCGCAGGACCTGGCGCTGTTCCCGCCGTCGGGCAGGCAGGACGTCACCATCGACCCGACGCACGTCACGAACTTCGCCGTGCTCGACGGGCTGCTGACCCAGGAGTGGGACGTCGCGGCCGACGCGCTGTGGCACCTCGTGCTGCCCGCGATCGCGCTGGGCACCATCCCGCTCGCGGTCATCGTGCGGATCACCCGCGCCTCGGTGCTCGACGTGCTCAACGAGGACTTCGTCCGCACCGCCAACGCCAAGGGCCTTCAGGCGACGCTGGTCCGCCGCCGGCACGTGCTGCGCAACGCGATGCTGCCGGTGTCCACCACGATCGGTCTCCAGACCGGTCTGCTGCTGGGCGGCGCCGTGCTCACCGAGCGGGTGTTCGTGTGGGGCGGGCTGGGATCGTTGCTGGCCCAGGGGATCGAGCGCCGGGACTACCCGCGCCTGCAGGCGTTGCTGCTGCTCGCGGCGGTGGTCTACGTGCTCGTCAACCTGCTGGTCGACATCTCCTACGCGATCATCGACCCGAGGGTGCGGGCATCATGACCAGTCTCCTCAAGCGCAAGCGGCAGCGGGTGGACGCGCTGGCCGAGTCGGCGGGCACGAGCCTCGCCGCCGACGCGGTGCGGCGGATGCTCCGCAGCCCGGTCGCCCTGCTGGGCGCGTTCCTCGTGCTCCTGTTCGTGGTGCTGGCGATCATCGCGCCGTTCATCGCGCCGAAGGACCCCTACCAGCGCTACCCGGAACTGCTGGAGGACCTGCGGCCGGACTTCATCCCCGGCGCGCAGCCGGGGTTCCTGCTCGGCGGTGACGAGCTGGGCCGCGACTTCTTCAGCCGGCTGCTGGTCGGCGCGCAGCAGTCGCTGGTCGTCGGCGTCGGCGCGACGTTGATCGGCCTGGTTCTCGGCATGCTCATCGGCGGCGCGGCCGGCGCGTTCGGCGGCTGGGTGGACAGCTGGCTGATGCGGTTCACCGACATCATGCTGTCGATCCCCAGCCTGCTGCTGGCGATCTCGATCGCGGCGCTGGCGAGCCGGGGCAGCCAGACCACGGTGATCATCGCGGTCGCGGTGACCACGGTGCCGATCTTCGCCCGGCTGCTGCGCGGCGCCATGCTCGCCCAACGGCACAGCGACCACGTGCTCGCGGCGACGGCGCTGGGCGTGCGGCGGCGGACCGTCGTGTTCCGGCACATGCTGCCGAACTCGCTCGGCCCGGTCATCGTGCAGTCGACGCTGACCCTGGCGACGGCGATCATCGAGGCGGCGTCGCTGTCGTTCCTCGGCCTCGGCGACCCGGACCCGTCCCGGGCCGAGTGGGGCCTGATGCTCGGCAACTCGCAGCGCTACATCGACGTCAAGCCGGAGCTGGCGTTCTACCCGGCCATCGCCATCATCATCGTCGCGCTGGGCTTCACCCTGCTCGGCGAGTCGTTGCGCGAGGCGCTCGACCCGAAGAACCGGAGGTGAACCGCGATGGCGTTGCTCGAAGTGCGTGATCTGCGGGTGGTCTTCCAGCGCAAGGGCACCGAGCCCTTCACCGCCGTGGACGGCGTCTCCTTCGACGTCGACCCCGGCCAGACGGTCGGCCTGGTCGGCGAGTCCGGCTGCGGCAAGTCCGTGACGTCGCTGGCGATCATGGGCCTGCTGCCCTCGCGCGGCAACAAGGTCACCGGCTCGGTCCGGTTCGAGGGCACCGACCTGCTCACCCTGAACGACCGGGAGATGCGCAACCGGCGTGGCCGCGACCTGGGCATGGTGTTCCAGGACCCGCTGTCGTCCCTCAACCCGGTGATCCCGATCGGGTTGCAGGTCACCGAGGTGCTGGAACGGCACCGCGGCATGTCCCGCAAGGCGGCGATGGTGGAGGCGGCCGAGCTGCTGGGCCGGGTCGGCATCCCGGACCCGCGGCGCAGGTTGAGCGAGTACCCGCACCAGCTCTCCGGCGGTATGCGGCAGCGCGCGCTGATCGCGATCGCGCTGGCGTGCCGGCCCCGGCTGCTCATCGCCGACGAGCCGACCACGGCGCTGGACGTGACGATCCAGGCCCAGATCCTCGCCCTGCTCAAGGAGCTGGTGCGGGACATGGGCACGGCGCTGATCATGATCACGCACGACCTGGGCGTCGTGGCGGGGCTGTGCGACGAGGTCAACGTGCTCTACGGCGGCCGGGTCGTGGAGAAGGCGGCGCGGTACCCGCTGTTCGCCGAGCCGCGGCACCCGTACACGCACGGGCTGCTGGCGTCGATCCCCCGGCTCGACGGCGCGCGCGGCGAGAAGCTGGTCCCCATCAAGGGCTCGGTCGCCGACAACATCCCGTGGGACCACGGGTGCGCGTTCGCCCCCCGTTGTCCCAACGCGCTGGCGGTGTGCCGCGAGGTCACGCCCGAGCTGGAGGCCGGTGACGTGCGGTCGCTGCGCTGCCACAACCCGGTGCTGCCGGGAACGCCCGCCGCCCAGGAGGTGCCCGCATGACCGCCGCTGTCGAACCGGCAGCCGCCGACGCCCCCGCGGGCGACACGCTGGTGTCGGTCGAGGGCCTGAAGATCCACTTCCCGATCAAGCGGGGCCTGCTGGTCGACCGCACGGTCGGCCACGTCTACGCGGTCGACGGCGTGGACCTGCGGATCAAGCGCGGTGAGACCTACGGCCTGGTCGGCGAGTCCGGCTGCGGCAAGTCGACGCTGGGCCGCGGGATGCTGCGGCTGGTCGAGCCGACGGACGGCCGCGTGCTGTTCGACGGCACCGACCTGGTCGGGCTCAAGGGCGAGGAACTGCGCCGGATGCGCCGCCGGATGCAGATGGTGTTCCAGGACCCCATGTCGTCCCTGGACCCGCGGCAGTCGGTGGACTCGCTGCTGGTCGAGGGCCTGCGGGCGCACGGCCTGGACAAGGGTCGCGAGCAGACCGGCAAGCGCCTGCGGGAGCTGCTGTCGGCGGTCGGGCTGCCGTCGACGTCGCTGCGCAAGTACCCGCACGAGTTCTCCGGCGGCCAGCGGCAGCGCATCGGCATCGCGCGGGCGCTGGCGGTCGAGCCGGACCTGATCATCGCCGACGAGCCGGTGTCCGCGCTGGACGTGTCGGTGCAGGCGCAGGTGGTGAACCTGCTGGAGGACCTCCAGGAGGAGTTCGGGCTCACCTACCTGGTGATCGCGCACGACCTCGCCGTGGTGCGGCACATCTCCGACCGGGTCGGCGTGATGTACCTGGGCGGCCTGGTGGAGGAGGCGACCTCGGACGACCTCTACGCCGAGCCGCTGCACCCGTACACCAGGGCGCTGCTGTCCGCGATCCCCGTGCCGGACCCGGTGGTGGAGGACGAGCGCGAGCGGATCCTGCTCACCGGCGACCTGCCGTCGCCCGCCAACCCGCCGACGGGCTGCCGCTTCCACACGCGCTGCCCGTGGAAGCAGGCGACCCGGTGCGACACCGAGCGGCCCGCGCTGCGCGAGGTGCTGCCGGGGCACAAGGTGGCGTGCCACTGGGCGGAGGACATCCGGTCCGGCCGCATCCGGCCGCACGCGGTCGAGGCCGTGCTGGTGGAGGAGGACAGCGTCTCGCCGGACATGCCGCTGGTCGGCCCGGCGTCGGTGTCCGAGGTGCTGAACCCGTAGTCCCGGGTCCGGGGGACGCCGCGCGGCGTCCCCCGGACCGGTCGCTCAGACCACCTGCGGGTAGAGGGTGCGCGGGTCGGCGGACAGCGCGGCCTTCAGGTCCACGACGACCTGGTCGGCCAGCACCTCGACGAGGTCGGCCTCGACGCCGTCCAGCGCGACGCGCACGACGTCGGCCGGGTCGTTCTTGGGCACGTCCATGCTCGCGGTCATGTCGGTGTCCGTCACGCCCAGCAGCACGCCGGTGACCAGCGTGCCCTGGCCGGCGAGCTCCACCCGGGCGCCGTTGGTCAGGCTCCACTGCGCCGCCTTGGCCGCGCTGTAGGCGGTGGCGCGGTCGTAGGAGACCCAGGACATCGACGACAGCACGTTCAGGATGGCGCCGCCGCCGTTGGCCGCGAGGACCGGCGCGAACGCCCGGATCATCTCCAGCGTGCCGTAGAAGTGCGTGTCCATCTCCAGCCGGATCGCGGCGGGGTCGCCGGTGACCAGGTTCTCGCCGGTGATGATGCCCGCGTTGTTGACCAGCAGGGTGACGTCGCGGGCGGCGTCGGCCGCGGCGGCGACGGCGGCCGGGTCGGTGATGTCCAGCGACAGCACCTCGACGCCCGGCAGGTCGATCGAGCCGGCGTCGCGCGCGGTGGCGTAGACCTTCGCCGCGCCGCGTGCCAGTAACTGCCGCGCGAAGTGCAGGCCGAGGCCGCGGTTGGCCCCCGTGACCAGGGCGACCGAGTTGGCGATCTTCATGGAGGGTTCTCCCAGAGGTGAGTTGGCTTTGCCAACCTAGCTTGGCTGGATTGGCATTCACAACCGAGCCATACTGGGGCCGTGACGGCACCGGACGGGAACTGCTCCTTGGTCAAGGCGGTGGACCTCGTCGGTGAGCGCTGGACGTTCCTCGTCCTGCGCGAGGCCCTCGCCGGCGCGACCCGCTTCTCCGAGTTCCGCGCGCGCCTCGGCATCGCCTCCGACGTGCTCGCGGCCAGGCTCGCGAAGCTGGTCGACAGCGGCCTGCTGGCCAGGCAGTCCTACCGCGAGCCGGGGCAGCGCCCGCGGGACGGCTACTGCCTCACCGAGGCGGGCCGGCAGGTGAACGTGGTGCTGTGCGCGTTGCAGGAGTGGGGCGACGCGCACCTGCCGGACACCGTGTCCACGGTCGTCTACCGGGCGGACGACGGACGACGGGTCCGGGTGCGGTTCGTGGACGGCGAAGGCGCCGTGGTGCCCGCCGGCGACGTGCGCCCGGAGCCGGGTCAGCGGCTCGCGGGCCGGTAGAGCAGCCGCACGACCGCGAGGCAGGCGGCCCATTCCCGACGTGCTACCGGGGTAGTGGGTCGGGGGCGCCTCCCCCTGTGGCGGCGCCCCCGACCCGGTCCTCACGCGGGCCAGTTCGGCGAGCGGCCGAGCAGCCCGATGAGGCGGTCGGTGATCGGCGCGTCCTCGGGCACGTCGACCGGCAGCGCGAACGCCGCTCCCGGCCCGCGGACGTCCGGCGTGGTCGGGTAGTGCCGCGCCATCCGGTAGGCGGCCGTGGCGAGCCCGGTGTCGAGGGTGCTGTCGATCCCGATCGCGCGGCACAGGTCCCAGGCGTGCGTCAGGTTGTCCACGAAGTGCGCGGCCACGAGGTGGCTGCCCGGACGGCGGCCGTAGCCCGGGAACTCGGCCTCGCGCTCCAGCACGCCGTCCGCCCGGAACGCCTCGGTGACCGCGTCGGTGGCGACCCGGTAGGCGGTGGCCATGTCGTCGCTCGCGGGCGGCTCGACGGCCGTGCGGCGGATGGCCGCGGTGAACGACAGGGTCGACTCGACCTGGTGGCGCAGCAGTTCGTAGACGGTCCAGCCGGCGCACGGCGTGGGCAGGTCCAGGTGCGCTTCCTCCAGGTCGGCCATGAGCTTCAGGTTGAGGTCGAGCGACGACCGGTTCAGGTCCAGGAGATCCATGCGTTCCACCCCTCAAGTTGTACGAACGATCGTACAGTTAGTTTGCGAGTGGTCAACCGGCTAGCGTGGAGGACGTGAAGGTCGACGGACGGGTGGAGCGCGGCGAGCAGACGCGGCGGCAGATCCTGCGGCGGGCCGCGGAGATCGCGTCGGTGGAAGGGCTGGAGGGCCTGTCGATCGGGCGGCTGGCCACCGAGCTGGAGGTCAGCAAGAGCGGCGTGTTCGCGCACTTCGGGTCCAAGGAGGAGCTCCAGCTCTCGACCGTGCGCGCGGCGGCGGCGATCTTCGCGCGCGAGGTCGTCGACCCGGTGACCGAACCCCCCGGCGTGGCGCGGCTGGCGGCGCTGCTGGACTCGTGGCTGGCGTACTCGGAGCGCCGCACGTTCCCCGGCGGGTGCTTCTTCTACGCCGTGCAGGCCGAGTTCGACGCCCGGCCGGGACGGGTGCGCGACGCGATCGCCGGGTACGGGCGCGAGTGGAACGCCTACGTCCGCGAGACCGCCGCCGCGATCCCGGAGGTCGCCGACCCGGACCAGCTCGCGTTCGAGCTGATCGCGTTCCTGGAGATGGCCAACGCCCAGTCGGTGCTGCACGACGACCCGCTGGCCTACTCGCGCGCCCGTGCCGCCGTGCGCGCCCGCTTGGCTCAGGCGGTCGCGGCGGCGTCCACGGCGCGGCGCTGAGCGGCCCTGACCGCCATCCCGATCGGCACGCTGATCAGCGTGGCCACCGCGAACGAGACCGGCAACCTGTTGGCTCGACGTCACAAATCCGCAGGTAGAGCCTCGATGATGTGATGCGCGGCACTGATCTCGTCGAGGTGTTCGGTGAAGAACGCGGAGGCCAGATGGGCGTGGAAGACGACGTCGGGACCTTCCGGCATGAGGAACAACGTGAACGGCCGCTCGCCGCTCGCGACCGTGTGCACGCCGGTTGCCGTGGCGTGCAGCAGGTCGAGCACCTGCGTCGCCTCCACACCCCATGTGCACCGCAGTTCGGGCAGGTGCGCTTCTTGCGACGCCTTCAGCAGCCGCTGGTAGGAGTCCCCGAGGGCGGGCGCGCACGCCACCATGTCGGGGAACCGGACGGGCGCGTACCCGGCCTCGACCCGTTCTATCTGCCGCACCGACCCCCGGGACCGGGCCGCCACCTCCTCGGCGCTGATCCCGGCCGCTTCGCGAATCGACCGGACCTCCCGCCCCAGCAGTCGCCCCCGCAACGTCGGCGCCGCCATCACGCCACCTCCCGCGCGTCCACCGACAGGTCCAGCAACACCGTCCGCGCGAGCAGGTACTGGCGGCACGGAACAGTGGGCCGCTGCCACCACCTCCGTCCCCAGCAGGCTCGGCAGTAGCCCTCGGCGTCGGGCCGGTGGCCGTCGAGCAGCACGCGGATCGCGGCCACGAGCAGCGGCACCTCGGACCGCCCGAGGTCCGCCACCACCCGCTCGTCGCCGCCGGCCGCGACCCCTTCGACCACCGACAGCCGGTTCCTGACCTGGAGATGCAGTTCCTGCCACACGAGCCCTCCCGAACGGTGAGGACCGGCCGGACGCCGCGCGACGTCACCCGCGCGGCATCCGGCCAGCCACGACCCAAGGCCGCAAGAGCTAAGCTAGGGATTAGCTAAGAATTTAGGTATTCCTCAATCGGGTGACTGCCGGGACCACGCCGCCACCGGGCACACTTGCCGGCGAGGTGAAGGAGGACGGGTGGCTGAGCCCTCGGCGTTGAGCTGGCTGATCGGCAATGAACTGCGGGACCACCGCGAACGGGCGCGGAAGAAGGGCACCGAGGCGGCGAAGGTGCTGGGCTGCACCTCGGGCAAGATCAGCCAGATCGAGGGCGGCATGTACCGCCAACGCCCCAACGAGGTCGCGATACTCCTCGGCTTCTACGGTGCGGATCGCGCGGACATCGACCGGCTCGTCGCCCTCGCCGGACAGGACGACGAGAGCACGTGGTGGGGCGCGTGGACCGACGTCGTCCCGGACTGGTTCCAGACCTTCGTCGGTCTCGAACGCCTGGCGGCGACCGAGTTCGCCTATGAGCCGATCGTCCTGCCCGCCCTGCTCCAGACCGAGGCTTACGCCACCGCGGTGACTACGTCTTCTCGACGGGTCCGACCTGATCACGGCGATCGGGTCGTGCACTTCCGGATGGAGCGCCAGCGACGTCTGTTCGCCGAGGAGAACCCGCTGGCGCTGCACGCGATCGTCGAAGAGTCGGCGCTGCACCGACCGGTCGGCGACGCGGATGTCATGAGGGGTCAACTGGAGCACCTGCTGGAGTTGGGTGCTCGACCCAACCTGGACATCCAGGTGATCCGCACCGAGGCCGGAGTGCATTCGGCGACCACCGGCTCGTTCGTGCTGCTCGGCTTCGAGAAGTTCCGCGACGTCGTGTACGTGGAAGTGCAGGAAGGCGCGCTCAACGTGCAGGAACCGGCACAGGTCCGGGCCTATAGCATGTCAGCGAAGAACCTTCGCGCTGTCGCGCTCGACCAGCGCGAGTCCGCTTCCTTGATCACGTCACTGCTCAAGGGATAACCGGAGGTCGCCATGGCCGCCCACGTCCGTTGGACCAAGTCCAGTTACTCCGCCGACAACGGCAACTGCGTCGAGGTGGCCGCTACCGACACGGTGATCGGGGTCCGGGACTCGAAGAACGCCGGAGGGCCCGCGCTGAGCTTCCCCGCGGCCCGGTGGGCGGGGTTCCTCGCCACCGCGCGGCGGCGAGGAACCCCGTGACCCCTACCGGTTGGCTCGGTTGATCGCCGAGACCAGGGCGCGCAGGGACGCGGCCACCGTGGAGCTGTCGATGCCGACGCCCCACAGCACGCGGTCGGACACGGCGCACTCCAGGTAGGCCGCGGCACGGGCGTCGTCACCCGACGACATGGCGTGCTCGAAGTAGTCCAGCACGCGCACGTCGTAGCCGACGGTGGCCAGGGCGTCCACGAACGCGGCGATCGGGCCGTTGCCGCCGCCGGTGATCTCCTGCGTCTCGCCGTCGACCACGACCACGGCCTTGATCGTCTCGTGGCCGCTGCCGTCGCCGGACACCTTCTGCCGCAGCAGCCTCAGCGGCGCGGTGGCGTCCAGGTACTCGTCCGCGAACGCGTCCCACATGTCCTTGGGGCCGATCTCGCCGCCCCTGGTGTCGGTGACCTCCTGGATGACCTTGGAGAACTCCACCTGCAACCGGCGCGGCAGGTCCAGGTGGTGCTCGGTCTTCATCAGGTACGCCACGCCGCCCTTGCCGGACTGCGAGTTCACCCGGATCACGGCCTCGTAGTTGCGGCCGACGTCCTTCGGGTCGATCGGCAGGTACGGGACGTCCCACGGGAACTCGTCCACGTGCTGCCCGGCGGCCTTGGCGGCGTCCTCCAGGGCCTCGAAGCCCTTCTTGATCGCGTCCTGGTGCGAGCCGGAGAACGCGGTGAACACCAGGTCGCCGCCGTACGGGTGCCGCTCGGGGACGGGCAACTGGTTGCAGTACTCGACCGTGCGCCGGACCTCGTCGATGTCGGAGAAGTCGATCTGCGGGTCGACGCCCTGGCTGAACATGTTCATGCCCAGCGTCACCAGGCACACGTTGCCGGTGCGCTCGCCGTTGCCGAACAGGCAGCCCTCGATCCGGTCGGCGCCCGCCAGGTAGCCCAGCTCGGCGGCGGCCACGCCGGTGCCGCGGTCGTTGTGCGGGTGCAGCGACAGGATGATCGAGTCACGGCGGGCCAGGTTGCGCGACATCCACTCGATCGAGTCGGCGTAGACGTTCGGCGTGGCCATCTCCACCGTCGCCGGCAGGTTGATGATCAGCGGCTTCTCCGGCGTCGGCGCGATGATCGCCGACACGGCGTCGCAGACCTCCAGCGCGTACGACAGCTCGGTGCCGGTGTAGGACTCGGGCGAGTACTCGTAGCGGAACTCGGTCTCCGGGTAGTGCTTCTCCTGCTCCAGCGCGAACGCGGCGGCGTCCGTGGCGATCTTCTTGATGCCCTCGCGGTCGGACTTGAACACCACCCGGCGTTGCAGGATGGACGTCGAGTTGTAGAAGTGCACGATCGCCTTGCCCGCGCCGCGCAGCGACTCGAACGTGCGGGTGATCAGCTCGGGGCGGCACTGGGTCAGCACCTGGATGGTGACGTCGGGCGGGATCGCGCCGTCCTCGACGATCTCGCGGACGAAGTCGAAGTCGGTCTGCGACGCGGCTGGGAAGCCGACCTCGATCTCCTTGTAGCCCATCCGCACCAGCAGGTCGAACATCTTGCGCTTGCGGGCGGGGGACATGGGGTCGATCAGGGCCTGGTTGCCGTCGCGCAGGTCGACCGCGCACCACAGCGGCGCCTTGGTGATCCGCTTGGTCGGCCACGTGCGGTCGGGCAGGTCGACGGTTTCCACCTGCTCGTGGAACGGGCGGTAGCGGTGCACGGGCATCGACGTGCCGCGTTGCGGGTTCCAGACCGGCTGGTCGGCCACCGGGCGGGCCGGCGGTCGGATGCGGCTGGTGCCGGAGGTGTACGCGTCGTGATTGGCGCTCATGATTCGAATGCTCCTGCTGGTGCCGGTGGGAGGACGACCGGCGGGCAGTGCTCGTCCCGCGACGGGGGGCCGGTCTGATCAGACCCCGTCACGGCGGCGAAGCAGGAGGGCGCGTGCCATGACGGACAGGTTAACCGGATTTCGCGCCGAGGTGGAACCGAGCGCCCAGATGGTGGAACTTCACCCGATCGGGTTTCACTTGATCGTGGTTAGGGCATCTTCCGGACATGTCCAGATGGCGAACCTCAACGCGCAGCGGCAGCTCCACCGCTGCCCGAGTGATCCGCGGTGTCGGTGCCGTTTTCGCGGGCATCGAGGTGCTGTACATCCTCATGCTCCTCATCGGGGTGAACACGGCCAACGCGTTCTTCCGCTTCATCCAGCAGCTCGCCGAGCCGCTGGCGCTGTTCTTCCCAGGGCTGTTCCAGACGGGCAACGTCAACGTCGACGTGATCCTGAACTACGGCCTCGCGGCGGTGTTCTGGCTCGTCGTCACCGGTCTGCTGGCCCGCGTCGTGGCCCGCTAGACCCCTTCCGCCCCGGTCCCCGCCGTCTTCCCCCCTGCGGCGGGGACCGGCTGTTCGTCCGCGAACGCCGGCCGGCCCCACCTGCCCGCGAACGCGGTCTCGCCCAGCGGCCTGCGCACCCGCGGTCGCCGTTCCCGGGCCCGCAGGTCCTCCGGCAGCTCCTCGTCGTCGCCGAGCCGCCCCACCGCGATCACGACGACCGGGCGCACGTGGTCGGGCAGCCCGAACGCCTCCCGCACCTCCTCCGGCGCGAACCCGCCGATCTGGTGCGTGACCAGGCCCAGCTCGACGGCCCGCAGCACCAGGTTCTGCACCGCGAGCCCCAGCCCGAACTCGGTGTTGGGCACCGGCCCGCGCTCGTCCGACTCGGCCACCGCGCCCACGAGCAGCACCGACGCCCGCCCCGCCCACACCTGGTTGCCCGGTCGCAACGCCGCGAAGATTCGCTCGAACGTGTCGTCACCGCGGTAGCCGACGACGAACCGGGCGGGCTGGGTGTTGCCGTGCGAGGCCGCCCACCGGGCCGCTTCCAGCAGCGCGCGCACGGTCTCCGGCGGCACCTCGGCCGTGCCGTCGAACGCCCGCGGGCTCCAGCGCCGCATGATCACGTCGTTGCCGTCCACGACCCCATGCTCCTCGATCAGATCGCGTACGGCCACGCCGTGATGGCGTACGCGCCGAACCAGGCGCTGAACACCGACACGCCCACCAGCACCGCCACCGCCGTGCTCGTCCGCCGCCGCGCCAGCGCCAGCGCGATCGGCGCCAGCAGCGTGAACGCGGGCAGCAGCAGCCGCGCCTTCGAGTTCATCAGCCCGTTCGACCCGAGGTCCATGGCGAGCACGCCGGCGCCGTAGACGACCAGCGGCCACTCCAGCCCGCGCCGGTAGCTCAGCACCACCAGGGCCAGCGCCACCACCAGCAGCCACACCGTGGCCAGCTCCAGCACCGACCGGGGCTCGCCCAGGATGAGCAGCGCGAACCTCCAGGTGGCCGCGCCGCCGTCGAACCGCGAGTCCCACCCGATCTGCTGCACGGCGAACCAGCCGTCCCAGCGGCCGGTGCGCACCGCGACGTACCCGAGGTAGCCGAGCAGCCCGAGCGGCGCGACCAGCGCGCCCACCCACGGCCGCCAGTCGTCCCGGCGCCGCCACGCCGCGACCAGGGCCGCCGCGCACACCGCCAGGACCAGCGCCGCCGCGGTCGGCCGCACCAGCCCGGCCGCCGCGCAGCACGCGCCGGCCGGCACCCAGCGCCGTTCCACCACGCCGACCAGCGACCACACGGCGAGCGCGCAGAACGTCGCCTCGGAGTACGTCATCGACAGCACCACCGACATCGGCGACGCCGCGAACAGCACCACCAGCACGACACCGGCCCGGCGCGACCCGCCCGACACCCGCGAACCCAGCCGGGCCAGCCCGTAGGCGCACAGCACGCCGCTGACCAGGCTCACCGCGAACGCGGCGCCGACCGTCGGCACACCGGGCAGCCCGTCGACCCACCGCACCAGCGTCGGGTAGCCGGGGAAGAACGCCAGCGGCGTCTCGTCCGTCCGCCGCCCGAACGCGTCCACGAGCCACGTCGGCACGTCCGCGTAGCCGCCCTCGGCGATGCCCAGGAACCACTGCCCGTCCCACGACGTGAGCGCCCGCGTGACGTCCTTGTCCCACCGCGCCGCCATCAGCTGGAGCGCGACCAGACCGAGCTCGCGGACGGCCAGGTAGAGCAGCGCGGGCGCGAGCAGCGCGGTGACCCGGTGTCTGGCCACGCGCGCCAACCGCCCGCGCGCGCTCGACGCGTCCTCCGGCTCCACGCGAACGGCCTCCAGGGTCGACACGGGGTCGAGAGTAGTGGGCGTCACGGCGACCGCTGTCCACTCCTTGGGCCAGGTAGGGTGCCTGACAAGCTGGGCTTTAAGCACCTGGGAGGAGTGGGTCTGTGGCGCTCGTCGTCCAGAAGTACGGCGGTTCCTCGGTCGGGAGCGCCGAGCGGATCAAACGGGTGGCCGAGCGCGTCGTCGCGACCCGCAAAGCGGGCAACGAGGTCGTCGTCGCGGTCTCCGCGATGGGCGACACCACCGACGAGCTGCTCGACCTCGCGCGCCAGGTGTCCCCGGTGCCGCCCGCCCGCGAGATGGACATGCTGCTCACGTCCGGTGAGCGCATCTCCATGTCGTTGCTGGCGATGGCGATCAGCTCGCTGGGCGCCGAGGCGCGTTCCTACACCGGCTCGCAGGCCGGCGTGATCACCACGTCCGTGCACGGCAAGGCGCGCATCATCGACGTGACGCCGAGCCGGATCCAGGACGCGCTCGCGGAGGGCGCCATCGCGATCGTCGCGGGCTTCCAGGGCGTCAGCCAGGACAGCAAGGAGATCACCACGCTCGGCCGCGGCGGCACCGACACCACCGCGGTGGCGTTGGCGGCGGCGCTGAAGGCCGACGTCTGCGAGATCTACACCGATGTCGACGGCGTGTTCACCGCCGACCCGCGCATCGTGCCGAACGCCAAGCGGCTGGAGACCATCACCTACGAGGAGATGCTCGAGATGGCGGCGTGCGGGGCCAAGGTGCTCATGCTGCGCTGCGTCGAGTACGCCCGCCGCTACGGCGTCCCGGTGCACGTCCGATCTTCGTTCAGCAACAAGCCCGGGACCATCGTGTCCGGGTCAGTGGAGGACCTTCCCGTGGAACAGGCGATGATCACCGGCGTCGCGCACGACCGGTCCGAGGCCAAGGTCACCGTGACGGCGGTGCCCGACCTGCCCGGCATGGCGGCGCGGATCTTCCGCGTCGTGGCCCAGGCGGAACTCGACATCGACATGGTCGTGCAGAACGTCTCCCAGGCCGTGTCCGGCCGCACCGACGTCACGTTCACCCTGCCGAAGGACGACGGACCGCGCGCGGTCGCCGCGTTGGAGAAGTCGCGCGAGGAGATCGGCTTCGACCAGGTGCTCTACGACGACCACGTGGGCAAGGTGTCGCTGGTCGGCGCGGGCATGCGCTCGCACCCCGGCGTGACCGCGCAGTTCTGCGAGGCGCTGGCCGCGGCCGGCGTCAACATCGAGATCATCTCCACCTCGGAGATCCGGATCTCGGTCATCTGCCGCGACACGCAGCTCGACGACGCGGTGCGCGCCCTGCACGACGCGTTCGAGCTCGGCGGCGACGAAGAGGCCGTGGTGTACGCGGGGAGTGGACGATGAGCGCGAACCCTGGTGCCTCGCGAGGCCCTGTCCTGGCTCTCGTGGGAGCCACCGGCGCCGTCGGCACCGTCATGGTCGACATCATGAACGGCCGGGAGTCCGTGCCGTGGGGCGAGGTCCGGCTGATCGCGTCCGCGCGCTCGGCGGGCAAGAAGATCACCGTGCGCGGCGAAGAGCTGACCGTGGTGGCCCTGTCGC
Organism: Actinosynnema sp. CA-299493; assembly: GCF_050946825.1. NCBI lineage: Bacteria > Bacillati > Actinomycetota > Actinomycetes > Pseudonocardiales > Pseudonocardiaceae > Actinosynnema > Actinosynnema sp. CA-299493. Next base: position 273,032 of record NZ_CP191993.1, read on the forward strand.
CGGAGGCGTTCGACGGCGTGGACGTCGCGATGTTCGACGTGCCGGACGAGGTGTCGGCCGAGTGGGCGCCGATCGCCGCGTCGAAGGGCGCGGTCGCGGTGGACAACTCGGGCGCGTTCCGGATGGACCCCGACGTGCCGCTGGTGGTGCCGGAGGTGAACGCCGACCAGATCGGCGTGCGCCCCAAGGGCATCATCGCGAACCCGAACTGCACGACGTTGTCGATGATGGCCGCGCTGGGCGCCCTGCACCGGGAGTTCGAGCTGCGCGAGCTGGTCGTGGCGTCCTACCAGGCGGCGTCGGGCGGCGGGCAGGCGGCGATCGACCGGCTGTACGCGGAGATCTCGGCGTTGGCGGGCAAGGAGGTCGGCGTGCGCGCGGGCGACGTGCGCGAGACGCTGGAGGCCGCCGGCCTGCCGGTGTCGGACTCGCCGTTCCCCGCGCCGCTGGCGTTCAACGTGGTGCCGTGGGCCGGTTCCCTGAAGGACGAGGGGTGGACCAGCGAGGAGCTGAAGGTCCGCAACGAGTCCCGCAAGATCCTGGGCATCCCGGACCTGAAGGTGTCGGCGACCTGCGTGCGCGTGCCCGTGGTGACGACGCACTCGCTCGCGGTGCACGCGACGTTCGCCCGCGAGGTGACCGTCCAGCAGGCGCACGAGCTCTTCGAGGCCCAGCCGTCCCTCGTGCTGGTGGACGACCCGGCGGCGAAGGAGTTCCCCACGCCGGCGGACGTGGTCGGCGGCGACCCGACCTACGTGGGCCGGGTGCGGCAGGCGCTGGACTTCCCGAACACGCTGGACTTCTTCGTGTGCGGCGACAACCTGCGCAAGGGTGCGGCGCTGAACACCTACGAGATCGCCGAGGAGCTGGCCGCCCGGCTGTAGGTTCACCCCCATGGCTGAGGTAGTGCTCGCGATCGACCTGGGGACGACGTCGACCAAGGTCATCGCGGTGGACCGGGACGCGGGCGTGGTGGCATCGGCGGAGCACGGCTACCCGATGCGCACCACGCCCTCCGGCGAGGCGACCCACGACCCGGTCGAGGTGTGGGCCGCGGCGCTGCGGGCGTTGCGCGAGGTCGCGGCGCGGGGGCTCACCGTGCGGGCGCTGTCGTTGACCGGCGCGATGCACACCCTGGTCGGGTTGGACGCCTCGGGCACGCCCGTCACGCCGTCGTTGTCGTGGGCGGACAACCGCGCCCTGGAGCAGACGGCGCGGCTGCGCGGCACGGCCGAGGGGATCGCGCTGCACCGCGCGACCGGCACCCCGATCCACACCATGTCGCCGCTGGTGAAGCTGGCGTGGTTCCACGACCAGGGGTTCTCCGCCGCGCGGTGGTGCGGGCTCAAGGACTTCGTCGCGCTCCAGCTGACCGGCGAGCTGGTGACCGAGCACTCGTCGGCGTCCGCGACCGGCTTGATGGACCTCGTGGCGCTGGACTGGCACCCGACCGCGCTGGACTTCGCCGGCGTCCGCGCCGACCAGCTCCCGGAGCTGCGCGCGCCGGTCGACTCGTTCCCGCTGACGCTGGACGTCCCCGGCCTGCCCGCCGGCCTGCCGGTCGTGCTGGGCGGCGGCGACGGGCCGATGGCGAACCTCGGCGTCGGCGCGGTCGTGCCGGGTGTGGCGGCGGTGTCGCTGGGCACGAGCGGCGCGCTGCGGGTGGTGCGCTCGTCACCGGCGGTGGACGAGCAGGGGCGGGTCTTCTGCTACGCCGTCGCCGAGGGGCTGTGGGTGCTCGGCGGTGCGGTCAGCAACGGTGGTGTGGTGGCGCAGTGGGCCGCCGAGACGTTCGGCGTGGACGTGGGCGACCTGCTCGACGAGGCCGCCGGGGTGCCGGTCGGCGCGGCCGGCGTGACCGCGCTGCCGTACCTGCTGGGCGAGCGCGCGCCGTGGTGGGACGCGGACGCGACGTCGGCGGTGATCGGGCTGCGGCGCGAGCACGGGCGGGCCGAGATCACCCGTGCGCTGGTCGAGGGCGTCGCGCAGCAGTTGGCGCTGGTGCTGGACGCGGTGCGCTCGGTGGCGGAGGTGCACGCGGTCCGGGTGACCGGCGGCGCGTTCCGCAGCGACCTGTGGGCGACCGTGCTGGCGTCCGCGCTGGGCCTGGACCTGGAACTGGCCGACGACAGCGAGGGCTCCGGCGTCGGCGCGGCCCTGGTCGCCTGGCGGGCGCTGGGCGAGATCGGGTCGCTGACCATCGCCGCCGACCTGGTCGAGCCGGTGAGGACGATCTCGCCCGACCCGGACGCCGTCCGCCACTACGCCCGGGCCCGCCCCGCCATCGACCGCCTCTACCAGGCCCTACGCGACCTGGTGTGAAGCGCGGACGTGACGGCCCAGCACCACCGTGCCCGCCGCGATCACGACCGCGCCGACGCCCGCCACCGCGAAGCCCCACGCCGGCGACGAGTGGTCGATCACGACACCGGCGACCGGCGCGCCCAGCGCCACGCCCAGCGTGAACGCCGAGCTCTGCAAGCCCATCGCCACGCCGCGCGCGGACGCCGGCGCGTGCTTCGTGATCAGCTCGCCCGTCGCGGTGATCGTCGGCGCGCACAGGAAGTTCGTCGGCACCAGCGCCAGCGCCAGCCACCACGGCGACCAGCCGAACAGGCCGATCGGCACGGCCAGCACCCCCATGCCGCCCATCAGCGCCCACAACGGCGGCACGCGCGTCAGCCCGCCGTACAGGAAACCGCCCGCCAACGACGCCACGCACATCACCACGATCATCGCGCCGGTCCACCCGGTCAGCCCGAGCCCGCGCATCGACGCCACCACCGACACCTCGACGCCCGACAGCACGAACGTCGCGCCGCCCGCGCTGATCAGCACGCCGAGCAGCCGGCCGTCCAACCACTCCCGCCGGGGCACCCGCGCGCCGGCGGTCTCGCCCTCGCGCCGCACCGGCGGGTCCACCGCGCAGAGGATCGCGCCGATCAGGACCATGGACGCGCCGATCGCCCACATCGCCGTCCGGCTCGACGCCTGCGTGGTGAGCGCCACGCCCAGCGCCGGCCCGGCCATGAACGAGAGCTCGACGGCCATCGAGTCCATCGCGAGCGCGGTGCGCCTGCGGTCCTCCGGCACGAGCGCGGTCAGGATCTGCCTGCCCAGCGACATCACGGGCATCACGGTGATGCCGGTGATGAAGCACGTGACGAGCAGCACCTCGTAGGACAGCAGCGGGGCGACGAACCAGAAGACGCCCTCGGTGACCATCGACAGCACCAGCATCGCGCGCAGACCGCGCCGGTCGACCAGGTGGCCCATCAGCGGCGAGCCCACCGCGATGCCGATCGTGCTGACCGCGCCGACCAGGCCCGCCGCGCCGTAACCTCGGTCCAGGGCGAGGAGGACGTGCATCGTGATCGTCATGCCCGCCGCCGTCGGGGGCACGCGTGCCAGCAGCATCAACAGCATGAAGCCGGGCACGCGCGGCGTTCGGAGGACGGCCAGGTAGCGGGAGACGTTCACGTGCCCATCTTCACCCGCCGGGGCAACACGTTTAACCGTTCGTTTTCTTGACCTGTTCCAGAAAGCGTGGTGGAGTGGTGGAGCCATGACCCCAGGACCTCGCGAGCTGCTCAAGGACGCCGGGCTGCGCGTCACCGCGCCCCGGGTCGCGGTGCTCGACTGGCTCGCCGAGCACCCCCACGCCACGGCCGAAGCGGTCGCCGCGGGCGTGCGGGCCAGGTTGGGGTCCGTGTCGACGCAAGCCGTCTACGACGTGCTGCACGCGTGCGCGCGGACCGGGTTGCTGCGCCGGATCGAACCCGCCGGCCACCCGGCGCGGTACGAGACGCGGACCGGCGACAACCACCACCACCTCGTGTGCCGGGACTGCGGCCGGACCGAGGACGTCGACTGCGTCCACGGCGCCGCGCCCTGCCTGGAGCCCTCGAACGCGGCCGGCTTCACCGTGGACGAGGCGGAGGTCCTGTTCTGGGGACTCTGCCCGGACTGCCATGCGCCCTGACTGCCGACCCCCTCAGAAGGAGCTACCAGCGTGACGGAAGCGCGTCCCACCACCACCAACGCGGGCATCCCGGTCGCGAGCGACGACCACTCGCTGACCCTCGGCGCCAACGGCCCGATCCTGCTCCAGGACCACTACCTGATCGAGAAGAACGCCCAGTTCAACCGGGAACGGGTGCCCGAGCGGGTCGTGCACGCCAAAGGTGGCGGTGCGTTCGGCTACTTCGAGACGACCGAGGACGTCAGCCGCTTCACCAAGGCGGCCCTCTTCCAGCCCGGCGTGAAGACCGAGACGCTGCTGCGCTTCTCGACCGTCGCCGGCGAGCTCGGCTCGCCCGACACCTGGCGCGACCCGCGCGGCTTCGCGCTGAAGTTCTACACCGCGCAAGGCAACTACGACCTCGTCGGCAACAACACCCCGGTGTTCTTCCTGCGCGACCCGATCAAGTTCCCGGACTTCATCCGCTCGCAGAAGCGCCGCGCCGACACCGGCCGCCGCGACCACGACATGCAGTGGGACTTCTGGACGCTGCAACCGCAGACCGCGCACCAGGTGACGTGGCTGATGGGCGACCGCGGCATCCCGAAGACCTGGCGCCACCAGAACGGCTACGGCTCGCACACGTACCTGTGGGAGAACGCCGCCGGCGAGCGCTTCTGGGTGAAGTACCACTTCAAGACCGACCAGGGCATCGAGACCCTGACGTCGGAGGAGGCCGCGAGGATCGCCGGCGAGGACGCCGACGCGCACCGCGCCGACCTGTGGCACGCCATCGAGCGCGGCGAGTTCCCGTCGTGGACGCTGCGCGTGCAGGTGATGCCCTACGCGGACGCCGCGACGTACCGCTTCAACCCGTTCGACCTGACCAAGGTGTGGCCGCACGCCGACTACCCGCTGATCGAGGTGGGCAAGCTCGTGCTCGACCGCAACCCGGCGGACTACTTCGCGGAGATCGAGCAGGCCGCGTTCGAGCCCACGAACCTGGTGCCCGGCATCGGCACGTCGCCGGACCGGATGCTGATCGGCCGGATCTTCTCCTACCCGGACGCCCACCGGTACCGGATCGGCGCGAACTACAACGAGCTGCCGGTGAACCGGCCGAAGTCGCCGGTCCACTCGTACTCCAAGGACGGCGCGATGCGGTTCGCGAACGCCGCCGACCCGGTGTACGCGCCGAACTCCTACGGCGGCCCGCACGCGTCCGCCGAGGCGGCCGGCGAGGTGGCGTCGTCCTACGGCGTCGAGGACGTGGTCACCCGTTCGGCTTACAAGCTGCACGCGGAGGACGACGACTTCGGCCAGGCGGGCACCCTGATCCGCGAGGTGATGGACGAGGGCCAGCGCGAGCGCCTCGTGCGGACCGTGATCGGGCACGCGTCGAACGGCGTGTCCGAGCCGGTGCTGGAGCGCGTGTTCGAGTACTGGCGCTCCATCGACAAGGAGACCGGCGACAAGATCGCGGCGGCCTTCGGCCGGTGACCGCGCCACCCCGATCCGCGCCAATCCGACTCGTGCCACCCCGACTCGTGCACCCCTGACAGTGCACGTCCCGACAGGGCCGTCCGGATCCGTCCGGGCGGCCCTGTCCTCGCCGTCACGCGGTCTCCGGCGTCACGCGGTCTCGGGGATGTCCTGCCGCGTGTTGGCCAGCGCCAACCCGGTGCGCAGCGACCCGACCGCCTCCGCCACCGCCTCCCGGAACACGCCACCGACGCCGAGGATGTTCGCGTAACCGTGGAACAACCCCTCGTACCGCCGCAGCACCACCGGCACGCCCTGCTCCGCCAGCTTCTCCGCGAACGCCTCGCCCTCGTCCCGCAGCGGGTCGAACCCGGCCGTCGCCAGGTACGTCGGCGGCAGCCCGCTCAGGTCCTCCGCCAGCAGCACCGACAGCCGCGGATCGGTGTGCGTGTCGCGTGACGGCGCGTAGTGGTCCAGGAACCAGTCCATCTTCTGGTCGGTGAGGAAGAACCCGTTGCCGAACAGCTCCCGCGACCGCCGCCGCACCGACGCGTCCACCGCCGGGTAGAACAGCAGCAGGAACACCGGCTTCACCTCGCCCGCGTGCAGCGCGGTCACCGCCGCCAGGTTGCCGCCCGCGCTGTCACCGCCCAACGCGATCCGCCGCGGGTCGATCCGCAGCTCGTCGGCGTGCGCCACCGCGTACTCGAACGCCGTCCGCGCGTCGTCCGCCGCCGCCGGGAACGGGTGCTCCGGCGCGAGCCGGTAGTCGGCCGACAGCACCCGCACCCCGCCCTCGACGGCGAGGAACCGGCACAGGTTGTCGTGGCTGTCCAGGTCGCCGCTGACCCATCCGCCACCGTGGTAGAAGACCAGCAGCGGCGAGCCGGCGGCCAGTCCGGTCGGCTCGTAGAACCGCGCGCCGACGCCGTCGAGCGACAGCGGGCGCACCGCCACGCCACCGATGACGGGACCGCGCACCAGGGCGTTGCTGCGGGTCAGCGCCAGGCGGTTCGCGGCGGGCGTGGTCGTCTGCCAGTCCTCGCCGCTGAGCCGCTGCAACCTCAGCAGCAGCTGGGCCTCCGGGTGCAGCCGCTGGCCGTCCACCGTGACGGGAGGTCCGGCGATCAGCCTGCGCAGCGGCGCGGGCAGGCCGAACACGAAGCGCAGGGCACCGGCCAGGACACCGGGGGGGATCGACTCGGCGAGCTTCGACATGAGACGTACGTTACTAGCCGGTAAGGGCTGCGGCGAGCGAGTGGACCTCCAGTTAGGTCCAGGTGGCAGGATCGGACACCATGACGGTCACCGTGGTGGGCATCGGCGGATCCCTCCGCCCCAACTCGCAGTCCGAGCGCGCGATGAGGATCGCCCTGGAGGGCGCCGTGGACGCGGGCGCGAAGGTCGTCGAGGTCTCCGGACCCGACCTGGTGCTCCCGTTCTACGACCCGGCCATCCCGGACCGCACGGACAACGCGCGCCGGCTCGTCGAGGCGCTGCGCGGCGCGGACGGCGTCGTGCTCGTCTCGCCCGGCTACCACGGCACGGTGTCCGGCCTGGTCAAGAACGCCCTGGACTACATCGAGGACCTGCGCGGCGACGACCGCCCCTACCTGGACGGCCGCGCGGTCGGCTGCGTGGCCACGGCCCAGGGGTGGCAGGCGTCGGTGACCACGCTGACCGCGTTGCGCTCGATCGTGCACGCCCTGCGCGGCTGGCCGACGCCGCTGGGCGCGGCGGTGAACTCGCGCGAGGTCGAGTTCGACCTCGAAGGCGGCTGCACGGTGCCGTCCGTGGCCGACCAACTCCGCACGATCGGGCGACAGGTGGCCGAGTTCGCCGTGTCGAGGGCGGGCTGAGCGGGTAAGTGTGAGGGGGGCGTGAGCTGCCACACCACCGGGTGTGGTTCGGCTTCGGCCGGGTGTTGAGCTGATCGACGGGCTCGACCACCAGCTCGAAGGAGAGCGTTCACATGCAGGTGCTCTACACCGCGGAAGCCATCGCAGTCGGGGACGGTCGCAACGGCGAGGTCCGCTCCTCCGACGGGGTGATCGACGAGCAGCTCTCCACGCCCGCGGAGCTGGGCGGCCCCGGCGGCGAGATGACCAACCCCGAGCAGCTGTTCGCGGCCGGCTACGCGGCGTGCTTCCACAGCGCGCTGAAGGTCGCCGCGCGGCAGGCCAAGGTCAAGGTCGGCGAGACGTCGGTGACCGCCAAGGTCGACCTCGGCGCGAACGGCAGCGGCGGCTTCCAGCTGGCCGTCGAGCTGGCGGCGCACATCCCGGGCGTCGAGCAGGCCGTGGCCGAGCGGCTGACCGCCGCCGCGCACCAGATCTGCCCGTACTCCAACGCCACGCGAGGCAACATCGAAGTGGCTCTCACGACCACCGTTTGAGGAGGCGTCAGACCCATGAGCAAGTCCCAGAAGTCTCCGATCAGCAGCCCGCTGTCCGACGCGGACAAGGCGTCGGTCGGTGCGGTGCTCCAGTCCACCCTGGTCGACCTGGTCGACCTGTCCCTGGTGGCCAAGCAGGCGCACTGGAACGTCGTCGGCAAGAACTTCCGCAGCGTCCACCTCCAACTGGACGACCTCGTCACGACCGCCCGCACGTACACCGACGAGGTGGCCGAACGGGCCGCCGCGCTCGGCATCTCGCCGGACGGCAAGGCGAAGACCGTGGCGGCGGGCTCGGGCGTGCCGGACTTCCCCGGCGGCTGGCTGAAGGAGGACGAGGTCGTCGCCGCCGTCGTCACCGCGCTGGGCGAGCTGATCGGCCGGCTGCGCGAGCGGATCGACGAGACCGACAAGTCCGACCTCGTCACCCAGGACCTGCTGATCGAGATCACGAAGAACTTCGAGCAGGCCCACTGGATGTGGCAGGCCCAACAAGCCTGACCACCACTCCCACCCCGCGCCGCGGGTGTCGCCCTCACGGGGGCCACCGGACCTCCGGTGGCCCCCGAAAATGTCGTACCCCGCCGGTAAAATCAAACCAGGGGTCCCTTGGGCGGGGACTCCTGCGCAGCACGGCCTTCGCGGCGAGCGCCGGCCCCACGGCACCGTCCTTGCGGCACCGCCCTCGCGACGAGCGCCGGCACCGTCCTCGCGGCGAGCGCCGGGCCCGCCGCTCCTAGAGCACGCGCTGCACGAAAGCGACTTCGGCGGCCGTCTGCCGGATCGTCTCGGCGACCACCAGTGACCCGTGCCCGGCGTCGTACCGGTACACCTCGTACGCCGCCCCGCGCGCCGCCAGCCGCTCCAGGTAGTTGTCGATCTGCCGGATCGGGCAGCGCGGGTCGTTCTCCCCCGCCAGCACGAGCACGGGCGCGCGCACCGCGTCCACGTACGTCAACGGCGAGCACTCGCGGTACCGGTCGGGCACCTCCTCCGGCGAACCGCCGAACAACGCCCGGTCGAACGCGCGCAGCGGCTCCATCTCGTCCTCGTAAGCGGCCAGGTAGTCCGCCACCGGCACGCCCGCGACACCCGCCGCCCACCGCTCCGGCTGCGTGCCCAGCGCCAGCAGCGACAGGTACCCGCCCCACGACGCGCCGTTGACCACGCACCTCGCCGGGTCGGCGAACCCGGACCCGACGGCCCACTCGTGCACCGCCGCCACGTCCTCCAGCTCGGTCAACCCCGGCCGGCCCTCGATCGCGTCACGCCACTTCGACCCGTACCCGGTGGACCCGCGGTAGTTCACGTGCACCACGGCGAACCCGGCGTCCAGCCACACCGCGCGGTACGCGGAGAACCGGTCCTCGTCCGCCGAGTGCGGCCCGCCGTGCAGGTGGAACACCGTCGGCAGCGGACCGTCGGGCGCACCGGCCGGCCGCGCGACCAGGGCGTGCACGTCGCCCACGAACACGTCGGTCAGGTCGACCGACGGCGGCGCCTTGTGGCCGGGCGGCTCCAGCAGCACGCGCTCGTCGCCGTCCACGTCCAGCACCCGCACCACCCCCGGCTGCCCGGCCGACGACCACGAGTACTCCACCGCGCCGTCGGGCCGCACGTTCGCGCCGCCCACCGTGCCGTGCGGGGTGTCCAACGCCGACAGGACGCCGGTCCCCAGGTCGTAGCGGTGCAGGGTGTTGCGCGCCTGGAACGTGTGCAGGACCAGCAGCGACCGCGCGTCCGGGTACCAGTCGGCGCTGATCTCGCCCGGCAGGTCGATCACGACCTCGGTCTCGGTGTCCGCCGCGACGTCCCAGATCAGCAGCTCGTCCTTGCCGCGCCGCTCGTGCCCGACCAGCAGCCGGTTGTCGCCGCGCACCGGGCTGAACGCGATCGCGTCCAGGCCCTTCCCCGGCCCGTCCCACTTCTCAGTGACTTTTTCACCTGACGGGGTGATCACGCGCAGCGCCGCGTGCCGGTTGTCGCCGTGCTCGGAGTGCGACAGCACGACCAGCGTCTCGTCCTTGGACAACGCCGACACGCCGCCGTCGTTCTCGTGCGCGTAGACCACCTCGGCCGGCCCGCCGCCGCGCGCCACGTAAACGGTGGTGCCGTCGTCGGTGGACGTGCCGACCGCGACGACCTCGTGCCCGATCTCCAACCCGGCCGGGTAGCCCGCGGGCACGCCGTCGACGGCGGGCTTCGGGCCGTCACCCGGCTTGAACGGCTCGCTGACCCACGTGCCGAACTCGTCACCGTCGGTGTCGGCGAACCACCAGATCGCGGCGCCGTCGGGGCTGAGCGCGCCGTGCGACGTGCCGTTCGGGCGGTCGGTCACCTTGCGGTGGGTGTCGCTCGCGCGGTCCCAGGCGTAGATCTCCCACACGCCGCTGGAGTTCGACAGGTACAGGCTGCGGTCGGGCGCGTCGTCGGCCCACCCCGGCAGGCTCACGCGCGGTGCCGTGAAGCGGGCCCGCCAGCGGGCTTCGGCCTCGGCGTCGGCGAACAGCGGGTCGGGCACTTCGGCGGTCGGGTGCGTCGTCACACACCCGATCCTGCCGGCTTCCGCGCGGTGACCAGGTAGTAGTCCACGAGACCCCGCTCGGCGGCGCGCAACCAGTTGCGGTCCCAGTGGTCGGGGCGCGGGCCCAGTTCGAGCCACCGGTCCAGGCCGCGCCACACGTGCTCGCCGATGGCGCGCGCGGTGACCTCGGCGAACCCGGCCCCACGCAGGTCGCGCACCACGTCGTCGACGCGGTGGGCGCGGTCGAGGCCGGAGGCGAACGTCTCCAGCAGCTCGGCCAGCCGCGCCCCCGCGTCATCCGTCCTGGTGAAGAACGTGGTGACGGCCAACCGCCCGCCCGGCGCGAGCACGCGGGCGCTCTCGCGCGCGAACCCCGGGACGTCCTCGAAGTGCTGCGCGGCCTCCACGGACAGCAGGGCGTCGAACGACGCGTCGGGGAACGGGAGGTCGTCGCACGCGCCCTGGACGAACGCCGCGCGCGGGTCGTCGTTGGCCTCCGCCGCCCGCGCGACCTGCTCCGGCACCAGGTCGACGCCCCGGACCACCGCCGGCCCGCGGCTCAGGACGCGACGCGCGCCCAGGCCGCGCCCCGAGCCGACCTCGATCACCCGGTCGCCCGGTCCGATCCCGAGCGCGGTCACGACCAGGTCGTACAGGGCCTGCTGCGAGGCGATCCGCTGCTCGACGGTCAGCCCGCCGTCCAGCGGGATGCCCGCCCAGTAGCCGAAGTTGATGAAACCACCGGCGAACACCGGTAACGCCGCCAGGTCACCGGCCCCGTACACGCGCCGCACGTCTCCCATGTCCACGATCATGCCGCGCCGCGTTCACGGTGCGTGAGAGCGATTCGGCCACGGAAGGTCACCGGGCAGGGCGGTTCAGCGGTCGAGCTCCTCGGCCATGATCCGGTCCAGCTTGCGCGACGCCCGGACGAGGGCACGGCAGGCCGCGGCGATCGGCACGGTGATCACGGCGACGACGAGGGCCGCGAGCGGCGAGGCCAGAACCCCGACCAGACCGGTCAAACCGATCGTGACCTGCGCCCAGGCGATCATCGGGACCCAGCTCCTGGTGGCGGTGTCGGTCGTCATGCGCATCTCCCTGCCGGCGGTGGTGGACGCCAATCGGACTTGTCGACTCGTCGTCGTCCCGTCTCCGCTGGTCGTTACTCAACGTCACTTAGATCGACAACCTTCACTCGATCGGGTTAACGGAACGTGACAGGCCCTCGCGACACGCCGGGTCCGGCGAATTAAGAAACAGCGGGGAGTAGTTCGTAACGTCCTCGTTGGTCCGAACGAATCACGGGTTACACGGGTGGCAGCGCAGGGAGGTCTGACCGATGATCGAGAACACGGTTCGGCAGGGCGGTCGCGTCGGGTGCACCGACGCCCTGGGTCGTCGGCGCACGCTGGAGGTGTCGCTCACCGAAGAGGGCAACGTCTGCATCCACACCCCGCCCGGCGAGTCCGCGAAGCTCGACTGGAACGAGGTCGGCGAACTCCTCCGGCGCCTCGCGGAGCTGCGACCGCACGTGAAGTGACGTCCGGTCGGCGCGGTCGGGGGGATCAGCGGACCCTCCCGACCGCCACCCGACCGGAAATCGGTTCGGCGTCCGCCGCGCCACCCGCTCCAATGGGCACACGATCGACCACGCGGAACTCAACCGCCGTCACTGGGAAGACAACGCCGCCGCCGCGCACGGCCCCCTGACGCGCGAGCACTGGTCGAAGACCGAACCGCGCCGGGGCCTGTGGGCCACCCCCGAGTCCGAGGTCTCGGCCCTGCCGCCGGACGTGTCCGGGATGGACGTCGTCGAACTCGGCTGCGGCACCGCCTACGTGTCGGCGTGGCCGGCCAGGATGGGCGCCCGCCCGTCGGCATCGACATCTCGGCCCGCCGGCTCGACACCGCCCGCGAGATGCAGGCCGAATCGGCCTCGACTTCCCCTGCCGCACGGCGAGGTGCTGCGGCTGCTGCGCTCGTCCGGCTTCACCGTGGACGACCTGATCGGGATCCAGGCGCCCACCCCGGCCAACCGCGAGTGCCAGGAGGTGTCGTCCGCGTGGGCGAGCCAGTGGCCGAGCGAGGAGATCCGAGAGGCGCGATTGACGTCTGGGCAGGTCAGGCAGTCGTAGCCATCCGAACGAGTAAATCTGTGATCGCGGGAGTAGACATTCGCCCCCCGACGTGTGTAGTGTTCTCCTTGTACGAGAGAGAACGTCAGATCGGCACGGGAGATGACGAACTACCCGTGATGCGGTGGCAAGGCGGTCAGGCGAGCTGGAGCCGATCAGTAGAAGGGGTTCCAGCGCGGTGACCGGGCGGTCGACGAGGTGAGCCGGAGCGCGCGAGAAGTCCGGTGCCGACCGCCGAAACGAGTGGCGAGCAAGTCGAGAACCAGGAAGAAGGGAAGGGCAGAACACCATCGGATCGCCTGCCTCAGGCCGAAGTCGGGCCAGGTGGGTACCGCAGTCCAGAAAGATTGGAAGGTGGTCTCCGGTTACGCAAACGCGATCCACGCAGTCTCCGCCGCTGTACGGGCGGATGACGCGGACACGGTAAACCGGCCGCGAGGCCGGATGGTGGGAACCCATAACCCTGGGGCCCGGTGCCGACAAACGGCACCGGGCCCCTCGTGGCGCGGAGGTGCGATGAACCCAGAAACGAACGAGCCGCGACTGGCGGCTGACAACTTGGACGACGACCACTACCCCGCCTTCACGATGGGCAGAGCCGCGGAGATGCTCGGCACCACGCCGGGTTTCCTGCGGGGCCTTGACGAGGCGAAGCTGATCGAGCCGGAGCGCTCGTCAGGCGGCCACCGCCGCTACTCCCGGTACCAACTCCGGTTGGCCTCCCGGGTCAGGGAACTGGTCGACCAGGGCATGAGCCTCGACGCCGCGTGCCGCATCGTCACCCTGGAGGACCAACTCCAGGAAGCCAGGGACCTCAACAAGCAGAACGAACCGGACCAGCCGTACCCGCCACTGCGGGGCGTGTGAACCGCGTCGGGCCCACCCGACCCAGCAGAGCCGCGCGCGTCACGGCCTCACCACCCGTGACGCGCCAGCCAGCCACTCTTCGTCAGTCCGACCACACCCACAAGCCTCACACCTGCGCCCGCATCGGCCTCCAACGAGCCGCCCCGCGCAGAGCTACACCGAAGACGACTCAGGGCCTGTCCGAATACTTCTCGGACAGGCCCTGAACTGTGTCGGGGTGACAGGATTTGAACCTGCGACCTCTTCGTCCCGAACGAAGCGCGCTACCAAACTGCGCCACACCCCGGCTTGCTCTCGAACGAGGAGAACTCTACCTGACGTTCCCACCCACTCCGAACCGGGTATCCCTTTTCGCGTCGGACAGGTCCTGACCTGCGTCAACGGGACGCGGGACCAAGGTCAGCAGGCTCGCCTCCGGCGGGCACGCGAAGCGGACCGGGGCGTAGGGCGACGTGCCCAGGCCGGCCGACACGTTCAGCCACATGTGCGCGCCCCACCGCGAGACGCCGCGCGCACGCGACCGGTCCAGTTCGCAGTTCGTCACGATCGCGCCGTAGCCCGGGATGCGCAGCTGGCCGCCGTGCGTGTGGCCCGCCAGCACCAGGTCGTAGCCCTCTGCGGCGAACGGGTCCAGCACGCGCGGCTCGGGGGAGTGCGTCACGCCGAGGCGCAGCGGGACGTCCGGCACCGGGCCGCTGATCTCGTCGAACCGGTCGCGCTTGAGGTGCGGGTCGTCCAGGCCCGCGGCGAAGACCTCCAGGCCGTTCACCTCGAACCGGTGGCGCGCGTGCGTCAGGTCCAGCCAGCCGCGTTCGACCATCGCCGCGCGCAGGTCCTTCCACGGCAGCGGGATGCCGTGGATCCGCCGCGTCTTCGCCGACGGCAGCAGGTAGCGGGCCGGGTTCTTCGGGCGCGGCGCGTAGTAGTCGTTGCTGCCGAACACGAACACGCCGGGACGGCTCAGCAGCGGACCGAGCGCGCGCACGACCGCCGGCACGGCCTGCTTGTGCGCCAGGTTGTCGCCGGTGTTCACGACGAGGTCCGGCTCCAGCTCGTCCAGCGCGGCGACCCACCGCTGCTTGGACTTCTGGCCCGGCATCATGTGGAGGTCCGAGATGTGCAGCACCCGCAGCGGCGACGAGCCGGGCGCGAGCACCGGCACTGTCGCCTCGCGCAACGTCCACCGCCTCCGCTCGATGCCCGCCGCGTAAGCGAGCGTGGCGGTGCCGAGGGCGGTCGTGGCAAGCAGCGTTCGGCCGAGCGTGTTCACGTTGTCGAGGGTAGGGGGTTAACCGATTCGGGGTGAGACGGGCTTCCCGGTACCGTTCCGGCTCATGGCGGAGTTGAAGGCGCGGTTGCAGGCGGACCTGACGGCGGCGATCAAGGGCCGGGAGACGGTCCGGGCAGGCGCGCTGCGGATGACGTTGGCCGCCCTGACCACCGAAGAGGTCTCCGGCAAGAGCGCTCGCGAGCTCGGTGACGACGAGGTGCTCAAGGTCATCACCCGTGAGGTGAAGAAGCGCAAGGAAGCGGCGGAGGCGTTCGCCGGCGCGGGCCGCACCGAGCAGGCGGAGTTGGAGCAGGCCGAGTCCAAGATCCTGGAGGCGTACCTGCCGGCGCAGCTTGGCGACGCCGAGCTGGCAACCCTGGTCGACGCCGCGGTCGCCCAGGTGGCCGAGCAGCTCGGCGAGAAGCCCGGCCAGCGGCAGATGGGCCAGGTCATGAAGGCGGTCAACGCCCAGGTGGCGGGCCGCGCGGACGGCGGCCGAGTTGCCGCTGCGGTCAAGGCCAAGCTGATCTAAGGTCGCAGGTCGTGGGGTGCTGCGGCTCAGCACCCCACACTCGAGGTCGAGAACGGTCAGACCAAACACGATTGGGTGAACATCGCCCGAAAATGTACGGAAACACCGTTCTCGTACCTCGGTTGAAAACCAGCGGAGCCTCGAGACCACCCCACTACCCTCCGACCACCGCCCACCACCCCAGCCATCCCCGTCACTGCTGCCACTGCCACTGCCACTGCGGCTGCGGCTGTGACTAGCCACGAGGGAACGGGGCGGAACGGAGCCGGGTGTTCGGCGGAGACGGGCTGATCGTCCGGACGCAGGCAGGACCGCAGTGTGAGTCGGCCGCGCGACTGGATGCCACAAGCTGGCACGGCATGGTGCCCGCTCGCCATGCCCTCGCAATCGGCCCGCTGGCACCACGCGCCTCGCGGACTGTCGCCACGTCCGCTCTGCGTCTCGCTATCACAGCCACAGCGTCGCCGTGCCGGTGCCGTGCCGAGTCGGGCCATCGAGGCTGCGGGGCAGACCCGGCTGCGGGTCACGTGCGCCCTGGTGCCACGTCTCGCGGCTGCCACGCCGTGGGGCTGCGCCGCCTCGCCCGGGTTGCGGCACGCGGCAGGCTGAGGAGGGCGGGAGCGGGTGGGGTGGGGGTTAGCGGCGGGGTGGGTCGGTGGGGATGGTGATTTGTGGTGGGCCGGTGGGGCGGATGGGGTCGTTGGGGCGGGTTGGTTGGCCTTGGCCCGGGTTTTGGGGTTCGGTGGTCGTCGGTGGGTCGGTCGCCTGTGGCGGGGGGACGTAGCCCGTGGAGACCAGCAGGGTGATCACGGTGCCCTTCAGGGCGCTGCCGCGAGGGGTTTGGCCGACGACTTGGCCCTTGGCCTGCTCGGAGTTGCGGTTCTGCGCGGAGACCTTGTAGCCGGCCTGTTCGAGGATCCGGGTGGCGTCGTTGACGTTCCGGCCGACCACCTCGGGCACGCGGATCTCGCTGCCGCCCTTGAGGTAGCGCTCCTCGACGGCCGGCATGCCGCGCACCGGCAGTCCTTCGTGGACCCTGGTCATCGTGTCGAACCACGTGCGCGCGGGGACGGTGCCGCCGTAGATGTCACCCTTGCCGCACAAGCGGGGTGGGCCGCCGTTGACGCAGATCCCCCGCGGTTCGACGCCGTCGTTGAAGGTCTGCACGGCGCCGGCGAAGTCCGGGGTCGCGCCGATGAACGCGGCCGACTTGTAGTCCTCCGTCGTCCCCGTCTTGCCCAGCATCGGCCGGGTCCACTTGAACTGGCGGGCGGCGCCGGCGGCGGTCCCGCTCGCCTGGTCGTCCTTCGACATGCCCACGGCCAGGCCGTTCGCCAGGGGCTCGGCCACGACCTGCTCGCACGGCGCCTCGTTGACCGGCACGGGCTGGCCGGCGCGGTCCACGATCTGGGCGATCGGGGACGGCGGGCACCACACGCCGCCGCTCATGATCGTCGCCGCGACGTTCGCCAGCTCCAAAGTGCTCACCGGCGCCGGGCTCAACGTGAACGAGGCGTTGCCGCCGTTGGACTTGTAGAACTCGGTCTGCGAGATCCGCAGCTCCTTGCTCTTCGCCTTCGCGTCCGGCCGCACGCCCGCGATGTTCGTCGCCATCGTCTCGCGCATCCCCAACCGCGACGCCATGTCCACCACCGGGTCCATGCCCAGCTGCTCTTCCAGGATCACGAACCCGGTGTTCGGCGAGGTCTGCAACGCCGTCTGCAACGACATCTGCGCCGGGTACGACGACGACGCGTTGCCCAGGCAGTACCACCGCGTGTTCGGCTCACCGGTCGGCGGGCACTTGTCCCCACCGCCCTTGAACACCCGCGACACGTAAGAGTTCGGCGTGGCCATCGTGTTCTCGATGCCCATGCCCTTCTCCAACGCCGCCGCGGCCGTGAACACCTTGTAGACCGACCCGGCCCCGAACTTGTTCTCCACCCCGGACGGCAGGTCGAACTGGGTCTGGAACTGGTCGGCCTTCAGCCCGTAGTCGCGGTTCGCCACCAGCGCCACGACCTCGTGCCGTTCCTTGCCCGGCCGCACGACCGCCATCGTGTTCGCGATCCCGTCGGTCGACTTCGCGACCTGCGCCTCCGCCGCCCGCTTCGCGTGATCGGTGATCGTGCGGTCCAAAGTGGTCCGGATCGTGTAGCCGCCGGTCTTCAGCTGCTCCTGGCTGAAACCGTTGCGCGCCAAGTAGTTCAGCGCGTACGAGCAGAAGAACCCGTGCTCCGGCCCCGCGCCGACGCACCCGCTGGGCGGCGTCCGCACCGGCGTCGCCAGGCCGAGCGGTTCGGCCTTCGCGGCGGTGGCGGCGTCACGCGAGAGCTTGTCGTTCTCGACCATCTTGTCGATCACCTGGTTGCGCCGCTCCAACGCCTTCTCCGGGAACACCTCCGGGTTCAGCGCGGACGGGCTGTTGACCATGCCCGCGAGCATCGCCGCCTGCGACACGGTCAGCTTGTCCGCCGTCGTGTTGAAGTAGGCCTGCGACGCCGCCGCGATGCCGTAGATCGTCGAGCCGAACGGCACCACGTTCAGGTACCGGGCGAGGATCTCCTCCTTGCCCAGCTGGCTCTCCAGTTGCAACGAGATGCGCCACTCGCGCGCCTTGCGCGCGACCGTCTGCTCCTGCGCCTTCTGCTGCTCCACCTGGTTGTTGCGCGCGACGACGTGCACGAGGTAGTTCTTCACGTACTGCTGCGTGAGCGTCGAAGCGCCCTGCGTGACCGAGCCGCTGAACTGGTTCGTCAACCCGGCCCGGATCGTGCCCCGCCAGTCCACGCCCTGGTGCTCGTAGAACCGGCGGTCCTCGACGGAGATCAGCGCGGCCTTCATCGTCGGTGAGATCATCTCGGGCGTGACGAGCACGCGGTACTGGTCGTAGAGGTAGGCGATCGGCGCGCCGTCCTTGTCCGTGATCGTGGAGATCAACGGCGGGTCGGTGGTGACCAGGTCGGCCGAGATGCTGTCGACCGTGTCGCTGGCGCTGTTCGACACCACCCCCAGCGAGCCGACGACAGGGAACAACATGCCTGCCAGCAGCACTCCGGCTAGCAGACACAGGCCGAGCAGTTTCAGCACGCCGTTCCTGGCTCGCATGCAGGTCAGCGTACGCGGCACCTGAAGGGGTGATTCGGATCGCGCACAGTTGATTACACAGGATGAGTACTCGTACTCAAGACAGGTAACAGGTGGGCAACCCAGGGTTGGAGGTGGAACCGGAAGGCTCTACAGTCCGTCACTGTCCACGACAGCAGCCGACGGCGCGACCACTCGATGGTGAGCCTACGGCATCCGCGGCAGGGGTGTGGCGGATTTAGAAGCTCTGGGCACTGTGTGAACTGAGGTGGGGGATATGCAGCAGGTGCAGGGGGATTGGCGGATCAAGGCCTCGTGCCGTGATGAAGAGCCGGACCAGCTCTTCGTTCGCGGCGCCGAGCAGCGCAAGGCGAAGGTGGTGTGCCTGGGATGCCCGGTGCGCACCGAGTGCCTTGCCGAGGCCCTGGACAACCGGATCGAATTCGGTGTGTGGGGCGGTATGACGGAGCGTGAACGGCGGGCGTTGCTGAGGCGTCGCCCGGATGTCACCTCATGGCACGAGCTCCTCGACACGGCACGTCAGGAGCACCACGAGGAGTCCGCGGTCGGCTGACCGGCCGGGCTTCCCTACTCGCCCGCCAACCGCCGACCGATCTCGTGCAGGCCGTCCAGGTCGTGCACGTCGGTGGGCAGCGCGGGCACCCCGATCAGCGGAACACCGGGGTGCGCACGGGTGAACCGCGCGAGCAGTCGCTTCTCCCGATCGGCGACGGCCACGCGATCCGCGTGCACCCGCAACACCGCGGCAGCCAGCGGAGCGTCTCCAGTGCGCTCGAGCCGGTCCGCCGCCGCCAACGCGCCTGGTGCCGGCAAGGGGGCCAGCACCGGGTGCGTCCGGTTCGCGACCAGGCCGGTCAACGGCATCCGTTCCGCGCTCAACCGCTCCACGAAGTAGCTGGCTTCGCGCAACGCGTCCGGTTCGGCCGCCGCGACCACCAGAAATCCGGTTCCGGGTGATCGCAGCAGCTCGTAGGTGGCCTGGGCGCGTTGCCGGAAGCCACCGAACATGCTGTCGAACGCCTGCACGAACGTCGAGGCGTCCTGCAGGAGTTGGCCTCCGACGATGGTGGACACGGCTTTGGTGAACAGGCCGAAGCCCGCGCCCACGATCTTGCGGATGCCGCGCCCGCCCGCCCGGGCGGGCGCCGACAGCATCCGGATCAGCTTGCCGTCCAGCACCGTCGACAGCCGCTGCGGCGCGTCCAGGAAGTCCAGCGCCGACCGGCTCGGCGGCGTGTCCACGACGACCAGGTCCCACTCGTCGCGTTCGACCAGCTGGCCCAGCTTCTCCATCGCCATGTACTCCTGCGTGCCGGAGAACGACGTGGAGATCGTCTGGTAGAACGGGTTCGCCAGGATCTGCTCGGCCCGCTCACGGCCGGCGTGCTGCCACACCATGTCGTCGAACGTGCGACGCATGTCCAGCATCATCGCGTGCAGCTCGCCCTTGACGCCCTCCACCTCGACGCGCCGCGGCTGGTTGTCCAGCTCGCCGAGGCCCAGCGACTGCGCCAGCCGGCGCGCCGGGTCGATGGTCAGCACGACGGCACGCCTGCCGCGCTCGGCGGCCCGCACGGCCAGCGCCGCCGCCGTGGTCGTCTTGCCGACGCCGCCGGACCCGCAGCACACCAGCACCCGGGTCGCCGGGTCGTCCAGCAGCGCGTCCACGTCGAGCCGGTTCACCGCACACCCCGCCCGACCAGCACCTCGGCCAGCTCGTAGAGCGCGGCCACGTCCACCCCGTCGGTCACCTCCGGCAGTTCCAGCGTCGGCAGGTCCGCCTCGGCCAGCTTCTCCTTCGCGCGTTCCTCCGTGCGGACGCGCAACGCGTGCTCCACGGTCTGCTCGACCAGCCCGTCCAGCACGTCGCCGTCCACCTCCAGGCCCGCCGCCTCCAGCCCGGCCCGCACCCGGCCGCGGTCGACGCGCCCCTCGGACGCCGACGCGACCGACCGCGCGGGCAACCGCGGCTGGCTGACCCGGTTCACGAACACCGCGCCCGGCCGCAGGTCCGCGGCGTCCAGGTCGGCCACCGCGTCCAACGTCTCCCGCACCGGCATCTCCTCGAGCAGCGCCACCAGGTGCACCGCCGTGTCACCGGAGTGCAGCAGCTTGACCACGCCGTCGCTCTGGCCCTTGATCGGCCCCACCTTGGCGAGGTCGGCCATGGCCCGGGTGACGTCCAGGAACCGGACCACCCGACCGGTCGGCGGCGCGTCGAGCACGACCGCGTCGTACTCGTGCCGCCCGGTCTTGCCCGCGCGGCGCACGCACTCCTTGACCTTGCCCGTGAGCAGCACGTCCCGCAGGCCGGGGGCCAACGTGGTGGCGAACTCGATCGCGCCCATCCTCTTCAACGTCCGGCCGGCGAAGCCGAGGTTGTAGAACATGTCGAGGTACTCGAGCAACGCCGCCTCGGGGTCCACCGCGAGCGCGCGCACCTCACCGCCACCGGGCGCGGACGCGATCCGCTCCTCGGAGTACGGCAGCGGCGCGCGGTCGAAGAGCTGCGCGATGCCCTGCCGGTTCTCGACCTCCACCAGCAGCACGCGCCGCCCGCCGGTGGCCAGCGCCAGCGCGAGCGCGGCGGCGACCGTGGTCTTGCCGGTCCCGCCCTTGCCCGTCACCACGTGCAGCCGCGCCCGGGTGAGTTCGTCGGTCCAGCCGTTCACCGGATCAGCCTATGCGCGCCGCCCTGAGAACCGCTGGCCACGCCGCCCGCCACGGTCAGTCCCACATGGTGACGAACACCACCCCGATGGCGGTCGCCGCGACGACGCCCCAGGCCAGGACCGACGGCAGCACGTACGCGATCAACACCGCCACGACCGCGACGGTCACCGCCCCGACCAGCAACGCCCGCATCACGTCGGACCGCCTGGCTCCCTTGCGATCCCGCGCCTGGGCCATGCCGACGAGGATCATCACCAGCCCGCCCAGCAGGAACGCGCTGGTGGCGACGATCCGCCACGTTTCCACGTGATCAAAGCTAGCGCGCAGTGATCGCCCAGTCACGTCACGCTTTGGGGCTCCCGCACCACCTCCTCCCGGTCCACCCACACCAGGCGCGCCCGCGCCGTCTTGTCGATCGCGAAGTACCAGAGCGCCCGCTCCGCGCTCGTGGTCGAGATGCGCAGCCCCGGACCGCCCTCCGGACCCCGCCCGATCCTGGAGCGGTCCGGCCTCAAGGTGGACGAGGTCGTCAAGGCCTCCCGGATGTCGCGCCCGACGATCACCCGGATGCTGTCCGGCGAGGCCCTGGCCCGCTGACCGGCGTTGTCGATGGTCCTGGACGTCATCGGGGCCACCCCGGAGGAGAAGACGCGGGCACTCCAGCTCTGGGAGGTGGCTGACGTCGACCCGTCGGTGATCGGGCACGCCCGTGACCTGCCCAGGCGGATCATCGGCGACAGCTGGGACGAGCACGCCGCCGCCGAGCGGTCGGAACGGCAGAAGCTGCTGGCGGGCGAGAGGCCGCTGGAGTTCCACGCGGTGGTGGACGAATCGGCGTTGCGGCGGTTGGTGGGCGGTGTCGAGGTGATGCGCGGGCAGTTGGACCACCTCGTCGCCGCGGCGGGACTGCCGAACGTGACGATCCAGGTCCTGCCGCACAGCCGAGGCGCCTACGAGGCGCAGGCCGGTGGCCTGCACCTGCTGGAGTTCGCCGAATCGGACGAGCCGCTCACCGCCTATGTGGAGGCGTTGACCGGTCTGGCTCCGGTGGAAGATGAAGATGCCGAGGTGTTGTCGGCCGTGTGGGACGACGCGGCACGCCTCGCGCTCACGGCGGAGGAGTCCGTGAGCCTCATCAGAGCAGTGCGGGACACGCTAGGAGATTCGTGATCAACCAAGAGTGGCGTAAGAGCAGCCGGAGCGCTTCCGCCGCCCAGTGCGTCGAGTTGGCGGTCGGTGAGCGGGTCGCCGGGGTGCGGGACACGAAGAACCGGGACGGCGGGACGTTGGAGTTCGGCGCGAAGGCGTTCGCCGCGTTCCTGGCTGATGTGAAGCGATCTCGGGTCTGAGCACGGCGTGACACGAATGGGGGTACTCGGACGGGTGCCCTCATTCAACGTCCCGCTAGGCTGCGGCCCATGCAGAAGTGGGAGTACGCGACCGTCCCGCTGTTGATCCACGCCACCAAGGCGATCCTGGACCAGTGGGGGGACGACGGCTGGGAGCTGGTCACCGTGCTGCCGAACCCGAGCGGTGAGCAGCACGTCGCCTACCTGAAGCGGCCCAAGGCATGAGCTGGACGGCGCGCCTGGCCGAGCTGGGTGTCGAACTGCCCGAGGTCGCGGCCCCCGTCGCGGCCTACGTGCCCGCCGTGCGCACCGGCCAACTGGTCTTCACGTCCGGGCAGCTGCCGTTCGTCAAGGGCACGCTCGCGGCCACCGGCAAGGTCGGCGGCGACGTCAGCCCCGAGGAGGCCAAGGCGCACGCCCGCACCTGCGCGCTGAACGCGTTGGCCGCCATCGACGCGCTCGTCGGCCTGGACCAGGTCGTGCGCGTCGTCAAGCTGGTCGGGTTCGTCGCCTCCGCCGACGGCTTCACCGGCCAGCCCGCCGTGATCAACGGGGCCTCCGACCTGCTCGGCGAGGTGTTCGGCGACGCCGGCAGGCACGCCCGGGCCGCGGTCGGCGTCGCCGAGCTGCCGCTGGGCGCGCCGGTCGAGGTGGAACTGATCGTCGAGATCGGGGAGTGAGATGTCGGACACGTGCCACGAGCTGTTGCTGAGGCTGGCCGGGCGGCTGCCGGACGACCTCATGTGGAGGTTCCGCGACTGGGCCGCCACGGACGCCATCACGGTGCTCGCGCGAGTCCTCCCGCGCACGTTGCTGCACGACAGGATCGGTCTCACGGACTACGAGCAGCGCCTGCTGGCGGACGCCCTCGTGCCGCACGGGGCCGACCGGTCCACGATCAGTTCCGTCAAAGGGCTGGACGAACTGCCCGAATCCGGCTACACCTTCTCCCCGGAATCACCCGATCGGGTGTCGATGGGTGATTCCGCGACCGTGGTGCTCGGAGCGACCTTGCGCGGACGTCCCGGGGTCGGCGAAGTCCGGTCCTCGTGGCGACTGGGCCGAGGCGAACCCAGGAGGCTGATCCTGGTCACCGCCACGACCGGCGAAACCCGGTTGACCGGTGAGCTCCAGCGAGTGCTGCGGGCGCTCGGCGAGCACGACCCGTGCGTTGAGGTACTGCCCGCCGGACTGGACCTGCCGCCCTACCACGGGGCGGCGTTGGCGGCGTCGGAGCTGGTGTGCGCCGGCGCCGACGCCGACGGGCACCTGGTGCCCGTATAGAGCTCGGCGCTCCCGCGCGGGCCGGAAGGAGAACAGGCGTGACGAACGACGGAGTGGGACTCCCCGTCCGTTTACACGACCTCCTGTTGGCGTTGGCCGGACGTGTCGACGACGACGCGTTGACGCAGGCTCGGGAGCTGCTGGCGGTCGCTGAGCTGGACAGAGCCGTGGAGCTGGTCGTCGGCTGCCTGCTGGCCGGCCGCATCCCGGTGTCGCCGGAGGAACGCCACGAGATCGGCTGGTTGCTCGGCGAGGTCCGCTCGGACCGGTCGCTGGCCGACCGGCTGTTCGCGGTCGAGCGCGTCCCGGTGGTCAAGCACCGGTTCACCGCGGAGTCCGACCCGGCCGACGGCCTCGGCGACGTGCTGGGCAAGACCGTGTCGGTGCTGCCGGACGTGCGCGGCGTGCGTGCCACGTGGCGGTCCAGCCCGGCCGGCGCGACGCCCGGACCGCTGCCGCAGCGGGTCGTCCTGGTGGACATCGGCCCGGCGGGATTCGCGCCGGCCACCGCCTACCGGGTGGACACCGTGCTGCGCAAGGCGGGCATCCGCGCGGCGGTCGAGGTGCTGACCGTGGGCACGCAGCTCGGCGAGTACCACGCGGCGGCCGTCACCACGGCGCGCGAGGTGTTCTTCTCGTCGGGGTCGACGAGCCCGCAGCCACCACCGGACCAGGCCACGTGGTTCGACGGTGAACCGCGGGACCAGGCACCGGTGATCGAGCCGGAACCGGTGCCTGTCGAACCCCAGAACGGCTCCAAGTCACGTCGGGCGCGCGTCGAGTCCTATGAAGGCGTGCAGCCGTTCCCGCCGAAGCCGGTGAAGCGGTTGCCGGTGCGCGAGCCGGTCGAGGACGTCCACGTCGAGGAAATGCGCGTCGAGGACGTCTACGTCGAGGACACGCGCGTGCAGGACATGCGCATGGAGGACACCCGGGTGGAGGACATCCGGGTGGAAGACGTGCGCGTGGAAGACGTTCGTCCGGAGGACGTTCACGTCGAGGACGTTCGCCCGGAAGAGACGCGCGTCGAGGAAGCCCCGGTGGTCCAGGAGACGGTGCCGGCCGAACCGCCGCCCGTGGTCGAGCAGCTGCGGCCCATGCCGATGTTCGCGTTCCCGGACGACCACCCGCTGTCGCGGGCCGAGGTCACCACGGAACTCGGGCCGGACGACCTGGCCGCGTTGCAGGCCGCGTTGGCGGAGGGGCAGCCACCCGCCGCCGTGCACCTGCCGCCGACCGTGGACGCCAAGCTCAGCGACCGGGAACGGGCGTTGTTGCAGCAGCTGCACGAGGAGCTGGCGCAGCGGGAGCAGCAGTCGTGGCCGGGTGGTCCCGAGTACGTCAACGGGGCGCCCAAGCCGACGAACGGCAAGTACCCCGGCTAGGAGTTCTCCGGCTCGGCCCTGTCGTCCCTGATGAGGGACGGCAGGGCCGAGCGGTTTCACGCTCCGGCTTTCCGCCGCGCCAGGTCGATGACCCGTTGCAGGTGCAGGCCGCGTCGGACGTCCAGCGGGTGCTCGGTGGCGCCGTTGTCGATCATGGCCACGAAGTCGTCCAGCAAGTTGGCGAACGCTTGCTGCGCGGTCGTGCCGCGGTCGGCCAGCACGTGGTGGCCGTGCTCCCCGTAGACGATCACCTCGGCGATGCTCGGGGTGAGCGGCAACCTCATGGTCATCGTGGCCACGCTGGTCGCGCCGCCCTCGTGCCGGAACACGACCTGCCACAGGCCGTGCTCGGACTCGTTCGCCGCGATGACGTCGGTGATCGTGCCCAAGGTGGCGTCGAGCAGGTCGAACGCGTGCGGGCCGATGTCGTCCAACGGACCGCGTTCGTGCCGCCACGGCGACTGGGAGTACGGACCGCCCAGGAGCGCTCCGTTCAGCCAGCGCGCGCTGCCACCTACCCAGCCGCCTTGCTGTTCGAGCCGCGCGAGCTGTTCGCGGGTCTCGGGGGCGTAGCGCTTGGTGAGGACGACCAGCGAGGCGACGTTGTTGGCCTTGACGGCGTCGGCGAGACGTTCGGCGTCCTCCAGGGTGGCCGCGATCGGCTTCTCCAGGATCAGGTGCCTGCCCTGCTCGGCGGCCTTGACGGCGATCCCGGCCTGCACCTCGGGCGGCACGGCGAACGCGACCGCGTCCACGTCGGCGATGAGCTCGTCGACGGACTCGGCGGTGGTCGCGCCGTGAGCCCCGGCGAGCTCGGTGGCCGCCTCTTCGCGGCGGGCCCAGATCGTGGTCAGGCGGGTGCCGGGGTGGTCGGCGATGACCGGTGCGTGCACCGCGGTCGCCCACGGGCCGGCACCGATGAGTCCTACGCGCAGCTGTTCGTCCACTTGGTCCATCCTGCCTCTCACCGGCCGCCGAGGTAACTCGACTCGGGGACGAAGATCCGGCCGCCGTGGTCGAACCTCAGCTCCACGCCGTCCGGGCGGCGGTCGACCTCGGGCGTGGCGCCCCACCCGCTCGGGATCTCGACGACGTGGCCGCGGTCGGGCGTCCGGCCGAGCCACACCTCGTGGTGCGTGCCGCCGACCAGGCTCGACCGCTCTTTGACGTAGACGTTCGGTGAGCCCTCGTCCGTGCTGGTCGTCGTGCTGCCGGGGAGGAAGAGGAGCACGGCGGCCGTCGCCGTCAGGGCCGTGCCGAGGATCGCGCCCCCGACGAACAGCAGGACGTTCAGGAGGCAGCCTTTGCGCGTGGTGTCCACACGCGGATGATCCTCGTAGGCTCGGGTCGTGCGCGAACTCCCCGATGAACTCGTGTTGCCCGCGTCGCCGGCGCTCCCGGACCTCACGGGGCCGCCGGCGCGGCCCCGTGACGCGGCGACCGTGGTGCTGGTGCGTGACGGCGCGGCGGGGCTGGAGGCGTTCCTGCTGCGGCGGGTGGCCGGGATGGCGTTCGCGGGCGGGATGACGGTGTTCCCGGGCGGTGGGGTCGACCGGCGTGACGCGGACACGTCGGTGGCGTGGAGCGGGCCGCCGCCGTCGTGGTGGGCTTCGAGGTTCGGGTGTCCGGTCGAGTTGGCCACCGCGTTGGTGTGCGCGGCGGTGCGGGAGACGTTCGAGGAGTCCGGGGTGCTGCTGGCCGGGCCGTCCTCGACGTCGGTGGTGGCCGACACGGCCGCTTACGCCTCGGCGCGGACGGCGCTGGTGGCGCGGGAGCTGTCGTTGGCGCAGTTCCTGGCCTCGGAGGGGTTGGTGCTGCGGGCGGACCTGCTGCGGCCGTGGGCGAACTGGTTGACGCCGGTGGAGGAGCCCCGGCGGTACGACACGTACTTCTTCGTGGCGGTGCTGCCCGAGGGGCAGCGCGCCGACGGGGCGACCACGGAGGCTTCGGACGCGGCTTGGCAGCGGCCCGCGGAGGCCCTGGCGGACTGGAAGGGTGGGCGGCGGGCATTGATGCCACCCACTTGGGTGACGTTGACGGAGTTGGACGAATTGGGGTCGGTGTCGGCGGTGGTGGACGCGTCTCGGACGGTGTCGAAGGTGATTCCGAAGTTGGTGCGGGAGGGGTCGGTGTACCGGGTGGTCGTGCCGTGAGCGAGTTGGTTTATGGGGTGTTGCGGCAGGTCACGCCCACGGCGGCGGTGCTGCTGGCGGAGAACCCCGGCGTGATGACGTTGGAGGGGACGAACACCTGGGTGTTGCGCGCGCCCGGGTCGGCTTCCTGCGTGGTGGTCGATCCGGGGCCCGCGGACGCCGTGCACCTGGGGCGGATCGCCCGGGAGGCGCCGGTGGAGGTCGTGCTGCTGACGCACGGTCACCCTGATCATTCGGATGGGGCACGTTCGTTCGGGCGACAGGTGGACGCGCCGGTGCGGTCCGTGGATCCGGCGTTCCGGTTGGGCGGGGAGGGGTTGGCCGAGGGGGACGTGATCTCGGCGGCCGGGTTGTCGATCCGGGTGCTGCCCACGCCGGGGCACACGGCCGATTCGGTGTGCTTCCGGTTGGACGACGCGGTGTTGACCGGGGACACGGTGCTGGGGCGGGGGACGACCGTGGTCGCCCATCCCGATGGGCGGCTCGGTGACTACCTGGAGTCGTTGCGCCTGTTGACCACGCTTCCGGTGGGCACGATCGGGTTGCCGGGGCATGGGCCGGAGCTGCCGGACGTGGTCGCTGCCGCCGGCGGGTACTTGGCGCACCGTGAGCAGCGGTTGGCGCAGGTCAGGGCAGCGGTGGCGGCCTTGGGCGGCGCTCCGACGGCACGCGAGGTGGTGGAGGTCGTGTACGCCGACGTCGACCGTTCGCTGTGGCCGGCGGCGGAGTGGTCGGTGCGGGCTCAGCTGGAGTACCTGCGCGACGCCTGAGCGGTCTCCGCGACCTACCACGGTTCCGGACCGACAAGTGGGAACGCGGCCCGGCGACCACCTACGAGACCGTGCGCAGCGGGACGACCAGGTAGGTGAGCTCCACTCCGTCCGGTCCCGCTTGGCTCGTCAGGACGGTGGAGCGCAGGCCGTCTTGGATCCGGAGTTCGACCCGGCGGCCGCTGAAAGCGCGCAGGGCGTCGGACAGGTACTTGGCCTGGAAGGTCTTGGTCACGCGGTTGCCGTCGATGGTGGCCTTGACCGACTCCTCGGACTCGCCGCTCTGCGGATCGCTGCCGCGCACCCGCAGTTCGCCGTCGTCCACCTGGATGGTGACCGAACCGTGCGGACCGGCGTACGGGACCGCGCGTCGCACCGCGCCGGCCAGCACGTCGGCCTCCACCAGCACCGTGCTGTCGATGACCGCCTCCAGCAGCTTCCGCACTCGGTCGTCGGGGAAGGGCGCCGCCAGCAGCGCCGTGCTCACACTGCCACCCGCCCACGACAGGGCGATGCGGTCCACGTCGGCGTGCACCGTCACCTCCGCGTCGCGGTCCGGTTGCCGGGACGCCTCGGCCAGCACCACCGCCGGCGCGAGGACGTCCAGCTCGCCGGTCGGCAGCCACGGCAGCGAGGCGAACGCCATGCGGTAGCGGTCGGTGGCGATCAGTTCCAGCCGACCGCCCGGCGCGTTGTGCATGCGCACGCCGGTGAACATCGGCAGGGCGTCGTCCTTCGACGCGGCCGACGACACCGGGGCCAGGGCGGCGGTCAGGGTCCGGGCGGGGATCACGCCCACGGCCGGGGGCAGCGGGGGGATGCCGGGGTGGGACGCGAGGTCCAGCAGCGGCAGGGCGAAGCGGGCGGTCGAGGTGCGGATGGCCAGGCGGGAGCCCTCGACGACCAGTCGGGCCTGGGGGTCTTCCAGGCCGCGCAGGGTGTCGGCCAGGGGGCGGGCCGGGACCACCACGGCACCGTCGGTGTGCACGGTCGCCGCACGGGTCAGGCGGACGGCGTGTTCGCGGTCGCTGCCCGCCAGCTCGACGCCGCCGGCGGACGCGCGCAGCACCAGGCCGGCCAGCACCGGGTCGTACACCCTGGTCGGCAGCAGGCGGGCGACGTCGGCAGCGGCGGCGGCGAGGTCGGCGGTGGTGGCGGTCAGGTCCATGCCGGTGAAGGTAGACCCGACCACCGACAGTTTCCGACCACCGACAATTTCCAGGGGAGGGGAGGGGTCAGCGGGAGACGAGGGCCAGTTCGTCCTGGCGCAGCGGGACGCCGGCGGCGACCGTGCGGCGGAAGATCCAGACCAGGACGGCGATCACCAGGCCGGAGGCGGCTGCCGCGACGAACGCCACGCCGGTGCCGTGGGACTCGACCAGCTGACCGCTCGCCGACTGGCCGATGGCCAACCCGACCGTCACCGCCGTCACCACCCAGCCGAACGCCTCGGTGGCCGTCCCGGCGGGCGCGACCTGCTCGATCGCGGCCGAGTGGGTGGTGGCCTGCGGCGTGATCAGGGTGCCGACCACGAACAGCGCCGCGCCCAGGCCGATCAACGTCGTCGGCACGGCGAGCAGCAGCGACAGCACCGCGAAGCCGCCCAGCAGCACGGGCAGCCGCAGGTGCATGGCCCGCGGGAACGGGCGCATCGAGTACAGGATGCCGAACAGCACCGAGCTGACCGACCACAGGCTCAGCAGCAGCCCGCCCATGCCGACGTGACCGGCCTGCGCGGCGGCGGCGGGCACGGCCACCTCGATGAACCCGATCGTGACGCCGAAACCCAGCGCCGCCAACGCGACCGTGCGCATGCCGGGTGACGCCAGCGCGCCGAGCAGGTTCCGCCTCATGGGCTCCGGGCGGACGCCGCGCACGGTCGGGTTCATCGCGAACCACAGCGCGCCGACCACCATCGACACCGCGCCGATCACCACGCCGGTCCCCGCCCACGGCGCCGTGACCAGCAGCCCGGCCAGGCCGGGGCCGAGGATGAAGAAGACCTCCATGCTGATCGCCTCGTAGGCGTACCCGGCCAGCCGCGTCGGCCCGGCGGGCAGCACGTGCGCCCACAGGGCGCGGGACGCGGAGCCGACCATCGGCTCGGTGATCCCGACCAGGAACGCGACCGGCACCAGCACGGCCAGCGTGGCGCCGGCCTCGACCGCGCCGATCGCCAGCGCCACGAACACCACGAACAGCGACACCGCGCCGAGCAGCGGGCGGGTCGGCCCGAGCCGGTCCATCAGCCTGCCCTGCACGATCGACCCGACCGCGACACCCACCAACGACGACGCCGACACCAGGCCCGCCGCGGCGAACGAGCCGGTCTCGCGCTGCACGTAGAGCAGCAGCGACAGACCGACCATCGCGATCGGCAGGCGGGCGAGCAGGGACGCGACCACGGGGCCGCGCATCCCGGGGGTGGTGAGGGCAGCTCGGTAGTCGGAGAGGCGGGCAGAGTGGGACATGCGTACCAGTATGCCTCGCACTGGTACGCCCGTACCAGTCATCGCGCGGTGTGATCCGTCACCGGCCCGGAAAACGGTCTTGGACCGTCCAGCGGCTGGGAGTGGGTTGCAGTTCGATTACAACAATGGGATGACCGGGTGAAACCACCCGGAGAAACCGCTGAACAGAGGGTCCTTGAGGGTGAACGGGCTTGAGTTGCGGGGGAGGTGGCGTGCGATCGTGGAAGCAGCCACCACCACGTCGCCGCCGAGTCACTGCCGGCTCGTTTCGCGTGCGGTGGCAGCGGGTAACCAAGCCTCCTTCCGGTGCCACGAGGGTCGGGGCCTGCGGGTGCCGGAGGTGTGGAAGGCGCGGTCTGTCGGGGGATGGGCCGTGCGGCAACAAGACCGGTGCGCCGCGTCGGGGGCGGCGCCCGGTCTTGTTGTTCCTCCGGCGGTGCTGTCAGCGGGCGCGTCGAGCCAGGCGCTCCGGGTCCAGGATCAGCACGCTCTTGCCCTCCAGTCGCAGCCAACCGCGGTGGGCGAAGTCGGCCAGGGCCTTGTTCACCGTCTCGCGCGAAGCGCCGACGAACTGGGCGATCTCCTCCTGCGTCAGGTCGTGGGTGACCCGCAGCAGACCGGCCTCCTGGCTGCCGAAGCGCTGTGCGAGCTGCAGCAGCGCCTTGGCGACCCGGCCGGGCACGTCGGTGAAGATCAGGTCGGCCAGCATGGAGTTCGTCCGGCGCAGCCTGCGGGCCAAGGCCCTCAGCAACTGCTCGGCGATCTCCGGCCGGTTGGTGATCCACTGCCGCAGCGCTGGGCGGTCCATGCTGACCGCGCGCACTTCGGTCACCGTGGTCGCGGTGGACGTGCGCGGACCGGGGTCGAAGATCGACAGCTCGCCGAACATGTCGGACGGTCCGAAGATCCCCAAGAGGTTCTCCCGGCCGTCCGGCGACTTGCGGCCGATCTTCACCTTGCCGGACTGGATGATGTAGAGCCGGTCGCCCGGCTCGCCTTCCGCGAAGATCACGTGGCCACGCGGGAATTCAACAGACTCCAGCGTCTGCGCCAGCGCCTCCGCTGCGGCCTGTTCAACCCCCTGGAAAATGCCCGCGCGGGCCAGGGTCTCGTCCACCTCGTCCCTCCTGTCGAGACGCGGCGGCATGGTTGAGCGCGTTCCGCCTTCTGGCGGATCAGCGCCTGCCGCCGATCACTGAGTGCAGTCTAAGGGCTGTGGTCGGGATCGCCTTTCGGCGCGCCGCCCATCCCAGCCCGGACAGCCCGATAAGGCCCTCGGGGGGTTGACCCCGTGGGCCTCGCCGGTCCTTCCCCGCTTAGCGGCGGGTGCGCCGCTGACGCAGGTTCCTGGCACGACCGCCCAGCCTGCGCAGCCGGAACAGTTCCAGCGCGCGGCCGATGCCGTGCCCGTAGAGCGCCCTGACCTCGTCGGGGCGCGCCGACTCCAGGAACTCCTCGACCTCGTCCTCCTGCACGGCGACGTGCCGCAGACGAGCTTCAACGCGCTCCATGAAGAGCGCGAAGAACATGATCACGATCGGAACGGCGATGACGAACCAGGCAGTCATGATGGCTCCGATCCTTGCGCATCCGGTTCGGCGCGCGGTCAAGGGGGGGTCACTCCGGCGTGTCGGTTCGAGGTCGTTCGACCGTTCAAAGGACGTGTGCGGTCGGCCGCTGGTTGCCTGCCCACGATCGTCGCGCCTCAAACCGGCCGCCGCCCGCCGACCCGCATCCCCCACGAGGGTGGGACTTTCGCCGAAGCGCGCGCGAGACGCGGCCGGGACCGTGCGGGGCTCGACTAGACCGCGCGCGGCTCATCGGGCTTCGCGGACGACCGAGCCGCCGTGCGCACGGCGGTGGCCAGTAATCTCGTCCGCATGGCGAAGAGCGCGGTGAAGCAGCCGGAGACGCGGCTGGGACTGGTCCGCCGGGCGCGCCGCGTGGTGCGGGTCCTCGGTCAGGGCTACCCCGACGCGCACTGCGAGCTGGACTTCACCGAGCCGCTGGAACTGCTGGTGGCCGTCGTGCTCTCGGCGCAGACGACGGACGTCCGGGTGAACCTCGTCACGCCGGCGTTGTTCAAGCGGTACCGCACGGCCGCCGACTACGCCTCCGCCGACCGCGCCGAGCTCGAAGAGCTGATCAGGTCGACCGGCTTCTACCGCAACAAGGCGACGTCGCTGATCGGCCTCGGCGCCGCGCTGGTGGAGCGGTTCGGTGGCGAGGTGCCCGGCCGGCTGGAGGACCTGGTGACCTTGCCCGGCGTGGGCCGCAAGACCGCGAACGTGGTGCTGGGTGACGCTTTCGGTGTGCCGGGCATCACGGTCGACACGCACTTCGGCCGGCTCGTCCGCCGCTGGGGCTGGACCAAGGAGGAGGACCCGGTCAAGGTCGAGCATGAGATCGGCGCGCTGGTCGAGCGCAAGGAGTGGACCTTGCTCTCGCACCGCACGATCTTCCACGGCCGCCGCGTCTGCCACGCCCGCACCCCCGCGTGCGGCGCGTGCCTGCTGGCGCCGCAGTGCCCGTCCTACGGCATCGGCCAGGTCGACCCGGTCAAGGCGCGGGAGCTGGTCAAGGGCGAGGAGGCGGCGCACCTGATCGACCTGGCCGAACGCGTGCGCGCGGGGGAGAGACTGGCGTGAGCGTGGCCGCGCGGTGGGCCGTCGTCGTCGTGGTGCTGGCGGTGGCGAGCGCCGTCGCGCTGTGGCCCCGCTCACCCGACCCGGTCGACCGGGGCGCGATCCCGACCCGGACCGAGCTGACGACCGACCTCGCCGCGGCACGTGACCGGGCCGCGCTCCGGCCGTGCCCGCAAGGCCCGGCGGACGCTCAGGGGCCGCAGGTGTTGCGCGGTGTGGTGGTGACGTGCCTCGGCGACGGGCGGCCGGTCGACGTGGCGTCCACCACGACGGGTCGGGTCGTGGTGAACTTCTGGGCCACCTGGTGCGTTCCCTGTCAGGAGGAGCTCAAGGTCCTCGACGCCTACTCGCGCGAGCCCGGCGCGGTCGCGGTGGTCGCGGTCCTGGTGGAGAGCAAGGAGGCGGACGGTCTGGAGCTGCTGGCGAAACTCGGCGTGCGCCTGCCGTCCGTGGCCGATCCGGCCGACGGGGTGCGCAAGGCCGCCCGCGTGCCGCGGACGTTGCCGATGAGCTACGTCGTCGGCGCGGACGGCTTGCTGACCCAGGTCACCGATCCCGCCGTCTTCACCTCGGTCGAGCAGGTGCGCGAGGTGGTCGGATGACGGCCCTGGTCGATCCGGACGACGTGCCCGAGTGGATGAGCGGGCTGGTCAAGGCCACCGCCGAGATCGACGCCCGCGCGTTCACCCGGATCAAGCCGCCACCCGACGGCGTCGGACGTCCCGCCGCCGTGCTCATGCTGTTCGGCGACGGTCCGAACGGCCCCGACGTGCTGCTGCTGCGGCGGGCCGACACGCTCGGCTCGCACCCCGGCCAGGTCGCGTTCCCCGGTGGCGCGGCGGACCCGACCGACGACGGCCCGGTGGACACGGCGTTGCGCGAGGCGTTCGAGGAGACCGGCGTGCTGCGCGAGGGCGTGCGGCCGGTGGCGACGTTGCCGCGGCTGCACGTGCCGGTGTCCGGTTTCGTCGTCACGCCCGTGCTGGCGCACTGGGACGAGCCGTCGCCGGTCGCGCCCGTCGACCCGGGCGAGACCGCCGCCGTGGCGCGGGTGCCGGTCGCGCACCTGGCCGACCCGGCGAACCGGTTCCGGGTGAGCCACCCGTCCGGGTACACCGGTCCGGCGTTCTCCGCGCCCGGCATGCTGGTGTGGGGCTTCACCGCCGGCCTGCTCGACGGCCTGCTCGCGCTGGGCGGGTGGGAACGGCCGTGGGACCACGCGGACGTGCGTGATCTAGACCTGGCGCTGCGAGCGGTGGAGGTTCCGTGAACTGGGTCGACCTGCTCGTGCTGGCGCTGGCCGCCTTCGCCGCGGTCTCCGGCGCGCGGCAGGGCATGGTCGTGGCGCTGCCCGCGTTCGTCGGGGTGCTCGTCGGCCTGGTGCTGGGCACGCAGCTCGCGCCGCTGGTCGTCTCGCAGTTCGACAACGTGGTGACCAAGGTCGTGTTCGCGGTCGGCATCGTGGTGCTGCTGGTGGCGTTGGGCGAGACGCTGGGCGTCTACATCGGCCGCAGCATCAAGTCCAAGGTCAACGCCACCCCGTTGCGCGGCGTGGACAACGCGCTGGGCGCGATCGTGCAGGGCGCGGTGGTGTTCGTGGTGGCGTGGATGATCGCGCTGCCGCTGACCATGGTCGCGGGCCTGCCGTCGTTGGCGAAGTCGCTCAACCAGTCGGTGATCCTGTCCACGGTCGACGACA
Source organism: Actinosynnema sp. CA-299493 (assembly GCF_050946825.1). Lineage (NCBI taxonomy): Bacteria > Bacillati > Actinomycetota > Actinomycetes > Pseudonocardiales > Pseudonocardiaceae > Actinosynnema > Actinosynnema sp. CA-299493. Next base: position 307,738 of record NZ_CP191993.1, read on the forward strand.
CCATGCCGCAGGCCGCGCGGACGTTGGCCGACGAGCTGCAGAACCTGTTCGACGTGTCCGGTTTCCCGGCCGCGATGGACCCGTTCGACCGGACGCCGCTGCGGGAGGTGGGTCCGCCGGACCCGGCGTTGAGCGGGAACCCGGTCGTGGAGAGCCTGAGGCCCAGCGTGCTGAAGGTGCGCGGGCGCGCGCCGTCGTGCTCGCGGGCGTTGGAGGGCACGGGTTTCGTCATCTCGCCGGAGCGGGTCATGACGAACGCGCACGTGGTCGCCGGCACGACGGACGTGACGGTGGAGGTCGGCATCGGCGAGTTCGACGCCACGGTCGTGCACTACGACGCGCAGACCGACATCGCGATCCTGGCCGTGCCGGACCTGGAGGCGGAGCCGCTGCGGTTCCGCACGGACGAGATCGCGCCGGGCGAGGACGGGATCGTGCTCGGCTACCCGTTGGACGGGCCGTACACGGCGTCCGAGGCGCGGGTGCGCGAGCGGATCAGGATGCTGCGCGGGCCGGACATCTACGACGCGCAGACCGTGACGCGGGACGTCTACACGGTGCGGGCGAAGGTGCGCAGCGGCAACTCCGGCGGGCCGTTGGTCGACCCGCAGGGGCGCGTGATGGGCGTGGTGTTCGGCGCGGCCGTGGACGACCAGGAGACGGGGTTCGTGCTGACGGCGGACGAGGTCGCGGAGGAAGTGGCGAAGGCGCCGACGATGGTGCGCCGGGCGTCCACGCAGACCTGCGCGTCGTGACCGGTCGGCGTGGCCAGACCTCGGCACCGGTCGGCGTGGCTAGACCTTGGCCAGGAAGTCGGTGATGTGCCGGCTCGTCGTGCCCGGCGCCTCCTGGTGCGGGAAGTGGCCCACCTCGGGCAGCACGCGGTACGCGGAGCGGGCGCCCGTCCACAGCGCCGAGTCGGCCGCGGTGGGTTCGAGCACCACCGGGTCGAGGGCGCCGTGGAGCTGCAGGACGGGGACGTCCAGCCTGCGGTCCACCGCCTCGGCGAAGCGGCGGCCGTCGCTTCGCAGCTGGGACCGCACGGCCCAGCGGTGGTACTCCATGGAGCTGTGCGCGACGCCCGGCACCAGGACCGCCTCGCGGTTGCGGCGCGCCACCTCGTCGAACTCGGGTGACACCCTCCACTTCGGACCGCCCCACGCGTCGAGCAGCCCGGCCACGGCCGCGCCGCGGTCCTTGGTCAGCCACCGCTCCGGGTACATCGGGAGCTGGAAGCGGAACAGGTGCGCGCTGGCCCGGCCCTGCCGGCGCGGGTGGCGGCGGATCGCGCGGCGCAGGGCCAGCGGGTGCGGCGCGGACACGGCGGTCACCGAGTAGACCAGCCGGGAGTGCATGGCGGCGACCGTCCACGCCAGCATGCCGCCCCACGCGTGGCCGACGAGGTGCGCCCGCGGTTCGCCGAGCGCCTTCACCAGGCCCGCGACGTCGCCGGCGAGGGTGAACCCGTCGTAGCCGCGCGGCGGTTTGTCGGAGTCGCCGTAGCCGCGCAGGTCGACGGCCACCGCGCGGTAGCCCGCCTCGGCGATCGAGACGAGCTGGTGCCGCCACGTCCACCAGAACTCGGGGAAGCCGTGCAGCAGCAGCACGAGGGGGCCCTCGCCCAGCTCGGCGACGTGCAGGCGGATGCCGTTCGCGGACACGTCGCGGTGCGCCCACGGGCCGGGCACCCGAGCGGTCGACGGATCCGGTGGCAGCCGCACGGCGCGGCTCAGTTGCCCTCGCCGCGGTGCCGCAGTGCCGCGACGGTGTCCCTGGCCGAGTCGATGGTCCGCTGCGGCGCGCGCAGCTTCTTCACCTTCCGGTAGCCCAGCAGCGCGAAGAGCACCGCCGTGACGAGCATCAACCCGAAGACGATGAGGAACGCCGACCAGCGCGGCAGCCACACGTCCAGCAGTTCCGCGCCGAAGAAGAAGAAGAAGAACGAGCTGAACAGCAGCACGGTCAGCGCGACGATGAAGTAGACGCTGCCCTTGACGCCCTTCTTGATCTCGCCCGCGACCTCGGACTTGGCGAGCTCGACCTCGGCCCTGACCAACGTGGACAGGTGGGCCGTCGCGTCGCGCACCAACCCGCCGATGGACGTTTCCTCCGCGATCCTCACCGCGCTCTCCGCGGTCAACGGGATCGACGGAACAGGTGGCAGTCCGCTGCCGTTGGTGTTCTCCCGAGCGCTGGTCACCGCCTCATCGTGCCATGCACGCGGGCCCGAGGCCGCTCGACCGGCTGAACGGCCGCGGTTTGCTCGTCCTCTTCGGCGAGTCGGTGCGCCCGACTGCGCCGAACCAGCAGGATCGCCGCGAGCGCCGACGCCGTCACCGAGGCCGGCAGCACCGCCGCCTTGGCCTGCTCGGCGGCGGCGCCGTCCAGCGCGAGGTCCGCGATCAGCAGGCTGACGGTGAACCCGACCCCGCCGAGCACGGCCACCGCGACGACGTCCCGCGGTCCCGCGCCGCCCGGCCACCTGGCGGTCTTGACCAGCACCGCCAACGCGGACGCGCCCACGATGCCGACCACCTTGCCCGGATCATCCCGCCGACGGTCCCGGTGCGCAGGTAGCGCGCGAACTCGGCGGCGGTGGGGCGACTGCGGTTCAAGATCGACTCCGGTGGTTCGGCAACGACTCGTCCTCGTGCCGACCAGGCTTCCCGGCTCACCGGGGACGACCCTGACCCGGGGAGGGGCCCGCCGACGAGCGGCGGGCCCCTCCCGACGTGCTCAGTCCTCCGAGGCGCCCGACTTCAGGCCGCTGGAGATCAGGTCCATCACCGACGAGTCCGCGAGCGTGGTCACGTCGCCGACCTGCCGGTTCTCCGCCACGTCGCGCAGCAGGCGGCGCATGATCTTGCCCGAGCGGGTCTTCGGCAGCTCCGGCACGACCATGATCTGCCGGGGCTTCGCGATCGGGCCGATCTCCTTGGCCACGTGGTCGCGCAGCGCCTTGATCGCCTCGGCGCCGTCGGAGCCCTCGGCCACGCCGCCGCGCAGGATCACGAACGCCACGATGCCCTGGCCCGTGGTCGGGTCGGTCGCGCCGACCACCGCCGCCTCGGCCACCGTGGGGTGCGAGACCAGCGCGGACTCGACCTCGGTGGTGGAGATGCGGTGCCCGGACACGTTCATCACGTCGTCCACCCGGCCCAGCAGCCAGATGTCGCCGTCGGCGTCGTACTTCGCGCCGTCGCCGGCGAAGTAGTAGCCCTGCTCGGCGAACCGCGACCAGTACGTGTCGCGGTAGCGCTCCTCGTCGCCCCAGATGCCGCGCAGCATCCCCGGCCACGGCTGGTCGAGCACCAGGTAGCCGCCGCCGCCGTGCGGCACCTCGTTGCCCTGGTCGTCGACGACCTTCGCGCCGATGCCGGGCAGCGGGCGCTGCGCCGAACCGGGCTTGGCGGACGTCGCGCCCGGCAGCGGCGAGATCATGATCCCGCCGGTCTCGGTCTGCCACCAGGTGTCCACGACGGGCGTCCGGCTCGCGCCGATGGTCTCCCGGTACCAGATCCACGCCTCGGGGTTGATCGGCTCGCCGACGCTGCCCAGCACGCGGAGGCTGGACAGGTCGTACTTCGCCGGGATGTCCGCGCCCCACTTCATGAACGTGCGGATCAGCGTCGGCGCGGTGTAGTAGATCGACACGCCGTACTTCTGCACGATCTCCCAGTGGCGGCCCTCGTGCGGGGTGTTGGGCGTGCCCTCGTAGACGACCTGCGTGACGCGGTTGGACAGCGGGCCGTACACGATGTAGCTGTGCCCGGTGACCCAGCCGATGTCGGCGGTGCACCAGTAGACGTCGGTGTCCGGCTTGAGGTCGAACACGTTGTGGTGCGTGTACGACGCCTGGGTCAGGTAACCGCCCGAGGTGTGCAGGATGCCCTTGGGGTTACCCGTCGTGCCGGACGTGTAGAGGATGAACAGCGGGTGCTCGGAGTCGAACGCCTCCGGCGCGTGCCGGTCGGACTGGCGGTCGACGACGTCGTGCCACCAGACGTCGCGGCCCTCGGTCCAGTCGACGTCGGAGTTCGTGCGCTTGACCACCAGCACGTGCTCGACGCTCGATGCCTTGGCCACGGCCTCGTCCACGGCGGGCTTGAGCGCCGCCGGGTTGCCGCGCCGGTACTGGCCGTCGGTGGTGATCACCAGCTTGGCCCGCGAGTCCTCGATGCGGGTGCGCAGCGCCTCGGCGGAGAAGCCGCCGAACACCACGCTGTGCATCGCGCCGAGCCGCGCGCAGGCGAGCATGGCGAAGATCGCCTCGGGGACCATCGGCATGTAGATGGCGACCCGGTCCTCCGCGCCGACACCCAGCTCGATGAGCGCGTTGGCCGCCTTGGAGACCTCGCGCTGAAGGTCGGCGTAGGTGATGGCGCGGCTGTCGCCGGGCTCGCCCTCCCAGTGGATGGCGACCTGGTCGCCGTGGCCGGACTCGACGTGCCGGTCGACGCAGTTGTAGGCGACGTTGAGCTTGCCGCCGACGAACCACTTCGCGAACGGGGCGTCAGACCAGTCGAGGACCCGGTCCCACTTGGTGTCCCAGGACAGCCGCTCGGCCTGAGCCGCCCAGAACGCCTCCCGGTCGGCGTCCGCCTCCTCGTACAGGGCGGCGGTGGCGTTCGCCTGGGCGGCGAACTCCTCGCCGGGCGGGAACGTCCTGGTCTCCGTCGACAGGTTGTCCAGGGCGACTTGCGGCTCTGTCATGGCGGGCGGACCTCCTGAAATCCGTGGGGGTGCGCACTGACGGTAGTGCGATTCAGCTCACTGCGCACCCAAAAGGTTCAGACCAATTTCGGCCGAGTTCGAAACGCGTGGGTAACTGTGTAACCCGTGGCACGGCCCGTGACCACCGCGATTCCGCCGAACGACACCTAGGTTGCGACCAGTGGCAGGTGTCGTGACTCACGTCACGTCGTCAGCTTGGCCTTCAGGTCCGGCCACTCGTTCGAGGTCATCGAGTACACCACCGTGTCGCGCAGCGTGCCGTCCGGCCTGATGCGGTGCACCCGCAGGACGCCCTCGCGGGTCGCGCCGAGGCGTTCGATGGCCCTCTGCGAGCGCTCGTTGCGCAGGTCGGTGTGCCAGCCGACGCGGAGCGCGCCCAGGTCCTCGAAGGCGTGGCGCAGGAGCAGGAACTTGGCGTTGGTGTTGAGGGCGGTGCGCTGCCAGCGGGCGCCGATCCACGTGTGGCCGATGTAGAGGCCGCGGTTGGCCGGGTCGATCTCGTAGTACGACGTGGTGCCGGCGACCTCGTTCGTCCGCGGGTCGATCTGCGCCCAGGCCAGTCGGGTGGGGTCGGCGAGGCTGCGCTCGACGTAGGCGCGGGTGTCCTCGACCGTGGCGGGCTGGGTGGTGCTGAGCCACGTCCAGACGTCCGGGTCCTTGCCCGCCTCGTGCAGGCCTTCGACGTGGTCGGGGGTGAGCGGTTCGAGGCGGACGTGGTCGCCGGTCAGCACGGGGCGGTCGTACCAGTTCATGGTGCGGACGGTAATAGCACTAGTGGCTATCCGGAATATCCATTTCCGGCTAGTACCGGAGGGCCACTTACCGGCGGGTAGTGTGCTCCGGCGTGACCGATCCGCTTGTTCCGCTGCTGGACCTGCCCGGGGTGGCCGACGCCGTCGCCGCGGCCCGTGACGCCGTGTTCCAGGTGCACCGGCACCGGGTGAACCTGCGCGGCTGGGCGACCACCGCGGCCGAGGCGTCCGTGCGCGCCGCCCGTGCGTCGGCGGCGTTGGACGGCGGGCCGACCGCCATCCCGTCGGACGGGACCGTGACGGACCCCGTGCTGGCGGGGGCGCTGCGGGTGGCCGAGTCGTTGGGCGTGGTGTTCCCGACGTGGCAGCGGGCGCCGTTGCAGGCGTTGGCGCGGTTGCACGTGCTGGCGGGCGCGGACCTCGGCGGCGAGCTGGGGCGTCCCCGGTCGGCGGCGGGCGTCTCGGAACGCCTCGGCGTGCTGTCGCAGCTCGTCACCGGCGGCACGTCCGTCCCCGGTCCGCTGCTGGTCGCGGTGGTGCACGCGGAGCTGATGTCGCTGGCGCCGTTCGACACGGCGAACGGGGTGGTGGCGCGTGCGGCGTCCCGGCTGGCGTCCATCGCGACGGGCCTGGACCCGAAGTCGCTGGGCGTGCCCGAGGTCCTGTGCCTGCGTCGGCAGAACGACTACGCCTCCGCCCTGCACGGCTTCTCCACCGGCGACCCCGAGGGCATCACCCGCTGGCTGCTCTTCTACTGCGAGGCGCTCCAGGCCGGCGCCCGCGAAGCCCGCAGCATCGCCGACACCGCCACCCCCTGACCCGCGAGAGTCCTACGTCCACACCGCGAGAGTCCTACGTTCACGGGCCTTGAATTCAACGCTCAATGTCGAACTCGGGGTGCGCGAACGTAGGACTCTCGCGCGGTGAACGTAGGACTCTCGCGGTCAGAGGAGTTCTTTCAGGGTGGCGGCGGCGCGGTCGGCTTCGGTGAAGGTGTTATAGAGCGGGGCGAAGCCGAAGCGCAGCAGGTCCGGTGGGCGGTGGTCGCCGATGACCTGGCGCTCGATCAGCTCACCCATGATCCGCTCGGCCTCGGGGTGGCGGAGGGTGACCTGGTGGCCGCGCCACTCGTCCGCCGGGGTGATCACCTCGATGCCCGGCAGGCCCTCGACCAATGACCGGAAGTGCGCGGTCAGGGCCAGGCCCTTGGCCCGCACGTCGGCGAGGTCCACGTGGTCCCAGACGTCGAGCGCGGCGTCCAGGGCGAGCATGGAGATGATGTCCGGCGTGCCGACGCGCGCCCGGGACACGCCCGGGTCCGGCGTGTACTCCGGCGACATCGCGAACGGCACCTCGTGGCCCGTCCACCCGGTCAACGGCTGCTCGAACGTCGCCTGGGCGTGCTTCGGCACGTACAGGAACGCGGGCGAGCCCGGCCCGCCGTTGAGGAACTTGTACGTGCACCCCACGGCCAGGTCGACCCCGATGTCGTCCAGCTCGATCGGCAGCACGCCCGCGCTGTGGCACAGGTCCCACACCACCTTCGCGCCCACCTCGTGCGCCTGCGCGGTCAGCTTCGCCATGTCCAGCAGGCGACCCGTGCGGTAGTCGACGTGGTTGAGCAGCACGACCGCCGTCGTGTCCCGCAGGTCCAGCTCCTCCGGCGGCGCCGGCCGCAACGCCAGGCCGGTCAGCTTCGCCACCGAACGGGCGATGTACCCGTCGGTCGGGAACGTCCCCTCGTCCACCACGATCTCCATGCGGTCGGTGTTGCGCACCGCCGCCATCAGCGCCTTGAACAGGTTCACGCTGGTCGAGTCCGCGACCACGACCTGCCCCGGCTTCGCCCCGATCAACCGGCCGACGCGGTTGCCGACCCGTTCCGGCGCCTCCCACCAGCCCTCCGACCAGCTGCGGATCAGCCGTCGGCCCCACTGCTCGCGCACGACCTGCCCCACGCGTTCGGCGACGGCCTTCGGCGGCGCGCCCAGGGAGTTCCCGTCCAGGTACACGACGTCGTCGTCGAGGTCGAACAGGTCGCGGATGTGCGCCAACCGGTCGTTCACACGTAGCTCCTGGCCGTCCACAGTTCGGGGAAGACGGATCGTTGCGTGCGCTTCTCCAACCACGCAACCCCCGCGGAGCCACCGGTCCCGGTCTTCGCGCCCATCGAACGCCGGGTGGCCAGCAGGTGGTCGTAGCGCCAGCGGGCGAACTCCTCGGCGATGTCGGTCAACGCCTCGCCCAGTTCGAGCAGGTCACGCGACCCGCTGCGGTAGATCTCCGCCCACACGGCCTCCACCTCGGCGTTCGGCTCGTACGGCCGGCTGACGTCGCGCTCCAGCACCTCCGCCGGGATCGGCAGGCCGTGGCGGCCCAGGGCGGCGAGCACGTCGTCGTACAGGCTCGGCTCGTTGAGCAGCTCCTCCAGGGCGGCGTGCTGCTCCGGCACGGCCCGGTGCGGCACGAGCATCGACCGCGACTTCTCGCCGAGCAGGAACTCCACCTCGCGGTACCGGCCCGACTGGAAGCCGGAGCCCTCGCCGAGGGCGTCGCGGAACGAGTTGAACTCGGCGGGCGTCATCCGGGCGATCGGCCGCCACGCCGCGTTGAGCGCCTGCATGTGCAGGTCGCTGCGACGCAGGGTGCGGACCGCCGCACGCAGGTCGTCGGCGCGCAGCTCGGCCTTGGCCTGCCGCCACTCGAAGCACAGCAGGCCGAAGTACAGCTCCATGACCTGCGTGATCACCAGGAACGACATCTCACGCGGGTCCTTGGACCACTGCTGTTGCAGCGAGTGCAGCACGGAGGCGTGCACGTAGTCCTCGTAGGGCGTCGTGCCGCCGAAGTCGAGCTTGGGTGAGACGGGGCAAGTCATGCCTTCCATCATGACCGTGCGTTCGGAGTAGTTGAATGGGCGATGGCTGCTATTCAGGCAGAAAGTTCTTACGAATGAAAAGGCTGATCGCGGAGTAGCTTTGCGGTCGTGAGCATCGAATTGGACGGCGTGGATTGGGCCCTGCTGGAGGCCCTCCAGGAGGACGCGCGGTTGTCGTACAACGAGCTGGCACGGCGCGTGCACGTGTCGCCGCCGACGGTCGCGCAACGCGTGCGGCGGCTGGAGAACGCGGGCGTCATCACGGGTTACCGCGCGACCGTGGACCCGACGGCGGTGGGGCGGTCGGTGGTCGCCCTGGTGCGGATGAAGTGCTACGGACCACGGTGCATCACGGTGCACCCGGAGCTGCTCGACGACTGCCCCGAGGTGGTGGAGGTGGTGCGGCTGACCGGCGACATCTGCTCGGTGGTGAAGGTGGTGACCACGTCGATCAGCGAGTTGGAGCGGTTGCTGGTGCGGCTGGGCGGCTACGGCGAGACGTCCAGCGCGATGGTGCTGTCGACGCCTATCCCGTGGCGCCCGGTGCTAGCCGGCTGAGCGCCAGCCGGACGTGCCCCTGGGTGTGTTCCAGCGCTTCGGCGGCGCGCGCCGCGGGCACGCCCGACAGCAGGTGCACCAGCGCCACCTTCAGGTCGCCGCCCGAATCGGCCAACGCCGTCGTGCACTCCTGCTCGTCCAGGCCGGTCGCCTCGCGCAGGATGCGCACCGTGCGACCGCGCAGCTTGGCGTTGGTCGCGCGCATCGACACCATCAGGTTCGAGTACGTGCGGCCGAGCCGGACCATCACGGCGGTCGAGAACGACGTCAGCACCAGCTTCTGCGACGTGCCCGCCTTCATCCTGGTGGAGCCCGCGATGGCCTCCGGCCCGGTGTCGACCGCGATCAGCACGTCCACGTCGACCGGCGCGGGCGCGGTCGGGTTGTTGGACACCAGCACGGTGTGCGCGCCGAGCGAGCGCGCCTCCTCCAGCGCCGCCATCACGAACGGCGTGCGGCCGGACGCCGTGACGCCGACGACCAGGTCGCCCGCCGCCGCGTGCTTGCGGATCTCGGCGGCGCCGTCGGAACCCTGGTCCTCGACGTCCTCCACGGCGTTGACCAGGGCGTCCCGGCCTCCCGCGTGGTGGGCGACGAACCAGTCCGGCGGCGCGTTGAACGTCGGCACCAGCTCGGCGGCGTCGAGCGTGGCCAGCCGGCCCGAGGTGCCCGCGCCGACGTAGTGCACGCGGCCACCGCCGCGCAGGGCGCCCACGGCGAGGTCCGCCGCGCGCGCCAACTCGGGCAGCACGGCGGCCACGGCGTCGGGGACCAGGTGGTCCTCGGTGTTGATCAGGCGGAGCACGTCCAGCGTGGAGAGCCGGTCGATGTCTTGCGTCCGCGGGTTCCTGGCCTCGGTGGGCGAGTCCACGCGGACCGCGACGCCGTCCGGGGGCGGGGTCATTTACCGGACTCCCGACGACGCCTGCCATCCGGTCGGGCGCCGAGGCGGTGCCCCGACACCGCGTCGTACGTCGCCTCGAGCGCGGTCTTGGCGCTGTCCACGTGCCGTTGCGCGACACCGATGAACAGGCAGTCGATCACGGTGAGCTGGGCGATCCGGCTGGCCATCGCGCCCGAGCGGAACGTGGTCTCGCGCGCCGCCGTGGTCAGCACGTGGTCGGCGACCTCGCTGATCGGCGAGCGCGGGAAGTTCGTCAGCGCCACCGTGGTCGCGCCGTGGTCCTTGGCCACCCGCAGCGCCTCGACGGTCTCGGACGTGGAGCCGGTGTGCGATATCCCGACCGCCACGTCCGCCTCGGTGAGCACGGCGGCCGACGTGAGCGCGATGTGCGTGTCGTTCCAGGCGAAGCACGTTCGCCCGATCCGGTGGAGCTTCTGCTGGAGGTCGAACGCGACGAACGCGCTCGCGCCGAACCCGTAGACGTCCACCCGGCCCGCGCCCGCGACCGCCTCGACCACCGCTTCGAGCGTCTCCACGTTCAGCTGCTCGGCGGTCTCCTCGACCGCCCGCGCGTCCGCGAACGCCACCTTGCCCACGACCTGGCGCAGGTCGTCACCGGGGCCGATGTCGCCGCCGAGGTCGCGGTCGGGGCGCATGGACGTGCGTGCCGTGTCGGCGGCCAGCGCTATGCGCAGCTCCGGGTACCCGCCGACGCCGATCGCCTTGCAGAACCGGGTCACCGTCGTCTCGCTGGTGCCCGCGGCCTCGGCGACCTCGGTGATGCTGCGGTGGGCGACGGTCGCCGGGTTGTCCAGCACGACCTTGGCGACCCGTTGCTCGGCCCGGGCCAGGCCTGGCAGGAGTGAACGGATCTTGACCAGAGGACTGGAGTCGGCGGTACTTTCGGTGGACACGTGGGAAACTTACTAACCGCTCAACTCATGGTCAACGCAGGGTCGGGGTAACTCACCCCAACCGTGACCCAATAGCACCGCTTGGCGGGATCGGGCGGACCGAATGTCACTAACGGTCCGCGAGCCGCCACCCTTCGGGGTGCATTCCCGCTGGTTCGCGCTCCGCGTCCAGCACCACGCCCCGCTCGTCGGTCACCCGGACGGCGTCCACGTACACGCCGCGCCCGCCATAACCCGTGCCGCGCACGTACCGCCAGCGGAACTTCGCCGCCGACTCCGTGTCGACCTCGACCTTCCGCCAACGTCGCTCCCCGTAACCGGCCAACACCCGGACCTCGCGCCAGGTGGACCCGTCGTCGGTCGCCTCGACCACCACCCGGTCGCCCGGGTCGAGGTCGACGAAGGCCCAGAACGACAGCGCCTGCCGCTCCGCGCGCCGAGGGAGGTCACGCGTGGTCACCGTGCCGCCGGCCGTTTCCGGCGTCCACGCCGTGCCGCCGTGGCGCGGGCGCACCGCCAGCGCCTTCGCCAGGCCGTCGGCCGCCACGCGCCGGGCCGGGTTGATCGAGCCCCAGTTCCGGCTCGGGTGCACGCGGTTGGTCAGCAGGATCGCGATCGACCTCGACAACGGGTCCAGCACCAGCGTGGTGCCCGTGTAACCGGTGTGCCCGGCGGCCCTCGGCGACGTCAGCGCGCCCATGTACCAGCGCTGGTCCAGCTCGAAGCCGAGGCCGTGCGAGTTGCCGGGGAAGGCCTGGTTGAAGTCGGTGAGCATCAGCTCGACGGTGTCCTCGCGCAGGATCCGGCTGCCCGCGTACGCGCCGCCGTTGAGGATCGCCTGGCCGAGCACGGCCAGCTCGCGCGCGGTGGAGAACATGCCCGCGTGGCCCGCGACGCCGCCCAGCGACCAGGCGTTCTCGTCGTGCACGGTGCCGCGGATGATGCCCCGGCCCGCCTGGTACTCGGTGGCCGCGATCCGGTCGAGCTTGGCCGCCGGCGGGTTGTAGCCGGTGTCCACCAGGCCCAGCGGGCGCGTGATGTCGTCGTGGACGAGCTGGTCGAGGGTCTTGCCCGACCACTTCTGGACCAGCACGCCGAGCGTGATCAGGTTCAGGTCCGAGTACAGGTACCTGGTGCCGGGCGGGCTGCTCGGCGTCGTGTCCATCACGGCCTTGAGCCGGGACGGGACGTCCGGGTGCTGCGACCACAGCGGCAGCCACGCCACCAGGCCCGAGGTGTGGGTGAGCAGCTGCCGGACGGTGATGGCCTCCTTGCCGTTGACGCCGAACTCCGGCAGGTGGCGGGCCACCGGGTCGTCCAGCCCGAACCGGCCCAGCTCGTGCTGCCGCATCACCACGATCGAGGTGAACAGCTTGGAGATCGACGCCAGGTCGAAGATCGTGTCCGGGGCCATGGGCACGCGTTCGGCCTCGGGCAGCTCGGTGCCGGCGGCGTCGCCGTAGCGGACCGCCCAGCCCGTCGGCTCGTGGGTGACCACGACGCCGTCGTGCGCGAACAGCGTGACGGCGCCCGCGAACAGCGGGTGGCCGGTCGCGTCCGGGACCGTGTACCGCTCGATCTGCGCCAGGGCGGCGTCCAGCGGCGCCGGGTCGAGTCCCACGTGGTGCGGGGTACCCGTTCGCAGCACGCTGTGCGCCCAGCCGTCGTGCGGCTGGTCGAAGCGGGCTTCCCGGCCACCGGCGTGCGCCGGCGTGGTGACGCCGAGGGCCATGGTGGTCGCGATCAGCAGGGTGGGGACGCGCATCGCTGTTCTCCCTCTACCGGTAGCGCAGGTACGGCCGACGGGTGGCGTCGAACGCGGCCAGCTCGTCGGCCCAGGCGCCGACCACCTCGTCGGCGCCCGCGCCCGCGTCGACCATGCGGCGGAGCCGGTCCGAGCCGCTGAGCTTGTCGATGTAGAGGTCCGGCCGCCACGCGAAGACCTCGGGGTAACGGGCCCTCGCCGTGACGATCATGGCGACGGCCGTGCGCGGCGCGTCGAAGGCGTGCGCGTCGGTGAGGTGCAGGGCGACCCCGCCGCACAGCTTGTTGGCGAACTTGTTGAAGGTGGGCGTGAAGTAGGTCTCGCGGAACCGGACGCCGGGCAGCCCCAGCGCGTTGAGGTCCTCGGCCCACCGCCAGTCCAGGCCCGGCGCGCCGATGGTCTCGAACGGGCGGGTGGTGCCCCGGCCCTCGGAGAACACGAGCCCTTCGAACAGGCACGTGCCGGGGTAGACCAGCGCGGTGTCGTGCGTGGGCACGTTCGGGCTCGGCGGGACCCACGGGACGCCGGAGTGCAGGTCGTCCCGCTTCCAGCCCCTCACGTCGACCACTTCGAGGCTCGACACCCGGCCGCCGTCGGTGGGCAGGAACTCGCCGTCGAACAACCGCGCCAGCTCGCCGATCGTCATGCCGTGCTGCTGGGCGATCGGCTTGCGGCCGACGAACGTCGCGTAGGCCGGGTCGAGCTGCGGGCCGCGGGCCGTGCCGCCGACCGGGTTGGGCCGGTCGAGCACGACGAACCGCACGCCGGTCGTGGCGGCGGCCTGCATGACCGCGTACATCGTCCAGATGTAGGTGTAGAAGCGCGCGCCGATGTCGGCGATGTCGAACACGAGCGTGTCGACGCCCGCCTTGGCGATCATCTCGGCGATCTTGGCGGTGCTCGCGCCGTAGGTGTCGTAGACCGGGATGCCGGTGCGCGGGTCGAGGTAGCTGCCCTCCGAGCCGCCCGCCTGCGCCGTGCCGCGGAAGCCGTGCTCGGGGCCGAACGCGGCCAGCGGCCTGAGCCCGGCGGCCACCATCGAGTCGACGATGTGGGTGTGGTCGCGCAGCACGCCGGTCGGGTTGGTGACCACGCCGATCCGGCTGCCGGCGAACCGCCGCCAGCCGTCCTCGGCCAGCTGCTCGGCCCCGGTCTTGACCAGGCGCGGCCGGTCGGGGTGGTCGGGGGCGTGGTCGAAGGCGCCGAGCGCGGGCACGGCGAGGGCGCCCGCGCCGGCGGCGAGGAAGTGCCTGCGGTCCATGTCGCTCACCACTCCACGCCGTGGCCGAAGGGGTACGGGGTCGGTCCGGGCACCTCGACCGGCAGCTTGCCCACCGGGCCCACCTCGCCGGTGATCACCCTGGCCAGCGCCTCCATCGACACCGCGCCGTAGGAGTAGGTCGCCAGCCACGTCGGCGCGGCAGTGTGCGCCACGTCGTACGGGTTCTGCACGGCGACCGCGATCACCGGCTTGCCGGTGGCCAGGAGGCCGGTCAGCAGGGTCTGCTGCGCGGGTTGGCGCGACAGCCCGTTGGTGAGCACGACGACCACGTCGGCGTTGGCCGCGGCTTGGACGGCGGCGGTGACCTGGGCCTGGGTGGGCGCGCTGCCGGTGGGCAGCGCGGTGCCGCCGAGCACGCCCGCCAGGGTGCGGGTCGTCGTCTCACCCCAGCCCGTGACCAGGGCGGCGGTCGGTTTCGCGGTCAGGGGCAGGACGCCCGCGTCGTTGCGCACGGCGGTGATGGTGCGGTCGGTGATCGCCCTGGCGGCGGCGAGGTGCTCGGCCGGGCCGACCGCCGAGTCGACCGCGTCCACGTCGACGGGCGGGCCGGTGAGCACGCCGCGCAGGAACTTCATCCGCAGGATCCGCAGCACGCTCTGGTCCACGCGCCGTTCGGAGAGCTCACCGCCGCGCACGGCCGCCAGCACGCTGGTCACGGCCAGTTCGAGGTCCACCGGCATGAGGAGCTGGTCGACGCCCGCCTTCAGTGCCAGCACGGGGATCTCGGCGTCGCTGTGCAGCTGCCGCACGCCCGCCATGGCCAGCGAGTCGGTGATGACCACGCCGTCGTAGCCCAGGTTCTCGCGCAGCAGGTCGAGCGAGGGCTTGGACAACGTCGCCGGCTCGCCCGACGGGTCGATCCTCGGCAGCTGGATGTGCGCGGTCATGACCGAGTCGACACCCGCCGCGATGGCGGCCCGGAACGGCGGCGCGTCCACCGCGTTCCACTCCGCCTCGGTGCGGTCGACCGTCGGCAGCGTCGAGTGGCTGTCGGTGGCGGTGTCGCCGTGGCCGGGGAAGTGCTTGGCGGTCGCGCTGACGGTGTGCTTGGCCAGGATGCGGCCCTGGTAGCCGCGCACCTGGGCGGCGGTCAGCTCGGCCGTCAGCGCCGGGTCGCTGGAGTAGGAGCGCACGCCGATGACCGGGTTCGCCGGGTTGGAGTTGACGTCCGCGTCCGGCGCGAAGTTCTGGGTGATGCCCATGGCGCGCAGCTCGCGGGCGGTGATGCGGGCGGCGCGCTCGGCGTTCTCCGCGCTGCGGCCCGCGCCGAGGGCCATGTTGCCGGGGAACTGGGTGGCGGGCGCGCCGATGCGGGTGACGATGCCCATCTCCTGGTCCGTGGCGATGGCCGGCGGGATGCGGCTCGCCCGGCGCAGGCCGGCGGAGAGGGCGGCGATCTGGCGCGGGGTGTCGATGTTGTCGTAGCTGGAGTTGTTGAAGTAGACGACACCGCCCGGCTGGAACTTGGCCACCACCTCGGCCGGGGTGGCGACGCCGAAGTCGCGCAGGTTGCCGGGGTGCGCCTCGTCGGGGGACTGGCCGTGCAGGTAGGTGACGAACAGCTGGCCGACCTTCTGCTCCAGCGACATGCCGCGGACCAGGGCGGTGAGGTGCTGCGCCTGGTCCGGGGCGGTGTGCGCCGGTGCGGCGACGGCCGGGGTGGTCACTGCGGACGCCGCGGCCACGGCGACGACGACGAGCGGACGGAGCACTGCGGCCTCCCCACTGGGAATCTCTCACCACAACGTGGTGCAATCGGCAAGTTACCCACGTCACAGAGGCGGGTCAACGGGTCGCGCTGTGTGGCCATTGTGGGTGGGGGTACCGACAGAACCAGGGGTTTGCCGCGTCACTCGTTCGGGCACTTGTTCGGGGAGTCGCGCTTTCGGGGCAGGAAGCAGCGGTGCAGAAAGACGGTGGGGCCCCTCAGCAGAGGGGCCCCACCGTCGTCAGCGCGGGCTTCAGAGTTACCAGGCGTGCAACTCGTGTCGTATTGATCTGGCCTCGGCGTCCGGCGTCCCGGTACGCAGGCCCTGGACGACAAGCCTCCCGCGGCGTGCTGCGCGTGGGTGTCTCGAAGTCCGCGCACGGAGCTCTGCCGGGGTGGACGCCGCTTCTCCTCCGCTTCGTCCCTGGCCGACCCGAGGTCCGCACTTCCTTTGTAGTGCGTGTCCGGCGTCACAGCAAGGGCTCGATGGGGTGCACCGGTCAAGCGACGTTCAGTAGCGGAAAGGCTTTTGTGACAGTGATTCCGACCCGCTCGGGGCCTCGGGTACCGCTGTCCGGGGCACGCCGGGGTGAACTAGCTCCGACGCCGCCTGCGCAGGCCGTACCAAGCCACGCCCGCGGCCGTCGCGGCGCCCAACCCGATCGCGGTCACGGCGACCGCGGCGCCGGACGGGCGGGGGATGCGGGCCCGCAGCGACACGGGGTCGGAGAACGTCAGCACCGGCCAGCCGCGCTGGGCGGCGACCCGGCGCAGCGCGCGGTCCGGGTTGACCGCCGTGGGGTGGCCGACGGCCTCCAGCAGCGGCAGGTCGCTGATGGAGTCGGAGTAGGCGTAGCAACTGCTCAGGTCGTAGTCGTGCTGCTCGGCGAGCTGCTTGACCGCGATCGCCTTGTTCTCGCCGGCGCAGTAGAAGCCGACCTCGCCGGAGTAGCGACCCTCCGCGACCACCATCCGCGTGCCGACGCTGTGCGTCGCGCCGACCATGGCGGAGATGGGCGAGACCAACTCCTCGCCCGAAGCGGACACGACGACCACGTCGTGCCCCTCGCCCTTGTGGTCGGTGATGAGCTGCGTGGCCTCCTTGTAGACGAGGGGGTCGACGATGTCGTGCAGCGTCTCGTCGACGATCGAGCGCACCTGCTCGATGTCCCAGCCCTGGCACAGAGCGGTGATGTGCGAGCGCATCCGGTCCATCTGGTCGGCGTCCGCGCCGGCCAGCATGAAGACGAACTGCGCGTAGGCGCTCTTGAGCACCGCACGCCGGTTGATCAGGCCTTCTTGGAAGAAGGGCCGGCTGAACGCCAGCGTGCTCGACTTGGCGATGACGGTCTTGTCCAGGTCGAAGAACGCGGCGACTCGACTGCCTTCGGTGGCGTGCTCGGTCACCGGTCAAGCTTAAGCGGGGCGGGCTCGGCGGACCGTCACCGTTACTTCGTCACTTTACGAAGCAGGTGTGCGGGTTATCGAAATTTGGTCTCCCTCTAACGGAAGACACGCAAGACCCTGTCCCGTGGGGATACAGTAGACGGGTCCGGCTCGACCGGACGGGTTCAGTCCGACCCCCCGGGACTGAACCAATGACGACCCCCGTCCCTCCCCCCTGGCGGGGGTCGTCCCATGTCCGGGGTCGGTTCTGCCGGGCCCTCGCGCTGGACCTCCGCGCACTCGCGCCCCTCCTTGTATCAAGCCCTGATCTTTCGTCGCGGCACCGGGCGGCACCAGGCGGCACCGTGGCGGCGTCCGTTCGCGGGTGCGTGGCGCCCCGAGTTGTCCACAGGCCACCCGGTTGTCCACATGTTGATCATGTGTTCTTGTGTCCTTCCTCACCGCTCGACACCGTGGAACCCGTACCACCACGGAGAACCGAGGAGAGCGGCATGAGGCGAACGGTGGCACTGGTGACCGACGCGGGCCTGGTCGACGAGGTGCTGAACGCGGCGGCGGTCGTCGGCTGCGAGGTGGAGCGCGTGGTCGACGTGACGGCGTTGCGCGAACGGTGGCCCGTCGCGGCGGCGGTGGTGCTGGACTTCGCGGCCGTCGTCGCGTGCGGGGGTTTCCCGCGCAGATCGGGAGTCCACGTCGTCGGCGCGGGTCCGCCGGGCGCGGAGGTGTGGCGGCGGGCCCTGGCCCTGGGCGCGGAGCAGGTGCTGGAGCTGCCCGCCGACCAGGAGCGGCTGCGGGCGGTGCTGGCCGATGCCGCCGAGGGCGCGCCGGCCGGTGGCGGCAGGGTGCTGGCGATCCTGGGCGCCCGTGGCGGGGCCGGGGCGTCGGTGCTGGCGGTGGCGGTGGGTCAGGCCGTGTCGGCGGCCGGTGGCCACGGCCTCCTCGTCGACTGCGACCCGTTGGGCGGCGGTCTGGACCTGACGCTGGGCGCCGAGCGGCAGGAAGGGCTGCGGTGGCCCACTTTGCGGCTGACGGGCGGCCGGGTGCCGGCGGCGGCGTTGCGCACGGCGCTACCGGGGCGTTCGGGCGGGCGCGGCAGCCTGACCGTGCTGTCCTGCGGCCGGACGGGGCCGGGACCGGAGCCGGACGCCGTGGTGGCGGTGATCGAGTCGGGCAGGCGTGCCGGTGGCACCGTCGTGTGCGACGTGCCGCGCCAACTGACCGAGGCCGCCTGCGCCGCCCTGGACCGGGCCGACTTGGCGGTGCTGGTGGTGCCGGCCGACGTGAAGGCGTGCATGGCGGCCAAGACCTTGGTCGACCAGGCCGGCGCGCGGGGCGTGCGGCTGAAGGCGGTGGTCCGGGGGCCGGCCCCGGGCGGCCTCACCACGGCACAGGTGGTGGAGGCGATCGACGTTCCGTTGCTGACCACCATGCGCCCGGAGCCAAGGCTGGCCAGGGCCCTGGACAACGGCCACTTCCCCACCACCACCCGCGGCCCCCTGTCCAAAGCCGCCCGCAAAGTCCTGGCAGCCCTGAATGCCGACTAACCAAACCCCACACCACAACACCTCCGTACTCACACGGCAGGCAGCAGGCGCACCCCACCGTCCAACACACCTCCAACCCCGTCACGAAGTTCCCCACCGCGCCTCGCTCGGAGTACGGCTCGTCCTTCTTTCCCGCCACCACCGGCGGCTCCTCCGCGCCCAGTCACGCCGAACCTGCTTGTACACGCCCGCCAAACGCCTTGGCTCACACGGCGGTCCACTCCTCACCGTCCTCCGTGAGGGTCGGCCGTGGTGCCGGCCGGTGAGCCGTCCGAACGCCGATGCCGGTGCGCTGGTGGTTGCGGCGTGCGGTGACCGTCAAGGGCAGTGGCGTCGACCGTGCGGCAAGTGTTTCCCAACGGATTGGAGGTTGGTCGTGAGTTGTGATCGTGGGCCCGTTGTGCGGCGGCATCCGGGCTTCCGGCCGCCGGTGGCGTTTCGGAGTTGCCGGCCTGTGTCGCTTTCCGAGTTGGTGCTTGCCGAGTTGTCCGCGCCGTTGCTGGCCGAACCGGGCGGTGGCCGGCAGGGGTTGGTCGAGGCGGCTCGGGAGGTCCTGGTCGGGCGTCGTCGACTCGTGGGGGAGGGTGGTTGTGAACGACCTGGTTGAGCGCGTTCGCCTGCGGCTGGCCAGCGGGCACGGTGATCTCACGTCCGCTGCCGTCGCGGCGGCCGTGCGAGGTGAGGCCGGCGGGGTGCTCGGCGACGAGGACGTCCAACGGGCGCTTGCCGTGTTGCGGCAGGAGTTCGTCGGGGCCGGGCCGCTCGAACCGCTGTTGCGCGATCCGGACACGACCGACGTCCTCGTCACCCGGCCGGATCAGGTGTGGGTCGACGGGGCGGGCGGGTTGCGGCGTGCCGACGTCGCCTTCCCGGACGAGGCGGCCGTTCGGCGGCTCGCGCAGCGACTGGCGGTGGCGGCCGGGCGGCGGCTGGACGACGCCGCGCCCTACGTCGACGGGTGGTTGCCCGGCTCGGTGCGGCTGCACGCGGTGTTGCCGCCGATCTCGCCGTTCACCTGCCTGTCGCTGCGGGTCCTGCGCCCGGCGGTGCACGACCTGATGACCTTGGAGGCGTGCGGCACGTTCGACCACCTGGCGGCCGACCTGCTGCGGGCGATCGTGGTCGCCCGGCAGGCGTTCCTGGTCGTCGGCGGCACGGGCTCGGGGAAGACGACTCTCCTGGCCGCCTTGTTGGGGTGCGTGCCGCACGACGAACGGGTCGTGTGCGTGGAAGACGCGGGGGAGCTCCAGCCCGATCACCCGCAGGTCGTCCGGCTGCTGGCACGTGGCCCGAACGTCGAGGGCGCGGGTGAGGTGACGATGCGCGACCTCGTCCGGCAGGCGTTGCGGATGCGGCCCGATCGGATCGTGGTCGGGGAGGTGCGGGGCGCGGAGGTGTGCGAACTGCTGTCGTCGTTGAACACGGGGCACGACGGCGGCGCGGGAACGTTGCACGCCAACTCGCCGGCCGAGGTGCCCGCCCGGCTGGAGGCCCTGGCCGCGCTCGGCGGGCTCGACCGGCACGCCTTGCACAGCCAACTGGCGGCTGCGGTGAAGGTCGTGCTGCACATGCGCCGGGCGGGCGACGGCACGCGGCACCTGGCCGAGATCGGTGTGCTGGAACGGAAGTCCGGGCACCTCGCCGTCCGGCCCGCGTGGCGACGTGATGGCGGTTGGCAGGAAGCCGGAGCGGCGCTGAGGAGCTTGGTGGGTGCGTCATGAGCCTGCTGTTGCTGGCCGCCGCGTTGTTGGTGTTTCCGTCGGCCGAGGCGCGACGGCGGCTCGCCGTGCCCCGGCGTCCAGGTCGGTGGAGGTCGCTGAAGCCCGATCGGGTGTCGGCGGTCGTGGTGGGGATCGTGCTGGGCATGCCGGTGGGCGTCGGCGGGGTGGTCGCGGGCGCGTTGCTGGCCGCGACCGTGTGGCGGACGTACCGGGAGACGACCAGGCAGCGCGACCGGATGGCGGCGTCCGTCGCGCTCGCCGACGGGCTGAAGGCGTTCGTCGCGGAACTGCGGTCGGGCGCTCACCCGGCCAAGGCGGCGATCGGCGCGGCGGAGGACGCGGAGCCGCCGGCGACCGACGTCCTGCGGGCCATCGCGGAGACGTCGGCCCGCGGCGGTGACGTCGAGGTGGCGCTCGCCGACTTCCCCGACGCCCACCACCTGGCCAGGGCGTGGCGGCTGTCGGCGGTGCACGGCGTGCCGTTGGCCGACGTGCTCGACGCGGTCCGCCGGGACCTGGATCGGCGCACCGCGTTCGCCGGGCAGGTCCACGCCCGCATGGCCGGTCCGAGGGCCGGCGCGGCGGTGCTGGCCGGGCTGCCGCTCTTCGGCGTGGTGCTCGGTGAACTCGGCGGCGCGGGGCCGTTGGCCGTCCTGTCCGGCACTCCGCCCGGACAGGTGCTGCTGGTCGCCGGGGTGGTCCTGATCTGCGCCGGGTTGCGGTGGAGCGGTCGGCTGACCAGGCAGGTGATCGCATGAGCCTGCTGCTGCTCGCCTTGGCGGTCATCGCCTTCCCGGCTCCGACGAGAGCCGCGGCGCGGCTGCGACCGAGGACCAGGCGAAAACCCGTGCCGAAGGCGAGACCGCCGGACCCGTTCGCCGCCGCGGCGACCTGGGACCTGTTGGCCGCCGCCTTGCGGGCGGGTCTGCCGGTGGCCGGTGCGGTGCGCGCCGTGCTGCCGGGCGTCCCACCCGGGCCGGCCGAACGTCTCCGCGAGGTGGTCGACCTGCTCACGTTGGGCGCGGATCCGGTGCACGCGTGGGCCAAGGCGCTCGTGCACCCGGACACCGCGCCGCTGGCGAGGGCGGCCCGCCGGACCGCCCGGTCGGGCGCCGCGCTCGCCGGGGCGGCGGCGGACCTGGCCGCGGAGGCGCGGGCGAGGGTGTCCGACCAGGCCGAGGCCCGTGCGCAACGCGCCGCGGTGCTCGTGGCGGGGCCGCTGGCGCTGTGCTTCCTGCCCGCGTTCCTGTGCCTGGGCGTCGTGCCCGTGGTGATCGGCGTCGTCGCCGGCGTGAGCGACAACTGGTGAATGTCCACAACAGACTTGAGGAGAGTGGAAGATGTTGGGCGACAGTGGGATGTCGACGGTGGAGTACGCGATCGGCACGCTCGCCGCCGCGGCGCTCGGCCTGCTCCTGTACTCGCTGATGAGCGGCGACTGGGTGCAAGGGCTCCTCCGGGCACTGCTGGTGCGGGCGTTCACGGTGGACGCGTGAAGCGGGCGGTGCTGGGCGACGACCGGGGCGGGGTGACGGTCGAGGCGGCGGTGGCGGTGTGCGGGTTGGTCGCGGTGCTGGTGCTCGGCGTCGGCGCGGTGATGGCGGTCGTGGCGCAGCTCCGGTGCACGGACGCGGCACGGGAGGCGGCACGGCTGGTCGCCCGGGGTGATCCCGGACGGGTCGACGGCGTGGTCGGGGCGATCGCGCCGGAAGGGGCGCGGTGGGCGGTGCGGAGGGAGGGGGACACGGCGTCGGTGGAGGTCGCTGTCTCGCGGCTGGGTGTCGAGCTGCGGGCACGGGCCTACGCGGTGGTGGAGCCGGGGGTGGGGCAAGAGGCGACCGGTAGATGACCGCAGGGGTGGGCAGCGCCGCCGATCCCGGTGACCGGTGGAGACCGGCCGGCGGAGGTCGGGCGATGGCTGTGGGGATCGGCGTCGGTCGGTTGGTCGGTCGGTCGGGTGAGGGAGCGGGAAGGGGTGGTGATCGGTGGATGACCGGGGGTCGGCGTCCGTCATGGCGGTGGCGGTGGCGGCGGTGTGGTTCGGGCTCGTGGTGGTTGGCGTGCACGTCGGCGAAGTGGTCGTGAGCAGGCACCGGATGGGTGCGGCGGCCGATCTCGGGGCGTTGGCGGCGGCCGGGTGGTTGGTCGGTGGGGCCGCGCACGCCTGCGACCGCGCCGAGTGGGTCGTCGAGCGGATGGGTGGCCGGTTGGCTTCGTGCCAGGTGGAGGGGTGGGTGGTGAGCGTCCACGTCACCGGCGAGCCCACGGTGTTCGGCGCGCCCAGCGCACAGGCCCGTGCAGGCCCGGCCGAACCGTGACCCCCACCCCACACGACGAACGGTCGTCCGTCGGCGGTGAGCGGACTCACACGACCGCAGATTCGCGGCTTCGCGGTGGGTGGACGGCTCGCACGCCGTTCTGCCCCCCGCCCCCGCCCACCGCGCTCGCCGTGCCACAACGACCAGTTGCCGACAAGCGGTTACCAAAACCCCCGGTCATGGCGTTAGTTCAAGTGGTGGCACCGACACGGTGTCGAACAACACGCGACACGGTGTCGTGGACCGGAACGCAGGAGGCGAACGAAAGATGGAGTGGTCGGATAGCTGGCGCGGGGCCTTCCGCATCGAGCTGCGCGCAGAGGCGGTCAACCTCGCGTGGCACGGGTGGCCTGTGCTGCCGGGCACCTATCCGGCGGGTGAGCAGTGGGCCGGGCGCGACGGCGTCGAGGACAGCGGTCCGACCCCGGTGCACCACGACTGGCAGGAGCGCATCGGCACCAAGTCGGAGCAGGTCGCCACCTGGTGGGCGGGCCACTCCTACAGCATCCTGCTGGCCACCGGCCACGGCGTCGACGCCGTCGAGGTGAGCGCCGACCTCGGCCGCCGGGCCGCGGTCGAGCTGCGCGCCGCCGGCGTCCCGGTGCCGATCGTGGCCACCCCGGAAGGCCGCTGGATGTTCCTGGTCGCCTCCGGCGGCACGCCGGTCACCGACCCGGACGTCAAGCACTACGGCCAGGGCGAGTACGTCCCGCTGCCGCCGAGCACGGGCCAGGTCGGCGTCGTGCACTGGCGGGTCAAGCCGCAGATCTGCGCGTGGCACCTGCCGCACGTGGACGTGGTCCGGGACGCCCTGCTCCAAGCCGCCGACCGCACCACGGACTACGGCCTGGTCGCCGCCGACCGGTCGTGATCGACTCGGCCGTGCCGGACGTCGTGTCGTCTCTCCCCGACAACCCCGAGTACGACGTCCAGCACGGCCACCCCGCCCGCCTTGTCCAGCGGATCGTTGCCATTCCCGCACTTCGGCGACTGCACGCAGGACGGGCACCCGGCCGGACACGCGCAAGCCGCGATGGCCTCCCTAGTAGCGACCAACCACGGGACTACCGCGTCGAACCCGCGGTCGGCGAACCCGGCTCCTCCGGGATGACCGTCGTGCACGAACACCGTCGCCTCCCCGGTGTCCTGGTGCAGCGCGGTCGAGACTCCGCCGATGTCCCAACGGTCACAGGTCGCGAAGAGCGGTAGCAGGCCGATCGCCGCGTGTTCGGCAGCGTGCAGTGCGCCGGGGACGCGCGCCGGATCCAGACCGGCGCGCCCCGGCGCACTGCGCGCACCCGCACCACCGGGCGACGCACCACCCGGTGAACCAGTGCCCGGTGAACCAGTGCCCGGCGAATCAACCTCCGGGGACGTACCGCCGGGCGAGCCGGCGTCCGGTGACGCAGCGCCGAGTGAACCAGCGCCCGGTGAACCGGGGTTCGGCGACGCAGCGTCCGGTGAACCGGGGTTCGGCAACGCGATGGCCAGCAGCTCGGCTGACACCGTGTACCAGACCGCCCGCGTGACCAGCGTCTGCGCGGGCAGTGACAGCGGTACCGAGTCGATGACTTGGCCGGATGGGAGTTTTCGCAGGTAGCCGACCACCTGGGAGGTCACCTCGACCTCGCCGAGGCACACCGTCACCCCGTCGAACTCGCGCTTCTCCAGCACCCGCACCACCGAGATGTCCTTGGTGTCACGCGCGGTCGTGGTCCAGTCCGGTTTTTCCGCGTGCACCATCGCCAGACCGCTGTCCAGGTCCAGCTCGTCCACCACGTACGACTCGCCCTGGTGCAGGTAGACGGCGCCGGAGTGCACCTGCCAGCAGGCCGAACCGGGATCGACCGTGCCGAGCATCCGCCCCGAGTCGGCCTCCACCACCACGACCTGCTCGCCGCCGGACCCCCGGATGTCCACCGACGAGTGCGGCCGGTCGTGCGAGGTCCAGTACCAGCCGTTCGGCCGCCGCCGCAGCACCCGCCGCGCCACCATGTCCTCCACCACGGCCAGCGCCGCGTCACCGCCGAACGCGGCCAGCGACTCCGGCGTCAGCGGCAGCTCGGCCGCGGCGCACGCCAGCTGCGGCTCCAGCACGTACGGGTTCGCGGGGTCCAGCACGGTCGCCTCGACCGGCTTGTCCAGCACCGCCGACGGGTTGTGCACCAGGTAGGTGTCCAGCGGGTCGTCCCGCGCCACGAACACGACCAGCGCGTCGCTGTCCCCGGTCCGCCCCGCCCGCCCGGCCTGCTGCCAGAACGACGCCAGCGTGCCCGGGAAACCGGCCACCACCACCGCGTCCAACCCGACGATGTCCACGCCGAGCTCCAACGCGTTCGTCGTCGCCACGCCCAGCAGCTCGCCCGACGACACGGCCCGCTCCAACGCGCGCCGCTCCTCCGGCAGGTACCCGCCCCGGTAGGCGGCCACCCGCGCCGCCAACGACGGGTCGACCTCCGACAACACCCGCCGCGCGCCCAGCGCGGTCAGCTCCGCGCCCACCCGCGACCGCACGAACGCCAACGACCGCGCGCCCTCCACCACCAGGTCGGCCAGGATCCGCGCCGTCTCCGCGCCCGCCGACCGCCGCACCGGCGCGCCGTTCTCGCCCTCCAGGTCGTCCAGCAGCGGCGGCTCCCACAACGCCACCGTCCGCCCCGCGCGCGGCGACCCGTCCTCCGTCACCGCCTCGCACGGCGCGCCGAGCAACGCCGCCGCCGACGCCGCCGGATCGGCCACCGTCGCCGACGCCAGCACGAACACCGGGTCCGCGCCGTACCGCTGCGCGACCCGCCGCAGCCGCCGCAGCAACAACGCCACGTGCGAGCCGAAAACACCCCTGTACGTGTGACATTCGTCGACCACCACGTACGACAGCCGGCGCAGGAACCTGATCCACCGGGCGTGGTTGGGCAGCACGCCCCGGTGCAGCATGTCCGGGTTGCTGAACACCCAGTTGGCGTGCGCCCGCACCCAATCGCGTTCCGCCATCGGCGTGTCGCCGTCGAACGTCGCCGCGCGCACGCCCGACACGCCCAAACCGCTCACCGATCTCAACTGGTCCGCACCCAACGCCTTCGTGGGCGAGAGGTAGAGGGCCGTCGCCTTCGGATCAACTGTCAACGCGCTCAGGACCGGCAATTGGTACGCCAGCGATTTTCCCGACGCGGTGCCCGTCGCCACCACGACGTGTGATCCGGACCACGCGTGCGTCGCCGCTTCGGCCTGGTGCCGCCACGGCTGCGTCACACCCCGCTCCACCAGCGCGGACACCACTGAAGGCGGCACCCACGACGGCCACGGGACGGGCTGCGCGGGGCGCGGCGGCTGCTCCTCGGTGTGCGTCAGCGGCGATTCGCCCGCCGGAACCCCGGCGAGGACCCGGTCCAGCAAACGACGTCCCTGGTTCGCCACGTGGCGCAGCTTCGCACATCCGGCCGACATCCGGACCGTACCTCCGCAGATAACGGTGTGTGTACGGATCGGGACGCGTTGTTGCCTGGTTGCGCACTATGAATAGACTCCGCCGCTATCGCATCCAATGAGGGGTGCATCACGTTGTGTCGGGGCTGACAGTCGCGTGAGTGACCCGCCTCACAGCAGCGGGGTGGCCCTGCCATTGGGCTTGGAAAACTCACCAGGAGGACGGATGTCCCGGCAATTCCTCGCGGAGGGCCTAGAGCTCTCCGGAGGTGATCGCGGCCTCGTGGCCGTGGTCGCCGTGGTCGCCCTGGCTGCCCTGGCCGTGGGCTACGTGCTGCTCCGGGAGGTGCTGGCCGCGGGCCAGGGCACCTCCAAGATGCAGGACATCGCCAGGGCGGTCCAAGAGGGCGCAGCGGCCTACCTCAACCGGCAGTTCCGAACGCTCGGCATCTTCGTCGTCATCGTGTTCGTGCTGCTGTTCGCGCTTCCCGCCGAGGACATCGGCGAACGGATCGGCAGGTCGCTGTTCTTCCTCGTCGGCGCCGGCTTCTCCGCCGTCATCGGCTACCTCGGCATGTGGCTGTCGACCCGCGCGAACGTGCGCGTCGCCGCCGCGGCCAAGGAGGCCGGCGGCCGGGAGAAGGCCATGCGGATCGCGTTCCGCACCGGCGGCGTGGTCGGCATGTTCACCGTCGGCCTCGGCCTGTTCGGCGCGGCCCTGGTCGTGTTCGTCTACGTCGGCCAGGCGCCCCGGGTGCTGGAGGGCTTCGGCTTCGGCGCGGCCCTGCTCGCCATGTTCATGCGGGTCGGCGGCGGCATCTTCACCAAGGCCGCCGACGTCGGCGCGGACCTGGTCGGCAAGGTCGAGCAGGGCATCCCCGAGGACGACCCGCGCAACGCCGCGACCATCGCCGACAACGTGGGCGACAACGTCGGCGACTGCGCCGGCATGGCGGCGGACCTGTTCGAGTCCTACGCCGTCACCCTGGTCGCGTCGCTGATCCTGGGCACGGCCGCGTTCGGCGCGAAGGGCCTGCTGTTCCCGCTGATCGTGCCCGCGATCGGCGTGCTCACGGCGGTCATCGGCGTCTACATCACCCGTGCGCGGACCGGCGAGAGCGGCTTGTCGGCGATCAACCGCTCGTTCTACATCTCGGCGGTCATCTCGGCGGTGCTGTGCACGGTGGCGGCGTTCCTGTTCCTGCCGAGCTCGTTCGCGGGCCTCGCCGGTGTGTCCGAGGAGATCGCGGGCACCCCGGGCAACCCGGCCCTGATCGCGGCCGTCGCGGTGATCATCGGCATCGTGCTGGCGGGCGTCATCCTGTGGCTGACCGGCTACTACACCGGCACCGAGCACAAGCCGGTCAAGGAGGTCGGCCGCACCTCGCTCACCGGCGCGGCGACCGTCATCCTGTCCGGCATCTCGGTCGGCTTCGAGTCGGCGGTCTACACCGCGCTGGTCATCGGCGGCGCGGTCTACGGCGCGTTCCTGCTGTCCGGCTCGGTGGTCGTGTCGCTGTTCGCGGTCGCGCTGGCCGGCTGCGGCCTGCTGACCACGGTCGGCGTCATCGTGGCCATGGACACCTTCGGCCCCGTCTCCGACAACGCGCAGGGCATCGCGGAGATGTCCGGCGACGTGGACGGCGAGGGCGCGCAGATCCTCACCGAGCTCGACGCGGTGGGCAACACGACCAAGGCCATCACCAAGGGCATCGCGATCGCCACCGCCGTGCTGGCGGCGACCGCGCTGTTCGGCTCCTACAAGGACGCCATCGAGCAGGCGCTGCGGGACGTGCAGGTGGGCATCGGCGAGGTGCCGGTGTCGTTCACCAACGTGGTGTTCAGCCCGAACGTGCTGGTCGGCCTCATCATCGGCGCGGCCGTGGTGTTCATGTTCTCCGGTCTCGCGGTCAACGCGGTGACCCGCGCGGCGGGCGCGATCGTGTTCGAGGTGCGCCGCCAGTTCCGCGAGAACCCCGGGATCATGGACGGGACGGTCAAGCCGGAGTACGGCCGGGTCGTCGACATCTGCACCAGGGACTCGCTGCGCGAGCTGGCCACCCCCGGCCTGCTCGCGGTGCTGGCGCCGATCGCGGTCGGCTTCGGCCTCGGCGTCGGCCCGCTGGCCGGCTACCTGGCCGGCGCCATCGCGACCGGCACGCTGATGGCGGTGTTCCTGGCCAACTCCGGTGGCGCCTGGGACAACGCGAAGAAGCTGGTCGAGGACGGCAACCACGGCGGCAAGGGCTCCGACGCCCACGCCGCCACCGTCATCGGCGACACCGTCGGCGACCCGTTCAAGGACACCGCCGGTCCGGCCATCAACCCGCTGATCAAGGTGATGAACCTGGTCTCGGTGCTGATCGCGCCCGCGATCGTCGGGTTCTCCGTGGGCTCCGGCGAGTCGGCCGGCATCCGGTACGCGATCGCGATCGTGGCGGTCGTGGTCATCGTGGGCGCCGTGGTCGTGTCCAAGCGGCGCGGCACGGCGATCTCGGACTCCCCGGCGGAGGTCACCACCTCCGCGTGACGTCGTGAGCAGGGGCGGGGTGCCGGCGGTCCGCGGCGCCCCGCCCTTCCACGTCCGGTCGAGCCGGGTAGGCCGGGTGGGCGCGCCCGGATGGGGGCACACTGTCCGGTATCACCCGGAATCGCCAGTCGCACGCAACGATGGGGAGCGCCCTGATGAGACTTCTGCCGCTGGTCGCCGCGACCGCCCTGGTCGTGGCGGTCGCCGGGTGCGGGTCCGGGGGCGACTCCACCACACCCCCGTCGTCCACCGAGTCCCCGGCCGAGGCGGCGGCGGTGGCGTACATGGACAAGGTGTGCACGGCGGCGTCCTCGTTCACCACGGTGCAGAAGACACCGCCGCAGCTCGACGCGAACGACCCGGCGAAGCTGAAGGCCGACATGGGCGCGTACATGGGCCAGATGGCCGACGCGTTCACCCGGACCGCGACCGAGCTGCGCGCCGTGGGACCGTCGCCGGTGGCGGGCGGTGACGAGCAGGTGGAGCAGATGGCGGTCACGTTCACCGGGATCGCGAAGAACTTCACCGACGCCAAGGCGGCCATCGAGGCGGCGGACGCGGGCGACCCGGTCGGCGGGTTGCAGGCCGCCGGCGAGGCCATCACGCGGCTGGACGACTTCGTCGCGCCCCTCAAGCAGCTGGAGGCGTCACCGGAGCTGTCGGCGGCGGCCGAGAAGGCGGCTGCCTGCCAGGACCTGCGGACGCTGAGGCCGTCGGAACCCGTCACACCGACTTCGTAGTAGGTTGCCCCCTCACCTTTTTCCGATTTGGGGGCATTCTGTGAAGCACCGTGTCGCGCTCGCCGGCGTGTTCGCCGCAGTCCTGGTCACCTCCGCGTGCGGTGGTGGCGGCTCGCCGGCGTCCTCCACGTCAGGTTCGACGGCGACCACCACGACCACCACCGCGGCCGACGCCGACCCGATCGAGTGGACCGGGACGTTCTGCGAGGGCATCTCGCCCACCATCGAGGGCGTGCTGACCCTGCTGAAGACGATGTTCGAGGGCGGCGCGGAGGACCCGGCCGTGCAGAAGACCGCGCTGCTCGACTACAGCTCCAAGGCGGGCAAGTCGCTGACCGCGGCGGGCGAGAAGCTGGACGACCTCGGCGCGCCGTCGGCCGAGAGCCAGGAGCTGCACGACGAGCTGGTCAAGTTCTTCACCGACTCGGGCAAGACGCTGACCCAGGTCAACACCGAGCTGGCGGCGCTGGACCCGGCCGACCCCGAGTTCGCCACCAAGCTGGAGCAGCTGGGCGGCGACCAGGCGGACCCGTCCAAGCTCCAGGAGCAGATCAAGAAGCTCCAGGACGACCCGAAGCTCGGCCAGGCGTTCAAGGAGGCGCCGGAGTGCGTCGCGATGTCGGAGACGCTGAAGAGCCTGGGCAGCTGACACCGCTGGGACCGATGGGACCGTTGGGGTAGGTGGTTCAGCCCTTCGGAGACTGGCCGTGGTCGAACGTGTGTTCTACGCTGCCTGTCCGTGGGGCAATTGTCCTTCTACTCGGCCGAGGCGAGACAGCCTTGCGTCGGTGACCTGGCGGGCCTGCTGTGCGGGCCCGGCCGGGCGCTGGGCTTCGCCCGTGGACGTGCGGCCCGGGTGTCGGTGGCCCTCGACACCCGGGACCGGGCCGCCGCGGTGGGGGCGGCGCTGGCCGAGCGGGGCGTGCAGGCCCGCGTCGAGCGGATCGAGGTCGTCGCGGACGAACCCGCCCCGGCCGGACTCGCCGACGACGAGCCGGCGGGCGAACCGCCTGACGAGCCGGTGGAGGAACCCCCGGACGGCCCGGGTGAACCCCTGGACGAGCTGGACGGACTCCCGGACGAGCTGGACGAACCTCCCGACGAGCCGGTGGACGACGAGCCGGACGGGTTCGCCCCGGTGGTGATCGGGTCGGGCCGGCGCGGACCGGCCGCCGCCGAACCCGAAGTCGAGCCCGAGCCCCGAACCGACTCCGAGCCGCAACCCGAGCCGCAACCCGGCCCCGAGCCGCACCCCGACCCCGGCCCGAAGCCGGAGACCGACGAGCCGGAGACGGACGAGCCCGAGCCGGAAACCGCCGAGGACAAGCCGGCCGAGCCGGTGGTCACCGAGTCGTGGCAGGTCACGACGGCGTTCCGCACCGACCTGGCCGGGTTGGCGGCGCAGTGGTTCGACGGCGACCGCAAGGTCGTCCCACCCGACTTCACGCTCGACGGCGCGGCCCTGCGGCTGTGGGCGCTCGCGTCCGGCCGGTGGGTCGAGTCCGGTTCCGGGTACCTCCTCGGCCTCGACCCCGAGGCGCCCGACACGCACGAAGCGTTGCGAAAAGCATTGGCCACATCGGGCCTGCCCTCGACACTCTTGATCGGCAAGACCGGGGGACCCGCGTTGCGCGTCGTCGGCAGACGGCGGCTGGAACGGCTCGCCGAGCTGGTCGGACGCGCGCCGAGGGGCGTCGCGGAACGCACCTGGCCGGCCGCGTAGCGCGTCCTCCTGGCGGAGGATCCGGCACAGTTGTGTCACCCTGTCCCGACCAGGGCTGCCCAGCGGCGACAAAGGACAGTGCACACTGGCGGGTCGGGACACAGTGTTCGAAGAGAGCGGGACGGCGTGGCTGGATCGACACGGGCGAGGAAGACAAACGGGGGATCAGCGAGCGGCAACCGGCGGTTGGTGATCGTCGAGTCGCCCACGAAGGCGCGGAAGATCGCGTCCTACCTCGGCAGCGACTTCGTCGTGGAGTCATCCAAGGGGCACATCCGGGACCTGCCCCGCGGCGCGGCCGACGTGCCCGCGAAGTACAAGGGCATGCCGTGGGCCCGGCTCGGGGTCGACGTGGACCACGGCTTCGAGCCGCTGTACGTCGTCACGCCGGACAAGAAGGCGACCGTCGCCGAGCTGAAAGAGCTGCTCAAGGACGTCGACGAGCTCTACCTCGCGACAGACGGCGACCGCGAGGGCGAGGCCATCGCCTGGCACCTGCTCGACACGCTGAAGCCGAAGGTCCCGGTTCGGCGGATGGTGTTCCACGAGATCACCGAGCCCGCGATCCTCGCCGCCGCCGCGAACCCCCGCGACCTGGACCAGGACCTGGTCGACGCCCAGGAGACCCGCCGCATCCTCGACCGCCTCTACGGCTACGAGGTCAGCCCGGTGCTCTGGAAGAAGGTCATGCCGAAGCTCTCGGCGGGCCGGGTGCAGTCCGTGGCGACCCGGATCGTGGTCGAGCGCGAGCGCGAGCGGATGAAGTTCGTGACCGCCTCGTACTGGGACGTCTCGGCGACCATGGACGCCGGGGCGGACGCCTCGCCGCGCACGTTCGGCGCGCGGCTGATCGCGGTCGACGGCACGCGCCTGGCCGCGGGCCGCGACTTCGGGCCCGACGGCAGGCTCAAGGCGGGACCCAAGGGCACGCCCACCGACGTCCGGGTGCTGGACGAGGCGCAGGCAACGGCCATCGCGGAAGGCCTGGTCAACGCCGCCATGACGGTCTCCTCGGTCGAGGAGAAGCCGTACTCGCGCAAGCCGTACGCGCCGTTCATGACCTCCACGTTGCAGCAGGAGGCGGGCCGCAAGCTGCGGTTCTCCGCGGACCGCGCCATGCGCACCGCGCAGAAGCTGTACGAGAACGGCTACATCACCTACATGCGCACCGACAGCACGACGCTGTCGGAGACGGCCATCGTGGCGGCGAGGGCGCAGGCCACCGAGCTGTACGGCTCGCAGTTCGTGTCCAAGGAGCCCCGCCAGTACACCCGCAAGGTCAAGAACGCGCAGGAGGCGCACGAGGCCATCCGCCCGGCCGGCGAGGTGTTCCGCACCCCCGGCCAGGTGGCCCGTGAGCTGGAGTCCGACGAGTTCAAGCTCTACGAGCTGATCTGGCAGCGCACGATCGCCTCCCAGATGTCCGACGCGCGCGGCAACACCACCAGCGTCCGCATCACGGGCAGGACGACCGGCGGCGAGGAGGTCACGTTCGCCTCGTCCGGCCGCACGATCACCTTCGCGGGCTTCCTCAAGGCCTACGTGGAGACGGTCGACTCCGAGGCGGGCGGCGAGTCCGACGACGTCGAGTCGCGGCTACCGCAGCTGGTCAAGGACCAGTCGGTGCTGGCGGCCGAGCTGTCCCCGGACGGCCACTCGACGTCGCCGCCGCCGCGCTTCACCGAGCCGAGCCTGATCAAGACGATGGAGGAGCTGGGCATCGGCCGCCCGTCCACCTACGCCTCGATCATCAGCACCGTCCAGGACCGCGGCTACGTGTGGAAGAAGGGCTCCGCCCTGGTCCCGTCGTGGGTGGCGTTCGCCGTGGTCGGGCTGCTGGAGCAGCACTTCGGCCGGCTGGTCGACTACGACTTCACCGCCGCGCTGGAGGACGAGCTCGACGGCATCGCCGCCGGCCGCCAGGAGCGGACCACGTGGCTGTCCGGGTTCTACTTCGGCGGCAACGTCGGCCCCGAGTCGTCGGTCGGCCGCTCCGGCGGGTTGAAGAAGCTGGTCGGCTCCAGCGTCGAGGCGATCGACGCCCGCGAGGTCAACTCGATCCCGCTGTTCCCCGACGTGGACGGCCGCACGGTCTTCGTCCGGGTCGGCCGCTACGGGCCGTACCTGGAGCGCGAGGTCGAGGGCGAGGACGGCACGACCAGCGCGCAGCGGGCGAACCTGCCCGACGACCTGCCGCCGGACGAGCTGAACCGCGAGGTCGCGGACAAGCTGTTCGCCACGCCGCAGGAAGGCCGCTCGTTGGGCAACGACCCGGTCACCGGGCACGAGATCGTGGCCAAGGAGGGCCGGTTCGGCCCGTACGTGACCGAGGTGCTGCCCGAGGCGCCGGAGGGCGCGAAGAAGGCGCCGAAGCCGCGCACCGGCTCACTGTTCAAGTCGATGTCGCTGGACACGGTCACGCTGGACGACGCGCTGAAGCTGCTCTCGCTGCCGCGCGTGGTCGGCAAGGACCCGGAGACCGGCGCGGAGATCACCGCGCAGAACGGCCGGTACGGGCCCTACCTGAAGAAGGGCACCGACTCGCGGTCGCTGACCGGCGAGGACCAGCTGTTCTCGGTCACCCTCGACGAGGCGCTCAAGATCTACGCCGAGCCGAAGAAGCGGGGCCGGGCCGCCGCCGCGCCGCCGTTGAAGGAGCTGGGCGACGACCCGGTCTCCGGCAAGCCGATGGTGGTCAAGGAGGGCCGGTTCGGCCCGTACGTGACCGACGGCGAGGTCAACGCGTCGCTGCGCAAGACCGACAGCGTCGAGGGCCTGTCCGACGAGCGGGCGGCCGAGCTGCTGGCCGAGAAGCGGGCCAAGGGGCCGACGGCGAAGAAGAAGGCCCCGGCGGCCAAGAAGGCGCCCGTGCGGAAGAAGGCTCCGGCGAAGACGAAGAGCTAGGGGAGGCGGGGCGGTGGACGGCTTAGCCAAGGGTCGGTCCGGCGCGGGCAGGCCCGGCGCGGGCCGATTCGCGCACGACGGGACGCAGCCGCCACCGCCCCCTCCGCTGTTCCCGGACGCGCTCGCCGGCCTGGTCACGGGCGAGCGCTACGTGACGAAGGCCGTGCCGCCGATCGTGCCGCCGACGCCTGCGCCCGTGCCGCGGCCCGGACCGGCGTACGTCCCGCCGGCCCGGCGCGAGCCGGCCCGCAAGCCCGTGCGCGCTCCGGCCCGACAGGTGACGGGCGAGCCCGCGGCACACGTGCCGCACGCCGAACTGGCACGTCAGCAGCCCAAGGCGGCGTCCGCGCCGCAGACTTGGCCGGACCGGCTCACGCCGGGGCACGGGGTCGTCGAGCCGGGGCCGAAGAAGGGCAAGGGCGGGCTGATCGGCTGCCTGGTCGTGCTGGCCGCGCTCGGGGGGCTGCTCTTCAACGTCGTGCGTGAGATCATCGAGGCGGTGGTCGACCTGATGCGATGATCTCGCCCAGGTCACCCGAACGGCGGATGTGGTCAGACGGGTGAACCGGTCCGGCTACCCTTACCGCCTGCACCATCGGCGGGGGTGAGCACCATCCAAGACGGCGGCACAGCGGCCTCGACCAGCCACCGGATTCGCAGCGTGTTGGCGATCCGGCCGTTCCGCAGGCTCTGGGGTGTCACCTATCTGTGCAGTGTTGGTGACTGGTTGTCACTGTTGGCCTTGACGGGCCTGGTCACCAAGATGATGGACAGCTACCAGTGGCAGAGCTTCTCGCTCAGCCTGGTCGTGCTGACCCAGCTGCTGCCCGGCATCCTGTTCGCGCCGCTCGGCGGCGTGCTCGCGGACCGGTTCGACCGCCGCAAGATCATGGTGGTCTGCGACCTGCTGCGCGGCGGCTTGTTCATCTCCATCGCGCTGGTCGGCACGGCGTGGTGGCTGTTCATCGCGAACTTCCTGGTCGGCTGCTGCGCGATGCTGTGGATCCCGGCCAAGGACTCGGCGGTGCCGAACCTGCTGCGGCGGCCGGACCAGGTGGAGACGGCCAACCAGCTCGGCCTGGTGATGACCTACGGCATCTCGGTCATCTCCGGCGCGGGCCTGTACTCGATCATCTCCGGCATCCCCGGTTACCTCGGCCTGCAGAACAGCGACCTGGAGTTCCGCATCGCGACCATCGCGGTCATGGTCAACGGCGCGCTGTACGTGACCTCGGCCATCATCGTCGCGACCCGCATCCCGGAGCTGTCCGGCCGGATCGCCGCGATCAAGCGGACCCGCGAGAACGGCGAGGCGCCCGGCTTCTTCGCCATGCTGCGCGACGGCATGAAGTACGCGGCCCGCACGCCGCTGGTCCGCGGCCTGGTCATCGGCATGATCGGCGCGTTCGCCGCGGCCGGCGCGGTGATCGGCACGGCCACCCCCTACTCGCTGTCGCTGCTGGGCGGCGACTCCGCGTTCGGCCTGCTGTTCGTGGCCGTGTTCGCCGGCCTGGCGCTGGGCATGGCGACCGCGCCGCGGATGGCCCGCCGGCTGCCCTACGACCGGCTGTTCGGCGTGACGATCCTGGTCGCGGGCGTGAGCCTGCTGTTCGTGGCGTTCGCGCCGCACCTGTGGGTGGCGCTGATCGCGGTGGCGTGCGTCGGCGCGTCGGCGGGCATGGCGTTCCTCACCGGCCTGACCATCGTCGGCTCGCAGGTCGAGGACGCGATGCGCGGCCGGACCGTGGCGCTGCTCCAGTCGTTGCTCAAGGTCGTGCTGTTCGCCGCGTCGGCCGCCGCTCCGCTGCTGGTCACGCTGGTGCAGAAGCGCACGGTCACGGTCTTCGGTCACCCGATGGTGGTGGACGGGACGCGGCCGGTGCTGTTCGGCGCGGGCGTGATCGCCGCCCTGCTCGGGCTGATCGCCTACCGGCAGATGGACAACCGGCGCTCCGAGCCGTTCCTGTCCGACCTGCTCGCGGCGCTGCGCGGGCGGGCGCGGCGGACCGGCGGCGTGCTGATCGCGGTCGAGGGCGACACCCGGCAGGACACGTCCGTGCAGGCCAGGAGGCTGGCCGAGGCGTTGCGCGAGACCGGCCGCGAGGTCGTGCTGGCCTCCGACCCGGACCTGGACGAGCAGCGGTTGCGCAACCTGCTGTCCACCGCCGACCTGGCCGGGGTGCGGGCGCACGCCCTGGTGGCCGCCGCCGTGCGGGCCGACGTGGTGGAACGCGAGGTGCGGCCCGCGCTGGACAACGGCGCGCTGGTCGTCATGGAGCGGTACGTCGACAGCCCGCTGGCGCACTTCAGCGCGGCGGGCAGCGTGGAGCCGCGCGAGGTGGAGGGCCTGGTCGACTGGGCCACCGGCCGGCTGCGGCCGGACATGACCGTGCTGCTGGACCGGACGCCGTCGCAGGTGCGGGCCTCCGGCGGCACGCTGGACACCGTCGAGCACCACTGGCGGGTGCAGAAGCTGCTGACCGACATGGCCTCGGCCGACCCGGAGCGGTACGTCGTGGTCGACGCCGACGGCACCGAGGACGAGGTGGCCGCGCGGGTGCGGACCGCCGTGCTGCCGCTGCTGGCGCGGCGGACCAGGATGCCGGTCAAGCCGGTGGCGGAGACGCCCTGACGGGTCGGTACGGTCGCCCCGTGAACCGTGGTGTGTGGGGCGACGTCGTCGGCCAGCCGGAGGCGGTCGCGGTGCTGTCGGCGGCGGCGGAGGCGGCGGCGTCGATCGTGGCGGGCGGCACGCCGGCCCCGGGCGCGATGACGCACGCGTGGTTGTTCACCGGGCCGCCCGGCTCGGGGCGCTCGGTCGCGGCACGGGCGTTCGCCGCCGCGTTGCAGTGCGGCGCCACGGACGACCGGCCGGGCTGCGGCGCGTGCGCCGGGTGCCACACGACCTTGGCCGGCACGCACGCCGACGTGCGGGTGGTCGCGCCCGAGGGCCTGTCGATCTCGGTGGCCGAGATGCGGTCGCTGGTGCAGGTGTCGGCCCGGCGGCCGACGTCCGGGCGGTGGCAGGTGGTGATCATCGCCGACGCCGACCGGCTCACCGAGGGCGCGGCGAACGCGCTGCTCAAGGCGGTGGAGGAGCCCCCGGCCCGGACCGTGTTCCTGCTGTGCGCGCCGTCGGACCACCCCGAGGACGTGTCGGTGACCATCCGGTCGCGGTGCCGGATCGTCTCGCTGGCCACCCCGCGCGTCGCGGCGATCGCGTCGGCGTTGGAGCACGAGGGCGTGGCGCCGGAGGTGGCGTCGTGGGCGGCCTCGGTGTGCGGCGGGCACGTGGGCCGGGCGCGGCGGTTGGCCACGGACGAGGAGTCGCGGTCCCGGCGCGAGGCGGTGCTGCGGATCCCGACCGCGTTGCGGCGGCCCGCGGACGTCTTCACCTGCGCCGACCAGCTCGTCTCGGCCGCCGAGGGTGACGCGCAGACCGCGAACGAGGGCCGGGACGTGGCCGAGCGCGAGGCGCTGGAGACCGCCATGGGCGGTGGCGGCACGGGCAAGGGCACGGCCGCCGCGTCGCGCGGGGCCAAGGGCGCGTTGAAGGACCTGGAGAAGCGGCAGAAGTCGCGGGCCACCCGGACCCAGCGCGACTCGCTGGACCAGGCGCTGGTCGACCTGGCCGCGTTCTACCGGGACGTGCTGGTGACCTCGACGGGCGCGCCGGCCGTGCTCAACCACCCGGACCGGGCCGAGGACGCGCGCGCGGCGGCGGCGGAGTGGACGCCGGAGTCGACGTTGCGCCGGCTGGAGGCCGTGCTGAGCTGCCGGACCGCGCTGGAGCTGAACGTGAAGCCGCGGATCGCCATCGAGGCCATGCTCACCACCCTGCAACGGGGCTGACCGGCTCGTCCCGACGAAGTGGAATTCGTCCCGACAAGACGGTGCGAGATCCGCAGAATTGCGGGAATTCGACGTTTCCGTTTCGGACGTCGAATCGTTGGAATCATACGTTCGGGTGATGAAGGGTCGACTCGGACCGGAGTCGGCGGCACGCTACTAGCGTTGATCGCGTAGCCGCGCTCTCCGAGAGGTCGTCGCCTCATGTCCTGGAACAACGGTCAACGCCGTCATCGGCCGCCGCTGCCCGGCGCGCGCACGATCGCGTCGGCGACGCATTCGGGCGCCGGGCTGCCGTGGTCGCCCACGCACCCCGTCCTGGAGGTGCTGCGGGCCCGCCGTGCCTCGGGCAGCAAGCCCGGTGCGAGGGAGGACGGCCTCAAGGTGGGGCTCGCCATCGAGGGCGGCGGTCTGCGTGGGGTCGTCTCCGGCGCGATGCTCACGGCGGTGGAGGACCTCGGGTTCGCCGACGCGTTCGACGACGTCTACGCGTGTTCGTCCGGCGCGGTGAACGGCGCGTATTTCATCAACAGGCGCACCTGGTTCCCGCTGTCCATCTATTTCGACGACCTGACCGATCCGGCGTTCCTCGACTTCCGCCGGGTGCTGCGGCGCGAAGGGCCGATGAATCTCGCGTACGTGTTCGAGGAAGTGCTGGTCCGGCGCAAGCCGCTGGACTACGCGGCAATCATCTCGGCCGCCCAGCGGTTGCACGTGATGGTCACCGACGTCGACGCGCTGCGGACGCTCGACGTCAGCGACTTCTCCTCGCCGGAGGACGTGCGGGAGGCGTTGCGGGCGAGCACCTGGTTGCCGTTGGCGATCAAGGGCACCACGACGTTCCGGGGCAACCGCGCCATCGACGGCGGCGTGCTGCGCTTCCACCCGTTCCGGGCCGCGGTCGAGGACGGGTGCACGCACGTGCTGTCGTTCAGCACCAGGCCGATCGCGCCGCCGAGGACCGGGGTGTCGGTGATCAACCGCCTGGTCGCGCGCCACCTGGAGAGGATGCGGCCGGGCCTCGGCTCCGGGTTCCTGGACTCGACGGTGGAGTACGTGACCGAGGACCGGCCCTACCTGGCCCGGAGCCGGCGGTCCCCGGACCCGTCGCCCGCGGTGCTCGACCTCGCGCCGCTGCCCGGCACGCCCGAGGTGAAGCGGCACGAGGTCGACCGGGGCAAGCTGCTGGACGGCGCGCGCTCGGCCTACCGGATGACCCACCTGGCGCTGGAGGGCGTCGACGCGGAGGTGGTGCCGAGGCTGACGGTCGTGCCCCCCACCCCCGGCGTCGGCCCGGGTTCGATCCCGAGCCCGGCGGTCGAGGAGCCGACGTTGTGAGCGGGACGCCACCGGCTCGCCGGCCCGACGTGGAGACCCTGAGGCAGGTCTTCGGCGACATCACGGCCTTCGACGCGAAGGAGCCGGACACCTCGCTGCTGCGCCACATCCGCGAACTGTGCCCGGCGGTGGAGGACTGGCGGCGGCTGCTGGCCGCCATCCCGCCCGACAAGCTGTCCTTCCAGCTCGACGTGGGCGTGCAGCGCCCGCGCGCGGTCGAGGTGCTGACCCGCTGGTGCCGGGACTTCAAGACCAGCCGGGTGGGCGGGCACTCCCGGCGTGACGCCGAGACGCACGGCTACCTCTCGGTGCTGCTGATGACGCTGATCACGATGGAGGACTCGACGCCGGCGGGCAACGGCGTCGGTGGCCGGCCCGTGGGGCACGGGTGCGACGCGTTGTGCCGGCTGCTGGTGCG
Organism: Actinosynnema sp. CA-299493; assembly: GCF_050946825.1. Taxonomy (NCBI): domain Bacteria; kingdom Bacillati; phylum Actinomycetota; class Actinomycetes; order Pseudonocardiales; family Pseudonocardiaceae; genus Actinosynnema; species Actinosynnema sp. CA-299493. Next base: position 347,148 of record NZ_CP191993.1, read on the forward strand.
CGACGCCTCCGTGCGCGCCGTGCTGCTCAACCTCTACGCGCCCGACGCCGGTGACCGGTCGGACGAGCGGGCCGTGCGGGAGTGGCAGCGGATCCGGCACGCGGAGCTCGAGTTCCACCGGCACGGCTCGACCTCGTTCATCCTGCGCGGCCTGCCGGACGAGTCGGCGGGCCGGCGCATCCGGTTCGCCCTCAAGTGCGTGCTGTTCCCGTACTCGAAGATCCCGGTGATCGCGGAGAAGACCCGGACGTACGCGCGCGACCACAACGCGCTCGACGTCGACGGCAGGCCGGTCGAGCACATGGTGCGGGTCTGGGCGAGCACGTCGCACTGGATCCTGATGGACTTCGCCGAGGGCAACACGCTGGCGGAGGAGATCCAGCGGGTCAAGGACGACTCCGCCACCGTGGCGCTGAGCCGGCGGCGCACCCAGGTCCGCTCGCCCGCGGGCAACGTCCGCCTCGACGTGATCCGCAAGATCGGCCTGCCGCTGGTGACCGCGCTGGCCGAGCTGCACTCGCGGGACAAGCGGCACGAGGACCTGTCGCCCACGAACATCATCGTGCGCCGACGCGCGCCCGGCACGGGCGGTGGCGAGTACGACGTCACGTTCGTCGACTTCGGCCGGAACTACCTCTACAGCGGCGCGGTCGGCGGCCTGGAGACCGGGCAGGGCGCCTTCGTCGCGCCGGAGGTGCGCGAGAACGCGGACGACGTCACCAAGGCCGACGTGTACTCGCTCGGCCGGATCCTGATCGCGCTCGGCGACGTCGGCGAGAACCGGGACGGCACCATCCCGGACCGCTTCTACGGCCAGGCGCCGCTGCTCGCGCGCTTCGTCGAGGACCTGATCGACGTGCGGCCGGAACGCCGGCTGCTGGTCTTCCCGATCGCCGCGGCCGACCCCGACGTCTACCGGGTCCTCCGGCAGGTGCTGGAGCAGGAGCTCGACGTCACCCAGGCGGCACTGGTCGAGGACCCCCTGCGGCGCCCCCACGCGATCCCGGACGACCGGCAGTCGGTGGTGGCGATGCTGTCGTCGCTGGTCCCGCCGTCGCGCGAACCGAAGAAGAGGCGGCGGATCCACCGGCTCCGCAAGGCGCAGGGCGTGCTGGCGGACCCGCGCCGGTCGATGCACGCGCGGTGGCTGCTGACGTTCTCCGTGCTGTCGTCGATCAGCTTCGCGCTCAGCACGACGGTGTGCGTCTACTGGTTCCTCCGCGACATCGGCATCGACGTGCTCGGGCCGGCCGACCAGCTCGCGCTGCGGGTGCTCGGCGCCCAGCCCGACGTCATCCCGCTGGTCGACGACCTGCGCCGGCCGGGGTACGAGCTGGGTCGGGTGTGGGAGAACCTGCCCGCGCGGATCATCGGCGTGAGCTTCGCGCTCGCGTCGGTCCGCTACTACCAGAACATCCTGGGCGGGCTGACGACCCGGGTCGCCGACTCGCCGGGCGCGCCGGGGGCCGCGCTGCGGTTCGGCACCGAGCTGTCGCTGCGGATCATGTCCATCTGGGGCTCGTGGCTCATCCTGGCCGTGAACCTGGTCGACGTCCGCTGGTGGCCGATCGGGACCGCGATCGGCTACACGGGCGTGCTGTTCTCCAACATCCTCTGCGCCCGGTTCGCGACCGAGCAGCTCGCGCTGGCCCGGCGGCACGGGCTGAGCACGGTGCCGCCCGAGCACCAGAAGATCACCGGCCTCGACGGCTTCCGGCAGTGGGGCCCGACGATCACGTTCTACGCGCTCACGGTGTGGACGTTCGCCATCCTGATCGTCCAGGGCGTGCTCAACGACACCTACGTGTACGCGGCGGCCGTGGCGCTGGTGAACATCGGCCTGTTCTACGTCATCAAGACCGGTGTCAACGCGCTCGACGTGCGCACCGGCCTGAACCGGTGCTTCCTGGCCGCCGAGCGCCTGCGGTACGAGGCCGACCGCGACCGGCGGCTGCTGATCCCGGTCAGCAGGCCCCAGCCGGTGCTCGCGGACATGGGGTGAGGCGCTACGGGGCGGACGAGCCGGCGCGCGCCACCGGACGGGGACGGCGGGTCGGCAGGGCCGCCACCAGGACGACGCCGACCAGCAGCAGCGCGGTGCCCGTCCAGAAGATCGGGACCGTGCGGTACGCCGCGTTCGTGTAGGCGAGCGGTTCGCCCTTCTTCGGCGGCGCGGCCTGCCCGCCGCCACCCGGGGGCTCCTGCGCCGGAGCGCAGACCACGCCGCCGTTCGGGGCCGCCGCGCGCACGACCTGCTCACCCAGGGACACCTGTGCCAGCGCCGACGGCAGGTTCGGCAGACCGAGGGCGTCGGTCGGCAGCAGCTGGAGGTCGAGCAGGCGCGCGGTGGCCCCGAGCATGAAGCCCTCGATGGTGGGACCGCCCTGCTGGAGCGGGCCGTCGAGCGCCACGTCCTTCTGGTTGAGCTGGGCGATCTGCAACCGCAGCACGCCGATGTCGAGCTTGGGCAGGCCCTCGGCCACCGCGCCGACCAGCGGCAGCTCCCGGCCGGGGCTCAGCCCGATCGGGACGTCCAGCACGGGGTTGGCCGCGTCGAGCGTGGCCAGCTCCACGCCGCCCTGGCTGACCCGCAGCACGGGCGCGGTGTAGGTAATCCCGGACGTGGCCCGGTCGCCGGTGGACAGCGCGACCAGCGTCGGTTGGCCGACCACGTCGACGCGGATCTCCGCCGGGGTGCCGGCCAGGAGGCGCACGCTCGCGGCCTGGAGCGTGGACGTCGACCGCACGGCCTTGTTCGGGCTGCCGGGCAGGTCGACCAGCTCCACGGTGGAGTGCGCGCTGAGCGTGTCGGGGAGGCTGAGCAGCGAGCCGTTCGCGCCGGTGCCTGGCGTGCCGGAGAGCAGGCCGCCGAGTCGGCTGAGCGGCGCGGCGAGCTGCTTGACGCCGTCGACCAGGGCCTGCCTGGCGGCGGTGTCGAGCTTCGTCGCGTCCCCGCTGAGCAGGTCGGTGAGGTCGGGCGTGCCGGGCAGGGTGGGGATCGCGTTGAGGACGCTCAGGGACGCGACGGAGGTCTTGGCGTCGGCGAGGGGCCGCACGCACGGGCCCAGCTCGTCGTGCCAGCGGGCGTGCGCGCTGCCGGTGAGCAGGCCGACCTCGATCAAGGCGTCCAGCGGGGTGGCGGGTGGGGTGAGGCCGCCGGTGACGGGCGCGGCGTTGTCCGGCGAGGCGGTCTGCACCAGCGTGCCCGGCGTCTGCGGCGCCCGGCCACCCACCGCGAAGCCGAGCGGCGACGCCTGCGCGACCGACCGCTCGTAGGACAGGAACGCCTCGGTGTTGGCCTGGGCGGAGGCGAGCCCGACCCCGATCTCGGCCGCCGACTGCTCGGGCAGCCGCTCGCCGAGGCCCGGCAGGATCGTGGTCGTCGGCGTCGAGCCGGGCGCGAGCCTGACCACGGCCAGACCGGTGCCCGCGTCGCCGATCGCGTGCGCCCGGGGAGCCGGTCCGGCGGACACCGGCGGCTGGTCGGGGTCGCGCGGACCGGGCACCGGCGTCGTCACCGGCTGGGCGAGGGCGGGAGCGGCGCAGAGCGCGACCAGCACGGCGGCGGCGGGCAGGGCCATCAGGCGCATGTGGTCGGACCTCCAGTACGGCGGCGGCCATCGCGCGACGCCCACGTGAGCGGCGTCACTTGTCGCTCTAACGACCAACCCCCGGTTCGGTGACGGTGGGGAGGTCGGCTATAGTTGTCGCGTCTCGCCGCCTTAGCTCAGTCGGCCAGAGCGGCTCACTCGTAATGAGCAGGTCATCGGTTCGATTCCGATAGGCGGCTCGCGAGATACGAAGGCCCCGGGCGTCCACCCGGGGCCTTCGTCATGTCCGGCGCGTGCGCCACACCACTGCCGGCTACCGCCGGGGTCGACGACGTTGCTCCATCGGGGTGACCTTTTCACCATTGGCGTCAGGGGTGCGTCACCGTGTCGTTGCCACGGTGGAGGTGATGGCGATGGTCACGATGGTCGTGCTGACGGTGCTGGCCCTGCCGCTGGCCGTGCTCGCGGCACGCGTCGGGCGTCGGCGCTGGGTCCGCGGGCGGACCGCGGCGCGGGTCCGGGCCGAGTTGTTCCGGCACTGGGTGATCCGGGACGAACCGAGCGGACGGCACCTCATCCGGTCCTGACGACCGGGGCCGCGATCCGGGTGATCACGTCGCCGTAGCGGCGGATCAGCTCGGCCTTCGCGGTCGCGGGCGTGCCCACGACGGCGAAGGCGTGCAGGACCTCGTCGGTGACGGCGGCGGCCATCTCGTCCCACCGCCGCCGCCGGGACAGCCGGTGCAGCTCCTCGTGCAGGTCGCCCCAGCCGTGCAGGTCCAACACCTTGCGGTAGGCGGGCGTCGAGCCGTAGAACGCGATCTGCCGCCGGACCTCCGCCACCCCTTCCTCGTCGCACGCCACCAGCGACGGCCCGCTGATCTCCAGTCCCGCCGACGGCTTCCCGGCCTTCGCCCGGCCGCGCGCCAACGCGGGCAGCGTCACCTCCCGCAGGTACCGCTCGGTGGTGAAGGAGTGGCACAGGAAGCCGTCCGCCACCTCGCCCGCGACCTCGGTCATCAGCTCGCCGACGCCCGCGAGCCACACCTTCGGCGGGCCGTGCGGGTTGGGGCCGGGGTCGAAGAACGGCGTCATCAGCGTGTGGGTGTAGAACTCGCCGCGGAACCTCAGCCGCTCGCCGGTGGCCCAGGTGTGCCAGATGGCGCGCAACGCCAGCACGAACTCGCGCATCCGCGCGGCGGGCCGTGACCACGGCATGCCGAACCGCTTGGTGACGTGCGGTTCCACCTGCGAGCCGAGGCCGAGGTGGAACCGGCCGCCCGACAGCAGTTGCAGGTCGTTGGCCTGCACCGCGGTGCTCATCGGGTTGCGCGCGAACGCCACCGCGATCGCCGTGCCCAGCTCGACCCCGTCCACCAGCCCGGCCACCCGACCCAGCGCCAGGAACGGGTCGTGCCTGGTCTCCGCCAGCCAGAAGCCGTCGCAGCCCCGCGCCCGGGCCGACCGGGCCGCGTCCACCACGGTCCGGGGGTCGTACTCGATCTCCAGCCGGTCCACCTTCACGGCGCTCGAACCTACTCGCAGGCCACGCCGTCCTTGTCGCGGTCCAGGGCTGCCCGGTAGCCGGGCTGACCGGAGTAGAGCGGCGCGGCGCCCGCGGCGCGGGCGGCGTCGCAGTTGGCGTAGTACGCGCTCGCCGGCTGTTCCGGCTGGGGCGCGGGGGCGGGCGGGGGTGGGGGCGGGTCGTACGTCGGCGCGGGAGGCGGCGGTGGCGGTGGTGGCGGCGCGACGGTGTCCGCGCCGGCGCAGGGCGCGCCCCACAGACCGAGACCGGCGGCCTTCGCCGCGTCCTGGGCCGAGGTGAGGGCGGCGGAGGCGGCCTGCCCGGCGCGGGCCATGCCCCGGCTCACCGCGTGCACGGCCAGGTCGGCGCCGTCGGGCAGCAGCACGGTCGCTCCGACCACGCGCAGGTCCTTGCCCGCCACCGCGGCCTTCAGGAAGTCCACCGCGGCCGCGGACCAGCACTCGCCGGGCTGCGCGAGCCCGGCCAGCAGCACGCGCCCGCCGCCGGACAGGGTGATCGTGCGCCCGTCGACCACTTCCGCGACCTTCACGGGCGGGGGCGTCGTGGTCGTCGTCCTCGACGACGTGACGGTGGTGGTGGTCGTCGTCGTGGTCCCCGGTGCGGTGAGCGCTCGCGGGCTGCCGTCCTCGGCTCCCGAGTTCGCGATGCCGATGATGAACAAGAGCAGCAGCACGACACCGACGGTGATGAGGAAGCGGCGCTCGCGGGGGAGCGCGCGCCAGGAAGCTAACGGGCCCGGATCCGTCGGGCCTGCGGGTTTACCTGCCATGCACGCCTCATCGTCAACGCGACGACCGGGTGTTACCCACGTCACTTGGCATGTCTGAACGGTTACTCAGGGTCAACTGCTACGCCTGGGGTCATGAGACCGGTGTCACCGGTAATTGATTTGCCATGTCACCCGTTCGAGCGCATGCTTGTACCTAGCAACTAGTTGGTTGATGCAAGCAAACGGAGTGTGCGATGACGACCCCGGTAGGTGACGAAGTGCGGGCCGATGGGCTCGTGATGGCCGACCGGCTGGGCATGGCGTTGGTACGGATGAACAAGATGCACGCCTGCGTCGCGTCGCACATGAGCAAGGCGGGCCTGGACAAGGCGTCCTTCGTCCTGCTGGCCAACCTCAACCAGATGGGCCCGTCCCGGGCCGGCGCACTGGCCGAGGCGGTGTTCTCCGACCCGTCCACGGTCAGCCGCCAGGTGGCGACGCTGGTCAAGGACGGCCTGGTGGAACGCCGGGCCGACCCGGAGGACGGCCGGGCGAGCGTGCTGGCGGTGACCGAGGCGGGCGCGCGGCTGCTCGCCGAACGCCGCGCGCAGCGCAACGTCGCGCTGGCCCGCCTGTTCGCGGACTGGCCCCCACAGCAGTGGGCCCAGTTCATCGAGTACTTCGAGCGCTTCGTGGGGGACTACGAGAAGGCGCTACCGGATTTCATCGCTGAGAGCGGACTGGGGCCGCGCTCAGAAGGGGAGAAGTGATGTCGGAAACGACAACCCGAGCGGACGCGCCGCCACCCGGCGCCGCCCTGCTCACCCACCGGCAGATCCTGACGATCCTGTCGGGCCTGCTGCTCGGGCTGTTCCTGGCCGCGCTCGACCAGATGATCGTGGCCACGGCCATGAAGACCATCGCGGACGAGCTGCACGGCCAGACGCTCCAAGCGTGGGCGACCACCGCGTACCTGATCACCGCGACGGTCTCCACGCCGCTGTACGGCAAGCTGTCCGACATCTACGGCCGCAAGCCGATGTACCTGACCGCGATCTCGCTGTTCCTCGCGGGCTCGCTGCTGTCCGGCATCGCGAACTCGATGTACGAGCTGGCCGCGTTCCGCGCGGTGCAGGGCCTCGGCGCCGGCGGTCTGATGTCGCTGGCCATGGCGATCCTGGCGGACATCACCTCGCCGCGTGAGCGCAGCCGTTACACGGGCTACTTCATGGCCGTGTTCGGCATCTCCAGCGTGGCGGGCCCCGTGGTCGGCGGTCTGTTCGCGGGCATGGAGTCGTTCCTGGGGACGGCCGGCTGGCGCTGGGTGTTCCTGATCAACGTGCCGATCGCGCTGGTCGCGCTCGTCGTGGTGGCCAAGGTGCTCAACATCCCGCACCAGCGGGTGAACCACCGGATCGACTTCGTCGGCGCGGGCCTGCTGACCACCGGCCTGGTGCCGCTGCTGATCGTGGCCGAGCAGGGTCGCGGCTGGGGTTGGGCGTCGGGCACCTCGATCGCCATGTACGTCGTCGGCGTGCTCGGCCTGGTCGGGTTCGTGCTCACCGAGAAGCGGATGGGCGACGAGGCGCTGCTGCCGCTGCGGCTGTTCAAGCGGCAGACGTTCGCCCTCGGCAACGTGGTCAACTTCCTGCTCGGCGTCGGGATGTTCGGCGGCATGGTCTCGCTGCCGCTGTACCTGCAGATCGTGAAGGGCTACTCGGCCACCGAGTCCGGCCTGATGATGCTGCCGCTGACGTTCGGCATCATGCTGGCGGCGGGCACGAGCGGCAACATCACCGCCAAGACCGGCCGCTACAAGGTGTTCCCGGTCATCGGGTTCGGGTTGATGACGGCCGCGCTGTTCGTCTTCAGCACGGTCGGCACGGACACGTCGATCTACCAGCCGCTGGCGCTGATGTTCTTCCTGGGCGCCGGTCTGGGCCTGTGCATGCAGACCCTGCTGGTGGCCATCCAGAACGACGCCGAGCCGCGCGACATGGGCGTGGCGACCTCGTCGGCCACGTTCTTCCGCCAGATCGGCGGCACGGTCGGCACCGCGGTGTTCCTGTCGATCCTGTTCAGCACGGTCGGCGACAAGATCGGCGACGCGCTGCGCACGGCGGCCGGCACGCCCGACTTCCAGGCGGCGCTGGCCCGGCCGGAGAACCGCGAGTTCGCGGCCGGCCTGCAGGGCGGCGGCTCGGGCTTCGACCTGGACAACACCGAGTTCCTGACCAAGCTCGACCCGGTGCTGGCGCGGCCGTTCCTGGACGGCTTCTCCTCGTCGATCGACCTGGTGTTCCTGGTCGGCGGCCTGGTGACGGCGATCGGCTTCGTGGTGATCTGGTTCCTGCGCGAGGTGCCGCTGTCCAACCGGTCCGGCCTGGAGCGGGTGCGGGACGAGAACGCGGAGGGCGAGAAGCCCGCGCCGATCGCGCTGCACTGACGCGTCAGGCGCACGGACCGGCGGAAGCCGGAGAAGCGGAAGAGGCCCGCTCCCCGAGAAGGGAGCGGGCCTCTCGCGTGCGTCGGCTCAGTGGTCCTCGCCGCGCGCCACGGCGTCCTTCAGCCGCTGGTACGAGCGGACGATCTCCGCCTCGGCCTCGGTGCGGCCGACCCACGTCGCGCCCTCGACGCTCTTGCCCGGCTCCAGGTCCTTGTAGACCTCGAAGAAGTGCTGGATCTCCAGCCGGTAGAACTCGTTGAGGTGGTGGATGTCGCGCAGGTGCTCGGAGCGCGGGTCGTCCGCCGGGACGCAGAGCAGCTTGTCGTCGCCGCCCTTCTCGTCGGTCATCCGGAACATGCCGATCGCGCGCGACTTGATCAGGCAGCCCGGGAACGTCGGCTCCTGCACGATCACGAGCGCGTCGAGCGGGTCGCCGTCTTCACCGAGCGTGTTGTCGACGAACCCGTAGTCCGCCGGGTACTGAGTGGCCGTGAACAGGGTCCGGTCCAGCCGGATGCGCCCCGTCTTGTGGTCCATCTCGTACTTGTTGCGGACCCCCTTGGGGATCTCGATCGTGACGTCGAACTCCACTGCGCGGTCCTCGCTCGTCTTCGCCGTTCGTTACGCCACTAGTGTGGACTACGTCGTCTCGTCAACCCCTGGCAGAGGGTGTGACGTTGCCCGTACTCGACCGCGGAGGACTGCGTGCCCGACGAGCCATCGTGGCCGACTTTCGACGGCGACGAGGTCGACCGCGAGCCGCCGACGGTGCAGGTCAGGCGGCCTGACCCGCCCACCATGCGGATACCGGCGCCGGTGCCGGCCAAGCCCGTGCGGGTGCCGCCGAAGCCCGTCGCGCCACCGTCGCCCGCGCCGGCGACCGAGATCAAGTCGGAACCTGAACCGGTCCCTGAACCGATCACGGAACGTGAAGAGCCGTCGCCTCCGACGCGGCGGCGCAAGCGCCCGTTCGTGTTGGCCGCCGCGGCGCTGCTGGTGATCGCGCTCGCCGGCACGGCGGTGGTCGGCGCGCAGCGGGGGTGGTTCGACGCCACGCCCGCGGCGACGACGGCCGCGCCGCTGCCACCCGCGCCGGTGTCGTTGTCGGTGAAGGGCGTCGGCGCGGAGGGCAAGCAGGCCACGGCGGCGGGCGTGGGCGCGGTGCTGGCCGGTCCCGCGGCGAACGGGCTGCTGGCGCCGTTGACGGGCCTGGTGGTGGACCCGGCGACCGGCGCGGCGCTGTGGAACCAGGGCGAGACGACGCCGCAGACGCCCGCGTCCACGATCAAGGTCCTGACCGCGGCGGCGGCGCTGCTGGCCCTCGACCACTCGGCCCGGTTCTCGACGAAGGTCGTGCGCGGCGCGCAGCCGGGCGCGGTCGTGCTGGTGGGCGGCGGCGACCCGACGTTGTCGTCCCGGCCCGCCGGCGAGACGACCGTGTACCCCGGCGCGCCCACGGTCGACGAGCTGGCCGCGCAGGTCCGCGCGTCCGGCGGCCAGGTGACGCAGGTCCAGTACGACGTGTCGCGGTACGTGGGACCGGGCACCGCGCCCGGCTGGGACCCCAGCGACGTGCCGAACGGGTACGTCGCGCCGATCGAGCCGGTGATGCTGGACGGCGGGCGCGGCGACCCGACCAAGTACGACACGCCGCGCACGGCCACGCCCGCGGCGACGGCCGCCCAGGCGTTGGCGCAGCGGCTCGGCGTGCCGTCGGTGCCGGCCCCGGTCGTGGCGGCGCAGGACGCGCAGGTGCTCGGCGAGGTGAAGTCCGCGACGGTGGAGCAGCTGGTCGAGAACCTGATGCAGATCTCGGACAACGTGCTGGCCGAGACGATGGCGCGCGAGGTGGCCAAGGCGCGTGGGCTGGAGCCGTCGTTCGCGGGGGCGGCGCAGGCGGTGCGGCAGGTGCTGACCGAGCACGGGTTCGACCTGTCGACGGCCGCGGTCGTGGACGGCAGCGGGTTGTCGCCGAACGACAAGGTGCCCGCGAAGCTGCTGGCCGACGTGCTCGTGGCGGCGGCGGAGCCGGACGCGTCCGACCCGGAGACGGCCGAGCTGCGGCCGTTGCTGACGGCCCTGCCGGTGGCGGGCGGCAGCGGCACGCTGGCGACCCGCTACGAGCAGTGGGGCGCGGGCGGTCGGGGCTGGGTGCGGGCCAAGACGGGCACGCTGACCTCCGTGAACACGCTCGCGGGCGTGGTGGTGGACGCCGACGGCCGGCTGCTGGTGTTCGCGTTCATGTCGTTGAGCCCCGAGCAGAACAACGCCAAGGTGCGCGGCGCGCTGGACGAGATGGCCGCCGCGCTGCGCACGTGCGGCTGCTGACCGTTCTGAGCGTTCAACTCGGGGTGCCTGAACGTAGGACACGCCTGTTCCGAACGTAGGACTCGCGCGACGTGAACGTAGGACTCGCGCGAGAGTCCTACGTTCGGAACAGGCGAAGTGAGCGCTCAGGACGTGGACGCGGGAGTGTTGTGGGGGCGGTCGGCGCAGGTAGCGTCAGGAGGGTGAACCCGGCGACGCAGGACCGCAGTGCCCCGGTCGATTGGGCCCTGGCCGTCACCACGGCGACCAGGCTCGTCCGGCCCGGCCCGATCGTGCCCAGAGCCGAGGCCGACATCGCCGTGCACCGCCTGCGGGAACTCGCCGTCGACGCCGAGGTGCACGTCCGCGAGCTCACCGGCCTCGGTCACGGCATGCCGCTCGCGCAGGGCGAGGTGGTGGACCGGCCGGGCTGGGTGCGGGCCGCCGTGCAGGGCCTCGCCGCCCTCACCGACGGCGCCCTGCCCAAGCAGTCCGGCGCGTTCGGCGGCGTCCTCGCGGGCACGGCGGGCGTGCAGGCGGGCGTCGTCATCGCCTTCCTCAGCGGCCGGGTGCTCGGCCAGTACGACCCGTTCTCCGAGGGCGGCAGGCTGCTGCTGGTCGCGCCGAACATCGTCGGCGCGCAACGCGCCCTCGACGTCCCCGGCGAGGACTTCAGCATGTGGGTCTGCCTGCACGAGGGCACCCACCGCCTCCAGTTCACCGCCGTGCCGTGGCTCGCCGGGCACTTCGCGGGCCTGGTCGCCACCCTGCTCGGCAGCATGGACGAGGGCTCCGCGCCACGCCTGCGCGACCTGCCGAAGCGGCTGCGCGAGTCGGGCGGCCTGGTGGAGCTGCTGCAGAGCCCCGGCCAGCGCGAGGTGCTCGACCGGCTCATCGCCCTGTCGACGTTGCTGGAGGGCCACGCCGACCACGTGATGGACGCCGTCGGCCCGGAGGTCGTGCCGTCGGTCCGCACGATCCGCGAGCGCTTCACCGCCCGCCGCCAGGGCGGTGGCGTGCTGGACCGGATCCTGCGCACGCTCCTCGGCGTCGAGGCGAAGGTCCGCCAGTACGCGGAGGGCGCGGCGTTCACCGGGCACGTGGTCGACGCGGTCGGCATGGAGCGCTTCAACACCGTCTGGACCAGCGCCGACACCCTGCCGACGCGGGCGGAGATCGCCGACCCGGCTGGTTGGCTGCGCCGCGTCCAACCGTGAACGGACCGCTCGCCGAGGTGCGCACGGCCGTCAAGCGCTTCCTCGCCGAACACCGGCCCGACCGGGTGACGGTGGCCGTCAGCGGCGGCGCGGACTCGCTCGCCCTGGCCGCCGTCACGGCCGGGCTGACCGAGGCGGGCGCGGTCGTCGTGGACCACGGCCTGCAAGCCGACTCGGCCCAGGTCGCCGAACGGGCCGCGCGCACGTGCCGCGAGTTGGGCCTGACCGCCGAGGTGCGCCGGGTGGAGGTCACCGGATCGGGTGGACCTGAGGCCGCCGCGCGCAAGGCCAGGTACGCGGCGCTGAGACCGGAGCGCGGCCTGGTCCTGCTCGGCCACACCAGGGACGACCAGGCCGAGACCGTCCTGCTCGGCCTCGGGCGGGGCTCCGGACCGCGCAGCATCGCCGGGATGCGCGCGCACGACCCGCCGTGGGGCCGTCCGCTGCTGCGGGTGCCCCGCGCCGTGACGGAGGCCGCATGTGACGAACTCGGCCTCACGCCGTGGCGCGACCCGCACAACGAGGACCCGCGCTACACCAGGGTCCGCCTGCGCCGAGAGGTCCTGCCGCTGCTGGAGGACGTGCTCCAGGGCGGTGTGGCCGACGCCCTCGCCCGCACCGCCGCCCACCTGCGCGAGGACAACGACGCGCTGGACGAGCTGGCCGAGGCGTTCGACGGCGACCGCCGCTCGGTGGCCGACGTCGGCCGCCTGCCGACCGCCCTGCGCCGCCGCGTCCTGCGCCGTTGGCTGCTGGCGGAGAACGTGCCCGAGTTGTCCGACTCGCACCTGCGCCGGGTGGACGCGCTGGTGAGCGAGTGGCGCGGGCAGGGCGGCGTGTGGCTGCCCGGCGGCTTTGTGGCGCGGCGTGCGCATGGCAGGCTGCGAGTGGAACCAGTGCAGTCATGACAAAAGGGGAACCGTCCGTGTACGACGGCGACATCAGCTCCGTGCTCATCAGCGAGCAGGAGATCAGCGACAAGGTCACCGAGCTGGCCAACAAGGTCGCGGCTGACTACCCGGCCGACGGTGGGAACGACCTGGTGCTGATCACCGTGCTCAAGGGCGCGGTGATGTTCATGACCGACCTGGCCAGGGCGTTGCCGGTGCCGGTGCAGCTGGAGTTCATGGCGGTGAGCTCCTACGGCTCGTCGACCTCGTCCTCCGGCGTGGTGCGCATCCTCAAGGACCTCGACCGGGACATCGCGGACCGCGACGTGGTCATCGTCGAGGACATCATCGACTCGGGCCTCACGCTGTCGTGGCTGCTCAAGAACCTGGCGTCGCGCAAGCCGCGGTCGCTGGAGGTCTGCACGCTGCTGCGCAAGCCGGACGCGGTGAAGGTCGAGGTGCCGGTGAAGTACGTCGGCTTCGAGATCCCGAACGAGTTCGTGGTCGGCTACGGCCTGGACTACGCCGAGCGCTACCGCGACCTGCCCTACATCGGCACCTTGGACCCCAAGGTCTACTCGGTGTAAATGGCCGCTGCTTCGCAGACGGCGGCGAGGTCGCCTGGAAGTCGGTCGTTCGTGACTCGTTTTCCGACGATCGAAGAGCGTGATCGCCGGAAAATGAGTCACGAACGACCGACGCGACCTCGCGGCGGGGTGGCGGGGTGGTGGTGGGGTGGTGCCATCATGGTGCCGCCGGCCGGCTGCGGAGCAGCGGCAATCCGGCACCGCTAACAGTTCGGCCGGCAGCGCCGCTGCGAGATGCCGTCCAGCAGCACGCCGCGGATGTCCTCGGGCTCCATCGCCTGGTAGGCCTTGCCGCCGGTGGCCTCGGCGATCTGCCGCAACGCGTTCATGTCCGCGTCCGCGCCCAGCCCCACCATGATCATCGGCACCGGCCGCGACGGGTCGGCCTCCTGCCTCAACGTGGCCAGCAGGCCGGGCAGGTCGATGCTGGAGATGTCGTCGTTGCTGCCGTCGGTGATCAGCGTGACCGAGTTGATCTTCGACGGGTCGTAGGTCTGCTGCACGTGCCGGAACGCGGCCAGCGCCGTCTCGTGCAACGCCGTGCCGCCGCCGACCAGGGCGGGCAGGTTGCCGGCGCCCTTCTGCAGCTGCACCCGGCGCGGCGCGCCGCCGATCGGCTCGCCGAGCGGGCCGACCGGCACCAGCTCGATCCAGTCGTTCGGCGGCTTCTTGTTCGTCGAGAACGCCCACAGGCCGATCTCCGAGGTGTCGGGCAGCATGCCCAACGCGGTCAGCGCCGCCTCCTTGGCCGCCTCGACCCGGGTCTGGCCGTTGCTCATCTTCTCGGCCATCGAGCCGGACACGTCCAGCACCGCGAGCAGCCGGGTGTCCAGGCTGACCGCGCCCCACGTGCGCAGCAGCTCGGAGACCTGGTCCGGGTCCGGCGTCCTCAGCACGGTCACGTCGTCGCCGCGCACGCCGTGCTCCTCGTTCGTCCAGCCGCCGGGCGCCTTGCCGTCCGGCGTGCGGAAACCGGCCTCGGCGAACCGCTGGGCGGTCCGGACGGTGCGCAACGCCTGCTCGAAGCCGACCGCGGCCTGCGCGGTGCCCGCCTGCTCGCTCAACCGGCTCACCCGCACCACGGGGTAGTCGAACGAGACCGTGCCCTCCTTGGGGTAGGAGGCGACGACCCGGCGCGTCCCGGCCGCCCGGTTGGCCGACAGCACGGACTGCTCCGAGGCGGTGAACACGGGCGCGTCGTCCGAGCCCTGCACGACCTTGCCGAACGCGTCGCGCACGGACGGCAGCGCGTTGCGGCCGACCCGCAGCAGCGCGCCGATCAGCTCGGGCTTCGGCGTGCCGTCCGGGTTGCCCAGCTGCGCCCGGATGACCGCGAGCGTGGCCAGGCCCTCGGTGGACGTGGTCGGGTCGCTCAGCGTCACCGGCACCCTCGGGTCGACGACCTTCGCCCAGCTCACGGGCGTGATCGGCCAGCCGAGCGCGGTCATGGCGCCCGCCGAGCCCGCGATCACCAGCGGCGAGCCCGCCAGCGGGTCGTGGATCTCCAGCCGCGGCGCGTCCTCGCCCTCGTCACCGGCCTGCCGCTGGGTCTCGGCCGCCCACATGGACGAGTCCGGCACCCACAGCGCGGGCGGGTTGATCTGCGCGGTCGGCAGGTCGTTGGCCACGTCGGCGGCGCCGCGCGCCTCGACCTGCACCTGCACGCACTTGCCGTCCACGATCGGCTGGGTCGCCTGGTAGTCGTCGGCCGCGCCGCGCACCACTTCCTCGATCGCGGGGGTCACCGCGATCTTGAGCGGTAGGGTGCCCTGGCACTCGGGTCCGCTGGTGGCTCGCAGGGCCACCACGGTGACGCCCGCGGCGGCGATGACGCCGAGCAGCGCGCCCACGGGCAGGAGGACGCGGCGGAGGCGGCCGGGGCGGTCCGGGTTGCGAGCTGACATGCTTCGTACCTTCGGTCGGTGTTCACCCTTTCGGGTGGGTGAGGAACACTCGGTTGGTTGCCGAGGATGACACGGCTCACTCACATGACAAACTCTCGTGTTCCATGTCACCCGAGTGGCCCTCAAGTTGTCGCTACCTGCTAGTAGGCGATGACCCCTCGTGAGTGACTACGGGCCCGGGACCTCGCCGGTTCACGGCCGGATGAGCCGACCGGCCGAACCTCGTTGACCTGCGATCCGTGTTCGCGGTCACCACGGGAACCCCAAGGGCTCCTCACCCGTTGGTCCGGACAAGACGCGACAGGGCCCGCACGCGGAGCGCTTCGCCCGAGCCACGGGCGGTAGTCTGGTCGGACGGGTGTGCCCGTCTGCGCCCGTCGACAAGTCAGGGAGGGTCGAGGCCGCCCGCCGGCCGTAAGTGCATGGACCGCAAGCGCCTGCTTCGCAACCCGCTGCTGTGGATCGTGGCGGTGTTGTTGCTCTTTTACGCCTTCAACGTGCTCTTCGACGACAACCGGGGCTACGCCCCGATCAAGACGTCCCAGGCACTGCAACAGATCCGGGACGGCCAGGTCAAGGAAGCCACGATCGAGGACAAGGAGCAGCTCCTCAAGCTCACCCTCAACGACGGGGTGACCGTCGAGGGCAGCAACCGCGTGCGCGCCCAGTTCCCGGCGAGCTCGACGGACGAGGTCTTCACCATCCTCGACCAAGCGGGCAACAAGCCCGTCGTGGAGACCAAGGTCACGCAGGACTCGTTCCTGATGCAGATGCTGCTGTACATGATCCCGCTGGGTCTGCTGCTGCTCCTGCTGATGTGGATGATGAACAACTCCCAGGGCGGCGGCAACCGCGTCCTGAACTTCGGCAAGTCGAAGGCAAAGCAGCTCTCCAAGGACATGCCCAAGACGACGTTCGGTGACGTCGCGGGCGCCGAGGAGGCTGTCGAAGAGCTCTACGAGATCAAGGACTTCCTGCAGAACCCGGGCCGCTACCAGGCCCTGGGCGCGAAGATCCCCAAGGGCGTGCTGCTCTACGGCCCGCCCGGCACCGGCAAGACGCTGCTCGCGCGCGCCGTGGCCGGCGAGGCGGGCGTGCCGTTCTACTCGATCTCCGGCTCGGACTTCGTCGAGATGTTCGTCGGCGTCGGCGCCTCGCGCGTCCGCGACCTGTTCGAGCAGGCGAAGCAGAACGCGCCGTGCATCATCTTCGTCGACGAGATCGACGCGGTCGGCCGCCACCGCGGCGCCGGCATGGGCGGCGGGCACGACGAGCGGGAGCAGACCCTCAACCAGCTCCTGGTCGAGATGGACGGCTTCGACTCGCGCGGCGGGATCATCCTGATCGCGGCGACCAACCGGCCCGACATCCTCGACCCGGCGCTGCTGCGCCCCGGCCGCTTCGACCGGCAGATCCCGGTGTCCGCGCCGGACCTGAAGGGTCGCAAGCAGATCCTGCGCGTGCACGCCAAGGGCAAGCCGTTGGCCCCGGAAGCGGACCTCGACGGCCTGGCCAAGCGCACCGTGGGCTTCTCGGGCGCCGACCTGGCCAACGTGGTCAACGAGGCCGCGCTGCTCACCGCGCGCAAGAACGGCACCATCATCACCAGCGTCGAGCTGGAGGAGTCGGTGGACCGGGTGATCGGCGGTCCGGCGCGCAAGAGCCGGGTCATCTCCGAGAAGGAGAAGAAGATCACCGCCTACCACGAGGCCGGGCACGCCCTGGCCGCGTGGGCGATGCCGGACATCGACCCGGTCTACAAGGTCACGATCCTCGCCCGCGGCCGGACGGGTGGTCACACCCTCTCCGTGCCCGAGGAGGACAAGGACCTGATGACCAGGTCCGAGATGATCGCCCGGCTGGTGTTCGCGCTGGGTGGCCGCTCCGCCGAGGAGCTGGTCTTCCACGAGCCGACCACGGGCGCGTCCAACGACATCGAGCAGGCGACCAAGATCGCCCGCGCGATGGTCACCGAGTACGGCATGTCCGCCCGGCTCGGCGCGGTCAAGTACGGCCAGGAGCAGGGCGAGCCGTTCCTCGGCCGCACGGCGGGCCGGCAGGCCGACTACTCGCTCGAGGTCGCGCACGAGATCGACGAGGAAGTGCGCAAGCTGATCGAGGCCGCGCACACCGAGGCGTACGAGGTGCTCAACACCTACCGCGACGTGCTCGACGCGCTGACGCTGGAGCTGATCGAGAAGGAGACGCTGCACCAGAAGGACCTGGAGCGGATCTTCGCCGAGGTCGAGAAGCGACCGCGGATCACCCAGTTCAACCAGTTCGGCAACCGCACCCCGTCGGACAAGCCGCCGGTCAAGACCCCGGCGGAACTGGCCAAGGAGCGCGGCGAGCCGTGGCCGCCGGCCATCGAGGACACCCTGGACGACGAACCGCCGGTCCAGGACCCGACGCCCACGCCGCCGAACGGCCACAACGGCGTGCTGACCCCGCACCCGCAGGCACAGCACCCGCAGGCACAGCCGCAACCGCAGCCGTACCCGCAGGCCTACCCGCAGCAACAGCAGCACCCGTCGTCCGGTCCGCCGAACTACGGCGCGCCTCCCGGGTGGACCCCCGCGACGGCGCCCGGCGGCGCACCGCAGCCACCGCAGTGGCGGCCGGAGCCGACGGACGCGGAAGCGGGGAAGCGGTCCTTCGACACGGACCCGGACAACCGCACGTGACCGAGCACGGCACCGCGATCGACCAGACCGGCCTCTCCGCGAACGGGGGGGCCGGTCTCGCGCGCCGGCCCTTCGACCAGAAGCGGGCCGAGGCGGCGGTGCGCGAGCTGCTGCTCGCGTGCGGTGAGGACCCGGAGCGCGAAGGGCTGCGCGACACGCCGGCCCGGGTGGCGCGGGCGTACCGGGAGCTGTTCGCCGGGCTGCACACCGACCCGGACAGCGTGCTGGCGAAGACGTTCGACGAGAGCCACGAGGAGCTGGTGCTGGTCACCGACATCCCGATGTTCTCGTTCTGCGAGCACCACCTGCTGCCGTTCCACGGCGTCGCGCACGTCGGGTACATCCCGAACGAGCACGGCCGGGTGACCGGGTTGTCGAAGCTGGCCCGCCTGGTCGACCTGTACGCCAAGCGGCCCCAGGTGCAGGAGCGGCTGACGTCGCAGGTGGCGGACGCGCTGATGCGCCGGCTCGACCCGCGCGGCGTGATCGTGGTGGTCGAGGCCGAGCACCTGTGCATGGCCATGCGCGGGGTGCGCAAGCCGGGCTCGCGGACCACGACGTCGGCGGTGCGCGGGCTGCTGCGCGACTCGGCGTCGTCGCGGGCCGAGGCGATCGACCTGATCAAGGGGCGGTTGCGGTGAGCGTGCCCAGGCCGGGGCACTGCGTGGTGATGGGCGTGCTCAACGTGACCCCGGACTCGTTCTCCGACGGCGGCCGGTACCTCGACCTGGACGACGCGGTGGCGCACGGCGTGGCCCTGTTCCGCCGCGGCGCGGACCTGGTCGACGTCGGCGGCGAGTCGACCCGCCCCGGAGCGGAGCGGGTGTCGGCGGAGGTCGAGGCCGCGCGGGTCGCGCCGGTGGTCGAGGCGCTGGTCGCGGAGGGCGTGCCGGTCAGCGTGGACACCACGCGGGCCGAGGTGGCGCGGGCGGCGCTGGACGCGGGCGCGTCGATCGTGAACGACGTGTCCGGCGGGCTGGCCGACCCGGCGATGGCGCCCCTGGTGGCGTCGGCGGGCGTGCCGTACGTGCTGATGCACTGGCGCGGGCACAGCAGGCGGATGGACCGGCTGGCCGCGTACGACGACGTGGTGCGCGACGTGCGCGACGAGCTGTGCCGCCAGGTGGACGCCGCCCTGGCCGCCGGCGTGGCGTCGGACGACATCATCCTCGACCCCGGGCTGGGGTTCGCGAAGGACGCCACGCACAACTGGCAGCTGCTGCACGGGCTCGGCTCGTTGCTGGAGCTGGGTTTCCCGGTGCTGGTGGGCGCGTCGCGCAAGAGGTTCCTCGGCGCGCTGCTGGGTGACCGGGCGCCGGACGGCCGGGAGGACGCGACGGCGGCGGTGTCGGCGTTGGCGGCCTTCGTCGGGGCGTGGGGCGTGCGGGTGCACGACGTCGACCGGTCGTTGGACGCGGTGGCCGTGGCGCGGGCGTGGAGGGACGGGCATGCGCCCTGACCCGGGTGGATCGGCGGAGGTGGGCGGGATTTCCGATCGGATCTCGTTGCGCGGCCTGCGGGTGCGCGGGTTCCACGGCGTGTTCGAGCACGAGAAGCGCGACGGCCAGGACTTCCTGGTCGACGTCACCGCGTGGCTGGACCTGTCGCGCGCGGCGGCCACGGACGACCTGCGGGAGACGCTGCACTACGGCGAGCTGGCCGAGCGCGCGGCGGCGATCGTGGCCGGTGGGCCGTACGACCTGATCGAGACGGTGGCGGGCAAGGTCGCCGACGAGGTGATGACCGACCTGCGGGTGCGGGCGACCGAGGTGACCGTGCACAAGCCGTCGGCCCCGATCCCGCTGGCGTTCGAGGACGTCTCGGTGACGATCCGGCGCACGCGTGACTAGGGCGCACGCGTGATGGGGGCGCACGCGTGACCAGGGCGGTGCTGTCGCTCGGCTCGAACCTGGGCGACCGGCTGGGCTACCTGCGGCTCGCGGTGGCCGGGTTCGCCGACGTGCTGGTGGCGGCCTCGCCGGTGTACGAGACGGCGCCGTGGGGCGTGACGGACCAGGGCGACTTCCTCAACGCGGTGCTGGTCGTCGCCGGCGACGTGGACGAGTGGGGCTGGCTCCGGCGTGGGCAGGAGCTGGAGCGGGCGGCCGGGCGGGTCAGGGAGCTGCGGTGGGGTCCGCGCACGCTGGACGTGGACGTCGTGACGGTGGATGGCGTGCGGTCGACGGACCCGGAGCTGCTGCTGCCGCACCCCGGCGCGCACGACCGCGCGTCCGTGCTGGCGCCGTGGCTGGACGTGGAGCCGGACGCGGTCGTGCCGGGGCACGGTCCGGCGCGCGACCTGCTCGCCGGCCTCGACCTCGGCGGCGTCACCCGACGGGATGATCTCCGCCTGACGTGATCAGCGACTCGCCGGCGGGCGCGGTGCTCATCGCCGAGGTCATCTCGCACGAGCACGACATCCGGACCGCGCCGGGACAGCCGGGCGAGCGGGACACCGTGGCCGTGCGGGCGGCGTTGACGCGGCCGTTGCAGGACCTGGACAAGCGGCTGCGGGCCAAGCACCTGCCCGCGCTGCGGGTCACGTTGGAGCACGGCGACCGCGTCCTCGGCGAGGGCGGGCCGGCGGGCGCGTTGCGGACGTCGTCGTTCGAGCTGCTGCGCGTGCTCGGCGGGCGGCGTGACGACGACCAGGTGCGCGCCCTGGACTGGGACACCGATCCCGGGCCGTGGCTGCCCGAGCTGTCGCTGTTCGGCGGGCGCGGCACCGCGCTGGTCGAGTAGTCGGGGACGATGGTGGGGTGAGGTTCACCAAACCCCGTGACCTGCTCGCCGCCGGACTCGTCGCGGGCCTGCTCGCGCACCTGCTGATCAGGCTCGCCTACGACACCCTGCCGCCGCTGCCGACGTTCGCCGGTTTCACCCTGCTGGTGATCGCGGCGGTGAACCTCTGGCTGGCGTTCTCGCTGCGCGCCCGCATCCTGCGCAAGCCGGGCGCGCGGCCCGTCGAGCCGTTGACCGCGGCACGGGCGGTGGCGTTCGCCAAGGCGTCGTCGTTGCTCGGCGCGATCATGCTGGGCGCGTGGGCGGGCGTGCTGGTGTACGTGCTGCCGGCGCGCGGCGCGTTCGAGGCGGCCGGTCACGACGTGCTCAGCGCGAGCGTCGGAGCGGTCTGCGCCGGGCTGCTCATCGCCGCCGCGTTGTGGCTGGAACGGTGCTGCAAGACGCCCGACGACCCGCACCTCGATCGATAGATGCGGACACCGAGGTCTCAATCGGGTAACTGACCGGTACGGTAGACGCCATGACCGGGCGAGGCGCGTCGGACGATGACGAGCAGCAAGATCACGGTCGTGGTCCGGGGCGACTACTGCTGGTAGCGGCATTGGCGCTCGCCCTCGGTGCCGCGGCGGTGCTGGTGCTGAGCGACAACGCCCGCTGGCTGCGGCTGGCCGTCGTCGCCGCGCTGTGGGCGGCGCTGGTCGGCGCGTTCCTGGCGGCCCGCTACCGCAGGCAGGTCACCGACCGCGAGGACGAGGTCGCCGACCTCCAGTCGGTCTACGAGCTCGAACTGGAACGCGAGATCGCGGCTCGTCGCGAGTACGAGCTGGAGGTCGAGGCCGAGACCCGCAAGCGGGTTCAGGAAGAGGCCAAGGACGACCTGGACGCGCTGCGCGGCGAGCTGCGCGCCCTGCGCGAGAACCTGGAGGCCCTGCTCGGCGGCGAGGTGCTGGTCGAGCGGGTGGCGTTGCGGGCCGAGTCGACCCGGATGCGCGCCCTGTCCGACCAGTCGCGGTTGATGGCGGTGGGTGACAAGCGGATCATCAACGCCGGTCCCGCCGTGCCGGTGACGAAGAAGGCCGCGGAGACGCCGCAGGTGGAGCGGGTCGAGCGGACCGAGCTGATCGAGCGGGTCACCGTCGAGACCTCGCGCAAGGAGCAGGTTCGGCGTCCCGAACCGACGCGTCCCGAGCCCGCGCGGCGCGAGCAGGCCCAGCCGGTGCGCCGCGAGCCCGCCCGCGCGGCGGCCCAGCCCCGGCCGACGCCGCCGGTGGTGGTGCGGCGGGAGGCGGCCAAGCAGGAGCCGACGGAACGGGTCGGCCGGGACGTGGCGGCGCGACCGACCCCGCCGGCGGCCCCGGCCGGTCGGCCCGCCGAGCCGTCGAAGACCGAGCACACCGTGCAGCGGCGCAGCCGGGTGGCCGACCGGACCGAGATGATCAGCCGGGAGGCGCTGGCCGAGGAGACCGCGCGGCGGCCGGAGGGCGCGGGCGGCGCCGTGCGGCGGACGGGCGAGCAGCGGGCCGTGCCGAGGACCGAGTCGACCGGGGAGCAGCGCTCCGTGCCCGCGGACCCGCGCCGACCGTCGAGCACGCGCGCCGAGCTGACCGGCGAGCACCGCCCGGTGGAGGCGCGTCGGCCCGCGCCGCGCGCCGACGCGACCGGTGAGCACCGCCCGGTCGAGCCCGGCCGTCGACCCGCCGCCCGACCGGACCAGACCGGCGAGCACCGGCCCGTGGGTCGTCCCGAGCAGACCGGTGAGCAGCGGTCCGCGGGGCGTCCCGACGCGGGTGAGGCCGGTCGTCGGACCGGCACGACCGGCGAGCAGCGGCCCGCCGGCCGGCCCGACCCGGTGCGCCGACCCGCGACGCGGGCCGAGCTGACCGGTGAGCACGTCCCGGTGCCGGACCCCGCGCGCCGGGCGCTGGCCGAGGAGGACGCGCGCCGGTCGCGTCGCGCGGCCGAGCCGGCCGGCGGGCACCGACCGGTGGCCGAGCCGGAGTCGATCGGCGGTCGTTCGGCGGATTCCGCGTCGGCCTCCGTGACGCCCGAGGGCCGTCGCCGGGCCGCCGAACCCGCGGCCGAGGCGGGCGGCCGTCGTCGGGCCGAAGAGCGCTGGGACTCGTGGGAGGACACCCCGAAGCCGGCCGGCAGGCGCGGCGCGCCGGAACCCGTCGAGCCCGCCGGGGCGCACGCGGACGGCAAGTCGGTCAGCGAGCTGCTCGCCGCGTTCGGCGGTGGCGACTCGCCGCGCCGCCGTCGTCGCCGCGAGGACTAGGGCCCTACTTGTCGATGTCGCCGACGACCACGGCGAACGACCCGAGCACCGCGGGCAGGTCGGCGACCTTCGTGCCGGGCAGCAGCGCGGACAGGGCCTGGACGTTGTTGAACGACGGGGTGCGCAGCTTCAGCCGCCACGGCGTCTTCTCGCCCCGTGACGCGAGGTGCACGCCGGACGTGCCCAGCGGCGCCTCGACCCACGTGTAGACCGAGCCCTCGGGCGCTTTGACCGCCTTGGGCAGCCGCAGGTTCACCGGGCCGGCAGGCAGCCGGTCCAGGCACTGGTTCGCGAGCGCGACGGACTGGTGGACCTCGTCCACCAGGTTGCGGACGCGGGCCAGCGCGTCGCCCTCGGTGCGGACCACGGGCCGCACGTCGAGGTTCCGGTAGCCGGGCAGCGGGTCGTCGCGGCGCAGGTCGGAGTCCACTCCGGACGCCCGGCCGATCGGACCGGTGACGCCGAACGCGAGCGCGGCGTCCCGGTCGAGGACCCCGAGGCCCGCCAACCCCTCCGGCGCCTCACCGGGGTCCACAGTGGACAGCACCTCGCGCACCCGGCCGGTCCAGCCGGCGGGCACGTCCTCGCGCAGGCCGCCGATCCGGTTGGCCATGAAGTGGATCCGGCCGCCGGACGCCTCTTCCAGCACGGCCTGCACGGCGTCGCGGTCGCGCGTGCCGGTGAGCGGCGCGAGGAACACCAGGTGCGCCATGATCCGGTTCAGTTCGCACAGCAGGACCCGCAGCGCTTGGGCGCGCGGCGGGACGTCCATGCCGGTCATGCGCTCCACGGCCAGCGCGACGGCCAGCTCGTTGCAGAAGGCGGCGAGCCAGTCGTGCCGGTTGGCGAGGGTGAGGACCTGCCGGTAGTCGCGGACCTCGAACAGCTTCTCCGCGCCCCGGTGCAGGTGGCCGACCAGGGGAGCGGCGGCGGTGATGACCTCGTCGTCCCGGACCGTCAGCCGCAACCGGTACGCGCCGTGCGCCGACGGGTGCAGGGGCCCGAGGTCGACCACCCGGTCCACGCCGAGGTGGCGTGCACCGGCGCCCACGCCAACGGTGATCTCCACCGGCTCATCGTCGCACGGTCCGGCAGCTCCCCGGCACGAAGGACGCGCGGCAGTACACCCGGTCGGGAAAGCCGACCTTGGCAGAACCGAGACATTGTGTTGGCGCAGACACCGTGCACCCGACGACGGCGGTGTGGTCCCCTTGTCGGTGGGGTCGGGGGACACCGCTGTGGGGGGATTCGGGATGAGCGAAGACAGATCGAAGGCGCAGCCACCGGCGGTGGAGCCGCCGGCCGAAGCGCCACAGCTCGACAACACGATCGCGGAACCGCCGCCGGAGCCGGCGCCGGTGGAACCGGGAGCACCGGCCACCGAACCGGCAACCGCCGAACCGACGCCGGAACCCGCACCCGTCGAACCGGAAGCACCGCGGGCCACCGAGCCGGCCACCGGACCGGATCGGGCCGAACCACCGGTTGCTTCACCGCCGGCCGTCGTCGAGCCGCCGGCCGCTGAACTACCGGCCGCTTCACCGCCGGCCGTCGAGCCGTCAACGGTTGAACCATCGGCCGTCGCACCGCAGGCTCCGCCGGTCGCCGAACCGCCGGTTGCCGAGCAGTCGGCAGCCGGACCGGCGACCGCCCACTCTCCCGAGCTCTCGGCGGCTCACCCCACCGTGGCGGAGAACCCGTGGGCGCGGCAGGCCGGGCCGGAGGCGCAAGTCGAGTGGGTCGACCCGACGCCGACGGACCCGATCCTGCGGATCCCGCCGACGCCGCCGACACCGCCGCCCGCCAAGTCCACCGCGGCGGCCGTGCTGTTGAACCTGACCGGGGTCGGGGCCGGTTACTTCTACCTGCGCCGACGCCCGCGAGCGTGGACGGCGGCCGTCCTCGCGGTCGTGCTCGTCGTCGTCGCGTTCGCCACCAACGCGGCGGCCGACCCGTGGTTGTGGCGGACCCTGGCGGGGTGCTGGCTCGCGTTCCTCGTCCTCGACGCGTGGCGGATCGGGGTGAAGCACCCGCCGGTCGCGAACCGCAGGCCCGTGGTCATCGGGGCGATCGCGGTGGTCGCCGTGGTGGGCGCGTACGTCGGGTACGGCGTGCTGGGCCGCAGCGCCTACGACGACGGCCTAGCCGCTCAGGGCCGCGGTGACTGCGCGGCGGCGACCGGCCGGTTCGAGGCGGTGACCGGACCTTACGAGCTGACGCTCAGCTCGGACGTCGCGGCGGCGAACCGCGGCTTGGTCGAGTGCGCCGACTTCACCCGCGCGGCCGACTCCGAGGACGAAGCCACCGCCGTGCAGCGCTACGGCCAGTTCCGCCGCGACCACCCGGGCAGCCCGCTGGGCCCGTTCGTCCACGACGAGCTCGTCGAGACCTACACGACCTGGGCCCGCGGCCTGCGCGACGAGGGCAAGCTGTCCGAGTCGATCAAGGTCTACCGCGACCTGCTCGCCGAGGACGAGTCGTTCGGCCCGGAGGTCGCCGACACCTACCTGCGGCTGGCGAAGGAGGTCACCTCCGAACCGCCGCCCGTCAGCGCCAGGGCGGGGGTCACCGCCCTGGAGGCCATCGCCGACGAGTTCGGTGACACGCCGTCCGCCAAGGAGGTGCCCGCGGCGTTCGACGCGCTCTACGCGGCGGCCACCGCGCCGCTCGCCGGCCAGCCGTGCCAGGCGGTGGACTCCTTCGCCTTCTTCGCCGATCTGACCAGCAGGGCCGCCGCGAAGGTGGCGGGCGAGGCGAAGGTCAAGCACCCGCTCGCCATGCTCGACTGCGGGCTGAACCAGCTGCGCGAGGGTGAGGCCCAGACCGCGCTCGACACGCTGGACCGGTTCATCAGGACCTTCCCGGACCACGGCGGCCTGCCGCAGGCCAAGTCGGCGCGGATCTCCGCCGAGGTGGCCATCGGCACCGACGCGCGGGTGCAGGTGCCCGCGCCCCTCGGCACGGGCGGCCCGATCACGATCACCTTCTACAACACCGTCAACAGCCCGATCACCATCAAGTTGGCGGGCTCCACCGCGCACGAGTTCACCCTGCCGCCGTGCGAGACCTGCCCGGAGTTCTACGCCCCCGGCGCCGGCGTGGCCGCCTGCGACTCGCCCGTCGGGCGGCCCTTGTTCGCCGTCGGCCTGGGCGAGGGCACCCACCACGTGTACGCCGAGTTCGAGGACAGCGGAGACCTGGTCAAGCAGTTCGACGCCACCGCCGGCGGGTTCGACCTGTACTGCCTGTACGTGGAGCGCGAAAGCTAGTCGCGGGTGATCGCGAACAGGAAGCACCCGTGCGACGCGCTGCGGACCTGGATCGCGGCGACGTCCGGGTCGTCGAGCAACGCGGCGACCCGGACGTCGAGGCGGTCCGGGTCGGCGACCTCACCGCCGTGGATGCGGCCTTCGGCGGTGTAGGCGCGCAGGGTCCGCGGCGCGTGGCGCAGCGCTTCGGGGAACGCCGCCGCGGTCGCGGGCCCGTCGCACGGCTCGGCGTGCGCGTACACCGGCCCCGACTCCTCGTACGGTCCCGCGCCCGAGGCGGGGGTGTGGCGGAAGAGGACCAGCGGCTCGCCCGGCCCGGCCTTGCGCAGGCAGCAGCGCAGCGGCGCGCCGGGCGACTCGGCGTGCCACTCGTGGTGCCGGTCCGTGCCGGCGAGTTCGCGGGCGCGGTCCAGCACGTCGTTCGGCAGCGCGTGGATTCTCATGCGCTCGACCTTCGCCCACCCCACCCGCCACCGCCGGCGGTCTTCGGCCGTCGCGCCGGCGGTCACCAGACCGGGCGGAGGCCGGTGGGGTCGGCGTCGGCCAGGTAGGTCTCCAGGGCTTCGCGCAGGGCGGTCAGCCGTTCCGGGCCGACGGTGGACGCGAACTCGTCCTCCAGTTCCGACCAGAGGGCGTCGGCCAGGCTGAGGTAGGAGCGGCCCTTGCCGGTCAGGGTCAGGACGTGGGCGCGGCGGTCGGTCGGGTGGGGCGTCCGGTGGACGTAGCCCCAGTCGACCAGTTCGGCCACGGTCTTGGCGGCGGCCTGCTTGGAGACGCCCAGGTGGGCGGCGAGGTCGACGGCGGTGGCCGAGGGTTGGGTGGCCAGGTAGCGGAAGACGAAGCCGTGCGCCGGGCGCAGCGGTTCGAGGTCGCGTCCGGCCAGTCGTTCGTGGAAGCGGTCGGTCATCAGACGGAACGTCCTGGCGAACAGCATCGACACGGGTTCCACGGTCGCCTAGTCTGCAACTAGACAACTTGGTTGACTAGTTTGGAGAGCGATGTTCGAGCGCCACGGCTTCGTGTTCCACCCCCACGCCTCCCCGTCCCGCGGCGGCAGCACGCAGATCGCCCTGTGGACCGTCGAGGTGCCGGCGGACGCGAAGGGCGAACGGCACCAGGTCGACAAGGAGGAGGTGTTCCACGTCCTGGAGGGCCGGGTGACCGTCAACGACGTCGAGGCGGGCGCCGGTGACACGGTCGTCGTCCCGCCGCACGTGGAGTTCCAGCTGGTCGGCGGCCCGGCCAAGGTCCTGGTCGCCACGTCGGTCGGGATCACGGGCCTGGTCGGGGACCAGCCGATCACCCCGCCCTGGGCGTTGTAGGCCTCAGGGCCGCCACGGGGGCAGGGGCGGGAGCAGCGCCGACACCGGCACGCCGACGCCGTGCAGCAGCCAGCCGAACGACCCCAGCCCGCCCTCGGCCCGCAGCTCCGCGATCCGCGACGCCCGCGCGGCCGCCGCCAACCAGTCGGGCTCACCGGGCGACACCGCGCCGACCAGGCCCAGCGCCGCCAGCGCGTCCCGCTGCGAGACCAGCGCCCACTCGCCACCGGCCGCCTCGGCGCACGCGTCCAGCGCCACGTGCGCCGTCAGGTCGCACGTGCCGTCGAACACCGGCTCGACCCGACGCCCGCCCCGGTACGCGGCGAACGTGCCCGCCGCGTACCGCCCGGCCACCCGGTCGGCCCGCACGTGCCCGTAGTCCACCGCCAGCGCCGCCCCGCGCGCCACCCGCGACACCGCGTCCGCCCACGCCACGTCCCGCGGCTCGCCGATCTCCGCCCGTTCCCCCTCCGCCACCGGCCACCAGCGCGCCGACCAGGGGTGCGACGACGGCCCCGTGACCAGCGGGCAGGGCACCGCGTCCAGCCACTCGTGCCCCACCAGCAGGCCGCACACCGACGTCGGCAGCGCCGACCTCCACCGCACCCCGGGCACGGACCGGGCCGGCCCCACGTCCACCGCCGTCACCACCAGCCGCGCCGCCAGCGACCCCGACGCCGAGGACCGCACCGCGTCCGCCAGCTCACCGCCGCCGGCGCCCACGTCCACGAAGTCCAGCCGGGACGGCCCGCCGAGCGCGAAGTCCACCCGTTCGAGCAGCACGAGCAGCGCTTCGGCCAGCTCAGGACCCACCAGCGGCGCGGTGCGGAAGTGGTCGGCGGGGACCTCGCCGCGCGTGAAGAAACCCGACGGCCCGTACAAGGCCTCCCGCCACAGGGCTTCCGACTCCACCACCGGTCAAGTGTCCCTTTAAGGTTTCCCACCGTGACCACTCCCGCCCGCAAGCGCGTCGAGCAGCAGCGCTGGACCGTCCTGCTCCCGGTCCTGGGCCTGATCGCGCTGGGCGTGTGCGGGCTGGTCCTGCTCGGCCTCGGCACCTCGCGGACCGGGCTGCTGCCGATCCTGGTCGGCGCGGTGGCCGCGCTGCTGCCCGTCCTCGCCGTGATCGGCGCCTACCTGTGGATCGACCGCTGGGAGCCGGAGCCCGCGAAGATCCTGCTGCTGGCCTTCCTCTGGGGCGCGTGCGGCGCGACGATCACCTCCCTGGTGTTCAACCAGAGCGCGCACGTGCTCGGCCAGCTCATCGACGGCGGCGACGGCAGCACGTTCGCCGCCGTGATCGGCGCGC
Source organism: Actinosynnema sp. CA-299493 (assembly GCF_050946825.1). Classification (NCBI taxonomy): domain Bacteria; kingdom Bacillati; phylum Actinomycetota; class Actinomycetes; order Pseudonocardiales; family Pseudonocardiaceae; genus Actinosynnema; species Actinosynnema sp. CA-299493. The sequence goes on from NZ_CP191993.1 coordinate 375,906, forward strand.
CGATCACCGAGGAGGCCGCGAAGGCCGCGTTCATCGTGGTGCTGTTCCTGCGCCGCCGCCAGGAGTTCGACGGCGTGGTGGACGGCGTGGTGTACGCGGGCGTGACGGCCGCCGGCTTCGCGTTCACCGAGAACATCTGGTACTTCGCCCGCGTCTTCTCCGACAGCGGCTTCGGCGACCTGAGCAGCGGCGTGATCGCGTTGTTCGTCCTGCGCGGCGTGCTCTCGCCGTTCGCGCACCCGCTGTTCACGTCGATGACCGGCATCGGGATCGGCATCGCGGCCATGACCACGAACCGCAAGGTGCGGATCGCCGCGCCGCTGCTGGGCTACCTCGGCGCGGCCGGTCTGCACTCGCTGTGGAACTTCTCCACCACCGTCGGCACCGGCTCCACCTTCATCAACCTGTACTTCCTGATCATGGTGCCGATCTTCGCCGGCATGGCGCTGATGGTCGTCTGGCAGCGCCGCCGCGAGCAGCGGATCGTCGCGGGCCAGCTGCCGACCATGGCCGCCAACAAGTGGATCGCCTCCAGCGAGGTCACCCTGCTGGCGAGCCTCCAGGGCCGCAGCCGGTGGCGGCGCACGGTCAAGCGCAAGGTCGGCGACGAGGCGGCCAAGGCGGTCGCGGGTTACCAGGTCGCCGCCACGGAACTGGCGTTCCTGCGCCACCGGATGGCCGACGGCACGGCGGGCCACGACGCGGAGGAACGTCACGCCAAGCTGCTCGCCGCGCTCGTCGCCGCACGTCAGGCCGCCGTGGACGCGCCGGGCGCGCTGAAGGCCGCGGGTGGCGTTCGTCGCAGTTGACGGCCCCTGGCAGCACACCGGATTACGCTCGCGGCCGTCGTCCGGTACCCGGGCATCGGGACTGGAACGCCGCGGTGAAGGAGTACGTCGCATGGACGCGACCCCCCGCCCCGCGCGGTTGGCCGTGGGAGTGATCTCGGCCGGCCGGGTGGGTTCGGTGCTGGGCGCCGCGCTGTCCCGGGCGGGACACGTCGTGAGCGCCGTGTCCGCCGTTTCCCGCGACTCGCTGCGCCGCGCCGAAGAGCTGCTGCCCGACGCGCCCGTGCTGTCGCCGCCCGAGGTGGCCGCCGCCGCCGACCTGGTGCTGCTGGCCGTGCCGGACGACGAGCTGCCCGGCCTGGTGCGCGGCCTCGTCGCCACCGGTTCGCTGCGCGCCGGCCAGATCGTCGTGCACACCAGCGGCGCGCAGGGCGTGGGCGTGCTGCGGCCCGCCGCCGACCTCGGCGCGCTGTGCGTGGCGCTGCACCCCGTGATGACGTTCACCGGCCGGGTCGAGGACGTGCAGCGGGTGAACGCCTGCTCCGTCGGCGTCACGGCGGCCGACGACGACGAGGTCGCGTGGCACGTCGGCGAGGCCCTGGTGGTGGAGATGTCCGCCGAGCCGGTGCGGGTGCCCGAGGCCGCCCGCCCGCTCTACCACGCCGCCCTCGCGCACGGCGCCAACCACCTGATCACGCTGGTCGCCGACTGCGCTGACCTGCTGCGCGACGCGGGCATCCAGGACGCCGAGCGGATGCTGGGCCCGCTGCTGTCCGCCGCCCTGGACAACGCCCTGCGGCACGGCGACCGCGCCCTCACCGGCCCCGTCGCGCGCGGCGACGCGGGCACCGTGGCCAAGCACCTGGCGGTGCTCTCGGACACCGAAGCGCTCCCCGCGTACCGAATCCTCGCGCTCCGCACCGCGGCCCGCGCCCAGGCCGCCGGGCTGCTCAAGCCCGAACTCGCGTCCGACGTCCGCACCACCCTAGAGGGACAGGCATGACCAAGCCGCTCACCAAGGACGACTACACGCCCAACGACGTGACGGTGCACCGCGACCCGGAACGGCTGCGTCGCGTCACCCGGGCGTTGAGGGCGGCCGGCCGCAACATCGCCCTGGTGCCGACCATGGGCGCGCTGCACGAGGGCCACCGCAAGCTGATCCGCGAAGCGCACGTCATGCAGAACACCGTGGTCGTCGTCTCCCTCTTCGTGAACCCGACCCAGTTCGGCCCGAACGAGGACTTCGACCGCTACCCGCGCAGCTTCGAGTCCGATGTGGACGTCTGCCGCGAGGAGCGCGTCGGCCTGGTGTTCGCGCCGTCGGTGGACGACATGTACCTGCCGGGCAGCACGGTCACCGTGAGCCCGGGTCCGCTCGGCGACGACCTGGAGGGCAGGACCCGCCCCGGCCACTTCGCCGGCGTGCTGTCCGTGGTCGCCAAGCTGTTCAACATCGTGCAGCCGACCTACGCGGTGTTCGGCGAGAAGGACTACCAGCAGCTCACGCTGATCCACCGGATGGCGCGCGACCTGAACTTCCCGCTGGACGTGGTCGGCGTGCCGACCGTGCGCGAGCCCGACGGCCTGGCGCTGTCCTCGCGCAACCGCTACCTGTCCGCCGAGGAGCGCACCGCCGCGACCGCGTTGTCCGCCGCCCTGGTGGCGGGCGCGTACGTCAGCGGGCAGGGCGCGGACGCCGTGCTCAAGGCCGCAGGCGACACCCTCGCCGCGGTGCCCGGCGTCGACCTCGACTACCTGGAGCTGCGCGCGCCCGACCTCGGTCCGGCGCCGGAGAACGGCGACGCCCGCCTGCTGGTGGCCGCCCGCGTCGGCTCCACCCGACTGATCGACAACGCCGCCGTGCTGCTCGGCGCCGGCGACGAGTGAGGGGACCGCCATGTTCCGCACCATGCTCAAGTCGAAGATCCACCGGGCCACCGTCACCCAGGCCGACCTGCACTACGTCGGCTCGGTCACGGTGGACGAGGACCTGATGGAGGCCGCCGACCTGCTGGCCGGCGAGCAGGTCGCGATCGTGGACGTCACCAACGGCGCCCGCTTGGAGACCTACGTCATCCCCGGCGCCCGCGGCACCGGCGTGATCGGCATCAACGGCGCGGCGGCGCACCTCGTCAAGCCGGGCGACCTGGTGATCCTCATCGCCTACGGGCAGATGGACGACGCCGAGGCGCGGGTGTACGAACCGAAGGTGGTCTTCGTCGACGCGGACAACAAGGCGGTCGAGCTCGGCGCGGACCCGGCGCACGCGCCGGCGGGCTCGGGACTCGTGAACGGGTCCACGACCGCGCCGCCGGAGCCGGTGGCGGCGGAGACCGAGGACGCCGCGGCGCTGGACGCGTTGATCCAGGCCGAGGACTAGTAGGCCGAGACCCAGGGGAGACCCGCTGTGCTGCTAGCCATCGACGTCGGCAACACCAACATCGTGCTCGGCCTGTACGACGGCGCCGGTGATTCCGCCGCGCTCGTCCGGGACTGGCGGATGCGCACCGACGCCCGGATGACCGCCGACGAGCTGGCGCTGACCATGCGCGGCCTGCTCGGCGAGTACGCGGACAAGATCACCGGCATCTCGGCGCTGTCCACCGTGCCCGCGGTGCTGCGCGAGCTGCGCGTGATGCTGGGCCGGTACTACGGCGGCGTGCCGAAGGTGCTGGTGGAGCCCGGCGTGCGGACCGGCGTGCCGCTGCTGGTGGACAACCCCAAGGAGGTCGGCTCCGACCGGGTGATCAACACGCTGGCCGCGCACCACCTGCACAGCACGGCGTGCGTGGTGGTCGACTTCGGCACGTCCACGAACCTGGACGTGATCTCGGCCAAGGGCGAGTTCCTCGGCGGCGCGCTGGCGCCGGGCATCGAGATCTCGGTCGACGCGCTGGCGGCCCGCGCCGCGCAGCTGCGCAAGGTCGAGCTGGTGCGGCCCCGGTCGGTGATCGGCAAGAACACCGTGGAGTGCCTTCAGTCCGGCATCGTCTACGGGTTCGTGGGCCAGGTGGACGGCCTGGTGCGCCGGATCGTGGACGAGCTCCAGCTCAGCGAGCCCGGCCCGGTCACGGTCATCGCGACCGGCGGCCTCGCGCCCCTCGTGGTGACCGAGTCGGCCACCATCCAGGCGCACGTGCCGGACCTGACCCTGCTGGGCCTGCGCCTGGTCTTCGAGCGGAACCGTGTTTGATGGCCGCTGCTCCGCAGACGGCGGCGAGGTCGCCCGGAAGTCGACCGCTCGCGCCCTGATTTCCCGACGATCGAAGAGCGTGATCGCCGGGAAATGAGGACCCGAACGATCGACGCGACCTCGCGGCGGGGGTGTCAGACCCTCCGCAGGCGCTTGACGTAGGTGATGAGGGGGAGGTCGAACTCGCCCTCGGCGGTTTCGGGGCGGGACTTGAGGAACGCGAGCATCCTCGCGTTCATCGCGGCCCGCTCCTTCTCCGGGACCACCATGGCGTGCGAGTGCGTGTTGACCATCGCCACCAGGGACTCGGCGGTGCGCCGGTGCGAGTGCGGGAAGACCCGAGTCTCCGCGCCGGCGAACAGCTCGTGCTCGGTCACCGGGTCGAAGGCGAGCTCGTCCTGCGCGCTGACGCTGGACCAGGAGGTCCGGACGAACTCGGCCACCCACGGCGTCGAGTCGTCGTAGTCGTTCCACAGCGCCGCCAGCACGCCGCGCGACCGCAGCACGCGGGCGATCTCCGGCAACGCGCGCGCCGGGTCGAACCAGTGGAACGCCTGGCCGACCACGACGGCGTCGACCGTGCCGTCCGGCACCGGGATCCGCTCCGCGCTGCCGGGCAGCGCGCGTGCCGCGCCGTGGTGGCGCACCAGCTCCGACAGCATCGCCTCGTTCGGCTCCACCGCCGTCACGTGGTGCCCCTGGGCGATCAGCCCGCCGGTCAGCTTGCCCGTGCCCGCGCCGAGGTCGAGCACCTGGCGCGGTCCTCCGCCCAGCGGCTCCAGCACCCAGCGGATGGCCTCGGCGGGGTAGTCCGGTCGGTGTTCCGCGTACGCCGGGGCTTGGGCTCCGAAGGAGTTCGCCCGCCTGGCCCGCAAGTCATCTCCCGTCACCAGGAAGAGCCTAGTGAGATCCGGTTCGATTTCCCGAGTGGTCTTTCCGTACTCTTCGTCTTGTGAGTGAGCAGCCAGCGACCGGTTCCGCGACCAGCGACGACGATCTGCCCGAGCAGCTGAGGGTGCGCCGGGAGAAGCGGGCGCGACTGCTGGAACGCGGGGTCGACCCGTATCCGGTCGAAGTCCCGCGCACGCACACGTTGCGCGAGGTCCGCGAAGCGCATCAGGGACTGGAACCGGACACCGCGACCGGTGATGTGGTCGGTGTGACGGGCCGGGTCATGTTCATCCGCAACACCGGCAAGTTGTGCTTCGCCACGCTGCGCGAGGGCGACGGCACCGAACTGCAGGCGATGCTGAGCCTGAACGGCGTCGGCGAGCAGTCGCTCGGCGAATGGAAGTCCGACGTCGACTTGGGCGACCACGTATTCGTGCACGGCGAGGTCATCACGTCCCGCCGCGGCGAACTGTCCGTGATGGCGGACCAGTGGTCGATGACGGCGAAGGCGTTGCGCCCGTTGCCGGTCGCGCACAAGGAACTCGCCGAGGAAACCCGCATTCGCCAGCGGTACGTCGATCTGATCCTGCGCGAGCAGGCCCGGAACACGGTGCGCAACCGGGCCGCCGTGGTGCGCTCGTTGCGGGAGTCGTTCCACCGGCGTGGTTTCATCGAAGTCGAGACCCCGATGTTGCAGACGTTGCAGGGCGGCGCGACCGCCCGGCCGTTCGTGACCCGGTCGAACGCGCTCGACATCGACCTGTTCCTGCGGATCGCGCCCGAGCTGTACCTGAAGCGGTGCGTGGTGGGTGGTATCGAGAAGGTCTTCGAGATCAACCGCAACTTCCGCAACGAGGGCATGGACTCGTCGCATTCGCCCGAGTTCTCGATGCTGGAGTACTACGAGGCGTACGCCACGTACGACTCCAACGCGGTGCTGACCCGGGAGCTGATCCAGGAAGCCGCGTTGGCGATCGCGGGCTCGCACGTGGTGACGTTGGTCGACGGCACGGAGTACGACCTCGGTGGCGAGTGGACCACGTTGGGCATGTACGAGTCGTTGTCCGAAGCGGCGGGCGAAGAAGTCACGCCCGAAACTTCTCCGGAGCGGTTGCGCGAGCTGGCCGACAAGCACGGCCTGGAGACGGACCCGAAGACCGGGCACGGCAAGCTGGTCGAGGAGCTGTGGGAGCACCTGGTCGGTGACGCGCTGCACGCGCCCACGTTTGTGCGCGATTTCCCGGTGGAGACCTCGCCGCTCACCCGTCAGCACCGCACCCGGCCGGGTGTGGCGGAAAAGTGGGACCTGTACGTGCGCGGTTTCGAGTTGGCCACGGGATACTCGGAACTGGTGGACCCCGTGGTCGAGCGGGAGCGGTTGGAAGCCCAGGCCCGGCTGGCGGCGACCGGCGACGCCGAGGCGATGCCGGTCGACGAAGACTTTCTGCGATCACTGGAGTACGGAATGCCACCGAGCGGTGGTGTGGGAATGGGCATCGACCGGCTGCTGATGGCGCTCACCGGTCTCGGTATCCGGGAGACGATCCTCTTCCCCCTCGTGCGCCCGGAATGAGTAACTTCTCGGACTCCAGGCGGCGCATTCCCGCAGTTGTGCGCTAACCTGCACTCGCCAATGCTTTAGGTCGCGGTCGGGGAACACCGCGCATTCGAGTCCAGGAGGATACGCATGGCGCAGAAGGTCACCGTGACCCTGGTCGATGACCTGGACGGTGGGAAGGCAGAGGAGACGGTCGGCTTCGGATTGGACGGTGTGTCCTACGAGATCGACCTTTCTGCGGGCAATGCGGGCAGGCTCCGCGACGCTCTCGCCGACTTCGTCGCCAGTGCCCGCAAGGCGGGCGGTCGCAAGCGCGGCCCGGGTCGTCCGGCCGGTGTGAAGGCAGCTCGTCCGGCTTCGGCGGATCGCGAGCAGAACCAGGCCATTCGGGAGTGGGCGCGCAAGCAGGGGATGAAGGTCTCCGATCGCGGGCGCATCCCGGCCGAGGTGCTGGAGGCTTACCACCAGCAGGGCTGACGCGAGTTGTGCACGTGGCGCAGGCCACGGCAATTACGTCAATCGACGAAGGGGCGCCGGAATCCTCCGGCGCCCCTCGGTTGTTTTCCAGGACTTGCCGGTGAGTTGCGAAGATCGATTCTGCGGATGACCGCCGGCCCGTCAGGGTGATCTTCGACTCGGCCGTTCGGCGGCACGGAGCGTGCTCGGCGGTGATCGCACCGTGTTCGGTTAGGCTTACCTCACCGAACGTCGGGTCGCCGTGGGAGGAGCAAGCGCGTTGGCTCTCCGCACCACCCGCCTGGCGCTGCTCGTCGGGCTCCTCGCCCTGGTCGCCCTCGCCAGCGTCGCCATCGGCGCGAAGGACATCCCGATCGCCGACGTCTGGCACGCGTTGACCGCGCCGACGGGGCTGGAGAACGACCTCGTCGTCCGTGAGCTGCGGGTGCCGCGCACGCTGCTCGGCATCGCGGTCGGTGTCGCGCTGGGCGTCGGCGGCGCGTTGATGCAGGGCCACACCCGCAACCCGCTGGCCGACCCGGGCATCCTCGGCGTCACGCAGGGCGCGGCGTTCGCGGTCGTGCTGTCGATCTTCACGCTGGGTGTGACCAGCCTCTACGGGTACGTGTGGTTCGCGTTCGGCGGCGCGCTCGTGGCCAGCGTGGTGGTGTTCCTGCTGGGGTCGGGGCGCACCGGGCCGACGCCGGTGACGTTGGCGCTGGCGGGCGCGGCGGTCAGCGCGCTCATGCAGGGGCTGGTGTCCGCGCTCGTGCTGCTGGACCGGCAGAGCCTCGACGCGTTCCGGTTCTGGCAGGTCGGCGGCATCGCCGGGCGCGACCTCGCGGTGCTGTGGCAGGTGCTGCCGTTCCTGGTGCTCGGGCTCGTGCTGGCGGCGGGCAACGCGCCCGGCCTGAACGCGCTGTCGCTGGGTGACGACGTGGCCAGGTCGCTGGGGCAGCGGGTGGCGGCGACCAGGGTCGTCGGCGTGGCCGCGACGACGTTGCTGGTGGGCGGCGCGGTGGCGGTGTGCGGGCCGATCGGGTTCCTCGGGCTCGTCGTGCCGCACGCGGCGCGGGCGCTGACCGGGCCGGACTACCGGTGGCTGCTGCCGTTCGCCGGGGTGATCGGCGCGATCGTGCTGCTGGTCGCGGACGTCGTCGGGCGGGTCGTGACCAGGCCGGGCGAGCTCGAGGTGGGCGTGGTGATGGCGCTGGTCGGCGCGCCGTTCTTCATCGCCCTGGTGCGGCGGCGGAAGCTGGTGAAGCTGTGAGGGGCGGCCCGGTCAAGGGGTTCCGGGTCGGACCCGTGTCGGGACCGCTGCGGTGGCGGCCGTTCGTCGTGGTGGTCGTGGGGCTGGCGCTGGTGGTGCTCGCGGGCGCGGTGAGCGTGGCCCGCGGTGACTTCCCGATCCCGCTGGGGCAGGTGTTCGACGTGCTGCTGGGCGGCGGTCAGCGCGGTCAGCGGTTCATCGTGCTCGACCTGCGGCTGCCGCGGGCGTTGACCGGGGTGCTCGTCGGCGCGGCGCTCGGGGTGGCGGGCGCGGTCTTCCAGTCGATCGCGCGCAACCCGCTGGCGAGCCCGGACATCCTCGGCGTGACGTGGGGCGCGGGGGCCGGCGCGGTCACCGTGATCACGTTCGCCGGGTCGATGGGCGCGGTGGGCGGGACCGTGGCGAAGGTCGGCGTGCCGCTGGCGGCGCTGGGCGGCGGGCTGCTGGCCGGCCTGCTGGTCTACGGGCTGGCGTGGCGACGGGGGATCGAGGGGTTCCGGCTGGTGCTCGTCGGCATCGGCGTCTCGGCCGTGACCGGCAACATCACCCACTACCTGCTGACCGTCGGCGACGTGACCGACGCGGCGCGGGTGATGGTGTGGATCACCGGCAGCCTGAACGGGCGCGGGTGGGAGCACGTCGTGCCGGTCGGGTTGGCGCTGGCGGTGCTGATCCCGGCGGCGCTGGTCGGCTCGCGGCTGCTGGGCGCGCTGCGGTTCGACGACGACACCGTGCGCGGGCTCGGCGTGCGGCTCGACGGGGCGCGCAGCGTGCTGCTGCTGATCGCGGTCGTGCTGGCGGCCGTGGCCACGGCGTCGGCCGGACCGGTGGCGTTCGTGGCGCTGGCGTCGCCGCAGATCGCGCTGCGGGTGGCCGGGACCGCCACGCCGCCGCTGCTCGGGTCGGCCGTGGTCGGCGCGCTGCTGGTGGTGGTGTCGGACCTGGTCGCGCGGCTGGCGTTCGGCGGGTTCGAGCTGCCGGTGGGCGTGGTGACGGCGGTGATCGGCGCTCCTTATCTGATGTACCTGCTCGTCCGCAGTCGTCGGGAGGCACGGGTATGACCGCTGTTCGGCTGCAGGCGCAGTCGCTGTCCGTGGGGTACGGGGAGCGGCTGGTGGTGTCCGGGCTGGACCTGGACGTGCTGTCCGGTTCGGTGACGGCGGTGATCGGGCCCAACGGGTGCGGCAAGTCGACGTTGCTGCGGGCCCTGGGCCGGTTGCTGCCCGCGCGGTCGGGCGCGGTGGTGCTGGACGGCAAGCGGATCGACCGGACGCCCACCCGCGAGGTGGCGAAGGTGCTGGCGATGCTGCCGCAGTCGCCGCAGGCGCCCGAGGGGCTGACCGTGGGGGAGCTGGTGGCACGGGGTCGGCACCCGCACCAGGCGTGGTACCGGCAGTGGTCGCCGGAGGACGAGGCGGCGGTGGCGTCGGCCCTGGAGATGACCTCCATGGCGGAGCTGGCCGACCGGACCGTGGACGAGCTGTCCGGCGGGCAGCGGCAGCGGGCGTGGATCTCGATGGCGCTGGCCCAGGGCACGGACCTGCTGCTGCTGGACGAGCCGACGACCTACCTGGACCTGGCGCACCAGATCGACGTGCTGGACCTCGTGCAGCGGTTGCACCGGGACTTCGGCCGGACCGTGGTGATGGTCCTGCACGACCTGAACCTGGCCGCCCGCTACGCCGACCGCCTGGTCGCGATGAAGGAGGGGCGGATCGTGGTGGCCGGCGCGCCGGCCGACGTGCTGAGCGAGCCGAACCTGCTGGAGGTCTTCGGCCTGGACGCCCGCGTCGTCCCCGACCCGGTCACCGGCACCCCCCTGGTCGTCCCGGTCGGCCACCGCCACCGCACCCCCGAGCGCTGACCCGCGCGGGGTCAGCGGACGCGGGGGCAGGTGGCGCAGGCGTCGGCGTTCGGCAGCACGAAGTGGAAGCAGCAGCTCTCGCGGCGGCGGGTCCAGCCCGTGTCGGTCGCCCGCAGGGTCGACGCCGAGGTGAACGGGTCGAGCTTGGCCGGCAGCAGCAGCGCCGAGTCCATCACGCCCGCGGTCTCGTCGCCGCACAGCTGGCCCACCGTCCACGCCGCGCTGTCCAGCGCGTCCGTGGCCGCCGCCCACAGCATCCGCCGCCCCAGCCGCACGGTCGGCCCGTACGCGCCCACGAACTGCGCGCTGTGCGCCGCGAACCGTGCCCTCAGCAACGCCGCCAGCGCGGTCTCGTCGGCCACCGCGGTCGCCGTCGGGTGGTCGCCCTCGGGGTCGTCCGGCAGGCACGCGAACTCGTCGCTCAGCAACGCCACGCCGACCACGTGCGGCCGACCCGAGGGCGCGATCCTGATCGCCACGTCGGCGGGCCGCAGCGACGGCACCCGCCGCGCGGTGTGGAACAGCAGCCCGCCCAGCACGCCGACGACGTTGAGGTACCAGCTCATGACGTACCCGGCCGTGGTGCGCTCGGGTGCCTCGCCGTGCTGCTCGCGCAGCCACTCCGCCAACGCCTTGCGCCACGCGTCGAACCGCTCCGGCTCACCCGTGAACTCCGAGCACAGGACCCAGTCGCCGCGCTCGGCCGGCAGCCCGAACCGCACCTCGAAACCCTCGTACAGCGACACCCGCCCGAGGGACCGCGCGACGGGGGTCGTCACGTCGCACACCGTCGTCCGGGTCGGTACGGTCATGTCCGGGAGGTCCTCGTCGGTTCGGGGTGGCCGGGTGGTTCAGTGGAGCATGAGGCATGCCTAACCTAACCGAGGTCGCCCTAACTCGCACCCCTCCGGTGACCCCGGTCACCGCCGTTGTCGCCGAACGGTTGAATGTTCGCGCTCAGCGGACAACCCCCGTTCCGTGGAATCCCGCTGGCAGATCACGCGTTGGTACCGATGTCAGAGATCCCCGAAGACGGCTGCCTGCGATCGGGAACTGAGAGTGTCGGGGCTGACGACTACAGTGGTCCCACGGTGCCGCGCTCTCCAACGGTCAGCCAGACGGTCGGCCAGGGGTGAGCCCGAGGACCGCCGGCGCAGCAGTCAGGGAGTGCGAATGTTCGAAAGGTTCACCGACCGCGCGAGGCGGGTGGTTGTCCTGGCCCAAGAAGAGGCCCGGATGCTCAACCACAACTACATCGGCACCGAGCACATCCTCCTGGGGTTGATCCACGAGGGTGAAGGTGTCGCCGCCAAGGCGCTGGAGTCGTTGGGGATCGCGCTGGAGGGCGTCCGCCAGCAGGTCGAAGAGATCATCGGCCAGGGTCAGCAGGCCCCATCCGGCCACATCCCCTTCACCCCGCGCGCCAAGAAGGTGCTCGAGCTGTCACTGCGCGAAGCGCTGCAGCTCGGACACAACTACATCGGCACGGAGCACATCCTGCTCGGCCTGATCCGCGAGGGCGAGGGCGTCGCCGCCCAGGTGCTGGTCAAGCTCGGCGCGGACCTCAACCGGGTGCGCCAGCAGGTCCTCCAGCTCCTGTCCGGCTACTCCGGCGGCAAGGAGCCGACGGAGTCCGGCGGCCGCGGCGAGGGCACCCCGTCCTCCTCCCTGGTCCTCGACCAGTTCGGGCGCAACCTGACCGCCAGCGCGCGGGAGGGCAAGCTCGACCCGGTGATCGGGCGCACCAAGGAGATCGAGCGGGTCATGCAGGTGCTGTCCCGCCGCACCAAGAACAACCCGGTCCTGATCGGCGAGCCCGGCGTGGGCAAGACCGCCGTGGTCGAGGGCTTGGCCCAGATGGTGGTCAAGGGCGAGGTGCCCGAGACGCTGAAGGACAAGCAGCTCTACACGCTGGACCTGGGTTCGCTGGTCGCGGGCTCGCGCTACCGCGGTGACTTCGAGGAGCGCCTGAAGAAGGTCCTCAAGGAGATCCGCACGCGCGGCGACATCATCCTGTTCATCGACGAGATCCACACCCTGGTGGGCGCCGGTGCGGCCGAGGGCGCGATCGACGCGGCGTCGATCCTCAAGCCCATGCTGGCCCGCGGCGAGCTCCAGACCATCGGCGCGACCACCCTCGACGAGTACCGCAAGTACGTCGAGAAGGACCCCGCCCTGGAGCGCCGGTTCCAGCCGATCCAGGTCGGCGAGCCGTCGCTGGAGCACACGATCGAGATCCTCAAGGGTCTGCGGGACCGGTACGAGGCGCACCACCGCGTCTCGATCACCGACTCCGCGCTGGTCGCCGCCGCGACGCTGGCCGACCGGTACATCAACGACCGGTTCCTGCCGGACAAGGCGATCGACCTCATCGACGAGGCGGGCGCGCGGATGCGCATCCGCCGGATGACCGCGCCGCCGGACCTGCGCGAGTTCGACGAGAAGATCGCCGACGTGCGCCGGGACAAGGAGTCCGCGATCGACGCGCAGGACTTCGAGCGCGCGGCGAAGCTCCGTGACGCGGAGAAGACGCTGCTGGGCCAGAAGGCCGAGCGGGAGAAGCAGTGGAAGGACGGCGACCTCGACGTCGTCGCCGAGGTGGACGACGAGCAGATCGCCGAGGTGCTGGCGAACTGGACCGGCATCCCCGTGTTCAAGCTCACCGAGGAGGAGACCACGCGTCTGCTCCGCATGGAGGACGAGCTGCACAAGCGGATCATCGGCCAGGTCGACGCGGTCAAGGCCGTGTCGCAGGCGATCCGCCGCACGAGGGCCGGTCTGAAGGACCCGAAGCGCCCTTCCGGCTCGTTCATCTTCGCCGGCCCGTCCGGTGTGGGCAAGACCGAGCTCTCGAAGGCGCTGGCGAACTTCCTGTTCGGCGAGGACGACGCCCTGATCCAGATCGACATGGGCGAGTTCCACGACCGCTACACGGCGTCGCGCCTGTTCGGCGCCCCTCCCGGGTACGTCGGCTACGAGGAGGGCGGCCAGCTCACCGAGAAGGTGCGCCGCAAGCCGTTCTCCGTGGTGCTGTTCGACGAGATCGAGAAGGCGCACCAGGAGGTCTACAACACGCTGCTCCAGGTGTTGGAGGACGGCCGCCTGACCGACGGTCAGGGCCGGACGGTGGACTTCAAGAACACCGTCATCATCTTCACGTCCAACCTGGGCACGTCGGACATCAGCAAGGCCGTCGGCCTCGGCTTCACCTCGGGTCAGGACACCGCGTCCAACTACGAGCGCATGAAGAACAAGGTCAACGACGAGCTGAAGAAGCACTTCCGGCCCGAGTTCCTCAACCGCATCGACGACATCATCGTCTTCCACCAGCTCACGCAGGACGAGATCATCAAGATGGTGGACCTGATGATCGCCCGCGTCGAGACGCAGTTGAAGAACAAGGACATGGCGATCGAGCTCACGGATCGCGCGAAGATGCTGCTGGCCAAGCGCGGGTTCGACCCCGTGCTGGGCGCCCGGCCGCTGCGTCGCACGATCCAGCGCGAGATCGAGGACCAGCTGTCGGAGAAGATCCTGTTCGGGGAGATCCAGCCCGGCCAGATCATCATCACCGACGTCGAGGGCTGGGACGGCGAGTCCGAGGCCGACGACAAGGCGCACTTCACCTTCCGCGGCGAGACCAAGCCGCTGCAGGTGCCGGACGCCCCGCCGGTCGACCTGGCCGCCTCCGGTGGCGACTCGGTCGGCGACTCGGACTCCGAGTCCGCCTGATGTGACCGACGTGGAACGCCCCCCGGGTTCGCCCGGGGGGCGTTTCGCGTGCTCGGACGGTCAGCGCGAAGGCGCCGTCAGCTGAGGGGAAGCCGCCGTCAGTGCAGGGTGCCGGCGGTGGTGCGCAGGTCGGTGGACGTGCTCAGCGAGGTGCGCACGATCAGTTCCAGCGCCCGTGCCGCGGTGGCCACGGGCAGGCTGGGGTGACCGCCCGCCTCGGCCTGCTCCGGCGAGAACGGCACGTGCACGAACCCGCCGCGCACGTCCGGGTGCTCGGTCGCGACCAGGTGCATCAGGCCGTAGAACACGTGGTTGCACACGAACGTCCCCGCCGAGTGCGACACCGACGCCGGGATGCCCTCGGCCGCCAGCGCCGCCACGCACGCCTTCACCGGCAGCCCGGTGAAGTACGCCGCCGGACCGCCGGGCACCACCGGCTCGTCGATGGGCCGTCCGCCGGCGTTGTCCGGGATCCGGGCGTCGTCCAGGTTCACCGCGACGCGCTCCGGCGTGACCCCGTCCCGGCCACCGGCCTGCCCCACGCACACGACGAGGTCGTACCGGCGAACGGCGAGGGCGTCGCGCACGGCGGCGATCGACTCGCCGAACACGCACGGCAGGCGCAGCTTCGTCAGCCGGTGACCGTCCGACCGCACCGCCTCGACCGCGTCCCAGGACGGGTTGGTGACCTCCCCGCCGAACGGTTCGAAGCCCGTCAGCAACACTTCCACTCGGGCAGACTAGAACGCGTGGTCGACATCGGGGAACGCCGCACCAGGCGCAAGGGGACGACGTTCCTGCTGGTAGTGGCGGCCATCACGTTCCTGCTCGCCGCGTTCACCAGGCTGCTCGGCATCGACGGCACCCGGCACATGGTCGCCACGACCGCCCTCACGCCCTACTTCACGGCGGCGGGCGTGGTGCTGGGCGCGCTCGCGCTGCTGCTGCGGCGCTGGGCGGTCGGCACGGTGACGTCGCTGGTCGCGGTGGTGCTGGTGGCGGCCGTCGCGCCACGCGCGTTCCCCGACTCGCGGCCGGTCGGCGTCGGCCAGGAGGTCACCGTGATGGCGGCGAACCTGCTGGTCGGCAAGGCCGAGGCGGAAGCGGTCGTGGCGGCGGTGAAGGCGCACGACGTCGACGTGCTCGCGTTGCAGGAGCTGACCCCGGCGATGGTCCTCGACCTCGAACGCGCGGGCCTGGACGAGGTGCTGCCCTTCCGGCACTTCCTGGACGAGCCGGGCGGCTCCGGGTCCGGCATCGCGTCCCGCTACCCGGTGTTCCCGCGCACGCTCACGCCGCCCAGCACGTTGCGCCAGGCCGGCGCGCTGGTCGACCTGCCCGGCGAGGACCTGGAGGTGCTGTCCGTGCACCCGCTGCCGCCGGTGGTCGACGCCGGGCCGGAGAGCTGGCAGCGCGACCTGGCCGGCCTGCCGGACCGGGAGCTGGACGGTCCGGTGCGCGTGCTCGCGGGCGACTTCAACGCCACCCTGGACCACGTCGGCCTGCGCCGGCTGCTCAACGGCGGTTACGTCGACGCCGCCGATCAGGTGGGCGCGGGCCTGGACCCGACCTGGCCGTCCGGCGGCGCGCTGTGGCCGCCGCCGGTGGCCATCGACCACGTGCTGGTGGACGACCGGTGCCCGGTGGACGCGTTCGCCGTCGTCGACGTGCCCGGCTCGGACCACCGGGCCGTGGTCACCCGATTCGTCGTGCCAACTCGGTGATCGCCGCCAGGGCGCCCATCGGCAACGACACCCCGCGCCCGTGCCGCACCTCCGGCTCACGCGGGTTGATCCTGATCAACGCGCCCGACGCGGCACTGGCCAGCTCCGCCTGACGCCGCACGGTCGGCACCGCGACACCCGCCCCGAGCTCCAGCACGACGATGCCGCGGTGGGCCCGCCGCCACTGAGCCAACGCGTCCAGCGCCTTCTGCGACGGCCCGCCGACCCACGCCCAGTCGCCGAACATGAGGATGTTCGGCCGCGCCAGCCCACCGCAGTTGCGGCACGACGGCAACCGCCCGGTCGCGCGCATCGACCCGGGGTCCACGTCCACCACGACGCCGTCGGCGGGCCACACGTCGTCCGTGCACGGCTCCACGCACTGGAGGTGGTGGATCGACCCGTGCACCTCGGCCACGTGGTCGAACCCGGCCCGCTGGAACTGGCCGTCCACGTTCGACGTGAACACCCGCGCGCCCCACTCCCGCAGCACGCGGAACCCGTCGTGCGGCGCCGTGCGCCGGTACAGGTCGAGCCGGTGCCCGTAGAAGCCCCACGCGAGCGCCGGGTCCTCCACGAAGTGCACCGGGTCGGCCAGCTCCTCGAACCGCAGGCCCAACCGCTCGTAGGGCGGGTACGCCTGCCAGAAGCCGGTCGCGCCGCGGAAGTCGGGCAGGCCGGAGTCGACGCCCATCCCCGCCCCCGCGCACACCAGCACCGCGTCGGCGGACCGGATCAGCTCCGCCGCGCGGTCGAGCGCCTCGTTCACCCGTTCAGGGTCACTTCTTCGCTTCGGAGCTGAGCACGACCTCGAACTCCAGCAGGTCCGAACCGGTGCCGACGGGCTTGGCGCGCTCGCCCGAGTGCGCCTCCTTGGCCCGGCCGCCCATCCAGTTCTGGAAGTCCTCCTCGGTCTCCCACTGGGTGACCACGAAGTACCGCTCGTCGCCCTTGACCGGCCGCAGGAGCTGGAAGCCCAGGAAACCGGGCTCGGAGTCGACCGCGCCCAGTCGCGCGGCGAACCGCTTCTCCAGCTCCGGGCCCGAGCCGTCGGGCACGTGGATCGCATTGATCTTCACAACCGCCATGCCCCGACGTTACTGCGCCCCGGCCGGTTCCGTCTCGTGGCGTGCCCGGTGGGCGCGGACCTTGTGCCGGTTGCCGCAGCGCTCCATCGAGCACCAGCGGCGGTTGCCCGCCCGGGAGGCGTCCACGAACAGCAGGCCGCAGTCGTCCGCCGAGCACTTGCGCACGCCGCCGTGCGCGACGAGCTCGACCGCGTCACGGGCCGCCGCGCCGAGCACCTGCGTGCCGGTGATCGGCCGTGCCCACGTGAGCGCGCGCGTGCGGGGGTCGACGACCGGTCGTGGTGTCTCGGCGGTGGCCGCGTTCAGCACCGCCAGGCCCTCGGCCGGGAGGTCGGCGCCCCGGACCATCGCCCGGGCGACCCGCCAGAACGCGTCGCGCAGCCGCTTCACCGCGTCCAGCTCGGCTTCGGTGACGCGCACGTCGGCCGCGGTGAACGGCGCGGTCGCGGCGAGGCGCGAGTCGACCAGCCACGCGGCCAGGTCGTCGGGCCGGTGCAGCGCCTCGAACACCCGCAGCTCGCCCGGGCCGCCGCTGACCAGCAGTTCCATCGCGAAGCTGCCGGGGTCGAAGCGGAAGCTCTGCCCGTCCGGCCGGGTCAGCGTCCTCGCCCACGTCGCCATGTAACCACTGTAGCCAGTTTCACCGACCGGCCCGGGGTCACCGCCGCAGCGTGCCCGGGTACAGGAACTCGTCGGCGGGCGCCCGGTCGCCGCGGAACCACGCGGCGAAGAACGCGTCCAGGTCCTGCCCCGACACCTGCTCCACGTGCGCCTCGAACTCCGGCCACGACGCGTTGCCGTCCCGGTTCGCGGCCACCCAGTCCTTGACCACGCGGTCGAACGCCTGGTCGCCGACCTGGCGGCGCAACGCGTGCAGCGCGAGCTGGCCCTTGTCGTAGACGCCGCGGAACTCGTTGCCCCGGCCCATGTCGTAGAGCTTGCGACCCCAGTACGTCTCGCGGTCGCCCACCCGCTCGACCTCGGCGTGGTACCGGGCGTCCAGGTCGACGTCCTGCTCGGCCTCCGCCCACAGCCACTGGGCGTAGGAGGCGAAGCACTCGTTCAGGCAGATGTCGGCCCAGTTCTCCAGGCTCACCGAGTCGCCGAACCACTGGTGCGCGTTCTCGTGCACCACGGTGTCGAGGTCGGCCCAGCCCGCGTAGATCGGCCGGGTCTGGGTCTCCAGCGAGAAGCCGATGTCGTCGGCCAGGAAGATCCCACCCGCCGAGGAGAACGGGTAGGGCCCGAACTTCTCGGCCAGGAACGCGAGCACCTCCGGCAGCCGCTCCTGGTGCTGCCTGCCGCCCTCCGCGCCCGGCGCGTAGGCGTTCACCACGGGCGTGCCGTCGGGCAGCGCCGACCGCTCGACGGTCCACCGGTCGATCGCGATCGTGGTCAGGTAGGTGGCCATCGGCTGCTCGGCGACCCAGCGGAACGACGTCCAGCCGTCGGCGGTGGTGGAGCCGGCCTCGACGCCGTTGGAGATCACCGACCAGCCCTCCGGCACGCGGGCGGTCAACGCGAACGCCGCCTTGTCGCGCGGGGTGTCGTTGGCGGGGAACCAGGTGGTCGCCGAGTGCGGCTCGCCCGCCGCGAACGCCCCGCCGGACGAGGAGACCTGCCAGCCGCTGCGGCCCAGCGCGCGGTCCTCGAACAGGGTCGGCTCGCCGCCGTACCGGACCGCGGTGGTGAACTCCTCGCCGTTCGCCAAGGGCGCCGCGGGCGTGACGACCAGCTCGTGGTCGCCCTCCTGGCGGAAGCCGGCCGCCTGCTCGCGCACGTCGACGCCCGAGACCTCCAGCGCGTACAGGTCGAGGTTGAACCGGGACAGGTCGGCGGTGGCCCTGGCGGTGATCGTCGCGACCCCCTCCAGCCGCTTCGTGGCCGGGTCGTAGCTGACGGACACGTCGTACGCGCTGACGTCGTAGCCGGTGTTGCCGTCCTGCGGGTAGTACGCGTCACCCGCCCCGTCGCCGCCCTCGGCGTTCACCACGGGCGGAGTGGTGGTGGTGGTGGTGGTGGTGGCCGGCGTGGCGGTCGGTTGGTCCCTCGGCATCCTGGCCACGACGATCCCGGCCACGACCAGCACCACGATGACGACGATCAGGTACGGGCGCGCCTGGGGACTCATGGCCATGCCGACATGATGCACGCATGAGCGTTGCGGAGTTCGGGGGATCGGGGCAGGGCATCCTGCTGCTCCACGGCCTGATGAGCCGGGCGAGCACGTGGTGGACGGTGGCGCAGTGGCTCAAGCCGCACGGGCGGGTGGTCGCGCCGGACGCGCGTGGGCACGGCCGCAACCCGGTGCGGGGGCCGTACCGGACGGAGGACTTCGTCGCCGACGCGGCCGAGGTGATCGAGCGGCACGACCTCGCGCCCGCCGTGGTGATCGGGCACTCGATGGGCGGGCTGCACGCGTGGGCGCTCGCCGCGACCCGGCCAGACCTGGTGCGCGCGGTCGTGGCGGAGGACGTGGTGCCGGACAACCGCGGTCGCACGGTCGAGGAGTGGAAGTGGTACTTCGACACGTGGCCGCCGGCGTTCGAGTCCCTGGCGCACGTGCGGCAGGTCGTGGACGTGCCGCGGGTGGAGGAGATGTTCGAGGAGCGCGAGGACGGCTGGCACCTCATCGCGCACCTGCCCGACCTGTACGAGATCGCCTCCGAGTGGGGCGAGCGGGCGTACTGGGACCACGTGGACGCCATCCGGTGCCCGATGCTGGTGATCGAGGCGGGGCTCGGCGGGCTGCGCGCCGGGCAGATGGCCGAGGTGGCGCGGCGGACGGGGGCGACGCACCTGGTGGTGCCGGAGTCCGGGCACGTCGTGCACGACGAGGCGCCGGAGGTCTACCGGGGCGCGGTGGAGGCGTTCCTGAGCGGCTCGATCGACCCGGTCTGAGTGTCCACGATCGCCATCTCGCGGGTCTTGGCGCGGATCGGCGTGATCGGGTGCAGCTCGGCGAACGCGGCCCTCACCTCGTCGTCCTCGCCGTCGACCAACGTGCAGTGGGGCACCCAGTTGCCCGGCAGGTGCCGGCCGTGGGGGTGCTTCACCCGGCCCGCGAGGACGTCGTGCACGGCCGAGTGCACGGCCAGCAGCTCGGCGTCCACGACCGCGCCGAGCTGCAACGCGCTCCCGGTGGCGCTGAGGGTCTGCAACCACACGTCGGGCAGCCACAGCCGGGACAGGTCCTCGCGCAGCTCGGCGCGCGCCTTCGGCCCGATCGTGCCCGCCGCCGCGTAGGTCAGGTGCGGCGGCAGTTCGGACCTCGCACCGATCCGCCGCCACAGCGACCGCACGGCCTGGTCGGCCTCGGCGTCGAAGAACACCACCAGCGCGTGCACGGTCAGTGCTCACCGGGCAGCGCGAACAGGCCCGCGACCGTCTGCTCGACCAGACCGTCGACGAGCAGCGAGTGCAGGCACCGGTCCCGCTGGCCCGCGTCCGACCAGACCACGTCGAGCCGGGACTTCGCCACCGGCTCGCTGGTGCCGCGCAGCACGTCCAGCAGCAGGCCGCGCACCTGCCGGTCGGTGCCCGCGAACTTCTGCGCGACCTTGGCCGGGCCGTCGTACGCGGGACGGCCGTTGAGCTGCCACGCGCACGCGTCGAACACGGGGCAGTCGGCGCACTTGGGCGCGCGGGCCGTGCAGACGAGGGCGCCCAGCTCCATCAGGGCGGCCGAGTAGACGGCGGCGCGCCCCTCCTCTTCGGGGAGGAGGGCTTCGACGTCCTTCATGTCCTTGGTGGTGGACGGCGGACCCGCGTCGCCCGCGCCGTGCACGGCCCGTGCCACGACGCGGCGGACGTTCGTGTCGACCACCGGGCACCGCTGCCCGTAGGCGAACGCCGCGACGGCCCGTGCCGTGTACGCGCCGATGCCCGGCAGGGCCAGGAGGGTGTCGACGTCGCTCGGGACGACGTCGTCGTGCAGCTCGGCGATGGCCTGCGCGGCGGCGTGCAGCCGGAGGGCGCGGCGCGGGTAGCCCAGCTTGCCCCAGGCGCGCAGCACCTCGCCCTGGCTCGCCTCCGCCATCGTCGACGGCGTCGGCCACCGGGCCAGCCACTCGTGCCAGAGGGGCTCGACCCGCGCGACGGGGGTCTGCTGCAACATGATCTCGCTGACCAGCACGCCCCACGCCGTGCACCCCGGCCGTCGCCAGGGCAGGTCGCGGGCGGTGTCGGCGAACCAGTCGAGGAGGAGCTCGGCGTCCAGGCTCATAGCGCCGCACAGTCTCCCACGACCGGTTCGCCGACCACTTCCGGTCAGACGACTTCGGTCAGCTGACCCGTGTGCACGTCGTAGACGAAGCCGCGCACGTTGTCGCGGTGCGGGAGGAAGGCGCTGTGCCGGACCCGGTTCACCGAGCCGCGCACGCTGTCCTTCACCTCGCGGAACGCCTCCACCGACCACGGCGGGCGCAGGCCGGACGCTTCCTCCAGCTCGTCCTTGAAGTCGTCCTCCGTGACCAGCTCCAGGCCGCAGTTCGTGTGGTGCACCAGCAGCACCTCGCGGGTGCCGAGCTTGCGCTGGCTCAACGCCAGCGAGCGGATCATGTCATCCGTCACGACACCGCCCGCGTTGCGCAGCACGTGCGCCTCACCCTGCTTGAGGCCGAAGATCTCGAACACCCGGATGCGGGAGTCCATGCAGGTCAGGATGGCAACTTGCATCGAAGGCCGCGGCGAGGAACGGTCGCCGGGAACGATGTTGCCCAATTCGGCGTTGCGGTGGAGCAGCTCGTCGATCGCGGTCATCGCACACCTCCCGTTGTTCCCTCGGATTGGAACCTGCCTCCCGCATGGCGGGCAAGCGAATCGGGCCAACCTCACGTTCACCTCATCGGGGGACCGATGCCTCCCCGGTAATTCCACGCGACCCGGCTACCTTCGACCGCGTGACCGAGACCACAGGTTCGCACCCGCGGTCGGTGTACCGGCGGCGTCGCGCGCTGGCCGTCGCCGGGTCGGTGGTCGCCCTGGTCCTCGCGGTCTGGCTGGTCGGCGCCTTGATCGGGCACGGCGACCCGGCGCCGCCGGCCACCCAACCGCCATCCCGCCCCCCGGAACCGCCCGCGACCCCCGTGGTCACGGCCTCGTCCTCGACCGCACCACCCACACCTCCACCACCCGTGACACCTCCGCCGACCTTGCCGCCGGGCCCGCCTCCGCCGTGCGACGACGCGCAGGTCGCCGTCGTGGCCGAGGTCGACAACCCCTCGACCCCCGCCGGCCACCCCGTGCGGTTCACCATCGCCATCTCCAACACCGGCCCGCTGCCGTGCGCGAAGGAGATCGGGCGGCAGGTGCGCGAGCTGGTCGTGACGAGCGTGGACGGCGTGACGCGGCTGTGGTCGAGCAACGACTGCTTCGCCACCGAGGGCTCCGAGGTGCGCGTGATGCAACCGGGTGAGCGGTTCACCTACGGCCTGCGGTGGACGGGCGGCACCTCCGAACCGGGCTGCCGCAAGCACTCCGCGCTGGGCGCGGGCGACTACCTGCTCACGGCGCTGGTGGCGGGCAAGGCGAGCAACCCGGTGATCTTCCGAGTGACGTGATCACAACCTCGCCGGACGGCAGAGCGCCGCACTGGTTGCTTCAACCGGCACTGGTTGCTTCACACATAGGGGTTCGTGTCATCCCGCCGACCTGGCTTTGCCCTGCCGCGCGTGTCAAGGGGGCCGGTGAAGGCTTGCCCGCGGCGTCGACTGGGGGCCGCCCCCTTGATGCGTGTGGTAGCCCGGAGGGAGGTCGGTGGGATGACACGCACCCCGACCCACAACGGACCCGCAGCATGACCACCCAGTAGGCGTCATCCTGCTGATCTGCCCGTCCGGCGAGGACATGCTTTTGAGCTCTTGTCCATGCCGGCTGTGAGGCTCCGGCCGCGGCGTCAGGGCTTCCAGCCGAGCGCCGGACCGAGGACGGTGGCGATGTCGGTGAGGATCTGCACGTAGTCGGCGTGCTCGAAGGTGAACGGCAGGGCGAACGCCACCTCGTCCACCTCGCGGAACGCCGCGTGGTCGTAGAGCCGTCCGGCGATCTCGTCGGACGTCCCGACGAGATCCGGCGCGAACAGGAGCCCGGCCGGTCCCTGTGGCGCCCTCGTGCGCGGCAGGCGCTTGGCCGCGTAGTCGTGGTACTTCGCGCGCTGCTCGTTCGTGGCCGAGTCGGTGGGGATCACGACGAGCCCCTGGGAGACGCGGGCACGTTCACCGTGAGGGTGGCCGGTGTGGAACGCCCGGATGTGCTCTCGCTGGATGTCCGCGAACCCGTCCCCCACCTCCACCCCGGTCCGACCCTCGGCCTTGACCACGCTGCTGACCAACAGGTTCATCCCGTGCTCACCGGCCCACCGAGCCGACGCGAGGCTACCCGCGCCGTACCAGATCCGGTCGCCCAGCCCTTGGGAGTGCGGCTGCACCCGGTCCGAGAAGACCTCGATGCCCTCCGTCCCCCGGAAGTCGGTGACGGGCTTGCCGCGCACGTGGTCGAGGAGCCGTTCGACGCGCCGGTGGCCGAAGTCCTCGGCGTCCGCGGTGTCGGGGTAGAGCGCTTCCCGGACGCGGTCGAAGTGCATCGGCGGCCCGGCGCTCACGCCGGGGTTGAGCCGACCGCCGGACAGGACGTCCACGGTGGACAGGTCCTCGGCGAGGCGGAGCGGGTTCTCCCAGCCGAGGGGGATGACGGCGGTGCCCAGCTCGATGCGGCTGGTGCGCTGGGTGGCGGCGGCGAGCACGGCGACGGGCGAGGAGATGCCGAACTGGAGGTGCCGGTGCCGCACCCAGGCGCTGTCGAACCCCAGCTCCTCGCCCAGCCGGATGACCTCCAACGTTGCCTCGTGCCCGCGCCGGGGGTCCGCCTCGTCGAACAGGCCGATGGTGAGGAAGCCGAGCTTGCGCAGCGGTCGTGAGGGCAACGGCATACCCCGATTGTCACTCCTCACCGCCGTCTATCCACCTGGTGGGACCACCGCACCGCCGCACTCCTGCACCACCAACGTCACGTCGCCGCACCACCAACCGCCGCGCCGCCGCACCACCAACCGCTGCACCACCCGACCGCCGCACCACCAAAATTGTCGGTGGTCGCCGGCAAAATAAAAGCAGGGGTCCCCTTGGTCGGGGACCCCTGCGGAGCGTTCAAGAGCGGGTGGGGTGTCCGGTCGTCGGTGGCAGTCAGGCCGGACGGGGGATCAGGGGCCGAACCAGCGTTCCTCCGCCGTTCCGCGCGGTGGGGCGGCGGTGGTGCCGTGGATCAGTTCGGTGGACAGCGTGACGGCTCGGGGACGGGTGCGCTCGGCCGAGTCCAGGAGCAGCTTGCCGGCCGCGCGGCCCTTCTCCAGGACCGGCTGGCGGACCGTCGTCAGGCCGGCCTGCTCCGCTTCGCGGATGCCGTCGAACCCGGTGATGGTGATGTCGGCCGGCACGCGCAGACCGCGCCGCTGGACCTCCGCCATCGCGCCCAGAGCCAGTATGTCCGACGTGCAGATCAACGCGGTGATCTGCGGGTCGCGCTCCAGCACCTGCGCCGCCGCCGCCGCGCCGGACGCCGTGGTGTGGTCGAACCGCTCCGCCACCGGCACGGTCGCCCAGTCCACGCCGACCGACTCGAACGCCTGCGCCAACCCCGCCAACCGGGCCCGCTGCACGTGGAAGTGCGCCGCCTGCTGCCGCTCCGGCACGACGAAGTCGTCGTTGCGGTCACGGGCCAGCCGCATGCACACCACGCCGACCCGCCGGTGCCCCAACGAGATCAGGTGCTGCGCCAACGAGTGCATGGCCGCCTGGTCGTCGATGCCGACGCGGTCGACGTTGCCGAGGTCGGGCTGGTCGCACACCACCGTCGGCACCGGCCGCTCCAGCACCGCCGCCAGGTGCGGGTCGTCGTCGGGCACCGAATACACCACGAAGCCGTCCACCCCCGCCCGGTGGACCGCCGCCACGTCCTCGCGCTCGGGGTTCGCCGGCACGAGCAGCAGCCCGGTCCCGGCGTCCTCGCACGCGAGCGCCAACCCCTCCAGGAACCCGATCGCCGCCGGGTCGCGGAACGCGTAGGACAGGTTCTCGGTGAGCAGCAGGCCCACCGCACCGGCCTTCCTCGTCCGCAGGGAGCGGGCAACCGGGTCGGGCCCCGGGTAACCGAGTCGTCTAGCTGTCTCCAACACCCGGCGTCGCAGCTCTGGCGAGAGCTGGTCGGGACGGTTGTACGCGTTGGACACCGTTGTCCGGGAAACACCCAGCTCCGCCGCCAGTGAGGCGAGCGTCGCGGGGCGTCGCACATGCATCGACCGCGCCATGAAGTGACCGTAACGGTTCAGAACCAATTACAGAAGTGGGGGTGACCGGCGTCCCTCTACAACGTCATCTCCGCAGATGAGGATGGGTTACCTCGGGGTACAATGGTCTAAACCAATGGGGCTTCGGCGGACGACTCGCGGACGACCAACCGCGGCCGGAAAACGCGCGTGTAATTCCCCGCCGGACGTCGTCGCCGATCGGGGTCGAGCCGGTGCACCAACTCGTCCACGGCCGCCGCCGCCATCTCCTCGATCGGCTGCGCCAGCGTGGTCAACGACGGCGAGCAGTACGACGCCAGCGGGATGTCGTCGAACCCCACCACGGACAGGTCGCGCGGCACGGTCAGCCCGCGCCGGTGCGCCTCGCGCAGCACGCCGATCGCCATGTGGTCGGACGAGCAGATCACCGCCGTCGGCCGCACGGTGTCCAGCAGCGTCGACACCGCCTCCGCCCCGCCCTCCGGCCCGAACGGCGCGTGCGCCACGAAGTCGGACGTCGCGGGCAGCCCGTCCTCCTCCAGCGCCGCCGCCCACCCGGCCCGCTTGAGCCGCGACGGCAACGACCGCGCCGGCCCCGACACGAACCCGATCCGCCGGTGGCCCAGCTCGACCAGGTGCCTGGCCGCCGCGTAGCCCGCGTGCTGCTCGTCCACGGTCACGTCCGGCACGTCCAGCGACGGCGTGGCCCCGTTGAGGAACACCATGTGCACGCCGTCGGCCAGCAGCTTCGCGTAGTACGACGGTCGCGGCGCCTGCCCGAGCGGCACCTCGACGTTGGTGATCTCCGGCGAGACGAACACCATGCCCTCGACGCCGCGCGCCAGGAGCATCCGCACGTACTCCTCCTCGCCCATCGCGCCCGCGCCGGTGGCACGCGTGTTGCACAGCAGCGACGAGTACCCCAGCCGCGCGGCCCGCACCTCCAGCGCCTCGGCGAACGCCGGGAACACCGGGTTCGACAGCTCAGGCACGAGCAGCCCGATCACGCCGGTCCGCTGGAGCGCGCCCAGCCCGCGCGGCGTGTAAGGCATTTCCGCAAGCACCGCGAGCACGCGCTGGCGCGTCTCGTCGTTCACGCCCGCCCGGCGGTTGAGCACCCGGCTGACCGTGGAGATGCTCACCCCGGCTGCCCTGGCGATCTCGGACAGACCGGACACCGTGCCTCCTCGCTGACTCGTGGGTGAGGTGCAGCCTGCCGTCAGCGGCAAACTTTTGCAACGCCCACCGTGGTTTCCCCCGATCGAGCAGGGCCGTTACGGCTTGGTTACGTCAAGACCCTTGACCCGGCCCTGGTCGGCGGGATGAAATCCGCGTCAACAATTTCGCAAGTTCTTGCAAGCGCCTTCATCACGGTGAGGGCCCGCAGGAGGGACGACAGCAACGATGCGACGTACCACCCTCGTGACCGCAGTGGCGGCCGTTTCCGCCCTCGTCCTCACCGCGTGCGGCGGTGGCGACGGCGGATCGGCGTCCGGCGACTCCGGCGAGATCACCTTCTGGGACACCAGCGGCCCGAACGAGGGCCCGGTGTTCGCCTCGATCGCGCAGGAGTGCGCGACCAAGGGCGGCTACAAGGTCAAGACCGAGACCGTGCCCTTCGACGCGGCCCTGAACAACTACCGCACCGCCGCGCAGGGCGGCCAGGGCCCGGACGTCTTCCGCGCCGAGGTCGCGTGGGTGTCGCAGCTGGCCAAGCTGGGCTACATCGCCGACCTGGCCGGCACCGAGCTGGCGAGCGACACGTCGGACTTCCTGGACACGCCGCTCGGCTCCACCAAGTACGACGGCAAGACCTACGGCGTCCCCCAGGTCACCGACTCGCTGGCGCTGTTCTACAACAAGAAGCTGCTGGCCGACGCCGGCGTCGAGCCGCCGAAGACGTGGGACGAGGTCAAGACCGCCGCGGCCAAGCTCGGTGGCGAGAAGACGATCTTCATCAACAACGACGCGTACTACGCGCTGCCGTTCATCTACGGCGAGGGCGGCGACCTGGTCGACGCCGACGCCAAGAAGATCGTGGTCAACTCCGCGGCGAACGTGAAGGCGCTGGAGACCGCCAAGGGCCTGCTGGACGCCAAGGCCGCCTCCACCGCGCTGGACCCGTCGAACTCCTACAACAACATGCAGGCCGCGTTCACCTCCGGCGAGGTCGCCATGGTGGTCAACGGCCCGTGGTCGGTCGCCGACTACCTCAAGGGCGCCGCGTTCACCGACGCCGCCAACCTGGGCATCGCGCCCGTCCCCGGCGCCACCGCCGGCAAGGGCTCCGCGCCGGTCGGCGGCCACGACTACGTGATCCGCCAGGGCACCAAGGCCAAGGACTCGTCGGTCGAGTTCATCGCCTGCATGAGCAGCACCGAGTCGCAGGTGCGCATCGCCAAGGAGCTGGGCGTGCTGCCCACCCGCAAGTCGGCCTACGAGAACGCGGACGTGAAGGCCAACGCGGTCGTGTCCGCGTTCGAGCCGGTCGTCACCGCCGCCCACCCGCGCGCGTGGATCCCCGAGGGCGGCCAGCTGTTCGACCCGCTGAAGATCGCCTACGCCGACGTGCTGGCGGGCAAGAAGGACGCCAAGACGGCGCTGGACGAGGTGGCCAAGGCGTACCAGGACACCGTCGTCCCCGAGTACACCGTCGGCTGATCATCCCCTCGTGGCGTCCGGTCCGGTCGCGGGCCGGGCGCCGCGGGGCGGCGAAGGGAGACTTCGGTGCGCAGGTTCCTGGACCGGCACTGGTACGCGTACGCGATGGTGCTGCCGGTCGTGGTGGTCATCGCGGTGTTGGTGCTGTTCCCGCTCGCCCAGGGCGTGTTCTTCACCTTCACCGACATCAACGAGGGCAACATCGCCAACCCGGTCCTCGACCGGCCGGCGACCTACGTCTCCGTTGGCCTCGACAACTACCTGAACGTGCTGTCCGGCGACGCCAGCTACGGCGCGTTCTGGTCGACGCTGGCGCGCACGCTGATCTGGACGTTCGGCTGCGTGTTCTTCCACTACACGATCGGCCTGGGCCTCGCGCTGCTGCTCAACCGGGAGGTGCGCGGCCGGGCGGTGTACCGGGTGCTGCTGATCCTGCCGTGGGCCGTGCCCGCGTTCATCAGCGCGTTCGCGTGGAAGTACATGTTCAACGCGCAGTACGGGATCATCAACCAGTTCCTGCGCTTCCTCGGCCTGGACGACCCGCCGGTGTGGCTCGGCCAGTCGGACTGGGCGCTGGTCGCGGTGATCATCGTCAACGTGTGGCTCGGCGTGCCGTTCATGATGGTGGCGCTGCTCGGCGGGCTCCAGTCGATCCCCGGCGACCTCTACGAGGCGGCCGAGGTGGACGGCGCGACGCCGTGGCAGCGGTTCCGCAACGTGACGCTGCCCGGCCTGCGGTCGGTGTCCAGCACGGTGGTGCTGCTCGGCATCATCTGGACGTTCAACATGTTCGCGATCATCTACCTGATCACCGGGCCGAACCCGAACACCCGGATCCTGGTGACCTACGCGTTCGAGCGGTTCTTCTCCGGTGCGTCCCGCGACTTCGCGGTGGCGTCGACCTACGGCGTGCTGATCCTGTCCGTGCTGCTCGTGTTCGCGGGTGTGTACCGACGCGCGCTGCGCAAGCAAGGCGAGGTGTGGTGATGACGGTCGAAGCCGCTTCGGTGAAGGCGGTCCCCCAGGCCCGCGTGCGCTCGCGCTCGCGACGGTCGCCGCTGGCCGGTCTCGGGCTGCACGGCGCGCTGGTCGTGGCGTCGCTGATCGCGGTGTTCCCGGTGTTCTGGGTGCTGGTGACGTCGTTCAAGCCGGACGCCAAGGCCGTGGAGACCACGCCGAAGCTGGTCAACGACTCCAGCCTGGACAACTACGGGCGGATCCTGGCCGGCGAGAAGGGCGACTTCCTGGCGTGGTTCGGCAACTCGGTGCTGATCGCGCTGATGACCACGGTGCTGGCGGTGTTCCTGTCCGCGACGACGGGGTACGCGGCGTCGCGGTTCCGGTTCCCGGGCAAGCGGTCGCTGATGCTGTCGTTCCTGGTCGTGCAGATGTTCCCGTTCGCGGTGCTGATCGTGCCGCTGTACAACATCCTGCTGGCGCTCGGGTTGCAGGGCACGTCGCTCGGCCTGGTGCTCGTCTACTGCACGACCGCCGTGCCGTTCTGCACGTACATGCTGAAGGGCTACTTCGACACCATCCCGACCGACATCGACGAGGCGGGGCGGGTGGACGGCCTGACGCCGTTCGGCGTGTTCTGGCGGCTGGTCATGCCCCTGGCCCGGCCGGGCCTGGCCGTGACCGCGTTCTACGCGTTCCTGACGGCGTGGGGCGAGGTGGCGTTCGCGTCGGCGTTCCTGTCGGCGGCGGACGAGTCGAAGACGCTGGCCGTGGGCCTCCAGGTGTTCGTGCAGCAGAACCGGACCGAGTGGGGCCACCTGGCGGCGGCCTCGATCCTGGTCGCGATCCCCGCGATCGTCGTGTTCTACCTGGTGCAGCGGTTCCTGGTGACGGGCTTGTCGTCGGGCGCGGTGAAGGGCTGAGCCCCGGGGGCCTCCGCTCTCGTCGCGGAGGCCCCTTTCACACCTCGATGACCTCGACCAACTGCTCCAAGCCGACGAAGTCCTTCGGGTTGCGGGTGTAGAGCGGCAGGTCGTGGCACGACGCGATGGCCGCGATCATCAGGTCCAGCCTGCGCGACCGGGGATCGCGGCCGGCCGCGAGCGTCAGCCCGATCAGGCTGCCGTAGCGCGCGGACGCGCGGTGGTCGAAGGGCAGGAGGTCGAAGTCCACGATTGCGGTGGCCACGTGCGCTGTCCGCACCGCGCGGGTCGCCGCGTCCTTCGCGGCCATCACGCCGTGGTGCAACTCGGCCAACGTGATCGTGGTCAGTTCGGGAACGGCCGGCAGGACCTGCGGGTGCAAGAGGTCGAGGTCGATGTACGCGGACGTGTCCAGGACGCCGGACTGGCGGTCAGCCACGGCTGCGCTCCCACGGGTCGTCATCGATGCGATCGACGCCGAAAACCTCGTCGATCTCCGCGCGCATCTGCGCGAAGTCGACCTGCGGCAGGCGCTTGTGCCGCTCGACGAGCTCCTCCGCGGTCCACGGCCGTCCGTCCGTTCGCGGGTGGAGCTCGATCACCTCGCCTTCGCGTCCCGTGACGCGGAGTGCCTCGCCTGTTTCGAGTGCTTCCAGGACTTCTGCGGGGTTCCGGTCGAACTCCCGTTGGCTGATGACCTTCACAGCGGAGAGGCTAGGGAGCGGGCGCTGGGCGCGCCAGCAGTAAGACCGCTGGTCAAAGGCCTGGCCCATGCACCTCGACCGGGTGACCGCCGCCCCGCCGGACCCGTACCGCCCTGCTGCCGCTGAACCGATCCGGAACTAGACCAATTCACCCGTTCCCGTAAGCGCTTGCAATCCCTAGCGTTGCGGCAAAGCTTGGTAGTGAAAGGTGCGTGGCATGGCTGAGGTCGCCTACGTCAAGGCTTCGCGGATCTTCTCCGGCAACCCGCCGGTCCGCGCGGTCGACGAGTTGTCGTTGGACGTCACCGACGGCGAGTTCCTGGTTCTGGTCGGTCCGTCCGGCTCCGGCAAGTCCACCGCGCTGCGGATGCTCGCGGGTCTGGAGGACATCGACGAGGGCGCCATCCACATCGGCGGCAAGGACGTCACCAACGTCCCGCCCAAGGGCCGCGACATCGCGATGGTGTTCCAGTCCTACGCGCTGTACCCGCACATGACGGTCGCGGAGAACATGGGCTTCGCGCTCAAGCTGCGCGGCGTCAACAAGACCGAGATCCGGGAGAAGGTCGCCGAGGCGGCCAAGATGCTGGATCTCGAGAAGTACCTGGACCGCAAGCCGAAGGCGCTGTCCGGCGGTCAGCGGCAGCGTGTCGCGATGGGCCGCGCGATCGTCCGCGAGCCCTCCGTGTTCCTCATGGACGAGCCGCTGTCGAACCTGGACGCGAAGCTCCGCGTGGAGACCCGCGCGAACATCGCCGCCCTCCAGGCCCGCCTGGACACCACCACGATCTACGTCACGCACGACCAGGTCGAGGCCATGACCATGGGCCACCGGGTCGCCGTGCTCAAGGACGGCCTGCTCCAGCAGTGCGACACCCCGCGCGCGCTGTACGACAAGCCGGCCAACGCGTTCGTCGCCGGCTTCATGGGCTCGCCCGCGATGAACCTCAAGACCGTGCCGCTGACGTCGGAGGGCGCGAAGCTCGACGGCATCGTGGTGCCGCTGGAGCGCCGCGCGCTGGACAAGGCGGCGGGCGAGGGCCTGTCCGAGGTCACGTTCGGCATCCGGCCCGAGTCGCTGGCGCTGGTCAGCTCCTCGGAGCAGGGCATGGACATGACCGTCGAGCTGGTCGAGGAGCTGGGCGCGGACGCGCTCATGCACGGCTCGGTCCGCATCGGCGACGTGCCCGAGCGGTTCGTGGTCCGCGTCGACGGCCGCACGCCGCCCACCCTGGGCCAGACCGTCAAGGTCGCCGTGCGCGACGCCGGCGAGGTCCACCTGTTCCACCCCGAGTCGGGCCACCGCCTGACCGACTGACGATCCCCGAGCCCGCAGGGGCCACCTCCCGCACCGCGGTGAGGTGGCCCCTGTGGTGTGTAAAACACCCGGTCGGTGGACATGTCGGTCGCGGAGCGTTCTAAACTGAACTCGACAACGGTTTCCATTGCCTATCTGTCAGCCTGTCGAGGAGTGCTCTGATGACCGTCCGCAACGCGTTGCTCGGCGCGGTGGCCGCCGCGACCGCCGTCGTCCTCACCGCCTGCGGTGCCCAGGACACCCCCGCCGCGAACGACGGCACGATCAAGGTCGTCGCCTCCACCAACGTGTGGGGCAGCGTGGTCAAGGCCGTCGGCGGCGACGCCGTGCAGGTCAGCGCCATCATCGACGACCCGTCCGGCGACCCGCACTCCTACGAGAGCAAGCCGGCCGACCTGGCCGCGGTGCGCGACGCGAAGCTCGTCATCTTCAACGGCGGCGGCTACGACGACTTCTTCGCCACCCTGCTCGGCCCCGAGACCGAGGGCGCCAAGAAGATCGAGGCGTTCCCGGTGTCCGGCAAGGCGTCCGGCCACGAGGAGCCCGGCCACGAGGAGCCCGGGGCTTCAACCGAGCCCGGGGCCTCGGCCGAGCCGGAGGCCTCGGCCGAGCCGGAGGGCGAGGAGGGGCACGACCACGCCGTCAACGAGCACGTCTGGTACGACTTCGAGACCGTCCGCAAGGTCGCCGACCAGGCCGCCGCCGACCTCGGCGCCATCGCGCCGGACAAGAAGGCGACCTTCGAGGCCAACGCGAAGGACTTCAACGCCGCGCTGACCGGGCTGGAGCAGCGCGTCGAGGGCAAGGGCGCGGGCAAGAAGGTGGTGGCGACCGAGCCGGTGGCGCACTACCTGCTCGACACCGCGGGCGTCGAGGACGTCACGCCGGAGTCGTTCAGCGACGCCGTGGAGGACGAGACCGACATCCCCGCCGCCGCGCTCGCCGACGTCACCCGCCTGATCGAGCAGAAGCAGGTCGCCGCGCTGGTCAACAACGCGCAGACGGAGAACGCGGGCACCCAGCGGGTCGTCGAGCAGGCCAAGTCGGCGGGCGTGCCCATCGCCGAGGTGACCGAGACGCTGCCCGAGGGCGTCACGGGTTACCTTGATTGGATGACGAAGCAGGTCGACTCCCTGGTGGGAGCGCTCGGAGCATGACGCTGCGGGACAAGGCGCCGCAGGGCGAGGCGCCGCGGGGCGGGACGCTGCGGGGCGAGGCGCTCTCGGGCAGCACGGCCCAGGCGGCGGACCAGTCCACGCGCGCGGCCGTCGCGCTGCGCGGCGCGCGGCTGTCCTACGGCGACCGCGTGCTCTGGGACGGGCTGGACCTGGACGTCGCCCCGGGCGAGTTCGTGGCCGTGCTCGGGCCCAACGGCTCGGGCAAGACCAGCCTCATCCGGGTGCTGCTCGGCCTGCAACCGCTGTCCGCGGGCACGGTCCGGGTCGCGGGCGGCAACCGGCGCATCGGCTACGTCCCGCAGCAGCGGGCGATCGACTCCAGCCTCGCGCTGCGCGGCCGTGACCTGGTCGGGTTCGGCCTGGACGGGCACCACTGGGGCATCGGTTGGCGCGCCCGCCGCGAACGCCGGGCCAAGGTGGACGCGGCGCTGGAGTCGGTCGGCGCGACGAGGTACGCCGACGAGCCCGTCGGCCTGCTCTCCGGCGGCGAGCAGCAGCGGCTGCGGGTGGCGCAGGCCCTGGTCGGCGACCCCGAGGTGCTGCTGTGCGACGAGCCGCTGCTCTCGCTCGACCTCGCGCACCAGCGCGTGGTCAGCGACCTGATCGACGCCCGGCGCCGGGCCGCGACCACGGCCGTGCTGTTCGTGACCCACGAGATCAACCCGATCCTGCCGCTGGTCGACCGGGTGCTGTACCTGGTCGAGGGCCGGTTCCGGATCGGGCCGCCCGCCGAGGTGATGACCTCGCGGACGTTGACCGAGCTGTACCGCACGAACGTCGAAGTGGTCCGCGTGCGCGACCAGATCCACGTGGTCGGCGCGCAGCACGTGTGCGAGGACGAGCCGCACCACGTGGCGGGATGAAGGGCTGATGGAGAACTTCTTCGACCTCGGGCAGACGCTCGACCTGCTGCGCTACGTCCAGCCGATGCTCATCGCGGGCGCCGTGCTCGGCTTGGTGGCGGGACTGCTCGGCCCGCTCGTGGTGACCCGCAAGATGGCGTTCGCCGTGCACGGCACGAGCGAGCTGGCGTTCACCGGCGGCGCGGCGGCCCTGCTGCTCGGGATCGGCGTCGGGTACGGCGCGCTGGCCGGCTCGGTCGTCGCCGCGCTGCTCCTCGGCCTGCTCAGCACCCGCGACTCGGACCGGGACTCGGTGATCGGCGCGATCCTGGCGTTCGGCCTGGGGCTGGGCGTGCTGTTCCTGGCCCTCTACAACGGCCGTGCGGCGAACAAGTTCGGCCTGCTGACCGGTCAGGTGGTCAGCGTCGGTTCGACCGACCTGTGGCTGCTCATCGGCGCGTCGGTCGCCGTGCTGGCCGTGCTGGTGGTCATCTACCGGCCGCTGCACTTCGCCAGCGTGGACGCCGCCGTGGCCGTGGCGCGCGGTGTGCCGGTGCGGACCCTCTCGGTGGTGTTCGCGGTGCTGGTGGGCGTGGCGACGGCGTTGAGCGTGCAGCTGGTGGGCGCGCTGCTCGTGCTGTCGCTGATGATCACGCCCGCAGCGGCGGCGACCAGGGTCACCGCGAGCCCGGTGCGGGCCACCGTGCTGGCCGTGGTGTTCGCCGAGGTGTCCGTGCTCGGCGGGATGCTGCTGTCGCTCGCGCCCGGGATGCCGGTGAGCGCGTTCGTCACGGCGGTCTCGTTCTCGATCTACCTGGTCTGCCGCCTGGTGAGCGGCAAACGAGAAAGAGTGCAGTAACACGTTTGGGACGTGTCTTTAGTGGGTACTCGCGGTCGTAGGGGGCACTGGAGGCCCGGTCGTGGGACGCGGGCCGCGCGGAGACACGGGTGCCATGCGCAGCAGGACGACCACGCCGGTGGACCACCGCGGTCGCGGTGGCGGTGGTGGGTGTCCGGGTTCGCGCCGCCGAGCCCGCCGTGCCCACGCCCGGAGCGCCGGTCACGCGCGGGACGTCGAGGACTTACGCGGTGCGGGCGACCTGGACTTGCGCGGTGCGGGTGATCTGGATTCACGCGGTGCGGGTGGACCGGATTCACGCGGTGCGGGCGACCTCGACTTACGCGGTGCGGGTGACCTCGGCGGTTGCCGCCTGGTCGGCCGTGCCCTCACCCACCTGCTGGTCGCCCCGCGGCGCGGGCAGCAGCCGGATCTCGCCGCCGGCCACCCGCACCTGGTTGCGCCCGTTCTCCTTGGCCGCGTAGAGGGCCGCGTCCGCGAAGTGCTGCGCGTCCTGGAGGCAGTCGCCGTTGTCCGGCAGCACGGCCACGCCGATGGACGCCGAGATGGCGCGCACCTCCGGCCCGTCCGGCGTCAGCGGCAGGTTCCGACCGCGCAGGGTGACTGTGTTGCGGTGCTTGTCGGTGGTCATCACGGACATCTCGCCGATCGCCTCGCGCACCCGCTCGGCGATGGCCGTGCCCTGGGCCAGGCCCGTGTCGGCGAGCACCACGACGAACTCCTCGCCGCCGTCGCGCCCGGCCACGTCGCCCGGCCGCAGCTTCTCCCGCAGGATCCGGCCGACCTCGGCCAGCACGGCGTTGCCCGCCGGGTGGCCCCAGGTGTCGTTGATCCGCTTGAAGTGGTCCAGGTCGATGGCCAGCACGGTCACCGGCTGGTTGTCGTGGCGGCACCGGTCGGTGAGCCTGCCGCCGTACTCGGCCAGGCCGTTGGTGTTGAGCAGCCCGGTCCGGTAGTCGGTGTGCGCGTCCTCGGCCAGCCGCGCCTGCAGCTGCTCCTGCTCGCGCAGCAGCCGTTCGAGGTGCGCCCGCCGTTGCGCGGCGTGGTAGAGCAGCGAGTTCACCAGGATCACCGGGAAGACCAGCAGCAGCGGACCCACCCAGTGGGTGGTCATCAGCATGCCGAGCATGGCTCCCGCGCCGAGGGTGCTCAGCTCCAGCATGTTGTCCGCGCGCGAGCCCAGGAACTCCTGGATGCGGGTGTGCGGGGTGACGATCTTCAGCGCGACGGCGATGTTCATGCCCTGCGCGCCCCAGTTGACCAGGGCGGCCGCGATGAGCACGAGCACCAGGAACAGGTCGGTCGGGATGCGGCCGGTGGCCAGCAGCGACTGGCCGGACAGGTGCACCACGGCCCAGGCCAGCATGGTGCCGCCGAGGATGCTCGCGGAGCTGAACACGAACCGGTACGGCTGGCGGCGCGCGATCGGCTGGATCAGGATCCGCATCCAGACCGTGGCCAGCACGGCCAGCGCGCCCGGCAGCGCGATGGCGGCGGCGAACGTCCAGACGGACGTCAGGTCGATGTGCGGACCGGCCGACTCGTTGCGGCGCGACTCCTCGGCCCGTCGCACGATCATGAGGTGCACGGTGATCGCGAACATCACCGCGCCGAATCTGAGCCAGTCGGCGTTCGAGATCGAGTCGAGGCCGGTGAGCAGCCAAATGGCGGCAGCCGCTACCGCCGATTCGATGAAGAAGAAGTAGACCAGCGCGGCCGGTCGCAACGTCCACAGATCCCAGTTGCGAATCGAGGGCCGGCCGACTGCCCCAGACGCCTTCTGGTCAGTCAAACTGTTCTTCACCACGACCCCCTACCCTCTGCCCGGCGCCGCGTGGCGAACGCCGTTCGCAGCGGCACGTCCGTGCCCGAGATGCGCACTGAGGAGGTGTTCGCCATGCGCAACCGCGACATGTGAGCCGCTCCCTCCATACCACCCCGGACCGAATGTTCACCGTACGTGCCCGCGGGCTAGCGGGCCGCAGCCGAGGGGTCCTTCATGTTTGACAATCGCGATATGTGATGAGTCCGTTTCAGATCGCCACCGCTTTCGGATCGTTCCGGGTGCGGGCCCGTCGCCAGGCTACGGTCGCCTGCGTGGCCAGCAACAGCCCGATGCCGCCTGCACCCGCGATCGTCGCGGTCACCGAGCCGATCGAGTGCGCCACGACACCCGCCAAGGCCATCCCGCCGCCCTGCGACGAGCGCAGAGCGGCCCGGCCGATGCCGTACGCGCGACCGCGGTAGGCGTCGGGCAGGATGCGCATCCACGCCGAGCGCGCGGGCGTGTGGTACGCGCCGGCCATGCCGGCGATCACCAGCAGCACGATGGTCCAGGTCAGGTTCGGGTTCAGCGCGAACATGACCAGCGGGGCCAAGGACAGGATGGCGAGCGGGCCGATGAGCCGCTCGCGCTTCGCGGGATCGCGCACCACCCGGAACAGCACGGCCACGCCGAGGACGTTGGCGGCGGGCTCGATGGCCAGGATCAGGCCGACGGCCCACACCGCGTCCAGACTCGCCGCCAGGGGCACGGCGAGTCCCTCCGGGACCATCGCGAGACCGGCCAGCAGGCGCATGCCCATCAGGCTGCGCAGCCGCGGCTCGGTGACCAGGAGCGTGAACGCTCCCTTGGGGCCTTCGGGGTCCCGCTTCGCGCCGCGCGGGTCGGCGGCGGGCCGGTGCTCGACCGACAGCTGCACCAGGATGGCCACCAGCACGAACGAGACCGCGTCGATGGCGAGCGCGACGTTAGCTCCGGCGTTGATGACGAGGAACCCGGCGGCGGCCAGGCCGACCATCTGCGCGACGTCCACCGACGTGCCGAACACCGCCACGCCGTCGTCGTAGCGCTTGTCCGGCAGCACGTGGGGCAGGCTGGCCTCCTGCGCCGCCAGGAACGGCGACGAGATCATCAGCACGATCACCAGCAGCACGATCATCAGCCACAGCGGCGTGCCGGGAATGGCCATCAGGCCCACCAGGGCGGCTTGCGACCACGCGCACCACACCATCACCGTGCGGCGGGGGAACCGGTCCGCGAGCCAGCCGAGCAGCGGGCCGGAGATCAGTGGCGGGAACAGCGTCAACGACCACGTGAGGGCGGTCCACGCGGCGGACTGGGTGCGCTCGAACACCAAGAGGGAGAGCGCGACCGCGGCGAGTTGATCGCCGACGGTGGACACCGTCGAGCCGATCCACATGCCGCGGAACTCGCGGTTGCCCACGAGCGCGCGGATGGTCCCCCCGGAAGTCACAACTCCCCCAGGTTGGTCGGCCCCGATGAGTGAGTCACGTTACCCCCACCCGAAGTAACAATTCCCTCGGTTAGCACGGTAGAAGCTGCCGGATGTGCAATCTCTGTCCTACCACACTGTGTACCCGAACGGAGCAGGTCGGTTACATAAAGTAGTTGCAACGGCGAAAAATCGCCCACTTATTCTTGACAGTTGACGGTAGGTGACCCGGCGTGAGCAATCCTCGCCTACCCTACGTCGACCACGGGCCCCATTGGGTACCGAGGGGCTGGTCCGACCGGGCCAGCGCGTTCCTGCGGTCGCCGACCGCGCGCCGGCGGCGGTCGGGTCAATTGTTGAACACCGTCCGCGTGTCGATCTTCAGAACTGGTAGTACAGGAACGGGCTGAACGTGCCGCTCGCCACCAGGATCGCCGCGTAGCCGACGCCCACCGTCATCAGCGAGATCCTGGCCACGGTGGCGATCTTGTCCCGGGAGGACTCCAGGTAGGGCCCGCTCACCGGATGATCGGGCATTGCGACAATCGTCAGCGCGAGCACCAGCAGCACAATGCGCTGATTGGTCGCCGCGGCCGCGACCGCATCCGTGAACCCGCCGAGATCCGGCAACAACATGTGGCCGATGATTGTGAACGCCGTACCGAGATCGGCGGATCGGAAGAACACCCAGCCGATTACCACCAGCAGCATGGTCACGATCCGGCGGGCAATTCGGGTACGCGTAGTGACCGGCGCCGAATCCCAGCCGAATCGGCGTTCCAGCACGAGCAGCCCGCCGTGGAACACACCCCACACGAGGAACGTCCAGTTGGCCCCGTGCCAGAAACCGGTGAGCACGAAAACGATCGACAGGTTCCGGTAAGTCTGCAGCACGCCGCCGCGGTTGCCGCCCAGCGGGATGTAGACGTAGTCGCGGAACCAGCGCGACAGCGACATGTGCCAGCGGCGCCAGAACTCGGTGATCGTGACCGACGAGTACGGGCGGGCGAAGTTCTCCGGCAGCCGGAAGCCCAGCATCCGGCCCAGGCCGATGGCCATGTCGGAGTAGCCGGAGAAGTCGAAGTAGAGCTGGAGCGTGTAACCGATCGCGCCGAGCCAGGCGATGGTCGTGGTCATCTCGTCGGCCGGGGTGGCGAAGCAGGCGTCGACCATCGGCGCGAGCGAGTCGGCGATGATCACCTTCTTGCACAGGCCGAGGGCGAACCGGGGGAAGCCGGCCGCGACGTCGTCCCAGCGGTGCAGGCGCGACTGCGGCAGCTGGTCGGCGATCTCGCGGAACCGCACGATCGGGCCGGCCACCAGCTGCGGGAACATCGCGATGTAGGTGACGAACGCGACCGGCTCGCGCAGGGCCGGGCGTTCGCCGCGGTACACGTCGACCACGTACGAGATGTGGTGGAAGGTGTAGAAGGAGATGCCGATCGGGAGCGCGAGCTCGACCACCGGCAGGTCGGCGCCGACGACGGCGGCGATGTCGTGCAGCTGCCCGGTGGCGAACCCGGCGTACTTCCAGACCAGCAGCACGCCGAGGTTGAGCGCGATCGAGCCGACCAGGACCAGCCTGCGGTCGCCCGGCGAGCCCGGCTCCAGCCGTCGCCCGGCCAGGTAGTTGACCACCATGCAGGCGAGCAGCAGCAGCGTCGTGCCGCCCGCGCCGGAGACGTAGAACAGCAGGCTCGCCACGGCGACCACGCCGTTGCGCCAGTTCCGGGGCGTGACGAGGACGGTCGCGAGCACGACCGGGAGGAAGAACCACAGGAACAGCGGGCTGGCGAAGGACATCGCCGCAGACCTTATCCGCCGCTCACGCCCCGCTGGTCCGGATCACCCACAAACCGGCCCCACCTCACACCCCGGCGTGTCGAACACCCAGGACGCGAGAGTCCTACGTTCAGGGTGCGAGAGTCCTGCGTTCGGGAGGGGTGAGTTCAACGTTCGGGAGGGAGAGATGAAGGCCGAAGATCAAGAGAGTCCTCGCCGGACGGGCAGATCAGCAGGATGACGGGCTGGTGGGTGGTGATGCTGCGGGTCCGTTGTGGGGCAGGGTTTCGTGTCATCCCACCGACCTCCCTACGGGCTACCACACGTATCAAGGGGGGCGGCCCCCAGTCGACGCCGTGGGCAAGCCTTCACTGGCCCCCCTTGACACGCGCGGTAGGGCGGAGCCAGGTCGGCGGGATGACACGAAGCCCTTCCGTTGGGGGAAGGGCGGTGGTGGTGGGGGTTAGCCGCGGATCTCGAGGCGGCGGCGGCGGGCGATTTCGGCCAGGACGACGCCCGCGGCGACGGAGGCGTTGAGGGATTCCACGCCGGCGGACATGGGGATGGAGACCGTCTGGTCGCACGTCTCCTTGACCAGGCGGGAGAGGCCGCGGCCCTCGGAGCCGACGACGACCACCAGTGGGCCGGTGGCCAGGTCGAGGCCGTCCACGTCGACGTCGCCGTCGGCGTCCAGGCCGATGATCATCAGCCCGGCGTCGGCCCACTCCTTGAGCTGGCGGGTCAGGTTGGTCGCCACGGCGATCGGCATCCTGGCGGCGGTGCCGGCGCTGGTGCGCCAGGCGACGGCGGTGATGCCGGCCGAACGGCGTTGGGGCAGGACGACGCCGTGCGCGCCGAACGCCGCCGCCGAGCGCACGACGGCGCCCAGGTTGCGGGGGTCGGTCACGCCGTCCAGCGCCACCAGCAGCGGGGGCAGGCCGGACTGGTTCGCGATCTTGAGCAGGTCGCGGGGCTCGGCGTACTCGTACGGCGGCACCTGGAGCCCGAGGCCCTGGTGCATCGCGCCGCCGGTGATCCGGTCCAGCTCACCGCGCTGCACCTCCAGCACGGAGATGCCGCGCGTGGCCGCGAGCTGCACCGCCTCGGCGACCCGGTCGTCCGCGTCGATGCCCAGCGCCACGTACAGCGCCGTCGCCGGGATGCCGGCGCGCAGGCACTCGACCACCGGGTTGCGCCCGGCCACGGTCTCCGGCCCGTTCTCGGCGGCCTTGCGCCGCTGCGACCGGACCTGCTCGGCCTTCGCCGCCGCGTTGGCCCGCTTGTACGCGGGGTGGTTGGGTCGTTCGGTCGCCTTCGGGGTGGGGCCCTTGCCGTGCAGGCCCTTCGACTTCTGCCCGCCGGAACCGACGACCGCGCCCTTCTTGGATCCGGGGTTGCGCATGGCGCCCCGGCGCTTGGAGTTACCAGCCACGAGCTCAGTCGTCCTTCAACGTCCACAACGGACCGTCGGGGGTGTCCTCGACGGCGATACCGGCCAGCAGCAGGTGATCGCGCAGCGCGTCCGCGCGCGCGAAGTCCCTGTCCTTGCGGGCCTGCGACCGCTCTTCCAACAGCCGCTCCACGAGCACGCCCAGCGCCCGCCTGCCCGCGCCACCCGCCGCGGCGTCGTGCCACAGCGGCGACAGCGGGTCCAACCCGAGCAGGCCGGTCATGGCCCGCACCGACTCGGCCGCGGCACGCGCGCCCAGGTCGTCTCCGGACTCCAGGGCCGTGTTGCCCTCGCGCACCCGCTTGTGGATGGCGGCCAACGCGCCGGGCGTGCCCATGTCGTCGTCCATCGACGCCACGAACGCGGGCGACAGCTCGCCGTCCGCGCCGACGGCGCCCGTGCGCTCGACCACGCGCCGCAGGAACGACTCGATCCGGCGGTACGCCGACACCGACTCGTCCAACGCCTCGGGCGAGTACTCGATCGTCGACCGGTAGTGCGGGCCGACCAGGTAGTACCGCAGCTCGGGCGCGCGGACCTGCTCCAGCATCGCCGGGATCGTCACCGTGTTGCCCAGCGACTTCGACATCTTCTCGCCGCTGAGCGTCACCCAGGCGTTGTGCATCCAGTACCGGGAGAAACCGTCGCCGGCCGCACGCGACTGCGCCTGCTCGTTCTCGTGGTGCGGGAAGATCAGGTCGATGCCGCCGCCGTGGATGTCGAACGTCCCGCCCAGGTAGGCGGTCGCCATCGCCGAGCACTCCAGGTGCCAGCCCGGCCGGCCCGGACCCCACGGCGTCGGCCACGACGGCTCGCCCGGCTTCGCCGCCTTCCACAGCGTGAAGTCGCGCGCGTCGCGCTTGCCCGTCGCGGCGGACTCGCCCTGGTGCACCTCGTCGAGCTTCTGCCCGGACAGCGCCCCGTACTCCGGGAACGAGGTCACGGAGAAGTACACGTCACCCCCGGAGGCGTACGCGTGGCCCTTCTCGATCAGCCGGTCCATCAGCTCGACCATCTGCGTGACGTGGCCCGTCGCGCGCGGCGAGGAGGACGCGGGCAGGCAGCCCAGCACGTCGTAGGCGTCGTCGAACGCCCGCTCGTGCTGGTAGGCCCACTCCCACCACTCGGCGCCGTGCTCGGCGGCCTTGGCGAGGATCTTGTCGTCGATGTCCGTGACGTTGCGCACCAGCCGCACGGTCGAGCCGTCACGGGCCAGCCAGCGCCGCAGCACGTCGAAGTTGAGCCCGCTGCGCACGTGGCCGATGTGCGGAACGCCCTGCACCGTGGCCCCACAGACGTAGATCGACGCCGTTCCGCTGACCTGCGGGACGAACTCCCGCATCGACCGGGTCGCGGTGTCGAAAAGGTGGAGGCTCACGTGAAGATGGTACGGGCGTTGACCAGCCGGGGTTGAATCGCCCGGTCAAATGTGCTTGCGGAGCACCTGCAGCAGAGCCTCCGGACGGCTCCCGGTCGGCAGCGGGTCGACGATCTCGACCTGGCACCCGAGCGCCGCCGCGCCGCCGTCGGCCTCGACGCTGTCGCCGATCATGAGGGCCTCGGTGGGGTGCACGCCGAGGCGGTCGCACGCGATGCGGAAGAGCTTCGGGTCCGGCTTGACGAAGCCCTCCTGGTAAGAGAGCACGAACTCGT
Organism: Actinosynnema sp. CA-299493; assembly: GCF_050946825.1. Lineage (NCBI taxonomy): Bacteria > Bacillati > Actinomycetota > Actinomycetes > Pseudonocardiales > Pseudonocardiaceae > Actinosynnema > Actinosynnema sp. CA-299493. The sequence continues at coordinate 418,317 of NZ_CP191993.1, forward strand.
CCACCCGGTTCTCGACGCCGTGACGGGCGAAGACGGCGGAGATGTCCCACGCGATGTTGCTGACGACGGCGGTCGGCAGCTCGGTGCCCAGCGCCTGCGCGGTGTCCGGGTACGGCTGCCAGAACGGCGGGCTGCACAGGTCGGCGTAGAACTTGGCCGGGTCCTTCGCGCCCGCCTTCGTCAGCACGGCGAGGTGCATCTCGCGGTGGGCGTCGGGGTCGAGGTCGCGGCGTTCCCACTGCTCGGGGTCGACGTCCAGCCCGTCCGCCACGCCGACGGGCGCGGTGAGGGCGCGCATCAGTCCGGCGTGGGCGGACAGGGAGTCGTGCTCCAAGCGGAACAGGGTGCCGGAGAAGTCGAAGAGGACGGCGCGGATCGTCACATAACGCACGTTACGTGGTCCGGACATCGGAGGTCTCGGGTATCCCGCAGACCGAGAGCAGCCTCACGGGACCGGTGTCAGGCGGCGTTGCCGGTGACCTTGGCCGGGGTCAGGCGGAGCACGACGCGGACCTTGCCGGGCGCGTCGGCGGGGAAGTGCCGGCCCGTGTACTTGAGCGACAGGAGGTCGGCCAGGGTCCGGCCTTCGTCCTCGACGATCGTCACGGTGCCGCGGACCTCCGCGTACACCTCGGGGTCGTCGTTGCTCCACACGCTCACGCTGGCCCGCGGGTCCCGGCGGAGGTTGCGCTCCTTCGCCCGGTCGTGCAGCGTCGAGAACAGCAGGTCGTCGCCGTCGCGGGTGACCCACACCACCGATGTCTGCGGGCTGCCGTCCGCGTTGAGGGTGGCCAGGACGCAGTAGTTCCGCCCGTCGACCAGGGCACGCGTCGTCGCGCTGAGGGTGACCGCCATGCGGATCAGGCTAGTGGGACGAGCAGGGCGGTCGCGACGGCGGCGATGCCCTCACCGCGACCGGTCAGGCCGAGGCCGTCGGTGGTCGTGCCGCTGACCGACACCGGGCCGCCCACCGCGTCGGACAGCACCCGCTGAGCCTCGTCGCGGCGCTTGCCGATCTTCGGCGCGTTGCCGATGACCTGCACGGCCGCGTTGCCGACCCGGTAGCCGGCCTCCTCGACCAGGCGGCGCGCCTCGGCCAGGAACTCCACGCCGTGCCGCCCGGACCAGCGCGGGTCGCTCGTGCCGAACACCGCGCCGAGGTCGCCGAGGCCGGCGGCGGACAGCAGCGCGTCGCACAGCGCGTGCGCGGCCACGTCGCCGTCGGAGTGGCCGGCGCAGCCGTCCGCGTCGTCCCAGCGCAGGCCGGCCAGCCAGCACTCGCGACCGCGTTCCACTTGGTGGACGTCCGTGCCGATGCCCACTCTGGGGATCACGGTGCTCCTCGGGTGCCGACCAGCAGCGCCTCGGCCACGGCCAGGTCGAACTTCGTGGTGATCTTCATGGCGTCGGGGTGCCCGGGCACGGTGACGACCGGCACGCCGAGCCGTTCGACCAGGCCCGCGTCGTCCGTGGCGCCCAGGCCGGCGTCGTGCGCGGCGTCGTGAGCGCGCAGCAGCACGGCCGCGTCGAAGCCCTGCGGGGTCTGCACGACGCGCAGCGCCGCCCGGTCCGGGGTGGCGACCACCACGCCGTCGGCGTCGACCTGCTTGACCGTGTCCGCGACCGGCAGCACGGGGATGACGGCCGGGTGACCTGCGGCGACGGCGTCGACCACCGCGCCGACCACGGCGGGCGGCGTGAACGCACGGGCCGCGTCGTGGACGAGCACGATGGAAGTGTCGGGGATCTCACGCAAGGCGTACGTTAAAGCCAGGCGCACCGAGTCCGACCTCTCGGCGCCGCCGGCCACGACGTGCACCGCCCCGTCGGCTGGGGCCAACGGGGCGGTGACGGTACTCACAACGTCCACATCGGACGGCGGCGCGGCGATGACGACGTGCCGAACGCGACCGGAGTCGAACAGGCCGCGCACCGCACGCACGAGCAGCGGAACGCCGTCGACCGGCACGAGCGCTTTGGGCATGCCATAGCCCAACCGCTCACCCCGGCCCGCCGCGGGCACGAGCGCGACCACACCCGTGTTCACGGTGTCCGAGGTGGTGGGTGGAACGATCAGGACGCGGTAGCCAGGACCTCGTCGAGGAGCACTTCGGCCTTGTCCTCGTCGGTGCCCTCGGCCAGCGCCAGTTCGCTAACCAGTATCTGTCGAGCCTTCGCCAGCATCCGCTTCTCACCAGCGGACAGTCCGCGATCCTTCTCGCGCCGCCAGAGGTCGCGCACCACTTCGGCCACCTTGTTCACGTCACCGGACGCGAGCTTCTCGAGGTTGGCCTTGTACCGCCGGGACCAGTTGGTCGGCTCCTCCGTGTGGGGAGCACGCAAGACCTCGAAGACCTTGTCGAGACCCTCCTGGCCGACGACGTCACGAACGCCCACGATCTCGGCGTTGTCGGCGGGGACGCGAACCGTGAGGTCACCTTGGGCGACCTTGAGGACGAGGTACTTCTTCTCCTCGCCCTTGATCACACGGGTCTCGATTGCTTCGATGAGAGCGGCACCGTGGTGCGGGTAGACGACGGTCTCTCCGACCTTGAAAACCATGTGTCCTCTGCCCCTTTCGCTAACCCCATCCTAACACGCCGAGCAATCCCCTCATCGGCCTGTTGAGATCGGTTAGCGCTGGTCAGGGCCGCGTGGGGGGTTGACAAATCACCCGGTCGCATGCAACGCCCGTGGTCGATCTTGCTCCACTGTGGACGCGCCGAGGACGGTCGCGACCCGCTGTGGGGCACCACATGCCGCAGGTCCGGGGCCACCCGGTTAGGCTCCTGGACTGGTGGTCGGACCCGCTACTACCGGGTGCGACCCGCCTCGTCAGCACACCGGGAAGGGATCCGAGCAGCCGTGGGTCGCGCACTCCAGAAGTCACCAGCGCCGCGCCGCCTGGCCGTCGTGGCCGCCCTGGCGACCGGCCTCGGCTTGGTCGCCGCAGGTTGCAGCGCAGGTCAGATCACCCAGACGGACACCCAGGTGGCCGTCGTCAACGGGGCCAGCGGGCAGGCGGGCGACATCGCCGTCCGCGACGCGCAGTTCCTCTTCCCGACGGCGCACGGGTACTACGAGGAGGGCGACGACGCCCCGATCGTGGTCGTCATCGCCAACAACGGCGCCGAGGTGGACAAGCTGCTGGGCGTGACCAGCGAGTCCTCCGAGCCGGCCGAGGTCACCGGCGACACGCGGTTGGAGCCGGCGTCGGCCATCGTCGGCGGCGCCGACCAGGACGACGCGGGCAGCCACGCCACGACGACGTCCAAGTCCGCGTCCGCGTCGGCGTCCGCGTCCGCGACTTCGGGCTCGTCCGCGTCGACCACGACCACCACGCCGTCCGGTTCGGGTGCGGTGACGACGACCACGACGGGCACGCCGACGTCGGGCAGCGGCACGTCCGTGTCGAGCCCGCCGACGACGGGCACGAAGCTGCCGTCGTCCGTCGACCCGACCGAGCCGGGCGTGGTGAAGATCGTGCTGAAGGGCCTGGCGAAGCCGCTGCGGCCGGGCCAGACGATCAAGGTCACGTTCCTGTTCGAGCAGGCCGGTGAGGTGACCCTGGAGCTGCCGATCGGCGCCTCCGCGGAACCGCGCGTGGACGCGCCCTCGGAGCACTGAGCGCACCACCGCACCGAAAGCCGCGCAGGGGTCCCCGCCGAGGGGGCCCCTGCTCTCGTCGTGCCGCCGTTCCGTTCCGGAGTCCGGACCGGAGCCGCCCGTGGGATGTCGGGGGCGCCGGATAGCCTCCGGGCGTGGCGAAGACAGCACGGGTGGCCAAGGCGACGTACCGGTGCGCCGAGTGCGGGCACGAGGTGGCCAAGTGGGTCGGGCGGTGCCCGGAGTGCCAGGCCTGGGGCACGGTGGAGGAGCGGGGCGCCTCGGCCGCTCCCCGGTTCCTCGCGGGCACGCCGAGCAGTGAGGCCCGGCCCATCGCGCAGGTCGACATCGAGTCCGCGCGGGCCGTCTCGACCGGCGTCCTGGAGCTGGACCGGGTGCTCGGCGGCGGTCTCGTGCCGGGCGCCGTGGTGCTGCTGGCGGGCGAGCCGGGTGTCGGCAAGTCGACGCTGCTGCTGGAGGTCGCGCACCAGTGGGCGCTGTCGGTCGGCCGCTGCCTCTACGTCACCGGTGAGGAGTCGGCCGGGCAGGTGCGGCTGCGGGCGGACCGGACCGGCAACCTGCACGACGAGATCTACCTGGCCGCCGAGAGCGACATCTCCGCCGTCCTCGGCCAGGTGGACGTCGTCAAGCCGACCATGCTCATCGTGGACTCCGTGCAGACCATGTCCTCGCCGGCGGTGGACGGCGCGCCCGGCGGGGTCAGCCAGGTCCGCGCCGTCACGGCCGGCCTGATCGCGGTCGCCAAGGAGCGCGGGCTGCCCGTCGTGCTGGTCGGCCACGTCACCAAGGACGGCTCGGTCGCCGGGCCGCGCGTGCTGGAGCACCTGGTGGACGTGGTGCTGCAGTTCGAGGGCGACCGGCACTCCTCCCTGCGCCTGCTGCGCGGTGTGAAGAACCGGTTCGGACCCGCCGACGAGGTCGGCTGCTTCGAGCTGCGCGACGACGGCATCGCGGGCGTGCCCGACCCGTCCGGCCTGTTCCTGCACCGCCGCGACCAGGCGGTGTCCGGCACCGCCGTCACGGTCGTCGTGGAGGGCAAGCGGCCCATGCTGGGCGAGGTGCAGGCGCTGGTCACGCCGACCGCGCTGCCCGCGCCGCGACGAGCGGTGAGCGGCCTCGACTCGGCCCGCCTCGCCATGGTCCTCGCGGTGCTGGAGAAGCGCGGCCGGGTCGGGCTGGGCAACAAGGACGTGTTCACCGCCACGGTCGGCGGGATGCGGCTCGTCGAGCCCGCGGTGGACCTCGCGGTGGCACTGGCGGTCGCCTCGGCGGCCACCGACCTGCCCCTGCCGCACGACCTGGTCGTGGTCGGCGAGGTCGGCCTGTCGGGGGAGCTGCGCCGCGTCAACGGCGTCGGCCGCCGCCTCACCGAGGCCGCCCGGCTCGGCTTCACCAAGGCCCTCGTGCCGCCGGACGCCGGTCCGCTGCCGCAGGGCACGCGCGTCCTCGTCGCCAACGACCTGCACGAGGCCCTGAACCTGCTCAAGCTCCTCAAGTAGCGGAAAACGGCGCCCCCGAAGTCGAGGACGCCGTTCCGGTGGGGAAACGACTACTTGCCGGCCGCCAGCAGCTGGGCGCAGCGGATCAGGCCCAGGTGGCTGTAGGCCTGCGGGTGGTTGCCCAGGGAGCGCTCCGCGATCGGGTCGTACTCCTCGGGCAGCAGGCCGGTGGGGCCTGCGGCGTCGACCATCTGCGCGAACAGCTCCTCGGCCTCGGTGCGCCGGCCGGTGAGCAGGTAGGACTCGATCATCCACGCCGCGCACAGGTGGAAGCCGCCCTCGTCGCCGGGCAGGCCGTCGTCACGCCGGTAGCGGTAGACGGTGGAGCCGGACCGGAGTTCGGCCTCGATGGCGGTGACGGTGGCCTGGAACCGGTCGTCGGTCGGGTCGATCAGGCCCGACAGGCCGACGTGCAGCGAGGCGGCGTCGAGGTCGTCGCCGTCGTAGGCGGTGGTGAAGGACTGCGCTTCCTCGCTCCACCCGTGCTTGAGCACGTCGCCCGAGATGGTGTCGCGCAGCACCGGCCAGGACGGGTCGACCTCGCGGCCGTAGGTCTCGGCCAGTCGCACCGCCCGGTCCAGCGTCACCCAGCACATGACCTTGGAGTAGACGTGGTGGCGCGGCGCGTGCCGCTCCTCCCAGATGCCGTGGTCGGGCTCGTGCCAGCGGCGGGCGACCGCCTCGGCCATCGCCTGCACCATGGCCCAGTCGGGGTCGGTCAGCTCACCGCGCGCGGCGGCCAGCTGCACGACCAGGTCCACCACGGGACCGAACACGTCGAGCTGCACCTGCTGGTTGGCGAGGTTGCCCACCCGCACCGGCCGCGACCCGGCGTACCCGGGCAGCGTGTCGATGACGGCCTCGGCGCCGAGCATGGTGCCCTGCAACGTGTACAGCGGGTGCAGCCGCTCCGGGCCGGGCAGGGTCGACAGCACCCCGTGCACCCACCCCAGGAACGCCTCCGCCTCGCCGGTCGACCCGACCGACACCAGTGCCTGCGCGGTCAGCGCCGCGTCGCGCAGCCAGCAGTACCGGTAGTCCCAGTTCCGGATGCCGCCCAGCTCCTCCGGGAGCGAGGTGGTGGCGGCGGCCATGATCGCCCCGGTGTCGTGGTGCACCAGGCCCTTCAACGTCAACGCCGACCGCAGCACCAGGTCCGACTCGACCTGGGGCAGCTTCAGCGTCGCCGCCCAGTCCGACCAGAACGCGCCGGCCCGGGCCCGCCGCTCCGGCTCGCCGAGCGTGGCCTCGGACAGGTCGTCCGTGCCGCAGCGCAGCTCCAGCAGGATCGGCGCGCCCTCGCGGGGGCGCACGACGGCCGTCGCGGTCTCCTGGATGCCGTCGGAGGTGATCTGCCAGTCGACGCCGGGGGAGCGCAGCACCATCGGGTCGGAGGTGCCGACCACGCGCAGGCCCTCGCGCTCGCGCAGCAGCCGGACCGGGACCTGGCCGAACTCCGGGCGCGGCGCGAACGTGATCAGCGCGTTGGTCGAGCCGGAGACGCGTCGCACCAGGTCGGTGCGGTGCGAGGCCAGGTCGTGGTCGAGGTAGTCGGTGACGAGCAGCCGCGACCAGCGGGTCTCCACGATCATCGTGCCCGGCACGTACCGCTGGCCCAGGGGCAGCGAGCCGTGCTCGGGCTTGATCGAGAAGTGCCCGGCGGCCGGGCCGCCCAGCAGGTCGGCGAACACCGCCGCCGAGTCCGGCTCCGGGTGGCACAACCAGTTCAACCGCGCGTCCGGCGTCAGCAGCGCGACCGACCGCTCGTTGGCCAGCATGGTCAACCGCTCGATCGGCACGGCCTGGTCACCGTGCAACCACGCCCGCCGCTCCTCCAGCAGGAACGCCAGCACCGTGGCCACGTCGATGCTGTCGGCGACGAAGTACTCGGCCAGCGACTCGCCGTCGCCGACCTTGATGCCCACGTCCGGCCCGGACAGCCGGGCGAACGCCTTCTCGTCGGTCACGTCGTCACCGACGAACACGGCCGCGGTCGCCGAAGCGCGGTGCCGCAGGACGTCCAGGGCGTGGCCCTTGTCCGTCTGCACCACGGCCAGCTCGATCACGGCCTTGCCCTCGGTGACCTGCACACCGTCCCACGTGGCCGGTCCGGTGCGCACGGCGTGGAGAACCCGCTCCCCCACGGCGGGGTCGGCACGGCGAACGTGCACCGCGATGCTCGCGGGCTTCACTTCCAGGCCGATGCCTTCGTGGCCGGCGACGACCCCTTCCAGTTCTGTTTCCAGGCGACGGTGCAGTTGCTTCGCGTCAGCGTCCAGCGCGTGCACGAAACCGACGTCGAACTCGGATCCGTGCGAACCCACCAGGTGCACCTCGGACGGCAGGCGCGACAGCGTCGCCAGGTCGCGCAGAGCGCGCCCGGAGATCACCGCGGCCGTCGTCTCGTGCAGACCGGCCAGGGAGCGCAACGCGCCCACCGACTCGGGCAGCGGGCGGGCGTCCTCTGGGTTGGCCACGATCGGAGCCAATGTCCCGTCGTAGTCGCAGGCGACCAGCAGGCGCGGTGTGCGTGCCAACTGCACGATCGCACGACGAAGTTCGGCGGGGAGGGCCTCGGCGGTCAACGCCCCTCCTCAATGCTCGGTGGGACAAGGGTCGGTAATATCGGTCTGAACTGATTCAGATCGTGGACTGCGTGCCCAAGGCATCAAGAAACGATCGAGCCCAGCGGTCGACGTCGTGCGTGAGGACTTGGCGGCGCAGCGCGCGCATCCTACGGCGGCCTTCGGCCGGATCCAGCGTGAGGGCGGCCTCCAGGGCGTTCTTCACACCGTCCAGGTCGTGCGGGTTGACGAGGAACGCGCTCGTGAGCTCGGCCGCCGCGCCGGCGAACTCGGAGAGCACCAGCGCGCCGCCGAGGTCGTAGCGCGTGGCGACGTACTCCTTGCAGACCAGGTTCATCCCGTCACGCACCGGGGTCACGACCATGACGTCGGCGGCGGTCATGAACGCGGTCAGCTCACGCCGGTTGACCGATTGGTGCAGGTAGTGGACCACGGGATGGCCCACGGTGGAGAACTCGCCGTTGATCCGGCCGACCGCCTGCTCGATCTCGCCCCGCATCTGCTTGTAGTGCTCGACGCGTTCGCGACTGGGCGTGGCGAGCTGCACCATGGTCACCTCGCCGGGGTCGACGCGGCCGTCGGCGAGCAGTTCGTGCAGCGCGCGCAGGCGCACGTCGATGCCCTTGGTGTAGTCGAGGCGGTCCACACCGAGCAGGATCTTCTTCGGATTCCCGAGGTCTTCGCGGATTTGTTTCGCGTGTTTTTGGACTTCTTTGTCCCGCGCGAGCGCGTCGAGTCCCGCGGAGTCGATAGAGATCGGGAATGCCCCGACCCGCACAGTGCGGTCTCCGACCTGGACGACACCGGGCCTCGTGCGCACGCCGACCGCGCCGCGGCTGGGCTCCAGGCCGACCAGGCGGCGGGCCAGCCAGAGGAAGTTCTGCGCGCCGCCGGGCCGGTGGAAGCCGACCAGGTCCGCGCCGAGCAGGCCGCGGATGATCTCCGTGCGCCACGGCAGCTGCATGAACAGCTCCACCGGCGGGAACGGGATGTGCAGGAAGAAGCCGATGCGCAGGTCCGGGCGCAGCTCGCGCAGCATCGCCGGCACCAGTTGGAGCTGGTAGTCCTGCACCCACACCGTGGCGCCCTGGGCGGCGACCTTCGCGGTCACGTCGGCGAACCGCTGGTTGACCCGCACGTAGGCGTTCCACCAGCGCCGGTGGAACGCGGGCGGCGCGACCACGTCGTGGTAGAGCGGCCACAGCGTGCCGTTGGAGAAGCCCTCGTAGTAGTCGGCGACCTCGGTGGCGCTCAACGCCACGGGGTGCAGCTGGAGGCCGTCCTCCTCGAACGCGTCCACCTCGGCGTCCGCGACGCCGGGCCAGCCGACCCAGGCCCCGCTGTGCGTGCGCAGGAACGGCTCCAGGGCGGTGACCAGGCCACCGGGGCTGTGCTTCCAGCGCTGCGTGCCGTCGGGCAGGCGCTCCAGGTCAACCGGTAGGCGGTTGGCCACGACCAGGAAATCCGCGCCGTTCTCGCCAATGCTGCTCACCGGGTAGCGCCTCCTAAGGGATTCGTCTCGCCCACCGTCGAGGTTAGTGGGAACGTGCAGGTTGGATGCCCTGTCGTCACCCCCGTCACACTGTGTTGACTTGACGAAAGCACGTCAGGTGGGCGATCTCACGTGGAAACCTCGTGTTCAGGTGCTCGACGGTGGGAACGGGCCGCCGGCCGGCCGAGTCCGGTGCGCACGGGTCGACCCAGATGTTCACCCAGGACGACGCCGCTCGCCAGTGCGAGGGCCGTTACGGCGGCCGGCACGAGGGCCGACGAACCGGCCGCGCCCGCCCCCGGCCATCTGCGCCTCGCCAGGTCGAGCACCCGCCCGCCACGCCCGACCGTGTCACATTCGAGGCTGTGTCATGCGCCACCCCTGGACGGGGTACCTAGACCAGGTGAGCCGATCACCGTGCGTTCACTACTGTTGATGGCGCTGGCCAGCGGTTTCACGGGTCGCCAGGGCCACCCGGACGGTACCCGCGACCTCCGGATGGACCAACGCGGGACCACCGTGAGCAGACCGTTCGCCGCAGGTGGCACGCCCTGCGGGCGCTTACGATGTTCCAGGCCTCCGGGCCGCGCCGGTGTAGCTCAATTGGCAGAGCACTCGCCTTGTAAGCGAAAGGTTAGGGGTTCAAGTCCCCTCACCGGCTCCACGACAGTCGGCCTGGCCTCGAAAAGCCTGGTCAGGCCGTTGGTTCATGATCATACCGCCTCCCGGTCCGCTCCCTCGCGGGCCGAGCACGTGCGGAGGACCGCCATGACGCGGTCAGCTGGACGTGGTCGCGGCCCGTGCCGGGCAGGCACGGGCCGCGACCCGTTCACGCGGTGCTAGTCGCGGTCGGTGGTGAGCTGGTAGGCCACGCCGCCGTGGTCCTCGCCCTCGACGAACTGGACGAGGTTCGTCAGGTACTCGCCCGGGACCTCGGGGGTGAAGGTGAGTTCCGCGGTGAACCGCTCGCCGGGCAGGAGCGGCACGCCGAGCAGCGCCGCCCGCCTCGGGTCGAGCTGGAACGCGGTCTCGCCGACCTGCTTCACGCCCTCGGCCTGACCGCCGCCGGCGCGCCAGCGCTCGAACAGGCGCGGGCCGAGGTCGATCACCACGGTGCCCGCCACCGGCTTCTCACCGGTCAGCACGAGGTCGGTCCTGACCTCCCGCTCGGTCCCGTTGCCCAGCGCGAACCAGCCCTTCACCGGCTGGAACACCTTGCCGCGCACGGTGACCAGGTTCTTCCACGCGATGTTGTTGTTGTTCTTGGTGTTCAGCGCGGTGTTCGAGCCCTCGGCGAACGTCATCGGGTCCGTCGCCGACACCCAGCGCGCCAGCAGGCAGAAGTGGCCGGGGCCGGGGACGTTCGCCCACGGGATCTTCGCCACCGTGCCGCCGGTGGGCACCGTCAGCGACTGCTGGCCGATGGCGACCCAGTCGCCGTTGGTGACGTTGTTCCACGTCGTGCCACCGCCGGTGGGCGTGCGGTAGACCTTCAGCGTGCCGGTGCTCGGGGCGGACGCGTTGTTCAGCCGCACGTGGACGACGTTCGTCGCGCCGACGACCGGCTGGATGCCCGCGCAGTCCGCGGTGGTCGGGCAGACCTTGATGTCCGGGCTGTTCCACACCGTCCCGTTCGGGTTCGGCTCGGCGCCCGTGTCGCTCACCTGGTCGCGGATGACCACGTCGGTCTGCCGGCAGTCCGACAGGAGCTTGCGGATCGCGTCCGCCGTGCCCGCGCCCGCGGCCGTCGTCTGCGTGAACACGCCGCCGGTGGTGGTGGCGTAGTTCTGCATGATCGGCGTGATCACGGAGGTGTAGGCAGTCGACGTCGGCACGTACACCGGCGAGATCTTGATGCCCTTGCCGAGGGCGTCGTTCGCCCGCTGCGCCGCGTTGGCGACGTCCACCGCCGCGTGCACGTTGTCGAACCCGCCGGGGCGGGCGTCGGTCACCAGCACGACGAACTTCATCGCGTTCGACCGCCACAGCCCGCCGAAGTCGGCGTTCTGCGGGCGACCGGCCGCGGGCAGGTTGTTCACGACCGTGTTCAACGCCTCGTCGGACGCCTCCGGCTCGCTGCCGCCCGCACCCGCGGCGAGGGTGTTGGTGACGTAGTTCGTCACCGCCGCCGCGTTGCCCGCCGCGAGGGTGTTGTGGACGGTGATGTCGTCCTTGAACGTGACCAGGCCGAGCCGGTAGTCGCCGCCGGACGCCGTGACGACGTCGTTGACGATGGCGTTGATGCCGGTCTTGAGGTTCGCGATGGCCCCGCCCATGCTGCCGGTGTCGTCGAGGACGAACGCGACGTCGAGGGGACCGCACGGTGAGGCGGCTGCCGGAGCAGGGGCGGCCACCGCGGGGGAGGTGAGCTGGACGGCTGAGGCGGTCAGGGCGGCGACGGCTAGCAGCGTGCCGCGTCTGAGAGAGCGACGCATGTGATCTTCTTCCGCTCGCGCGTCCGGACGCAGGGGTCCGGGAGCTCGGACACCGATGTCCGGGCACACCAGGCGGATGATCGGGAGATCGGCGGAATACCGTCCGATGGGAGCAACTTCGCCGCCCTTCGCGACCGGCGTATGGCAGCCGGGCGTGCCGAGGTGGTGAGGTGCTCCGCCTTCCGGACGCCTCGCGGTACGACCGCGTGCTCGCCCTGCGGGCGGAGCCGTCGAACGCCGGCTAGCGCGGCAACGTCACGGTGAAGACGGTGGAGCCCGGTCGGCTGGTCAGCTCCACCGCGCCGCCGTGCGCGGCGACCAGGGAGTGCACCACCGCCAACCCCAACCCGCTGCCGCCGCGGTCACGCGTGCGCGAGTCGTCCACGCGGTAGAACCGGTCGAAGATCCGGGACCGGTCGGCGGCCGGGATGCCGCGGCCGGTGTCGCCCACCCGCAGCACGGCCGAGCCCTCCCGCGCGGAGACCGAGAGCGAGACGGACGTGCCCGCGGGCGTGTGCACGGCGGCGTTGGTGAGCAGGTTGTCCACCACCTGCCGCAGCCGCAGCGGGTCGAACGCCAGCCGCACCGGCTCCTCCGGCACGGTCACCGCCAGCGGGTGGGTCGGCCGGGACGCCCGGAACGCGTCCGCCGCCTCCCGGGCCAGCGCCGCCAGGTCGCCGTCGGCCAACCGCAGCGGCGTCTCCACCTCCGCCGAGTCCAGCCGGGCGAGCAGCAGCAGGTCCTCCAGCAGCACGCTCATCCGCGCCGCCTCCGACCGCAGCTTCTCCAGGTGCGCCTCGCGTTCCTCCGGCGCGTTCGCCGCCGCGTACCGGAACAGGTCCGCGTAACCCCGGATCGACGTCAACGGCGTGCGCAGCTCGTGCGACGCGTCCGCGATGAACCGCCGCAACCGCTGCTCGGCGGCGGTGCGCGCGGCCAGCGACGTGTCGATGTGGTCCAGCATCGTGTTGAACGCCGTGCGCAGCTCCTCGACCTCCGCACCGCCGTCGCCGCCCTCCGCGCGCACCGGCAGCCGGGCCGAGTCGGTCAGGTCGTGCGAGGTGATGTCGTGCGCGGTCCGCGCCATGTCGCTCAACGGCTGCAACCCGCGCCGCAGCACCGCCCGGCCGATCACCACGAACGCGATCAGCGCGAGCAGGAACGCGGCCACCTCCACGATCACCAGCTGCCGCACGGTCGTGGTGATGTCGTTCATCGGCGCCGCGCTGACCAGCACCACGCCCGCGGACACCCCGCACCCGCGCAACCGGTACGTGCCGTCGCCGTGCAGGTACTCCGTCCGGTAGACCGGCGTGCGGCCGTCGACCCGCAACGCCACCTCGGTCAGCTCGGCGTCGTCGGCGGGCAGGTCGTCGCGGTTCCTCGGCGTGGCCGTGCCGTCGCGCACGTCGTAGATGACCGAGTACCAGCCGTAGGCCGCGCCCTTGACCGTGCCGTCCTCGGCGTAGTCCTTCTTCAGCGAGACCTGGGTCGTCGCCATCTGCGCGTCGAGCCGGTGCTCCAGGTACTCCTGCATGCTCCGCGCCATCACCGTGCCGACGACCGCGAACACCGCCAGCGCCAGCGCGCCGAGGCCCAGCGCCAGCCGCGTGCCCAGGCGCAGGCGGCGGCGCGTCACTCCGCGGCTCGCCGCAGCACGTAACCCACGCCGCGCACGGTGTGGATCAGCGGCTCGCCGCCGTCGTCCAGCTTGCGCCGCAGGTGCGAGACGACCAGCTCGACCACGTTGGACCGGCCGCCGAAGTCGTACTCCCACACGTGGTCGAGGATCTGCGCCTTGGTCAGCACGGCGGGGGAGCGGCGCATCAGGTAGCGCAGCAGCTCGTACTCGGTGGGCGTGAGCGTGACCAGCTTCCCGGCCCGGCGCACCTCGCGGGTGTCCTCGTCCAGCACCAGGTCGGACACCTTCAGCACGGACCGCTTCCAGGCCGGTCCGGTCGACCGCCGCAGCACGGCCCGCAGCCGCGCCATCAGCTCCTCCACCGAGAACGGCTTGACCAGGTAGTCGTCCCCGCCCCGGGTCAGGCCCGCGACCCGGTCCGCCGTGCCGTCCCGGGCGGTCAGGAACACCACCGGCACCATCGCGCCCGCCGAGCGCAGGCGGTCCAGCACGGTGAAGCCGTCGAGGTCGGGCAGCATCAGGTCGAGCACCACGATGTCGGGGTGGAAGTCGGCGGCGGTCCGCAACGCGGCCTCGCCGCTGCCCGCGGTCGCCGCCTGCCATCCCTCGTACCTCGCCACCGTCGCCACGAGGTCCGCGATGTGCGGCTCGTCGTCCACCACGAGCAGCCGAACCGGAGTGCCCTTGTCCACGTGCCCATGGTGCGCCACCACCACCCGGCGGGCGAAGGCGTCGACCGGGCGGTGGGCCGATCAACAGCCAGTCGACAGGTTCACGACAGGGAGGACGGGCAGTGGGGTGGTTCACAACGTGAAGGAGGTGGGCCGCCTGTGATTGGCCACACGCGCTCTGCTACGGTTCCGCCACGGGTTTTCCCGCTCCACGGCCAGGTCAGCCGGGTTCCGCGCTCGGGGCGTGTCCCTGCGCAGACCGCGTGGAGAGCCGGCCTCGGTCGCACGCTTTCGGGAACGTGCGTGCCGAGGCCGGCTTCACCCTTCTCCGGCTCCGTAGCGGGCGAGGTCGAACTCCTCGCCGATCACCGAGCGGCCCAGGTCCGAGCCCAGCCGGGTCAGCAGGTCCACCAGTTCCAGGTTCGCGAGCCAGTCGCGCGGCAACGCCGACGTGCCGTGCAGGGCGCCCAGGACGTTGCCCGTGAGCGCGGCCGTGGCGTCGCTGCCGCCGGAGTGGTTGGCCGCCGCGCGCAGGGCGTTCACGAACTGCGACCGCTTCGGGTACACCAGGACCGTGTGCACGGCGATGGCCAGCGCCTCCGGGCCCGTCCAGCCGCTGCCCAGGCGGTCGACCCGGACGGACTCGAAGCCGAGCGCCTTGTGCTCGTCGGCGAAGACGACGGCCCGGTTGAGGGTGTTCGCCGTGTACGGGTCGTCCCGCAGCACCCGGCCGATGACCTGGTCCACGGCTTCCCGGATCGGCCGCCCGCGCACCGCCAGCAGGTGGATGAGCAGCGCGAACGCCCCGCCGGACACCCAGCCGCCGGTGCCGCCGTGCGTCAGCGCGGCGAACCGGCAGCCCAGGTCGTAGGCGATCTCGGCGCTCGGGGCGAACCCGGCCGGCGCGGTGCGGGTGACGCCGTTGCAGCCGGACGACTCGTTGTGCGGCTCCTCGGGCGTCGGCGGCGTGTCCGCGGCCAACGCGCGCAGGCACGTCAGGCCCGGTGACCGGCTGGAGTACAGCCGCTCGTCGCCCACCAACCCCACCGCGCCGGGTTCGGGCGCGGCCACCTGCTGGGTGATCAACCAGCGGCGGTAGCTCTGCCAGACGACCTGGATCGGGTCCCACTCGCCCGTGGTCCGGCCGCGCACCCACGCCCGCAGGTAGCCGTCGGCGGTGAAGAGGGTGAGCTGGGTGTCGTCGGTGACCAGCGCGGGTCGCGGTGGCGCCAGCACGCCCTCCGGGCCGTGGTCCCGTTGGATGTCCGCCCACCCGAGGTACTGGATGGGCGCGCCGAGGGCGTCGCCCAGCGCGCCGCCCAGCAGGCACGCCGCGCCGCGGTCGACCACGTTCATCGGCTCGCGCGGCACTTGCCCTCCTGCACTCGCCCGGGACGTCCGGGGTCAGAACCCTAGCCGTCCGTGCTCTCATCCGGTCAGGGGAGCACGACTGGTTGAGCAAGCAACATTTACTCACAGGTATCCAACGGCACGTCCGGCGCACCTGATCCAGTGACCGGGCCGTAGCGCACGAGGCGGGGGAGGGGCATGGTCGACCGGAGCAAGAGCGGGCTGGAGTTCGGCGTCCTCGGACCGTTGCAGGTGCTCGCGGACGGCCGGCAGCTCGTCATCGGTCGCAAGGGGATGCGCGGACTGCTCGCGATGCTGGTGCTGGAGGCCAACCGCGTCGTCCCGATCGACGAGATCGTGGACAGCCTGTGGGTCGACGAACCGCCCGCGACGGCCAGGACGATCGTGCACGGCTACGTGTCGCGGCTGCGCCGGATGCTGGAGCAGGCCGACCCGGCGGGCTCGGCGCGGATCCTCACCACCCCGCCCGGCTACCAGCTCTCGGTCGACCCGTGGCGGCTGGACTTCCACCGGGCCCGGCAGCTCGTGTCGAGCGCGCGCGGCAAGCCCGCGCCGATCCGCGCGCAGCTGCTGCGCGAATCGCTCGGCCTGTGGCGCGGCCAGGTGCTGGCGGACGTGCCGGGCGACCCGGTCACCTCCGACCTGGAGGAGCTTCGGCTTGCCGCAGTGGAAGAGCGCATCGAGGCCGAGCTGGAACTGGGCCGCCACCTCGAACTCGTCGGCGAGCTGCGGCAGCTGGTCAACGAGCACCCGTTCCGGGAACGGCTGGTCGGCCACATGATGCGCGCCCTGTACCGGTCGGGCCAGCGCGCCGACGCGCTGGAGGCCTACCAGCGCTTCCACCGGCGCGTCGTGGACGAGCTCGGCATCGACCCGGGCCCCGGCCTGCGCGTGCTGCACGAGCAGGTGCTCCGCGACGACCCGGCGCTCAGCTCACCCGGCCTGGCGGAACCCGCCCTCGTGCCGCCGCGTCCCGGCGTCGTCGTGCCGGCCCAGCTGCCCGCCGCGGCCAGCGGCTTCATCGGTCGCGACGAGGAACTGGCCTGGTTGGACCGCCTGTGCGACGCGCGCGACCTGTCCGCCACCACCATCGCCGTGGTCAACGGGGCGGCGGGCATCGGCAAGAGCGAGCTCGCCGTCACCTGGGGCCACCGCCGGGCCGAGCAGTTCCCGGACGGCCTCCTCTTCGCCTCCCTGAACGGCTTCGCCCCCGGCCGCGACCCGGTCGAGCCCGCCGAGGTCCTGACCCGGTTCCTGATCGCGCTCGGCGTGCCCGCCGACGGCGTCCCCCGTGAGCTGGACGACCGCGTCGGCCTGTACCGCTCGGTGCTGGCCAAGCGGCGCGTGCTGGTCGTCCTGGACGACGCCTGGGACCCCGAGCACGTGCGCCTGCTCCTGCCGCCCGGCGCCGGGTCCGTCGTCCTCGTGACCAGCCGCAGGCGCCTGGAGTCCCTGGTCGTCAGCAACGGCGCCCGGATGCTCACGCTGGACACGCTGTCCGAAGAGGAGGCCGTCCGCCTGGTCGACGAGGTCGTCGGGAAACCGCTGTCCGACCAGGAACCGGCGGCCACCCGCATGCTGGCGGAACTCTGCGGCAACCTGCCCCTGGCGCTGCGCATCGCCGCCGCCAAGCTCGTCTTCAGTCCCGAGTGGACGGTGGAGGCCCTGGTCGCCCAGCTCTCCGACGACGCCGTGCGCCTGCGCACCCTCGACCTCGCCGACACCGGCGTCGGCGTGGAACGCGCCCTCGCCGTCTCCTACCGCAACCTCCCGCCGGAACTGGCGGAGACGTTCCGCGCCGCGGGCCTCGTACCCGGCCGCTGGGTGAGCCCGCACGCCATCGCCGCCGTCTGCGACATCGACCTGGGCACCGCCGCCGCCCGCCTGGCCGACCTCGCCGACGCGCACCTCCTCGTGGAGCAGTGGCGCGGCGGCTTCGTCCTGCACGACCTGGTCCGCCTCTACGCCCGTGGCGTGGTCGAACACCGGGAACGCGGCCTGCGTCGCCTGATGGACCACTACCTGTGCGCCTGCGACCACGCGCGACGCCTGATCAGACCGGCGTCGGACGGCCTCGACTTCACCTGCGTCTCGCCCACGTCGAAACCCGCCACCTCGTCACAGGCGCTGTCCTGGTTCGACAAGGAGTGGTCCAACGTCATCGCCCTGGTGCACGCGGGCTCGGAGGCCGGCCTGCACGTGGAGGTCTGGCAGCTCGTGCGCCTGGTCCACACCTACTGCGTGACCAGGCTCGTCAGCCGGGAGTGGCAGGGCGTGGCCGAGTTCGGCCTCGCCTCGGCCCGCGTGATCGGCGACCGCCGCGGCGAGATGCTCGTCCTGAACGCCATGCACGACGTCAACAACCGCGCCGGAACCCTGCGCGGCACCCTCGACCAGGCCCGACTGGCCCACCGGATAGCCGTGGAGTCCGCCGAACCCCGCTACCTGGTCATGACCCTCGACCAGCTCGCCTTGGCCCTGGTCGCGGAGGACCGGGTGGAAGAAGCCCTGGGGCACTACCGCGAAGCCGTGGACCTGGCCCGTCGGGACGGTGACGCCCTCGGCGAAGCCACGGTGCTGAACAACCTGGCCCAAGTGGAGCAACGGCTCGGCCACCGGGAAACGGCGGCCCAGCACCAATACCTGGCAATGGAGATCTACCACCGGAACGGCGACGAACGGGCCTACGCGGTGGCGATGAACAACCTGGCCGAGCTCTACGCCGAACTGGACCAGTTGTCGGAGGCCGAGGAGCACGCCCGACAAGGCGTGGAACTGGCGCGCGGCGGCTCGATGCAGTTCGAGGAGGCGTTCGGCCGGCAGGTGCTCGGCACGGTGCTGGCCAGACGCGGAGAACGCGTTGCCGCACAAGCGGAGCTCGCGGAATCGCTTCGGTTGTTCGTACGCCTGGGCTCCCCGCGCTCGATGTTGGTCCGAACGGCTCTTGAAGCCTTGACCTCCGAGGTTTAGCCGCTGTTTAGCTCGACCTGACGAAGTCGTGGAAACTTGGAGTCGCGCTGATCAAGCGAGTCGCGGTCGGCACCGGGTGGCTCTTGGTAGGGGGAACCAGGGGGGAAGCCACCCAAACCCCGACTGGCCGGCGTTCGGGGGAGAGCGCCGGCCAGTCGGCTCAAACGCAATCGGCACCCCCGGCAGCCACCACCCACCTGCCCACAACGGACCCGCAGCACCCCCACCGAGGCCCGATTTGACATGGGTTCGGGTGCTTTAGGCTGGTCGAAGCCGGCAGGCTTGGCGGGACGCTTCACCCCGCCGGGCCTGCCGGCTTTGGCCTGCCTGGAGTGCCCGTAAGGGCCCCGTGTCAAATCGAGCCGAACCCAACCACCCAGCAGCCGACTCACCAATCGCCGACTCACCGGACCTCACCCACCAACCGTCAATCGCAAACCGGCAACAACTCCGGCCGCTTCGGCACCACCCCGTCACCCATCGACTCACCCCGCAACTGCCGCCCGATCCACGGCACCACGTGCTCCCGCGCCCACTTCAAATCGTGCCGCCGCTGCGTCATCCAGTCCTCGTCGACCAATGGCGGCCAAGGGGTGTTCCACGCGTCGTCCGTCTCGACCCCCAGCACCTCGGCCGCCCGCAACGCCACCCGCCGGTGCCCCTCGGGCGACAGGTGCAGCCGGTCGGCGCTCCACGCGCGCCGGTCGTGCAGCACGTTCATCGACCACAGGTCGACCACCTTGCAGTGGTAGCGCTCGGCCACCGACCACAGGTGGCTATTGTAGATCGCGATCTTCCCGCGCAACGACCGCAGGAACGGCGTGTGCTTCGGGTCGAACCCGGTGAAGATGACCACCTCCGCGCCGGCCGCCCGAAGTTCGGCCACCGCGATCTCGTACACCTCGGCCACCGCGTCCGCGTCGCTCCCGGGCACCAGGATGTCGTTCCCGCCACCGCAGAACGTCACCAGCTTCGGCTTCAACGCCGTCGCCAACGGGATCTGCTCGTCCACGATCTCGTGCAGCATCTTGCCCCGGATGGCGAGGTTGGCGTACCGGAAGCCCCGCTGCTTGGCCGACATCATCCCGGCCAGCCGGTCGGCCCACCCCACGTACGTCCCGTTCGGCGCCGGGTCGTCCATCCCCTCGGTGAAGCTGTCCCCTACCGCGACGAAACTGTCCAAACCCTCCATGCGTCCCTCCACTTCGCGCGGCACCCCCATGACCGCGCAGAACAGCATGCAACGCCAAGTCCGCTCCACGCCACCGACTCTTGGCGACGCCGTTACCAAGGTGTCACTCGGTGGTGTGAACCCGTGTCGGCAATGGGTGATTCATCAGGTTCGCCCGCCGAGAGTGCGTCGCAAATCACTCTGCCCCTCGCCTACCTGACCCCCACCCGCACCTCCGACCCCAACCCGCACCTCCGACCCGTACGCCGCGCGCAACCTCGCCTCCGCCCCTGGCGACGCGCCCACCACGTCCAACCCCAGCAACGCCGCCCCCACCACCGGCGGCACGTCCACCACCCGCACCCGAGCCGCCGGCGCGACCACCCCCAACCGCGCCGCCACCGCGTCGACCACCACCCCGCCCGTCCCGGTCAGCACCCCGCCGCCGAGCACCACGTCCACCGGTTCCGCCAGCAGCCCCAACCGCGTCAACGACACCCGCGCCAGCAGCACGACCTCCTCCACCAGCCGGTCCACCACCGACCGCGCCACCGCGTCACCACCGGCCGCCACCTCGAACAGCACCGGGCACAGGGCGTTCGGGTCGGCCTCCACCTCCCCGAAGTGCAGCCGCCGCACCGCCTCGGCCACCGTCGCCGTCCCGTAGTGCGCGACCACCGCGTCCAGCAACGCCGTGGGCTCGCCCCGGCCGTCCTCGGCCCGCACCGCCAGCCACAACGCCTCCGACCCGAGGTGACCGCCGCCGCCCCAGTCGCCCGAGATGTGCCCCAGCGCCGGGAACCGGTGCGTCCGCCCGTCCGGCGCGACCGCCACGCAGTTGATGCCCGCCCCGCACACCACCGCCACCCCGATCCCGTCCGCCGTACCGGCCCTGAGCAGCGCGAACGTGTCGTTCCCGACCACGGACGTCCTCGACCACCCCTGCGCCTCGACCGCCACCCGCAGCGCGCGCTCCTCCTCGGGCAGGTCCGCACCGGCCAGGTAGGCCGCCGTGTGAGCGGCGATCACCCCGCCACCCGCCACCCCCGCCAACCCCGCCACCTCCCGCACCAACCCGTCGAACACCTCCAGGCTCCGCGCCACCCCCAGGTGCTGCGGCGACGCCCCCGGCCCGCGCACCCGGGCGAGCACCCGCCCGTCCACGTCCACCAGCGCCACGGCCGTCTTGCTGTTCCCGCCGTCGATGGCGAGCACCCGGTCGGTCACACCGATCCCCTCGCCCACGGCAGGAAGTCCGCGTTGCGCGCCACGAGCTCGTCGGCCAACCTCTCGGCCACCGCGTGCTGCCCGACCAACGGGTGCGCGAGCAACGCGTCCGCCACCCGGTCACGCCCACCGCGCACGGCCGCGTCCAACGCCAGGTGCTCGTAGCTCGTCACGTGCGCGATCAACCCGGCCACCGACGGCGGCACGGGCGGCACGGGCAACGGCGTCGCGCCGCTGCCGCGCACCACCGCCGGCACCTCGATCACCGCGTCCGCGGGCAGGAACGGCAGCGTGCCGCCGTTGCGGACGTTCACCACGTGCTGCTCCGCCCCCGAACCGCCCGTCAACGCGTGCACCAGCTGCACGGCCGCCTCCGAGTAGTACGCGCCCCCGCGCTGCGCGAGCTGCGCCGGCTTCGTCACCACCGCCACGTCCCCGTACAAGTCCAGCAGCTCCTTCTCCACCCCGGCCACCACCTCGGCGCGCGGCGGCTCGGTCTTCTGCTCGCGCACCACCTCGTCGTGGTCGTAGAAGTACTTCAGGTAGTACGACGGCGCCATCCCCAACCGCCGCATCAGCGACGCGGGCAGCCCGAGGTGCTCGGCCATCGCTTCACCGTGCCGGGTCAGCAGCTCCGGCAGCCGGTCGACGCCGTCGACGAACACGCCCGTCTCCCAGCTCAGGTGGTTGAGCCCGACGTGCTCCAGCCGCACCGACTCCGGCTCGACCCCGAGCAGCCCCGCCGTCCACCGCTGGAACGTGATCGCCACGTTGCACAGCCCGACCGCCCGGTGCCCCTCGGCCAGCAGCGCGCGCGTCACGATCCCCACCGGGTTGGTGAAGTTCACGATCCAGGCGTCACCCGCCACCTCCCGCACCCGCCGCGCGATGTCCAGCACCACCGGCACGGTCCGCAGCGCCTTGGCCAGCCCGCCCGCGCCGGTCGTCTCCTGCCCGACGCAGTCGCACACCAGCGGGAACGTCTCATCCGACGCCCGTGCCGCCTGCCCGCCCACTCTGAGCTGCAACAACACCGCCGATGCGCCGTCGACGCCGCGTTCCAGGTCGGTGGTCGTCGTCACCCGCGCCGGGTGCCCGGCGTGCTCCAGCAACCGCCGCGAGAACGCGCCGACCACCTCCAGCCGTGACACGTCCGGGTCCACGAGCGCGATTTCGTCCACCGCGAGGCTGGTCCGCCGCCCCGCGATCCCGTCGACCAGCTCCGGCGTGTACGTCGACCCGCCACCGACAACGGTGAGCTTCACCCCTTGACCCCCGTGAACGTGATGCCCCTGACGAAGGAGCGCTGCGCGAACGCGAACAGCACCACCGCCGGGACCATGATCAGCAACGTGACGGCCATCGCCAGGTTCCACTGCACGTGGTGCATGCCCTTGAACGAGGACAGCGCCAACGACAGCGTCCACCGGTCCGGCTTCTCGCTCGTGTAGAGCAGCGGTCCGAAGTAGTCGTTCCAGGTGTAGAGGAAGCAGAACAGCGCGGTCGCCGCGATCCCCGGCCGCGCCATCGGCACGACTACCCGCAGCAGCGCCTGGAGCTCCGTGCAGCCGTCCACCCGCGCCGCGTCCACGTAGGACTGCGGGATGGTCAGGATGAACTGGCGCAGCAGGAAGATGCTGAAGGCGTCGAACAGGAAGTACGGCGCGATCAACGGCCACAGCGTGCCCGTCAGCCCGAGGCTCGACCACGTGTCGTACAGCGGCACGGCCACGACCTGCGGCGGCAGCATCATCGCGCCCACCACCAGCAGGAACACCACGTTCCGCCCGCGCCACCGCAGCTTCGCCAACGCGTACGCCGCGGGGATCGAGCTGATCAGCATGCCCGCCGTGGCCAGCAGCGAGTACATCATGCTGTTGCCGAAGTACGTCAGCAGCGGGGCCTGCTCGAACACCTCCAGGAAGTTGCCCCAGTGCCACTCGCGGGGCCACAGGTCCTTCGTGAACGCCTGGCTGTCCGACATGACCGCCGTCAGGAACACGAAGACGACGGGCAGCGTGAACATCAACCCCAACGCCAACCCGAGGCTGTGCACCGCCACCCAGTCCAGCGTCCTGCGCCACGCGAACGGCCTCCGCGCCCTCCGCGCCCTCCGCACCCCAACCACACCGACCGCCGCCGTCACGACTCCTCCTGGTACGACGCCCTGCGCATCCGCTGCACCAACAACGCCGTCGCCGCGAACGAGATCACGAACAGCACCGTCGCCATCGCCGCCGCGTAACCCATGTCGAAGTACCTGAACCCCTGCGTGTAGAGCCACACCGGGAACGTCAACGTCGAGTTCTCCGGGAACCCGAGCACCTTCGTCGACCCGGTCACGTCCGCCGACCCGCTGGCCGCCGACCCCGCCACCACGGCCTGCGTGAACAGCTGCAACGCCAGGATGATCGAGTTCACCACCCCGAACGCCAGCACCGGGGAGATCGTCGGCAGCGTGATGTGCCACCACCGCCGCACCGGCCCCGCGCCGTCCAGCGCGGCGGCCTCGTACTGCTCCTGCGGCACGTCCAGGACCGCCGCCAGGATGATGATCATCAGATCGCCGGACACCCACAGCACGACCGCCGCGATCCCCGGCTTCGCCCACACCGGATCGGCGAACCACAACGGCCCGTCGACCCCGAACCACCCGAGCAGCGAGTCCAGCGGCCCCTCGTTCGGCCTCAGCACCAGGAAGAACACCAACGTCGCCGCGACCGGCGGGGCCAGCGAGGGCAGGTAGCACAACGTGCGCACCAGCCCCACGCCCGACTTCAGCCGGGCGATCACCGAAGCGACACCCAGGGCGAACACCACGCGTGCGACGGTCAGCACCACCACGAACCACGACGTGTTGTAGACCGCGGTGCGGAACAGCTCGTCGGAGAACATGTAGGCGTAGTTCTCCCAGCCGACCCACTCCGGCGGGTTGATCAGGTCGTACCTGGTGAACGAGAACCAGATCGTGGCGACCAGCGGGTAGCCGAAGAACAACGCGAACCCGAGGATCGCGGGCGCCATGAACGCCAGCACGGTCAGGCGGTGGCGGGCGCGGGCCCGGGACCGCCCCTTGGCCGGGGCGGTCCGCGCCACGTCCACGCGCTCCAGCGTGGCCGTCACGCCTACCTGCCGCTCTTCGCGATCCGGTCGTCGATCTGCTGGTCGACTTCCGCCAGCCCGGCCATCAGGTCGGGCACCGCGCCCGCCTGCCACGACGTGGCGAAGTCGCCGATCGCCTTGATGTGCGCGTCGCCGATGGGCGTCACCGGGTTGCCCCGCAACCTGCCCGACGTGGCCAGGTCGATGAACGTCCTGAAGTTCTCGTCCACTTCGAGGCGCGGGTCGGTCAGCGCGGCCTTCGTGCTCGGGATGTTCTTGATCCCGTTGGCCAGGTCCACGATCGTGTCGGTGTCGAACGACAGGTGCTTGATCAGCTCCCACGCCGCGCCGGGGTTCTTCGCGCCCTTCGGGATGCCCATGATGGTGCCGGTGGTGAAGCCGGTGCCGTACAGCTCGGGCTTGACCGTCGGGAACGGCGCGGTGCCGAACCGGACGTCCGGAGCCTGGTCCTTCAAGAACGCCGTGCGGTACTCGCCGTCGATCATCATGGCGATCTTCTCCTGGTGGAACGCGTGGTCGTTCGAGTACTCCTGGCCCAGCCCGGCCCGGAACCGCTCCAGGTTGTCGTAGCCGTAGAAGTCGACGAGCTCCTTCTGGAACGTCAGCATCTCCGCCCACTCCGGCGTGGCCAGGCCCGACCTGCCGTCCGGGGTCTCCCACTCCGCGCCGAAGTTCGGCGCCCAGATCGGCGGGCGGTTGGCGTAGAACAGCATGGTCGGCAGGAAGCCCGCGACCTCGATCGAGCCGTCCGCCGCCTTCTTCGTCGTGCGCTTGGCGAAGTCGAGCAGCTCGGCCGTCGTCCTGGGCGGCGCGCCGATACCGGCCTCGGCGAGCATGTCCCTGTTGTAGTACAGCCCGTACACGTCGCTGAGCAGCGGCATCGCGCAGCGGTTGCCCTCGTGCTCGGTGTAGGAGCGGACCGCGTCCGGGATCTGGCCGAGGTCGACGCCGTCGCGCTCGACGTAGGGCTTGAGCTCCTGGAACGAGCCGCTGGTGCAGAACTGGCCGAGGTTGTCGGTGGTGAACGACAGGGCCACGTCCGGCGGGTTGCCGCCGCGGATGCCCGCGGTGATCTTGTCGTCGTCCTGGCTGCCCTCGTGCTCGATCCGGGCGTTGGGGAACTTCTCCTTGAAGCTCTCCAGGGCCTTGGTGACCTCGGCCTGCTCACGGCCGGAGTAGTTGCTCCAGACGGTCAACGAGAACTCGTCGCCCTCGCCGGGCGCCGCCGCCGGTCCCGACTGGTCGGCCTGCCGGCCGGAGCCCGCCGCGCAAGCGGTCAGGGATACCGCCGCGGCCACGCACAGCAACGCCGCGCGGTGGAGCTTGCGCATGTGCTCTCCTTCATGTCGACGTGCCCGGTGCGGTCCCGCCCTGCCGGCTCGGACCGCGGAAGGGTTCGGTCGTGGCGGCGGGCAGACCGAACACCTGTTCCCTGACGACGGACAACGCGGAGTGCAGCGCGCCGGAGCGCACCGGTTTCCCGGTCACCAGGGCGAGTTCGACGGGGGTGCGGGGCACCACCAGGCGGCGCAGCTCGGCGGCGACGAGGTCGGCGAGCGTCGTGCCGCCCGCCTGCGCGATCTCGCCGGAGAGCAGCACCAGTTCGGGGTCGAGCACGGCGACCACGTTCGCCACGCCGGTCGCGACCCGGCGGGCCAGGTCGACCAGGAACTCCCGGCCGGCCGGCCCCTCGCTCAACGCCTTCTCCACGGCGACCTGCCCGGTGCGCGCGGACACACCGTGGGCGTGGGCCAGGCGGGCGACGCTGGGGCTGTCGAGCAGGTCGCCGTAACGGCTGCCGGTGCGCTCGGTTCCCGTGTCGGCGTGCGCGTGGTCGGGCACCCGCATGGCGTCGATCTCGCCCGCGCCGCCGGTCGCGCCGCGCAGCAGCACGCCGTTGACCACGGCGGCCGCGCCCACCGCGTCGGCGGGCCAGAGCAGGACGAAGTTCCGCACGCCCACGGCCCGGCCGGCGATCATCTCCTCCAGCGCGACCAGGTTGACGTCGTTCTCGACCGTGACGGGGGTGTCGAGGAGGGCTTCGAGCTCCTCGGGGATGTTCTTGTTCTCCCACTCCGGCATGTGCGGCGCGTAGTTGAGGCGACCGGTCGTCGGGTCCACCGCCCCGGGGCTGCCCACGACCACGTGGTGCAGGGCGTCGGTGGTCAGGCCGGCTTGGGCCACGGCCTTCGCGACCGCGCCGCGGAACGCCTCCAGCACACCGGTCTTCGGCATGGGCGCGCGGTGTTCGGTGAGCGTGGCGCCGGAGATGTCGGCGATGGCGACGTCGACCGCGTCGGGGGTGAGGGAGATGGCGGCGACGTGGGCCAGCGCGCCGTTGACCTTCCACAGCTGCGCGCGTGGGCCGCGCCCGCCGCCGCGCAGACCGTCGCGCAGGACCGTGCCTTCTTCTTCGAGGCGGGTGAGGAGCTGCGCGGTGGCCGGTTTGGACAGGCCGATGATCCCTTCGAGCTCC
The DNA here is from genome assembly GCF_050946825.1 of Actinosynnema sp. CA-299493. Taxonomy (NCBI): domain Bacteria; kingdom Bacillati; phylum Actinomycetota; class Actinomycetes; order Pseudonocardiales; family Pseudonocardiaceae; genus Actinosynnema; species Actinosynnema sp. CA-299493. The sequence goes on from NZ_CP191993.1 coordinate 444,606, forward strand.
GCCCTGGTCAGCGGGCCGTTGCGGAGCAGCGCCTCGATGGCGGCGCGGTCGTTGATCTCGCGCAGCAGCCTCGGGCTCCCGGCTCGCATCGGGTCTCCTGTCCGTGTCGGGCGTTCCTGTCTGGTAACTTTCCAGACGATTTCGTGGAGACGGTAGTGACGGGCCTCACGGGGGTCAATGGCCCGAGACGGGTCCGTTACCTGGGTTAGGCAGGCCTAAGGCACCCTGGAGGTATGACCGACACGCGTCAGGAGTCGTTGGCCTCGCTGCTGGGCGGGCGGGGCGGGGCGCTGGACGCCTCGCTGCCGCCGTTGGCGTTCGTCCTGGGGTGGCTGCTGGGCGGGAGTTCCATCGCCGCCGGCGCCCTGGCGGCCGTCGCCTGCGGTGTGGTCGTCGGCTTGGTGCGGGTGGTCCTGGGCAGCCGTCCCCGGGCGCTGCTGGCTTCGGTGGCACTGGTCGTGGTCGCCGCGTACATCGCGTTGCAGACGGGCCGGGCCCAGGACTTCTTCCTCGTGCAGATCTTCCTCAACGCCGCGTCAGCCCTGGTCTGGGCCGTCTCGATCGTCCTGCGTTGGCCGCTGCTCGGGGTGGTGGTCGGCCTGGTCACCGGCCAGAGGTCCCGCTGGCGACGCGACCCCGACCTGCTCCGCGCGTACCGCTACGCGTCGTGGCCGTGGGTGGGCCAGTACCTCCTGCGCGTGCTCGTCTTCGGCGCCCTGTGGCTGGCCGGCGAGGTGGTCCTGCTGGGCGTCATGCGCGTCGCCCTGACCTGGCCGCTCCAGGTGGCGTGCATCGCCGTGAGCTGGTGGGTCCTCCGCCGAACCCTGCCCACCGACCACCCGGGCCTCCGCCACCCCCGCACCCCTTGACCCCTCGCGGGGTCAGGTGGGGCGGGGGGCGGAGTCGCCCAGGACTTTCACGGCGGCCAGCCAGGCGGCGCCGGCGGCGCCCTCGGTGGCGACGGTGACGGTGGCCGAGGTGCGGCCGGCCAGTTCGAGCTTCAGGCGCGCGCCCAGCGGGTGGGCGTGGACCAGGCTGCCCATCAGCACGACGGGGGAGTGGTCGTCGGACGGACGGGCGGCCTCCGCCAGGTCGGCCAGGGTGCGCACGGCGGCGGTGATGATCCGGTCGGCCGACGGGGCCGAGGCGTTCGCCGTCACGAGGGGCGCGTAGGTCGCCAACGCGATCGGCGCGGCGTCGTTGGCCACCGTGATCAACCGCCGCCAACGCTCGCGGCGGGGCACGTCGGGCACGTCGGGGATGCCGGCACGCGCCAGCACGGCGGTCGTCAGCGCGTCCGGCGAGTCCTGCTCCAACGCCACCAGGGTCGCCCGCACCGCCTCACGCCCCAGCCAGAACGCCGACCCCTCGTCACCCAGCAGCCAGCCGTACCCGCCGGCCGTCGACACCAGCTCGTGGTGCTCGATCCGGGCCGCGATCGACCCCGTCCCGGCCACCAGCACGGTCCCGTCGGGCGACGCCGAGCCGGTCGCGAACGCCGCCTCGCAGTCGGTGATCACCCGCATCGGGCACCGCAGCCCCGCGCCCGCCCACGCCGCCTCGAACAACGCCGCCACCGCCGGGTCGCTGAGCAGCTTGCTCGACCCGGCCATGCCCAGCACGCCCGACTCGACCTTCGCCGGGTCCAACCCGTCCAACGCCGCCGTCAACGCCTGCCGCACGTGCGCTGCGGCCAGCTCCGGCGGGTGGGAGTTGGGGTTCGCGCCGCCGGCCACCCCGGCGCCGCGCCGGGCGCCGTCCAGGTCGAGCACCAACGCCCGGGTGCTCGTGCCGCCCGCGTCCAGACCCACCACGAAACCCATTCGCCCGAGTATGCCCAGCACGAACGAGGTCCGGCACACCCAACCGGGTTGTGCCGGACCTGGCTCTCGGTAACGAAGGTAACGGCCGGAACAGCGGGAACAGCGGTCAGCGCACCGCGAGCACCTGCGCGCGGTCGCCGGACGCGTTGTGGTGGTGCAGGAGGAGCAGGCTGCCGCCCACCGCGGACCCACCCCGCCGCACCCGCAGCACCGCACCCGGCTCGGCCACGAACGACACCCCGTCCTCGACCCCGAGCCCCGGCCGCAGCGGGTCGAACGCCATCGGCGTGGCGATCCGGTCCACGAGCCCGTCCGCGTTGCCCGGCGCCGGGTAGTTCCCGGACGTCACGACCGTGTAGGTCAACGGCGCGCCGCCGGCCGCCGGGTCGATCCCCAACGCGGCCAACGACACCGGCAGCACCACCACGTCGCTGTCCATCACGTTGGTGTCCACGTCGCCGTAGTGGCCGTTGAGCGGCTGCTCGTCCACGACCTCGCCGTCCGCCTCGCGCACGGTCCGCGCCAGCCACACGTCGGCCGTCACGACCTCGCCCACGCTCGGCTTCGCCGCGCGCACGGTGTAGTCGCGCACGCCGTCGCCGTTGGTGTCGATCCGGATCTCCGGGCTGTTGGACAGGCCGAGCGTGACCCAGTCGTGCCAGGTCACCACCCCGAACGCGAGCATCCCGGCCCCGACGCCCGCCCCGACGTACCGCAGGTCACCGCCCCTGGCCGAGCCGTTGACCGCGCAGTCGACCTGCACCTCGTCCGCGCAGTCGGGCAGCTCCGGGCTGGCGCCCTGCAACTCGACCACGCTCACCAACGACCGGTAGGCCTCGTCGCCCTCGCCCTGGTCCAGCGCGCGCCCGCCCAGCTCGACCGTGCCGTCACCGCGGTCGACCGCCGCCACGTCCGCGACCGGTTTCGGCGCCGCGTACACCGGCACCCGCAGCGTGCGGTCGCCGGACCGGACGAGCAGCCGCCCGGACGCCTCGGCCAGGAACTGCCGCGCCACGTCCGCCTGCACCTCCTCGATCGTCGGGTCGGCGACCTTCCGCAGCTCCTCGGGCGTGACGGTCAGCTCCACCTCGACCGACGCGGTCCCGCCCGCCGGCACGACGACCGCCGGCGGCCACACGCCGAACGTCGCGCCCGGCACGGTCGTCGCGGCCTCGTAGGACAAGAACGCCGTGCGCGGCCGGCCCGACTTGTTGACCACCTCCACCGTCTTGGCCACCCTCAGCGTCGACGCCGCCTCGACCGGCCCGAACGACACGCCCACCGTGCCCGGGTCGTCCGCGACCATGGCCAGCAGGTCGACGCCGACGGCGTCCAGCGCGTCCACCCGGCCCGCGCCGACCCGCATCGGCGCCTCGGGCGTGCCGGTGGTGTGGTCGTCGCCGTCGGTCACGTCGCCGGTCGCCGTGTTCATGATCGCCGCCTTGACCTCCTCGACCGTCCACTCCGGACGCGCCTCGCGCACCAGCGCGGCGATGCCCGCCACGTGCGGCGCGGCCATGGAGGTGCCGCCCATGCTCACCGCGTCGGAGCCCGTGCCGACCGACGCGGACACGATCGTGTCGCCGGGCGCGGCCACGTCCGGCTTGGCCGCCGTCGCGCCACGCGACCCGCGCGAGGACGACGGCGTCATCGTGTCGGCCAGGGTCGGCGTCGTCGTCGGCACGGCGTTGCGCAGCGAGCCGAGCATCCGCACCTGGAGCGTGCCGCCGGTCAACGCGGGCCGCACGGCGTCGGTCGCGGCACGGGTGAACTGGAACACCGGGATGCCCGCGTTGCCCGCGATGGCCGCCTTGAAGTGGTCACTGGTGGCGGGGAGCAGCACGCCTTCCGCGCCCGCCGCCTCGGCGTTGTCGGTGCGCGCGCCCGAGCCGCACTCGCGCGTCGCGTCGTCCTCGTCCCACTCCAGCCACACGAACCGGCCGTTCAGGTCCTCGGCGATCGGCGCGCACCCGTCGACGTTCGCCGGGTCGGCCACCGGCACGACGGGCAGCGTCACGTCCAGCCCGGCGTACCCGCGGTAGCTCTTGCTGTACTGCCCGGCCTGCCGCGCGCCCGCCACCTCGACGCCGTCGAGCAGCGCGAACGCGTCCCGCGTGTTGGCCACCGACAACGCCTCGGGCGTGTTCGCGGGCGAGCCGCCGACGTCGTAGAGGTCGCCGCCGTTGCCCGCCGCCGCGACCACCACCACGCCGTGCTCGACGACCTTGCGCACGAACAGGCTGTCCGGGTCGTCCTGACCGCTGAAGTCGCCGCCCAGCGACAGGTTCACCACGTCGAGGTGGTCGCCGAAGTCGCCGTCGCCGTCCGGGTCGAGCGACCAGTCGAGGGCCTGCCCGACCAGCTCGGTCGACCCCCGGCAGCCGAACACCTTCAACGCGTACAGCGACGCCTTCGGCGCGGTGCCGGGTCCGATCCTCATGCCCGCCACGTCCTGCGGCGTCAGCGCCGAGTAGTCGCCGGTGAACGGCGTGCCGTCGGCGTTCTCGCCGTACCCGGCGGCCGTGCCCGCGACGTGCGTGCCGTGGTTCTGGCAGTCCAGGGGGTTCGGGTCGGGCGCGGGCACCGCCTGCTCCGGCGTGGTCGAGTCGTAGGCGTCGCCCGCGAAGTCGTGGCCGCCGACGACCTTCGCCGTCGGCGTCCACGGCGCGGTGCGGTCGACGGCGTCGTAGGCGGCGGCGGTGCCGGGGCCGCCGAAGTCGGCGTGCGTGTAGTCGATGCCGGTGTCGATGACGCCGATGCGCAGGCCCTCGCCGTAGCGGCCGGTGTCCCGCCACACCTGCGCGGCGCGCGTCAGCTCGGCCGCGCCCGCGTTGCGCACCGACTTCGGCACGGTCCGCCGCACGGACTTGACCTCGGGCAACGCGGTCAGCCCGCGCAGGCTCGCGGCGTCGGCGGTGACCAGGACGCCCGGCACCGCGTTGCGCGTCTTGGCGACCTCGCGGGTGGTGGAGTCCTTGCCCCGCAACGCGGTCAGCACCCGGTCGGCCTGCACGTCGACGTGCCGCCGAGCCGCCCGGGCCGCCGCCGCGGGGTCGTGCCCGCCGCGTGCCTTCTCATCGCCGTAAGCCCTGGTGGCCGGGGTCGTGGTCAGCTCGACGAACGCGGTGACCGGCCCGGTGGCGCGGGCGAGCGTCGACCCGACCCGCTCGGCAGACCCCTCACCCGTGCGGCCCTCGCCCGCATGGCCCTCGCCCGCATGGCCCTCGCCCGCGTGGCCGGTGCGTGCGTGATCGGCGCGGGCGGGCGGCAGCGGTCTGGCCGCCGGATCGGCTCCCGAGGCGCTGCCGACGAGGAGCGTGCCGAGCAGTGCGGCGGTGGCGGTGGACGCCCACACCGCGCGATGGAGTGTCATCGCGACCTTTCATAACCGGAATTCATCGGACCACTAACCGGGCGTCCTCTAGACGGAGCCACGGAGGAGCGCTATACATCCGATCTGTCGACCGGACTGTTGAGGAGGACCTGCCGTGCAGTTGCTGCGCCTGGGACCGTTGGGCTCCGAACGACCCGCCGTCCGCGCCGACGACGGCGTCACGTACGACCTGACCCCGGTGACCGACGACGTGACCGGCGCGTTCCTCGCGGCCGACGGCATCGCCCGCGCCCGAGCCGCACTGGCCGCCGGCGAACTCCACCCGATCGTGGACGACGGCGTGCGGATCGGGCCGCCGGTCGCGGGGGTCGGCAAGCTCGTCTGCATCGGCCTCAACTACCGCGACCACGCGGAGGAAACCGGGCTGCCGCTGCCGGCCGAGCCGGTGGTGTTCCTCAAGACGCCGGACACGATCGTCGGCCCGAACGACGAGGTGCTGGTGCCGCGCCGGTCGGTGAAGACGGACTGGGAGGTCGAGCTCGCCGTGGTCATCGGCCGCACGGCCCGGTACCTCGACTCCACCGAAGAGGCTCTGACCTGCATCGCCGGGTACGCGCTGTCCCACGACGTCAGCGAGCGCGAGTTCCAGCTCGAACGCGGCGGGCAGTGGGACAAGGGCAAGAACTGCGAGACGTTCAACCCCCTCGGCCCCTTCCTCGTGCCCGCGGACGAGGTCGACGACCCGCAGGCGCTCGGCATGCGGCTGTGGGTCAACGGTGTGCCGCGACAGGACTCGTCCACCAAGAACATGATCTTCCCGGTGGCCGAGCTGGTCCGCTACCTGAGCTGGTTCCTCGTCCTCCGACCGGGTGACGTCATCAACACCGGCACGCCGGCCGGGGTCGCGCTCGGCCACCCGGAGCCGAAGCCGTACCTGCGGGCGGGCGACGTGGTGGAGCTGGAGATCGACGGGCTGGGCAGGCAGCGGCAGACGCTCGGGCAGGCGTGAGATGACCACGGGGGCGGACCGGGTCGTCGCGCTGGACGTGCTCGACATCCGGTTCCCGACCTCGCGGGAGCTGGACGGGTCGGACGCGATGAACCCCGATCCGGACTACTCCGCCGCCTACGTCGTGCTGCGCACGTCGGGCGGTCCGGAGGGGTGCGGGCTGGCGTTCACCATCGGGCGCGGCAACGACGTGCAGGCCGCCGCGATCCGGTCGTTGGCGCACCACGTGGTCGGCCGGCCCGTGCCGGAGACCGCCGCCGACCTGGCCGCGTGGTACTTCGACCTCGTCGGGGACTCCCAGCTGCGGTGGCTGGGGCCGGAGAAGGGCGTCGCGCACATGGCGCTCGGCGCGGTGGTCAACGCGGCGTGGGACCTGGCGTCGCGGCGCGCGGGCCTGCCGCTGTGGCGGTTCCTGTCGGGCATGACGCCGGAGGAGATCGTCGGCCTGGTCGACTTCCGCTACCTGTCCGACGCGCTCACCCCGGACGAGGCGCTCGCCATCCTGCGCCGCGCCGAGCCGGGGCGCGCCGAACGGGCGGAAGCGCTGGTCCGGGACGGCTACCCGGCCTACACGACGTCGCCGGGCTGGCTCGGCTACGCCGACGACAAGCTGGCCGACCTGGCGCGGCGGGCGTTGGCCGACGGGTTCGACATGATCAAGCTGAAGGTCGGCGGCGACCTGGCCGACGACGTGCGGCGGATGAGGTTGGCCCGCGAGGTCGTCGGCCCGGACGTGCGCATCGCCGTGGACGCCAACCAGCGGTGGGACGTCGGCACGGCCATCGCGTGGATGCGTGAGCTGGCGCCGTTCGACCCGTACTGGATCGAGGAGCCCACGTCACCGGACGACGTCCTCGGGCACGCCGCCATCGCGGCGGCGTTGAGCCCGATCAAGGTCGCCACCGGCGAGCACGTGCAGAACCGGGTGGTGTTCAAGCAGCTGCTCCAGGCCCGGGCGGCGGACGTGGTGCAGCTCGACGCGTGCCGGGTCGGCGGCGTGAACGAGAACGTGGCGATCCTGCTGCTGGCGGCGAAGTTCGGCGTGCCGGTGTGCCCGCACGCGGGCGGCGTCGGCCTGTGCGAACTGGTCCGGCACCTGGCGATGGCCGACTTCGTGGCGGTGTCCGGGTCGCTGGAGGACCGGGTCGTCGAGTGGGTCGACCACCTGCACGAGCACTTCACGGACCCGGCCGTGGTGCGTCGTGGCCGGTACGTCGCACCCGCCGAGCCCGGCTTCTCGGCCCGGCTGCGGGAGCGGACCCTGACCGACTACCGGTACCCCGACGGTCCGGTGTGGACGGAGCTGGAGGAGGAGCGGTGAGCGAGTTCGCAGGACTGGTCGCGGTGGTGACCGGTGGCGCGTCGGGCATCGGCCTGGCCACCGCGCGGTTGCTGGCCGCGCGGGGCGCGACCGCGGTGGCGTTGGACCTGGACCCCCGGGTCGACCCGCCGTTGCACGGGATGAGGGCGGACGTCGCCGACGACGGGTCGGTGCGCGCCGCGATCGACGAGGTGGTCGAGCGGTTCGGCCGGCTCGACGTGGTGGTGAACAACGCGGGCGTCGGCGCGCAGGGCGACGTGACCGCGAACCCGGACGACGAGTGGCTGCGCGTGCTGGACGTGAACGTGGTCGGCATGGCCCGGGTCGCCCGCGCCGCGCTGCCGCACCTGCGCAGGTCGCCGTCGGCGGCGATCGTGAACACCGGCTCCATCGCGGCCTGGGCCGGCCTGCCGCAACGCGCGCTGTACTCGGCGAGCAAGGGCGCGGTGCACGCGTTGACGTTGGCCATGGCCGCGGACCACGTGCGCGAGGGCATCCGCGTGAACGCGGTGGCGCCGGGCACGGCGGACACCCCGTGGGTGGGCCGCCTGCTCGACTCGGCGGCGGACCCGGCCGCCGAGCGGGCCGCGTTGGAGGCCAGGCAACCGCACGGGCGGCTGGTCACGGCGGACGAGGTCGCGGGCGCCATCGCCTACCTGGCCGGCCCGCTCTCCGGCTCCACCACCGGCACCGTCCTCGCCGTCGACGGCGGCATGCACGGCCTGCGCCTGCGCCCAACCCCCTGACCCCGCGCGAGTCCTACGTTCAGAACGCGAGAGTCCTACGTTCAGAACGACCGTGTCCTACGTTCAGGACCCCCGAGTTCAACGCTCAGGCATCGGCGGCAACGGTCGGCGGACGCTTTCCGGCCGCTCGTCGGCACTCCCGAGTCGGTCCCGCCGGCCGTCACGTCAGGTCCGCCAGCCACTGCTCGACGCCCGCCACGTGCACCGTCGACCACGAACGGGCCAGTTCGGGTTGGTGGGCGGCCAGGGCGTCGACGATGGCACGGTGCTCGGCGACGGTCCGGTCGACCGCGCCGCCCTGCGTGATGCCGCGCCAGATGCGGACCCGGACGGTCGGGCCGGCGAGGGTGTCCAGCAGTTGGGACAGGTAGGCGTTGCCCGAACCCCGCGCGACGGCGCGGTGGAACTCCAGGTCGTGCTCGACCAGCTCCTCCACCGACCGGGCGGACTCGGCGGCGTCGCACAACGCCCGCAGCGCCGCGACCTCGTCCGGCCCGACGCGCTGCGCCGCCATCGCCGCCGCCGCCGGTTCGAGGATGCGGCGCACCTGCAGCACCTCCAGCACGGAGTCCTCGCCCCGGTGCAGGTCGAGCACGAACGACAACGCGCCCAGCAGGTCGTCGGCACGCAGGCTGGACACGTACGTGCCGTCGCCCTGCCGCACGTCCAGCACTCTGACCAGCGACAACGCCTTGACCGCCTCGCGCAGCGAGTTCCGCGACAACCCGAGCCGCCCGGCGAGGTCGGCTTCCCGCGGCAGTCGGTCGCCCGGCTTCAGCTCGCCCGAGACGATCATCTCCTTGACGCGCAGGATGGCGTCGTCGGTAACTGCCACGGCGGCCCTCGACTCGTCAGCTAGACCTCGGATGTCTGGCGCCAAGTATGAGCCACGCCGAAGCGCCGCGAGGCCGACCGCGCCGGGCGGCGAAGCATTCACCCACCTTTACTCTATTCGGTTATCTTATAACCATACGTGACGGCGTCCACCACTTCCGGCCATAATGGTCTGGACCATTTGAGGAGGGACCTTGGACACGGTTGTCGCAGCTCCGCGAGCACTGCTCGGTCGGACCATCACCGGTCCCGTCAGCCTGAGGTTGAGGGCGGGCCGGATCGTCGAGGTCGTCGCGGGTTCACCACCCGACGGCGCCGAGGTGCTGACCGACGGCCTGCTCACCCCGGGCCTGGTGGACGTGCAGGTCAACGGGGCGGTCGGGGTCGACTTCGCCGAGGTGGACCCCGAAGGCATGGCCGCAGTGGCGAGAGCGCTCCCACGAACGGGGGTGACCCGCTTCCTGCCGACCCTGATCACCGCGCCGGTGCCGGTGGCGATACGCCAGGCGCACGCCGTGCTGGCGGCGTCGGCCACCCTGACGCGGCACGCGGGCGCCAAGCCGCTCGGCGTGCACCTGGAAGGGCCGTTCCTGTCGCCGAAACGCGCGGGCGTGCACGACCCGGCGCTGATGGTGGCGCCCGGCCCGGCCGAGATCGACCTGCTGCTGGACGACGAGGTGCTGCGTCGGGCGTTGCGCATGGTGACGCTCGCCCCCGAGCAGCCGGGCGGCCTGGACGCCGTGCGCAGGCTGGCGGCGGCGGGCGTGCTGGTCGCGGTCGGGCACAGCGACGCGACGGGTGAGCAGACCAGGGCCGCCGCCGAGGCGGGCGCCCGCATGGTGACGCACCTGTTCAACGCCCAGCGCCCGCTCGGCCACCGCGAGCCGGGCGTGCCGGGCGTGGCGCTGGTGGACGACCGGTTCACGTTGGGGCTGATCGCGGACCTGGCGCACGTCGGCCCGGACGTCTGCCGGTTGGTCTTCAACGCCGCCGGGAACCGGGTCGCGCTGGTCACGGACGCCGTGGCCGCCGCGGGCATGCCGCCCGGCCGCTACCAGCTCGGTGGCGCGGACGTGCTGCTGGCGGAGGACGGCGTGCCGCGTTCGCCGGAGGGCACGATCGCGGGCAGCGCGCTGACGCTGGACCTGGCCGTGCGCAACATCGTGTCGGTGGGCGTGGACCCGGCGGCCGCGCTGGCGTCGGCGACCGTCATCCCGGCCGACGCGATCGGCGAGCCGACGTTGGGCCGGCTGGAGCCCGGCGCCGTGGCCGACCTGGTCTGGTGGGATGACGACCTCCGGCCGCGCAAGGTGTGGGTGGACGGCGAGGTCGTGTTCGACCGTTCGACGGCGTACGAGAACGCGCCGGTCGTCGTGGCCCGGAACGAGTCGGTCGGCGTGGCCGAGAACGCGCCGGTGGGCGTGGCCGCCGCGGGGCAATAGCCACGTAGCCGCACAGCCGCACAGCCGCACAGCCGGAGAGGCCCGGGGGACGTGATCCCCGGGCCTCTCCCGTGTTCTGAGCGTTGAACTCGGGTGTCCTGAACGTAGGACACGGTCGTTCCGAACGTAGGACTCTCGCGTTCTGAACGTAGGACTCGCGAGGGTCAGCGGGTGCGGGTGACCTTGTTCAGGCCGCGCGGGTTGTCGGGGTCGCCGCCCCGGGCCAGGGCCAGGCCGTGGGCCAGGCGCTGGATCGGGAGGATCTCCAGGATCGGGGCGACCTCCTCGGCGGTCTCGGCGACCGGGACGCGCAGGGCCGCGGAGACCTTGTCGGAGGCCGAGCCGACCGCGAGGACATCCGCCCCACGCCCGTGCACGGCGTCCAGCACGTCGTGCAGCGCGTCACCGCCCTTGCCCGCGCTGGTCACCGCCAGCACGGCCGTCTCCGCGTCCACCGCCGCCACCGGCCCGTGCAGCAGGTCCGCCCCGCTGTACGCCCGCGCCGCCAGGTAGGACGTCTCGGCCAGCTTCAGCGCCGCCTCCGCCGCCGTCGGCAGCGAGTAGCCGCGCCCGGTGGTCAGCACCCGGTCCACGAACCGGTACCGCTGCACCGCCTCGGCCACCGCGTCCGCCGACGAGTCCAGCGTGGACCGGGCCAGGTCGCCCAACCCCGCCACGGCCGAGCCGTCACCACCCCGGATGCCGTCCACCAGCAGGTACAGCGCCAGCAACGTCGCCGAGTACGTCTTCGTCGCCGCCACGGCCCGCTCCACGCCCGCGCCGACGTCCACCGCCAGCTCGGCCGCCCCGTTCAACGGCGACGACGCGGTGTTCGTCACCGCCACGGTCAGCGCGCCGCGGGCACGGGCCGACTCGGTCACCTCCAGCAGGTCCGGCGACCCGCCGGACTGCGACACCGCGACCAGCAGCACGTCGCGCAGGTCCGGCCGCGCCCCGTACAGCGTGGTCGTGGACGGCGACACCAGCCCGGCCGGCAGCTCCAGCAGCACCTCGGTCAGGTACTTCGCGTACAGCGCCGCGTGGTCGCTCGACCCGCGCGCCGCCAGCAGCACGAACCGCGGCCGGCGCTCGGCGATCACCGAGGCGACCGACGCGATGGCGTCCCGCCGCGCGAACAGGTCGGCGAAGATCCCCGGCTGCTGGTCGATCTCGGCCGCCATGTGCCTGCCGGGCTGGTGGTCGGTCATCGGAAGTCCCCTGTCAGGTGCTCGGTCGCGAAGGCGAAGGTGCTCGGATGGCGTCGGCGATGCGCTCGGCCGCGGCCCGCAGGCACACCCGTGAACCGCCGTGGGTGTCCACGCGGGCGGCGGCGCCGAGGTCCGGCCCCGGCACGCCCGTCTCGACGTGCACAAGGTCTAGACCAATAGTAACCAGTGACGACACCAGCTCGCGAGCCCACGCGTGGCGGTGTGCCTCACGCGTCACCACCACGACCGGACGTCCGCCGGCCGACGACGCGATCTCCTCGGCGGACGCGGACGCCGCCACCACCGAGGTGCCCGGGACGAGCTCCGCCAGGTACGGCCCGAGCCCCCACGGCACGTCGCCGACCGCGATCGACGGCTCCACCGCCAGGTCCACGACCAGCGGCGGCCCGGACAGCGCCAGCGTGCCGCGCACCTCCAGCGCCCGCCGGGCCGCGACCAGCCCCAACCCCGGGTCGTGCGCCCGCGTCGACGCCGGCGGGGCGCCCAGCGCGGCCGTCCGCCGCGCCGCCTCCGCCAACCGCGCCTGCGGCAGCACGCCCGACTCCACGGCCGCCACGATGCTGTCGACCAGCCACCGCAGCCCGTCGTCGTCCAGCGGCTCGCCGCCCAGGCACAACGCGTCCACCCCGGCCGCCAGCGACCGCACGGCGCCCTCCGCGAGGTCGCCGCCGACGGCCTTCATGTCCAGCCCGTCGGTGATGACCGCGCCGGTGAACCCCAACTCCTCCCGCAGCACCCGCACCGCCACCGGGTTCAGCGTCGCGGGCGCCGTGCCCCACTCAGGCACGACGAGGTGCCCGGTCATGATCGACCGCACCCCCGCCAGCACGGCCGCCCGGAACGGCACGAACTCGACCGCGGCCAGCTCCTCGGGGGTGCGCGGCAGCACCGGCAGCGCCGCGTGCGAGTCCACAGTGGACGCGCCGTGGCCGGGGAAGTGCTTGGCGCACGCCGCCACCCCGACCGCCTGCAGGCCCTCCACGAACGCCGCCACGTGCGCGCCCGCCGCCACCGGGTCCGACCCGAACGACCGCACGCCGATCACCGGGTCGTCCAACGTCAGCACCAGGTCCGCCGACGGCGCCAGGTTCAGGCTCACCCCGCACGCCGCCAGCCGCGCCCCGATCGACGCCGCCACCTCCCGCGTCAGGGCCACGTCGTCCGCCGCGCCCAACGCGTGGTTGCCCGGCACCTCCGACCCGTGCCCGGCGTCGAGCCGGGTGACGTCGCCGCCCTCCTCGTCGATCCCGATCACGACGTCCGCCCGCGCGCCCCTCAGCTGCGCGTTCAAGGCCGTGACCTGGGCGTCGTCCACGACGTTCCGCCCGAACAGCACGACACCGCCGAGCCCGTCGGCCACCCTCCTCAGCAGCCAGTCGGGCGCGGTGGTCCCGTGGAACCCCGGCAGCAGCACACCCGACGCGAGCCGGTGCAACGACATGCGGTCCTACCCCTTCACCGCACCGGCCGTGACACCGGTGACCATCTTGCGCTGCACGATCAGGAAGAACACCAGCACCGGCAGGGTGAACAGCGCCGACGCGGCCATCGCGCCACCCCAGTCCGTGCCGAACGCCGTCTGGAACCCCGACAGCCACACCGGCAGGGTCTCCTTCGCCTGGTCCTTGACCAGCGACAACGCGAACAGGAACTCGTTCCACGCGGTCACGAACGCGAACACCGACGTGGCCACCAGACCCGGCCCGAGCAGCGGCAGCGTGACCCGGCGGAACGCGCCCCACCGGCCGCAGCCGTCCACCATCGCCGCCTCTTCCAGCTCCAGCGGGATGCCGTTGACGAACCCGCGCAGCGTCCACGCGCAGAACGGCAGCGTCACCGCGAAGTAGATCAGCGCCAACGCCGGCAGCCGGTCCAGCAGGTCGAGGTCCCGCATCATCAGGAACATCGGGATCAGCAGCGCCTCGAACGGCGCCATCTGCGCCACCAGCAGCATCATCACGAAGCCCTTGCGGCCCCTGAACCGCATCCGCGACAGCGCGAGCGCCGCCAGCAGGCCGATCACGATCGACGCCAGGACCGCGCTCAACGTCACCAGCAGGCTGTTGCCCAACGCGCTGAGGAAACCGGGCTTGGCCCACGCCGTGGCGAAGTTCGAGCCCGTCACGGAGAACGGCACCAGGTCGTAGCCGCTGGTCAGCAGGTCCTTGCGCGGCTTCAGCGCGGTCGAGAGCATCCAGTACGTCGGGAACGCGAAGAACACCGCCACGAGCAGCGCGACGACGTTCGCGGACACCTTCTTCACGATCACAGCTCGCCCTCCTGGGACCGGACCAGCCTGCGCAGGTACTGGAACGTGAGCAGCCCCAGCAGCACGACCATCACCACGGACACCGCGGCGGCCACGCCGAAGTGGCTCTTGGAGATGCCCTCCAGGTACTGGTAGACGGGCAGCGTGGTGCTGCCGCCGTCCGGGCCGCCCTTGCGCATCGCCCAGATCTGGGCGAACACCTTGAAGTCCCACAGCAGGGACAGGAACGTCACCATCAGCAGCAACGGCCGCAGCTCCGGCCACGTCACGGCGCGGAACGTCTGCCACGCCGACGCGCCGTCGATGCCCGCCGCCTCGTACTGGTCCTTCGGGATCCCGATGGCGCCGGCGTACAGCGAGAAGGCCAGGAACGGGATCGCCTGCCACACGATCAGCAGCCCGATCACGGCCAGCGTGGACGTGCCGGTGGAGAACCACGAGAACCCGGTGAAGCCGTCGAAACCCAGCTTGACCAGCGTCTTGTTCAGGATGCCGTACTGCTGGTCGAAGATCCACTGGTAGACCGTGGTGGCCGCGAGCAGCGGCATCGCCCACGCCAGCAGCATCGCGACCTGGAGCACGATCCGGACCACCGGGCTGACCATCCGCATCAGCAGCGCGATCAGCAGGCCCGCGAGGACCGACGCGACGACCACGAGCCCGGTGAACACGACGGTGCGCGCCGCGATGGTCCAGAACTCGGGGTCGCCCAGGATCTCGGCGTAGTTGTCCAGGCCCGTCCACACGACCTCGCCGCGGGTCAGCTCGCGCAGGTTCAGCTTGCGGAAGCTGGTCACCAGGACGGAGAGGACGGGCCAACCGATCAGCCAGAGGATGGCCACCACGGCGGGGGCCAGCAGCAGGTAGGGCAGCGCCCGGTCGAAGGCGCTGCCCCGACGGCGCGGCGCGCCGTCCGGAGCGGCACGCCGCGGTGCCGACGAGTTCGTCGGCACCGCGGCGTCGGTCGTGTGCACGGCCGTCATCCGATCGTCATCCGCCCAGGGTCTTCGACAAGGCGGCGTTCGCGTCGGCGGTGGCCTGGTCCAGCGGCTTCGCGCCGGTCAGGTACGCCGTCAGCATGTCCTTCAGCGGGTTCTGGCCCGCCTCGACCGCGGCCCACGACGGCGTGGTCGGGGTGACCTTGCCGTTCGGGGCGGACTCGGCCAGCGCCTTGCCGAGCGGGGTGGTGGCCAGCTTCGTCGTGTCGGTCGAGGTGCCGGGCACCGCGCCGCCCTCGGCCAGCATGCCCTGGTACTTCGCCGAGCTGAGCAGCTTCAGGTACTCCTTGGCCAGGTCGGCGTTCTTGCTGTTGGCCGGGATCGCGAGGTTCGAGCCGCCGAGGAACACCGGGGCCGTCTTGCCCGCGGTCTTCGACGGGATCGCGAACGCCGAGGTCTTCTCCTTCAGGTCGGGGTTGGCCTTGACCGCGCCCGCGAGCTCCCACGGCAGACCGATCATCATGCCGACCTTGCCCGTGGCGAACACCTCCATCTGCTGCGGGGTGGCCTCGTCCGCGTCCTTCGGCGCCTTCGTGCCGGAGGTGTCGACCAGCTTCTTGTAGAACTCCAGGCCGGCCTTGGCCTGCGGGGTGTCGAGCGCGCCCGCCCAGGCGGAGCCCTGCGACTTGGCGACGTCGCCGCCCTCGTCCCAGATGAACGACAGCAGCACGTACCAGGACTGGCCCGGCAGGTAGAGGGGCTGGAAGTCCGGGTCGGCGGCGTTCGCGGTCTTCAGCTTCTCGATCGCGGCGACCCACTCGTCACGCGACTTCGGCGCGGCGGTGATGCCCGCGGCCTCGAACAGGTCGGTCCGGTAGATGACCGTGCGGTTCGCGGCGTAGAAGGGCAGGCCGTACTTCTTGCCGTCCCAGGTCAGCGAGTCCTCAAGGCCGCCGAGCCACTGGTCGCCGTTGAGGTCGGCGACGTCCCCGCTGAGGTCGGTCAGCGTGTCCTCGGCCGCGAACTTCGCCGTCTGGGTGTTGCCCAGCTCGATGACGTCCGGCGGGTTGTTGCTGGTCAGAGCGGTGGTCAGCTTCTCCTGGATGCCGTTCCACTTCTGGATCTCGTACTTGACGGTGACGCCGGGGTGCGAGTCCTGGAACTCCTTGTTCAGCGCGTCGGTCAGGGTGGTCGGCGCCGAGCCGTCCATCAACCACACCGTCAGCGTCTTGGGTTCCCCGGAGTTGCCGCTGCCGCCGTCGGAGCTCGTGCCACATCCGGCCACGGCCACCGCGAGTGCGGCGGCACCTACGGCCAGTCCTCTCCAGCCCTTCACGTTGTGCGCCCTTTCCCCATGCCCCGATCCCACGACCGGAACTCCAAAGTGGTGTAGACCAATGCGGCCTAGAGTGTGCCTCGCCACAAGGCATGTCAAGGCCGTTGCTGGACCGTTGCAAAGTCATCGGATCATTTTCTTGCGGCTTGTCGGGGGTTCGGGCGCACGATCCGACGAGGACAAGGCATCCTGTGTCTGGGAGCGCTGGCAAGGTCGGCTGGCAAGGGGCGAGGAGGAAGGCATGCTCGAGACGAGCCCTGCTACTGGCGTGGACGCCAGGACTCGCGCGCAGCGCGAGCCGAAGTACTGGGGACTCAAGCGGCATCTGCTCGACCTCCTGCGCGCGTTGCCGCCCGGATCGCCGATCCCGACGGAACGGTCGCTGGCGGCGGAGTTCGACGTGTCGCGCACGACGGTGCGGCAAGCGCTTGCCGAACTGACCGTGGAGGGTCGGTTGCTGCGCGTGCAGGGCAAGGGCACGTTCGCCGCGGAACCCAAGGTGGCGCAACGGCTCCAGCTGTCGTCGTACACAGAGGACATGAAGGCGCAGGGCAGGCAGCCGTCATCGCGGCTGATCGAGGCGTCGGAGATGCCCGCCGAGGCCGAGCTGGCCAGGCTGCTCGGCGTGCGGGCGGGCGCGAAGGTGCTCCGCCTGCACCGGCTGCGGCTGGCCGACGGCGAGCCGATGGCGATCGAGACCACGCACCTGGCCCTCGGTCGGTTCCGCGGCCTGCGGCGCTACCTCGCGCCGGGCGCGTCGCTGTACCAGGTGCTGCGGGAGCGGTTCGGCGTGGAGATGGGGCACGCGGAGGAGACCATCGAGACGGCGCTGGCGTCGCCGGAGGAGGCGGAGCTGCTGGGTGCGGACATCGGCCTGCCGATGCTGCTGCTGTCGCGGCACTCGTTCGACACGGAGGGCAACCCGGTGGAGTGGGTGCGCTCGGTCTACCGGGGCGATCGTTACAAGTTCGTGGCAACCCTGAACCGCCCCGCCGGCTAGTCCGCAGCCAACCGGTTGGCCGGTCAGCCAGCCGGTTGGTCCGTCGGCCAGCCGGTTGGTCCGTCGGTTGGTTGGTTGGTCGGTCAGCCAGCCGGCTTGGTCAACCGGCCGGCTGGCAGCCAATCAGCACAGCCGGCCGGCGATCCCGCCCGACCCCGAGGCGAGACCGGCGGCGGCACCAGGAGCCCGCCGGTTCTTCGCGCACGGCGAACTTTCGCGCGCCCTGAGCTCTGCGTACGTGCCGAGCCAGGCCGGGCCGAGTCGGAACCGGCCGGGCCGGAGCCGAGCCGGACTCGCCCGAGTCAAGTCCGGGATGGCGCTTTCCGCTTCACGCGGCCTGCGGCTGTTCGTGGGGCCGCACCATCGCTCGTCCACCTCCGCACGTTCGACCGCAGCGCTGCACGGCTATTGCAGCGCTGCGTATTTGTTCGCCGCACTGTGCGGTGATCGTCCGCATTGGGGTGGTCGTCAGTGCCGCCGAAGCCGGTGGGCAACGTCGGGAGCAGAATGGATCTGTGGCGGAGACTGTGGTGTGGGGCACGGGCCGGGCGAGGGCCGTGCTGGCGACGACCATCCTCGGGTCGGGCATGGCGATGCTCGACAGCACGATCGTCAACGTCGCGCTGCCCCGCATCGGCGTCGAACTCGAAGCGTCCGTGGCCGGCCTCCAGTGGATCCTCGACGGCTACCTGCTGGCACTGGCCTCGCTGATCCTGATCGCGGGCTCGCTCGGTGACCGGTACGGCCGCCGCCGCGTCTTCACCTTCGGCGTCCTCTGGTTCGGCACGGCGTCCCTGCTCTGCGGCCTCGCGCCGACCACCGAACTGCTCGTCGTCGCCCGCGTGCTGCAAGGCATCGGCGGCGCGCTGCTCACCCCCGGCTCGCTCGCCATCCTCCAATCGGCGTTCGCCCGAACCGACCGGGGTCGCGCGATCGGCGCGTGGTCCGGCCTGTCCGGCGTGGCCACGGCGATCGGGCCGCTGCTCGGCGGCCTGCTGGTGCAGGTCTGGTCCTGGCGGCTCGCGTTCCTGATCAACCTGCCGGTCGCGGCGCTGTGCGTGTGGCTGGCCCGCCGCCACGTGCCCGAGTCCCGCGACGAGGCCCTCACCGGCCCCCCGAACGTCGGTGAGTCGGTCATCGGCGCGATCGGCCTCGCCGGCATCACCGGCGCGCTGGTCGAGGCGCCGGTCCGGGGCGCCGACGCGCTCGTGGTCACGGCGGCGGTGGTCGGCGTGACCGCCCTGGTGGTGTTCGTCGTGATGCAACGCCGCGGCACCGACCCGCTGGTGCCGCCGCAACTGTTCGCCAACCGGACGTTCGTGCTGTCCAACGCCCTGACGTTCCTGGTCTACGCGGCCCTGGGCGGGGTGATGGTGCTCATGGTGCTCCAGCTCCAGGTGTCGCTGCACTACTCGCCGACGGCGTCCGGCCTGGCCAGCGTGCCCATCACGATCATCCTGCTGGTCCTGTCCGCGCGTTCCGGCGCGCTCGCCCAGAAGATCGGGCCGCGCGTCCAGCTCGTCGCGGGACCGGTCCTGATCGGCGTCGGCATGCTGATGCTGCGCTGGGTCGAGCCGGGCGCCGGCTACTGGACCGGCGTGCTGCCCGGCCTGCTGGTGTTCGGCATCGGCCTGGCGGCGGTGGTGGCGCCGGTGACGGCGACCGTGCTGGCCGCCGCCCCGGACCGGTACACGGGCGTCGCCTCGGGCGTGAACAACGCCGTCGCCCGCACCGGCAGCCTGGTCGCGGTGGCCGTGCTGCCGGCCGTGGCGGGCCTGACCGGCGCCCAGTACGCCGACCCGACCGCGCTCACCGAGGGCTGGCAGACGGCCCTGCTGGTGTGCGCGGTCGCGTCGATCATCGGCGGGCTGCTGGCCCTCGGCGTGGACAACCGCGTCCTGGAGCCGACCCCGGACGCGCCCGGCGTGGACGGCGGCGTCGACGGCCCGCCCGCGCGCGTGACCGACTGACTCAGAGGTACCGGGCGAACACCTCGGGGTCGACGTTCCCGCCGGACAGCACGGCCACGGTCCGCTCCGCCGGCCGCGCGAGGTGGGCGGCCACGGTCACCGCGCCGCTGGGCTCCACGACGAGCCGCGCCCGCCGGGCCAGCACGCCGACCGCCTCGCCGATCTGCTCCTCGGACACCGTCACGACGTCGTCCACGTAGGCGCGCATGTGCTCGAACGTCAGCTCGGACGGCTCGGCGCGCAGCCCGTCGGCGATCGTCCGGGCCCGGTCGCCCGCCGGCCACCGGACCAGCGTGCCCGCCCGCAGCGACTCGGCCGCGTCGCCGGCCAGCTCCGGTTCCACCCCGATCACCCGCGTGCCCGGGCTGAGCGCCTTCACCGCCGTGGCCACGCCCGAGATCAGCCCGCCGCCGCTGACCGGCACCAGCACCGTCGCCACGTCCGGCAGGTCGGCCAGCACCTCCAGCCCGATGGTGCCCTGACCCGCGATGACGTCCGGGTGGTCGAACGGCGGGATCAGCGTCGCGCCCCGTTCCGCCACCAACTCGGCGGCCCGGGCCTCCCGCTGCGCCATCGGCACCTGGACGACCTCGGCGCCGTGCGAGAGGGTCGCCTCGACCTTGACCCGAGGGGTGTCGTCCGGCACGACGATCACGGCGGGGACGCCGAACAGCTTCGCCGCGTACGCGACGGCCTGCGCGTGGTTCCCGCTGGAGTAGGCGACGACGCCGCGCGCCCGCACGTCCTCGGTCAGCCGGGCCATCGCGTTGTACGCGCCGCGGATCTTGAACGCCCCGACCGGTTGCAGGCTCTCCGGCTTGAGCCACAGCCCGTCGTCGAACCTCAGCAGCGGAGTGCGGACCGCCGCGCCCACGATGCGGTCGGCGGCGGCCCGGATGTCGGAGATGGTGACGAGTCCCATGCGTCGATCCTCACCCCTGCGGTGGCGCGGCGAGTACACGGGTGGTTACCGGAACTCCTCCTGGCTCACCCGCTCGGGGCAACAACATTCACACGTCTGGGGCTGGTTTGACCGAAGCGCTTACATCTGGCAAAACCGCCCGAATCGGTGATCGACTCACTACCTTGAGTGAGAGTTAACTGTCAAACGCTACACAGCGCAGTCATATCGGCGTGTCCTGTGACACACTTCGCCCTCAGATGGCTCGGACCGTAACAGGTTACGGAGTCATAACGTCGCTCGAACGGGCGAGTACTGGTCGGTAGAGACCGGGGAGGAGTGCCATGCGGGACGTGCGATCGCTGTCCTCGTGGCGCGCTTCGCCGGATTCGACGGCGGTTTCGACGGCCCGGGCGACGACACGGGCGAGAAGCAAGACACGGGCGAGAAGTAAAGGGGTGGGGCGACCCCTGCCGCCGCCCCACCACCCGTCCCCCTAGAGCCCCCGAGAGCGGTCCCTGCAACCAGGCTCTCGGGTTCCCTGCACCCGAAGATGAGGGAGACGCCTAATGAACCGCACGAGTGCGGTCCGCCTTGCCACGGCCGTCCTGCTGGCCACCGGCACGGCTACAGCTCTCAGCGTACCGGCCATGGCGGCACCCGCCGCCCCCCAGGGCGCAAGCCCGGCCGACACGGAGAGCTACCCCGCCGGGTTGCTCCAAGCGGCGCAACGTGACCTCGGCCTGACCGCCGAACAGGTCACCGCCCGTTTGGCGAGCGACACCCGCGCGGGCGACGTCGAGGCCGCGGCGCGGTCCGCGGTCGGCAGCGCCTACGCGGGCTCGTGGATCAACGCGGCGACCGGCAAGCTGGTGGTCGCGGTGACCGACTCGGCGAAGGCGGGAGCGGCCCGTGCCGCGGGCGCCGACGCCAAGCACGTCGCCTTCTCCCACCAGCAGTTGACCGGCGCGAAGTCGACGATCGACGCCCTGTCGGCGCCGACGTCGATCACCGGCTGGCGGGTCGACGAGCAGACGAACTCGGTCGTCGTCGAGGTCAACCGCCTCCAGCGGGACGCGGCGGCGGAGTCGTTCCTGGCCACGGCCAAGGCGATCAGCCCGTCGGTCCGGGTGGTCGAGGTCGACCAGAGCCCGACCACCCTGTACGACACGCGCGGCGGCGACGCCTACTACATCGGCAGCGGCCGGTGCTCGGTCGGCTTTGCGGTGAGCGGCGGGTTCGTCACGGCGGGTCACTGCGGCCGCTCCGGCACCGCGACGACCGGCTTCAACCGCGTCTCGCAGGGCACCTTCGCGGGCTCGTCCTTCCCCGGCAACGACTACGCCTGGGTGCGGACGAACTCCAACTGGACCTCGCGTCCGTGGGTGAACCGCTACAACGGCTCCAACGTCACCGTGACGGGCTCCACCTCGGCGGCGGTCGGCGCGGCGATCTGCCGTTCCGGCTCCACCACCGGCTGGCGCTGCGGCACCGTCCAGGCCAAGAACCAGACGGTGAACTACTCGCAGGGCTCGGTCAGCGGCCTGACCCGCACCAACGCCTGCGCGGAGCCCGGTGACTCGGGCGGCTCGTGGGTCGCGGGCTCCGGCTACAGCCAGGCCCAGGGCGTGACCTCCGGCGGTTCGGGCAACTGCTCCTCCGGCGGCACGACCTACTTCCAGCCGGTCGGCGAGATCCTCAGCGCCTACGGCTTGAGCCTGACCCGCGGCTGACCTCGCGGACACCAGGCGCGCGGTCGCCCCTGCGGACCGCGCACCGCTCGAAGAACGCCCCCGGGCCATCGGCTCGGGGGCGTTCTCCGCGTTCTCGGCGCTTCCGCGTGCGAGGGGTCAGGCGAACTGCACGGACCGCTTGGACAGCCCGTACCAGAAGCCGTCGACGGTGGTCGTCGCCTCCTGCGCGGCGCTCGCGCCCAGGGACACGAACAGCGGCGCGAGGTGCTCGGTGCGCGGGTGCGCGACACCGGCGGCCGGCGCCTTGCGCCCGAAGTCCAGCAACGCGTCCACGTCGCCGCCGGCCAGCGCCCGCCCCGCCCAGTCGTCGAACTCGACGGACCACGACGGCGGCCGGTGATCGGGGCCGGCGGACATGTCCACGCGGCTCAGGTTGTGCGTCATGAACCCGCTGCCGACGACCAGCACGCCCTGCTCGCGCAGCGGGGCCAGCCGGCGGCCGACGTCGAACAGCTCGCGCGGGTCGAGGCTGGGCATGGACATCTGCAGCACCGGGACGTCCGCCTCGGGGAACATCTCCTTCAGCGGCACGTACGCGCCGTGGTCCAGGCCCCGCCGCTCGTCGCGCGCGACGGGCCGGCCGACCAGCCCGGTGACCTCGCGGGCCAGGTCGGGCGCGCCCGGCGCGTCGTAGGTGACCTCGTAGTACCGCTTGGGGAAGCCCCGGAAGTCGTAGGTGAGCGGCACGGTGGTGGTCGCGCCCAGCGTGAGCGGGTCGTTCTCCCAGTGCGCCGAGACGACGAGGATCGACTCCGGGCGCGGCAGCGCCGCGGACCACGACCTCAGCTCGCCGGTCCACCGTTCGTCGTCGGCCAGCGGGGGAGCCCCGTGGCCCAGGTACAGCACAGGCATCACGCCGACGACTGTACGCCACTTAGTTGAAGTTTCAACCAGGATGCGGCGGCCCGGGGGTCCTCGGCTTCGGTGATGGCGCGCACGACCACGACCCGTTCCGCGCCCGCCGCCAGCACCTGCGGCAGCCGGTCGGCGTCGATGCCGCCGATGGCGAACCACGGCCGGTCGGTCGTGCCCGCCGTGGCGCGCACCAGGTCCAGGCCCGGCGCGGGACGGCCCGGCTTGGTCGGCGTCGGCCAGCACGGCCCGGTGCAGAAGTAGTCCACGCCCGGTTCCTCGGCCGCCGCGCGCGCCTGGCCGACGTCGTGCGTGGACCGGCCGATCACCACGTGGTCGCCGAGGACGCGGCGCGCGAGCGGCACCGGCAGGTCGTCCTGGCCCAGGTGCAGCACGTCCGCGTCCACGGCGAGCGCCACGTCCGCCCGGTCGTTGACCGCGAGCAGCGCGCCGTGCCGCGCGCACGCCTCGGCGAGCACCTCCAGCGCGGCGATCTCCTGCTTGGCTTCGAGGCCCTTGTCCCGCAGCTGCACGACGTCGACGCCGCCCGCGAGCGCGGCGTCCGCGAACTCGGCGAGGTCGGGTCGTACCGGTGTGCAGAGGTAGAGCCGTGCGTCGGCGAGCCGCCGCCTGATCCGCGTTCCGTCGAGTCCTGGCACGGGCGGCACGGTAACCGCCGGCGCGTTCCGTGCGCTACGGTGGACGTGGTCCGCACGGGAGCCTGGAACACACCGGGCTGAGAGGGAGCGTGGTTCGCTCCGACCGTCGAACCTGATCCGGGTCATGCCGGCGCAGGGAGCGTGAGTGCCTTGGCAATGCGAGTGACCGTCCTCGGCGGTGGCGTCATCGGGCTGTCCGTCGCCTGGTACGCCGCCCGCGCCGGGTACGCCGTCGACGTCGTCGACCTCGGTTCGCCGCACGGCGGTTCGTGGGTCGCGGGCGGGATGCTCGCGCCGATCACCGAGGCGTGGCCGGGCGACGAGGACGTGCTGGCGCTCGGCGTCGAGTCGTTGGCGCTGTGGCCGGAGTTCGCGCGCTCGCTCGGCGTGGCGCTGAGCCCGGTGGGGACGTTGGTGGTGGCGGTCGACCGGGCCGACGCCGAGGTGCTGGACCAGTTGTGCGCCTACCTGGGCAAGGTGGGCCGGTCGGCGTCCCGGTTGACGGGGCGTGAGCTGCGCGCGCTGGAGCCCGGTCTCGGTCCGGTCCGAAGTGGACTGTCGGTGCCGGGCGACGTGGCCGTGGACAACCGGGCGTTGCTGCGCGCGCTGCGGGAGGCGTGTGCCGCCAGCGGTGTCGTGTTCGCGCCGGAGCCCAGTTCGCCGGAGCCCGGGTCGCCGGAGCCCGGGTCGCCCGGGTCCGGTGTGGAACCGGGCGTGACGGTGATCGCGGCCGGCGCGTGGAGCCGCGACCTGCACCCGTCGCTGCGCGACGTGATCCGGCCGGTGAAGGGCGAGATCCTGCGGCTGTCGGCCCGGCCCGGCGCGCTGCCGCCACCCCGGCACACGATCCGCGCGCAGGTCTCCGGCCGCCCCGTCTACCTGGTGCCGCGCGAGGGCGGGTTCGTGCTCGGCGCCACCCAGTACGACGCCGGTTTCGACGGCGACGTGACCGTGGGCGGCGTGCGCGACCTGCTGCGCGACGCCGAGGTGGTGTGGCCCGGTGTCGCCGAGTACGCGCTGACCGAGGTCGCCGCCGGGTTCCGCGCGGGCAGCCCCGACAACGCGCCGGTGATCGACTGGCTGGAACCCGGCGTGCTGGCCGCCACCGGCCACCACCGCAACGGTCTGCTGCTCGCGCCCGTCACGGCGCGGCGGGTGCTCTCCCTGCTCCGCGAAGGAGGAAACAGTCGGTGAAGGCGAAGGTCAACGGTCTGGAGCGGGAACTGGCCGACGGGTCGACCGTCGCCACCGTGCTCGCGCTGCTCGACGCCCCGCCCCGCGGCGTCGCGGTCGCCCTGGACGGCGAAGTCGTGCCGCGCGCGGCGTGGGGGACGACGGTGCTGTCCGACGGGGTCGCGGTCGAGGTGCTGACCGCCGTGCAGGGAGGGTGACGTGGACGACCCGTTGGTGATCGCCGGGCGGGAGTTCGGCTCGCGCCTGGTCATGGGCACCGGTGGCGCGGCGAACCTGTCGGTGCTGGAACGGGCGCTGGTGGCGTCCGGCACGGAGCTGACGACGGTCGCCATGCGGCGCCTGGACGCGTCCGGCGGCGGCGTGCTCGACCTGCTGGGCCGGCTGGGCATCCCGGCGCTGCCGAACACGGCGGGCTGCCGCACCGCCGCCGAGGCCGTGCTGACCGCGCGGCTGGCGCGGGAGGCGTTGGGGACGGACTGGGTGAAGCTGGAGGTCGTCGCCGATGACCAGACCCTGCTGCCCGACCCGGTGGAGCTGCTCGACGCGGCGGAGCGGCTGGTCGACGACGGGTTCGTGGTGCTGCCGTACACGTCCGACGACCCGGTGCTGGCGCTGCGGCTGGAGCAGATCGGCTGCGCCGCCGTCATGCCGCTGGGCTCGCCCATCGGGACGGGGCTCGGCATCCGCAACCCGCACAACATCGAGCTGATCGTGTCGCGCGCGGCCGTGCCGGTGATCCTGGACGCGGGCGTCGGCACGGCGTCCGACGCGGCGCTGGCGATGGAGCTGGGCTGCTCGGCCGTGCTGCTGGCGACCGCCGTGACCAGGGCGCAGGACCCCGAGCGGATGGCGGCGGCGATGCGGGCGGGCGTGGAGGCCGGTCGGCTGGCCAGGTTGGCGGGGCGGATCCCGAAGCGGTTCTGGGCGCACGCGTCGAGTCCGGCAGTGGGGTGATTGCGGGGCACGGCATGATGGACGCTCATCGTGTCCGTCTGCCCGAGGAGGAGTGCCGTGACGGCCGACCAGGTCGAGGACGCCACCGCCCGGCTGTACCTCGCGATCGGCAGGCTGTCCCGGCTGCTGCGTCGCACGGGGTCGCCCGGGCTCGGACCGGGCGCGGTGTCGGCGCTGGCCACGCTGGCGCGGTGCGGTCCCATGAGGCTGGGGGACCTGGCCGCCAAGGAGGGCGTCGCGCCGCCGACGTTGTCGCGGATCGTGGCGGCGCTGGTGGAGGCCCGGTACGTGCGGCGTGAGCCCGACCCGCAGGACGGCCGGGCGTGGCTGGCGACACCCACGCCGGAGGGCGTGACCATGGTGTCGGGGGTGCGGTCGGCGCGGGTGCGCGAGCTGCAACGGCGGATCGAGGAGCTGGCGCCGGAACACCGCGACGCGCTCGTCAACGCCCTGCCCGCGCTGGAGGAACTGGTCGGCGAGAAGACCTGACGCGGCGGTCCGCGCCCTCACCGGCGCGGTCCCCGGACGCCGGCCGGGAGCTGCCCGCGACCACCGCGAGCAGCCGCGCCACCACGAACCCGACCGCCCCCGGGAACACCGACCCCGCGAACAGCGCCGCCACCGCCTCCGGCCGGCTCAGCACCAGCTCGGCGGTGTACGCGTCCTGCCGTGCGCCCTCTTGTGCGCTCATGCCTCACAAGACGCACGAGTTCCCCGCCGGTGGCTCAGAGCGTCCTCGGAACCGGCGCTAGCCCTCCAACCGCCACAACGGCGACACCGGACCGACCCCGCCGCCCAACGGGTACGCGGCGGCCACCGAGCGGATGATGAAGTCCTTGCCGAACCGCACCGCCGTCGGCACGTCCGCGCCCCGCGCGAGCTGCGACGCGATCGCCGACGCGAGCGTGTCACCGCTGCCGTGCGTGTGCTTCACGTCGTAGCGCGGCCCGAGCAGCTCGATGAACTCCGCCCCGTCGTACAGCACGTCGAGGCACTCCGGGTCGTCCCACAGGTGCCCGCCCTTGACCAGCACCCACTCCGGGCCCATCGCGTGCAACGCCTCGGCGGCCTTGCGCTGGTCGCCACGGCTGCGCACGTCGATGCCGGTGAGCAGCCGCACCTCGTCCAGGTTCGGCGTCACCAGCGTCGCCCGGGGGAACAGCAGCGTCCGCAACGCCGCCAGCGCGTCGTCGGCCAGCAACTGCTGCCCGTGCATCGACGCGGCCACCGGGTCGACCACGAACGGCCCGACGCTCACCCGGTCGACGGCGGCGGCGACCGCCTCGATGATCGCCGCCGACGCCAGCATCCCCGTCTTCGCCGCGTCCACCCCGATGTCCGTGGCGACCGCCTCGATCTGCGCGGCCACCACCTCCGGCGGCACCTCGGTGTACCCGGTGACGCCCAGCGAGTTCTGCACGGTCACCGCCGTGACCGCCGTCATCCCGTGCACACCGCACGCGAACAACGTCCGCAGATCGGCTTGCAGGCCCGCACCACCGCCGGAGTCGGACCCGGCGATGGTGAGGACCTTCGGTGGGGCGACGGCCATCAGTCGATCACCGGCAGGTACACCTTGGCGCCGTGGTCGGTGAACTCCTCCGACTTCTCCGACATGCCCGCCTCGATCGCCTCCACAGTGGACAGACCACGCTCCTCCGCGTACCGCCGCACGTCCTGCGTGATCTTCATCGAGCAGAACTTCGGCCCGCACATCGAGCAGAAGTGCGCCGTCTTCGCGGGCGCCGCGGGCAGCGTCTCGTCGTGGAAGGACCGCGCCGTGTCCGGGTCGAGCGACAGGTTGAACTGGTCCTCCCACCGGAACTCGAACCGCGCCTTCGACAGCGCGTCGTCCCAGTCCTGCACGCCCGGGTGGCCCTTGGCCAGGTCCGCGGAGTGCGCCGCGATCTTGTACGTGATCACGCCGGTCTTCACGTCGTCCCGGTTCGGCAGGCCCAGGTGCTCCTTCGGCGTGACGTAGCACAGCATCGCCGTGCCCAGCCAGCCGATCTGCGCCGCCCCGATCGCCGACGTGATGTGGTCGTACGCGGGCGCGATGTCCGTGGCCAGCGGCCCGAGGGTGTAGAACGGCGCCTCGCCGCACCACTCCTCCTCCAACCGCACGTTCTCCGCGATCTTGTGCATCGGCACGTGACCCGGACCCTCGATCATCACCTGCACGTCGTGCGACCGGGCGACGTGCGTCAACTCGCCCAACGTCCGCAGCTCGGCGAACTGCGCCTCGTCGTTCGCGTCCGCGATCGACCCCGGCCGCAGCCCGTCACCCAGCGAGAACGTCACGTCGTAGGCGCGCAGGATCTCGCACAGCTCCTCGAAGTGCGTGTAGAGGAAGCTCTCCTTGTGGTGCGCCAGGCACCACGCGGCCATGATCGACCCGCCCCGCGACACGATGCCCGTGACGCGGCGGGCGGTCAGCGGCACGTACCGCAGCAGCACGCCCGCGTGCACCGTCATGTAGTCGACGCCCTGCTCGGCCTGCTCGATGACGGTGTCGCGGTAGACCTCCCACGACAGCTTCGCCGGATCGCCGTCCACCTTCTCCAGCGCCTGGTAGATCGGCACCGTGCCGATCGGCACCGGCGAGTTCCGCATGATCCACTCGCGAGTCGCGTGGATCCGCTTGCCCGTGGACAGGTCCATGATCGTGTCGGCGCCCCACCGCGACGCCCACACCATCTTCTCCACCTCCTCCTCGATCGAGGAGGTCACGGCCGAGTTGCCGATGTTCGCGTTGATCTTCACCAGGAACTTCTTGCCGATGATCATCGGCTCCGCCTCCGGGTGGTTGCGGTTGAGCGGGATGACCGCCCGGCCGATCGCCACCTCGTCCCGGACGAACTCCGGGCTCATGCTCTCGCGGGCCGCCACGAACCGCATCTCCGGCGTGATGATCCCCGCCTTGGCGTACGCCAGCTGGGTCACCGCCCCGTTGACCGGCTCACGCCGGCCGACCCAGTCCGCGCGCAGCCTGGGGAGTCCACTGTGGACGTCGATGGTCGCTTTGTCGTCGGTATACGGACCGGAAGTGTCGTACAGGTCGACGTGCTCGCCGTTGGTGAGCTCCACCCTGCGGAACGGGACCCGCACACCCCCGTCCACCTCGCGGTAGACCTTGTGCGAGCCCGAGATGGGCCCCGTGGTGACGCTGGGCTTCACCGAGCGGTCGTCAAGTGCCGTCACGACATTCCTCCCTACGCCGGCATTACCCGGTCAGGTTCAGGCGGTCGGCGGCGCCGGAGCCTCGCGCTCCAGCCGCCCTCTCAGCCCGCTGTGGCGCGAGCTCCCGCGTGTGTTGAGTTGTCGGTGCGTGTCGAGCACCGACCTGACCCTAACCACGGTCCGGTGCGGATGCCAAGGTGCGGATGCCAAGCGCCACCGTTTGCGCGTACCTTTCTCCGCGTGGCTGATCACCGGCCGTTCCCGCCCGGCGCCCGGCGCGTGGCCCGCCCCGCCGCCGTCTCGCCCTGCCCGTCGTGCGGCGACCTGGCCGGTCGCGGCTACCCGGCGTGCCGGTTCTGCGCGGAGCTCGTCGACCAGTACTGGCTGCTGGACTGGCAGGTGCTGCTGGCCGCCGAACAGCTCGCCGAGGGTGGCGCGGGGGAGCGCGAGCTGGCCGAGCTCGTCCTCGCCGACGAGGTGGGCAGGCACCCGTGGACCTGCACCGACTGGGCGATGACCCTGCTCGTGTGCACCCAGTGCGGCGAGGAGCTGGCCACCGGGCCCGCCGACTGCGTCCGCTGCGCCATGGCCGACGGCCTGCGCTGGTCGTGGGACCACGCCGGGTACCCGCGCGCCATCGACGCGGGCGAGCACGCGTTGCGCGTGGCCAGGGCGACGTTGCGCGCACCGCACCGCGCCCGTGCCGCGACCGTCGGCGCGTGGCGGCTGCTGGTGCCGTTCCTGCTGGTGGGGGAGCTGCCGACGGTCGGGCAGGTGCGGCGGATCAGGGCCGCTGTCCTCGCCGGCGCATACGCCGACCTGGCCCGCTGCACCACGCACGTCGAGCTCGCGTCGTTCCCGGAACTGCCCTGGCGCCGCCCCGAACGCCCCTCGCGCGTCGACCACCAGGCGAAGGCCCAACGCGACCAGCCCACCACCCCGGCTTTGGTCGAGGGCGCGCCGAACCCCGGCTCGGGCGAGCCGGTCACCGACCCGGTCTAGTGCGCCGGCCAGCCCCAAGCTGCCCGCGTCGCCACCCATTCGAGTGATCCTCATAAAAGGCATCAACCAAAACGCCGTTATCGCCAACCTGAAACGTCGGTTGAAACAAAGAGGACCGCCCCTCAACCCCCGCCCCAACCCGCCTCCCGCCAACCCACCTCCTGCCACCCGGCCACACCGCCACCCGGCCACACCGCCACACCGCGGCTTGCCCACCCACCGGCCACCCAGCCCGCCGCCTACCGCCGCCGCCCCTGCCCGCTGCCTGCCTGCCGCCGCCGCTGTCCGCCCGCTGTTCGCCGCCGCCCTGCCCCCGCGCGCCATCTGTCCCGCCTCCCGTCCGACCCGACCCGGCCGACCACGCGCCCTCGGCCGCCCACCCCAACTACGCTCACCCCCGTGATCACGTTGACCGCCCGCCTGTCCCCCTCGGCCCTGGACACCCGCCGCGGCGTGGTCCGCCTCCACCCGGAGGTGCTGGACGCGCTGGGCCTGCGCGCGTGGGACGCGGTGCGCCTGACCGGTGCCCGGGTGAGCGCCGCCCTGGCCGCCGCGACCGCCGGCGACGACCCGCCCGGCGTGGTGCTGGTGGACGACGTCACGCTGTCGAACCTCGGCGTGGTGGAGGGCTCGGAGGTCGTGGTGGCCCCGGTGGACGTCGCCGCCGCGCGCTCGGTCACCGTGGCCGGGTCGCGGTTGGCCAGCACGTCGCTCACCCCCGAAACCCTGCGCATGGCGCTGACCGGCAAGGTGCTGACCGTCGGCGACGCCGTCTCCCTGCTGCCGCAGGACCTGGCCCCGCCGCCCGGCTCGGACGTGAGCGCCACGCGGCGCAAGCTGTCCAACGCCATCGGCATGACGTGGACCAACGAACTGCTCACCATCACCTCCGCCGACCCGGCCGGGCCGGTGGCCGTGCAGCCGTCGACGGTGGTCGGCTGGCGCGACGGCGCGCGCACGGGCGACGCGCCGGCGGTCAGGTCGGGAGCCGGCGGAACGACCGGCGCGACCGGCATCGCGGGCACGAGCGGCGCGACGGGCGCGACCGTGACGGCGACGGCAGGCGCGGGTGCGGCGGGCGCGGGTGCGGCGGAGGTCGAGGTCGTGACGCCCGCCGTGCCGGTGGCGGACCTCGTCGGGCAGCAGGACGCCGCGAAGCGGCTGGCGGAGTGGTTCGACCTCACGTTCAGCCACCCGGAGCTGCTCGCCCGGCTCGGTGCCGCACCCCGCCTGGCGGCGCTGGTCAGCGGCCCCGAAGGCGTCGGCAAGGCGACGTTCGTGCGGGCCGTCGCACAGGGCGCCGAAGCCGCGGTGGTCGAAGTCGCCGCACCCAGCATCGCCGTGCTGGAGGCGAACGCGGCGGCCCAACGAGTCGCCGACGCGCTCAGCCGGGCCCGGTCGCAGGCGCCGTCGGTGCTGGTGCTGACCGACGTCGAGGCGCTGCTGCCCGCCGCCTCGGCCCCGCCCGTGGCGACCGTCGTGCTGGACGCGCTGCGCGCACGTCCCGACGGCGTCGCGCTGGTGGTCACCAGCGCGCACCCGGAGGCGATCGACCCCCGGCTGCGGGTGCCCGAGCTGGTCGACCGGGAGCTCGTGCTCCCGCTGCCCGACGGCAAGGCGCGGACCGAGCTGCTGCGGGTCCTGCTGCGCGACGTGCCCGTCGAGTCCGATGTGGACCTCGGCGTGATCGCGGACCGGACGCCCGGCTTCGTCGCGGCGGACCTGGTGGCGTTGCGGCGCGAAGCGGCACTCCGGGCCGCGCTGCGACAGCGTGACGTGGACGAACCGCGCGTCGCGCAGGCGGACCTGCTGGGCGGGTTGGAGATCGTCCGGCCGATCTCGATGTCCACTTCGGACACGCTGCGGACCGGCGGGCTGACGCTGGACGACGTCGGCGACATGGTCGAGGTCAAGCAGGCGCTCACCGAGGCCGCGCTGTGGCCGTTGCAGTACCCGGATTCCTTCGCCCGGCTGGGCGTCGCGCCACCGCGCGGCCTCCTGCTCTACGGGCCGCCCGGGTGCGGCAAGACGTTCCTGGTCCGGGCGCTGGCGGGCACCGGCCGGTTGAACGTGCTGTCGGTCAAGGGCGCCGAGCTGATGGACAAGTTCGTCGGCGAGTCCGAACGCGCGGTCCGCGAGTTGTTCCGCCGCGCGGCCGAGGCGGCGCCCGCGATGGTGTTCCTGGACGAGGTCGACGCGCTGGCGCCCCGGCGCGGCCAGTCCTCCGACTCCGGCGTGTCGGACCGGGTGGTCGCGGCGCTGCTCACCGAGCTGGACGGGGTCGAGCCGCTGCGGGACGTCATCGTGCTCGGCGCGACGAACCGGCCCGAGCTGGTCGACCCCGCGTTGCTGCGGCCGGGCCGGTTGGAACGACTCGTGTACGTGCCGCCGCCGGACGCCGAGGCGCGGGCCGAGATCCTGCGGGCGTCGTCGCGGAACACGCCGTTGGGTTCGGACGTGGACCTGGACGCGGTGGCCGAGGAGCTGGACGGGTACTCGGCGGCGGACTGCGCGGCGTTGATCCGCGAGGCCGCGTTGACCGCGATGCGCGAGTCGCTGTCGGCGGCGGAGGTGACGGGTGCTCACCTCGCGTCGGCGCGCGAAGCGGTCCGGCCGTCGTTGGACCCGGCCCAGCTCGCGGCCCTCGCCGCCTACGCCAAGTCGCGCGAGCGGTAGAACGTCGAGCGCGACCCGGTCGGTTCCCAGCCGGGAGCCGGCCGGGACCGACCGGGAACGGCCTAGGAGACCTTGCCGGACGTGCCCCGGTAGTCGTTGGTGACGATGACGATGATGCCGGGCTGCGCGGCCTGGATGCCGTCGAACCGGGGTTCCACGCGGGCGTTGAGCAGGCGGGCCAGTTCGCGGGCCGAGGCTTCCTCGTCGGTGCCGGGGCGGAAGTAGACCGTGGTGGTCCAGATCGTGCCCTGGGAGTAGTTGCCCCTCTCGGCGACCTGCCAGCCCGCGCTTTCGACCTCGTCCGACGCGCGTTTGGCCAGGCCCTGGGTGGTGCTGTTGTTGTAGATGCGCACCGGGACCTTGGGCACCGCGATCACCGGCGGTGGCGGGGTGTCCGTGGTGGGCGCGGCGGCGTTGGCGGTCGTCGTGGGCGCGGCCGTGCCAGCGGGCGGCGAGGTCGCCGACGACGTGTCCGACGACGGGGCGGTGGTCGGCTCGGTCTCGGTGGGTGCGGCGGAGGTCTCGGAGCCGTCCGACGTGCCCGAGGTCGCCGCCGGCGGGGTCGACTGGGCGGCGGGCGGGTTGTCGTCCGGGTCGCCGGTGAACAGGCTCACCAGGCCGACCACCAGGGCGATCACGGCCACGCCGAGCAGCGCGTAACCCGCGGCGCGGGCCGGGTGCGCGGGACCCGTCGGCTGTTCCGGATTGGTCATCGGCGCTCGACGCCCAGTCGCTTCGCCGCGCGCACGCGTTGCCTGCCTGAGCGGTTCCGGCGCAGTCTCTTGATCAACATCGGATCGGCGGCCAACGCCTCTTCCTTCTCGATCAACGCGTTGAGCAGCTGGTAGTAGCGCGTCGCGGACATGTCGAACAGCTCCTTGACGGCCTGTTCCTTCGCACCCGCGTACTTCCACCACTGGCGTTCGAAGGCCAGGATCTCGCGCTCCCGGTCGTTCAAACCGTCGTCCGGCCCCTCCGCCGGCGCCAGTGCCTCTGCGGCGTCCATCTGGCTCCTCAGCCGTGTCCCGTGCGTGGGTGCCATTACATCACGTGATCTTCGTGCCGGGCGGCTCATCGGTCGGCGCGTCCGATCCGGCCCGCCGTTAGGCTGCACGCCATGGCAGTTCACCCCATCCGGATCGCCGGAGAACCCGTGCTCCACAACCCGACCCGCCCGGTCGAGGTGTTCGACGAGTCGCTGCGGACGTTGATCGACGACATGTACGAGACGATGGCGGCGGCGCACGGTGTGGGCTTGGCGGCCAACCAGATCGGGGTCGACCTGCGGTTGTTCGTCTACGACTGCCCGGACGACGACGGCGTGCGGCACCGGGGTGTGGTGGTGAACCCGACGTTGGAGACGTCGGACGTGCCGCTGGGGATGCCGGACCCCGACGACGACTTCGAGGGTTGCCTGTCGGCGCCCGGCGAGACGTACCCGACGGGTCGCGCGTCGTGGGCGAAGGTGACCGGCTTCGACGGCGAGGGCAAGCCGATCGAGGTCGAGGGCACCGGGTTCTTCGCGCGGTGCCTCCAGCACGAGACCGACCACCTCGACGGGATCATCTACCTGGACCGGCTGGTGGGGCGGCACAAGCGCGCGGCGAAGAAGATGCTCAAGGTCAACGGCTGGGGCGTGCCCGGGCTGTCGTGGGACCCGGCGACGTCGGAGGATCCGTTCGCGGACGACGACGAGGACTAGCGCGGGGGGCCTGTGGCGCGGGTCGGCGGTTTGCGGCGCGAGCGCGCGAGTGGCCCGGGACGAACTGCCCGAGGGCGAGCGGCGCGAGGACGACCGGCCCGGGACGACCGGCGCGGGGGCGAGTGGCGCGGGTCGGCGGGTTCGCGGGTCGCGGCGGTTTGCGGGTCGGTGGTCGAGCCCGGCCCGTTTCGACGGCTCGCTCAAGTCCGGCCCGATGTGACTCAAGTCCGGCCCGACGTGACCCGGGGCACTGCGGGCGCCCCGGGTCACACCGGCTCGGCGAGGGTCGGGTTGGTCGCCGGCCTCGTTGTTTCAACCGACGCCCCAGCCTGCCGATAACGCCGTTTTCATTCACAGTCGGTCTGAAGATCACTCGATCGTGAACGGTGTAGTCAGGTGAAACAGCAGGTCAGAGCCAGTGTAGCGAGTCAGGGACGATCGTGCCGGCGCAGGCCGAGCTGTCGCCAGCCCCGGCGCTTGCCCGGCCTCGCCTGACCGTTTGCCTCCGCCGCCACCTGCGTCGGGTCGACCGCGCGCCGGGGCCGCCGCACGGCGCGCATCGCGGCGCCCGCCACCCGACCGCCCAGCGGCTGCCGCAAGCCCAGCCGCCGCGCCGCGACGCCGTGGGCCCGCTTGATCGCCCGCCGATCCGCCGCCGGCACCGACCACGCCTCCGGGTGCTTCGACAACCACCGGTAGCGGCGCACCGAGTAGGGCAGGTGCGCGAGGTACACCAGCATCGCCGCGCTCAACGCCACCAGCGGGAACGTGATCACCGCCGCCGCCAGCAACCCGACCAGCACCAACAGCGGCGCGACGTAGCGCGGCGGCACCTTGATCGTCTTCACCGACAGCGTCGGGATCCGGCTCACCAGCAGCATCGCGATCCCCACGGTCCACACCGCGACGACCGCCGGACTGGACCACCAGCCGGACCGGCCGAGCTGCTCGTCCAGGATCAGCGGCAGCAGCAGCAGCAACCCGCCCGCCGGCGCGGGCACGCCGACGAAGAACTCCTTCGCGAACGGCGGCTGCTCCACCTCCAGCAGCGTGTTGAACCGCGCCAACCGCAGCACCATGCACACCGCGAAGATCAGCGCGACGACCCAGCCCTCACGACCCGGGTCGAACCTCCACACGTAGATCACCAGCGCGGGCGCGACGCCGAACGAGATCGCGTCCGCCAGCGAGTCCAGCTCCGCGCCCATCT
The DNA here is from genome assembly GCF_050946825.1 of Actinosynnema sp. CA-299493. NCBI lineage: Bacteria > Bacillati > Actinomycetota > Actinomycetes > Pseudonocardiales > Pseudonocardiaceae > Actinosynnema > Actinosynnema sp. CA-299493. Next base: position 479,941 of record NZ_CP191993.1, read on the forward strand.
TGCTGGTCGCGTCGAGCAGCCGGGCGATCCGCCCGTCCAACCCGTCGAACACGGCCGCCGCCGCGATCGAGCCGATCGCCGCCCCGTACATCCCGATGATCGCGAAGTGCACGGCCGACAGCCCCGCGCACATCGCGAGGACCGTGATGGCGTTCGGCAGCAGCCTGATCCCCGGCCCGCTGGGAGCCATCCGCTCAGCCCTCCGCGGGTAGCTCGGCGAGCACGGTCTCGCCGCCGATCGTGCGCTGCCCGGCCTCCACCAGCACGCGGCTGCCGGTCGGCACGTACAGGTCGACCCGCGAGCCGAACCGGATCAGGCCGTAGGTCTGCCCGACCGCCACCTTGTCGCCCTCGGCGACCTCGCACACGATCCGCCGCGCCACGAGCCCGGCGATCTGCACGACCACCACGTCGTGCCCGGACGGCGTGGTCAGCCACACCGTGTTGCGCTCGTTGTCCTCGCTGGCCTTGTCCAGGTCGGCGCTCAGGAACTTGCCCGGCCGGTAGGACACCTGGCGCACCAGGCCGGGCACGGGCACGCGCTGCACGTGCACGTCGAACACCGACAGGAACACGCTGATCCGGGTCATCGGCGTGGCGCCGAGCCCGAGCTCGACCGGCGGCACGGCCTCGACCACGTGCGACACGGTGCCGTCGGCCGGTGCGACCGCGAGGCCGGGTCGGGTGGGCGTGGTCCGCTTGGGCTCGCGGAAGAACCACGCGACCCAAGCGGTCAGCAGGCCGCCGACGACACCGGCGCGCTTGGAGTACCGGCGCAGCAGCAGCGTCGCGACGGCCGCGCCCGCAACGAAGGGACGGCCCGCGGGGTGCATCGGGGGGACGATCCCCCGGGCGAGCTCGAGGAAGTGGGAGACGGCACCACTGTGCTTGTCGCGATCGACGGTCATGGCTCTTCCGTGTCAGGGCGGTGCTTCCGGCCCGCCACACGCTACGCGGCTCCACCGGCCCGCGTCCGGCCCGCCCGTGCGTCCCCCGACGAAACGCACGGACCGGCCGAACTCCGATCACCGCCAGTGTAAGCCCCGTCACACGTGTGCTCAATAGCTCAGCGTGAGAGGGATATCACTCTCCGTGTAGAAGGCGCACCGCCACCTCGGCGCCGGCCGCGAGCTCCGTGACGTCCTCCGGCACCTCGATCAGGCAGTTGCTGATCGCCAACGCCGACAGCAGGTGCGAACCCGGCCCGCCGACCGGCGTCACCACGCGCCCCGACTCCGGGTCGTACGCGCCGCGCCGGAACTGCGTGCGCCCCGCCGGCGACGTGATCGGCGCGCTCAACCGGGCCGCCGCCGTCGGCCGCTCCACCAGGGCGAACCCCATCGCGGCACGCAGCGCCGGCCTGACGAACACCTCGAACGACACCTGCGCGCTCACCGGGTTCCCGGGCAGCGTCGCCACCGCCACCCCCTGGTAGCGCCCCGCGCCCTGCGGCCCGCCCGGCTGCATCGCGACCTTCGTGAACTCCACGCCGCGCCCGGCGAACGCGTCCTTCACCACCTCGTACGCCCCCGCGCTCACGCCACCGGACGTGAGCAGCAGGTCCACCGACGCCAGCCGCGGCGCGATCGCCGCGTGGAACTGCCCGACGTCGTCCGGCACGAACCGCAGCAACTCCGCCTCGCCGCCCGCCTCGCGCACCGCCGCGGCCAGCATCACGCCGTTCGACTCGTAGATCTGCCCCGGCTCCAGCGCCGCACCGGGCCCCACCAGCTCCGACCCCGTCGACAGCACCAGCACCCGGGGCCTGCGCCGCACCGGCAGCGAGCCGAAACCCAGCGCCGCCGCCAACCCCAGCTGCGCCGGACCGAGCGTCACGCCCGCGCGCAGCACGGTCGTGCCGACGGCCACGTCGTCCGCCATCCGCCGCACGTTCTGCCCCGCCACCACCGGCCGGTCGACCCGCACCACCGCCGTGCCGCCGTCGGTCCACTCCACCTGCACCACGGCGTCCGCGCCCGCCGGCACCGGCGCGCCCGTCATGATCCGGTGCGCCGTGCCCGCCGCCAGCGGCCCCGACGCCGCCCGCCCCGCCGGGATGTCCTCCACCACCGGCAGCTCCACCGGGACCGACGCCACGTCCGCCGCGCGGACCGCGTAACCGTCCATCGCCGAGTTGTCGAACGGCGGCAACGGCACCGTCGCCACCAGGTCCTCGGCGAGCACCAGGCCGAGGCAGTCCGCCACCGGCGACCGCACCACCGGCATCACCCCGACCAGCCCGGCGACGTGGGCCTTGTGATCAGCGACTCGGGTCAGCGTGTCAGGCACGCGCCCCATCCTGCCCCGCCCGTGGCAGACTGCTCCAACCGGCTGATCACGACAGGGGGAACGTTGCAGGTCCGGACCCGCCACACCCCCACGTTCGGGGTGGCCCGACTCGTCCTGGCACCCGGTGAACCGGTGGTGGTCGAGCGCTCCTCGGTGCTCGCGACCAGCTACGGCATCACCGTCGACGGCCGCACCAAGTCGCCCGGCGTCAGCGCCGCGCTGTGCACCGCCGGCCCCGAAGGCGGCTGGGTGGACGTCGCGCCGCCCCTGCCCGGCGACCTGCACGTGCTCGAACTCGACGCCACGACCGGCTGGTGCGTCTCCCGCGACAGCTGGCTCGCCTGCGCCGCCACCGCCCACCTCGACCCGTCCGCGCCGCCCGTGCGCTCGCTGCACGGAGGCGACCAGGGCTTCCTCACCTACGCGTTCGGCACCGGGTCCGTCGTGCTCAGCTGCTACGGCACGCTCGACGTGGTCACCCTCGAACCCGGCGAGCTCGTCACCCTGGCCGGCGGCCACGTGGTCGCGTTCGCCGACACCGTGCAGTGCCGGCTGCGCGCCGTTTCCCCGGACGCGCCCCAATCCGTGCGGAATGGCGAAGGGCTCGTCCTCGACTTCGCCGGACCCGGTCTCGTGCTCACCCGGACCCGCAGCCCGCGCGGACTCGTCAGTTGGTTGCGCGACAACGGATTCAGCGCACGCGCATGACTCCATAAGGAGGTATCGGCGAACCCCCTCGTGCCTCTAGCGTGGCGGTTTGCTCAAGGTATTTCTCGAAGGAGGACGTCTTGGCTGTCGGCACGGTCAAGTGGTTCAACTCGGAGAAGGGCTACGGATTCATCGCGGCCGACGGCGGGCCCGACGTGTTCGTGCACTACTCGGCGATCCAGATGGAAGGCTTCCGGACGCTGGCCGAGGGCGACCGCGTGGAGTTCGAGATCCAGGCAGGGCGCGACGGCCGCAGCCAGGCATCGGACGTGCGGAAGGCATCGTGACCTCCGCCCGGCCCGTCACCCGGCGGGTCGGGCGTCCTTCCCGGGGCCGGTTCGCCCCCTTTGCCGGGAACCCCGCGCAAGTCCCTGTACGCGGAGGTTAGGCTCCAACGCGTGTCGGAGGACCTGAGCGGGCGACGGCTGGGCCATTACCGGATCGACGGGGTGCTCGGCCGCGGTGGCATGAGCGTGACCTACAAGGCCACGGACGTCAGGCTCGGTCGCAAGGTCGCCCTGAAGGTCATCGGCGAACACCTCACCGCGGACGCCGAGTTCCGGGAGCGGTTCGTCGACGAGGCGCGCAACACCTCGGCGATCGACCACGCCAACATCGTGCCGCTCTACGACTTCGACGAGGTCGACGGGCTGCTCTACATCGCCATGCGGCTGGTCGACGGGCAGGACCTCGCCAGCCACATCAAGGACGGCCCGCTCTCGCCCGCGCGCACCCTGACGCTGCTCGGCCAGGTCGCCGAAGCGCTCGACATGCTGCACGGCAAGGGCCTGGTCCACCTCGACGTGAAACCGGCCAACGTGCTGGTCACCACCAAGGAAGCCGCGGGCGAGCACGTCTACCTCGCCGACTTCGGCCTCACCCGGCGCGGCGCCACCGGGCACCGCACCCGCACCGGCGACTTCCTCGGCTCACCCACCTACGCCGCGCCCGAGCACCTGCGCGGCGAACCGCTCGACGGCCGCACCGACCAGTACGCGCTCGCGTGCATGGTGTTCGCGTGCCTGTCCGGGCGTCCGCCGTTCCAGGGCAGCGTGCAGGACGTCATCCAGGGGCACCTCGGCGCGGAGATCCCGCCGTTGACCTCGCTGGTGTCGCTGCCGCCCGCCATCGACGACGTGCTGCGCAAGGGCACCTCCAAGGACCCCAACCAGCGGTACGGCTCGTGCGCCGAGCTGGTCGCCGCGGCGCGGGTCGCGTTGTCGGGGGCACCTCAAGGCGCGCCGGCGCCACGCCGCACGGACTCCGGCGCGGTGCCGATGGGGCCGCAGACCGGTGGCGCGCCCGTGTCGCCGCAGCCGGGCGGCCCGTACCGGCAGCAGCCCTACCAGCAGCACCAGCCGCCGCCGGGGTTCCTGCACGAGCCCGTGCGGCTGCGCCCGCCCGCCCAGGTCGGCGCGAGCGCGTTCACCACCACGGCCAAGTCGCGGCCGGCGTGGTTCGCGCCCGTGATCGCGGGCGCGGTGGCCATCGCGCTCATCGTCGTCCTCGTGGTGATCCTCACGCCGAAGGATGAACCTCCGCGCCAGGGCGGCACCGGCGGCAACGGCGGCACCAGCCAATCCATCGAGGTCGGGGGCACGACGAGCAAGAAACCGCTGCCGACCAGCGTGCCCGTTCGCACGTCCCGCTGACCAGCTCTTCTTGCACTCTCCTCCGTCGAGTGCTAAACACGGTACTGGCACTCGGAACACCTGAGTGCCAACACGCAGGCTAGGACGGTGAGGCCCGTTCCCTCCTGGGGGCTGGTCGTCCGTCGCGGGCACCGAATCCTGGCCGAAGCACCGTGTTCCGCTGTGGGCGCGAGCCCTCAGTGGCCCCATTCGTAATCAGGCGGAGGAACACACCGCAATGGCCAAGATGATCGCGTTCGACGAGGATGCCCGCCGCGGTCTCGAGCGTGGCATGAACATTCTCGCCGACGCCGTCAAGGTGACGCTCGGCCCCAAGGGCCGCAACGTCGTGCTCGAGAAGAAGTGGGGCGCGCCGACCATCACCAACGACGGCGTCTCCATCGCCAAGGAGATCGAGCTCGAGGACCCCTGGGAGAAGATCGGGGCCGAGCTCGTCAAGGAAGTGGCGAAGAAGACCGACGACGTCGCGGGTGACGGCACCACCACCGCCACCGTGCTCGCCCAGGCTCTGGTCCGCGAGGGTCTGCGCAACGTGGCCGCGGGTGCGAACCCGCTCGGCCTCAAGCGCGGCATCGAGAAGGCCGTCGACGCCGTGATCGAGCAGCTGCACAAGACCGCCAAGGAGGTCGAGACCAAGGAGCAGATCGCCGCCACGGCGTCCATCTCCGCGGGCGACACCACCATCGGCGAGCTCATCGCCGAGGCGATGGACAAGGTCGGCAAGGAAGGTGTCATCACCGTCGAGGAGAGCAACGCCCTGGGGCTCGAGCTCGAGCTGACCGAGGGCATGCGCTTCGACAAGGGTTACATCTCCGGTTACTTCGTGACCGACCCCGAGCGCCAGGAAGCGGTCCTCGAGGACCCGTACATCCTGCTCTACGGCTCGAAGATCGCGTCGGTGAAGGACCTGCTCCCGTTGCTGGAGAAGGTCATGCAGGGCGGCAAGCCGCTGCTGATCATCTCCGAGGACGTCGAGGGCGAGGCCCTGGCCACGCTGGTCGTCAACAAGATCCGCGGCACGTTCAAGTCCGTCGCCGTGAAGGCACCCGGCTTCGGCGACCGCCGCAAGGCGATCCTGCAGGACATCGCGACCCTCACCGGTGGCCAGGTCATCACCGAGGACGTCGGCCTCAAGCTGGAGAACGCCGACCTGTCGCTGCTGGGCAAGGCGCGCAAGGTCGTCGTGACCAAGGACGAGACCACGGTCGTCGAGGGTGCGGGTGACGCCGAGCAGATCCAGGGCCGCGTCAACCAGATCCGCGCGGAGATCGAGAAGTCGGACTCCGACTACGACCGCGAGAAGCTTCAGGAGCGCCTGGCGAAGCTCGCCGGCGGTGTCGCGGTGATCAAGGCCGGCGCCGCCACCGAGGTGGAGCTCAAGGAGCGCAAGCACCGCATCGAGGACGCCGTTCGCAACGCGAAGGCCGCCGTCGAGGAGGGCATCGTCGCCGGTGGTGGCGTCGCGCTGCTCCAGGCCGCCGAGATCGCGTTCCAGGGCCTGAACCTCGAAGGTGACGAGGCGACCGGCGCGAACATCGTCAAGGTCGCCGTCGAGGCGCCGCTGAAGCAGATCGCCATCAACGCCGGCCTCGAGGGCGGTGTCGTCGTGGAGAAGGTCAAGGGCCTGCCCGTCGGCCACGGCCTCAACGCCGCGACCGGTGTGTACGAGGACCTGCTGGCGGCCGGCGTGCCGGACCCGACGAAGGTCACGCGCTCGGCGCTGCAGAACGCCGCGTCGATCGCCGCCCTGTTCCTCACCACGGAGGCCGTGGTGGCGGACAAGCCGGAGAAGGCGGGCGCTGCCCCGGCCATGCCCGAGGGCGGCGGCATGGACTTCTGATCGACCAGGTCAACTGACCAAGGTTCGATCGGCTGAAGTCACGAAGGGCCCGGTTCACCTCAGGTGAGCCGGGCCCTTCGCCGTGCCGTGCCCGGGGTTGAGGTGGTCCGGAAGCCGTTGGGTCACACAATCGGGTGAGATCGACCGAGAAATGTACGGAAACACCGTTACCGCCCCTCGGTTAAAACAGACCGAACCCCGAACCACCCACCTGCCCCAACCCACCCCGCCCGCCACTCGATCCCACCCGCCACCCCCGACCCCACTCCGCCTCGCACAGCGCCCCGCCCGCCGCCAACTCCGCTCAACCCGCCCGCCGCCCAACCCGACCACCTGACCCCGACCCATCGCTCCGGTCCGCTGCCGCCAACTGCCGGCCCCTGACTGCCCCGCCCACCTGCCACCCGCCTCGACCGCTTGCCCCACACCGCCCGCCCGCATCACCGCCCGCACCGCCACCGCCAGCTCGCCCGCATCACCACCGCCAGCCCGCTACCGCTAGCCCGCACCGCTGCCCGGACTCGAGGACTGGAGCTGACCACGTGCTCATCGCGCACCTGAGCGACCCGCACCTGCGGACCGATGCCCTGGCCGCCGAACCGGCCGCGTCGTTGCACCGCGCGTTGGGGAGGGTGCTCGCGTTGGACCCTCGGCCCGATTGCGTGGTGATCACCGGTGATCTCACCGAGCACGGGCGGGTGGGGGAGTACTCGTGGTTGCGGGAGGTGATCGGGGAGTTTCCGCTGCCGCTGCACCTGGCCATCGGCAACCACGACGATCCGGCGGCGTTGTTGGAGGTGTTCGGGGGATCGTCGTTCCTCGGCGGCGGGAGGTCGACGCACTACGCGGTCGCGCATGAGGGATTCACGGTGGTCGCGCTCGATTCCTGGGTGAAGGACAGTCCGGCCGGGCACGTCGGCGACGAGCAGTTGTCGTGGTTGGACGACGTGCTGGCCCAACGGCCTGAAGTGCCCGCGTTCGTCTGCCTGCACCACCCGCCGGTGGCGGTCGGGATCCCGTTCCTCGACGGCATGAGGCTGGACGACGGGCCGGCGTTGGGCGCGGTCCTCGCTCGGCACGGCAACGTCGCCCGCGTCCTGGCCGGGCACGTGCACCGGGCGATCAGCGTGCCGTTCGCGGGCACGGCGGTGGCGGTCGCGCCCAGCACCTACCGCCAGACCTCGCTGACCCTCCGCGCCGACCGGCAGGTCGGGTTCCTCGCCGAGCCGACCGGGTTCCTGCTGCACGTCGCGACCGAGTCCGGGTTCGCCACGCACACGGTTGCGGTCAGTGATGCGGCGGCGGTGATCGGGGCGTTCTGAAGGGGAAGTTCACTCGGTGGTGAGGGGGCGGCGGTCGCGGAAAGTTCAGGCTCCGAAACACACGAACGGGCGACGCAGCGGGTCCGCGGCGATGGCTTCGGCGAGGGCGTGGGACACCGGTTTGCCGTCCGCCAGGAGCTTGTGGAACGCCCCCATGGTCATCGCGGCCGCCCGGTCGCCCACCTGGTTGACCGCGGCCACGACGGTGCGCGAGCCGCTCGCCAGCAGGGCGCCCGCGAAACCCAGCGCCTCGTCGCCCGGCCGGATGTGGCTCAGCGCCAGCGAGCACGCCGCCAGGACCACTTGCTCGGGTGCGGTGCGGAGGCGGGCGGCCTCGTGGGCGAACAGCGGGCCGTCGGCCAGCTCCAGGCGGGAGAACAGGGCGTTGTCGGCGACGTGCTCGCCGTGCGCCGCGATGTGCGCCAAGCGGGCGCCGTCCAGCGCGGCCAGCACGTCGCTCACCGCCTCGGCCATCACGGCGTCGGGGTACGTGCCCCGCAGGCCGCTCACCTCGCCGACCACCTCGGGCAGGTTCGGCCCGGCGACCAGCACGACCCGGGTCGCCGACGTCCGCGCCGACGTCGCGTTCAGCCACGCTGTCGCCGAAGGGGCGACCACGATCGGGCGACCGTGCAGCGACGGCAGGGTGTTCCACGGCACCGCGTACAGGTCACCGGTCGGCACGACGACCAGCTCACGCCCGCCGATCAACCCACCCAGCGGCCCGAACAGCGCGTCGTCCAACCGCTCCGCCCGCCGCGCCGCCGACGCCGCCACCGACGCCACGAGCAGCGGCGGCAGGTGATCCGGCCCGAGCACGTCCACATCGGCGTGCAACTGCCGCACCGACTCGAACACCTGCGCCGCACGCCCCAGCCGCACGAGCGTCGCCTCACCCGCCGCCAGCACCACGGCCCACAGCACGTCACCGTGCGTCACGAAGCTGACCATCGCACGTTCACCCAGAGCGGCACGCACCTCGGTCACCCCGCACACCGGCCGCGGTCGGCCCCACACGCTCGTGTGCCACCCGAGCCGCGCCACCTCGCGCTGCAACGCGTCCAGCCGGCCCTCCAGCTCCGCCACGGGCCGACCGTCCAACCGCGCCTGCTGCACCGCCCGCGACAACGACCGGGACTCCGCCACCCGCCGAGCCAGCACCGGGTCGTCGATCGCCGGCAACGGCTCGTACCGGTACACCTGCGCCCGCGTCCGCTCCAGCCAGTCGAACGTCGCCTCGGCGTCGCCGTCGTGCTCCAGCACCAGCCCGACGGCGAGTTCACCCAGCTCACGGCCGTGCACGGCGGTGCCGCAGAGTAGGTCCAGACCACCCATCCGATCGCGGACGCGGCCCAGCTCGGCCAGGCCCTCCTCCGCTTCGCGCAACGCCAGCCCCGGCTCGCCGACGGCCACGGCGAGCTCGGCGCGGCACAGCCGCAGCAGCATCCGGTGGTCGACCGGGGTGATGGGGCCCGGCGCCGGCACCTGGTTCAGCACCGCGCGCGCGGCCTTGGTGTCGCCGCGCCGGATCGCCATCCGCACGGCGAGGAGCCTGGCGACGGAGGCCTCGTCGGTCAGTCCGACCGCGGTCAACCGCTCGGCCAGCCGGGTCGCGCGGGCGGGGGTGACCCGCGCGGACGCACGCGTCGACGGGCGCGTCGAGGCCGGCGGGGCGGGCAGCGCCGCCGATCGCTCCTGCGCGGGCACGAACGAGCCGTCGGTGCTGGTGGAAGAGCCGGGCATGGGGGACGAACCGGGGCTGGTGGAGGAGCCGGGCATGGCGGAGGGGCTGGGGGTGGTGGGGGAGCCGGGGGTGGCCGGTCCGCTGGTGGCCGAGGCGAACTCGGCCCTCATGCGCATCAACGCCGCCAACTCGGCCCACGACGTGCTGCCACGTCGCCGGAACCGGCGTTGGGCCTGGTCGGCCAGTTGGCGCGCGGTGGTCGGGTCGCCCTGGAGGAGGGCTGCCGCCGCGCGGGCCAGTTCGGCTTCCGCCAGGTCCTGGCCGACGCGCCGGCGGCGCAGCACGACCAGCGCCTCGTCCAGGTGCCCGGCCGCCTCGTCCGCCAACCCCGCGGCCAGCATCACGCGCGCCCGGTCGATCTGGGTCCGCGCCACCAGGTCGGGCGCCAGCAGCCGGAACGCCCGTTCGGCTTGCTCGTGGTACGCCAGCGCGCGGGGCACGTCACCCGTCAGGTGGGCGATGTCGCCGAGGTTCCCCAGCGCCTTCGCCTTCAGCAGCGGCAGGTCCTCGGCCTCGGCCAGTTCGATCGCGCGGCGCGCGTCCCGCTCCGCCGCCTCCGGCAGGCCGAACGCGATGTGGGTCACGCCGCGGTTCATCAGGGCGGTCGCCAGGGTCGCCGCCCCGACCGCGCCGGACGCCCACCCGGCCTCCAGCCGGCGCACCGACTCGTCGTACAGCCCGATGGCCTCGGCGGTCCGGCCGGCCCGGTGCAGGATCAGGGCCTCCTGGTCCTTCACGATCGCCCGCAGGCCGACCGCGTCCGGTCCCTCGGGCAGCGTGGCGATCAGCTCGGCCGCCGTCCGCAGGCGCGCGAGGCCGTCCTCGACGGAGTCCGTCTCCGCCTCGCCGTACGACAGGGTGATCAGGATCCGGATGCGGACCGTGGTCGCTTCGGCGTTCGGCGATGTCACCGGCAGTGCCCGCAGCGCCCGGCGCAGGAGGGTCACCGCATCCGCCGGACGTCCGCCCGACGCCGCCCGGAACGCCTTCTTGTGCAGGTCGGTCGCCGCTTCGACACCGCTCGGAGTGCGGGAGGAGACCGGCAGGGCGGCACGAGACACGGACACGTCCTTAATGCCAGCACACACAACGTGTCCGAGGAGCCGTCTTGTGGACGCTCTCCGCGAGCCGAACGGATCACTCTCCGTGAGTGCTCGACCGGTCGACCCACCGTGCCACCGTCCCCGGAGCCGGCCGGCGGGAGCGTTCCTACAACATGATCGTGGGCGTCACGACCGTGCGCCCGGGCTCGCCGCGCGAGTTCACCAGGTGCACCACGATCTGCGTGGTGCCGGCGGGCACGTCGGACAGCACGAACCGGCCACCGTCGTCGGCCTTGGTGGTGCTCGACTCGTGCTCGGCCACCCTCACCTCGACGGTGTGCTCACCGGCGGGCACGAGCCAGCCGTCGATGCGGTGCCGCGCGCCGATGGACGTGAAGTTCACCATCAACGTCAGGTTGTCCACCGTGAACGTGATGGTGCCGGGGCTGCCCCCGCGCACGCCCGCGAACGAGCCGGCGCGTTCCCAGCGGGCCACCTCGACGTCCAGGTTCTCCAGCGCCACCGCGAACTGGATGCGTTCGACGAGCCCCGGTGGGGGCGCGTCCAACTCGTACACCAGGCGGTTCAGTTCAGTGAGGACAGCGGTGTCCTCTTGGCCTCTGCGGTCATCGCGCGGGTCGATGTCGTTCACCGCGATCCTCCTTCCGCGTCGAGATGTGTGCGCAACGTGGTCAGGCACCGACCCCGGGTGGGGCCGATGCTGCCGCGCGGCATGGACAGTGCCTCGGCGACCGCGCGGTACTCCGCCCGGCCGGCCAGCACGGTGAGCCGCAGAAGTTCCTGGCACTTCTGCGACAGGCGGCCGAAAGCCCGCCACAGCCGGTGGTCCCGGTCGTCGACCAGGGCGGCGTCCTCGGGCAGGCCGTACTCGCTTTCCAGTTGGTCCGCCAGCTCGTCGCTCAGCGCCGCTTCACGGCGAGCCGGTGTCCAGGTCCGTTGGGCCTCGCGGCGCGTCGCGACGACGAGCCACCCGGCCAGCGCGCGCGGCTCGACCAGCCGGTCGAGGTGCCGCAGCAGCGCGAGCCAGACCGTCTGCACCACGTCCTCCGCGGTGCTGCGGTCCAGCCCGTGTCCTCGGGCTACGTGCCACACCAGTGGCGTCAGGTCGGCGATCAGCACGTCCAGGGCCCTGCGATCCCCGTCGCGGGCGGCGACGACACAGGCGGCGTGCCGGTCCGTGCCGTCGAGCCCCTCCCACGGTGGGCGCTCACCGGCCATGCGCAGTTCTCCCACGTCGTCACCTCCTTCTCGGCGTCCCCCCAGCCGAAGCTGATCGTCACACACCTTCGCCGTCACCGGCGCGGCGGCGGTCCGCGGTGCCCCCCTCGCACCGCGGACCGCCTCCCCCCATTGCGGGCGACCTCCGATCGGCACCCCTCGAAGCCGACCGACCGCCACCCTCCTCCCCCAGAGGTCTAGCTACCCGCGGCCGGCGCGGTGTCGGCGGCCACCGGGACGCCGTGCGTCTGGTGGTGGCCGGCCGGCGTCGCCGGTGGCAGGTCGTCCAGGTCGTCCTTCGGGTCGAGCTCGTCGACCAGCTCCTCGTCGCCCGCGAACTGCTTCTCCAGCTCTGCGGGGTCCAGCTCGTCGACGCCAGGCGGATTGGCGGTCATTCGGCCTCCTCAGTCGGGGTTGAGGACCGGTCATCAGGTAAGGAGTGAGTAGTTCTACGGGAGATACACCCGGCCGATTTAACAGTTCACGGATGACGTCCGCGTCCCCGTGCGGGCTATGGTCCAGACCATGCTTGAGGTCATCGCACTGGACGCCGCCGACGCCGAGGCCGCGCAGGCCGGCGGCGCGCACCGGCTGGAACTCACCGTCGACATGGCCGCGGACGGGCTGACGCCGCCGGTCGCCGTGCTGCGGGACGTGCTCTCCGCGACCGACCTGCCGGTCCGGGTCATGCTGCGCGACGCGCCCGGTTTCGCGCCCGGCGACCTGGCCGGGCTGCGGCGGGACGCGGCGGCGTTGCGCGAGGCGGGCGCGTCGGAGTTCGTGCTCGGCTTCCTCGACGGCGCCGGGCGGGTGGACGAGGCGGCGTGCGCGGCGCTGGTCGCCGAGCTGGACGGGTGCGCGTGGACGTTCCACCGGGCGCTGGACAACTCGGCGGACCCCGAGGCGGCGTGGGGCGTCGTCGGCGGACTGGGCTGCGACACGGTGCTCGCGGCCGGGAGCGCGCGCGGGGTCGCGGACGGCCTGGGCGTGCTGGAGCGGTTGGCCGCGCGGCAGGGCCCGGTGCGCCTGCTGGTCGGCGGCGGGCTGAAGGCCGGGCACGTCGCGCCGCTGAAAGCCGTCGGCGTCACCGGGTTCCACGTCGGCGGCGCGGTGCGGCCAGGCGGGTGGGACGCCCCGGTGTCCGCCGACGCCGTCCGGACCTGGGCGAATTTGGTCTAGACCGCTTGCCGATGCGGACATTAGCATCGCCGTTGCTTCCCGTGAAATAGCCGTTGCACATCACGCAACACGGGACACCTGAAGGGTGGGCGAGATGCGGTTCGCAGTAGCAGCTGCCGTGGGCGCCGTCGTGCTGGCCGGGTGTGCCCCGGTCCAGTCCGGCCCGGCGCCGACCGGTGGGGACGAGCAGACGGGGCAGCTGAGGGTCTGGCTGTTCGACGAGGTCAACCGGGGCCCGAAGGAGGCGGTCGTCGAGGAGGCGGTCACCGCGTTCGAGCAGGCGCACCAAGGCGTCACGGTCGACGTCCAGTACATCCAGGTGCAGACCCGCGCCGAGCGGTTCAAGGCCGCGTTCAGCGACCCCGCGAGCGCGCCCGACGTCGCCGAGTTCGGCAACACCGACCTGGCCGGCTACGTCGCGGGCGGCGGGTTCGCCGAGCTCGACCTCGGCGGGTGGCCCGAGGCGAAGGACCTGCTGCCCGCCGTCCTCGACACCGGCGAAGTGGACGGCAAGGTCTACGGCGTGCCCTGGTACGTCGGCGTGCGCGCGCTCTACTACCGCACCGACGTCTTCCAGGAGCTGAACCTCCAACCACCGGCCACGTTGGACGATATCGCGCCGCTGGCGAGGAGGATCCGCGCCGCCAAGCCCGACCTGCTCGGCATCTCCGCCGGCGGCAAGTACACCTACGGCGCGATGCCGTTCGTGTGGGCCAACGGCGGCGACATCGCCCGCAAGGACGGCGACAGGTACGTCGCCGCCATCGACAGCGCCGAGTCGAAGGCGGGCCTGCGCCAGTACACCGAGCTGATCGCGGACGACATCTGCCCGCCCGCCCAGTGCGCGGGCAACGGCGGCGACGCCAGCGTCGAGGCGTTCCGCGCGGGCAAGGCGGCGATGGTCGTGGGCGGCGACTTCAACCGCAAGTCGGTCGACGCCTCCAGCGCCGCGGGCAAGTACGCGGTCGTGCCGCTGCCGGGGAAGAAGGCCGGTGACATCGCGCCGGCGTTCGCGGGCGGCAACCTGCTCGGCGTGCTGAGGGGCAGCGCGCGCAAGACGCTGGCGAACGAGTTCGTGCGGCTGCTGGGCGGCAAGGAGTACCAGCGCAAGATGTTCGACGCGATGGGCAACCTGCCGACGTTCGGCGACGTGCAGGCCGAGGTGGCGAAGGCCAACCCGGTGCTGGAGCCGTTCATCGAGACCCTGGAGGCGGGCACGCGGTTCGTGCCGGTCACGCCGAACTGGGCCAAGATCGACGCCCAGGCCGTGCTGCCGACGTTGTTGCAGCAGGTCGCCGCCGGTGGTGAGGACCTCGACCGGGCGGCCGGGGACGCGGCCGCCCAGATGAACGCCGCCTTCGGCTCGTAGCCGGACGATGGACAAGAGTGTGCTGCGGACTTCCCGGGGCGACGGGCGGATCGCGTTCGCCTACCTCGTCCCCGCGCTGCTGGTGCTGGTCGGGCTGATGGGCTACCCGATCTACCAGCTCGTGCTGATCTCCCTGTTCGACTACGGCCAGGAGCAGGTCAGCGGTGGCGCGCCGCTGACCTTCCTCGGCCTGGGCAACTACACGACCCTGCTGTCCGACGCGCGGTTCTGGTCCGTGCTCGGGCAGACGGTCGGGTTCGCCGCCGTCTGCGTGGCGGGCACCCTGCTGGTCGGCGCCGCGCTGGCGGTGCTGGCCACCAGGGTCCGCACGTGGGCGCGGATGACGCTGTTCCTGGCCGCGCTGGGCGCGTGGGCGACGCCGACGGTGGCCGGGTCGACGATCTGGCTGTTCCTGTTCGACGCCAACCTCGGGTTCGTCAACGAGGTCCTGGGCACCACCGGGCTCTCCTGGACCTACGACAAGTGGTCGGCGTTCGGGCTGGTCGCGGCGCAGGTGGTCTGGTGCTCGTTCCCGTTCGTCCTGGTCACCCTGTACGCGGGGATCAAGGCGATACCGGGCGAGGTGCTGGAGGCCGCCGCGCTGGACGGCGCGGGCACGGTCAGGACGGCGACCGGCGTGATCCTGCCGCTGCTGCGGCCACTGCTGATCGTGGTGACGATCCAGTCGGTCATCTGGGACTTCAAGGTGTTCACCCAGATCTACGTCATGACCAACGGCGGCGGCATCGCGGGCCGCAACCTGGTGCTCAACGTCTACGCGTACCAGCAGGCGTTCGCCGCCTCCGAGTACGGGCTGGGCGCGAGCATCGGCGTGGTGATGACGGCGTTGCTGCTGCTCGTCACCCTCGGCTACCTGCGTGCGCTGCGGCGGAGCGGGGAGGTGCTGTGAACCGGCGTGCGTCGCGGGGGCTGGCGGAGGTGGTCACGGTCGTCGTCGCGGCCGTGGTGGCGTTCCCGCTGTACTGGATGGCGCTGACGGCGGTGAAGCCCGAGGCGGAGGTGATCTCGGCCGACCCGCGCCCGTGGACGCTCGCGCCGACGCTCGACAGCTTCACGCGCGCGCTGACCGTGCAGAACTTCGGCCGCTACCTGCTCAACAGCGTGGTGGTGGCGGTCGCGGTGGTGCTGCTGAGCCTGCTGATCTCGTTCCTGGCGGCCACCGCGCTGACCCGGTTCCGGTTCCGCGGTCGCACCACGATGCTGATCATGCTGCTGGTGGTGCAGATGGTGCCGGTGGAGGCGCTGACCATCCCGCTGTTCTTCCTCATGCGGTCGGTGCGGGACGTGGCGCCGGTGTTCGGGCTGAACCACCTCGGCTCGCTGGTGCTGGTGCACCTGGCGTTCAGCCTGCCGTTCGCGATCTGGATGCTGCGCGGGTTCGTCGCGGCCGTGCCGGTGGAGTTGGAGGAGGCGGCCACGCTGGACGGCGCGTCCCGGTTCCGGTTCCTGTGGCAGGTGCTGTTCCCGCTGGTGGCGCCGGGACTGGTGGCGACGAGCGTGCTGTCGTTCATCCACGCGTGGAATGATTTCCTCTTCGCCAAGACCTTCATCATCTCGGCGGCGGAGAACCAGACGCTGCCGCTGGCGTTGCAGGTGTTCGTGAAACCCGATCAGAACGACTGGGGGGCGATCATGGCCGGTTCGACGGTGATGACGATCCCGGTGCTGCTGTTCTTCATCCTGGTGCAGCGCCGGCTGGTGGCGGGCTTGGCCGGGGCGGTGAAGTCGTGATCCTGCCGCGTCCGGTCTCGTTCGCCCGCGGTGAGGGCGAGGTGCCGTTCGACGGCACGTTCCAGGTCACGCGGGAGGCCGGTCCCGCCGAGGGGTACCGGCTGTCCGTCTCGCCGGACGGCGTGCGGGTGCGGGCGTCCGACGACGCGGGGGAGTTCTACGCGCGGCAGACGTTGCGGCAGTTGAGCGGCCCTCAAGCGTTCCGGGCCGTGCCCCCGGGCGCGGTCGCGCTGCCGGTGTGCGAGGTCGAGGACCACCCCCGGTTCGCGTGGCGCGGCGTGATGCTGGACGTGGCGCGGCACTTCCTGCCCAAGCACGACCTGCTGCGGTACGTCGACCTGCTGGCCGTGCACAAGCTGAACGTGCTGCACCTGCACCTGACCGACGACCAGGGGTGGCGGTTCGAGTCGCGGCGCTTCCCCCGGCTGCACGAGGTCGGCGGGTGGCGGCCCGACTCGCGGTTCGGCGACCGGCGGGCCGGCGGGATGGCCGGGCGGCCCCACGGCGGCTACTACACCCAGGACGACCTGCGCGAAGTCGTCGCGTACGCGGCGCAGCGGCAGATCACCGTGGTGCCGGAGATCGACGTGCCGGGGCACAGCCAGGCCGCCATCGCGGCGTACCCGGAGCTGGGCGCGTCCGGCGGCGGGGTGTGGACGGACTGGGGGATCAACCCGAACGTGCTGCGGGCCGACGAGCCCACCGTGGACTTCTACCGGCAGGTGTTCGACGAGCTGCTGGACGTGTTCCCGTCCGAGGTGGTCGGGCTGGGCGGCGACGAGGCCGAGGGCGGTGACGGCCGGTTCGTCCGCCGGATCGCCCAGTTCCTGCACCAACGCGGGCGGCGGCCGTTCGGGTGGGACGAGGTGCTCGGCGTCGGACCCCTGCCGACCCGCACGATCGTCGCGTCGTGGCGCGGCGAGGAGGCGGGCCTGACCGCGTTGGACCGCGGCCACGACGTGGTGATGTGCCCGGAGGAGCACGTGTACCTGGACTACCGGCAGTCCGACCACCCCGACGAGCCGATCCCCGTCGGCACGGTCACCACCCTGGAGGACGTCTACCGCTACGAGCCCGCGGCGGCCGACCGGGTGCTCGGGGCGCAGGCGAACCTGTGGACCGAGCACCTCGACTCGCCGCGGCGCCTCGACTACGCCGCGTTCCCCCGGTTGAGCGCGTTCGCCGAGGTCGTGTGGAGCCCCGCCGGACGTGACGTGGCGGAGTTCCTGACCCGGCTGGCCGAGCACCACCTGCCGCGGCTCGACGCGCTCGGCGTCGAGTACCGCCCCCTCGACGGTCCCCGGCCGTGGCAGAGGCTCCCGGGCGTGCCCGGTCATCCCCGGTGATCAGGCCTCTTCGGGCATGAGGAGCCAGCAGGCGAGGTAGAGGACCGCGCCCGCGCCGAACCCGAAGAGGGTGGCGGCGACCAGCAGGATGCGGACCAGCGCCGCGTCCACGCCGAGCAGCTTGGCGATGCCGCCGCAGACGCCCGCGACCATCTTGTCGGTCCGGCTGCGGCGGAGCTTCTTGACCTTGTCGGTGGCCTGGCCGATCACGTCGTTCGTCATGTCCCAAGAGTGCTCCGGAGGGCCCTCTCGGGACATCGGGGGCGCACCCTGACTTCCCCCGGACACCCGTCCTCAGGGTCCACTTCCCGGGGTTTCCACCAGGACCTTGCCCCTGAGGTCGCCGGTCTCGGCCCGGCGGTGCAGTTCCGGCAGGTCGGCGAGGCCGTGGCGCTCGGACACGTCGAGCACGACGACACCCCGGTCGACCAGGGCGACCAGGGCGGTGAGCTGCGCCGGGTCGAAGCGGGTGACGAAGTGGGCGCCGGGGGCGTCGCTCATGGTCGCGGAGACGACGACGCCGCCCAGCCGGGCCACTTCGGCGTCGGCGACGAGGTTGAGCACGACGTCGAACCGCCCCGTCGGCCCGTAGCCGACGACCTCGTCCGCGCCCAGCTCGCGCACGGTGTGGGCGCTGCGCGGTGACGCGGTGGCGGTGACGTGCGCGCCCGCGTGCTTGGCCAGCTGCACCGCGAACCCGCCGATGCCGCCGCCCGCGCCGTTGACCAGGACCCGGTGGCCCGGCCGGACGTCCCCGTGCTCGAACACCATCTGCCACGCGCTGAGACCGGCCAGGGGCAGGGCGGCGGCGTCGGGCAGCGGGACGGCGCGCGGCGCGGGGACGAGCCGGTCGGCGGTGGTGACGGCGTACTCGGCCGCCGCGCCGTCGATCCAGCCGACCACCGGCTCGCCGTCGACCGTGCCGGCCACGTCCCAGCCCAGCGCGTGCGGCAGGGGGAAGTCGAACACGCCCGCCCGCACCGCCACCTCCGTCGGGTTGAACGAGGTCGCGGCCACCTTCACCAGCACCTCGCCGGGGCCTGGTTCGGGGATGGGGACGTCGTCGACCACGATGACGTCGGGTCGGCCGTAGGCGTGGATGCGCGCGCTCTTCACGCTGACCAACGTATGCACCGCAGGAGAGACGATCCATGCTCTCAGATCCCGCATACATGTTTAATCGTCTTCGTGGACGTGCTCAGTGACGTGATCGCGGTGATGCGCACCGGCCGGCCGGTCGTCGCGCGGGTGGCGTGGGAGGAGCCGTGGGGGCAGCGGTTCGCGCCGGTGCCGGGTGCGTCCGGGTTCCAGGTGGTGCTGGAGGGCACGTGCTGGCTCCTGCGCGACCACGCCGAGCCGGTCGAGCTGCGCGCGGGTGACGTCGTGTTCCTGCCCGACGGCCGGGGGCACGCGCTCGCGTCCGGCCCGACCACCCCGCCGGCCGGCGAGGCGTGCGACCCGAACGACCCGGACTTCGCCGCCGACCACCCCGTGCCCGCGCACCCGACCACCGTCACGCTGTGCGGCGCGTACGAGCTGGCGGACGTCCACCCGCTGCTGCGCGACCTGCCGGACACCGTGCTCGTCTCCGGTCCGGAGCCGCACGCCGCCGCCACCCTCCTGGCCGGCGAGCTCGACCACCCGCGCCTCGGCTCGGACGCCCTCGTCCCGGCCCTGCTCGACGCGCTCCTGCTCTACCTGCTGCGCACCTGGTTCAGCGGCTCCGCGGAGGTCACCGGGTGGGCCGCCGCGCTCAACGACCCCGTCACCGCCACCGCGTTGCACCACATCCACCGCGACCCCGCGCACCCGTGGACGGTGGCGGCACTCGCCGCGACCGCCGGCCTGTCCCGCGCGCCGTTCGCCAAGCGCTTCACCGCCCTGGTGGGCCGACCACCGCTGACCTACCTGACGTGGTGGCGGATGACCACCGCCGCGCGCCTGCTCAGGGACACCGACGCGCCCCTGTCGCGGATCGCCGGACAGGTCGGCTACACCTCGGAGTTCGCCTTCGCCGCCGCGTTCAAGCGGGCGCACGGCACGGCACCGGGCCGCTACCGGCGCTCGGGCTCGCGCGACCGAGTTCCGGGGTGATCGAGCCGCCGTCCGCGGCGCGGCGGCAGACTGGCACCGTGACGCCAGACGAGCTCGCCGCCGACCTGGACCGCGTCGGCTACCTGCCCGACCGGGGCATCGCGACCGCCGCCTTCCTGGCGCTGCGCATGCACCGGCCGCTGTTCTGCGAGGGCGAGCCGGGCACCGGCAAGACGTCCCTGGCCGTCGCGCTCGCCCGAGCCCTCGACCTGCCGCTGATCCGGCTCCAGTGCCACGAGGGCATCGACGCCACCCAGGCCCTCTACGACTGGGACTTCCCCCGCCAGCTCCTGCACCTGCGCGCCCTCGAAGCCGCCGGACCCGTCGACGCCGAGCAGGCCGAGGCCTCCCTCTACACCCGCCGCTTCCTCCTCGCCCGCCCGTTGCTGCAAGCCCTGGAGGACGCGCCGTGCGTCCTGCTCGTGGACGAGGTGGACCGGGCCGACGACGAGTTCGAGGCGTTCCTGCTCGAAGTGCTCGGCGAGAACTCGGTGACGATCCCCGAACTGGGCCGCGTCACCGCCGAGACCCCGCCGCTGGTCGTCCTCACGTCCAACCGCACCCGGGAGGTGCACGACGCCCTCAAGCGCCGCTGCCTCTACCACTGGCTGGAACACCCCGACCTGGCCCGCGAGGTCGCCATCCTCCGGCGCCGGCTGCCGGCCGTCACCGAACGCCTCGCGCACCAGGTGGCGTCCGCCGTGCGGCGGTTGCGCGAACTGGACCTGCTCAAACCACCGGGCGTCGCCGAGTCCCTGGACTGGGCGGAAGCCCTGCTCACCCTGGGCCGGACCGAACTGGACGCGGAAGCGGCGGCGATCACGCTCGGTGCCGTCCTCAAGTACCGGGAAGACACCCGACGCGCCCTTTCCGCCGGTGTCCTCGGTGCCGTGGCCGGGAGCACAATCGGGGGATGACGGGAGCCGGGGCGTCGATCGGGCTCGTGGGGTTCGCCCGCGCGCTGCGGCACGGCGGGGTGGCGTGCGGGCCCGAGAGGGTGCACGCGTTCGTCGCGGCGGTCGGCCACCTCGACGTCGCACGGCGCGAGGACGTGTACTGGGCGGGTCGGGTGACGTTGTGCGGTGAGCCCGACGACCTGCCCCGGTACGACGCGGCGTTCGCGGCCTGGTTCGGTGGGGTGGCGCCCGTGCCGCCGGGCAGGCGCGCGCGGCAGACCAGTCACCTGGCCGCGCTCGGTGGCGGCGCGGTGGAGCGCGATCGGGTGGCGTCCGCGACGAAGGTCGCGGCCAGTGACGTGGAAGTGCTGCGGCGCAGGGACATCGCGGAGCTCGGTCCTGCGGAGAAGCGGCACCTGGACGAGTTGCTGGCGGCCCTCAAGCCGGTGCCGCCGACGCGGCGCGCGCTGCGCCGGACACCGGCACGGCGAGGCGCGATCGACCCCCGCCGCACCCTCAGGGACCTGCTGGCCACCGGCGAGCCGACCCGGCCCCGCCACCGCCGCCGCGCCACCCGCCCCCGCAAGGTCGTGCTGCTGATCGACGTCTCCGGCTCGATGAAGCCCTACGCCGACGCGCTGCTGCGCTTCGCGCACGTCGTCGCCCGCCACATGCCGGTCGAGGTCTGCACGCTCGGCACCCGCCTGACCCGCGTCACCCGCCAACTGCGCCACCGCGACCCGGAGCACGCACTTCGGGCCGCCGCCCGCGCCGTGCCCGACTTCGAGGGCGGCACCCGGCTCGGCGAGACGCTCAAGGTCTTCCTCGACCGCTGGGGTCAACGCGGAGCCGCCCGGCGCGCCGTCGTCGTCATCTGCTCGGACGGCTGGGAACGCGGCGACCCGGCCCTGCTCGCGGAGCAGGCGCGACGGCTCGCCCGGCTCGCGCACAAGGTCGTGTGGGTCAACCCGCACGCCGGCCACGACGGGTACCGGCCGGTGCAGTCCGGCATCGTCGCCGCCCTGCCGCACCTGGACCGGCTGCTCGCCGGGCACAGCCTCGACACCCTGCACGCCCTGCTGGAGGAGGTCCGACTTGCGTGATGTCCTCGTCGAACTGGCCGACCGCGTCGACCGGGGGGAGACGGTCGGCGTCGGCACGGTGGTCGCCACGTTCAGCTCCGCCCCGCGTCCACCCGGCGCCGCGATGCTGGTCGGCGCGGACGGCGCCGTCGTCGGCAGCGTCTCCGGCGGCTGCGTGGAAGGCGCGGTCTACGAGCTGGCCCAGGAGGTGGTGCGGCACGACCAGCCGGTCCTCCAGCGGTACGGCGTGACCGACGACGACGCGTTCGCGGTGGGTCTGACCTGCGGCGGGATCATCGACGTCTACGTCGAGGCGGTCAACCGGCACACCTTCCCCGAGCTGCCCGAGGTCCTGGAGGCGGTGCGGGCGCGGGAGCCGGTGGCCATCGCCACGGTCGTGGAGCACCCGGAGTGGGTGGGTCGGCGGCTGGTCGTCCGGCCCGACCGCGCCACCGGCGACATCCCCTCGGCCAGGACGAGGGACGCCGTCACCGACGACGCCCGCGGCCTGCTCGCCGCCGGCCGCAGCGGCACCCTGCACTACGGGCCGGACGGGCAGCGGCGCGGCGAGGGCATGACGGTGTTCGTGAACTCCTTCGAGCCGCCGCCCCGGATGCTGGTGTTCGGCGCGATCGACTTCGCCGCCGCCGTGGCCAGGGTGGGCGCGTTCCTCGGCTACCGCGTCACGGTGTGCGACGCGCGCCCGGTGTTCGCCACGAAGAGCCGGTTCCCCGACGCCGACGAGGTGGTCGTCGACTGGCCGCACCGCTACCTCGCCGCGCAGGCCGACGCCGGGCAGCTGGACGGGCGCACGGTGGTCGCCGTGCTCACCCACGACCCGAAGTTCGACGTGCCGCTGCTGGAGGTCGCGCTGCGCCTCAAGCTCGGCTACGTCGGCGCGATGGGCTCCCGCCGCACGCACGACGACCGGCTGCGCCGGCTGCGCGAGGCGGGCCTGACCGAGGGCGAACTGGCCGCGCTCGCGTCCCCGATCGGCCTCGACCTGGGCGCCCGCACGCCCGAGGAGACGGCGGTGTCGATCGCCGCGGAGATCATCGCGCTGCGCTGGGGCGGGGGAGGCGGGCGACTGGCCCGTGCGGACGGCTCCATCCACAAGTGAGGGGGTTGTCCGACCGGACGACCAAGAGCAGTCTCGGTGTGATCGCCATCACCGCCACTCCTGGAGGCTTCATGCGGATCACGGTCACCGTCGACGGCGTGGCCTATCGCGACGAGGTGGAACCACGCACCTTGCTGGTCCACCACCTGCGCGAACGGCTCGGCAAGACCGGCACGGTCGTGGGGTGCGACACCAGCAACTGCGGCGCGTGCACGGTCCACCTCGACGGGCGGAGCGTGAAGTCCTGCGCCGTCCTCGCGGTGCAGGCCAACGGCCGGGAGGTCACCACGATCGAGGGACTGGCCCGCGACGGCGAGCTGCACCCCGTGCAGCGGGCGTTCCACGAGAACCACGCGTTGCAGTGCGGCTTCTGCACCCCGGGCATGATCATGCAGACCATCGACCTGATCGAGGAGAACCCCGACCCCGACGAGGACGAGGTGCGGCACGGCCTGGAGGGCAACCTCTGCCGCTGCACCGGCTACCAGAACATCGTCCGCGCCGTGCGCGACGCGGCGAGCCGGACCACCGCCGCCGGGGGTGCCGCGTGACCGCCACCGCCGAACCCGAAATCGGCAAAGCCCGAAGGCGCAAGGAGGACGCCCGGCTGATCACCGGCGCGACCCGGTGGACCGACAACATGCAGCTCACCGGCATGCTGCACATGGCGTTGCTGCGCAGTCCCGCGGCGCACGCCCGGATCACCTCGATCGACGTCACCGAGGCCGTGAAGATGCCCGGGGTGCTGGTCGCGCTCACCGGTCGGGACCTGGCCGACGAGCAGGGCAGCCTGCCGTGCGCGTGGCCGATCACCGAGGACATGCTCGCACCGCCCGCACCGTCGCTCGCCGTCGACCGGGTGAACTTCGCCGGCGAGGCCGTCGCCCTGGTGGTGGCCCGCAGCGCGGCCGAGGCGCACGACGCGCTGTCCGTGATCGACGTCGACTACGAGGACCTGCCGGTCGTGCTCGACCTGGAGCGGGCGGTCGCGGACGGCGCCGACCTCGTCCACCCCGACCTGGGCACCAACAAGAGCGCCACCTGGGTGTTCGACTCGGCCGAGGCGGGCACCGGGTCCGACGTCGACCAGGCCATCGCCGACGCCGAGGTGGTCGTCGAGCGCACGTTCCGCCAGCAGCGGCTGATCCCGGCGTTCATGGAGCCGCGCTCGGTCGTGGTCGACCCGGCGCCCGGCTCGGTGACGATGTGGTCGTCCACGCAGGTGCCGCACATCCTGCGGTGGATGCTGTCGGTCGTGCTCGACATCCCGGAGCAGCAGATCCGGGTCATCGCGCCGGACGTCGGCGGCGGCTTCGGCGGCAAGCTCCAGGTCACGCCGGAGGAGGTGCTGACCCTGCTGGTCGCGCGCCGCCTCGGCAAGCCGGTCAAGTGGACCGAGTCGCGCACCGAGTCGATGCTGTCCGGCCACCACGGCCGCGACCAGTTGCAGCGCATCACGATCTCGGCGCGTCGCGACGGCACGGTCACCGGCCTGAAGGTGGACCTGCTCGCCGACATGGGCGCCTACCTGCGGCTGATCACCTCGGGCGTGCCGATCCTGGGCGCGTTCATGTTCAACGCCATCTACAAGTTCCCGGCCTACCGGTTCACCTGCACGAACGTGTTCACGACCAAGGTGCCGACGGACGCGTACCGCGGCGCGGGACGCCCCGAGGCCACGTTCGCCATCGAGCGGATCATGGACGAGCTGGCCGCCGAGCTGGGCGTCGACCCGCTGGAGCTGCGCGAGCAGAACTGGATCAGGCACGAGGAGTTCCCGTTCACCACGGTCGCGGGCCTGACCTACGACTCGGGGAACTACGAGGCCGCCACCGCCCGCGCCAAGGAGCTGTTCGGGTACGACGCGCTGCGCGCCGAGCAGGCCCGGCGCCGCGCCGACGGCGACCCGGTGCAGCTGGGCATCGGCATCTCCACCTACACCGAGATGTGCGGGCTCGCGCCGTCACGCGTGCTCGGCGCGCTGCGGTACGCGGCGGGCGGCTGGGAGCACGCGGCCCTGCGGATGCTGCCCACCGGCAAGGTCGAGCTGATCACCGGCACCTCGCCGCACGGCCAGGGCCACGTGACGGCGTGGAGCCAGATCGTGGCCGACCGGCTCGGCGTGCCGTTCGAGGACGTCGAGGTGCTGCACGGCGACACGCGCGTCTCGCACCGCGGCATGGACAGCTACGGCTCGCGGTCGCTGGCCGTCGGCGGCGTGGCCGTGGTGCTGGCCGCGGACAAGGTGCTGGCCAAGGCGCGCACGGTCGCCGCGCACCTGATGGAGGTCGCCGAGGACGACGTCGAGTTCACCGCCGGCACGTTCTCCGTGCGCGGCACGTCCACGACCATGGCCCTCGGTGACGTGGTGGTGGCCGCGCACGTCGCCCACAACCTGCCCGACGGCGTGGAACCCGGGCTCGACGCCGAGGCCACGTTCGACCCGGACGACTTCTCCTACCCGCACGGCACGCACCTGTGCGCGACCGAGGTCGACACGCTGACCGGCGCGGTGAAGATCCGCTCGTACGTGTGCGTGGACGACGTCGGCAAGGTGGTCAACCCGATGATCGTGGAGGGCCAGGTGCACGGCGGCCTGGCCCAGGGCATCGCGCAGGCCCTGTACGAGGAGGCCGTGCACGACGAGGGCGGCACGCTCACCACCGCCACCCTCGCCGACTACCTGCTGCCGTCCGCGGTCGACCTGCCGCACTTCACCACCGACCGCACCGAGACGCCCGCGACCGGCAACCCGCTGGGCGTGAAGGGCGTCGGCGAGGCGGGCACGATCGCGTCCACGCCCGCCGTGGTCAACTCGGTCGTCGACGCCCTGCGGCACATGGGCGTCACCGAGGTGGAGATGCCGTGCACCCCGATGCGGGTGTGGAAGGCGATCAACGGACGAGGTGGCGGCGTGCCGGCCACCCCGGGCGCGGGCGGCGGCCTCGGCTCCCTCGACTCGCGGTCCGCCGACGACCGGGGAGGTGCGCGGTGATCCCGGCCGCGTTCGACTACGTCGCGCCCGCCACGGTGGACGAGGCGGTGCGCGCCCTGACCGCCGGCGGCGAGGACGCCAAGGTGATGGCCGGCGGGCAGAGCCTCATCCCGGTGCTGCGGATGCGGCTGGCCGTGCCGACCGTGGTGGTCGACCTGTCCGGGCTGACCGAGCTGACCGGCGTGCACGACGACGGGGACTCGCTGCGCATCGGGGCCATGACCACGCACCACGAGGTGCAGCGCGACCCGCTGGTGCGCGAGCACGCGGGGCTGCTGCGGCTGGCCACGGACACCGTCGCCGACCCGCAGGTGCGGCACCGGGGCACGTTCGGCGGCTCGCTGGCCCACGCCGACCCGGCCGGCGACCTGCTCGCGCCCGCGTTGGCGCTGGACGCGGTGATGGTGTGCGTCGGGCCGGACGGCACGCGGGAGGTGCCGGCGGCGGAGTTCTTCGTCGACTACTTCACCACCGCGCTCGCGCCGGACGAACTGCTCACCCACGTGAAGGTGCCCAAGCTGACCGGCTGGGGCGCGCGCTACGAGAAGTTCAACCGCGTCGCGCAGGCGTGGTCGATCGTGGGCGTGGCCGCCGCGGTGCGGGTGTCCGAGGGCCGGATCACCGGCGCGCGGGTCGGCCTGACCAACATGGGGCCGACCCCCGTGCGGGCCCGGGGCGTGGAGGAGGCGCTGGTCGGGCAGCCCGCGACGGCCGAGGTGATCACGTCGGCGGCCACCCGTGCCGCCGAGGGGGCCGACCCGCCGACCGACGGCAACGCCGACGCCGAGTACCGGTCCCACCTGGCCCGCGTGCTCACCGAGCGGGCGGTGGCGGCCGCGGTGAGCGCATGAAGCTCGAACACCGGTTCACCGTCCCCGCGCCCGTGCCGGAGGTGTGGGCGGCGCTGCTCGACCCGGAGAGGGTGGCGCCGTGCATGCCGGGCGCCACCCTCACCGGGGTCGACGGGCAGAGGTTCACCGGGACGGTCAAGGTCAAGCTCGGGCCCGTCACGCTCCTGTACAAGGGGACCGGCGAGTTCACGTCCGTGGACGAACGGGTGCACGCGGCCGTGCTGAAGGCGTCCGGCAAGGACACCAGGGGCAACGGCACGGCGTCCGCGTCCGTGTCGGTGGCGTTGACGTCCGGCACGTCGGGCCCCTCAGGCACGTCCGGCACGTCGGCCACCGAGGTGTCGGTGGTCACGGAGCTGGCCGTCACCGGCCGGCCGGCCCAGCTCGGCCGAGGTCTGATCAGCGAGGTCAGCGGCCGGATCATCGGCGAGTTCGCGGAATGCCTGGCGACGCGGCTCGCGCCGGCGGAAGCTGAGGAGGTGACTGCCACGGAGACCGCCGCCAAGCCGCACCTGCGCGTCGTGCCGGACGAGCCGATCGACCTGGTCGGCACGGCGGGCGTGCCCGTGCTCAAACGGGTGCTGCCGGTCCTGGCCGGGCTGCTGGCGGTGGCGCTGCTGGTGCGCGGGCTCCGCGGGCGGCACCGCTGAACGCGCGCGGCGGGCGACCGGTCCTCGGGCTGGTCGCCTGCCTCTGCGTGCTCGCGGCGTGCACCGGGTCGCCGGTGGTGATCACGACCGCGCGCGCCCCGGCGTCGACCACGTCGTCGGTGGTCCCCGAGCCGCCGTCGTTCACCCTGGCCGCCGGTGGCGACATCCTGATCCACCCGGCGCTGACCGAGCAGGCCGACGCCGACGGCGCGCGCGACTTCGTGCCGCTGCTGGAGGGGCTGCGCGAGGCGATCGACGCCGACGTGTCGATCTGCCACCTGGAGACGCCGCTGTCCGCGCCAGGCGCGCCGACCTACGGCTACCCGGCGTTCAGCGCGCCGCCCGAGGTCGCGTCGGCGTTGAAGGAGATCGGCTACGACAGCTGCTCCACCTCGTCCAACCACACCCTCGACCGCGGCGCGCCGGCGATCAGGACGACGTTGGACGCGCTGGACGCGGCCGGCTTGGAGCACACCGGCTCGTTCCGCTCGCCGGAGGAGTCCGCGACCCCGTTGCTGCTGGACGTGGGCGGGGTGAAGGTCGGGCACATCGCGTTCACGTACGGGTTCAACGGCATCCCGCTGCCGCAGCCGTGGATGGCGAACCAGCTCTCCACCGAGGGCGTGCTGGCGGCGGCGCGCGCGGCGAAGGCGGCCGGCGCGGAGGTCGTGGTGGCGAGCCTGCACTGGGGCGACGAGTACCGGCACGAGGCGACGCCGCAGCAGCGGGAGGTGGCCCGGGCCGTCCTCGCCGACCCGGCGGTGGACCTGATCATCGGCACGCACGTGCACGCCGTGCAGCCGATCGAGCAGATCGGCGGCAAGTGGGTCGTCTACGGCATGGGCAACGAGGTGGCCCGCCACTCCGAGCCGCGCGGCATCACCGAGGAAGGCATCGTCACCCGCTTCAAGTTCGTGAAGGGCCCGTCCGGCTGGGCGGTCCAGGAGGCGTCCTACCTCCCGACCCTGATCGAGTTCGGCCCCCCGATCCGCGTCGTCGACCTGACCCGCGTCCCGCCCAACCCCCGCCGCGCCGAGGCCCTCGCCCGCACGGACGGCGTCGTGCGCAGCCTGGGCTCGACCATCGCCCACCCCTGACCCGGTCGCCCTCGCCCGACCGTGTGCCCAGAGTCGTAGCTCTCCGAAACCATTGGGGGACAAGACAAAACCACTTGTCACCCGGACAGGTGTTACCGGTGGGGAACGGCGTCCGGGACCTGACGGGCGCGTCGAGCTGTGCTCCACTCGAAGGGCAGGACATTCACGGGCAGCCACTACGACGAACGTCGTGACGCCCACTGTGGAGGGAGGCTCCAATGTCTGTTCACACCCGGACCCGGACGGTCGCCGCGCCGGCGGATGTCGAGCTGCTCGGCACGCTGGTGGCCGAGCCGGAGTCCGCTCTGCCCGACCCGCCGCTGCCCGCGCCGAACGCCGCCGCCATCCTCCTGCTCGGCCTGGCCGCGCTGCTCTCGCCCGCGACCCCGAAGGAACCGCGCAAGTAGTCCGCGGCCGGAAGACGCGACGAGAGAGGACGGGAGGGCTTCGTGGACGCGTCGTCCTGCGCACGTGACGCCGCGGACCTGGCCGGTCGGGTGCTCGGCGCACTGAGGGGAAGCGGCGGAGTGGGTCTGGCCGACTTCCTGGACTCGTGCGCCGACCCGACCGCCGGGCTCGGCGCGGTCCGGTTGGTGGGTGCGGACGTCTTCCTGCCGCACGTGGTGCTGAACCGCCCGCTGGACGCCCAGGACGTCGAGGTCGTCACCGCGTCCTTCGAGGTGTTCCCGCCGGTCACCGACGCGGTCGCGCCGGAGCAGCGGGTGATGGCCTGGCACGACTGGTCCACCGCCCGGCTGCTGGCCGGCCTCACCGGCGACCGGGCCGTCGCGACGCCCGACGACCCGGTCGGCGTCCTGGGCCCGGTGGCGGAGTGGGCGCGCTGGTCGGTCGCGGTGTCGCAGCTCTCGTCGTTGGCGCACCCCGGCGCGACCGGTCCCGTGGTGGACGCGGTCGCGGCCCAGCCGTTGGCGCTGTGCCGGGGCGTGCTGCGGACCGTGCTGCGCCGCGACTTCACCACCGCGTGCCGGCTGACCCGGTGGGTGGCCCTGCTGCACGCCAAGGGCGTCGACCTGCCGGTGGACCCGGTGGTGCTGGTCGACCACGTGGGCCTGCGGGTCGACGCGGAGCCGCGCCGACTGCTGAACCTGGCCGTCGCCCGCCACCTGGTGGGTGCGGCGTGACCACCGTCGTCCACATCGCGCACGACGTCACGGCGGGCGCCCTCGGCTGGTTGCACGCCAATTGCGAGCTGGGCGGGTTCGAGGACGACTCCACCGCCGACCTCAACGACCCCGAGGGCGCCTACAAGCCGCTGTGCGAGCTGGGGCTGGCGTCGTCGCTGGTGCTGCGCGAGGGCGTGGCCGGCACGACCGAGCAGCGGGCCGCGCGCGAGCTGGCGGACTTCTCGTGGAAGCAGCTGCGCGACGGCGACCTGCTCTACGAGCGCCAACTCCGGTACGCCCTGCTCACCGACCCGTTGGAGACCTACGTCCACCACGCCCGCAGCGGACTGCGGCACCCGGCGCTGGAGCGGACCCTGGAGCAGTGCTCGGCCGAGGACTCCATGACCGAGGTGCTGCCCAACCGCAGGCTGGCCGTCGCCAACGCGCACCGCGTGCTGGGCATGCGCCGCGACGACGACTTCCCGGCCATGCTGCGGCAGACGTGGCTGGGCCGCGCGCCGCAGCCCTGGTCCCTGGACTGGTACACCGCCTACTACATGACGCACACCGTCTTCCACGTCACCGACTGGGCCGCGATGCCGGGCGAGCTGCCGCCCGACGTCGTCGAGTACCTGGAGAACTGGCTCCCGGTGTGGGCCGACGTGTGGGCGGAGGCGGGGCAGTGGGACCTGCTCGGCGAGCTGCTGATCGTGGGCGCGTGCCTGCCCGAGCCCCGGTGCGACCTGGGGGAGTGGGAGCTGTTCGCGAAGGCCCAGCACCCCGACGGGTTGCTGCCGCGCGACACCGAAACCGTCGTGGACGACCCGCGGCAGCGGTTCTACGACCACCGGCACACCGCCGTGGTAGCCACCATCGCGGGCACGTTGGCCATGTCCCGGCTGCTCGGCGGGAGCACATGAGGGACCTGGTCGCGCACCTGCCGGCCGCCGCGCCCGGCGCCACGGGTGTCGCGGTCGCGCTCCGCCAGGGCGATCGGGAGGCGGTCTTCGTCGGCGGCACGACCGGGCGAGTCGATCCGCGCCCCGTCACCAGGCACACCCGGTTCGAGCTGGGCTCGCTGACCAAGACGTTCACCGGCCTGCTGCTCGCCGAGATGGCCGACCGGGGCGAGGTGGACCCGGCCGATCCCGTCCGGCGGCACCTGCCGGTGGGCGCGGCGCCGCACCTCGGCCGCGACGTCACGCTGGAGCGCCTGGCCACCCACACGTCCGGCCTGCCGCGGCTGCCGCCCGGCTGGTGGCGGCGGGCGGTGCCGCACTGGCGCACGAACCCCTACCGCGACTTCGACGCCGACGACTTCGCGGCCTCCCTGCGCCGCACCCGTTCCCGGTCGCCCGGCCGGTACCGCTACTCGAACCTCGGCGGCGCGCTGCTGGGCGAGGCGCTGGCCCGCGCGGCCGGCCTGCCCTACCCCGAGCTGCTGGCCGAACGCGTGCTGCGCCCGCTGCACCTGGACGACACCGACTGCTCCCCGTCCGCGCAGGTCACCGGGCACCTGCGCGGACGTCCCCGGCCGCCGTGGGAGATACCCGGCCTGCCCGCCGCCGGCGCCCTGCGCTCGTCGGCGCACGACCTGCTGCGCTACCTGACCGCCCACCTGACCCCGTCCGCCGGACCGCTGGGACCGGCCCTCACCGAGGTCGTCCGACCGCGTGCGTCGGCCGGTGACCACGAGGTGTGCCTGGTCTGGAACCTGCGCCGCAGAGAGGGTCACGATCTGCTGTTCCACTCCGGCGCCACCCGCGGCTGCACGGCGTTCGCCGCGTTCAGCCCCGGCGCCGGCACCGCGTTCGTGGCCCTGGCCAACGCCGGCCCGACCGCGGGCAGCTCTTTCGTGCAACGCGCCTACGAAGCCGCCTGGTCGCTGACCGACCGCCCCGCGAGTCGAACCCCCAGGCCCCTCGTGTCGAACCTCCAGGCCCCCTGAGTTCGACACCCGGGACGAGCGCCCGACCGATTCCTCCGGCCCCGCCCGCCGGTCTGCACCCCCGACACCACGATCACGAGGGCGGGGACGATGGCGAGCAGGCAGTCGGCGGCGGTGCGCGCGATGTACGAGCGGTGGACGGTGGACCGGCTCAACGGGCGGCCGATGGACCCGGAGAGCTGGGGCGACCTCACCGCCGAGCCGCGCGGTGTCGACTACGTCGAGACCAGCGGGCCCGGCACGCCCGCGATGTGGCTGCTGCCGCACGGCGCGGCGACCGATCGCGCGCTGCTGTGCATGCACGGCGGCGGGTACGTGGCCGGGTCGATCTACACGCACCGCAAGATGTACGGGCACCTGGCCAAGGCCGTGGGGGCGCGGGCGCTGCTGTTCGAGTACCCGTTCGCGCCGGGCCACGCGCACCCGGCGCAGGTGGAGCGGGCCACCGGGGTCTACCGGTGGCTGCTGGGGACGTTCGCCGCGGCGCGGATCGCGTTCGTCGGCGATTCGGCGGGTGGAGCCCTGGCGGTGACCACGCAGCTCGACGCCCGTGCGCGCGGCCTGCCGCCGCCCGCCGCCGCGATGGCGATCTCGCCGTGGGTCGACCTGGAGGTGCGCGGGGAGACGTTCCGGACCAACGCGCTGACCGACGGCTACTTCTACCGCGACTTCGTGGACGGGTTGGTGGACGCCTTCCTCGGGCCCGGCGGCGACCGCCGCGACCCGCTCGCCAACCCCCTGCACGCCGACCTGACCGGCCTCGCGCCGCTGTACGTGCAGGTCGGTGGGCACGAGACACTGGTCGACGACAGCCGGATGCTGGTCGAACGGGCCGAGCACGCGGGGGTGGAGGTGCGGTTCGACGTGTTCGAGGAGCAGGTGCACACGTTCCAGATGGCCGCCGGGCGGGCGCCGGAGGCCGACGACGCGATCGCCCGGCTCGCGTCGTGGGCACGGCCGAGGTTGGGGTGGGCGTGACGTCGTTCGAGCGGGAGACCGAGCCGTTCCGGCGGGAGTTGCTGGCGCACTGCTACCGGATGCTCGGGTCGCGGCACGAGGCCGAGGACCTGGTGCAGGAGACGTACCTGCGGGCGTGGCGGTCGTTCGACGGCTTCGAGGGGCGGTCGTCGGTGCGGGTGTGGCTGTACCGGATCGCCACCAACGCCTGCCTGAACGCCCTGAAGGGCCGCCGTCGCCGCGTCCTGCCCTCGACGTTCGAGCCGGGCGAGGAGTGGTTGGAACCGATGCCGGACGCGCTGGTCACGCCGGAGTCCGACGACCCGGCCGCCGTCGTCACCTCCCGCCACGACCTGCGCCTGGCCCTGATCGCGGGCCTCCAGCACCTGCCGCCGCGGCAGCGGGCCGTGCTGATCCTGCGCGAGGTGCTGGACGTCCCGGCCGCCGAGGTGGCGTCGATGCTGGAGGTGACGGTGGCGTCGGTGAAGAGCGCCCTGCAACGCGCGCGGGCCACCCTGGCACAGGTCGCCCCCACCGCCGACGACGTGGTCGAGCCGACGTCACCGCGGGCGCGGGCACTGCTGTCGGAGTACGTCGCGGGTTTCGAGAACTCGGACCTGTCGGCGCTGGAACGCGCACTGCGCGCGGACGCGGCCCTGGAGGTGGTCGGCTCGCCGACGTGGTTCGACGGCCGCGCCACCTGCCTGGCGTTCCTCGGCACCGTCATCGGCTCGCCGGGTGACTGGCGGATGACCCCGACCACGGCCAACAACCACCCGGCCGTCTTCGTCCACCACCAGGGCGAGCCGTGGGGCATGGCCGTCCTCACCGCCACCGGGACCGGCATCGCCCGCCTCACGGTGTTCCCGGACCCGGCGCTCGTGGCACCGGCGCTCGTGGAGCCCGGTCTCCGCCGGACCTGATCGCCTCGGTCAGCGCGCGGCGCGGACGCGGTCCAGGCGGGCCAGCCACCGGGAGGTCGTCGCGTCGTCGGCGGCGAACTCGGCGAAGCGGTCGGGTCCCGGGGCGTGCCGGGGCACGGGCAGCAGGCCGTCCACCGGGACCAGCGAGTCGGTGGTGACGTCACCGTCCAGCAGGGGCAGCGTGCCGAGGCCGCACGCGAAGTCGAGGTCCGGGAGCGCGGCGGCCAGGGCGAGGCCGGCCGCCATCCCGACCGACGTCTCCACCGCCGACGACACCACGCACGGCAACCCGCACGCCTGCGCCACCGCCAACGCCCGCCGCACACCGCCCAACGGCGCGACCTTGATCACCGCCACGTCCGCCGCACCGGCCACCGCCACCTTCAACGGGTCCTCCGCGCGCCGGATCGACTCGTCCGCCGCGATCCGCACGTCGACCCGCCGCCGCACCGCCGCCAACTCCTCGATCGACCGGCACGGCTGCTCGACGTACTCCAGGCCGCGCGCCGCCCGTTCCAGCTCGCGGATCGCGTGCACGGCCGTGTCCACGTCCCACGCCATGTTCGCGTCCACCCGGATCGCCCCGGACGGCCCGAGCGCGTCCCGCACCGCCTCCACGCGCGCCAGGTCGTCGGCGAGCGGCGTGCCCGGATCGGCCACCTTCACCTTCGCCGTGGCGCAGCCGGAGCGGGCGACGATGTCGTGCGCGCGTTCCGGGGAGACGACGGGAACCGTGCAGTTGACCGGGATCCGGTCGCGGACCGGCGCGGGCCACCCCTGCTCGGCCGCCTCCAGCGCGCACGCCAGCCAGGGCGCGCACTCGTCGTCGGAGTAGTCGAGGAACGCGCAGAACTCACCCCACCCGGCGGCCCCTTCCAGCAGCACGCCTTCACGCACCGTGATGCCGCGGAACCGGTTGCGCATCGGGATCGAGTAGACCAGCACCACGCGACCTTAGGCGATGCCGCGTCGGGTCGGACGCCCGCTACGCTTATCGAAATTCGATAGGTTTTGAGTGGTATTCGATGTGATCAAGCTCGGGAGGCTCCATGAAGTACCTGCTCCCCGCCCTGCTCCTCGTCCTCGGCCTCGCCGCCTTCGTGGCCGGAGGAGCCGACGACTCGCCAGGTCTCCAGCTCATCGGGGCCGTGCTCGCCATCGGCGCGATCGTGCTCGGCGTGCGGGCGGCCCGGCGCGTCGGGTGACCAGTGGAGCGGGTCCAGGGCGGCGACCCGGCGCAGGGCGCTGCGCGTCAGCTCCGGGTCCGACTCCTCCACGACGATCCGCAACGCCGACTCGAACTGGTCGACGCGGCGGTCCAGTTCGGCCAGTTCGCGGGTCGGCTCGGCGATCGCGGCGGCCAGGCCGGGGCGGTTCTCGGTCCGGGACAGCGACTCCCGCATGGGTTGGCTGTCCCGCAACGCCAGCAACGCCCGCCACAGCAGCAGTTCCACCCGGGTGACGCGGCGGGGGTCGAGGTCGCGCATGGCGTCGAAGTGGGCGCACAGGCGGCCGGCGCGGCGGCGTTGGACGGGATCGGTGAACTGGTCGCAGTGCACGACATCGCGTGCTCCGGCGGCCATCACGACGTCCCACTCGGTCACCCGCGCCCACCGCCGCTTCCGCTTCGCGGCACGGCGGATCGCGGCGAGGTCGGCCTCGGGCCGCCACATCCACCAGCGGGGTAACGGCGCCACTCGGGTCACGTCAGCGAGCCGCGAGGAACGCCGCGAACGCCCCGCCGGCTGAACGTCGACACCGGGCTCCGCTCATCGATTCGCTGTAGGACGACTTGCGCCACGGGGACTTCATCGCGATCACAGGTCCTTCATAGTCCGCTCGATCCACCAGGGGAAGTCTGCCGACCGCTCCGCCACTCGCGGGTCCGGGGTCGAGGAGCGCTGCTCGATCGAGGCCGAGGCGGGGTTGACGGAGGTGGTCGAGCACTCCAGCGAGCGCTCGACCACCTCCGGGCAGTCGACGCGGACGGGGCGGCCGGCTCAGCCGACCTCGGGCAGCTTGGGGCCGAGCAGGTCGTCCGCGTCCACGATCTTGTACGCGTAGCCCTGCTCCGCCAGGAACCGCTGCCGGTGCGCCGCGTAGTCGGTGTCCAACGTGTCCCGCGACACGACCGAGTAGAAGTGCGCCTGCCGCCCGTCGCCCTTGGGCCGCAACAACCGGCCGAGTCGCTGCGCCTCCTCCTGCCGCGACCCGAACGTCCCCGACACCTGCACGGCCACCGACGCCTCGGGCAGGTCGATGGAGAAGTTCGCCACCTTCGACACCACCAACGTCCGCAGCTCGCCCCGCCGGAACCGGTCGAACAGGGCCTCGCGCTCCTTGTTCTTCGTCGAACCCTGGATGATCGGCGCGTCCAGCGCCTCGCCCAGCGACTCCAGCTGGTCCAGGTAGGCCCCGATCACCAGCGTCGGCTCGTCGGGGTGCCGCGCCAGGATCGCCTTCACCACCGGCAGCTTCGTCCGGGCCGTGGAGCACAGCTTGTAGCGCTCCTCCGGCTCGGCCGTGGCGTACTCCAGCCGCTCGTGGTCGGTCAGCGTCACCCGCACCTCGACGCACTCGGCGGGCGCGATCCAGCCCTGCGCCTCGATGTCCCGCCACGGCACGTCGTACCGCTTCGGGCCGATCAGCGAGAACACGTCGCCCTCCTGGCCGTCCTCGCGCACCAGCGTCGCGGTCAGGCCGAGCCGGCGGCGTGACTGGAGGTCGGCCGTCATCCGGAACACCGGCGCGGGCAGCAGGTGCACCTCGTCGTAGACGATCAGGCCCCAGTCCCGCGAGTCGAACAGCTCCAGGTGCTTGTACTCGCCCTTCGACTTGCGGGTGATCACCTGGTAGGTCGCGATCGTGACCGGCCGGATCTCCTTGCGCTCACCGGAGTACTCGCCGATCTCCTCCTCGGTCAACGTGGTCCGCGCGATCAGCTCGCGCTTCCACTGCCGGCCGGCCACGGTGTTCGTGACCAGGATCAACGTGGTCGCGCCCGCCTCGGCCATCGCCGCCGCGCCCACCAGCGTCTTGCCCGCGCCGCACGGCAGCACGACCACGCCCGAGCCGCCCGCCCAGAACGCCTGCGCGGCCCGCCGCTGGTAGTCGCGCAGCTCCCAGCCGTCCTCGACCAGGTCGATCGGGTGGGCCTCGCCGTCGACGTACCCGGCCAGGTCCTCCGCCGGCCAGCCGATCTTGAGCAGCAGCTGCTTGAGCCGGCCGCGTTCGCTCGGGTGCACGATCACCGTGTCGTCGTCGACGCGCGCGCCCAGCATCGGCTTGACCTTCTTGTGCCGGAGCACCTCCTCCAGCACGGCGCGGTCGAGCGAGTTCAGCACCAGGCCGTGCACGGGGTGGTTGGCGAGCTGGAGCCGGCCGAACCGGCCCATCGTGTCGACCACGTCCACCAGCAACGGCTGCGGCACGGGGTAGCGGGAGAACCGGACCAGCGCGTCGACCACCTGCTCGGCGTCGTGACCGGCGGCACGCGCGTTCCACAGCGCCAGCGGCGTGATGCGGTAGGTGTGGACGTGCTCGGGCGCGCGTTCGAGTTCGGCGAACGGCGCGATGGCGGTGCGCGCGTCGTCCGACAGGGGGTGCTCGACCTCCAGCAGCAGGGTCTTGTCCGACTGGACGATCAACGGGCCGTCGGTCACGGGTGCGCGCTCCTGTCGCTTGGTGTACCTCAAGTGTGCCTACCGCGTGCAAGTCGGAAGCGGACAGTACGCGGACGCGCACCCAACGCTTACGGACTCGGTTCGGTAAAACCGCGTACGCCCATGTGGTGCAGCCGATAACTTCCCTGCGCCCCACCGCGACCCTACGCGCGGACGTACTGGGGCCCTCCCGGATGAACGAAGGTCCACATGAGCACGGACATGCCCGCGTCCGCACCGCAGTACCAGAACGGTCCGCAGTACCAGGGCGCCCCGCAGTACCAGAACGCCCCGCAGGGCCAGCCGATTCCGCCGGCGCCGAAGAAGAAGGGCATCGTCGCGCGCATCCTCACCGCGATCATCGGTATCGCGGTGGCGGCTGTGGTCGTGTACGGCATCAACTACTTCACCAGCGACGCGGCCCAGTCCAAGGCCGGTGACTGCGCCAGCCTGACCGGCACCAACACCAAGCCGGACTACAAGGCCGTGGACTGCGGCTCGGCCGAGGCCAACTACACCGTCGGCCAGGTGCTCGACTCGACCACCGCGAAGTGCCCCAGCGAGTACTACGACGAGTACACCGAGACCGCCCGTCGCGGCCCCGACTCGAAGCTGTGCCTGGTGCCGAACCTGGTCGAGGGCAGCTGCTACGACATCGAGAACACCACGCAGATGGGCTACCCGGCCGTCGACTGCGGTCAGGCCGGCACGTTCAAGCTGGTCAAGCTGGTCAAGGGCAGCGCGGACGAGAGCGCATGCACCGACGCCGCGCCGCTGACGTACCCCGAGCCGAAGACGACCTTCTGCTTCGCGCCGAACGAGTAAGGGCGGACGAGCGACGACCGCTCCACGTCGCGACCGCGGACTCCGCCGGTGAGCCGGCCGGGCCGCGAGCGGCTGATCCACGTCGCGGTGCGCGTGGCGCTACCTTCAGTGGCGTCACGCGCACCCGTCCAGCGAGGATGATCATGAGCAACGAGCCGAGTCGACCCGTCGACGACGTGCCGGCCGGGGCCGGGGGCGATCCCGCCGCGCGCCCGGACGTGCCACCCGCCGACGCCGCGCGCATCGCGGCCTCGCGGGACGCCGCCGCGGCGGCCGACGAGCGGGAGCTGTCCACCCCGGCGTCGTCCGGCCTCGGCTCGGGCGCGGGCTCCGCCGAACCCGGCGACACCACCCCCGAGCCCGGCGCGAGCGTCCGGGAGCGCCCCGTGGCCGGCAACGAGCCCGCCACGCCCGCCGGCCCGACCGGTGTGCCCGGCGCGCGCCCCGCGCCCGCCGCGGACCCCGTGGCCTCCGTCGAGCCCGCCTCCGGAGCACCCGCGGCGAACGGGACCGGCAAGTCCGGCGGCGGCCGGAAGGTCCTCATCGGCGTGCTGGTCGTGCTGCTGATCGGCCTCGTCGTCTACGGCGTGCGCCACCTCACCAGCGATCCCGCCAACGCGGAGGTCGGCGACTGCGTCAGCGTGGCCGCCGAGTCGGACAACCGGGCCGAGGTCGACACCCTGGCCTGCTCCGCCGACAAGGCCTCGTACAAGGTGGGCAAGGTCCTCGACGCGACCGACGCCACCTGCCCCGAGGACGGCCTCTACACCGAGATCGTCCCGGCCGGCGGTGTCGGCGACGGCTACAAGCTGTGCCTGCTGCCCAACATGGCCGAGGGCGTCTGCTACCGGCCCGACGAGGGCACCGGGTTCGTCAAGTCCGACTGCAAGGGTCCCGAGACCATCAAGGTGACCAAGGTCATCGAGGGCTCCAGCGACCTGGAGGCCTGTGCCGACGCCGCGGGCATGGCCTACCCGGAGCCGCCCGTCACGTACTGCCTGGAGCCCGCGGAGCTGTGACGTTCGTCGCCGGGGCCTGACCACTGGCGGGTGAACCCGCTCAACCCGGCACGCGACCGTGCCGATGCCCTGTTCCATGCGGAAGATCGGGTTGGGCATCGGGGCGGTCGCGGTCGTGGTGGCGGGCGCGTTCGCGTTCTCCCTGCTCACCAGCGGGCCCGCGGGCACCGAGCCGGGGGTCTGCGCGCACATCGAGAAGGTCGAGAGCGGCGCGAAGTACCGGCCGATGGACTGCCGGGCCGCCGACGCCAACGTGCGGGTCGCCAAGGTCGTCGACGAGGCCTCGCAGTGCCCCAAGGGCGGCGCGCCGTACACGATCTTCACCCGCGCGGACACGTTGTGCCTGATCCCCAACTTCCTGGAGGGGTCCTGCTACCAGGGCGACCGCGAGGCGGGGATGAAGAGGGTCGACTGCACGACCGCCGAGGCGATCCGGGTGGCGAGCATCGACCGCGAGCCGGTGGAGTGCGCGAACGGGCAGAAGTTGACCTACGTCGAGCCCGTCGTCACGTTCTGCCTGGTCCCGGTGTCCGACAAGGGCTGAAATCGCTGCGCCCGCGCGGCGCGCGACGGTACGTTCCGCTCGTTGTACGTCGAGAGGAACGCCAGGTGACCACGCCACCCGACCAGCCGCCCCACGGCTTCCCACCGCCCCAGCAGCCTGGCTGGGGACCGCCGTCGTCGCCGCAGGGCTTCCCGGCCCCACCGCCGGACCCGACGCAGCCGTACCAGCAGCCGGCCTACCCGCAGCCGGCCTACCCGCAGCCGGCCTACCCGCAGCCGGCCTACCCGCAGCCGGCCTACCCGCAGAACCCCGATCACCAGCAGCAAGCCCCCGGCTACCAGCCGATGCCCGGCTACCAGGACCAGCCGCCCCAGTACGCGCAGCCCCAGTACCCGGGCCAGGGGCAGGGGCAGCCCGGCCGGCCCCCGTACGCAGGTCAGGGCCAGTAC
This sequence comes from Actinosynnema sp. CA-299493, assembly GCF_050946825.1. NCBI lineage: Bacteria > Bacillati > Actinomycetota > Actinomycetes > Pseudonocardiales > Pseudonocardiaceae > Actinosynnema > Actinosynnema sp. CA-299493. The sequence goes on from NZ_CP191993.1 coordinate 519,621, forward strand.
CCAGGCCAGTTCGGTCAGGCCGGTCACCCGGGTCAGCCAGGCCGGTCGGATCAGGTCGGTCAGGCCGGGTACCCGGTCCAGCCGGGTTACCCGCAGCAGTTCCCGCCCCCGCCCGCCAAGGGCACCTCGCGCGGTGCGAAGGCGCTGGTCGCGGTCGTGGCGCTGGGCATCGTGGGGATCGTGGTCGCGGGCATCATCGCCGGCCTCACCGGTCCCTCGGGCGCGGAGGCCGGTGACTGCATCAAGGTCGTCTCCGCCTCGGCGACCGACGCCGACGTCGAGAAGATCGAGTGCTCCTCGCCGGAAGCGGCCTTCAAGGTGGCCGCCAACCTGGACAGCAGCGCCGACTCCTGCCCGGACGGCGACTACGCCGAGTACTCCGACAGTGGCGGACGGCGCAGTGACGGCTTCAAGCTGTGCCTGATGCTCAACGCGGCCGAGGGCGACTGCTTCAAGGAGGAGAGCTCGATTGTCGCGGCCAAAACCACCAAGGTGACCTGCGATTCGAGCGCTTCGTACAAGGTGGGCAAGGTCGTGTCGGGTCAGGCGGACGAGAACGAGTGCGAGAGTGGCGACACCGTGACCGTTTACTCACAGCCCGCTACGACGATCTGCTTGACGGAAGCCTGATCACGACTGCACCGAGATGCCGTCGCCGCCGGATCGAGTTCCAACCGACGCGGAAATCGAAAAAAATGGGGGCCTTCCGCAATGGGAAGGCCCCCTGGCGCACGGGATTCGCTAACGGTGAGTCAGTTGGTGGTTCCAGGCGGCAACAACCCGCCGACGTCCAACCGCTCCGGCAGCACCTCTTCGGTGTCCATCATGTCGGCGACGCGCTGGAGCCGGACCGGGTTCAGCGACAGCGGGAACGTGCCCACCGACACCAGCGCCGCGGTCTGCTGGTCGACGTCCATGTAGCCGGTCAGGGCGTTCTGCACGGACAGCTTGTCGTTCGACGCCGCCTCCTGCGCGTCCCGCAGGACCTGCCGGAACAGGGCCAGCGTGCGCGGGTTGCCGTCGGCGAACTTCTTGCTCGACGCGTACCCGGACATGGGGAAGTCCTTGGTCGGGCCGACGGCGGTGTCGGTGAGGATGCGCGCGCCGGCCCCCGCCTGGGCCTGGGTGATGTACGGCTCGGTCATCCACGCCGCGTCGACCTGCTTGGCCTGCATCGCGGTGACCATCTGCTCGAACGGCATCTCGGCCAGCCTGATCCGCTGCTTCTCCACGCCCGCCGTCTTGAGCACGGCCTTCGTGGTCAGCGCGCCGACGTCGCCGGTGGAGGGCACGGCGATGCGCGGGTTGACCAGCTTGCCGGGGCTGTCGTAGTCCGGGTCGAGCGTGACCAGCGCCATCGTGTTCGCGCCCGCCTGGTACGCCTCGCCCTGAAGCTGGAGCGGGGTCTGCTCGGCGTAGCTGCGGAACAGCGTGACGTGCGTCGCCCAGGTCAGGTCGAGCGTGGTGTCGAGCTGCTTGATGCCCTCGACCTCGTTGTTCAGCGGCACCAGCTGCACCTGCAGCCCGACCTTCTCGAACAGCTTGTTGTTGAACGCCAGGCGCAGCGGCGCCACGTCCACCACCGGCAGCACACCGATGCGCAGTGTGTTGCGTTCCACGTCGGGGCGGCTGTTCCCGTCGGTGCCGGGGATCAGTCCGCACGCCGTCAAGGTGGCGGCACAAGCGAACAACGCTGCCGCACGTCGCAGAACACGCGCTGGGGTAGGCATGGCACCTCTCGCCGGGATGACCTCGAGAGCGGGGTCTTTTTGATCAACGAATTTGTCGACGCACTTGTCGATGACCGGGATGGTAACCACCCAGAGGTATGAAACGACAGCCCTGCTCCGATACGGTGAGTGCTTCCGGAGTCTTCCCTGTGGCTGGGGTCGAGCACTACGCTCCCCGGCTGGTGGCACAGGTCGTCGCAGACCGTCGTGTCCCCGTGCGGGGTGGGGGTGACTAGCCGGCACCACCGCTCCTGTGCTGCAATTCGGCCCGAATTCGAGTCCATGCTTCGGTCCGCGGGGGAGAGGCCGGAACCACTGCTGCCGGAAGAGGAAGCCCAGGGTGGCCCGTCGAGAGAGAGGTCCCAGCCAGTCAGGCGTGGGGATTACACCGCGCTCCGAAAGGCCCGGAACGGGTGACGGACTGACTGCGCTGAGTGATGGAACGGTGACCGAGCACACGGGGCCGACGAAGACCGGTGCGACCACGGCCGGCCGGGCCGGGGCGGGTCGCACGGCCGGCTGGCGGCTGCGCAACTGGCGGCTGCCCACCAAGCTGACGGCCGTCCTGCTGATCCCGACCATCGCCGCGGTGGCCCTCGGTGGCCTGCGCGTGAACTCCGACCTCGCCGACGCGGCCGACCTCAACCGGCTCGCCAACCAGATCCAGCTGGAGTCGGCGGTCGCCGACCTGGTGCAGCAGTTGCAGCGCGAGCGCGACCTGAGCGCGAGCCACGTGGCGTCCGGCAAGCAGCTCGACCGCGTGGTGCTCGACCGGCAGCTGCGCCGCGTCGAGGACACCGTCCAGGCCCTCAACGCCAAGATCGTGGACCTCAGCGCCGACCTCGACGACGAGGTGGTGACCCGGTTCCGCCGGGCGTCCAGCCAGCTCAACCGGCTCAACAGCCTCCGCAACGCGGTCCGCGAGACGCAGTACCCGTCCGAAGCCGTGATGCGCACCTACTCCGAGTCCGTGGAGAGCCTCCTCGACCTCGGCGAGCAGGCCATCGCGGGCATCAACGAGCCCGAGCTGGTGCGGCTGCACCTGGCCACCAACGCGATCGCCCGCATCAAGGAGCAGGAGTCGCGCAAGCGCGGCATCATGCTCGACGTCTTCCAGGGCGGCGTGTTCGGCCCGGGCCAGGAGCGCCAGCTGCTGGCCGCGAACGCCGAGCTGGACGCGGCCCGCAACGACTTCCGCAAGTCCGCGACCGCCGACCAGGCCAAGATCTACGACGACACCGTCACGGGTCTGATCGTCGACACCGCGAACGACATGCAGGAGACGGCGCTGAACCTGGCCGCCGCCGACAAGCCCATGACGTCGCTGCGCCCGGAGAAGTGGGACATCGCGTCCACGCTGACCGTGAACCTCACCCGGGACGTGGAGAACCTGCTGCTGGAGCAGCTGCAGAACCGGACCGACGAGCTGACCGGCGTGGCGCGGGCCGCCGCGTTCCGCGACTCCGGCATCGTGCTGGGCGCGTTGCTGCTGGCCCTGGTCATGGCGCTGTTCGTGGCCCGCTCGATCCTCAACCCGCTGCGCACGCTGCGCCGCACCGCCCTCGCGGTCGCCGACCGCGGCCTGCCCGAGGCGGTCAACCGGATCCTCGCCGACCCGAACCCGCAGGAAGCGGCGAAGACGGCCATCGCGCCGGTGCCGATCACCACCCGCGAAGAGGTCGGCCAGGTGGCCCGGGCGTTCGACGCGGTGCACGGCGAGGCCGTGCGGCTGGCCGCCGAGCAGGCCATGCTGCGCGACAACGTCAACTCGATGTTCGTCAACCTGTCCCGCCGCTCGCAGGCGCTGGTCGAGCGCCAGCTGAACCTGATCGACCGGCTGGAGCAGGACGAGCAGGACCCCGACCAGCTGGCCAGCCTGTTCGAGCTGGACCACCTCGCCACCCGGATGCGGCGCAACAGCGAGAACCTGCTGGTCCTGTCCGGCACGGACCTGTCCCGGCGGCTGACCCGCCCGGTCCCGGCGGCCGAGGTGCTCGGCGCCGCGGTGTCCGAGGTCGAGCAGTACGCCCGCGTGCAGGTCGGCCAGACCCCGGAGCTCACCGTCCAGGGCCGCGCGGTCAACGACCTCGTGCACCTGATCGCGGAGCTGCTGGACAACGCCACCGCGTTCTCCGACCCGGTGACGAAGGTCACCGTGCGCACCGCCCGCACCCGCAAGGGCGAGCTGGCGATCGAGATCCAGGACCGCGGCGTCGGCATGGGCGAGCAGGAGATCACCGACGCCAACGAGCGGCTGGCCGACCCGCCGGACGTGGACGTCGCGGTGTCCCGCCGGATGGGCCTGTACGTGGTCGCGCGGCTGGCCAAGCGGCACGACATCAAGGTGCGGCTGCGGTCCAACGAGGACATCGAGGGCGGCACCACCGCGCTCGTTCTCGTGCCGGACACGCTGGTCGCCTCGCCGGGCGCGATGGGCTCCCCGATGGGCGCCGAGCCCGCCTCGGCGTTCGGCGACCCCGGCTTCGGCGACGCCGGCGGTTTCGCCGACTCCGCCGGGTTCGGCGACGCCAACGGCTTCGGCGATCCCGCGGGGTTCGGGGAGTCCGGGTTCGGGACGACGGCGCAGCGCGCGTCCGGCATCGCCGGCGCGTTCGGCACCGGCACCATGTCCCGCCTGGACGACGACGCGAGCTTCCCGAGCCTGCCGCGCGTGGAGGACGAGCCGGCGTTCCCGGTGAGCTTCGTGCAGGGCCAGGGCGAGCACGACGCGGCCCGCGTGCCCGCCTTCGGCGAGACGCCGACGTTCGGGCAGGCGCCCGCGGAGACCCCCGCCGAGGTGTCGCAGCCGTGGATGCGGACGGCCGCCGAGCGCGAGGTGGACGACCGGGAACCGGCGGGCTCGTTCGGCGAGCCGACCCTGTTCACCGCCTACGAGGACCGCTCCGAGCACGACGCGGACTACGAGCACGGCTTCGAGACCACCCAGTTCGCGCCGCTGGACAGCGGCTTCCTCGTCGAGCCGGAGCCCGAACCGGCCCCCGTCCCGGAGCCCGCGCGCCGCAACGGCTCGGTCCCGCAGGTCGCGCCCGCGGCCAGGGAGGTCGACCGCGACCTGGACGCGCCGACCGAGCGGCTGCCGATCTACGAGGCGGTCCTCTCGCAGTGGTTCCAGGCCGTGGGCAGCGAGACGTCGGCGGCGACGGCGCAGGCCGTGCCACCGGCGCCGGCCGCCGAGCCGGAGCCGGCCGCGCCCGCCGGGTCGGTGCTGCCGACCCGCCGGCCGCGCCCGATCCCGCCGGTCGCGCCCACCACGTCCGCCGACCCGCTGCCGCTGCGCGGCGGTCTGCTCGACACGGGCCACAACGCCCAGCCCAAGCGCGAGTCGGAGAGCGGTTCGCTGCCCCAGCGGGGCGAGGGGACGACCGGCCACGCCGAGGGCACTAGTCTGACCGAGGGCGGGCTGCCCAAGCGGCAGCCCGGATCGCCCACCAACCTGCCCAAGCGCGCCGCGGAGGTGTCCCGCGTGACCGAGCCCGAACCGGTCGCCGAACCCGAGCCGGCCGCACCCGCCGCCGAGTCGGTCTGGGAATCCCCGGCCGACGCGGGTTGGCAGGCGGCACAGGCCTTGCTGAACAAGGCACCCGAGTCCACGACACAGGCGGGGTTGCCCAAGCGGGTGCCCAAGGCTCAGCTTGTGCCGGGATCAGCCGCACCGAAGCCGACGGCTTCGGAGCGGCAACCGCAGCGGCCCCCGCTGCCACCACGATCGGCTGACGCGATCCGTGGACGCATGTCGAGTCTTCAGCAGGGCGTCCATCGAGGGCGGCACGCTTTGATCGACGCTTACGCTGGTGACATGTCGAGCCGGCAAGACGAGGAGCAGGAGTGACGACCGCAGCTCAGCCAGGCAGCTTTGGTTGGCTTATCACCGACTTCGTGCGCCGGGTTCCCGGTGTGGCACATTCCGTGGTCGTGTCGGCGGACGGGCTATTGCTCGCCGGCTCGCAGGGTCTGCCCCGCGACCGCGCCGAACAGCTGTCCGCCGTGGCCTCCGGGCTCGTCAGCCTCACGGCGGGCGCGGCACGGTGCTTCGAGGCGGGCACGGTCAACCAGACCGTGGTCGAGATGGAACGGGGCTACCTGTTCCTGATGTCGATCAGCGACGGGTCGTGCCTCGCGGTGCTCGCGGCCCCGAACTGCGACATCGGCCTCGTCGCGTACGAGATGACGTTGCTGGTCGAGCGCGTGGGCCAGCAGCTGACCCCGGAGCTGCGCGCGCAGCTCCAGGGCGTGGTTCGGCGGTAGATCCTCATGAGATCGTGGGGGTGAAGGCAGATGGCTGAACGATCCGGCGCCGGCGGCCGACGCTCCGGTAGGAACTTCGACTACCAGGAGTGGGCGGTCGGCGGCTTCCGATTCGCTGAGCCGGATGCCGACCCCGCACAGGACGAGGAAGCCGAGGACGCACCCAACTCGTGGCGAGGCCGCCGGGCGGAGCAGGCGCAGCGGCCACGGGTCGAAGGCACAGGGCAGGGGCAAGGCGATATGTCTCAGCGTGAGGTTGACGACTCGTCGTACGACTACGACGACGTTCCCAACCGGTTCGACATCGACGGGTACGGCAGCGGCCTGTTCGGCGGTCCGGGAGCCGATCTGTTCGGCGCTCACGGCCTGCCGGACAGCGTGCCGGAACAGGTGCCGTACGTGACCGGTCCGCAGCCGGTCGTGCGGCGCGAGGAGAACCCCGCGGCGGAGTCCGGGTCGCTGGTCCGCCCGTACACCCGGACCGGTGGCCGGACCCGGCCCGACTACGACCTCGCGATCGAGGCGCTGGTGTCGACCAGCGAGCGCGGTCTCGAACGCGACGCGGCGGTGCTCCCCGAACACCGGTCGATCTGCGGGCTGTGCACCGACACCAGGTCGGTGGCCGAGGTCGCCGCCCACCTCCGGCTGCCGCTCGGCGTGGCCCGGGTGTTGATCGGCGACATGGCGAGCATGGGTTTGGTTTTGATTCATCAGGGTGGCTTGATCACCGGGGACAAGCCGTCCATTGATTTCCTTGAGAGGGTGCTCAGTGGGCTTCGCAGGCTCTAGCCCCAACGCGGCCGAAGGCGAACGGAAGCCGACGACCTCCGCGAAGATCGTGGTGGCCGGTGGCTTCGGCGTGGGCAAGACTACGTTCGTCGGTTCCGTGTCGGAGATCGTTCCGCTGACCACCGAAGCGGTGATGACCGAGGCCAGCGCCGGGGTCGACGACCTCTCGGCCACGCCGAACAAGGTCACCACGACGGTGGCCATGGACTTCGGTCGGGTGTCGCTCGACCAGGACCTGATCCTGTACCTCTTCGGCACACCGGGCCAGCACCGGTTCTGGTTCATGTGGGACGACCTGGTGCGCGGCGCGATCGGCGCGATCGTGCTGGTGGACACCCGTCGGTTGGCGGACGCGTTCGCCTCGATCGACTTCTTCGACGACCGGCAGCTGCCGTACGTGGTCGGGGTCAACTGCTTCGACGGCCTGCTGCACCACCGCATCGAGGACGTGCGCGAGGCGCTCACGATCGACCAGTCCGTGCCGATAGTGACTTGCGACGCGCGCAACCGGCAGTCGACCAAGCAGACGCTCATCACGCTGGTCGAGCACGCCATGCGCCAGTGGATGTCGGTTCGCGCGGGCTGATCGACCTCCGGGTCGACCGGTGTGCGCGCCGATCCGACGGCTCCCGCGCCGAAGGGCGGTCTCCTCGCAGGAGGCCGCCCTTCGACGTGCGCAGGTCAGGGGCGCGGCTCAGGCCGGCGTGGCGCTCCGGTCGATCTCGCTGATCGACACCACCACGTCGTGGTCGTCGAAGTCGGCGACGACGTGCAGTCGGCCACCCAGCGCGGTGATGTAGCGCTCGAGCGTGTCCACGACCATCTGGTCCACGTCGCCGCGTTCGAGCTGGCTGACTCGGGGTTGACTGATGCCCATGCGCGCCGCGACCTCGCTCTGGGACAGGCCCTGCTGCTCGCGCAACTGGGCCAAGCGGAAGCCGAGCACGTAGGCCTGCGTGCGGTTGTGCGCCTCTTCCCGCGCCACTTCCACGTCCCGGCCGGCGGCTTGGTCGCGCCGAGCTTTGTCGGCCTTGACGTCTTTCCACGAACGAGCCATCGGTCAATCCTTTCCCCTGCGCTTGTCCAACTCGGCCAAGTGCTCGTCGAACCGTCGGTCGGCCAGTGGGACGTTGCGTTCGTACCAACCACGCCAGTTACCGGATTTGTCACCAGCGACCAGCAGGATCGCCTGTCGGCGCGGGTCGAACGCGAAGAGGATCCGCACCTCGCTCACCCCCGAAGAGGCAGGCCTGAGTTCCTTCATGTTGTGGTGCCGTGACCCCTTGATCCGATCGACCAAGGGCCGGCCCAGTCGAGGTCCTTCGCGGGAGAGGTGGTCGATCGCCTCCTCGATCAGGTCCGCGCTCTCCGGATCTTCTTCGCAGAGTCGCGCGAACCAGGTGTCGACGTTTTCGTGCAGCACCACGTCCCAGTCGGTCACATCGCCGACCATAACGCTACCCTTATAGCGGCCGGTGCGCCAGGGTAAGACGCGTTCGCCTCGATCGACTTCTTCGACGACCGGCAGCTGCCGTACGTGGTCGGGGTCAACTGCTTCGACGGCCTGCTGCACCACCGCATCGAGGACGTGCGCGAGGCGCTCACGATCGACCAGTCCGTGCCGATAGTGACTTGCGACGCGCGCAACCGGCAGTCGACCAAGCAGACGCTCATCACGCTGGTCGAGCACGCCATGCGCCAGTGGATGTCGGTTCGCGCGGGCTGATCGACCTCCGGGTCGACCGGTGTGCGCGCCGATCCGACGGCTCCCGCGCCGAAGGGCGGTCTCCTCGTAGGAGGCCGCCCTTCGGCTTGCCCGAGCGGGTGGGGGTGGCCCGGCCCTTCGACGCGCGGGTGGTGCGCGAGCGCCGCGGTTCGACGCTAAGGGGTGAGGGGTTCACCGATCAGGTGATCATCGGTGCCGAACGGGGGATTACGCGCCGTCGTCCTCGACCAGGGCGGCGGACGTGATGCGGTGCAGGGGGAAGCGGCGCACCTCGCCGTAGCTGACGTCGACGCCCTCCAGCACGCCGCCGCCCACGACCTGCGGTGTGATCACGCGCCGGGCGGCGGTGCCGTGGCCGTCCACGAAGTCGACCAGGACGCTGCGCCCCTCCCGCGCCGCCCGTTGCAGCAACGCGAGCGTGGCCGACGGTCCCGCGCCCAGGTGACCCGGCACCGACACCCGCGCACCGCCGGTGGTTGTCGCCGCGCGGTCGCCCGCACGGACCATCAGCACCAGCTCGCCCAGCTGCTCGTCCGACGGCGCGCTCGGCTGCACCGGCCTGCGCCGCCCCTTGCCCGCGATCCGCCGACCACCCGCCCGCAGGTCGAGCACGTGCCCGTCCGGCCCCTCGGCGGCGGGCGCGAAACCGGCGGCGCGCAACGCGTCCAGCACCTCGGCCAGCGGCAGCGGGCTGACGATCACCGTGGGCGCGATCTTGCGCAGCGCCAGCCGCTCGGCCGCCGCGTGCGACATCACCTCGGTGACCAGCACGGGGTCGTCGCAGCGCAGGAACGACCCGGCCGCACCGCCCCGCAACCGGCCGTGCCTGCGCGCCGCGTCGTCGATCAGGTACGTCAACGACTGCGGCACCGGCGTGCGCGACCGGGACCGGAACAGCTCGTGCAGCTCGGCGGCGCTGCGCCCGGCGTCGAACGCGCGCCGCACGGAGCCCTCGCGCACCCGGTAGACCGTGGCGCTGCCGGCCGACTCGACGTCCGCGACCAGCGCGATCTCGTCGGCCAGCTCCGGGTCGAGCCGACCGGGCGCGACGACCGTCAGGTCGGCCTGCACCAGCACGTGGTCGACCGGCGCCGGCAACGCGTCGCCCAGCCGCTTCGCCGCCGCGCCGGGACCCTCGGTCAGCAACGTGCGGCCCTGGGCGGTGATGGCGTTGTGCGCGAGGACGCCGACCCGCGTGCCCTCGTCCACGGTCCAGCGCACCAGCTCGTCGCGCAGCCGCCCACCTCGGCGGGGCGCGCGCCACGCCAGCACGGCGGCCAGCTCGTCCGGCTCGATCACGGCGGTGCCGGGCTCCAGCGCGGCCAGGGCTTCGAGGATGCGCTTGCGGTCGCGGGGCGCGCCCGGCCGGTTCAGCTCCGGCGCGAGCGGGTTGAGCAGCCGGTCGCGGTCGTCGCGCTGCCCGATCAGGCCGGGCAGGCGGGGCAGGTCGAGCCACGCCTGGGCCAGCGTCGCCCACCGGTGCTCGGGCGCGGCGACCAGCCACGCGTCGGTCTGCGTGGTCGGCACCCACTCGGGCTCGACGCCCTCGGTGTCGGCGACCAGGCCCGCGTTGACGACCAGCTCGACCAGCAGCGCGGCCCGCCGTTCGTCCACGTCGAGGTCCTTGGCGAGCTTGCGCAGCTCCCGCACGCCGACGCCGCCCGACCGCAGCACCGCCGGCGGGTCCTCCGACCAGCTCTTGAGCAGCGTCTCGACGTGCCGGGACAGCTCCAACGCCTCCCCGCCGCCGGTGTGGTCGACGTCGGAGGGGTCGCGGCGGAACGTGGTGAGCGGCGGCTCGGTGGTCTGGATCGTGCCGAGCGGGTGGTCGCCCCGGACCTTCAGGCCGATCTCGCGGGGCAGCTCGACGGTCTGCGCGTCCCGCCGGACCAGCAGGCCGCGGGCGAGGAGCTTCTGGATCGGCGTCCGGGCGTTGGCGAGGGAGACGACGTGCGCGGCGTCCTTGGTCTGGCCGATCGGCGGACCGGCGGCGAGGGTGTGCAGGACGCGGTGCTCGTCGGGTTCGAGGTCGGCGAGGTCGGCGGTGGCGAGGCGCGGCACCGAGCGGCCGAGGCCGCCGGGGAACGGGTTGACCGCGTCCCGGGTGGCCGGCGGGGTGCTCAGCGCGTGGTCGCCGCCCCAGAGCAGGGCACGGGCGCGCAGCGTGTCCAGGGGCGCGCCGATGTCGGTCGGGCCGAACAGCTCCTGCACGGCGGTCCGGCCGACCGGCGCGAGGTCGGCGTCCAGCACGAGCAGCGCTTCGAGGACGGTCAGCGTCAGCGTGTCGAGGTCTTCGCAGGCCCGCGCCACGGAAGCCCGCGACCCGATGCGGGTGGCGAGCACGGTCGTGTCCGCCGGCGGGGGCGTGGCCAGGTCCGGCCGGGCGCGCAGCAGAGCCACGAGCGCGGAGTCGTCCTGCGCCCGCAGCCACTCGGCGAGGGTCGTGCCGGACATCCCCACCACGGTATATGCCGACCGGCGGGGCCCGTCGTGCGAGTCCGGTTCACGTCGGGGGCGTGACCGGCCGTCACCGGACCGCCGGTCGCGGTCGCTCACCGGTGCGAGGGCGAGGATCACACCCGTGACGTGGCTCTCGCTTTTCCGCGTCCGGCACCCCGCGTCGCGGTCAGGGCAGATGAGGCACACTTGTCCCGACGAAGGCACGACCGAGGAGGAACCGTGGCCAAGGCCCGCCCCGAGCGCATCGACCCGCACTGGCCGGAGCCGCCCGCCGACGGCAAGTACGCGGTGTCCGAGCTGGCCAGCGACACGCAGGGCGCGATGTCGCCGTTCGGCACGCTGACCTTCCCGCTGCCCGTCGAGGAGCTGGGCTACCACCACCCGGTGACCGAGATCAACCGCTAGCACGAGGGCGCGCGCGGCCGTCGAGCCGCGCGCGTTCCGCATTTCCGCGCGGACTACGCTCGACCCCCTCTTGAGCTGTGCTGTTCTGGGAGGTTCGATGCCGGTCCCCGGCCCTGGTTACTCGATCACCGTCCGGCTGGAGGCCCCGCCGTCGGCGTCGGCCGCCGGCGACCTGACCTCGGCCGTCGGCCGGGCCGGTGGCGTGATCACCGCGTTCGACGTCGTCGAGTCGCACACGGACCGGGTGATCATCGACCTCACCTGCAACGCGCTGTCGGCCAACCACGCCAAGGACATCACCGACACCCTGGAGCTGCTGCCCGGGATCGTGGTCCGCAAGGTGTCCGACCGGACGTTCCTGGTCCACCTCGGCGGCAAGATCGAGATCGCGTCCAAGGTGCCGCTGCGCAACCGCGACGACCTCTCCCGCGCCTACACCCCCGGCGTCGCCCGCGTCTGCATGGCCATCGCGGAGAACCCGGACGACGCCCGCCGCCTCACCATCAAGCGCAACACGGTCGCCGTGGTCACCGACGGCTCGGCCGTGCTCGGCCTGGGCAACATCGGCCCGGCCGCCGCGCTGCCCGTGATGGAGGGCAAGGCCGCGCTGTTCAAGAAGTTCGCCGGCGTCGACGCCTGGCCGGTCTGCCTGGACACCCAGGACACCGAGGAGATCATCCGCGCGGTCGAGCTGATCGCGCCGGTCTACGGCGGCATCAACCTGGAGGACATCGCCGCGCCGCGCTGCTTCGAGATCGAGGCGCGGCTGCGCGAGAAGCTGGACATCCCGGTCTTCCACGACGACCAGCACGGCACCGCGATCGTCGTGGTCGGCGCGCTGCGCAACGCCCTGCGCGTGGTCGGCAAGAAGATCACCGACTGCAAGGTCGTGGTGTGCGGGGTGGGCGCGGCGGGCAGCGCGATCATCCGGCTGCTGCTCAAGCAGGAGCCGGGCGACGTGGTGGCCGTCGACGTCGACGGCATCGTGCACCGCGACCGGCCCGGCCTGGACGACAACCTGAAGTCCGTCGCCGCGGCGACCAACAAGGAGAACGTCAGCGGCCGGCTGAAGGACGCGCTGGTCGGCGCGGACGTGTTCATCGGCGTGTCGGCCCCGAACCTGTTCGGCGCCGAGCAGGTCGCCACGATGAACCACGACGCCATCGTGTTCGCGCTGGCCAACCCGGACCCGGAGATCGACCCGATGGAGGCGCAGAAGCACGCCGCCGTCGTGGCCACCGGGCGCAGCGACTTCCCGAACCAGATCAACAACGTGCTGGCGTTCCCGGGCGTGTTCCGGGGCCTGCTCGACGCCCACGCGCGCACGATCACCGACTCGATGCTGATCGCGGCGGCCAACGCCATCGCCGACGTGGTGGACGGCGACCGGCTCAACGCGTCGTTCATCGTGCCCAGCGTGTTCGACACCTCGGTCGCGCCCGCCGTCGCGGAAGCGGTGCGCAAGGCCGCCACGGAATCCGCTTCCGCCTAGCGTCGGCCTAGCATCGGCCCCATGAGCAACCAGTTCACCCACTTGGACCCCAGCGGCGCCGCGCGCATGGTCGACGTGTCCGAGAAGGAGCCGACCACGCGCACGGCGGTGGCGTCCGGTGTGCTGCGCACGACGGACGAGGTGGTGGCGTTGCTGGGCAGCGACGGGCTGCCGAAGGGCGACGCGCTGGCCACGGCCCGCATCGCGGGGATCATGGCGGCGAAGCGGACGTGGGAGCTGGTGCCGCTGTGTCACCCGATCGCGTTGTCCGGGGTGAGGGTGGACCTCGTGCTCGGTGACGCCGAGGTGCGCATCACCGCGACCGTCCGCACGACGGACCGCACGGGCGTGGAGATGGAGGCGTTGACGGCCGTGTCGGTGGCCGGGCTGACGCTGCACGACATGGTGAAGGCGGTCGACCCGGCGGCGTCGATGGACGCGGTGCGGGTCGAGCGCAAGGAGGGCGGCAAGACCGGCCTGTGGGAGCGCCCGTGACGTCCGGGGCGGCGGGGACGGCATCCGGGGCGGCGGAGGCGACGCCTCAGACCGCTCAGGTGACCTCAGGGACCGCTCAGGTGACGTCCGAGACGCCTCAGGTGACGCCTGAGGCGGCTCAGGTGGCGCGGGCGACGTCCCGGACCGCGCGGGTGATCACGGCGTCGAACCGGGCGTCCGCAGGCGTGTACGCCGACCGGGGCGGGCCGATCATCGTGGCCTGGCTGCGGGAGCGGTCCTACGACGTGCCCGACCCGGTGGTCGTGCCGGACGGCGAGCCGGTGGCGGAGGCGCTGCGCGCGGCCGTGGCGGACGGTGTCGCGGTCGTCGTCACGACCGGTGGCACGGGCGTCAGCCCCACCGACCGCACGCCGGAGGCGACCAGGTCGGTGCTGGACTTCGAGGTGCCGGGGGTGGCCGACGCCATCCGCGGGTCGGGCTGGCCGCGCGTGCCCACGTCCGTGCTGTCGCGCGGGGTGGCGGGTGTCGCGAGCCGCACGTTCGTGGTGAACCTGCCCGGCTCGACCGGCGGGGTGCGCGACGGGCTGGACGTGCTCGCGACCGTGCTGGAGCACGCCGTCGACCAGGTGTCCGGAGGTGACCACGCATGACCGAGGTGCTGCGGGCGACCGTCAGCGATCAGCCGCTGTCCGTGGACGAGCACGCGAAGCTCGTGGAGCACGTGTCGGCGGGCGCGGTGGTGACGTTCGCCGGGGTGGTGCGCGACCACGACCACGGGCGTTCGGTGCGTGAGCTGGAGTACGTCGGGCACCCGACGGCCGGCGCGGTGGTGGCCGAGGTGGTGGCGGACGTGGTGGCCCGGTTCGAGGGCGTGCGCGCCGTCGCCGTGTCGCACCGGGTCGGTCCGCTGGCGATCGGGGACGTGGCGCTGGCCTGCGCCGTGTCCGCCGACCACCGGGGTGAGGCGTTCGCGGTGTGCTCGGAGCTCGTCGACGAGGTGAAGCGGCGGCTGCCGGTGTGGAAGCGGCAGGTCTTCGCCGACGGTGACGACGAGTGGGTCAACATGCCCTGACCGAGGGCGACGCTCGGCCGCGTCAGCCGCGGGCCCACCCCGGAAACGGGTCGGGGACCCCGGATCGCCGAGGGGGGCGGTCCGGGGTCCCTGCTCCGTCGTGCGCCGACTCGCGCCGGCCACAGATCACTTGGTGGCGATCTTGTGACCCGGGAGGATGAGGTCGGCGTTCGGGATGAACTCCTTGTTGAGCTCGTGCAGCTTCGCCCAGCCGCCTTCGACCTTCAGCTCGTCCGCGATCTTCGACAGGCTGTCGCCGGCCTTGATCTCGTAGTCGCCGTTCGGGTTGGAGGACGGCAGCGCCACGGTCACGGGAGCGGGGGCCTCCTGGACCGGTGCGGCCTGCTGGACCGGCGCGGGGGCGGCCTGGCGCGGCTGCGCCGGGGCCGGGGCGGTCCTGGCGGGCGCCGCGGCGCCGCCGAGGCCCTTGGGGCCGCAGACGGGCCAAGCGCCGATGCCCTGGGTCTGCATCACGTTCTCGGCGACCCGGATCTGCTCTTCGCGGGAAGCCTGGTGGGGCATTCCGGAGCCACCGTGGGCGGTCCACGTGGACGGCAGGAACTGCAGGCCGCCGTAGTAGCCGTTGCCGGTGTTGATGCTCCAGTTGCCGCCACTCTCGCACGCGGCGACCGCGTCCCAGTTGACGCCCTGCGCGTTGGCGGTGCCGGCGGCCATGGCCAGGGGTGCTCCGACGATGACGCCGGCGACGGCGACCTTCGCGATGCTCCGGGCGGTGGAACTGGTGGTCGGACGGTGCTTGCCTCGGTAAGAAGCCATTTCCCTCTCGTCCACCCGCACCTGCGCGTCCGGCTCGGGTTCGGGCCCGGTTCGCCGTTCGGCTTGATCCCTGTCCGGTGGTTGTCTCTCGCTCGGGGGGTGTTCCGGGACACCGGTGGACAGGTTCGGTGCGAGGCGTCCCGGTCTAGCTCTGGTCGGTCGGGGCCAACCGAGAAGCGACGGTACGTAACCGGGAGGCTCGCGCCAAATGATCTGCTATGTGACACACATCACTGTAACGCGACCGAGTGACTCCCCGAGCGCTCCGTTTAGCCAGTTCAGGGCACCGTTATCGGTCTGTTTCCGTTCCGAGATTCGCCGAGATCAATCACTTTAAGTGAGGTTTAGCTCACGTGCTAAGCCGCATGAGTGGAGAAGACTCATCCCCCGGCGAAGGGTGGCAACACGTCGAGTTGTGACCCGGACCACACGGCCGTGTCATGATCACGAACGGCCACACCGTCCAGCAGGTAGCTGCACGCGGGCAGCACGCGGACCGCTTCCGCGCCGTGCCGACGCCGGACCGCCTCGATCGCGGCGCCCACCGTGGCCGAGTCGCCGGGCAGCTCGAAGCTCTCCTCCGACACGCCCACCGCCGCCCGCGCGCCCGCGAAGTACCGCACCGTCAGCCGCACCTCACCCTCCGATCGCGCTCATGGGCCGGTCCGGCTGGCTGAACCCGGCCGAGTTGATGCCGTGCCCGGCGGCCTTCACCCACGAGTTGCCGCGCCACACGCGCGCGATGTCCTCGTCCGACGCGCCACCGCGCAGCAACGCCCTCAGGTCCGTCTCCGACTGGCTGAACAGGCAGTTCCGCACCTGGCCGTCGGCGGTGAGCCTGGTCCGGTCGCACGCCGCGCAGAACGGGCGCGTGACCGAGGCGATCACGCCGACCACGGCCGGGCCGCCGTCCACCAGCCACCGCTCGGCGGGCGCGCCGCCCCGCTCGCCCGGCTCGGGCGTCAGCGTGAACCCGGTCCGCAAGGACGCCAGGATCTCCTCGGCGGTGACCATGTCGTCGCGGTCCCAGCCGTGCTGCGGGTCCAACGGCATCTGCTCGATGAACCGCAGCTGGTAGCCGTGCTCCAGGCAGTGGCGCAGCAGCGGCACGGCCTCGTCCTCGTTCACGCCGCGCATCAGCACGGTGTTCACCTTGACCGGCGTCAACCCGGCCGCGCGCGCGGCGGCCAGGCCCGCGAACACGTCACCCAGCCGGTCGCGGCGGGTGAGGCGGTGGAAGCGCGCGGGGTCGAGGGTGTCGAGCGAGACGTTCACCCGGTCGAGGCCCGCGGCGACCAACCCCGCCGCGCGCTTGGCCAAGGTCAACCCGTTCGTGGTCATCGAGATGCGGGGACGGGGGTCGAGCGCCGCGGTCGCCGCGATCACGTCGTCCAGCCCGGGCCGCAGCAGCGGCTCGCCACCGGTGAACCGGATGTCGGTCACGCCGAGGCGGGTCACCGCGATGCCGATGAGGCGGGTGAGCTCGTCGTCCGAGAGCAGGTCGGGCTTCGGCAGCCAGTCCAGGCCCTCGGCGGGCATGCAGTAGGTGCAGCGCAGGTTGCAGCGGTCGGTCAACGACACGCGCAGGTCGGTGGCGATCCGGCCGAACCGGTCCACCAGCAGGGGTGAGTCCGGTCGTTCGGAGGTGTCCGGGTTGCCGCGCACGACGGGTAGCCCCAACTCGACAGCTGTCACCCCTGCCAGGGTAATCGGCTGACACTTGTGGGTGCTGGTGGAACCGGGGGCGGCGGCGCGCGGTGACTTGGACGAGGATGCGAACACGTTCGCCGGAACCCCGGGCGGGAACGCTAAGTTGCCTGACATGACCAGTGAGCACGAGGTGCCCGCGGACGTGCTGGAGCGGTTCAGCGTCTACGCGCGGGAGACCAGCGCGCTCACCATCCTGTTCCACACCCGGGTGGCCGAGCGGATGGGCCTGTCGCCGACCGACGAGAAGTGCCTCGACCTGGCCCTGCGGTCGTCGGGCCCCATCACCGCGGGCCGGATCGCCGAGCTGTCCGGGCTGTCGACCGGCGCGGTGACCGGCGTGATCGACCGGCTGGAGCGCGCCGGGTACGTGCGCCGGGTGCGCGACCCGCACGACCGGCGCAAGGTGCTGGTCGAGGTCACCGTGGGCGACGAGGGCAAGTTCGAGCACCTGTTCGCCGGCGCGCAGGAGACGCTGCGCGAGGTGCTGTCGCGCTTCACGGCGGAGGAGCTGGACGTGCTGGAGCGCTACAACCAGGCGCTCATCGAGACGTTCCGGCGGCGCGTGATCGAGGCCTGAGCCGGCAGCATGTCCGCCATGGCCGCTCAGTGGAACTACCTGATGGACATGGACGGCGTGCTCGTGCACGAGGAGCACCCGATCCCCGGGTCGAGCGAGTTCGTCGCCGAGCTGACCGCGAACGACATCCCGTTCATGGTGCTCACGAACAACTCGATCTACACCCAGCGCGACCTGCGGGCCCGCCTGTCCCGCACGGGCCTGGAGGTGCCGGAGACCGCCATCTGGACGTCCGCGCTGGCCACCGCGAAGTTCCTCGACTCGCAGCGGCCGGGCGGCTCGGCGTACGTGATCGGCGAGGCGGGCCTGACCACGGCGCTGCACGAGATCGGGTACGTGCTGACCGACCGCGACCCGGACTACGTGGTGCTCGGCGAGACCCGCACCTACAGCTTCACCGCCATCACCAAGGCGATCCGGCTGGTGGAGGAGGGCGCGCGGTTCATCGCGACGAACCCGGACGCCACCGGACCGTCCCGCGAGGGCTCGCTGCCCGCGACCGGCTCGATCGCCGCGCTGATCGAGCGGGCGTCCGGGCGCGCCCCTTATTACGTGGGCAAGCCGAACCCGTTGATGATGCGGTCGGCGCTGCGCGCGCTGGGCGCGCACTCGGAGAGCACGCTGATGATCGGCGACCGGATGGACACCGACGTGCGGTCCGGCCTGGAGGCCGGGTTGCGCACGATCCTGGTGCTCACCGGGATCTCGACGGAGTCGACGGCCGAGCTGTACCCGTACCGGCCGACGCGGGTGGTCAAGTCGATCGCGGACCTGGTCGGGAACTCGGCGAACCCGTTCCCGGACGGGGTGGCGGACGAGGGCTGAGCGGGTGGGGCGTGGGGCGTGAGGGCCGGCTGAGCGGGCGGGCCGGGCCGGCGGGGCAGGGGTCCGCACCTCCGGGAGTGTCGGTGGTCGGGGCTAGCGTCCCCGGGCATGGGCATCGATCACCTGGCGGTCGTCGAGGAGTACAGCGGGTCCTTCACCGAGGCGGTGGCGGGCAACCTCGGCGCGCCGGTGCCGAGCTGTCCCGGGTGGACGGTGGACGACCTGGTGGCGCACCTGGCGGAGGTGCAGGCCTGGTGGACCGCGGTCGTGCTGGCGAAGGGCGCGTACCCGGACGAGGAGGCGGCGCGGCGGGCCGCCGACACCGGGCCGGACCGGGTCGAGGGGTGGCGCGAGATCAGCGCGCGGTACGTCGCGGTGCAGGAGGACTACCTGCGCGTCGCCGGGCCGGACGCGCCGGTGTGGGTGTGGTGGAACGAGGAGGGGCGCGACACGGCGGCGGCGCTGGCGTCGCGGCAGGCGCACGAGGCCGTCGTGCACTGCTGGGACGCGCGGCGGGCGGTCGGCGCGGGCGCCGTCGAGCCGATCCCGGCCGAGTTGGCGGTGGACGGGGTGGACGAGTTCCTGACGCGCTTCCTCCACGGCAAGGCGTGGGACGGCGGGCCGGCGGTGCTGGAGCTGGCGGCGACCGATTCCGGCGACCGCTAGTGGGTGGGGACGGACGGGGTGGCGAAGCCGGTGCGGCTCGCCGGGGGTGCGGCGGACGTGCGGGTCGAGGGCACGGCTGAGCAGCTGTACCTGCTGCTGTGGCGGCGTCTGGGGGTGGCTGAGGTGGCGGTGGCGGGCGACCGCGCGAAGGCGGACGCGTTGCTGGCGTGGCCTGACCTGACCTGAGGGGGAGCCGGGCGGGCGGGTCCCCTGGAAGCGCGGCCATCACCCCGGCGGGGGAGGTGCGGCCGAAGCGTCCGGGCGGAGCGCTGATCGACTTTTGCGCGCCACACCCCCGCGTCGCTTATCGTCGCAGGTGTGGAACGACCGCTCTTCGTGGTTGGCGACGTGCACGGGCACCTCGCCGAGCTGACCCGCGCCCTGCACGCCTCGGGCCTGGTCGACGCCGACGGTGACTGGTGCGGCGGTGACGCGGAGCTGTGGTTCCTCGGCGACTTCGTCGACCGCGGCCCCGACGGCATCGGGGTGATCGAGTTCGTGATGCGGCTGGCCGAGCAGAGCGGCGGCCAGGTCGACGCGCTCATCGGCAACCACGAGGTGCTGCTCCTGGGCATGCACCGGTTCGGCGACCGCAACGTCCCCGGCGCGCCGACCCCGCGCAGCTTCGCCCGCAGCTGGCTGCTCAACGGCGGCCTGCGCAGCGACCAGGACCGGCTCACCGACGCCCACATCGGGTGGCTGACCAGCCGCCGGGTGCTCACCGAGGTCGACGGGCACCTGCTGATGCACTCCGACACCCTCGCCTACCTCGAGTGGGGCGACACGATCGACGAGGTCAACGAGGCGGTCTGGGAGGTGCTGAGGAGCGACGACCTGGACCACTGGTGGGAGTGCTGGCGCAAGATGACCACCCGCTACGCGTTCCGCGGCCCGGACGGCGCGGTGGTCGCGGGCGAGCTGCTGGGGGTGCTCGGCGGCCACGAGGTGGTGCACGGGCACAGCGTCATCGCCGACCAGCTCGGCGTGCCGCCGGAGGAGATCGACGGCCCGCTGCGGTACGCGGAGGACAAGGTGCTGGCGGTGGACGCGGGCCTCTACAGCGGCGGTCCGTGCCTGGTCGTCCAACTGGTTGCGGACCAGTCGGAGTAGGCGCAGCATGGCAGCCACCGCAAGGGGGCGGCACCCGCAAGGAGGCGCGCCATGCTCACCGCGACGCGGACCACGACGATCCTGCCCGTGACGGACCCGGACCGGGCGTCCCACTTCTACGCCGACCGGCTCGGCCTGGCGCCGCTGGGCGGCAGCGGCGACGGCACGCGGCTGTTCGAGCTCGGCCGGGGCGACGTGCTCGGCCTGATGCCCGCCGAGGAGGGGGCGCAGAGCGGGCACACCGTGCTCAGCTTCGAGGTCGAGGACCTGGCCGCCGAGATCGGCGAGCTGGAGCGGCGCGGCGTGCGGTTCGAGGACTACGACCTGCCCGAGCTGAAGACCGTCAACCACGTCGCCGTGTTCGGGACCGAGAAGGCGGCGTGGTTCCACGACAGCGAGGGCAACGTGCTGTGCCTGCACGAGGTCGTCGAAGCGGGGTAGGGCAGGCGGAGGTGGCGGGTCGAGGTCGGTGGGTCGAGGTGGGGCGGGTCAGGGGAGGGCGACGATCTCCTTGCCCAGCGGCATCAGGGAGACCGGCACCATCTTGAAGTTCGCCACGCCCAGCGGGATGCCGATGATCGTCACGCACAGCAGCACGCCGGTGACCACGTGGCCGATGGCCAGCCAGATCCCCGCGACGATGATCCACACGACGTTGCCGAGCAGGGACGGCGCGCCGGAGCCCGGCCGGTCGACCACCGTGCGCCCGAACGGCCACAGCGCGTAGTTCGCGATGCGGAACGACGCCAGCCCCCACGGGATGGTGATGATCAGCACGCAGCAGACCACGCCGGCGACCACGTACCCGACGGCCAGCCAGAAGCCGCTCAGGACCAGCCAGATCAGGTTCAGGATGAGCCTCACGCACCCATCTTGCCCGATTAAGCTCCCGTCCTGTGCCGAACAAACTCCGCTGGGGTGTCGTGGCGACGGGCGGCATCGCCGACGTCGTCACGGGCGACCTCCGTTCGCTGCCCGACGTCGAGGTGCTCGCGGTGTCGTCGCGGGCCCTGCCCAAGGCCGAGGCCTTCGCGGCCAAGCACGGGATCCCGCGCGCTTACGGCGACTACGCCGACCTGCTGGCCGACCCGGACGTGGACGTCGTCTACGTGGCGACGCCGCACGTCCAGCACCACGCGGTGACCCGCGCGGCGTTGGAGGCGGGCAAGCACGTGCTGTGCGAGAAGCCCGCCACGCTGACGCTGCGGGAGTTGCAGGACGTGGTGGACCTGGCGCGCGAGCGCGGCCTGTTCTTCATGGAGGCCATCTGGACCAGGTTCAACCCGCTCATCCGGCGGATGGCGGAGGTCGTCGCGGACGGCGGGATCGGCGAGGTCCGGTCGGTTCGGGCGGACTTCGGCTTCACCCTGGAGTACGACCCGGCGCACCGGCTGTGGAACAAGGCGCTGGGCGGCGGGTCGCTGTTCGACCTGGGGATCTACCCGGTGTCGTTCACGCACCTGCTGCTGGGCGAGCCGGAGACGGTCGAGGCGCACGGGCGGCTGGTCGACGGCGTGGACGCCGAGATCGGGATGCTGCTGGGCTACGAGGGCGGCGCGCACGCGCTGCTGGGGTCGTCGTTGGTCAGCCCGTTGAAGTCCGGTGCGGTCGTGTACGGGACGCGGGGCCTGATCGAGCTGCCGGAGGCGCTGTTCAACCCCAGCCGGATCATGGTGAACGGGGTGGAGCACCGGCACGAGCAGGAGGGCGCGGGGTACGTTCCACAGCTGCGCGAGGTCGTGAACCGGGTGCTGGCGGGTGAGACGGAGAGTCCGTCCATGCGGCCCGCCGAGTCGTTGGCGATCCTGCGCACCCTCACCAGGGCCGCCGAGCGGGTGGGCCTGAACTACGACGACGTGGCGGGTTAGCGCATGGGCAAGAAGTGGTTGGTCGCGGTGTCCGGGTTGGTCGGACTGGTCGGCGCGGTGGGGTTGGTCGCGTGCTCGCGGAAGGCCGGGGGGAGTGACGAGCCGGTGCGGCCGGCGGCGGTCCGGAGGCGTGAGGCGCCGAGGCGTGAGGACGTGCGGCGGGTCGGTGCGCGGCAGGCGGGTGTGCGACAGGCGGGTGTGCGGCGGGCCGAAGTCGGTGCGCGGCGGGCCGGTGGGAGGAAGGCCGGGTCTGCGGCGCGTCGGTGAGGTCGGGTGGGTCGAGGTCGGGTGGGTCGAGGCCGGGAAGTCAGGGGGCCGGGTGAGCCAGAACTCAGGCGAGGAGCGCCTCGGTCACCTGGACGACTGACTCGGCGCGGCGGCTGCTGGGCGTGAGCAGGTGGCTCAACGCCACCCGCACGATCGTCTCCGCGATCAGGTGCACGCGCGGGTCCGGCAGCGCGGGCCAGTGCCGGCGGATGTGCTGGGCGAACACCGAGGTGGCGAGCGTGAGGATCGGTCGCCCCTTGGTGGTCAGCAGCGGCAGCATGTCCTCGGCGTTCGCGCCGTTCAGCACGGACCTGGCGAGCGGGTCCTTGGTGGCCAGGTCGAACGCGAACGCGATGCTCCGCCGCAGGCCCTCCAAGGGGTCGGGGGTGCTCAGCAGCTGCGCGCGCACGCCGTCGAGGAACTCGGCCGTCTTGTGCAGCGCCACGGCCTGCACGAGCCGTTCCTTGTTGCCGAACTCGTTGTAGACGGTCTGCCTGCTCACGCCGGCCTTGGCGGCGACCTCCGCCATGCGCAGGCCACGTGAGCCGTGTGCCGCGATCAGCTCCACCGCCGCGTCGAGCAGGGCCCGGGTGAGTTCCGTCACGGCGCAAAGCTTGGCACAGCGCATAGGGTGCGAACCGTGCCGTTGACCGTGGGTTTCGACCTGGACATGACGTTGATCGATCCCAGGCCCGGCATGGCCGCGGTGATGGACGCGGTCGCGGCGGAGAGCGGCTACCCGCTGGACGGCGCGCACTTCGCGGCCAACCTCGGCCCGCCCCTGGACATGATCTTCCGCGACTTCGGCGTGCCGGAAGAGGACGTCCCGAGGCTGATCGCCCGGTTCCGCGGGCTGTACCCGGAGGTCGTCATCCCGGCCACGGTCGCCCTGCCGGGCGCCGCGCAAGCGCTTGCGGTGGTGCGTGAGCTGGGCGGGACGACGATCGTGGTCACCGGCAAGTACCGGGCCAACGCGGCGCTGCACCTGGCGGCGTTGGACTGGGAGGTGGACCACTTGTTCGGGGAGCTGTGGTCGACCGGCAAGGCCGAGGCGCTGAAGGCGCACGGCGCGGCGGCGTACGTGGGCGACCACGTGGGTGACGTGCGCGGCGCGAAGGCGGCCGGCGCGGTGGCGGTCGGTGTGGTGAGCGGGCCGTGCGACGCCGGGGAGCTGACGGCCGAGGGCGCGGACGTGGTGCTGGCGGACCTGACGGAGTTCCCGGGGTGGCTGCGGGCGAACGCCGACCGGTTGCTCAGCGTCGGGGCCGAGGTCGGGCGTTCCGCACCGCGCTGAACACGGCCAGCGCGAGACCCGCGGGGGCGAGCAGCCAGCCGGCGGCGAACACCCAGGCGGGCAGGCCGCGTTCGCCGGCGACGAACATCGCGACGATGGCCGCCACGCCGAGCGCGAACAACGCCACTGCCAGCGGCATCAGCTTCGAGGACGACATGGGTGGAGCGTAGTCGCGGGCGCAGTCGCGCGATCGGAGGTGCCCCGGTGGTGGTGTTCTGGATAGTCTGGTGGGACGCGCCTTGGGCAGGCCCCGGGGCGCGTTCGTCGTGTGATCGCACAAGGATTGGTGGGAACGGTGCCGACCGGCAAGGTCAAGTGGTACGACTCGGAGAAGGGCTTCGGCTTCGTCACACAGGACGGTGGCGAAGACGTCTACGTGCGGAAATCCGCGCTGCCTCCGGGTGTCGAGGGCTTGAAGGCCGGTCAGCGGATCGAGTTCGGCATGGCCGAGGGCAGGCGCGGTCCACAGGCGCTGTCGGTCCGGCTGGTCGACCCGGCGCCGTCGGTGGCCGAGGCCCGTCGTCGGCCCGCGGAGGAGCTGCACGGCCTGATCGAGGACATGATCAAGCTGTTGGAGACGAAGGTGCAGCCCGAGCTGCGGCGGGGGCGGTACCCGGAGCGGAAGAACACGAAGTTGATCGCTGATGTGGTTCGGGCGGTGGCGCGGGAGTTGGACCCGTAAAGCGGAAGCGGAGCGGGGAGCGGGAGCGGAGCGGGGAGCGGGGAGCGGCTGTTCGTGCGGGCCGGCTCGATGTGACATGGGGCCCTTACGGGCACTCCAGGCAGGCCAAAGCCGGCAGGCCCGGCGGGGAAGAGCGTCCCGCCAAGCCTGCCGGCTTCGACCAGCCTAAAGCACCCGAACCCATGTCAAATCGGGCCTCGGTGGGGGTGTGGCGGGTCCGTTGTGGTGGGTGTTGGTGGGATAGGCGGGGGTCAGTGGGGGTGCGTCAGTTGGCGCGGTCGTCGATGGAGAGGATCCAGGTGCCCCGGGCGACGAAGTCGAACGCGCCGGTGGTGCTGGACTCGATCCGTGCGCCGTACTGCTGGACCTCGACGCTTTCCAGCTGGTCGTCGGGGTTCGGGAGCACGAGGGTGTAGGCGTACTTCGGGTCGCGTTCGGTGAAGAGCTTGCTGCGCAGTGGTTCCTGGGGTTGGCCCTGGGCGTTGCGGTAGGTGAACTTCACCGACCAGGCGGTGTCGGCGAGGTCGCCCGGCACGGAGATCTGGACCGGCTTGCCCGGGCGGACGCGCAGCACGCCGACCGCGTCCGGGGCGACGTCGCAGTTCTCCGATCGCAGGTCGCAGTACTGGGACGGCCCGACGTTGATCGTCTTGCCGTCGGCGTGGAACGTCACCTCGGGATCGGTGGGCGCCGCCGCGCAACCGGCCAGGACCAAGAGCGACACGGGGATCAGGAGTCGGCGCACGGCGGTCGAGCCTACGTGCCCGGCCTGGGCACGACGGGTGCGGGCCGCAGTGGGCGGTCGCCGCCCAGGCCAGGGATGAGGGTCGTGCCCCGCTTGGTCTGGACGGTCTGCGCCAGGCCGACCGCGAGCAGGACGGCCATGACGGTGAAGCCGATCCAGTACTCGGTCGGCAGGAGCACGCCGAGCGCGCCGCCGAAGACCCAGCCCAGTTGCAGGATGGTCTCAGACCGGCCGAACGCGGACGCGCGGGACTCGTCCGGGACGTCGTCCTGGATGACCGCGTCCAGGGACACCTTGGCCAGCGAGCTGGCGGTGGCGCCGACCAGGCCGACGACGGCGGCCGTGACCAGGCCGGGGAGGACGGCGGCCAGGACGACGGTGACCAGCGTGCCGACGAGGCAGCCGATGACCACCTGGTCCGGGGCGCCGAAGTGCAGTCGCGCGCCGATGGCGTTGCCGAGGAAGCTGCCGACGCCGGCCGCCGCGGCGATCACGCCCAGCAGCAGCAACTGCATGAACGCGTCGCCCTCGGTCTGGGCGCGGACCACGAACGCGGCGAACAGCATCAGGAAACCGGTCAGCATGCGGATCGAGCCGTTGGCCCAGAGGCCGACCACGACCGTGCGGCCGAGCGGTTGTCGTTTCGGCTTCTGCGGCTTGGCGCGGAGCGAGGTGGGGACCTCACCCTCGGTGACCTCGACCCACGACGGGATGCGCAGGCAGTAGTAGGCGTTGGCCAGGCAGAGGACGGCGGTGAACCAGAGCGCGCCCGGTGAGCCGAAGAGGTTCGCGAAGCCCGCTGCGACGGCGCCGAACACACCGCCGGCGGCCAGGCCGAACACGGTCATCCGGGCGTTGGTCTTGGACAGGGTTATCTCACGGGGCAGCACGCGCGGTGTTATCGCGGCCTTGAGGACCGTGAACGACTTGGACAGGACCATGCTGCCCAGCGCCGCCGGGTAGAGGCCCCAGTTGTCGAAGTTCAGCGCCATCGCGATGGACAGGAAGACGCGCAGGGCGCAGGCCGCGGCCAGCGCTATCCGCCTGCCGTGCTGGATGCGGTCGAGAGCGGGGCCGATGACGGGCGCCACCAGGGCGAACGGCGCGACGGTGATCAACAGGTAGAGCGCGACCTTGCTCCGGCTCTCACCGGACGCGGCGGAGAAGAACAAGGTGTTGGCCAGGGCGACCGCCATCGCCGCGTCGGCCGCGTAGTTCAGCATCACCGCGTAGGTGAGGGACGACAGGCCGGACTGCTTGGCGCCGTCGGCGTGCGCGGCCTTGCGGAAGGCGGCCAGGGCCTGGCTGCTGAGCTGCCTGGTGCGGAACCACGCCACGCGGGTGACGGTCAGCTTCCTCGGCGGGGTGGGGATGGTCGGCTTGTCGGCCTCGGGGTCCGCCTGGGGTGGGGCGAAGCGGGCGGATTCGCGTTCGTCCCGGGACGGGGGTGGGTCGGGTGGCGGTGGCGAGCCCGGGGTCGGGTACGGCCGGGTGCGCGGCTTGTACTCGTCGTCCTCCCACGGGTACCGCCGCGACTGGTCTTCCGGCCGAGGGGGTGTCACGCGCTCAATCCTGCCTCACCCGGTGCGGCCTGTCTCAGACATTGCCGCCGGTGAGCACGGTGGCGATCGTCTCGCCCGGGATGTCGGCCGCGGCGATGGCGGCCAGGCCGATGGCGCCCGCCGGTTCGAGCACGAGGCCGAGCGTGGTCCGGGCCAGCGCCATCGCGTCTCGAATGGCGTCGTCGGGGACCAGGAGCATGTCGTCCACGAGGGCCCGGAGCCGCGGGATGGCGGCGGGCACGGGCACGCGGACGGCGATCCCGTCGGCGATGGTGTCGATGGGCGTGTCGGCCACCGGGCGGCCCGCCCAGGCGCGCGCCACGGCCGGCGCGCCCTCGGCGCAGACACCGACGACGCGGGTGTCCGGGGAGTGCTCCTTGATCCAGCGGGCCATGCCGGTGATCAGCGCGCCGTCGCCGACGGGCACCACCGCGGTGTCGAACCGGCCGGCGCGGAGGAGTTCGACGGCGATGCTGCCCGCGCCCTCGGTGACGGCGACGTCGCGGCCGTCCTCGACGAAGATCGCGCCGACGCGCTGGGCGTGGTCGCGGGCGGCGTCCTTGGCGGCGGTGAAGTCGCCCGGGACCTCGACCACGGACGCGCCGAGGGACTTCATCCGGCGGACCTTGTCGCGGACGGCGGACCGCGAGACGAAGACCTCGACCGGGAAGCCCCGGCTGCGGCCGACGTAGGCCACGGCCTGGCCGAAGTTGCCCGCCGACGCGCACACCACCGGGCGTCCCGGCGGCAGGGTCGCGCCCATGAAGTCCGCGCCCCGGCCCTTGAAGCTGCGCAGCGGGTTGACCGTCTCGACCTTGATCAGCACCCGCCGGCCCAGGGCGGTGCAGAGCTGCTCGTCGACGTACTGGGGCGTGCCGCGGAAGACGGGGTCGATGGTCTCGGCGGCGCGGGCGATGTTGTCGAGGTCGATGTCCACGCCCGAGACGGTAGGTCACTACCGGGTGAACCGGATCCGGAAGATCGTCGGCCAGTTCTTCCCCGTCACGAGGAACTCGTCGGTGCCCGGCACGGCCGCGATGCCGTTGAGCACGTCGGACACCGGCACGCCGGCCGGCCGCAGCCCGCCGAGGTCGACGGTGGCGGTGACCCGGCCGTCCGCCGGGTCGATGCGCACCACCTCGTCGGTCTGCCACACGTTGGCCCACACCTGGCCGTCGACGCACTCCAGCTCGTTGAGCCGCGTGACCGGCCGCCCGTCGCGGCGGACGGCGACCGCGCCCGTCTCGGCGAAGGACGTCGGGTCGCGGAACGCCAGCTCGTCGCTGCCGTCGCTCATCACCAGCCGGCCGCCGTCGCGGCACAGCCCCCAGCCCTCGCCTTCGTACGTGACGCGTCTCACTTCTTCGAGCGTGTCGCGGTCCCGCTCGATGGCCACGCCATCCCTCCAGGTGAGCTGCCAGATCCGGTCGCCGACGACCGTGATGCCCTCGCCGAAGAGGGGTTCGGGCAGGTCGACCCGCTGTTCCAGCTCGCCGGAGGAGGGGTCGAGCCGGCGCAGCGAGGACTGTCCCTCCAGGCCGGTGCCCTCGTAGAGGACGCCGTCCACGAGTTCCAGGCCCTGCGTGAACGCGCCCGGGTCGTGGGGCAGCGTGCCCAGCACCTCGAACCGGGTCGGACCACCCGTCGGACCGCTCGGCGGGGTGGCGCACGCCGCCGACAGAACGAAGAGCGCCACCATCAGGAGCCATCGCACGTCCGAAAGGGTGGCACGTGTGCACGGCGAGGCGCGGACGTGCGGCACAATTCATCCCGTGACCGCCACGCCGACCCGCCAGCCCGATCCAGCGCTCGCCGACCCAGCGGCAGTCCGGCTCGCCCGAGCCGCCGCGCAAGAGGAGGCGGGCGCGGAGCGCGTCGGCGACCACGTGGGGACCGTCGCCGAGGACCCGGTGTCCGCGACCCACCTGTTCGAGGCCGACCACGCGGGCTACCAGGGCTGGAACTGGGCCGTCACGGTCGCGTTCGCCGGACCCGGCACGCCGCTGTCGGTGAGCGAGGTCGTGCTGCTGCCCGGCGACGACGCGCTGGTCGCGCCCGAGTGGGTGCCGTGGCACGAGCGGGTGCGCGCGGGCGACCTCGGTGTCGGCGACCTGCTGCCCACGCCCGAGGACGACCCGCGCCTCGCGCCGGGCTACGTCGGCTCGGACGACCCGGCGGTCGAGGAGGTCGCCCTGGAGGTCGGGCTCGGTCGCGTGCGGGTGCTGTCGCGGGAGGGCGTGCTCGACGCCGCCCAGCGCTGGCACGGCGGCGACTTCGGGCCGCGCAGCGAGATGGCCCGCAGCGCGCCCGCCCACTGCGGCACGTGCGGCTTCTACACCCGGATCGCCGGGTCGCTCGGCGCCGCCTTCGGGGTGTGCGCGAACGAGATGACGCCGGCCGACGGCCAGGTCGTGCACGTGGAGTACGGGTGCGGCGCGCACTCCGAGGTCGAGGTCGAGGGCGGCCCGCTGGTGCCGGTCGCCGAGGTCGTCTACGACGACGCGGTGCTCGACGTCGAGGCCAACGCCGAGAGCGGGAAGTGAGCGCGGACCCGTTCGGCACCGAGGCGCTGCGCGAGTCGGTGCTGGCGGCGTGGCGCGGCTCGCCCACGCGGTTCCGCGAGGACGCCAACGCCGAGGAGGACCTCAGGCTCGGCGGGTACCGCGACCGGCTGCTGGTGGAGCTGGCGCAGAACGCCTCCGACGCGGCCGGTGACGCGCCCGGCGTGCTGCGACTGTCCGTCGTGGACGGTGAGCTGCGCGCGGCGAACACCGGCGCGCCCCTGGACGCGGCGGGTGTGACGGCGCTGGCGTCGTTGCGCGCGTCCTCGAAGACCGCCGACACGGTCGGGCAGTTCGGCGTGGGCTTCGCGGCCGTGCTGGCGGTGACCGACGAACCCCGGGTCGTGTCGCGCAGCGGCGCGGTGGCGTTCTCCGCCTCCCGCACGCGCGAGGCGGTGCCGTCGCTGGCGTCCGCGCGCGGCGGTGACGTGCCGGTGCTGCGGTTGGTGTGGCCGTCGGACGAGTCGGACGTGCCGGACGGGTTCGACACCGAGGTGCGGCTGCCGTTGAAGGCCGCGGACGGCCCCGCGCTGCTGGCCGAGTTCGCGGTGCAGGTGCCGGACCTGCTGCTGGCGCTGCCGGGGCTGCGGCGGGTCGAGGTCGGCGCGGAGGCGTGGGAGCGGTCCGAGGACGACGGCGTGGTGGTGCTCACCGGGCCCGGCGGCGCGCAGCGGTGGCTGGTGCACCGGGTCGGCGGCGAACTGCCCGAGGCGCTGGTCGCCGGGGTCGAGTCGCGCCCGCAGTGGTCGGTGTGCTGGGCGTGGCCGATGGACGAACCCCTGTCCGGCGACGTGCTGCACGCACCGACGCCCACGGACGAGAAGCTCTCGCTGCCCGCCCGGCTGATCGCGACCCTGCCGGTGGAGCCGTCGCGGCGGCGCGTGCTGGCGGGCGCGGCGGCGACGTTCGTGCTGGAGGAGGCCGCGGCGGCGTACCCGGAGCTGGTGGCGAAGCTGCCGGCGGTCGAGCGGACGTCGCTGGTGCCGCTGCCCGGGTTCCCCCTGTCCGAAGTGGACGACCGGCTGCGCACCGGTGTGCTGGCGGCCCTGCGGTCGGCCTCGTGGCTGCCGCTGGCGGACGGCGAGTGGGCCGCGCCGGCCACCGCGAAGGTGCTGGACCTGGCGTCGTTCGAGCTGGTCGAGCTGCTGGAGGACGTCATCCCCGGCCTGCTGGACCACGAGCTGACGCTGCCACCGCACGCGAAGGCGCTGGCGGCCCTGGAAGTGCCGCGGCTCGGTGTGTCCGAAGTGGTCTCCGCGCTGGCCGGCGTCGGCGGCGACCCGACGTGGTGGCACCAGGTGTACGACGCGCTGTCACCGGTCGCGGACGTCGACTCCACCGCGCGCGAGGCGATGGGCAGCCTGCCCGTGCCGCTGGTGGACGGCAGGCTGGTGAGCAGCCCGCGCGGGGTGCTCGTGGGCACGGACACGGAGCTGTTCTCGGTGCCCGGGCTGCGGATCGCGCACCCCGAGGCGGTGCACCCGCTGCTGCTGCGACTGGGCGCGACCGAGGCCGGTCCGGCGGAGCTGCTGGACTCCGACGCCGTGCGCGAAGCCGTGCACCGCAGCCTGGACGACCCCGCCTTGGACGGTCCCGAGCTGGTGCGGACCGTGCTGCGGCTGGTGTCGCGGGCCGGTGGGCGGCCGTGGCTCGCGGAGCTGGCGCTGCCGTCGGCGGACGGTGAGTGGCGGCGCGCGGACGAGCTCGTGCTGCCGGACTCGGCGCTGCTGGCCGTGCTGGAGCCCGACGCGCCGTTCGGCGTGCTCGACGCCGAGGTGGCGGCCGAGTGGCCCCGTTCGGTGCTGGCGGACGTCGGCGTGATCGACGGGTTCACCGTGGTGGAGGACGACTCGCCCACCGAACCCGACCACGACCTGGCCGACGAGGGCTACTGGTGGGACGCGTTCGACGTGCCGCCGACGCGGGTGCTCGGCATCCGCGACCTGGACCTCGTGGCGCGGGACAAGTGGCCTCAGGCGTTGGCGATGATGGCCGCCGACCCCGTGGCGTGGCGGGCGGTGAGCGAGCCGGACGGCTACACGGGCTGGTGGCTGGCCCGGTACGCGACGATCGAGGGCGTGCCGCTCGGGTCGTGGCGGCTGCCGGACGCGGACGCGTTGGAGGGCCTGTACGACGTCGTGCCGTCGATCGGCCTGCCGCCGCACGTGCTGGCGGCGGCCGGGGTGCGCACGTCGTTGAGCGTGGTGGACTCCGACGACGTCACGGATCTGATCGCGCGGCTGGGTGACCCTTCGCGCAAGCTGTCCGACGCCCTGGTGCTGCGGGTGCACGCGGAGTTGGCCGAGGTGGCGGACTCGGTGAGCGTGGAGCCGCCGGACCGGGTGCGGGTGCTGACCGGCGCCGCTTCGCCTGCTGACGACGTGCTGGTGCTGGACCTGCCGTGGCTGCTCGGCGTGCTGCCGCCGGCCCAGGTGCTGGCGTCGTCCGGCGCGGCGGCCGAGCTGGCCGAACTGCTGGCGCTGCCGTTGGCGTCGGAGGAGGTGTCCGGCGCGGTGGTCGGCGAGGGCGACGAGGTGGTCTGGTCGGAGCTGGGCGCGGTGCGGTTGGCGTGCGACCTGCTCGGGGTGGAGCTGCCGGTCGGTTCGCTGGTCGTGCACGACGACCTGGTGGTGGCGGCGGAGGGTGCGGAGCACTCGGTGTCGTGGTGGGTGGACGAGGAGGTCGTGCACGCCGCCGACACGCCCGAGGGCTTGGCGCGTGCGCTGGCGTGGACCACGGGCCGCTGGGATGATCGGCACACGTTCGCCGCCCTGATCACCGACCCGACACCTGCCGTCCTGCTGGGCTGACCACCCGGCCTGCCCCCGACCGCCGAGATCACCCGATCGTGCAAGCGGCTCCGGGGATGAATGGAAATCCCGGATTTGTTGCCGGAAAAGAGGGAGGCGCGGCGCTTCGGCCCCCAGTGTCAGCCGAGCCGTCCGCGTCGTCCGAGCCCTCCGAGCCCTCCGCGTCGTCTCGGACCTCGGTCGGTGCCAGCCGCGAGAGTGGGTCGCGGCAGCCGAGGCGCGGTGGGTCCAGGGGCGGCCGGTGCCAGCGGGCGGCGGATGCCGGCGGGGGACGGACCGCGTCGGCAGGGGACGGGTGGTGTCGGTCGCCGGGTGGCGTCAGTCGGTGGCGGCCCGGGTGGACTGTGTCCGGAGTGGGCTGTGCCAGCCGGGTGGTGCCGGTGGTGCCGGCGAGGGTGGTGCCAGCCAGGCAGCCAGGCACGATCGGTCCTCGGTCCTCGGTCCCCGGTCCCCGGTCCCCGGTGCCTGAGATGTCCGGTGCCTGAGATGTCCGGTCCGTGGTCCGTGGTCGGTGCCGGGTCCGCTCCGGGCGGGGTGGGGCGGCGGTGTCGGCGGTGGGTGGGGCGGCCTGTCAGCGGTGGGTGGTGCGGGGGTGGGTGGTGTTCACTCCAGGCCTTGGCCCTGCTGGGCGGTGCGGCTGCCTCGGCGGGCGGCGGATCGTTGCCAGGTGAACAGGCCGTAGCCGGTGAGTCCCAGCAGGCCGCCGCACAGGCACGTCCAGAGCAGGACCGCGTCGTCCCGCGCGAACAGCAGCACCCCGACCAGCGCGAGCAGCCACAGGGCCGTCCCGGCCACGATCGCGGGCACGGGGTCGGCCAGGCGTGGGGGGAGCGGGGGTGGGGGAGGGAGGGGTGTCGAGTCCTGTTCGGCCACGTCGGGCAGGCTACCCGCCTGAAACACGAGTAGGGCACGCTCTGCCTGCTCCGCACCACCGATCGAGGAGATGAGATGGCCACCGCCGAGACACCCGCCGCTCAGACGCCGCCGACGCCGCCGCCGACCCCGCCGACGTCGCCCCGGTCCAAGCTGGACGGGTTCTTCAAGATCTCCGAACGCGGCTCCTCGGTCGGCCGGGAGGTGCGCGGTGGGCTCGTCACGTTCGTGACCATGGCCTACATCGTCGTGCTGAACCCGCTGATCCTGGGCAGCTTCGCCGCCGACGACCCCTCCGCGAAGGTCGACGTGCTCGGCAACATCCTCACCATCCCGCAGGTCGCGGCGGTGACGGCGCTGGTCGCGGGGGTGATGACGATCCTCTTCGGACTCGTCGCCAACTACCCGTTCGCGCTGGCCACGGGCTTGGGCATCAACTCGTTCGTGGCCGTCACGATCGTGCCGCAGATGTCGTGGCCCGAAGCGATGGGCCTGGTCGTGGTCAACGGCCTGGTGGTCCTGCTGCTGGTCGTCACCGGCGTCCGCACGGCCGTGTTCAACGCGGTCCCGGCGGAGCTGAAGGCGGCCATCGCGGTCGGCATCGGGTTGTTCATCTGCTTCATCGGCCTGGTCGACGCCGGGTTCGTGCGCCGGGTGCCGGACGCGGCGGGCACCACCGTGCCGGTCGGGCTCGGCATCAACGGGTCCATCGCGTCGTGGCCCACCTTCGTCTTCGTGGTCGGCCTGGTGGTCACCGGCATCCTGGTCGCGCGCAAGGTCAAGGGCGCGATCCTGATCGGCGTGCTGGCGGCGACCGTGCTGTCCATCGTGATCGAGGCGATCGTCAAGGCGGGCCCGTCGAAGGGCACCAACCCGGCCGGCTGGAACCTCGGCTACCCCGGCCTGCCGGAGCAGGTGTTCGGGCTGCCCGACCTCTCGCTGCTGGGCGACGTGTCGTTCGGCGCGTGGACGCGGGTGCCGGCGCTGACCGCCGCGCTGCTGGTGTTCACCCTGGTGCTCACCGACTTCTTCGACACCGTCGGCACGATGACCGGCCTGGGCAAGGAAGCCGGGGTCATCGGCAAGGACGGTCAGCTGCCGGGCGTGTCGAAGGCGTTGTTCGTGGACGGCGTGGGCGCGGTCGCGGGTGGTGCGGCGTCCTCGTCGTCCAACACCGTCTTCATCGAATCGGCGTCCGGCATCGCGGAGGGCGCGCGGACCGGGCTGGCGAACATCGTCACCGGCCTGCTGTTCCTCGCCGCCATGTTCCTCACCCCGCTGTACGCGGTGGTGCCGATCGAGGCGGCGGCGCCCGCGCTGGTCGTCGTCGGCGCGCTGATGATCATGCAGATCAAGGAGATCGACTTCGCCGACTTCTCGGTCGGCCTGCCCGCGTTCCTCACCATCGTGATCATGCCGTTCACGTACTCGATCGCGAACGGCATCGGCGCGGGCTTCGTCAGCTACGTGGTGTTGCGGGCGCTCACCGGGCGTGCGCGCAGCGTGCACCCGCTGATGTGGATCGTCGCGGCGGCCTTCGTCGTCTACTTCGCGATCGGACCGATCCAGGCCGCTCTCG
This sequence comes from Actinosynnema sp. CA-299493, assembly GCF_050946825.1. Taxonomy (NCBI): domain Bacteria; kingdom Bacillati; phylum Actinomycetota; class Actinomycetes; order Pseudonocardiales; family Pseudonocardiaceae; genus Actinosynnema; species Actinosynnema sp. CA-299493. The sequence continues at coordinate 553,923 of NZ_CP191993.1, forward strand.
CGAGCTGAGATGGGCAACTTCACAGGGACGGGTGCCGAGATCGTGAGGTATGCTAACTACGTGGTGGAGACCGAGGCTGAAGCGGGACTGGCGAGTCGGCTGCGACTGGCCGTCGTCCGGCTCAACCGCAGGCTCCGCGCGCAGCGGGTGAACTCCGCGATCTCGCTCACCCAGGTGTCCGCGCTGTCGACGTTGCACAAGTGCGGACCCCTGACGCCGGGCGAGCTGGCCGCCAAGGAAGGCGTCCAGCCACCGTCGATGACCAGGGTGATAGCCGCCCTGGAGGAGTACGGGTTCGCCACGCGCCGCCCCCACCCCACCGACGGCCGGCAGGCCATCGTGGAGCTGAGCGAGACGGGGCTGAGCTACATCAACGAAGAGGTGTCCGCGCGGGAAGCCTGGCTGGACAAGCGGTTGGCCGAGCTGACACCCGAGGACCGGGGCGCGCTGTCGCGCGCCGCCGAGATCATCGACAGGATGGCGGGGCAGTAACGAAGTGCCGGCGTACGCGGGTGGGGCAGAGACGGACCAGGTCGAACGCAACCCAGCCGCACCCCCGCCACGTCGTCGCATGTTCGGCTCGCTCCGCGTCCGCAACTACCGCCTCTACGCCTCCGGCCAGGTCGTCTCGCTCGTCGGGCTGTGGATGCAGCGCGTCGCGCAGGACTGGCTGGTGCTGGAGCTGTCCGACGGCTCCCCGGTCGCCCTGGGCATCGCGGCGGCGCTCCAGTTCGCGCCCACGTTGCTGCTGTCGCTGTGGGCGGGCGTGCTCGCCGACCGGATGGACAAGCGCAAGCTGCTGCTGGTGCTGGAGACCGGTCTCGGGCTCTGCGCGCTGACGCTCGGCCTGCTCGACGTCACCGGCGTGGTCCAGCTGTGGCACGTCTACCTGCTGTGCCTGCTGCTCGGCGCGGTGTCCGCGGTGGAGACGCCGGTGCGGCAGAGCTTCGTGGTCGAGATGGTCGGCCGCGACCAGCTCACCAACGCGGTGGCGCTGAACGCCATGACGTTCAACCTGGCCCGGATGGTCGGACCGGCCGTCGCCGGCGTGATGATCATCTTCGTGGGCACCGGCTGGGTGTTCCTGATCAACGCGATCAGCTTCCTCGGCGTGCTGGCCGGGCTGCTGCTGATGCGTGCCGCCGAACTGCACCGCGGCGACCCCGTGCCGCGCGAGAAGGGCCAGCTGCGGGAAGGCCTGCGGTACGTGCGCAAGCGCCCGGACCTGGTGATCCTGCTGTTCCTGGTGTTCTTCATCAGCACGTTCGGGCTGAACTTCTACGTCACGCTGGCCGTGCTGGCGCGCAACACGTTCGGCGGCGACGCGTCCGCCTACGGCCTGCTGTCCACGATGTTGGCGGTCGGCACGCTGGCGGGCGCCACGTTGGCCGCGAAGCGCAGTGCGAAGGGCAAGCCGCGGCTGCGGCTGCTGATCATCGGAGCCCTGGCGTTCGGCGTGCTGGAGATCGTCGCCGGCATCCTGCCCACGATGTGGCTGACCGGCGCCGCGCTGATCCCGCTCGGCATCGCCATGATGACGTTCACCACGACCGCCAACGCGACCGTGCAGCTGGGCGTGTCGCCCGCGATGCGCGGCCGGGTCATGGGCCTCTACATGCTGGTGTTCCTGGGCGGCAACCCGGTGGGCGGCCCGGTGATGGGCTGGCTGGCCGAACACTTCACCGCCCGCGCGCCACTGGTCGTCGGCGGCGTGGTGTCGATCCTGGCGGCCGTGGTCGGCGGGGTCGTGCTGGCCCGGCGGGGTGGCGTGAAGCTGCCCGCGCACCGCTTGGGCCTGCGCCGTCGCGCACGCGTCTGACCGGTCCGACAATGGGCGCGTGGTCATCGCGACGGACTGGGTCCGGCTGCTCGTCGTCTGCCTGATCTTCACCGGCGTCGCGGGCGCCGTGCTGTGGTGGGCGCGGTTGGCGTCGCCCCGGCCCGTGGTCCGGGCGGCCGTGCGGGCGACGGCGCAGCTGGCCGCGGTGTCGGCGGTGATCGCGGTGGTGCTGGCGTCGTTGCCGTTGACGGCGGCGTTCCTGGTGGTGATGGCGGTCGTGGCGACGGGGACGTCGGCGGCGCGCACGAAGACCGGGCGGCGTGGTGCGTGGGTGGGCGCGGCGATCCTCGGCGGGACGGTGCCGGCGCTCGTGGCGCTGGTGGTGAGCGGTCTGGTGCCGTTGCGGGGGATCGCGCTGGTGCCGGTCGGCGGGATCCTGATCGGTGGGGCGATGACGGCCACGACGTTGTCCGTGCGGCGGACGCTGGACACGTTGCGGGACCGGCACGGCGAGTTCGAGGCGGCGTTGGCGCTGGGGTTCACCGAGCCGGTGGCGGTGCGGGAGCTGGTGCGGGGACCGGCTGCGGAGGCGTTGGTGCCGGCGTTGGACCAGACCCGGACGGTCGGCTTGGTGACGTTGCCCGGCGCGTTCGTGGGGATGCTGCTGGGCGGCGCGCCGGTGTGGCAGGCGGGCGCGTTGCAGCTCGTCGTGCTGCTGGGGCTGCTGGCGGTCGAGGCGGTGGCGATCGCGGTGGTCGTGGAACTCGTCGCCCGCGGCCTGGTGCGCAGGACTGGTGTGGTCGGTGAAGTTAGGCTAACCTAAGGCTCGTCGCTTCGTGGTGGGAGCGGCAGTCAGTTCGGGAACAGACGAGGCCCCGCCTCCCGGTCGTACCGCCGGGTGGGTGGGGCCTCGTCGTATCGGTGGGCGGGGCCTCGTCGTGCGTCGGGGGCGGCGGAAAGTCGGGTGCCGACGGCGGGCGGGCGTGCCACGATCGGGCGGTGTTGACAGCCCGGAACGTCACGCTGTCGTTCGGTCCGCGGACCGTGCTCTCGGAGGTGGATCTCGATGTTCCCGCAGGTGAACGCGTAGGGCTGGTCGCGCCCAACGGCGTCGGGAAGTCGACGTTGCTGCGGGTGTTGGCCGGTGAGCTGACGCCCGACTCCGGCGTGGTGACCGTGCGCGGCGCCGTCGCGCACCTCACCCAGGAGACGGAGATCCGGCCGGGCGAGTCGTTGCGCGACCACCTGGCCCGGCGCACGGGGGTGGCGGCGGCGCAGCGCGCGTTCGAGGCGGCGACCGAGGCGTTGAGCGAGGGCGCGGCGGGGTCGGAGGACGCTTACGCGCGGGCGTTCGACGGGTGGACCGCGTCCGGCGCGGCGGACTTCGCGGAACGCGCGGAGGAGGTGTGCGAACGGCTCGGGCTGCCGGCGACGTTGCTGGACGAGCGCGGGTCGGACGAGGGCGGGTCGGGGTTCGTCGAGCTGTCCGGCGGGCAGGCGGCGCGGCTGCGACTGGCGGCCGTGCTGCTGACGACGGCCGACGTGCTGCTGCTCGACGAGCCGACCAACGACCTCGACCTGGCCGGGCTGGAGGTCCTGGAGTCGCACGTGCTGCGCAGCCGTGCCGGGATGGTCCTGGTCAGCCACGACCGCGAGTTCCTGGCCCGCACCACGACCGCCATCGCCGAGCTGGACGAGTTCAGCCACGGCGTGACCGTGTTCGGCGGCGGGTGGGACGCGTACGTGCGGGAGCAGGCCCGTGCGCGGGAGCGGGCGTGGGAGGAGTACGGGGCGTTCGCGGCGAAGCGTGACGCGTTGGCGCAGCGGGCGCGGCAGACGAGGGAGTGGTCGCGGCAGGGCGTGCGGCGCAACGCGAAGTCGGACGAGAGCGACAAGAACATCAAGGCCGCCCGCAAGCAGGGCGCGGAGAACCTGACCGCCAAGGCGTCCGTCGTGGACCGTCGGCTGGCGCGGCTGGAGGAGGTCGAGGAGCCGCGTGAGCCGTGGGAGTTGCGGTTGACGTTGCCCGGCGCGGGGCGGGGCGGTCAGGTCGCGTTCACGTTGCGCGGGGCGGTGGTGCGTCGGGGCGACGTCACGCTCGGGCCGGTCGACCTCACGATCGGCGCGGGGGAGCGGTGGCGGATCACGGGGCCGAACGGGTCGGGGAAGTCGACGTTGCTGGGGGCGCTGCTGGGCCGGTTGCCGTTGGCGTCGGGTGAGCGGAGCCGGGGACCGGGGGTGGTGGTGGGTGAGGTCGACCAGGTGCGCGCGGACTTCGCCGTGTCGTCGTCGGTGCTGGAGGTGGTGACCGGGATGACCGGGTTGGCGGACGTGGAGGCGCGGACGTTGCTGGCGAAGTTCCGGGTGGGCGCGGACGCCGTGCTGCGACCGGCCCGTTCGCTCTCGCCGGGTGAGCGGACCAGGGCCGGGTTGGCGGTGCTCCAGGCCAGGGGGACGACGTGCCTGGTGCTGGACGAGCCGACCAACCACTTGGACGTGGCGGCCATCGAGCAGTTGGAACAGGCGCTGGAGGGTTACGGGGGCACGCTGCTGCTCGTCACCCACGACCGGCGGATGGCGTCGGCTGTGGGGGTTGACCACACCTTGGACGTGCGGACCCTGGCAAGATAGGCGCATGGGCACCGAGGAGGACTGGCCGATCGAGCAGACGTGGTCTCTGCGCAACACGCATTGGCACGCGTATGTGGAGCACACGTCCCTCGACCACGCCTCCCCGCGCGCCGAGCGGTTGGAGCGCACGCCGGAGGAGGTCCTGAGCACGCCGACGGAGGTCGCCGCGTGGTTGGAGATCAACCTGCGCAGCGCGACCAAGCCCGAGGAGGCCGGGAAGAAGCGCACGAAGGACGAGCGGGACTTCTCCGACTCGAACCGGGTGCACACGTCGCTGGCGTCGGCGGGCGAGAGCATCTACACGGGCGTGAAGGGCATGCTGACCCTGGCGGTCGAGGCGGTGACCCCCGACGAGTGCCGCAGCTCCCACGACGGCGCCGACGTCGCCCCACTGAAGTCCGGCCGCCGCCGCTGATGAAATCAGGCCGCCGCCGCTGACCTGGGGTAATGTGGTCGTGCGGCGCTGAGGCGGGCACCGTGAAGATCACCTGAACGAGCTAACCGCGTGCGTTCGGGGATCAATGGAAACGCCGAAAGCGTTGCCGGAAGAATGAAGGCGCGGCGCTCGGCCTCAACCCTGCGCCGGGCTCCATGCCGAACGGTGCGCCATGACGAGGCCATGGTCGAGGTCGACGTGGTGATCGACGCGGGCGTGGGCGGGGGCGTGGGCGGGGGCATGGACGCGGGGCGAGGCGGGAACGCGGGAACGCGGGAACGCGGGAACGCGGGAACGCGGGAACGCGGGAACGCGGGAACGCGGGCGAGCTCACCACCAGCGTCCTGTGGTGGCGTGGTCGGTGGCGGTGTGCTCGACGCGTGCCGTCGTGTGACGCGCCGTCCAAGCGGGCTCCGGGTAGCTGTCCGCGCCGTCCAGCCCCGCCCGCCCCGCCTCGCTCCGCCCAGGTCCGCTGTGGTGAGGTCGGCTCCGCGGAGGTTCGCGACGATCAGGATCGCTTCGCCGAGGCGCGCGCCGGTCAGGTCGACCTCGGTCAGGTCCGCGTAGTCCGCCTGCGCGCGGGTGAGATCGGTCCACTTCAGCGTGGCCCGCGTGAGGTTCGCCGTTCGCAGGTCCGCGCCGACGAAGTCGCCATGCACAAGGCAGGCGCCGCGCAGGTCCAGGTCGCCCGCGGCGGGGGTGTGGCGTCGTGGGTGTGGTCGCGGGTGGTCAGCCGGGTGGTCAGCACGGTGAAGGCGGCTTGGACGTCCGGCGCCATCCGATCGGGGAGGTGGTTGTCGGTGGTGGGGTCGAGGCGGTGGGTGGTGAAGGTGCGGTGGGTGGTGGAGCTGATGAAAGTACTCAGGCGTTGACGATGGTGGGTTGGTCGCGAGGCGAGTCGGCGGCGAGGCGTTGCAGGACGGTGTGGGTGCCCGCCGCGCGAACGAAGCGCGGCGGGCACTGGTGTCACAGGCCCACGGGCCAGGTGTGGACCGGTTCGCCGGCGTGGGACAGTTCGACGTAGCGGCCCAGCATCGCGCTCAGCGCGGTGTCGCGGTCGGCGCCGCGGTCCTCCAGCAGCGCCACCGTCTCGCGTTGCCACTGGGAGCCCGTGCGCCGCGCCAGGCACCGGGCCTCGATCACGCCCAGGTAGCGCTCGCGCGCCTCGTCGGACACGCCGCACGCCCGCAGCCCTTCGTGGGCCAGGGGCAGCAGCCGGCGCAGGACGAGCTCGTCCGGCGGCACCCAACCGATGCCCGGCCAGTACAGCTGCGAGCCCATCCCGTGCCGCGACCCGGCGTACAGGTTCTCCTCGGCCGCGTGGAACGACATTTGGGTCCACAAAGGACGTTCCAGGGTGGTCAGGGCTCGTTGCGCGCCGTAGAAGAACGCCGCGTTCGCCATCGTGTCGAGCACCGTCGGCCCGGCCGGCAGGACGCGGTTCTCCACCCGCAGGTGCGGCACGTCGTCCACCACGTCGTACACCGGCCGGTTCCAGCGCCACACGGTCCCGTTGTGCAGCCGCAACTCCGTCAACGACGGCGTCCCACCGGCACCGAGCACGTCCAACGGGTCCTCGTCGCCGGTCTCCGGCAGCAGCGCCGGGAAGTACCGCACGTTCTCCTCGAACAAGTCGAAGATCGACGTGATCCACCGCTCGCCGAACCACACCCGAGGCCGGACGCCCTGGTTCTTCAGCTCCTGCGACCGCGTGTCCGTGGCCTGGAGGAACAGCGGCACGCGGGTCTCGTGCCACAACGCCCGCCCGAGCAGGAACGGCGAGTTCGCCGCGATCGCCACCTGCACGCCGGCCAACGCCTGCGCCGCGTTCCAGTGCGCCGCGAAGTCGTCCGGCGCCACCTGGAGGTGCAGCTGCACGGACGTGCAAGCCGCCTCCGGCATGATGGACTCGGCGTAGCTGGACAACCGCTCGCCCGCCCGCCCCGGCAGGGGCGAGCCCTCCATCGACAGCACGACCTCCTCACCGCGCGCGGCGAGGATCTGGTCGTTCAACGTCGTGTACCGCGCCTGCTGCGACAGCCACCGCCGGTCGAAGTGCTCGTGCCGCAACGTCGGCAGCACCCCGATCATCACGATCGACGTGCCGGCGTCGTGCGCCTTCTCGTCCGCCGCCGCGAGCGTGGAGACCAGCTCGCGCTCCAGGTCCAGCGTCTCGTCACCGGCCAGCTCGCGCGGCGGGACGTTGACCTCCAGGTTGTGCTGACCGAGCTCCAGCGTGAACGACGGGTCGTCGATCTTCTCCAGCACCTCGGAGTTGGCCATCGCGGGCCGACCGACGCCGTCGACCAGGTTCAGCTCGATCTCCAGCCCCATCTGCTGCCTCGGGAAGGAGAAGCTCTCCTCCGCCAGCATGGTCCCCAGCGCGTCCATGCACCGCTGCATGCGCTGGCGGTAGCGCCGGCGGTCCTCTCTGGTGAACGTCCGACTGGACACATCCGTACCCATGCCGCCTCCCAATCGGTAGGGCTGCTCCGGCGGGCTTAGCGGAGGCCAACCGTGACACAGCGAGCATCTGCCCGCCAGCGCCCAAATCGGTGCTCTCTGTCACATGGGAGTAACAATAAGCGAGAATGTGCTGGTTAGCGGGTTGCGGCTGCGACATCCGATCTACGAGGGGTGTTCACCTGTCGTCAGGTGGGACACTGCACGGCGTGATCGAGATCGACGACCCGGCGGACCCCCGGCTGGACGACTTCCGGGACCTGTCGACGGCCGACCGGCGACCCGACCGGCCGGGTGGGCGCGGCCTGGTGATCGCCGAGGGCGTCGTGGTGGTCGAACGGCTCCTGAGCTCGCCCTACCCGGTGCGCGGGCTGCTCGGCGTGCGGCGGAGGGTCGAAGCGCTCGGCGACCTCCCCGCGCCCGCGTACGTCACGTCCGCCGAGGTCATGGCCGAGGTGGTCGGGTTCCACCTCAACCGGGGCGTGCTGGCCGCCGCCGACCGGGCGCCCCAGCCGGACGTGGCCGACCTGGTCGCCTCGTCACGGCGGCTCGCGGTGCTGGAGGGCGTCGGCGACCACGAGAACCTGGGCTCGCTGTTCCGCAACGCCGCCGCGCTCGGCATCGACGGCGTGCTGCTCGGCCCGGGGTGCAGCGACCCGCTGTACCGGCGCAGCGTCCGCGTCTCGATGGGTCACGTGCTGCGCGTGCCGTTCGCGTCGGCGCCGAACCTGACCGAAGCCTTCGAGCTGCTGCGCCACAACGGTTTCGCGGTCGCCGCGCTCACGCCGAGGGCCGGCTCCGAGAACCTCGCCGACGCCGGGCTGCGCGGTCGCAAGGTCGCTGTCCTGCTCGGATCGGAGGGGCCGGGCCTGACGGACGAGGCCATCGCGGCGGCCGACGTCGCGGTCCGCATCCCGATGGCGGACGGTGTCGACTCGCTGAACGTGGCGACCGCGGCCGCGATCGCCTTCTACGCGATCGCCTGAACGCGCTACGTTCTCCCCGAGCACGAGCACGACCAGAGGAGGACGTAGGTGGAACTGCGGGTCCAGGACGGCCGGGCCGTGCTCGCGGGCCGTGACGACGCGGGTGAGCGGGAAGTCGACCCGCACAGCCTCCCGCTCGGCGCGGGTCTCGCCGACGCGTTGCACGAGTGGGCGAAGGTGGCCGACGCGCTGACGCGGACCGACGCGCCCTCCGACGGCGTCGCGAGCGCCCTCGTGACCAGGCGGGGACGACAACTCGCGGGAAGGCTGGCGGCTGACATGGGCACACCGGTGGAGTACACCGATCCCGTGAGCGGTGAGTTGGTGGTCGTGGACGCTCCGCCCGGTGAGGCGGAAGAGGCCGCGGGGGTTGGCGGGGCGGCGGGGGTTGGCGGGGCCGAGGGGGCGGGTGAGCCGGGTGAGGCCGGTGACGTCGCGGAGGGGGAGGCCGGGGAGCCGGAACCCCAGGAGGAGACCCCCTGGGGCACCGGGCTCACGGTCAGCTTCATCGTCGCCGCCGTGGTGACGTTCACCGTCTACACGCTGTCGGTCGGGCTGGGCGAGACCAGCCAGTGGCTCGCGTTGCTGGCGAACGTCCTGGTGGTCGGCGGCATCACCCCGTCCGTGTGGCTGGCGCGGAAGGTGCCGGTGTGGCGGTGGGTCGCGTACGGCGTGGTGGCGGGTGTGCTGGCGGCGTGGTTGTCGTTGCTGCTGACGACCCTGCTGTGAGCTGACGCCCTGCTGTGAAGCCGACGACCCTGCTGTGAGGCCGACGACCTCGCCGTGAAGCCGACGGTCCCGCGGTGAGGTGGGGGCTCAGGCCAAGGAGTCCCGCCAAGCGGTGTGCAGCGCGGCGAACCGGCCGCGCCCGCCGATCAGCTCCTCCGGCGTGCCGTCCTCCACCACCCGGCCGCCGTCGAGCACCAGGACCCGGTCGGCGATCAGCACGGTGGAGAGCCGGTGGGCGATGATGAACGCCGTCCGCTCGGCCAGCACGGTCTCCAGCGCGCCCTGCACCGCGCGCTCGGTCGGCACGTCCAGGCTGGACGTCGCCTCGTCCAGCACCAGCACCGCCGGGTCGGCCAGGAACGCCCGCGCGAACGCCACCATCTGCCGCTGCCCGGCCGAGAGCCGCCCGCCGCGCTTGCGCACGTCGGTGTCGTAGCCCTCGGGCAGCGCCCGGATGAAGTCCTCCGCGCCGACCGCCCGTGCCGCCGCTTCGACCTCCTCCCGGGTCGCGGACGGCCGGCCCAGCGCGATGTTGTCCAGCACGGACCCGTCGAACAGGAAGTTCTCCTGCGTCACCATGACCACCGCGCGCCGCAGGTCGACGTCCGCGACGGAGCGGAGGTCGACCCCGTCCAGCCGCACCGAGCCCGCGGACGGGTCGTAGAACCGGGCCACGAGCTTGGCCAGCGTGGACTTGCCCGCACCGGTCGCGCCGACCAGCGCCACGGTCTGCCCGGCGGGCACGGTCAGGTCGAACGGCGGCAGCACGACGGGCGTGGAGCCGGAGTAGCGGAACTCGACGCCGTCGAACCGGACCGCGCCCTGGACGTCGCCGAGGGGAGTCGGTTCCTCCGGTTCGCGGACCTGCGGTTCCTCCTCCAGCAGACCGGAGATCTTCTCCAGCGCGGCGGTGGCCGAGGCGTAGGCGTTGGCGAACATGGCGAGCTGGTCGAACGGGTCGTAGAACCGCCGCACGTACAGCGTGAACGCGGCCAGCACGCCCAGTTCCAGCTGCCCGCCCGCCACGCGGAACGCGCCCCACGCCAGGATCACCGCCAGCGACAGGTTGCCGATCACTCGGACGAGTGACGTGAACGCCGCCATCACGCCCATCGCGTCGGTGTTGGCGTCGCGGAACCGCGTGTTCAGCTCGCCCATGATCTTCTCGTTGCGCCGCTCGCGCCGGAACGCCTGCACCGCGCGGATGCCGTTCATGGTCTCCACGAACTGCACGATGATCTTCGCGATCGCGCCGCGCGTGTGGCGGTAGGCCCGGCCGGACCGGCGGCGGAACCACTGGGTGAGCAGGATCAGCGGCAGGAAGCCCGACAGCACGACGAGCGCCAGCGGCACGTCCAGGTACAGCAGGACGACCGAGATGCCCAGCAGGGACAGCATCGAGGAGAAGAAGCCGTCCAAGCCCTCTTCGACCAGGTCCTGGAGGGAGTCGACGTCGCTGGTCAGGCGCGAGATGACCTTGCCAGACGTGTACTTCTCGTGGAACGAGACGGACAGGCGTTGGGCGTGCCGGAAGACGCGTTCGCGCAGGACGAGCAGGATGTCCTGGCCGATCCGACCGGTCAGGCGGACGAACGACCAGCGCAGCAGCGTGGCGGAGATCGCGGCGACGACGTAGCCGCCGACGCACCAGGCCAGGGCGTCGGGACGGCCGTCGAGCGCGGCCGGGATGCCGGTGTCGATGGCCGCGGCGATGAGGAGCGGGCCGGCCAGGTTGACCACGTTCTCCGCGATCACGATCACCAGGGCCAGGATCGCGGCCCTGGTGTGCGGGCGGATCAGCTCGCCGAGGAGACGGCGAGAGCGGGCCTGGAGCTTGACCCCGGTGGCGTGGTCGACGTCCTCGACGTCCTCGGCGGCGACGCCGCGCCAGGCTTCGTCCTGGTGGGGTGGTTGGGGTGGTTGGGGTGGTTGGGGTGGTTGCGGGTGGGTGGTCACGCGGCGACCTCCTCGTCCTCCATCGTGGACAGGAGGTTGCGGTACTCCTCGTTGTCCGCCAGCAGTTGCGCGTGCGTGCCGGTCGCCGCGATCCGGCCGTCGACCAGCATCGCCACCCGGTCGGCCAGCTGCACGGTGCTCGGGCGGTGGGCGACGACGAGCGCGGTGACGTCCTTGAGCACGCGGCGCAGCGCGGCTTCGACCTCGGCCTCGGTGTGCACGTCCAGCGCGGAGAGCGGGTCGTCCAGGACGAGCACGGCCGGGTGCCCGGCGACCGCTCGCGCGAGGGCGAGGCGCTGGCGCTGACCGCCGGACAGGGACAGGCCCTGCTCGCCGATCCGGGTGTCGAGCCCCCACGGGAGGGCGTCGACGAAGCCCTCGGCGCGGGCGACCTCAAGGGCTTCGCGGACCCGTTCCTCGCTGACGTCCTTGGCGCCGAGGGCCACGTTCTCGGTGACGCTCGCGGAGAACAGGATCGGCTCCTCGAACGCGGTCCCGACGACCCGGCGGAGTTCGGCGAGGTCGAGTTCGCGCACGTCGACGCCGTCGAGCGTGATCCGGCCCGCCGTGACGTCGGCCAGCCGGGGCACGAGCGCGGTGACGGTGGTCTTGCCGGAGCCGGTGGCGCCGACGAGGGCCACGGTCTCACCCGGTCGGATGTCCAGGTCGACGCCGCGCAGCACCTCGTTGTCCGAGCCGGGGTGGTGGTAGCGGACGTCCTCGAAGCGGACGTGCCCGCGGACGGGTGTGGTCAGCGGCTTCGGGGTGGTCGGGGTGGTGACGGTGATCGGGGTGTCGGTCACCTCGAAGTACCGCTCCAGGGCGGACGCGGTCGAGTTCGTCTCCGCCAGCAACCACCCGATCGAGTCAACCGGCCAGCGCAGGTAGGCGCTCACCGTGACGGCGGCGACGAGCGTGCCGACCGTGACGGTGCCGTTGGCGATGCCCATCGAGCCGAACGCCAGCTGACCGGCGATGCCCAGCTCGGGCAGCACGATCAGCACGGCCCACAGCGCGGCGAAGATCCGGACCTTCGTGACCTCGGTGTCGCGCAGCTCGCGCGCCTGGCGGACGAACCGCTTGGTCAGGTGCGGCCCGCGGCCGAAGGCCTTGAGCACGCGGATGCCGAGCACCGACTCCTCGACCACGGTGGTGAGGTCGCCGGACTGGTCCTGAGCACGGCGGGCGACGACCTTGAACTTCGTCTCGAACAGGTAGGACAGGGCGACGAGCGGCAGCGTGGTCACCAGCACGATCAGGCCGAGCACGGGTGACAACCAGAACAGCACGCCCAGCCCGGTCAGCACGACCAGGCTGTTGACCACCAGGAAGATCACGGCGAAGCCGACGAACCGCCGCACCTGGGTCAGGTCGGTCGTGGCGCGGGACAGCAGCTGCCCCGACTGGTAGCGGTCGTGGAAGGCCACCTGAAGGTCTTGCAGGTGGTGGTACAGCTCGGCCCGCATCCGCGCCTCGACGTCCGACGCCGGTCCGGCGATCAGCTTGCGACGGGCGTAGAACAGCGCGGCCTCGGCGCAGCCGAGCAGCACGATGACGCCGATGAGCAGCGGCAACGCGCTCAGGTCGCGGCCGGCGATCGGGCCGTCCACGATTTGTTGGGTGATCAGTGGGATGCCCAGGCCGCACGTCATCGCGAGCATGGTGGCGGCCATCGCCAGCACGACGGGTGTGCGAACGGGCTTGAGGTACGGCCACAGCCTGCGCAGAGTCGCGGCTGTGGAAGTACGGTCTTCCGACACGAGTCCCCCTCCGGTCCACCATGACGGTACGAAGGTGGACCGACAATCGGCATCCGGTTTTCGTCTCTTCGACCCTGCAAGCTGGAGCTAGGTGGAGGTCAAGGTGGAGGTCAAGTATCTCCGGGCGGAGCCGGCGATGGCGTTTCCCCGCGGTCGGTTGCTGGCGGTGAGCGGGGGGAGGTTGTACGTGCTCGCGCCCGATGGGTGGGACGTGGTCGGGGGCGTCCGGCCCGAGGGGGCGAGGCCGATCAGCCGGGAGGAGGCGGAGGGCTGGTGCCGGTTCGAGGGGTTCGGCGTGGAAGTGCTCGACGAGGTGCCGGTGCCGGACTGATCCCGTCCGGTGGAGCCGCTATTCGGGGGAGCTGCTACTTCGCGCGGCGGAGGATCGCCGGTGAGGTGACCAGGCCGGCGAGGCCGTAGCTCGCGCCGGCGAGGAGGATCAGGACGGTCCACCGGTCGCCGAGGGAGGTCAGCCGCTCGGGCGCGCCGAAGTAGTGCGCGAGGCCCAGGATGATCGGGCCGAGCAGGATGATCGGCCACACCGGGCGGATCTTCAGCAGCCAGAGCACCGGTCCGGCGACCAGGGCGCTGAACACCAGCGCGATCGGCAGGCCGACCACGACCAGCAGGATGAACCCGCTCAGGCTGGTCTCGTTCACCACCCGGTCGAGGACGCCGCTGCGGTACGCCCAGATCCAGGCGATGAGCAGCGCGGAACCGAGGACGGCCGACACGACGACGCGCAGGAGCGCCTTGACCGCGAAGCCGCCCACGGTGAGGCGTGCGGGGTGCGGCGTGTCAGTCACGGGCGGAAGTGTGGCTGACCGGCTGCCTCGCTGTCACCGGGGCGGCCAGGACGAAGCCGAGCACACCGGCGGCGACGGACCCGGCGGGGATCGAGACCCAGACGGTGAGCAGGGTGAGGACGGCGGTGAACGTGACGCCCACGGTCGCGTAGCCGAGCGGGCGGTCCTGGTGGGCGGCCCTGAGGATGACCCAGGCGATCAGCACGCCCACGACCAGGCTGATCGGCATGGCGAACAGGCCCACGGCCAGGCAGTCCCAGTCCTCGGTCGAGCAGACGGCTCCGGATGCGATGAGTTCGCGCAGGCCCCACCAGGCCGCGCCCAAACCGGCCCCCAAGACGGCGCCGACGACCAGTCGTCCCAGCATGGCGGGGGGTTACCCGGATGGGGTGGTGGTCAAGCTTGCGGGTGGGGGTGGGTTGGGGACGGGCGGGTTGGGGTTGGTGGGGCGGGGTTGGGGACGGGTGGGGTTGGGGACGGGTGGGGCGGGGTTGGGTGGGGGTGGGGTGAGTCCGGCTCGATGTGACATGGGGCCCTTACGGGCACTCCAGGCAGGCCAAAGCCGGGCAGGCCCGGCGGGAAGAGCGTCCGCCAAGCCTGCCCGGCTTCGACCAGCCTAAAGCACCCGAACCCATGTCAAATCGGGCCTCGGTGGGGATGTTGCGGGTGCGTGGCCTCCGCGATGGTGCTGGGGGGCGTTGTCGTGTTGTCAGCCTCGGGTGGAGCGGACGCCCAGGAGGACGTCTTCCCAGGAGGGGACGATCGGGTGGTTCTTCTTGCCGCGCTTGGGTGGTGGGTCCTTGCGGGGCGGTTGTTGCTTGGAGCCTGCGGCCGGTTGGTGGGGGGCCGAGGGTGGCGTCGGGGCCGGTTCCTCGGCGACCGGGGCGGGTTCGGGGGTTGGTTGGGGGTCCTGGGCCGGTGGTGGAGGGGGCGGTGGGGGCGGGTCCTCGCGGGCGAGGATTTCCGGTTCCTGTTGCTTCTCCAGTTCCAGGGCCTGGCGGGCCAGTTGGGTCACCGGGCGGACCGTGCGCAGGGTCCGGTTGGGGTTCGGGTCCATGAGTTCCATGGCGCCGTCGTCCAGCGCGGTCACCGTGCCGCCCTGGGCTCCCGGGTGGAAGGCCCAGTGCGCCAGGTTGTCCGACCGGCCGGCGGTCCAGTGGAGCTGCACGACCCAGCGGCCGTCCTCGCCTCGCCACGAGTCCCAGCTGACGTCGGCGTACTCCTGGCCGCGCAGGCCGAAGGAGTGCGCGACGACCTCGCCGAGGGTCTGCACGTCCGGGCCGTCCTCGCGGACGGGGTGGGCGCGCTGGGCCAGGTCGGCGGTGCGGGAGCGTTCGAGGAGGACGGGGTAGGCGTAGCGCTCGACGCGGTGGGCGGGCAGGCCGGCGGCGGCCGCCACCTGGGCGACGGACTCGCCGGCGCGGATCCTGGCCTGGATCTCGCGGGGGCGCATCTGGCTCTCGACCTCGATCTCGATCTGGCCGAGTCGGGTGAGGTCGCCGCGTGCCGCCGCGCGCAGCCGTTCGTCGGCGGGGAGCACGAAGCGCTCGCCGCGATCCGGGTCCTCGAGGATGACGGACTTGCCGTCGTCTTCGAGCCCGATGACTCGCAACGCACGCATCATGGCCTCCCGGATGGCTCACCTCGCCGAGTACAACGTAATCCGGCGCGCCGCCTTGACGGGGGCGACTCGCCGTGTTCGCCGATATCTTCGTGTGATCTTGCCGTATGTCGGCGGCTCGCGCACCTCCGTTAGCACAAGGTTCACCTCGCCGGCCGTGCCTACGGGTTGCCGAAGTGCCTGGTCATGACTGTGGGGGCCGTCCCCGGAAGGACGACCCCCACGGTGCGGCTCGGGGTCAGAGCTTGCCGACGACCCAGTCGACGGCCTTGGTCAGCGTGCTCACGTCGGTCGGCTCGACGGCCGGGAACATGGCGACGCGGAGCTGGTTGCGGCCGAGCTTGCGGTACGGCTCGACGTCCACGATGCCGTTCGCGCGCAGGACCTTGGCCACCACGGAGGCGTCCACCGAGTCGTCGAAGTCGACGGTCCCGACGACCTGCGAGCGGTGGGCCGGGTCGGCCACGAACGGGGTCGTGTAGGAGGTCGCCTCGGCCCACGTGTAGAGCCGCGAGGACGAGTCGGCGGTGCGGTCCACGGCCCACGTGAGGCCGCCGTTGGCCAGCAGCCACTCGATCTGGTCGTTGAGCAGGAACAACGTGGCCAGGGACGGCGTGTTGTACGTCTGGTCCTTGGTGGAGTTGTCCAGCGCCGTGGTGAGGGAGAGGAACTCCGGCACCCAGCGGCCCGACTTGCCGATCTCGGCGACGCGGTCGAGGGCGGCCGGCGACATCAGGGAGATCCACAGGCCGCCGTCGGAGGCGAAGCACTTCTGCGGCGCGAAGTAGTAGACGTCGAAGTCGGAGGGGTCGACCGGGAGGCCGCCCGCGCCCGAGGTGGCGTCGATGGCGATCAGGGCGCCGTCGCTGTTCGCGGGGCGGGAGACCGGCACGGCGACACCGGTCGAGGTCTCGTTGTGGGCCCAGCCGACGAGGTCGGCGCCCTCGGCGTAGGTGATCTCGGGCGCGCTGCCCGGGTCGGCCTTGACCACGATCGAGTCGCCCAGGAACGGCGCGTCGCCGGTGACCTTGGCGAACTTCGAGGAGAACTCGCCGTAGGTGAAGTGCTGGGCGCGCTCGCGGACCAGGCCGAACGCGGCGGCGTCCCAGAACGCGGTGGTGCCGCCGTTGCCGAGGACGACCTCGTAGCCCTCGGGCAGCGAGAACAGCTCCCGCAGGCCGGCGCGGACGGAGCCGACCA
This sequence comes from Actinosynnema sp. CA-299493, assembly GCF_050946825.1. Lineage (NCBI taxonomy): Bacteria > Bacillati > Actinomycetota > Actinomycetes > Pseudonocardiales > Pseudonocardiaceae > Actinosynnema > Actinosynnema sp. CA-299493. The sequence continues at coordinate 570,291 of NZ_CP191993.1, forward strand.
GGGACTTCACCGGCTTCTGCCGGTGGGAGGTGCCCATCAGCGCGGCGCCCTCGGCCGCGAGTGCCGCCAGGGCCTCGGGACGGACCTTGGAGGGCCCGCACCCGAACCTGCCGTCGGACGGCAGCAGGTCGGAGGGCAGGACCAACGAGGTCGGGTCGGCGGTCTGGGTCATCGCGAAGCCTCCGGTTACGGGGAGGGGGTCGGCACGACCGGCGCCGTTGCCGGGAGCGCTCAGTGTTGCAGCCGCGTGGCCGGACGGTGACAGGCGGGTGTCCCTGGTCACGTGGAATGGGTCAGGCGAGGAGGTCGAGGACCTGCGCCAGGGCGGTCCGGCGCCGGCCCGAGGCCCGCTTGCCGAACGCGTACAGGAAGGGCCACTGGGAGGCGTTCTCGTACGGCGCGGCGACGTGGCCGAGGTGCTGGAGGAGCCCGCGCGCGACGGAGATCGCGCCGGTGGCCATGCCCAGGCCGACGAACACGTCCACCTGCTGGGCCATCGCCTCGGCGGCGACCAGGCCCAGCCCGCCGCCGGTGAGGGCGCCGTCGGGGCCGCGCACCAGGTCGCGCCAGTCGTTGCGCAGGCGGCCCGAGTCGAAGTCGGCCTGCAACGTCCGCAGGAGCACGCCCTCGGTGGCCGCGCCGGACCGGACGGTGGCGCACACGCCGCTCATCCAGCGGGCGAGCAGGTCGCGGCCCTCGCCCTCGGTGAAGCCGGTCAGCGGCGCGCCGCCCGCCGCTTCGAGGCGCCCGAGCAGGTCGAGGACCTGGTCGGTCAGGTCGGTGAGCAGGGCCTGGTCGGGGAGGTCGACCGCGCCGCGCGGCTCGTCGCCGTGCAGGGTCGAGAGCAGGTCGTGGAAGCGGCTCTCGCGCGGGGAGAGGTAGAACGGGGCCTCGCCGCCGGAGAGGGTCAGCGCGTCCAGGTGGTTGTAGGCGTGCCGCAGGACGTCGGTCGCCAGGGCGCGGGGCGAGTCCCGGAACCGGCCGGCGTGCTCGACGACGCCCACCGGGAACGACCCGGCGGTGGGGCCGGTGAGGGCGGCGTGGAGGGTGCCGACCACCTCGGGGTGGAGTTCGACGTGCTCGGTGGCGCGGACGGAGCCCTGCTCGTCGGGGGCGATCACCACGCGGCGCTCCGCGAGGGGCCGGGAGGCGTCGTCGCGCGCGATGGAGCGGATGGCGTCGTCGACCTCGGTGCGCCACCCGGCGCCCGACCACTGGTGGCCGTCGCGGAACGAGCGGTCCAGCAGCCAGGGCTCGCAGCCGACGACCCTGATCCGCCCGTGCTCGACGTGGCGCACGAAGTCCGCGTCGGCGACCCGGCAGCGCGGGCTCTCCAGCAGCCGGCTCGACGGCGACCACAGGACGAGGGGCGCGCTGGTGGCGATCATCCGGTGCAGGTGCTCGTAGCCGGTCTCGCCGTACTCGCTGATGTGGCAGAACGTGCGGAACACGTCGGTGTCGGCCATGTCAGTCGGTGACCTCGCGGGGGAACGCGTCGGGGTCGGCCGGGTCGTAGGGCCGGTCCGAGGCGACGAAGAGCCACAGGTCGGCCTGGCCGTCGTTGCGGACGGCGTGGGCCCAGTTCGGCGGTGGGGCGACCACGACGCCACCCGATCCGGTGAACGTGCGGTGGTGGCTCGGGGTGTCCGGGCCGGTGTCCCAGTGCAGCGACCAGGCGTCCTCGTACACCACGGTGATCAGCTCGCCCTTGTGCGCGTGGTAGTGCCGGCCGCGCACGTGGCCCGGCCGGATGGACGCCACGTGCACGTCGGCGATCGGGCCGATCGCCGACAGGTCGGCCAGGGCGAAGCTGACGCCGCGCCGGTCGGCGGAGGGCGGCAGGTGCGTGATCGGCAGCTCCGTCACGCGATCTCGTCCCAGCCCTCCACCTCGGACGGCGTGCGGGGGCCGGGGCCGACGTACTTGGCGGACGGGCGGACGAGGCGGCCCGTGCGCTTCTGCTCCAGGATGTGCGCGGACCAGCCGGCGGTGCGGGCGCAGGTGAACATCGCGGGCATCATGTGCGGCGGCACCTGGGCGAAGTCGAGGATCACGGCGGCCCAGAACTCGACGTTGGTCTCGATGGCGCGGTCCGGGCGGCGTTCGCGCAGCTCGGCCAGGGCGGCCTGTTCGAGGGCGTTCGCGGCCTCGTAGCGGGTGGCGCCGAGCTCGCGGCACGTGCGGCGCAGCACGCGGGCGCGGGGGTCCTCCGCCCGGTAGACGCGGTGGCCGAAGCCCATCAGGCGCTCGCCCCGGTCGAGGATGCCCTTGACGTAGGACTGCGCGTCGCCGGTGCGCTCGACCGCCTCGATCATCGGCAGCACGCGGGCGGGCGCGCCGCCGTGCAGGGGGCCGGACATGGCTCCGATCGCGCCGGACATGGCCGCGGCGACGTCCGCGCCGGTGGAGGCGATGACGCGGGCGGTGAAGGTGGAGGCGTTGAGGCCGTGCTCGGCGGCGGACACCCAGTAGGCGTCCAGGGCCTTGACGTGCGCCGGGTCGGGCTCGCCGCGCCAGCGGGTGAGGAAGCGCTCGGTGATGGTGCGGCACTCGTCGATGCGGTGCTGCGGCACGGCGGGGCGGCCGATGCCGCGGGCGGACTGCGCGGCGTAGGACAGGGCCATCACCGAGGCGCGGGCGAGCTGCTCGCGGGCCTGCTCGTCGGTGATGTCCAGCAGCGGCTGGTAGTCCCAGATGGGGGCGACCATGGCCAGCGCGGCCTGCACGTCCACCCGCACGTCGCCGGTGTGCACCGGGATGGGGAACGGCTCGGCCGGCGGCAGGCCGGGCCCGAAGCGGCCGTCGACCAGCAGCGCCCACACGTTGCCGAAGGTCACGTGACCGGCCAGGTCCTCGATGTCCACGCCGCGGTAGCGCAGCGCGCCGCCGTCGCGGTCCGGTTCGGCGATCTCGGTGCGGAAGGCGACCACGCCCTCCAGGCCCGGCCGGAATCCGTCGTCCTCGGTCTGCACCACGCTGTGCGCTCCTTCTCGGCGGGAGTGAAGAGTTGACAGCACCTTGCTCCCGTTCCGACGTGCGGGCAATCGGGGGTGCGCGTGTCGTCGGTCACGATCAAGGGACCGATTCAGAGGCGGGGTAGATCGTTAAGCCCTTGTTTCGGTTCCGGGCCCTGGTGTGTTTCCCGTGGTAGACCACCGGTCATGCACCTGACACCGCACGAGCGGGACAAGCTGCTGGTCCACGTGGCGGCCGACGTCGCGCGCCGGCGGCTCGATCGCGGGGTGGTCCTGAACTACCCGGAAGCGGTCGCGCTCATCACCGACCACGTGCTCGAAGGCGCCCGGGACGGCCGGACGGTCAGCGAGCTGATGGACAGCGGCAGGCACGTGCTGGGCCGGGACCAGGTCCTCGACGGCGTCCCGGAGATGATCGAGTCCGTGCAGGTCGAGGCGACCTTCCCGGACGGCACCAAGCTCGTGACCGTGCATGACCCGATCGTGTGAGGAGCAGCCCGTGGTCCCTGGCGAGATCATCACCGGCGACGAGCCGGTCGAGCTGAACCCCGGCCGGCCGCGCACCACGCTCGTCGTCGTCAACGCGGCGGACCGCCCGGTGCAGGTCGGGTCGCACTACCACTTCGCGGCGGCCAACCCCGGGCTGGAGTTCGACCGGGAGGCCGCGTGGGGCAAGCGGCTGGACGTCCCGGCGGGCACGGCGGTGCGGTTCGAGCCGGGCGTCGAGCGCGAGGTGGTGCTGGTGCCGATCGCGGGTCTGCGGCGGGTGCCCGGGTTGCGGCCGGAGCTGGCCGGGGAGCTGGACCGGTGAACGAGATCAGCCGCCGCCGCTACGCGGAACTGCTGGGGCCGACGGTCGGCGACCGGATCCGGCTCGCCGACACCGACATCCTGATCGAGGTGACCGAGGACCGGTCGAGGGGGCCGGGCGGCGCGGGCGACGAGGTGATCTTCGGCGGCGGGAAGGTGATCCGCGAGTCGATGGGCCAGGGCGTGGCCACCCGCGCGGAGGGCGCGCCGGACCTCGTCATCACGGGCGCGGTCGTGCTCGACCACTGGGGCGTGGTCAAGGCCGACGTCGGTGTGCGCGACGGCCGGATCGTCGCCATCGGGAAGGCGGGCAACCCCGACACCATGGACGGGGTCGACCCGGCGCTGGTGATCGGGCCGTCGACGGAAGTCCTGTCGGGCAACGGGAAGGTGCTCACGGCGGGCGGCATCGACTGCCACGTGCACTTCATCACGCCGGGCATCGTGGACGTCGCGGTGGCGTCCGGGTTGACCACGTTGATCGGTGGCGGCACCGGGCCGGCGGAGGGCACGAAGGCGACGACGGTGACGCCCGGCGCGTGGAACCTGGGGCGGATGCTCGCGTCGATGGACCACATGCCGGTGAACGTGCTGCTGCTCGGCAAGGGCAACACGACCCGGGAAGACGCCCTGCGGGAGCAGCTGGCGGGCGGCGCGGGCGGGTTCAAGCTGCACGAGGACTGGGGCACGACGCCGGCCGCGATCGACGCGTGCCTGCGGGTGGCGGACGAGTCCGGGGTGCAGGTCGCCATCCACACGGACACGTTGAACGAGGCCGGGTTCGTGGAGTCGACGCTGGCCGCCATCGCGGGCCGGTCGATCAACGCCTACCACTCCGAGGGCGCGGGCGGCGGGCACGCGCCGGACATCATCCAGGTGGTGTCCGAGCCGAACGTGCTGCCGTCCTCGACCAACCCCACGCGCCCGCACACGGTGAACACGCTGGAAGAGCACCTGGACATGCTGATGGTGTGCCACCACCTCAACCCGTCCGTGCCCGAGGACCTGGCGTTCGCGGAGAGCCGCATCCGGCCCACCACGATCGCGGCCGAGGACATCCTGCACGACCTGGGCGCGATCTCGATGATCAGCTCGGACTCGCAGGCGATGGGCCGGGTCGGCGAGGTGATCATCCGGACCTGGCAGACCGCGCACGTGATGCAGCGGCGGCGCGGCGAGATGCCGGACAACCTGCGCGCCCGCCGGTACGTGGCCAAGTACACGATCAACCCGGCCATCGCGCACGGCATCGACCACGAGGTCGGGTCGGTGGAGGTGGGCAAGCTGGCCGACCTGGTGCTGTGGGAGCCGAAGTTCTTCGGCGTGCGGCCGGCGGTGGTGCTGAAGGGCGGGTTCATCGCGCACGCGGCGATGGGCGACGCGAACGCGTCCATCCCGACCCCGCAGCCGGTCTTCGCGCGGCCGATGTTCGGCGCGCACTCGGCGGCGCGCAGCAGCGTGCACTTCGTGTCGCAGCAGGCGGTCGACGCCGACCTGGCGGACGTGCTGCGGCTGGCGCGGCCGTTGGTGGCGGTGCGGAACACGCGGGGCGTCACCAAGACCGACATGGTGCTCAACGACGCGATGCCGCGCGTGAAGGTCGACCCGGACAGCTTCGCCGTGCGCATCGACGGCGAGCTGGTGGAGCCCGCGCCGGTGGCCGAGCTGCCGATGGCCCAGCGCTACTTCCTGTTCTGATGAACCTCGCGGCGCTGATGATCGCGGACTCCCGGTTCCCGGGCGGCGGCCACGTGCACTCGGGCGGGCTGGAGGAGGCCGTCGCGCGGCGGCTGGTCGCCGACGAGGCGTCGTTGGCGTCGTTCCTGCTCGGGCGGTTGCGGACGGCGGGCGCGTTGAGCGCGGTGTTCGCGTCCGCCGCGTGCCGCGGGCGCTACGGGGAGCTGGACGCCGAGTTCGACGCCCGCACGCCCTCGCCCGCCCAGCGCAACGCGTCACGCGTGCAGGGGCGCGGCATCGCGCGGGCGGCTCGGCGGGCGTGGCCGTCGGCGGAGTTGGCGGAGCTGCTGCGGGTCACGCCGAGGCCGCACCACCCGGTCATCGTGGGCGTGCTGGTCGGCGAGCCGTTCGAGGCCGCGCAGACCGTGGCCTACCACGCGGTGACGGGTCCGGCGACGGGCGCGATCCGGCTGCTCGGCCTGGACCCGTTCGGCGTGAACGCGGTGCTGGCCCGGTTGGCGCCGGAGATCGACGCCATCGCCGCGATGGCCGCGGGCCACGCCGACACCCCGCCCGAGGACCTGCCCGCCCCGAGCGCGCCCGGCCTGGACCTGCTGGCCGAATCACACGACCGCCACCACTCGGAAGAGGTGCGTCTCTTTGTCAGCTGACCACGTGCACCCGGTGAACTTCGACCCCGCCGACGCGGGCCACGACCCCCACGAGGCCCATGAGCCGCACGAGCACCGGGCGGTGCGCCTGGGCATCGGCGGGCCGGTCGGCAGCGGCAAGACCGCGTTGACCGCGGCGCTGTGCCGGGCGTTGGGCGGGAGCGTGAACCTCGCCGTGGTGACCAACGACATCTACACGACCGAGGACGCCGACTTCCTGCGCGCCGCCGGGGTGCTGGACGTCGAGCGGATCGAGGCCGTGCAGACGGGCGCGTGCCCGCACACGGCGATCCGCGACGACATCACGGCCAACCTGGACGCCGTGGAGCTGCTGGAGCACCGGGTGCCCGGCCTGGAGCTGGTGATCATCGAGAGCGGCGGCGACAACCTGACCGCCGTGTTCAGCCGCGGCCTGGTGGACCGGCAGATCTTCGTGGTGGACGTGGCGGGCGGTGACAAGGTGCCGCGCAAGGGCGGTCCCGGCGTGACCACCGCGGACCTGCTGGTGATCAACAAGACGGACCTCGCGCCGATGGTGGGCGCCGACCTCGGTGTCATGACGGCCGACGCCCACCGGATGCGCGGCGAGCTACCGGTGATCGCACAGTCCCTCGTGGACACACCGGACGCGCCCGCGGTGGCCGACTGGGTGCGCGCTCAGCTCCGCACGCTCGCGACGGTCAGTTGACTCCCGAACGGGCTGACGTCGCCCGCGCAGCCGTGCTGTCCGGTCATCGGCAGGTGCAGCGGCGCCGTCTCGTCCGGCGGGAACACGCGGATGCCCCACACGGGCGTCTTGCGGCACACGTCCGGGTCGAAGTTGTCGACTTGGGCGAAACCGACGTCCGAGCGGACCGCCGTGCCGTGCGGCAGGGTGAGCAGCGGGCCGCGTTCACCGACGCGCGCGGCGGCGGCGCCGACCCGGTCGCCGTTCCCGTCCACATAGGACACGCCCGGGAAGCCCCGCAGCACGCACGTGCGCGGGCCCCGGTTGGTGAGCACGACCTCCCGGTACACCGTGCCCGCCGCGCCTTCCTCGCGGCCGAACCCGATGGTCAGGTCCGCCGACCGGCACGTGCCGGCCGCCGGCTGCGCGACCGCCGTTCCCCCGGTGACGAACACGGCCGCGACGACCGCGGCTGTTGCGACGAATCTCCTCATCACGATCTCCCCCGAGATGCGCGGGTGGGACTTCCACCCGATCCGAGGACGTGTCGGGGGTCACAGGGGTTGCTCCGGTGAGGGCGCGGGCTCACCTGGTCGTGGCCTGCGACCCGAACGGGCGATCCGTCGTGCGCGACGTGCGGTCGATGGCGCCGTTGCGCCTGGTGCCCCGGCGCGGCCCGCAGGAGGTCGCGCTCGTGCACCTGGTCAGCGCGGTCACCGCGCCGCTGGGTGGCGACGACCTGGAACTGCGGGTGGCGGTCGAGGCGGGGGCGTCGCTGGAACTGCGCGGGGTGGCCGCGACGCTGGCCCTGCCCGGTCAGCACGCGGGCGGCAGCCGTGCGCTGGTCGACGTGGAACTGGCCGACGGCGCGTCGTTGGCGTACCTGCCGGAACCGACCGTCGTCACGGCGCGTGCACGTCACGAGTCCGTGTTCCGCGCGCGGATGGGGGAAGGCGCTCGGCTGCGTGCGCGGGACGTCGTCGTGCTGGGTCGGTCGAACGAGCGGCCGGGCTCGCTCACCACGACGCTCGACGTCCGGCGGGACGGGCCGGTGATCAAGCAGACATCGCGGTTGGGAACGCACGAAGTGGACACCAGTCCGGCCGGGCTGGCCGGCCGCCGGGTGTTCGGCACGGAGTTGCTGTGCTGGGACGACGACCTGCCGGGAGCGGTCTCGGCCGACTGGTGGTCACTCGTCCCGCTGGCGCGTGGCGGGAGCCTGAGCACCGCCTTGGCCGATGACGCCGTGACCGTGGAACGCGCGCTCGACGAAGCGCGGTCCAGGCATCCCGGGTCGAGCGGCCCTCTGACACGATCCCGTGCTCGATTCCGAGGCGCGGGTCACACCGAAAGTCACGGATCGGGTGGCGGTCATCACCGTGCGAGCGGTTTCGCCTCGGGCGCGGAACCCGTACGGTCGCGGGATCGCTAGGTGCCACAAGTGCCTTGGCCAGGACGAATTACGCTCCGGGAGGTCGGGATGTCGGAGACGACGAACATCGCGTTGCCGTCGATGCGCGTGTCCTACGAACATGGCTCGCTCACAGAGAGCGACCTCGCGGCCAGTTGGCACGAGCAGCTCCAGCTGTGGCTGGACCAAGCGGCGGGGGCGGGCCTGCCGGAGCCGAACGCGATGGTGCTCGCGACCGCCGACACCGAGGGCCGGCCGTCCTCGCGGACCGTGCTGGCGAAGGGCCTCGACGAGCGCGGCCTGGTGTTCTTCACCAACTACACGTCGGCGAAGAGCCACGACCTGATGGCCACCCGGTACGCGTCGGCCACGTTCCCGTGGTTCGCGATGCAGCGGCAGGCGCACGTGCGCGGCATCGTCGAGAAGGTCGGTCCCGCCGAGACCGCGAGCTACTGGGAGAGCCGCCCGCGCGGCTCGCAGCTGGGCGCCTGGGCCTCGCCGCAGTCCCGCGTCGTCAGCGGGCGCTCCACTTTGGAGAGCGCGCTGAACAAGGTCGAGCGGCAGTTCGCCGACGCCGACCGGGTACCCGTGCCGCCGCACTGGGGCGGCTGGCGCATCCGGCCCGAAGAGGTCGAGTTCTGGCAGGGCCGCCGCGACCGCATGCACGACCGCCTCCGCTTCCGCCTCGGTCGGGACGGCTGGGAGCTCCAGCGGGTCGCGCCCTAGTCCGACCACTCCGGGAACGAGCCCCGCGGCACCTCGCCGCGGGGCTCGTCCCGCGTCCGGACCCGCTCGGGTCGTGTCCCACGTCTCGGTGAGGCTGTCGTTAGTTGCCGTACGCTAAACGACCGTGCGGAGAGTCCTGGGGAAGATTGCCATCGACACCCGGCCGTTGAGGGTCGTGGCGTACCGGCGGCTGTGGCTCTCCACCATCGTGACGGCCGTCGGCAGCCAGCTCACCGCGGTGGCGGTGCCCAAGCAGGTGTACGACCTCACCGGGTCGTCGGGCTGGGTCGGTGTCGCGGCCGGTGTGGCGCTGGTGCCGTTGTTGGTCTTCGGGCTGTACGGCGGGGCCATCGCGGACGTGGTGGACCGGCGCAAGCTGCTGATCGTCACCAACACCGGCATCGCGGTGACGTCCGTGCTGCTGTGGGTGCAGGCCGCGCTGCACGTCGACTCCGTGTGGCTGGTGATCGCCCTGCTCGGGCTGCAACAGGTGTTCTTCGCCGCGAACGCCCCCGCCCGCACCGCCTCCGTCGCCCGGCTGGTGCCCGCCGAGCAGATCCCGGCCGCCACGGCGCTGAGCTCGACGGTGATGATGTTCGGCGGCGTGTTCGGGCCCATGGCGGCGGGCGCGCTGATGCCGGTCGTGGGCCTGTCGACGTTGTACCTGGTCGACGCCGTGGCGCTGACGCTGACGATCTGGGCGGTCTGGAAGCTGCCGCCGCTGCCGCCGTTGAGCGGGACGTCGCGCCGCGCCGGGCTGCGGGACGTGGTCGACGGGTTCCGGTACCTGGCCGTGCAGAAGATCCTGCTGGCGAGCTTCCTGCTGGACATCATCGCGATGGTGTTCGGGATGCCCCGGGCGCTGTTCCCGGAGATGGCCGAGAACACGTTCGGCGACCCGCCCGGCGGCGGGTTGGCGCTGGGCCTGCTGTTCGCCGCCATCCCGCTGGGCGCGATGCTGTGCGGCCTCACGTCCGGCTGGACCTCACGCGTGACCCGGCACGGCGTGGGCGTCGTGCTCGCGGTCGTGGCGTGGGGCGTGGCGATGGTCGGGTTCGGCCTGTCGCACGCCCTGTGGCTCGCGGTGGTGTTCCTGGCGATCGGCGGCGCGGCGGACATGATCAGCATGGTGTTCCGCAGCGCCATCCTCCAGTCGGCGGCGACGGACGAGATGCGCGGCCGGATGCAGGGCGTGTTCATCGTGGTGGTGGCGGGCGGTCCCCGGCTGGCGGACCTGCTGCACGGCACCACGGGCGCGATGATCGGCCCTGGCAACGCCACCGCGCTGGGCGGCGTCCTCGTGGTGGTGGCAACCGGGCTGGCGGTGCTGGCCATCCCGGCGATCAAGCGCTACCGCTTCACGCCGGCGGTCGTGGACTCCGGGCCGCCCGCCGGCTGAACTGCCGGCCTCCGCTCAGACGGGGGTCCGCGGGGCCTGGTCGGGATCACCGTGCCGGTCCCGCGCCGCGCGCAGCCGCAAGCGGTCCAGCAGCCTGATCGACGGTGTCGCGGTGACGCCGTGCAGGACGATGGAGCCGATCACCACCAGGCCGACCACCCGCCAGATCGCGTCCTGGTCGGCGAAGTCCCCGGCTTGCAGCGCGTAGGCGACGTAGAAGAGCGACCCGACGCCGCGCACGCCGAAGAACGAGATGACGGCCCGCTCCCGGGGCCCCGTCTTGCCCCGCGCCAGCCCGATCAGCCCCGCCACCGGCCGCACCACCAGCAGGACGACCAGCGCGACCAGCACGTCCCGCCACCCGGTGCCGGCCAGCAGCCCGGTGACCGCCGCGCCGCCGAGCAGGAAGATGATCAGCACGGTGAGCATCCGCTCGACCTGCTCGACGTACTGGTGCAGGACGCGGTGGTAGCCGTGGGACCGCTCGCCCGCCCGGATCGCGCAGGCGCAGACGAAGACGGCGACGAAGCCGTACCCCTCGGCCAGCTCGGTGAGGCCGTAGGCCAGGAAGGTGGCGGCGAGCGCGACGAAGCCCTCCGCGTGCTCTGCCAACCGGAAGTCCTTCGACGGCGCGGCGAAGAACAGCTTGCGCAACCCCCAGCCGGTGAGCAGGCCGACGAGCACGCCGCACGCCAACCGCCACAGCACGTCCACGACGAGCCAGTGCGGCAGCCAGCCCTCCGGCGCGGCCCCGGCGATGCTGATGGCCACGGCGGCGTAGGTGAACGGGAACGCCAGCCCGTCGTTGAGCCCCGCCTCGGACGTCAGCGCGAACCGCGCCTCGTCCTCCTCCTCGCCCGGGTCGTCGGGGTCCTCCGCGGGCTCGGCCACCTGCACCTCGCTGGCGAGCACCGGGTCGGTGGGCGCCAGCACCGCCGCGAGCAGCACCGACGACGCCAGTCCCAGGCCGAGCGCGCCCCAGCCCAGCAGGCCGACGGCGAGCATCGACAGCGGCATCGTGACGCCGAGCAGCCGCCAGGTGGTCGACCAGCGACGCAGCCCGACCGGCCGGTTGAGCGCGAGGCCCGCGCCCATCAGCGAGACGATGACGCACAGCTCGGTGAGGTGCACGGTGAGCGTGCCGTGCGCGGTCGGGTCCGGGTCGGGCAGCGGGTCGAAGGCCGCGAACGCGACCGCGCCCGCCGCCAGGAAGACCATCGGCATGGACGCGGGCGCCCGCCCCAGGACCCTGGGCAGCACCGCGGCCAGGAGGGTCGCGACACCGACACCGGCGTAGACCACGGCGGTGGGCTCCAACGGGCGGGTTCCTCTCGTCGGCTCGCGGTCAAGAGGGCGAGTACCCACCCAGTTACCCGGATCGGGTGATGCCAACCGCGTCCGGGCGAGCCACCGCGTCACACCGGGTCCGGAGCACCGGTGTCCGGTCGGTGGACGTGACCCGGGTGACGCCGTGGCGGGCGTGGTGGACTGGACGGGTGATCACCTACGACCGCCGGGCGTTCGTGCAGGCGTTCCTCGACGCCCACCCGGAAGCCAAGCGCGGTTACTACTACAGCCAGGCGTACAACGCGGCGTTGCGCGAGCACCGCCAACGGGTGCTGCGCGGCTTGCAGGAGCTGTTCGGCCTCACGCTCGACTTCGAGGGCGTGGCCGAGTACCGGGCGCTGTTCCTGCTGTTCCGCGGCACGGCCTCGTCGTACGTCAAGATCACCGGACCGGGCGAGGGGTTCGCGGAGGCCGGGTTGATCCTCAAGCAGCTCGCCCAGTCGGGGGTGGAGCAGCCGGTCCACGACGCGCTGAACCGGATCACCGCGTGCAACGACCAGTCGGCGGAGGCCCACCTCGACGTGCTGGTGACGTTGGTCGGCGTGTTCCTGGGCGATCGGGCCACCGCGACCTTCACGTCGGCGGACCTGGCCGCCGTCGGCGTGGACGACACGGCCGGCCCGGACTCCGCCGACTACGACGTGTGGGAGGACTACTGAGCCCGCAGGAACCGCGCCCACGAGGTCGCGGGGAAGGTGACGGTGGGCGCGGGGTTCTTGGAGTCCCGCGCCGCCACCCGCTCCTGGACCCGGGCCACCTCGACGCAGTTGGCACTGCTGTTGCTGCGAGAACTCTTACGCCACAAGGTCATGGCTCCATCGTGTCACGCGAGGCCCTTCAAGTAATCCAGCGTCTCCTCCGCCGTGTAGGCCAAACGCCGCAGTGCCGCCCAGGTCGCCTCGAACACCTCGATCTGGTCGTCCTCGTCGATGAACAGGCTCGCGACCTTGTTCTCCAGCAGCACGAGGCTCGGGTCGTCGTCGTACTCCAGGATCACGAACGGCCCGTTGAGCCCGCCGTGCAGTTCGGCGTCGGTCGGCACCACCCGCACCGTGACGTTGGGGCGTTCGCCGGCGTCGACGAGGTGTCGGATCTGGCGGCGTTGTGCCGCCTGGTCGTGGAACGGCCGCTCCAGGACGCCCTGCTCGATGATCACGCTGAGCTTGAGCGGCGTGTTGCGGCTGAGGAGGCCTTGGCGTGCCATCCGACTGGCGACCAAGGCGTCCACCTGGGCATTGGTGAGAGCGTGCCCGGTGGCCTTGATGATCGACCGGGCGTATTCCGGCGTTTGCAGCAGACCGGGAATCATCAGGGGTTCGTAGTTGAGCAGTGAACTGGCCTCGTCCTCGAAATCGACCCAGGTCTGCCAGTCCTCGTGCACCCTTTGGTTGTTGTTCATGCGCAACATGCCACGCTGTTCGGCATGCCGGGCGAGGTCGAGGAGTTCGACGCGTTGCTTGCGCGCGACTTTGTAGAAGTCGAGCAGCTTCTCCAGGTCGTCGAGGTAGATGCCCGCACCGGAGGTCTCGATGCGGCTGATCTTGCTCCCGGACATGCCCACCGCCTCACCCACGGCATCGGTGCTGGTGCCGCTGGTGGTGCGGAGCTTCTTGAGGACGTGTGCGAGTCGGCGGGAGCGGACCGACGTTCCAGCGCGGCGTGCCATGCGATCAAGTTAGGGGCGCTGCAAATTGAATCGCAAGAACAGTCACTCGAATGAGTTATTGCGGAATTTAAGACAGCGCTGCGAATCTTGGGGCATGGAGCAGATCATCAAGGTGACGTCGCCGAAGCGCGAGTGGTTGTTGCGGTGCTACTCGGACCAGGAGGACGTGCTCAGCCTCGAAGTCCAGGACGGCGGGATCGACGTGTTCCTGCCCACCGGCGTGGACGGGGTGAGGCTGGAGGCGGACCAGATCGCGGCGTTCCGGGAGGCGTTGGACGAGGCCATCGCGCAGGCCGAAGCCGACCTGCGGGCCGCCGCCCGACCCTGAACATCAAGACTTGCCCAAGGTGTGCCGCTCCGACTATCCGCGCCCAGTGTGATCCGGCACACTCACACGGCATGGCGGAAGCGACGAGCGCACCGGGGCAACCGGAACTGAAACGGGCCATCGGCCCGAAGTTGCTGCTCTTCTTCGTGGTCGGTGACATCCTCGGCACCGGCATCTACGCCCTCACGGGCAACGTCGCGGGCAAGATCGGCGGCGCGCTGTGGGTGCCCTTCCTGGTCGCGTTCGCGGTGGCGTTCCTGACCGCGTTCAGCTACCTCGAACTCGTCGGCAAGTACCCCAGGGCGGCCGGCGCGGCGCTGTACACCAACCGCGCGTTCAAGATCCAGTTCCTCACCTTCATGGTGGCGTTCGCGGTGATGAGCTCGGGCATCACGTCGGCGTCCTCCGCCGCGCTCGCGTTCGGGCGCACCTACCTCCAGTCCGTCATCAAGGAGTTCTTCTCCGACACGTTCACCGTGTCGGCGACGCTGGTCGCGATCCTGTTCATCATCGGCCTCGCCGCGATCAACTTCCGGGGCGTCTCGGAGTCGGTCAAGGCGAACGTGGTGCTGACCTGCATCGAGCTGTCCGGCCTGGTGATCATCATCGCGATCGGCCTCTACGCGGTGCTGGTGGGCGACGGCGACCCGGCCCGGTTGACGCAGGTCGACCCGGCGCCGGGCCAGAGCGCGCTGGTCGCGATCACGTCCGCCACCGCGTTGGCGTTCTTCGCGATGGTCGGGTTCGAGGACTCGGTGAACATGGCCGAGGAGGTGCGCGACCCGGTCCGCATCTTCCCGCGCGCGATGCTGTGGGGCATGGTGATCGCGGCGGTCATCTACGTGCTGGTCGCGATCACGTCGTCGTTGCTCATCCCCGCCGACCAGCTGGCGAAGGCGGGCTCCTCCGCGCTGCTGCTGGTCGTGCAGGTCGGCGCGCCCGGCTTCCCGCTGTGGGTCTTCTCGCTGATCGGCCTGTTCGCGGTCATCAACTCGGCGCTGATCAACATGCTGATGGCCAGCCGGCTGATCTACGGCATGTCGAACGAGCGGATCATCCCGAAGGTGTTCGGCACCGTCCACCCGTTCCGCCGCACGCCGTGGATCTCGATCGTCTTCACGTCGGGCGTCGCGATCATCCTGGTGTCGACCACGGACATCGCCAAGCTCGGCGGCACGACGGCGTTGCTGCTGCTGGTCGTCTTCACCATCGTCAACGTCGCGGTGCTGGTGCTGCGCAAGGAGGAGGTCGACCACGAGCACTTCCGCGCGCCCACCTGGGTGCCGGTGCTCGGCGCGATCACGTGCGCCTACCTGGCGAGCCCGCTGTCGGGCCGCGCGTCGGCGGACTACGAGATCGCGCTGTACCTGCTCGCGGCCGGCGTGGTCCTGTGGCTCATCAACCGGCTGGTGCACGGCAAGGTCACGTTCGACGCGGAGAAGCTGACGAAGTGACCTCCTGACCGGGTCCGGCCAGGAGGGCGAGGAGCCGCAGCCGGTCCTCGTCGTCCTGGCGGACCCGGCGGCCGTGGATGCCGCCGCCCGGCATCGCGGCGTCGCCGTGGGCCAGGGCGCGCAGGCCGGGCAGCAGCGGGGCGGCGTCGGGGCCCAGCTCCCGCAGCGACTCGGCCAGCCAGGCCCGGGCGCCCACCCAGGTCAGCCGGTGGCGGACGGCGTCGAGGAGGGGCTCGGCCTCGCCCGTCACGCGGCGCAGGGCCAGCGCGGCGGCGTACGTGTCGTGGCGGTCCGCGAGCAGTTCGCGCAGCCGTGGCGCCAGCGCGGCGGCCGGTGGGCCGATCAGCCCCGCCAGCTCGACCGCGTCCGCCACGTGCCGGGCGTGGTCGAGGGCGTCGGCGACGGCCCGGAGCGGGGCCGCCACGTCACCGGCCCGCCGCAGGAGCCCGGCCGCGTCGAGGCGCAGCCGGGTGGTGGCCGGGGTGTCGTCCGCGTCGGTGGTGGCGAGCTCGCGCAGCGCGGGCAGCAGGTCGTGCAGGGGCAGGTCGTGGCGCACGGCGGTCTGCGCGGCCGGGACCGGCTCCTCCGCGCCGGCCTCGGCCACGCAGGCGCGCACGTGGTCGGGGTCGCCGGTGATCGCGGTGAGGGCTTCGGCGCAGTCGAGGCGGTGGCGCCAGGACGCCGCCGGGTCGTGGCGGACACCCGTCAACGCGGGGACGGCGGACGAGGCGGCCTGGCCCATCGCGGCCAGCGCGCGGACCGCCCACCACCGGTCGTGCGGGACGAGCGCGACGAGTTCCGGCACGGCCTCGGCCGCGTCCGCGCCCCAGCGGCGCAGCAGCCTGGTCAGGTTGTTCAGCTCGTTGTGCCACCGCACCCGGCCCAGGAGCGCGTCCTGGTCCGACGACGGCTCCCACCGCGCCGGCAGGGCCGCCAGCCGCCGTCGCACCGCGGTCAGCAGCACGGCGTCGCACGGCACGCCGGCGTCGATGATCGTGCCCAGGACCTCCGGCCCGATCCCGCCCGCGGCGAGCGCGGCGGTGAACGGCCGCCGCCAGCGCGGGTCGCCGAGCGTGACGAGCACTTCGAGGCCGAGGCCGAACAGCCGTGCCCCGGGGGTGTTCGGCGCGGTCGGCGGCGGACCGGTGAGGTGCGCCGCGAGGGAGTCCGCGGCCAGGGGAGCGGCCGGGGCCACGTCGCGGACCGCGGTGGCGGCGGCGACGCGCACCCACGGCTCCGGGTGGTCGACGGCGGCGGCCAGCAGCGGGGCCAGCTCCTCCCGGACCGACCGCGACCGCGCGCACCGCTCGTAGACGGCGTCGACGGCCCGTTGCGCGGTGTCGGCCGGGCCCTGCTCGATCAACGAGCGGCAGAGCGCGGCGAGGGACGCGGTGTCGGCGCCCGCCACGACGTCGGCGAACGGGTCGGCGGACCAGACCCAGTTCGTCAGCGGTTCACCGGTCACCCAGCAGGCGATGACGGACGAGGTGGCGGTGTCCGGCCACGGCAGCCCGGCGTCGGCGATCGCCCACAGCGCGCCGGCGTGGACGGCGGCCGGCCGGTCCGACCCCAGCTCGGCGGTCAGCCACCCGGCGCTCTCGGCCGGCGCGAGCCGACCGGCCGCCGCCAGCAGACCCGCGACCACGTGCGGCGACTGCTCACGCGCGCGTCGCGCCCGCACCGCCGCCACCAGCCCGGCGGTGGGCGGCAGGTTGCCCAGCAGGTAGGTGGCGACGTGCCGGAGTTCGACGTCCGGGTCGTCCAGCAGCGGCAGCAGGGTCGCGGTCTCGCGGGCGAGGGCGGCCCGCACGTCCGCCAGCACCTCCGGCGAGGCGTCACCGGTCTCGGCGACCACCCCGAGCAGGTGCGCCAGGCCCGCGCGCCGGGGCGTGCCCGGATCGGCGGCGAGCCGGGCCAGGAACGGCACCGCCCGCGGCGTCGCCGAGTACAGCGTGCCCTGGTGGTAGATGCTGCCGAAGAGGTGCTCGAACGCCTCGCCCGCCAGCTCCTCGTCCTCGCCGACGGCGTCGCGCAACGTCCGGGGCACGTCCGCCGCCGAGCCGTGCGCGTGGCCGAGGGACGCCCACTCGACGTCGTCGACGCCGTCGAGAGCGGCGGCGGTCATCGGTCTGCTCCCATGAGCGGTGCAGCCTAGGGGGTCAGGCCGCCTCCACCCGGTAGGGGTCGTGCTCGGCGAGCAGCTTCTCCAGCCGTGCCTGGTCGACCCGGCTCACCACGTAGGTCTCCTCCTGCCGGTCGCGGACGCACTTGGCCAGGGTGAACGCCGACGTGATGGTGAACAGGAGGCCGACGGCCAGGAAAGCGCGCACCCACCCGTCCACGGGCAGGTAGGCGACACCGAGCCCGACGGCGGCCAGCGAGACGACGAAGGAGATCACCGCCTGCGCGTAGAAGGCGTTGGTGGTCGGCGAGTGCGGTTTCGCGGTCATGCCCGAAGCGTCCCCGCCGACCCCTGCCGGTGTCATGAGTACTGCTACTCGATCAGGCGTGCGCCTTCTGGTGGCGGCGCAGCTCGGTGGCGTCGTGGGCGCTGAAGACGTCCACCTCGTCGTGGTGGTCGCGCACGAGTTCGCGCAGGCGCTCCTGGTTGGCGACGCGCAGCTCGGGCAGCACCTGCATCCGCTTCTGCATGAACGCCAACCCGGGCGGGCAGTGCCGCTGCGCCTCCACCTCGCCGTGGAAGAAGTACGAGTCGCCCGCGTGCAGCAGCCACCGGTCGCCGACGCGCACCGCCACGCCCGTGTGCCCGTGCGTGTGCCCGAACAACGGCACCAGCAGCACGTCCGGCCGCACCTCGCGCACACCGCCGAAGCCGAACCACGTCTCGCCGGTCGGCCCGTGCGGCGTCCACTTCGGCCCGTGCCGCCACTGCGCGTCCGGGTACCGCACCCGGTCGTTGCCCGACTTGTCCGGGCGGGTCGCCGAGGCCAGCTCCTCCGCCGACACGTGCACGCGCGCGTCGGGGAAGTCGCGCAGGCCGCCGCCGTGGTCGAGGTCGAGGTGGGTCAGCACGACGTCGCGCACGTCGGAGGCGCCGAACCCGAGCGCTTCCACCTGGCGCAGCGCGGTTTCCGGCTCCGCCAGCGCGGGTCGGCTCATCAACCGCCACCAGCGCGCCAACGTCTCGTCCGGCCGCCGCACGTCGCCGAGGCCCAGACCGCTGTCGACGAGCACCAGGCCGTCGTCGGTCTCCAGCAGCAGCACGTGGCAGACCAGCTCGGCCGCCTCGAAGTACGAGCCCTGGCCGGTCACCAGCTTCCCGCCGAACGGTCGCATGGTGCCGCAGTTCAGGTGGTGCGCTCTCATGGCCTTGGCCTTCCGAGGAGGACGCCCAGGCGGGCGCCGACGGCGTGCAGGGGGTCCGGCGAACGGCGGGTGCGGGCGAGCAGCAGCGCGCCCTCGATGGCGGCGAGCACGACCGTGGCCAGGCCGTCGTCACCGACGCGCGTGGCGATGAGGTGCTGCCACTTGGCGTAGACGTCCGCACAGGCCAGGCGGATCGGCTCGCTGTCCGACGCCGCGTCGAGCGCGACCGTGGCGACGGGGCACCCGCTGCGGAAGTCCGAAGCCAGCAGGTCGCGGACGAGGAGGTCCAGGGCGAGGGAAAGCGCTTTCGTGGAGTCGGGTTCGGCGTCGAGGACGGCGGCGAGCGCGTCGCACAGCTCGTTGCCCGCCAAGGTCACCGCCTCGACCGCCAACTGCTCCTTGCCGCCCGGGAAGTGGAAGTAGAGCGAGCCCTTGGGCGCGCCGCCCTCGGCGAGCACCTGGTTGAGGCCCGTCGCGTGGTAGCCCTGCGACCGGAACAGGTCGGCCGCCGCGCGCACCACGCGTTGTCGGGTGTCGGTCCGTCTCGGCATGGTTTTACTATAGAGACCGGTCTAGTAACTAAGTCAAGGGTCGAGCCGCTCGGATACGCTCCTGACCCATGCTGGAGATCGCCCACGGCGCGGCACGCGCCGTCATCGCACCCGAGGGTGCGGGACTCAAGTCCTACGAAGTCGGCGGCGTGCCGTACGTGGAGACGTACGACGACGAACCGCCCATGGGCAGCGGCGCGGTGCTGGTGCCGTGGCCCAACCGCACGGCGGGCGGCAGATGGGTGCTCGACGGCGAGGAGCAGCAGCTGGAGATCGGCGAGCCCGCGCGGGGCAACGCGATCCACGGGCTGGTGCGCCGCGCGATCTGGGGCACCGTGGAGCACACGGGGTCGTTGATCTCGCTGGAGACGCCGGTGGCCGGCCTGGGCTGGCCGGTCGAGCTGCGCACCACCATCACCTACGCGCTCGACGACAACGGCCTCACCGTCTCGCACGGCGTCACCAACGTGGGTGATAAGCGGACCCCGTTCGGGGTGGGCACGCACCCGTACCCGCGCGCCGGCGCGTCCCTGACCGACGAGACCTCGCTGTCGCTGGCGGCCACGACCGTGCTGCCGGTGGACGCGCAGACCATGATCCCGAACGGTCCGGCGACGCCCGTGTCGGGCGACCTCGACTTCCGGGTGGCGCGGCTGCTGGAGGGCGTGGAGCTGGACACCGCGTTCGGTGGCTGCGAGCCGGTGGACGGGCTGGTGCGGCACGTGCTGAAGGGCCCGGCGGGCGGCGTCGAGGTGTGGGCGGACCCGGACTTCAAGTGGGTGCAGGTCTACACGCCGCACAACTACCCCGGCCGTGGCCGCGCGGTGGCGATCGAGCCGATGACGTGCCCGCCGGACGCGTTGAACAGCGGGGTCGACCTGCTGTGGCTGGAGCCGGGCGAGTCGTGGGCCGGCCGGTGGGGTTTGCGCCCCCTGTCGTAGACCGTTAGCGTCGCTAACTATGAACGTCGCCATCACGGGTGGGTACGTCGTCCCGGTCGCCGGAGAGCCGATCGAGGGCGGCACGGTCCTGATCCAGGACGGGAAGATCGTCGCGGTCGGCCCGGACGTCGAGGTGCCGGCCGGCGTCCCGGTCGTGGACGCGGCGGGCGGTTGGGTGCTGCCCGGCTTCGTGGAGGCCCACGGCCACCTCGGCGTGCACGAGGAGGGCGAGGGCTGGGCCGGGCAGGACACCAACGAGATGACCGACCCCAACGGTGCCCGGCTGCGCGCGTTGGACGCGATCAACGCCGCCGACCAGGGCTTCGCCGACGCCCTGTCCGGCGGCGTCACGACCGCGGTGGTGAAGCCGGGGTCGGGCAACGTGATCGGCGGCCAGACCGTGGCGGTGAAGTGCTGGGGTCGCACGGCCGACGAGATGCTCGTGCGCAACCCCGTCAGCGTGAAGAGCGCGTTGGGCGAGAACCCGAAGCGGGTGTACGGGGACCAGAAGAAGCTGCCGTCCACGCGCCAGGGCGTGGCGGCGGTGATCCGCGACGCGTTCACCAAGGCGCAGGACTACGTGGCCAAGCGGGACGCCGCCGAGGACGGCGTGTTCGAGCGGAACACCACGTCCGAGGTGCTGGCGCGGGTGCTGTCGGGCGAGCTGCCGTGGTGCCAGCACTGCCACCGCGCCGACGACATCGCGACGGCGTTGCGGCTGGCGGACGAGTTCGGCTACCGGCTCATCGTCAACCACGGGACCGAGGGTCACCTGATCGCGGACGTGCTGGCGGAGCGTGAGATCCCGGTGATCATCGGGCCGCTGTTCACGTCGCGGTCGAAGGTCGAGGTCCGCAACCGGTCGTTGCGCAACCCGGGCATCCTGGCGCGTGCGGGCGTGCAGATCGCGATCACCACGGACCACCCGGTCGTGCCGATCCACTTCCTCGTGCACCAGGTGACGTTGGCCGTGAAGGAGGGCCTGGACCCGCGCGTGGGTCTGGAGTCGATCACCGTGAACCCGGCCCGCATCATGGGCCTGGACGACCGCGTGGGCTCCCTGCGTCCGGGCCTGGACGGCGACGTCGTGATCTGGTCGGGCGACCCGCTGGACGTGATGAGCCGGGCCCTGAAGGTCTACGTGGAAGGCCGCGAGGTCTACCGCTACGCCGACGGCGAGGAAATCGTCACCAACCCCTTCTACCGCGAACCCTGACCCGCGTGTCGAACCTCCAGGTCCCGCGTGTCCTACGTTCGCGTCACTCGTGTCCTACGTTCAGGACACCCGAGTTGAACGCTCAGAACAGTCGATCTTGTGCTGAGCGTTCAACTCGGGGTACCGGAACGTAGGACACGCGCGTTCCGAACGTAGGACACGCGGGACGCGGAGGTTCGACACGCGCGGGGGTCAGCGGAGGGAGCGGCCGATGACGAGGCGTTGGATCTGGTTGGTGCCCTCGAAGATCTGGAGCACCTTGGCCTCGCGCATGTAGCGCTCCACCGGGAAGTCGCGGGTGTAGCCGGCGCCGCCCAGGACCTGCACGGCGTCCGTGGTCACCTTCATCGCGGTGTCGGTGCAGATCAGCTTCGCGATCGCGGCCTGGCGGCGGAACGGGAGGCCGCGGTCGCGGCGGCGGGCCGCCTCCAGGTACGTGGCGCGGGCGGACTCCACGGCGGCGGCCATGTCGGCCAGCAGGAACTCCAGGCCCTGGAAGTCGATGATCGCGCGGCCGAACTGGGTGCGCTGCTTGGCGTACGCGACGGCCTCGTCCAGCGCGGCCTGCGCCAGACCGACGCCGCACGCGGCGATGCCGAGCCGGCCCGAGTCCAAAGCGGACAGTGCGATCCCCAGACCGCCGCCCTCGGTCCCGATCAGGCGGTCCGCGTCGAGCCGCACGTCGGCGAACGACAGCTGCGCGGTGATCGAACCGGTCAGGCCCATCTTGCGCTCCGGCTTCGCGGCGACCAGCCCCTCGGCCTGGCCGGGCGCGAAGAAGCAGCTGACGCCCTTGCCGCCGTCGTCGGATGTGCGCGCCATCACCGTGTAGAAGTCGGCCACGCCGGCGTGCGTGATCCACGCCTTCGTCCCGTTCACGGTGTAGTGGTCGTCGGACCGGACGGCACGGGTGGAGAGGGCGGCGGCGTCCGAGCCCGCGTGCGACTCGGACAGCGCGTAACCGCCCAGCAGGTCGCCGCCCACCACGTCCGGCAGCCAGCGCGACTGCTGCTCCTCGCTGCCGAACGTCGCCAGCGCGTAGCTGGACATGACGTGCACCGACAGCCCGACGCCGACCGACATCCACGCCGACGCCACCTCCTCCAACGCCTGGAGGTACACCTCGTACGGCTGCTCGCCCCCGCCGAACCGCTCCGGGTACGGCAGCCCGAGCAACCCGGTCCGGCCGAGCAGCCGGAACGCCTCACGAGGGAACCGCGAGTGCTCCTCCGCCTCGGCGGCGTGCGGCGCGAGCTCGTCGCGCGCGATCTCGCGGACCAGGGCGAGCAGGTCCTCGGCCTCGGTGGTGGGCAGCAGGCGCTCGGCGGGCATCGTCGACCTCCGGATCGCGGGAGTACTGTCGCCAGTACTGTAGGACGTACTCCAGTACTGGAGCCAGGCGCTGTGACAGAGTTGGCCCCCGTGACCTCGATCGTGCGCCGACCGCTGACGCCCCGGCAGGTGGAACTGCTGGCCAGGCTGGAAGCGCTCGTGCTCGCCGAAGGTTTCGCGCACTTCACGCTGGACGACCTCGCCGCCCGCCTGCACTGCTCCAAGTCCACGCTCTACGCGCTGGCCCCGAGCAAGGAGCAGCTGGCGGTCAAGGTGGTCGGCCGCTACTTCAAGGGCGCGGCCGAGCGGATCGAGCAGCGCGTCGCCGACGTCGACGACGTCCGCGCCCGCGTCGGCACCTACCTGGCGGGCGCGGCCGAGGAGCTGCGGCGCGCGTCGGACCGGTTCATCACCGACGTGTCCGCGTTCGCGCCCACGCGCAGCACCTACGAGCGCAACGCCCGCGCCGCCGCCGAGCGGATCCGCGAGTTCATCCAGGAGGGCGTCCGCGACGGGGTGTTCCGGGACGTGCATGCGACCCTGATCGCCGAGATGGCCGGTCTGCTCATCGAGGGCATCCAGACCGGTGTGCTGCCCCGGCGCGCGGGGGTCTCGGACGCCGAGGCGTTCACCGCCCTGGGTGAACTGCTGCTGGACGGGTTGCGGAGAGAACGGAGCCAGTCGTGATCGTCGTTGCAGGTGAGGCGCTGGTCGACCTGGTGCCCACGCCGGAGGGCACCCTCGCGCCGCGGTTGGGCGGTGGGCCCTACAACGTGGCCGTGGCCGCCGGCCGCCTCGAAGCGCCGGTGAGCTTCCTGTCCCGGGTGTCGACCGACCTGTTCGGCGACCGGCTGGTCGAACGGCTGCACGCCTCGACCGTGCGCACCGACCTGGTCCAGCGCGGCGGCCAGCCGACGACCCTGGCCGTGGTCGGGCTGACCGACGACGGCTCGGCGCGCTACTCGTTCTACGTCGAGGGCACGGCGGACCGCCAGGTGACCGATCCGGGGCCGCTGCCCGCCGGCACGGAGGCGGTGTCCTTCGGCACGCTGTCGTTGGTGCTGGAGCCGGGCGCGAGCACCTACGAGCGCGTGCTGTGGCGCGAGGCCGAACGCGGCGCGCTCACCGTGCTCGACCCGAACATCCGCGCGGGCCTCATCCGCGACCCCATGGCCTACCGCGACCGCTACGACTCGTGGCTGCCGCACGTCGGCCTGCTGAAGGTGTCCGTTGAGGACGCGCGGTGGCTGGCCGACCTCCCCTCGGACGCGTCCGAGGACGACGTGCTGGAGGTCGTGCGCGACTGGCAGGGTGCGGGTCCGGCCGCCGTCGTGCTCACGCGGGGTGGCGACGGACTGGCCGTGCTGACCGCCGCCGGCGACGTGATCCGCGTCCCACCCACCCCCGTGGACGTGGTCGACACCATCGGCGCGGGCGACACCGTGCAGGGCGCGCTGCTCGCCTGGCTGCACGCCCACGACGCGCTGTCCGTCGAGGCTGTCCGGGGTCTGGACGCCGCCGGGTGGGGTCGGGCGCTGGCCTACGCGGGCGCCGCCGCGGCCATCACGTGCTCCAGGGCGGGCGCCGAGCCACCGTTCAAACGAGAGCTGGAGATGACCTAGCTCTCACCCCGCGTGAGATGGAGAAACAGCCCGGAAGGGCTACCGTGGTGGATGCACGCTAGCCACCCATGCATCCGGATGTGATGCCTGTCCCACCTCACAGAATCGGTTCACACCGCGGCTGTGCGGAGGGTCGTCCTCTGACTAGCGTGGGAGAACTGACAGGACCCCAACGGGGTGGTGCTGCGGTGCGGGGCGATCCCACGCCCGCGCGCGTGCGTGCGAGACCCGCATGAGCCACCCCGCCCTAGCGTGAGAGGGACTCTGCATGCCCGACGCGACGACTGCGCCGAACGACACCCGTACCGTCGCGCTGCGCCATCCGGGCGGAGAGCACGAGATGAAGGTAGTGCCGGCCACCGAGGGTGCGCCCGGTATCGACCTCGGGAAGCTCCTGGCCACAACAGGTCTGGTCACACTGGACAGCGGGTTCGTCAACACCGCGTCCTGTTCCTCCGAGATCACCTACATCGACGGTGACGCCGGCATCCTGCGCTACCGCGGCTACCCGATCGAGCAGCTCGCGGCGAAGTCGAACTTCATCGAGGTCAGCTACCTGCTGATCTACGGCGAGCTGCCGACCCAGGCCCAGCTGGAGGAGTTCTCCTCCAAGATCAACCGGCACACGCTGCTGCACGAGGACCTGAAGCGGTTCTTCGACGGCTTCCCGCGTGACGCCCACCCCATGCCCGTGCTGTCCTCGGCGGTGTCCGCGCTGTCGACGTTCTACCAGGACAGCCTCAGCCCCTTCGACGCCAACCAGGTCGAGATCTCCACGATCCGCCTGCTGGCCAAGGTGCCCACCATCGCGGCGTACGCCTACAAGAAGTCCGTGGGCCAGCCGTTCCTGTACCCGGACAACTCCCTGGGCCTGGTGGACAACTTCCTGCGCATGACGTTCGGCTTCCCGGCCGAGCCGTACGACGTCGACCCCGACCTGGTGCGGGCGCTCGACCTGCTGTTCGTGCTGCACGCCGACCACGAGCAGAACTGCTCCACGTCGACCGTGCGCCTGGTCGGCTCGTCCGAGGCGAACCTGTTCGCGTCCATCTCGGCCGGCATCAACGCGTTGTTCGGCCCGCTGCACGGCGGCGCGAACTCCGCGGTGCTGGAGATGCTGGAGAAGATCCGGCGCGAGGGCGGTGACGTCGCCTCGTTCGTGAAGAAGGTCAAGAACAAGGAGGACGGCGTCCGCCTGATGGGCTTCGGCCACCGGGTCTACAAGAACTACGACCCGCGCGCCGCGATCATCAAGAAGACGGCCGACGAGATCCTCGGCAAGCTGGGCGCGTCCGACGAGCTGCTGGACATCGCCAAGGCGCTGGAGGAGACCGCGCTCGCCGACGACTACTTCGTCGAGCGGAAGCTGTACCCGAACGTCGACTTCTACACCGGCCTGATCTACCGCGCGATGGGCTTCCCGACGAAGTTCTTCACCGTGCTGTTCGCGCTCGGCCGGCTGCCCGGCTGGATCGCGCACTGGCGCGAGATGATCAACGACCCGGCCACCAAGATCGGCCGCCCGCGGCAGGTCTACACCGGCTCGCCGGAGCGCGACTTCGTGTCGATCGACCAGCGCTGACCGCGACTCCCACCACGTTCCGCGGCGAAGGCCCGCACCGGTGCCCGGTGCGGGCCTTCCCGTTGCGGGACAACGCTCAGCCGGTGTTGCGCGGCGGGATCGGCCCTCTCGGCCGGGCCGGGTCAGGTGGGCCAGGTCAGGGCGCCGGCGCGGATGTCGTCCACCACCGTGTCGATCCAGGCGAGTTCGGCGCGGGCCTGGCTCAAGGCGTACTCGGTCTCGATGACGTGCAGCCGGGGGACGCCGCCCGCCAGCACCTCGGCCAGGCCGCGCTCGTCGGCCGCGATGCGGGCGGACAGCCGTTGCCCGCGTTCGGTCAGGGCCTCGACGGCGCCGATCGGGCCGAGCGCGCCGAGGTAGGCGACCGCGCCGAGGAACTGGGTGAACTCCCGCTGCGGCGTGCGGATCTGGCTGTCCAGCCGGCGCACCAGCTCGTCGTGCCCGGCGTCGGTGAGGGCGTACACGGTCCGCTCCGGGCGGTTGCCGGTGCGCTCGGTGCCCCGCGGCGCGATCCACCCGGCCGTGCCCAGGGCCTCGACGACGTCGTACAGCGTGCCCCGGTTGATCGCGGTGGCCCGGTCGCTGCCGCGCGCCCGCAGGTCGGTGAGCATCTGGTACGGGTGCGCGGGGTGCTCCAGCAGGAGGCCCAGCACCGCGAGCACCAGCGGGTTGTCGAGCGCGCGTCGTGGCATGGTCGAAAACTATCAGTCGAAATCGACTATGCGAACGAGCCGGTCGTACGGACGCGCGCGTGACGCGGCGGTGGCGGAGCGGGTCGAGCTGGTGCGCGCGGGGTCGCCCTGCGCCGTCACGCCGGGGCGGGTCACCAAGGCCGACGGCACGCCGTACCGGGTGTTCACGCCGTTCCTGGAGGCCTGGCCGGACCACGGCGTGCGCCCGCCCGCGGCGACCGCCGGACGACGGCCTAGCGCAGCACGTCCCGCAGCCGCACGCGGGCGCCCGTGCGCAGGACGGCGTTCGAGTACACCTTGCCGCCCAGCCACGTGATCGCCGCGATGGCCGCCAGCGCGAGCACGATCGCCAGCAGCACCTGCCACGCCGGCGCGACGCCCATCGCCATCCGGCCCGGCATCAGGATCGGCGCGAACGGCGGCAGCAGCGACATCACCGTCACCGTCGTCCCGCCCGGGTCGGTGACCATGAAGTTGATGCCGAGCAGGAACGCCACCACGATCGACATGCTGATCGGCATCACCACCGCCTGGAGCTCCTCCTGGCGCGACACCAGCGACGCGGCGGCGGCGAAGACGGTGGCGTACAAGAAGAAGCCGAGCACGTACCACAGCAGACCGGTGGCCAGCGCGCCGCCGGCCACGCCCGCGATGTCGACCACCCCCGAGAACGACGCCAGCGCCAGCCCGAGGCCGCCGATCACGAGCAGTTGCAGCAACCCCACCGCGCCGAGGCCGACGACCTTGCCCAGCAGCAGCTGCCACGGCCGCAGCGTCGCCAGCAGGATCTCCACCACCCGGCTGGACTTCTCCTCCACCACGCCCTGCGCGACCATCGCCCCGTAGACCAGCAGCGAGTAGTACAGCAGCCCGGCGATCACCAAGCCGATCGCCAGCCGCTGGCCGCTCTGCGAGTCCTCCGGCTCCAGCGCCACCACCTCGACGCCCGCGCGTTCGACGTTGCGCGCCACCTCGGCCGGGTCGACGCCCGCCTCGGCCAGGTGCGCGTCCAGCACCTGCTGCTTGACCAGCAGGTCGAGCGAGTTGCGCAGCGAGTTGCCCAGCGAGTCCTTCACCAGCACGCGCAGGTCGTCCGACGCGCCGGTGATCAGCGCGTCCACGTCGCCCGAGCGCACCTGCTCCTCGGCCGCCGCCACGTCGGTCACGTCGACGGTCTCCACCTCGCGGCCGAACGACCGGGCGGTCTGCTTCAACGGCTCCGCGAGCGCGGTGGCCTGACCGCTCAGCGCGACCCGGTCGCGGCCGGCGTCGTCGAACAGCAGGGCTTGCAGCAGCACGTACCCCGCCATCACGGCGATGATCACCAGCGTGCCCCACACGAACGACTTCGTGCGCACCTTGCCCAGGAACTCCCGGCGCGCCACCAGGAACACCGCCCGACCGGGGGTGAGGCTGCTCATGCGGCGGACTCCTCGGTCACCACGCTGCGGAACAACTCGGTCAGCGACGGCCGCTGCCGGGCGAACTCGTGCACCGGACCCGTGGCCAGGGCGGCGCGCAGCACGGCCTGGTCGTCCACGTCCGACGTGACCTCCAGGACCGTGCGGCCGGTCGAGGTGTGCGCCGAGCGCACGCCCGGCAGGTGGTCGGCCCAGCCCGGCGGCGCCAGCGGGGCGTCCACCACCAGCTTCGACTCGCCGCCGGCGCGCAGCTCGGCCACCGAGCCGGACGCCACGAGCGTGCCGCTGCGCACGATGCCGACCCGGTCGCACAACCGCTCCACCAGGTCCAGCTGGTGGCTGGAGAACACCACCGGCACGCCGCTCGCCGCCTTCTCGCGCAGCACGTTGCTCATCACGTCCACGGCGACCGGGTCGAGGCCGGAGAACGGCTCGTCCAGCACCAGCACGTCCGGCTCGTGCACCAGGGCCGCGGCCAGCTGCACGCGCTGCTGGTTGCCGAGGCTGAGCTTCTGCACCTCGTCGTCACGGCGGTCGCGCAGGCCGAGGCGGGCGATCCACCCGTCCGCCGAGCGGTGCGCGGCGTTGGTCGACAGGCCGTGCAGCTCGGCCAGGTAGACGAGCTGGTCGAGCACCTTCATCTTCGGGTAGAGCCCGCGCTCCTCGGGCATGTAGCCGATCCGGCGGCGGGTCTCGAAGGTGATCGGCGCGCCGTTCCACCTGACCTCGCCCGAGTCGGCGGCCAGCACGCCGAGCGCGATGCGCATCGCGGTGGTCTTGCCCGCGCCGTTGCTGCCGACGAAGCCGTACAGCTCGCCCGCCCGCACGTCGAAGGTCATCCCGTCGAGCGCGACGACCTCCCCGTAGCGCTTGGAGACCCGGTCGACCTCCAGCACTCCCTGTGCCACGTGCCCTCCTCCTGTCGTGACCTGGTCGTGCCCAGCCCTCGACCTGCTAGCCGTAGACCTGCGTGGACAGCGGTTCGAACGGCGTGCGGCTGAACACCGCCTCGACCGGCAGGCCGAACACGGCGCAGATCCGCAGCGCCAGGTCGAGGCTCGGGTAGTGGTCGCCCCGCTCCAGCGCCCCGATCGTCTGGGGGTTGACCTCGACCGCCGCGGCCAACCCCGCCCTGGTCAAACCGCGTTCGACCCGGAGCACCCCGATCCGGTTGTGGATGGGCTGCCCCGGGCCCCGGCGCACCGGACTCATGCTACGAAGTGTTGCGAAAACCCAACAGAACGGCAAGTAAACAATTCACAGAATAGGCCGAACGGCGGTATCCGCCGGGGGGCGTGCCCGGGAAATCACGTTTCGGTGAAACGATACGTCGCCGGGAACCGAATCGAGGGTCGACGGGTCGAATTGCGCAGTAGGGCCGCAAGCCCCGTGGCCGTGAGGGGTGAACATGGAGCCGGACCAGTGGCTCGCGCAGTACGGAGAGAAGATCGAGCAGGCCAAGCGGAACGCCGCGCAGGCCGAGACGCAGCTCGGTGGCGTCGGCGGTAGCGCGACGTCGCCGGACGGCCTGATCACGGTCACCGTCAACGCGTCGGGCGCGTTGACGGACCTGGTCCTGCGCCCGCAGTTGCGCGGCGAGGACCCCGAGCGGATCTCCGGCGCGATCATGACCGCCGTCGCGCAGGCGCAGCGCGCCGCGGCGGGCAAGGTCGTCGAGATCATGACGGAGTTCGTCGGCGACAGCCCCGCCCTGGAGTTCGTGAAGGCGAAGATGCCCAACGGCTATTCGGGTGACGGCACGGACGCCGTGGAACCGGAGCCCGAGTTGCGGCGTCGAGACACCAGGCCCGACGACGACTACTTCACCAACCCACCCGATGTCATGGCCTGAGCAGGGGGTAGATGACCATGTTCGACTCGTTCAACGTGAACCCGGAGGAGATCCGGGCGCACGCTGGCACGGTCGACCAGTTGACGCAGCGGATGCTCTCGGCCACCAACACCGCTGACCCGTCGCTGTCGACCGACGCCTTCGGCGTGTTCGGCTCGTTCCTGGCGCAGTTCCTGCTCAAGGCGGCCGGCTCGTCGCAGGACATCCTCGGCCAGGCCACGGAGACCGTCGCCGACATGTGCCAGGGCCTCAAGGAGGTCGCCGACCTCTACGAGAACGTCGACCTCGACAACGCGTTCGGCTTCACCGGAAAGGCACGGGGATGAGCGGACAAGCCACCACCTCCCAGGGCCGCGACCCGTCGCACCTGATCAGCGACGTGCAGGGCACCGTCGCGGCGGTCGAGCGCGGCGACTGGGTCCAGGCCGGTCTCGGCATGGCGAACACCGCCATGGGCATCGTCGGCATGGCCAGCAACCCGTTGTCGGGCTTCCTGTCCGCCGGTTTCAGCTGGGCCATGCAGCACGTCGACTTCCTGCGCGAGCCGTTCGACGCGCTGCTCGGCGACCCGCAGGCGATCCAGAAGATGTCCGACAGCTGGGCGTCCGCGGGCAAGCAGATCGAGGGCATCGTCGCCGACTACCGCCGCACGGCGGTGGAGGAGACCCGGACCTGGCGCGGCCGTTCCGCCGACGGGTACCGGGAGGCGAGCAAGCGGCACGCGGCCGGGCTGGAGACGCTGTCCAAGGCCACGCAGGGCATCTCGCGCGCGGCCAAGGGCGCGGGCGAGCTGGTGGCGACCGTGCGCAAGACCATCATGGACCTGATCAGCCAGGCCGTGTCCGAGATGGTCATGAAGATCATCCAGTGGCTGGCGGCGTCGTTCCTGACCTTCGGCGCGGCCATCGGCGCGGCCATCGCGGACATCGTGCAGATGGCGTGCAACTACGCCAAGAAGCTCGCCGACTTCCTGCAGAAGCTCGGCAACTCGCTCAAGAAGCTGATCGACCTGATCAAGTCGGTCGCGCAGATCGCCCAGACCGCCAAGCAGATCCTCCAGGCGATCACCGCGATGACGTCGTCCAACAAGGGCGGCAGCGGCGGTGGCGGCTCGGGGCCGCGGCTGTCGCAGGGTGGCCTCGGCCTCGACGAGCGCCGGCTCGCCGACATGGACCGGGGCGCGAACGAGCGGTACACGAACAACCCGGGCGGCGGCGGTGGTGGCGGCGCCGGGTCGACCATCCCGTCGGGCGGCGCCAACCCGATCGGTCCGGTGGTGAGCCGTCCGCCGACGGTCGGCACGGGCTACGGGCCGGGCACGGGCGGCACGACCGACCCGAGCCGGGCCTACCCCGGTGGTCCGGGCGGTCCCGTGGTCAGCCGTCCGCCGACGGTGGGCTCGGGCGGTTCCGGCTCCGGTGGTTCCGGTTCGGGTGGTTCCGGCGGGCCCGGCAGCGGTGGCCACTGGGAGCCGGGCCGGTGGGTGCCGGAAGGTTCCGGTTCGACCGCGGGCCGGGTCCCCCCGCCGCCGACGTTCCGCGACACGACGTTCGCGACGGGTAGCGAGACGCCTCGCGTGCCGACCACGCCCCCGATCCGGCCGGTGTCGGCCGACCTGCCCACCGCTGGTGGTGGGGCCGGCGGTGGCGCTGGTGGCGGCTTCGCCGGTGGCGGTGGCGGCGGTGGCTTCGCCGGTGGCGGCGGCGGTGGTTTCGCGGGCGGTTCCGGCGGCGGTGGCGCCGGCGGCGGCGCGACGCTCCAGGCCGGTGGCACGTCCGGCGTGCTCGGCCAGGCCGGTGGTGCGGCGGCCGGTGGCGCGGCGGGCGCGGGTGCGCCCGGCGCGGGCGGTGGCCGTCCCGGTGGCGTCGGCGGCGCGGGCATGATGGGCGCGCCGATGATGGGCGCGCCCGGCCAGGGCGGCGACGGCAAGGACCACCAGCGCAAGGTGCGGCTGGAGGGCGAGCCCCTGATCGAGGAGCCGCCGAAGGCCGCGAAGCCGACCATCGGCGAGTGACCTGACCCGCCGAAGGGGGACCTCCACCACGGAGGTCCCCCTTCGCGTGTCCCACGTCCAGAACGCGCGAGTCCTACGTTCAGAACGCGCGAGTCCTACGTTCAGGTACCCCGAGTTGAACGTTCAGGACGCGGCTTGGGCGGCCAGTTCCGCGGCCACCTCGGCGGTGACGGCCGGTTCGGCGGCGGCGCGGTCGGTCGGGACCAGGCCGATCCGGGTGCGGCGGTCCAGGACGTCGTCGGCGGTCAGGGCGCCCTCGTGGCGGACGGCCCAGGCGACCTCGCCGATCTCGGCGACCCGCGACGCCTCCGCGCCGTAACGGGCGGTCAGGTGGGGTGGGCCGGTGGCCGGTCCCGCGCCCACCAGGGGGATGTGCGCGGTCCGCGAGCGGGTCGTGGTGAGGGCGGTGGCGTCCACGGCGTCGGCGGCCATGCGGCGGTAGGTGGTGAGCTTGCCGCCGACGACCGTGGTCACGCCGTCGTTCGTCAGCACGGCGTGCCGGCGCGAGAGGTCGGCGCTCGGGCCGTCGCCGGTGTCGAGCAGCGGACGCAGCCCGGCGAACGCGCCCCGCACGTCGGCACGGGTCAGCGCGCGCTCCAGCACCGACGACGCCACTCCCAGCAGGAAGTCCACATCGGACTCGGGCACGGTCGGGACGTCCGGGATCGGGCCGTCCACCGGCTCGTCGGTCAGACCCACGTACACCCGCCCGTCGCGCTGGGGCAGCACGAGCGCGTAGCGGTTGCGGGCGCCCGGGACGGGCACGGTCAGCGCCGTGCCCGACAGGCCGAGGGCGGACGCGGACAGCACGAGGTGCGAGCCGCGGGACGGGCGGAGCTTCACCTCCGGCACGAGGTCGCCCGCCCACACGCCGGCGGCGTTCACCACCGCACGCGCTCTGACGTGCAGTGACGTACCGGTGAGCGTGTCGACCACGTGCGCGCCGCGGCCCGACAGGGAGGTCGCGCGGGCCCGCGTGACGATCCGGGCGCCGTAGCCGGCGGCGGTCCGGGCCAGCGCCACGACCAGGCGGGCGTCGTCGACCAGCTGCCCGTCGAAGCTCAGCAGGCCGCCGCGCAGGCCGGCCCGGCGCAGCCCGGGGACCAGCGCCAGCGCCTCGACGGCCGGCACGTGCCGCGGACCCGGCAGCACGCGCGACGGCGTGCGGGCCAGGCGGCGCAACGCGTCCCCCGCGCGCAGCCCGGCCATCACGACCGGGTCGTGCGCCTTGCCGTGCAGCGGCACCAGCTGCGGCAGCGCCCGCACCAGGTGCGGCGCGGTCCGGGTCATCAGGATGCCCCGCTCCACCGCGCTCTCGTAGGCCAGCCCGACCTCGCCCTGGGCCAGGTAGCGCAGGCCGCCGTGGACCAGCTTGCTCGACCAGCGGGACGTGCCGAACGCCAGGTCGTGCGCCTCCACCAGGCACACCGACAGGCCGCGTGACGCCGCGTCCAGGGCGACACCGGCGCCGGTCACGCCACCGCCGATCACGAGCAGGTCGACGGACGAGGACGCCAGGTGTTCGAGGTCCGCGCGCCGCCGGGCGGCGTTCAGCGACGTGGTCACGACAGCGCCCCGTCCAGGTAGGCGGCCAGTTCGGCCAGCAGTTCCTCGAAGTCCAGGTCGGTGGTGGCCGGCCGGATCGAGAGCACCAGCGACTGCGCGGTCAGCAGCACGAGCCGGGACTGGGCGGCGGTGGAGCCCGGCCGGATCGAGCCGTCCGCGTGGCCTTCCTCGATCCGACCGGTGAGGAACGCCTCGACCAGCCGCTGCGTGCTCCCCAGCCGCCGCACGAGGTACGGCAGCATCAGCTCGGCGTCCAGGTCGAGCACCCGCCGCATCACCGGGTCGGCGGCCAGCAGCCGGATGCCCGCGATGGCCTGCGCCACGAGCCGCTGCCTGGCGTTGTCGCCGGTCACCTCGACGCGCTGGAGCAGCGCGGTGAACTCCCTGGTCATGAGGGCCCTGACCAGCGTGCCGACATCCGGGAACCGGCGGTAGAGGGTCATCCGGCTCACCCCGGCGCGCTTGGCGATGTCCGTCAGCGTGGTGCGGCGGACCCCGACCTCGACCACGCAGTCGCGGGCCGCGTCGAGGAGCGCGTCATCACTGTGACGTTGAGACGTCATGTGTCACACTGTAGCGGTGACCGAGCACATCGACCACACCCTCCGGGGCAGGTGGACCACGACCGCGGGCTCGCTGCCGCCGCACGCGGTGAAGTGGCTGCGGGAACGGACGGGGCTGGGTGACGTCCGCACGCCGGCCCGCGCGCCGGAGGCGCCGGAGTCCGCGCTGGACGACGCGGCGCGGGTGGCGCTGGGCGAGGTGGTCGGCCCCGGCTACGTCCGGGTGGACCGCGACTCGCGGCTCGGCCGGGCCGGCGGTCTGTCCTACGTGGACCTGCTGCGGCAGCGCGGCGACGGCGAGCCGGCCGTGCCGGACGCGGTGGTGCTGCCCGCGTCGCCCGAGCAGGTCGTCGAGGTGCTGGAGGTCTGCGTCGAGCACGACGTGGCGGTGGTGCCGTTCGGCGGCGGCACGTCCGTGGTCGGCGGAGTCAACGCCCTGCGCGGTGACAAGGCGGCGGTGATCGCGCTCGACCTGAACCGGCTGGACAAGCTGGTCGAGGTCGACCCGGTGTCCCGGGTGGCCGTGCTCCAGGCGGGGCTGCCGGCGCCGCGGGCGGACCGGTTGCTGGCGGCGCACGGGCTGACCATCGGGCACGTGCCGCAGTCCTACGAGCGGGCCACCATCGGCGGGTTCGCCGCGACCAGGTCGGCCGGTCAGGCGTCGTCGGGCTACGGCCGGTTCGAGGACCTGGTGGAAGGCGTCCGACTGGCCACGCCGGTGGGCGAGTGGCGGTTGGGCGGCGCGCCGGCGTCGGCCGCCGGGCCGGACCTGAAGCAGGTGGTGGTGGGCAGCGAAGGCGCCTTCGGCGTGATCACGGAGGTCGCGCTGCGGGTGCGGCGGCGGCCGGAGGTCGAGCGGTACGAGGGTTTCGTGGTGGACGGGTGGGAACGCGGGTCGGCCCTGGTGCGCGAGCTGGCGCAGCGGCGGGTGCTCGCGGACGTGACCCGACTGTCCGATGTGGACGAGACCGAGGTGTCCCTGGCGCTGGGCGGCGGGTGGAAGGTCAACGCGCTCAAGGGTTACCTGAAGGCGCGGGGCGTGCGGGAACCGTGCGCGCTCATCCTCGGTTGGCACGGCGCGTCGAAGCGCGAGGTGGCGAGGCGCAGGGCCGAGACGTTGCGCGGGGCGGAGGTCGTGTCCCTGGGGAAGGCGCTCGGCGAGGCGTGGCGGCACGGGCGGTTCAACGGACCTCGTCAGCGGGACGCGTTGATGGAGGTCGGCGTGTGCGTGGAGACGTTGGAGACCGCCACGCACTGGTCGAAGGTGTCGGAGCTGCGTGCCGCGGTGCGGGAGGCGTTGGTCGACGCGCTGGGCCGGTGCGTGGTCATGTGCCACATCTCGCACGCCTACGAGACCGGCGCGTCGCTGTACTTCACCGCGCTGGCGGCCCGGGACACCGCCGATCCGATCGGGCAGTGGCAGGTCGCCAAGGCCGCCGCGAGCGAGGCCATCACCGGGCTCGGCACGATCAGCCACCACCACGCGGTGGGCGTCGACCACGCGCCGTACCTGGAAGCCGAGATCGGCCGGTTGGGCGTGGACGTGCTGGCGTCGGTCAAGCGGACGCTCGACCCGACCGGCGTGCTCAACCCGGGCAAGCTCCTCGCTGGCGACATCGGTGTCGCGGGGCTAGCGTCGCCTGGTGACCGGTGACCTGCTGATCCGTTCCGTGCGGCCGTGGCCGAACGCCCCGGGCGCACCCCTGGTCGACGTGCTCTGCGCGGACGGGCGCGTCGCGGCGTTCGGCCGGGACGTCGACCCGCCGCCGGGGGTGGCGGTGGTCGACGGGCGGGGCGGCGTGCTGCTGCCCGCGTTCACCGACGCGCACGCGCACCTCGACTCCACCCGGCTGGGGCTGCCGTTCCGCCCGCACAGCGCGGACGAGGGGCTGGCGGGGCTGATCGACAACGACCGGCGCAACTGGCGTTCCGCCGAGGCGTCCGTGGCCGACCGCGCCACCCACACGCTCGGGCGGACGATCGCGTCCGGCGCGACGCACGTGCGCAGCCACGCGCAGGTGGACGTCGACTCGGGCCTGGAGAAGCTGGAAGGCGTGCTCGCGGCCCGGGAGGCGCACGCCGGGCGGGCGCACGTCGAGGTGGTGGCGTTCCCGCAGTGCGGCGTCCTGCGCGAGAAGGGCACCGCCGAGCTGCTGGACGCGGCGCTGCGGGCGGGCGCGGACCTGGTCGGCGGGCTCGACCCGGCGGGGTACGACCGGGACCCGGTGCGGCACCTGGACGTCGTGTTCGGGTTGGCCGAGAAGCACCAGCGCGGGGTGGACGTGCACCTGCACGACGCCGGGTCGCTGGGCGCGTTCCAGGTGGAGCTGATCTGCGAGCGGGTGGGCGCGCTCGACATGCGGGGGAAGGTGACGATCAGCCACGCGTTCGCCCTGTCCACCGTGGACGAGTCGCGGCGGGCGGAGCTGGTGGACCGGCTGGCCGAGCACGACGTCGCGGTGACGACCGTCGCGCCGGGTGCGCGGGAGCCGTTGCCGTTGCGGCAGCTGCGGTGGGCCGGGGTGAGGGTCGGGCTCGGGCAGGACGGTATCCGGGACTACTGGTCGCCCTACGGCGACGGCGACATGCTGGACCGGACGTGGCAGTTGGCCTACCGCAACGGTTTCCGGCGCGACGAGCTGGTCGAGATGTGCGTGGACATCGCCACCCGGGGCGGCGCTTCGGTGATGGGCAAGGCCTGGGGGCTCACCGAGGGCGCGCCGGCGGAGCTGGTGGTCGTGCCCGGTGACACGGTGACGGCGGCCGTGATGGACCGCGCGCCGCGCACGGTGGTCGTGCACGAGGGGCGGGTGGTGGCCGCCGACGGCGAAGTCGTGTGACCCACGCGTCGCCGGCGGCGCCCGACCGTCCTGCCCCGACCGTCCTACAGGGTCACCAGGGCCTTGCCGACGTTCTCCCCGCGCAGCATCCCGATGAACGCCGCTGGCGCCCGGTCGATGCCCTCGGTCACGGTCTCCTGATAGCGCAGCTCGCCCGAGGCGATCCAGCCGCCGACCTCGCGCACGAACTGGTCGCGCAGGTGCTGGTGGTCCATGACCAGGAACCCGCGCAGGGACAGGCGCTTGCCCACGGCCAGGCCGAGGTTGCGCGGGCCGGTGGGGGTCTTGGTGTTGTAGTTCGCGATCGAGCCGCACAGGGCGAAGCGGGCGAACGGGTTGGCCGAGTCGATCGCCGCCTCCAGGTGCTCGCCGCCGACGTTGTCGAAGTACACGTCGATGCCGTCCGGCGCGGCCTGGCCGAGCAGCTCGCCGACGGAGCCGTCCTTGTAGTTGAACGCCGCGTCGAAGCCCAGCTCGTCCACCAGGTACTTGACCTTCGCGTCGCTGCCCGCGCTGCCGATCACGCGCTTGGCGCCGCGCAACCGGGCCACCTGGCCGGCGACCTGGCCGACCGCGCCCGCCGCGCCGGAGACGAACACCACGTCGTCCTCCTTGAACGCGGCGACGTCCAGCAGGCCCACGTACGCGGTCATGCCGGGCATCCCGAGCACGCCCAGGTACGCGCCGAGGGGAGCGGCCTGCGGGTCGACCTTGGCCGCCTCGCCGGCGTCCACGGCGCTGTACTCGCGCCAGCCCAGGCCGTGCAGCACGGTGTCGCCCACCTCGAACCCGGGCGCCTTGGACGCCACGACCTCGCCCACCGCGCCGCCGGCCAGGACCTCGCCGACCTCGTACGGCGCCACGTACGACTTGCTCAGGTTCATCCGGCCGCGCATGTACGGGTCCACGCTCATCACGAGGTTGCGGACCAGCAGCTGCCCGTCGGCGATGTCCGGCAGGGGCACTTCGACCAGGTCGAAGTCCGCCGGGGTGGGGAAGCCTTCGGGACGGGAGGCGAGGTGGACCTCGCGCGCGGTGTTCGGCAACGTCATACCACGTGCAACAGCGCGGCGGAGCGGCGCTGTTCCGCCATTCAGGTGTGACCTGGGTCCCGCAGCGCGGTCACGCTCCGGTAGGTGAAACCGAGCCGCCGGTACACCGCGATGGCGGTCTCGTTCGCCCGGTCGACCATCAGCCCGCACGTGCCGTGCGCGGCCAGCAGCGCGCTCACGACGAACGAGCAGACCTTCGTGGACAGCGACCTGCCCCGGTGGTCGGGGTGGGTGGCCACGCCCGCGACGAAGCCGACGTCGGGGGAGGGCCAGGCGTCCGCCGCGACGGCGACCAGCGCGCCGTCCACGTGGACGCCCGCCCAGCGGACCGGGCCCGGCTCGCGGGGCCGCACCCAGGAGTCCGGGTTGGCCTCGCGCAGCAGCGACTCGACGTCGTCCTCGTCCTGTTCGGACAGCCAGCGGGCGTCGGGGGCGGGGTCGAGGGCGCCGGCGCGGTCCATCCAGCCGAAGGTGCCGTGGACCGGCCAGTCGAGCTCGTCGGCCACGGCGGTCGCCACCACGGGTCTCACATCGGGGCGGGCATGGGCGCGCAGCAGCGTCGAGACGTCGGCCGCGGGGCCGGTGAGCACCAAGCGGTTGAAGCGGTACAGCGCGGGCGCCAGGACGGCCACCGCGTCGCCGTGCGCCCACGCCGTGCCGCCCCGACCGGGCAGGAGCGACTGCGCCGCCCAGCGGGCGACCGGGTCGGGGGTGGCGGCGGAGACGTCGGCGGGGGAGGGCAGAACGCGCATGACCGCATCCTCGCCCAAGGGCTACCCTCGCCCGCATGGACATCCGGCGGATCACGTCGTCGGCCGCGGTGATGGCGGCGGGCCACCTGTTCGACGACGTGCCGCGCGAGGACGCGACCCGCGCGTTCCTGGCCGACGACCGGCACCACCTGCTCATCGCCTACGTCGACGGCGAACCGGCCGGGTTCGTGTCCGGTGTGGAGACCATCCACCCCGACAAGGGGGTGGAGATGTTCCTGTACGAGCTGGGCGTGGACGACGCGCACCGGCGACGCGGCATCGCCACGGCGCTGATCGGGCGGCTCATCGAGCTGGCCAAGGACCGGGGCTGCACCGGCGCGTGGACCGGCACCGAGAAGGACAACGCCGCCGCCCTGGCCACCTACCGCCGGGCCGCCGCCGAGCTGGACTTCGACACCGTCGCCGTCTCCTGGGGCTTCTAGCGGAACAGGGCGCGCTTCTGCAGCGACTCCTCCAACGCCCGGAACGCCAGGTCCAGGGCGGTGTTGTACTCCCGCTGGTCCCGCGGCGGCACCGACTCGTCCGGCCGCGGCACCGTGGTCATGGTGAACCACCGCTCGTCCCAGAGCAGCCCGACCACGGCCTCCCAGTGCTCCGCGACGACCTGCTTGACCAGCTTCTCCTGGTCGATGACCTCGGCCATCCGGTCCTGCGACTCGGCCAGCCGCTCCAGCAGCTGCCGCACCCGGGCCCGGTCGGCGGCGCGCAGCCGTTCCGCCGACTCGGCGGCCAGCGCGACGACCTCCCGGTACCGCTCGATCGCCGAGACCGCCTCGACCTCCGGCGCGCCGTGCCCGTTGGTGCGCTGCGCGGGAACGACTGAGGCGTGGCTGATCATGGTTCCTCCCCGGTGTCGAACGGGATGACGACCTGTGGTCGCGAGTGCTCGAACCGGTCGAAGAACAGGCCGCGCCGCGGTCGCGGTGACCAGGCCATGACCTGTTCCGGTCCGAACGACAGCAGTTCCTTGCCCTGGACGTCGAACGCGATCCACGCGCCGATGTCGTCGTAGACGCCCGGCGACAGGCTGTTCTTCAGCCGCTGCACGCCGCGCCACCAGCCCAGCACGTGGGTCCGGTTCTCCGGCCCGTGCTTGAGCACGGTCCGCAGGCTGTCGACCCCGGAGGCGCGGGCCGTGTTCTTCGCCTCCAAGAGGGTGTGCGCCGCGTCCACCGCGTAAACCACCAGATAGTGCGGTAGCAGCGGCACGCCCGTCTCGCCGGTCATGCTGGCGGTGATCCCGGCCGCCGTCTCGTCCACCAGCTTCCGGATGCCGTCCAGTTCGACCGACTCCACGGTGTGGCCCGCGTCGCCCAACCACTTGGCCAGCCGCTGCGCGTGCGGCAAGGCGTCCTCGGCCAGGCACGCGAGGGTGAACCGGGCCCCGCCCGGCTCGTGCTGGCGGGCCAGCGACAGCGCCGCGCCGCCCAGCACGCCCGCCGCGTCGTCGGCCAGCGAGCCGAGCACCGCGATGTTGCGGCCCGGCGTGCGGGCGAACCGCACCTTCGCCGCGCTGCCCGCCACGTCGATCACCTGGCCCAGCAGCACGGTGGGGCTGCCGCCGTCGACCGGCCCCAACGCCCGGAAGTCCGGCAGCGCCCGCAGCACGGGCACCTTGCTGCCGTCGAACAGGATCGGTTCGGCCAGGTCCGGCGGGCGCAGCCGGTGCAGCTCGGCCTGCAAGGCGTCGAACGTGCCCCGGGCGGTGGCGTCCGGGATGCGCGCGACCTCGTTGCCCGGCCGCACGCCCGACTCGTGGTTGACCACGGCGTGCCAGCGCGGCAGCTCCACCGCGGCGTCGTTCTGCGGCTCGGCCAGCACCCGCCGCGCCTTGGGCAGCGCGATGCGCACGGTGAACTGCTCGAAGATCGCCGACTTGCCCCAGAAGCCCTCGATGCCGGACACGTCCTGGCTCGACAGCACCAGGTGGATGCCCTGCGACCGGCCACGCCGGGCCACGTCCTCCAGCAGCTGGGTCGCCTGCGCGGTGACCTGGTCGCGTTCGCCGAACAGGTACTGGAACTCGTCGATCACCGCCACGATCCGCGGCCAGTGGCCGTGCGGGTCCTCCTCGCGCAGCTGCTCCAGCTTGGTGACCTCGTGCCGCTTGGCCGCGTCCGCGCGCCGGCGCATCTCGTCGGCCAGGAACGCCAGCAGCGCCACGCCGAACTCGCGGTCGGTGTTGACGTTCACCCCGACCAGCCGGGCGTGCGGCAGCCACGTCGGGTCCTTGCGGCCCGGCGCGAACTGCGCGAACGACACGCCCTCCTTGAAGTCCAGCAGGTACAGCTCCAGCTCGTCGGGCGCGTACCGGGCGGCGAGGCTGCCGAGCATGGCGTAGAGGAAGTTCGTCTTGCCCGAGCCGCTCGGCCCGCCGATCAACGCGTGCGGCGACGTGTCGCCCAGCCCCACGTGCACCGGCTCGCCTTCGAGGAACCCGACCGGCGCGAGCACGCCCGCCGACGAGTCCTCCCGCCAGAAGCGCTCCGGCAGCAGGTCGGCGAACGTGCTGAGCCGGTTGCGGCGCTCCTCGCGCCGGTCCGCGATCGCCGCGCAGGCGCGGGGCACCTGCGCGCGGGGCAGCGGCGGGTCGAGCGCGACGGCCACGTGCTTGCCGGTCATCGTGCACGTCGCGGACTGGTCGGCGGCGATCGTGACGGTCTCGATCGGCGAGTTGACCGTGACCGGGATGTCGACGACGAACAGCTGGATGCCGGCCGCCAGGCCGTTGCGCGCCACCCGTTGCAGCTGTTGCTGGTGCTCCTCCCGCAACGGCTGCCGGTTGCCGAACAGCACCGCCACCCGCCACGGCTCGGTCCGCCGCCCGCCCGCCGCCCGCACCGACTGGTGCCCCTCGGTCAGCACGCCGGTGTGCACCC
This sequence comes from Actinosynnema sp. CA-299493, assembly GCF_050946825.1. NCBI lineage: Bacteria > Bacillati > Actinomycetota > Actinomycetes > Pseudonocardiales > Pseudonocardiaceae > Actinosynnema > Actinosynnema sp. CA-299493. The sequence goes on from NZ_CP191993.1 coordinate 611,645, forward strand.
GGCGGATGTGGTCGGACAGCTCGTCGAGCAGCTCGTGCAGCCGCGCCGGGTCGTGCACGGTCAGCAGGCCCGCCCTGGTCAGCGGGTACAGGCCGGGCAACGCGCCGGTGAGCTGGCCGACGTCCCACACGTGGACGTGCACCAGGCCCGGCTGGAAGTGGCTCAGCACCCGCAGCAGCAGGCCCTCCACCAGCGCCTCGGCCGCGGCGCGGCTCTCGTGGGTGGAGGAGACGTGCAGGTGCGAGTGGTCCAGCAGCGGCACCGCCACCGGGAACCGCTGCGCCTCGGGCGCGCCGCGCACCACGCCGGTGCCGATGCGCCACAGCTCGGGCGCGCCGTCGGCGCCGTCGGCCGTGCCCGGTGTGCCGAGCCACGCCTCGGGCGGCCACGACGCCGGTCCGCCGGCCGCCGCGTCGACCAGCGCGGTCAACTGGTCCGGGCCGCGCTCGGACCACTCGCGGAACGCCTCGACCCGGTCGATCAGCGCCTTCGCCAGCTGCTGCTCGAACAGCGGGTTGGCCAGCGCGTCGGCCAGCAGCGGGTCCGCCAGCGCCCGGTCGACGCCGTCGCCGCGCAGGATCACCTCGAACATGTCGCGCGCGCGTTCGTCGGCGAGGAGGCGGTGCGCGCGCGAGGCGTTGCCCAGCGCGGCGGCGACCGCCTTGCGGAACTCCTCGAAGGAGCCCTCGATCCTCTTGCGGCGCTCGTCACGCCTGCTCACGTCACAGCTCCACGGCTAGGCGTTGGACCAGTTCCAGGCTGCCCACGATCAGCTCCAACTCGTCGGCGAACCGCTCGCCCGCGGCCACGAACCCGGCGGGCACCAGGGACTCGTGGTGGTCGGCGCTCGCGTCGAGCAGGATGTCGACCGCCTCGTCCAACGCGGTCTGGGCCTCCCGGACGCTGCGGTAGGCGTCCCGGAGGAACTCGCAGCTCTGCTCGAGCGCGAGCTTGACCTCGCCCACCGACGTCACGTCACAACCTGGAGTTGATGCTCTCGGCCTGGGAGATCCCGGCGCCGAGGTGCTGCTGCAGGTCGGTGACGCCGCTGACCACCTCGGCGAAGCGCGCGTTCGCCTGCTCGACGTCGGCCTGGACGCTGCCCTGGGTGGCCGTGCTGAGCAGTGCCTGCGCGTCCTCGGCCAGGTCGGCGGCCTGTTGCAGGGCGTTCACGCTCTGCCCCGCCTTCTCGACGGCCTGTGCGATCGCGTTGCGGACCTCTTCGATGCTGGCCATGTCGGATTCCGACCCCTCCCGGCGACACTGATTGAGTTCCTATAGTTGAAAGTAGTACCTAAAGTTTCACGATTCACAAGCAAGATCGGCTGACCGGGTGGCATCCGAAATCCACTCGATCGGGTCAGCGAAGTGGATCTCAGTCGGGCACCGTCCACACGAATGCCGAGCCCGGTGTCGCTGTCAGTTCCAACGCGGCGATCCCCGCCCGCGGCACCGGCGCGGCCGACCAGCGGGTCGACCCGGACCCGGCGGACCACTCGACCTCGGACCACCCCGAACGGCCCAGCGACGCCACCGCGTCCTGTAGCGCGACCGTGGGCGAATTGATGCTCGGACCGAGGTCGACGTGCACGCTCAGTAGATGCCCGTGGGGAGCCACTCGGGTGATCTTGCCACTGCGGGCGACCCGGCTCGCTACCGCCCGCGCCTGCCATTCGGCGCCCGCGGACCGGTCGGTGGCCACGTCGACCCGCAACGACAGCCGCGACCCCGCTCGCGGCTCGGCCACGTTCGCCCGTTCGGGCGGCGGCGGCTCGTCCGGTCGCCCGTCGTCGCCCCGGGCCTCGTCCTGCTGCGGGTCGCCACCGGCCCACGCCTCCACCAGCAACCGCTCCGCGCCCGGCACCAGTCCGTCGAGCAGCGCCGGGTCGTCCAGCACCGTCCACGCCGTCGGCGGCTCGCAGGCCACCCGGGGCGTGGGGAACTCGTCGCCCAGCCGCCGGACGAACGTGCGCACCGCGCGGGCCAGCGCGCCCGCCACGTTCTGCGTCGCGCGCTCGTCGCTGACCCGGCTGATCGTCACCGACCAGCAGCCCGGTTCCTCGTCGGAGCAGTCGAAGGCCCGCACGACCCGCCCGCCGACCTGGCGCAGCAGTGCGGAGCAGGCGGCACGCGCCTGCTGCTCGTCGTCGGCCGCCACCACCGCGGTGATCAGCAGCTCAAGGTCGTCTTCCACCATGTCGACCAAATTGTCCATGAAACGCGTGGGGCGCGTGAGGGTGCCACTGATGTCACCCATAAGCAGGGACTTGCGCACACCCCTCGTGATGTCCGCTGATCAGGCCGTTTTCGCTGATCTAACCCCCGTTCACACGATGCGGTCGGCGAGGTCCGGCGAAGTGCCGTGCGAGGTAACGATGTGAACGCATGGCCGTCTACTCCACAGGAGGTTCCACCATGCGCAGCATCATCCGACTGGTCGCCGCGAGCGCCCTTTCCCTCCCGATCATCGTGGGCGCCGCCGGCATCGCGTCCGCCGACGTCGAGTTCGACCAGAACAACGCGTCCGCGTCGGCGGACGGCGCCACCCTGCACGACCTGGCGTCGGGCTCCGACGGTGAGGGCAACTCGTACTTCTACGAGTCGTACGAGCTCGCCAGCCCGTACGGCGCCGGCTCCTTCACCGTGCTGGCGTGGACGTACGGGGGTGGCGCGGGCTACTACGACCAGTACGCGTGGTCCAGCCCGGACGGCGCCTGGGTGGGTTCGACATCGGCCACCGCCGATGACGGTCACTACGTGGAGGAAGACGCCGACGCGGACGTGTCGGACGACCTCGACGATTAATCCGTGACGGGGTGGGGCGGCGACGCGTCCGCCGCCCCACCCGTTTCGGGCCGCTAGCCCAGCTCGAGCGCCCGTCGCACGAACGCCACCACGTCCGCCAGCACCTCGTCCGAGTTGGTCTCGTTGAACACCTCGTGCCGCGCGCCGGGGTAGACGCGCTCCTCGAACAGCAGGCCGCGCAACCGGTCGGTGCCGGTGCGCGTGTCCGCCGCCGGCACCAGCTCGTCGGCGTCGCCGTGCAGCCACAACGTCGGCAGGTGCTCCAGCGAGGGCCCGTAGTTCACCTCGTCCAGCGCGCGTTCCAGCGCCTGCAAGGACTCCCTCTTGTACGGCCCGTGCCACACCAGCGGATCGGACGCGTACCGCTTGCCGACCTCCGGGTCGCGCGACAGCAGCCGGGGGTCCAGCGGCTCGCCCGCGTCCTCGGACCCGAGCCGGTCCAGCCCTTCCCACGTGCCGAGCACCGGCGCGGACAGCACCAGCGCCGCCAACGGGTTCGACTGGGCGTACCGGGCCGCGACCAGCCCGCCCTCGCCGTGCCCGACCACCACGGTGGGCAGGTCGGACGCCGCCGAGCTCACCGCGGCGGACAGGTCGGCCACCAGGCCGTCGTAGTCCTCGACCAGCGCCCGCTCGCCCTCGGACCGGCCGTGCCCGACGAGGTCCGCCGCCACCACCAACGCGCCCGCCCGCACCAGTGCCTCGGCGACGTGCGCGTATCTGCCGCCGTGCTCGCCGTAGCCGTGCACGAGGACGGCGAGCCAGTCGGCGTCCAGGTTGGGCCAGGTGCGGACCGCGAGCTCGCCGGCGTGGCCGGGGACGTTGGACTCGATCACCTAGGCAGCGTAGAACGCGCTGATCTCGATCTTCCCCCCGGCGCACACCGGACCCAGGCCCCACGACAGGCTCATCGGCTCGGTCTCGTCGGGCGGGATGGCCGCCGCCTTCGCCGCCTCGGCCTGGCACGGCCGGTCCACCGGTTCCGCACCGGTGGGCACCACGGTCCAGTGCAGGTTCGCCGCCGCCACCTTGCCGGGCGCCAGCGTCACCGGCGCGGGACCGGGGTCGGCCTGGCGCTGGAGGTCGGTCGGCAGCGCGTTGCCCGCCGCGTCGAGCAGCTGCAACCCGCTGTACCCGTTGATCGTGCACGGCGCGGCGCCGTTGTTGGTCACCACGAGCTTGCCGTACCGGTTCCCCGCGCCCGAGTCGGTCGGCTCCACGGCTCCCGCCAGCACGGCCGCGGTGCACCGGCCGGAAGCGGGCGCGGCGTCCTGGGCCGAGGTCGACGCCGAGGTCACCGGCGCCGAAGAGGGAGGAACCGGTGCGACCTCCGCGGACGTCGCCGGTTCGACCACGATGGTCGACTGGTCGGCCGCTTGCCGGGGACTCCCGCAGGCCGCAAGCGCGAGCGCGAGGGCGCCGAGCGCCACGAGTCGCCTCATGTCCACCTCCTGACTAGGAACGGGTGCTTATCAGGAGGACGTACCCCACCGCCGGATGGTTGGGTGGATCGGCCAGGAATTCACTGGATCGGGCGCATCATTGACGCCCGGCAACCCCCGACCGGCGTCGACGGACGCGCGCCCGCGCCGGACCGGGCCGCCTCAGTCCGCCATCCTCCGGACCGGGCCGCGTCAGCCGGCCCATCCCCGGGGCGGCACTGCCTCAGCCCGTCCATCCTCCGGACAGCACCGGCAGGTCGCCCACCGTGGCCGTCCACACGTAGGTCCAGCACACCTGCCCATCGGGCAACGTCACCCGCACCCGGCGGTACTCGTCACCCTCGTACTCGTCCAGCACCGGCAGCGCGTCCTCGGGCCGCTCCAGCCGCAGCACGTGCCCCGGCACCCCGGGCCCGTCGCCGGGCCGCAGCGCGGGATACCCCCGGCCGGTGTCGTGCAGCGTCCCCGGCAACGACGCGGCCACCGGGTCGCCCACCACGAACGGCTCCACCAGCCGCCACGCCGCCATCCCCGGCTGGAGCGTCCCGTACGCGAACAGCCGGTCCGGCCAGTCCTGCGGCGACGGCTCGCCGTGCACCGGCGTCACGTCCAGCCCGTCGCCGTCCGCCGGCCGGCCACCGAGCCTGCGCGCCGTCCGCTGGTCCACGTCGGCGCACCGCACCGCCCGGCCGTTGACCAGCAACGGCATCCGCCTCGTCCCCGCACCGGTGTAGGCGAGCACCGAATCCACCACGCCACCGTTGAACAACGTCACCCGGCCGGTGTGCACGCGGACCAGCCGGTACCGCAGCCCGCGGCCCTCGCAGCGGTCCAGCACGCGCAGCTGCTCCGCGGTGGCGAACCACACCGCGTGCTCCTCCTCGACGCCCGGCGCGGCGGCGAGGGTCGCCGGTCGCTGGCCGTCGGTCTTGCGCAGTCCCGCGGCCCACACGGCGGCGAGCCCGTCGCACCGGGCCCTCAGCACGACCGCCGGGCCGGCCAACCCGAGCTCCTCGCGCAGCCACGTCACCTTGGCCGGGTTGGCGTTGGAGCCGTAGGCCAGCACCGGCAGCCGGCCCGCGAGCGGCGGTTCGCCGTGCGTCGCGAGCCAGTCGTCCAGGTCCTGCCCGTCGGGGGCGACCCGCCACCCGGAATCGGCGCCGGGATCGGGCGTGACCGGCCAGCCGGCGCCGTCGAGGTGCACGAAGCAGTGTCCCGGCCGAGCTCCCGGATAGGGCTCGGCCGGGTGACTGTCGTCCGTGAAGGGCTGCGTCATGGCTCCCATTCTGGCAAACCACACCGGGAATTCACCGGTCGTTGGTTTTTGGCGGGAGTAAGAGGTCGGATCTTTCACCCTTCCCCTGCGTGAATCCCCGCCTAAGGGGTCTTGTGACGTGCACACAGGTCGGAGGTGTGAACGTGACCCGTCACACGTTCTCGGCCCGTCGCGCGTCGTACTCCTCTTGCGCCGCCATGAAGTTCGGCAGGTTCTCCTCGATCCAGCCGAACAACCCGGTGATCTGCTTCGCCGCGTGGGCGCCCAGCGGCGTGAGGGAGTAGTCCACCCGCGGCGGGATCACGGGGTGGACCTCGCGGCGCACCAGCCCGTCGCGCTCCAGCGCCTGCAAGGTCTGCGCGAGCATCTTCTCGCTGATCCCGGTCACCGCCCGGCGCAGCTCGCCGAACCTCTTCGTGCCGCCACCGTCGTCCAGGAGCTTGCCGAGCACCAGGCTGCCCCACTGCCCCGTGGCGTGATTCGCGATCACCCGAGTAGGGCAGTTGCGGTCGTACACGTCACCACGCAGTTCCATGGCAACGACCCTACCTGGATGCTTTCTGACTCGTAAGTACCAAACTTTGAGGTAGGTACTTACGAATAGTTAGCACCCCACCTACGGTTTGCCGCATGACGACCTTGATCACCGGCGCGACCGGCCACCTGGGCTCCCTGATCCTGAAGCACACCCTGACCCGCCTCCCGGCCGACCGGCTCGCCGTCTCCGTCCGCGACCCGCGCAAGGCCGAGGGCCTGGGCGTCGAGGTCCGGCCGGGCGACTTCGACGGCCCCCTCGCCGACACGTTCGCCGGCGTGGAGACGCTGCTGCTGGTGTCGATCGACGGGCCGGACGAGATCCGCGTCCGACTCCACCGCAAGGCGGTCCAGGCAGCCGTCGACGCCGGCGTGCGTCACATCGTCTACACGTCCGTCACGGACGCGGACACCTCGCCGCTCGCGCTGGCCGCGGTGCACAAGGCGACCGAAGAGGCGATCCGCGCCACCGGGATCCCGTTCACCTTCCTGCGCAACGGGATGTACCACGAGAACTACCTCCCCCACGGGCCCGGGCCGATCGTCAGCGCCACGGGCGACGGGCGCATCGCCAGCGCGTCCCGGGACGACCTGGCGCTGGCCGCCGCCGTCGTGCTCGGCACCCCCGGCCACGAGAACGCGGTCTACGAGCTGACCGGCCCGCGGGCGTGGAGCTTCGACGAGCTGGCCGCGCTGGCGGGCACCACGCACGAGAAGGTGGGTGCGACCGACCGCGTCGCCGGGCTGAAGGGCTTCGGCCTGCCGGACTTCCTCGCCGAGCTGCTGGCCGACATCGAGGTCAACATCGGCCGCGGCGCGCTCGCCGAGGTCCGCCCCGACCTGGAGAAGCTGATCGGCCGCGCGCCGCGCACCATCGAGGACGCGCTCCGGGGCTAACCGCCGGCCGCCAGCGCCGCGTCGATCTCCCGGTGCGCTTCGGGGTGCTCGTCCCACCACTTCGCGTACCCCGGGTTGCGGGGCAGCACCGCGCGGTACGCCCGGGCCGCGGCGGCGAACACGTCGTGGGCCCGCCCGGCGGCGGGCCCCTCGCGGCGGGTGGCCAGCATCAGGTCCACCATCAGCGGCGCGCCGCGCAGCGGCCGGATCACGATCCCGTCCCCGCCGCGCGACTGCGGCAGCGCGAACGACACCGCGCCGTTGGCGACCAGGCCGCGGGCGGTGCTCGCCTCGTTCACGTGGTGGGTGAACCGGGGCGTGAACCCGGCCGCCGCGCACGCCGTGAAGACCTGGAGCCGGTTGCCGACGAACTCGTCCGGCGGCGCGACCCAGTCCCGGTCGGCCAACCGGGCGAGGTCGACGTCGTCCCGCGTGGCCAGCGGGTCGTCCTCCGGCAGCGCCACGAACTGCGGCTCGCTCACCAGCCGCCGCAGCTCCAGCCCGCGCAGCTCCCGCCGCTCCAGCCCCTCGAACCGGTCCAGCACGCCCAGCTGCACCTGCCCCGACACCAGCAGTTCGAGCAGGCCCGACGCGCCGGGGGTGATCTCGGTGCGGACCTCCGAACAGGGGATCACCCGGCGCAGCTCCTCCACGAAGTGCCCGAAGAACAAGGTGGGCACCCCGCCCACCAGCAGCGGGCCGGGGGTGCCGTCCCCGGTCCGCGCGCGGGCCAGCGAGACGAGCTGCGCGACCTCGTCGAGCACCAGCCGGGCCGTGCCGACGACCTGCTTGCCGAGGTCGGTGGGCAGGGAGCCGCCGGGCGTCCGGTCGAACAGCCGACCGCCCACGATCCGTTCGACGGTCCGCAGCTGGGCGCTCATCGCGGGTTGCGTGAGCCCCAGGCGCGAGGCGGCCTTGGTGAGGCTGCCTTCTTCGGCGATCGCGCACACCGCGCGCAGGTGGCGCAGTTCGAGCTCGGGCATAACGCTCTTCTATCCCCCTTTCGCATGAGCCGCCAGCCCTGTGCCCGGTCATAGTTGGCCAGGTTCCCCTGCGACCGAGGAGATTCAGATGCGTCACGCGAGCCAGATCTACTGAGCGGGCCGGGGCCGCCGGTCGTGACCGCGGAGCGGACGACCGGCGGTCCCGCCGCGTTGTGGGTAACTTCAAGGCATGTCAGTCCTGGACAGCCCTGTCGATTGGGTGAACGAGCACATCCGCAAGTACGTCGAGTCCGGCGGCGCGGAGGGGCACGAGTGGCAGCCCGGTGTCTTCACGCTCCTGCTGACCACGGTCGGCCGGAAGTCCGGCAAGCCCCGCCGGACCGCGTTGATCTACCAGCCCTACGGCGACGCCTACGTGGTCGTCGCGTCGTACGGCGGCGCGCCGGAGCACCCCGCCTGGTACCGCAACCTGAGCGAGCGCAACGAGGCCGAGGTGCAGGTGAAGGCGGACGTCTTCCGGGCCACGGCGCGCACCGCGACCGGTGAGGAGCGCGCGAAGCTCTGGAAGCTGATGACCGAGGTGTGGCCGGCCTACGACGAGTACGCCGAGAAGACCGACCGCGAGATCCCGATCGTCGTCCTGGAACGCGTCCAGGGCTGACCTGGATCGGCGGTGGTCCGTTCGGCGTCGACCGGTTCGGAGGTGGACCGGGTCCGGCGGTTGCCGGGTTCAGGCGTCGACCGGGATCCGCACCGCCGCCCCGGTCACGGTGACCCGCGGGTCGTCGGGCGAGACCGCGATCTCCAGCAGGCTGGGCCGACCCATGTCCACGCCCTGGTGGATGGTGATCGCCCTGGGCCGCCCGACCTGCCCGACGGCCCGCAGGTACCCGCCGAACGCCGCCGCGGCCGACCCGGTCGCCGGGTCCTCCACCACCCCGCCCACCGGGAACGGGTCGCGCGCGTCGAACACGTCCTCGCCCCGCTGGTGCACCAGCTGCGCGGTCACCGCGTCGTTGGCCCGCAGCAGGTCGCCCAGCGCGTCGAAGTCGTACGCCAACGCCGCCAACCGCTCCCGCGTGCGCACCGCCAGCACGAGGTGCCTCGACCCGCCGAACGCCCAGTGCGCCGGGTACCGGGGGTCGAGGTCCTCGGCCGACCACCCCAGCGCGCGCAACGCCTCCGCCACGTCACCGTCCGGTGCCGGGACGGACGACGTCGGCACGCTGGTCAGGCTCGCCCGCCCGGGCGTCGCGGCGATCTCCACCAGCCCCGCCGGCGTGTGGAACCGCACCGTCCCCGCCCGCTCCAGCGCGACCGCCGACGCCACGGTCGCGTGACCGCAGAACGGCACCTCGACCAACGGGCTGAAGTACCGCACGTCGAACTCCGACCCGCCACCGCGCGGGAACAGGAACGCGGTCTCGGAGTAGCCGACGTCGGCGGCGATCCGCAGCATCGCCCCCTCGTCCAGGCCGGTAGCGTCGAGCACGACACCGGCCGGGTTGCCGCCGGCGGGGTCGGTGGTGAAAGCGCTGTAGCGGAGCACGGTCGGCTCCTGCGTCGCGGGTTCCCGCACGTCGTTCATGCGGACAGCTTCTCCCACCACTCACCATCGAGTCCAACGATTCCCTGCGATGGCTCCGATCGGTATTGTCGATCTGGTGGACACCCGCCTCCTGCGCACCCTCCTGGTGCTCGCGCGCACGGGCAGCTTCACCGCCACCGCGGCGGAGCTGCACCTCGTGCAATCCACGGTGACGAGCCAGGTCAAAGCCCTGGAACGGCACCTGGGCGCGCGCCTGTTCGACCGGCTGCCCAGCGGCGCCCGGCTGACCGAGGCGGGCCGGCAGGCCGTCGAGCACGCCCGCGAGGTGCTCACCTCCGAGCAACGCCTGCGCGACGCCGTGCGCGGCAGCACGGCGGTGGAGGGCGACGTGCGGATAGCCGCGCCCGAGTCGGTCTGCGCCTACCGGTTGCCGCAACGCGTCGCGGACGTGGCGATGCGCTGGCCGGGCATCTCCGTGCACCTCTCGCCGGCGGGCACCCGCCAGGCCCTGGCCGGCGTCCGCAACGGCACCCTGGACCTGGCGCTGGTGCTGGAGGACTCGCTGGTCGCGCCGGGTCTGAAGGTGACCGCCGTCGGCGTGGAGCCGATCGAGCTGGTGTCCGCGCCCGGCGTGGTGCTCGACGAGCGGTACTTCCTGCTGGAGGAGGGCTGCTCCTACAGCGACCGGTTCGTGCGCGACCTGCCCGCGACGCCGAGCATCACCCGGTTCGGCAGCATCGAGGCCGTGCGGTCGTGCGTGGTGGCCGGGCTGGGCTGGACCGTGCTGCCCCGCGTCGCGGTGGCCGAGCACCTGGACGCGGGCACGCTCCAGCGCGTCCGCGAACTGCCCGACAGCACGCTGTTCCTGGTCACGGACCCGCGCCGGACCCCGTCCGCCGCCGTCCGCGCGGTGGCGGCGGCCCTGGGCTGAGGTCGGCGGGTCACCCGACCGGCTGCGCCAGCATCCCCTCGCAACTGCGCACGACCACGGCCGCCGCCCGCCGCTGCCCGTGGTCCAGCGCCGGGTCCGCCGCGAGCTCCCGCCACCGCCCCAGCGTCTCCAGCACGGCGTGCCGCAGCTCGCCCTCCGTCGGCTCGTACTCCATCCCCAGCCGCACCAGCGGGTTCGTCCCCAACCCGCCCACCAACCGCGACGCCTCGGCCTCCAGGTCACCCGGCAGCCGCGTGCGCCCGCCCTGCAACGCGGCCAGCAGCCGCAGCTCCCGGAAGTCGTGCGCCGAGGCGAGGATCCGCTCCACCGACGCCGCCAACCCGACCGAACCGGGCCGGGGCTCGGCGCGCAGCACCACGTCCAGGCCCAGCAGCGCGGACCGCGCCTTGAGCACTTCCCGCCGCTCGGTGAAGTAGACGCCGATCGAGTCGCGCAGCTCGCCGAGCCCGCTGCGCTGCACCAGCTGCCCGGTCAGCTTCACCTGCGTGTCGAAGCCCTGCCGGATCAACGTCGTCGTCAGCCGCACGCCGAAGATGCCGAACCGATCCACCAGGCCCCGCCGCGCCGCCGGCTCCAGCCGCACCGGGAAGTCCTCGCCGACGAACCGGTCCGCGGACAGCAGGTGGTCGTCCAACTCCGCGCGCGCCAACGACGCCAGCGCGGTCAGCGCGGCGAACTCCTCCGCCCGCAGGGTGCGCGCGGCCACCGCGAGCAGCCCCGCCACCGCGACCACGTTCTGGCACAACGGGGTCACCGTCGCCTCGCGCCGGTACCGGCGGGCGATCTGCTTGGCCGACGACAGCGCGTCGATCCGGCCGCCGCCGATCTCGTCGGCCCGCGACAGCACCAGCACCGTGTTCACCGGGGCGACCCGCGCCACCGGGTGGTCGTGCGCGGTCTGGAGGAACCGCGCGTCCGCGGTGTGCATGTGCCGGGTCAGGTACAGCACCGCGTCGGCCTCGCCGTAGACGTGCTCGACCGGCGCGCCCGCCGGCGTGTCGATCAGGGTCAGGTCGCGCAACGACCGGGACGGCCACTCGACGGTCACGCGCTCGGCGTCCGGCGCGTCCACGAACGCCTTGCCGTCACGGCGGACCACCGGCACCTCGTACTGGCCGACGTGCGCCCTGGGCCGGGGCCCGTCCTGGTACCACGTGGTGGCGCCGGTCGGCGCGAACTCCTCGCCGATCAACGCGCTGACCACCGTCGACTTGCCCGAACGCGGCGCGCCCGCCACGGCCACGCGCACCGGCTCGCCGAACCGCGCCTGGTGCCCGCGCAGCCACGCGACCGCGCGCGGGCTGTCCCGGTAGACCACCAGGGCGTCCTCGATCAACGCCCAGACCTCGTCCTCCAGCGCCACGCCGCCGCCCGCCTCGCCCGAAGGCGTCACGCGCTGATCCCCAGCGGTGGCGCCTGGCCCCCCGCGAGCGCCTGGACCCGGTGGTAGAGCTGCACGAGGTCGTCCAGCTCCCGCTTGGCGTCCCGGTGGCGGCGCTCCCGCTCGGCGGTGTCGTCCTGCACCGCGCGGCGGGCGCTGCGGGCCGATTCGAGCAGCGTCTCCTGCAACTCCTCGGCTAGCGCGGCGAAGTGGTGGCGCAGGCTGCGCTGGACGTGCCGGGCCGCGTCGCGGCAGTCCTTGCTGAACTTGAGGAAGAAGTCGTCCACGTGCCGGGCGGCGGCGGCCTTGGCGGCGGCCTGCCTGCGCCGCAGCCGCTGGTCGCTCTCGTCGATGATCGACTTGCCGCCGAACAGCGCGCCCGCGCCCAGCGAGATCGCGTTGATCAGCGGCATCCCGGCGAGGCTGGTGGCCAGGCCGAACATCAGCACGCCGCCGTAGGAGCCTTTCAGGCCGGTGAACGCCTTCTGCGCCACCCCGAACTTCTCGATGACCGGCTTGTCCATCGGCGCGACCCGGTCGAGCACGTCGTCCGGGAAGACCGACTCGGGCAGCAGGTCGTCGCGGACGACCGGGAAGCTCCTGGCGACCTTCTCGGCCACCCACTCCGAGCGGTCGAGCAGCCAGGCGAAGTTCGTGGTGGCGGCCTCGGTGAGGTTGTCCTCCAGCCAGGCCTCGAACGTGTCCCAGCCCAGCGCCGGGTCGGCGGTCTCGAACGTCCGGTCCACCTCGCGGATGATCTTGCGGGTGCGGTCGCGCAGGTCGTACTCGATGTCGGAGACCAGGTCGGCCATCTCGTCGGCCAGCACGGTCTGCCAGCGCGCGGACCGGCGGCGCAGCTCGTCGATGCGGCGCTGCGCCTCGTTGAGCGCGGCGATCGTCCTCTCCGGCCCCTGCGCGGCGCGGGCGGACAGCTCCTCGCGCACCGGCGCGACCAGCTGCTTGATCGCCGACGCGGCGGTGACCGCGACCGTGCGGCGGGCCAGGTGGTCGGCGGCGGCCACGATGTCCTGCCGCACGCAGGCCAGCAGCTCGGGGAAGCCGGACTCGGCGTTGAGCGCCTTGTCCCCGGTCCTGGCCGCGCGCAGGCGCAGCGCGGCGGACACCGGCACCAGCTTCGCGGTCACGCCCGCGCGGGCCAGGTGCGCCCGGTTGCGCTCCAGGACCCGCCGCCACTGCGCCGTGATGTCGATCTTGGTGAGGACCACGACCACGTTCGGGCACGACGTCATGACCTGCTTGATCAGCTCCAGCTCCGAACCGGTCAGCTCGGCCGTCGCGTCGGAGACCATGAGCACGGCGTCGGCCTGGAGCAGCGCGGCGAACGTGCTCGCGGTGTGCGCGGGACGCAGGTCGCCCACGCCCGGCGTGTCGATCAGCACCAGGCCCGAGTCCAGCAGGGCTCGCGGGATGCCGACCTCGGCGCGCACGACGTCGCCGCCGTGGTGCCGGCCGCCCACCTCGTCGGCGAGCTGGTCCAAGGGCACGGGGATGCGCTCGGTGGGGGTGTTCGCGATGGACGCGCCGCGTACGAGTGCCGCCGACGGGGTCTCCGCGTGCTGCACGAAGGTGGGGACGGTGGTCGTGACGTCGTCACCCACCGCGCAGACCGGGGCGTTCACCATCGCGTTCACGAGCTGGCTCTTGCCCTGCTTCGGCTCGCCGATCACGAGCACGCGGAGCTTGGGGTCCAGCTGGCGGGCGCGCTTGTCGCGCAACCGTTCGGCCAGGTCGGGCCGGTGGTGCGCGGCGCAAGCCCGGATCGTGTCGTCGAGCACGTCGAGCCAAGGCGCGGACATCACCCCGCAGAGTGTGCCGGTAAAACCCGTCCGGGTGAAAGTCCGGACACGCTCCGGGCACGTTCCGGGAACGAGAGGAGGGCCGGTCCCGCGGCTGCGCGGGACCGGCCCCCCGGTGGTCGACCAGTCTCAGAAGAGCAGGTCGTCCAGGTCGAGCGAGTCGACGACCGGCAGGTCGAGGCCGTCGACCGTGCCGGTGACGTTGCTCACCGCGCCGCCGAGGCCGGCGGTGTCCGCCACGCCCGCGACCGCGCCGGTGACGTCGGCCAGGGGAGCGGCGCCGTGGGTGTCGAAGTCGGCGGAGCCGGACACGCCGCCCAGGGCGTCGTCCAGGCCCGCGACGGCGCCGAGGTCGCCGACGGGCAGCGAGCCGGTGAGGCCACCGGTCACGTCGCCGATCACGCCGTGGAGCGTGTCGACGGCGCCGAACGCGGTGCTGGTCAGGCCCTCCGCGCCCGGCAGCGAGCCGGTGACCCCACCGGCGGTGGCGACGGCGCCGTCCAGCGTGCCGGTCGCCGTGCCGGTCAGGTCCGAGACCTGACCGGTGGCGGTGTGCGTCGTGCCGTCCAGGGTGTCGGTCACGTCGCCCACCGCGGAGAAGTCACCCTCGACCGTCAGCTCCGCCGAGGCGGCCCCGTCCAGCAGGTCCCAGCTCGAGACGCCGCCGAAGACGGACAGGCCGTCGGCGTCCGCGCTGAGCGTGCCCGCCACGGCGGCCTTGACGTCGCCGGCGCCGGTGGCACCCGACACCGCGAGCTGGTCCGTGACGGCCTTGAGCTGGAAGATCGCGCCGGCCTGGCCCGCGTCGACCAGGTCGAGCGGCAGGTCCTCGAGCAGCGAGCCGTCGAGGGCGGGCAGGCCCCCGGTCGGCACGTAGTCGAGCACCAGCGGGATGACTTCCTGCACGTCCAGGGCACTGATGTCGCTCAGGCCCGCCTTCGCCAGGGTGCCCTCGGCGTCGGCCTGGAAGTCGGCCAGCGCGGTCGGGTCGCTGAGCAGGTCGAGAACGAAGTCGTGCAACGTGGTGGGGCTGGAGCCCATGGTGGATGTCTCCTGGTCGAGTAGGACGCGGGTAGCCGGTCCGGCAGGGGTGAGGCCCGGCGTGGTGATCACGGTAGGAGCGGGGGGATCACCGGCCATCGGGGATTACTCCCAGTAGATGCCGCAACCACTGTGGGGTGCTTCTCGTTCACTCCCTAGGGGATTAGGGGATCACCTTGTGACCATCTCGTCACCCGTGTAGGTACTGCCGGTAGATCGTTCAGGTGAGTGAGGAGGCTCCGGGTTGCCATACGTCCTCGGGGTCGACGTGGGCACCACGCGCACCGCCGCCGCCGTGTGCAGGCTGGGCGGGGCCGGGCGCGGCGAGCCCGAGGTGGTCGGCCTCGGCGGTCCTGGCGGCGGGGTGGCGTCGACGCTCCAGCTCCTGCCGGACGGCGCGTTCGCGGTCGGCGAGCCGGGCGACCCGCGGTGGACCGCCACCGGTTTCGGCCGCCGGGTCGGCGACCCGGTGCCGGTCGTGCTCGGCGCGGACGGCGTCGCCGAGAGCTTCCCGGCGGAGGAGCTGACCGCGCTCGTGGTCAGGTGGGTGGTCGACCAGGTGGCCGCCCGCGAGGGCGAGCGGCCCGCGCACGTCGTGCTCGCGCACCCGTCCGGCTGGGGCGCCCACGCCAAGGGCCTGGCGCACCGGGCGCTGCGGTCGCTCGGCGTGGCGGCGTCGTTGGTGCCGGAACCCGTCGCGGCGGCCGAGAACCACGCGTACACCCGGTCGTTCGCCGGGTCGCTCGGCGTGTTCAGCCTCGGCAGCCACGGGTTCGGCGCGGCGGCGGTCGGCCGGGGGTTCGAGCTGCTCAACACCGCCGAGGGGGTCGACCAGGCCGCCGGCGCGGACTTCGACGACGCGGTGTTCGCGCACGTGCGGACCTCGCTCGGCCGGGCGTTGGCGGAGCTGGACGCCGACGACCCCCGCACCCGCGGCCTGCTCGCCCGGCTGCGGCGCGACTGCGAGGCGGCCAAGCGGGTGCTGTCGGGCGCGGTGGAGACGTCGATCCCGGTGCACCTGCCGTCCGGGCCGGTGGACGTGCCGATCACCCGCGCGCGGTTCGAGGACCTGATCCGGCCGGACGTGGAGCAGGCCGCCGCCGTCTTCGCCAGGGTCGCCGGTGACGTGGAGATGACCGTGCTCGTGGGCGGCAGCGCCCGCATCCCGCTGGTCGCGGCGTCCGTGCCCGGCCGGGTGGTGCTGGAGGCCGCGCCCGAGACGTCGGTGGTGAAGGGTGCGGCGCTGGCCGCGCGCAGGCTCGTGATCGGGCCCGACGCCGAGCCCGAGCCGATCGAGACCTCGGTCATGGTCCGCGACGACGACCCGCTGCTGAGGTTCCCCGTGGGTGGTCCGGAAGCGCCGGCGGCGGAGCTCACCGCGCCGCCGCCCCGCCCGCCCGTCGACATCACACCGCTCGACCTGCCGGAACGGCGCACCGTGAAGCGCGTCGTGCGCGGGCTCGTGCCGACCGGTGGGCGCCGCGCCCGTGACAGCGAGGATGGCCGTTGAGCCCGAGCGCGATCGCCCGTCCGGTGCTGTCCCACCAGGTCGCACAGGTCCTGGACGCCGTCGCGGCGGCAGCCGCCGGCTCCGGGCCGGTGCTCCGGCTGGGCGTGGTCGCGCCCGGCGGGTACGGCAAGACCACCGTGCTGCGGGAGATCACCCGGGCGTTCGAGGAGGTCGGCGCGCCGGCCGCGGTCGTGGACGACGCGCACCTGCTGCCGGACGCCGAGCTGTCGGCGCTGCGCTCGCTCGTCGAACGGGGGGACGAGCACGTCGTGGTGGCCTACCGACCGTGGCCGCGGTCGCGCGCGCTGGCGGCGTTGGCCGAGGCGGCCGGGCGGGCGCGCCCGTCGTTGATGCTGGAGCCGTTCACCCGGGAGCAGGTGCGGGCGGTGCTGCCCGCGTCCGCGCGGGGCCTGGCGGACTTCGTGCACCAGCAGACCGGTGGCGTGCCGCGGTTCGTGCGGCGGCTGGCCGGACTGACCGCGGCGGAGGTGACGCCCGAGGTGGTGGCGTCGTTCCGGGCCGACCTGGACTGGCTGGACGCCGACGTGCGCAAGTACCTGCTGGCCGCCGAGGCGGGCGCGGCGCTGCGGCTGGACCTGCTCGGCGGGCTGCTCGGGGTCGACGCCGACGCGGTCGGCGACGTGATCGAGGCGGGCCGGGCCACCGGCCTGGTCGCGGCCGACGGGACGTTGCTGCCCGTCGCCCGGCTGGCGGTGGCCACGCTGAGCCGGGCCGATCGGCGGATCGCCGTGCGGCAGCGGCTGGTCGAGCTGCAACTGCGGTCCGGCGGTCCCGTGCTCGACCTGGTGCGGCCGTTGGTCGACGTCGGCGGTGAGGACGACCGGACCGGGGTCGCCGGGCCGGGGATGGCGCAGGCGTTCCGGGCGGCGGCCGACGAGGCGCTGGCCGCGGAACCGGCGTTGGCGGCCCGGCTGCTGGCCGCCATCGGCACGGCGGGCGCCGACGTGGCCGTGCGGCGGGCGGTGGCCTCGGCCATGGCGGGCGACCTCGACGCGGCGCTGCGGCTCGCGGACCGGGTGATCTCCAGCGGGGACACCGCGCACCGGGGCGCGGCGGCGGAAGTGGCCGCCATCGCGTTGGCGCACCGGGGACAGCTGGCCCGCAGCACGGAGCTGCACCGCTGGTCGCCGAGCTCGACGTCGTCGGCGTTCGCGGTGATCGGCCAGGTCGGCACCGGGCGGCTGCCGACCGCGGCGCTGCCCGTCGCGCCGCCGACCATGCTCGACGGCGGCGCTTCCCTGATGGCGCAAGGCGTGGTGGAGTCGGTGACGTCGTCCGCGACCACCTCGCTGTCCACTTTGGTGCGTGCGGCGGGCCTGCTCGAACCGGCCGGTGGCGCCGTGCTGCTACCGGACACGCCCGCCGCGCTGGCCGCGCTGGTGGCGCTGCACAGCGGTGAGCCGGGCGTCGCGGAATCGGTGCTGGACCGGGCGATGGCGACGTCCTCGGGCGGCGCGCTGATGGTCGTGCGGCACCGGCTGCTGCGGGCGTGGATCGCGATGCAGCGCGGCAACCTCGCGCAGGCCAGGGAAGCGCTGGTGGCGCTGCGGAAGGCCGGCCGCCCGCTGGAACCGCGCGACTGGCTGTTCGCGGTGGCGCTGGAGATCGGCGTCGCGCGGCGCGACAGCGACCTGGCGACGTTGAAGCGGACGTGGGAGCAGGCGTGCGAGGCGGTGCTGAGGCACCCCGTGGACCTGTTCACGTTCCTGCCGCTCGGCGAGTTCGCCACCGCCGCCGCGCGGCTGCGCGACCAGCACCGGCTGGCGCCGCACCTCGCCGCCGCGCGGACCCTGTTGCGGGACCTGGGCGAGCCGAGCCTGTGGGCCGTGCCGCTGCACTGGAGCGCGCTGCACGCGGCGATCATCGCCGAGGAGGCGTCCGTCGCCGAGGAGCACGCCGCGTCGCTGGCCGCGTGCCGGGACCGGAGCCGGTACGCCCGGATCGTGTCGACGGCGGCGGAGAGCTGGCTCGACGTGGTGGCGGGCAAGGTGGACGCCGACCAGGTCGAGGAGTCCGCGCGCGGCTTGCAGGCGGTCGGCCAGTGGTGGGACGCGGCCAGGCTGGCGGGCCAGGCCGCGATCCGGACGTCGGACCGCCAGGCGATGGTGCGGCTCCTGGACTGCGCCCGACTGCTCCAGGGGCGCACCTCCGCGACCACGCGCAGGCAGCCCGAACCGGCCGTGGAGGCGGCCGACGCGGGCAAGCTCAGCGACCGCGAGCGCGAGGTGGCCGAGCTGGTCGTCAACGGGCTGACCTACAAGCAGGTCGGCGACCGGCTGTTCATCTCGGCCAAGACGGTCGAGCACCACGTGGCCCGCATCCGGCAGCGGCTCGGCTGCACCAGCCGGGCCGAGCTGCTGGACCAGCTCCGCCAGATCGTCGGCTAGAGACCGCAGCCCGCGCCGGCCTGGCAGCACCGGCGCGGAGGTCCGGCGGACGCTCACCGCGTTCGTGCCGGAGCGGTCTCGACTCAGTCGCGCTTGCCCGCGTGCAGCAGGATGAGGCCGAGCGCGGCGATCACGAAGTTCTGGAACGCGGCCGACAACCCGTTCCAGTCCTTGGACTGCCACATGAGGAACCACTCGCCGCCGATCGCGATGAAGCCGCCGCCGAACAGCAGCGCCTGCATCACCCAGCCCGTCGACGACAGCCGGCGCGCCAGGTCCTCCCGGCGGCGCAGCCAGGCGACCAGGCCGGCCAGCAGCACCAGCGCGGTGACCGCCTCCCAGATGATGATCAGCACGTAGGCCGCGGTCACCACGGCCGGGTTCGTGATGGCGCGCCACGACGTGCTGGGCGAGCCGAACGTGGTGTCCATCGCGAACACGTGCTGGACGAACGCGTGGTTGGTCTCGTAGTCGGTGATGTTCCCGAACGCGACGAGAGCCATGTAGAGCGCGGTGATCCCGGTCAGCGCCGTGACCGCCGCTTTCAGGCTCCCCACCCTGGCAAGTAGACGCATGATCTGTAGAACGTAGTCACGATCGACCGGAAGTCCACGAGCGGATTTCACCTTCACCGGCCCGCGGTCGGCCGGGACGGGGTCCGGCGGCGCCCCGAACCGCAGGTCGGCGGGTGGCCGGGCCCGGTCCGGCGCGCGACCCGGCCGGCCGCGCCCGGATGCGGTCTGGACCAGTCGGGGGTTCGGGGTGGGGTGGGCGCCCGAGGAGGGGTCAGGGGCAGGGCGGCTCGTAGTCCAGCTGCGGCAGGTGCTCGTCCCACCGCTCCTTCGGCAGCACGCCCTTGGTCTTGAGGCAGATCCGGCTGATCACGTGCTGAAGGTCGAGGTCCCACACCCGGACCGTGCTGTCGGAGCTGGTGGACGCCAGCCTGCGGCCGTCCGGGCTGAACGCGATGTCCCGCAACCCGCCGTCGTGCCCGGTCAGCACCTGGCCGACGGGGGTGGGGCGCTGGAGGTCGTGCACGTCCCACAGCCGGATCGTGCGGTCCTCCCCGCCGCTGGCCAGCGTCCGCCCGTCCGGGCTGAACGCCACCGTCACCGCCGCCTCGACGTGCCCGGTCAGCGGCGCGCCGATCGGCTTGACCCGGTTCGGCACGGTCAGGTCCCACAGCCGGATCGTCCGGTCGTCGCCCGCGGTGGCCAGGGTGCGGCCGTCGGGGCTGATGTCGCCCGCGCGCACCGCGCTGTCGTGCCCGGTCAGCGGCCGGCCGATCGGCTGGGCGGTGGCCGGGTCGGTCACGTTCCACAGCCGCACGGTCTTGTCCGCGCTGGCCGTGACCAGCGTCTTCCCGTCCGGGGTGAACCCCACGTAGTGCACGTACGCGTCGTGGCCGACGAGCGGGAGGCCGAGCGGCTCCGGTCGCCCGCGGTCGCTGATGTCCCACAGCTGCACGGAGTTGTCGTCGGAACCGGTGACCAGGACGCGGCCGTCGGCCCGGAACGCCACCGGCGAGCTGTAGCGGGTGCCCACCTCGATCGGCTCGCCGAGCGGTCTGGGGTCGTGCGGGTCGGTGAGGTCCCACAGCCGCACCGTCTTGTCGCTCACGCTGGCCAGCGTGACGCCGTCGTCGCTCAACGCCAGCGACCACACCCCCGCGCCGTGCGAGACCACGGCGGTCGACTTCGGCACGGCCTGGTCGCCGATGTCCCACACCCGGATCGTCTCGTCCTCGGCCGCCGACACGAGGTGGTGGTGGTCGGGGGTGAAGCGGGGACCGATGGTGCGCGCCGAGTGCCCGACGAGCACGCCGGGCGGCAGGGACCACAGCCGCACCACGGAGTCCTGGCTGCCGGTGGCCAGGGTGCGGCCGTCCGGGCTGAACGACACCGCGTACACGATGCCGTTGCGGCCCGTCAGCGGCTGACCGAGGGGGATGGGGTGCGCCGGGTCGGTGATGTTCCACAGCCGGGTGGTGCCGTCGGCGCCGGCCGCCGCGAGGACCCGGCCGCTCGGGCTGAACGCCACCGACCACACGCCCTCGGCGTGGTCGATCAGCGGCCGTCCGACGGGCCTCGGCGCCGCCGGGTCCGCCAGGTCGAACAGCCGCACGCTGTGGTCCTCGCCACCGCCCGCCAGCAACCGGCTACCCGGGCTGAACGCCAGCGAGTGCACGGTGTTCTCGAACCCGGTGATCGGCTCGCCGACCTGCTCCGGGTGGGCGGGGTCGCGCACGTCGAACACCACCACGGTCCGGTCGTCGCCCCCGGTGGCCAGCAGCGCGCCGTCCGGGCTGACCGCGATCGAGCGCACCGGCCTGGTGTGCCCGCCCAGCGGCTCGCCCAGCGGCCGGGGCTCGGCCGGGTCGGACACGTCCCACAGCCGCGCCGTGCGGTCGCCGTTGGCGGTGACCAGCGTCCGGGAGTCGGGCGTGAACGCCAGCAGGTAGACGGTGTCGTTGTCGCCCCGCAACGGCTCGCCGAGCGAGCGCGGCCGTTCCGGGTCGCTGACGTCCCACAGCCGCACGGTGGCGTCGTCGCCCGCGGTGGCCAGGGTCCTGCCGTCGGGGCTGAACACGGCGGAGGACACCCAGCTGCGGTGGCCGGGCAGCGGCGGGCCGAGCTGCACGGGGTTGTCCCGGTCGCGCAGGTCCCACAGCCGCACGGTCTCGTCGAAGCTCGCGGTGGCCAGGAACCTCCCGTCCGGGGAGTAGGACGTGAGGTACACCGGGCCGGTGTGCCCGACCAGCGGCACCGCCAGCGGCGTCGCCTGCGTGGACAGCAGCCGGGTCCGCACCTCCTGGTCGTCGGGCCGCATCCGGTGCGCGACCAGGGTCAGCTGCGCCGACGCCGACGGGTCGGACTCCTGCAACCGGTCCGCCTCCGCCACCACCTGCCGGAACACCGCGTCGTCGCGCTGCCGCACGGCCAGCACGGCGGCCGTCGCGGCGATGAGCGCCAGCACGACCACGCACGCCACCGCGGCCCGCCTGCCCCACGCCGCGCGCCTGCGGTACTGCGTCGACACCGCGAGGAAGTCCTGGGCGGTGCCGGTCACCCCCTCGGGGCCCGCCGCGTCCGCCCAGTGCCGCGCGGTCTCCAGCCGCGCGCCCCGGTAGAGCAGCGACGAGTCGCGGTCCTGGCCCGCCCAGGTCGCCGCGTCCTCCTCCAGCCGCTGCCGCAGCAGCTGGCCCTCCCGGTCCTGGTCGATCCAGCTGCGCAGCCGCGGCCACGCCTGGAGCAGCGCTTCGTGCGTGATCTCCACCGACCCCGCGTCGAGCGTGACCAGCCGGGCCCGCGCCAGCACCTCCAGCGCCTCCTCGCCGGCGGCCCGGTTCGACGCCTGGTCGACCAGCTCGTGCCGGGTGGAGCGGCGGCGGGTGTCCTGGGTGTCCTCGCCGACGCGGACCAGCCGCAGCAGCAACGGCCGCGCGGCCTGCTGCGCCTCCGGCGCGAGGTCGGCCCACGCCCGTTCCGCGGTGGCCGCGACCGCGCCCTGGATGCCGCCCGCCGAGCGGTAGCCCGCGATGGTCAGCTTGCCCGCGGCCCGGCGCTGCCAGGTGGCCAGCAGGGCGTGCGACAGCAGCGGCAACGCGCCCGCGTCGTACGCGCCCTGTCCTGCCCGCCCCTGCGCGCGCCCGCTGCGCACGCCGAGGTCGCGCAGCATCAGCTCGATCAGCCCGGGCTCCAGTTGCAGGCCCGCCGCCTTCGCGGGCCGCGACACCGCCTCCCGCAGCTCCGCCGACGTCATCGGGCCGAGCACCATCTGCCGGTCCTGCAACGCGTCGGCCAGCTCCGGGTACGCCAGGCAGCGGCCGTAGAAGTCGGCCCGCACGCCGACCAGCACCAGCGCGGACGGCGTGCCGCCGGGCACCGCGGGCGTGCACGCCACGTTCAGCGCCTGGACGAACACCTGCAACCGGTTCTCGTCCGAGGACAGCGTGAACGCCTCCTCGAACTGGTCGACCACGACCACCACCCGGTCACCGCCGTGCCGCGCCGCGTACGCCGCGAACGCCGCCCGGATCTGCCCGGCGAACCGCAGCACGCCCATCAGCGTCTGCCCGAGGAACCTGTCCGGACCGTGCCCGGAGGCCGCCGGGTCGAGGTCCGCCCCGTCCAGGGAAAGCGCCACGTCCAGGATCTCGGCCAATTCCGGGACCTGCCGGATCAATTCCTTCACCGGGTCCGCGCCGGGCGTGATGACGACCGCCGGCCACGCCGTCGAACCGGCGATGCCCAAGGCGCCGTCGCGAATGGAAGGAATGACGCCCGCGCGCACCAACGAGGATTTTCCGGCGCCCGACGCGCCGACCAGCATCACGATCCCACCGGTTTCCGCGGCGTTGCCGAGCCGGGCCACCAACGCGGCCGTGCTGCGTTCCCGGCCGAAGAACCAACCGGAATCCTCGGGCTGGAACGCGGCCAATCCCCGATAAGGGCACACGCCGATTTCGCCGGAGCTCGGCGGATCCTCGTCGTCGGCCGCCGCCACCGGGCTGGCCAGCGCCTCCTCCCACAGCGCGCGCCACGCGTCCAGGTCGTACAACTCGGTCACCGGCGGCTGCGGGCGCGACTTCCTGGCCTCACCGATCAAAATTTCAAGCACTACCGAGAGTGCCGAGAACCGGGCCGGCACGTTGCGCCCCCGACGCCAGTCGCTGACCCGTTGCGCGGTCGCCCGGATCGGTCGCCCGCGCTCGTCGACGCGCCTGGCGCGGCCGACCGACTCGGTCACCTTCTTCAGAGGTGGATCGCCCGCCTCCGCGTAGAGCAGCGCGAACCGCTCCGCGAACACGGCACGGGGACCTGACCCCTGACCGGAACCAGCCATCCGCGGCGTGCCTCCTAGAGGTCCGGTGTTCCGGACCGGAAAACCGGGTGTGAGCGCGTGAACTGGTCGTTTGTCGACCGGTGGTGCTCTTCTCGGTCCACCCTAACGACTTCCGCTGACAAGCTGACCGGGACGTTCCGGTGACGTCGACAAGTTGTGCGAAGGGACCGGTCAAAGTGGTTTCGCAGGCAACTACCGCGAGTGGCAGCTCGTTCGTCGCTGAGGGGTCCTGGGGGTCTTCTCAGCGATGTGCACCAGACCGACCAGGTCGGTGGAACGGTGCGGCGACCTGCCATGCGGACCGGAGTTGACCCGGTGCGGACCACTGGTCCACCGGTCACGGCCCGTGAGGACCGGGGCATCCCCGGTGAAGCACGGGTCTGCCCGATCCTGAGGACGGTGCTCGACGCGCACGGTCGCGACCGGGCCGAGGTGGGACTGGACCTCCTGGCCCGGCTCGCCGCCCCGGCGCACAGCTAGTCGGTGTCCGGCCGCAGGGCGTCATCGCCCTCCGGGAGCGTCGCACAGCGCGGTGCGGCGCCACCGGCCCGGTGGCGTTTTCCGCCATGTCGCATTTCCGCCGGCCACCGGCCCTCGCGTTGACCGATGCTGGTGCCGTGCACGAAGACGCGGAACGTTGTGCCCGAGCCGTGCGGTCGAAAGACGCCCGGTTCGACGGGTGGTTCTTCACCGCGGTCCTGACCACCCGGATCTATTGTCGGCCGAGTTGTCCGGTAGCGCCGCCCAAGGTCGAGAACATGCGGTTCTACCCGAGTGCGGCGGCGGCCCAACAAGCGGGATTCCGGGCGTGCAAGAGGTGCCGGCCCGACGCGTCGCCGGGTTCGCCCCGGTGGAACCACCGGGCCGACTCGGTGGCGAAGGCGATGCGGTTGATCGCCGACGGCGTGGTGGACCGGGACGGCGTCCCGGGCCTCGCCGGCCGCCTCGGCTACAGCGTGCGGCAGGTCGAGCGGCTGCTGCTGGCCGAGCTCGGCGCGGGGCCGTTGGCGTTGGCCAGGGCGCAACGCGCGCAGACCGCCCGGCTGCTCATCGAGACGACCGCGCTGCCGATGGTCGAGGTCGCGCTCGCGGCCGGGTTCGCCAGCGTCCGTGCGTTCAACGAGACGGTGCGCGAGGTGTTCGCGCTGTCGCCGACCGACCTGCGCCTGCGCCGTCGTCCCGCGCCGGACACGTCGGGCGTGCTGTCGCTGCGGCTGCCGTTCCGCGCGCCGCTGCGGCCGGACAACCTGTTCGGCCACCTCGCCGCGACCGGCGTGCCGGGGGTGGAGGAGTGGCGTGACGGCGCGTACCGGCGGACGCTGCGGCTGCCGCGCGGTCACGGCGTGGTGTCGTTGGCGCCGCAGGACGACCACGTGGCGTGCAAGCTGGTGCTGAGCGACCTGCGCGACCTGTCGATCGCCATCGCCCGGTGCCGCCGGATGCTGGACCTCGACGCCGACCCGGTCGCGGTGGACGAGCAGCTGCGCTCGGACCCGCTGCTCGCGCCCCTGGTCGACGCGGCTCCGGGACGGCGCGTGCCGGGCACCGTGGACGCCGCCGAGTTCGCGGTGCGGGCCGTGCTCGGGCAGCAGGTGTCCACGGCCGCCGCCCGCACGCACGCCGGTCGGCTGGTGCGCGCGGCGGGCGAGCCGATCGCGGACGGCGGGCTGACGCACCTGTTCCCGACGCCGTCGGCGCTGGCCGCGCTGGACCCCGCCGCGCTGGCGGTGCCGCAGGCGCGCAAGAACGCGTTCCGCGCGCTGGTGGAGGCGTTGGCCGACGGCTCGCTCGACCTGGGCGTCGGCGCGGACTGGGCGAAGGCGCGGGCCGACCTGCTGGCGCTGCCCGGGTTCGGGCCGTGGACGGTCGAGGTGATCGCGATGCGGGCGCTCGGCGACCCGGACGCGTTCATCCCGACCGACCTGGGCATCCGCGCCGCCGCCCGCGCCCTCGGCCTGCCCGGCACACCCGCCGCCCTCGTGCGGCGAGCCCAGGCGTGGCGCCCTTGGCGCGCCTACGCCGTCCAGCACCTCTGGGCCACCGGTGACCACGCGGTCAACCGGCTGCCCGCGTGAAAGGACTCCCCTCCCGATGAGCCACACCACCGTCGACAGCCCCGTCGGACCGCTCACGCTGGTCGCGCACGACGGCGCGCTGTCGGGGCTGTACATGACCGGGCAGCGACACCGGCCGGCCGACGACGAGTTCGGCCCCGAGGACGCCTCGCCGTTCGGGGACGTGGTCGTGCAGCTGGCCGAGTACTTCGAGGGCACGCGCACGGCGTTCGACCTGCCGTTGGACCCGATCGGGACGCCGTTCCAGCGGACCGTGTGGCGGGCGTTGGCCGAGATCCCGTACGGCGGGACCGTGACGTACGGGGAGCTGGCGCAGCGGCTCGGCCGGCCGTCGGCCGCGCGGGCGGTCGGCCTGGCCAACGGCCGCAACCCGATCGGCATCATCGTGCCGTGCCACCGCGTCGTCGGCGCGAACGGCGACCTGACCGGCTACGGCGGCGGCCTCCCCCGCAAGCGCCACCTCCTCACCCACGAACTGTCCCACCACCACCCCACCCTCTTCTAACCCGCGAGAGTCCTACGTTCAAGCGCCGAGAGTCCTACGTTCACGCACCCCGAGTTCAACGCTCACGACGAACGGCCGAGTGCCTGAGCGTTGAACTCACGGGTCCTGAACGTAGGACTCTCGCGCTGTGGAGGTAGGACTCTCGCGCCGACAAGGTTTTTTGTCTTGACGGGGGAAGTTGTCGGTGAGAGGGTTTCCCCATGCTTGACGTGGCAGTGATCGAGGACCCGGCGACGGCCGAGGTCTCGTTGGACCCGGTGCGGGCGAGGTTGCTGGCCGAGCTGGCCGAGCCGAGCTCGGCGACCATGCTGGCGGCCAGGGTCGGCCTGCCCCGGCAGAAGGTCAACTACCACCTGCGCACCCTGGAGCAGCACGGGCTGGTGGAGCTGGCCGAGGAACGCCGCAAGGGCAACATGACCGAACGGATCATGCGCGCCACCGCCGCGTCCTACGTCATCTCGCCCACGGCGCTCGCCGCCGTCCAACCCGACCCGGAACGCGCGCCGGACCGACTGTCGGCCCGCTGGCTCCTGGCCGTCGCCGCACGGCTGGTCCGCGACGTCGGCAACCTCCTCACCGGCGCCGCCAAGGCGGACAAGAAGGTCGCCACCTTCGCGCTGGACGGCGAGATCCGCTTCGCCACCGCCGCCGACCGCGCGGCGTTCGCCGAAGAGCTGGCCACCGCCGTCACGACCCTGGTCGCCAAGTACCACGACGAAGCCGCACCCGGCGGACGCGCGCACCGCGTCGTCGTCGCCGTCCACCCCAGCATCCCGAAGGAATGACGATGGGTCACGCGTTCGAAGGCGTCAACGAGGTCGAGCTGGCCGGCGTCACGCCGGACCAGGTCTGGGAGGCCATCGCCACCGGCCCCGGCCTCGACTCCTGGTTCATGGGCGCCAACGAGGTCGACCCCGGCGCCGCGATCAGGCAGGTCTGCTTCGGCGGCTACGAGCCGACCCACCGGATCACCGCCTGGGAACCCGGCAAGCACCTGGCCTACGGCGGCGAGAAGGCCCCCGACGGCCGGTTCATCGCCTACGAGTTCCTGGTCGAGGGCCGCGAGCACGGCAGCACGGTCCTGCGCATGGTCGCCGCCGGCTTCCTGCCCGGCGACGACTGGGAGGACGAGTTCGAGGCCATGACGGCGGGCGGCGAGATGTTCTGGCAGACCCTCGTCACCTACCTGCGCCACTTCGCCGGCCGCGCCGCCCGCCCCGTCACCGTCGTCGGACCGGCCATCGCCGACTGGCCCGCGCTGTGGGTGGCCCTCGGCCGCGAGCTCGGCCTGGACCGCGCGCCGAAGACCGGGGACCGCGTCGACCTGGACGGCGGCGTCGTCTACTTCGCCAACGCCCAGACCGTCGGCATCCGCACGGAGCACGCGATGTACCGCTTCTTCCAGGGACGGCCCGGCGCCCTGATCGCCATGCACCACGTGTTCGCCGACGACCACCGCGACGAGCGGACCTGGTCGGCCTGGCTGGGAGACCTGGCGTGACCACCCCGCGCCGACAGGACACCCCGCGCCGACAGGACACCGGCGAGAACGGCGCCCGCGAGAACGTGGCCGCGGGCGTGCTGCCGCCGACGCCGCTGCCCTTCCCGGGCGCCGCGTCGGGCACGGTCCCGCGGTACGGCGGCGCGGTCGCCGGGTGGTCGTGGGCGTCCGCCATCGCGGCGAAGCCGCGCTCCGAGATCTGAAGGACAGGGCACATCATGGGACAGGTCGTTTCCAAGGACGGCACCGCGATCGGCTTCACGCGCATCGGGTCCGGACCGGCGTTGATCATCGTGGACGGCGCGATGTGCTACCGCGCCTTCGGCCCGGCCGCGAACCTGGCCGAGGCGTTGTCCGAGCACTTCACCGTCTACACCTACGACCGGCGCGGCCGGGGCGAGAGCGGCGGCGGCACCGCGCCGCACAACGTCGGGCGCGAGGTCGAGGACATCGCCGCGCTGATCGAGGAGGCGGGCGGGTCGGCGCGCCTGTTCGGCATGTCCTCGGGCGGCACGCTGGTCGCCGAGGCCGCGCACCGGGGCGTCGCCGCCGAGCGGATCGCGATCTACGAGTCGCCGATGGTCGTCGACGGCACCCGCGAGCCGATGGCCGACGACCTGCCGCGACGGGTGGAGCGCGCGGTCGGCGAGGGACGCCGGGGCGACGCGGTCAAGCTGTTCATGCGGTACGTCGGCACGCCGGGCCTGTTCGTCGCGATCATGCCGCTCCTGCCGGTGTGGAAGAGGATCAAGGCCGTCGCGCACACGTTGCCGAACGACTTCGCGCTGGTCGGCGAGTTCCAGCGGGGCACGCCGCCGCCCGCCGGCCGGTGGTCCGGCGCGACGGCGCCCGCCCTGGTGATCGCCGGCGGGAAGAGCCCGGACTACCTGCGCAACGCGCAGCGGCACCTGGCGTCGGCCCTGCCGCACGGCGAGCTGACCGTCCTGCCCGGACAGACCCACATGGTCAAGGCCAAGGCGACGGTCCCGGTCCTCGTCGACTTCTTCACCCGCTGAGCACGCTGAGCACGCGGCCGAAACCTGGTGGTGGGCGGGGGACCGCCCCGTCCACCACCGTCGCGCGCGACGGCTTCAGGGCTTGCGGCCCACCGCGCCCGCGATGCAGTAGCTCACCGAGTCGAGCTCCTTGAGCCGCGGCCCGTCCGGCCACCAGTCCGCGCAGATGACCAGCCCCGGCTCGACCAGCTCCAGGCCGTGGAACAGCTCGCGCATCTCACTCCTGGTGATGAACCGGCCGCTGCCCATCGGCGAGTGCAGGAACGTCTGCTCCATGCGCCGCGCGATGGCGGAGTGCTCCTCGGTCTCGGGGTCGAGGAAGTGCGAGATCGCCACGTAGGAGCCGGACGGCAGGGCCTCGATGTACTCGGCCATGATCTCGGCCGACGAGGGCGTGTCGCCGTTGTAGTGGTGCAGCGTGCCCATCTGGAACAGCGCCACCGGCTCGGTGAAGTCGATGTGCTTGCGCACGACCTCGTCGTTGAGGATCTCCTGCGGCTTGAAGATGTCGGCGGCCGAGAAGTGCGTCTGGTCGTTCTCCTCCAGCAGCGCGCGTCCGTGCGCCAGCACCACCGGGTCGTTGTCGACGTAGACGACTCGGGCATCCGGGTTGATCCGCTGGGCCACCTGG
Organism: Actinosynnema sp. CA-299493; assembly: GCF_050946825.1. NCBI lineage: Bacteria > Bacillati > Actinomycetota > Actinomycetes > Pseudonocardiales > Pseudonocardiaceae > Actinosynnema > Actinosynnema sp. CA-299493. Next base: position 640,774 of record NZ_CP191993.1, read on the forward strand.
TGGGTGTTCTCGGCGGTGGGCAGCCCGGACCCGCAGTCGAGGAACTGGTCGATGCCCGTCTGGCTCGCGACGAACCTGGTGGCGCGGATCAGGAAGCCGCGGTTGTCCACCGCGAGGGTGGCCGCCTCGGGCGCGATCTGCTGCACGCGCCGCAGCACCTCGCGGTCGATCTCGTAGTTGTCCTTGCCGTTGAGGAACGCGTCGTAGACCCTGGCGATGCTGGCCTTGGTGGTGTCGATGTAGACGGGGGCGGCGGCGTCCGAGGACGAACCCGGCATGTGTGTGACCTCGCATTACGGGGATGGGAGTGATGTTGTGTGCACCGCGTCACAGTCCGGTCAGCGTAAGGGTATGGGCCCAACGCGTGAGTGAGCCTCGTGCATCTGACCGGGCAGGATCATGGGTGTACGTTCAGTGACGATGCGAGTCGGCCCTCCTCGGGCGCAACCGCTGTTCGGGTGGGACGGGCACGACGGGCGGGAGGAACGGCGATGGCGACTGGCGAGTCCACGCCGGAGCGGGAGAGCGGACCGACCGCGTTGCGCATCGTGCTCGGCGCCCAGCTGCGCCGCCTGCGCGAGGCCGCCGAGATCAGCCGGGCGGACGCGGGCTACGCCATCCGCGGCTCGGAGTCGAAGATCAGCCGGATGGAGCTCGGGCGCGTCGGCCTGAAACCGCGCGACGTGAACGACCTGCTGACCATGTACGGGGTCGACGACGCGGGCGAGCGGGAGAAGTTCCTCGACATGGTCCGCCGGTCCAACGAGCCGGGCTGGTGGAACCGCTTCACCGACCTGATGCCCGACTGGTTCCACGACTACGTGGGCCTGGAGGAGGCGGCGGCGCGGATCCTGATCTACGAGACCCAGTTCGTGCCCGGCCTGCTCCAGACCGAGGACTACGCGACGGCCATCGCGAGCCACGGCCGGCCGGAGCTGGTGACGCCCGAGGTGCGGCGGCGGGTGTCGCTGCGGATGCAGCGGCAGAAGATCCTGACCCGGCCGGGCGCCCCGAGGGTGTGGGCGGTGATCGACGAATCGGTGCTCCACCGGGCCATCGGCGGCCGTGAGGTCCTGGTCAACCAGCTGGAACACTTGCTGAGCGTGACGAAGGACGGTCCGGTCACTCTGCAGATCGTGCCGTTCCCGTGGGCCGGTTACGCAGCGAAGGGGCCCTTCGCGATGCTCCGGTTCGGCGAGCCCGACCTGCCGGACATCGTGTACCTCGAACACCTCGCCGGTGCCCTCTACCTGGACAAACTCGAAGAGCTGGAGATCTACAGCCGGGTCTTCGACCGGCTCACGGTGGACGCGGAGACACCGGACCGCAGCCGGCAGATGCTCGCCAAACGGCGGGCCGAGCTCTAGCTGTCGTCCGACCGGGTGGAGTTCACGCTCCGCATCTGCACGTGCATTTACCCGTGCACCGGCCGGTGCTACGGTCCGTGCACAACCGGATGCACGTGCAGATGCATCTCTGGCTTGGAAGGTGAGTCGATGGCCACCAAGGTGCACAACGGCATGTCCGCGACCGACCTGACCGGCGTCACGTGGACCAAGAGCTCCTACAGCGACGCGATCGGCAACTGCGTCGAGTTCGCCGTCGTCGACGGCGGCGAGATCGCGATGCGCAACTCCCGGTTCCCCGAAGGCCCCGCGCTCGTCTACACGCGAGCGGAGATGGCCGCCTTCCTGGCCGGGGCCCGGGACGGGGAGTTCGATGACCTCGTCGACTGACCAGCCCTCGCGGACGACGTTCCAGCTCCGCGAGCTGATCGCGCGCGGGTTCCAGTTCCTCCACCCGCGCGACGCCAGGGGAGAACTGGCGGCGGTGGTGGGTGTTCGGGCGCACGACGCGGTGATCGACGTGGTGCGCCTGCACACCGAGGACGACGCGGTGGCCATGCGGATGCCCGCGGACGAGGTGAACGTCCTGTCTCCCAGCCGCTTCTCGTGGCGCCGTCGCGGCCCGGCCACGCACGTGCTCGAACAACTGCTCGACCTGCCGGACGAGGACGAGCTGACCGCCTGAAGTCTTCCCGTCCACATCCGCGGTGGTGGACGGGACGAGAGGGGAGAGCCCTCTCACCGGCGAACCTGACCTGGAGACGCAGCGGGAGTCGACTCCGCGCCGGAAAGAGGCGTCGACACCACGCTCGGAGCGCAACTCCGTGTTCGTCGCGTTAGGTGCGGGGGCCGAGGTCGGCTTCGGCCTCCGCACCGGCCGCATCCCTGGTGCGGCAGCGTTTCAGGGGCGGCGCAGGCCGCTCAGCACCACGTCCAGGCCGCGGCGGAACTCGATCTCCGGCGGGATCGTCCGCGCGGTGGCGGCGGTGTCGGCCAGCAACGGGAAGTGCTCGCCCATCGCGGCCAACGCGTCGGTGCCCATGCCCGACAGCGGGCTGCGGTGCTCGGTCTCGGTCGCGCCGATGAGGTAGCTCAGCAGCGCGCGCAAGGCGAAGACCCGCTGCTCCCCGGTGAACCCGGCCTTGGTCAGCACCTCCAGCACGGCTTCCGCCCAGCGCAGCAGGCTCGGGCAGCGGTGCCGGTGCGCCATCGTGAGCGGCACGACGTCGGGGTGTGCGGCGATGGCGACGCGGACCCGTTCGACCAGGACGGCGATCTGCTTGTCCCACAACGCCTTCGGTGGCACGGTGTCCACTCCGGACATCGCCTGCTCGACCGCGAGGGCTTCCAGCTCGTCCCGGTCGGCGACGTACCGGTACAGCGACATCGTGCCCATGCCCAGCTCGGCGGCGACGGAGCGCATCGACAGCGCCGCCAGCCCGTCCCGGTCGAGGACGGCGAGCGTGGCGGCGGCGAGCGCGGACTTCGTCAGCGACTTCGGACGTGGCATGGCCTTGACAGCGTACAAGTTACGCGCATAACTTGGGTAGGCGTACAGTGCACGCTTACGATGAGGGGGATGTCGTGAAGGTCGGCGCACGTGAGTGGGAAGCCGTGCTCGGTGGCACGGTGCGGGTGCCCGATCCGCGCACCCTGGTCCACCTGCAGTTCCGCCGCTTCGCCGGCTGCCCGGTGTGCAACCTGCACCTGCGGTCGATCGTGCGGCGGCACGACGAGATCACCGCGCGCGGCATCACCGAGGTGGTCGTGTTCCACTCCTCGGCGGACGAGCTGCGCCCGCACGCCGTCGACCTGCCGTTCGCCGTGGTCGGCGATCCGGAGAAGCGGCTGTACGCGGAGTTCGGCGTCGGGTCCGCGCCGCGTTCGGTGCTCGACCCGCGCGCGTGGGGCGCGATCGTGCGCGGCGTCGTGCGGGACCTCGGTCCGGTGCTGCGCGGTCGCCGTCCGCTGCCCGAGCCGGCAGGCGGGCGGCTCGGCCTGCCCGCCGACTTCCTCATCGCGCCGGACGGCACGGTGGTCGCGGAGAAGCGTGGACAACACGCCTACGACCAGTGGTCGGTGGACGAACTGCTCGCCCGTGCACAGGCGCTGACCAGCAAGGACTGAGTTGTCCACAGGGTTGTCCCCAGCTGTGGACGGCTCGAACAGGCGTTCGACACAACGTGCGGTGCACGGAGTGCGCGGCGAGACCCCGCCTCTTGTCGAGGCGGGGTCTCACGGCCCTTCGGCGTGCGTCGATCAGCCCACCGGCCGAGACATCACGAACCAGTTGAAGCCCTCCACCAGCCGGCGGGTCTTGGTGCTGACGTAGCGCGGCCCGGTCAGCTCCCACCGCACCACGTTGCGGTAGGAGCCGGCAGCAGGCTCTCGTCGGCCGGCGTGTTCGCGTCGTCCTTGGCCGCGATGTGCTCCACGACCGTCTTGCGCTCCAACGTCACGTCGAGCGACTCGTAGGCGGACTGGTGGTGGAGGTAGTCGTCCTGGCCGTGGTCCAGGGCGCGGCCCGGGTCGGCCGGCTTGAGCTGCACGGTGCCGCCGTCGAACGAGCCCTTCGCCGACACCGCGGTGACGATGTGCCCGCCGGTGCTCTCCAGGCTCCCGGCGCGGGGGCCGGGGGCGTAGCGCCCGTAGACCAGCTGCACCGGGCCCTGGTCGAGCCGCTTGCGGGCCGACGGCGTCCCGGCGTCCACGAGTACGTCCTCCACCGGGTAGGCGTTGACCACGTGTGGAGGACGGCCGAGCAGCTGGTGGACTCCCGGAGCCAGTGGTCGCACCGGGCGATCCCAGCGTCCGCGCAGCTCAGCGGGAGGGGTCGCGGTCGAACAGGACCCGCGCCCTGGCGTAGCCGACGGCGCTGAGGACGAGGCACCAGCCGACCGCCCAGTACCCGCTGCCACCGATCGGCGTGCCGATGAGCAGTCCGCGCAGGGTGTCGGTGACCGGTGTGAACGGCTGGTGCTCGGCGAACCAGGCCAACCCGCTCGACATCGAGTCGGTCGGCACGAACGCGCTGCTGACGAACGGCAGGAACTGCAGCGGCAGCGCGGAGCTGTTGGCGCCGGCGACCGTCTTCGCGCCCATGCCGAAGGCGATCCCCAGCCAGGTGAACGCGAACGCGACGAGCAGCAGCAGCCCGGCCGCGGCGACCCAGTCGGCGAGGCCGGCCGACGGGCGGAACCCGTTGAGCACCGCCACGCCGATCACCAGCGCCAGGCTGAGGACGGTGTTGAGCAGGCTGCTCAGCGCCTGCCCGGTCAGCACCGAGTAGCGCGAGATGGCCATGGTGCGGAACCGGGCGATGATGCCCTCGCCCATGTCGGTGTTGATGTTCACCGACGTCCACGCGGCCCCGGCGCCGACGGCCATCACCAGGATGCCGGGCACCAGGTAGTCCACGTAGGACGCGCCGCCGGGGATCGTGGTGTCGAGCGAGCCGCCGAACACGTGCACGAACAGCAGCATCATCACCACCGGCATGCCGATCGTGCCGATCGACATCATCGGGAAGCGCTGCACGTGCCGCAGGTTGCGGCGCAGCATGGTCGTCGTGTCGCGGATGGCCGTGGTGCTCATCGCCGCGCGGTCCTCTCCGTGGTCAGGGCGAAGAAGACGTCGTCGAGGTCCGGCGTGTGCACGGACAGGTCCTGCACGTCGACCGCGGCGTCGTCCAACCGGTCGAGCAGGGCCCGCAACTGGTGCACGCCACCGTCACCGGGCACGTCGAGGGTCAGGCCCTCGTCGTCGCGGGAGGAGCCGTCGAGCGCCTCGGCGGCGAGGTCGAGCGTGCGCGCGTCGGCGAAGCGCAACCGCACGTGCCCGCCCGGGATCAGTCGCTTCAGCTCGGCCGCGGTGCCCTCGGCGACCAGCCGGCCGCCGTTGAGCACGGCGATCCGGTCCGCCAGCTCGTCGGCCTCCGCCAGGTGCTGGGTGGTGAGGAAGATCGTGACGCCGTTCGCGACCAGGCCGCGGATGACCTGCCACATGGCGTGCCTGCTGCGCGGGTCGAGGCCGGTGGTCGGCTCGTCCAGGAAGATCAGCTCCGGCTCGCCGACCAGCGTCATCGCCAGGTCCAGGCGTCGGCGCATACCGCCGGAGTAGGTTCCCGCGGGCTTCTTCGCGGCCTCGACGAGGTCGAACCGCTCCAGCAGCCGCGCGGTGCGGCGGCGTCCGTCCCGGCGGTCCAGGTGGGCGAGGTCGGCCATGAGCCGGAGGTTCTCCTCGCCGGTGAGCAGGTTGTCGACGGCGGAGAACTGGCCGGTGACGCCGATGGCCTCGCGGACGCGGGCCGGGTCGCGGGCGACGTCGTGGCCCGCGACCTCCGCCCGGCCGCCGTCGGGGGTGATGAGCGTGGACAGGATCTGCACGGTCGTGGTCTTGCCCGCGCCGTTGGGCCCGAGCAGGGCGAACACCGTGCCGGGCTCGACCCGCAGGTCGAGGCCGTCGAGCACGACGTGGTCACCGTAGGACTTGCGCAGACCGGTGGCGGTGATCGCCATGGGTGGCTCCTCGGTCAGTCGGTCAGTCGGTCAGCGGCTGGTCGGTGAGCAGCGGCAGGGACTGCACGCCGGTGAGGTTCGGCGACGGCATGAACACCGGCCGCCGGTCGGGGTCCGTGCGCAGGCGCGGGAAGCGGTCGAACAGGACCTCCAGCGCGAGCCGTCCCTCCAGCCGGGCCAGCGGCGCGCCGAGGCAGAAGTGGATGCCGCGGCCGAAGCCCAGGTGCGGGTTGGGGTCACGGGTGACGTCGAAGACATCAGGGTTCGCGAACCGGCGCGGGTCCCGGTTGGCCGCGCCGACCCACAGCAGCAGCATCTGGTCGGCGGGGATCTCGACGCCGCCGAGCGTCTCCGGTCGGTTGGTGACCCGCGCGACCGCCGCGAACGGCGTGAGGAACCTCAGCGACTCCTCGATGGCGGACGGGATCAGCGCGCGGTCGCGGCGGACCGCCGCGAACTGGTCCGGGTGGGCGTCCAGGGCCAGCACGGTGTTGCCGAGCAGCATGGTGGTGGTGATGTGGCCCGCCACCAGCAGGACGGCCGCGAAGTTCACCACCTGCGCGTCGGTCAGGCGCTCACCGTCCACTTCGGCCTGGACGAGGTCGTTGAGCAGGCCGGGTCGCGGCGTGCGGCGGCACTGCGCGGCGTGCTCGCCCAGGTAGTCCATCAGCGGCCGGATGGCGTCGACGCTGTCGCGCAGCCCTTGCTCCTGCGTGGCCTCGTCGTCCTTGAGGGAGAACTGGTTGGTGCTCTCGAACATCTTGTCGACCCACACCTTGAACAGGCCGCGGTCGCTGCTCGGCACGCCCAGCAGTTCGGCGATCACGATCACCGGCAGTGGGTAGGCCAGGTCGCGGACCAGCTCGAACTCGTCGCCGGTGACGTCGTCGAGCAGTTCGCCGGTGAGCTCGGTGATGCGCGTGCCGAGGTCGGCCACGACCTTGGGCGTGAACGCGTGGCCGACCAGGCGGCGCAGCTTCTGGTGCGCCGGCGGGTCGAGCTGGATGATGTTGCCCTCGGTCAGCGACTCGTCGGTGGCCGGGAGCAGCCGCGTGGTGTCGGACGAGAACCGGGCCCAGTCGCCGAGGACCTCGACGGACTCGGGGTGGCCGTAGACGTTCCAGAAGCCGAGCTGCTCGTCGTACTCGACGGCGTTGCCGGGTCGTTCTCCGCGCAGCCAGAACTGCTGCGGGTTGGTGTCCCACATTGTCTTGTCCCCCAATGGTGTTGTGGTTACGAGCGGTGGATGACGATGTCCCCCAGGGAGGTCCGGGCGCGGACCTCGACCCGCTCCTCGGTGTCGCCCGGCGCGTCGGCGCCGGTCAGCTCGTTGCGCACGCGACCGGCGACCGCGCGCACGTCCAACCAGGCGGCCGTGCCCTCGCGGATGCCGACCTCCAGCCCGCCGGCCGACGTCTCCACCACCACGGAGCCGCGCACGACCTCGTCGAGGCGGATGCGGCCGTTGACGGTCTTGGCGTGCACGTCCCCGCCGGCGTGGCCGACGAAGATGTCGCCGTTCGCGGCGCCGATCCGGACCTCGCCGGTGACCTCGCCGATCCGGGTCGCGCCGTTGGAGTTCTTCACCGTGCCGGTGCCGTCGAGCCGGTCGACGCGCAGCTCGCCGGAGCCGGTCGACAGCTCGGCGCGGCCGGTGACCTGCTCCACCGCCACGTCGCCGTGGGAGGTGGTGGCCTTGAGCGCGGCGGTGTCCTGGAGCCGGATGTGCCCGGCCGAGGTCTTGAACCGGCACTCGCCCAACACGCCCTCGGCGCGGAAGTCGGCGAGCGAGCCGTGCGCGACGACGTTCGAGCCGGCGGGCAGCCGCACCACCACCTCGACCATGCCGGTCTTGCCGAAGATGCTGCGCGACCTGGGTGTCTTCACGGTGAGGCGGCCGGCTTCGAAGTCGACCGAGGTGCCCTGGGCGGCGGCGACGTCCTTGGTGTTGTCCGGGTCGGCGGGGTCGACCTCGACCACGGTGTCGCCCCGGTCGGAGGCGGCGATGAGGACGTTGCCGGCGACGACGTCGAGGGCGAGTGTGATGGTCCCGGGCGTGGCGAAAGAAGGCATGGCTTTCCCCTTGGAGTGGGTCGGGTCGGTGTTCGTGCTGGTAGCGGCGCCAGGGCCGGCTAGCGGACCCAGCCGGTGTAGCTCTGTCGGGACGAGGAACGGCCGGTCGGCCGCCCGCCGTGCCCGAGCCCGGCCGCGGCGGCCCGCACCAGCCAGGCGTTGACCGAGACGCCTTCGCGGGCGGCGGCCTCCTCGACCCGCAGCTTCAGGTGCTCGGGCAACCGCAGGTTGATCCGCGCGACCGGGCCCTCCTCGGCCGCCACCGGCGGCAGCTCCGTGGCACCACCCTGGCTCAGCGTGGCATCATCCGGCACCGACACCACGAACTCGGGGTCCCGGCCACGCAGCCGCACGTCGACCGACCCCGGCGCGAGGTCCCGCGTGATCTCGTCCACGGCCACGGAAAGGGCTTCCAGCAGCGTCAACCGCACCGCCGACTCCAGCGGGGCGACGAGTCGCTCGGCCAGCGCCCGTGCCTCCGCGCCGCCTGCCTCGGCGGCGGTGGCGAGCTCCCGGCGGAGGTTGTCGACGTACGGCGTCAGATCCATGGCACCACTATGGCACCACAGTGGTGCCAGTGCAAGCCTCGGTGGTGTCACGGCACTGGGTGGCGGTTCCGGGTGGCTGCCCACCCGATCGGATGAAATAGCGGTTCGACGAGACCGGTGGTCCATTTCGGAACGTGATGTGCTGCCGTGATCATTTTCCTGGTTGTTCGCTTGAGGTGGAATATCGCAGCTCGCGGTCCGCCGTGTGGAATCTTCGTCGTTCGTGATCAAATGGCGCTGATACGGGCTTTGAGCAGCAGAAATGTGGCGATCTTCGGTATCTGGCCGTAATTTTGCGGGCCTCCGCCGGGGCGGTGACTCGAATGGCCTAACGGGGCTATCCGCTGCGATGTGTAGTGAAGGGCGGGGTGGCTTCACTTCGATTCAAGAATGCTTGCCAAGGACTCGGTGGCCGTGCCAGTCTTCCGCCCATGGATTTCCGCCCTCTGCCTGACGGGCAGTGGTCGCCGGTGCCCGAGCTGCCCGGCATCCCCGAAGCACTCCGGCGCGAAGGCGCCTACCTGCCACCGCCGCTGCCCTCGGACCTGGCGCTGCCGGTGTCGACCTACCGCCGGTGCGCCGAGGCCGAGCACGCGCTCGGTCGGCTGGACGAGGCGGTCCACCGGTTGGGCGTGCGGCCCGCGCTCGTCCGGTCGACGCAGGTCCGCGACGCGAACAGCTCAGCCGGGCTGTCCGGGGTCGCGGTCGGCCTGCGCGAGACGTTCGCGGCGGACCTGCTGGCGTCCCGGGAAGGCTCGCCGCCGACGGACAGCGCCGCGCCGACCCAGCTGGTGGCGCCGTTCCTGCAAGCGTGCGACCACGGTCTGGCGCGGGTCCGCGCCGGCGCCCCGGTCGACGCCGAGCTGGTCGCCGAGGTCGCCGCGATCATGACCGGGGGCAAGCCCGGCCGCCGCCTGGCGGACGTGCTGCGCGACGCGCCCGGCCGGTTGGGCGTCAGCGACGCGCGGGCCTACCTGCTGACCGCGACCGGCGCGCACCTCGTGGCGCTGCTGGAGCAGTGGTCGACCTGGGTGCGCGAGGAGGACGAGCAGCCGAGGATCGCCAAGGTCGCGCTCGCGCACTACCAGCTGGAGGTGCTGCAACCGTTCCCCACGGCCAACGGGCACGTCGCGCGCACGTTCTCGACGTTGGAGATGGTGCGGTGCGGGCTGGTGCGCGACCAGGTGCTGCCGCTGTCCGTGTGGCTGGACACCGCGCTGGCCGAGTACCAGTGGCAGATCCGCGCCGTGGTCGACACCGGCCGGGTGGACCGCTGGGTCGAGTTCTTCGCCACCGCCGTCCGCGACCAGGCCCTGGCGCAGCTGCGGCTGATCGGCCACCTGGAGGCGTTGGACGACGAGTACACCGCCCGGCTGCCCCGCACGGGGACGCTGCCCCGGGTGGCGGCGGCGCTGATCGGCTTCCCCGCGGTGGACAACCGGTCGCTGTGCGCGCGTTACGGCATCTCCCCGAAGGCCGCCACCGACCTCACCTCCCGCCTGGTCGAGCTGGGCGTGCTCGTCCCGTGGGAGTACCTCGGCTACCGCCGGGTGTTCCTGTGCCGGGACGTGCTGCGCCTGCTGGCCGACCACCCCGACACCACCGCCTGACCGCTCTCGACCACCGCCCGACCCCGGACCACCGCCCGACCGCTCTCGACCACTGCCCGACCCCGTTCGACGACCCGGAAAGAAGCGCGACGACCCCGATGAACGCAACCCCCGACCGACCGTCCTCCCGCTGCCGGCGCGCCGGCTGTCTCAGGCAGCACTGCCGCCGACGGCGCCACCGCTCAGGGAACCTGCCGCGGGTCCGCCTCGTGGTCGGCCTGCTGATCCAGGTCGGCGTGGCCCTGCTGCACTGGTTCCGCGACTGACTCCAGCTCGGCCACCAGGTCGCGCACGCGTTGCGCCGCGTCGTCGTCGGTCCCGATGAGCAGCGCGAGCGCGCGGTTGAACCGCCGGTGCGCGACGGCCCGGTCGCCGGACAGCCACAGCGCCCGGCCGAGCGAGGACAGGGCGCGCGCGCGGGCGGCGGGGTCGGCGAGGTCCTCGAAGAGCTTGTCCGCCCGGGACAGGTACTTGACGGCGGAGTCGTGCCGGCCGACCTCGATCATCAGCTCGCCGAGGTGGGCCAGCGCCCGCGCGGCGCCGGGCCGGTCGTCGTGCAGGAGGTGCAGCTCCAGCACCTCGTCGGCGCACCCGATGACCTTGTGCAGCCGGCCCTGGGCGCGGTAGGTGACGGCCAGGTCGTGCAACGCGCCCGCGGCGGCGTCCGGGTCGTCGTCGCGGAGGCGGTGGACGGCCAGCTCGCGCATCCCCGCGACGGCGGCGAGGCGGAGCGCTCCTCGCCCGCGTAAGTGCACCGCGGCACGGCGGAAGCCGGTGGCCAGCAAGAGCGACGTGGGCAGGGCGGCGGCGAGCTCGGCGCCGAGGTCGAGCAGGTCGCGCGCCCACGCCTCGTCCACGTCGGCGGGCAGCGCCGGCCACACGTCGGCGAACAGCGCGACGGCGGCCTCCGGTTCGGCCGGCGCGGCGCGCAGGGCGGCGAGCAGCTCGTCCCGGTGCGCGTCGAACCAGTTGTGCCCGGCGGTCCGCAGTTCCCCGCGCAACCGCGCGACCTCGTGCCGTGGCTCGTCGCTCACCTCGTGCCACCCTTCCGCGTCCCCGTGTCGGTGGACCGACCCCTGCTCTCAGCGCCCTGCGACGTCACTTGATCACGAGTGTCAACCAAACGGGTGAGTCCGCACACCGCTGGAAGTGGCCGACTACCCGCGGACCGGTTCACACGTGCGCGGGACGCCGGCGCCACGGACCGTCATCACCGCTGGGTGGGGGCGATCTCGAAGAGGTCCTCGAACTGCATCGGCGCGAGCGCCGTCACCGCGCCGCCGATGAACGCCGGGCCGGGCTGGAGGTCGCCACCGAGGACGCGCGCGACGGTGGAGCGGTTGACGTCCATCGCCTTGGCCAGGGCGTAGTCCGAGCGGAACCCGGCGAGCCGCGCGGCTTTCCTGAAGACATCGGTGCGGAGCTTGATCGTGTACGGCATGGCCTGCCTCGTGTTGTGCACGCCCAACGCATGTTGTGAGGTCACAACGCTAGGCAGTTTGTTTTGTATGCGCAACTGATGTTGTGTACAGACAACATGCAGGTCATGGGCTACCTGGGGGGAGTGCCCAACCAACGTTGCGTGTGCGCACGTACCATGTCGGCGTGACCAAAGCCGAGAGTGCGGACTCGTCCTGGTCGGACTTCGTCCAGAAGCAGATGGACGACCGCGGGATGAGCACCGGAGAACTGACCGAGAAGACCGGCTTCGACCGGAGCCGCCTGACCGCCTGGAGGAAGGGCGAACGCCCGAACCTGGACACCGCCCGCGTCGTCGCCAAGGCCTTCGGCATGAGCCCGCTGGAAGTCATGGTGGCCGCGAAGCTGATCCTCCCGGAGGAGGCGGACCTGCGAGGGGTCTCCAGCCCCGACCCGGCCGCGCTGACGGACCAGCAACTGGTGGCCGAACTGGGCCGCCGCCTCCAGAACCGCCCCTGACCCGTCCGGGCGACCTCGGGCGGCAGCGGACCGCGGCGGCCGGACCGATCCACTCGGCCGCCGCGGTCCGCGCGGGCAGGATGTGGGCGTGTTCGACTTCGGGATCGAGGGCTACCGGCCGGACTGGGGCAACGGCCTCGACGACGCCATGCGCCACGCCGCGCGGATGCGCGCCCTGGTGGGTCGGCGGCTCACCGACGCGTGGCTGGTCTGGGACCTGGAGCGGGACGAGTGGTGGGCCGACTGCCCGGTCCTGCTCGACTTCGACGGCGAGCGGATCGAGATCAACCACGCTCGGCGGCGACCACCTGTGCGTGTTCAACGCGCTCGACGAGAACGGCCTGGAGATCGGCCCCCCGACCCCCGCCTCCCACCGCATCCCGCTGACCACCTGAAGCCCGGCTCCACGGTGACCGCTTGGCGCTCGTGGGAGCCTGGACGAACGGCGGGTCCCGGCTGACGGCGACTGAGGTAAAAGATCAGGCCCCGAGCGCGTTTCCGCTGCTCAGGGCCTGATTCACCCGGCGAAAGGTGAGTGCCCCCGGCAGGATTCGAACCTGCGACACACGGTTTAGGAAACCGATGCTCTATCCCCTGAGCTACGAGGGCGCGGTGGTGAGCGTACCGGGTCGGGGGTCGGGCTTCCGGTGGTGGGTTGTCACTCGGTGGGCCTAGGGACGTGCACCTTGGGTTAGGGGGTGGGGCCCGGCGGGTCGGCTGTACGGGGGAAGTGGGCGACCTCATCTGTTCCGCATCGGTCCAGTGAGGTACAGAGGGGCCATATCCCCCTCCGACGAAAGCCATCCCATGAGCAGCCGACCCTGGCCTGACTTCCGTCCCGGCCCCCTGGGCTCCGTCGGCGCGTGGTGGCGGCGGCTCCGCGCCCGCCCCAACGCCGAGCAGTACACGTTCGTCCCGGCCTCGACCTCCCACCAACACCCGTTCGAGTCGCCGCTGCCCAGCGCCGTCTACGGGCTCGACTTCCACGCCAAGATGACGATCCACTGGCGCGTGGACCTGACGACGGGCGCACGGCACAACGCGCCGCGCAGCGCGGCCGTCAACGACGTCATCCACCGGGCCAAGGCCCTCACCGAACGCGCGATGCTCGTCCACCACGCCCCGTTGCAGCACCAGCTCGGCGCGGAGTTGGCGGCGGAGCGGCAGGTCGAGGGCACGCACGTCTGGGCCCGGGCGGACGCGGTCGAGCTGACCGTGGACGAGCACGACCTGGCGATGGCGCGCAAGCACATCGAACTGCTCCAGACCACCACGATGCGCCAGGCGGAACGGGACGCCGAGCGCGCCGAGATCAAGTACCTGCGCGACGAGGTGCTGACCGACCTGTCCAGTGCCACGATCTGGTGGCTCATCCGCAACGGCTACGAGGTGGAGCAGGCGGTGAAGTTGAGCAGGCACCTGGCCGAGCTCGTCGGCATCGCCTCGCAGCGCCGCGACCAGCACTGGGCCGACACGCTCGTCACGTCCTTCGAGAGCGCCCTGCCCCGCCTGGAGGACGGGCACCGCGCCGACGTCCGCCTCCACCTGGCCAAGGCGCTCGGCATCTACGGCGGCTCGACGGTCGCCGCGGAGTTCGCCGAGCAGATCGGCCTGCCCGCTCAACTGCAGCAGAACCAGAACGGCGCCAAGCCCCTGACGTGATTGCCTAACCTGGTGATCGTGACCCACAACCTGACCGAGGCGCGCAGCGCGGCCGTGGCCGGCGCGTTGCGCGTCCTCGCCCGGCTCACGCCGTTCGTCGAACCCGAGCTGATCGGCCTGCGCGAGGTGGTGCGGCCCGGGGACGTGTGCGTCGACATCGGCGCCGCGCTCGGCCTCTACACCGTCTCGCTGTCCCGCCTGGTCGGTCCACAAGGGACAGTGCACAGCATCGAGCCGCTGGTGTTCGCCCACCCCGCGCTGTCCTACCTGCTGCGCCCGCGCGAAAGCCGCAACGTGGTCCGGCACTCCGTCGCGTTGGGAGCGAGCGAGGGTCGTGAGGTCATGAGCGTCCCGGTGCGGCACGGCACACCGGTCACCGGCCGTTCGTTCCTCACCTCGGGCGCGGACGGCCTCGGCTCCAACGCCGAGTTCGCCGAGCACCTCGAAGTCCTGGTGCGCACGGACACGCTGGACCGGTTCTGCGCGGCCAACGCCATCGGCCGGCTGGACTTCGTCAAGGCCGACGTGGAAGGCGCGGAACTGCGCGTGCTGCAAGGAGGTGCGGAGACGATCGAGAGGTTTCGACCGAAACTTCTCCTGGAGATCGAGGAACGGCACGTGCTGCGGTTCGGGTACCGGGCGTGCGACGTGCGGGACTGGCTGGCCGAACGCGGGTACCGGATGCACGCCTGGCACCGCAACACCTGGCGGCCGGTCGAGCGGATCGACGATCGCGTGCGCAACTACCTGTTCGTGGCGCGTTAGCCGTTCCGGGAGCGGTGTTCCGGGCAGCCGTCCGGGCAGCCGTCCTGCCGGCGGGATGTCAGCGGGATGTCAGCGGCTTGGTAGGGCCTGGTGGCGAGGTGGAGCGGGGTCGAGCTCGGAACAGCGGAAGACCCCGGTCCCTGGGGGTGGACCGGGGTCTTCCTGTGGGCCGGTCTACTGGACGTAGACCTCAAGTTCGTAAATCGAGTATCCGTAACCGGTGGCCCGTTGGATACCCGTCATTCGTACGAATCGTGCCGCATCGGGTGGGAACGACGCAAGATCCCGGCCACCATCTCCTGCGGAAGTCGTGTAGACGGTCCGCCACGCGCTGCCGTCGGCGGACAGCTCTATGCGATACGCCTTGGCATAAGCCGCTTCCCACGACAGCACGACCCGGCCGACGGTGCGCGTCGCGCCCAGGTCGACCTGGACCCACTGCTGGTCCGACCAGTCGCTGGCCCAGCGGGTGTCCGCCTTGCCGTCCACGGCGTTCGAGGGCGGCGAGCTGTACCAGCCGCGCTCGTAGCTGCTGGCGGTGGCCGCGGCGCCGGCGGCGAGGTTCGCCAGGCTCGTGCCGCGGCGGGACGGGAACTGCACGACCTGCTGGTAGGTGGGCCGGTTCTGCCAGTGCGCCTTGTCGTGCGCGATGCCGCCCATGGCGCGGTGGATGATGGTGTCGGCGCACCACTGGTCACCCGCCGCGCACGAGTCGTCGCCGGGGTAGACGGTGGTCGCCGGGGTCGCCGCCGCCGCGTTCAGCGCGTCGAGCAGCGCCTGGCGGCAGGCCGCCACGTTCCCGTTGCCGCAGTAGCGGGCGCCCAGGGCGCCGTCCACGTGATCACCGAGGACGGCGCGCAGGTCCTTGTCGACGTAGCTCCACCAGCCGTTCTGGAACGACGAGCCCTTGTGCGGAGCCGAGCCGTGGGTGTCCGACGGTGGTTCGTCGATCTGGACGGCACGGGTCAGCTGCCCGTAGAGGACGTCGCCGAGGCCGGGCTTGAACTGCGCCTCGACCAGGCGCGGCCACCACGCGTCGAGCAACCGGATGGCGTCCGCGTGCGCGTAGGTCTTGCTGCCGCGCGAGGTCTCCTTGCGCAGCGAGCCGGCGCGGTGCCACTCGCGGAGGCGGGTCACGGTGGCGGCGAGGGCGGGGTCGGTGACCGGCGCCGTGTCGATCACGCGGAGGAGGTCGGGCAGGACCTGTTCGGCGCGGAGGTCGGCGACGCCGGCTTCGGCCATGGCCTGGGTGAGGGAGGTGCGGGTGACCTTGCCGCGGTCGATCAGGGCGCGCACCCGGTCGTCCAGCAGGTCGCCCCGGTGCACCGAGCCCATGCCGTAGCCGGACGCGGAGAAGTCGAGCGACTGCTTGTTGTTCCAGCTGATGTAGTAGTCCTGGTTGATCGAGTTCGGGTGCTGCGCGAACGGCGTGTACGCGGCCGTGTTGCGGTCGGCGTCCCAACCGTCCCACTCGTACGCGGCCTCGGCCTTCACCGGCAGGTGCGGGTCGACGGTCGCCTTGCGCACGGGGTTCGCGCCGGAGTTGAAGTACGCGGTGTCGCGCGAGTCCACGTAGAACCAGTTGAACGCGTAGCCGACGTGCTCGGCGGCGCGCTGGAAGTCGGCGGCCGACGTGATCGCGTCGGGGTCGTTGAACTCCTGGAAGCCGATGATCGAGTCGACTTCGTGCAGGTAGGTGGAGCGCAGCGAGGTGTAGGCGACGAACTTGCCGCCGACCTGCGCGCGGCTCTGCACCAGGCCGTACTTGGTGCGGTGCATGACGAGCGAGTACGAGCCGGCGGGTGTCGGGTCGGCCACGGTCGGCTTCCAGGCGTTCTTGCGCTCCAGGCGTTCCATCGGCAGGCACTGGCCGTGGTAGAGGTAGTGGAGCGACGCGGCGGTGGACGTGCCGTTGGAGGGCTCGCAGAGCTCGACGGCGTAGGTGTCGGTGATGTCCTGGCCGGCCGAGGTCGCGCTCCACGAGTAGTCGACGCCGCGGCCGAGCTGCACGTACATCGAGACGCCGGCGAACGACACGCCGCGAGCGCGCAGACCGGGGCCGTGCAGCTCTTGCAGCATCAGCAGTTGCGGGGCGAAGTAGCCGGTCTGCGGTCCCCACACGGCGATCGGGTTGCCGGTGTCGGTGTGCCGGCCCGAGACGACCAGCGCGTTGGACATGCCGTGCTTCTTGGTGAGCAGGTCGGGAGGGAGCACGCCGTCGGCGAAGAGGCCTTCGAGGGGCTTGAGGTCGGGTGGGACGTCCACTGTGGAGGGTGCGGTCGAGGTCTGCGAGTGGACCATCGGTTCGGGGGTCACGACGCCGTTGTCGGGCAGCGCGACGCCTTGGGGCGAGGCGGGGGTCGTGCCGTAGGGGAAGCGCCGGCCGTCGTGCAGCGTGAGCACGGCTTCGGGGTCGTTCTGCTCGCGGAACGACCGCCACACCCGGTCGCCGGCGGTGGCGCCGTACTTGTTCTGCGCGGCCAGCTTGACCAGCGCGTTCTGCACCTCGCCGCCACCGCCCGCGCCGAACAGCCCGCCCACGACGGCGGCGATCGCGACCAGGTCGGTCGGCTGGAACGGCTTGATGTCGTTCCAGTTGGTGATCGCGTCGGCGTGCCCGGTCAGCACGTACTCGCCGGGGAACGTGCGGTTGGCGACGGAGGTGGTGAGGTAGGCGTTGATGCCCGCGATGTAGTCCTTGACGTCCTGCCAGGCCTGCGCCCCGCGCGGACCCTGGGCGGCCACTTGGTCGATCTGCGCCTGGAGGTCGGCCTCGGTGTAGGGGATCTGGTTGTAGAAGCTCTGCTCCAGCGCCCGGTTGCCCTCCGCGCCGCCCGCGAACCCGGACAGCTGGCCGCGACCGAGGTGGCGGAACAGGTCCATCAGCCAGAGCCGGTCCTGCGCGGCGGCGTAACCGGCGCCGAACTCGGTGCCGGACCGGGTCGTCCCGTAGATGTGCGGCATGCCGAGGGCCTTGTCGCGGACGATCGTGACGTCGGCGCGCGGCTTGATCGTGCTCTCGACCTGGTCGGCCGGGACGCCGAAGGAGGCGTCGTTGAAGAACGTGCCCAGCTGCTCGTTGGTCAGGCCGCCGTAGCCGGAGACGAGCGAGTCGTAGCGGCCGAGCTGGTCGGCGGAGTGCGCCGGACGGGTGCCGAGCGCGCGGTGGGCCAGGATCTCGGCGAGGGTGGCGTTGCCGTTCTGGCCGGGTGGCAGCACGTCGTGGCACTGGCCGAGGCAGTGGTCGTCAGGGGTGAACGCGGTGGTTCCGACGTCGGTGGCTGCGGTTCCGGCGGTGGAGGTGGCTGCGGTTTCGGCGGAGGCGGAGGCGGTTCCGGTGGAGGTGGAGGCAGAGGTGGAGGCAGAGGTGGAGGTGGTGGGGACGGTGATGGTCGCGGTGGCGAGGAGTGCGACCACGGCTAGCGATCGGGCGGCTCTCCGCATGACGCGAAGCTCCTTCCAGGCAGGGATCGTGTGACGCACGTTACTGGCTGGTCACAGATTCGCGAAAGACCTTCGCGTTTTGGCTGCGCCGGATGGGTGTGGGGACTTGACGCGGTGATGAGGTATTGGGAAAACAGTTCACATGATGCGACGTCGTTCGCTGCTCACCGGTCTCACCGGTCTCGCCGGTGCGGGGGTGCTCGTTGGTCTGGGTTCCTCGCCGGCGCTCGGCTCACCCGTCCTGCCGATCCGCGGCTGCGCCGACTGGGGCGCGAGGCCGCCGGCGCAGCCGACGACCGTTGTGAACGAACGGCCGGTGCGGATCCTCGTCCACCACACCGCGTCGGCGAACGTCACCGACTACTCGCAGGCGGCGGCGTACGCCAACGCCCGGTGGATCCAGAACCTCCACATGGACACGAACGGCTGGATCGACTCCGGCCAGCACTTCACGAACAGCCGTGGCGGGTTCCTCATGGAGGGCAGGCACGGCAGCCTGGCGGCCTTGCGCGCCGGTGACCGGGTCGTGGTCGGCGCGCACTGTCCCGGCCAGAACACCGCAGCCATCGGAATCGAGAACGAAGGCCTCTACATGGACGTGGAGCCGCCCAAGTCGCAGTGGGACTCGCTGGTGTCGTTCTGCGTGTACACGTGCGAGCAGTACGGCATCCCGCCGTCGGCGATCCAGGGCCACCGGGACTACCGCGACACCCTCTGCCCGGGCGACAAGCTCTACGCCCTGCTGCCACGCCTGCGCCAGGAAGTCGCGCAGGTCCTGAGCTGATCCCGGGTATTTCCTGGCAACTGTGAACAGGCTGAACCCGCGTCCTCCCGTGGTGAGATAACGGGGAATTAACGTCAGCTTGCGTGTTCGTGCACGAGGCTGGGCGGGTACGAACACGAAACGCCAACGCGGGGAGGCGTCGTGATCAAGGTGATGCTGGCCGATGACGAAGACCTCGTCCGGTCCGGCCTTCGCATGATCCTCAGCAGCGCCGGCGACATGGAGGTCGTGGCCGAGTGTGACGACGGGCACCTGGTGGCCGACCTGGCACGCCGGCACCGCCCGCACGTCGTGCTGCTGGACATCCGGATGCGGTCGTCCGACGGGTTGATGGCGCTGCGCAGGCTGCGCGCCATCCCGGACCCGCCGAAGATCGCCATGCTGACCACGTTCGACGTGGACGAGTACGTCTCGGAGGCGCTCCGGTTGGGCGCTTCGGGTTTCCTGCTCAAGGACACCGAGCCGGAGCAGCTGGTGCGGGCGGTGCGCGACCTCGCGGTGGGTGGCGCGGTGCTCGATCCCGGTGTGGCGGCGCGGGTGCTGGCGGCGGTCGCCGACGGTGAACGGGCGGCTGAGCCCGCTCGGCGGTTGCTGGCCTCGTTGTCCGAACGGGAGCGTGAGGTGTTGGTCCTGATCGGACAGGGCATGTCGAACGCGGAGATCGGTGGGACGTTGCACCTGTCCGAGGCGACGGTCAAGGGGTACGTGTCGTCGGTGCTGGGCAAGATCGGTGCGGTGAACCGGGTTCAGGCGGCGCTGGTGGCGTTCAGGGGCGGCCTGATCGCGTGAGTCCTACGTTCGGGGCTCGTGAGTCCTACGTTCGGAGCTCGTGAGTCCTACGTTCGGGGCGCGAGAGTCCTACGTTGGTGGGACGAGAGTTCTACGTTCAGGGGTGGTGAGTTGAACGGTCGGTGGTTGGTGGTGCGGGCCGGCTCGATTTGACATGGGGCCCTTACGGGCACTCCAGGCAGGCCAAAGCCGGCAGGCCCGGCGGGGAAGAGCGTCCCGCCAAGCCTGCCGGCTTCGACCAGCCTAAAGCACCCGAACCCATGTCAAATCGGGCCTCGGCGGTGGGTGCGGCGAGGCCGTGGTGGGGAGTGTCGGGGGTGCGGCGGAGCTGTGGTGGGGTGGCGGAGCCGTGGGGGTGGGTGGATCAGTTGCCGGAGATCGGTTCCGGGGTGACGAGGTGGGGTTCTACTTCGACGCGGTTGCGGCCGAGGCGTTTTGCGCGGTAGAGGGCCATGTCGGCGGCGGCGAAGAGTTGGTCCAGTTTGGCCGGGCCGGCGGCTACGCCGATGCTGACGGTGGGGCGGCAGGTGGGACCGAGGACGACGGTCCAGTCGTGGCCGTCCACGGCGGCGCGGATGCGTTCGGCGACGGTCGGGCCCACTTCCGGGGTGTTGCCGTCGGTGTGGCCGAGCAGGATCACGAACTCGTCGCCGGCCCAGCGGGCGACCAGGTCGGCGGCACGGCACTCGCGGCGGAGGAGTTGGGCGATCTCGCGCAGGGTGGCGTCGCCCGCGGCGTGGCCGGCGTCGTCGTTGACGCCCTTGAAGCGGTCGACGTCGACGAGGACGAGCCAGGGCACGCGGCCGCGGCCGGCGGTGTTCTCCAGGAGGCCGGCGGCGGCTCGTTCCAGGCCCAGGCGGTTGGCCAGACCGGTGAGGGGGTCGCGGGCGGCGGCTTCCTGGGCGGCGACGGCCAGGCGTTGGGCTTGAACGGCGACGCGGCGTTGTTCGAGCGCCTGGCCCAGTCCTTCTTGGAGGGTCTCGGTCGCCGTGCGGCCGGCCGCGACCGAGCAGCGCAGCGCGGTGGCCTCGCCGACGTGGTCGCCCATCTCGGCGCAGATGTCGGCCAGGTCCAGCGAGAACCGCAGGAGCAGGGACGGGTCGTTGATGGACTCCGAGGCGGCGACCGCGCGGCTGGCCAGGGTGCGGGCCCGGACCAGGTCGCCCTGGTCGCGCCGGACCACCGCGAGGACCCAGCAGGCGACCGCGGACGCCCACTTGTCGCCGGCGTCCTCGGCTTGGCGCAGTGCCTCGTGGGCGTGCTCCTCGGCTTGGCCCAACTCGCCGACGCCGGCCAGTGAACGGCTGTAGGCGGCGAGCAGGGCGCGGCGCATGTGCTTCTCTTCTACCAGGTCAAGGCCCTCTTTGAGGTAGCCCCGGGCTTCTTCGAAGATCGCCGGGGCGCGGTCGGGTGGTGAGGAGATCGCGCGGAAGTTCAAGGTGCCGCCCAGGCCTTGCAGGCAGTGGCCGAGGATCTCGACGGCGCTCGGGGAGCGCTCGGCGGCGCGGCGGGCGACCTGGACGGACAGGCGGAGCATGTCCACGGCGGCACGGCGGTTGCCGATGCCCTCCAGGAGGTAGGCGAGGGCGTGCATGGCCTGGGCGGCGGCGGGGTTGTCGCTGTGCTCGCCGTCGAGGTCGGTCCAGCCCTCGGCGGCCAGTTCGAGCGCGAGCGGGATGCGGCCCAGGCGCCAGGCGAGCTTGGCGCGGTCGACGAGGACGGCGGAGCGCTGCC
This sequence comes from Actinosynnema sp. CA-299493, assembly GCF_050946825.1. Lineage (NCBI taxonomy): Bacteria > Bacillati > Actinomycetota > Actinomycetes > Pseudonocardiales > Pseudonocardiaceae > Actinosynnema > Actinosynnema sp. CA-299493. The sequence continues at coordinate 661,984 of NZ_CP191993.1, forward strand.
AGCGGTCGGCGCCGGGTGGCACGCGGCTCACCACCTGGTCGAACAGGGTGTTGGCCTCGGGCAGGCGGCCAGCGTTCAGCAACGCCTTGACCTCGAGGTCGAGTTGCGGGGCCTGTCCGGCTACCAGCCGATCTCGCTGCTCCACTCGCGCTGACACTCCATTCCGACTCGGCGATGCGGTACGCGGTACCGCTCGCCGCCGGCACGGCTACCACAGGCTACCGGCCGGAACGCCGGGTGTACCGCTCCTCGTGCAGCACTGCCTCCAGGGGCAGCCGGTTGCGCCAGCCGTGCCGTTCCAGGTCCGGGGTGTCCGGCAGGTCGGCGACGGGCCCGACGCACAGCCAGGCCACCGGGCGCACGGGCTGGGGGATGCCCAGCATCCGGCGGAGCACGTCCTCGCGGTAGAAGCTGACCCAGCCGACGCCGAGGCCCTCGGCGGTGGCGGCCAGCCACAGGTTCTGGATGGCCAGGCACACCGAGTACAGGCCGGCGTCGGCGATGGCGTGCCGGCCGAGCACGGCGGGCGAGCCGCGGTCGGGGTCGTAGGTGACGACCACGCCGACCGTGGACTCCATGATGCCCTCGACCTTGATCCGGGCGAACAGCTCGGCCTGCCGCGGGTCCAGTTCGGCGGCGAAGACGCTGCGCTCGGCGTGGACGTGGTCGCGGAACGCGCGGCGGGTGCGCTCGTCGCGCACGACGATGAAGTCCCACGGCTGGGACAGGCCCACGCTGGGCGCGGCGTGCGCGGCGCTGAGCACCCGGCGCAGCACGTCCGGCGGGATCGGGGCGCCGGTGAACTCACCCCTGGTGTCCCGTCGGCGGTGCAGGACGTCGTAGAAGCTCATTCGGACGATCGTGCCTCACGCCTTCCGGTGAACCTGGCCGGGAGAGCGTGGTGTGCGTCTCAGCCGGGCGTTGAATGGCCGGTCATGGTCGGAACGGTGCACGGGTCCGCGCTGGGTTTCGCGGGTGGAGTGGTGGTGACCGCGCTGGCGGGGAGCTGGCCGGTGTTCGCCCTGCTCCTGCTGGTGGTGGTCGTGGTCGTGGTCTCGTGGTGGACGACCGTGCTCGGCGCGGCGTTGACCGCGGTGCAGTGCTGGGGCCTGTACGGGAGCTTCGTGGTCGGTGACGAGGGCCACCTGGTGGCGGACTGGCCGGCGTTGGCGGTGCTGGCGGTCGCGGGCACGGTGTCGTTCAGCGGGTTGGTGCGGGACCGGTCCGTCGCCGTGGTGGACCCCACGGTCGGGTGACCTTCACCCCGGGTGGAGCCGCGCGGTGGTCCCGGCCGGGCCGCGGAGGTCCGGCCGGGGGCGGTTGGTACAGGAGGGCCGGACACCGTGGTGCGCGTCAGCCGATCGGCCCCTGCGTCTCGCCGTCCGGGGACGTCCGCCACTGGTCGAACGGCCGGTCCAGCCGCCACGCCGCGCCGTCGTGGGTGAGGACCCGGTGCTCGCACGTCTCCAGGTTCGACAGGGACTCGAACAGCTCGATGCTCCACCCGAACAGCCGGCGGCACAGCAGCCGGATGGTGAGGCCGTGCGAGACGACCAGGGCCGTGCCGGGGTGCGCCGGGTCCCGCATCCGGGTCTCCAGGTCGGTCAGGAACGCGGCCAGGCGGTCGTCCACGTCCGCCCCGGACTCGCCGTTGGGCAGCCGGAAGAAGAAGTGCCCGAACGCGTGCCGCTGGTGCTTGAGCACCTCCTGCCGCACCGGGTCCTGGAGGTTGCCCCAGTCCTGTTCGCGCAGCCTCGGCTCGGCCACCGTGCGCTCCTGCTGGTGGCCGAGTTCGAGGTTGCGCAGGGTGGCCTTGGTCCGCACGTACGGGCTGACGTAGACCGCCGCCGGGTCGCCGTCGAGGAGCGCCTTGATCCGCGGCCCGGCGTCGCGGGCCTGTTGTTCGCCCAGTTCGGTCAGCGGGAGGGCGTGGTCGGGGACGCGGCAGTAGGCCAGCTCGTCGACGTTGCCCAGGCTCTGCCCGTGGCGCAGCAGGATGATCCGCACCGCTCCATGGTGCCGGTGTTACATTCGCAGGCGAAACCGGCCGGAAGGTGTCACATGATCAAGTACGTCGCCCTGTACCGGAAACCGACCGACGTCGAGGCGTTCGACGAGGCCTACTTCGCGTCCCACCTGCCGTTGGTCGAGAGGACGCCGGGCCTGCTGCGGGCCGAGGTGGCGAAGGTCTCCCACGTGTTCGTGCCCGGTTTCCTCGGCGAGAACGAGCCGCACGTCGTGGCCGAGATGTACTTCGAGTCCGCCGAGGCCATGAAAGCGGCCTTCGGGTCGCCGGAGTGGCACGCCGCGGGCGCGAACCTGTCCGAGATCGGCGGCGTCGAGCTGGTGGCGATGTTCGCCGCGGAGGTCGTGGACCGGTGATCGCGGTGGTGATCGGCGGCGGCACGATGGGCGCCGGTGTCGCCCACCTGCTCCTGGCCGGCGGGCACGAGGTGGTGCTGGTGGAGGCGGGCGCTGACCGGGCGGCGGCGGCCCGGCGCGCGGTGGAGGCGTCGCTGGCGAAGGCCGCCGACCGGGGCAAGCTGGCCGTGCCGCCGTCCGGTCTGCTGGCCGGTCTGACGGTGGTCGAACGGCTCGACACGCAGGTCGGGCGGGGTGCGGCGCTGGTGGTCGAGGCCGTGCCGGAGGACCTCGGGTTGAAGCGGCGCGTGCTCGGCGACGCGGCCCGGGCGTGCCCGGACGCGGTGCTGGCGTCGAACACGTCGTCGTTGTCGATCTCGGCGCTGGCCGAGGGGCTGCCGGGCGAGCGGGTGCTGGGGATGCACTTCTTCAACCCCGTACCCGTGCAGCAGCTGGTCGAGCTGGTGCACCACCCCGGGGTCGCCGCGGACGTGGTGGCGCGGGTCCGCGGCTGGGCCGAGGAGCTGGGCAAGACCGTGATCGAGGTGCGGGACGCGCCGGGGTTCGCCACGTCGCGCCTCGGGGTGGCGGTCGGCATGGAGGCGATCCGGATGATCGAGGAGGGCGTCGCCTCCGCCGAGGACGTCGACACCGGGATGCGGCTCGGGTACGGCTGGCCGATGGGTCCGCTGCGGCTGACCGACCTGGTCGGGCTGGACGTGCGGCTGGCCATCGCCGAGCACCTGGCGGCCGAGCTGGGCCCGCGCTTCGAGCCGCCGTCGTTGCTGCGGGAGAAGGTCGCGGCGGGTCAGCTGGGTCGCAAGACCGGTCAGGGGTTCTTCACCTGGTAGGGAGGACGTGTGCGGATCCGTGAGCTGACCCCGGACGACGTCGGCGAGGCCGACCGGTTGCGCCGGGTGGCGTTCGGCGGCATCGGCGAGCCGTCGTTGCGGCCCGGCCGGCGCGGGCTGCTCGCCGAGGTGGACGGGCACGTCGCGGGCCTGCTCACGATCAAGGACTTCCACCAGTTCTGGGGCGGCTCGACGGTGCCGATGGGCGGCGTCGGCGGCGTGGCCGTCGACTCCTGGGCACGGGGGCGCGGCGTGGCCGGCGCACTGCTCGACGCGGCGTTGCGGGACATGCGGGAACGCGGCCAGGTGGTGTCCGCGCTGTACGCGACCGTGCCCGCGGTGTACCGGTCGCGCGGGTGGGAGCGGTCCGGCGTGTTCGAGTGGCTGGAGTTCCCGCTGGACCGGATGCCCGCCGGCGCGCGGGTCGCCACCCGGCCCGTGGTGGCGGGCGACCTCCCCGCCTTGCAGGCGTGCTACCTGGACGTGGCGTCCACCGTGGACGGGCTCGTGGACCGCAGCCCGCCGACCATCGCCGCGGACGACCTGCTGGACGAGGCCGTGGTGTCGGTGGTGCCCGGTCACGACGGCGAGGTGCGCGGGTACCTGGCGGCCGAGCGCGACGCCGACGGGCTGCGGGTGCACGACCTGATCGGCCGGGACGTGACGACGCAGCTGGGGCTGCTGCGGGAGCTGGGCGGCTGGGCCGGCGTGCTGGACAAGGCGCGGCTGCTGGTCACGGACCCGGCCGTGACGGGCCTGCTGACGAACCAGGCGATCGAGCACACCGTGACCACGTCCGCGTGGCTGCTGCGCGTGGTCGACCTGCCGGCGGCGGTGGCGGCGCGCGGCTGGCCGGCGGCGGCGTGGCTGAAGCCCGCGGCGGTGGACCTCGACGTGGTCGACGAGCACGCGCCGTGGCACGCGGGGCGGTGCCGCCTGGTGGTGGAGGACGGCTCGGTGCGCGTCGAGGCGGGCGGCAGCGGGGCCGTGCGGCTGCACGCGCGTGCGCTCGGGCCGTGGTTCAGCGGGATGCAGGACAGCCACGCGTTGCGCCGGGCCGGGCTGCTCGACGGCGCCGGCGCGCTGCTCGACCGGCTGGTCGGCGCACCGGGCGTGCCGCGACTGGCGGATTACTTCTGACTGCTCCTAACCTGGCCAGCCGTGCTGCTCGCCGCGTTGGAACTGGTCGGTATCGCCGCGTTCGCCGCTTCCGGGGCGGTCGCGGCGGTGGGCGCGCGGCTGGACGTGTTCGGGGTCATCGTGCTGGCGCTGACCACGGCGTTGGGCGGCGGGATCATCCGGGACGTGCTGCTGGGCGTGCACCCGCCGGCGGCGTTGGTGAGCTGGCCCTACCTGGCGGTGGCCGGTGTCACCGGATTGGTTGTCTTCTGGTTTCACCCGACCGTGGCCAAGCTGTGGCGGGCGGTCCTGCTGCTGGACGCGGTCGGGCTCGGCTTGTTCGTCACGGCGGGCACCACGACGGCGCTCGCGCTGGGCGCCCCGCCGTACGCGGCGTGCCTGGTCGGGATGACCACGGGCATCGGCGGCGGCGCGCTGCGCGACGTGCTGCTGAGGGAGATCCCGCTGGTCCTGCGCCGGGAGATCTACGCGGTGGCGGCGTTGTGCGGCGCGGTCGTGGTGGCGTTCGGCGACTACCTCGGCCTGCCCGCCGTGCCGGTGACGCTGGTCGGGTCGGTGGTCATCGTCGGCCTGCGGCTGCTGGCGCTGTGGCGCCGCTGGAACGCCCCGGTGGCCCGGGACGTGACCGGCCCGGAAACTTGACGGGTAGCTCACACCGGCTTCTCAGGCGGCTCTCAGGACCAGGAGCAAGACTGACCGCATGCGCATCCTCGTTGTCGACGACGACCGGGCCGTGCGTGAGTCGCTCCGTCGCTCACTGCAGTTCAACGGCTACCAGGTCGACCTTGCCGGCGACGGCCAGCAGGCCCTCGAGTCCGTCGTCTCCCAGCGCCCCGACGCCATGGTGCTGGACGTGATGATGCCCCGGCTCGACGGGTTGGAGGTGTGCCGCCGGCTGCGCAGCACCGGCGACGACCTGCCGATCCTCGTGCTCACCGCCCGTGACGCGGTGTCCGACCGGGTCTCCGGGCTCGACGCGGGCGCCGACGACTACCTGCCCAAGCCGTTCGCGCTGGAGGAGCTGCTGGCCCGGCTGCGCGCGCTGCTGCGGCGGGCCGCGTCGGACGCCGAGGAGCCCGCGGGCGCGGTGCTGCGGTTCGCGGACCTGGAGCTCGACCCGGGCACCCGGGACGTGCGGCGCGGCGAGCGGCCGATCAGCCTCACCCGGACCGAGTTCGCCCTGCTGGAGCTGTTCCTGGCGCACCCGAAGCAGGTGCTGACCCGCGGCCGGATCCTGGAGGACGTCTGGGGCTACGACTTCCCCACCTCGGGCAACGCGCTGGAGGTCTACGTCGGCTACCTGCGCCGCAAGACCGAGGCGGAGGGCGAGACCAGGCTGCTGCACACCGTGCGCGGCGTCGGCTACGTGCTGCGGGAGACCCCTCCGTGATCGGTGCCGCCAACGGGCGGCTCCAGCGGGTGTCGCTGCGGGCCCGGGTGACCCTGCTGGCCGCGTTCTGCGTGGCCGGAGCCGTCGCCGTCGTGTCGCTCGGCGCGTACATGACGGTGAGCCGGAACCTGCACGACCAGATGGACGAGAACCTGCGGCAGCGCGCCCAGGCCGCGGTGAACGCGCCGAAGGTCAACAACGACGTCACCGAGATCCCCGGCGCGTTCCTGGCCGCGGGCGACATCCGGATCGGCGTGCTGGACGTGACCGGGCAGATCCTGTACCCGAAGGGCACGGTCGCGCCGCCGACCCAGCCCGCGGACCTGGACGTGGCGCGGGGGTCGCGGCTGGAGAACATCTGGACCGACCTGCGCACCGACTTCCGGGTGATCGCGGTGCCGTACGGCGACGGTCAGGCGATGCTGATCGCGCAGTCCACCAAGCCGCTGAACGTCACGCTGGGCAAGCTGTCCGTGGTGCTGTTCGTGATCAGCGGGCTGGGCGTGCTGGTCGCGGCGGTGGCGGGGACGGCGGTGGCGCGGACCGGGCTGCGGCCCGTGCAGCGGTTGACGGAGGCCACCGAGCGGGTGGCGCTGACCGGCGACCTGCGGCCGATCCCGGTGTCGGGCGACGACGAGCTGGCGTTGTTGTCGCAGCGGTTCAACGCGATGCTGGGCGCGGTGGCGGACTCGCAGGAGCGGCAGCGGCGGCTGGTCGCGGACGCGGGGCACGAGCTGCGGACGCCGTTGACGTCCATGCGCACGAACCTGGAACTGCTGCTGGCCTCGGAGCGGCCGGACGCGCCGACGTTGTCCGACGTGGACAAGGCGGAGATCAACGCCGACGTGCGGGCGCAGCTGGACGAGCTGACGACGTTGATCGGGGACCTGGTGGAGCTGGCGCGTGAGGACGCGCCGCAGGTCGTGCACGAGCCGGTGGACCTGGTCGAGGTGGTGGAGCGCGCGCTGGACCGCGCCAAGCGCCGTGCGACGGACGTGGACTTCGCGGTGGAGGTGCAGCCGTGGTCGTTGCTGGGTGATTCGAGCGCGCTGGAACGCGCCGTGCTGAACCTGCTGGACAACGCGGTGAAGTTCAGCCCGGCGCGGGGCGTGGTGCGCCTGTCGTTGAAGCAGCTGGGCGACGGCAGCGCCGTGGTCGAGGTGGCCGACTCGGGTCCGGGCATCGCCGACGACGACCTGCCGCACGTCTTCGAGCGCTTCTACCGCTCGTCCGAGGCCCGCACCCTGCCCGGCTCGGGCCTGGGCCTGGCGATCGTCAAGCAGGTGGCGGAACGCCACGGCGGCCTCGCCTACGTGGGCCGCGCCCCGGAGGGCGGCGCCATGTTCACCATCCGCCTCCCCGGCCGCCCTTCCCCCGTCCCCCACCACTGACCCCCGCGAGTCGAACCTCCAGGTCCCGCGTGTCCTACGTTCGCGTCGCGCGTGTCCTACGTTCAGAACACCCGAGGTGAACGCTCAGAACACAAGCGGGCTGTTCTGAGCGTTCAACTCGGGGTACCGGAACGTGGGACACGCGCGTTCGGAAGGTTCGACACGCGGGTCAGCCTTTGGTGGAGCCCAGGGTCAGGCCGCCGATGAACTGGCGTTGCAGGGTGAAGAAGACGACCAGGGTGGGCAGGGCGACCAGGAGGGAGCCGGCGGCGACCAGGTTGTTGTCCACGAAGAAGGTGCCCTTCAGGTTCTGCAGGGCCGAGGTGATCGGCATCTTGTCGCCGGTCTGGATCAGCACCAGGGCCCACAGGAAGTCGTTGTAGATCCAGGTGAACTCCAGGGTGGCCAGCGCGGCCAGCGCGGGGCGGCACAGCGGCAGGATCACCTGCCAGTACTGCCGGAACACGCCCGCGCCGTCCACGCGCGCCGCCTCGCTGAGCTCGTGCGGGATCGTCTTCATGTAGTTGCTCAGCACGAACACGCAGAACCCCGACTGGAACGCCACGTGGATCAGCACCAGCCCGAGCTGCGAGTCCAGCAGCACCCCGCTGTCGCTGAGCCAACCGGGCAACGGCGTCAGCAGGTACAGCCGGTACAGCGGCGTCACGATCACCTGCTGCGGCAGCAGGTTGCCCGCCGTGAACAGCATCAGCAGCCCCAGGTTGAACCGGAAGCCGAACCGCGACACCCCGAACGCCACCATCGAGCTGAGCAGCAGCACGAGCACCACCGCCGGCAAGGTCACGACCAGCGTGTTCAGGTAGTAGTGCGGCAGGTCGGCCTGCGTCCACGCGGACGTGAAGTTGTCGAGCGTCAGGCTCTCCGCGATCGAGAAGTACCCGTTGCGCGCCGTGTCGTCGTACGTCCGCAGCGACGCGTACAACGCCCACAGCAGCGGCGCGAGCGTGGCCAGGCACGTCAGGACCAGGAACGCGTGCAGGGCGATGCGCCCCAACGGGATCGAGCGGGGTCGGAAGGCGAACGTCACGCCCGTCCCTCCTCGCGGAACACCTGGACCAGGTAGGTGACGATGAACCCGAGCGAGATCAGCAGCAGGACCACGGCCAGCGCCGAACCCCACCCGATCCGGCTCGACTCGCCGATGATGTTGTCGGTCACCAGCACGGACAGCAGCTCCAGCCCGTTGCGGCCCTTGTTGATCACGTACACGATGTCGAACGCCCGCAGGCCCTCGATCACGGTGACCACGAGCACGACCACGTTCACCGGCTTGAGCACAGGGAACGTCACCCGGAAGAACGTCTGCCACGCGGTCGCGCCGTCCAGCGCGGCGGCCTCCTTCAACGCCGGGTCGACCGACTTCAACCCGGCCAGGTACAGCAGCATGACGTACCCGGTGTGCCGCCACCCGGCCGCGACCAGCACCGCGTACAGGTTGATGTCCGGGTCGCCCAGCCAGTTCACCGGGTCCGAGGCGGCGATGCCGAGCACGTTGTTCAGCAGCCCCTGCTCGGGCTGGTAGATCAGCTGCCAGATGAACCCGACCAGCGCCAGCGACAGCACCATCGGCAGGTACAGCGCGCTCTGGTAGATCCGCCCGAACCGCAGCTGACGGTCCAGCAGCACGGCCAGCAGCAGCCCCGCCACGGTCGGCGCCACGAGCAGGAACAGCAGCCAGACCAGGTTGTGCCGCAGCGCGGGCCAGAACCGGGGGTAGCTGGTGAAGATGTCGACGTAGTTGCGGAACCCGACCCACTCGATGTCGGCGAACCCGCCGATGCCGTCCCACGAGCTGAACGACAGCCCGACCGAGCCGAGCGCCGGCAACCACACGAGCGCGATGTGCACCACCGACGGGATGCCGAGCATCAGCCCGAGCACGAGCTTGTCGCGCGGCGCCAGCGCGGTGGCACGGCGACGCCTGCCGCGCCGGGACGTCGGGGAGGGGGCCGACGTCCCGGCGGGCTCCGGTGGGGACTGCGACGTGGTCACGCCGTCACTCCGAGAAGATCGTCTTGGCCTGGGCGGCCATGCCCCTGAGGATCGAGTCGAGGTCGTCGGGGTCCTGGATGAACGCGTTGAGCCCGTTGGTCGCCGCGTCGCTGGCGAAGCGCGGGTCGGTGTCGCGGTCGAGGAACTGCGTGATGTGCGCGGCGTCCTTGATCACCTGCGCCGACTTCTTCTGCAACGGGCTGTAGCCGGTCGTGTCGGCCTTGTTGGACGTGGGGATCTGGCTCGGGTCGGCCTTGAGGTACGCCAGCTGCGCGGCCGGCGTGGACAGGTACTCCAGCAGCTTGCGCGCGCCCTCGGCGTTGGCGGGCTTGCGGGACATCATGAAGCCGTCGATCGGCGCCTCGACGGTGTCCTGGCCGTGCTCGGGGTTGATCTCGGGGTACGGGAAGAAGTCCAAATCGTCCAGGTCCGGGCCCTTGAACTGCTGCGCCACGAACGAGCCGAGCAGGTACATGCCCGCCTTGCCCTGCTGCAACGCCTGCGCGGCCTCCTGCCACTCGCGGCCGAGCGCGTTCTCCTGGTGGTGGGGCAGCAGCCGCTTCCAGGTGTCGAACACCTCCCGCACCTTCGGTCCCTGCCAGTCCTCCTTGCCTGCCATGAGGTCGACGTGGAACTGGTAGCCGTTGATCCGGAAGTCGAGCTGGTCGAACGTGCCCATGCCGGGCCAGCCCTGCTTCTGCGCGAACGCGATCGGCACGAGCCCGTCCGCCCGCATCCTCGTGGACAGCGCCACGAGCTCGTCCAACGTCTTCGGCTGCTCGTACCCGCGTTGCTCCCAGACGCTCTTGCGGTAGAACACGCCCCACGGGTACTGCACGAACGGGACCAGGTACTGCTTGCCGTCCGAGGCGGTGGACGCCTCCTTCAGCGCCGGCTCGTAGCCGCCGGAGACCTTCGACCACACCTCGCTCAGGTCGCCGGTCAGGCCCTTCTCGGCGAAGAACCGCATCCGGTAGCCCGCGAACCAGGACAGCACGTCGTCCGGCTTGCCCTGGAGGTAGTTGTTGATCTGCTCCTGGTACTGCTCGTGCTGCTTGGTGTTGATCGCGACCTTGAGGCCCGACTCGCCCTCGAACGCCTTCAGCACGGCGGTGATCGCGTCCTTCGGCACCTGGTCGGACTGGTTGTTGCCGAACGACACCGCGTCGGTGGCGGCGCCCCCGCCGTCGGAGCCGCACGCGGCCAGACCGGGCACGGCCGCGACGCCCGCGCCCGCGACGATCGCCCGTAACAGCGCGCGGCGGCCCATCAAGGGGTGGGGGCTGGCGGAGAACCTCGTCATCGTCGCTCCTCCGGGTGACACCAAGCGATGCCAAGTGAACAAAGAGTCAACAAGAGGACTCACAATGTGGTGTCCGCCACAGTGGATGTCAAGCTATTCGACGGTTCTTGTTGGACTGTGTTGACGTTTTCGCGACAAATCGACCACTCTTGTGCCATGACGACTTGGCCCACCGGTGTGCGCGGCCTCGCCTGGGGCGCCGACTACAACCCCGAGCAGTGGCCGGAGGACGTCTGGGACGACGACGTCGAGCTGATGCGCCGGGCCGGGGTGAACCTGGTGAGCGTGGCGATCTTCTCCTGGGCGTTGCTCGAAGTGGAAGAGGGCCGCTACGAGTTCGGCTGGTTGGACCGCGTGCTCGACCGTTTGCACGCGGGCGGCATCCGGGTCGACCTGGCCACCGCGACCGCCGCGCCGCCGCCGTGGCTGACCACCGCGCACCCCGAGATGCTGCCGGAGACCGCCGACGGCGTCCGGCTGGCGCACGGCTCGCGCCAGTCCTACTGCCCCAGCTCGCCGGTCTACCGGTCCAAGGCCGTCGCGCTGGCCCGCGCGCTGGCCGAGCGGTACCGCGACCACCCGGCGCTGGCCGCCTGGCACGTCAACAACGAGTACGGCTGCCACGTCTCGCGCTGCTACTGCGACCGGTGCGCGGTGGCGTTCCGGGCCTGGCTGCGAGTCCGCCACGGGACGCTGGACGTGCTGAACGAGGCGTGGGGCACGGCGTTCTGGAGCCAGCGCTACACCTCGTGGGAGCAGGTGCTGCCGCCCCGGGCCACGCCGACGTCGCACAACCCGGGCCAGCTGCTCGACTTCGACCGGTTCTCCTCCGACGCCCTGCTGGAGCTGTACCGGGCCGAGCGGGACGTGCTGCGCGAGGTCACCCCGGACGTGCCGGTGACCACGAACTTCATGGCCGCCTCGTTCTCCGCGCTGGACTACTGGAAGTGGGCCGCCGAGGTCGACTTCGTCTCCAACGACCACTACACGATGGGCGAGGACCCCGACCGGCACGTCCACCTCGCGTACTCGGCCGACCTGGTGCGCGGCCTCGCGGGCGGCCGGCCGTGGCTGCTGATGGAGCACTCCACGTCCGCGGTGAACTGGCAGCCGCGCAACATCGCCAAGCTGCCCGGTGAGCTGCGGCGCAACTCCTACGCCCACATGGCCCGCGGCGCGGACGGCACGCTGTTCTTCCAGTGGCGGCAGTCGCGGGCGGGCGCGGAGCGCTACCACTCGGCGATGGTGCCGCACGCGGGCCCGGACACGAAGGTGTACCGCGAGGTCGAGCGGGTCGGCGCCGAGTACCGGCGGATCGCCGAGGTCGTCGGGTCGACCGTGGACGCGTCGGTCGCCGTCGTCTTCGACTGGGAGTCCTGGTGGGCCCTCGGCCAGTCCGGGCACCCGACCGGGGACTTCGTCTACTCCGAGCACGTCTTCGCGTACTACCGGGCGTTGTGGCGGGCCGGGGTGACGGTCGACTTCGTGCCGCCCGGCGCGGACCTGTCCTCCTACCGGCTGGTCGTCGTGCCGGCGCTGTACGCGGTGGACGACGCGACGCCGTACGAGGAGTACGTCGCCGCCGGCGGCCACCTGCTGGTCACGTACCTGTCCGGCGTCACGGACACGCGCGGCCACGTGCACCTCGGCGGCTACCCCGGCGCGTTCCGCGAGCTGCTCGGCGTGCGCACCGAGGAGTTCCACCCGCTGCGGGCGGGCGAGGTCGTGGCGCTGGACGACGGCTCGTCGGCCCTGATCTGGACCGAGCACCTGCACGTCGACGGCGCGGAGGTGGTCGCCTCCTACGTCGACGGCCCGCTGCCCAGTGTGCCCGCCGTGACCCGCCACGAGCGCGGCGCGGGCGTCGCCTGGTACGTGGCGTGCGGCCTGTCCGGCGACGGGCTGGAGCGGCTGGTGCGGAGCGCGCTCGACCGGGCGGGCGTGCCGGTCGGGCCGGGCGGTGACGTCGAGGTGGTGCGTCGGCGCGGTGAGGTGGCGGGCTCCGCCGTATCGTGGCTGGTCGCGGTCAACCACGGGGCCGGCGACGCCGAGCTGCCCGCGGTGGGTGTCGAGCTGCTGTCCGGCACGCGTGCGTCCGGCGGTGTGGTCGTGCCCGCCGGCGGCGTGGTCGTGATCCGGGAAGAAGGGGTGTGAGGTGCTGGCACGCCAGCGACAAGCGGTGATCCTGGAAGAGGTCCGCCGCACCGGCGCGGTGCGGGTGAGCGACCTGGTCGTCCGGCTGGGCGTCTCGGACATGACCGTGCGCCGCGACCTGGACGTGCTGGCCGCGCGCGGCCTGGTGGAGAAGGTGTACGGCGGCGCCACGTCCGTGGTCGGCCGCAGCACGGACGAGCCGGGCTTCGAGGCCAAGTCGGTGCGCCAGCTGCCGGAGAAGGAGGCCATCGCGGCGTTCGCCGCGGGCCTGGTGCGCCCCGGCACCGCGATCGGCCTGTCGGCCGGCACCACCACGTGGACGCTGGCCCGGTTCCTGGACGACATACCGGACCTGACCGTGGTGACCAACTCGATCCGGATCGCCGACGTGCTGCAGCAGAGCGGGCGCACGGACCGCACGGTGGTGCTCACCGGCGGGGTGCGCACGCCGTCGGACGCGCTGGTCGGACCGGTGGCCGTGCAGGCGCTGCGGTCGCTGCACCTGGACGTGGTGTTCCTCGGCGTGCACGGCATGGCCGAGCGCTCCGGCTTCACCACGCCCAACCTGAACGAGAGCGAGACCGACCGCGCGCTGGTCGACGCGGCCGGGCGGGTCGTCGTGGTCGCCGACCACACCAAGTGGGGCACCGTCGGCATCTCCACCATCGCCGCGCTGGACGAGGCGGACGTGCTGGTGACCGACGAGGGATTGGCCGAGCCCGCGCGGGCGGTGCTCGGCGAGCAGGTCGGTGAACTGGTCCTGGCGCACGTGCCGGGCCGCGGAGAGGAACTGGCGTGAGGCGCACGGCGGGGGAGCTGGCCGATGGTCGCGAGATCATCTACTTCGACGACACCCCGGACGCGCCGCCGCGCGACGCGGTCGACACCCGCGACCTGCCGCGCACGCAGCCGCTGTCGGAGGTGCGGCGGGACCCGTTGACCGGCGAGTGGGTGGCGATGGCCGCGCACCGGCAGACCCGCACGTACAAGCCGCCGGCCGACCTGTGCCCGCTGTGCCCGTCCACGCCCGGCAAGCCCACCGAGGTGCCCGAGTCGAGCTACGACGTGGTGGTGTTCGAGAACCGGTTCCCGTCGTTCGCCCAGGGCGTGCCGGAGCTGCCGTCCACTGTGGACGGGATGCCGATGGTGGCGCGGGCGGCCGGGCGCGGCCGGTGCGAGGTGATGTGCTTCACCTCCGACCACGACACGTCGTTCGGGTCGCTGCCCGCGTCACGGGTGCGCACGGTCGTGGACGCGTGGGCGGACCGCACGGCGGCGTTGAACGCGACGCCGGGCGTCGAGCAGGTCTTCCCGTTCGAGAACCGGGGTGAGGAGATCGGCGTGACGCTGTCCCACCCGCACGGTCAGATCTACGGCTACCCCTTCGTGACCCCGAAGACGGAACGGATGCTCGCCGTCGCGGCGGACTACCAGGCGTCACACGGCCGTCCACTGATGGGTGACATCCTGGCCGCTGAACGCGCGGTCGGCACCCGTGTCATCGCCGAGAGTGAGCACTGGACGGCGTTCGTGCCCGCCGCGGCGCGGTGGCCGGTCGAGGTGCACCTGGTGCCGCACCGCCAGGCGCCGGACCTGCCCGCGCTCACGGACGCCGAGCGGGACGACTTCGCCGGCCTCTACCTGACCGTGCTGCACCGCCTGGACGCGCTCTACGACCGCCCGCTGCCCTACATCGCGGCGTGGCACCAGGCGCCCGTGCGCACCGGTCGTGACCTGGCGTGGCTGCACCTGGAGGTGTTCTCGGTGCTGCGCGCCGCGGACAAGCTCAAGTACCTGGCCGGCTCCGAGTCGGGCATGGGCGTGTGGGTGAACGACGCGACGCCGGAGCAGATCGCCGAGAGGTTGCGCGGCTGAGCCGACCGGCTGAGATCCGGGCGGACTCACAAGTGATGCCCAGTTTCGTTTAAGGCTCCTCTCAGGCGGGCACCGCACAGTGGTGGACATGACCGAAGACGAGCAGCCGAAGCAGCCACCGCAGTCTCCGCCGGCCCAGCCGCAGAGCCCGTGGGCGCGCGGGGGCGCCGGACTCGGTCACGAGGACGCCGGTGGTCGGCAGCAGGGTGCCGACCGGCCGGGCAGCGACGACACCGGCGCCGTGCAGGGCGGCGCCGGTGCGTCGGAGTCCGTCGGCGCGGGAGGTGCCTGGCAGGGAGCCTCGACGCGGCCGCGGGACGTGACCGACGGGTCGGCGGCAGGGGCCGACCGGTCGGCGGCGGGGTCGGCCGGTGTTCCGCGGGGGAGCACCGGCCACCCGGCCGACCTGTACCCGGACAGCGCGACCTCGACCGCTGCCACCTCGAACTCCGGCTCGCCGGCCGCTCCGCACGCGAGCGCCGCCGAGCCCGTGCCCGGGTCGTCGGACGCGTGGTCGCGTCCCGGTCGCCCGGATGACTTCGGCTCGCCGGCCGCCTCGCAGGGTGCCGCCGGCCTGTCGGGAACCGGTCGGGCGGGTGCCGTGCAGGGCGGCGCCGGCCCGACCGGAGCAGGTGTGGCCGGTGCTGTGCAGGGCAGCGCCGGTCATCCCGGAACCGGTGGTCCCGGCGCCGTGCAGGGCGGCGCCGGGCTGCCGGGACCCGGGCCGGAGGCCTGGCAGGGAGGCTTCCACCGCCCGGAGCACACCGGTCCGCACGGCGTCCCGCGGACCGGCGCCCAGGACCACCCGGGCTCGCCGGCCCACTTCCCCTCGGGGTCGGCGCAGCCCGGTGGGCCGGGCCCGTACTACGCGCCGCCCGGCTCGGTCGCCGCCCCACCCCGTCCGCCGCGGGGCCGCGGCAAGGTCGTGGCGGGGGTCGCCGCCCTCGTGCTCGCGATCGGCGGCGTCGCGGGCGGTGTCGGCGGGTACGTCGGCTTCCAGGCCGCCGAGGACGCCAGGCCCGTGACCAACGCGCTCAACCAGGCCCCGCCCGCCCGGCAGAGCTCCGACGCCCCGACGGGCTCGATCGAGCAGGTGGCCCAGAAGGTGCTGCCGACCGTGGTGCAGGTGCAGGTCAACGGCGGCGCCGGGTCCGGCTTCACGCTCAGCTCCGACGGCCTGGTGCTGACCAACAACCACGTGGTCGAGAGCGCCGCCGCCGGCGGGCCGATCAAGGTCCAGCTCCAGGACGGCCGCTCGTTCGACGCGAAGATCGTCGGCCGCGACCCCACGTCCGACCTGGCCGTGGTGAAGGTGGAGGACGTCTCCGGTCTGCCCACGGCCGAGCTGGGCAACTCCGGCGACCTGCGGATCGGCCAGGAGGTCGTGGCCGTCGGCTCGCCGTTCGACCTCAACGGCACGGTCACGTCCGGCATCGTCAGCTCGCTCAACCGCCCGGTGCGCGCCGGCGGCCAGCAGGGCGGCGTGGACACCGTGCTCAACGCCATCCAGACCGACGCCGCGATCAACCCCGGCAACTCGGGCGGCCCGCTGGTGAACATGCGCGGCCAGGTCGTCGGCATCAACTCGGCCATCTACAGCCCGAACTCCAGCCAGTCCGCGCAGGGCGGCTCGGTCGGCATCGGCTTCGCCATCCCGATCGACCAGGCCCGCCGCACGGCCAAGGAGCTGTCGGAGACCGGCAAGGCCACCCAGACCGTGCTCGGCGTCCAGGTGGGCGACGCGCCGGAGGGCGGCGCGGTGGTCCGCGACGTGACCGGCGGCGGCGCGGCGGAGGCGGCGGGCATCAAGTCCGGCGACGTGATCACCAAGTTCGGCGACCGGCCCATCGACGCCTCCGACTCCCTGGTCGCGGCCGTCCGCTCCCGCGCGCCGGGCGAGAAGGTGCAGCTCACCATCGGCAAGGACCGCACGGTCGACGTGACGCTCGGCAGCCAGCCCGTCGAGATCCGCTAGCCCGGGATCCTCTGGCCTGAGATTCGCTGGCGCCCGCGAACCGCCGGCTCCCGTGCCCGAGCCGGTCGTGGAGGCCGCACACCGGCAGGTGACCGCCCCTCACCCGTCGGAGTGCGGCCTCTTGTCGCGCCTGGCGAACGCCACCGCCAGGACGACCGACCAGACCACGCCGATCGCCACCAGGAGCCCGAGCGGGTAGTCCCGGTCGACCAGGCCGGGGTTGGGCCCACCGGCGAACGGCCGCCAGAGCAGCGGCACGGCGAGCAGCACGAGCACGCCGGTGAGCGTGCCGCCGACCAGCACCGCCGCGCGCCACGGCGTCGGCACCCGGCGGGCGACCAGCAGGCCGAAGCCGGCGCAGAGGGGCGCGAGCAGGACGTCGTGCGCGATCGGGCCCGCCACGAACCACACCACCAGGTCCACGGACACCAGCGGCAGCACCAGGACCGCGCCCCACAGCCCCATGACGACACCCAGCGCGCCGATCACCCACCTCATCGGACGACCTCCAGTCGGGTGACCCACTTGGTCTGCGTCACGCCCGGTCGGCTCGGCGCGATCAGCCGGCACGGGTAGCCGTGGTCCAGCGGCAGGGGCCGGCCGTCCAGCCGCAGCGCGAGCAGCGTCACCGGGTCGCGGGCGTGGGCGGCGGGCAGCGTGCTCGCGCGGTAGAGGCCGTCGCGCTCCAGCGACTCCACCCGGACGTCACCGGGTCCGAGGCCCGCCAGCGCCAGCAGGTCGCGCACGGGCACGCCGGTCCACCGCGCCGACGCGCTCCACCCCTCGACGCACGCGATCGGCAGCTCCGCCGTGGTCTGGGGCAGCGCTTCGAGCTCCCGGCGGGTGAACCGGCGACCGCCGACGGTCAGCCGCCAGCCGTCGTCCACCTCCGACACCCCGGCGGCGGCGGCCGTGCGGTTGACGGGCAGCGCGGCCGACCGCGTGCCCAGGACGGAGGCGGTCCGCAGCCACGGCACCGTGCCGCCCGCCGTGGCCAGCACCGCGAGCGCCGCCGCGCCGCCCGTGGTGAGCAGGAACCCGCGTCGGCTGAGCGTGCCGTGGCGCACCTCCTCGGCGGGCGTGCGCACGAGCGGCAGCTTGACCGCGACGTGCACGAGCAGCGCGCCCACCGCGATCCAGGCCGTCGCGTGGTGCGCGGTCGGGAAGAAGAACTGCCACGGGTAGTTCTGCGCGGCGTTGAACAGGCCGGTGACCAGCTCGAAGAACGACGCGCCGAGCAGCACGAAGATCGAAGCGCGTTCCAGCGCGTGCGGCAGGGACCTCACCAGTGGCCGCTCGAACAGCTTCGGGTAGACCGTCCACAGCTTCGCGAGCAGCAACGGGATCGCGGCCACGCCCGAGGTGACGTGCACGCCTTGCGTGAACCGGTAGAGCCAGACCGGGCGGGTGGGCCAGGCGAACCACGCGGGCGGGTGCTGGAGGTAGTGGCTGAGCAGCCCGGTGACGAAGCACAGCCCGAACGCGACGCCGAGCCACCGGCCGACGCGGGTGGCGGTGTGCGGGCTGGACGTGCGCTTCACGGCCGCACCAACTCGGCGAACCAGCGCCCGTCGCGCTCGACGACCCACCGCACGGCCAGCCCGGCCCGTGCGGCGGCCGGCGCCAAGGCCGGCGCGTCGACCCGCGCCCAGTCGAACCACGCGCCGCCGGCGATCCGCGCGCGTTCCCGGCGCAGCCCGCAGCCGGGCGGCTCGACCTCGACCAGCGCGCTGCCGCGCCGGCGCAGGAGCTGCCGGGCCCGCCGGAGCAGCGCGACGGGGTCGCCGCCGATGCCGATGTTGCCGTCGGCGAGCAGCACGTGCGCCCAGCGGCCGGCGCCGGGCAGCCGGCCGAACAGGTCCCGGTGCAGGGCCGGGCCACCCCTCGCCCGGGTGAGGGCGACCGCGAGCGGCGAGTGGTCCACGCCCAGCGCCACCACCCCGCGCCGGACGAGCGCCGCGACCAGCCGCCCCGGACCGCAGCCGAGGTCGACGGTCGGGCCGTGGCAGGCGTCGAGGAGGACGTGGTCGGCGGCGTCGGCGTCCTCGTGCCACCGGTCGACCGGCAGGGGCACGAGGTCGCCGCCGGCCAGTTCGAGCCGGCACTCCGCGCCGCCGAGGCCGAGGTCGAACGCGGTCATCGCAGTGCTCCCAGGTGCGCGAGCGCGGCGGCGAACCGCGTGCGCGGCACGGCGGCGGCGACCTCGCGCGCCGTGGCCATGTCGTCCACATCGGACAGCACGGGCAGCAGGCCGGTGTCGAGGTCGCCCAGGGCCCGCAGCGTCGCCGCGCCCGTGTCCGACCGGGACATCGGCACGGCGCGGAGGTTCGCGGCCACCGCCGGGTCGCCGAGCCCCAGCGCCCACCACCCCCCGTCGGCCGCCGGACCGAGCACGGCGTCGTGGCCGGCCAGCCGGTCGACCGACCCGGCCAGCAGCGCGGGCGTGAGCTGAGGCGTGTCCATGCCGATCTGGAACACCGGCAGGCCGTGCGCGCGGTGCGTGTCGGCGTGCGCGTTGGCCAGCCGGTCGGCGAACGACCCACCCCGTTGGGGCAGCACCGTGAAGTGCCGCAGCACCGCGCGGATCTCGACCGACCGGCGCGCGTCGCCGAGCGACCCGGTCAGCGCCACCACCGGCCGGACGCGCGGCGTGCCGAGCACGGCGTCGAGGGTGTCCAGCAGCGCGGCGGCGGCGATGTCGGCCGCCTCCTCGATCGTCGCGGGTGGGCAGAGTCGGGTCTTCGCCAGGCCCGGAACCGGGGCCTTGGCCACCACCAGCAGGCTCGCCGAGGGGGTCATCGGCGCACGTCCCCGGCGGTGGGGCCCGGCTGGGCAACGCCCCTCCGGAGGACCGCCGCCATGTCGCGCACCGCCCGCGCGGTCCCGCGCACCGAGCCCGACACCTTCGACTTCGTGCCCGCCGTGCGCGGCCCGTACCGCACGTCCCGCTCGACCACCCGCCACCCGGCCGCCGCCGCGCGCAGCAGCAGTTCCAAGGGGTAGCCGAACGCCCGGTCCTCGATCCCCAGCTCCAGCAGGTCCCGCCGGCGGAACGCCCGCACCGGCGCGATGTCCCGCACCGGCAGCCCCTCGCGCCGCAGCAACCCGGCCAGCACCGCGTTGCCCGCCCGCGCGTGCCACGGCCAACTGCCCGCCTCCGGCACCCGCCGCCCCACGGCCAGCTCCGCCCGCGCGAGCAACGCCACCAGCTCCGGCAGCTCGCGCGGGTCGAGCGAGCCGTCCGCGTCGAGCACGCACACCACCTCGGAACGCGCGCGCTCGATGCCCGTGTGCACCGCCGCGCCGTACCCGGGCCGCGGCTCGTGCACCACCTCCGCGCCCCACGACCGGGCGATCTCCGGCGAGCCGTCACGCGATCCGTTGTCCACCACCAAGGGCCGGTAGCCGGCGGGCATGGCCCGCAGCACACCCGGCAACGCCGCCGCCTCGTCCAGGCAGGGGAGCACCACGTCGATTTCGTCCACGTCCCAGAGCATGGGTCGTCGCGGGCGGTCGAAAACCGTTGTGGCGCTTACCGAACCATGACGTGTGCGCCAGTTCTTACGGACCGCTGACGGTTGCCCTCGCGGCCACGTCGCCCGACCCGCACCGCCTTACGGTGGGCGTGTGCTCCGTGTCCTGGCCGCCGCGGCCCTGGTCGTCTCGGCCGTCGTGGCCGGCGCGCTCCTGCCCGATGACCGAACGCTCGCCCCCTTCCCGCCGCTGTTCGCCGAGTGGCTGCCGCACGTCGGCATCGGCACCCCGTTCGCCGTGCTGGTGGCGGTGGCGGTCGTGGTGTGGGGTCCGACGCTCGCCGGGCGGCTGTCCTGGCGCCCGGCGCTGGGCGCGGGTTACGCGACCGCCGTGGCGTGGACGTTCTCGCTGGCCCTGGTGGACGGCTGGGAACGCGGTTTCGCCGGGCGGCTGACCACGGAGCACGAGTACCTGCACGAAGTGCCGGGCGTGACGGACGTCGGCGCGATGCTGCGCGGGTTCTCCTCCCGCATCCTGGACTTCCAGCCCGACTCGTGGGCCACCCACGTCTCCGGGCACCCGCCGGGCGCGTTCCTGGTGTTCATCGGCCTGGACCGGGTCGGGCTGCCCGGCGGCGCGTGGGCCTCGGCGTTCGTGGTGCTGGTCGGCGCGCTGACGGCGGTCGCGGTGCCGGTGACGGTGCGTGCGCTCGCCTCGGAGGAGCACGCTCGGGCCGTGCTGCCGTTCGTGGCGCTGTTCCCCGGCGCGGTGTGGATCGGCGCGTCGGCGGACGGGTTGTTCGCGGGCGTCACGGCGTGCGGCATCGCGTTGCTGGCCACCCGGCGCGCGGTGGCGGGCGGCGTGGTGCTGGGTTTCGGCGTGTTCCTGTCGTACGGGCTGGTGCTGATGGGCGTGCTCGCGCTCGCGGTGCTGGTGTGCCACCCCCTGGGGCGCGATTGGCGGCGGATCGGCCTGGCCGTGCTGGGCGCGTCGGCGGTGGTCGCGGTGTTCGCGGCGCTCGGGTTCTGGTGGTTGGACGGCTACCACCTGGTGGTCGAGCGCTACTACCAGGGCATCGCCACGCCCCGCTCCTACGCGTACTGGGTGTGGGCGGACCTGGCCGCCGCGGTGTTCGCCTGCGGTCTGGCGCCCTTCGCGGCGCGGTGGCGGAACACGTCCACGATCGCCGCCGGTGCGGTCACACTGGCCGCTGCGGCGGCGGTGGCCATCCTGGCGGCCGACGTGTCGGGCTTGAGCAAGGCCGAGGTGGAGCGGATCTGGCTGCCGTTCACCGTCTGGCTGGTCGTGCTCGTGCCGGACCGCCGGCGGCTGTGGCTGGCGGCGCAAGCGGTGACCGCGCTCGCGGTCAACCACCTCCTGCTGACCAACTGGTGAGGCGCGGACATGGGTGAGACGACCGGGCGGGTGCTCGTCGTGGACGACGATGTGACCGTGCGCGACGTGGTGCGCCGGTACCTGGAGCTGGCCGGCCACGAGGTCGAGCTGGTCGGTGACGGCGAGAGCGCGCTGCGCCGGTTCGCCGAGCGCGAGCCGGACCTGGTGGTGCTCGACCTGATGCTGCCGGGCGTGGACGGGCTGGAGGTGTGCCGCCGGCTGCGGGTGCGCAGCGCCGTGCCGGTGGTGATGCTGACCGCGCTGGGCGAGGAGGAGGACCGGATCGCCGGGCTCCAGCTCGGCGCGGACGACTACGTGACCAAGCCGTTCAGCCCGCGTGAGCTGGCGTTGCGGGTGACGTCGGTGCTGCGCCGGTCGCGGGTGGCGGTGGCGCGGTCGGCGTCGGTGCTCAGCGACGGCGGGCTGCGGGTGGACGTCGGCGCGCGGTCGGCGTGGCTCGACGGGCGGGAGATGTCGCTGACCACGCGCGAGTTCGACCTGCTGGTGTTCTTCCTGACCCACCGGGGCACCGCGTTCAACCGCGGTGAGCTGCTGTCGCGGGTGTGGGGCTGGGAGTTCGGCGACCAGTCCACCGTGACCGTCCACGTGCGACGGTTGCGGGAGAAGGTGGAGGTCGACTCGGCCCGGCCGGTGCGCATCGCCACCGTGTGGGGCGTGGGCTACCGGTACGACGGCGGTGCGTGATGCTGGTCGAGATCTACCACATCCTCCCGTACGCGGTGCTGTTCTCGCTGCCGCTGGCGCTGCTCGGCGCGGTGCTGCTGCGGCGGTTGCGCAACGGGTCGCTGGCCACGGCGCTGACCGTGCTGGCGATCGTGCCGGTGGTGGCGACCATCGGCGGCGTGCTGGCGGTGAGCGGGTTCATGTTCACCCCGATCCTCACCACGACCGTGCTGGTGTGCCTGCTGGTGGCGCTGGTGACGGTGCCGACGGCGGTGCTGCTCGGTCGGGCGCTGGCGCGGCGCAGCGTGTGGGAGAGCGAGGCGCGGGCGCGGGAGCGCGCGGCCGAGGCGTCCCGGCGCGAGCTGGTCGCGTGGATCAGCCACGACCTGCGCACGCCGCTGGCCGGGATCCGGGCGATGGCCGAGGCGCTGGCCGACGGCGTGGTGTCGCGGCGGGACGAGGTCGCCGACTACGCGGGGCGGATCTCGACCGAGGCGGAGGCGTTGTCGGGCATGGTGGACGACCTGTTCGAGCTGTCCCGCATCACGGCGGGCGCGCTGCGGCTGACGCTGTCCGAGGTGCCGCTGGCGGACGTGGTCAGCGAGGTGGTGGCCGCGGAGAGCCCGGTGGCGTCGCGCAAGGGCGTGCGGCTGCGGGCGGACGCGGCGACGTGGCCGGTGGTGCTCGGCAGCGACCCCGAGCTGGCCCGGGTGGTGCGCAACCTGCTGTCCAACGCGATCCGCCACACCCCGCCGGACGGCACGGTGGCCGTGCAGGTGGGCGTGGACGGCACGTCGGCGCTGCTGCGCGTGGACGACGCCTGCGGCGGCATCCCGGAGGCCGACCTGCCCAGGGTGTTCGACGTGGCGTTCCGCGGCACGCCGCACCGGCAGCCGGTCGGCGGCGGGTTGGGGCTGGCCATCGCGCGCGGGCTGGTGGAGGCGCACCAGGGCACGATCGACGCCCGCAACCACGGCCCCGGCTGCCGGTTCGAGGTGCGGCTGCCGCTCAGCGCAGGGGGTCCGTTGCGAACTGCCTGACCCCGTCGGCGAAGGTCGTCGCGGCGTGGAAGCCGAGCAGCTCGCGGGCGCGGGTGGGATCGGCGACGACGTGCCGGACGTCCGCCGGCCGCGCGCCGCCCACGACGCGCGGCCGAGGACCGCCGAACGCCTCGGCCAGGTGGGTGGCGAGGTCGCCGACGGTGTGCGGCTCGCCGGAGCAGATGTTGAGCGCGGTGACCGTGCCGGGCGCCTGCGGGCGGTGCAGGGCCAGGACGTTGGCCCGCGCGACGTCCGTGACGTGGACGAAGTCGCGGCGCTGCCGGCCGTCTTCGAGGACGGTGGGCGCCTCGCCGCGTTCGAGCGCGCTGCGGAACAGGCTCGCCACGCCCGCGTACGGGGTGTCCTTGGGCATCATCGGGCCGTACACGTTGTGGTAGCGCAGCGCCCACACCGTGCCGCCCGTCTGCCGCGCCCACGCCGCCGCGTAGTGCTCCTGGGCGAGCTTGCCGGCGGCGTACGTGCTGCGGGGGTCCAGCGGGGCGTCCTCGGGGACCAGGAGCGGCTCCAGGGGGCGGTCGCAGCGCGGGCAGGGCGGTTCGTAGCGGCCCTGGTCGAGGTCGGCCTGGCGGCGTGGCGCGGCCCGGACGACGCCGTGCCGGTCGCACTCGTACCGGCCCTCGCCGTACACGACCATCGACGACGCCAGGACCAGGTGCTCCACGCCCTTCTCGTGCATCGCGGCGAGCAGCACGGCGGTGCCGAGGTCGTTGTTGCGGGCGTACAGCGGCGCGTCGGACGGGTCGAGGCCGTGGCCGACGACGGCGGCCTGGTGGCAGACCGCGTTCACCCCGTCGAGGAGGTTCTTCACCGCGTCGAGATCGGTGACGTCCTGGGCCGTCGGTGGCCGGTGGCGGTGGGCCTGGGGCAGGTAGGCGTCGAGCACGACGACGTCGTGGTCTTGGGCGGTCAGGTGGTCGGCGATGTGCGAGCCGATGAACCCGGCCCCGCCGGTGAGGAGAACGCGCACGTCACCGACGTTAGGGCCGGTTCGGCGGGATCGGGCGGCGCGGCAGCGTGACGTCACGGAACCGTCAGATCCTCCGATTGGCTACGGTGGCGCTCATGGAACGCAGCGCGCAGCGACTGGGACGCGCCCTTGTCGTGATCGTGGACGACCGGGTGGCGCACGGTGAGCACGACGACAGCACAGGACCGCTGGTCACCGAGTTGCTGGAGGAAGCAGGGTTCATCGTCGACGGGACGGTCGCGGTGGAGGGCGAGGTCGTGGGCATCCGCGCCGCGCTGAACACCGCGGTGATCGGCGGTGTCGACCTGGTCGTCACCGTCGGCGGCACCGGGGTGTCGCCGCGCGACGTGACGCCGGACGCCACGCAGGGCGTGCTCGACCGGCCGATCAGCGGCATCGCCGAGGCGCTCCGGGCCTCGGGGCTGGCGGCGGGAGCCGTCGACGCGGGCATCTCGCGGGGGCTGGTCGGCGTGTCCGGCAGCACCCTCGTGGTGAACCTGGCCGGGTCGCGGTCGGCGGTGCGTGACGGCATGGCGACGTTGTCGGCCCTGGTGCCGTACGTGATCGAGCAGCTCTCGGGACTGGACGAGGCATGACCGGGCCGGCTGACGACGCCGACGCCACCGCTGACGCCACCCCGGCCGCCTCGGCTGCCGCGGTCGCGGAGGAGGCGGCGCGGCGTCGTCGGCTGGCCGAGGTGTTCGGCGACGTGCTGCCGGAGGGCTCGGCGGACGAGCCACACCCCACCGGCCGCGACGACCGCTGGTACGAGGAGAACCGGCCGCCGCACCACGGCGGTTAGGCGGCCAGTCCTGGCCCGAGCGGATCACCAGCCGCCACCGTGACGGCTGATCCCGCCCGCGCCAGGCCACTCCCGACCACGTCCCGCGCCACCGAACGACCCGACCTCCGCCGGCCCGCCCCTTCGCGCCGGTCAACCCGCACCTTCGCCATGTCGACCCGTCTCCACCGCCGAATCGACCCATCTCTACCGCCAGGGCGACCCATCTCCATCGCCGGTTGACCTACTCGCGGCCGACCTACTCGCGCCGGCTGGCCTGTCCGCGCCGGCCGGCCTGCCCGCGTGCTAGCTGACCTGTTCGCGCCGGTTGGCCCGTTCGCCGCCGGTCGATCTTCGTCCCAGTCCTACCGGAGTTCGTGCCGCTGCCGCGGTCAGTCCTGGCGCTGGCGCTGCTGCGCGGCGAGGAGGTCGCGGATCTCCTTGAGCAGCTCGACGTCGGTCGGCTCCGCGGGGCCGACCTCCTGACCGCGCTTGCGCCGCTCCTTCAGCTTGTTCATCGGTAGCACGAAGATGAAGTAGACGATCGCGGCCACGATCAGGAAGTTGATCACCGCCGTGATGATCGCGCCGAAGTCGATGATCGTCTTGTCGCTGCTGCCCAGCTGAACGGCCAGGCCGTTGACGTTGTTGCCGCCGAACAACGCGATGATCGGGTTGATCAGGTTCGTGGTGAACGCGGTGACGATCGCGGTGAACGCGGCGCCGATGACCACCGCCACGGCGAGGTCGATCACGTTGCCGCGCACGAGGAAGTCCTTGAAGCCCTTGATCACGGTTGGCTCCTCCGTTCGGGGTATGGGTGGGGGCCAGCGGAGGGTAACGGCTCAGGGGCTCACCGGTGACGCTCCGGGTACGTGTGTCGCGGGGAGGCTGAGCAGCTCGAACCTCGAGGGGCCGAACGTGGTGATCTCGGCGATTCGGTCGCCCTCGACGCGCAGGACGTCCAACTTGAGCGCCCGGAACACCGTGTCGCCGTGTCGGCGCAGGTAGCTGGCGGCGGCCGGCATCCGGTTGGCCCGGGTCGGCACGAGCAGCCAGTCGCCCTCCCGGTCGGGGCCGAGGGCGCGTTCCACCAGCGCCGCGACCTGGTCGAGCCCGTCGAAGCACAGCGGCGCGGGCGGCATGGTGACCCTCAGGTCCTCGGCCGCGATCGCCACGGCCGCCACCGCGTCACACCGCTGGTGGGCGTCGATGAACCGGCTCAGCAGCTCGCGCTCCCGCGGGTTCGGCTCCCGGGCCGTCCAGTCGTTGCGGTGGGACGGCAGGTGCTGCCGCATGGTGGCGCGGGCGCGCTGGAGCGCGCTGTTGGCGGCGGCCACGCTGATGTCGAGCAGGCCGGCCGTCTCCTGCGCCGTCATGCCCAACACCTCCCGCGCGAGCAACGCCGCCCGCTGCCGTGCGGGGAGTAGTTGCAGGGCCACCAGGAAGGCCAGCTCCACGGTCTCCCGCGCGACCGCCACCACGTCCGGCTCGTCGTCGGTCGGCGCCACCTGGTCCAGCAGGCGGTCCGGGTAGGGCGTGAGCCAGCTGATCTCCGGCTGGGTCCTGGGCGTGCGCGCCTTGGCCCGGATCAGGTCGACGCACGTGTTGGTGGCGATCTTGTAGAGCCAGGCGCGGACGTTGCCGCCGTCGAAGGTGTCCCACGCCCGCCAGGCGCGCAGGAACACCTCCTGCACGGCGTCCTCGGCTTCTTCGTAGGAGGCGAGCATCCGGTAGCAGTGGACGTGCAGCTCGCGGCGGTGCTGCCGGGTGGCCTGCTCGAACATCAGCGCAGGGGCTTCGCGACCTGCTGGACGGCCCACGTGTTGCCGTCCGGGTCGTCGAAGAAGATGAAGGAGTTGTAGTCCCCGCCGGCCGGGTCCGCTCCGGGCGTCATCACGCCGTTCTCGAAGTGCTGCGGGCCGGAGTTCGCCACGCCCTTCGCCTCGAGGTGCGCGTGTGCCTCCTCGATGTCGGAGACCACCAGTTGGCAGCCCTTGAGCGACCCGGGCGCACCGCTGTCGCCCAGGCCCGTGCCGAAGACGATGGAGCACGCCGAGCCGGGTGGGGTGACCTGGACGACGCGGAAGGCGTCGCCCGAGCGGTGGTCGGTGTCGAGCGTGAAGCCCAACGTCTCGGCGTAGAAGGCCTTGGCGCGCTCGACGTCGGACACGGGAACGACGACGACTTGCAGCTTCCAGTCCACGGTTCTCTCCTCGGTACGGGGCCGGAGCCCCACCCTGCAATGCCTTGTACCGGGTGGAACGACAGGCGCGCCGGAAACTCATCGGTCACCCGATGAAAACTTCGTCTTCCCAGCTCACACCCGCCTGCCGCCTGCCGATAGACAAGATCGCGAACCAGGCAACGGCGGCGCGGCAAGCAGCGGCGTGGGCAAGGCGGGTCGACAGACGAGATCGCAGAGCAGATCCGGGCCAGCGCGGTCAGGCACGGTTGATGGGCGGGTGGTGGTCGGTGGGTCGGGCAACGGCGTGGGCCGGGCAGGGCTGGCCTGGCCTGGCCTGGCTCGGCTGGATGGCTGGTTGGAGGGTGGGCGGGGTAGCCCAGCCGGGGCCGGGGGTTGGGAGTAGCTGGTGAGGAAGGGCGGTGCGCCGGTACTGGGCGAGGTGTTGGGTGCGGGGTGGCGGGGTGGCGGGGTGTGGGTGGGTTAGCGCAGGATCAGGGCGACTGGGCCGGCCAGGGTTTCGGCGGCTAGGCGGTGGGCTGCCGCACGTTCGGCGGAGATCACGACCACCTCGCCTTCGCGCACCGCGACCACCGAGGCGTCCACCGCCAGCACCTCCGACTCCGCGCCGACGACGTCCACCCGGCTCCCCGGCCGCAGCAGCCCGACCACCCCGGCGTCGGCCAAGCGCACGGCCACCGACGACACACCCGGGTCGACCGGGGACAAGCGGGCGTCGGTCAGTGGCTCGCCGGAACGGGCGGCGCTCACCAGGCTGCGACCTAAAGCGTCACTCGACGACACCGCGCCCGCCGGCGACGAAGACGGTGGCACGGCGACCACGCGCACGTCGTCCGCACCGAGCGGCACGCCGGGAGCCAGATCGCGCGACGCCACCACGACGTCGACCGTCGAGCCGTCCGGCAGCACGGCGACACCCACGGCTACCAGGGCCAACAGGCCCGCCAGGATCCTTCTGAGGTGGAGGAGCACGGTTCCGACGGTAGGGGGCGGAACAGGTGCTCGGACAGCGTCAACCCCCGAGCTGTGGACAACTCGGGGGCTTGTGGACAACTTCCGCTCAGGAGGCGGCGGCAGCCGGAGCGCTCGACGTCGAGGACGACGAAGACGAGGACGACGACGTCGAAGAGGACGACGACGAAGACTCGGACTTCGCGGCTGCGGGAGCCGGCGAGGCCGCGGGAGCCCCGGTAGCAGACGAACGGCTGTCGGTCCGGTAGAAGCCGCTGCCCTTGAACACGACACCGACCGCGCCGTAGAGCTTGCGCAACCTGCCGGAGCACTGGGGGCACTCGGTCAACGCGGAGTCCGAGAAGGACTGCACCGCGTCGAACCGGTGGTCGCACTCGGTGCAGGCGTACTGGTAGGTCGGCACGGTGAGCCCTCCACGAGTCCTGTTTGGCACTCCTGCGTCACGAGTGCCAACACCGATGATGCGCCACTCGGCATCCGTGGCGCAAACATCACAGGTCAAAGTCACAGCGACGGCAGCCGAACCACACCCCGCGCGGGCGTCAGCACCGCGTCCACCCGCACGTCGTGCGGTTCCGCCGGCAACGCCTGCACGAACTCCTCGTCCCGCACCACCGCCACCACCGGGCCCGCGGCCGACCCCAACACCCGGTCGTAGTAACCGCCGCCCTTGCCCAACCGCACCCCCGAGTGGTCCACCGCCAACGCCGGCACCAGCACCAAGGCCGCCGACCGCACCGCCTCCGCACCCAACAACGGCCCCACCGGCTCCTTCAGCCCGAACGCGCTCACCCGCAACCGCCCGTCGTACGCGGCCCAGTCCAACCCGTCCCCGACCACCACCGGCAGCAACACCCGCAGCCCGTGCGACCGCAACGCCTCCACCATCGCCAACGACCCGGGCTCCGCCGCCGAAGCCACATAAGCGCACACGGTCTCACCAGGCAAAACGCCGAAAGCGGCGACGGCGGCCAGCACCTCGTCCGCCATCTGAGGCAGCACCGCGCCCCGCCGCCCGGCCCGCAGCCGTGTGCGCAGAGTCGCCTTCCGATCACGTTCACCGGACGTCATGGCAGGTCACCCTAAGCGCGCCGTTACGCTCGCAGCCCATGAGCGCCTTCCAGACAGCAATCGTGCCGGCGGCAGGCCTGGGCACGCGCTTCCTCCCCGCCACCAAAGCGGTGCCCAAGGAGTTGCTGCCGGTCGTCGACACCCCCGGCATCGAACTCGTCGCCACCGAGGCCGCCGAAGCCGGCGCGACGAAGCTCGTCATCGTGACCTCCCCCGGCAAGGACGCCGTCGCGGAGTACTTCCGCCCGCAGCCGGAGCTGGAGGCGACGCTCGAGGAGCGCGGCAAGTCCGACCTGCTCGCCAAGGTCCGTCGCGCGCCGAACCTGCTCACCGTCGAGACGGCCATCCAGGACAAGGCGCTGGGCCTCGGCCACGCGGTCGCCTGCGCCGAGGGCAACCTGACCGGCGCGGACGAAGCCGTCGCCGTCCTGCTGCCCGACGACCTGGTGCTGCCCACGGGCGTGCTGACCAGGATGTCCGCGGTCCGCGAGAAGCTCGGCGGCAGCGTGCTGTGCGCGTTCGACATCCCCAAGGAGCAGATCTCCGCCTACGGCGTCTTCGACGTCAGGGAGACCGGTGACGACGACGTCAAGCAGGTCGTCGGCATGGTCGAGAAGCCCAAGGCCGAGGACGCGCCGTCCACGTTCGCCGCGGCCGGCCGCTACCTCCTCGACCGGGCGATCTTCGACGCCCTCAAGCGCATCACGCCGGGCGCGGGCGGCGAGCTCCAGCTCACCGACGCCATCGCGCTGCTGATCAACGAGGGTCACCCCGTGCACGTCGTGGTCCACCGCGGTGGGCGACACGACCTGGGCAATCCGGGGGGATTCCTCAAAGCTGCGGTTGACTTCGCACTCGAGCACCCCGACTACGGGCCCGAGCTGGGGGAGTGGTTGCGGGCACGCCTCGCCAACTCCTGAACGAGGTCGAACTTATGAGGTCAGTGGACGAGCAGCTCGCCAGGGTGGTCGCCGCCGCCGTGCGGCCGGCCCCCGTGCGGGTCGCGATCTCCGAGTCGCAGGGCCTGCTGTGCGCCGAGGAGGTCGTCGCCGAGCGCGCGTTGCCCGGTTTCGACCAGGCGGCGGTCGACGGCTACGCCGTGCGCAGCGTCGACGTGCAGTCGGCCAACGAGGAACCGGTCACCCTCCCGGTGGTCGGCGAGATCCCCGCCGGGTCCCGCCAGCCCAGACGGCTGCAACCCGGCCAGGCGGTCCGGGTCGCGACCGGCGCGCCGCTGCCGACCCTGGCCGACGCCGTGGTGCCCGTCGGCTACACCGACGGGCACGCGGCGAAGGTCACCGTGCACCGCCCCGTGCCGTCCGCGGCGTTCGTGCGGCGCACCGGCGAGGACGTGCAGACCGGTGACGTCGCGGTGCGCCGGGGCGCGTCCATCGGCGCCGCCCAGGTCGGCCTGCTCGCCGCGGTCGGCCGCAACAAGGTGCTGGTCCACCCCCGGCCGAGGGTGTCGGTGATCTCCCTCGGCGAGGAGCTGGTCGACGTCGACCGCACGCCGGGCCAGGGCCAGGTCTACGACGTCAACTCCTACGCGCTGGCCGCCGCCGCGCGGGACGCGGGCGCCGAGGTCAGCCGGGTCGGCATCCAGTCGTCGGACCCGCGCCGGATGCGCGAGGTCGTCGAGGGCAGGTTGCTGCTGTCGGAGATCGTGGTGGTCGCGGGTGGCGTCGGGGGCGTCATCGGCGACGAGGTGCGCGCCGCGGTGGCCGACCTCGGCGACGTGGACGTGACCCGGGTGGCCATGCACCCCGGTTCGGTGCAGGGCTTCGGCCGGCTCGGACCGGACGCGGTGCCGACGTTCCTGCTGCCGGCGAACCCGATGAGCGCCCTGGTCGTCTTCGAGGTGCTGGTGCGTCCGCTGATCCGGGCCGCGCTCGGCAAGCGCAACCCGTACCGGCGGGCGGTCAGCGCGCGGCTGCTGTCGCCGCTGACGTCCACGAAGGGCCGGCGCGGCTACCTGCGCGGCCAGCTGCTGCGCGACGCGGACAACGGCGAGTACCTGGTGCAGCCACTGGGTACCTCCGGGTCGCACCTGCTGGCATCGTTGGCCGAGGCGAACTGCCTGGTCATGGTCGACGAGGACGTGACGGACGTGGCGGTCGGCGAAGAGGTCATGGTCAGCTTCCTCGCCCAACGGGGATGAGACCCCCGACGGGACGGACCCCTGACGGGAAAGAGGCACCGGGGGAATGGATGAGTTTCGCGGGTGACGGCGGTCGGCACCCCGGCTGGCCCGCGCGGCTCGGACCGCTGAGGGTCGCGGCGGGCCTGGTGGAGCTGCGTCCGCCGAAGCTGTTCGACGCCTCGGCGTGGTCGCGGGCCCGGCTGCGCGACCGGGCGTACCTGGAGGACTGGGAGCCCACCGCGGCCGAAGGGTGGCACGAGCGCAACGCGCCGCTGGCGTGGCCGCCGCAGTGGTCGTCGCTCAAGTCGCTGGCCCGGCGCGGCCAGGCGCTGCCGTTCGTGATCACCGTGGACGGCGTGCTGGCCGGGCAGATCACCGTGGGCAACGTCGTGCGCGGCTCGCTGCGCTCGGCGTGGGTCGGCTACTGGGTGGCGGCCGACCGGGCGCGCGGCGGCGTGGCCACGGCGGCGTTGGCGCTCGTGGTCGACCACTGCTTCGGCACGGGCGGCCTGCACCGGCTGGAGGCGACCGTGCGGCCGGAGAACCGGGCCAGCCTGCGGGTGCTCGCCAAGGCGGGCTTCCGCGAGGAGGGGCTGTTCCAGCGCTACCTCGACGTGGCGGGCGACTGGCGTGACCACCTGTGCCTGGCGATGACCGCCGAAGAGGCGTCACCGGAAGGGCTCGTACGCCGATTGGTCGCACAGGGGTACGCCCGAACCGCCTGATCCGCAGGCCGACCGGCTTATTCGGATCACCCGAAAGTGGGTGATACACCACACTTTGGTACGTACGCCAGTCGGCGTGCCTCCGACACAGGTGTGACTGTTGTGACTAGCGTGGCATGTGCACCACCGAGCGCGCCGCGGGGTAGGGGGAGGTGACGGGGATGCCGAGCTCGCTGATCGTCGTGGGACTGGTCGTGGCCTGGTTGGTCGTCCTCGTGCCGATGGTCGCGCGCAAGCGCGCCGACGCGTCGCGCGGCAGCATGGAGGAGGAGTACGACGCCATGCCCGAGGCTGACACGGACTTCGAGGAGTACGACGACTACGACGAGCCGGGCGCCGACTTCGTCGAGCACCGGCCGTTCCGCCCGGGGCGGGGCGGTTACGACCCGGAGACCGCGGCGATCGTGGCCCAGGCGAAGTACGCCTTCCGCCGCCGCGTCGTCGGCACGCTGCTGCTGCTCGCCCTGGTCACGGGCGTCGTCGCGGGCGTGCTCTACCCGCTCGCCTGGTGGGGCCACGCCGCCGTCGACGTGACGCTCGTCTCCTACCTCGGGTACCTGCGCCGGCAGGTGCGGATCGAGGAGGAGATCCGCGCGCGCCGCGTGGCCAGGCACTCCCAGCCCCGCCGCCGCACCACCGCGCGACCGACCGCGGACGCGCCGCCGCACACCGCCACCACGCCGTCCGCTGAGTCCGAGCCGTCCGGCGACCAGTCCGGCCTGCCCCCGCAACCGAGGTTCCAGCACCAGGCCCGCCCCGGCACCGTCGTGGTGGACCTGGACGACGAGGACCCGCTGTTCGTCGAGCTGGACGGCCCCGAAGCCCTCCCGTACCGCCGGGCGTCGGGCGAGTAGAGGGGGGTGGCAAAACCACCCCCCGGCTACTGATATGCTTCCTCCCGCACGACAACAGAACACGGGGCTGTAGCGCAGTTGGTAGCGCGACTCGTTCGCATCGAGTAGGTCAGGGGTTCGATTCCCCTCAGCTCCACGGCCTCGGCCGACCTGTGTTCGCGGAAACGCGAACCTGGTCGGTCGTTGTGCTTTGTGTGTGTGGTGGGTGCAACCCCCAATGCCGGCCCGGTCGGTTCGCACCGGATTCCCCTGTGGTGGTTGCGTTTCATGCGCGTGATGGCGCGATATCGACCGTCCACAAGTGTCGGAGGTAGTCGCGGAGGCCTCGCGCGAGGGCGGAGTGGGTCGGTCAGTACGCTCTGGCCGGTGCGCTTTGTGGCGGATCTCCACATCCACTCCAAGTACTCCCGGGCCTGCAGCCGTGACTGCGACCTCGAACACCTGACCTGGTGGGCCCGCCGCAAGGGGATCTCGCTGGTCGGCACCGGCGACTTCACCCACCCCGCCTGGTACGACCACCTCAGTGAGAGCCTGGTCGAGGCGACGCCCGGCCTGTACCGGCTGCGGGACGACCTCGACCGCGACATCGACCGCAAGCTGCCGCCGTCGTTGGCCGCGGCGCCGGTGAGGTTCATGCTGTCGGTCGAGATCTCGACCATCTACAAGCGCGGCGACCGCACCCGCAAGGTCCACCACCTGGTCTACATGCCCGACCTGGCGTCGGCGGCGCGGTTCAACGCCCGGTTGGCCAAGATCGGCAACCTCGGGTCGGACGGGCGGCCGATCCTCGGGCTCGACTCGCGCGACCTGCTGGAGATCACGCTGGAGTGCGGCGGCTACCTGGTGCCCGCGCACGTCTGGACGCCGTGGTTCGCGGTGCTCGGGTCGAAGTCCGGGTTCGACGCGATCCAGGACTGCTACGTCGACCTGGCCCCGCACATCTTCGCGGTGGAGACCGGGCTGTCGTCGGACCCCGAGATGAACTGGCGGGTGTCGAGCCTGGACCAGTACCGGCTGGTCAGCAACTCCGACGCGCACTCGCCGCCGGCGCTGGGGCGTGAGGCGACGGTGTTCGACACGGAGTTGGACTACCACTCGGTGCGGTCGGCGTTGGAGACCGGTGACGGGTTCGCCGGGTCGCTGGAGTTCTTCCCGGAGGAGGGCAAGTACCACGTCGACGGGCACCGCAAGTGCGGTGTGCGGATGGAGCCCGAGGAGACGGTGGCGCACAACGGGATCTGCCCGGAGTGCGGCAAGCCGTTGACGGTCGGCGTGCTCAGCCGGGTGGTGGAGCTGGCCGACCGGCTGCACGGCTCGCGGCCCGCCGGTGCGGCCGGGTTCACCAGCCTGGTGCCGTTGCCGGAGATCATGAGCGAGATCGTCGGCACCGGGCCGAAGAGCAAGAAGGTCGTCGCGGAGATCGACAAGCTGACCGCGGCGCTCGGACCGGAGCTGGTGATCCTCCAGGACGTGCCGGCGGACGACATCGCCGTGCACTCGACGTTGCTGGCCGAGGCGGTGACCCGGCTGCGGCGCGGCGAGGTGGTGCGCGACTCGGGGTACGACGGCGAGTACGGCGTGATCAGGGTGTTCGAGCCGGGGGAGCTGGAGCGTCGGCGGTCGGCGTTCGCGCTGTTCGACTACGACGCCCCGGCTCCGTCCACTGTGGAGCGTGCCCGGCCGGTGCCCGCGCCTGCCCCGGTCGCCGTCGCGACGCCCGTCCCGGAGTCCGCCGGTTCGTCCTTGCTGGACGGCTTGGACCCGGAGCAGCGGGCGGCGGCCGAGGTCGACGGCGGACCGTTGCTGATCATCGCCGGGCCGGGGACGGGGAAGACGCGGACGTTGACGCACCGGATCGCGGACCTGGTGACGTCGCGGGGCGTGCCGGCGTCGGAGTGCCTGGCGATCACGTTCACCCGGCGCGCGGCGGAGGAGATGGCGGAACGACTGGCCCGGCTGGCGCCGGACGCCGCCGGTGAGGTGACGGTCGCGACGTTCCACTCGCTCGGGGTGCTGATCCTGCGGGAGCACGGCGCGTCGTTCGGGTTGTCGACGTCGTTCGGGGTGGCGGATCCGGAGCGGCAGCTGGAGGTGGCGCTGTCCGTCGTCGCGGACGAGAAGGAAGCGCGTGAGCTGGTCGCCACCGGGGACGCGCGGTACAAGAAGGCGTTGCGGGCGCAGGACCTGGTGGACTTCGACGACCTGATCTCGTTGCCGCTGTCGTTGCTGGAGGAGTCGCCCTCGCTGGTCTCCGGTTACCGGGCGCGGTGGCGGTGGGTGTCGGTGGACGAGTACCAGGACGTGGACGAGCAGCAGTACCGGCTGCTGCGGCTGCTGGCGCCGCCGGACGGCAACCTGACCGCGATCGGCGACCCGGACCAGGCGATCTACCGGTTCCGCGGTGCGGACGTCGGGTTCTTCCTGCGGTTCCGGGAGGACTTCCCCACTGCCCGGACCGTGCAGCTGACCAGGAACTACCGGTCGTCGACGGCGGTGGTGACGGGCGCGTTGGCGGTGATCGCGCCGTCGTCGCTGGTGCCGGGGCGCGAGCTGCGGCCGATGGTGGACCACGGCGACGCGCCGATCGGTGTGCACCACGCGTCGTCGGAGGCGGCCGAGGCGGGGTTCGTGGCGCGGACGATCGAGCAGGTGCTGGGTGGCGCGTCGTTCCACGCGTTCGACAGCGGGCGGGTGGTGGGTGACGGCACGGAGGGGCTGGGCTTCTCGGACTTCGCCGTGCTGTACCGGACGGATCGGCGGTCGCGGGCGCTGGTCGAGGCGTTGACGCAGTCCGGCCTGCCGTTCCAGAAGCGCTCGCACGACCGGTTGGCGGACCGGCCCGGGGTGGCGCGGATCGCTCATGACCTGAAGTTCGCCGCCGGCTCCACCGTGCTGGACCGCGTGCGTGCGGTGGCCGGTGACGACCACACCGCCTACGAGCTGCTGAAACCCCTGGCCGTCGAGTGCGGGACGGACTTCGAGCGCTTCCACACGGCTCTCGCGCTGGGGGTGGAGGTGGACACGTGGGACCCGCGGGCGGACCGGATCTCGCTGCTCACGCTGCACGCGTCGAAGGGCCTGGAGTTCCCGGTGGTGTTCATCGTCGGGTGCGAGGACGGCCTGCTGCCGTTGCGGTGGCCGGGGTCGGACGACGCCGAGGCGGTGGACGAGGAGCGCCGGTTGTTGTTCGTCGGGATGACCAGGGCGCAGCGGCACCTGTTCCTGAGCCACACGACGGGGCGGCCGAGGTCCCCGTTCCTGGCGGCGTTGAAGGCTTACGAGCAGCTGGGCGACGCGCAGCCGAGGCGCAAGCGCAAGGGCACCCAACTCAGCTTGCTCTGACACCGCCTCGCGCTGACACCGCCTTCCTCTGACACCGCCTTTCCTCTGACACAGCCTCGCGCTGACACGTTGCGCTGACACCGCCGGCCTCGCTGCTCCGGGAGTGTCGGACCCCGCGGCTACGGTCGTGAGATGGCGCACACCATCGGCTTGGCCCTCGACTGCCACCACCCGACCGAGCTGGCCGAGTTCTGGAAACTGGCCCTGGGCTACGAGGACGAACCCCCACCCGCGCCGTTCAAGACGCGGGCGGAGTGGGTGGCGCACCACGACGACCCGGACGACGACCAGGACGACGGCGCCTGGCTGCACGACCCGACGGGCGCGGGCCCGAGGCTGTTCCTGCAACAGGTGCGGGAACCGAAGACGGAGAAGATCCGCCTCCACCTCGACGTCCGGGTCAGCCTGGAGGCGCCGCCGGAGGACCGCTGGGCGACGGTGTGGCGCAAGGTCGACCAGCTCTTGGCGGCCGGGGGCAGCGTGGTGCGGGAGTACCCGGAACACCACGTGACCATGGCCGACCCGGAGGGCAACGAGTTCTGCGTCTGCTAGCCCGCGTCACACCTTCGAGTGATCATCGCCGAGAAATGTACGGAAACATCGTTCCCGTACCTCGGTTAGAACGAAGCCGACCGCCGAACCACCCCACGACCCCCAACCACCCGTGACCTCCCGAACCACCCCCACACCCCCCCGAACCACCCCCACAACCCCCGAACCACCGCCCGACCACCGCCCGACCACCCGCTCGCCGGGCACGGGACGAAGATCGGAAGTGGACTGGACCATACCGCCGCGTTATGACTGGACTGGCATATCCGCTGGAGGTCTCCGCCGCCTAGCGTCGGGTGCAACGGCCCCGCATCCCGTGTCACCACCCCTGCAAGGAGACAAGCGGATGACCCGACGCACCGTCGCCGCGGTCGCCGTGGCGGTCCTGAGCGCTGCCGGACTGGCAGCCGCGCTGGCCACCACCGCGACCGCCGGCCCACCACCGCCACAGCTGGACGTCGACGGCGGCATGGTCGCGGCCATGGCGCGCGACCTCCACCTCACCCCCGACCAGGCCCGCGCGCGCATCGAGCGCGAAGCGGTCGCCACCCGGACCGAGAGCACGCTCAAGGCACGGCTCGGGCCCGGCTTCGCGGGGGCTTGGCTCAACGCCGACGCGACCGAGCTCGTCGTCGGCGTCACGGCCGCGTCGCAGATCCAGGCCGTCGAAGCGGAAGGCGCGCGGGCGATGGTGGTGCCGCGTTCGCTCGCCCAGCTGGACGCCCTCAAGGTCAAGCTCGACCGGAACGCGCGCGGCGCGCCGCGGACCGTCCCCGGCTGGTACGTCGACGCCCCCACGAACACCGTGGTCGTCCTCGCCCGCGACGTCACCGCCGCGCAAGCGTTTGCGCGTGCCAGTGGCCTGGGCGAGGCCGACGTCCGGGTCGAACCGTCCACAGAGGAGCCGCGCCCGCTGGCCGACGTGATCGGCGGCAACGCCTACTACATCGGCAGCGGCTCCCGCTGTTCGGTCGGGTTCGCGGTCCAGGGAGGGTTCGTCACCGCCGGGCACTGCGGTAGCACCGGCGCGACGACGACCCAGCCCAGCGGCACGTTCGCCGGCTCCAGCTTCCCCGGCAACGACTACGCCTGGGTCCGCACGGCCGCCGGCAACACCGGCCGCGCCCTGGTCAACCGCTACCCCGGCACGGTGCCGGTGGCCGGCTCCACCGAGGCCCCGGTGGGCGCGTCGGTCTGCCGCTCCGGCTCCACCACGGGGTGGCGCTGCGGCACCGTCCAGCAGAAGAACACCTCCGTGACCTACCCCGAAGGCACGATCACCGGCCTCACCCGCACGAACGCCTGCGCCGAACCCGGCGACTCCGGCGGCTCGTGGCTGACGGGTGACCAGGCGCAGGGCGTCACCTCCGGTGGCTCCGGGAACTGCACGTCCGGCGGGACGATCTACTTCCAGCCGGTCAACGAGATCCTCCAGGTCTACGGCCTCCAGTTGATCGTCAGCGGCGGCACGCCAACCAGCACCACCTCGCCGACCACGACGACCACCTCGAACCCCGGCCAGACCACCTGGCAGCCAGGCGTCGCGTACGCGATCGGCTCCCTCGTGACGTACGACGGCGTCGGGTACCGGTGCTTGCAGGGGCACACGTCCCAACCAGGCTGGGATCCGCCGGCGGTGCCCGCCTTGTGGGCGCGCGTGTGAGCTAGCGGCGAGCGCACGCGCGGGGTCCGGCTCGCACACGCGGCGAGCCGGGCCCGTCTGCTCACAGGTGGGCTCCTCCGGTCGCGTCCAGCCACGCTCCCGTCATCCACCGCGCTTCCTCCGACGCCACGAACGACACCACGTCGGCGATGTCGTCGGGACGACCGATCCGGCCCAACGCCGACCGCGCCGCCATCGCCGCCTCCGCCGCCGGGTTCCCCCGCAGCCACGACGCGTTCACGTCGGTGTCGACCACCCCCGGCGCGACCGTGTTCACGGTGATCCCGCGCGGCCCCAGGTGCTGGGCCAGGGTGCGGGTGAACGTGTCGAGCGCGCCCTTCGTCATCGAGTACGCGATGCCGACCGGCATGGCGATGCGCGTCGCCCCGGACGAGATGTTCACGATCCGCCCACCGTCCCGCAGCACCGGCAGCGCGCGCTGCACCAGGAAGAACGGCGCCCGCACGTTCACCGCGAACACCTCCTCGAACGCCTCGGGCGTCACGTCCTCGATCGGCGCCGGCAGCCCGATCCCGGCGTTGTTCACCAGCACGTCCAACGGGGGCAGCGCCGCCACCAGGGCGTCGAGCTCCGAGGGCAACGACGCCCGCACCGCGAACGCGCCACCCCCGGCTTCCCGCACCACGGCCCGGGCCGCGTCGACGTCCCGCGCGTGGTGCACGACCACCCGCATCCCGTCCGCCGCCAATCGCAACGCGATCGCCCGCCCGATCCCACGACTCGCCCCGGTCACCAATGCCGTCTTCACCAGCGCTCCAATCTGTAACGATCGCTATACAACGGTGGACTGTAGCGGACGTTATAGAATGGGTGCCGTGGTGGGGCGCAAGCGGGGGTTCGACCGGGACGACGTGCTGGACCAGGTCACGCGCGCGTTCTGGCGCGACGGCTACCAGGCGACCTCGGTCGCCGACCTCACCGCGACCACCGGCGTCAACCCGCCGAGCCTCTACGCCGCGTTCGGCGACAAGCGCGCCCTCTTCGCCGAAGCCGTCGCCCGCTACCAGCAGACCTACGGCGCGTTCACCGCGCGAGCCCTCGAAGAGGAGCCCACCGCACGTCGGGCCGTCGAGCGGATCCTGACCGAAGCCGCGATCGAGTACACGACCGCCGACCGGCCCAAGGGCTGCCTGATCCTCAGCGCACCCGAGCTGGACGACCTGCGCGACCAGGCCGGACAGGCGGTCGAGGCCAAGATCCGGCACGACGTCGCGACCGGCGCGCTCCCCGCGGGCACGGACGCGCGCCGCCTCGCCGTGTTCGTCGCCGCCACGGTCCGGGGGATGTCGTCGCTGGCCAGGGACGGCGCCACGCGGGCTGAACTGCACGATGTTGCCCGGACGGCACTGTCGGCGTGGCCCGCACCCGTACCCTGAGAGGCGACGAGAAGGGGTGGTGCGGGTAGTGGAACTGGCCGAGTCGCTGCTGGCGTGGCTGCACGACTGGTCCGGTGTGCCCCTCTGCCCCGGCGACTGGGCCTGGACCACCACCGCGTTCGGCGCCCTGATCGGCGTTCTGCCGACGGTCGCCGCCCTGCTGTCGATCACCGTCCGCCGCGTGGTCGGCAACTCCTACGGCCCGTTCACCGGCGCGATCTTCGCCGTGCTCGGCGTGGTCAGCACGCTGGTGCTGCCGTGGATGGCGTTCTCCGCCACCTACAAGCTGCTGCGCACCCGCGCGCTGCCGGGCACGGAGTCGCTGGACGACTCGCCGTGCCTGGCGCTGAGCCAGTACGACTACCTGATCGGCAGCGACCCGTTCATCACGGCGATCACCGGTCGGTCCGGGGTGCCGGACGTGGTCATCGCCGGGGTGACGGCGCTGCTCGCGCTGCTGTGCCTGCTGTTCGTGATGCTCCAGGCGGGCTCGGCGTTCCGGCTCGGCCCGAACTGGCCGCGCCGGGTGTTCTGGCCGCCGTTCCTGGTCCTGCTGCTGTCGACGTCCGCGCTGCCGGTGTCGCTGGTGGGCCACCTGCTGCTCGGGTTCTTCCCGATCGCCGTGGCGGGCTCCCTCGTCGTGCGGGTTTTCGGGTTGACTACCGCCATGCTGAACCGCCCCGGTCGCGATCGCGGGAACCCGAGCCCGCAACCCGCGGTGTCGAGAACGCCGCCGCCGTCGTCCCAGCAACCGCACCAGCCGTCGTCCC
The DNA here is from genome assembly GCF_050946825.1 of Actinosynnema sp. CA-299493. Taxonomy (NCBI): domain Bacteria; kingdom Bacillati; phylum Actinomycetota; class Actinomycetes; order Pseudonocardiales; family Pseudonocardiaceae; genus Actinosynnema; species Actinosynnema sp. CA-299493. The sequence goes on from NZ_CP191993.1 coordinate 702,491, forward strand.
AACACCAGTCTTCGTCCCAGCACCAGCCGTCGGCGCAGCAGTCGCGCCAGTCCTCGCAGCAGTCGCGTCAGCCGTCGGCGTCCGCGCAGCAACCGCAGCAGCCGCGCCAACCGCACCAGCCGCCGCCCTACAAGGTGGAGAAGCCGCCGCCCTACCAGCCCGCGCAGATCCCGCCGTACCAGCCGATCCCGCCCTACCGGCCGACGCCGCCGGCTCGGCACTACCCGCCGACGCGGATCGCCGACGCGCCCGTGGAGTCGCCGAGGCCGACCAGGCCGGAGCAGCCGGCGCCGCTGGCCGACACGCCCGGCCCGCTGCCGTTCGGCCCGGGAGGCGGCAGCGCGTCGATGCCGACCCCGACGCCCGACTCCGGCAAGGTGTGGAACCCGGCGGCCGGTCGGTTCCGGCGCATCCGCCAGCTCGGCCGCGGCGGGTTCGGCACGGTGTGGCTGGCCGTGGACGAGCAGTTGGCCCGCACGGTCGCGGTGAAGCTCGCGCACGCGCCCGACAACGACACCGAGCAGCGCATGTTGCGTGAAGCGCGCGCTCTGGCCGCCGTGCGGCACCCGAACTGCGTGCGCGTGTTCGACATCGTGCAGGACCCGGACGGGCTCGCGATCGTCATGGAGTACATCGACGGCCAACCGCTCTCCGACGTCGTGCTGAACAGCGGTCTGCTCGCCGACACGCTCGCCGCCCGGCTCTGGGTGAACATGGCGGACGCGCTGGCCGCCGCGCACGAGCAGGGCGTGCTGCACCGGGACGTGAAGCCGTCCAACGTCATCGTGGACACCCGGGGCACCGCGCACCTGATCGACTTCGGCATCGCCCGGTCGAAGGGCGACAGCACGCTCACCGCCACCGGGATGATGGTCGGCACGCCCGACTTCCTGGCGCCGGAGACCGCCCGCGGCGAGGCCGCCAGCCCCGCGTCGGACGCCTGGCAGCTCGCCGCGACGGTCAGCTACGCGCTCACCGGCCACCCGCCGCGCGGGTCCCGGGAGAACCCGATCTCGTCGCTGATGGCCGCCGCGCAGGGCGAGCCGTGCGTGAAGCTGCCGCAGCACAGCGCCCACGCCCGGCTGCTCACCAGCGCGCTGGACGCCGACCCGGCCAAGCGGCCGGCGTTGGGCGCGATCCGCACCGAGCTGAGCACGTGGCTGTCGCAGGCGGGGTTGAGCAAGGAGGGCCCGGTCACGAAGATGATCGACCGGCCGGGACCGCCGACCCGTCCCGCGCGCTGACCCGTGCGCCGATCCGGGCGCTGACCAGGGCCGCGACCCCGATCACCAGCGGCACGGCCAGCAGCACGCCGGAGAACGCGAGCACCAGCGCGGTGCAGCCGAGGGCGAACGCGGCCGTGCGGCGGCGGAGGAGCTTGACGGCGGCGGCCAGTCCCGCCGCCGTCACCGCCGCGAGCGTGGTCGACGCGACGCGCATCAAGGTGTCCAGCTCCACGTGCAGGCGCAGCGCCACGGCGGTGAGCAGCGCGCACAGCACCAGCAAGCCGGTCAGGCCGTGCCGCCCGCCCAGGCGCGCGCCGCCCGCCAGGTAGGTGTTGATCGCGCCGAACGTCAGCAGCGTCGCGGCCACGGCCGTGACCAGCCGGGCGGACGGCCCGAACGCGCGTTCCAGCAGGTCGGCGAGCGGGACGTCGCTCGTCGTGCCCGCCGTCGTGATCGCCAGCCCCAGGTACAGGACGGCCACGACGACCAGTGTCCGCCGGGTCGCCCGACGCACGTCGCCGAACTCGTCGGCCAGGGCGCTCGCCGCTTCCCACCCGGAGAACGCGAAGAACAGCACCACGGCCGCGTGCCCGACGGCGAGCCACCCGTGCGGCGCGAACGGCTCGAAGTCCTCCCGCGACACGTGCGGGACGCTGTGGGCGACCGCCACGACCAGCAGCGTCGCCAGCAACCCGACCAGCAGCACCTGCGCGCCCGCCGACACCCGCACCCCGGCGTAGTTGGTCGCGAACGCGGCGGCCAGCAGCACCACGCCGATCAGCGCGGGATCACCGCCACCGAGGGCGTGCGCGACGTACCGCCCACCGACCAGCGCGCCGCCGAGCACGCCGAACGGCACGCCGACCAGGTAGAACCACCACGTGACCGCTCGTGCGGCCGGTCGGCCGAACGCGATCCGCACGAAACCGACCACCCCGCCGCGGTGCCGCTCGCCGAGCCGGGCGAACGACACCGCGATCGGGACGCTCAACGCCAGCAGCGCGGCCCACGCCAGCACGGAAGCGGGCCCGGCGGCCCCGGTGGCCAGGGCGGGCAGCACCAGCACGCCGGGACCGAGCACCGCGCCCACGTACAACGCGGTGAGCCTCATGCCATCAACGGGAGCTTGCGGGTCAGCCGGGTGACCTCGGCCCTGGGACCGTAGAGGGCGACGGCGACGAACTCGGGGTCCTCGGCGAGGGCGAGGGCGGCCAGGTACTCGGGGTAGGCGCGGGAGCGGCGCGCGACCTCGGTGAAGCCGATCTTCAGCACGCCGTCGGCGCGGTGCAGGGCCTTGAGGTGGTCGGCGGACGCGGTCAGCACCGGCACCGGGTGGGTGTTGAGGCCGAGGTGGAGGGTGCCGTCGGCGTCCTTGGCGTCCTCGCCGAGCAGGTCGGGCAGCCGGGCGCCGAGGGTGAGGCCGAGGACGACGGCGGCGTTCGCGGCGAGGTTGGGCGGCAGGTCGTCACGCAGGATCAACGCGAGTCTGGTCGGCAGCACGTCCGGGTCCGTTCGTTCGGTGGATTTCCCTCAGACTTGCCCACCCGGATGACTCGATCCAGCGTCACCGAACTTCGTTCGGCGGTGTTTGCCATGATCTGGACGTGGACGAACTTGATTCGGCGATCACCAGGAATCTGCAACTGGATGCGCGGCTGACCAACCGCGAGCTGGCCCGGCGTCTCGGCGTCGCGCCGTCGACGTGCCTGGAACGCGTGCGCGCGCTACGCGAGCGCGGCGTGATCAGGGGCTATCACGCGGACGTCGACCTGGGCGCGCTCAACCGCCCCGTGCAGGCGTTCGTCGCGGCCCGCCTGCGCCCGATGAGCCGCGCCGTGATCGCCAACTTCAAGGCGGCCATCGGCGCCCTGCCCGAGGTGACCGCGATGTACGTCGTGGCGGGCGACGACGACTTCCTCATCCACCTCGCCGTGCCGAACCTGGAACACCTGCACGCGTTCCTCATCGACCGCCTGAGCGAACGCCGCGAGGTCATCAGCTTCCGCAGCTCGGTGATCTACGAGAGCATCCGCAACCCCGTGCTCACCGAGCTGCCGCGCTGACCCGCCCCTCGGTCAGTTCCACGACGGGAGCCACTTCTGGGCGTCCCACACCTCCGGGGTGATCGGTATGCCGTTGAGGATCGGCCACAGCCACACGAAGTTGGCCACGACCAGGCCCACGTACAGCGCCACCGCGAGCAGGCCGGTGCCGCGGCGTTCCCGGCCGTCGGTCCGCCTGCCCAGGACCTCGCCCAGCGCCAGCGCGATGCCCAGCGCCAGGAACGGCGCCATCGGCATCGCGTAGAAGTAGTACATCTGCCGGTCGACGTTGATGAACCACGGCAGGAAGCCCGCGCCGTACCCGACCAGCACGGCCGCGTACCGCCAGTCCAGCTTGGCGATCGACTGCCACATCGCCCACGCCAGCATCGGGAACGACACCCACCACAGGGCGGGCGTGCCGATCAGCATGATCGCGCCGACGCAGCTCGGCCCGCCGCAGCCCTGCACCGAGCCCTCGAAGTAGTAGAGCATCGGCCGCAGGCCCATCGGCCACGTCCACGGCTTCGACTCCCACGGGTGGCGGTTGGTCTCCGACGTCACCAGCTTGGTGTGGAACTCCAGCACGTTGCCGCTGTAGTACCAGAGCGCCCGCAGCGGCGCCGGGATCCAGCCGTCCTCGGGGATCTTGGTGCCCGCGATGTGCCGGTCGATGGCCGTCTCCGACGCGAACCACGCCCACCACGTGGCCAGGTACGCCAGCATCGGGATCACCAGCAGCGCGAACAGCGACGGCAGCAGGTCCTTCGCGAACGCGCCGAGCCACGGCCGCTCCACCCCCGCCGAACGACGCGCCAGCGCGCTCCAGAGCACCGACAGCACGCCGAAGAACGCGATGTACCACAGACCGGACCACTTCACGCCGCACGCGAGGCCCAGCGCGATCCCGCCCGCGAACCGCCACCAGCGGAAACCCAGCCACGGGCCGTACGGCGAGTTCGTCGCCCAGCCCTCGCGCACCGCGACGGCCAGCCGCGACCGCACCTGGTCCCGGTCCACCACCAGGCACGCGAACGCCACCACCACGAAGAACGTCAGGAACGCGTCCAGCATCCCCATCCGCGACTGCACGTGGCTCATGCCGTCCGCGATCAGCAGCACGCCCGCGATGGCGGCGATCAGGTCCGACCGCGTCATCCGCCGCGCGATCCGCACCACGAGCAGGATCGTCAACGTGCCCGCGACCGCCGACGCGAACCGCCAGCCGACGCCGTCGTAGCCGAACAGCCACTCGCCGATCGCGATGAGCTGCTTGCCCAGCGGCGGGTGGACGATCAGCTCGTAGCCGGGGTTGTCCTCGTACCCGCCGTTGCGCAGCACCTGCGCGCCCTGCGGCACGTAGTGCTTCTCGTCGAAGATCGGGGTGCCCTTGTCGGTCGGGAACCCGAGGTTCCAGAACCGCACCACACCGCCGATCAGCGCCACGGCCAACGTGACGAGCCAGCCCCTGAGGGCGTCGCTCATCGCGCCGGGCTCCAGCTGGCGGGCCCGCTGTTCGCGGTCGTTGCCCGGTGGCGGGCTCGTCGGCGGTACCCCGCCCGCGTCAACCACGTCGTCTGCGGACTGCGGTGCGATCAGGCTCACGCGCACGATCGTAGGGTGAGGGACGTGAGACCTGTATCTGGATCAGGCCGTTTGGTGCTGGCGGCTACCCCGCTCGGCGACGTCCGGGACGCTTCACCGCGCCTGGTCGAGGCGCTGGGCACGGCCGAGGTGATCGCGGCCGAGGACACCAGGCGGCTGCGGTCGCTCGCTTCGGCCCTCGACGTCACGCCGACGGGGCGGGTGGTCAGCTTCTACGACCAGGTCGAGACGGCCCGGCTGCCCGGCCTGCTGGAGGCGCTGCGGGACGGCCGCACGGTGCTGCTGGTGACCGACGCCGGCATGCCGAGCGTGTCCGACCCCGGCTACCGCCTCGTGGCGGCGTGCGTGGAGGAGGACATCCGGGTCACGTGCCTGCCCGGCCCGTCCGCCGTGACGACCGCGCTGGCCGTGTCGGGCCTGCCGTCGGACCGCTTCTGCTTCGACGGCTTCCCGCCGCGCAAGCAGGGCGAACGCCGGCGGTGGTTCGGCGGCCTGCTCGACGAGTCCCGGACCTGCGTCTTCTTCGAATCACCGCACCGGCTGGCGGACACCCTCGCCGACGCCGCCCACGTGCTCGGCGCGGACCGCCGCGCCGCCGTGTGCCGGGAGTTGACGAAGACGTACGAGGAGGTCAAGCGGGGCGGTCTCGGCGAGCTGGCCGAGTGGGCGGCCGAGGGCGTGCGCGGGGAGGTCACCGTCGTGCTGGCGCCCGCCGAGGCCCGCGAGACCCCGCCGATGGAGGCGCTGGTGGCCGAGGTGCGGCAGCGCGTGGCCGACGGCGAGCGGATGAAGACGGCGGCGGCGGAGGTCGCGGAGGCGGCGGGGGTGAGCAAGAAGGCCCTGTACGACGCCGCGATCAGCCAGGGCTGAGACGACCGGGCAGGCGACCGCCAGACGACCGGGCAAGCCGCCGTCAGCCGACCGGGGGATCTTCCGCGCCCGGCCCCTCGCGGACTGCCCAACCCGCCAAAAACCGCTGGGAGCGGCTCCGTAGGCTTGGCCCATGAGTGCCTCCGTGCTGACCGCGGTGGCGTGGCCCTACGCCAACGGCCCCCGCCACATCGGTCACGTCTCCGGTTTCGGTGTCCCCTCCGACGTGTTCTCCCGCTACATGCGCATGTCGGGCAACCGGGTGCTGATGGTCTCCGGCTCGGACGAGCACGGCACACCCATCTCGGTGCAGGCCGAGAAGGAGGGCGTGTCCACCCGCGAGCTCGTCGACAAGTACCACCGCGTGATCGCGAACGACCTCCAGGGCCTCGGCCTGTCCTACGACCTGTTCACCCGGACCACCACCGGCAACCACCGCAAGGTGGTCCAGGAGCTGTTCCTCGCCCTCTGGCGCAACGGCTACGTCATCCCGAAGACGGAGATGGGCGCGATCAGCCCCTCCACCGGCCGCACCCTGCCCGACCGCTACATCGAGGGCACCTGCCCGATCTGCGGCTACGACGGCGCCCGCGGCGACCAGTGCGACAACTGCGGCAACCAGCTCGACCCCGTCGACCTGAAGAACCCGCGCTCGCGCATCAACGGCGAGACGCCGAAGTTCGTCGAGACCGAGCACCTGTTCCTCGACCTCCCGCAGTTCATCGACGCGCTCGGCGGCTGGCTCCAGACCCGCACCGAGTGGCGCCCGAACGTGCTCAAGTTCAGCCAGAACCTCATCAGCGACCTGCGCCCGCGCGCCATCACCCGCGACCTGGACTGGGGCATCCCCATCCCGCTCGACGGCTGGAGCGAGCAGCCGATGAAGCGCTTCTACGTGTGGTTCGACGCCGTGATCGGCTACCTCAGCGCGTCCGTCGAGTGGGCCCGCCGCAGCGGTGACGACGACGCCTGGAAGGAGTTCTGGACCGGCGACGCCCAGGGCTACTACTTCATGGGCAAGGACAACATCGTCTTCCACTCGCTGATCTGGCCCTCCCTGCTCCTGGGGCAGAACGGCCAGGGCGCGAAGGGCGGCGAGCCCGGCTCGTTCGGCACGCTGAACCTGCCCACCGAGGTGGTCAGCTCCGAGTTCCTGACCATGAGCGGCTCGAAGTTCTCCACGTCGCGCGGCACGGTGATCTACGTCACGGACTTCCTGAAGGAGTTCGGGCCGGACGCGCTGCGCTACTTCATCTCGGTGGCCGGCCCCGAGAACCAGGACACCGACTTCACCTGGGAGGAGTTCGTCCGCCGGACGAACTTCGAGCTGGCCAACGAGTGGGGCAACCTGGTCAACCGGTCGATCTCGATGGCGCACAAGAACGTGGGCGCGATCCCGAGGCCCACCAGCCCCACCCAGGCCGACCACGAGCTGCTGGAGCTGTCCCGCAGGGCGTTCGACGTGGTGGGCGCGAACCTGCGCCGCTCCCGGTTCAAGCAGGCCTCCGGCGAGGCGATGAAGGTGGTCGGCGCGGCCAACCGCTACCTGTCCGACCAGGAGCCGTGGAAGCTCAAGGACGACCCGGAGCGCCGCGACACCGTGCTGCACACCGCGTTGCAGGTCGTGCAGGACGCCAACGCCCTGCTGACGCCGTTCCTGCCGCACTCGGCGCAGAAGGTGCACGAGGCGCTGGGCGGCACGGGCGTGTGGGCGGCCCAGCCGCGGTTGACCGACGTCGCCGACCTGGACGTGCCCGACCGCGAGTACCCGGTGCTGACCGGCGACTACGCGGCCGAGCAGGCGACCTGGGCGTCCACCCCGATCGAGGTGGGCAGGCCGCTGGCCAAGCCCGCGCCGCTGTTCGCGAAGCTCGACCCCGAGCTGGGCGAGACCGGTCCCGAGTGGGCCCCGATCGCGAAGTGACGAAACGCCGAGGCGAACGGCCACCGGTCCCGGACACCCTGCCGGCGCCGGTGGTCGACGCCCACACCCACCTCGACGCGTGCGGCGCGAAGACGCCCGACCAGGTCCGCGAGATCCTCGACCGGGCCACCCGGGCGGGGGTGGACCGCGTGATCACGGTCGCCGACGACCTCGACGCCGCGCGCTGGGCCGCCGAAGCCGCCACGTGGGACGACCGGGTGTTCGCCGCCGTCGCCCTGCACCCCACGCGCACGTCGGCGTTCGGCGAGGTGGAGCAGGCCGAGCTGAGCCGGCTCGCCGAGCAGCCCCGGGTGGTCGCGATCGGCGAGACCGGCCTGGACTACTACTGGGACTACGCGCCGAAGGCCGCCCAGCACGAGGCCTTCCGGTGGCACATCGACCTGGCCAAGCGGGTCGGCAAGCCGTTGATGATCCACGACCGGGACGCGCACGACGACGTCCTCGCGGTGCTCGACGCCGAGGGCGCGCCGTCCACCGTGGTCTTCCACTGCTTCTCCGGCGACCTCTCCTTCGCGCGCGCCTGCGTGGAGCGCGGGTTCGTGCTCTCGTTCGCGGGCACCACGACGTTCCGCAACGCCCACGCGCTGCGGGAAGCCGCACTGTGGGTGCCGGAGGACCACGTGCTCGTCGAGACGGACGCGCCGTTCCTCACGCCCCACCCGTACCGAGGTCGCCCGAACGAGCCGTATTGCGTGAACTACACGCTCCGGGACCTGGCGACGCTGCGTGAGGTCGACCTGGGTGAGTTGGCCACGAAGATCACCCGAAACGCCGAACGCGTCTTCGGTCTTCGTGACGCCGTGAAGTCGTAATCCTCCTTACGACGAATGGCGGACAGACTTGCTCCCCTGACGGGGTGACTGAACTCACAAGGGTTGTCGGGGTGTTGGCACAACCCCCGTCGACCCGTTACGGTCCCGTGACCGTGCCCCGAGTCGTGATCCGGGGCGCACCCGCAGTCGGGGCGGGTCACGTTGACACCAGAAGCGAGAAGCCGAACAAGTGCGGGAGTTGCCGGAGATCACCAGCTGACCACCGACACCGAACCCGTGCGCGTCGCCGGACTTCGCGCCTTCAGGAGGTATGGCACCCCGTGAACTCGTTCAACGAGGACACCGACTGGTTTACGCCCGTGCAGCCGACACCCTCGACCGGTGTCGACGTCCTGGACAGACCCGGGCCGCCGTCCGAATGGGACACCGCGGTGTTCACCATCACCCCGGACGACGTGCTGGAAGTGCTGGGACCGGACGCCGACGAGCTGCTCGCCGGGGCGAACGTCGACGTCGACGAGCTGATCCGGCTCATCAACGCCGAGACCACGCTCCTGCCGCCGATCATCATCCCCGACGAGGTCTCCCAGGACCGGGTCGCGAGCAGCCTGGCCGCCGAGCGGCCGAGCGCCCCGCCCGCCGCGCTGGTCGAAGCCGCGGGGAAGTGGAAGCGGCGCTTCCTGAAGGCCGCCGTCCTCACCGTGCTGGTCACCGTCTCCGGCGGCGGTGCCACCGCGATCGCGATGGACAAGTCCGTCACGGTCGACGTCGACGGCGAGGCCACCACCGTCCGCACGTACGAGTCGACCGTCGGCGAGATCCTCGCCGACGAGGGCATCGTGATCGGCGAGCACGACGCGCTGAGCCCGTCACCCCAGGCCAAGGTCAGCGACGGCGGGAAGATCTCGCTGGACCGCGGCCGGCTGGTGAAGATGACGGTCGACGGCGAGCAGCGCGAGGGCTGGGTCCGCTCGGTCACCGTGGACGAGGCGCTGGACCAGATGCAGGTGGCCGACGAGGGCGCCTGGCTCTCCCACGACCGCAACATGGACGTGCCCCTCGGCGGGCTGTCGCTCGAGGTCAAGAGCCTCAAGACCATCACGCTCTACGACGGCGGCAACGAGCCGCGGCAGATCAGCACGACCGCCGTGACCGTCGAGGAGCTGCTGAAGGGCGAGAACCTGTCGCTCGGCCCCGACGACAAGCTCGGGACCGCGTTCGACCTGCGCGTCACCAACGGCGCCGAGGTCCACATCACGCGCACCGGCGTGTCGGTGATCAACGCGACGGAGGCCATCCAGCCGCCCGTCGAGGAGGTCAAGGACGACGCGCTGATGAAGGGCCAGAAAGAGGTCCTGGACCCGGGCGAGGCTGGCGAGCAGATCGTCACCTACCGCGTCACGGTGAAGAACGGCGCCGAGGTCGGCCGCGAGAAGCTGGGCGCGAAGGTCACCAAGGAGCCGAAGCCGAAGAAGGTCAAGGTCGGCACCAAGCTCCCGCCCGACGGCGCGGTCTGGGACCAGCTGGCGCAGTGCGAGGCCACCGGCAACTGGGCCATCAACACCGGCAACGGCTACTACGGCGGCCTGCAGTTCAACAAGAGCACCTGGGACGCCTACGGCGGCTCCCAGTACGCCGCGTACCCGCACCAGGCGACCCGCGAGCAGCAGATCGCCATCGCCACCAAGCTCCGCGACGCGCGCGGCGGCTACTCGGCGTGGCCCCACTGCCAGTCGAAGCTCGGACTCTCGTAACACGGCGCCGCCTCCGGCGTCGCGGCGAGGTCGCCTGGAAGTCGACGCGACCTCGCGTGGTGGTCCGGGAGCGGTGGTGTGGAGAATGGGTCCGGTGACTGAGGATTCGACGACGGCCGGGCGCGGGAGCCACCTCCTGGGCCCGGCCGACGTCCGCCGGCTGGCCGCCGAGCTGGACATCCGGCCCACGAAGAAGCTCGGGCAGAACTTCGTGCACGACCCGAACACGGTGCGGCGCATCGTGTCGGCGGCCGACCTGCGCCCGGACGACGTGGTGCTGGAGGTCGGCCCCGGGCTGGGCTCGCTGACGTTGGCGTTGCTGCCCTCCTGCCGCGCGCTGGTGGCCGTGGAGATCGACGGCGTGCTGGCCGACCGCCTGCCGGTCACCGTGGCGGAGCGGGCGCCTCAGCTGGCCGAGCGGCTGTCCGTCGTGCACGCCGACGCGATGCGCGTCACCCCCGACCAGCTCCCGGTCGCCCCGACCGCCCTGGTGGCGAACCTGCCGTACAACGTGGCCGTGCCCGTGGTGCTGCACCTGCTGGCCGTGCTGCCGTCGTTGCGCACGGGCCTGGTGATGGTGCAGTCCGAGGTGGCCGACCGGATGGCCGCCGGCCCCGGCAGCAAGGTCTACGGCGTGCCCAGCGTGAAGCTCGCCTGGTACGCCGACGCCCGCCGGGCCGGCCCCGTGCCCCGTTCGGTGTTCTGGCCCGTGCCCAACGTCGACTCGGCGCTGGTCGCGTTCGACCGCCACGAGACGCTGTCCACTGTGGATCCCAAACGGCTGTTCGCCTTGGTGGACGCGGCTTTCGCGCAACGCCGCAAGATGCTGCGCGGCGCGCTGTCCGGCTGGGCCGGCTCGGCCGCCGAGGCCCAGCGGCTGCTCGTCGCGGCCGGCGTGGACCCGGCGGTGCGCGGCGAACAACTGGCCGTCGGTGACTTCATCCGGATAGCCGAGGTCGCCTCCACTCGGTAGTCGTTGATCTTTCGGCCGAAAGTGTGATTTGCCGGACGATCCTGTTTCGGGCTTGCGTCAGCCGGTCCTGGTCAGGTCTACTCGTGGTGCCATCCCGAGCGGCCGAGAGACCTGGCTCTACGACGCCGCAGCAACCACCCCTCCACGGGGGCAGGTGCTTCCGCCAGGAACGATGGAGGATCACGTGCCCAGGATGCGAACGCTCACCCGCCGGCGGGTCGTCGACCACGGCCGCCGGACCTCGTCGGCCTGTCGCAGCCGCTGACCAGCCGCAGGCACCTCGAATCCCCGAGTCCTTCACCCAGGACACCTTTCCGAGCTGAGCCGTCGGTCACGCACGCCATGAGCGTGTGCTGCCGCATGCCGTCGTGGAGCGAAAACGTGATCACTGTCGAGAACCTCACCAAGACCTTCCCCGGGAGTACCGGGCAGGTTCGCGCGCTGGACGGCGTGAACCTGGACGTCGCCGCGGGCACCGTGCTCGGCGTCGTCGGCCCCAGCGGGGCGGGCAAGTCCACCCTGGCCCGGTGCGTCGCGCTCCTGGAGCGCCCCGACAGCGGCGCGATCCGCGTCGACGGCACCGACCTCGTCTCGCTCGACGGCACCGCGCTGCGCGCCGCCCGCCGGCAGATCGGCGTTGTGCCGCAAGGGGATTCCCTGCTGCGCCAGCGCACCGCCGCGGGCAACGTCGCGCTGCCGCTGGAAGCCGCGGGCGTGGCCGGGCCCCAGCGCCGCACCCGCGTCGCCGAACTCCTCGACCTCGTCGGCCTGACCGACAAGGCCGGCTCGTACCCCGACCAGCTCTCCGGCGGGCAGCGCCAGCGGATCGCGGTCGCGCGGGCGCTCGCCGCGTCGCCGTCCGTGCTGCTGGCCGACGAGCCGACCTCCGCGCTCGACCCCGACACCACCGGCTCCGTGCTCGCCGTGCTCGACCGGGCGCGCGCCGAGCTCGGCGTGACGGTGCTCGTGGTCACGCACGACATGGGCGTGGTCCGGAAGATCTGCGACGACGTCGCGGTGCTGGAGGACGGCCGCGTGGTGGAGCACGGCAAGGTGCTCGACCTGGTGTCGGACGCCGCGAGCCGCACCGCCGCGTCGCTGTTGCCGGCCGTCGACCAGAACCCGGCCCTGGAAGGCTCGTTCGACCGGGTCGCGGACGTGGTGCTGATCGGCTTCGCCGCCGTGGGCGCGCTGCTGCCGGAGGCCACCAGCCGGTTCGGCGTGGAGCTGAACCTGCTCGGCGGCGGCCTGACCAGGCTGGGCGAGACCCCCGTGGCGCGGTTCCGCGTCGGGCTGAAGGGCGAGCGCGCCGACTCGGCGCTGGAGTGGATCTCGGAAGCGGGCGGCTCGGTGCGCCGGACCCTCTCGGGTCCTCAGGGAGTAGCTGCGTGAGGTCCGCAACACCCTGGTCCATCGTGTTCGACGACCTGCTGGTCGCCACCGGCGAGACGTTGTACATGGTGGTCGTCTCCACCCTGATCGCGGTGCTGCTCGGAGCGCCCGTCGGCATCTGGCTCCAGCTCACCGCTCCCGGTGGGCTGAAGCCCCGGCCGGTGTTGCACAAGGTGCTCGGGTTCGTCGTCGACCTCGGCCGTTCCATGCCGTTCCTGGTCCTGCTGGTGGTGCTGACCTCGCTGACGAGGCTGCTGCTGGGCAGCACCATCGGGCCGACGGCGGCCATCGTGCCGCTCGCCGTGGGCGCGATCCCGTTCGTCGGCAGGCTGGTCCAGAACGTGCTGGCCGAGGTGCACGTGTCGGTGGTCGAGGCCGCCGTCACCACCGGTTCGTCCACGCTGCGGATCGTGCGCAGCGTGCTGCTCCGCGAGTCGTTGCCCGCCCTGGTCAACGCCATCGGCGTGACCGCGATCGCGCTGCTGGGCTACTCGGCGATGGCCGGGGTGGTCGGCGGCGGAGGGCTCGGCGACCTCGCCGTGCGCATGGGCTACCAGCGGTTCAACGACCGCTACCTGTGGAGCACGGTCGTCGTGCTGGCGGTCATCGCCACCACGATCCAGTTCACCACCAACCGCGTGGCCCGCGGCGTCGACCGCCGCCGCACCGCGTCCGTCTGATCGTCTTTCTCCTCACCTAAGGAATGAAATGCGTATTCGTGCTGCCCTGCTGGCCGTGCTGCTGACCGCGGTGGGCTGCGGTAGTGGCGACACCGGCGCCGCGTCCGACCCGGCCGCGCCGCTCAAGGTGGGTGTGAGCCCGGTGCCGCACGCCCAGGTCCTCCAGTACGTCGCGGACAACCTGGCCGCGGCCAAGGGGCTCAAGGTCGAGATCGTCGAGTTCACCGACTACGTGCAGCCGAACACGGCGCTGGTGGACGGGTCGCTGGACGCGAACTACTTCCAGACCGTGCCGTACCTGGACACGTTCAAGGCGGAGAGCGGCGCGTCGCTGGAGTGGATCGGGCCGGTGCACATCGAGCCGCTCGGCGTGTACTCGAAGAAGCACAAGTCGCTGGCCGACCTGCCGTCCGGCGCCCGGGTGGCCGTGGCGAACGACGCGACGAACGAGGCGCGCGGCCTGAAGCTGCTGCAGGACAACGGGCTGATCAAGGTCACGCCGGGTACGGAGAAGACGGCGACCATCCGGGACATCGCGGAGAACCCGCGCGGGCTGGAGTTCGTCGAGCTGGAGGCCGCGCAGCTGCCCCGGTCCCTGGACGACACGGACGCGTCCGTGGTGAACGGCAACTACGCCATCGACGCCGGCCTGAAGCCCGCGTCCGACGCGTTGGCGCTGGAGAAGGCCGAGGGCAACCCGAACGCGAACGGCCTGGTCACCCGGTCCGAGCTGAAGGACGACCCGCGGATCAAGGACCTGCTGGCCCTGCTCCAGTCCCAGGAGGTCAAGGACTACATCAAGGAGACCTTCTCGGGCTCCGTCCTCGCCGTCTGACCCGCGAGTCCTACGTTCAGAACGACCGTGTCCTACGTTCAGGACACCTGAGTTCAACGCTCAGGCGCCGTGGGTCGGCTGATCAGCCGGCCTGAGCCGTCGTCCGGCCGGGTGTCCGGCCCGGTGCGCTGCCCGAAGGGCGAATGCTTCGCAGGGGTCCCCGCCAAGGGGACCCCTGCTTTGATCCTGCCCCAGAGGTCCGACAAAGCGGGTCAGGGTGGGGTCGGGCTGTGGACAACTGCGAGAAGAGCGGGCCGGAAGTGTCTTTCGCCGCAGGTCAGCGGTCGGTGGGAGCGGGCGACCCGGAAACGCCCGTAGGCTTCATGGCGTGCTCGCTGTCGTCCCACCCCCGGTCATCGTCCGCGTCCCGGCCAAGGTCAACCTGCACCTGGCCGTAGGCGACTCCCGCGCGGACGGCTACCACGACCTGGTGACGATCTTCCAGGCCTTGTCGCTGACCGACGAGGTGACCGTCGCCATCGCCGAGGACCCCGGCGTCGAGGTGCACGGCGAGGGCGCCGACTCGGTGCCCACCGGCGCGTCCAACCTGGCGTGGCGGGCGGTGCGGGCGCTGGCCCAGCACGTCGGCCGCGACCCGGACGACCCGAAGGTCCGCATCGTCATCCGCAAGTCCATCCCCGTCGCCGGTGGCATGGCGGGCGGCAGCGCGGACGCGGCGGCGACGCTCGTCGGCCTGGCCTCGCTGTGGCGGCTGGAGATCAGCCGGGACGAGCTGGCCGGCGTCGCGGGCAAGATCGGCGCGGACGTCCCGTTCGCCATCTACGGCGGCACGGCCCTCGGCACCGACCGCGGCGACCGGATCGTGCCCGTGCTGTCCCGCCACACGTTCCACTGGGTGCTGGCGTTCGACCGGCGCGGCCTGGCCACGCCCGAGGTGTTCGACGAGCTGGACCGGCTGCGCGCCGACGGCGACCCGCCCCGCGTCGGCGAGGCGGAAGCCGTGCTCGAAGGCCTGTCCTCCGGCGACCCGCGCCAGCTCGCCCTGCTCCTCGGCAACGACCTGCAGGCCGCCGCCGTGTCGCTGCGCCCCAACCTGCGCCGCACGCTGCGCGCGGGCGTGAACGCGGGCGCGTTGGCCGGCATGGTGTCCGGATCCGGCCCGACCTGCGCGTTCCTCTGCACGGACGGCGACTCGGCGGTGCGCGTGGCGGCCGAACTGGCGGGCGCGGGCGTCTGCCGGACGGTGCGCGTGGCGCAAGGACCGGTGCACGGCGCCCGCGTCATCGGCACCGAGGAAGCACCCCGGCCGATCCCGCCCGAGGTGCACGCGTGACCTACTCGCCCGTCTTCTTCGCCGCCAGGGTGACCTCGGTGTCGCAGTCGACCACCTGACCGGCCGGGACGCTCTGCGCGGTGGTGGTCCAGTTGCGGTCGACCACCAGCAGGCGCCCCTGCCCGGTCGCGTCCTCCTCGCGCAGCCGGTACAGGCCGGCGGCCTGCATGGTGTCCTGGGCGGCTTGGTGGACCATGCCGACCACGTCCGGCACCGTGCACGTCTTCGCGGGCCGCGTCACGGTCGGAGGTGGCTCCGTCACCGCAGGAGCGGTCACCGTAGGAACGATCACCGCGGTCGTGGTGGTCGTGCCCGCGGGTGGAGTGGTCGTGGCGCCGCATCCGGCGGCCAACAGGACGGCTAACGCGCCGACGACCCGTCTGAGCTGTGACATCGGACTCCCTGCCTCGGTGGTAGCCGGTACGTCGAACCCGGCCGGGACGTCGTTACCGGCGCGATAGCTAGGCTGGCGTACTGCGTTGTCACCCCCGTTCTCGATGAAGGTGCTGGTACATGGCCAACTTGGTCAACTTGGAGAACGTCTCCAAGTCGTTCGGCGTGCGTCCGCTGCTCGACGGCGTGTCCCTCGGCGTCGGCGAAGGCGACCGGATCGGGGTCGTCGGGCTCAACGGCGGCGGCAAGACGACGCTGCTGGAGGTGCTGGCCGGGCTCGCCGCGCCGGACGAGGGGCGCGTCAGCCAGAACCGCGGTCTGCGCATGGCCGTGGTCACGCAGCGCACCGAGCTGGCCGAGGGGTCGACGGTGCGCAACGCCGTGATCGACCCGCTCGGGTTCGACTCCGAGCACGAGTGGGCCTCCGACGCGCGGGTGCGGTCGATCCTCGACGGGATCGGCATCACCGGGTTCGGGCTGGACTCGCCGGTCGCCACGATGTCCGGCGGCGAGCGGCGACGGGTGGCGCTGGCGGCGGCCCTCGTGCAGGACCTGGACCTGGTCGTGCTGGACGAGCCGACCAACCACCTCGACGTCGAGGGCGTGCGGTGGCTGGCGGAGCACCTGCTGGCCCGTCGCACGGCACTCGTCGTGGTGACACACGACCGGTGGTTCCTGGACACGGTGTGCAGCCGCACGTGGGAGGTCGTCGGCGGTCGCGTCGAGCAGTACGAGGGCGGCTACGCGGACTGGATCTTCGCCCGCGCCGAACGCGGTCGGCTCGCCGACACGCTGGAGGAGAAGCGCCGCAACCTGGCCCGCAAGGAGCTGGCGTGGCTGCGGCGTGGCGCGCCCGCCCGCACGTCCAAGCCCCGCTACCGCATCGACGCCGCCGAGGCGCTGATCTCCGACGTGCCGCCGCCGCGCGACTCGGTGGAGCTGCTGGCGTTCGCCAAGCGCCGGCTCGGGCGCACGGTGCTGGAGCTGGAGGACGCGACGCTGACCGTGCCCGACCGGGTGCTGGTGCGCGACCTGACGTGGCGGATCGGGCCCGGTGACCGGGTCGGGATCGTCGGCGTGAACGGGTCGGGCAAGACGACGTTGCTGCGGGCGCTGGCCGGTGAGCGGGAGCTGGAGACCGGCCGGCGCGTGCAGGGGCAGACGGTGAAGCTCGCGCACCTCAGCCAGGAGCTGCACGACCTGGACGGGTCGATGCGGGTGCTGGAGGCCGTCGAGGAGATCGCGCGGCGGGTGGTGCTGGGCAAGCAGGAGATGTCGGCGTCGCAGCTGGCCGAGCGGTTCGGGTTCTCGTCGCAGAAGCAGTGGACGCCGGTCGGCGACCTGTCCGGCGGCGAGCGGCGGCGGTTGCAACTGTGCCGGCTGCTGATGGCCGAGCCGAACGTGCTGCTGCTGGACGAGCCGACCAACGACCTGGACATCGACACGCTGCAACAGCTCGAGGACCTGCTCGACTCGTGGCCGGGCACGCTGGTGGTGATCTCGCACGACCGCTACCTGGTGGAACGGGTGTGCGACAAGGTGGTGGCGCTGTTCGGCGACGGTGGGCTGACGGACCTGCCGGGCGGGATCGAGGAGTACCTGCGGCGGCGGGACAAGCAGAGGGAGGTCGCCGCCGTGCCGAGCGCGAAGCCGACGTCCGGGCTGTCTTCGGCGGCGGACCAGCGCGCGGCGCGCAAGGAGCTGTCCCGCCTGGAACGGCGCCTGGAGACGTTGCAGAAGAAGGAAGCCAAGCTGCACGCGGCACTCGCCGAGGCGGCCACCGACCCGGAACGACTGCTGGCCCTGGACGCCGAGCTGAAGGCCGTGATGGCCGAGGCCGAGGACGTCGAGACCCAGTGGCTGTCCGCCGCCGAATCCGCCGAAGCCTGACCATCCCGCGCGAGAGTCCTACGTTCACGCCGCGAGAGTCCTGCGTTCAGCGCACCTGAGTTCACCACTCGGCAGACCGGACGGTCGGTCCGAGCGTTGAACTCGGGGTGCGTGAGCGTAGGACTCTCGCACTGTGAACGTAGGACTCTCGCGGGCTGAAGGTAGGACTCTCGCGAAGGGGTCAGCGGTTGCGGCGGCGGAGTTCGGCGGTGAGCAGGGGCATCAGCTCGTCGACGAAAGCGCAGTCGTAGCCCTGGCCCGCCATCAACGACGTGGCGAACTTCGTCGTCGCCACCTCCTCCGACGACGCGCCGAGCATGCCGTCGAGCGCGATGCCGACCTCCTCCAGCACCCGGTCCACCTGGGACGTCCGGTACCCGCGTTGCGCCGGCCCCGCCGACGGGATCTTGATCGCCCGCAGCTGCTTCCACGACGTGATCGGCGGGATCGGGTCGGGTCGTGGCGGTCCGTCGCCCAACTGCCTCTCCACCCGCGCCAGGAACGCGTCCACCTCGGTCTCGTCGTACCCGCGCCGGCCGAACATGGGCCGGCTGAAGCGGACCTCGCGGACCTCGCGCGCGGTCAGGTCGTCCTGCCCCAGCAGCGTGTTCTCGATCCGGTCCAGGAACTTGTCGACCTGCGACTCCTGGTAGCCGCGCCGGCCGCGCGGCGGCTTGCCGAAGGCGGCGGTGCGGACGTCGCGAGCGGTCAACGGGCGCGTGCCCGGACCGGGACGAGGCCGCAAGGGAGGCGGGGGAGAGGAGGGAGAAGCGGGAGTGGCAAGAGGCGCGAGAGGGGCAAGAGGGGCGGGAGGCGTGCGGAGAGCGGAGGGAGCAGAGGAAGCGGGAGGAGCCAGGGCGGAGGAGGCGAGGGGAGTGCGGGGAACGGCGGCAGCGGGAGGTCCGGCCCAGGCCGGCATCCGCTCCAACGTCACCACGACGAGGTCGAGGAAGGTGTCCACGTCGTCCTCGTCGTACCCCACCTGCCCCGGCGGGGCGAAGCTGAACTCGAAGTCCTGCACTTCCCGGGCGGTCAGGTCGTCACGACCCGCCAGGGTGTCCTCGATCCGGTCGAGGAACGCGTCGATCTCGCCCTCGTGGTAACCCCGGTTCCCCGGTCTCGGCTTGTGGAACCGCACACCGCGCACGTCCTGCGGCGTCAGCCGGGCCGCCGGGCGCATCCCGGTCGACGTGGCGTGCGCGCCCTGCGCGGGAGCGGTGGCCTGGCGCCGCTGGGGCGTCGAGCCGAGCGTCTCGGCCACCAGGTCCATGAACGCGTCGACCTCGGCCGCGTAGTAGCCGGGCCGCGAGGGTCTGAACCGCACCTCGCGCACGTCCTGCTCGGTCACGTCGTCGCGGCCGACCAGCGTCGCCTCGAGGCGGTCCAGGAAGGCGTCCACCTGACCCTCGTCGTACCCGGGCTGGCCGGGCGGGGGGCGGTGGAAGGCGACCTGCCGCAGATCCTGCGCGCCCAACAGCGGCGCCGGATGTGCCGGCAGGTGCCGGCGAGCGTCGAATCCGGCCACCCGATTACCTCCTTCGTGTGATGTACCGGGGAGTATCGCCGGACGAAGCGCCCGATGTTTCGCCCTATCGGCTCAATGCGCCGGAAGATCGCTCTACCCTGGCGGACATGAGCCGGTTCGTGGACACGATGGTGGCAACCGCTACGGGTGCCGGGGGACAGGCGCGTGGCATGACCACGGGGGAGCCGAACGCCCCGATCCGCAGGTCGTGGGCGGAGGTGCACCAGCGGGCCACCCGCGTGGCGGGCGCGCTGGTGGCGGACGGGGTGGCGCGCGGCGACTCGATCGCCGTGCTCGCGGGCGACCCGGCCGAGATCGCGCCCGCAGTGCAGGCGGTGTGGCTGGCCGGCGGCAGCACGACCATGCTGCACCAGCCGACGGCCCGCACCGACCTGGCCGAGTGGGCCGCCGACACGTTGCGCGTGCTCACCATGATCGGCGCGAAGCTGGTGCTGCTCGGCGCGCCGTTCGACGCGCTGTCGGGCGTGCTGGACGAGAACGGCGTCTCCTACCGCAGGCTGGCCGAGCTGGACGGCGAGCCGCTGGCGGCGCCCGTCGACGTGGACGAGGACCTGCCCGCACTGTTGCAGCTCACCAGCGGTTCCACGGCCGACCCGAAGGCCGTCCGCATCACGCACGGCAACCTGTGGTCCAACGCCAAGGCCATGGAGATCGCCGCCGAGCTCGACCCGGAGACCGACCGGATGGTCTCCTGGCTGCCGCTGTTCCACGACATGGGGATGGTCGGCTTCCTGACCGTGCCCATGCTGTTCGGCATCGACCTGGTCAAGGTCACGCCGGTCGACTTCCTCGCCCGGCCCACCCTGTGGCCGGACCTGATCAGCCGCTACCAGGGCACCATCACGGCCGCGCCGAACTTCGCCTACGCCATCGCCGCCCGCCGCATGAAGGGCGTGGACGACGGCGCGTTCGACCTGTCGAAGCTGCGGATCGCGCTCAACGGCGCCGAGCCCATCGACCCGGCCGCGGTGAAGACGTTCACCGACGCGGGCGAGCGCTTCGGGCTGCGCGCCGAGTGCGTGCTGTGCGCGTACGGCATGGCGGAGACGACGTTGGGCGTGGCGTTCGCGCCGGTGTTCACCGGCCTCTCGGTCGACGTCGTGGACCCGGAGGAGCTGGAGGCGGGCCACCGCGCCGTGCCGGTGTCGCCGGACAGCCCGAACGCGCGGGCGTTCCCGCTGCTCGGGCCGCCGCTGCCGGGGCTGGAGGTGCAGGTGGTCGACACCGCGGGCACGGTGCTCGGCGAGCGCGAGGTCGGTCAGCTGCGGGTGCGCGGCGAGGCCGTGACGCCCGGCTACCTCACCGTGGACGGGCCGAAGGACACCCAGGACGCCGACGGTTGGCTGGACACCGGCGACGAGGGCTACGTGGTCGACGGTCAGGTCGTCGTCTGCGGGCGGCGCAAGGACGTGATCATCATGGGTGGGCGCAACATCTACCCCACGGACATCGAACGCGCCGCGACCGCCGTCGAGGGCGTGCGGGCGGGCAACGCGGTGGCCGTGCGGCTGGACGCGGGCACGCGGCGCGAGCGGTTCGCCGTGGTGGTCGAGTCGAAGCTGGCCGGTGAGGACGACGCGGTGCGGGCGCTGAGCAAGGCGATCAGCGCGCGGGTCGTGGACGCGGTCGGGCTGCGGCCGTTCTCCGTGGTCGTGCTCAAGCCGGGCAGCCTGCCCAAGACGCCGTCCGGCAAGCTCCGCCGTTCCGCCGCCGCGAGCCTGGTGCCCACCGCGTGACGTCGCCGACGGCGCGGTCGACCGGCACCCGCCTCGACCGCGCCGTCGACGCGTCAGCGGAGCTCGTTGTCAGTGGAACTTGTTCTGGGCGGCTTCCAGCCCGAGCTCCAGCAACGCCTCCACGGCGTCCGCCGCGCGGTCCAGTTCCAGCGCCAGCTGCTTGCGCTCGACCAGCGAGAAGTCGCGCAGCACGTAGTCGGCGGGGTCCATCCGGCCCGGCGGCCGGTCCACCCCGAACCGCACCCGGTGGTAGTCCTTGGTGCCCAACGACTTCGTGATCGACCGCAGCCCGTTGTGCCCGTTCTCGCCGCCGCCGAGCTTGAGCCGCACCGTGCCGAACGGCAGGTCCAGCTCGTCGTGCACCACGATGATCGACGCCGGCGGCGCCTTGTAGAAGTTCGCCGTGCCCGCCACCGGGCCGCCGGAGGTGTTCATGTAGCCGCGCGGCTTCGCCAGCACGACCCGGCGTCCGGCCAACCGGCCCTCGACCACCTCGGCGCCGCCCTTGTGCGCCTTGAACCTCCCGCCCGCGCGGGCGGCCAGCTCGTCCAGCACGAGGAAGCCGACGTTGTGCCGGTTGCCCTCGTACTTGGGACCGGAGTTGCCCAGCCCGACGACCAGGGCGACGTCATCGACCACGGAACCGCAACTCCTGCTCAAGCTCGTCCAACAGGGCGTCCACCGCGCGCACCTGGTAGCCCCGCCGCAGTCCGGACGTGGTGGTGAACCGGGTGTGGCGCACCTCGCTGGAGGTCATCCGCCCCCGGCCGTCCAGCGCCGCGGCGGCCCGGCCGAGGAACGCGTCGACTTCGCCGCGATCGTAGCCGTTCGGGGAGCGCGGCAGCTTCACCGCCAGCACCGCCTCGCCGGTCTGCAACGTGGTCGGCGGCACGTGCCCGGACCGCAGCTGGTGCTCGCACGCGGCCAGGAAGTCGTCCACGGTCCGCTGGTCGTAACCGCCGGCGATCTCCGTGAACACGATCGTGCGCACCTGATCGGGGGGCAGCGGCACACGTCCGGTGAGCGCGTCGGCGATGCGCAGCACGAACGCGTCCACCTGCGCCGGGTCGTAGCCCTTGCCCTTCTTGCGGGGGAACCGGGTGGCGCGCACCTGGGCCGGACTGAGGAACGGGAACGGCACGCCACCCCAGCCGGGTGGCGGGGGAGGCGTGCCGTTCGAGTTGCCCGACGTGATGGGCTCAGCCTTCTTCGGTGGCCTCGGCCTCGGCGGCCTCGCCGGAGTCACCGGC
Source organism: Actinosynnema sp. CA-299493 (assembly GCF_050946825.1). NCBI lineage: Bacteria > Bacillati > Actinomycetota > Actinomycetes > Pseudonocardiales > Pseudonocardiaceae > Actinosynnema > Actinosynnema sp. CA-299493. The sequence goes on from NZ_CP191993.1 coordinate 724,695, forward strand.
CACCTCGGCGGCGGTCGGCGCGGCGTTGATCGCGAGGACCATCGCCTCACCGTCGGTCACCAGGGTGGTGCCGGCGGGCAGGACCAGGTCGGAGGCGTGCACCTGGGTGCCGGCCCCGAGACCGGCGATCGAGTACTCGACCTGCTCGGGGATGTTGAGCGCGTCGGCCTCCACCTGGACGGTGGTGAGGTCCTGCGTGAGCAGGGTCGCCGCGGCGGCGTCGCCGGTGAGGACGATCGGCACCTCGATGGTGACCTTCTCACCCCGCCGCACGAGCAGCAGGTCGACGTGCTCGATGTAGTTCTTGATGGGGTGCGTGGTGACGGTCTTGGTCAGTGCCAGCTCGGTGGAGGACTCGATGTCCAGCGTGAGAACTGCGTTCTGACCGTGCTCGCGGACAACACGGGCGAACTCGAGCGCCGGCAGGGCCAGGTGCTTCGGGTCGGAACCGTGGCCGTAGAGCACCGCGGGGATCTTGCCGGCGCGGCGGGTGCGGCGGGCGGCGCCCTTGCCGAACTCGGTGCGCTGCTCTGCGGCGAGACGGACCTCGGACACGGTGGGGCTCTCCTAACGGTCTGGCCTGGTAAACGTCGGCGGGTACGTCGGCGGGGCGAGCGGGGGTTGGCCTGCGGCGGCGGGCGGCGCGGAGGGTGAACACGCGCGGCATCACAACCGCCGCGTCGATCACGCCGAGCGTGATGCTCGCCCTCGCCGAGGCAACCTGGCCAGTGTAGGCCCGACCGCCGGACAAGGCCTAATCGGGGGCCTGAACGGCTCGCTCCGACCGTCGCGAACGGTGAATTCGGGGGTCCTGAACGTAGGACTCACGAGCCCTGAACGTAGGACTCGCCCGTTCCGGAGGTAGGACACGCGGGGGAGTCCTGCGTCCGGAACGGGCGAGTCGGGTCGAGCGGGGTGTCAGGCGTTGCCGTCGAACAGGGAGGTCACCGAGCCGTCCTCGAAGACCTCCTGGATCACGCGGGCCAGCAGGGGGGCGATCGGCAGCACGGTCATGGCGTCGAAGCGCTTCTCCGCCGGGATCGGGAGGGTGTCGGTGAACACGACCTCACGCGCGCCGCAGTCGCGCAGCCGCTCCACGGCGGGACCCGACAGGACCGGGTGGGTGGCCGCGATGACGACGTCCGACGCGCCCTCGGAGAGGAGCTGGTCCACGGCCTTGGTGATGGTGCCGCCGGTGTCGATCATGTCGTCGATGACGACGCACAGCCGGCCCTCGACCTGGCCGACGACCCGGTTGGCCACGACCTCGTTCGGCCGCAGCGGGTCGCGGGTCTTGTGGATGAACGCGATCGGCGTGCCGCCCAGCGTGTCCGCCCACTTCTCGGCCAGCTTGGTGCGGCCGGCGTCGGGGGAGACGACGGTGATCTCGCGGCCCGCGTACTTGCCCCGGATGTGCTCGGCCAGCAGCGGCATGGCCCACAGGTGGTCCACCGGGCCGTCGAAGAAGCCCTGGATCTGCGAGGTGTGCAGGTCCACCGACACCAGCCGGTCCGCGCCCGCGGTCTTGAACATGTCCGCCACCAGCCGGGCCGAGATCGGCTCCCGGCCGCGGTGCTTCTTGTCCTGCCGCGCGTACGGGTAGAACGGCATGATCACGGTGATGCGCTTCGCGGACGCGCGCTTGAGCGCGTCCACCATGATCAGCTGCTCCATCAGCCACTGGTTGATGGGTGCGCAGTGCGACTGGATGACGAACGCGTCGCAGCCGCGCACGCTCTCCTCGAACCGCACGAAGATCTCGCCGTTGGCGAAGTCGTACGCCGACTGCGGGGTCACCGACACGTTCAGGTGCTTGGCCACCTGCTCGGTCAGCTCGGGGTAGGCCCGCCCGCCGAAGAGCATCAGGTTCTTCTTGGGTGTCCCGGCCATCGTGGGGTTCACGTCAGCGCCCTTCATCGGTTGTGCCTGCATTCTCGGGCGTCAGGGCGCGCTCCGCCGCTTCGGCCGAAGGTGTGCCCGCGCGGCGGGACACCACCCATCCGTCCAGGTTGCGCTGGGGTCCGCCGGACACGGCCAGCGCGCCGGGCGGCACGTCGCGCCGCACCACGGTCCCCGCGCCGGTGTACGCGCCGTCGCCGACGGTGACCGGCGCGACGAACATGTTGTCGGAACCGGTGCGGCAGTAGGACCCGATCGTGGTCCGGTGCTTGTTCACGCCGTCGTAGTTGACGGTGACGCTGGCCGCGCCGATGTTGGAGTGCTCGCCGATGGTGGTGTCGCCGATGTAGCTCAGGTGCGGCACCTTGCTGCCGGCGCCGATGTCGGAGTTCTTCGTCTCCACGAAGGTGCCGATCTTGCCGCGCTCGCCGAGCCGGGTGCCCGGCCGCAGGTAGGCGAACGGGCCGACGGACGCGCCGGCGCCGATCTCCGCGCCGGAGCCGTGCGCGCGCACCACGGTCGCGCCCGCGCCGACCACGCACGCCGACAGCGTGGTGTCCGGACCGACGACCGCGCCCTCGCCGACGGTGGTGCCCGCCCGCAGCTGCACGTTCGGCTCGACCAGCACGTCCCGCTCCAGCCGCACGTCGGCGTCCAGCCACGTGGTGGCCGGGTCGACCACGGTCACGCCCGAGCGCATCGCCGCCTCCACCAGCCTGCGGTTGAGCTCGGCGCCCAGCCTGGCCAGCTGCACGCGGTCGTTCACGCCCTCGACCAGCCAGGCGTCCGACGTCACGAGCGCGCCCACGCGCCGACCGTCGCCGCGCGCGATGGTCAGCACGTCGGTCAGGTACAGCTCGCCCTGCGCGTTGTCGGTGGACAGCCGGGACAGCCCGTCGCGCAGCACGGCCGCGTCGAAGGCGTACACCCCGGAGTTGATCTCGGTGATCGCCAACTGCCCGGGCGTGGCGTCCTTCTGCTCCACGATGCCCTCGACCGAGCCGTCCGCGGACCGCACGATCCGCCCGTACCCGGTGGGGTCGGCCACCACGGCGGTCAGCACGGTGACGGCGTTGCCGCGCGCGCCGTGCTCGGCGAGCAGCCCGCGCAACGTCTCCGCGTCCAGCAGCGGCACGTCGCCGTAGGTCACCACGACGGTGCCGCCGAGGTCGGCGGGCAACTCGGCCAGGCCGCAGCCGACCGCGTGCCCGGTGCCCTTCTGCTCCTCCTGCACCGCCACGGTGACCTTGCGGTCCAGCGCGGTGGAGAGGCTGTCGAGGTGGTCGGCGACCGCGGCGCGGCCGTGGCCGACCACGACGGCGAGGTGGTCCGGGCCGGTGCCCGCGGCGGCGCGCACGGCGTGCTCCACCAGGGAACGGCCCGCGACGCGGTGCAAGACCTTCGGGGTGGCTGAGCGCATGCGGGTGCCTTCACCCGCTGCGAGGACGATCGTGCTGACTGGGGTGGGGACACCCTCGAGCATCAGCGCTCTCCCTAGCTGAGATGCGTGCCTTCGGCGGGAGGGGCCTGGCTTCCCGCCAGGTGCCGATACTAAGCCTCCGAGGAGGGCTCGCCTTCCACGGCCGCAACCTGGCAGCCACCTCGCCGCTTCGCCACGTACATCGCCGAGTCGGCTCGGGCCAGCGCCGCGTGGGCCGCCTCGCGCGGGCGCACGGAGATCACGCCGACGGACAGCGTGACCCCTCTGGACAGCTCGGATCGCAGGGTGGCGACCGCTTCCACAGCCCGGCCGAGGGCCGCTTCGGCGGCGTGCAGGGGCGCGCCGGGCAGCAGCACGACGAACTCGTCGCCGCCGTAGCGGGCCACCAGGTCGTCACCCCGCAACGCCTGGCGCAGTGTGCTCGCAATCACGCGGAGGACGTCGTCGCCCTCGGCGTGCGAGTGCCTGTCGTTGACGACCTTGAACCCGTCGAGGTCGACCAGCGCGATGGCCATGGGGTGGGTCTGCGCGTTGATCAGCGCGGCCAGCCGGTCGTCGAGCGCGCGGCGGTTCGGCAGCCCGGTCAGCGGGTCCTGCAACGCCTGCTGGGCGATCGCGCCGTGCGCGCGGGTGAGCCGCTCGTGGTCGCGCCGGGTGAGCAGGGTGGCGGTGCGCGCCTCCTGCATCAGCCACAGCTCGACCTCCAGCGCGGTGGCGTAGGTCTGCAGCGCCGAGATGGTGCGCTCGCCGTGCGGGCCGGACATCCGGGCGTACTCCCGGGTCAGGCACAGCATCAGGGTCGGCTCGGAGGTGTCGTGCTCCAGCCGGTCCTGCGCGTCGTGCAGCACCTGCAACGCCTGCTGCGGCAGCTCCTCCATCTCCAGGCAGCGGGCCAGCGCGATCGACACGATGATCAGCTCGCGGGCGTACATGGCCAGCTCGCGCAACGACCACAGCCGCGCGATGTGCTCCGCGCCCGGCTTGGCCAGCGCGTGCGCGGCGCCGATCACCGGCACCTGCTCGGCGGCGGTGCGGTCGCGCCTGCCGGGGTGCAGCGACTCGCGGAACGGCCCCTCGACGGCGGTGGCGATGGCCGACGCGGTGGCGAACCGCTCGGCGGCCTCCTCGAAGTTGTCCACCCGTTCCAGCCGCAGGCCCCAGCCGATCAGCAGCCGGGCCCGGTTGACCAGGTGGACGTAGATCTGGTGCGGGTTGGCGCTGTCCCGGATCGCGTTGTGCGCCCGCGCCAGCACCTCGTCCGCCATCTCGTAGACCCCGAGCTGGGTGAGCACGAGCCCGGTCGACTGCAACGCGGAGGCGAGCAGCCGGTCCCAGGTGCGCTTGTCGATCATCGGGTCGGGGGCGAGGTCCTCCTCCAGCATCGCCAGGCCGGCGGCGACCTCGGTCAGCGCCTTGTCCTCGAACCCGCCGAGCAGGTAGCGCCGCCCGCGCAGGGCGTGCGCCTCCGCCTCCAGCACCAGCAGGCCGTGCCGGCGGCAGTGCGCCAGCATCTCGTCCAGGACGGAGTCGGAGAGGTCGACCAGGCCGGGGGTGACGATCCGGACCACCGCGGCCGCGCGCAGCAGCTGGCCGACGATCCGCGGCTCGCCGCGGCCCTGCGCCTCGGCCAGGATGTCGTCGACCTCGTGCGCCGCTTCGAGCTGTTCGGAGAGGTGGCTGCTCTGGGCCACGGCCACGAGCTCGCTCGCGCGGCCGACCAGCCACGCGTCGGACATCTCGTGGAGAGACGGAGTCGCCACGTTGCCCTGCTCGTCGACCGCTTCCTCGTGCAGCGACTCACACCCCCATGCAGACGCAGGGCGGCCGGGGCCTTCGTGGCCCGGCCCCTCGCTCCGCCACCAGGATTCGAACCTGGACCATCGGAACCAAAATCCGAGGTGCTGCCTTTACACCATGGCGGAACGGTCGAGGTTCGCCCCGACCGCGCGAACACATGTTGTCACGAGTCCCCCTCGAAGGTCAGCACCACCACTCAAGTGGCGGCAATCCCACCGTAACTCGATCATGACACTGAGTGTTTGTGGAGGTCAGAGACGCGCTCGACGTGGCCTACATCACGGTCGAGTGAACTTCGTGCTGCTGCGAGTCGACGCTCGGTCGGCCCCGACAAGCCTTCCTCGACCCCTGTTCGACACGATTTCGTGCAAAACAATCACCCGCTTAACTACCAACGGTAGTCAATCGGGCACGCCCGGATGCCCCGTCGAGTCACCGGATGCCGTCGACCGAGTCGAGGAACTCGGTCAGCGCGAGGTCGTAAGCCTCCGGGTCGACGTTCCACGCCGCCGTGTGCTCGGCCGCGGGCACCTCGACGTACCGCAGCGGCCAGTCGAGCCGGTCCGCCGCCGCGGCCAGGTCGCGCGACGCCTGCACCGGCACGGTGCCGTCCGCGCCGCCGTGGAACAGCAGCGTCGGCGGCCTGCGCGCGGGCGGGTGGTCGAGCAGGTCGAAGCGGGCGAACTCCAGGTCGACCCGCCAGTCCGAGACCAACTCCGCGATCGGCGCCAGCTGCGCCGGCACGCCCCGGTTGCGCGACTGTAGCTCCAGCGTCTTCGACCAGCTGACGACGGGTGCGTCGAGCACCACGGCGGCCACGTCGCCCGCCTCCGCCGAGCGGCCGAGGAACTGGCCGACGATCGCGCCGCCCATGGACCACCCGTACAGCACGACGTCGCGCGCGCCGTGCTCGCGGGCGTACCGCACGGCCGCCTCCACGTCGCGCCACTCCGTGTCGCCGAGGTGGTACAGGCCGTCGGGTGAACGGGGTGCGCCGGCGTCGTTGCGGTAGGTCACGGCCAGAACGGGTAGCCCTAGTCGGTGCAACGCAGGCATGACCCGCAGCGCCTCGGCCCTCGTACCACCCCGACCGTGCACCGCGACGACCCACGTGGCCGAGGTCGCGGGGACCAGCCATGCCGGCGCGTCACCCAGTTCGGTGGGAATTCGCACTTCCGTGTACTCCAGGTCGAGCGCGGTGGCGGGGTCCGTGCGCCAGATCGAGGTCTCCAGCCGCACCTTCGTGCCGTCCGCCGGCGCGACGCCCTGAAGTTCGCGCACCACCGTGCCCTCCGACCGCCGGGTCACCTGGCCGACCTTCGCGCCGCCGTCCGGCCAGACGAGACCCCACGTGCCGGGGAGCGCGGTGACCTCGGACTCCGCCAGCGAGACGGTCCCCGAAGCCGACGACGTGACCACGTCGCGGTAGCCGGGACGGGCGTTCGCCGGGTCGAGGAGTTGGCCGCTGTAATACCAGCCGAACCCCAGCAGACCCCCGATGAGCAGCAGGAACACCACCGCGAAGGTGACCAGTGCGATGCGCGGGCGGCGGCGTCCGCGGACGTTCGGTGACCCCATCACCGAATGATGCCCCGGCGTTGATCGACACGCCCGACTTCCTGAGAACACGCCGTGACTTCGGCCCGGCCCCTGGCGGCACAAGGCTGACCTAACTTACGCTGGCGTAAGTTACGGTTCCGTAGGTAGCCCCGAACACACAACGAGGTAGATGTATGACCAGCACCCTGGAGAGCAGGTCCACGCCGCAAGGTCCCGAGGATCGTGGACCCAAGCCGATGATCGAAGGGCGACGGGGACACGTCGAACAGCTCGGCGTGTACGTGTTCGTCATCGTGCCGTTCCTGGCTCTGCTCGCGGCCGTTCCGCTCGCTTGGGGCTGGGGGCTGGGCTGGGTCGACGTCGCGCTGTTCGTCGCGTTCTACTACCTGGCCGGCCTCGGCGTGACGATCGGGTTCCACCGGTACTTCACGCACGGCTCGTTCAAGGCCAACCGGGCGCTCAAGATCGGCCTGGCGATCGCGGGCATGATGGCGCTGCAGGGCCCGGTGATCGTCTGGGTCGCCGACCACCGCCGCCACCACGCGTTCTCCGACCGCGAGGGCGACCCGCACTCGCCGTGGCTGTTCGGCCGCGGCCCGGTCGCGCTGGCCAAGGGCTTCTGGCACGCCCACATGGGCTGGCTGTTCGACCGCGACAAGACCAACGCGGAGCGCTTCGCGCCGGACCTGCTGGCCGACAAGGACCTGGTCCGGATCGACAAGCTGTTCCCGCTGTGGACCGCGATCAGCCTGCTCGCGCCCGCCGTGCTCGGCGGCCTGATCACCATGTCGTGGTCCGGCGCGCTCTCGGCGTTCTTCTGGGCCGGCCTGGTCCGGGTGGCGTTCCTGCACCACGTGACGTGGTCGGTCAACTCGATCTGCCACATGGTGGGCGACCGCCCGTTCGCCGCGCGCGACCGTTCCGCGAACGTGTGGGCGCTGGCGATCCTGAGCTTCGGCGAGTCGTGGCACAACCTGCACCACGCCGACCCCACGTGCGCGCGGCACGGCGTCAAGCGCGGTCAGATCGACACGTCCGCGCGGATGATCTGGCTGTTCGAGAAGTTCGGCTGGGCGACCAACGTGCGGTGGCCGAACCAGCAGCGACTGGCCCGCATCAGCGCCAAGAAGTAGACGTGGTCGAGAAGTAGTCGAGCAAGCGACCGCCTGCCCCTCGCGACTCACGCGGGGGGCAGGTGTTTAGGGTGGTCTGGGTGGCGGGGAGACGGCGCGGCGACGGGGCACCCGTGCCGCGCGTGCGGATGACGGGCAAGGAGCGGCGCGAGCAACTGCTCGACGTGGCCCGCGCGCTGTTCGCCGAGAAGGGCTTCGAGGTCACGTCCATCGAGGAGATCGCGCACCGGGCGGGCGTGTCGAAGCCCGTCGTGTACGAGCACTTCGGTGGCAAGGAAGGCATCTACGCGGTCGTGGTGGACCGGGAGATGCAGTACCTGATGGACCACATCGTCAACGCGCTGTCCGGCGGGCACCCGCGTGAGCTGCTGGAACAGGCGGCGTGCGCGTTGCTGGACTACATCGAGGGCTCGTCGGACGGCTTCCGGATCCTCGTGCGCGACTCGCCCGTGGCGTCGTCCACCGGCACGTTCTCGTCGTTGCTGAACGACATCGCGTCCCAGGTGGAGTCGATCCTGGGCCTGCACTTCTCGCGCCAGGGCTACGACCGCAAGCTGGCCGCGCTGTACTCGCAGGCCCTGGTGGGCATGGTCGCCCTGACCGGCCAGTGGTGGCTGGAGGTCCGCAAGCCGAAGAAGGACGAGGTGGCCGCCCACCTGGTCAACCTGGCCTGGAAGGGCCTGTCCCACATGGACCACAAACCCCGCCTCCGCACCCGCTGACCCGCGTGTCGAACCCCCAACCCGCGTGAGTCCTACGTTCACGTCACGCGTGTCCTACGTTCGCGTCGCGCGTGTCCTACGTTCAGAACACCCATGTTGAACGCTCGGAACAGTCGATCTTGTCCCGAGCGTTCAACATGGGGTACCGGAACGTAGGACACGCGCGTTCCGAACGTAGGACACGCGCGTTAGGTGGGGTTGGTGATGCGGAGGATCTTGTCGTCGGTGCCGTTCGAGGTGGTCAGGTAGAGGGCGTTGTCGGGGCCCAGCTCGGCGCCGCGGAGGCGGCCGTGGGCGCCGTCCAGCTCCGGGGGGATGGCGACCGAGTGGACGCCGCCCTCCTGGGTGACGGTGAAGAGGAGGACCTTCGCGCCCTTCAGGGCGGTGACGGCCAGGACGCCGTTCAGCGGGCCCCACTGGTCGCCGACGAGGAAAGCGGCGTCGCAGATCGCCTCCGTCGGCCGGCCGGACGACCAGACGGCGGCCACGGCGTCGGGGAAGCGCGTGAGGTCCGTCATCGGCACGTCCTCGTCGTACCCGCCGACCGTGCCACCCTGCGACGGGTCCCAGCCGTAGTTCCCGCCGGCCTTGAGCACGTTCACCTCGTCGTCCACCGACGGCCCGTGCTCGGCGGTGAACACCATCCCGTCCTGCCGCACGGCGACGCCCTGCACGTTGCGGTGCCCGTAGGTGTAGATCCGGTCCCCGAACGGGTTGCCCGCCACGCCCTCGCCGGTCGCGAGGTCGACCCGCAGCACCTTGCCGCCGAGGCTCGACCGGTCCTGCGCGACGTCGCCCCGCGCGGTGTCACCGGTGCCGATGAGCAGGTTGCCGTCGCGGTCCAGCGCCATCCGGCACCCCGAGTGACGTCCGCTCGCCGCCGTCGGCAGCCCCGAGAGCAGCGGGTCCTTCACCCTCGTCGCCTTCGAGCCGGCCAGCTCCCACGTCACCAGCCGCACGTCCGAGGACGTGTTGAAGCACGTGGTGAACCGGTGGCTGGTCGCGAAGTCGGGGTGCACGACCAGGCTCATCAGCCCGCCCTCGCCCCGCGCCTCGACGTCACCGAGATCGGCCTCGACGTCGGCGACCGACCCGTCGGCGGACACCAGCGCGATCCGGCCCGGCCGCTGCGGCACGAGCATCCGCCCGTCGGGCAGGAACCCCACGTCCCACGGGTGGCTCAGCCCGGAGGCGACCACCTCGACCTTCAGCCCCTCGGGCGTGGTCGTCGAGGGTGCGCTGCCGCCGGAGCCCTCCGCCGAACACGCGGCACACGCGGCCAGCACCGCGGCGAACCCGACAAACCGACGCATGACGCCCAGCATGCCAACCCCCGTGTGTGCTCGCTGTTCCGAGACCCGGTCGACCGGCCCGGTCGTGCGGCCCGGTCGTGCGAGCCGGTCGTGCGGCCCGGTCAAGCTTCTGGAGTCGGGTAGGGCCGTTCCACCGGGAGCAGCGCTCGCGCGTCGGCCAGTGCACCGGCACGCACCAGGGCGTGCACCTCCCGGGCCAACGGCGTCACGTCGGTCAGCCCCACGACCCACTCGTCCACGTACCGCCGCGACGCCTCACCGGCCAGCCCCAGCTGCAACGACCGGTGCGGCAGCGGGTTCAGGCGCAGGTCCCGCTCCGGGTCCCACTGCACCCGCACGTCCGGCTTCCGGCCGACGCCCTCGTCGCTCGGCACGGCCGACCGCACCGCCCAGTCGAACCCCGATCGGGTGATTCGCACGGCCAGGACGCACTCCTGGTCCGGCTTCGCGCCCCACCCGGACCGGTACATCATCCAGAGGAACGACGGCTTGATCCAGGTCATCCGGCCCGGCTTGAAGGGCGGCACGAATCGCCCCGCCGCCAGTGCGGGGACGGCGACGGCGGGCGAGTACGCCTGGTACACGGTGATGTGCCGATCGTCGTAGTCGGCCCTGATCTCTCTCTGCTCCACGTACCCAGCGTCACCCCGCGGTCAACCGAAATGACGGAGCACCTCGCCCGGAAGGGCCGTAGGCTGGGAACCGAGAACCCCTCCGGTGGACGTGTGGACGCTCAGTCCCGGGCAGGGGTCTGTCCGCGTTTGATCCCCCGGGGAGCCATCGCAATGCCCCAGCCCGGCCCGCTGTCCGGCCTGCTGACCGCTGTCCTGCCCGACAAGGCGCTGCGCGCCCTCGCCGACTCGATCGGCGTGCCCGACCTCGAACTCGAAGGACCGCCCGCCGCCCGCCCGCTGGTCGCGGCGGCCCTGGCCGGCAGCGCGCCCGTGCTCGCGGTCACCGCGACCGGCCGCGAGGCGGACGACCTGAAGGCCGTGCTGTGCGACCTCATCGGTCCCGACCAGGTCGCCCTGTTCCCGTCCTGGGAGACGCTGCCGCACGAGCGGCTGTCGCCCCGGGCCGACACGGTCGGCGCCCGCCTGGAGGTGCTGCGCCGCCTGGCCCACCCCGGCGAGCACCCGCTCAAGGTCGTCATCACCACGGTCCGCAGCCTGATCCAGCCGATGGCGCCCGGCCTGGGCGACCTCGCGCCGGTGCGCCTGGCCGTCGGCTCGGAGCACGACTTCGAGGCGCTGCTGGTCACCCTGACCGAGATCGCCTACACCCGCGTCGACATGGTCGAGAAGCGCGGCGAGTTCGCGGTCCGCGGCGGCATCCTGGACATCTTCCCGCCGACCGCCGTGCACCCGCTGCGGGTCGAGTTCTGGGGCGACGAGGTCAGCGAGATCCGCCCCTTCTCGGTCGCCGACCAGCGGTCGCTGCCGGAGGAGGTCGACGGGTTCGTCGCGCCGCCGTGCCGCGAGCTGCTGCTGACCGGGCAGGTCAGGGCCAAGGCCGCCGCGCTGGCCGCGGAGCACACGGCCGACGCGCACCTGCACGAGCTGCTGGCCAAGATCGCCGAGGGCATCCCGTCGGAAGGCATGGAGGCCCTCATCCCGGCCCTGTGCGAGGGCGAGTTGCAGCTGCTCACCGACGTCGTCCCGGCGGGCACGCACGTCCTGCTCAACGACCCGGAGAAGATCCGGGCCCGCGCCGCGGACCTCGTGCGCACCGGCCAGGAGTTCCTGGAGGCGTCCTGGATGGCCGCGGCGGGCGGTGGGCAGAGCCCCATCGACCTGGACTCCAGCGCCTACCACAGCCTCGCCGACGTGGCGCAGTCCGCGCGGGCGAAGGGCCGGCCGTGGTGGACGCTCAGCCGGCTCACCACCGAGGGCGAGGACGTCGTCCGGCTGGAGCTCAAGCCGGTCGAGGCCTACCAGGGCGACATCGAGCGGGCGTTCGCCGACCTGCGCGCCCACACCGTCTCCGGCGGCACGGCGGTCCTCGTCGTCCCCGGCGCGGGCACCGCCCAGCGCGCCACCGAGCAGTTGCGCGAGGCAGACGTCGCCGTCGTGCTCCGGGACACCCTCGACACCGCCCCGAAGAAGGGCGCGGTCACCGTCGTGCGCGGCGCGCTGGAGGACGGCTTCTCGCTGCCCGAGCTGGCCCTGGTCGTGCTCACCGAGACCGACCTCACCGGCGGGCGTCACGGCACGTCCACCAAGGACATGCGCCGGATGCCCAGCCGCCGCCGCAACGCGGTGGACCCGCTGGCCCTGCGGCCCGGCGACTACGTGGTGCACGAGCAGCACGGCATCGGCAAGTACGTCGAGATGGTGCAGCGCACGACCAAGGACACCGCCGGGGTCACCGCGACCCGCGAGTACCTGGTACTGGAGTACGGCTCCAGCAAGCGCGGCCAGCCCGGCGACCGGCTGTTCGTGCCGACCGACCAGCTCGACGAGATCTCCCGCTACGTCGGCGGCGAGCTGCCCACGCTGAACAAGCTCGGCGGCAGCGACTGGAAGAACACCAAGGCCAAGGCGAAGAAGGCGGTCAAGCAGATCGCCGCCGAGCTGGTCCAGCTCTACGCCGCGCGCCAGGCCGCGCCCGGGCACGCCTTCGCGCCCGACACGCCGTGGCAGCGCGAGCTGGAGGACGCCTTCCCGTTCACCGAGACCCTCGACCAGATGGCGGCGATCGACGAGGTCAAGGCCGACATGCAGCGCACGGTCCCGATGGACCGGGTGATCTGCGGCGACGTCGGCTACGGCAAGACCGAGATCGCGGTGCGGGCGGCGTTCAAGGCGGTGCAGGACGGCAAGCAGGTCGTGGTGCTCGTGCCGACCACGCTGCTCGCCCAGCAGCACCTGAACACGTTCGCCGAGCGGATGCGCGCGTTCCCGGTGAACATCAAGGGCCTGTCCCGGTTCACCGACGCGCAGGAGGCCGAGCAGACGATCACCGGCCTGGCCGAGGGCGACGTGGACATCGTCATCGGCACGCACCGGCTGCTGCAGAAGAGCCTGCGCTACAAGGACCTCGGCCTGGTCATCGTGGACGAGGAGCAGCGGTTCGGCGTCGAGCACAAGGAGCACATCAAGGCGCTGCGCACGCACGTCGACGTGCTCACGATGTCCGCCACGCCGATCCCGCGCACCCTGGAGATGTCGCTGGCCGGCATCCGCGAGATGTCGACCATCCTCACCCCGCCCGAGGAGCGGCACCCGATCCTGACCTACGTCGGCGGGTACGACGACAAGCAGGTCGCCGCCGCCATCCGCCGCGAGCTGCTGCGCGACGGCCAGGTCTTCTTCGTGCACAACCGCGTGTCCTCGATCGAGCGCGCCGCCCGGCACCTCCGCGAGCTGGTCCCCGAGGCCCGCGTGATCACCGCGCACGGCCAGATGAACGAGGACAAGCTCGAGAAGATCATCCAGGGCTTCTGGGAGAACGAGTACGACGTGCTCGTCTGCACCACGATCGTCGAGACGGGCCTGGACATCTCCAACGCCAACACCCTCATCGTGGAGCGCGGCGACCTGCTCGGCCTCGCCCAGCTGCACCAGCTGCGCGGGCGCGTGGGCCGAGGCCGGGAACGCGGCTACGCCTACTTCCTCTACCCGCCCGAGGCGCCGCTGACCGAGACCGCGCACGACCGGTTGGCCACGATCGCGCAGAACACCGAGCTGGGCGCGGGCATGGCGGTGGCCATGAAGGACCTGGAGATCCGCGGCGCGGGCAACATCCTCGGCGCCGAGCAGTCCGGGCACATCGCGGGCGTCGGCTTCGACCTGTACGTGCGGCTGGTCGGCGAGGCCGTCGAGGCGTTCCGCAAGCACGCGGGCGCGGACGGCGAGGTCGAGGAGGACCTGGCCGAGGTCCGCGTCGACCTGCCCGTGGACGCGCACATCCCGCACGACTACGTGCCCGGCGAGCGGCTCCGGCTGGAGGCCTACCGCAAGATCGCCGCCGCGGGCGACGCCGAGGCGCTGCGGTCGGTGTGGGACGAGCTGAAGGACCGCTACGGCACCCCGCCGCTGCCCGTCGAACGGCTGCTGGCGGTGGCCCGGTTCCGGCAGGAGTGCCGCGCGCACGGCGTCACCGAGGTCGCCACCCAGGGCCAGACGATCCGCTTCGCGCCGCTGGAGCTGAAGGACAGCCAGCTCGTGCGGCTGCGCCGGCTGTTCCCGAAGGCGGTCCACAAGGAGACCGCCCGCACCGTCAGCGTCCCCCGGCCGACGGAGGGAGCGGCCGGCGGCCGGATGGGCGCACCCCAGTTGCGTGATCAGGAATTGCTGGATTGGTGCGCCCGGTTCCTGCAGTCTTTGGCGGGGACTCCCGTGAGCGGCGTCACGAGGTCGTGAGAAGGTACTGGTCGTGAGGACTGTGCAGAGGCGCTTCACCCTGATCGGCGCGGCGGTGGCACTCCTGGTCGCGGGCTGCGGCACGGGGCCGAGCCACGTCGGCTCGGCCGCGATCGTCGGCGACACCGTGCTGCCGCTGGAGCAGGTGCAGCAACGGCTGGACGTCGTGCTCAAGAAGGAGCCCGAGGCCCAGAAGCTGCACGACCAGCGCAAGCTCGACCAGGTCGCGCGGCAGCTGGTGACCCTGGGCGTGCAGCACGAGCTGATCGAGCTGGCGGCCCGGCGCGAGGGCGTGTCCGTGACCGAGGAGGCCGTGACCGAGTCGGTCGAGCAGGCCGGCGGCGCGGAACTGGCCTCGCAGAACACCGTGTACGACGCGGCGACGTTCCGCGAGCGGGCCAAGGACCAGCTGCTGCTGGTCGAGCTGGCGCGCAGGTACGTGGACCGGATGGAAGTCACGTTCGACTACTTCTTCACCAAGGACAGCGCGGCCGCGATCGAGAAGGCCAAGCAGGTCGCGGCCGACCCGGCGAAGATGGCCGAGTTCGTGGCCGACGCGCCCGAGGGCAACCAGGGCCAGACCCTGTCCAAGGAGAGCCAGCGGGTGCGCTCGGCCGAGTCGCCGCAGGCGGCCCAGTCGCCGTTGTTCGGCGTGCCGGCGGGCACCGTGGTGGCGTTCGCGCCGGACCCGAGCAGCGCGCAGTGGATCGTGGCCTACGTGACCGACCGCAAGACCGACGTGCGCGCGTCCGGCGAGTCGGCCACCGAGCAGCTGACGCCGCAGCTGCTGGAGCAGATCGGCCTGCGGCTCGTGCAGACGCTGGCCGGCGACCCGGAGATCCAGGTCAACCCCCGCTACGGCCTGTGGGACGGCACCGCCATCTCGCTGGCGCCGAGCGAGGGCGAGCTGACCGGCTACCAGGCGACGGTGCGGCAGAAGTCGTCGTGACCGTTGTCGTCGTAGGCGCCACCCCCGTTCTGCCCGCCGCCGCGCTACCCGCTCTGCGGGGCGCGGCGGTGGTGTACGCGGGGGAGGGCGTGGACCCGGCGCTGTGGTCGGCGGAGCCGGTGTCGGCGCCGGTCGCGGGCCCGTCGGTGGTGCTGATCACCACGAACCCGG
This sequence comes from Actinosynnema sp. CA-299493, assembly GCF_050946825.1. NCBI lineage: Bacteria > Bacillati > Actinomycetota > Actinomycetes > Pseudonocardiales > Pseudonocardiaceae > Actinosynnema > Actinosynnema sp. CA-299493. The sequence continues at coordinate 740,044 of NZ_CP191993.1, forward strand.
ACGAGCCCGCCGCGCGGGAGCTGATCTCGGCGGGGTCCGACGTGATCCGCGCGCCGGGCCTGGCGCTGCTGGACGCGGCGGCCGTGATGGACCGCCTGCGGTCGCCCGGCGGCTGTCCGTGGGACGCCGAGCAGGACCACCAGTCGCTGCGCCAGTACCTGGTCGAGGAGACCTACGAGCTGCTGGAGGCCATCGAGGACGGCGACCGGGCGGCGATGCGCGAGGAGCTCGGCGACGTGCTGCTCCAAGTGCTGTTCCACGCGCGGATCGCGGCGGAGGACGCCGAGGGGCCGTTCGGGATCGACGAGGTGGCGGGCGACCTGGTGACCAAGCTGGTCGGACGGCACCCGCACGTGTTCGCCGGCCACGACCCGGCGGTGCGCGACGCGGCGTCCCAGCAGCACCGGTGGGAAGAGCTCAAGCAGGTCGAGAAGCAGCGCGAGTCCAGTGTGGACGGCGTGGCGGGCGGGCAGCCCGCGGTGGCGCTGGCCGGGAAGCTGGCGCAGCGGGTGGCGCGGGCCGGGTTCCCGGTGGACCTGCTGCCGGAGGGCGACGGCACCGGGGACACGTTGTTCGCGGTGGCGGCGCTGGCGAAGCTGGCCGGCGAGGACCCGGAGACGGAGCTGCGGGCCGTGGCCCGGCGGTTCGAGGCGGACGTGCGGACGGCCGAGCGGTCGGCCCGCGCGGCAGGGGTCGAGCGGCTCGGCGCGGACGACTGGCGGGCCCACTGGCCGTCCTGAGCCCGTGATCGCGGGTGGGAGCGGGTCCGATGTGGTTCCGATGCCGAAGGGCGCCGGCCGGGGCGGCTCGGGCCGGGTCGGTCGGGGCGCTAACGTCGAAGGGGTGACCGAGGCCTACCTCCGCTTCCCGCACCTGCACGGCAACCTCGTGACCTTCGTGGCCGAGGACGACGTGTGGCTGGCCCCCCTCGACGGCGGCCGGGCCTGGCGGGTGACCGCCGACCAGGTGCCCGTCTCCTTCCCCCGCTTCGACCCGACCGGAACCCGGTTGGCCTGGACCAGCCGCCGGGACGGCGCGCCCGAGGTCCACCTGGCCCCGGTGGACGGCGGCGAGGCCACCCGGCTCACCTACTGGGGCGACTACTCCACCGGTGTGCGCGGCTGGACGTCCGGCGGCGAGGTCGTCGCCGTCACGTCCACCGGCCAGGCGACCACGAACCGGCAGTGGGCGCACGCCGTGCCCACCGACGGCGGCCCGCCCCGGCGGCTGCCGTTCGGCTGGGTGGACGACGTGGCGTTCGGGCCGTCCGGGCAGGTGGTCGTCACCTCCGTGTACGGCCGCGACCCGGCCTGGTGGAAGCGCTACCGGGGCGGCGCGGCGGCCAAGCTGTGGGTCGACGTGGCCGGTGACGGCGAGTTCGCGCGCATCCTGCCCGAGCTGACGTCGTCGTTGACCTCGCCGATGTGGATCGGGGACCGGATCGCGTTCCTGTCCGACCACGACGGCGTCGGCAGCCTGTACTCGGTGACCCCGGACGGGTCGGACCTGCGGCGGCACACCGAGCAGGAGTTCTACGCCCGGGTCGCGTCGAGCGACGGCGAGCGGGTCGTCTGGCAGCACGCGGGCGAGCTGTGGGTCCTGGACGGCCTGGAGGCCGAGCCGCGCCGGCTGGAGATCGCGCTCGGCGGGCCCCGCACGGCGCGCAGGCCGCGACCGGTGTCGTCCCGGCCCGACGACTTCCACCCCGACAAGACCGGGCGCGGGAGCGTGGTCGAGGTGCGCGGCACCGTGCACTGGGTGACCCACCGGGACGGTCCGGTGCGCGCGCTGGCCGAGCAGCCCGGCGTCCGGGCCAGGCTGCCGCGCGTGGTCGGCGACAGCGTGGTGTGGGTGACCGACGCGGACGGCGAGGAGGGCTTGGAGTTCTCCCCGGTCGGCGGCGTCGAGCCGGGCAACGAGCCGCGCCGGGTCGCGGTCGGCAAGCTCGGGCGGGTGCTGGAGCTGGCAGTCTCACCGGACGGGCGCAGGCTCGCCGTCGCCACGCACGACGGGCGGCTGCTGCTGGTCGAGGTCGAGTCCGGCGAGGTCCGGGAAGTGCTGAAGGACGCGAACCCGCACGTCGGCGACCTGGCGTTCGCCCCCGACTCGAACTGGCTGGCCTGGTCGCACCCCGGCCCGCGCCCGTTGCAGCACATCAAGATGACCAACACCACCGACCTGTCCGTGGTGGACGTGACGCCGCTGCGGTTCTCCGACTTCTCGCCGACGTTCACCGAGGACGGCCGCTACCTGGCGTTCCTGTCGGTGCGCAGCTTCGACCCGGTGTACGACGCGCACGTGTTCGACCTGTCGTTCCCGACCGGCTGCCGGCCCTACCTGCTGCCGCTGGCCGCGACCACGCCGTCGCCGTTCGACCCGCTGCGCCTCGGCCGGTCGGTGGGCGACGACTCCTCGGACAAGGACAAGGAGAAGGAGGACGAGAACCCGATCACGGTCGTCGACCTCGACGGGCTGGCCGACCGGGTGGTGACGGTGCCGGTCGCCGCCGCCCGCTACTCGGGCCTGACCGCCGCCAAGGGCGGGCTGCTGTGGCTGCGGTCGCCGTTGCGCGGTGTGCTCGGCGACAACCTGGCGAGCCCGTCGTCCCGGCCGCCGCGCGCCGTGCTGGAGCGGTTCGACCTGGCCAAGTCGCGCACCGAGGTGCTGGCGGACGGCGTGGACGCGTTCGAGGTGACCGGCGACGGGCAGCGGGTGGTCGTGCGCGACGGCGGTGACCTGCGGGTGGTGCCGACCGACCGGAAGGTCGACGCCGAGGACCACGACTCGGTGGACGTCGACCTGTCGAGGGTGCGGGTGGTGGTCGACCGGGCGGCCGAGTGGCGGCAGGCGTACGCGGAGGCCGGGCGGCTGATGCGCGACCACTTCTGGCGCACCGACATGGGCGGCGTGGACTGGGCGGGCGTGCTGGCGCGCTACCGGCCGCTGGTGGACCGGCTGGGCAGCTACCACGACCTGATCGACCTGCTGTGGGAGGTCCAGGGCGAGCTGGGCACGTCGCACGCCTACGTCATCCCGGCGCACGGGGTACCCGGCCGCGCCGTGGGGCTGCTCGGGGCCGACCTGGAGCGGGACGAGGCGGGCGCGTGGCGGATCACGCGGGTGATCCCGGGCGAGACGTCGGACCCGGCGGCGCGGTCGCCGCTGGCGGCCCCCGGTGTCGCGGTGCGGGTCGGTGACGCGATCGTCGCGGTCGACGGGCGGCAGGTGGACCCGGTGACCGGGCCCGCGCCGCTGCTCGTCGGCACGGCGGGCAAGCCGGTGGAGCTGACCGTGCGGCCCGGCGGCGGTGGCGAGCCGCGGCGGGTCGTGGTCGTGCCGCTGGAGGACGACGAGCCGCTGCGCTACCACGCGTGGGTGGCCGACCGGCGGGCGCGCGTGCACTCGCTGACCGACGGGCGGGTCGGGTACCTGCACGTGCCGGACATGATGGGCGCGGGGTGGGCGCAGCTGCACCGCGACCTGCGGGTCGAGCTGGCGCGCGAGGCCGTGGTGCTGGACGTGCGCGAGAACGGCGGCGGGCACACGTCCGAGCTGGTGGTGGAGAAGCTGGGCCGGCGGATCATCGGCTGGTCGGTGGCGCGCGGGTACACCACGGCTGACAGCTACCCCGGCGACGCGCCGCGCGGGCCGGTGATCGCGATCGCGGACGAGTTCGCCGGGTCCGACGGCGACATCGTCAACGTGGCGATCAAGGAGATGGGCATCGGGCCGGTCGTCGGCACCCGCACGTGGGGTGGCGTGATCGGCATCGACATGCAGTACCACCTGGTCGACGGGACGATGGTCACGCAGCCCCGCTACGCGACGTGGTTCGCCGGTCCGGGGTGGGGCGTGGAGAACCACGGCGTCGACCCGGACGTCGAGGTGGTGGTGACGCCGCAGGACCGGGTGGCCGGGCGCGACCCGCAGTTGGACACGGCGGTGCGGTTGGCGTTGGAGGCGTTGGAGGCGCGGCCGGCGGCCGTTCCGCCGCAGCTCCCGCCCCTCACCTGAGCAAGTCCACCCGGACGTGTGACGGCGTGGTGGTTGCGGCCGGTGGCCCGAAACCGACCAATGGGTACCACGCAAGATCGGGTCCGGGGGGCGGGGTTTCGGGTGAGTCATCGTGAGTCGTCGCGCAGGGGGCGCGGGTGCCTGGCGGCGGCCGTGGTGCTGCCGCTGGCGGCGGTGGGCGGTGCGGCGGTGCTGGTGCTGACGTTCGGTCAGCCGGCGCCGCCGTCGTCGGCCCAGCCGCCGGTCACCGCCCACCAGACCCTGGTGAGCGTCCGGACCGCCGCGCCACCCGCCCCGCTGTCGCCGTTTGTGGTGGTCCACCCGACGTCGCCGCGCCCGCCGGGAGCGGTCCGATCGGCGGAGCCGACCCCGTTCCCGGAGCGCCTCGCCGGCCACCAGCCGCAGGTCCCGCCGGGCACGTCGGCGCGGAACTCCGGTCCCCGCGGCCGGGTCGACCTGCCGCCGACCCGGTCGTTCGCCACCACCGCGACCACGACCACCGCGGCCGAGCCCACCGGGCCGACCACCGCGCCGCCGGTCACCACGACGACTCCGGCGGCTCCGACGACTCCGCTGACGACCAGGCCGACTCAGCCGGCCGCGGAGCCGACGACGGCCGAACCGACCACGACGGCCCCGGCGCCGCCGCCGTGACCGGGTGGGTCGGGCGAACGGGGTGTCGCCCCCGACGCCGCCTTCGCGGACACCGGGCGGCACGGCGAAGTGGCCGGAGCCGTCGGGCTCCAAGTGCCCCCACCTCGTCCTTCGCGCAGCCCGATGAGCCCGTTGCCGGCAGGCGGGAACGAATTGGTGCGTGATCCCCGCCGTGCCGGCGTCGGGAGCACGTAGCCTGGGGTCGTGGTCGTCCCGCCGCCGCCCAAGACGTCGAAGCCCGAGCCGCGCCCGAACCGCGGCCGTGCCGGCGACCTCGTCGGACGCCTGGTCCTGGTGCTGATCCTGCTCGCCGTGGTGGCGGGCGGGGCGTGGGCGCTGGCCACGTTCAACCGCTCGGGGCCGAGGCAGGCCGCCGACCCGCCGTTCCCGGTGCCGTTCCTGGCCGTCGAGCCGGGCGTCGCCGCGCCGGGTGCGGGCGGTGAGGCGCCACCGGCCGGCGAACCGCGGTCGACCGCCGACCCGCTCGGCACGTGGGCGGCGGCGTTGTCGGACAAGACCGACATCCCGGAACGCGCCCTGCGCGCGTACGCCGTCGCGGACATGGTCATGCGGACGCAGGAGCCGGCGTGCCAGGTGTCGTGGGCGACGCTGGCCGGCATCGGCCGCATCGAGTCGCACCACGGCACGATCGGCGGCCTGCGCCTCGGCGAGGACGGCCGGCCGTCACGCCCGATCATCGGCATCCCGCTGGACGGCTCGCCGGGCGTGAAGGCGATCGCCGACAGCGACGGCGGCACGCTCGACGGCGACACCCGCTGGGACCGCGCGGTCGGCCCGATGCAGTTCATCCCGACCACGTGGGCCCGCTACGCGGTGCGCGCGAACGGCGACGGGCAGGACCCGGACCCGCAGAACATCGACGACGCCGCCCTGGCCGCCGCCCGCTACCTCTGCTCGGGCGGACGCGACCTCGGCACCGGCGCGGGCTGGTGGGCGGCCGTGCTGGCCTACAACAACTCGACCGAGTACGGCCAGAACGTCTACAGCGGGGCCGACGCCTACGCCCGGGCGAGCATCGGCGGCTGACCGGTCGGGTTGATCGGCCGAGTTGGCCGGTTGGGCTGAGCGGTCAGATCGATCGGTCGGGTTGGTCGGTTGGTTGAGCGGTCGGGTTTGATCGGTCGCGGTCGACCCGTCAGGGGCGCACGGGCGGGTCGACGGTCAGGCCCAGGTCCGCCAGGCCGAGCCAGTCCAGCTCGACCGCCGCCTCCACCGCGCGCGCGGCGAGTTCCAGGCGCACGCGGTACACGCTGAGGAGCAGGGCCTGGAGCGAGTCGACGCCGAACGACGCGCCGACGGTCTCGTTGCCCAAGCCCAGGATCTGGTGCGGGCAGCACCAGTCCTCGTTCGGGCTCAGCGGGTCCGGGTGGGGCGTGCCGAACCTGATCACGACCTCCGCGCGGGAGCCGTCGCCGGCCACGCGCCACAGCCGCCGTTCGGCCACCACGGGCCCGAGCTCGTGGGCCGTCACCGGTCGCGCTCCACCGCGAGGCGGGCGCTGACCTCGCCCAACGCCTCCTGGTACTCCGGCGACGGGTTCATCGCCGCCGCCATCCGCAGCTGCGTCAACGCCTCGGGCAGCCGGCTCTGCCGCTGCAACGTCCGGCCGAGCGCGAACCTCGCGTAGTGATCGCTGGGGTCCAGGTCGAGCACCTTCCGGAACGCCGCCTCGGCACGCGTGAGCTGGGCCGAACCGAGGTAGGCCCGGCCCGCGAGCAGCTGCACTCCCACTTGGTCCGGCGCCGCTTCGAGCACGACTCGCAGCTCGCGCAGCGCCTCCAGCGGTCGGCGTCCCGCGAGCAGCGCCTCGGCTCGGCGGAACGCCTCGAAGGTGCTGTCCGTCATGGTTCGATCAACGCTACCCGGCCATCCGGCCGCCACACGACAGCCGACCGGATGACGGGACGGGCGTGTCACGACACGAGAGCGCCGTGCAGCCGGTCGAGCACCGGCTTGATCGACAGCGGGTGCTCCACGTGGGCGTTGTGGCCCACCCCGGGCAGCACCACGGCGTCCGCCCGCGCCGCGAGCAGGTGCTCCGGCGGGCACATGTGGTCGGTCTCGCCGGCCGCCAGCACGACCGGCGCCTTCGCCACCGCCAGCAACCCCGCCACGTCCGGCTCGCCCACCCCGAACGCCGCCGGGTCCAGCGCCGCGCGCCACCCGCCGGCCACCTCGACCACGCCGTCCGCCAACGGCACACCGGCCAGCTTCGACGCCCACGCCGACGCCTCCTCGCGGGTCGGGAGCACCCGCGCGGGCTTCGCGGCCAGCGACGCCGCCCGCGCCAGCTCCTCCGCCGTCCACCGCACCTTGATCCCGAGCCCGCCGACCGCCCGCACGTCGACCCCGAACCACCCGCTGGCCAGCGTCAACGCCACCACGCCGCCCAACGAGTGCCCGAGCACCGCCACCGGACCCGGACCGACCGCGGCGGCCACCGAAGCCGCCAGCGACCCGAACGAGTACCGCGCCGCCGGCGCCGACCGACCGTGACCGGGCAGGTCGACCGCCAACCACGCGCCGGGCCACGTTTCCGCAGCTCCGCGCCACACCGACCCCGTCGCGCCGAGCCCGTGCAGCAGCACCAGCAGCGGTCCGTCCCCACCCCGCGCCACGTGAACCACCGGTGAACCCCTTCCGGCCGGTGCCCCAACAGGCGAGCCGGGGCAGTCCCACACCTTGCACCAACTAGGCTCGGCACCGATACACGGATGGTCTGACGAGGGAGCGCACGTGGCGGTCATCGAGCAGGTCGGCGCCCGCGAGATCCTGGACTCGCGAGGCAACCCGACCGTCGAGGTAGAGGTGGCGCTGGACGACGGCACGCTGGAGCGCGCCGCGGTTCCGTCCGGCGCGTCGACCGGCGAGCACGAGGCGGTCGAGCTGAGGGACGGCGACGCCAAGCGCTACCTGGGCAAGGGCGTCGAGCGCGCGGTCACGGCGGTGCTCGACGAGATCGGCCCCGAGCTGGTCGGCATCGAGGCCGTCGAGCAGCGGGTGGTCGACCAGAAGCTGGTCGACCTGGACGGCACGCCGGACAAGTCCCGCCTGGGCGCGAACGCCATCCTCGGCGTGTCGCTCGCGGTGGCGAAGGCGGCGGCGGCGTCCAGCGGCCTGGAGCTGTTCCGGTACATCGGCGGCCCGAACGCGCACGTGCTGCCGGTGCCGATGCTGAACATCCTCAACGGTGGCGCGCACGCCGACACCGACGTGGACATCCAGGAGTTCATGATCGCGCCGATCGGCGCGGAGACCTTCCGCGAGGCGCTGCGCTGGGGCGCGGAGACCTACCACGCGCTGAAGTCGGTGCTGAAGTCGAAGGGCCTGGGCACGGGCCTCGGCGACGAGGGCGGCTTCGCGCCGTCCCTGTCGAGCAACCGGGACGCGCTCGACCTGATCCTGATCGCGATCGAGAAGGCGGGCTTCACGCCGGGCCGCGACATCGCGCTGGCGCTGGACGTGGCCGCCACGGAGTTCTACTCCGACGGCGCCTACACGTTCGAGAAGACCAAGCGCAGCGCCGAGCAGATGACCGGCTACTACACCGAGCTGGTCAACGCCTACCCGATGGTGTCGATCGAGGACCCGCTGTCCGAGGACGACTGGGACGGCTGGGTGCAGATGACGGCCGAGCTGGGCGAGCGCGTGCAGATCGTCGGCGACGACCTGTTCGTGACCAACCCGGAGCGGCTGGAGGAGGGCATCTCCCGCCGCGCGGCCAACGCGCTGCTGGTGAAGGTCAACCAGATCGGCACGCTGTCCGAGACGCTGGACGCGGTCGCGCTGGCCACGTCCTACGGCTACAAGTCGATGATGTCCCACCGGTCCGGCGAGACCGAGGACACCACGATCGCCGACCTGGCCGTGGCCGTCGGCGCGGGCCAGATCAAGACCGGTGCGCCCGCCCGCGGCGAGCGCACCGCGAAGTACAACCAGCTCCTGCGCATCGAGGAGGCCCTGGGCGACGCCGCGCGCTACGCCGGCGACCTGGCCTTCCCGCGGTACACGCCGGAGAGCTGATGGCACGACGGGAACGGGAGCCCCGGCGTGGTCGCGAGGCCACGCCGAGGTCCCGCCCTGCGCGGGCGCAGGCCCGCGACGGTCAGTCCCGTGACGCCCGAGGGGGCGAGCCGCGCCAGGGTGCGGCCCGCCAGGGCGCCACCCGCCAGGACGCCACCCGCAAGCCGGAACCGCGCAAGGGCAAGGCCGCGGCGCGCAAGCCGCAGTCCCGGGCCCGCACCAGGGCGGGCGCGGGCACGGGCGGCGCGTTCGGCATGACCGGCACGCGGCGGGCCGCGTTGCTGGCGATGGTGGTGTGCGCGTTGGCGCTGAGCATCGCCGTGCCGCTGCGCACGTACCTGGCGCAGCGCGAGGAGCTGCGCGAGGTCACCGCCTCGCAGGAGACGCTGCGCGCCGAGGTGGGGCAGCTGGAGCGGCGCAAGCGGGAACTGGCCGACCCGGCGCACGTCGAGGCCGAGGCACGGCGCAGGCTGCACTACGTGCGGCCCGGCGAGACGCCCTACGTCGTGCAGCTCCCCGGTGACGAGGAGCGTGAACTGGACCAGCAGCGACCGGAGACCAAACCGGCCGAGGACAAGGCGTGGTACGAGCAGTTGTGGGATTCGGCGGCGGCACGATGACGGTGAGCGAAGAGGACCTGGCGGCGGTCGCGGCGCAGTTGGGCCGCGCGCCGAGGGGCATCAGGGCGATCGCCGCGCGGTGCCCGAGCGGGCACCCGGCGGTCGTGCGGACCAACCCCCGGTTGGAGGACGGCACGCCGTTCCCGACCCTGTACTACCTGACCTGCTCGCGGGTGAACTCCTACGTCAGCAGGCTGGAGGGGGCCGGGCTGATGAAGGAGATGACCGACCGGTTGGCGGTGGACGAGCAGCTGGCCGAGAGCTACCTCCGGGCGCACGAGGCGTACTTGGCCGAGCGGGACGCGATCGAACCGCTCGGCACGACCGTGACGGCCGGTGGGATGCCGACGCGGGTCAAGTGCCTGCACGTGCACGTGGCGCACTCGCTGGCCGTCGGCCGGGGCGTGAACCCGTTCGGCGACGAGGCGCTCGACCAGCTCGCCCAGTGGTGGCCGAGCGGGGAATGCGCGTCAAAGGTGAAAAACTGACCGTCCTGGCAGTTCTCCGGGCACAAAGCTCGTGCGTGCCCGTGACACCGCCGTTCGGATCAGGCAGGCTGGTCTTCAGGCTGGGTGACGAGTCGATGGGGAGTCCGTGGCTGTGCCGAAGTCGAAGCGTCGGGGGCGGAAGCGGACCAAGGTCCATCCGGGCACGATGACGCCTCGGCAGTGGGGCTTCGCGGCCACCGCCACCGCCGCGATGCTCGTGCCCGCGCTGCTGCACACGGCCACCCCGGTCGACTGGTTCAGCCTCGCCGACCGCGCCGACGTGGAAGCCGTGCCGCCCGGTCCGGGCGACGTGCTGGGCACGCTCGCGCTGGACGCCCGGGGCAAGCTCGGCGCCACCGGCCAGCTGCCCGAGACGGACGAGCTGAGCGCGGCGCTGCTGGCCGACGCCGACGACCCGTCGGAGTTCGAGGACGACCTGCCCCCGTTGGAGGGCGGTTACCTGCGCGAGGGCCAGCACGGCATCCCCGGCGTCATGCTCGACGCGTACATGCGCGCGGCGGACCGGCTGGGGCAGACCACGCCCGGCTGCCGGCTGGACTGGCCGCTGCTGGCCAGCATCGGCCGCATCGAGTCCGGGCACGCGCACGGCGGCCGGGTCACCGAGAGCGGCACCACGGTCGAGCGGATCGTGGGTCCGGTGCTCAACGGCGCACCCGGCGTGGCCGCGATCCGGGACACCGACGGCGGCAGGTTCGACGGCGACCGCACCTGGGACCGGGCCGTCGGCCCGATGCAGTTCATCCCGTCCACGTGGGCCGGGTACGCGGCCGACGGCAACGAGGACGGCGAGCGGAACCCGAACAACATCTACGACGCCACCACGGGCGCGGGCAACTACCTGTGCGCGAACAACGTGGACGTGAGCGACCCGGTGCAGCGCGCGCGGTCGGTGTTCCGCTACAACCAGTCCAACGAGTACGTGGCCACGGTGCTGTACTGGGCGGACGTGTACGCCAACGGCGTGCCGGTGCTGCCGGACATCATCGGCTCGGACGACGACTTCGGGCCCAGCCCGGGCAACGGCGACATCCCGTCGGACAACGACAACACCTCGCCGCCCGGGAACACGCCGCCGTCCTCCAGCACGGCGAACCCGACCACGACGACGACCACGAGGACGTCCCGGCCCGGCGTGACGATCACGTTCACCCCGACCGTGCCGACGCACTCGACGACGACCACCACGCCGACGTGCCCCACGGAGCCGACCGAGCCGACCGGGGCGACGACCAGCACGCCGACGACGACGCCCACCACGACGCCGTCGATCCCGCCCGGCTGCCCCACGCCGACCACCACCACGACGACGACCACCACCACGACCGAGGAGCCCGCGACGACGCCCGTCGGGACGACCTCGGCAGGCACGTCGCCCGCCGGGACCTCTGGAGGGACCTCGGGTGGCACGTCCTCAACCGGTTCGGGCTCGTCCTACCCGGCGTCGTCGACGTCGTCCATGAAGGCCACCTGAGCCACGCCCAACCCATCGCCGGCGTCGCCGGGGCGGAATTCGCTTAACGGGTTAAGACGGACGTTGTCGCAACGTTGCGACAGTCGTTGACAACGCGGTGGAGTCGGTCGAACACTACCCGCACCGGCAGCCCCGATCGCCGGTCCGGTCACCCCGTCGCGATCCGGTGATCCGGTCGCGATCCGGTGATCCGGTGACCTGGTCGTCCGGCCGCACGACGACCGACCGAACCGCCGAGGTGCACGTCCCCGGTGTGCGTGGCCGCCATCCCGCCACCGGCCAAGTCAGGCTCGCCGAGTGCTGTCCCGCTGCCCTCAACGAGGCGTCCGCGCTTCCCGGCGTTGAGGGCAACCCGAATCCCACTTCACCCCGCGATGCCCTGGATCACCGCCGCCGCACGTACCGGCTGAACTGATGGAGGGCAGAAATGACCATGCGTGGACACAGATTCCGATTCTTGTCAGCCGTGGCGGTCGCCGCGGTCGGCGTGGGCAGCACGGTGTTCGTGGCGCAGGCCGCCGCAACGGGCTGCGGCGTCACCTACTCCGTCCCGTCGCAGTGGAACAACGGCTTCACCGCGAACGTGACCGTGACGAACCTGGGCGACCCGATCAACTCGTGGACGCTGACCTGGAGCTTCGCCTCCGGTCAGCGGGTCACCCAGGCGTGGAACGCCACCGCGACGCAGAGCGGCGCCCAGGTGAGCGCGCGCGGCGTCAGCCACAACGCCAACCTGGCCACCGGCGCGACCGCGACGTTCGGCTTCAACGGCTCGTGGAGCGGCAGCAACCCGGCGCCGACCTCGTTCGCCCTCAACGGCGTCGCGTGCACGGGCGCGCCGGTGACCACCACTACCGCTACCGCTACCACGACGACGTCGACGACGACGACCGGCGGACCGACGTCCACCACGTCCGTGCCGCCGACCGACAACCCCGCGTGGGGCAGGTCCCTGCCGCCGGCGGGCGCGCAGACGAGCATGGCGTACGACATCGTCGTGTCGGAGAGCGCCACCGGCTACACGCCGAAGGCCGGCGAGTGCTCGCGCGAGGTCCACGCCCGGTACTGGGCGTACGGCCCGGACGGCAAGGTCTACCCGACGTGGCACCCGCCGCGCGACGCGAGCGGCTGCGCGTTCGGCCACGAGCACGGCGACGACCCGCGCACCTCCGACCTGTTCGCCGACGCGAAGTGGCCGTACTTCGGCTACACCAGCGAGGTGATGATGAGCGCCAACCCCGGTGGCGCGCACCGGCACGAGGACCACGTCGGCCACAAGGTCCTCGCGGTCAACAACTCGAACGTCATCCAGGGCGACAACGGCACGAGCTTCTTCCCGCCGCAGGGCACCACCATCGCCACGTGCGACACCCTGCTGAAGTTCCACCAGGGCACGCACTCGACGGACGCGTTCACCAACAACGTGCACGAGCTGATCTACGACAACAAGTGCACGCACCGGGACAACAACCAGGTCACCGAGGCCAAGTTCACCGCCTTGATCCCCAACGGGCGACCGGGCGGCTTCGGCGCGACCGACTGCCCCGGCCCGTTCAACAACAAGTTCACCACCGTCGGCCCGGCCATCCCGGCGGACTCGCCGTCCGACACGCGCTCGCTCGGCCGGCTGATCACCGACGCGGCGTGCGTCCAGGCGATCCGCGAGGGGAAGACGCACTTCGAGGTCATCACCGGCACCGACATCCCGTTCGACACGAACGACCTGCACGAGTTCTGGTTCTCGGACGTCACGGTCAGCACCTCGCAGCTGTCGTTCACCATCCAGCCGCTGTTCTACGTGCTGAACCCGGGCCGGTACTACGACGCCTCGAAGCCGAACAGGCTGGCCCGCCAGGTCGACCTCTGCTACGAGGGCATTCGCGGCGACTACTGCAACGCGGTCCGCCGCATCACCGAGCAGACCGGGCAGCGGGTGGCGTGGGACGACCCGCGCTCGCCGTTCAAGGGCACGCTGCGCGAGTTCCGGCCGGGCGGCTTCAAGCTGCGCAACTCCGGCCCGACCGCCGTCTACACCGACGTGTACGGCCGCAACGCGTCCACCACGCCGTTCAACGGCTCGATCAAGCAGCACTTCTCCGGCAACCACGCCGAGCAGAACATGTTCGTGCGCGGGGCGACCAGGGACTACGCGGCGAACGCCGCTGACCAGATCCACGCGCCCAACTGATTCTGGGTGGGCGGGGTTCATGTGCGGACGGGCGCTCGCGGGCTGATCGGTTCGTGAGCGCCCGTTCGTTGCTTGTTGGGCAGGAGTTTTAAGGGCTTAAAAGCTGAAGAGCGTCCTCGCCGGACGGGCAGATCAGCAGGATGACCCCTGGTCGGGTGGTTGTGCTGCGGGTCCGTTGTGGGTCCGGTGTCCGTGTCATCCCACCGACCTCCACAAGGGCTACCACGCGTATCAAGGGGGCGGTTCCAGCGGAAGGTTCCTGGTGGGATGAGATGTGCCCCCTTGACACGCGCGGTAGGGCTGCGCCAGGTCGGCGGGATGACACGAACCCCTCCTTTGGGAGGAAGGGCCTGCCGGCGGACCTCTTGTGGTTACGCTGCCGGCAGCACTCACCAGCGACGAAGGAGACCTCGGGCATGGCACGCGTGGCCGCGATCGACTGCGGGACCAACTCGATCCGCCTCCTGGTCGCCGATGTGACCACATCGGACACCGGCGGACGGTGGTTGCGGGACGTGCACCGGGAGATGAGGGTCGTCCGGCTCGGCCAAGGTGTCGACGCGACCGGTGAGCTGCACCCCGAGGCCATCGCACGCACCCGGGCCGCGCTCGTCGACTACGCGAACGTCCTGCGGCGCAAGGGAACCGAGCGCGTGCGGATGGTCGCGACGTCGGCCACCCGGGACGCCGCGAACAAGGCCGCCTTCTTCGACATGACCCGGGAGGTGCTCGGCGTGGAGGCCGAGGTCATCACCGGTGACGAGGAGGCCCGGCTCTCCTTCCTCGGCGCGGTGTCCGACTTGGACGCGGACGAAGGTCCCTTCCTGGTCTCCGACATCGGCGGCGGGTCGACCGAGTTGGTGCTGGGCACGTGGGACGGCGTGCGCGGCGAGGTCGAGGCCGCCCGGTCGGTCGACATCGGCTGCGTCCGGCTCACCGAACGCTGCCTGCACACCGACCCGCCGACCGAGGCGCAGGTCGAGCAGGCGGTCGGCGTCACCCGGGAGGTGCTCGCCGAGGCGTTCGCCGCCGTGCCGACCGCCCGGGCCAAGACCTGGATCGGCGTCGCGGGCACGGTCACGACCCTCGTCGCGCTGGCCAAGGAGCTGCCGCGGTACGAACCGGAGGAGATCCACCTCGCCCGGCTCGGCATCGACCGGATCCGCGAGGTCACCGCGAAGCTGCTCACGATGGGCCACGACGAGCGCGCCGCGCTCGGCCCGATGCACCCCGGCCGGGTGGACGTGATCTGCGGCGGCGCGCTGGTCGTCCGCACGCTCGCCGACCACCTGGAGTCGCAGGGCATCACCGAGCTCGTCGTCAGCGAGCACGACATCCTCGACGGCATCGCGTTCGCCCTAGCCTGACGGCCACACCGCGAACGAGCACGTCAACCCACCCGCCCGTCAACTGGGATTGATCGTGACCAGGTCGTGACGCGCTCACCCGTGTGGCCCGGGTCACCCGCCCCCTAGGTTCTCTCTCACGCTGCGAAAGCGGTCGACTCTGCTCGGTTACCCCGATCAGGTGGGAGGACCCATGTCAGGTTCACGATTACGCCCCTCAACCGCGACCGCTGCCACAGCCGTGGCGCTCGTCCTGGCGGCCACGGCCTGCGGTTCGGCCGAGACCCCGACCGGCTCGAACGCCGACGCCGGCATCACGATCTTCAACACCGAGCCGGAGAACCCGCTCATCCCCGGCAACACCACCGAGACCGGCGGCAGCCGCGTCCTCGACCCGCTGTTCACCGGCCTGATCGAGTACCGCGCGGAGGACGCGCAGCCGGTCAACGCGATGGCCGAGTCGATCGACACCACCGACTCGAAGGTCTTCACCGTCAAGCTCAAGCAGGGCTGGCTGTTCCACGACGGCACCCCGGTCACCGCCAAGAGCTTCGTGGACGCCTGGAACTGGACCGCCTACGGGCCCAACGCCACCCAGGGCGCCAGCTTCTTCTCCCAGATCGAGGGCTACGCCGCGGTCAACCCGACCGACCCCGACGGTCCCGACGGCGAGCAGGAACCACCGGCCCCGACCGCCAAGTCGCTGTCCGGCCTCGAAGTCGTCGACGACCACACGTTCACCATCACGCTGTCCGAGCCGTTCGCCGTGTTCCCGGTGACCGTCGGCTACGAGGTGTTCGCCCCGCTCCCCGAGGCCTTCTTCGCCGATCGCGCCGCGTTCGAGGCGAACCCGATCGGGAACGGCCCGTTCAAGTACGTCTCCCGCACGGTCGGCACCGACATCAAGCTGACCCGCTACGACGACTACCAGGGCGCCGACAAGCCGAAGTTCAAGGACCTGACGCTGAAGGTCTACCAGAGCCGCGAGTCCGCCTACGCCGACCTCGTGTCGAACAACCTGGACTTCATGGAGGAACTGCCGCCCAACGCGTTGGCGGGCAAGCAGTACGAGACCGACCTCGGCGACCGCGTCGTGCAGCGGGAGACGCTGAACAACCAGACCATCGCCTTCCCGTTCTACACCGAGCCCTACGACAACGCGGACCTGCGCCGCGCGATCTCCATGGCGATCAACCGCGAGGAGATCACCGCGCGGATCTTCGAGGGCACGCGCAAGCCCGCGGACGGCTGGGTGCACCCGCTGATGAAGGGCTACCGGCCCGGCCAGTGCGGCGAGAACTGCGAGTTCGACCCGGCCAAGGCCAAGGAGGCGCTCGCGAAGTCCGGCCACACCGGGGAGATCGTGCTGCTGTCCAACACCGACGGCGGGCACCAGGAGTGGGCCGAGGCGGTGGTCAACAGCATCAAGAACACCCTCGGCGTCGAGGTGCGGTTCGTGCCGTCGACCAGCTTCGGCGAGTTCCGGCAGAACGTGAACGCGCACAAGATGACCGGCATGTACCGGTCGGGCTGGATCGCCGACTACCCGTCGATCGAGAACTGGCTCACGCCGCTGTTCCGCACGGGCGCGTCCTCCAACGACGGGCTGTACTCGAACCCGGCGTTCGACGCGAAGCTCGCCGAGGCCGACAAGGCGTCCAGCGAGGACGCGGCGATCGAGCTGTACCTCGAAGCCGAGCGGATGCTGGCCCCCGACCTGCCGTCCATCCCGCTGTGGACGCAGAACACCATCGCGGGCCGGTCCGAGCGGCTCAAGGTGGCCAACCTCGACCCGTTCCGCACGCTCGACCTCTACTCGGTGGAAGTGGCCTGACCACGCCGAGGGCACCGGACACACCCGCCAGCCAGCCGAGGGGAGCGCGGAGTTGGGTCGGTACGTGCTGCGCAGGTTGCTCCAGATGGTGCCGGTGTTCGTCGGCACCACGTTCCTGATCTACGCGCTGGTGTGGGCGGTCCCGGGCGACCCGTTCGAGGGCAAGTGCGGCGAGCGCGACTGCCCGGCCTCCTACGTGTCGATGATGCGGGAGCGGTTCAACCTGGACGACCCGCTGCCGCTGCAGTACTGGAAGTACCTGGTGAACCTGGTCCAGGGCGACTTCGGCGTCACGTCGTCCGGCGTCCAGGTGGTCGACCGGATCGCGGCGACGTTCCCGGTGACGCTGCGGCTGGCCCTGGTCGCGCTGCTGGTCGAGGCCGTCATCGGCATCGTCGCCGGCGTGGTGTCGGGGCTGCGCGGCCGGGGGTTCCTGGACAGCCTGGTGCTGGTCTCGACGCTGTTCCTGATCTCGATCCCGGTGTTCGTCACCGGGTACGTCGTGCAGCTGGTGTTCGGGCTGCAACTGGGCTGGATCGCGCCCACGGTCACCACGCCCACGTTCGGGAACCTGATCGTCCCCGGGTTCGTGCTGGCCAGCCTGTCCATGGCCTACGTCGCCCGCCTGTCACGCGCGAGCATCGCCGAGAACCGGCGCGCGGACTACGTGCGCACGGCGTTGGCCAAGGGGTTGCCGACGCGCCGGATCGTCGGCGTGCACCTGCTGCGGAACTCGCTGATCCCGGTGATCACGTTCCTCGGCACGGACCTCGGCGCGTTCCTGGGCGGCGCGATCGTCACCGAGGGGATCTTCAACGTGCCCGGCGTCGGCGGCCTGGTGTTCCGGTCGATCCTGACCAAGGACGGCGCGATGGTGACCGGCGTGGTGACCGTGCTGGTCCTGGTGTACCTGCTGATGACGTTGCTGGTGGACCTGCTGTACGCGGTCTTGGACCCGAGGATCCGCTATGACTGACCAACTGGCCTCACTCGTCCCCGACCGGCCGCGCGGGCTGTTCGGCGACGCCTGGCACGCGTTGCGGCGTCGGCCGCTGTTCTGGGTGTCGGTGTCGTTGATCCTGCTCGTGCTGCTGATGGCGGCGTTCCCCGGCCTGTTCGCCTCCGGCGACCCGAACGCGGCCGACCTGTCCAGGTCACGCGGCGCGCCCTCGTCCGTCGCCTGGTTCGGGTACGACAACCAGGGCTACGACATCTACACGCGGGTCGTGCACGGCGCGCGGGCGTCGATCGTGGTCGGGTTGCTGGCCACGGCGGGTGTCGTCCTGGTCGGGGCGAGCGTCGGGATGCTGGCCGGGTTCTTCGGCGGGTGGCTGGACGCGGTGGTGTCGCGGGTCGCGGACGTGTTCGTCGGCGTGCCGTTCGTGCTGGGCGCGATCGTCATCCTGACCACGTTGAACGCGGGCCGTGACGCGGGGCCGGTGCGGATCGTGGCGCAGGTGGTGCTGTCGATCTCGGTGCTGTCGTGGCCGGTGGCGATGCGGATCATGCGGTCCGCCGCCATCGCCGCCAGGCAGCAGGACTACGTGAAGGCGGCACGGGCGCTCGGCGCGTCGCCGGCGCGGATCATCGGCAAGCACATGCTGCCCAACACCGTCGCGCCCGTGCTCGTCTACTCGACGATCGCGCTCGGCGCGTTCATCGGGGCCGAGGCGACCCTGTCCTACCTCGGGATCGGGCTGCGGCAGCCGGTCGTGTCGTGGGGCGTGATGATCAACAGCGCCAAGGACTACCTGCGCGTCGCGCCGCACGCGCTGCTGTTCCCGGCGGGGTTCCTGACCGCGACCGTGCTGGCGTTCGTGATGCTGGGCGACGCGGTGCGCGAAGCCCTCGACCCGAAGCTGCGGTAGGAGGGGATCATGCTGCTGGAGGTCGAGGACCTGCACGTGGAGTTCCGCACGCGGGACGGGGTGGCGCGCGTGCTCAACGGCGTGAGCTACCACGTGTCGGCGGGCGAGACGCTGGCCGTGCTCGGCGAGTCCGGCTCGGGCAAGAGCGTGACCGCGCAGACGATCATGGGCATCTTGGACACGCCGCCCGCGTTCGTGACGGGCGGCTCGGTGCGGTTCCACGGCGAGGAGCTGCTGTCGGCGTCGGCCGAACGACGGCGCGCCGTCCGCGCCGAGGGCGTGGCGATGATCTTCCAGGACGCGCTGTCGGCGCTGAACCCGGTGTTCACGGTGGGCTTCCAGATCGAGGAGCAGCTCCGGCTGCGGCGCGGGATGAGCCGGGCGCAGGCCCGGGCGCGGGCGATCGAGCTGCTCGACCTGGTGCGGATACCGGCGGCGCGGCAGCGGGTCCGCGAGTACCCGCACCAGTTCTCCGGCGGCATGAGGCAGCGGGCGATGATCGCGATGGCGCTGGCGCTCGACCCCGAGGTGCTGATCGCGGACGAGCCGACCACGGCGCTGGACGTGACCGTGCAGGCGCAGATCATGGACCTGCTGGCGGAGATCCAGCGCGAGCGGCGGATGGGGCTGGTCCTGATCACGCACGACCTGGGCGTGGTCGCCGAGGTGGCCGACCGGATCGTGGTGATGTACGCGGGGCGGATCGTGGAGCAGGCGGACGCGCTGTCGTTGTTCCGCTCGCCCGGCCACCCGTACACGGCGGCGTTGATGCGGTCGCTGCCCCGGCTGGACTCGAAGGGCGCCGCGCTGGAGACGATCCGCGGGCTGCCGCCCAGCCTGCTGCGCATCCCGTCGGGCTGCCCGTTCCACCCCCGGTGCCCCCGGGCGGAGGGCGTGTGCGCGTCGGACGTGCCCCGGGACGTGCGGCTCGGGTTCGGGCGGATCAGCGCGTGCCACTTCGCGGAGGAGGTCGTCGGTGGCTGAGCTGGTGGAGGTGCGCGACCTGGTGAAGCACTTCGCGGTGACGCGCGGGGTGGTGTTCCGGCGGACCGTGGGCCGGGTGCGCGCGGTGGACGGCGTGTCGTTCTCGCTGCGCGCGGGGGAGACGCTGGGCGTGGTCGGCGAGTCGGGGTGCGGCAAGTCGACGTTGGCGCAGGTGCTGATGCGGTTGGAGCCGCCGACGTCGGGCACGGTGCTGTTCGAGGGCGAGCCGGTGTTCTCGTTGCGGGGCGCGGCGCTGCGGCGGTGGCGGCGGGACGTGCAGATCGTGCTCCAGGACCCCTACACCTCGCTGAACCCGCGGATGACCGTGGGCGACATCGTCGGCGAGCCGTTCGAGATCCACCCGGAGGTCGCGCCGCGCGGGTCGCGGGCCGGGCGGGTGCGCGAGCTGCTGGACGTCGTCGGGCTGAACCCGGAGCACCTCAACCGGTACCCGCACCAGTTCTCCGGCGGGCAGCGGCAGCGGATCGGGATCGCGCGGGCGTTGGCGCTGCGGCCGAAGGTGATCGTGTGCGACGAGCCGGTGTCCGCCCTGGACGTGTCGATCCAGGCCCAGGTGATGAACCTGCTGGCGGAGTTGCAGGCCGGGTTCGGGCTGGCCTACCTCTTCATCGCGCACGACCTGTCGGTGGTGCGGCACCTGTCCGACCGGGTGGCCGTGATGTACCTCGGGAAGATCGTCGAGATCGGCACCGAGGAGCAGATCTACCAGCACCCCACGCACCCCTACACGCAGGCGCTGCTGTCGGCCGTGCCGGTGGCGGACCCGGCCCTGCGCGGTCGCCGTGACGTGATCCGCCTGACCGGCGACGTGCCGTCACCGCTGAACCCGCCCTCCGGCTGCCGGTTCCGCACGAGGTGCTGGAAGGCGCGGGACGTGTGCGCGATCGAGGAACCGGCGCTCATCGCCCGCGTCGGCGCCCACCCCAGCGCCTGCCACTTCGCCGAGGAACGCCACGTCGTGCCCGAAGGGTGAGGGCCCTGGTGCGATGCGCGCACCAGGGCCTCCCGTCCTGCCGCGGTCCCGCGTCCGACCCGCGCGGGATCGGTCGGATCAGCGGTTCGAGGCGGACTGGACGAAGTCGGCCAGGTCCTTCGACTGCTGCAACCGGCTCTCGGTGTGCACGTACATCATGTGGCCCGCGGGGTAGTACGCGGCCTCGATGTTGGCGTGCAGCTCCTCCGGGATCCGCAGGTGCGCGACCACGTGCTCGGCCGCGTAGTACGGCGTCGCGCCGTCCAGGTAGCCGTACGCGACGTGCACCTTGAGGTGCGGGTTGGCGCGCATCGCCGACGACAGCTTGTCCGCCACCGTCACGTGCGTGCCCTCGAACTCCTTGTACGACCACGGCCGGACGTTCATCGTCAGGATCTCGTAGGGCAGGTCGTTCTCGTACTCCAGCTCCGCCCGCACGTAGTGGTTCAGCGCCGCCGTGTACGGGCCGAGGATCGCCGAGTACGACGGGTCGTCGCTGAAGTGCTCGCGGCCGTAGTCGGCGTCCGGGCCGGTGAACCGCGAGTCCAGCCGGCCGACGACCTTGCGCTCCGAGCGCAGCAGCTCGGTGAAGAACCGCACGTGCTCGACCCGCAGGTCCACCCGGTCCACGTAGTCCTCGCTGAGCCCGGTCAACCCGGCCAGCCGCGCCACCACCGCCGTGCGCTCCTCGGCGGACAGCCGGTTGCCGCGCGCCAGCGCCCACGGGTAGTCGCGGGACGCGAAGTCCTCCGCGTCGGCCAGCACGTCCTCCAGCGAACGGTCGCCGTGCAGCCCGTGGTAGTGCGCGATCGCCGCGTAGGTCGGCAGGAACAGCGTGTGCGGCAGGTCGTTGCCCTCGCTGAAGTCCAGCGTGGTGAAGTCCAGCACGGACGAGATCAGCATCAGCCCGTTGAGGTACATGCCGTACCGCGACTGGAGGTAGTCGGCCAGGCCCGCCGCGCGCGTGGTCCCGTACGACTCGCCGGCCAGGAACTTCGGCGACATCCACCGCCCGTTGCGCGAGGTCCACAGCCGGATCACCTCGCCGACGGACTCCAGGTCGCCCTGGAAGCCGTGGTACTGGCCGGGCTTCTCGCCCTTCACCGCCCGTGAGTAGCCGGTCGACACCGGGTCGATGAACACCAGGTCGCTGTGCGCGAGCAGCGTCTCGGTGTTGTCGACCAGGTCGTACGGCGGGGGAGTGAGGTCGCCGACGTCGCCGGAGACGACCCGGCGCGGTCCGAGCAGGCCCAGGTGCAGCCACACGCTGGACGAGCCGGGACCGCCGTTGAACGCGAACGTCACCGGCCGCTTCGCCGGGTCCGCGCCGTCCAGCGTGTACGCCGTGACGAAGACCTCGGCCTTCGGCAGGTGGCCGTCGAACTTGCCCTCGGTCAGCACCTCCTGGCGCAGCACCACCCGACCGGTGGTCGTGGTGTAGTTCAGCTTGCGCCGCTTGACGGTGATGCTGTGCTGGGTGGTGACGAGGTCGTCGGCGGGGAGGTCCGCCCCGTCGACGTTGTCCTCGGCGGCCCGCTCGTCGCCGTTGTCCTTGTCGGTCATGGTCGAACTCTACGATCGGAGTCGTCGTCGGTGCTCCCGCTGTCCGCTCTCGACGAACGGGTTACCGGTTGCCGGGCGTGCCCGCGGCTGGTGGCGTGGCGCGAGGAGGTGGCGCGGGTCAAGCGGGCGGCGTTCCGCGACCAGGAGTACTGGGGACGCCCGGTGCCGGGTTTCGGGCCGGCGGACGCGTCGCTGGCGATCATCGGCCTGGCCCCGGCCGCGCACGGCGCCAACCGCACCGGCCGCATGTTCACCGGTGACCGTTCGGGTGACTTCCTGTACGCGGCGATGCACGCGGTCGGCCTGGCGACCCAGCCGACGGCCACGCACGTCGGTGACGGCCTGGAGCTGATCGGCACCCGCGTCACGGCCCCGGTGAAGTGCGCGCCGCCGGAGAACAAGCCGACCCCGGAGGAACGCGACAACTGCCGCCCGTGGCTGGTCCGCGAGCTGGAGCTGCTGCGGCCGACGTTGCGCGCGGTGCTCGTGCTGGGCGCGTTCGGCTGGCAGGCCGCGCTGCCCGCGCTGGCCGCGTGCCGCCCGGTGCCGCGCCCGCGCCCCGCCTTCGGCCACGGCGTCCACCTCACCCTGCCCGCGCCGGACGGCGGCGAGCCGCTGCACCTGTTCGGCTGCTACCACGTGAGCCCGCACAACACCTTCACGGGCAGGCTGACCCAACCCATGCTCCAGGACGTGCTGCGCCGCGCCAAGACCGCCGCCGGCCTCGGCTGAACAGCATAACGCTGGACGTTAATAACGGTATCCGTTATGCTTGGACGGGTGCTGCGATCGTTCGCCGACAAGGAGACGGAACGAGTATGGCAACGAAGTCGTTCGCGAGTACTTGATCCGAACGTCCAGCGGGTTGCCTTGCGCAAACTCGCCATCCTGGACGCGGCGGAGACCTTGGAAGACCTGCGGGTGCCGCCCGGCAACCGCTTGGAGAAGCTCCACGGTGACCGGGCGGGGCAGTACAGCGTCCGGATCAACCAGCAGTGGCGCATCTGCTTCCACTGGACGGTTGCGGGGCCGGAGAACGTTGAGATCGTGGACTACCACTGAAGGGAGCTTCGGGATGACCGACGAGATCATGCCTCCCGTTCATCCGGGTGAGATCCTCGACGAGGAGTACCTCGGGCCGCTCGGGGTGACCCAGCACCGCCTCGCGGTTGCCATCGGGGTTCCGCCACGCCGCATCAACGAGATCGTGCACGGCAAGCGCGGCATCACAGCCGACACCGCGCTGCGGCTCGCACGGTTCTTCGGAACGTCCGAGAGGTTCTGGCTCAACCTGCAGTCCCGTTACGAGCTCGAACGGGAGAAGGACCACTTGGCGCAGGAGTTGGCCCGGATCCAGCCGTTGGCCGGCGTGTAGGAGCTTCACGGGCAGGCTGACCCAACCCATGCTCCAGGACGTGCTGCGCGCCGCCGGGACCGCGGCGGGCATCCTCTAGTCATGGGTAGCCGGGCCAACTACGTGATCGTCGGGAACGGCGGCGTCGAGCTGTTCTACTCGCACGCCGGCGCGACCACCTTGCTGGACGACCTCGCCCGCGGGCCGGAGGTGGTCGGGCGGTTCCGGGCGGAGCGGGCCGTGCGGGAGTGGCTGGACGACGTGTGGTGCGAGGGTGCGGCGCTGGTCGACCTCGCGAACGAAGTGCTGCTCCACTTCACCTGGCACCACGACGGAGTGGCGGATCGGGCGCGGAAGCTCGCGGCGATCGAGGACGCCTGGGTCGGGTGGGACGTCCGCTGGGCGTACGGCGGCATCGAGGACGTCGTGGCGCACCTGGGCCTCGACCGGCTGACCGTGCGGACCGGACGGGCGGAGGTCGAGGCGCTGAACGGGCCGCACGAGGACTTCCCGCACGAGACCACGTGCGTGCTCACGGTGCGCGATGCCGACGGCGTGCTGCGCGGGTACGCCGTCCACCACGAGTTCTGCGAGCCGTTGTGGGCCGGGCCGCGGCTGCTGCACCTCGTCGAGCCGCTGACCCCGGTGGCCGGCCGGGGCGTGCTGTCCCCCGACGACCAAGGGCCGGACCTGGGCGTGCACGTCGACGTGGCCCGGCGCGAGGTCGGCTGTTGGACGGCCACCACGGTCAAGGGGTCGGTCGAGGAACTGGCCGCGGCCTGGCCCGGGTGGCGGTTCGAGTTCTGGGAGGACCGCCACGAGGAGCAGGCGCGGCGGTGCGCGGGCGAGTTCGAGGTGTTCCCGTTCCCGCCGCGCGGGTGACCCGGTTCGGCCGCGTTCCGGTCAAACCGGCCGCGCCGCGCGGGGGCGACGGGCATCCTTGGTCCATGAAGCCCCGGCTCGCGCTCGTCCTCGCGGTCGGGTCCGTGCTCGTCCTGATCGCGCTCGCGGCCCGCGGGACGTCGCCGGTGCGCTACCGGGACCGCCCGACCGCCGCCGACGAGCCCGCGGCGGCGACACCCGGGTCGAGCCCACCGCTGGAGACCGAGCTGGACGGCTCCGCGGCGGCCGGGTCGCTGCTGGTCTTCCTGGTCATCCTCATCGTGGTGGCGGTCATCGGCGTGGTCTGGCTGCTCGTCTCGCTCGGCGTCTTCCGGCGTCGGCGGCGGCGGCGTGGCCGGGGGGTCGCGGTCGACGCGCCCGACCTGCCCGACGAGCACGCGAACCCGCCGCCGATCCTCGTCCGCGGCGCCGCGGAAGCCCTCGAAGAGCTGCGCGAGCACGCGAACGGACCGCCGGGTGACGCCGTGATCGCCGCCTGGCTCTCCCTCGAACGGGCCGCGCAGGACAGCGGCGTGCCGCGCCGGGGCCACCAGACGGCGACCGAGTTCACCGGCGACCTGCTGCGCCGCTACCGCGTGGACGAGCACGCGGCGGGCACGCTGCGCCGCGTCTACCAGCGGGCCCGGTTCGGCACGGCCGAGGTCACCGCGGCCGACGCCCGCACGGCCACCGAGGCGCTGGAGCACATCGTGCGGGACCTGCGGTGAACGCCCTCGTCGGCGGCATGGGCCGCGCGGTCGCGTTGGCGCTGGTGGGCGCGGCCGTCACCGCGTTCGTGCTGACCCGCGTGGGCGCGCCGTGGCTGTGGGCGGTGGCGCTCGCGCTGCCCGTCGGCGGACTGACGCTGCTCGTCGCCCGCCTCCCGCGCGCGACGGACGTCGTCTGGGCGCAGCAGCCCGCCACCCTCTCCACCGCCACGTCCGTGCAGGCCACCACGCTCGCGAGCCGGCTCGCCGAGGCCGCCGTAGACCAGGACCGGTTCGTCCGCCGCGTCCAGCCCCGGCTGCGCCGGCTCGCCGAGGCGCGGCTGCGGCAGGTGCACGGCGTCCACGACCTGCACCACCCGAAAGCCCGCGAGGTGCTCGGCGCCGACCTGCACCGCCTGCTCACCGACCCGAACGCGCCGCTGCCCGAGCCGTCGAAGCTCGCCGACCTCTTGGAGAACCTGTGACCTCGACCGAAGCAGGAGCGGAAGCCGGAGCCGACACCGGAGTGGGCGTCGAGGTGATCGCGGCCGAGGCGAAGGCGGTGCTGGCCGCCGTCGGCACCGCCGTCGTCGGCCGGGAGCGGTCACTGCGGCTGGCGCTGGCGGCGATCCTCGCGGGCGGGCACGTGCTGCTGGAGGACGTGCCGGGCCTGGGCAAGACGCTGATGGCGCGGTCGCTGGCGCAGGCGTTGAAGCTGGACTTCAAGCGCCTGCAGTGCACGCCCGACCTGCTGCCCGCCGACGTCACCGGCTCGTTCCTCTACAACCCGGGCGACCGCGAGTTCACCTTCCGCGAGGGACCGCTGTTCACCGGCCTGCTGCTGGCCGACGAGATCAACCGCACCCCGCCGAAGACGCAGTCCGCGCTGCTGGAGGCCATGCAGGAGCGCCAGGTCACGGTCGAGGGCCGCACGTTCGCCCTGCCCCGCCCGTTCCACGTGCTGGCGACCGCGAATCCGGTGGAGTACGAGGGCACCTACCCGCTGCCGGAGGCGCAGCTGGACCGGTTCCTGCTGCGGCTGGACATCGGCTACCCGCCGCCCGCCGAGGAGGTCGAGGTGCTGCGCCGCAGGCTCACCCGGCAACGCGAGGAGACCTCGGTCGCACCCGTGCTGGACGCGGTCCGGCTGCGGCGGCTCCAGCACGGCGTCGAGCAGGTGTCGGTGGACGACGACGTGCTGCGGTACTGCGTGGACCTGGCGTCCGCGACCCGCGCGCACGCCGCCGTCGAGGTCGGCGCGTCACCCCGCGGCGCGCAGGCGCTGGTGCTGGTCGGGCGGGCGTTGGCGGTGCTGGACGGGCGGGACTTCGTGCTGCCCGAGGACGTCAAGGAGTGCGCCGTGCCCGCCCTCGCGCACCGGCTCACGCTGCGCCCGGAGACGTGGACGTCCGGCGTCACCGGCGTCGAGGTCGTGACCGAGCTGCTGGGCCGGGTGGCCGGCCCCGCGAGCACGCGGTCGTGAACCGGGCGGAACGGCTGCGCGAGGCGTTCACCAGCGGGCGCGGGGCGCACTGGCACCCCACGGACGCGCTGGTGCGCGGGCTCGCGCTGGGCATCGGGATGGTGGTGCTCGGCGGCCTGCTGCACGAGGTCGAGCTGGTCCTGTTCGGCGCGCCACTGCTCATCTCGACCCTGCTGGGCCTGCTCGCACCGGTCGTCGGCACGCCGGAGGTGCGGGTGCGCGGGCTGCCGCGCACCGGCGAGGTCGGCGCGGCCAGGTCGGTGGTGGAGGTCGACCCCGGCCAGGGCGCCGAGGTGATGGCGATCCGGCTGCCCGGCGTCGGCGAGGGCATCGGCCCGGTGCACCTGCTGCCCGCGTCGGCGCGGGAGATCGAGGTCGTGCTGCGGCGTGACGCGTGGGGCGAGGGCGTGGACCTGCGACCGGACCACCTGGTGGCGGGGCCGGACGCGTTGTTCGTGCTCGGTCCGGTGACGGCGCCCGAGCGGGGCCGGGTGATCCTGCCGCCGGTCGAGGCGCTGCCCTCCGGGTTGTTGCCCGCGCGCGCCGTCGGCCTGGTGGGTGCCCACCGGGCGCGCCGTCCGGGCGACTCGGTGGAGCTGCGCGACATCCGGGCGTTCCAGCCGGGCGACCGGCTGCGGCGGATCGACTGGCGGGTGTCGTTGCGGGCCTCCGGCATGGCCGGGTCGGCGGAGGGTACGAACCTGCACGTCCGCGAGCACCACGCGGAGGCGGACGCGGACGTGGTGCTGGCGCTGGACACGCGGTACGACGTGGGCGTGGAGCTGGGCGACTGGTCGGCACCGGTGCGGGCGACGCCGGGTCTGGTCTCCGGTCGCTCGTTCGGCGAGTGGTCGTTGACCTCGCGCGGCACGACGGTCCGGCCCGGCGGCAGCCTGGACCTGGCCGTGCGGGCGGCGGCGTCGTTGGCGGCGGGGTACCTGCGGCAGGGCGACCGGGTCGGCCTGGTCGACCTCGGTCGGCCGCAGCTCGGGGCCCGGCCGGGCGCGGGGCGGCGGCAGCTGCTGCGGCTGCGCAACCAGCTCGTGGTGTGCGCGCGGTCGGCCGGGTGGGCGCAGCGGCCCGTGCTGCGGCCCGAGCAGGTGCCGCACGGCGCGCTGGTGGTGGTGCTGTCGCCGTTCCTGGACGCCGAGGTGGTGGAGCTGGCCGTGCACGCCGCGCGGCGGGGCAACCTCGTGCTCGCGGTGGACGTGCTGCCGTCGCCGTTGTGCGCCGACCCGGAGACGCCGTGGGGTGGGAGCGCGCTCAAGGTGATCCGGCTGGAGCACGACGTGCGGCTGGAGGCGATGCGGCAGCACGGTGTGGCCGTACTGCCGTGGGGCGCGCCGATCGGGGGCGTGCTGCGCGCCGCCCGGACCGCCCGGCGGGTGTCCCGATGACGCGAACGTCGAACTCGGGGGTCCTGAACGTAGGACTCTCGCGTCCCGAACGTACGACTCGCGCGAGAGTCCTACCTCCACGCCGCGCGAGTCCTACGTTCGGAACAGGCGTGTCCTACGTTCAGGCACCCCGAGTTCAACGCTCAGGACGGGGGAGCGGTGCGGGCTGAGCTGGGCGCCGGGCTGCCGGCGTGGGTGTTGCGGGCGTCGATCGGGGTCGTCGCGGCCGGCGTGGCGTGGGTCCTCGCGGTCAACGGGGTCGAGTGGCCCGCGCTCGCGCTGTACGGCGCGCTGGCGGTCGTGGCGGCGGCGATACCGGCGTCCGCCGCGGTCGCGCTGATCATCGGGTACCCGGCGGCGGCGATGGCGTTCGCGACCGACGAGCCGTCGTGGTCGGGCGTGTTCGCGCTGGTCGTGCTCCTGCACCTGCTGCACGTCCTGTCCGCCTACGCGGCCGTTGTCCCGATCGGGTCACGCGTTCACCCGGTTGCCCTAAAGGCGCCGGCCAAGAGGTTCGTCGCCGTGCAACTCTCCGTGCTCGCCCTCGGCGTCGTGGTACTCCTGTTGCCGGGCGGCCGAACGGACGCCGCGGTCGAGGTCGTCGGCCTGGTCTGCGCCGTCGGACTGGTCGTCGGCACGGTGCTCCTCCTGCGTCGGAAAGGCTGAGGAAGACCCCCGCCGGCCTCAGCGCGAGCTGACCGTCTGGATCGTTCCTCTCAGCACGTTCACCCAGCCGCGCAGGTCAGCGGCCGAGTGTCGCCAATCACGCGGCGACTGTGGTCACAACGGGCCCGCTCGATGCGCCGGAAAGCCCTGCCCGGTGCGACCATGTGTGTATGGCTGCTGTGAAGTCGCAACCCACACGGATCGTGATTGTCGGCGGTGGGTACGTCGGCATGTACACCGCGCTGGGATTGCAGAAGAAGCTGCGTTCCGGCGAGGCGTCCGTCACGGTGATCGACCCCCAGCCGCACATGACCTACCAGCCGTTCCTCCCCGAGGCGGCGGCCGGTTCCATCGAGCCGCGCCACGTCGTCGTGCCGCTGCGCAAGGTCCTCAAGCGCTGCCACGTCGTCACCGGCCGCGCCACCCGCATCGAGCACGAGCGCAAGACCGTCACGGTCGAGCTCGCCGACGGCCACGTCGAGGAGTACGGCTACGACGTGCTCGTCTCGGCGCTGGGCGCGGTCTCGCGCACGCTGCCCATCCCGGGCCTGCCCGAGGTCGGCATCGGCATGAAGACCATCGGCGAGGCCATCTACCTGCGCAACCACGTGCTGTCGCGGCTCGACCAGGCCGCCAGCACGAACGACCCGGGGCTGCGCAAGCGGCTGCTGAGCTTCGTCGTCATCGGCGGCGGCTTCGCGGGCATCGAGACGCTGGCCGAGCTGGAGGACATGGCCCGCTACGCGCTGCGGTACTACGAGGGCCTGGAGCAGTCGGACATGCACTGGGTGCTGGTCGAGGCCACCGGCCGGATCATGCCCGAGGTGAGCGCGCGGCTGGGCGTCTACACCGTCGAGCAGCTCGAGAAGCGCGGCATCAAGTGCTACCTCGACACGCGCGTCAAGAGCATGGAGGGCGGCCACGTCGTCCTGGACGACGGCACCGAGTTCGACTCGGACACCATCATCTGGACCGCGGGCATGAAGGCCAACCCGATGCTGCGCGACACCGACCTGCCGCTCGACGAGCGCGGCCGGGTCCGGTGCACGGCGGCGATGCAGGTCGTCGGCCTGCCGGGCGTCTGGGCCGCGGGCGACTGCTCGGCCGTGCCGGACCTCTCGCGCACCGAGGAGGACCCGACGGCGACCTGCGTGCCCAACGCGCAGCACGCCATCCGGCAGTCCAAGCTGCTGGCCAAGAACATCGTCGCCAGCCTGCGCGGCAAGCAGCCGACGGACTACGAGCACAAGTACCTGGGCTCGGTCGCCGGCCTCGGCCTCTACAAGGGCGTGGCCGACGTGTTCGGCCTGCGCTTCAAGGGCGTCGTCGCCTGGTTCATGCACCGCAGCTACCACGTGATGTTCATGCCCACGGTCAACCGCAAGTTCCGGGTGTTCGTGGACTGGACCCAGGCGCTGTTCTCGGGCCGCGAGGTCGTCGCCCTCGGCCAGATCCACGAGCCGAAGGCCGAGTTCGACCGGGCCACCAAGAGCTGAGTGCGACGGGGTCCACGCCCGCTGCGCCGTTCGGGCGCGGCGGGCGTACGACTGTTCGGAGCAGCGCTTGCGCTTGAGCCCCCAGACGGGCTAACGGGCTGCGCGTCGCCTTGACATTGCGTAACGTGAACCCGAGAATACAGCTGGTGTATCGCCTGAATGTGTGATGCATCAGTGGGAGAGAGGTGACCGCGATGTCTCTCGAGGAGCTGGCCGCACAGCTTCGCCGCGGTGAGATCGAGGATCGTGCGCTGGCGGAGTACTCCGCGGAGTACGCCACCGCCGAAAAGCGTTTTTGCAGCAAGAAAGACGACTGAGTCATGACCGTCTCCGGGTGGGGGAACGAGATCGTCCCCCCGCCCGAGGCCGCCAGACCGGTGAAACCCACCCCGCTGTTGCTCCAAGGCCAGGACTACCTCTTCCGGTCGCAACCCAAGTGCCTGGACTTCCAGGAGCAGGTCCACCGCCTCGGCATGGTGGACGAGGGCGACGGCAGCCCCGTGCCCTGCGTGCTGGTCCTCGCCCGGGCCGCCGACATGGAGATGAACGAGCTCTCCATCGCGCTCGCCGAACGCGGCATCCGGATGGCCCGCATCGACGCCGACCGCTCGGTCGACCTGCCGCTGACCGTCTACACCGACCAGCCGCTGCTGGAGCTCGACCGCTGGCTGCTGCGACCGCTGCTGGTGTGGCGCAGGCACTTCGAGCTGACCGCGCTGCCCCTCGAACCCGGCACGCTGGCCGGCGCGTACGCCGTGGACCAGTGGGGCGCGGTCGCCGACTGGCTGTCCAGCCGCGGCGACTGGGCGCACGTCAACCCCAGTCGCACCACCTCCCACCTCAACCGGCTCACCCAGCTCGCGGACGCCGCCGCGTTCGGCCTGACGGTGCCGCGCACCACGGTCACCACCCGACCCGGCCGCACCCGGCCCGGCGGCGGGCGGTGCATCGTCAAGACCTCCGGCAGGCACCTGCTGGAACCGCGCC
Organism: Actinosynnema sp. CA-299493; assembly: GCF_050946825.1. Taxonomy (NCBI): domain Bacteria; kingdom Bacillati; phylum Actinomycetota; class Actinomycetes; order Pseudonocardiales; family Pseudonocardiaceae; genus Actinosynnema; species Actinosynnema sp. CA-299493. Next base: position 771,105 of record NZ_CP191993.1, read on the forward strand.
CCGGCATGCAGCACGGCCTGTTCCCGCGCCCGCTGGAGACCAGCCGGTCCGGTGACGTGCCCGAGTCCGCGCCGGTGATCGTGCAGGAGTACGTGCCCTCCGACACCGAGCTGCGCGTGTTCGTGGTCGGCGAGCGGTGCCTGGCGTTCCAGGTCGACAAGCTCGACCCGGCGCAGCTGTGGGTCGACCCCGAGGCGGTCCGGGTCACGCCCGTCGACGTGCCGAGCGGCCTGACCGACCGGCTGCTCGCGCTGGCCAGGCACTGGCGGCTCCAGGTCGCCGCGTTCGACCTGCTGGTCTCCGGCCGGGATCACGTGTTCCTGGAGGTCAACGTCAACTGCGACTGGCGGTGGTTCGAGCACCGGGCGCAGGACTCGCGGGTGTCCGACGCCGTGCACGAGTGGGTGGCGGCGCGCTTCAAGGAGCTGCTGGGTGCGGGCAAAGGTCGCTGAGCACGCGACGCTGTTCTACTCCGGCGGCGCCGTGGTGTGGGACGACTACCTCCACCACCGCCAGTTCGCCATCAGCGAGACCGCCGAGCTGCTGTGCCGCAAGTTCACCGAGTTCACCGACGTCGACGCGCTGCTCGCGCCGCTGGCCGAGGACGACCGGGCGGCGCTGCGCAAGGTGCTGGACGAGCTGGTCGAAGCCGGTGTGCTGATCGTCGAGGGCTCGCCCGAGCACGAGCGGGAACGCCGGCTGCTCGCCGCGTGGGGCGACTGGGGCACGTCGGCCCGGCACTTCCACTTCGCCAGCCGCACGCTCGCCGACGCGCCGTACCAGCGCTCGGAGGAGCACGACGCCGTGCTGGACGCCAAGCTCGACGCCCAGCCGCCGCCCGCGCCGTTCCGCAGCCTCGGGCGCACCGCCGTGCTGCTGCCCCGCCTGGACGGCACCTCGAAGTGGGCGTCGGCGGGCCTGCTCGACGTGCTGCTGACCCGCCGCACGACCCGCGAGTTCGGGCCGGGACCGCTGTCGTTGACGCGGGTCGCCGAACTGCTGGCGGTGCTGGCCGGCCCGTCGCCGACGCGGTCGCGGATCGGGCGGTCCGGCACGGTGTTCAAGACCAGCCCGTCCGGCGGCGGGCGGCACCCGGTCGAGCTGTACGCGCACGTGCGCGGCGTCGAGGCGCTGGAGCCGGGGTGGTACCACTACGACGGGCTCGCGCACGCGCTGGAGCCGATCGGGGTGGCGTGGGGGCCGGCCGAGATGGCCGCGGCGGCGGGCGACCAGGACTGGGTCGGGCAGGCGCCGTTGGTGCTCGCGTACACGGGAGTGCTCGAACGGACTAGATGGCGTTACGACACGTCACGTGCTTACCGCGTTGTGCAAATGGACGTAGGACACCTGTCCCAAACGGCTTATCTGGTTGCTACGGCAATGGGTTTTGGTATCGGCTTCACCGCAGCATTGCGGGATGAGCTCGTCGAACAAGCACTCGGCTGTGACGCTTATCACGAAGTCGTACTCGGTCTGAGCGCCTTGGGGCCATTACCCGAATGAGCGCAATAGCGGATCTCATTGAGCCGTGCGGGCGACTTCTTCTCAAGTAGCCCCACGAACGCTCGGTAACCGCTTAGGCTCCCCGCTGCCCCCGTAGCCCAACCGGTAGAGGCAGGCTCCTTAAAAGAGTCACAGTACGGGTTCGAATCCCGTCGGGGGCACGTTCGGCGCCACACACAGACCTCACCCATCTGCCGGGTGAACCACAACGGTGCGTCGTGCCGGTCAGTATCGAGTCACTCGATCGGGCCCGCGAACGCGGTGCGGTTGCCGTGAACAGGCATACCGCATCGGACGAGTCGCGAGGCCCGATCGGATGACCAGTGGAAAGCCGGCGAAAGGTCAGCGTTCGCGGATCCATTCCGCGACCACTTCGCCCAGCACCGCCAGCGGCAGCGGCCCGCCGCCGAGCAGCACGTCGTGGAACGCGCGGATGTCGAAGCGCTCGCCCAGCGCGTCCTCGGCCGCCGCGCGCAGCCGCAGGATCTCCAGCCGGCCGACCATGTAGGCCAGCGCCTGGCCGGGCGCGGCGATGTAGCGGTCGACCTCGTTCTCGATCTCCACCAGCGCCAGCGGCGTGTTCTCGCGCAGGTACTCGACGGCACGAGCGCGGCTCCACCCGTGCGCGTGCAGGCCGGTGTCCACCACGAGCCGGCCGGCGCGCATCGAGTCCATCGCCAGCATCCCGAGCCGCGCCACGTCGCCGGAGTACAGCCCCATCTCGTCGGCCAGCCGCTCGGTGTAGAGGCCCCAGCCCTCCAGGTACGCGGTGACGTGCGCGACGCGGCGCAGCACCGGCAGCTCGGTGAGCTGCTGCGCCAGCGTGATCTGGAAGTGGTGCCCCGGCACGGCCTCGTGGAACGCGATCGCCTCGGCCTGGTAGCGGAACCGCTCCTCGACCCGGTGGGTGTTCGCGTAGTAGGTGCCCTGCCGCAGCCCGTCCGGGGTCGGCGGCGAGTAGTAGGCGATCGGCGCGCCCGGCGCGTCGGCGGCGGGCACCGGCTCGACCCGGCAGCGCTGCTCGGGCACCCGGCCGAACCAGCGCGGCGCGGCCTGCTCCGCCCTGGTCACGGCCTCGCGCGCGGCGTCGATCAGCTCGTCCTCGGTGCTCCAGCGCAGGGCCGGGTCGGTGCGCATCCGCTCCAGGACCTCGGCCACGTCGGACGTGCCGAACACCCGTTGCCCCAGCTCGGCGTACTCGCGGGCCAGGCCGGCCATCACGTCCAGGCCGGTCTGGTGCAGTTCCCCGGGCGTGCGGTCGGTCGTGGTCTGGGCCCGTGCCAGCGCCGCGTACATCGCCTCGCCGCCGGGCAACCACCCCAGGCCCACCCGGTCGTCCGGGCGGCCCTGGATGCCCGCGACCACGTCCCGGTAGGCGGCGAACGCGGGCCGCACCACGTCGGCCAGCAGGCGTGCCCGCTCCGCGTCGAACGCCTCGCTGCCCGCCGGCCGGGCCAGCGGGTCCTCGTCGGCGGCGAGGTAGCGGTCCAGGTGCGCCACGGCGGCGTCCACGAGGCGCTGGACGGGCGTGCGGCCGGCCGTCGCGCCCGCGAGCTGCCGCTGGGCGATCCGGCGCAGGAAGTCGGGCACCGCGGCGAGCCGGTCCAGGTAGGCCCGCTCGGACTCCGGCCCGGACAGCACGATCGTCGGCATGACCACGAGCACCTCGCCCGCCGGGGCGAAGAACGAGTCGGTGATCGTGTACTCGACGCCGAGCGCGTCGATCTCGTCCACGACCGCCTCGGCCTGCTGGACGATCACCGCGCGCGTCACCGGGTCGTCGTCCGCGGGCAGGGCGCGCGCCCGGTCGGCGATGTCCAGGGCCCGTGCCCGGGTGGATTCCTCGGTCTCCGCCCGGTGGTCGGCGAGCAGGTGGTCGTATCCCGGCACGCCGTAGACGGTCGCGCCCAACGGCCCCCGCGAGAACATCAGGTCGAGCAGTTCGTCGGCCAACTCCGCCGTCGTGCCCATGCGCACCCCCTGGTCGTCGTGAAACCAAGATGGTACTTAGCCTAAGAAACGATTTACACCCGGTCCAAATAGGCCAGCACGGCGAGCACGCGCCGGTTGTCGTCCTCGGACATCGGCAGGTCCAACTTGCCGAAGATGTTCGCGATGTGTTTGCCGACGGCTTTCTCGGTGACGAACAGCCGGCCGGCGATCGCGCCGTTGGAACGGCCCTCCGCCATCAGCGACAGCACTTCCCGCTCGCGCGGCGTCAACGTGGTCAGTGGCTGGTCGCGCGCGCCGCGCGCGAGCAGTTGGTCGATGACCTCGGGATCCATCGCGGTGCCGCCGCCGGCGACCCGGCGAATGGCGTCCACGAACTGCTTGACGTCCGACACGCGGTCCTTGAGCAGGTAACCCACCGCGCCGCCCCGATCGGACAGCAGTTCGCGCGCGTAGAGCTGCTCCACGTACTGCGAGAGCACCAGGACCGGCAGTCCCGGCACCCGCTTGCGTGCCTCGATCGCGGCGCGCAGCCCCTCGTCGGTGAACGTCGGCGGCAGGCGGACGTCGACCACCGCCACGTCCGGGCGGTGGTCGACCAGGGCCTTGAGGAGGGCGGGACCGGAGTCGACCGCCTCCACCACGTCGAAGTCGTAGGCCTTCAGGAGCCGGATCAGGCCGTCCCGGAGGAGGACGAGGTCTTCACCGAGGACAACTCGCACGGCAGCTCCATGGTCACGATGGTCGGCCCGCCCACCGGGCTCGCGATGCCGAGTGTGCCGTCGAACGCGGCCAGCCGGCGCTCGATCCCGCGCAACCCACCGTTCTCGGCCGGCTCCGCGCCGCCCCGCCCGTTGTCGCCGATCATCAACGACAACCGGCCGTCGTCGTGCCGCACCCGCACCCACGCGTCGGTCGCGCCGCTGTGCTTGGCCACGTTCGTCAACGTCTCGGCCACCGCGAAGTACGCGGCCGACTCGACCGGCGCCTCCGGTCGGCCCGCCAGCTCCAGGTCCACCTCCACCGGCAGCGGGTGGGCCAGCGCCAACGCGCGCAGCGCGCCGTCCAGCCCGCGGTCGGCCAGCACCGGCGGGTGGATGCCGCGCACCAGGTCCCGCAGCTCGGCCAACGCCTGGGTGGACGACTGGCGCGCCTCGGCCAGCAGCTCCTGCGCCGCCCGCGGGTCACGGGCCAGCAGCTCCTCCGCCATGCCCAGGTTCAGCCCGAGCGCGACCAGCCTGGCCTGCGCGCCGTCGTGCAGGTCCCGTTCGATCCGGCGCAGCTCGGCGGCCTGCGCGTCGACGGTGTCGGCCCGCGAGTCGGCCAGCACGCGCACCCGGTGGGTGAGGGCGGCGGTGGCGCTGGGCGCGAGCAGCCACCTGACGACGGACGCGTGCAGCCGGGCGGCGCGGGGCGTGACCCACCACGCCAGCACCAGGAAGGCGATGCCCATCAGCGGCGCGAGCACGAAGTTGCCCGGGGTGTCGCGGCCGAGCAGGACGTAGTCGACGTCCCCCCGGTCCAGCCAGACCAGCGGCACCGCGAACCCGAGCACACCGTTGATCCAGACCCCGACCGGCAGCACGCCGCAGAGGATCCCGACGATCGCGTTGACGGGCAGGAACGCCAGGTCTCGCCACGTCGCGGGGTCGGTGGCGATGGTCCGGACCCTGGTCATCGGGCCCCGGTTCGCCGGCAGCCGGTACGGCGCCGGGATCTCCACCTCCAGCACCCGCGAGGCCCACCGGCGGAAGAAACCGGTGTAGTGGCGGCTCAGCGCGGTGAACACCAGCAGCAGGGGCACGCCGACGGTCACCAGGATCAGCGGGTAGGCGTAGAGCAGCAGCGGGATCAGCGCCAGGCCCGCGACGCACAGCGGTGTCCGGGCCAACCCCAGCCCTGCCTGCGTCAGCCGGGTACGGGCGGCGCGCACCAGGTCGTGGTCCGTCATGGCGGCGATTCTTCCGGCTTGCCCCAGGCAAATCGGTGGGTTTAACCCCCCAATGCCCGCGGAGGTTGATCACGGCCGCCCTCTGGGATCGATCACGGCTGCCCTCAGAGGTCGATCACGGTCCCGTCCGCGACGACCTCCACGCCCGCCCCCGTGACCTCCGCGTGCTCCGGCGACGTCGGGTCCAGCACCGGGTTGGTGTTGTTGAGGTGGGTGTAGATCCGCCTGGTCGCCGGGTGCCCGCGCAGCTCCGGGAGGCTGTGCGCGATCGGCAGGTGGCCCATCGCGGCCTGCCCGCTCGGCCTGCCGGTGGCCGCGCCCATCTCCGACGGCGCGTGGAACGTGCCGTCCAGCAGCACCACGTCCGCCTCCGCCACCAGCGCGTCGAACCCGGCCGGCCAGGACGCCAGGCACGGCGCGTACAGCAGCACCCCGCCGGTGGCCGGGTCGCGGAACCGGTAGGCCACCACCCAGTGGCCCGCCGCCGGCGGGTCGGCGGCGTAGCGGGGCCGCTTGCCGCTCACCGGGAACGCGGTGACCTCGATCCCGCCCGTCAGCGCGAACGCCCGCTCGGGCTCCACCGGCCGCCACGACCACTCGCCGTACGCGGCCAGCACGGCACGCGTGGGCGCGAGCGCGTGCAGCACGGTGGCGGGCGCGTGCACCCGCAGTCCCGGCGCGCCGCGCAGCACCGCCAAGCCCAGCGTGTGATCCAGCTCGGCGTCGGTGAGCAGCACACCGCGCACGGGCGTGTCCCGCGGGCCGGGACCGGGCGCGAGCGCGGGGGTGGCGGCGAGCTGCGCGCCGATGTCCGGTGAGGCGTTGACCAGCCACCAGTCCACGCCGTTCCCGCTCACGGCCACCGCGTCCTGCGTGCGCGCGGGCAGGACGCCTGCCCGCACCGCCGTGCACGGGCCGCACGCGCAGTTCCACTGCGGCACACCGCCACCGGCGGCCGTGCCGAGCACCACGGCCTTCACCGCACGACCCCCCGGTGCTCGACCACCTCGGCCGGCGCGCCCGCCAGGATCAGGTCGACCACGCCCCGGTGCGGCGACAGCGTGCACACCGGGTCGGTCGCCGACGCGTCGCCGGTCAGCTGGAACGCCTGGCAGCGGCACCCGCCGAAGTCCAGCTCGCGGCGCGCGCACGAGCGGCACGGGTCGCGCATCCAGTCGAAGCCGCGGAAGGCCGTGAACGCGGGCGAGGTGTGCCAGATGTCGGCCAGCGGCCGGTCCTTCACGTTCTCCACGCCGAGCCCGTCGATCACGCCCGCCGCCGGGCACGGCAGCACGTCGCCGTTCGGCGCCACGGTCAGCTGCCGCGCGCCCCACCCGTGCATGCACGGCTTCGGGTGCGCCTCGTGGTAGTCGGCGACCACGTACACGATCTCCATCGCCGACCGGGCCCGCGCGGCGGCCACCACCTCGCCGGCCCGCGCCACCTGCTCCCGCGTCGGCAGCAGCGCGGCCCGGTTGCGCAGCGCCCAGCCGTAGTACTGGGTGTTGGCCAGCTCCAGCCGGTCCGCGCCCAGGCGCTCGGCCAGCGCGACGATCTCGCCGACGTGGTCGAGGTTGAGCCGGTGCAGCACCACGTTCACGGTCAGCGGCAGCCCGGCGTCCCGGACCGCCTCGGCGGCGCGGAGCTTGGGCTCGAACGCCCGCACCCCGGCGATCCGGTTCGCGCCTGCCTCGTCCGCGTCCTGCACGGACAGCTGCACGTGGTCCACACCGGGCAGCCCCGCCAGCCGCTCGCGGGTCAGGCCGAGCCCGCTCGTCACCAGGTTCACGTAGCAGCCGAGCCCGGCCGCGTGCTCGACCAGCTCCGGCAAGTCCTTGCGCGCCAGCGGTTCGCCGCCGGACAGGTGGACCTGGAGCACGCCCAACGCGCGGGCCTGGTCGAACACCCCGCGCCACCGCGCGGTGTCCAGCTCGTCGGCGCGACGGGCCAGCTCGACCGGGTTGGAGCAGTACCCGCAGCGCAGCGGGCACCGGTGGGTCAGCTCGGCGAGCAGCCCGAACGGCGCGTCCGCCCCCGGCGCCTCACCCATCGACGTCCACCACCCGGCGGGCCACCAGCCGCGCGACGAGCTCGGCCACGTCGTCCGCCCGCACCCCGTCGAACTCCTCGGCCAGCAGGCGTGCGATGTCCTCGACGGACGTGCGCCCGTCGCACAGCCCGACCACCGCCGCCGCGGTCTCGTTGAGCACCAGCACGCCTTCCGGGAACAGCACCACGTGGCTGTCCCGGGTCTCGTCGTAGGTCGTCTTCACGCCCCGGCGCAGGCGCGGCACCGCGCTCAAGCCCGTCATGGCCGGCTCCGTCACGAGTAGTAGTCCACGGCGTCGAGCACCGCTCGCAGCACGTCGCACTTGAACGCCAGGGCGGCGATCGCCGCCTCCTGCTGCTCGCGCGTGCGGCAGTTGCGCACCACGATGTCCACAGTGGACCTCCCTTCGTCGGCGACCGCCTCGATCCGGGTGGTGAAGTAGGTGAAGCCCTCCTCGGCGATCCACGGGTAGTGCTCGCGCATGTCCACCAGCCGGCGCGCCATCAGGCCGCGGGAGAACATCTCGGTCAGCCCGGACGCGACCGCCTCCACCCACGGCCTGGTGCGGGCGAATGTCACGTAGGCGTCCACCGCGAACCGCACGCCCGGCAGCACGTGCCGCTCGTCGAGCACTTCCTCGCGGGGCAGCCCGACGGCCTCGGCCAGGCGCAGCCAGTTCTCGACACCGCCCTCGCCGGGCCCGCCGCCGTCGTGCCAGACGATCCGCTCCCGCCACACCCGCCGGACCGCGACGTCCGGGCAGTTGGCCAGGATCGCCGCGTCCTTGCGCGGTATCGCCTGCTGGTAGTACCAGCGGTTGGCCGCCCACAGCTGCAGCTCGTGCTTGCCCAACCGGCCCTCGTGCAGCCGGAGGTGGAAGGGGTGGCGGTCCCAGTAGCGGGGTGACAGGGCGCGCAGGCGCGCGGTGAACTCGGCCGGCGCCAACGTGGCGGAGCCGGACGTCTCGGGGGTGGGCACAGCGGTGGGGCACCTCTCGGGTACGCGGGCGCCGCGCCCCGCCGACGCGCGGCCGGCGGGCACGGCGGCGGGACGGGACGCGGCGGACGGGACGGGACGCGGCGGCGGGCTCAGCCGCGAGCGGCGTAGGCGGTGACTTCCATGGGGGTGTCGACGTCCCGGAAATCGGGCTTGACCCAGGTGCGCTTCTCGGGCTCGGTGGTCATGCGCTCTACTCCTCGGATGTGTGGTGCCTCTCCGTGGGGCGGCGGTAACCCACCGTAGGGCTTGCGGCGGCTACCGCGCTAGTTCCAGTTCCGCGCGGCGGGCATGCGCCTCAACTGTTCCAGCACCACCGGATCCTGCAACTGCATCCACTGGATCACCTCCGTATAGGTGGCGCACACCGTTTCGGGCTTGACGCACACCTCGCCGAGGAATCCCTCCACCGCGTTGCCGAACGCGCCGCCCGCCCACTCGTTGAAGTGGTTGCCGATCACGATCGGCGCGCGGTTGCCGTTGACCGCGGACTGGTGCACCGAGCGGTAGGTGTCCAGCACGATCCGGGTGTAGTCACCGGCCCGGTCCGGCTCGTCCTCGGCGCCGTTGAGCGCGTACCAGAGGTTGAAGTCCATCATCACGACCTGCTTGCCCAGCGCGGGCACGCGGACCTCCGGCAGGGGGAACTCCCACAGGCCCTCGTGCACGAACGGCCACACCACGCCGAGGCTCACGTGGCTGGTGTCGTAGGCCAGGCCGTGGCCGCGCATGGCCGGGAACGCCTGGCCCCACTGCCCCTCCAGGCACGGCGTGCGCCCGCCGCGCACGGCCGCCGGGTCCAGCTTGAACCCCCGCTGCCGGGCCTTCTCCACGATCGCGGAGAACTGGTCGAGCTCCCGGTTCCACTGGTCGGTGTCCCACCGGTCGACGTTCGGCTCGTCGCCGACGCAGTAGTGGCCGTTGTAGTGGGTGCCGATCTCGTGGCCCGCGTCGATGGCCGCGTTGAGGTAGCCGATCCGCAGCTCCACGTCCGCGCGGCTGCCGCCGAACCCGATGGACGAGTACCCGGGCTGGTGCCCGGGGCCGGTGTAGGTGTGGGACTCGTCGTCCGGCACCAGGTACACGCCCGACAACAGGCCGGTGACGTGCGCGTTCACCCGCTCGGCGATCGGCATGATCCGGTCCCAGTGCGGCTTGGACGCGGCGCCGTCGAACGAGAACAGCACGAACTGCGGCGGCTTCTCGCCGGGCTGCATGCGCCGCATCCACGCGGGTGGCGAGACGGCGGCGGGCACGGCCGGCGCGGCGGCGGCGCTGGTGCTGCCTGTCGTGCGCGGCGCCATCGGCAGCGGCGCGGCCAGGTCGCCCACGTCGTGCCCCGGTCTGGCCTCACGGGCTCCCAGGACGGCCAGCACCACCAGGGTGAGTGCCAGCGCGACGCCCGTGCTCAGCCAGCCCCATCGCTTCACACCCACAAGACGACGGGAAGTAGCCGGAGGTTGCCCCGCTGTGACGTGATCACCGAACGTGATCGCGTCACGGCACGGGCGTGGCGGTCACGACCTGGTTCTCCTCGTAGCCGGTGTCGCCGCCGACCCACCGCCCGCCGCACGTCACCAGCACCAACCGGTGCCCGCCGCGCGGCCCGAACAGCTCGACCGCCCGGGCCGGCAGGGCCTCCTTGCGGACCGCCTCGACCCGGCTGACCTGGAACCCGAACGTCCGGCCGGCGGTGTCGACCACGGTCACCCGCTGCCCGACCGCCATCCGCCACAGCTCGTCGAACGGTCCGGTCACGCCCTTCCAGTCCACGTGCCCCGCCAGCACCGTCGCGCCCTCGGCCGCGCCGAGGTCCACGCCCCACCACGTCGCCTCGCCGACGCCCTCCGGGATCGGCAGCGCGCCGGCCGCGGTGACCTCCTCGCGCACCAGCGTGGCCAACCCGCCCTCGGGCAGCCGTACGGTCCCCGGCTGCTGCCGGGGCGGGTCGGCGGGCGGGGGAGCCGTGGCGGTCGTCGTGGTGGGCGCGGGCGGGGGAGCCGCGGGCTGGTTCGCACCGGCCGGCATGCCCGCCAGGTCCACTCCACGTCCGGAGCGCGCGCTGTCGCCCAACGGGTGCGGCACGACGGCGTCACCGGGGACCGGCCGGCCCGCGAGGACCACGTCCGGCGCCTGGGTGGAGACGAGCGCGGCGGAGGCGAGCAGAGCCGCCACCGCCGCGCCCGTCAGCAAAGCCTTCACGACCGCGAGGCCGCCCGTCGCCGCACCAGGAGGCCGACCAACGCCGCGCCGATCAGCACCACGCCGCCGAACCCGACCAGCGCGCCGGCCGACACCTCGCTGGTGTACGCGGCCTTCGCGACCACGCCGGCGCCCTGGGACCCGGCCGCGATCGTGATCGGGACGACCGGCTTGTCTGGCTTGTTGGTCAACGCCAGCGCCAGCGTCTGGCCCGCCTCGACGGTCCCGCACACCTTGGGCGGCGCGGTGGGGTCGAAGAACTCCTCGTAGCCCTTGGCCGGCGCGACCTCGACCAGGCAGACCTCCTGCGGCGTGCGCAGGTCGGGCACGGTCGCGGTGCCGTCGGCCGCGGTCTGGAGCACCAGCGGCGTGCCCTCGGGCCCGGTCAGCTCGGTGTCGTCCTGCCGCTTCGCGGGCTTCGAGCCGTCGGCCGAGGTCACCTTCAGCGTCACGCCCGCGATCGCCTTGCCGGTCTCGGCGTCGGTCTTGGCGACCTTCACCACACCCGGCGGGGTCTTCGCGGTCGTCGACGCGTTCGCGGCCAGCTTCTTCTCGCCGCCCGTGGTGACGATCCGCTGCATGTCGTCGTCGGCCGGGATGTGCACCTTGGGCCGGTCGGCCGGGCTGTCCAGCTTCACCGTGAACGACGGGTTCGGCCCGGTCGGCACGACCTTCACCGCGAGCGACTCGCCGTCGGTGGAGGTGGTCAGCTCACCGGTGGCGGCGCCGGACTCCAGCGTCGCGTCGGTCAGCTCCACGCTCAGCGGCGCGCCGGCCACCTGGCCGCCGTCGGTCTTGGTGATGTCGACCACCCACGTGTCGGGGGTGCCGATGACCTGCTCCTTCTCCGGGGCGCTCACCTTCGCCGCCCACGGGCCGCGGTTGGCCGCCGCCTCGGCCTCCAGCCTGCCCACCGCCTGCTGGGCCTGGCCGAAGCGCCCGAGCTGCTGGAAGTGGAAGTCGGCGTTGTAGGCGATGTGCCGGAAGTCGCTGTTCGGGTCGAGGGAGATGCCCTTGGCCGGGTCCTCGCGCGCCGTCCACGTGTGCAGCAGGTGCGCCAGCGCCGCCGACTCGTCGGCCGACTGGGTGTTCGAGTACCTCAGCAGGAGGTACGAGATGCTGCCCGCCACGTCGTCGGGGAGCCGCGCGCCGCCCTTGGTGAGCAGCTCGTCGCCTTCCTTGTACTCGACCGAGCTGTCCGGCGCGAGCAGCGAGTACTGCACGCACCACACCTGCTGCCCGCGCCACAGGTAGGAGCCGAGCCAGTCCCCACCCGCCGGCTTGCCCCGGTAACCCTGCGGGTCCGTCTCGTAGCCGATGCCCTGCTGCGCCTGCGCCCCGGCTGTGACGGGCACGACGAGCAAGGTCAGACCGGCCGCGAGCACCGCGCCGGCGAGTCGTCTCCACACCATGATGTCCTGAACCCCTCGGGCGCGCCGGTGGGCGTCGCCGGTCGGTGAGAGCTGCCGGGACTGAGCCTTACGGGTCCGAGATCACGTCGACAAGCCACCAGGGGGGTGGAACGCCGACTACGCTCCGCAGCGCGGGGTGTGGATTCGAGATCGACAGTCCGAGTAAAGTCGCTTTTACCCGACGGGAACCGATCGACTCGTGTGGTCGTTGAACCCCGTGACGGCGTCAGCACGCCACAGGAGGACGAGGTGCGTACCACCAGCAACCCCGCGTTCCGCAACCTGCCGACCAGCGGCGGTAGCGGTAACCACGCAGGCTTCGGCCAGCCCTATGAGGCGCAGCAGTACGGCGGCTACCAGGGCGCGCCGCCGACCACCGGCGAGCGGCCCATCACGATCGACGACGTGGTCACCAAGACCGCGACGACGCTCGGTGTGGCCATCCTCACCGGGTTCGTCTCGGCGTGGCTGGTGCTCTCGGGCCAGATCGCGCCGTTCGCGCTCGCGGTGCCCGGCATGCTCATCGGGCTGGTCCTGGCCCTGATCATCATCTTCAAGCGCACGCCGAGCGGCCCGATGGTGCTCGCCTACTCGGCGGCGGAGGGCGTGTTCCTCGGCGCCATCACCGGCGTGTTCGAGTCGATCTTCCCGGGCATCGCCTGGCAGGCGATCCTGGGCACGTTCGGTGTGTTCGGCGCGATGCTCGTGGTCTACAAGACGGGCGCGATCCGGGTCACCCCGCGGCTGACCAAGTGGGTCATCGGCGCGACCGTCGGCGCGGCCGTGCTCATGCTCGGCAACCTGGTCATGGGCATGTTCGGCGTGAACATGGGCCTGCGTGACGGCGGCACCCTGGCGATCATCTTCAGCCTGGTGGTCATCGGCATCGCGGCGTTCAGCTTCCTGCTGGACTTCGAGGCGGCCAACGAGATGATCCGCGGCGCGCTGCCCGCCAAGTACGCCTGGCTGGCCGCGTTCGGCCTGATGACCACGCTGGTCTGGCTGTACCTGGAGATCCTGCGACTGCTGTCGTACTTCCAGAACGACTAGTCGCACCCGCACCCGAAGGGCGCCCCCGGCCACCGCCGGGCGGCGCCCTTCGCGCGTGTCGTACCTCCAGCGCCCGCGTGTCCTACCTCCAGAACCCGCGAGTCCTACGTTCGGAACGCGCGAGTCCTACGTCCAGGACCCCCGAGTTGAACGCTCGGAACGCGCGGGGCCGGGTGGTCAGCCGCGCCAGGTGTGGTCGTCCTCCATCGCCGAACCGACCTGGACCAGGCACGGCACGCACAACGTCCCGCTCCGCGACCGCAGCACGTGCTCCGGCGGCACGGAGTGGGCGCACGCCGCCTCGAAGTACGCCTCCGAGGCCTGGCGCTCGGCGAAGGCGTGGCACAGCCGGTCGTACCCGCTGTGCCACCACACGTACGGCATCGTCACCCGGCCTCCCCTGCTCGAAGGTAGGACGAGGGGTAACGGTAATCGTGACGCGGTTCAGCTCAACCGTTCGATCACCATCGCCATGCCCTGACCACCGCCCACGCACATGGTCTCCAGGCCGAACTGCTTGTCGTGGAACTGCAGCGAGTTGATCAACGTCGTGGTGATCCGCGCGCCGGTCATCCCGAACGGGTGACCCACGGCGATCGCGCCGCCGTTGACGTTGAGCCGGTCCAGGTCGATGCCCAGGTCCCGGTACGACGGGATGACCTGCGCCGCGAACGCCTCGTTGATCTCCACCAGGTCGATGTCCGAGATGGACATCCCGGCCAGCGCCAACGCCCGCTTGGACGCCTCGACCGGCCCGAGCCCCATGATCTCCGGCGACAGCCCGGACACGCCGGTCGACACGATCCGCGCCAACGGCGTGACGCCCAGCTCCTTCGCCTTCACGTCGCTCATGATCACGAGCGCCGCCGCGCCGTCGTTCAACGGGCAGCAGTTGCCCGCCGTGACCCGCCCGTCCGGCCGGAACACCGGCTTGAGCCCCGACACGCCCTCGATGGTCACGCCGGGTCGCGGGCCGTCGTCGGTCGACACGACCGTGCCGTCCGGCAGCGTCACGGGCGTGATCTCGCGCGCCCAGAAGCCGTTGGCGATGGCCTTCTCGGCGAGGTTCTGCGACCGCACGCCGAACTCGTCCATCTCCTGCCGCGTCACGCCCTTGGCCAGCGCCAGGTTCTCCGCCGTCTGCCCCATGGCGATGTAGACGTCGGGCACCTGCCCGTTCGCCCGGGGGTCGACCCACTCCGACGCGCCGGACTCCGCCACGGCCGCCGTGCGGGCCCCGGCCTCGGCGAACGCCGGGTTGTGCGTGCCCGGCCACCCGTCGGACGACCCGCGCGCGAAGCTCGACACCGTCTCCACGCCGGCGCTGATGAACACGTCGCCCTCGCCGGCCTTGATCGCGTGCAGTGCCATCCGGGTCGTCTGCACGCTCGACGCGCAGTAGCGGTTCACCGTCGTGCCGGGCAGGGCGTCGTGCCCGGACAGCACGGCCACCACGCGGGCCAGGTTGAAGCCCTGCTCGCCGCCGGGCTGGCCGCAGCCGAGCATGAGGTCGTCGATGTCGTTCGGGTCGAGCTGCGGGACCTTCGCCAGCGCGGCCTTGAGGACCTGCACGGTCAGGTCGTCGCCTCGGACGTCCTTCAGCGAGCCCTTGCCCGCGCGCCCGATGGGCGACCGGGCGGTGGAGACGATCACGGCCTCAGGCATTACGGAACTCCTTTGTTTCGCCGCAACGTGTGACGTGCAGCCTAGTTAACGCCCGTTCAGCGCGGCCACCACTCGTGACGAAGGACGCCGCACAGCGGAGCCAGCAGGACCGACGTCGCCGCCTCGTACCCGGTCGCGCTCGGGTGGAACCGGTCCCGGCTGAAGTAGTCGGCGTGCCGCGCCCGGAACTCCGCCGCGAGCAGGTCGCCCAGCGCCACCGCCACGCCGCCCGCCCGTTCCACCTCGACCCGCTGCGCCCACGCCAACCGCCGCGACCACTCCCGCGCCAGCGACCGCGCCGGTTCCGCGATCGGCCGCACCGTGCCCAGGTCGGGGCACGTGCCGACGACGACACCGACCCCCGCCGCGCGCAGCCGCCGCACCTGCGCGCCCAGCAGCGCCGCCGACCCCGGGATCGACAGCCGCGTGGTCACGTCGTTCGCGCCGATGATCACCAGCGCCACGTCCGGCGGGTCGGCCACCGCCCGGTCCACCTGCGCCGCCAGGTCGCGGGACGTGGACCCGGAGATCGCGTACGTCTCCAGCCGCACGGGCGCGCCCACCTCGTCGGCCAACCCCGTCGCCAGCACCACCCCCGGCAGCTCGGCCGGGTCGTCCACCCCGAGCCCGGCCGCCATCGAGTCACCCAGCACGGCGAACCGCACCGGCGGCCCGTCGCCGTCCCCGTACACGGCGTCGGCGCGCAACGGCGGCGCCTCGGGCACCCCGATCACCACCCGCGCCCGCCGCGACTGCTCGCTGACCAGCCCGTACGCCACGCCGGTCAACCCGCCCAACACCCCCGCGACCAGCGCGAGGAGCCGAAACCCCCGCATCGGACCCTCCACTCTCCCGATGCCCATCGTCCACCGGGCCGAACCCGCCGCCACCCATATACGCTCAGCGGGTCATCTCAAGAAGTGGAAGGTCCGTCGTGGAGTACGTCGAGAGCGTCGTAGACCTGGTCGGCAACACGCCGTTGGTGAGGCTGAACGCGGTGGCCGAGGGCCGCCGGCCGCTCATCCTCGCCAAGGTCGAGTACCTCAACCCCGGCGGCAGCGTGAAGGACCGCATCGCGCTGCGCATGGTCGAGGCGGCCGAGCGCAGCGGCGAGCTCAAGCCCGGCGGCACGATCGTCGAGCCCACCTCGGGCAACACCGGCGTCGGCCTGGCGCTCGTGGCCCAGCGGAAGGGCTACAAGTGCGTCTTCGTCTGCCCGGACAAGGTCAGCGTGGACAAGCGCAACGTGCTCAAGGCGTACGGCGCCGAGGTCGTGGTGTGCCCGACCGCGGTCGCGCCGGAGCACCCCGACTCCTACTACAACGTCTCCGACCGCCTGGTCGCCGAGATCCCCGGCGCGTGGAAGCCCAACCAGTACGCCAACCCGGAGAACCCGGCCAGCCACTACCACGGCACCGGCCCGGAGGTGTGGCGGCAGACCGACGGCCGGATCACCCACTTCGTCGCGGGCGTCGGCACCGGCGGCACGATCTCGGGCACGGGCAAGTACCTCAAGGAGGTCTCCGAGGGCCGGGTGAAGGTCATCGGCGCGGACCCCGAGGGCTCGGTCTACTCCGGCGGCACCGGCCGGCCGTACCTGGTGGAGGGCGTCGGCGAGGACTTCTGGCCGGACGCCTACGACCGCGACGTCTGCGACGAGATCGTCGCGGTGAGCGACAGCGACTCGTTCGAGATCACCCGGCGACTTGCCCGCGAGGAGGGGCTGCTCGTCGGCGGCTCGTGCGGCATGGCCGTCGCGGCGGCGCTGCGGGTCGCCGAGACCGCGGGCCCGGACGACGTGATCGTGGTGCTGCTGCCCGACGGCGGGCGCGGCTACCTGTCGAGCGTGTTCAACGACAAGTGGATGGCCCAGTACGGCTTCCTGTCGCCCGACACCTCCGGCGCGACGGTCGGCGACGTGCTGCGGCGCAAGGACGGCACGGTGCCCGACCTCGTGCACGGCCACCCGAACGAGACGGTCGCCGAGGCGGTCGCGATCATGCGCGAGTACGGCGTCTCGCAGATGCCGGTCGTCAACGCCGAGCCGCCGGTGATGGCCGCCGAGGTGGCGGGCGCGGTCAACGAGCGGGACCTGCTCGACGCGCTGTTCACCGGCAAGGCGCAGCTGACCGACCGGCTCGACCGGCACATGTCGTTGAAGCTGCCCACGATCGGCGCGGGCGAGTCGATCAGCTCGGCCATGGCGGCACTGTCCTCAGCGGACGGTGCGCTGGTGCTGGAGGACGGCAAGCCGGCCGGCGTCGTCACCCGGCAGGACATCCTGGGTTTCCTCGCCGGTCGCTGACCGGTCGCCGAGCGGACGCCGATTCCCGGTCGGACCCCTGTCGACGTGTCCCGATCCTCGTCGCGGATCGGGACAGGTTGACCGGTTGTGCGTGGCCGGGGGCACGGCATCCGCTAGCGTTGGCCACCGACTCATACACCTACGGCCCGTGCCAAGGGGGTTGGAAACTCCGATGAACGCTCCGCAGCCGCCAGGAAACCAGCAGTTCGGCGGTCACAACCAGCAGGAGCAGGGGCAGGGTGCCCAGCCCCCGAACGCCGACGCGACCCAGGTCGTGCCCGGCGGCGGCCAGCCCCCTGCGTTCCCGCCGCCGGAGGCGACCCAGGTCGTGCCCTCCGGACCGCAGCAGGTCCAGCCGAACCCGGACGCGACCCAGGTCGTGCCGCCGGGCGCGACGCAGCAGCCCGGCTCCAACCCGTACGGTCAGCCGGCGCAGCAGCCCGGCTCCGGCGCGTTCCCGGCGCAGCAGCCGCCCCAGTACGGCCAGCAGCCGCAGCAGCAGTACGGCCAGCAGAACCCGTACGGCCAGCCGCAGCAGCAGAACCCGTACGGCCAGCAGCCGCCGCAGCAGTACGGCCAGCAGCCGCCGTCGAACCCCTACGGCCAGGCGCCCGCGTCGAACCCGTACGGCCAGCCGCAGCAGCAACAGCAGCAGGCGTGGGGCGCGCAGCAGGCTTACGCCGCGCAGCCCGCTTACGCCGCGCCCTCGGGCGGTTACGCGGAGTGGGGCAGTCGCGCGGTCGGCTTCCTGATCGACTACTTCGCGCCCGGCCTGATCGTCGGCATCCTGGCCGGCATCGGCGCGGCGACCGGCGACCCGACGATCTCGTTGATCCTCAGCGGCGTCGGTTACCTGGCCCTGCTCGGCTTCATCGTCTACAACTCCTGGTACCTGGCGGGCACCACCGGCCAGTCGATGGGCAAGAAGATCGCGAAGATCAAGCTCATCAAGGAGGAGACGGGGCAGCCGATCGGCTTCGGCAACGCCTTCGTGCGCCACCTGTGCCACTTCGTCGACTCGCTGCCCTGCTACGCGGGCTGGTTCGCGCCGTTGTGGGAAGCCAAGAAGCAGACGTGGGCCGACAAGATCATGGGCACCATCGTGGTCAACGCCCCCGAGGGCGCGGCTCCCGGTGGCTACTCCGGTGGCTACGGCCAGCAGCAGCCCAACCCGTACGGCCAGGCGCCCGCGTCGAACCCGTACGGCCAGCCTCAGCAGCAGAACCCGTACGGCCAGCAGCCGCCCCAGCAGTGGTGACTTAGGTCGGACACCGATTCACCCGACCGCCCGTCGGCCTTCCGGTCGACGGGCGGTTGCTTTTCAGGTCGCCGTACCCTGAGTGCATGACGGACACCGGCCCCTACGGTTTCGCGACCAGGGCTATCCACGCCGGGCAGGACCCCGACCCGACCACGGGCTCGGTCATCGTGCCGATTTACGCCACCTCCACCTACGCGCAGGACGGCGTGGGCGGGCTGCGCGGGGGGTTCGAGTACTCCCGCACCGGCAACCCGACCCGTGCCGCGCTGGAGGAGTGCCTGGCGGCGCTCGAAGGCGGGCGGCACGGCCGCGCGTTCGCCTCCGGCATGGGCGCGACCGACACGGCCCTGCGCGCGATGTGTCGTCCCGGTGACCACGTCGTCATCCCGAACGACGCGTACGGCGGCACGTTCCGGCTGATCGACAAGGTGCTGTCGCACTGGGGCGTCGAGCACACGCCGGCGCCGCTGTCCGACGTCGACGCGGTGCGCGCGGCGATCCGGCCCAACACCAAGGTCGTCTGGGTCGAGACGCCGACCAACCCGTTGCTCAACATCGCCGACATCGCGCTGCTCGCGCAGGTGGCGCACTCGGCGGGCGCGCTGCTCGTGGTCGACAACACGTTCGCCTCGCCGTACCTGCAGAGCCCGCTGGAGCTGGGCGCGGACGTCGTGCTGCACTCGACGACCAAGTACGTCGGCGGGCACTCGGACGTCATCGGCGGGGCGTTGATCACGTCGGACGACGAGCTCGACGCGCAGTTCGGCTTCCTGCAGAACGGCGCGGGGGCCGTGCCGGGGCCGTTCGACGCCTGGCTGACGTTGCGGGGCATCAAGACGCTCGAAGTGCGCATGGAGAAGCACTCGGACAACGCCGAGAAGGTCGTCGAAGCCCTGGTCAGGCACCCGAAGGTGACGCGGGTGTACTACCCGGGCCTGCCCGAGCACCCCGGCCACGAGATCGCGGCGAAGCAGATGCGCCGGTTCGGCGGGATGATCTCGTTCAGCGTGGCGGGCGGCGAGGAGGCGGCGCTGCGCGTGTGCTCCCGCACCAAGCTGTTCCTCCTGGCCGAGTCGCTGGGCGGCATCGAATCCCTGATCGAGCACCCGGGTCGGATGACCCACGCCAGCACCGCGGGCTCGCTCCTGGAGGTCCCCGCCGACCTGATCCGCCTGTCCGTGGGCATCGAGTCGGCCGACGACCTGATCGCCGACCTCCTGACCGCCCTCGACTGACCCGAGAGTCCTACGCTCACGCCTCGCGTGTCCTACGTTCAGAACGCGCGTGTCCTACGTTCAGGACACGCGTGTCCTACGTTCGGAACACCCGAATTCAACGCTCAGAACAGGCGAACCCCGCGTCCGAGGTAGCTGGACGCGGGGTTCGTGCTGCGCTGAGCGTTCAACTCGGGTGTCCTGAACGTAGGACACGGTCGTTCCGAACGTAGGACACGCGGGGCGTGGAGGTACGACTCACGAGGCGTGAACGTAGGACTCGCGCGGGTCAGCGAGGGCCGAAGCGGGCGGCGGAGCGTTCCTTGGCCTTGGCGGCCTCGATCTCGCGGTCACGGGGCGGGGCCTGCGTGACCAGCGCTTCCAGCAGAACGCGAGTGGCCTCGGCCACCGCCTCGACGGCCGCGTCGAACGCCTCCTGGTTCGCCGCCGACGGACGCGTGGCCCCGCTCACCTTGCGCACGTACTGGACGGCCGCCGCGTGGACCTCGTCCTCGGTGGCGGGCGGTTCGAAGTTGTGGAGCACCCTGATGTTGCGACACATGGGTCCACTATCGCCCAAACGCGCGCGGACGTCAGGGCTTGACGTCGTACCGGGCGTTCTCCACCCGCGGCACGGCGGGCAGCTCGTGCCCGTCCACGCACCCGCCGACGAACTCCACCACGCCGTCGCGGTCCACGAACCGGCCCGCGTCCGCGCACCCCGCGTGGGCCACGGTGAAGAAGGCCGCGCCGGTCAACGCCACGGCCGTGGCCACCGCGCCGACGAGCGGGAGCACCGCGGTGACCCGTGCCGCGAGCGCCATGCCACCCTCCAGGTGAATGCTGTGTGAGATATCCCCGCACCGAGAGTACCGGTCCCGGCGCGTGCGGTACGGCCATCGTCAGCGTTCCGACAGGATCCGACGCGAAAGGGCCGGCCCGGGGTGCCCGGACCGGCCCGTTCCCGAAGCAGCAGCTGCGGGAGACCGCGGAGCTAGAGGTTGCCCCGGCGCTCCTGCTCGCGCTCGATCGCCTCGAACAGGGCCTTGAAGTTGCCCTTGCCGAAGCCGAGCGACCCGTGCCGCTCGATCAGCTCGTAGAACACCGTCGGCCGGTCCCCGATCGGCTTGGTGAAGATCTGCAGCAGGTAGCCGTCCTCGTCCCGGTCGACCAGGATCCGGTGCTCCTTGAGCACCTCGATCGGCACGCGCACCTCACCGATGCGCGCCCGCAGCTCCGGGTCGTCGTAGTACGAGTCGGGCGTCTCCAGGAACTCCACGCCGGCCGCGCGCATCGCGGTCAACGTGGTCACGATGTCGTTGGTCGCGAGCGCGATGTGCTGCACGCCGGCGCCCTCGTAGAACTCCAGGTACTCGTCGATCTGCGACTTCCGCTTGGCCACGGCGGGCTCGTTGAGCGGGAACTTCACCCGGTGGTTGCCGTTGGAGACGACCTTGCTCATCAGCGCCGAGTAGTCGGTGGCGATGTCGTCGCCGATGAACTCCGCCATGTTCACGAAGCCCATCACCCGGTTGTAGAACTCGACCCAGTGGTCCATCCGGCCGAGCTCGACGTTGCCCACGCAGTGGTCGACCGCCTGGAACAACCGCTTCGGCGCGCCCGCCGGCCGCACGACCGTGCTCTCCCGCGCCTCGTACCCCGGCAGGTACGGCCCGCGGTACCTCGACCGGTCGACCAGCGTGTGGCGGGTCTCGCCGTAGGTCGCGATGGCCGCGGTCCGGACGGTGCCGTGCTCGTCGGTGAGGTCGTGCGGCTCCACGAGGACGGTCGCGCCCTGCGCCCGCGCGTGCTCGACGCACCGGTCGACGTCGGCGACCTCCAGCGCGAGGTCCACCACGCCGTCACCGTGCTTGCGGTGGTGGTCGAGCAGCGGGCTGTCCGGCCGCACGCCACCGTTGATCACGAACCGCGCCGAGCCGGACTTGAGCACGAAGGACTTGTGGTCCCGCTGCCCGGTCTCCGGCCCGGCGTAGGCGACGAGCCGCATCCCGAAGGCGACCTGGTAGAACCAAGCGGTCTGGGTCGCGTTGCCGACCACGAAGACCACGGCGTCCATCGAGCGGACGGGGAACGGGTCACGCGTCCCGTCGTAGTCGACCAGGCCCACGAGCTGGCGGAGCTGGTCGTAGCTCACGTCGTCAAGCTGCTGCGTCATGCTCCACAGGATGTGCGCGCCTGGTCAGGGTGAGCAACAGTCACCGGTTTCACTGGACGTTCTGTACAGTGAAATATGCCTTCGGACCCGCAAGCTGAACACTCTGACCAGGCCGTCGACGCTCTGGACGCACGGCTGCTGCTGCTGCTCACCGACGAGCCGAGGCTGGGCGTGCTGGAGTGCTCACGGCGCCTCGGCGTGGCCCGCGGCACGGTGCAGGCCCGGCTGGACCGGCTGGTGGCGCGCGGCGTGCTGACGGGCTTCCCGCCCGCGCTCGACCTGGCCGCGATGGGCTACGGCCTCACCGCGTTCGCCGTGCTGGAGATCGCCCAGGGCCGGCGGCACGAGGTGTCGCAGGGCCTGGCCGCGATCAACGAGGTGTGCGAGGTGCACGCGACGACCGGGCCGGGCGACCTGTTCGCGCGGGTCGTCGCCCGGTCCAACGCCGACCTGCAACGGGTGATCGACTCGATCGTGGACGTGCCGGGCGTGCAGCGGCTGTCCACGTCGATCGCGCTCTCCACGCCGGTGCCGCCCCGCGTGCGGCCCCTGCTGGAACGGGTCACCTGACGAACGAACGGCCACCTGAGCAACGGTCACGTGACGAACGGAACAGGTGGCGCGACAGCAGAAGGGCGGCCACCCCGCGTGGTGGCCGCCCTCCCGGTGTCTGGGGTCAGCCGGCGTACGGCACGGCCTTGATCAGAGTGACCTTCATCGTGCTGCCGTTCGGCAGCTCGTACTGACGCGCCTCGCCCTCCTTCGCGCCGAGCAACGCCTTGCCCAGCGGCGACGAGGGCGAGTAGACCTCCAGGGCGCCGTGCGCGCCCTCCTCACGGGTGGCGAGCAGGAACTCCTCCGTCTCGTCATCCCCGTCGTAACGCACTGTGAGCACCATGCCGGGCGCCGCGACACCCGACACCGTGGGCGCCTCGCCGACCTTGGCGACCCTCAACAGCTCCTGGAGCTGGCGGATGCGGGCTTCCTGCTTGCCCTGCTCCTCACGGGCCGCGTGGTACCCGCCGTTCTCGCGGAGGTCACCCTCTTCGCGACGCGCGTTGATCTCCGCAGCAATGACCGGGCGATTCTCGATCATCTCGTCCAGCTCCCCCTTGAGCCGGTCGTAGGCCTCCTGGGTCAGCCAGGTCACCTCGGTGTCGCTCACGGTCACCAACTCCTCGTCTTGCTCCGGCCCACGGCGTGGGCTGGCAGTTCCCGGGCGCACCAGCCCGGAACGGAAAAACACGGCCCGCGTCGGGGCCGTGCTGAAAGGCCAGAGTAACAGACACAGAACGTTCGACGACGGCGTTTTGTTCCCGGATACGCCACTAAACCCGCAGATCACCCGCTTGGCCGCTACCTCGTGGACAGGTACGCCGGAACCTGGTAGGAGCAGCCGAAGACCTCACCGGTGACCGGTGGTTTGGACGTCCGCAGCACGGTCGTCGCACGCACCGTGCCGGCTCCCGGCTCGACCAGGACCTCCCGCCGGCCGGCCTCGTCGCCGTCCCCGGAACGCGCGCGCACGATGCACACCACGGACTGCTCCGGCGTCTGCCTGACCACCTCGAACGTGATCTCGACCGTGCTGCCGTCCACCACGGTGAACGCGGTCTGCTTGGCCTCGACGGGCATCGTGCCGAGGTTGCGGTAGCCGACCCACGCGACGACCCCGCCCACCAGCACCGCGATCACGGGGAGTGACCAGCGCGCCCACCTGGGCAGGGACCTGCGCGGTGTGCCGTACCGACCCTCCGGCAGTGCCACTGTCCAAAGCCTTCCCGCCCGTGGGGAACAATGTCCCTCGACCACCGCGTTGAGTGTCGCAGGGGCCGGACCAGACAGGTTCGGCAGGGGCGAGGAGGAGCACCACCGTCATGGTTGAGAAGCTGCGCCTGATGGCGGTGCACGCGCACCCCGACGACGAGTCCAGCAAGGGCGCCGCCACGATGGCCCGCTACGTGGCCGAGGGCCACGAGGTCATGGTCGTGACCTGCACGGGCGGTGAGGCGGGCAGCATCCTCAACCCCGCCATGGACCGCCCCGACGTGCTGGAGAACATCGCCGAGGTCCGCCGCGCCGAGATGGCCCGCGCCGCCGAGATCCTGGGCGTGCAGCACCGCTGGCTGGGCTTCGTCGACTCGGGCCTGCCCGAGGGCGACCCGCTGCCGCCGCTGCCCGAGGGCTGCTTCGCGCTGACCCCGCTGGAGGAGTCGACGCCGCCGCTGGTCCAGGTGATCCGCGAGTTCCGGCCGCACGTGATCGTCACCTACGACGAGAACGGCGGCTACCCGCACCCCGACCACATCCGCTGCCACGAGGTGTCGATCGCCGCGTTCGACGCGGCCGGCGACCCGGAGCGCCACCCCGAGCTGGGCGAGCCGTGGCAGCCGCTGAAGCTGTACTACTCGCACGGCTTCTCCCGCGCGAAGCTGACCGCGTTCCACGAGGCCCTGATCGCCGAGGGCCAGGAGTCCCCGTACGCCGAGTGGCTGGCGGGCTGGGACACCGACAAGCCGGACGTCATCGAGCGGGTCACCACCCGCGTCGAGTGCGCCGACTTCTTCCCGGTGCGCGACGAGGCCCTCAAGGCCCACGCCACCCAGATCGACCCGGAGAGCCGCTGGTTCGCCGTGCCGCTGGAGATGCAGCGCTCGGTGTGGCCGACGGAGGAGTACGAGTTGGCGCGGTCGCTGGTCGACAGCACCGTGCCCGAGGACGACCTGTTCGCGGGCGTCCGGGAGAGGGTGACCGCGTGAGTTCGTTCGACCCGATCCCGTGGGAGCAGACCACGGCGGTCGTCCTGGCCCAGCAGCCGTCCACGGACAAGGACCCGGGCGGCCAGCAGGAGGACTTCGGCAAGTCCTCCCCGCTGGGCCTGCTGGTCCTGGTGCTGTTCTTCATCGCCGTGGTCTTCCTGGTCAAGTCGATGAGCAAGCACCTGAAGAAGCTGCCCGCGTCGTTCGACGAGCCGGAGCCCGAGACCAAGCCCGGGGCCGAGCCCGCGGCCGAGCCGGGAGCCAAGCCCGGGGCGAAGGCGGGCAACGGCAACGGCGGCGCGCGGAAGGACGGCTAGGTCCCGCCCGTCCTACTGCTCGTACCAGGTCCGCCGGGCGGGGACGGAGACCAGTTCCCGTTCCGGGTAGCGCAGCGCGGTCAGCCTGCCGCCGAACACGCAGCCCGTGTCCAGGCACAGGGTTCCGTTCACCCACTCCGGTTCCGCGACCGGTGTGTGTCCATAGAGGACCATGGCGGCGCCCCGGTAGTCGCGCGCCCACGGGTAGCGGACGGGGAAGCCGCGTGAGTCGTACTCGCCCGTGCCCACGCCCCAGAGCGCCAGCGACCGCATCCGCGGCGACTCGCTGCCGTGGAAGCGCTCGGGCAGCCCGGCGTGGGCGATGACGAGCTTGCCGCCGTCCAGCACGTAGTGCGGCACCAGGGAGTCGCAGAACGCCAGCACCTCGGCGCGGAACCGCGGGGTCTCGCGGGCCAGTTGGTCCAACGACTGCTCCAGGCCGTGGCTCACCTGGACCTGGTGCCCCTTCAGCGCGCGCACCAGCTTCTCCTCGTGGTTGCCGCGCACGGACACGGCGTTGCCCGCCGCCACCATGGCCATCGCGAGCCGCAGCACGCCCGGCGTGTCCGGGCCGCGGTCCACGAGGTCGCCCAGGAACGCCACCTTGCGCCCCTCCGGGTGCGCGCCTTCGTCGGAGTAGCCCAGTTCGCGCAGCAGGTGGCGTAGTTCCACGTGACACCCGTGCACGTCGCCGACCACGTCGAACGGCCCGGTCTCGTGGCGCAGGTCGTGCGGTAACGGCTCACCGGAGGGCTCCATGCCCCCAGTCTGATCGACGGGTCCGGCGGTTGTCCGGGAATTACTGTGGAGCCATGACGAACCGGCTCGCGTCCTCGACCAGCCCGTACCTCCTCCAGCACGCCGAGAACCCGGTGCACTGGCGCCCGTGGTCGCCGGAGGCGTTCGAGGAGGCGCGCGAGCGGGACGTGCCGGTGCTGCTCTCGGTCGGGTACGCGGCGTGCCACTGGTGCCACGTGATGGCGCACGAGTCGTTCGAGGACGAGGCCACCGCGGCGTACATGAACGAGCACTTCGTGAACGTGAAGGTGGACCGCGAGGAGCGGCCGGACGTGGACGCGGTCTACATGGCCGTCACGCAGGCGCTCAGCGGGCACGGCGGCTGGCCCATGACGTGCTTCCTCACCCCCGACGGCGAGCCGTTCTACGCGGGCACCTACTACCCGCCGTCGCCCCGGCCGGGCCTGCCGTCGTTCCGGCAGGTGCTGGAGGCCATCGACCACGCGTGGCGCGAGCAGGGCGACGAGGTGCGCGAGTCGGCGGCCGGGATCGTGGCGCAGCTGGCGTTCAAGCCGCTGCCGCAGTCCACTGTGGACGAGGAGGTGCTGGCCGGCGCGGTGGTGTCGCTGCTGGGGCACTTCGACCGGGCCAACGCCGGGTTCGGCGGCGCGCCGAAGTTCCCGCCGTCGATGGCGCTGGAGTTCCTGCTGCGCCACCACGAGCGGACCGGATCGGTGGAGGCGCTGTCGATGGCGCGGACGACGTGCGACGCGATGGCGAACGGCGGGCTGTACGACCAGCTGGCGGGCGGGTTCGCGCGGTACAGCGTGGACGCGGCCTGGGTCGTGCCGCACTTCGAGAAGATGTTGTACGACAACGCTCTGCTGCTGCGCGCGTACACGCACCTGAGCCGGCGTGACGACAACCCGCGGTACCGCCAGGTGGTCCGCGAGACGGCCGAGTTCCTGATCCGCGACCTCGGCACGGCGGAGGGCGGGTTCGCGGCGTCGTTGGACGCGGACACCGAGGGCGTCGAGGGCCTGACGTACGTGTGGACGCCCGCGCAGCTCGTCCAGGTGCTCGGGATGGCGACCGGAGCGCGCGCTGCGGCGCTGTACGGCGTGACCGACGAGGGGACGTTCGAGCACGGCGCGTCGACGTTGCGGATGCTCGGCACGCCGGACGACGGGATCGCGGCGAAGCTGCTGGCGGCACGCGACCGCCGGCCGCAGCCGGGACGTGACGACAAGGTCGTGACGGCGTGGAACGGCCTCGCGGTCGCCGCGCTGGCCGAGGCGGGCGCGGTGTTCGGCGAGCCGCGGTGGGTGGAGGCGGCCGTGCGGGCGGCGTCGCTGGTCCTGGACGTGCACCTGGTCGACGGGCGGCTCCTGCGCACGTCCCGCAACGGCGCGGCGGGCACGGCGGCGGGCGTGCTGGAGGACTACGGCTGCCTCGCCGACGGCCTGCTCGCCCTGCACCAGGCGACCGGTGAGGTCAAGTGGTTCACCGTGGCCTGTGGACTGCTGGACACGGCGCTGGCGCGGTTCGCGGGGGAGGAGCCCGGCGTCTACTACGACACGGCGGACGACGCCGAGGCGTTGGTGCAGCGGCCGTCGGACCCGTCGGACAACGCGACCCCGTCCGGCGCGTCGGCGTTGGCCTCGGCGCTCGTGACGGCGTCCGTGCTGGGCGGGCCGTCGACCTACCGCGAGGCCGCCGAGGCCGCCCTCGGTCGCGCCGGTCTGCTGGCCGCGCGGGAGCCCCGGTTCGCCGGGCACTGGCTGAGCGTGGCCGAGGCGCTGGCGCTCGGGCCCGTGCAGGTCGCCGTGGTCGGCGCCGCGTCCGAGCTGGTCGGTGCCGCGTGGCGTGGTGTGCACGGCGGCGGCGTGGTGGTGGCGGGCGCGCCGGACTCCGCGCCGCTGCTGGCCGACCGGCCGTTGGTGGACGGTGGCGCGGCGGCCTACGTGTGCCGCGGGTACGTGTGCGACCGACCCGTGACGTCGGTGGCCGAGCTGGTCGAGGCCCTGGCCGTCCACCGGTAGCGAACCGGACGCGCTGTCCGGCGTTACCGGCGTAGCGTCAGCATCACTGTAATCATGTAATCAGAGGTGGTGCGGGATGCGACGTGGATGGGGAAGCAGGGGCGGCTGGCAGCAGGCCGAGCAGCCGCCGGCGGACGACGCGGTCGGGTGGTTCGGCGGCAGGCTGCCCGACGGCTGGTTCACCGGAGCGCCGGTCGTGACGGTGGACCGGGAGGAGATCCTGGTCGTCGGCACGCTGCCCGCGGTGGAGGGCTCGTTCGCCGACGACGCCGAGCGCGCGGCGGCCGAGTCGGGCCGGATCAGCCGGTTCCGGGAGCAGACCAGGGACGAGCGGATCGAGATCGCGCGGCAGGCCGAGCACCGGTACCGGCGCAAGGTCGCGTGGGGCGCCCGGCTCGGTGGCGCGGAGGAGCTGTTCACCACGCTGTCGGTGCCGGTGATGACGCGGCTGCGGCAGCCCGAGCGGATGGTGCTGGACACGCTCGTCGCGGCGGGCGTCGCGCGGTCGCGGTCGGAGGCGCTGGCGTGGGCCGTGCGGCTGGTCGGCGAGCACGCGGACACGTGGCTGACCGAGTTGCGCGAGGCGATGACCCGGGTGGACGACCTGCGGGCGCAAGGCCCGGACCTGGCGTGACGACACCCCGTTCCCCGACTAGCTTGGGAACGGGGTGGATCATGACCACAGTCGAGTCGTACGACCTGGCCTGGCGGCTGGACCCGTCGTCCGCGCAGGTCCGGGGCCGCACCACGATCCGCTTCCAGGGCGGGCGCTCGCGCGTCGACCTGGAGGCCGACGAGGTGCTCGACGCGTCGTTGAACGGCGGCCCGATGCGGTGGGACGTGCCGTTGGAGGGCGCGAACGTGCTGCGGGTGGAGGCCCTGTTCCCGTTCGCCGAGCGGGGTTTCCGCCGCGTGGTCGACCCGGTGGACGGCCAGGTCTACCTGTACGCGACGAACTACCCGGACTTCGCGCGACGCACCATGGGCGACTTCGGCGACCGGTGGCACCAGGCGCCGGTCGCGCTGACCGTGACCGTGCCGCCGTCGTGGACGTGCGTGTCGAACGGCCCGGCGGTCGTGGCGGGCGGTGAGGTCCGCACGTTCAGCCCGACGGTCCCGATGTCGAGGTTCGCCGTGTCGGCCGCCGCGGGTCCGTTCGTGCGGGCGCACGAGTCGGTGTACGTGCCGCGGTCCCGTGCGTCGGTGGACGGCGCCGCCATCGCCGACCTGGTGACGGACTCGACCCGGTTCTACGAGACCCTGCTGGGCCCGAACCCGTACCCCAAGTGCGAGGTGGTGTTCGTCCACGACCTCTCGTCACTGGCCTTGTCCACCGCGGGTCTGATCCTCGTCGACCAGTCCGTGCTGGACCGCCTGGACAACGCCCGCCACGCGGCGACGGTGATCAGCCACGAGGTGGCGCACCAGTGGTCGGGCAACCTTGTCAGCAGCACGGGCCCGCTGGTGGAAGGCCTCGCCGTCTACCTGAGCCGCCTCTACGTCGAAAACGCCCTACCCCGCAGCCGCCCGTGGGACGACCTGCCGGACCAACCCCTCCCGGACCGCCCATACGCCCCCTACCTGGCCCGCATCCTGGAGACCGAGGCCACCATCGGCCGCCCGGCCCTCCTGCGAGGGCTGCGAACCGTCATGACCACCTTCACCCACCGCCACGCCACCGAAGCCGACTTCGCCTCCCACTGGCCCCGAACCGCTGGTCAGGAGTAGATCGCGAACCAGATGGCGATGTAGTGGCACAGCGCCGCCAGCACGGTGGCCGCGTGGAAGAACTCGTGGTAGCCGAAGACTTCCGGCCAGGGGTTCGGCCAGCGGGACGCGTAGAAGATGGCGCCGGCGGTGTAGAGGAGGCCGCCCACGAGGAGGAGGACCAGGGCTGCCACGCCGACGTGGTGCAGCAGGTCGGGCAGGACGAAGACCGCCACCCAGCCCAGCGCGATGTAGATCGGCACCCCGAGCCACCGCGGGGCGTGCGGCCAGGCCAGTTTCAGCGTCACGCCGCCCAGGGCGCCGCCCCACACCACGAGCAGCACGACGTTGCCCGTGTCCGGGGGCATCGCCAGCAGCGCGAACGGCGTGTAGGTGCCGGCGATGAAGACGAAGATCATCGAGTGGTCGAGGCGCTTCATCCACGTCCGCGCCCGCACGCTGACCCAGTTCACCCGGTGGTACAGGGCGCTCACGCCGAACAGGCCGAGGACGGTCACCCCGTACACGGACGTCGCCAACGCGGCCTTCGCCGACACGGTGGCCGCGGCCAGGGCGACCAGCGTCGCGCCCGTCCCCACGGACACCACGAACGACCAGAGGTGCAGCCACCCCCGCAGGCGAGGCCGCAGCGCGGGCTGTGGGGTCTGAGTCGACGTGGTCACGCCCCGAGGTTACGGGAGCGCGGGTGACCGGGTCAGCACACGACGGCGTGACCGCGCCCACCCGGCGTACGCTCTTCCAGCGTGGGTCTTCGCGAACAGGTCAAGAGCGTCCTGCTCAAGGGTTACGAGTTCCGCCTCAACCGATGGCTCGACGGCAAGCAACGACCACGGCACGTCGGCGTGGTGCTCGACGGCAACCGTCGGTGGGCCAAGGAGGCGGGCTTCGACGACGTCGCCCACGGCCACCGGGCCGGCGCCCGCAAGATCCTGGAACTGCTGAGCTGGTGCCGCGAAGCCGAGGTCGAGGTCGTCACGCTGTGGATGCTCTCCACGGACAACCTCAACCGGCCGGCCGAGGAACTGGACCCGTTGCTCGGCATCATCGCCGACATCGTCGACGAGCTCGCCGAGCCCGGCAACCCGTGGCGCATCCGGCACGTCGGCGCGCTGGACATGCTGCCGACCGAGACCGCCGCCCGACTGTCCGCGGCGGCACTGCGCACCAAGGGCCGCACCGGCCTGGAGGTCAACGTCGCGGTCGGCTACGGCGGCCGGCAGGAGATCGCCGACGCGGTCCGCAAGCTCCTGCAGAAGCACGCCGAGTCCGGCGGCACGATCGAGGAGCTCGCCGAGGTCCTGGACGTCGACCACATCGCCGAGCACCTCTACACGTCCGGTCAGCCCGACCCCGACCTGCTCATCCGCACCTCGGGGGAGCAGCGGCTGTCCGGGTTCATGCTGTGGCAGTCCGCGCACTCCGAGTTCTGGTTCACCGAGGCCTACTGGCCCGAGTTCCGCCGCACCGACTTCCTGCGCGCCCTGCGCGACTACGCCATCCGGCACCGCCGCTTCGGCTCCTAGCACCGGGCCTGCGGGCACCGAACCCGCAGGTGACGAGGGGTATCGCGACCCACGGGCATCCCGGCGCGCGCGGCACGACCCGCGACACGCCAAGGGCGGCGCGCCCCGAACCGGGGTGCGCCGCCCTTGGAGGATTCGACGAGACGTCAACGAGCGGTCAGCGAGACTCAGCCGTTGTCGTCGTTGTCGTCGTCGTCCGTGTTGATGCAGTAGCTCTCGTCGTTGTTCGAGAGGATCGGGATCGCCAGGACGTTGACCTCGAGCTCGCAGAGGTTGATGTTGCTCAGCAGGTCGGAGTCCTGAGCGAAGTTGACCAGGCCGAACTGGTCGGCGTAGTCACCCTCCTCGCCCTCTTCGACGTCGACGTAGGAGTTCAGCTCGCCGACGGCGGTGTAGTAACCGTGGTCGTCGTCGTGGTGCGGCGTGGCGAACGCGGGAGAGCCCAGCATCATGAGTCCAGCCGCGGCGATGGCGACAGCGCCTGCCTTCTTGAACATGTGGAACACACTCCTCTAGTGGGGAATTGATGTGACGCCCAGAACCTCGCTCTAACATTCCGAGCATTCGGGGAGTCTGGCGGCTCAGGCGGTATGCCCTCGCTCCGGTAACTTACTGGCTTGTGCTATGAATTGCACCAGGCTGACACCATCGTGTGAACGCGGCGTTTTCCGGTTTTGTTCTCGGGTGTGAATCCGGAGATTGCGCCACCTGCTGTGCCGCCATTGTGCGGGTATTGCGCTCGACGGGGCTCGACGGGCTCGGAGCCTCGGCGACCTCGGTGGGGCCGACCGGACCCACCGAGGTCACGGCCGATCAGTCGTCGTGGTCGTGACCGTGGCTGTCGTTGTCGTCGTTGTCGTCGTTGTCCGTGTTGATGCAGGTGCTCTCGTCGTTGTTCGAGAGGATCGGGATGGTGAGGATGTTCACCTCGACCTCGCACACGTTCAGGTTGCTCGCGACGTCCGAGTCCTGGGCGAAGTTGAGGAGGCCGAACTGGTCGGCGTAGTTCCCCTCTTCGCCGCCTTCGTTCACGTGCCAGTTGCTGTGGCCGTGGCCATGGTCGTGACCGTGCTCGTGGGGGTCGCCCGCCACGGCGAATGCCGGCCCGCCGACCATCATCAGTCCGGCCACGATCGCGGCGACGGTGCTTGCCTGCTTCAGCACTATCAACACTCCTCTTTGTGGTATCCCGGTCGATCCAGCGCTGCTCGGAAGCCCGGTTGTGGGTGCGTCTTGTCTGCCCGGCAAACTACCGAACCAGACGCCCCGGATGGATCTCCATAACACCATTGTGTGATCCGCCGAACGTGGGTGTCCCCCATTGCGGTGTCTTTTCGGGCCAAAATTCGTGACTGCGGTTCGCCTGTGGTAAACCGGCCGGTCATCTCGTATGGTCTTCAGTCCGTGGACGGCGACCGGATCGTGCGTGAGTACCTGCTGCTCGGGCTGCGGCTCGACCGGCTGTCGCCGGGGCTGGTCGACTCGTTCACCGGCGACCGGGCGCTGCGCCGCGCCGTGGACGTCGAACCGAGGTCGCACCCCGTGGCGCTGACCGAGCGGGCCGCCCTGCTGCGCCGCGAGCTGCCGGGCGCCGACCTGGAACCGGATCGGAAGCGCTTCCTGGACGCCCAGCTGGTGGCCGTCGAGACGATCGCCCGCAAGCTCGCCGGCGTGCGCGTCGGCTTCGTGGACGAGGTGCGCGCGTACTTCCAGGTCGACATCCGCCCGGGTCACCCGGACACCTACCGCCGCGCGCACGCCGGCCTGGACGAGCTGCTGCCCGGCACCGGCACGCTGGCCGAACGGCTCGCCGACCACCGCGCGCTGGACGAGGTGCCGCCGCCTCGCCTCAAGGGCACGGTGCACGCGCTGTCCAGCGCGCTGCGCGACCGCGTGCGGCAGCGGTTCGAGCTGCCCGCGAACGAGGTGGTGGAGTACGAGGTCGTCACCGACAAGCCGTGGAGCGGCTTCAACTACTACCTGGGCGGCTTCCGGTCGCGCGTGGCGATCAACGCCGACCTGGGCCACCGGATGTCGAACCTGCCGCACCTGGTCGCGCACGAGTCCTACCCCGGCCACCACACCGAGCACTGCCGCAAGGAGGTGGGCCTGGTCGGCAAGCGCGGGCACGCCGAGCAGGCGTTGTTCCTCATCAACACGCCGCAGTGCCTGATGGCCGAGGGCATGGCCGAACTGGGGCTGCACGCCGTGGTCGGCGCCGGCTGGGGCCGCTGGACCGAGGAGATCATGGCCGACCTCGGCCTGCGGATGGACGGCGAGCTGGCCGAACGGGTGGAAAGCGCGCTCTCCGGGCTGCTCACCGTGCGTCAGGACGCCGCCCTGATGCTCCACGACCGGCGTGCCCACCCGGATGACGTGGTCGACTTCCTGTGCCGCTGGCTGCTGGTCCCCGAACGCCGCGCCCGCCACATGCTGCGCTTCCTCGGTGACCCTCTGTGGCGGGCCTACACGACCACCTACGTGGAAGGTGTGCGCCTGGTCCGGGCGTGGCTCGACCTCCGGGCCCGGACGGACACCTTGGGCGACCGCTATCTGAGACTCCTCGACGAACCGCTGGTGCCGGCGGCGTTGGCGGAGGAAGTCGCGGCGGGCGTGCCCTGGCTGTCCGGCGACCCTGGGTGACGGCACCCGCCACGACCCCGCCACGGCCGACCGCACGTGCTCTGAGCTGCGTGGACGACGTCAGGTTGCGCCGATGTGACGGCTGGGCGTCGGCCACGCGCACCCGGAGTGGCCGTCTTTCGCCAGTTTTGCGGCGAGGTGACGAATTGACGAATCACCTGTGTGGCTGCCTGCATAAGAGGGACCCGCAGAGGTAACTTCCGGTTGGCGGGACGCGTCCACTGCGGACCGCGCAGGGAGGCCCTGATCGTGGCTGTCGTCGTATCGCCGGTTCCGCCGGCGGTGATGAGCGCGAGAGGGCCGGCACCCGGCCCTCGTGACCGGCGCGCCTCCAGCTAGCGGAGGCGGTCCGGTCGATCGGGGTGGTTGCCTGGCCCAGCGAGGAGCGGACGCGGGTGCCGCGTTCGTGAGGGAGTTGCCGTGAACGCACGACGACCCGCGAGCCGTTCCTCAGGCTCATCGCGCAGCACTTCCCGGCGCCGTGGCGCGCCGACGACCAACACGTACGTGGTGGACACGTCCGTGCTGCTCTCCGATCCCCTGGCCACCACGCGGTTCGCCGAGCACGAGGTCGTGCTGCCGCTCGTGGTGATCAGCGAGCTGGAGGGCAAGCGGCACCACCCGGAACTGGGCTGGTTCGCCCGGGAGGCGTTGCGCCTGCTCGACGACCTGCGACTGCGGCACGGCCGGCTGGACCACCCGGTCCCGATCGGCGAGGCCGGCGGCACGCTGCGCGTCGAGCTCAACCACTCCGACCCGGAGGTGCTGCCCGCGGGTTTCCGCACGGACTCCAACGACGCCCGCATACTGGCCTGCGCGCTCAACCTCGCGGCCGAGGGCAACGCCGTCACGCTGGTCACCAAGGACATGCCGCTGCGGGTCAAGGCGGGCGCGGTCGGCCTGGCCGCCGAGGAGTACCGGGCGCACGACGTCACGCTGTCCGGCTACTCCGGGATGTCCGACGTGGACGTCGACCAGACCGTGGTGGACGCGCTCTACCGCGACAGCGTGATCGACCCGGCGCTGTTCGACCTCGCGCACGTGGCCGAGCTGCCGTGCCACAGCGGGTTGCGGCTGCTCGCGGGCACGTCGAGCGCGTTGGGCCGGGTCACGCCGGACAAGCAGCTGCGGCTGGTGCGCGGCGACCGGGAGGCGTTCGGGCTGCACGGTCGGTCGGCCGAGCAGCGCGTCGCGCTGGACCTGCTGCTGGACACCGAGGTCGGCATCGTCTCGCTGGGCGGACGGGCCGGCACCGGGAAGTCGGCGCTCGCGCTGTGCGCGGGGTTGGAGGCGGTCATGGAACGCCGCCAGCACCGCAAGGTCGTGGTGTTCCGCCCGCTGTACGCGGTGGGCGGCCAGGAGCTGGGGTACCTGCCCGGTTCCGAGAGCGAGAAGATGCAGCCGTGGGCGCAGGCGGTGTTCGACACCCTCGGCGCGCTGGTCAGCCAGGACGTCGTCGAGGAGATCATGGACCGCGGCATGCTGGAGGTCATGCCGCTGACCCACATCCGGGGCCGGTCGCTGCACGACTCGTTCGTGATCGTGGACGAGGCGCAGTCGCTGGAGCGCAACGTGCTGCTGACCGTGCTGTCGCGGTTGGGCGCCAACTCGCGGGTGGTGCTCACGCACGACGTGGCGCAGCGTGACAACCTGCGCGTCGGGCGGCACGACGGCGTGGCGGCGGTCATCGAGAAGCTGAAGGGCCACCCGCTGTTCGCGCACGTCACGTTGACCCGCTCGGAGCGCTCGCCGATCGCCGCGCTGGTCACCGAGATGCTGGAGGACTACGCCTCCTGACGGTCCGACGTCGAGGCCGCCCCGGTCGCCGTGACCGGGGCGGCTTTCAGCTTGTGGTCGACGACCCCGGCGAGCCAGGCCAGGACCGCGGCGGCGACGAGCACGAGCAGGGCGTTGCGCAGGGCGGCGCCGAAGCCGAGCTCGGTGGCGTCCAGGAACGGGTACGGGTACCAGTCGGTGACCGCGCCGTGGACGAACGTGTAGGCGATCCACAGGACGGGCCAGATGAGCAACGCCCTGGCGACGGTGGCCCGGTCGACGCGCGGACGGGGACCGAACAGCAGCCACCCGAGCACCGCCAGCACCGGCGACAGCTGGTGGAAGCCGAGGTTCACCCACCAGGCGATGCCGACGTGGTGCACCAGCGGCGCGAGCACGAGGGCGAACACGAGGCCGGTGATCGTGATGCCGAGCAGGGCGTCCAGCCGGGCCACCCGCCAACCGCGCCCGTCCCGGACCGGGTTCACCGCCAGCGTGATCGCCACGACGAGCACGAACAGGTTGCTCTGAATGGTGAAGTAGCTGAACAGGCGGAGGAGGCGGACACCGAGCGTCACCTGGGTCGCGGTGTCGCCGGAGTTGACGTCCGCCCCACCGGTGAAGATCAGCACCAGTTGGGTGATCAGGGACGCGGCGATCACGGCCGCCAGCACGCCGTGCCACACCCGTGAGCCGGTGTGCCAGGGGGTGGGGCTCGGTGCGGTGCTCATCGCCCGATCATCGGGCCGGTTCCGGGGTTCTGCCGGCCGAACCCCCACCAGGGCCGCGCCGGACGCCGGCCCTGGTGGGCATCTCGAAGGGGTTACCAGCCGGACGGCAGCGGGCGACCTTCGGCGAAACCGGCCGCGCTCTGCACGCCGAGGGTCGCCTTGGCGTGGAACTCCTCCAGGGTCTGGGCGCCGGCGTAGGTGCAGGAGCTGCGGACGCCCGCCGTGATGGCGTCGAGCAGGTCCTCGACGCCGGGGCTGTTCGGGTCCAGCCGCATGCGCGAGGTGGAGATGCCCTCCTCGAACAGGCCCTTCCTGGCGCGGTCGAACGCGTTGTCGGTGCGGGTGCGGGCGGACACGGCGCGCTTGGACGCCATGCCGAACGACTCCTTGTAGAGGCGGCCCTGCTCGTCGCGCTGGAGGTCGCCGGGCGACTCGTAGGTGCCGGCGAACCAGGAGCCGATCATGACGCTGGACGCGCCGGCGGCGAGGGCGAGGGCGACGTCGCGCGGGTGGCGGACGCCGCCGTCGGCCCAGACGTGCCTGCCGAGCCGGCGGGCCTCGGCGGCGCACTCGGCGACGGCGGAGAACTGCGGGCGGCCGACGCCCGTCATCATCCGGGTGGTGCACATCGCGCCCGGGCCGACACCGACCTTGATGATGTCCGCGCCCGCTTCGACCAGGTCGCGGACGCCTTCGGCGGTGACGACGTTGCCGGCGACGACCGGGACGGCGGGGCGGGCCTCGCGGACGGCCTTGAGGGCGGCGAGCATCTTCTCCTGGTGGCCGTGGGCGGTGTCGACGACGAGGGTGTCGACGCCGGCCTGGAGGAGGTGCTCGGCCTTGGCGGTGACGTCGCCGTTCACGCCGATGGCGGCGGCGACGCGGAGCTTGTCCGCGTCGTCGAGGGCGGGTTGGTAGACGTCGGCGCGCAGGGCGCCCAGGCTGGTCATCACGCCGCGGAGGCGTCCGTCGGCGTCGACCCCGAGCGCGATCCGCTGGGTGCCGCCGTGGAGCCGGTCGAAGACTTCGCGCGGAGGGGTGTCCAACGGAAGGGTGACGATGCGCTCGTCGGCCACGTCGTGCAACCGCGTGAACCGGTCGACGCCCGCGCACGCCGCCTCGTCCACGACCCCCGTGGGCCGGCCGTCGTCGTCGACCACGACCACCGCCCCGTGCGCCCGCTTGTGCAGGAGGTTGACCGCGTCGGCGACCGAGTCACCGGGGTGCAGCGTCAGCGGGGTGTCCCACACGGCGTGCCGTGCCTTGACCCACTGGACGATCTCCGCGACCGCTTCCGGCGCCACGTCCTGCGGGAGCACC
Organism: Actinosynnema sp. CA-299493; assembly: GCF_050946825.1. Taxonomy (NCBI): domain Bacteria; kingdom Bacillati; phylum Actinomycetota; class Actinomycetes; order Pseudonocardiales; family Pseudonocardiaceae; genus Actinosynnema; species Actinosynnema sp. CA-299493. The sequence goes on from NZ_CP191993.1 coordinate 808,417, forward strand.
ACCAGCCCGCCGCGTCGCGCCACGGTTTCCGCCATCCGCCGTCCCGCCACCGCGGTCATGTTCGCGACCACGATCGGGATCGTCGCCCCCGTTCCATCGGAGGTCGACAAGTCGACACCGAACCTCGAGTCCACGGCCGATCGGCCGGGCACGAGGAAGATGTCGTCGTAGGTCAGGTCGTAGCTGGGCCGATGCCCTTCGATGAACCGCACGAGAACTTGACGATACTCGCGTCGGGGCCAATTTGCCCTGGTTGTCCGCACTAGCGGGGGGACCGATACGGGGTCTGCGGTTGTAGCTTCCTCCAAGCCCGCACTCCTGCGGCTCAACCGATCGAGCCGCCTGGTCTCGCGCGGCCAGTTGGCCGGTTGCGTCGCGGCCGTCAGGTGGCATCGTGGGCCGGCCGCTGGGGTCCGGTCGGGGTTGGAGGGGCGCGGACTGCCCGATCGCGACTTAGCTGCCTGGGTCCGCGTGCCGGCCGGCGGGGTCCGGCCGGGGACTGGCCGGCGGTCCGGTGGCTGGCGGGGTCCGGCGGTGGCTGGCCGGCGGTCCGGTGGTGTCGGGTCCGGCGGGTGGCGGGGCGGGTGGGTTGGCTGGGCGGGGTGGGGAGGTGGCCGGTCGCTGGGTGGGGAGGTGGCCCGGTCGCTGGGTGAGCGGTTGGGCAGGTGTGGGCGGGCTGTGGCTGGGGTGGGCGGCTCCGGGTCTGGGTGGGCGGCTTGGTGTGGGGTTTGGTGGGAGTTGGAGTGGGGCTGGGGATGGGGTGGCTGGGTGGTTGCGGCGCGGGCCGGGTTGGTTGGGTTCCTCTTCGTTTTAACCGAGGGGCGGTAACGGTGTTTCCGTACATTTTCGGGCCATGATCACCCGATTGTGTTTGGTGGGGTGGTGGCACGTTGGGGCAGCAGGGCGCGGACGGCGTCGATGGTGTCCGCCTCGCCCGCGTCCTTGTCCGGTCGGTAGCGGAGCACGCGGGCGAAGCGGAGGGCTACGCCGCCCGGGTACCTGGAGCTCACCTGGACCCCGTCCAGCTCGATCTCGATCACCATCTCCGGCCTGACCACCACCGCCCACTCGGTCTTCTCCGTCGCGATCGCCATCAACTCACGCGTCTGCCACGCCAGCAACTCGTCCGTCAGCCCCTTGAACGTCTTGCCGACCATGATCGGCGCGCCCCCATCGGGATCGCGCGCCCCCAGGTGCAGGTTCGACAGCAGCCCCCGCCGCCGACCGCTGCCCCACTCCACCCCGAGCACCACCAGGTCGAGCGTGTGCACCGGCTTCACCTTCTGCCACGCCCGCCCCCGCCGACCCGCCGCGTACACCGACCCGAGCGACTTCACCATCACGCCCTCGTGCCCGCCGGCCAACGCCTCGTCCAGCACCCGCGCCGCCGCTCCCTCCTCCGGCGATGGCGAAGACAAAGGCGAAGGCGACACCACCCCCGGGATCACGTGCGACCCCGCCACCCGCCGCAACGCGTCCAGCCGCACCGACAGCGGCTCGTCCAGCAGGTCCACGCCGTCCAGGTGCAGGCAGTCGAAGAAGAACGGGCTCAGCAGCAGCTCCCGGACGTCCTGCGCCCCGAACCGGCTCATCGTCTCCTGGAACGGCCGGGGCTTGCCGTCGTCGGTCAGCGCCAGCGTCTCGCCGTCGAGCACCACCGACGTGCACGGCAGGGCCCGCACCAGCTCCACCAGCTCCGGCACGGTGCCGGTGATCTCGCGCAACGTCCGCGTGAAGATCCGCACCTCGTCACCCGACCGGTGCACCTGGATCCGCGCGCCGTCCAGCTTGTGCTCCACCACGCACGGCCCCAGCTCCGCCAGCGCCGAGGACAGCGACTCCGCCGGCGACGCCAGCATCGGTCGCACCGGCCGCCCCACCTCCAGCCGGAACGCGGCCAACGCCGCCGCCGACGCCGCCGCGTCCTCACCGCCCATCGCCGCCTCCGCGGTCCCCGGCAGCGACCCCGACAGCATGAACGCCCGCCGCACCACCTCGCCGGGCACGTCGGCCGCCCGCGCGATCGCGTCCACCATCACCCCTTCGAGGGCGCCTTGACGCAGCTCACCCGTCAGCAGCCGACGCAGGAAGTCCTGCTCGGCCGCGGTGGCCCTGCCGAACAGCGAGGTCAGCGCCTCCGCCCGGCGAGCAGCCGCACCCCGGCCGCCGATCGACGCGAACGACCCCAGCGCCTCGTCCACGTCGGACACCGTCAGCGAAGGCGCCGGGGCAGGCGGGACGTCCAGGTCGAACACGGTGCGCCAGCCCGCGCCGATCCGACCCTGGCTGGGCACGCCGACCAGGAACGACACCACCGCGGGCGTGCTCATCCGGCGCACCAACCCGGCCAGCGCGGCGACCTTGGCCAAGCGGGAACGCGTCGCCGCCACCGCGGCGGACGTCTCGACGACTTCGGCGAACAACACGTGACCATGGTGCACCCGACCACCGACAAGAACAGGATCAGCGGAAACCTGGGCGGTCAGACCGCCGCGCGCAGCTCCGCGACGGCCTCCCGCAGCCGGTCCGGCGTCAACGCCGCGTACCCGAGCACCAGCCCGGGGAACGTCGGCGTGCGCGCGTACCGGGCCAACGCCGGCGCGTTCACCCCGCGCCGCGCCAGCCGCTCCTGCAACGCCACGTCGTCCGTCCCGGCGGGCAGCCGCACGACCACGTGCAACCCGGCCGCCACCCCGATCGGCTCCCACTCCGGCAGCACGGCCCGCAACGACCCCACCAGCGCGTCCCGCCGCGCCCGGTACAGCTGGCGCGTGCGCCGCAGGTGCCGGTCGTACCCGCCGCCGCCGAGCAGCCGGGCCAACGCCGCCTGGTGCAACGTCCCCGTGCCGAGGTCGTCCAACCGCTTGCGGTCCACCACGACGTCGCGCAACGCCGCCGGCAGCACCAGCCACCCCAGCCGCAACGCGGGCGCGAGCACCTTGCTCGCACTGCCCTGGTACACCACCCGCGTCGGGTCGAGCGCCTGCATCGCGCCCAACGCCGGCCGGTCGTAGCGGTGCTCGGCGTCGTAGTCGTCCTCCACCACCAACCCGTCGCACGCGCGCGCCCACTCCAACAGCGCGCGCCGACGCTCCGGGTGCAGCACGACGCCCAACGGGAACTGGTGCGCCGCCGTGACGAACACCGCCCGGCAGTCCGTCGCGGCCAGCACGTCGACGCGCAGCCCGTCGGAGTCGACCGGGATCGGCCGGATCGCCAGGCCGTGCGACGCCAGCATCTCCGACGCGCCGAAGTGGCTCGGCTCCTCGACGGCCACGCTGCGGTGCCCGGCCGCGCGCAGAACCCTGCCCAGCAAGGAGATCCCCTCCGCCGCGCCGTTCGTCACGACCACTTCGGACGGTCGCGCCGCCACCGCGCGCACCCGGCCCAGGTAGTCCGCCAGCTCACGCCGCAGCGGCGCGAAACCGGCCGGGTCGGGGTAGCCCAGGTCGTCGGTGGACAGGTCCGCCAACGCCGACTTCTGCGCCTGCGACCACTCGTCACGGGGGAACGCGCTCAACGCGGGCACGCCGGGCTTCAGGTCGTACCGGAACCTCGGCGCGGGCTCGGTGTCGGGGGCGGCGGCGCCCGGCCACGTGGAGGTGGCCGTCACGGTGGTGCCCGAGCCGCGCCGCGCGGTCAGGTAGCCCTCGCCGATGAGCTGCGCGTACGCGGACGTGACCGTGCCGCGGGCGACGCCGAGCTGGGCGGCCAGGTCGCGGCTGGAGGGCAGGCGGGTGCCCGGTGCGAGCCGCCCGTCCCGCACCGCGCGGCGCAGCTCGGACTCCACCGCGCGCCTGCCGTTCGTCGGGGCGGGGAGGAGGAGGAGCTCGCGGTAAGTGGTCCAGTTGATGGGCATCGAAGTGGAGCTTAATCCTGGACCACTGGTCGCGAAGAGTCCTCGCCATGGGAAATGGCAGAACCGCGATCGCGGCGGGTGCGTTGTCGTCGGTGATCGTGGGCGCGTCCGTGCCGGTGACGGGCATGCTCCAGGCATATCCGCTGCTCACGGGGCAGGCGATGCGGTACGCGCTGGGCGGGGTGGTGCTGCTCGGGTGGATCCGGGCGCGGGGTGGGCGGCTGCCCGTGCCGGGGCGGCGGGACTGGCCGGCGCTGATCGGCTTGGTGGCGACCGGGATGCTCGGGTTCACCGCGTGCGTGCTGTACGCGCAGCGGTACGCCGAGCCGGGGTTCGTCGCGGCCGTTCTCGGGGCGAGTCCGCTGGTGCTGGCGCTGGTCGCGCCGTTGCTGGCGGGGCGGAAGCCGGCCGTGGCGGCGGTGGTGGGCGCGGTGGCCGTGGTCGGCGGGGTGGTGGTGCTGTCGGGTGGTGGGTCGTGGCACGGGCCGGGGCTGCTGCTGGCGTTGTTGACGATGGCGGGCGAGGCGTCGTTCACGCTGTTCGCGGTGGGGGTGGTGCGGCGGTTGGGCGGGTTGGCGGTGGCGACGTGGTGCTGCCTGGTCGCGGCCGTGGTCGGCGGGGTGGTGGGGACGTTCGTCGGCGGGTGGCAGGTGCCGACGGTGCGCGAGGGCGTGGCGCTGGTGGTGCTGGGGGTCGTGCTGACGGCGGTGGCCTTCGGGCTCTGGTACTTCGCCGTGGCGCGGTTGGGCGCGGACCGGGCCGGGGTGCTGATCGGGTTGATGCCGGTGGCCGGGCTGGTGGCCTCGGTGGCGTTGGGCGCGCAGGCGTTGACCGCGGTGGCGTTGGCCGGGGCGGTCGCGGTGGCGGTGGGGTGCGTGATCGGGCTGCGGGGGCGGGCGGCCGACGTCGACCGCCCGCCCCTGGTCGAGCCGAACGCCCGGGTTGCGCGTTCCGAGCGTTGAACTCGGGTGTCCTGAACGTAGGACACGCGCGTTGTGGAGGTAGGACTCTCGGGGGTCAGTGGGGGTTGGCCATGCGGAGGACGTCCAGGGCGCGGTCCAGGTCGGCTTCGGAGAGCTTCGAGGGGACGTGGCCGCGCTCCAGGACGACCTCGCGGATGGTCTTGCGCTCGCGCAGGGACTGCTTGGCGATGGAGGCGGCCTCCTCGTAGCCCAGGTAGCGGTTGAGGGGGGTGACGATGGACGGTGACGACTCGGCGTACTCGCGCATCCGGTCGACCTGCGGTTCGGCCCCGGTCAGGACCTTGTCGGCCAGCAGCCGGGCGACGGCCGCCAGCAGGCGGGACGACTCCAGGACGTTGCGGGCGATCACGGGCAGCATCACGTTGAGCTGGAAGTTGCCCTGCGACCCGGCGAACGCCACCGCCGCGTCGTTGCCGATGACCTGCGCGACCACCATCATCGTGGCCTCGGAGATCACCGGGTTCACCTTGCCCGGCATGATCGACGAGCCCGGCTGGAGGTCCGGCAGCGCCAGCTCGCCCAGCCCGGTGCGCGGTCCCGAACCCAGCCACCGCAGGTCGTTCGCGATCTTGTAGAGCCCCACGGCGGTGGCCCGCAGCTGCCCGGAGATCTCCACCACGCCGTCCTGCGTGGCCTGCGCCTCGAAGTGGTCGCGGGCCTCGGTCAGCGGCAGGCCGGTGACCGAGGCCAGCTCCGCCGCGACGGCGGCGCCGAAGCCGGCGGGCGCGTTCAGGCCGCTGCCCACCGCCGTGCCGCCGATCGGCAGCTCGGCCAACCGGGGCAGCGACGAGGTGAGGCGCTCGACGCCGTAGCGGACCTGGGTCGCCCACGCGCCCGCCTCCTGGCCCAAGGTGATCGGCACGGCGTCCATCAGGTGCGTCCGGCCCGACTTCACCAGGGACGTCCAGTCGGCGGCGCGGGCGTCCAGCACCGAGAGCAGGTGCTCCAGGGCCGGCACGACGTCACGCGCCACCGCCTCCGTCGCCGCGACCCGCAGCGTGGTCGGGAACGTGTCGTTGGACGACTGCGACGCGTTGACGTGGTCGTTCGGGTGCACGTCACGGCCCAGCGCGCGGGTGGCCAGGGTGGCGATGACCTCGTTGGCGTTCATGTTCGACGACGTGCCGGAGCCGGTCTGGAACACGTCCACCGGGAAGTGCGCGTCGTGCTCGCCCGCCGCGACGGCGTCGGCGGCCGAGGCGATGGCCGCGGCGACTTCGGGTTCCAGCACCCCCAACCGCTCGTTCACCCGCGCGGCGGCGGCCTTGAGCAGGCCCAGCGCGCGGATCTGGGCGCGTTCCAGGCCGCGCCCCGAGATGGGGAAGTTCTCCACCGCGCGCTGCGTCTGCGCACGCCACAGCGCGTCCGCCGGCACCCTGACCTCGCCCATGGTGTCGTGCTCGACGCGGTACTCCTGTTCAGCCATGCACCCGAGTTTGTCGCGCCTTGCCGTGTTCGGCCCGAGAAGGTGGGAAGAGTGGCCTGGAACACCTATGGTCGAGGGATGGAGCTTGAGGTCGACCTGCTGATCGTCGGTGCGGGCCCCACCGGCCTGTTCGCGGCGTACTACGCGGGGTTCCGGGACCTGTCGGTCGCGCTGGTCGACGCGCTGCCCGAGGCGGGCGGGCAGATCACCGCGATGTACCCGGAGAAGATGATCTTCGACGTGGCCGGGTTCCCGGCGGTGCGCGGGCGCGAGCTGGTGACCGCGCTCGTGCAGCAGGCGGACCAGTGGCAGCCGACCTACCTGCTCGGCAGGCAGGCCCGCACACTGTCCGAAGTGGACGATTCGGGTGGGGGCGGTCGGCTGGTGGTCGGGCTGGCCGACGGCGGCGTGGTGCGCGCCGGCGCGGTGCTGATCACGGCGGGCATCGGCGAGTTCCGGCCGCGCCCGCTGCCCGCGGGCGACGGCTGGCTGGACCGGGGCGTGGTGCACTTCGTGCCCAAGCTCAACGTCCACACCGGGCAGGACGTGGTGGTCGTCGGCGGTGGTGACTCGGCGTTCGACTGGGCGCTGGCGCTGCACCCGATCGCGGCCAGCGTCACGCTGGTGCACCGGCGGGCGACGTTCCGGGCGCACCCGCCCACCGTGCGGCAGGTCCGCGACCTGGGCGTGGAGATCATCACCGACGCCGAGGTGCTGGAGCTGCGCGGCGCGCCGGACCTGGCCGAGGTGGAGCTGGGGCTCAAGGGCGGCGACCGCAAGGTGCTGCCCGCGCAGTCCGTGGTCGCGGCGCTGGGCTTCACCGCCGACCTCGGCCCGATCGAGTCGTGGGGCGTGGAGCTGGACCACCGGGCGGTGCTGGTGGACAGCACCATGCGCACCGCCCGGGACCGCGTCTACGCGGCGGGTGACGTCGCCCAGTACCCCGGCAAGGTCAAGCTGATCGCCACCGGGTTCGGCGAGGCCGCCACCGCGGTCAACAACATCGCCGTGCTGCTCAACCCGGGAGCGCACCTGTTCCCGGGCCATTCGAGCAACGCGGGTTAGGGCACCACCTGGACCTGCTCACCGGGGAACAGGTTGTCGTAGAACACCAGCGACTCCCGCGCGCCCAGTCGGACGCAGCCGTGCGACCGGAGGGTGGTGTCGCCCTGGTGGAACGCGATGCCGTCCGTGGTGAAGTACACCGCGTTCGGCATCGGTCCGTTGTAGGGCACGCTCCAGTCGTCCTTCACCTTGCGCAGCACGGGATAGGTGCCGACCGGGGTCTCGTAGCCGGGCATCCCGTGGGACACCGGGACGGGGCCGTAGCTGGCGCTCCCGTCGTAGATCAGCCACGCCTGGTTGGTGGACAGCTGCACGCACGCGCCGTTCGGTACGGAGCACGGCGTGCCGGTGGAAGCGGAAGCGGGTGTCGCGAGGCCGAAGGTCAGGGCCGCCGCGGCTATCGCCGTCGTGCCGAGCGTCTTCCTCATCGCTATCACTCCTCGGTGTCAGGATTACCCACCGAGGAGTGATCCGACACACCGCGTTACGCAACCACCTGGACCTGGTCACCCACCTGGAGGGTGTGGAAGTACTTCGCCGCCGCTTCACGTGCCAGGTGGATGCAGCCGTGGGACTCGTCGGTGAGGCTGCCCTCGTGGAACGCGATGCCGTTGCTCACGAAGTACGTCGAGTACGGCATCTCGGCCATGCCGAAGTCGCGGCTGTGGTCGAGCTCGACCTTCCACAGCACCGAGTGGTAGCCGACGGGCGTCTCGTAGCCGGGTCGCCCGGACGTCGTCGGCACCGGCCCGTAGTCGACCTTGCCCCCGCTGATCAGCCACGACTCGTTGGTCGACAACCGCACGCACGCCCCCTCGGTGATGTCGCACGGCGTGCCGGCCACGGTCACCGGCGGTGGCGGCGGCGCGGGCTGCGGGTCCGGGGTCCTGGTGGTCTCCTCCGCCGGGACGGCGACCGGGGCGTCCGGTGTGGACGGGTCGGCCGGCGTGGACGGGGCCGTCGACCCCGACGTCGGCGCGGCCGGAGCGGAAGAAGTGGAAGAAGAAGGGGACGTGGCCGGGCCGGAAGCCTCGGACGTCCCACAAGCCGTTGCCAGCAAAGCGATTGCCACCAGTGCTGCTCTGCGCATCTCGCGCACCCCCCGGAAATCGTGCTGTGTGCTGATCCTGGAGACGCCGTGCTGCGGGCCCTGGTTGCAAGCCCTTCGGTAACGAATGGGAAAGGGCCGCCCCACCCGGAGGAGGGACGGCCCTTCGAACGCGACCGAACGGCCTAGACCGCGCCCGCGTACTGGCTGATCCACGAGCGGAACGCCGGCACGTCCATGTAGATCGACGGCGCGGTGGCGCAGGTGGAGCTGTTGTTGCCCGCGCGGCTCGTGGCGCCGATCAGCTGCCACACCCCGTTCACGGACTTGACCTGCGGGCCACCCGAGTCGCCGTAGCAGGCGCCCGCGTTGCCGTTCGGGTTGTTCGTGCAGATCTCGTAGGAGCCGTAGATCCCCAGGCAGCTGCCGTCCGACACGATCGACGTGTTCAGCTCCTGGAGGATCGTCGGCGCGCCGCAGCCACCGCGCGGGGCGCACGTCTGGCCCCACCCGATGATGCGGGTGGCCGTGCCGACCGCGCCCGACGTCGACGCCACCGCGATCGGCGTCTGGCCCACCGAGGTGGACAGGCGCACGAGCGCGATGTCGTACGACGAGTTGGTCACGATCTGCGCGCCGGTCGCGACCGTGCCGCCGCTGGTGCGGTTGGTCGTGCCGATGCGGGCCCGGATCGAGGACGCCGACCGGCCCTGCACGCAGTGCTTGGCCGTGACGACCCAGTTGGCCTTGATCAGCGAGCCGCCGCAGAAGTGGCTGCCCGTGGTGCTCTGCAGGGAGACCATCCACGAGTAGGTCTGCGTGGCGTTGCCGCCGCCCACGATGAACGGGGTGACGCCGTCGGTCGCCGGGGCCGCCGCCGCCCCGGCCGCCGATGCGAGAGCCGCGCCGACCGCCACCGCGAAGGCGGTGAACAGGGTACGAACCTTCATCGCTTCCTCTCCGTCCCCGGCGCAGGGTGCTCGGGGACGGATCGGAAACTAGGGATGAACGCGACGTGATCGCCACAGCCGATCGGCCGGTAACGCTCGGTTGACCGTTGCCGGCTCTCGGTGGCGACCGTCCGACCGCGGGCCGGAGAACCGGTCAAGAGAGGCCGGAAACGGTCGGGGGAGCGGTCAAGAGCGACAGGGGTGCGGCTAGGGGAGCGGCGGCAGGGCGTCCTGGCCGGTGACCGGGATGTCGAAGTCGACCGACGAGTACTCGCGCAGCTTGGTCAGCCGGTGGAAGCCGTCGATCATCCGCACCGTGCCGGACTTCGAGCGCATCACGATCGACTGGGTCGTGCAGCCGCCCGCCCGGTAGTGCACGCCGCGCACCAGGTCGCCGTCCGTCACGCCGGTCGCGCAGAAGAAGACGTTGTCGCCGCGCACCAGGTCGTCGGTCAGCAGCACGCGGTCCAGGTCGTGGCCCGCGTCCAGCGCCTTGCGCCGCTCCTCGTCGTCCTTGGGCCACAGCTTGGCCTGGATCGCGCCGCCCATGCACTTCAGCGCCGCCGCCGCGATGATCCCCTCCGGCGTGCCGCCGATGCCGACCAGCAGGTCGATGCCGGTGTTCGGCCGGGCCGCCGAGATCGCGCCCGCCACGTCGCCGTCGGAGATGAAGTGGATCCGGGCCCCGGCCGCGCGCACCTCGCTGACCAGCGACTCGTGCCGCGGCCGGTCCAGCAGGCACACCGTCACGTCGGAGACGTCGCTGTGCTTGGCCTTCGCCACCCGGCGGATGTTCTCCGCGATCGGCGCGGTGATGTCGATGACGTCCGCCGCCTCCGGTCCGGTGGCGAGCTTCTCCATGTAGAACACGGCCGACGGGTCGAACATCGCACCGCGCTCGGCCACCGCGAGCACCGCGAGGGCGTTCGGCATGCCCTTGGCCATCAACGTGGTGCCGTCGATCGGGTCGACCGCCACGTCGCACTCGGGGCCGTTGCCGTCGCCGACCTCCTCGCCGTTGAACAGCATGGGCGCCTCGTCCTTCTCGCCCTCGCCGATCACGACCACGCCGCGCATGGACACGGTGCCGATCAGCTTGCGCATGGCGTCCACCGCCGCGCCGTCGCCGCCGTTCTTGTCGCCGCGCCCCACCCAGCGCCCGGCGGCCATCGCGGCCGCCTCGGTGACCCGGACGAGCTCCAGCGCGAGGTTCCGGTCGGGTGCCTCGCGACGGCGCTCGGACGGGCTGCTGCCTGTGACCATGGGGGTTCCTCCTGCGACTGCGATTACCGGCCGGTAGACCAATCCTCGCACGTCATCACGCCTCGGCCACGTCCTCCTCGGTCACACTGAGTGCTTGATCGATCCGCTCCCGGGCGCCCGCGAGCCGCCGCTCGCACGTCTTCGCCAAGGCCTCGCCGCGTTCCCACAGCGCCAGCGACTCCTCCAGCGACAGTCCTCCCGCCTCCAGCCTGCGGACCACCTCCACCAACTCGTCCCTGGCCTGCTCGTAGCCCGGCTCGCTCACGTGGACAACTTCCCCAATCGGTTCTGGACGTGCACCACGACGGTCGCGACCGCCTGGTCGTACCCGATGAACGCCTCGGCGAACTCCGCGCCGTCGCCTTCGCGCACGGCGTCGTCGATGCGGTGCTCGGCGTCGACGACGCGCCTGCGGTGCACCGAGCCGTGGCCCAGCCACCACCGCATCCCGGCGTAGCCGGAGGTCGCCTCGGACAGGTCGTGTAACCGGTTGATCAACGTCTGCCTGCCCGACGTGCAGCCGGCCACCAGGGCCAGCCAGCAGTCGGCGGCGGCCTGGTCGGCCGACACGGCGCGGCTGCGCACGGCGCCGGCGCCTTCGTCGTCGGCCTCGCCCGCGGCGGCCACCGTCAAGGGCAGGAACGTGGGCTCACGTGCGGGGTTCGGCACCACCGCCTCCTTCTCGGGCCGCCTTGCCGTCTCCGCCGGGGGGCTCCTCGCCGTCCCCTCCGGAGGTGACGACCGCGTGCACCGCGCCGTCGGCCACGCGCACCCTCAGCCGGGTGCCCGCGGGAGCTTGGGAGGTCGAGCGGAGCACGCCGTCGACCCCGTCGGGGGTGACCAGTTGGACCACCGCGTAACCCCGCGCCAGCGTGGCGGCAGGGCCGAGGGTCGTCAAGCGCGCCGTGGTGGCGACCAGGCCGGAGGTCTCCGCGTCGAGGCGGTTGCGCACCGCGCGCCGGGCGCGTTCGCGCAACCGGTCCACGTCCTCCGCCCGCCGGTCCAGCGGGCCGTGCGGGTCGGCGAGCGCGGGCCGCGTGCGCAGCGCCGCGAGCAGCTTCCGCTCCCGGTCCACCCAGCCGTGCAGGGCGCGCCTGCTGCGGTCGCGCAGCTGGCGGATCCGCTCGCCCTCCTCCGCGACGTCCGGCACCACCCGCTTGCCCGCGTCGGTCGGCGTGGAGCACCGGAGGTCGGCCACGTGGTCCACCAGCGGGGTGTCCGGCTCGTGCCCGATCGCGGACAGCACCGGCGTGCGGCACTGCGCCACCGCCCGGCACAGCGCCTCGTCCGAGAACGGCAGCAGGTCCTCCACGCTGCCGCCGCCGCGGGCCAGCACGATGACGTCCACCTCGGCGTCGCGGTCCAGGGTGGACAGCGCGGTGAGGATCTGCGGCACCGCCAGCGCGCCCTGCACCGCGACGTTGACCACCCGGAACCGGGCGCCCGGCCAGCGGGCGTGCGCGTTGGTCAGCACGTCCCGCTCGGCGGCCGACGCGCGTCCCGTCACGAGGCCGATCTTGTTCGGCAGGAACGGCGGCTTGCGCTTGCGCCGGGGGTCGAAGAGGCCCTCGGCGCCGAGGAGCTTGCGCAGCCGTTCGATCCGGGCCAGCAGCTCGCCGATGCCGACCTGCCGGATCTCGTCCACGCGCAGGCTCAGGGTGCCCCGGTTCGGGAAGAAGTTGGGCTTGCCGTGCACCACCACGCGGCTGCCCTCGGACAGCTGCAACTCGCGCACCATGCCCACGGGCGCGGTCAGCTGCATCGACATGTCCACGGACGGGTCGCGCAGGGTGAGGAACGCCGTCGCCGTGCCCGGGCGCGCGCTCAGCTGGGTGACCTGGCCCTCCACCCACACGTCGCCGAGCCGGTTGATCCAGTCGAAGATCTTGCGCGCGACCGTGCGAACCGGCCACGGGTTCTCGGGGCTCGACCTTTCGTCCGGGGACCTCTCGGTGCTCGTCCTCTCGGCGTTCACTGGTTCTCGAGGTTCGCGATGCGGCGGGTGAGCATGCCGGTGAACTCGGGGCGCGCGGCGTGCGTGCGCTCGTGCGCCAGCAGCTCTTCGAGGTCCTCGGCGGTCAGGGTGCGCAGACGTGCCCTGAGCTGCGCCAACGACAGCTCGTCGTAGTTCGGCAGCACGGCGGGCGGCTCGGCGGCCAGGGCCTGCTCCTCCACCGACCACGGGTCGTCGGCGTCGAGTTCGGCGTCGAGGTCGGGGCCCGCGTCGGGACCGGCCCCGGCGCCCGCGCCGGCCGGCGGGGTCGCGACGTCCTCGTCCTCGTCGAACGTCGCCCACCCGGGTTCCTGCTCCACCGGCCGCAGCACCGACAGCGCGTCGTCACCCTTGATTGCGAGTTCCGTCACCCGCTGCTGGAGCCGCATGGACAGCTGCAGGGCCTCACTGACCACGGTGACCGGGAGGCCCACGAGTTGCCCCGGCAGCTTCCGGGCCTGCTCGACGGCGGTGACCGCCAGTCCCGCGGCGAGGCGGACGGTCAGGGGCAGTGGCTTCATGCCCTACAGCCTGCCGCAGTCGGCCGTCGGATGCCTACATCCGGCACGCCGTACCCTGGTGGTCATGGACAAGCGAGTGCTCCTGGCCAAGCCGCGTGGCTACTGCGCCGGTGTGGACCGTGCCGTCGTGACCGTGGAGAAGGCGCTGGAGCAGTACGGCGCGCCGGTCTACGTGCGCAAGGAGATCGTCCACAACAAGCACGTCGTGGAGACCCTGTCCCGGCGCGGCGCGATCTTCGTCGACGAGACCGACGAGGTGCCCGAGGGCGCGCTCGTGGTGTTCTCGGCGCACGGCGTGTCGCCCGCCGTGCACGAGGAGGCCGCCTCGCGGCAGCTGCGCACGATCGACGCCACCTGCCCGTTGGTGACCAAGGTCCACAACGAGGCCAAGCGGTTCGCCCGCGAGGACTACGACATCCTGCTCATCGGCCACGAAGGACACGAGGAGGTCGAGGGCACGTACGGCGAGGCGCCCTCGCACATCCAGCTCGTGGACACCGCCGAGGACGTCGACAAGGTCGTGGTGCGCGATCCGTCCAAGGTGGTCTGGCTCTCGCAGACCACGCTGTCGGTGGACGAGACGATGGTGCGGGTGCGGCAGTTGCAGGACCGGTTCCCGGACCTCCAGGAGCCCCCGTCGGACGACATCTGCTACGCGACGTCCAACCGGCAGACCGCGGTGAAGACGATGGCGCCGGAGTGCGACCTGGTGCTGGTGGTCGGGTCGAAGAACTCGTCCAACTCGGTGCGGCTGGTCGAGGTGGCGCTGCAGGCGGGCGCGCGGGCGTCGTACCTGATCGACTACGCGAACGAGGTCGACCTCGCGTGGTTGGAGGGCGTCGCGACGGTCGGCGTGACGTCGGGCGCGTCGGTGCCGGACATCCTGGTGATGGAGCTGCTGGAGTTCCTGGCGACGCACGGGTACGGCGACGTCGAGGAGATCACCACGGCGAACGAGAAGATCGCCTTCGCCCTGCCGCGCGAACTGCGCAAGGACATGGTCCGCTAGCACGCCCCTGACGTGCCGAAACGCCCCACGCCGGTCATGGCGGGGGCGCTTCGCGGTTCTGCGGTTCGTCAGGCCGCGCCGTCGAACCCGCCGTTCTTGGCGGTGGTGACGAACGCGGCCATCGTGCCGGGCGCGAACGTCAGGATCGGGCTCTTTTCGCCCAGCTTGCTGTCACGGACGCCGACGACGACCGTCGAGGCGCTGGTGCCAACCTCGACGCAGTCCCCGTTGGTCGCCGACCGGGATGACTTCCGCCATGACCAGGTGCTCATCTCAACTCCTCGCGAGCCTCGTTGATCATCGACGCCGAGTCCGATTCGGGGAGCGCCAGCTCCAGCAGCCGGCCGGCAACGGCGGCGTACTCGTCGATCTCCTCAGTATCGTCCCTGTACCGACCACCGATTCGATCTTCGACGTAGACGACGCCCGGATCACGTTCGATCGGGAACTCCAAGATCGTGAACGACCCGTGCAGAGCCGGGTGCACGCCCACGCTGTAAGGCAGCACCCGGACTGTGATGTTCGGGCGCTCGGCGGCTGTCAGCAGGTGGTCCAGCTGTAGGCCGAGCACCCCCGGGCCGCCGATCCGCCTGTGCAGGACGGCTTGGTCGATCACAGCCGCCAGCTCCAGCGGCGACTCGTCCCGGTTGAGCGCGTCCTGTCGTCGCATTCGCAGGTCGAGCCTGCGCTGAACCTCCGAGTCGGGCAGGCCCACTTCGTGGCCGCGAAACAACGCCTCGGCATAGGGCCGGCACTGGAGAATGCCCTTGAAGGTCATGGCGTCGTAAGTGATGAGCCGGCTCGCGCCCTGCTCCAGGCCGAGGTAGAGGTCGAAGCCCGGTGGGAGGGTCATCGACTCGTCCCACTCGAAGACGGGCGCGGCGGTGCGGGCCTGCACGATCAGCTCCCGGAAGCCGGAGACCAGGTCGTCCGCGCCGTAGAACGGCAGCAGCAGCTCGACGTCGGTCAGCTTCGGCAGGTTCCGGCCCGATTCGAAGTGCGTGATGCGGGACTTCGACGTGTCCAGCCGCTTCCCGGCGTCGAGTTGGCTCTTGCCCGCGATCTCGCGGAGGCGTCGCAGCTCGAACGCGATGTAGCGGCGGAGCACCGTGGGCGTGGTCGAGAGCGCCACGAGAGATCCCTTCACCCGATCGTAGGTCTAGACAGTAGTCGGTTACACAGTAATCTCGTCCATGACGATGAGTAACTGTGTAACTGCGCTGAGCAAGATTCCCACACGAGGAGTTGATCAGGTGAGCTGGGTGTCGGACGGCGTTGTGACGAGTCTCGGGCTGCGGCTGGAGGCGGGGGTTCCGGTACGCCTGCGCGGAAGCCTGGACAAGACGGCGTTCCTGAACTTGGGGGACACGATCGAGATCGTCCTGGAGCGGGAGCACGTGGAGGCGTTGCGGGAGCAGACCACAGCCGCGTTGGGTGACATGGTGCGGGCTGAAGCGGCGGAAACGCTGGTGCACGACGCCTTCGACGCCGGGGTGCAGGCACGCAGGGCGGGCGAGCTGGCGTTGGCGCGGGTCGAGGTCGCGCGGCGGGTGGGTGCCGACGAGCAGGCCGAGTGGGCGCACCGGGCGGGACGGGCCGCAATCGAGGCGGCGGAACGGGCATCGAGGGCCGTGCGAGCCGCCGGCGAGGCGATCGACTTGGCCGACGAAGCTGCCGAGGATGCCGTGCGGGCGGCCGATGCGGTGAAGGCCGCCGGGCAGCTCGCCGGGAAGAGCGAAGAGCCGGCGTTGACCTGAAGATCGAAATGTCCTCGCGGCGATCGGAGCCCGGCCAGGGCCGCCACCCCGATCGGCGCGACAGCGGCTCTCAGCCCCGGTCGTAGCGGTGGTCGGGCGGGCTCGGCGGCCACGCCACGATCGCGTCCTTGTACCAGATCGGGTCGCAGACACCCGTCTCACCGCACTTCTTCGCCCGCTCCCGCCAGCCGGCCATCGCCAGCAGCCCGGCCTTATCGCCGCGCGACAGCACCTGGTTCCAGCTGGTGACGTCGTCCACGGTCCGCCCGCCCATCAGCGCGTACTGGCCCTGGAACTCGGCGAAGTAGTGGTTGAGCCCCATGTGGTGGCCGAACTCGTGCATCACCTTGAGCGCGATCTGGTAGCGGGACTCCCGGTCGCCGGCCAGGCTGCCCTCGACCAGGTCGGTCCACTGCGGCAGGTGCGCGAAGCTGATGTTGCCGCCGGTGAGGGCCACGCCCCGCCGGTCGAGGGTGGTGCCGGGGTAGGCGATCCCGACGGCGCCGGTCAGCTGCGGGTCGAAGGTGATGCTGATCTGGTGGGCCGGCCTCGGCGTGGTCAGGTAGGACTCGCCGTCGTAGTCGAGGTACTCCAGCCGCCCGCCGACCCATTTGTTGGTCTCCAGGACCATGGTGGAGAGCACCTCGTCGAAGCCCTCCAACCACCGCTCCTCCCGCGCCAGCCGCGGGTCGTTCTCGGGCAGGCCGCGACGGTTGCGGTAGAGCTTGACCGTGTAGTGGTCCACCAGCTCGTAATAGGCGGGATTGGCCAGGCCGCGGTACTGGGTGAGGTTGAACCCGTACTGGTTGCGCTGGTCCCGCGCGTCACCGGGGTAGGGGTCGACCAGCATCTTGTCGGGCTGGTAGGGCGTGCGCCCGAGGCTCGGGTCGTACGGTGGCACGGCGGCCGAGGCGGGCGTGGTCAGCACCGCCGACGCCAGCACCGCCGCGAGGGCGGCCACACCGAGGCGCGCCCGGCCGGGAATTGTGCGCATGGGTTTCTCCATTCGCGATTCGTGCGCGTCGAACGACCGCGCGGAAAGCCGAAAAGGCGTCCGGGTGACGGGGCGGCGGCGCGATTGCCCGGGTCAACCCGCCTGTCGGCGGGAATCGTCCGCGCGTTAGCGGATCGGCGGGTTATTCCATTCCGGCGGGCACGTCGGGGAGTCCCGCGGTGATCGTCGCACGGCGGTACGACAGTCCGGCTCGCGCGTGGCGTTGAGCTGCGCTGATCGTGAACGTGGTTGGCGCGGGCGTGAAGTTCGCGTTTCCTGGGACGATGAGCACCGTGCTGATCGGGGTGGAGAACGTGGCCACCCCCAAGTGGGCCCGTCGTCGCGGTGGGACGTCGGTGAGCTTGGGCAAGGCCCTCAAGAGCCTGCCGTCGGCGGTGTCGATGGTGGTCCGGCTCGCCTGGCGCACCTCGCCCCGGCTCACCGTGCTGGCCGGCGTGGTGCACGTGCTGTCCGGCGGCGTGACCGCGTTCGGGCTGCTCGCCACCGCCGACGTGTTCTCCGCGCTGCTGCGGGACGGGCCGACCCCGCAACGCGTGGTGGAGGCGTTACCCGCGCTGGCGGTGGTGGTCGGGTCGTTCGTGGTCCGCGCGTTGCTCGACACGGCGGTCGCGGCGGTCGAGAGCTCGCTGCGGCCCCGCGTCACGCGTGAGGCGAACGACGAGGTGACGGCGGTCCTGGTGCGCGCCCAGCTCCTCGCGTTCGAGGACGCCGACTTCCGCGAGCTGGCCCGGCAGGGCGGCCGGCGCGGCGTCCGCTCGCTGGAGAGCAGCCTGCGGTACCTGGCGGACCTGCTGTCCGGCGGCATCTCGCTGGTCGCGGCGGTGGTGACGGTCGGGTTCCTCAACCCGTGGCTGGCGCCGGCGCTGCTGCTGGCCGCGTTCGCGAACGCCTGGGCGTCGGCGCGGGCGTCCAAGCTGCGCTACGAGCACTTCCTCGACTCGGTGACCCGCAACACCCGCAAGGGCGTGGTGGAGGAGGTCGCCACCGAGCGCGACTTCGCGCTGGAGCGGCACGCCCTGACGTTGCAGGAACAGCTGCTCGGCGAGCACCGGCGCATCTCGGACAGCCTCATGGCCGACGAGATCCGGATGGCGCACCGCACGAACGTGGTGCGGTTGACCGGACGCGCGCTGGCCGGCGTCGGCACCGCCATCGCCTACGTCGTGCTGGGCTTCCTGCTGCACACCGGCGGCATGGAGCTGGCGCTGGCGGGCACGGCGGTGCTGGCCATGCGCACCGGGTTCTCGTCGCTGGCCTCGACGACCCGCGCGGTCAACTCGCTGTACGAGGACTCGTTCTACATCGACTTCTACCGCAAGCTGCTGGTCGAGGGCGCGGAGCGGGCGCAGGGCAGCACGTCGGTCAAGGCGCCGGAGGACCCGGAGAACATCACGCTCACGGACGTCTCGTTCACCTACCCGGGCGCGCCGAAGCCCGCGTTGCGCGAGGTGAACCTGACCGTGGCCAGGGGCGAGGTCGTCGCGCTGGTGGGGGAGAACGGGTCGGGCAAGACGACGCTGGGCAAGGTGCTGACCGGCCTGTACCCGGCGTCGTCGGGCACGGTCGCGTGGGACGGCGTCGACCTGGCCGAAGCCGACCCGCACTCGGTGCACTCGTCCATCGCGGTGATCGCGCAGGACCCGGCGCAGTGGCCGATGACCGCGCGGCACAACGTGACGGTCGGGCGGCTGGAGCGCGAGGACGACGAGGCGTGGCAGGAGGCGGTGGCCAAGTCGGGCGCGGACGAGGTGCTGGCGAGCCTGCCCGCCGGGCCGGACACGGTGCTGTCGCGGCAGTTCAACGACGGGCAGGACCTGTCCGGCGGGCAGTGGCAGCGGATGGGCATCGCGCGCGGCATGTACCGGGACGCGGCGGTGCTGGTGGCCGACGAGCCGACGGCCGCGCTGGACGCCAAGGCCGAGGCGAGGGTGTTCGAGGGCCTGCGCGAGGCGACCGCGCGGCGCACCACGATCCTGGTGACGCACCGGCTGGCGAACATCCGCAACGCCGACCGGATCGTCGTGCTCGACCAGGGCCGGATCATCGAGCAGGGCACGCACGAGCAGCTGATGGCGTTGCGCGGGCACTACTTCGAGCTGTTCGAGCTCCAGGCCTCCGCGTACCGGGGCGGCCTGCTCGCGTCCTAGCCCGGGGCGGCGGGCCCGCTCGCGTCGTGGCCCGCCCGCGCACTCGCCGGCAGACGTGGACCACGACCGGGCGGCGGGTGGAGGGTGCCGCCCGGCGCCCGTCGCCCGGTCGTGGGGTCTGCCTCGCGGCGGCGGCGCGCGCGGGGGAGTCGTGGCTGTGGCCCTCCCCCAGTGAAGGTCACAGCCGGCGACCCGTGTGGTCGAGCTTGGCGCACGCCGGTACACCGCCGGTACACCGGCGGTCCACGACCGGGGCTCTGGTGGTCCACGACCGGGGGTCCGCCGGTGCGCTACCTTCGGACCCGCCTCGGTCGTGGGGACGGCCGCGGGCGCTGGGGGTGTGCCGAGTGCTGTTCCGGGTCCTGGGCGCGGTCGACGTCGTGCGGTCCGACGGGGTGCGCGTTCCCGTCGACGCCCGGAAACCGCGGGCGCTGCTGGCCGCGCTGCTGCTGCACGCCGGCGAGTGGGTGAGCGTCGAGCGGCTGGTCGAGGCCCTCTGGCCGGAGGGCGCGCCGCCATCGGCGGAGAAGAACACCAAGACCTACGTCTGGAAGCTGCGCGGGCTGCTCGGCGGTGAGCGGATCGACGGCGGTCGGGCCGGCTACCGCGTCCGGGTGGCGGAGGGCGAGCTCGACGCGCACCGGTTCGAGGCGCTGGTCCGCGCGGGACGGCGGCACGGGGACGCGGGCCTGCACCGGCAGGCGGAGGCGGCGTTCGCCGAGGCGCTGGCGCTGTGGCGCGGCGACCCGTTCCGCGACCTGGCGGGCCCCGACGCCGACAGCGTCCGGGCCAGGCTGGTGGAACGCCGGCTGACCGCGCTGGAAGGGCACGCGGCGGCGTTGTCGGCCCTGGGGTCGCACGAGGAGGCGGCGGTCGCGCTCGCCGGGTTGGTCGCGCGACACCCGTTCCGGGAACGGCTGCGCGGCGCGCTGATGACCGCGCTGTACCGGGCGGGCCGCCAGGCCGAGGCGCTGGACGTCTACGACGAGGGCCGCGTGCTGCTCGACCGGGAGCTCGGCCTGCGACCGGGCGAGGAGCTGCGCCGGCTGCACCTCGACATCCTCAACCAGGACCCGAACCTGGCGGTCGGCCGGGAGGCGGGCCCGGCCGGGTGGACGAGCCCCGCGCAGGTGCCCGCCGCCGTCGTCGGCTTCACCGGACGTGCCGAGCACCTGCGGCGGCTCGACGACCTCCTGTCGCGGGCGGACGACCGGCAGCCGTCGCCGGTCGCGGTGATCACCGGCACCGGGGGCGTCGGCAAGACCGCCTTGGCCGTGCACTGGGCGCACCGCGCGCGCGACCGGTTCCCCGACGGGCAGCTCTACGCCAACCTGCGCGGTTACGACCCCGAGCTGCCGGTCGGGCCGGGTGACGCGGTGTCGGGCTTCCTGCGGGCGCTGGGCGTCGACTCGCGGGACGTCCCACGCGACCTGGACGAGCGGTCCGCCGCCTTCCGGTCCCTGCTGGCGGGCCGCCGGGTGCTCGTGGTGCTCGACAACGCCCGCACGGCCGCCCAGGTCCGGCCGCTGCTGCCCGGGTCGCCGGGCTGCCTGGTGCTGGTGACCAGCCGGGACTCGCTGCGCGGGCTGGTCGCGAAGGACGGCGCGACCCGGCTGCGGCTCGACCTCCTGCCCGCCGACGAGGCCACCGACCTGCTGCACGCGCTGATCGGCCCCCGCGCGGCGGCGGACCCGCGCGCGGTGGACGTCCTGGCGGAGCTGTGCGCCCGGCTGCCGCTGGCCCTGCGCCTGGCCGCCGAGCTGGCCACCGGCCGGCCCTCGGCGTCGCTGGCCGACCTCGCCCGCGAGCTGACCCGCGAACAGGACCGGCTGGACCGGCTCGACGACGACGCCGACCCCCACGCGGCGCTCCGGTCGGCGTTCTCGTGGTCCTACCGGCACCTCTCCCCGGCGGTCGCGCGGGTGTTCCGGCTGCTGGGCGCGCACCCGTGCCACGAACTCGGCGTCGCCGCCATCGCCGCGCTGACCGGCTCCGACGACGTGGTGGCCCGGCGGCACGTCGACGTCCTGGTCCAGTCGCACCTCGTGGAGCCCACGGCGGACGGCCGGTTCCAGATGCACGACCTGCTGCGCGCCTACGCCCGCGGCCTCGCCGCCGAGGTGGACGCCGCCGACGGGCGGGCCGCCGCGCTGCGGGCCCTGGCCGACCACTACGCGCGCGTGGCGGCGGTCGCGATGGGGCTGTTCGACCCGGCCGACCCCGCCGGGCGGCGACCCGCGCCGCCGTCGACCGGCCTGACCACCCGTGCCGACGCGGTGGCGTGGCTGGAGGCCGAGCGGGCGAACCTCCTCGCGGTCGCCGAGCACGCCGCCCGGCACGGCGACGCCGAGCACGCGGAGGAGCTGACCGCCACGCTGTGGCGCTACTTCCACGTCCGCGGCCACCACGACGAGTCCCTCGCCCTGCACACCCACGCCCTGGAGGCCGGGCGGCGGCGGGCGGACCGCGTCGCCGAGGGCGCCGCGCTGACCGGCCTGGGCGTGGCGTGCGAGCGGTTGGGGCGCTACGAGGAGGCGTTGCGCCACCACGAGCGGGCCGTCGCGGTCGGGCGGGAGACCGGTGACGTGAGCTTCACCGGCCGGGCGCTGAAGAACCTGGGCGTCGTGCTGCGCCGCCTCGGGCGCTACGAGGAGTCCGAGCGGAGCTTCCAGGAGGCGCTGGCCATCGCCAGGGCCATCGGCAACCGGCGCGGCGAGGCCGGCGTGCTGTGCAGCCTCGCGCTGGTGCACGAGGCGTCGGGGCGCTACGAGGAGGCGTTGCGGCACGTGGAGAGCGCCCTGGCGGCCGTGCCGGACGTCGACAACGACCACGCGCTGGTGGACCACCTCCAGGCGAACCTGGGGCTGGTCCACTTCCGGCTGGGCCGGTGGGAGGTCGCCGGGAAGCACCTCGGCGAAGCGCTCGCGGGCGCGCGGGCGACCGGCAACCGCGACCTGGCGGCCGAGGTGCTCGACACGCTGGGCGAACTGGCGACCGCCGAGGGCGACCCGGGGCGTGCCGCGGACCACCACCACGAGGCGCTGGCGCTGACCCGCCGCACGGGCGACCGGCACGAGGAGGCACGCGCCCACGACGGCCTCGCCCGCGCCTACGCGGCCTGGGGCAGGCCGGACGACGCCCGCCGGCACCGGCTGCTCGCGACGCGCCGCGCGCCCGGCGCACGTCCGGCCGACGGTGGCGGCCGAGCGCCGGGGTGAAGCACGGTCGCCGGCCCCCTTCCACCCGCGGCCCGGTCGGGGTCAGGCCGTCAGCTCCAGCGAGGAGCCCTCGCGGGCCTTGCGGACGCGCAGCCGGGTCGGGATGCGCTGCCGCAGCTCCTCCACGTGCGAGACGAGACCGACGACCCGGCCACCGGCGCGCAGCTCGTCCAGCGTGGTCATCACCAGCTCCAAGGTCTCGGCGTCGAGCGTGCCGAAGCCCTCGTCGATGAACAGCGTGTCCAGCACGGCGCCCGCCGCGACCACGTCGGCCAGGCCCAGAGCCAGGGACAGCGACGCGAGGAACGACTCGCCGCCCGACAGCGTCTTCGCCGGCCGCTGCTGCCCCGAGTAGTCGTCCATGACGTCGAGGCCCAGCCCGCCCCGCGTGCCGCGCGGACCGGCCTCGACCGAGTGCACGAACCGGTAGCGGCCCTGGCTCATCCGCTCCAGCCGGGCACTGGCGGCCACCGCGACCTCCTCCAGCCGGGCGGCCAGCACGTACGTGCGCAGGGTCATGCTCTTCGTGTTCTGCCCCGACCCGTTGATCACGTCGGTCAACGCGTCCAGCTCGGCGAACTCGGCCTCCACCGGCTCCAGCCGCAGCCACGCGTCCCGCAGCCGCTCGGCCAGGTCGGCGGCGCGGGCGGCCCTCGTGCGGGCGTTCGTCAACGCGGTGGCGGCCTCGGTCGCGCCGTCGCTCGCCACCCGGAACCGCTCCTCCGCGCCCGCCACGTCGACCTCGGCGTCCGGGTCGGTGCCGGGCAGCTCGGCCAGGGTGCTCTCGGCCGCCGTCCTGGTCTTCTCGACGTCGCGGATCCGGGTCTCCAGCTCGGCGACGGCGGTGGCCGGGCGGGCGGCGGCCAGGGCGTCGGCCACGTCGGCGAACCCGGCCAGCGACGCCAGCCGCGCCACCTCCAACCGCTGGTCGGCGAGGCGTTCCTCGTGCTCGGCCACGGCGGCGCGGCGCGCGGCCAGCCCGGTCACCGCGTCCGCCAGGTCGCCGAGGTGAGCCCGGCGCGTCACCACGTCCGGGAAGTCGCCGCGCGCCTCCTCCAGCCGCGCGCCACGCTCCTCGACGGCCTCGGCCAGCTGCGCCCGCTGCGCGCCCGCCTCGGCCAGCTCGCGCTCCAGCGCGCCGCGCTGGTCGAGCGCGCGGCGGACCTCGGCCTCCAGCTCCGCCAGCTCGGCCTGCCCGCTCTCCAGCTGCTCGGCCCGCGCGGCGACGGACCGGTGCTCGCGCTCCAGCTCGGCCGGCGGCCGGTCGCCCAGCTGCTCGCGCAGCAGCGCCAGCCGCTCGCCCAGCCGGTGCGACTCCCGCTCGGCCCGCTGACGCAGGTCCAGGGCGCGCTGGTCCTCCTCGGCGGCGCGGTCCTCGTCCAGGGCCGTCACCGCGTCCAGCACCGGCTGCGCGGGCGAAGGGTGCTCGGCCGAACCGCACACGGGGCACCCGTGGCCCGCGCGCAGCTGCCCGGCCAGCTCGACGGCCATGCCGTCCAGCCGTTCCCGGCGGATCCGGAGCAGCTTCTCGCGGGCCCTCTGCTGCGCGTCCACCGCGTCCCGCCGGGCCTCGTCGGACTCCCGGAACGCCCGCTCGACGCGCGGCAGCTCGGCCGCGGCGGTGGCCAGGCCCGCCACCTGCGGCAGCCGGGCGGCGGCCTCGGCCGACTCCTCGACCGCGCTCCTCGCGGCGGCCAGCCGGTGCGGCACCTCGTCCAGCTGCGCGACCAGCGCGGACAGCCGCTGGGACGTGGTGGTGACGTCACGGTCCAGCTGCGCGATCCGCCGCTGGTCCGCCCGCTGCCGTTCGGCCTCGGCGGCCAGGCTGGTCAGGCTGCCCGCCTCCTCGCGGAGGCGTTCGCCGTCGCCGCGCAGGTCGCTGCCCCCGTAGCCGAGCGCGGACACGGCGACGGCCGCGGCCTGCTCCTGGGCGACGGCGGCGTCGAGCTCGCGGGCCAGCTTCACCGCGCGTTCCTGGGCGGGCACGACGACCGCCGCCTGCCGGGCCGCGTCACGTTCGGCGACCCACGCCCGCAGGCTCGGCTCCACCTCGGCGTACCGGTCGAGGTGGCGGCGCGCGTCCCGCACCCGGCGGACCCGTTCGTGCCGCGCCCGCGCCTCCTGCCAGTCCCGCTCGGCGACGGCCCGCCGCCCGGACGCCTCGGCCGAGACCTGCTCGGCGTCGCGCTCGTCCTCGTCCAGCCGCTTGAGCAGGGAGCTGAGCCACTCCTGGTCGCCACCGCCCGCCGGCGGCTCCTCCCGCGCGACCTCGGCGACCCGCAGCACCAGGTTCCGGTGCTCCTGGCCGAGCTGCTCGACCTCGCGCTTGCGCTCCTTGCGGCGGTCGCGGAACCACTTCTCCACGTCCAGGAACCGCTCCGTGCCGAACAGCTTCTCCAGCAGCTTCTCCCGCTCGGCGGTCTCCGCGCGCAGGAACCGGGCGAACTCGCCCTGCGGCAGCAGCACCACCTGGAAGAACTGCTCGGCGGTCATCCCGAGCAGGCCCTCGACCTCGCGGGCCACGTCGTCGATGCGGCTGTGCCCCTCGCCGGTCCAGCCGCTGACCCACGTCAACGAGACCTGCGCCTGCTGGCGGGTCGCGCCGTCGCCGCGCTTCTTCGGCCGCTCGTACTCGGGGCTGCGCTTGAGCCGGAACCGCCTGCCGCGCACGGTCAGCTCCAGCTCCACGTACGTGGGCGTGTCGCGGTGGGCGTAGTCGCAGCGCAAGCGCTTCACGTCGCCGCGCGCGCCGGGCACCTTGCCGAACAGCGCGAACGCCACCGCGTCGAGCAGCGTCGTCTTGCCGGCGCCCGTGTCGCCGTGCAGGAGGAACAGGCCGTCCGCGCCGAGCAGGTCGAAGTCGACCTCCTCGCGCACCGCGTACGGGCCGAACCCGCTGACCGCCAACCGGTGCAGCTTCACGCGTCGTCCTCCGGGTTCACGCCTCGTCCTGTCGGTTCACGCTTCGCCCTGTCGCTTCACGCCTCGTCCTCCCGGGCCGCCGCGGCGAACGCCTCGCGCAGCAGGTCGAGCTCCCGAGGACCTGGCTGGTCGCCGCGCACGTCCTCGACGAAGCAGCAGGCGATCTCCTCGTCGTCACGACCGCGCACCCGTTCGGCGAACCGCAGCTCGCCGGTCCGCCCGCCCTCCGGCCGCCACTCCACGTGCACCGCGTGCGGGAACCGCTTCTGCAACCGGCGCAACGCGTCCAGCGGGCGCACCCGGTCGGTCAGCGTGACGGAGAGGAAGTGGTCCTGCACCGGCTCGTGGTCCGGGTCCAGCAGCAGGTCGTCGAGCGCGCCGCTGAGCGTCGACAGCGCGCGGGGCACCGGCAGGGAGTGCCGTCGGACCCCGGCCAGCCCGCCCGCGTCCAGCTCGACCAGCCACACCGACTTGTGGTGCCGCGCCTCGGAGAACGAGTACGCCACCGGGCTGCCCGAGTACCGCAGGTGCTCCGCCAGCGTCTGCTGGCCGTGCAGGTGGCCCAGCGCCACGTAGTCGACCCCGGCGAACACCGCGCCCGACACGTCCTGCACGCCGCCCACCGCGATGGTGCGCTCCGACTCGCACGGCTCGCCGCCGGTCACGAACGCGTGCGCCAGGACGACCGACCGCGTGTTCTCCCGGGCCGCGAGGTCCTGCTTGACCAGCCGCATCGCCTCGGTGAGCACGCCGCCGTGGCCCTTGGCCTCCACGCCGAGCGCGTGCCGCGCCGTCTCCGGCTCCAGGAACGGGATCCCGTACACCGCGACCGGGCCGTGCTCGTCGGCGAGCAGCACCGGGTCGTGCAGCTCGGCCACGCGCGTGCGCAGGTGCAGGCCGCCCGCCTCGGCGAACGCGCCCAGGAAGCCCAGCCGGGCCGCCGAGTCGTGGTTGCCGGGCGTGATCACGATCTTCGCGCCCGCCTCGCGGATGCGCTTGAGCACCCGGGAGCACACCGCGACGGCTTCCGCGTTCGGCACCGCCCGGTCGAACAGGTCTCCCGCCACCACGACCGCGTCGACCCGCTCGTCCGACACGGTGTCGGCGAGGCCGCCGAGCACCGATTCCTGCTCTTGCAGCAGGTCACGGCCGTGGAAGGTGCGACCCACGTGCCAATCGGACGTGTGCAGGATCTTCACGGCGGCCACGGTAGGGCCTCGGGCCGTCCGATCGGTCAACCCCCCCGGCGTGTCGCTCGAACGTGTGGTCGGACACCTGTGCGCGATGATCAGGGCATGACAGCGGTCCTCAGCACGGCGGCGGTGGTCGTGGCGCTCCTGCTCGCGGGCGCGCTGGTGTTCCTCTGGCGGCTCTACCAGGACAGCGTGCGGCGCACCGACGCCGCGCTGGCCGCGGTCCAGGCCGAACGGGAACGCGGCGACGCGCAGTGGGTGGCGTTGCAGCGCTACGAGGTGGCGTTCTCCTCGGTCAGCGGACGCGGCGAGCTCGGCGAGAAGGTGCTGGTGGAGACGGCGCGGGTGCTCGGCCTGCGCGAGGGGATCCACTTCGACCTCCAGGTGGACGTGGCCGGCGGCGGTTCGGTGCGGCCCGACCTGGTCCTCAACGTCGGCGGCGGGCGGCGGGTGCCGGTCGACGCGAAGATGAGCATGGCGACGTGGGCGGAGGCGGTGGAGACCGACAACGCGGCCGAGCGCGTCGACGCGCTGCGCGTGCACGTCCGCAACATCCGGTCGCGGGCCGCGGAGCTGGCGGGCAAGGGCTACCAGCGGTGGGCCGACGCCATCTACGGGACGATCATGTTCGTGCCGAACGACGGCGCGGTGGTCGCGGCCCTGGACACCGACCCGGAGCTGCTGCGCTGGCTGCTCGACCGGCGGGTGTTCCTGTGCGGGCCGACCGGGTTCGCGGTGATCGCGTCGGCGGCGATGTTCGCGGTGACCGACCGCGCGCTGGCCGACGACGTCGAGCAGGTCAGGGCGGCGTCGTCGCGGGCGCACCGGGCGGCGGACGGCGCCATCGACGCGGTGAACCTGTCGAGCACGCACCTGCAGCGGTTCCTGTCGGCGCGGCGGCGCGAGCTGGACGCGCTGGAGGGATTCCGGGCGGCCGTGGAGCCGTTGAGCAACGCGTCGTCCGACGTCACGCCCCTGCCGGCGGTGAGGCGGACGGACGAAGCCGGCCTCGGTGCACCCTTGGACGCCCGGGAGGCGTAATAGAGTGTGCCGGGACTGAGCCGAACGAGGAGTGTGCGTGACCGCTGCAACGCGTGACGACTCGCGCAGCGAGCCGGAGGACGACGAGTTCCCCGCCGTCCGCTGGAACGACCGCGCCATGTTCGGCAGCTTCCGGGGTCTGCCCTGGTGGGCGGCCGTGCTCATCGCCTTCGTGGTGGCCATCGTCGGCACGTTCGTCGACGTGAGCTCGGCCGCGCAGACCGTGGGCTGGGTGTTCGCCGTCACGTTCTTCGTGGGCTGCGTCGGTGCGGTGGTGTTCGTCGAGCGGCGCTCGATGTTCGGCCCGATCGTCCAGCCGCCGCTGGTGCTGGCGATCGTGGTGCCGGTCCTGGTGGTGGTGACGCAGGGCATGCCCAGCGGTGGGCTGGCGGCGATGGGCCTGGCCCTGGGCAAGCCGTTGATCGACGGCTTCCCGGCGATGGCGATCACCACGGCGTGCACGGTGATCATCGGCATCGTGCGGGTGACGACCCAGAAGGACCCGAACCGGCTGACCAAGGACGAGATCCGCGAGGCCAAGCGCAAGCCGGACAAACCGCGCCGCGCCGACCGTCCGGACCGCGCCGACCGTGGTGCCGACCGCCCGGCCCGCGCCGAGCAGGCCGAACCGGAGGACCGCCCGAAGAAGCGCCCCCGGTCCGACCGCTCCTCCGACGCGCCCGCCGACCGCCGCCGCCAGACCCCGGCCGCCGACGAGGACCGCCCCAAGCGCCCCCGCCCCTCGTCCGGCGCCTCGGACCGCCCCCGCCGCCCCGCCCCACCCCGCGAAGGCGGCCGTCCCCCGCGCCGCCGCCCGCGCGACGACGACTGACGCGTCAGGACTCGTGGTCCAGCAGCCACCGCTTCACGTCCGCGCCCCAGCGGAAGGCGCCGATCGCGCCGCCCGTGCGGATCACCCGGTGGCACGGCACGAACAGGGTGGCCGCGTTGCGGGCGCACGCGGTGGCGGCGGCGCGGACGGCGGACGGCCTGCCGGCCAGCAGGGCGTAGTCCGCGTAGCTGACCGGCTTGCCCGCCGAGACGGTGCGGAGCGCCTCCCACGCCTGCTGCATGAACTCACCCCCGCGTTGCCGGACCGGGATGTCGACGATCGCGTCCAGGTCACCCGCGTGGTACGCGCGAACGGCCTTGGTCACCGCCCCGAGGTCACGGTGGTGCGCCAGGGTCGTCGGGCGCAGTGACGGCGAGACCTGGGGCAGCAGGTCGTCCACGTCCGCGGTCCACCCGCTGGCCAGGACGGCGCCGTCCATGGCGACGACGGCGGTGAAAGGGCTGATCGGGGTGTCGATGGTCGACACGTGGCCGGTGCTCACGCGGTCCTCCTCAAGTGCATCGCGGCGTACGAGCGCCAAGGGCGCCACGCGATGTTGTCGCTGGTCAAAGGGATGTCAGGGGCGCCGAGCACGCGCATCACGACGTACGAGGCGACCGCCGGGCCGACGCCGGGGAACGCCGACAGCTCGGCGTGCAGCTCGTCCGCGTCACGGCCCACGTCGACCCGCAGCGTGCCGTCCGCCAACGCCCGCGCCACCGGCGAGTCGATCGTCGACGGCGCCGGGTACAGGTGCGTCACCGGGCCGTCGGGCTGCTCCAGCGGCTCACCCGGCGCGTCGTGGCCGAGCGCCCGGAGCAGGGTCTCCGCGCCGTCGACGCTGCCCGGCAGCCGCACGCCCGGCCGGGCGACGACCGACGGCCGCAACGCCGGGTCGGCGGCCAGGAACTCGTCCACGGCCACCGGGTCGGCGTCCAGGTCCAGCAGCCGCCGCACCCGGCTCACCGCGCTGCCCAGGTCACGCAGGTCGGTCAGCCGCAGCGAGCACGACACGTGCCCCGCCGCCGGCTCCAGCAGCACGGTCGCCTGCCCGTGCGACAGGCGCAACGACCGCGCGTAGCGGCGGTCCGTCACGTGCTCCACCCCCGGGATCGCGTGCGCCCGGAAGTACGCCAGCAGGCCCGCCGCGTCGAACGGCGGCCGGTACGGCAGGCGCAGCGTGATGCGGCCCGCCGCGCCCGACGCCGCACGGGTCGAGCGCATCGCCGACGGCGTGCTCGCGAACACCGTGCGGATCGTGTCGTTGAACTGCCGCACGCTGGCGAAACCGGCCGCGAACGCGATGTCCGTGAACGACAGGTCCGTCGTCTCGATCAGCAGCCTCGCCGAGTGCGCGCGGTGCGCCCGCGCCAGCGCCAGCGGACCGGCGCCCAGCTCGGCGGTCAGCACGCGGGTCAGGTGGCGTTCCGAGTAGCCCAGCTGCCCCGCGAGCCCCGGCACGCCCTCCCGCTCCACCACGCCGTCCGAGATCAGGCGCATGGCCCTGGCCGCCAGGTCGGCCCGCAGGTTCCACTCCGGCGAGCCGGGCACGGCGTCCGGCAGGCACCGCCGGCACGCCCGGTAGCCGGCGGACTGCGCCGCCGCCGCGGTCGGGTAGAACTCCGCGTTGCGGCGCTTCGGCGTCACGGCGGGGCAGGACGGCCGGCAGTAGATCCGGGTCGTGCGCACCGCGAGGATGAAGCACCCGTCGAAGCGGGCGTCGCGGGCGGCGACGGCCCGGTAGGCGCGTTCGTCGTCGAGGAGCACGGCGCCCACTCTGCCGGCGGCACGACGTCGGGTCTCGCGGGAATCGGACACGGCATCCGGTGCGCGTAGACTCACGCCTCGTGAGTTTGACCCTCGGCATCGTCGGCCTGCCCAACGTCGGCAAGTCCACCCTGTTCAACGCCCTCACGCGCAACGACGTGCTGGCGGCGAACTACCCGTTCGCGACCATCGAGCCGAACGTCGGCGTGGTGCCGCTGCCGGACGCACGCCTGGCGAAGTTGGCGGAGATCTTCGGCTCCGAGCGCGAAGTGCCGGCGGTGGTGTCGTTCGTCGACATCGCGGGCATCGTGAAGGGGGCGTCCGAAGGCGCGGGGTTGGGGAACAAGTTCCTCGCCAACATCCGCGAGGCCAACGCGATCTGCCAGGTCATCCGCGTCTTCGACGACTCCGACGTGATCCACGTCGACGGCCGCGTCGACCCCGTCGCCGACATCGAGACGATCAACACCGAGTTGATCCTCGCCGACCTCCAGACGTTGGAGAAGGCGATCCCGAGGTTGGAGAAGGAAGCCCGCACGCAGAAGGACCGCCGTCCCGCGCTGGAGGCGGCGCAGAAGGCGCGCGAGGTGCTCGACGGGGGCCGCACGCTGTTCGCCGCGCAGTCCGAAGTGGACGGTTCGCTGCTGCGCGAGCTGAGCCTGCTGACCGCGAAGCCGTTCCTGTACGTGTTCAACGCCGACGAGGGCGTGCTCACCGACGAGGCGAAGCTCAAGGAGCTGCGCGAGCTGGTGGCGCCCGCGGACGCGGTGTTCCTCGACGCCAAGGTCGAGGCGGAGCTGCTGGAGCTGGACGAGGAGTCCGCGCGCGAGCTGCTGGAGTCGATCGGCCAGCACGAGCCGGGCCTGTACTCGTTGGCGAGGGCAGGCTTCCACACCCTCGGCCTGCAGACCTACCTGACGGCCGGCCCGAAGGAGTCGCGGGCGTGGACGATCCCGAAGGGCGCGACCGCGCCGCAGGCGGCCGGCGTGATCCACACCGACTTCGAGCGCGGCTTCATCAAGGCCGAGGTGGTCTCCTTCGCCGACCTGGTGGAAGCGGGCTCCATGGCCGCCGCCAAGTCCGCCGGCAAGGTCCGCATCGAGGGCAAGGACTACGTCATGGTCGACGGCGACGTCGTGGAGTTCCGCTTCAACGTCTGACGGTCGGCGTCACGGCATGAGCTTGGCCAGGTCGATGTCGATCTCGAACGGCACGGTGAGGTGCAGGGAGTCGCGGAAGACGCCGGTCGGCGCGTAGGACTTGGTCGGCTCGTCCAGTTCGTAGACGTGCACCACGGGGCCGGTGGCCTCGTCCTCGACCAGCCAGTAGTGCCGGATGCCGGCTGCGGCGTACTTGCCCAGCTTGACCGTGCGATCCCGGAACGCGGACTCCGGTGAGATGACTTCGACCACCAACAGCACGTCGCCCGGCTCCAGCCAGG
The DNA here is from genome assembly GCF_050946825.1 of Actinosynnema sp. CA-299493. Taxonomy (NCBI): domain Bacteria; kingdom Bacillati; phylum Actinomycetota; class Actinomycetes; order Pseudonocardiales; family Pseudonocardiaceae; genus Actinosynnema; species Actinosynnema sp. CA-299493. Next base: position 839,867 of record NZ_CP191993.1, read on the forward strand.
TTCCGTCGTCGTCGAAGTCGGAGGTCGAGAGCACGATGTCGGGTTCAAGGCGGTTGCGAACGTCGAGTCGGACCGTGATCTCCCGCTCGACCTCGACACCGTCCGGTGCCTGGTCGTCGAGTGCCGCGGTGAGCCTGGAGATGATGCGGCCGTGCCAACGCCGCTGTGGTGCCATCATGAAAACGAGCGCTCCGTCGATCAGTTCGGTGTGTCGGGGCGCCTCGGGCAGTCGGTCGAGATCCTCTGCGAACCAGCCTTCTTCGCGCGGTGGGCGCATCCAGTCGGGCAAGTCGGCCATGTCCCCACCGTAATGCGGTTCGATGACGTGGGCAGCAATCATGAGTGATCGACTCCTTGGCGTGGCGTCGTCCGGAACGCTAGGCCGGGAGCCGGTCTCCCGGTAGTCGCACGATGGCATGGCGCGGCCACGGCGGCGGACCGCTGGTACCGGGCGACCAGGCCCGGAACAGACCTCGGGGCGGTGCGCTCAGGTGAGCGCACCGCCCCGAGGTACTGTGCTGTGGCGTCAGCGCACCTGGTTGCGGCTGTGGCGGGCCAGGGCGAAGACGCCCCCCGCGGTGGCCAGCATGGCCAGGGCAGAGACGGTGAACACGACGATGTCGGTGGTCATGCGATTTTTCCCCTTGCGTTGATCTCCCACTCGTCTTGACGTCCGGGTACCCGGTTTCGTGGCCCGACAGTCGTGTAATTCACACGATCGTGGAGGTAGATGCAGTGGGACTGCGTGCACTTGAGGGGCGGGTGCTCGCCTACGCGCCGTGGATCCTGGGCGTGTCCCTGCTCGGGCACCTGGCGATGGTCGCGTTCCAGACGAAGATGACCATGGTGGACCTGATGGTCTACCGGAACGCCTCACCCGAGCTGTTCACCGGGCTGCTCTACGACTGGCGGCTCAAGGAGTTCTCCGACCAGTTCGCCCTGCCGTTCACCTACCCGCCGTTCTCCGCGCTCGTCTTCGTGCCGCTGTCGTGGGTGCCGTGGGGCCTGGCCCGCTGGGTCTGGCAGCTCGCCTGCCTGGCCTGCCTGTGGTTCATCACCCGCAAGTCGCTCCAGCTCGTCGGCAGCAACGACCCGCGCCGCGCGATGCTGTGGACCGGCCTGTTCGTGTGGGTCGAGCCGGTCCGCACGACCCTGAACTACGGCCAGGTCAACCTGGTCCTGGCCGCCCTCCTGCTCGGCACGATGGTCAGCGCCCGGAGCTGGAAGCAGGGCGCGGGCGTCGGCATCGCGGCCGGGCTGAAGCTCACCCCCGCCATCTCCGGCCTGTACTTCCTGCTCAACCGCCGCTACCAGGCCGCCGCGTGGTCGGTCGTGGCGTTCTTCGGCACGGTCGGGCTCGGCTACCTGATCTCGCCGCGCCTGTCGGACGAGTACTGGTTCCACCTGCTCGGCGACGCCTCCCGGGTCGGCCCGGTCGGCTCGGCGATCAACCAGTCGCTGCGCGGCGCGCTGTCCCGCACGGTCGGGTACGACGTCGGCACCGGGCCGGTCTTCCTCGGCGCGGTGGTGGTCGCGGCCGTGCTGACCGGGTTCGCGCTGCACGCGTCGCTGAAGGCCAAGGACACGTTGGCGATGATCGTCTCCGTCCAGTTCCTCGGCCTGCTGGTGTCGCCGATCTCGTGGAGCCACCACTGGGTGTGGGCCGTGCCCGCCCTGATGTGGTTGATCTACGCGGCGAAGCACCGGCTCGCCACCGTGACGGCCGTCGCGTGGGTCCTGGCGATCGGCAGCTACCTGATCTCGTTCCTGCTCAAGGCGCAGCCGTCGATCTGGGTCATCCCCCGGCCCTGGTACTACTCGGCGCTGGGCTGGGTCTACCCGGCCGTGGGCTTGCTCACCCTGGTCACCGTCGCCGTGGTGCTGCGGCAGCGGTCGTCGAGGTCACAGCAGGACGTCGAGCACCCCGTCGATCTCCTCCGCGAGTGACACGTCCAGCGCCGTGATCCCGCCGCTGACGTGCGTGGCGCAGCGGAACGTGAGCGTGCGCCAGCGGATGTCGATGTCGGGGTGGTGGTTGTCGTTCTCCGCGATCTCCGCCACCCGGTTCACCACCTGGAGCGCCTGGGCGAAGCTCTCCAGTTCCACCGTGCGCACCAGCGCGGTGTCCTTCGCCTGCCACGAGGGCAACGAAGTCAGCGCGGCGGTCACCTGGTCGTCGGTCAGCAGCTCGGCCATGGCCCTGATCGTCCCACCGCGCGGGGTAAGCTGCGCGTTCGCCACGGGAGTCCGGTGCTGCGCCGGGCTGAGAGGAAGGCGCGCGAGCCTTCGACCGTCCACACCTGATCCGGGTCATGCCGGTGTAGGGAGAGATGATGTTCCGACGAGTGCTGCCCGCCGTGACCGCGTTCGCGCTGCTCACGGCCTGCTCGGTGACCACGTCCGACGCGCCGGCGCCGGGGGAGCGGGTCGTCACGCTGGTGACGCACGACTCCTTCGCCCTCACCCCGGAGCTGCTGGAGAAGTTCAAGGCCGACACCGGCATCACGATCAAGCCCCTGGCCAGCGGTGACGCCGGGGAGGTGACGAACAAGCTGGTCCTGACCAAGGACGCCCCGATCGGTGACGTCGCCTTCGGCGTGGACTCGACGTTCGCCTCCCGCGCCTTGAAGGAGGGGGTGTTCGCCGAGTACGCGAGCCCCGAGGCGCAGAAGGGCGCGCAGCGCTACCAGCTCGACCCGCCGAACCGGCTGCACGCCGTCGACGTCGGCGACGTGTGCCTGAACATCGACGTCGCGGCGTTCAAGGACATCGGGGAGCCGAAGCAGTACGCGGACCTGGCCGACCCGAAGTACAAGGACATGCTGGTGGTCGAGGACCCGGCGACGTCCTCCCCTGGCCTCGCGTTCCTGCTCGGCACGATCGCCACGTTCGGCGAGCAGAACTGGCAGAACTACTGGGGTCAGCTCACGGCCAACGGCGTCAAGGTCGTCAGCGGCTGGGAAGAGGCCTACACGCAGGACTTCTCCGGCTCCAGCGGCAAGGGCCCGCGGCCGATCGTGGTGTCCTACGCGTCGTCGCCGTCGGCGGAGATCGGTGACGATGGCACGCCGCGCACCAAGGCGCTGCTGGACACGTGCTACCGCCAGGTCGAGTACGCGGGCGTGCTGAACGGCGCGAAGAACCCCGAGGACGCCGGGAAGGTCGTGGACTTCCTGCTCGGCGAGCAGGTGCAGGCCGACGTGCCGGGCCAGATGTACGTCTACCCGTCGCGCGAGGGGGTCGCGCTGCCGGAGGCGTGGACGAAGGCCGCGCCGCTGCCCGCGTCCGCCCGGTCGCTGCCCGCCGTCGAGGTCGACGCGAACCGCGAGCAGTGGGTGCAGCAGTGGCGCACGCTGGTCCAAGGCTGAGCCCACGCCCGAGCCCGCGCCCGAGTCCGCGCGCACGCCTGAACCCGCGCTTGAGCCCTCGCCTGGCCTGGTCGCTCGCCGCGCTGCTGCCCCTGGCGTTCCTGGGCGTGTTCTTCGCGTGGCCGGTGCTGGCGATCGTCGGGCTCGGCTTGGGCGAGGGCGGCGTGCTGCCGGTCCTGGCCCGTGCCGACACGTGGGACCTGGTCGGGTTCACCCTCGGCCAGGCCGCCGCGGCGACGGCGCTGGCGCTGGTCACGGGTCTGCCGGTGGCTTTCCTGCTGGCGCGCTGCCGGGTGCGGGGCACGGGGCTGGTGCGCGCGGCGGTGATGGTGCCGTTCGTGCTGCCGACCGTGGTGGTGGGGTTGGCGTTCCGGGCGTTGTGGCCCGACGGCGGCGTGCTGCCGATCGTGCTGGCCAACGCGTTCTTCAACGTCGCCGTGGTCGCCCGCACGGTCGGCGGCCTGTGGGCGCGGGTCGACCGGCGGGCGGAGGACGCGGCACGGGCCTTGGGCGCGTCCCGCCCGCGCGCGTTCGCCTCCGTCGTGCTGCCGTCGTTGGCGCCGGCGATCGGGTCGGCGGCGGCGGTGGTGTTCCTGTTCTGCGCCACCAGCTTCGGCGTGGTGCTGGTGCTCGGCGGCGCGCGTCACCGCACCCTGGAGACCGAGATCTACCTGCGCACGGTGGAGCTGTTCGACCTGTCGGGCGCCGCCGCGCTGTCGTTGGTCCAGTTCGTCGCCGTGATCGCGGTGCTGGTGGTCGGCGCCCTGGCCCGGCGCGGGCGCGAGAAGTCCCTGTCGCTGCGGATCGAGCCACCCCGTCGGCCCACCGGCGGCGAGTGGGGCGTGGTCGGCGCGGCGTGGCTGGTGGTGGTGGCGCTGCTGGCGCCGGTGGTGGGGCTGATCGCCAGGTCGCTCGCCACCGACGACGGCTGGAGCCTCGCCGGGTACGCGGCGCTGGCGGGCACGGGGGAGCGCGGCACGCTGGCGGTGTCCGGGCTGGACGCGGCGCTGAACTCGGTGCGCACGGCCACCGACGCCACGCTGGTGGCGCTGCTGGTCGGCGTGACGTCCGCGATCGTGCTGGTGGGGTTGCGGCGGCACGGGTCCTGGTTCGCGGAGACCTTGGACACCGCGCTGATGCTGCCGCTGGGGGTGTCCGCCGTGACGCTCGGCTTCGGCTACCTGATCACCATGGACGCGCTGCCCGGCGACTTCCGCACGTCACCGCTGCTGGTGCCGTTGGCGCAGGCGCTGGTGGTGACGCCGTTGATCGTGCGGATCGTGCTGCCGGTGCTGCGCGCGGTCGACGAGCGGCTGCGGCAGGCGGCGGCGACGTTGGGCGCGAGCCCGTGGCGGGTGTGGCGCGAGGTGGACCTCCCGCTGGCGTCGCGGTCGCTGCTGGCGGCGGCCGGGTTCGGGTTCGTGGTGGCGCTGGGCGAGTTCGGCGCGACGAGCTTCCTGGCCCGGCCGGACGCGCCGACGTTGCCGGTGGTGATCGCGCGGCTGATGTCGCGGCCGGGTGAGCTGAACAGCCAGATGGCCTACGCGGCGTGCGCGGTGCTGATGGTGGTGACCACGGCGGCCGTGCTGGTGATCGAGCGGTTGCGCGTGCCGAGCGGCGGGGAGTTCTGATGGCGTTGCGGGTCGACGGGGTGAGCGTGGCCTACGGTCCGGTGACCGCGGTGTCCGAGGTGGACCTGGCCATCGCGGACGGCGAGGTGGTGGCGCTGCTCGGGCCGTCCGGGTGCGGCAAGTCGACGTTGCTGCGCGCGGTGGCCGGGTTGGCGCCGCCGGCCGCCGGGACCGTGTCGTGGGACGGCGTCGACCTGGCCGGCACGCCCGTGCACCGGCGTGGTTTCGGGTTGGTGTTCCAGGACGGGCAGCTGTTCCCGCACCGGGACGTGGCGGGCAACGTGGCGTTCGGGCTGCGGATGCGCCGGGTGGCGCGGGAGGAGCGGGAGGAGCGGGTGGCCGCCCTCCTGGACCTGGTGGGCCTGTCGGGGTACGGCGACCGCCGCGTGACCGAGCTGTCCGGCGGCGAGCAGCAGCGCGTCGCGCTGGCCCGCGCCCTCGCGCCCCGGCCCAAGCTGCTCCTGCTGGACGAGCCGCTGTCCGCGCTGGACCGGGCGTTGCGGGAGCAGCTGGCGGTGGACCTGGCGCGCCTGCTGCGCGACACGGGCGCGACCGCGCTGGTGGTGACGCACGACCACGACGAGGCGTTCACGCTGGCCGACCGGGTGGCGGTGATGCGGGCGGGCCGGATCGTGCAGGTCGGCGAGCCGTCCTCGGTGTGGCGGCGCCCCGCCGACGTCGACACCGCGCGGTTCCTGGGCTGCGGCAGGATCCTGTCGCCCGACGCCGCCGAGCGCCTGGTGGGCGTCCGGGCCCGGGTCGGCCTGCGCGCGACGGCCCTGCGCGTCGACCCGGCCGGCCCGATCACCGCGGACGTCCTGGAGCGCGTCCACCGCCGCGACCACGTGCGCCTGCTCGTGCGGCTGGACGGCGAGGACTTCGAGGCGGTCGCCCCGGTCGCCTCGCCACCGGCGCCGGGCGACCGCGTCACCCTCTCCGCGGACCACGACGGGGTCGCGACCATCGGCTGACCCGCCGTCACCCCCGCAGGTCGAGGGCGTACTCCACGTCGCCGTGCTCGGCGCCCTCGATGGGGTCGGGCCACTGTTCGTGGAACGTCCGCACGTGTTCGAGCCCGACCTTCTCCAGCACCCGCCGCGACCCGGTGTTCACCGCCATCGCGTACGCCACGATCCGCCGCAACCCCGTCGCGCGCCCGTGCGCCACCAGCGCCGCCGCGCCCTCCGTGGCGTAGCCGCGCCCCCAGTGGTCGGGGTGCAGCCGGTAGCCCAGCTCGGCCACACCCCCGTCCACCGGGCTCAGCTCGAACCAGCCGATGAACGCCCCCGACGCCTTCAGGTGCGCCGCCCACCAGCCACCGGCCGCCACCTTCGGCAGCACGGTGCGGACCACCTCGGCCCGCGACACCGGCTTGCCGTCCTCGACGTACCGCATCACCCGGGGCTCGCCCAGCAGCCACGCCACCGCGTCCACCTCGGACCCGACGAACTCCCGCAGCACCAACCGCTCGGTCTCCACGGGCTAGTTGTCCTTGGTCGCCAACCGCATCGCCGCCAGCGACAGCCCGATCAGGACGTAGCACCCCGCCAACGCCGTGCTCCGCCACAACCCCTCGGTCGGCAGCGGGTCGCGCATCACGTCGGCCAAGCCCTCCCACGCGGACGTGAGGAGGTACGGGTGCAGCCAGTCCAAGGCGCTGAACACGCCCAGCACCGCGAACACGATCACGCCGGCCATCGTCGCCGCCATCACCACCAGCGGGTGCTCGGTGCACGCCGAGATCGCCATCGCGACCGCCGCCACACCCCACACCTGCACGGTGACCAGCAGGATCGTCAGCACGATCCGCCCGAGCGCCGCGCCGAACGACAGCGTGGACCCGGACAGCGTGAGCATCCCCTCGCCGCCGAACAGCACCACACCGGTGATCGCGCCGACGAACGCGATCAACGTCACCGCGAACAACGTCATCGTGGCCACGCCGAACGCCTTGATCCCCAGCAGCCGCAGCCGGCCCACCGGCGAGATCATCAGCCCGCGCAACGTGCCGTGCTGCGCCTCGCCCGCCAGCCCGTCGGCCGCCCAGATCGCGCCGACCAGCGGCAGCAGCAGCGGCAGCGCCAGGAACAGCGTGAACACCGGCAGCACCAGCCCGTTGCCCGCGATGATGGCGGCCAGGCCCGGTCCGGCGGGACCGTCGCCGTCCACCGCGAACCACAGCCCGACCCCGGCCAGGACCGGCACCAGGCACAGCGACGCCAGCCCGATCACCGTCCGCGGCCGGCGCACGATCCAGCGCAGCTCCGAGCGCAGTTGCCTGCCCAGCGGAGCGCGCGTGGCGACCAGCGCGCTCATCGGGCCCCCTCCTCGATCGTGTCCACGGCGGACAGGTTGTGCTCGGACTCCTCGGCCTCGGTGAGCCGGGCGAACAGGTCCTCCAGACCGGTGCGGTGGCGCCGCGCCTCGTGCACCTCGACCCCCGCGTCCACCAGCGTCCGCACCACCACGGGAGCGGTCGTGCCGATGAGTTCGACGCGAACGCCCTCTGTGGTCTCATCGCCGGCTCCACCGGCGGAGATCGGCCGCGCCGAGATCCGACCGGCGCGCAGCGCGTTCAGCGCGTCGTCCACGTCCGGCGTGACGACCAGCAGCGAACTGCTGTCCGCGTGCAGCAGCTCGGCCAGCTCCCCCTGCGCCACCACGGTCCCCCGGTGCAGCACGGCCACGTGCGTGCAGATGGCCTCGATCTCGCTGAGCAGGTGCGACGACACGACGACCGTGCTGCCCGCCTCGTGCAGGTCGGCGATCACCTTGCGCACCTCGCGGGTGCCCGCCGGGTCCAGGCCGTTGGTCGGCTCGTCCAGCACGATCAGCTTCCGCTTCACCAGCAGCGCCGCGGCCAGCCCCAGCCGCTGCTTCATGCCGAGCGAGTACCCCCGGTAGCGCCGGTGCGCGGCGGCGCCGAGGCCCACCCGCTCCAACGCGTCCTCGACGGCCTGCTTGATGTCGCCCGAGGCGAGCAGCGGCTCGAAGGCCGCCGCCCGCCGCAGGTTCTCCCGACCCGACAGGAACGGGTGGAACCCCGGACCCTCGACCAGCGCGCCCACGTGCGGCAACGCCTGCGCGACGCCGTCGGGCAACGCCTTGCCCAGCAGCTCGACCTCGCCCTCGGTCGGCCGCACGAGTCCGAGCAGCATGCGGATCGTGGTGGTCTTGCCCGACCCGTTGGGGCCGAGCATCCCGAGCACCGCCCCCTGCGGCACGTCGAGGTCCACCCGGTCCACCGCGACCGTGCGCCCGTACACCTTGCGCAGTCCCCGCGTCCGGGCCGCGTGGACCGGGGTGGAGCCGGTGCCCACCGGCTCCACCCGCGCGCTGGTCGAGGTCGTCACTTGACCTGGCCGATCGCGTCCACGAGCACCTGCTCCGGCACCGCGCCCGCGGCCACCCGGCCGTCGTCGGCGATCAGCACGGCGCCGACCCGCGTGGTGATGAGCGTGCCCGAGCCCCAGTCACCGCTGACCTGCTTGCCCAGCTGCTTGAGCAGGCCCTGCACGTCGACGTCCGCACCCTGGCCGTCCTCCTGCCAGCGGCCGTGGCGCTGACCCTGCTCGCGCTGCGCGTCGGCCAGACCCGTCAGGGCCTCGTCCGGCACGCGCGCGCCCACCACGGTGTCCCAGCCCTCGCCGATGACCTGCGGGTTCGCCTCGGTGAACGCCTGCTCGGCGGCGGCCTTGTCCTCGGCCGACGGCTCGTCGGTGTTCGGCTCGGTCACCTTCGCCCCGGCCGGCGGGGTGAACGCGAACAGCGACGCGTCCTGCGGGCCGACGGTCAGCTCGGAGAACCCGACCTGCACGGCCGGCGCGTCCGTGCCGTTGGTCAGCACGGCCACCCGCAGCGGCATCCGCAGCTCCGAGTCGACCGCGACGCGCACCTCGCGCAGCACCGTCTTCTCGGTCGGCTTCGGCGTCAGCACCAGCTCGTACACCGGCCGGTTCGCGACCCGGGCGGTGCCGTCGACGGTGATGTCGCTGTACTCCTGGATCGCGGCCACCACCTGGCGCGACAGCGTCACCGGGTCCGTCGGCAGGGCCTTCTGCCCGCCGCCGAGCTCCGGCTTGCCGTGCTCGAACGACCCGTGCGGCATCTTGTTCACGCTCTGCTCGGCCGAGTCCCAGAGCCACGCGGTCTGGCCGTCGTCGACGAACGTGCGCTCGGAGTCGCCGCCGGGCAGCTGCACCCGCAGCTTGCCCTGGCCGTCGGTCCAGATCCGCAGGTTGCTCGCGCCGTCCGACGCCTGCGGCACGCCCGCGATGGCCGGGATGCCCAGGTCGTTGTCCACGTCCACGGTCCCGCCGAACGCGGCCGGCTCGGCGTTGAGCACCGACTCGACCAGCGCCTCGGCGCTCACGTCCGGCAGCACCGGCGCGGGACCGGCGCCGGCGGGCATCGCGAGCAGCCCCAACCCGGTCGCACCGGCGACCACGCCCACCGCCGCCGCCGCGACGGTCACCCTTCTCCGGTTCATGTGTCCCTCCTCTACCGGGCAGCCCCTTGCGACCCGACAAGCCAGACACTCCTCCGGGGGCCCTGAGATCGAGCTGAGAGCGGCCCGGACGCTGAGAGCGCACTGAGACTCCGCGCCGATTGTCCTCCTCACGGGGCATGCTGTGGGGCGTGAGACCACGGGTGCTGGTTGTGGACGACGAGATCGGCGTGCGCCGCGCGTTGGAACGCGGGCTGTCCGCGGAGGGCATGGAAGTGGTGACCGCCGCCGACGGCCCCAACGCCCTGCGCGTGGCGCTGACCGGCGCGTTCGACGTGGTGCTGCTGGACATCATGCTGCCCGGCCTGTCCGGCTACCGGGTGTTGCAGCGGATGCGTGCCGAGGGGGTGCGCACGCCCGTGCTGATGGTGTCCGCCAAGGACGGCGAGGTCGACCAGGCCGACGGGCTCGACCTCGGCGCCGACGGCTACCTGGTGAAGCCGTTCTCGTTCGTGGTGCTCGTGGCCCAGGTCCGGGCGTTGCTCCGGCGCAACTCCACCGACCTGGCGCGGCGCAGGCTCAAGCTGGGCGAGCTCGTGGTCGACCGCGCGATGCGCGAGGTGAGCTGGGCCGGCGAGCCGGTGTCGCTGTCGCCGCGCGAGTACGCCGTGCTCGACGTGCTGGCCGGCCGCGCCGGCTCGGTCGTGACCAAGGACGAGCTGCTGCGCACCGTGTGGGGCGACGAGCAGGCCGCCACCCGCAACGCGGTCGAGGTGTACGTCGGCTACCTGCGGCGCAAGCTCGACGCGATGGGCGCGGGCGAGGTCGTGCGCACCGTGCGCGGCCACGGCTACCTGGCCTCCACGCCCGACCTCGACGCGGCGCTGGGTTCGGCGGGGACCAGGCGCAGGTGAACCCGCGCCGGTGGTGGCCGCCGCGCCGGTGGTGGCTGCGGCGGACGCTGCGGTTCCGGATCACCGTCGTGGCGACCGGCGTGGCCCTGCTGTGCCTGCTCGCGTTCACCCTCCTGGCACCCCAGCTGATCGGGTTCGTGCAGGTCAACGCGGTGGACCGGGAGCTGGCCAAGGCGGAGAACGTCCGCGTCCTCGACACCGCCGGCACCCCGCTGGACGGCGGGCCGAAGCCCGACCTGACCGCGGCGGAGATCCGCGCGCTCAAGTCCGGTGAACCCGTGCTGCGGATCGACGGCCCCAGCGCGCACCGGTGGGTCGGTCGGGTCGAGTTCGCCGCGGACGGCACGCCCCGGCTGCACGTCGCGGGCGACGCGCTGGTCGGCTACCGCGAGGCGAACCGGCTGGGCACGCGGTGGCTCGCGGTCGCCGCCGTGCTGGTCGCGGGCCTGGTCGGGATCGCGACGTGGCTGGCCGTGCGGTCGTCGTTGCGGCCCGTGGAGCGGATGCGGGTGGCCGCGGCGGAGCTGCCGCGCGGCCAACGCCTGCCCGTGCCGGCCGCGCGGGACGAGCTGCAAGCGCTGGCGGAGGCGTTGAACGCCCTGCTGGCCCGCCGCGACGAGGCCACCGAACGGCTGCGCCGGTTCACCGGCGACGCCGCGCACGAGCTGCGGTCGCCCGTGACGTCCGTGCGGGCGCAGGCCGAGGTGGCGGTGGCGCACCCCGACCCGGACTTCTCCATCGAGGTGCTCGAATCGGTGGTGGAGGAGTCCGAACGGCTGTCCGCGCTGGTGGACGCGCTGCTCATCCTGGCCCGCGCGGACACCGGCGAGCTGCCCCGGGCCGAGCCCGTCGACCTGGTGCTCCAGGCGCAGGCCGCCGTCGACCGGCTGGGGGAGGCGGAGCTGCTGGTGCAGCTGGCCGCGCCGATGAGCGCGTGCCTGATCTCCGCCGCGGGCGCCGAGGTCGAGCTGGTGCTGGACAACCTGCTGCGCAACGCCGCCCGGTACGCCCGGACGTTCATCCGGATCTCCGTGCTGCCGGCCGTGCGCGAGGTGCGGCTGCTGGTGGACGACGACGGGCACGGCATCCCCGAGGAGCACCGGGAGAAGGTGTTCGACCGCTTCTACCGGGTCGACTCGGACCGGGGACGGGCCACCGGCGGGTTCGGGCTGGGGCTCGCGCTGGTCGCGCACCTGGTGCGGCGGCGGCGCGGGACGATCCGGGTGGGCGAGTCACCGGAAGGCGGCGCCCGGCTGGAGGTCCGCTGGCCGCTCTACCGCTGACCGGCGGCGCCTCTGACCGGACCTTCCCGCGCGACCGCTGACCGGGCCTTCCCTCTGACCGGCAGGTTCCCGCTCCCCGGCCGCTCTACCGGTGACCGGCGGCGCCTCTGACAGGATGGGCGACCGTGCCCGAGCTGAGAACCACCACCCTGGTCGACGCGCCGTTGCGGACCGTCGCGGCCGCGTTGCTGGACGCGCGGCTGCTCGCCCGTGCCGTGCGGGGGTTGGGCGTGCGGATCACGGGTGGTTCGCCGCTGCTGTACGCGGGTGCTTCGCTGACCGGGTCCGTGGGGCCGGTGAACGGGACGCTGGTCGTGACGCGGGCCGACACCACCGGCGTGTCGGCGGAGCTGGTCGGCGGGCCGCTGCCGAAGTTCACGCTGGTCACGGACCTGCTGCACACCGGTGGCGGCACGATGGTGGTCGACTCCGTCGAGTGGTCGAGCCCCGGCGGACCGTTCGGCCGGCTGGCGGACGTCCTCGTGGGCCGCGGCCTGGCGCTGAAGGTCCTGGAAGCCCGTGCCGCCGCCGTGTCCGCGCGCAGCACCGAGCTGCTGAACGCGCGCGTGGTGGTGGCTGCCGCCATCATCTGCGACGGCCGCGTCCTGGCCCAGCAGCGCGGCTACCCGCCCGAGGCCGCCGGCAAGTGGGAACTCCCCGGCGGACGCGTCGAACCGGACGAGACCGACCACGCCGCCGTGATCCGCGAGTGCGCCGAGGAACTGGGCATAACGGTCGTCCCGGGCGACCGCATCGGCCCGGACGTCCCCCTCCGCCCCGACCTCCTGCTCCGCGCCTACGCGGCCACCCTCGCCTCCGGCACCCCGGTCCCCGCCGACCACCGGGCCGTCCGCTGGCTGACCGCCGCCGGCCTCGACTCCGTCGACTGGCTCCCCGCCGACCGCGTCCTCCTCCCGTCCCTCCACCCCCACCTCCCCTGACCCGCGAGAGTCGTACCTCCAGCCCCCGCGTGTCCTACGTTCGCGTCACTCGTGTCCTACGTTCAGGACACCCGAGTTGAACGCTCGGAACAGTCGATCTTGTGCTGAGCGTTCAACTCGGGGTACCGGAACGTAGGACACGCGGGACGCGAACGTAGGACTCACGCGGCGTGAACGTAGGACTCTCGCGTGGGTGGGTGAACGGTCAGCCCAGGCCGGACATGCGCAGGGCGGCGTCGAGGCGGTGGCGGCAACGCTCGCGGGAACGTTCCGCGCCGTGCGCCCGCACCCGGTCCAGCTCGGCCGGGTCGTCCAGCAGCCCCTGCGTCACCTCGCGCACGGGCCGCAGCTCCTCGACCACCGCGTCCGCCGCGGCCTCCTTCAACTCCGCGTAGTCCTTCACCGAACCCGCCAGCTCCGCCGGGTCCTTCCGCGTGCACGCCGCCAGGATCTCCAGCAGGTTCGCCACGCCCGGCTGCTCCTCCGGCGCGTAACGCACCTCGCCCCGGTCGTCGGTCACCGCACGCCGGATCTTGCGGCGCACCAGGTCCGGCGGGTCGAGCACGAACACCGTGCCCGCCGCGTCCTTCGCCGTCTTGGCCATCTTCCGCGACGGATCCGCCAGGTCGCGCACCCGCGCCGCGGTCGGCGGCACCACGGACCGGGGCACCGCGAACACCTCGCCGTACGTGCCGTTGAACCGGCGCGCCAGCACCCGCGCCAGCTCCACGTGCTGCCGCTGGTCGTCACCGACCGGCACCTCGTGCGCGCCCTGGAGCAGGATGTCGGCCGCCATCAGCACCGGGTACGTGAGCAGGCTCAACCGGACCGACGACCGGCCCGCCGACTTCTCCTTGAACTGGATCATCCGGGCCGCCTCGCCGTACGTGCAGGTGCACTCCAGCACCCACGTCAGCGCGCCGAGCTCGCGGACCAGGTCGGACTGCACGGCCACCGACCGCGGGTCCACGCCGGCGGCGATGAGCACCGCCAACTGCTCCCGGGTCAGCGATCGCAGCCGCGACGGGTTGTGCGACGTCGTCATCGCGTGCAGGTCGCTGATGAAGTAGACGTCCTCCTCGGTGCCCTCGGCGGCCCACCGCCGGATCGCGCCGAGGTAGTTGCCCAGCTGGACGGGGCCGGACGGGGTGATCGCGGACAGCCTGATCATGGTGGTCCCTTCGGGGGTGTGCCCGCTCGACCCGACCCCCGAAAGCACGAAGGCCGCCCCGGCGGGCGGCCTGCGTTCGTCTGCGCGCAGTTCTCAGGGCCGCCTGAAGGCGGACCACCAGAACGTGTGAAGAGTGCGCACAGCGTGATTCTAGCGGGTAACCGCCGTGCACAGGGGGTTACATTCCTCCCACGTACGTCGTGCTGCTGGAGCACACCGCACCGCTGGACGAGGTCGACCACGCCCTCCCGGACCACGTGGAGTGGCTGAAGAAGCAGTACGAGGCCGGGCACTTCCTGGCCGTCCCACCCGGCGTCGGCCGGGCGGTGGCCCTCACGCGGACGCCTTCTCCTTGCCCTTGCCGACCTTCTTCCCGCTCTTCTTCCCGGCCTTCTTGCGCTCTTCCCGCCCCTCCTGCGCCTTGCGCTCCTGCTTGGCCGCCTTCTTCGCGGCCTTCTCCCGCGCCTTGAGCAGCACCACGACCGGACAGCTCTTGCACCTCGGCGTCGAACGGCAGCACTTCTTCTTCACCTTGACCTTGCCCACGCGTCGTGCTCCACTCATCCGGGTGTCCTCAGAGTAGGTGAGGCTGACCTCACCTGCCGTCCCTGTGTGGTAAAGGCGCTGCGCCCGGTAAGCTGTAGTCAGGCTGCGCGCGATCCAACGTCCGGCGCCTGGCTTCCCTCGCACAAACAGCTCTAGGAGTTCCGCGTGCCCACGGCCACCGCGTCGATCAAGGAAACGCTGGTCCGCAACGACCTGCGCAACGTCGCGATCGTCGCGCACGTTGACCACGGCAAGACGACCCTCGTCGACGCCATGCTCCGCCAGTCCGGGGCCTTCTCCGAACGTGCCGAGCTCGTCGACCGGGTCATGGACTCGGGCGAGCTGGAACGTGAGAAGGGCATCACGATCCTCGCCAAGAACACCGCCGTGCGCCGCCACACGCCCGACGGTCCCGTCACCATCAACGTGGTCGACACCCCAGGTCACGCCGACTTCGGCGGCGAGGTCGAACGCGGCCTCTCCATGGTCGACGGCGTCGTGCTGCTCATCGACGCCTCCGAGGGTCCGCTGCCGCAGACCCGGTTCGTGCTGCGCAAGACGCTGGCCGCCGGCCTGCCGGTGATCCTGGTGGTGAACAAGGTCGACCGCCCCGACGCCCGGATCTCCGAGGTCGTCGAGGAAGCGCACGACCTGCTGCTCGACCTGGCCAGCGAGGTCGGCGCCGACGACTCGGTGCTCGACCTGCCGGTCGTCTACGCCTCGGCGC
Organism: Actinosynnema sp. CA-299493; assembly: GCF_050946825.1. Taxonomy (NCBI): domain Bacteria; kingdom Bacillati; phylum Actinomycetota; class Actinomycetes; order Pseudonocardiales; family Pseudonocardiaceae; genus Actinosynnema; species Actinosynnema sp. CA-299493. The sequence goes on from NZ_CP191993.1 coordinate 854,895, forward strand.
GCGCCGGCCGGGCGTCGCTCAACCAGCCCGAGGACGGCGGCCTGCCCGACGAGGAGAACCTCGACGTGCTGTTCGAGGTCCTGTTCAAGCACATCCCGGCCCCGCTGGGCGACGCGGACGCGCCGCTGCGCGCGCTGGTGACGAACCTCGACGCGTCGTCGTTCCTCGGCCGCATCGCGCTGTGCCGCATCGAGTCGGGCACCATCCGCAAGGGTGAGACGGTGGCCTGGTGCCGTGAGGACGGCACGATCCAGAAGGTCCGCATCACCGAGCTGCTGATCACCGAGGCGCTGGACCGCGTGCCCGCCGAGACGGCGCGGGCGGGCGACCTGGTCGCCATCGCCGGCATCCCGGAGATCACCATCGGCGACACGCTCGCCGACGTGGACAACCCCGAGCCGCTGCCGCGGATCACCGTCGACGAGCCCGCGATCTCGATGACGATCGGCGTCAACACCTCGCCGCTGGCCGGTCGCGGCGGCGGCACCAAGCTGACCGCGCGGGTGCTCAAGGCCCGGTTGGACTCGGAGCTGGTCGGCAACGTGTCGGTGCGCGTGCTGCCCACCGAGCGCCCGGACACGTGGGAGGTGCAGGGCCGCGGTGAGCTGGCGCTGGCCATCCTCGTCGAGCAGATGAAGCGGGAAGGCTTCGAGCTGACCGTCGGCAAGCCGCAGGTGGTCACCAAGACCGTCGACGGCAAGCTGCACGAGCCGTTCGAGCGGCTGACGATCGACGCGCCGGAGGAGCACCTGGGCGCCATCACCCAGCTGCTGGCCAACCGCAAGGGCCGGATGGAGAACATGTCCGGCCACGGTTCCGGGCGGATCAAGCTGGAGTACGTCGTGCCGTCGCGCGGCCTCATCGGCTTCCGCACCGAGTTCCTGACCGAGACGCGCGGCACCGGCATCGCGAACGCGGTGTCCGAGGGCTACGCGCCGTGGGCCGGCGAGATCCGGACCAGGCACAACGGCTCGCTCGTCGCCGACCGGTCGGGTCAGATCACCGCGTACGCGATGATCCAGCTGGCCGACCGGGGCACGTTCTTCGTCGAGCCCGGCGCCGACGCGTATGAGGGCATGGTCGTCGGCGAGAACCCGCGCGCGGAGGACCTGGACGTCAACGTCTGCCGTGAGAAGAAGCTGACGAACATGCGCACGTCGACCGCCGACGTGATGGAGACCCTGGCCCGGCCGCGGCGGCTGTCGTTGGAGGAGGCGCTCGAGTTCTGCGCCGCCGACGAGTGCGTCGAGGTCGCGCCGGAGGTCGTGCGGGTGCGCAAGGTGATCCTGGACGCCAACCAGCGCGGTCGCGAGCGCAGCCGCAACAAGTTGCGGGGCTGACCACCGCACCCTATATATAAGGTCTGTTCGACGGGCACCCCGGGCTTCGGCCCGGGGTGCCCGTCCGCTTACCCGCTCTCCCACCCGTGACAGCTGAACACGATCGGGTGAACATAGGCCAAAAATGTACGGTAACACTGTTACCACCCCTCGGTTGGAACATGAGGAAACCGACCGACCGCCCCGCCGCCGACCACCCCCCGACCCTCACCACCTCCCACCCCCACCACTCACCGCCCCCTCCGCCGGTCACCCCCACAGCCCGCCCACCGCCGACCCACCGGGCCACCTGGCCCGCCCAGCCCCGCACCCGCGCCGACCCCACCGGACCACCCACTCGGCTCCGCGTCCGCCACCCGGCCCCGCCCAGCCACCGGGCCGGCCCCGCCCCGCCCGGCCCCGCCCGGCCGCCAGTCCGCGCCCGCCGCTCACCCACCGGGGTGGATGGGTGGCCCGCCGCTCATCCACCGGGCCACCCGTCTGGCCCCGCGCCCGCCCCTGGCCACCGGCCGCCTGGCCTCGCCCGGCCATTCGGCTCCGCTCGGCCACCCAGCTGCGCCCGGCCAGCGCCCGCCGCCGACCTTGCCGGGCCACCCGCCCGCCGCCCGGCCACCGGCTGCCTGGCCTCGCCCGGCGATCCGGCTCCGCCCGGCTACCCAGCTGCGCCGGCCCGTGCCCGCCGCTGACCTCGCCGGGCTGCCCGTCCGGCTCCGCGCCCGCCGCCCGACCCGCCGGGCGGCCCGGCCCCTGCCCGGCCCACGCCCGGCTATCTGGCTCCGCCCGGCCACCCGGTTGCGCCCGGCTACGCGCTCGCCGCTGGGTGTGATGGGGGCGAGGGAACGGGCGGGGGTGGTGGTGGGGATCGTGGTGGGGGAGTGGTGGGGTTGGAAGTCAACTGTCAGCGTCGTCTGGCACGCTCGTACCCATGGGGACGCGGAGGGTTCTTGCGGTGGTGGCTGCGCTCGCGCTGGTCGGAGCGGGTTGCACGGCCACACCGCCGCCGCCCCTGGTGCCGTCGACGCCCGGGGTGACGGTCGTCCCGAAGGAGAAGCAGAACGAGGTCGTGGTCGGCCTGGACGACGTCAAGGGCGGCTACAACCCGCACACGCTGGCCGGCCAGAGCACCGTCACGACGGCGCTCGCCGCCTTGCTCCTGCCCTCGACCTTCCGGACCGACGCGGACGGCAGCCCGCGGCTCGACCTGGACCTCGTGGTGAGCGCCAAGGTGACCAGCGCGGACCCGTACACGGTGACGTACACGTTGCGGCGGGATGCCAGCTGGTCGGACTCGGCGCCGATCGCGGCCGAGGACTTCGTCTACCTCTGGCAGCGGATGCGGGAGGAGCCGGGGGTGGTCGACCCCGCCGGGTACCGGTTGATCGACGACATCGCCAGCCGGGAGGGCGGCAAGGTCGTCGAGGTCGTGTTCGACCAGCCGTACCCCGGCTGGCGGAGCCTGTTCCGCCACCTCCTGCCCGCCCACCTGCTGAAAGACGCCCCCGGCGGGTGGAGCGCGGCGCTCGCGGACAGCTTCCCGGCGACCGCGGGGCCGTTCGCGGTCCGCACGCTGGACCAGCCGCGCGGCGAGATCGTCCTCGAGCGCAGCGACCGCTTCTGGGAGGCTCCGCCCGCCCTCGACCGGGTGATCCTGCGCCGGGCGAACCAGCACGACACGATCGAGGCGCTGAACACCGGCGACGACCAGGTCGCCCTCCTGCACGCGGACGCCATCGCGGTCAAGGACATCGACGAACTGGCCAAGACCAAGTCACTCGCCAGCGTGGTCGTGCCCCGTGCCGAAGTCGTCCAGCTCCTCCTCCGCCCCGCCTCGCCGCGAATGCAGGACCTCCGCGTCCGCACCGCCGTGATGAACCTGCTCGACCGCGACGACCTGATCGCCACCGGCACCCGCAGCGGGCCCAGCGCGGGCCTCCGCGCGGATGCCCAGGTGATCCCGCCGAGCAAGTCCGGCCACCTCCCGACCATGCCCGCCAAGGCCGGTGACCCGGCGCTACTGCTCACCGAGGCGGGTTACACCCGACCGGAGGGTGGGCAGTGGGGACGGGACGGCAAGCCGTTCGAGCTGACCGTCGCCGCGCCCGCCGGGATCGAGCCGTACGTGACCGTCGCGAACCGCGTTCAGCGTCAACTGTCATTGTCCGGAATCGCCGCACGCGTCCTTACAACGCCGCCCAATCAGTTGTTCGGCCAAGATCTGTCGGATACCGCCGCTTCCAATGAGCCCGTCGACATTGCCGTCGTGCCACAGGTCGACACCGGCGATTCCGCGGCCGTTCTGGCTTCCACATTCGGCTGCCGTCCGTCACCCGAGGACGGCGGTACACCCTTTCCGGCGAATCTGTCCGGTTTCTGCGACCAGGCCGTCCAACCGGTGATCGACCAAGCCCTCAGCGGTCAGGTGCTGCTCGCCGACGCCCTCCGGACCATCGAGCCGATCCTCTGGCAGCAGGCCGTCTCGCTGCCGTTGTTCCAGGTAGCGGACCTGCTGGTGATCCTGCCGGAGGCCGAGAACGTCAGCGCGGGCGCTCCGTTCGCCGGTCCGCTGAGCGCCGCGCGCACTTGGCGGCGCGCAGATCGTTGACCGTTGACCCGGACGTAACACGGGCTTCAAGATGCGTTCGCGGTGCAGTATTGACAGTATTCTCGTCGTCCGGTTAACGAACGCTCCCGCCCGGTAACGACGGAGTCGCGTGCTGCGACCAACGTGTCACCCTTTGGTCACGATCGGCCGATGGGCAGTGACCGTGCCGCGCACTGGTTCTTATCGTGCTGCAACGGTGTGTCGGTTCGGGGCGCGTTTGGCACATCACGGTTATGGGTGGAAGTCGGCCCAAACGGTCGACGCTCCAACCCAGTGCTAGGAGGGCACGTGTCGATGAGGAGATCAAAGGCTGTCTCGGCGCTTGCGCTGTTGACCGGAGCCGCGCTCGTGTTGAGCGCGTGCGGCGGCGGCGGCTCGGGCAGCGGCGATCAAGGCGGGCCGCAGGACCTCGACCCCGGCGCGATCGGTGGTCAGGACGAGCTGTTGAAGCGTCCGAAGGTGGAGGACATCGGCGAGGTCGCGATCGCCGTCGAAGAGGGCTTCAGCAACTACAACAACAACATCGGCGCCACGAACAACTTCGCGAGCACCATCGCGCTGTCGAACGTGCAGCCCTCGCCGTACATCACCGAGCTGGTCGACGGCAAGGTCATCATCAAGATCGACGGTGACCTGATGGAGTCCATCAAGGTGACGTCGAGCGACCCGCAGACGATCGAGTGGAAGGTCCAGAAGGCCGCCGTCTGGTCCGACGGCGAGGCCATCGACTGCGACGACTTCCACCTCAAGTGGCTGGCCGCGACGAGCAAGGCCACCGTCAAGGGTGACGACGGCACGGAAGCCTCGATCTTCGACTCGTCCGACACGGGCTACAAGGACATCGAGAAGCTCGAGTGCTCCGACGACGGCAAGACCATCACCACCACGTTCTTCAAGGACAAGGCGTTCGCGGACTACCGCGCCCTGTTCTCGCAGCCCGGTAGCGACAGCCTGCTGCCGGCGCACATCCTGGAGCAGAAGACCGCCGTCGCGGACATCACCAAGATCGCGCCCGCGCAGAACGACGACACGGTCAAGAAGATCGCCGAGTTCTACACGACCGGCTGGCGGGGCTTCGACCCGGCGGTCGCGCTGTCCGGCGGTCCCTACATCATCACCTCGGCCGACCTCAAGGACCAGACGGTCCTGGAGCGCAACCCGAAGTGGTGGGGCAACCCCGGTGGCCCGGCCAAGGTCATCCTGAAGACGAACACGGACGCCCAGTCCGCCGCTCAGCAGCTGCAGAACAAGGAAGTCCAGGTCATCGCCCCGCAGGCGGACGCCGCCGTGGCGCAGCAGCTGCGCGGTGACAGCGCGTTCGACGTCTTCGCGGCCGGTGGCCAGACCTACGAGCACGTCGACTTCAACATGGCGCTGCCCCTGTTCAAGGAGAACAAGGACCTGCGCACGGCGATCGCCCAGTGCTTCGACCGCGACGGTCTGGTCGAGAAGCTCGTGGCGGACGTGGACCCGAACGCCAAGCCGCTGGGCAGCCTGACGTTCATGCCGAACGAGGTCGGCTACGAGGACCACTACAGCGACACCGGCAAGGGTGACGTCGCGGCGGCCAAGAAGACCCTCGAGGACGGCGGCTGGAAGCAGGGCGCCGACGGCATCTACACCAAGGGCGAGTTCAAGGCGTCCTTCAAGCTGGGCCACAAGATCGTCCAGCGCCGTGCGGACACCGTCCGCATCCTGCAGGACAAGTGCAAGCAGGCCGGCATCGAGATCGTCGACGACCAGGCGGCGGACTTCAACGACAAGCGCCTCCCGGCCAGCGAGTTCGAGGCCGCGCTGTTCGCGTGGGTCGGCCAGCCCCTGAAGGCCGGCGCCTACGGCAACTACGCCCAGAAGGACAAGGGCGGCACGGCCAACTACAACAACTACGACTCCGCCGCGTTGACGGAGAAGTGGTCGGCCGCGAACGGCGAGCTGGACTACAAGAAGCGCATCACCATGATGAACGACGCGGACAAGATCATGCGGGACGACCTGCACAGCGTCCCGCTGTTCCAGCTGACCGATTTCGCGGCGTCGAGCGCGGACATCGGGCCGATCTCGTACATCGGTGTCGGTGGTGGCGTGACCTGGAACCTGTACGCCTGGCAGAAGAAGTAGTAATCGCCGGGCTCGGTGAGTCCAGTTAGAAAAGCACGACCCAACCGCCGGGGGGCCGGTGCCACAAGCACCGGCCCCCCGGACGGTGTCCGCGTCCGGTAGGCTCCCACGCTTGCACGCGGGGGTGCCTAGGGAGACTAGAGACTCGTCATGTTCCGTTACATAATCCGGCGGTTGTTGATCTCGATTCCGCTGTTGATCGTCGCTTCATTCCTCTGCTTCGGTCTCGTCAACGCCATGGGTGACCCCCTCGGCGAGTGGAAGCTCCAGAAGCCCCGGACACCGGCGGAGATCGCCGCCGCGTACGAGCGGACGGGCTACAACAAGCCGTTCATGGAGCGCTACGTCGCCTGGGCCGGCGACTTCGTGACCGGCGACTGGGGCGAGTCCGTCGTCCCCGGCAACGCGGGCAAGCCGGTCAAGGACGAGCTGCTCAAGGCCTTCGGGGTCACGCTGCGGCTGATCCTCGGCGCGGAGCTCATCGCGCTGCTGCTCGGCATAGCCGTCGGTGTCATCGGCGCGGTCAGACAGTATTCGATATTCGACTACACGGCGACCGGAATATCGTTCGCCATGTTCTCGATGCCGTTGTTCTGCGTGGCCCTCGTGCTCAAGGCCGGTGGTATCGAGCTGAACAACTGGCTGGAGTCCATCGGGGCCGACCGGTGGATCATCACGGCGGGTCCGCCGGGTGACGGGTTCGGCGGCAGCTTCGGTCAGCAGGTGTTCCAGTACAGCGGCGCCTACATCCTGCCCACCATTTCGCTGGTGGTCATCCAGTTCGCGCTCTACAGCCGCTTCCAGCGCGCCTCGATGCTGGAGACGCTCAACGCCGACTACGTCCGCACGGCGCAGGCGAAGGGCATTTCGCAGGCGCGGTCGATCTTCCGGCACGCGTTCCGCAACGCGCTCATCCCGATCATCACGGTCTCCTCGCTCAACATCGGCGCCGGGTTCGGTGGCGCGGTGATCACCGAAACGGTCTTCAGCTGGTCCGGAATGGGCAAGTTCATCGTCGAGGCCATCACGAAGATCGAGCCCTACCAGGTGCTCGGCTTCATGATGCTCACGGCCGTGTTCATCATCGTGTTCAACCTGATCGCGGACATCCTGTACGCCTTCCTGGACCCGAGGATTCGCCTTGACTGAGATCGGTTCCCCCGTGGCGCAGGCGCCCGCGCCCCCGTCGGGCGGCGAGGCGAGCACGTTCGACACGACCACGGCGCGCAAGCAGTGGCAGGTCATCCTGCGCCGGTTCACCCGGCACAAGGCGGCCCTGGTCGGCTCGGTCCTGTTCGCGATCCTGGTGCTGTTCGCCTTCTTCGGCGGCGTGTTCTGGAAGTACTCGTACACGGACCTGGGCTTCAAGCGGTACCTGCCGCCCAGCGCCGACCACCCGTTCGGCACGGACCGGCTGGGCGGCGACATGGTCGCGCTGATCATCCGCGGCACGCAGTTCTCGCTCCAGATCGCGATCTTCGTGGCGGTGCTGTCCACCGTCATCGGCGTGGTGCTGGGCGCGCTGGCCGGCTACATGAAGGGCTGGGTCGACACCCTGATCAGCCGCTTCATCGATCTGCTGCTGGTGATCCCCAGCCTGATCATCGCGGCCGTGCTGGTGCGCAACAGCTTCGTGGTGTCGGTGGCGGGCGGCAGCGGCGGCAGCAACTGGCTGATCGTGGCGCTCTACCTGGGCATGATCGGCTGGCTGTCGATCGCCCGGGTGATCCGCGGCATGGTGCTGTCGCTGCGCGAGAAGGAGTTCGTGGAGGCGGCCCGCGCGCTGGGCGCGTCCACGTTCCGCATCGTGTTCCGGCACATCCTGCCCAACACCGTGGACGTGATCATCGTGAACGCCACGCTGGCGATCGCGCAGGCCGTGCTGCTGGAGGCCGCGCTGTCGTTCATCGGCCTCGGCGTGCAGAGCCCGGACACGTCGCTCGGTCTGATGATCAGCCTGAACAAGAACGAGCTGACGCTGCACCCGTGGCTGTTCCTCACGCCGTTCGTGTTCATCGTGCTGATCTCGCTCGCGGTGAACTTCATCGGCGACGGTCTCCGGGACGCCTTCGACCCGCGGCAGAAGAGGGTGAAGGCATGAGTGAGGTGGACGTGATGGGCGCGCCCGAGTCGATCTTCGACAACACCGCCGGCGGCGAGAAGCTGCTCCGGGTCGAGAACCTGTCGGTCGACTTCCCGACCGACGACGGCACCGTGCACGCCGTGCGGGACGTGTCGTTCACCCTCGGCCCCGGCGAGGTGCTGGGCATCGTGGGCGAGTCGGGCTCCGGCAAGTCGGTGTCGTCGATGGCGATCATGGGCCTGCTGCCCAAGACCGCGAAGATCGGCGGGTCGATCAAGTTCAAGGACCGCGAGCTCGTCGGCCTGAACTACAAGCAGATGCAGCCGGTGCGCGGCAACGGCGTCTCGATGATCTTCCAGGACCCGATGACCTCGATGAACCCGGTGTACACGGTGGGCTGGCAGCTCGCCGAGGCGCACCGGGCGCACCACGACGTGTCGAAGAAGGCCGCCTGGGCCAAGGCCGTCGAGGCGCTGGAGCTCGTGGGCATCCCGCAGCCGGACCGGCGAGCCTCGCAGTACCCGCACGAGTTCTCCGGCGGCATGAGGCAGCGCGCGATGATCGCGATGGCGATCATCAACGACCCGGACGTGATCATCGCGGACGAGCCGACCACGGCGCTGGACGTGACCGTGCAGGCGCAGATCCTGGACACGCTGCTGCGCATCCGGGACGAGACGAGCGCGGGCATCATGGTCATCACGCACGACCTGGGCGTGGTGGCGGGCATGGTGGACCGCGTGCAGGTCATGTACGGCGGCACGGTCGTCGAGCAGGGCACCGTGGACGAGGTCTTCGAGGCCCAGCGGATGCCCTACACCGTCGGCCTGCTGGGTTCGATCCCGAACCCGAACCTGCTCGGCAAGCGGCTCACCCCGATCAAGGGGGCGCCGCCGTCGCTGATGAACCTGCCGCACGGCTGCTCGTTCTCGCCCCGCTGCCCGCTGGCGATCGACGAGTGCCGCGAGACCGAGCCGCTGCTGCTGGAGACCGACCGGGCGGGCCACTTCGCGCGGTGCCACCGCTCCGCGCACCTGGCGACCATCGAGAACCCGCAGCGGCTGTTCGCCCACGACGAGATCGGCGTGGTCGAGAACCCCGCGTCGCTGACCATGGCGAACCCGGACATCCCGGTGAGCGAGGACCTCGACGTGGTCGAAGCTCGGTTGCACGAAGAGGAGAAGCCGACCTCATGACGTCGACAGACAGCAACCCCCAGGCCGGTGGCCTCGCGTCGGGCGGACGTCCGGGCGAGACCCCGCTGCTGGAGGTCAAGGACCTGGTCAAGTCGTTCCCGGTGCGCGGCGGCGGCATCATCCCGCGCACCGTGGGCCAGGTCCAGGCGGTGTCCGGGGTGAGCTTCGACCTCTACCCGGGCGAGACGCTGGGCCTGGTCGGCGAGTCCGGCTGCGGCAAGTCCACCACCGGTCGGGCGATCCTGCAGCTGCACAAGCCGACGTCCGGCTCGGTGAAGTTCGAGGGCCGGGAGCTCACCAAGCTGCGCGGCAAGGGCCTGCGGGGCGTGCGCCGGGACATGCAGATCGTGTTCCAGGACCCGTACGCGTCGCTGAACCCGCGCTGGCAGATCAACGAGCTGATCTCCGAGCCGTTCAAGATCCACGGCCTGCCGCCCGACGCGGGCGGCGACGTGCAGCACCGGGTCAACGAGCTCATGGAGCTGGTCGGCCTGAACCCGGAGCACCGCAACCGGTACGCGCACGAGTTCTCCGGCGGCCAGCGCCAGCGCATCGGCATCGCCCGCGCGCTCGCGCTGAACCCGAAGCTCGTGGTGCTGGACGAGCCGGTGTCCGCGCTGGACGTGTCGGTGCAGGCCGGTGTGGTGAACCTGCTGGAGGAGCTGCAGGAGCGCCTGGGCCTGGCGTACCTGTTCGTGGCGCACGACCTGTCGGTCGTCCGGCACATCTCCGACCGGGTCGCCGTGATGTACCTCGGCAAGATCATCGAGATCGGCGACCGGGAGGACATCTACGCCCGGCCGATGCACCCGTACACGCAGGCGCTGCTGTCCGCGGTGCCGGTGCCGAACCCGAAGGTGGAGCGCCGGCGTCAGCGGATCGTGCTCACCGGTGACGTCCCCTCGCCGGTGAACCCGCCCTCGGGCTGCCGCTTCCGCACCCGGTGCTGGAAGGCGCAGGACATCTGCGCCGTCGAGGAGCCCAAACTGGAACGGCGCGGCGACGGCGACGGCACCCTCTCGGCGTGCCACTTCGCCGAGGTCGTCCCCGCCCTGGTGGGGTAGTGCGCGGTTCCCGGCCGCTGCTCCGCCGCCTGCGGAGCAGCGGCCGGCGGACACCGATTAGGCTCTTCCGGTGACGCTCACCTCTCCACCACGGTTGCTGCTGGTACACGCACACCCCGACGACGAAAGCCTGTGGACGGGTGGCACGATCGCCCGCTACTCGGCGATGGGCGTGCACGTCACCGTGGTCACCTGCACCCTCGGCGAGGAGGGCGAGATCATCCCGCCGGCGCTCCAGGAGCTGACCGCGGACGCCGCCGACCAGCTCGGCGGGTACCGGGTCGCGGAGCTGAGGTCCGCCTGCGCCGCGCTGGGCGTGACCGACCACCGGTTCCTCGGCGGCATCGGCCGCTGGCGGGACTCCGGGATGGCGGGCGTCGAGGCGAACGGCCACCCGCGCGCGTTCGTCAACGGCTCGCGCGACGAGCAGACCGCCGCCCTGTCGGAGATCATCGCGTCGGTGAAGCCGCAGGTCGTGGTCACCTACGACGCGTTCGGCGGCTACGGGCACCCCGACCACATCCGGGCGCACGAGATCACCACGGCGGCGGCGGCGGACGTGGACCGCGTCTTCCACGCCGTGACGTCCCGCGCCGCGACCGAGGCGGGCGCGGCGGCGTTGGCGGAGCTCGGCGACCTGCCGTGGCGGCTGCCCGCCGAGGACGAGCTGGCGGTCACCGACGACGCCGCGATCACCACCACGATCGACATCTCCGAGCACCTGGTCGCGAAGCTGAGGGCGCTGCGCGCGCACTCCACGCAGATCAGCGTGTGGCAGGACGGCTCGGGCCGGGCCGCCTACGCGCTGTCCAACGGCGTCGCGCAGCCCGTCGTGCAGGCCGAGTACTACGTGCTGGCCAAGGGGCCCGCGGCGGGCGCGGAGGCAGACCTGTTCGGGGGGCTGGATTGACCGATCGCCTCGCTCTCGTCGGGATCGCGGTCGCGGCGTTCGTGCTCGCGGTGCTGGAGCTGTTCTTCCTGCCGCTGCGGCTGGACGGCACGCTGCTGCCGCGCGTGGACGACCTGCCGTTCCCGATCACGGTGGTGCTCGCGGCCGTGACCACGCCGCTGCTGGTCCTCGCCGCGTCGCGGCACTCGCGCCGCACGCCGGCCGCGCTGTCGCCGCTGCTGGTGTGGACCGGCACGCTGCTGCTGTTCGGTGTGTTCGGACCGGGCGGTGACGTGGTACTCCTCAACGACTGGCGCACCCTGGTGCTGTTCGCCGGGGGCGCGCTGCCGGGCGCCATCGCGGTGGGCGCGCACATGGGGAGGGCGGCCGGTGCCGGAGACGATCACTGACCGGGACGTGGTGCGGGCGCTGCGCCCGTTCGTGCGGGCGACGGGACCGCTGCTGGACACCCTGCGCGACGCGAACCTGCTCGGGCTGCGCGACCGCGAGGTCGAGCGCGACGCCGACCGCAAGCTCGTGGACAAGCTCTGGGACCAGCTGGCCGCGGTGAAGGTGCCGGGCACGGCCGCCTGGACGCGGATGGACGTCCCGCAGCGCGACGAGTTCTGGCTCAACCGGGTCGGCCGGCTCGTGTCGCTGGTCGCGGCGCTGCCCGGGATCGGCGGCGTGCTCGCCGACCGGCTGCCCGTCCAGTCGGCGCTCGGCGCGGCCGGGCAGGGGCTGCTGCTGTCGGCGATCGCGGGCGAGCACGGGTTCACCTCCACCGAGGACCGCGTGCGGCTGCTCGCGCACGTGCTGTTCCAGCGGGAGGTCGACGGGCTGCCGGTGAACCAGGTCAAGGAGGACGAGCAGACCGCCGCGCTGACCGAGGAGCTGCGGGAGCGGTCCACGTTCCGGGCGATCGGCGCGACGGTCTGGAAGCTCGCCAAGGTCCTCTGGAAGCTGGAGGACGAGCTGGACAAGCGCCCGCAGGGCCGGCTCTACCACCAGGCGCTGGGCATGGTGCCGGTCCTCGGCGTGGTGGGCGACTACTTCGGCGAGCGGTCGGCGTTGAAACGGGTCCGCAAGGCCGCCTACGCGTGGTTCGACACCCAGTAGCGGTAGCGGTGGTGCTCGACGCAGCCCAGCGACTCGTAGAGGGTGATCGCGGGCTTGTTGTGCTCGGCCACCTGGAGCGCGCACGTCGTCGCGCCCCGGTCGACGCCCCACGCGGCCAGGCCGCCCATCAGCCGCCGTGCCAGGCCGAGCCGGCGCGCCCCGGGTCGGACGGCGAGCCGCGCCACGTGGAGCAGGTCGCCGACGACGGCGCCGCGCACGGCGGCCAGCACCCGGCCGTCCCGCACGACCGCGCCGAAACCGACCTGCCCGCCGGACGCCAGCACGTGCCGCTGCGCGGGGGTGGGGTCGGGTTGCGCGGCGAGCTCCCACCATCCGGGAGACGGGAAGTCCGAAATGTCCACCTCGACGTCCTTCGGGGTGGCGAACCCAGCCGGCCTGCCGGTCATCACCAGCGACTCCGCGCCGCCCGGGTGATCCACATCGACCCGCCACCCGGCGGCGTCGACATCGGCCTCGGCGGGCGCGCCGATCACCACGTGGGCGGCCGGCTTGATGCCGTGGGCGGACGCGAAGCCGACCACCTCGGCGAGCGCGTCGGCGACCGGGATCCCCGGATCACCCGTGGTCAGGGCGCTGTTGGCACGTCCGGTGAACCCGCCCGCGGCCCGCAGCCGCCACTGCCCGAGCGGCCGGTCGACCAGCGCCGGCCACGCGTCGGCGCACCGCTGCTCCAACTCGGTGACGTGCTGCACCCCCGCATCGTGCACCGCCCCGGTGGCAGGCGGTCTGTGAGCTGGAGCACGGTGCTGATAAGGCAAGCCTGAACGTTGGACAAGCGACCTCGCCGCGTATTCTCCGGCTTGCGCGGTGTGGACCAGAACAAGAGCAGGAGAGCGCAATGACCTATGTGATCGCCCAACCGTGCGTGGACTTGCTCGACAAGGCGTGCATCGAAGAGTGTCCCGTCGACTGCATCTACGAAGGCGACCGGATGCTCTACATCCACCCGGACGAGTGCGTCGACTGCGGTGCCTGCGAGCCGGTGTGCCCCGTCGAGGCCATCTACTACGAGGACGACGTCCCGGACGAGTGGAAGGAGTACACGAAGGCGAACGTGGACTTCTTCGACGAGCTGGGTTCACCCGGCGGCGCCTCCAAGGTCGGCAAGGTCAGCGCCGACCCCGCGTTCATCAAGGCCCTCCCCCCGCAGGCGTCGCACGAGTGACGTTGCGCGGCAGGCTCCCGGACTTCCCCTGGGACTCGCTGGCCGACCACGCCGCCAAGGCGCGCACGCACCCCGGCGGCGTGGTCGACCTGTCCATCGGCACGCCCGTGGACCCGGTCCCGGAGCTGATTCGGCACGCCCTCGGCGCGGTCGCCGACGAGCCCGGCTACCCGACCACGCACGGCACGCCCGCGTTGCGCGAGGCGGTCGTCGGCGCGCTGGCGCGCCGGCACGGCGTGGTCGGGCTCGACCCGGCGGCGGTGCTGCCGACCATCGGGTCGAAGGAGCTGGTGGCGTGGCTGCCGACGTTGCTGGGCCTGGGGCCGGGCGACGTGGTGGCCATCCCGGCGTTGTCGTACCCGACGTACGAGGTGGGCGCGCGGTTGGCGGGCGCCACCCCGGTGCGGCTGGCCGACGGCGAGCCGCCGCCGGCCGGGACGTCGCTGGTGTGGCTGAACTCGCCGTCCAACCCGACCGGTCGGGTGCTGTCCGAGGAGCAGTTGGCGCGGGCCGTGGCCGACGCGCGGGCGGTCGGGGCGGTCGTCGCGTCCGACGAGTGCTACCTGGCGCTGGCGTGGGACGCGCAGCCGGTGTCCGTGCTGCTGCCGTCGGTCAACGGCGGTTCGCGGGACGGGGTGCTGGCCGTGCACTCGTTGTCGAAGTCGTCCAACCTGGCCGGGTACCGGGCGGGGTTCGTGACGGGCGACCCGGCGCTGGTGGCGTCGTTGCTCGAGGTGCGCAAGCACGCGGGGATGATCGTGCCCCGGCCCGTGCAGGCGGCGATGGCGGCGGCGTTGAACGACGACGCGCACGTCGCGGAGCAGCGCGAGCGGTACCGGGCGCGGCGGGACGTGCTGCTGCCGGCGTTGACCGGGGCGGGGTTCACCGTGGACCACTCGGAGGCCGGCCTGTACCTGTGGTCGACCCGGGACGGCGAGCACGCCTGGGACACCGTCGCCTGGCTGGCGGAGCGCGGCATCCTGGCCGCTCCCGGCACGTTCTACGGCCCGACGGGCGACCGGCACGTCCGCATCGCCCTGACCGCCACCGACTCCGCCATCACCACCGCCACCACCCGCCTCACCCCTTGACCCCCGCGAGTCCTACGTCCACGCCGCGAGAGTCCTACGTTCACGGCACCTGAGTTCAACGCTCGACCGACCACTCGGTATGGCCGAACGTTGAACTCGGGGTCGCCGAACGTAGGACTCTCGCGCGATGAACGTAGGACTCTCGCGAGGGGGGTTAGTCGTTGGCGTGGAGGGCGGCGTTCAGCTCGACGCCCTGGCCCTTGCGGGGGCGCACCTTGACGACGCCGGTGGTCGAGTCGCGCAGGAACAGCAGGTTCGACATGCCGGACAACTGGCCGGCCTTGACGACGGCGCCGTCCTCGCCGGTGACCTTCGTCCCCGCCGTGATGTAGAGGCCCGCCTCCACGACGCAGTCGTCGCCCAACGAGATGCCCACGCCGCCGTTCGCGCCGATCAGGCAACGCTCACCGACCGAGATGACCTGCTTGCCGCCGCCGGACAGCGTGCCCATGATCGACGCCCCGCCGCCCACGTCCGAGCCGTCACCGACGACGACACCGGCCGAGATGCGGCCCTCCACCATGGACGTGCCCAGCGTGCCCGCGTTGAAGTTCACGAACCCCTCGTGCATCACGGTCGTGCCGGACGCCAGGTGCGCGCCCATCCGCACGCGGTCCGCGTCCGCGATCCGCACCCCGCTCGGCACGACGTAGTCCACCATCCGGGGGAACTTGTCGACCCCGTGCACGGTCACCGGACCACGCGCGCGCAGCCGCAGCCGGGTCTGCTCGAACCCCTCCACCGCGCACGGCCCGAAGTTCGTCCACACCACGTTGTTGAGCAGCCCGAACAGGCCGTCCAGGTTCGCGCCGTGCGGCTGCACGAGCCGCGAAGACAGCAGGTGCAGCCGCAGCCACACGTCGTAGGTCGAGGTGGGCGCGTCGGCCAGCGAGCCGATGCCGACCCGGACGCCGACGACCTCGACGTCGCGTTCGGCGTCCGCGCCGAGCTGCTTGGCGGCGGCCTCACCGAGCGAGGCCGCGACCTCCGCGGACGACAGCAGCGCCACACCGGGCTCCGCGGTCCCGAGCGACGGCGCCGGGAACCACGTGTCCAGCACAGCGCCGGTAGGGGTGACGGTGGCGAGTCCGACGCCGTACGCGCCGGTGGGGTTTGCGGTGCTCACGGGTGCCAACGGTAACGTGCGCCGGGTGGCCGACACCTTGCACCTAGCCGCCGATCCCGTCGAGCTGACCGCCGCGCTGGTCGACACGCCCAGCGTCTCCGAAGACGAAGCCCTCATCGCCGACCTCGTCGAACGCTCCCTCAGGGACCAGACCACCCTTGAGGTCACGAGGTCCGGCAACGCCGTGCTGGCCCGCACGAACCTCGGCCGCCCGTCGCGCGTCGTGCTCGCCGGCCACCTCGACACCGTGCCGATCAACGACAACCTGCCGTCCCGCCTGGAGGACGGCGTCCTGCACGGCTGCGGCACCGTCGACATGAAGAGCGGCGACGCGGTGATGCTGCACCTCGCCGCCACGGTCGCCGACCCCCGCCACGACCTCACGTTCATCTTCTACGACTGCGAGGAGATCGAAGCCGTCCGCAACGGCCTGGGCCGCATCGAGCGCGAGCTGCCCGAGTGGCTGCGCGGCGACCTGGCGATCGTGTGCGAGCCGTCCAACGGCGTGATCGAGGCCGGCTGCCAGGGCACGATCCGCGTCGAGGTCCGCACGAAGGGCGTCCGCGCCCACACCGCGCGCGGCTGGATGGGCGTGAACGCGATCCACGCCATCGGCGACGCCCTGAGCCGCCTGACGGCCCACGAGCCGCGCCAGGTCGAGATCGACGGCTGCCGGTACCGCGAGGGCCTTCAGGCCGTGAAGATCAGCGGCGGCGTCGCGGGCAACGTCGTGCCGGACGAGGCCGTGCTCACGGTCAACCACCGCTTCGCCCCCGACCGCACCCCCGAGCAGGCCGAGCAGCACCTGCGCGAGCTGTTCGAGGGCTACGACGTCACGGTCACCGACAGCTCGCCCGGCGCGCTGCCCGGCCTCGGCTCGCCGACCACCCGGGAGCTCGTCGACGCCGCCGGCGGCGTCCCCGTCGCCAAGCTCGGCTGGACCGACGTGGCCCGCTTCGCCGCTCTGGGCATGCCGGCGGTGAACTTCGGACCCGGCGATCCGACGCTCGCGCACACGCAGCAGGAGAACGTCCCCGTTCACCAGATCCGGCAGTGCGCCGACGTGCTGCGCCGCTTCCTCAGCCACGACCCGGCACGCGGCTAGACTCCGGCCAATGACGGACAGCGTGGACGAGCACCCCAAGGAGAAGCAGCGCGGACCGGTCGTCCTGCGTCGCGGGCGCCGCGACGAGCTGACCACCACCGACCAGCGGTTGCTGGACTCGCGCGGCCACAGCGACTGGGTGCACACCGACCCGTGGCGCGTGCTGCGCATCCAGGCGGAATTCGTCGAGGGCTTCGGCGCGCTGGCCGAGGTGCCGAGCGCGGTGACCGTGTTCGGCTCCGCCCGCACCGGCCGCGACCACCCCGAGTACGAGACGGGCCGCAAGCTGGGCGCCGCGCTGGCCGAGGCGGGGTTCGCGGTGATCACCGGCGGCGGGCCGGGCGCGATGGAGGCGGTCAACCGGGGCTGCTCGGAGGCGGGCGGGTTCTCCGTCGGCCTCGGCATCGAGCTGCCGTTCGAGCAGGGCCTGAACCCCTGGGTCGACCTCGGCGTGAACTTCCGCTACTTCTTCGTGCGCAAGACCATGTTCATCAAGTACTCGCAGGCGTTCATCTGCCTGCCGGGCGGGTTCGGCACGCTCGACGAGCTGTTCGAGGCGTTGACGCTCGTGCAGACGAAGAAGGTCACCAAGTTCCCGGTGGTCCTGTTCGGCAAGTCCTACTGGCAGGGCCTGTACGACTGGGTGCGCGAGTCGGCGCTGGCCAGCGGCAAGGTCGGCGAGAAGGACCTGGACCTGCTGTACCTGACCGACGACATCGACGACGCGGTGCGCGTGGTGAACGACGCGCACAAGGCCTGGGCGGACGCGCATTGACCACCGTCACGGTGTACTGCGGGTCGTTGAGGACCGTCCCGGACAGCTACCTGGAGCCGGCGGCCGAGGTGGGCACGCGGATCGCGGCGCGCGGCTGGTCGTTGACGTGGGGCGGTGGCCGCACGTCCATGATGGGCGCGGTGGCGCGGGCGGCCCGCGAGGGCGGCGCCCGCACCACCGGCGTGATCCCGCGCGGCCTGGTCGACCGCGAGGCGGCCGACTCCGACGCCGACGAGCTGCTGGTCGTCGAGACCATGCGCGACCGCAAGGCGTTGATGGAGGCGCACGGCGACGCGTTCCTGGCGCTGCCCGGCGGCATCGGCACGTGCGAGGAGCTGTTCGAGGTCTGGACGTCCCGGGTGCCGGCCATGCACGCCAAGCCGGTGGTCCTGCTGGACGTCGACGGCCACTACCGGGGCCTGGTGTCGTGGCTGGAGGAGCTGCGCGAACGCGGGTTCGTGTCCCGGTTCGCGCTCGACTCCCTCGTCGTCACCGACGACGTGGACCAAGCCCTCGACGCCTGCGCTAGCTGACCCGGGCCTCCGCCAGACCACGAGCCGCCGCCAACCGCGCCGCCTCCTCCGCGAACATCCCCACGTCCAGCGGCACGAACGGCGACACCTTGACATCCAGCCGCGACCCCGTCGCCCTGGCCTGCCAGGTGCCCAGGACCTCGCCGTCCACGAGCAGCGCGCCCCGCCGGCCCAGGATCCGCCACACCTGCTTCTGGTGCGCCTTGTCCGGCACGAGCAGGTCGCGGTCGCGGGCGTTCAGGTAGGGGTCCAGCGGCGGCAGCAACCGCACCACCTCGGGCTCCGGCGGGTTCTCGAACGCGTCCATCCGATCGGCCGGCAACCACGCCCTCTTGGACACCGCGACCAGGTCGTCCGGCCACACGTCCTTCACCTCGCGCACCGGCGCGCCGAAGTAGTGCGCCACCTCGGACGGCCCGGCGGGGCCGTGCAGTCTCAGGTAGTCCGCGATCAACGCCGGAAAACCCCCATCGCGGCGAGGCACCTCCCGCCGGCCCTCCAACGGCACGAACGTCACCGCCTTCTCCGCCGGGTCGAACCGCAGCCCGGCGGGCAGCACGGCGAGGCGGAAGATCGGGTCCAGCACGTGCGTGGCGTCGCAGCCCCGGCACCAGGCGGCGACCTCCGGGCGCACCTTCGCGGTGAGCCGGGACGACGCCTCGCCCTTCGTCATCGGCCCCGTCACCACCTCGCGCAACGCCGACGCGACCTCGTGCAGCACCTCGCGCCCGTGCTCCACCGGCGGCCGGCCCATCCGGGCCACCGCGTCGGCGTCGCTCAACGGCCACAGCCGCGCGGCCAGCGCCGGCACCTCGTCGGCCCGGTGCCAGTGCGGCGCACCCCGCACGCTCCACGTGAGGGTGAACGCGGTCAGCTCCGGCACCTGCTCCAACCGCGCCGCCAACGCCGGCACCGCCGACCGCTCCGAGTCCTGCAACCCGAGGTCGAACACCCGCAGCCCGGACGCGTCGGCGACGGTCCGGTCGAACTGGTGCGCCGCGACCCGGTAGGCGATCACCCGTTCCCGGTCAGCCAAGGTCGGCGTCCAGGATGATCAGCTCGTGCTCCAGCCGGGCCGTGCCGGAGATGCCGGCCAACTCGCCGGTGCCGGACCCGGGCACGATGTGGCCCCAGAACCGCGCGTCGTCACCGGACATGATCGCGCCGTGCTGGAGGACGAACGTCCCGGCCTTCCCGTCCACCGTCCCGACGAACCTCTCGGTGCCCACATAACCGGCGGACCCGTCCGACGGCTGGCACATCGTCAACTCGGCCGTGCTGGCGCCCTCCATGACCCCGCTGTACACCTTGTCCACGAGCGCCCGGCCCAGCTGCGGCTCCGCCTCGTCGTAGACGGTCTGGTCCCAACGGGTGATCTTGAACGTCGACTTCGCTTCCATGCCGGGAATCCTGTCAGGCATTCCTGCCACCCGCTGTCAGCTACCCCCCGTCCCGCCCCCACTGACACGCCCTTCCGCCTTCCCCCCAACGGAAGGGCTTCGTGTCATCCCGCCGACCTGGCTCCGCCCTACCGCGCGTGTCAAGGGGGCCGGTGAAGGCTTGCCCGCGGCGTCGACCGGGGGCCGCCCCCTTGATACGTGTGGTAGCCCGTAGGGAGGTCGGTGGGATGACGCGAAACCCGACCCACAACGGACCCGGCACAGAACCACCCACCAGGGCGTCATCCTGCTGATCTGCCCGTCCGGCGAGGACTCTCTTGTCCTTCACCCCCTCGGCACCTCCAACCACGAGTCCGCCCCGAACGCCACCGACGACCCGACCACGCTCGACCCCTGGTACCGGCCATCCACGGTGTCCACGACCAGCACCAACCGGTTCCCCGCCGCCACGTTCCACACCACCGGCTCCAGGTCGACGTCCACCGCCCGCGTCCCGCTCCCGACCACCGTCACCGGCTTGTGCGTGACGAGCGCGCCCAACCCGAGCGCGTTCACCTCGTACAGGTACGCGTACAACGTCGTCCGAGCCGCGCTGGGCGTCACCGTCAAGCGCACCCTCGGCGTGCCGCTGACCGTCGAACCGCTCCACTCCACCGGCCCGCGCCACACCGCCGCCGCGCCCCGGTCGATCAACGGCGTCGACACCCCGACCGGCAGCCGCAAGAACCCCTGCAACGCACCCGACACCAGCACGACCCCGCTCTCCGCGATGGTCGGCCACCCCGCGCCGATCCGATCGGCCGCCAACGCCACCGTGTCCGTCCGGGCCGTCACCGCCGCCCACGACGCGTACGACCGCCAACCACCGCCGTTGTTCGGCTTCACCTGCACGGGCAGCTCACGGTCGACCCCGTTCGCCTCGCCCTTCACGTACCGGTCGAACCAACGCCCCACCGACGTCCAGATCTCGTTCGGCAACCCGGCCGCCCCGAACAGCTCGGCCGTCGCGTGGTCACCCGGCGACAGCATCAACCGCTTCGGCCCGGTCAACCGGCCGAAGAAGTCCGTGAGCTGGCTCGGCGCGAACAGCCCGTCGTTCCACGCGTTGCCGATCATCACCGCCGCCTTGATCGACGACACGTGCGAAGCAGGCGACCGGGGCGGCGAGATCGGCAGCACGTCGGCGAACCGGCCCTCCCGGTAAGCGGCCTCCGCCTCGCGCAGCACGGGTCCCGGCCGGCCGGTCAGCTTCCCCGCCGCCAGCAGCAGCTCCACCGCCTGCGCGCTCACCGTCTCGTTCGGGTACAGCGAGCGACCCAGGTCGGTCCACGTGCTCAGCGCCGTCACCGCCTTGATCCGCGGGTCGCGCGCCGCGGCCAGCAGCGACTGCCCCGCGCCGTAGGAGATCCCGCCGACGCCGATCCGCGCCGGATCGCCGCCCGCGTGCGCCAAGCCCCAGTCGATCACCCGGCTGACGTCGGCCACGGTGTCCGGCCCGGCCACGTCGATCTCGCCCGCCGAGTCGTAGAAGCCGCGGGACGTGTAGCTGATCACCGAGTACCCGGACTCGTAGGCGAGCTTGGCCGCCGCGCCGACGTACTCGATGTTGTTCACGCCCCAGCTCGACGGCAGGACCAGCAGCGGGAACGGTCCGGCGCCACGTCCGGTCGGCGTGACGACGAAGGCCTTCAACGGCGTGCCGCCCTCGCCGGGGATGCTCTGGTAGGCCACCGCGAACCCGGGCACGACGGCCTGGGCGGACGGCGGTGTCAGCACGAGCGCCACCAGGGCGGCGAGCAGCAGGGGGAGTGATCGGCGCACGAGGGTCCTCCTTGACCTTCTCCGGCCACCGCGCCCTCCTCCGGCCTCGGCGACCTCCATCAGCCACCGTGACCGGGATCACGCAGGGTGTTACCGGCGAGTAAACACGAACTGTACTCACCAGTAGCAGTCTCCTGTGACGCAGATCACGTGCACACCCGACGTGGCACCATGCCGTACATGCGGTTCGGTTCACGAGAGGTCGCCGGAGATCGCGCGCTGGTGATGGCGATCGTCAACCGGACGCGCGACTCGTTCTACGACCGCGGCGCGACCTTCTCCGACGACGCCGCGATGGCCGCGGTGGACCGGGTGGTCGCCGAGGGCGCGGACATCGTCGACATCGGCGGGGTGAAGGCGGGCTCCAAGGGCGAGGTGGTGGACGCCGCCGAGGAGGCGCGACGGGTCGTGCCGTTCGTCGCGGCGGTCCGCGAGCGGCACCCCGACCTGGTGATCAGCGTCGACACCTGGCGGCACGAGGTGGGCCGCGCGGTGTGCGAGGTCGGCGCGGACCTGATCAACGACACGTGGGCGGGCGCGGACCCGGCGCTGGCCGAGGTGGCGGCGGAGTTCGGCGTCGGCATCGTCTGCTCCCACACCGGCGGCCTCGAACCGCGCACCGACCCGCACCGGGTCCGCTACGCCGACGTGGTGGCGTCCGTGGTGGCGGAACTGGTCGACCGGGCCGAGCGGATGGTGGCGCTGGGCGTGCCCGCCGAGGGCGTGCTGATCGACCCGACCCACGACTTCGGCAAGAACACGTGGCACGGCCTGGAACTCCTCCGCCGGCTGGACGAGCTCGTGGGCACGGGGTGGCCGGTGCTGATGGCGCTGTCGAACAAGGACTTCGTCGGCGAGACGCTGGGCGCGGAGCTGGCGGACCGGGTCGACGGCACGCTGGCCGCCACCTCCGTGGCCGCGTGGACCGGCGCGAAGGTCTTCCGGGCGCACCAGGTGCGCCAGACCCGGCGGGTGGTCGAGATGGTGGCGAGCATCGCGGGCACGCGTCCGCCCGCGCGCGTGCTGAGGGCGTTGGCATGACGGACTGGTTCGCGACCAACACGTGGCAACGTCCGCGGTGGGCCGTCGAGGAGCTGCTCGCCCACAAGGCGGGCCGCACCGTCAGCGTCGTCCTCCCCGCCCTCGACGAGGAGGCGACCGTCGCCGACGTCGTCTCCGTCGTCCGACCCCTCCTCGGCACCCTCGTGGACGAGCTCGTGGTCGTCGACTCCGGCTCCACCGACGACACCGCGGCACGCGCGGCCGCCGCCGGGGCGCGGGTCGTGCACCGGACCGACGTGCTGCCCGACCTGCCGCCCCGTCCCGGCAAGGGCGAGGTCCTCTGGCGCTCGCTGGCCGCCACCACCGGCGACCTGGTCGTGTTCCTCGACTCCGACCTGGTCGACCCCGACCCAGACTTCGTGCCCGCCCTGCTCGGCCCGCTGCTCACCCGTGCCGGCGTGCACCTGGTGAAGGGCTTCTACCGGCGTCCGCTGCGGCTGGAGAGCACCGGCGGCGGCCGGGTCACCGAGCTGGCGGCGCGACCGCTGCTCAACGCCCTGCGGCCCGAGCTGGCGGGTGTCGTGCAGCCGTTGGGCGGCGAGTACGCGGGCACCCGCGAGTTCCTGGAGTCGGTGCCGTTCGCGCCCGGTTACGGGGTGGAGATCGGCCTGCTGCTCGACGCGCACACCCGCTACGGCCTGGCCGGGATCGCGCAGGTCAACCTGGGTGTGCGCAAGCACCGCAACCGGGACCTGCGGCAGCTCGGGCCGATGGCGGCTCAGATCGCGGTCACCGCGCTGCGCCGGTGCGGCGTGCCGGTGGCGTCGTCGACGTTGACGCAATTCGTGCCGTTCGACGGCGAGTGGCTGCCGTCGCCGGTGGACGTGCCCGCCGAGGACCGCCCCGCCATGCGCTCGGTGTTCCAGCGGTCGCGGTAGTACCCGTCGGACGCCACCAGCTCCTCGTGGGTGCCGTCCTGGCCGACGCGACCGTCCTCGACGACCACGACCCGGTCGAAGCCGGCCAACGGCGCGAGCCGGTGCGTGACCAGCACGACGGTGCCCCGCGCGTGGTCGAGCACGCGGCGCAGCACGGCGTCACCGTGGTCGATCGCCAGGCCTTCGACGGGTTCGTCGAGCAGCAGCACGTCCGGGTCGGCCAGCAGGGCGCGGGCCAGCAGCAGGCGTTGCCGCTGACCGCCGGACAACGCGTCGCCGTCCTCGCCGACGACGGTGTCCCACGGCACGTCCAGGTCCACCACCCGGGCGACTTCGTCCAGCTCCTCCCGTGACGCCTCCGGCCGGGCGAGCCGCACGTTCGCCTCCACGGTCGCGTGGAAGACGTGCGCGTCGTCCAGCACGCCCTTGGCGACGCCGGGGTGCGCGGCGGCCAACGCCCGCAGGAACGTGCTCTTCCCCGCACCGCTGGCGCCCACCACCCCGACCCGGCCCGCCGGCAGTTCCACGTCCGGTGTCGGGATGGCGCCCACTCGCAACGCCTCCCGTCCCCGCAACGCCTCCCGCACCCGCTCGACCGACCCCCGCACCTCGGCCCACCGCTGTGCCGCCGCCACCAACGGCACCGTCACTTCCAGCACCGCGACCGAGCCGAGCACGACGTGCGCCGGCGCGCCGGACCGCAGGAACGCCAACGCCACCCCGAACTGCACGACCACGGCCACCGCCGCCAGCACCGCCGCGCCGAACCCGCCCCGCCGCTCCCGTTCGGCCACCGCGTCGACCACCCGGCCGGTCGCGGCCAGCTCGCGGTCCAGCGCGCCGAACGCGGTCAGCTCGGCCGCGCCGTCCAGCAGCACGACGGTCCGTTCCGCCAACTCCGACCGCAACGGCGCGAGCGCCTCCAGGTGCCGCACCGCGAGCCGGTGAGCAGCCCACGGGATGAGGCACGCGGTCACCACCAACCCCGCCGCCATCGGCCACGCGAACCCGGTCGCGACCAACGCCACCACGCCCACCACGACCGCCACCGCGCCCGGCAGCGCACACCGCAGCATCGCGTCCTGCACACCGTCCACATCGGACACCAGTCGCGTGAGCGCGTCACCCCTGCCCAGCGGACGGCGCAGCAACGCCTCGTAAACGCGCCCCCGCACCTCCGCCAAGTGCCGCAGCACGGCCGAGTGCCCGGCCAGCCGCTCGGCGTACCGCAGGCCGCCGCGCGCCAGGGCCAGCGTCCGCACCGCCACGATCGCCACCACCAACGCCGACAGCGGCGGCTGCTCGGCGGCGCGCGCGATGAGCCACACGGCCGTGGTCATCAGCCCGATCCCGGCGAGTTCGGCGGCCACCCCGGCCACCACCGCGAGCACCAACCGCCTCATCCGCCCGCCACCGCCCGCCCACCCTCACCGAACACCGCCCGCTCTCCTTCACCGAACACCACCACCCGATCCACCTCACCGAGCATCACGGGCCGGTGCGCCACGACGACCGCCGTCCGCCCGTCCACGAGCCGCCGCGTCGCCCGCAGCACCGCGTCCTCGGTGCCGCCGTCCAGCCGGGACGTGGGCTCGTCCAGCAACAGCAGCCGCGCCCCGTCCCGCACCAGCGCCCGGGCCAACGCGACCCGTTGCCGTTCACCGGAGGACAGCGGGTGCTCGGCGTCGACCAGGTGCGCCAACCCCATCTCCTCCGCCGCGGCGCGCACGTCACCGGAGGACCCCAGCGCGATGTTCTCGCCGACCGTGCCGGGGAACAGCGTCGGCCGCTGCGGCACCCACGCCAGCTGCCGCAGCCACGACTCCCGGTCGATCTCGCGCAGGTCCACCCCGCCGACCAGCACCCGCCCCGACGCGGGCGTCACGAACCCCAGCAGCACGGCCAGCACCGTGCTCTTCCCCACCCCGCTGGGCCCGACCAACGCCACCCGCTCACCGGCGGCGACCCGCAACGACATCCCGCCCAACGCCTCCCTGCCGGGATACCGGACCACGACCCGCTCCACCACGATCTCGGCCGTCCTCAGATCGGGCGCACGCGTCTTGCCCACCTCGACCCCCGCCCCAACCCCCGCCCCCGCCTCAGCCCCCGGCACGGCTTCGAGCACGGCCAAGCCCTCGGCGGAGGCGTGGAACTGCGACCCGGCCGCCCGCAGCGGCAAGTACGCCTCCGGCGCCAGCAGCAGCACCAGCAACGCCACCTGGAACGTCACCCCGCCGTGCAGCAACCGCAACCCCACCGGCACCGCCACCAGCGCCACCGACAACGTCGCCACCAGCTCCAGCACCAACGCCGACAAGAACGCCACCCGCAGCGTCCGCATCGTCGCCGCCGCGTGCGCCCCCGCCATCGCCCGCACCGTCTCCACCTGCGCCGCCGCCCGCCCGAACACCTTCAACGTGCCCAACCCGCGCACCACGTCCAGGAAGTGCCCGCCCACCACCGCCAGCCCCGCCCACCGCGCCCGCGTCCGATCACGGGTGTGCAGGCCGACCAGCGCGGCGAACACCGGCACCAGCGGCAACGTCACCAGCACCACCACCGCCGAGGTGAGGTCCGCGAACGACAGCCGCGCCACCACCGCGACCGGCACCACGGCCGCCGCCACCACCTGCGGCAGGTAACCGGCGAAGTACGGCTCGACCGCGTCCACCCCCTTCACCACGAGCGTCGTGACCGCCCCGGACGTCCCGGAGCGCCCGTCCCGCAGCACCCGCCCGCGCAACGAGGCCTTCACCGACGCCGCGAAGCGCTGGGTCACGACCCGCCCGCCCCACACCACACCCCCGCGCGCCAGGACCACCGCCACCACCCACCACGCCGACCACCCGCCCGCCAGCACCCCCGCCAGCACCTCGGCCTGCGCCAGCACCACCACCGCCGTCAGCGCCGCCAACACCGCCAGGACGACGACGTACCCCCGGTCAACGTGCCGCACGGGACATCCGCCAGGTCGCCCACTGGAACACCAGCACCAACGGCACCACCGCGACCGCCGCCCACGTCAGCACCCGCAACGTCGACACGTCGGCCATCACCGACACCGTCACCACCGACCGCGCCCCGAACACCCCCACCACCGGCAACGCGCACAACAGCGCGCTGCACCCGAAAGCCACCCGATACCGCTCCGCCCGCAACGCCACCCCGACCCCGCCCAGCACCCCCAACCCGACCACCGCCGTCACCCCGAACGCGGGCACGGGCACCGACCCGGCCGTCACCACCGCCGCCACCACGAAACCCGCACCGGGCAGCACCAGGAAACCCGCGATCCGCACCGCCCGCGCCCGCAACCCGCCCGACAACCGCCACGCCAGGAAGACCGCCCCGTGCAACGTGAACAGCACCGCCATCCCCGGGCCCCACAACCACACCGGCCCACCGAGCACCCGCCCCAGCAGCACACCCCACCCGACGGCCACCACCAGCGCGCCGCCCACCACCAGGAAGTCCCAACCGGGCGACCGCAGCTGCACCGCCACCGTGAAGCACACCAGCCCGGCCAACAGCACCGCGAACACCGTGTGCTGCGACGACAGCAGCTCGCCCTCCAACCGGGGGAACGCGCCGAACAGCACGCCCACCGCCGCGACCAGCCACACCTCGTTGCCGAGGAAGAACGGCGTCACCGCGCGCAGCACCGCCCGCCGCGACGGCTCGTCCCGCCCGACCACCCGCAGCACCGCCCCGACCCCGTAGTCGAACCCGGCCAGCGCGAAGTAACCGCAGGTCAGGAACGTCA
This sequence comes from Actinosynnema sp. CA-299493, assembly GCF_050946825.1. Taxonomy (NCBI): domain Bacteria; kingdom Bacillati; phylum Actinomycetota; class Actinomycetes; order Pseudonocardiales; family Pseudonocardiaceae; genus Actinosynnema; species Actinosynnema sp. CA-299493. The sequence goes on from NZ_CP191993.1 coordinate 882,049, forward strand.
GCAGGACAACCCAGACACCTTGCACGACACACCCCTCACAGAGCCGGGACGAGCGGCGACACCGGCGCCTCGTCCGAATCGACCGGTCCGCGCCGCGCCAGCCGGGCGATCAGCACCCAGTCGGCGACCGCCAGCACCGCGAACACGGACGTGAACGCGATGAACGACACGAGCATCTGGTCCGCACCGACGTGCGACATCGCGTCCCGCGTGGTCAGCACGCCCTGGACCAGCCACGGCTGCCGCCCGACCTCCCGGAACAGCCAGCCGCCGATCGCCGCGACGAACGGCAGCGGGATGCCGAGCACCATCAGGTACAGGGGGAACCGCAGCCGCACCACCCAGTCGCGCACCAGCAGCGGCACGGTCGCCCAGCTCGCCAGCAGCAGCGCGAACCCGATCTGGATCATGAACCCGAGGCCCACCCCGTCCGGGACGCCGACCGTGTCGAACTTCTCCGGCTGGTAGCGCTGCACGATCGGGAACTGCCCGAACCCGAACCCGATCAGCGCCGGCGTGCTCAGCGCCGTCAGCACCACGCCCAACCGCAGCGACCGGCGGAAGAAGTCGACCTCCGCCGTGCGGCGGATGAAGTGGTAGGCGCTGACACCGGTCAGGAACACGCCGCCGACGGTCAACGACGCGGAGCACACGTGCAGGAACGCCGTCCCGAACGTCGGGTTGGTCAGCAGCGCCGAGAAGTCGACCAGCCGCAGCACGCCGTCACGCGACTCGTGCCCGGCGGGGTTCTGCAAGAACGCGTTCGCCACCATGATCCAGAACGCGGAGGCGAACGCGGTCAGCGCCACCAGCCAGATCAGCGCCAGGTGCGCCCACTTGCCCAGCCGGTCCCAGCCGAAGATCCACAGGCCGAGGAACGTCGACTCCAGGAAGAACGCCACCAGCGTCTCCAGCGCCAGCGGCGCGCCGAACACGTCACCCGCGACCGTCGACAGGCCCGACCAGTTCAGCCCGAACTGGAACTCCATGACGATGCCGGTCGCGATGCCGAGCGCGTAGTTCACCACGTAGAGCCGACCCCAGAAGCGCGTCATCCGGGCGTGCACGGGGTCGGCGGACAGCGTGGCCCGGGTCTGCATCACCGCCACCGACGTCACCAGTCCGAGCGTCAGCAGCACGAACAGGAAGTGGAACGAGGTCGTGGTGGCGAACTGGAGCCGGGCCAGTCCGAGAGCATCCATGAGTAGGGAAGGTATATGTAGCCAGACAACGCAACATCGGGGATGTCCCCGATGCCGACCCCGGTCCGCGACCAGTAGAGTGGCTACCCATGAAGTCCGACGCGTTGCGGGGGCACCTGGACGCGCTCCTGCTGGCCACGCTCGACGGCGGCCAGTTGCACGGCTACGCCATCATCGAGGCCTTGCAGCGGCGCAGCGGCGGCGCCCTCGACCTGCCCACCGGCACCGTCTACCCGGCCCTGCGCCGGCTGGAGACCGCCGGCCTGGTCGCCAGCGAGTGGAGCACCGTCGGCGGCCGGCAGCGCCGCACCTACCGGCTCACCAAGGCCGGCACGCGCGCCCTGGCCGCCGAGCGCACCGCGTGGCGCGAGTTCACCACCGCCATCGAGGGCGTGCTGGGAGGCGGGCCGTGGCCGGCGCAGGCGTGATCGACGACTACGTGACCGACCTGGACCGGCGGCTGCGCGGCCCGGACCCGGTCAAGGACGACCTGCTCGCCGAGGCCAGGGACAGCCTCCACGACGCCGCCGCCGCGCACCGCGACGAAGGGCTCACCGAGGAGGACGCCCAGCGCCGCGCCGTCGCCGAGTTCGGCCCGGTCACCGCCATCGCCCGCGAGTACCAGGGCCTGCTCGCCCTCGCCCACGGCGCCCGCACGCTGCGGTCGGTGATGATCGTCATCCCCCTCGCGTACGTGATGTGGGAGCTCAACCGCACGTTCTGGATCGGCGCCTGGCACGACTTCGACGCCCCGCCGCCCGACTGGTACCTCGCCGTCGCCCGGTTCAACGACACGTCGGCGTGGCTGGTGGCGGGCGTCGCGGTGCTCGCGCTGCTGGTCGGCCGGCGGCTGGCCCGCACGGCGGTCAGCACGGTGACCCTGGCCCGGCTCGCCGGTGTCGTCGCCGTCGTCGCGGTCGGGTTGTCCCTGCTCGGCAACGTGGCGATCCTGGCCGCCACCGCCTACCTGGACGCGACGAGGCTGCTCATGTCGCCCCCGGTGGCCGCCGCGACCGTACTCTCGTTCGCCATCGCGCTGCGGCTCGCCGTCCTCGCCCGGCGTTGCGTGGTGTTCTCCTCGGTCTGACCGGCGGGGCATGTGCCACGATCCTCCTGTGACCTCAGCGCTCATCTACATCGTCGTCATGGCGCTCGTCGCGGCCGTGGTCTTCCTGCTGGCCGCGCTGGTGTTCGGGCGTGGCGAGGAACTGGCGCCGCTGCCGCCGGGCGCGTCGCCGACCCAGCTGCCGTCCGACGACGTGACCCCGGACGACGTGCGCGACCTGAAGTTCCAGCAGGTCCTGCGCGGCTACAAGATGACCGAGGTGGACTGGGCGCTGGACCGCCTGGCCGGCGAGGTCGAACGGCTGCGGGACCGCGTCGCGGAACTGGAGGCCGAGCTGGGCGTCGACCACCGGACGACGCCCGAGCCCGAGCAGGAGCCCGCCCATGACCCGGCTTGACCTGCGCGTCGACGTCGAGGCGCCGGCCGGGACCACCTGGGCGGCGCTGACCGACTGGGCCCGGCAGGGCGAGTGGATGCTCGGCACCACCGTCCGCGTGACCAGCGGCGACGGCGTCAGCGAGGGCAGCGGGCTGACCGCGTTCACCGGCCTCGGCCCGCTCGGGTTCACCGACACCATGCGCATCACCGCGTGGGAGCCGCCGGTGCGCTGCGCGGTCGAGCACACCGGCCGGCTCGTGCGCGGCACCGGCGAGTTCGTCGTCGTCCCGCGCGGCGAGGAGCGCAGCGAGCTCGTCTGGTCCGAGGACATCGCGCTGCCGCTCAACCTGGCCTTCGCGCCGGGGGTGAAGTGGTCGCTGCGCCGCTTCGCCGCCTTCGCCCGGGAGTACCGCGCATGACCGACCTCGTCCGCTGCCCGTGGGGCGGCAGCACGCCCGACTACGTCGACTACCACGACACCGAGTGGGGCGTGGAGTTGCACGGCGAGGCGGCGATGTTCGAGCGGATGTCCCTCGAATCGTTCCAGTCGGGCCTGTCCTGGATCACCATCCTGCGCAAGCGCGAGAACTTCCGGGCCGCCTTCGCGGGCTTCCGGCCCGAGGTGGTGGCCGAGTTCGACGCGGCCGACTTCGACCGGCTGATGGCCGACGCGGGCATCGTCCGCAACCGCGCCAAGATCACCGCCACGATCGACAACGCCCGCGCCGTCGCCCGGCTGGACGTGCCGCTGGACGACCTGCTGTGGTCCTTCGCGCCCGAGCGCCACGAACGGCCCGCCACGATCGCCGACGTGCCCGCCGTCACGCCCGAGTCGAAGGCGATGGCCAAGGAGCTCAAGCGCCGCGGCTTCGCGTTCCTCGGCCCCACCACCTGCTACGCCCTGATGCAGGCCACCGGCATGGTCGACGACCACATCGCGACCTGCTTCCGCGCCACGTCCCAGCCCGCCACGTCCTAGCCGGTCACGTCCTAGCCGGTCACGTCCCAGCCCGCCACCCGCGGGCTCCGAGCCGTCACCGACCGGTGAACGTCGGCTTCCGCTTCGCCACGAACGCGGCCACCGCCTCGCGGTGGTCGGCCGTCGCGCCCGCCTCCGCCTGCGTGCGCGCCTCCACGTCCAGCGCCGCCGCCAGCTCACCGGAGAACGCCATCGCCTCCTTGATCTTCGCGTACGCCGTGGTCGGCCCGGCCGCCAGCTGACGGGCCAGCGCCTGCGCCGTCGTCAGCGCCTCGCCGTCCGGCACGACCTGGCCGACCATGCCGATCCGCAACGCCTCCTCCGCGTCGACCGGCTGCGCGAGCATCATCATCTCCATCGCCCGGCCGTGCCCGATGAGCCGCGGCAACGTCCACGACGCGCCCGAGTCCGCGGTCAACCCCACGTTCGCGAACGCCATCAGGAACTTCGCCCCCGCAGCCGCCACCCGCAGGTCGCACGCGTACGCCAACGACGCCCCCGCGCCCGCCGCCATCCCGTTCACCGCGGCGATGACCGGCTTCGGCATCCCCACGATCGCCTTGATCAGCGGGTTGTAGTGCCGCTCCACCGTGTGCAGCGGCGCCGGGTCGCCCGCCTCCAGCAGCGCGACGTGCTCCTTGAGGTCCTGACCGGCGCAGAACGCCTTCCCCGCACCCGTGACGACCACCGCGCGCACGGCGTCGTCCGCGGCGGTCTCGACCACGGCCTCCAGGAACCGCTCCTTCAACGCCACCGTGAACGAGTTGAACGACTCGGGCCGGTTGAGCGTGAAGGTGCGAACGCCGTCAGCGTCGTCGATGAGGAGTTCGGACACGGGGTGACCTCCGGTTCAGTGGTGTGCGAGGGACTCGTCGACGAACTCGGCCACCGCCGGCGCGAGGCGGTCGGTGTGCCGGTCGAAGAACCCGGCCGCCGCCGCGCCCGGCCAGTCGGCGGGCAGCAGCTCGCGCGGCAGGCCCGGGTCGCGGAACAGGAACTTGCGCCAAGCGTGCAGGAACCGCTGCGAAGCCGCGAACGCCGCCGCGGGCGACGAACCGTCCACAGCGGACATCACCGGCTCCCACTCGGCCACGAACCGCGCGTAGTCGCGCCCCAGCGTGGCCAGGTCCCAGGCACGGGCCGCCAGCTCCGCCGGGTCGCCCTCGTGCTCGCCGTGGAACGTGCTGCCCCGGACGTTCTCCCCGGTGAGCACGTCCGCCAGCTCCGGCGACGGGCGCGGTGCGATCCACGTCACGGGTCCCAACGCGCCGTAGCCGAGCAGTTGCAGCGAAGAAGCGAGCCGGTCCCGCGCCTCGCGCGCCGGCAGCTCCTCCAGCACCACCACGTGCCAGCGACCGTCCCAGGTGGACGGCCGGGTGCGGTAGATGCGGGCCGCCGCCTCGTCCAGCCGCCGTTCCGCGCGAGGTGTCATCGCGTAGCCGGGGCCGTCCGGCAGGCGGACCGGTGCCAGCCAGCCCTGCCGCACGGTGCGCGAGACCGCCGTGCGCACGGCGGGCGCGGCGAAGTCCAGCGGCTCCAGCAACCGGACCAGGGCGGCGATCGTCGCCGCGCCACCCCGATCGCGGAGGTGGCCGCCGTAGACGTCGAAGAGCGCGGAACGGGCTCGCACGAGAGCCGAGTCTGTCAGGGCCACCCCGCGACACGCCACAAAGCCGGGAACGGTCACGACCAGGTGACGGCCGGCGGTCGGCGCGGAAGTCGTTGCGGCACGGTGATCCTGGCCCTGATCTGCGGCTTGGTGAAGATCGCCAAACGGTCGCCGGCCGACCGGAAAGATCGGTTCGGTTTCGCTGCCGAGTCCGCATAGGGGAGAATGGCCGGAGTATCCGGCCCTGGTCGGACGGGGAAGATGTTGACGGAGGGAGCACGCGATGGCGGCCATGAAGCCCCGGACCGGCGACGGTCCCCTCGAGGTGACCAAGGAGGGGCGCGGCATCGTGATGCGCGTTCCGCTCGAGGGTGGTGGGCGCCTCGTCGTCGAGATGTCGGCGGACGAGGCCAACGCCCTGGGCGACGCCCTCAAGGCAGCCGCCGGCTGACCAGCCGGAGAAGAGAAAGCGTCGACGCCCCGGTTCCCACTGCGGAACCGGGGCCTCGCTACGTCGTGCCGCGCCGGTGACGCCCGTGCGTGGCGGTGACGTCGTGCCAGGGCGCTGAACTGCGGCTTCACCGGCTCCAACCCCCTGTCGGCCCCATTCGGAGGTCCCTCGTGCGAGCACCCCTGCCCACCCCGCTGGTCACCGTGGAGGTGGCCGACACCCTCCGGCGAGGTGTGCCCGCGGTGCTCGTCGCGTTCCCCGGTGAGCCGGTGCGGCTGGGGCCGGGCGCGCAGGACGTGACCGACCTCGGCGACGTGAGCGGCAAGGCCGGCGCGACGTCCCGGCAGGGGCGGGCGTGGGTGGTCGGCGTCGGCGACGGCCGGTCGGGCGACTGGCGCAAGGCGGGCGCGTCGCTGGTCCGGGCGCTGCACGCGGACGCGGAGAAGTCGGGCGGGACGACGTTCGACGTGCGGTTGCCTGCCGACGTGACGGCGGAGGCGGTGGCGGCGTTCACGCTGGGTGCCGCGGTCGGCGGGTACCGGTTCAAGGTGACCTCCGAAGAGGCCCCGAAACGGGTGAAGTCGTTGCGCCTGGTCACCGGGGGTGCCGGGTTGGCGGACGTGGTGCGGAAGGCGAACGCGCTGGCCGCCGCGACGTCGTTCGGGCGCGACCTGGCGAACACGCCGTCAAATGTGAAGGATCCGTCCTGGCTGGCTTCGGCGGCGGTGCGGGCCGCGCGGGCGGTGCCCGGTCTCGACGTGGCGGTCCGGGACGAGGCGTGGCTGGCCGAGCAGGGGTTCGGCGGGGTGCTGGCGGTCGGTGGCGGCTCGTCCCGGCCGCCGCGGTTCATCGAGCTGACGTGGCCGGGCACCGGCGAGGGCGGGCCGCACCTGGTCCTGGTCGGCAAGGGCATCACGTTCGACACCGGCGGCATCTCGATCAAGCCGGCCGAGGGCATGCACCTGATGCGCACGGACATGTCCGGTGGTGCGGCGGTCATCGCGGCCCTGGTCGGCATCGCCCGGCAGAGCCTGCCCGTCCGGGTGACGGGGCTGGTGCCGGCGGCGGAGAACCACGTGTCGGGCTCGGCGTACCGGCCGGGTGACGTGATCACCCAGTACGGGGGCACGACGACCGAGGTGACGAACACGGACGCCGAGGGTCGGCTGGTCCTGGCCGACGCGCTGGCCTACGCGGTGCGGAACCTGCGGCCGGACGTGCTCGTGGACGTGGCGACCCTGACCGGCGCGATGAAGGTCAGCCTGGGCTTGCGCACCGGGGGCCTGTTCGCCACGGACGACGACCTGGCCGCGCGCGTGGCCGAGGCCGGCGCCCGGGTCGGCGAGTCGTGGTGGCGGATGCCGCTGCCGGCGGACTTGGCCGAGGACGTCCGGAGCGACATCGCCGACCTCCGCCAGTGCCCGCCGGGGCCGGGCGGCATCACCGCGGCGCTGTTCCTGAAGGAGTTCACGGGCGGTGTGCCGTGGGCCCACCTGGACATCGCCGGTCCCGCGCGGGCCGACAAGGTCTACGACGAGGTGGTGCCGGGAGCCACCGGCTTCGCCGCCCGAACCCTGATCGAACTGGCCGAGACCTACAGCCCGCCCAACACGATCGGGTGATCATGGCCCGAAAATGTACGGAAACACCGTTACCGCACCTCGGTTGAATCGAGGAACCGCAACCCCCCCAACCCGCCACCTCACACGGACAGCGGGTGGGGCGGGCAAGCGGCAGGACGCGGAAGGCGGTGAGCGCACTGGCCACGGACGGCGGCTGGCCCCGGACGCCCTGCCCGGACGCCCTGCCCGGATGCCCAGCCCGAATGCCTGGCGCGGACGCCCGGCCCGGATGTCCGGCGGCCATCGGGCGCGGCCATCGGGCGGATGCCTGGCGCGGGCATGACGGGCATGACGGGCATGGCGGCCGTGATCGCGGTGGTCGCCGGATGGGCGTGCCAGGCCTGGTCGGTCGGCTGGAGCGGCGGACCCGGCGAGGTGTGGTCGGTCGGCTGGAGTGGCAAGTCCGGCAGAGGCCTGGCCGGTCGGCTGGAGTGGCAGACCCGGCGGGGTGTGGTCGGTCGGCTGGAGTGGCGGGGGTCTGGCTGGTCGGCTGGAGTGGCGGGTCCGGCGTGGCGTGGTCGGCTGGCTGTCGTGGTGGAGGCGTGTGTGCGGCGGGCCTGGCCGCTGGGTCGGGGACGTCGGGTCGGGCTGCCGGGTCAGGCAGGGAAGCGTGATCAGGGTGCCAGCGCGTGATCGCGGAAGGCCCGGACAGCCGGGGGGAGCGGGGCATCGGCAGGCCAGACCAGCGCGATCTCCCGCGCGGCCCGTGGGTTGAGCGGGATTTCCGGCAGGCCCGACGGTGAGTCGGCGTGCGGCAGCAGGGCGACGCCCAGGCCCGCCGCGACCAGGCCCCGGACGGTCTCGGTTTCCTGGCCCTCGAACGCCAGGGTGGGTACGAAGCCGGCCGCGGCGCACAGGTCGTCGGTGATCTGCCGCAGGCCGTAGCCCGGTTCGAGGCCGACGAACTCCTCGCCCGCCAGCTCGGCCACCCGCACCGACGGGCGACCGGCCAGGCGGTGGCCCGGCGGGACGACGAGGATCAGCTCCTCCTCGCGGATGACGGCGTGCGTGAACGCGGGGTCGGTCGGCGGTGGGGAGACGAGGGCCAGGTCGACGTCGCCCTCGGCCAGGTGGGTGAGGATGTCCTGGCGCGAGTTCTGGACCAGGCGGAATCGCACGGACGGGTGATGTTCGCGGAAGGTGCTGACCAGGGACGGGACGACGGACCTGCCCAGGAGGTGGAGGAAGCCGAGCGCCACCTGGCCACGTTCGGGTGACACTTCCTCCGCTGCGGCGCGCTGGCCCGCTTCCAGGGCCGTCAGGGCGCGGTCGGCGGCTTCGCAGAGCAGGCGGCCGGCCCTGGTCAGGCGGACGCGGCGGCCCGATCGGATGACGACCGGCGCGCCCAGTGTCGTGCCCAAGGCCGCCAGCCACCGGCTCACGGTCGGCTGGGGCACGCCGGCGGCTTCGGCGGCGTGGGTCACGTGCTCGTCGGCGGCCAGGGCGCGGAGGACGGCCAGGCGTTGGACCACTTCATCCATCACCGCATGGATTATCGCAAACTGGCGCATTGGACGCATGGATTAGCGTCGAAGACGTGCCCAGCCGCCTCACCACCGCCGTCGCCGCCACCGGCCTGGCCACGTTCGCGCTGCTCTACGCGCCGCAGTCGGTCCTGCCCGACCTCGCCCGCGAATTCCGCCTCACGCCGGCCGAAGCGTCCCTCGTCATCAGCGCCGCGACCGGCGCGCTGGCCCTCGCGATCATCCCGATGGCCGCCCTCGCCGACCGCGTCGGCCGCCGCCGCGTCATCGTCTGGTCCGTCCTCACCGCCGCCGTCCTCGGCCTGCTCCTCCCGCTCGCCCCGACCTACGAAGCCCTCCTCGCGGCCCGGGCCCTGCAAGGTGTCGCCACCGCCGGGGTCCCCGCGACCGCGATGGCGTTCCTCGCCCAGGAAGCACCCAGGACGCACGTCGGCGCGGCCATCGGCGCCCTCGTCGCGGGCAACAGCGCGGGCGGCATGCTCGGCCGCCTCATCACCGGTTTCACCACCGACGGCACGTCGTGGCGCACCGCCCTGGCCCTCGCCGGCGCGTTCGGCGCGGCCTGCGCGATCACCGCCGCCCTCCTGCTGCCCAAGGGCCACCACGCCGAACGCCGCCCGAGCGCCCTCAAGGACGCCCTCACCGACCGCGTCCTGCTCTGCCAGTACGCGGTCGCGGTCCTCGCGGTGGCGGCGTTCATCTCCGTCTTCAACGTCATCGGCTTCCGCCTCACCACCGACCTGGGCCTGCCCACCGGCGTGGCGACCCTGGTCTACCTCGCCTACGCGGCGGGCGGCGGCACGTCCGCCGTCGCGGGCCGCCTCGCCGACCGCCACGGCCGCGCCCGCGTCGCACTCGCCGGCCTGGCCCTGGCCGCCGCCGGCGCCGCGATCACCCTCCCCGACCACGTGGCCGCGATCGCCGTCGGCCTCACCCTGTTCACCGGCGGCTTCTTCGCCGCCCACGCGGTGGCGAGCGGCTGGGTCGGCGCGCACGCCCCCGAGCACGTCCGGGGGCAGGCCTCGGGCGTGTACCTGTTCGCGTTCTACGTCGGCAGCAGCACCGGCGGCACGGCGGGCAGCGCCGCCTACCAGGCCCGCGGTTGGCCGGGGCTGACCGCCCTGATCACGGTCTGGCTGGCGCTGGCGGCCGTCGCGGTCCTCGCCGCGCACAAGGCCACGACCGCCCGCAAGCCCACGACCGGCCGCACGACTACGACCGACCGCACGACCACGACCGGCCACAAGGCCGTGACCGCGCGCAAGCCCACGACCGGCTGCGAGGTCACGACCGCCCGCGAGGCCCCCTGGGCTCAGAAGTCCAGCGGCACCTCGACCCCGGGCCCACCGGTCACCGCGACCGGCCCCAACTGGGGCAGCGCCACCGTCCCCGCCGCCACCGACAACGTCGCCGACCGCACGTCCTCCGGCACCTCGTACACGACCGCCACCGGCACCGTGTCCCCGCCGTAACGGGCGCCGACCTGCCGCGCCGCCTGCCCGCCCGGCACCGTCAAGGTGAACAGCGGCGCCGTCTGCCCCGCGCCGACCACGCTCGGCAGACCGTGCCCGACCAACCGCAGCTCCACCAGCGCCAGCCCGGTGCCTGCCGTCGCCAGCTCGTACTGCGCGTTAGACGACACCGGCCGCTGCCGCCCCAGCCGCGCCCGCACGACCTCCACCGACCCGGCCGCCGCGCCCACCGCCACGGGCGTCGACACCGAGATCGCCTCGGGCCCCGGCGCGCGCCGCAGCACCTTCGTCGCCTCGCCGACGACCACCCCGGTCGGCACCTCGACCCGCTGTTGCAGCGACTTCGCCCCCACGGTGTCGAGCACCAGCGACTCCTGCCCGCCCGTGACCGGCACCGTGTAGACGACCAGCGCCGACCCGTCGTCCGGCAGCCGTTCGGCCGGCAGCCGGTGCCGCCGGCCCGGCACGTCCAGCGACAGCTCCGGCGGCTGCGGCAGCCACCCGCGCCACGGCGTCTGCCCGAACGCCGAGTCGACCTCGCCGTGCCGCGTCACCCGCACCCGCAGCACCCGCAGCGCCACCCCGTGCTCGGCCCGCAGGTCACCCTCCGCCGTCGGCCACACCGACGGCGACGAGTACCCCGTCACGTGCACTTCGAGCTGGTCGTCGCGCACCATCGCGGACGCCGCGTCGAGCACCTGCCCGTCGTCGGGCAGCACGGCCAGGAAGTCCGGCCCGGCCTGCCCGACGCCCTGGTCGGCGTCGGTCTCCCGCCCGTCGGTGCGCACCAGCTTCCCCACCGGCGTGCTCCGGGCGCCCTGCGCGGGCACCTGCGGCGGCTGGACCTCCAGCCGGACCCCGGACGCGGTGCGCTCGGCCTGCTTCAACGGCACCGGCACCCAGTCGGTGGCCGCGGCCGTGCCCGGCACCTGCACGGGACCGCACCACAACCGCGTGTCGACCTCGAACGCCTCACCGGTGCGCGCGAACCAGCAGCTCACCGCGTCCTGCCCGGTCCGGGCCACGTAGCCGAACGACAGCGTGTAGCTCAGCTCCGCCTCGGCCCGGGACTGCAGACCGGGCGCGTCCAGCACCGCCTCTCCCTCGATGGTCAACCTGACCTGCTCCGCGCTGAACGCGGGCGTGGCGCACCCACCGGCCACCAGCGCGAGCAGGAGCACAAGCCACCGCATACCGCCCCCAGTAGTCGCCCCTACTGGTTAAAGGCGGTCGGTGGCCCATACCGTTGCATCGGGATGGAGTGGCGCACGTCACACTGCGGGTCGGGTGATCGCCCGACCCGTTCGGCTCCGCCTGGTAGCCGTCAGCCCCGGAGGGCGCTCACCTGGCGCCGTTGAGCGCCGCCGAGTACACCGCCACGGTCTGCTCGGCCACCGTCGCCCACGAGAACTCCTCGATCGCCCGCGCGCGCCCCGCCTCGCCGAACGCCGCCGCCCGCGCCGGGTCGCCGAGCACCTCGTTCACCGCGTCGGCCAACGCCACCCGGTACGCCTCGACGTCCTTCTCGTCGTAGTGCACCAGCAGCCCGGTCCGCCCGTGGTCCACGACCTCCGGGATGCCGCCCACGTCGGAGGCCACCACCGCCGTGCCGCACGCCATCGCCTCCAGGTTCACGATGCCCAGCGGCTCGTACACCGACGGGCACACGAACACCGTCGAGTGGCTCAGGATCTGCCGCACCTCGGCCGGCTGGAGCATCTGCCGGATCCAGAACACCCCCGGCCGCGACGCCGCCAGCTCCGCCACCGCGAGCCGCGTCTCCTCGGCGATCTCCGGCGTGTCCGGCGCGCCCGCGCACAGCACGACCTGCGCGTCCGGCGAGATCCGGTGCGCGGCGGCGACCAGGTGCCCGACGCCCTTCTGCCGGGTGATCCGCCCGACGAACGTCACGATCGGCCGCGCCGGGTCGATGCCGTGCCGGACCAGCGCGTCGGTCTCGGAGACGGGGTGGTAGGCCGACGTGTCGATCCCGTTGCGCACCACGTGCACGCGCGCCGGGTCCAGCGCCGGGTAGCAGTCCAGCACGTCGGCCCGCATGCCCTCGCTGACCGCGATCACGGCGTCCGCCGCCTCGTACGCGGTCCGCTCCACCCAGGACGACACCCGGTAGCCGCCGCCGAGCTGCTCGGCCTTCCACGGCCGGCGCGGCTCCAGCGAGTGCGCGGTCACCACGTGCGGGATGCCGTGGAGCAGTTTCGCCAGGTGACCGGCCATGTTGGCGTACCAGGTGTGGGAGTGCGCGAGCTGCGCGTCGCCCAGCGCGGCGGCCATCTCCAGGTCCACGGACAACGTGGCCAGCGCGGCGTTCGCCTGCTCCAGGCCGTGCGCCGGGTTGTGCGCCCTGGCGTCCGCGCGCGGCCCGCCGAAGGCGTGCACGTCCACGTCCACCAGTTCGCGCAACCTCGGCACGAGGAAACCGACGTGCACCCCAGCGCCGCCGTAGACCTCCGGCGGGTACTCCCGTGTCAGCAGTCCAATTCGCACGTCGCTCACCGTAACCCGCTCGCCGGGGCAGCCGGGTGAACGAGAGGGGTTTGCGTTACTTCGCCGTTGGTGGGTCGGCAGTCACCCGGTTAGGGTCGTTGCTGTGAAAGGGCAACCGCACGTTCTAGGAATTGTCCTCGCCGGTGGCGAAGGCAAACGGTTGTGGCCGTTGACCGCCGACCGGGCAAAGCCGGCGGTGCCCTTCGGCGGTAACTACCGGCTGGTGGACTTCGTCCTGTCCAACCTGGTGAACGCGGGTTTCGTGAAGCTCTGCGTGCTCACCCAGTACAAATCCCATTCCCTCGACCGGCACATCTCCACCACGTGGCGACTGTCCAATGTGCTGGGCCAGTACGTCACGCCGGTGCCGGCGCAGCAGCGGCTCGGGCCGCGCTGGTACACCGGCAGCGCGGACGCCATCTTCCAGTCGTTGAACCTCGTCAACGACGAGAAGCCGGAGCACGTGATCATCTTCGGCGCGGACCACGTCTACCGGATGGACCCCGGTCAGATGGTGCAGCAGCACGTGGAGACCGGTGCGGGCGTCACCGTGGCGGGCATCCGGGTGCCGCGCGCGGAGGCCAAGGCGTTCGGCTGCATCGACTCCGACTCGACCGGCCTGATCACCCGGTTCCTGGAGAAGCCCGCGGAGCCGCCGCACGTGCCGGACGACCCGGAGGTCACCTTCGCGTCGATGGGCAACTACGTGTTCACCACCGAGGCGCTGATCGACGCGTTGCGGGCGGACGCGTCGAACCCCGACTCCGACCACGACATGGGCGGCGACATCATCCCGATGCTCGTCGACCAGGGGCAGGCGCACGTCTACGACTTCGCCGACAACAAGGTGCCGGGCGAGACCGACCGCGACCGGGGTTACTGGCGCGACGTGGGGACCATCGACGCCTACTACGAGGCGCACATGGACCTGGTCTCGGTGCGGCCGGTGTTCAACCTCTACAACCAGGCGTGGCCGATCCGGACGGCGACCCCGCCGCTGCCTCCCGCGAAGTTCATCGCGGGCGGCAGCGCGGAGGACTCGATGGTGGGGCCGGGCTCGATCATCTCCGGCACCGTCCACGGGTCGGTGATCAGCTCGGACGTGGTCGTGGAGTCCGGGTCCGTGGTGCAGGGCAGCGTGCTGCTGCCGGGGGTGCGGATCGGGCGTGGCGCGGTGGTGCGGCGGGCGATCCTGGACAAGAACGTCGTCGTGCCCGACGGCGCGCTGATCGGCGTGGACCCGGCGACGGACCGGCAGCGCTACACCGTGTCGTCCGGCGGCGTGACCGTGCTGGGGAAGGGCGTCACGGCCCACTGACGGGGGAGTGCGGCGTCGGGCGCCCGGGGTGTCCGACGCCGCGCCACGTCGGTGACCACGGATTCACCCGCCTGGATGACTCCTCGGGGGTGGTGCCGCGATCGGGCCAGAGGAACCCGAAGCCGCCGGCCGGTCGGGCGTGTCGGGCCCTCAGCCGACCTTCGCGGCGACCAGCAGGCCGTCGCCGAGCGGCAGGATCACCGGCACCAGGCGATCGTCCTCGCGGACCGACCGGGCCACCTCCCGCATCGCCACCGTGTCCGGGTCGCGGTGCGACGGGTCGACCACCCGGCCGTGCCACAGGACGTTGTCGAACGCGATCACGCCGCCCGGCCGCAGCAGCCGCACGCCCTCCGCCAGGTACTTCGGGTACTCCGACTTCGCCGCGTCCACGAACACCAGGTCGTAGGCGCCGTCGGTCAGCCTGGGCAGCACGTCCAGCGCCTGCCCCATGATCAACCGGGTCCGCGACACCGCGATCCCCGCCTCCGCGAACGCCACCCGGGCCGCGCGCTGGTGCTCCGGCTCCACGTCGATCGACGTCAGCACCCCCGCCGCGGGCATGCCGCCGAGCAGGTACAACGCGCCGACGCCGGCGCCCGTGCCGATCTCCACCACGGCCTTGGCCCGCGTCGCCGCCGCGAGGAACCGCAACGCCGCCCCGCCGCCGGACCCGATCGGCACGCACCCCAGCCCGGCGCCACGAGCCCTGGCGGCCGTGATGACGGCGTCCTCGGGCAGGTAGCGCTCCACGTACTCGCGCGTCGGCGCATCCACAGCAGGAAGGCTAACGCCGCCGGCGCCGGTTCGGGTCACTCTCGCGGACACCCGGATTCTCAGCCTGCTCTCAGCCGCCTCTCACGATGGTTATAAGGGAAGACGTCAAGCTGTCCCCAACGCATGACGAGCAGGACCAACGGGAACACGTCGGGGTAGCCGAGCGTTGACCCGTGCAGCAGGGCAGCCAGCCCAGTGGAGGTGCTTAACCGCCCGATGCCAAAGCAGCCGACCGTCGCACCGACCGCGCCCATCGAGGACGCGGACTGGATCGCGCCCTCGTGGGACCAAGTGGTGCGTGAGCACGCCGACCGGGTGTACCGGCTGGCCTACCGCCTGTCGGGCAACCAGCACGACGCCGAGGACCTCACCCAGGAGACGTTCATCCGGGTGTTCCGCTCGCTGGCGTCGTACAAGCCCGGCACGTTCGAGGGCTGGCTGCACCGCATCACCACGAACCTCTTCCTCGACATGGCCCGCCGCCGCTCCCGCGTGCGGATGGAGGCACTGCCCGAGGAGACCGACCGCATCCCGGGCGACGACCCGACGCCCGAGGAGATCTACGACGACACGCACCTCGACCCCGAGCTGCAGGCCGCGCTGGACGAGCTGCCGCCCGAGTTCCGCGCCGCCGTCGTCCTGTGCGACGTGGAAGGACTCTCCTACGAGGAGATCGGCGCCACCCTCGGCGTCAAACTCGGTACCGTGAGAAGCAGGATCCACCGGGGCCGCCAGGCCCTGCGGGTCGCACTGGAACGCCGTCGGGGTCTGGCCTTGGAGGACTCTGCATGACCGACCTGCGAGGTTGGCAACTGCCCGAGCAGCACCTGCTGCCCGACGCGGTCGTCGCCTTCGTCGACGGCGAGCTGACCGCCTCGGCGCACAACAGGGCGTCCGCGCACCTACAGCGCTGCCCGTTCTGCGCGGCCGAGGCGTACTCGCAGCAGCAGGCCCGCTCCGCCGTGCGCGCCGCCGACGCGCCGTGCGCGCCCGCGCGCCTGCTGGCCAGGCTGGGCGCGATCCCGCAGGAGGTGGAGCTGCCCAGCGCCCCGGACGGCCTCGCGGTCTCCGAGGACGGCCAGCTCGTCACCGTCCAGCGGCCCGACCGGGTCGCGTTCGGCAGCGGTCCCGTGCTGGGGTCCGGCCGCCCTTTCGGGACCGGCGGCGGTAGCCGCGTCGGCACGGGGCTCTTCGGCACCGGCCTGTTCGGGGGCCGCCGCGCCCGCCAAGGCGCCGGCGTCGTCGTCTCCGGTCTCATGCTCGGCGCGCTCGCCCTGGTCGCACCGGGCAGCGAGGACACCGCGCCGCCGCCCGCCCAGGGCAACTCCCCGCAGCCCTCGCCCGTGGTCGCGCCGTCGTTGACCGACGACCGCGAGCCCGTCGGCGTGCTGCGCCCGGCCGTGGACACCGGCGCCCCGGGCCGCTGACCAGCCCGCTGACGGCAACTTCACCGGTCATCGGTCACGATTGCCCCGCGAGAACCATGGTGTGACGACGTGCGGGGAGCGATGAGCGAGCCAGAGCAGGGCAACGGGACTCCCAGGTCGGGTGTTGACGACGGGGTGCACCGCAGGCTCGCACCCCGTCCGCTGAACCGCCCGGCCGTCGACCCCGGGCAGCAAGCCGTGTTCGGCCGACCGCAGGGCGTGGCGGGCGCGTTCTCCGCCGACCGCCCGAGCCCCAACGGCACCTCGCCCGTCCAGCTCGCGCCGCCGCCACCCGAAGCGCTGTCCACGGCGTTCGGCCGACCGCGCGGCGACGGCGACACGCTCCTGCAACGACCGCCGGTCGACCTGAACGGCGAGCCCGAGGTGGAGCCCGTCTTCTGGGAGGGCAAGCCGGCGGGCGACGCGTGGCGCGACCCGGGCGCGTCGGCCGTCATCGGCCCGCCCGCCGTGACCGAGCAGCCCGACACCGAACCCAAGCCCGAACCCGAGCCCGGACCCCAGCTGAGCGTGCCCGAACTGCTGTTCGGGCGGCGGGTCAAGCCGCTGGGCCTGGTGCTGCTGATGGTGGCGGCGCTGGTGGTCGGCGCGGGCGGTGGCCTGGTCGGCTGGTTGATGGGCCGCGTCGGCAACCCGCTCACCGACGGCGGCGTCACGCTCGCCGAGGTCAAGCCCGGCAAGGAACGGCCCGTCGGGTCGGTCGCCGACATCGCCGGGCGGGTCACGCCCAGCGTCGTGTCGATCGAGTTCAAGGGCGCGAGCGTGGCCGGCGTCGGCTCCGGCGTGGTCATCGACGGCGAGGGCTACGTGCTGACCAACGACCACGTGGTCGCCCCGGCGGTGCAGGACACGTCGGCGAAGCTGACCGTGGTCTTCACCGACGGCAAGCGGGCCGTGGCGCAGGTCGTCGGCCGCGACTCCAAGACCGACCTCGCGGTGATCAAGGTCGAGGTGGACAACCCGACCGTGCTGCGGTTCGGCGACTCCGACGAGCTGGCGGTGGGCGACACCGTGCTCGCGATCGGCTCGCCGCTGTCGCTGTCGAACACCGTGACCGAGGGCATCGTCAGCGCCCTGCACCGGCCCGTGACGGCGGCGGGCGAGAACGGCGGGCCGCAGGTCACCTACGACGCGATCCAGACCGACGCGGCCATCAACCCCGGCAACTCCGGTGGCGCGCTGGTCGACTCGTCCGGCGCGCTGGTCGGCATCAACTCGTCGATCCGCACCGAGACCGGCGGTTCGGTGGGCCTCGGGTTCGCGATCTCCGGCAACTACGCGCGCAAGGTGTCGCAGGCGCTGATCCGCGACGGCGAGGTCAAGCACGCGGACATGAACATCAACGTGCGGTCGGCGTCGGCGGAGACGGCGGAGGGCGCGCAGGTGCAGAACGTGCCCGACGGCGGCGCGGCCGACGCGGCGGGCATCGAGGAGGGCGACGTGATCACCCGGGTCGGCGACCGGATGGTGCGCAACGCCGCTGAGCTGACGGTTGCGGTGAGGGACCATGAAATCGGCGAGACCGTGCCGGTCGTGCTGGCCAGGCAGGGTCGTGAGCTGACCGTGCAGGTGACCCTGCGGTCCGACTGACGGCTACGCTGGCAGCCAGGGCTTGGGGCGCGGAAGGTGGGGCACGAGGGTGTTCGACAGCATCGGGTGGCTTGAGATCCTCGTCATCGTCGTGGCGGGCCTGTTCATCCTCGGTCCGGAACGACTGCCCGAGGCCGCCGCGTGGGTCGGCAAGACGGTCCGCAAGGTCCGCGAGTACGCGACCGGCGCGCGGGAGCAGCTGAAGCAGGAGATGGGGCCGGAGTTCGAGCAGCTGCGCAAGCCGCTGGAGGACCTCCGGGAACTGCGCAACTTCGACCCGAAGCGCGCGATCACGAAGCACCTGTGGGACGACGACCCGGTCGAGAAGCCGAACGGCTACCCCGCCGTCCCCCCGGCCCGCGACACGACGAGCCGCGACCGTCCCCTGGACCGCGGCGAACGCCCCCCTTACGACCCGGACGCCACCTGACCCCTGGCCCCTGGCCCGGTCACCAAGCCGGAATTGTCGGACCCCGTCGGTAGAATCACAGCAGGGGTCCCCTTGGCGGGCAGGGTTCCGGCAAAGTCGTTTGTGCTGTTCAGTGGGTGATTCCGAGGAGTTGGAGTGGTCGTCGGGGGTCACGGGCCATGGCCCGTGACCCTTTGGCGATGTTGGTGTGGCCGGCCAGGCGCAGGGCGTTGACGGCGAGGTTGCGCAGGCCGGCCATGATGCGGGGTGCGTGGCCGGCGCGGATCCGGGAGGCGTCCTCGCCGTAGGTGACGTCACGGACCCAGTGCAGCCGGTTCTCGATCTGCCAGTGTCCGCGCAGGTAGGTGGCGACGCGGGCGGGGTGGGCGTCCTCGCCGGTCAGGCTGGTCACCCCGAGCGCGGCGTAGGCACCGCGCCTGCCGGTGGTGTGACAGGTCCGGTAGCGCTCGACGAGGAACGCGTGGTTCGCGTGGGGAAAGTCGACCTCGCCGAACCCGCGGTCCCCGAGCGGGGCGACACGGACGGTGCGCAGTTCGGTGCGGCCGTGCCCGCGCTCCCGGAACACCAGGCACGGCATGTCGTCCCAGGGCAGCGAATCGAGCTGGGTGTAGACCCTCGGCCAGCCGGTCTTGACGGTGAACACGTAATGCGCGCCCCGCTCGTGCAGGTAGCGGGCGTGGTCGCGTTGGGTGTGCAGCGCGTCGGCGGTCACCACCACCCCGGCCAGGTCGACGGTGTCCAGCAGCGGCCGGAACCCGGCGAGTTCGCCGCCGGTCGGGACCTGCCGCTGACCGGCCACGATGCCGTCCTCGTGACGGAACACGGCCATCAGGTGCACCCCGGAGCCGCCGGCACGGCCGAACGTGGCGGCCACCGACTTGCCGTCCACCGCCACCGCCGGCAACACCCCGCCGGTCTCCCGTCCGTCGACCCGCGACGCGGACCAGGCGCCGATCACCGCGTCCAGCGCGTCACCGTCCACCCGCGACAACACCCTGCGCACCGTGGACTCCTCCGGTGCCACGAACCGGTCGCCGACGATGTCGAACCGCACCCCGAGCCGTCGCAACAACCGCTGCGGCGCGTCGGCGGCCCATTCCGCGATCGCCGCGAACGACCGCGCACCCGCCACCACCGCCGCCGCGGACAGCAGCAGGATCGACGACAGGGAGTGCCGCACCCCACGACGCTTGCGCGGATCCGGCACCCGATCCAGAAAAACCCGCAGGTCCGCGACCTGCCCGACCGGCACCGAGGCCAGCCGGTCGACAACCACGGGCATCGGGCAGGATGACAACGCGGGCACGGCACTCCCAAGATCATGCGACGTAGACACTCACATGATCGACCAGAGCGCCGTGCCCGTCCCACAATCAAACCCTCACCAGCACAAACGACTTTGCCGGAACCCTGCCCTTGGCGGGGACCCCTGCTTCGCGTTCCGAGGTGGGGTGGGTCGGGTCAGGAGATGCCTTGGCCGCGTCGACCGGACGCGGTGGTGGTCGGGGTGCCGGTGATGGTGAACTGCGAGCCGGGTTCGATGACGACGGCGCCGGTGGACGAGTTGGTGATGGTCACGGCGGTCAAGGTCGCGCTGCCGCGTGCGCCGCCCATGGCCAGGATGCCCGCGCCGTTGGTGGAGCGGTCGATGCGGACGTTGCTGATGACGACCCCGGGGACGTTGCCGCCGCCCGACTTGAACTGGATGCCGTCGTAGGTGGAGTCGTGGATCTCGGTGTCGCGGATCGTCACGCCGGTGATGTCGCGGCTCTGGGCGAACAGCGTGATCGCGCCGAACTCCTGCGCCTCGCCCCAGAACGCCCCGCCCGTCCGGAACAGGGCGTTGTTGGCGAGCAGGGTCTGGCCGGAGAACGGCAGCGGGTCGTGGTCGGTCGCCAGCATGATGCCCGGGTAGTTCATCGTGTCGTAGATGAGGTTGTTCTCCACCTTGTTGCCGTGACCGCCGTAGATCGCGACGCCGTTGGCCCGCCACGGCAGCTGGATCGTGTTGTTCACGAACGCGTTGTCGTGCGCGACGTCGACCGCCTGGTCCTTGACGTAGCGGTTCGCCCACACCGCCAACGAGTCGTCACCGGTCGTGCGGAACGACGAGTCGAACACCCGTGAGTTGCGCGTGCCGTTGGTGAAGTTGATCCCGTCGGCGTAGGTGTCGCGGATCCTCATGCCGCTGAACTCGACCCCGTCGGCGGGTCCCCACAGCTCCGGGATGTTGTCGTAGTCGCGACCGACCCACACGCCGACGTTCGCGTGCTCGATCCACACGTTGGTGATCTTGGTGCCGGCGCCGAACCGGCCGTTGAGGCCCACCCCGCCCTCGGCGCCGCCCGCACCGCCGCGGATCCGGCCCGAGCCGAAGATCGCGATGTCCGAGATCGTGGTGTTCGCGTCGATGTCGAACCCGAAGTTGCCCTCGTGCGGGTGGTTGATGCCGCCCTGCGCCAAGTGCGGTTCGGTGAGCGTGTGGAGCTGCGAGTGCCACATGCCCGCGCCGCGGATCGTCACGTCGCGGATGCCCACCTGGTTGTGCTGGCCCCGGTTGAGCGGGTCGTCGGTCAGGATCTTCTTCTCCTGCCGCCACTGCCCGGCCGGGATCCACACGCAGCCGATCACTCCGTTCTGGTCGTCGGTCACGGCGCGCTGGATGGCGTCGGTGTCGTCACCGCCGTCACCCGGGACGGCGCCGTAAGCGGTGATGGAGGTGCACTCGGCGGGCTGCGACGACGGTGGCGCGACCTGCTCCAGGTCGATCAGGTCGATGACGTAGAACGCCGCCGTGTCACCCGCGTCGCGTTGCAGCTTGAACCGGGTGCCGGCCGGGTAGGTCCGCCCCAGCAGGGCGTTCGCCTCGTCGAACAGCCGCCGCGCGTCGGCCTGCGGCGTGTTGGTCAACCCCTCGGGGTCGTCCGTGGTGCCGTAGAGCCAGCTGTGCTTGGACGACAACGTCAGCTTCCGCGTGAACACGTCGTCCACGTAGAGGCTGATCGTGGCCTCGATGCCACCGCCGCCGGCCGCGTCCGGGATCGAGTTGCGCACCACGATCGAGTTCGCCGCGGTGGTCGACGTGACCTCCACGAACTGGCCGGTGCCGCTCAGCCGCACGGACTTGCGGCCGGACGACTCGGTGGCGAAGTTCGTGTGCCCGAACCGCCGCAACGGGTCGGCTTCCAGCAGGGTGCCCTGGTAGCGGGCGGCTTCCGCCTCGTGCTCGACGTACGGGACCGCCGCGCCGCGGCCGACCACGATCGACCGCGAGAACGCGTTGTTCGTCTCGTTGGTCTCGGTGACGACGCCGGTCGCGTCGGCCGTGGCGGTGATCGTCGCGCCGCCCGCGGTGGCCGTCCACGTGCCGCCGACCGGCACGGTGACCGTCGCGCCCGCCGCGACGGCCGGGGTCTGCCCGTTGAGCGTGGCGCCGCCGACCGTGACCCGCGTGACGCTGCCCGCGCCGACGGCGGTGGTGCCCCGGTTGCGCACCGACGCGGTGAACGACACGGGCGCGCCGACCGCCGGGTTGGACGGGGTGGACGTGACGCCGGCGACGGTCAGGTCCGGGCCGGGCGCCTGCGCCACCACCAGCGGGGACGGCGCGGTGTGCGCGTTGTTGCCGTTGTCCTGCTCGATGACGGCGTCGGTGGGGTCGACCACCGCCTTGACCGGGTAGCTGCCCATCGCCCGCCGGCCCGCGTTCACCGACACCGCTGTCGACGCGCCGGCGGCCAGCCCGGCGACCGGCGCGCTGCCGACGACCGTGCCGCCGAGGCTGAAGTCGACCGTGGTCGGGCCGGAGGCGGCCGAGCCGGTGTTGCGGACCGCGGCCGACAGCGTGACGGCGTCGACCTCCGACGGTGCGGCCGGCGTCCACGTCACCGACGCCACGGTCAGGTCCGGGTTCGGCGCGGGCGTGCCGAGGACCTGGAGCTCGGCCACCTGCCCGCCGGGCGCGCCGGTGTTGCCGAAGAACTCCAGCCGCACGTCCGCCGCCCGCCTGCCGATCGGCACCGTCACCGAGTTCTGGTTCCCGGCCGGGCTGAACGCGTGCTCGGCGCGGGCCGCCAGCGACGTGAAGCCCGCCGCGCCCTGCTCACGGCCGAGCACCTGGAAGCTCTGCGTCCGCGGCCCCCACACCGGGTCGGGGTCGAGCTTGACCACGACCGAGTCCACGTCGGCGTTCGCGCCGAGCTTCACGGTCAGCGTGGCCGACTGCCCGCCCGCCTCCCAGTACGTGGCGAGGTTGCCGTCGGTGGCGTTGGCGGCGACGAAGCCGAACGTCGACGACGACGCCTCGACCGGCTTGCCCGCCGCGAGGTTCGTGCCGCCGCCCCGGCCGACGCGCGTCACCGCGTTGCTGTCACCGGACACGTTGCCCGCCGCGTCACGCGCCCGCACCGTGTAGGTCACGGTGGCGGTGGTCGGTTGGCTGTCGGTGTGGGTGAGCGTCGTGCCGGACACGGTGGCGCGCGGCGCGCCGTTGGCGAAGACGGTGTAGCCGGTCACGCCCGTGTCGTCGGTCGACGCCGTCCACGTCAGCCGGACCTGGCCGGCGGCGGGCTCGGTGAACGAGAGGCTGCCCGGCGCGGTCGGCGCCCGGCCGTCGCCGGTGGCGGCGCCGTAGACCTCGAACTCCGAGACCTGGGCGGCGGGCCAGCCGGTGTTGCCGGTGACGCGCAGCCGCACGTGCCGGGCGTCCCGCGCGGTGAAGTCGATGGTGGCGGTGTTGCCGCTCGCCGGGGCGAACAGCCGCGCGGCGGACGGCGAGAGGTCGGTGAACGTCGTGCCGTCCGTGCTGCCCTGCACGGCGAGCGTCTGCGTGCGCTCGCCCCAGCCGGTCGGCAGCTCCAGCACGACCCGGCTCACGCCGAACGTCGCGCCGAGGTCGACCTGGAGCCACTGCGGGAACGCGTTGTTCGCGCTCTCCCAGTAGGAGGACTGGTTGCCGTCGGTGGTGTTGGCCGCCGGGTAGCCGGCCTGCGCGCTGCTCGCCGACGTGGCCTTGCCCGCGGCCAGGTCGACCGGGGCGACGCGCACGGGGTCGGGCGCCGCCGAGGCGGGGGAGAGGCCGAGCACGGTCAGGCCGACCGCCAGGATGCCGCCGACCAGTCGCCGGCTGCGCTGCTTCCGTTTCATCGGTGTCCTCTTCGTTGGGGACGACGGTGCGCTGACGGCAGACCGCGGCGGAGCGCCTGCCGCTAAGTTGCGAGTCGATATGAAGATTTTGAGCTGTAACTGTCAACTTCTTGCGGAGTTGCGTACAAAGGTTTCAGACGCGCGGCGGTTCGTCAACGGCCGACCGGACGCGGGCCGCGACCGGACGCGGGCAGCACGGAACAGGGGCCCCCGGAATCCGGGAGCCCCTGTGCGAGGGTCGGTTCGTCAGCGGCCGGCGGGGGTGACGTTCAGCAGCCGGCCGGCGAGCCCGCGCGACCGCGTGGACAGCCTGGTCGCCACGGTCGTCAGCACCTGCCCGGCGGGCGACTCCGGGTGCGCCAGCACGATCGGCGTGCCCGAGTCGCCCTGCTCGCGCACCCGCTGGTCGAGCGGGACCTGGCCCAGCAGCGGCACGTCCGCGCCCACGGCCTGGGTCAGCGAGTCGGCCACGGCCTGCCCGCCGCCCGAGCCGAACACGTCCATCCGGGTGCCGTCCGGCAGCTCCAGCCACGACATGTTCTCGATCACGCCGGCGATGCGCTGCCGCGTCTGCAACGCGATCGACCCGGCCCGCTCCGCCACCTCGGCCGCCGCCTGCTGCGGCGTGGTCACGACCAGGATCTCGGCGTTCGGCACGAGCTGCGCCACCGAGATGGCGATGTCGCCGGTGCCCGGCGGCAGGTCGAGCAGCAGCACGTCCAGGTCGCCCCAGAACACGTCGGCCAGGAACTGCTGCAACGCCCGGTGCAGCATCGGGCCGCGCCACACGACCGGCGTGTTGCCGGACGTGAACATGCCGATCGAGATGAGCTTCACGCCGTGCGACTGCGGCGGCATGATCATCTTCTCGACCTGGGTGGGCCGCGCGTCCGTGCCGAGCATCCGGGGGATGGAGTGGCCGTAGATGTCGGCGTCCACCACGCCGACGGACAGCCCGCGCGCGGCCATCGCGACGGCCAGGTTCACCGTCACCGACGACTTGCCGACACCGCCCTTGCCCGACGCGACGCAGTACACCCGGGTCAGCGAGCCGGGCTGGGCGAACGGGATCACCGGCTCCTCGACGCCGCCGCGCAGCGACTTGCGCAGCTCCGTGCGCTGCGCGTCGCTCATCACGTCCAGCTCGACGCGGACGCCGGTCACGCCGTCGAGCGCGGTCACGGCGGCGGTCACGTCGGCGGTGATCTTGTCGCGCAGCGGGCAGCCGGAGACGGTCAGGAAGACCGCCACGTCCACGATCCCGTCGTCACCGACCACGACGCCCTTGACCATGCCGAGGTCGGTGATCGGACGCCGGATCTCCGGGTCCTGGACGCCGGCCAACGCCTTCTGCACGTCGTCAACGGTAGGAAGAGTCACGGGAACGCCTTCGGGAGAGGGTGGTGGGACCGCCATGCTACGGCGGGCCGTGCACTTCCAAGCTACCGGTCGGTCACCCCGGTTCCGGGGGCAGCGCGCAGCCGCTCGCGTGCTTTCCGTAACATCGGTATCCGTGCCGGAAACCGGATCTGCCCGGTTGCCCACCCGTACCGAGCTGGGGGTGTGGCGATCCTTCCTCCGGGCGCACGCGAGGCTCACCCGGATCCTGGAATCCGAACTGATCGCCGAGCAACGCTTGTCGCTCGCGGCCTACGACGTCCTGGTCCAGCTCGCCGAGGCGTCGCAGCACCGACTGCGGATGACCGAGCTGGCCGACGCCGTGCTGCTGTCGCGCTCCGGCGTCACCAGACTCGTCGACCGCCTGGAACGCGCGGGCCTGGTGCTGCGGGAACGCGCCGACGGCGACGGCCGCGGCGTGGTGGCGGTGCTCACCTCGCAGGGCCTGGAGCGGCTGCGCGTGGCGTCCGGCACGCACCTCGCGGGCGTGGCGCGGCACTTCGCGGAGACGTTCGGCCACGCCGAGCTGGAGGCGTTCGGCCACACGTGCGACCGGCTGGGCGCCGACGAGCCCTGACGCTCAGGACGACGGCACGTCGTCCTTGAGGTCCACGACGTCGCCGAGCTCCTTGGCGTCCCTGAGGTCCTTCGCGTCCTTGGTGTCCTTGGCGGGGAGGTCCCTGGCGTCCTTGCCGGGCCGCTTGCGCTCGCGGAACACGCGTTCCAGCTCGCTGCGCAGGTAGTCGCGGGTCGCCACCTCGCCCACGGCGATGCGCAGCGCGGCCAGCTCGCGGGCCATGTACTCGGTGTCGGCCTTGGTCTGCGCGGCCCGGGCCCGGTCCTCCTCCAGCGACACCCGGTCGCGGTCGTCCTGCCGGTTCTGCGCCAGCAGGATCAGCGGCGCGGCGTACGCGGCCTGCGTGGAGAACGCCAGGTTGAGCAGGATGAACGGGTACGGGTCCCAGCGCAGCGTCACCGCGAACAGGTTCAGCGTGATCCAGATGATCACCAGCAGCGTCTGCCAGAACAGGAACTTGCCGGTGCCCAGGAACCGGGCCAGGCGCTCGGAGAACCGGCCGAACGCCTCCGGGTCCAGCGACAGCCGGAACCGGCCCTCCGTGCGCGGCTGGTCGAGCCGTCGACGCGGCAGCAGCTCAGGCATGGGACAGCCCCGTTTCGCGCCAGTTGGCCGGCAGCAGGTGGTCGAGCACGTCGTCCACGGTGATCGCGCCGAGCAGGTGGTCGCTCTCGTCCACCACCGGCCCGCACACCAGGTTGTAGGCGGCGAAGTAGCGGGTCACGTCGCTGAGCGAGGCGGTCGGCGACAACGTCGCCAGGTCCGTGTCCAGCACGCCCGCGACCAGGTCCGACGGCGGCTCGCGCAGCAGCCGCTGGATGTGCACGCAGCCCAGGTAGCGGCCGGTGGGCGTGGCCGTCGGCGCCCGGCACACGAACACCATGCTGGCCAGCGCGGGCGTCAGGTCCGGGTTGCGCACGTGCGCCAGCGCCTCCGCCACGGTCGCGTCCGGCGCGAGCACCACCGGTTCCGGCGTCATCAGGCCGCCCGCGGTGTCGAAGCTGTACTCCAGCAGCCGCCGCACCGGCTCGGACTCCGCCGGCTCCATCAGCTCCAGCAGCCGGTCCTTCTCCACCTCGGACAGCTCCGACAGCAGGTCGGCCGCGTCGTCGGGGTCCATGGCCTCGAGGATGTCCGCGGCGCGCTCGTCGTCCAGGTAGGCCAGCAGGTCCTTCTGGTCCTCCTCGGCCATCTCCTCGATCACGTCGGCGAGCCGTTCGTCGTCCAGCGCCTCGGCCACCTCGTAGCGCCGCTTGGCCGGCAGGCTGTGCAGGGCCAGCGCCACGTCCGCCGCGCGCATCGTCTCGAAGATCGCCACCAGGTGCTGCGCGCCCTGCGGCTGGCCGGCCAGCTCGGTCACCGACAGGCCGGTCAGGTCCTCCCAGCGCAGCACCTGCACCGGTCCGCGCCGGGCCAGCCGGCCGGTGCGCTCCCGGACCGCGACCCGCGTCATCCGCCAGTCCCGCGTGCGGCTGGGTTCCATCGCGGCGTCGACCAGCACCGCCACCACGCCGGAGCCGAGCGTGACGCGCGCGTCGAGCAGCTCGCCGACCACCAGCACCTCGTTGGCGCGCTGGTGGAACTGGCGCAGGTTGACCGACCCGGTGACGAGCGTCACGGCGTTCGGCTCGATCGAGTTGACCCGCAGCATCGGCACGAAGATGCGCCGCCGGGTCGCCAGCTCCAGCACCAGGCCGAGCACGCGGGGCGGCTGGCGGTCCACCCGCAGGCCGATGACCAGGTCGCGGACCTTGCCGATCGACTCGCCGTCCGGCCCGAACACGGGCAACCCGGCGAGCTGAGCGGCGAAGACCCGGTTCACGGCAGGCACGTGATCAGGCTAGTCCGCCGGGTGCGCCACCGCTGCGTTCCACTGTGGACGTCCCCGGTCAGGTTCGCCGCCAGGTCTCCGGTCGGGTTCCTGGTCGGGTCTCCGGCCGGAACGCGTGGGTGATCGCCTCGACGGCGACGGCCATCTCCTCCAGCCCGCCCGCCAGGCACCACAGCCAGGTGTCGACGGCGCGGCAGAACGTCCAGGCGCGGGCCCGGTCGGCGTCGAGCTCGCCGATGTCGCACAGGGCGGCGAACCGGTCGCGCAGGCCGCGTTCGCCGGCCAGTTCGCCGAACCTGTTCCACAGCAACGGGATCACGCCGAACTCGCGGTCGCCCGCCAGCGGTTTCGGATCGATCATCAGCCACGGCTCGCGGTCGCCGCGCAACACGTTCTGGTAGTGCAGGTCCTGGTTGACCAGCGTGTTCCCGGCGTGCCCGACGAGGTCGCGGCCCAGTTCGCGAGCCTGCTCGACGAGGGCGGCGGGCAGCGGGCCGCCCAGGTCGGCGTTCTCCGCGACCAGGTCGGGGAAGTCGTGGCGGCGGAACTCCGGTCCCGCCGGGACGCGCAGCCGGCGCAGCAGTCCGCCGGTGACGGCCAGCGCCTCCTCGATCGGCGCGTCGTCCAGCGACCTGGTGTGGTCGAGGCGTTCCAGCAGCAGCGCGCCGTGCCGGTCGTCGTGGTCGAGCAGCGCCACCACGCCCTGACCGGCCCACGCCCGGAGCGCCAGTGGCTCCTGCCGGGTCTCATCGTCCACCCAGGTGAGCTTGAGCACGGCCGGGTGGCCGTCGGCGCGGCGCACCGGGAGGACGACGGCGACGTTGCCGTTGAGCAGGGCACCGTCCGGGGTGAGGCGCCAGCGCGCGCAGAACTTCGTGGCCAGCGAGGGCAGGGAGGCGCGCCAGTCCCGCGCCTCCTCGCCCAGGATCGCGCCGAAGCCCTCGGGGACGGTGATCACGCGAGCTCCAGGCGGTAGACGTCGTCCCACTCCGGGCGGCCGTTCAGGCGGGCGGCTCTCAGCGCCTGCGCGGCGTCGTCGTCCAGGTCCGCGCGGCGTGCGGTGGCCCGTGCGTCGACCAGGTGGGAGCGGGTGGTGGGGGAGCGGACGGTGACCGTGCACCCGACGCCGTCGGCCAGGCCCGGCACCCGCTGTTCCGTGCCGCCGACGGCCACCAGGACGGCCCCGTCGCGCCACAGCGCCCACACCAGCCGCGGCTCGTGGCCGTCCGGTCGGATCCACACCGCGGCGGCCTTGCGCAGCGCGTTGTCCAGCACCTGCTCGATCTCCACCGGTTCAGCCTGCCACGGGCCTGTGAGCCGTGACTCACGCGATGGCGGGCCGTATGCGACCGTGCCACCCTTCGCACCACATGTAGTTACCGGCCGGTACGAGGAGGTACCCCCCAGTGGTCGACCAGCAGCGTCCCCGTCGCTCGTGCCTGGCCGTGCCCGGTTCGAGCCAGAAGATGATCGACAAGGCCCGCACGCTGCCCGCGGACCAGGTGTTCCTCGACCTGGAGGACGCGTGCGCGCCGCTGGCCAAGCCGGGCGCGCGCAAGACCATCGTGGCCTCGTTGAACGAGGGCGACTGGGGCTCCCGCACGCGGGTCGTCCGGGTGAACGACTGGACCACCGAGTGGACCTACCGCGACGTCACCGAGGTCGTCGAGGGCGCCGGCGCGAACCTCGACTGCGTCATGCTGCCCAAGGTGCAGACCGCGGAGCAGGTGCACGCGCTCGACCTGCTGCTCACCCAGATCGAGAAGACCATGGGCTACGAGGTCGGGCGGATCGGCATCGAGGCGCAGATCGAGAACGCGCTCGGCCTGATCAACGTCAACGCCATCGCCACCGCGTCGCCGCGGGTGGAGACGATCATCTTCGGCCCGGCCGACTTCATGGCGTCGATCAACATGAAGTCGCTGGTCGTCGGCGAGCAGCCGCCCGGCTACGACGTCGGCGACGCCTACCACTACATCCTGATGCAGATCCTGATGGCCGCCCGCGCGCACGACAAGCAGGCCATCGACGGCCCTTACCTGCAAATCCGGGACGTCGAGGGCTTCCGCCGCGTGGCCGGCCGCTCGGCCGCCCTCGGGTTCGACGGCAAGTGGGTCCTGCACCCGGGCCAGATCGACGCGGCCAACGAGGTGTACAGCCCGAAGCAGGAGGACTACGACCACGCCGAGAACATCCTCGACGCGTACGACTACTTCACCTCCGAGCGGGGCGGCAAGCGGGGCGCGGTGATGCTCGGCGACGAGATGATCGACGAGGCGTCGCGCAAGATGGCGCTGGTCATCTCGTCCAAGGGACGTGCCGCGGGCATGGCGCGCACGAACGTGTGGTCGCCGCCGGAGGACTGACTTCCCGGGGCTCCCGGCCGGCGCGTGGTCGTCGAGTGATCGCGTGGGCGGCCGGGAGCGCCCTCGAAGCGGCTGCTCGGCTACTGCCCGGGTTACGTCAAGACGGTCGACGGGCCGTTGGCGATCCAGGACCTGGGCCTGACGCGCCCTGCGCGCGCGGTGCCCGCACCTCGACGCCTGGCTCCGGACCTTCGAAGCGCGACCGACCGCGCACGGACCGTCGACCCCGTCGGTGAGCATGACCACAACCCGCGGTGTCGAGTGGCGATCACGGGGGGCCGCCTGTGCATGGTGGTGGGCGTGTCCAGACACCGCACCCCGCGCAGGCGGCTGTTCCAGCGCCGCCGCGACGACCTGGTCGAGCGCAGCTTCCGGCCCTGCCCCGCCTGCTCGCACGACGTCCACGTGTTCGCCGACGTGTGCCGCCACTGCGGTGGCGGGCTGGAGCTGCGCGCCTCCTGATCAGCGCGGTGCCGGCAGGTTCCCGGCCTCGCGGTACAGCCACACCACCAGCACGACCCACAGCACGAGGGCCAGCACCCACAGCACGGTGAGCACCACGCCGATGACGAGCCCGGCGGTCGCCATGCCCCAGCCCTGCTCGCCGGTCCGCCGGATCTGCTTGCGCGCCACGACGCCCAGCACGATGCCCGCCGGTGAGAACAGGAACGCCGTGATCAGCGCCGCGATCGCCATCCCGTTGGTCGGCGCGGGCTGCGGCGGGTAGTAGCCCGGTTGCGGTTGGTACGGCTGCGACATGTGGATCCCCCTGCTGGTCGTGCGGGCGCACAGGCTAACCCGCTGTTTCGGTTCAGCGGGTGGCGATGAGCACTCTCGTGACGCGAACGGGCGTTAACCGGGCCATACTCGCCGGTAACCCGAGAGCTACGAAGGGAAACGCGATGGCGCGCCTGGCCCGGACCGCAGGACTGACCGACGTCCAGGAGGAAATCCTGTCGACGGTTCGCACCTTCGTGGACAAGGAGATCATCCCGCACGCCCAGGCGCTGGAGCACGGCGACACGTACCCGGCCGACATCGTCGAGGGCATGAAGGAGATGGGCCTGTTCGGGCTCACCATCCCGGAGGAGTTCGGCGGGCTCGGCGAGTCGCTGCTGACCTACGCCCTGGTCGTCGAGCAGATCGCGCGCGGCTGGATGTCCGTGTCCGGCGTGATCAACACGCACTTCATCGTGGCGCACATGCTCAAGCAGCACGGCACGCCCGAGCAGCAGGGCAAGTACCTGCCGCGGATGGCGACCGGCGAGGTGCGCGGCTCGTTCTCGATGTCCGAGCCGGAGCTGGGCTCGGACGTGGCGGCGATCCGCACGCGGGCCGTGCGCGAGGGCGACGACTTCGTCGTCAACGGCCAGAAGATGTGGCTGACCAACGGCGGCACGTCCAACCTCACCGCCGTGCTGGTGAAGACCGACGAGGGCGAGGAGAAGGCGCACCGGAACCTGACCACGTTCCTGGTGGAGAAGCCCGAGGGCTACGGCGAGGTCGTGCCCGGCCTGACCATCCCCGGCAAGATCGACAAGATGGGCTACAAGGGCGTCGACACGACCGAGATGGTGTTCGACGGCTTCCGGATCCCGGCGGAGCAGGTGCTCGGCGGCCGGACCGGGCGCGGGTTCCGGCACATGATGGACGGCGTCGAGGTCGGCCGGGTGAACGTGGCGGCGCGGGCGTGCGGCATCGCGCTGCGGTCGTTCGAGCTGGCGATCGAGTACGCGCAGCAGCGCAAGACGTTCGGCAAGCCGATCGCCGAGCACCAGGCCATCGCGTTCAAGCTGGCCGAGATGGCGACCAAGGTCGAGGCCGCCCACCTGATGATGGTGAACGCGGCACGGCTGAAGGACTCGGGCGCGCGCAACGACGTCGAGGCCGGCATGGCCAAGCTCCTCGCGTCGGAGTACTGCGCCGAGGTGACCCAGGAGGCGTTCCGCATCCACGGCGGCTACGGCTACTCCAAGGAGTACGAGATCGAGCGCCTGATGCGCGAGGCGCCGTTCCTGCTCATCGGCGAGGGCACGAGCGAGATCCAGAAGACCATCATCAGCCGGGGCCTGCTGCGCGACTACCAGTCACGCGGCTGACCGAATCCCCGCACCGACCCGGGTGGCCGCCCTTCGACGTCGGACGGCCACCCGAGGTGGATCGGTCGTATGGCGGACCTGAATCCAGGGATCGCGTCGTCCTCGATGGCTCATCGCGTCCCGGATCCTGTCACCGTGTCGGTGCTGTGCGGCGCTGCCGCGTCATACCCGTTTTGCGGCGCCCCGCAGCACCATGAGCGGCGTCAGCGCGAGCACGAGCAGGGTGATCTGACCGGGCGTCCAGCCTGCGGCGAAAGCCGTGAGCACCAGCACCAGCCACGGCGCCTCGGCGAGCAGGTTCTTCGGCAGGGACAGGTGCCATTCCCCTGGCGGGGGGAATGCTTGGACGCCCGTATCGGGGCGGGCGGTACCGCTGTGACCGCTGAGCGGTCTTGAGCTGGACATCTCTACTCCTCGTCCTGAAGACGAATGCGTTCGTAACGGTGCGACCGAGCTGACTGCCGATGACATGGCGGGGGTCAGTCCCCCGGTATCGACTCCGGATCAACATCGAATCTGGATGGATTGGCGACCTTAGGGAGCTTCGCTGCTACCCCTCCGGGTTGAAGATCACGGCAGCGGGTTCCCCGAGCACTGCGGGCGGATCCTCAACGGCCGGTGACGTAGATGGTCGCCGCGACCACGGCCACGGTCCAGCAGACCAGGAACGCCGCTCTCCTGATCGTCGCCGATTGGCTGACGCCGCGTTGCCACCGCGATGCGGCGGCCCACCACCTCTTGGCGAGTCGAGCAGGTCCGTGAGGGCGACCGGTGTCGACGGCCCGCGCCATCAACTCCACCTGCGCGGTCGGTGGGAGAGGGACGGACTCCGGGACGGGTTCGTCTCGCGCTCCTCGGTCGCGGAGCCGCCGCCATTGCGACACCCAGAGGTTCACTTCGAAGGCCGAGCCACCGCACGCCTTCACGAACAACTCGACCTGGTCGGCCCGCGTGGGCAGGGTGGTCTTCAAGGTCGCGACCATCGCTTGGGCGGTGGCCCTCGGCAGGTGTCCGTTGGACCGCTGTTCGATCTGCCGGAACGACGTGCTCGTCTCCGTCCTCACCTTCCGCAGTCCGTCGAGGAACTCGGCTGTCGAGGCGAAGGTGCGGGAGGGCGCCGTGGGTCTAGGGGAGAGGGCGCCTGTCCTGTCGAAATCGAGGCCGTCGAACCACGACGGGTGTTCGTGCACCCGAACTGATTTCCGCGTGCTCGGGGGCCGCCGGCCGGGAGACGCGGTGTGGTGTGTAGTCATCGGATGTCGTCGTAGTGATTGGACCGGTCACCCCAGCCGGCGGTCGTGCCGGGGCGACGGAGGTCGACAGCACCCTGGGCGGGGCAGGGACGAGAAACACATGGAGTACCTCCACGATGGCCTGGACGACGGGGCCGCTTTCCGATGTCCGGCAGTTCGCGCTACCGGAATCGGCGGACGTGGTCTTCACGTCCTGCGGACTTGACCATCATGGCCCCTCCGGCCGCCTGCGAAGCGTCCAGGATCGCTGTCCGGACACCCCGTCACCGTCCAGAGCGTCCAGCACGACGCGTCCAGGATCGTGAGTCGTCGGCCCATGACGCACAGGAACGCGTCCTGAACTGCGCAATGTCACCGGTTCGGGTGTCCAGGAGCGTCCCGAACGGCTGCGTCGACCCAGTAGTCGGAACTACAGTGGGCGATATCGATCAGGACAGCAGGAGGCGCTCTTGGTCGATCCTGAGGTCCGTCTGGAATGGCCTGGACGACATATCGGGTTCACGGGAGTCCTCGTTCGCGCGGGGACTCCCGCACTTCACACCATGGTGTTGCGTCGACCTTCGTCCACCCCGCCGGCCTCACCTCGTCCCCCGGCCCAGGTCACGTTTCACACCCTTCCCGGCGACCTGTTTCGCGCCGCCCGCCCGGTGTTGGCAGGATGGGGAGATCAGCACCGCGAAGAGGTGGTCACCGTGACGAGTTCCTTCTCCGGCCAGAACCGACCCGGGGTGCCTCCCCGTCTGCCCACCCCACCCACCGGTTGGCCCATCGGCTCGTACGGCACCTACGAGGAGGCCCAGCGCGCCGTCGACTTCCTCGCCGACGACGACTTCCCCGTCCAGGAGGTCACGATCGTGGGTGTCGACCTCATGCTCGTCGAACGGGTGACGGGTCGCCTCACCTGGGGACGCGTGCTCGGCACCGGCGCGGCGTCGGGCGCCTGGTTCGGCCTGTTCGTCGGCGTCCTGCTCAGCCTGTTCAACACCGGTCCCGGCGCCAGCCTCGGCCCCATCGTCGCCGGCCTGGTGGTCGGCATCGCGTTCGGCCTGATCTTCGCCGCGGTCGGCTACGGCTCGGCCCGCGGCAAGCGCGACTTCCAGAGCGCCAGCCAGCTCGTCGCGGGCCGCTACGACGTGCTCTGCCAGCCCCGTTCCGCCGAACGCGGCCGCGACCTGCTCGCCAAGCTCGCCATGCGCCCCTCCGACGCGGGCAAGGCGGGCAAGGACTGAGGTTTGCCGCACCACCGGATCGGGTAAGGCCGTTCCGGGCTCCGGTGGTTGCGGCACCTGATCACCGGGCCTACGTTCGTTCCGCCGTTCGGCCCAGCCGACCGGCGGGCACGACGAGGTGCCGGGCGTCGCGGTCTGGCTCCTCCGCTGTCGGGAGAGGAGGCAGGACCGATGAGGGGCAAGGGTCATCGGTTGGCCGCCGCAGGGGGCGCCGCGCTGATCGCGTCGTCCGTGCTGGCGGGCTGTGGTTCGGGTGACGGCGGGATCACCATCAACGTCTACAAGTACCCGCAGCAGAACTTCCAGAAGATCGTCGACAACTGCAACGAGCGGGCCGACGGGTACGAGATCGTCTACCACAAGCTGCCGCGCGAGGCGGACGGCCAGCGCGAGCAGATGGTCCGCCGGCTCGCCGCCGGGGACGACGACATGGACGTGCTGGCCCTCGACGTCACGTGGACCGCCGAACTGGCCGAGGCCGGCTGGATCCGGGAGTTCACCGGCGGGACCAAGGCGCAGGTCGAGGACGGCACGCTGGAGACGCCGCTGGAGACCGCCCGCTACGAGGGCAAGCTGTACGGCGCGCCGGACAACACGAACGTCCAGCTCCTCTGGTACCGGGGCGACCTCGTGCCCACGCCGCCGAAGACGTGGTCCGAGATGATCGAGATGGGCACCCGGCTCGAAGAGGACGGCAACGACAAGACCCCCGGCCGGGTCGCCGCCCAGGGCAAGCAGTACGAGGGCCTCGTCGTCCTCTACAACACCCTGGTCAACACCGCCGGCGGGCAGATCCTGGACGAGGGCGGCGCCAAGGCGGTCGTCGACGAGGGCGCGGTCCAGGCGCTGGAGGTGCTCAAGCGGTTCGCCACGTCCAAGGTGGTCGACCCGTCGTTCTCCAACGCCGCCGAGGACGACGCCCGCCTCTCCATGGAGACCGGCAAGGCCGCGTTCCAGCTGAACTGGCCCTACGTCTACGCCGCCGCCCAGGCCGTGCCCGACCTCGCCCCGAACCTGAAGTGGGCGCCCTACCCGTCGATCGACGGCGGACCGGCCGAGGTCACCGTCGGCGGCATCAACTACGCGGTCAGCGCCTTCTCCCGGCACCCCGACGAGTCGTTCGACGCCGTCACGTGCCTGCGCAGCGCGGAGCACCAGAAGTTCGCCGCCATCAACGACGGCGTGCCGCCCACCATCGAGTCCGTCTACGACGACCCGGAGATGGCCGAGCCGTACCCGATGAAGGAAGCGATCCTGGAGACACTGAAGAACGCGAGCGCCCGCCCGCGCACCCCCGCCTACCAGAACGTCTCGACCGTCATCTCCACGATCCTCTCGCCACCGGCCGACCTCGACCCGCGGGCCACCGCCGACCGGCTGCGCGCCGAGCTCCAGGACGCGCTCGACTCGAAGGGGGTGCTGCCGTGAGCCACGCGTCGGACACCGCGCCGGCCGCCACCGGACCGGGCGCCGCCGAGCCGCGGCTGTCGCCCAAGGCCAAGGCCAAGGCCGCGCTCAGCGAGGGCAAGAAAGCCGAACGCCGGCTCGGCCTGCTGCTGTGCGCGCCCGCGATCCTGATCATGGCCGCCGTCGCGGGCTGGCCGATCCTCTACTCCCTCTGGCTGTCGTTGCAGCGCTACGACCTGAAGTTCCCCGACCGCACCGAGTTCGTCGGCCTGGACAACTACGTCACCGTGCTCACCAACCCCTATTGGTGGAACGCCATGTGGGTGACGGTGCTCATCACGGTGGTGTCCGTGGCGGTCGAACTGGTGCTCGGCATGGCGCTGGCGCTGATCATGCACCGCACCCTGGTCGGCCGGGGCATCGTGCGCACGTCCACGCTCATCCCGTACGGCATCGTCACGGTCGTCGCCGCGTTCTCCTGGCGCTACGCCTGGACGCCCGGCACCGGCTACCTGGCCGAGACGATCGCGGGCGGCGACCCCGTGCTCACCCAGAAGATCCCGGCGATCATGGTCGTGACGCTGGCCGAGATCTGGAAGACCACGCCGTTCATGGCCCTGCTGCTGATGGCGGGCCTGGCGCTGGTGCCGGACGACCTGCTCAAGGCCGCCGCGATGGACGGCGCGAGCGCGTGGCAGCGGTTCACCAAGGTCATGGTCCCGGTGATGAAGCCGGCGATCCTGGTGGCGCTGCTGTTCCGCACGCTCGACGCGTTCCGCATCTTCGACAACCTGTTCGTGCTCACGGCGGGCTCGCAGGGCACGTCGTCGGTGTCGATGCTGACCTACAACAACCTGATCAAGGGCCTGAACCTGGGCATCGGCTCGACCATGTCGGTGCTGATCTTCATCGCGGTGGCGATCATCGCGTTCGTGTTCGTGAAGCTGTTCGGCACCGCCGCGCCCGGCGGCGACGGGGGGAGGCGCTGATGGCGGGCATCGGCGGAGCCGTGACCACGGGCCGCAAGGCGCGCTGGACCGTCCTGAACGTCCTGGTGGTGGCGTACGCGCTGGTCCCGGTGCTGTGGATCGTGTCGCTGTCGTTCAAGACCAAGGAGACCCTGGGCGACGGCAACTTCATCCCGCGCGCCTGGACGTTCGACAACTACAAGGCGATCTTCTCCACCACCGAGTTCGTCCGCGCGCTGGTGAACTCGATCGGCATCGCGCTGATCGCCACGGCCGTCGCGGTCGTGTTCGGCACGATGGCCGCCTACGCGATCGCCCGGCTCGACTTCCCCGGCAAGCGCCTGCTGGTCGGGGTGTCGCTGCTGATCGCGATGTTCCCGCAGATCTCGCTGGTCTCGCCGCTGTTCGAGATCGAGCGGGCGCTCGGGCTGTTCGACACCTGGCCCGGCCTGATCCTGCCCTACATCACCTTCGCGCTGCCGCTGGCGATCTACACGCTGTCGGCGTTCTTCCGCGAGATCCCGTGGGAGCTGGAGAAGGCGGCGAAGATGGACGGCGCGACGCCCGGCCAGGCGTTCCGCCGGGTCATCGCGCCGCTGGCCGCGCCCGGCGTGTTCACCACCGCGATCCTGGTGTTCATCTTCTGCTGGAACGACTTCCTGTTCGCGATCTCGCTGACCTCCACCGAGAGCTCGCGCACGGTGCCGGTCGCGCTGTCGTTCTTCACCGGCGGCTCGCAGTTCGAGGACCCGACCGGGTCGATCGCCGCCGCCGCCGTGGTGATCACCGTCCCGATCATCCTGTTCGTGTTGTTCTTCCAGCGTCGGATCGTCGCCGGGTTGACCTCCGGCGCCGTCAAGGGGTGAGGCAATGGCCGAGATCGTCCTGGACAGCGTGACCAAGCAGTACCCCGACGGCGCGGTGGCCGTGCGGGACGTGGACATCGAGATCGCCGACGGCGAGTTCATCATCCTGGTCGGCCCGTCCGGCTGCGGGAAGTCCACGACCCTGAACATGATCGCGGGCCTGGAGGACATCACGTCCGGCGAGCTGCGCATCGGCGGCGAGCGGGTCAACGAGCGCGCGCCCAAGGACCGCGACATCGCGATGGTGTTCCAGTCCTACGCGCTCTACCCGCACATGACCGTGAAGGAGAACATGGCCTTCCCGCTGCGGCTGGCCAAGGTGGACGACGCGACCGTCGAGAAGAAGGTCCGCGACGCCGCCGCGATCCTGGACCTGACCCACCACCTGGACCGCAAGCCGTCCAACCTGTCCGGCGGGCAGCGGCAGCGGGTCGCGATGGGGCGGGCGATCGTGCGCAACCCCAAGGCGTTCCTGATGGACGAGCCGCTGTCGAACCTCGACGCCAAGCTGCGCGTGCAGATGCGCACGTCGGTGTCGCGGTTGCAGAAGCAGCTCGGCACCACCACCGTGTACGTCACGCACGACCAGACCGAGGCGATGACCCTCGGCGACCGGGTCGTGGTGATGCGCGGCGGCGCGGTGCAGCAGATCGGCGCGCCGCAGTCCCTCTACGACAACCCGGCCAACCTGTTCGTCGCCGGGTTCATCGGCTCGCCCGCGATGAACTTCGTGCCCGCCGCGCTGGAGGACGGCGTGCTGCGGTCGCCGCTGGGCGACGTGCCCCTCACCGACCGGGTGCGGGGGTTGCTGGAAGGCGCCGACGCGCCCCGTGAAGTGATCATGGGGTTGCGGCCCGAGCACTTCGAGGACGCCCGGCTGGTGGACGACGCCGTTCGCCCGAAGGGCGTCACGTTCACCGACCACGTGGACGTGCTGGAGTCGATGGGCTCCGACAAGTTCGCCTACTTCAGCCTCCGGGGTGAGCAGGCGACCTCGGCGGAGCTGGCCGAGCTCGCCGCCGACGCGGGCTCGGCCGACGTGCCCGGCGGCGGCGTGTCGCTGGTCGCCCGGATCGCCGCGACGTCCACCGCGGTGGAGGGCGAGCCGGCCGACATCTGGTTCGACGCCGACCAGGTGCAGCTGTTCGACCCGGACAACGGCCGCAACCTCACCTACCGCGGCTGAACCACCTCTCCGGAGGGCCGTCCCCGTTCGTCGGACTCGTGCCGCGGGGGCGGCCTTTCACACTTTCAGGCGAAGCTCAACGGGAGGTTTCCGGAGGTCGCGGGCAGTTGCCGACCAGTCCGGACCATCGGCAGGGACGAACTCCCTGGGCCATTCAGCGCAGCAAACGCACATCTCGTCGCATTTGTGGCGCGACCGGTGCCGGTCATCCCCACGCTGGGCGGAGGCGGAAACGACTCCGGCCGTAAAGAGCCGGGGCAGGGGAGTCCGCCGAGCACAGAGAAGAGCGCGAGATGGGGATTCTTGACGGCAAAGCAGTGGTGATCACCGGGGCGGGACGGGGTCTGGGCGAGGCCTACGCGATGCACGCCGCGCAGGCCGGCGCCGCGGTCGTGGTCAACGACATCGACGCTGACCAGGCAGAACAGGTGGCGGAGCACATCCGGGCGTACGGCGGGCGGGCGGTGGCGAGCTCGGCGTCGGTGGCCGATCCCAGCGAGGCGGAGAAGATCGTGGGAATGTGCCTGACCGAGTTCGGCCGGGTCGACGGCCTGGTCAACAACGCCGGGCTCAACTACGAGGCGCTGCCGTGGGAGGACGAGCCGGAATCCATCCGGCGGATCGTCGAGGTCAACCTCCTGGGTGTCATCTACACCGGAATGGCCGCGATGCGCGTGATGCGCGAGCAGGGCCGCGGCTCGATCGTGAACATTTCGTCAGGCGCGTTTCTCGGCCAGCGCAAACTCGCCGCCTACTCGGCCACCAAAGGCGCGGTGGCCTCGCTCAGCTCGTCGTGGGCACTCGACCTGGAAGGGGACAACATCCGGGTCAACGCCGTCTGCCCGGTCGCCCACACCCGGATGGTGTGGAAGTCGGAGCGCTCGCTGCGGGCCATCCCCGCCGACCGCACCCCCGGCAAGGTCGCGCCGCTGGTGCTGTTCCTGCTCAGCGACGCGGCCGACGGCATCACGGGCCAGATCGTCCGGTGCAACGGCCGCCAGCTGCACCTCGTGGGCCACCCGTACTTCAAGCAGCCGATCCTGGAGAGCGACACCTGGGACACCGCGTCGGTGAAGCGGGCGTTCGACGGCGTCCTGCAAGCCCACCTGGAACCGTTCGGCCTGGAGAAGCGCATGCCGCCGCGCCTGCGCGAACTGGTCGAACCCGGCCGCACGGCCTGAGTCGGGCGGGGGAGTGCCGTCCGGCGCTTCCCCCGCCTCGAAGCGCCGGTCCGCCGGAGTTCACCTGTTTGCGGGTGCGCTGAATCGGATCCGCCCGCCTGGTCACACCTTCGGGTGATCGCCTGATAGGTGGTCCTTGCTGCGACGATGCTGGACATGGGCACGCGCGCTCCCCGGGTCACGGACTGGCGGCTGGTGGTGCAGTCGCGGTTGGACCGCGTGCGCGCCGACCTCGCCGCGCTCGGAGCACCCGATCCGCTCGACCCGGAGAGCACGCAGTGGCGCCGGGTGGCGGAGCAGGAGGCCGCCGTGGTCGAGGACATGGTCACGCGGGCCGAGTCGCGCTGGCGCACGGTGGCGTCGTGGTGGTCCGGGTGGCACATCGAGCGGGCCTGGCGGTCGTTGCACGAGGCCGAGATCGCGGTCGTGGCGGCGGACAGCGGGTTCCTCGGGCGGTTGCCCGGCCTGAAGGCCCGGGTCGCGGAGAACCTGGACGAGCACGACCCGCGGCGGATCGCGCTGGAGGAGCTGCGACCCGGCGAGTTCCCGCTCTCGGTGGAACGGGAGATCGTGGTGGACGCGCTGCGAGCCGCCTTCGACGCCTCCGACTTCGCCCACGCCGGGTCCCGGGCGCTGCGCAACAAGCTGATCGCCACGTCCGTGGTGCTGTTCGTGGTGAACACGGCGCTCGGGTTGATCGGCCTGACCGAGCCCGGCCTGGTGCCGATGTGCGTCAGCGCGGAGAAGCTGCCCACGGTGTGCCCGTCGGGCAAGTCGGCGACCGGCGCGGACGTGTGGCTGATCCAGTTGTTCGGCGCGTTCGGCGCGGTGCTCTCGGCCGTCGTCCTGCTCCTGCGCCGCCGGCCCAGCCTCTCGCCGTACGTGATGGTCGGCTACCAGGCGATGATCAAGGTCCTGCTGGGCTCGGCGCTCGCGGTGGTCGGCATCCTGGCCCTCGGCGCGGGCGTGACGACCGGCCTCATCGGCGTGGCGTCCCAGGCCGCCCTGCTGCTCTGGGCCGTCATCCTCGGCTACGGCCAGCAGGTCGCGACCCGGCTGCTGGACAGCTACACGGACCGGGTGATGGACCAGGCCCGCCCGCTGCCCAGGCTCGAAGGCCAGCGATGACCCCGGTGCTCCCGGCGGCGGCCCTCCTCGGGGCACGGGGACGTTCGACCGCCTCGCCGGCCACCGCGAGCACCCCCGGCGCCCACCGGGCCCGAGCGCCGCGGCGGCCGGCGACACCTCGCCGGTGAAAGGGTGAACAACGCGTCCCTCGCCTGCCGCACAAGGGAAATCGGGTTAACGTCACAGGGTGCTCGCCGAGCTGTTCCTCGACGCGTCCCGCGCCTGCGACGTCCACAGCCCGCTCACCCGCACCCTGCTGGTGGCGGCGGCGGACGACCTGGCCCGCGGCGGCGTCACCGCGCGGGTGATGGCGGGTGCCGAGTGCGACCGGCACGGCACCGTGCCCGGCCTGCGGTTCGCGGGCGCCCTGCACCGGCTCGTCCTGGAGGGCCGCGCGCCGGCGCTGGCCAGGCACTACCCGACGGCCGGCGGCCGACCCGACCTCGGCGGCGTCTGGGACGACGCGCTGACCGTGCTGCACGAGCACACCGACGAGCTGCGCGCCCTGGTCACGTCCACGGTCGTGCAGACCGACGAGCCGGGCCGCAGCGCGCCCCTGTTCGGCGGCCTGCAGACCGCCACCCACCTGGCCGCGGCCGAGGCGGGCCGCCGCGCCACGTTCCCGATCCGCCTGCTGGAGGTCGGCGCGTCCGGCGGCCTGAACCTGCGCCCGCACCGCCTCGCCTACCGGGTCGACGGCGTGACGTTCGGCGACCCGGGCAGCCCGTTCGCCCTCGACCCGGGCTGGACCGGCCGCCCGCCCGTCGACCTGCGCCACAACCTGCGCCTGGTCCGCCGCGCGGGCTGCGACCCCCACCCGGTCGACGTGTCCACAGAGGACGGGCGGCTGCACCTGTCGTCGTTCGTCTGGGCCGACCAGCGGGCCCGCTTCGACCGCCTCCAGGCCGCCGTCGAGCTGGCCAGGCTCGACCCCGTCCCGGTGCGGCGGGCGACCGGTCCCGAGTGGCTGGCCGAGCAGCTCGCCCGCCCGGAGCGCGACGTGCTGACCGTCGTCTGGCACTCGGTCGTCTGGCAGCACGTGTCGCCGGCCGACCGCGCCATGGGTCGCGCGATCCTGGCCGACGCCGCCTCCCGGGCCACCCCGGTGGCGCCGCTGGCGCTGCTGGTCTACGAACCGCGCCGCACGCACACCGCGGGCACGTACGAGTTCCGGCTGCTGCTCAAGCTGTGGCCGGCCGGGGTCTCGCTGCGCCTGGGCACGGGCGGCGGGCACGGCATCCCGTTCACGTGGGACACCGCGCCCTGGAACTGACCGGTCAGCTCCCGTTCGCGATCAGCAGCGTCACCGTGGCGAGCCAGCCGATGAGGAAGGTGAGCACCCAGAACCGCAGGTTGGTGAACATTCTCGACATGGGGGGACATCCCGTCGCTGGCTGGGGAGGGGGAAGGGCTCAGAGCCACTGGTTGCGACGGAATATTCGGTAGAGCGTGAGGCAGACCACGAGGATCACGGCGATCACCATGGGGTAGCCGTACTTCCAGTGCAGCTCCGGCATGAAGTCGAAGTTCATGCCGTACACGCCGACCACCATGGTCGGCACGGAGATGATCGCCACCCACGCGGCGAGCTTGCGCATGTCCGAGTTCTGCTGGAGCGTGATCTTCGCCAGCACGGCGTTGACCAGCGTGGTCAGCAGCTCGTCGAAGTTGATCACGCGTTCGGACACCTCGGTGAGGTGGTCGTCCACGTCGCGGAAGTACGAGCGCACCTGCTCGGGGATCAGCGGCGTGTAGCCCTCCGCCAACCGCCGCAGCGGCACCGCCAGCGGCATCACCGCCCGGCGCAGCTCCAGCACCTCGCGCTTCATCAGGTAGATCTGGTCGGCGCTGACCCGGCTGCGCGGCTGGAAGACCAGCGCCTCCATCTGGTCGATGTCGTCCTCGATGTGGTCGGTCACGTCGAGGTAGTTGTCGACCACGTGGTCGGCGATCGAGTACAGCACCGCGGCCGGCCCCGTGCGCAGCCGGTCCGGCTCCTCCTCCAGCTCGCGCCGCACCGCCGCCAGCCCCGAGTGGTTGCCGTGCCGGACCGTCACCACGAAGTCGCGGCCCAGGAACACCATGATCTCGCCGCTCTCGACGATCTCGTTGGCGGTGTCCGGCGACGAGTTCTGGATGTACCGGACCGT
This sequence comes from Actinosynnema sp. CA-299493, assembly GCF_050946825.1. NCBI lineage: Bacteria > Bacillati > Actinomycetota > Actinomycetes > Pseudonocardiales > Pseudonocardiaceae > Actinosynnema > Actinosynnema sp. CA-299493. The sequence goes on from NZ_CP191993.1 coordinate 925,161, forward strand.
CTTGAGCACCATGAACAGCATGTTGTCGTAGCGCTCGAGCTTGGGCCGCTGGTGCGCGTGCACGGCGTCCTCGACGGCCAACTCGTGCAGCCCGAACGTGTCCGCGACGCCCTGGATCTGCTCCTCGTCCGGCTCGTGCAGCCCGATCCAGACGAACCCGTCGCCGCGCCTGCGCACCTCCTCGACCGCGTCGACGTGCGACCAGCGGCCGGGCAGGCGCGCGCCGTCCACGTAGACGCCGCAGTCCACGACGTACCGCGCCAGCGGCACGGGGATGGGGACGGAGGGTCGTTCCTGCGCGCGGCCTCTCAAGCCGCCGAGCGAGGGCAAGCTGGGCACGGGTCCTCCAGGTGGGGAGCGTCGACTCGACGAACGACGACGGCACGTCCCGACCGGTACCGCTGGGCCTAGCTGTGGAAAGCCGGCTCCCCGATGAGGACGCGCGAGGTACTCGCAGGATGGGGGTCGTTACTCATCGGTAGTCCTCACCTCCTCGGGTTGGCGGGCCTCGGCGGTGTAGTCGCTCACAGACCAGTTGCCGAGGGTACTCCCCCGGTGCTCACACTGTCGTCCCGGTCGGCGTGGTCCTCGATCACACCGATCCCACACTGGTAGCCGGCCAACGGAGGCGTGCGGTGCAGTTCGGGCGTTACTACGAGGAGTTCGAGGTCGGCGCGGTCTACAAGCACTGGCCCGGGAAGACGGTCACCGAGTACGACGACCACCTGTTCTGCCTGCTCACCATGAACCACCACCCGCTGCACCTGGACGCGCACTACGCGGCGGAGACCACCGACTTCGGCAAGAACGTCGTCGTCGGCAACTACGTCTACTCGCTGCTGCTGGGCATGTCGGTGCCCGACGTGTCGGGCAAGGCCATCGCCAACCTGGAGGTGGAGTCGCTCAAGCACGTGAAGCCCACGTTCCACGGGGACACCATCTACGGTGAGACCGAGGTGCTGGACAAGACGCCCTCGAAGTCCAAGGACGACCGCGGCGTGGTCCACGTCGAGACCCGCGGGTACAAACAGGATGGAACGGTCGTCTGCGTGTTCCGCCGGAAGGTCATGGTGCCCAAGCGCTCCTACGGCGAGGCGCGCGGCGGCGAGCAGCCGGGCAGGCCCGAACCCAAGGAGTGACGTGACCTCGCTGGATCTGGTGCGGCAACGACTGGCCCGGTTCGCCAAGAGCGAGGCGCACGGCGTCTCGCCGCTCTACGAGCACCTGGCCTCGCGCGCCGCCGACGATCCGGAGGTCGCCGGTCTGCTGACCGCCGCCCCGGAGCGGTTCGCGCACGCGACCCTGCTCCTGGCGGCGGCGCACCGGCTGGTGCAGGCCGAGCCGTTCCACGAGCTGTCCCACTACTACCCGTCGCTGGGCGGCACGTACGGCGCGGACGAGAGCACCTGGCGGCTGTTCCGGGGGTTCGTGCTCGACCGGGCCGACAAGGTGCGCGAGCTGGTCGCCACCCGGTCCGTGCAGACCAACGAGGTGCGGCGGGCCACGCTGCTGTACCCGGCGCTGGCGCTGGTCAAGGGGCCGGTCGGGCTGCTGGAGGTCGGCTGCTCGGCCGGCCTGCTGCTCGGCCTCGACCAGTACGGCTACCGCTACCAGACCCAGCAGGCCGGGCAGCTCGTCGCGGGACCGGCCAAGGCGGCGCTCGGGCTGCACTGCGCGCTGGAGCTGGCGCCCGGCGCGGAGCTGCCGAAGATCCCCAAAACGGTGAAGATCGCGGCCAAGGTGGGGCTGGACCGGGCGCCCGCCGACCTGACCGACGAGGACACCTACGCGTGGCTCGAGGCGTGCGTGTGGGCCGACCAGCCGGAGCGGCTGCGGCTGTTCGGCGTGGCCGCGACCGTGCAGCGCAAGGCGCCCCCGGAGTTCGTGGTCGGCGACGCGGTGGCGGACCTCGGCCGGGCCGCCGGCCGGGTGCCCGAGGACCTGCCGCTGGTGGTCCTGACCAGCAACGTCCTGCCGTACCTGGCGGGGGAGGAGTTCGTGGCCGCGTTGCGCGACCTCGGCCGCCCGGTGTGGTGGTTGAGCCACGAGGGGTACGCGGCGGGGCTGGCGCACGTGCTGCCGGAGCGGGACGACCTGCGGCCCGGTCCGGACGAGCCGGCGTTCGGCGTGGTCGGGCTGGTCCGGTTCGAGGGCGGCGAGGTGCGGTCGGCGCGGGCGCTGGCGAAGACGGCGCCGCACGGCCAACGGTTGGTGTGGCTCCCCTGAACGGGGGATGCCGTTCACGAACGGGGGAGTTGGCCCCAGGCTTCGAGGGTCTCGCGCAGCATCTCGGCCAGTGGGAGTGTGGCCAAGATCGCAGCGTCGACCCACCGGGCGTCCACCGCGTCGTCGCCCGGGCGGAGGACGCCGGATCGCACCTGGCAGGCGTAGTCGTGGATCTCGTAGACGCCGCGTGGCGCCGTTCGGGTGACGCTGCCGACCAACGCCCCGACGGTCACGGAGAGTCCCGTCTCTTCGCGCAGTTCCCGCACGATTGCGGTCTCGTCGGATTCGCCGGGTTCGACTCGGCCGCCCGGCAACGACCACAGTCCCTCACCTGGAGCATTGCGCCTCCGGACGAGTAGCAGTCGCCCGGCCGGGTCGTGGGCTATGCCACCGACACAGCGGATCCGGGGCTCACGTTCGGCCGTCACGATCACCTAGCGTAGTCACACCGGGTTGGCGGTGCAGGACGCTGACCCAAGTGCGGTACAAATCTCCCGACGTGTCGCGGAGTGCGGTACAACGGTTTTCACTGGCGCCAAACGGGTGCGGTAGCGAACGGGGTTGATCACCGTGAATCTGAAGAAGATTCTCACTTTCGCCGGGGTCGGCTTGGTCCTGTTCTTCCTCATCGCGGAGCCTCAGCAAGCGGCTCAGCTGGTGCAGAACATCCTGGGCACGCTTCGGGAAGCCGCTGAGGCGCTCATCACCTTCGTGAAACAATTGTTCTGAGTCGCCCGGCTCCTCCCCAAGGCGAGAGGTCGCAGGCATGTTCGCACCACGGGACCCCGACGAGTACCTGCTCCCCACGGAGCGTCGGGTCATCCGGGTACGCAGGCACTGGAGCAGTCTGCTCTGGGATCTCCTGGAGGCCGGCGCGCTGCTCGCCGGCGCGATGATGATCTCCTACCTGCTGCCCGACAACGCGGGCATCATCCAGAACATCCTCTGGTACGCCTCGCTGTTCGTGCTGCTCAGGCTGGCCTACTTCGTCATGGAGTGGTGGGTGGAGCGGATCGTCGTCACCGACAAGAGGTTCATGATCTCCTCGGGGGTCTTCGAGACCAAGGTCGCCATGATGCCGATCAGCAAGGTCACCGACCTCACCTACGAGCGCACGGTGCTCGGGCGCATGTTCGGCTTCGGCACCCTGGTCGTGGAGTCGGCGGGTCAGATCCAGGCCCTCAACCGGATCGAGTACCTGCCCAACCCCGAGGAGGTCTACGACGCCATCTCGGAGTTGACCTTCGGCGACAAGAAGGCACAGGCGGAGCGCTTCTCGATGATCAAGGCGCAACGGGCGGCGCGCGGCAAGAAGATGGTGCCGTAGTTCAGACTGGGTGGGTGCGCATCGACCTGCACACCCACTCGACCGAGTCCGACGGCACCGACACGCCCGCGGAGTTGGTGGCGGCCGCGGCCGCCACCGGCTTGACCGCGGTCGCGCTCACCGACCACGACACCGCTGCGGGCTGGGCGGAGGCGGCCAACGCGCTGCCACCCGGCTTGAAGCTGGTGCGCGGCGCCGAGCTGTCCTGTGCCTCCGACGACGGCCGGGGCCGGGTCATCACCGTCCACCTGCTCGCCTACCTGTACGACCACACCTCGCCCGCGTTGGTCGAGGAGCAGCTGCGGCTGCGCCTGGAACGACGGCAACGACTGCGCCGGATGGCGGAGCGGATGGTCGTCGACGGGTTCCCCATCGACCCCGACGAGCTGATGGCGGCCATGCCCGCCGACGCGCCCGCCGGACGTCCCCACCTCGCCATGGCGTTGATCCGGGCTGGTGTCGTGGCCACCGTCGACGAGGCGTTCGCCCGGTACCTCACCGGCGGCCGGTACTACGTGCCGCGCACCGACACGCCCGTGGCGCGGGCGATCGAGATGATCACCGAGGCGGGCGGCGTGACCGTCCTGGCCCACCCCTTCGCCACCTCGCGCGGCCCGATCGTGACCGACCAGGTGGTGGCCGACCTGGCGGGCCTCGGCCTGGCCGGCGTCGAGGTCGACCACCCCGACCACGACCCCGGGACGCGGGCGCGGCTGCGGGGCCTCGCGGGGGAGCTGGGCCTGCTGACCACCGGCTCCAGCGACTACCACGGCACGAACAAGACGGTGCGCCTCGGCGCCGAGACCACGTCACCGGACGTGCTGGACGCCCTCGCCGATCGGGCGACCGGGTGCAAGGTGCTGGTCGGTTGAGGTAGCTCCGCGAGAACTGTCGGACCTCCTCGGTAGCGTGGGGCTGTGCAGGAACAGCTGGGGTTCGACTTCGGCGCGATGCCGAAGAAGCTCGTGCGGGTGACGCCGGCGAAGCTCTCCACGTGGGCCGACTGCCCGCGTCGCTTCCGCATGGCCTACCTCGACCGGCCCTCGCCGCCGCGCGGCGGGGCGTGGGCGCACAACACCCTGGGCGCGGTCGTGCACAACGCGTTGAAGGCGTTGTTCGACCTGCCCGCCCAGCGCCGCACCCCCGAGCAGGCGGTGGCGCTGCTGCACCGGCAGTGGAAGAACGACGGGTTCCGGGACGCCGAGCAGGCGGCCGTGTACCGGGACCGGGCGGTCGGGTGGGTGCGCGACTACGTCACCGAGCTGGACACGTCGATCGAGCCGGTCGGCATCGAGCGCTGGGTGTCCACGCCCACGTCGAAGATCGTCGCCGAGGGCCGGGTCGACCGGATCGACCTGCGCGACGGCGAGCTGGTGATCGTCGACTACAAGACCGGGCGGCACGCGCTGACCGTGGACGACGCGCGAGGCTCGCAGGCGCTGGCCCTGTACGCGCTGGCGGCCCGGCGGACGCTGCGCAAGCCGTGCCACCGGGTGGAGCTGCACCACCTGCCCACGGGCGCCGTGGCGGTGTGGGAGCACACCGAGGAGAGCCTGGGGCGGCACGTGTCGCGGGCCGAGGAGGCGGCGGACGAGCTGCGGCTGGCCACCGACACGCTGGCGGCCGGCGGCAACCCCGAGATCCTGTTCCCGCCGCGCACCGGCAACCAGTGCACGTGGTGCGACTTCCGCCGGTCGTGCCCCGAAGGCCAACGGGCCGCGCCGACGATCGACCCGTGGTCGTTGCTCGCGCCGTAGAGTTGACCGCGTGACGATGGTGGACAGCGGACCCGAAGCACGCCTGGCCAGGCTGTGGCGCGGTGTCAGCGGCGCGCTCGCCGTCGGCTTGGCGCTGCTGGCGCTGGCCCTGATCGGCGTGCAGGTCTACGCGGGAACCCACGACCTGCCCGGACCGGGGCTCGACGTGGTGGCCGGGCACGTCGTGGCGGCCGTGGCGGCGGTGGTGGCGCAGGTCGTGGCCGACCGCCGGCGCGGCTTGGCGGTGGCGTTGTGCGGCCTGCTGGTCGTGCTGCTGGCGGCGTCGACCCTGTGGTTCTTCTGGTGGGCTTAGGCGGCCCCCTGTCGGGTCTCAGGACAGCCAGGCGCGCCAGGTCGGCAGGAGCGTGGCCAGCAGGGCGTCCGGGGCCTCGGTGTTCGGGTTGTGCATGACGCCGGACAGCACGGCGAAGTCGGCGTCGAGGCGTTCGGCCATGTCCCGCTGACCGGCGGCCGACCAGGCGTCGTCCAGGTCGCCGCACACCACCAGGCACGGGATGCCACTCGACCGGGCGACACGGGCCAGCTTGGCGACCAGGTCCGGTTCGGCGCGCAGCGCCTCACCCATGCCGAGCAGCCCGACGGGTGACGAGCGGACGAACCGCTCGCGGTAGAAGTCCTTCAGCTCCTGCGGGACCATCCGCCAACCCGGGTTGAGCGCCAAGCGGGTCTCGTTGACCTGCTGCGACGCCTCGATGCCCTGCTCGCGGAGCACGATCTCGCCGTAGTCCAGCGCGGTGCGCCGCGCGCCCGGCGGCAGCTCGGACGGGCCGGACGCCATCAGCGTCAACCCGGCCACCGGCGCGCCCGCCAGCACCGCGCCACGGGCCACCAGCCCACCGAACGAGTGACCCAGCAGCAGCACCCGCCTGCCCTCGGCGGCCAGCTTCGCGGCCAGTTCGGCCACCGCCCCGCCCAGCGCCTCGGGCCGGTAGTCGGACTCGGCCGGCGGGCCGGGCGACTCGTACTGGCCGGGCAGGTCGATCGCCACGACCTCGATGCCGGCGTCGGCGATCGGGTCGAGCAGCGGCGCGAAGTCCTCCTTGGACCCCGTGTAGCCGGGCAGGAGCAGCGCGGTGGCGCCGAGGTCGGGTCCGGCGGCGGGCGCGTGGAGGGCCGCGATCGGTCCGTGCCTGCCGGGCAGGTCCACGCGTTGCGCCCGGTGCGGGCTGAACTGCGAGTGCACGTCTGGCAGTCTGCCGCACCGGGCGCGTGGGCGCGTGACGCGTTACCGCAGTGGACTTCGTTCCGGGCTTGGTGCTGGGCCGGGTGCCGGGGCGTTACCGGAGGGCGACGAGCGTGCCGCCGCGCTGCTCCAGCACGACCGGGCCCTCGGTGGCCATCTCGACCGGGCCGGTGTGGTCGCCGCGGTCGACCGGGATCGAGGCGACCTCCTCGCCGGTGATCTGGTCGAGCACCTCGAGCCCGGCGTCGACCGGCAGCACCAGCCGGCCGGCGAGCGTGGTGCCCGCGCCGAGGGTGTCGTTCGCGGTCCACAGCGGGGTCAGCTCGGTCAGCGACAGGGCGATCGTCCTCGACCCGGTGAACCAGTAGACGTTCGCGGTGCTGGTGAACGTCGACGCCACCCGTCCGGGCGGGTCGCCCGCGAGTTCCTCGGCGGTGACGTCGACCGGGTAGCTGCCGATCGACGCGCCGGTCTCGGAGTCGAACACCACGAGCCGGCCCGGCACGGCCAGCGCGACCCGGTTCGCCGTCACCGCGATCACCCGCGAGCCGTTCTCGCCGGTCACGGTGGAGGTGATGACCTGCGGCTCGTCGGACTTCTCGGGGTTGGGCTTGAGGATGGTGAGGCGGTCGGACGGGTCGAGGGCGGGGCAGCGCTCGACCAGCGCGACCTTGCCGCCGGTGACCGCGAACGAGTGGTACGTGCAGCCGGTGCGGGGCTGCTTGTTCGGGTTCACGATCGCGCGCAGGGCGCCGTACTCCATCGAGCGGACCAGGTCGTCGCGGCGGTAGACCTCGACGTACGTCCCGCCCGTGGTGAGCACGTGCGAACCCTCGTTCAGCAGGCGGGTGCCGAACTCCGCGTCGCCGTTGCGCTGCGGCCCGCGCTTGCCGGAGGCGGTTTCGAGGGTGGTGATCTCGGAGCAGTTGGTGTCCTTGCGGTGCGCCGCGAACACCCGGCCCCAGGCCGTGGTGACCGTGCACAGGGGGAGGTCCCGGGCGTAGCGCCAGCGGACGTCGCCGGTGAACGCGTCGCGACCGACCACCTCACCGCCGTCGCCGGTGACGACGACCGAGTCGAGGTTCACCGGAACGGGTGTCGCGCCGCTGGGCGCGCGCCAGATCTCCGACAGCGTCGGCGGCATCGCGGTGACCGGCTGCAACGGCGTGATCTCGGACGGACCGGTCTGGCTGACGGTGTTGCGGGCGTCGCTGGTCAGCCACAGCACGAGGCTCGCCACCAGCACCGCGACCACGACCAGGGTCAGGCCGATGAAGTCGCCCCTGGTGCGCCACGACCTGGCCGGCACCGGCTCGTGCGGCTCGGTGTCGGTGTCGTGCGGCTCGGCGTCACGCGGCTCGCGCCCGTCGTCCTGCGGCTCGACCTGGGATTCCACGGGCTGCGCCAGGACGTCTTCCCCGTCCAGCACGACCTGCCCGTTCGACTCCGCCTGCTCCGGCTGGCCCACTGCCCGGCTCCCGATGGTCGGTGATCTATCGCGTTCGGTCTGGCGACATGCTGCCACCACCGGGAAGAGGTCGGTGTGAGGCGGCGACACCTACCGCTCCCCGCAGCCTCCCACCACCGCGCCCCCGCCCCGTTCCGGCGCGATCCGGGCACGCCCCCACACCTTCCACGACTCCCGCTTCCAGCGACTCCGCGCAGGTCCGGCAGGGGTCGTCGCCAGCGGTCTCCGGCGGTCTCCGCGCGGGGCCGCAGAAGCGGGGCCGGCAGAAGCCGTCGCCAGCGGGCTCCGACCGATCCGCCACAGGTCCGGTCCAGTGGCTGTGCCGGCGCTGGCTGTGCTGCTCGCGGTCTGACCGCGGTCTGACCGCGCCTGTCCGGGCCGGGGCCCGGCCGTCGCGGTCCCGAGCCGAGGCCGGGTCACCGCTGGCCTGCCGTCGCGGTCCCGAGCCGGGGCTCGATCACCGCTGGCCTGTCACCGCTGTCCTGGGCCGCAGGGTCCAGCCACCGCTGCCCGGTCACCGCCGGCCTGGGCCGGGTCCGGTCGCCGTGTCCGGTGTTCGGGCCGAGCGGCGGGCCGTGGCCGGTGGGGCGTTGCGCCTGCCGTTCGCGGCCGGTGACCAGCGGCCGGTGGGCTGGGACCTGGGGGACTGGCGGACCGGGGTCCGTGTCCTGGCTGGTGCGGTGGGCGGTGGGCCGGTGGGTCTGTCCGTCTCCTGGGGGTCCGGTCGCCGTGGTGGTGGCGGGTGGTTGGCCAGGGGGCGGGTTGGGTCGGGGCTCCTCGTTTTCAACCGAGGTGCGGTAACAGTGTTTCCGTACATTTTCGGGCCATGATCACCCGATCGTGTTGGGGATCGGGCCGGGCAGCGCTGGGATCCGCGCTGCCCACCACGATTGTTCCCTATTCGGCCGGTGCGGACTCGGTGGAGTCGCCGCCCGTGCGGCGGCGCCTGCGGCGGCGCGGGCGTTCGGCGTCACCGGCGGGGGTGGCCGACGAGTCCGGAGCACCCGCGGTGACCTCGGCGGATGCCTCGGTAGCCCCGCCGCCCTCACCTGCCGCCGACACGCCGGCACGGCTGCGGCGGCGCTTGCGCGGCCTGGTGCCGCCCTCCTCGCCCGAGCCGGAGCCGGTGGTGCTGCCGCCACCGCCGTTGCCGCTGCCGGACTCGGTGGCCGGAGCCGCGTCGCCCGCCCGCCCGGTGCGGCGGCGCTTGCGGGTCTTCTTCTCGCCCTTCAGGTTCTCCTCCGGCTCGGCGTCCAGGCCCGCGCGCGTGCGCAGCCCCATCGGCAGCCGACCGGTCGAGCCCGCCGGGATGTCCAGGTCCGCGAACAGGTGGTCCGACGTCGAGTACGTCTCCACCGGCTCGGGCTTGCCCAGGTTCAGCGCGTCGCTGATCGTCTTCCACCGGGGCATCTCGTCCCAGTCGACCAACGTGACCGCGACACCCGTGCGCCCCGCCCGACCCGTGCGGCCGATGCGGTGGACGTAGGTCTTCTCGTCCTCGGGGCACTGGTAGTTGATCACGTGCGTGACGCCCTCGACGTCGATGCCGCGGGCCGCCACGTCGGTGGCCACCAGCACGTCGATCTTGCCCGCGCGGAACGCCCGCAGCGCCTGCTCGCGCGCGCCCTGCCCCAGGTCACCGTGCACGGCCGCGGCGGCGAAACCGCGCTCGACCAGGTCGTCGGCCACCTTCTGGGCGGTGCGCTTGGTCCGGGTGAACACCATCGACAGGCCGCGCTCGCGAGCCTGCAACGCCCGCGCCAGCAGCTCCGACTTGTCCAGCGCGTGCGCCCGGTAGACGAACTGCTCGGTGCGCTCGTGGATGGCGCCCGCGTCGTTCTCCTCGGCCCGCACGTGCGTGGGCTGGTTGAGGAACGTGCGCGCCAGCGTGATGATCGGGCCCGGCATGGTCGCCGAGAACAGCATGGTCTGCCGCTCGTCGGGCACCATGCGCAGGATCCGCTCGATGTCGGGCAGGAAGCCCAGGTCGAGCATCTCGTCGGCCTCGTCCAGCACCAGCCCGCGCACCTTGCCGAGCACCAGGTGGCGCTGCTCGGCCAGGTCGAGGAGCCGGCCCGGGGTGCCGACGACCACGTCGACGCCCTTGCGCAGGGCCGCGATCTGCGGCTCGTACGGCCGCCCGCCGTAGATGGCCAGCACGCGCACGTTGAGGTGCTTCGCCGCGTCCGTCAGGTCGTGGGTGACCTGGAGGCACAGCTCGCGCGTCGGCACGACGACCAGCGCCTGCGGCGTGCCGTCACCGGGCGTGACGATGCGCTGGAGCAGCGGGATGCCGAAGCCCAGCGTCTTGCCCGTGCCGGTGCGGGCCTGGCCGATGACGTCGTCGCCGGCCAGCGCCAGCGGGAGCGTCAGCTCCTGGATGGCGAACGTGCGGTGGATGCCCGCCTCGGCCAGGGAGCGCACGATCTCCTCGCGCACCCCCAGCTCGCCGAAGGTAGGCGAATCGGGTGCGACCGGGGCGTCGGCCACGAGCGGGTGCGAGGTGTCGTCTTCGGGGACACCCGCCTCGCTGTGCTCCAAGGCCACCGGGTCGATATGGGTCTCTTCGTTCGTCGCGGTCAGGGTGATCGCCTCTCTCGTACCAGCGCGCCACGGCCTGTACGGGCCGCTCGACCGCGTCACCGCCACTCGGGCCACCGCTAGGGGGCCGGGCGGGTCGCGGGAGGGCCAGCGAGGTGTGTGCGCGCACCCTCTCCTGGCGGCACGGTGCCGCCGCAGTTCAGCCTTCGGCACCGCTGCGAGCCCCCACTGGGCCGCGCCGCGCCGGGCGTCGTCTGTCGAGTCTACCCGCCGACTAGGCCGATCGGGCTGGATCGCGGCGTCGAGTGCGGTTTCGCGTGCCTGAGGTGTTGCCGATGACACGCGACTAGGCTCCGTGGCATGAGCGACCGGGGAGTGGGTGCAGCGGTGGGCCGGGTTGCGGTGGGTGACGGGGACCAGGTGGCGGAGGGCGTCGTGGACCTCCTCGGCGCCCTCGCGTACGGCGAGCTGTCGGCGTTCGACCGGCTCGCCGAGGACGCCAGGACCGCGCCCACGCTGGCCGGGCGCGCCGCGCTGTCGCAGATGGCGGCGGCCGAGATCGGCCACTACGCGCTGCTGGACCGGTACCTGGCCGAGCGCGGCCACTCGCTGGAGGAGGCCATGCGGCCGTTCGCCGCGGGCTTCGACGGCTTCCACGCCTCCACGGCGCCGCGCTCGTGGCTGGAGTCGCTGGTCAAGGCCTACGTCGGGGACGCCCTGGCGGCCGACTTCTACCGCGAGGTCGCGGAGTGGCTGGACGAGCCGACCAAGGAGCTGGTGCTCGCGGTGCTGGCCGACACGGGCCACTCGGCGTTCGCCGAGCGCGAAGTCCGGTCGGCCTGCGACGACGACCCGACGCTGCGAGACCGGCTCACGTTGTGGGGTCGCCGGCTGCTCGGCGAGGCATTGACGCAGGCCCAGTACGTGGTGGCGGAGCGGGACGGGCTCGCGGAGCTGATCGTGCGCGGCTCGGGCGACCTCGCGGGCATCGCGGCGCTGTTCCGGCGCCTCCAGCAGAGCCACACGCGGCGCATGGCGGCCCTCGGGCTCGGCTAGGGTTGGTGTTCGAAAGCCATCAACGCCGCACGGAGGTCAGCGTGGAGGTCAGGGTCGGGATCGCGGACAGCCCGCGGGAGCTCGTGGTGTCCAGCGGGCTCACCCCCGAAGAGGTCGAGGCGCAGGTCCAGGACGCGCTGAAGACGGGCACCGGGCAGCTCGTGCTGATCGATCAGAAGGGCGCCCGCTACCTGGTGCCGGCGGCGCGCATCGCGTACGTGGAGATCGGGCCGAGCGACTCGCGCCGGGTCGGGTTCATCTCCGGCGACTGAGCGCGAGCGCGCGGCGCGCAGCCGGGCGATCTCCGGGCCCGGGCGACCGGGCACGAGAAAGGGGCACCCGATCGGGTGCCCCTTTCCGCGTTCTCGCCGCCGGCCGGTCAGCCCACCGCGAACGGCGGCGTCGAGGTGCCCGCCACGCGGTAGCGCAGCCAGGGGTCGGGGTCGGTCAGCGACCCGGTCGCCGAACCGTCGGGCGTGCGCAGCAGCGCGGTCCGCGCACCACCCTCCACCAGCTCGGTGACCTGCTCGTTCGCGCCGACCCGGCCGTACCAGTGGTAGCGGCCGTCGATGGGCTGGAAGTAGCCGCGCAGCTGGACGCTGACCGGCACCTCCCGCTCGTCGAACACCAGCACGGCCGCGCCGGTGTAGCCCTCCTCGTCGTGCTCGTGCTCTTCCGACATCACGCCTCCTCGACGTCGACGACCCGCAGCCGGGGTCCTTCGGGCCGGTCGCCGTCGGCGAACCCGGTGCTCAGCGGCTCGTCCGGGTCGAGTGCCACGCCCGCGGAGCGGAGCAGGCCGTCGATGGCGTGCCAGATGATCGTGGTCAGGTAGTCGCTCAGGCTCGCCCGCGTCATGGACTGCCGGTCGAGCCACCAGTCGCCGGCGTTCTGCACCATGCCGACCAGCGCGTGCGCCCACGGCTCGGCGCCGCCGGAGTCCATGTCGAACGCCCGCAGGTAGTCGCCGAGCAGCCGCGCCAGGGCCGCCGCGATCAGCTGCTTGTCCTCGGTGACCACGTCCTGCTCGACCGGCCGGTCGGTGAACGACTTGCGCACCACGAACCGGTACAGGTTGGGGTGCTCCTCGATCACGGACAGGTAAGCGTCGACGATGCCCTGGATGCGGGGCCGGATCGGACCGTCGAGGTCGATCGCGGGGCCCATCTTGTCCATCAGCATCTCGGTGCCGCGCTGGCCGACGGCGAGGTACAGGTCGGACTTGTCGGCGAAGTGCCGGTAGAGCACCGGCTTGCTGACGCCCGCCTCGGCGGCGATCTCGTCCATGCCCACGTCCGGGCCGTGCTTGGCGACGGCGCGGATGGTGGCCTCCACGAACTCGGCGCGCCGCGCCTCGCGGTGACCCTTCCACCGTTCCCGGCGGGCGTCGGTTCCGCCCTTGACAGTTCGAGCCATGTGACGCACGCTACCAGAAGTAACCGTTACCTCAAGTCACAGATACCTCAAGTCGCAGATACTCTCCCCGGGAGGGACCACCGATGACGAAGGCCTTGAAGGTCGCGGATCGCGAGAAGACCGCCGAGCGTCTGCTCAACTCCTCGGCCGACAAGTTCTACGACCCAGAGGTGGACATCGACTGGTCCGCGCCCCTGGTCGACGGCCTGCGGTACACGCCGGAGCACCGCTGCTCGCTGTACGGCACCGAGCTGTGGGACCGGATGAGCCCGGAGCAGCGCGTGGACCTGTCCCGGCACGAGGTCGCGAGCATCGCCAGCGTCGGCCTGTGGTTCGAGATCCTGCTGATGCAGATGCTGCTCAAGGAGGTCTACCGCTCGGACCCGACGACCAGGCACGCGCAGTACGCGCTGACCGAGGTCGCCGACGAGTGCCGGCACTCGACGATGTTCGCCCGGATGGTGGAGACGATCGGCTGCCCGCCGTACGGCCCCCGTCAGCACACCTACCAGCTGGGCAAGCTGCTGCCGGTGATCGGCTACGGGCCCGCCCTGTACGGGTCGATCCTGGTCGCCGAGGAGATCCTGGACCGGTTGCAGCGCGAGACGATGGCCGACGAGACGGTGCAGCCGCTGGTGCGCATGGTCAACCGGATCCACGTGCTGGAGGAGGCCCGGCACGTGCGGTTCGCGCGCGAGGAGGTCGTGCGCGGGATGGCGCAGCTGACGAAGAAGGAGCTGCCCTACCAGCGGTGGCTGATCGCGACCACGTCCATGTTCATCACCCGGTCGCTGATCAACCCGGACGTGTACGCGGCGGTGGGGCTGGACAAGGAGCAGGCGCACAAGGCGGCGCTGGCCAACCCGCACTGGCGGGAGAGCATCCGCTGGTCGGGCGAGCGGATCATGAAGTTCCTGGACGAGGTCGGTCTGGTCGGCAAGCCGGGCATGAGCGCGTGGCGCCGCTCGTTCCTGCTCGGATGAGCGCCCCGACCAGCGCCCCGACCGCCGGGGCCGCCGTGCCGGCCGCCGGGGGAGTCGACGACCGGTTCGTGACGTCCGACGGCACGGCGTTGCACGTCGTGGACACCGGACCGGGCGACGCCGAGGTGACCACCGTGCTGCTGCACGGCTGGACGTTGGACCACACGTCGTGGGACGCGGTGGCGTCGGCGCTGCCGGGACGGGTGCTGCGGTACGACCACCGGGGTCACGGCCGCTCGGCGCCCGCGCCGGTCGGCACCGCGACCATCGCCCGGTGCGCGGACGACCTGGCCGAGCTGGTCGCGGCCCGGGCGCCGACCGGGCGGATCGTGCTGGTCGGGCACTCGATGGGCGGCATGACGATCATGGCGCTGGCCGAGGAGCACCCCTCGCTGCTCGACCGCGTGGACGGCGTGGTGCTGGTCGCCACCTCGTCGGGGGAGCTGGCGGGGTCGACGCTCGGGCTGCCGGGCGCGGTCGGGCGGGCGTTCCTGCTGGGGGAGAGGGCGGTCAACCGCCGGATCGCCCGGTCGCGCCGGGCCGCGCTGCTCACCCGCACCGAGGCGGCCCGGCCGGGGCTGCGGTGGCTGCTGTTCGGCAAGCGCCCGTCGTGGCGGGACGTCGCGATGACGGCCGCGATGGTCGGCCGGTGCCACCCGGTGAGCATGGTCGGGTTCCGCGACTCGCTGGACGAGCACGACCGGCGCGCGGCGCTGGCCGCGCTGGCGGGGATCCGGGCGGTGGTGCTGGCGGGCGCGGAGGACCGGCTGACGCCGTTGCGGCACGCGCGGGTGCTGGCGGACGGGCTGCCGCACGCCGAGCTGGTCATCCACCCGGGCGCCGGCCACATGCTGCCCCTGGAGAGGGCGCAGGAGGTCACAGCACACATCACCGCGCTGCTGTGAGCGGACCGGTCGGGGGTCGCCGTCGGGGGCGACCCCCGACCGGGTGTGCTCAGTGGTGCAAGGGGAAGCCGCCGCCGATGCCCCGCCAGGCGAGGTTCGAGATCAGGGCGACCGCGTCCTCCTTCGCGAGCTTCCGGTCGTCCGCCAGCCACGCGCGGGCCGTGACCTGGGACAACCCCACCAGGCCCACCGCGAGCAGCCGGGCGCGGTGCTCGTCGAGGCCCGCGTCGGCGGTGATCGTGTCGGTGATGGCCTCCACGCTGTCCGTCGTCGCCCGCTCCACGGCGCGCGCCACCGCCGGCTCGCCGCGCAGGTCCGACTCGAACACCATCCGGAACGCCTGGCCCTCGCCGTCCACGAAGTCGTAGAACGCGGCGACCGCGGCCTTCACCCGCTGCTTGTTGTCCGTCGTGGACGCCAGCGCGCCGCGCACGCGGTTCACCAGCTCGTCCACGTGGGACTCCAGCAGCGCCATGTACAGCTCGAGCTTGCCGGGGAAGTGCTGGTAGAGGACGGGCTTGCTGACCCCCGCGCGTTCCGCGATCTCGTCCATCGCGGCGGCGTGGTAGCCGTTGGTCACGAACACGTCCTGCGCCGCGGCCAGCAACTGGGCACGCCGAGCGGTGCGCGGGAGCCGCACACCCCGCCCCGCCGCGCCGCCGTGGTGCCCGACCGCAGTCTGGGCCGTCTCCGTCATGGTGCCTCCAGCCGACCAATCACTTCGCGCAACCGGGAAGGGGGTTGCCCTTCCGGCTCGCCGGCAACCTTACTCGCTGGTAGCCGCGTTCCGGGAAAGCTTCTCGTTTCGTAGGACGCCCGGCCAGGCATCCTGGAGTGGTGACCGAGACGCTGGAGGCCCACCGGACCGCCATCACCCACGTGCCCCTGTCCACCGCGCCACTACCTCCGCTGGACACAACGATCCAGCCGTGGCCTGGTGACTACGTCGAGGTGGGCGGGCACGGCGTGCACGTCCGCCGGACCCCGGGACCGGCCGGGACGAAGGCGGTCTACGTGCACGGGCTCGGCGGCTCGGCGACGAACTGGACCGACCTGGCCGCGCAGCTGAGCGGGCACGTCGAGGGCCACGCGCTGGACCTGCCCGGGTTCGGCCGCTCCGAGCCGATCGACGGCTACGACTTCCGGATGGCCACGCACGCGCGGGTCGTGACCGGGTACATCGAGTCGCTCGGCCCCGGCCCGGTGCACCTGTTCGGCAACTCCATGGGCGGCGCGATCACGATGCTGGTGGCCTCCGCCCGGCCCGACCTGGTCCGCACCCTGACCCTGGTCTCGCCGGCCGTGCCGGACCTGCGGCCGAGCCTGCGCCGGGTGTCGGACCGGCGGCTGCCGCTGGCGTACCTGCCGGTCGTCGGCCCGCGCGTGCAGGCGCGGCTGGCCGCGATGACGCCGCGCGAGCGCACCCACCAGATGCTGCGGCTGTGCTTCGCCGACCCCGACGCGGTGCCGGCGAACCGGATCGAGCAGAGCGAGCACGAGTACACCGAGCGGTCCGCGCAGGCGTGGGCGGGCGGCGCGCTCAGCGCCAGCACGGTCGACCTGATCCGCTCGTGGCTGGTGCCGAGGTCGAGGTCGATGTGGCTGCTGCCGCCGAGGATCACCGCGCCCACGCTGGTCGTGTGGGGCACGGAGGACCGGCTGGTCAGCGTGCGCAAGGCGCCCAGGGTGGCCCGGCTGATCCCGCGCGGCCGGCTGCTCGTGCTGCCGCGCACCGGGCACGTGGCGCAGATGGAACGGCCGGTGACCGTGGCGCGTGCCGTGACGGGCATGTGGGAAGCGGTCGAGCGGCGGGCGTGGTGACCCCTGATCGGTTCCGCCGACCGGTGACGCGCAGGTCACCTGGAGTCCGCCGGCGGGGTGCGGTTGTGGCACCCTGGTCGCCGTGAACCGGACGTCGCAGGGCGAGCGTGGCACGGCGCCGTCCTCTGATGGCCGGCCGCCGCTGTCCGACGAGCGCTACCGCCGCGGCACGCGCCGCACCGGCGCCGAGCCGCTGGCCGCGGCCTGGGAACCGGCCGGCCGCCAGCGCCGCAAGCGCCGCGGGGGTGTGCGGGGCCTGGTCGCCGGCTACGGCTGGCGGATCTACGCGATCCCCGTGCTGCTCGTGCTGACGGCCCTGGTCGTGCTGGACACCGCCGCGCCGTCGACGTCCGCCGACGGCGGGGCGAACCCGACCACCGGCCTGTCCACGCCGCCGTCCACCTCCGGCCCGCCCGAGGCGACCGAGAAGCCGCCGGTCGAGGTCGACCTGAAGAACTTCCCCACCGCGCAGCTGCCGGACGGGCCGAAGTTCTCCGAGCAGGGCGCGGGCACGTTCGCCGTGGTGCCGGGCGGCACCCAGCCGGCGGGCGCGGGCGGCAAGCTCTACAAGTACGCGATCGCCATCGAGGACGGCGTCGAGCCCGCGGACTACAACGGCGACCGCGAGGCGTTCGCCCGCACGGTCGACGGGATCCTGGCCGACCCGCGCAGCTGGGTCGGCACCGGCCAGGTCTCCATGCAGCGCGTCGAGGGCGGGCCGGTCGACTTCACCGTGAGCTTGACCACCACCGGCACCACGCACGCCCTGTGCGGGTTCCAGATCCAGTTCGAGTCCTCGTGCTGGCACCCCGGCACCGAGCGGGTCGTCATCAACGTGGCCCGGTGGGTGCGCGGCGGCAAGGTCTACGGCAGCGACCTGAGCGCCTACCGGACGTACGCGATCAACCACGAGGTCGGCCACGTGCTGAAGAACCCGCACGAGGGCTGCAAGGAGAACGGCAAGGCCGCGCCGGTGATGATGCAGCAGTCGTTCGGGGTGGCCAACGACTACGTCGCCCAGCTCAACTCGGTCGACTCCTCCAACCGGTACGCGGTGGAGGCCAACGGCCTGGTCTGCACGCCGAACCCGTTCCCGAACGCGCCGCAGTAGCGTCGTCCCGCGCCTTGGGACGACTTTCCATCGGGGAAGACGGACGGGCAGGCTGGTGTTGTCCGTCGGTACAGGACATGTTTCGTCGAGGAGGACTCAGATGGCGCTTCCGCCGCTCGTGGAGCCCGCAGCGGAGCTGACCAAGGAAGAAGTAGCGCGCTACAGCCGCCACCTGATCATCCCGGACGTCGGGGTCGACGGGCAGAAGCGGCTGAAGAACGCGAAGGTCCTGGTCGTCGGCGCGGGTGGTCTGGGCAGCCCGGCCCTGCTCTACCTGGCGGCGGCGGGCGTCGGCACGCTGGGCGTGGTCGACTTCGACGTGGTCGACGAGTCGAACCTCCAGCGCCAGGTCATCCACGGTCAGTCCGACGTCGGCAGGCCCAAGGCCGAGTCGGCCCGGGACTCGGTGGCCGAGATCAACCCGTTCGTGAAGGTGGTGCTGCACCAGACCCACCTGAACTCGGAGAACGCGCTCGACGTCTTCCGCGACTACGACCTGATCCTGGACGGCACGGACAACTTCGCCACCCGGTACCTGGTCAACGACGCGGCCGTGCTGCTGGGCAAGCCCTACGTGTGGGGCTCGATCTACCGGTTCGAGGGCCAGGTCAGCGTGTTCTGGGAGGACGCGCCGAACGGGCAGGGCCTGAACTACCGCGACCTCTACCCCGAGCCGCCGCCGCCCGGCATGGTGCCGTCGTGCGCGGAGGGTGGCGTGCTGGGCGTGCTGTGCGCGTCGATCGGCTCGGTCATGGTGACCGAGGCGATCAAGCTGCTGACCGGCATCGGCGACCCGCTGCTCGGCCGGCTCATGGTCTACGACGCCCTGGAGATGTCCTACCGGACGATCAAGATCCGCAAGGACCCGGAGAGCCCGAAGATCACCGAGCTGATCGACTACGAGGCGTTCTGCGGTGTCGTGTCCGACGACGCCCAGCAGGCCGCCGCGGGCAACACGATCACGCCGCTGGAGCTGAAGCAGAAGCAGGAGAGCGGCGAGGACTTCCTGCTGGTGGACGTCCGCGAGCCGCACGAGTACGAGATCGTGAAGATCCCGGGCTCGGTGCTGATCCCGAAGGACCGCATCCTGTCGGGCGAGGCGTTCGCGGAGCTGCCGCAGGACAAGCAGGTCGTGCTGCACTGCAAGTCGGGCGCCCGCTCGGCCGAGGCGCTGGCCGTGCTGCACCAGGCCGGGTTCAAGGACGCCGTGCACGTGGGCGGCGGCGTGCTCGCCTGGGCCCGCGAAGTCGACCCCTCTTTGCCGACGTATTAATTGCGCCGCCTCCGGCGTCGCGGCTCGGTCGCCTGGAAGTCGGTCGTCCGAGCCCGGTTCGCGGGAACCGGGCTCGGACGACCGGCGCGACCTCGCGTGGTGGTCCGGTCCGGAGACCGCAATAATGCGGTTGGGCCGAATGCGCGGACACCGCGTGTTCCCACCCCCGAGGTCCACCACCAGGAGGCTCGGTGCAGGTAGCGTGCCTGCCGTGACCACTCCGGAGCCGCCGCCGTCGCACGTGCGCGCCGCGTTCGGCGCGCGCGACGCCGAGCCGGAGCTGATCGACGGCGGCCCGGTGTGGCGGTGCGGTGACGCGGCGATCCGGCCCGCGGGCAAACCGGCCGAGGCCACCTGGGTGGCCAAGACCCTCGACGTGCTCGACGTCGACAACCTGCGCGTGGCCAGACCGCTGCGCTCCACCGACGGCCGGTACGTGGTCGGCGGCTGGGCGGCGACCAAGTACCTCTCGGGCCGCGCCGAGCCGCGTCACGACGAGGTCGTGGACGTGGCCGTGAAGCTGCACCGGGCCACCGCCGAGCTGCCCAGGCCCCGGTTCCTGGACGCGCGCGCCGACCTGTTCGCCACCGCCGACCGCTGCGCGTGGGACGAGGAGAGGGCCGACCTCGCCCCCGACCTCGGCGGCAGGCTGTTCGACCTGACCGCCGCCCACCGCAAGCCCGTCGCGCTCAAGCCCCAGGTGGTCCACGGCGACCTGTTCGGCAACGTGCTGTTCGCGGGCGACGCCGCGCCGGCGATCATCGACTTCGCCGCCTACTGGCGTCCCGCGCCCTACGGCGCGGCGGTCGTCGTGGTCGACGCGCTGTCCTGGGGTGGCGCGGATCACGGTCTGCTCCAGCGCTGGGCCCACTTGGACGAGTGGCCGCAAATCCTCCTGCGCGCCACCCTGTTCCGGCTCGCGGTCCACGCCCTGCACCCCCGTTCGGGCAGACAATCTCTGGCGGGGCTGGAGCGAACGGCCGCACTGGTCGTCGACCTGCTGTGACCTCACCCCCAACGCGCCGTGGTTGAGCAGGCAAGTTCGCGCGGATGAAACAATCCACGTTCTGGCGTTAACAGCCGGTTCTTACCGTCGGGCACGTGACCGACTCCCGCAGGATCGACACTCACTGCCCGTACTGCGCGCTGCAGTGCGCGATGACGATCGAGAACGGCAAGGTGTCGCCGCGGGAGTTCCCGACCAACCGCGGCGGGCTGTGCCAGAAGGGCTGGACGTCGGCCGAGCTGCTGACCTCGCCCGCGCGGCTGACCACGCCGCTGGTCCGCCGGGACGGCGAGCTCCGGCCGGCCGGCTGGGACGAGGCGCTGGACCTGATCGCGGCCAAGCTCGCGGAGCTGCGCGAGGAGCACGGGCCGGACTCGGTCGGCGTGTTCGGCGGCGGCGGGCTGACCAACGAGAAGTCCTACCTGCTCGGCAAGTTCGCCCGGGTCGCGCTGGGCACGTCCCAGATCGACTACAACGGCCGGTTCTGCATGTCCAGCGCCGCCGCCGGGGGCCTCAAGGCGTTCGGGCTGGACCGCGGCATGCCGTTCCCGGTCACCGACCTCGACCACGCGGACGCGATCCTGCTGGTCGGCGGCAACCCGGCGGAGACCATGCCGCCGTTCGTGCAGCACCTCAAGAACGCCGAGCTGATCGTCATCGACCCCCGGCGCACGCCCACCGCCGAGCTGGCCACCCTGCACCTGCAACCCGCGCCCGGCACGGACCTCGCGCTGGCGCTCGGCCTGCTGCACACCGCCGTGGCCGACGGCCACCTGGACAAGCAGTACCTCGACGAGCGCACCACCGGCTTCGACGAGGCCTGGCGCATCGCCGCGACGTGGTGGCCGGAACGGGTCGAGCGGGTCACCGGCGTGCCGGTCGCCGACCAGCGGGCGGCGGTGCGGATCCTGGCCGAGGCCCACAACGCCTTCATCCTCACCGGTCGCGGCACCGAGCAGCACGCCAGCGGCGCGGACACCGTGTCGGCGTGGATCAACCTGGCGCTGGCGCTGGGCCTGCCCGGCCGGAAGTACTCCGGCTACGGCTGCCTCACCGGCCAGGGCAACGGGCAGGGCGGGCGCGAGCACGGCCAGAAGGCCGACCAGCTGCCCGGCTACCGCAAGATCGACGACCCGGCGGCCCGTGAGCACATCATGGACGTCTGGGGCGTGGACGACCTGCCCGGACCGGGCCGCTCGGCCTACGAGCTCCTCGACGCGCTCGGCCAACCCGGCGGGCCCAAGGCGCTGCTGGTGTTCGGCAGCAACGTCATCGTCTCCGCGCCGCGCTCGCAGCACGTCGCCGACCGGCTCGGCGCGCTGGACCTGCTGGTCGTGGCCGACCTGGTGCTGTCGGAGACGGCCGCGGTCGCCGACGTCGTGCTGCCGATCACGCAGTGGGCGGAGGAGAGCGGCACGATGACCAACCTGGAGGGTCGCGTCCTGCTGCGCCAGGTGGCCGTGGCGCCGCCGGAGGGCGTGCGCAGCGACCTGGACGTGATGCAGGGCCTGGCCACCCGGCTCGGGCAGCCCGCCGAGCGGTTCCCGACCGAGCCCGAGGTGGTGTTCGAGGAGCTGCGGCTGGCGTCGAAGGGCGGCGTCGCCGACTACTCCGGCGTGACCTACGAGCGCCTGCGGCAGGGCGAGGCCCTGCACTGGCCCGTGGTCCGGGACAGCACGCCGCGCAACTTCCTCGACCGCTTCGCCCACGCCGACGGGCTGGCCAGGTTCGTCCCCGTCGAGCACCGCGGCCCGGCCGAGCTGCCCGACGCCGACTACCCGTTGCAGGCGACCACCGGCCGGGTGCTCCAGCACTACCAGTCCGGCGCGCAGACCCGGCTGGTGCCCGAGCTCAACAAGGCCGAGCCCGAGGCGTACGTGGAGGTCCACCCGGACACCGCGACCAGGGCGGGCCTGGCCCACGGCGGGATGGCGGCCGTCGTCTCGCGGCGCGGCCGGACCGTGGCGCGGGTGCGCTGCGTGCCGTCGATGCGGATCGACGTCGTGTTCCTGCCCTTCCACTACGCCGGCGAGGGCCGGGCCAACCTGCTGACCAACCCGGTGCTGGACCCGACCAGCCGGATGCCCGAGTTCAAGGTGTGCGCGGTCCGATTGGAGTCGGTATGAGGAACGTTGTCATCGTGGGCTACGGCATGGCCGGCGCGCGGCTGGCCGACGAGATCCGCCGCCGCGACCCGAAGGCGGAACGGGTCTCGGTGACCGTGCTGGGCGACGAGTCGCACCACGCGTACAACCGGGTGCTGCTGTCCAGCGTGGTGGCGGGGTCGCTGACGCCCGACGCGGTGCGGCTGCACGACCCCGACTGGGCCGCCAAGCACCACGTGGACCTGCGGCTCGGCGGCGCCGTCACCAAGATCGACCGCACCCGCCGGGTCGTGCACGTCGACGACACCGAGGTGCCCTACGACGCGTTGGTGCTGGCCACGGGCTCGCGGTCGTGGGTGCCGCCGACGCCCGGCCTGCTCGACGGCAACGGCGACCTGGCGTCCGGCGTGGTGGCGTTCCGCTCGCTGGACGACTGCGCCAAGATCGTGGCCAAGGCCTCGCCCGGCACGCCGGTCGCGGTGCTCGGCGGCGGGCTGCTCGGGCTGGAGGCCGCGCGCGGCCTGGCCGGCCGGGGCTGCCTGGTCACCGTGGTGCACCCGGTCGCGCACCTGATGGAACGGCAGCTCGACGCGGGCGCGGGCCGGGTGCTGGCGAGCACGCTGAACGGCCTGGGCATCGAGTTCCGGCTCGGCGTGCTGGCCGCGAAGTACACGCCCGGCGACGGGCTGGAGCTCGACGACGGCACGCACGTGCCCGCCGACCTGGTCGTCGTCTCGGCGGGCGTGCGGGCGGAGACGGGCCTGGCCGAGCAGGCGGGCATCGAGGTCGACCGGGGCGTCCTGGTGGACGACGCGCTGCGCACCAGCGACCCCAGGGTGCACGCCATCGGCGACTGCGCCCAGCACGTCGGCACGGTGTCCGGCCTGGTCCAGCCCGCGTGGGAGCAGGCGGCCGTGCTCGCCGACCGGCTCACCGGTGTCGCGCCGGCCGCCCGCTACGCCGGCACCACCGTCGTGACCAGGCTCAAGGCCCGCGACGTCGACCTGGCCGCGTTGGGCGACGTGCACGTGGGCGTCGACTCGGTCGACGACGAGGTGCTGTGCTTCCAGGACCCGGCGCGCGGCCGGTACGCCAAGCTCGTGCTGCGCGACGACAAGGTCACCGGCGCGATCGTGCTCGGCGCGCCGGACGCGGCGGCGGCCATCACCCAGCTGTTCGACCGCGGCCTGCCCGCGCCGACCGACCGGCTCGCGCTGCTGCTGGGCCGCGCGCTGCCCGCCGAGAACGAGGCCAGCCCCGCCGACCTGCCCGCCGCCGCGGTGGTGTGCCGGTGCAACACGGTCAGCAAGGGCCAGCTGGTCAGCGCCTGGCGCGGCGGCGCGACGACGTTGT
Organism: Actinosynnema sp. CA-299493; assembly: GCF_050946825.1. Taxonomy (NCBI): domain Bacteria; kingdom Bacillati; phylum Actinomycetota; class Actinomycetes; order Pseudonocardiales; family Pseudonocardiaceae; genus Actinosynnema; species Actinosynnema sp. CA-299493. The sequence continues at coordinate 948,713 of NZ_CP191993.1, forward strand.
CCGCCATCGCGGAGGTCACCCGGGCGAGCACGGGCTGCGGTGGCTGCAAGGACGCGGTGTGCGGGATCGTCGACTGGCTCGCGGCCTCACAGCCCCAGTCCGCGTGATGTGCGGGGGAGTTGCCGCCGACGACACCTGTGCGAACGTCGGGGTAACGGGCCGTTCTTACGGTTCCCCCAACGGCAAATCGGTGTCCGGGAGGGTCCAATGAGCACGATGGTGGAGACCGAGGGCGTTGCGCCGCAGGCGAAGCGCGGCGGTCGGTGGATCGAGCACTGGGAGCCGGAAGACCCGTCGTTCTGGGAATCGCGCGGCAAGAAGATCGCCCGTAAGAACCTGGTCTTCTCGATCCTGGCGGAGAACCTGGGCTTCACGGTGTGGAGCCTGATGAGCATCGTGGTGGTGAGCCTCGGTTCGGTCGGCTTCAGCTTCAGCGTCGGCCAGACGTTCTGGCTGCTGATCGTGCCGAACCTGGTCGGCGCGGTGCTGCGCATCCCCTACACGTTCGCGGTGCCGAGGTTCGGCGGGCGGGCGTGGACCACGATCAGCGCCGCCCTCCTGCTGATCCCCACCACGATGCTGGCGATCGCGGTGTCGGACCCGGGCACGCCGTACTGGTTCTTCCTGCTCACGTCGGCCGCGATGGGCTTCGGCGGCGGCAACTTCTCGTCCTCCATGGCGAACATCTCGTTCTTCTACCCGGAGGGCAAGAAGGGCCTGGCCCTGGGCCTGAACGCGGCGGGCGGCAACCTCGGCGTGGCGATGGTGCAGCTGGTCGTGCCGATCGTCATCTCGCTGGGCACGGGCATCAACCTGGCCTACGCGGCGCTGGTCTGGATGCCGTTCGTCGTGCTCGCGGCGGCGTGCGCGTGGTTCCTGATGGACAGCCTCACCCAGGCCAAGCCGGACGGCTCGTCGTACAAGAAGGCGATGTCGAACAAGCACACGTGGGTGATGTCGTTCCTGTACATCGGCACGTTCGGCTCGTTCATCGGCTTCTCGTTCGCGTTCCCGTCGCTGATCAAGCTGAGCTTCGTCGAGTACAAGGGCTTCGTCGCGCTGGCCTTCCTCGGCGCCCTCATCGGCTCGGTGAGCAGGCCGTTCGGCGGCTGGCTGTCCGACCGGTTCGGCGGCGCGCGGATCACCGTGGCCGTGTTCGTCGGCCTGGCGGTGGGCACGGTCGGCCTGCTGATCAGCATCGAGGTCCGCAGCTTCGCGCTGTTCTTCGGCTCGTTCATCGCGCTGTTCGTGCTGGCCGGCATCGGCAACGGCTCGACCTACCGGATGATCCCGGCGATCTTCGCCGCGCAGGCCGAGGACATCCGCTCGGCGAAGCGGCAGGCCGCCGCCGTGGTCGGCATCGCGGGCGCGATCGGCGCGTTCGGCGGCGTGCTGGTGAACCTGGTGTTCAAGTTCTCGCTCGAGGGCAGCAAGACGCTGGCGCCCGCGCTCACCGCGTTCCTGGTGTTCTACGGCCTCTGCCTGGCCACCACCTGGTGGTTCTACCTCCGCCGGCGGGTCTTCGCCCGCGTGCCGAGCCTCGCTTACGCCGGGGTGTGACGCACACAACGCTCTGAAGTGCGGCGTGAGGCTCCTTTAACGCCTGCGAAACATTCGCGACCTAGGCACGACACGGTGCCCGGTGAGCATTGACCCGGGCAGAAGGAGGGATTGGTCCCATGACGCGAACGCTCGTAGTGGTCGGTCACGGCATGGTCGGTCACCGTCTCGTGGAGGCGCTCCGCGAGAAGGACGTCACCGGCCAGTGGCGGATCGTCGTGTTCGCCGAGGAGACCCGTCCCGCCTACGACCGGGTCGCGCTGTCGTCCTACGTGGACAGCTGGGACGCGGGCTCGCTGAGCCTCGCGCCGCACGAGGACGACGCGGTCGTGCTGCACCTGGACGACAAGGTCGTGCACATCGACCGCGACAACAAGGTCGTGCGCACCACAAAGGGCCGGGCGCAGCCCTACGACGCGCTGGTGCTGGCCACCGGCTCGGTGCCGTTCGTGCCGCCCGTGCCCGGCCGCGACCTGCCCGGCTGCCACGTCTACCGCACCATCGACGACCTGGACGGCATCCGCGCCACGGTCGAGTCGGCCCGCGCGGCCGGCCGGCACGCGGGCATGGTGCTCGGCGGCGGACTGCTCGGCCTGGAGGCGGCGAACGCGCTGCGCGGCATGGGCATCTCCCCGCACGTGGTCGAACTCGGCCCGCGGCTGATGCCGTTGCAGGTGGACGAGGGTGGCGGCGGCCTGCTCAAGCGCCTGGTGGAGAAGCTGGACCTGACCGTGCACACCGGCACGTCGGCGTCCTCCATCGAGCAGGACGGCGAGCGGCTCATCGCCAAGCTGTCCAACGGCGTCGAGCTCGACCTGGACGTCGTGGTGTTCTCCGCGGGCATCCGGCCGCGCGACGAGCTGGCCCGCTCGTTCGGCCTCACCGTCGGCGAACGCGGCGGCATCGTGGTCGACCAGGCGTGCCGCACCTCCGATGACGACGTCTACGCCATCGGCGAGTGCGCCAACCTCGGCGGCATGGTCTACGGGCTGGTCGCGCCCGGCTACTCCATGGCCGAGGTCGTGGCCGACCGGCTGCTCGGCGGCTCCGCCGAGTTCCCCGGCGCCGACCTGTCCACCAAGCTCAAGCTCCTCGGCGTGGACGTCGCCTCGTTCGGCGACGCGCACGCCAAGCAGGAGGGCGCGCTGGAGGTCGTCGTCAACGACGCCGTGGCGGGCACCTACGCCAAGGTCGTGGTGTCCGACGACGCCAAGACGCTGCTCGGCGGCATCCTGGTCGGCGACGCGTCCAAGTACACGATCCTGCGCTCGCTGGTCGGCAGGCCCGTCCCGGGCGACCCGGTGGCGCTGATCGGGCCGGAGGGCGGCGTCGAGCTGTCCATGCCGCACGACGCGCAGGTGTGCTCGTGCCACGCGGTCACCAAGCAGCAGATCGTGGACGTGGTCGACTCCGGCGACGCGGTGGACGTGCCGGGCATCAAGGCGTGCACCAAGGCGGGCACCGGCTGCGGCTCGTGCGTGCCGATGCTGAAGAAGCTGCTCTCCGAGTGCGGCGTCGAGCAGTCCCGCGCGCTGTGCGAGCACTTCGACCACTCGCGCGCCGACCTGTTCGAGATCGTCCGCTCCACCGGCATCACCACGTTCACCGAGCTGATCTCCCGGCACGGCCGCGGCGCCGGCTGCGACCTCTGCAAGCCCGCCGTCGCCTCGATCCTCGCGTCGCTGGACAACGGCCACGTGCTGGAGGGCGAGCAGGCCACCCTCCAGGACACCAACGACCGCTTCCTGGCCAACATGCAGCGCAACGGCACCTACTCGGTCGTGCCGCGCATCCCGGGCGGCGAGATCACGCCGGAGAAGCTGATCGTCATCGGCGAGGTCGCCCGCGACTTCGGCCTCTACACCAAGATCACCGGCGGCCAGCGGATCGACCTCTTCGGCGCGACCGTCGACCAGCTCCCGGAGATCTGGAAGCGCCTGGTGGACGCCGGGTTCGAGTCCGGGCACGCCTACGGCAAGGCGCTGCGCACGGTGAAGTCGTGCGTCGGCACCACGTGGTGCCGCTACGGCGTGCAGGACTCCGTGTCGCTGGCCATCGCGCTGGAGCTGCGCTACCGCGGCCTGCGGTCGCCGCACAAGCTCAAGTCCGCCGTGTCCGGCTGCGCGCGCGAGTGCGCCGAGGCGCGCGGCAAGGACTTCGGCATCATCGCGACCGAGAACGGCTGGAACCTCTACGTCGGCGGCAACGGCGGCTTCACCCCGCGCCACGCCGACCTGATCGCGTCCGACGTGGACACCGAGACCCTGATCAAGCTGATCGACCGGTTCCTGATGTTCTACATCCGCACCGCGGACCGGTTGCAGCGCACCTCGACGTGGATCGAGTCGCTGGAAGGCGGGCTGGACCACCTGCGCGACGTCATCGTGGACGACAGCCTCGGCATCTGCGCCGACCTGGAAGCCGCGATGGCCAAGCACGTGGACAACTACGCCGACGAGTGGCGCGGCGTGCTGGAGGACCCGGAGAAGCTGTCCCGCTTCACCTCGTTCGTCAACGCGCCCGGCACTCCCGACCCGACCATCACGTTCCGCGAGGAGCGCGGCCAGAAGGTGCCGGTTCTGCTGGGTGTTCCCACTGTTGGCCAGGCGGAGGTTTCCCGATGACACCTGTGTGCGAGTTGAGCGCCCTGCAGCCCGACCGGGGGGTGGCGGCCCTGCTGCCCGACGGTTCCCAGGTGGCGGTGTTCCTCACCTCGGCCGGGACCGTGCACGCGCTGGGCAACATCGACCCGTTCAGCGGCGCGGCCGTGCTGTCGCGCGGCATCGTCGGTGACCGCGGCGGCGTGCCGGTGGTCGTGTCCCCGGTGTACAAGCAGGCGTTCGAGCTCTCCACCGGCAAGTGCCTGGACGACCCCTCGACCGGGGTGCCGGTGCACCCGGTGGTCGTGACCGACGGCGTCATCCAGGTCGGGTCACCGTGACCGCCGCCCCGCTGGCCGGGTACACGGTCGGTGTGACCGCCGCCCGGCGGGCCGACGAGCTCGGCGCCCTGCTGGAGCGCAAGGGCGCGACCGTGCTGCACGGTCCCGCGATCCGGATCGTGCCGCTGCCCGACGACGCGGAGCTGCTGGCCGCGACCAAGGCGGTGGTGGATGACCAGGTGGACGTCGCCGTGGCGACCACCGGCATCGGCTTCCGCGGCTGGGTGGAGGCCGCGGAGGGGTGGGGGCTCGGCGCGCGCCTGCTGTCCCGGCTGTCCGGGGCGCGGGTGCTGGCCAGGGGGCCGAAGGCGCGGGGCTCGGTGCGTGCCGCCGGGTTGGTGGAGGCGTGGTCGCCGGAGGGTGAGAGCAACGCCGAGTTGCTCGACCACCTGCTGCGCTCCGGTGTGTCCGGCCTGCGCATCGCCGTGCAGCTGCACGGCGAGCCGCTGCCGGAGTTCACGTCGACCTTGCGCGCGGCCGGTGCCACGGTCGTCGAGGTCCCCGTCTACCGCTGGACCGGCCCGGCCGACCCCGCGCCTCTGGAACGGCTGCTGGAGGCGGTGCTGGCGGGCCAGGTGGACGCGCTGACGTTCACCAGCGCGCCCGCCGCCGCCTCCGTGCTGCGGACCGCCGAGGCCATGGGCAAGCAGGCCGAGCTGGTCTCGTTGCTGCGCCGGGACGTGCTGGTGGTGGGCGTCGGCGCGATCACCGCGAGCCCCCTCGTCGCGGCCGGCGTGCCGGTCGTGCAACCCGCCCGCGCCCGCATCGGCGCGCTGGCCCGTGAACTGACCCTGGAACTGCCCGCCCGCGCGACCAAGCTGCGCATCGCGGCCCGTGACGTGGAACTGCGCGGCCAGGCCGTCGTGGTGGACGGCGAACTGCGGCCCGTCCCACCCGCGCCGATGGCCGTGCTGCGCGTCCTGGCCGCCGCGCGCGGCCGGGTCGTGTCCCGCCGCGACCTGCTGGCCGCGCTGCCCAGCGGCGGGGAGGAGCACGCCGTGGAAACCGCCATCGGCCGGCTGCGCTCGGCGTTGGGCGAACCGCGCATGGTCGCCACCGTCGTCAAGCGCGGCTACCGCCTGGCCATGGACCCCGCCGGAGTGGCCGTATGACCCTGGTTCTCGTCGCGCACGGCACCCGCGACCCCGCCGGCGCCGTCGTCGTGGAGGAGATCGCCTCCCTCGTCCGCGCCCGCCTCGGCGGCGTCCCCGTGCGGGTCGCCTACGCCGATGTGCGGCAGCCGGACGTCACCTCCGTGCTGAGGTCCGTCTCCGGGCCGGCCGTCGTCGTGCCCGCCTTCCTGGCCGCCGGCTACCACGTCCGGGTGGACATCCCGGCCCAGGTGGAGGCCTCGGGCCACCCCGACGCGGTGATCACGGACCCGATCGGCCCGGCTCTCCTCCCCGCCCTCCTGGCCCGCTTGACCGAGGCGGGCTGGACGTCGGGCGACTCGGTCGTCCTGGCCGCCGCCGGCTCCTCCGACCCGCGCGCGCTGGCCGACGTCCGCGCCATCGCCACCGCCCTGTCCCGCCGGGTGGGTCCGGTGACCATCGGCTACGCCGCCACCGCTCAGCCCCGCATCGGGGACGTGGTCGCCGCCGCCTCGGGCCGCGTGGCCGTCGCCTCGTGGCTGCTGGCGCCGGGGCTCTTCCACCGCGTCGTCGCCGACTCCGGCGCCGCCGTCGTCGCCGCCCCGATCGGCGCCCACCTGCGCGTCGTCGAAGCCGTCCTCCTCCGCTACTACGAGGCCCGCTGCTTCCAGGACGTCGCCTGACCCGCGAGTCCTACGTTCAGAACGCGAGAGTCCTACGTTCGCGTACCCCGAGTTGAACGCTCAAGCGTCGAACGGCGTCCGGCGACGGGCCAGGAATAGTTGAGGTTTCAACTAGGTTGACGCGGGTGAGACCGCCGAACCCGGGCGGTCACCGCCCGAGGAGGCAGCCATGCCCGCCGTCACCGCCGACACCCTGACCCTGCCCCGCCTGCCCCGGCTGCCGGAGTCCACCACCGCGTGGCGCGGCGTGCGCCGGGTCGTGCGGGCGCGGCGGTTCCTCGAAGGCGAGGGCTTCCAGGTCCGCCGCCCCTTCCCGGGCGTGGAGCTCGCCGACGCGGACCCGTTCCTGCTCCTCGACCACATGGGCGCGGTCGAGTACGGCCCCGGCGAGGCGAAGGGCGCGCCCTGGCACCCCCACCGCGGTTTCGAGACCGTCACCTACCTGATCGACGGCGTCTTCGAGCACCGGGACTCCGCGGGCGGCGGCGGGGTGATCACCAACGGCGGCACGCAGTGGATGACCGCCGGTTCCGGGGTGCTCCACTCCGAGCTGCCGTCGCAGGAGCTGGTGGCCAAGGGCGGGCTGTTCCACGGCGTGCAGCTGTGGGTCAACCTGCCGAAGGCCGCCAAGTGGACGCCGCCGCGCTACCAGGACATCAAGCCCGAGAACACCAGGCTGCTGTCCGGCGACGACGGCGGCGCGCTGGTCCGCGTGATCGCCGGCGACGTGGCGGGGCACCAGGGCCCCGGCATGACGCACACGCCGATCACCTACCTGCACGCCACGATCAGCCCGCACGCCCACCTGACCATCCCCTGGCCCGAGGACTTCACCGCGATGGTCTACGTCCTGTCCGGACGCGGCACGGTCGGCGCCGACCGCCGCCCGCTCGACGAAGGGCAGCTGGCCACCTTCGGCGACGGGGCCGCGCTCACCATGCGCGCCGACACCACCTGGGACGTCCTGGTCCTGGGCGGACTGCCGCTGCGCGAGCCGGTCGCCCGCTACGGACCGTTCGTGATGAACACGCGGGCCGAGATCCTGCAAGCCGTCGAAGACTTCCAAGCCGGGCGACTGGGCGTCACGCACGTGCCGCACGTCACCGCGGCGGACGAGGAGCTGTCATGACCGATGTCCTTGAGCTGCTGCGCAAGGGACGCCTGTTCCGCGCGTCCGGCGACCCGAGCGGCGCGGCGCGCTACCTGGCCGAGGCGGCCGAGCACGCGCCGCGCGACCGGACCGTGCTGACCGAGCTCGCGCTGGCGCACTTCAAGTCCGCCGCGCTGGGCAAGGCCGAAGGCGTGCTGAGGACCCTGGTGGACCTCGACCCGTCCGACGGCTACCCGCGGCTGCTGCTGGGCCGCACGCTCAGCAGGCAGAGCAGGCACGCCGAGGCGCTGCCGCACCTGCGCCTGGCCGCCGCGATGACCCGGGACCCCGAGATCGCGGACGAGGTGGCCCGCGTCGAGGCGCGGGTCACCCCGGCGGCGGTCAGAACAGGGCCGGCGGCTCCTCCGCCTTTTCCTTGACCGCGTCCTCCCAGCGGTACGTGCGCAGGTCGACCTTGCTCCCCTCGACCACCACGCCCTCCTCGCGCAGCCGTTGCAGCTGCTCGTCGGCGATGTGGGGCGCGCACGTGCCGTTGGCGCGGAGCACCCGGTGCCACGGCAGGTCGAGCCCGTCCTGGTTGAGCACCTGCCCGACCAGGCGGGGCGACGGCGCGCGGGCGATGTCGGCCACGTCACCGTAGGTCGCGACCCGGCCGCGCGGGATCCTGCGCACGACGGCGCGAACCATCTCGTGCAACTCTTCGTCCACCGGCACAGCTTTCCACGTGCGCCCGGGAGCGTGTCGGTGGTCTGTGATTGCATGGCTCCCCGTGGCAGGGAACAGGGCGCCGTTGCTGGTGCGCCGGGTGCGGCAGGAGGAGCCCCGGCGGGACTGGGACGCGCCCGCACGCGCCGTGTTCGACCACGCGGGCGGACCGTTGCGGTTGCTCGGCGGCCCCGGCACGGGCAAGACGACGTTGCTGGCCGAAGTCGTGGCGCACCGGGTGCTGCACGGCGGCGTGCACCCGGAGAACGTGCTGGTCCTCGCGCCCAACCGGCGTGCGGCCGAGGCGATGCGCGCCCACATCACCCGCCTGCTGACCGGAGCCCGGGGTGACGGCGCGCTGCCGACCACGCAGGAACCGCTGGTCCGGACCGTCCACTCCTACGCCTTCGCCGTCCTGCGCGCGCAGGCACTGCACCAGGGCGAACCCGCGCCACGCCTGCTGTCCGGCCCCGAGCACGACGCGGTGGTGCGCGAGCTGCTCGCCGGTGACGTGAGCATGGGCGCCGCGAAGTGGCCGGAACGCCTGCGCCCCGCCCTCGCGCTGCCCGCCTTCGCGCACGAGCTGCGCGACCTGATGCTCCGCGCCACCGAACGCGGCCTCGCCCCGGAAGACCTCACCGAGCTGGGGCGCAAGCACTCCCGCGAGGAGTGGGTCGCGGCCGGCCTGTTCGCCACCCAGTACGAGCAGGTCAACCTGCTGTCCAGCAGCGGGCAGGGGCACGCGCCGTCGTTCGACGCGGCCGAGCTGGTCGGCAGCGCGCTGCTGGCCTTCCAGACCGAACCGGACGTCCTCGCCGCCGAGCAGCGGCGCGTCAGGCACCTCCTGGTCGACGACGCCCAGCACCTCGACCCGTTGCAGCACGAGTTCATCCGCGTGCTGGGCGAGGCCGCGCACGAGTTCGTCCTCGCGGGCGACCCCGACCAGGCCGTGTTCTCCTTCCGCGGCGCGGATCCCACCCTCCTGGCCGAGGCGGACGGCCCGGCGGTCGTGCTCACCACGGGCCACCGGATGGCGCCGGAGATCAGAGCCGCGGTGGGCAGGCTCGCCGGCCGCCTGCCCGGCGCGTCGCCCACCCGCGCGGTCTCCCCGGCGGACGGCACGGGCAACGTCCAGGTCCGCCTGTTCGCCTCCGCCGCCCAGGAGGCGAGCTGGGTGGCCGACCAGCTCCGCCGGGCCCACCTGATCGACGAGGTGCCGTGGTCGCACATGGCGGTCGTGGCGCGCTCGGCCACCAGGTCCCTCCCGGTCCTGCAACGCGCCCTGCTCGCGGCGGGCGTCCCGGTGGCCGTGCCGCGCGACGAGCTGCCGCTGGCGCGCCAACCGGCCGTGATGCCGTTCCTGGCGCTGCTGCGCTGCGCGGCCGTGCCCGGCAGCCTCGACGAGGACACCGCCGCCATGCTCCTGGCGTCCCCGCTCGGTGGCGCCGACCCGCTGGCGCTGCGCCGCCTGCGCCGCGGCCTGCGGCGCCTGGAGCTGGCCGCGGGCCGCGACCGGCCCAGCGGCGAGCTGCTGATCGAGGTGATCGAGTCGGACGACCGGCTGGCCGCGCTGGAGGACGCCGAGGCGCAGCCGGCCCGACGTGTCGCCGGCCTGCTCCGCAAGGCCCGCAAGGGGATCGCCGACGGTGTGACCGTCGAGCAGGTGCTGTGGGAGCTGTGGCAGACCACCGGCCTGGAGCTGCGCTGGGTGGCGCAGTCCGCGCGGCACGGCACCGCCGGCATGCAGGCCGACCGGGACCTGGACGCGATCGTGGCGTTGTTCGAGGCCGCCGCGAAGTACGTGGACCGGTTGCCCGGCTCGGGCGCCGAGGGCTTCGCGGACTACCTGGCCGCGCAGGAGATCGTCGGCGACACGCTGGCCGCCGCCGCGCCCACCGGCGAAGCGGTGTCGGTGCTGACCGCGCACGCCGCCGCCGGTCGCGAGTGGACGGTCGTCGCGGTGCCGGGCGTGCAGGAGGGCAGCTGGCCCGACCTGCGGCTGCGCGGGTCGTTGCTCGGCGTGGAGCGCATGGTCGACGTGGTCGCGGGAGTGTCGGTGGAGACGGTGTCCGCGGTCGCGCCGATCCTGGCCGAGGAACGGCGGCTGCTGCTCGTCGCGGCGAGCCGGGCCCGGCGGACGTTGCTGGTCAGCGCCGTGCGCGGGGAGGACGAGCAGCCGTCACGGTTCCTGGACGAGATCGAGGAGCTGTCCACCGACGAGCCGGAACGGCCGACGTTCACCCCCGAGCGCGGGCTGGTGCTGGCCGAGCTGGTCGGCGAGCTGCGCCGGGTCGTGTGCTCCGACGACGAGCCGGCCGGGCGCCGGGAGCGCGCGGCCGGCCAGCTCGCCCGGTTGGCGGCGCAAGGCGTGCCGGGCGCGCACCCGGATTCCTGGTACGGCTTGGCGGAGGTCACCACCGACAGTCCGCTGTGGACGGACGAGCACACGGTCAGCGTGTCGCCGTCGACCGTCGAGACGCTGGCGAAGTGCCCGCTGCGCTGGGTCGTCGAACGGCACGGCGGGCAGGACCCGGCCGAGCTGGCGTCGATCACCGGTACGCTCGTGCACGCGCTGGCGCAGGCCGCCGCGACCGGCGCGAACGAGAAGGAGCTGCGGGTCAAGCTGGACGAGGCGTGGGCCGCGGTGGACGCGGGCGCGCCCTGGTTCTCCCGGCGCGAGCGGATCCGGGTGGAGCGGATGCTCGACACGTTCCTGGACTGGCTCGCGTCCAGCCGCTCCCAGCTCACCCAGGTCGCGGTCGAGGAGGAGATCTCGGTCGAGATCCCCCGACCCGACAGCGGCCCGAAGCTGCGCGTGCGAGGCCGCGTCGACCGCCTGGAGACCGACCGCGAGGGCCGGCCGGTCGTGGTGGACGTGAAGACCGGCAAGTCCCCGGTGAGCAAGGACAAGGCGCAGGAGCACCCGCAGCTCGCGGTCTACCAGCTGGCGACGGCGCTGGGCGGCTTCACGCACCTGGGCCTGGGCACCGACCCGGGCGGCGCGCGCCTGCTGTACGTGGCCAAGGAGGACCGCAAGACCGGCGCCGTCGAACGGGAGCAGGTGCCGCTGGACGAGCAGGGCGTGCGGGTGTGGCTGGAGGCCGTGCAGCTGGCCGCCGGGTCCAGCGTCGGACCGTCCTACCAGGCCAGCGAGAACGCGGACTGTGATCGCTGCCCGGCCCGCACCACCTGCCCGGTGCACTCCTCCGGTCGCCAGGTGAGCCACTAGCACGGTCCTGAACAGCCAATTCGGCCCCGCCCTGCGGGTCGCCGAAGCAGCCGGGACCCGACCACGGAGAATGCGGGACGTGGTCGTGCCGAACGGGGTCGAACGGGTGGCGGGTGAGCCGGTGGCGCTCGCCGGCCCGTTCGAGGTCGCCGAGGCGCTCGGCCTGCCCAAGCCGACGCCCGAGCAGGCCGCCGTGATCGCCGCGCCCACCGCGCCCGCGCTGGTCGTGGCCGGCGCCGGGGCGGGCAAGACCGAGACGATGGCCGCCCGCGTGGTCTACCTCGTCGCCAACGGCTTCGTCACCCCCGACCGCGTCCTGGGCCTGACGTTCACCCGCAAGGCCGCGCGCCAGCTGTCCGACCGCGTCCGGCTGCGGCTGCGCCGGCTCGGCGGCTCCACCCTGCTCGACCGGCTCGACCCCAGCGGCGAACGACGGGCCGCGGTGCTGACCACCGAACCGGTCATCCTGACCTACCACGCGTACGCGGGCAGGCTGGTCGGCGAGCACGGCCTGCGGCTGCCCGTGGAGCCGGGCGTGCGGCTGCTCACCGAGACCGCCGCGTGGCAGCTCGCGCACCGCGTGGTGTCGACCTGGAACGACGACCTGGACACCGACAAGGTGCCCGCGACCGTCACCGGCTACCTGCTCGCGCTGGCCGGCGAGCTGGGCGAGCACCTGGTCGACCCGGTCGCGCTGTGGCGGCACGCCGAGCGGCTGTGCGCGGTGATCGAGAACGCGCCCAAGACCGCGCGGCAGCGCGACGGCCTGCCGGAGTCGCTGAAGGCCGTGGTGAACGCCCAGCGGTTGCGGGTCAACCTGATCCCGCTGCTGGAGGCGTACCAGGCGCGCAAGCGGCGTGAGGCGGCGATGGACTTCGCCGACCAGATGTCCCTGGCCGCCCGGCTCGCGTCCGAGTACCCGGAGGTCGTGCGCGGCGAACGGGAGCGCTACGGGGCCGTGCTGCTCGACGAGTACCAGGACACCGGTCACGCGCAACGCGTGCTGCTGCGGTCGTTGTTCGGGCGCGGCGAGCCGATGTCCGTGACGTCGGTGGGGGACCCGGCGCAGGCGATCTACGGCTGGCGCGGCGCGTCGGCGGCGAACCTGCCCCGGTTCGTGCACGACTTCCCGCCCGCGAAGAAGTACGGCCTGCTCACCAGCTTCCGCAACCCGCCGGAGGTGCTGGCCCTGGCCAACGCCGTGTCCGCGCCGCTGCGCGCCATGGGCCTGGACGTGGACGAGCTGCGGGCCCGTGCCGGCGCCGGGCCGGGTGACGTGCGGGTCGGGTTGTTCGACGACGTGCGGCAGGAGCTGGACTGGGTGGCCGACACCGTCGCCGCGCAGTGGGAGCAGCACCTGGACGGCAGCGACGAGCCGCCGACCGCCGCCGTGCTGGTGCGCCGCCGTTCGGACATGGCGAACATCGCGGCGGCGCTGCGCGACCGCGGCCTGCCGGTGGAGGTCGTCGGCCTGGGCGGGCTGCTGGACGAGCCGGAGGTGCGCGACCTGACCAGCGCCCTGCGCGTGCTGGTCGACCCCTTGGCCGGCACCGCCGCCGCCCGCCTGCTCACCGGCTCGCGCTGGCGGATCGCCGCCTACGACCTGGCGGCGTTGTGGACGCGGGCGCGTGACCTGGCGGGCGCGCCGAGCAGGCAGGCCGTGGCGGCCGACCCGCTGGCCGTGATCGCGGACGCGCTGCCCGGCGAGCACGCCGAGCAGGCCGGTCTCGCGGACGCGCTGGACGACCCGGGCGACCCGACCGCGTACTCCGCCGAGGGGTACCGGCGGATCCGGCGGCTGGGCGGGGAGCTGTCGGCGTTGCGCCGGCGCCTGGTCCAGCCGCTGCCCGAGCTGGTCGCCGACGTCGAGCGCACCCTGTTGCTGGACATCGAGGCGATGGCCCGGCCGGGCGGTGTCGGTCGGGCGCACCTGGACGCGTTCGCCGACGTGGTCAACGACTTCGCCGCCGCCAGCCCGTCGGCCACCCTGCCCGCGCTGCTCGACTACCTCTACACCGCCGAACAGGCCGAGGACGGCCTGGAACCCGGTGAGGTGGAGGTGGCCGAGAACCGGGTGCAGGTGCTGACCATGCACTCGGCGAAGGGCCTGGAGTGGCACATCGTCGCCGTGCCGCACGTGGTGAAGGACGTGTTCCCGGGCCGGAAGAAGTCGTCCAGCTGGCTGCGCTCGGTGGCGGAGCTGCCCGCCGAGCTGCGCGGTGACGCCGAGGACCTGCCGACGCTGCGCATCGCGCCCGGCGCCAACCGCAAGGAGGTGGAGGAGGCGCTCGCCGGGCACGAGGACGACTTCGACGCCCGGCGGCTGGTGGAGGAGCGGCGGCTGCTGTACGTGGCGCTGACCAGGTCCGAGCACAGCCTGCTGGTGTCGGGGCACTGGTGGGGCGAGACCGGCGACAAGCCCAAGGGGCCGTCGGCGTTCCTGACCGAGGTCCGGGAGTCGGTGCTGGCCGCCGACCACCCACCCGCCGACATCGTCCACTGGGCCGCCCGACCCGCCGACGACGAGCCCAACCCGCTCGCGTCGCAGACGAAGACGGCCCAGTGGCCGGCCGACCCGCTGGGCAAGCGCCGTGCCGCCGTGGCCGAGGGAGCCGACCTCGTCCTGACCGCCCTGGACCGCCACCTGTCCGCACCGCCGGAGCCGGACCTCGACCTCGACCGGCCGGCCGAGCCGGAGCCGGACCTGCCGCCCGAGCCGGACCTCGACCTGCCCCCCGAACCGCCGGACTTCGAACCGGGCTACGAGCCGGACTTCGAAGCCGACTTCGGACCGGAATCGGAGCCGGACTTCGAGACACCGCCGGCCCCCGAGCTCTCCGAGGTTCCCGGGGTGTCCGAGGTCTCCGATGTCCTTGACGACGATGACGATCCGGACGGCTGGGCCCGCGACGTCGACGTCCTCCTCGCCGAACGCGCCGCCGCCGCCGACCGCCGGGAACGCGTCGTCCTGCCCGACCACCTCTCGGTCAGCCAGCTGGTCGAGCTCGCCGCCGACCCGGACCTGCTCGCCCGCCGGCTGCGCCGTCCCCTGCCGTTCCCGCCCAACCCGCTGGCCCGTCGCGGCACGGCGTTCCACACCTGGCTGGAACAGCGGTTCGGCGCGAGCCGCCTGTTCGACCTGGACGAGCTGCCCGGCGCGGCCGACGAGGGCGCGGCGCCGGACACCGACCTCACCCGTCTCCAGGACGCGTTCCTGGCGAGCACGTGGGCCGACCGCGTCCCGCACGACGTCGAGGTGCCGTTCGAGGCGGAGATCGACGGCCTGTCCGTGCGCGGCCGGATGGACGCGGTGTTCGCCGACGACGACGGCGGCTGGACCGTGGTCGACTGGAAGACCGGCGCGGTGCCGGAGCCGGACCGCCTGCCGGCGCTGTCGGTGCAGCTCGCGGCCTACCGGCTGGCGTGGGCGGCGTTGACCGGGACACCGGTGGAGAAGGTGCGGGCGGCGTTCCACTACGTCCGCCAGGACCACACGCTGCGCCCCGCCGACCTGCTGGACGCCGACGGCCTGCGCGGGCTGCTCCGCTCGATCCCTGCCTAGGTGTTCACCCGCGCGTGCGCGGGCACTTCCTTCAACACCCGGTCGTAGAGCACTTCCAGCAGCCACCGCCCGAACAGCGACGGCCCGAACTCCGTCGACCGGTCCTCCGGCGGCACCAGCAGCTCGGCCGCGCCCGCGGCGTCCACCGCGACCACGCCGATGCCGTAGTAGTCGAGCTCGATCAGCGGCCACGCCTGCTCGCCCAGCGGCGCCGGGAGCACGACCGAGCACGGCGCGAGCGTCATCAACGTCCCGCACGACTGGAGCGCGCGGTCGACCGTGGACTCACCCACCAGCACACCGACCAGCTCGACGGCGGGCACGGGCAGCTGGTCGTGCGCGGCCGGCTCGAACCACGAGCGGAACCACGAGGGGTCGGCCTGCGGCGGCCAGCCGTTCGCGCTGCGCCACTCGTGCACGTCGGCACGAACCCGCACGACGGCCGACACCTGGTGGCCCAGCACGGCGACGTCGGGCACGACGGTGCCGCGCCAACCCAACGCCGTCGCGGCAGGGTGGAGGAGCGGTTGCACTCGGGCATCCTAGGACTGGTTGCGGTTTCGATGACAGACCCTCGGCCGCGCTGGGTGTCGAACCCAGTGCCGAGAGTGATCAGGGAGTTGAGCGTCCTACGCGCAAGGCCCACAGGATCAGCGGCACCTGCAACGGCAACCGGCCGTACGCGACGGCCTTCACCCTGGGTGACTTCGTCCGGAGGTCGCAGGCCATCTTGACGTTGGCCGGGAACACCGCCGCGAAGAACCCGGCCGCCAACTTCCCGCCGACACCTCGCGTGCGCGGCACGGCGACCGCCGCCGCCAGCGCCAACTCGGCGACCCCGGACAGGTACGTCCAGGTCCGGGGCTTGCCCGGCAGCGCGCGCGGCACGATGGCGTCGTACGGCTTCGGCTTGGCGAAGTGCGTGACACCCGCGACGCCGAGCAGTCCGGCCAGCGCGAGCGCCGACCGGGAACGGGAACGAGTGGGTTCCATGGGGCCACCCTGTCACGTCGTCCGCCGAACGGCGCTCCCAGGGCTCGTCCGGGGCTATCCTCCCGCACCGTGAGCGGTGATCCCGAAAAACCCGAACAGCCCGAGCGGGCGGCCGTGGCCGCGTTCGCCGACGACTTCCTGATCGGCCTGCGCGAGTGGCTGGCCATCCCGTCGATCAGCGCCGACCCGGCCCACCACGGCGACGTGGCCGCGTCCGCGCACTGGCTGGCCGACGCGCTGCGCCGGGACGGGTGGCCCGACGTGCGGGTCTGGGACGAGGGCCCGGCGCTGCCCGCCGTGTACGCGTGCCTGCCGGCCGCCGATCCCGACGCGCCGACCGTGCTGGTCTACGGCCATCACGACGTGCAGCCGGTCGACCCGGTCGAGCAGTGGCACCATCCCCCGTTCGAGGCGACGGTGATCGGCGAGGAGCTGTTCGGCCGGGGTGCCAGCGACGACAAGGGCCAGGTCGCGATGCACCTGCTCGGAATGCGGGCGCACCTCGCGGCGACCGGCGCGGCGCAGCCGGCGGTGACCGTGAAGCTGTTCGTGGAGGGCGAGGAGGAGGCCGGCTCGCCGCACCTGACCCGGCTGCTCGACGACCACCGCGACGACCTCGCGTGCGACCTCGTGGTGTTCACCGACACACCGCTGTACGGGCGTGACGCGCCGACCGTGTGCACGGGTCAGCGCGGGGTGTACGGGGCGGAGGTCGTGTTCACCGGCGGGACGTCCGACGTGCACTCGGGGCGGGCCGGTGGCAGCGTGCCGAACCCGGCGACGGCGATTGCGCGGCTCGTCGCGGCGCTGCACGACGAGGACGGGCGCGTCCGGCTGCGTGACTTCTACACCGATGTGATCGAACCCACCGCCGCCGAACGCGCCGATTACGCGGCGTTGCCGTTCGACGAGGCGGAGTGGCTGGCGAACGCCGGCGGTGCCCAGGGACTGGCCGGCGAGCCCGGTTGGTCGACCCTCGAACGGGTCTGGGTGCGGCCCACGGCGGAGGTCAACGGCATCGAGGGCGGCTACACCGGGCCGGGGCTGAAGACGATCGTGCCCGCGCGTGCGTCGGTGAAGCTGTCGTTCCGGCTCGTGCCCGACCAGCGGCCGGAACGGGTGGCGGACGCGCTGCGCGAGTTCGTGGCCCGGCACACCCCGGCCGGGTTGCGCGCCGAGGTGATCGCGCGCGGTGACGGCGCGCCGCCCTACGCGGTGGACGTCTCCCACCCGGCGGTGGAAGCGGTGCGCGACGCCGTGCAGGCCGCGTTCGAACAGCCCGTGCGGTTCAGCCGGACGGGTGGCTCCGGTCCGGCGGCGCTGCTGCACGAGTGGCTGGGCGTGCCCGTGGTGTACCTCGGCGCGACGTTGCCGGATGATCGGATCCACGCGCCCGACGAACGCGTCGTCGTGCCGCTGCTGCTCCGCGGCGCCGAGGCCGCCGCCCGGTTGTGGCGGCTGCTGCCGGAGAGGTTGTCGTGATCCGCCGCACCAGCCCGGGAGAACCGCTGGCCGACCGGCCCGGCCACTCGCTCGTCGGCGTGGTCAGGATGCCGGACACGGTGCAGAGCCCGGTCCGCGCGATCCTCAAGCGGGTGGTCGGCGCTCTCGGCGCGCTCATGGCGGCCGTGCTGATCGTCTACATCGACCGTGACGGCTACCGTGACGTCAACGGGGACGGCCTGTCCCTCTTGGACGCGGTGTACTACGCGACGGTGTCGCTGTCGACCACCGGATACGGTGACATCGCCCCGGCCAGTTCGTCGGCGCGGCTGGTCAACGTCCTGGTGATCACCCCCTTGCGGGTGCTCTTCCTGATCGTCCTGGTCGGCACGACCCTCGAAGTGCTCACCGAGCGTTCGCGGCAGGCGCTGCGCATCCAGAAGTGGAGGATCAAGGTGCGGGACCACGTCGTCGTCATCGGGTACGGCACGAAGGGCCGGTCCGCCGTGAGCGCCCTCATGGGCGACGGCACCGAGCCGGGCTCGATCGTCGTGGTCGACACCACGCAGGAGGCGCTGGACGCCGCGTCCGCCATCGGCCTGGTCACCGTCCACGGCTCCGGCACCAGCAACGACGTCCTGCGGGTGGCCGGCGTCGCCCGCGCACGTGCCGTGGTCGTCGCCGCGAACCGCGACGACACCGCCGTCCTGGTCACCCTCACCGCCCGCGAGCTGGCGCCGAAGGCCCAGATCGTGGCCTCGGTGCGGGAGCGCGAGAACGAGCACCTGCTCCGCCAGTCCGGCGCGGACTCGGTGGTGGTCTCCAGCGAGACGGCGGGCAGGCTGCTGGGCATGGCCACCGCCACCCCGTCCGTGGTGGACATGGTGGAAGACCTCCTGACCCCGGACGCGGGCCTGGCCATCGCCGAGCGCGACGTGGAACCCTCGGAGATCGGCGGGTCGCCCCGACACCTGCCGGACATCGTCCTGGGCGTGGTGCGCGACGGCACCCTCTACCGAGTGGACGCCCCGGAAGCCGACGCCGTCGAAGCCGGCGACCGCCTCCTCTACGTCAAGAAGGTCACCCCACCCAAGAGTGCCTGACCCACCCCGCCACCTGGCACCCCGCCACCTGGCACCCCGGCTCCCGGCACCCGGCCATCCGTCACTCAGCCGCCCGTCATCCAGCCAACGGAATCCGCACCTCGAACGCGGCCCCCACCGAACCGACCCTCCGGCCACCCCGCCGGTCCGCGACATCACCGGGCGGCACGCCGCCCTGCGGGCCGTCGGCCGGGGCCGGTCGCGACGCGTCCGCACCACGCGCGCCCGCAGCCGAACCGCGATCACCGGTCACGTCGGTACCCGCACCAGGCTGTCCGGTGCCCGCCGCCGAATGGCCTCCGCCAGACCCTTCACCGGTCACGTCGGCGACCGCGCCGACAGTCACGTCGACAGCCGCGCCGGCCTTCGCGGCATCGGCGCTCGGTACAGCCGCACCCGCATCCACACCTGCGGTCGCGGCCGTGCCCGCAGCCGCACCCGCAGCCGTGCCCGTATCCGCACCCGCAGCTGCGGCCATGCCCGTGCCCGCAGCCGTGGCCGTGCCTGTGGCCGTGCGTGGTCCCGCCGCGCCGCCGAGACCGGTGGCGCGTGCGGGCGTGGTGGCGGAGTGGGCCTGGCCGGGCGCGATGCAGGACAGCTCGCCGCCGTGGGCGCGCACGACACCGCGGGCGATCGGGAGTCCCAGGCCCGAGCCGCCGGAACGCTGGTCCCTCGCCTCGTCCAGCCGCACCAGCCGGTCGAAGATGCGTTCCCTCTCCTCCGGCGGCACGCCCGGACCGTCGTCGGACACCACCAGCCGCGCGAAGCTGCCCACCCTGGACACGCGCAGCCGCACCCTGCCCGACGGGCCGGTGGCCTGGCGGGCGTTGTCGGCCAGGTTCGCCAGCACCTGCGCCAACCGCTGCGGGTCGCCCGAGACGAACGCCGACTCGCCCTCCGCGACGATGTCGAAGTCCGGCGCGAGCAACTGCGTCCGCCCCACCTCGGCCTCGGCCAACGCGAGCAGGTCGACCCGTTCCCGGTGCAGTTCGAGACCGGCCTCGATGCGCGCCAACGCCAGCAGGTCGTCGACCAGCCGCCCGGCCCGCCGCGACTCGCGCACCAGCAGCAGGTTCAACCGCTCCCGCTCCTCGGCACTGGAGGTCTGCATCAGCGCTTCCGAGACCGCCTGCACGCCCGCGATGGGTGTCCTCAGCTCGTGCGCCGCGTCGGCCACGAACCGCTTCGTCCGCTCCTCCGATCCCTCCAGCGAGTCCAGCATGTCGTCGAACGCGGCGGCCGTCCGGCCGAGTTCGGTGTCCGCCCGCGACGGGTTGAGCCGGTGCCCGCGGTTGCCGCGCGCGATCGACCGGGCCAGCGTGGTCATCGCGTCCAACGGCGCCAACGCCCGCCGGACCACCAGCAGCATCGCCCCGACCGTCACGGCCAGCGCGCCGATCCCGGCCAGCAGCAACAACCGCCGCAGCCTGGTCCGCGCCGCCGTGATCACCGCCGCCTCGGCGTACACCGTGATCTTCGACCCGTCGGCCAACTGCCGACTGACCTCGTTCGCCACCTCCCCGTCCGGCTCGTTCCCGAACACCGTCCCGTCCGGCATGACCAGCCGGACCTCCACGCCCCGGCCTTCCAGCCGGTTCACCAGCTCCGCCCCGCGCACCCGCTGCCTGACCAGCTGCTGCGCCACGCGCGCCTTCTCCAGCAGCGCGGTGTCGACGTCCCGCTTGGACTGCGCCGCGAACAGCGCGTCCACCAGCAACACGACCCCGATCAGCACGACGCCGAGCACGCCGATCGCGGACAGCGTCACCCGTCGGCGCAGCGAGACGGTCCGCAAGTTCACGCCTCGTCCGCCCTGAGCACGTAGCCCAGCCCGCGCACGGTGTGCAGCAACCGCGGCCCGTGCTCCTCCAACTTCCGGCGCAGGGCGCTGACGTGCACCTCGACCAGGTTCGGGTCGTAGTCCTCGTAACCCCACACGGCGGTGAGGATCTGCGTCTTGCCCACCACCCGCCCGCGCTGCGCGGCCAGGTACCGCAACAGGCGCAGTTCGGTGGCGGTCAACTCGACCGGCGCGTCACCCCGCATCACGACCGCCGAGTCGGCGTCCACCACCAGGTCGCCGATCTGCACGGTCGACGGCGTCCGCCCCAGCCGCCGCAGCACCGCGCTCACCCGGGCGACCAGCTCGGCCAGCACGAACGGCTTGATCACGTAGTCGTCCGCACCCCGGTCGAGCCCGCGCAGCCGGTCGGACACCCCGTCCCGGGCGGTCAACATCACCACCCCGGCACCGCACGTCCGCCGGATGACCTCCAAGAGCATGAAGCCGTCCCGACCGGGCAGCATCACGTCGAGCACCACCAGGTCCGGCCGGAACCGGACCAGGTCGCCCTCCAGGTCGCGACCGTCCGGCCGGACCTGCACCTGGTAACCCGCGTCCCGCAAGGCGGAACTCACCGCGGCGCCGATCGCCTCCGCGTCCTCGATCACCAGCACCCTGGCAGCAGTCGACACCTCCTCATTCTGCGTCGCGGCGCCCGCCACGGCCGCAAGGCCACGACAAACCCGGACAGGTGACCCTCACACGTCCGCACCCCGCTGCTACCACCCGACGCCTCCGCCGTCGCCGCTTGTGGGCGGCCGGTTGCGGTGGGCGATGTGGGCGATGTGGCGGGCGTTGTGGGGTCGCCCGAGAGAGCGGTGAGGCCCGCTGTGACCGGACCCTGGGGTAGGGGGCCGGTCTCCCTCGACGCAAGTGGTCCTGTGGGGTGAGAGCGCTCAGGTGGGCGCACGCACGCGGCACGGGGACCGCGCCGGCCGGTGGTCGCACGACGGCGGCGGGAGTCGAGGGCTCCAGCCGGACCCCGGGCTTCTCCGGCGCGGCACGCGGGTCCAGGGCCGGAGATCCCGGCGCGGCGCCCGGTGGGGCATCCGGCGACGGGCTCGGGGGCGGACGGGTTCCGTGGTTTTCGCGGTGAGGGGCATGGGACTAGTGTCGAACAGGAGTTCGAGGGTGGGCAAGATCACGATCAGGTGATGTTTGGGAGGTCGGCGGAGCCGCCGGCCCGCACGACAACCGCCCACCCCGTCTGCGACCATCCACGCTGTGGCGGTTCCGCGAAGCCCGGTCAGGTGGGCGCTGGTGCTGCTGGTCGTGGGCCTGGTGGCCGTCGCGGCAGCGGTCGCGTCGTGGTGGCCGCGCACGTCCACCCAGCTCCAGCGGGCCCCGGCCACCGTCGTCGCGCCGGCCTCCTGCGGCGACGCGCAGGCGTACGACCGGGTCGAACTGACGATCGGTGACCGGACGCACACCGCCAGGCTCGACGGCTGCGGCCATCAGCAGGACGAGGTGGTGGAAGTGGTCGTCCCGGCGGACACCGGCGGCGAGTTCACCGTCCAAGCCGCGGCCAGCACACCAGGGGGCGTGCCGTTCGACGTCCGGCTGACCACGTTGCTGCTGTGCCTGAGCGGCCTGGCCGGCGGCCTCTACGCCTACCTGCTGACCAGGCGTTCTCAGGCGACGGCCGGCGCCGGCGCCGCATAGGTGTTGCACGACGACGTCACGCCCGTGGTGAACCCCTGCGACGCCCATTCCGACTGGTTGTCCGGGCTGCCGTGGGCGTTCTTCTCCGGCGGCTCCTCCACGGCGTACTGGAAGTCGTCCGCCGCCTCCTGCGCCAACCCGGACCCGATCGACCCGGACACCGCGACCAGGAACATCCCGGCGAAGCAGTTGGCCTGCAACTCGATCCGCCGCGACATCTCCAGCCCCGCCGGCGTCTCCTCGCCCGCGTCGACGATCTTGCCGTCCGCCGCGCGCAGCATCCCCGTCAACGCCTGCACGTGGTGCCCGTACTCGTGCGCCAACGTCGCCAGGTGCGATCCCGGTCGCTCTCCGCCACCGTTGTCGCGCAGCCGCCGCGTGGGCATGTAGATCGTCCTGTTGCGACCGCAGTAGTACGCGACCGCCTCGCTCTCCGCGGGCGCCGAGCCGCACGGTCCCTCGGCCAGGTCCGGCGACGTGTCCAGCGCGGGCGGGTCGAACGGCAGGTTCGCCTGCTCCAGCACGGGCCGCCACGCCTGGTCCAGGCACACCACGCCGGCCTTGTAGTACGCCGACAGCTCCGCGTCCGACACGCCGAAGCCGGGCAACGCGCACGGCACCGCGGGCAGCCGCACGGACGCCGTGAGCAACGGGTGGTCGGCCAGCCGGTGCACGGCACGCGGTCGCGGGGCCTCCGTCTGCGCGGGCTGCGCGACGGTCGCGCCCGGCGCGGCCACCGCCCGGCCGTTGATCCGACGGGACGTCTCCAGCTGCGTGATGCCGCCGAGACCCAGCACGCACAACACGATCAACGAGAACACGCCGATGAGGACGATCGGGTTGTTCTTGGGCTCCTCGGGCGTGTGCACGGTCCTCCAGTCGGGTCAGCTGACGTCCGCCGCGCTCGCCACCCAAGTGTTGCACGCGCTCGTCTCGTTGTTTTTGAACCCGTGGTTGACCCAGGCGGCGTTCTTCTCGGGCGCGCCGTGGTCCCGGTTGGGGTAGATCGGGTAGTCGCCCCGGTTCCCCGCGTCCGTCAGGGCCACCGAGATGACGTCGCCGGGCACCGCGCCGTGCGACAGGGGCGCGAGCGTCATCCCGCCGAAGCACGTGGCCTGGAGTTCCTTGCGGCGGTTCAGGTCGAGCCCCTCGGGGGTGTCCCAGCCGCCCTTCTCGTACTGCGCCTGGCTGGACGCACGCAGGATGCCGGACAGCCACTGGATGTGGTGGCCGTACTCGTGCGCGAGCTGCCCCAGGTACTTGCCCGGGTGGTTGGGGTTCGCCGAACCCTGTTCGTTCGCGTAGTGGTTCGGCGTCCAGTAGATGGTGCCGTCGCAGTACATGGCCGTGCGGTCCGGGCCCATGGAGCCGCACGTGTTGGTGATCTGGGACGTCACCATGACCAGCTCCACCGGCTGGTAGGGCAGGTTCGCGCGCTCGAACGACGGCTTCCACATCGACTCGATGCACGGCAGCGAGGCCCTGAGGAACCGGTCCTGGCCCGCGGGCGAGTAGTCCATCGCCGGCAGGGCGCAGCCCTCGATGTTGAACGCGCCGAGGCCGGCGGCGTGGATCGGGTTGTCACCCAGCGTGATGACGGCTTTCGGGCCGGCCTTCGGCGTGCTGGTCGACGTGGACCGACTGCTGGTGCTCTCCGTCTCGGACGTGGTCGTGCCGGCCGTGGTGGTGGTGGGTTCGGGCGTGTACGTGTAGCTGTCGTACCCGGCGTTGGCCGAGTCGCTCGTTCCCTTGGAGCCGCTGTTCGCGGCCACGACGCCGATCGCGACCACGCTCAGCACGAGGAAGCCGACGGCCAGCACGGCGACCAGCGGCCCCTTGCCCTTCTGCCGGGGCAGGGGCGGGTACGGCATCGGGGCCGGGCCCCAGCCCCGGGGCGGTCCGGGCGGGGGACCCCAGTTGGCGGGCGGCGGCTGGGGTGGCCCCATCGGCGGCAGGTGCGGCGGCCCCATCGGCGGTTGCTGCGGCGCGGTCGGCGGAGACGGCATCACGGGCGCCTGGCCCGGCCAGGACGGCGGTGGCGGCGGGCCGGGCGGGGGCTGCTGGGCGGGCCACTGCGGGGGCTGCTGGACGGGCTGTTGCGGGGGCTGCTGGACGGGCCACTGCCGGGGCTGTTGGTGGTGCAGCGGCGCGGGCACCGGCGGCGGTCCGACCGGTCGTGGCGGCGGCCAGCCACCCGGCGGCGGTGGTTGCGTCATCGCTGGTCGTCCCCCATATCGCGGATGCCCGAATCAGCACAAGAGCTTAGGGGAACTCCGCTATTCTCCGCGGCCGTGTCGAAAAACTGGGGAGCGGCGGCCATCTGCGCGGTCGCGCTGTGCGCGGGGGCCGGCGCGGCGGCGGCGCAGCCGAGCGACCCGGCCGGGTTGCCCGGGACGGTCGGCGCGGACGTGCGGCTCAAGCTGGAGCGCGACGGCAGGCTGACCGTGACCGAGGTGGTCACCGTCCCCGACGGCCGGACCGCCACCCGGGTCGTCCCGCTGCGCGTGCCGGTCTCCGCCGACCGGGACCGGGTGTTCCGGGTCGACGACGCCGTGGTGGAGGGCGAGGGCACGGCCACCGCGTCGGACGACGAGCTGACGATCGCGCTCCGGGCGGGCACGTCCACCGTCAAGTACTCCGTGCTCGGCGCGGTCGCCAAGATCGGCGACACGCTGGAGCTGCGCTGGCAGCCCGCGAGCGGCTGGGACACCCCGCTCGACTCGGTGGAGGCCTCCGTGATCACGCCGGACGCGCCGAGGTCGGTGAACTGCCTGGCCGGCGAGCCGGGCACGTCGAAGCCGTGCACCACCGCGGACCTGGGCGACGGGCGCGGCGTGCGGGTGACCGAGATCGGCCTGGCCGCCGGCGAGCGGGTCGACGTGGCGGTCGGGTTGCAGGAGGGCGCGGCTCCGGCCAACGCGCGGGTGGAGGAGTCGTCGGGGCTCGCGGCGGCGTTCGCGTTAACCCCCCTCACCGGCGCCGGGCTCGGTGGGCTCGTGGTGCTGCTGCTGTGCGGCGGGTTGCTGTTGTGGTACCTCCGCGGCCGTGACGCGCGGGCGTTGGCCGGCGAGGTCGGGCCGGTGGACGTGCTGGTCACCGACGGTTCCGGGCGGGTGGCGTTCGCCTCGCCGGACGGCGTGCTGCCGGGCCAGGTGGGCACCGTGGTGGACGAGCACGTGGACGTGGTCGACGTGACCGCGACGATCGTGGACCTCGCGGTGCGCAACTACCTGTGGATCGAAGAGGTCGACGGGCACGACTGGCGGTTCGTGCGGCGCAACCCGGCCGACCCGTCGCTGTCCGGGTACGAGCGCGCGGTGTACGAGGCGGTGCTGCCCGACGGGGTGGACGCGGTGTCGCTGGCGGAGCTGCGGGGCAGGCGGATCGACCTGTCCCGGGTGCGGGACGCGCTGTACGCGGACGTGGTGGCGAAGAACTGGTTCGCGCGCCGGCCGGACGCCGAGCGCAACCTGTGGTGGTGGGCCGGTGTCGGTGTCGGCGTGCTGGGCGCGGTGCTGACGGTGGTGCTGGCGCTGGCCGGCGGGGCGGCGTTGTTCGGGCTGGTGGTCGTGGTGGCCGGGGTGGCGTTGGCGGTGGGCGCGCGGACGATGCCCGCTCGGACCAAGCGCGGCAGCGTCTTGTTGGAGCACGTGCGCGGGTTGCGCGGGTACCTGCACACGGCGACGCCGCAGGACATCCCTGAGCCCGATCGGGAGATGGTGTTCTCGCGGTCGTTGCCGTACGCGGTGGTGCTGGGTGAGACGGAGCGGTGGCTGGCCGCGTTCGCCGGCACGCGGCCGGGGCTGTACTGGTTCGGCGAGGCGGAGCAGGGCGGTGACCTGCGGCGGTTCGCGCAGCGGTTCCCGTCGTTCCTGGGCGCGGTGGACGGCGTGCTGGCGCAGGCGGGTCACCTGCGGTCGCTGCGGGGCTGACCCGCCGTTCACTCGAAAGTGATCTTGCACATCTCGAACACAGGTTCGACACTGGAGTCATCCCGGAACACGGACCCGCGGGCGGCGGGCGAGGGTTGCCCGGGGTGAAGCCGCTGCCGACCCGGTGCCCACACGCGCCGGCTCCACCGGGTGGGGCGGCCTGCTGAGACAGGCGGTGGTCCGGACCGGCGCGGGCGCGTGCCCGGCTCCGGATCGGCCGTCGAGTCGCTGGTCGACCGGTCCGAATCCGGTCGGTTCGCGCTGGGCGTAGCGCGACGCTTCGGTGGGTGGGCGACCATCGAGCCCGGCAGTGGTGTGAACCCGTAGGCTGCTTCCATGGCGCTACCCGAACTGCACAGGTTCACGCTTCCCAACGGTCTGCGGGTGGTGCTCGCACCCGACCGCAGCGCCCCGGTCGTCGGGGTGAGCGTGCACTACGACGTGGGCTTCCGCTCCGAGCCCGAGGGGCGGACGGGGTTCGCCCACCTCTTCGAGCACCTCATGTTCCAGGGCAGCGAGAGCCTGGAGAAGCTGGCCCACTTCCGGCACGTGCAGTCCTCGGGCGGCACGTTCAACGGGTCCACCCACCCCGACTACACCGACTACTACGAAGTGCTGCCGTCGGCGGCGCTGGAGCGGGCGCTGTTCCTCGAGGCGGACCGGATGCGGGCGCCGAAGATCACCGAGGAGAACCTGCGCAACCAGATCGACGTCGTGAAGGAGGAGATCCGGCTCAACGTGCTCAACCGACCGTACGGGGGGTTCCCGTGGATCCTCCTGCCGCCGGTCCTGTTCCAGACCTTCCCCAACGCGCACAACGGCTACGGCGACTTCACCGACCTGGAGAACGCCACCGTGGACGATTGCGCCGCGTTCTTCGACACCTACTACGCGCCGGGCAACGCCGTGCTGACGGTGGCGGGCGACTTCGACCCGGAGGGGGCGAAGGCACTCGTCGAGAAGCACTTCGGTGACGTGCCCGCCCGCCCGGTGCCGACCCGGCCGTCGTTCGCCGAGGCGGCGCCGAAGGGCGAGCTGCGGGTCGAGCACGTCGACAAGCACGCGCCGATGCCCGCCCTCGCCGTGGGCTACCGCATCCCGGACCCGGTGAACGAGGTCGAGGCCTACCTCGCGTACCTGGTCCTCGCCGGCGTGCTCACCGACGGCGACGGGTCGCGGTTGCAGCAGCGGCTGGTGCACCGCGACGCGATCGTGGTCGACGTCGGCGCCGGGTGCGGCCTGTTCGGGCCGCTGGAGGCGCGCGACCCGGACACGTTCAGCATCACCGCGATCCACCCGGCGGAGGTCACCTCCGAGCAGGTGCTCGCGGCGGTGGACGAGGAGCTGCTGCGGTTGGCCGAGGAAGGGCCGACCGAGCAGGAGCTGGCGAAGGTCACCGCCCGCTGGGTGTCGACCATGCACCGCGAGCACGACCGGCTCACCAGCCGGACCCTGGGGCTGGGGTCGGCCGAGCTGCTGTTCGGGCGGGCGGAGCTGCTGCACGAGCTGCCGGACAAGCTGGCCGGCATCACCACCGACGAGGTCGCCGCGGCGGCCAAGGCGTTGCGGCCCGACTCGCGCGCCGTCCTGATCCTCAAGCCCGCCAGTGGAGGTAACGAGTGAGCGCCCCGACCAAGCACCGCAGCGCCGACGAGATCGGCCGTACGGAGCTAGGGCCTCGCCCGTTCCCGGAGTTGGGCGAGCAGCGGGCGGCGGCGGACCTGGACGCGATCGACACGACGCTGGCCAACGGCCTGCGGGTGCTGGCCGTGCGCCGGGACTCGGTGCCGCTGGTGGAGGTGCGGCTGCGGATACCGTTCGGCGACCCGGCGACGAGCAGCGTCGGCTCGACGCACGCGGCCCGCGCCGAGGTGCTGGCGAACACGGTCCTCACCGGCACCGCCACCCGCAGCCGGGTGGACGTGGACACCGAGCTGGCCCTGGTCGGCGGCGAGCTGGACGCGGTGGTCGACCCGGAGCGGCTGTCGTTCTCCGGCAACGCGCTGGTGTCCGGCTTCGAGACCGTGCTGGACGTGCTGCGGGACGTGCTGACCGGCGCGACCTACCCGGCCGACGAGGTCGAGCGGGAGCGCGCGCGGCTGGTGGAGCGGATCCGGTTGGCGCGGTCGCAGCCGAACGTGATCGCGCGGGAGGCGTTGCAGCGCCACCTGTACGGCGACCACCCGTTCGCCAAGGAGATGCCCGAGGCGGACGAGGTCGCCGCGGTGACGCGGGACGACGTGCTGGCGCTGCACTCGTCGGCGGTGCTGCCGCGCGGTTCGGCGATCGTCGTGGTGGGCGACGTGGCGCCGGACGCGGCGGTGCGCGCGGTCGAGGCCGCGCTGGGCGGCTGGACCGGTGAGGGCGCCGCGGTGGCGTTGTCGCCGCTGTCGCCCGTGCGGGGTGGTGACGTGCTGTTCGTGCACCGCCCCGGCGCCGTGCAGTCCCAGATCCGGCTCGCCGGGCGCGGGCTGGAGCGCACCGACGAGCGGTACCCGGCGTTGCAGCTGGCGAACCTGGTGTTCGGCGGGTTCTTCTCGTCCCGGCTGGTGGAGAACATCCGCGAGGACAAGGGCTACACCTACAGCGCGCGGTCGCACCCGGAGTTCACGCCGGGCGGCGCGACGTTGCTGGTGGACGCCGACACCGCCAGCGAGGTGACGGCGGCGGCGCTGCTGGAGACCAGGTACGAGCTGGGCCGGCTCGGCCTGGTGCCGCCGACGGAGTCCGAGGTGGACACCGCGCGCCGGTACGCGATCGGGTCGCTGCTGACCGCGACGTCCTCGCAGGGCGGGCTGGCGTCGTTCCTGGTGAACCTCGCCGGGCTCGGCCTGGACATCGGGTGGTTCACCGGGCACCCGGCCCGGCTGGAGGCGGTCACCGTCGAGCAGGTCACCGAGGTGGCGTTGGAGTTCTTCGCGCCCACGTCGTTCACCGGCGTGCTGGTGGGCGACGCGGAACTGCTGACCCCGCAGCTGCGGGCGCTGGGCGGCGTGACCCTGCCGTGAGCTTCGAGTTGGTGGAACTGCCCGCCCTGTCGCGGTCCACGGTGGACCGGCAGGAACCGTTGCGCGGCGACGCGGAGCGGATCGCGCAGCTGTGGCCGAAGGCGCGCGTCATCACCGTGGACGCGCACGGCCGCACGGTGGTGGCCGACCAGGCATCGCGCCTGGTCGACCGCCCCGCCACCGAGTTCGGCGACGGTCCGCCGGACACGGCGGTGCTGCTCGGCGAGCAGGACGGCGTGGCGTACTGGGCGGTTCCGCTGACCGAGGACGAGACGGACGTCAGCGCGCCCGCCGGCCGGGCGTGGGTCCGGCCGGAGCTGACGGACGAGCCGCAGTGGCTCGACCTGCGGGCGTGCGGCGCGTTGCTGGACGACACCGGCGCGGGCCTGTTCACGTCGGCGGTGGCGTTGTTCCACTGGCACCGGTCGGCGAAGTTCTGCGCGGTGTGCGGCGGGACGACCGAGTCGATCAAGTCCGGGTGGGCCCGGGTGTGCGAGCGGTGCGGGCGCGAGGAGTACCCGCGCACGGACGCGGCCGTGATCTGCCTGGTCCACGACGGCGCGGACCAGGTGCTGCTCGCCCGTGGCGAGGGGTGGCCCGAGGGTCGCTACTCGGTGCTGGCCGGGTTCGTCGAGGCGGGCGAGTCGCTGGAGGCGTGCGTGGCGCGGGAGATCGCGGAGGAGGTCGGCGTCGAGGTCGGCGGCATCCGCTACCTCGGCAGCCAGCCGTGGCCGTTCCCGAGGTCGTTGATGGTGGGGTTCGAGGCGGTGGCCGACCCGACCGAGCCGCTGCTGCTCGCGGACGGTGAGATCGCGCAGGCCCGGTGGGTGAGCCGGGCCGACGTGCGGCGGGCGCTCGCCGAGCCGGGTAGCGTGCCGGACCTGCTGCTCGCGCCGGGCGCCTCCATCGCCTACCGGATGATCCAGTCGTGGGCGGCGGTCGGCTGACCCGGCGCGTCACCTCGATCAGCCGGCCTTCAGCAGGTCCTCATCGGGTCTTCAGCAGGTCCGGCCAGGGCAGCGGGCGCACGAAGTCGGCGTACCGGGTCCAGGTGACCTCGGGCAGTTCCGCGTGCAGCCGGGGCAGGTCGATGTCGGTGCCCACCTCGGTGAAGTAGCCGAACATGGCGGCCAGGTCCGTCGAGTGCCGCGCCACCACGTCCAGCGGTGGGCGGTGGTGGCGGATCGGGTGGCCGATGGCCGCGGTCAACGCCTCGGCCATGCCCGCCGGGGTCAGGGCCTCGCCGGCGAGGTCCAGCCGCCTGCCCGCGAACCGGTCGGGTTGTTCCAGGGCGAGCACGGCGACCGCCGCGATGTCCCGCACGGCGACCAGGTGCAGCGCGCGATCCGACGGCAGGGGCAGGTGGAACGTGCCCTCGCGCAAGCCCCGCAACGTCCACTCGCCGAACTTGTCGTCGATGAACGCGGCCGGCCCGAGGATCGTCCACCGAGGTCCGGCGTCGACCAGGTGCCGCTCGACGCGGTGCTTGCTGTCGAAGTGCGGGACGCCGGTGTCGCGGTCGGCGTTGGACGCGGACGTGAACACGATGTGCTCCACGTCCCGCGCGGCGTCGACCAGCGTGGTGCCGTGGCGGACCTCGGTGTCGGTGTCGGTGTCGCTGCCGAACGGCGTGGTCACGGCGAAGACGGCGCGGACGCCGGCCAAGGCCGCGCGCAGGGACGCCGGGTCGTCGAAGTCACCGTGCGCGATGTCCGCGCCGAGACGCCGGAGTTCTTGCGCCGCAACGCTCCGCGGGCCGCGGGTGAGGGCCCGGACGGGGTGGCCGCGGGCCAGGAGCGCGCGGCTCACGGCTCCGCCTTGGGCGCCGGTCGCGCCGGTGACCAGAATAGGTTCCATGCGCAAAGGTTGACTGTGAAAACGTTCCTTGGTCAAGCGAGTTTGTTAGGATGCCGCCATGAGTCGACAAGAGCCGGGTGACGCACTGCTGGCGTGGCTGTACGTCCAGCAGGGCGTGGACGCGGTGCGGGTCGCCGTGGAGCGGCGGATCGAGGCCGTGGCCGGGTGTTCGCTGCTGGAGCACGAGGCGTTGTACCGGATCGACATGAACGACCGCCTGCTGATGTCCGAGCTGTCCGACCTGCTCGCGGTCAGCCCGAGCGGCGTCACGCGCCTGGTCGAACGGCTGGTGCGCCGGGGCTGGGTCGCGCGCGAGCAGCCGCCGGACAACCGCCGGGTCGTCCACGCCGTGCTGACCGACGCCGGGCGGCAGGTCCTCGCGGCCACGAGCGCCCCCGCCTACCGGGAATCGGTCGCCGAGGAGTTCGCCGCCGCGCTGAGTGATCGCGACCTCGCGGATCTGAAGCGCGTCGGGCGGAAACTGCTGGAGGCACACGGCAAATGGGACGCCAAGCGGTTCGCGACCGACTAACGTCGGAAGTTCTACGCGCCCGTGTGGCGACCGTGGTCCTACTCGCCCGATGGGGGTCGCCGTGCACCGCAAGCTGACCGTGCGCGACCTGCGCGCCGGCAATCGGGCGCGGGTGCTGCGCGCGCTGTACTTCGACCACCCGCGCAGCCGGCAGGAGCTCGCGGGCGCCACCGGCCTCAGCCAGGCGTCGGTCAGCAACGTCGTCGCCGAGCTCATCGCGGACGGCATCGTGGTCGAGGCCGGGCAGGTCGACTCGGACGGCGGGCGGCCCCGCGTGCTGCTGCGGGTCGACCCGGCGCACGCGGCGGTGGTGGGTGTCGACGTCGGCGAGACGCACGTGCTGGTCGAGGTGTTCGACCTCGCGCTGCGACGGCTCGCCGAGGCGACGTTCCCGATGGAGCCGGAGGTCCACTCGGTCGACGACGTGGCGCGGCGGGTCCTCGAAGGGCTCGACCGGTGCCTCGCCGCCAGCGGGGTCGGCGACGTGCTCGGCGTGGGCATCGGCGTGCCGGGGCAGGTCGAGCACGGGCTGGTGTACGCGCAGACCGTCGGTTGGCGCGGCGTCGCGCTGGAACGGCTGCTGCGCACCGGGACCGACCTGCCGCTGTTCCTGGACAACGGCGCCAACACGTTGGGGCAGGCCGAGGTCTGGTTCGGCGCGGGCCGCGGCACGGGTGACGCGGTGGTCGCGTTGATCGGGTCGGGCGTCGGCGCGAGCGTCATCGCCGGCGGCGTGCTGTACCGCGGCTCGTCCGGCGGCGCGGGCGAGTGGGGGCACACGACGGTCGCCCTGGACGGCCGCCCGTGCCGGTGCGGCGCGCACGGGTGCCTGGAGGCGTACATCGGCGCGTCGGCCGTGGTCGAGCGGTACCGCGCGGTGAAGGCGGACGTGCCCGCCGAGCAGGAGGCGGCGTTGGCGGCGCTGGTCGCGGACGGTTCCCGGGCGGCGCGGGACGTCCTCGCCGAGACCGCCCGGTACGCGGGCCTCGGCATCGCGAACCTGATCAACCTGTTCAACCCGTCGCAGGTGATCGTGGGCGGCTGGGCCGGTCTCCTGCTCGGCGCGCGGATCCTCGACGACGTCCGCGCCCAGGCCTCCCGCCACGCCCTGCGCCGACCGTTCGAGCAGGCGTCGATCACCCTGTGCGAACTGGGCCCCGAGTCGGTCGCGCTCGGCGCGGCGACCCTGCCGGTGGCCCAGTTCCTGACCGCGGGTGGCGTGCGCCGCCGCGCGGCCAGTCACGTCGTCTAGGTGGTGCCCGTCTGGTCGGCTCAGGCGGTGTGCTGGTACGCCGAGTAGGTGAGGTAACCCGCGTCGCCGCCCTGGTAGTACGTCGCCGTGTCGACGGGCGCGATCGGCAGGCCGGTGCGGAGCCGTTCCACCAGGTCGGGGTTGGCGATGAACGCGCGGCCGAAGCTGATCAGGTCCGCGCCCAGGTCGAGCCAGCGGTCGGCGGTCGTCCGGTCGGTCTGCTTCGGGCCCATCGGGACCACCGGGTTCATGATCAGCGTGCCCGGCCACGCGCGGCGCAGCCCGACCAGCACCTCCTCGTCGGCGGTCGCCTCCAGGTGCACGTAGGCGAGGTCGAAGCGGGTGAGCTCGGCGAGCAGGGCCGCGTACAGCTCCGGCACCCCGCTCTCCTCGACGCCCCAGAACGTGCCGCCGGGGGAGAGCCTGATCCCGGTGCGGTCCGCGCCGACGGCGTCCACCGCGGCGGCGACCGCCTCGACGGCGAAGCGGATGCGGTGGGCGATCGGGCCGCCGTAGGCGTCGGTGCGCAGGTTGGCGTTGGACGACAGGAACTGCGAGATCAGGTAACCGTTCGCGCCGTGCAGTTCGACCCCGTCGAACCCGGCGTCGACGGCGCGTCGGGCGGCCTCGCCGTACGAGCGGGCGTGCTCGGGCACCTCGGCGGTGTCCAGGGCGCGCGGGACCGGCGCGGGCTGCGGCCCGGTCGGGGTGAACACGTCGCCCACCGCGGCGACCGCGGACGGTCCGACCGGCTGGAAACCGGTCGTGTCGGGGTGCGAGACCCGGCCGCCGTGCATGACCTGGGCGAAGATGCGGCCGCCGTTGGCGTGCACGGCGTCGGTGACGGGCCGCCAGGCGGCCACCTGCTCGTCGGTGTGCAGGCCGGGGGTGCCCGGGTTGGACTGCCCGACCAGGCTCGGCTGGACGCCCTCCGAGACGATCAACCCGGCGGTGGCGCGCTGGGCGTAGTAGGTCGCCATGGACGGGGTCGCGAGGCCGCCGGCCGCGGCGCGGACCCGGGACATCGGCGCCATCACGACCCGGTTGGGCAGGTCCAGGCCGCCGAGGCGGTAGCGGTCGAACAGCGTGGTCATGCCGGAGCTCCTTCGTACTGGTCGAGACCCGTGGCGGGCCTGACCGGTACGCTAAAACCTGACATCAATGTGAGAGGCAAGCCGTGCGGCCGACGTCACAACCGGGAGGGTGAGATGCGGATCGGAGACCTCGCGGCGCGAGCCGGGGTCAGCGTCCGTTCGTTGCGGTACTACGAGGAGCAAGGACTGCTCAGCAGCACCCGCAGCGCGGGCGGGCAGCGGCACTACACGGAGTACGACGTCGAGCGGGTCGCCTTCGTCCGGCGCATGTACGCGGCAGGGCTGTCCAGCCGCACCATCATCGAGCTGCTGCCGTGCGTCGACTCGCCGAGCGACGAGAACTCGGACGCCGCGATGGAGCGCATGGCCGAGGAACGCGACCGGCTCTCCGACCACATCGAGGAGCTGCTGCGCACCCGCGACGCGCTCGACGCCCTGATGGTCACGGCGCGGCACTACCGCGACGCCCGGCGGGTCTCCGCCTGACCCGAGCCGTGGTCAGGGTCGACCCGGGCCGCGTCAGGGGTCGACCCGGTCCAGCGCCGCGCCGTCCCACGTGGTCTGCGTGCACGCCACGCCGCGTCCGTTCTTGGGCCGCAGCACGTCGTAGATGTGCATGCGCGGGATCTTGTCGGACACGCCCCAGCCGCTGGGCCAGGTGATCACCCAGTCCATGTCGAGGTCGACCAGCAGGCCGAGCATGCGCGCGATCGTCGGGTCGTCCAGCCGCTCGAACGCCTCGTCCAGCAGCACCAGCCGCAACGGCGAGAACTCGCCGCTCACCGCGTCGTAGAACGACGCCGCCGCCGCGAACAGCGTCACGTACGAGATGAGCCGCGTCTCGCCGGAGGACAGCTGCCGCAGCCGTCGTTCCCGCGGGTTGCCGTCCGGGCCGGTGTCGGCGACCGTGACGGTGAACTGGTGCCACGTCCGGTAGTCCAGGGCGCGGGACAGGATCTCGGCGTAGTTGCCGGTGTGCGCGTCGCGTTCGGCTTCGATGCGTTCGGTGAACACGCGCCGCAGCGTGGCGTCCTGCTCGGGGTCGCGTTCCGCGTACGGGAGGCGGACCAGCGCCAACGCGTCGCGCGTGTCCTCCTCCAGCGCCGACGACGGCTTCCACGCCAGCTTCACGTGCACGCCCTGGCTGGAGCGGGCCTTGCCGAGCACCTCGTTCATCCGCTTGCACAGGTCCTCGGCGACCGCGATCTGCCCGCGCAGCCACTCGGCCAGGTCGCGGATCAGGTAGTCGGCGAAGATGTCCTGGTACTGCTCGTCGAGGAAACCGCGCTGCTCGGCCAGCTTCGCGGTGACCTGCCGGGCGGCGACGGCCACCGGGCGGGCGCCCTCCTCGCCGGTGACGGTGACGGTGAGCAGGCCGACGTGCTGCTCGGCGGCGATGTCGTGGCTGCCGGCCAGCGCCGTCTGCAACGCCTGGAGCTTGGTGATCACCGTGGCCTCGCCCGCGCCGCGCCGGTCGGACGCGGCCAGGGCCGTGCGGACCGACGTGACGTCCTCCGGGGTGTCCGGCAGGGCGGCGACGAGGATGCCGGGCGCCTGCACGGTGGCCTTGAAGTGCTCGGTCGCGCGGGTCAGGGCGTCGCGGGCGGTGGTGAGCTGGTCGGCCGACGTCTCCAGTTGGGCGTTCAGCTTCGCGGCCTGCTCGCGTGCCGAGGTGACCTGTTCGCGCACGCCCTTGAGCTCATCGCGCATCCCGCGCCTCGAACGCTCCAAAGTGGACAGTTGGTCCGCGATCTCCCTCGCCTCGCCGCCGATCGCGTCGGTCAGCTCGGCCAACGTCGACGCCTGCGACGCGTAGTCGACGCACCGCGCCTCCGCCTCCGCCTCCGCCACCACCCGATCCTCCACCGCCGCGTGGTACCGGTGCGCCGCGTCGGTCAGGTCGGCCACCGTGCCGCGGCACTGGCGGCGCAGGACGTCACCCAACCGGTCGGCCGTGCGCTGCGCCTCGGCCGCCGCCTGCTGGGCTTGGTGCAGGCCGTCGGTGGTGGCGGGCAGGCCCGCGTCGCCGGCCTGGCGCACGACTTCGGCCGCGGCGGCTTCGCCTCGCGCCTGGGCGGCGGCGAGTTCGTCGCGCAACTCCTCGGCGCGCCGGGCGGCACGGTCGGCGGATTCCTGCGCGGCCTGGAGGCGGCCGTGGCGGGCCACCAGCTCGCGGTCGGCGGGGAAGCGGTCGAGGTGGGTCTCCCACTGCTCGACCAGGCCGCGCGCGGCCGCCAGATCGGCTTCCGCCACGCCGAGATCGTCGCGCAGGGCGGCCAGCTCGTCCTCCAGCTCCACGATCCGGCGCTGGCGGGCGGCCTCGCGGGCTCCCGCACCGATGAACTCCGCCGCGTCCTTGTGCCACGCGCCGGTGAGCACGCCCGCCTGCCAGTGGCCGTCCGGCGACACCGCGAACGCGGCGGCGGCCGGAGCGTTGGCCGAGGTGGCGGCCGGAATGGCGGCCGAGGTTGCGGCCGGGGTCAGGGTCCGCAGGGACACCGACGCGAGCAGGTCCGCCACCACCGCGGCCGGCACCGGCGAGGCCGGCTCGACGGCGGGGATCAGGACCGTCGCCAGGGACGGGCCGTCCACCGGGGGGCCGGGCACGGCCAGCACGTCCTGTGCGCCGGCTGCGGTGTGGGCAGAGGTGGCGGCAGGGCCGGGGTCGGCAGGGGTGGCGGGGTAGGTCGGGCTGACGGGGCTGACGGGGCTGACGGGGCTGACGGGGGTGACGGGGGTGACGGGGGTGACGGGGGTGACGGGGTGAGTCTGGTCAGCGGTCGCGTTCGGGTCGGCGGTGGAGGCAAGTGCGGGGTCGGCGGTGGAGGCGAGTGCGAGGTCGGCGGCGGGGGTGGCGGGGGTTGGGTGGTCGGGGGTGGTTTCGGCGGGTCCGCTGGTTTTCAACCGAGTGGCGGTAACGATGTTTCCGTACATTGTCGGGGTGGATTCACCCGAATGTGTGACCCAGGCGTCCAAGAGGCCCGATGCCTCCAGGGCGGCTTCCAGGCCGGCCCTGGCGTGGTCGTCGACGGTGGGGTGGAAGTCGACCAGGCGGTAGAACGGGGCGCCCGTGGTGGTGTCCCGGTCGGACGCGGTGAAGCGGGTGCGGTCCGGGGTTTGGGCGGTGCCGGAGCGGAGGGCGGACAGTTCGGCGTCGCGGGTGTTGATCGAGGTGGTCAGGTCCGCTCGGCGTTGTGCGACCGCGTGCGCGGCGTCCCGGGCGGCTGTCACCGAGGGGCCCACCCAGTCGCGGGCGGTGGTGGTCAGGGAGCGGGCGGTGGCCGGGTCGACGGTGGTGGGCAGCGGCAGGGGGGAGTCGGGGCGGGTGGTCGCCAGGGGGCCGGAGGCGCACCACGACTCGACGTCGGCCAGCCACCCCTGCGCGACCTCGGCCAGTTCCTGCGCCTCCTGGTTGCGCAACGCCGCCGCCTCGGTCGCGGCGTGCCGCGCGTCCCGCGCGGTCTGGCGGAGGGCGTCGACCTGGCGTTGCGCCGAGTCCAGCTCGGCGGCCCGCGCGGCCAGCGCGAGCGCCAAGGCACCCCGCTGCCGCGCCGACGACGCGATCGACGACGTGCGCGACGCGAGGTCGTCCAACGCCAACTCGTCCACGGCGGGCGGCACGCGGCGTTCGATCGGCAGTGGTTCGGCTTCCGGGTCGGGCTTGGCCCGCACGGACTCCGTCCGCACCACGGCGTCCGAACCGGACACCCGGGGGACGTCCGGCACGTCGGCGGCCGGGAGCCCGGCCGCCCGCAGGTGGTGGCGCAGCGGCTCGACCAGCTCCCGCGCCGAACCGAGGTCCTCGGCCAACCGCCGCAGCAGCCGCAGCACGCCGTCGACCGCGCCGTCCTCCTGCGACCGCTGCCTGTTCGCCATGTCCAACGCCGCCACCGCCGACGAACGCTTCTCCGCCACCAGCTTCTCGCGCGTCTGGAGGTCCTGGAGGTCGCGGAACGCCGGCAGCTCCTTCAACGCGCCGATGGTCTCCTCGGCCTGCTGCTCACCGGCCTCCAACGAGGCCAACGAGTGCTCCGCCGCCGCACGCGCCGCCAGCGTCTCCGCCAACGACGCCGACAACCGGGCCGACGCGCGCTCCAGCTTCCGCACCCCGTCCTCGGCGCCGCCCAGCTTCTCCGCCGCCGCGCGCAGCCCGCCGAAGGCGTAGTCCGAGTACGTCTTGAGGAACGTCCCCAGCGCCGCGTCGGCCGACGACAGCCGCGTGATGTTCTCCCGGATCGACTCCAGGTCGTCGAACGACGTCGCCAGCTGCTCGACCATCGCCTGGTCCAGCGGCGGCAGCGCGTCGGACAGGATCTGCTCCAGCTGCCCCTCCAGCACCTTCAACCCGACGTCCGGGTTGCGCAGCGTCCGCTGCAGGTGCAGCAGGTCGCCGTACCGGGGCGCGGGCACGCCGTACACGGTCTCGGCCACCCGCGCCCGGAACGCCGCCTCCTCCAGCACGCAGTCCGCGCCGATCAGGTCGCGCAGCTGCGCCGGGCCCAGCGGCGTGCGGTCCGCGCCGACCAGCGTCAGCCCGTGGCCCACCCGCGACGAGGTGATGAACCGCCACGAGTCGGTGATCGCCTGCGAGGTCTTGGACGCCTTCACGCCCAACCCGCAGGTCAGGTACTCGTCGGCGCCGCGCGTCAGCTCCACCCACGCGTACCCGATCCGGTTCGGCCCGCCGTCGTAGTCGTCCAGCATGAGCCGCCGCAGCGACACCGTGTCGAACCCCTTGGAGCCGACCTGCCGCAGGTCGCCGTCCAGGCACAGCGGCAGCAGCAGCTCCAGCGTGCGCGACTTGCCGGACCCGTTGGTGCCCTGGAAGATCGCCCGCCCGCCCGAGAAGTCGAACACCTGCTCGGTGTACTGCCAGATGTTGACGATGCCGCCCCTGTGCAGCCGCCACCTGTTCACGCGGTCTCCTCGTCGAACAACGACCAGCTGGGCACGTCCGGCACGACCACCGGCTCCACTTCACGTTCGGGATCGCCGTCGGGCGCGGGCAGCCACCGGTGCGCGGCGGCGTTGAGCAGCCACCCGTCCGCCGAGGCGACCGCCAACCCCATGCGGCGCAGCAGTTCCAGCACCTCGTCGACCAGCCGGTCCAGGTCCTCGGTGAACTGCTTGGACCACGCGGTCGGGTAGTCCTCCACCAACCGCGCGCACACCGACCGCAGCTCCGCCGGCACGACCACGTGCCGTCCGTCGGGGCGGGGTGGCGAGGAGAGCAGCTCCGGCAGCGCCAGCAGCGCGATCCGCGCCACCGTGGACGTGCCGGGGAAGTACAGGTCGGTCAGGTAGTCCTCGGGGTCGGCCGCGAGCACGCCCTCGACCCGGCACTCGGTGCGCAGGCCGAAGCACGTCTCCAGCAACGCGGACTCCTTGCGCTGGTTGCGCCGCAGCCACTCCGCCTGCTCCGGCGGCAGGTCCGCGTACAGCACCACCGGGTTCTCCACGAGCCTGCGCCGCACCGCGTGCTCGACGCCGCGCGGACCGGGTCGTGCGGCCAGCTCCACCAACCGCGACGGCGACGACGCCTCCGCCACCGGCCCGGTCAGCAACTGCCCGAGCAGGTCGGTGTCGATCGTGATCAACGCCTCGGCCTGCACGTCCACCGTGCCCTCGGTCTCGTGCAGCACGCCGAGCGACACCAGGTGCCGCAACGCCGCCGTCAGCGCGCGCCGGTCCGCCACGTCGTCCACGACGGTGAGCCCGGCCTCCACCGCCGCCGCGCGGATGTCCGCGACCAGCCGCGACAGCAGCGCCTGCCGGCCGACCCCGGTCAGCACCGCCATGGTCAGCGCCACGTACGCGTACCCGCGCGGCGACATGCCGAGCACGCCGCGCGAGTCGTCGGCGCCCGGCCCGGCCTTGTAGAGCCGCGCGAACCGCCGCTCCACCACGAGCCGGTAGCCCAGCAGCCGGGCGAACAGGTCCTGCAACGCCGCCCGGTGCCGGTAGACCGGCGTCAACAGCTCGCCGTCCGGCCCGTCGGCGCGCAGCAACGGCCGCCGCAGCAGGGTGCGGGCGCAGCGCACCACGGTCGCCGCGTCGATCTCGGAGAGGTCGTCGAACATCAGTCGAGCACCACCGTCGAGTCGTGCAGCGTCAACGTGCCCGCAGCCGAACGGATGCGCGTCGCACGCCCGAGGGCGTGCGAGACGGTCACCCGCAGCCCGCGCACCGGGTCGGTCGCCGAACCCGGGTCGGTCGCCGTGTCGCGCTGCGCCATCGCCAGCGTCAGCAGCTCGCACAGCACTTCGAGCGCCTCGCCGGACAGCGTCGTGGACGCCAGCCGGGGAGCCGCCGCCGCCAGCTCGGCCACCGACGCGGCCCGCCGCTCGTCGGCCTCCCGCGCCTCGGCCAGCAGCGACTGCTCGGTCATCGGGTCGTCCAGGATCCGCGACGTCCGCCCGCGCGCGCCGCGATCACCACGGCTGCGCACGCTCACCTGCACGTCCACCACCGGTCCGTCGCGCCACGGCGTGCGCTCGTTGTCGCGGTCGTGCTCGGGCGCCGGCGACAGGTGCCGCGCCGCGTGCAGCCCGAACGCCGCCGCGTACAGCTCGTGGGCCTCCGACCGCGTCCCCGCGTCGAACCACCCGGCCAGCTTCAGCAACTCGGCCCGACGGCTCGGCAGCAGCCCGCCACCGGACGTCGCCCGTTTCACGCTCGCCAGCAGCGACCCGATCGCGCGCGCCGTCGCCTCCCGCAGCGCCGTCACCTGGCTCGGCCGGCCGGGCCGGTCCACGAACCAGTCGGTCAGGTCCTGCCAGTCCTCCGCCGACCGCCCGCGCGCCCGTTCCACCTGCTCGCCCAGGTCGGCCCGGCCCAGCAGGCGCAGCAGCTCGGAGCGCGCGGAGGTGACGCGGGCCAGGGCGTCCGCGATGGCCGGGGTGTGCCGCAGCACGTCCTCCACGACCATCTGGATGTACTCGACCAGCAGGTTGCGGAACCCGGAGATCTCCTCCGGCGCCAGGTGGTGCCGCGTCACGACCTGGCCGAGGTAGGCGTAGAAGTCGCGCACGGTCGCGGCCAGCTCGGCGTGCTGGAGGAACAGCGTGGTGACCTGCTCGGCCAGCACTTCGCGGGAGCGGGGCGCGCCGCTGGTCAACGCCTCCGCAAGCGAGTGCCCCAGCCGGTCGAGGCCGCGTTCCACGGCGGGCAGCAGCTCCCGCGACACCTCCCGCGCCCCCTCGGGCACGCGCAGCAGCTCGTCCACGTCGCGCTGCACCCGGACCGCGAGCTTGCTCACCTGGTAGCGGACGCTGCCGTGCTGGAACTCGGCGATGCTGGAGGCCACCACCTCGCGCCTGCCCTGCACCAGGTTGCCCCACTCGACCAGCTGCCGGAGCCGGTTGAGCACGTTCTCGATGCGCGACTCGCCCGCCTCGACCCGGCCCTCCCGCTCGGCGCCCGCCAACGCGCCCGCGACCTCGCCCGCCGACAGGTCGGCCAGCAGCGTGGACGTGAACAACCGCATGATCGCCAGGTACGTGCGTTGGTGATCGCGGGCGTCCAGGTACGCGTAGAGCTTGAGGCGGCCGGCTGGTTCCACGGTGCGCCACCCTAATGCGGCGGTCCGACAGGTGCGGGCTACCGTGCCCGTGTGAGTCTGGGGCGCGCGGTGGGGTTGGTGTTGGGCGTGGCCGCTGACGCGGTGTTCGGCGACCCCGAGAGGTACCACCCGGTAGCGGGATTCGGACGTGCGGCGGCGGCGCTGGAGCGCAAGCTGTACCGCGACCACCGGGCCGGCGGCGTGGCGCACGCGGTGGTGCTCGTCGGCGGCACGGTCCTCGCGGGTGTCGCGGTGCAGCGGCTGGGCAGGCGCAGCCAGGTCTTCGAGGTCCTGAGCACGGCCGCCGCCACGTGGATCGTGCTGGGCGGGTCGTCGCTGGCCGACGAGGGCACCGCGATGGGCCGCGAGCTGGACGGCGGCGACCTCGAAGCGGCGCGCGACCGCCTGCCCAACCTGTGCGGGCGCGAGCCGCGCAAGCTCGACACGATGGGCCTGGCGAAGGCGACCGTCGAGTCCGTGGCGGAGAACACGTCCGACGCCGTCGTGGCGCCGCTGTTCTGGGGCGCGGTCGCGGGTGTGCCCGGCCTGCTCGGCTACCGCGCGGCGAACACCCTGGACGCCATGGTCGGCCACCGCGACGAGCGGTACCGCCGGTTCGGCTGGGCCGCGGCCCGGCTGGACGACGTGGCGAACCTGCTGCCCTCGCGGTTGGCCGCGCTGCTCACGGCGGCCGGCGCGCCGGTCGTCGGCGGGTCGGCGGGCGAGGCGTGGCGGACGTGGCGGCGGGACGCGGCGGCGCACCCGAGCCCCAACGCGGGCCAGGTCGAGGCGGCGTTCGCGGGCGCGTTGGAGGTCCGGCTGGGCGGTCGCACGGTGTACGCGCACGGCGCGGAGGACCGGCCGGTGCTCGGGCACGGCCGCAACCCCGACGCGGGTCACGTCACGCGGGCGGTGGAGCTGTCGCGGGTGGTCGGCGCGTCGGCGGCGGCGGTGACCGCGGTCATCGCGCTGGCGCGGCCTCGTCTTCGGCGAGCTGTTCGGCGACGGACTTCCGCCTGACCTTCGTCCGGCCGGTGTCCTCGCGCAGCGCCCCGCCGGGGCGGATCTCGCGGACGGTGAAGTACAGCCAGCCGCCGAGCGCCATCGCGCCGAACGCGATCCACTGCAACGCGTAGGAGAAGAACGGCCCCGCGTCGAGCTTCGGCAGCGGAAGGGACTCCTCGACGCCCGGTTGGCCGTCGGTGAGCTGGAAGTAGCCGGGGCGCAGTTCCAGCCCGGCGGCCCGGCCGACCACGGCGGAGTTCACCGAGTACACCTGCCGGTGCGCGTCCTCCTGGAACGCGTCCCGGGTGTCCGACTCGTCCCGGCGGACCAGTGCGACCAGCGTCACGTCACCGGTCGGCACGGGCTGGAGGTCGGGCACCTTGATCCCGTTGACCGGCCGCACGTAACCCCGGTCGACCAGCACGGTCGGCCCGTCGGTCAGCCGGAACGGCGTCAGCACCTCGAACGCCGCCTCGCCCTGCACGGTCCGCAGCCGGGCCACCGCCTGCCCGTCGGGCAGGTAGCGGCCGGTGAGCGTCACGCGCCGCCACTCGACCTCGGCGTTGGGCCGGTCGAGCAGGGTGGTGACCGGCACCGGGTCGGTGCGCAGGGACGACACGACCGCGCTGTTCTGCGCGTCGCGCTCGGTGTCGCGGTCGAACTGCCAAGGCGCCAGCAGCGTGAAGCACGCGCCCGCGAACACCCAGACCGCCAGCGTCAACGCCAGCCACCCGGGCTGCAACAGGAACCTCAACCGCACGTGACCACGGTAAGCCCTAGGCCGTTGTGACCTGCACCCGGTCGAA
This sequence comes from Actinosynnema sp. CA-299493, assembly GCF_050946825.1. Taxonomy (NCBI): domain Bacteria; kingdom Bacillati; phylum Actinomycetota; class Actinomycetes; order Pseudonocardiales; family Pseudonocardiaceae; genus Actinosynnema; species Actinosynnema sp. CA-299493. The sequence goes on from NZ_CP191993.1 coordinate 991,686, forward strand.
TCGGGTGGTGAAGCCCGGGCCGGTCGGCGCCGCGACCATCACGCCGACCAGCGTCTCCGCGCCAGGCGGGAAGTACGCCAGCCGCAGCAGGGTCGTCGGCTCGGCGTCGCCGACGCCGTAGCGGACGGTGACCGCGTCGCCCTCGCGCGTCGCGGTGATCGTCACCCGGTCGACGCGCCCGGCCGGCACCACCGACCAGTCGGAGAAGTCCCTGGTCACGACCGTGCTGACCTGGAACTCGTCGTCCACGAGCTCGACGCCCGCCTTGATCCAGTTCCGGTCGTCGAGCCACAGCGCGACGCCGGCCTGGTCGTACTGGGCGGCGTAGTCCGCGGTGAACGAGGCGGCGATGGCGAAGTCGCCCGCCAGGTCCACGCCGAGGACGTGGCCGCTGGCCCGGTCGTAGCCGTAGTGGGTGGTGCGCCAGAAGTCGGTCTCCGGGTCGCTGGTGACGGTCAGCCCGCCCTGGTCGCTCCACGCGCGCGGCTCGTTGAGCCAGCGCCAGTCGTCGCGGTCGAACACCGTGATCCCCATGCGGTCATCATCGCAGCGAACGCGCCGCGGACAACGCCTGTCGGGCGTAACCCCGGTGCCCGGCACCCCGGTCAGCCGCTGCGCCGCCTCCGCCGGTGTCACAGCCGTTCGCGGACCCACGCCAGCAGGCCCGGCACGGCGGCCTCCACCATCTCCACCACGCGGTCGAAGCCCGCCTCGTCGCCGTAGTACGGGTCGGGCACGTCCTCGCCGTCCGCGTCCGGGTCGAACGAGCGCAGCAGCCGGACCCGCGCCGGGTCGCCGACCAGCCGCCGCAGCGCCCGCGCGTGCCCCGTGTCCAACGCCACCAGCAGGTCCGCGTCCAGGTGGTCGTCGCCGACCTGGGCGGCGCTGTGCCCGGTCGGGTAACCGTTGTCGGCCAACGACTTCGCCGCGCGCGGGTCCGCCGGGTCGCCCACGTGCCACCCGCCGGTGCCCGCGCTGGTCACCTCCACGAGATCACCCAGGCCGGCCCGGCGCAGGTGCTCGCGGAATATGATCGCGGCCACGGGGGAACGGCAGATGTTGCCGGTGCAGATGAACGAGACGGTCAGCGTCACGGCAGGGGAGTCTGCCAGGTCGGGCGCTCCGCGACCGCTCGCGTTGGGGGTCCAAGCATGTCCGGGGTCGTGGTCGGTGTCGTCGTGGTGCTCGCGGTCTCGGTGATCGCCGGGTCGGTGGTGGCGGTGCGCCGCCGGTCCTGGCCGGAGACACCCGCGTTCGCCCGGCCACGTCCCGTGACATCGCCCGGCGGACCGGTTCCCGACCCCGACGCCGGATTCTTCACGCACCGCCGTTTCGTGTTCCGGAAAAGGCATTTCTTCGTCGGCACGGGGTGCCCTCCGGTGCTGGTCGCCGATTTCCCGTCACTCGACGTGTTGCGTCGGGAACAGCCCGTGCGCATTGCCCGTTACGGCATTCGGGTGTGGTGGTGGTTCGAGGAGGATTTCTACCGGGCGGCGGTCGGTCTGGGTGCTGACGACGTGCGAGCATGGGTGCGTGAGCGGGAACGGAAGCAGCGGGCACGGCGGGACCGGCACCGACTGCTCGCAGCGGCGGAAGAGAGTCTCCGAAAGCGGGCTAACGGGTAACGGGCAGTCCCGGAACTCCGACGTCAAAGACGTGGGGAATGTGACGGGAAGGAAAGTGAATGACGCGCACATGTGGCGTGCGGCGGGTCCGCCCGGCCAATTCGGGATGGGCGTCGCGCTGGAGGACCGGGTCGGCCTGGTCGGTGCGGTCGCGGACACCGGGAAGGACCGGCGACCGGTGGTAGTCGAGCCGTCGCTGTGCCGTGAGTCCAGGTACGGCGCGCCCTCGGCGGTCCACCTGGTGCTGAGCCTCGCCCTGCTGTGCTTCGCGGTCGCCATCTCGATGCTCTGACGGCGGTCGGACCCCGGTTCCGGCGGGTCTCGGTGGTCTCAGCGGGCTCTCAGGCGCGACGGGCGACGATCGACGAGTGTCCACAGTGCAGTCGAACCAAGCGCAGTCGACCATGCCGGCGCTCGCCCGTGCGCTGCCGAGGGTCGAAGACGAGATCCGGGCGCTGGCGACGTCGTCGTCCCTGCCGGTCGTGAACACCTTCACCGGCCGCACCACCGCGGCCGGCGGCAAGCGGCTGCGCTCCGTGCTGGTCCTGGCCGGCTCGCTGGCCGTGTCCGGCCGGATCACCGACAAGGCGGTCACCGCCGCCGCCTGCGTCGAACTGCTGCACGCCGGCTCGCTGGTGCACGACGACCTGATGGACGACGCCGTGCAACGGCGCGGCGTGCGCACGGTCGACGCGAACCGGGGAACCGGCCCCGCCGTGCTGGTCGGCGCCACCCCCGTCGACACGAGCGTGCTGGCCCGCGCCGGCCAGGTCGCGCTGGAGCGGATCTCGCCGTTCGCCGCGAGCAGGCTCGCCAAGGCCGTGACGGACCTGGTCGAGGGCCAGGTGCTGGAAGTGGTCGACCTCTACGACGCGCACCGCGACCCGGACCACGCGGTGCGGTCCATCGAGCTGAAGACGGGCGCGTTGTTCGAGGTCGGCTGCGTGCTGGCCGCGCACTGCGCCGACGCCGACGAGGCGACCACCGACGCCATGGCCCGCTTCGGCGCGGTGTTCGGGCTGATGTTCCAGCTCCTCGACGACCTGCTCGACCTGGCGTCCACCTCGCAGCGGCTGGGCAGGCCGGTCGGCAACGACATCCGCCAGGGCGTCTACACGTTCCCGCTGCTGCGGGCGTTGTCCGACGAGCAGCGCGCGCTGCTCGCGCGCCGCGGCCGTGAGCTGACCGACGCGGAGCTGGCCGGGCTGCTGGCGGAGCTGCGGCAGACCAGCCTGGCCGCCGACACCATCGCGCACTGCACGGCCTTGGCCGCGCGGGCGGTGAGCGCGCTGCCGGACCTGCCCGGGTCCGACGCGCTCGACATCCTGCGCGAGCTGCCGGGCGCCTACCTGGACTGGGCCGCCTCCCAGATCGGGTGACGACGCTGATCGCCTAGACTCGCGGCGATGACCAGCCAGGATTCCGGCCGGGCGCTGCTGCGCCACCACGGGGACGTCGACGCCGCGCCCGGGCTCGTGGACTTCGCGGTGAACGTGCGGGTGCCCGCCCCGCCCGCGTGGCTGCGCGACCGGTTGGCCGCCGCGCTCGACGGCCTCGGTTCCTACCCGGCCGCCGCCGCCGACGAACGCGCCCGCGCCGCCGTCGCCGCGCGGCACGGGCGCACGCCGGACGAGGTGCTGGTCCTCAACGGCGCCGCCGAGGGCTTCGCGCTGCTGCCGAACCTGCACCCGTGCCTGGCCGCGGTGGTGCACCCGTCGTTCACCGAGCCCGAGGTGGCGTTGCGGGACGCGGGCGTGCCGGTGCAGCGGGTGCAGCTGTGGCCGGAGGACGGCTACGGGCTGCGCGCCGACCTGGTGCCCGACGAGGCCGACCTGGTGGTGCTGGGCAACCCGACGAACCCGACGTCCGTGCTGCACCCGGCGGAGGTCGTGGCGTCGCTGAGCAGGCCGGGCCGGGTGCTGGTGGTGGACGAGGCGTTCGCCGACGCCGTGCCCGGCGAGCCGGAGTCGCTGGCCGGCCGCGCCGACCTGCCCGGGCTGCTGGTGCTGCGCAGCCTGACGAAGACGTGGGGCCTGGCGGGCCTGCGCGCGGGCTACCTGCTCGGCGCGCCGGAGCTGCTGGCCCGGCTGGCGCTGCCCCGACCGCAGTGGCCGGTGGGCAGCCTGGTGCTGGAGGCCGTCGCGGCGTGCTGCGAGCCGTCCGCGGTGGCGGAGGCCGAGGCGTTGGCGCGGGAAGCCCGGGAGCACACCGCGCACGCCGTCGCCCGGCTCGGCGACCTGGTGGTCGTGCCGCCCGACGCGCCGTTCGCGCTGCTGCGCGTCCCGCAGGGGCGGCGGGTGCGGGAGGCGTTGCGGGACAAGGGGATCGCGGTGCGGCGCGGCGACACGTTCCCCGGGCTGACCGCCGACCACCTGCGGGTCGCGGTCCGCGCGCCCGAGGAGTTCGACCTGCTGGTGGACGCGCTGCGAGTCGTGCTGGAGGAGCTGTGAGGACGCTCGGGGACGTGCTGGACGCCCTGGAGGCCGCCTACCCGCCCGCGACCGCCGAGTCGTGGGACGCCGTCGGCCTCGTCTGCGGCGACCGCGCCGAACCCGTGTCGCGGGTGCTGTTCTGCGTCGACCCGGTGGAGTCCACTGTGGACGAGGCGGTGGCGGTGGGCGCGCAGCTCGTCGTCGCCCACCACCCGCTGATGCTGCGCGGCGTCACGGGCGTGCCGGCCGACGACCCGAAGGGCGGGCTGGTCCACCGGCTCATCCGCGCCGGCGTCGCCCTCTACACCGCGCACACCAACGCCGACGTGGCCAACCCCGGCGTCTCGGACGCCCTCGCCGAGGCCATCGGCCTGCGCGTCACCGGACCGCTGGTGCCCGCCGACACCGATCCCGGCACGGGCGCCGGCCGGATCGGCGAGCTCGACCGGCCCGAACCGCTGCGCGACTTCGCCCGGCGCGTCGCCGAGGCCCTGCCCGCGACGGCGTGGGGCGTGCGCGCGGCCGGCGACCCGGACCGGCCGATCCGGCGGGTCGCGGTGTGCGGCGGCGCGGGTGACGGCTACCTGACCGCGGCGGCACGCGCGGGCGTGGACGCCTACGTCACCGCGGACCTGCGCCACCACCCGGCGGGCGAGCACCTGGCCGCCGGCGGGCCCGCGCTGGTCGACGTGGCGCACTGGGCCAGCGAGCAGCCGTGGTGCGGACAGGCGGCGCACGTCGTGCGCACCGCGTTCGGCGGTACGGTCGAGGTCCTCGTCTCGACCCGCCGGACCGACCCGTGGACCGTGGGCGTGCCGAGCCCGAACGCGTGACACGCTCGACCGCGTGACCAGCCCGAACCCCGAGCACACCGAATGAGAGGCTCACCGTGAAAGCCGATCCCGCCGTGCAGCGCAGGCTGCTCGACCTCGCACAGGTCGACGCCGAACTGTCGCGCGTCACCCATCGGCGCCGCACGCTGCCCGAGATCGCGGAGATCGCCGAGGCGGAGAAGCAGTTCCGCGCCAAGCAGGACGCGCTGACCACGATCGAGACGACCTTGGGCGACCTCAACCGCGAGGTCAAGCGGCAGGAGACCGAGATCGACCAGGTCAGCGCCCGCGAGGAGCGCGACCGCAAGCTGTTGCAGGGCGGCGCCGTCGGCGCCAAGCAGCTCACCGACCTGGAGCACGAGCTGGCCACCCTCGGCCGCCGCCGCGGCGCGCTGGAGGACGACCTGCTGGAGCTGATGGAACGCCGCGAGGCCGTCGAGGCCGACATCCAGCACGCCCGCGTCTCGCTGGACAAGGCGCAGGAGGCGCTGTCCGACGCGGCCCGCCGCCGCGACAGCGCGCTGGCCGACCTGGAGTCGACCGAGACCAAGCGCACGGCCGACCGCGAGCGGATGACCGGCCAGTTCCCCGAACCGCTGCTGGCGCTGTACGAGCGGGTGCGCAAGCACAAGAACATCGGCGCGTCCCTGTTGCAGTCGCGGCGCTGCGGCGCGTGCCGCATCGAGCTGGACCGCAACGCGTTCGCCAAGGTCAAGGAGGCCGCGGCGGACGAGGTCATCCAGTGCGAGGAGTGCGGCGCGATCATGGTGCGGACCGGGGAATCGGGTCTGTGAGGGTCGTCGTCGAGGCCGACGGCGGCTCGCGCGGCAACCCCGGGCCCGCCGGGTACGGGGCCGTCGTGCTGGACGAGTCGGGCGCGGTGCTGGCCGAGCGGTCGGCGGGTCTCGGCGTCGTCACCAACAACGTCGCCGAGTACCAGGGGCTGATCGCGGGGCTGCGGGCGGCGGCCGAGCTCGGCGCGTCCGAGGTGTCCGTGCGGATGGACTCCAAGCTCGTGGTCGAGCAGATGTCCGGCCGGTGGAAGGTCAAGCACCCGTCCATGCAGCCGCTGGTCGCGCAGGCCCGCGAGGTGGCGCGGGCGTTCGACCGGGTGGGCTACGAGTGGATCCCGCGCGAGCGCAACCAACGCGCCGACCGGCTGGCCAACCAGGCGATGGACGTGCAGGCGGGCGGGTCGAGGCCGGCGAAGGCCGAGCCCGTGCGGGCGCAGCCCCGACCGGACCAGCGGCAGCCGGACCCGGCGGCCACCCAGTCACCGGTGTCGTGGACCGGCGCGGTCGGCGAGCCGACCCGGCTGTACCTGCTGCGGCACGGGCAGACCGAGCTGTCGGTGGCCCGCCGCTACTCCGGGCGCGGCAACCCGCCGCTGACCGACGTCGGCCGCGGGCAGGCCGAGGCCGCGGCACGTCGGCTGGCCAAGGTCGAGGACCTGGCCGCGATCGTGTCGTCGCCGCTGGGGCGGGCCCGGGAGACGGCGCGGGCCGTGGCGGCGGCCACCGGCGCCGAGCTGTCGTGGGACGACGACCTGATCGAGACCGACTTCGGCGCGTGGGAGGGGCTGACCTTCACCGAGGCCGCCGAACGCGACCCCGACGTGCACCGGCGGTGGCTCGGCGACCCGTCCGTGCCGGCGCCCGGCGGCGAGAGCTTCGACCAGGTGCACCACCGGGTGCGCCGGGCGCGCAACGCCGTCGTGTCCCGCTTCGGCGGCGCGAACGTCGTCGTGGTCAGCCACGTCACGCCGATCAAGACGTTGCTGCGGATGGCGCTGGACGTCGGCCCGTCGCTGCTGTTCCGGCTGCACCTCGACCTCGCGTCGCTGTCGGTGGTCGAGCTCTACCCCGACGGCCTCGCCTCCGTGCGGCTGGTCAACGACACGTCGCACCTCGGCTAGCCGGCGGGGCGCAGCCGGGCGCGTTCGTCGCGCCGGAACCGGGCGTCCTCGACGGCCAGCGCGAACCGGTCCACCGCGTCGCGAATCGCCTCGGCGGCTTTCGGCGCGATGGTCCCGCCCTCGATGTCCGGGTCGAGCACGAATTCGCCGCGCAGCACCGAATCCGCGCCTTTGCCCGCGAGCAGCGGGTTCAACGCGTAGTCCATCGCGACCAGGAAACCCTGGCTGCCGCCCGTCGCCAGCGGCAGGATCACCCGACCGCGCAACGCCTTCTTCGGCAACAGGTCGACCAGCGCTTTCACCAGCCCGCTGTAGGCCGCGCGGTAGACCGGGCTGGCCACCACGATGCCGTCCGCGCGCAGCACCGCGGTGACCGCGTCACCGATCTCCGGGTCCCTCAGGTCCTCGGTGAGCAGCGGCAACGTCGGCAGCTGCCGCACGTGCAGGGTGCGCACCGCGTACCCGGAGGCGAGCAGCAGCCCTTCGACGTGCGAGACCAGGACGCCGGTCCGGGACGTCGGCGACGGGCCGCCGGAAATCATCAGAATGGAGGGCATGGGGCGCTGGCACCTTTCGGGAAAAGGCTCGGAGTACGAGGTAAAAAGTGTCAGCGACAACAGATCGCGGCGGCGGTGCGGCCGAAGTCGACGTGCCGGCGGCGGGTGAGTACCCCGATTCCTGCCATGGTTTCGAGTAGAGCAGCAAGCCCACATCACGACAAGGTTTCGCGGCCCTGGTTCCACTGCCTGGGAAGCCGCCGGTATCCTGGTGCGGCGGATGAGTCGGCAGGGCGGTCGCGTCGACGGGTTCTCGGATCCGTCGCCGAGGAAAGTCCGGACTCCACAGGGCAGGGTGGTTGTCAACGGCAACCAGGGGCGACCCTCGGGACAGTGCCACAGAGAACAGACCGCCCCGGCGCGAGTCGGGGTAAGGGTGAAACGGTGGTGTAAGAGACCACCAGCGCTCCCGGTGACGGGAGCGGCTAGGTAAACCCCACCCGGAGCAAGGCCAAGAGGGTGCCCCAGGGCACCTGCGCAGGCGTTCGAGGGCTGCCCGCCCGATGCCTGCGGGTAGGCCGCAAGAGCCTGTCGGCAACGGCAGGCCGAGATGGATGGCCGCCGAACGGGACCGCCGCGAGGCGCCCGGGAACAGAATCCGGCTTACATGCCGACTCATCCGCCCCTTCCCGGCCACCCGGCTGCCCGGCCGGCCGGCCAGTCGACCTCGCCGATCGCACCAGCCGCTCAGCCGGCCTCGCCGATCGCACCGTCCGGCCGTTCGGCCCACCGCCCGTCCGGCCGCACCCCGCCGTTCGGGCTCACCGGCATCCTCGGGCCTACGTGCCCGCCTATACATCCCTTGCGTGCCAACGGCGTTACACAAGTGAGGCCGTTCGAGTGGTTGTCGGTATCAGCCCCGTCCGGCCCGAGTCCTCCTCGCAGACCGCGGGTCCTGCCCCGCGGTACCACGAGGAGGGAAACACATGTCCACCAACAGGAGGCGTGCCACCACCTGGCTCGCCCTCACCGGCCTGATGGGCGCGGCGGCGATCACGGGCTCCACGGCCGCGGTCGCGGCGGCGGCCGTCGAGATGCCGGTCTACCAGGTCCGGTCCGTGGGTCTCACCCAGGACCAGGCCCTGGCGTTGCAGCGCGCGTTCGGCCTCAAGGACGTCCAACGCGCCGAGGACGGCACGGTGTCGTTCGCCGACGAGGCGACGTACCTGCGCGTGCCCGGCCTGGACCTGGGCGCGGGCCAACCGGACGAGTCGGGCGCCGCGACCTCGCTGACGGCGCTCGACGTCGACTCGCTCAAGCGCCTGCGCGCCCTCCCCGTCGAGGACGCCACCAGGAAGGCCGCCGAGACCCTGCGCGGGATCGGCCTGCTGCCCGGCAACGCCACCCCGACCGCCGGGCAGACGACGTTCGAGGTAGTCGACGCCAACCAGAACGCGGTCGTGACCGCGCCGCTGGACACCGCGGTGTCCTTCGCCTTCACCCTCGGCGGCGTGCCGCTGGAGGGTCCGGGCGCGAAGCTGCGGATCGCGTTCGACGGCCAGGGCGCCGTCGCCGGGCTCACCTACGCCGTCCGCGGCCTGCTGAGCTCGTCCAGCATCCCGGTGCTGAGCCTGGACGAGGGCCGCGAGCGCTGCGCGAAGGTGCTCGGGGCGAGCGTGCGGCCGACCGGGGTGTCCTACGTCTACGAGGCGCCGCCGCTGGCCGAGAAGGTCGACAGGATCGAGCCCGGGTTGCGCTGCGACGGCCTGAACTCCGACGGCGCGGCCGTCCAGTCCGTCATCGTCGGCGCGGCCGTCGACGCGCGGCTGCCCGAGCCCGGCCCGGCGGACCCGCCGCGCCAGCAGGGCTCGTTCACCCCGCAGTGGACCAACCGGGTCGACGTCGGCAGCGAGGGCACCGGCCCGTGCTCCGGCCTGCCCTGGACGGCGGCCAACCTGGCGTCGTTCAACAACCGGTTCACCGCCGCCGGCGTGCCGGTGCAGTTCAGCTGGGTCAACCACAACGCCTGGGAGCGGGACTTCAAGGACCCCGCGTTCGCCGGCGGCCAGGACCAGCTCTTCGCCGACGACGTCGACATGACCTACTGGCAGGGTCACGGCTCGCCGACCGGCTTCTCCTTCGCCGGGTGCAGCAGCAACACCGACACGTTCCTGTCCAACAACGACGCGCGCTGGGGCAACCGGGACGTCGAGTGGATGAGCCTGTTCACCTGCTCGATCCTGCAGGGCACGTCGGGCGGGCAGAGCTGGGCGACGCGCTGGGGCCGGGCGTTCCGCGGCCTGCACCAGATCAACAGCTTCGACACCGTCTCGTACCACTCCGCCGTGCACGGCGGGAAGTTCGCGAACTACCTGGTGCGGACGCCGTTCCTGTGGTGGAACCGGCCGATGAAGGTCCGCGACGCGTGGGCGCAGGCGTCGATCGACACCCAGCCGGCGTCGGTGCGGTGGGCGACCATGGGCCCGATCGGCGGCGGTGGCCTGGCCAACTTCAACGACTACTTCTGGAACAAGGGCCCGGTCGGCCCGGACACGCTGCCCAGCACCGGCTACTGGCGCATCTCCGGCACCAGCTGACCCGGCGCCGGCCGACTCGGCACCAGCCGACTCGGCACCAGCCGACTCGGCACGCGTGAGCAGACGGGGTCCCTTCCGCACCTGGGGGTGGGAAGGGGCCCCGTCCGCGTGCGCGTCAAACGCGGCGGGCCGGGCGTCCGGGTGGCATGCGGAACACCGGGCGGAACGCCGCGCCGCCGTTGTAGCGGCGCTCCAGCTCGGCCACGTACGCCTCGACGGCCGGGTTCACGATGTCGGCCAGGCTGCGCACGCCGGCCTCCGCCTCGTAGGCCGCCAGGTAGGTCGCCGCGGCCCGCGCCCGCTCCAGCACGTCCTGGTCGAAGTTGACCGTCCGCTGCACCCGCCGCCCGGTTTGCCGGTCCCCACCGGTAACCTGATCATCGTCCGAGACGGCCACGGAGACGGTGATCTCGTTCACTCCGCCGGCTGGTTCGGGCACGTCCTCGGGCGGCTGGGTCATCGGCGGGCCTCCTCGGCGTCGTCACTGCTGCCTGCGGACCGTTCGGGTGCCCACCGCTCGACCGGACGGGGGATTCGTCGTGGTCGGCGAAACGTGGGCCGAAGATCGTGCACACTGTGCGTGACCAGGGGCTTCGCAGGCGGGTGAACTATCTCAGCAATCGGGAGAATCCCGGGACGTCGGTTTTCCACCGGCTCCCCCCGATCCATGATGTCCGTGGTCAGATTAGACGTAATCGACTACCAGGGGAACGCTTATTGATCTACGCACCGCTGATCGCCAGGCACACCTGGTGACGAAGACGTGTTCTACTCGATAGCGCACCAACCGGACGGGCACCCCTCGGCCCGCCCGGCGAAGTCCTGCGTACTCAGGAGTACGAGATGACCGCCATGACCCTGGTAACACTCGCCCAGCAGCCGCCCGCTTTGGGCACAGGCGGGGTGCGCCAGTGGATCCTCGACAACCTGGTCCCGCTGCTCTTGTTGACCGTCGCGCTGCTGCTCCTCTGGCTCGGCGGTGGCAAGGGCGACAACGCCGGGGTCATGCGCCGCCTGGGCGGCGTCATCATCGCGTTGGCGATCATCGGCCTGGCCGTCACCACGAACGCGGGCGCGAACATCGGCCAGTGGATCGCCGGCCTGTTCACCGGCGGGTGACCCTTGCGGGTACGCACTGACGACGAGGTCTACCGGGTCGACGCCGTCTGGCTCGGCCCGCCCAAAGCGACCTTCCCGTGGCGTGCGCGGTACGTCGCGTGGGGTGTCGGCATCGTGGTCTTCCTGCTGGTCACGGCTGTCCAGCGGCAGGTGGGCTTCGGTTTCGACTTCATCAACACCGGCTGGGGCTTCGTGATCACGATCGCCCTGACCCGGTTCATCTGCTCGCGGATCAGCCACGAGCGCCCGCTGTCGTCGGTCCTGGCGATGTGGGTGCGCGAGCTGACCGCGCCCCGGGAGACCACGTCCGGGCGGGGCGGCGCGGCCAGCGCCGCGCGGATCCGCGTCGCCGCGCAGCGCCCGCGCAAACGTCCCAAGAGGGGCTCGAAACGCGCGAGCGCCGCCACCCGATCCCAGCACCGCACGCAGCAAGACCGCCGTCAGAAGGAGGTGCGCGGTGTTCGGACGCCGGCGTGACCGTGACCGACGATCCGCTGCGCACGTGGCCCAGCACGCGGCTGCGGCGCGCGACGACCGCAAGGTCTACAGCAAGCGGGGCCGCCGCCTGCCGGGCGAGCAGGCCGTGCCGAGCTACACGCCGTCGATCTCGGCCCGCAGCATCGACGGCCACCTGCTGCGCACCGGCCAGGAGGTCTACGCCTGGTACCGGCTCGCGCCGCAGCGCTGGTCGTTCCGGTCGGACTCGCAGCGCCAGGACCTGATCGCGGCCATCGCGGGCCAGTACGCCGAGCTCCAGGGCCGCTGGATGCACCTGCGCGTGACGAACCGGCCGTACCCGATCCGGATGTGGGCCGAGGCGCACGTGCACAACGCCGTGCGCCGGCTCCCGGACACCCCCGGCACGCTGAGCTTCGACGACTACATGGTCGGCGAGCAGCAGCAGCTGATGGGCCGGTCGATGGCCGAGAAGGAGGTCTACCTCGGCGTCCAGGTGCAGACCCGCAACATGATGGACCGCGCGGTCGAGCGCGCCGCGCCCGTGCTGCGCAAGGTCTTCCCGGACGCGGTGGACGCCGAGCTGGTCGCGATCGAGTCCGAGATCGACCACCTCGACCAGGTGATCGGCTCCGCGGGACTGGAGGGGCGTCCGGCCACGGCCGAGGAGATGGCCTGGCTGATGCACCGGTCGTGCTCGCTGGGCCTGCCCGCGCCGCGCAACCTGCCCGCCGTGCCCGGCGCGCCGTGGGAGCCGGAGGACCTGGCGTCGTTCACCGACGCGGCGGACTTCCACCAGGAGCCGTACTCGCCGACGGTCACCGTGCGCGGTCGCACGGGGTCGAACGCGGGCATCAAGCGGCACGTCGCGGTGCTCACCGTCGGCCTGATGCACGGCTTGCAGATCCCCGAGCAGGACGACCCGTGGGTGCAGCGGTCGGACCGGCTGCCGGCGGCGGTGGAGTGGTCGGCGCGGATCTACGTGCGGCGTCCCGAAGAGGTCTCCGGCGAGTTGCAGCGGCAGATGAGCAAGGTGCGCTCGCAGGTGCGCCACTACACCGACGAGCACGAGCTGGACCCGCCGCAGTCGCTGGCCCGCCAGGCGTCCCGGGTGCTGGAGATCGACGACGAGATGACGTCGGGCTTCACCGCGCTGGGCACGCGGGTGCGCAGCTGGTGGCGGCTCGCGGTGTCCGGGCCGACCGAACGGGAGGCGCTGCGGCTGGCGCAGGGCCTGCTCGACCTCTACAAGCCGAAGGTGGCCATCGAGCACCCCGAGGCGCAGTACGCGATCGCGCGGGAGTTCATCCCCGGCGAGCCGCTGTCGTCGTCGGCGTACCTGCGGCGCGGCTCGGTGCTGTGGGCGGCTTCGGCCGTGCCCACCGCGACGGCCGAGGTGGGCGACCGGCGCGGCATCCTGCTGGGCGAGACGGTGACCGCGACCCGGCGGCCGGTGGCGTGGGACCCGTGGATGGCGCAGGAGCTGCGCGACTCGTCCGGCCTGACCGCGATGGTCGCGGGCCTGGGCGCGGGCAAGTCGTTCCTCGGCGGCGGCATCGTCTACAAGACGTTGCGGGCCGGGGCGCACTGGACGCTGCTCGACCCGTCCGGGCCGCTGGCGGCGCTGTGCGAGCTGCCGGAGCTCAAGCCGTACGCCCGGCCGATCAACCTGCTCAACGCGCAGGCGGGCATCCTCAACCCGTACCGGGTGGTGGCCGAGCCGCAGCTCGACCACTTCATGGACGAGGAGGACCCGGAACGGGCGTGGCGGCGGGAACGCGCGCTGGCCGCGGCCACCCGGCGCCGCCTCGTGCTGGACGTGCTGTCCGGCCTGCTGCCGTTCGAGGTGGCCCGGTTGCCGCAGACCCGGATCGTGCTGCTGCGCGCGGTCCGCACGGTCGGCGGCCGGCCCGACGCGCACCCCGGCATGGTGTTCGAGGCGTTGCGGCGTGACGCCTCGGAGCACCACGAGCACGCGGTCGTGGTCGCCGACTTCCTCGACGAGATGCGGGAGCGCATGTCGCTGCTCATCCCGGAGGAGGACCTGGACCCGTACAACGAGACGCGGGACGACCGGCTGACCGTGCTGACCATGGCGGGGCTGAACCTGCCGAAGGACGGCACGGGCCGCGAGCACTGGACGGACGCGGAAGCGCTCGGCGTGGAGATGCTGAACCTCGCCGCGTGGCTGACCCAGCGGTCGATCTACGAGCGGCCGAAGGACCTGCGCAAGGGCGTCTGGATCGACGAGGCGTTCTTCCTGTCCGAGGTGCCGACGGGTCGCGTGCTGATGAACCGGTTCGCCCGCGACTCCCGCAAGTGGAACGTCCGCGTGCTGCTGTCGTCGCAGATCCCGGCCGACTTCCTCAAGATCCAGGGCTTCATCACGCTGCTCGACTCGGTGTTCGTCGGCCGGTTGGACGACGACCAGGCCCAGGCCGACGCGTTGCGCCTGCTCAAGGTGCCGATCGGGGCGGGCTACGAGCAGGTGGTGGCGTCACTTGGCCGCCGCCCGGGCGGTGTCCGCACCAACCTCGAACGCGACCGCGCGCCGCGCCAGTTCATCTTCGGCGACGGCGCGGGCGGCGTGGAGCGGATCCGCATCGACTTCTCCGGGCCGCACCTGGAGCACCTGCGCAACTCCCTCGACACCACCCCGGACGCCATGCGCGAGGGCCCGGAGTCGACCGAGGTGGAGGTCTCCTCCCCGCCGCAGGACCCGTTCGCCTACGCCGAGCAGTACACCGACGAGTACGACGACGAGCTGGCCGCCGACCTGGAGGTCGGCCTGACCGACGAGCTGGTCGACTCGGCGCACGGCGAGGGAGGAAACCGCCGACCGGGCCGGGAAGGCAGCGCATGAGCGGCCTCGGGCACGGGTCGCGGACACGCGGGGGGCCCGCATGAGCACCCTCCTGCTGGTGGCGCTGGTCGCCGTCGCGCTCTACGCGCGACGGCGGTTCAGACACGCCCAAGAGCACGCCGAGGCACACGGCCGGCCGGCGCGCGCCCGGTGGCGCGCGATGGCCGTGGTGGTGGCGATCGTCGGCCTCCAGGTGGTCATCGGGGCCACGCCCGCCAGCGCCGCGCCGTGCGGCGAGGCGCCGAACCCCGAGCGGCCCGGCTCGGGCATGGTCGGCGCGATCGACCCGCCGATCGGCAACGGCCTGCCGGAGACGCCGTACCTGAACCACGGGTACGCGGGCATGGTCTGGCACACCTACCAGGAGAAGTGCCTGGTGCCCAACGCCACCCCGGTGCTGGACACCTGGATGGGCAACGAGCTGTTCAACGTCGGCAAGAACATCGTCGGCGCGACGAACGCCCTGCACTACACGGTCGTCGGCCAGGGCCTGCTGCAACCGCTGGACGAGGCGGTGAAGACGGGTGTCCAGAAGGTCTACGACAACGTCTACCTGCGCTGGTTCGGCCTGGTCGCGCTGATCCTGGCGATACTGATGTTCCGCCAGATCTGGCAGGGCGACCTGGCCTCGATCAGCAAGCGGGGGCTGTGGGCGCTGGCCGCGATGTGGCTGGCGACCTCGACCCTGGCGCTGCCGCAGTTCTACAACCTGCTCGACAGCACCCTGGTCACCAAGACCTCGGAGATCCAAGCCGGTTTCATCGACGTGGACGCGGGCCAGGACACCCTCGACAAGCTCCCGACGGACCTGCACACCACCGTGGTCTACCAGAGCTGGCTGCGCGGCGAGTTCGGCGCTCCCGAGGCGCCGCAGGCCGCGGAGTTCGGCCCGAGGCTGCTGGCCGCGCAGTCGTGGACGGTGCAGGAGCTCGCCGACCACAAGGACGGCGACCAGGCCGCGCTCGACGCCAAGAAGGCCGAGTACAAGAACATCTACGCGCAGCTCGGCCCGACGAAGGGCTACTTCAGCGGCGATGACGGCGGTCGCACCGGCGCCGGGTTCCTCTCGCTGCTCCAAGCCGTCGCGTTCTCGCTGTTCCAGCTGTTCGCGAAGGCCGCGGTGCTGCTGGCGCAGCTGCTGCTGCGGGTGCTCACGCTGGCGGGCCCGCTCATCGGCCTGGTCGCGCTGATCCACCACGACCTGCTGCGCAAGGTCGCCCGCGCGGCGGCCGTGACCGTGTTCAACGTGCTGGTGCTGGCGGTGCTCGCGGGCACGCACGCGCTGCTGCTCCAGGCGATCTTCAACGCCACCGGGTTGACGCTGCTGACCAAGGCGCTGCTGGGCCTGATGCTGACCCTGGTCTGCTTCATGGTCGGCAAACCGCTGCGCCGGATGTGGCAGATGGTGGAGATGTCGGTCGGCTCGGCCAGCAACGCGCTGCCCATGCGCGGCGGGGTGTTGTCGCGGTTGCGGAAGAAGAAGGAAGGGCCCTCGCCGCAGGAGGAGTTCTGGGACACCGTGCGCGACGCGGACCCGGACGGGCCCGAGGTGCCGCAGCGGGACCGGCGGCGGGTGCGGCCCGAGGCGGCCAACCCCGTGGCCGCCACCGCGCAGCGGTTGGACCGGGCCGGGAACAGCGTGGGCGAGTTGGGCGCGGGCAGCGGGAACGGCGCGGCGGCGTTGCCCGCGGGCGGGTACGCCGGTCCGGCGGCGTTGCCGTCCGGGCGGTCCAGGGTGGTCGACGCGGTGCCCATCGCCGACCGGAACTACGACCGCGTGGACGACGCGGTGCTGGTGCCGTCGCGAGTCAGCGGGTCCGGTCGGGTGCTGGACGCGCCGGCCGGCGTGCCGGGACCGCGCCGGGCCGAGACGGAAGTCGTGGCGGGACGGCAGGTCCACGTGATCTACCGGCCGTCACGCGGGCTTGAGGTCAGGGACAGCTGATGCCGATCCGAACCAATCGCGGCCGCGCGGCCGTGTACCGACGCCTGTGGGGCTGGCCCCTGCGCTCGCCCCGCCACCTCGTGACCACGATCGTCGGCGTGTTCGTCGTGGTCACCACGATCAGCGTGGTCATCCCGAACGCGATCAAGCCGCCGCCGGGCCGCGGCGGCACGGCGGGCGCCACCACCACCGCCACGACGGGCGGCAACGGCGGCAACCAGGTCGGCGTGCTGCCCACCCTCACGTCCACCGCGCTGCCGACCAAGGCGCAGAGCCCCACCGCCGCGGCCCCCTCGGCGCCGGTGAACCCCAACGCGCAACTGGTCGCCGACATGTGGGTCGACGCGTTCGGCTCGTACGAGCCGGGCAAGACGACCAAGGAGCAGTGGCTGGCTGCGCTCAAGCCCTACACGAAGAACGAGAAGTTCTCCGCGCTCCAGTCGGTCGACCCGGTGAGTGTGCCCGCGGAGATCGACAAGGCGGTCAGGCCGATCAAGTCGGTCACCGGTTCGGTGGACTTCGAGGCGAAGCTCAAGGACGGCAGGCTGATCGTCACGGTCGCGGAACTGCCCGAGGGCTGGGTCGTGACCGACTGGACCAAGGTGGGGTGACATGCTGAAGATCGGGCTAGTGGTCGTCGCGGTGGTGGCCGTGGTCGCCGTCGCCGTGACCAACGGCGTGTCCACCGTGCTCGACGAGAGCACCCCGTCGGAGGAAGCCGCCGGCATCCGGATGGCGAGCTGCAACGCCTCGATCGGCCCCTGGGGCGGCGGCGGCGAGGAGAAGGGCCGCCGGGAGGCGGAACGGCTCACCGACGAGCAGCGCACCACCGTCGCGAACATCATCTCCATCGGCCGCGAGCGCCGGCTGTCGCCGCTGGCGTGGCAGGTCGCGATCCAGGCGGGCATGACCGAGTCGGGGCTGCGCAGCCTGGACTACGGCGACCGCGACTCGCTGGGCATCTTCCAGATGCGCCCGTCGATGGGCTGGGGCACGCCGCAGCAGGTCACCGACCCCCACTACGCGATCAACAAGTTCTACGACGTGCTGCTCAAGCTGCCCGACTGGGAGCAGCAGCGGCCCGGCGACTCGGCCCAGGACGTGGAGCGCTCGGCGTTCCCCGACCGGTACCACAACTGGGAGGCCATGGCCGCCTTCCTCATCAGCAAGGAAGGCGACGTCAGCGACCCGGCGGGCTGCGGCGAGAACGTCGGCCAGTACCTGCTCGCGTCGAACGCGGCGGGCACCGCGATCGAGTTCACGAAGCAGCAGCTCGGGGAGCCGTACCTCTGGGGCGGCAACGGTCCCGACGCCTGGGACTGCTCCGGCATCCTGGTCAAGGCGTTCGGCGCGGCGGGCGTGAAGATCCCCCGGGTGGCGAACGACCAGTACATGTCCGGCGGGGCGTACCTGCCGGTGCGCGAGGCCAAGGCCGGCGACCTGATCTTCTGGGCCACCAACCCGGCCAACCCGGTCACCGTCCACCACGTGGCGATGTACCTGGGCAACGACGAGTACATCCACGCGCCGCAGACCGGTGACGTGGTGAAGATCAGCAAGGTGAACTGGACCTACCACGAGTTGATGCCGCTGGCCGTCCGGCCGGGCGTGTAGGGAGGCACGACGGTGTTCAACCACGAACCCATCCAGCGCCACGCCGGGCCGCCCGCGTCGAGCACGCCGACGCGGGACTACCTCAACACCCGGCCGCCGGGCACCGACCAGTCCTACGCGGTGCTGCCGCGGTCGCTGGTCGAGGCCATGCCGCTGCCGTGGCAGCAGCAGATGGCGCACCTGCTCGCCGACTTCCACCGCACGTACGGGCACCTGAACTGGCCGGTGTACCGGGTGGTGCCGTCGCGGGTGGAACGGCTGGTCGACCTGGACGAGGAGCAGCTGGCCGAGGTCGGCGCGATCGTGGAGATCGACGCGGACGGCGAGCTGGTCTACCGGGACCGCTCCGGCGCGGTGATCGCCGACCCGGAGCACAAGACCGTGCTGGTGTCGGTGCTCGACCCGATCCCGGGCGAGTTCGCCAACGCCAACCAGAACACGCCGCCGCGCGGCTTCCCCCAGCCGCCGGCCGCGCCGCAGCCGACGTTCCCGCAGTCGGGCCCGGTGCCCGTGCAGGCGCCCCAACCACCCCGCTGGTGAACATGACACGCGCCGCGGCGCGTGGAAACCTGGGTGCATGGCTTCTGACCCGAACGCTTGGTACTACTGCCTGACCCACCAGACGGTCGAGCACGGTGTTGGCTGCCGGGGCGGTGACCGCATGGGCCCCTACCCGGACGAGGCCACGGCGCAGCGCGCGTTGGAGCTGGCGCGGGAGCGGACGAAAGCCGAGGACAAGGCCGATAAGGACTGGGGGAAGCGCTGAGGCCGGCCTAGGGTGCACCCCATGGTGATCCGCACCGGTCGAGCGGACCTGGACTTCGGCGGCATCCGGACCGAGTTCGGCCTGCCCGATCAGTTCCCGGCCGACGCGCTGGCCGAGGCACGGGCCGCGGTGTCGCGCGACGTCGGCGTGGCCGACCGCGAGGACGCGACCGGGCTGCCGTTCGTGACCATCGACCCGCCCGGCTCGAAGGACCTGGACCAGGCGCTGCTGGTGCAGCGGGTCGGGTCCGGGTTCCGGGTGCACTACGCGATCGCCGACCTCGGCGCGTTCGTGGTGCCCGACGGCGCGCTGGACGCGGAGGTGCGCGAGCGGGGCCAGACGCTGTACCTGCCCGACGGCAACGTGCCGCTGCACCCGCCGGTGCTGTCGGAGGGCGCGGCGAGCCTGCTGCCGGGCCAGACGCGGCCCTCGGTGCTGTGGACGTTCGAGTGCGGCCCGGACGGCGAGCCGGTCGAGGTGCGGGTGCGGCGGGCGGTGGTGCGCTCGACCGCGCAGTTCGACTACGAGGGCGTGCAGGCGCAGTTCGACGCGGGCACGCCCCACCCGTCGATCGAGGCGCTGCCCGACTTCGGCCGGTTGCGGCGGGAACGCGCGGTCGAGCGCGGCGCGGTCGAGTTGCAGCTGCCGGAGCAGGAGATCGTGCCGAACGGCGACGGCGACTGGAAGCTCGTGGTCCGGCCGCGCGCCGACGTCGAGGCCTGGAACGCGGAGGTCTCCCTGCTCACCGGGATGGCCGCGGCCAAGATCATGCTCGCGGCGAAGGTCGGGGTGCTGCGCACGCTGCCCGACGCGGACGACGGCGCGGTGGACGTGCTGCGGCGGTCGGCGCACGCGCTCGGCGTGCCGTGGCCGGCCGGCGTGACACCGGCACGGCTGTTGGCGGGCCTGGACCCGAGCAGGCCCGAGGCGTTGGCGCTGTTCGTGGACGCGACCCGGCTGCTGCGCGGCGCGGGCTACACGGCGTTCAACGGCGAGGTGCCGTCCGTCTTCACGCACGCGGGCCTGGCCTCGCCGTACGCGCACGTGACCGCGCCGCTGCGCCGGCTGGTCGACCGCTTCGCCACCGAGGTGTGCCTGGCCGTCACGGCGGGGCAGGACGTGCCCGAGTGGCTGACCAGGGCGTTGCCGCTGCTGCCCGGCTTGATGGGCGGTTCGGACGCGCTGGCCGGCAAGGTCGACCGGGCGTGCCTGGACCAGGTCGAGGCGTGGGTGCTGGCCGACCGGGTCGGCCAGCGGTTCGAGGCGGTGGTGCTGCGGGCGGAGGGCAACGGCGCGGACGTCTTCGTCCCCGAGCCGCCGGTGATGGGCCGCTGCACGGGCGAGGACCTGCCGGAAGGCGAGCGGATCGCGGTGCGCCTGGTCGAGGCCGACCCCGAACGCCGCAAGGTCGTCTTCGAACGCGTGTGACCGCCACCCGTCGAGCCGCCCGTCGAGCCACCCGCCGGACGCCTCGACGGGTGGCGGGCCGGGTGAGCCGTCAGCTCGCCGGGTCGTCCAGGGAGATCGCGTGCTTGGCCCGGTCGACCGACTCCTCGGCGGGCGGGCCGGCCGGGTTCTCGGTGGCCAGGGCCTGGTTCAGCTCGACGAACGGGCGCATCCGCCGCTCGTAGGCCGCGAACGCGGTCGGGTGGTCGACACCCGCCCGACCCAGCTCCTGCGCGAGCACGTGCGCGCCGACCAGCGCGAGGCTGGTGCCCTGCCCGGACAGGGCCGAGGCGCAGTAGCCCGCGTCCCCGACCAGCGCCACCCGGCCGGTCGTCCAGCGGTCCATGTGGATCTGCGTCATCGAGTCGAAGTAGAAGTCCGGGGCGTCCGCCATCGCCGCCACCAGGGTCGGCACGTGCCAGCCCAGGCCGGCCAGCCGCTCGGCCACGATCCGCTTCTGCCGCGCGACGTCCCGGTGGTCGTGGGCCAACGGCTCGGAGGCGAAGCCGAGGGTCACCCGCAGCTCGGTGTTGTCGCGCACGGGGTAGATCGCGCCGCCCGTGCCGGCCGCCTGGTCCTGGAACCACAGCTGCCACCGGTCGAGGTCCAGGAAGTTGGCGGTGGGGAAGATCGCCAGGTACTGGCCCAGGTGTCGGCCGAACCGCTCCTCGGGTCCGAAGGCGAGCCGCCGCACGGCGGAGTGGGCGCCGTCCGCGCCGATCACGAGGTCGACCGTGCGGGAGCCGCCGTGCTCCAGCTCGACCCGCACGCCGTGCTCCTCCTCCCGCAGCGCGGTGACCGAGTCGCCGAAGACGTGCTCGACCCCGTCCCCGGTCGCCCGGTGCAGCACCGTGATCAGGTCCTCCCGCAGCAGTTCGACGTCCTCGCCGGCCAACCGGCCGCTGCTGAGCGCGTACTCCTCGGACCGGAACAGCTCGTTGCCCTCGCCGTCCAACACGGACATCCCGCGCATCCGGGTCCGCGCGGCCCGCACCTGCTCGCCGAGCCCCATCCGGTCCACCACGTCGAGCGCGACACCGCGGACGTCGACGGCCTGGCCGCCCCGGCGCGGGCCGGGCGCGCGTTCCACCACCGTCACCGAGAAGCCGTGGTGCCGCAGCAGGTGGGCCAGGGCCGAACCAGCGACGCCGGCCCCCGAGATCAGCACGGTCCGCATGGTGTTCCTCCGCAAGAAATAGACGCTGTACGTTTACGATGAACACACTGCATGAACACGCAGGAAGCAGCCAAAACTGACCTAGTACAGTTTGGCATCTGTACCAGCACAGGCAGGGGTGGACGTGTCGACCGGACCGCGGTACCTGGGCATCGTCGCCGACCTCCGGCGCCGCATCGAGGAGGGCGAGTGGCCGCCGGGTGCCAAGGTGCCCTCGACCCGCCGGATCGCCGCCGAGTGGGGCGTCGCGGCGGCCACCGCGGCCAAGGCGCTCGACACCCTGGCCAGGGACGGGTTGGTGCGCGCCGAACCGCGCTCGGGCACGGTGGTCGCCGACACCCGCCGTCCCGCGGCCGGCAAGCACCGCCCGGCGCACGGCAGGCAGCCGGAGCTGACCCGCGAACGGGTCGTGCGCGCGGCGATGGCGATCGCCGACGCCGAAGGGCTCGGCGTGCTGTCCATGCGCGGCGTCGCGGCCCGCCTCGGGGTGGCGCCGATGTCGCCGTACCGGCACGTCGCGGGCAAGGACGAGCTGGTCGTGCTGATGTCCGACGCCGCGTTCGGCGAGCAGGGCTACCCGGACCGGCCGCCGGAGGGCTGGCGGGCCCGGCTGGAGCTGTGCGCGCGCACCCTGTGGTCGCTCTACCGGCGACACCCGTGGCTCGCGCAGCTCACCCCGATCACCCGGCCGCTGCCGCTGCCGAACCTGGCCGTGCACGCGGAGTGGGCGCTGGCCGCGCTGGACGGCTTCGGCCTCGACGCCGCCGACCTGTGCGACCTGCACGTGATGCTCTTCAGCCACGTGCACGGTGTCGCGGTCCACCTGGAGCGTGAGCAGCAGGCGCTCGGCGCGTCCGGGCTGTCCGAGGACGAGTGGATGGACCGCCAGGAGCCCGCGATGGAGGCGATCACGGGCTCCGGCCGCTACCCGACCTTCGCCCGGATGTTCACCGCGCTGTCCCGGGACGGCTACGACCTGGACCTGGACCACCTGTTCGAGCTGGGCCTGCGCTCGCTGCTGGACGGCCTCGCCCTCCGGCTCGACCGGCTGTGATCACGCACGCGATCGGACGGCCCGCCCGGAACTCCTGTGATGTGATGGCCGGGTGACTGATATTCGTGAGCTCACCGTCGGGGTGCTGGGCGGCACCGGAGCGCAGGGCAAGGGCTTGGCGCTGCGGTGGGCCAAGGCGGGCCTGGAGGTCGTCATCGGCTCCCGCGACGCCGGACGCGCCGAGGCCGCGGCCGCGGAGATCCGCGAGCAGGCGGGCGGCGGGCACGTCGAAGGCGCGGACAACGAGGGCTGCGCCACGCGGGCGGACGTGGTGCTGATCGCCGTGCCGTGGGACGGGCACGCGGACACCGTGGCGGCGCTGCGCGAACCGCTGCGCGGCAAGGTCGTGATCGACTGCGTGAACCCGCTCGGCTTCGACAAGCAGGGCCCGTTCGCGCTGCCCGTGCCGGAGGGCAGCGCCGCGCAGCAGGCCGCCGCGCTCCTGCCGGACTCCCGCGTCACGGCCGCGTTCCACCACGTCTCCGCGGTGAACCTGGCCGACCTGACCGTCGAGCGGGTGGACAACGACGTGCTGGTCCTGGGTGACGACCGGGAGGCCACCGACCTCGTGCGCGCGCTGGCCGAGACCATCCCCGGCTTCCGCGGCGTCTACGGCGGACGGCTGCGCAACGCCCACCAGGTGGAGGCGTTCACCGCGAACCTCATCGCGATCAACCGCCGCTACAAGGCGCACGCCGGCCTGAAGATCACCGACATCTGATGCTGCCGGTCGACGACCTCGGCGAGCCGGTCCCGCTGCCCGGTCCGCCGACGCGCGTGGTCAGCCTGGTGCCGTCGCTCACCGAAGCCCTGGTCACCGGTGCCGTCGACCCGGCCGTCCTGGTCGGGGCCACGGACTACTGCACCCACCCGCCGGACCTCGACGTCACCCGGGTCGGTGGCTCGAAGTACCCGGAGGTGGACCGGGTGCTGGCGCTGCGCCCGGACCTGGTGCTGGCCAACAGCGAGGAGAACCGCCCGGAGGACGTCGAACGGCTGCGCGCCGACGGCATCCCGGTGTGGGTCACGGCCGCGCCCGCCACCGTCCCCGCCGCGCTGGGCTCGCTGCGCCGCCTGCTCGGCACGGCGTGGGACGTGGAGCCGGACTGGCTGGTCGAGGCCGAACGGCTGTGGCGCGAGGTGACGCCGCCGTGGACCCGGGCCGTGGTGCCGGTGTGGCGCAAGCCGTGGGTGGTGCTGGGCCGCGACACGTTCGCCGGCGACGTGCTGCTGCGCCTGGGCGTGGTCAACGTTTTCGCCGACCACCCCGAGCGCTACCCCCGACCCGGGCTGCCCGACCTCCAGGACGCCGACCTGGTCGTGCTGCCCGACGAGCCGTACCTCTTCACCCCGGACGACGGCCCGCAGTTCTTCCCCGGCCTGCGTCCGGTGCACGTCTCGGGCCGCCACCTGACCTGGTACGGCCCGTCGCTGGTGGACGCGCGCGCGTCGTTGGCGGCGGCGCTCAGGCCGTGAGGAACCGCTCGCCGACCACCTGCCCGCGGAACGCCTGCCCGGTCGGTGTGAACCCGCAGCGCGCGTAGAACCCCTCGGGCCCGCCGGGGCCCGGCACCCAGAGCACGGTGATCCGGTCCTGGCCACGCCGGCGTGCCTCGGCGGCGAACTCCTCGACCGCGAACCGCCCGTACCCCGCGCCCTGGTGACCGGCCGCCACGGCGAGCCGCCAGATGCCGCACCGGAAGTAGTCGACCGGGCTGCCGGGGTCGAACGCGCCCATGACGAACCCCACGACCCGGTCGCCGTCGTGGACCACCCGCGGCCACGCGACCTCCGGCTGCGCGTAGGCCTCGGCGAGCGACTCCGCGACGGGCGCCACGAACCTCTCCTGCCCCGGCTCGAGTTCGAGCCGACAGGCCGCCACGACGTTGTCCGGTGTCACCGGTCGGAGTTCCACGCACCGGAGTCTGGTCGTGCCCGGCACCCGGCGTCCAAGCGCGGATGGGCCGGATCACACCTGCTTGAACCGGTCGGTGGCGGCCAGCAGCGCGCGCAGGACGCCCGGCTCGTCGAACGCGTGCCCGGCGTCCGGCACCACCACCAGCTCCGACCCCGGCCACGCGCGGTGCAGGTCCCAGGCGGTCACGGCGGGGGTGGCGAGGTCGTAGCGGCCCTGCACGATCACGCCCGGGATGCCCGCGAGCTTCCCCGCGTCACGCAGCAGCTGCCCCTCCTCCAGCCACCCGCCGTGGCGGAAGTAGTGGTTCTCGATCCGCGCGAACGCCAGCGCGTACCGTGGCTGCGCGAACACCTCCACCAGCTCCGGCCGGGGCAGCAGCGTGACCGTCGACCCCTCCCACACGCTCCACGCCACCGCCGCCGGTTCGCGCACGGCCGGGTCCGGGTCGTCCAGCAGCCGCCCGTAGGCCTCGATCACGTCCGCGCCCTCGGGCACGCGCGACACGACCTGCTCCCACAGCTCCGGGAACAGGAACCCCGCGCCGCCGCCGTAGTACCAGTCGAGTTCCTTGCGCCGCAACGTGAAGATGCCCCGCAGCACCAGTTCGGTCACCCGCTCCGGGTGCGTCTGGGCGTACGCCAGCGCCAGCGTCGAGCCCCACGACCCGCCGAACACCTGCCACCGGTCGACGCCCAGGTGCGCGCGGACCTCCTCCAGGTCGGACACGAGGTGCCAGGTGGTGTTGTCCGACAGGTCCGTGCCGCGCTCGGACGCGTGCGGCAGGGACCGGCCGCAGCCGCGCTGGTCGATCAGCACGATCCGGTACGCGGCCGGGTCGAACAGCCTGCGGTGCACGGGCGCGCACCCACCGCCGGGCCCGCCGTGCAGGAACACCACGGGCTTGCCGTAGGGGTTGCCGCACACCTCCCAGTAGACGCGGTTGCCGCCGCCGACGTCGAGCAGGCCCTGGTCGTGCGGTTCGATCTCGGGGTACATGGCGACCACTCTGCCCGAGGCCGGGCCGCGAGTGGATCACCGTCAGCCGGTGATGTCGATGTCCCCGGTCAGCGAGCCGGTCTGGAGCACGTGCCCGGTCAGCGTGCCGCCCTCGGTGACGGTGACCGTGTTGACGGTGTTGTTGACGATCGACTGAGCCTGCTGGTCGAACGACGCCGTGTGGTACCCGGCGTCGCGCAGGATCTCCGCCACGGCCAGCGTGACGCGGGTGCGCAGCAGGTGCGTGTAGCGCTCGACGTCGGCCTGCTGGAAGTAGCTGTGCAGCTCGACGTCCGCCGCCATCTCCCGCAGCGTCATCAGGGAGCCGTACTTGTCCGCGTCCACCCGGGCGCCCGCCTGGGCGCGGGGACGCGGGTGCGTGGCGAGCCGCACGACGCGGGACAACGTGCTCGCGGGCAGCAGCACGAGGTCCTTGAGGGCGCGGCCCACCGGCGCCCACGGCGGCTCGCCGGGCCGGCGCAGGTAGTGCGCCGAGGCCCGGTCGGGCAGGTGGTCCACCAGGCCCTGCGCGGCGAAAGCGAATGGTGCTCGCCGTCGCGCTATTCGCTTTCGCGGGGAATCGGCGGGAATTCGACCAGGACGGCACGAGGTCGTCGCGCCGGCCGGGACCCGCGCGACGACCTCGGTCGGTCGATCAGTGGAAGGTGTGCTCGGGGCCGGGGAACTGGTGGCCCTTCACCTCGGCCGCGAACTGCTCCGCCGCCGACTTCATCACGCCGGCCACGTCGGCGTACCGCTTCACGAACCTGGGCGCGCGCCCGCGGCGCAGGCCCATCATGTCCTGCCAGACGAGCACCTGCGCGTCGGTGTCCGGTCCCGCGCCGATGCCGACGGTCGGGATCGCCAGGTCGTGCGTGATCTGCTTGGCGACCTCGCTGGTCACCATCTCCAGCACCACCGCGAACGCGCCCGCGGCCTCGACCGCGCGGGCGTCCTCGACCACCGAGTCGAAGGCGTCGTTGCGGCCCTGCACGCGGTAGCCGCCGAGCTGGTGCTCGCTCTGCGGGGTGAACCCGATGTGCGCCATGACCGGGATGCCCGCCCGCACGATGGCCTCGATGTGCGGTGCGAAGTGCTTCCCGCCTTCGAGCTTCACCGCGTGCGCGCGGCCTTCCTTCATGAACCGCACGGCCGTCGCCACGGCCTGCTCGACCGACACCTGGTAGGAGCCGAACGGCAGGTCGGCCACGACCAGCGACCGCTTCACCGACCGGGTCACGCCCCGGACCAGCGGGATCAGCTCGTCCACGGTCACCGGCAGCGACGTGTCGTAGCCGTAGACGTTGTTGGACGCGGAGTCGCCGACCAGCAGCACCGGGATGCCCGCTTCGTCGAAGAGCTCCGCGGTGTACATGTCGTAGGCGGTGAGCATGGGCCACGGCTCGCCGCGCTCCTTCAGCTCCCGCAGGTGGTGGATGCGCACCTTCTTGCCGGTGGGGGCGCTGCCCGCCCCGTTGCCGTAGGGCGCGGTTACCTCTGACGAGGTCATCGTCGACCGTCCTCCCTCGGGGCCGGCGTCATCGCTGGTCCCCGGGACCTTGTTGCACGGTTACCCGCCCAGCCTGACACCGACGCCGGGGTAAATGCGCGTAGTGCGAGACGCTTCACACGCTCCGTCCGCCACATCGCGCGCCCCGCCGATCGCGAGTACCGTGCGCCCCGCCCGCTCAGCCGCCGCGCAACGCCGTGAGCACCGCCAACGCCACCGCGTCCGGCCGGCGCGTCGATCCGGCGGACCGTGCTGTTCCCGTTCGTCAGGCCCGTCTCGTGAGCAGGCCCGCCCGCGCCCGGATGCCCGCCGTTGCGGCGGCGAACCCGGCCGGGTCGGCGATCGTGGTGTTGCCCTCGTAGGTGACGCCGTCCGGCACGGCGTCGCTGCCGACCGGGTCGGCGTCCCAGAAGTTGCCCCGGTAGGCGACGTGCTCCAACGGCGGGTGGACGTGCAGCACGGCGGTGTTGTCGGCGCGGGCGACCACGTTCCCCTCGACCGCCACCCACGTGGCCCCGTAGTCGGTGTAGAGGCCGAAGTTGTACGGCGTGCGCGTGTCCTCGATGACGTTGCCGCTGATCACGGCCCCGTTCTCGGCCGGGCCCTGCGCGCCGGACAGGTAGATCCCGCCGCCGTCGGCCAGCACGCCCATCGCCCCGGTGACGAGGTTGCGCGTGATGCGGGTGCCGCCGCGCGACGGGTTGGCCACGATGCCGTTGTGCGGCACGTCGCGCACGTGGTTGTGCGCGACCGTGCAGTCCTCGGTGTCGTGGAACGTGATGCCGGCCGAGCCGGAGTGGTCCAGCCCGACGTCCGCGACGAGGTTGTCCTCGATCGTCGCCCCGCTCGTCCCGGTGACCGAGATGGCGGACGCGGCGAGGGTGTCGAAGTCGCAGCCGCGCACCACGAGGTCCGCGCCGCCGGTCGCGCCGAGCCCCGACGCGCCCAGCCTGGTGAACCGGCAGCCCTCGAACCGCACCCCGGTCGTCCCGTCCACCTGCACGCCGGCGGGGATCTGCTCGTGCTCCTCGGGCACGGTCAGCCACGCGCCCTCGGCGGGCTCCACCCTCCCGATCCGGCCGCCGTCGTAGTAGCCGTTCGAGTGGTAGTGCAGGAAACCCCGGTCGCTGCCCGGCCGCAGCCACGTGGTGTCGGCGAACGTCACGCCCCGGAACGCCACGTCCCGCACGCCGGTGGCCCGCACCAGCACCTCCAGCGCGGGCGCGACCACGTGCGGCTCCTCGTCCGGGCGGGGCAGGTAGTGCAGGACGTGCCGGCCGGGGCGCGAGCGGTCCAGCGCGAACGTGCCCTCGGTCAGGAACGCCGGGTCGTTCTCCACCCGGGTCGGCGCCGGGGGACCGGCCATCACCTGGCCGAACCACTCCGAGTTGTAGACGTCCACGGCCCAGCCGAACGCGGGCTGCGCCATGGTGATCTCGCCGCCGGTGGCGGACGCGACCGCCGTGCGCGCCTCCGTCCACGGGTAGACGCCCCGGTGCACGAACTCGACGCCCGCCGGGTCGTGCCAGTCCAGCGGCGCGTCCGTGGTGTAGCCGGTCGCGGTGCGGCGGACCGTGCCGGGCAGCCCGTCCACGCCGGCGCGCTCGACCCGCCGCCCGTCCACCACGAGGTGCCGCGTCACCAGGTCGCCGACCTCGGCCCGCCACACGCCGTCCGGCCCCCGTCGCCCGACGACCTCCCGGCCGCCGCTGACGACGGCCTCCTCCGGCGCGCCGGTGCCGTGGCCGAAGGCCTGGTAGACGACGCCGGAATCCTCCTCGGTCAGGACGAACGGCTCGGTGAGCACGTGCGTGCCCGCCCTGAGGTGCACGGTGACGTCGCCGGCCACCTCGCGGGCCGCCTGTCGCGCGCGGGCCAGCGTGGCGAACGGCCGCTCGGCGGTGCCCGCCGTGGCATCGTCCCCGGTCGGGGAGACGTGGAAATCGGTCATGAGCAGCCCCCAGGTTGTTTATGGCGTAAACCGCAACAGGTATACCATGGAGGCGTGATGGGTACGGCGGGCGATCCCGACCTTTCGGTGGAGTTGCTGTGGGGCGGGCGGCCGGGGCTCAGCCTCCAGGCGGTCGTGGGCGCGGCGGTCGAGGTGGCCGACGCCGAGGGGCTGGCCGGGCTGTCGATGCGCAAGGTCGCCGAACGGCTCGGCTTCACCACCATGGCCCTCTACCGCCACGTGCCCGGCCGCGACCACCTGGTCGACCTGATGAGCGACGCCGTGCTCGGCGACCCGCTGCCGCCGGCCGACGGCGGTTGGCGCTCGGCGCTGGAGGCGTTCGTCCGCCACGCCTGGGAACTGCGGAAACGTCATCCCTGGCTGGCCGAGGTGCCGGGTCGGCACGTGCCGGGGCCCAACGCGCTGGCCCACTACGAGCACGCGCTGGGCATCGTCGCCGGCACCGGCCTCGCCCCGGCCGAGGTGGTCGCGGCGGTCGGCCTGGTCGCCCGGTTCGTGGACGCCGAGTCGTCCGCCCTGGTCGAGGCCGCGCGGGCGGAGCGCGGCACCGGGGTGAGCGACGAGCAGTGGTGGGGCGCGCGGGACGCGTTGTTCGCCCGCTTCGACCGCTACCCGACGCTGACCTCCCTGTGGGAGGCCGGCGGCTTCGACCAGTCGGACCCGTTCGGGTTCGGCCTGGCCCGGCTGCTGGACGGCATCGAGCTGCTGATCCAGAAGCGTGATGAAAAGCGTGATGAAACTTGTCGGGTGTGCGGTAAGCCGGTGACGCAGCCGACGTCCGGGCGGCCCCGCGCGTACTGCTCGCGGAGCTGTCAGCAACGCGCCTACCGCAGTCGCCGGTCGAGCTGAGCCGCCCACCGGCGGGGTGGGCGGCCCGGCCGTCCTCAGACCTGCACGGTCGGCAGCACCACGAGCTGCCGCAGGTTCACGTTCTTGGGCCGGCTGGTGGCGAACCCGACCACGTCACCGATGTCGGCCGGGTTCAGCGGCGGCACCTGCTCCCGCCACGCCGCCAGGTGCGCGTCCACGTCCGGGTTGTCCATGTGGTCGGCCAGCTCGCTCTGCACGAGACCGGGCTCGACGTTGGTCACCCGCACGCCCTGCGGGCCCAGCTCCGTGCGCAGGTTCGCCGACAGGTGCGTGACGGCGGCCTTGGTCGCGGTGTAGACGGCGTAGTTGGGGAACGTCAGGTGCGCGCCGACGGACGAGATGTTCACCAGGTCGGCGGTGCCGGTCGCGCCCGCCCCGACCAGGTCCGCGGTGAACGCCTTGGTGACGTTCAGCAGGCCCTTGAGGTTGGTGTCGATCATCCGGTTCCACTCGTCGTCCCGGCCCTCGGCGAGGGGGTTCGCGAGCATCACGCCGGCGTTGTTCACCACCAGGTCGACCCGGCCGAAGGCGGTGTGGACCGCCTCGACGGCCTCGGTGAGGTCACCGGTGACGTCGGCGGCGACGGCGAGCGCCTGCCCGCCCTCGGCGGTGATCTTGTCGGCCAGGTCCGCGAGCCGGTCGGCGCGACGGGCCAGCAGCGCGACCTTCGCCCCGGACCGGGCCAGGACGAGCGCGATCTCGGTGCCGATGCCGCTCGCGGCCCCGGTGACGACGGCGGTGCGGTTGTTCAGGTCGTAGGTCATGGCAAGAACACTGGACCTGGTCA
This sequence comes from Actinosynnema sp. CA-299493, assembly GCF_050946825.1. Taxonomy (NCBI): domain Bacteria; kingdom Bacillati; phylum Actinomycetota; class Actinomycetes; order Pseudonocardiales; family Pseudonocardiaceae; genus Actinosynnema; species Actinosynnema sp. CA-299493. Next base: position 1,022,078 of record NZ_CP191993.1, read on the forward strand.
GGCCAGGTACCAGAGGCTCCGGTCAACCTGTGGGAAGACGTTCCCTAGGTCTGCCAGTACCCAGGCTCGACCCGCAGGGGGCGGCCATACTGGGTGGGTGAACCACGACCTGGGCGAGTTCCTCCGCAGCCGCCGGGCGCGCGTCCGCCCCGACGACGTCGGCCTGCCCGGTGGCGGTCGGCGACGCGTGCCCGGCCTGCGCCGCGAGGAGTTGGCCATGCTGGCCGGCGTGAGCGTGGACTACTACATGCGCCTGGAGCAGGGCCGCACGCCCGCCGTCTCCGACTCGGTGCTGGACGCCGTCGCCCGCGTGCTGCGGCTGGACGAGACCGAGCGCTCCCACCTGCGCAACCTCGTCCGTCCCGCGCCGGCCAAGCGGCCCGCGCCCCAACGCGTCCGCCCGGGTCTGCGGCGGTTGTTGGAGATGGCCGGCGACGTGCCCGCGTTCGTGATGGGCCGCCGCTCGGACATCCTGGCCTGGAACCCGCTGGCCGACGCCCTCTACGGCTTCGGCGACCTGCCGCCGGAGGACCGCAACTCGGCCAGGCACACGTTCCTGCGCCCGGAGTCCCGCACCTTCTACCGCGACTGGCCCACCGTCGCCGCCGACATGGTGGCGTTCCTCAGGCTGGACGCGGGCCGCTACCCGGACGACGCCAGGTTGGCGGCGCTGGTGGGTGAGCTGTCGGTGAAGGACGAGACGTTCCGCAAGCTGTGGGCGCAGCACAAGGTGCAGGAGAAGACCCACGGCACGAAGCTCATGCACCACCCCGTGGTCGGCGACCTGGACCTCGACTACGAGACCCTGCAACCGACCGGCGACCCGGACGTGGTCCTCGCCCTCTACACCGCTCGCGTGGGCTCGCCGACCGAGGAACGCCTCAAGCTGCTGGCGAGCTGGGCCGCAGTGCCCTCAGGAACGCCCTCAGAGCAGCAGGCGTGAACTCCAGCACCGGTCCGTCGGCACGCCTCGATGCGCCGCGCGGTCTCCTCGGTGTTGAAGAACTTCCGCAGCCGGTCCGGGATCGCCGAGCCCCACGGCGTCTTGGGGCGGCGCCTGCGCGCCTCCTCCCCGAGGTGCACCAGGTCGGCGCGCTCTTCCTCCGCCACTCCGAGGAGGTCGAGCAGGGCCACCAGTTCCAGCGGCGCGATCGAGTGGTCGCCGCGCAGGATCTTGCCGACCTTCGACTCCGAGCAGCCCAGCGTGGTCTGGATATCGGCTTTGGTCACGTCCCTGCGGCGCATCAGCTCGCGCAGGCGGTGGGCGAGGCCGACGCGGTAGTCGACCGGACTGCGGTCGCTGCTGGTCATGGGTCTCCTCGGACTTGATCGCCGACAGTCTGCCGCACCCGTCTCGCGCTCTTAGGTCACCTGATCAGGTGTCAAGGGCTCGGAACTGCTCTGGATCCAAGAACCGACAATAAATCTTGTCAAGACAAGATAAGTTGTCCTAGGCTGGGTCCACACCGACGAACAAGGAGCCGGCCATGTCCTTCCAGGCGTACCTCGACACCATCGAGCGCAAGACCGGCAAGACACCGGCCGAGCTCTTGGCCGAGGCGGGAGAGCGCGGGTACGACGCGACCACCAAGGCGGGCGTCGTCCTCCAGTGGTTGAAGGACGACTACGACCTGGGTCGCGGGCACGGCATGGCGCTCTACCACGTGCTCAAGAACGGCACCACGATCGGCGACAAGCACGTCGGTGGCACCGGGACGCACCGGGACGACTCAGCCACCCTGCGGGTGGACGGCCTCGCCCACCGCTGATCCGATCGACCGAGGAGGCTCCGCGTGCGACTGAACCCGGGTGAGACCCAGGCGACGGGGTGGCGCGTCGAGACGCTGCCCGACGTCGTGCGGCGACTGCGCGAAGCGGCCGGCGACGTCACCGGACGTCCCGTCGTCGTCGCGATCGACGGACGCGGCGGCGCCGGGAAGTCCACCCTCGTCGAGCGGTTGCGGAAGGTCGTTCCCGGCTCCGGGGTCGTGCACACCGACGACATCGCCTGGCACCACGCGTTCTTCGACTGGGTGGACCTCGTGGTCGACCACGTCCTGCGGCCCCTGCACCGGGGCGAGGCGGTGGAGTTCCGACCGCCGGCCTGGGTCGAGCGCGACCGCCCCGGCGCGATCCGCGTCGCCGCCGGTGCGGGTGTCGTGTGGGTCGAGGGCACCGGCATCCTCCGCCAGGACCTCGTCCCGTGGCTCGACGCCTCGATCTGGGTGCAGGGCGACCTGGACGAGCAGGAACGCCGGATGACCGCGCGTGACGGCGACTCCGCCGACCGGCGGCGGTTCCTCGCCGACTGGCTGGCCGAGGAAGTGCCGCTGCTGCTCCGCGAGCAGCCGTGGCGGAAGGCGACCGTGGTCGTGGCCGGCACGACCGTGCTCGACCACGACCCGGACACCGAGGTCGTCACCGCCGCGGCACGTCCTTGACCGGACCGTCCGCGGTCCCGGTCAGAGCGCGTAGAACCAGTTCTGCACCGTGTCGTGCAGGTTCTCCTCGATCCACGCGCTCATTTCCGCGTCGTGCGACTCGTCCAAGGTGGGAATGCTCACGGCGGTGATGTTCGGCGACCACCCGCGCACCGCCAGCCACTCCCGGACCCCGTCCTGCGGGAAGCACTGAAGCGGAACGCACAGCGCGGCCTGCCGGGCGGCGGGGAGACCCTGGGCGATCTCCTGCGGCATCAGGCCGCCCGCCGGTGGGAAGAACGTGGTCCCACCGCTCCCGCCGTGCCCGATCGTCACCAGGATCAGGTACGTCGGAGCGGCGTGCGCGCCGGGGAACGCCACGCTCTTCGGCTGGGCCGTCGCCCGGTAGGCCACCGCCCCCTCCGGGAAGCGGAGTTCCGCGGGCGGGCGGATCAGCGCGGTGTCGGGCGGCACGTGCACGGTGATCCGGTCGCCCACGAAGCCCGCCAGCAACCGCCGGACCTCACGCACCACGTCCGGGTGAATCCGCTCCTGGTCGAGCCCCTGCGCGGCGAGGTGTTCGGGCAGGGCGTCACCCGCGATCGTGCTCGGCACACCCTCGTTGCGCTCGACGTCCACCCGCATCGCCGGGTCGAGCGCGGCGTAGGCCGCGCGCAACCGGTTCACGTAGTTCTGCGACAGCTTCCCGCCCGACCAGACGATCACCGCCCGCGTCTGCGCGACCTTGGCGTCCAACGCCTGGACGTAGGCGTCCTCCTGACCCTGCAACCGCTCGAAGCGGTCGATGAAGTCCGCGTCACGGGTCAGGTACGGGAGGTTCGAGGTGATCGAGGCGACCAGGAACCGGTTCATCGGTGACGGCAGGTGGTCCGAGATCGCCACGCCGACCTCGTTCAGGGAGGCGCGCAACCGCCTCAAGCCCTCGGCTCCGACCTGGCTCACGCCGTCAACGGTCATGCGAACACGCTCCCAGTGTGGAAATGCCCGCGATCGTAGTGCCGCCCCGCACGGGTGTTCGCGAGATCACCCGGTCGGCTCAGCCCGGATCAGGAGCAGCGCGTCCCCTCGCGCGGCAGCGTCAACTCGACCAGGTAGGCGTGCCCGGCCGAGTCCACGCACTCGTTGCCGTGGAAGTAGACGGTGTGCTGGTTGCCCTCGAACGTCAACAGCCCGCCGCCCAACTCCTTCGCCAGGCTGACCCCCGCCTCGTACGGCGTCGCCGGGTCGCCCGTCGTGGAGATCACCAGCACGGGCGGCAGCCCGGCCACCGGCTTGTGCTCCTGCACGGTCGGCGGCACGGGCCAGAACGCGCAGGCGTCCAGCGCCGCGCCCGGCGGCTGGCCGTCGTCCAGGAACGGCGCGGCCTCCTTGTACCGCCGCGCCACGTCGTTCAGCACGTTCTTGTCCGTCACCCGCGGCTCGTCCACGCACTTCACCGCCACGAACGCGTCCGTGATCGTGGAGTACCGGCCTTGCGGGTCGCGGTCGAAGTAGTTGTCCGCCAACAGCATCAGCACGTCACCGCGGTTGTTCTTCAGCTCCGTCAACCCCGTGTTCAGCGGCGCCCACAGCTCTTCCGAGTACATGGCCTGGATCGCGCCGGTGATCGCGTCGTTGTACGACAGCTTCCGGTCGCCCACCGCCACGGGCCGCTGCACCAGCGGCAGCGTCAGGTCCCGGAACGACTGGTTCGCCTTCGCCGGGTCCGTCCCCAACGCGCAGTCCTGCCGCTGCGCGCACCACGCGGCGAACGCGTCGAACGCCTTCTGGAACCCGGCGCCCTGCGCGATCAGCGACTCGACCTGGTTCTGCGTCGGGTCGACCGCGCCGTCCAGCACGAGCGCCCGCACGTTGCCCGGGAACGCCTGCGCGTACGCCGCGCCGATGTGCGTCCCGTACGAGTAGCCCAGGTAAGTCAGCTTCTCGTCGCCGAGCGCGGACCGCATGACGTCCAGGTCGCGCACGACGTCCCGCGTGCCGACGTTGGCCAGCACGTCCACGCCCGTCGCCGAGGCGCACTTGTCCGCGTAGGCCTTGTTCTCCGCCTCGGTCTGCGCCAGGCCCGCCGGCGACGTGTCGATGTCGGTGTCCAGCCGGTCGGCGTCCCGCTCGGCGTCGGTCAGGCACTTGACCTGCGGCTCGCTCGCCCCGATGCCACGCGGGTCGAACCCGATCAGGTCGAACCGCTCGCCCACCGGCGTCGACTTCACCTGTGTGCCCATGCCCGCCGCCGCGGCCATGCCGGACGCGCCCGGACCGCCCGGGTTGACGACGAGCGAACCGATCCGGTCACCGGACGCGGGCTGCCGCAGCAGACCGATCCTGATCGTGCGCCCCTCCGGCTTCGCGTAGTCGAGGGGCACCTCCAGCCGGGCGCACTCGATCGACTTCTTGTTCTTGAACAGCGACGTCGTCGTCCCGGTGGTCGAGTACGGCGCGCAGTCCTCCCAGCCGAGCTGCTGGCCGTAGAACCTCTCCAACCCCGCGGGCACGGCCCCGGCTGGCCCTCTGCGCTCCAACGCGGTCCCGGCGTTGGGCGACCCGGGCAGCACGCTCGTGCACGAGGCGAGGAGCGGGAGGGCGAGGAACAGCATCATCGGACGGCGCACGTCTTCGATCGTAGGTGTGACGCGTCGGCCACAACGCGCGCCAAGGCCGCCGCGTGTGAGCGAGAATGCCTCCATGCCACAGCTCCGACTCGCCCTCGCCCAGGTCAACGCCTGTGTCGGCGACCTGGCGGGCAACACCGAACTCGTCGTCGAGTGGTCCCGCAAGGCCGTGGAGGCGGGCGCCCACCTCGCGGTCTTCCCCGAGATGGCGCTGACCGGGTACCCGGTCGAGGACCTCGCGCTGCGCGTGTCGTTCGCGGAGGCGTCCAAGGAGGCGCTGACCGCGCTCGCGTCCAGGCTGGACGACGAGGGGTGCGGTGAGCTGGCGGTGTTCGCCGGCTACCTCGACCGCGACGAGCACGGCATGCGCAACGCCGCCGCCGTGCTGCACCGGGGCGAGGTGGTGGCCCGGCAGCACAAGCACCACCTGCCGAACTACGGCGTGTTCGACGAGCGCCGGTACTTCACCCCCGGCGACGCGCTGGACGTCGTGCGCGTGCACGGCGTCGAGGTCGGCATGGTGATCTGCGAGGACCTGTGGCAGGACGGCGGGCCGATCGCCGCCCTCGGCGAGGCGGGCGTGGACCTGGTGGTCTCGCCGAACGCGTCGCCGTACGAGCGGAAGAAGGACGACGCCCGGCTGCCGCTGGTGGCGCGGCGCGCGGTCGAGGCGGGCGCTCCCCTCGCGTACGTGAACCTGATCGGCGGGCAGGACGAGCTGGTCTTCGACGGCGACACGATGGTGGTCGCCGCGGACGGCTCGCTGATCACCCGCGCGCCCCAGTTCGTGGAGCACCTGGTCGTGCTGGACCTCGACCTCCCCGGCGGCACGCCCCGCACGGAAGGCGCGTACGGCGGGTTCACCGTCACCCGCCGCTCCCTGACCCACGAACCGCTCCCGGCCTACGACCCGCTGCCCGTGCCGCAGCCCGCTGAACCGCTGTCCGACGAGGCGGAGGTGTGGCACGCGCTCGTCACCGGCCTGCGCGACTACGTCCACAAGAACGGCTTCCGCTCGGTCGTCCTCGGGCTCTCCGGTGGCATCGACTCGGCGGTGGTGGCCGCGTTGTCGGTGGACGCCCTCGGCGCGGACCACGTGTACGGCGTCTCCATGCCGTCGGTGTACTCGTCGGACCACTCGAAGTCCGACGCCTACGACCTGGCCCAGCGCACCGGCTGCCACTACTCGGAGCAGCCGATCGCGGACATGGTCCGCGTCTTCGTGGACCAGCTCGGGCTGACCGGGCTGGCGGAGGAGAACGTCCAGGCGCGGTGCCGCGGCGTCACGTTGATGGGGTTGTCGAACCAGCACGGCCACCTGGTGCTCGCCACCGGCAACAAGACTGAGCTGGCCGTCGGCTACTCGACCATCTACGGCGACGCGGTCGGCGGGTTCGCGCCGATCAAGGACGTGCTGAAGACGCTGGTCTGGGACCTGGCGCGGTGGCGCAACGCGGAGGCCGAGAAGCTGGGCGAGCTGCCGCCGATCCCGGAGAACTCGATCAGCAAGCCGCCGTCGGCCGAGCTGCGCCCCGGTCAGGTCGACACCGACTCGCTGCCGGACTACGAACTGCTCGACTCGGTGCTGGACGACTACGTCGAGGGCGACAAGGGCTACCGCGACCTCATCGCGATGGGCTTCTCGCACGAACTGGTCGACAAGGTGCTGCGCATGGTCGACAAGGCGGAGTACAAGCGCCGCCAGTACCCGCCGGGCACCAAGATCACGTTCAAGGCCTTCGGCCGTGACCGCAGGCTGCCCATCACCAGCGGCTGGCGTGAGGGCTGATCACGTAGCGCGGTCCCGCCACGACGACTGACCGCCGGCCGCTACCCTCCCTGTCCTCAAGACGGGGAGGGGAGCTTCGGTGGTGACGGAGTCGTCGTCCGAGGACACGTCCGCGCGTCTGCTGCCCCAGGGCGTCGGGATCGCGGCCGACGTGGCCGCGGTCTCCGCGCTGGTGATCGCCGGCGGCAGCCCGCTCGTGGTGGCGGCCGGCGCCCTGGCCGTGTTCACCGGGGTCTACGTGGTCTGGAAGCGGTGGGCGAAACCGGTCGACCGGACGCTCGCCGTCGCCGCGGCCGTCGCCGCCCTGGGCGCGGGTGTGATCGGGTTCTCGCTCAAGCCGTCGTCGCCGACGCCGCCCGCCGACGTCGCCGCCTCGACCACCAGCCGCACCACGACCACCACCACTTCGAGCCCGACGACGACCTCCGCTCCCAGCAGCCCGCCGTCCACCACGACCTCGACCTCGACCTCGACCTCGGTGAGCACCACACCCACCAGCGCGCCGGCCAACCGCAAGCTGTACAGCTCGGGCGGCGACCGGGAGTCCTACTCGATCGACTTCGAGGACGGCCTGACCACCGGGCAGGACCTGATGGTCGGCCCCACGTCGCTGGACTCGGAGCACGGCTCCCAGTTCGCCCTGCTGGAACGCGGCGCGCCGGATCCGGTCTACGGCGTGTGCGCCGCCCGTCCGGACGGTGACTGGCGCACCTCCGTGCCGCTCGCCGAGTTCCGCGAGGAGGTGCGCGTCCTCTGCATCCGCACGAACCAGGACCGACTGGGTTTCGTGGAGGTCAAGGACGTGCGGATGGTGGGGGAGAGCTTCGACTCGGTCTACCTGCGCTGGGCGATCTGGGAGTAGGGCGGGTCAGGCGGTGGCGGTCGTCCCGGTGGACGCGGTGGCCGCCGTCTTGACCCGCGGCTTGCGGCTCGTGCCGACCCCACCCGCGATGGCCATCGCGCCGAACACGATCAGCACCACGGCGAGCAGCCAGACCAGCGCGAGCAGGCTCGCCACCGGCCAGACCAGCACCACGATCCCGCCGATCGCGGTGATCGCGCCGGAGAACACCGCCCACCCGCTCTTGCCGAACCCGTGGAAGACCTCGGCCACGCCGCCGACGACCCAGGTCACCCCGAGCAGCAGCGCCAGCACCGCGATGGTCTGGAACGGCGCGCGCAGGCACAGGATGCCCGCGACCAGCGCCAACAACCCGGCCACCGCCAGCAACCACCGCTGTCGCCCCAGCGCGTCCGCGGTGAACGACGCGGCGAGCCAGAAGACGCCGGTGACGAGCATCTGCACGCCGAACAGCACCGCCGCCGTCAGCAGCGTCAGCCCCGGCCAGAGCAGGACGGCCAGCCCGATCACCAGGGTGATCACCCCAAAGGTGATCCACAACGTCCGCCCGCGCCCGGCCGTAACCCCGGCAGGCCGATCCTGACCAGCGGTGCCCGCATCGGGATACGTCATGGGCCCATGCTCCGTCCACCAACCCCCACCCGCACCCGCCACCACCCCACTCCGCCCTTTCGAGTGACCCCACTCGCACATCCCCCTCCACCGCCTGTACTCCGCCCCACCTCCACCGTCGAACTCCAGCCCCCACCTCCACCGTTCGAGTTCAGACCCTCGGAGCTCGCATTGGCCACTCCGCTCCCCAACCCCCACTCTCACCCCATGCACCACGGTCACCGGCCCGACCGTCGCCATCCCCACCCGCCCCCGCACCCCCGCCACCCGCCCCCGCACCACCCGAACTCGCGCCCCCGCCGCCGACCGCACCCCCGCCCTTTCCTCCGCCCGCCCTCGCGTTCCCGCTCCCGCCCCCACCTCCGCTTTCGCCCTCACCGGTGGTCGGTGACCCGAGCGCCCTTCGTGGTGGCGGTCCTGGTGGCGGCCGTGATCCTGGCGGTGGGCCAGCTCTACCTGACCGTCCCGCTGCTGCCGGGCGTGGCCGAGCGCTACGACATCCCCCTGTCCACCGCGGCGTGGGTGGGCGGCGGCTTCGGCTTCGCGTTCGCCGCGGGCAACCTGCTCTTCGGCACCATCTCCGACCGCTACGACCGCCGTCACGTGATGGCGGTCGGCCTCGCCCTGGGTGCCGTGGTCAGCGCGATCGCGGGCACCTCGGCCGCCTTCGCCCCACTTCTCGCGGCCCGTGCCGTGCAAGGCTTCCTGGCCGCCGCGATCCCGTCCGTGTCACTCGCCTACGCCACCGAAGCCCTCCCGCCGGCCCGCCGCGCCGTGGGCGTCACCGCCGTCTCCGGCTCGTTCCTCCTGGCAGGCGTGATCGGCCAGGCCTACGCCCTGGGCGTGGACGAAGTCCTCGGCTGGCGCTGGGTCTTCTGGCTCCTGACCCCACTGCTGCTGGCCGTCGCCATCACCATCACCCGCCTGCCCACGATCCCCCGCCCAACCCCCACTGCCCTGACCACAACCTTCACCCGTCTGGGTCACCTCCTCCGCCGCCCGTCACTCCTCGTCGCTTACACGGGCGGCGTCACCCTCCTGCTGACCTTCGTGGGCATGTACACGGCCCTGACCACCACCGTCGGCGAGCGCTACGGCATCCACAGCGCCGTCGACCTGCTCCTGCTCCGCCTCCCGGGCCTGCCGGGCATCGCCCTGGGCCTCTTCACCGGCCCCCTGATCACCCGCTTCAGCGCCCACCGCGTCGCCCCCACCGCATTCCTCATCGCCGCCGCCGGCCTGGCCCTGGAAGCGGGCTCCACCACACTCCCCGTGCTCCTCGTCGGCAGCGCGATCTTCGTCGCGGGCCTGGCCATCACCATCCCGGCACTGGTCACCCAGGTCAGCCGCGCTTCCGGCGAAGCACGCGGCGCGGCCCTGGCGGGCTACGGCTTCCTGGTCGGCCTGGGCGGCGGCATCAGCCCCGTCCTCGTCACCGCCCTGGCCCCCGCCGGCTTCCCGGCCGTCTGCCTGACCCTCGCCGGCGTGCTCATCCTCGCGGCGGCCACCCTCGCCCTGGGCCCCCAGCCAACTCCCGCACCCGCCACCGCCTGACCACGCCACCACCAGACCCCAGTCTCCGGCCCCGGTCCACTCCTCGCCGCCGTCTGCCCGGCGGAACCGTCTCCCCGGCACCACCGTCTTCCCGGCCACCGCCACTTCCCGCTCCACTTGCCGCCGCTCCCACGTGAGTCAGAGCGAGGCGTGGGCGGCGGGTAGGGGGATGTGGGCGGTCGGGGGTGGTTTCGGCGGGTCCGCTGGTTTTCAACCGAGGTGCGGTAACGGTGTTTCCGTACATTTTCGGGTCAGGTTCACCCGATCGTGTTTGCCGTCCCTCGATCAAATCCAGCTTACCGCGCAGGCGTGACCTGCGCAGATGTCCACAGCCCGCCGCTCACTCCGACAACCTCGCCAAACGCGAATTCGCCCAGTGGCCGTCAACGACTAGAACGGGCGACTCGAACGGGGCAGTAGCAGTGACACCACCGCGCCGACGCCGCAGATCACCGCCGTGATCCAGAAGATCTCGTGGTACTCCGTCAGTAACGCCGCGGTCAGCGCCTCCCGGTACGCCGCCGCCTTCTCGGCGAACTCCTCCGGCGTCATCCCGAACGGCAGCGGCGTGTCCAGGTCCGCCGTCAGCTCGCGGAACCGGTGCAGGCCCCAGGCGGACAACCCGGCCACGCCGACCAGCATCCCGGTCATCCGCGCCACCACCACGGCGGCCGACGCCACACCGTGCTGCGCAGCCGGCACCACCCGCAGCACCGCCGCCGACACCGGCGCGATCACCAGCCCCAACCCGAACCCGGCCACCGCCAGGTCACGCCCCACCACGAACGACGACACCGAAGCCGGCCACTGCGCGATCAGCGCGTACGCGCCCGCAGCCACCACCAACCCGATGAACGACACCCACCGGTCACCCAACGGGGTCCGCGCCGCCAGCCACCCGCCGACCAGCGCGCCCACCGGCAACGCGATCAGGAACCGCGCCAACATCCCCGCCGCCGCGGCCGAGTCACGACCCAGCACGGTCTGCGCGAACAGCTCCACGTCCACCAAGGTCACCATCAACGCCGCACCGGCCGCCAACGACACACCCAGCGACGCCAGGAACGGCCGCACGGCCACCCCCGCCGGATCCAGCAGCCGCACCGACGACCGCCGCTCCCACAGCACGAACCCGACGAACACCACCGCCGCCCCACCGAGCGCCGGCCACCCCCACGACGGCAGCACCGACCGTGCCGGATCGGGGTTGTACAGCCCTACGACCAGCAACGCGAGGGCCGACGCCAGCAAACCGCCGCCGACGAGGTCGATCCGCACCGACGACCGGACCGACCGCGGCACGGTCACCTGCACGACCGCCATCGCGACCGCCGCCAACGGCAGGTTCACCCAGAACACCCACCGCCAGCTCTGCGGCTCCACCGACTCGAAGAACGACCAGGCGTTGAACAACGACGCCAACCCGACGCCGTACAGCGTGCCCAGCACACTGCCCAACTCCTGCGCCGCGCCCACCACGCCCAGCGCCGACGCACGCCGTTCCGCCGCCCAGAGGTCCGCGACCAACGCCATCGTCACCGGCAGCAACGCCCCACCGGCCAGCCCCTGCACCACCCGGCCGGCCACCAGCAGCGGCAGGTCGCCCGCCAGCGCCGTCACCGCCGAGCCGACCGCGAACCCGACCAGGCACAGGTGCAGCACCAACCGCCGCCCGAACCGGTCCGACAGCTGACCCAGCAGCGGCATCCCGGCGACGTACCCGAGCAGGTACCCGGTCACCACGGGCGTCGCGCGTTCCAGGTGGTTCACCGGGATGCCCAGGTCGCGCACCATGTCCACGAGCACGCCGACGACCACGTACGCGTCGAGCGCCCCCAGCAGCACCGCCGTCGCGCCCGCGCCGATCGCCAGCCGACGGGCGCGAACCGCACCCACCCCGCCGGCACCCACGGCCGAGCTCACGCGGGCGGTGAAACGGTGACGGGCTTGTTGAAGTCGGACAGCTCGATCGTCACCTTCGCGCCGCTCGGCAACGTGAACAGCGCCTTCTGCAACTTCTCGTCCCGCACCGAGAACTCCGAGGCGACGTCGGCGTCGATGCCCGGCACCAGCCCGGCGACCACGTCACGCGGCACGGTCGCCTCGACCACCGCGAGCCCGTCGTCGGTCGACACGGTCTTGGCGTCACGCGCGTCGGCCAGCACGCGGGCCACGCCCCTGTCCGGGTCCAGGATCGCGGTCGGGTCGTACACCTGGCCCGCCAGCGCCGCGGGCAGCTTGGTGAACCCGCCGGTCGGCCCCTTGAAGTAGAGGTCCTTCCCGACCAGCACGTACTCGACCTCGATCAGCTGGCCGAACTGCTCGACCTTCGCCCGGCCCTGCGACTCGCCCCCGGCGGTCAGGTCGCCCTCGGCGTCCTTCACGGTCACGCCCGGCAGCTCGCCGTCCACCTTGATCGTGAAGTGGGTGCTGGTCACGGACTTCATCCCGGCGGACGCCTTGGCCAGCAGGTCCGGCCCGTCCGGCTGGGCCCCGGCGCCACCGGAGGACGTGCAGCCCGCCACGAGGGCGAGCACGAGCGACCCGATCAGGGCGCGACGAGGGAGCATGGGCTGAATCGTAGATCCAGCGGACGCGTCACACCGCCGAACACCACCGCAAGTCCCTGACCTGCGCAATCGCTGAATCACGGCAAACGGCGCAGTGCGTTCGGCCGAGTCGGCAACGCGCGGTTAACCGTCCTTACCTAGGCTTCGGGTCATGAACCGCCAGCAGGAGTTCGTGCTCCGCACCCTCGAGGAACGCGACATCCGGTTCGTCCGGCTCTGGTTCACCGACGTCCTGGGCTTCCTCAAGTCGGTGGCGATCGCTCCCGCGGAGCTCGAGGGCGCCTTCAGCGAGGGCATCGGCTTCGACGGCTCCGCCATCGAGGGCTTCGCCCGCGTGTACGAGTCCGACATGGTGGCCAAGCCGGACCCGTCGACGTTCCAGGTGCTGCCCTGGCAGACGCCGGACAAGAGCCACTACTCGGCGCGGATGTTCTGCGACATCGCGATGCCGGACGGCTCGCCGTCGTGGGCGGACCCGAGGCACGTGCTGCGCCGCACCCTGGCCAAGGCCAGCGAGGCGGGCTTCACCTGCTACGTGCACCCCGAGATGGAGTTCTTCCTGCTCAAGGGCCTGCCGGACGACGGGAGCGAGCCCGTCCCGGCGGACAACGGCGGTTTCTTCGACCAGACCAGCCACGAGACCGCGACCCACTTCCGCCGCCACGCCATCGAGGCGCTGGAGGCGATGGGCATCTCGGTCGAGTTCAGCCACCACGAGGGCGCGCCCGGCCAGCAGGAGATCGACCTCCGCTACGCCGACGCGCTGACCATGGCCGACAACGTGATGACGTTCCGGTACGTGATCAAGGAAGTCGCGATCACGCAGGGCGTGCGGGCCTCGTTCATGCCCAAGCCGTTCACCGACCAGCCCGGCAGCGGCATGCACACGCACGTCAGCCTGTTCGAGGGCGACCGCAACGCGTTCTACGACGCCGAGGACCCGTACCAGCTGTCCGACACCGGCAAGATGTTCGTCGCCGGCCTGTTGAAGCACGCCCGGGAGATCTCCGGCGTGACCAACCAGTGGGTGAACTCCTACAAGCGGCTGATCGTGGGCGGCGAGGCGCCGACGGCGGTGTGCTGGGGCCACGCGAACCGGTCCGCGCTGGTGCGCGTGCCGATGTACTCGCCGGGCAAGTCCTCGTCGCGCCGGGTCGAGATTCGCTCGCTCGACTCCGCCTGCAACCCGTACCTGGCGTACGCGGTGATCCTGGCGGCCGGGCTCAAGGGCATCGAGAAGGGCTACGAGCTGCCGCCGCCCGCCGAGGACGACGTGTGGTCCCTGACCGACCGCGAACGGCGTGCCGCCGGGTACGACAACCTGCCGCAGAACCTCGGCGAGGCGTTGACCGAGATGGAGAACTCCGAACTGCTCCCCGAAGCGCTGGGCGAGCACGTGTACGACTTCTTCCTGCGCAACAAGCGGGCCGAGTGGGACGGCTACCGCCGCAGCGTGACGCCGTACGAGCTGCGCAACCTGTTGCCGGTCCTGTGAAGGAGGCACCCGTGCGGGTGGTCCACACCGGGCACTCGGAGAAGCTAGGTTTGCAGACCGTGACCGAGGTGCCCGCGCGTACGGAATCCCGTCCCACGTTCATCGCCTGCACGGTGGCGACCGCCGCCGAACTGCCCGCGGTGAAGGTGCTGTCGAGCTCGTTCCTGGCCAACCACCCGCAGGCCAGGTTCCTGGCGCTGGTGGTCGACGCCCTGCCGGAGAACTCCGGTCCGGGCCTCGTCACCCCCGCCGACCTGGGGATGAGCCGGGACGAGCTGGCCGAGCTGGCCACCGGCTGCACGGCGTCGCAGCTGTGCGGCGTGCTGCGGCCGAAGCTCCTGGAACAGCTGCTCGGCCAAGGCGTGCCGGTGCTGTGCCTGGACCCGTGGGTGCAGGTGCTCCACCCGCTCACGGACCTGGTCGAGGCCGCCGTGCGCCGCGGCCCGCTGGTCCTGGTGCCACGGGCGTTGCGGCCGTTGCCGGACGACGGCCTGCGCCCGACCCCGACCGAACTGCTCGAGACGGGCGTCTTCGACCCGGGGTTCCTCCTGGTCGCGCCCGGCTCGGAGCCGTTCCTGCAGTCCCTCGGCGAACAGCTGCGCCGCACGCCCGACGCCACCAAGGCCGTGCTCGACATGGCTCCCGCGCTGGTCAACCTGCACGTCCTGCGTGACGCGACGGTCGGCCTGTCGGTATGGAACGCGGCACAGCGCGACCTCCACCGCCGTCCGGACGGCACGCTGACGACGGTCGGCGAGCCGGTCCGCAGCGTCCACTTCGCCGGCTTCGACCCCCACCGCCCGTGGCTGCTGTCCGCCGACTTCGCCGACCGCCCCCGGGTCCTGCTCTCGGAGCACCCGCAGCTGGCGGAGCTCTGCACGGCGTACCGGGCGGAACTGGTGCGCAAGGGCCACTCGCCGCAGCGGGTCCGCTACGGCTTCGGCCAACTCCCGGACGGCACCCACATCCCGGACGAGCTGCGCGCGGACTACCGCGAAGCCGCCCGGACCCACCCGGGCTCGGCCTTCAGCCCAGGACCCAGGCCCACCGCCGAACCGGCCCCCGCTCCGGCCCCCACCCAGGCCACCGGGCCGACCACCACGCCGACCATCAACGGCACCCGCCCGACCACCGAGCCCGAGGTCCTGCCCCCCGCCCCGGCCTCCACCACCCCGGCCCAGCCCGAGCCGGCTCCCGCCGCCGAGGTACCAGCCGACGCCGAGCCGACCGCCGAGGACATCACCCTGACCGGTCAACTCGGCCGGCCCGCCGAGAGCACCGAGTCGACCGGTCAAGTCGCGCAATCCGCCGACCACGCCGCGCCGACCGCCGATGCCCCGGCAACCGCCGAGGACTCCGGCCCTACCGCCGATACCGCGCCGACTGCTGACAGCGCCGAGCCGGCCGTCGATGCACGGGTATCCGCCGAAGGCACCAGCCCCATCGCCGATGCCGCGCCGTCCGCAGAACGCGCCGAGCCGGCCGCCGATGCCGCGCCGACTGCTGACAGCCCCGAGCCCGCCGACCAGGCCGCATCGTCCGCCGATGCCGATGCCGATGCCGATGCCGATGCCGAGCCTGCCGCCGACCTCGCCGCGCCCGCACCCGCGCCCGCCGAGGTCGAACCCGGTAGTGCGGCTTCAGCGTCCGAAAGCCCGGCACCCGAAAGCCCGGCACCCGCGAGCCCCGAGCCCGCCGCCGACCACCCCCACCCGGCCGCCGCCGAGCGTCCCACCCCACTCGCGCCTGCCGAGCCCACCCGCCCGGCGAGCGGTCTGCCAGCCAACGCATCCCCGGCCGGCGCGTCACAAGTCCTCGCCTCACCTGCCACCCGGAGCACCCCACCCCCGGCCTTCGGGTCGGACGGCGGAGCGGGGTTCGTGGCCTGGGCGAGCGAACCCGTGCCCGACCTGCCCGGCAGCACGCGCTGGTCCGTCGCCCTCTGGCGCTCCGACCAAGCCCTCCGCACCCAGTTCCCCGACCCGTTCGGCGAGGACGGCCCGGCGTTCCGCGACTGGTGCGCGAGCGTCGGCGTGGCCGCGGGCCGGTTGCCGGTCGCCGCCGTGCCCCGGCCCCGCGCCGAAGGACCCGTCCTGCACGACCAGCTCGGCGTCTCCGTCCTCGGCGCCGGCCCGATCGCCGAACTCGTCCACGCCGCCGCCCGCGCGTCCGGCCTCCCGACCTCGACCACCGCCGGCTACCCGGTCGTGATCCGCGTCGGCACCACCGAACGCGTCCCGGACAGCCGCTTCGTCGTCGACTACCTCCTCGACGACGACCAGCCGACCGACGCCGCCGAGCTCTGGGTCCCCTCCGAGACGACCCGCGCCACCTTCGAACGCCAAGGCGGCCCGACCGTCCGCGTCCTCCCGCTCCCGGTCCCGGAAGCCGAAGACCAAGACCTCGGAGCACACGACGGGGTGATCTTCGGAGCCCTCGCCGATCACACCATCGACCGCGCGGGCAACGTGCTGGGCGCGGTCTCCGCCTTCCTCTCGGCCTTCCCCGACCGCAACGACGTGACGCTGCGCATCCAGGTCACCCACGCGCACGCCCACCCCGAGGCCGCCGAACGACTGCGCCTGGCCACCGCCGCCGACCCGCGCATCGACCTGGTCGACACCCTCGGCCCCGTCCACTGCCTCGTCCACCTGCACAGGGGCGGCGCGTGCGACCGGATCGCGCACACCCTCGCCGGGCACGCCGCCCGCGCCACGCCGGTCCTGACCTCGGACCACGGCGCGGTCGCCGAGCTGTTCGACAAGTCCGCGGTGATCTTCGTGCCGTGCCGCCAGGGCGTCGAGCCCGACGTCCAGGCCGCCGCCAAGCTCATGCGCGCCCTCGCCGACGACCTGCCCACGGCCGTCGCGATCGGGCTCAAGGGACGCGACCACGTCCGCGCCACCCGTGACGTCGCCGAGGTCGGCGAGGTCCTCCGCGACCACGTCGAGCGCGCCTACCGGGGTTGGCGCGCCCGCCGGGCCAAGCCCTCGCCGACCGTCGACCCGCTGAAGGCGCTGCACTCGGCGAAGCACGCCCTGCTGCGCCAGCCCGACGTCGGCACGGCCAGCCGCACGCCCATGGCGCCGCAGCTGCGCAAGGTGGTCCTGCGCGTCCTGGACCACTACGACAACCACATGCGCAACGTGCTCACGTCCCTGGTCGAAGGGGTCGAGCGCACGGTCTCCGAGGTGGTCCGCCGCCAGGACGACATCTCCACCGGCGTCGGCCTGGGCGAGCTGGAGGTGCTGCGCGCCGAGCTCGAACAGCACGCCGAGCACCAAGGCCACCTGGCCGACCAGCTCGTCGGCATCGACGACGGCGTCGTCCGGGTGCGCGCCGACATGGCCGGCCAGGGGCGGCGGGTGCGCGAGATCGAGGACGCCGTCGTCGCCGAGGCCGCCAAGCGCGCCAAGCAGGGCGACGCCCTGGCCCAGCGCATCGACAAGCTCGCCGTCGCGCTCGAACGCACCCTCGACCGCATCGACTCGCTGGAGTCCAAGGTCGTCGACGTGCTGCGGGACCGCGACACCAAGCTCGACTTCGGCCTGCGTGCCGCGAACCAGGCCCAGCAGACCGCCGACGCCTTGCGCCGCGTCGTCGTGCGCGAGCACGAACGGCACAACGACACCGTGCCGCGCAGCTCGCTCGTGCTGACCGACGTGGGTCTGCTGCGCCTCCCGTCGGACGACGCGTTCATGCTGCCGATGCTCTCCAGCAACGGGGTGTGGGAGCCCGACCTGTCGGAGCTGATCGACTCGGTGGTCGAGCCCGATGGGATCTTCCTCGACATCGGCGCGTACGTCGGCTACCAGACCGTGCGCATGCTCAGCCGGTTCGGGACGAGCGGCGCGGTGGTCGCGGTCGAACCGTGCCCGTCCGCGCGGGCGCTGCTGCGGCACAACGTCGACGTCAACTTGCCCGAACGGGTGGCGCAACAGCTCGTCCTGGTGGACGCCGCCGCGTGGGAGAGCACCGGCGAGCTGTTCACCCAACCGTCGTTGACGGGCGGGGTGTCGGTCGCGCCGCTGCCCGAGGGCGCGGGTGACGACGTGCCTCGGGTGCGCGCGACCAGGCTCGACAAGGAGCTGGAGGCCGTGCCGTCGTTGCAGGGCCGCAAGCTGTCCGTCGTCCGGGTGGACGCGCCCGGTCGCGGTCACCGCGCGCTGGCCGGACTGGTTCGCCTGCTGCGCCGGGACCGCCCGCACGTGTTCCTGGACTTCTCCGCCACGGCGACGTCGGGTTTCGGCGACGATCCGGTCACGGTCCTGAAGGAGTTCCGGATCTGGGGCTACGACCTGGTGCCGGTGCCGGTGCCGACTCGCGAACCGGCCATGCCGGAGCAGATCGTGACCGCGATGGAGGGCATGCGGAGCGTCCCGCTGTGGTTGCGACCCCGTCCGGTGGCGCCCAAGGGACCGGGTCCGCAGGTCGCGATACCGGCCCGCACCGCACCGGCAAGCCGCTGACCAGGCGATTTGACACCGACGAAGGTCATGAGTAACTTTTACCGAGTCGCCAGCAAGAACCTCGGAACGAGCGGTTGACACCGCGAATCGGGCCGAGTAGACTACTGCGGCGTCAAGCTCCCAGAAACGAATAAGCAGCACAGCGTGCTGCCTCCGCTCTGGAAACTGATACAAATTGAATGCTAAGCGAGTTTGTCGCGGAGCCGAGAAGCCGAAACCGGCCGATTTGACACCGCGAAAACGAACGAGCTAAGGTTCAACCACAGCAAGCGAAACACCGGAAACACAAAGCCCCGGATTGCACCGCGGTAAGACTGCGGGACGAGATGGTGAGCGCGTGTTCTTTGAGAACTCAACAGCGTGCCGAATAGCCAGTAAATTTATGAACCTCGTCAAGAGGTTTCCTTTGAGATTGTTACTGGACAACTGACATTACTTGTCAGTGTTGTTCGGAGCGATCAAACATTCCTTATTGGAGAGTTTGATCCTGGCTCAGGACGAACGCTGGCGGCGTGCTTAACACATGCAAGTCGAGCGGTAAGGCCCTTCGGGGTACACGAGCGGCGAACGGGTGAGTAACACGTGGGTAACCTGCCCTGTACTCTGGGATAAGCCTGGGAAACTAGGTCTAATACCGGATATGACTCCACTAGGCATCTTGTGGGGTGGAAAGTTCCGGCGGTACAGGATGGACCCGCGGCCTATCAGCTTGTTGGTGGGGTAATGGCCTACCAAGGCGACGACGGGTAGCCGGCCTGAGAGGGTGACCGGCCACACTGGGACTGAGACACGGCCCAGACTCCTACGGGAGGCAGCAGTGGGGAATATTGCACAATGGGCGAAAGCCTGATGCAGCGACGCCGCGTGAGGGATGACGGCCTTCGGGTTGTAAACCTCTTTCAGCGGGGACGAAGGGCAACTGACGGTACCCGCAGAAGAAGCACCGGCTAACTACGTGCCAGCAGCCGCGGTAATACGTAGGGTGCGAGCGTTGTCCGGAATTATTGGGCGTAAAGAGCTCGTAGGCGGTTTGTTGCGTCGGCTGTGAAAACTTCACGCTTAACGTGGAGCCTGCAGTCGATACGGGCAGACTTGAGTTCGGCAGGGGAGACTGGAATTCCTGGTGTAGCGGTGAAATGCGCAGATATCAGGAGGAACACCGGTGGCGAAGGCGGGTCTCTGGGCCGATACTGACGCTGAGGAGCGAAAGCGTGGGGAGCGAACAGGATTAGATACCCTGGTAGTCCACGCCGTAAACGGTGGGTGCTAGGTGTGGGGGACTTCCACGTCCTCCGTGCCGCAGCTAACGCATTAAGCACCCCGCCTGGGGAGTACGGCCGCAAGGCTAAAACTCAAAGGAATTGACGGGGGCCCGCACAAGCGGCGGAGCATGTGGATTAATTCGATGCAACGCGAAGAACCTTACCTGGGCTTGACATGCACCGGAAACCTGCAGAGATGTAGGCCTCTTCGGACTGGTGTACAGGTGGTGCATGGCTGTCGTCAGCTCGTGTCGTGAGATGTTGGGTTAAGTCCCGCAACGAGCGCAACCCTCGTTCCATGTTGCCAGCGCGTAATGGCGGGGACTCATGGGAGACTGCCGGGGTCAACTCGGAGGAAGGTGGGGATGACGTCAAGTCATCATGCCCCTTATGTCCAGGGCTTCACACATGCTACAATGGCCGGTACAGAGGGCTGCTAAGCCGTGAGGTGGAGCGAATCCCACAAAGCCGGTCTCAGTTCGGATCGGGGTCTGCAACTCGACCCCGTGAAGTCGGAGTCGCTAGTAATCGCAGATCAGCAACGCTGCGGTGAATACGTTCCCGGGCCTTGTACACACCGCCCGTCACGTCACGAAAGTCGGTAACACCCGAAGCCCGTGGCCCAACCAGCTTGCTGGGGGGAGCGGTCGAAGGTGGGACTGGCGATTGGGACGAAGTCGTAACAAGGTAGCCGTACCGGAAGGTGCGGCTGGATCACCTCCTTTCTAAGGAGCATTCCTCACCGGTCACTTTCGGGTGGCCTGTGGAGAGCCTCGCGATCGGCGAATGATCGATCGGTGGTTGCTCAATGATGTGGATGCTGGCTATATACAGAACCTGGGATTGTCCGGAGAGTTAGTACTGTCCGTGAGGGCGTGGAAGGGTCTCCTGAGGGTTCGAGTCTTCTGTTCGGCACGCTGTTGGGTCCTGAGGGAACACGTGAGTGTCTCTTTCAGCGAGAAACGACAGGACGGTCTCCGTCCGCGAACCGCTGGTCTTCGGGCCGGGTAGGCGTGGGCAGTGTGGGGCGGTGTCTGGTTGTTCTTTGAGAACTGCACAGTGGATGCGAGCATCTTTGTGGCAAGTTATTAAGGGCACACGGTGGATGCCTTGGCACCAGGAGCCGATGAAGGACGTAGGAGACTGCGAAAAGCCTTGGGGAGCTGTCAACCGAGCTGAGATCCAAGGGTATCCGAATGGGGAAACCCGGCCCCAGTCATGTGGGGTCACCCACGCCTGAACACATAGGGCGTGTGGAGGGAACGCGGGGAAGTGAAACATCTCAGTACCCGCAGGAAGAGAAAACAACCGTGATTCCGTGAGTAGTGGCGAGCGAAAGCGGAAGAGGCTAAACCGTATTCGTGTGATACCCGGCAGGGGTTGCGTGTACGGGGTCGTGGGACTTACTGGCCAGTTCTGCCGGATTGGCAAGGAGTCATAAAATGTCGTGGTTAGCGGAACGCGTCTGGAAAGCGTGGCCGTAGAGGGTGAGAGTCCCGTACGTGAAAACCCGACATCTCCTAGTGATGTTCCCAAGTAGCAGCGTACTCGTGAAATTCGCTGTGAATCTGGCGGGACCACCCGCTAAGCCTGAATACTACCTGGTGACCGATAGCGGACTAGTACCGTGAGGGAAAGGTGAAAAGTACCCCGGGAGGGGAGTGAAATAGTACCTGAAACCGTGTGCCTACAATCCGTCGGAGCCTTTAGGGGTGACGGCGTGCCTTTTGAAGAATGAGCCTGCGAGTTAGTGCTGCGTGGCGAGGTTAACCCGTGTGGGGTAGCCGTAGCGAAAGCGAGTCCGAATAGGGCGATCCAGTCGCGTGGTCTAGACCCGAAGCGGAGTGATCTAGCCATGGCCAGGGTGAAGCGTGGGTAAGACTACGTGGAGGCCCGAACCCACCAGGGTTGAAAACCTGGGGGATGAGCTGTGGTTAGGGGTGAAAGGCCAATCAAACTCCGTGATAGCTGGTTCTCCCCGAAATGCATTTAGGTGCAGCGTCGTGTGTTTCGTGCCGGAGGTAGAGCACTGGATGGTCTAGGGGGCCCACAAGCTTACCGAAATCAACCAAACTCCGAATGCCGGTACGTGAGAGCGCGGCAGTGAGACTGCGGGGGATAAGCTTCGTAGTCGAGAGGGAAACAGCCCAGAACGCCGGCTAAGGCCCCTAAGTGTGTGCTAAGTGGGAAAGGATGTGGGGTCGCCCAGACAACCAGGAGGTTGGCTTAGAAGCAGCCACCCTTTAAAGAGTGCGTAATAGCTCACTGGTCAAGTGGTCCTGCGCCGACAATGTAGCGGGGCTCAAGCACACCGCCGAAGCCGTGTCATTTCAGTGTCATGCTGGGATGGGTAGGGGAGCGTCGTTCAGCCATTGAAGCGCCGGAGTGATCCAGGTGTGGAGGCTGGACGAGTGAGAATGCAGGCATGAGTAGCGAAAGACGAGTGAGAAACTCGTCCGCCGGATGACCAAGGGTTCCTGGGCCAGGCTAATCCGCCCAGGGTAAGTCGGGACCTAAGGCGAGGCCGACAGGCGTAGTCGATGGACAACGGGTTGATATTCCCGTACCCGTGTGAACGCGCCCATGGCGAACCTTGTGATACTAACCGCCCAAAGCCTGTCCCGGGTCTTCGGATCTGGGACTACGTGGAGCGCGGGACCTGAACTTGTAGTAGTCAAGCGATGGGGTGACGCAGGAGGGTAGCTCCGCCAGTGAGTGGTAGTACTGGTGTAAGCGTGTAGGCCGTAGCATAGGCAAATCCGTGCTGCATACAGGCTGAGACGTGATGCATAGCCGATTGAGGCGAAGTAGAGTGATCCCATGCTGCCGAGAAAAGCCTCTAGTGAGTGTTCATGCGGCCCGTACCCCAAACCGACACAGGTGGTCAGGTAGAGAATACCGAGGCGATCGGGCGAACTGTGGTTAAGGAACTCGGCAAAATGCCCCCGTAACTTCGGGAGAAGGGGGGCCGAGGGATTTGAAGCCCCTTGCGGGCTAGGATTTTTCGGCCGCAGAGACCAGCGAGAAGCGACTGTTTACTAAAAACACAGGTCCGTGCGAAGTCGCAAGACGATGTATACGGACTGACGCCTGCCCGGTGCTGGAACGTTAAGGGGACCGGTTAGTCTTTCGGGGCGAAGCTGAGAACTTAAGCGCCAGTAAACGGCGGTGGTAACTATAACCATCCTAAGGTAGCGAAATTCCTTGTCGGGTAAGTTCCGACCTGCACGAATGGCGTAACGACTTCTCGACTGTCTCAACCACAGGCCCGGCGAAATTGCATTACGAGTAAAGATGCTCGTTACGCGCGGCAGGACGGAAAGACCCCGGGACCTTTACTATAGCTTGGTATTGGTGTTCGGTTCGGCTTGTGTAGGATAGGTGGGAGACTGTGAAGCGCTGACGCCAGTCAGTGTGGAGTCGTCGTTGAAATACCACTCTGGTCGTACTGGATGTCTAACCTCGGTCCGTGATCCGGATCAGGGACAGTGCCTGGTGGGTAGTTTAACTGGGGCGGTTGCCTCCCAAAGGGTAACGGAGGCGCTCAAAGGTTCCCTCAGCCTGGTTGGCAATCAGGTGTCGAGTGCAAGTGCACAAGGGAGCTTGACTGTGAGACCGACAGGTCGAGCAGGGACGAAAGTCGGAACTAGTGATCCGGCCATGGCTTGTGGAAGCGTGGTCGCTCAACGGATAAAAGGTACCCCGGGGATAACAGGCTGATCTTGCCCAAGAGTCCATATCGACGGCATGGTTTGGCACCTCGATGTCGGCTCGTCGCATCCTGGGGCTGGAGTAGGTCCCAAGGGTTGGGCTGTTCGCCCATTAAAGCGGTACGCGAGCTGGGTTTAGAACGTCGTGAGACAGTTCGGTCCCTATCCGCCGCGCGCGTAGGATACTTGCGGAAGGCTGTCCCTAGTACGAGAGGACCGGGACGGACGGACCTCTGGTGTGCCAGTTGTCCTGCCAAGGGCATTGCTGGTTGGCTACGTTCGGAAGGGATAACCGCTGAAAGCATCTAAGCGGGAAGCCTGTTCCTAGATGAGGTATCCCACCCCTTTGTGGGTTAAGGCCCCCAAGAGACCATTGGGTTGATAGGCCGGAGATGGAAGGTCGGTAACGGCTGGAGTTGACCGGTACTAATAGGCCGAGGACTTGTCTCGAAGACGCTACGCATCCACTGTGCGGTTCTGAAAGAACCGAACCGGACCACCACGGTCCACCCATGGCATCGGCTGGGGGTGGGTTGGGGTGCCTACGGGTTGGTAATTTCATAGTGTTTCGGTGGTCATAGCGGTTGGGGAACACCCGGTCCCATTCCGAACCCGGTAGTTAAGCCTTCCAGCGCCGATGGTACTGCACTCGTGAGGGTGTGGGAGAGTAGGACGCCGCCGAACAATTCTTCGCCTTCAGGGGCACCCGATTCGGGTGCCCCTGAAGGCTTTTTGCGTTACGGTCCGATCGTGGCCGAGGTGACGAGACACGACGACCTGGCGGAGTTCTGGGCGTTGACGGGTGAGTTCTTCAACGCGGACCCCGTGTTCCACACGATTCCGATCGCGGCAGTGGACCGGAGGCTCAACCACGCCGATCCGGAGGACGAACCACCGCTGCTGGTCAGCGTCACCGAGGACGGCGTGCTGGTGGCCGCGGCACTGCGCACACCGCCGTGGCCGCTGACGTTGAGCGGTGTCGCGCCGGAGTGGGCGGAGGTCGTCGCGGACGCGTTGGCCGGTGAGGTGGAGCTGCCCGGCGTGAACGGTCCGCGCGATTCGGTCGAGGCGTTCGTGGTGGCCTGGGCCGCCCGCACCGGCTGCAACGCGCGGGAGCACATGGCGTTGCGCCTGTACGCGCTGGGCGACCTGGCCGCGCCCGCCGACGTCCCCGGCACGGCCCGGCTGGCGACCATGGACGACCTGAACCTGTTGACCGACTGGCGTGCCGAGTTCGGCATCGAGGCGACCGGGCAGGACCGCGAGCAGCACAGCCTGGACCGGATCCGGCTCATGGTGCGGGTCGGCCTGGAGGCCGGGCACGGTCACCTGATCTGGTACGTCGGCGACATCCCGGTGGCGTGGGCGGCGGCGAACGCGCCGGCGTCCGGCATGTCCCGCATCGGCCCCGTCTACACGCCGGCCGAGCACCGCCGGCACGGCTACGGCGCGGCGGTCACGGCGGCCTGCGCGGCGTGGGCGCGGGAGAACGGCGCGGAGCACGTGGTCCTCTACACCGATCTGGCGAACCCGACGTCGAACTCGATCTACCAGCGGATCGGGTTCCGGCCGGTGGTCGACTCGGCGGAGTTCGTGTTCACCCCGGCCGGTGGCTGATCAGGTCGCCCGGCTGGCAGTCCAACGCCTCGCACAGGGCGGTCAGCGTGCTGAACCGGATCGCCCTGGCCCGGCCGTTCTTGAGGATCGACAGGTTGACCACGGTCACGCCGACGCGGTCCGCCAACTCGGTCAAGGTCATCCCGCGCTCGACCAGCAGCCGGTCGAGGTGCACCTGGATGCTCACACGGTTCCCTCCAGGTCCGCGCGCAACTCCGCGCTCGTGCGCATGATCTTGCCAAGTGCCCGCAGACCCACGTCGGTGACCACGAACGCCTCGATCGCCGACAACGGGGTGAACGGCCTCGGCACGTCCTGCTCCACCGTCACACCGTCCCTTCGAGGTCGGCGCGCATCTCCGCGCCGGTCACCATGATCTTGGCCAGGGACAGCAGCGCGACGCCGGTGATGACGGCCCACCACGGCACGTCCCACTCGCCGAGGAACGCCAGGGAGCCGGCGTCGAAGGTGACGGCGGCGTGCACCAGCGAGGTCCGCGCGATCGACTCGACCATCGCCGCCGCCGGCAGCACCCACAACAGGTAGTGGCCGAGGCGGCGCACGCCGGACGCCGTGCCCTGGGTGTAGATGCCGTGCCGCGAAGCTCCACGCAGCAACAGCAGGAGCAGCAGGAGCGCGCCGACCTGGGTGAACGCGGTCGGCGCCTCGGACAGGAAGCCGAGCACGTGGTGCCACGGCGCGGGGTCGTCGACGCACAGCGCGACCCGGTCGACGTCGGCCAGGCGGACGCCCGCGACGACACCCGCGCCGAGGTCACGGCCCGAGTTGTCGTGCGGCCAGTGCTCGGCCGTGAAGCACACCGGGTCGAACAGGCCGATCGTCAGGCGGATCGCGGTCGCGAGGCCGTAGGCCCCCAGGCTCAGCGTGAAGACCGCGGACACGACGCCGGTCAGCGGCTCTAACGGGTTCCCCCTCGACATGACAGCCCCCCGCATATCGTTTATCGATGTTATCGAGAAACGATACCCTCGACGACCGCACGCGTCACGGGCCGGTTGCGGGCGTGGGAGGAGAACACCAGGGACGTGGTCGTGTCGCCGTACCGCTGGGCCTGCTCCACGAACTCCTCCAGCTCGACCATCGACCGGCACACCACGCGCAGCAGCCAGCAGTCGTCCCCGGTCACGTGGTCGGCGTCGCGCACCTGCGCCAGCGTCACCACCCGGTCCCGGAACCGGGGCGTGTCCAGGCTGCGCACCCGCACCCGGACGATGGCCTCGATCGGCAGCCCGAGCCGCTGCGGGTCGACCACCGCCGCGTACCCGGTGACGATCCCGGCCTGCTCCAGCCGCCGCACGCGCTCGGTCGTCGCGGGCGCGGACAGGGAGACCCGCTTGGCCAGCTCGGTGAACGTCATCCGACCGTCCCGCTGGAGCAGCTCCAGCAACTTCCAATCCAGATCGTCCAGTTCCACCGTGGAATCGTAAGCGGAACCCGAGTCACGCCTTGGGTTCTCCATGGGGAAGAACACGCTGGTCAGCGACGATCTACCCATGACGAACACGCTCCGCTTCCCCGCCGCCGACCCCGCTGCCGCCGCCGCGTTCTTCGCCGCGGAACTGGCCTTCGAGGCCGACCCGGACGACGTGGTCCGCGACTTGCAGGCAGGCACGACCGAGGGCTTCCAGCTCGTCGAGACGCGCAGCCCCGAGTCGTTCGCCCGGGTCCGCATCCCCGGCGCGATCAACCTCCCGCACTGGGACGTGGACGAGACGACGACCGCGGACTGGGACCGCGACCTCGTCTACGTCTGCTACTGCGAGAGCTTCGAGTGCAACGCCGCGACCAAGGGCGCGCTCAAGCTGTCGCGGCTCGGGTTCAAGGTGAAGCGGCTGGCCGGTGGCATCACCACGTGGCACGGGTCGGGCTACCCGGTCGAGGGCGACGCGGTGGCGCACGAGAGCCGGCACGGGATCTCCTGCGACTGCTGACTACCCTCGTCCGGGTGACGCGACTGCTTGTGCTGCAACCCGGCCACGACGACCCGCCCGGCCGCCTCGGCGAGTGGCTGACCGCCGCCGGGGCGGTGCTGGACGTGGTGCGGCCCTACGAGGAGCCGGTGCCGGACTCGCTCGACGGCTACCGGGGCGTGGTGTGCCTCGGCGGCGCCATGGGCGCGCTGGACGACGCCGAGCACCCCTGGCTGGCGGACGTCCGCAAGCTGCTGTCCCACGCCGTGTCGCGGAGGGTGCCGCTGCTCGCGATCTGCCTCGGCGCGCAGCTGCTGGCGGTGGCGACCGGCGGTCAGGTGCGGCGCAACCCGCTGGGGCCGGAGATCGGGATGGGCCTGGTGGCCAAGCGCGACGTGGCGAGCGGTGACCCGTTGTTCGCCGGGTTGCCGTGGACGCCGGACGTGCTCCAGTTCCACTACGACGAGGTGTCGTTCCTGCCGCCGACCGCGGTGCAGCTCGCGTCCTCCCCGAAGTGCGCCAACCAGGCGTTCCGGGTCGGTGACCACGCCTACGGCCTGCAGTTCCACGTCGAGACCACGCCGGAGGTGGTTCTCGGCTGGGCCGCTGGGTACCCGAGGGACGTGGAAGGAGCGCGTCCGGGGGCGTTCGACCCGGCCCGGCTCGCCGAGGGACACGAGGACATTCAGGAGGTGTGGCAACCGTTTGCCGAACGATTCGTGCGCCTGGCCGCCGGTGAGCTGACGATCCACCGGAGCCTGCCGCTGGTGTGATGAACCTCCGCCGATGGGAGCGTTCATCGTTCGGACAGGTAGCGTTCACCTTGTCGTTGTGAGTGTTCATCGGCCAGACGGGTAGCGTTTACCTTCGACTGTGTCGATTCAGTTGGAGGAATCAGCGTGGATGCCTCGCTCCTCGTCATCATCGTGGTCATCACGGCTCTGGTCTTCGACTTCACCAACGGCTTCCACGACACCGCGAACTCGATGGCGACCTCCATCGCCACCGGCGCGCTGCGGCCACGCACGGCCGTCGCCTTCTCCGCGGTGTTGAACCTGGTGGGGGCGTTGTTGTCGGTCGAGGTCGCCAAGACCATCTCCGGCGGGATCGTCGACGACGCGAGAATCACGCCCGCGATCGTGTTCGGCGGGCTGATCGGCGCGATCATGTGGAACCTGGTGACCTGGTACGTCGGGTTGCCGTCCAGCTCGTCGCACGCCCTGTTCGGCGGCCTGATCGGCGCGGCCTGGGTCGCCTCGGGCGCGGACGCCGTGCACTTCGTGAAGGTCGTGGACAAGGTCGTCGCGCCCGCGATCGCCGCGCCGCTGGTGGCGGGCGTCGTGGCGCTGCTGGCCACCTACCTGACCTACCGGCTGACCAAGCGGGCGCGGAAGTCCGTGACCGACAAGGGGTTCAAGGCGGGCCAGATCGCGTCCGCCGCGCTCATGTCGCTGGCGCACGGCACGAACGACGCGCAGAAGACGATGGGCATCATCACGCTCACGCTGATCACCGCCGGGACGCTCGCGCCGGGCTCGGAACCACCGCTCTGGGTGATCCTGAGCGCGGCCGTCGCCATCGCGCTGGGCACGTACCTGGGCGGTTGGCGGATCACCAAGACCCTCGGCTCGGGCCTGACCACGATCGAGGCGCCGCAGGGCTTCGCCGCGCAGACGAGCGCGGCGACCGTGATCATGGCGTCCTCGCACCTGGGGTTCGCGCTGTCCACGACGCACGTGGCGTCCGGCGGGATCATGGGCTCCGGCCTGGGCCGCGAACGCGGTGGCGTGCGGTGGGGCGTGGCGGGCCGGATGGCGGCGGCCTGGGGGTTGACGCTGCCGGCGGCGGGCCTGGTCGGCGCGCTCGCGGGCAAGGTCGCGTCGCTGGGCACGCTCGGCGTGGTGGCCGTGGCCCTGGTGGGCATGGGCGTGGCGCTGGTGATCTGGGTGCTGTCGCGCCGTGAGCCGGTGCGGCCCGAGCACGTGGTGGACGAGATCGCGGCACAGGCCGAGACGCACAAGGTGGCGGTGTGAAGATCGACTGGGTGGCGCTGGGCTCCGTGTTCGGGGTGAGCCTGGCGGTGGTGCTGGGGCTGGTCCTGCTGTTCTCCGGCGGGCTGCGCGCCTGGTCGGCGCGCGAGGTGGCGCAGGAGCGGCAGGCGTCTACGGCGCTGCCCACGGCTGCGGCGGCGGCGTGCCTGCTGGCGTGCGTGACCGTAGTGTTGTTCGGCATCTACTTGATCGTGGCTGGCTGACGCTTCCCCCGGCGTCCTGGCGGGCTACGGTGTTCGTCGATGACCGATCCAGCTCGTCTCCCGACGTCCCCCGCCCGGTTCGGCCTGACCGAGGCGCGCGGTGGTGAGCACCTGCGTGCCGCCGGGTGGTGGGAGGGGCGACGACCGACCGACGGCAACGAGCCGATCCTGGTGGCGCTGTCCCGCAGCCCGGACCCGGACCTGGCGCTGCTCGGGATCGACCGGCTGCGCGTCGCGCTCGGCGACCGGTGGCCCGAGCTGGACGGGGCGTTGCGGGACGGCGAGGCGTTGCGCGGCCGGCTGCTCGCGGTGCTGGGCTCGTCCACCGCGTTGTCGGACTTCCTGGTCGCCAACCCGGACCGCTGGCACGGCCTGGTCGACGACGAGCCGGTGGACGCCGGGTCGTTCGCGCCCGCCCTCGTCGCCGCGGTCGAGGGGCTGACCGGCGCGGACGCGGTGCGGGCGCTGCGGGCCGAGTACCGGGCGCTGCTGTGCCGGATCGCCGCCGACGACCTGGCGCACGTGGTCGAGCCGGACCAGCGGTACGTCAACTACGACGACGTCGCCAGCCTGCTGTCGGACCTGGCCGTGGCCGCGCTGCGGGCCGCGCTGGACGTCGCCGAGCGGCAGGTGCCGCGGTCAGACGAGTGCCGGCTCGCGGTGATCGCGATGGGCAAGTGCGGCGCGCGGGAGCTGAACTACGTCAGCGACGTCGACGTGGTGTTCGTCGGCGAGGGCGACCTGGCCGTGGCGACCCGGCTGGCCGGCGCGGTGATGCAGGTCGCGGGCCAGGCGTGCTTCGAGGTGGACGCGGCGCTGCGGCCGGAGGGCAAGGCCGGGGCGCTGGTGCGCACGCTGGACGGCCACGCCACCTACTACCAGCGGTGGGCGCGGACCTGGGAGTTCCAGGCGCTGCTCAAGGCCAGGCCGGTGGCAGGCGACGAGGAGCTCGGCCGGCGGTACATGGACGTCGTGCGGCCCCTGGTGTGGACGGCCGCCGAGCGGGAGAACTTCGTGCCCGACGTGCAGGCCATGCGCCGCCGCGTCGAGGAGCACGTGCCGGCGGGGCTGACCGACCGGGAGCTGAAGCTGGGCCGGGGCGGGTTGCGCGACGTCGAGTTCGCCGTGCAGCTGCTGCAACTCGTGCACGGTCGCGGTGACGAGGAGCTGCGCATCACCACGACCACCCAGGCGTTGGCGGCCTTAGGGCGCGGCGGGTACGTCGGGCGCACGGACGCCGCCGACTTCGGTCGCGCCTACCGGTTCCTGCGCACGTTGGAGCACCGGTTGCAGTTGCAGCGGATGCTGCGCACGCACCTGTTCCCGGCCGACGACGACGTGGCCGCGCTGCGGTGGCTGGCGCGTGCGTCCGGGTTGCAGGCCGAGGGCGGGCTGTCGGAGAGCCAGGTGCTGTTCGCCGAGTTCCGCAAGCGCGCCAACCATGTGCGCCGGCTGCACGAGAAGCTGTTCTACCGGCCGCTGTTGCAGGCCGTCGCGAACGTGCCGACGGAGGCGCTGCGGCTGACGACGTCCCAGGCCGCGGCGCGCCTGGCCGCCTTGGGCTACGCGGCGCCGGACGGCGCGCTGAAGCACATCGAGGCGCTGACCAGGGGCGTGTCCCGGCGGGCGCGGATCCAGACGGCCCTGCTGCCGGTGCTGCTCGACCTGTTCGCCACCACACCGGACCCGGACCGCGGCCTGCTGGCGTACCGGAAGGTGTCGGAGGCGTTGGCGGAGACGCCCTGGTACCTGCGGCTGCTGCGGGACGAGGGCACGGTGGTCGACCGGCTGGCCGCGCTGCTGGGCACGTCGAAGCTCGTGCCGGACCTGCTGGTGCGCGCGCCCGAGGTGCTGCCGCTGCTGGCCGACACCGAGGCGCTCGTCGGCCGCGACCCGATGACCATCGGCAACCCGCTGCGCAGCGCCGTGTCCCGGTACAACGACCTGGACCGCGCGGTCACCGCCGCCCGGTCGCTGCGCCGTCAGGAGCTGCTGCGGGTGGCGTCGGCGGACCTGCTCGGGCTGGTGCCGCTGCGGACGGTGTGCGTGTCGCTGTCCGAGGTGTGGGTGGCGGTGTTGCAGGCGGCGTTGGACGCGGTGGTGCGGTCGGCCGGTGAGCGGTCGGCGTCGATCGCGGTCATCGGCATGGGCCGGCTCGGCGGGCGTGAGCTGGGGTACGGCTCGGACGCCGACGTGCTGTTCGTGTGCGAGCCCGCGCCCGGGGTGAGCGACGCGGACGCCGCCCGGTACGCGTCGTCGGTGGTGGAGCAGGTGCGGCGGCTGCTCAGCGCGCCCAGCCAGGACCCGCCGTTGCAGGTGGACACCGACCTGCGGCCGGAGGGCAGGCAGGGGCCGCTGGTGCGCACGCTCGACTCCTACCGGGCCTACTACGCGCAGTGGGCCGAGCTGTGGGAGGCGCAGGCGCTGCTGCGGGCGCGGTTCATCGGCGGCGACGCGGACCTCGGCGCGCGGTTCGTCGAGATGATCGATCCCGTGCGCTACCCGGAGAAGGGCCTCGACGCGGGGGCCGTGCGGGAGGTCCGGCGCATCAAGGCACGCGTCGAGGCCGAACGGCTGCCGCGCGGCGCCGACCCGTCCACCCACACCAAGCTGGGTCGGGGCGGGCTCGCCGACGTCGAGTGGACCGTGCAGCTGTTGCAGTTGCAGCACGCGCACGAGGTGCCCGGCCTGCGCACGCCGTCGACCGTGCGCGGGTTGCGCGCGGCGACGGAGGCGGGGTTGATGTCGGAGGACGACTCGTCGGCCCTGAGGGACGCGTGGGTGATGGCGACCGAGGCGCGCAACGCCGTCGTGCTGGTGCGGGGCAAGGCCGGTGACCAGCTGCCGACGGCCGGGAGGGACCTGGCCGCAGTGGCGTCGGCGATGGGGCACCCGGGCGACCCGGGCGAGTTCCTGGACTCCTACCGGCGCACGGCGCGTCGCGCGCGGGCCGTGATCGAGCGCATCTTCTACGGGTCCTGAACACTGGGGTTCGTGAAAGCGATCGCGCAGACCGAATTCGGAGACGCCGAAGTCCTCGTGGTGCGGGAGCTGCCGGACCCGCCGATCGCGCTGGACCAGGTGCTGGTCGAGGTGCGTGCCGCCGGGGTGAACCCGGTGGACCGGCTGGTGCGGATGGGGTACGTGGCGGGTTCGATGCCGTGCCACTTCCCGCTGGTGCCGGGCTGGGACGTGGCCGGGGTGGTGCGGGCCGTCGGGCCCGCGGTGGACGGGTTCGCCGTCGGCGACGAGGTGTTCGGCTACCAGCGCAAGGACCACGTGCAGCACGGGACGTACGCGGAGCTCGTCGCGGCCACCGAGCGCGGGTTGGCGCACAAGCCGGCGTCGCTGTCGTTCGTGGAGGCTGGTGGGCTCGCGCTGACCGGGCTGACGGCGGTGCAGTCGTTGCGCAAGGTCGGGGTGTCCTCCGGCGACACGGTGCTCGTGCACGCCGCCGCCGGCGGTGTGGGGCACCTGGCCGTGCAGGTGGCGCGGATCCTCGGCGCGGCGCGGGTGATCGGCACGGCGTCGCCGCGCAACCACGAGTTCCTGCGGGCGCTCGGCGTGGAGCCGGTGGCCTACGGGGACGCCCTGGTGGACAACGTGGCCGAGCTGCTCGGCGGTGACGGGCTGGTCGACGTGGTGTTCGACTGCGTCGGCGGCGCGGCGCTCAACGACTCGCCCGCCCTGGTGCGCGACCCGGCCCGGATCGTGTCCATCGTGGACACCAACGTGCTGGAGCTCGGCGGCCGGTACTCCTACGCCAAGCCCGTGCGGGAGGACCTGGACTGGCTGGCCGGGCAGGCGGGGTCGGGCGCGTTGAAGGTGGAGGTCCAGCAGACGTTCCCGCTGGCGCAGGCCGCCGAGGCGCACCGGCTGCTGGAGGGCAAGCACGTGCGCGGCAAGGTCGTGCTGACCGTGTGAGGTGACCTGCGGTGAAGGGCCCCCGTCGCGGACGGCGGGGGCCCTCCGGCCGGTTGCTGCTCGGCTGCTCCTCGACTACTCCTCGTCGACGGTCGGGACCGTGGTGAGCAGTTCGACGATCCACTCCTCGACGAGCGTGTCGTCGGACTCCTCGTCCTGGACGAGGCGGTTCGACACCCGGACACCGAGACCGAGCACGTCGGCGGCGCCGATCGCCTCGATCGCCTCGGCGGCGGAGTCGAAGATGTTGGTGGACAGCACCTGGGCGGGGGTTGCGACGTCATCATCAGACACGGCGCGACCTTAACCGCCCGACCCGATCGGGGTAGGAGCAGCCCTGGTGTCGACGGACTGTTGATCGAGGGCTACCCACCGTCGATCCAGGGCCCCTCGCATTGACTATTAGTGTTCCCTATGTCGAGACTAGCGACACTCCTGGGGGAGATTCACGTTCGCACGCGTGCGCCCGGACGAAGGACGTCATGGCCGACGAGACCCACCGCAAGAAGAGCAGCGCGACTGTGAAGATCAGCTTGGTCGTGCTGGGTGTGCTGGTCCTGCTCGGGGTGATCCAGGCGGTCACCGCCGGCACGGTCGGCGTCGGCGTGTTGAGCGTCACCCTGCGTGAAGACCCTGCGACCACGCCCGGCACGACTTCCGCGTCCACTTCGTCCACCTCGTCCACTTCGGATGAGACCGTCGGCGGCCTGGACGGCGCGGTGGGCACGACGTCCGGGGAAGAGACGCCGGCCGGCGCTTCCGCCAAGGTGCTCACGGGGTCGTGGAAGCAGGCACGCGGCCTGCTCACCGTGGAGATCACCAAGGTGGAGAACGCGGGTGGCCGGATCAAGGTGTTCGCCACCGCCGTCAACGCCAGCAACGCGAAGATGGACCTGCCCGTCGCGTCCGTCACGGCGGTCGACGACGTGCGGCGCGACTACGGCGCGTCCGCGTCCGCCAGCCGGTGGCCGGTGTCGATCGGGAAGAACTCCAGCATCAACGGGTACCTGGAGCTGGACCGGGGGATCGGCGCCGACAGCACGTCGTTCTCGCTGACGTTCGCGGGGATCATCGGCCAGCTCGCGCCGACCGGCGGGGCGGTGACCGTGACCGGGATCCCGATCCCCAAGTAGGTGGACGTCCTCGTCGGTGTCGTGCTGGGGCTGGCCGGCCTGTGGCTGCTGCTGGTCCTGGGCCTGTTCCTGGTGAGGCCGCGCGGTGTGGCGTTGCGGTTGGTCCTGCGCCTGCTGCCCGACGTGCTGCGGCTGGTGACCCGCCTGGCCCGCGACCCCCGGGTCCCCCGATCGGCCCGCGTGCGGTTGTGGCTGCTGCTGGCCTACCTGGCGCTGCCGTTCGACCTGGTCCCCGACTTCATCCCGGTGCTGGGCTACGCGGACGACGCGATCGTGGTGGTGTGGGTGCTGCGCTCCGTCATCCGCACCGCCGGCCCCGAGGTGGTGGCGGAGCACTGGCCGGGCACCCGGGACGGCCTGGCCGTCGTCCACCACCTGACCGGCCTCAACCGCGAGCCCTAGGGGCGGTCGGGTGGCAAAGGCCGAGGGCCGGGTGACTGTCGAGCAGTCACCCGGCCCTCGGCCCTGTGGAGGATCAATCGAGCCCCGACCACGCCTGGTCAGGGCCCGGCGTCGATCACACGTCGTAGTACAGCGCGAACTCGTAGGGGTTCGGGCGCAGGCGCAGCGGGTCGATTTCCTGCTCCCGCTTGAACGTGATCCAGGTGTCGATGACGTCCGGCGTGAAGACGCCGCCCTCCAGCAGGAACTCGTGGTCCGCTTCGAGGCTGTCCAGCACCGCGTCGAGGGACGCCGGCACCTGCTTGACGTCGCGGGCCTCCTCGGGCGGAAGCTCGTAGAGGTCCTTGTCGATCGGGGCCGGCGGCTCGATCTTGTTCTTCACGCCGTCCAGGCCGGCCATCACCATGGCCGAGAACGCCAGGTACGGGTTGCCCGACGAGTCGGGGCAGCGGAACTCGATGCGCTTGGCCTTGGGGTTGTTGCCGGTGATCGGGATGCGCACGCACGCCGAGCGGTTGCGCTGGGAGTAGACCAGCGACACCGGGGCCTCGTAGCCCGGCACCAGGCGGTGGTAGGAGTTCACCGTCGGGTTGGTGAACGCCAGTAGCGACGGCGCGTGGTGCAGGATGCCGCCGATGTAGTGGCGCGCCGTGTCCGACAGGCCCGCGTAACCGGACTCGTCGTGGAACAGCGGCTGGCCGTCCTTCCACAGCGACTGGTGGGTGTGCATGCCCGAGCCGTTGTCGCCGAACAGCGGCTTCGGCATGAACGTCACGGACTTGCCGGCCTGCCACGCGGTGTTCTTGATGATGTACTTGAACAGCATCAGGTCGTCCGCGGCGTGCAGCAGCGTGTTGAACTTGTAGTTGATCTCCGACTGGCCGGCGGTGCCCACCTCGTGGTGCGCGCGCTCGACCGAGAAGCCCTGGGCCTGCATGTTCAGGACCATCTTGTCGCGCAGGTCCGCGTAGTGGTCGGTCGGCGAGACGGGGAAGTAGCCGCCCTTGTACTTGACCTTGTAGCCGCGGTTGCCGCCCTCTTCCTCACGCCCGGTGTTCCAGGCGCCGGAGATCGAGTCGATCTCGTGGAAGGCCGCGTTCGCGGTGGTGTCGAAGCGGATCGAGTCGAAGATGTAGAACTCCGCCTCGGCGCCGAAGTACGCGGTGTCCGCGATGCCCGACTCGGTGATGTACTGCTCGGCCTTGCGCGCGATGTTGCGCGGGTCGCGGCTGTACGCCTCACGCGTGAACGGGTCGTGCACGAAGAAGTTGACGATCAGCGTCTTCTCGATCCGGAACGGGTCGAGGCGCGCGGTGAACAGGTCGGGCAGCAGCAGCATGTCCGACTCGTGGATCGACTGGAAGCCGCGCACCGACGAGCCGTCGAACGCGAGGCCCTCGGCGATGGCGTCGGCGTCGAACGCGGAGGCTGGGAGCGTGAAGTGCTGCATCACGCCGGGCAGGTCGCTGAAGCGGACGTCGACGAACTTCACGCCCTCGTCGGAAATGAACTTCAGGACCTCGTCGGGATTCTTGAACACCCTCGTCGACTCCTTCACTGCGGTGGGGGCGTGGTTGTACGCCGCTGCGTGGTGCGGCCTGCCATCGTGGCGAAACTAAGACCGTGGTGTTGCCCAGCCGTCACCCACGTGTTTCGCCAGTGTTAACGGGCCTCTCAGGTCGGGCAACCCGACCGCCGCTCCTCACCCGCTGAGCACGGCCTTACTCTGGTGGGGTGAGCAAGTGGACCGGTTCGTGGCTGTCAGGACCCCGCTCGGCGCTGGAACCCGGTGCCGACTCCGGAGACGGTACCGGGCAGCGGTGGCGGGGTGAACGCCTCGGCCTCCCCCGATCGGGTCCCGGCTCCGTAGCGTCCACGGGCCGCCGCGCGATCGCCATCCTGGTCGACTTCGCGCTCTCGGGCGGCGTGGCGGGCCTGTTCACCATGCCCGAGCTGCCGCAGAACTGGAGCCTGCTGGCCTGGTTCTCGATCACCGTCGTCGCGGTGGGCTTCTTCGGCTTCACCCCTGGTCACGCGCTGTTCGGGCTGCGGGTCGTGCGGATGGACGGCACGGCTACCGTCGGCCTGCCGCGGGCCGCGCTGCGGACGGCGTTGATCTTTCCCATCATCCCGGCCGTGGTGTGGGACGCCGACGGCAGGGGTCTGCACGACAAGGCCGCGGGCACCGTCGTCATCCGCGTCCGCTGACGTTCCCGAGAACGCCGCAGGCCCGTCCCGGGCACGTGCCGGAACGGGCCTGAACTGCGGAAACACTCATCCGAGGCGTGCTCGGCGACGACGCGGCAAGCTCAGCGACGGCGCATGGCGCGCTGCACGTTGCGCATCTTGGCGCCCTGGGG
This sequence comes from Actinosynnema sp. CA-299493, assembly GCF_050946825.1. Taxonomy (NCBI): domain Bacteria; kingdom Bacillati; phylum Actinomycetota; class Actinomycetes; order Pseudonocardiales; family Pseudonocardiaceae; genus Actinosynnema; species Actinosynnema sp. CA-299493. Next base: position 1,059,072 of record NZ_CP191993.1, read on the forward strand.
CATCGGGCCCTTGGGCAGTGCCGCGCCGCGGCTGGCCAGCGCGGCCAGCCGGTTGTCGATCGTGTCGACCTGGGCGGTCGAGATGTTGCGCGGCAGCTTCATCAGGTGGCCCTGGAGCTTGCGCAGCGGCACCTGGCCGTCCTCGGTGCCCACGACGACGTCGTAGATCGGCGTCTCGCCGATGACCCGCGCCACCCGCTTCTTCTCCTGCGCGATCAGGTTCTTGACCCGGTGCGGCGCGCCCTCGGCGACCAGCACCACACCCGGCCGGCCGAGCACCCGGTGCACCATGTCACCGCTCGTCGTGCCCGCCACGGCCTTCGTGACGCGCCACTTGCCGCGCAGGTTGTCCAGCGCCCACGCCGCCGCGCCGGCCTGGCCGTCGGCCTTCGCGTACACGGTGCGCTGCACCCGGCGGCCGAACACGATGACCGCGAGCAGCGCGCCCACCGCGATGCCCATGGGCAGCAGCACCCACTGCATGTCCCAGATGAGGCCGATCAGGAACGCCGCGGCCGTCGCGCCGAGCAGGCACGCCAGCATCAACGGCACGAGCGCCTTGTCCTCGCGGCGCTGCATCTTGAACGCCTCGAAGATCTGGCTGCGCTTCGCCTTCGATGCCGCGCGCCGAGCCTTCGCCGCTTCCTTGGAGGCCGCCTTGGCAGCCGCCTTGTCCTGCTTACCAGCCATACCCACCAGGATACGGCGCGCCGTCGCGCCCCATGACGGGAGTACTCGCAGACCTCTGCGAGGATGCAGCGCATGGACGGGCTGCTGGAGGGACTCGACCCGGAACAGCGCGCCGCCGTGGAAGCTCCGCGCGGCCCGGTCTGCGTGCTCGCGGGCGCCGGCACCGGCAAGACCCGCACCATCACGCACCGCATCGCCTACCTGGCCCAACGCGGGCACGTTTCGCCTGGTCAAGTCCTCGCGGTCACGTTCACCGCCCGTGCCGCGGGTGAGATGCGGACCCGGTTGCGGGCGCTCGGCGTGCACGGCGCGCAGGCCCGCACGTTCCACGCCGCCGCCCTGCGCCAGCTCCGCTACTTCTGGCCGCGCGTGGTCGGCGGCGAGCAGTGGCAGCTGATCGACCGCAACAAGCTGCGCCTGGTCGCCCAGGCCGCCAACCGCGCCGGCCTGTCCACCGAGTCCGACTCGCTGCGCGACCTCGCTGGCGAGATCGAGTGGGCCAAGGCGTCGCTGGTCGCGCCCGACGACTACCCGAACGCCGCCAGCCGCACGAACCGCGACACGCCCGCGCCCGCCGAGCACGTCGCGCAGGTCTACCGGACCTACGAGGAGCTGAAGAACCAGGCGCAGCTGCTCGACTTCGACGACCTCCTGCTGCACACCGCGGCGGCGCTGGAGGAGCACGGCGAGGTCGCCGAGGAGTTCCGCGACCGGTACCGGTGCTTCGTGGTGGACGAGTACCAGGACGTCACGCCGTTGCAGCAACGCGTGCTGGACGCGTGGCTGGGCGCGCGCGACGACCTGACCGTGGTCGGTGACGCGAACCAGACCATCTACTCGTTCGCGGGCGCCTCGCCGCGTCCGCTGCTGGACTTCCCGCGCCGGTTCCCCGAGGCCGTGGTGGTGCGGTTGGAGCGCGACTACCGGTCCACGCCGCAGGTCGTTGGCCTGGCCAATGAAGTGATCAAGTGGGCGCGCGACCGCCCGACCGGGTCGCGGCTGCGGCTGATCGGGCAGCGCCCGGACGGTCCGACGCCGACGTTCACCGAGTTCGACGACGAGACGCTGGAGGCCGCGGCCGTCGCGCGGCGGGTGAAGGCGCTGCTCGACGAGGGCGTGTCGGCCAGCGAGATCGCCATCCTCTACCGCGTCAACGCCCAGTCGGAGGTCTTCGAGCAGGCGCTGGCCGAGGTCGGCGTGCCGTACCAGGTGCGCGGCGGGGAGCGGTTCTTCCAGCGGGCCGAGGTGCGGCAGGCGATGGTGTCGCTGCGGTCGGCGGCGGCGCACGAGCCGACCGGCGAGCTGCCGAAGGTGGTGCGCGAGGTGCTGGCCGGGATCGGCCTGACCGACGAGCCACCCGCCGGCGGGACGGCGCGGGAGAAGTGGGAGTCGCTGCTCGCGCTGGTCGAACTGGCCGAGGAGCTGGTCACGACCGTGGACTCGGCGGACCTGCGGACGTTCGTGGCCGAGTTGGAGCTGCGCGCCGAGGCGCAGCACCCCCCGACGGTGGAGGGCGTGACGCTGGCGTCCCTGCACGCGGCGAAGGGCTTGGAGTGGGACGCGGTGTTCCTCGTGGGGCTGGTCGAGGGCACGGTGCCGATCCAGCACGCCGAGGGTGACGACGCGGCGATCGAGGAAGAGCGCCGACTGCTGTACGTGGGCGTGACGCGGGCCCGCGAGCACCTGTGGATGTCGTGGGCGTTGGCGCGCGCCGCGGGCGGGCGTCGTTACCGGCGGCGCAGCCGGTTCCTCTACGGGCTCGTGCCGGAGGACCACCCTGCGTCGCGCACGGCCGCGAAGCGCGAGCCGCTGCAGAAGCGGCCCAAGCCGCAGTGCCGGGTGTGCGGGTCGGCGTTGGTGGACGCGCGGGCGATCAAGCTCAGCCGCTGCGCCTCGTGCCCGTCGGACCTGGACGAGGAGCTGCTGGCCAAGCTGCGGGCGTGGCGGGCGGACCGGGCGCGTGAGCTGAAGGTGCCCGCCTACGTGGTGTTCACCGACGCGACGCTGGTCGCCATCGCCGAGCAGCGGCCCGAGGACGTCGCCGGGCTGGTGTCGATCTCGGGCATCGGCGCGTCCAAGCTCGACCGCTTCGGGGACGACGTGCTGGCCCTCGTGCGCGGCGGGCGTTGACCTCCACGTCGGCTCCCGGTCGTCCCTGCGCGGTCCCTCTTGTCGGAGCCGCGTCGAGGCCGCGTCGGGGTCCGTGTTGATCCGGCGTTGATCCGCGGTCGGTGACCGCGCCCGGCTCGCCCGCAGGCGGCGTGGTCCGGACGAGTGGTCGTCCCTGGCGCTCTGTGCAGGGCAAACGCTGAATTTTCACTCAATCGACAGGTATTTGGAAAAACCGGTTGCACCCGTCCCGCGCGGAGTCATAACCTGCTCAGGCCGGGCGCGAAGCGCCCGCTGGGGATTCAAGAGCTAGCAGTCGAGTACGAGCCACCCGAGGAGGTGACCGGACGTGAACACTCCCACGTGCTTCGAGACGCCCGGTTACCTGATGACCGGGGTGATCTTGGCTTCAGGCGCTGCTCGTGTCGCGGGGGAGAAGTCTGCCCGCGATCGCCACGCCCTCAAGTGGGGCGCTGAGCGAGTTCAGCTGATCCAGGTGCCGACGCCGCATGCGTCGACCGTTGTCCCGACTCAGAACGTTGCGCCGTCCGCGCACGAGCGAAGTACCTGACGACCTCGTAGTCAGGCCACCAAGCTCACGAAGGCCGCGGACCCGTAACCGGATCCGCGGCCTTCGTGCTGTCCCGACCCGTTTTGCGGTTCGAACGACAAACAAAAACCCCATGCAAGACCCTTGACAGGAGTCCACCTGATGTTGACCGCGACCGTCCCCATAAACGGGACGTTGTCCACCGAGCCGGAGCTCTCCGGGGCGGGTGTCGCCACTCTGATCGACACCGCGCCGGACGCCGGCTTGGAACTTCCTTGCCGTACCAACAACCCCGACCTGTGGTTCGCCGACGCGCCGGCGGAGCTGGAGGAGGCGAAGAGGTTCTGCGCCACCTGCCCCGTCATCGCGGAGTGCCTGGCCGGTGCGCTTGCTCGTCACGAGCCCTGGGGGGTCTGGGGCGGCGAGATCTTCGAGCGCGGAACCGTGATCGCGCGGAAGCGTCCCCGTGGGCGCCCGCGCAAGGACGCAGCACCTGTTGTACCCGCGGCACCCGCCGCGACCGTTGTCCGGGGGGCTAACGACCAGGAGGCCGCCGCGTGACCACGTACCGATCCACCACAGACGAAACCATGCTGATCGAGGTCAATCCCAAGGGGAACCCCATGCTGCTCGAAGAAAATCTCGCCAGATCCCGAATGCATGACGCGGAGATATTCGCGCGACAGCATCGGCTGGCCCACCGCCTCGTCGTCGCCCGCAGGTGGCGCCGGCTCGCCGGATGGGCCCAGCGCAGGGCTGCCATGAAGGCCCGCGCGATCTGATGCACGGCGAGGCCCGCCCTTCTCGTCCCACGACGGGAGGGCGGGCCCCGCCGTGTCCGCACCCTGGAAAGGAGTACTCGCCGACCACCTCCCCGACGCCGCGGGATGTTCGGTCGGATGGTTCCCCTCGGCGTGGGTACGGTTCTTCGCGTGGCAGCTCACTCTCACAACCATGCCCACGCCCACACCCACGACGGGATCGACTGGTCGTCCCGGCTGAACTCGTTGCGGCAGGCCGATGAGCTGGACGCCGAGTCGCGCCGCGTCGTCGCGCGCAGACTCGTCCGCGCCCTGCCCGACCAGCCGACCGTCCTGGACGTCGGGTGCGGCGCGGGTGGGATGAGCGTGGCCTTGGTCGAAGCCCTGTCCGCTCGTGGCGGCGGCACCGTCGTGCTGGTCGACGCCGTGCCCGAGCTGTTGGACGCGGCCACGAGCGCCGCCCGGTCGGCGGCCACCTACGAGACCGACACGACCACGGCGACCGTGCGCGTCCGGCCGGTGCTCGCCGACCTGGCCACCGAACGGCCGGTGGAGATCGCCGGGCCCGCGCAGTTGGTGTGGGCTTCGAACGTCGTGCACCACCTCCCTGATCAGCGTGCGGCCGTGCTGCGGTTGGTCGAGGCGGTCGCGCCAGGCGGGTGGTTGGCGCTCGCCGAGGGCGGGTTGAGCGGCAAGTTCCTCCCGTTCGACCTGGGTGTCGGTGAGCCGGGCTTGCAGGAACGACTGACCGCCGCGCGCGCCCAGTGGTTCGTGCGGATGCGGGAGAACACGGCTGGCGCCGTTCGCCTGCACGGCGGCTGGAACCTCGTGCTCTCCGACGCCGGCCTGGTGGACGTGACCGCGTTCAGCTACCTGGTCGACCACCCGGCTCCGCCCGGGCAGGCGGTGCGGGACTGGGCGGTGAACCAGCTGGCCTGGTTCGCCGAGGTCGCCGGGGACGCGCTCCACCCCGCCGACCGCCGCACGGTGGAGCAACTGCTCGACCCGCTGGACCCGGCGTTCCTCGGGCGGCGCGACGACGTGTTCCTGCTGACCGCCAACACCGTGTACCTGGGCCGCAAGCCGTGACCGACACGTGCGCTCGTTGCGGGCGGACGCGTTCGTCCGTCACGGACCCGGCCCAGCTCTTGGCTTGGGTGCGGGAACGGGAGCGCGGCGCAGACCAGTGGTTGTGCCACGTCTGCGCGCGGGCGCACGTGCGGGATATCGAGGGCAAGCTGCCGTCGGACTACTGGACTGCCGGGTAGAGCAGGTCAGGTCGGCCGCCGGTGGGCCGAGCGGTGTGTCGGCGGTAGGTGTGGGTGCGGCTGGCTTTGGGCTGCGGTTGGTGGGTGGGCTTCCTTGAGCGGACTGCGGGGTGGCGGATAACGGGCGGTGAGTGGCGGGCAGCGGCCCACGCGTTGTGGATGGCGGGCTGTGGGTGTGGCGGGCTGTGGGTGGCCGGTTGGGGGTGTTGGTGCAGGACTGGTTGGGCTCCGGGCTCCGGGCTCCGGGCTGCTGGCTGGGCCGAGTCGGGTAGGGCGGTGTGTTGGTGAAGACGAGTGCGCGGGTGCGGGGCGTGAGTGAGGGCGGGTGGGGTTGTGGTGGAAGGGCTTGGTGAGGGGGGATGGGGTGCGGTGGCTAGCGGAGGAGGGTGGAGAGGAGTCTCAGGGTGGCGCGGGGGGTGGCGGTGCCGCGTTTGCTGCCCGCGTCCAGTTCTCTGGTCAGGCCGGTGACCGTGCACATCCCGGAGCGGACGGCGGTGGCCAGTAGGTGGCGTTGGCGCAATGGGTCTGGTTCGTGGCGGGCGGCGTCGAGGGTGGCCCTGGTCGGTTCGGCGACGGGGAGGCCGGCTTCCAGCACGACCCGCGGTGGGCGGGTGGTGCGTTCCAGCAGCACGTGGTCGGCGCACGAGCGGCGGGTGGTGGCTGGTTGCAGGAGGTGCACGCGCGGTGGGGGAGGCAGGTCGCGCAGGCCGTGGGCGTGCAGGGCGTCGACGCCGGTGACCACTGCCTTCGGGCCGGCGTAGGCGAGCGCTGCCCGCAGCCGTTGGTCACGGGTCGGCGGGCTCGCGCTCAGCAGCACCACGCCCGGCAGGATGCGCTGCCACGGCCCGCCGGGCCGGCACTTGAGGTCGATGAGGTAGCCCGGCACGCCGGTCGCCTTCAGCTTCACCGCGGTGATCACCTGGTCCATGGGATCGATCTTCCGGTGGTTCCGGGAGCTCGGCCATGGGGTGTTCGGGATCTGTGGACAAGTCGGCGACCTGTGGACAACTCAGTCGTCGAAGCCCGGTTGCCACCGCGCGACGATGGCCCTGGCCTGCACGTTCGCGTCGAGCTGGCAGAGGATGCCGGTCGCGCCCAGTGTCACCCTGTGGACAAGTAGGTACTGCGGGGGCAGGTTCAGGGACCTCCCCGTCTGCGAATCGGGGCTGCGGAGGTCGCCGACGCGCTCCGCCTGCTTCTGCAGCCACCGCCGGGTGAAGTGGAACGTCTCCGTCCGCAGCGGCTCGACGAACGGCGCCAGGTAGTTCAGCACGTCCTCGGCGTGCAGCTCGGTCCCGGGGCGGATGAACCGCTCCGACCGCAGCAGCTCCACCAGGTCCGCCGACCGGCCGTCCAGCGCCAGCCTGGTCATCAGGCCCAACGTCCGGGGCAGGCCGTCGGGCAGCCGGGCGACCGCGCCGAAGTCCAGCACGCGCAACCGGCCGTCCGCGCCCAGCATGAAGTTGCCGGGGTGCGGGTCGGCGTGCAGCAGCCCGGACCGGCTCGGCGCGGAGAAGTGGAACTCCGACAGCAGCTGCCCGGCCAGGTCGCGCTCCTCGCGCCCGCCCTCGCGGATGATCTTCGACAGCGGCGTGCCCTCGGTCCACTCGGTGACCATCACCTTCGGCGAGCTGGCCACCACCCGCGGCACGAGCACGCGGTCGTCGCCGTCGAACGCCTTCGCGAAGACCCGCTGGTTGCCCGCCTCGGTCCGGTAGTCCAACTCCTCCAGGTACCGGTCCCGCAGCTCCTCCAGCAGCGGCTTGACCTCCGCCCCGGGCATCACGGCCTGCAACACCCGGCTGAACCGCAGCAACGTGCTCAGGTCGCTCTGCAACGCCTCGTCCGCGCCCGGGTACTGCACCTTCACCGCCACGTCGCGGCCGTCGTGCCACACCGCCCGGTGCACCTGCCCGATGCTCGCCGACGCGGCGGGCGAGTCGTCGAACGACGTGAACCGCTTCCCCCACCCCGCGCCGAGCTGCTCGGCCAGCACGCGGTGCACGGTGCGCGCGGGCATCGGCGGCGCGGCCGTCTGGAGCTTGGTCAACGCCTCGCGGTACGGCTCGGCCAGCTCGTCCGGCACCGCGGCCTCGAACACGCTCAGGGCCTGGCCGAACTTCATGGCGCCGCCCTTGAGCTGCCCGAGCACGGCGAACACCTGCTCCGCGGTCTTCGCCGACACCTCGGCGCTGACCTCCTCGGAACTGCGGCCTGCCAGGCGCTTGCCCCAGCCGCCCACCACCCGGCCCGCCACCCCGAGCGGGAGGCTGGCCAGCTTGGCGGTGCGCTGCACGGCCTTGCGCGGGATCTCGCTCACCCGGTGATTCTCCTCCCGCCCGTTCACGTGGTCGCAGTGGTGCACGCCCCTGCCTCAAAACCTACACAGCCCCACCTGAGGGCGGATCAGGTCGCGCGACGGCACTCGCAGCGCGGGTGCACCGGCGCGATCCGGTGCTCGACCACCCCGGCGAACGCGTCCACCTCCAGGGTCGCGTCCCAGGTGGGTGGTCTGGTCGCGGCCGGCTCGGACCGGTCGAGCGCCAGCAGCGCCTGCCCGACCGCCAACCCGGCCGTCGCCGTGACGGTGGCCAGGTCGGCGTGCTGGGCGCGGTCCACCAGCTGCGCGGCGATCATCGGCCACGCCGGGTCCGCGTCGGCCGCGTGCCGGTCCGCGCACCTCAGGCAGCTGCTGCGACCCGGCACGACCAGCGGCCCGACCACGCCCAACCCCTCCCGGACCCGCACGGCCAGGTGCGGCGTGCCGTCCGACACGAGCCGGTGCAGCACCTCCGGGGCGGGCACCAGGGCGTCGGCCAGCACCACCAGGTCCACGGCCCGCCCCACCGGCCGCACGGTCCCGCACGTCCGCCGCACGGCGTCCCGGGCGGCCTCGGCGCGCGGTCGGCCGACGTCCGCTTCGACGTACCCCGATCCGGTGTCCTCCGGCCCGACCCGACCCCGCGCGACCACCCGAACGTGTGCCACCCCGGAGGCCGCCAGGAGCGCGGCGACGGTGACCGCGAGCCTGCCCTCGCCGTGCACCACGACGGATCTGGCGGCCCGGTCGGCGGGCACCGCGACGGCGCACCGACGGGTCCGCAGCGCCCACCCGGTCACCTCGGCGGCCAGTCGCGGGTGCGGCACGGGCACGGATTCCTCGACCAGCCCGGCACGCGCCAGGCCGTGCAGCACGCCGGCGAACTCGGCTGCCTGCCGACCGTGACCGGCGAGGCGTTCCCGCAGGTCGGTGAGGGTGTCTCGACCGTCGAGGCCGAGCAGGACGGACGCCATCGGCTCGGGCACGTCCTCGACGAGCATCGCGTGCCGCGGGTCCGTGCCGATCTGGACCACGTCGTCGCGGCGGCGCAGCAGCGGCAGGCCGGGCAGGACCCTGGGGCGGTTGGGCAGATCCACACCGGCAGCCTGCCCGCGCCGGCCGGTCCGGCAAAACGCCTGTCCACAGGCGTGCCGGTTGTCCACAGAGGCCACGAATGGCCTTGACGAGCGGCCGGACGCCCGCGAGGGGCCCGGCCGCCCGTCCTCGATCAGACCTTCGCCTTGCCGAGGATGCGGGTCACCGTGGTTCCGCAGACCGGGCACTTTCCCTTGGCCATCCTGCGGTTGTTGCTCTCGTGCACCTCGCCCGTGAAGTCGCGCTTCTCACGGCACTTGACGCAGTAGCCGTTGTAGGTCTCGGCCACGGCTTCCTCCTCGCTTCGAGAGTGCGGAGCGATCTGCGCCACACTCGGGGTTGCGCTGAACGCTACCTCCGGGAACGCGCCTCCGCTGCACGCCGCGTCGAGCGTGTCCAGCCGCCTTTCGGTGGAACCTGCCGGTACGCCACTCCACGGACCGCCGCTTGGCCGCCGCGGATTGTCGGTCCCTGGCCTTACCGTGAACGCCATGCCCGAACCGCAGGTGGAGGTGCGGCGCAGCGCCCGGCGCCGTCGCATGGTGAGCGCGTACCGCGAGGGGGACACGGTCGTCGTCCTGCTGCCGGCTCGCATGAGCAAGAGCGAGGAGAAGCACTGGGTGGCGGAGATGCTCAGCCGCCTGCAGCGCAGCGAGACCCGCAGGCGCTCGCCCACGCGCACGTCGGACGCCGCCCTGCTGGCGCGCTGCGAGGAGCTGGCGGAGAGGTACCTGGACGGCGTGCGGCCGAGCAGCGTGCGGTGGGTGCCGCCGATGCGCACGAGGTGGGCGTCGTGCACGCCGAGCGAGGGCACGATCAGGATCAGCGAACGCCTGCGCGACGTGCCCGCGTGGGTGCTCGACTACGTGCTCGTGCACGAGCTGGCGCACCTGGAGGTGCCCGGGCACGGCAAGGACTTCTGGCTGCTCGTGCACAGGTACCCGAAGGCGGAACGCGCCATCGGGTACCTGGAAGGACTCTCCGCCGCGGCGGGCCTCGGCATCACCGAGGAAGACTGAAGGTGGCCGAGGGGGTTACTCCCCGTCCTTCTTCGGCTCGCCGCGCTCGCCGTCCACGCCGCCCTCGCCCTTGTCCTGCTCGCCCTTGTCCTGCTCGCCCGCGTCGCGCAGCGTGCGCTCCAGCTCCGCCATCGGGTCCTCCAGCGCCTTGCGCGTCTGGCCGAACCGCTCGGCGAACTCCATCGGGTCGTCCAGGTCCTCCGCCGAGGGCACCAGGTCGGGGTGCTCCCAGACGCTGTCGCGCTGCTCGATCCCGTGCTGGTCGGTGAGCAGCTTCCACAGCGCCGCCGCCGAGCGGTGGCGACGTGGCCGCAGCTCCAGGCCGACCAGCGTGGCGAACGTCTGCTCCGCCGGCCCGCCGGACGCACGCCGCCTGCGCAGCGTCTCCCGCAGCGCGTCGGCGCCGGGCAGCCGCTCGCCGACCGCCTCGTTCACCACCACGTCCACCCAGCCCTCGACCAGGGCCAGCAGCGTCTCCAGGCGGGTCAGCGCGGCCTTCTGCTCGGGCGTGGTCTGGGGTTCGAGCATCCCCGACTTCATCGCCTCTTCGATGCTCGCCGGGTTCGCCGGGTCGATCTGCCCGGCCAGCTGCTCCAGCGCCGAGGTGTCGACGGTGATGCCGCGGGCGAACTCCTCCACCGTGTCCAGCAGCCGCTGCCGCAGCCACGGCACGTGGCTGAACAGCCGCTGGTGCGCCGCCTCGCGCGCGGCCAGGAACACCAGCACCTCGCTGGCCGGCCGCTCCAGGCCCTCGGTGAACTTCTCGATGTTGTCGGGCAGCAACGCCGCGGTGCCCTCCGGCCCGAGCGGCAGGCCCACGTCGGTCGACGTCAGCACCTCCGAGCCGAGCTGCGCCAGCGCGCCGCCCAGCTGCGAGCCGAACGCCATGCCGCCCATCTGGCCGAGCATCGACAGCAGCGGTCCGGCGGCTTCCTTCGCCTCGGCCGGCATCGCGTCGACCCAGGCGCCGGACACGCGCTGGGCCACCGGGTCGCACAACCGCTGCCACGTCGGCAACGTGCGCTCCACCCAGTCGCGCGCGCTCCAGCTCTGGGACGTGCGGGCGCCGGCGGGCAGCGACGTCACCGGGTCGAGCCACATCTCCGCCAGGTGCACGGCGTCGGCCACCGGGCCGCTCTGGTCCGGGCCGAACCCCGTGCCGCCCTTGCCGGCGAGCTGCTGCAGCGCGATCTGCTTCGCGAGGTCGTAGTTGACCGGCCCGGCCGACGAGCCCGGGTTGCTGAACATCGCACCGAGCTGGCTCAGCATCGCGCCGAGCTGGTTGAAGTCGAAGGGGTTCTCCCCTTGGTCCCCGGGTTTGCGGTCGCGGTCGTCGGGGTCCTGCGGGCTGAACCCGAAGGGCAGGTCACTCATGGGTCCACGGTACGCGGCACGGCAGCCCCGCGTGGGACCGGTTCGCCGGCAGCGTGACGCCGTGGTCGTACCCTGTCTGGCGTGACCGAAGGCACCGACACCGCCGTGGACCAGGCACCACCCCCACCGCACGCGCCGCGGCGCGGCCTGACCCGGCGGACGTGGACCCTCGTGGTCAGCCTCACGGTCGTGCTGGCGCTCGGCCTGCTCGGCGGGTTCGCCCGCGTGCCGTACGTCGCCCTCGGTCCCGGGCCGACCTACGACACGCTGGGCCAGGTCAACGGTGGCGACGTGGTGAAGGTGGACGGCCAGGGGACGTTCCCGACCGGCGGCCACCTCACCATGACCACCGTGTCGCTCACCGACGACGTGTCGCTGTTCGGCGCGCTCGGCCTGTGGATCAGCGGCCGGTACGCGCTGGCGCCGCGCGAGGAGTTCTTCCGGCCCGGCGAGTCCGAGCAGCAGGTCCGCGACCAGAACGTGAAGGCCTTCCAGGACTCGCAGAGCAGCGCCGAGGTGGCCGCGTTGAGCTACCTGGACTACCCGATGAAGGTCGTCGCCGCCGAGATCACCAACGACACCGCCGCCGCCACCGTGCTCGAGCCGAACGACCGGCTGCTGGAGGTCAACGGCAAGCAGGTCACCACCGCCGACGACGTGCGCGCGGCGCTGGAGAGCACCAAGCCGGGCGACCAGGTCCCGCTCACGTTCGAGCGCGGGTCCGAGCGCAAGACCGCCACCGTCACGCTCGGCCGCACCGACGGCCGCGAGACCGGCTTCCTCGGCGTGCTGCCGCTGGACCGCGCGGACGTGCCGTTCGAGATCAAGATCAGCCTCACCGACGTCGGCGGGCCGTCCGCGGGCCTGCTGTTCGCGTTGTCGATCGTCGACAAGCTCACCCCGGGCGAGCTGAACGGCGGCCAGTCCGTCGCGGGCACCGGCGAGATCGACGACAAGGGGCAGGTCGGCCGCATCGGCGGCATCGGGTTCAAGATGGTCGCCGCCCGCGAAGGCGGCGCCACCGTGTTCCTCGTGCCCGCGGGCAACTGCGAAGAGGCGAAGCAGCACGCCCCGGAGGGCATGCGCCTGGTCAAGGTCGAGAAGCTGGACGACGCCGTGCGGTCCCTGGAGTCCTTGAGCAAGGGCGGCGACGCGCCGAGCTGTTGAGCCGCCGCCCGGCGGTCACGGTCGGAGGGTCTCCAGCAGCGCGCGGGTGAGGTTCGGGGCCAGTTCGGGGTGCGCCACGACCTCCTCGGGCACCTCCATGTTGCCGCGCAGCCGCAGCACGCACGCCGCCGAGCCGTCCCGCAGCACCGCCGCCACCAGCCGCGCCTCCCGGCGCTGGGGGTGCTCGGCGGCGAACCTGCGCGCCTGCTCGTCGTCCAGCTCCTGCGCGGTCAGCTCCGCCTCGGCGTCCGGCGGCAGCACGACGATCTCCTGCGCCAACGCGCACCCGTGCACGACGTCGGGCCAGACGATGCCGGCCAGCGCCCGGTCCAGCTCGTCGTCCGGCAGCGAGTCCTGCGCGATCGGCGTCAACGGCGAGGCGGCGGGGTCGAGCTGGCCCGCCAGCTCGGGCTGCTGCGCCAACAGCTCGGCCGTCGGCACCAGCGCGAACAGCTGGGTCGGCTGGTTCCACCCGGCGGTGGACACGAACTCCTCGACCTCGCGGGCGACCTCGGGCAGCACCACGGGCGGCGTTTCACTGGCTGACACGTCCGCCATGGTCGCACCTGGCCCGGTCGAGCCGACAATCAGATGCGAAGACAAGACCGAACGGGGAACCTCGGGCGGCCTCCGTAGAGTTGGACAGAACGTACGAACGCCACTACCGCGATCCAGGAGCGTGCCCCGTGGCCACACGGCCCCCGGTCGGACTGCCCAGGCTGTCCCGTCGCAGCCGGATTCTGCTCATCGTCGGTGCGGTGGTCCTGGTCGGTCTGATCACCGGCTCAAGGCTGCTCGGCACCTACGTCAACTGGCTCTGGTTCGGCGAGGTCGGCTTCCGCAGCGTCTACGGCACGGTGCTCGCGACCCGGTTCGGGTTGTTCTTCGCCGTGGGCCTGCTGGTCGGCGGCCTCGTCGCGATCAACCTGATCCTCGCCTACCGCTCCCGGCCGGTCTTCGTGCCGGTGTCCGGGCCCGACGACCCGGTGGCCCGCTACCGCGCGGTCGTCAGCAAGCGGATGAAGCTGTTCGCCATCGGCCTGCCGGTGCTGGTCGGCCTCGTCGCCGGCACCTCGGCCCAGGGCGACTGGCGGGAAGTCCAGCTGTTCTTCAACGCCACCTCGTTCGGCGTGAACGACCCCGAGTTCGGCCACGACATCGGCTTCTACGCGTTCCAGCTGCCGTTCTACACGTGGGTGCTGGGGTGGCTCTTCGTCGCCACGGCGGTCGCGTTCGTGGCCGCGGTCGTCGCGCACTACCTCTTCGGCGGCATCCGGCTGGCGGGCCGCGGCGGTCAGCTCTCCGGGCCCGCGCGCACCCACCTGGCGATCGTGGCCGGCGTGTTCATCCTGCTCAAGGCGGTCGCGTACTTCTTCGACCGGTACACACTGCTGTTCTCCGACCGCAACGACAAGTTCGACGGCGCGAGCTACACCGACCTCAACGCGGTGCTGCCCGCCAAGTTGATCCTGCTGTTCATCGCGGTCTTCTGCGCCATCGCCTTCTTCGCGGGCGCGGTGCTGCGCAACCTTCAGCTGCCGGCGATCGCGACCGTGCTGCTGGTGCTGTCCTCCATCCTGGTCGGCGCCGCGTGGCCCGCCGTGCTGGAGCAGTTCTCGGTGCGGCCGAACGCCATCGAGAAGGAGGCCGAACCCATCGGCCGCAACATCGAGGCCACCCGACAAGCCTTCGGGCTGACCGCGGACAAGGTGGAGAGCAAGCCGTACGCGGGCAAGCAGAACGTCTCGCTGGACGAGCTGAAGAACGACCAGGCCACGGTGGGCAACGTCCGGCTGCTCGACCCGGCGGTCATCTCCAAGACGTTCACCCAGTTCCAGCAGCTGCGGCCGTTCTACGCGTTCCCGGAGAAGCTGGACGTCGACCGGTACACGAAGGACAAGCAGCTTCAGGACTACATCGTCGCGGTCCGCGAGCTGAACACCGCGGGCATCCCGCAGGGCCAGCGCGACTGGATCAACCAGCACCTCATCTACACCCACGGCAACGGCATGGTGTTCGCCGAGGCCAGCAAGGTGAACTCGACCGCGGACGACGACGGCGACGGCGGCTACCCGGTGTTCGAGGTGGCGCAGGTGGACCAGGACGGCAAGGTCCAGCCCGGCCCGTTCGGCGTGGAGCAGCCGCGCACCTACTTCGGCGAGCTGGGCACCCCGGCCGACTACGCCATCGTCGGCGGTCGCGGCGAGGGCGCGCCCGGTGAGTACGACACCGACGGCTCGTCCTACACCTATGGCGGCAAGGGCGGCGTCCGCATCGGCGGCCTGTTCAACAAGGTGGTCTTCGCCGCCGCCTACGGCGAGCGGAACATCCTGTTCAACTCGGCCATCGGCGACGACTCGCGGATCATCTTCAACCGCCACCCGCGCGACCGCGTCGAGGCCGTGGCGCCGTGGCTGACCGTGGACGGCGACCCGTACCCCGCCGTGGTGGACGGCCGCATCACGTGGATCGTCGACGGCTACACCACGCTCGACAACTACCCGTACGCGCGCCGCACGGCGCTGGGCGACGCCACGAACGACTCGCTGCCCGGCGTGGCGCAGCAGCCCAACCGGGAGATCAGCTACATCCGCAACTCGGTCAAGGCCACTGTGGACGCCTACGACGGCACGGTGACGCTGTACGAGATGGACAAGCAGGACCCGGTGCTGAAGGCGTGGATGGGTGTCTTCCCGGGCACGGTGAAGGCCAACAGCGAGATGTCGCAGTCGCTGAAGGAGCACCTGCGCTACCCCGAGGACCTGTTCAAGGTCCAGCGGGAGATGCTGTCGGAGTACCACGTGGACAACCCGCGCGACTTCTACTCCGGCGTCTCGTTCTGGGACGTGCCGTCCGACCCCACCATCGACAACGCCACCACCGTCGAGGCCCAGCAGCAGGGCGTGCAGCAGCAGCGGGACCGGCAGCCGCCGTTCTACGTGCTGGCGGGCGACCCGACCGGTGACGCGAACAAGGTGAGCTTCCAGCTGACCAGCGCGCTGGTGCGGTTGAACCGGGAGTTCATGGCGTCGTACGTGACGGTCAGGTCCGACCCGGACAACTACGGCAAGATGAGCGTCCTGACCTTGAACAACGAGGTCAAGGGCCCGCAGCAGATCCAGACCACCTTCCTCACCAACGGCGAGGTCAGCGGTGAGCTGAACCTGCTCGCCCAGCGGCAGACGAAGGTCGTCTACGGCAACCTGCTGACCCTGCCGGTGGGCGGCGGCCTGCTCTACGTGGAGCCCATCTACATCGAACGGGCCAGCCAGAACACCCAGTTCCCGCAGTTGTTCAAGGTCCTGGTCAGCTTCGGCGACAAGGTGGGCTACGCGCCGACGCTGGCCGAGGCGATGGAGGAGGTCCTGTCCGGCGCGTCGTCCCAGGTGCCGCAGACGGACCCGAACGGCCAGCCGCCCAGTTCCACCCCGTCCACGACGCCCACGGCGCCCAACGACGGGCAGGGCGGCACGGAGCTGCAGCAGGCCGTGCGGGACATCCAAGCGGCGCTGGCGCGCGTGAAGTCGGCGCAGTCCAGCGGTGACTTCGCCGAGCTCGGCAACGCCTACAAGGCGCTGGACGACGCGACGAAGAGGTTCAACACGGCGGCGGGTGCGTCGACCACGACGCCGTCGACGACCCAGGCGTCACCGACGCCGACCGGCTGACCTGCACTGATCTCGACATCGGGTGGCCTGAGACACGTTCCGGGCCACCCGATTTGCATTCCGGTCAACCCCCGGCGTAGAGTTCTAAATGCAGCGCGGGGTGGAGCAGCTCGGTAGCTCGCTGGGCTCATAACCCAGAGGTCGCAGGTTCAAATCCTGTCCCCGCTACAAAGTGGGAAAGCCGTGTTCACGGAAAACGTGAACACGGCTTTTTCGCATTTACACCGGGGGTCCAGCCCCGGACCCCGGGCAGGAGGGCTTCGCCCCCTGCGCCCCTGACCGGGGGCGTTGCCCCTGGACCCCGAAACCGGTGCAAGTTGGGTCGGTAGGTGTGGGGTGGTGGCTGGGTGTTGGTGGGGGATAGGGTGGGTCTCGCCCGGGTGATGGGGCGGGTGAGCTGGGGATATGCGGTTAAGGGACCCCGGTGAAAAGTGGTTTTCGGGGCGTGTATAGTTGTCCTTACAGCGCGGGGTGGAGCAGCTCGGTAGCTCGCTGGGCTCATAACCCAGAGGTCGCAGGTTCAAATCCTGTCCCCGCTACCACGTGAAAGGCCCCCGGAGTTTCGACTCCGGGGGCCTTTCGCTTGTGCGCGTGCTCAGGTCATGTTCTCGGCCCAGTACTGGGCGCACGTGAGGGAGCACACCCGGCCTTCGCCGCTGACCGTGCGATGCCTGCGGATCTGCTTGCCGCACACCATGCACTCGTCCTTGCCCGCCTGCTCCGGGATCGTGCCGGACGCCCAGGCGCGGGCGTTGCGGACTACCTTCGTCCCCGTCGTCCATTTGATGCCCACAGCTGACCTCCCAGTCGTACGAACACCCGACGTAATGGTCCCACCACGGGACGTGTTTGCCACGTCGAGAGCACGACATCACCGGGTTGTGCTATCGCCCGATGGGGCCGGTGGGGGCGGGTGGCAGCGGCGCGTGACGTCGCGCTGCCGTTCGAGTGAACGCAATAGTGCGGTTTCCCTTGCCCCTCAATGGATTTCCACTCGACGTGGACAAACCGGGTCAAGGGGCCGAACGCGTGGCGTTGCCCGGAGGGCGGTTACGCAGCGATGTTTGCGTTGCTCCGCTTGGCCCAACTCGACTAGCCCGTGATCAGCCACAGTGGACAGAACGGCTGACCATTGTGGACAGCGACCGGTGAGCGTGGCACCGTTGGTGGGGTGTCGGACCTGAATGCGACGGCGGCGGCCCTGCTCGGGCTGCTGCACGACGGACCCAAGACCGGTGGCCAGCTCGTGGCTGAGGCCGGAGAGCGCTTCGGCGCGTTCTTCAGCGTCACCCGCAGCCAGGTCTACCGCGAGCTGCCCGCGTTGGCGGACGCAGGCCTGCTGCGCCTCGGCAAGCAGGGCCCGCGCTCCAGCCAGCAGTACGTGCTGACCGCGGCGGGCAAGAAGGCGTTCAAAAACTGGCTGCTCTCCGAGCCGGGGCCGGACCACCTGCGCAGCCCGTTGATCCTGCGGCTGGTGCACGCGGGCTCCCTGACCGCAAAACAGCGGCAAGGGCTCGTGGACTCCGCCCGTGCGACCTACGGCGCCCACCAGGAGGCCCAGAAGATCGCCGCCAAGACCGCCGAGGACGCCTACGCCAAGGCGGTCGCCGAGTTCGGCCTGGCGCACGCCAAGGCCGTGCTCAAGCTGCTCGACGCCATCCCGACGGCCTGAACCGCGCCCACCGGTCGCACTCCGCGACCGGTGCCGGCGTAATCTTGGGACGTGAATCCCGACGTCGAAGCAGACATCAAGGACCTCTCCGCCACCCTCACGAGCATCGAGGCGGTGATGGACCTCGATGCGCTGCGCGCGCAGGTCGCGGAGCTGGAGGAGGCCGCGGCCCGCCCTGACCTGTGGGACGACCAGGAGAAGGCGCAGAAGGTCACCAGCCTGCTCTCGCACCGGCAGGGTGAGCTGCGCCGCATCACGACCCTGCGCGAGCGCCTCGGCGACCTGTCGATCATGTACGAGCTGGCCGAGGACGAGGGTGACGCGGGCAGCCTCGCCGAGGCGGACACCGATCGGGCGAAGCTCCGCGAGGAGATCTCCTCGCTGGAGGTCCGCACGCTGCTGTCCGGCGAGTACGACGAGCGCAACGCGCTGGTCACCATCCGCGCCGAGGCCGGTGGCATCGACGCGGCCGACTTCGCCGAGATGCTCATGCGGATGTACTCCCGGTGGGCCGAGCGGCACGGCTACGGCGTCGACGTGTTCGACACGTCCTACGCCGAGGAGGCGGGCATCAAGTCCGCCACGTTCCGCGTCACGGCCCCGTACGCCTACGGCACGCTCAGCGTCGAGCAGGGCACGCACCGCCTCGTGCGCATCTCGCCGTTCGACAACCAGGGCCGCCGGCAGACGTCGTTCGCGGGCGTCGAGGTGGTGCCCGTGGTCGAGCAGACCGACCACGTCGACATCGACGAGAAGGACCTGAGGGTCGACGTCTACCGCTCGTCCGGTCCCGGTGGCCAGGGCGTCAACACGACCGACTCGGCGGTGCGCCTGACGCACCTCCCGACCGGCATCGTGGTCTCCTGCCAGAACGAGCGCTCCCAGTTGCAGAACAAGGCCACCGCGATGGCCGTGCTCCAGGCCAAGCTGCTGGAGCGGCAGCGGCAGGAGGAGCGGGCGAAGATGGACGCCCTCAAGGACACCGGGTCGAGCTGGGGCAACCAGATGCGCTCCTACGTGCTGCACCCGTACCAGATGGTCAAGGACCTGCGCACGGAGCACGAGGTCGGCAACCCGTCCGCGGTGCTCGACGGCGAGATCGACGACTTCCTGGAGTCGGGCATCCGTTGGCGCAAGCAGCACCAGTCCTGATCGGTCAAGCCCCCGTCCGGCGGGCGAGACGAGGGCTTTACCCCGCCCGCGAGTACACTCGCGCCTCGTGATTCGCCTCGAACACGTGTCCAAGGTCTACAAGAGCTCCGCGCGTCCCGCGCTCGACAACGTCTCGGTCGAGATGGACAAGGGTGAGTTCGTGTTCCTCATCGGGCCTTCCGGTTCCGGGAAGTCCACTTTCCTGCGGCTGCTGCTGCGGGAGGAAGTGCCCAGCAAGGGTCGCGTGTACGTGTCGAACTTCGACGTGGCCAAGATGTCCCGGCGCCGGGTCCCCCGCCTGCGCCAGTCCATCGGCTGCGTGTTCCAGGACTTCCGGCTGCTGACCAACAAGACCGTGGCGGAGAACGTCGCGTTCGCGTTGGAGGTGATCGGCAAGCCGCGCAACACCATCGTGAAGGTGGTGCCCGAGGTGCTCCAGCTGGTCGGCCTCGACGGCAAGGCGGACCGGATGCCGCACGAGCTCTCCGGCGGCGAGCAGCAGCGGGTGGCCATCGCCCGCGCGTTCGTCAACCGGCCGCTGGTGCTGCTGGCCGACGAGCCGACCGGGAACCTGGACCCCGACACCAGCCAGGACATCATGCTGCTGCTGGAGCGGATCAACCGCACCGGCACGACGGTGGTGATGGCGACCCACGACCACTCCATCGTCGACTCCATGCGCCGTCGCGTGGTCGAGCTGGACAACGGCCGGATCATCCGCGACGACGCGCGGGGTGTTTACGGCGTGGGTCGCTGAGCCCGAGGCCGCCGGACCCCCTCATCCCCCGACCCTGAGGAACGTTCCCCCCGATGCGTACCAGCTTCGTGTTCAGCGAGGTCGTCACCGGCCTGCGCCGGAACGTCACGATGACCATCGCGATGATCCTCACGACCGCGATCTCGCTCTTCCTGCTCGGTGTCGGCCTGCTAGTCGTCAACATGGTGGGCAAGATGCAGGACGACTACCTCGGCCAGCTCGAGGTGGCGGTCATGCTCACCAACGACATCAGCGTGAACGACAAGGACTGCACGCAGCAGCCCTGTTCGAGCCTGCGCAGCCAGCTGGAGACCACCTCCGGGGTCGAGACGGTCGTCTACGAGAACCGCGACAAGGGCTTCGAGCGGTTCAAGAAGGTCTTCGAGTCGCAGCCGGAGCTGGCGAAGCTGGCCCGTCCCGAGGCGATCCCGGCGATGTTCCGGGTCAAGCTGGAGGACGCGCAGCGGTCCGACGTGATCGTGCAGGCGTTCACCGGCAAGGCGGGCGTCAAGAAGGTCGACGACCAGCGCGAGGACCTGGACCGGCTGTTCGGCTTCCTCAACGGCGTGCGGGACGCGGCGCTGGCGCTGGCGCTGCTCCAGGCGTTCGCCGCGCTGATGCTGATCTCCAACACGATCCAGGTGTCGGCGTTCACCCGGCGCACCGAGGTCGGCATCATGCGGCTGGTCGGCGCCACCCGCTGGTACACCCAGCTGCCGTTCCTCATCGAGGCGGTGGTCGCCGGCGTGATCGGCGCGGTCGCCTCGATCGGGTTGCTCGTGGTGACGAAGCTCTTCCTGCTCAACCGGGTGCTCGGCGAGCTGTTCGCGGCCAACATCATCCCGGAGGTGAGCATGGTGGAGATCCTCTTCCTCTCACCCATCCTGGTCGGTGTGGCGATAGCGATCTCGGCGCTGACCGGCTACGTCACGCTGCGTCTCTACGTGCGCCTATAACCGCTGGCGCGCTCACGTAAGGTTTCGGTCATGGTCAAGGAACGCGGTCAGAAGGTGATCGCGTCGAACCGCAAGGCTCGGCACGACTACACCATCCTCGACACCTTCGAAGCCGGTGTCGTGCTCGTCGGCACCGAGGTGAAGAGCCTCCGCATGGGCCGGGCGTCCCTCGTGGACGCCTTCGCCCAGGTGGACGACGGCGAGATCTGGCTGCACGCGCTGCACATCCCGGAGTACGTGGCGGGCACCTGGACCAACCACGAGGTCCGCCGCAAGCGCAAGCTCCTGCTCCACAAGGGCGAGATCGAGCGGCTGATCGGCAAGACCAAGGAGAGCGGTCTGTCGCTGATCCCGCTGTCGATGTACTTCAAGGACGGGTACGTCAAGATCGAGCTGGCGCTGGCGCGCGGCAAGAAGTCCTACGACAAGCGGCAGGACCTCGCCAAGCGGGACGCGGAGCGGGAGATCCAGAAGGCGCACGGCCGCGCGTTGAAGGGCCGCTACTGACCGCCGCCGTCCCCGGCCTGGTCGACGTGCACGTGCACTTCATGCCGCAGCGCGTGCTGGACGAGGTGTGGGCGTTCTTCGACGAGGCGTCGCGGCACTACGGCGTCGACTGGTCGATCCGGTACCGGCTGCCCGACATCCCGTACGACTACTCGGCGCAGTTGGCCGCGATCGAGGGCTGGGCCGCCGCCGACGACCGGCTCGGCGAGCCGTTCCTGCGGGCCGTGCTGCACGACAACGGCGCCGGGCTGCTCGGCCTTCAGCCCAGGTTGAGGTAGGCCAGCACGGCGCGCACGCGGCGGTGCTCGCTCGTGCTGGGCTCCAGGCCGAGCTTGGCGAAGATGTTGCCGACGTGCTTCTCCACCGCGCCGTCGGACACGACCAGCGAGGCCGCGATGGCGCCGTTCGACAGCCCTTCCGCCATCAGCCCGAGCACCTCGCGCTCACGCTGGGTGAGCGAGTCGACCGGGTTGCGCCGGGACCGGGCCATCAGCTGCGTGATGACCTCGTGGTCGATGCTCGTGCCGCCGTCGGCGACCCGGCGGACCGCGGCCACGAAGTCCGCCACGTCCGCCACGCGTTCCTTGAGCAGGTAGCCGACGCCGTTCGCGCCGCCGGCCAGCAGCTCCACCGCGTACCGCTCCTCCACGTACTGCGAGAGGACCAGCACGGGCAGGTCCGGGATGCGCTTGCGCGCCTCGATCGCCGCCCGCAGGCCCTCGTCGGTGAACGTCGGCGGCATCCGCACGTCCACCAGGGCCAGGTCGGGGCGGTGCTCGTCGATCGCGGCGAGCAGCGCGCCGCCGTCCTCCACCGCCGCGACCGTCTCGATGCCCTCGTCGGCCAGCAGGCGTTGCACCCCCACCCGCAGGAGGACCGAGTCCTCCGCGATCACCACGCGCACGGCAGCTCCGTCCGGATCACGGTCGGCCCGCCGATCGGGCTCACCACGACGACCACGCCGTCAATCGTCGCAGCCCGGTCCGCCAGCCCCGCGAGGCCACCACCGGGGCGGACCTCCGCGCCGCCGCGGCCGTTGTCGGTGACCTCCACCACCACGGAGTTCGCCGTGCGGGACACCTTCACGTGCGCCCGGGTCGCGCCGGAGTGCTTGGCGGCGTTGGTCAGCGTCTCGGCGACGGTGAAGTACGCGGTGCTCTCCACCGCCGTCGGCGGGCGCGGCTCGACGTCCACCTCCACCTCGACCGGGAACGGCGACCGCGCGGCCAGCGACGACAGCGCCGCGTCCAGCCCGCGGTCGCCCAGCACGGAGGGGTAGATGCCGCGGGCCAGGTCGCGCAGCTCGGAGATGGCGAGCTTGGCGTCGGCGTGCGCCTCGGCGATGAGCTCGCGGGCGCCGTCCGGGTCGGACTCCATCTTGCCGCGCGCCCGGCCGAGGCCCATGGCCACGGCGACCAGGCGTTGCTGCGCGCCGTCGTGCAGGTCGCGTTCGATGCGCCGGCGCTCCGCCTCGGCGGCCTCCACGCCGCGGGCCCGGCTGGCGGACAGCTGCTCCGCCTTGGCCGACAGCACGCCGTAGCGCGAGGGGCCGAGCAGCGACTGGGCGAGCAGCGCGTGACCCCGGCCGAGGGCCTTGAGCACCCGGTGCGACAGGACGCCGAGCAGCAGGCCCAGGACGCTGACGGGGATCGCACTGGCGAAGGAGTCGACCAGCCACACGGTGCCCGGGCTGAACGTGACCTCCCACGTCACCGGGAGCCAGTGCAGGTAGAACGGCAGGAACACGGTGGCCGCGACGACCGCCCACAGCGTCACCGTGAGGGCGAACTCGAACACGCCCAGCGGCAGCATGATCAGCCAGTAGGCCAGGTCGCGCCACGTCGCCGGGTCCTTGGCGACGGCCTTCGCGCGAGCGGTGGCGCCCTCCTCGGGCAGCGCCCGGTACGGCCGGGGGATGTCCACGCCGAGGGTCGCCCGCAGCCAGGCCCGTTCGGCCGTCGCCGCGCCGCGCGCCAGGGTCAGCGTGAGCACGCCGAGGGGCACGCCGACCCAGATCACCGCGGTGCCGATGCTCACCGCGCCCAGCGCCACCAGCAGGATGAACCAGAAGAGCCCGGTGACCAGGTTCAGCAGGAAGTACCCGCTGACCCGGCCGATGTTCGGGTTGACCCGCGTCGCCATGTCCCCACCTTCACGCCCGATGTTGCCCTGACCAGCATCGCTCGAACGGGTGATCGGGACCATCAGGTCCGCCGGTCGGCGAGGGGTGGGGCCAGCCCTACCAACGTAATGGGAATGAACCGGGGGTCGCGGGGGGTTATGCTGTGCGTGGCAGTGCCCACGACACGGGGGTGAACGGTTTCGACTTTGTGCGTTGATTCAAGGGAAGCGTGCCGGTGCAGGCGAGAGACCACCGTAAGCGTCATCGCAAACCAATAAGCGCCGAGTCTAACGACCAGCGCGCGTTCGCCCTCGCCGCCTGAGGCTAGGAGCGACGCTGTCGGCCCGGAGGAGCCTCCGCTCCGGTCGCCGGCATCAGCTAGGAGGCTCACCGCCGTCCCCGGCCACGGGGAACGGTCGGGACACCCACAGTGGCTGGGCTCATCACGATGACTTGTCCGCGTGATCATCGGGGCCGAGTAGAGGTGTAGTGGACTGCGCACGGAGAAGCCTTGATGATGCGGCAGAGGACCCGGGTTCGATTCCCGGCACCTCCACCACCACGGCGGCCCCTTCCTTCGGGAAGGGGCCGCTCGTCGTTGGTGGCCGTGCTCGGGCGGTGCTAAACGGGTGCGTGGCGGTGGCTGAGGCGGGTGACGGCCTCGGCGACGCGGGGGTCGGTGGCGGCGCGCGGCGGTGTGACCGGGTGAGCGTTCGGGCCGATGACCACACCGGTCCGGCCGGTCAGGGAGTCGTCGGTGGCGGCGAAGACCGAGGACCTGGCCGCGGTGGACGCCGGGCCGGCGGTGGAGCGCTCGAAGACCCGGCGGACGATCGGCCAGAGCAGCCGGAGGCCGGGGGAGACGATCCGGGGGTCGTCCATCCTGCCGGTGGTCATGTCGGTCGCGGCGCCGCCCGGGTCCGCGGCGAACACCGAGACGCCCGAGCCGTCGAGGCGGGCGGCCAGGGCCAGGGTGTAGGCCAGGTTGGCGAGCTTGGCGCGGCCGTACCAGTGGAAGCCGTAGTAGCCGCCGGGTGGTTCGACGGCGTCGAACGAGCGCCGGGCGGTGCGGACGGCGCCCGAGGTCACGGTCACGACCCGGCTCGGCGCACCGGCGCGCAGCACCGGTAGCAGCAGTTCGGTCAGCAGGTAGGGCGAGAGGTGGTTGACGGCGAACGTCGCCTCGACCCCGTCGACCGAGTCCTGGCGCTCGGCGAACATCGCCCCGACGTTGTTGACCAGCACGGTCAGCGGGCCGTCGGCCGCGATCCGGCCGGCGAGGGCGCGGACGGCGTCCAGCGAGGCCAGGTCGGCGGCCAGGAAGCGCGCCGGGTGCGCCGGCCCCGTGGCGTTGATCCGCTCGATCGCGCGGGCGCCGCGTTCGGCGTCACGCCCGACCACGGTGACCGCGAAGCCGGCGGCGGCCAGTCCCACGGCGGTCTCCAGGCCGATTCCCGCTGTTCCCGCTGTGACGACCGCTGTTCGCTCCACCGTGGCACCGCCCTTGTCCGGATAACTATCCGTTTCACCGTAGCAGAAGTGGATAGTTATCCGGTTCGATGTGCAAGGGGTGGCCGGGCATCGGGACGGGCGAGGATCAGTCGGTGGGCCGCAGACCGGCCACGAGGATGTCCAGGTACAGGTCGGCGTAGCGGGGGTCGTCGTCGCCGGAGCGCACCGCGTGCCCCACGCCGCACAGCAGCCGCCTGACGTCGTCGGGCACGACGTCGGGGCGGACGACGCCCGCCTCGTGGGCCCGGTGGAGCAGGGGCGTGACGGCCCGGTCGAGTTCGGCCTTCAGCGCGGCGGTCGGCGCGCCGGCGCGGTCGGCCGACTCCAGCACCGCCGCGAACCCGGGGTCCGCCAACGACAGGTCGAGCGTGTGCCGCAGCAGGCCGCGCAGGCCGCGCGCCGGGTCCGGGTCCGCCGCCGCCTCCAGCGCCCGCTCGACCAGGCGCTGGAAGCGCTCGGCCACCAGTGCCTCCAGCAGCGCGTGCCGGGTCGGGAAGTGCCGGTACACCGTGCCCACGCCCACCCCGGCGAGCTTGGCGATGGCGTTGAGCTGCACCGAGTCGTCACCGGCGGCCAGCCGTGCCCGTGCCGCCTCCAGCACTCGTTCGCGGTTGCGGGCGGCATCGGCGCGCATCGGCGCTGCCCGCTCGTCCCTCGCGCTCACGTCGTCAGCATAGGTCCGCTCCCCACGCCCCGACCCGTGCGCTCGGGTCGGCGAGAACCGGTTGTGGATCGAGGTGCGCGGGGCGCGGTTGGCGCTGCTGCGGGAGTTCCCGAGGGCGTTGGTCGGGCCGGCGGTCGTGGCGGTCGGCTAGCGGTCGGCCAGGTAGGCGTTGACCAGCTTCGCGACCAGGGTCGGGTTCTCGCGGGTCATGGCGTGGGTGGTGTCGACGTGGACGACTTCGACGTTCGGCGGCAGGGTCGGGAGGTCGCGGGCCAGGCCGTGTCGGTACGCCTCGAACAGGGGGTGGCCGGGCAGCGGCTTGGTGGCCAGGGCCAGCAGCATCGGGCAGCGGAGGTCGCGGAACACCTCGAAGCAGTCGAGGTCTTCCAGGGCCTGTTGCAGTTCGGGTTGGCCGTAGGCGCGGAAGGATTCGCGCAGCGCTGCGATTTCTTCTGCGACGGCGCTGGGGTCCAGGTAGCGCTGCGGTTGAGTGGGCACGCCGTGGCCGTCGAGGTTGATCACGGCCGGGCACTCCGGGTGGCGCCTGCCCCACAGCGCGGCGACCATGCCGCCCAACGACATGCCGAGCACGGCGGGGTTGTCGGTGGCGTGTGGTTCGATCCGGTCCAGGACCGAGTCCCAGTCCCACGGGCCGGTCAGCGGCAGCGGGACGACCTCGTGCGCGCCGCCCACGGCCGTGATCACCTCGTCCCAGTCCTCCGGCGAACCACCCGCGCCGTGCAGTGCCAGTACCTTCATCCGCCCAACCTCGCTCGTACCGAGGCGACGGTCACGCCGCCGCCGTCCGCGTTCCGCGCCAACTTGCCGCGCCGCACCAGGTCGTGGACGCCCTGCTTGGTGACGCCGAGCATCGCGCCGGCGACCGAGTACGACACGGCCGGCGTCGCCGGGTGGCCCATCCGCCGCGCCACGACCTGGCCGAGCGGCGTGCGCCACCAGTCGACGGGTGGGTCGAACGGCTCGTCACCGGGGTACAGCGCGCCGATGAGCCGCGCGATGGCGTGCACGGCCGCCGCATCGTCGTCGCCCCGCATGGCCGCGGCCATCCGCCGCGCCACCTCGTCGGCGCGGGACGGCAGGTCGCCGACGTCGTCGAAGAGGATCTCCAGCGGGTCGAGCAGCCGGGTGCGGATGATCGTGGCGATCTGTTCTGCGAGCACTCCCGCATCACCTCCTTGACGGGGTGCGTCAAGTACTTGACGCACCCCGTCAAGTAGCTAACGGCGGGCCGGGCGGGCGGTCAGCGGGTCCTCCGGCCAGCGGTGCTTCGGGTAGCGGCCCCGCAGTTCCGACCTGACCCGCGGGTAGCCCGTCCGCCAGAACGACGCCAGGTCGCCGGTGACGGCGGTCGGCCGACCGGCGGGTGAGAGCAGGTGCAGGACGATCGGCACGCGGCCGTCGGCCAGGCGCGGGGTCTCGGTCCAGCCGAACACCTCCTGCACCTTCACCGGCAGCACCGGCTCGGCCGCGGAGTAGTCCACCCGGATGCGTGAACCCGAAGGCACCTCCAGCCGGTCCGGTGCGAGTTCGTCGAACCGCGCGGCGGCGGGCCAGGGCAGGAGTCGGCGCACGACCTGCTCGCCGCTGATGCGGGCCAGGTCCGCCTTGCGGCGCGCGTCGCCCACGTCGACCACGGCGAGCAGCGCGTCATCGTCCACCGACGGCCACGGGTCACCGATCACGCGGTGCAGGAACGCCATCCGCTCACGCGTGCGCAACCCGTCCGCGTCCCACCGCAGGAGACCGACGCCCTCCGCGCGCAGACCTTCCAGGAGCGCGGCGCGGATCGCCTCCCGGTCGTGCAACGGCTTGCTGGACAACGTGATCGCGCCCAGCTTGCGCAGCCGGTTCGCCACCACGTCGCCGTCCCACCGCACGTCGTCCTCCTGGACCAGCAGGGACGACGCGGCGGTCACGGCGAGGTCCTCGTCGGCGCGTGCGGCCAACCGGATGCGACCGTGCGCGCGGCCCGCCTCGCGGTCGGCGACGGCCACGGCGAGCCACTCGGCATCGGCCAACGCGCTGCCCGGCGGCAGCTCCACCGCCGTGCCGCCGGCCATCAAGTACACCGGCGAACCGGGGGAACGCCTGCGCGCCAACCGTTCCGGGTAGGCGAGGGCGACCACGAGGGCGGGGTCGCCGTGGCCCGTGCCCTCGACCATCGCGGCCAGGCGGCGGACCTCGCGCGGGTCGGCGTCACGGGTCGACAGCTCGACCCCGGAGCTCGCCCGGTCGTCGTCCAGCAGCGCCACCACCTCGGCGGCCTTGCGCGCGCCCACGGCCGCCGCGCCGTCCAGCAACGCCCGTGCCAGCCGGGGGTGCAGGCCGAGGTCGGCCATCCGGCGGCCCCGATCGGTCGCGCCGCCGTCCGAGTCCAACGCGCCCAGCGCCCGCAGCACCGATCGGCCCGCGTCCAGCGCGCCCGGCGGCGGCGCGTCCCACCAACCGAGCCCTTCGCCGTCCGGCACGCCCCAGCAGGCCAGTTCCAGGGCCAACCGCGTCAGGTCCGCGGTGCGGATCTCCGGCTCCGGGTAGCGCGGCAGCGTGCTGTGCTCGTGCGCGGGCCAGCAGCGGTAGACCTTGCCGGGCGCCTCACGTCCCGCCCGGCCCGCGCGCTGGTCGGCCACCGCCGCGCTGACCCGGACCGTGGCCAGGCCCGACAACCCGCGCCGGTGGTCGACCCGCGGCACCCGCGACAGCCCCGAGTCCACGACGGCGCGCACACCCGGCACGGTCAGGCTCGACTCGGCGATCGCGGTGGCCAGCACGACTCGTCGCCGGGCTCCCGGGCGCAACGCGTCGTCCTGCGCGGTGGTGGTGAGGCGACCGTGCAGCGGCAGCACGTCCACGTCGTCGCCGAGCAGCGCGGCGCAGCGCCGGATCTCCGCCACGCCCGGCAGGAACGCCAGCACGTCACCGTCCACTTCGGACAGGGATTGGCGGATGGCGCGGGAGACGGTGGCCTCGACCCGTTCCCGACGTGCCGGCGGGGTGTGCACGACGTCCACCGGGAACGTCCGCGCCTCGACCCGGATGACCGGCGCGTCGCCGAGCAGGTGCGCCAGCCGCTCGGCCGCCACGGTCGCGGACGTGGCCAGCAGCCTGAGGTCCGGCCGCAGCCCGGCGCGGGCGTCGAGCAGCAACGCCAGCAGCAGGTCCGCGTCCAGGTGCCGCTCGTGGCACTCGTCCAGCAGCACCGTGCCGACGCCCGCCAGCTCCGGGTCGTGCTGCAACCGCCGCACCAGCAGCCCCGAGGTCACCACCTCGATCCGGGTGTTCTTCGAGGTCCTGCGGTCGCCGCGGACCGAGTAGCCCACGGTCTGCCCGACCGGTTCGCCGAGCAGGCTCGCCATCCGCGCGGCGGCGGCGCGAGCGGCCAGCCGGCGTGGTTCGGCCACGACCACGCGACCGTCCAGCGCCAACGGCACCAACGTCGTCTTGCCCGTGCCCGGCGGCGCGACCAGCACCGCCGAGCCGTGCGCGGTCAGCGTGGCCGCGATCTCGCCGAGCAGCGGTCGGATCGGCAGGTTCGGCAGTTCCACGGCCCCAGTGTTGTGCCACTGTGGACCCATGGGGAAATGGGGTGTCCTCGGCGCGGCGGTGGCCCTGGCCCGCGCGGCCGTGACGATCAAGGTGTGGCAGGAGGTCGAGCGGCTGCCCGCGACCCAGGTGGACGCCGGCCCGGTCACCGTCGTCGTGCCCGCGCGCGACGAGGAGCACGCGATCGACCGGTGCCTCGCCGGCCTGCGCCGGCAGGACTGCGCGGACCTGCGGATCGTGGTCGTGGACGACGCGTCCACCGACCGGACCGCGGAGATCGTGCGGCGGCACGCGGCGGAGGACCCGCGCGTGCGGCTGGTGAGCAGTTCCGGGCCGCCGTCCGGCTGGGCGGGCAAGGTGCACGCGCTGCACGTGGGCACCGCCGGCGCCGACACCGACTGGCTGCTGTTCGTGGACGCCGACACCGAGGCCGCGCCCGACCTGGTCGGCAGGCTGCTCGCGGGCGCCCGGCGGGACGACCTCGACCTGGTCTCCACGTCCGGTCGCGGCGCCAAGCCGAGCGCCGGGTGGTGGCTGCTGCTGCCGCCGGTGAACCAGCTGCTGTTCGAGACGACGAGCGTGGACGGGCGGCGCGGCATGGCGCTGGCCGTCGGGCACTGCATCCTGGTCCGCCGCGCGGCCTACGAGCGGGCGGGTGGCTGGGCCGCGATCGCCGGGTCGCGCGCGGACGACGTCGGCTTCGCCACGCTGGTCCGCGACACCGGCGGTCGGACGCGGTACGTGGACGGCGCGGACTCGCTGACCACGTCGGGCCTGGACACGTTCGGCGGCACGTGGGCGTCGATGCGCAAGAGCATGGTCGCCGGCACGTCCCTGTACGCGAAGGGACCGGCGAGCGCGTCCCTGTCGCTCGGGTCGACCGGTCTCGCGCACATCGCGTACGGGGTCGTGCCGGTGGTGACGGCGTTGCGCGGGTCCAAGCCCGGGATGCTGGCGTGGCTCGGCCAGTCGCTCGCCGAGTGGATCTTCCTGCGGCGGTCCCGGCAGCCGCGGTCGGCGGCCGTGCTCGCGCCGCTGGCCTACGTCACGTTCGGCGCGCTGTCGCTGGACGCGGCGTGGCGGGCGTTGCGCGGCACCACGAAGTGGAAGGGCCGGGACGTGCGAGGCTGACGTCGTGGTTGACCCGCTGCGCGATCCCGACGACCCCGACCTGCTCGACCCGTACCGGGCCCGTGACCTGGCCGAACTGGTGGAAACCGCCCGGCTGGCCGCCGGCGCCGTCCGGTACGGCAAGGTCGGCCGCGTCGGCGTGGCCCAGGTGGTGGTGAACCGGGACAACCCGCTGCCCGGCGGCAACCACGCGTGCGGCGTGTACGGGTCGTCGGCCGAGGTCGCGGGCACGCTGATGCGGCTGGAGCAGACGTTCGCCGACGTGGGGCGCGCCGAGGCGGTGCTGTACGCGTCGCCGACCACGGTGGCCGAGATCGAGGGCATCGCCGACGACACCGGGTGGCACGCGGTCGAGGAGTCGTTGGCCGTCGTGCACCGGGGTGGCGCGCGGCGGTCGCCGCTCGTGCGGCCGGCGTCGGACGCGGACCTGCCCGGCATCGCCGAACTGCTGGCCGACGACCTCGGCGTGGACGGGCCGCGGCTGCTGCGACACCTCGGGCAGCGGCTGGACGACCCGCGGTGCGTGTTCGTCGTGGTGGACGACGGCGATCGGATCGGCGGGTTCGCGTCCGGGTTCGGCGAGCGCCGGGTCGGGTTGGTCGAGCACGCGGTCGTGCGACCGGCACGCCGTCGTCGTGGCCTGGGCAAGGCGCTGGTCGACGGCGTGGTGGTCGAGCTGCGGCAGGAGGGCGCGTTGCTGGTGGCCTCGCACGTGGCCGAGGGCGGCGCGGGGGAGCGGTTCGTGGAGGCGTGCGGCTTCGAGGTCTGCTACCCGGTGACGGCCTACGCGCGCAGGGTGGACGAACTCCTCGATTGAGTGTTCGGCCGCCGCACCGCATATCCTTAGCACAGCTAACGGAGATCGGAAGGGGCGCACAGTGCTGGGGACCGGGTCCGATGTGAAGGTCAAGCCCCGGCTACCCGGCGAGGTGTGGGTGCTCGTCGTGGCGAGCTTCATCATCGCCCTCGGGTTCGGCATCGTGGCGCCCGTCCTGCCCGCGTACGCCAAGAGCTTCGACGTCGGCACCTTCGCCGTGTCCGCCGTGGTCAGCTCGTTCGCCCTGGTCAGGCTGCTGTTCGCGCCGATGAGCGGCCGACTGGTCAACCGGTTCGGCGAGACGTGGGTCTACATCGTCGGCATCCTCATCGTCGCGGTCGGCACCGGCGCGTGCGGCTTCGCCACCGCCTACTGGCAGCTCATCGTGTTCCGCTCGTTCGCGGGCATCGGGTCGACCATGTTCACCGTGGCCGCCGTGGGCCTGCTGATCCGGATCACGCCCGCGCCGATGCGTGGTCGGGCGTCCGGGCTGTGGGCGACCGGGTTCCTGCTCGGCAACATCGGCGGCCCGATCCTCGGCGCGGCGCTCGTGGAGATCTCCATCCAGGTGCCGTTCGTCACGTACGCGGCGGCGCTCGTGGTGGCCGCGCTGTTCGTGTGGTGGTTCCTGCGCCGCTCCACGCTCGCCGCCGCGCTGGACAAGTCCGTCGAGCAGGAGTCGATGCCGGTGCGTGCGGCCGTGCGGCTGTCGGCGTACCGGGCGGCGTTGGCCTCGGGGTTCGCCAACGGGTGGGCCGTGTTCGGCGTGCGGATCTCGTTGGTGCCGCTGTTCGTGGTGGAGGCCCTGCACAGCACGCCCGCCATCGCCGGCATCTCGCTGTCGGTGTTCGCGGCCGGCAACGCCGCCGTGCTGATGATCTCCGGGAAGCTGTCCGACACGATCGGGCGCAAGCCGGTCGGCATCGCGGGGCTCGCGGTGTCCGCGGTGGGCACGGTGTGGCTCGGGTTCAGCGTCGGCGTGCCGATGTTCATGGTGGCTTCCCTGGTGGCGGGCATCGGCGCCGGGCTGCTCAACCCACCGCAGAACGCCGTCGTGGCCGACGTGATCGGGACGAAGGCCAAGGGCGGGCCGGTGCTGGCGGCGTTCCAGATGGTCGCCGACTGCGGCGCGATCGTCGGGCCGCTGCTGGCCGGCGTGCTGGTGGACCAGTTCTCGTACCAGGCGGCGTTCACCCTGACGGGTGCGATGGCCGCGGTGGCGATGGTGTTCTGGCTGTTCGCGCCCGAGACCCTGCCCCGGGAGGAGGAGACGCACGTCGCGTCGGAAGTGGCTGGTGAGTCCGGGTGCCTGGACGAGGGGCCCGAGGTGCCCGTCGGCGAGCGCGTGGCCGGTCGTCCGCGTCAGCCGGACGCGTGAGCGCTCAGGTTCCGCTCAGCATCTCTCGGTAGCCTGCGGGCCGGGTTTTGACCGGGAGGGCAGTGCGGTGGGTGGCGCGGAGCGCAACGCTCGGAAGAAGAAGCAGCAGCAGGCGGCGACCAAGGCGGTGGTCTCGGCGCGTGGCGCGTCCGGCGACCGGAACAAGGTCATCATCGGCGTGGTGGTCGTCGTGGTGCTCGCCGTGGCCGTGATCGGCGGGGTGATCTGGTCGTCCTCCGATTCGGACTCGGGCGCGGACGACTCGTTGGCCAACCCGCCCTCGGTCTCCGGTGTGTCGGCGCCGATCGCGCGCGAGGCCGGCGTGGTGGTGGTCGGCAAGGACGGCGCGAAGGTCACCCTCGACCTGTACGAGGACTTCCTCTGCCCCGCCTGCGGCGCGTTCAAGAAGGCGTACGGCGAGCAGATCAAGCGGGAGATCGAGTCGGGCGCGCTCAAGGTCCGCTACCACGCCCTGCCGTACCTGAACCGGCTCTCGGACCCCGAGGGGTACTCGCGTGACGCGGCCAACGCGGCGCTGTGCGCGGCCGACGAGGACAAGTTCTGGGAGTACCACGAGACGTTGTTCCTGCGGCAGCCCGAGGAAGGTGGGCCGGGGCACACCAAGGCGGAGTTGGTGAAGCTCGGCACGGACCTCGGGATCACCGGCGACGCGTTCCGGCAGTGCGTGGAGAGCGGCGCGCACGAGCAGGACGCTCAGGCGGGGCTGGACGCCGTGCGGGCGACGGGCAAGTTCAAGGGCACCCCCACCGTGATGAAGGACGGCGAAGTCGTCGAGTGGGACGACCGCGACTGGCTGACCAACCTGCTCAAGTAACCCCGCACACCCCCGCTCAGCAGGCCGGATGCCGTAGGGTGCCCCCCGATTTCGTCCTTGCGGGTGCCGTGTTGTACGGTATTGCCACACGAGAACGGCGGCCCCAACCGCCGGGAAACGTGCAGGCAAGGGGCTGTGGCGCAGCTGGTAGCGCATCACACTGGCAGTGTGAGGGTCAGGGGTTCGAGTCCCCTCAGCTCCACAATCGAATACAGCATACGAATCGCCCGCTGACCTGCGGTAATGCAGGCGGCGGGCGATCTTGCTTTCGTGTCCACTGTGGACTGCGGTGGCCGGTGTGGAGCAAATCTGGAGCAGACGGTCGCTCCGGGCGAAATGTTGTCAGCGTTCTGCTCCAGGTCTCGGTGACCCGCTGGGTGATTCTGCTCAATGACTTTTCGGCTGCCGTAGCGGTTTGCCGATGCCCGGCTCCGGTGTGCTGACCCCAGAACGGTCCTGAACGGCCGTCAGCGGGCAGGTGGGCCGCCTTGTCGCTACGCCGGTCCGATCTTCTTGGTGTGCACCACGGTCGGGTGCGGTTGTGGGTTGGCCGGCATGTTTGTTGTGACACCGTCGGTGGCGATGTCACCGTCCATGGGTGGCGCGCTCGTCGGCGCGGTTGCCGCCGCCGAAGCGGTAGGTACGGAAGGAACCGGATGACCGCCACCACCGACACCGGGCCGGACGAGCTGCAACCGCATGGTCGACCACATCGCCGAAGCCGGACACCTGCGCCCGGACGCCGTCGAGCACGCGCCGCGCACCGTGCCCCGCCACCTGTTCATGCCCGCTGCCACTGTTGAGGACGCCTACGCCAACAGGTCCATCACCATCAAGCCCGGTGAGGCCGGTGGCAGGCCCGCGACCTGTATCTCCGTGCCACCGTCGTGGCGACGATGCTCGACCAGCTCAACACTCGTCCCGGCGACCGCGTCCTGAAGATCGGTGCCGGCACCGGCTACACGCCGCCATCGAAGCCGGCCTGTGCAACCCCGCGTTCAAGTACAGCAGCCCCGCCCTGGTCGAAGGCGACTCCCTGGCCTGCCTCACCCTGCGCGGCCCCCGAGCCCAAGCCACCGAACGCCGCTTCGAACTCGGCGCTACCGGCCACGGTCCACTCGGTACGGACCTGGCCGAACGCCGGTGCGCCGGAATCCGTGCTTGGAACCATGACCGCACCGCGCAACCCGTCATCACTGCCCATCCCGCAGGCATCCTCGACGCTGGTCTGGCTGACGGCAGGTCATCGACAAGCGGTTCGTCCGCTTGGTGATCTCCGCATCGCTGGGCATGGTTCGCCGGGGCAGGCGAGCCGTCGGTGGATGAATGCGTTCGCCGTGTGATCACCGAAGTTGACTGATCACGCTTTCCGCGTCAGAGCTACACTGCGTGCGCCAGTGGTGTCGCTCGCGCAATCTGGGAGTTCGCATGAGAATTCTTCACGGCGATGACGAGGAGAGGCGGTCGGCGACAACTCCGGTCGAACCGGCGGCGAACGTGGCCGACAATTCCGCGAAGGCGGATGGCAGTGCTCTAGGCGCGGCGGCCACGAGGCTGGCGGATGAAATCCGTAAACGCCGCAACCAGGCCGGCATGAGCCAGCCACAACTGGCCCGATTGATCGGGTACACCCGCCAGTACGTGTCCCATGCCGAACGCCCTCAAGCCAACCTCCCCTCCCTGGAACTCGTTCGAGCGCTGGACAAGATGCTGAAGGCGGACGGAGTCCTGCTGGAAATACGGGAGGCCGCACGACGGGAGCGGCACGGGCGGCGTGAACAGCTCCACCGGACACGTTCGACGATGTCGGACACATCCCTGGGCGCTGCTCCCGACGATGCGCCTCCGTCTCAGCACGTACGAGCGAGCCAGGAAGAATGGTTGCACGTCCGCAACGCTCCAGGTGTCAGGGGACGAGAGTTGACGGAACTGGCGGCTTGGTTGTACCCCGCGTCCGACCGCGCGACCGGTGGCCACGTGCTCGCCGACTCGCAATGGCTTCTGGAAGAACCCGTCGAGTTGGACTCCGTCAAGCTGCGCTGGGATCACGATGCCACGCCTTACATGCTCCCCAGGACCGCCTCCACCGACGGCCTACTTCCCCTGCGCGACAACGACAATCGCTACACGGATTACAGCCGAGCCGTACGTGACCTGGTCCGCCCTCGGCTGCTGGAGAACCGTCTCAGCTACCGACTGACCGGCCTGCACGGCGAGGCGGATGGAACTCTGACACTGAGGTTCGGGCGCACCACGTTCTTTGAAGTCTTCAACGTCAAGCAGATGGTCGCGCACGAGTTCAAGAAAGCCTGGCTCCTGTCGGGAAGGCAGATTCCCGGGTTCGAAAGGCTTCCGTTGCGTGCAGCCATCGGGAACCCGTTCGACCCCGCACGACTGCTCATGTCGCCGGGAATCAACACCTTGACGATACGACGTGGCAGCCTTGGTGAGGGTGCGAGCTTCGTCCTGCACGAACGCGACGGCAGCAAGGTGGCCGACGGCGGCGGGTTGTGTCATGTGATGCCCGCCGGGGAGTTCCAGCCGTCATCCACTGCGCTGGCGGATGTGACGAACGACTTCTCCCTCTGGCGCAACATCATGCGCGAGTTCTCCGAGGAATTCCTGGGGAATCCCGAACACGACGGCTGCAACCCGAACTCGATCGACTACGAGAACGATGAGCCCTTCGCGCGCTTCGAGCTCGCCCGCGACCGGGGAACACTTCGCATGTGGTATTACGGACTGGTCGTGGAACCGCTCGAACTCGGTGTCCTGCAACTCACCGTGGCGGTCCTGGACGCACCCGAGTTCGACAGGCTGTTCGCCAACATGGTGTCCACCAACGACGAGGGAAGCGTGATCGGCAAGGGCGGCACCAAGCGCATCCCGTTCACCGAAGAGGCCATCAACCGCCTCGAACCACGCCTGACGGCCAGCGCGTTGACCCTCCTGCGCCTGGCGTGGCGAGACCGGGCCGCCCTCCTCCGGTACTAGCGTTCGGGCCTCCATCGAACCGACCTGCCCGGAAGTCATGGACGACTCACCTGAAACTCGCTGAGGTCACCTCACTGCAGCGCATCCACTTGTGATCGTACGTCCGGGGTGCGATCGACGCGGCTCGTCGAGGCACGGTGCCGGTCCTTGTGCATGGAGTGGAACCTGCTCGCGCAGCATGTGACGGAATCTCGTGCAGTCGATGCGACGTTCGGAGAAACCTTTCCGTCCGACTGTGCGATACAGCCCTCGACAGCACAGCGAACGGGGTGATCCACGTGGGCGTCGAGGCCTTCGGCATCGAGAAGGAGTTCCTGAAGGACCTGCTCACCCAGGTGGACAGGAGCGAAGCGCAGCTCCCCGAGTTCCAGCGCGGCTGGGTGTGGCCCGATCGCAACATCGCCAGCCTGATCGCCTCGATCTCACTGGGCTACCCGGCGGGCACTGTGATGATGTTGAAGCAGGGCGGTGACGTCCGCTTCAAGACCAGGTCGGTCGAGGGAGCACCCCGTGCCAGCGCCGTGCCCGACCGGTTGATCCTGGACGGCCAGCAGCGGTTGACCTCGCTCTACCAGTCGCTGTTCCGCGACGCCCCGGTGGAGACCCACGACGTCCGCGGCAACACCACGCGCGGCTGGTTCTACATCGACATGGAGAAGGCCCTGCTCGGCGACGGGGATCGTGAGGAGGCCGTGGTCTTCGTCCCCGAGACCAAGGTCCGCGTGGACTTCCGGGGGCAGGCGCTGCTGGACCTGTCCACGCCTGAGCTGGAGTACGCGAACCGCATGTTCCCGTGCACGGCCGTGTTCAACTCGATGCAGTGGATGATGGGGTTTTTCCAGTACTCGCCCGAGCGGCAGTCCGAGAACCTGGCGCTGTGGGGCAAGTTCCACGAGGCCGTGGTCAAGCGGTTCGAGCAGTACCAGCTGCCGGTGATCGAGCTGGGTAAGAGCACGCCTCGCCAGGCGGTGTGCCAGGTCTTCGAGAAGGTCAACACCGGCGGGGTCACCCTGACCGTCTTCGAGCTGCTGACCGCCACCTTCGCCGCCGACGACTTCGACCTGCGCCAGGACTGGGCCGACCGCAAGGCGCAGTGGGCCGGCAGTCAGTACCGGATCCTCTCCGAGGTCGCCAACACCGACTTCCTCCAGGCGGTGACGCTGCTGGCCACGCACGAGCGCCACCAGGCCGCCATGGAAGCCGGTCGGGACGAGGTCGCCGCCCCGCGCATCGGCTGTCGGCGCGCCGACATGCTCAACCTCACCTTGCCGGAATACCGCAAGTGGGCGCCCGCCGTGACCGATGGGCTCAAGTCGGCGGCGCAGTTCCTGCACTCGCAGCACATCTTCGACACCCGGTTCCTGCCGTACGGCAGCCAGCTCATCCCGATGTCCGCGATCTTCGCCCTGCTCGGCGGCAAGGCTGGGACCGTCGGGGCACGGGAGAAGATCTCCCGCTGGTACTGGTCCGGTGTGTTCGGCGAGCTCTATGGCGGCACCACCGAGACCCGCTTCGCGCGCGACGTGCCCGAGGTCGTGGCCTGGGTGACCGGCCAGGGCGGTGAACCGCGCACCGTGC
The DNA here is from genome assembly GCF_050946825.1 of Actinosynnema sp. CA-299493. Classification (NCBI taxonomy): domain Bacteria; kingdom Bacillati; phylum Actinomycetota; class Actinomycetes; order Pseudonocardiales; family Pseudonocardiaceae; genus Actinosynnema; species Actinosynnema sp. CA-299493. The sequence goes on from NZ_CP191993.1 coordinate 1,096,729, forward strand.
AGGAGGCCCAGTTCTTCTCCAGCCGCCTGCACTCCCTGCGCACCCGCGGCTCCGCCGCCTACAAGGGCCTCTACGCACTGCTGCTCCAAGTGGGGCCTGTGGACTGGGCAACGGGCTCGGACATGTCCGACGAGAACTACTTCGACAACGCGGTCGACATCCACCACGTGTTCCCCAAGGCGTGGTGCGAGAAGCAGGGCATCAGCCCCGCCGAGTACAACTCCATCCTCAACAAGACACCGCTGACCGCCCGCACCAACCGCCTCATCGGTGGCCGGGCTCCTTCCGTGTACCTGCGCGGACTGGCCAAGATCGCGGACACCACACCGGAACAGGTCGACCGGAACGTGCAGTCACACCTGATCTCGGCCGCCGACCTGCGCAACGACGACTTCGACGCCGCGATGAGGGCCCGACAGGGCGCCCTGCTCGACCTCGTGGGCAAAGCCATGGGCAAGGATGCGCAGATCGACACCGAGTAGCCGACCGGCCAGGAGGGTCTGACCTGGCGGTACCCGTGCACCGATCCCGACTGCGGCACAGCGGATGAATGCGTTGACCTTGTATGGCGGGATGTTCGTGGTGGCGGACTTCTCCGACAACTCGTTAGTGAATCCGCCACGCCGGCCGATCTCCCGGGAGGACGGAGTGGTCTCGGCATCATGGAGGGCTGTCGACCCGCCCCAGGGAGCTCGCTGTGATCGCGTCCTCGGTGATGACCGACCATCCCTCCTGGCAGTCGGCAGGCGCAACCGCCTATCGCGCCGTTCGTTCCGGAAGCTCCACCTGAGTGTTGGCCTCCACACTCACTGAGACCGGTGCAAACCGGACGGAGGCACACCCGGTACAGGGCGACGAGGGCGCTCCCGTGCTCGACGTCGTCGACCGGTCGGGCTGACCGGCGCCGATGAGGTGGCGGATTTGCTGCGCGCTGCCGGCACGGTGGGACGTTGGCGCAACCCGGACCTGTGGGATGCCCTGGCGACCTCGATCGTCCGGCAGGTGGTCCGAGCAGGTCAGGCGCGCACGCAAGCTCTACCGAGCCTTCTGCCAGGCGCACGCCGAGGAAGTCCTCACACCCCACGGGCCGGCGTGACTGTTCCCGGCACCGGAAGCCGTCCTCGCGCTTCCGGACGACGGGTTCACTCTCCTCGGGATGGCCTTCAAGTGCCGTCCGCTGAAAGCTGCAGCCGAGGCGGTGCTGGACTTCGGCGCGAAGTGGGTCGAACTCGACCTGGTCGTCCTGCGGGACGAGGTGCAAGGGCATGCCCCGCATCGGTCCGTGGACTGCGGGCGCGACCGTCGCCGACATCACCAACGACTATTCGCTGTACCCGTACGCCGACTTGGCGGTGCGTACCTGGGCGGACCACCTCTCGACCGGGCGAACCTGGCCCGAAGCCGAACCGGAGTTCGCCCGCCTCCGGGCACGGTTGGCGGGCAAGGACCTGTCCGCCTGGACGCTGCTCACACCCGCATGGGGAGTACGTCATGCCAACACCTCGGGAGCCGTCGCCATCTGACGTGTCCGCAGCACTGGTCACCGGCACAGACCGACTCCTGCCCCATGACCAGAAGTCGCTGGCCCGGTTCTTCCCGCAGGGACCGGACCTCACCGGCTTGGTGCTGCGGTCGATCCGGTTCGAACGCCGTGGTCCGGGCTGCACGCTGCGGGTCGACCTGCCGGTGGCGTCGGACGTGCCGGGTTACGGCCGGGTGCAGGCGCACCTGGGGTTCCTGGCGGTCGACGACGTCCGGCTGTCCGGCGGCGCGGTGCTGCCCGCCACGGTCTCGGTCGAGTTCGAGGAACGGCCGAGAGCGAGGCTGGCCGTGTCGGTGACCGGCGAGTCGCTGCGCCTGACGCTGACGTGCGCCGAGCAGTTCCGCTTCGGCAAGGTCAGCGTGCACGACCTCGGCGACGGACAACGCGTCGAGCAGGCACGTGTTGAGCTTGCCGCGCTGGGGTTCGACGGCGAGGTGCGCGTCGACCGCTTGCGAGGGGTCGGACGCGGAGCGCGTGCCATGGCCTCCGACTCGTCTGCGCTGTGCGGGCAGTGCGGTGACGGGAAGGTCGCGGTTGCCGCGGACGGCTCGGTGTGGCCGTGTGTGTTCTCGCGTTGGCTGCCGGTGGGTAACGTGCGGCTTGCTCCGCTTGTCGAGATCCTGAACGGACCAACCATGCTGGCGACGACGACTGCGTTGGCCGAGCGGTTCGCGCAACGACCGGTGTCGCCGTGTGTGCCGAACATGTGCGACCCGCAGTGCGGGCCGAGTTGTGGCCCGGCGTGCAACCCTGCGGGCAACTGCACGCCCAAGGGGAAATGCGTCCCGACCGAGTACTGATCAAGGACGGCCCATGCTTGCCCGCCGCGCGTACATCCCTGACGACCTACTGCCCTCCGGTCTTCCGGATTCGCGACCGTGGCCGCTCACCGTGCCGTGCGTAGCGCAGATGGCCGAGGAAGGCATGGTCTTCGAGCGGCCGATCACCTTCCTGGTCGGGGAGAACGGTTCGGGGAAGTCGACCCTGGTCGAGGCGTTCGCCGAGGCGTGGGGGCTGGACGCGCGCGGCGGGCGAGCGGGTCGCAAGTACGTCAACGACCGGCCGAAAACGGTGCTGGGCGACCTGCTCCGCTGGGAGACCACGGCCGCGGGCGCCCGGCAGAAGAGCGGGCCGCGGACCAAGCGCCGGGGGTACTTCCTGCGGGCCGAGACGGCGTTCGGGTTCATGGAAGCCGTCAGCGGAATGCGCGGCTATTGGGAAGAGGACACCAGCGAGATGAGCCACGGCGAGGGCTTCCTCACCGTGCTGGCGAACATGTTCCGTGAACCCGGCTTCTACCTCATGGACGAGCCCGAGGCGGCGCTGTCGTTCACGTCCTGCCTACGGCTGGTCAACCTCCTGTACGACCTCGGTGAATCGGGGGCGCAGGTGATCTGCGCGACGCACTCGCCGGTCCTGGCCGCCACGCCGGGCGCCGACATCATCGAAGTGGGCGAGCACGGGTTCCGGCGGACGAAGTGGGAAGACCTCGCACTGGTCGACCACTGGCGCCGGTACATGAACAACCCGGCCGCCTACCTGCGGTACGTCACCGAACAGTGAAAGGGGGCGAGGTGCCGGTCGACACCAGCGAAGCCGACGCGCGGTTCCGGCAGTGGATGCGCGGCAACCTCGACCGCGCTGCCGAACACTTCGGCGTGATCGTGACCGGGGACCCGCTGCTCGGCTGGCACGACCGGTCGATCAGCACTCCCGTCCGCAAGGGTGACGCCGAGTACTGGCTGCGCGTCGTGTCCGAGGACAAGCAGTGGATCGCTGGCGACTTCTGGACGGGCAACCTCGACGCGAACGTCCTCGCCGACCTCGCCAAACCGCGCGTCCTGGACGTGGCTGAGTGGGAGGAATGGCGACAGCAACGCGCCGAACTCATGACCCGCATGCCTGGCCGACCTTGCTCACCCACCGACGCACTGCGCACCGAGGTCGAACTGCCCGACGAGTGGTGGGCCGAGCTGCGCCGCACCATCGACACCGTCGCGGCGACACCGACCACGCGCGTCAACAGCAGCCAGGACAAGATCACCGACCGGATCGTGCAACGCTTCGGCGACATCATTGACCCCACCGTGCCCGAATGGGAGACCGTCCACGGCGATGTCCACTGGGCGAACCTGCTGCGTCCACGGTTCGGCCTGCTCGACTGGGAATGGTGGGGACGCGGACCCGCCGGCACCGACGCGGCGACCCTGCTGTGCTACAGCCTCCTGACGCCCACGATTGCGCAGCGAGTACACGACGTCTACGCCGACATCCTCGACACGGACGCGGGCCGGTTCGCGCAGCTCTACACCATCGCCCGGCTGTCGCGTCGCATCGGCGACGGAGAGTTCCCCGACCTCGCCGAACCGCTCGAAAGACACGCGCGAACGTTGCTCGGTCACTGAGAACCCCTTTCACGCTGCTGGTCTTCTCGCGAAGGCGGTCGGCGGAGAAGACCTTCCCGTCGAGGACCACATGGCCCAGTCCCTCGGCGCGTCGCAGGGGGTCGTGCGGATCCGGGCCTGGTCGGCGAACACGGTGACGGCCTCGTCGTGGTAGCGGTGGGCAGTGGCCCTGCTGATGCCGAATCCGGAGCCCGCTACGGGCCAGGTCCTCCTGGCTTGGGGAACCACACTGGCTACGAACAACGCCTGATTTCAGCAGGTCAGCGCCCGGCGCCCGCAGCAGGTGCCACGTGCCCCGCGTTCGGTGGCCGGCAACCGCGACACGTACATCGCGGTCGGGTGCGGCTGCGGGTGGCCAGGATGTCGATCAGGACGTCGTCGAGGGTGGCTTCGGAGTGCATGGTGACCGGCTCGTCGGCGTGGTTGTCGCCGTTGTAGTGATGGATGAAGAGACCACGCATCGGCTACGCCATCCTGCGCCAGGAGCTGTCACCGACATCGACGACGGCCTTGTCCCAGCGGTCCTGCAGGCACTGGAGCAGGCGGCTGGTGACTTCGGGGGCGACGTGGGAGTAGGTGCGTTGGACGGGGTCTTTGAGGATGTGGCCGAGTCGGAGTGACTGGGCGATCTCGGGGATGGTGTCGGCGATCATCCAGGTCTTGTGGCTGTGGCGCAGCCCGTGGAACGTCAGGCCGGGCTTGACCGGCTGGAGGCGCAGGACGGCGCGGGGCTGGTTGAGGTTGCCGTCGGCGGCGGGGCGCAGGGCGCGTTTGCTGAAGTTGCTGCGGCGCTGGAGTGCGCCTTCGGGGGTGGTGAAGACGTGTGGGTGGACGTGGTGGTCGAGGTGTGCCCGCAGGAGTCGGACGAGTGAGGGGGTGAGGGCGATGGTGCGGGCGGAGGCGTCGGTCTTGGGTGGGCCGAGCCAGAGCTTGCCGCCGGCGGATTCGTGCAGGGCGCCGTTCTGTGGGTCGATGACGAGGAAGCCGGTGTCGTCGTCGAAGAGGTGCAGGTTGTGGCGTTGCAGGCCGGTCAGCTCGCCCCAGCGCGCGCCGGTCCAGCCCGCGGTGATGACGAGTACGGCTCCGACGGGTCCGTAGAAGGCGGCGACCTGGTCGGCGATGCGCAGCACCTCGGCGGGCTCGGCCCAGACCTTCTCGGGGATGCGGGCGGCGTGGTTGCGGCGTCCGCGTCGTCGGGGCCGGATGGGGTTGGCGACGATGAGCTTGTCCTCGGCGGCGTCGGTGAGGATCTGGGAGAGCAGCTTGACGAATCCGGCGACGGTCACCGGTGACAGGCGTCCGGCGCGCAGCTGCTTGGCCCATGCCTGAACCTTGAGGTTGGTGATGTCGGCCAGGGCGGTGTCGCCCCAATGGGGCGTGATGTGGTTGCGCACGATGCTGCGGTAGTTGTCCTCGGTGCGGGTGTCGACGTCGAGGGCGTCCCACCAGTCGGTGAGCCACTCCTCCAGGGTCGTGCGTCCGCCGGTGGGGTCGAGCCAGGTGCCGCGACGTTGGTCGGATTCGAGGTCGTTGGCGTGGTCCTGGGCGGCTTTCTCGCTCCTGAAACCGGGAATGGACCCGATGGTGGCGTCGTCGCGGCGGAACCGGACGCGCCAGTGGTTGCTTCCCGACTGCTCCACCCAGGCCATGTGTGCTGCTCCTTCGTTCGGTGGTGGTGTGGTGGTCACGGTGTGACAGGAGGATGAACGCTCCTGTGGCCGAGTAATGCAAGCGTTGCGGCACAAGAACTTTCGTCAGTTCCGAAAGGACTTGGTGCGCCTGGTCGGTGGTCGGGTGGAGCGTGCGGGCCGGGCGCCTGTCCGGGCGATCGAGGCGAGGTCGTCGGAGGAGAAGCGCAGGTGCCTGCCGAGGAAGGTGCACGGAATCTCCCGGCGTCCTGCCTTGCGGCGAAGCCACGACTCGCGGACAGCCAGCAGGGCCGCCGCTTCAGCGGGGGTGTGCAGCAGGCGGTGGGTGTCGGCGTCTGGTTGAGGCACGGGGGCCCTCCGGAGGTGGTCGAGGGTGCGATGACACCCCTTAACTCCGAAATAAGGACCGTTGGGGGACACGCGCCGACAAGATCTTTTCGCCGACTTCCGTCCAACCAGTCACGTCGACCGGTCCGTGAGACGGGTACCAACCGCTTACCGAACTGGTACCGCGCCTCGTAACAGCTGCTCAGCGCCCTCTGTCTGGGCCTGGATCAGCAACATGAACGACACGGACCACACAATCGGCGACCGCGTGCGTGCGGAGAGTCACACGCCTCGTAAGCTGCATCGGGTTCCAGGCCGCGTGAGCAACCGACGAGGATCCATGGCTGACCGACACCTGATCGACGTGCACGTCCTCCTCGTCCGCGACGACGACGTCCTGCTCACCCGCCGTCGCGACACCAACCCGCTCTTCGACGGCCTGTGGCACCTGCCCTCAGGCAAGCTCGACGCGGGCGAGTCCGTTCTCGATGCCGCTGTCCGCGAGGCGGAGGAGGAGGTCGGCGTCCACGTCGACCCCGCGGACCTGCGCCTGGTGCACACCCTGCACGTCAACGGATCCGGCCCCGAACCCCGCCTCGGCCTCTTCTTCGAGACCCGCCGCTGGGTCGGGACGCCGACCAACCGGAAACCCGACAAGTGCTCCGCGGTCCGCTGGTTCCCCCTCGACGCCCTGCCCGACCGGCTCATCGACTACCCGGCCGCCGGCATCCACGCCTACCGCACCGCCAGCACCTTCAGTACCCGAGGCTGGGCTCGGTAACCAGTGAGGCTTTACGGACCGGGTGGATGAATCGATTCCTTTAGCTGAATCGGCCTACCGACCTATCAGAGTGTCGTGGATGTGGTCGTCCAGTTCGACGATGAAGGCTTCAGCGCGCCATGGGCGTAGGTGGCTGCGTGCACGACGAATGCGCTGTGCTGGGACTCGACCTCCGGTTTTGGCGGTGATGTCCACTGCCTCGTGAAGGTAGGCAACGCAGGCTGTCACGTCACCGATACCCAGGCGGGCCAGGGCGAGGTCGGTGGCACCGATGCCTCGCTGCACCGCATCGCGTGGGCCGGTGAGGCTGGTCAGGGAGCGGGTGAGCAGATCGTCGGCGTGGCGAGGTTGGCCGCTGTATAGGGCGCACAGACCCTCGAAGCCGCTGACGCGGTCGGCGTTGAAGGCGGCGAAGGGGTCGTCTGTCGAGAGTTGCTCCACGGTTTTCCAGGCCCGGTCGAGGGCTGCCGCCGCGGCTGTGGCGTTGCCTGCGCGGGCTTGGACTTCGGCGTGGACAGCGTGGGCGCGTGCCCGGATGGCGTGACTGGAACCGCGGTGGGCATCGTGGGTGGCGGCGCGGGCCAAGGCGAGGGCGGCAGCGAGGTCGTTGGTGGCGTGCAAGGTCACCATGGTGTGGCTGGTGCGCACGGCCGCCAAGTGGCTGTGGTCGGGGAGGCGCGTGGCGGTGGCCTCGGCGTCTTGGTAGAGCGCCACCGCGGTCTCGTCGTCACGCGTTTCGAAGGCTAGGCGGGCGCCCAGTGCGTAGGCGTCGACGGCTGTGGTCAGTAGGTCGACTGTGAGACCGGGGTGCGCGAGCAGCTTGCGACAGGTGTTGAGGACTGGCGCGAGTTGGAGTTGTAGCCGGACGAATGGGGTGGAGCCGACCTGTCGGTTGAGGATGGTGACGGTGGTAGCCAGATGGTCGGCCAAGTCTCCGATAGGGCGTGCCGGAGTGCGTGGGCGTGCTTTCCCGGCGTGGGCGATGGAGTCGACGAGTCGGTCAATGCGTTGGGGCGAGGTGCCGAAGAGGCGGAGCGCATCCAACAGGATGGCGAAGTCGGAACCGGTGCCGAGTGCCCAGGTTCCCGCTGAGGTCTTCGCGTAGATCCTCGCGAGAAGGTGCTGATAGCGATCGCCGGGCTTGGTGCGGTCGGTCGGGCTCTCCCAGCGGGCGACGGTACGTTGGATGCTGGCGACGGGGAGATTGCCCGGGGATGCCATGCCCAGGTCGCGGGCGGTGTCGCGCAGGGCTCGGGCCAGGTCAGCCCAGGACCAGCCGCGTGATTCGCGCAGTCTGCGCAGTGTGGCCGCTCCGAGTTCACCTTCCGCGGTGGTCATAGGGGCATTACAGCATTGATCACGCGTTAGACGGGTACCACCAAGCGGGGTTTTCCCTGATCGGATGCATAGTTGAGCGTGTACCAGGTGCCGGAGGTCTGGCTGGTGCCTCGGGGGAATCCGATGACGAACTCACTCCGGTCAACCATGTAGCGGTTGCGGGCATGGTAAGCCGAGGTGTCGAGTGCGGGTGCGGTCAGTTGGGTCTGCTGCACGAGTAGGTGACAGTGGTAGTCACGCAGCCTGACTGGCTGGCGTGGTCATCATTGCTTCGTACTCGATGGGGGTCAACCGGCCGAGGCCGGTTTGGCGTCGGCGACGGTGGTAGGTGCGTTCGATCCAGGTCACGATCGCGATCCGGAGTTCCTCGCGGGTGCGCCAGGTGCGCCGGTCGAGAATGTTGTTCTGCAGCAACGCGAAGAAGCTCTCCATGGCCGCGTTGTCTCCGGCGGCGCCGACCCGGCCCATTGACCCGGTCAGGCCGTGACGGGCGAGCGCGCGGACGAATTTCCTTGATCGAAATTGCGATCCGCGGTCGGTGTGGACCACGCAGCCGGCGACGTCACCGCGGCGGGCGATGGCGTTGGTGAGCGCGGTGACGGCGAGGCGGGACTTCATCCGGGAGTCGATGGAGTAGCCGACGATCCGGTTGGAGCAGACGTCCTTGACCGCGCACAGGTACAGCTTTCCCTCTGCGGTTCGGTGTTCGGTGATGTCGGCCAGCCAGAGCCGGTTCGGCGCGGTGGCGGTGAAGTCACGGCGGACCAGGTCGTCGTGGACCGGCGGGCCGGTCTTCTTGCCGTTGCGGCCGCGTTTCTTGCCGAATGCGCTCCACCAGCCCTGCGACGAGCAGATCCGCCACGCGGTCCGGTCCGCCATCGGCCGCCCTGCCCGCCGGGCTTCGTCGGCCAGGAACCGGTAACCGAACTCCGGATCGTCGCGATGAGCGTTGAACAACGCGTTCGCCCGATACGCCCGCTCGAGTTCCGAGTCGGTGACCGGCCGAGCACGCCACCGGTAGTACGGCTGTCGAGCGATGTCGAGTACCCGGCACGTCACCGCGACCGGAACACCGTCCGCGGCGAGCTCGCTCACGAGCGGGTAGAGCCTTTTCCCGGCAGGTTCGCCTGCGACAGATACGCCGCCGCCCGGCGCAGGACCTCGTTCTCCTGCTCCAGCAGCTTGATCCGCTTGCGAGCCTCGCGCAGCTCGGCCGAGTCGTTCCTGCTCACACCGGGCTTGGCGCCTTCCTCGACCTCGGCCTGGCGCAGCCACTTGAACAATGTCATCGGGTGAACCCCGAAGTCCTTCGCGATCTGCTCGACCGTCACGCCGGGCTCGCGGTCACGAGCGACCCGCACGACATCGTCGCGGAACTCCTGGGGGTAGGGCTTGGGCACAGCAACATCCTCCCAGGCCAGCCTCACGGCAAGCCAACTCAGATGTCACCTATCGGTGCAGCAGACCCGTTCGATGACTTTGGTCAGTCTGTTGCGCGCGTGCCACGAGACGATCGCCGAGGAAGCGGATTCCGGCTGGTTAGCGATGGTGCTCGGGACGACGATGGTCAACGGTGCCGAGGTGTTGTCCGCGAGCCAGTCGAGTGCGGCGGTGTCGATGCCTGCCGCACCGCCGATGTAGAAGTGCGCGGTGGCGAACGGTGCCAGGTAGTCGTTGAAGAGTGAGTTGAGGTCGTCGGAGTCGTTGGTGCCGACGGCTCGTGTTCCTGTGATGGTGATGTTGCGGATCATTCTTGTCCGTCTTCCTGGATGTCATCTGCCGTGCATGCGTTCCCAACGATCTCATGGCTTCGTCGAGCTGTTCCTGCGTCGAAGGGGAGCCATGGAGACTGTGATCGAGGAGAAGCGGCAGACCCGGCTGAGCACTGCTCGTAGCCGGGAATTGGGTGAGGAGTTGCGGCGGGTTCGGCATCGGGCCCGGTTGTCGTCCGCGGTCGTCGCAGAGGCGTTGGGGTGGTCGCTGGGCAAGTTGAGCAAGCTGGAGACCGGTAGCCGCGGTACGAGTCCGTGGGAGATCGGCACGCTGCTGGGACATTGCGGTGCGGACAAGCCCACTCGTGATCGGATCATGGTCGTCGCCAACGAACCCGAGACCGGCAACTTCCTGCGGTACCACGATGGGTCTCCCGACTCGCTGCTGGCGCTCAACCTGCACGAGCAGATGGCTCAGAGCATCACCGCTTACGAGCCGCTGACCGTGCCGAGCCTGGCACAGACCGAGGAGTACGCACGTGCGTTGACCGGTGACTCGGTGGTCGTCGAAGCCCGGATGGGGCGGCAGGCAACGCTGCGACGCTCGAGTGGGCCCCAAGTGGTGATCTTCGTGCACGAAGCTGCCCTTCGGGTCGTTGTCGGCGGTCCGGAGGTGATGCGGGACCAGTTGCTGCGTCTGGCGGTGATGTGCGGTTGGGAGCGCATGAGCCCGCGATTGGTGCCTATGGCCGTCGGAGTGAGCAGGGCGTTGCGCGCCTCCGGGGCCCTGCTCACCTTCGCGGCTCCGGTTAAGGCGGTGGCCTACGCGGAGACCGAGACGGCCACGGTGTTCCACGACGAGCCGGCGGCTGTCGTCGCCTATGAGGCCAAAATGCGGCGGCTGCGGCAGGTAGCGTTGGGTGTTGAGCAGTCGCAGGCGGTCTTTGCCCGGTGGGCCGATGTCTATGAGCGGCAGGTGCGCTGATGCTGCCGCGTCCGTTCCGCTGGCTTCCTCACGCAGGTTGGCGCCATGCTGTGGACATCGAACTGGTCGCATACGACCAAGCCGCCACGCTCTGCGGTGAGGAGCTGGTTATTCCGGCGGCTCGGCCGACGAAGCAGGAGTGGTGCTGGCCGACTTGTGCGGCGTGTGACGCGGCCTGGCGGGCTGCCGAGGGCATCTTGCCTTTTCCTCGGCAGGGAGGTGCTGCTTCCGATGGCAAGGTGCCTGGTCGATGGACCCATGTCAGCCCTTCGGTCGTGGGGTTGTAGGTACAGCGGAGCGATCATGGTGACGCCGCTGGGAATTCATATGGGGGATCACATTGGGGATCAGGTTGGGGATCCTGTTAGAGCGCCACCCCCTCCGATCGGCGAAGAGCCTGATCACGGGGGCTGTAGGGGGATCCGCTGGTATCCCAGACTCGCTTGCCCACAAGCCTGTGACACATCGGGGCGGGCTGGTCGTCAGCGGCCACTCGGTCTGCCCTGGACGTCTGTGCCGGTTACGGATGGCTCGGTCGATGCACCGGCTTCGTCGCCTTACCCACTGATACCGCGGTCTTCCGCACTGTTCGCGGAAGATTTGTTGCGGGCCGACGGCCGAGGGCATGGCTGATGGTGCAGGCTCGTACTCCATGATCGATGACTTTGCGAAGGAGTACCTGCACAGCGACCTGCGAGAGATCCGCGAGGCGATGCTCCGGAAGCTCGACGGGCTGTCCGAGTACGATGTCCGCCGTCCCCTGACCTCGACCGGGACCAACCTGCTCGGCCTGGTCAAACACTTGACCTTGTCGGAGGCCCGGTACTTCGGGGAGGTCTTCGGCCGACCGTTCCCCGAGCCCGTCGCCCGCTGGGACGACCCGGAGCGGCGCGGCGCCGACATGTGGGCGACCGAGCACGAGACGCGCGAGGAGATCACCGGCCGCTACCGGCGCGCCTGCGCGCACTCCGACGCGACCATCACCGCGCTCGCCGTCGACTCGTCCGGTCACGTGCCCTGGTGGCCGCGTCCCGACGTGATGCTGTTCAACGTCCTGGTCCACGTGCTCACCGAGACCAACCGGCACGCCGGTCACGCCGACATCCTGCGCGAACAGCTCGACGGCGAGGTCGAGATGGACCAGGAGGGCATGGCCCGGCGGGGGCAGGACGCGGCCTTCTGGGAGAACCAGCGCGCGCAGATCGAGAGAGCAGCCCGGGCGGCTGGCTCAGTCGAGGCTTGACCAGGCGATATCGGACAGGTGGCGTCCAGCCGTTGTGCCCGTCGAGCGAGTGGTAGGTCTCTCCGCTTCGCCGATCATGATGTTGACCTGGACGACCGGCAGGCGCTGCGCCTCTGCCGGTGGTGGCCCTACCCACCAAGCAGCTCGCCGTCGGCTCCGGCGAGCCCCCTTCATCGCCTAATCGCTCGGTTCACGCTTGTGGCGCCGTCGCTGCGGGCGGCATCGGCGAGGGCGGTGGGGTCGTCGAGTGCGGCGAGTTCGGGGCGGGAGCGGCCGCAGCATCATCGTCGACGACGGCCGGGGCCGCGACGTGAGCCCAGACGTCGGACAGCTCGGACAGCGACCGCCGATAAGTGTCGCTGGCCGGCGTGCCGAGAGGAAGCCAGACTTCGTCGGCCGGACTGGGATGCACGGCGTTGGGGTCGAGTAGCTCGGCCGCCGCGGTGGCGACCGGTACCGAGCGTGGGTCGTGCAGTTCGCGCCAAGCTTGGTGGAGCAGCTGGCGGGCGGTTGCTTCGCGGCGCGAGGTCGGCAGCCAGACGAGCAGTGGTGTGGTGATGCCGGTGGACTGTGCGAGGGCGGCGTAGCCGGTGAGTTTCCCGGCGAGCTTGGTCAGGGCCTCGGTGCCGAAGTCGTACTCGAGGAACCACTCGATCCGTCGGTCGCCGTCGTGCCAGCGGCCGTAGCCGTCGGGCTTGACCAGGTCGCCGAAGTAGCGGACGCAGCGGGCCTCCGACCACCACGCCGCCAGGCCGACCTGCTCGCCCGGTCGAGGGTGGCGGGCGCGGTCGACCAGGGCGGTGAACCACTCGTTGACGCCGACGGTGTGGGCGAGGCGCAGGCTGTGGGCGATGCCGAAGGCGCGGTCGTGCCGGTAACCCATCTTCTTGACGTCCAAGCCGTCCTCGGCCGCGAGTACGGCCGCACCGGCGGGCGCCAGGACGTAGTGCATGGGTGCGGTGCCGACACTGATGAAGGGCTGGAAGCGGTCGACGACGCTCCAGAGGTAGAGCTCGCGTAGCCGCTGGCGCCCGGAACGGAAGCTGGGGAAGGCCAGTGCGGTGATCTGGTGGGCGGTAAGGACCCGATGCTCCCACAGCATCCTGGCAATCCACTTGTCTCGCGGGGTCAGTCGCCCAGTGAGCAGGGCTTGGTGCTCGACGGTGCCAGCGGCGCGTGGGGTGGCACGGACGGGCTTGTGGCCGCGTAGCGCGTGTTGGCGGGTCGGGTTGGTGATCATGGGTGCCTTTCGGAGGGATCGAGGCGAGAGCTCTCCTTCGCACTCCTGAACTCCGAAAAAACCGCCCTGTGGGACATGTGGTTTCAGAATCGCTTCCTGCCTACCTTTATGAGCCCGGAGAACACTCAGCGGTTCGTAGCACTGCACCCGAACCGCCAGGCCCATATAGACGCCGAGCGCCTCCAGTTCAACACCGACCAGTCCGAGCCCGCCTCGCCTCAGTCGCCGTTCATGATCCTGTCCAGTGCAGCCTGGCCAGCTGTCGGGATGCCGACGCCGGTGACCGCGGTGGTGTCGTCCTTCGGCGTTACGACGAACGGGTTGTTCACCCATGTTCCAACCAGTCGAGCTGCTCCGCGTTGTCCCGCTCGACCTGCTCATACAGTTCGACAGTCACCTTCAGTGACTCAGCCATCGCGTCCAGTGCCTCCGAAGCTTGATGCCGCTACTTTGGAACGGAGTCAAAGCCTTCAGGAGTGTCTATGCATGGCTCGAGTGGACGCGAAGTAGCTGAACGAAGCAGTGGAAGGGTAAATAAGGAATAGCGATTTATGTTCGATACGATCGGATTACCTGCAGCGCTGCTGCCTGTTGTCCGGTCGGTTAACGCATATATTCCGGCGAGGCGCAGTCCTTGTTGGCCTTCGGGTAATTTCATTGGTAGCCAATTCTTTTCCGGTAGCAACCGGCGCAAGTGCTGCATTGCCGTCCCGGTCGGTAGAGTGCGCCTGAGGTAGGGGTAACGCCAGGACGCAGGGGGGCGATCAGCAGATCATGAGCACCACACCCGCAGAGATCGGCCGTTACACGGTCGAGCGGGAACTCGGCTCCGGTGGCATGGGCGAGGTGTACCTGGCGTTCTCGCCAGCCGGTGACCCTGTGGCGGTCAAGCTGATCAGGGAGGACAGGCTCAACCCGGTCACGCGCAAGCGCTTCGAGCGGGAGGCCGACATCGCCCGCACGATCGTCGGCACGAACCGGGTGGCCCGCTTTTTGGAGGCCGACCCGTTCGCCGACCGCCCGTGGCTGGCCATGGAGTACGTCCCCGGGCGGACGCTGCACGCCCACGTCGAGGCTGAACCACCGCTGTCGCCCGCCTTGACGTCGAGCCTGGGTGCGCTGCTCGCCGAGGGGCTGGCCGCCGTGCACGGTGCCAACCTGCTGCACCGCGACCTCAAACCGCAGAACGTGATCATGGGTGCCCACGGTCCGATGCTGATCGACTTCGGTCTCGGGGCGTTCCTGGACGCCGGTCACGACTCGTTGTCCCACGGCGGCATCGTCATCGGCACGGTGCGCTGCATGTCGCCCGAGCAGGCGGACGGGGACACCTCGCAGGTCACGACGGCCTCGGACGTGTACGGGCTGGGCGTCGTGCTGTTGTTCGCCGCCACTGGCCACTACCCGTACGAGGGTGCCGGCTGGGGAGCGATCCACGCGCAGGTGGTCAACCCCGATCGGGAGCCCGACCTGAACGGTTTACCGCTCGCGCTGCGCCCACTGGTGTCCACGATGCTGGCGCACGACCCAGCGGCACGGCCGACGCTCGACGAGGTCACGGACCAGTGCACGCGGGTGATGGCGGAAGCGTCCCTGTCGCCGGCGATGGCTCGCCACGCGCTGATCGAGCTGACAACCCGCGACGGGGTGGCCGCAGCCCACGTGGCGCCTTCGGCGTCAGTGGCCCGGCGTCTGTACGAGGCCGTGGTCGAGGGCAGTGGGTCCGTCGAGGAGCAGGTGGGCGACGACGTCGAGTCGGTTGTCCCCGAGGCCGAGGTCGTGCCGGAGACCGACAGGTCCGGTGAGGACGTGCCATCGACCCTGGCTCGTCGGACGAGGACGCCGGCTTCGCGCAAGGTGGCCGACAACCTGCGGCAGCGGTACGCCATGCAGTCCGGCCTCTGACCGGCGCGGGCGGGGCGGGTGTTGGGACAACGTGAATGGAGAGCGGTACTTGACCGGCATGACGGAGGCCGAGGACGGCCACCAGGAGACGTCCGACGCGACCCGGTTCCCACCGGGTGTCCAGGTCCGGGTCCGGGACGAGCAGTGGCTGGTCAGGAAGGCCGTCAAGACCCGGTATGACGGGTGGATGCTGGAGGTCACCGGCGTTTCCCCGTTCGTCCGGGGCACCGAGGCGGTCTTCTACACCGAACTCGATCACGTCGAGGCGCTCGACCCGCGCCGGACGCGGCTGGTGGCGGACGACTCGCCGAACCACCGGCGGGCCCGCCTCCACCTGGAGGCGGCGATCCGGAAGACGGCGCTGCCGCAGACCGAGCACGGCCTCGCCCTGTCCGACAGTTTTCTCATGGACCGCCAGACCCACCAGTTGAGGCCGGCCGAACTCGCTCTGTCGATGAAGAACCCGCAGCCCCGCATCCTCATCGCGGACGTCGTCGGTCTGGGCAAGACGCTGGAAATCGGTCTGCTGCTGGCCGAGCTGATCCGCCGGGGACGTGGGGAGCGAATCCTGGTGGTGACGCCCGCGCATGTGCTGGAACAGTTCCAGCGTGAATTGTGGACGCGATTCGCCCTGCCGCTGGTGCGGTTGGACTCGACCGGTATCCAGCGCATTCAGCAGGAAATCCCGGCGGGACGCAATCCGTTCGCCTACTTCAAGCGGGCGATCATCTCGGTCGACACGCTCAAGAGCGCCGTGTACGCCTCGCACCTGGGCAACACCGACTGGGACGCGGTGGTCATTGACGAGTCGCACAACCTGGTCAATCGAGGCACCCGCAACAACGATCTGGCCCGGTTGCTCGCGCGCCGCACGGACGCCCTGATCCTTGCCTCCGCCACTCCGCACAACGGCAACCCGGAATCGTTCGCAGAGCTGGTCGGCCTGCTGGACGAGGCCGCCATCGCCAACCCGTCGGACTACGAGGTGCGCAACCTGGAGCACCTCTACATCCGGCGGACGAAGACCTCACCCGAGGTCCGCGACTCGCTCAAGGGCGTGTGGGCCGACCGTGGCCCGTCCGAGCCGGTGCTCGCCGAGGCGACCGCCCCGGAGCGGAAGGTGTTCGCCGAGTTGGCCGAGCGGTGGATTCCGGCCGACCGGGGGACTCCGTCGGTCAGCGCCGACCCGCTGTTCCCCTACACCTTGTTCAAGGCGTTTCTGTCGTCGCACCAGGCGATGCTCGAAACGGTCGGGACGCGCCTGGCCACCCTCGACAAGCCTTCGAACGGCCGGAACGAACAGGCCAGGCAGGCTGAGCGGTCGGCGTTGCGGGATCTCCAGGCCCTCGGCGTGGCCATGACCGACACCGACTCGGCGAAACGAGCGGCGCTGGTCGAGGTCCTGCGGGAGATCGGCGTAGGCCCCAAGTCCGACACCAGGGTCGTCGTGTTCTCCGAGCGCATCGCGACCCTGACGTGGCTCGCCCAGGTGGTTCCCGAGGCACTGGGGTTCCGCGCGAACGGGCCGCGTGACGACAGGAAGCCGTGGTCGGTGTTCTCCGGTGCCGTGCAGGTGATGCACGGCAAGGCGACGTCCGACGACGAGCAGAAGATGATCGTCGAGAAGTTCGGGCTGCGCGACGACCCGGTGCGCATCCTGTTCACCGGCGATGTCGCGTCCGAGGGCGTCAACCTGCACCAGCAGTGCCATCAGCTCATCCACTACGACCTGCCGTGGTCGCTCATCCGGATCGAGCAGCGCAACGGCCGGATCGACCGCTACGGGCAGGAGTATCCGCCGGAGTTCCGTGCGGTCTTGCTGACCAGCGACGTCGAGTGGCGGGAGGACGAGGACGGGGAGCCGTTGTGGCTGGACGACCGGCTGGTCGGCCTCAAGCTGCTGCAACGGGAGGAGCAGGCACACCGGATCGAGGGGTCGGCCGAGACCGTGACCGGTCTCTACCGGGCCTCCGAGGAGGAGAACCGGCTCACCAAGGACCTGGTGGCGGGCAAGACGACGGAGAAGTCCGTCGAGGAGTCCCGCGCGGAGGGCGCCGGGTTCCTCGCGGACCTGATGGGCAACGTGGGCACCGAGAACGTCCAGGAAGAGGTCCCGATCGCGGACGTGCCGACGCTGTTCGAATCGACCGAGGCGTACTTCGACGAGGCGCTGCGCCAGATCTGCCGGATCAGTCCCGAGGACGAACTGGGATTGCGCCGCGATGACGATGGCACGGTCGCGTTCGAGCCGCCCCCGGACCTCCAGTACCGCCTCAAGGCGCTGCCCAAGTCCTACCTGGACGAGCAGGGCATCCTGCCCAAGGCCAACGTGCCCGGCCGGTTGCGGATCACCTTCGACAAGCCGCTCGCTGAGCGGCGGCTGAAGATCGCCCGGGACTCGTCGAAGACGCTGTGGCCGAGCGTCGGCTACGTCTCCGACATCCACCCGGTCCTCGACTGGGTGACCGATAAGGCGCTCGCCTCGATCCGGCACGACGAGGCGTTCGTCCTGGCTTTCCAGCCGGACCTGGTCCGTGCCCGCCAGTGGGAGGAGCGGCTGGCCGCGGAGTTGACCGGCCCGGTGTTCCTCGTGCAGGGCATCTACTCCAACGCGTTGGGCCGGCCCACCGTGGTCGAGTGGATGGCCGTCCTCGGACTGCCCGGGGAGCCGCGGGTGATGCCCATGAACGGCCGCCTGCTCGACGTGTGCGGTGTGGGCCCGAGGATGCCGGGACGCGCGCACCTCGCGGACCGGGACGGGCTGAATCTGCTCGTGCCGCAGGCGATCGACGAGGCCGAAAAGTACTTGGTGCAGCGCAGGGACGAGTATGACGCGCAGGTGGACCGTGTCCTCGAGCCGTACAGCAAGCGGGTGCGGGATTGGCGCCAGGAGGCGCTGTTCGGGCCGGCCAGGATCGACAAGGAAGGCGTGGATCTCACAGCGGGTCGCAGGCAAGCGCTCATCGGGTCATTGAGGACCGCAGGGGCGCCGATGCTGCGCCTGCTCGCCGTCCTGGAGCCGCTGTCCGTCGCAGAAGGAACCGTCCGATGAGCGCTGAGTTCGACTCGTTGACCAACCGCGGTGAGTACCTGTCCGCGCACTACTTCGCCGACCAGCTCGCCGTGGACCTCCGCAAGGGCATTTTCGGCCTCTGGACGACGCGGGAGAATGACGAGCACTACCAGAGGCCGACGCCGCGGAAACTGGTGCGCGACCTGCGCAGCACCTACCTGTCCGAAACGTGCCGGGAGTACTTCGCCGACCTGGTCGACAAGGACGCGGACGGCGAACGCGACGACGTCCGGTTGCACACGCATGGCAACCCGGAATGGGTGAAGCGGATTGCCTCCTGGCACCAGGACGTGCTGACCGCACTCGGCTACTTCGACCCACGCGCCGAGCCGACCGCCCCCGAGCCCCCGGTCGAGCTGACCGTCCACCGGGCCGGTCGCGATCACGTCGTGCGCACCGCCTGGCACGGCGACGGAATCGTCGCTCTGGACTGCGGCTGGACCGCCGTCAACGACTCCGCGCTCGACGCCGACGGAGCCGGACGCCTGTTGCACCCGCTGAAGGTGAACGCGTCCGAGAGCTACGAGACCGGCGCGGCGCTGACGACCTGGCTGTTCCAGGGCGAACTCGGCGGACCGGGCGGCGAGCCGCCCCGGTTCGTGCTGCTGTTGTGCGGCGGCGTCATCGTGCTCGCCGACCGGAACAGCTGGGGCGAGGGCCGGTTCCTCGCTGCGAACCTCGACGCAGCCCTGGAGCGCAACGACCGCAAGCAGGCCGGCGAACTGGCGACGATCGCCGCCCTGTTCAGCCGCGAGATGTTGCTTCCGGCGGAGGGCGACACGGGGCCGCTGCGGATCGACGAACTGCTCAAGAAGTCCACGGACAACGCGGTCGGCGTGTCCGGTGAGCTGCGCGAAGGCCTGCAACGCTCGGTGGAGGTCATCGCCAACGAGGTGCTGTCCCGACTCGCCCAGGCCGAGCTGGAGCCGTGGGAGATCGAGGACACCGCCATCCCGTTCGCCCGCGAACTCACCCGGGAATCCCTGCGCTACCTCTACCGCGTCCTGTTCCTCCTCTACGCCGAGGCTCGGCCCGAGCTGGGCATCCTGCCCGCCGACGACGGCTCGTACGAGGCGGGCTACTCGGTGGCACGCCTGCGCGAGCTGGTCGCGCGCGACGAACAGCTCGTCGAAGAGGAGGCCAGGCAGGGCTTCCACCTGTTCGAGTCACTGGACGTCCTGTGCTGGCAGATCAACGACGGCCACCGCCTGTACGGCACCGAAGCCGACGACCCCCAGGCCGATGACGATGAGGAGACCGCCAAGGCGAAGGCGGCGCGTCGAAGCGAGGACCGGGGCTTGCGCTTCGAGCCGCTGCGCAGCGAGCTGTTCGAACCGAAGGCGATCAGGCTCATCGGCCGGACCCTGCCGCACCCCCGCGTGAACGACCGCCTGTTGGACCTGCGGTTGCGCAACGAGGCCCTGCACGAGGTGCTGCGGCTGCTGACGATGAAGAAGGGCGCGCGCAACGGCGAGCGGGGCGGGTTCATCTCCTACCGCAACCTGGGCATCAACCAGCTCGGCGCGGTGTACGAGGGGCTGATGTCGTACACCGGCATCATCGCCGAGGAGGAGCTGTGCGAGGTCGCCAAGGGCGGTGACCCGGAGAAGGGGTCGTGGCTGATCCCGGCACGGCGGCAGACGGACTACCCGGAGAAGACGCTCGTCATGTACGACGAGCACGACATGCGCAAGGGCCTGCGCGGCCCGAAGCGCTACCAGCCGGGCACGTTCGTCTACCGGCTCGCCGGTCGGGACCGCGAGACGTCCGCGTCGTACTACACGCCCGAGTCACTGACGAAGGTCACCGTCGAGCTGACCCTCAAGCACCGGCTCGACCAGGAGAAGGACGCCGACGGCAACACGATCCGAACTCGTGCCGCCGAGCTGCTGAAGTACCGGATCTGCGAACCCGCGCTCGGGTCCGGGGCCTTCCTCAACGAGGCGATCAACCAGGTCGCCGAGGAGTACCTGCGGCGCAGGCAGGAAGAACTCGGCAAGTCGGTGCCGACCGCCGACGCGTTGACCGAGAAGCAGAAGATCAAGGCGTACATCGCGTTGCACAACGCCTATGGCGTCGACCTGAACGCGACCGGCGTCGAGTTGGCCGAGGTGTCGCTGTGGCTCAACACCATGCACCCCGGGATGCGTGCGCCCTGGTTCGGCCTGCACCTGCGACGCGGCAACTCGCTCGTTGGCGCACGGCGCGCGGTGTTCTCGGGCAAGGATGTGACGTCCGCCGAGAAGGCGTGGCTGAAGACCAAGGGCGCGCTCGCGCCGACACCTCTGCCGTTCCTGAAGGACGGGGCTGAGCAGCCGCTGCCCGTCAATGCTGTGCACCAATTCCTTCTACCTAGCCCTGGGTGGGCCGTCGTTGCCGGGGCGAAGGAAGTAAGGTCGTTCGCTGAGGAGGACGCGGATCGGCTCGCCAAGTGGAAGAGCGATGTCCTGCAACGGCCTAAGCATACACCAGCCGACCTGAACCCGGACGTAAAGCGCAAGTCGACTAAGTCATCGCAGTTCGCGAGGCTGCGGGATGCGGCGCGGCGGGTCGAATTTCTGTGGACGCTGGTCGTAAAGCGGATGCAGATTTCTGAGGACGCTATCGCGAGAAATATTGACGTCTGGGGTGTCGATCCGGGTAGCCCCGAGTTCAATTTCCTGCACAGACCCGCGCATGTGGTGGAAAAAAAGCAGGTGCTCGACGACCTTTTCAATGCACCAGATACGCCATACTGGCGGCTCAAGATTGTAATGGACGCTTGGTGTGCCCTGTGGTTCTGGCCGGTGAACAAGGTTGGCCTGCTGGATGGCACTGATCCTGTATACACCGCGACCGCGAACATTGACTTCGATTCGTTGCTAAACGAGACGGTTCCTATGGCGCCGCCTGCTCGTGAGTCCGAACTGATATCTGATCCTGTCTCTCGGCCTGCCGAACCGATAATCCAACACCAAGGAGTGTTTTTCAGGGTTGACGGTGAGCAGTTGATGTTTGATGACGGTGACGAGTTGGCAGAAGAGCAGGTGATCATCCGTGCAGAGGAGCAGAAGCCGAAGGTAAAGCCTAAGTCGGAGCGCAAGGTCATCCCCTTGGCGAATCTGGACGACTGGCTGGAGTTCGTCGAGGCCATGCTCGGCACCAAGGATGTGGACGGAACGGTCCTCAGCGGGTTGGATACCCTCGTCAAGTTGAAGGACTACGAGTCCCTGCTGTCGTCATATATGGTGATGGATAAAGGTGACCCCGAACAGCGCTTCCCATGGCTGCATGAAGTGCGGAACATTGCATCGAAACAGGGTTTTCTGCATTGGGAGTTGGAGTTCGCCTTGGTCTTCGCTCAAGGTGGTGGCTTCGACCTCCAAGTGGGGAATCCGCCCTGGGTTCGCCCGGACTGGAAAGAAGACGCTGTACTTGCAGAATACGAGCCATGGTTTGGGTTGACGGAAAAGCCTGGAGCCGCTGAGAAAGCTTTGCGCCGAGCGGCGGAACTTGAGAATCCCGAAGTGTTCGCCTATGTTCGCACTGAGCTTAACTCGACCATTTCTATGGCGAAGTACATTGCAAACCCGCAGGTCTATCCGCTCATTTCCGGTGGACGTCCGGATTTCTACAGAGCTTTCATGTGTCAAGTATGGTCCCACGCTGCGGTTGGTGGATGTATCGGACTTGTTCACCCTGATACACATTTCGCTGGCGATAAAGAAGCGCGCTTGAGGGAAGAATCATACCAACGCTTGCGTCTGCATGCAGACTTCGTGAATGCCGGGAACCGGTTCTTTCCTCCGCCGGTTGGTCGTTCTAGCCACTTTGGAATTCACATCTATAGTGATGTGCAGGAGATTTGCTTTACGCATCTTTCGTGGTTGTTCTCGGTGGATTGTTTGCGATTTTCGGAGGCGGCGGACGCTGGTGGTGAACCGCCGGGTGTGAGGTTTAATGGAAGATGGGATGACAGGCCGCACCCCCTGCGGGTGGTTCAGGTCGATGTGAATACGCTTGCCCGTTGGCGACGCATGATTGGTGACGATGGTGTGCCGCTGGTGACGACGCCATTGCTCACGCCGGTTAGTAGAGCTGAAGATCCAGCTATTGAGGCGCTCGGGGTTTATCCAATACGTGCGCGCATGTATCTGCCGCAAATTGCGCAGGGTTTGAACGAGACCACTTCGAAGAAGTCGAAGTTTGGCAGTGATGGCGCTAGCCCATTGATTGACTTCAGCACGGGAGTTGATAACCGGAAAGATTACGAAGCCGGAGCCTGGCGGAAGGTAATCCTTGTAGGGCCGCAGATTGGTGTTGCAAACCCCATGTTCAAGCAGCCAAGTCAAGGCAAAGGAGAGGTTCTTGGTCTGGATCATAGGAGCCTTGCCGTCGACGCAGTACCCGAGTCACAGTATCGACAACTAGTGGATGACGCTACTTACCTTGGCCAGCAAGACGAGTGGGTGGACCGACAACTGCTCGATAAATTTCGCGGTTCAGAGGAAGTAATTGCTGATGCGCGAGCTAGGCTCGCTGCAGCGTCAACCCTAGAGCCTGACGGGGTAGATGGCGAGGCTATCGACCGCTACTTGACTAGTCGTGCGACCAAGTCCTACACGCAGTTCTATCGCGTGGCGTGGCGAGAAATGATCGCCCCTGATACGGAACGTAGTCTTTACGTCGCTTTGATCCCGCCTGGCCCGGCACATGTCCACGCTATTCGGTCTGCTGTGCTTTATTCCAAGCTGGACGTTGCCCTGTTGGCGGGCTTCTGGGCGTCCTTGCCGCTGGACTACCTTTTGCGCACGACCGGCGTTGGGCATCTGGATGTGACACAGGCTCAACGACTTCCTGCGCCTCAATCTAATCACCCACTTGCCGGTGTGCTGCTACTGCGTGCACTTCGGTTGAACTGCCTCACCTCCGAATATGCCAACCTGTGGAACGAGTTGTACCCGGTGATGGATCAGGAGGGGTGGGCGTACGACTGGCGTGGACTTACACCTCTCACTCCAGTTTCCGCCACTTGGGGGTACGACACGCCGTTGCGCACGGAGCGTGCCCGGCGTTCGGCATTGGTGGAAATTGATGCACTCGTCGCAGTTTGGCTGGGGATTTCAGCCGACACACTGGTCACCATGTACCGAGCCCGTTTCCCGATCATGCAGGACTTCGACCGTGTCACCTGGTTCGATGCCAATGAGCGGAAGATTGCCGGGGACCGCTACACCTACGGCCACGGGCAGACGAAAGAGCACTGGAAGCAGTTCCAGGAATATCTGGAGCGAGGTGAGAAGTCGCCGGTGCCTGAGGGGTACACGGCCCCGTTCTACAAGGCCGACAGGGAAACTGAGATGCGAGAGGCGCACGCCGTGTTCCAAGCTCGGTTGGACGCTGCCGTCGCTCGCGGTGAGTGGGACCCGGTGAAGCAGGAGGTACCGCAGTCGTGAGACCGACGCTGGAAGCGCGCGGGCTGAAAGAGAGCCTGTTGCAGTACCTCTCGACCACCTACGCCCTCACGGACGAGGGCGCTCGTGAGTCGTTGCACCGGTTTCTCGGTGATGAGACCGCGGGCATGTTCCGCGGCCCCTTCCTGCGCATCCGCACGCCGTTCACGACCGCTGCCCCCGGCTGGGAGAACCTGCTCGACTGGTTCCCGGACGACTGGACCCCGTACTCCCACCAGGCTGCCGCCTTCGCTCGCCTGACCAGCGCCAACGGTCACAAACCGCAGCCGACGATCGTGACGACCGGCACGGGCTCGGGTAAGACCGAGGCGTTCCTGTACCCGGTGCTCGACCACTGCGCTCGGGAACACGCCGCCGGCAACCACGGTGTGAAAGCGGTCCTGCTGTACCCGATGAACGCCCTCGCCACGGACCAGGCGGAGCGCATCAACACGCTGCTCGCGGACACCTCGGCGCTCAAGGATCTCCGCGCTGGCCTCTACATCGGCGACCAGGCGGCGAAGCCGTTCTCGCACGTCTACACCCGCCGCTCCGAGATGTGGTTGTCGCCGCCGGACATCCTGATCACCAACTACAAGATGCTCGACCTGCTGCTGCAACGTTCTTCGGACGACGCGCTGTGGCAGGGCTCGGACATCCGCTACGTCGTGGTGGACGAGTTCCACACCTACGACGGCGCGCAGGGCACCGACGTCGCGATGCTGCTGCGCCGCCTGTCCGCCGCAGTGGGGACACCCGAACCGGACCGACCGCTGGGGCGCATGTGTCCGGTCGCGACGTCGGCGACCCTCGCATCAGGCACCGGCCCGGAGGAGCAGGACAAGCTCCTCGAAGTGGCGGCGCTGGTGTTCGGCACGGAGTTCACCGAGGACGCCGTGATCGGCGAGCGCCGTCAGTCGGTCGACGATTTCATCCCGGTGGAGACCTTCGACCCGGAATTGCCGTTGCCCAAGCCGGAGGAGCTGGCCGTCCTGCCGGACCCGACGCAGGACGATAAAGCGTTGGAGGACCTGCTCGAAGCCGTCACCGGCAAGCGCGACCTCGACCCGTTCGAACTCGGCAAGACCCTCAAGCGGCACGTGCTGACCTCGGCCGTCATGAAGGCCCTCGCCGACAGCGGGGTGTACTCGAACGACGACATCCTCAACGTGATGTGGCGGCACGGCGCGCAGCCGTGGGCCCGTGACATCACCCAGCGCCCCGAAGTGGCGGCGTTGGCGCTGTCCCGATTCGTCGCGCTGCTGTCGATCGCACGGAATCCGGACTCGACGCCTGAGGAACCGCGTCCCCTGGTACACGTCGAGGTCCACCAGTGGGCGCGGGCGGTGTCCCGATTGGTGCGCGGCGTGCTGCCGTGGCCGCAGGCCGAGTTCCGGTGGGACGCGGCTGGCGCGGTCGACGTGTACGGCGAGGGCCATGCCCGCACCGCGCCGGCGACGGCCCTGACGTCCGGGCAGCCGGCGAACGTGTTCCTGCCCGCGATCTACTGCCGCGACTGCGGCCGTTCCGGGTGGGCGGTGTTCTCCCCGGAGAGCGACGACCTGGCGCTCGAGTTCGACACGGTCAAGACTCGCCGCGCGTCCACCAGCCAGGACAAGGTGCGGGTGCGCAACCTGATCGCGGCGACGGACCTGGAGGCGGCGGACGTCGTCGCGATCAAGCCGATGGCGGTGTCGGCACGCACGCGCACGAACCGCTCACCGCTCGACCAAGGTTCCGGTGGCACGCTCATGGTGCTGGACGGGCCGGGCTCGCAACTACGACTGCCGAACCAGGCCACCGACTATGACGAGGACGGACGGCCGAGCCTGAAGGCGGACTCGGCGTTCGTGCTGGTCATCACCGGTCCGACGGCGAACACGGCGGCCGGGCAGGACTGGTGCCCGGCCTGCGGTGAGCACAACGTGATCCGCTACCTCGGCACCGGGTCGGCGGCGCTCGCGGCGGCGTCGATCACCCAGCTGTTCACCGGCGGCGAGCTGGACGAGGCGCTGGGGGAGGACAAGCTGCTGATGTTCAACGACTCGGTGCAGGACGCCGCGCACCGGGCCGGGTTCGTCGCCAGTCGCTCCTACACCTTCTCGTTGCGCGCGCTGCTGAAGAAGCACCTCTCCGAGGAACAATCCACCGCGCTCAACGACCTCATCGCCGACGTGATCGACGAGACCACGGACCCGAAGACGTTGAGAGCGGTCGTGCCGACGGACCTGCACGACATGAGGGGCGTCACCCGGCTGCTCACCGGCAAGGGGCGCGGCGGCGACCTGGCGACGTGGGAGCTGATCGGCGAACGACTGGCGTTCGAGGCGTTGATGGAGTTCGGCTTCCGTTCCCGCAACGGCCGGACGTTGGAGCTGACGCGCACCGCGGCGGCCCAGGTGTCCATCCCGGACCCGGCGGCCGCGGTCGCCCTGGTCAAGGAGATCCACCTTGAACTTGGTCACGCCACCATGGCCCCGGAGCCGCAGAGTGACGCGCGCTACCTCGCGTTCCTGCGGATCTTCCTGGAGCGTCTGCGCTCCCGCGGCGCGGTCAAGCACACGTGGCTGAAGGGCTACCTCCAGGAGAGCGGCACCAGCCGCTACCAGGTCTGGGGTGGCCGCCCACCGGGCATGCGCGCGTTTCCGAAGGGGATCGCCGCCCCGCGGTTCCTGCTCGCCCAAGCCAAGGCGGGCAGCGAGTTCGACGTGGCGACAGGTCGGCTGTCCTGGTACGAGCGGTGGGCGCAGCGCTGCCTGGCGCTGCCTCGTGAGCAGGCCCCGGAGCTGTGGAACCGGCTGCTGCCGGCGTTGGCCTCTGCGGGCATCCTGTCCGTCGGCACGCCGAACGACAGCTCGGTGCGCATCTACGGCCTGCAACCGGGCAACATCGAGATACGGTTGCTCTCCGACGACGAGGTGAACGTCGCGTTCGTGCGCTGCACGGTGTGCTTCTGGGAGCAGACCGTGCACCCGTCGCTGCTCGACCAGTGGCACGCCCAGCCGTGCCCGTCCTACCGGTGTCGGACCGGCCGGCTCGTCGCCGGTGACCGACCGGAGGAGCTGGGCATCCACCTGCGTGACCGCGACTACCGCAACGATTACTACCGCCACCTGTACCGGCGGGCGGGCACGTACCAGGTCATCACCGCCGAGCACACCGGAATGCTGAAGCGGGCTGATCGGGAGCGGGTCGAGGCGGCGTTCAAGCGCGGCGACGGGTTCAAGGACCCCAACGTGCTGTCGTGCACGCCCACGCTGGAGATGGGTATCGACATCGGTGACCTGTCCGCTGTGGTGCTGGCCGCGCTGCCCCGCCGTCCCGCGAACTACGCGCAGCAGGTCGGCCGGGCCGGACGCCGCACCGGCAACGCGTTCCTGCTGACCGTGCCCGGTCGCAGCCGCCGCGACCTGTACTTCCTGGAGCAGCCCAAGGAGATGATCGCGGGGCAGGTGGTGCCGCCCGGCTGCCACCTGTCGGCGATCGAAATCCTGCGTCGCCAGTACCTCGCGCACCTGCTGGACCTTGCCGCGCGGCAACGCCTGATGCGGACCGAGGACTCGCCGCTGCGGGCGGTGCCGGGGAAGGCACCGGACCTGTTCGGCCCTTCGGGCTACCTGAACGACCTGGTCGAACTCGCCGTCCCCCAGGGGGACGACCTGGTCGACGGCTTCCTCGCGTTGTTCCCGACCGGGGTGACCTCCGAGGTCAAGGCCGAACTGCGGCAGTTCGCGACACGTGATCTGCGTGGCGCCGTCGAGCACGCGGAACGCGAGTGGCACCGCCGTCTCGACGTCCTGCGCACGCGTGCGCGGCTGATCGGCGAGGCGATGGCCGAGCTGCACGAGACTGATCCGGAGCAGGAGGCGCGCAAGCGGGAGCTGGAGGCGGACCTGCGGAGCACCGGCAAGCAGCTCGGCGCCCTCGGTCAGACCACCGCGCAGAACGCCCTGTGCGACCTGGGGCTGCTGCCCAACTACGCGCTCCTCGACGCGGTGACCACGCTCAACGCGACGCTGTACTGGTCGGAGGACGCCCCCGACGGGGGGACTCGGTACGGGGCCAAGATGTACCCCTACGAACGTCCCCAGCGCTACGCGTTGTCCGAACTCGCGCCGGGCAACACCTTTTACGTCAACGGGTACCGGCACCAGATCACCGGTATGGAGATCGGGACCAGCGCGGACCGGCAGTGGAAGGAGTGGCGGTTCTGCCCGGACTGCGGCTACGTGCGCACCGAGAACGCCCGCGAGGACCGCACACCGTGCTCGCGGTGCGGCAGCGTGCGCATCGCGGACGACGGCTCCTGCCTGCACAACGTGGTGAAGCCGACCGTCGTCACGTCCCGGGACAAGCGGGAGGACGCCCGGATCAGCGACGACAAGGACGACCGCGAACAGCGGTTCTATACGGTCGTAGACGCGGTTGACATCGAGGTGGGGGACATCGAGCCCGACACGTCGTGGCGACACACGAGCCAGACGTTCGGAATCGACTACTGCCGCAAGACGATGATCCGGCGGGTCAACGTCGGCCCGGCTCGATTCGACAAGCACGCCGAGGACCAGCTGGCGGGCAAGTCGGTCCGGCTCAGCCCGTTCCACGTGTGCACCGGGTGTGGCGCGGCCACCGCCGACGGCAAACCGGTGTTCGACCACGACACCGACGCGCTGGCCTCGTCAGTGGCCCGCGACCCGAAGCTCAAGCACCACCTGCCCTGGTGCCCGTTGCGGCGCGGCAAGCGGCCCGCCGACGTGCCCCAGGAACCGGTGCTGCTCGCCCACGAGTTGCGCACCGAGGCGCTGCGGGTGCTGCTGCCGGCGTCCACGGTGCTCGTCGACCAGAAGGTGCACTCGTTCCGCGCGGCGCTGCGGCTCGGCGTGGACCGGCAGTTCGGCGGCGATCCGCAGCACCTGGACAGCACGGTCGCGTCCATGCCCGATCTTGACACCGGTGGCCGACGCCACTTCCTCGTCCTGTTCGACCGACTGCCCGGCGGCACCGGCTACCTGCACAAGCTCACCGATGCCGAGGCGTTCAAGGAAACCCTCATCCACGCGCGGCGCATTCTGATGAACTGCCCTTGTATCAACGAGGGGCGTCGGGCATGTCATCGGTGCCTGCACCGGCACGCCGACTCTTCCTATCACGAGGTCGTGTCCAGGCAGGAGGCGTTGGACATCCTCCGCGACCTGCTCGGGCCCTGTGACAACGAAGGCGAGACGGTCGTCGACGAGTGGGACGTCGCCGCGCTGCCGAACACCCAGGAAATCGGTCTCGACCGTCAACTGGAGTCGGACCTGGAGGCCAGGTTCCTCGCCGCTTTGAGGCAGTGGGTCGCGCGTGAGGACCACGTTGCGCTGGACGAGGACGGCAGGTCCAGCGGCTACCTGCGGTTCGCTGATCCACATGGGGTGGTCAGCTGGCGGCTGACGGCGCAGCGGGTCATGGCGCACACCCGCACCGACTTCACGTTCGAGCGCGTAGACGGCCCGCGGCAGACCGTTACCGCCTACCTAGACGGCCACCGGTTCCACGCGACGAAGGAGCACAACCGCATCGCGGGAGACTGCGACAAGCGCAACGAGCTGAGGGCGGACGGCCAGGTCGTCTTCCAGATCACCTGGGACGACGTCGACCTCTTCGAGCAGCGTCCCACCCGCGCCGAACCGGTGTGGCCGCCCTACCAGGGGCGGGCGCAGGACATGGCCAAGGACGTCTACGAGCAGCTCGGGGGACAGCGGGCGCACCTGGCGGATGCCGTCTTCGGGAACCCGATCGCCTCGCTGCTGGCCTACCTGCGGCAACCCGACCCGGAGAGCTGGGGTCAGCGGGCCAAGGCTCTGGTCGCGGGCCTGGCCATCGCGTCCACCCCGGTTGCGGGGCAGGTCGACCGCGCCAAGGTGCCGGCGGCGCTGCGGGCAGCGCTGGGCGACAGCCGCGCGCGTGCCGTGTCCGGTGGCGGCCCGGTGAACGTGCTGCGGAGCAAGGACCTGCACGGCCTGCCGATCGTCTACGCACTTGACGCGTCACGGGGCACTGCGGCCGGGGAAATCCGGTGGACCGCACTCACCGTTCTCGACGACGAGGACGACTCCCTCGGGACCTCCGAGCACAAGCTGCGGTGGCGGGCGTGGCTGTACTGGTCCAACCTGGTGCAGTTCCTCGCCTACGCCGGTGGCGATGGCGTGCAGCTGGCGGACAGCCGGGCCAGGTCCTACCCCCTGGAGACGCTCGCGGTCTGCGGCGGCATCGGCGAACTGGAATCGCTGGCCACAGCACGTTTCGGCGTCGAATCGACAGGACGACCCGGACGACCCGGACGCGAGTCGTCCGTTGTCGACGAGTGGTCGCCCGCAGAGCACGGCGTGGCGGAGCTGCTGCAGGACGCCGCCTGGCACGACGACATCCTGGACCTGCTGGAAGAAGACGAGCCGAACTCGGATCTCACCAAGCTCGCCCGCGTGCTCGCCGCCCGGGGCAAACGCGCACCGGTGTTCGGACACGAGCTGGGCGAGCGACGGTGGCAGATCGACTTCGGCTGGCCGCACCTCGGGCCGGGAGTGGGTGTCCTGGGCGAACGGCGTGACGACGAGGAAGCGCGGAAGCGTGACGAGGCCTACGCCTCCGCCGGATGGACCGTTCGCACGGCGGCGGAATGGCTCGACCACCTCGAGTCGCTGCTCGCCCTGCTACCCGACGCGACCCCCGACCTGGAAGGCTCCGCACACCGATGACCGCGCGCATCAGCCTGCACCCCAAGGCCGAGCAGGAGCTGTACAAACTCGACCGGTCGGTGAAAGGCGTCTTCTTCGACTTCTGCCACTTCTTCCGGGACAACCCGCACCACGCGAAGTTCGATCTGAAGCCCCTCAAGGGCAACGGCCGTGTGTTCCGGGCCAGGATCGACCCGTCGTACCGGGCGCTGCTGGTGAAGGCCGGTGTCGACAAGGCGGGCGTGGAGAGCTGGGTCGTGATCGCGGTCCGCCACCGCAAGCACGTCTACGAGGAACTGTCGGTCGCGGTGAACCGGATCACCGGCGAGATCGAGTTCGTGGACCTCTCGATCGTCGGAGACAGTGTCCTGCACCGGGCGGGCATCACCCTGACACCGGCCGAGCCGGACCTCGCTGCTGCGGAGAGCACCGAAAAAGAAGCCGCCGAGGTGTCCCCACGTCCAGCGGCGTCGCCGCTACTCGTGGGGGTCACCGCAGCGGACCTGCATTCCCTCGGCGTCAGCGAATCGCTCGTAGAACTGGCCCTCCTCGTCACCAGCAGCGAGGAACTGGACCAGTTGGTCGCCGGGGCGCCGCTGCTGTCCAAAGACATCCTCATCGGCCTGGCCGCGGGCCTGACCCTGGACGAAGTACGTCGCGAGATCACCGCCGAGGTCGAGGTCGAACTGGCCGACGACTACGCGGACGACTTCGGCGCGGCCCTGGCGCGGACCACCGTCACCACCATCGACGAAGACCTGAAGTACGCCATCGAGGAAGGCGACTTCCGGGCCTGGAAGGTCTTCCTGCACCCCAGCCAGGCGAAACTGGTCGGCCGGCGCTACAACGGTCCGGCCAGGGTGTCCGGTGGACCCGGCACGGGCAAGACGATTGTCGCCCTGCACCGCGTGAAGTACTTGGCCGAGCAGTTGCCACCCGGGTCGAACCGACCCATTCTGCTGACCACCTTCACCAAGAACCTCGCCACGGACCTCCGGGCACGCCTCGCGTCACTGCTCGAACCCGGCTTGTCGGCACGCGTCGAGATCGCCCACATCGACCAACTCGCCGCGAGGGTCCTCAGCGAGAACAGCGGTTCCGGTGCGGTCAAGCAACGGGTGCACGAAGCGGCAGCGATAACCGTGCTGCGTGAGGTGCTCGCAGAGACGGGCAACGAACACTGGGGCGCCGAATTCCTGTTCGAAGAGTGGGACCAGGTCGTCCTCGGACAGTCGTTGATTACCCGCAAGGAGTACTTCGAAGCCCGTCGTGCCGGCCGCGGTCGTTCACTGACTCGTCCTGAACGCAACCAGGTCTGGAAGCTGCTGGAGCAGTTCACCGCACGCCTGGACAAGGACGGCATCGAAACCTGGGGCCAGGCAGCCGAACGCGCTGCCCGCTTCGAACGGGAACGGGCTGCCAGGATCGAGGCGGCCGACGGAACCGGGCAGCAGGACGACAACTCGGGCGTACGCCACCTCCGTCACCGCTACCGGCACATCGTCGTGGACGAGGCGCAGGACCTCCGCGCCGCGCACTGGAGGATGTTGCGAGCGATGGCCCCGCCTGCATCGGACGACCTCTTCATCGCCGGAGACACCCACCAGCGCATCTATGACCACCAGGTCACGCTCGGCACGGTCGGGGTCAACATCCGCGGCCGGTCGTCCAAGCTGACGCTGAGTTACCGGACCACCGGGGAGATCCTCGCCCACGCGGTCGGGATCATCACCTCGGGGCAGGTCGCCTACGACGACCTCGACGACGGAACGGACAACCTCGCCGGATACCGGTCAGTGCTGCGCGGCCCGGTTCCCGAGTTGGTTGCCTGCACCTCGTGGCAGGACGAACTCACCCGCCTGGGAGAGACGCTCGAACAGTGGCGTGAAGAGGTCGAGGTGGGCAATGACGACACCCGGCGTGACTCTCGGGGCAGCCTGGCCGTGTGCGTGGCGGATCGCGAGATGGTCGGCCGGGTCATCCACCACTTGACGAACACGGGCATCACCTGTGCCGAACTGACAAAAGAGGGCCAACAAGGCGATGGAGGGGTGCACGTTGGAACGATGCACCGATTCAAAGGGCTTGAATACCAGCGCCTCGCGATCGTCGGCGTGCGGGACGGCATCATTCCGCGCAACCAGCACATCGACGACCCGCGTCGTCGCGAACGGGAGGAGCGCAAGGCGAGGTCACTACTGTTCGTCGCGGTAACCCGGGCCAGAGACACGCTGCGCATCAGCTGGTACGGAAAGCCCAGTCCTTACCTGCCGATTAGTCGGTGAGACGCTCTCAAAAGCACTTAATCCAAGCTGTCGAAGTATAGTTGTGAAACACCGTAGAGGTTGAGTTGCTTCGGCGGGCAATTGGGGGCCGTTGACCGTGATGACGAGCATTCGGTGAGGAACTGGACCTGTCCTCGTAGGAGGTGGCTGGTGTAGCCCGTGGCACTGGGCGCTTCATCCTGCGGCGGTCTCGTGTTTCTTGAAGACGTGGATTGCAGTTGGCGTGCATTGGCGGGTGTTGGGCGCGGTTCGTTGATGTGGCGGGGTCCGTGCGTCTCGGTTATGACTGCGGCGCGGATTGCTTGGCTGACCGGACCTGATAGGTGTGCTGAACCGCGCGCCTCGATCTGCGGGGCGGTGGTCAGGTCGTGGGTGTGTCGTTGGCGGGAGGCCGGTGCAGGGCTTCGACCTCGGTGCTTAGGTGGCGCGCCGCCGGGTCGTCGTAGGCCGCGAGCAGGGCTGCTGCCTCATCCAGATAGGTTGCTGCGGTCTGTGAGTCGTCGTTGGTGAGCAGGGCCGTCGCCAGGTTGTGCAGCGCGACGGCCAGTGCCCATCTTTCGTCGAATCGCCGGAACGTGTCCACCGCGTACCGGTGGAACTCGGTGGCGTTCTCGTACCGGCCCAGTGCCTAGCCGGGGTGCGGTGGTCGCGGGCGATGGTTCAGTGCGTCCCGGATGAACTGGTGGGCTCGTGCGGCGTCGCCGAGGAGTCGGTGGGCGTGGCTCAGGCCGCGCAGCGCACTCTCACCGCCGGCGATGGACAGGCGGTGGTCCCGTCCAGTGCCGCGGTCAGCAGCGGGACGGCTTCGGTCGGTGAGCACTGGCACGACTTCGGCGACGACTGGTGGCGCGAGCAGGTCTGACACAGGCGCCATCTGCGTACCCGCGTCGACATCTTCTTCCAGTACCCGCCGATCATGTGGCTCCAGGAGGAATCGTCACCAACCAAGTGTTCCTTCTGTTTGCGGACGGCCGCCGCATACACGAGACCGAGGGAACCTCTCTACCGGCCGGTCGAGCTCACCAGGAGCCTCCCTTCCCGCTCCAACTGCGCCATGACGTGCACCGTCGCGGTGAAACTCCTTGTTCACATGCGAGCGACGGCGAATGGAAATGGGCATTCGCTGTTGCAAGGGGAGAAATTTTCGCGATTCCGCGCTGTCCTGGTCGTCGCAGGCTCCTCGACCGGGTTTCCGCGAGCGGCCTATCCGCTGCTGTCGTGAGGCATCGCTGTCTTCTGGATGTGCGGTGTAACGGTCGGTGCGCCCTGGCGATGAGTCGGTCAACACTCCTGACTGCACGAGGAGGACGACGATGGTCGTAGAGCGAAGTGCGGCTGTCAGCGCACCTCCGAAAGTTACCTCCGACGAGCTGCTCAACCTCCGGGAGAAGCAGTGGTCGTCCCGCCTTCGGGGGTGCTCGCTAGTGGCGGAGCTGGAGGTCAAAGACGAGCACTCGAGGCAGGCGGCGAAGGCCCTTGGTCGGATGTACGACAAGTGGCTCGCCCGAGGGCACGCGGAAATGATCTTCACGCGATGGCCCGCCTGCGTCGCCGTTGCCCTCACAGGGATCGCCGCCCGCGAATACCGGCAGGGTGAGCTGTGGCCAGAGCTGTGGGAGGGCTTGGAGTACGACGGTGACCAGCGGGATCGGGTCATCTGGGGACAGGGCTTCCACACCGCGGTTCGTCGACTCGGCATGCCCGACTTCGCGGAGATGCGCACCAAGTACGTGGGGCCGATCCTCATGCACACGGGCATCCCGACCTACTGCCTGGACGACTACTTCCACCTCCTTGCCCACCGCAGGGCTCTCGACCCGGATCTCGACCCCGAGGGGTTTCTCGACTGGGCGATCGCGGTGCCCAACAGGATCAATGAACTGGACGTGCCTGCCCGCCGGTTCCTGCAGCACGGAAGTGACTACGCGCTCGACTTCGTGGGTCGCACCTACGACCTGCTGGACCGGCTCGGCGACTTCACCCCAGACCTGGAGGGGGTGGCACTGCCGGCACGGGTGGCGATTCGTGCCCAGGAACTTGCTTCCGCCGGTGTCCTGCGGCTTCAGCCG
Organism: Actinosynnema sp. CA-299493; assembly: GCF_050946825.1. Taxonomy (NCBI): domain Bacteria; kingdom Bacillati; phylum Actinomycetota; class Actinomycetes; order Pseudonocardiales; family Pseudonocardiaceae; genus Actinosynnema; species Actinosynnema sp. CA-299493. Next base: position 1,131,432 of record NZ_CP191993.1, read on the forward strand.
CGGCGTTCCGGCGCTTCGAGCCGCCGTCGTGTCGAGCGGCCCCGCATCGGGCTCGACCCGTTCGGACGCGGCGTGGAGGTGATCCTGCCCGCGCTCGATGAAGTGCTCGGCGGCTCCGCTGCGTGGACGGTGACCGCCGACGGCATCACCAGGACGGTTCGCGGCCAGGCGCAGTGGGAGGGGGTGGCGGAGTCGGTGCCACCCTCCGCCTTCACGCTGTTGCAGCCGGTCCGCACGGTGGTGGTCGCGACGGATGACGGTGGTGACCGGACGGAGTTGACGGTCGTCGACGCCAAGTCCCCGCTCCTGGTCTTCACGGCCGACGGCAGGCGCTTGGCGGCGAACATGCCCCTGCCTCCCGACGACGTCTGGGTCGTCTACCCGGATGAGCACGAACTGGCCGGGGATGGCCCGCTCCGGGTCACCATCGAAGGCCAGCTCCCCCTCGGGTGGACGGGTTGGAGGCTCAGGCAAGTGCGCCTTGCCGGTGTCCGCTCCTTGGAGTTGGCGGGTATTCCGACTACGCGACGTCCCATCCGTGGTTACGCGCGGCCGCGGGTGGAGCTCGGTCGCCCCGTCGTCGGTATCACCACCCCGTACGGCACCCCCGTGCACGCGGAACTCCCCGCGATCTGGCTGCCGGGTCGTGAGGACGCGGAGACGAAGTGGACCATCGAGCTCCGGCGCGGTGGCGATGACATTCCCATCCTGTCCACGAGCCGCACCGTGACAGCGCCGCACTCGTTCACGGGACTGTGGGAAGACTTGCCGCATCCGGTGTTGGGGTCCTTCGACATCACGGTGCGCGGACCGCTCGGTCGAGGACTGAATCGCACCCTGTTCGTCGCGGAAGGGCTGGAGAGCCGTTTCCAGCCGGCGGTGCGCGTCTTCGAGGGGAGCGGGCTGGAGCGTGGGCGGGCGGAACTGATCGCACCGGTCGGGGCCACGGCTGCTCCGCGCGTCCTCGACTTCGCTTCGGACGTGAGGGCCGAGGTTGTCGAGTACCGCACTCCGACCGAGACCGAACCGCTGGTCGTCACGCCGCCGCACCTGCAGGTGATGCACGAGCGAGCCGATCAGTCGCTGGTCTGGTCGGCCGGGTCTCTGCGCATCGCCGCCGACGTGTTCGCCGATCAGCCGGGCGTGCTGCTGGTGCGCGTGCCGGAAGCCGCCGACGTCCCACCGCTCCAGGTGGCCGTGCCGGGAGCGGTCGTCCAGACGGTGCCGCCGAGTGGTCGGGTCGAGGCCGGTACGGCGCGTTACGACCTCGTCCGCGTTGCGGACACCGTCGCAGAACACCACGGTGTGGAGCTGGTGCTCGACCTCGGTGGGAGACCGGTCCGGTTGGCGACGGTCCGGCCACGCCGCCTCGCGGAAGGCGTCCGGCGAGCGGGCGACCACCTCCAATTGGTGGAGCCGGTCCCGATGGACGGCCTCACCGCCGGTGTTTACGCGACGACGGCGCCGTGGCGGGCTCCGGCCGTCGTGCCGGTGACCGGTGACGGCAGCGTCGCCCTGCCGCCGGAGTTGCGCCACGCGGGTCCCTTGCTCGTGGACCTGCGGGTCGACGACCCCTGGGTGCCCGTCGAGTGGCCCAGCTGGCCGGAGCAGTACACCAGGGTATTCGGCGAAGGGCATCTGGCCTGCGGAGATCCTGAAGAGGAGGCGCTGTCCCGGTTCGTCTCGGGTGCGAGTGGGTTCCCGGCGGGCGTCCGTGACCTGCGCCGGCTCTGGATGCTGATCCACCTGGCGCCTCGACTGCGCAACGCTCGTGATGTCGTCGACTTTCGGGACACGTGCGCGGGGCCGTTGCGGCGGAGCACCATCGACGCGCTCAAGGCGCTGGTCGACCTGCACCTGGCCCCGGACCAGACCGTGACCGCGGTGATCTCGGCCGGACTGGCGTCGTCCCGCGTGCCCGGTCGCCATCACGCCGAGGCGGCGCGGCTGCTCTGGGCGGTGTCACCCCTGGCCGGAGCCCTCGTCGGAGCCGCCGCGGACGACGATTGCCTCGACGCCGCCCGCCGCCAGTGCGGTGACTCCGTCGACGTGATCGTCGCCAAGGGGAACGACCCGCACGCGGGTGTCGGGCGGTTCGGCCCCGAGACGATTCCGTTGACCGCCATGTCACCCCCGCAGTTGGAGGGCCTGTGGCGGGCCGCCCAAGTGGTGCCGCACGGCCTGCTGGACGCCGACAGCAGGGCGGTCGCCGCTCGCCGGCTGTTCGACCGGCGCGACGAAGACCGCGTCGGGGACGTGGGGCGGTCGGCCTCGACGTGGCTGAGGAGTCTGGCGGACCTGGTGGTGGACCGGCCGGTGCTCCGGGTTCAGATCGAGGCCCGCAAGCCACCGGCGGGCAGGACGGGGTGGTGGAACATCCCGGCCGCGTCCTGTGCGTTCGCCGTCGTCGCGAGACTCGCCGCCAGAGGGGTTCCGGCTTGTCGCGGCGTCGAGCGGGGATTCCGACAGGTGTGGGCGGATTTGGCCGGGATCGCTCCCGAACTCGTCGTGCTCGACCTGGTCCTGGCCGAGCTGTTGATCACGCATGAAGAGGGGGAGCAGGGTGAACCGCACCTTGGACTCGCTGGCGACCAGTGAGCTCATCGTCGAGAGCTACCGGCGGTACCTGGGGTCGCTGCTCCCGCTCCGGGAGCCGCGCATCGCGAGCGCGCTCGCGGAGGAGATCGCCCGGAGCCCGATGCTCACCAAGGGGCCCTTGCTCGAAGCCACACCGCCGTACGCCACCGGCGCCACCTTGCGCGAGCTGATCGACCAGGGTGTCCTCACCTCGTCCTTCGCGAGCCTGGAAAGCCGGGCGTTGCCGCTCGACCGCCCGCTCTACCAGCACCAGGAGCAGGCACTGCACAAGGCGGCGCGAGGCCGGAACCTGGTGGTGGCCACCGGCACGGGGTCCGGCAAGACCGAGAGCTTCCTGCTGCCCGTGCTGAACTCGCTGGCCGCTGAGCACGCCCGCGGCGAACTCGGGCCGGGGGTGCGCGCCCTGCTGCTGTACCCGATGAACGCCCTTGCCAACGACCAGCTCAAGAGGCTCAGGAGCCTGCTGGCGGACAGCCCGGCCATCACGTTCGGCCGCTACACGGGGGACACCCCGGACAGCGTGCGTCGAGGCGTCGAGTCCTTCGAGGCGCTCAACCCGGGACAGCCCCGCCTGTCGAACGAGTTGCTCAGCCGCGAGGAGATGCGGGCACAGCCACCGCACCTGCTGCTGACCAACTACGCGATGCTGGAGTACCTGCTGCTCAGGCCGGCCGACTTGGAGCTGTTCGAGGGGCGGAGCTGGCGGTACGTCGTCCTGGACGAGGCCCACGTCTACGACGGGGCCAAGGCCGCCGAGGTCGCGATGCTGCTGCGCAGGTTGCGCGACCGGGTGGCTCCCGACGCGAAGGTGCAGTGCATCGCCACGAGCGCGACCGTCGGCGACGACCCGCCCAAGGTGATGAACTTCGCGACCAAGCTGTTCGACGCCCCCTTCGATTGGGTGGAAGACGACCCGACGCGTCAGGACCTCGTCAGGGCGGCCCGGGTGGAGATGCCGACAGGACCGTTCTGGGGGCCGCTGCCGGGGGCCGCCTACCGCGAACTCGCCCTCGAAGCCGACCTCGGGGCGGAGGTCCTGCGGCTCGCGAAGGAGCACGGGTTCGCCGCCGATGACGCCGGGACGGCGCTCGCCCATGAATCCGGCATGGCCGAGCTGCGGATCACACTGGCGCGACGACCCGACACGCTCGACGCGCTCGCCGCCGAACTGCTGCCCGCGGAGGAACACCCGCGCGAGGCCCTGGCGGCGATGGTCGCGGTGGGGAGCGCGGTCCACGACAGCAGCGGTTCCCCGGTGCTGTCCGCCCGCTACCACCTGTTCGCCCGCGCCACCGAAGGTGCGTTCACCTGCCTGACCTCGTCCGGGCCGCACGTGTCGCTCGGCAGGCACGAGACATGCCCGTCCTGCGAAGGCGCGATGTTCGAGTTCGGCGCCTGCAAGCGGTGCGGTGCCGTCCACCTCACCGGCACAGTGCTCAACGGTGACCGGTTCGTCCCGCGGGCCGGCGCGGAGGGCAGGAAGGGCTGGCTGCTGCTCGGTGACGCGCCGATGCTGGTGGACCAGGACGACGAGGCGCTGGAGGACACACGGCAACTCACCGCCCAGGACCGCTTCCTGTGCGTGTCGTGTGGCGTTCTCCACACCGCTCCGCGCGCGGAGTGCGGGAAGGCGGGCTGCACCGGCGACCTGCTCTGGCCCGTCCGCCTGCTCGACACGCACGAGGATTCCCCCAGCGGGTGCGCCTCGTGCGGGGCGAGGGGCCAGTCGGGCATGGTGCGCCTGTTCGAGAGCGGTAACGACGCGGCGGTGTCCGTCCTGGCGACCGCGCTCTACCAGGCGCAACCGCCGTCGCCCGACGACGACCTGGCGGATCAGCCCGGCGAGGGGCGCAAGCTGCTGACGTTCAGCGACAGCAGGCAGGCGGCGGCGTTCTTCGCGCCCTACCTGGAGTCGAGCTACTCGGGCATCCAGCACCGCTCGCTCCTGCTGAAGGGACTGGCCGCGGCAGCTCGTGACGACGAATCCGCCGGCATCGCCGATCTGGCCTTCCACGCGGCGAAAGCAGCTGATCTCGCCGGCGTCTTCACCCGCCGCATGTCTCGTCAACAGCGGGAGCGCGAAGTCCTGTTGTGGATCATGCAGGAACTGGTGTCCGTCGACGACCGCCAGTCCTTGGAGGGCTTGGGACTGCTCCGGGTCGAGATGGGCCGCGGCCGCGGTTGGCAACTTCCCCCACCTCTCCGTGCCCTCGGGCTCACAGAGGACGAAGGGTGGGCGTTCCTGGAGGAACTGCTCCGCAGCCTCCGACAGCAAGGCGTCCTCGACATGCCGGAGGGGGTGGACCCGAACGACGAGGCTTTCGACCCTCGCCGAGGGCCCATCTACGTTCGCGAGGACGGCGCCGAACGCAAGCGGAAGGTGCTGAGCTGGCTGCCTACGCGAGGGGTGAACCGTCGACTCGACTACGCGGACCGCGTCCTGCGGGCATTGGGTTCGGACATGGACGCCACCGCACTCCTGCGCGGGTGTTGGAAACTGATCAGTAGCTGGCGGGACGGATGGTTGACCACGGAGAACATCCGCGGACTCGGGACGGTCCGCAGAATCGACCACACCTGGCTCCAGCTGGCATCGACGACGCGTCCCGTGCACCGCTGCGACCTCTGCCGGCGGATCACGTCACTCTCGGTTCGGGGCGTCTGCCCCACCCTCGGGTGTCCGGGGCGGCTCCACGAGTTCACCGTTCCGCCCGCAGCCGAGGACAACAACCACTATCGGCTGATGTACGCGTCGATGAACCCGGTGCCCATGCTGGCGATGGAGCACACTGCGCAGTGGACCAGCCAGGAAGCCGCTGACATCCAACAGCGGTTCGTCAACGGACAGGTCAACATACTATCGTGCTCGACCACCTTCGAGCTCGGTGTGGACGTCGGGGAACTCCAGTCCGTGGTCCTGCGGAACATGCCCCCGACGACCGCGAACTACGTGCAGCGCGCCGGTCGGGCGGGCCGGCGCACCGACTCGGCGGCGTTGGTGGTGACCTACGCGCAGCGGCGCTCCCACGACCTCACCCGCTACGCCGACCCGGTTTCGATGATCGCGGGCGAGACCCGGGCGCCACACGTGCCCCTCGGCAACGAGCGGATCGACCGGCGCCACGCCCACTCGATCGCGCTGTCCGCGTTCTTCCGGCACGCCAAGCGGACCGCCGGTGAGACCTGGTCGACCGCCGGTGACTTCTTTCTTGGTGACCGGGCGCCGTCCACTCGCGTCCACGCGTTCCTCTCGCCTGTTCCACCGGAGGTTCGCCAGTCGTTGGTGCGCGTCCTTCCCGAACGAGTCCGGGATGAGATCGGCGTGGACACCGACGCGTGGGTGAACGAGTTGAGCAAGCTGCTGGAGGAGGTTCGCGCCCAGCTCGTGCAGGACGTCACGATCTTCGAAGAGCGCAGGCTGCGGGCCTTTGAGGACCGGAAGGGCCACCTCGTCACCCGCTACGAGATGGCGATCAACACGCTCACCAAGCGGGATCTACTGGGTTTCCTCGCCAACCGGAACGTCCTGCCGAAATACGGGTTTCCCGTCGACACCGTCGAGCTGCGCACCACCTACTCGAGCTCCCCGGTCGGCCGCAAGCTGGAACTCACGCGCGACCTGTCAGCGGCCATTCACGAGTACGCCCCAGGCGGCGAGGTCGTAGCAGGTGGCCACCTGTGGCGCTCGGGAGGCGTCTACCGGCTTCCCGACCGGGAGCTGATCGGCAAGCACTACTTCGTGTGCGAGCACTGCCGGCACTACTGGGAAGGCGAGGACGACATCGATCCGACCTGTCCCTCGTGCTCGGTGGTCGCGACCCGTGCGCCGAGGCAGTACTACGTCCCCGAGTTCGGCTTCGTCACGGAACCGGAGCCACGTCGAACCACTACCACGCCGCCGAAGCGGAGTTGGAACGGGGCGACCCACGTCCTCGCGCTGGCGGCCGAGGCGACCACGACGACTACCTGGCTGGCGCCCAGCGGTGGAGCCTTGGATGTGGTGGCCGGGTCGCGCGGCCGATTGATCGCCCTTTCCGAGGGGCCTAACCGCACGGGATACCTGATCTGCGATTGGTGCGGTGCCGGTCGTGCGCTCGACGGCAGTAGGCCGAAATCGACGCACGAGCACCTGCTCCGGGGCACCGAGTGCACGGGGCCGATGAGGCAGCGCTCACTAGCTCACCCTTACGAGACGGACCTGATGAATATCACCTTCGGTCCCCTGGTCGGGCCTCTGACACCCGACCCTGGTGCTTGGCGATCGCTGCTGTACGCCCTGCTCGAAGGTGCGGCCGAGCGACTGGAGCTGAACAGGGATGACATCGACGGCACCCTTCACCCGCGTCCGGGCGGCGGTATCGGCATCGTCCTATTCGACACCGTTCCCGGAGGTGCCGGTGGGGTACTGCGCATCGCCGAGGCGCTGGACAGGGTCGTCGAGGCGGCGCGGGATCGGGTCCGCGACTGCGACTGCGGTGCCGAGACCTCTTGTTACGGCTGCTTGCGCGGATATCGGAACCAGCGGTTCCATGAGGAGTTGACCCGGCAGTCGGCGTTCGACGTGCTCGAACCGCTGGTCGGTATGTCGAAGGGGTGATGTGGTGTGGGGCCGGGTGCTCGGCAGGTGAGCCAGGGCACCCCGTCATTCACACCGCTGCGCGTGGAGCAGATCTAGAGCAGGCGGTGGAGTCAAAGGACGTGCGACGGCCTCGAACGACGATGAACGGCATCGGCTGACGTGCTGTTTCTCGGTTTGTGCCGGTCAGGGAAGTGGCCGGACCACGCTGGCGGATCAACTTGTTAGCTGCACTTCGCCGCAGCTGACATGGATTGGCGGTTGTTGGGCTCAGTTCGTTGGTGTGGTGGGGTTCGTGCGTCTCGGGTGTGACTGCGACGCGCGGATCGTCTGACTGGATCAGGCCCCGGTGGATGTCCTGAACCGCGTACCCGATTTGCGGGACGATGGTCAGGTCGTCGGCGGGAGGCTGGCGTAGGACGTTGGCTTCGGCGCGTAGGCGGTGCGCCATCGAATCGTTGCAGGCCGCGACTCGGCGGAGTCCTCGTACTGGCCCAATGCCGGGTACGCCTAGCCGGTCGCGTCGAGGGCTGCGGCCTCCCGGGATCCGGTCGTCCAGTCGCCGTTGGAGCGACGCGACGTGCCGGTAGGGCACCAGGCCTCGGCGGGAGTACCGGGCGCAACAGCACCCGGTCCGCCTTCAACGAACAGAACGCCTTCCAGATCGAGTTGAGGTGGTCACGGGAGTCTTCCGGTGAAACCCAACGGCGGCGGGGGCCGATTTGATCGTCACGCCGGGGCGGGGACCGGTAGAGCGCGACCGCCTCGGCCCGGAACTCCGGCGGATGGTGCTTCATCACCATCTGAACGAAACTCTTGTCCACCCGGATCGTCAGGATCCAAGTATGTCTGGTTTCCGACATCCAGGGGCAAGTTCCCAACGTGGGTGACCCGTTGCGGAGTTCTGGGAACCTACGGGCTCAGTAGAGCTGTTGCTGGCCCGACTCCTGCGCGGCCAACAGACCGGTGAGCACCTCGTCGAACTCGCTGCGGTACCGCACTCGCACAGCACCGCGCCGTACCAGCAGTCGACTGCCTGCGAGGGTCTCGTCCCCGAAATCGACGACGTAGACCGGCTTGCGCGCAGCGAGAGCGCCCTCGCCAGCTGCGAGGGTTCCGCCGCTTTCGCCGGCTTCGACTACGAGCAGTGCACGGCTCATGCCGTAGACGACTTTGTTGCGAGTCATCGCGGCGTGCGCACGCCAAGGCTGTGCCGGGGCGAACTGCGAGAGCACGACCACCCGCTCCTGGTCGAAGTGCTCCCGGTAGATCTCTTTGACCTTGAAGTGGTTGAAGCCTTCCGCGAGAACTGCGGCGGTTCGGCCGCCTGATTCGAGGGCAGCCAGGTGGGCTACGGTGTCGACGCCTTTCGCGTAGCCGGAAACCACGACAAACCCGCGGTCAACGGCCGTCTTGGCACACGCCCGAGTAGCGTCGAGAGCCCGTTTTTCGGCCGACCGTGCACCTGCGATTGCGATCGAAGGCTCATCCAGGAGTTTTGGGTTTCCCCAGTGGAACACGATCGGTGCCAAGGGTCTGCCATCGACGACGAGCGCATCGGGGAAATCTGACGGCAGGTGCACGAAAACACCGACACCCATGCGGTCTAAAGATTCGCTTTGCTGGTCGACCTTGTCGCGGGTCTCGTTGTCGAGTTCCTCGTAGAGGTCGGCGAGCGAGTGCCGGCCGTGCTCCGCTAGATAGGCCGAGATCTTGCCAGGGCTCTTAAGCTTGGCGAACGCAGTGAGGGCATGACGCAGGTCGAGCACCGGATCACTTCCCCACGAGGGCGACGGCCAATCCGAAGACCTTAGCGGCTCCGGCGGCGCGGGCCGCTCGCGCGGCGGCACCCATGCTGGTTCCGGATCGGTACACGTCGTCGACCACCACGACCGAAGTACCGGGAAGCGTCTCCTCGATCTTGAACGTCGGGGGCGAAGCATCTGCATGCCGTTCCTTCGCCGGTAGCCGCATGCCTCCGGGATCCGTGGTCTCCACGAGTCGCTTGCCCGTGCTCCGGGCGACCTCGGCGACGAGCCACTCGCCGAAGCTGGTCCCGTCGGCCGTGTGGCCGGGCACAGCGACGAGGTGCGACGCACTCGCGAGCAGGCGATGTCCTTCGATGGCGTTCGACAAGGCGGCCACCACGTCTACTCGCGCGCTTCGCCGGGTCCTGTCGTCTTTGGGACTGTACTTGGCCACGCTTAATCGGGCGCCGATCGACGTGTTCTGATCCGACCGCGTCGGTTTGTACCGACCCAGTACAAGGACCAGGTCCAGATTGGCTGGGCGTACGACCGGCGTCAGTGACCGCTCCAGTTGGTCTAGCAGGGAGGGTAACCAGTCGGGAACGCCTCGCGGGTACTCGAAGGCGTGGGTGTACTCGGCTATCCGGTAGAGCGGCACCGGTATCTCGTTCGCCGTACCTTCGGAGGCGACCTTGATCTGATCGGCAATTTCCGGCGTGGCGTGTACGTACAATCGACGCAAAGGGAAATCTTTATCGCCGGATCGGACGATCATCTTTCTGATTAATCGACTTGCATCCGGATCGAGCGCGGAAGACTCGGGTCGGTGCGGCACTTACTACCCCTGGATGGTCACCTGACGGTACTGGGCATGGTAACGCCGATGGTACTCGATTGCACACGTTCGAGTGAATCGGCACGTGATCTGCGGAAGACCTGGATATTGCGAGGATTGCTCGGAAGCGGGTCTTCTTCAGCCCGATGTCGAGGAGCCTCGAGCGCGCATGAGACATGGCGGTGCTTCCGCGGTGACTTCTCGACAGAGTAGGACTGCCACGAGGAGCTTCGAGTGCTTCTCCGCCTGTTTGGTCGTCGGTGGGTCGCGGGCTTGTTCGGTGGTCCAAATGCGTCTATGGGGTCGATCTCGGTTGAACTTCCCTTGACGCCGCCACGGTGAGGCTCGAGCGACACGGGGCTTGGACGGCGTCAGTGGCTCCCGCATGGCGGGCGGAAAGTCGTTGACCGCCTTGGTGTAGTCGTCCGGTGTCTCAGCTTTAGCGGGTGGATGATGTACCGCTCGTCGGCGTCAGCTGGCCGGATGTAATCGATTCCGGGTTCGCCCTGCGCGCTGTTGCGAGGCGTCGAGGGCGGAGAAGTTGCACCGGCGCAAGTCGAGGCAGAAGCCGGCGCAGACGTTGCTGTCCACCCTGGCCTTAGGTGCTGCGGACGAAGCGTTGCAAGCGCAAATCAAGTTCTACGTCGCAAGAGGTGAACACACGTTCGATGAATGAGTTCAGTTGATTCCGTTATTCATGCCGCTGCATGTGGAGCAGATCTGGAGCAGGCGGTGGAGTTGAACGACGTGCTACGGCTTCGAACGGCGGTGAACGGCACCGGCTGACGTGCGGGTTCTCTGTTTGCGCTGGTCAGGGGAATGGTCGGACCACGCTGGCGGCGTGAGGGTCAGGGGTTCGAGTCCCCTCAGCTCCCCAATTGAATACAGCACATGAATCGCCCGCTGACCTGCGGTAATGCAGGTGGCGGGTGATCTTGCTTTTCCGTCCACTGTGGACTGCGGCGACCGGTCTGGACAGACGGTTGCTCCGGACGAAATGTTGTCGGTTCCGTGCTCCAGGTCGCGGTAACCCGGCCGAGTGGTTCCGACGAAGAACTTCGCCGCAGCCACAGCCGTTGCTGCCGACCTCGACACCGACGAATCACACACCGCGTAAGCTGCGCCGGGCCCCGAACCGCGTGAGCAGCTTCCGAGGACCCATGGCCGACCGGCACCTGATCGACGTCCACGTCCTCCTCGTCCGCGATGACGACGTCCTGCTCACCCGCCGCCGCGACACCAACCCACTTTTCGACGGCCTGTGGCACCTGCCCTCCGGCAAGCTCGACGCGGGAGAATCGGTCCTCGACGCCGCCGTCCGTGAGGCCGAGGAAGAAGTCGGCGTCCACCTCGACCCTGCCGACCTGCGCCTGGTCCACACCCTCCACGTCAACGGCTCGGGTCCCGAACCCCGCCTCGGTCTCTTCTTCGAAGCCCGCCGCTGGACCGGGACACCGATCAACCGCGAACCCGACAAGTGCTCCGCGGTCCGCTGGTTCCCCTTCGATGCCCTGCCCGACCGGCTCATCGACTACCCGGCCGCGGGCATCCACGCCTACCGCGCCGCCGCTACCTTCAGCACCCGAGGCTGGGCGCGGCACCAGTAGAACTCTGAGACGGATCCGCCAAGCCGATGATCGGCTGTGCCTTGTTGGGCTGAACCGGCAACCTCGGGAACGAAACCGCCTCGGGCTCCGTCCCACACGAGGTAGCGTGGCGCGATTTCCACGTCACCGGAGGGGAAGCCGATGACCGATCCCTTGGCCAACGTGCAGCGCCTGGTCGACGACTGGGAGCGCGATGCCGAGCAGAAGGCGGCGCGGTACGAGTCGATGCGGCAGGAGGTCGAGCGGATCTCGCTCACCCGGTCGGCCGCCGGTGGAGCGGTCAGCGTGACCGTCGGCCCCAACGGCATCCCCAGTGACGTGTCCATGACCGAGGCGGTGTCGCGGCTGCGCCCGGAGCAGATCGCGGCGGCGGTGATGGAGGCGATGCGCCAGGCCCAGGCCGCCTACCCGGCCGAGTTGGCTCGGATCGTGGGGGAGACGGTCGGGGATACCGCATCGGGACAGCACATCGTGGCCACCGCCGAGCGCAACTTCCCGCAGGTCGAGGCGGACAGCCCTCCCACCGCGCCGCCGCACCGACCGCGCCGGGACGACGGCGACTTCACCGACGAGAGCTATCTGGGGTGACGCGATGACGGGGTACGAGGCCGTTACCGGTGAGATCGGGGCGTTGGCCGGTCGGGTGGAAGGTCTGGCGGATCGGCTGCGCACGGCGGCGGACGCGGCGCGGACGGTGGCGATGAACGACTCCGCCTACGGCGTGGTGTGCCAACCGTTCGCGATGCTGTTGCAGCCGTTCGAGGAGATGGGCGTGGAGGCCCTGGTCAAGGCGGCGGAGACGATGTCGGACAACGCGGCGAACCTGCGTGAGACCTCCCGCGCCTACGACGCGCAGGAGACCGGCGAGGCGGCGCGCTTCGACGGGATGAACACGTGAACAACCCCCTGGTCGCGACGGCGAAGAGCGACACGACGGCGGTCACCGGCATCGGCATCGCCGAGTCCGCGAACGACCTGGCGCAGGGCATCTCCGACGGAAGCTGGGTCGCGGCCGGGCTGGGAGGTGTCGGTGTCGGGTTGGAAGTGCTGTCGATGGTCATCGACCCGATCGGCACGGTGGCCTCCTACGGCGTGGGGTGGCTGATCGAGCACGTGCAGCCGCTCAAGGAAGCCCTGGACTGGTTCGCCGGCGACCCGCCGGTGATCCGCTCGTTCAGCGAGACCTGGGGCAACGTCGCCGCCGAGGTCGGCCGCATCGCCGCCGACCTGGGCACCCAGGACGCGCCGGGCTGGCAGGGCGCCGCCGCCGACGCCTATCGCGGCCACGCCGCGCAGACCGCGGACGCCATCGCCGGCGCCGCCACCCTGGCCGACGGCATCGGCACCGGTGTGATGGTGATGGGCGAGGTCGTCTCCGCAGTCCGCGAGATCATCCGCGACCTGGTGGCCGAGGTCGTCGGCAAGCTCATCACCTGGGCACTCGAAGCCGTCGCCACCCTCGGCCTCGCCACGCCCGTCATCGTCGCCCAGGCCACCTCCACCATCGCCCGCGTCTGCAACCGCATCTCCGACCTCGTCCGCAAGCTCGTCAAGACGATCGGCAACGTCACCCCGCGCATCCGCAAGGTCCTCGACAAGCTCGGCGAGATCATGGAGAAGCTGGGCAAGCTCGGCCGCAAAGCCGACGGCCCGAGCAGCCCCGGCACCACCAGCCCGGCCGGCGCCCCCAGCGCACCCGACGCGCCCACCGTCAAGGGCCCGGACGGCACCACCAGCCCGTCGAGCACAGCGGACACGACCTCGCCCTCCGGCACGACCTCCCCTTCCGGCACCACCACTCCCTCGGCGGCCACCACCCCGAATAGCCCGGCCACTCCCGACACCACCAGTCCGGACGGCTCGACACCCACGTCCTCGGACAGCCCTCGGCAGGCCGACCGCACCGGGAACAGCGGGCAACGCGACGGCGACATCGACAGCACGGTGGACGACCCCCACAACGCCTCCCAGTCGGCCGACCGGCCGTTCTGCGAGGACGACCCGATCGACGTCGCCACCGGCGAGGTGGTGCTGTCGCAGACCGATGCCACGTTGCCCGGCCTGCTGCCACTCGTGTTCTCCCGGCACCACCAGTCGTCCTACTGGGCCGGGCGGTTGTTCGGCCCGTCCTGGGCCTCCACCCTGGACCAGCGGGTCGAGGTCGGCCCGGTCCACGTCTGGCTGGCGACGGAGGACGGGCGCCTGCTGCGCTTCCCCAAGCCGGAGGGTGCGGAGACCGTGCTGCCGGACTTCGGTCCGCGACTGTCTTTGCGGCGCAGCGGCGCGGGCTACGAGGTGGTGCACCCGCAGCGGGGGTTGGCGTGGGAGTTCCAACCCGTCGGCGCGGAGTGGGACGCGCACTCGACGCTGCCCCTGACGGCCGTCCGACGACGGGCGGGCGGTGAGATCTTCGTCGACCACGACGACGAGGGCCTACCGACGCGGTTGCGCCACTCCGGCGGGTACGAGGTCGCGGTCGACACCACCGACGGACGGGTGACGGCGCTGCGGCTGACATCCGCGCCCGAGCCGATCACCCTGACGCGCTACGCCTACGACGACGCGGGGCAGTTGGCCGAGGTGACGAACTCGTCCGGAGCGGCGTTGCGCTTCACCCACGACGAGGACGGCAGGCTCACCTCCTGGACCGACCGCAACGGCGTCTGGTACCGGTACGTCTACGACGACGAGGGCCGGGCCACCACGACCATCGGTTCCGGTGGGGCGCTCAACGGCACCTTCGCCTACGAGGACCGCCGCACCACGCACACCGACACCCTGGGCAACACGACCACCTACGAGCTCAACGAGCTCGGTCAGGTGGTGCGGCAGATCGACCCGCTCGGTGCGGTGACCACCCGCGAGTGGGACCGCTTCGACCGGCTGGTGGCCGTGACCGACCCGCTCGGCCACACCTCCCGCTACGCCTACGACGGCGAGGGTGACGTCACCGCGATCACCCGACCGGATGGCACCACCGTCACCGCCGCCTACGCCGGCGCGGGCCTGGCGACCGAGGTCACCGATCCCGCCGGCGGCAGGTGGCTGCGCGAGTACGACGCCCACGGCAACCTGGTGGTCGAAACGGACCCGGCCGGCGCCACCACGAGGTTCCAGTACGACGAACGCGGCCACCTGAGCCTCACCACCGACCCGCTCGGCAACGTCACGCGGTACGAGACGGACGACGCCGGGCTGATCATCACGATCACCGACCCGCTCGGCGCCACCACCCGGCACCAGCGGGACGCCTTCGGTCGCGTCGCCGCCACGACCGACGCGCTCGGCGGCACCACCCGGTACAGCTGGACCGTGGAGGGCAAGCTGCTGTCGCGCACCCGGCCCGACGGCAGCACCGAGCGGTGGCGCTACGACGGCGAGGGCAACCAGGTCGAGCACGTCGACGCGCTCGGGCAGGTGACCCGCACGGAGTTCACCTTCTTCGACCTCCCCGCGGCCCGCACCGCTCCGGACGGCGCCCGCACGTCGTACGCGTACGACACGGAACTGCGACTCGTCGAGGTCGTCGGCCCGCACGGGTTGAGCTGGCACTACGAGTACGACGCCGCAGGCCGTCTGCGGCGGGAGGCGGACTTCGACGGCAGGGTGCTCACCTACACCCACGACGCCGTCGGCAGGCTGTCCACCCGCACCAACGGCATGGGCGAGACGGTCGTCTACGAGCGCGACGTCCACGGTGACGTGGTCGCCAAGCACACACCGACCGGGACGGCCACCTTCGACCGCGATCCCTGCGGTCGCGTGATCCGGGCGACCAACCCGGACACCGAGGTCGTCTACGAGCGGGACGCCCGTGGCCGCGTGCTGGCCGAAACCGTCGCCGGACGCACCGTCCGGTCCGGGTTCGACGCCGTCGGCAGGCGCGTGTTCCGCGAAACCGCGGTGGGCGTGACCTCCGCCTGGGAGTACGACGCGGCGGGCAACCCGGTGGCGCTGCACGCGACCGGTGGCAGCCTCGCCTTCCAGCACGACCCGCTGGGCCGTCAGGTGGAGCGGAGCCTGGGCGAGCTCACCGTCACCCAGTCGTGGTCGCCCGCCCACCAGTTGACCGGACAGGTCGTCGCGGCCAAGCAGCCGATCACCCACCGCAGCTGGCGGTACCGATCGGACGGCCACGTCGAGGGGATAACCGATCCGACCGGTGAGCGCCGGTTGGTGTTGGACCGGCGGGGACGCGTCGTCTCCGTGCAAGGGCAGGGCTGGTCCGAGCGCTACGACTACGACTCCGTCGGCAACATCACCCGCGCCGACCTACCGGTCGCGGACCTCGGGTCCGAAGGACCGCGTGAGTACGCCGCCATGCGCCTGCGCAGTGCGGGCCGAACCTCCTACGTCCACGACCGGCAGGGCCGCGTGGTGCAACGGCGGCACCGCACGCTGTCGGGGCAGGTGCGCCTGTGGCGCTTCACCTGGAACGCCGAGGACCGGCTCACCGGCGTGACCACCCCCGACGGCACCACCTGGCGGTACCGCTACGACCCGATGGGCAGGCGGATCGCGAAGGAGCGGTTCGACGCGGCCGGCAACCCCGTGGAGCGGTTGGACTTCACCTGGGACGGCACGCGACTGGTCGAGCACGTCCACAGCAGCGGCACTACCAGCACCTGGGAGTACCAGCCGGGATCGGCCACCCCGATCGCCCAGGTCGACCAGGACGAGGTCGACCGGCGCTTCTACGCGATCGTGGCGGACGTCGTCGGCAGCCCGACCGAACTGGTCGACGCCCGCGGCGAGGTCGGGTGGCGACGCACGAGCACCCTCTGGGGTCGAACGCTGTCCCAGGCGGGCGGGACGGCCTGTCCCCTGAGGTTCCCGGGCCAGTACCACGACCCGGAGACCGGCTGGCACTACAACCACTTCCGCTACTACGACCCGGAGACCGGGCGGTACGCCTCGCCCGACCCGCTGGGACTGGTGCCGTCGGTCAACCCCGGAGCCTACGTACCGAACCCCACCCGGCAGATCGACCCGCTCGGCTTGCAGAGCTGCGACGTCAGCGGGGACGAAGCCAAGCAGCAGGCACTCGCCGACGCCGGTGTCCCGCCTGGTTCCGACCCCTTGGACAGCCGCATGGTGCCGTCCACGACGCCGAGCGGCCGGCAGATCCTGGACGAGAACTACCAGCCGGTCTACTTCCCCGAGGAGATCTACCTCAACAACCGGGACGAGCTGATCGCGTTCCAGGACCACTACACCGGCCACCAGTTCGGCGAGGGTGGAGTGGGCGACCAGCCCCCGCACGTCCATGTGCGACCCTACGAGAACACCCGCAACGGCCAAGTCCCCGGAGCGCAGGAGCACTACTATTACAACCCCAGCCTGGGCAGACCGACTCCTACCCGATGACGCCAAGCTGCTGGCCCGGTTCTACCCGCAGGGACCGGACTTCACCGGCTCGGTGCTGCGATCGATCCGGTTCGAGCGCCGCGGCCCCGGCTGCACGCTGCGCGTCGACCTGCCGGTCGCCTCGGACGTGCCCGGCTACAGCCGCGTGCAGGCACACCTGGGGTTCCTGGCGGTGGACGACGTCCGGCTGTCCGGCGGCGCGGTGCTCCCGGCCACCGTGTCGGTCGAGTTCGCGCAGCGGCCGGAGGCGAGGTTGGCCGTGTCGGTGACCGGTGAGTCGTTGCGCCTGACGCTGACGTGCGCCGAGCAGTTCCGCTTCGGCAGGATCAGCGCCCACAACTCGCCCCCGGACGCGGTGGACGACGGGCCGCACGAGTTCACCAGCAGGCTGGACCAGCGGCTGTACACGGCGGTCCCCGGACCGGAGATCGACACTTACCATGAGCACATCTGACCTGTCGGCGTTCGAGCTCTACGCCCTGCACTGGGACGAACGCGACCAAGCCGTCACCGCGTCCTTCGAAGGACCGCTGGACGAAGCCGCCCGTCGGACGTGGGAGGCGCCGCCCGAGCACGACTGGATCCGGTTCCACCTCAGGTTCGCCGCGGTCGACGACGTGCAGGTGCGCGGCTGGAGCCACCAGCTGCCCATCAGGGTGGAGCAGGTACCGGTGGGGGACCGGGTCACGGTCACGGTGACCGGGGAGGGCACCGACGTCCGTTTCACCTCCGCCCCCGCCGCCCGGGTAGGGAGCCGAACGTCCAAAGCCGGATCGTTCTGACCGACACGGGCGACGGCACCAAGAGCTGACGTGCCACTCTCTTGAAGCCTCGCGACCGCCTGTCCATCCAAGGTCGGCTTCAGAGTCGGCGAGGGACTTCCCGGCAGGGAGACGACGGCGGCACGACACGAGCGGGACGAGCAGCTGGCTGCGGTGTTGCCCAGGGCGATTGCGTAGTCAGACACCAAGGCGCTGAACTGGGAGTTTGCGAAGTGAAGGGCCTGCGTGGAGGCGACGGCGGCGGGTGAGACCGCATCGGTGATCATGGAGTTGCGACGCTTCACGACTCCGAGGAAGACCCCACCCGCCGATGACATCCTCTCCCATCACCGCACTGACCGTCACGCCGGGCCGCGTCGGCAGCCCACCACCGCCTGTCACCGACGGTGAGCACGGTGGTCTGCTGGATGCCTTGGCGAAGGTTCCGGACCCGCGTGACCCGCGCGGGATCCGTTACCCGTTGTCGGCGCTGCTGATGGTCGCGGTCTGCGCGGTCCTGGCCGGGGCGTCGTCCTTCACTGCGATCAGCGACTGGCTGCGGGATCTCGACCGTCACGCCCGTGAGCGGCTCGGGTTCGACCGCATTCCTTCCGGCACAACGATGTGGAGGTTATTGACCCGCCTCGACGCCGACTTGTTGGCCACCGTTCTCGCCGGGTGGCTCACCGCCCGCGCCCGGCGGTCACCACCGGTCCGACCAGGCCGATACCGCCGCGTCATCGCCGTGGACGGCAAGACCCTGCGCGGCGCCCGCCTCGACGGCGGCCGACAGGTCCACCTGCTCTCCGCGCTGGACACCGACACCGGCATCGTCCTGGCCCAGGTCACCGTGGACACGAAATCGAACGAGATCCCCGCGTTCACACCGCTTCTCGACGCCGTCCACAAGGTCGTGGGCACCCTGGAGGGCGTGGTGTTCGTCGCCGACGCCCTGCACACCCAAACCGGCCACGCCCGCCAGGTCGCCGCCCGCGGAGCCCACCTCATGGCCGCGGTCAAGGGCAACCAACCGACGTTGTTCGCCCAACTGAAATCCCTGCCCTGGACCGACATCCCGGTCGGTGACCGCACCCGCGACCGCCGTCACGGACGCCGCGAGACCCGCACCGTCAAAGCCGTCACCCCGCACATCCCCGGCGGCATCGCGTTCCCCCACGCCGAGCAGGCCATCCGGATCACCCGCAGCCGCACCACCCACGCGAAAACCACCCGCGAAACGGCCTACTTCACCGTGTCCCTGCCCGCCGGCGAGGCCCCGCCAGGCGAGCTACAGGCTTGGATCCGCCGCGAGTGGCTCATCGAGAACCAGGTCCACCACGTCCGCGACGTGACGTTCCGTGAAGACTCCCACCAGGCCCGGACCGGCACCGGCCCGGCCGTCATCGCCACCCTGCGCAACACCGCAATCGGCTGGCACCGCACCAATGGCGACACCAACATCGCCCGCGCCCTCCGCCGCGCCAACCGCCGATCACACGACCTGATCAACGCCGTGACCAGCAGCTACCCCACAACGCAATGACCCTGGGTGTTGCCGGTGCGGGTCGAGTTCCGCACCGCGTGTGGGAACGCGTGTTCGGCGGTTGGGTTCGGTTCAGCAACTATTCACGCCGCTGTGTGGAGCAGATCTGGAGTTTGGGCCACGTGCGGCGGCTTCGAACGGCGGTGAACTGCGCTGGCTGACGCGACGTTCTCGATTTGCGCCGGTAAGTGCCCTGTCCGGGTCGTGCCAACGGTGTGGAGATGCCAAGCACCATCGGGGCCTGTTCACCTTGGCGGGGGTCACCGAGCTCCGCCGGATCCGAACTCGACATCACGAACCTCGTGCGTGATCGCCCCTGGCCACGGCTTCGTTTCACTGCGGTCAGGAGGGCGCGACATCCCTCGGTGCGACCAACACAGTGAGGGGTAGTCCGGAAGTGTGTCGCCCAGATGGAGGGGCGGAAGTCGGCAAATGCGCTCTGTGTGAATAACGCCGGTCGATCGTGTGTTCCCACCGGACCTGTGTGGTGTTCCCATTTCGACGGAACGGGCGTTGAGTCCGCATTTATGCGGACTGAGGTGGTGTGGTGCTCACTAACATCGGTTGTCAAGTGGTGAAGACGCTCGAACGTGGTGTCGCCATACAGTATTTCCGGGATCACCTCGAATGCAAGGGGATTTCATGAG
The DNA here is from genome assembly GCF_050946825.1 of Actinosynnema sp. CA-299493. Classification (NCBI taxonomy): domain Bacteria; kingdom Bacillati; phylum Actinomycetota; class Actinomycetes; order Pseudonocardiales; family Pseudonocardiaceae; genus Actinosynnema; species Actinosynnema sp. CA-299493. The sequence continues at coordinate 1,151,114 of NZ_CP191993.1, forward strand.
TCGTCCTTGGGAAGCCGACCCCGTCGCGCACTTCGCCAAACGACTTGGCAGGTCCGCCGTCCAGTTGGGTGTCACCAACGACGACCCCTCCTGTCCGGACATCTGGGAGCTGGGCAATGGCGACATCGCGGTCATCGGTCGAGACCTCACAGCGGACTACGCATCCCGCTTACCCGACGGCGTTCACATCGGCGCGGACGAGAAACTCGTCGTGATCCCCGGTGTCATGCTGCGAGCAGCCAAGAGGGACATCGCCGATGAGTGACCCCGAGGCCGTCCTGAGCGGCACCAGGCTGAGCGTCGACGAGTACCTCGACGACTTCAAGGGCAACTTCTGGCACGACAACAACGGCGTGAACTGGAAGCTGGAACGGCGTCAGGAGTTCGTCGAGTCCTCCAACGAGAGCTGGGAGGCGTCCAGGCGCAACGACTGGCGCAGATCGCTCGACCTGCTGGAGGAGGGACGTGCGAACGTCGCCGCCTACGAGCGCAGGATCAGCGACATGGGCATGGAAGTGCGTCGTGTGCGGGTGGTGGAGAAACCGGTCACCCCGTACCTGCTCTGGGAGTTGACCTCGCTCCACGTCCGCCACCAGGTAGGCGGGAAGATCCGGGTGGTCGAGCGTGACCAGGTTCGCGCGCTCGAAACCGGCGGCACGGTGCTCCCCGAACTCTTCCTCCTCGGCCGGACCATCGCCTACCAGGTCCTTTACGACGATGAAGGCGTGTTGAGCGGTGCGGTGAAGTGCACGGTTCCCGATGAGGTCGGGCACTGGGGCGACATCGTGGCTTCCCTGTACGACCAGGGTGAAGAACTCGGTTCGTTCTTCGACCGTGAGGTGGCCAGGCAATTACCCCTGGCGGGCTGACAGGTCATGACCGGACCCGACAGGCACGGATGGGGTGAATCGCACAACGACCTGAGCGGATCAGCCGAGGACGTCGTCCAAGCCCGTGATGTGATCGGCGGTGTGCACTTCCACCGCTCCGGGCGCCCCACTGCGCCGATGCCACGACAGTTGCCTGCTGACGTGCGTGGCTTCGTCAACCGTTCCGCCGACCTCGAATTGCTCACGCTGACATCGTCAGAGGTGGCGGACCGGGTCGTGGTGTGGGTGGTGGTCGGCACCGCCGGTGTGGGCAAGACGTCGCTGGCGGTGCGGTGGGCGCACCAAGTCGCCGGCGACTTCCCGGACGGTCAGCTCTACGTGAACCTGCGCGGTTACGACGCCGGGCTGCCGATCGGCCCGGACGAGGCGCTCGACCGCTTCCTGCGCGCGTTGGGCGTGCCCGGCAACCTCGTACCGGCCGACCTGGACGCACGCTCGGCGTTGTTCCGGTCACTTCTCGCGGGACGCAGGTTCCTGATCCTGCTGGACAACGCGGCCTCACCTGCGCAGGTGAGACCGCTCCTGCCGGGTACCGCCGGCTGCCTCGTGCTGGTCACCAGTCGCGACAAGCTCGCCGGCCTGGTGTCCCGGGACGGCGCGCGTCGGCTGCGATTGGACATCCTGCCCCTCGACGAGGCCGTGTCGTTGCTGCGGGACCTCATCCAGGAGTACCGCCCCCAGGACAACGACGAAGACCTGGCGCAACTGGCCAGGCTGTGCGCACGTCTGCCGTTGGCACTGCGCATAGCGGCGGAGCGGGCGATCGGCAAACCGCGGACGTCACTGCGGGACATGATCACCGAGCTGCGCGACGAGTCAAGCCTGTGGGACGCCCTGGGATCGGACGACAGCGACGCCGTCCGCACCGTCTTCGCGTGGTCCTACCGGGCGCTGTCCAAGGGGGCGAGCCGACTGTTTCGCATGCTCGGCCTGTACCCCGGTGACGACTTCGGCCCTGCGGCTGTCGCGGCGCTGCTGGGCGAGCCTGTGCCCACCGTGCGGCGCCTGCTCGACGACTTGGCCGGCGCGCACCTGCTGGAGAGCACGGCGACGGACCGCTACGAGTTCCACGACCTGCTCCGGCTCTACGCGCAAGACCAGGCGCGAACCGAGGAACCACCGGAGGCGGCGACGGCGGCGCTGGAACGCCTGGCCGCCTGGTACCTGCACGCGGCGTGGAACGCGGTCCGGGCGCTGATCCCCGAAACCGCTGCCCGTGAGCTGCCGCCGCTGTCCCAGACAGTGTCCGCCCCGATGTTCGCCGACCACCAGGACGCCTTCGACTGGTACGAACACGAGCGCCGGAACCTCCGGTCGGTGATCCGCGTCCTGGACGAGCGGGGACACGACGAGGGGGTGGCACTCCTGGCTGACGTCCTGCGCGAGATCTACGCCCGCTACAACCACTTCGACGACTGGATCACGACCGGCGAGGCAGGTCTGGACGCGGCCCGCCGATCGGGGAACCGCCGCGGTGAAGCGGACGCGCTGGAAAGTCTCGGCAAGGCTCACACCCAACAGGGAAACCGGACCAGGGGAATCGAGCACCAAGCACTGGCGCTGGGGATCAGGCAGGAGATCGGCGACCGACGCGGCGAACTCGCTTCCACCAACGCGCTCGGCCTGGCGCACCTGCGCAACCACGAACCGGACACGGCGCTGCGGCACTTCCGGCGTTCCCAGGAGATCGCGGACGACCTGGTCGACGGCTACTGGACAGCAGTGACGTCCAACAACATCGCCAACGCCCTGATCGACCTCGAACGCCCAGAGGAGGCCGTTCCCCTGCTCCACGCCGCCCTGGCCGGGTACCGGCGCCTGTCGATCCCCGGTGGCGAAGGCGACGCGTTGCGCGGGTTGAGCCACGCGCACCGCCTGCTCGGGGTTCCGGACCAAGCACACCGCTTTATCAGCGACGCGCTGTCGATCGCGAGGGACCGCAAGAACCCGGCGTGGGAGGCGTTCTGGTCGCTGGAGGCCGGACAAGTGTCCCTGGCTCTCGGTGATCCCGACGAGGCCCTGGTCCTCTACCAGCGCGCGGCGTCGCTCCAGCGGCAGCTGGGCGACCGGATCAGGGAGGCTGCTGTCCTGGACGCCACCGGTGAGGCATACCGGCGGTCGGCGCGTCCTGCGGATGCCATCGCGTTCCACCAGTACGCGGTGGACGTTTTCCGCCAATCCGATGAGAGATGGCGGTTGGCCGTAGCCCTCCGGAACCTGGGGGCCGTCCTGATCACCGCGGAAGGCGCGCAAGCCGCGGCGAGCGCCCTCGACGAGGCCGCAGCACTGTTCGCCGAGTTCGACGACCCGGCCGTCCACCGTCACCGCGCCGAGGTCGACGCACTGCGCCGGGATGGGGAAGACGGTCCCGCAACGCTCTGACCGACTTGCGTGCGGCAGCGGCACTGAGTCTTGGCCGAGCCTGTGCTGAGGGTGCGAACCGAGTTCACGCCGCATATGGGAACGCGTGTTCGGTGGTTGAACTCGGTCTCCGCCACTGTTCATGCCGCTGCGTGTGGAGCAGATCTGGAGCAGACGGAGAAGTTGACGACGTGTGACGGCTCCGAACAGCAGTGAACGGTATCGGCTGACGTGCTGGTTCGCAGGTCGCGGTCTGCCACGCCGCCCTCGGTGACGCGCCGGAGGCCCTGGCACACCTGGAACGGTGCTGGAAATCCGGCAGCGGCAGCTCGGCGCCACCGACGACGAGATCGTCGAACTGCGCCGGGAGGCGGCCAGGTCGCAGGCATCGGCGGGGGACGCGCGAGGTGCGGCGGCACGGGTTCGCGCACTCCTGGTGGACCTCGGTCTCTCGCATCCGAGAAGCGACGAACCGCGCGTGATGCTGAGCCGATTCACGGGTTGACGCGGCTCACCCCGCCGCGGTGCCCGGGGAAAGCGGGGGGACGTCCGGGCGATCAGGCGGATCCGCTCGCGGACCTCCTCACCGATCGCCTCGGCGTTCCCCGCTCCACTCCGGGTCCAGCGCCGTGGGGCCTCGCCCCTTGAACGCGTGGACCACATCACGCACCAACCTGGACCGTCAGCCGACCAGGCCGGTTACCGGGTCGACGTTCCGGGACGCGGGTACTAGTTGCTGTTTCCGTACTTCCACCCGAGGTAGTTGGCGAAGTAGGTGCGGGACACGTGGCCGATGCGGCCGCCGACGCTGGTGGCCCAGACGCCGCCGTTGCCGTCGGAAAGGCCGACGTGGCCGTACGACGAGATGTTCCAGAAGACAAAAGCACCACGTGGCGGGTTCGTGCCGGTGTGGCGGCCGCCGTCGTTGGAGTTCCAGTGAGCTATCGCGCTGGCGTGGTGGGTGCTCCGGTTCCAGGCGAGGCGCACGGCGCGTTCGCAGTAGCCGTCGTACTCGGTGCTGCCTTGACGGTTCCGAAACCAGTCGATGGCGCCTTCGACCGTCTGCAGGGTGCCCATCTCATCGCCGCCCGTCGGCAGGACGGCACCCGGGTCGGCGATGTCGGCGGACGTGATCCGGCTGTACACCTCGGTGGGCCCTGCGGCGACGACCGCCGGACCGGCCGCCGTGGCCATCCCCGCACCGACGGTCAACACCGAAAATGCCGCGACGACGAGCACGGCGACACGGGAAATTCGCTTCATCGGGCATCTCCTCTTTTGCCCGCGTGCAGCGGGCGAGTTCGTAAAGCATCTCGCGACCACCGTGATGGATCCACACATCTCTCGGAAACCAACCGTTTGGCCCAGGGTGAAGTGAAAACCGTGAGCGGCCCGCGTTGTTCGGTCGGCCGGAAGTGTTATTCCGGTCCAACCGAATACGGCGATCAGGTCGGTGGTCGGCGACCTCGGCGTCAATCAGGAGACGCTGCGCGACCGGGGAGGTCGTGGTGGACCCGGGCTCGCCGGAGGACGGGAACGCCGCGCTGCGCCGGCTGATCCGCGTACCGGAGGAGGAGCGGGGCATCCCGCCGACGTGGTCGATTATTTCGCCGGGAAGACGCGCCGGTAAGGGTTCGCAACGACATCATCGGCGGTTCGGGAATCACCGTCACCGCCGTGCGCTTCCCGCCGGTACTCGTGATGGAACCGGCTCGCAGCACCGCGCTACAGGGCGAACAGGTCCCGGATGTCGCCGACGTCGAGGGCCGCGCTGAAGGCGTTTCCGTCGTCCATGACGCCGGCGAACAGCTCGGCCTTCTTCGCCTTGAGCGCCATCACCTTCTCCTCGATGGTGTCCTGGGCGACGAAGCGGTAGACCATGACGTTGCGGGTCTGGCCGATGCGGTGGGTCCGATCCACCGCCTGGGCTTCGGTGGCCGGGTTCCACCACGGGTCGAGCAGGAAGCAGTAGTCCGCCTCGGTGAGGTTGAGCCCGAACCCGCCCGCCTTGAGGCTGATGAGGAAGACGGGAGCCGTCCCCTCCTTGAACCGCTTGAGCACGGCGGCCCGGTCGCGGGTCTTGCCATCGAGGTAGCAGTGCTCGACGCCGGCCGCGTCGAGCCCGGCGCGCACCTTGTCCAGGAACCCGGTGAACTGGCTGAACACCAGGGCCCGGTGTCCGCCGTCGATCACGTCGTGGAGCTGCTCGGTCAATGCGTCGACCTTGGCGCACGGCAGGTCGTGGTGCTTGTCGTCGACCAGCCCCGCGTGCAGGCTGAGCTGTCGCAGCAGCGTGAGCGAACGCAGGATCGTGAACCGGTTCTTGTCCACGTCGTCGATCAGGCCGAGCACCTTCTGCCGTTCCCGCTGCAACCGGGCCTGGTAGATCTTCCGGTGCCGGGGGTGAAGTTCGACCGTCAGCACCTGCTCCTGCTTCGCGGGCAGGTCGGCGGCCACCTGTTCCTTGGTCCGCCGCTTGACCAGCGGCTTGATGCGCCGCCGGAGCTGGGCCAGGCGGTCGTTGTCGCCGCGCTTCTCGATCGGCAGGGCGTAGTACTCGCGGAACCTGGTGGGGCTGGGGAACAACCCCGGCGCGGTGATCGAGAGCAGTGACCACAGCTCCATCAGGTTGTTCTCCATCGGCGTGCCGGTGATCGCCAGCTTGACCGGGGCGGGCAGCAGGCGCGCGCACTGGTGGATCTTCGACTGGTGGTTCTTGGCGAACTGGGCCTCGTCCAGCACCAGGCCGGACCACGGGGCCTTCGCGTACTCGTCGAAGTCGATCCGGAACACCGCGTACGAGGTGACCACCACGTCCGCTCCGGTGATGACCGCGTCCAGCGCCTGACCGCGTCGCCTCGACGTGTCCGGCACGACGACGACGTCGAGCCCCGGCGCGAACCGCGCGGACTCGGCGGCCCAGTTCGACAGAACGCTCGTGGGCGCGACGATGAGGAACGGCGGCCCGTCGGGTGCTTCCCGCTTCGCGTGGCAGATCAGCGCCAGTGACTGCACCGTCTTGCCCAGTCCCATGTCGTCGGCCAGGATGCCGCCGAGTCGGGCTTCCCACAGGAAGGCGAGCCAGCGGAAGCCGTCCACCTGGTACGGGCGCAGTCGGGCGTCGAGGGTCGGGGGCACCTCGAAAGCGCGCAGCGCCTCCCCGGACAGCAGTCCCCCGACCTGGCGTCGCCACGCCTGCGCCTGGTGCTCCACCACCCCGAGACCGACCAGCTCGTCCCACAGGCCGGCTTGGAAGCGGCTGATCCTCAGCCCGCCGCCGGGTGTGTCCTGCAGCGCCCGCGCTTCCTCGATCAGCCCCGCCAGCGCCCGCAGGCCGGGCTTTTCCAGGGAGAAGTACGCGCCGTCGTCGAGCAGCACGTGCGAGTGGCCCTGGCTCAGCGCGGAGAACACCTGGGCGAAGTGGACCTGCGTGCCGTCGACGCTGATCGTGACACCGAGGTCGAACCAGTCCGTTTCACCGGTCAGCGCCCGCGTGGACACGCCGATCGACACGCTGTCGCTCACCTCGCGGTAGTCGACCGGCGTGCCATCCGTCTCGACCACCACCCCAGGGCGTTCGGCCAGCAGCGGCAGCACCTCGGTGACGAACCGCATCGTGTCGAGCCCGGTCAGGCTGGTCCGGTCCGCCCGCGGTCCGAACTGCTCGACGGACGCGAGCGCGGCGAGTTCCGCGTCGGCGTCGCGGTAGTCGCCTTCCGGCCCGGAAGCGTCCAGCGGCACGCGCAGCCGGGACTCGCCGATCTCGTACGCCCACTCCCAGCCGACGTCGAGGGCGTGATCCGCGCCGAACCCGGCTCGCACGACCAGGGTGGGTCCGGAGATCTCCGGGGGTGTGAAGGCGCCGTCGGAGGAGATCACCGGGGCCAGGTGACGCAGGCGCGGGTAGAACTCGTCCCGGAACCGGCTCCGCCCGGACTCGGGAACCGTCAGTCGCCGCTTCTCCAGCACCAGCCGTTGCAGCGGGGGTGGGACGTGCTCGGCGAACCTCGCGAGCCGGAAGCGCCAGCGGCGGCAATCGGCGTCGGCCTCCGTCTCGGCCCGATCCGCGTAGACCAGGCCGTGGCCGTCCGAGCCGACGAAGCAGAGCGGCTCGATCTCCGTCGAGACCTCGTCAACGCCGATCACCGGGCTCACCGTGCTGCCCGCCTCGTTCCCGGTGACGTCAAGCGCGATCCGCGCGACGCCCGGGGCGGGCAGTTCTCCCCACGACTTGCGCGCGTGCACCAGTCGCAGACCGATCTGCCGCGCCTCGTCGATGGAGGACCAGAGCGTGGCCGAGTCGATCGAAGCGAGGTCGATCGACTTCGTGTCGTAGTAGGCGCGGTAGCCGGCGCCGGCGCCGGCGAGGCACAGCCCGTACATCTCGCGCAGGAGCCGGACGTGCGAAGCGCGGTACTCCTCGACGTGGTACGCGCCGAGCTGGTTCCAGCTCAGCCCGCTCGAAACCCACCCGGTCTTGCCCTGCCGCACGATCCGCGCCTGCACCGCGAAGCCGGTCCCACCGTGCGACCTGCCCGGCGTCAGCGTCAGCTCGACCGCCAACGGCTTGCCCGCGCCAACGTCCCGGCCGGAGGTCAGCAGCTCCTGGAACGCCTGGTCCCACGTGGCCTTCGGTGTCGTGCCCCGGCGCGGTCGTTGCGTGGCGACGACCACCAGCGCCACCACGTGCTTGCAGTTGAACCCCACAGGACAGGTGCACTCGCCGTGCGCGAACTCGACCACGTCGTCATCGACGACGTCGAAGTACGCGGACGACTCGTAGACGTCGCCCTTGCCGCGTACCGTCCCGTGCAGCGCCACCTCCACCGCGTCCCACGACGCGCCCAGCACCGCACCCCGGTCCGCGTAGTCGGTCCCCCGATCGAAGGTGGTCCTGCCGACCGCGTCCTCGACGTCCGCGAGGTCGAACCGGAACCGCGTCACTCGCATGCGGGCAAACGTAGCAACCCCCTGTCCGGCGATCTCGACGGCGCGTCGTGACACGGCGGCCGACGGTGTCGCCGACGCGCACGGGTCCGGCCGACCGCCCCTGTTCGCCGTCGTGGCCGCCCACTACCAGGCCGTTGCCGGAGCGCCGCGAGTCATCCTGCTGGACGAGGTCTTCGTCGGTGTCGACAGCGTCAACCGCGGTCAGGTGTTCGAACTGCTGTCCGCGTTGGACCTCGACCTGGTCCTCACCTCCGACCACGAGTGGTGCACCTATCGCGAGCTGGACGGGATCGCGATCCACCAGTTGATCAGCGGTGGTGACGGTGTCGACGCCGTCACCGCGGTCCGGTTCGTGTGGAACGGCGCGGAGGTGGTCGACGAAGACGTGGCGGAGGACGACTGATCGCAGTTCATCGCAGATCGAAGCCCGGGTAGATGAGGCCATTCCGCCGGTCACGCTGTGGCAAGGGGAAACCCGGCTGCGATGTCCAGTCGCCTGAACAATGGCTGCTCGACGACGGTACCATCCCTTTGTCGCATCTGGCGGCGAACTGTCGAGTCGTTTACCGATCTTGGTCCCTTCTCCGCTGAATCTGCCTATGAGGCGGTGACGACGGCGTGGCATGAGCTGGGGGAGCCGTTCACGCCGCGGTGTGTGGAGCAGATCTGGAGCAGGCGGAAGAGCTGAACGACGTGCGACGGCTCCGAACGGCGGCGGGTGGCGCCGGCTGACGTGCCGGTTCTCTGTTCACGCTGGTCAGAGCGCTTGTGGAACAGTCCTGGCGGAGTGAGGATCAGCTTGTTGCCTGCGCTTCGTCCCAGTTGGCATGTATTTGCGGTTGTTGGGTGGGGTTCTGAACCGCGTACCTTGATTTACAGGGCGGTGGTCAGGGTGTGACCTCGGATTTGGTTGATTCGGTAGATTTCGTGCCGATCCTCTCGCTCGCCTCGATGGAGGCGTAGCGCCGTCGTTGAAGTTCATCGCGTTCAGCGTCCGGGATCGTCATCGACTCGGCGAGCACGGCAGCCAGTGCGTTCACTTGAGTGTTGTCGATGTCGGTGTGGAAGAGCCACCGGATGTTCTCGTCGCGGGTGATGAGGTCGATCGTCAAGCGTGAGTTCTTGTCCTGTGTGGTTGTTGTCCGGATGTATCGCACCTGGTCGATCGGGACGTCTTGACGGATCTCGGCTTGCTCGAGGAATTCGGTTGTCTTGGCCGTGATGATGCGGCGGTCCGTGACGGCGACCAGTATCTTTGCCGGAGTCTTGTCCCTCGCTCCCGTCAGCATTTCCTTTGCTCCGCCGACGATCGCGGAAATGGGGTCGAAGGTGTCGGGCTGGTCGGAGAAGCCGAGGGCGCGGAGGGTCTCACCGTCCTCGAAGAGCCATCGCAGAATGCGGAGGTACGGCTCTGGGTCCAGCGATTCGGGTGCGCAGACGACGTCGGGGACCTTGAGCGGAGGGGTCGGCGGGTGGAGGGTGTCGGCAAGAGGCTGGATCGCCTCCAGGATCCGGGCGGAGGCTTCGCGGGAGCCCTTCACGTCCTTGCGCTTCCCCGGCAGCGGCCATGCGTCGGGGCCGCGGAGCTCGGCGGTGATCCGCAGCTCCAGCGTCAGCGCGTCGACGAGGCTCGTCGTCTCGGCGAGGGCGGAGTCGAACCCCGCGCGGGTGTCGCGTGCGATGACCTCGGCGTATTGGGCCTCGGCGGTGTCGTCGCGGCCGGCGGCTCTCGCCCTTGCGGCGCGAAGCGCGTGGTACCCGGTCCACGCCTTGAGGGAGGACAGGAGGGCGTAGACGTCGAAGGCGATCGCCTGGGCATTCGTCTGCAGGTACTCGCGGTGGCTGCGTGCGTCGGCCTGGCTGATCTGCCTGACGTGGTCGCGAACGTTCCCCTGGTAGAGGTCGAGTTGCTTCTGCAGCAGCGCTCCGCTGCCCGCGACGTCCTCCCACAAGGACGTCGGGACCGACTCGATCTCTCGCGCTTGGTCGACCGCGCGATCGATGGCGGTGACGAGCCCCGTCAGCTCGGCCCACTGGTCCTTGCGGATGGTGGTGAGGAGCTGATTCGTGACCGCGAGGTTGGTCCTGACGAGGCCCGACACCTCACTCAGCATCATCTGAAGGGCGACCATGGCCAGCGCCGGCCCGATCGAGGCCGCGACTCGCGCCTTGCTCACCGCACTTACGGAGTAGAAGCGGGCCTGGTGCAGGATGCCGCCGGGACCCATTACCGCGCCGAGATTTCCGCCGTCCTTGACGGCGAGCGCCGCGCCGTTGTTCAGCAGGGCTTGTGCCGTGCCACCGATCCTGTAGAGCCCCTGCGCGCCGGCGAACGCGTTCCCGAGATTGCCGGCCACGGTCGTCGCGTTCCCGATCGAGGCGAGGACCGCTGAGATCTGCTTGCGGTCGGCAGCCGGCACGACCCCGAAGTCGATCAGATCAGGCTTCAGCTCCGGAGGGACCTCGCCGGCGACGATAGCCACCCCTGGGAGCACCTCCACCAGGACCGTCGTCGTCGAGTCGATGTCCGAGTCGGACGTCGGATCGTCCACGACAGGTGAGTCGGTGGCATCGCTCCGGCCGTTCTCCTGAGGCTCGGCGATCTCCGTCGAGTCCGAAGGGTCCTGCATGCGATCTCCTCCCGCGGGGCGCGTGCAACGGCCGGACCTCGTCGGCGGCGACGGCTGCTCGGGCTCGTGGCTGGGTGCGTGTTGTGGTCAAGACGGCGGATGCGCTGGGTCAGTCTGATGCTCGAAGTGGCGGTCAGGGGTACTCCGGCGTGATCTCGTTGCAGGACCGGAAGAACCGTGTGCACCGTCATGCCTTGAAGATCTTCGTGCGGTGCCACTCGAAGTAGGGTGCCGATGAAGAGGTGTAGGCAGTGCTGGAGCGTCCGCTCAGGTGGCTGAGACGGTCGCGCAGGCTGCCTTCGGGAGCTGTGTCCGGTGGCCGTGTCTGCACGAGCCCGTTGTCGTCGACGGTGATCCAGCCGGCTTCGTAGAGCGCGTCGCAGCCGAACGTGCAGGCGAGCATCGCGATGTTGTCGAGGTCGCGGCGTTCGTCATCAGTGCACGAGGCCCGCTTCTTGATGTGGGCGGCGACGAGGAAGGCCAGTGGGAACAGATCGCCACAGAGGGCACATCGCGCGGATGTCCGACCACCGGCGAGCAGGCTGCGCAGCCGACTCTGTTCAAGTCTGATCTTCACCTGGGCGATCGAGTCGAGCCGGCCGGTGTGGTGGTCGCGAGTGATGCCGTCGACCGACGGCTCGTCGAGCACCACCACGGCGGGTTTGCCGGTGAACCGCGCGCCGGGTAGAACCGCAAGCACAGCGCCCACGAACGAACTCCGGTGCCCCAACTCGTCGGTGGTCAGCCGTACCGACCCGCGAGTGGCCAGCAGGTCCAAACCCTTCTGCACGGCGCTCACGGGTACGGGTCGTCCATCGGGTGATCGGTTCGTTTTCACCACGACGTCGTTGCCCTGCACGTCCAGAATGGTGTTCGGCTCGCCGGACGAGGTGCGGAGCTCGATCCCGATGAGGTCTGCGAGCAGGTCGACGGCCTTCGGCAGGCCCAGCAGCGGATCGTTTTGCTCGTAACCGTCAGGTCTTCGTAACGAGTTCTCTGCCCGAGCAACGTCCGGTTGAGGTTCCGCTGGATCTGCACTGGTGTCGTCCAGGCCGGTCGATCTCAGCGCTTCAGCCGTCGAGCTGTCGCGGAAGAACCGGTGGAGCAAGGCCCGGACAACAGCGTCGCGGGCATCCACGTCGGTGGCGAGCAGGTCGTAGAGCTTGGCGGGAAGCCCGCCCTGCGGGTTGTGCTTCTTCAACCACTTCAGCGGAGCCGAACCATGTGCACGAGGGATTTGGCTGAGCACGTGAGGCAGCTCCCACCACTGCGTCTCGGCCAACGCCACGAACGGGTACTGCGGCGTCGGACGACTCCCCTCGCGTCCCAGTGCGGTGAACAGCGGCCGCAACTCGTCCTGCGCATCGGTCCAACGCACCAGCCGCGGCAACCCTTGAGCCGCTCTGCCGATCGCCCACAACAACAATATTCCCTGATGCCGGACCGGCCGCTCGGACGTGCCGGCTGGAGTTAATTCCTCGACCATCGCCACCAGGTCGTCACCTGTCACCGCCCACGCACCTCCCGGCATGCCGTGACGGCAGCATAGGAAGAGGAAGCACGTTCCGGACAGGTTTCACAATGGTGAGCGGTGCTCGTGACCACGTGGTCGTAACTCCTCGTGGGAGTTCTATCACCGAGTGTGGGAACCTTGCGGTGTGAGCCGATCGAACCGGGTGGCGCTGGACGCGTTGATCGCGGAAGCGACTGTCGACTGCTATGACGACAGCGAGTGCGTCACGGGCTTCCACACCATGATCGAGGAGCACCTCGCCGTGCCGTTCCAGACGGTGGTGCTGGGCGTGGACGTGACCGTGACGGGTGTGGACCTGACCGATGACGGGCAGATCGCGGCTGTCTGCGTGCGCGGGAAGTCGAAGCAGCGCATCCCCGTCCTGGATCTGCCGCTGCCTGCTCCGCCAGTGGAAGGCGTGCAGTGGATCGACGCCTACCGCCGCTGGGTGAGGGGGGCGTGAACCCGGTGGACTCCTCGCTGGAGCAGGTGCGGTGCACCGAGGAAGAGGCCCTGGCGAACCTGCGCGCCGTGCTCGAACTGTGCGCGGCAGGGGAGGTGAGGTGCAGTGACAAGACCAGTCGGCCGTCGGCTGCGAGTGTGCGCACGGTGGGCGCGCACCTGGTGGGAGGGGACTTCTATCCCGAGGAGCCCATTGCGGCGTTCGCGTGGCCGTTGCTGGTCCAGGCTGGTGGCCTGGCGACACTCGACGGCACCCGCCTTCGGTTGACCCCGAAGGGGCGTGCGGTGCTCGGGAAGCCGTCTGCCGAGGCCGTTCGGGGCCTGTGGCGGCGCTGGCTCACCCACGCGGTGATCGACGAGTTCAGCCGGGTCGAGCAGATCAAGGGGCAGCAGGCGCGCAACGTGCTCACGGCGGCCAAGACCCGGCGACAGATGGTCGCCAAGGCCCTGGCCACCTGCCCGCCGGACAAGTGGGTCGACGTGGACTTCCTGTTCACCGCCATGCGGCGCGGCAACATGAGCCCCACCATCGCCCGCACGGAGATGGCGCTGTGGAAGCTGTACCTCGTCGATCAGGAGTACGGCAGCCTCGGCTACGAGGGGCATCACGACTGGGAACTCCTCGAAGGTCGCTACACCCTGGCCGTGTTGTTCGAGTACGCGGGCACCCTCGGGTTGATCGACCTCGACTACGTCGACCCGCGTGGTGCGCGCGACGACTACGTCGACAACTGGGGTGGTGACGACCTGGACGCGCTGAGCCGCTACGACGGACTCGTGGCGATCAGGCTCACCGCGCTGGGCGCTTACGTCCTCGGTCTGACCGACGCGTACCAGCCGCCCGAGCCCACGACTGCCGGAACCCGGCCGCTGAAGGTGCTGCCCAACCGCGACATCGTCGCCATGGGCGACATCGGCGCCGCGGACCGGCTCGTCCTGTCCGCCCACGCGGAGCAGACCGCCGAACGCGTCTGGACGGTGTCGGCGGCAAGCCTGCTCATGGCGCTCGACAACGGCCGCGACCTCGGTGAGTTCGTCGACTTCCTCGCCGAGCGGACCGAGCACGACCTGCCCGACGCATTGCGCACGCTGGTCGCGGACGTCGAGCGGCGGAGTTCGCAGCTGACCGATCTCGGCCACGTCCGCGTCATCGAGTGCGCCGATGCCGCGCTCGCCGCGTTGATCAGCCGTGACCGCGCGACCCGCGCGTTGTGCCGCCTGATCGGCGACCGCCACCTCGCCGTCCCGCCGGACCAGGAGCCGAAGTTCCGCAAGGCCCTGCTGAAGCTGGGGCACGTCGTCCCGGCCGGGGTCCGCGGAGGTGGGCTCTGACAGGGTTGGGGTCGTGCGTTCGTTGAACGGGCTCGACTCCGCCGCCCTGCGGCCCCTGTGGCGGGCCGTGCACGACCGGTTGTCGTCGGGACGGCCGGTCAGCCGGGTGAAGGTCGGTCCCCTCGACGAGGAGCAGCGGTCGGCCGTGGCCGATCTGCTGGGAGCCGATCGACTGCCGGGCCAGTACGCGACGGTGTCGGTCGCCGGGCTCGACGGGTTGCTCCGGGAGTCTGTGCAGGCGGGGGTGCGTGAGGTCGTCGTGGCACTGCTGGGTCCGCTGGATGACCGGGCCGGGCGCCGGGCGCTCGCCACCGGCGCCCGCTCCGAGCTGTGGGCGTGGCTGGCCGGGCACTCCGCGGTGACGGCCCAGCCGGCGTTGCGGGACTGGGTGGACGCCGTTCGGCGGGCCGGGCTCGTCGGTGGTTCGGTCGACCGCACCCGGGATGAGCTCGACCGGGCGTTGCGGGTGGTCGCCGCGTTGCCCGCGACGGGCGTGCCGCTGCCGGTGCTGGCGGAGGCCGTCCTCGGCGATCCGCACGCCCTGGACGAGGGAACGCGGTGCGCCGGGCTGGTCCTGCGGGCGCTGGCGGCGCTCTACGGCGTCGACCTGCCGGGAGACGCGCAGGAGCGGCGGGCGCTGTGGGAGCGCGCCGGGGTGGTCGAGGACGAGTTGTCCTCGGTCGTCCTGGTCACCGGCCTGCGATTGGGTGGTGTCGGAGGAGGGGTGCTGCGCGTGTGCGCCGACGCGGGGCACGTCGCGGCCCTGACGCTGGCGCAGGTCCGGGCGACCTCGTTCGTGGTGACACCGCAGGACGTGTGGGTGTTCGAGAACCCGAGCGTGCTGGCGGTGGCGGTGGCCCGGTTCGGGCCTTCGTGCCCGCCGGTGGTGTGCACGTCGGGCTGGCCCAACAGCGCGGTGATCGTGCTCCTGCGGGGTCTGGCCGCCGCCGGGACGACCCTCCGCTACCACGGGGACTTCGACGGCGAAGGTGTGCGGATCGCCGCGCACGTGATGGCGCGCACCGGCGCCGTGCCGTGGCGCATGGGCACCGACGACTACCTCCTGGGGCTGGGTGGCGCACGCGTCGGCACATCGGTGGGGCGGGTCACCGAGGCGCCGTGGGACGGCGGGCTGGCGGACGCGATGCGCGAGCACGGGCTGGCGGTTCCGGAGGAACGGGTCACCGCTCGGCTGTTGGACGAGCTCGACGATTGCGGACGGGATGTCGGTGGCCTGCCGTAGCGTGCTCGACCGGTGGGAGGAGGGTGTTCGTGGAGGCCATGCGCGTGCCGCCGGAGATGTTCCGGTTCACCACGGGTGAGCGGGCCGGGCTGTACGTGGCGATCCTGCACGCCTTCGGCGAGGCCAACGAGCGGTTGGAGACCGCTCTCGGGCTGGACGACGTGCGGGCGAGGCTCCGCTCGGTGGGGTGGCTCGACCCGCTGGACGACAAGGACCTGACCGAAGCACTGGGGAGCCTGCGCGACTGGCGGCTGCTCGACGTCACCCAGAACCACGCCGAGAACTACCGGACCGCCGACGAGTACGAGCGGCGCAACCTCCAGTACTCCTTGACCAAGCGCGGTGAAGCCGCCCTGGCCGGTGTGGTGCACGCGATGGGCGTGCTGGCCTCGACGGGCGCGCTCCAGACGGCGGTGCTCGACGCGATCGCCGACCGGCTCGGGGAGCTGGTCGCGCAGCTGGACGACCCCGGTGTGCCGGATCGCCGGATCTACAGCACGCTGGTCGAGCTGGAGGGGCACCTGGAGGCGTTGCGGGGCAACACCAAGCAGTTCAACGGCGAGTTGCAGCGCCTGTTGCGGGCGGAAGGGGCCGACCAGGAGACGTTCCGCGAGGTCAAGTCGGCGACGGTGGCGTACCTCCAGGAGTTCACCACGAACCTGGAGCAGCGGGCGCACGCGATCGCCAACCGGGTCGGGCTGGTCGAGGAACGGGGAGTGGCACTCCTGCACCACCGCGCGCTGGTGGGCGCCGAGCTGCCGCCCACCTCGGGCGGTGATCCGGCGGTGGCCTGGCTGGAGCTGCGCCGGGCCAGGTGGGAAGGGTTGCGAGCGTGGTTCCTACCGGTGGACGGCGGCACGCCCAGGGTGCAGCAGCTGTTCGTGGTCGCCCGGCGCGCGATCATCGCGTTGTTGCAGGTGCTCGACCGGATCACCGAGTCCAGGCGCAGGTCGACCAGCGCGGCGGCCGACTTCCGCGAGCTGGCGCGCTGGTTCGCGGTCGCGCCGGCGGAGGAGGACCTGCACCTGTTGTGGTCGACCGCCTTCGGGCTCGGCTCGGCCCGGCACGCGCACCTCGCGCACCCCGACCCGGAGCTCGTGGTGTCGTCCACCCGGTGGGGCGACGCGCCACCGGTGGAGGTGTCGGCGTTGCTGCGCAGCGCGGGGCGGACCGAGCGGTTCAGCCGCACCGGGCGGGTCCGCGACGTGGCCGCGGTCAAGGCGGCGCGTGCCGAGTCGGCTCGTGCGGAGCGGTCCGCGCTGAAGGCCGCGTGGGACCGGTTGGACACCGGTGGTGGCATGAGGTTGTCGCGGTTCGGGCGGTTGGACCACGAGGTGCTCGAACGGTTGCTCGACCTGCTCGGGCGGGCCTTGGCCGTGGCACCGGACCGATACGGCGTTCACCGGGCCACCACGGGTGACGGGCGGGTGGAGATCCTGCTGAGGCCGCCGGAGGCGCACCGCGAGCAGGCGGTGCTCAGGACGCCGCGCGGCGTGTTCACCGGCCCGGACTACGACGTCGAGATCCGCACGCCGGGTGGTCGCACGGCACGAGGGTCGCAGCGGGCAGCCGAGGGGGTGACGACCGGATGAGCAACCTGGCGAACCAGCTGGTCATCGCGGAGCGCGAGGAGGTCGCGCGGGCGATCCGCTTGCTGCTGGCGACACCGCTGATCGGCGCCGGGGCCGCACCGGAGGCCTTCGACCTCGTGCGCAGGCGACGCGAACCGGTCGAGAAGTGGTTCGACTACTACTGCGGGTGGTCGCTGATCGTCGAACCCCGACTGGGGTACGCGCGGTTGGCCAAGGTCCGGATCGCCACCGACCCCACCCGCCCGGCGCGACGGCACCGCACGGGGCGGGCGCCGTTCGACCGCCGCCGGTACACCCTGCTGTGCGTGGTGGCCGCCGAGCTGCTGGGGGTGCCGGTGACCACGGTCGGCTTGCTGGCCGACCGCGTCGTCCAGGCGTCGGCCGCGGACCCGGTGCTGCCACCGTTCGACACGTCCAGCCGCGCCGAGCGGATGGCGTTCGTCGACGTGCTGCGACTGCTGGAGTCGGTCGGCGCGGTCGAGGTGGTGGACGGCGCCACCGAGTCGTTCGCGGACTCCGCCGACGCGAAGGTCCTCTACCGGGTGGACGCGACGTTGCTCATGCGCCTGTCGGCGACCCCGGTAGGAGCGTCGCAGGTCGCGGTCCCCGCCGACGAGGTTCCGTCGCGCTTCGCCGAGCTGCTGGCCCGGCTGTCCCGCGAACGGCGTTACGGCGATGCCGACGAGCCGGTGTCCGAGGTCCAGCGCAACCTGTGGCTGCGGCACTCGGTGTTCCGCAAGCTGGTCGACGACCCGGTCGTGCACCGCGACGACCTGACACCCGCGGAACTGGCCTACCTGTCGTCACCGACCGGTGGGCAGCTCCTGCGCCGGGCCGCCGATCAGGCGGGGTTGCTGGTGGAGGAACGTGCCGAAGGAGTCATGCTGATCGACCCGGACGGCGTGGCCACGGACAGCCGGTTCCCCGACGACTCCGGCAACGCCAAGGTCGCCGCCCTGCTGCTCCTCGACGTGATCACGTCCGCGCCCGGACCGGTCGCCGTCGAGCAGCTTCGCACCGAGGCCGACGCGTTGCTAGGCCGCTTCCCCAAGTGGGCCAAGGGCTACCGCGGCGAGGACGGGGCCACGCGGCTGGTCGCCGACGCGCTGGACGTGCTCACGGCGTTCGGCCTCGTCCGGCTCGACGGCGGTGTCGTGCGCGCCCGGCCCGCCGCCGCCCGCTACGCGGTGACCCGAACGAGTGTCGACGACGTCGAGGACGAGTCATGACGGTGACGGAACTGCCACGCGCGGAGAGCGGCGCCGCGCCGGAGGCGGTGGCCAGGTGGGTGCCCGAACGCGCCGGGATCCTGAACGTGTGGCGCTACTACGACGAGGTCTTCAGGTTCCACAAGGGACGGTTGTTGCTGCGCGGCCCCAACGGCACAGGCAAGTCGAAGGCGCTGGAACTGCTCCTGCCGTTCCTGTTCGACGCCAACCTGCGCGCCAACCGGCTCTCCACGTTCGGCACGTCCGAGCGCACGATGCACTGGAACCTGATGGGGGAAGGGGCGACCGGCACCACCAGGGTCGGGTACGTGTGGCTGGAGTTCCGCTTCCCCGGCGCGGACGGCTCGCCGGACAAGTGGTTCTCGTGCGGTGCGCGGCTGGCCGCGACCAGGCACACCACCGCGGTGCACCCGGACTACTTCACCACCGGGCAGCGCATCGGCGTGCCGGGTGGCCTCGACCTCACCGACCCGAACAGCGCGCCCCTCACCGGCAAGGCCCTGGAAGCCGCGCTCGGCGACCGGGGCACGCTGCACCAGAACGCGGCCGACTACCGGGCGGCCGTGCGCTCGACCCTGTTCCCCGGTCTGAGCGAGCAGCGCTACGACGCGCTCATCACGGCGCTGCTCCAGCTCCGCACGCCGAAGCTCTCGCAACGGCTCGACCCCGGGCTGCTGTCCACGCTGCTGTCCAAGGCGCTGCCGCCGCTGGGCGAAGCGGAGATCAGCGACCTCGCGGAGGGCTTCGAGCGCCTGGACCGGCAGCGTGAACAGCTCAAACGCCTCGACGCGGAGGTAGACGCCGCGCAGCACCTCAGAACCAGGCAACGCGCGTACGCGCAGCGCGTGCTGCGTGCCGCGGCGGCGAAGCTGATCTCCGCCACCACCGAGCTGGGCAACCTCGCGGACGCCGCGAAACTCTCGGAGGACGAGCACCGCCGCGCCGCTCGGCGCAAACAAGAGGCCGAAGAACGCGGCGAGTTGCTGGAGCAGCGCATCGTCGAGACGGAAGGCCGCATCCAGGGCCTGACCGGCAGCGAGGCGTACCGGAAGGGTGAACAGCTCGACCGGCTGCGGACCCGCGTGCGCGAGGCTCGTACGACCGCGGGGAAGAGGCGCGCCGACGCGGTCCGCCACCGCCGGCTCGCCCTGACCGACGCGGAAGCAGCCGACACCGCTGCCCGGCACGCGGAGGCGCGGGCCGCGACCGCGGGAGCGCTGACCGACGGCGCCTCGACCGCCGCCGCCCGTGTCGGTCTCACCTCGGTGCACGCCGAGATCGCCCGCGTCCTCGCCGACCCCTCGCGGTCGCGGGCTCTGCTGCGCGCCGCGGTGCAGGCACGTGCCGGGCAGGTCGAGGCCGTGCGCGCCGCGCTCGACGAGCACGAGGCCGCGGTCAACAGCAGGCGGGACGCGGAACGGGTGCTCGACGAGGCACGGGAAGCCCTGACGGAGGTCACCGAACGGCGGGCCGAGTCCGCCGACCGGCGCGAGGCCGCGCTCGTGGCGCTCCGGACCGCCATCCTGACGTGGGTGGCGGGCTGCGGTGAGCTGACCTTCCCCGACTCCGAGGCACTGGCGGACCTCGCGGCGTCGGAGACCGCCGTGCTGACCGGGATCGATGCGGCCGCGAGCCGCGTGCTGGGCGCCATCACCCGGGAAGAGACCGTGGTCGGGACGGCGCTGGCGAACGCCGAGCGCGATCGGGATGCCTTGCGCGACGAGGTCCGCCGGCTGCTGACCGAGGAGGACCTGCCTCCCCAGCCGCCGCACACGCGCACCGCGGATCGCGGATCGATGACCGGCGCGCCGCTGTGGCGCCTGGTCCGCTTCGCCGACGCGGTGCCCGAGGACGTCCGCGCGTCGGTGGAGGCCGCGCTCCAGGCGTCCGGGCTCCTGGACGCCTGGGTCGGCCACGACGGCGCGGTTGCCGGACACGACACGTTCGCCGTGCCCGGCGCCGTACCACCGGCTCCGGGTCGCTCGCTCGCCGACGTCCTCGTGCCCGAGGTCGACGCGCCCGTGGCCGCCGACGTCGTCGCCCGCCTGCTCGGCGGCGTGGCCTACGGGGAAGGTCTGCCCGGAGCCCACCCGGTCGCCGTCGGAGCCGACGGTGGTTGGCGCGTGGGCACCCTGCGCGGCACGTGGCACAAGGACGAGGCTTCGCACATCGGCGCGTTCGCCAGGCAACGGGCCCGGCAGCGCCGGTCGACCGAACTGCGGGAGCGGATCGCCGCGACGGAAGAGCTGATCGAGACGCACACGGCCGCCTTGCGGTCGCTGACCGAACGCAGGTCCGACGTCGAGGCCGACCGGAACGCCCGGCCCGACCACACCGACGCGAACGCCGCACTGGAGGCCCTGACCCGGGCTGACTCGGCGGTCTCCAGCGCCGACGACGTGGTTCGGCGTTCGTTGGACGGCTTGGCGAAGGTCGAGCAGCGCGTGGACCGCGCCCTGCGCGCGCTGACCACGACGGCGGCCGAACACGGCCTGCCCGCCGAGCGGAACGCGCTCACCGCCGTCATGACCGCCGTGGACTCCTTCCGGAGCGCGTCCGACGCCTGGATCGACGAGCACGCCGTTCTGCTCACGGCACGTCGTGAAGCCGACCGGACCGCCGAGCAGGCCCAGCGGTCCCGGCTCGCCGCCGAACAGCGCGAGGACGAGGCGGACGACGCCGAAGCCGCGGCCCGCGGGCTCGACAGCGAGCTGGACGCCGTGCAGGGCACCATCGGCGTCGACTACCGGCAGGTGCTGGACGACCTCGCCGCGCTGCGCGAGCTGCTGGGCTCGGTCAGGCGGGAGGCGCGTGCCAACCAGAACGAGATCAGCACCCTGGCCGTGCGCCTGGGAGAACTCACCGCCCAGCGGGCCACCGACGCGCGTGACCGCGACCGCGCCACCGAGGTGCGCGACCAGGCCGCGGTGCGGTTCCGGCACCTGGCGGACGGCAGCCTGCCCGCCGACAGCGGTCTGGACGACCTGACCGCGTTCGGGCAGGGGTTGACGGCGTCGGGCGGTGTCCGGGCAGCGCTGGACGCGGCGAGGTCGATCGCGGCCGCGTGGCCGACCCTGCCCCACTCGCCGAAGAACCTCGGCGACGCCGCACACCGGCTGGCGGAGGAGGTGCACGCCTCCCGCGAGGTCCTGGGCGGGCGGGCCGACCTCGAACTCGACTCCGACGAGGACGTCCAGGTCTTCTCCGCGACGGTGGACGGGGTGAGGATCGGCGCTTCGGCCCTGTTCGACCTGCTGCGGTCCGACGCGGAACGTAGCCGGGAGGACATCACCGCGCAGGAGCGCGAGCTGTTCGACCGGACCCTCACGGGGGACACGCGCCGCCACCTCGCCGCCCGGATCCGGCAGGCGCACGACCTGGTCGACGGCATGAACGCCCGGTTGGAGCGCGTGCGCACCGCGTCGAAGGTGGCGGTGCGGTTGGTGTGGGAGGTCTCGCCCGAGCTGCCACCGGGCACGAAAGCGGCGCGTGACCTCCTGCTCAAGGACCCGGTGCGGTTGACCGAGGCGGACCGCGAGTCGCTGCACCGGTTCTTCCGCGACCGGGTCGAGCAGGCCAAGGGCGACGAGACGGCCACCAACTGGGAGCAGCAGCTGGGGCAGGTGTTCGACTACACGGCCTGGCACAGGTTCGTGGTGAAGGTCGACCGCATGAACGGGACCGGCTGGCAGCCCCTGACCAAGAAGCTCCACGGCGCGCTGTCCGGCGGTGAGAAGGCGATCGCGCTGCACCTTCCGCTGTTCGCCGCCGTGGCCGCCCACTACCAGGCCGTTGCCGGAGCGCCACGAGTCATCCTGCTGGACGAGGTCTTCGTCGGTGTCGACAGCGTCAACCGCGGTCAGGTGTTCGAACTGCTGTCCGCGTTGGACCTCGACCTGGTCCTCACCTCCGACCACGAGTGGTGCACCTATCGCGAGCTGGACGGGATCGCGATCCACCAGTTGATCAGCGGTGGTGACGGTGACGACGCCGTCACCACGGCCCGGTTCGTGTGGAACGGCGCGGAGGTGGTCGACGAAGACGCGGCGGAGGACGACTGAGCACAGCTCATCGCAGATCGACGCCCGAACAATGGCGCTCGACGACGGTCCCCGATGAGGCGGTGACGACGGCGCGGATTGTCTGCTGGACGAGATCCGGTCAGTGCAAGGGCTGGGTCCGCGGCCCTGCCTGACTCGGCAAAGTCTCACTGGTCGGTGCGGTGGTGTGTCCACCGCACCGACCGGTGAGCGGAGCAAGCGTGCGGGTTGCTACTTCGTGGCGCACAGGGCCTTGTCGAAGAGGGCGATGACCTCGTACTGGTGGACTTCGTCGTTCGTCCCGGCGACGGTGACCGCCCGGCCGTCGGGGGTGATGGCGGCGCGGGTCTGGAAGCCGTCGGCGTCGCCGCCGTGGCCGTACGCGGTGATTCCGCAGCTGAGCTTCATCTCGATGACGCCCAGACCGTAGCGCCAACCCTCGAAGAGGCCGGGCGCGTCCACGGTCTGACGCATCTCCGCCAGCCGGGCGGGCTTGAGCAGCCGACCGTCCTGCAAGGCGACCAGGAACTTGTTCACGTCGCTCGGGGTGGCGATCATCTGCCCCGCGGCACCGGCGATCGACGGGTCGAACCGGGTGATGTCGATCAGGTCACCGGGGATCGGCTCGCCCTTGTCGTTCCTGGGCAGCAGGTACCCTCGGGGGTGCGGGGCGCGGATGTCACGGTCGCCCGGACCCGGGTAGTACGTCTCCTTCAGCCCGACCCGGTTGATGATCTTGTCCGTGACCACCTCGGCGAAGGGGCGTCCCGCTGCCTTCTGCGCCACCAGGCCCAGCAGCATGTACCCGGTGTTGCTGTACGCCCACACCCTGTCCTGTCCCGGGGCGAACGTCGGTGCTTGCGTCAGCGCCGCGTCCAACATCTCCCGGGTCTCGAAGTACCGGTCCTTGACCGGCAGGATCCCGTTGGACATGAAGGGGACCCCGGTGGGCATCCCGCTGGTGTGGTTCAGCAGCTGCCTGATCGTGATCGTCCGACCGTCGATCGCCGCACCGTCGCCGGCGCCCCGCACGACGCCCGGCAGGAGCTCCTCCACCGTGTCGTCCAGCGCGAGCTTGCCCTCGTCGGCCAGCTGCAGGACCGCCACTGCGGTGAACATCTTCGTGATGCTGGCGAGCCGGACGTAACCGTCCGTCGGCACCTTCGACTTCGTCCGGACATCACCCACCCCGGCGGTGTAGTCCGTCACCCGCCCGTTCCGGTCCCGCACCGACATCAGCACCCCGGGCAGCGACCCGTCGGCGACCAGCGCCTCCAGGCCCGCCTGCACCGTCTTGTCGTGGCCCGGCCTCGACCTGTCACCCGAGGCGCCGGCCGACGCCACGTCCGTCAGCGTGAGTCCGGCAACCGCTACCGCCGCCATTGCCGCGGCGGCCACACCGCGACGACGGCGCGCGGAGCCCGGTCGGGTTTCGGCCGGACGACTGAGATCATTCGACAAAGGACACTCTCCCCTTGAACGCTTCGCACTGACCCACCCAGTGTTGCCACCGTCCCCGCGCTCCACGATCCCCCGTGCTGAACACCTCGGGTACAGCAGGCAC
This sequence comes from Actinosynnema sp. CA-299493, assembly GCF_050946825.1. Classification (NCBI taxonomy): domain Bacteria; kingdom Bacillati; phylum Actinomycetota; class Actinomycetes; order Pseudonocardiales; family Pseudonocardiaceae; genus Actinosynnema; species Actinosynnema sp. CA-299493. The sequence goes on from NZ_CP191993.1 coordinate 1,174,920, forward strand.
TACCTCCGGGTGGACCCGATCGACGGGGTCCACCCGGAGGTGCGACGACGGCGTGGGGGCCGAGACCTCAGCCGGGTGTCAGTTCGCGCACAGCGCGGCGTCGACGAACGCACCCCGGTCCGCGGCGACGGACTCGTCCTTCACCGACCCGGTGAGCGAGGTGACTACCAGGGTCGCCGCGCGGCCGTCATCGGTGGCCGCGTTGGCGGTCGCGTAGCCCGGGATGTCGCCGCCGTGGCCCCACGCGACTCCTCCGCAGCTCAACGGCGTGCGGAACAGGCCGAGTCCGTAGCCCGACCCGGATTTCGGGTCCGTCGGGATGGTGGTGCGCATCTGGGCCAGCTGGGCGGGTTCGAGCAACTTCCCGTCCAGCAGCGCGCGCAGGAACGTGGTGAGGTCGTTCGGCGTGGAGACCAGGTGACCGGCGGCCCAACCCCAGCTCGGGTCCATCCGCGTGAAGTCGACCAGTTCGTCGGTCGCCGGGTCGCGCTGGTAGCCCCTGGGGTGTCGGCCGCGGATGTCCTCTTCTCCGACCTCGGGCGCGTACGTGTCGCGCAGACCGATCCGCTGGATGATCCGGGTGGTCACCAGTTCGTCGAACGGGCGGCCGGTGACCCGCTGGGCGATGAGGCCGGCCAGGAGGTAGTTCGTGTTGCTGTAGGACCAACCGCTGCCCGCGGCACGCCCGTCCTCCCTGGCGTTCGCCAGGTCGAGCAGTTCCCGGGGTTCGAGGTAGACGTGCTGGTAGGACAGGAAATCGCCCTTGGTCTTGAACATCGAGTCGGTGTAGTCCGGCAGGCCGCTGTTGTGCTGGAGCAGGTGGCGGACCGTGATGGCGGTGGCGTCCACGCCCTTGCCCCGCACCAGGCCGGGCAGGTACGTCTCGATCGACGCGTCGAGTTCCACGCGGCCCTCACCGACGAGTTGCAGCACGACGACGGAGGCGAACATCTTGCTCGCGCTGCCGATCCGCACCCTGCCGTTCACCGGCACCTTGCCGCCGGTCCGCAGGTCGCCGACCCCGGCCGTGTAGTGGCGGGTCCGGCCGTGCCGGTCCCGGATGGCGGTCAGCGCCCCGGGGTGCCGGTCGACGCCGACGAGCTCGTCCAGGCTCTGCTGGACCACGTCGGGGCGGTGCGCGGCCTGGGCGGCCTGGACCGGGCCGCCGAACGCGAGGCCACCCGCCGCGGCTGCCACCACCGCCGTCACGGCGACCGCGCGGCGGTGCGGCGGGGAAGAGGACCGATCTCGCTGAGAAGAGGACGTGAACAAAGCAGACAACTCCCGGGTTGCACGGACGTCGGTCCTGCGATGACCGACGGGATCGAGGCTGCTCATCTCCACCTCGGTGGACAATCCAGCCCACTGGACAACCGGAGTGGTGGTGGCACCACGAGGCCGTCGTCCAGCCGGGCAGGCCACGACGGGCAGCTCGATTCGCGTGCACCACGGGGTTCTGCTGATCGGTTAAGGTTCGGAGGGGGGTGACATGGCACAGGTGCGGAAGCGCCTGCCGGCGTCATTGGACGCTGTCGCGCGCTTGGTCGGCGGCCTCGGCACAGCGCTGCTCGCGTTGACCGTCCTGGTCTGGTCCGGCGTGGTCGCGCTGCTCAGCTGCGTCGGTGTCGGCGTTGTCCTGGTGCCCTCCGCCCTGCGCGTGGTGCGGGCGGTCGCGAACCGGGAACGGGCCCGGCTCGGTGTCCTCGCCCCCGGCCCGGTGCCGCGGCAGGTGTTCGCCGCGCTGCGGGACGTGACCGTGCGGCGTGAGCTGGCCTGGCTGCCGCTGCACGCCACGGTCGGTCTGGCGGCGGGGTTCCTCGGGCTCGCGATGCCGGTCACGATGTTGCAGAACACGACGTACCCGTTCTGGTACCGCCTGCTGCCGCCCGTGGACAACACCCCCAGTTTCATCTTCTGGGACATCTTCTGGGACGTCACCGATCTGACCGGCGCGTTGGTCGTGGCACTGACCGGCGTGTTCTGCGGCGTCTTCGTCGTCGGGCTGGCGCCAGTGCTCGTCCGGGCGCAGGAGTGGCCGGGCCGGCACCTGCTGGCGCCGCCCGCGGGCGCGGACCTCTCGCTGCGGGTCGTCGAGCTGACCGCCACCCGCGCCGCCGCTCTCGACGCGCACGCCGCCGAGCTGCGCCGCATCGAGCGGTCGCTGCACGACGGCACGCAGAACCGGCTGGTCGCCGTGACGGTGCTGCTCGGCGCCGCGCGGCGGGCCGTGGACCGGGACCCGGCCGCGGCCGGCGCCGTGCTGGACCGGGCGCAGGACGCCGCCGAGCAGGCGCTCGCCGAGCTGCGCGCGGTGGTCCGCGGCATCCTGCCCCCGGTGCTGGCCGACCGCGGGCTCGCCGGCGCCCTGGCCGGCCTCGCGGGCAGCTGCGGCGTGCCGTGCGAGGTGGTGGTGGACGTGCCGGGCCGGTGCGCCGCCTCGGTCGAGGCCACCGCGTACTTCGTGGTGGCCGAAGCCCTCTCCAACGTGGCCAAGCACAGCGGCGCCGCGAGCGCCGTGGTGGAGGTGGGCCGGAAGGGCGACCGGCTGCTGCTGAGGATCGGCGACGACGGCCGGGGCGGCGCGGACGAGCGCGGCGGGTCGGGCCTGTCCGGCATCCGCCGGCGGGTCGAGGCGTACGACGGTCGCCTCACCCTGGACAGCCCGCCCGGCGGGCCCACGACGATGCGGGTGGAGCTGCCGTGCGGATCGTGATCGCGGAGGACGACCCGCTGCTGCGCGAGGGGTTGGCGCTGCTGCTGCGCGCCGAGTCGCTCGACGTGGTGGCCACCACCGACACGCCGGGATCGTTCCTGGCGGCGGTGGCCGAGCACGAGCCGGACGTCGCCATCGTCGACGTGCGGATGCCGCCCACCCACACCGACGAGGGAATCGTGGCGGCCGTCGAGGCACGCCGCCGCCGACCCGGCCTCGCGGTGCTCGTGCTCTCGGCGTACGTGGAGCAGGCGTTCGCCACCGAACTGCTCGCCGCCGGCGCCGACGGGCTCGGCTACCTGCTGAAGGAGCGGGTGGGACGGGTCGAGGAGTTCCTGAGCGCGCTGCACCGGGTGGCGGGCGGTGGCACGGCCGTCGACCCCGAGGTGGTGGGCCAACTGCTGGCCCGCAACCCGCACACCAGCGCGCTGGGCCGGCTGAGCCCCCGGGAGCGGGACGTGCTCGCGCTCATGGCCGAAGGGCTGGGCAACACCGCCATCGCCGAGCGGCTCGTCATCACCGAGGGCGGGGTGCACAAGCACATCCGCAGCATCTTCGCGAAGCTCGACCTCGCACCCGACGACCGGGCCGACCGGCGCGTCACCGCGGTCCTGCGCTACCTCAAGGGCACCGGGCCGAAATAACGCCGCCGCACCACCGAGGTTCGGCCGCGATGCGCTCGCTGCGCACGTCGGGGGAAAGACTCCGGGCGCTGTCCGGAGCGGGTGACGTGTCTGGTCCTGGACGGTCCACGTCGTGTGGTTACGATCCGTGGGCCCTCACCCCGGACGGGCGACCGGCCGGCTTCACCGTTGTCGATCGAGGACGCGGATGACCGCGGGAACGGATAGGGGATGTCCGAGGAACGGCTCACCACGCGCGATCGCGCCGCACTGCTCGTGCTGATGGCGGAGGCCCGCGAGTTGACCAACGCCGAGCTGCGGGAACTGGCCGGTTTCACCCTCGACGGGGCCTGTCGTCGCCGCCTCAACGACCTCGGGCTGGTCGTCAGCACCAAGGTCGGCCGCGCCTACGTGCACGACCTCACCGACGAAGGCGCCGTGCGGTGCCAAGCCGAGTTGTCCGCCGCGCGGCCTTCGCGGGCCGGTTATGCCGGTGGAGCCCTCTACGCGCTGCTGGCCGGGTTGCGACGTCACCTGGAGATCACCGGCGGCACCCTAGGCGGGCTCTTCACCCCGGACCTGGGCCACCGGGTCGAGACCGCCTACCGCGTGCTGGCGCCACGTCCCGGTGACGCGGTGCCCCTCCGCGCGCTGCGCGAACACCTCGACGACGTGCCGACCGACCGGCTCGACCGGGCACTGACGGCCCTGGCGGACCGGACCGACGTCCACCTGCGGGCCGAGGCCGACCAGAAGTCGCTCACCGAGCGGGACCGGCAGGCCGCGTTGGTGCTCGGCGGCAGTCCTCGGCACACGCTGGCGATCGAGGCGACCGGGTGAACGAGGAGCAGCGTCACGCGCTGTCGTCGGTGCAGTTCGGCTGGGCGGTGACACCGGACGACATCTGGAGTCCCATGCACCACCACGTCGACGGGCTGCACCCGCACGCCGTCGACGGCATCACCCGGGCCGTCGCCGCGGCCGGACGACGTCCGCAGGCCGGCCCCATGGGCATCGTGCTGCGGGGCGAACGCGGCGTGGGCAAGACGCACATGCTCGGCTGGCTCCGGCAGCACGTGCAGGGGGAGGGCGGGTCGTTCTTCCTGCTCAAGCTCCTCGACGGCCACTCGTTCTGGGCGGGTGCGGTGCACGGCGTGGTCGGTGGCCTGCTCGACCGCCAGGGCGGGCAGTTGGGGCGCCTGCTCGGTGGACTCGCCCGCCTCACCGGCCAGGACCGGGAGACGAGCATGCGCCTCACGGGCACCCTGCCGGTGCGCAGGCAGGACGTCGAGGCGTTGCTCGACGGGCTGCGCCTCCTCGACGCCCAGGTCGCCGTCGAGTGCCAGGACACCCTGCGGGCGCTGGTCCTGTACCGCGCGAACGGCAAGGCGTGGGAAGCGGGCAACGCCTACCTCGTCCTGCCCGAGGGCGTCGAGGCCGCCGACCGGGTGGAGTGGGGGTTCCGCGTCCCGACCCGGTCGCCGCAGCTGCTGCTCGGCGACCTGTCCAAGGTCTTCGCCCTGGTCGGTCCGGTCGTCATGGCCGTCGACCAGGTCGACAGCGTCATCACCCAGGCCGCCGACCCGACGGGGGAGGAGTCCCTGGTCGACCGCCTGGCCGACGGGCTCATGCGGGTGCGCGAGGAGACCAGGCGCACCATCGTGGTGGTGGCCTGCCTGCCGCGCTCGTGGGACCTCATCGAGCACCACGCCGTCAACTCCGCGGCCGACCGGTTCCGCGTGCTCGACCTGCGCACCGCCATGCCCAGCACGGCCGTGGCCACCGCCATCGTGGAGCGGCACCTGGCCGGCCACTACGGCGAGATCGGGTTCACCCCGCCGCACGCCACCTGGCCCGTCCACCCGTCGGCGTTCGCCGGGCGGGACGTGGCCCACTGGACGCCCCGCCGGCTCCTGCAACGCGTGGACGAGCACATCCGCCGGTGCCTCGCCCACGACGCCGTCGAGGAGCTGGAGGACTTCACCGCCATGGCCGAGCCCGTGGGCCGGCCGACGGCGGCGCCACCGGCAGCGGATGAGCTCGACGCCCTGTTCGACCGCCTGCGCGACGCCGCCGACGTCCTCGCTCCCCTGGACCACCAGCGGGAGGACGAGCGCATGCAGGCCCTGCTGGGAACCGCGCTGCACTGCTTCGTGCTCGAACGAGGCGCCGACGGCCCGCCGCTGACCGTCGACGCCTCGCGCGGCGGCAACCCGTCCCTGCACGCGCGGCTGCGCCTCACCGTCGACGAGGCCGGCGAGGGCGAGGTCCACTGGAGCTTCCGCGCCATCGCCCACACCAACGCCCGCGCCGTGCTGGCGCGGCTCAAGTCCGCCCAGCTGGAAGCGGAACTCCGCCGGGGCGACGACAAGCGCCACCTGGTCGTGCTGCGCAACACGGCGTTCTCCGGCGGGCCCGCCACCACGGCGGCGCTGGAGGCGTTCCGCGCCGACGGGGGCCTGGACCTGCCGATCGGCGAGAGCGACCTGCGCCTGTTCAGCGCCCTGGAGAAGATGCGCGACCAGTCACCGCCGGGGTTCCTGCCGTGGCTGCTCGCCCGCCGCCCCGCGACGTCCTCGCGGCTGCTGACGAGAGCGCTGGCGGACCTCGACCACTTCGTGACGACGTCCGTGCCGCGGGTTCGTCATGACGACCCCGACCCGGCGCCGGAGTGGCCGGGGGTCAGCGGCACGCTGTCCGACCTCGCCGCCGACCAGCCCACCACCTCGTCCGAGGAGGAACTCGTCGCACCGGCGGAATCCGCCGCAGGGGAACCGGCCACCGGCGAGCCGAGCGTGCGCCTGGGCACCGGCATCGTGACCGGCACGCCGTTCACGGTCCCGCTCGCCCTGCTGCGCAAGCACACCGTCGTGTTCGCGGGCAGCGGCTCGGGCAAGACCGTGCTGCTGCGCCGCCTGGTCGAGGAGGTCGCCCTGCAAGGGGTCTCCTCGATCCTCATCGACACCAACAACGACCTCGCCCGGCTGGGCGATCCCTGGCCCTCCCCGCCCGCTCTCTGGGAACCCGGCGACGCCGAACGCGCTGATCGCTACCTGCGCGACACCGACGTGGTGGTCTGGACACCCCGGCGCGAGGCGGGCAGGCCGCTCACCCTCGACCCGCTGCCCGGCTTCGACCACGAACCCGACGACCCGGACGAGTTCCGCACCGCGATCGACGCGGCCGTGGCCGGGCTGGTGCCGCGCACCAACCTGAGCGGGCGCAAGGCCACCACCACCGGCCGAGCCGTCCTCACCCAGGCCCTGACGCGCTTCGTCCGCGACGGGGGCGGTGAGCTGCGGGCCTTCCTCGCGTTCCTGGCCGACCTGCCGTCCGGGGTCAGCACCGTGCGGGACGCCACGCGCCTCGCCTCCGACATGGCCGACGGCCTCGAAGCCGCGAGGATCAACGACCCGGTGTTCGGCGGTGCGGGGGAACGGCTCGACCCCGGGGTGCTGCTCACCCCGCCTCCCGGCAAGCGGGCCAGGGTGTCGGTGATCAGCTGCATCGGCCTGCCCAACGACGACCAGCGCCAGACCTTCGTCAACCAGCTCCAGCTCGCCCTGTTCTCGTGGATCAAGCGCAACCCCGCCAGGGACCGGCCGCTCGGCGGGCTGTTCGTGCTGGACGAGGCCCAGACGTTCGTGTCCTCGCGCGCCACGACCGCCTCCACCCAGAGCACGCTGACCCTGGCGTCGCAGGCGCGCAAGTACGGGCTGGGCATGGTCTACGCGACGCAGGCGCCCAAGGCACTGCACAACGTGGTCTCGGGCAACGCCGCGACCCAGTTCTTCGGCCTGCTCAACGCCCCCGTCCAGATCCAGGCGGCGAGCGACCTGGCGCGTGCCAAGGGCGGGCGCATCGACGACGTCTCCCGACTGCCCGCCGGTCAGTTCTACGGCGCCACCGAGGGCACCGGGTTGTCGAAGGTCCGGGTGCCGATGTGCCTGAGCCACCACCCGCCCACGGCGCTGGCGGAGGAAGAGGTCCTGGCGCGGGCGCAGGCGTCGTCGGTGGGTGCGCGGAGCTTGACCTGATCGAGTCATCGGGGTGAGCCGGCAGCGGTGAACGGAGTGGTGTCGGCGGCAGGTGGTGTCGGGACGTGCGTGTCAGGAGCGCGTCAGCACGGTGGCTGTCCGGTGTCAGGACGGCGGGCGATGGTAGGTCCGTGATCAGGACACGGATCGCAGTCGGTGCCACCGGATCCGTCCCCGGCAGGGGGATGGCCGACGAAGTTCAGGAGAACGCCATGCAGAAGTTCGACACCCCCACCCCGATCTCCGCCGTTCTGGACATCCCCGCCGGGCGGGTTCGGGTCATCGCCGCGGACCGGGAGGACACCGCGGTCGAGGTTCGGCCGGCGGACGCGTCGAAGGGGCGCGACGTGAAGGTGGCGGAGCAGGCCACGGTCGAGTACGCCGACGGCGTCCTGCGGGTCACGGCCTCGGCGAAGAAGCAGTACTTCGGCCCTTCCGGGGCCGTCGACGTGACGATCCACCTGCCCGCCGGGTCCAGGGTCGAGGCGACGTCGGCCGGTGCGGAGTTCCAGGCGACCGGGCGGCTCGGTGAGGTCGCGGTCAACGGCGCGTACGGGTCGGTCGCGCTCGACGAGGCCGCGAGCGCCCGGCTGACCTTGCTCGGCGGCGACGTCACCGTCGGCCACTTGGCCGGTCCCGCCGAGATCAGCACCAGCAAGGGCGACATCCGCATCACGGAGGCGGTGGCCGGCGTCGTCGTGCTGCGCACCCAGGCCGGCGACGTGTCGGTCGGCACCGCCGCCTCGGCGTCCCTGGACGCCGGCACCTCCCACGGCCGGATCCGCAACGCGCTCAAGAACACCGAAGGGGCCGCCGCTCGGCTCGCCATCCACGCGACCACCGCGTACGGCGACATCACGGCCCGCAGTCTGTGAGCAGCAGCCGACCCGCTCGGCCACGTCAGCCCCTGGTGGGACTCCGTGGCCGAGCTTCCGGCTCGGGTGGCGCGTCCGATCAGCGGTCGGCTCGTCAACGGTCGGCTCGTCGGCGGGCCGCGTCGTCGAGCAGGGCGCCGACGGTGCGGCGGGAGGTGCCGGGGGTGGTCGGCGCGGTATCCCGGTGGAAGCGGTGCAGCAGGTTCATTCGCAATCGGGCGGTCTCGCCTCGGACGACTCGTTCGACGACCCGGTTCTTCTCGGCGGTCGGCAGGGCGGCCACCCAGGCGGTGAGGGTGGCGGTGGGTTCGGTGAGCGGCGGGCTGGTCACGGCGGCGGTTGCCAGCAGGTCGTCGTCCAGGCGGAGGAAGTCGGAGAGGGCGCGCTGGGCCTCGGTGAGCGTGGTGAGCCCGGGCGGGACCGGCGGTTCGAGGTTGTCGTCGGCGTCGCGGTCGAAGGCGTCTTCGTCGCGTTCCCAGGTGCCGTAGGCGGCGAGCCAGGCGAGGTAGAGCGGGCGGAGGTCGCCGGTGGCCAGTTCGGCGCGGACGCCGACGATGGTCGACAGCAACGTCCCGGTGTCCTCATCGGAGTCGACGTCGATGTCGACGTCGTCATCGGAGTGGTCCTCGTTGACGAAGTCGAGCACGACGGACTCGCCGGTGGTCCAGGCGGCCAGCCGATCGTCCACGCAGTACTCGTCGACGACCTCGGGGTCGAGCAGGTCGCTCGGCAGGCGGAACATCACCCGGCGCGTGCCCCAGTTCGTCACGTGCAGGTGGGCGTCGTAGTAGTGCTCCATCCACAGGTCCGTGTCGCCCTTGAAGTCGCCCCAGTGGTACTCGTTGACGAAACCTGTGGCGGTGATCGTCGCGCGGGTGGACGCGGTGCGGATCTCGGCCTGTTCGTCGGCGTTCAGCGGGCGGTCGATCGCCAAGAACTCGTAGTACTGGTACTCGCTCACTGTCCGTCCAGTCGTTCGATGGGGTCTGTGGGCCGCCCGGCGGCATGCGGGTGAAGGTAGCGGTAGGGCGGTGGGGGATGTGGCACCGCGGGGGACGTCCACGCCCATGCCCTTTCGCACCGTGAGGCGCGTCGTCGGCGGCGTGGACCCGTGTTTGTCCACTTTTTGGCCCGCCGGGAACTGATTGCCCACTTTTTTGTCTGTTTTTCGCGCGCGATTGCTGCATATCATCTGCCGCGTGTCCGGCTACAAGTTCGATTTGTTCATCAGTTACGCCCGTCGCGGCAGCGTCCAGAAATGGCTGCTGAACCACTTCCACCAGAAGCTCCTGGAGTGCTTGGCCGACCAGTTGGCGCCGACGCCGACGGTGTACGTCGACCGGACGATGTCGCGTGCCGTGCACTGGCCGGCGGACCTGCGGCACGCCTTGCGGCACAGCAAGATCATGATCCAGCTGCTCACCCCCCAGTACTTCCAATCGGCGTGGTGCATGGCCGAGTGGCACAGCATGTTGGAACGGGAGAGGTGCCTGGGGCTGACCGATCTGGACAAGCCCCAAGGGCTGGTCTACCCCATTCTCTACTCGGACTCGGACAACTTTCCGCTGGAGGGGAAGGTGCGCGGCTGGGTGGATTTCAAGGAATTCGCCTACCCGGATCCGGTGTACCAGCAGACGCACGAGTTCATCCGCTTCCACCGCGAGGTCAACAAGCTGGCCGGTGACCTCGTCGCACTGCTCCAGCAAGTGCCGCCCTGGCGACCCGACTGGCCGGACGTCGATCCGCCCGATCCCGTGCTGGCCCCCACACCCCCGATGCCGAGGTTCTGATGACCACCGGAACCGTCATCACCTTCTACTCCTACAAGGGCGGGGTCGGGCGGAGCTTCACGTTGGCCAACGTCGCCGTGCTGCTGGCCCGTTGGGGCTACCGCGTGCTCACCATCGACTGGGACCTCGAGGCGCCTGGCCTGCACCACTACTTCAGGCCGGTGATGTCCGAGGAACCCGAAGGCGGGGTGATCGACCTTGCCCACGACTTCCTCGCGGGCGCGGAAGGCCCCCGGCCGCACGCCGTCCGGATCGACGTCGAGGGCAACACCCTCGCGCTGCTGGCCGCGGGCCGGGACGACGACTCCTACATGAGCCGGATGCAGGGCATCGACTGGGAGGACCTCTACCGGCGCGGGTTCGGCGCGTTCCTCGAGCGCTGCCGGGAGCGGTGGACCGAGGACTACGACTTCGTGCTGATCGACAGCCGGACCGGCATCTCGGACATCGCCGGCATCTGCACCGCGCAGCTGCCGGACCGACTGGCCGTCGTGTTCACCGCCAACGAGCAGAACCTCAAGGACGTCGTGGACGTCGTGCACCGCGCCGACAGCGCTCGGGACCGCCTGCCCTACGACCGACCGCGACACCTCGTGCTCCCGATCCTGTCCCGGCTGGACACCTCGGTGGAGTACGAGCGAGCCGAGCAGTGGCGCAGGAAGTGCGCCGAGGTCGTCGCGCCGTTCTTCCGGAACTGGCTGGTCAAGAGCGTGCCCGAAGACCGGATGCTGCGGCACCTGACGGTGCCCTACATCTCCTACTGGAGCTTCGGGGAGCAGCTGTCCGTGGTGGAGGAGCCGATCCCGTCGGCGGGACAGGTCTCGTTCGCCCTGGAGACGGTGGCGTCCGTGCTCGCGCAGCAGTTCGACCGCACCGACCTGCTCGACGACAACAGGGACGCCTACGTGGCGGCGGCACGTGACCGCCGCCGGGACTTCGACCTGGACCTGCTGGTGTCCAGCCCGCGCTCCGCGTTGCGCACCGCGGACCACTTGGTCGAGGAGCTGCGCGTCCTCGGCCTGCGGGTCGAGCGGTCGTCGTCCGGTGATCTGGAAATCCTCGACAAGACCAGTGAACTCGCCGAACACCTGTGCCTGGTGGTGGATGGCAGCTTGAGCCGCTGGCAGGTCACGGAGGTCGAGCGCTTCCTGCGGCACACGATCGGCCCGGACGGCGGTCAGCGGCGGCTGTTCTGCGTGCTGACCGACGACACCGACCCCGCGAACCTGCCCGGCTTCCTGCGCAACCTGCGCCACTGGCGGTTCGAGCCCGGCGTGGCACGGGAACTGCACGACCTCATCACCGGCGCGCCCGTCGGCGACGTCGACCGGGACCGGGAAGCGCTGCGGACCGCGGCGTCCGCGCTGCGCGCCGTGCCGGAACGGCTGCCGTCCGCCGGGCGGTTGTCGCTGGTCGAGCAGACCGTGCGGGAGATGTCCACCGCGTTGGAGGACGGTGACCTCGCCACGCTGCGGGATCTGTCGCTGATTCTCGGTGTGCTGTCCAAGTCCCAGCCGGACGGCGGCTGGTCCACGCCGTCGCTGGGCCTGCACGCCCTCATCCAGACCCTCCTTGAGCGGATCGATCGTCGGATCGACGCGTCCACCAACTGAAAGGCGGCACCATGCCGGAGAAGTACGGGATCCACGAGCAGGCTGCTCTGTTCGTGCTGGCGAGAGAAAACCGCGAGGTGCCGAACACGGAGCTGACGAAGGCCGGCATCAAGCTCAGCCCGGCCGGTCGCACCAAGTTGAACAAGGCCGGCCTGATCCGGTCCGATCTGGACACCCGGCCATACGTGCACCGGATCACCGAGGAGGGCATCCGCTGGCGTGAAGGTGCGCTGGTCGCCGTCGAGGCGCCTGCGGGGTCGGGACCTTTGGTGCGGGAGATGTTCGCGCTGTTGAGGAGCTTCGTCCCGCTCCTCCGTCGGCACGGCATCAGCCTCGCCGACATCTTCCGGGCCGGTGACGACCTGGAGTCGGTGATCCGGGCCGCCTACCTGGCCCTGTCCGTCAAGCCGCAGGACTGGGTCCGGTTGGCCAAGCTCCGCCCCGAGCTCAACGGCGCGGACAAGGACGAGGTGGACGCGGTCCTGTTGGAGATGGTGAAGACCGGCTCCGTCCACCTGGCCCCGGACTCCAACCGCAAGGTGCTGACCGAAGCCGACCACGCCGCGGCGCTCCGGATCGCCGGCGAGGACAACCACCTGGTGGCGATCGAGGAATCATGAGCGAGCAACAGCGCAAGGCACTGGCCGCACTCCGCTTCAACTCGGCGTTGACGCCGGACGACGTCTGGCAAACCCCGCCGTCCCACGTGGAGGGGCTGCACGCGAAGGCGGAAGCCCGGATCCGGGCCGGTATCGCGGAAGCCAGGAGGAGCACCGGTCCCAGCCCCATCGGCCTCGCGATCCAGGGGCGCAAGGGGGTGGGCAAGACCCACTTGCTCGGCTCGGTGCGCCGCATGGTGCAGCGCGAAGGCGGCTACTTCTTCCTGGTCGAGCTGACCACCGGCCAGGAGTTCTGGAACGACGTCGCCGAGGCGATGCGCAGCGAGCTGCGCCGCGCCACGGACGACGGCGAGCTGCAGCTCACCGTGCTGCTCCGCCAGTTGTGCGAGACGGCGGGCGTGCCCACGTCGGTGGCGCGGGCGATCACGGGCGAGACGACGGTGACCCCTCAGGACCTGACCGTCCTGCTCAACCACCTGCGCGGGGTGGACGGCCGGATAGCGATCGAGTGCGCCGACACGATCCGGGCGCTGGTGCTCTACGCCTCCGAGCACGCCGACATCGGCTTGACCCACCTCCAGGGTTTGGCGGAGGCGGGCGGCGTTGCTCGGGACTGGGGTCTGCCGCCGAGGTCGAAACCACCGCAGACGCTGGTGCGGGACATCTCCCGGGTGCTGGCGCTGACCGGCCCGTGCGTCATCGCCGTGGACCAGTTGGACACCCTGGTCAACCTCGACCAGGAGTCGATCGACGCGAAGGTGACGAACGCCGAGCTGAAGGGGGAGCTCGCGCTCATCGCCGACGGGTTGATGAAGGTCCGGGAGAAGACCAGGCGGACGCTGTCGATCGTGGCCTGCCTGCCCAACACGTGGAAGATGTTGCACGACATCGCGAGCGACACGGTCACCGACCGGTTCACCGAGATCCCGTTCCTGGGCTCGATCGTGGACCCGGCACTCGGCCGCGCGCTGGTGGAGAAGTGGCTCGGAGTGGTCTACCAGCGCATCGGGTTCACCCCGCCCTACCCGACCTGGCCGGTGGCGCCGGAGGCGTTCGGTGCGGGATGGGCTGTCACCCTGACCCCTCGCGTGCTGCTCAAACGCATCCACTCGCACGTCGAGTCCTGCCTGTACGGCGACATCCGGGAGCTGGGCTCGTTCACCGAGGGGCCGATCGAGCAGCCCCCGCCGCCCGACGACGGGGTGGAGCCGGACTACTTCCAGGAGCTCGACACCCGGTTCGAGCGGTTGCGGGAGAAGGCGGAGGTGTCGGCGGCCGAGTTGAAGCAGCACAACGAGGACGAGGTGATGCCGGCGTTGTTGCTGGCCGGGTTGAAGTCGTGGATCAACGAGGTCGGCAACGACGACATGGCGTGGCAGGCCGAGCAGCTCCACGGTGGTGGCGACCTGCACGCCCGGTTGCTCCGCACGCTGAACGAGGACCTGGACACCGACGAGCGGTGGGGGTTTCGGCTCATCGCCAGCGCCCACGGCCGCTCCGTGCTGAACCGGATGCGGAAGGTGCGGGACACGGCCCGCTTCGGCACGCACAACCGGCACCTGGTCCTCCTCCGCAACAGCAGCGGCGGGTGGACCGGCAAGGTGACCAGGACCGAGGTCGCCGAGCTGGAGCAGGCCGGTGGCCGGTGGGTCGAGATCGCGGACGAGGACCTGCGCACGTTCAGCGCGTTGAAGGAGATGCTGTCCTCGCAGACGCACCAGTTGCTGTCCTGGTTGGTGGCGCGCAAGCCAGCCAGTCGGACGACGTTCCTGCGGGAGGTGCTGCCGGGGTCCGACAGGTCCGGGTCCGACCGGTCCGCGGCAGGGCACCAGGAGACCCGGCCACCGCCCGTCGGGGAGACGGAGACGGAGACGGAGCCGGAGCAGGTGGCGGTGCCGCGCGAGCCGCTGTCGCCGACGGAGATCGTGCTCGGCATGGACGGTGGGATCAGGATCGAGCTGGAGTCGTTGCGCAAGCACGCCATCGTGTTCGCGGGGTCCGGCAGCGGCAAGACCGTGCTGCTGCGGCGGATCGTCGAGGAGTGCGCCCTGCGGGGGGTGTCGGCGATCGTGCTGGACCCGAACAACGACCTGGCACGGCTGGGTGACGCGTGGCCGGAGCCGCCCGAGGACTGGTTGCCGGGTGACGCGGACGCCGCCGCCGAGTACCTCGCGAACACCGAGGTGGTGGTGTGGACGCCCGGTCGCACCAGTGGCCGGCCGTTGAGCTTCCACCCGCTGCCGGACTTCGCCGAGGTGCGCGGGGACGTGGACGAGTTCGCCGCCTCGGTCGAGGCGGCGCTGGCCCGACTGGTCCCGCACGCCAAGGCCGGCGGCGACTCGAAGTCCGCCGCCCGCAGCCGGGCGGTGCTGAAAGAGGCGCTGACGCACTACGCCCGCTCGGACGGTCGGGACCTGTCGGCGTTCATCGAGGTGCTGGACGACCTGCCGGAAGGGGTGAGCAAGCTCAGCACCGCCCGCGCGACGGCGGCGGACCTGGCGGAGACGTTGCGCGCCGCGATGGTGAACGACCCGCTGCTCGGCGGCACGGGCGAGCCGACGGACCCGGCCGTGCTGCTCACCCCGACGCCGGGCAAGCGGGCGCGGATCTCGGTGATCAGCTTCATCGGGCTGCCGTCGGAGGAGCAGCGGCAGGGGTTCGTCAGCCAGCTCCAGCTGGAGGTGTTCGCCTGGATCAAGCGGAACCCGGCGGTGGACCGGCCGCTCGGCGGCCTGGTCGTGATGGACGAGGCGCAGACGATCGCGCCGTCCAACGGGCAGACGGCGAGCACGCGGACCACGATCCTGCTGGCCTCGCAGGCCCGCAAGTACGGGTTGGGCCTGCTGCTCGCCACGCAGGCGCCGAAGGGCGTGCACAACCAGGTCGTCGGCAACGCGACGACGCAGTTCTTCGGCCGGCTCAACAGCCCGGCGCAGATCGCGGCGGCGACCGAGATGGCCAGGGCCAAGGGCAGTTCGGTCGGCGACATCTCGCGGTTGGCACGAGGTCGGTTCTACGCCACGGGGGAGGACTTCGGGTTCCGCCTGATGCGGACGCCGCTGTGCCTGAGCCACCACCCGCCGAGCCCGCTGCGGTTGGAAGAGGTGCTCGACCGGGCGCGCGGAGGAAGGGACTGACCGCCGGCACGACAACGCGCTCCCCGTCCGAGCAGGTGGGGAGCGCGTTGTCCGTGCCGGCGGTCAGGTGAGCGCCGCGCCTCGCCGCGCGGTCAGGCGACGGTCGAGGCGAGCACCGCTTCGATCCGCTGCCAGAGCGCGGTGAACAGCTCCTCCCGGCGGTAGGCGCGGGTCGAGCCGCTGCCGCCGAGCACCGAGAAGTCGTGCACCTCGAGCACGGCCGCGCCCACGCCGGTGTCGTAGACCGGGCGCGCCCAGCCGTTGGTGAGCGCGGCGGCCCCGTCCTGCCTGCCGAGCACGAAGTTCACCGTCTCGTCGCCGCCGATCCCGCCGCGCTGGAGGTCGAGCGCGTACACGGTGTCGCCCGACCGTTCCACCCGCACGGCGATGCGCGTCTCGCCGACGTGCGCGGTGCCGACGAACCCGTGCCGCTCCAACCCCGGCAGCGCCGCGGCGAACTGCGCGCCCAGGTAGCGCAACGTCGCGTCCTGCTCGGTGTAGCGGCTGAAGGTGGCGGGCACGACCGGCTCCGCGACGGCCTCCTCCTGCACCGTCGCCGGGACGGCGCCCTTGATCCCGGCCACGACCTCGGTGACCGGCGCGCGCTCCCGGCCGACCGCCTCGGCCGCCTCGATCCGGGTGGTCAACGCCTCGGCGAGCCGGTCCGGCGCCGCGCCGCGCACGTAGGCGACGTGCGGGTGCAGCAGGTCCGGTGGCACGACCACGTCGCCGAGCAGCACCGGCAGCACGTGCTCGGCGCCGGCCTTGACCGCGCGCAGCGCGGCCGTGGTGAAGTCGTCCACCTCCGACACGAACGGGACGAAGAACCGCACCCGCGCGTCCGGCAGGTCGCCGCCCTCCTTGTGCGCCCACCACTCGTGCGTGTGCTCGGGCCCGTGCAGCACGGTCAGCCCGCGTTGCTTGAACGCTTCGACCACCTCCTCCACGGCGGAGCGCTGCTCCTCGGCGAACGACACGGCGACGTCGTACTCGCTCACGACCGAACCTCCCTGTTCAACCCCGGCGCGGTGGCCGGTTGTCCTGGTCTGCGGGCACAGCATCCGCGCCGCGTGTCGACCAGAAGTGGACGAGGAGTGGATGCGCCCGTTGCCCGTTGCCCGCGCGGTCGGGAAACGGGCAACACCTGGCCACCCGCGTTATGTCGGTGAATCATTCTCGGTGAGGGCGGAAGAGTTCGAATAAATGCCCCGAAAGAATGTCAACCGATTCCCGTGGAGGATTCACCATGTCCAAGATCGTGTCTGATCTCGTGACCAAGGTCGGATTGTCGCTGGCGGTGCTGGGCGCCGTGGTCGCGGTGTTCGCGTCGGGTGGCGGCGCGTCCGCCTCGTCGTTCGACGAGTGCCCGCCGCCGGTGACCACCACCCTCACCGTCGGGCCCGACGGCAACCCGTGGTACGGGTGACCGCAGAAATGCGCCCGGTCGGCCGCGGAATTCCCGCGGACGGCCGGGCGATTGCGCCGGACCGGGCGCGGTGGTGTACTCGGATGTCGGCCGGACCAGGAGGCTTCAGGTGACCGGATCGTTTGGTGAATTACTCCGCGAATGCCGGGTGGCCGCGGGTCTGTCGATAGGGCAGCTGGCCAAGCGCGTGCACTACAGCAAGGGCCACCTCAGCAAGATCGAGAACGACCTGAAGCTGCCGCACGACACCATGGCGCGGCTGTGCGACAGCGTGCTCGACGCGGGCGGCGGCCTCATCGAGGCGGCCCGCGCGGCACGGGACCAGGCCGTCGAGCGGGTCGCCGGGGTCGGGCTCGCGCTGGACCGCCGCCAGGTGCTGGTCGCCGGCACGGGCACGGTGCTCGGGATGGCGCTCGCGGGCGGCCCGCGGCCCGCGGCGGACGAGCGGGTGGTGGCGGGGATGCGGACCTCGTTCGAGCACCTGCGCTCCCTGGGCATGCAGACGAGCCCCGTCGTGGTCCTCGAACCGCTGGTCGCCCTGCTGCGGACGGTGCACGCGCTGGCGCACGAGAACCCCGAGCCGGTCCGGGCCCGGCTGCTGCTGCTCGCCGCGCGGATCGCCGAGTACACGGGGTGGATGAACCAGGAAGCGGGCGACGAGCAGGGCGCGCTGTCGTGGACCCGGCACGCCTCGGAACTGGCGCGGGCGGGCGGCGACCGGGAGATCGTGAGCTACGCGCTCGTCCGGGAGGCCGGGCTCGCGCTCTACCGGCAGGACGAGGCCGGGACGATCGGGCTCGCCCGGCAGGCGCAGGACGTCGACCGGGCGAGCGCGCGGACCCTGGGCCTGGCGGCCCGCCGGGAGGCGC
Source organism: Actinosynnema sp. CA-299493 (assembly GCF_050946825.1). Lineage (NCBI taxonomy): Bacteria > Bacillati > Actinomycetota > Actinomycetes > Pseudonocardiales > Pseudonocardiaceae > Actinosynnema > Actinosynnema sp. CA-299493. The sequence goes on from NZ_CP191993.1 coordinate 1,192,623, forward strand.
AGGGTCACGCCCTGGCGGGTGACCTCGGCGCCTTCGACCGCGCGATGGACCGCGCCGCCCACCTCCTCGACCGGTCCACCGCGGACACCGGGGCGTACCCGGTGCTCGGCTCGACCGCCCCGGACCCGGCGGAGCTGGCCAGGGGCTGGTCGCTGTGCGACCTCGGCCGGACCGGGGAGTCGGGGGCCGTGCTGGAGCGGGAACTGGTCCGGTTGCCCGCCACGTCCCGCCGGTCACGGGCCAGGTTCGGCACCCGGCGCTCGCTCGCCCTCGCGCTCGCCGGTGAGGTCGACCAGAGTTGCGTGACGCTGGCCGGCACGCTGGACGACGTGGCGCAGGTCGACTCGGCGACCGTGCGGGCGGACCTGCGGGAGCTGTCCAGGACGTTGGGCCGGTGGCACAACCACGGCGCGGTCCGGGAGGTCTACCCCGAGCTGCGACGCGTGCTGCGGCAGCGGTTCTGAGCGTGCCCGGCGGGTCGCGGTGACCCGCGGCCCGCCGGGCACGACGCGGTTCAGCGGCACGCGCAGGCCAGGCTCGCGTGCTCGGCCCGGACCTCGTCCGCCTCCGGCTGGCCGAGCGCGACGAACTCCGCCTCCGCCGCGTCCCAGTGCCCGGCGGCCTTGGCGTGCTGCCCCAACGCGTGCAGCGCCCGGGCGACGCCGTGGTGGGCGCGGGCGCCGTGCCCGCGGTTCCCGGCTCCCGTCGCCAGGTCCAGCGCCGCGTGGTAGGAGCGCAGCGCGCCCGACCGGTCGCCGCCGGCCTGCGCGGTCGCGGCCCGGTCGAGGAAGAGCCGGGTGCGCAGGTCGGTGTTGGACACGTCGGCCGCCGCCACCCTGGCCAGCTCGTGGTGGTGCACGGCTTCGGCCACCCTGCCCTGCGACCGGTGCACGTTGCCGGTGTAGTTCAGCGCGTAGGCCGCCAGGCAGTCGTCACCCAGCTCGACGGCCAGGTCGTGCGCCTCCAGGTGGGCGTCGAGCGCCTCGTCCGCCAACCCCAGCCGCTGCTGCACCGAGCCGAGGTTGTTCAACGCGTGCGCCAGCCCCTGCCGGTGGTCGACCGCGCGCAGGAGCGGCACGGCGGCCCGGTGCTGGCGCAGCGCGAGGTCCAGGTTGCCGCGTTCCTCGTTCAGCACGCCGAGCATGCTCAACGCGTGCGCCTGGCCGCGCCGGTCACCGCACCGCTCGAACTTCTCCAGCGCGGCCTCGAAGTGCCCGATCGCCTCGGCGTGCCGGCCGAGCTGCATCCGGGTGACCGCGAGCATGCTCAACGCGTCCGCCTCGCCCAGCACGTCGCCGAGCCCCCGCCACACCGCCAGCGCGCGGGTGGCCGGCTCCACCGCGTCCTCCAACCGCCCGAGCCGGTCGTAGGCGGTGGCCAGCCGGAGCAGCACGTGCGCGCGGCCGTGCTCCTCGCCCGGCACGGCGCGCACGGTCGCCCAGGCCAGCTCCACCGTCTCGACCCAGTCCTCGAACCGGCTCGTGGTGTGGAAGTGGCGCCAGATCAGCACCGCCAGCCGCCACACGTGGCCGGGCAGGTCGTGCCCGGCGGCGTAGTGGACGGCGGCGACCAGGTTGTCCCGCTCGGCCGCGATCCAGTCGGTCGCGGCCTGCTTGTCCCCGAACACGGGCACCACCCGGCTGGTGCGGTGCACGGCGGGCAGGTGGGCGCGGTCGAACGGGTAGGCCGCGCCCACCGCTTCGGCCAGCCCGACCAGGTAGAAGTCGAGCAGGCGCAGCAGGGCGTCGGTCCGTTCGGCGGGCGTGGTCGGCGACGGCTCGGCGGCGGCGAACTCCTTGAGCGGGTCGAGCATCCGGTAGCGCTCCGGTGCGACCTCTTCCAGCAGGCACACCTCGTGCAGGTCGTCGAGCACCGCGCGGACGCCGTGGACGTCGCGGTCGGCCAGGGCCGCCGCGCCCGCCACGTCCAGGTCGGGCCCCGGCAGGTGGCCGAACAGCCGGAACACCTCCTGCTGCGCCGCGTCGAGCTGCTGGTACGACACCCGCACCGCGGCGCCGTCCGCGCCGTCGCCGGTCGCGGGCCACGGCCCGCTGTCCTCCAGCTTCCGCAGCAGGTGCTCCAGCTGCCACCGGTCGTGCCGGCGGAACAGCGCCGCGGCCAGCCGGATCTGCATCGGCATGTGCCCGCACCGCTTGACCACCCCCGCCACCTCGGCCGACCGGCCGCCCAGCCGCGGCGGGCCGGCCAGGGCGCGGAACAGCGCGGACGCGTCCTCGGGCGGCAGTTCGAGCAGCCTCAGGTACGCGCCGGTGTCCGGCTCGCCCACCCGCCTGCTGGTCACGATCGCGAAGCAGCCCGACTCCTCCGGCAGCAGCGACCGCACCTGCTCCGGCGAGTGCGCGTTGTCCAGCACCACCAACGTCCGCGTGCCGTACAGCTCCGTCTGGTACAGCGTGAACTTCCGGTTCACCGACGCCGGGATCTGCTCGGGCGGCACGCCCAGCTCGCCCAGGAGCTGGTCCAGCGCGTCCGACACCGTCATGGGGGACACGTTGGGCGTGTACCCGTTGAGCCGCACCAGCAGCTGCCCGTCCGGGAACCGGTGCCGCAGCCGGTGCGCCGCCTCCACGGCCAGGCCGGTCTTGCCCACGCCCGGTCCCCCGCCCACCCACACCGCGCGCCGCTCGCCCGGTGTCGAGGCCACCGCCCCGATCGCCGCCAGTTCCGCGTCGCGACCGGTGAACCCGCCCTCCCGCGACGGCAGCGAGCTGGTCGGCTCGCCGCGTTCCGCGCGGGCGGCGAGCTTGCGCAGCTGCGGCCCCGGCTCCCAGCCCTGCTCGGCCAGCGCTGACTTGGTGGCGTGGAAGACGCGGCCCGCCTCGGTCCGGTCGCCGTTGGCGATCAACGCCCGCATGAGCAGCCCGGCGTGCTTCTGGCGGGCCGGGTCGGTGCGCACCACCGGCCGCAGCCGGTCCCGCACCGACCGGTGGTCGCCCGCGTCCAGCTCCAGCTCGGACAGGTCGCCCACCGCGTCGTAGTAGCCGTCGTCCGGCGAGATCACCTCGGTGCCGCCGACCCGGTCGTGGTCGATGTCCTCCAGGAACCGGCCCCGCCGCAGGTCGACGGCGGCGCGTAACAGCGTGATCGCCCGGCGCGGGTCCTCCGCCCGCACCGCTTCCGCCTCCGCGCGCAGCCGGTCGAACCGGACGGTGTCGAGCTGGTCGTCGTCGACCCGCAGCAGGTAGCCGGTCGGCGTCGTCTCGATCACCACGTCCGCGCCCTGGAACGCCTTGCGCAGCTTGTTGATGTAGCCGCGCACGAGGTTGCGGCGGTCGGGGTTGCCGCCCCAGACCACCTCCGTCAACTTCTCGGTGGACACCGGCCTGTTCGCGTGCAGCAGGAGCACGACGAGCACGAACCGCTGCTGCTGGTCGCCCAGTGACAGCCGAGCACCCCCGTGCCACGCCTCCAACGGACCAAGCATCCGAAATTCCACGCCGCCTCCTGGTTCGCGAGCTCGATGTCTACGACGCATGTCGCCCGAACGGCCGGATGTGTGTCGGCATCCGCCTCGGGTCCACTCCCGGTAGACAAGCACCCGCCACGCTCCGGCCGGTCCGCAAAAGGTGTGAGGTGGAGGAGCCGCATGGAATCCGATGTGCTGCCGTGCTACGTGGTGTGCGACGTGTCGCTCTCGATGACCGATCACCTCGACGAGGTGAACGCCGGCCTCCGCGAGCTCCGCGGCGCCGTGCACGCCGACCCGCCGGTCGCCGCGCGGGTCAGGGTCTGCGTGGTCGGGTTCGCGGCGACGCCGACCGTGCTGCAACCGCTGCGCCCGGCGGCGGAGCTCACCGACCTGAGCGGGGCGAGACCCCGGACGGGCACCAACTTCGGCCCCGCGTTCGCCCTGCTGCGCGAGACGATCGCGCACGACGTCGTCGCCCTGGAGGCGCGGGGCCTCCGGGTGCACCGCCCGGTCGTCTTCTTCACCTCGGACGGACGGCCGACCGACCCGGCGACCTGGCCCGAGGCGTTCGCCGCGCTGGCGGACCCCGCCTGGCCGCACCGCCCGACCGTGGTCGCCTTCGGCCTCGGCGCGGTCGACCGCGGCACGCTCGACCACATCGGCACGTCCCGCGTCTTCCTCGGCCAGGACGGCATCCGGCTCGGCACCGCGCTGGCGGTGTCGGTGACCGGGACGGCCCGGCGGACCGACCGCCTCTAGGCCATCCACGATGCGTCCACCTCCGGTCCACTGGCCCGCCGCACGCTGCACGGCGGAACACCGTGGAGATCGACGGGGGTGAGGCGATGAACGCGTACGCGGACCTGGTCCGGGAGCTGAAGTCGCTCCGCAAGGGTCGCGGCGTGCTGGCGGGCAGGATCGGGGACCGGGTGGGACCGACGCTGCGCGCGACCTGCGGGGTGAGCGAGGGCGACGCGCCGGGCGCGATCCGCCGGAAGGTGTCCGCCCGGCTGGAGGAGCTGGCCGGGCGGCTGCCGGCGGACCTGCGCCTGGCGACGCTCGCGGCGTTCGCCATCGACGCCGAGGCCAGGCTGCCGCTCTACCAGGACCGGGTGCACTGGGCGGCGGTGCGGATGGAGCGCGACCCGCGCACGGTCCGCCGCCGGGTCGACGAGGCCATCAACCACCTCGCCGAACTGGCCGCCGACGTGCCCCGGTCCCGGCCGGGTGGTCCGCCGGGCGGGTGGCGCACCACCGAGCTGCACGCCGTGCTGACCCTGGACCGGCCGCTGCCCGAGGTGATGGAGCGGCACCGGGTCGTCGCCGACCGGGACGGCCTGCGCGAGCTGGCCCTGACGCCGCCGCTGCCGCTGGACCGGCGCGACCTCGACGTGCGGGTGCTGTACGGCGGCACGCTGGTCTCCCGCGCAGGCCCGACCCTGGCCCTGCCGGCGTCGGTGGACGGCGGCGACTCGCACGACTTCGCGATCCGCTTCCGCCCACCGACCGCGCAGGCCCTGCGGTCGTACTTCGCGCACGTGCCGCGGCACCCGGTGGACCTGCTCGACCTGAGGGTCCGCTTCGGCGGCGCGCCCACCCCGCCGACCGTGTGGGTGCTGGACGGCGCGCACCGGCACGACGGCGCCGATCCCGCCGATCGCGGCCACCGGCACCCGGTGGACCAGGCCGGGGAGGTCCACCTCAGGTTCCGCCACCTGATGCCGGGTCTGGCCTACGGGGTGCGGTGGGAGGCGGGGGACTAGGCCGGGCGGGTCCCACGGGTCAGTCGAGGACCGCGAACGCCTCGACCTCGACGAGCACGTCCGGCTCGAACAGGTGGTCGACGCCGATCAGCGACGCGGGCGGGAACGGGCGGGGGATGCCCAGCTCGTCGGCGACCCGCTCGATGCCCGCCAGGAAGTCGCCCATCCGCTCCGGGCTCCAGCGCGTGACGAAGAACCGGAGCCGCACGACGTCGGAGAAGTCCGCGCCGGCGCCGGCCAGGCCGCGCGCGGTGTTGCGCAGGACCTGGGCGACCTGGCCGGCGAGGTCGCCGGTCGCGACCGGGTTCCCCTCGGCGTCGCGCGCGATCTGGCCGGCGACGTGCACGTGGCGGGTGCCCGTGCCGATCGAGACGTGGTGGTAGGGGACGGGCTGGAACATGCCCTCGGGGCTGAGCAACCGCACGGTCACGGGAAGTCCTTCACGCTGGTAGTGAGTGGTATCCAACGTCTACCTGGTACACGGAGGGAACTTCAACGAGACTAGGTGTCATGGTGGAAACCGCCCGACCGACCTCCGACGGCCCCCAGATCACCGCGCCGCACCGCGAGCTGCTCGACCAGGTGCTCGACAAGTGGTCGTTGCAGGTGCTCGACCGGCTGTGCGGGCGTCCCTCGCGCTTCAACGAGCTGCGCCGGGCGATCCCGCTGGTGACGCAGAAGTCGCTCACGACCACGTTGCGGCGGCTGGAGCGCAACGGGATGGTCGAGCGCGTCGTCGTGAGCTCGCGGCCGATCGCCGTGGAGTACCGCATCACGCCGCTCGGGACGACGTTGCAAGACCTGATCGACGCCCTCCTGCGCTGGACCACCGTCACCATGGCCGACGTCGAACAGGCCCGCGCGCGGTTCGACGCCGAGGTGTAGCTCCGCCGCGGGACACCCGGCGATCACCCGTTCGGCCGAGGGTGGCGAAGCGCTTCGATGCTGGTCATTGACAAGATCGAGGACCGCGTCGCACAGTTTGGGAGCGCTCCCAGTTCATCAACGTCGATGAGGAATCCTCTTATGAGACCGCGTCCCGTCGTGCTCCCGGCACTCGTCGCGCTCGTGGCCGCCCAGGTCGTGCTGACCGCGGGCGCTTCGGCGCAGGCCGACCCCGCCGCCACCGTCACGGTCAACACCAGGGCCGGGTTGGAGGTGGTGCACGAGGCCGCGACCGGGGTCAACCACGCCATCTGGGACACCCACCTGGGCAGTGACGCCGTCGCCGACCTGCTCAAGGACGCCGGCGTGAAGGCCATGCGCTACCCCGGCGGCTCGTACTCGGACATCTACCACTGGGCGGACCACACGGCTCCCGGCGGGTACGTGGCGCCCAACACCGACTTCGACACGTTCATGGGCGGCGTGCGGCGGGCCGGCGGGCAGGCGATCGTCACGGCCAACTACGGCACGGGCACGGCGGAGGAGGCGGCGGCCTGGGTCCGCTACGCCAACGTCGAGAAGCGGTACGGCGTGAAGTACTGGGAGATCGGCAACGAGAACTACGGCAACGGCCACTACGGCTCGGGCTGGGAGGCGGACGAGCACCCGGACAAGAGCCCGACCTACTACGCCACCCTCGTCCGCGACTACGCCACGGCCATGAAGGCGGTCGACCCGACCATCAAGATCGGCGCGGTGCTGACCACGCCGGGCGAGTGGCCGGACGGCATCGCCGCGGCGGGCGACAGCGGGTCGTGGAACGAGGTCGTGCTGTCGATCGCCGGCCCCGTGGTCGACTTCGGCATCATCCACTGGTACCCCAGCGGTGACACCGCGGCGCAGGTGCTGGCCAAGACCGACCGGGTGAGCGACCAGATCGCGATGGTGCGCGAGCAGTCGCGCCGCCTGGCGGGCAAGGACCTCGGCATCGCGCTGACCGAGGTGAACACCTCCTACGGCCGCAACACCCAGCCGGGCGCGCTGTTCGCCGCCGACGCGTACGCGACGATGATCGGCCAGGGCGTGTTCAACGTGGACTGGTGGAACGTCCACAACGGCATCGGCCAGGTCCGCGAGATCGCCGGCCACCCGGACTACGACGACTACGGCCTGCTCTCCAGCGGCAACTGCACCGCCGACGGCGCGGTGTGCCAGCCCGCGCTGAACACGCCGTTCGCGCCGTACCACGCGATCTCGATGGTGTCCCGCTTCGCCCGCCCCGGCGACCAGCTCCTCACCACCGCCTCCACCGACCCGCTGGTGCGCGGCCACGCGGCACGGCGCGCGGACGGCAGCCTGTCGGTGATGCTGATCAACCAGGACCCGGACGCCGCGAAGACCGTCGACCTGCGGCTGGCGGGCTACTCGGCCGCCGCCACGGCGACCGTGCTGACCTTCGCCAACGGCGACAGCGGCATCTCGACCGCGACCGGCCCGTCGTCCTCGGCGACCCTGCCGCCGTACTCGATCACCACCCTCGTGCTCAAGCCGACCGGCGCCGTGACCGGCCCGGCCGCGCCCGCCCGCCCGGCGGTGGACTCGGTCACCGACCGCACCGCCGTGCTGTCGTGGCCCGCGCCGCCCGCCGCCGTGAAGTACGAGGTGCACCGCGTCAACGGCGCGAACACCGAGCAGTGGGGCGAGACCACCGGCACGACGTTCACCGCGGCCAACCTCAAGCCCGCCACGGAGTACACGGTCAACCTGGTCGCCCGCGACAACGCGGGCAAGGTCTCGTGGTCCTCGCCGCCGCTGACCTTCACCACCGGCACGCCGGCCACCTCGACGTGCGCGGTGACCTACCGGGAGAGCACCAACTGGGGCAACGGTTTCGTGGCCGACCTGGAGATCGCCAACACCGGCACGACGCCCGTCGCCGGGTGGACGCTGACCTACACCTGGCCGACCACCTGGCAGCAGGTCTCCAGCGGCTGGAACGCCACCTGGACCCAGACCGGCCACCAGGTGTCCGTGGCCAACACCGCGACGCTGGCGCCGGGCGCCTCGACCACGGCCGGGTTCGTCGGCTCCTACCAGGGCCCGAACGTGCGCCCGGTGGCGTACTCGCTGAACGGAAAGCTCTGCACCACCCGCTGACCGGTGAGTTCCCGCTGCCCCCTGCCGACCTCGGTCGACAGGGGGCAGCGGCGTTTCGCCGAACGTTGTTCGTTCACATTCATGACCAGTGCGGGCCGCTTTTGTTCACGAGTGTGACCAGCGCGTATGCGAAGACGGAAAAGCGAATGCCCGGCGTTGACCGGATGTGCCGCAGCTCCTAGCATCCGAAGGGAAATAGCTTTCCCTGCCCGGCGGTCACATTTGTGAATCGGCGACGAGTCCGCCGGTTCCTGTCGTGCGCGAAAAGCCCCGTCGGAAGTCGTGTGGAAGTGGAGTCGGCATGAGCACATCGGAGCAGCCCGCAGTGGCGCGGGCTGTACGACCGAGGGTCGTCCGCAGTGGGTTGGTCGCGGTGGCGGCCGTCGCCGCGTTGGCGGCGACGCTCGCGGCCTGGCCCCTCGCCTCGCCCGCGCAGGCGGCGGTCGGCGCGGGCACCTACACCGTGAAGAACGTCGCCAGCGGGCACTGCCTGGACGCCGCCGGGTCGGCTGCCGGCACGCAGCTGCGGCAGCAGTCGTGCGGTGACGTCGCGGCGCAGCGGTGGTCGTTGACGGCGGTCAGCGGCGGGTTCCGGATCACGTCGGCCGCGACCGGCCTGTGCGTCGGCGTGCAGGACGCGTCGACCAGCGCGGGCAAGGCGATCCAGCAGCAGACGTGCACGGGCGGCTCCAGCCAGGTCTGGTCGGTGACCGCGAGCGGCAGCAACTACCGCGTGGTCAACGCCAACGGCGGCAAGTGCGTGAACGTCAAGGACAGCTCCACCGCGGTCGGCGCCCTGGTGCAGCAGAACTCCTGCGACAGCGTCACCTCCAAGCAGTGGACGTTCACCCCGGCCAACGGTGACACGACGACGACCACCACCAGCACGACCACGAGCACCACCACGACCACGACCACCACGACCACGTCGCAGCCGCCGGCCTCCGCCCTGTACGTGGCGCCGAACGGCACCGACGGCGCGGCGGGCACGCAGGCCGACCCGACCACGCTCACCTCGGCGATCAGCCGCATCACGGCCGGCGGCACGATCCTGGCGCGCGGCGGCACCTACCGCTTCGCGCAGACCGTCACCATCCCGCAGGGCAACAACGGCACGTCGGGCGACCGCACCGAGCTGTTCGCCTACCCGGGCGAAACGCCGGTGCTGAACTTCTCGGCGCAGGCCGAGGACCCGGCCAACCGCGGCCTGGCCGTGAACGGCAACTACTGGCACGTGCGGGGGATCGTCGTCGAGCGCGCCGGTGACAACGGCATCTTCGTCGGCGGCAGCAACAACATCTTCGAGCGCACGATCACGCGCTTCAACCGCGACACCGGCCTCCAGCTGTCGCGGATGCTGTCCACCACGCCCAAGGACCTGTGGCCGGCGAACAACCTGATCCTCAGCGCGGAGTCGCACGACAACGCCGACTCCGACGGCGAGGACGCCGACGGGTTCGCCGCGAAGCTGACCTCCGGTCCGGGCAACGTGTTCCGCTACGCCGTGGCGCACAACAACATCGACGACGGCTGGGACCTCTACACCAAGACCGACACCGGCCCGATCGGCGCGGTCACCATCGAGGACTCCCTGGCCTTCGAGAACGGCACGCTGAGCAACGGCGGCCAGGCCGGCAACGGCGACCGCAACGGCTACAAGCTCGGCGGCGAGGACATCGGCGTCAACCACGTCATCCGCCGCAACATCGCCTACGACAACGGCAAGCACGGCTTCACCTACAACCGCAACCTCGGCACGATGACGATCTCCGACAACGTCTCGATCGACAACGCCGAGCGCAACTTCACCTTCGACGGCGGCAGCTCCGTCTTCCGCAACAACACGTCCTGCCGCAGCGGCAGCGGCACCAACGACAAGATCGTCGGCAACGCGGACGGCTCCAACCAGTTCTGGAGCGGCGCGAACGGTTCCCGCTGCGCCTCCTACGCCGGCGCGCTGCGCTGGTCCTACGCCTCGGACGGGCGCCTGGTCGTCACGTTCGGGTAGACCCCTGTCCCGGTGCGGCGGGGAGTGGACCCCGCCGCACCGGTGACGTCCTCAGTTGCCGCGACCCCGGTCGTCCAGCACGAGCGGGGCGCGGCCTTCCACGGTGTAGCGGACGTGCGTGACACCCGGGGTGTGCAGGACCCGGGTGGGCGTCAGCTCGATGCCCTCCTCCTGCCCCAGCCCGAGGTCGGCGTCCAGCAGGCGCAGGCCGTCGCCGAGCACCACCGGCACGATGTGGAGCTCCAGCTCGTCCAGCAGGCCGGCGGCCAGGACCTGGCGGACCAGCGAACCGCCGCCGGCGACCGCGACGTCCTTGCCGCCGGCCACCGCCTTCGCCCGCGCCACCGCGCTCTCGACGCCCTCGGTGACGTAGGTGAAGCTGGTGCCGCCCTCGCGCTCCAGGGTCTGCCGCGGCCGGTGGGTCACCACGAAGACCGGCGCGCGGAACGGCGGCTCCTCGCCCCACGGCACCTCGCCGCCGTCGGCCATGCGCCGGCCCATCACGTACGCGCCCGCGGCCTCGAAGCTCTCCTGGATGACGTCGGAGTTCACGTCCCGCTCACCGCCCGCGATGCCCTGCCGCTCCCGCCACGCCATCGCGCCGATCGCCCAGCGGGTGACGCGGAAGAACGCCGCCGCCTCCGCCGAGTGCAGCCAGTCGCCGCCGCCCTCGTGGCGCGGTCCGGCGTAGCAGCCGTCGAGGGACACCGACAGCTGCGCGGTCACCTTGGTCATGGCTGCGTTCCTTCCTCCCGGCGACGCCCGACGGCGTCGCTCGGGAGGGGATCGGAGCCGACGACGCGACTTCTACGTCCGCTCGGAAGTTTTTTCGGCCGATGCGCAGCGGGCCGCCCGCAGGAGGAGGAACCGCTGCTCGGGGACGTTGCCGGCGAGCCGCGCGGCCTGCCGGAACGCCTCGCTCGCGGCGGTGCGGTCACCGGCCCGTTCGAGCAGGTGCGCCCGCACGGCGAGCAGCCGGTGGTTGCCGGCCAGCGCCCCCCGCGCCAGCTCGGCGACGACGTCCAGGGCGGCCCGGGGACCGCGCACCTCGCCCAGCGCGACGGCCCGGTTCAGCGCGGTGACCGAGCTGGGTGCCAGCCGCTCCAGCACGTCGTACAGCGCGAGGACCTGCGGCCAGTCGGTGTCCTCGGCGGTGGCCGCCTCGCTGTGCACGGCCGCGATGGCCGCCTGCACCTGGTACGGACCGACGGGGTGGGCGGCCAGGCTGCGGGTCACCAGGTCGGCGCCCTCGGCGATGGCCGCCCGGTCCCACCGCGACCGGTCCTGCTCGGCCAACGGGACCAGCACGCCGTCCGGGCCGGTGCGGGCCGCGCCGCGGGCCTCGGTCAGCAGCATCAACGCCAGCAGCCCGGCCGTCTCGCCGGAGTCGGGCAGCCGCTCGTGCAGCTCACGGGTCAGCCGCACCGCCTGCCCGGTCAGGTCGGGACGGCGCAGCCGCGGACCGGCGCTGGCGCTGTAGCCCTCGTTGAACAGCAGGTAGAGCACGTGCAGCACGACCGCCAGCGCCCGTTCGCGGTCGGCGGGCGGCTCGAACCGCGCGCCCGCCTCCAGCAGCCGCTGCTTGGCGCGGGAGATCCGCTGGCCCATCGTCTTGTCCGGCACCAGGAACGCGGCGGCGATCTCGGTGGTGGTCAGCCCGGCCACGGCCCGCAGGGTGAGCGCCATCTGGGACGGCGCGGTCAGCACGGGGTGGCAGCACAGGAACAGCAGCTCCAGCAGGTCGTCGCGGGCGGGCTCGGCGTCCGGCGGCGGCGCGAGCAGCGCGTCGCGCGGCACGGCGTCGAACACCGCCTGCTCCCGGCGTTCCCGCGCGGCGTCGGAGCGCACCAGGTCCACGTAGCGGCGTGCGGCGACCGTGGTGAGCCAGCCGAGGGGGTGTTCGGGGACGCCGTCGCGCGACCACGTGCCGGCGGCGTCGATCAGCGCCTCCTGCACGGCGTCCTCGCACCGCGCGAAGTCGCCGTGCCGGCGCACGAGGATGCCGAGCACCTGCGGCGTCACCGTGCGCAGGACGTGCTCGACGGCGGTCAAAGGTCGTCGTCGCCGTGCCGCATGAGGGGCCACACCTCCAGCCCGCCGCCCAGGCCGCGGCTGTAGCGAAGCGCCGGGTAGGACCGCGCGATCTCCAGGGCCCGCTGCTCGCTGTCGACGTCGACCACGAAGTAGGAGCCGACGTACTCCTTGGCCTCCAGGTACGGGCCGTCGGTGACGACGGGCGCGTCGCCGACCACGCGCACCGACCGGGGGTTCGCCACCAGGCCCTGGGAGTCGACCAGCTCGCCGGACTCCCGCAGGTCCGCGTTGAACGCGTCCACGTCGGCGACCAGCTTCGTGAACTCCGCCGCGTCCACGCTGTTCCACACCTGCTCGTTGCCGTAGATCAGCATCAAGTACTTCACCGCGTTGCCTCCGACCGTCGACTTCGGACGGTGGGGATTCTGCCGGCACCTCCGCACCTTCGAAACTTTTGCGAAAGGCTATCGCTACTTCAGGGTTTCCTGTGGCGACAGTCCGATAATCTTGGTGAATCGTTGCAGCTCAGAGCTTCATTGTGTTTCGTGGAATTTCCGATAGTGTCGGAGCTGTGAGCGCGCTGAAGATCCTCGAACGCACGTGCCTCGTGCGCCGGGCGCGGAGTGACCGGCCGCGCCCTCCCGCACCGCTGGTGGAACTGGTCTTCCCCGCCCTGAACAGCGCGTGGGCCATGGAGGTGATGCGGGGCGTCGTCGACTCCGGGTTGGACGTCGTGCTGTCCTCGGCCACCGGTCGCGGCACGTCGTGGGCGACCGACCTGGTCGACGCGCGGCGCGCCGGCGTGCTGCTGGTGACGTGCCCGATCAGCGCGGCCGAGGAACGGGTGCTGGCGCGTGCCGGCGTGCCGCTGGTGCACATCGACCCGGTCGACGCGGCCACGCCGGACCTGCCGATCGTCGCCGCCACCAACCGGGCGGGCGGCGTCACGGCGGTGAAGCACCTGCTGTCGCTCGGGCACCGGCGGATCGGCGTCGTCGGCGGCCCGCCCGACGTGCTGTGCAGCCGGGCCCGGCTGGCCGGCTACCGCTTCGCCCTCGGCCGCGCCGGCATCGCGCCCGACACCGCGTTGGTGCGGCACGCCGACTTCACCCGCGAGGGGGGCCGGCGCGAGGCCGCCGAACTGCTCCGCCTGCCCGACCGCCCGACGGCGATCTTCGCGGCCAACGACGAGCAGGCCCTCGGCGTGGTCGAAGCCGCCCGCGCCGCGGGCCTGTCGGTGCCCGCCGACCTGAGCGTCGTCGGCTTCGACGACCTCCCCGCCGCCCGCCGCTGCACCCCGTCCCTGACCACCGTCCGCCAGCCACTGGCCGCGATGGGCGAGCAGGCGGGCCGGATGCTGTCCGGGCTGATCGCCGGCCACCCGCCGGCGACCGACCGGGTCGAACTGGCCACCGACCTGGTCGTCCGCGACTCGACGGCCCCGCCGACCCCCTGGTGACGGGGCGCCGTCGCGTCAGCCCGTGGTCGTCACCGTGGTCGGCGCGGTCGTCGTGGGCGCGGTTGTCGTGGGCGCGGTCGTCGTCGGCACGGGTGACTGGGTGACGGTCGACGGTGCCGTGGTCGTGGTGGTGGTGCTGGTGGGCACGGTCGGCATCACGACGGTGAAGGGGACGCCCGGCTCTTCGTGGCAGCCCTTCTCGTCGTGGACCACCTGCGGGCGGGGGTAGCGGTTGTCGTTGCGGCTCTCGCTCTCGCAGCCGTACCACGGCGCGTTGAGCGGGCGGCCGTCCTCGTCGTAGAGGTGGACGTCGGTCAGCGGCTTGCCGTCCTTGTCGAACACGTAGATGTTGCCGCGGGCCTCCGGAACCGGCGGGGTGTAGGAGTACGAGCTGCTGACGGGGTAGCTGTCGAAGTTCGTGAACAGCCTGCCGAGGAAGAGCAGCAGGACGCCCAGGGCGAACCCGGTCGAGGGCAGGCTGATCCACAGCCACCGGCGGTCGGTCTTCGCCTTCGGACCGGCCACGAGCGACAGCGCGGCCAGCACCAGGGCCACCAGGAACGTGCCGTCCGGCCGGTGCACCATCATGCCGCCACCGGCGACGAGGAGCGCGCGCACCACCCACCACAGCGGCTGGAAGGGGCGCAGGCCCGCGAACGCCTGCTGCGGGTCGGACTTCGCGGCACGGGCCAGCACGTCCTTGACGGCGACGGCCTCCGGCAGCTGCGCGACCTCCGCCGACAGGCCCTTCTGCCGGAAGACCAGCACGGTGGCGAGCGCGGCGCAGAGGCCGACCAGGACGGTCGCCTCCACGATGTCGCCGCGGGTGGCGGCGAAGCCGAACGCCACCACCGTGGCGGCGACGAGGCTCCAGAACGCGAACCTGGCCAGGACCACCTGCCGGTCGCCGGTAGCCGGCGCGGGGGTCGCGGTGGGGGAGGGGTACCCCGCCGCGACCCGCAGTTCCTCGGCGTACGCGCGCGGCGTGCCGAGCCGGTCGATCAGGGCGGCGGCCGAGAACTCGTCGCCCATCTCCTCGGCGACCTCGACCACGTGCGCGCCCGCGTCGTCCATGATCTCGGCGACCTCGGCGGCGGGCAGGTCGGACAGCACGTCGCGCATGGCGTCCAGGTAGTGCTTGACCTCGGTGTTCGTCTGCGTGCTCATGCACCCTCCCCCAACAGGTCGTCCAACGTCCGCGCGAACGACTTCCAGGTCTTGCCGGATTCGAGCAGCCGTTCCCGGCCCGGCTCGTTGAGGCTGTAGTACTTGCGGTGCGGGCCCTCTTCGCTGGGCACGACGTACGACGTGAGCAGCCCGGCGTTGTAGAGCCGGCGCAGGGTGCCGTAGACCGATGCGTCGCCGACGCCGTCCAGGCCGCCCTGGCGGAGCCTGCGCAGCACGTCGTAGCCGTACCCGTCCTCCTTGCGCAGCACGGCAAGGACGGCGAGGTCCAGCACCCCCTTGAGCAGCTGGCTGGTGTCCATGCGCTTCTCCCCGGTGGTGTGCGGTGAAGGGTACTACGGTATGCGCAGTACCGCGCAAGAGGGGGTAGTCGGATCCGCTGCCCCCGGTCGTGTGGTTTGCCCGGGCGCTCAAGCGCTCGACGGCACGATCATGGTCCTGGTGTGGTGCTCTGAGCGGGCAGTAACCGTTCAGTGACAGGGAGACATGACATGCGACGACTGATCCTCGGAGCCGTGGTGCTCGCCGCCGGCGCGGTGGTGGGCGCGGTGGGCGGCACGGCCGCCGCGACGGTCGAGATGTCCGGCGCCACGACCACGTGGACCGCGATGGACGACCCCGGCTTCACGTGCGAGCGCATCGAGGACCAGGGTGATCGGATCGCGGCGTACGGCTGCGAACCCGTCCCCGAAGGCGAGTTCGCCGGGCCGTTCACCGTGGAGGACGGCAACGAGAAGTTCGTGTGCGGGTACGGCGTGGCCTACGCGGACGACGGTCTGCTCGGCGATGAGTGCCGGGCGATCGACTGACCGGTCGGCGTGCTGACCGGGGTCGTCCGGCCACGCGCCCGGACGACCCCGGTGGACCCGCTCAGGTCCGGAGCACGGCCGCGCCGCCCGCCGGGACGGTCAGCTCGGACTCGCAGCGCTGCCCGGTGAGCAGCTCGGTGCCGGACGCGGCCAGCCGCACCTCGGCGTCGGTGTGGTTGAGCACGAACAGGTAGTCGGCGTCGGCGCCGCTGCGGCGCACCACCTCCACGTCGCGCGGCAGGTCGTCGCGCGCCTCGACGCCGGCGGCGGGGAAGACCTCGCGCAGCACCGCGTCGAGCGCCGCGCCGCGCAGCCGGGTCGAGACGTACCAGGCGGTGCCGGCCCCGAGGCGGTGCCGCGTCACCGCCGGCCCTCCCGCCGCCGGACCGTCCACGTAGGAGCGCACGGTCTCCGCGCCGGCCGGCCGGATGTGCTCGGCCCACACGTCACCGCGCAGCCCGCCGTCCAGCGAGACCTCCTCGCCGGCGCGCAGCGGCAGGAACTCCTCGACCTCCAGGCCGAGCACGTCGCGCAACGCGCCGGGGTGACCACCGGGGTGCACGGTGTCGTTGCCGTCGACGATGCCGGAGAAGTACGACACGACGAGCGTGCCCCCACCGGCCACGTAGTCGTGCAGCACCTTCGCCGCCGCCGTCGACGTCAGGTAGAGCGACGGCACCACCACGAGCCGGTACCCGGTCAGGTCCGCCTCCGGCGCGACGAAGTCCGCGGTCAGCCGGGCGTCCCACAGCTGCTCGTAGAACGCGCCGACCCGTTCCCGGTACGACAGGTCCACCGAGGGCCGCCAGTCCAGCTCCAGCGCCCACCACGACTCCCAGTCCCACAGCACGGCGACGTCGGCGCGCACCACGCTGCCGCGCACCTCGCGCAGCGCCCCGAGGTCGCCGCCCAGCCGCACGACCTCCTGCCACAGCCTGCCGCGCGTGCCGGAGTGGGGCAGCATCGCGGAGTGGAACTTCTCCGCGCCGAAGCGGGAAGCCCGCCACTGGAAGAACATCACCGCGTCCGCGCCGCGCGCCACGTGCGCCAGGCTGTTGCGGCGCATCTCGCCGGGCCGCTTGGCGATGTTGCGCGGCTGCCAGTTCACCGCGCCGGTGGAGTGCTCCATGAGCATCCACGGCCGCCCGCCCGCCACCGCGCGGGTCAGGTCCGCCGACATGGCCAGGTCGATGTGGTTGCGGTCGGCTTCGGCGGTCAGGTAGTGGTCATTGGCCACCACGTCGACCTCGCGCGCCCAGCGCCAGTAGTCGATCGACTTGCAGTTGGTGGTCATGAAGTTCGTGGTCACGGGCACGGTCGAGTGCTCGCGCAGGATGTCGCGCTCGGCGGTGTAGCAGGCCAGCAGCTCGTCCGAGCAGAACCGGGCGAAGTCCAGCTCGTGCGCCGGGTTGCCGGTGGTGCCGGACGCGCGCGGCGGCTCGATCTCGGCCCACTCGCCGTAGCGCTGACCCCAGAAGCTGGTGCCCCAGGCCGCGTTGAGCGCGTCCAACGAGCCGTGCCGGGCGCGCAGCCAGCGCCGGAACGCGGTGGCCGACTCGGGGCAGTAGCACGCGCCGACCGGCGCGCCGTACTCGTTGTGCACGTGCCACAGCGCCACGGCCGGGTGGTCGCCGTAGCGCGCGCCGAGCCGCCGGGTGATGGTCGCGGCGGCCTGGCGGTAGGCGGGCGCGCTCGGGCAGAACGTCGCGCGCGACCCGCGTTCCAGCTCCGTGCCGTCCCGGGTGACCGGTCTGATCGCCGGGTGCGCGCGGTAGAGCCAGGCGGGCGGCACGACGGTCGGCGTGGCCAGGTTGACCGCGATGCCCGCGCCGTGCAGCAGGTCGAGCAGCCGGTCCAGCCAGCCGAAGTCGAACTCGCCGGGCCGCGGCTCCAGCGCCGCCCACGCGTGGATCGCGACGCTGACCAGGTTGACCCCGGCCCGCCGCATCAGCTCGACGTCCTCGACCCACACCTCCTCCGGCCACTGCTCGGGGTTGTAGTCCCCGCCGTAGACGAGCCCGTCGACGCCTACCGGCATCCGCGGTGCGAACGGGTCCCCGGCGGCCCGCTCGTCGGCCTGGCGAGGCGCCACAAATGTCATGAACACTCCAGCGGCTGTGAACGTGCACGGTCTTCTTGCAGATTACGGTGCAGATAAGACAGGGTGTCAAGTGGTTGACACGCGTCACCTCGGGACAACTACTGTGCACGTTCACAGCGTGGTTCTCGCTGGCAGCGGCGTCAGCGACGCGGAACCCCCGGAGACCTCATGCGACTCGACATCGCGAAGAAGGCCCTGGCACTCGGACTCGGCCTCACCCTGCTCGCGGGCTGCGGCGGCGGCGCCGAGGAGACCGCCGACGGCCCGGTCGAACTCTCCTTCTGGGCGTGGGCTCCCGACATCGACAAGGTGGTCGACCGGTGGAACGCCGCCCACCCGGACGTCAAGGTCGTGGTGAGCAAGCAGGCCCAGGGCGACGACCTGGTGACCAAGCTCCTGACCAGCGCGAAGGGCGGCAACCCGCCGGACCTCGCGCAGGTGGAGTACCAGGCGCTGCCGACTTTGGTCAGCAACGACGTGCTGGCCGACATCTCCGAGCACGCCGGGAGCGCCAAGGACAAGTTCGCGCCGGGCATCTGGGACCAGGTCACGCTCGGCGGCAGCGGCGTCTACGCCGTGCCGCAGGACTCCGGCCCGATGATGTTCTACTACCGCGCCGACCTGTTCCGGCAGTACGGCCTCACGGTGCCGACTACCTGGGACGACTATGCGCAGACCGCCCGTGACCTGCGGGCCAAGGCCCCGGAGAAGGCCCTCGGCACGTTCTCGTCCAACGACCCCGGCTGGTTCGCGGGCCTCGTGCAGCAGGCGGGCGGGTCGTGGTGGTCGGTCGACGGCGACGCGTGGAAGGTCTCCGTGGACGACGCCGCGACCAGGAAGGTCGCGCGGTACTGGAGCGGCCTGGTCGCCGAGGGCGCGGTCGACAAGTCGCCGATGTACACGCCGGAGTGGAACAAGGCGCTCAACGACGGCACGCAGATCGGCTGGCTGAGCGCGGTGTGGGCGCCGGGAGTGCTCAAGGGCAACGCGGAGAGCACGCAGGGCAAGTGGGCGATGGCCCCGATGCCGCAGTGGGACCCGGCCGAGCCGCGCACCGGCAACTGGGGCGGCTCGACCACCGCCGTGACCGCAGGTTCGAAGAAGCAGGAGGCGGCCACCGAGTTCGCGCTCTGGCTCAACACCGACCCGGCCGCCGTCGAGGCGCTGGTGACGGTGAGCGGCATCTACCCGGCGGCCACCTCGGCGCAGCAGGCGCAGGCCAAGCCGCCCGCGTTCTTCCCGAACCAGCCGGACTTCCACACCGAGGCCGCGAAGATCGCCGCCACGTCGTCCGGCTTCACCTGGGGGCCGAACGTCAACGTCACCTACACCGCGTACAAGAACGCGATGGGCGAGGCGATCAGCGCCGGCGCGGACCTCGTGCCCGCGTTGGCGAAGATGCAGGCCGCGACCGTGGACGACATGAAGGCCAACGGCTTCACGGTCGGCGGCTGAGCTCGTGCCGTCGAAGCGTGCGACCACGCGGGGTGGCGCGGCGCCGAAGCTGGCGCCGTACGCCTTCGTGGCCCCCGCGGTGGTGTTGTTCGTGCTGGTGTTCGCGCTGCCGATCGCCTACACGGTGTACCTGAGCCTGTTCCGCACCGAGGTCAAGGGCCTGGGGCTGGGGCGGGGCAGCCGGTCCGAGGTGTTCGTGGGCCTGGACAACTACGCGCGCGCCCTCACCGACGCCGAGCTCGGCGCGGGCGCGCTGCGGGTGCTCGCCTACGGCGCGGTCCTCGTGCCGACGATGCTCGGGCTGGCCCTGGTGTTCGCGCTGCTGCTGGACGA
Organism: Actinosynnema sp. CA-299493; assembly: GCF_050946825.1. Lineage (NCBI taxonomy): Bacteria > Bacillati > Actinomycetota > Actinomycetes > Pseudonocardiales > Pseudonocardiaceae > Actinosynnema > Actinosynnema sp. CA-299493. The sequence continues at coordinate 1,212,242 of NZ_CP191993.1, forward strand.
GGACCGGGTGCGGGCCCGCGGGTTCGGCCGGATCGCGATCTTCCTGCCGTACGGGATCCCCGTCGTGATCGCGTCGCTGCTGTGGGGGTTCCTGTACCTGCCGGGGACCAGCCCGCTCAACCAGCTGCTGCGCGCGTTGTCGCTGCCCGAGGTGGACCTGCTGTCGCCGACCGGGATCTACTTCGCGGTGGCCAACATCGCGGTGTGGGGCGGCGTCGGCTACAACATGGTCGTCCTCCACACCGCGCTGCGCTCGATCCCGCGCGACCTGTACGAGGCGGCCCGGATCGACGGCTGCTCGCCGTGGCAGGTCGCGCTGCGGATCAAGGTCCCGCTGCTGGCGCCCGCGCTGGTGCTGACGTCGCTGTTCTCGATCATCGCGACGCTCCAGGTGTTCGCCGAGCCGACCACGCTGGCGCCGCTGACCAACTCGCTCTCGCTCACCTGGACGCCGTTGATGAAGGTCTACCAGGACGCGTTCGGCCGCGGTGACCTCTACTCGGCCGCCGCGACGTCGGTGCTGATCGCGGTGGTGATGTTCGCGATCTCCTTCGTGCTGCTGCGGGTGACGCGGTCGCGGGCGTTCGGGGGTGAGCGGTGAGGGCGCGCCTCGGCGGCCTGCCGACGTTCGTGCTGCTGGTGGGCGCGGTGTACTGCCTGTTCCCGGTGGCGTGGGTGGTGGTCGCCGCGACGAAGAGCACGGGCGAGCTGTTCGCCACGACGACGTTGTCGGTCGGGTCGTCGCTGGCGGCGAACCTCGGCGAGCTCGGCTCCTACCGCGACGGCGTGTTCTGGCGGTGGATGGCGAACTCGGCGCTGTACGCGGGCGTGGGCGCGCTGCTGTCGGCGGCGCTGTCCGGCGTCACGGGGTACGCGCTGGCCAAGTACGCGTTCCGGGGCCGGGCGCTGATCTTCAACGCGCTGATCGCGGGCGTGCTGGTGCCGGCCGTGGTGCTGGCCATCCCGCAGTACCTGCTGATGTCGGAGATCGGCCTGACCGACACCTACCTGTCCGTGCTGCTGCCGAGCGTGATCAGCCCGTACGGCATCTACCTGGCCCGCGTCTACGCCGCCGCGTCCGTGCCGGAGGACGTGGTCGAGGCGGCCCGCACGGACGGCGCGAGCGAGGTGCGGATCCTGGGCTCCATCGCGCTGCCGATGATGGTCCCGGGCCTGGTCACGGTGTTCCTGTTCCAGTTCGTGTCGATCTGGAACAACTTCATGCTGCCCTACATCATGCTCGGCGACGACGGGAAGTTCCCGGTCACGCTGGGGCTCTACACGATGCTCAAGCAGGGCAACACCACGCCCGCGCTCTACACCCTGGTCGTCACCGGTTCGCTGGTGTCGGTGCTGCCCTTGATCGCCCTGTTCCTCACGTTGCAGCGATACTGGCGCATCGACCTGCTCTCCGGAGCGGTGAAAGCATGAGGGAGCCATGAGCGTCGAGCGCAGCAAGGCGGCGCGGAACCGGCCGACCATCCACGACGTGGCGGCTGCCGCGGGGGTGTCGCGCGGCACGGTGTCGCGCGCGCTCAACGGCGGGCGCAACGTGAGCCCGGCCGCGTTGGAGGCCGTGCTGAAGGCCGTGCGGACCACCGGGTACGTCGCCAACCCGGCCGCGCGCAGCCTCGTCACGCAGCGTGCGCACTCGGTGGCCTTCGTGCTCACCGAACCGCAGCAGCGGCTGTTCGAGGACCCCAACTTCAGCATCCTGCTCCAGGGCTGCACCCAGGAGCTGGCCGAACTCGACGTGCCGGTGCTGCTGATGACCGCCAGCACCGAGGTGGAGCGCAAGCGGACCAGCCGGTTCATCGCCGCGGGCCACGTGGACGGCGTGCTGCTGGTGTCGTCGCACACCGGCAACCCGCTGCTGGAGGAGCTGCGCGACTCGGGCATCCCGGTCGTGGCCTGCGGCAAGCCGATCGGGCACGAGGGCCAGGTCGCCTACGCGGCGGCCGACGACCGCTCGGGCGCGCGGCAGATGGTCGAGCACCTCCGGTCGCGCGGGCGGCGGCGGATCGCCACCATCACCGGCCCGCCGGACACGCCCGGCGGCGTCGAACGCCTCGCCGGCTACCACGACGTGCTCGGCCCCGACGCCTCCCCGGACCTGATCGCGCACGGCGACTACAGCCGTGCGGGCGGCGAGGCGGCGATGGCCTCGCTGCTGGAACGCGCGCCGGACCTGGACGCGGTGTTCGTCGCGTCCGACCTGATGGCGGCGGGTGCGCTCAACGTGCTGCACGACTCCGGCCGCCGCGTGCCCGAGGACGTCGCGGTGGGCGGTTTCGACGACTCCAGCATCGCCACCTCCACCCGGCCCGCGCTGACGACGGTGCGGCAACCGTTCCAGCGCATCACCCGCGAGATGGTCCGGCTCCTGCTGGAGCAGATCCAGGGCGAACCACCCGCCGCCTCCATCCTGCCGACCGAACTGGTGGTGCGCGCCTCGACCTGACGCCTACCGGTCACGCCAGGCGAGCGGCGAGAGGGTGAGCGCGGCCTCGGCGATCCGGCGTGCGGTCTCGGTCCGGAGACTCCCGCGGGCGGAGTCGATCCACCCGTCGACCCGTCGCACGCCGGTGTCGCGGTACTCGACGGCCTGGAGCAGCATCTCCAGCTTGTCGGCGTCGCTCGCGCACCGCGCCTCGCCGGACTCCTTCGCCTCGTACTCCTCGACCGCGTCCCGAACGACCCGGCGCGACCTCTCCGGCAGCCGCTCCGTCTGGTCGGCCGTGATCGCCTGGGGATCGGGCTTGGCGACGTACCCGCTGATCGTGTGGGGCAGGTCCCCGGTGCGGGTCTCCTGGGTGTCGTGCCACAGGGCGAGGAACGACGCTCGCACCGGATCGGCACCCTCCTCGGCCGCGATCAGCGCCGCGAGCTGGGCCACCCGCATCGTGTGCTCGGCCACCGACTCGGGATCCCGCACCCCCGCGTGCCACCACCCGGCCCGGCGCATGCGCTTGAGCACCCCCAACTCGTACCCGAAGGCGGCCAGTGCGGCGGCGTCGTCTGACACGTGTTCTCCCTTAGCGGCCGGAGATGCGGAGGACGTAGTGGAGACCGGCCACCTGGTCCCGTCCTGTTCGGGACAGCGAGTCACTGGAGGACAGCCGATCCAGGGACTCGGTCAGCGAGGCGCGGAGGCGTGGTCGGACGTCGAGCAGCGCCGGCCGCGAGGCGACGAGGGCGTGCAGCGTGTGCAGGTTGAGCGGGAGGTGGGGCGTGGTCGGATCGAGGCGATTCGCGAGGTGGGCGAGGAGCGCGCTCCCGCTCCACGTGCCGGTGTCCGCGTCCCGCATGAAGGAGTCGTCCGTCCGCACGTCGCCGAGTTCGCCGATCCAGTAGGCCCAGTAGTTCAAGTTCGCCACCTCGTCGCGCGTACCCGACATCCGGTCCACGAAGTCGTGGATGTGCTCTCCCTCCCCGGTCGAGGCCAGGGCGACCGAAGCGGAGCGCGCTTCGAGCAGTCCGGTGACGTCGTTCTCGATGATCGTCCGGCGGCCTACCCGATGCCACTCGTCGCGCAGCCAGTCGACCACGTGCGCACGCCGATCGAATCCGAGCAGGTATACGGCCTGTCGTCGCAGAAGTGGTTCACCTGCGTGCCCGGCTCTTTCCGCCACGTGCGTCAAGTGATCGAAGAAACGCAGGCGCTCGTCCGCGTGCAACAGCGGGTGTGGTGTGACCGGGCCCCGACGGGGCACCTTGGGGATGAATTCACCCAATTGTGGCGGCGTGCTGCCGGTAAAGGGCCAGGTGATCAGATTGGTGATGGTCTTGCGGTGCACCGCGGCGGCGAGTGGGTGCTGATCGGGGTCGACCCACGAGTCACCGGCCGTGATTCCGGTGGCGAGTACGAGGTCCGCCTCGATCGCCTCGTTCAGGTGTCGTCCGGTGGACGCCGGCGCTCCCGCTCTGGACAGCCTCGCGCTGAGCTTCACCAGCTCACCGGCACCGACGGCGGCCAGTGGACGTCGTCCCGATTCCCAACCCTGCACGGTGCTGGGATCGACGCCGAGGAGTTCGGCCAACCTCTCCTGGGTGAGCCCGGCCGCCTGCCGGCCCAGCTTCAGCACGAACCCGGCCACAACGCCCGTGGCACGCGAACCCCGACCACCGGTCGGTGTTGTGGCACCAGTTCGCACGGGCACCTCCCACATCGCCGTTCGCCGTGTCGGACGCACTCGCACCACCAGTCAGTTCTCACTGAGACCCGCCGATCGTAGCGTGTCGAATGTTCGGCACCGTCGTCAATCCACTTCATCCGGCCGAATTCCACACCGGAAACAAGGAGGCGCAATGCGCGGCATTGCACCGGAGTCCCCGCCGCCACGACGGGCGCTTCACCAGTCCGGTGGACGCCTGCCCATGCCCTTGTCGCCGAGCGCTTTGGAGACCACGTCGGCGATCCGGCTCGTCAGCCCCGACCAGGCGGGCAATGCCCTGCTGCCCGGCGAAGAGTCGGCAGACCTCATCCAGTGGCTGGAAAGGAAGAGCGCGTGAACGAGCAGGCAGCACGATCGACGATCGAGCCGTGGGGCGAAGAGGACTTCACTGCGGTCATTCGCAGGCTCGCGGCAGACGAGGCGCCTCGGTTGTTCGCCATCGTGGAGGAGTACGGCGACGCGGAGGACGCCCGCGTCGCGGGTTACGGCTTGGCTTATGCCGACCGCGCCGAGGTCAACGCCGTGGAAGGCGGCTTCCACCTGAGTTCCCGGAGTGCGGAAACCGCCCGCATCCTGTTCGAGGTCAGCTCCAGGTCGGCGGGGACGCGGCGCGCGCACCTGGTCTGGCTCGACGGACAAGCACCGCCTGCTGGACGGAGGGAGCCCAGCAGGCGCGTTGCCGCACCTAGCGGCTGAACGACTCCAGCGTGCTGCGGCGGGCGGTGACGTCGTCCGGGTCGTCGCCGAAGACCAGCAGTTGGAGGGTGCTGAGCACCACCGGGTTGTCGGTGCGGGTGGTGTCGTGGCCCGAGGTGATGAGCACGCCGCCCGCGTTCAGCGCCGGTTGGACGTAGGCGAGCAGCTCGGCCAGCGGTGCGGCGACGGTGAGCTTGACCGACTCGGCGTACCCGTCGAGGGCGTCGGGTCGGACCGACTGGAGGGCGAGCAGCGGGATCGAGCCGCTGGTGATCCGGAAGTTCAGGTCGAGCATGACGAGCTGCCCGTCGAGCGTCTCGGCGCAGTCCAGGCTGCACAGGCCGCGGTAGCCGACGTCGGCGGCGCGTTGGGTGATCGCCAGGCACTCCGCGAGCAGGTCGGCCGGCGGTGCGCTGACCAGGCCGAACCGGCCGCCGACGTAGACGCCGGTGTCGTCCACGCGCTGCTCGGTGACGGCGAGCAGGCGGGCGACGGCGTCCGGGCCGACGTAGAGCTGGACGCCCCAGTTGCGCGCCAGGTACAGGTACTCCTCGATCACGAACTCGCCGAGCAGGTCGGTGAACGCCGGGAACTCGACCCGTTCGCCCGCCTCGTGCAGGTAGACGTCGAGGCTGCCGCCGTGCGCGTCGTTCGTGGCGGCCTTGAGGACCCAGGACTTCTCCGCCGGCGCGGCTCCGGCCAGCTCCGCGCGCGTGACGACGCTGCGGCGGGCGTGGAAGCGCGGTGCGACGAACGTGCTGATGGTGGCCTTGTTGTTCAGGTAACCGACGAGGTGGGCGGTCTTGACCACGCGTTCGTCGGGGCACAGCGCGGTGGGGTGCGGGTACTCCATCGAGATCGGCAGGCCGTCGGCCATCACCTCGGCGACGCGGGCGGCGAACCCGGCTTCGTCGCGGAAGTCGCGCAGGTCGTCGCCGACGGGCAGGCCGCCGTCGCGCAGCCGCGCCAGCAGCGCCGGGTCCGTGCCACCCGCGCTGCAGATCACCGGCGTGTCGCCGGCGACCGCGATCGGGCGGGCGGAGAGCGCGTCGACGGTGTTGCGGTGCCGGTTCGCGGCGGTGACGGCCGGACGTGCGCAGACCGCGATGCCCGGACCGTAGACGTCGGTGAGCGCGCGAGGTGCGCCGACGGCCGGCGGCAGCGGTGTGGAGATGCTGATGACGTGCTCCCGTAGGGGTGAGTCGGGACGGCCACGCACGCCACACGGGTGGTGTGGACGTCATGCCGCAAGGCGGAGCGAGAGCTGTGAAGACCTGCCGCGCGAGAGGCGGCGTCCACTGCGGGCCCCGTCGATGCTCGGGAACCGGGTGCGTGGACCGTGGGCGAGCAGCCGGGACTGGGGCCGCGTCCACCCAGCCTCTCACACCCACCCCCACCTCACCCAAACGCGCGGGAGGACTCCCGGGCTAGTGGGGGGTGAAGGTCAGGCAGAGGCGGAGGGGGTGTTCGCCCCACGTGTTCATCGCGTACATGGCCAGGAGGCCGCCCGCCTCGATCGACTCGCGCGTCGCCGGCGCGTTGAGGGAGGCCTGACCGAGCCACATCGGGGTCTCCGCGGGCGGCGTGGGCGCGGTCTGGGCGATCGCGACCGGCCGGCCCTCGTGCTCCTGGACGGCCAGCAGCACGTGCGGCTCGGCCAGCTCCGCCGTGTTCCGGCCCGGCTCCACGGTGACGTGCTCGCCCCGCTCCGCCGCCGCCGCGCTCATCCGGCCGATCCAGCGGAACGCCTCCAGCAGCGTGTCCGTGGTCAACGCCTCGTGCGCCTCCAGCCCGGTCACCCTGGTCAGCCCGGTCACGGCGCCGGCGATCCCGCCGTCCTCGGCGCGGTACCGGTCGAGCAGGGTGATCGTGGCCGACGCCTCGTCCAGCGCGACCAGGTCGCGGAACCGCCGGTCGGTCAACGGCGTTCGCGCGAGCACGCCGAGGGCCAGCTTCTCCAGCACCGCCTCCGGCGACGTCATCCGCCAGAACGTGCACTCGTCGTCGATCCACAACGGCAGGTAGCCGCCGATCGGCAGCCCGGGCACGACCGTCGTCACCGTCGAACCGACCTCGGGACCGGGACCGGGATCGGGAGCCGGCGCGGGAGCGGCGGCGGGCACGAACGGCGCGAGGGCGGCGAACCTCGGATCGACCCGCGCGGTGCGGATGACGTGGTGCGCCCAAGCCCGCACGCGCGTCAACGGGTGGTCGGCGAACTGCTGGTCGTAGCGCGGGTCGTCGCCCTTGTGGAACGGCAGCCGCCCCTGCACCTCGGGCGCGTACGGGTGCGGCATCACCCACCCGTCGAACCCGAGTTGCGCGACGAGCACCGCCTCGCGCGTCCCGGTCGTCCCCCGCTCCGCCGCCTGGAGCTTCAGCACGGCGCTGTTCTCGGCCCTGGGCACGGTGAACGAGCCGATGAACACCTGGCCCGAGGGCTGGTCCGGCAGCGGCACCTTCACCACCTGCAACAACGCGGGCACGTCACCGAGCCGCACGTGGTGCGCCTCGATCAGGCAGCCGACGTCACCGGTGGTCACGGCCAGGTCGTGCCGCAGCTTCGGCATCTCGTCCAACGACGCGGGCAGGTCGGGCGGCAGGTCGAAGTACGTGAGGCTGACCTGGTCCCCGTTCGCGGGGTTCACCCAAGTGGTCTGGTCGTGCTGCTGGAAACCGGTCGTGTCGAATGCGATGGGCACCCGCTGACCCTATGGGGTGACACCCGGCGCTCACTGGTTGAGATACGCCAGCACCGCCTGGACGCGCCGGTGGGTGTTGTCCGCCGGCGGCAGGTCCAGCTTGGCCAGGATGTTGCCGATGTGCTTCTCCACCGACGGCGGCGCGAGCACGAGCTCGGCGCAGATGGCCGAGTTGGACAGGCCCTGCGCCACCAGCGCCAGCACCTCCCGCTCCCGCGCGGTCAGGGCGCCGACGCGATGGTCGCGGGTGTTGCGGGCGAACAGCTGGCGGATCACCTCCGGGTCCATCGCGGTGCCGCCGGCGGCCACGCGCTCCAGCGCGTCCAGGAACTCGTCCAACGCCGTCACGCGGTCCTTGAGCAGGTAGCCGATCGCGCCGTTGCCGTCGGCCAGCAGCTCGGTCGCGTACGTGCGCTCGACGTACTGCGACAGGATCAGGATCGGCGCCTTCGGGTCCTTCTCGCGCACGGACAACGCGGCGCGCAGCCCCTCGTCCCGGAAGCCCGGCGGCAACCGGACGTCCACGATGGACAGATCAGGCCGGTGCTCGATCACGGCCCGCTCCAGGTCCGGCGCGTTGTCCACGGCCGCGACCACGGTGTGCCCGGTGTCGGTCAGCATCCGCACCAGGCCGTCGCGGAGCAGCAGCAGGTCTTCGGCGATCACGATGCGCATGGGAACTCCGCGAGGACGGTGGTGGGCCCACCGGGTGGACTGGTGACCTCCATCGTGCCGTCCAACGCCTCCACCCGGCGTCGCAACCCGTCCAGACCGGAGCCGGACGGGTCCGCGCCACCTCGCCCGTCGTCCCGCACGGCCAGCGCCAGCACCCCGTCCGACCGCCGCAGCGTGATCACGCACTCGTCCGCGTCGGCGTGCTTCACCGCGTTCGCCAACGCCTCCGCGACCACGAAGTACGCCGCCGACTCGACCGCCGCCGGCAGCTCGCCCAACTCCGAGGCGTCCACCACGACCGTCGACGGCGCGTCACCCGCCAACGCCGTCAACGCCGCCGCCAACCCCCGGTCGGTCAGGATCGGCGGGTAGATCCCGCGCACCAGCCGCCGCAGCTCGGCGAGCGCCTCGTCCAACTGCCGCCGCGCGCTCACCACGTCCGCCCGCGCCGGGTCCTCCGCCAACCCCGACGCGCGCAGCTTCCGATCCGCCAGCGCCAGCGTCATGCCCGCCGCCACGATCCGCGCCTGCGCGCCGTCGTGCAGGTCGCGCTCGATCCTCCGCAACTCGGCCGCCTGCGCGTCCACCACCCGCAGCCGGGTCGCCCGCAACGCGCTGACCTGCTGCCGCAACCGCGCCCGCGGCCCGGCCTCCAGCAACCGCGCCGCCACGGACGCCTGCACCCGCGACACCGCCGCGACCAGCCACCACACCGGCCACGACACCACCAGCCCGGCCGACGCCATCGCGAACCGCCCGCCGACGGTGTTGAACAGCCAGTCCGCCGCCGGGTACAGGCGCGGGTTCGGCACCGCCCACAGCCACAGCGGCGCGAGCACCGCGCCCAGCCAGACCACCCCGGCGACCACCCCGGCCACCCCGGTCGCCAACCCCACCGGGAACCCGGCCAGCAGCCACGCCAGGTCACGCCACGTCCCCGGCTCTCGGATCGCCGAACGTCCACGCGTCCACGGGTTCCGTCCGGTCAGGGGCCCGTACGGGTCGCCGATGGTCCTCCGCAGGACCCACCCGGCCCGCCACCGCTCCAGCCGCGCGATCCGCCGACTCACCCACGTCACCACCAGGAACACCGGCGGCCCCAGGTAGGTGAACGACAGCAGACCGGTGGCCAGCGTGGTCACCACCGCCCAGACGAACGAGGCAGGCCCGATCACCAACCCGGCCAGCAGGTGCGCCAGCCCCCTGGCCGCTCGCGAGAACACCTGGTCAACCTAGCCGGGGCAGGGCGCGCAACCGGACCACCACCCGTGCCGGCACCGCACCGGCCACCAGACCGAGCACCCCGACACCCACCACCATCCCGAAGTACCGCACCGGGTCCGCGAACAACCGCCAGCGCCCGTCCTGCGCCACGCTGAACGCGCCGACCACCACCCCGCTGATGGCGCAGCCGAGCACCAGCGCGACCACCACCGTGATCAACGCCTCCCAGTCGAGCAACCGGCGCAGCTGCCGCGACGTGGCGCCGGCCAACCGCAGCTCCCCGAACTCCCTGCGCCGCGCCCCGGTGGCCACCGCGAACGTGTTGACCACCGCGATCGCCGTGAACCCCAGCGACACCGCCACCATCAACTCCCACGCCGCCTGCTGGTTCTGCGCCTCGCCGACCCCCGCCGACCCCGCGACCACCGGGAACCCGGTCAGGTCCGGCTCACCGCGCAGGTAGACCGCACCCACCAACCCGCGCGGGTCGTGCGCCGCCACGAGCCCCGCGTCCAGCACCAGATCACCGAACCCGCGCCAGTTCGAGAACACCGCCACCACCACCAACGCCACCCGCGTGCCGTCCGCGAGCCAGAACGACGGCCGATCGCCGACCGCCCACCCGCGCCGCTCCGCCAACGGCCCGCTGACCGCCACCGAATCCCTCGGAACACCACCCGGATCCCCTTCGACCACCCCCAGGTCCAACGCGGGCTCACCGGCCATCCGCAACCCCTGCGCCGGGTAGTCCTCCGGCTTGCCGCCCTCGTCGACCACCACCCTCGTGCCGACGACCAACGCGGACCCCGTCACCGACGGCAACGCGGCGATCCGCTCCGCCGTCACCAGTGGCAACCCGGACGCGCTCGTCACCCGCACCGTCGCCGGCGCGACCCGTGCCGCGTCTTGCTCCGCCGTCACCGCGCCCACGATGTCGCCGTTGACCAACATCGTCGCGTTGACGGCGAACATCAGCGTCAACGGGATCGCGACCCCCACCACCCGCCGACCCTCGACCCGCGTCATCGCACCGGCGACCCGCCCGACCACACCCGCGAGCCCCACCACCCGCGACACCACCGCCGTCAGCCCACCGACCACCACGGGCCCCGACGCCGCCGCCGCGCACAACAGCAAGGCGCACGACACGAAACCCATCCCCATGCCCAACGACCCACCCAGCGGAACGAGCACCAGCACCGCCACCGCGCCTGCCGCGAGCACGACCGCCGCCACCACCCTCGGCGCCCGACCGCCACCACCGGCCGTCACCGTCTCGCGCAACGCCTGCGTCGGCGAGATCCGCACCGCCCGCCGCGCCGCCACCGACGTGGCGCCCACCGCCACCAACAACCCGACCACCGCCGCCGCGATCAGCACCAGCGCGCTGACCGTCACCGTGAACTGCGCCGGAACCGCACCCAGCTCGCGGAACCGACCGGCCACCACGTGCGCCACCACCACGCCGACCGGCAACGCCGGCACCGCGGCCACCACCGCGACCAGCCCGCTCTCCGCGCCCAGCAAACGCCTCAGCTGACGCGGCGTCGCACCGGCCGTCCGCAACAACGCCAACTCCCGCAACCTCTGCCGCACCGCCAGCGACACCGTCCCCGTCAGCACGAACACCGCCGCGAACCCCGTGATGCCGAGCACGAACCCGAAGATCGAGACGCCCCCGATGTAATCCGGCACCGCCCCCGGCAGGTCCCCGTTCACCTTGTCCGCCCCGCTGAACACGCCGACCCCGAGCCCTTCCAGCGCGGCGACGACCTCACCCACCTCCACCCCCTCCGCCACCCGCACCGCGAGAGCCGTCGGCCCGCTCAACCCCGACCACTCGCCGACCTGCCGGTCCGCCACGAACACCGCCACCTGCCCCGGCACACCACCGCTCACCAACCCCGCCACCCGCACCTCGCGCGTACCCGTCTTCGTCGTCAGCCCCACCACCTGCCCGACCGCCAACCCCAACTCCGGCCCCACCACCACCTCGCCGTCCGCGGGCTCGACCCCCTCCCGCAACGCGTACGGCGTCAACCCCGCCGAAGCCCACCCGTGCCCCACCACCGCCGCCCGCTGCGCGACACCCCCGTCCAACGCCACCGGGAACGCCACGTCCGCCACCACCTCGCCGAGCCCGCCAACCCGGTCGACGACCGACCCCACCACCTCGTCGGACAGCACCCCCGCCCCCGTCAACCGCTCGGTCTTGGTCTTCACCTTGACCTCGTCGCCCTTGTCCACCGACGTCGTGAGCTCGACGACACGCTCCGCCGCCACCACCACGTCCACCGCGGCGAACCGGTCCCCACCCGGCCCGGCCGTCAACACCGAGTACAGCAGCAACCCACTGCCCGAGATCAACGCGACCGCCAAGAACGCCGTCAGGAAGGTCCCGAAGAACGACCCGACCCGCCGCCGCACGCTCGCCACCGCCAGCTTCAGCACCGGGTCAGCTCCGTCATCCGAGCCGCCACCCGCTCCGCCGTCGGCGACAGCAACTCACCCGCGAGCCTGCCGTCTGCCAGGAACACCACCCGATCCGCCCACGCCGCCGCCGCCGGATCGTGCGTCACCATCACCACCGTCGCCGCGGACGAGTCCACGAACCCCCTCAACAACCCCAGGACCTCCCGCCCGGTGGACAGGTCCAACGCACCCGTCGGCTCGTCACCGAAGATCACCTCCGGACGCCCCGCCAACGCCCGCGCCAACGCCACCCGCTGCTGCTGCCCACCGGACAACTCCCCGGGCCGAGACCTCTCCCGCCCACCGAGCCCGACCCGCTCCAGCACCTCACGCGCCCACGCCTTGTCCGGCCGGGTCCCCGCGAACCTCTGCGGCAGCAGCACGTTGTCCCACACCGACAACGCGTCCACCAGGTTGAACGACTGGAACACGAACCCGACGTGCCGCCGCCGCACCGCCGTCAACCGGGGCTCCCGCAACGCGCCGACGTCCTGCCCGGCCAGCACGACCCGCCCGCCATCCGGCAGGTCCAACCCGGCCGCGCAGTGCAACAACGTCGACTTCCCCGACCCGGACGGCCCCATGACCGCCGTGAACGACCCCCGACCGAACCCGACCGACACCCGGTCCAACGCCCGCACGCGCCCGGCGTACACCTTCGTCACATCCGTCAACGACACGACATCCCGCAGCACCATGCCGACAACCCTCCCGCCGGCACCCCCCGAAACCCACCGTGCAACCCCTGAACCACCAGGTATGGCTACCCCTACCCAACGCTCAAACCCTGGCCCACAACGGACCCGGCACTGGATCGCAAAGCCCAGTCATCCTGCTGATCTGCCCGTCCGGTGAGGACTCTTTGATCTTCACCCCTCTTCCCTCGCCCCCTTCACCGCCCCAACCCGTGCTCATACGCGTAGATCACCGCGTGCACCCGCGTCCGAAGCCCCAACTTCGTGAGGATCCGGGCCACGTGCGTCTTCACCGTCCCCTCCTCGATCGTCAACTCCGCCGCGATCTCCGCGTTGCTCAACCCCCGCACCACCTGGGCCAGCACCTCCTGTTCCCGTGGCGTGAGCCGGTCGACCTCCGGCGGCGCCGCCCGAGGCGACAGCTGCGCGAACCGGGCGATCAGCCGCCCCGTCACCTTCGGGTCGATCAACCCGCGCCCTTCGTGCAGCCCGCGCACCGCGTCCAAGAGCAACGCCGGATCACTGTCCTTCAACAGGAACCCGCCCGCGCCCGCCGCCAGCGCGCCGAAGAGGTACTCGTCCAGGTCGAACGTCGTCAGCGCCAGCACCTTCGCGCGAACCTCCGCCGCGCCCAACCGGGCAATCGCCGCGATCCCGTCACCGTGGGGCATCCGCAGGTCCATCACGACCACATCCGGCCTTCGCGCCAACGCCAGGTGGACCGCTTCCGTCCCGCTGCCCGCCTCACCGACCACCTCGATGTCCGGCTCACCGTCCAACACCAACCGCAACGCTTCCCGCACCGCCCGCTGGTCGTCCGCCACGAGCACCCGGATCACCGGACAGCCCTCCCCGTCGGCAACTCCGCCCGCACCGACCACCCACCCGACTCACCGACCCCGACCACCAGCGTCCCCCCGACCGACCGCACCCTCTCCCGCATCCCCCGAATCCCCTGCCCCTCCAGGAACGGCCTGCCCGCCCCTCCTACCTCCCCGTCGTCCACCACGGTCACCACCAACCACCCCAGATCCCGGTGCAACCGCACGTCCACCTCACCGGCTGTCGAGTGCCTGACCACGTTCGTCAACGCCTCCTGCACCACCCGGTACGCCGTGTGGTCGACCGCCGGCGGCACCGGCGCGGCCACCCCGGACCACCTCACCCCGATCCGCCGGTCCGGCCCCGAAAGCCGCTCGACCAACTGCTCCACCTCACCCAGCCCCACCCCGATCGGCACGTCCCGCAACGCGCTCAACAACCCCCTCACCTCCTCCAACGCCGACGACGACAGCTCGGCGATCGTCCCCAACGCCCGATCGGCGACCGGCGGCGCACCGTCCAGCACCCGCCGCGCCGCCGTCGCCTGCATCCGGATCGCCGTCAGGTGGTGACCGACGCTGTCGTGCACGTCCCGTGCCAACCGGGACCTCTCCTCCGCCAGCACCCGATCCGCTTCCGCCACCAGCCGATCCGCCTCCGCCCGCTGCACCCGCAACGTCTGATCCGCCCGTTCCCGGTGCAGCCGCAACGCGTACCCGGTCGCCACCGGCGCCACGCCCATCACCACCAGGTCCGTGACCGTGAAGACCCGCACCGGACTGCCCGCGATCACCGCGCTGACCAGCACCCAGCACCCGCACACCGCCAGCACCACCCGGGGCCCGCGCTCGCGGTGGTAGACGGCCGCGCAGAACGCGCCCATCGTGACCAGCATCCCCGGCCACGCCGGCAGGAACCCGAGCCCGCCCAACCCCACCACCGCCGACAGCACCGCTCCCGTCAACGGCAGCACGCGCCGCAACGACAACGGCAGCGCCACGCAGAGGCTGGACCCGACCAACACCGCCATCCCCAGCGGCGGCCGGCCCTTCCCCTCCCACAACGTCAGCAGCACCAACACCACCGCCACCCCGGCGACGAGGAGGCCTTCCCTCAGAAATCTCACCTGCTACCACCTACGCAGCGCCGCAGACCGCACCCCCACTTGGCAACTCACCCGTCAGCAAGTACCTGTGCACGTGCTCCCGAACGCACGGGTGGCCGCTCAAGTACAGCGCATGACCACCCTTCACCGGCAGGTACCGGGCGTTCCCCAACTGCGCCGCCACCCTCCGCGCATCCTGCGGCGGAGTAGTGCTGTCGTACTCGCCGCTCACCACCAGCACCGGCCCCACCCCCGACGACCGCAACCGCTCCGGCGGGTACGTCCCCGTGCCCGGCAAACCGGCGCAGTGGTACGCCATCGGCCACGCCGCCACCCACCCGATGTGGGGTGTGACCTGCCGCAACCGTGCCTCGAACGACTTCACCACCCGGTAGTCGGACGGGTACGGGAAGTCGGCGCAGAACATGATCCGGGACAGGTCCGGGTCACGCCCGCCGACCGGCTGCTCGGCGAACCGCGTGGCGTCGCCCGCGTGCGCCTCCGCGATGGCCCTCGCCAACTCCGGCCACTCCTGCTCGAACCCCGGGTTGGTCCGCGACACGATCCGGGAGGCGTTCACCGTCGTGCTCCCGGCCGGGATCGGCTCGCGCGCCGCCCGCGCCAGCACCTCGTCCCACACCCGCAACACATCACGTCCGTGCAGCGCGCACCCGGTCTCCCCGCCGCACCACTCCGCGAACCGCGCCATGTTCCGCTCCACCGTCTCGGCGCGCGGCAGGAGCCAGTCGACCCAGGACCGGGTCGTGTGGTCCAGGACGCTGTCCAGGTACATCCGCCCGATCCGCCCCGGGAAGTGCCGCGCGTACGCCTGAGCGAACACCGTGCCGTAGGAGTTGCCGTAGTAGTTCAGCCTCGACTGCCCCAACGCGACCCTGATCGCGTCCACGTCGTGCGCGACCTGCCGCGAGTCGAGGTGACCGGCCAACGGCCCGGCGGCCACCTGCCCGCAGTCGACGCCGAACCCGTGGTTCACCGCCTGGTACCGCTCGTACGCGGCCTCGTCCGGCGACGCCCACTCCAGGTTCTCCGGCAACGGCGCCGGGTATGGGCAGGTGATCCCGGCACTCGCCTCGAACCCGCGCGGGTCGGAGACCACGACGTCGAACCACCGGGTCAGGTCGCTGAACGCGCTCCTCGCGACGCGCAACACCGAGATCTGCTGCGCTGGCCCGCCCATGTTGACGAACAGCACGCCCTTCTTCGCGGCCTGGTCCCGCGCGGGCAGTCGTGCGACGGCCAACCTCACCCGCTCGCCACGCGGCTTGCCCCAGTCCGCCGGCACGGCCACCTCACCGCACTGCAACCCGTCCCCGCAGTCCGCCCACTCCAACGGACTCGCCGCCGCCTGCGACACTCCTTCTGCCTGCGACACACCCGGTGCCACGTTGAGCGCGGTGAGCAGGCAGACCGCCCCCGCCACACCCCTGATCGCTTTCCTCATGAGCCCAGCGTGCTCGGCCGCCCCCGCCCTCCACGTCTGCCTTTCGACAGATCTTGCTCGCCGGAGGAACGCCTGCAACCCGGCACGGGCCGCCCGGGGTCACCTCGCCGTGGGGTACTCGTAACTCACTCCCGGCTGATCGACCTGCGGCAGGTCGTGGCCCAGCCGGTCGCGCTTCGCGGTCAGGTAGCCGATGTTGTGCGGGTTCGGCTGCATCAGGTGCGGCACGCGGGCCACGACCTCGATGCCGTCGGCCTCCAACGCCTCGATCTTGTCCGGGTTGTTCGACATCAACCGCACCGACGTGACGCGCAGGTGCTTCAGCACCCGTGCGGCCGGTGAGTAGTCGCGGACGTCGACCGGCAGGCCGAGCGTGGTCGCGGAGTCGAGCGTGTCCAGGCCCTGCTCGTCCTGCAGCACGTGCGTGCGCACCTTGGCCACCAGGCCGATGCCGCGCCCCTCGTGGCCGCGCAGGTAGACCAGGATGCCGCTGCCCTCCGCCACGATCCGGTCCAGCGCCGCGTCCAGCTGGTCGCCGCACTCGCAGCGCATCGCGCCGAAGAGGTCACCGGTCATGCATTCCGAGTGGACGCGCACCAACACGTTCTCGCGCAGAGCCGTCTTGCCGTAGACGAGCGCCATGTGCTCGTGCCCGTCGGCCCGGAACGCGACCGCGCGGAACGTGCCACGTCTCGTGACCAGGTCCGACTCCGCCACGTCCTCGTCGTTGAAGGCTTGTTCGCGCATCCGGCTCCTTCGTCACCAAACCCCGACACCGGCGAGAGTTCACTACGCTCGACCGGTACTCGCACCGTAGCTCGCTCACTCGGCGGAGGTCACCCTGTTCAGCATCACCGTTCGCGATCACGTGATGGTCGCCCACAGCTTCCGCGGCGAGGTCTTCGGCCCGGCGCAGCGCCTGCACGGGGCGACGTTCGTGGTGGACGCGAAGTTCAAGCGGGCCGAACTCGACGCCGACAACATCGTGGTCGACATCGGACTCGCCACCGAGCGGCTGCGCGCCGTTCTCGGTGGGTTCAACTACCGCAACCTCGACGACGTGCCGGAGTTCGCCGGGGTCAACACGTCGACCGAGTTCCTGGCCAAGCACATCGCGGACGCGCTGGCGGAGGCCGTGCACGCGGGTTCGCTCGGCGAGGGCGCGCGCGGGCTCTCGGGGATCGAGGTCTCGCTGCACGAGTCGCACGTGGCCTGGGCGAGCTACGAACGTCCGTTGTGACGGTCCACTTCGTCCTGCCCGGCGGCGTGGACGACCCGGCGTCGCCCAGCGGGGGCAACGCCTACGACCGGCGGGTGGTCGAAGAGCTCTCCCCGGTGCACGAGGTCGTGGTGCCCGGCGCGTGGCCGCGACCCGACGCGACCGCCCGATCGACCTTGGACCGGGCGCTGGCCGGTATCCCCGACGGCTCGGTCGTCGTGCTCGACGGCCTGGTGGCGTGCGGTGTGCCGGAGGTCGTCGTGCCGCACGCCCACCGGTTGCCGCTGGTGGTCCTGGTGCACCTGCCGCTGGCCGACGAGACGGGTCTGCCACCGGCCTTGGCGGCACGGCTCGACACCGCCGAGCGGGAGGTCCTGCGCGCCGCGCGCGCCGTCGTGGCCACCAGCCCGTCGGCGGCCCGGCGGCTCGCCTCGCACCACGGGTTGGCACGGGTGCACGTCGTCGCGCCCGGCACCGATCCCGCGCCGCCGGCCGTCGGCACGGATGGCGCGTCCCGCCTCCTGTGCGTCGCCTCGCTCACGCCCCGCAAGGGGCACGACGTGCTCGTGCGCGCGCTGGCTTCGGTCGCCGACCTGCCGTGGACCTGCGCGTTCGTCGGACCCGAGCGGTCGCCGGTCCGCGACTTGGTCGACCGGCACGGCCTGGGCCCGCGGATCGAGCTGCCCGGTCCACTCAGCGGCCCGGCGCTGGACCGCGCGTACGCGACGGCGGACCTGTTCGTGCTGGCGTCGTTGGCGGAGACGTACGGGATGGTGGTGACCGAGGCGTTGGCGCGCGCTGTGCCGGTGGTGGCCAGTTCCGTGCCGGACGCGCTCGGCGCCGGCGGGGTGCTGCTGCCGGCCGGGGACGTGACGGCGTTCGCCGAAGCCCTGCGGCGGTGGCTCACCGATGACGAGTGGCGGCGGGACCTGCGCGGTCGTGCTTCGGCGCGGCGGCTGGAGTTGTCCACATGGGACCAGACGGCCGCCGCGCTGGCGGAGGTGCTGGCTAGTCTGCGGCCATGAGCACCTTCGCACCGGAATGGCTGTCGCTGCGCGAGAAGGCCGACGCCGAGGCCCGCGCGCTGGACCTGGTCGACCGGCTCTTGGAGATCGATCTGAACCGGACACCCCTCGTGGTGCGTGATCTCGGGTGTGGCACAGGATCGTTGGGACGATGGCTCGCCGGTCGGTTGGGTGGTCCGCAGCACTGGGTGCTGCACGACCGCGACCCCCGGCTGCTCAGCATCGCGGCGGCGACGATGAGCGGGGTGACGATCGAGACGCACGAGGGCGACCTCACCGGGCTGACCGGCGCGGACATCGCCGGCACGTCGCTGGTCACCGCGTCCGCGCTGCTGGACCTGCTGACCGCCGACGAGGTGGACGCGCTGGCCGGGGCGTGCGTCGAGGCGGGCTGTCCGGCGCTGTTCACGCTGTCGGTGGCGGGTCGGGTGGAGTTCGACCCGGCCGAGTCGCTGGACGCCGAGTTCGAGGCCGCGTTCAACGGGCACCAGCGGCGGGTGGTCGGTGGACGTCGCCTGCTGGGGCCGGACGCGGTCGCGGTCACCGCGGCGGCGTTCGAGCGGCGGGGCGCGGAGGTGACGACGAGTCCGAGCCCGTGGCGGCTCGGGCCGGAGCAGGCCGCGCTGGCGGGGGAGTGGCTGCGCGGGTGGGTGGGCGCGGCGGTGGAGCAGGAACCCGGCCTGGCCGCCGAAGCGCCCGGTTACCTGCGGCGCAAGCTCGACAACGGCCGACGCGTGGTGGTGCACCACACGGACCTCCTGGCGGTGGTTCGTTGACCGACCACGTGCGATGGCGCACCCGACCTCCTCAGCCGCACCACGATCAAGCGTCCGGCCGCACCCCTGACCGCTCGACCGGTCACACCCCTGACCGCTCGACCGGTCACACCCCTGACCGCACCACCACGGGACGCGTGTGGCCCTGGCTGCGGCTCTCGGCGGCCGTCGCCATCCTGGTCGCCCTGGGCCATCGCCTGGGCGCCGACGCGTTCGTGGCGGGCCTGCGCGCGGTCGACGGGTGGGCGGTCGCCGCCGCGTCGGGCATCGGCCTGCTGACCACCGTGACCAGCGCCTGGCGGTGGTGCCTGATCGCCCGCCGCCTCGGCCTGCCGCTCACCCTCCCCACCGCCGTCGCCGACTACTACCGCGGCCTCCTCCTCAACGCCGTGCTCCCCGCCGGGGTGCTCGGCGACGTCCACCGGGCCGTGAGCCACGGGCGGCAGGCCGGTGACGTCAGCCGCGGCGTCCGAGCCGTCGTGTTCGAGCGCGGCGCCGGTCAGGTCCTGCTGGTCGCCCTCGGCATCGCGGTCCTGTGCACCGGACCCGCGGTCATCCCCGGCCTCACCCTCGCCCTCTCGCTCACCGCCCTCGCCCTCGCCGCCCTCTCGCTCACCGCCCTCTCGCCGAAGCTCCGCCGAGCCGCCCGGACCACCTGGGCCGACGCCCGCACCGGCCTGGTGAACCGCGAGGTCCTGCCGAAGGTCGCCCTCCTGTCCGCGGTGACGCTCGCCGGGCACGTGGCGCTGTTCCTGGTCGCGGCCCGGACCGCCGGCGCGCAAGCACCGACCGCCCGACTCCTCCCGCTGATCGTGCTCGCCCTGCTGGTCATGGCCGTCCCGCTGAACGTCGGCGGGTTCGGGCCGCGCGAGGCGTTCCTGGCGGTGGCGTTCGGGGCGGCCGGCCTCGACGCCGCGCAAGGCGTCACCACCGGCGTCGTCTACGGCGTGCTGGCGCTGATCGGCAGCCTGCCCGGCGTCCTCACCCTCCTCCGGGGACGGCGACCGCCACCGCACCGGTCAGAACACCGCCAGGTACGCCCCGAACGCCTCGACCAGCCCGGCGAGCACGTCCCGGCCCTTGTCGGCTGACGCCAGCGACGGCCGCCCGACCACCCCCGACGACGTGTACGGCGCGAGCCCCAGCGTGAGCATGTGCGGCCGGTCGTCGGCCAGGTGGTCGCTCGTCTCGTACCCGGGCCTCACCAGTTCCGGGTGGGCGTGCAGGAGGATCGACGTCTCCAGCTCACCCGCGTGCATGTCGCTGCGGGACGACGTCTCGATCCCGGCGGCGGCCCGCGCCGCGGCCCAGTCGCCGCTGCCGGGGAACAGCGCCATCCCCTCCGACTCCTGCACCACGTTCGACAGCACGTAGTTCCCGCCGTGCCCGCTGACCAGCACCAGGTGCGGCACACCCGACCGGCGCAACGAGTCCGCCACGTCCCGCACCACCGCGTACAGCGTCCGCGCCGAGATGCTCACCGTGCCGGGCCACGCGGCGTGCTCCTGCGAGCACGAGATCGTGATCGGCGGTAGCAGCTGCACGGGGTGCGCGTCGGCGATCGCCCGCGCGACGGTGCAGGCCACGACCGTGTCCGTGGCCAGCGGCAGGTACGGGCCGTGCTGCTCGTGGCTGCCCACGGGCAGCACCGCCACGGTGGCCGCCCGCGCACGCACGTCTTCGGTGGTGTCAGACAGGTACATACCCGGCACGGTAGTCACCCCGGCCCTTCGACCCCGACCCTCAACCCCCGTAGTCGACCCGGTGGCACAGGGGCGGCAGCGCGCCGCCGGCCAGCACGGACGGCAGGTCGTCGAACCGGCTCTCCCCGGTGATCAGCGCGTCGAAGACGGGATCGGCGAGCAGGTCCAGCGCCAGCGCCATCCGCTCCCGGTACGTGCGGTCCGGCCGCGCCACCACCCCCACCTGACTGCTGCGCAACCGCAACCGCCGCGAGTGGAAGAACTCGCCGAGCGGCACCGACACCCGCCGGTCGCCGTACCAGCTCAGCTCCACCACCTGCCCCTCCGGCGCGAGCAGCGCCAACGACCGCGCCAACCCCTCCTCGGACGCGCTCGCGTGCACCACCAGGTCGCAGTTCCCGGCAGCCTCCTCGGGCGAGGCGAACCCGACACCCAATGCGGCGGCCACCGCCGCGCGGTCCGGGTCCGCGTCCACCAGTTGCAGCCGCACGCCCGGGAACCGCGCCAGCAGGGCGGCCACGCCGCACCCCACCATCCCGCCGCCGACGACCGCGATCCGGTCGCCGATCAACGGCCTGGCGTCCCACAGCGCGTTCACCGCCGTCTCCACCGTCCCGGCCAGCACCGCGCGCGCGGCGGGCACCGAGTCCGGCACGGGCGTCACGGCGTCGGCCGGCACCACGTACCGCGTCTGGTGCGGGTAGAGGCAGAACACCGTGCGGCCGAGCAGCGGTCCCCGTTCCACCACGCCGACGTTGAGGTAGCCGTACTTCACCGGCCACGGGAAGTCGCCCTCCTGGAACGGCGCCCGCATCACGTCGTGCTGGCTCTCCGGCACGCCTCCGCGCAGGACCAGGCTCTCGGTGCCCCGGCTGATCCCCGAGTACAGCGTGCGCACCACCACGTCCTCGGGTCCGGGCTCGGCCAGCGGCACCTCTCGGATCTCGCTTCTTCCCGACGAGGTGAACCAGAGAGCCCTCGCAGAGCGTGTCATCCGTACAACCTCCGAACACCGGGGCCACCGCCACGAGGGGCACGATGACGACACTCCACCACAGCGCGACCGAACCGCCGTCCGCGGAGCAGTGGCGATCCGCCGCCGAGCCCGCCGCGTGGGCCGGTGCCCAGGTGATCCTGCTCGGCGTGCTGGCGGGCACGGTCGGGTTGGGCGTGCTCGGGTGGCTCGCGGGCTTCGCCTTCGCGGTGGCGGCCCAGGCGTTGCTGAGCGGCGCGGTGCAGCGGTCGGCGCGCGGGGTGCTCGGACCGGCCGACCGGGTCACGTTGGCCAGGGGGCTGCTGGTCGGCTGCGTCACGGCGCTGGTGGCCGACGGCGGCCGGCACCCGGCGCTGCTCGTCGTGGCCGCCTCCGTCGCGCTGGCGCTGGACTTCGTGGACGGGCAGGTGGCACGTCGCACCGGCACGGCGTCGCCGATGGGCGCGCGGTTCGACATGGAGGTCGACGCGTTCCTGATCCTGGTGCTGAGCGTGCACGTGGCGTTCACGCTGGGACCGTGGGTCGTGGTGATGGGCGCGCTGCGGTACGCGTTCGTCGCGGCTTCCCTGGGCCTGGTCCGGCTGAGGGGCGCGCTGCCGCCGAGCTACGCGCGCAAGGCCGTGGCCGCCGTGCAGGGCGTCGCGCTCGTCATCGCCGCGTCCGGCCTGCCGCCGCACCCGGAGGTCCTCGTCGGACTCGCGCTGGCCTCGCTGCTCTGGTCGTTCGGCCGCGACATCATCTGGTTGTGGCGCAAGGCACCCGCAGCACCCATAACACCTGCGGCCCCCGCAGCACCCGGATCGGTGGAAGGAATCAGCCATGTCTGACACAGCCCGGACGAACGTCGACATCGGCCACATAGTCCTGTGGGTGTCGCAGGTGCTGCTGGCCGCCTACTTCGTCCACAGCGGGATCTCGCTGCTCGGTGACGACTTCGTCGGCAAGTTCGACAAGATCGGGTCCGGCCAGTGGCTGCGGTACGTGACCGGGGTGCTGGAGCTCGCCGGCGCGCTCGGCCTGCTCGTGCCGCGGCTGTGCGGGCTCGCCGCGCTCGGCCTGGTCGGCGTGATGGCGGGCGCGGTCGTCACGGAGCTGGTCGTCCTGGGCGACCCCGCCGGCGCGGTGCTGCCCGCCGTGCTGCTCGTGCCGGCCGCCGTGGTGGCGCTGGGCCGCCGCGACACCGTCCGCGCGTCGCTTCAGCGCTTCGGGAAGTAGCGCAGCACGGCGACGTCACCGAGCTTGCTCACGTCCGCGAGGTGGAAGCGGCGCGCCGGGCCGCCGGGGAACTCGGCCGGGTTGACGAACCTCGGCGCGGTGGCCTGCCCGATCAGCATCGGCGCGACCGCCATCCGGATCTCGTCGGCCAGCCCGGCGGACAGGAACGCGGTGTGGATCGTGCCGCCGCCCTCCACCATGAGGCGGTCCACGCCGCGCGCGCCGAGGTCGTCCAGCAACGCGCCGAAGTCGACCGCCGGTCCCAGCGACACGACCTCCGCCAGGTCACCGACGGCCTTCGCGGCCCGACCTCGGCCGGTATCCGCGGTGTAGACGAGCTTGTCGCCGCCGTGGTGCCAGAACTTGAGCGTCGGGTCGAGGTCGCCGCTGCCGGTCACGGTCACCTTCACCGGGTGCTCGGGCCGGCCACCGGCCACCCGGGCGGCCCGGCGGTGCGCGTCGTTGACCAGCAGGCGCGGGTTGTCGCGGCGGATCGTGGCCGCGCCGACCAGGATCGCGCCGGACTCCGCGCGCACCTGGTCCACGTGGTCGAAGTCCTCGGCGTTGGACAGCGGGAACCGTTGCGCGCCGCGGTCGTCGATGTAGCCGTCCACGCTGACGGCGACGCTGAGCAGGACGTACGGGCGGGTCACGGGCCCCACCGTACCGAGGTCCGTCGTACTCCAGTCCGATCCGCGGCACCCCGCGCCCTCGTACGATCAGCCCGTGCACGACCTCCTCCGCTCGACCTGGGCCGAACCCCGGCCCCGCCACCCGCCGACGCGAGGGTGGCGGGACTGGGCGCTCGTGGGCGTGCTCGTACCGGCGGCGGCGCTGGAGATGGCGCTGCGGCCGGACCTGCCGTGGCGGGGCCTGTGGGCCGTCGTCGTGATCGGACTCGCGCCCACGCTGCTGTGGCGCCGGGCCCGACCGCTCCTGGTGCTCGCCGTCGCCTTCGCCGCCACCGGCCTGGTCCCGCTGCTCACCGGCGGGGACCGGGTCGAGCCCTACACCTCGGCGTTCCTGCTGGTCCTGGTGTACTCGGTGGTCAGGTGGGGTTCGGGGCGCGAGGCCGTCATCGGCCTGGCCGTCGTGCTCGGCAGCGCGGTGTGCTCCGCGGTGCTGCGCCACCTGGCCCCCGTCGACGCGGTCGCCGGGCTCACCGTGGTGCTCACGGCCTGCGCCCTGGGCGTCGCGACGCGGTACCGGGCCGGCCTGCGGGCGCGTGAGCTCGCCCAGGTCGAGCTGGTGGAACGGGAACGGCTGGCCCGCGACCTGCACGACACGGTCGCCCACCACGTGTCCGCCATCGCGATCCGCGCCCAGGCGGGCCTCGCGACCGCCGCGGCGCAGCCGGCCGCCGCGACCGACGCGCTGCGCCTGATCGAGGCCGAGGCCTCGCGCGCCCTCACTGAGATGCGTGCGATGGTGCGCGTCCTGCGGCGTGACGAACCCGCGGACCTGGCGCCCAGCCCGCGCATCGCCGACCTGGCGCCCAGCCCGCGCATCGCCGACCTGGCGCCCAGCCCGCGCATCGCCGACCTGGCGCCCAGCCCGCGCATCGCCGACCTGGGGCAGCTCGCGACCAGTCCCCGCACCGGACCGTCGGTCGAGGTGGGCCTCGCGGGCGACCTGGCCGACGTCCACCCGTCCGTCGAGGCCGCCGTCTACCGCCTGGCCCAGGAGGCGGTCACCAACGCCCGGCGGCACGCCCGGCACGCCACCCGCATCGAGGTGCGCGTCGCCGCCGACGACACGTCCGTGCACCTGCGCGTGAGCGACGACGGGCACGGCTCCGCGCGCACCACCCCCGGCTACGGGCTCATCGGCATGTCCGAACGCGTCGACCTGCTCGGCGGCACCTTCGCGGCCGGTCCCGACCGCGAGCGGGGCTGGACCGTGACCGCCGCCCTGCCCCGGACGGGACCGGGCGCATGAGCGTCCGGGTGGTCGTCGCCGACGACCAGGAGATCGTCCGCACCGGCCTCACGATGATCCTCGACGCCCAACCGGGCATCGAGGTCGTCGGCTCGGCGGCGGACGGTCGACGCGCCGTGGAACTCGCCGGGCGACTGCGCCCCGACGTGTGCCTGTTCGACATCCGGATGCCCGGTCTGGACGGCATCGAGGCCGCCCGGCTCCTGGCCGGACCGGGCGTGGCGGACCCGCTCGCCGTCGTCGTCATCACCACGTTCGACCTGGACGAGTACGTCTTCGCCGCGCTCCGGGCCGGCGCGGTCGGCTTCCTGCTCAAGGACGCCGGTCCCGCGCTGCTCGCCCAGGCCGTCCACGCCGCCGCCGAGGGCGACGCGCTCATCGCCCCGAGCATCACCGCACGGCTGCTGAAGACCTTCGCCGCCGCCGGGCCCGCCACGCCGCCGCACCCCGTCGCACCGCTCACGGACCGCGAGGAGCAGGTCCTCGTCACCGTGGCGCGGGGCCGGACCAACGGCGAGATCGCCGACGAGCTCCACATCACCCTGAGCACGGTGAAGACCCACATCGCGAGCCTGATGACCAAGCTCGGCGTCCGCAACCGCGTCGAGATCGCCCTGTGGGCCTACGAGACCCACCGCCTCGTCCGCCACCCCGACCGAAAGTACTAGCCGCACCTGCCCGGGAGTACCACCCGACTCCGGCCCTTCTCCCGATGTCCGCCCCGCCGCCGGTCACCAGACTCGGACCACCGAGACCGGACCGACGAAGGGCCTCCCGTGACCTCCTCCACCAGGGCCGACTGGCTCGTGCCGATCGCGTTGACCGCGTTGACGCTCATCCCGATGGCCGGCGGCGCCATCCGCCTCACCGACCTGGCGGGCGGCGAGGTCACCCCGGAGAACGCGAGGTTCTTCGCCGCACCCGCACCGGTGGTGCTGCACATCTTCAGCGCCGTCCTGTACTGCCTCGGGGGCGCCTTCCAGTTCTCCGCAGGGTTCCGCAGGAGGAAGCCCGCCACCCACCGCGTCCTCGGTCGGGTCCTCGTCCCGGCGGGTGTCCTGATGGGACTCACCGCCCTGTGGATGACCCTGTTCTACCCCTACCCGGAGGGCGACGGAGACCTCCTCGCGGCCTTCCGCCTGGTGACCGGCTCGGTCACCGTCCTGGCCCTCGTCCTCGGCGTCCACGCGATCCGCCGTCGCGACGTGCGCCGCCACCGCGCCTGGATGATCCGGGCCTACGCCCTCGCCCAGGGCGCGGGCACGCAAGCGCTGGTCACCATCGCGTGGGTCCTGCTCGTCGGCCCGGCCACCGGTTTGACCAGGACGCTGCTCCTCGGTCTCGGCTGGGTGATCAACGTCGCCGTGGCCGAATGGGTCATCCGTGAACCGGGCAGGGGTCCGCGCACGTTCTACCGGGCAAGGAGAGCAGAGAGGACCGCATGACCGACGCCCGCCGCAGGGCGGTCACCACCCTGGCCGCCGTGCTCGTCCTGCTCGCCCTGCTCATGCCGGGCGACGTCGGGTCGCTGACCCCGGCCACCTTCCTGCGCCTGCCCGTCGAAGCGCTGCTCGGCGTCGTGCTCGTCCTGGTCCTGCCCGACCGGGCGCGACGCGTCGCGGCGCCGCTCGGCGGCGCCGTGCTCGGCCTGCTCGTCGTGGTCAAGGCGCTGGACATCGGTTTCGACGCGGTGCTGCACCGGCCGTTCGACCTGGTCCTCGACTGGCCGCTGCTCGAACCCGCCGTGGGCTACGTGGACGTGACGGCGGGCCGGTTCGCGGCGGTCGCGGCCATCGTGGCGGCAGTGCTGCTCACGGGCGTGATCGTGGTCCTGATGGCACGGTCGGTGGCACGGCTCAGCGCGGTGGTGGGCCGGCACCGGCCCGTCGTCGCCCGGGTCGTCGCCGTCCTCACCGCCGCGTCGATCACCCTCGCCGCACCGGTCGTCTCGCACAGCACGGCGGCGTTCGTCCACGACCAGGCCCAACGGGTGCAAGCGGGATTCCGCGACCGGGCGGAGTTCGCCGCGGAGTCGGCGGTGGACCCGTTCGCCGGCGCGGCGGCCGAGGAGGTGCTGACCTCGTTGCGCGGCAAGGACGTCGTCGTGGCGTTCGTCGAGAGCTACGGGCGCGCCGCGGTCGAGCACCCGGACATTGCCCCGCACGTCGACCCCGTGCTCGGCGCGGGCGCCCGCCGACTCGCCGACGCCGGCTACGGCTCGCGCAGCGCCTACCTCACCTCGCCGACGGCGGGCGGCGGGAGCTGGCTGGCCCAGGCCACCCTGCTGTCCGGGCTGTGGATCGACAACCAGCAGCGCTACCGCACGCTCCTGGCCGGCGACCGGTTGACGCTCGGCGGCGCGTTCCGGCGCGCGGGCTGGCGCTCGGTCGGCGTCATGCCGGGCATCACGCGGGCCTGGCCGGAAGGCGACTTCTTCGACTACGACCGGATCTACGCGTTCGACGACCTCGACTACCGGGGACCGCGCTTCGGCTACGCCACCACGCCGGACGAGTTCACGATGTCGAGGTTCCAGCAGTTCGAACGCGCTGCCGGGCACGCGCCCGTGATGGCGGCGATCCCCCTGCTGTCCAGCCACGCGCCGTGGTCGCCCGCGCCGACGGCGGTCGGCTGGGCCGACATCGGTGACGGCTCGGTGTTCCACTCCATGCCCTCGGGGGAGGCCCCGGCGGAGGACATGTTCGGCCGCGACCCGGTGCTCGTGCGGTCCGACTACGCGCGCACCGTCGAGTACTCGATCACCACCCTGGTGTCCTACGTCGAGACCTACGGCGACGACGACCTCGTGCTCGTCTTCCTCGGCGACCACCAGCCCGCGCCGCTCGTCACCGGCCCGGACGCGGGTCGGGACGTGCCGATCACCATCGTGACCCGCGACCGGGCCGTGCTCGACCGGACCGACGGCTGGGGCTGGACCGACGGCCTCAAGCCCGGTCCCCAAGCCCCGGTGCGCCCCATGGACACCTTCCGCGACCAGTTCCTGACCACGTTCCGATGACCGCTCCCGGTGGAGAACGGGGCACCCATCACCGGCGAATGCACTACCGTCATCGGCGCAGACGGATCAATCCATGGGGGAGTGCAATGAGGTCCTTCCGACGCAGACTGCTCGTCGCCACCGCGCTCACCGCGACCACCGTGCTGGCCGGCGCCGTGACCACGGCGTCGACCGCGAGCGCGGCCGGGGACGTGAACGCCCTGCTGGCCGAGTCGCTGCGGCAGGCGATCGTCGCGCAGAACTTCAAGGACGTGCTCGACCTGACCCCGCCGGAGTCGGCGGCGTCGAAGGCCGGCGCGCCGGAGAAGCACGACCCGCTGTCCGCCGAGGAGGCGTCGACGGACCGGCTCGGCGCCGCCGCGGCCCGGCCGCTGCACCAGACGCCGAACATGGACCTCGCGGTGATCGAGCTCGACCGCCTCGGCCGGCCGATCGCGATGGCCGACGTCCTGCTCAGCCCGCAGTACCCGAACGGGGTCGTGGTGCCCCTGAACGAGCGGAAGCTGTCCACCGACCAGGTGCGCTACCGCTGGTGGGACGACACCGAGTGGGACGTCAACGGCGGCCGGGGCACCCGTGACGTGCTCGCCGGCCGGGAGAACGCGCCCATCGACTTCTCCTCGCCCTACCCCGCCTCGGTGCTCAAGCTCATGGTCGGGTTCGGCGTGCTGCGGCTCGCCGACCAGGGCCGGGTGAACCTCGACGCGGTCTACGACTACCAGCCGGTGACGCAGCACCCGGTGTGCGGCGCGGCGTCCAGCAAGGTGATCCGGCAGCACTTCGACGAGATGATCACCAAGTCGCAGAACGAGTCCACCTGCGCGCTGATCAAGATGATCCACGACCTCGGGGCGTGGGACGAGGTCAACCGCACGTTCGTCGAGCTCGGCATGCCGACGCTGATGGTCACCGGCACCAACCCGGAGAACGGCGGCCGGTGGATCGGGTCGAACATGAGCAGCATCGACACCGCGAAGCTGCTCCTGCTCGTCAACGGCGGCTCGGGCGTGCTGTGGACGACCGACGCGGGCAAGCAGGTCACCCGCAACGAGCTGACCGAGGCGTCCCGCGTGCAGTTCATCAAGTCGCTGGGCAACCAGGGCCACAACGAGATGCTGTCCACCACGAACCACTGCGGGCGCGCGTACCCGGTGCAGGGCATCCCGCAGCTGACGCCGCCGCGCTGGATCCAGGCCGACGGCACGGTGAAGGTGGGCGACGCCGTGTACGACAGCGACGTCCGGCCGTGCGACGCGGTCGCCGAGGTGACGTTCAGCCACAAGACGGGCTGGGTCGACACGACCGGCAGCGACGCGGGCATCGTGCGCTCCCTGCCCGGCAAGGAGCGGCGCACCTACATCGTGGTCGCGTTCTCCAACCTGGGCACCGACTACGTCGACACCTACCGCCCCGCCAACCGCCCCAACGTCTTCCCCGTGCTCTACACCGAGAAGTACGCCAAGCTGGGCGCGGCCGTCGACGACATCATGATCGCCATCACCCCCCTACCCCACTGGAACGTCCGCCAGGGCTAGCCCCACCACAACCACCCGCGCAGGCCCGATTTGACATGGGTTCGGGTGCTTTAGGCTGGACGAAGCCGGCAGGCTTGGCGGGCGCTTTATCCGCCGGGCCTGCTGGCTTTGGCCTGCCTGGAGTGCCCGTAAGGGCCCCGTGTCAAATCGAGCCGGACTCTCCCCTCACCCTCACCCTCACCCTCACCCTCACCCTCACCCTCACCCTCACCCCCAACCCCAACCCCACCCCCACTCCCACCCCACCCCCACCCCCACTCACCCGATCGTGAAAACCCGTTGGCACCACCCCACCCCTTCCGGTGGACTTCCAGCCATGAGCGACCAACCCGCAGTGCGACCGGCGCCCGTCAGCGGCTTCCCGGAGTGGCTGCCGCACGTGCGCCTGGTCGAACTGCGTTGGCTGGACGACATCCGCGCCGCCTTCGAGCGCTACGGCTTCTGCTCCGTCGAAACCCCTGCCGCCGAACGGCTCGACGTGCTCCTGGCCAAGGGCGAGACCTCCAAGGAGGTCTACACGCTCGGCCGTGCGCAGGGTTCCGACGAGGGGCAGCTCGGCCTGCGCTTCGACCTCACCGTCCCGTTCGCCCGGTACGCGGCGCAGCACTTCAACGAGCTCGTCTTCCCCTTCAAGCGGTACCAGATCCAGCGCGTGTGGCGCGGTGAACGGCCGCAGGACGGGAGGTTCCGCGAGTTCACCCAGTGCGACATCGACGTCATCAACGTCGACGAGGTGCCGATCCACTTCGACGCCGAGCTGCCGCGCATCGTGCACGAGGTGCTGACCTCGCTCGACCTGCCACCGTGGACCATCAACGTCAACAACCGCAAGGTGTTGCAGGGCTTCTACGAGGGCTTGGGCATCACCGAGCCGCTCGACGTCATCCGGGCCGTGGACAAGATCGACAAGATCGGCGCCGACGGCGTGGCGTCCCTGCTGGCCGATCGGCTCGACCAGGCCCAGCTCAAGTCCGTCCTCGAACTCGCGCAGCTCCGCGGCGGCGTCGAGGACGTGCGCGCGCTGGGCGTGCGATCGGCCCTCCTGGACGAAGGTCTCCAGGAGCTGGACTTCGTCCTCGGCGAGCTGTCCGACCTCCCCGAGGTGGTCGCCGACTTCTCCATCGCCCGCGGGCTGGACTACTACACCGGCACCGTCTACGAGGGGAAGTTCGTCGACTGGCCGGAGTACGGTTCGATCTGCTCCGGTGGCCGGTACGAGGACCTGGCCGGGTCGTTCATCCGGCGCAGGCTGCCCGGCGTCGGCATGTCGATCGGGCTCTCCCGGATCTTCGCCAAGGTGCTGTCCGCCGGCCTGCTCGTCACGGGTCCGAGCACGCCCGCCGACGTCCTCGTCGTCCTGCCGCCGAACCGCCGTCGAACCGCCTCCGGCACGGCGAAGTCCCTGCGCGACAACGGCTCGAACGTCGAGCTGTACCACCAGGAGGACAAGGTGGCCAAGCAGGTCCGGTACGCCTCCCGCAAGGGCATCCCGTTCGTGTGGTTCCCGCCGTTCGAGGACGGTCGGCCGCACGAGGTGAAGGACCTGTCCACCGGCGTGCAGACCGCCGCCGACCCGGCGACCTGGTCACGCGGGCGGACCTGATCCCCGCTCGACGAGCCGTCACCGCCCGGCCAACCGACCCGGAACGGGTAGTTCCCCGCCAGAAGACCTGTGCCGATGCTCCCGGTAATGGGACCGCCCCAGAGCACCAGAGCCCCAGAACACCCGGTCAGGTGCGCATCTCCCGCGTCCGCCACATCACCAGCACGAAGTACGGCGTGCCGATCAACGCGATCACCAGCCCGGCCGGCACCTGCGCGGGCGCGATGACCGTCCGACCCACCGTGTCCGCCGCGCTCACGAGCACCGCGCCCACCGCCGCCGCGACCGGCAGCACGCGCGCGTGCCGGCCGCCGACCAACGACCGGGCCAGGTGCGGCGCGACCAACCCGACGAACGCCACCACGCCGATCGCCGACACGGCCGTCGCCGCCAGCACGCCCGCCGCCAGCAGGATCACCAGCCGCGACCGCTCCACCCGCATCCCCAGCACGCGCGGCGTGTCCTCGTCCAGGCTGTGCAGGTCCAGCTCGCGGTGCCGCGCCCACAGCAACGGCGTCAGCAGCGCCAGCGCCAGCGCCGTCGGCACCACCTGCTCCACCGTCCGCCCGTACGTCGAGCCGGACATCCACGTCAACGCCTTCGCCGTGTTCCACGGGTCCGACGTCACGATCAGCAGCGTGATCAACGCCATCCCGGCCGACCACATCGCGATGCCGATGACCACCAGCCGGTCCGAGTCCAGCCCCGACCGCCACGCCAGCCCGTAGACCAGCGCGAACGCCACCACCGCGCCCACGCCCGCCGCACCGGCGATGTGCCACGCGCCGGCCATCGGCACCGCCGTGATCAACGCGATCGCGGCCAGCCCCGCACCCGCCGTGATGCCCAGCAGACCGGGTTCCGCCAACGGGTTGCGGCTCACCGACTGGATGCCGCACCCGGCCACCGCCAGCGCCGCGCCCGCCACCAGCGCCGCCAGCACGCGCGGCAGCCGCTGGTCGACCACGAACGTCAGCGCCGTGCCCGTCCGCCCCGCGAACCAGTTCGCCAGGTCGCCCAGCAGCACCACCCGGTCCCCGAGCATCAGCCCCACCGCGGGCGCCGCGACCAGCAGCACGCCCAGCACCACCGACGTCACCACGAGCCGCCGCGTCGACGTGGCCACCCCGACCCGCCCGGCCGGCGCCTGCCGGGGCGTCCCGCCGGACCGCCCCCGCCGCGCCAACCAGATCAGCACGACCGCGCCCAGCACGGTGGTCATCACCCCGGTCGGCACCCGCACCGCCG
The DNA here is from genome assembly GCF_050946825.1 of Actinosynnema sp. CA-299493. Classification (NCBI taxonomy): domain Bacteria; kingdom Bacillati; phylum Actinomycetota; class Actinomycetes; order Pseudonocardiales; family Pseudonocardiaceae; genus Actinosynnema; species Actinosynnema sp. CA-299493. Next base: position 1,244,545 of record NZ_CP191993.1, read on the forward strand.
CCGCCGAACCCATGATCGCCCGCAGCAGCACGTCCGCGCCCAGCACGATCACCACGCCCACCAGCCCGGAGAACGGCAGCAGCACCCGGTGCTTGCCCAACCCGGGCACGAGCGGCGTCAGCAGCCGGGTGATCACCGGCGCGCTCAGCCCGACGAACCCGATCGGCCCGGCGATCGTCACCGCCGCCGCCGTCAGCGCCACGGTCAGCAGCACCGCGCCCACGCGCGTGCGCCGCACCCGCAACCCCAGCACGGTCGCGTTGTCGTCACCCAGCGCCAGGACGTCGAGCGACCGCCCCATCACCAGCAGCGCCGCCACCGCGACCACCACGACCGGCGTCATCTGCGCGGTCGCGTCCAGGTCGCTCACGGTCAGCGAACCGGAGCCCCACGCGAACAACCCGGTCGTCTCCTGCTCGTACATCAGCAGCAGCAGGATCGTGGCCGACTGGAGCGTCAGCATGACCGCCGAGCCGACGAGCACCAGTCGCGGGCTGGTCGACCCGCCGCCGGACAACCCGAGCACGACCGCCGACGCCGCGAGCCCGCCGACGAACGCCGCCGCGCCCGCCGGCAGCGTGGGCAGGCTCAGCCCGAACGCCGCGATCGCGACCACGGCCAGGTGCGAGCCCGCGTTCACGGCGAGCGTGTCCGGTGAGGCCAGCGGGTTGCGCGCCACCAACTGCATGCCCGCGCCGGCCACGCCGAGCGCGACACCGAGCAGCAACGCGGCCAGCAGGCGCGGCACGCGCGAGCCCTCCAGCACGGCGAGGGTCTGCGCGTCCCCGTCGCCCGCCAGGGCGGCGAGCAGGTCGAGCACACCGGTGGACGCGGTGCCCTGGGTGAGGTGGACGGCGGAGAGCACGGCGATGAGCGCCACGACCCCCGCCGTCACGGCGGCGGTGCGCATCAGGCGGTGATGGCCTTCACGAACTGCTCGGCGACCCCGATGACCGACTTCGGCCCGCCGAACGTCCAGGTGCCCGGGTCCAGCTTGACGACCTTCTTCGAGACCACGAACGGCAGCCGCTGCCACACCGGGTTCGCGGCGAGGCCGGTGGTGAACACGTCGTCCTCGGAGGCGCTGTAGAACAGCACCGTCTTCGGGTCGGTGAGCGCGGTCAGGCCCTCGACGTCGGTGGCGCCCAGGCCCCACTGCGGGTCGACCTCGCCGGTCCAGGCGTTCTTCAGGCCGACCGCCTCGGCGGCGTCGGAGACCAGCGAGCCCTTGCCGAACGGGCGGATGTTGACCGTGCTGCCCTGGAGCCAGCCGTCGGCCATGACGAACGGCGTGCCGGCCGCGCCCCCGGCCTCGACCGCCTTCTTGCCGTCGGCCAGCGCGGTGTCCAGCTCGGTCAGCAGCGCGTCGCCCTCGGCGGACTTGCCGATCGCCTGGGCGATCAGCTTCGTGTCCTGGCGCAGCCGGTCGAGGTTGCGGGAGGCGTCGCTGGCCTCGGTGACGATCACGGGGACGTACTTCTCCAGCTGGGAGGCCAGCGTCTCGTCCCGGCCCTTGGCCATGATCACCAGGTCGGGGTCGAGCGCGACGATCGAGTCGACGCTGGGCTCGTTGCGCTTGCCGACGTCCTTCACGTCGGCGGCGAGCGGCACCACCGCGTTCCACGTCTTGTAGCCGGCCGCGTCCGCGACACCCACCGGCATGACACCCAGTGAGGCGACCGTTTCGGTCTCTGCCCACTCCAGCGTGACGACCTTCGTGGCGGGGGAGTCGAGCTTGACCTCCTTGCCGCGGGAGTCGGTCACGGTGACCGGTCCGCCGGTGGACCCGGTGGACCCGGTCGGCGCGGACGTCGGCGTCTCGGTCGTGCCGCACGCGGACAGCAGCACGGCCGCCGTCACGAGGGCAGGGGCAAGCAAGCGCATCGCTGGAACCTCTCAGGGGTGAAGGGAAAAGGGGTCAGGCCGGTCGCGGGGTGTGCCTGCCGAGGGGGCGGCAGTGGATCGCGCCGGTGACCGGGTCGTCGGCGACGTGCACCGCGACGCCGTAGGCGTGGGTCAGGTGCTCACCGGTGAGGACGTCGCGGACCCCGCCGGCCGCGACGACCCTGCCCTCGCTGAGCAGCACGACCTCGTCCGCGATGATCGCCGCGTGGTCGAGGTCGTGCAGCACGACGCCGACGGCCACGTCGTGGTCGTCCGCCAGGTCGCGCACCACGTCGAGCACCTCGACCTGGTAGCGCAGGTCGAGGTGGTTGGTCGGCTCGTCCAGCAGCAGCACGGAGGTCTGCTGCGCCAGGCACGAGGCCAGCCACACGCGCTGCAACTCGCCGCCGGACAGCTCGTCCACGCCGCGGTCGGCCATCGCGGTCACGCCCGTCAGGTCCATGGCGCGCTCGACGGCCGCGCCGCCCTCCGGGTCGACCCCGCGCCACCCGGTCCGGTACGGGTACCGGCCGTAGGAGACGACGTCGCGCACCGACACGCCCGACGGTGTCGGCCGCTGCTGGGTGAGCAGGGTGACGTTGCGGGCGAACTCCTTGCCGGACAGGGGGGAGTGGCCCCACACCGACCGCCCGCCCACGCGGACGTTCCCCTCGCGTGGCCGGTGCAGCCGCGCCAGCGACCTCAGGACGGTCGACTTGCCGGACCCGTTGGGCCCGACGAGAGCCGTCACGGCGCCGGCGCGGAGCCCGAGCGAGACACCGTGCACCACCGCGCGGTCGTGGTGCGCCAAGACCAGTCCCTCACCGGCGAGCAGCGCGTCTCCCTTAGACATGAGGGGAGCCTAACCTAAGGTCGCGAATCACCCATCTGGGCGTGATCTACTGCACTGCTCGGCCTATTCGGTAACGCTGCGCACGCAAGATCACCCGTCGAAGTGGCGCCGCGTGTCGGCGACCAGGGACCTGAACACCACCGTGTTCATCCGGCGGTCCGCCTTCACCGCGGGCTCGTAGGCGAACGTCCAGGTCAGCCGGCACCCGTCCCCGGACCGCTCCACCAGGTAGTCCTCGCCGAACCGCCGGTACACCGGCAGGTTCGCCCGGTCCACCAGGAACGACTGCCGCCGCCTCTCCTCCCAGCGCATGAAGTGCTCGTTGAGCCGCAGCACGCCCAGCACCGTCGCCGTCCGCGTCGTGCCCACCCCGAACGGGCGCGGGGAGGTGTACTCCACCGACGACAGCAGCCGGCACCACCACAGCGGGTTGGAGGCGGTCAGGCCCCGCCACACACGTTCGGGTGACGCCGGCAGCTCCAGCACGTAGCTGTGACGCTGCGGCGCCGAGTCGAAGAAGTCCACGTCGAACGGCTCCAGGCGGGGCACGCAGTCCAGTGTGACGCCTGTGTGCCGGTTTCACCGCTCGCCCGCGCGACGGTGCCGCACCGGCTGAACCGCTACCGGCCGACAACCACCCAAAGCAGCAGTGCGTTGAGCCGGACGGGGGGACTCGCCGCTCGAACGTGTGGATCACCACCGCCGGGTCTTGGCCGCCACGCCCGCGCACTGGTTGCGTACACCAGGTAAGTCCCGACGAGAGGTGCGAGCCGATGGCGCAGCCGTTCCAGCTGCCGGATTTCTACATGCCCTACCCGGCACGGCTGAACCCCAACCTGGAGCGCGCGCGAACGCACACGAAGACGTGGGCGTACGGGATGGACATGATCGACGTCCCCCAGCACGGCACGGTCATCTGGACCGAGGACGACCTCGACTCCCACGACTACGCCCTGCTCTGCGCCTACACCCACCCCGACGCCTCGGCGGACGACCTCGACCTCGTCACCGACTGGTACGTGTGGGTCTTCTACTTCGACGACCACTTCGTGGAGCTCTACAAGCGCAACCCGGACGTGGCGGGCGCGAAGGCGTACCTCGACCGGTTGCCGCTGTTCATGCCGGTCGACGGCGCGATCACCGAGGAGCCGACCAACCCGGTCGAGAAGGGCCTCGCCGACCTGTGGACGCGCACCGTCGGCAGCCACTCGCAGGACTGGCGCCGCCGGTTCGCCGACAACACCAAGCACCTGCTGGACGAGTCCATGTGGGAGCTGCTCAACATCTCCGAGGGCAGGCTCTCCAACCCGATCGAGTACATCGAGATGCGCCGCAAGGTGGGCGGCGCGCCGTGGTCGGCGAACCTGGTCGAGCACGTCACCGGCCTGGAGGTGCCCGCCCGGATCGCCCTCAGCCGTCCGATGGGCGTCCTGCGCGACACGTTCGCCGACGCCGTGCACCTGCGCAACGACCTGTTCTCCTACGAGCGCGAGGTGCTGGACGAGGGCGAGCTGAGCAACGGCGTCCTGGTGCTGGAGAAGTTCCTGGACATCCCGACCCAGGAGGCCGCCGAGGCGGTCAACGACCTGCTCACGTCCCGCCTGCACCAGTTCGAGCACACCGCCGTCACCGAGGTGCCGCTGCTGCTCGACGAGCACGCCGTCGACCCCGCCGGCCGCCTCGCCGTGCTGGCGTACGTGAAGGGCCTGCAGGACTGGCAGTCCGGCGGCCACGAGTGGCACGCCCGCTCCAGCCGCTACATGAACGAGGGCGCGGTCACCGCGAGCCCGGTGCTCGGCGGCCCGACCGGACTGGGCACGAGCGCGCTGCGCTCGCTCATCGCCACCGCGCCGCAACGCCTGCGCAGCTTCAGCCACGTGCCGTTCGAGGAGGTGCCGCCCAGGCCCGAACCGGCGCTGGACATGCCGTTCGAGCTGTCGCTGAGCCCGCACTGGAAGGACGCGCTGGAGAAGAGCATCGCGTGGGCGCGGGACATGGGCATCCTGGACGACGTGCCACGCGTGTGGACCGAGGACAAGATGCGCGACATCGACCTCGCGCTGTGCTCGGCGGGCATCGCCCCGAACGCCACCGCGGCGGAGCTGGAGATCAACGCGCTGTGGCTCACCTGGGGCACCTACGGCGACGACTACTACCCGGTCGTGTTCGGCCGGACGTCGGACCTGACCGCCGCGAGGGCCGCCACCGACCGGCTCAAGCAGATGATGCCGCTGGAGGGCGCGTCGCCGTCGCCGGTGACCCCGCTGGAACGCGGCCTCGCCGACGTCTGGCGGCGCACCACGGCCCCGATGCCGCCCGCCAACCGGCGGCAGCTCCGCCACGCGCTGGACCTGATGCTGGACAGCTGGGTGTGGGAGCTGAAGAACCAGCACGAGAACCGGGTGCCCGATCCCGTCGACTACGTCGAGATGCGCCGCCACACGTTCGGCTCGGAGCTGACGATGCTCCTGGCCCGGCTCGGCCACGGCAGGCTGGTGCCCGACGCCGTCTACCGGACCCGCACCATCCGCAACATCGAGAACTCGGCGATGGACTACGCCACCATCCTCAACGACCTCTTCTCGTACCGGAAGGAGATCCAGTTCGAGGGCGAGGTGCACAACCTGGTGCTCGTGGTGCGCAACTTCCTCGACGTCGACCTGGACCGGGCCTGGGGCATCGCGACCGACCTGGCCAACGCGCGGTTGGCGCAGTTCCAGCACTCGGTGCGGGTCGAGCTGCCCGCGCTGTTCGAGGAGTTCCACCTCGAACCCGAGGTGCGCGACGCGTTGCACGTCTACGTCGGCGACCTGGAGGACTGGCTGGCGGGCATCCTCAACTGGCACCGGGAGGTCGTCCGCTACCACGACGCCGACCTGGCCAAGCACTTCGGCGACCGGGAGGTCGGGTTCACGCCGCAGGCCCTGCGCGGTCCCACGGGCCTCGGCACGGCGTCGACCCGCATCCTCGTGCGCGGGTGACGCGCGCCTGAGCGGACGTCAACGCTCGCCGTGCAGCCCGCGGGCGACGCGGATGCGCTCGGACACGGACACGGGCACGGACGTCGCGGACCCCGCCACTTCCCGGACACGGGGACGGCCGCCCCCAGGTCGGCCGTCCCCGTGAGCGCGGGACCGACCGCGTCCTCCCCGATGGGTGCGGACACATCGCGGCGTCCCAACCGGCAGGAGAGCACCGGTCGGGACGTCGACCCCTCGTCGCCGGCGGGGGTGTGGGGCACTCCGCCGGGGTCCTTTCACCTGTCCGCGGTCATGGGGACACCCTGCCCGGCCGAACGTGAGCGAACCTAGGATGAACCTTGAACCGGCTGTTCAAGGGGGCTGAGCGTGTACTTCGGGCTGCTGGGTGGCGTGCGCGCCCAGGTCGGCGGCCACGACCTCGACATCGGCCACACCCGCTGGCGGAGCGTGCTGGCGGCACTGCTGCTGGAGACCGGTCGTCCGGTCACCGCGGCACGGCTCGTCGACCGCGTCTGGGGTGATCAGCCGCCGCTGCGGGCGAAGGAGACGCTGTACGGGTACGTCTCCAAGCTGCGGTCCGCCGGGATCGACATCCGCCGCCGGCCCGGCGGGTACGTGCTGGAGACCGACCGGGTCGACCTGGTCGAGTTCCGCGCCCTCGCCGAGCGGGCCCGCGCCGAGACCGACGCCGGACGTGCCGTCGAGCTGTACGACCGGGCGTTGCGGCTGTGGCGCGGCGACGCGGTGGACGGCCTCGACTCGCCGTGGTTCGCCCAGGTCAGGGACTCGTTGCGGGCCGAACGCGCGGCCGTCGAGCTGGACCGCAACGACGTGGCCCTCAGCCTCGGCCACCACGCCGCCCTGCTGCCCGCCCTGCGCGACGCGACCGAGGCCGACCCGCTGGACGAACGGCTCGCCGGCCAGCTCATGCTCGCCCTGCACCGCAGCGGCCGGTCGTCGGAGGCGTTGCAGCACTACGACGCGTTGCGCCGCGTGCTCGCCGACGAGCTCGGCACCGACCCCGGCCCGCCGCTGCAAGACCTCTACCTGGGACTTCTGGGTCACGCCCCGGCGGATCGACCAGCACCGACGACCACCCGGGCCGTGCCGCGGCAGCTGCCCGCGCCGCAGCGCTGGTTCACCGGCCGGGAGAAGGAGATCGCCGACCTCGCCGAGCCGTCGGCCACGGTCGTCATCACGGCGATCGGCGGCGCGGGCGGCATCGGCAAGACGGCGCTGGCGTTGCACTGGGCGCACCAGCACGTGGACGACTTCCCGGACGGCCAGCTCTACGTCAACCTGCGTGGGTTCGACCCGGTCGGCGACCCCGTCACGCCGCAGAACGCGCTGCGCGGCTTCCTCGAAGCCCTCGGCGTCGACGACCCGCCGGCCGACCTCGACGCCAAGGCCGCCCTCTACCGCAGCCTGGTCGCGGACAAGCGGGTGCTCGTCGTCCTGGACAACGCCCGCGACACCACCCAGGTCACGCCCCTGCTGCCCGGTGGCGCGCGCTGCACCGTCCTGATCACCAGCCGCCTGCAACTCCTCGGCCTGCTCACCGCGCACGGCGCGCGCTCGGTCGCGTTGGACGTCCTGGACGAGCACGAGTCCCGCGCGTTCCTGGTCTCCCGGCTGGGCGCGGAACGGGTCGAGGCGGAGCCGGACGTCACCCGCGAGCTGCTGGCGCTGTGCGGCGGCCTGCCGTTGGCGTTGAGCATCATCGCGGCCCGTGCGGTGACGCAGCCGGACCTGCCGCTGGCCGCCCTCACCGAGGAGCTGAAGGACCAGCGGCTCGACGCGCTGGACGACCTCAGCGCCGACCTGCGCACGGTGTTCGCCTGCTCGTTACGGGTCCTCAGCCCCGAGGCGGCGGAGCTGTTCGGGCTGATCGGCCTGACCTCCGCGCCGGACCTGAGCCTGAGGGCGATCACCGCCCTCACCGGCCGCGCCCGCACGCGCCGCCTGCTCCGGGAGCTCGAAGCCGCCCACCTGGTCCAGCAGCACCGGCTCGGCCGCTACCGGATGCACGACCTCGTGCGCCTCTACGCCGCCGAGGTCGCGCCCCCGCACGCCGACGCCAACCTCCGGGCGTTCATCGGCTACTTCGCCGCGACCGCGCACCACGGCGACCGGCTCATCGAGCCGCACCGCCCGCCGATCACCGCACCGCCCGGCGACGCGGCGCCGTTGTCCGACGTCACCGCCGCGATGGACTGGTTCGACGCCGAGCACGAGTCGCTGCTGGCCGCCCAACGCCTGGCCGTCGACCACCGCCGGCACGACGTCGCCTGGCACCTGGCGTGGGCGTTGACGAACTACCACCTGCGACGGGGGCACGCCGCCGACGACGTCGTCTGGCGGCTCGCGCTGGACGCCGCCGACGCGTTGGGCGACCGGTTCAAGCAGGTCACGGCGCACAAGTTCCTCGGCATGGCGTTGACCGACTTCGGTCGCCACGACGAGGGCGACCACCACCTGCGCCAGGCGCTGGAGCTGGTGGAGGACGACTACGGCAAGGCGTCCGCGCACCGCGCCATGGCGTGGGCCATGGAACGGCGAGGTGACGTCGCGGGGGCGTTGGAGCACGCGCGGGCGCAGTTGGAGCGGTTCCGCGCGCTGGGCATCCCGGTGCGCATCGCCGAGGCGCTCAACGACGTCGGCTACCGGATGGCGCGGCTCGGCGACCACGCCGGAGCCGAGGCGCACTGCCGGGAAGCGTTGGCGCTCAACGAGGAGCTCGGCCACGTCGAGGGCGAAGCGGCCACGTCGGACAGCCTCGGCTACATCGCCCACCACCACGGGCGCGACGCGGACGCCGTGGAGCACTACCGGCACGCGTTGCGGCTCTACCGGCAGTTGGACAACTCCTACGAGGAGGCCAGCGTGCTGCGGCACTTCGGCGACGTGCTCGCCGCCGTGGGCCGGCACGACGAAGCGCGCGACGCACGACAACGAGCCCTCACCCTCTTCCGCGCCCAGGGCCGCGTCGAGGACACCGACGCGGTCTTGGCGCTGCTCGGCTGACGCGCCGCGGTCTTGGCGCTCTTGGTCGACGCGACGCGTGCTCGGCCGACGCGCCGAGGTCCTAGCGCTGCTCGGCCGACGAGCCGAGGTCCTAGCGCTGCTCGGCTGACGCGCCGAGGTCCTAGCGCTGCTTGGCCGACGCGAGCACCCCGACCGCCACCACGGCCACCGCCGCCAACACCGCGACCCCCGCGCGGAACCCGGCGTCACCGCCGCCCGCCAGACCCGCCGCGAGCGCCGCCACCGCCGGCCCGACCGTCGTGCCGACCATCCGCGCGGTGGCGCTCAGACCACCCGCCGCACCGGCCATCCCCTCCGGGGCGCCGACCACGACCAGCGTGTTCATGGCCGTGTTGAACAAGCCCTGCCCCACACCCAACACCGCCAGCCGCCACCACAGGTCGACCGGCGACGTCACCGGCAGCACCAGCAACCCCAGCGCGAGCGCGCTCACCACCGACCCGCTCATCGCCACCAGCCACGGCCCGTACCGGTCGGTCAGCGAACCCGAGACCGCCGCGAGCGCGGCCACGCCCGCCACGAACACCAGCAGCGCCAACCCGACGTCCTCCGGCGAACCGCCCAGCACGTCCGTCACGTGGTAGGGCACGAGGAAGAACATCACCCCGCCCAACGTCGACACCAGCGACAACGTCAGCAGCGGCAGCCCGAACAGCCGTCGCCGGACCAACGCCAGGACCGGCCGTGAGCCGGGCAGGCGCGCCCACCACACCGCCAGGACCAACGCCACCACGAGCAGCCACGCCGCGTCCTCGAACGCCAGCAGCGCCGACGTGATCGCGCCGCCCAGCAGCACCGCTTCCAGCACCAACCCCCGGTCCGGCACGGGCAGCCCCCGCCCGTCACCGCGCAGCGACCGCCACCCCAGCCACAGGGCGACCGCCACCACCGGCAGCTTCACCAGGAACACCGAACGCCACCCGAACGCGCCCGCCACCGCCCCGCCCAACGGCGCGCCGGCCAGCCCGCCGACCGTCATGATCGTGATCACGTACCCGATCGCCCGCCCGCGCTGAGCCGGCGCCACCGCCGCGACCACGATCGGCATGTACCCGGCCAGCACCAGCGACCCGGCCACGCCTTGCAGCACCCGCCCCACCACCAACACCCAGAACGACGGCGCGGCGGCCGTGACCACGCTCGCCACCGCGACACCGACCAGCGCCAGCAGGAACGCCGACCGCCCGTCCGCCCGGTCCACCCACCGCCCGGCCGGGATCGCGATCGCCGCCATCGGCAGCGTGTAGGCCAGCAGCACCCACGCCGCGGCCGACGGGCCGATGTCCAACTCGCCGCCCAGGCTGGGCAGCACGACCGCCGCCACCGACATCTCGGTGGTGACCACCAGCATCGCCGCCGCCAACGCCACCACGGGCATCCAACGGGTCGTGACCTGCGCGTTCTCCGTCATGGCGCCAAGCTACGACCGCCCGCCGCCCGGCCGAATCCGTCAGGTGACCGGTCGTCGGACGCCCACTCGTGGTCAGGACGACCAGTCACCTGACAGATGCCCGTGCCCTGCCCCCGCTCCTAGCGTCGACACCGGCACAACCGAGGAGGGCACACCGTGATCAAGCTGGCGATCATCGTCGGGAGCACCCGGCGCGGCAGGTTCGCGCCGGTGGTGGCGAACTGGTTCGCCGACCGGGCCAAGCAGCGCGAGGACCTGAGCGTGGACGTGGTCGACCTGGACGACCTCGACCTGCCGGACCGGCTGCACGCCTTCGGCGAGGACCCGGCGCCGGAGGTCGCGCTGGTCTCGCCGCGCCTGCGTGACGCGGACGCGTTCGTCGTCGTCACGCCCGAGTACAACCACAGCTTCCCCGCGCCGTTGAAGAGCGCCATCGACTGGCACTACACCGAGTGGCAGGCCAAGCCGGTCGGGTTCGTCTCCTACGGCGGCGTCGGCGGCGGGTTGCGCGCGGTCGAGCAGCTGCGGCAGGTCTTCGCCGAGCTGCACGCGGTCACCGTGCGGGACACCGTCAGCTTCCACGGCGCGTGGTCCCGGTTCGACGACGCGGGCGAACCGGTCGACACCGACGCGGTGGACAAGGCCGCCACGGCCGTGCTCGACCAGGTGGTCTGGTGGGGCACGGCGCTCAAGGAGGCCCGCGCCAAGCGGCCTTACGGGGCCTGACGTGCGGGCCGTGCGGCTGCACGCGTTCGGCTCGGCGCTGCGGTGCGAGGAGGTCGAGGACCCGGCGCCGGGACCGGGTCAGGTGCGGATCGCGGTGCGCGCGGCGGGCGTGCACCTGGTGGACGGGGTGGTCCGGCGTGGCCGTGACGACCGCGTGCCGTTGCCGGACCTGCCCGCGGTGCTGGGCTCCGAGGTGGCCGGCGTGGTGGACGCGGTCGGTCGTGACGTGGACGGGTCGTGGCTGGGGGAGCGGGTGGTGACGCAGCTCGGCCTGCTCGGCGGGGGGTACGCCGAGCTGGCGGTGCGGGAGGTGGGCGCGCTGCACGTCGTCCCGACCGGGCTCGACTTCCCGGCGGCCGTGGCGATGATCTGCACCGGCGGCACGGCGTTGGGCGTGTTGGACGCGGCGGTGCCCGCCCCGGACGACGTGGTGGTCGTGACCGCCGCCGCCGGTGGGGTCGGGACCATGCTGGTGCAGGGCGCGGTCCGGGCGGGCGCGCTGGTGGTGGGCTTGGCGGGGTGCGAGGAGAAGCGGCGGGCGGCGTCGCGGGCGGGTGCCGCGGTGGCCGTCGACTACCTGGTGGAGGGGTGGCAGCGGCAGGTGCGCGAGCGGCTCGGTGGACGGGAGGTGACGGTGGTGCTGGACGGTGTCGGTGGTTCGCTGGGCCGGGCCGCGGTGGACCTGCTCGCGCCGGGCGGGCGGGTGGTGATGTTCGGGTCGTCGTCGGGCGAGCTGCTGCACCTGACCTCGGCCGACCTGTTCGCCCGCGCCCTGACCGCGACCGTCGCGGTAGGACCGCAGGTGGCGAAGCGGTCGGGTGGGCTGCGTGCGCTGGAGGCCCGTGCCCTGGCCGCGCCCCACGGCCTGACCCCGTCCATCCAGACGTTCCCGCTGGCCGAGGCCGGGCGGGCGCACGAGGCGATGGAGAGCAGGCACACGGTCGGCAAGGTCGTCCTGCTCCCGGCCGCCGGCTAGGGTCGGGGACATGCTGCACGGGAGGTCCGCCGAACTGGCCGCCGTGGACCACCTCCTCTCCGCCGCCCGCGCCGGGCACAGCGGCGTGCTCGTGGTGCGCGGCGAGGCGGGCATCGGCAAGTCGGCCCTCCTGTCCCACGCCGCCACCCGGGCAACCCCGCCAACCCCGAAATTGTCAGACCCCTCTGGCATCCTGAAAACAGGGGACCCCCTGCCGGGTACCCCTGCGCAGCAACCGCCCTCCCCATCCGGCGACAACCACACCCTCGCCGACGACAACCCCGCCCCACCCAGCGGCAACCACACCCCGGCGACCGGCAACCACACCTCTGCTGCCGGTGATCCCGTCCCGCCCAGCGGCAATCCCGCCCTGGTGACCGTCGCCCACACCTCGACCGCCGCCCTCGCCACAGCCCCCGCCACAGGCGCTACCCACACCTCAGCTGACGCCGGTCGGTTCCTGGTGTTGCGCGGCACGGCAGTGGAGTCCGAGTCGGTCGTTCCGTTCGCCGGGTTGAACCTGCTCCTGGGCCCCGTCGTGCACCGCCTCGACACCCTCCCGCCCAACCAGGCCACCGCACTGCGCGCCGCCCTCGGCCTCGCCCCGCCCGAAGGCGGCGACCACCACCTCGTCGGCCTGGCCGTGCTCACCCTCCTGGCCGACCTCGCCGACCGGAACCCCGTCCTCTGCCTGGTCGACGACGCCCACTGGCTGGACCAGGGCTCCGCCCAAGCGCTCGTCTTCGCCGCCCGCCGCCTCCAGGCCGAGGGCGTCGCGATGATCTTCGCCGCCCGCGACCTGCACGCGCCGCCGTTCCCCGCACCCGGCCTGCCCGAACTGCGTCTCACCGGCCTCACCCCGGAGCACGCCGCCGCCCTCCTCGAAGAGCACGCCGCCGACCTGCCGCGCTACGTCCGCGACCAGATCGCCGAGGAGGCCCGCGGCAACCCGTTGGCGCTGCTGGAACTCCCCGCCGCCCAACGCGAAGGCCACCTCCCCGCCGCCCACGCCTACCGCGTCGCCGCCCTGCCCACCCACAGCCGCATCCAGCAGACCTTCGCCGACCGCATCGGCACGCTCCCCGAACGCACCCGCACCCTCCTGCTGGTCGCCGCCGCCGAGGACACCGGCGACCCGGCCGTGGTGTTCGGGGCCGCCGGCCTGCTCGGCGCGTCCGTCGACGACCTCGAAGTCGCCGAACAACGCCAACTCCTGCGCTCCGACGACGGCCGGCTGACCTTCCGCCACCCCCTGATCCGCGCCGCCGCCTACCGGAGCGCGCCGCTCAAGCACCGCCTCACCGTCCACAGGGCACTGGCCGACGTGCTCGCCGACGCCGATGCCCACCGCAGCGCCTGGCACCTGGCCGCCGCCGCCACCGCGCCCGACGAGGACGTCGCCCGAGCCCTCGCCCGCACCGCCGAGGACGCCCGCAACCGGGGCGGCTACGTCGCCGTCGCCTCCGCCTACCACCGCGCCGCCGAGCTCACCCCGGATCCCGTCGAACGCGGCCTCCGGCTGGCGTCGGCGGCGGGCGCGGCCGGCGCGGCGGGACAGTTCGACCGCGCGGTCGGGCTCGCCGACCAGGCGTGGCACCTGGTGGCCAACCCGGTGGACGGCGCGCGGGTGGCCCGCATCCAGGCGCGGCTGGCGAGCGAGCAGGGACGGCCGGCGGAGGCCGCGGCGCAACTCGCCCGCGCCGTCGCGTGCGCCGCGCACACGGATCCGGACCTGGCGGGGGAGTTGCTGTTCCACGCCGCCAACAACGCGTGGGCCGGCCGTGACTTCGGCCTCCTCGCGGACATCGCGGCACGTGCCGGAGACCTGCCCGGCGCCGACGACACCCGGCGGGTCGCCACCGCAGCACTGGGCCTGGAAGGCGACGACGTCCCCGGCGGCTTGGCCGCGCTGCGCGAGCTCCTCGGCTCCCCGTACGTCGGCGGGCCCGGCAACGCGGTCACCGCCTGGTGGAACCTCGTCCTGGGCGACGACCGGGCGGCCTACGCCTGGGCGTTCGACCTGGAACGCCAGTCCCGCGCCCAAGGCGCCCTCGGCGTGCTGCCCCGGGCCCTCGCCTACCTGGCCCGCGGCCGGCTGCACCTCGGCCGGCACCGCGACGCGCGGGCCACCGCCGAAGAGGGGCTGCGCATCGCCGCGGACATCGGCCAGGAGTTCAGCGTCGGCTTCCTGACCGCCGTGCTCGCCGAACTGGCCGCCATCGAGGGCGACGCGGCCAGGTGCGAGGAGCTGGTGGCGACGCTGGTCGGCGGCGCGCCCCAGTCCGTGCGGGCCGCGTGCGCGTTGGCGCTGCTCGACCTCGGTCTCGGCCGGCACGAGGCCGTGCTGGACCGGTTGGCCGACGTCGCCGCGGGCGCGCACCGGCTCTACTCCGTCACCAGCCTGCCCGACCTGGTGGAGGCGTCCGCGCGGCTGGGCAAGCCGGACGCGAACGCCGCCGGCTGGTACGACGAGTGGGCGTCGGGCACCGGCCAGCCGTGGGCGCGAGCCGTCTCCGCGCGGTGCCGCGCCCTGCTCACCGATGACGAGCAGTGGTACGTGGAGGCCGTCGACCTGCACCGCGCCGACGACAGCCGCCCGTTCGAACGCGCCCGCACCGAGCTGCTGTACGGGGAGTGGCTGCGCCGGGCCCGCCGCAAGGCCGACGCCCGCACTCACCTGCGGTCGGCGGCGGAGGTGTTCGAACGGCTGGGCGCGACCCCGTGGGCCGCCCGCGCCAGGACCGAGCTGCGCGCCACCGGCGAGAGCCGCGCCGCGCCGGGACCGGACCCGCTCAGCGCCCTCACCCCGCAGGAACTCCAGGTCGTGCGCCTGGCGGCCGACGGCCTGAGCAACCGGGACATCGGCGCGCAGCTGTTCCTGAGCCCGCGCACGGTCGGCTACCACCTCTACAAGGCCTACCCGAAGCTCGGCGTCGCGTCGCGCGTGGAACTCGGCAAGCTCGCCCTCACCTGACCCACCCCCGCGCGAGTCCTACGTTCACGTCCCGCGAGTCCTACGTTCAGAACACTCGTGTCCTACGTTCGGAACACCCGAGTTCAACGCTCAGAACACGACGCGGGCGGCGGAGACCGGGCGTTGCGCCAACGCGAACGTCCCCGCGGGCGACGTGTTCACGCTCCACCGGTACCGGCTGAACTCACCGGTCGCGTCGGACGCGTAGAACATCATGTGCCCGTAGCCCGCGCCGTCCGTCGCCGCCGTGGCGTTGAAGATCCGGTTGTCCGGGAACCGGAAGTAGTTGCCCACCCCGTACACCCCGTGCGGCTCGGACGTGCAGTCCACGACCTCCACCGCGTACTGCGTCTCACCGCGGAAGTTCAGCCCGCGGGTCGGCGCGGTGTAGACGCCCCTGACCGAACGCACCATCACCACGTGACCGGTGTTGGTGTCCTGGTCGTTGCGGTAGTCGACGGCGATCACGTCACCCGGACGAAGGTCCGCCACCCTGGTGACGCGCTCGAAGTGCGGGATCTCCCGCTCCGCGAACGCCGCCCGGTAGTCCCGCGCGAACGGGCTCGCCACACCGAAGTGGGCGCTGAAGAACCTCGGAGTCGCCCACTTGTACGTGCGCTTCAGCACGGCGGTCAGGAACGACGCGCACTGGCTCTGGTTGACCCACCCGGACGCGTCACCGGGCGAGCCCCACCGGACCACGTTCGGCTGGTCCGGCGCCTTGTAGGTGTTGTTGGCCAACGGGCACGTCGGCAACGACAGGTAGCCGACCAGGTGCTCGGCTTCCAGCAGGTGCGGTGTGGACGGCCGGTGTGGACGCGGCGTCCGGGCCGACGCGGCGGTCGTCCCGGCGGTCGCGGTCGCCGGTGCGGCGACGGCGGTTCCCCCGGAGAACGATCTGCGCGACAGGTCCATCGTGCGACTCCCCCTTCGGTGCGGGCCCGCATACCGTAGTCGAAGGGGGTGGGCCGCACGTGGTGGTTCAACGCACGCAGGTCGGCAGCCCGGTGCGCAAGCAGTGCGGGACGACTCCCGGATCGCTTCCCGGCGGACTCGGCTGGTGACATGTCCCCGAATAGCGTCCCGGTCAGGCCAGGTCGAATTCAGCGGTCGCCCGGTAACCCCGCGCTTCGGCCTGTGCGTTCCCGATCGGAATCGCGGCCTCCCATGTGGCGGAACGCTCAGTCGCCGGGGCGCGCCGGCGATTAGGCTCGCCTGTCGGGACGCAGACGGTAGGAGGGCGCATGACGAGCACCGATGGTCGGCAGAAGTGGCTGACCGTCGCCGAGGAGCTGGCCGCGGCGTTGCGGGTCGACGCGGCGGAGCGCGACCGGCTCGGTGCGGAGCCGTCGGCCGAGGTCGGCGCGTTGCGGCGGTCCGGGTTGCTCGGGATCGGCGACTGGGCCACGCAGCAGGCCGTGACCAGGGTCGTCGGCGCGGCGGACGCCAACGTCGGCCACCTCCTCGGCTACCACTACCTCCAGGTCTGGCGCAGCGGCCTCTTCGACAACCCGAACTTCCAGGCGGGCGACAACCTCTTCTGGGCCGGGGTCAGCAACCCGCTGGACGCCGCCCTGGAGCTGCGACCGGTCGACGGCGGGTACGAGGTCACGGGTCGCAAGACGTTCGCCACGGGCGCGTCGGTGGCCGACCGGCTGGTGGTCAGCGCCACCGACACCGAGACCGGCGGCAAGATCACCTTCACGCTCGACGCGAAGGCCGACGGCATCACCTACGCCGGCGACTGGGACAACATCGGGCAGCGCCTCACGGCCAGCGGCGGCGTGGCGTTCGACCACGTGCACGTGCCGTCCGACCAGGTCCTCGGCACGCACGACGAGACGAGCCCGCGCCTCTCGCTGGCCGCCCTCGGCTTCCAGCTCGTGCTCGCCCAGCTGTACGTGGCGATGGCGGAAGGCGCGCTGGCGGAAGCCGCCCAGTACACCCGGACGACCACCCGCCCGTGGTTCCTCAGCGGCGTCGACACGGCCACCGCCGACCCCTACGTCCTCGGCACGTACGGCGAGCTGGTCGCCGACGCGCAGGCCGCCGGTTTCCTCGCCGACCACGCCTCGGACCGACTGGACCAGGCTTCCCGGCGCGGCGCCGACCTGACCCGCAACGAGCGCGCCGAGACCGCCGCCGCCATCTCGTCGGCCAAGGTCGTCGCCACGAAGGTCGCCAACCAGACCACCAGCCGGGTGTTCGAGCTGTGCGGCGCGCGCGCCACCGCCGCCGGCTACGCCTTCGACCGGTTCTGGCGCAACGCCCGCACCCTCACCCTGCACGACCCCGTGGCGTACAAGGCCCGCGAGGTCGGCGCGTACCACCTCACCGGCGAGCACGCGCCGTTCACCGGGTACAGCTGATGGAACCGTTGCTCGCGCGCAGCGTGCGCCTCGAAGACGACGGTGTGCACGTGCTGGACCGGCGCACCTTCCCGTTCGAGAAGACGTGGGTGCGCTGCGGCACGGTCGCCGAGGTCGCGAAGGCCATCGAGGACATGGTCACCCAGTCCTCCGGCCCGTACTTCGCCGCGCTGTGGGGCATGGTGCTGGCCGCCCGGGAAGCCCGCGACCTGCCCCGCGACGAGGCCCGCGCCTACCTCGACCAAGCCGGCCGGCTGCTGATCGACACCCGCCGCACCAACAACCACCTGCGCAAGGCCGTGGCCGCCGTGCTGGCGGGCGTCGACGCGAACGACGACCTCGAAGCCGGCGCCCTCGAAGGTGCGAGGGCGGGGGACGAGCGCTACCGCGGTCGCAGCCGCAGCCTCGGCGCGCACACCGCCGAACTGCTGCCGGACGAGGGCGCGGTGCTCACGCACTGCTGGGCCGATCTCTACCTGACCGAGACCGTCACCGCTGCCCAGGCGATGGGCAAACGCTTGCGGTTCATCTGCACGGAGACCCGCCCGTACCTCCAGGGAGCCCGCCTGACCGCGGAGACGCTGGGGGAGATGGGCGTCGACACGACCCTGATCACCGACGGCATGGGCGCGGCCGTCATGTCGACCGGCGACGTGGACGTGCTGCTGACCGCCGCCGACCGCGTCACGATGGACGGGCACGTGGTCAACAAGGTCGGCACGCTCGGCCTCGCCATCGCCGCGCACGCGTTCGACGTGCCGTTCCTGGCCATGGTGCAGGCCCCGGACCGCCTGGCACCCACCTCCGCCGACGTGCCGATCGAGTACCGGCCGGGCGACGACGTGCGGCACACCCTGGGCCGCCGCACGGCCACCGACCGGGCACGGGGCCTGTACCCCGCCTTCGACGTCACCCCGCCGCGGTTCGTCACCAAGGTGGTGACCGACCGCGGTGCGTACGCTCCGGGCGGTCTGGCCGATTACTACGTTGGGGAAGTTCATGACTGAATGGGTCGTGCTGGACATCGAGGGCACGCTCAGCGCCACCGACCAGGTCCTGGTCACGCTGTACGACTACGCCCGGCCGCGCCTCGGGCCGTGGATCGACGCGCACGGTGACGACCCGGCCGTCGCGGAGGCCGTGGCGCAGATCCGCGAGCTGTCCGGTGTGGACGGCGGCACGGACGATCTGGTGCGCGTGCTGCACGGCTGGATGGACGACGACCGGAAGGTCACACCGCTGAAGACGTTGCAGGGCCTGATCTGGCAGCGCGGGTACGCCGAGGGCGACCTGGTGGCCGAGTTCTTCCCGGACGTCGTGCCCGCCCTGCGCGCGTGGCACGCGGAGGGCGCGAAGCTGGCCGTGTTCTCCTCGGGTTCGGTGGCCGGCCAGGTGGCGTTCTTCGCGCACACGACGGACGGCGACCTCACGTCGTTGTTCGAGTTCCACTTCGACACCGTGAACGCGGGCCCGAAGCGCGAGGCCGCGTCGTACCTCACGATCGCCTCCGTGCTCGGGTCCACCGACATCACCTTCTACTCCGACGTCCCGGCCGAGCTGCACGCCGCCGCCGAGGCCGGCTGGCAGACCGTCGGCGTGGCGCGCCCCGGCGAGCCGTACGGCGACGCGGACTTCGGTCCACACCGGACCGTGGACGCCCTGTGACGCCCGGCGAGGCGTTGGCCGCCGAGTGCGCCCGGTACACCGCGATGGGCTGGATGCGCGGCACGTCGGGCAACCTCTCCGTGGTCGTGGACCGCGACCCGCTGCGGCTCGCGGTCACCGTCAGCGGCAAGGACAAGGGCGAGCTCACGCCGGACGACGTGGTGGTCGTCGACGCCGAGGGCCGCACGGACGACCCGGTGCGCGTGCCGTCGGCCGAGGCGGGCCTGCACGGGCGGATCGCGGCGGTGTCCGGCGCGGGCGCGGTGGTCCACGTGCACGCCCTCGCCCCGGTGGTCGCGGCCGAGCACTGGCCGGACGGCGTCGAGCTGCGCGACCTGGAGATGCTCAAGGGCTTCGGCCGCCAGGCGCACGAGTCCGTCGTCATCCCGGTGACGCCGAACAGCCAGGACATGCGGGTGCTGGGCGACGCGTTCGAAGCCGGCTTCCGCGCGGACGTGCCGGCCTTGATCGTGGCCCGCCACGGGGTGTACGTGTGGGGTGACGACCTCTACCAGGCGCGGCACCGGCTGGAGTGCTTGGAGTGGCTGTTGCGCTTCAAGACCGAAACCACCCAGCGCAGGGACTCACCACGAACATGAGGGAGCAGGCGCGATGACGTTGCTGACCGTGTGGTCGGACACCGACCCGGAGACCGCTCTGGTGCGCACCACCGACCCCGCCGAGATCGCGGTGGAGCTGAAGCAGCTGGGCGTCCGGTACGAGCAGTGGCCGGTCGTACCCGGTGTGACCAGGGACAACGCCCTGGAGGTGTACGCCGAGCAGGTCGCCCGCGTCACCGAGACCGAGGGCTACATCCTGGTCGACGCGATGGAGATGGCACCGTCGGACGACCCGGAGTGGCTGGCCTCGGCGGCGCAGGCGCGGGTGAAGTTCCTGGCCGAGCACACCCATGACGACGACGAGGACCGGTTCTTCGCGCGCGGCTCCGGCGTGTTCTACCTGCACGTCAAGGACCGCGTGCACGCGGTGCTGTGCGAGGCGGGCGACCTGCTGAGCGTGCCCGAGAACACCACGCACTGGTTCGACATGGGCACCCGGCCGGACTACGTGTCGATCCGGTTCTTCCACGACGACGACGGCTGGGTCGGCAACTTCACCGGCAGCGAGATCGCCAAGGCGTTCCCGACCTACGACGTGCTCATGGCGGGTCACCGAGCGAGCTGAGCTCGGCCGCGAGGTTGGCCTTGGCGCGGTCCTCCCACCGCTCACGCGCGTGCGGCGTGGCGTAGAGCGGGTCGCGCCCGGCCAACGCGCGCAGGACGTCCGCCCGACCCACCCGCCACGCGTCGTCCGGCACGTGCGCGTACTCGGCGCGCACGGCCGCGCGGTAGCGCTCGTAGGCGGCCGGGTCGGCGCCGAGGACGGCCAGGTCGGCGTCCAGGAGCAGGCACGTCAGCGGGTCGTCCGAGGTGTGGTCCGCGGTGGCCAGCACCAGTCCGGCCACCTCGTCGGCCTCGGGCAGGCCGGCGAGCCGGGCCCGGGCCCACTCGGCGCTGCGCCGCTCGTCCTCGCCAGGCTCGCCGTCGTAGACCACGTCGTGCGCGAGCGCGGCGAGCGTGAGCACGGCGCGTTCGCGTGCCGTGCGGTCGGCGGCCAGCGCGTCCGCGTCACGGACGACGGCCAGCACGTGGTCGGCGTTGTGGTAGCCGCGGTGCGGTTCGGCGTACCGCTCGACGAGGTCCCCGGGCCCGTTCGCGCCGCCCAGCACCCGGACCGCCTCGTGCCACCGAACCTCCAGCCCACGCCCGACCGACTCGCGCCCGACCGACCCATGCCCGACCGACCCATGCCCGACCGACCCATGCCCGACCGACCCACGCCCGACCGACCCACGCCCGACCGACCCACGCCCGACCGACTCAGCCATGGGGCAACCTCACCGTGAAGGCCGCGCCGCCCTCGGGCGCGGGACCGGCCTCGATCGTGCCACCCAACCGGGTCACCAGGCCGTGCACCAGGGCGAGCCCGACACCCGTGCCGACCGGTCGGGAGCGCTCGTACTTCGCGTGCAGCGCCCCCTTCCGGAACGCGACGCGGTAATCCTCCTCGGACAACCCGGGGCCGCCGTCGCGCACCTGGAGCACGTCGTGCAGCGCCAGCACCACCGGCCGACCGGCGGGCGTGAGGCGCAACGCGTTCTCCAGCAGCCCGTCCAGCACCTGCCGCACCCGCCGCGCGTCCGTCGTCCGCACGGTCGGCCCCGACGGCGCCACCAGCCGGAACTCGACGCCCTTCGCCGCGCACCGCGCCCGCCACACCTCGGCGGCGGCCGTGACGACCTCGGTCAGGTCGACCGGCGCGAGGTCGACGCGGAAGTCGTCCGCGCCCAGCCTGGCCAGGTCCAACAGGTCCGTGACCAGCCGGTCGAGCCGGTGCGCCTCCGCGGAGATGGTGCGGCCGACCGACGGCACCTCCGGCCCGGACACCACGCCGTCGGCCAGCGACTCGGCGAACCCGCTCACCGCGGTCAACGGCGTGCGCAGCTCGTGCGAGACCGACAGCAGGAACTCCCGCTGCCTGGCCTCGCTGCGCGCCAGCGCGTCGGCCAGGGCGTTCACCGCGCCGCCGACCTCGGCGACCTCCGCCGGCCCGTGCTCGGGCGCCCGCAGGTCACGCCGACCGCCGCTCATGGTGCGCGCGACCTCCGCCGTCCGCCGCAGCGGGCGCGCGACCAGCCTGCCCAGCAACCACCCGGCCACCGCCGCCACCAGCAACCCGACACCCAGCGCGAACGTGATGTTGCGCAGCAGCTTGCGCCCGGGCCCGTTGCCGATCCCCGCCTCCTGCACCAGCGCGACACCGTCGCGCACCTCGACCAGCCGGGTGCCGGCGGCGCCGGACCTGCCCTTGACCTCGCGCACCGCGCGCACGGCCTGCGGGTCGCCGGTCAACCCGCCGTCCGGCCCGACCAGCACCACGGCGATGCCCTGCCCGCGCAGCACCTCGACCACCCGCAGCCGCCCGGCCCGGCCCACGTCCAGCTGCCCGGCCACCACGTCGGCCTGGTCGGCCAGCGCCTCCCGGCTCACCTCGCGTGCCGCCGTGAGCACCAGCCGGGCCGACACCAACCCCGCCACCACGACCGCCACACCGGCCACGGCCAGGCACAACGCCGTGATCCGGAACGCGAGGCTGGTGCGCGTCACGGCGCCTCGGCCGAGTAGCCGACCCCGCGCACGGTCCTGATCGGGCTGCGGTCGCCGAGCTTCGCCCGCAACTGCGCGACGTGCACGTCCACCGTCCGCGTGCCCGCCACCGCCGCGTAACCCCACACCGCGCTCAACAACCGCTCCCGCGCGAACACCCGCCCGGGGTGCCGCATCAGGTGCGCCAGCAGCTCGAACTCCGTCGACGTCAACGCCACCTCGACCCCACCCGCCCACACCCGCCGCCGGTCGCCGTCCAGCTTCACGTCGCCGACCACGTGCACCGGGCTGACCTGCGGCGTCCCCCGGCGCAGCACGGTGCGCACCCGGGCCACCAGCTCACGCGGGCTGAACGGCTTGGTCACGTAGTCGTCCGCGCCCAGCTCCAGCCCGAGCACCCGGTCCACCTCGTCGTCGCGCGCGGTCACGAACAGCACCGGCGTCCAGTCGCCCGCCGCGCGCAGCGCCCGGCACACCTCGACCCCGTCCATCCCGGGCAGCCCGACGTCCAGCAGCACCGCCACCGGCCGCGACCGCCGCACCGCCGCCAACGCCGCGTGCCCGTCCACCTCCACCTGCACCCCGAAGCCCTCGCGCCGCAGGTAGAGGCAGATCAGGTCCGCGATGGCCCGTTCGTCCTCCACGACCAGCACGAGTCCCTGCACGCCGCGCATCGTGGCATGGGGTCGGCGGTGATCGGGGTAGCGGAGTGTTCGGGTTCGGTAAAGGTCACGTCCGGCGTAGACCGCACCTCCATCCGGGGAGGCGTCACTACCCGCCGTCAACATCACCACCGCATAACGACTCGACGGCAACCTGATTCATCTGAATGGGTTAGCTCGATAGAGGGTGGCCGGTGTAGTTCGATGCCCCCGATCAGCCCTCGACCCAGCGGAGCAGCCGCCATGCGCATCACCACCCGCCGCCTGTTCGGAGCAGCCGCGCTGCTCGCCCTGAGCGCCACCGGCCTGCTGGGCGGCACCGCCTCGGCCACCTCGGAGACCCCGCTGCCCGGCGACGACCGCGCCGTCGTCGGCGAGCGGAAGAACGTCGACATCGGCCAGCCGGGCAACGCCTGCGAGGTCGTCGGCCTGCCCGGCGAGGAGATGACGCTGCCCGCGGGCACCTTCACCGTCGAGGGCGTCGACATCGACATCACCGCCAACCCCGAGGGCTACGTGCTCACCGGCGTCGTGGTGAAGGGCGGCCCGGCCTACAACGTCTACACCGCCGCCGAGCTGGGCGACCTGGCCTGGGAAGACCTGCACCCGCCGCTGAACGCCAGCGGCACCCCCGCCGGCATCAGCCACTGGTTCGTCTGCGCCAAGCAAGACGACACCACCACCACCACCACCACGCCAACCACCACCTCAACCACCCCCGCCACCACCACGTCACCCCTCACCTCAACCACCCCCGCCTCCTCTTCTTCCACCACCTCCTCCACCACCACCGAGTCGATCGCCATCACCCCGACCAACACCTCCACCCCGGCCTCCACCGACGGCGACCTCGCCAACACGGGCTTCAACGGCGGCTGGCTGCTGCTCGTGGGCCTCGCCCTGGTCGCCACCGGCGCCGCCTTCGTCGCCTCCCCGAAACTCCGCCACCTCCTCCGCCGCTAACCCCCCACACCCGCACCGCTCGCGAGGTCGCGTCGACCGTTCGCGTCCTCATTTCCGATGATCACGCTTTTCGATCGTCGGAAATCAGGGCGCGAACGGCCGACTTCCCGGCGACCTCGCCCGCGACGCCGGAGGCGGCGCCATCCAACACTGTGACCTGCGCTACCTCACTTGATCCAGCGGGCAGCCCAGCCGAGCCACCCGGAACAGCGCCGTCTACGATCCGATGAGCCGGCGGCGCCACCCACCGGCGAAGCCAGAACCAGACAGTGCAGGAGGCACCGTGACGGCCGTAGCCCCGCAGCCGATCGCGACGCGGCCCTTCGGGACTCGCGACGCGGTCAAGGGTTCGTTCCTGCTGCGGATGTTCCGCACCACGGACCACAAGCAAATCGGCATCATGTACCTGGTCACGTCGTTCGCCTTCTTCATGGTGGGCGGCGCGATGGCCATGCTGATGCGGACCGAGCTGGCCCGACCGGGCATGCAGTTCCTGTCCCAGGAGCAGTTCAACCAGCTGTTCACCATGCACGGCACGGTGATGCTGCTGCTCTACGCGACGCCCATCGTGTTCGGCTTCGCCAACTTCATCCTGCCGCTGCAGATCGGTTCGCCGGACGTCGCGTTCCCGCGGCTCAACGCCTTCTCGTACTGGCTGTACCTGTTCGGCGGCCTGATCGTGATGGCGGGCTTCCTCACGCCGGGTGGCGCGGCCGACTTCGGCTGGTTCGCCTACACCCCGCTGTCGAACGCCATCCACTCGCCCGGCGTCGGCGCCGACCTGTGGATCTCCGGCCTGGTCGTCGGTGGTCTCGGCACCATCCTCGGCGCGGTCAACATGATCACCACCGTGGTCTGCCTCCGGGCGCCCGGCATGACCATGTTCCGGATGCCGATCTTCACCTGGAACATCCTGGTGACGTCCGTGCTGGTGCTGCTGGCGTTCCCGATCCTGACCGCCGCGCTGCTGGGCCTGCTGGCCGACCGCCACCTCGGCGCGCACGTGTTCGACCCCGCCAACGGCGGCGTGATCCTGTGGCAGCACCTGTTCTGGTTCTTCGGCCACCCCGAGGTCTACATCGTCGCGCTGCCGTTCTTCGGCATCGTGTCGGAGATCTTCCCGGTGTTCAGCCGCAAGCCGATCTTCGGCTACAACGGCCTGGTCTACGCGACGCTGGGCATCGCGGCGCTGTCCGTGGCCGTGTGGGCGCACCACATGTACGCCACCGGCGCGGTGCTGCTGCCGTTCTTCGCGTTCATGACGTTCCTGATCGCGGTGCCGACCGGTATCAAGTTCTTCAACTGGATCGGCACGATGTGGAAGGGGCAGCTGACGTTCGAGACCCCGATGCTGTTCAGCATCGGCTTCATCGTCACCTTCCTCTTCGGCGGTCTGTCCGGCATCCTGCTGGCCGCGCCGGCGATCGACTTCCACGTGTCGGACACGTACTTCGTCGTCGCGCACTTCCATTACGTGCTGTACGGCACGATCGTGTTCGCCACCTTCGCGGGCATCTACTTCTGGTTCCCGAAGATCACCGGCCGGATGATGGACGAGCCGCTGGGCAAGCTCCACTTCTGGACCACGTTCCTCGGCTTCCACGCCACGTTCCTGGTGCAGCACTGGCTGGGCAACGAGGGCATGCCGCGCCGGTACGCGGACTACCTGCCCAGCGACGGCTTCACCACGCTGAACACGATCTCCACGATCGGCGCGTACATCCTGGGCGCGTCCACGCTGCCGTTCATCTGGAACGTCTTCAAGTCCTACCGGTACGGCGAGACCGTGAAGGTGGACGACCCGTGGGGCTTCGGCAACTCGCTGGAGTGGGCGACTTCGTGCCCGCCGCCGCGGCACAACTTCACCGAGCTGCCGCGCATCCGCTCGGCGCGCCCGGCGTTCGAGCTGCACTACCCGCACATGATCGAGCGGTTGCACAGCGAGGCGCACGTGACGTTCACCGGCAAGGCCATCGCCCACGAGGACGCGCCCCAGGCGCCGTCCGAGCTGGCCGCGCAGGCTGTGCAGTCGGGCACAGCTTCGGAGGGAACCGAAGGCGACCACAAGTAGCACTTGTAACCTGAGCGCAGGTTCAACGGCGAGCCCCGACGACCGTTCCCGGTCCTCGGGGCTCGCCGCTGTCTGGCATAGGAGCCATCAGTGACCAAGCCCAGCACCACGCCCGTCCTGATCACGGTCACCGGACCGGACAAGCCGGGGGTTTCCTCCGTGCTCTTCGCGGTGCTGACCAGGCACGGCGTGGAGATCCTCGACGTCGAGCAGGTCGTCATCCGCGGTCGGTTGGTGCTCGGCGTGCTCGTGGCCGCCGATCGCGACCCGGAGGGGTTGCAGGAAGCCGTCGAGCAGGCCATGGCGACGGTGTCCATGCAGGTCGAGGTGGAGATCGGCGCGGACTCGAAGCGGACCGCGCGGCTGGAGTCCAGCCACGTGCTGATCCTGCTCGGCCGCCCGGTCACGGCCCGCGCGTTCACCGAGGTGGCACGCCGGCTGGCGTCGCTCGGCGTGAACATCGACGCGATCCGCGGCGTGGCCGACTACCCCGTCACCGGCCTCGAACTTCGGGTGTCCGTGGCCGACGACACGCCGGAGAGCGACGCGCAGCTGCGGTCGGCGTTGGCCGAGGTGGCGGTGCGCGGCGGGCTGGACATCGCGGTGGAGCGGGCCGGGCTGACCCGGCGGGCCAAGCGGCTGGTGGTGTTCGACGTCGACTCCACGCTCATCCAGGGCGAGGTGATCGAGATGCTGGCCGCGCACGTCGGGGTGGAGCCGCAGGTCAAGGAGATCACCGACGCGGCGATGCGCGGCGAGCTGGACTTCACCGAGTCGCTGCGGCGGCGGGTGGCGCTGCTGGAGGGCCTGGACGAGTCCGTGCTGGACGAGGTCGCCGAGTCGCTGGAGCTGACGCCGGGCGCGCGGACGACGGTGCGGACGTTGAAGCGGCTCGGGTTCCGCTGCGGTGTGGTGTCCGGCGGCTTCACGCGCGTGATCCAGCACCTGGTGGACGACCTGGGCCTGGACTTCTGCGCGGCCAACGAGCTGGAGATCGTGGACGGCAAGCTCACCGGCCGGGTCCTCGGCGAGGTGGTCGACCGGGCGGGCAAGGCGGTGGCGCTGCGGCGGTTCGCCGACCAGCAGGGCATCACGCTGGCGCAGACCGTGGCCGTCGGCGACGGCGCCAACGACATCGACATGCTCGGCGCGGCCGGGCTGGGCATCGCGTTCAACGCCAAGCCCGCGTTGCGCGAGGTGGCGGACACGGCGCTGTCGCACCCGTTCCTGGACGCGGTGCTGTTCGTCCTCGGCGTCACGCGTGCGGAGGTGGAGGCCGCGGACGCGGCGGACGGTCTGGAGCTGAACCGGCTGTGAACCCGATCCTGCGGATGCTGGTGGACCGGCACTGGTCCACCGACGAGGAAGACCCGGCGTCGGTCCGGGCGATGCCGGTGGTGCTGCGGATCGAGCGGTCCGCGCCGCCGTCCCGGACGGACGTGCTGGAGGCCGCGGCCGCCGCCGCCATCGCGGTGTGCCTGGACGACCGGGCGCTGCCGGACGGCGAGTGGCACGACGAGCTGGTGGCGTGGGTGCGCGGCCGGATCCGGAAGGTGTCGCGGCGGGCCAGGGGCGCGCACTGGGAGGCCGTGCAGGCGTTGCCGGGCGTGACGATCACGGTCGGCGGGGCGTCCGTGCGGGCGTTCGTGCCCAGCCGGGTGGTCGACCTGCCCAAGGAGCTGAGCCGGTTGCAGATCTCGGGCAGCGAGCTGCCGCCCGACGAGCCGGGCCCGGTGCCCCCGGGCGCGGTCGAGCTCTGGCTGAACCCGCGCGTCGAGATGACGGCGGGCAAGGCCGCGGCGCAGGTGGGGCACGCGTCGATGCTGCTCGCGCCGCACCTGTCCGACGCCGAGCTGGCGCAGTGGGCCGGGCTGTCCTACCGGTGCGCCGTGCGGACGCCGTCGGCGGCCGAGTGGGACGCGCTGGTGGCGCGGCCGGACGTCGTGCTGGTGCGCGACGCCGGGTACACCGAGGTCGCCCCCGGCACCGCCACGGTGGCCGTCAACGTTTGATCCTCCGCGTTTGCGGTAACCACTCCCGACGTGGGCCTGTTGGACGTGCTGGACGCCAAGCTCGGTGACGGGCTGGAGAGCTTGCTGTGCGCGCACCACGCCAGACGGTTGCGCAAGCTGGGGTGGGGGTCGGTCTTCGGTTCGGAGGCCGGCTGGTGGACGCCGCGACGGCCGGTGCGGACCGGCAACCAGGTCGACGTGCTGGTGGACGGGCACGAGGTGCTGCCCGCCATCGCGGAGGCGATCTCGTCGGCGCGCAAGTCCGTCCACCTGGCCGGGTGGTGCGCCAGCCCGGACTTCCGGCTGACCCGCGAACCGGGTTCGCCGACGTTGCGCGACCTGCTGGCGTCGGCCGCGTCCCGGGTGCCGGTGCGCGTGCTGCTGTGGGCGGGTCCGCCGGTGCCGATGTTCGAGCCGACCCGCAAGCGCGTGCTGGCGGCGCAGCGCGAGTTCACCCGCGACAGCTCCGTGCGGTGCGAGATCGACGCGCGGGAGCGGACGTTGCACTGCCACCACGAGAAGATCGTCGTGGTGGACGACGAGGTGGCGTTCGTCGGCGGCATGGACCTGACCGCGGTGGAGGGCGACCGCCACGACACCACCGAGCACCCGCCCCGGGAACCGCTGGGCTGGCACGACATCGGGACGCGCCTGCGCGGGCCGATCGTCGCGGACGTGGCCGAGCACTTCCGCCTGCGCTGGCAGGAGATCGCCGGCGAGCAGCTGCCCCCGGCCGTCCCACCACCTCCGGCCGGCTCGTCCTCCGCCCAGCTGGTGCGCACGATCCCGGAGCGCACCTACGACTTCGCGCCCCGCGGTGAGTTCAGCCTGCTCGACTCCTACCTGCGCGCCCTGCGCTCGGCGACGAGCCTGGTCTACCTGGAGAACCAGTTCCTCTGGTCGCCCGAGGTCACCGAGGTCCTGATCGACAAGCTCCGCAACCCGCCGAACCCCGACTTCCGCACGGTCCTGGTGCTGCCGCGCAAGCCGAGCAACGGCGCGGACACCACCCGCGGCCAGCTGGGGCGCCTGCTGGACGCCGACGACGGCAACCACCGCCTGGTGGCCGCCACGCTGTCCTCGCACGACGGCGCGACGTCCTCGTCGGTCTACGTGCACGCCAAGCTCGCCCTCGTGGACGACCGCTGGCTGAGCGTCGGCTCGGCCAACCTGAACGAGCACTCCCTGTTCAACGACACCGAGGTCAACGTCGTGACCGACGACCCGGAGGTGGCCCGGGACGCCCGGCTGCGCCTCTGGTCCGAACACCTGCAACGCCCACTGGCCGACGTCTCCGGCCCGGCTCACGAGGTCGTGGACACCCTCTGGCGCCCCACCCTCGCCTCGTCGGGCGAACACCGCCTGACCGCCCTCCCGGGCGTCTCCCGCCGCGCCGGCCGCCTCCAAGGCCCGCTCCGCGGCCTCCTCGTCGACGGCTGACCCCCCGAGTCCTACGTTCAGAACGCGCGAGTCCTACGTTCACGTCGCGCGAGTCCTACGTTCGCGTACCCCGAGTTGCACGCTCAGGACACGCGACCTGCGGAAACGTGCTCAGTTGTTGGCCGCGTCGAGCCGCTTGAGCGCCGCCCGCACGACCTCCGGGTCGTACGTCGTCCAGAACGGCGGCAGGGAGGCACGCAGGAACCCGCCGTAACGGGCCGTCGCCAGGCGCGGGTCGAGCACGGCGACCACGCCCTTGTCGTTCATCGAACGCAGCAGCCGCCCGGCGCCCTGGGCCAGCAGCAGCGCGGCGTGGGTCGCGGCCACGGTGAGGAAACCGTTGCCGCCGCGCGACTCCACCGCCTTCTGCCGCGCCGACGCCAACGGGTCGTCCGGCCGGGGGAACGGGATGCGGTCCATCACCACCAGCGACAACGCCGGCCCCGGCACGTCCACGCCCTGCCACAGCGACAGGGTGCCGAACAGGCACGTCTGCGCGTCCTCGGAGAACCGCTTCACCAGCTGCCCCGTGGCGTCGTCGCCCTGGCACAGCACGGGGTAGTCCACCTTGTCCCGCAACGCCTCCGCCGCCGCCTTCGCCGCACGCATCGACGAGAACAGCCCCAACGTGCGCCCGCCCGCCGCGTTGACCAGGCCCTCGATCTCGTCCACGTAGGCCGGTGGCAGCCCGTCACGTCCCGGCGGCGGCAGGTGCCGTGCCACGTAGAGGATCCCGCTGCTGCCGTGCTCGAACGGCGAGCCGACGTCCAGCCCGCTCCACCGCGGCGCGCCCAGGTCCGACGGCGGCTCCTTGTCCGTCGCCGTCCCCTCCGCCTTCCGCGCACCCGACGCCGCCGGCAGCCCCCACTGCCGGGCCAACGTGTCGAACGTGCCGCCCAACGTCAACGTCGCCGAGGTCAGGACCGTGGTCCGCTTCCCGAACAGCCGCTCCCGCAGCAACCCGCCGACACCCAGCGGCGCGACCCGCAACGACGGCGGTTTGTTGCGGTCGGCGAAGTCACCCGACACCCAGACCACGTCGTGGTCCTCGTCGAACGCCCCCAGGATCCGCGTGGCGCAGTCGTGCACGTCGTCCAGCAGCGACATCGCCAGCTTGCGCGACGTCGCGCCGTCCACGTCCTCCTTGCGCTCCGGCCCCAACGACGTGATGCACGCGTGCGCCGCGTCCTTGGTCGCCCGCAACGCGCCCGCCAACGCCTGCGGCAGGCTGTCCAGCCGACCGGCCGGCAGCTCCTCCAGGATCATCGCCAGACCGTCGCTCGCCTCGGCCATCCGGTCGGCCACCGTCTGGTCGATCAGCCGCCCGCAGCGCCTCGCGGCCGTGGCGACCAGGGACGCGCTCAGCTCCTCCGTCGCCACCGACGTCACCCGGTCCACCAGGTCGTGCGCCTCGTCGATCACCACCACGTCGTGGTCCGGCAGGACCTGGTAACCCTCCAGCGCGTCCACGGCGAGCATCGCGTGGTTGGTCACCACGACGTCCGCCTTGCCCGCCTCGGCCCGTGCCTTCTCCGCGAAGCAGTCCACGCCGATCGGGCACTTGTTCACGCCGAGGCACTCACGCGCGGTCACGGACACCTGGCGCCACGCCTGGTCCGTCACGCCGGGCACGAGCTCGTCCCGGTCACCGGTCTCGGTGTCGGACGACCACTCGTGCAGGCGCTTGATCTCGCGGCCCATCTTGGACACCGCGAACGGGTCGAACAGGCCCGCGTCCTCCGGCTCGTCCGGGGCGCCGGTGTGCAGGCGGTGCATGCACAGGTAGTTGCGGCGGCCCTTGAGGATGGCGAACCTCGGTTCGCGCCCCAGCTCCTTGCGCAACGCCTTGGCGAGCCGGGGCAGGTCGCGGTCCACGAGCTGGCGTTGCAGCGCGATGGTGGCGGTGGAGATGACGACCGTCGTCTCCTCGGCCACGGCGTGCCGCAGCGCGGGCACCAGGTAGGCCAGCGACTTGCCCGTGCCGGTGCCCGCCTGGACGGCGAGGTGCTCGCCGGTCCGGATCGACCGCTCGACGGCCTCGGCCATGTCGACCTGGCCCTGGCGTTCGGCTCCGCCCACCGCCTCCACGGCGACGGCGAGCAACGTCCTGGTGTCGGGGATGGCGGTGGTGGCGGGCACGGCGAAGACCGTACCCGCCCACCCCGTCAACACGGGCCGGAGACCCCGACGCGTGCTGAGCGTTGAACTCGGGTGTTCCGAACGTAGGACACGCGTGTTCCGAACGTAGGACTCACGCGTTGTGAACGTAGGACTCTCGGGGTTACTTGCGGTTCAGCAGGGCCCAGGTGGCGGGCAGGAGGCCGGCGGCCAGGGCGATCTTCAGCGCGTCGCCCAGCAGGAACGGCGTCACGCCCAGTTGCAGCGCCTTGCCGAAGCCCACCCCCGCCGCGGCCATCAGCCACGGCACGCCGCACGCGTAGATCACCAGGTTGCCCACCGCCATCGTGCCGACGGTCCGCAACGGCGTCCGGTCACCGCCCCGGGCCGCCAGGTGGCCGACCAGCGCGCCGGCGAACACGAACCCGACCACGTACCCGAGCGACGCGGGCGTGCCGGACGAGGCGCCCTGGAACCACGGCACACCGGCCACGCCGGCGATCAGGTAGAGCGCCATCGACGCGCCACCGCGCTGCCACCCGAGCGCCGCGCCCACCAGCAGGGCGGCGAACGTCTGACCGGTCAGCGGCACGGGGCTGCCCGGCACCGGCAGCGCGACCTGGGCGGCCAGGCCGGTCAGCCCGGCGCCCGCGACGACCAGGGCGATGTCACGCGCGAGAGCGCCCGGGACCAGGTCGGCGAGCACCGCGCGACGGCCGGGAACGGCGAGGACGGACACTTGGGACCTCCCAGAGGATCGACTTCACCGCGAGGTTAACCGGCGATCACCGGCCTGGTCTGCGTCGGAGCTCCACAAAGTCGGGCACATCACGCGCGACGCCGCACCCCACCGTGATCCGCTCGGTGTCGCGCTTCCATCGATCGGGGATCGCCCGATAGGGCTGCTTGGTGGTCATCGGGTCTGCGCAGGGCGAACTTCACCCCCGGATCGAGTGACAACGCGAAGTGATTTCGGGCGACGAGCCCACCACCGGTGGGTGCAATTGCGCGATTCGAGTGACCGTCGTCCCTCTTTACGGTCAACAGCCCTCAATACGGCGGGAGGAACGCCGATAGGGGCATTTGCTCGACCAGACGTTCCGAGAGTGAGGAGCTGCATGCGTGTGCCCATGACGCGGCGCGTCGCGGTGGCCGGACTGGTCGCCGCCACGGCGCTGGTCCTCGGAGCCGCACCGGCCTCGGCGCTGCGCCGCCGACACGGCCTCGCGGCGGTCTGAGCCGTGTGCGAGACCCCCGGCGACGCGGTCGGCACCGGACTCGGCTCGTCGGCGGCGACCGCCGACGAGTAGCGCGCGTGCGCCCCGGCCACGCGCTCACCCCCAGTCGCGCGGCCGGGGCGCCGCACCCCCGACATTCCGGCGTCACCCGAATCGGGGTGAACGCCACTCGAGAAACGCGGTGGAAGGAGCAAGGTGAAGGAAGTCGTGCTGCTCGCGGGCACCCGACCCGAGGCCGTGAAGGTCGCGCCGGTGGCGCTGGCGCTCGGCGACCACCCGGTGCTCCGGCCCGTCCTGGTCCACAGTGGACAGAGCAACGGCGTGGTCGGGCAGGCGCTGGGCGCGTTCGGCCTGCACGTGGACGTCGGGCTCGACGTGCCGCGGACCACCGGGGGCCGGGGCGAGCCGCCGGCCCGCCTGGTCGCGGAGTTCGACCGGCTGCTGCGCCGGCGCGATCCGGCCGTCGTCCTCGTGCCGGGCGGCACGACCACCGCGCTGGCCGGCGCGCTCGCCGCGTCCCGGCGCGGCGTCCCGGTCGCGCACCTCGAAGCCGGCCCGCTCCCCGGCGACCTCGCGGGGCCGGTCCCCGAGGAGGGCGCCCGGCGGATGATCGCCCGGATCGCCACCCTGCACCTCGTGCCCACCGACGAGGACGCCGCCGCGCTCGTCCGCGAGGGCGTGGCCGACCGCCGGGTCGTGGTCACCGGCAGCACCGCGGTCGACGCCGTGCAGCGGGTGGCCGCCGCCGACCTGCCCGCCCGCGACCCCGACCTCGCGCTGCTGGAACGCGTGCTCGACGAGCGCTCCGAACGCCTGGTGCTGGTCACCGCGAACCGGCGCGAGTCGCGGGGCGAGCCGTTGACGCGCGTGCTGCACGCCGTGCGGGCGATCGCCGACCGGCACCCCGACGTGCGCGTGCTGCTGCCCGTCCACCCGGACCCGCGGGTGCGCGCGGCGGCACGGGCCGTGCTCGGCGGGCACGAGCGGATCGTGGTGACCGAGCCGTTGGGCTACTCGGACCTGGTGCGCGCGTTGCGCCGGTCCGCGCTGGTGCTCACCGACTCCGGCGGCATCCAGGAGGAGGCGCCCACGTTCGGCGTGCCGGTGCTGGTGCTGCGCGACACGACCGGGCGGGTGTCCGCGGTGGAGGCGGGCGGGGCGTGGCTGGTCGGCACCGACCCGATCCGGATCGTGGCCGAGGCGGGCTGGGTGCTCGGCGCGCGGCTGCGGCTGCCGCGCGGGCGCAACCCGTTCGGCGACGGCCGCGCGGCGTTCCGGGTGCGTGGCGCGTTGGAACGACTCGTGGGTCTGCCGGGTGATTTCTCCAGCGCGCCGCTGCCGGTGCGCATCCCGTGCTGATCACGCCCCGGTGGTCGTCACTCGATCAGGTACGGAATTTCCTCTTGCGGGTGATGTGCGCGCTAGATCATCGGGTCGTGTCCGCCGGGGTTCGATAGTCCTCTCGTCCGTGAAGAGCAGAAGGGCGACACGATGAAGCAGATCGGAGCGCGCCGGGTCGGCGCCGTGACCGCGGCGCTGGTACTCGGCCTGGTCACGGCCGCGCCACCGGCGTCGGCGGCCAACCCGGCGGGGGTGGCGTCCGTCGGCTCCGCCGAGTTCACCAAGGCGGGCACGGGGGTCACCGTCGCGCCGCTGGCGCCGTGCGCGGTCGACGGCACGACGTCGAACTCGTCCGAGGCGGTGAGCCGCACGGGCGTCCGGTTCGGCGCGGGCACGTCGTCGTGCACCACCGCGGTGGTGGACCCGGACAACGGCACGACCACGACCACGTCCGAAGCGGTCGGTTCCGCGTTCGAGCTGTCGGCGCTGGTGTCGGTGGGCGGGCCGAGGCTGCGGGTGGGCAAGTGGAAGAGCACCTGCGTGGGCACCGAGTCCGGCACCAACGCGGCCTGGGCGGCGGACGGCCTCCAGGGCTTCACGGGGCTGCCCGAGCAGATCGCGCCGAACCACGTGCACGAGGTGAAGGCGGGCGACGGCACGGTGCTGGCCACCGCGACGTTCGGCGAGACGATCGTGCCGAACCCGAACGACGGCAGCATCGCGATGACCATGCTGCACCTGCGCTTCACCGAGGCGTCCACCATCACCGGCCACGTCGTCCTCGGCGCGACCGCCTGCGCCCCGACCCCCTAGACCGCGCGCGTGTCGAACGCCCGAGCCGGGCGTTCGACACGCGGGTCGGTGAGGTCAGCCGACGCGCGGGGTGCCCGCCAGCGTCACGCCGGCATCACCCAGCCGCGTCAACGCGCTGTCCACCGTCGCCTGCGACACGCCCGCCGTGAGGTCCAGCAGCACGGTGACCGCGAAGCCCGCCTCCGCCGCGTCCACCGCCGTCGCGCGCACGCAGTGGTCGGTGGCGACCCCGACCACGTCCACCTGGTCGACGCCGCGCGCCCGCAGCCAGTCCACCAGCCGCTCACCCGTGCGGGACTCGCCCTCGAAGCCCGAGTACGCCGCTGCGTACGCGCCCTTGGAGAACACCTCCTGCACCGGCGTCACGTCCAGCTCCGGGTGGAACGCCGCGCCGGCCGTGCCCGCCACGCAGTGCACCGGCCACGAGTCCACGAAGTCCGGCGTCTCGCTGAAGTGCGCCCCGGGGTCGACGTGGTAGTCGCGCGTCGCCACCACGTGGTCGTACGACGACGAGGCGACGTGCGCCGAGACCGCCGCCGCCACGGCCGCACCGCCGGGCACGGCCAGGGAACCGCCCTCGCAGAAGTCGACCTGCACGTCCACCACGATCAGCGCCTTGCTCATCTGCGCCCCCTACAGGAACGTCGTCGGGATCGCGGGCTCGCCGCGGGACAGCTTCAGACCTTCCCACGGCACGGTCACCAGAGCAGCACGGAGCCGCTCCCGGCTCTCCGCCAACGTGTCCAGGCCGTCCACCCGCCGGCCGGCGCGGACCAGCGGCACGGCCAGCAGCCGGTCGTGCGCGCCCGTCGACGGCTCGGCGTCGTGCGGGAACACGACCTCCTCCAACGCCGTCCCGGTCTCCTTGTGCCGCCGCAGCGAGCTCTTGCGCCCGCCGCGCGACTCCTTGTGCGAGCTGCGCTTGGCCACCGGCCGCCCGGCCACCTCGACCAGCTTGTAGACCATGCCCGCCGTCGGCGCGCCCGAGCCCGTGACCAGGGACGTGCCCACGCCGTAGGCGTCCACCGGCTCCGCGCGCAGCATCGCGATCGCGTACTCGTCCAGGTCGCCCGACACCACGATCCGGGTGTTCCGCGCGCCCAGGGAGTCCAGCTGGTCACGCGCCTGCCGCGCCAGCACGCCCAGGTCGCCCGAGTCGATCCGCACCGCGCCCAGCTCCGGCCCCGCCACCTCGACGGCGGTCTTGATGCCGTTGGTGATGTCGTAGGTGTCCACCAGGAGCGTCGTGTCCACGCCCAACGCCTCGACCTGCGCCCGGAACGCCTCCTCCTCGCTGTCGTGCAGCAGGGTGAACGCGTGCGCGCACGTGCCGGCGGTCGGGATGCCGTGCCGCCGGGCCGCCTCCAGGTTCGACGTCGCGGTGAACCCGGCCAGGTACGCGGCCCGGGCCGCCGCCACGGCCGCCTCCTCGTGCGTGCGGCGCGACCCCATCTCGATCATCCGGCGACCGTTGGCCGCGCCCACCATCCGGGCCGCGGCCGAGGCGATGGCGCTGTCGTGGTTGAGGATCGACAGCGCCAGGGTCTCCAGCACCACGCCGACGCCGAACGGCGCCCGCACGGACAGGATCGGCGAGCCCGGGAAGTACAGCTCACCCTCCGGGTAGCCGTCCACGTCCCCGGTGAACGTGTAGTCCGCCAGCCACGACAGGGTGGCCTCGTCGACCACGTCCGTGCGTTCCAGCAGCTCGATGTCACGATCGGTGAAGGTGAAGTCGGTGATCGCGTCCAGCAGCCTCCCGGTGCCCGCCACCACCCCGTACCGCCTGCCCTCCGGCAACCGCCGGGCGAAGACCTCGAAGACGCACGGTCGGTCGGCGGTGCCGTCGCGCAGCGCCGCGGCGAGCATCGTCAACTCGTAGTGGTCGGTGAACAGCGACGTCGACATGCGAGGAAGCCTAAGCGGTCGGCCAGGGTGCCCCTGAGGGCTCCACCGCGGAGCGGAACATGACACCATTGGCGGTATGACCACGCCCGTCGAGCATGAGCGGACGCAGGTTGACCCGGCCGGCGAGGAGGTCCGCAGCGAGGACCGCCCGTGGCAGACCCTGGTCTGGAACGACCCGGTGAACCTGATGTCCTACGTGACGTACGTGCTCCAGAAGCTGTTCGGCTACAGCCGTGACCACGCGACCAAGCTGATGCTGGACGTGCACCACAAGGGCAGGGCGATCGTGTCGTCGGGGACCAAGGACAAGGTGGAGGCCGACGTGGCCAAGCTGCACGCGGCCGGGCTCTGGGCGACCATGCAGCGTTCGTCGTGAAGAAGTGGACACGCACCGGCGACCAGGTGCTCGGCCGGTTCGACCGGCAGGAAGCGGCCGTGGTGCGCGGCCTGGTGAGCCAGATCCAGGACATGCTGATGGCACGCGCCGAAGAGGCCCCGCAGGACGAGCTGGCGGAGCTGACCGGCATCCGCACCGGCCCGTCCACGCCGCCGGACGACCCGATCCTGGGCCGGCTGCTGCCCGACTTCCACCGGCTCGACCCCGACGCGCCCGATCCGGGCGAGGTCGACTCGGCCAACGCCCTGCGTTCGCTGCACGAGCCCGAGCTGCTGGACCTGAAGACCGGTGTGGCGGCGGTGGTGCTGCGAACGTGCCCGCCCGACGGCGGTGAGGTGCGGCTGGCGCTGGACCAGGCCGAGGCGTGGCTGTCGGCGTTGAACGACGTGCGGCTGGCGCTGGGCACGGCGTTGGACGTGCAGGAGGACATGCCGGACGAGCTGCCGCCGGACGACCCCCGGTCGCCGCACCTGGGCGTGTACCACTGGTTGACGTGGGTGCAGGAGACGCTGATCGAAGCGGTCATGGCCTGATGCTCCTCGGGCGCGCGCCGGGGGTGGCGGTGCTGCTGACGCCCGCCGGCGCGGTGGCCGGGGTCGACGTCCGGGGCGCGCCGGTCGGCACGCGTGAGCTGGACCTGCTCGACCCGTCGACGCTGGTGCGGCGGGTGCACGCCGTGGTGCTGGGCGGACCCGCGGTGGTCGACGGGGTGGTGCGGTGGCTGGCCGAGCGCGGCCACGGCTTCCCGGTCGGCCCACGACCGTTCGAGGTGGTCCCGATCGTGCCCGCCGCGGAAGCCCTGGGCCTGCCCCCGGCCGACGGCTACGCGGTCTGCGCGTCGGCCGTGCCCCTGGACGTGCCCGCGCTGGCCTTCGTCGGCTCGACCGCGGTCGGCCTGGTCGTCGTGGACGCCGACCTGGACCCGGCGGAATGCCGAAGGGTCGCGATGTCGGCCCACGACGCCTTCGCCCGCGCCGGGACCACCGTCCCCGCCACCGTCTTCGCCGTCGCCACCGGCGCCCCGACCGGCACCCCGCTGAACGACCTCTGCACCACCGCCACCACCGCCCTGGAACGCGCCACCCACTGACCCGCGCGTGTCGAACCCCCAGGTCCCGCGTGTCGAACCTCCAGGACCCGCGTGTCGAACCTCCAGGACCCGCGTGTCGAACGCCCAGGGCCCCGAGTTCCACGCCCAGGGCGGCGGCGGTCGGCCCGGAACGTGGAACTCGGGGGTCCTGGAGGTTCGACACGCAAGACCTGAGTGTTCGACACGCGCGGTGGGTACCCGAGGGGCATGGCGGCTGTGCAGAGGGCGTTCAGGTGGGTGCGGACCAGTCCGGCGGTCGGGAAGGCGGCCGGGGCGTTGGCGGAGGCGGTGCCCGCCGCGCTGCGCAAGCGCGAGGTGACCGACCTGCTGCGCGCGAGGGCGCTGGGGCGGCCGGTGCACCCGGCGGTCGTGGCGCTGCCCATCGGGCTGTACGCGGCGTCGACGGCGCTCGACCTGATGCCGGGCGGGAGCAAGGCGGCGCGGGCGTTCATCGGGGTCGGGCTGGCGGTCGCGCCCGCGGCGCTGGCCACGGAGCTGGCCGAGTACGGCACCTTGCCCGAGAACCGGAGGCGTGCCGCGTTCGTGCAGATCACGGCCAACGCCGCCGCGACCGTGTGCTACCTCACGTCGTTCCGCCTCCGGGGCCACGGCTTCGGCCTGCTGGCCAGGGGCGCCTCGGCGCTGGGGCTGGCGGCGCTCGGCGCGGGCGGCCTGCTGGGCGTCCACCCGACCGACCCGAAGGTCCACCGAGCGGTCTTCGAGAGCACTCGCGAACCGGCGTAGTGCGAGTTCTCACACGGCGGGACACCTTCCCCCACCACGTAGGATGGTGCCGTGCTGGTGATTCGCCGTGACCTCGTGGACGCGATGGTGGCCCATGCCCGTCGCGATCACCCGGACGAGGCGTGCGGGATCATCGCGGGCCCGGAGGGCTCCGACCGCCCGGAGCGGTTCATCGCGATGGACAACGCCGAGCGCTCGCCGACGTTCTACCGCTTCGACTCGATGGAGCAGCTGCGCGTCCACCGCGAGATGAGCGCCAACGACGAGGAGACGATCGTCGTCTACCACTCGCACACCGCGACGGAGGCGTACCCGTCCCGCACGGACATCTCCTACGCGAGCGAGCCCCAGGCGCACTACGTGCTCATCTCCACCCGCGACCCGGAGCAGCACGAGCTGCGCTCCTACCGGATCGTGGACGGCGTGGTGACCGAAGAGCCCGTCGAGGTCGTGGAGTCGTACATGTTCGCCCACACCGGCTCCGACGACACGCCCGACTGTCCCTGAGCCCTCCAGGTGCGTCCGCGCACCACTCGTGGCACCACCTTCACCAAACCCGGCTCCTCGGAGGTACCAGCATGGCCGTCACCGTCTCCATCCCCACGATCCTGCGCACCCACACCGGTGGGCAGAAGTCCGTCGAGGCCGCGGGCGCGACGCTCGCGGAGGTCATCGACGACCTGGAGACCAACCACGGTGGCCTGAAGCAGCGCCTGGTCAAGGAAGGCGCGCTCCACCGGTTCGTCAACGTCTACGTCAACGACGAGGACGTGCGGTTCGCGGGCGGCCTCGCCGCCGCGGTCAAGGACGGCGACACCGTGACGATCCTCCCGGCCGTCGCGGGCGGCTGACCCACCCCAGAAGGACTCACCCCGGAGGAAGCGATCGTGGCCCGGTACGAGTCACTGCTCGACGCGGTCGGCGGCACGCCCCTGGTGGGCCTGCCCCGGCTGTCGCCGTCGAAGGACGTGCGGCTGTGGGCGAAGCTGGAGGACCGCAACCCGACCGGCTCGATCAAGGACCGGCCGGTCCTGATGATGATCGAGGAGGCCGAGCGGACCGGGGTGCTCACGCCGGGCTGCACGATCCTCGAACCGACGTCGGGCAACACCGGCATCGCCCTCGCCATGGCCGCCAAGCTCAAGGGCTACGGCCTGGTGTGCGTGATGCCGGAGAACACGTCCACCGAGCGCAAGCAGCTGCTCCAGGCCTACGGCGCGCGGATCGTGTTCTCGCCGGCGGCGGGCGGCTCGAACCAGGCCGTGGCGACGGCCAAGGAACTGGCCGCGCAGAACCCGGAATGGGTGATGCTCTACCAGTACGGCAACCCGGCGAACCCCGGCGCGCACTACCACGGCACCGGGCCGGAGATCCTCAAGGACCTGCCGACGATCACGCACTTCGTCGCGGGCCTGGGCACCACGGGCACGCTGGTCGGCGTGGGCCGGTACCTGCGCGAGCACAAGCCGGACGTGCAGATCATCGCGGCCGAGCCGCGGTACGGCGAGCTGGTCTACGGCCTGCGCAACCTCGACGAGGGCTTCGTGCCCGAGCTGTACGACGCCGCGGTGCTGACCGGTCGCTTCTCGGTCGGCTCGTACGACGCGCTGCGCCGCACCCGGCAGCTGCTCGAAGTGGAGGGCATCTTCGCGGGCATCTCCACCGGCGCGATCCTGCACGCGGCGCTGGCCGCGGCGGAGAAGGCGGCGGCGCGCGGCGAGTCGGCGGACGTGGCGTTCGTGGTCGCGGACGCGGGATGGAAGTATCTGTCCACCGGCGCGTACGCGGGCACGTTGGACGAGGCTGCGGAACGGCTGGACGGTCACCTCTGGGCCTGAGGCCAGAGGGCCGGAGAAGGGCCCCGCTTCACCGCGGGGCCCTTCTCTCAGTTCAGCCGATCGTGCAAGCCACGCCGTTGAGCGTGAACGAGGTCGGCTTGTCCGTGTTGCCGTTGTGGGTGGCCTGGAACCCGATGCCGACCGACGCGGACGGGTTGAGGGCGCCGTTGTAGGACGCGTTGCGCGCCGTGACCGCACCGCTGGTCGGTGCGTACGTGGCGTTCCACCCGCTGCTGATGGTCTGCCCGCCGGGCAGGGTGAACGCGAGCTGCCAGCCGTTGATCGCGCTGGTGGACGTGTTGGCGATGGTGATGCTCGCGGTCAAGCCGGTGTTCCAGCCGTTGACGGTGTAGGTGACCCGGCAGCCGCCGGTCGGAGGGTTGCCTGTGGTCGTCGTGGTCGTCGTCGTGGTGGTTGTCGTGGTCGTGGTGCCGGTGGTCGTGCTCGTCGTCGTGGTCGTGGTGGTGTCGCCGGGCCTGTCCAACCCGAAGAACTGGATGGCGCGCAACGCCATGCCCGCCCCCATCAGGTTGTGGCCGGTGCCCTGCATGGAGATGGCCTCGACCTTGTCGCCGTAACGGGTGCGCGTCCACCCGGACTGCGGGCTGTCGCTGGACGTCGGGGTGGTGGACAGGCCGTGCACGTTGGTCCACTGGTCGATCGTCTCGCCGAAGTTCGGGTACCGCAGCGTGTCGTCCGCGGTGCCGTGCCAGATCTGCACGCGCGGCCGGGCGCCGGTGTAGCCGGGGTACATGCCGCGGGCGAGGTTGCCCCACTCCTGCGGCGTGCGGAGCACCTGGCCGTTGGCGCAGGAGCTGTTCCAGCCCGAGCCGTCGGTGGTGGCGAAGCAGCTCGCCGGCACGCCCGCGAACGCCGCGCCCGCGGCGAACACGTCCGGGTAGTTGGCGAGCATGACGTTCGTGGTCATCGCGCCGGACGAGACACCGGTGACGAACACCCGGCTCGTGTCGCCGTTGTAGCGCTGGAGCACGTACCGGACCATCGACATCAGGCCGACCGGGTCGCTGCCGCCGTC
The DNA here is from genome assembly GCF_050946825.1 of Actinosynnema sp. CA-299493. Classification (NCBI taxonomy): domain Bacteria; kingdom Bacillati; phylum Actinomycetota; class Actinomycetes; order Pseudonocardiales; family Pseudonocardiaceae; genus Actinosynnema; species Actinosynnema sp. CA-299493. The sequence continues at coordinate 1,286,267 of NZ_CP191993.1, forward strand.
ACGCCGCAGCGCCTGCTGGCTCGACACGTCGAAGCACTGCCCGCTGCGGGTCGCCGACGGGTAGACCACGATGAAGCCGTACTGGTCGGCCAGCCGGGCGAAGTCCGTGCCCGAGTGGAACGCCGGGCCGGTGCCCGTGCAGTAGTGCACGGCCAGCAGCACGCCCGGCCTGGCCTGGGTGCGGTCCGGCACGTACAGGTGCATGCGCAGGTTGCTGGGGTTGGCGCCGAAGCCGGTGACCTCGGTGAGCGTGGCGGCCGACGCCTGCGGTGCGGCGACGAAGGCCAGCACGAAGGCCGCGGCGGCGGCCAAGGAGGTCACGATCGCGCCGAGGACCTTCACGGAGCCACCACCCGTCCGGTGTTGTCGATGCGGCCGGGGCAGAGGTTCTTGGCCGCCAGGCCCTGGACGATGCGCGGCACGGCGTTGACCGTGTTCTGGTAGCTCGCGTGCATGAGCACGATGCCGCCCGCGTTCGCGCCGGTCGCCGCGCGCACGATGGCGTCGGTCGACGCGCCGTTCCAGTCCTGCGAGTCGACCGACCAGATGACCTGGGTCAGGCCCAGCTTGCGCGCCTCGGTCTGCACGGTCGCGTTCGTCGCGCCGTAGGGCGGGCGGAACAGCGTCGGCGTCTGGCCGGTGGCGTTGCGGATCGCGTTCTGGGTGTCGCCGAGCTCCTTGGCCACGGCGGCGGCGCTCAGGTTCGTCAGGTACGGGTGCGACCACGAGTGGTTGCCGACCCACATGCCGGCCTGCACGACCTCGCGGGTCAGCTGCGGCTGCTGCTGCACGCGTGAGCCGAGGTCGAAGAACGTGGCGCGCGCGCCCGCCGAGCGCAGCGCGCTCACCAGTGGGCGGGTGAACTGCGCGTTCGGACCGTCGTCGTAGGTCAGCGCGACGTACCCGTTGCAGGCGAGCGCGACCGGCCCGGCTGCCGGGGCGGGCGCGGCGCCTGCGGCGTTCGCGGACAGCAGTGGCGCCACCATCAGCAGCACCACGGCCAGAAGGGTCCTCATGACCATTCCCTCCTCCTTGAGGATCACGGCGTGAGTCGTCGTCACTATGTGTCACCGAGCGTTCGCGGACAATGAGTTTCGGGAAAGTTGCGAGTCTCAAATGGCCTGATGAGCTGCGGCAACGCCCCGTGCACCCGTTTGGTGGTGCCGGTTGCGCCCGAAAACTTTCGGTCAGTCGCCCGGTGGTCGGTCGCAAATCCTTCCGACAGCCGTCCAAAACCAATTGCAAAACAAGTCCGGTAGTCCGCGCCGGTGATCCGCGTGAATTGCCGCGTTACCGAATCCGCTTCGGCAACCCGCAGCCTCCGGTGGTTCCGCGCAGGCTTCCGACCTCGGTTGATGCATTCGAGTGAACCTGTGTGCCGGTTGAATTGAATGGCCGGCACTGAGGGTGTTCCCGCATTTTTGCCGACCCCCGTCCTGCTATCGTTTCGGCCATGCAATTGACGGTGCTCGGGTGTTCGGGCAGTGCGCCGGGGCCCGATCTGCCGACCTCCGGGTACCTGGTGGAGGCGGGCGGCGTGCGGATCGCGATGGAGCTGGGCAGCGGGGTGTTCGGCCCGCTCACCAGGCTGTGCGACCCGTTCGACCTCGACGCCGTGCTCCTGTCGCACCTGCACCTCGACCACTGCGCCGACTTCGGCTCGCTCACCGTCCACCGGCGCGAGCACCCGGAGCCGCCCTACGACGTCACCGAACGCCGGTTGCCGGTGTTCGCGCCGTCGCACGCCCCGTCCCGCCTGGCCAACGCGCACGCCGCCGACCGGGCCGCGCTGGCGACCACGGACCTGACCGAGGTGTTCGACTTCGTCCCGCTCGCGCCCGGCCGCTACGCCGTCGGCCCGGTGGAGGTCGAAGTCGCCGCGATGCGGCACATCTGCGAGGCCTACGGGTTCCGCATCTCGTACGGGGGCGTGTCGCTGGTGTTCTCCGGCGACACGGTGCCGTGCCCGGAGCTGGTGCGGCTGGCCACCGGCGCCGACCTGCTGCTGGCCGACTCGGCGTGGCGCGAGCAGGCGGGCCGCGCGAACTACCTGCACATGAGCGGGCAGGAGGCGGGCGAGGTGGCCAAGGCCGCCGGCGTCGGCCGCCTGGTGCTGACCCACGTCCTGCCGTGGTCGGACCGCGACGGCGTCCTGAACGACGCCGCCGACGCCTTCCCCGGCCCGGTCACGCTGGCCGCACCCGGCGCCACCTACACCCTCTAGCCGCCCGCGCTCAGCCGCCCCGCGCGCTCGGCCGCCCCGAGAGCCCTAGCCGGCGAACGCGGTCGACGGCAGGCCTTCGCCGATGCCCGGCAGCACCAGGACCGACCCGGCCAGCTCGCTCAACGCGTCCCCGTTCAACCCGACGCGCGCGGTCGTCACGTACAGGTCGGTGAAGTCCGCGCCGCCGAAGGCGCACGCCGTCGGCTGGCCCACCGGCAGCTCGACCTCCCGGTCCAGCACGCCGTCCGGCGTGTACCGGTGCAACGCCGCGCCGCCCCACAACGCGACCCAGATCGCGCCGGACGCGTCCACGGTCAGGCCGTCGGGCAGCCCGCGCGGCACCTCGGCCAGCGGCCGGCGGTCCGTCGCCTCGCCGGTCTCGTGGTCGTAGTCGAGGACGTCGATCCGCCGTTCCGCCGAGTCGACGTAGTACATGAGCGTGCCGTCCGGGCTCCAGCCGATGCCGTTGCTGACGCCCACCTCGCCCAGCACGACCTTCGCGTCGCCGCTGGGCTCCACGCGGGCCAGCCAGCCGCCCGGCTCCTCGTCGTACCGCATCGTGCCCGCCCACAGCCGGCCCGACGGGTCGACCGCGGCGTCGTTGCCCCGCACGCCGTCGCGCGCCCAGTAGACGAGCCACGTCTTGACGCCGTCCCGGTCGATCAACGCCACGCCGTCGCGGAGGTTCAGCACCAGTCCGCCGCGGGTCCGGGGCTTCGCCGCGCCGACGTGCTGCGGCACTTCGAGGACGGCGTCGTCGTCACGCGACGGGCTGTACCGGTGCACCTCGCTGCGGAGGATGTCCACCCAGAGCAGCGTTCCGCTGGCGTGGTCCCACGTGGGGCCCTCACCCAGTTCCGCTTCGGCCCGCACCGCCACTTCGATCGACACCGGGACAGCCTACGGTCACGCCCCGGTCCCGCACGGGTGAAGACGGAGAAGTCGCGGCTGAGCCGAAGCCACCCGTTGTGGCGGTCTCCGCGCGTAGCCTGGTGAGGTGGATCCCACCGGCCCGTACACACCGCCGACGCCCGACCCGGTGGTCGCCGCGCCCAAGCCCGTCGCACCGGCCAAGCCCGTCAAGCAGGCCAAGCCGCCCAAGCCGCTGTCCAAGCGCGTCGTGCCGCCGAGGCCCGTGCTGTCGGCCGTGGTCGTGCTCGGCTTCGTCGGCCTGCTCTACGTCGTCGAGGCGATCGACACCGTGCTCGGCGGCCGGCTCGACGACGACGGCGTGATCCCGCGTGACTTCAGCCAGTGGGACAACCTCCTGTGGTACCCGCTGCTGCACGGCGACTGGACCCACCTGACCGGCAACGCGGTGCCGCTGCTCGTGCTGGGCTACCTGGCCACCTCCGCCGGGATCAAGCAGTTCTTCCAGGTCACCGCCGTCATCTGGCTGGTCAGCGGACTCGGCGTGTGGCTCTTCGGCTCCTACGGCAGCCACATCGGCGCGTCCGGCCTGGTCTTCGGCTTCCTGGTGTTCCTGCTGGTGCGCGGCATCTTCGCGCGCAGCGCGGTGCAGATCGTGCTGGCCGTGGTCGTCTTCGCGATCTACGGCGCGGCGTTGTGGGGCGTGCTGCCGGGACAGCCGGGCATCTCCTGGGAAGGCCACCTGTTCGGCGCGCTCGGCGGCGTCCTCGCGGCCTGGGGCGTCGCCCGGGATGCCCGGAAGGGCGCGCGGACTACGCTCGACGCGTGAGCGCCACCGCCGATTCGCCCATCGCGATCTTCGACTCCGGCGTCGGCGGGCTGACCGTCGCACGGGCGATCATGGACCAGCTGCCCGCCGAGCGGATCCGCTACGTGGGCGACACGGTCAACTGCCCCTACGGTCCGCTGCCGATCGCGCAGGCGCGCGAGTACGCCCTGAAAGTGATGGACCGGCAGGTCGCCGACGGGGCGAAGCTGCTGGTCATCGCCTGCAACACGGCGTCCGCCGCCTGCCTGCGCGACGCGCGCGAGCGCTACGACATCCCGGTGATCGAGGTCGTGCTGCCCGCCGTGCGCCGGGCCGTCGCCACCACCCGCACGGGTCGGGTCGGCGTCATCGGCACGACGGGCACGGTCGCGTCCGGCGCGTACCAGGACGCGTTCGCCGCGGCACGGGACATCGAGGTCACGGCCGTCGCGTGCCCCAGGTTCGTGGACTTCGTGGAACGCGGCACCACCTCCGGCCGCCAGGTGCTCGGCATGGCGCAGTCCTACCTGGAACCGTTGCAGCGGGCGGAGGTCGACACGCTCGTCCTCGGCTGCACCCACTACCCGCTGCTCACCGGCGTGCTCCAGATCGTGATGGGCGACGGCGTGACGCTCGTCTCCAGCGCCGAGGAAACGGTGAAGGACGTCGTGCGGGTGCTCACGGAGCGCGACTTGTTCCGCTCCGGCGACCCCGACCAGCGGTTCAGCTGCACCGGTCCGGTGGAGCCGTTCGCCAGGCTGGCCCGCCGATTCCTGCCCGGCTTGGAAAAGGCGACGTTCCAAGCCCACGGTTGACCTTCCAAGCCCACCGCCGACCTGGCACGCTCCACGGGTGCTGTTGACCATCCTCGGCTGCTCGGGCAGCCTGCCGGGCCCGCACGGGCCCGCATCCGGCTACCTCGTCGAGGCGGATGGCTGCCGACTCGCGATCGAACTGGGCAGCGGTGTCCTGGCGTCGCTGCAGGCGCGTCACGACGTGTTCTCGCTGGACGCCCTGCTGTTCTCCCACCTGCACCCGGACCACTGCGCCGACTTCACCACCCTCGCGGTCATCCGCAGGTACCACACCCACCCGCCGCACGACACGCGCGAGCACCGGCTGCCCGTGCACGGTCCGGCCGAGACCGCCGACCGGTTCGCCCGCGCGTACGCGGAGACGGCCGACGAACTGCTCACCACCGACCTGGGCGACGTGTTCGAGTTCCGCGCGTTCACCGACGGCGCGGTGACCCGCGTCGGGCCGTTCGAGATCACCGCCTTCCGGGTGGACCACCCGACCGAGACGTACGGGTTCCGCATCGCCACCAAGACGGCGACGTTGGCCTACACCGGCGACACCGGGCCGTGCGAGGCGTTGGGCGGCTTGGCGCGCGACGTGGACGTGCTGCTGTCCGAGGCGACGTGGACGCACTCCGACGACCGGCCGCCCGGCACGCACCTGTCGGGCGTGCAGGCCGGGGAGGTGGCGGCGCGGGCCGGCGCCGGGCGGCTGCTGCTCACGCACATCGCGCCGTGGACCGATCGGGACGCCGTGCTGGCCGAGGCGCGCAGCCGCTTCACCGGGCAGGTCGACGTGGTCAACCAGGGCGACACCTACGTGGTTGACCGGTCGGAGGCGCGGGTAATCGGCGGCCATGGCTACTGATGTCGTCGAGCTGATCCTGGCCGACCACCGCAAGTTCGAGGAGCTGTTCCGCGCGCTGCGCGACCGGAACACCGACCGTTCGACGGTTCTGAGCGAGTTGGCGGCGCTGCTCGTGGCGCACGCCGAGGCCGAGGAGTCCGAGGTGTACCCGGCGCTGAAGCGGTACAAGGAGGTCGACAACGACGAGGTCGACCACGGCGCGGAGGAGCATGCCGAAGGGCATCAGGCGTTGTTGGCGTTGATGGAGGTCGAGGACACGAGCTCCGACGAGTGGGAGAGCAAGCTGGAGGAGCTGGTCCAGGCGCTCAACCACCACGTGGACGAGGAGGAGCGGACGATCCTCAACGACGCGCGGCAGGAGGTGTCCGACGAGCGGCGCGACCAGCTGGGCCTGCTGTTCACGGAGATCCGGAAGAGCCGGTTGGACGACGACTGCGGTGACATCGACTACGTGCGCAAGATCGCGGCAGCCACGGAGGACCGGATCGACTAACGTCGGTGGCGTGTCGAACGTCGAGGTGCGTCGGGTCGGTCAGCACGACTTCGTGGCCACCAACGACCGGGGCGCGTCCGTGCGCGTCGGTCGCAAGGGGGCCGAGGGCGCGTTCACGCCGGTGGAGCTGCTGCTCGCGGCGGCGGCGGGCTGTGCGGCGGTGACCGCGGAGACGCTGGTCACCCGCCGCGTGGACGGCGACTTCGTGGCCCGTGCGGACGACGTGCGTTCGCCGGACGGCCACTCGCTGACCAGCGTCCCGGTCGCCCTGGACTACGACGTCTCCCACCTGGACGCCGCCCAGCGCGCCGCCCTGGAGACCGCCGTCCTCCGCGCGATCGACCAGCTGTGCACCGTCACCCGCACCCTGAAGTCCACCCCGTCGACCCCTCTCACCCTCCCCACCTGACCCGCGAGAGTCCTACGTCCACACCGCGAGAGTCCTACGTCCAAGGCACCTGAATTCGCCGTTCGGCAGACCGGGCGGTCGGTTCGAGCGTTGAACTCGGGGTGCGTGAACGTAGGACTCTCGAGCTGTGGGCGTAGGACTCTCGCGGGGTCAGAGGGTTTGGACGAAGTCGTAGACGGCGGTCGAGCCGCTGTGGCCGATGCGGACGGTCTGGACGGTGGCGGCGGCGCCGGCGGCGACGACCAGGACGGCGACCACCACGGCGATCCGGCGCCACGTCCTCGGCACGGCCGAGTCCTCGACGGCGGCGGCGCGCTCGCGGTCGGCCAGCCGGCCCGAGACGAGCAGGGCCACGACCACCACCCCGAAGCCCAGCGCGAACGGCAGCAGGTCGTTGCCCAGGTCGGCGTGCCGCTGGATCAGCGGGTTGCCCAGCGCGGCCATCTTCGCGTGCAGCTGCTCGCCCGCCCACTGCGCCAACGGCACCGAGCCGACGGCCAGCAGCGTCACGCCCAGCAGGGGCCACGCGTACCGCTGCCGCCACCGGGGCACGACGGCCAGCGCGGCGGCGCCCACTGCGGCCAGCGGGAGCAGCACCACCACCGCGTGGACCAGCAGCGGGTGCGCGGGGAGATCGAAGATCGTCACCAAGTCGTCTGCGCGTGCCATGTGTCTCCCTACGCCGGTGGGTCGCCCCCGGGTTCAGCGACATAGGGTAGTGCCGTGCTGAGGACCGATGGCAGGAACGACGACGTACTGCGCGACATCCGGATCACCCGCGGCTTCCAGCAGTGGCCCGCCGGGTCGGTGCTGATCGAGTTCGGCAACACGCGGGTGTTGTGCGCGGCCAGCGTGACCGAGGGCGTGCCGCGGTGGCGGTCCGGCTCGGGTCTCGGCTGGGTGACCGCCGAGTACGCGATGCTGCCCTCCGCCACGCACACCCGCAGCGACCGCGAGTCGGTGAAGGGCCGGATCGGGGGACGCACCCACGAGATCAGCCGCCTGATCGGGCGATCTTTGCGGGCGTGCATCGACCTGGCCGCGCTCGGCGAGAACACGATCGTGATCGACTGCGACGTGATCCAGGCCGACGGCGGCACCCGGACCGCCGCCATCACCGGCGCGTACGTGGCCCTGGCCGACGCCGTCACCTACCTGGGCGCCGCCGGCCGCCTGGCCGACCCCCAGCCGCTGTCGTGCGCCGTGTCGGCGGTGTCGGTCGGTGTCGTGGACGGCCGCGTGCGCCTCGACCTGCCGTACGAGGAGGACTCGCGCGCCGAGGTCGACATGAACGTCGTCGCCACGGACGCCGGCACGTTGATCGAGGTGCAGGGCACCGGCGAGGGCGCGACGTTCGCCCGGTCGACGTTGGACAAGATGCTCGACCTGGCCCTGGCCGGCTGCGCCGAGCTCAACCGCGTCCAGGCCGAGGCGCTGGCCCTGCCCTACCCCGGCGTCCTGCCCGAGCCGAAGGCGAAGAAGAAGTGAAGCTGCTCCTGGCCTCGCGGAACAAGAAGAAGCTCGGCGAGCTGCGCCGGATCCTGCTGGCCGAGGGGCTGGCGGGGATCGAGGTCGTCGGGCTGGACGACGTGCCGGAGTTCCCGGAGGCCCCGGAGACCGACCCGACCTTCGAGGGCAACGCCCTGGCCAAGGCCCGTGACGCGTTCAACGCCACCGGCCTGCCGTCCGTCGCCGACGACTCCGGCATCGCCATCGACGCGCTCAACGGCATGCCGGGCGTCCTGTCGGCACGCTGGTCCGGCCGGCACGGCGACGACCAGGCCAACCTGGACCTGGTCCTCGGCCAACTCCGCGACGTCCCGGACGACCGGCGCGGTGCCGCCTTCGTCTGCACGGCCGCCTTCGTCGCCGGCCCTGACTCGGAGACCGTCGTGCGCGGCGAGTGGCGCGGCACCATCACCCGCGAGCCGGCCGGCGAGAACGGCTTCGGCTACGACCCGATCTTCCGCCCGGAAGGCCACGACCTCACCTCCGCCGAACTGACCCCGGCCCAAAAGGACGAGATCTCCCACCGGGGCCGCGCCCTGCGCCTGCTCCTGCCCCACCTGCGCGGGCCGGCTCAGCAGTAGCTGATCGTCACGCCGGGCCGCTACCTCGAACGGGTGGCGGCCCGGCGTCCGGTCGACGGGTGATCAGGCGGGCAGTTCGCGCAGCAGCTTGGCCACGTGGCCGGTCGCGCGGACGTTGTACATGGCCTTCTCGACCTTGCCCTCGGGGCCGACCAGGAACGTCGAGCGGATCACGCCCATGACGGTCCTGCCGTAGTTCTGCTTCTCCCCGAACGCGGCCCACTCGGTCAGCACCTTGCGGTCCACGTCGGACAGCAGCGGGAAGTTCAGGCCCTCCTCGGCGACGAACTTGGCCAGCTTCTCCGGCTTGTCCGGCGAGATGCCCACGACCTCGTAGCCGGACGACGCGAGGTCGCCGATGCTGTCGCGGAAGTCGCACGCCTGCTTCGTGCACCCGGGCGTGCCCGCGGCCGGGTAGAAGTAGACGACCACGGAGCGGCCGGCGTAGTCGGAAAGCGAGACGGGCTTGCCCTCGCTGTCGGGCAGCGTGAACGCCGGGGCCTGGTCGCCCGGTGCCAGGCGCTTCTGCTCGGTCATGGCCCCAGACGCTACAAGGTCAGGCGACACCCTCGAACGTCGCGCTCGGGTCCTGGTTGACGCCGTTCGGCTCGACCACGAGCCGCAACCGCACCGGGTCGGCGGGCACGGCGAACGCCATCGTCAGCACGGTCTCCGCGCCGGGCGCCACCTCGCTGACCGCGGCGCCGACGCCGTTGAGCCCCTGCACGGAGTCGCGCACCTCGGCCACCGGCTGCCCGTCGACCGACGCGCGCACGGACAGCTGGCTGGTGCGGTAGGCGGTCTTGGTGCCGTTGACCACGGTCATCGTGAACACGGCGGTGCGCGGCGACTGCGGGAACGACGTGTCGCTCGGTCTGAGGGACGTGGGCGCGGACACGGTGACCGCCATGCCGTTGGTCCACACGCGCTGCGTGCCGAACGCCGTGGACGAGGCGGACGACGGCTCTTCGCCGCGTTGCTCGGCCACCGCGGACGGACCGGGGGGCGCGGAAATGTCGGAGGGGTCCGCACATCCCGCCAGGCCCAGGCCCAGGCAGACGCCCACGGCCAGTTTGGCGAACTTCACGAACCTCCCCTTCCCGCCCCGGCGGTGGGCTGGACTGCGACTGCCACCACCATGACGGTGTCGGGGGGTGCTCGGTGACCGAACAGGGGCCTTGATTCGCACCTGGTGCATGCCTGTGGCCAAGCCGTGATGACGCACGGCTGCCCGCGTGGGCGGCGCCACACCTGGCGGCGACCACGCGGGTCGGCGGCGGCCGGGCGATCGGGCCCGTGGCCCGGAAGTTGGGGAGCGCGTCGGGGGGCGTGCGCGCTCCACTACGATCATCGCGCGCGGTGGCCGAACCGCTACACCTCTACTTCGGTCTTCACCCGTTCGGACGAACCCTGAACGGTCGAACGTCCCGCCAGTTCCGCCAGTAGTTCGTAAGACCTCAGCCTGGACGACTGCTCGGCGACCATCGTCGTCACCATCAGCTCATCCGCCCGGGTGTCCTCCAGCAGCCGTTCGAGTTCCGCCTCGACCGTCTTCGGCGAGCCGATGATCTGGGACGCGATCCGGTCCTCGTAGATCAGCCGCTCCACGTCGGTGTACGGGTAGTCGGCGGCCTCCTGGTCGGTGGCCAGCGGACCGGGCCGCCCGCTGCGCAGCTTGACCCACGCGAGCGCGCCGGGACCGGCGAGCCGGCGGGCCTGCTCGTCGGTGTCGGCCAGCACCACCGAGGCGCAGACCAGCGCGTACGGCTTCGCCAGCCGCTCGGAGGGCCGGAACCGCTCGCGGTAGAGGGCCAGCGCGGGCAGCGTGTTCTCCGCGCTGAAGTGGTGCGCGAACGCGAACGGCAGCCCGAGCAAGCCCGCGACCTGCGCGCTGTACCCGCTCGACCCGAGCAGGAACACGTCCGGCTTGTTGCCCTCGGCGGGCATCGCGTTGAGCTCCTCGGTGCCGTCGAAGTAGCCGGTCAGCTCGCTGAGCTGCTGCGGGAAGTCGTCCACCGACAGCGGGCCGGTGGTGCGGCGCAACGCCTGCGCGGTGCGCTGGTCGGTGCCGGGCGCGCGGCCGATGCCGAGGTCGATGCGGCCGGGGTGCAGGGCGGACAGCGTGCCGAACTGCTCGGCCACGACCAGCGGCGGGTGGTTGGGCAGCATCACGCCGCCGGAGCCGACCCGCAGCGTGGTGGTGGCGTCGGCGACGTGGCCGATGAGGATCGCGGGGGAGGAGCTGGCGATGCCGGGCATGTTGTGGTGCTCGGCCAGCCAGAACCGGGTGAAGCCGAACCGCTCGACGTGCTGGGCGAGCTCCCGCGTGTGCTTGAGCGCCGTGCGCGCGTCCGTCGCCGTCGTCACCGTGGCGAGGTCGAGCGCGGACAGGGGCACGTCACGAAGTCGGCTCATGACATCGACCAACGCCGGCGGCCTCGAATGCCTTCCTGGTGTGACGGTAACGACACCGGGAAGTGACCGGCCCGCCGCCGGCGTTGACCACGACATGGACGTCGTGGTCATCGGTGCAGGTCAGGCGGGGTTGTCCGCGGCCTACTTCCTCAAGCGCGCGAACCTCGACCACGTCGTGCTGGACGCGGACGCCGGTCCGGGCGGCGCGTGGCGGCACCGCTGGCCGACCCTGCGGATGGCGACCGTGCACGGCATCCACGACCTGCCGGGCATGCCGTTCGCCGAGCCGGACCCGACCGCGCCCGCCAACGAGGTGCTGCCCGCCTACTTCGCCGACTTCGAACGCCGCAACGGCATCGAGGTGCGGCGGCCGGTGCGCGTGCACGCCGTCCGCGACCACGACGGCCTGCTGCGCGTCGAGACCGACCGCGGCGTCTGGGAGGCCGAGGCGCTGGTCAACGCCACCGGCACGTGGAGCCGCCCGTTCTGGCCCCGCTACCCCGGCCAGGAGCTGTTCGGGGGCCGTCAGCTGCACTCCTCGCAGTACCGGGGGCCGGCGGAGTTCGCCGGGCAGCACGTGGTCGTGGTCGGCGGCGGCACGTCCGCCGTGCAGCAGCTGCTGGAGATCGACCGGCACGCCGCCCGCACCACCTGGGCGACGCGGCGTGAGCCGGAGTTCTTCGACGAGCCGTTCACGCCGGAGCTCGGCCGGAGCGTGGTCGCCGAGGTGGAGGACCGCGTCCGCCGGGGCCTGCCGCCCCGCAGCGTGGTCAGCGTGACCGGCCTGAACCTCACCCCCGCCGTCCGCGAAGCCCTCGACACCGGCGTGCTGGCCCGGCGACCCGTGTTCGACCGGATCACCGAGGACGGCGTGGTCTGGCCGGACGGCGCGCACGAGCGGGTCGACGCGATCCTGTGGGCGACCGGTTTCCGCGCCGCCCTCGACCACCTCGCCCCGCTGCGCCTGCGCGGACCCGGCGGCGGCATCCGGCTCGACGGCACGAGGGTCGTCGCGGACCCGCGCGTGCACCTCGTCGGCTACGGCCCGTCGGCCAGCACGGTCGGCGCGACCCGGGCGGGGCGCGCGGCGGCGCGGGAGGTCAAGGCGTCGCTGTCCCGCCGACAGGTCGCCTGAACAGCCTCGACACCTTCTGGCCCAGCACGTTGGCCCCGACGCCCAGCTTGTACCGCAGCACGTCCAACCGGCCCACGTCGCGCCGCGCCAGGAACTCCCGGGTGGCCGCCGCGTCGAAGAACCAGGGGAACAGCGACGCCGGGTCGTTGAACCCCTCCCACAGCTGCTCGCCGATGTCCTCCCGGCGTGACGCGGCGAGCATCACGGTCTTCTGCTCGTCGTTGAGCGGCGCGAGCAGCCCGTTGGAGAAGTCGCTGGTGTAGCGGCCCCGCTCCCACCACTCGTCGAACCTGTCGGTCAGCCACGACGCGGTGAACGGGCCGTCGTGCGCGGTCAGCTCCTCGGCGAAGAACCGGGCCATCCGGGTGGCGTTGTTCGCGCCCTGGCCGGCCAGCGGGTCGTTGAGCACGACGGCGTCGCCGAGGCCGAGCACGTGCCGCCCGGACGGCAGCACGGCCACCGGCTCGCGCACCACCGGCACGACCCGGCCCTTGATCCAGGTCACCGGGCTGGTCGCGCGCGCGGGCCGCAGGAACGCCGACTCGTGCGGGAACAGGTCGTCCACCACGGTCTTGAGCACGGCCAGGCCCTCGTCGGCCGAGGTCACGTCGCCGAACAGGTCCGCGCGGCCACCCGGAGCCGCCTCGACCACGACGCTGCGCGACTCGCCGACGTCCTTGTCGTAGAACGGGATCCAGAAGACCTCCAGCGTGCCCGGCAGGAACGAGAACACGCCTTCCCGGTGCTCGGGCCGGGCCGCCAGGTCGTAGCCGTGGATGTTGACCATGAACAGGCTGCGCTGCGCCTCCGAGTGCACCGACCGGGCCGGGTCGCGCTCGAACAGGCCGGTCAGCGACTTGTGCCCGGCCGTGACGACCACCAGGTCGTGCGCCGCGGCCAGCCGGTCCAGGTCCCCGACGTCGACCGTGCCGATCACCACCGTCGCACCGCGCGACTCCAGCTCCTTGAGGCCGGTGGAGAACTTCAACCGCTGGTCGACGGCCAGCGCGGGCTTGCGCAACGGCGCGTCGACCGAGAACGCGAGCGAGCGGTCCTCCGTGAACAGGTCCAGGTGGATGCGGCGCATCCGGGACGCCTCGGGCCAGAAGTCCAGGCCCAGCTCGGCCTCGTACTCGACCTGGTCGCCGAACAGGCAGGCGGTCGGCCGGCCGCGGTCGCAGAGGTGGTCCTCCACCGTCCGATCGGAGTAGAGCGCGACCCGCCAACCGGCGCGCAAGAGCGCCGCAGACAACACCAAACCCGCTTGACCTGCACCGATGACCGCGATTGTGCGCACGCTACAGATCCTCGGCAGGGGATGTGCGATCACCAATAGCACATTCGGGTCGACTAGCCTCGATCAGGTGCACAGGGGGTTGCGCGCTGTTGCCGGACTGTTGCTCGGCTTCGGATCGGCGCTGGTGGATCTGCTCGTCGTGGCGTTCGTCCGGAAGGGGGCCGTCGCGGTCGCCGGGCTGGAGCGGCGGCGGCTGCGGTCCTTCCTCGGGATCGACAGCGCCGAGCCGACGCGGGAGCAGGCGGTGCGCTACCTGGCCGTGCGCGCGCCGGTCGGCCTGTTCGGCGGGTTCGTGCTGGCCTGGCTGTTCTACGGCTTGGCGATGGGCGTGATCGTGCTGTACCGGCTGGTCGCGGGCGGTCCGGAGAGCGGCTTGGACCGCTCCGACGACTGGACGGCGTTCCTGTGGACGGGACTGATCGGCGTGGTCCTGCTCTACATCGAGGTGCAGGGCATCATCGGCGTGGTCGCGCTGGAGGGGAAGGTCGCCCGCCGCTGGCTCGGCCCGAGCGAGGCCGAGCTGCTGCGCCTGCGCATCGACGAGCTGGCCGAGAGCCGGGCGGGCATCGTGGCGGCCGTCGACGCCGAGCGCAGGCGCATCGAGCGCGACCTGCACGACGGCGTGCAGCAGCGGCTGGTCGCGCTGGGCATGCTGCTCGGCCGCGCCCGCCGCAACCCCGAGCGCACCGACGAGCTGCTGGCGCAGGCGCACGAGGAGTCCCGGCACGTCCTGGAGGACCTGCGGGAGGTGGCCTGGCGGGTCTACCCGGCGGCGCTGGACTCGTTGGGCCTGGTCGACGCGCTGGAGGCGGTGGCGGACCGGTCCGCGATCCCGGTGCGGATCCGGTGCGCGCCCCTGGTCGCGGCGCCGCGGGTGGAGACCGCGGTCTACTTCGTGGTCTGCGAGGCGGTGACGAACGCGGCCAAGCACTCGGGTGCGACCATGATCGGCGTGGACATCACCGAGGAGGCGGGCACGGTGCGCGTGCGGGTCGCGGACGACGGCGTCGGGGGAGCGGACCCGGCCGGCGGCGGGCTGGCCGGCCTGTCCCGGCGGGTGCTCGCGCTGGACGGCGCGTTCGACGTGACCAGCCCGGCCGGCGGTCCCACGGTGATCACCGCGGACGTGCCGTGCGGGTGATCCTGGCCGAGGACTCGACGTTGCTGCGCGAGGGCCTGGTGCGGCTGCTGGTCGAGGAGGGGCACGACGTGCTCGCCGCCGTCGGCGACGCGGAAGCGCTGATCAGCGCGGTGGCGGCGCACCTGCCGGACGTCGTGGTGACCGACGTGCGGATGCCGCCGACGAACTCCGACGAGGGACTGAAGGCCGCGTTGGAGATCCGCAGGCGGTTCCCCGGCGTCGGCGTGCTGGTGCTGTCGCAGTACGTCGAGCAGCGCTACGCCGTCGACCTGCTCACCGAGCACGCCGACGGCGTGGGCTACCTGCTCAAGGACCGGGTGGTCCAGGTGGAGGAGTTCCTGGACGCGCTGCGCCGGGTCGGCGCGGGCGACGTGGCGTTCGACCCGGAGGTGGTGCGGCGGCTGCTGGCCCGCACGACCCACCCGCTGGGCGTGCTGACCGAGCGGGAGCGCCAGGTGCTGGCGCACATGGCCGAGGGGCACACGAACAACGCCATCGCGGCCCGGCTGCACGTGTCGCGCAGCGCGGTGGAGAAGCACATCAACTCGATCTTCGACAAGCTCGGCCTGTCCGACGTGGACGGCTACAGCAGGCGGGTGCTGGCGATCCTGCGCTACTTGCGGGTCTGAGCCTTCTTCTTGTTCCTGCTCACGCGCGACACCACGAACCAGCCCACGGCGACCACCACCAAGCCGATCACCACCTTCGACACGACGCCCGTGTACTGGTCGACGAGGTGGTAGTTCGCGCCCAGCGCGTACCCGGCGAGGATGAGCGCGGAGTTCCAGATCAGGCTGCCGGCCGCGGTCAGCAGCAGGAAACCGGGCAGCGGCATCCGCTCCACGCCCGCCGGGATGGAGATGAGGCTGCGGAAGATCGGGACCATCCGGCCGAAGAACACCGTCGCCTTGCCGTGCCGGGCGAACCACTCCTCGGTCCGGTCCACATCGGACACGTCGACCAGCGGCAGCCGGCGCGCGATGGCCCTGATCCGGTCACGGCCCAGCAGCGCGCCGAGGTAGTACAGCGCGAGCGCGCCGACGACCGACCCGGCGGTGGTCCACAGGATCGCGGCGACCAGGCTCATCCTGCCCTGGCTCGCGGTGAAGCCCGCCAACGGCAGGAACAGCTCGCTCGGCAGGGGTGGGAAGAGGTTCTCCAGCGCGATCGCGATCCCGGCGCCGGGCGCGCCGAGCGTTTCCATCAGGTCGGTGACCCACGAGACGACATCCATGATCCCAAGTTACGAACGCGCCGCGGCCGTCGCCATGGTGCCGACCGCACACCGGGGTGTGGAAAACCTCAGTTCCCGGTGGCGGCGTGCGCGGCAAGCCCTCTGGCGTACCGCGAGATCACGGCTCGGAGCACCAAGCGGTAGAGCCACCCCGTCCCGCGCTTCTCCGGTTCGAACGACGAGTGCCAGCGGATCGCCGTCCCGTCGCCGTCCGGCACGAGGTCGATGAACGCCTGGTAGTCGCGAAGGGAGAGACCGGACAACAGGACGTAGCCCACCCGCCGGTTCGGCGTCAGTTCGACGACCTCCTCCCTCGTGAGCGCCTTGCGGCCTTTGTTCTCGAATACCCGGATTTCGCCGACGCCACTCGCGTCGCCGGCGCGTTCCCGTTCGTACCGCACCACGGGCGACCACTCGGGCCACGTCGAGCTGTCCGCGGCCAGTCGGTAGACCCGTTCCGGCGGAGCTTCGCTGCGCACCCGGACGTCCACTCTTTGTACCATGCGGTACATGTACCATTTGGTACATGCCGGAACAAGGGGCCGCCCGCGAACGCCTGCTCACCGCCGTCGTCGACCACCTGGCCGAGCGGGGCCTGGGCGACCTGAGCCTGCGTCGGCTGGCCGAGGCGGTGGGCACGAGCCACCGGATGCTCATCTACCACTTCGGCTCGATGGAGGGCCTGCTGGTCGAGGTCGTGCGGCTGGTCGAGGCCCGTCAGCGCGCCGTCCTGGCCTCCCTGCCGACCGACGACCCGGCCGAGGCCGCCCGCGCGTTCTGGCGCACGCTCACCGACCCCGCCCTGCGCGCCCACGAACGCCTGTTCTTCGAGCTCTACGCCCAAGCCGCCCAGGGCCGTCCCGGCACCACCCCGCTGCTGGACGGCATCGTCACCGACTGGCTGGAACCGGTGGCCGCCGTCCAGCGCTCGCTCGGCCACCCGCCGGCCGTCGCCACCGCCCGCGCCCGCCTGGGCCTGGCCGTCGCCCGGGGCCTCCTCCTGGACCTGATCGCCACCGACGACCTGCCCGCCGTCAACGCCGCCATGGACCACTTCATCACCCTGACCACCACCTGACCCCCGCGCGAGTCCTACGTTCAGAACGCGAGAGTCCTACGTTCAGAACGACCGTGTCCTACGTTCGCGTACCCCGAGTTGAACGCTCAGGACGGTCGATCTCGTTCTGAGCGTTCAACTCGGGTGTCCTGAACGTAGGACACGGGTGACGCGAACGTAGGACTCGCGAGGCGTGGAGGTACGACTCGCGCGGGGGACGTAGGATCGGTCGGCGTGAAGCGGATCCCGGTGGTCGTGGTGGCGGGGTTCCTCGGCTCCGGCAAGACGACGTTGCTCAACCACCTGCTCGGCGGCAGTCGCGGCACGCGGGTCGGGGTGGTGGTCAACGACTTCGGCGCCATCGGCATCGACGCGATGAGCGTGGCCGGTCAGGTCGACTCCACCGTCTCGCTCAGCAACGGGTGCCTGTGCTGCGCGGTGGACGTCAGCGAGCTCGACGGGATGCTCGCCAAGCTCGACTCGCTGGTCGACGTCATCGTCATCGAGGCGAGCGGCCTGGCTGAACCGCAGGCGATGGCACGGATGGTGCTCGCGAGCGAGAACCCGCGCCTGGCCTACGGCGGCCTGGTGCTGCTGGTCGACGCGGCGGAGTTCCCCGACGACCTGGCACGGCACGTGCGCGTGGCGGACCTCGTGGTGCTGAACAAGGTCGACCGCGTCACGGACCCCTCGGCGCTCGCGGCCGAGATCGACCGGCTCAAGCCCGGCGTGCCCGTGGTCCGGTCGTCGTTCGGCCGCGTCGACCCGGCCCTGCTGTTCGACCCACGTCCGCGGGAGCGGTTCGGCCAGCTGTCGTTCGAAGACCTGCTCGACGAAGAGCACGACCACGTGCGCTACGACAGCGTGGAGTTCACCGGCGGCGCGATGAACCCGTTGCGGCTCATGGCCTTCCTCGACGCGCGCCCCAAGGGCCTGTACCGGATCAAGGGCTTCGTGCGGTTCGACGTGCCCGGCCACCGGCAGCGGTTCGGCCTGCACACCGTCGGCGCGTTCCTGCGGTTCGAGCGCTCGGCGTGGCCGGGACCGCGGCGCACCGAGCTCGTGCTGATCGGCACGGACCTGGACGTCGCCGCGGTCCGCGCCGACCTGGCCGCTTGCGGGGAGGCGGACCCGACCGCCGTGGACCCGCAGTCGATGCTGGAGGTCCTGCGCTACGCGGTGTGACCCGGAACGGGGACGGGTGAGTGGGCTCGGAGAGACTCGAACTCTCACTGGCACGGACCTAAACCGTGTGCCTCTGCCAATTGGGCTACGAGCCCGTCGTCGCAAGCTTATCGGCAGGCCCCGGTCACCCGACCCGGAGGGACGCCACGGCCGCCGCCACCCGCGCACTTGAGTGAAAACAGTGTTATAAAAGCTCTCGTCGGACGGCCAGGTCAACGTGGTCGGCCCGTCTCAACTACGGTTGTGACCAAGGAGCAGGTAGGAGGAGATGTGGCCCGCGATCCCGACACCATCCAGCGCGAGATCGAGCAGGCTCGTGACGCGCTGGCCGTGACCCTCGACGAGCTGGGGACGAGGGCGAATCCCCAGCGCTTCGTCGAGTCCGGCAAGGAGAGCGTGCGCGCGAAGCTCGACGAACCCAAGATCCGGTACTCGCTGATCGCGGTGGCCGTGCTCGTCGGGTTCGCCTTGCTGCGCAAGCTGTTCCGCTGAAGGTGCGCTACTGCCCCTTGGCGACGAGGGGCACCAGCACCTGTTCCACCACGCGGTCGACGAAGGGCAGGTCCAGCGGGTCTCCGGTGAGCATCAACCGGTAGATCAGGGCCGCGCCCGCGATCTCGACCGCCATGCCGCGCGGCGCGTCCTGGCGGAGTTCACCGCGCTCCTCGGCGCGGTCCAGGATGCGCCGCAGCACGTCCCGCTGCGCGGTCAGGAACGTCTCGCGGAACGCCGAGGCGAGCTCGGGCTCGTGCGGCAGCTCGCCCACGAGGGCCTGCGCCGCCTTGCCGATCGGGCCGGACAGGAACGCGGCGAACGCGCTCAGGAACTCCCGCAGGTCGCCGCCGAGCGAGCCGGTGTCCGGCTCGGCCAGGTTGCGCTGCGCCAACTGCGTGCACGTGTCGATCACCAGGTCGAGCTTGGACTCCCACCGCCGGTAGATGGTCGCCTTGCCCGCACGGGCGCGCGCCGCGACGGCGTCCATCGTCAGCGCGCGGTACCCGACTTCGGCCATCACCTCCAGCGCGGCCTGCCGCAACGCGTCGTCCCGGCTGGCGTCTCTCGGTCTGCCTCGCTGCGGGGTCCGGGTAGCCCCGCTGTACACCGGTGTGGCCATTTCGCGCTCCTGTCGCCTTTGGCCGGACATCCTAGGCCGGGTGCGCCCGGAACCAGGCCCAGGCCATCTCGTCGGCCGGCGCGCCGCTTCGGGTTCACCCCGTCGGTGGTGGCACGAGACCCGCTCGGGTGTGCAGGTAGGCCACCGAGAACGCGAGCGCGTCGCCTTCCAGCAAGTGCACCACGGCCCGGGCGGAGCGGCCGGTCGCGATCTCCTCCACCAACTGGTCGGCGGCGAGCCTGGCCGCGATAAGGCCTGGTGCGGTGGCGTCGAGCTCCTTGCCGGCGGCGCGCACGGTGACGGCCCAGTCGTCGCCGTCGCGTCGGTAGTTCGCGGTGATGGGGAGTGTGGTCATGCCTTGCCTTCCGTGGTCGTTGCGCATATCTGACCGGCGTTCGGGCGTCGGCGCGGAGTCATTCCTTCGATCGTGTGGCACCCGCGAAAAGCACCGGAGCCCCTGTGTCGTCACCCGTTCGTGTATTCGAATACGGTGCACACACCGTGCATGAGCGGTAACGCACGGCCACCGGCCACCGATAGGCCATTTGGAGCAATGTCCAACGTTGGAGAGGTCCTGATGAGCCGTCGAGTGGTCGTTGTGGTGTGCGTGGCGTTGGGGCTGGCGGTCGCGCCTGGCGTGGCGTCGGCCGGTCCGCCGTGGCAGGTGCCGGACGGGTGGGGCGACCAGGTCCGGGGTGACGTCTGCCGGCACCGGGGCGACCCGCCGTGCCACACGCCGACCACGCCCACCACCACGACCACGTGCACGACGACCACGGCGCCGTCGACCACGGTGCCGTCGACCGGCGGGACGACCACCGGGACGTCGACCGGGGCGACCACCACGACGACCGACGTGTCCGGCACGTCCGCGACCTCCGTCACCACCACGGGTGTCGCCGGGACCACGACCGCGTCGACCACCTCGACGTCGGACGCGCGGACCACCACCGGCGCGGTGACCACGACCGGTGCGGTCGCCGCCGGGCACGCCGCCGCACCGCCTCCGCCACGCGCGGTCGCCGACCACGAGTTGGCGCACACCGGCGCCACGCCGCTGTGGACGGCTGTCGGCGGCCTGGCCGCGCTGCTCGGGGGCGCGGTGCTGCTGCTGTTCAGCCGCCGTCGGCGCGCCTGACCGTGCCGGTCACGTCGTGAGCCGGCTCGCCACGCCCCGCCACACGACGTCCATGACGTAGGCCGTCGCGAGCGCGGGTCCCACCTCGGGCCTGCGCTCGCACCACAGCGCGAGCCGTTCGGTCGAGCCGACCACGATCTCGGCGAACGCCTCGGCCTCCACCGCGTCCACGTCGGAGTCGAAGCTGCCGATCACGGCCGCGATCAGGTCGGTCTGCTGGCGGCGGATGCCCTCGACCTCCTCGACGGCCGACGGCACGGTGATCGCCGCCTCCTGCCGCAGCAGCGCCCACGACTGCTTGTGCTCGGCGATGAACTCGAAGAACGCCATCAAGCCGCGCCGCAGGACCTCCTCGGGCCCGTCCGCGCCGGCGATCGCCCGCTGCGTGCGGTCGAGCAGCTCCGTGCGCGCCCGGTGGACGCAGCCGATGAGCAGGCCCTCCTTGGAGCCGAAGTACTCGTAGAGCATCGGCTTGGACACCCCGACCCGTTCGGCGATCTCGTCCATCGACGCCGCCAGGTACCCGCGCTCGGCGAAGACGCCCTCGGCGATCTCGAGCATCTGCGCCTTGCGCTCGGCCTTGGGCATCCGCCGGCGGCGTGGCTCGGTGGTGGTCACGAAGTCGAGACTACCGGAGGTAACTTACTTCAAGTAACCTACTGAGCAGTATGTAGGCGAGCTTGGAGGAGACGGGCATGCACCGAGAGGTCAAAGTCCTGATCGTCGGCACGGGCTTCTCCGGCCTGGGCATGGCGATCGAGCTGAAGCGGGCGGGGGAGCGCGACTTCGTCGTGCTGGAGAAGGCGGGCGACCTCGGCGGCACCTGGCGGGACAACTCCTACCCCGGCTGCGCGTGCGACGTCCCGTCCCACATGTACTCGTTCTCGTTCGAGCTGAACCCGCGCTGGTCGCGCACGTTCGCCCGGCAGCCGGAGATCTGGGACTACCTGAAGCGGGTGGCCGAGAAGTACCGGCTGCGCGAGCACATCCGGTTCGACACCAAGGTCGGCGGCGCGCGGTGGGACGCCGACGACAAGGTCTGGCACGTCACCACCGAGAACGGCGACACGTACACCGCGAAGTCCGTGGTGGCGGGCGTCGGCGCGCTGCACATCCCGAACGTGCCGACCCTGCCGGGCATCGAGGCGTTCCAGGGCAAGACCTTTCACTCGGCCGAGTGGGACCACGACTACGACCTGCGCGGCAAGAGGGTCGCCGTGGTCGGCACGGGCGCGTCCGCGATCCAGTTCGTGCCGCGGATCGTCGACGAGGTGGGCAGCCTGACGCTGTTCCAGCGCACGCCGCCGTGGGTCATGCCGAAGGTCGACCGGGACATCAACACCTGGGAGCAGAAGCTGTTCCGCGCGGCGCCGTTCACCCAGCGCCTGTACCGCAACTTCGTGTACTGGACGCGGGAGTCGAGCGCGCTCGGCTTCGCGGTGAACCCGAAGATCATGGAGTTCGCGCAGAACATCGCCAAGCGGCACATGCGCGCCCAGGTGCCCGACGAGGCGTTGCGGGCGAAGCTGACGCCCGACTACACCATGGGCTGCAAGCGGGTGCTCATCAGCAACGACTACTACCCGGCGTTGGGCAAGCCGAACGTGGACCTGGTGACCGACGGCATCGCCGAGGTGCGGGCGAACAGCGTGGTGGACCGCGCGGGCGTCGAGCACGAGGTCGACGTGATCATCTACGGCACCGGGTTCCACGTGGTCGACTCGTTCGACTACTTGGACATCACCGGCAAGGACGGCGTCGACCTGGCCAAGCAGTGGCGCGAGAAGGGCATCGAGACCTACTACGGCATCACGGTCTCGGGCTTCCCGAACTTCTTCTTCCTGCTCGGCCCGAACACCGGCCTGGGGCACAACTCGGTGGTGTTCATGATCGAGTCGCAGATCCGGTACGTCCGGCAGTGCCTCGAACTGCTGGACCGCCACCAGGCCGACGAGCTGGACGTGCGGCCGGAGGTGCAGGCGCGGTTCAACCGGCAGTTGCAGCGGAAGCTGTCCAAGGGCGTGTGGACCGAGGGCGGCTGCAAGAGCTGGTACCTCGACGCGCAGGGCGTCAACCGCACGGTCTGGCCGGGCTTCACCTGGCGCTACTGGATGCGCACCAAGACCGTGCGCGCCGAGGACTACACCCTGACCCGCGCCCGCCGCACCCGCGTCCCGGCCTGACCCGAACGTTCGACTCGGGTGTTCCGAACGTAGGACTCTCGCGTTGCGAACGTAGGACTCTCGCGAGAGTCCTACGTCCAGGGCGCGAGAGTCCTGCGTTCGGAGACGGTGAGTTCGACGTTCAGGCGGTGAAGCCGGCGGCCTTGGTGCGTTCGGCGCGCAGGCGGGTCACGTCGGGCAGGTCGAGCGGGCTCGGCTTGGCGCCCGTGGCCCACTCGATCAGCAGGTCGGCGATCTGCGGGTTGCGCGGCAGCACGGGACCGTGCAGGTACGTGCACAGGATCCGACCCTGCACCGCGCCCTCCACCCGGCCGTCGTTGCCCGTGCCCACCTTGACGTGCGCCAGCGGACGGGCGGACGGGCCCAGCACGGTGCGGCCCTGGTGGTTCTCGAACCCGGTCAGCACGCCCTCGAACAGGCCGTCGGCGGGGGTCGCGACCACCTCGCCGATGGCCCGGCTGCCGCCCGCGTGCGACGTCGAGTCGATCAACCCGAGCCCGGCGTGCGTCACCTGGTCGGCCCGGGTGAACGACTCGCCGAAGATCTGGATCCCCGCGCACACGCCGAGGATCACCGCGCCGCGGGCCGCCGCGCGCTGCATCCCCGGGTGCTCGCGCAGGTGCCGCACGGCCAGCGTCTGCGCCGTGTCCTCACCGCCGCCGACCACGTAGATGTCGCACGACTCCGGCACGGGCTCGCCGAACCGGATGTTCACGATCTCGGCGGAGATGCCCCGCCACGTCATCCGCTTCTCCAGCACGACCGCGTTGCCGAAGTCGCCGTACGTGCCGAGCAGGTCGGGCAGCACGAGTGCGATCTGGACCTTGCTGGTGCTCACTGGGCGGCCCTCGCGTTCAGGTCGCGGAATGCGGTGTAGTTGGCGATCACCTCGACCGGACCGGGCGGCATGGCGTCGATCGCCAGCAGCGGGTCCGGCACGATCGTGTGCTCGACCTCGGCGTACGTCAGCCGCACGGCCAGGTCCGTCGCCCGCTCGCCGGACGCGATGACCTGCCGGCCGCGCAGCCGCTCGAACGGCACGTCCCACAGCCACGACAGGTCGCGCCCGTCGGCCTCGTGGGCGTTGATCACCAGCACGGCGGGGTGGTCGGCCTCGCGCACCACGGTCAACGTCTCGCTCCACCCGGCCGGGTTCTTCGACAGCAGCAGCCTGGCCCGGTGCCCGGAGCGCTGGATCGTCCGGTACCGGCCCGCCACGTTGGCCACCGCGCGCAACCGCTGCACGGCCTCCTCGACGGGCACGCCCAGGGCGGCGGCGGCGGCCGTGGCCATCACCGCGTTGGCCTGGTTGAACTTGCCGGGCAGCCGCAGCGCCAGCTCCACCTTCGCTCCGGTGGGCGTGACCAGGTACCCGTCGCCGGTCACCCACTGGGGCCGGGGCCGGGCCAGGTCGCAGCCGGTGCAGTGCCAGTGCTCGCCCTCCCAGCGGATCGGGTCGCCGCAGCGCGGGCACGAGGCCGCGTCGTTGTGCCAGCCCGTCCCGGTGGCGACCCACACCACGTTCGCCGAGTCACGGGCCGCAGACGTCACCATGATGTCGTCGCAGTTGGCCACCACTACGCCGGTCACCGCCGCCAGCGCCGTGCGCAGCGACTTCTCGATGGTGCGCACCTCGCCGACCCGGTCGAGCTGGTCGCGGCTGAGGTTGAGCAGCACGGCCACCTCGGGCGACGCGGCCCGCACGACCTCGGGGAAGTACCCCTCGTCGACCTCGAGCACCGCGAACGGCGCGTCGGGCTGCTTGGACAGCGCGGTCACGTGCCCGTCGGGCATGTTCGCGCCACCGTGGTTGGTGGCGACCTCGCCCAGGAACGACACGGCCCGGCTGAGCATCATCGTGCTGGTCGTCTTGCCGTTGGTGCCGGTCACCAGCGCGACCGAGCGCCCGGACGTCAAGTGCGCCAGCGCCTGCGGATCGAGCTTCAGCGCGACCCGGCCGCCGATCATGCCGCCCGCGCCCAGGCCCATCTTCTGCGACAGCTTGGAACTCATGTTGCCCAGTCGCACGGCCGCCGCGGTGCGCAGCGGCAAGCGGGCTGGGTCTGCACCTGGAGTGTTCGGCAAACCGACTTCCCGGATCTGTCAGGGGAGGGAGATCCCCCGATGCTACCGGTGTCGCTGGTGGTCCAGTTCCCGCAGGGTCCGGATCAGGTCCACCGTGCTGAGCTGGCACAACTGGGCCATGTACTCCAGCGCGGGCAGGTCGAGGTGCACCTCGGGCGCTTGGCCGGGCACCAGGTGCGCGAGCCTGCCCTGCGCCCAACGGCGCAGCGGCATCAGCTGCGGCCGCGGGTCGGCGACGACCGTGGCCAGGTCTACCGAGAGGTGACCGGCGGGCGCGTCACCGAACACGCGTTCGTGCACGCGGGCGAGCACCTGGTGCGCGGGCACGCCGAGCGCGGCGCAGATCTCCGCCAACCGGACCACCGAGCACTGGCGGGTGCCCAGTTCGTACGTGGCCAGCGTTTGCAGCGAGATGTCGCTCTGCAGCCGGCGGTTGAGCTCCTTGCGGGTCCATCCGCGCTGCTTGCGAAGGCTGCGGAGCTCATCACCGAGCACGCGCTGGTACGCCGCTGTGTCGATCTGCACCGTCGATCCTCCAGTCCGCCGGGGCCCCGACAGACCCCACGCAGATGGAAAGCGCGACAGGACGATCGCTTACGCGGGTTGTCCGATTTATCGCCCGATCGGGCTAACGGAGTCGTACCGAAAGTAGCGTTTCAACGCTGTAACGCGCTGGTGACGCCGGTCTCGCGCGGCCCGAGGAACTGTGGATCCGGCTTCGCCACGAGGCCGTCCCACATCGCCTTGCCGGCCGCGAACACCTCCCGGAAGTGCCCGTAGGCGGTGGTCGCCACCCGGTCGGACGTGTCGTGCCCCACACCGGACGCCTCGATGCCCGCCGAACGGCACAGCGCCACCGCGCGGGGCAGGTGGAACTCCTGGGTCACCACGGTCAGCCGTTCGACGCCGAAGATCCGCTTCGCCCGCGTGCACGAGTCCCACGTGTCGAGGCCCGCGTAGTCGGCCACCACGACGTCGGCGGGCACGCCTCGCCCGATCAGGTACGTGCGCATGGCGGTCGGCTCGTCGTACCCGGTCCGGCTGTTGTCGCCGCTGACCAGCAGCACCTCGACCTTGCCGCGCCGGTACAGGTCGGCCGCCACGTCCAGCCGACCGGCCAGGAACGGCGTCGGCGTGCCCGACCTGGTCAGGCCCGCGCCGAGGACCAGCGCCACCGGCGCGGCCGGCACGTCGGCCGCGTCGTGCCGGTGGGCGGCGCTGCCGACCTGCACCCACACCCACGGCGTGGCCGCGAGCACGGTCAGCAGGCCGAGCGCGATCAGCACCCGCTTCCAGCGGACGCGTCTGACGAAGCTCCCCACGACTACCCCCCCGAGTGGACGATCAGTTGACGCAGCGCACCCCGTCCGCCGTGATGGGCGGCTCGGTGGGCGTGGTCGTGCCCGGCTGCCGCCGCGCGCCGTCCAGGCCGACCAGCCGGTCGCCGGCGAGCGCCTGCGTGCCCGGCCCGGAGTAGTCCGAGCCGACGAACACGCGCACGTGACCGGCCGGGACGTCGTCGTCCTGCTCGATGTCGAGCCCGCCGAGGGAGTCGGCGACGGCCTCCGCGCCCGCGTCGCCGCCGACGCCGTAGCGGACCACGGACGTGGTCATGGGCGTGGCGTTGTCGGCGCCGCCGTCGGTGAACCGCTCGGCCACGAGCGCCTGCAGCACCCGGCCGGCCAGCCCCGGCGTGCCGGAGGCGTTGCGGACCTCCACGGTGACCGAGGCGTTGTCGAGGGCGGGCGCGCTGGTGCCGGTGGCGTTCGGGTCGGCGCCGAGGTTCTTGAAGAACTTCTTCACGTCGCGCTCGTTGACCTCGACCGCGAGGCCGTCCTCGGGCGTCTCCAGTTCCGGGGTGCCGGTCGGGATCGTCTCGAACTTGAGGTTGCCGCCGGTCAGGTCCTTCATCTGGGTGGCGAACCCCAGCACGTTCCAGTCCTTGTCCAGCACGATGGACTTGGTGAGCGCGTCGATCAGGGAGCTGAGCTTGCCGGGGTCGGACAGCGTGCCGGCGGACAGGATCTGCTTGGCCAGGCCCGCCATGAACACCTGCTGGCGCACGATCCGGTCGAGGTCGCCGCGCAGCAGCCCGTAGCGCTGCCGGACGAACGCCAGCGCCTCGCGCCCCTGGACCTTCTGCGGCCCGGCGGCGAAGTTCGCGCCGGACATGTCGTCGCGGGTGGCCTGGTTCAGACACACGTCCACGCCGCCGATGGCCTTGGTGATCTCGTAGAACCCGACCAGGTTGATCTCGGCGTAGCGGTCGATGGTCACGCCGGTGAGGCCCTCGATGGTCCCGATGAGGTTCTTCGCGCCGGCCTGCCGCGACCGGACCTCCAGCTGGGCCGGGTCGGTGACGCCCTCGCCCTCCAGCTTCGCGATGGCGTCGTTCTTGCCGTAGCCGTACGCGGAGTTGATCTTGTGCCGGCCGTAGCCGCCCGCGATCTGCACGTAGGAGTCGCGCGGGAACGACACCGCGACCGCCTTGCCGCCGTCGTTCGGCACGTGCATCAGGATCAGCGTGTCGGTGTTCAGGCCGCCGTCGTTCTCGTTGCCCGCGTGCAGCTCGTTCAGGATCTCCTGGGGCAGCGGGTTGCCCTTGGCGTCGGTGCGGCTGTCCATGCCGACCATGAGGATGTCGACCGAGCCGTCGGCGGGCTTCTCGCCACCGCCCGCGTCGCTGATGACGTCCGTCGTGGAGATGTCGCTGAGCAGCGTGTTCAGGTTCGCCCACGCGTAGCCGGTGCCCAGCAGCACGCCGATCGAGAACAGCGCGAGCAGCGACCGGCGGAAGATCGCGCCACCGGACGCGCGGCGCTCGGGCGGGCGGCGACGCGGCGGACCCGTGCGGCCGGCGGGCGGGCGTGGGCGTTGGCCGGCGGGCCGTTGCGCCGGCGCGATCCGCCGCGGTTCGGCCGGGCGCCTGCCGTCGGCGTCGCGCTCGGCGGGGCGGCGGTCGGCCTGCGGTCGGGGACGCTCGGCGCCGGAC
Source organism: Actinosynnema sp. CA-299493 (assembly GCF_050946825.1). Classification (NCBI taxonomy): domain Bacteria; kingdom Bacillati; phylum Actinomycetota; class Actinomycetes; order Pseudonocardiales; family Pseudonocardiaceae; genus Actinosynnema; species Actinosynnema sp. CA-299493. The sequence goes on from NZ_CP191993.1 coordinate 1,313,802, forward strand.
CTCGCCCGGCCGGGCTCGCTGCCGGCTCGTGCGCGTTCGTCCCTCGGCGCGTTCGGCCGGGGCCGCTCACCCGACGAGGGGTCGGTCACGGGTCGTTTCGGCCACTCACCGGGCACGCGCCCGCGTTCGCCGGTCGGGCGCTCGGGCCCGCGCCGTGGCGGCGGGTCGAACCGCCCCCCCGGCTCGGCTCGGCGCGGCGGCTCTTGGGCACGCGGGGGTTGGCCTGCGGAAGGACTCCGAGGGGGAACAGGTCGCCGGCGGAACCCATCGGGTTCGCCTGGCCTCGGCGGCCGGTTGTCCACTCCCACTCCTCCCATGTACCCGGGTTCGTCCCACTGGACGCATGGCAGGCCGCCCGGGTTGCCACCAGCGTCGCACAGCCGGTTCGCCGGACGTGGTGATACCGGTTCGCGGGCCCGCTGACCAGGTCGGTTACCCGATTGTGAGGTCCGCGGTCCCGCGTTCGTAGACTGCCACCGTGCTGACCATGCAGGATGCGCTGCTCGCGCTGACCAGGTACTGGACCGAACGGGGCTGCGTCGTCGTGCAGCCGTACAACACCGAAGTCGGCGCCGGCACGTTGAACCCGGCCACCGTGCTGCGGGTGCTGGGTCCGGAGCCCTGGCGCGTGTCCTACGTCGAACCGAGCGTCCGGCCCGACGACGCCCGGTACGGCGAGAACCCGAACCGGCTGCAGACCCACACCCAGTTCCAGGTCATCCTCAAGCCCGACCCGGGTAACCCCCAGGAGCTGTACCTGGGCAGCCTCGAAGCGCTGGGCATCGACGTCCGGGCGCACGACGTGCGGTTCGTGGAGGACAACTGGGCCTCTCCCGCGCTCGGCGCCTGGGGCCTGGGCTGGGAGGTGTGGCTGGACGGGCTGGAGATCACCCAGTTCACCTACTTCCAGCAGGCGGGCGGCATGTCGCTCGACCCGGTGTCGGTGGAGATCACCTACGGCATCGAGCGCATCATGATGGCTCTGCAGGGTGTCGACCACTTCAAGGACATCGCGTACGCGCCCGGCATCTCCTACGGCGAGGCGTTCGGCCAGGCCGAGTACGAGATGAGCCGCTACTACCTCGACGACGCCGACGTGGCGGCCAACAAGCGGCTGTTCGAGGAGTACGCCGCCGAGGCGCGCCGGATGCTCGACGCGCGGCTGCCCGTGCCCGCGCACAACTACGTGCTCAAGTGCTCGCACGCGTTCAACGTGCTCGACGCGCGTGGCGCGATCAGCACCACCGAGCGGGCCCGCGCGTTCGGGCGGATGCGCGGCCTGGCCCGGGAGGTCGCCGGGCTGTGGGCGGCCCGCCGGGAGGAGCTGGGCCACCCGCTCGGCTTGGCCGAGGCGCCCGCGCCGGCCACCGTGCCGGAGACGTTCGCCGAGGTCACGGCCCCGAGCACGCTGCTGTTCGAGATCGGCGTGGAGGAGTTGCCGCCCGCCGAGGTGACCCGCACCGTCGAGGCGGTGGCCAAGGCCGTGGCGGACAAGCTGGGCGCGACCAGGCTGGCGCACGGCGCGGTCGAGGTGCACGGCACGCCGCGCCGGGTCGTGGTGCTGGTGCCCGACGTCGCGCCGCGCGAGCCGGACGCGGAGAAGACCGTGCGCGGTCCGCGGGTGTCCGCCGCGTTCGACGCCGACGGCAACCCGACCAAGGCCGTGCAGGGCTTCGCCCGGGGCCAGGGCGTGGCCGTCGACGCGCTCGGCCGCGTCACCGAGAACGGCGTCGAGCACGTGGCCCTCGTGCGCACGGACCCCGGTCGCGGCGCGGTGGAGGTGCTCAGCGGGCTGCTCGGCGAGGTGGTGTCCGAGCTGCGCGCCGAGAAGAACATGAAGTGGAACGACCCGAAGCTGTCGTTCACCCGGCCGATCCGCTGGCTGCTCGCGCTGCTGGGCACGACGCCCGTGCCGGTCGCGGTGTCGTCGCTGGCCGCCGAGCCGAAGACCCGCGTGCACCGCACCGCCGCCACGCCGGTGGTGGAGGTGGCGTCGGCGGATGGTTACCTGGAGTTCCTGGCCGGGCACGGCATCGACGCCTCGGCGCCGCGCCGACGTGACGCCATCGTGGCCCGGGCGGAGGAGCTGGCCGCGTCCGTGGGCGGCGTCGTGGACTTCGAGGGCGTGCTGGACGAGGTCACGAACCTGGTCGAGCGGCCGACGCCGATCCTCGGCTCGTTCGAGGAGCGCTACCTGGAGCTGCCCGCCCAGATCCTCACCACGGTGATGCGCAAGCACCAGCGGTACCTGCCGGTGCGCGCGGGGGACGGCTCGCTGCTGCCGCACTTCGTGGCCGTGGCGAACGGCGAGGTGGACGCCGACCTGGTCCGCGCGGGCAACGAGGCCGTGCTGCGCGCCCGGTACGAGGACGCGGCGTTCTTCTGGCGCGCCGACCTGCGCACGCCGTTGGAGGACATGAAGGCCGGGCTGGAGAAGCTGACCTTCGCCGACAAGCTCGGCTCGATGGCGGACCGGGCGGGCCGGATCGCGGTGCTCGCGCGGCGGCTCGCCGAGGAGGTCGGCGCGGCCGACGAGACCCTGGCGCGCGCGGGCGAGCTGGCCAAGTTCGACCTCGGCTCGCAGATGGTGATCGAGCTGTCGAGCCTCGCCGGCGTGATGGCCCGCGAGTACGCCGAGCGGGCGGGGGAGACCCCGGAGGTCGCGCGGGCGCTGTGGGAGATGGAGCTGCCGCGCTCGGCGGGTGACGCGATGCCGTCGTCCACGCCCGGCGCGCTGCTGTCCCTGGCCGACCGGTTCGACCTGCTGGCCGGGCTGTTCGGCATCGGGGCGAACCCGACCGGCAGCTCCGACCCGTTCGGGCTGCGGCGGGCGGCGCTGGGCGCGGTGAGCGTGCTGCGGGCGTTCCCGGACCTGAAGGGCATCACGCTGACCAAGGCGTTGGCGCTGGCCTCCCAGGAGCTGGAGGTGCCGGCCGAAGCGCTGGACACGGCCCGCGAGTTCGCCGTGCGGCGGTACGAGCAGCAGTTGCTCGACGCCGGGCACGACCACCGGTTCGTCAACGCCGTGCTGCCGCTGGCCGACGCGCCCGCGGTGGCCGACACGACGTTGGCCGAGCTGACCGCGCTGGCCGGCGACCCGGACTTCGCCGCGCTGGTCGCCGCGTTGCAGCGGGTGCGGCGGATCGTGCCGGCGGACACCGCGGGGGAGTACGACGCGCAGGCGCTCGTAGAGCCCGCCGAGGTGGCGTTGCACGAGGCGCTGGCCGACGTGCCCGCCGGCGTCACGGGTCTGGCCGCGTTCGTCGCCGCCGCGAACGGGCTCACCGGGCCGGTGAACAGGTTCTTCGACGAGGTGCTGGTGATGGCCGAGGACGCCGACGTGCGGCGGGCCAGGCTGGGGCTGCTGGCCGCGATCCGCGACCTGGCCGCGCCGGTGCTGGACTGGCAGGCCCTGGGCGCCGCGCTGGGCTGACGGAACCCCGCGGACGACGAAGATCCCCGCCCTCCGGTTCGCCGGGGGACGGGGATCTCGGTCTGTCGCTACATGTCGCGGTTGTCTTCGCTCGTCTGGAACTGAGCCTGCGACTGCGAACTGGCGGCGACGGCGTGGTCCGGCGTGACCTGTTCGGCGGCGGCCGGCCCGGCGCCCAAGGCGAGCAGTGCCGCGGCGGTCGCGGCCACCAGCGCTGCGGGGACGATTCTCACGCTGTTCTCCTCACACACCCAGCCAAGGTTCGGCACGCGACACCATCGCACAAAAATCGCCGGAACGGGAGTCCCCTATCGCACCTGCCGGCTCCGTGACCAATCGGGTGCGGAGCGTGATAAGTACGCACTGTAACGGCCCTACCTGCGGTTTCGGTGTTCCGGGAAGGTCAACTGTCCGAATGGGGCGGCCCATTTGGAGCTGCGAGGTTGCTACGTCTTGACGAACCCGCACCCGGAGGGATGGAATTCCGCGACATTCCGTATTTCCCGGGTCTACGTCGATGTGCCCGCGCAAGGGGTTGGCGAATGCGAAGGCTAGTCAGAGCCGTGTCCTGTGGTCTCGTCGCGCTCCTCGCCGTCGGTTGCGGCGCGGAGGTCGACCCGCTCGCGCCGCCGACGGGCAGCCGGGCGCCGCGGCCGGTGGTCGGCGTGATCCTGCCGGACCGCTCGTCGTCGGACCGCTGGGAGGACCAGGACCGGCCGCTGCTGCTCCAGGCGCTGAACTTCGCGGGCATCGAGGGCCTGATCGAGAACGCGGACGGTGACGAGGCGAAGTTCGCCAGCATCGCCGACGAGATGATCGGGCGCGGCGTGAAGGTGCTGATGACGACGCCGCTGAGCCCCGAGGGCGGCGCGGAGGTCGAGCGCAAGGCCCGGGAGGCGGGCATCCCGGTCATCAACTACGACCGGATCAGCCTGGGCGGCCAGGCCGACTACTACGTCTCGTTCGACAACCTCAACGTCGGGGAGTTGCAGGCCGAGGGCCTGCTCAAGTGCCTCGGCGACAAGCAGGGCGCGCGGATCATCGAGCTGCAGGGCGCGCCGACGGACAACAACGCCACCCTGTTCTTCGACGGCCAGCGCCGCAAGCTCGGCCCCAAGTACGACACCGGCGCGTTGAAGCTGGTCGACAGCAAGCCCGTCGACAAGTGGGACCCGGTGCTCGGCAAGGCCGCGTTCGAGCAGATGCTGTCGGCCGCCGGCGGCGCGGTGGACGGCGTGGTCGCGGCCAACGACGGGCTGGCCGGCGCGGCGATCGAGGTGCTCAAGACCAAGGGGCTGGCCGGGAGGGTGCCGGTGACCGGTCAGGACGCCACGCTGGAGGGCCTGCGGGCGATCCTGCGCGGCGAGCAGTGCATGACGGTCTACAAGCCGATCCGGGACGAGGCCGAGGCGGCGGCGCGGCTGGCCATCGCGGTGGCCCGCGGCGACCTCAGCGGCGCGGACGACCTGGCCACCGGCAACACCCGCGACCTGGTGGCGAAGCGGGACGTGAAGTCGGTGCTGCTGGGCGCGGACCTGATCGCCCGGGACAACGTGCGCACGCTGGTGGCCGAGGGCGTGGTCAAGCACGCGGACCTGTGCGCGGGCGACACCGCCGACGACTGCGCCGAGCTGGGCATCCTGAACGGCTAGGCGGCTCCGGGGCCGGGCAGCACGTCGATGCCGGCCGGCCCCATCGGCCCGCCGCACTCCGCGCAGTGCGGCTCCACGTGCGCGATCCGGCCGCACGCGTGGTGGCGGTAGAGCACGGGCGGGCCCGCCTCGCCCGCCGTCCAGCGCACCATCACCATCAGCAGCTCGACCAGCCCGAGCCCCTTCGGCGAGCGCGGGCGTTCGCGGAAGCGGAGACCGCCGAGCCGGACAGCCCCGGCCTAGCCCTCCTCGTCGTGCCGCCCGGAGATGAACTCCTGCACCCGGATCTTCACCTGGATCAGCGGCCGGCGGATGCGGGCCTCGCGGCGGTACGCGCGGCGCAGCTTGCGCGAGCCCTCGGTGTACCGCCACCGGGCCCACGGCGAGCCGGGCCGGGCCAGCCTCAGCGCGCCGATCTCCGGCAGCACGGGCACCAGCAGCCCGATCAGCCCGGTCCACACCTTGCCCTTGAGCAGCGCCACGATGGCGAACGCGAGGTTGACCAGGATGAGCAGCACGCGCACGGCCACGCCCTCGCCGTAGAACTCCTCGTAGCCGACCGGGCGGGCGCCGAGCAGCAGCAGGCCGGTCATCCCGATGGCCAGGAACACCGCGTCCACCGAGAGTCGGCCGTCCTTGGTCCAGTACACGTCGCGCAGGTGCAGGAGCAGCGCGAACTCGTCGAGCACGAGGGCCGCGCCGACGCCGAGCAGGGCCGCCGCGGCAACCCGCACCCCGTGCTGGTCGTCCGGCACGGCCAACCCGGTCATGCCGCCGAGCAGCATGAAGACGGCGCCGAACACGACGTGGTGGATGTGCGTGCCGCCGGGCGTGAAGTTGCCCGGCCACCAGCGCACCTTGGCCCGGATCAGGCGGACGCTGATCCGGATGAAGACGAAGGTGAGCACCAGGCCGAGGAAGAAGAACAGCAGCCGGGACTGGGGCAGGTGGAGCGCGTACACCACCCCATCTTCACCCGGCGGGGTTACTTGAACCTGATGCCGCCCTGGATGTCGCCCGCCTGCACGACGTTGCCGTGCACCGTGCCGGAGATCTGGTTGGACACCCGGCCGGTCTGCGTGACGGCGTGGTGGGCCCGCAGCTCCGCCCCGAAGCCCGGATCGGCCTCGACGGTCCGCTCCAGCGCTTCGCCCAGCGCCTTGACCTCGGGCGAGTCCTCGGGCGCGCCCTCGGCGGCGGTGAGCGCCGCGGTGGCGACGGGATCGTCCGCGAACTTGGCGCGGACCAGCTCGTACAGGCCGGCGACGGCCCGCGAGGCGAGCGACGCGGCGATGGAGACCAGCATCGGTTCAGGCATCGGAGACCCCCTGTGATCGCGACCTCGCCCACGGTAGCAGTGCGACTCGCCGCATTCTTCCGCTCGACTGCCGGCGGGATCTCATGGTTGACTGTCTTCGGTCGTACCATTCTGTGTTCGTGTTCCACCACGCTCGCGGAACGGAGTTGCGGGCGCCGAACTTTCCTCGCCAGGAGGGGCCGGGGCCCTAGCTGACCCGGTGGTCGCAAGCGCGATCCGGCACCTGTTAGAGGAGAAGTAGCAAGATGGCAGTTCAGGGCACCGTCAAGTGGTTCAACGCGGAGAAGGGCTTCGGCTTCATCTCCCCGGACAACGGTGGCGCCGACGTGTTCGTGCACTACTCGGAGATCCAGAGCAACGGCTACCGCACCCTGGAAGAGAACCAGCGGGTGGAGTTCGAGATCGGCCAGGGCCAGAAGGGCCCGCAGGCGCAGGCGGTTCGACCGCTCTGACCTAATCCGGGTCACCACCAGGACCTGGATCTTTTCGGGCCGCCACTCCCCGCTGTCGCGGGGGGTGGCGGCCCGAATCGTTGCTCAGACCCTCAGCGCGGGCGTCTGGTCGACCTGCCCGCCGTAGACCCGCTTGCCGACCAGCCGGGCGTCGTCGAACACGAAGAACGCCGTCGCGCGCACCCGGTAGGCACGCCCTGGGGGCCCCTCGCCGCGGAGACCGCCCTGGTGGGTGCCCCGCAGCTCCAGTTCCACGATCACCGCGTCGTCGGCGTGGTGCAGCTCGACCAGCGTGCTGCGCCGGTCCGGGAACGCGTCGCGGACGCGGGCGTAGTAGTCGGCGACCTCGGCCCGACCGTCGAACACCTGACCGGTCGCCACGATCTCGCACCGGGGGTGGTCGAAGGTGCCCACGGCGGTGTCGAACTCGTGCTCGTTCTCCGACTCCAGGTGCTCCAGCACGATCGCCTCCCGCAGGGCCCGCAGTGCCTTGGACGCGGTCATGCGCGCGATTCCCTCCGGTTCGTCGGTAGCTGACGACGAAACACGCAGCGCACCCACCAGTCAAGACGGCATCCGCGTCGAGGTGTGCGCGAACGGGCGTGCGTTCACCCGTCGAGCGGTGCGCGCGACCGTCCGGTCGGAGTGGCCGTGATTGGTGCCATTGCCCGAGCGGCCGACGGACTGCCAGCCGCGCTTAATCGTTTACCTGGCGCTTCGCCGGTAAGGCGGCGGGTGTTCACCGCCGCCTTACCGTGATCACTCAGGGACGCATTCCGTATGCGCCGGACAGCGCCGCGACCTTGCCCCAGACGCGTTCGAAGCGGGCCTGGTCGACAACGGGCTTGCGGACCTGCGCGACCGCCCAGCCCTGCTGCGCCTCGGTGGACGACGCCTTGCCGTGCAGCGCGACCGCGTAGGCCGAGAAGTCGCGCACCAGCACGTCGAACACCTGGTCGAGCACGTCGGCGTCCAGGTCGGTGAGCCGGGCCTGCTCCAGCGCCAGCTGGCCGTAGACGACCAGCGTGAACAGGTGGCCGAGGTTGAGCAGGAAGTCCAGGTCCGCCTGCTGCTCGTCGTCCGGCGCGGCGGTGGTCAGCAGGGTGCGCAGCCCCCGTGCCTGCTCGTGGAAGCGGGCCACGTTGGGCACGTGCGCGTGCTCGCGGTAGGCCGTCTCCCAGTCGTGGAACGTGACCTGCCCCAGCCCCCGGGCCGGTCCCTGCCGCCAGAAGAAGTCGTCGTCGGCCGGGTCGTGCCTGGTCGGGACGTCGGCGTACGCGGCGGGCTGGAACAGGTAGTTCGGCATGAACTTGAGCACGAGGGCCAGGTTGACGTGGACCGTGCCCTCCAGCTTCGGCAGCGCGCGGATGTCGCGGGCGGCCATCGAGAAGTAGGTGTCCTTCTCGAAGCCCTTGGCCGCGATCACGTCCCAGAGCAGGTCGACGACCCGTTCGCCCTCGCTGGTGACCTTCATCTTGGTGATCGGGTTGAACAGCAGGTAGCGGCGGTCCTCGGGGGACGCGCTGCGGAAGTAGTCCGCGGCGCGGTCGGCGAACAGCTTCATGGCGGTGAGCCGCGCGTAGGCGTCCACGAAGTTCTGCCGCACGTGCGGGAAGTCGGTGACCCGCTTGCCGTACAGGACCCGGTTGTGGGCGTGCGTGATGGCCTCGTAGAACGCGTGCTCGTCGATGCCGATCGAGGCCGTGCACAGGTTGAACTTGCCCACGTTGACCGTGTTGAGGGCGGCGCTGAACGCGTCCGGACCGGTGTGCAGGACGTCGTCCGGGGTGACCGGGTAGCCGTCCAGGTGGAACTCGCTGACGTACATCTGCGAGTCGACCACGTTCTTGACCAGCGTGAACTTCTCGTGCTGCGAGTCGACGGCGAAGAACACGTACCCGTCCGGGCCCTCGACGTCCGCGCGCCGGCCGAAGACCGACACCATGCCGGCCACGTTGCCGTTGCCGATGTAGTACTTGCCGCCGGTCGCGGTGAAGCCGGTGGCGGTGGGCGTGAGGACCATGTCGGTGGAGTAGACGTCCGCGCCGTGCTCCTTCTCCGACAGCCCGAACGCGAACACCGAGCCCCGGTCGAGCAGCGCGGCGGCCTTCTTTCGGGCCGCGGCGTTGTCGCTCATCCAGATCGGGCCCAGGCCCAGCACGGTGACCTGCCAGGCGTACCAGTACTGGAGGCCGTAGAAGGCGAGGACCTCGCTCAACGCGGCGTTGCGGGCGGCGTCCCAGCGCTTGTCGGGGTTGCCGTCGGCCTCGGCGGCGGGCGTGCAGAAGGTCGCGAACAGCTTCTCGCGCGCGACGAAGTCCAGGAACTCCGCGTACCAGACCTTGGCCTGGTCGTCGGCGATCAAGCGGCGCTTGCCGCGCTCCTCGAACCAGTCGACGGTCGCGCGCAGCAGGCGGCGGCTCTCCGCGTCCAGGTGTCCGAAGTCGTGGGTGTTCGGGTGGAACAGCACGGGGTTCTCCCTTCGTCGCCGCCGCACGCTACCAGTCGGTAACTTATTCGGCCCGCCCGCCGGGAGCGCGAGTGCCGGGGTGGGCGGTCAGGGCGCGGTCAGGGCTTCGCCATCCGCCGGTACAGGGGCCGCAGGTCGTCGGTCACCGAACGACCGTCCACGACGAGCGGTTCGAGCTGGTCCAACAGCGCGTCCGGGCGCCTCGTGGTCGGCTCCACGACGTCCGGCACGACCTCGGCGACCTTCGGGCGTGCCCAGAAGTCGGCGAAGGAGTCCGCCGGCTCGGGCACCGCCTCGGTCGGCTCGGCGGGGACGGGCGCGCGCAGGTCGCGCAGCCGGTCCAGCAGGTCCTCGCGGGACCGCCCGCGCCAGGCCAGGATCTCGAACGGGTCGGTGTCGAACGACTCGGCGAGCAGGTAGCAGGTGGCGGCGAGGTGCTTGCACGGCACTTCCCAGTCCGGGCACGTGCAGTCCATGTGCAGCTCGCGCATCGTGCTCGGGAACAGCGTGAGGCCGAGGTCGGCGAACACGTCCTCGATCTCCGGCGGCATCTCGCCCGCCAGCAGCTTGGCCGCGAAGATCGCCTGGTCGGCCAGCGCGTGCTCGATGCGCCGCCAGTCGTCGTCGGTGAACTTCCGCACCCCGATCCGCGCCCGGTACGGCTCGGGGCGCGTGCCGGTGACCAGCGCCACCACCAGGCTGGAGGACAGGGACAGGCTCATCACCTGGCCGGTGCGCGCGTACGCCCGACCGCGGTTCAGGCGGCCTGCCATGCCGAACGACTCCAGGACCTCGAGGAACCGCCGCGACCACCACGTCTGCGCGACGTCACCCCGCTTGCTGCGCAGCGTGAGGCCGCCCTCGACCCGGATCGGCCGCGACGGCGGCCGGTACCTGTGCCAGTCAGTCACCGACGGCCTCCCCGGACAGGGCGAACAGCTCGCGCAGCTCGCCGGTCGACATCTCGGTCAGCCAGTCCTCACCGGCGCCGACCACGAGCTGCGCCAACCCGCGCTTCTCCTCGATCATGCGGTCGATGCGCTCCTCCAGCGTGCCGACGCAGACGAACTTGCGCACCTGCACGTGGTTGCGCTGGCCGATGCGGAACGCCCGGTCGGTGGCCTGGTCCTCCACGGCCGGGTTCCACCAGCGGTCGAGGTGGATGACGTGGTTGGCGGCGGTCAGGTTCAGCCCCGTGCCGCCTGCCTTCAGCGAGAGCACGAAGATCGACGGGCCGTCGTCGGCCTGGAACCGCCGCACCATCTCGTCGCGCTGCCGCTTCGGCGTGCCGCCGTGCAGGTAGAGGACCTCGGTGTCGAACCGGGCGGCCAGGTGGGGCACCACGAGGGAGCCGAAGGCGGTGAACTGGGTGAAGCACAACGCCTTGTCGCCGTCGGCCAGCGCTTCGTCCAGGATTTCCTCCAGCCGGGTGAGCTTGCCGGAGCGGCCGGCGACGCGCGAGCCGTCACCGAGGAGCTGCGCCGGGTGGTTGCAGACCTGCTTGAGGCGCGACATCGTGGCCAGGACCAGGCCCTTGCGCTTGACGCCCTCCGCCTCGGCGATCTTGGCCAGCATGTCGTCCACCACGGCCTGGTAGAGCGTGGCCTGTTCGGCGGTCAGCGTGCACAGCTGCTTGACCTCGATCTTGTCCGGCAGGTCGGTGATGATCCGCGGGTCGGTCTTGAGGCGGCGGAGCACGAACGGGCCGGTGATCCGGCGCAGGCGGACGGCGGCGTCCTCGTCGTGGTGGCGTTCGACGGGCACGGCGAAGCGGGCGCGGAACGTGCTGACCGTGCCCAGGACACCGGGGTTGACGAAGTCCATGATCGACCACAGCTCGGCCAGCCGGTTCTCCACCGGCGTGCCGGTCAACGCCACGCGGTGCCGTGCGGGGATCGCGCGCACCACCTTCGACTGCCGGGTGGAGCTGTTCTTGATGTTCTGCGCCTCGTCCAGCACGACGCGGTCCCAGCTCACGTCGGCGAGCTTCCCGGCGTCACGCGCGACGACCGCGTAGGTGGTGATGACCAGGTCGCAGTTCGCGTCGAGGGCGCGCTCCGCGCCGTGGTAGACGCGCACCTCCAGGCCGGGCGTGAAGCGGGCGGCCTCGCGCTGCCAGTTGCCGACCACGGACATCGGGCAGACCAGCAGCGTCGGCAGGCGCTTGCCGTGCGCGCGGTTGTGCGCTTCCAGGGCCAGCAGTTGGACGGTCTTGCCGAGGCCCATGTCGTCGGCCAGGCACGCGCCCAGGCCCAGCCGGTCGAGGAACGCGAGCCAGGCCAGGCCGCGCTGCTGGTAGGGGCGGAGTTCGGCGACCAGGCCCTTCGGCTGCCCGACCGGCTCCAGGTGGTGCTCGACCTCGCCGGAGAGCAGGTCTCCCAGCCAGCCGGTGGCGCTGACCCCGTTCAGCGGGAGTGGCAGGTCGGCGTCCTCCGGGTGCAGGCCGGAGTGCAGCAGGACCTGCGCCGCCGTCATCTGCCCGCCGCCCCGCTTGAGGAAGGCGAGGCCCGCGGCGAGGCGCTTCGGGTCGACGTGCACCCACTGGCCGCGGACCCGGACCAGCGGCACCTTGGCCTCGGCGAGGGACTGGAGCTCGGCCTCGGTCAGCCGCTCGTCGCCGACCGCCAGTTCCCACCGGTAGTCGACCAGGACCTTCAGGCCGAGCTCGCTCTCCTTCGCGACCTGACCCGCCGTGCCGCGACTGGTGGCCGTGAGCCGGAGCCCGAGCCGGTGGGGTTGCCGCCACCACGAGGGCAGCATCACGCCGAAGCCCGCCTCCGCCAGCACCGCCGCGTGCTGGAGGAAGTCGTAGGCGCCTTCGACGTCCAGCGCCAGCTCGACGGGCCGCCGGGCGGAGAGCGCCCGATCCAGCGTCGGGTAGAGCCGACCGGCCCGTCCGAGGTCGCCGAGCAACACGTCCTCGGGTCGGCCGACCCACCGCCGCAGGACGGCATCCTGCTTGTGCCACAACTGCTCCGCCGTCACCACGACGCTCGGTTCGTCCACGGCCTGGAGCAGGAACTCGACCCGCCACCCGTCCTTCGCCATGCCGCCCTGGTCGGGTGAGCTGAGCCGGAAGCAGGTCCGAACAGGACTCTGCCGCAACCCGTTGGCCCGCCAAGTCGCCACCCTGGCGCGCAACGCACCCACCTCACCGACCACGCGCGGCTCGTCCACCAACGCGTCCAGCCACCGCCCCACAACCCCGTCGCCGCCCGGTCGGGCACCCCGCAACGCCGCCCTGACCTCACGGTCGACCGCGCGGTCCAGCACCTCCTCGACCAGGTCGCCAGGCCCGTCGGAGCCCCGGAACGACGGCGGCGCACTCGCCCGCAGCGCGGCGAAGCGCAACGAGTCCACCCCGGACAACGCGGCCCGCCACCTCGCGAACCCGTCCCCGTCCAGCGACGGCAGCACCCGACCACGCCGGACCAGTTCCCGCCCGAACCCGAGGACGTCGTCCAGGAACTTCCACGAAGCACCACCCCGGCAGTCCGGCGGCAGCGACCCGCCCACCTCCTCGACCCACACCACCGGAACCACCCACTCCCGCCACCGCAGCGCGCCCCGCCGCCCACCGGCGGTCTCCCGGACCAACTCGGGCGACCCCACCGGCCCACCCGCGTAGGAGGGGAGCCTCAGGGCAACCTCCCCGACCACCCCGCCGACCAACCGCTCAAGCGTCGCCCCACCAACCGCGAACGGATGCCCCACCGCCCGCCGAGGCAACCTCCCACCAACCCGCTCCGGCAAGAGCGAATCCTCCGCCCAAACCCCAACCCGCCCACTGCCCACGCCCAACGCATGCAACACCAACACGAACAGCACTATGCGCCTGAACCAACCCCGCCCCCAACCCGCCCCCACCCAACCACTCGGACCACCCCACCGCCCCAATCCCCAACCACCCCACCCCGCCCACTCCCGCTGCCCCGCCCACTCCGCAACGCCCCCGCCCACTCCCCGCCGCCCACCTGACCGCGCGGCCCGTCCTCGAACCGGGGCCGCCGACTGCCCCAGGCGCCGGGTCACGCGATCTGTCGCGCACACATCCGGCAGCGCCACCCATGCGCCTGGCCGGTCGCCTGCCATGCGCCCGGCTGAGCGAGCCGTGACAGGTAGGCGGTGGCGGCACGTGGCTGGTGCAGTCGAACCCGGGTCGGCTGCCCAGCCCTCGGCAGGCCGTTCCAGACCGCTCCGGGCGCGCTGGAGCGCCGGAACCAGACCGGGTCAGGCCATCGAGCCCTGCCGTGCCAGGCCGTGCCGTGCCAGACCAACCGCTGCGATCCAGCTCGCAGGGCAGGGCAGGGCGGCATCGGTTCATGGGCGTGCGGGGCACCGGTGGCAGGCCGGACAGGAGGTGGGGCCGGCGGCCTGCCCTGCGGTGAGGTGGTCACTGGGGTTGGCGGGACCTCCTGCGGGCCAGGGTGGTCACACCGATGGCGGCCAGGCCGACTTGGAGGGCCAGTTCCAGCCAGTCGATGCCGGCGGTGTCCGAGACGCCCAGGGCCGACGCCGCGAACGTGCCCACCAGGGCCGCCGCGATACCGACCAGGAGCGTCATCACCATCGAGATCTTCTGCCTGCCCGGCACGACCAGCCGCCCGAGGCCACCGACGAGCACGCCGATGACCAGCGCCGAGATGAGCCCGGTGATCTCCACGAGAGGTCCTTTCCTCGCCCTACGCGTCCACCACGAGCATCACTCGACGCCCTCCCCTCCCGAATCGGGTTTGCCCCTGACCCGGCCCTGATCCCGACCCTGAACCCGGAACACCCGCGCGCCGTCCGGGGACAACTCCCGGCCGGGCACGTCCGGGTCGCAGCCCACCCTGGCCAGCCGCGACCTGATCGAGGTGGGGGAGCGCTCCAGCCGCTTGGCGATCGAACGGATCAGGTCAGTGGTCGGGGTCTCGGTGGTGGCGGCCAGCCAGTCGGCGCGCAGGCCGTCGTCCAGGTCCTGCGTCCACGGCTGGTTGGCGTTGGCCGGGCGGTCGCGGGCCGACAGCGAGGACGGCGCGCTCAGCCTGCCCAAGGCCTCCAGCACCTGCGCCAGCAGCTTGCCGATCTTCGCGCCGGCGTCCGCGGGCAGGCGGAGGGTGCCCTCGGCCACCAGGACGCCCGACGAGTCGACACCGGCCAGGTCGACGGAGAGGTCCGGGTCGGCGGTGGCCACCACCTGGTAGGTCGTGGAGCCGATGCGGACCGCGTTCTCGTACGTGGTTGTCGTCATGGTGATGACGCTAGTGGAGGGGTCCGACAATTCCGGTTCGCGCGGCGGGGACCCCGGTGGATCAGGGGCAGAGCGGGCAGCTCGGCGCGGTCGGCTCGGCACCCGTCAGGTACGGCTTGAGGTGCTCGGCGATGGCCCTCGCCAACGACGGCGGTACGGCGTTGCCGATCTGCCTGGCCACCTCGATCTTCGAACCGCACCACTCGAACGAGTCCGGGAACGACTGCAGCCGCGCCGCCTCCAGGTGCGTGATCGGGCGGTCGACCCGGTGGCCGCCCTCGCCCGGCTCCCACTGCGGGTGCAGGTAGCGGCCCTTCTCCGGCTTGTAGAACTCCGTGCGGATGGTCACCGACGGCTCGTCCCACCGCAGTCGGCCCATCACGTCCGTCGTGCCGGTCTTCTTCTCCCGCCAGCACCGCGGCAACAGCTCCGTCGGCAGGTCGAACCGACCGCCGCCCGGCGGGATGTGGCGGTACCGCTCCAGCGACAGCGGCGTGGGGTTGCGGCCGATGTGCAGGTCGGGGCTCTTGAACGGCCCCGGCAGCTCCCGGCCGAAGAACTCCACCACCGACTTCGGCAACGCGGTCGTCACCGGCCGCTCCGGCAGTCCGCGCAGCACGTCACCCACCGTGTGCCAGTGCCCGCGCGGGTGCGTCGCGACCGGCAGCGGGACGCGCCCGATCCGCGAGCCGATGACGATCGTGCGCCGACGCCGTTGGGGCACGCCGAAATCCGACGCCAGCAGGATGCCGAAGCTCAGCTCGTAGCCCTCGGTCTCGGCCTGGAGCAGCGCGAACTCCGTCGACGCCAGGAACCGGTCCACGTTCTCGATCACGAACACCGACGGCCGCGCCTTGCGCACGAACCGCAGGTACTCGCGCCACAACGAGTTGCGCGGGTCGTCGACGTCCTTCGAGCCGAGGTTCGAGAACCCCTGGCACGGCGGGCCGCCCACGATCACGTCGACCTCGGGGATCGCGCTGTCCGGCACGGCCGCGATGTCCGACCAGCGGATGTGGTCCTCGCCGAAGTTCGCCGCGTACGTCGCCGCCGCGTGCAGGTCCCACTCGACCGCCATGACCGGCCGGTAACCGCCCGCCGCGGCGAACCCGGAGGTCATGCCGCCACAGCCGGCGAACAGGTCGATCATGGACAGCACGAACTCAGGCTAGCCGACCGCGCCGCCGCAACACCGTGCTCCGCACCCGACTCGCCGCGACGGCCGGGTCCTCGTGCTCCCACACCCGCACCGCCAGCCACCCCGCGTCCGCCAGCACCTGGTCGGTGTTCGCGTCACGCGCCTGGTTCGTCTCGATCTTGGTCCGCCAGAACTCGCCGTTGCGCTTGGGCCACGTGCCGTGCTCCGGGCAGCCGTGCCAGAAGCACCCGTCCACGAAGACCGCCACCTTGGCCGGCCCGAACACCACGTCCGCCTCGCGCCGCACCCCGCGCACGGGCCGCTGGTGCACCCGGTACCGCAGCCCCAGCCGGTGCAGTTCGCGCCGCAACGCCACCTCGATGGCCGTGTCACGGGAGCGCTGCTTGCTCATCCGGGCGCGGACGTCGTCCGTCGTCTCCAGGTTCGGCACCCGGCCATGATGGCTCATCCGGGCGCAGCACGTCCCGCAGCCTCCGCGCCGCCCGGTCCAGTTGCGACCGCGACGGCAGCGAGGCCGCGCCGACCTGCGTGAACTCCGTGACTCCCAGATCCGTGAAGAAGAACGGCGGCATCGCGTGCACCAGCAGGTCCTGCGACCGCTGCCCACCGCCGCGGGGGTTGAGGATCAGCCGCTCCACCCACGCGTCCACCTTGAACACGGTGTCCGCCAACGGGTGCACCCGCACGTCCAGCCCGTGCCCGCGCAGCACCGCGAGCACGTGCACGTCACGCAGGAACCCCAGGAAGTTGGACACCACGCGGTCGCGCAGCGCGGCACGCACCTCCGGCCCCACCTCGGCGATCACCTCGCGAGCCGGCGTCCACAGCATGCCCGCGCCCGCTCGTCGGTCGCGCAGAACGCCCGGAACTCCGGCCGGCCGGTAATCGCTCGCAGGTCAGGTGATCGACAGGTGTGCCCGGTCCGCCGCCGTCCGGCCCGCGTCCCACCCCGCCGCGCTGCGCACCGGCGTCGACTTGGCGACGGTCCGGGTGAACATCGCGCCGAAGTACTCCTCCACCGCCTTCTTGCGCTCAGCCAGCACGGGCAGCAGCCGGTCGTCGTCGGGCACCTCGTTCGCCGCGCGCAGCCGTTCCCCGACCCGGTGCGCGTAGGACAGCAGGAACGACTTGCGGAACGCCGCCGACCGCGCCTCGTCGCCCTTGCGCGCCTTCTCACCCGCCGCGACCATCGCCCGCGTCGCCTGGACCAGCAACGACGCCGACAGCAGCTCCACGATCTCCAGGTCGAGCTCCTCGCCGACGAGCGCCACGAACCCCAGGTCGTACACCACGGCGCGGCAGCGGTTCGCCGTCGCGACCACGTGCACGACCTGCGCCTTGCCGTCGAAGTACCGCTTGTCCAGCCACAGCCGGCGGGACGTCGTCGTCGGCGCGTCGAGGGGCATCCGCTCCAACGCGTGCCGCGTCACCAACTCCTGCGCCTTGGCCGACAGCGCCTCCGCCTCGTCCGGGAACGCGGTCGACTCCGCCTTGGCCAGCAGCCCGCGCACCCGGTTGAGGATCTTCGGGTCCACGTGGTGGTGGTCGACCGCGGCCAGCGGCGTGCCCGGCTTCGGCACGATCACCGGCAGCCCCGGCAACGTGACCAGCACCGCCAGCACCGCGACCGCGGCGGCCACGGCGTCGTCACGCGTCTCGATGTGCCTGCTCGCCCACTGGTCGACGTGCGGCTGGGAGGCGTCCCACCACACCGCCGCCTCGATCTCCTCCAGCTGCTCCCGCCAGCGCGGGTGCAACGCCGGGTAGCGGGACGCCTCGATGGCCAGCGAGTCGACCAGGAACGAGAGCGCGCGCTCGTCCTCGTTCCGCCGTACGACCTCGTACACGTCGTAGGGCAGCCAGCCGTGTTCCCAGAGGTGCTCGAAGGCACGCCTCAGCACCGCCTGGACCGCGTCGTCCACTTCGGCCGGTGGGAAGGAGGAGGTGCGCGGCAGCCGGGCCCGGCGATTCGCCGCGGCCCGCCACAACGCCTCGCGCAGGGAGTCCACGACTGCCGATTGTCCCCTTTCGGGTGTGGTGTCGCCGCACCCGGTGCGCGTTGCGGCCCCGTGGACGCCCCGACGTGCCAGCCTCGCGCGGTGAGCCGGAAGACGCAGGTGCCGAGGCGGCGGCCGATCGTGGTGGTCAACCGTCCACAGGGGACGCCGCTGACCACGGCACAACGAGAGGTCGTGCACCGCTGTCGCACCCTGCCGCAAGTCCTCGACCCGCTGGAGGCGGAGCTGACGGTCAGCAGCGCGGTCGCCGACCTCCGGCCCGACGAGGAGTTCTGGGCCGGCCTGATCGAGCACGCCGTGTCGCTGCCCAGCCGGCGCAACCACGCCCTGCTGCGCGTCCTGGCCGCCGTGCTCACCGGCCGGCCGCGCGAGTGGGCGGCGAACGCCGTCACCCCCGCAGGCCCCGCCCTGACCGTCGGCGGCGCCTGGATCTGCGACCGCTCGATCGACGCCGGCTACCTGGCCCTGATCTGCACGTACCGGTTCGCCGCCGACGAGCACGCCATGGTGTTCCTGATCGACGAGCTGTCCGGCGGCGAGGTGCGCACCGCCTTCGCCACCCGCGACGTCGCCACCGCCCGCACCCGCCTGGCCGACCAGGGCCCGCTGACCCCGATAGGAGCCGAGGCCGCGCACTGGCTGCTGGCCAAGTCGTACAACCGCCTGGACCGCAACGCCGACGCGGTTCTCGACCCGGATGTTCAGGGGACGCGCTTGCTCACCGCCCGCCGGATCTCGATCGCGTTCGGGTAGTCGAGCGGCTCGCGCTCGGTCCACACCACCATGGTCATGGGTGTGTTCGGGGCATAGACCTGCTGCTCAACAGTGGTCGTTCTCGACTCGATTCCGTGGATGACCGTTGGCCACGCCAAGGCGGTCGTCGCCGTGGCGATCAGCAGTGAAGCGGAGGTAGCGAGTACCGCGATAATCTTCGTTGAACGTCGAACCACCGGGTGAGGCTAACCATCCACATCAGAAGTGGATCTCACCGGGTCGGGTGACACCCACTCTACTAGCGGGTGATGCGTCAGCTGAGGTTACGGAGCGTGGCATCGCGGCATGGGACGACCACCACATCGGTGCTTCGGCGAGGGTTCGGGATAGGACGTCCGAACCGCCGCAGCGCCTGCAGATGGTCGAGGATGTCCTGACGCGCAGCGCTATCCGGCCCGTGCAGGTCTGCGGCGCGAACCCACCGTTGTTCAGCCGCGGTCAGGTCGCCGATGGCGACCAGTGCGTGCCCGGCTGCGTGCAGGGCCCGCGCGTGCCCGTCGTCGGTGCCCGTCTCGGGGAACCCGACCGCCCGTTCACCCATCGCGATCGCCTGGTCGAAGTCCCCCAGCACGTAGTGGGCCTCGGTGGCGACCGCCAGCACGTCCACCATCAGGGGTTGGTCGCCGCTGATCCGGATCGCTTCCAGCGCGGTGGGCAATAATTCGACGGATTCGGCGTGTTTGCCCTGTTCGTGCAGGTACTCGACCATCTTGGCCAGCACTGTGGCACGTCCGTGGTGATTCTCAATGACCTCCCAGGCGGCTAACGCGGCCCGGTAGTGGTCGAGGGCCTCGACCTCGCGTCCCTGCCGGTGGTAGGTGAGGCCCAGCCGTTCCAGAGCAGCCGCCTCCACATCCCGGGTACCGATCTCGCGCGCCAACGCCAACGCCTCGTTGAAGAGGGTGGTCGCCCGACCGATCTCACCGCGGTCCAAGTGGGCGGACGCCAGGTTGTGGATCATCACGGGACGCAGTTCCGATCGCTCGACGTCACGCAGCACCATCAACGCCTCTTGGCCGATCCGAACGGCGTCGTCGTACTGGTGGAGTCGGTAGTGGACGCTGGCGGAGTTGATCAGCGTGCCGGCGAGCGCCGACCTGTCCGGCAGCCTCGATGTGGCCTCCACGGCAACGGCCTGGCAGCTCAGGAGGTCTTCGAAGTACCCAAGTCTGAGGAAGGCTCCGTGGAGGTTGGCCACCAGTCGCCAAGAGTGTTCCGGGAAGTCGTCCGCGCGCACCACCGCGGCGACGAGGTTCGCCCGCTCGCCGGCGAACCAGCCGAGTGCCTCCTCGTCGCTGTCGAACCCCAGGGCCACCGGCACGCCCTCCAGGGCCGGGACCGGGTTGAGCTTCGGGTTCAGGGTGTGCCACGCCGCGATCGCGGTGCTGAGGTAGTAGTCCAGCATGCCTCTGCGGGCGGCCTTCCGGTCTGCGGGTGATTCCTCCCGGTCGGCCAAGTCGAAGGCGTGGTCGTGCAGTAGGTCGTGCAAGCGGAACCGGCGCGTCGCGACGTGCTGTGCGAGGTTGGCCGAGCTGAGCGTGCGCAGGTGCCGCTCCGCGGTGCTCTCGGGCTCACCGAGCAGTCCACTGGCTGCCGCGGTGCTGAACTCCGTCGTCGGGTGCAGCCCGAGCAGGCGGAACATCCGGGCGGTCTCGGCGGGCAGACTGCGGTAAGACCAGGAGAACGCCGCCCGGAGACCGCTGCCCTCCTCGTCCGCTCCTTCCGGCGAGCCGAGGACGCCGAGCCCTTCCTCCCGGGTGAACTCCTCCACCAGGTCGGAGAGCGGGGTTTCCGGGCGGTGGTCGACGTGCCTGCCGATGATGCGGACTGCCAACGGCAGACCCGTGGCGATGCGGACGAGTTCGTCCACGGCTGCAGGGTCCTCGGCTGCCCGTCCTGTGCCGATCACGGCCCGCAGCACCGCAGTGGACTCCTCGGCCGACAGCGGCGGTACGGGGACGACGTGGGCGTCTTCGTGCACGGAGAGGTCGAACGGTTGCGTGCGGCCGGTGACCAGCACGAAGCACGACCGGGTGGCGTCGAGGATCGGCTTGACGTGCCGGTCGTCGCGCGCGTTGTCGAGCAGCAGCAGGAACCGCCTGCCTTCCAAGGCGGATCGCAGTCGCATCCGCCGTTCCTCGGCCGAGGCTGGGACTGGTCCTTCGCCCAACCGGGTCAGCAGGATGCCGAGCGCGTCGTCGGCGGCTAGGGGCGAGCCCGGGCCGAACCCCTGGAGGTCCAAGGCGAAGGCACCGTCGGGGAAGTGACGGGCGCGCAGGTGCGCCCACTGCGTGGCGAGCTGGGTCTTGCCCACGCCCGGCATCCCGTGAAGCACCACCACCTGGTTCTGCTCGTCTGCGGCCAATATCGAGTCGAGGCGGGCGAGTAGCCCGGCGCGCCCGGCGAACGTGTTGATTTTGCGGAACAGATCGGGCTGGAACGACGGTCGGATGTCCGACTCCATGCCGCCGGTGTTGGCCTGTTTGCGCAGGATCGCCCGGTAGACGCTGTGCATCTCGGGTCCGGGCGCCGCGCCGATGCTGTCGAGCAGCCGGTCGCTGAAGCGCTCGTGGAACTGCAGTGCGCGTGAGTACTTGCCGAGGCCGTAGAGGGACTGCAAGTAGAGGCGGGCGCACGTCTCGTCCGTCTGGTGGTCCTCGGTGAGCCGCAGCGCTTCACCGACCACCTCGGCGTGTTCGCCGAGGTGCAGGCGGCTGTCGAGTAGCGCCTGCTGCGCCATGAGGCGGTCGAACAGCTCCAGTTGATCACGGATGTGGTCTGCCCACGGGCCGACGACATCCTGCAACGGCTCCCCACGCCACAGGTCGAGCGCTTCCTGTAACAATGCTTTGGCGGTCCGATGATCCTCGTGCGCGGCAGCGGCACGGCCTTTCTCCGCTAATTTGCGGAAACGGTGGTAGTCGATCGCCAGTGGATCGACGTCGAGGCGGTACGCCATGCCATCGCGAGTTATCGTGTCGCCCACACCGGCGTTCTTCAGCAACTTCCGCAGTTTGCTGAGAAGCGGCTGAAGCCTGCCCGGGACCTGCGTGGACGGGATCTCTCGCCACAACGCACGACCGATGAGTTCGTTCGAGACCGGTTTCCTCGCGTGGTAGAGCAACAACGCGAGCAGCGCTCGCTGCTTGGCTGACTCGAACTTGACATCATTCCGGTCGATCTGTAATCGGGTCCTTCCGAGGATGATGAACTCCACCGACGCCGCCTCTCGCTGGCACGGTATGTCCGGAATGCCAGTGTGGAGCCGGAGAGCAAGATCCTGTAGTTCATCGGTGAAATTTGCTCCGATTCGGTGAGCGGGGCCGGGCGATCGGCGCTGCAAGCGAACTGCAAGTCCACCGGCAAACCGGCCCGCCACGCTCGGTGCAGGGGGAGAGCGCGAGGGGGAACTGGATGACGAACACCGAATGGCTGCGGGTGCCGGTCGGGATTGACGCGCCCAGGTGGGTGACCAGGGGCAGGTGCCGACAGGTGCTTGCCGTGGTGCACACGGTGACCAGCGGACAACGCCTGTTGGAGGCCGTGGAGCTCGTGGAGTCCGATCCGCGGGTGCAGGTGACGTTCAGCCAGGCACCGGACACGTTCAGCGCCGGCGTGGCGGACTTCCTGAGGTCGACGCGCGGCGTCGTGCTGCCGTGGGAGCAGGCCACCAGGGAGAGGTTCGACCTGGCGCTGGCGGCCTCGTACGGCAGCCTGCACCTGCTGCACGCGCCGTTGCTGCTAATGCCGCACGGCGCCGGGTACGGCAAGTCCGTGTCGGTCGGCGATGAGCCGATGGTCTACGGACTCGACTCGCAACGGCTGATGCACAATGGCGCGGTGCTGCCCGCGGCCGTCGTGTTGTCGCACGAGGACCAGCGGGAAGTGCTGCGCCGTCAGTGCCCGCAGGCGTTGGACGTCGCGGTGGTGGCGGGCGACCCCTGCTACGACCGCATGGTGGCCAGCCTGCCCCGGCGGGGCGCCTACCGCGAGGCGCTGGGCGTTGCGTCGGGGCAACGACTGCTCGTGGTCACGTCCACGTGGGGGCTGGACTCGCTGTTCGCGCGGTTCGAGGACTTCCTGCCGCGCCTGCTCGAAGAGCTGGTCGCGCACGGTTACCGGGTGGCGGCGATGCTGCACCCGGCCGGCTGGTTCGCGCACGGTGTGCGGCAGGTCGAGGCGTGGCTGACGGAGTGCCGCGACGCCGGGCTGATCGTCGTGCCGCCGGAGGTGGACTGGCGGGCCGCGGTGGTGGCCGCCGACCAGGTGGTGGCCGACCACGGCTCGATCGGCGTCTACGCCGCGTCGATCGGCACGCCGGTGGTGCTCGCCGAACCGTCGGTCAGCGCGGTGCTCAGCGACGGTTCGGCGCAGGAGTTGCTCCAACGGGTCGCGCCACGCCTCACCTTCGACCGACCGCTGCTCGCGCAGTTCGACGACGCCGCACGTGGCGCCCCACGTCTCGGCGAGCTGATGCGCGAGCGCGTCACGTCGAGGCCGGGAGGTTCGGCCACGGAATTGCGTGGTGCCATTTACCGGCTGCTGGACTTGGCGGAGCCGGGACGGCACCGTGCGTCGACACCGGTTCCCACACCCGGCGGAGGAGGTCCTGATGGTTGCTGAGACCGATGGACTGCGCGCCGTTGTCTCGTCCGGAGGGGAGATCATCGCGCTGATGGGTGACGACGTGATCGAGTTCGCGCTCGTGGATCGTGCGTCGTGCTTGTCGGACACGGACACGTGGTGTTCGACTGTCGAGTCGCTGCGGGCCTGGGGTACTGCCGGTCTCGACTTGCGGATCCTGCGCCGGCAGGGGTTACCGGTCTGGTGCGCGCGGCACCGCGCCCAGAGCTCAGCCGAGCCGTGTGGACGGCTCGACGTCCGCCAACCTGGCTGACACCGGCGCTACGCGGTTCGAGCCGAGTTTCGTCAGCAGCCGCAGCGCGTGACGCCAGTGCTCGGCGGCACGCACCGCGTCGGTCCGTTCGGTGGCCGACTCGGCGAGGAGCTCGTGGGCTTCGGCCGCGCCGCGGTCGGAGCCGAGCTCGCGCATCGCGGCCAACGCGGCCTCGCCGAGGCGGTCGGCGTCGGCGCCGTTGCCGTCGTGGTGGTGGACCTTCGCCATCGCCAGGGTCACGCGTGCCCGGTTGTACGGGTCGGGTTCCGCCAGTCCGTCGAACAGGCGCACGGCCTCGTGCAGCGCCTCCAGCCCGGCTGCCGGCTGCCCGGTGCGGCCCAACGCCGTGCCTAGGTGGATCAGGATCAGCCCGAGGCTGCGGTCCGCCGCGAGCTCGCGGTTGATCCGCACGAGGTCGTGCAACTCGGCCAACGCCTTGGCGGGCTCGTCCCGGTCGAGGTGTAGCAGTGCCAACATCTCCCGTGCGTCGGCCGCGCCACGTCGGTCGCCCGCAGTGGTGGCGCGATCCGCCGACGCGGTCAGGTGCTCCTCGGCCTCGGTGAACCGGCCGAGGGTCGTCAAAGCGAGTCCTTGCCGCTTGAGCATGTCCGCCTCGGCCACGAGGTCGCCGAGGCGGCGTGCCGCGGCGATCCCGCACTCATTGATCCCCAACCGGTCGCGGTAGTGCTTGTGGTGCAACAGCAGCGGCCACATCACGTCTGACAGCTGCCAGGCGAGGTGGGGCCAACCATGGTCCAACGCCGTGCGTCCGGCGGCGATCAGGTTCGCCCGCTCTGTCTCCAACCAGGATAGCGCGGCCTCGCGGTCGGCGAGCCGCGGCTGACCCGGCGGCGTGGCGCGGAACTCGTACGACAACCGCCTGCGGTGCGGGGTGACCACCAGGTCGGCGACCCGCGCGGCGGCGAGGTACCACTCCAGCACCCGGTGCAGGGCGTCTGCCCTCTCCTGGGCACCGGCCTGGTCCCTGGCGTGCAGCAGGAGCAGGTCGTGGAAGCGGTAGCGGTCCTGGACGGTCTCCTCGACCAGGCTGTCCTGCACCAGTTCGTCCAGCAAGTCGAGGGCGCGCTCCGGCGGCTCGTCCAGCACCGAGCCCACCACCGCCGGTCCGAAGTCCGGTCCGGGGTGCTGCGCGAGCCGGCGGTACAGCGCGGCGGCGGCCGGTCCCAGCGCCCGGTAGGAGAGGTCGAACGTGGTGCGCACCGACAGCTCCGACCTCGGTGACAGCGCCGAGAGCCGATCGCGCTCGTCGGTGAATTCCGCCACCACACGCTGCACCGACCACCTGGGTCTGGCGGCGAGCCGGGCCGCAGCCACGCGCAGCGCGATGGGCAGGCCGCCGCACATCCCGGCCAACTCACGCGCGTGCGCCTGCTCCCGGGTGATCCGGGTGCCACCGACCGCGTGGCTCAACAGCCGCACCGCCGACGACTCGCCCAACGGCCCGACCTCGACCAGCCGGGCACCCTCGGCGACGAGCCCGGCGAGCCTGCTGCGGCTGGTGACGATGACGGCGCTGTCCGACGACGAGGGCAGCAGCGGGAGCACCTGGCCAACCGCCACGGCGTTGTCCAGCAGCACCACCAGCCTGCGATCGGCGGTGAGCGACCGGTAGAGCGAGGCTCGCTCGTCCAGCTCAGCGGGGACCTGGCCCGGCGGCGTGCCCAGACCTCGCAGGAACAGCCCTAGCGCGTCGGCAGGTCGCACCGGGGCGCCGCCGCTGAACCCGGCCAGGTCGACGTAGAGTTGGCCGTCGCCGAAACGGTCACGCGTCCGGTGCGCCCAGTGCAGCGCGAGCGCCGTTTTCCCGACACCTCCCGGCCCGTGCAGCAGCGCCAGCGCGCGGCCACCCTGAGCGGCAATGGAGTCGAGTTCGGCCAATTCCGCGGCCCGGTCCGTGAAATGTGCAGGCGCGCCGAGCAACTGACGCGGCACGGTGCGCGGCGCCGGAATGCCGTGGAAGTGGACGCCGCCGTGCACTGCGTCGGCTTGAACCACCCCGCCGACCACCGAGCCGGACAAGTCGTTCTTCCGCTCGTCCATCGCGTGCGTCACCTCCCCATGGCAACAGGACGACCGTACGGGAGGCCTGTCGGCGTGGACGGCTTCTCGGGCCGGAACCACCCGGGTTGGGCAAGGAGGACCGCCGGGGCGGGCGCCGGCTCCGGCGATCGGCGCAGCCGTCGGTGGTGGGATCGGCGCAAAGGGGAAAACAACAATGGGGCCACCGAAAGGGTGGCCCCATTGTTGGGTGGTGCGCCGCCAGGGACTCGAACCCCGAACCCGCTGATTAAGAGTCAGCTGCTCTGCCAGTTGAGCTAGCGGCGCTCGGACTCTCTTGCTCTGTCCGACGCGAAGAACATTAGCACAGCGTCCGACCGGGCTCCCAATCGCCTGGTCAGGGCAGGTGTGCCGCCCTGGTGCAGGGGGAACTTCGCCTTGGTAACGATCCAGCATCTCGGGCAACATCGTCAACCCTCCAGGCGTCACCTTGTCAGGGGACGCCGACGGACTCCTGTGACGGACTGTCAGGGCGTTCTGGGGATGAAGCGGAGGACGGGGATGTACCGCAAGCGGGGGGCGCGCAGTGCGCTGGGGATCGTCGCGATCGGGTTGGTTGCGACGTTGATCACAAGTTGTTCGTCCGGCTCGGCGCCGACCGGGGAGGCGGCCGCGGACGGGACGACGACCACCACGTCGTCCACGCCGCCGCCCAAGCCCGTGTCGCTCACCACCGGCCCCGCGGACGCGGCGGTCGACGTGGCGCCCGGCGTGCCGGTCGTGGCCACGGCCACCGACGGCAAGATCACCTCCGTCGCGCTGACCAACCCGGAGGGCGTGGCCGTCGCCGGCCAGTTGAGCCCCGACGGTCTGCAGTGGACCAGCACCGAACCGCTGGGCTACCAGAAGACCTACACGCTGGCCGTGACGGGCGAGGGCGCGGACGGCAAGCCGGTCAGCAAGAGCTCCACCTTCACCACCGTCAAGCCGCGCACGCTGACCTACCTCTCGGTCAACCCGCAGGACGGCACGACGGTCGGCGTCGGCCAGCCGCTGGCGTTCTACTTCGACGAGCCGATCGCGGACAAGGCCGCCGCCGAGGCCATGATCTCGATCACCACGGAACCGCGCGTCGAGGGCGCCTTCTACTGGTTCGACGAGAAGACCGCGCACTGGCGGCCCCAGGCCTACTGGACGCCCGGCACCAAGGTCACGATCAACGCCAAGATCTACGGCAAGCACGTGGGCAACGGCGTGTACGGCGAAGAGGACCGCCTGATCACCACCACGATCGGCGACTCCGTCATCCACGAGGCGGACGGCCAGACGCACCAGGTCGTGACCAAGGTCAACGGCCAGGTCGTGCGCACGATGCCGACCTCCATGGGCGACGCGCAGAACCCGACCCCCACGGGCACGTACGTCCTCACGGAGAAGCACGCCCACATGGTGATGGACTCCCGCACCTACGGCCTCTCGCTGGAGGCCGGCGGCTACGTCACGCCGGTCGACTGGGCCTTCCGGATGTCCAACTCCGGCATCTTCTTCCACAGCGCGCCGTGGTCGATCGGCGACCAGGGCAACCGCAACGTCAGCCACGGCTGCCTGAACCTCTCGCCCGAGAACGCCAAGTGGGTGTTCGACAACTCCAAGCAGGGCGACGTCGTGGTGGTCACCAACTCGGGCGGCCCGGTGCTCCAGTCGTGGGACGGCTTCGGCGACTGGCAGATCCCGTGGGAGCAGTGGATCAAGGGCAACCGGTAGGCCTCAGAGGTCGGTGACGCGACCCGCCGCCACCACCAGGCGGCGGGTCGTGCGCACGGCGTCCAGCATCCGGCGGTCGTGGGTGACCAGGAGCAGGGTGCCCTGGTAGGAGTCGAGGGCGGATTCCAGCTGTTCGATCGCGGGCAGGTCGAGGTGGTTCGTCGGCTCGTCCAGCACGAGCAGGTTCACGCCGCGCGCCTGGAGCAGGGCCAACGCGGCACGGGTGCGTTCACCGGGCGAGAGCGACGCCGCCGTCCGCAGCACGTGCGCCGCCTTCAGCCCGAACTTCGCCAGCAACGTGCGCACCTCGGCGGGCGCCACGTCCGGCACGGCCGCGCCGAAGGCGTCCAGCAACGGCTCGTCGCCCAGGAACAGGCCACGCGCCTGGTCGATCTCGCCCACCACGACGCCCGACCCGAGGGACGACGAGCCCGAGGTCAGCGGGACGCGGCCGAGCAGCGCCGCCAGCAACGTCGACTTGCCCGAGCCGTTGGCCCCGGTGATGGCGATCCGGTCCGCCCAGTCCACCTGCAGGTCCACCGGCCCCAGCGTGAACGACCCCCGCGTCACCACCGCCGCGCGCAGCACCGACACCACCGAACCGGACCGGGGCGCGGCGGCGATCTCCATCCGCAGCTCCCACTCCTTGCGCGGCTCGTCGACCGCGTCCAGCCGTTCGATCAGGCGCTCGGTCTGCCGCGCCTTCGAGGCCTGCTTCTCGGTCGCCTCGGTGCGGAACTTGCGCCCCACCTTGTCGTTGTCGGGCGCCTTGCGGCGGGCGTTCTTCACGCCCTTCTCCATCCACGCCCGTTGCGCACGGGCGCGCTCCTCCAGCGACGCCCGCGTGGACGCGTACTCGTCGTACTCCTCGCGCGCGTGCCTGCGGGCGATCTCGCGCTCCTCCAGGTACGACTCGTAGCCGCCGCCGTAGGACCGCACCTGCTGCTGCGCCAGGTCCAGCTCCACCACCCGCGTCACCGTGCGGGCCAGGAACTCGCGGTCGTGCGACACCACCACGACGCCCGCCCGCAGACCCGTCACGAACCGCTCCAGCCGGGCCAGGCCGTCCAGGTCGAGGTCGTTGGTCGGCTCGTCGAGCAGGAACACGTCGTACCTGCTCAGCAGCAACGACGCCATGCTCGCCCGAGCCGCCTGACCGCCGGACAGGGCCGTCATCGGCAGGTCGAGCGAGACGTCCAGCCCCAGGTCGGCCGCCACCTCCAGCGACCGCTCCTCCAGGTCCGCGCCGCCGAGCGCGAGCCACCGCTCCAACGCGTCGGAGTAGCCGTCGTCACCCGAGCCCGACGACAACGCCTCGGTCGCCCGGTCCAGCTCGACCTGCGCCGCCGCCACGCCCGTGCGGCGGGCCAGGAACTCGCGCACGGTCTCGCCCGGACGCCGGTCCGGTTCCTGCGGCAGGTGGCCGACGGTCGCGGTGGTCGGTGAGAGGCGGATCACACCCTGCTCGGCGGGCAGCAGGCCCGCGAGCGTCCGCAGCAACGTCGACTTGCCCGCGCCGTTGGCGCCGACCAGCCCGATCACGTCACCGGGGGCGACGACCAGGTCAAGCCCTTCGAACAGCACTCGGTCACCGTGCCCGGCGGCCAGGTCCTTCGCGACGAGGGTGGCGCTCATGACGACTCCACGACAAAAGAAGACGCCCCTCGACAGGGCGTCGAGGGGCGTTCCGCTTGGGGTGAGTGACGGGACTTGAACCCGCGACACCTGGGATCACAACCCAGTGCTC
The DNA here is from genome assembly GCF_050946825.1 of Actinosynnema sp. CA-299493. NCBI lineage: Bacteria > Bacillati > Actinomycetota > Actinomycetes > Pseudonocardiales > Pseudonocardiaceae > Actinosynnema > Actinosynnema sp. CA-299493. The sequence goes on from NZ_CP191993.1 coordinate 1,342,738, forward strand.
TGCCAGCTGAGCTACACCCACCAAGACCGGCTGACCCGGCGCGTGAAGCATACAGTGCCCTACCGCCGGGTCTGAAATCGACCCTATTTCAGACCGTCGGCGGCCAGGAGTTCGGCGGCGACGGCCTGCGCCTGCTCCGACGAGGGCCCTGGTTGCGGCACGAACGCCGTGCGCCGGTAGTACGCCAGCTCGCGGATCGACTCCTTGATGTCGGCGAGCGCGCGGTGGGCCAGGCCCTTGCCCGGCTGCGCGTAGTAGATGCGCGGGTACCAGCGCCGGCACAGCTCCTTGATCGACGACACGTCGACCATGCGGTAGTGCAGGTGGGCGTCGAGCTCGGGCATGTCACGGGCGATGAACCCGCGGTCGGTGGCGATCGAGTTGCCCGCCAGGGGAGCGGTGCGCGGGTCCGGCACCCACTCCTTGATGTAGGCCAGCACCTGGGCCTCGGCGTCGGCGAGCGTCACGGTCGACCGCCGCACCTCCTCGGTGAGCCCCGACTTGGCGTGCATCTGCATGACGACGTCCGGCATCGAGTCGAGCGCGGTGTCGTCGGCGTGGATCACCACGTCGACACCTTCGCCGAGCACGTTCAGCTCCGCGTCGGTCACCAGCGCCGCGATCTCGATCAAGGCGTCCTGGCCCAGGTCGAGGCCTGTCATCTCGCAGTCGATCCACACCAAGCGATCCATCACCCGCGCGAGCCTAGTCGCCCCGTCCCGCCGACCCCGCGTCGCTTCGGGTGGCGGTCCCTACCAATCTCATCACGCTCGGGGCGCCGGGCGTGATGAGCCGGGCGTGGTGGCGCAGGTGCCCGGCGGTGAGGTCGTTCCCGCGCTCAGCCGCCCGCGCCCTTGGCCGTGAGATCACCCGCGGGCGCGTCGGGACCTCCCGCGAGCGCCGGTGACCGCTTGATCTTCATGGACAGGAACGCGGCGCCGATGCTGAGCACGCCGGCGACGTACCAGGCCGGCGCGTAGTCGCCGAAGTGGTCGCGGGTCAGGCCGGCGGCGGTGGCGGCGATGGCCGCGCCGATCTGGTGCGAGGCGAAGACCCAGCCGAAGACCACCGGCGCGGACAGGCCGAACACCTGGCGGCACAGCGCCACGGTCGGCGGGACGGTGGCGACCCAGTCCAGGCCGTAGAAGATGATGAACACGAGCATCGACGGGTGCACCGAGTCGTGGAACAGCTGCGGCAGGACGAGCAGTGACGCGCCGCGCAGCACGTAGTACACGGCGAGCAGGATCCGCGAGTCGACGCGGTCGGTGAGCCAGCCCGACAGGACCGTGCCCACGATGTCGAAGATCCCCACCAGGGCGAGCAGGCCGGCCGCGGTGGTGGTGGGCATCCCGTGGTCGTGCGCGGCGGGGATGAAGTGGGTGCCGACCAGGCCGTTCGTGGTCGCGCCGCAGATCGCGAAGCCCGCCGCCAGGAACCAGAACGGTCCGGTGCGCGCGGCGCTGGTGAGCGCGCCGATGGCACGGCGGGCCGCACCGCCCGTCGACGGCGGCACGGGCACGACCTCGTCGCCGCCGTAGGGCGGGACGCCCACGTCGGCGGGGTGCTCCCGGAGGAACAGCAGCACCAGCGGCACCACCGCGAGGGCCGCGACGGACACCACGACGGAGGCGCTGCGCCACCCGGACGACTCCGCCAGCGCCGCCACCACGGGCAGGAACACCAGCTGACCGGTCGCGCCGCCGGCGGTCAGGATGCCGGTGACCAGGCCGCGGTGCTTGACGAACCACCGGCCGGTGATGGTCGCCACGAACGCCAGCGCCATCGACCCGGTGCCCAGGCCGACCAGCACGCCCCAGAACAGCACCAGCTGCCAGGCCGTGGTCATGAGCACGGTCAGCCCGCTGCCCACCGCGACCAGCGCCAACGCCGAGGCCACGACCTTGCGCACGCCGAGGCGCTCCATCAGGGCGGCGGCGAACGGCGCGGTCAGCCCGAACAGCATCAGGTTCACCGACACGGCGAAGCCGATCGTGGTGGTGGACCAGCCGAACTCGCGTTGCAGCGGTTCGATCAACGCGCCAGGGGTGGCCCGGAACGCCGCGGCGCCGACGAGTGCGATGAACGCGACGCCGGCGACCACCCATGCCCAGTTCTGCTTGCTGCGAATCACGTGCGCAAGCTTCGACGATCCGGCCCGGTTCCGAAAAGTGGCTGGAAGGCCATCATGTGCAAGGATCCGGCCATGGACAGTCGCCACCTGGTCGCCGTGCTCGCGCTGGACGAGGTGGTGACCTTCGACCTCGGCACACCGACGCAGGTCCTCAACGCCGCCCGCGACGAGGCCGGGCAGCGGTACTACCGGGTGCGGGTCTGCACGCCCGGCGGACGTCCGGTGCGCAGCGCGGCCGGGTTCACCATCACCCCCGACCACGGCCTGGAGCTGCTGGCGGAGGCGGACACGGTGGTCGTGGCCGGCGTGCACTACGGCGCGCGGGTGCTGGAGGACGGCGCGCTGGACGAGCCGGTGCGCGACGCCCTGCTCGCGGCGGCGGACCGGGGCGCGCGGGTGATGTCGATCTGCACGGGCGCGTTCGTGCTGGCCGCGACCGGTCTGCTGGACGGGCGCAAGGCCACCACGCACTGGGCGCACGCGGACAACTTCCGCCGCCTGTTCCCGCTGGTCGACCTCGACCCGGACGTGCTGTTCGTGGACGAGGGCGACGTGCTGACCTCGGCGGGCGTCGCCGCGGGCGTCGACCTGTGCCTGCACGTCGTGCGGCACGACCACGGCAGCGAGGTGGCGAACATGGCCGCCCGCCGGTGCGTGGTGCCGTCGTGGCGCCCGGGCGGGCAGTCGCAGTTCATCGTCCGCCCGATCCCCGACCGGACCGACACGTCCACTGCGCCGGCCCGTACGTGGGCCATGGAGCACCTGCACGAGCCGTTGGACCTGCGCGCGCTGGCGACGCACGCCCGGATGAGCGTCCGGACGTTCACCCGGCGGTTCCGCGAGGAGACCGGCGTGAGCCCCGGGAAGTGGATCACTCAGCAGCGCGTCGAGCGGGCGCGGCACCTGCTGGAGACCACGGACCTGGCGATCGACCAGGTGGCCCGGCACGCGGGCTTCGGCACGGGCGCGGCGCTGCGGCAGCAGCTGGGCGCGACGCTCGGCGTGGCGCCCAGCGTGTACCGGACCACGTTCCGCTCAGTCGGCTAGCGCCGGTTCCAGGAACGGCCGCAGCAGGTCCGGCACCGCCGCGTCGGCCAGCGCCAGGCCGTCGGCCTCGGCCACGTCGACCACGTGGTACGCGCCGTTGCCCGCCGCCGTGGTGGCGGTGATCGTGACCAGGCCCGCGCGGCGCTGGAAGAACGAGCGGGAGACGCGCCAGCCGATGATGCCGGTGCGTTGCAGCGCCACGGTCTCGCGGACTGCGGAGCCCGCGCGGGCGAGCAGGTGGCGGTCGGTCAGCGCGTGGCCGAGCGAGCGGTAGCGGTCGTAGCCCAGAGCCGCGGAGAACGGCACCAGCGCCAGCACGACCTGCCACGTCCAGCTCGGCGCGAACCACGCCAGGACCGCCGCGAGCACCAGCAGCGGCACGACGGCGCGCACCATCCGGCGGCGCAGCGCGGCCACCGGGTGCCGGCGCAACGGGGTCCGCGTCGGCGACTCGTCCGTCCGACCGCCGCCGTCCGTCCGACCGTCGCCGGTCGCCTGATCGCCGCCGGTCGCTTGGCCGCCGGTTGCCGTCCGATCGCCGACTGCCGTCCGGTCGCCGGGTCCGCCGGAGACTTGCCGCAGCACCTCGGCGGACACGCGGTGCGCCTCCGCGACCGGCGCGGGCGGCAGCAGCAGGTTGCTCTCGCCCTTGCGACCCAGCCCGGTCGTCACGGTCTTGGCGTGCGCGCCCCGCCCGGCGCGCAGCAGCAGCGGTTCGACCAGCTCGACGCCGCGAAGTCGTTGCTCGGCAACGGAAACCGAACGCGTGGTGAGCAGGCCGCGGCGCACCCGGACCGTGTCGTCAGGCTCGCGGGTCAGCCGGTAGCCCCAGAACTGCACCACGTACACCAGCACCGAGCCGAACGTGGCCACCAGCAGCACGACGGCGGCGATCACCGCGACGGTCAGCCCGAGCGGCTGCTCCGCGACCCAGTGCGCGGCCTCGGTCATCGGTTCGAGCACCTCGATGTCCAGCTCCCGCGCGAAGTTCATCACGAACCCGAACAACGCGCCGGCGGCCACCAGGCCGGACAGCGTCAGCGGCGCGTACCGCAACCACCGGTTGTCCCATTCGGACAGCACGACGCCGGGCCGTTCCTCCTCCACGACGGCGGTGGTGGCCGTCTCCGCCTTGGCGGTGGTGAGCAGCAGCACGCGCAGCCGTTCCGCCTCGGCCGACGACACCGCGTCCAACGTCAGGCCGTCCTCGCCGGGCTGGTCGCGCTGCCCGGTGCCCACCCGGATCGCGGACAGCCCGAACAGCCGGTGCCCGAGCTTCGCGGTCAGGTCCACCGTGCGGATCCGGTCGCGCGGCACCGCCAGGCGCTTGCGGACCAGCAGACCGGTGTGCATCTCGACCTGCTCGGTGGTGATCCGGTACCGGGTGGTGATCCACCGCAGCAGGCCGAACAGCACGATCGCCGCGATCACGCCGACGCTGGCCAGGATCCGCCACGTCTCGCCCCGGCCGAGCACGAGCAGGCCGATGAACAGCGGGACCAGGCCGATCAGCTCGTTGAGCGGGCGGACGACGAGCATCCGCACGTCCAACCGGTGCCAGTCCACCATCGGCTCGGCGTACTCGGGCGCGGCGGGCAGCTCCGCGGTCACGTGGCATCACCCGGCGTGGCCTGGGTGGTGGTGGTCAGCTCGTCGGCCAACCGCACCGCGTCGTCGTGGTCGAGGCCCTCGATGAGCACGGGGCCGGCGGCCGAGGCGGTGGTCACGGTCACCGTGGACAGCCCGAGGAGCTGTTGCAGGGGACCGCGCTTGGTGTCCACGGTCTGGATGCGCGAGACCGGCGCGACGCGCCACTCCTGGTTCAGCCAGCCGGCCAGCGTGTAGACCGCGTCCGGGGTGGCCTCCCAGCGGTGCACCCGGTACCGCCAGCGCGGCATCACCAGCGTGTGCGCCGTGCCGAGCACGAGGGTCGCGATCGCGGCGGTCAGCTGCCACGGCGAGGCGGCGAAGATCAGCACCACCAGTTGCGGCGCCAGCAGCACCGCCCAGCCGATCAGCGCGTGCAGCGTCCAGAGGGTGATCGACTTGCGGCTCACCTGGTGCCGCGGCGCACGCAGGCGCAACACTTCGTTGCTCACGCCGTCCACTGTGCCTCAAGGCCGAGCTCGCGTGCGCGCGAACCCGGCCTCGGGGCCGGTCGGTTACGGCTGCGGTGCGTAGGGCGCCTGGAACACCCTGGCCGTGGCGCTTCCGTCCTGGACGGCCACAGCGGCGGGCACACCGACGACGACCGCGAGACCGGCGCAGATGGCGAGCGCAGCCATGATTCTGTGCAGGGAGTGCACAACCATCGTCGAACTCCGTTCGATCGTAGCGGCTTTGTCGGCAGGGGGGAGCCGGACCAGATCCGCGGGTAACGCCCGGAAGCGTCCAAGCGGAGCATGGCACAGAGGGGTCGTCACGGTCATCACCCACTTCTGTCCCTGCCCGCTAGGCAATACCCACGGAGCGGTAGCCCCGATCGTCGGGGACATCCCACCACCACGGGTAACGAGCGGGAAACCCGGAAGTGACTCAGTCACGCCGAGTTCTTGCCCGAGCCTCCTCGTCCAGGTCCACCCACCAGACCGCCGCGCCCGCCCGGTCGCGCACGCCGATCGTCCGGTAGATGCGCTGGAGGTGGTTCTGCACGGTCTTCGGCGACAACGACAGCTCGGCCGCGATGTCGGTGGTGCTCTCACCCGCCGCGACGCGCCGCAGCACCTCGATGCCGCGCTTGGTCAGCCCGGACCGCAGCGCCCGCGCGATCCGCCGGTTGTCCTGCTCGGCGGTGGCCGAGCTGCGCAGCGGGTCCGGTGACGCCCGGTGCTCCCGGCGCAGCCCGAACGTGCGCTCGGCCAGGTGGTCCACCAGCCGCGCGGACAGGTCGTGCTCCCGCATCCGCAGCAGGTCGCGGCCTTCCTGGAGCTCCCACAGCCGGTACTGCTCCAATTGAGACCGGGCGTGCCGCAGCGCCGGGCCCAGCTTCCCGGCCCGCTCGTAGGCCACGCTCAACGCGCCGTGCGCCCGCACCGCGACTTCCCGCGCCAGCACGCCCATCGCCAGTTCCGCCGCACGGGTGAGCAGCCGCACCTGGTCGTCGTGCCGCTCGCGCGCGCCGCTGACGCGGGCCCGCGCCATCAGCAGCTCGGCCCGCAGCACGGGCCGGTCGTGCCCCGCCAGCAGCCGGTCCGCCCGCTGGCACGAGCGCAACGCGCGCTCCACGTCGCCGAGGTCCAGCCGCACGTGCGTGAGCAGCAGGTTCAGCCTCGCCATCCGCAACGGCTGGTCGAGGTGCTTCCACCGGTCCCGGACCTGCGCGCACAACGCCTCCGCGCGCCGCAGCTTGCGCGTGCACGGCTCGCCGTCCGGGCTGCACCGGCTCGCCGCCGAACGCACCATGCAGTGCTCGTGGTACTGCGTGCGCAGGACGTTGGCCTGCTCGAACAGGATCGAGCCGATCAGCTCGACGTCCTTGGTCAGCTCGGCCAGGCCGAGGGCGCGGGCCAACGAGTGCAGCGACCGCTCCCGCGAGTCCAGCCGCAGCTCGACCACGGCCTGCGAGAAGCTGCACCACGCCTGGAGCCCGACGTGCCGGTTGGCCGCCGCGATGGCCTGCACCCGGTCGATGGTGTCCAGCGCGCCGGGCAGCAGCCCGCGCTTGCCGAGCGCCACGGACTGGGCCAGCACGCTGTGCGCCACGCCCTCGGCGTCGTCCAGCCACGAGAACGCGGCCACCGCCTTCTCGGCGGACTCCAGCGCGTCACCGGGTCGTCCCTCGTCCAACGCCATCCGCGCCTCGCGCAGGTTGGCCACCGCGGCCTCGCGCGGGCCGGCCGCTCGCTGGACGGGAATCGTCATCGTGTGCCCCCGCCGGAGAGGGTACTCACCCCAACTCCCGCTTGAGCACCTTCCCGGTCTCGTTGCGGGGCAGGGCGTCGAGGAACACCACGTCCCTGGGCACGGAGAACCTGGCCAGGTTGCCGCGCACGTGGTCGAGCACGGCGTCCTCGTCCAGCGCGCCCGGCTCCTCGCGCACGACGTACGCGGCGAGCCGCTGGCCGAACCGCTCGTCCGGCACGCCGACGACGGCCACCTCGCGCACCCCGGCCAGGCCCGCCAGCAGGTCCTCGACCTCGCGCGGGTACACGTTCTCGCCGCCGGAGACGATCATCTCGTCGTCGCGGCCGGCGACGAACAGCAGGCCGTCGCGGTCGCGGTGACCCACGTCGCCGGTCGACATGAGGCCGTCCAGGACTTCCTTGCCCGCGCCATTGGTGTAGCCGTCGAACAGCATCTCGTTGGCCACGAAGATGCGGCCGGTCGCGCCGGCGGGCACCGGGCGTCCCGCGTCGTCCAGGATCTCCAGCCGGGTGCCGTGCGGCGGCAGGCCCGCCGTGTCCGGGTGGCGGGCCAGCTCGTCGGGCCGCGCGATGGTCACCCACGACACCTCGGTGGAGCCGTAGAGGTTGTAGAGCACCGGGCCGAACTCCTCCAGGCACCGCCGCGCCACCGGTGGCGGCAACGCCGAGCCGCTGGACGCGATCACCCGCAGCTTCGGCAGGTGCGGACGTCCGGTCAGCTCCAGGACGCGTTGCAGCATCACGGGAACGGCGAACAACGCGTCGCTGCCGTGCTCGCGCGCGTCGGCGAGGACGAGCGCCGGGTCGAACCTGCGGCGCAGCACGAACGTCGCGCCGAGCACGAGCCCGATCTGGAACGCGGCCAGGCCCCAGGTGTGGAACAGCGGCGCGGGCACGGAGAACCGGTCGCCCGCCTTGAGCGGGATGCGGGACAGCAGCGCGGCGGCGGGCGCGAGGCTCGCCGGCTCCGGCCGCTTGGCGCCCTTCGGCGCGCCGGTGGTGCCCGACGTCAGCACGATCATCCGGCCGCGCGGCGGGCGCCTGGGCAGCGGCGTGGCGGGAGAGCCCGCGATCAGCTGCTCCACGGTCTTGCTCTTGGTGACGCCCTCGACCCACGCCATCACCCGGCGGACCTTGCGCGGCGCGTTGGTCAGCAGGTCGCGGAACTCGGTGTCGGCGACGACCACGGACACGTCCTGCTCGCGCAGCACCACGGCGATCTGGGCCGCGCTCAACCCGGTGTTGAGCAGCACGGTGTGCGCGCCGAGCTTCACGCACGCGGCCACGGTCTCCACGAAGCCGCGGTGGTTGCGGCACAGCACCGCGACCTTCGACCCCGACCGCACGCCGAGGTCGTGCAGGCCGTGCGCGAGCCGGGTGGTGCGCTCGTCGACCTCGGCGTAGGTGAGCGTGCCCGCGTCGTCGATGATCGCCGGCCGGTCGGGGTGGCGCGCCGCGCCGGTGGCGAACCCGAACGCCACCGTCATGTCCCACTGGAGGTAGGCGTCGACGACGCCGAGCAGCCTGCCGGGACCCATGGGCCGCACGACACCGGCGCGCACCAGCGTCGCCAACGCGCGCAGCGCTCCCAGGACCCGGTTCACCGCGTCGCCCGGAGGACGAGGCGGGTGACGCCCGCGGCGACGGCGGCCACCGGCGACGTGCGCGGCGTGCCCTTCTCCGGCATCGCCCGGTACGCCAGGTGCAGCAACGACCGCACGGTCCTGGGCGCGGTCTTGCGCGCGAGCTCGGCCAGCAGCCCGGACGGGAGGTTGACCTCTTCGGGACGGTGTCGCAGCGCGCGGACGACCCACTGGGCCGCGCGTTCGGGCGTCGCCGCCGGGAACGCGTCGTAGGCCTTCGTCGGCCCGATCATGGGTGTTCGCACCAGCGGCATCCGCACGGAGGTGAACGTGACACCGTCGGCGACGGTCTCGCTAGCCGCCACCCGGCTGAACGCGTCCAGCGCGCTCTTCGAGGCCAGGTAGGCGGAGAAGCGCGGCGTGCTGAGCTGCACGCCCAGGCTGGAGATGTTCACGATGTGCCCGGACCTCCGTTCCCGCATGTGCGGCAGCAGGCCGAGGACCAGCCGCAGCGGCGCGAAGTAGTTCAACGCCATGGTGCGCTCGTAGTCGTGCAACCGGTCCACGGACAGGTGCACGCTGCGCCGGATCGACCGGCCCGCGTTGTTGACCAGCGCGTCCACGCCGTCGTGCTCGGCGAGGACCTGCTTGAGCAGCGCGCCGACGGCTTCCGCGTCGGTCAGGTCGCACGGATAGGCGTGCGCCGTGCCGCCTTCCGCCCGGATCCGCCCGGCGACGTCCGCCAACTCGTCGGCACGCCGTGCGACCAGCAGCGGCACGGCTCCCTCGCGGGCCACGGCGAGCGCGGTGGCCGCGCCGATGCCCGACGACGCGCCGGTGATCAGCACGGTCCGCCCGGCCAGGCCGTGCTCCCGGGCGGCGCGCAGCGGGTCGAGGTGGTCGGCCCAGTACCGCCACAACGCGTGCGCGTAGGTGGTGAAGTCGGGCGGTTCCAGGCCGGTGACCGCGCGGGTGGCGGTCGAGTCGAACTCGGCGCGCACCACGACGTGCGGCACGACCTGCGGCGGGATGCCCAGTTCCGCGAGCACGCCGGTGACGATCGCGCTCGTCGGCACGGCGGGCAGCGGCATCGGCACGGTGAACCGGACCTTGGGCGCGCCCGCGGCGTCGGCCAGCGCGTTGTAGACGTCGTCCAGCGACCGGGAGCGGCGCGCGGTGAGGTGGAACGTGCTGCCGGATGGCACGTCGGCGTGGATCAACCGGTCCAGCGCGCGCACCACGTAGTCGACCGGGACCAGGTTCGCGGCGCCGAAGTGCGGCGCGAGCAGGGGCAGCCGGCGCGGCAGGCGGGCGAGCGCGGCCAGCGCCGGGAAGAAGTAGTACGGGCCGTCGGCCTTGTCGCTCTCGCCGGTGCGCGAGTCGCCGACCACGGCGCCCGGCCGGTACACGCGCCACGGCGTGCCCTGCTCGCGGACGATCTTCTCGGCGGCGTGCTTGGTCGCGTGGTAGGGCGAGGGCAGGTGCTGGCCGAGGTCGAAGTCGTCCTCGGTGAACGCGCCCCGGTGATCGCCCGCGACCGCGATGGACGACACGTGGTGCAGCACTCCGCACCCGGTGCGCCCGGCGTACTCCACGACCCGCCGGGTGCCCTCGACGTTGACGGCGTGGTGCTCGTCGGCGGACGCGGTGAAGTCGTAGACCGCGGCCAGGTGCACGACGTGGTCGACCCGCTCGGCGTCGATGGGCGAGGTGAGGTCGCCCAGCACCGGCATCAGCTTGTCGTGCCGCTCCAACCGGTCCGCTGACTGGGGCCTGACCAGCGCGAACACCCGCTCGCAGGACGGCCGCCGGAGGAGCTCGGCGACCAGGCGCCTGCCGATGAAACCCGTCGCGCCGGTGACGAAGTAGGTACTCACGAACCCGATACTGACACTACCTACCCGCGAGTAGGAAGAGCGCGGCGGGAAATCGGAACGTTGGTGATCAGTTTTCCGGCGTGCCGGACGCGTTCACCACCGCGTCGCGCAGGGCCGCGCGCAGGCGGCCCACCTCCAGCGGCGTCAGCACGGCCGCCTCACCCGGCGGCACGGTCACCACCACGTGGCCCTGGCTGATGAAAACGGTCATGTCACGGCGACGTGACGCGATGTCGCGGCAGGAGATCTGCCACTCCTTGCCTGTACTCACGGCCCCCGACCTCCAGGTGTGTCGACACGGCGTGCTCGGACCGATCCGGGCGCTCGTGGGGAAGAGACGCACGCGGACTGGCGCCATGACGGGACGTTCCGCCGGGCGACCGTGCCGAGCGTCGCTAGCGTCGCACGACGTGGTCACGAAGGTCACCTGAAGGGATGGGAAAACCGCTGAACCGCAACGGATCGTGATAATCGCGTCTGGCCTGGCCGTGTCGAGGCGGGAGGGCGATCGGGGTCCGCCGGTGCGGTCCGTTCGTACGATCGGCTGATCATGGCCGGCGGTCAGGTCCGGATGGCCGCGAACCCCGGGACCGCCGACGCCGAGCCACTAGCGTGAAAACCTCGTCCCGTCATTCCATGGCAGTGAAGACGAGGAGCGCCATGCCCCCGTTATCCCACGTGCTGACTCATGACAGCTACTGCGATCGGGTCTCCGACGAGATCACCAGGTTCGCCGAGACCCTGCGCCACCTCGACGCCGACGACCCGGTGCCGAGCTGCCCGGGCTGGACCGTGCGGCGGCTGTCGACGCACCTCGGGATGATCCACCGCTGGGCGGAGCGCACCGTCGCCGAGCAGTCGCCGGAACCGCTGGAGTTCACCCAGTTCGGCGGTGACCTGCCGGACGACTGGGCGGGGTGCGCCGACTGGGTGGCCGCCATGGCCTCGCAGCTGACCAGGACTCTGCGCCAGGCGGACCAGGACGGCCCGGCGTGGTCGTTCACCGCGATCCAGCAGGCCCGTTTCTGGCCGCGTCGCATGCTGCACGAGACCACGGTGCACCGGGTCGACGTCGAGCTGGCGGCGGGCAGGGAGCCCGAGGTCGACGCCCCCACCGCGGTGGACGGCATCGACGAGCTGCTGTACCTGCTGTCCTACGGCCACCCGTTCCGCGAACTGCCCGCCGACCTGCGGGGCGACGGCGAGACGATCCACCTGCACGCCACCGACGTCGACGTGCGCTGGTTGGTCACGCTGGGTCCGGACGGCCACAGCTGGGAGCACCTGAGCGCAGAGCCGGGAACCCCGGCGACGGCGACGGCGCGCGGTGACGCCGGGAGCCTGCACCTGTTCCAGTACAACCGCCTGTCCGACCCGGGCGGCGTGATCGAGCGCACGGGCGATCGGGCCGTGCTCGTCGACTGGCTTCAGCGCTCCGCTCTCTGACCGCGGGCCGGGGCCCGTCATCCGCTGAGCGCTGCCGACCGGTGACACCTCGGGGCCTCGCCCCGGGGTGTCACATGCAGGAGCCGCTGTCGGGTCCGTGGTCGACCGCGATCAGGCGCTCCAGCAGTTCGCACAGGGCGTGGGCCTCCGCCGGTTCGAGTCCGGCGGTGAACTCCCGCTCCACCTGGACGTGCAGCTTCTCGACCTCGCGCTGGACGGCCCGGCCCTGCTCGGTGATCACCGGCACGCGCACGCGCCGGTCGTTCGGGTCCGGCTTGCGCATGATGAGACCCGCGCGTTCCAGCCGGTCCAGTTCCGCGGTGAGCGTGGTCTTGTCCACCCCGAGCGCGTGGCCCAGCGCGAGCTGGGTGCGCTGGAACTCCTCGCTGGCCAACGCGGTCAGCACGATCTGCCCTCGCGTGGTGATGCCGTGCCGCGCCGCCGCTTCCTGCGCGACCGTGCCCAGCTTCTGCGCCGCGCGGTGCAGCAGCCAGTTCAGGCCCGCACGGCTGGTGCAGCCGAGGTCAGGGGCGAGATCCATGCCCTCGATCATACGCCGGCTGTGAGATATTCCTAGGTGAGAACATCTTGACTCAGAACGACTCCGGCAATATGTTCCGACTTGAGAACTTCTGAGGGAGAACTATGGCGAACTTGTTGCACATCGACACCAGCCTGCGGTTCGAGGGCTCGGTGTCGCGCGAGGTCAGCGGGGCTTTCGCGGAGGCGTGGCGCTCCGCGCGCCCGGAGGGCGAGTACACCTACCGCGACCTGGCCACCGACCCGTTGCCGCACGTCGACCCCGCGGCGCTGGCCACCAGGGAGGCCGATGGCGACCGGCCGTTGGAGCAGCGGCTGATCGGGGAGGTGAAGGCGGCGGACACGGTGCTGCTCGGCGTGCCGATGTACAACTTCGGCCTGCCGTCGAGCCTCAAGGCGTGGCTGGACTGGATCCTGGTGCCGGAGCTGTTCGCCGACCAGCAGACCGGCGAGGGCGTGCTGACCGGCACGCGGGTCGTGGTCGTCACCGCGCGGGGCGGTTCCTACGCGCCCGGCACGCCGCGGCACTCGTTCGACTTCCAGGAGCCGTACCTGCGCGCCGTGTTCGGGATGCTCGGCGTGCACCCGGAGTTCGTGCACGCCGAGCTGACGCTGGCCGGCGTCATGCCGCACCTGGCCCAGTTCCGCGAACTCGCGGTGGCCTCGCTGGAGGACGCGCACCGGGTGGTGCGCGAGTTGGCCAACGCCTGACGGGGGAGCGGGTGACGGGCCGTGGTCGAGGGGGCGGCCCGTCACCCGATAGTGCAAGCGTCGTCGGCCTGCCACCATGTGGGCCATGTCGGAGTCGATCGCCGCGGTCGTGGTGCGTGCCGCCGAGCTGACCGCCCGCGGGATGCCGCGCCAGGCGATCGAACTGCTCCAGCCGGCCCTCGTGGTCAACCCCCGGCACGGTGAGGCGTGGTGCCGACTGGCCGCCGCCCACCTCGACGCGGGCGAGCCCGACCCGGCCCTGACCGCCGCCAAGCGCGCCCTGGTGCTCGACGGCGACCCGGCGTGGGCCCAGCGGCTGACCGCGTTGGCGTTGAGCGAGCTCGGCCGGCACCCGGAGGCGGTGGTCGCGGCGCGGGAGTGCGTGCGCCGCAAGCCCCGCGACTGGCGGTGCCAGGTGGTGCTGGCCGAAGTGCTGGCCGACAGCCCCGAGGGGCAGCGCGAGGCCGTGGAGGTGGCCCGGGAGGCCGCGCACCTCGCGCCGACGGAGGCCCGCGCGTTCCAGGTGCTCGGCGACTCCGCGTTGCGCGTGCGCGACTGGGGCACCGCCGAACGCGCCTACCGCACCGCGCTGCGCCTCGACCCCGGCGACGACGACGTGCGCGCGAACCTCGCCACCGTCCGGCGCAAGCGCGGTGGCGCGCCCGTGCCGCCGCCGTCCGGTGAAGCCCTGCGCGCCGCCCACGCCCTGGCCTGGCCCGTGCTGTCACGGCTCGCCGCGCTGCTCGTCGCGGGCGGCTTGATCCTGCTGCTGGGCGGCATGCCGAAGCCGACCCCGCTGCTCGGCTGGTTCGCCGGGCTGCTGGTCGTCGCCTGCCTGGTGATCGTCGGGCTGGCGCTGGCGAGGGCCCGGGGCGGTGTGCGGCGGGCGTTGCTCCGGCTGCCGCTGCACCGGCCCAAGGTGGCCGTCGTCACGACGGCGTTCGGGCTGTCCGCGGTGATCCTCGCCGGCTGGGCGGTGGCGCTCCTCCTCGGCGCCACGACGATGCAGCCGCTCGTGGTCGCCTGGCTGTGCGCCCTGGTCGGCGGCGCGGTCGTGGTCCTGGCCGGCGGTCGCTAACCTGGGTCTCGGGAAGGATGCCGATGACCCGACGCGCGGTGCTCGCGATCCTGGCATTGATCGCGGGTTTCGTCGTGGCCGGACCCGGCCCGAACCCGACCGTCGACGTGGTCGCCGTCTCGGCCACCGCGGACGCCGCCCACCTGCCCGGCACGGCCACCCGCGGCCTGAACGCCGCGCACCCCGTGCAGGTGCACGTCGGCCAGCCGCTGGACGGCGTCCAGCCCGCCGTGCACGTCACGCCCGCGCCGCCGGTGCGGGTGGACGTCGTAGACCCGACCCACCGCGCCCCCGAGCGCGCCGGCCACAACCCCCTCGGCGAACGCGCGCCGCCCTCGACCTCCGGTAGCTGAACCCCCATCCCGTTCACCTCGTCCGGAGGTCTCTTCACCATGCCGCGCCCCAGCGCGCGGCGAGCGCTACTCGTCCGTGGGCTGATCGCCCTCGGCGTGCTCGCCGCGTCCGCGTTCACCCTGCTCACCGTCCAACCGCGCCTCGGCCTCGACCTGCGCGGCGGCACCCGGATCGTGCTCGAAACCCCGGCCGAGGCCACTTCCGACGCCACCGACCGGGCGATGGAGGTGCTGCGCCGCCGGGTCGACGAACTGGGCGTGGCCGAACCCGTGCTGGCCCGGTCCGGCGATCACCGCATCGTGGTGGAGCTGCCCGGGGTGCAGGACCCCACCGAGGCCATCGAGGTGCTCGGCCGCACGGCCCAGCTGCGCGTGCAGCCGGTGACCGGGCTCGGCGACGTGCCCGCGCCCGAGGGTGGCGCGATCGGCCTCGGCGAGGTCGTGATGACCGGCGAGGGCATCGCGGATGCCCGCGCCACGCCCAACTCGCAGGGCGTCGGCTACCTGGTCGGCGTCGACTTCCAGGGTGACGCGCCGCGGGCGTGGCAGCGGGTGACGGCCGAGGCCGCGTGCTCACCACCGGGCGACCCCGAGCGGCGGGTGGCGTTCGTGCTGGACGGCGAGGTCGTGTCCGCGCCCCAGGTCGACCCGTCGGTGGTGTGCGGCACGGGCATGGTCGGCGGCAGCACGTCGATCACCGGGCGGTTCGGCCAGGCCGAGGCCGAGGAGCTGGCGCTGGTGATCCGGTCCGGCGCGCTGCCCGTGCCGGTGGAGGTGGTGGAGCAGCGGACCGTCGGGCCGACGCTCGGCGCGGAGGCGATCGAGGCCGGCGCGCGTGCGGCGATCATCGGGGTGGCGCTGACCGGGCTGTTCCTGGTGTTCGTGTACCGGCTGGCCGGGCTCGTGGCCGTGCTGGCGCTGGTCGGGTACGCGGCCTTGGCGTACGCGGCGATGCTGGCCATCGGCGCGACGTTGACGTTGCCGGGCCTGGCCGGGTTCGTGCTGGCCATCGGCATGGCGGTGGACGCCAACGTGCTGGTGTTCGAGCGGTCGCGGGAGGAGTACGCGCGGCGCAAGCGCTTGTCGAGGTCGGTGGACGAGGGGTTCCGCGGTGCGTTCAGCGCGGTGGCGGACTCGAACGTGACCACGTTGCTGGCCGCCGGGTTGCTGTTCTGGCTGGCCACGGGGCCGGTGAAGGGGTTCGGCGTCACGCTGTCGATCGGCGTGCTGGCCTCGTCGTTCAGCGCCCTGGTGCTGAGCCGGGTGCTGTTGCAGCTGGTCATGCCGGTGCTGCGACGGCGGCCGAGGTGGAGCGGGCTGCACTCGTCGGGGCGGGTGCGCACGTGGCTGACCTCGCGCGGGATCACGTTGTTCCGGCGACCGCGGCGGTGGCTGCTCGTCGCCGGGCTCGTGCTGCTCGCGGCGGTCGGCGGGGTGGTGCTGCGCGGGTTGGAGCTGGGGGTGGAGTTCACCGGCGGTCGGGTGCTGGAGTTCACCGCGTCCTCGACGGACACCGGTCGGGTGCGCGCGGAGCTGGCGTCCGCCGGGTTCGCCGACGCGGTCGTGGTGACCTCGGGCTCGGACGGCCTCTCGGTGCGCACGGGCCCCATCGACTCCGCCGCCGCCGTGCGGCTGGGCGAGGCCGTGGACCGCGCGACCGGTGGGGCGGAGCAGGTCAGCAATGAGCTGATCAGCCCCAGCCTCGGCTCGGAGCTGCGGCGCAACGCGCTGATCGCGCTGGCCATCGCGGTGGCCGCGCAGCTGGTCTACCTGGCCGTCCGGTTCGACTGGCGGCTCGGCGTGGCCACCGTGGTCGCGCTGGTGACGGACGTGGTCGTGCTGGTCGGCGCCTTCGCGTGGCTGGGCAAGACGGCCGACGGCGTGTTCCTGGCCGCGCTGCTCACCGTGATCGGCTACTCGGTGAACGACTCGGTGGTGGTGTTCGACCGGGTGCGCGAGCTGCGGCGAGCCGGGGCGCCGTTCACCGAGGTGATGAGCTCGGCGGTGCTCCAGACCCTGCCGCGAACCGTGAACACGGGCATCGGCGTGCTGTTCGTGCTGGCCGCGCTGCTGGTGCTGGGTGACGGCTCACTGGCCGACTTCTCCACCGCGCTGCTGATCGGCCTCGTCACCGGCACGATCTCGACCATCCTGACCGCCGCACCGCTGGCAATCGTCCTGGAAGACCGCTGAACGCAGACCACGCGTCACCCTCGAACCACCCGACCCGGCTCCTGCCGAAACGGATGTTCGTGTAGCAAGGTGTCCTCATGACCGGATTCGCCGCGTACCAGAACGAGATCTACCTTCAAGGCCTGGCGGGCGCCGTGCCGCCGTTCACCACGGACCCCGAAGCGCTGGAGGCGTCCGCCCGGGAACGGCTCGGGCCCGGGCCGTTCTGGTACGTGGCGGGTGCGGCCGGTGGTGGGGCGACGGCGCGGGCGAACCGGGAGGCGTTCGACGACTGGCGGATCGTGCCGCGGATGCTCACCGACGCCACCGAGCGGCACCTCGGGACGTCGTTGCTGGGCACGGACATGCCCGCGCCGGTGCTGCTCGCGCCCGTCGGCGTGCAGTCGATCCTGCACCCGGACGGCGAACTGGCGACCGCGCGCGCGGCGGCGGAGCTGGGCGTGCCGTTCGTGCTGTCCACCGCGGCCTCGCACACGATCGAGGAGGTCGCCGAGGCCGCCGGTGACGCCGCGCGCTGGTTCCAGCTCTACTGGCCCAACGACCCGGACGTGGCGGCGAGCATCCTCGGCCGGGCGCGCGAGGCCGGGTACCGGGTGCTGGTCGTCACCCTCGACACGTGGACGCTCGCGTGGCGCCCGCACGACCTCGACCGGTCCTACCTGCCGTTCCTGCGCGGCGTCGGCACGGCGATCCCGTTCTCCGACCCGGCGTTCCGGGCCGGGCTGGCCGCGTCACCCGAAGACGACCGGCCGATGGCGATCCTGCGGTGGGTGCAGCTGTTCACCGGCACGGACAAGTCGTGGGACCAGCTGTCGTTCCTGCGCGAGCACTGGGACGGGCCGATCGTGCTCAAGGGCATCCAGCACGTGGACGACGCGCGCAAGGCCGTGGACGCGGGCGTGGACGGCATCGTGGTGTCCAACCACGGCGGACGGCAGGTGGACGGCGCGGTCGGGTCGCTGGAGGTGCTACCGGAGATCGCGGACGCCGTCGGCGAGCAGGTCGAGGTGCTGTTCGACTCCGGCATCCGCAGCGGCGCGGACATCGTCAAGGCGCTGGCGCTGGGAGCGAAGGCCGTGCTCGTCGGCCGTCCGTTCGCCTACGGCCTGGCGCACGGCGGTCAGGTCGGCGTCCGGCACGTGCTGCGCAGCCTGCTCGCCGACTTCGACCTGACCCTGGGCCTGTCCGGGCACCGCAGCCCGGCCGAGCTCAACCGCGGGGCGCTGCGTCGGCGCTGAGCTGCCGCAACCGGTTCTGCAACGTGGTGAAGTCGGCCGGCTGCACGGTGATCCACGGCGTGCCGTCGCTACCGGTCGTCTTCGCCGAGAGGTAGCGCCCGGTGATCGTGTCGAAGTACGTCAACGGCGCCGCGCACCGCTGCTTGCGCCCGAACCGGTCACGCCGTGCCGCGTACAGCTGGCCGCCGCCGATGCGCTGTTCGGCGAGCAGCTTGCGCACCTGCTGCACCTCGGCCACGTGCGCCCCGGTGGGCCTGCTGGCCTGCAGGAACGACCCGCCCTCCTCGTCCGGGCGGGGCCGGCGCGGCTGGTCGCTCACCGCGTCGGCGGGCAGCGAGAGCACGCCGCCACGTCCCGGCTTCGCCTCGGGCAGCGCGGACACCAGGGACTGCACCACGTCCTCGGGCCGCACGGGCTCCAGCACGAAGTGCTTGTCCGCCCGCAGCACCACGCGCAGCGCGTCGTCACCCGACTGCGCCACCAGCGCGGTGCGGGTCTCGTCGTCGCCCTGGTTGAAGAACGCGTAGTACTCGACGCTCGCGTCCGCGATCAGGCGCAGCGACCGGCCGAGGTCGGCGTGCACCTGCCGACCTCGGGCCAGGCCGAGCCGTTCCAGCTCGGCCCAACCACGACGGGCGAGGTCGGCCAGCACCGTGACGTCGCCCTCGGCCAGTTGGTCGCCGTCGAAGTCGACCTGGGCCAGCAGCGCGTTGTGCAGCGTCGGCAGACCTTCGGCCTGCCAGGCGTTGTAGAGCGCGACGACCGGGATGGCCACCCTGGTGCGCAGCACGTTCTCCCCTGTTCCCGCTATTCGCCGATGACCGGTGGGGCCACCATCGTGCCGTCGCCGAAGATGTCCTCGGTCTCCTGCAGGTACGACGCGGACTTGTGCTCCTTGTCCTCGTCCCCCTCACCGCGCGCACCACCGGCGCCCATGCCCGCGCCCATGCCGCCGGCCCCGGCCCCACCACGGCCACCGGCCGCGCCACCGGGCCCGAACCCACCCGCACCACCGGGCCCGAAGCCACCGCGACCCTCGCCGTGCCCCATGACGCCGGCCGTTCCGCCGGGCCCGAACCCGCCACCCATGCCACCAGGACCGCCGCCCATGCCGGGAATCCGGCCGGCACCCATCCCGCCGCCGCCCCCACCGCCACTGCCGCCGCCGGGCATACCGGGACGTCCACCGCCGGGCATCCCCGGCATCCCGGGCGTCCGGTTGCGGGGGTTGTTCGGATTGTTGGGGTGGTTGGGGTTGCGCGGGTCGTTCGGGTTGCGCGGGTCGTACGGCAACCTCGGGTCATAGGGCAACCGCGGGTCGTTCGGCAACCGCGTGTCGGACGGCAGCGGGGGCGGCCGGTACCCGATGTCGGGCTTGGGCCCGTTGGGGTCGGGCTGCACCCAGGACGGCCTGGTCGTGTTGTCGGTCGTGCCGGGCGGCGGGATGGTCGGCTCGGCCCACGACGTGGTGGTCGTACCGATGCCGTTGCGATCCACGTTGCTGTTGCTGACGTTGGTGTTGTTCTCGCCGATGTTGTTGTTCGGCTCCTCCTTGCCCGGTTTGGGCGGCGGAATCTCGATTTTCTCTTTTTCGACGTTCCCGTTGATCTCGCCGGGCTCCGGGAACCACGGCATGGAGTTGCTCGCAGAGGTCGTGGAGCTGCCGTAGCGGTTCAGCACCTCGACGTTGTGCGTGTTGACCTGCTGGCTCTGCTCGACCGCGTCGTCGTAGTCGGTGCCCCACGGGATGGCGTCGTTGTACCAGGGCTTGTCCGGCACCTGGACGGGCTCCTGCATGTTGCCCTTGGCCTCGCGGAACGCACGGCTGATCTCGCCCGTGTTGTCGCCTGCCGTCGTGGCGAGTCCGCTGGTCAAGTCCGACCAGCTGGCCAACGGCGTGGTGTTGGCACGGGCCGAGTCGCCTGCGGCACCTTCCCAGACCGCGCCGGACGCCTTCACCGCCTCGTTGATCAACTCGCTGATCTGGGTGTGGCCGGTGGAAATCCCCATCCACGCCTCGCGGCTGGCGTCAGTGGTCTGGTCGGGCCCTTTGCCCTCTTGGAACCAGCGGTAGATCTGCTCCGGGGCGACGCACATGTTGAGGAGACCCATGCCATCGCTGTCGACATCGCCCACCATGTCCTACCCCTTCAGGTTCTTGACCACGGTTTCCGCGATCTCGCTGGACACGGAGCACGGGTCGGCGTACTCGGCCAGCTTCTTGTCGTTCACTCGAACCTGCACCGCGAAGCCTTGGCTCTTGGCCACGCCGACAGCGGTCGCGCACGCGCCATGAGCTGCGTCTGACAGATCACTGTTGACCGCCGGGTACCCGGCGACCTCGGTCGGCCGGAACACCGGGAGGTCCTCGCGGTTGGCGTAGACGCCATCCAAGCCGCCGGCTTTGTCCAGCAGGGCGACGACGAAACTCGTGCCGAACGCGCGGTCATCCGGGTGCCATTGACAGGCCAGGCCGGTTGGTTCCGGGCGTTGAGAGCCGGCCTTGGTCACGCCGCGGGCGCTGAGTTGGTCGTCCTTCAGCATCGCGCAAGGACCGTCGAACTTCGTGAGGTCCAGTTCCGGGCCGCTGATGGCCGGGACCTCGCCCACCGCTGACGACGTTGTGGTGGGCTCTGCTGCGGTGGTGCTCGTGTTGCCTGCTGGCGACGGAGTGCCGCCGTCCTTGGTCGTGCAGCCCGACGCGACTATGAGGGCCGTTGCGGACAAGACCACCAGCGCTGCTCGCCTCACGACTGATTCCCTTCGCCCGTGAAGGCGTCGGTGGTTGCCTGATCCTGGTTCTTATAGGTGTCCAGGGAGGCTTGGATGCTCTGGATCGTACTGTTGAGGGCGTCGATCGCCTTTGAGTTGGCCAAGGCGTAGCCGCCGGGGTCGCCCCCTGCGGTCTGTCCGATCGCCACTGCCGCCGATTCGCTGTATGGATCCTTACCAGGCGGCCCGGTGACCGTCAGGTAATAGGTTCGGTCGTACAGTTCTTGCAGCCGGTCGCGCGCGTCCGCCAAGCCGTTGATCAGCTTCTCCGCCTGCGCCAAGTCGACGGTGAACGCGGTCTGGCCCGCAGTGAGTCCCGAGCCCGCCGGCCCCGCGGACACGGTGTCCGCCATGAATCCGATTCTCTTGATGGCGTCGCCACCCCCGGCGTCCAACATCGACGCACCCCCTCACCTCTGTAACTCGAAGTGATGATGGCACAAGGTCTTTTCCCCACTGGGGATGCTCGCGAAGGTTACTCCTGGTGGGTGATGGACGTCCGATTCGTTCAAGACGGCGGGACCTCGGCGGGCATACCGTCGGTGGCATGATCGACGAGGCACGTTCCTTCATCTGGCTCAACGCGCGGGTCCTCGAGCAGCGGCGGTTCCTGCACCTGTTCGACGGCGGGTCCGGGGAGGCCGTCGCGGTGGCGGTGCTGGCCTACCGCAACGACGACGGCGGCTTCGGGCACGCCCTGGAGCCGGACGGACGTGGGCCGGACAGCCAGCCGTTGGCCACCTACACCGCCTTGTCGCTGCTCGACGAGGTCGGGGTGACCGGGCACGCCGACCGGGCGTGCGACTTCCTGACCACGATCACCAACGCGGACGGCGGCGTGCCGAACTGCGTGGACACCGGTCGCGAAGACCTGAGGGCGCCGTGGTGGCAGCCGTCCGGGGACAGCGACCTGCTGGCCACGGCCCTGCTGGCGGGTGTCCTGCACAAGATGGGCGCCGGGCACGCGTGGCTCGACCGCGCCACGGAGTTCTGCCGGCAGCGCGTCACCGGCCTCACCAAGACCCACCCGTACGAGGCCGCCGCCTGCGTCCGCTTCCTCGACCACGCGCCCGACCGGCCGTGGGCGGAACGGGAGGCGGCACGGCTCGGCGAGCTCGTGCGCGAGCAGGGGTTGGTCGACCTGGGCGAGGGCGAAGCGCACGAGGGGTACGCGGAAGGCGAGACGCACAAGCCGCACGACTACGCGCCGACGCCCGACAGCCTGGCCCGGAGGTGGTTCGGCGACGACGAGATCGCCGCTGACCTCGACGCGCTGGCGGCCCGGCAGCAGGACGACGGCGGGTGGACGTTCCCGTGGGCCGCGTGGACGCCCGTGACGACCTACGAGTGGCGACCGATCGTGACCATCACGGCGCTGCTGGCGTTGCGCGCCTACGACCGGATCAGCTGACCCAGCGGCACGCCCGCCAGGTCGCGCACCTCGCGCGACAGGTGCGCCTGGTCGGCGTACCCGGTGCGGTGGGCGATGTCGGCGAACGGCACGCCCCGCCACGCCAGCTTGACCGCGCGGTCGAACCGCAGCACGCGGTGCAGCACCTTGGGGCCGTAGCCGAACGCGGCCAGGCTCCGCCGGTGCAGCTGCCGGGCGCTGAGCCCCAGCGACCGGGCCAGGTCGCCGACGCTCCCCGAGGACGACGCGATGACGTCCACCGCGGGGTCCGGCGGCGTCTCCCGCAACCGGGACAGGGCGGCCGACGCCAGCACGTCGCACGGGTCCTCGGCGGCGCCGAGGGCGTCGTCCAGCCGCGCCGACGGCCCCCACAGCTCCGACAGCGGGACGCGCTGGTCGCGCAGCTCCACCCCGGGCAGGCCGAACGCCGCAGGCCCGACCCCGGGGCCGAACCGGACGCCGAACACCGTGCCCGGCCCCATCCGCGTCACGTGCCCGACCGTGTCCGGCCCGGCCACGAACACCTCGCCCGTGGCCGCCGCGTAGATGATGTCGGTGCACCCGTCCGGCACGACCAGGCCGGCGGCGGTCGACGTCGTGGTCCGGCGCCACGCGCAGGCCAGACCGGGGAACGGGCGTTCCTCGTACACGTCGCCGATGGTAGTGGCGGGCCGCGCCGGAGGAGGGGCGCGCGGCCCGCCACGAGCACTCACGTGCCGAATCGGATCCAGTTCACGCTCACGTACGGCGAGGGCTGCCCGCTGGTGAACGTGACGTACACGTCGTGCGTCCCGGTGACGCCGGAGATGTTCGCGGGCACCGTCCGCCAGCTCTGCCAGCCGCCGGTGTCGCCGATGGCGAAGCTGCCGACCGGCGCCGCGGTCGGGCTGTCCAGCCGCACCTCGACCAGGCCGCTCACCCCGCCGGACGCGCCGGACGCGACCCGGGCGACGAACTGCGTCGCGGTGCGCGAGCCGAACCGGACGCCGGAGAACCGCAGCGAGTTGCCGTTGGCCAGCTGCGCCACCGCCTGACCGCCGTCACCCGACACGATCGAACCGCCGGACCGCGCCGTGGCCTGCTCGGCCTGGATGTCGGCGAACGCGTCCCACCCGCTGCCACCGGGCGTGGTGGTGGTCGTGGTCGTCGGCTGGGTGCCGCCGCCGGCCGACCACACCGCCACGTAGTCGACCACCATCGAGTGGCCGGACTGGGTCGCCGCGGTCGGCGTGCCGAAGCCCGCGACGCCGTTGGGGAACGCGCCGCCCATGGCCAGGTTCAGCAGCAGGAAGTAGCCCGCGTGACCGGTCATGTTGTTCCACGAGGTCGCGTCCATCTGGTTCTGGGTGACGCTGTGGAACTGCTGCCCGTCCACGTACCAGCGCAGCGCCTTGGGCGAGGAGCTGTCGTCCCACTCGAACCGGTAGGTGTGGAACGCCGACTGGCAGGACGAACCGGGGCAGGCGCGGCTCGCGCCGAGGCCGTTCGTCTCGTTGCACGGCCCGCCGGGGTTCACGCCGCAGTGCAGCACGCCCCACACGGAGTTGATGCCGTTGACGTTCTCCATGATGTCGAACTCGCCGATGGCGGGCCAGTTCCAGTAGTTGCCGCGGTAGGGCGCGCCGAGCGCCCAGAACGCGGGCCAGTAGCCGAGCGCGGCCTGGCCGGTGACGTTGGGCATCTGGATGCGGCCCTCGATGGCGAGCTTGCCGCCGGCCGGCGGCTTGAAGTTCGACCGCTGGGTCTCGATGCGGGACGACGTCCAGTTGCCCGAGCCGTCGCGCAGCGCGGTGATGCGCAGGTTGCCCGAGCCGTCGAGCTTGATGTTGTTCGTGCTGGTCGTGTAGTTCTGGATCTCGCCGGTGCCCCAGTTGCCGGGGCCACCGGGGTAGCCGTGACCGGTGTCGAAGATCCAGTTCGAGGACGACGGCAGCGTGTTCGCGCCGCCGTTGAAGTCGTCGCTCCACTGGAGCGTCCAGCCCGCGGGCGTGGACGGCACGGACGCGTTGGCCGACATGGTCGCGACGATCGCGAGCGGCACGGCGGTGATCAGGGCGGCGGCGGTCGCGAGGACCCGTCGTCGTCGGCTCCGGCTGAACTCCATGAGCGGTGACCTCCTTGTCACTGTTCCGAGCGTTCGGCACCAGACAACACATTGCCCTCTCTCATGAGAGCGCTCTCACGATGATCGTTCAAGAGTCCGATCGGCCCAATGCGGCTACTTCGCGTCGGCGTAGGAGTCGACGGGCACGGCTTTGAGCGGGAAGCGGACCGGTGTCGCGCCGAACACCAGCCGGGACGCCTCCTCGCCCGCCGCCGTCACCTCCGCGCACACCACCTCGGCCTGTTCCGCCGGGCAGTGCACCAGCACCTCGTCGTGCTGGAAGAACACCAGGTGCGCGTCCGGCGCGGACCGGCGCAGCCGCCGCCGAAGCACGCCGAGCAGCGCCGCCGTCCAGTCCGCCGCGCTGGCCTGCACCACGAAGTTGCGGGTGAACCGGCCCCAGTCGCGCGCCGCCCGCCGCGACTGCCGCACCGCGTCCTCGCCGTCGTCGGTGCTGCCGGTCGTCTCGTGCCACGCGGCCGACGGCGGCGGGCTCGTGCGGCCCAGCCGGGACCGGACCACCCGGCCCTGCTCACCGGCCAGCGCGGCGGCCTCCACGTACCCGACCGCGTCGGGGAAGCGGCGGCGCAGCACCGCCATCGCCGGACCCGCGTTGCCGCCCGTGCCGCCGTACATCGCGGACAGCATGGCGAGCTTCGCCTTGCCCCGGTCGCCGTCGAACGCCTCCGCGGCCAACGTCGTGTAGAGGTCGTCGTCCGAGGACACCTCGGTGAACTTGTGGTCGTTCGACAACGCCGCCAGCACGCGCGGCTCCAGCTGCGCCGCGTCCGCCGCCACCAGCTTCCACCCCGGATCGGCCCGCACCGCCGTGCGCAGCGTGCGCGGGATCTGCAACGCCGCACCGCCCCGCGTCGCCCACCGCCCGGACACCACGCCACCGACCACGTAGTCCGGCCGGAACCGCCCGTCCGCCACCCAGGCGTCCAGCCACGTCCAGCCGTGCGCCACCCACAGCCGGGCCAGTTCCTTGTACTCCAGCAACGGCTCCACGGCCGGGTGGTCGACGCCCTTGAGCACCCACGCGCGGGCCGACGGCACGTCGATGCCCTCCCGGGCGAACGCGCGCACGATGCCCGGCGGGTGGTCCGGGTTGACCTGCTTGCCGCCGAACGCCGCCGTGATCCGGTCGGCCAGCTCGGCGAGCCTGGCCGGGCGCACGCCGGTGGCCGGTCGCGGGCCGAGGGTGTCCACCAGCAGCTTCTCGTGCACGTCCACCCGCCACGGCAGGCCGAAGTGCGTCATCTCGGCGGCGGCCAGCGCGCTGGCCGACTCGGCCGCGAACAGCAGCCTGAGCCGGTCGGCGTGCACGAGCGTGGCGGCCAGCCGCTGCTGCTCGACGTGCACCGCGACCACCGCGTCGAGCGGGTCGACGTCGCCGGGCAGCCGCCGCTGCTCGGGTTCGAACAGGGTCGGCTGGGTGTCGCGCTTGCGCGGCCCGTGGTCGTCCGGCACGGGCAGCCCGCGCAGCCGGGCGATCGCCGCGCCCAACCCGCGCGGCTCGCCGTGCCGCCCCTGGTAGGCCAGCAGCAGGTACTCGACGTGCGCCAGGTCCTGGCACCGCTCGACCCGCACCCCGCGTGCCAGCAGGTCGGGGTAGACCTCCGCCGTCTCCGCCCACAGCCACCGGGGTCGGTGCCGCTCCTCCAACCCGGACACCGCCGCCGCCAGGTCCGTCGTCGCCACCACCGGTCCCTCGGGCGCCCCGGAGTCGGCGAGCACGCGGAACCGGCCCGCGTTCTCGCCGTCCGGCACCAAGGCGATGAGCACGCCTCTGATTGTGCCGCCGAGGTCCGACAATCCCGGCCCCGGACCTCAAGCCGCCGGTGACCCGATCGTGGCGGAGGGCGGGGAGCAGGATGAGCCGGTGGACCGCACCCTGTCGCCCGGTGAGCTGCTGGACCCCCGGTACGAGGTGGTGCCGTTCCACGGGCGCGTGGACGAGCTGGCCGAACTGGCGCGCTGGTGGGAGGGCGACGAGGCGTGCTCCGTCCTGCTCCTGCACGGTCCGGCGGGTGTCGGCAAGACCCGGTTGGCGCGGCACTTCGCGGCCGGCCCGGACGGCCCGGACGTCCTGGTCGTGGACGACGCCGACCTGGCCCGGCACCTCGACCTGGTCGGGCACCTGGACCTGCGGGAACCCCGCGTGCTGCTGGTCGCCCGGAGCACGGGCTGGTGGTGGTCCGCGCTCCGGCAACGTGCCGTCGGCCTCGGCTACCGCACCGCGGAGCTCGCCGTCACCGCCCGCCCGGACGAGCACGAGACGTCCTTCGCCACCGCCTGCGCCCACTTCGCCTACGCCCTGGGCCTGCAGATCCCGACCACGGCCCCGCCGGACGCGCCGACGCTGCACGACCTGCACCTGGCCGCCCTTGTCGCGGTGCACGGCTCACCCGTCGAGCCGGCGCCGACCCGCGGCCGGCTCGCGGAGGACGCGCTGGCCGGCACGCTGCTGGACGACCGGATCACGCCCGACCGCACGCCGGAGACCCTGGAACTGCTGCTCCGCGCCGCCGAACGCCTGCCGCACGCCCGCCGCCGGGCCGAGGAGCTGTTCACCGCGCACCCGGAACTCGCGGACACCGCCACCGGCGCCACCCTGAGGATCCTCGCCGAGTGGCCCGCGCCGGCCCGGGCCGTCGCCCGCCGCGTCTTCGACGACCCCCGCTTCCACGGCGACCCGCTGCCCGCGATCCTCACCCGGACGTTCGCGCGCGAGGCCCGGACCAAGCTCGAACAGGCCGAGCTGCACGGTCTGCTGGCCGCCCGCGCGGCCCTGGCGTCGCTGCACGACGAAGCCCTCGAAGCGGCCCGCCGGGAGGTCGCCCTGTACCGCGAACTGGCCGACGAGGACCCGGCCGAGCACCGCTCCGCGCTGGCGGACGCGGTGGCGGACCTGAGCCTGCGGCACATCGCCGCGGACCGACCTGAGGACGCCCTGACCGCGGCCGAGGAAGCCGCGGCGCTGTGCCGGGTCGTCGCCGCCGAGGACCACGACTGCGCACCCCGGCTGGCCCGCGCGCTCGACCAGCTGGGCAGGCGCTACGCCGCGCTCGGCCACCGGGCGGAGGCGATGGCCGCCCTGGACGAGGCGGGCGACCTCTACCGCGACCTCGCCGAGGTCCACCCGAAGCTGTTCCGGGTGGACCTGGCGAAGGTCACCGACCAGCGGATCGGGCTAGCCCGTGGTGACCAGTGAGCGGAGGAAGAACGCCACGTTCGCCGGGCGCTCCGCCAGCCGCCGCATGAAGTAGCCGTACCACTGGTCGCCGTACGGCACGTAGACCCGCATGCGGTTGCCCGCGGCGGCGATGCGGCGCTGCTCGTCCGGCCGGATGCCGTACAGCATCTGGTACTCGTAGGCGTCCGGCGACCGGTCCTTGGCCAGCTCGCCCGCGATCGCGATCAGCCGGGGGTCGTGCGAGGCGACCATCGGGTAGCCCTCGCCCGCCAGCAACGCCTTCAGGCACCGCACGTACGACCGGTCGACGTCGGCCTTGTCCTGGAACGCCACCGAAGCGGGCTCCCGGTACGCGCCCTTGCACAGCCGCACGCGCGACCCGGCGTGGGCCAGGTCCCGGCAGTCCTGCTCGGTCCGCTTCAGGTACGCCTGGAGCACCGCGCCCACCCACGGGAAGTCCACCCGCAGCTCGCGCAGGATGCCCAGGGTGGAGTCGGTCGTGGTGTGGTCCTCCATGTCGAGGGTGACCGTGGTGCCGACCGCGCCCGCCGCCGAGCAGATGCGCCGGGCGTTCTCCAACGCGATCTTCTCGCCGTCGACGGGCAGGAACTGGCCCACCGCGGACAGCTTCACCGACACCTCGGCCCGCTCGGTGTGCCCGGCGAGTTCGAGCCTGCGCAGCAGGTCCAGGTAGGCCTCGACGGTGGCCGAGGCCTGCGCCGCGTCCCGGGTGTCCTCGCCGAGGTGGTCCAGCGTGACGTAGCGGCCGTCGGCCAGCACCTCGCCGGTGGTGGCGACGGCCGCGGCCACGTCGTCGCCGGAGATGAAGCGCCTGACCACCGGCCGGGTCAGCGGCGTGCGTTCGACCAGCTCGCGGACGGCGCCGGAGCGCGAGGCGGCGAGCAGCGCGGAGCGGAGCATGATCACCCCTGGTGCGGGTAGCGGTAGGAGGTCGGAGCCGCGAACGTCTCCTTGATGGAACGCGGGCTCACCCAGCGCAGCAGGTTGTGCACCGAGCCCGCCTTGTCGTTCGTGCCCGACGCGCGACCGCCGCCGAACGGCTGCTGCCCGACGACCGCGCCCGTCGGCTTGTCGTTGACGTAGAAGTTGCCGGCGGCGAACCGCAGCTCCCGCTGCGCGTGCGCGATGGCGGCCCGGTCCCGCGCGATGATCGCGCCGGTCAGGGCGTACGGCGCGGCGCTCTCCATCTGCCGCAGCACGGTGTCGTAGTCCGAGTCCTCGAACACGTGCACCGCCAGCACCGGCCCGAAGTACTCGGTGGTGAACACCTCGTGCGCCGGGTTGCTCCCCAGCAGCACGGTCGGTCGCACGAAGAAGCCCTCGGAGTCGTCCGCCGTGCCGCCCGCGACGACTTCGAGCTGGTCGTCGGCGCGCGCGGCCTCCAGCACCCCGGACAGCTTGTCGAAGGAGCGCCGGTCGATGACCGCGCCCATGAAGTTCGACAGGTCCGTGACGTCGCCCATGGTCAGCGACTCGACGTCGGCCAGGAAGTCGTCCTTCACGCGGTTCCACACCGAGCGCGGGACGTACGCGCGGGACGCGGCCGAGCACTTCTGGCCCTGGTACTCGAACGCGCCGCGGACCAGCGCGGTGCGCAGCACGTCGACGTCGGCCGACGGGTGCGCGAGCACGAAGTCCTTGCCGCCGGTCTCGCCGACGACGCGCGGGTAGGAGCGGTAGTTCGCGATGTTCGCGCCCACCTGGCCCCACAGGTGCTGGAACGTGCGGGTGGACCCGGTGAAGTGGATGCCCGCGAGGTCCGGGTCGGCCAGCGCCACCTCGGACACGGCCAAGCCGTCGCCGGGCAGCAGGTTGATCACGCCCGGCGGCAGGCCGGCCTCTTCGAGCAGCCGCATGGTGAGGTGCGCGGCGAAGCTCTGCGTCGGCGACGGCTTCCACAGCACCACGTTGCCCATCAGGGCGGGCGCGGTGGGCAGGTTGCCCGCGATGGCGGTGAAGTTGAACGGCGTGATCGCGTAGACGAAGCCCTCCAGCGGGCGGTGGTCCGTGCGGTTCCACACGCCGGTGGACGACTGCGGCTGCTCGGCGAGGAGCTGCCGGCCGAAGGAGACGTTGAAGCGCCAGAAGTCGATCAGCTCGCACGCGGCGTCGATCTCGGCCTGGATCGCGGTCTTGGACTGGCCGAGCATGGTGGCCGCGTTGAGCGTGGCCCGCCACTTGGTCGCGAGCAGGTCGGCGGCGCGCAGCAGGATCGCGGCGCGGTCGTCGTAGGACATCGCGCGCCACTCGGGCGCGGCCTGCTTGGCGGCGGCGATGGCGTCCCGGGTGTCCTGCCGCGTGGCGCCGTGCAGGGTGCCGAGGACGGCGCGGTGGTTGTGGGGCTGCACGACGTCGAAGCGCTCGCCGCCGCCGACCCGCTGCTCGCCGCCGATGGTGAGGGTCAGCTCGGTGGGCTCCTTGACCAGCTCGGCCAGCTTCGCCTGCAACTGCGCGCGCTCCGGGGTGCCGGGGGCGTAGCCGAGGACGGGCTCGTTCACCGGTGCGGGGACCGCGGTCACGGCATCCACAAGCAGCTCCTTCGCCACAAAGTTCGGGGGTGTCCCAACGGTAGGACTTCCAACCATGCGGCCCGTTGTCCACCCGTCTAGGCTTGGCCACCCCTCGTTGTGGAACTGGACAAAGATGAGCCTGCGGCAGGTCCTGATCGCGCTCGGCGATCCGCTGGTCGAGGTGCAGGTCGCGCCGCACGGGCTGGAGGCCGACGTCCTCGACGTGGTCATCCTCGACCCGGACGACACGCCCGACGTGCGGCCCGGCGACCTCGCGCTGGTCATCGGCGCACGGGGACGCGCCGCGGCACCGCTGGTCCGGGCCGCCGGCGCCGGGGGAGCGGTGGCGGTCGCGGTCAAGGTCGACACGCCGTCGACGGTGCTGCGGCAGGCGGCGGCGGACGCGGGCGTGGCGCTGCTGGCCGTGCGGCCCGAGGTCCGCTGGGAACACCTCGAAGCGCTGGCCCGCGGCGTCGTGCGCAACGTCCGCGTGACGGCCGACGCGGGCCCGGGGGAGGTGCACGGCGACCTGTTCGGCCTCGCCCAGACCATCGCCTCGCTGACCGGCGGCATCGTCAGCATCGAGGACACCGCGAGCCGCGTGCTGGCCTACTCCCGCTCCACCGACGAGGTGGACGAGCTGCGCCGGCTGTCGATCCTCGGCCGCCAGGGGCCGGAGCCGTACCTCAAGATGCTCCGCGAGTGGGGCGTCTACCAGCGCCTCCGCTCCGGTGAAGAGGTCGTCCGCATCGACGAGCGCCCCGAGCTGGGCATCCGCCGCCGCATCGCCGTCGGCATCCACGCGGGCGCGCAGCCGCTGGGCACGATCTGGGTGCAGGAGGGCGGCGCCCCGCTGGCCGAGCAGGCCGAACGCGCCCTCCTCGGCGCCGCCCGCGTCACCGCCCTGCACCTGGTCCAGCAGCGCGAGCCCGCCGCCGCGTTCCGGGAGAACCTGCTCGCGTCCCTGCTCGACGGCCGGATGGACGCCGAGGCGATCGCCGAGCAGATCGGCGCGGACCCGGACAAGCCCGCCGCCGTCGTCGTCTTCGCCCTGCGCGGGCAGGAGCACACCGACCGCACGCAGCACGAGCTGCGCCGGGCCGAGATGACCAGCCTGATCTCCGTGCACGCCGCCGCGTACCGGCGCAGCGCGCTCGTCAGCCGGCAGAGCGGTCGCACGTACGCCCTGCTCACCGACCTGCCGCCGAAGGCGCCGCTGCTGACGTTGACCAAGGAGATCGTGGCCGCCGCGCGCAAGCACATGGGCCTGCGGGTGCAGGGCGCGATCGGCTCCACCGTGCCGACGGTGGACGAGGTGATGATCTCCCGGGACGAGGCCGACCGGGTGCTCGACGCCATGTCGCGCGACCTCGACGCCGACGTGGCGACGCTGGAGGACGTCCGGTCCCGGGTGTTGATCAGTGAAACCCTCGCGCTTTTGGCCGACCACCCGCGCATCCGGGATCCGCGACTCGCGCGGCTCGATGGGGAACTGGCCCGTTCACTTTTGGTCTACTTGGACGAATTCGGCGATGTGAAAAGCGCAGCCGCGCAACTGCACGTTCACCCGAACACCCTCCGGTACCGCCTCCGACGTGCGGCGGAGCTCGGCGGATTCGATCTGGACGACCCGTTGCTCCGGTTGTTCGCCCAGTTGCAACTCAGGCTGGGCTGAGGCTCGACTGCCGCGCGCCGTACCCTCCGGGAGTGAGCACCCAAGCCCGCGGCAGCGACTTCGCTGAATTGTCCAGGTTGGTCAAGCAGCAAGGTCTGCTCGACCGGCGCACCGGTTTCTACGTCACGTTCCTGGTCGGCTTGATCGCCGCCCTGGGGCTCACCGTGGTCGGCATGGTGCTGATCGGCGACTCGTGGTGGCAGCTCCTGCTCGCCGCGGTGCTCGCCGTCGTGTTCACCCAGATCGCGTTCCTCGGTCACGACGCCGGCCACCGGCAGATGTTCACCAGCGGCAAGGCCAACTACAGGACCGGCCTGCTGCTGGGCAACCTCGGCGTCGGCGTCGGCATCGGCTGGTGGATGGGCAAGCACAGCCGCCACCACGCCAACCCCAACCACGAGGACGAGGACCCGGACGTCGACATCTCCGTGCTCGCGTTCAGCGCCGAGCAGGCGCAGCGCAAGCGCGGCTTCTTCCGGCTCGTCGTCAAGCACCAGGCGTGGTTGTTCTTCCCGCTGCTGCTGCTCGAAGGCCTCAGCCTGCACATCATCAGCACGTCCGCCGCGGCGCGCCGCGAGGTCAAGGGCTGGAAGCTGGAACTGGTCCTGCTGGTCGTCCACTTCGTCGCCTACCTGACCCTCGTCTTCACGGTCATGTCGCCGGTGAAGGGGCTCGCGTTCATCGCGGTGCACCAGGCCCTGTTCGGCCTCTACATGGGCATCTCGTTCGCGCCCAACCACAAGGGCATGCCGGTGCTCCAAGCCGGCCACCAGCTCGACTTCCTCCGCAAGCAGGTGCTGACCTCCCGCAACGTCAAGGGCGGCGTGTTCACCGACTTCCTGCTGGGCGGCCTGAACTACCAGATCGAGCACCACCTGTTCCCGAGCATGCCGCGGCCGAACCTGCGCCACTCGCAGGCTCTGGTCCGCGACTTCTGCCAGCGCCAGTCGGTGTCCTACGCCGAGTGCGGCCTGTTCAGGTCGTACGGGTACGTGCTCCAGTACCTGCACGAGGCGGGAGCTGAACTGCGCGATGCAGGAAAGCTCGCTCCAGCAGGGTCCAGGTAGTCGTCGTCACGAGGTAGACCCCGGCCGCCAGGGGCAGCACGGCGGCGATGAGAACGGTGCCGAACGGCAGGAGCCGCAGCAGCCTCGCGAAAGGCGGCTGCGGCCCTCCGTTCTTCAGGGCAACCGCCGCCTGCCACCGCGAGGTCGCGTACGCCACCCCGGTGAGCACGGCGAACAGTGCGAGGAACACGGGCGTGTGCGCCCACACGCCGAACCAGTGCGTGCCCAGCGGAACGCCGAGCAGCGTGCCGTCCAGCAACGGGTTCGGCGTGGTCACCAGCCGGTACATCACCATGAAGAACGGCGCCTGCACCAACGCGGGCAGGCAGCCGGCCAGCATCGACGTGCCGTTGGACCGGTAGAGCTCCAGGGTCTTCTCCTGGAGCTCGACCTTGTCCTTGCCGTACTTCTCGGACAGCACGCGGATCTCGGGCGCCAACGCGGCGCGGGCTTTCTCGCCGCGCACGGCGGCACGGCTGAGCGGGTGCATGAGCAGCCGCACGACGGCGGTGAAGGCGACGATGGCCAGGGCGGGCGTGGCGAACCCGGCCAGGGCTGAGCCCAAAGCGTGGAACAAGGGGAGAACTCCGTCCTCAGAGCAAGCGGAACAAGGGCCTCAGGAGCTGAGGCCGAGTCCGGGTGCCCGGGGACGGGGACGGCCCGCCGCGTCGGGGTCGCGCAGCCGCAGGAACGCGGCGCGCAGCGACTTCTCGCGGATCGACAGCGACCGCACCCACGCGGGCGCGGCCCGCACCACCGGCGTGGCGGTGAGCAGCAGCAAGACCAGCGCCACGGCCGTCACGGCGGCCAGCACCTCGGCGGGCGTGCCGAGCAGGGTGAGGGCGTAGAGGGAGACCAGGCACAGCGCCGGCAGCAGTCGCAGCCTGGACATGCCCTCACCTCCCCCTGGGTCTCAGTCCACCTTACCCACGAGGGCGGGTCGCGCGGGGTGGTCGTAGCGCACCGTCACATCCGCGTGCGGCTCGTAGGAGGCGTAGGCGGGCAGCGTCCACCGCCACTCGTCGGCCGACTGCCGTCCGAGCGCGCCGGCCGACAGCCACAGGTGCACGGTCAGCTCGGCGGGCAGCCACTTGTCCAACAACATCGTGCCGTCCAGCAGCAGCACGCCGCCTGCGCCGAGCGTCACGTACCCGGCCCGGTGCGCCCGGTCCGTCGCCGCGTTCCACAACGCCGGCAGCACCCGTCCCGACCCGCCGGGGTCGAGCGGCTCCAGCACCTCGCGGAGCAGGCCGCCCACGTCCAGCCACGAGTCGCGGAACGAGTCGGGGTCCTCGTGCCCGAACTCCAGCCGCACGGACGCGGGCCGCAGGAAGTCCCACGCCGACACCCGCAGCACCGGACGTCCCAGCGCGCGCAGCGGCTCCACCAGGGCGTCCGCCAGCTCGCCCGGCCTGGCCGGCACGGCGCCGTCGACCAGCACCCGTGCCCACGACGTGCGCGGCAACGCGTCGATCCGCCCGACCAACTCGTCCACGAGGGTCTGCGGCGAGAGCGGGACGACCTTCACGGCAGCGGGTGGCCCTCCCAGCCGGCGGGCAGCACCGGGACCGGCCAGTCCGGGTCCGGCTCCCACGAGCCCCACGCCGGGTCCCACCACGTCGTGCCGGCGGTCAGCATCGCCGCGACCTCCTCGGCGGTGCGCCGGATCCGCTCGGCCTCGGCGGCGTCGTACTTGCCGTCGGCCACCATCTCCTCGAACTCGTCGCGGTCCAGCTCCCGCCAGTCGCCGTCGACGGGCGCCCAGAAGTCCACCGCGTGGTCGAGTGTGTCGAAGCCGAACGCGGTGCGGCGGAACGGGGCCTGGAGGTTGAGGTAGAAGCCCGCGAACCGGCGTCGCGGCCCCTGCCAGTACAGGTCGACCGAGTAGGCGTCGCCGGGCCGGTGCAGCTGGAGCTTGCCGATGCCGGTCCAGCGCGTGCGGCCGAGCTCCTGCCAGTGGTGGGGCCGCGGGTGCGGGTGGAAGCCGAACTCGGTGTCCGGCGCGGTGAACACGACGAGCAGGTCGGGCCCGTCCGCCACGACCCGGGTCGGCGTCACCACCCACGGCTCGCCGTGCAGCACCTCACGGCGCAACGCCACGTCCCCCGGCTGGAAGTACCCCATGTCGATCAGGCTAGTGCCCGCCTCAGCCTGGTCGCCGCCACCTCGCGGCGCGGGTCGGCGCGCGGGAGCAGGCGGGCCAGGCGGTCCAGCACGGCCGCGTCCTCGGCCACCAGGCCGAACGCCCACAACGCCTCGACGTCGCCCCGTGCCAGCACGCCCCGGCGCAACGCCACCGCCAGGTCCTCCCGCTCCTCGCGCACCACCGGCGCCTCGGACCGGGGGAGCAGCTCACCCCGGTACGCCGCCGCGGCCGTCCCGACATCACCGGCGCGCAGCGCGTCGCGCACCGCCAGGAAGTCACCGCGCACGTCCGCCGACAGCCGGTACGGCCTGGTCAGCAGCACTCCGCCCAGCTGGGCGCGCAGCCGGTGCAGCTCGGCCCGCACGGTCGTCGGGTTGCCGCGCTCGCCGTACAGGTGCAGCGCCAGCCGCTCGGCCGTCAGCCCGCGCGGGTGCAGCGCGAGCGCCGTCAACAACTCCGCGTGCCGCAACGACAGCGGCAGCGCCCGACCGTCCAGCGACCCCTTCGGGTCGCCCAGGAACCGCAGCGACAGCACGGGTCTTCGCGTGCCCGGTCGTGGCGCCCGGAGCAGGTACCCCTCGTCCAACGGCTCCAGGCGCGCTTCCCGCCCATCGGCCAGCCGCACGGTCTCGCCGGTCACGTCCACCCGCGCCGTCAGCAGGCCGTGCGGTTCGGCGGCCAGCACCCGGCCGCTCGGGCTCAGCAAGGCGCCGGGCTCGCCGCGCAGGCCGATCAGGTGCCGCAGGTTCACCGACCGCAGCCGCTCGTCCCGGGTCGCCAGCCGCACCCGCAACTGGCCCTCCGCCAACCTCGCGGCGGCGGACACGAGCGCGACCAGCGCCGGGTGCGTGCTGCTCAACGGCCCGCTCACGTCCACCACGCCGATCGTGCGGCCGGTGTCCGGGTCGCGCACCGGGCTCGCCGCGCACGTCCACCCGTGGTAGGTCCGCACCAGGTGCTCGGCGGAGTGCACGGTCACCGGCCCGCCCACGGCCAGCGCCGTGCCCATCGCGTTCGTGCCGATCGCGTCCTCGGCCCAGCACGCGCCCTCGCTCAGCCGCACCCGTTCGGCCAGGCCGCGCACGGACCTCGCGCCCTCGCACCACAGGATGTTGCCGTCCGCGTCGGTGATGATCATGACGTGCCGCACCTCGTCGGCGATGCCCAGCAGCGTCTCCCGCAGCACCGGCAGCGCCGCCGCGATCGGGTGCGCGCCGCGCCGGTCGACCACCTCGGCCGGGTCGAGCACCACGGGCGGCTCGTGCCGGTCCGGGTCGACCCGCGCGGCCAGCGACCGCCGCCACGACTCCACGATCAGCTCGCGGGCGCCGCGAACCCGGTCCCCGCTCAACACCGCCTCGCGCGCGTGCGCGAGCCGACGCGGGTCCGGTTGCATGGGCGCCTCCCCGACCAGGATGACCCGCCCGCGCCGATCGCGGCAAGCCGATCGCTGGTCCGTTCGGGTGCAACGCGACTGCAACGTCCCGCGTCCGACGCTGCCGCCGCACGACCGACACGAGGAGGCCGGACATGGCGAGGTACGCGGCGCCGGGCGCACAGGGCAGCGTGGTCTCGTACCGGGACCGGTACGACCACTTCATCGGCGGCGAGCACGTGCCGCCGGCCCGGGGCGGCTACTCCGCCGACCGCACCCCCGTCACCGGCGAGGTGTTCACCGAGGTCGCCCGGGGCTCCGCGGAGGACGTGGACCGGGCGCTGGACGCCGCGCACGGCGCGTCCCGCCGGTGGGGCCGCACGTCACCCGCCGAACGCGCGACCGTGCTCAACGAGATCGCCGACCGGATCGAGGACCACGTCGAGGCCCTCGCCGTGGCCGAGACCTGGGACAACGGCGCACCGGTCCGGGAGGCGCTGGCCGACCTGCCGCAGGTGGCCGACTGCTTCCGCGACTTCGCCGCGCTGGTCCGGGCGCAGGAGGGCAGCGTGTCGGCGCCGGTCGACGGCCTGGTGGCCCACCACTTCCGGGAACCGCTCGGCGTGGTCGACCGGCTCGTCCCCTGGCGCTCACCGCTGCTGACGGCCGCCGTGCACCTCGCACCCGCGTTGGCGGCGGGGAACACCGCGGTGCTCAGACCGGCGGAGCGGGCGCCCGCGGTGGTCCACGTGCTGGTGGGCCTGATCGCCGACCTGGTGCCGCCGGGCGTGGTGAACGTGGTCAACGGCGTCGGCGGGGACGAGTCGCCGGTCGGCCGGGGCACGGACGTCTTCCTCGCCGACGTGGCCGCGAGCCGTGACGCGCTCTACGACCGGGCGTTGGCGGGCTTCACCGCGTTCGCCCTGGACCGGGCGCTCGTGCAGGGCCCGATCCACGACCGGTTCCTGTCCGACGCCACCGAGCGCGCCCGCTCGGCCCGGCAGGGCCACCCGCTGGACACCGGAACCGAGGTCGGCGCCCTGCCCGGCCGCGACCTGCTCGACCGCACCCTGTCGCTGATCGAGGTCGCCGAGCGGGACGGCGCCCGGGTCCTCTGCGGCGGCGAACCGGCGGACCTCGGCGGCGAGCTGTCCGGCGGGTGCTACCTGAAGCCGACGGTCATCGCGGGCGAGTCGCGGGTGTCCCGCTCCGACCTCGTCGGCCCCGTCGTGCGGGTCACCGCGTTCGACCACTTCGACGACGCGGTGAAGGAGCTCGCCGACACCGCCGCCGGGGTGGGCCTGTGGTCCCGGGAGGCGGGCGTCGGCTTCCGGGCCGGCCGGCGGGTGCCCGCGCGCCGGGTGCGGGTGAACACCTTCCGGTCCGGCCCGGGGCACGAGGACCGCCGCGCCCTGCTCGACCAGTGCCAACGGACGAAGACGGTCCTGGTCGAGCAGGCCTGCTGACCGCGGTTACCAGGGCACCTGCGGCGACGGGTAGTAGTTCACGCCCATCACGTCCCACCGGTCGGCCTGCGCCGCCAGCCGGACCTTGAACCGGTCCCAGTCGTGCGTCGACCACGGCGACCAGCCCAGCTCCGCGATCGCGGGCAGGCGCGGGAACGCCAGGTGCTCCAGGTCGGCGGTGTTCGTGATGGTCTCGCTCCACAACGGCGCCTCGACGCCGCGCACCGCGTCGGCCGGGAGCCCCTCGACGTACGCGCCGGGGTTCCAGTCGTACGCGTCCTGCACGTCGGTGTACCCGGCCCAGCTCAACCCCAGCTTGGTGTTCGCGTCGTACTTCATGTCCAGGTACGCCTTGGTCGCGGGCGACAGCACGATCTCGTTGCCACGCGCGGCGGCCTCGACCACGTCCGGCGCGACCGTCTTCGTGCCCCAGAACTGCGGCACCGCCGACGCGGGCGGACCGGCCTTCACGAACTCGTGCCACCCGGACGCGGTCTTGCCGTGCTTGGCCACCAGCGGCAGCACCTTGTCCATGAACAGGTCGAAGTCCGGGTCGGTGGTGGCGTGCGCCTCGTCGCCGCCGATGTGGAGGTACTCGCCCGGCGTCAACGCGGCCACCTCGCGCAGCACGTCGTCCACGAACCGGTAGGTGATGTCCTTGCCGATGCACAGGGAGCTGAAGCCGACCTCGATGCCGGTGTAGAGCGGCGGCGCGACGCCGTCGCAGTTCAGCTCCGGGTACGACGACAGCGCGGCGTTGGTGTGCCCCGGCAGGTCGATCTCCGGGATCACCGTGATGTGCCGTGCGGCGGCGTAGGCCACGAGGTCCCGGTACTGCTCCTGGGTGTAGAAGCCGCCGGGACCGCCGCCGACCTCCGTGCTGCCGCCGTGCGCGGTGAGGTTGGGCCAGCTCTTGATCTCCAGCCGCCAGCCCTGGTCGTCGGTCAGGTGCAGGTGCAGCCGGTTGACCTTGTAGAGCGCGATCTGGTCGACGTACCGCTTGACCTCGTCCACGGAGAAGAAGTGCCGGGCCACGTCGAGCATCGCGCCCCGGTGGGCGTAGCGCGGGTAGTCCAGCACCCGGCCGCCGGGCGCGGTCCACGGCCCGCGCTGCCTGGTCCTGGCCTCCACCTTCGCGGGCAGGACCTGCCGGAACGTCTGCACGCCCGCGAACAGCCCCGCCGCCGTGCGCGCCCGGATCAGCACGCCCCGCCCGGTCACGTCGAGCTGGTAGCCCTCGTCGCCGACGACGGCGTCCGCGCCGACGAGCAGCAGCGAGATGTGCCGGCCGGACGCGCCGGGCGCCACGGGCAGGCGGTAGCCCGTCGACGGGCGCAGCACGCCCGCGAGGAACTCGCCGACCTGCTTCGCGGCGTCCGAGCCGGGGTGGGTGTAGATCCTGGTGTCCGGGCTGAGCGTGAACGTCACGCCCGGTCGCGGGGTGACAGTGACGGGAGCGGGCACGATGTGCTGCAACGGCGTCTCCGGAGCTGCGTGGGCGGGAACCGCCGCGCCGACCGCGCCGATGAACAGCAGCGCGACGAGCACTCGACCGAACCCGCGCCGTCCGGCGCCTTCTGTGGGAAGCACTGACGTCCTCCTGGTCAGCGTGGATCACCGAGCGGCGGCTCACGCCACCGTTTCAGCCGCACCAGGAGGTGTCAAGGTCCAGACCAATTACCGCAGCTTCGGCTTGCCCAGACCACGCCACACGGCGGGGAAACGGTCCTCCACCTGGCGCGCCGCCGCCGTCTCCAGACCGTGCAGCAGGCCGAACGTGAAGCCGTTCTCCCCGTCGAGCCGGGCCTTCGCGCCGAGCTCGCGCAGCACCGGGCGCGCCACCACGCCGTCCTGGTGCTCCCCGAGCAGCTCCTGCACCGCCTTGACCTCCTTGCGGTACTTCGCGGCCCGCTTGCCGAACCGCGACTCGGACACCTCCACCGCGTACCGCAGCCGCTTGGCCGCCTTGCGCGCCTCGTGCAGCTGAACGTCGTCGCGCGCGTTGCCTGCCCGTTTCGCCAGCCTGCGGTAGGTCTTGTCGACCAGGTCCGGCAGCACCTTCGTGGCCTTGGCGCGCGCCGTCGGCGTGAACGGCGGTTCGGCGACCAGCGCGTCGACCGCGTCCAGCAGGGCGAAGTACCGCCCGCTGTCCAACGCCGCCACGGCCGCCTCGTGCGCGGCGGCCTCCAGCGGCGCGAAGTGCCGGGTGAGCTGGGCGTGCACCGGGCCGAGCACCAGGTCCTCGTCGAGCGCGGCGACGTGGTCGGAGAACCGGGTCCGCAGCACCTCCAGGTCACGGGCCTCGCCGAGCACGCCCGCGAGCCACTTCAGCTCCTCGGTCAGCTCACGCGTGTCGTCGCGTTCCACGATCGTGCCGAACGCCTGGAGCGCGCTGCGCATCCGACGCGTCGCCACCCGCATCTGGTGCACGGCGTCGTCCTCGCCCCGGCGCACCCGAGGGTCCTGGTGCTTCAGCGCGTCGGCCTGCTCGCGCAGGTACGCCAGCACCACGTCACCGGCGGAGTCGCCGGCGGTGGTCGGCGGCGGCGTGGTGGCGGCGATCCGGTCGGCCAGCAGGCGGCCCAGCTTCGCCGACGACGAGGACCGGGTGATGCCCGCGTCCGCCAGCCGTGCCTCGACCCGGTCCAGCAGCGCGACGTCACCGCGTTCGCCCAGCTCCACCTCGACCTCGCGCCACGAGTCGACCGGCGAGTCGTCCGCCAGGGCCTGCCCGGAGACCAGGTCCTCGACCACCTCGGTGAGCAGGCGGCCCTTGTCGTCCACGAGCTGCCAGCGCTGCCGCGTGGTCTGGATGCGCGCCACCGGCGCCAGCTCCCGGCCGCGCGTGTGCACCCGGACCAGCGAGCCGAGCTGCTTGGGCGGGTGCTTGGCCGCGCGACCGGGCGGCAACCGCACCTCTTCGCGCGTGTCCACGCCCGCCGGCAGCTTCAGGTGCCAGCCCGCGTCGTCACCGCCCGTGCGGCGGCGCAACGTCAGCCCGGCCCGGGCGAGCCGCAGGTCGGAGGTGTCGTAGTAGACCGCCTCCAGGCGCTGCTCCTCCGGTCCGGCCACGGCCGCCACGCCGGGCAGGTCGGCCAGGTCGGGCAGCGCGGCGCCACCGGGAGCCTCGTACTTGCGTTCCGTTTCGTGCACCGACGTCGACATGCCTCAGGCATACACCGTTTCGTCCGGGTTCAAGCTGCTCACGGTGCGTGATCGACCGTTAACCAGGCTGGGGGTTTGTGTCGGCCCGTACGCGTGGTTTTCCGGTTTCGTCCCTGGACACCGCGTTCCGGTGCGGTTGGCTGGTTCGCGTGCCCACTGAGAAGGAACGGCTCGACGAGGTCGAGCCGACCGTCGCTGACCTTGTCGCCACCACCCAGGCGCTGACGGCCGAGCTCGGTCGGGTGAGCGACCGCCTGCACGTGCTGGAACGCAGGCTGTCCGGCGCCGGTTCGGGCCCGGACGAGGACCTCGACTCGACCGAGGGCATCACCGACACGGTCACCGCGCTGCGCGCCGCGTGGGACGCCGAGCAGGAGCTGCTGGCCGACTCCGTCCGCGCCGACCTGAACGCCGAGGTCGCCGAGTACGAGTCGCTGGCCCAGCAGCGGGACGCCGGGCTGGCCAAGCTCTCGACCGGCCGGATGCCGCGCTTCGAGCGCGACGCGTTGCAGCACGAGGTGCAGAACCTGGAGTGGCGGGTCAACGCGCAGGAGGCGGGCGCGCGGGCCGCCTCCCACCGGCTGGTCGCCGACCAGCAGGCCGCCGAGGAGCCGTGGCGCGCGGAAGCCGTCGTGGCGGGGGACAAGGCGCGCCAGGAGATCCTGGACATCGCCCGCCGCCGCCTGAACCGCGCCCTGGCCGCCGACACGCGCCTGCCGCTGTGGTTCCGCGTCGGCCTCGGCGAGATCACCACCCCGGACCCGTCCCGCTGGGTCGAGGCCGCCGTGGCCCTGATCGCCTACCGCCTCGAGTACGGCGTGGCGGACCCGATCTCACCGCTGGGCGAGATCCCCTCCGCCGCCTCCGGCTTCGCCGCCTGGGTCCGCCGGGCCGAAGCGCACACCGACATCGTCGACCAGCTCGAATCCCTGCGCCCCTGACCCCCTGGCGAGTTGTCCACAGCCGGCCCTCTCCACCACCGTCTTGTCGGTCCCTCGTGGCAGGATCAAAACCGGGGATCCCCCGGACGGGGACCCCTGCGAAGCGTCACCATCGCCGCCGCGAAGCGTCACCGCGCGGTCAGCACGTCCCGGTCGGCCCGTCCGGTCGGCTCGTCCGGTCGGCACGTCACCGGTCGGAATGTCACGGGTCAGCAGGTCTTGAGCATCGCGCCCAGCGCGTCGCGCTCCGCCTCGTCCACGGTCAGCGCGTACAGCGTCTTCACCGACACGACTGCCCGCGCGTACGTGCACCAGTACGCCTGCACCGGCGGCTTCCACTTGGCCGCGTCCTGGTCGCCCTTGGACCGGTTGCTGCCCGCCGTCACCGCGATCAGCTGCAACCCGCCCATGTCGTTGGCGAACTTCTCC
Organism: Actinosynnema sp. CA-299493; assembly: GCF_050946825.1. Lineage (NCBI taxonomy): Bacteria > Bacillati > Actinomycetota > Actinomycetes > Pseudonocardiales > Pseudonocardiaceae > Actinosynnema > Actinosynnema sp. CA-299493. The sequence goes on from NZ_CP191993.1 coordinate 1,385,082, forward strand.
CGCTGCTCGTCGGTCCACTTGTCCGCGCCCGAGCGCCACGCCTCGGCCAACGCCACCGTGTGGTCGATGTCGAGGTCGCCCGCGTCGGTCACGACCTTGCCGTCGTAGACGCTGGTCCACGTCCCGGCCGTGATCTTGCAGCCGTCACCGGTCCGCACGTCCGCGCCCTGCCGCTGCAACACCACGTCACGCGTGTCGCACCCGTCGCCCTGGCCGCTCCAGTGCGGGAACCGGTCACGGCTGTAGCCCGTCATCTTCCCCTCGGGCGCCACGGTCAACGCCGCCAACTGCGCCGCCGGGTCATCACCGGGCGCGGCCGGACCGGTCGGCACCGGGGCGGTGGTCGGGGTGTTCGGCGCGAGGATGTCGGCGCCGCACCCGGCGACGACCAGGAGGAGCGCCAGGGCACCGCTGATGACCGCTGTCGTCCGCTTGCCGCTCATGCACCCAATGATCAGCGATGTTCGCGCCGATCGGAACACCGGGGCCGAAATCGTCCGGAATAATCATGAACCGCGCGCCGCCTCCGACAGTCGTTCGACGTGCTCGTGCCGGCCTCGGTCGCGGTGCTCATCGCGTTCACGGTCGTCGGGACGTCCACCTCCGCCACCGCGATCACGGTGACCGCCGCGCTGACGGCGTCGGCCTCCGGCGCCGCGTTGTGGTGGCGACACCGCCATCCCGTGCCGGTCATGGGCATCGCGCTGGTCGGTGGCCTGGTGGTGCAGCTCGTCGCGCCGATGACGGTGTTCCCGCTCGCCGCGCTCGTCGCCATCGGCTCGCTCCCCGCCGCGCGCCCACCGAAGCTCTCCCTGCCCGCCTTGGCCTTGTTGCTCGGCCTGATCTCGCTGAACTTCCGCACCACGACCCCCGAGGACACCCAGTTCGTGATGGCCGTCGCCGTGGTGGTCGCGGCGCTGGGCGAAGCGGTCCGCAACCGGCGGGTCGCGGTGGCGCAGGCGGCGCGCCGCGCGGTCGGCGAGGAGCAGGCCCGCATCGCCCGCGAACTGCACGACGTCATCGCGCACGGCGTCTCGGTGATCGTGGTGCAGGCCGCGGCGGCGGACGACGTGTTCGACCGACGTCCCCACGCCGTCCTGATCGTCCTCACCTGGGCTTTCCTGTTCGTCGTGCGCCAGACCTCGTTCAGGGGCGGCTCGTGAGGTACCCGCCCATGTGCGTGAAGTACTCCGTCGCGCCCAGCTCGACGCCGTCCTCCGTCCGCACCCGCTTGACCAGCAGGGCGTGGTTGCGGCCACGCCGCGCCTCCGCGCCCGCGACGATCGCGACGCCGTCGCCCTCGCGGTAGAAGATCCGACCGGGCGTGCCGCCGTACCGCTCCTGGGACACCTCGGCCTCCACGATCTCCAGCCGCTTGCCCTTGTGGAACGCGAACGCGCTCGGGTACGGCGCGCACTGGGCGCGCACCAGCCGGTCCAACTCCTCCGCACCCCACGTCCAGTCGATGCGCAGGTCCTCCTCCGCCCGCTTGTGGAAGAAGCTGGCCTTCGACCGGTCCTGCTTGGTGAAGTCCGTGCGGCCCTTGGCGATCTCGGCCAGGCCGTCCACCGTGATCGGCCCGAACAGCTCCAGCGTCTTGTGGAACAGGTCCGCCGTCGTGTCACGCGGGCCGACCGGGACGGCGCGCTGGAGCACGATGTCGCCGGCGTCCAGCGTGTCGTCCATCATGTGCGCGGTGACGCCGACCTCCTTCTCGTCGTTGATCAGGGCCCAGATCAACGGCGAGAAGCCCGCGTAGGCGGGGAGCAGCGAGTCGTGCACGTTCAGCGTGCCGTGCTCGGGGAGGGTGAAGATGTGCGGCGGGATCCACGTGCGCCAGTTCGTGGCGACGATGACGTCCGGCTCGACCTCCTTGAGGCGCTGGAACAGCTCGTCGTCGTCCGGCCGGTTGCGGATGATCGTCTCGACGCCGTGCTCGGCGGCCAGGTCCGCGACCGAGTCGCTCCAGATGCGCTCGTAGGCGTGCTCGCTCTTGGGGTGCGTGACGACCAGAGCCACCTCGTGCTCGGAGTCCAGCAGCGCCTGGAGCGTGCGATGACCCCAGGTCTGGTAGCCGAACATGACGACCCGCATGGAGCTCCTCCTTGGATAGCCTGGCCTAAGTTATCCAACCCTAACCTAAGTGCCCGTGGGCTAGCCTTTGCGGGTGATCCTTGACCTCAAGGTGGTTGGCGGGCGGGTCGTGACCATGGACCCGACCCGGCCGGTGGCGTCCGTGATCGGTGTCTGGGCCGGGAGGATCGTCGGCTTGGACGACGACGTCGCCGACCTGCCCGCCCGCCGCGTGGTCGACCTCGACGGCGCGGTCGTGCTGCCCGGTTTCGTGGACGCCCACAACCACCTCGCGTGGGCCGGACGTGCGGCGAGGACCCCGGACGTCTCCTCCTGCGAGACCGTCGCACAGGTCTTGGACGTCCTCCGCGACGCCCCGCGCGCCTCCGGCTGGGTCGAAGCGTCCGGCTACGACCACCGCGCCCTGGACCGCCCCCTGACCTCGCGCGACCTGGACCTGATCGGGCCGCGGATCTACGTGCAGGACCTCTCCGGCCACGCGTGCGTCGTCAGCGGCGACGTGCTCACCGCCCTACCCGCCTCCGCCCTGCGTGACGCCCAGCGCGACGCGACCGGCGCCCCGACGGGCTTCCTCGCCGAATCGGCGCAAACCGCGGTCCGCGCCCTGCGACTCCCGTACTCCTTGGACGACATCGCCGCCGACGTCGAGTCCGGCGCGCGCCAGTGCCTCCGGGAAGGCGTGGTCCTGGCCGCGGAAGCCGGCGTCGGCGGCGGCCTGATCGGCAGCAGCCCGCTGGAAGTCGAGGCCTACCAACGCGCCACCCTCCCCATCCGCGTCCAGCTGATGATCTCCGCCGACCGCCTGGAACCGGTGACCGCCCACGCCGCCGACGGCATCCGCCGCGCGGTGCCCCTTGGCCTGCGAACGGGCCTGGGCGACGACCGCCTCTCCATCGGCCCCCTCAAGCTGTGGACCGACGGCGGCATGATGGCCCGCACCGCCGCGTTGAGCTGGCCTTACGAGGGCATGGACACCGCCGGCCAACTTCAGGACGACCCGGACCTCATGCGCGCCGCGATCATCGACGGCCACCTGGCGGGCTGGCAACTCGCCGTCCACGCCATCGGTGATCGCGCCGTCGACTTCGCCCTGGACGCCCTCTCCGAGGCCCAAAAAGCACAACCCCGCCCGAACGCCAGGCACCGCATCGAGCACTGCGGCCTCGTCCGCCCGGAACAACTCGACCGCATCGCCGAGCTGAACGTCATCCCGGTGATCCAACCGACCTTCCTGTGGGCCTACGGCGACGACTACGCCAGGATCATGGGCCCGGAACGCTCACCCTGGATGTACCGGGGCAAGTCCTTCCTCGACCGGGGAATCGTCCTGGCCGGCAGCTCGGACCGCCCGGTGGCCGACGGCAAACCGCTGCGAGCCATCCAGTTCATGGCCGAACGAAGGTCCAAAGAAGGAACCCCCATCGGCCCGGACGAATCAATCACCGTCCACCAAGCACTATCCGCCTACACCATCAACGCCGCTTACGCCTGCCACCAGGAAAACGCCCTCGGCACCATCACCCCGGGCAAACTGGCCGATTTCGCCATCCTCGAAGCCAACCCCCTCACCACCGACATCTCCAAGATCGGCGACATCCCCATCGCCGCCACCGTCATCGGCGGCCACTTCACCCACAACCCCGCCTCCTTCCCCGCCTAACCACCCCACCCCACTCCCAACGGACCCGCCAAGGCCCGATTTGACATGGGTTCGGGTGCTTTAGGCTGGTCGAAGCCGGCAGGCTTGGCGGGACGCTCTTCCCCGCCGGGCCTGCCGGCTTTGGCCTGTCTGGAGTGCCCGTAAGGGCCCCATGTCACATCGAGCCAAACCCGCGCAAACACTGACCGAACCTCACCAACCCACCGAACCAACCCACCAAACCAGCTCACCTACTACGCGCTCATCCTCCAATGCACCACATACCCCGCCGCCTCCGCCGCGATCAACGCGTCCAACTTCGCCAGGTTCGTCCGCCGTGACATCCGGAACGCCCGTCCCCGTCGCGCGTCCAACACCAACGGCACCACCTCCGGCGTCGCACCCGGCAACGTGTCCGGAATCGTCTGCTGCAAGATCCGCAACCCGATGTTGGCCGCCTCCTGCGTCATCGGCGCCTCCTTGACGTACACGAGCACCGCCGCCCGTGACCCGTCCGGCATCCGCAAGCCCAGGTGCGGCCGAACCCGCAAGGCCAGGTCGCCCGTCCGCCACTTGGCCGCCGACGTGGGCACACCGGTCGCCCTGGTCGACCGCAACCACGGCAGGAACCCCTCCCGCAGCTCTTCGTACGCCCGAGGCTGCCCGGCCCGAGGCTGCCGGTGCGCCGCCTCGACCGCCTTGTCCAGCTCCGCGGCCGGGTCGGGCGAGTTGGCCGCCCGCCGCATGGCATCCCGCATCGGGTTGTAGAACCCGGCCACCCACTGCTCGGACGACAGGTAGATGCGCCGCTGCTCGGACACGATGCTGATCCGGCCACGCTGACCGCTCATGACGTACTCGGTGAAGGACAGGGCGGTGACGCTGATCGGCTCCACGACAAGCTCCCCTCGCACGCGCTCGAACTCATGTTCGATTCTACCGAGGGGGTCCGACAATCCGGGCCCCGCGAACGGGGTATCCGCAGGTAGCACGCGATCGGCCTAGTCTCGGCAGAAGAACCACCCCGCCCTCCACACCCCCACCCCCGCACCCCCACCCGCCGCACCCCACCCCGCCCACACCGTCACCCACACCGCACCGAGGCCTAAGCTGCCGGCCGGGGGAAGGAGCAGTCGTGGGTGAACGACCGGACATAGACCTGACCAGGCCGAGCGCGGCCCGGGTGTACGACTACTACCTCGGCGGCGCGCACAACTTCGCCGTCGACCGCGAGATGGCCGAGCAGGCGATGTCGATGTGGCCGGAACTGCCGCTGATCATGCAGGCCAACCGGGCGTTCCTGCGCCGGGCCGTCCAGTTCTGCGTGCGCCGGGGCGTGACCCAGTTCCTCGACCTCGGCTCCGGCATCCCGACCGTGGGCAACGTCCACGAGGTCGCCCGCGAAGCCGACCCCGCCGCACGCGTGGTCTACGTCGACAACGACCCGATCGCCGTGACGTACAGCCGCACGATCCTCGGCGACGACTCGCGGACCACCGTCATCCAGGAAGACCTGCGCCACCCGGACGAGGTGCTGGCCGTCCCGGAGGTCGCCGACATGCTCGACTTCGACCAACCGATCGCGGTGATGATGGTCGCGGTGCTGCACTTCGTCCAGGACGACCCGGCGAAGATCATCACCGCCTACCGCGACGCCGTGGCGCCGGGCAGCTACCTGGTCATCTCCCACGCCACCCACGACGGCCAGGACGCCCAGGCCGACGACCACACCGACCTCTACCGACGGCGCACCGCCACCCCGATGACGATGCGCTCCAAGTCCGAGGTCAGGGCGCTGTTCGACGGCTACGAGCTGGTCGAGCCGGGCGTCGTGCACCTGCCGCTGTGGCGTCCGGCCTCACCGGAGGACGTCGACGATCACCCGGAGCGGTTCGCCGGCCTCGCCGCCGCCGGCCGCAAACTCTGACCCCCTCCCCTGCACTCCACCCCTCCCCCTCTCCCCAAAACCGAGGAATTCGCACCTTCGAGTGATCGAGCCCCACCGGCCATCACCGCTGTTGTAGTTTTGTGACCTGGCAGGTGCGGCTGCCACCGAGGCTCCTCCTGACCCGGATGGAGTGGGTGCCTCCAGAGCGCGTTCGAGCGAACGCGTCCCGCGTGTCCTCTTCCCGGGGTTCGACATCAGCGCGTCCCACACATCCGTGTGCTCGCGCGTTGTCCGAACCCGGTGGCGTCGGCCGGGTGGCGTCCGCGGAGGTTCCTCGTGTCGACAAGCTCTCTGGTCAAGCGCTACTGGTGCACCGGCGAGACCCCGAACATGGTGCGCAGGCAACGCGACGGCGTCGAGCCCGATTCCCTCGTGCCCAGTGCCTGCCTGCCCGGCCAACGCCGGTTCGAGGCGTCGCTCCTGGCGGCGGCCAACCGCGCGATGGCGGGCATGCGCCGGCGCGGCCACATCCTGCGGCCGACGTCCCTGGTGAGCCGCGTGCGGCCGGACGCGAAGGTGCTCGGCCTGCGCGTCCACGACGCCGCGCTGGACCAACTCCTGACCGAAGCGCTGCCGGTCGTCGCCGGCGACCGGGTCCGGGGCGTGCCGGGCCTGCGCGTCCACCCGCGGCGCGACCACCTCGACCTGCGTTCACCGGACGGCCAGGTGCGCCTGCTCGGCGTGACGCGGGAGCGCTGGCGTCAAGCCGTCGCCACGGGCCTGTCGGTCGACCTGGCCCTGACCGACCACCTCGACCCGCGCGAATCCGAGTCCGAATCCACGCTCGACCTGCCCGCCGACCTGATGAGCGGTGTCCTCCGCCGGCTACCGCTGTGGCGCGGCGCCGCCTGGCTGGACGGCGTCGTCGTCGGCGACGTCCTGGAGCTGTACTGGCGAGGCGGCCCGCCGAGCGACTCGGTCGCCGCGATCCTGGCCGGTTCCACGTGCGGCATCCCCGCCTCGGCCGCCACCCCGTACCGCTTCCGCAACGCCGTGCACGGCGTGGCCCTGTCCACCGCCGACCCGCGCGCCGTGTCCGAACCAGCCGAACCGGAATGGGCGTGGGTCGAGTGGACCGCCGCCACCGCGCCCGGTCCGCCCGTGGCGGAACGCGCCGTCCAACCCGCCGTCCACCCACGTCCCGAACTGCCCGACGTGTGGGAGCAGCACGAGATGCGCGCCGCGTTGGCGTCGCGCGACATCACCACCGTCTACCGGCTCTTGACGCACCACGGCGTCCCACGTGCCCGGATCGGAGCCCTGACCGGCCAACCCGACCACCACGTCGACCGGATCATCTCCGGCGACAAGGTCGAGTCCTACGACACCCTGACCGACATCGCCCACGGTCTCGGCATCCCACCGGGCTACATGGGCCTGGCCCACGACGAACAACCCGGCCCCGACCACCCGTGCGACTGCGCGAACCTCGACGAACGCACCAAACGCGACCGCTTCCTCGCCCACGCCGCCCTGGTGACCGTCGGAACCACCACCACCTGGGGCTGCCAAGCCCCGAGCTGCCGCTCCGCCCGCCCCACCTGACCTCACCACCGCCCCGAACACCGGCTGCGGCTCCACCCGCCACCCAACACACGATCTCGACCGCGGTGTGGGCCGACCTCGACCAAAGACCGGCCACACCACCACCCACAGCGCTTGCGCGCCCCCGGCAGGATTCGAACCTGCGACCTCGGGATTAGAAGTCCCTCGCTCTCTCCACTGAGCTACGGAGGCTGGAGGGGCCGTTGACCACGCGCTGTAGCAGCGTAGCCGCCCCACCGGACACATCGTCCGGAAGACTCGTCGCGTTTCCTTCCGGGCGCCGGAAGGGGATCAGGATGGCCGAAAAGTGATGTGGATCACTTTGGTGGGGCCGTCGAGTCGCGCGAAACGAGAGAGACCGGCAGTCTGGTCGGCTCGCCCGGTCTGCCGCCGTCGAGCAGTCGCAGGGCCAGTTCGCCCGCGTGCCTACCCTTCTCGGCCAGGGGTTGACGCACCGTAGTCAACGGTGGGTCTGCGTGTTCGGCGGCGGGCACGTCGTCGAAGCCCACGACCGACACGTCGGCCGGCACGCGCAGTCCCAGGTCGCGCACCGCTTGGAGCGCGCCGAACGCCAGCTCGTCCGAAGCGCACAACAGCGCCGTCGGCGGGGGTGACGCCGAGAGCAGGGCACGGGCCGCCGCACGGCCCAGTTCGCGGTTGCTCCGAGCGCACTCCCACACCGGGGTGTCCGTCCCGGTCACGTCGAGGTAGCCGTGCACCCGGTCCCGCGTCACGCGGAACGACGTCGAAGCCAGCCGCGAGGGCGTCACGAGGCCCGTCTGCCCGTCCGGGTGCAGCGCGAACGTCACCACGCCGAACCGCCGGTGCCCCAACCCCCACAGCGACGACGCCGCCAGCCGCGCCCCGCCGAAGTCGTCGACCTCGACCCGTGCCGTGTCCGGCAGCACGGGCTGGTCGATCACCACCAGCGGCAACCCGCGTGCCCGCACCACGGCCAACGCCGGCGCGTCGTCCGGTAGCGAATAGGCCACCACGACGTCCGCCTGCGCCCGCGTCACGGTCTCCGGCCGCGGTCCGGCCTTGTCCCGCCCCGGCATCAGCACCAGGCAGTGGTCGTGTCCGTCCACGGTCGAAGCCAGCCCGTCCAGCACGATCGACAGCGCCGCGTCGGCGAACGACGCCGACAGCCCTTGCCCGAGCATGAACCCGACGGCCGCGCTGTGCCGGGTCGCCAGGCTGCGCGCCACCGGGTCGGGTCCGGCGTACCCGATGGACGCCGCGGTCGCCAGGATCCGCTCGCGCAACGCGGCGGACAGCTGGTCCGGCCGGTTGTAGGCGTTCGACACCGTGGCGCGCGACACGCCGACCACGCCGGCCACCGTGTCGAGCGTGGGCTTCCGAGGGCGGTCCACGTGATGAGCGTAACCAGGTAATCGATTGGACGTTCTGAAGCGCTCTAGTTCACACTCGGACGCATGCCAGCACCACGCCTCGCCGTCTTCGCGGTGTTCCTGTTCAACGGGGCGCTGTTCCTGTCCTGGGCCGCGCGCATGCCCGCGTTGGCGGCACAGGTGGGCGCGACCGAGGCCACGCTCGGCCTCGCCCTGTTCGGCGCGAGCGTCGGCCTGGCGTCCACGGCGCCGTTCGCGGCCAGGCTCTGCGCGCGGGTGGGCGCGCGGAAGCTGATCCTCGTGGGCGCGGCGGTCACCGTCCTGGCCGTGCCCTCGCTCACGCTCGCCGAGACGCCCTTCCAGCTGGGCTTGGTCCTGTTCGTGCTCGGCTCGTGCGGCGCGTCGCTGGACGTCGGCATGAACGTCGCCGCCGTGGCCGTGACCCGGAGCCTGGACCGGCCGCTGATGCCGCAGTTCCACGCGGGCTTCAGCGTCGGCGGCCTGGTGGGCTCGCTGGGCGCGGCCGCCGCAGCGAGCGTCGGCTGGGGCCTGACCCGTCACCTGATCTTCGTCGCGGTGCTCGGGGCGGTCGCGATGGCGTGGGTGATCAGGTCCGTGCCGGACACGACGGCGGAAGCGACCGGCGCCACCGCCGAGGCAGCCGGCACGACCGGGAACGACCGCCCGGTCCTCAAGCGGCCGTTGCTGTGGCTGCTCGCGACGATCACGCTGTTCTCCGCGATCGCCGAGGGCGCGGCCTCGGACTGGTCGGCGCTGTTCTTCGTCAACGAACGGGGTGTGAACGAGGCCGCTGCCGCTGCCGCGTACGCCGGGTTCTCCATCGCGATGGCCACCGCACGCCTGTTCGGCGAGCCCGCACAACGCCGGGTCGGCCCGTACCGGCTGCTCGCGGCGGGCGCGGTGGTGGCGGCGGCGGGGTTGGCGCTGGCCGTGCTGGTGGTGTCGCCCGCGGTCGGCTACGTCGGGTTCGCGCTGGTGGGCCTCGGCCTGGCGTTCGCGTTCCCGGTGATCATGGACCTGGCCGGTGACGCGGGCAAGCGCGCCGACGGCACGGGCGGCGAGCGCGAGATCGGCCTGGTCACGACGGTCGCCTACACCGGTTTCCTGCTCGGACCGCCCGTCGTGGGCGGTATCGCGCACGCCGCGAACCTGTCGATCTCGTTGGGCGTCGTCGCGTTCGTGATCGCCTTGATGGTGCCCGCCGTGCTGCTGGCGCGCCGGTCGCGCGCCCGTGAGCTCACGCGAGCGGGAGCCGGTTCAACGCGGCCTTGAGCAGCGGCTGCATCCCGGCCAGCATCTGCTCGGGCACGCCGCCCGCCTGCGCCATCGCCACCAGGACGGTGCGGTTGGCGTTCACCACCATGGTCGCGGTGCACGCCATCTCGCCGCCGCTCAGCTCGCACAGCGTCCACGTGGAGTGCCCCTCCACGACCACCTCGCGGCCCTTGGCCTGCCGCGCCTGCACCTGCTCGTACTTCTGGTAGAGCGCGACGACCACGGTCCGGCCGGGCTGCGAGCCGTCGTCCAGCACGTACTGGCACGACTCCTGGATCACGTCGTCCTTGCGCGCGGGCTCTTTCCTATACGACCCGATGGACTTCAGGTCGGCCGCGGTGAGCAGGGAGCACGGCTCGACGCCCACGACCGTGCGCGGCTTGGCGATCCGAGGCGCGACCGGAGGAGCCGCCGACGTCTCGGCCGTGACGCCGGCCTGGGGCAGCGCGTCGCCGTTGACGGAGTAGCTGCACCCCGCCGACAGGAGCAAGGCGAGGGCCGTCACGAGCGCCGTGCGAGAACTGGTCACGTCCGGCAACGGTAGCGGGTGTGATCTGCGCACGTCCGGCGGTTGGTGGCGGTGTGGTCACGCCGCCTACGCTCGTCACGTGCCCACAGACGCGCCTTCCCGCACCCGGCGGACCGGTCTCATCCCCCTGCTGATCGTCGGCACGGCGATAGCCGCACTGGTGGCGGCCGGGCTGTTGGTCCTCACCGGCGGCGACGCGTCCGCGCTGATCGTCGTGCGCGTGCTGACCGAGGCGGCCGGGGTGGTGACGGTCGGGTCGCTGCTGCTGGCGGCGTTCCTGGTGCCGCCGCAGGCGAGCGGCACGCTGGCCGCGGACGGTTACGCGGCCGTGCGCACGGCGGGCTGGGCGGCGTTGGTGTGGACGTTGGGCGCGGTGCTCTCGGTGCCGTTCACGGTGGCCGACGCGCTGGGGCAGCCGGTGACCGTGCTGCTGGAGCCGTGGGTGCTGTTCAAGGTGTCCGGGCTGGTGGAGCAGGCGAAGGCGTGGATGATCACGGCGGTGATCGTGGCGCTGCTGGCGCTGGGCTGCCGGCTGGTGCTGTCGTGGGGCTGGACCGTGCCCCTGTTCTTCCTGTCGGTGTTCGCCCTGATCCCGGTGGCCGTGACGGGGCACTCGTCCGGCGGCGGCTCGCACGACGTGGCCACGAACAGCCTGCTGTACCACCTGATCGGGGCGGCGTTGTGGGTCGGCGGCCTGATCGCGCTGCTGGCGCACGGCCGGCGGGGCGGCGACCACCTCGGGTTGGCCACGACGCGGTTCTCCAGGCTGGCGCTGGTCTGCTGGCTCGTGATGGCGGTGTCCGGCGTGATCAACGCCTGGGTGCGGCTGCCGGTGAGCGAGCTGTTCGGCAGCGAGTACGGCCTGCTGGTGCTCGGCAAGACGCTCGCGCTGGTCGTCCTGGGGGTCGTGGGGTACTTCCAGCGCGAGAGGAGCGTGAAGGAGGTCGTGGCCACGGGCTCCGGGCGTTCGCTGGTGAAGCTCGCGGGCGTCGAGGTGCTGCTGATGTTCCTCACGCTGGGCCTGGCAGCCGCGTTGAGCCGGACGCCTCCGCCGATGGAGGGCCGCGTGCTGCCCAGCACAGTGGAGCTGCGCATCGGCTACGACCTGGCCGGGGCGCCGACGTGGTCGCGGCTGCTGTTCGACTGGCGGTTCGACCTGGTCTTCGGCACGATCTTCATCGCCCTCGGCGTGCTGTACCTGCTCGGCGTGCGGCGGTTGCGCGCGCGCGGTGACGCGTGGCCGGTCGGCCGGACGGTCGCGTGGGTCGCGGGCTGCCTGACCGTGGTGTTCGCCACGTCGTCCGGCGTGGGCCGGTACGCGCCCGCGATGTTCAGCATCCACATGGAAGCGCACATGCTGCTGTCCATGCTGGCGCCGATCCTGCTGGTGCTCGGCGGTCCGGTGACGCTGGCGATGCGGGCGCTGCCGACGGCGGGCAAGGGCAACCCGCCGGGGCCGCGCGAGTGGCTGCTGGCGTTCGTGCACTCGCCGGTGGCGAAGGTGCTGACCAACCCGTTCGTGGCGCTGGCGCTGTTCGTCGGCTCGTTCTACGGCCTGTACTTCTCCGGGTTGTTCGACGCCGCGCTGGACTACCACTGGGCGCACCTGGCGATGAACGCCCACTTCCTCCTGGTCGGCTACGTCTTCTACTGGCCGGTGATCGGCATCGACCCGGCGCCGCACCGGTTGCCGCCGCTGGGACGGCTCGGCCTGCTGTTCGCCTCGATCCCGTTCCACGCGTTCTTCGGCATCGTGCTGATGAGCTCGCAGACCGTGATCGGCGACAACTTCTACCGCTCGCTCGGCCTGCCGTGGGTGACGTCGCAGCTGGAGGACCAGCGGCTGGGCGGGGGCATCGCGTGGGCGGCGGGCGAGCTGCCGCTGATCGTGGTGATGGTGGCGTTGCTGGTGCAGTGGGCGAGGTCGGACAGCCGTGACGCCCGCCGGGCGGACCGGCGGGCGGACGCGGACGGTGACGCGGACCTGGCCGCGTACAACGCGATGCTGCGCAAGATGTCGGGCAAGGACTAGGGACCGGACCGGCTCAGAGCGGCCGGCGGAAGCCCTTCACCGCAACGACCCACCCGGCCGCGGCCAGCACGGCGCTCGTCACCAGCGCCCCGACCACCCCGGTCACGGGCTGGGCCAGCGCCAGCGAACGCGCCGCGTCCACCGCGAACGTCAACGGGTTGACGTCCGCGACCACCTGGAGCCAACCGGGCAGGCCGCTGACCGGCACGTACGCGCTCGACGCGAACATCAGCGGGAACATCACCAGGAAGCCGACGGTCTGCATCAGCTCGGCGTTGCGCAGCCACGCCGCGATGGCCAGGGAGACCCAGCCCAGACCCCACCCGACGGCCAGGGCCAGCGCGAGCGCCGCGGCGATGCCGGCCACACCGCCGGCGGGGGAGAAGCCGAAGACCACGACCGCGAACACCAGCATCAGCAGCAGTTGCGCGGCGGTGCGGACCAGGTCGGACAGGCTGCGCGCGACGAGCACCGAGCTCAACCGGATGGGCAGCGAGCGGAACCGGCCCAGCACGCCGTTCTTCATGTCCGTGACCAGCCCGACCCCCGCCTGCAACGCGGACTGCATGGCGGTGTTGACCAGGATCGCGGGCATCAGGAAGTCGATGTAGGCCACGCCCGGCGGGAAGCCCGGTGTGGTGGCGATGCCGGCGAAGATCTGGCTGAACAGGGTGAGCATGATCAGCGGTTGGAGGATGCTGAACACGATGATGCGCGGGTCGCCGACCAGCGCGCGCAGGGATCGTTCGGTCAGCACCAGCACCTGGGTGCCGAAGCCCGTGCCACGCCAACGCGGCGCGGCGGTGAGGGTGGTCATCCGATGGCTCCTGTTCAGGCCGTGTGCTGCGCGAGGGTGAGGTAGACGTCGTCCAGGGTCGGCTCGCCGAGGGCCAGTTCGGTGGCTTCCAGGCCGACCTCGTCCAGCGCGCGGACCACCTTGGCGATCTCGCGGGACGACGTGACGGGCGCGGTCAGCGTGTTCTCCACCGCCACCGGCTGCATGCCGGCCCGTTCCAGGGCTCCGATGGCCTTGGGGACGTCCGAGGCGTCCTCCAGGGTCACGGTGACCGTGCGCTGGCCGACTTGGGCCTTCAGGTCTGCGCTGGTGCCCTCGGCGACGACCTTGCCCTTCGAGAGCACCGTGATCGAGTCGGCCAGGCGGTCGGCCTCGTCCAGGTACTGGGTGGTGAGCAGGACCGTGGTGCCATCGGTGACCAGGCCCTCCACGATCTCCCACAGGCCGGCCCTGCCGGTCGGGTCCAGGCCCGTGGTCGGCTCGTCCAGGAAGATCACTTCCGGGTGCCCGACGAGGCTCGCGGCCAGGTCGAGGCGTCGCCGCATGCCGCCGGAGTAGGTGCGGGACGGCCGCTTCGCCGCGTCCGCCAGCCCGAACAGCTCCAGCAGCTCGGTGCCCCTGCTCCTGGCCTCGCGCCGGGTCGCGCCGAGCAGCCGGGCGATCAGGATCAGGTTGTCCAGGCCGGACAGCTGCTCGTCCACGGCGGCGAACTGGCCCGTCAGCCCGATCCGGCTGCGCACCTGGTGCGCCCGCGCGACCACGTCCAACCCGGCCACCGTCGCGTGGCCCGAGTCCGGCGGGAGCATCGTGGTGAGCACGTTGACCAGCGTCGTCTTGCCGGCGCCGTTGTGGCCGAGCAGTCCGAGCACGGTGCCCCTGGGCACGGCGACGCTCACCCCGTCCAGGGCCTTCTGCGCGCCGAACGCCTTGCCGACGTCGGTCGCTTCGATCATCAGGTCTGCCATCGGTACCCCCTCAGTCCTGCTTCAGCACGCCGTGCAGGAACAGCTCCACGAGCTGGTCGGCTCCGGCGGTGGAGTCGCCGAAGCCCTCGCCCTGCATGCGGTTGGTGAACACGAGCCCGAGCAGCAGCCGTGCGGCGAGGGACGGGTCGACGCGCAGGTCGTCGTCCGGGCCGAACAGCGAGGCCACGCGCTCGACGATGCGCTGCATCTCGACCGGCGGTCCCTTGCGCTCTCGTTGCTTGTCGTGCTCGTCGTGCGGGTCGTAGCCCGAGTCGCGGAGCACGCTCATCAACTTCCACATCCGGTCCAGGTAGCCGGAGACGGCGCTGATGGCCCGCGAGAGGCGTTCGGGGAGGGTGTTCGCCTGCCTCGCCTGCTCGATCAGCCCCAGCTCGGAGTCGGCTCCCAGCACGCTCCGCACACACGTGCGGATGAGTTCCTGCTTGTCCTTGAACGCCCGGAAGACGGTGCCCTCCGCGATGCCGGCCGCCTTGGCGATCTGGCTGGTCGTCACGTTGGCGCCGTGCGTGAACAGCAGCGGGACGGTGGCGGCGACGATCGTCTCGCGGCGGTCCTCAAGGCTCATCGCGGGTGCGCGCCGACGGCGTTGGGCGGTCTCCTCGGACATGGGCCCAGGCTATGAGTGAGTCCTCACTCATGTCAACGAGTGAGCGCTCACTCATTTCAGTTATGCATGCCCCGGCCAGTTGTCCACAGTTCGCGAATCGCACCTCGTCACCCGCCCCCACCCCCGGCAACCTGGTCCCAGGCAATCCACCACGGGGAGACGCACATGGCCTTCAACGAGACCCGGATCACGATCTGCGGCACTGTCGCCAGCCCGGTCGCCCACACCAAGGTCGGCACCGGGTTCAGCCGGGCGAAGTTCCGGCTGTTCAGCGCGGAGCGGGTCTGGGACCCGGAGGACCGCAGCTGGTCCGACGGCGCGCGGTTGTTCCTGACGGTGTCCTGCTGGCGCATGCTCGCGGACAACTCGCTGGCGTCGTTGGCCAAGGGCGACCCGGTGGTGGTCACCGGCCGGTTGACGATCAGGGAGGTGGAGTTCGAGGGCAAGAGGCAGCCGGTCGTGGAGCTGGAGGCCACCGCGATCGGGCCCAACCTGGCCCTGTGCACGGCCGCGCCGACGCGCACCAGGTTCGCGGCGGACGCGGTCGAGGCCCGGGCCGCGCCTGAGATCGCCGCGCCCCGCAAACCGGAGGAGTTGCCGCTGGTCCTCACGGACGAGTCGGAGCACCCGAAGGAGGTGGCCGAAGCGCCGTTCTGAGCCAAACGAGCTACAAGGGCTTCCGTCGGGCCGATCCGGGCGGAGAATGCGCGGGCAGTCGTCGCCGTTGCGAGCGTGGAGGAGGGAGGTCGTCGGGCCGGCGCCAGGGCCGGATCCGCACGCAGGCATCGGGGGTTGACAGCGCACCGAGTTCGCGCATCCGGTCGGAGTCGCTGGTCGCAGGGTCGCGCCAGGCGGGACCGGCGGTCGTGTTACGACTGTGGGTGACCCACGTTCGCGTTAACTCTGCGTTGTGCCCCGTCCGTTGCCGGCGTCCGAGGTTCGGGCCCGATCGGCACCGCTCTACGATCGCGGGCATGGCCGAGTACGTCTACACCATGAAGAAGGTGCGCAAGGCGCACGGGGACAAAGTCATCCTGGATGACGTCACCATCATGTTCCTCCCCGGTGCGAAGATCGGCGTCGTCGGTCCCAACGGCGCCGGTAAGTCGAGCGTGCTGAAGATCATGGCCGGCCTGGACACACCGGGCAACGGCGAAGCCTTCCTCGCGCCGGGCTACACCGTCGGCATCCTCCAGCAGGAGCCGCCCCTCAACGAGGAGAAGACCGTCCTGGGCAACGTCCAGGAGGGCCTCGGCGAGGTCAAGGTGAAGCTCGACCGCTACAACGAGATCGCCGAGAAGATGGCCGTCGACTACTCCGACGAGCTGATGGAGGAGATGGGTCAGCTCCAGGAAGACCTGGACCACGCGAACGCGTGGGACCTCGACTCCCAGCTTGAGCAGGCGATGGACGCCCTCCGCTGCCCGCCGCCGGACGCCGACGTCACGACCCTCTCCGGTGGCGAGCGCCGCCGGGTCGCCCTCTGCAAGCTGCTGCTGAGCAAGCCGGACCTGCTGCTGCTCGACGAGCCCACCAACCACCTGGACGCCGAGAGCGTGCTGTGGCTGGAGCAGCACCTGTCGCAGTACCCGGGCGCGGTCCTGGCGGTCACCCACGACCGGTACTTCCTGGACAACCTCGCCGAGTGGATCCTGGAGCTCGACCGCGGTCGGGCCCACCCGTACGAGGGCAACTACTCCACCTACCTGGAGAAGAAGGCCGAGCGGCTGGCGATCTCGGGCAAGAAGGACCAGAAGCTGCAGAAGCGGCTGAAGGACGAGCTGGAGTGGGTCCGGTCGGGCGCCAAGGCCCGGCAGGCCAAGTCCAAGGCCCGCCTCGGCCGCTACGAGGAGATGGCCGCGGAAGCCGAGAAGACGCGCAAGCTCGACTTCGAGGAGATCCAGATCCCGCCGGGCCCGCGCCTGGGCAGCGTCGTGGTCGAGGCGGACGGCCTGAAGAAGGGCTTCGGCGACCGCGTGCTGATCGACGGCCTGTCGTTCAGCCTGCCGCGCAACGGCATCGTCGGCGTCATCGGCCCGAACGGCGTCGGCAAGACGACGCTGTTCAAGACCATCGTGGGGCTGGAGGAGCCCGACTCGGGCACCGTCCGGATCGGCGAGACGGTCAAGCTGTCCTACGTCGACCAGAACCGCGGCGGCATCGACCCGAAGAAGAACGTGTGGCAGGTCGTCTCCGACGGCCTCGACTACATCCACGTCGGCAACGTCGAGATGCCGTCGCGGGCGTACGTCAGCGCGTTCGGCTTCAAGGGCCCGGACCAGCAGAAGCCGGCGGGCGTGCTCTCCGGTGGTGAGCGCAACCGGCTCAACCTGGCGCTGACCCTCAAGGAGGGCGGCAACCTGATCCTGCTGGACGAGCCGACGAACGACCTGGACGTCGAGACCCTGGGCTCGCTGGAGAACGCCCTCGAGCAGTTCCCCGGTTGCGCCGTGGTCATCTCGCACGACCGGTGGTTCCTCGACCGCGTCGCCACGCACATCCTGGCGTGGGAGGGCACGGACGAGAACCCGTCCAAGTGGTACTGGTTCGAGGGCAACTTCGAGGGCTACGAGAAGAACAAGGTCGAGCGCCTCGGCGCGGACGCGGCGAGGCCGCACCGCGTCACCTACCGCAAGCTCACACGGGACTGAGAGCCGGGTACCTACATCGTGGCGGCGAGGGGCGAGGCGCAGGCGGACGTCGAGGTGAGCACGCTGGTCGTGCCCGCCTGGCGGTTGCGTTGGCGGGCACCGGAGCTCGCTCTGGTGCTGGGCGAACGCGCCGTCGCGCTCGCCTCCACCCGCCGTGACGAGGTCGACCGGTTGCGCGCGGAGGCCCTGGTGGTCTTCGCGAGCAACCGCATGGGCCGGGGCGTCCGCATCGCGGACCGGGCGTTGGACGCCCTCAAGGCGGCCGAGGCCGCGTCCGAGCGGGAGACGGCCTGGCGCCTCCGGGTCGAGCTGGCCGACAGCGCCAGGTCGGTCGGCGCGCCCCTCACGGGCTTCGCCGCCGTCCGCCCGGTGCTGGAGGCCGACGACGTCCCGCCGGGTCTGCGGGCCACGGCCCTCGTCCAGGCGGGCGAGTGCCTGGTCTCGGTGGGGCGCGGCACGGCGCTGACCCAGGCGTTGGACGAGGCGGACCGCCTCTACCAGGCGGATCCGATGCTGGACCACGACACGACCCTGCTGCACCGCGGCCTGCTCCGCGCGTCCGCCGCCGGCCAGCACCGCCGTTGGGGCGACCTGCAAGCGGCGGTCGCGGCGGCCCGTGACGGACTGGCCGTGCTGGACCGGCTCAAGGAGCCGGAGTCCGACAACGGCCAGGTCCGGGGCAGGCTGACGGTCGAACTCGTCTGCGCCCTGATGGACCTGAACAAGCCGGGCGAGGCTTCGGAGATCGGCACCCCGCTGCTGGAACGCCCGGTGCGGGCGCCGTCCGCCTCCACCACCGGTTGGCTCCGACTGGCCCTGGCCACCAGGGTCCACCTGCCCGCCGGCCGCGTGGACCAGGCCCGCGACCTGCTCCGCGACGCCGCCGACAGCGCCGAGCGCCACCAGTTGGACATCCTCCTGGCGGAGAGCCTGCTGGCGCTGGCGCACGTCCACGAGGTAGCCGGCGACCTGACCGAAGCGCTGGCCAACCTCCGCTCCGCGCACGCCGCCGAACGCAGGCGCGCCAGAGCGGTCTACGCCGTGCGGGCCAGGCTCGCCGCCGAGTTCTCCGGCGTCCACCGCCGGCCGGCGGGTGGCCTGCACGACGAACTGGCCGCCCTGCTCCGCACCGGGACCCCGGCCGTGCCGCCACCCACCGACCCCGACCTCGCCCCCGAGGCCAAGCAGCAACTCCGCCAGTGGCGTCCGGTCCAAATGCACCGCAACGAGGGAATCCGGGTAAAGCGCTCCCGCCGTGCGGCCGAAGACATGACGGTGGAAGGCCTCTCAGCCGCAAGGGCCCACGCCGCCGACCGCTGGCGCCTGGTCCAACCGTTCGGTGAGACGGAAGGCGACGACCCCCAACCGGGAGGCCGCCGCCGAGCACCGGACCCGGAAACCCCACCGCCAGCCACCCATGGCCGCCCGGAACACGCCCGGAGCGGCCAGGCCAAGCCCACCCACACGCCGCCCTCCGGCTTCCCGGCCCCCGCCCACCCGGGGATCGGCGCGGGCATCGGCAACGCCTTCGGCAACAAGCCACCCACCGACACCAGCCGCGCCGCAACCGACGCGCCCGCGACCAGCGGCCCGGCCCACAGCACCCCGCCCAACGCCTGGCCGGCAACCCCCGCGAGCCTCCCTGACCCAACCGCCGCCATGCCCACCAGCGCACCCAACGCCAACACAGCCGCGACCATCCCCGCCGACCCGCCCGGCTCCCACTCAGGCGCTACCACCACCAATTCGGCCACCTCCGCCGCCATCCACGCGCACGACGCAGGACCCAGCGGAACCACGCCCGGCAGCACGCCGGCCGGGGGCCACCCTGGCGGCGCAGGTGCCGGCATTCCGGTGCCCGGCAGTACGCCTGCCGTGAGCCACCTGGGCGGCACGGGTGCGGGGGATTCGGTGTCCGGCAGTACGCCTGCCGTGAGCCACTCGGGCGGTGTGGGTGCCGGTGATGCGGTGCACGGCAGCTCGCCCGCCTCAAGCCAGCCGGGCGGAGCACGAGCAAGTGAGCCGGGAGCCGGTGGTGTCGTGCCTGGCAACGCCGCCTCGGATGTTGGTCACGCGCGCGGGTCAGTGGCCGGTCAGCCGCAGAGTGGTGTCGCGGATGGCGGCAACGTTCCGGGCGGTTTCGGGGTTGGTGGCGCGGCGGATGTCTCGTCCGAGGCCCGGTCCGGTGGCCGTCAGGGGCGGCCGATCGGTGGTGCCGGGCTTGGTGGGGGTGGCTTCGGCATCGTGCAGCCGGATGCGGATGAGCCCGATGCGGTCGAGGGTGGTGTCGGTAAGAGTGGTGCCGAGGCGGCTCTTCCCCCCGGTCAGGAGGGTGGCGAGCGGAGTGTGCCGGCGGCTGGGTTGATCGCTGCGGCCGGTGCTGTGCGCAGTGGTCGTCGGCGGGCGGCTCGTGAGGCTACCGAGGACGAGGGGGAGCGGTCGTCCGGTGACGCCGACCCCAATGTGCTGGACACCCTGAAGGCCGCCGGGCTGCTCGACCCGCAGCGCACCGGCGGTCGGCGGCGCGCTCCTGACGCCGACGAGGAGGCCGTCGTTTCCGAGCCCGAGCCCACGCGACAGGCCGAACCCGAGCAGGTGCAGTGGCGCGTGGAACCGCCGCCGCGACTGCGCGGCGAGGCACCGCCACCCGTCGACATGTTCGACTCACCGACGATGGTCCAGCCCGCCGTGCGCGACGACGTGCCGCCGGTCGGACTCGGCGCGGCCTTCGTGAAGGGGCCGCTCATCCCGACCGCCCGGGTGCCCGACCCACCCGACTACCCGCTGCCGCCGGTGCCCGACTTCGCGATGTCTTCCCCGATGCCGATGCCGATGCCGGAACCGGAGCCGGAGCAGGCGGTGACGGCGGAGGACGTGCCGCCGGTCTTCCCCCCGACGGACGTGGATTCGCCCGCCGAGGAACTGCCGGCACCCCCACCGCAGCCGCAGCCGCAGCCGCAGCTCGCGCCGGAGCCGGTGTCCCAGCCCGCACCGCAACCCGAGCCGGACCAGGTGCCGGTGGTACCGGTTCCCGACCTCGTGTCGTCCGACCCGTCTCCTGCCACGCCTCCGCCTGCGTCGGCGCACTTCAGCCCGTCCGGGTTCCTCGGCGCAGGCGATGTCGAGCACGACGACACACCCGCAGCCGGTGACGCGACCGTCGTCGCGCCCGCTGAAGCACCCGGCGTTGAATCCTCGAAGGAGCCCTTCGTCACGGCCGTCGTGGTCGGTGGCAAGACGATCGACCTCCCCGCCATCGTCGTCGAACCGACACCGCCCGCCCCCGACTCGCCCAGCGCCACCCGCGCCTCACGCCGCCACAAGAGCGACCTGAGCCTGGCCGAACTCCTCGCCGAGGCCCTCGTCGCGTACGAGGACGCCCGACGCGAGGACGAAGCCGCCGGTCACTCCGAGGTCGATGGTCGCTCTGACGTCGACAGTCGGTTCGAGGCCGACGAGAGCACCGTCCTGTTCTCACCTGTCGGGACGCCACCGCCCGAATCCGACAACGAGACCACCGCTCCGATCCGGCGCGTGGACCCGTCGTACCGCTTCGACACGTGGACACTTCCCGAATCGTGAAATCAGTTGAGGTTCTAATAAGGTTTCCCGCCGGTAACAAAGCGGGAAATAGGCCACGTCACAAGTGAATTCCGGACTTTCCGGCAAGTTGTTCGATTCAGTCCGAGGGTTGCGGCGAAGGGCTTCGCGCTCGTCTGGTTAAGTGGTGCGCACACCCGGTACACAGAGGTGCCGGATAGCGTGGAGTCGCCTGAACATGACCTCGACTGGAGCCCCGTCCCGCTCCGAGCACGCCGCCCGCGACGTCGGCGCGGCTCGCCCGGCCAGTCCCGAACAGGCCCGTGACGAATTGATCGAACGGGCCGCCGCCAACGCCCCCGAGCTCGCCGACCTGATCCGCCTGTACTACCGGCACGTCCCGGCCGAGGAAGTCAACGACGACGACCCGGTCGACCTGGTGGGCGCGGTGCGCTCGAACTACCAGCTCGCCGAGTCCCGCGTGCCCGGCCGCCCGGTGGTGCGGATCCTCAACCCCGCCCGCGCGCACGACGGCTGGACGTGTCCGGCCACGGTGGTGCAGGTGGTCACCGACGACATGCCGTACCTGGTCGACTCGGTGGCCTCCGAGCTGACCCGCGGCGGCGTGCAGGTGCAGCGGGTGGTGCACCCGATCGTCGTGGTGCGCCGGGACCTGGTGACGGGCGCGCTCCAGGAGGTCCTGCCGACCGCGGACCCGGCCGACCCGCCGGGTGACGCGCTGGCCGAGTCGTGGATGCACATCGAGGTCGACCTGCTCACCGACCCGGACCGGGCGCGTGAGCTGGAAGCCAAGCTGCACACCGTGCTCAACGACGTCCGCGAGGTCGTCGAGGACACCGACAAGATGGCCGGCATGGCGGGGCACCTGGCCGAGCTGCTGGAGTCCGAACCGCCGCCGCTGCCCAGCCACGAGGTGCAGGACGGCGCGAACCTGCTGCGCTGGCTGGCCGACGACCACTTCACGTTCCTCGGCTACCGCCAGTACGAGCTGGTCCACGACGACCCGGCCACCGACGGCGACCCCGCTCTCCGGGCGGTCCTGGCGAGTGGTCTCGGCGTGCTCAGACAGGACAGCCTCGCGGCGCGCAGCCTGACGGCGGGCCCGGACGCGGGCGCCCAGGCGCTGTCACCGGCACTCCTGGTCCTGACGCAGGCCAGCGCGCAGTCGAGCGTGCACCGGTCGGTGTACCCGTACTACGTCGGCGTGAAGACCTTCGACGCCGACGGCAACGTGTCCGGCGAGCACCGGTTCCTCGGCGTCTTCTCCACCACGGCCCTGCACGAGGACGTGCTGGACATCCCGGCCATCGAGCGCCGGGTCCGCGACGTCATCCACCGCGCCGGGTTCCCGCTGCACTCGTACTCGGGCCAGCGGATGCTCGAAGTGATCCAGAACTACCCGCGCACCGAGCTGTTCTCGGTCGACCCGGACACGCTCTACCAGACCGTCACGGGCGTGATCGCGCTCGCCGAACGCCGCCGGCTGCGCCTGTTCCTGCGCCGCGACCCCTACGGCCGCTTCTACTCCTGCCTGGTCTACCTGCCGCGCGACCGCTACACGACGACGTCGCGGCTGGCCATGCAGGAAGTGCTGATCGACCAGCTCGGCGGCGTGAACCTGGAGTACAGCGCCCGCGTCGGCGAGTCGGCGCTGGCCCGCGTGCACTTCACCGTGCACACCGACCCGAGCCGTCACGTCGAGCCGGACACCGGTCACATCCAGCAGCTGCTGGCCGAGGCCGTGCGCCTGTGGGACGACCGGATGGTCGAAGCGGTGCTGGAGGACCACGGCACGGGTCTGGGCGCGGAATCGTCGTCCGAGCAGGGCCAGCGGATCGCGGCGGCGTTCCCCGAGGCCTACAAGGAGGACTTCACCGCGGCCGAGGGCCTGGCGGACTTCCGGCGCATCGAGGCCCTCCAGCGCGGTGACCTGGACCTGGTGTTCTACACGCCGCGCGACGCCGAGCCGGGTGAACGGCGGTTCAAGCTGTTCCTCGTCGGGGCCCGCCTCACGCTGTCCGACGTGCTGCCGATGTTGCAGCGCATGGGCGTGGTCGTGGTGGACGAGCGCCCGTACGAGCTGTCCCGCGACGACGGCGTCGAGTGCTGGATCTACGACTTCGGCCTGCGCCTCGACCAGGTCACGCTGGACAAGCTGTCCAGCGAGGACGTCGAGTCGATCCGCACCCGCTTCCAGGACGCGTTCGCCGCCTCCTGGCGCGGTGAGGCGGAGGTGGACGGCTTCAACACGCTCGTGCTCAAGGCAGGCGTCACGTGGCAGCAGGCCGCGATGCTGCGCGCCTACGCCAAGTACCTGCGCCAGGCCGGCACGCCGTACAGCCAGGACTACATCGAGGACGCCGTCCTGGCGCACACCGAGGTCGCCACCGCCCTGGTGGGGCTGTTCGAGGCGCGGTTCGACCCCGCCTTCTCCGACGAGCAGCGCGAGGGCCGCACCGGGCACCTCGCCGACGAGATCACCGCGATGATCGACGACGTGACCAGCCTGGACGCGGACCGCATCCTGCGCAGCCTGCTCACGCTGGTGCAGGCCACGCTGCGCACGAACTACTTCGTGCGCGACGTCGACGGCAACCCCCGCCCGTACCTGGCGGTGAAGCTCGACCCGCGCGCCATCCCGGACCTGCCGCAGCCGCGGCCGAGGTTCGAGATCTTCGTGTACTCGCCGCGCCTGGAAGGCGTGCACCTGCGCTTCGGCCCGGTGGCGCGCGGCGGCCTGCGCTGGTCCGACCGGCGTGAGGACTTCCGCACCGAGATCCTGGGCCTGGTGAAGGCGCAGGCGGTGAAGAACGCGGTGATCGTGCCGGTCGGCGCGAAGGGCGGCTTCGTGCTGAAGAAGCCGCCGGCGCCCACCGGCGACCCGGGCGCGGACCGCGAGGCGTTGCTGGCCGAGGGCATCGCCTGCTACCGCCAGTTCATCTCCGGCCTGCTCGACCTGACCGACAACCTCAACTCCGGCACGGTCCTGCCCGCGCCCCAGGTCGTCCGCCACGACGGTGACGACACGTACCTGGTGGTCGCGGCGGACAAGGGCACGGCGTCGTTCTCCGACATCGCCAACGAGGTCTCCAAGTCCTACGGCTTCTGGCTGGGCGACGCGTTCGCGTCCGGCGGTTCCGTCGGCTACGACCACAAGGCCATGGGCATCACCGCCAAGGGCGCGTGGGAGAGCGTGAAGCGCCACTTCCGCGAGCTGGGCACGGACACCCAGACCGACGAGTTCACCGTCGTGGGCGTCGGCGACATGTCCGGTGACGTGTTCGGCAACGGCATGCTGCTGTCCGAGCACATCCGGCTGGTGGCCGCCTTCGACCACCGCCACATCTTCATCGACCCGGACCCCACCGCCTCGACCGGCTACGCCGAGCGCAAGCGGCTGTTCGAGCTGCCCCGCTCGTCCTGGGACGACTACGACCGCTCCCTGATCAGCGCCGGCGGCGGCGTCTGGCCCCGCACGGCCAAGTCCATCCCGCTCTCCGAACAGGCCCGTCGAGCACTGGACCTGCCCGAGGGCGTGGTCAAGCTGTCGCCGCAGGAGCTGATGAAGGCGATCCTGCTCGCGCCGGTCGACCTGCTGTGGAACGGCGGCATCGGCACCTACGTCAAGGCGGGCGCCGAGTCGCACGCCGAGGTCGGCGACAAGGCCAACGACGCCATCCGCGTCAACGGCGCCGACCTGCGCGTCAAGGTCGTCGGCGAGGGCGGCAACCTCGGCCTGACCCAGCGCGGCCGGATCGAGCTCGCCCGCAACGGCGGCAAGGTCAACACCGACGCGCTGGACAACTCGGCCGGCGTCGACTGCTCCGACCACGAGGTCAACATCAAGATCCTGCTGGACGAGCTGGTCCGCGACGGCAAGCTCGACCAGGAGCAGCGCAACGAGCTGCTGGGCCAGATGACCGACGAGGTCGGCGAGCTGGTGCTGGCCGACAACTACTCGCAGAACTCCGTGCTGGGCGTCTCCCGCGCCCACGCCGCGCCGATGCTCTCGGTGCACGCGCGCCTGGTCGCCGACCTCGAACAACGCGGCGTCCTCGACCGCTCGCTCGAGGCGCTGCCCACCGCGGCGGAGTTCAAGGCGCTGGAGAAGGCGGGCGACGGCCTCACCTCACCGGAACTGGCCACGCTGCTCGCGCACGTGAAGCTGGCGCTGAAGGAGGAGGTGCTGGCCAGCGACCTGCCGACGATCGACGTGCTGGCCCGCCGGCTGCCCGACTACTTCCCGAGCGAGCTGCGGGAGCGGTTCGCCGACGCCATCGGCAACCACCCGCTGTCCCGCGAGATCATCACGACCGTCCTGGTCAACGAGGTCGTCGACGGCGGCGGCGTGTCCTACGCGTTCCGGCTGGCCGAGGAGACCAGCGCGTCCGCCACGGACGCCGTGCGCGCGTACACCGTGGTGGCCGCGATCTACGACCTGCCGTCCATCTGGCGCGAGATCAGGGCGCTGGACAACGTCGTGCCGACCGACGTGCAGGACGACATGGTCCTGGAAACGCGCCGCCTGCTGGACCGCGCGTCGCGCTGGCTGCTCACCAACCGCCCCCAGCCGCTGGCGGTTGGCTCCACGATCAGCCGCTTCGCCCCCGTGGTCGGCTCCCTGGCGCCGCGCGCGATCGACCTGCTCCAGGGCCACGAGAAGGAATCCGTGATCGGGCACGTCGAACGACTGGTCGGCCACGGCGTGCCGGTCGACCTGGCGCGGCGGATCGCCGGACTGCTGTTCACCTACGGCCTGCTGGACGTCACCGAGGTGGCCGAACTCGCCGAGCGCGAGGAAGGCGAGGGCGCGACCGGCCAGGAGCGCACCCACGAGGAAACGGCAGAGGTGTACTTCGCGCTGTCGGACCACCTGGACGTCGACCGGATGCTCAGCTCGGTCTCGAGCCTGGAACGCCTCAACCGCTGGCACTCGCTGGCCCGCCTGGCGTTGCGCGACGACTTCTACTCGTCGTTGCGCTCGATCACGATCGACGTCCTGCGCTCGGCCGACCCGGGCGACACCCCGGACGAGAAGATCGCGAAGTGGGAGCAGGACAACTCCTCCCGCCTGGGCCGCGCCCGCGCCGCCCTGGCCGAGATCAACCGGGTCAGCAAACTGGACCTGGCCACCCTCTCCGTCGCCGCCCGCCAAGTGCGCAGCATGATCCGCTGACCCACCGGCACGAACCCCTTTACCGGCACGAAGCCCTCCCCGAACGGGAGGGCTTCGTGCCATCCCGCTGATGTGCCTGTCCGGCGAGAACACGGTTCGGCGCTCCTCGCGCCATCACCAACGCAGTTCCCCGTTCTCATCCTGGAACGTTCCCGTCGGGCCGTCCACCGGCAGGGTCGCCAAGCGCACGACCGTCCTCGCGCTCTCTGCCGGTGTCCTCCCTCCCTCGATCCCGAACCCCGCCGTCATGTCGGTGACCGTGTAACCCGGTTCGAGCGCGTTGAACTTGATGCCCGGTTCGGACTTCGCGTACTGGAGCGTCAACATGGTGGCCGCCGACTTGGACGCCGAGTAGAGCGCCGCCCTCAGGTGGAACTCCGGCCGGTCGGGGTTGGTCGCCGCCCAGAACGACCCGGCGCTGCTCGACACCGTGACCACCGCGGGGTTCGCGGACTTGCGCAGCAGGGGCAGCGCCGCTTCCGTGACACGCACGATCCCCACCGCGTTCGTGTCGAAGACCCGCAACGCGGTGGGCCCGTCCACACCTCCGGTGTTCAAGATGCCCGCATTGTGCACCAGGACGTCGAGCAAACCCTCCGCCTCGCCGATCGCGGCCAGCGCGCCACTCACCGAAGCGTCATCGGTCACGTCGAGCTGCACGAATCGCGCGCCGACCTCCGCCGCCGCTTTCTCGCCCCGTTCGACGTCACGTGCGCCGAGGTAGACGACGTGGCCCAATTCGGACAACTGCTTGGCCGTCTCGAAACCGATTCCCTTGTTGGCCCCGGTGATCAATGTGACAGTCACGTCGCACCCCTCCGAAATAAATGGCTCGAACCGTCCGTTGATCACGTTATGCACCGGCACCCGCCCCAGCCAGAGCCCTCTTGAGCCGGGGGTGCGGCAGGACCCCCTCTCCCCGACCCTCCGAGTCACCGGGCGGCCTCATGAGCAAGTCGACCAACGCCCTCGGCGCGTACCTGCGTGCCCGGCGCGAACTCGTGACGCCCCGGCAGGCCGGCATCCCCGATGTCGGTGTGCGGCGCGTGCCGGGGTTGCGCCGCGAGGAGGTGGCCATGCTCGCCGGCATCAGCGCCGACTACTACCTGCGGTTGGAACGCGGCCGTGACCGCAACCCGTCCACCCAGGTCGTCGAGTCGATCGCGCGGGTGCTCCAGCTCGACGACGACCACCTCGCGCACCTGATGACGTTGGTCTCGGAGGCGCCCCGGCAAGGCCGACGCCGATCGCGCGAGGAGGTCCCGCCGCCCGGCGCGCTCAAGCTGCTGGACTCCCTCGTCCAGCCGGCTTTCATCGAGGGGCGCTACTTCGACGTCCTGGCCTCGAACAGCTTGGCCAGGGCGCTCTCCCCCCATCTCGCCGTCGGGGGGAACCAGCTGAGGGACATGTTCCTGGTCCCGGCCGTGCAGGCGCTGCACCCGGACTGGGAGAACGTCACGGAGTGCTTCATCGCGAACCTGCGGCAGGCCGTGGGCAACGACGTCGACGATCCGCGCTTCACCGAGCTCACCGGGGAGCTCTCCCTCGCGAGCCCCCGGTTCCGCCGGCTCTGGGCCCGCCACGAGGTGCGCGGGCAGCGCGGGACGCTGATCCGTCTCGACCACCCCCAAGTGGGCGAGCTGACCCTCAACCGCGAACGCCTGGGCATCGGCGGGACCGAGGGCCTGATGCTCGTCGTGTACCACCCGGACGCGGGGTCGGCCGACGCGGAGAAGCTGGCGCTCCTGGCTTCCTCGGACCTGCCGACCAAGCGCTCCTCCCCATCCCGGTTGGACAGCGCCGCATCCAGGTAGCACCCCGAAGGGCGGGCGGGAGCGTCGGACTCACGCCCCGCCCACCCCTCTCACCTGGTCTTTTCCCGCACCCGCTAACTCCGCCAGGTGTCCGACAACGCCACCGGCGACGTCGCGGACCGGTTCGTCCCGCTCTCCCACGTCACCGCACCGCCGGCGTCCTTCCGGATGTACTTGTACTGGAACGACGTCCCCGCCGGCAGCGACACCGAACCCCGCCACGTCGGGTAGGTCGCCGACGACAGCGCGACCGCCGCACCCGTGTTCCAGGCGCCCAATGACGGGTGGTCGCCGACCACGAAGATGTTCTGCCCCGGCGACGTCGTGGCGTTCACCGCGAACGACGTCGTCCCGACCGGCGGGTTGCCGATCCCCGTCGCGCCGACGTGCAGCGCCAACGCCTCACCCGCGCCCAACGTGGCGGTGAACTGGCCGTTCGACCCGACCGCCACCGCGACGCACCCCTCCCGCTGCACGTTGCAGTACGACCCGGCGGGCAGCGAGGTCTGGAACGTCCGCGTCATCGCCGACGACTCCCGGTTGATCGCGACGAAACCCTTGTTGCCCCGCCCGAACGCGATGGCGTCGCCACCGTTGTCCCACCAGTTCACGACCGCCGTCCCGGCCACCGCGTTGCGGAACTGGACCATCGACGAGATCTGCGTCCACCGGTGCTGGCACTTCCACCCGGACGTGTAGCACTCCGACCCGGAGGGCGGCCCGGCGTCGTGCGACGAGAACTCGTAGCCCGAGTACACGTTCGGGGAGCCGTAGGGCCACGCCAGCATGAACACGTTCGCCAACGTGTAAGTCGAGCCGTCGCGGTACGTCAACGTCGACCCGTTGCGCTCGGTGTCCCAGTTGTCCACGAACGACCGCGCCTGGCCGCTCGCCAGGTAGCCCCACGACTGCCCGAACGTGCTCAGGTACGCCAGGTTCTCGTTGGTGAAGATCCGCTTGATGTCGTAGGCGTACCGGAACTCGTCCACGTCACCTGATCCGGTGTACTCGCCGGGCTGCACGGCCTCACCGGCCCCGTAGATCACCTCGTGCACCCAGTACACCCCGGGGTTGCTCAGCCGCGACTTGATCGCGGCCAGGTCGGCCGCCGCCACGTGCTTGGCCGCGTCGATCCGGAACCCGTCCACCCCGAGCGAGATCAGGTGGTTCAGGTGCGTCGCGATCCGCCCGCGCACGTAGTCGCTGCCGGTGTTCAGGTCCGACAGGTTGACCAGCTCGCAGTTCTGCACGTTGTCGCGGTTGCGGTAGTCGCTGATCGCCGTGCGGCACGAGTGGAAGTCCGGGTCGCTGTAGACGCCCGGGTAGGTGTACTTCGTGTACGACGAGCCGCCGGTGCCCGTGCCGGACCCGGCGCTCATGTGGTTGATCACCGCGTCCGCGATGACCTTCACGCCCGCCGCGTGGCAGGTGTTCACCATGGTCCGGAACGCGGTCTCGTCACCGAGGCGTCCGGCGATGCGGTAGCTGACCGGCTGGTACGAGGTCCACCACTGGGAGCCCTGGATGTGCTCGGTGGCCGGGGAGACCTCCACGAACCCGTAGCCCTTCGGCCCGAGCACGTTCGTGCACTCCGCGGCGACCCGCGCGAACGGCCACTGGAACAGGGTCGCGGTCACGTCCTTCGCGGACGGCGGCGCTGCAAAACTTTGCGGAACCGCCAAAAGGCTGAACAGGAGTACGGCTATGACGCCCAAAGCGCGTCGACTTGAGGAAACCACGGTGTCTCCTAGCTGGCAGGGATGTGCTCTAGGTCATACCAGCTGCCAGACTTGCTGAAAACACTTGCAAAGTATTTCATTGCCCTCCGGCGGAACCGATCCGGAAGGACACCCCCATGACGCAGGACTGGTGGCGCGATGCCGTCATCTACCAGGTCTACGTGCGCAGCTTCGCCGACTCGGACGGCGACGGCGTCGGTGACCTGCCCGGCATCCGCTCCCGGCTGCCCTACCTCGCCGACCTCGGCGTGGACGCCGTCTGGATCACGCCGTTCTACCGGTCGCCGATGGCCGACGGCGGCTACGACGTCGCCGACTACCGGACCGTCGACCCGCTGTTCGGCTCCAACGAGGACGCCAAGGCACTCCTGGACGACGCCCACGCCCTGGGCATCCGGGTGATCGTGGACATCGTCCCGAACCACACCAGCGACCGGCACGCGTGGTTCCGGCAGGCGCTGGAAGCCGCACCCGGCTCCCCGGAACGCGCCCGCTACCACTTCCGCGACGGCCGCCCCTCCGCCGACGGCCAGGCCGAGCTCCCACCCAACGACTGGGAATCCGTCTTCGGCGGCCCCGCGTGGACCAGGACCGCCGACGGCCAGTGGTACCTGCACCTGTTCGCGCCCGAGCAGCCGGACCTGAACTGGGACCAGCCGGAGGTGCGCGACGAGTTCCTCGACGTGCTGCGCTTCTGGCTCGACCTCGGCGTGGACGGCTTCCGCATCGACGTCGCGCACGGCATGGTCAAGGCCGACGGCCTGCCCGACGTCGGCACGCCCGGCCACCTCAAGCTGCTGGGCACGGAGGCGCTGCCGTTCTTCGACCAGGACGGCGTGCACGAGATCTACCGCGACTGGCGCAAGGTGCTCGACTCCTACCCGGGCAACCGGATCGGCGTGGCCGAGGCGTGGACGCCGAGCCCCGAGCGCACCGCCCGCTACCTGCGCGCCGACGAGCTGCACCAGGCGTTCAACTTCCACTACCTGACCGCCGGGTGGACCGCCGCCGACGTCAAGCAGGTCATCGACGACTCGCTGGCCGCGATGAGGCCGGTCGCCGCGCCCACCACGTGGGTGCTGTCCAACCACGACGTGCAGCGGCACGTGACGCGGTACGGCAGCGTGGCGCGCGCTCGTGCCGCCGCGATGCTGATGCTGGCGCTGCCCGGCAGCGCCTACGTGTACCAGGGCGAGGAACTCGGCCTGCCCGAGGTGCTCGACCTGCCCGAGGACGTCCTCCAGGACCCGGTGTGGGAGCGGTCCGGCCACACCGACCGGGGCCGTGACGGCTGCCGCGTGCCGATCCCGTGGACGCCCGACGGCCCGTCCTTCGGCTTCGGCGCCGGCGGCTCGTGGTTGCCGCAGCCCTCCTCCTGGGCCGACCTCAGCGTGGCGAGCCAGCTCGGTGACCCGAACTCGGTGCTGGAGCTCTACCGCGGCGCGCTGCGCGTGCGGCGGGAGCACCCGGACCTCGGCGCGGGCTCGGACGTCGAGTGGGTCGAGGAGTGGTCGGACGTGCCGGCGGGCGTGCTGGCGTTCCGCCGCGGCGCCTTCACCTGCGTGGTGAACTTCGGCCCTGACGTGGCACGTCTGCCCGCCGCCGGCGAGGTGCTGCTCGCCTCCGGCGGTGTCGCGACCGAGGACGCGGACGTCCTCGTGCCGCCGGACACGACCGTGTGGCTCTCGCGCCCGTAGAGTCACCCGGTGTGACAGCGCGGCTCAGTGACATCGCGACCCAGGCAGGCGTGAGCGAGGCGACGGTCAGCCGAGTGGTCAACGGCAAGCCAGGCGTCTCGGCCACGACCCGCCAAGCGGTGGTCGCCGCGATGGACGTGCTCGGCTACGAGCGCCCGCCCAGGCTCCGACAGCGCAGCGCCGGGTTGATCGGGTTGATCACCCCCGAGTTGAACAACCCGATCTTCCCGGCGTTCGCGCAGGTCATCGAGCAGGTGCTGACCCGCGACGGCTACACGCCGGTGCTGTGCACGCAGACGCCCGGCGGCTCGACCGAGGACCAGTTGACCGAGATGCTGGTCGACCGGGGCGTCACCGGGATCGTCTTCGTGTCCGGCCTGCACGCCGACACGACCGCCGACAAGGACCGGTACGTGAAGCTGGCCGGGCGCGGCGTGCCGTTCGTGATGATCAACGGCTACACCGACCAGGTGTCCGCGCCGTTCGTCTCGGTGGACAACCGGGCGGCCGTCCGGTTGGCGGTCACCCACTTGGTCGAACTCGGGCACGAGGTGATCGGCCTGGCCGTGGGTCCGCCGAGGTTCGTGCCCGCGCAGCGCATGGTGGAGGGCTTCACGCTCGTCCGCCCGCGGGCCGCCGGCCTGGTCGAGCACTCCTTGTTCACGGTCGAGGGCGGCCAGGCGGCGGCCAACGCCCTGCTGGACCGCGGCTGCACGGCGATCGTGTGCGGCAGCGACCTGATGGCGTTCGGCGCGATCCGCGCGGCCCGCCACCGGGGCCTCGACGTGCCGCGTGACGTCTCCGTCGTCGGCTTCGACGACTCGCCGCTGATCGTGTTCGCGGACCCGCCGCTGACCACGATCCGCCAGCCCGTCGAGGCGATGGGGCAGGCCGCCGTGCACGCGTTGCTGGAGGAGATCGGCGGCACGCCCGCGCCGCACGCGGAGTTCGTGTTCCAGCCGGAACTGGTGGTGCGCGGCTCGACCGGCGCCCGTCCCAGATGACCTCGCTCGCGGCGCGGATGCGGGCCCAACGGCTCTCGCACCCCGCCTCCGACGCGACGGACCTGTTCGCCTCGGTCTTCGCCCTGCAAGCCCAGGACGTCCCGGCGGCACGACTTGCCGCGCGCGCCCGCGGCGTGAGGTCCCTCGACGGCCCTCTGGTGCGCACGTGGGCCATGCGCGGCACCCTTCACCTGATCCACCAGGACGACCTGTGGGTCGTGCGCCTCCTCGGCCCGACCTTCATCGCCGCCGGACGCCGCCGCCGCGGACAACTCGGCCTCACCGACGAGCTGTGCGAACGCGCGCTGCCCGCGCTGCGCGAAGTCCTGACCGAGCCGCTGGACCGGGCCGATCTCGTGCGCCGCCTCGCCGAGGTCGGCATCGCCCTCGACCCGAGGTCCCAAGCGCCCGCGCACCTGCTGGCGTTCGCCGCGAACTCCGGCGTGCTGTGCCGGGGCCTGGACGACACCTACCGCCTCCTGCGCATCGACTGCGAACCCCGTGGCGTGGACGAGCTGTGGCGGCGCTACCGACGTGCCTACGGCCCCGCCACGCCCGACGACTTCGCCTCGTGGAGCGGCCTGCCCAAGCGCGAGCTCGAGAACCTGCCCGACGTGCCGACCTCCCCGCCCCAGCCGACCTCGGCGCCGCACCCGACCGGCACCGTCCGGATGCTCGGCCACTTCGACACCTACCTCCTCGGCTACCGCGACCGCTCCCGAGCCCTTCCCCCCGAGCACGCGCCGCTCGTGCAGACCGGCGGCGGCTTCCTCACCCCGCACGTCGTCGTGGACGGCCGCGTCGTCGCGGTCTGGCGGCGGGACGGCGCGCGCTTCACCGTGCGGCCGTTCGACGACCGCCAGGAGCGCCCGGACGTCGCCGAAGAGGTCGCCGACCTGGGCCGATTCCTCGACGTGGACGCGCGCTTAACCTGGGGGTAGCACGTCGATAGGGTCACGGTCACGCAGCGACAGCGGGAGGCGCGTTCAACTTGGGTGTGTTCGTCACGGGCGTTCGCCCGCGCTGGTCGGACATGGACGCGTTCGGCCACGTCAACCACGCCAACACGGTGACCTTGCTGGAAGAGGCCCGGATCGACCTGCTGTTCACCGAGGCCGCCAGGCACGGTGTGCCGGAGATGTCGCACGGCCTGGTCGTCGCCCGGCTCGTGGTGGACTACCTCTCGCCGGTGGTGTTCACCGGCGAGGAGGTCGTGGTGGAGATGTCCGTGCGGGAATTGAAGTCCGCGTCGTTCACGTTGGACTACACCGTCCGCGGCGGTCGCCAGGAGGGCAGCGCCGTCGTGACGACGGCGGAGACCCTCATGGTGCCGTACAACCTGGCGGCCGGACGTCCGCGCCGCCTTCTCGAGGCCGAGCGCGATTTCCTCGCGGGCTGGCGTGCCGGAGGTAATGGTGCCTGAGTTG
Organism: Actinosynnema sp. CA-299493; assembly: GCF_050946825.1. Taxonomy (NCBI): domain Bacteria; kingdom Bacillati; phylum Actinomycetota; class Actinomycetes; order Pseudonocardiales; family Pseudonocardiaceae; genus Actinosynnema; species Actinosynnema sp. CA-299493. The sequence continues at coordinate 1,418,975 of NZ_CP191993.1, forward strand.
GTCCTCGCCGACCCCGCCGAGAGGGACGACCTCGGCGCGTTCGTCGCCCGTGCCGTCCGGTTGGACGGCCAAGCCGTGGTGCGGCTGCGCAACCGCCCGTCCGGCGGCCTGGTCGACGCGTGGGTGGCCACCCCGTTCGACACCCTGGCGACCCGGACCGTGGCCGGGCAGGTCGCCCCGGGCGACGTCACCGTGTCCGGGACCGACCTGCTGACCGGCTTGGCCGTGGTGCGCAGCGAGACCGTCGACCCGGGTCCGGCGCGGGACATGATGTGGCGTTCGGCGCTGCCGCCGGTGGCGGGCTGGCTGCCGGTGGACCGGCTGCCCGGCAGCGTGGTGTCCGAGCTGGCGGAGAAGGGCGTCGAGGTGGCGCGGGAGAACGCGGGCCCGCGCGGCACGCCGCCCGCGTCGCTGCTGGACCAGACCGTGCTCACGGTGAGCGGTTCCGGCCTGGACGTGAAGGTGCCGATGCGGTGCCTGTTCGCGCTGTCCGGCATGGGCTTCCTGGGCGGTGACGACGTCCGCATCACCGCCACCGACTCGTGGCTGCGCATCGACGCCCGGTTCGGCGCGGTGGTCCGCCGCCGCCACTCGATGCTGCCCCTGCTGGTCTGACCCGCCGTTCGCCGCACCGGGGGAAGGCGCGGTCCCCTCGACCACGCCTCCCCGCACCCGGCAGCGCTAGACCAGCCAGACGGCCGTGTCGGGCGGCAGCTGGTTGCCGTCCATCGGCCCGCTGGACAGCAGGATCTCGCCGGGCGGCAGCGGCACCGGTCCGCCGGACGTGTTCAGCGCGCAGATCAACCCGCCGCCCTTGCGCCGGAACGCGAAGCACCCGGGCGGCGCGCCGTACCACTCCAGCTCGTCGCCGTCGAACGCCGGCTGCGACTTCCGCAGTTCGAGCGCCTGCCGGTAGAACGACAGCATCGACCCGGGGTCTTCCAGCTGCGACTCCGCGGTCAGGCCCGCCCACTCGTTCGGCTGCGGCAGCCACGTGGTGACCGCCTGCGAGAAGCCGAACGGCGGCGTGTCGCCCTCCCACGGCAACGGCACCCGGCACCCGTCCCGACCGCGCTCGGTGTGCCCGGACCGCAGCCAGATCGGGTCCTGCAACGCCCACTCCGGCAGCTCCACGTCCGGCAGGCCGAGCTCCTCGCCGTTGTAGAGGTAGACCACGCCGGGCAGCGCCAGCTCCACCAGCGTCATCGCCTTCGCCCGCTGCGCGCCGATCGCGCCGCCGCCGTACCGCGTCACGTGCCGCGTCACGTCGTGGTTGGACAACGTCCAGGTGGGGGGCGTGTCCAGGCCGCGGACCGCGCCCAACGAGTGCTCGATCGCCGCCCGCACGCCGTCCGCGTCGAACGGCGCCTCGACCAGCCGGAAGTTGAACCCGAGGTGCAGCTCGTCGGGCCGGATGTACCGGGCGAACCGCTCGTCGTCCTTGACCCAGATCTCGCCGACGGCCATCCGGCCCGGGTACTCGTCGATGACCTTGCGGATCATCCGGTGCACTTCGTGCACGCCGTCGTTGTCGAACCGGGGGTCCAGCGAGTTGTCGTGCATGACGCCCGCGCCCAGCTGCGCCCGCGGATCGATGTTCGGCAACCCGTAGGGCTTGGCCATGCCGTGCGCCACGTCGATGCGGAACCCGTCCACCCCGCGGTCCAGCCAGAACCGCAGCGTGTGCGCCAGGTCGGCGGCGACCTCGGGGTTGTCCCAGTTCAGGTCGGGTTGCTCGGGCGCGAACAGGTGCAGGTACCACTGCCCGTCGGGCACCCGGGTCCACGCCGGCCCGCCGAACTGGCTGGGCCAGTTGTTCGGCGGCGCGGACCCGTCGAACCCGCCACCATCGCGGAACACGAACCGGTCCCGCTCGACCGACCCCGGCCCGGCCCGCAGCGCGGCCTGGAACCAGGCGTGCCGGTCGCTGGTGTGGTTCGGGACCAGGTCGATGGTGACCTTGAGGTTGTGCGCGTGCGCCTCGGTGACCAGCCGGTCGAACGCGGCCAGGTCGCCGAACAGCGGGTCGACGTCACGGGGGTCGGCCACGTCGTAACCGTGGTCGGCCATGGGCGAGGTGAAGAACGGCGTGAGCCAGAGGGCGTCCACGCCGAGTAGTTCGAGGTAGCCGAGCCGGGAGCGGATACCGTCGAGGTCGCCCACGCCGTCACCGTTCGCGTCGGCGAACGACCGAACGTAGACCTGGTAGAAGACGGCGTCACGCCACCAGGCGGACTCGTCGGCGATCTCTGGTTGTAGATCGGAGGATCGTCGCACGAGGAGTCATCCTGCCATTCGCGACCGACACCACGTCCCCGTTCGTGTGATCACGGATCACACCCAGGCGTTCATCATGCTGTTCGCGGCCATCTCCAGGTACGCCCAGAGCTGCTTGCGGTGCTCGGGGGAGAGCTCGACCGAGTCGACGCCGACCTTGGCGCAGCGCAACCAGGCGTCCCGCTCCACGGGACCGATGACGAACGGAGCGTGACGCATCCGCAACCGAGGATGACCCCGGTTGTCCGAGTACGTGTGCGGACCGCCCCAGTACTGCATCAGGAACAGCCGGAACCGCTCTTCGGCGGGACCGAGGTCCTCTTCGGGGTACAGCGGACGCAGGACGGGATCGTCGGCCACTTCCCGGTAGAAGACCGCGACGATCTTGTGGAACGTCTCGTACCCGCCCACTGCTTCGTAGAAGTTCTCCGGAGGAGTGGTCACCCCTCCATCCTGCCTCAGCACCCGTGCGGCAGCCCACGCCGACCCCGCCGGACCTCGCCGACCACGCCGAACGAACCCACGGACATCGCTGCTTGGCGAACGGTTGGCGCACTCGGCCGTTCCGTGGTGAACGCGCAACACCGCGCCGCATCCTGGGCCCGACGGCTCCCGCCGTGAGGGAGGGCACGACATGGGCGAGGCCAACGAGGCATTGCTGCACTGGTTCCGGCAGGGCGGGTGGACGCAGCTCGAACTCGCGCGCGCCGTCGGGCGGCTCGGGCGGGCGCAAGGCCACAACGTCGCGCCCGACAGCTCCCGGGTGCGGCGGTGGCTGGAGGGCGAGCAGCCGAGGCACCCGGTCCCCGACCTGCTGGCGGCGTTGTTCGCCGACCGGCTGGGCAGGCCGTTCACGCCGGCCGACCTCGGGCTGACCGCGTCGTCGCCGGCCCGCGACCACGTGCCGTGGGACCACCGGGGGCTGGTCGCCACGTTGCAGGACTTCACGAGGAGCGATCTGATGATCAAACGCAGGGACGTGCTCGGCGCGACCGCCGCCCTCGCCACCGGCGCGGTACTGGAGGGGCGCTTGGCCGGGTGGCTGGACGCGGGCGACACGGCGCCGACCCCGGCACTCGGTCCGGGCCGGATCGGCACCGCGGAGATCGTCGAGATCGAGTCCGCGACCAGGACCTTCTGGGCCTGGGACGCCAAGCGCGGCGGCGGCCTGTACCGCGAGGCCGTGGTGGGGCAGCTCAAGGCGATGACCGACCTGCTCGACCACGGCTACCCCGACCCGATCTCCCGCCGCCTGTTCCGCTCGACCGCGGACCTGGCCAGGTTGGCGGGCTGGATGTCGCACGACGTGGGCCTCCAGGCGACCGCGCAGCGGTACTTCACGCTGGCGCTGCACTGCGCGAAACGGGCGCGGGACACCGGGCTGGGCGTCGAGGTGCTGTCCCGGATGGCACGCCAGATGGTGCACGTGAACAAACCGCGCGAGGCGTTGTCGCTGGTCGCGCTGGCCAGGCGGGGAGCGGGGGACCGGCTGGGGCCGATGGCCTCCGCGATGCTCTCCACCTGCGAGGCGTGGGCGCACGCGACCCTGGGCGACGTCGAGGCGGTGGACCGGGCGGTCGGCGCGGCGCAGGCGCGGTTCTCGCGGGCCGACCCCGCCGCCACGCCCGGCTGGCTGTCCTACTTCGACCAGGCGGGGCTGGAGGGCATGGCGGCCCTGTCGTACCGGACGGCCGCCGACCACCGGCCGGGCACGGAGCGCAAGGCAGAACCGCACCTCGCCGAGGCGCTGCGCCTGCGACGTGACTCCTACCGGCGGTCGAACCTGTTCGACGTGATCTCCCTGGTGGGCGTCCGCGTGCTCCAGGGCGAGCACGCGGAGGCGAACCGCCTGGCGGCCGACCTGCTGAGCCCGGCCGGGCGCATCAGCTCGACCAGGACCTTCGACCGCATCAAGGTCGTCCGCGACCGGGCCGTGGCCGACGCCGCCCGCTCGAAGGACGCCCGGCTGCTGGCCGACACGCTCACCACGGTGATCGCGGCCTGAGCGGCTGCCCGGTGGTCGGGCAGGAGCACGACGGCCCCTGCCCGGTCGCCGTCAGGAGGACTTCAGGGAGATGCCCGCGTCGTCCAGCGCGGGCATCAGCTTGGCTCTCAGAGCGCGCTGGACGGCCCACTGGCGGCCCGGCCGGACCTTCACCGTCACCCGCATGGTGATGCCCTCCGGCGTGACCTTCTCCACGCCGAGCACCTGCGGCTTGTCGATGACGTCCTTGGCCAGCAGCTCCTCGACCGTGGCTTCCTCCACGGCCTTGGTCAGCACCTCGCTGGCCGACGCCAGGTTCGCGCCGTACCCGAGCGGCAGGTCGACCACCGCCACCGCGAAGCCCTGCGACGAGTTGCCGACCCGCAGGATCTCGCCGTTGCGGACGTACCAGACGGTGCCGTTCGTGTCGCGGATCGTGGTGATCCGCAGCGCCACCGACTCCACCGTGCCGGTCGCGGGGCCGAGGTCGACCACGTCGCCGACGCCGTACTGGTCCTCCAACATCATGAACATGCCGGACAGGAAGTCCTTGACCAGGTTCTGCGCGCCGAAGCCGATGGCGACGCCGAGGATGCCCGCCGAGGTCAGGATGGGCGCGGGATTCATGCCCAGCTCGGTGAGGACCTGGATGAACGCCACCCCGAACACGATGATCGTGACGAACGACTTGAGCACCGAGCCGATGGTCTTGGCCCGCTGCTCGCGCCGCTCGGAGACCAGCGCGCCCAACGCCTGGGGGGCGCGCTCCCGCAGCGGCTTGAGCAGCTTCGGCTTCCGCCCGCCGTTGCCCCGGGTCATCCGGTCGATCAGCCGGCGCAGCACGAACCGGACCACGACCGCGATGATCAGCGTCAACGCGATCCGCAACGCGCCCTCGGCGATCTTGGGCCCGTTGGTCACCCACCACTCGACGGCGAGGGTCGACTCCACGTCGAACACCGGTGTCGGCGTCGGCTCCACGTCCAGCACCTGCTCAGTCCTCCACTCACAACTCCAGGCCGGTCGCCCAGGCCAAGAAGGTCAACTGGTCCACGGCCAGGCCCACCGATCGGCTCACCGAGCGGCCCGCGTGCCCCACCTCGGTCTCGCGGCGGAGTAGCACCGGGTGCTTGGTCGGATCACTCGACGTCGCGTGCTGCAGCGCCGCGCACATCTTCCGGGCGTGGTTGGGGTCCACGCGGCTGTCCGACTCGAAGACCGTGAACAGCACCGAAGGGTACTCAACTCCCGTCCGCACCCGGTGGTACGGGGAGTAGGCCAGCAGCCACGCCAGCTCTTCGGGCACGGCCGCCGAGCCGTACTCCTCCGCCCAGAGCCGCCCCAGCAGGAAGTTCTCGTACCGCACCATGTCCAGCAGTGGCGCTGAGCACACCACGGCCGCGTAGAGCTCCGGCCGCTGCGTCAACGCCGCACCGACGAGCAGCCCGCCGTTCGACCCACCCATGATCGACAGCTGCTGCGGCGTGGTCCACCCGTCGCGGATCAGCCGCTCGGCCGCCGCGTGGAAGTCGTCGAACACGTTCTGCTTGCGCTCGCGCATCCCCGCCCGGTGCCATTCCTCACCCTCCTCGTCGCCGCCGCGCAACGACGCGTGCGCCCACACGCCGCCCGCCTCGACCCACGCCAACGTGGTCGCGCTGTACCCCGGCCCGCGCCCCACCGCGAACCCGCCGTACCCGGTGAGCAACGTCGGCCGGGGCAGGTCCGGGTGCTGCTCGCCGGACACCACGAACATTCGCACGACCGTGCCGTCCGACGACGTGTACGAGACCTGTTGTGTGGACAACTCCGGAAGCGTCACCGATCCGGGCGCCGCCGCCTCCAGCTCGGTCCGCCCGCTCGACAGCGAGTACCGGTACACCGACAAGGGCGTGATGAAGTCCGACCACCCGAACCACAGCACGTCCCGGTCCGCACCGGTCAGCTCGTCGACCGTGGACAACCCGTGCAGCGACCCCGTCCCGGGCAGCGGGACCTCCCGCAGGTGCTCGCCGGTCGCGGGGGAGTGCAGGTGCAGCTCCGACACCGCGTGCCGGGTCCGCAGCAGCACCAGCGACCCGTCCAGCCACGTCACCGCGTCCAGCACCGAGTCCGGCTGCTCGGCGACCAGCTCGGTCCACTCGGTCGGCGCCGCCGGGTCGGCCACGCACACCCGGAACCGGGGCGCGTCCAGGCTGGTGCGCAGGTAGAGCCGCCCGTCCGGGGCGACCCACGCCGAGCACTGCACGTCGTCGGAGTCGCGCACGACCGGCGCCAGCTCGCCGGAGCCGCGCAGGTCGGCGATCCACACCGAGTCGCGCCGCACGGTGCCGGGCGCGCCGTTGACCACCAGCCACCGGCCGTCCTCCGACAACGACAACCCGTAGTAGTAGGTGTGGTCGAGCCCGTCGCCGTGCACGTTCACGTCGTCGGACGCGGGCGTGCCCACCCGGTGCCGCCACACCCGCCGGTGGAACTGCCGCTCGTCCTCGGGCACCAGCGCGGGGTCGACCCGGCGCACGTAGAAGAACTCCTCGCCGCCGGGCAGCCAGCCGACCGGCGAGTACCGGCACCGGTCGATCGGACCGTCCAGCAGCTCGCCCGTGTCGACGTCCACGACGTGCAGCAACGAGTGCTCGTCCCCGCCGACGGACACCTGGTACGCCAGCCGCGTGCCCTCGCGGGACGGCGACCAGCGGTCGAGCGTGGTCCGCCCGGACGGGTCGAGCCGCGACACGTCCAGCAGCACCCGCTCCACGCCGTCCACCCGCACGTACAGCACCGGGTGGTCCTCGTCCGGTCCGCGACGGGTGTAGAACGCCCGCCCGGCCCGCCACACCGGCGTGCCGACGGAACCGGTTCGCATCAGCTCGCCCAACCGGGCGGCGAGCGCGTCCCGGCCCGGCATCGCGTCCAGCCACGACCGCGCCACCCCGTCCTGCTCGGCGGACCACGCGGCGGTTCGGGGGTCCGCAGGGTCCTCCAGCCAGCGGTAGGGGTCGTGGACCGCGTTTCCGTGCAGGTCGTCGACGAGGTCGAGCCGCGGCGCGGTCGGGTAGGCGATCGTCGCAGGCAGCGCTGCGGGGGAGGCTTCGGTCACCTCTCCGAGCGTAGCGCGGGTGATGAAAACCATGTCCGATAGGGGTCGGTTCACCCCGGTTTCGCTCTCGGCTTCGTGACACGTCACATATCACAGGTGATTTTTGGGGTCGATCTGTGGTCTGCTAGGTCTGAACCGGTGGAGGTGGTCGCGTGCCAGACCGACAACCCACCCCGATCGGCGCCCTGGTGAACGCCGGGATCGCGTCGTCGGTGCCGTCCGGCCAGAAGCAGCTCGCGCTGAACACCGTGCACACTGTGGCCGACGGCCAGGGGGCCGGTCCGGCGCCCGTGGTGTTGCCTTGGGGAAGACGCAAGGTCCTGCTGCTCAACGCCACGTTCGAACCGCTCACCGCGCTGCCCCTGCGGCGCGCGGTGGTCCTCGTGGTGTGCGGCAAGGCCGAGGTCGTGCACGGCGACCCCGCCGGGGCCGTCGTCCACTCCTCGACGTCCGCGGTGGTCGTCCCGTCGGTGATCCGGCTGGCCAACTACGTGCGGGTGCCCTACCGGGGTCGGGTGCCGCTCACGCGGGCCGGGCTGATGCACCGGGACCGGTACCGCTGCGCGTACTGCGGCGGACGCGCCGAGACGATCGACCACGTGGTGCCGCGCAGCCGCGGCGGCCCCCACTCGTGGACCAACTGCGTCGCCTGCTGCGCGAAGTGCAACCACCGCAAGGCCGACAAGCTCCTCTCGGAGCTCGGCTGGCGCCTGCGAGTGGTGCCCAACGCGCCCCGCGGGCCGCACTGGCGGCTGCTGGCCGGCGTCACCGAGGCCGACCCGCTGTGGCTGCCCTACCTCGGCGAGCCCGCGGCTTAGCGACCGCTCCCGCTCAGGCCGCCAGGACGTGGTCCTGGGGGTCGTTCGTGATGCGCACCGAACCTCCCGTGATGCGCACCGACCCCTCCGTGATGCGCACCGAACCGTTCGTGATCCGGACGGAGCCCGACGTGATGCGCACCGAGCCCACCGTCGTGATGCGCACCGAGTCGGTGTCCGACCCGGTGATCCGAACGGAGTCCGAGGTGATGCGGACGGAGCCCTGGGAGGTGATCCGAACGGAGTCGTCGGAGGTGATGCGCACCGACTCGGCGAGCACTGCTTGAGGCTGAACAGTGGTAACGCTCTGCTCCGGTTGGGTGTACGGCGAAAGAGTGAGGGCGGCGACCAGAACAAGGTTCATGGTGTACATGTCGTGTCCTCCGAGACTCATCGGGCGGGAATTGGCCTCCGGAATCGGATGCGCAAGACCCGTACAGGTGAAAAGCTAGAAGCCGAGTGGGCCCAGGACAAGACGCCAAACCGGCCGCCATTCGCCTCCGTCCGGGGGAAGGCCATCCGGGTGTACGCACTGCGACGATCGAGCACGGGAGCTGGTTCATCCGGTGCCGATGGACACCGAGGGTGACGTCGTCGCAGGTAGGGCGTCGGGTAGATCACAAAGGGTCATATGCCACGTGGCAGGGCCATGCCGGTGACGGCCGCGCGCTCGCGGCACGGTCGGCGTCCCACGACGTGGTCACCGCCGTACGCGTGGTCGCGGACCGCGCCCGCGGGGCCGCGTTAACAGTTGGAAGGACCGCCGGACGGTCCCGCGCGCACCGCTGGACCCACACCAGTGCGGAAACGGTGCCCTCACCCGGACCTGACCAGGACGATCGGTTACCGTAGCCGGCGTGACCATCGTGGAGACCGTGCTCGTCTTCGCGCTGATCCCGCTGGCCATCTACGGCGTGATCACGCTACTGACGCTGAGGCCGAAGGCCACCCGCATTCAGCGGTACCGCCCGGGCCAGGAGTGGAACTACGCCCCCGTCTGGTGGACGGCGAACCCGGCGGGCTTGCCCGGCGGCGCGCACCAGGCCGTCACGGCGCCGGCCGAGGGCCGCACCGCCAAGGGAGGTGCCCGTGGCAACTGGTGAGCTGACGAGGGTGGACGTCGACCCGTCGACGCTGGAGGTCGGCGAGGTCGTCACCAACAGCGGCCGGGTGTCCGCCGCGAAGATGTACGAGCCGCACGCGCCGAGCCTGCCGTTCACGCCGGTGCAGCTGTCGAGCCTGGACGAGGCGCTGACGCTGGCCAGCCGCACCACCGGGCTGGACTTCAGCGTGTACCTCGGCGAGCTGGGCGCGGACGCGCGGGCGAAGGCCGAGGAGCTGCACGCCGCCACCACGCGCCCCACGCACGCCGTGCTCGTCGCGGTGTCGCCCGGTGAACGCCGGGTGGAGGTGGTGACGGGCGAGGAGTCCCACCGCCGCATCGCCGACCGCGGCGCGAAGCTGGCCGTGATGAGCATGGTCGCGTCCTTCAAGGAGGGCGACCTGTCCGGCGGTCTGATGAGCGGCCTGCGGATGCTGACCGACCAGGCCGGCCCGGCTCCCAAGCACGCCTGACGCACGACGAGGTGAAGGCCCCGGCGCACACCCGCCGGGGCCTTCTCGCGTCACTTGGACTTGAGCGCGTCCACGAACGCCTTCAGCCGTGCCGGACGGACACCCAGCACGACGCCGGGGTTCTTGCTGTCCCGCACCGCGCCCAGGTGGTTCGCCACCTCGACGCAGGAGCCATCGCTGACACTCCTGTCGGACTTCTTCCAGCGCACCGTCATGCGACTCCCGTCGTCCGTTGCACCTCCTTCGCGATGAGTTCGAACGACTGCTCCGTGCTCATCGCGACGTCCATCAACCTTGGCACGCACGCCTCGAAGCCTGCTACTGCCTCAGCCTCTTGCACGAAGACCGAGCTGACGTGGTTCTCCAGGTGCGCGAACGACGTGCCCTCGCACTTCAGCACCGTGAACGCGCCGTCGAGGCCCGGGTGCCAGCCGGTGGCGGCCGGCACGACCCTGAGGTCGACGTTCTCGTGCGCGCTCATCATCAACAGGTGGTCGAACTGCTCGGTCATGACCTCCCGGCTGCCGAACACCTGGCTCAGCACGGCCTCGCCGATCAGGACGGTGTAGCGGACCGGGTTGCGGCGGGTGAGGATGTCCCGCCGCCCCATCCGGACCGCGACGCGGGTGGCGATCTCCCCGTCGGGGATGCGGGCGGCTTCCATGATCGAGCGGGTGTAGGCGCTGACCTGGAGCAGGCCGGGGATGATCAGCGGCGACCAGCTCACGATCTCCTTGGCCATCTGCTCGACCTCGACGAGCGCGGCGATCTGGGCGCGCAGCTCGGGCATGTCGATCATCGCGAGGGGTGATCCGCTGGGATCTTCGGTCATCTCCAGGATTTCTTCGCGTTCCCGATCGGGGATGACGAGCGGGTCGAGGATGCGGATGACCTCCGCCCGGGTCGGGACGCGTTGGCCGCTCTCGTTGCGCGAGAGCAACGAATGTACGACGCCAATTTTCTTCGCGAGTGCGCGCTGGCTGAGTTTGTTGGTCGTCCGCGCGTTGCGCAAACGCGCGCCCAGTGCGATGGATTTCGAGGTGTTGCGGTTCATGGAAATGCATACTAAAGCGGGACCAGTGGTCAAGTCTCTCGCTCGAAAAGGGGATTGACCAGCTGTTGCGGGCCGGACAAGGTGTTGTGCACCAGAGCTTCCGGCCAGCCCGCACACTGGTCGGACATGCGCGGCGGGTGGTGGTGTGCGCGACGGGACTTCGCTGCACCCACCACTCGCCGTGTCTTTGCACATGTGCGTCATAGGGGGTGTCATGGAGTCCGAAGAAAGGCCGTCCGTGAGGTTGAGCACGGCGCGCAGTCGGGAATTGGGCGAGGAATTGCGGCGCGTCCGGCACCGGGCCCGGATGTCGACGGCCTTCGTCGCCGACGCGCTCGGTTGGTCGTTGGGCAAGCTGTCGAAACTCGAAACCGGCAGTCGCGGCACGAGCCCGTGGGAAATCGGGACGCTGCTCGGTCGGTGCGGCGCGGACAAGCCGACCCGCGACCGGGTCCTGGCGATCGCCAGCGAGGTCGACGCGGGCAACTTCCTGCGCCGGCACGACCCGTGGCCGGACACGCTCACGGCGGTGTCCGTGCACGAGCACGCGGCCCGCACGGTGACCACCTACGAGCCGCTGGTGGTGCCGAGCCTGGCGCAGACCGAGGACTACGCGTACGCGTTGACCAGGGACCGGGACCTGACGGAGGCGCGCATGACCCGGCAGGACGCGTTGCGCAGGCCGGGCGGCCCGGAGGTGGTGATCTACATCCACGAGGCGGCGTTGCGGATCGTCGTCGGCGACGCGAAGGTCATGCGCGACCAGCTGCTGCGCCTGACGCTGATGTGCGGGTGGTCGCGGATCAGCCCGCGGATCATCCCGATGAGCGCGCCGTCGCACACGGTCCTGCGCCACTCCGCGACCCTGCTGACGTTCCCGTCGCCGACCAAGCCGCTGGCCTACGCGGAGACCGAGACGGCGACGGTCTTCCACGACGACCCGAGCGCGATCAACGCCTACGAGGCCAAGATGCGGCAGCTGGAACACGTGGTCCTGAGCCCGACCCACTCACGTGACGTGTTCGCCCGCTGGGCCGACGCCTACGACCGCGACCACCGCTCCGCGCCGGAAGCGAAACGGGACAGCGCCTGAGCGCTGCCCCGTTCACCTTCAGCCATCACACGCCCGCAGCGGCTCCGACTCTGCGGGCACTGCGTGCTTCCACCACGTCGTCCTCGACCTCAGGACCGGTCGAACTCCTGGGCCGGCAGCGCCTCTCGGTTCACACGTCAAGCACAGTGCGAAGAGCGGTGTCCACCTCGTTCATCTCGTGCAGTGACAACCTTCCGACCAGATCGCCCAGGCGTTGCGGGTCGACGGCCGTTGTCTGCTCTACGAGCACTCGGGTCGGCTGTCCGTTCAGCTCGATCTCAGGACGGAACGACGCCGGTCGGGCCGAGGTGGACGTCGGTGCCACCAGCCACGTGCTCAACGGGAGCGCGTTCGATTGGACGACGACTGCGTAGCGACTGCCTTGCTGCTCGTGCCCGGTGGCGTTGCGCGGCGCCCGAAGGCGGTAGACCTCACCACGCACGCAGTGGCTCCAGGTCCGCGAGCACGGCCCGTGCTTCCGCCACGTCGTCAGGGTCGGCCGCCAATGCCAGCGCCTCCTCGCGCAATGCCTCGGCTTGCTGCACCTTCGCGGCCAAGAGCAGGGCCTCGCGAATCGCGGCTGAAGCGCTGCGGCCGTCAGCCGTCAAGCGCTCCAGTGCCCGTTCCGTCTCGGTGTCCGGGCGAAAAGTGATGGTGCCCACGTGGTAAGCGTACTACAAGATGTATGACGTGCGGTGACACGATCGGGTTCACCGCACGTCACACGTCGAGCCTCAGGACCGGTCGAACTCCTGGGCGGCCAGGGCGCGCACGATGCCCGCGCGGCCTTCCGAGACCAGTCGTCGCAGGGCGGGCGGGCGTTCTTCGGCCAGCCACTCGTCGGCCGCCGTGACCGTCTCCTTCGAGATGGACCACGACGGGAACAGGCCAACGACCATCGACTGGGCCCGCTCGCTCGACCGGCGTTCCCACACGTCGGCCACGTCGGCGAAGTACCGCACCACGAACGGCTGGAGCAGCGCCTTCTGACCGGGGTGCTGGATGCCCGCGATGATCGCCTCGGACACCGCGTTGGGCAGCTCGTCGTCGTTCACCGCGCGGTCCCACGCCTCGGTCTTCGCCTCGACCGTCGGCCGCAGCGCACGCGCCGACTCGGCCTTGCGCCGACCGGTGGCGGTGGGGTCGCGCTCTTCCTCGGCCTGGATCTCGGCCGGCCCGGCGGCGCCGTGCGCGACCAGCGCGTTCAGCAACCGCCACCGCAGGTCGGTGTCCACGTCGAGGCCGGCGAGCACGTCCGTGCCGTCCAGCCAGCCGCGCACCACCGCGACCGTCGCCTCGTCCAGCACGGAACCGGCCAGCGCGTTCACGAACGCCAACTGGTGGTCCGAACCGGCCTCGGCGGCACGCGCCAGCTCCAACGTCCGGGAGGTGAACCTGCGCCAGCCCTCGTCGCGCCACGACACGTCCGCGTACGACGACAGCGCCGTCTGCGCCTGCAGCAGCAGCCGCTGCACGACGCCGACCTCGGTCTCCGCGTGCAGCCCGCCGAGCACCAGGTTCACGAAGTCGCGCGCCTTCAGCTCGGCCTCACGCGTCATCTCCCAGGCCGCCGACCAGCACAGCGTGCGCGGCAGCGGCTCGGCGATGTCGGCGATGTGGTCGATCAGCGACGCCAGCGAGTCGGCGTCCAGGCGCATCGTGCAGTAGGTGAGGTCGTCGTCGTTGACCAGCACCAGCTTGCCGCGCGGCACGCCGACCAGCTCGGGCACCTCGGTGCGCTCGCCGGACACGTCCAGCTCGACGCGGTGGGTGCGCACGAGCTTGCCGTCGGCGTCGGCGTCGTACACGCCGACCGCCAACCGGTGCGTGCGCAGCTCGCCCTTGCCCGGCCGGGCGCCGCCCTGGAGCACGGCGAACTCGGTGAACCGGCCCTCGGCGTCGACCGAGTACTTGGGTCGAAGCAGGTTCAGGCCGGTGGTCTCCAGCCACTGCGCGCTCCACCACGACAGGTCGCGGCCGGACGCCTCTTCCAGCGCGTTGAGCAGGTCGGCCAACGTGGCGTTGCCCCAGGCGTGCTTGCCGAAGTACACCCGCAGGCCGGACAGGAAGTTGTCCAGCCCCACGTACGACACCAGCTGCTTGAGCACCGAGGCGCCCTTGGCGTAGGTGATGCCGTCGAAGTTGACCTCGACCGCCTGGAGGTCCGGGATGTCGGCGGCCACGGGGTGCGTGGAGGGCAGCTGGTCCTGCCGGTACGCCCACGACTTCTCGATCTTGGCGAACGTCGTCCACGCCTGCCGGTACTCGGTCGCCTCGGCCTGCGCCAGCACCGACGCCCAGGTGGCGAACGACTCGTTCAGCCACAGGTCGTCCCACCAGCGCATGGTCACCAGGTCGCCGAACCACATGTGCGCCATCTCGTGCAGCACGGTCTCGGCACGGCGTTCGTACAGGTAGCGGGTGACGCGGCTGCGAAAGACGTAGTCCTCCAGGAACGTGACGCAGCCGGCGTTCTCCATCGCGCCCGCGTTGAACTCGGGCACGAAGCACTGGTCGTACTTGCCGAACGGGTAGGTGACCCCGAACGCCTTGTGGTAGAAGCCGAAACCCTGCTTGGTCTCGGTGAACAGCCGCTCGGCGTCCATGTGCGGCGCGAGCGACGCGCGGCAGTAGATGCCCAGCGGGATGGTGGTGCCGTCGTCGTCGAACTCGTCGCGCCACTCGGCGTACGGGCCCGCGACCAGCGCGACCAGGTACGTCGACATGGGCTTGGTGGTGGCGAAGACGTGCCGGTCCGCGCCGCCCGTGCCGTCCACAGTGGACTCGATCGCCGAGTTGGAGACGACCTTCCAGTGGTGCGGCGCGGTGACCGCCAGGTCGTAGACCGACTTGAGGTCGGGCTGGTCGAAGCAGGCGAACATGCGCTTGGCGTCCGCCGTCTCGAACTGCGAGTACAGGTACACCTCGCCGTCGACCGGGTCGACGAACCGGTGCAGGCCCTCGCCGGTGTTCATGTACCGGCAGTCGGCCTCGACGGTCAGCTCGTTGACCTCGGCCAGGTCGGGCAGGTGGACGCCGTCTTCCTCGCGGTACTCGGAGACGTCCAGCTCGTGTCCGTTGAGCACGGCTCGGTGGACATTGGCGGCCACGATGTCGATCCACGAGGACGCGCCGGGCGTCCGGCTGCGGAAGGCAACCGTCGTGGTCGAGCGGAACGTGTCCGAGCCGGGCTTGCCGCCACCGTCGGTCAGGTCCAGCTCGATCCGGTAGGAATCGACCTCCAGCAGCGCAGCCCGCTGCTGCGCCTGGTCGCGGGTGAGGTTGGGTGCCGCCACTGGTCACCTCGTCTGCCGCCGCCACGGGACCTCGGCGTCGGCGTCGTCGGAACGGGAAAGGGGTGTCGAGTCGGTGAACACGACAGTCGCATCCAATCACGTGGGACGCCCGGAAGTGGACTGGCGTCCGAGGGAAGACTGCGCGCGGTCGCCTGGTTGAGCACGATGGAAGCGCCGGACCTGGCGCACCGCTCACGAACAGCCACGGAGGGAACACCGCATGTCGACAGAGGGACGCACGAAGGTCGACTTCTACTTCGACCCGATCTGCCCGTTCGCGTGGATCTCGTCCCGGTGGATCCTCGAGGTGGAGGAGCAGCGCGAACTCGACCTGGACTTCCGCGTGATGAGCCTCTCCGTGCTCAACGAGGGCCGGGACCTGCCCGCCGACTACCGCGCCATGATGGACCGCGGCTGGGGTCCGGTGCGCGTCGCCATCGCGGCGGCCAAGCTCAAGGGCGACGGCGTGCTGCGCGACCTGTACACCGCGCTCGGCACCCGGATCCACAACGAGGGCCTGGGTCAGACGCGTGACTACGACCAGGCCATCAAGCTGGCGCTGGAGGACGTGGGCCTGCCCGCGGAGCTGGCCGAGGCCGCGCACACCGACGCGCACGACGAGGAGCTGCGGGCCAGTCACCACCGCGGCATGGACCCGGTGGGGATGGACGTCGGCACGCCCACGATCCACATCGACGGCGTGGCGTTCTTCGGGCCCGTGCTCAGCAAGATCCCGCGTGGCGAGGACGCGGTGAAGGTGTTCGACGGCGCGCGGGCGTTGGCGAGCTTCCCTCACTTCTTCGAGCTCAAGCGCACCCGGACCGGGGGTCTGGACTTCTCCTGACGCGATCGGTGTGACACTCTTGGGCAGGTTTCGTCCTGGAGTGTCACATCGTTCTCGGGGAGTCCGCAGTGATCGAGGTCGTCAACCCGACCACCGAAGAGGTCGTCGGCACGGTCCGGGCCGGCACCGTCGGAGACGTGGACACCGCCGTGATCAGGGCGGTCGCCGCGTTCCCGGCCTGGTCGGCGACGTCCCCGGACTCCCGGCTGGCGCTCGTGCGGGCGCTCGCGGACGCCATCGAGGCGCGGGCCGCCGAGTTCGCCTCGACCATGACGGCCGAGATGGGCACCCCCGCCACGTTCGCGTCGCGGGTGCAGGTGCCGAACCCGGTGGGCATCGCGCGCGGCGTGGCGGACGCTTTGGCCGCCGGGTACTTCGACGGCGCGGAGATCGGGAACTCGCTCGTGCTGCGGGAGCCGGTCGGCGTCGTCGCGGCCATCACGCCGTGGAACTTCCCGTTGCAGCAGATGGTGGCCAAGGTCGTGCCCGCGTTGGCCGCGGGGAACGTGGTCGTGCTCAAGCCGAGCGAGCTGGCTCCTCTCACCGCGGACCTGCTGGCTTCGGTGCTGCACGGCGTCGGCGTGCCCGAAGGTGTGTTCTCCCTGGTCCACGGCACGGGTCCGGTGGTCGGCGAAGCGTTGGCGAGTCACCCGATGGTGGACATGGTGTCGTTCACCGGTTCGACGCGGGCCGGTCGGCGGGTGTCCGCGCTGGCCGCCGAGACCGTGAAGCGGGTGGCGCTGGAGCTGGGCGGCAAGTCGGCGAACGTTGTGCTGGACGACGCCGACCTGACGCGCGCGGTGAAGATCGGCGTGGGCAACGCGTACATGAACAACGGGCAGGCGTGCAGCGCGTGGACCCGCTTGCTGGTGCCCGCTTCCCGGCACGACGAGGCGCTGGAGATCGCGGTCGCCGCCGCGGCCAAGTACGAGCCCGCCGACCCGGCCCTGCCGACCACCCGCATGGGCCCGGCGGTGTCGGCCGCGCAACGCGACCGCGTCGTCGGCTACATCGAGCGCGGCGTCTCGGAAGGGGCGAAGCTCGCCCTCGGCGGCACCTCCCGTCCCCTCGACCGGGGCTTCTTCGTCACGCCGACCGTGTTCGGCGACGTCCGGTCGGACATGGTGGTCGCGCAGGAGGAGATCTTCGGCCCGGTCCTGTCCGTCATGCCCTACGCGGACGAGGACGACGCCGTGCGGATCGCGAACTCCACCATCTACGGCTTGGGCGGCGCGGTGTTCTCCGCCGACCCCTCGCGGGCCCTCTCCGTGGCCAAGCGCCTGCGCACGGGCCAGGTGGACATCAACGGCGCGGCGTTCAACACCAGCGCCCCGTTCGGCGGCTACCGCCAGTCGGGCAACGGCCGCGAGTTCGGCGCCCACGGCCTGGACGAGTTCACCGAGCTGAAGTCCGTCCAACGCTGACCCTCGCGTCGGAGGGGGTCAGGTGGCGCGCAGGAGGCCGTCGGTCAGGCGTGGGACGGCGGTGCTGACGTTCACCTGGGAGGCCAGGGCGACGTCAGCGGCGTGGCCGGCGGCGATCAGCTCGCGGCCGGACACGCAGCCTGCCAGCACGTCCTCCACCGACGCCCACGCGTACATCTCCGCTGCCAGAGCCGCTTCCACCGAGGCCGAGCCGTAGCCCAACAGGGACGACATGACCGCGCCCGCGCCCAGCAGGTCCTCCACCGCCGGCCGCAGCGGTCCGACGTCCCCGTGCTCCGCCAGGTTCACGCCCCACCGCTCACCGCCCGGCACGACGCCGATCGGCCCGCCCGCCGCCAACTCCCGGGCCGCCGACGCGACCGCCCGCGCGTTGCGCAGGCACCCGGCCAGCACGATCGCCCCCGTGCCCTCGGCCAACGAGCACAACGTGGCGCCGTTCGCCGAAGCCAGCTCCAGCTCCGTCCCGGCGGGCACCGACACCAGGGACGACGGCCGCAACGTCCACGACGGGTCCGCCGGACGTGCCGCGGACGCGCGCTCCGACCAGTGCACCGGCCGCACGGCCCCACCACGCGCCACGACGACGTCCACCGCCGTGGAGAACGACAGCACGTCCACGACCACGAGCACCGCGCACTGCTCACCGAGCGCGGCGACCCCCTCCGGACCCCACTCCAACCGCAGCCGACAACCCTCTTGTCCGAACACGCGGCCAAGGATGGCAGACTTGTTGACGTGCGCGTTTACCTGGGATCGGACCACGCGGGCTTCGAGCTGAAGACCCACCTCGTCAAGCACCTGACCGACGCGGGCCACGAGGTGGTCGACGTCGGACCGGCCACCTACGACGCGGAGGACGACTACCCGCCGTTCTGCATCGAGGCGGCCCGCCGCGTGGTCGCGGACGAGGGCAGCCTGGGCATCGTCATCGGCGGCTCCGGCAACGGCGAGCAGATCGCCGCGAACAAGGTGCCCGGCGCCCGTGCCGCGCTCGCCTACAGCGTGGAGACGGCCAAGCTCGCCCGCGAGCACAACGACGCCCAGCTCATCGGCGTCGGCGGTCGGATGCACACCACCGAGGAGGCGTTCGCGATCGTCGAGGCGTTCCTCGCCACCCCGTTCTCCGGGCAGGAGCGGCACGCGCGCCGCATCGACATCCTCCGCGAGTACGAGCGCACCGGCGAGGCGCCGGCCCTGCCCTGATGCCCGAAGGCCACACGCTGCACCGCCTGGCGAAGCTGCACCAGCGCCGGTACGCGGGCTCGACCGTCCGGGTGTCGAGCCCGCAGGGCAGGTTCGCCACGTCCGCCGTGGACGGCCGGCTGTTCGAGCGCGCCGAGGCGCACGGCAAGCACCTGTTCCACGTCTACGGGCCGGACGCGACCGTGCACGTGCACCTGGGTCTCTACGGCACGTTCACCGAGTCGCCGCACCCGGTCACCCAGCCGGTGGGCCAGGTGCGGATGCGGCTGGTCGGCCCCACCCACTGGACGGACCTGCGCGGCCCGAACCGGTGCGAGGTCCTGACCGACGTCGAGGTGGCCGCGCTGCGCGCCCGCCTCGGGCCGGACCCGCTGCGCCGTGACGCGAAACCCGACCTGGCCCACGCGCGCATCGCCCGGTCCCGCCAGTCCATCGCCGTGCTGCTGATGGACCAGACCGTGGTCGCGGGCGTCGGCAACATCTACCGGGCCGAGGTGCTGTTCCGGCACGGCGTGCACCCGCTCGTGCCCGGCAACCAGGTGGACCGGGCGTTGTGGGACGACCTGTGGCTCGACCTGGCCGTGCTCATGCGGGCCGGGGTGAAGGTCGGGCGCATCGACACCGTGCGGCCCGAGCACCTGCCCGAGGTCACCGGCCGGCCGCCGCGCCAGGACCGGCACGGCGGCGAGGTCTACGTCTACCGCCGCACCGGCCAACCGTGCCTGGTCTGCGGCACGCCCGTCGCCGCAGCCTCACTGGCAGGCCGGAACCTCTACTGGTGCCCGACCTGCCAGCCCGCCTGAGCGGTCAGAACCCGCCGAAGTCACCGCCGCCGCCGAAGTCGCTGCCGTAGTCACCGCCGCCGTAGTCGCCACCGGTGTCACCACCCGCGTCGCCGCCGTCACCACCGTCGCCGCTGTCGTCACCGCCGCTGGGGTCCTCGGACGCCACGGCCGCCGGCACGCCGACCATGCCCGTGAACATCGCGCTGAACAGCATCATCGAGGCGAAGCCCCACGCGCCCGCCACCAGCGCGGGCTTCCACCACGGCTCGGAGTACCAGCCCTGCGGCACCGGACGTCCCGCCACCACGCCACCGGGGTAGTAGTGCGGCGTGTGCGCGCCCGGCCGCGGCGAGGCGACGTACCGGTGACCCTCCACCGTGACGTCACGCTCCTCCGACACCTTGCCCGCCCGGCTCTGCCCGGTGAGGTCCGGCAGCTCGGGGCCGGGGTCGAGGTCCATCGCGACGCGCGCGGCCCGCACGTAGTACAGGCCCTCCATCGCGGTCTGCGTGACCAGGCGGCACTGCTCCACCGTGCGCGCCTGCTCCATCTGCGAACCGGCCGCCGTGAACCGCTCGGACGCGTCGGCCATCGCCTGCTGCGAGGCCACGTCCGTGCCGGCCAGGTTCATCACCTGGCCGCCCAACCGCTCCACCCACCGGCGTGCCTCGGCCTGGGCGTCCTCCAGCTCACGGCGGCGCTTCTCGGCGGCGGAGCGGACGCCGTACCAGATCGCGCCAGCCAGGACCAGCAGCACGAGCAACACGATCGTGGTGGTCATCGACCCTCCCGGTGCTTGTTGTCCGGAAAACGCCCCACGCCGGGTGGAGGTTCCCGAAACGGTCAGAACACCTCAGGGCAGTGCGGCTCCCGATCACCCAGAAGGGCATGTGACAAGGCGTTCAGCGCACCACCGGTGACCTCACTCACCCGTTGGGCCCGCGCCAGGGTCGCCAGCCTCGTCCCACCGAGGTACGCCGCGCCCAACGCCTGCACGTCGAGCACCACGTCCGGCTCTTCGTCCACCCGCCGCACGGTCGCCGCGCCGTCCTGCGCGGTGAACCGCCACCGGCCCGCGTTCCACGGGCAGAACTCGTCCGACAGCTCCAGCACCACGTCCACGTCGGAGAGGTAGCGGCGCAGGGTGAGGGCGCGGTCGACGTCCACGATCCGCACCCACAGCGAGTCGGCCCGGCCGCGCAGCGCGAGCCGTGCGTCCTCCAGCAGGTGGACGGCCGGGTCGTCGGAGGCGGTGAAGAACTTCAGCTCACCGACCATGTCGAGGTCCAGCAGGTACCGGTAGAGCGCCGCGTACGCCTCGTCGGTGCGTGCCGCGATCTCGCGCACGTGCAGCTCGTTGCGCGGGCCGCGTTCCCGCCAGTCCGCCTTGACCCGGTAGACCGCGTAGCCCTGCGGGTGCAGGACGTAGCGGTACGCGGTCAGCCCGTCGCGGTCGTGCTCGGTGTCGGCGAGGTGGTGGTCCCAGGCGGCGTCCGTGCGGCTCAGCCACCCCGTGCGACCCGGCCGCAGGTCGTCGTACACGGCCTTCAGGACCGGCATGGCCTCGTCGCGCGACACCTCGCGCACCCGTTCGCCACCGGTCGACACGCCGGGGCGGAACCTCGCGCCGCTCGGCACTTCGAGCCGGCTGAACTCGGCCGCGAGGCCGTAGCCGAACCGGGGGTAGATCGCGGCCTCCGACGCCCACAGCGCGGCGATCGCCTCCGCGCCGTCCTCGTGCAAGCCGTGCAGCTGGGCGCGCATCACGCGGGTGAGCACGCCGCGACGGCGGTGGCCCGGCTTCACGCCGACCGACGTGACCGCCGCGACCGGTGTCGGGCCGGCGCCGGGCACCGTGATCTCCCGGCTCTGGATACCGCCGCCGCCGATCAGCTCGTCCCCGTCGAACACGGCGTGGTGCCGTTCCGGCTCGAACAGGCCACGCCACCGCTCCAGCCGGTCCTCGGCGCTGTCGAACAGGAACGCCGAGTTGACGACCCGCTGGAACTCGGCGAGGTCGCCCGCGGTGAGGGTGCGGAGGGTGAGCGCCATGGCACGTTCATACGCCGGCAGGTCGTCGTGCGCGATCCAATTCGGGGTCGCACCCAGGGGGTGCGTTCCGCGATGCTGCGGGGATGGACGCCCACTCGTTGGCCAGCGCGCTCCGCGTCGAAGCGGAGGCGTTCGCGGTCGCGGCAGATCTGGCACCACTCGAACGAGACGTGCCGGCGTGCCCCGGCATGACGGTCGGTGACCTGCTCGTGCACCTCGGCTCGATCCACCGGATGGTGGCGCACTGGATCGCCCGCGGCGCGCGTCCGGTCGGGTGGGAGTGCTCGCCGGGCGACGTCGACCCGGTCGACTGGTACCGGGTCGGCGCGGCGTCGCTGATCGCCGTGCTGGACCCGAACCGTGCGGCGTCACCGGCGGCGACGTGGTGCCCGTGGGACGGGACCCTGGGGTTCTGGGTGCGGCGGATGGCGCACGAGACGGCCGTGCACCGGTTCGACGCGCAGGCCGCGATCGGCTCGGCGGCGCCGTTGGAGCCGGGCTTGGCGGCGGACGGCGTCGACGAGGTGCTGCGCCTGTGGCTGGGGTGCCACCAGCCACCCGGTGTTCACACGTCAGGGCAAGCCGTGACGCTGCGTGTGCCGGGCCGGGAGTGGACCGTGGCGCTGCACGAGGGGATCGTCGACTACTGCCCCCGAGCCGACCCCGCGGCCGTCGTGAGCGGCTCGCCGTCCGCCGTGGACCTGTGGTTGTGGGGTCGGGTGGGGGAGGAGCACGTGTCGGTGGAGGGGGACGTCGCGGTCGTGCGCGCCCTGCGTGCCGCCGTCGCCGCCGCTACCGGCTGAACCTTCGGTCGTTCGGCCGTCCGGGAGGCAGACTGTGCGCGTGACGAAGCTGCGCCTGATCCTGAGATGCCTGGTGATCTCCGCCATCGGCGTCCTCATGGTGGTGCTGGCGATCCGCTTCGGCGAGGTGCTGGGGCGCGCGGTCACGTCTTAGGCGTGGGCCTTGACGAAGCAGAACTCGTTGCCCGCCGGGTCGAGCAGCACCTGGAAACTGCCCTGCTCGTCGGTCTGCACATCGCCCTGCGCCGTCGCCCCCAACTCGACGGCCCTCCCCGTAGCGGCCGCGATGTCGTCCACGTCGACGTCCAGGTGGAGCCGGTTCTTCACCGCCTTCGGCTCCGGCACGGGCTGGAACGAGATGCGGGGCCATCCCGGCGGAACGACGTGCGCCCACCCGTGCTCCCGGTCCACCACCTCCCCACCGAGCAACCCCGCCCAGAACCGCACGAGGCCGGCGGGGTCGAGACAATCCACCACGATCTGCTCCAAGCGCATGGCTCCCATGATGAGCCCCACCACCCCACAAGCCCACACGCGCCAAGCCGGTTACGCCTCGCCCTCGGCCGCTGAGGAGCGCCTGCGGCAGTTCGGGCACGGTCACGTGGCGAAGTAGGGCTTCGGCCGATTCTCGAAGCCGTGGTCGATCCTCAGTCGGATCGACGGGTGGATGTTGAGCGAGTTCAGATCATCGCGCTGCACCCAGTGGACCTCGCTGGACTCGCTGCTGGTGCGCAGCCCGCCGCCGACCAGTCGAGCGCGGAAGCAGATCGAGAATTCCTGGCGAACCTCGCCATCGGTGTACGAGATGACGTGTGCCGGGTTCGAGTAGATGCCGATGACGTCGGTCGGTTCGACATCGAACCCGGTCTCTTCCTCGACCTCGCGCACGACCGTGCGGCCGATGGTCTGGCCTACGTCCTGGGCTCCACCGGGGATGGAGTACAGGTCGTTGTCGGTGCGGCGGATCATGAGCAGGCGGCCTTGGCCGTCCTGGACGAACGCGGTCACGGCTACGACGACGCGGGTCGCCTCTGGGGCGTTCGGGTCGTTGTAGTGATCGATGCGCGCCATGGTTCTCTGCCTACCACTCGGTGGCTTGGCGTCATCCCAGACGCCTCGGCAGCTCTCGACGCAGGTGCAGGACCGGTGTCGGCCAGTGGGCTTGGGGAACGCGAGGGGCACGGAAGGTCCGTGAATGCAGAAAGGCCGTCCTAAGAGGACGGTCCGCAAGAGTGCTACCAGCGAGAAAGGGCTGGAGCGGGTGACGGGAATCGAACCCGCATGACCAGCTTGGAAGGTCTGGCAGCGATCAAGCTCCTGACCAGCTAACCCTCTGACCAGCACCTTTGCTCGCCATCTGACCGCCCGTGCCCCTGATTGACCGCTGTTGACCCCGAGATGGGGCACGCGAGGGGCACGGGCGGCGATGGATGTCGCAGCCTCTACCGGGCACCACCCTTGACACTCGGCCACTGTCTCGGCTGCCACGGGCGGTGCCCGTTCGTGTGCCCGTATGCCTGGCCCTCGTCGCCGAGTCGCCTACACCGATGGCAAGACGGCGAAGCCGTCGCGGCAGCCGATCGCCGTGCCCAGCCCGATCAAGCCGCATGACCGCGCGATCGTCCCGACTGTCGAGCTGGCGAATCCGCAGTGACCTGAGTGCCCAGCAGTAGCGCGCCGCTACCCGGCCACGTGCACCGACTCCGCGCACGGCCGACGGGCGGAGCGAAGCGGGAGCCCGGCGTGCCGGGATGCGGGGAGTCGGTGCCAACGTGAGCCGGTCTCAGCCGCGCGCTGCCGCAGGCGGCGCGCCTTGATCCTGTAGAGCCCAATTCGGCAACACGTCGGGCAGGTGCCGCGTGATGAGGTGTGACACGAGGCTCTGACAGGTAGACTCCGGCCGCCGGGTGAAACATCTTTGGAGGCCGTACTTGCCCTCGGATGGATCTTTGGACGAAAGCCTGGCGCCACCCGTCGATTCCTCGCTTGCGCGCCTGAAGCCTGCGGACCCGAAGGATAACCGGAAACTTCGGATAGCCAGTTGGGTTCTGCTCGCTGTTGGTCTTCTGCTTACGCTTGTGATCGCCATTGTTGGCAGCCAGGGTGCAACACTTGCGCTGCTTCCGGCACTGGCGTTAACGGCAGCGAGCGGATTGTTTCAAGTTATGAGCGTAGTGACGGGAAATCGCGCAGGCAAGCTTGACCCGAAGCATGTCCGAACGCTCGTTCGTGATTCTATCAGTATGCAAGAGCGCATGATGCAGGCTCGTGTAATCGCGGAGCGCGGATATGAGAACGCCAAGAACCAGGGCGATAAGTCGATGTTCGGGCAACTCAGTGTAAATATGAGTATCATGGAAGACCACCTGGTGTCTTCGATCGAAATGTGGCGAGACTTGAATCCGGAGATATTTGAGAAAGGTGACGATGGCGGACAAGATTGAAGGCAAGGTCGCTAAGATTCTGACTCCGCGTGAACTCGTGATCAATCGGGGGTCCAATCACGGGGTGGACGTGGGGATGCAATTTGCGGTTTTGAACCCCTTGGGCGTGGACGTTAAAGATCCTGACACGGGCGAGATTCTCGGTTCGATCGAAGTGCCGAAGGTGATTGTTAAGGTGGTGCGCGTGTCGCCCACGCTGTCGGTTGCTGGAACATTTAGGAAGTTCCGTACTGGGGGTTCCTTGGGCTTGACTGCACTGGCAGGCATGGTGGGACACGAGTACGTTGAAGACCTTAAAACCGATAGCCGAATGTACAAAGAGGAACTGAATCCAAAGGATTCGTATGTGCATATCGGAGATCCTGTGATAGAGACTACCGGTGATGAATTCTCCGGTTGGGGTGAGTTTAGTTGATGTGCGCGCGCGACTCGCAATGTGTGGTACCCCTTGTTTGATATCCTAGTAGTGTCCGAGCGAATCGCCCGCGAAACATTGTCGGGCTATCTGCCGCAGCGACTTCAGCATGTCTGTGGTGTTGCGCGCTCCGTGCGATCGGCGGCAGCCCTGTTCGGGGAGGACTCTGATTTGTTGGAAGCTGCCGCACTTCTGCATGACATCGGTTACTCGCCGGTGGTGCGCAGAACCGGATTTCACCCACTGGACGGAGCACTGTACCTGCGAGATCTCGATATGCCGGACCGCCTGTGTGCTTTAGTTGCGCGACATTCGTGCGCCTATCTCGAGGCTAAATTGCGCGGGCTTTCGGTAGAGCTTTCTGTGTGGGATGACGAAGCCAGTTCCTTGCGGGATGCCTTGTGGTGGGCCGATATGACCACTACTCCAGATGGTCGTCCCACGACTGTGGATGCTCGGCTTGAGGAGATCGAGCAGCGATACGGAACAAACGATGTCGTTTCGGTATTTATTCGACTTGCAAAGCCGGATTTGATGGCCGCAGTGGAACGTACTGAGGAGCGGTTGCGGGCAGCTGGGTTGGGTCACTTGGCGAAGTAGGGAGTGGTCCGCGGTTCGAATCCGTGTTCGATTCGGAGGCGGATCGAGGGGTGGATATTGAGAGCTTCCAGGTCTTCGCGGGCTACCCAGTGGACTTCGCTGGACTCGTTGCTGGTGCGCAGCTCGCCTCCGATGGGCTGAGCGCGGAAGCAGATGGAGAACTCCTGGCGAACTTCGCCGTCCGTGTAGGAGATGACGTGGGCCGGGTCGGAGTAGACGCCGATGATGTCGGTGGGGTCTACGTCGATGCCGGTTTCTTCCTTGACCTCGCGCACGACCGTGTGGCCGATGGTCTCGCCTACGTCTTGGGCTCCGCCGGGGATGGAGTAGAGGTCGTTGTCGGTGCGGCGGATCATGAGCAGGCGGCCTTGGTCGTCCTGGACGAATGCGGTCACGGCTACGACGATGTTGGTCGCCTTGGGGGCGTTGGGGTCGTTGTAGTGGTCGGTGCGTGCCATGGTTCCCTGCCTACCACTTGGGTGGCTTGGCGTCGTCCCAGACGCCCTGGAAGCTCTCGGCGTAGGTCTCGAAGAGGTCGCCTCCGGAGAGGCGGCGAAGGTGCAGGACCGGGGCGTGGGCTGCCATGAAGCCGTGGACGTGGGTGTTGACCAGCATCTCGTCATCGAAGCGGTAGATCGAGTTGTAGAGCGTGGTGCGGTGGCACCTGACCTCGGCGTGGCCGGTGTCGGCCAGTGGCTTGAAGAACGCCAGGGCGTTGCGGACCTTGGCGGCGAGGGTGCCCTTGCCGATTCCCTCTTCCTCGCTGCGGCGGGCTACCTCGCGGCTGGCCGGGTCGCCCAGGAGTAGGCGGACCTTGACGCCTGCTTCGGCCTTCCTGCGGAGAGTCTTGATCAGGCTCGGGTTGTCGGTGAGGAACATGCCCGAGTAGATCAGGATCGAGATGTTCAAGCGGGCCTGGTCGACCAGGTGCGTCCACTGCTCCTGGGGGACGGAGTGGCGGTGCGGGTAGACCTGCACGACCTCCGATTGGGTGATCTCCTTCTTGGCGTCCGGGGCGAGTGCGTTGGGCCAGAGGTAGGTCTCGGCCTCCCGGACCATGGCCGCGATGGTGCGCCGGTGCCGGGGGTAGGGGGTGCGGTCGAGGTTGATCCAGCGTTCGACGGTCTTGGGGTCGACGCCGGTGGCTTTGGCGACCTGGTTGAGGTCGAAACCGTTGCGTAGCAACGAGTCTCGTAGGCGTTGGTTCGGCATGCTTCCCCCTGTGGAACGAGTTGGGACGTCTTCAAGGTAGCAAGGACGTCTGTAGTTGTCCCGCTGTGCGGTGCTGCCGTCCCGCTTTTCTGCCGAGAGTGGTTGGTGTCAAGGTGCTGGACCAAGGGTCCAGCCGACGCTGATGACAGGAGATCGGCTGTGGCGATCAGTGGTGGGAGCAGGCTCCCGGCGACGCACGACTTCGTCTTTCCCCGTGGCGCGCTGGTGATGGGTGTTGAGCCGGTGCTCAGGTTCCAGTCGGCGGAGGAGCGGGCGAAGGGGTTGCCGGTCCAGCAGGAGACGGACAAGGAGTCCGGGTTGTTGGTGTGGTCGGTCCTGGTGATCGATCAGGCGGCGGAGCGGAAGACGGACGCCGTGGTGACGGTGAAGATCGCGGCTCCTCATCAGCCGGTTCCGCCGGAGGCGATTCCGGGGACGGACGTGCGGCCGGTGGTGTTCGAGGGGTTGACGGTGACGCCGTGGATTGACGACAAGGCGTGCCGGGGGAGTCACGGGGGTGAGCGGCACAGGTGTCGAGCGAAGCTCGGGTACAGCTTGCGGGCGTCGGGCATGAAGCCGGTGGTCGTCAAGACCGCTGCCAAGGCGGCGTGACCGGTGGCCGGGGACATGGTTCGGCTGCACGTGACCGATGACCTGCCCATTCGGGCTATGCCGATGGCGTACGCGGACCGGGTGGAGATCCGCTTCGGCAACGCGTTCCCGGCAGTTCTGGTGGTCGACCGGGAGTCGATCAACAGGCTGCGTTCGGCGTTGCAGGACGGTGGGGTTGCGCTGGGTGTCGTGGGGGATGAGTGGGAGTGAGCCCGGCTGAGGAGTTGTGGTCGACGGTGCAATCGGCGACGACGTTGCGAAACGCCCACGATGCGTTGGGGAAGGTGCGGCCCTCGCTTGAAGCCACTCAGGTGCAGTGGCTCGATTTTCATCAGCGGTCTGCCGAGACGTATCGGCGTGTCGCGGAGTCGGATCGGGGGCGGCGGAAGGAGTCGCTGTTCCTCGCCGAGTTGCACAAGGAGAAGGCGGAGAAGGTCGCGCACGGTCTTGCGTCGGGGGCCACTGTTCGTGCCGGGAGTCGGCGGGTGGCTGTGCTGCCCGGTCGGCCGCATGAGATCAGGCTCCGCGATGACATGTTCGCCAAGGCCATGCGATTGGCGGGGTTCCAGTCGGACTACGCGGTGGCCAAGGCGATGGGGCTGCACCGGTCGACGGTCAAGCGTGCGCGTGCCGGTGAGCTGCGGCCCGGTGCCCGGTTCATCAGCGGGGCGTTGACCGCCCTCGCGCCGTTCGACTTCGAGGATCTGTTCGAGGTCGAGACGCAGGAGTGACGGTGCGACCGGTTGAGCCGGTTTCGCACGGCTGAGTGATCAGAATTGCTGGTTGGTGGGGTCGCCGGAAAACAGGTTCGAGTCTTGGCGGGCTGAAGCTGTTTCCCGGCGACACACCGACCGGAACTTTCGCTTGTATTCGTTACCTCACAAGGGATTCCGGTCATGTCGAGGCTATCGGTACGTGGGGTGCGCGCGTCAAGTCGGCGCGGTGCTCCGACAGTGTGGAAGTTGTCCAACGGCCGCCCCTGTGGGGCGTGCAAGCGGTTCGGTGTCTATGCCCCGAACCAGCTCGTCTGCTGTGGCTGCCTGGGATGGCTGCCGCTGATTTTCGCCCCGGTGGGGCGTGCGTGATGGGCGTCGGAAAGTGGGTCGACCCGGCTCCGTTCGAGGGTGTGCGGCCTCGGGTGCCGTGGTGGATGCTCGTTCCCGGCAAGGCCAAGTGGGCTGCGGCACTGGTGGCGTTGGTGTGGCTGGTGGTCGTCGGGGCCGTGCGCCTGGTGCTCGTTGTCGTTCGGTATCCGGTGGTCACGTTGGTGCCGGTGTCGGCGGCCTGGTGCTGGTGGCGGTTCGGGCTCTCGCCGTTGGTGCTGGCGTTGTTGTCGTTGGTCGCGGCTCTGAGCATCTGGGCGGGTCTGGATCGTCGGTCGTTCCTGCGCCATGGCTGGTACCGGCTGGTGACCGAGTGGCGGCGGGCGACGGTGTACGTCCCGAAGTGGCGATCGGTGATGCGGCTGGCTGACCTGGCCAAGCGGGACCGGGGGCGTGAGTTCCGGCCGAAACTGCGGCGGGTCCGGTCGGACGGCTGGCGGGATCGGGTCCGGGTGCGGATGGTGCCTGCCCAGTCGCCGGAGGCATGGGAGCTGCGGCGCGATGGGCTGGCGCACTCGTTCGGCGCTCGCTCGTGTCGGGTGCGGGTGCTGCGGCCGAGGGTGATTGAGCTGGACTTCGTTCACCGTGACCCGCTGCTGCGTCCCCTGACCGTCCCGGCGCTGACGGATGCCGAGGTGGATCTCAAGCGGGTTGTCGTCGGGCGGACGGAGACCGGCAAGCCGTGGCGGCTGCGGCTGCTCGGGTCTCAGGTGCTCGTGGTCGGCGTGCCCGGTGCGGGCAAGGGCTCGGTGTTGTGGTCGTTGGTGTGGCAGCTCGCGCCAGCGATTAGGGCGGGGTTGGTGCGGCTTGTGGGGATCGACCCGAAGGGCGGGATGGAACTCGGGCAGTGCCCGGATGCCTTCGATCGCGTCGTGTACGACAACGGGCCGGAAGCTGTTGCCCTGCTTGAGGAAATCGCGGCAGAGGTCAAGGAGCGGGCGACGCGGTACAGGGGTGTGCGGCGGTTGTGGGCGCGGTCGACGGGTGAGCCGTTCACGGTCTTGGTGGTCGATGAGCTGGCCGACCTGATCGCCTACCAGCCGGACAAGCAGCTCCGGGAACGAGCGGTGCGGGCTATCCAGACGATCACCTCGCAGGGGCGTGCGCCTGGGTATGCGGTCGTCGGTCTGGTGCAGGACCCGCGCAAGGAGGTCGTCGGGTTCAGGCACCTGTTCAGCACCCGTGTGGCGCTGCGCCTGGACGAGCCGCAACAGGTGGACATGGTCCTCGGTGACAGCGTGCGGCAGCGGGGCGCGGCAGCTCACGAGATCAGTGAGAACACGCCCGGTATCGCCTGGGTGAAGCAGGACGGGCAACGGGAGCCGGAGCGGGCTCGGGCCTTCCACGTCACCGACGCGGACCTTGTCGAGCTGAGCGTCTTCCTGGCCGATGCAGAGGTGCACGACTTCCCGACTCGGCCGGACGCCAGTGGGGAGGTCGCGGCGTGAGCGAGTACCTGACCCGCGCCGATCGGATGAAGCAGCCGGCGGCGCTGGACGTGGCTCGGGCGGTCGCTGAGGAGCACGGGGTGTGCGTCCGGCCGCTGGCCAAGGAGCGGGTCAACCTGGACACCGGGCGGGTGGACATCGTGCCCGTGCCGTGCGGTTCGACCGTGGCGAGCGTGTGCCCGACGTGCGCGGAGAAGAACCGGCGGTTGCGGATGGCGCAGTGCCGCGAGGGATGGCATCTGACTGAGGAACCCGACTTCGCCCCGAACCCGCCCACCGACGACCAGCGGGCGTTGGCTGCCTTCCGGGCCGATCTGGTCAAGGCGTACCGGGCGGCGGTCGAGGAGGGCGACGAGATCGGAGCGGAGGAGGTGCGCGAGGAGGTCGCCGGGGTTGATGAGGAGCTGCGGCAGCTCGGAGTCCGCGGGAAGCTCCCGGCTCTGGAAGTCCGGCCGCGGGCGGTGCGGAAGCGGTCGACGCGGCGGCGGCAGGATGCACCGAACCTGCCTCGGCGGCCGGTCGTCAAGCGCACGGTCGGACGGGTGTTCGGCGGCAAGTACCAGCCCTCGACGTTCCTCACGTTGACGTTGGACAGCTACGGCAAGGTGCGCAGCGACGGCACGCCGGTTGACCCGGCCTCGTACGACTACCGGCGGGCGGCTCGGGACGCGGTGCACTTCGCGGCACTGCTCGATCGGTTCGTGCAGAACTTGCGGCGGTGCGTCGGCTGGGATGTGCAGTACTTCTCGACGGTCGAGCCTCAGCGGCGGCTGGCGCCGCACTGGCACGCGGCTGTCCGGGGTTCGATCTCGCGTGCGGAGCTGCGGGCGGTCGCTGAGGCCACCTACCACCAGGTCTGGTGGCCCAACCACGACGAGATCAAGTACGGCGGTGACAACCGACCGGTGTGGGACTCGCGGGCGAAGGGGTTCGTTGACCCGGCTACCCGTGAACCCCTGCCCACCTGGGAGGAAGCCCTCGACCAGGTGGAGCATCCGGCGCACGTGGCGCGGTTCGGGGTGCAGGTGCACTCCAAGGGCATCCTCGGCGGCACGGAGGAGGCCGGGCGGCACATCGGCTACCTGACGAAGTACCTGACCAAGAGCATCGGTGAGTGCTTCGACGCCCGGACCACCCGCCAGGAGGACCACGCCGAACGGCTCTGCGCGGAGCTGGCCGTCACGCCCTGCTCGCCGCAGTGCCCGGTGTGGCTGCTCTACGGCGTTCAACCTCGTGGGGCTCGGCTGTCGATGGAGCCGGGCAAGTGCAAGGGCAAGGCGCACAAGCGCTCAACCCTCGGCGTCGCCGGTCGGCGGGTGCTGGTGTCCCGGAAGTGGTCGGGCAAGTCCCTCGCCGACCACAAGCACGACCGGGTGAAGTTCGTTCGGCAGCTCCTGGCCGACGTCGGGATCAAGCAGGACGACCAGCCGACTCGGGTCGTGTGGAACAACGTCCAGCCCGGTGACCCGAACGTGCCCCCGAGACCTCACCTGCTGCTGCGGGCGGTCGCGGAGCGGCGCAGGTGGAAGGCGGAGTACACGGCGGCGCTGCTCGCGTCGGCCGGTGCGCAAGAGAGTTCGGCAACTGACCAAGCGGCTTGATCTGGGGGGATCACCGATGCACGAGAAAGAGCACTTCAGCGTGCCCGAAGCGGCCGAGTACATGAGCACGACGGAGCGGTTCGTTCGCCGGTTGATCGCAGAGCGGCGCATCCCGTTCCACCGGCTCGGGCGGCTCATCCGGTTCAAGCGGGCTGACCTTGATGCCTTCATCGAGGCCGGTCGGGTGGAGGCGTTCGACCCGGCTGCTGTTCGGCAACACCTGCGGAGGGCGTCGTGAGCGACAAGCGGCGGAGGTTCGGGCGGGTTCGCCAACTGCCTTCGGGACGGTGGCAGGCGCGGTACCAAGGGCCGGACGACAGGCAGCACACCGCGCCGATGACGTTCGAGCGGGAGAAGGACGCGGATCGGTGGCTTGCCGCCGTGGAAACGGACATTTCGCGCGACGACTGGACGAACCCGGACGCGGGCAAGATCAAGCTGCGGGTCTACGCAGAGGCGTGGGTCAAGGAGCGGGACTTGGCGGTGCGGACGGTCGAGCTGTACGACGGCCTGCTCCGCAACCACGTCGGTCCGAGGATCGGTGACGTCATGCTCGCCGACCTGACGCCTTCGCGAGTGCGGTGGTGGCGGAAGGAGATGCAGGACGACGGCGTGGGTGAGGTGACCGTCGCCAAGGCGTACCGGTTCCTGCGGGCGGTGCTCAACACGGCGGCGGCACCGGAGGAACGGCTCCTCAAGCACAACCCGTGCACGATCAAGGGCGGTGGGCAGGAGCGGAGTCCGGAGCGGCCTACGGCGACGTTGAAGCAGGTGTTCAAGGCCGCCGACGCCATCGAGAACCGGTATCGCCTGATGGTGTTGCTGGCGACGTTCGGCAGTCTGCGGTTCGCCGAGATGGTGGGTCTCAAGCGGCGTGACTTCTCAGTGGTCCACGACGGTGAGCGGACGTTCTGCGTGGTCCAGGTCGAGCGGCAGACAGTGCAGCCGGATTCCGGGCCGCTGTTCGAGGACGACCCGAAGGCCAAGAGCAAGCGGCCGGTCACGCTGCCGCCGTTCCTCGGCGAGGAGATCGAGGCACACCTCAGTCAGTTCGTGGACGGCGACGAAGACGCCTGGGTGTTCGTCGGGCCGAAGGGCGGGCGACCGAAGCGGAACAACTTCTGGCACATCTGGGACAAGGCCAGGCAAGCCGCGGGTATGCCGGACGTCCACCTGCACGACCTCCGGCATACGGGCAACACGCTGGCGGCGGAGACCGGGGCGACGCTTCGAGAACTCATGGATCGGATGGGTCACAGCTCTACCCGTGCTGCGTTGATCTACCTCCACGCGAGGGAGGAGAGGGGTCGGAGCATCGCGGCGGGGATCGACGCGATGGTGAGCGCGACCAAGGGCACGGCAGGTGAGAAGGGGCACGCGAGGGGCACGGAAGATCCGCAGAAAGCAAAAGACCGTCCACGTGGGACGGTCCGTGAGAGCTCTACCAGCGAGAATAAGCTGGAGCGGGTGACGGGAATCGAACCCGCATGACCAGCTTGGAAGGCTGGGGCTCTACCATTGAGCTACACCCGCATCGCGCCTACCGGGGTGGGCGCGTGGTCAGCTTAGCCGGTCGCGATAGGCTTGGGTGGACCGGGGCGTGGCGCAGCTTGGTAGCGCACCCGCTTTGGGAGCGGGGGGTCGCAGGTTCAAATCCTGTCGCCCCGACGGTTGCCCTGGCCGGCCTCTGGTTGGTCAGGGCCCTTCCGCGGAGCCGAAGAGGCCGCCGGTGTGGAAGACGGCGAGCGAGGGCTACTAGCCGCCCAGTTCACTCACAGCGGTGGAGATCGCGGCGGCTTGGCGTTCCAGTTCGCCGTCCGGCGAGTCCTCGTCCACGCCCCGTCCCAAGAGCTCGGCCTTGGAGACCAGCAGCATGGCG
Organism: Actinosynnema sp. CA-299493; assembly: GCF_050946825.1. Taxonomy (NCBI): domain Bacteria; kingdom Bacillati; phylum Actinomycetota; class Actinomycetes; order Pseudonocardiales; family Pseudonocardiaceae; genus Actinosynnema; species Actinosynnema sp. CA-299493. Next base: position 1,452,618 of record NZ_CP191993.1, read on the forward strand.
CCGCGGTAGCGGTCCGCGTCCAGGTCGTCCACCTTGATCACTTCGAGCCTGCCCTCGATCAGGACCAGGTTGGGGTCCGGCAGGTCGGAGGTCAGCAGCTCGCGCAGGTCACTCGCCTTGACGGTCATGTGTCCGTGCTACCCGGCGTTCGTCCCGCGAAACGCGGGCCGTTCTTGAGCACACCCGCGCCCGGGCGCTCAAGAACGGCTCCCCAGTGTCATGCCGGAGTTGCCACCTGCTCGCTGACCACCTGCGCCGCCGCCGACACCAGCGCCGTCACCGACGGGTTGGTGGAGTTGTCCTGGCGCCACGCGAACTGGGTGTACACCCGGAACGGCGGGACCCAGGGCAGGCGGCGGAGCCTGCCGTCGCCCAGCTCGGCGGCGACCGTCACCTCAGGGACAAGCGAGATCCCCAGACCCGAGGCGACCGCACGCTTGGCGGCGTCGATCGAGTCGAGCGCCAGCACCGGCGACTTCGACTCGGCTTCCTGCAGGCCCAGCGCCTGCTCGAACTGCTCGTAGTAGCTCGCGCCGTTCTCGGCCCGGATGAGCGTGCTGCCGCGCAGCTCGTCCTCGGTGATCACCGAACGCCTGGTCAGGGCGTGGGTGGGACCGGCGACCATGACCAGCGGCTCCGGGCACAGCACCGTCGTCTCCAACCCCTCGCGGGGCTCCACGGAGCCGATGAAGAAGGTGCAGTCCAGTCGTCCCTCACGCACCGAGGTCAGGTTGGCCTGGGTGTTGCGCGAGTGGAGGGAGATCTGGACGCTCGGGTAGCGCCAGCACATGTACTCGATCAGTGGTAGCAGACGGTAGTCGGTCAGACTCTGTGCGCTGCCGATGACGAGCTTGCCGTGCGGCTCGCCGTTCATCGTGATCGCTTTCCTGGCCTTGTCGGTCAGGGTGATGATGTTCCGCGCGAACGGCAAAAGCTCGACACCGGCAGAGGTCATCTGGATGCCGCGCGGAAGTCGTCGGAACAGTGGCACGCCGAGGGTCTCTTCGAGTGCTTTGATCCGGGTGGTTATAGTGGGTTGCGAGCAATTCAGCGTGGCGGCTGCCTTGGTGAAACTGCCCGTTTGAACCACAGTTGTGAACGCCAAAAGCTGACGCGTCTCCATGGAGCTCCCCAACGGTGCGTGTAAGTGGTCCACGATGAGGCCGGTGCGGGACGGCATCGTGATCTCTTGTGCGTGGCGGCAGTTGACCTGGCTGCGCTTCTTCGTGCGCGTGGCCTGAGGTCGATCAACATCGCCGCGCTACCGCGAGGGGTGGTACGCGGTGGCCGGGAGGTGTGCCCGGGACCCGTCGGACCCCGAAGTCACAGCCGGCGCCCAGCAGTGGTCCTGGGATAGTGTTCGGCAGCGGCGGAATGGATCTCATCGGGTCATCGGCACCTTGTCTGGTAGGTGGTTAAAGAGCTCGATGACATTGTCTCGCTCGTTCCTGTCGGTCCCGGTTGCCGGTTGCGTCCGCTGCTGACCCCCCAGAACGTCCGGCAACGCTAATTATTGCTGGTCCAACATGCGGATCCGGGCGTCACGCTACCTGAAACCCACACTAATGGACTACGGCGGTTGGAGTCATCTCGACAAGTGAAACTTTTCTGTCGAGCGCTACTCCAAACGGCCCCAATTCACTCTTTCTGACGAACCTCCCCCCGCTGGCGGTTGCTGACTGTTAGTCGGCTCTACGACATACGTGTTACACGACTTCGTGGTGGCCCCGCTCGGTGATGACGCACTCCGCCGTGGTCGCGGCTCCCAGTGCCACTCGAATGGCCTAGCGGGCAGCCCTGTCGATCGGCCGTTGGGCCGCATAGGTACGCCCGATCCGCCCCTGGCGAGACCGCGAAAATGCGGATTCGCCACCTGGTCACACCGGGGCGGCGCGTCGGGCCCGGGACGCGCGGCGCGGCGGCGGTCCGACACGCCGGTCCCCGAGTTAAGAGCCACTGTTGTGATTTTCGCCGCGCCGGCGGGGCGGCCCGGCCGGGCGTCGGACGGCGCCCGCGAGACGGCGCGAACGGGTAGCCCGAACGGGCGGAATTCGGCCGACACCACGAATTCCGGCAGCGCGCCGCAAAGGGATTCCCGGCGGGCGGGTATTGCCGCCACAATGGCCCGACGGCCCCACCGCGGCCGGTTGCGGCGCCTCGACCCGGGGTGCTAGCGCCACCACGCCGGCCGACCGCCTAGACTCAGGCGGAATCCCGGCGCGCCCAGACGCGTTCACCGGGGTGTTCCGCACGTCATGCCCGTTACGAGGAGACCACGTTGAAGAGCACCGTCGAGCACCTGAGCCCGACGCGGGTCCGGATCAACGTCGAGGTGCCGTTCGACGAGCTCAAGTCGGACTTCGACCGCGCGTACCGCAAGCTGGCCAAGCAGGTCCGCATCCCCGGCTTCCGCCCCGGCAAGGCCCCCGCCCGCGTCCTGGAGAGCCGCATCGGCCGCGCGCCCGTCCTGGACGAGGTCGTCCAGGAGGCCATCCCGGCGAAGTACCTGGAGGCCGTGACCTCCGGTGAGCTGCGCACCCTCGGCCGCCCCGACTTCGAGGTGACCAAGATCGAGGACGGCGAGTCCCTGGCGTTCACCGCCGAGGTCGACGTCCGCCCCGAGATCACCGTCCCCGCCTTCGGTGAGCTGACCGTCAGCGTCGACGACCAGGAGGTCACCGACGAGGACGTGGACACCCAGCTCGACGAGCTGCGCGCCCGCTTCGCGACCCTCACCGGCGTCCAGCGCCCGGCCGAGACCGGCGACTTCGTCGTGGTCGACCTGTCGGCGACCGTGGACGGCGAGGAGGTCGAGGAGGCCAAGACCGCCGGCCTGTCCTACGAGATCGGCTCCGGCCAGCTCGTCGAGGGCATCGACGAGGCCCTGGTCGGCGCCTCCGAGGGCGAGTCCAAGAACTTCACCACGACGCTGGTCGCCGGTGACCACGCCGGCCGCGACGCCGAGGTCACCGTGGTGCTGAACTCGGTCAAGGAGCGCCAGCTCCCCGAGCTGGACGACGAGTTCGCCCAGCTGGCCAGCGAGTTCGACACGCTCGACGAGCTCAAGGCCGACCTGCGCACCCGACTGGGCCGCGTGAAGAAGATGCAGCAGGGCGTCCAGGCCCGGGACAAGGTGCTGGAGGCGCTGCTGGCCAGCGTCGAGGTGCCGCTGCCCGAGGCCGTCGTCGCGGGCGAGGTCGAGGCGCGGGCGCACGACGCCATCCACGCCCTCGACCACGACGAGGCGCGCTTCGCCGAGTGGCTGACCGAGCAGGGCCAGACCAAGGAGGAGTTCGACACCGAGGTGCGCGAGGCCTCCGAGCAGGCGGTCAAGACCCAGCTCGTGCTGGACGCGATCGCCGACGCCGAGCAGCTCAACGTCACCGACGCCGAGCTGACCGAGCGGATCATCTACCAGGCGCAGCGCTTCGGCATCAGCCCGGACGAGTACGTCAAGCGGGCCCAGCAGTCCGGCCAGCTCGGCGCGATCTTCGCCGACGTGCGCCGCGGCAAGGCGCTGGCCTCGGTCGTGCGCCAGGCCACCGTGACGGACTCCGAGGGCAACGCCCTCGACCTGGACGAGCTGTTCGGCGAGACCAGGCCCGCCGAGGAGCCGGAACCCGCGAACGCGGAGTGAAGCCCTGAGCGAACGCGGGCGGTGTCGGGACGTCGACGCCGCCCGCCTTCGTTAAGGTCGTTGCTACGAGACTCTTTTCGGCACAGCTAGTAGGCACAGTTAGGCAGGCAGACGTGACGCAGCATTCCTTCCCGACGCCCGAGATGCGAGCGGCTACGGGGATGAACCTCAACGACTCGGTCTACGAGCGTCTGCTCCGCGAGCGGATCATCGTCCTGGGGACGCAGGTCGAAGAGAACATCGCCAACCAGATCGTGGCCCAGCTCCTCCTCCTCGCCGCGGAGGACCCGGAGAAGGACATCACCTTCTACATCAACTCGCCCGGCGGGTCGGTGACCGCGGGCATGGCGATCTTCGACACGATGCAGCTGATCGAGCCCGACGTGGCGACCTACGCGATGGGCCTGGCCGCGTCGATGGGGCAGTTCCTGCTCTCCGCGGGCACGCCCGGCAAGCGCCACGCCCTCCCGCACGCCCGAATCCTCATGCACCAGCCCTCGGCCGGCGTCGGCGGCACGGCGGCCGACATCGCGATCCAGGCGGACATGCTCACCCGGACCAAGCACGAGATGGCGGAGCTCATCGCCGAGCACACCGGTCAGCCGGTCGAGCGCATCATCGCCGACTCGGACCGCGACCGCTGGTTCACCGCCAAGGAAGCCGTCGAGTACGGCTTCGTGGACAAGGTGATCACCCGCGCCAGCCAGGCTTCGACCAACTGACCGCGACCAGAGCACCAGCCACCAGGAGACCTGAAGTGAGCCAGTTCCACGCGCCGCAGTCCCGGTACGTGCTCCCGTCGTTCGTCGAGCGCACGAGCTACGGAATCAAGGAGTCCAACCCGTACAACAAGCTGTTCGAGGAGCGCATCATCTTCCTCGGCGTGCAGGTGGACGACGCGTCGGCCAACGACGTGATGGCCCAGCTGCTCGTGCTCGAGTCGGAGGACCCCGACCGCGACATCCTGATGTACATCAACTCGCCCGGTGGCTCGTTCACCTCGCTGATGGCCATCTACGACACCATGCAGTTCGTCCGCCCGGACATCCAGACCTACTGCCTGGGCCAGGCGGCCTCGGCGGCGGCCGTGCTGCTCGCGGCGGGCACCCCCGGCAAGCGGCACGCGCTGCCGAACGCCCGGATCCTGATCCACCAGCCGGCCACCGAGGGCGTCTACGGGCAGGTCTCCGACCTGGAGATCCAGTCCAACGAGATCCAGCGGGTCCGCAGGCTGCTGGAGACCACGCTCGCCCGGCACACCACCCGCACGCCGGAGCAGGTGCGCACGGACATCGAGCGCGACAAGATCCTCACCGCCGCGGAGGCCAAGGACTACGGCCTCATCGACAGCGTCCTGCCCTACCGGAAGCTCTCGGCGAAGTAGTCCGGCGTGGCGCCCGACACGCCGAGCTGACCAGGGGTCCTGCTCAGCGAGGCGTGTCGGGGGCACGCTGGTCCTCCCGCACAGGCGGGTAGGACAGGTACCGTCGAGGGGAACGGGCGGACCCCGCATCCAGCGGGCACTCGCCACATCAGCAGTCAGGCGCACCTCACCAGGTCGTGCGCCGGAGGGGACAGAGGTCAGCGGTCATGGCACGTATCGGTGACGGCGGCGACCTGCTGAAGTGCTCTTTCTGCGGCAAGAGCCAGAAGCAGGTGAAAAAACTCATCGCCGGACCGGGTGTCTACATCTGCGATGAGTGCATCGACCTCTGCAACGAGATCATCGAGGAAGAACTCGCGGAGGCCGGCGACGTCAAGCTCGACGAGCTGCCCAAGCCCGCCGAGATCCACGAGTTCCTCGACCAGTACGTGATCGGCCAGAACGAGGCCAAGCGCACGCTCTCGGTGGCGGTCTACAACCACTACAAGCGCATCCAGGCCGGTGACCGCGGGCGTGAGGGCCGCGACGACGGCGTGGAACTCGCCAAGTCGAACATCCTCATGCTCGGGCCCACGGGGTGCGGCAAGACCTACCTGGCCCAGACCCTCGCGAAGATGCTGAACGTGCCGTTCGCCATCGCGGACGCCACGGCGTTGACCGAGGCCGGCTACGTGGGCGAGGACGTGGAGAACATCCTCCTCAAGCTCATCCAGGCGGCGGACTACGACGTCAAGCGCGCCGAGACCGGCATCATCTACATCGACGAGGTCGACAAGATCGCTCGAAAGAGTGAAAACCCGTCGATCACGCGTGACGTGTCGGGCGAAGGTGTGCAGCAGGCGCTGCTGAAAATACTGGAGGGGACGACGGCCTCGGTGCCGCCGCAGGGTGGTCGCAAGCACCCCCACCAGGAGTTCATCCAGATCGACACGACGAACGTGCTGTTCATCGTGGCGGGCGCGTTCGCGGGCCTCGACAAGATCATCCAGGACCGGGTGGGCAAGCGCGGTCTGGGCTTCGGCGCCGAGGTGCGGACCAAGGCCGAGGTCGACGCGGCGGACTACTACGCCGACTCGATGCCCGAGGACCTGATCAAGTTCGGCCTGATCCCCGAGTTCATCGGCCGGTTGCCGATGGTCGCGAGCGTCACGAACCTGGACAAGGAATCGCTCGTCCGCATCCTCACCGAGCCGAAGAACGCGCTGGTCAAGCAGTACCAGAAGCTGTTCGAGATGGACGGGGTCGAACTGGAGTTCACCCGGACGGCGATGGAGGCGGTCGCGGACCAGGCGATCCTGCGCGGCACGGGCGCGCGCGGGTTGCGGGCGATCATGGAGGAAGTCCTGCTGCCGGTGATGTACGACATCCCGAGCCGCACGGACGTCGCCAAGGTCGTCATCACCGAGCAGACCGTGAAGGAGAACGTCAACCCGACCATCGTGGCCCGGCAGCCGTCCCGCCGGGAGCGTCGCGAGAAGTCGGCGTGAGTTGTCCCTCCCGCACACGCTGATCCTGCACGGCCTGGGTGGTTCCGGGCCCGCGCACTGGCAGAACTGGCTGGCAGGCGAGCTGGCCCACCACGGTGGGTCGGTGGACCTGCCCCGGTTCAGCTCACCCGACGAGCCGGAGCTGTCGGCTTGGCTGGACGAGCTGCGGTCGCACCTCGCCGCCATGCCGGCGGCCGGTTCCGTCGAACGGGTGGTCGTCGCGCACTCGCTGGCGGTGCTGCTGTGGCTGCACCACGCGGCCGGCGAGTTCGACGCGGCGCTGCGGGTCGACCGGGTGCTGCTGGTCGCGCCGCCCGCCCCGGACTTCGCCGGCGAGCCGTTGATCTCCGGGTTCCTGCACCCCGTGCTGGATCCGACGGTGGTGCGGCGGGCGGCGGTGTCGACCAGGTTGGTCGCGGGCGAGGGCGACTCCTACTGCACGGTGGCGCAGGCCAAGGAGATGGCCGAGGCGCTGCGGGTCGACGTCGACGTCATCGTGGGTGGCCGGCACCTCAACATCGACGCCGGCTACGGCGAGTGGGGCGCGGTGCTGAAGTGGGTGCGCAGCGGGCGCACCCCCCTCACGCCGCGCTGACCGTCACCGTCACCGTCACCCGGAAGAGCGTGAACGCGGCCAGGAACGGGCCGGTGGCGATCGCGGCCGGCCCGGTTTTGGCGGCGAGGGTCTCCCAGTCGGGTTGGGCCAGAGCGGCAGCCGATGTCGAGCGGGGCGTGGGACCAGGCGACCGCGGTCGTGTGGAGGTCCTGTGCAGGACCGGTGGTCACACGCGCTTGCCCAGGAAGCGGATCACGTCGGGGACGACCTTGCGGTAGAGGGCGTCGTTGTGGCCGCCGGGGGTGATGGAGGCGACGGCGGGCTTGGCGTTGGCGATGAACTGCCGGGTGCCGGTGATGAAGGTGTCCCGGTCGCCCGCCCAGACGCCGACGGGCGCGGCGCCGAGCTTGTCCAGGTTCTTCAGCGGGTCCAGCGAGGCCCACTGGTCGGGGCCGGTGAAGGCGTTGCGCTTGGCCATCTCCGCCCAGTCGGTGAGCAGGGCCGGCGCGATGACGGCGATGGCCTTGGCGGGTTCACGGCGTTCGTGCCGCCTGCGGCCGTAGAGGAGCGCGCCGAAGCCGCCCATCGACACGCCCGTGCACGCGAACGGCGCGCCGTAGCCCCGTTCGGCCAGCCAGCGGGGCACCTCTTCGAGCAGCATGGCCATCGGGTCGTCGCCGGGGACGTTCTCGTGCCAGTAGTGGTCGCCGCCGTCCACGGCCACGAAGCCGAACGGCGGGACCTGGCCCCGGCTGACGGCCGCCACCAGGACTTCCGCCATGCCGCCCGGTGACGCGGTGCGGGCGGCGCCGTGGCGGCCGTGCAGGAGGATCGACATGGGCAGGCCCTGCGCGGGCACACCCGTGGGTGTCATCGTGAGCAGGTCGACGTCACGGCTCCGGTAGTGGGAGTGGACGCGTTCGACCGCGACGACGGCGCGCGTGACGGCCGGCACGGGGCCCGCGACGCCCACCGCGTGGCGGAGCGCTTCGCCGAGCGGCGCGTTGCCGTGCCACGCGGCCGTGAGGCCCGCGGTCGCCAGGGCGGTGCCGCCCAGCGCCGCGAGCGCCGTCCGCCTGCTGACCATGTGCCACCCCCGACGCGAGATCCCTTCACGACATCGTCACGAACGCGGCTCGCGTTTCGGTCAGATCGCCGACCGGGTGCGGAGGTCCGCGATCCGTTCCGCGGAGTAGCCGAGCCCGCGCAGCACGTGGTCGGTGTGCTCGCCGAGGGCGGGCACGGGCGCGGGGGTCCAGTGCCAGGCGGTGGAGTCGACCGGCGGGCGCAGGGCGGTGACCTCGCCGCCGGGGACCGGGACCGAGGTCTGCCTCTCCCGCGCCGTGAGCTGGGGGTGCCGCGGCAGGTCGGCGACGCTGCGGGTCAGGGCGGCGGGGACGTCGGCGTCGTCGAGCGCGTCGAGCAGGTCCGCCTTGGTCCAGGTGGTGAAGTCGAGCTCGGCGTGCAGGGCAGGCCGGTGGGCGACGCGGGACGTGACGGTGGTGAAGCGGGGGTCGTCGGCCAGGTCCGGGCGGTCGAGTAGGCCGCAGAGGCGGCGCCACTGGGGGTCGTTCTGCACGGCCAGGTGGACGGTGCCGTCCGCGCAGGGGAACGGGCCGTAGGGCGCGATGCTGGGGTGGTGGGCGCCGGTGCGCGGGGCGGCTCGACCGGTGCCGGCGGCGTAGAGCATGGGCTGGTGCATCCACTCGGCCAGGGCTTCGAAGAGCGACAGGCTCAGGGTCGCGCCTTCACCCGTTCGGGAGCGGTGGAGCAGGGCGGCCAGGACGGCGGACTGGAGCTGCACGCCCGCCGCGATGTCGGCCACCGAGATGCCCGCGCGTGCGGTGACGTCGTCCTGACCGGTGAGGTCGATGAGACCCGTCTCGGACTGGACCAGGGCGTCGAAGGCCTTGCGGGACGCGTACGGGCCGGACTCGCCGTAGCCGGAGAGTTCGCCGATCACAAGGTCGGGTTTCACCCGGCGGAGTGAGGATGCGTCCACGTCCAGTCGACGCGCGGCGGCCGGGGAGAGGTTGCACAGGACCACGTCGGCCCCGGCGACGAGGTCGTGCAGGACCTGGCGGGCGGCCGGGTGCTTGAGGTCGAGGGTGACGGACTCCTTGCCGACGTTCGTCCAGGCGAAGTACGACGACACCGAGCCGCACGTGGCGTCGTAGTGGCGGGCGAAGTCGCCTCCGCCCGGGCGCTCGACCTTGATCACCCGCGCACCCAGGTCGGCGAGCAGGCGGGTGGCGTAGGGCACGGCGACGGCTTGTTCGAGGCTGACGACGGTGACGCCGTCCAGCGGTCTCATGCGGTGATCCGGTCGTGGCCCGTGTAGACGTTCATCGAGTCGCCGCGCAGGAAGCCGACCAGGGTCAGGCCCTGCTCCTCGGCCAGGTCGGCGGCCAGGGACGACGGCGCGGAGACGGCCGAGAGGATCGGGATGCCGGCCATGGCGGCCTTCTGGACGAGCTCGAAGGAGGCCCGGCCGGAGACCATGAGCACGGTTCCCGCCAGCGGGACCCTGTCGTTGAGCACGGCCCAGCCGAGGACCTTGTCGACCGCGTTGTGCCTGCCCACGTCCTCGCGGACGACCAGCGCTTCGCCGGTGGTGGTGAACAGGCCGGCCGCGTGCAGGCCGCCGGTGGAGGCGAAGACCTTCTGGCGCTTGCGCAGTTCGTCCGGCAGGGCGCAGAGCACGTCCACGTCGACCGTGCAGTCGTCGGCGGCGGGGGAGTGCGCGGTCTTCAGCTTGACCGCGTCCAGGGCCGCCTTGCCGCAGACGCCGCAGGACGACGTGGTGTAGAAGTTGCGCTCCACGCTCGGGTCCGGCGGCGCCACGCCGTCGGCGAGGGTCAGGTCGAGCACGTTGTAGGTGTTGAGGCCGTCGGGTCCGGTGCCCTCGCAGAAGCGGGCGACCGAGATGTCCTCCAGCCCGCCGATGACGCCTTCGCTGAGCAGGAAACCGTGCGCCAGCTCCACGTCGTGCCCCGGCGTGCGCATCGTCACGGTCAGCGCCTTGCCGCCTACCCGCAGTTCCAACGGCTCCTCGGCGGCCAGCGCGTCGACCCGTTTGCGGGACGTTCGTCGCGCATACGTGACCACTGGGCGACGCACGGTGACCCGCCCCATCGCGAACTCCTTCACTTGGCTAAGTTTTTTCGCGAACCACTCACCAGGCTACGGAGGTGTCGGGCAGTGGGTTTCCTGGACCGCTCTCGCACGATCGCCCCACCGGGCTGGAACCGCTGGTTGATCCCGCCCGCCGCGTTGTCGGTGCACCTGGCCATCGGTCAGGCCTACGCGTGGAGCGTGTTCAAGCCGCCGTTGGAGAGCGCGCTGGACCTGACGGGGACGCAGAGCGCGCTGCCGTTCCAGTTGGGGATCGTGATGCTGGGGCTGTCGGCGGCGTTCGGCGGCACGCTGGTCGAGCGCAACGGGCCGAGGTGGGCCATGTTCGTGTCCGCGACCTGCTTCTCGTCGGGGTTCCTGATCTCGGCGTTGGGCGCCTGGACGCAGCAGTACTGGCTGGTGGTCGTGGGGTACGGGTTCGTCGGCGGCATCGGGTTGGGCATCGGGTACATCTCGCCGGTGTCGACGCTGATCAAGTGGTTCCCGGACCGGCCGGGGATGGCGACGGGCATCGCGATCATGGGGTTCGGCGGCGGCGCGCTGATCGCGTCGCCGTGGTCGGCGCAGATGTTGGAGTCGTTCGGGCGCGACGGGGACGGGATCGCGCTGACGTTCCTGGTGCACGGGCTCGTGTACGCGGTCTTCATGTCGGTGGGCGTGCTGCTGGTGCGGGTGCCCGCGGCGGTCGAGGAGCGGGAGGTGGTGCGCTCGGCGGTCAACGTGTCGGCGCGCAACGCCCTGCGCACGCCGCAGTTCTGGCTCCTGTGGCTGGTGCTGTGCCTCAACGTCACGGCGGGCATCGGGATCCTGGAGAAGGCCTCGCCGATGATCCGGGACTTCTTCGCCGGGACGGCCACGCCGGTGGCGGCGGGCGCGGCGGCGGGCGCGGCGGCGGGGTTCGTGGCGCTGCTGTCGTTGGCGAACATGGTCGGTCGGATCGCGTGGTCGTCGACGTCGGACCTGGTGGGGCGCAAGAACGTCTACCGGCTGTACCTGGGCGTCGGCGCGGTGGCGTACCTGGTCCTGGCGTTGGCGGGCAACGCGTCGAAGCCGTTGTTCGTGGTGTGCGCGATGGTGGTCCTGTCGTTCTACGGCGGCGGGTTCGCCACGATCCCGGCCTACCTGAAGGACTTGTTCGGCACCTACCAGGTGGGCGCGATCCACGGGCGGTTGCTGACGGCGTGGTCGTTGGCGGGTGTGCTGGGGCCGCTGATCGTGAACGCCGTCGCGGACGGGCAGAAGGCGGCCGGGAAGTCCGGGCCCGACCTGTACACGACGTCGCTGTTCATCATGATCGCGTTGCTGGTGGTCGGGTTCGTGGCGAACGAGCTGGTGCGGCCGGTGGCGGCGAAGCACCACGAGCCGGAAGCGGGGGCGGTCCGATGAGCGGGCGCGGGGTGGTCGTGTTCGCGTGGCTGTGGGTGGGACTGCCGCTGGCCTACGGATTGGTCGAGCTGATCCGCAAGGTGACGGCGCTGTTCACTGGTTAGAGTCGGCCGGGTGGATACCTACGACGTGGTGGTGGTCGGCGGCGGGCACAACGCGCTGGTGGCGGCTGCCTACCTGGCACGGGCGGGCCGCACGGTGCTGGTGCTGGAGAAGCTCGACCACGTCGGCGGCGCGGCGGTGAGCGAGCAGGTGTTCCCGGGCGTCCCGGCGCGGCTGTCCCGGTACTCGTACCTGGTCAGCCTGCTGCCGGACAAGGTCGTGGCGGACCTGGGGCTGCGGGTGGCGTTGCGCTCGCGTTCGGCGTCGTCCTACACCCCGGCGGGCGACCTGCTGGTGGAGCGCGACCCGGGCGCGGCGACGGCGGCGTCGTTCCGGGCGCTGACCGGGTCGGACGCCGAGTGGGAGCGGTGGCGCCGGTGGTACGACGACCTGGAGGTGCTGGCCGAGGCGTTGTCGCCGACGATGCTGGAGCCGTTGCTGTCCAGCGAGCACGCGCGGCTGCGGGTCGACTCGGTGGCGCGGGCGCGGTTGTGGGACCAGGTCGTGGAGCGGCCGATCGGGGAGACGTTGGAGGAGCTGTTCGCGGACGACGTGGTGCGCGGCGTCGTGGCCACGGACGGGCTGATCGGCACGCACACGTCGTTGCGGGACCTGAAGGCGAACCGGTGCTTCCTCTACCACGTGATCGGCAACGGCACGGGTGAGTGGCAGGTGCCGGTCGGCGGGATGGGCGCGGTGACCGGCGAGCTCCTGCGGGTGGCGCTGGAGGCGGGCGTCGAGGTCGTGACCCGGGCCGAGGTGACGCGCGTGGACGCGGACGGCGTCCGGGCCGAGGTGGAGTACGACGGTCGCACGGTGGGCGCGAAGTTCGTGCTGTCCGGGGCCGCTCCGTCCACTCTGGACCGCTTGCGCGGCAGGCCGGTCGCGCCGGTCGCCGAGGGCTGCCAGGTGAAGGTGAACATGCTGCTGGAACGGCTGCCCCGGTTCCGCGGCGGGGTGGACCCGGTGGTGGCGTTCGCCGGGACGCTGCACGTGGACGAGTCGTACGGGCAGCTGGAGACGGCGTACCGGGAGAGCGCGGCCGGGCGGGTGCCGTCGGTGCTGCCGGCGGAGATGTACTGCCACACGTTGACCGACCCGTCGATCCTCGCGCCCGAGCTGGTCGAGCGCGGGTGGCACACGTTGACGCTGTTCGGGCTGCACACGCCGGCGTCGTTGTTCGAGACCGACAACGACCGGGTGCGGGACGAGCTGGTCGGCCGGTACCTGGCCGGGTTGAACGCCCACCTCGAAGAGCCGATCGAGTCGTGCCTGGCGCGGGACGCGAACGGCGAGCCGTGCCTGGAGGCCCGCACGCCGCTGGACCTGGAGGCGGAACTGGGGTTGCCGCGCGGCAACATCTTCCACGACGAGCTGTCGTGGCCGTTCGCCGAGCACGAGGACGAAGTGGGCCGGTGGGGCGTCGAGACCGACGTGGCGAACCTGTTCGTGTGCGGCGCGGGCGCCCGACGTGGCGGCGGGGTGAGCGGGATCGGCGGCCACAACGCGGCGATGGCGGTGCTGGAGCGGTGACGTCGTGAGGGACGTGCGCGACGAGGTCGGCGGCCCCGGTGCCGCAAGTCGGTCGGCCGCACTGGACCGAAGCCCTCAGAGGGTGGCGAACAGGGCGTCGACGAGCCGCTGGGCCCGATCGGCGGTGGCGTCGGAGGTCACCGTGATCTCGACCGTGCCGGCGCGGGCGACGACGACGGTCCGGACGACCTCTCCCGTGACGGCGGTGGCGCGGTAGGCCTCGTCGTGGAAGCCGGGCAGGTCGGTGATCCGGCCGTGGTCCCCGCGACCCTCGGCGAACGACGCGGCGTCCGCGCCGGTCTCGAAGCGGACCTCGGCCGTGCCGCCGCCGTACGCGCAGCGCACGACGTTGCCGGTGATCGTTTGACGCGGCTGGTCGAGTCGCATCTCCAGGGCCGCGCCGACGACGTCCGAGGGGGCGTCCTCGCAGTTCACGCCGGCCGAGTCGGTCGGCGGGGGTGACGGCGGCGGCTCGGCGGCGGGCGTGCTCGTGCACGCGCAGAGCGCGAGCAGCGCCAAGGGGAGCACGGTCCTCATCACGTGCGTAGGTTCGCCCGAACGGCCCCCGGTGTTACCCGCACGCATATCAAGGAACCTTTCTAAAGAAGTCTTGCTAAAGCAACCTTGATATAGGTACGGTGATCGCATGGCCGATGGCGGAGCAGAGCTGATCCGGGACCCGAAGACGCTCCGGGCGCTCGCGCACCCGTTGCGGTGGAAGCTCATCGACGTGCTGGCGACCTACGGCGCGACGACCGCCACCCGGTGCGCCGAGCTGCTGGGCGAGAGCGTGGCCGGCTGCTCCTACCACCTGAACGTGCTGGCCCAGTACGGCTTCGTGGCCGAGGTGCCGGGCAAGGGCAGGCAGAAACCGTGGCGGCTGGTGCGGCGCGAGCAGAGCTGGTCGTCCATCGGGATGGACGACGAGACCGCGCTCGCCGCCGAAGCGGCCGGTGACGCGTTCCTGGAGAAGGAGTTCGCCTCCATCCGCGACCGCTTCCGCGGCAAGGACCGGGAGCCGCTGCCGTGGCGCGAGGTGACGGGGACCTTCGCCACGACGGAGTTCCTGACCGCGGCGGAGGCCGCCGAGGTCCACACCCGGATCGCCGAGATCTTCAAGCCGTACGCGGACCGCGTCGAGAACGAGGAGAACCGGCCGGAGGACGCGCGCCCGGTGCGCTACTTCCTGGCCACCACCGTGGCGCCACGCCGCGACTAGGGGGAGACCATGCCGCACGACGACCTGCTGCTCGCCGCGGCGATGCAGCGCATGCACGACGACCACCGCGCCGCCGCCCGCCACCGACTCGTCGGGAGCAAGCGCTTGCGCTCCCTGTCCGGCCGGTTCCGGCTCGACTGGCGGGTGGTGCGCGAGCACCGCGTGCTGGTGGCCAGCGTCGGGTTCACCTGGCGGCGGGCCGCGAGCTGACGGTCAGACCTTCTCCAGCCGCACCACGATCGACTTGGACGTCGGCGTGCCCGACACGGTGGCCGTGGAGTCCAGCGGCACCAACGAGTTCGCCTCCGGGAAGTACGCCGCCGCGCAGCCCTTCGCCGTCGGGTAGGCCACCACCCGGAACCGCTCGGCACGCCGTTCGGTCACGCCCGTCGGGTCCTCCGGCCACTCGCTGACCAGGTCCACGTGCTGCCCGTCGAGCAGGTCGAGCGCGTCCAGGTCCTCCGGGCTGACGAACACCACCCGCCGCCCGTCCTTCACGCCCCGGTAGCGGTCGTCCAGGCCGTAGATCGTGGTGTTGTACTGGTCGTGGCTGCGCATGGTCTGCAACAGCAGCCGCCCCTGCGGCACCCGCAGCACGGTCAGGTCGTTGGCCGTGAAGTGCGCCTTGCCCGACCGGGTGCCGGTGAACTCGCGGGCGTCGCGCGGCGCGTGCGGCAGCACGAAACCGTCCGGCAGGCGCACCCGCGCGTTGTAGTCGTCGCACCCCGGCACGACCCGCGCGATCCGGTCCCGGACCAGGTCGTAGTCCTTCTCGAACTCCTCCCACGGCACCGGGTGCGCCGGACCCAGCACGGCCCGCGCCAGCCGGCACACGATCGACACCTCCGACAGCAGCCGGTCGCTCGCGGGCGCCAGCCGGCCGCGGGAGCGGTGCACCACCGACATCGAGTCCTCGACCGTGACGAACTGCTCGCCGCTGTGCTGGAGGTCGCTCTCCGTGCGCCCCAGCGTGGGCAGGATCAACGCCGTGCGGCCGTGCACCACGTGCGACCGGTTCAGCTTGGTCGACACGTGCACGGTCAGGTCCAGCTTCCGCATGGCCGCCTCGGTCACCGCCGTGTCCGGGGTGGCCGCGACGAAGTTCCCGCCCACGGCGAAGAACACCCGCGCCGCGCCGTCGCGCATGGCCCGGATCGACGCCACGGTGTCGAAGCCGTGCTCGCGCGGCACGTCGATGCCGAACTCGGTCTCCAGCGCGGACAGGAACTTCTCCGGCATCTTCTCCCAGATGCCCATGGTCCGGTCGCCCTGCACGTTGGAGTGGCCGCGCACCGGGCACAGCCCCGCGCCGGGCTTGCCGATCATGCCGCGCAGCAGCGCCACGTTCGCGATCTCGCGGATCGTCGGCACCGAGTGCTTGTGCTGCGTCAGCCCCATGGCCCAGCAGAAGATCGTGCGCCGGGAGTCGGCCAGCATCCGGGCGAACAGCTCCACCTGGGCGCGCGGCAGGCCGGTGGCCTCGTCGACCGAGTCCCAGTCCAGCCGCCGCACGTGGTCGGCGTACTCGGCGAACCCCTCGGTGAAGCCCTCGACGAACCCGGTGTCCACCGCGCCCCACGACAGCAGCAGGTTGCCCGCCGCCTGGAACAGCGCCTGGTCGCCGCCCAACCGGATCTGCAGGAACTCGTCGGCCAGCTTCGTGCCCGAGCCCACCAGCCCGCGCGCGTTCTGCGGGTTCTTGAACCGCAGCAGCCCCGCCTCCGGCAACGGGTTCACCGCCACGATCTTCGCGCCGCCGCGCTTGGCCTCCTCCAACGCCGACAGCATCCGCGGGTGGTTCGTGCCCGGGTTCTGCCCCACCACCACGATCAGGTCGGCGCGGGCGAAGTCGTCGATGCTCACCGAGCCCTTGCCGATGCCGGTCGTCTCCGACAACGCCGCGCCGGACGACTCGTGGCACATGTTCGAGCAGTCCGGCAGGTTGTTCGTGCCGAACGAGCGCACCAGCAGCTGGTACAGGAACGCGGCCTCGTTGCTGGTGCGGCCCGACGTGTAGAACACGGCCTCGTCCGGGCTCGCCAAGCCGTTGAGGCGGGAGGCGATCAGCGCGAACGCGTCGTGCCACTCGATCGGCTCGTAGTGCGTCGCGCCCTCGCGCAACACCACCGGCTCGGTGATCCGACCCTGCTGACCCAGCCAGTAGTCGGTCTTGCCGGCGAGTTCCGCGATCGGGTGCGCGGCGAAGAAGTCGGGCCCGACGCGCCGCCTGGTCGCCTCCTCGGCCACCGCCTTCGCGCCGTTCTCGCAGAACTCGGCCAGCTTGCGGTGCCCCTGCGGCTCCGGCCACGCGCAGCCGGGGCAGTCGAAGCCCTCGCGCTGGTTGAGCAGCCGCAGCGTGGTCGCCGTGCGGGCCACGCCCATCTGCTCGACGCCACGCCGCAGCGACACCGCGACGCCGGGGATGCCCGCCGCCCACCGCTTGGGCTCGCTGACGTCGAGCTGCGACTCGTCGATGTCCTGCCGGGGCGGGTTGCGGTCCATGCCCCTATTGTGCGGCCGCCGTGCCACCGCGCGAGCGGACTCGTGGTGCACCGCCGGCGCGCCCCGCGCGAGCACGCCGGCGGCCCGTCCGACCGCCGGTCGCGCCAAGACGACGCGGGACCGCTGTCACGGGCCCCAAGGGGTTGTGTACGGCCCGTGAATCCGGCGTCCTCACCTGCGCGTATCCCGGTGATCACCACCAATTGTGATCGGCGCCACTGTGCCGCGAATCGTCCGAACGGGTGACGTCATTCCGGGCAGCCGTCGGCCGGCGAGGACGGCGCGGTGAGGTCGAAGTCCAGGCCGAACGGCAACGACGGCTCCGTGAACGCGGGCGCCAGGAAGCCGCGCTTCGCGCTCGAACACCCGATCGAGTGAAACGAGCCCAGTGCCGCGTCCGCCCAGAGCCCCTCCACGCCGGGGCTGCCCGCGCGCACCGAGTACCGCACCTGGAACCGCGTCGACGCCACCGCGTCCAACGGCCCCCGCAGCGCCTCCGGCCGGTCCGTCGCGAACGCGTAGGCGAACGTGTAGTCCGTCGACACCACCAACTCGCCCTCCGGCCCCACCTCGGCGGACATCCTGCCGCGCACCTTCGGCTCCACCTCGGCCAACGGCGCGCCCTTGTCCACCCGCGTCGCCACCAACGCCGCCTCACCGTCGTTGCGGCCGTCGAACAGCACCCGCACCGACTCGCGCAGGTCCGGCGCGAACAGCCCGAGCAGCGGCTCCAGGTCGTGGTCGCGCACCACCCGCCGATCCAGCCGCGCCGCGATCACCGCCTCGCGCACCCGCTGGTAGGCCGCCTCCACCTGCTCCGCCGGGTACGCGCCCACCTGGACCGCCTCCGGCACCGCCACCCCGGCCTCGCCATCGGCCCACGACGCCGCCGACGTGCCCGCGAACGGGCGGCTCGGGTCCACCGGCCCACCCGCCGCGGGCGTGCCGGACTCCGACGCGATCACCGCCCACGCCAGCAGCACCGCCGCCACCGCGATCGCCGACCCGATCCAGAACCGCCGCCTCGGCCGGCGCGGCAACGACCTCAGCCGCCGCGCCCTCTCCTCGCGCTCGGCCCGCTTCACGGCCTCCCGCACCCACCCGGAGTCCTGAAGGTCGGGGTGGTCCTCGATCCGGTACTCGTCCACGGTTCCCCCACTCGGTGACAGCCCTACCGAAGGCGTTACCAGCTATCGGCCGCGAAGTCGATACGGGCGGTTCACCGGAAGCACGGCAGACCGAGCGCCGCGCTCACCGGAGGCGAGATCCGGGCGGGGTCCGCGCCGTCGCACGAACCGTCCGCGTAGTCGCTCGACGCCTCGGTCAGGTGCACCCCATCACCCCGCACGACGTACGTGACCTGGTGCGTCGCCCTCGCCACGGCGCTGTCGGAGCCGCGCAGCCCCCGATCGGTGTCGAACGCGTACGCGAACGAGAACGAGGTGCGCACCACCACCTCCCCCTCGTCGGTCGCCGACGCCAGCATCTGCCCCGACACCTTCGGCGGCACGTCCAGCAGCCGCTCCCCGGCCGCGACCCGCGTCGCCACCGAACCGCCGTCCGCCGACGCCAACCGGGCCCGCAGCTCCTCCCGCTGCCCGACCGCGAACAGCCCCAGCAACGGCTCCACGTCACCGTCCCGCAGCACCCGCGGGTCCAGCCGCGACGCCACGACGACCTGCCGCACCCGCTCCACCGCCGCCGTCAACCGCTCCGCCGGCACGAACGCCGCCTGCCACTCCAGCACCTCGGGCGCCACCACGCCCGCCTCGCCGTCCGCCCAGCCCGCCGCGGTCGTCCCCGCGAACGGGTGCTCCCGGTCCAGCGGCAGGTCGCCCGCCAAGGCCGGCGGCAACCCGAACACCGACGCCGGCGCCGTCACCACCGGCTCGTTCAAGCCGAGCACGTCGTCCAGCCGATCCGTGCGCAACAGCACGAGAACCGGCCCCAGGACCACCACCGCCACCGCCGCGGCCACCAGCGCGCCGTTGCGGTCGAACCACCGCTCCACCCGGGCCCGGAGCCAGTTCTCGTCGTTCGGCCCCAGCCGGTCCTCCCACGTGTCCCGACCAGGCCCCAAGTGGTCGTCAGACCCGCCCATCCCCCCGCCACCCCCCTGCCTCCGCGCGCGTTGTCGGCGCAGAGCATCACACGTCAGGGCCGCTACCAGGTATCTGATTAGAAGTCGAGACCCGCGCCTCCGTAGACTTCGACCGTGACCGAGACCCCCACCGCACCGCAGCGCTCCGAACTCCCAGCGGCCTGGAACCCGGCCGAGGTAGAGGCCGGGCTGTACGAGCGGTGGGTCGAGCGTGGTTACTTCACGGCCGACGCGACCAGCGACAAGCCGCCGTTCTCCATCGTGCTGCCGCCGCCCAACGTCAACGGCAGCCTGCACATGGGCCACGCGCTGAACCACAGCGTCATGGACGCGCTCACCCGCCGCCGCCGCATGCAGGGCTACGAGGTGCTCTGGCTGCCCGGCACCGACCACGCGGGCATCGCCACCCAGACCGCGGTCGAACGCGACCTCGCCGGCGAGGGCAAGTCCCGCCACGACATCGGCCGCGAGAAGTTCGTCGAACGCGTCTGGGCGTGGCGCGAGGAGGTCGGCGGCCGGATCCTCGGCCAGATGCGCCGCCTCGGCGACGGCGTCGACTGGTCCCGCGTCCGCTTCACCATGGACGAAGGGCTGTCCCGCTCCGTCCAGACCATCTTCAAGAAGCTCTTCGACGACGGCCTGATCTACCGCGCCGAGCGCATCATCAACTGGTGCCCGCGCTGCCAGACCGCGCTCTCCGACATCGAGGTCGACCACTCCGAGGACGACGGCGAACTCGTCTCCATCCGGTACGGCTCCGGCGAGAACTCGATCGTGGTCGCCACCACGCGCGCCGAGACGATGCTCGGCGACACCGCCGTGGCCGTCCACCCCGACGACGAGCGGTACCGGCACCTGATCGGCACCGACGTCGAAGTGCCGCTGACCGGCCGGCACGTCCCCGTCGTCGCCGACGAGCACGTCGACCCCGCGTTCGGCACCGGCGCGGTCAAGGTCACCCCCGCGCACGACCCCAACGACTTCGAGATCGGCCAGCGCCACGACCTGCCCGCGCTCACCGTCATGGACGGCCGCGGCGTGATCACCGCGCACGGGCCGTTCGAGGGTCTCGACCGCTTCGAGGCACGCCCCGCCGTCGTCGCCGCCCTGCGCGAACAGGGCCGCA
Organism: Actinosynnema sp. CA-299493; assembly: GCF_050946825.1. Taxonomy (NCBI): domain Bacteria; kingdom Bacillati; phylum Actinomycetota; class Actinomycetes; order Pseudonocardiales; family Pseudonocardiaceae; genus Actinosynnema; species Actinosynnema sp. CA-299493. The sequence goes on from NZ_CP191993.1 coordinate 1,472,786, forward strand.
TCGTCGCCGAGAAGCGCCCCTACAAGCACTCCGTCGGCCACTGCTCGCGCTGCGACACCGTGATCGAGCCGCGCCTGTCCATGCAGTGGTGGGTCAAGGTCGCCCCGCTCGCCGAGGCCGCGTCCGCCGCCGTGCGCGACGGCCGCACCACCATCCACCCGCCGGAGCTGGCCAAGCGCTACTTCGACTGGGTCGACAACCTCAACGACTGGTGCATCTCGCGGCAGCTGTGGTGGGGCCACCGCATCCCCGTCTGGTACGGCCCCAACGACAAGGTCATGTGCGTCGGCCCGGACGACGAGGCGCCCGGCGAGGGCTGGGTGCAGGACGAGGACGTGCTCGACACGTGGTTCTCGTCCGGCCTGTGGCCGTTCTCCACGCTCGGCTGGCCCACGGCCACCAGCGACCTGGCCAAGTTCTACCCGACCAGCGTGCTGTCCACCGGCTACGACATCCTGTTCTTCTGGGTCGTCCGGATGATGATGTTCGGCCTGTACGCGATGGACGGCAAGCAGCCGTTCGACCACGTGTTCCTGCACGGCCTCATCCGCGACCAGCACGGCAAGAAGATGTCGAAGTCGCGCGGCAACGGCATCGACCCCATCGACTGGATGGACGCCTACGGCGCCGACGCCACCCGGTTCACGCTCCTGCGCAGCGCCAACCCCGGCTCGGACATGGCCCTGGCCGACGAGTGGGCCGCGGGCTCGCGCAACTTCACCACCAAGCTGTGGAACGCCACCCGGTTCGCGCTCGGCAACGGCGCCACCGTCGAACGCCCGCTGCCGCCGCGCGAGGAGCTCACCGACGCCGACCGCTGGATCCTCGACCTGCTCGACGCCCTCGTGACCGAGGTCGACGGCCAGTTCGAGGGCTTCCAGTTCGCCAAGCTCAGCGAAGCGCTCTACCACTTCACCTGGGACGAGTTCTGCGACTGGTACCTCGAACTGGCCAAGGTCCAGCTCGCCGAGGGCGGCGCGCGGGCCGAGGCCACCCAGAGCGTGCTCGGGCACGTGCTCGACGTGGTGCTGCGGCTGCTGCACCCGCTCACGCCGTTCATCACCGAGACGCTGTGGACCACGTTGACCGGCGGCGAGTCCGTCGTGATCGCGGACTGGCCCAAGCCGACCGGTGTCGCGCGTGACGAGACTGCGGCGTCCCGCATCGAAGGCCTGAAGAAACTGGTCACCGAGATCCGCCGGTTCCGCTCCGACCAGGGCCTCAAGCCCGCCCAGAAGGTCGCGGGCAAGGTGCGCGGCGCGTGCTGCGTCGACCTGCTCGACCAGGTGCCCGCGGTGCGGTCGCTGACCCGGATGACCGAGCCCGGCGACGACTTCAACGTCAGCGTCTCGCTCGACGTCGGCCTGGCAGGCGGCACCGTCAAGGTGGAGCTGGACCTGTCCGGCGCGGTCGACGTCGTGGCCGAGCGCAAGCGGCTGGCCAAGGACCTCGGCGTGGCCGAGAAGGAACGCGCCCAGTGCGAGGGCAAGCTCGGCAACGCCGCGTTCCTGGACAAGGCGCCCGCCGAGGTCGTGGCCAAGATCCAGGCCAGGCTCGCCGCGGCCAACGCCGAGATCGACCGCATCCACGCCCGGCTCGAGACCCTGCCGCAGGACAACTCGTGACCGGCTTCGAGACGGGCGCGCTGGAGGAGCTGCGACAGGTCGAGTCGGAGCTGGACACCCGCTGGCCCGAGACCAAGATCGAGCCGAGCCTGGACCGGATCCGGGCGCTGGCCGACGTCCTCGGCGACCCCCAGGGCACCTACCCCGTGGTGCACGTCGGCGGGACGAACGGCAAGACGTCCACGTCGCGGATGATCGACGCCCTGTTCACCCGGATCGGCCTGCGCACCGGCCGCTACACCAGCCCGCACCTGCAGCTGGCGACCGAGCGGATCAGCGTCGACGGCGCGCCCATCAGCCCCGAGCGCTACGTCGAGGTCTACCGCGACATCGAGCCGTACGTGTCGCTCGTGGACTCGCGCGGCGACGTGCCGATGAGCAAGTTCGAGGTGCTCACCGGCATGGCGTTCGCGGCGTTCGCCGACGCGCCCGTCGACGTCGCCGTGGTCGAGGTCGGCCTGGGCGGGTCGTGGGACGCGACGAACGTCGCCGACGGCCGGATCGCCGTGATCACGTCGATCGGGCTCGACCACGTCGAGTACCTGGGCGACGACCTGGGCGGGATCGCGCGGGAGAAGGCCGGGATCATCAAGCCGGGCGCGGTCGCGGTGATGGCCAAGCAGGACCCCGTCGTCGATCGGGTGCTGCTCGAGCGGTGCGCCGAGGTGGACGCCACGATCGCGCGGCTCGGGTCCGAGTTCGGCGTGATCCAGCGCGACGTCGCCGTCGGCGGCCAGATGCTGCGGATCCAAGGCCTCGCCGGCGAGTACGACGAGGTGTTCCTGCCGCTGCACGGCGCGCACCAGGCGGCGAACGCGGCGCTCGCCCTGGCCGCCGTGGAGGCGTTCTTCGGTGCCGGCCCCGAACGCCGGCTCGACATCGAGGCCGTGCGCGAGGCGTTCGCCACCGCCACCTCACCGGGCCGCCTGGAACGCGTCCGCACCGCGCCCACCGTGCTGGTGGACGCGGCGCACAACCCGCAGGGCGCGGAGGCGCTGGCGAAGGCGTTGAATGAGGAGTTCGGCTTCCGCAAGCTGGTCGCCGTGGTCGGCGTGATGCAGGAGAAGGACGCGGTCGGCATCCTCAGCGCGCTCGAACCGGTCGTCCAGGAGCTCGTCGTGACCTCGAACTCCTCGCCGAGGGCGATGGACCCCGACCTCCTCGCGGGCATCGCGATCCCGATCTTCGGCGACGACCGGATGGTCGTCCGGCCGCACCTGGACGACGCGATCGAGGAGGCCGTGCGGCTCGCCGAGGAGAGCGACGACGGCGACATCATGTCCGGCGGCGGTGTCGTGGTGACCGGCTCGGTCGTCACGGCGGGTGACGCCCGCGCGCTGTTCGGCAAGGAGCCCTCGTGACCTCCCCCGAGCCCGGGCGCACCCCCGTGCCCGCGCCGAAGAAGGACCCGATGAAGTCCTTCCGCGGCATCATGGCGGGCACGCTGATCCTCGAGGTGATCGTCGTCGCCCTGGCCCTGCCGGTGGTGGCGAAGCTGAGCGGCGGGGTCGGCACGGGCACCGGGTACCTGGTGCTCGGGCTGATCGTCGCGCTGATCGCGACGTGCGCGCTGCTGAAGCGCCCGTGGGCCGTGTACGTGATCCTGGCGATCCACGTGGTGATGGTCGCGTCGTGGTTCGCCCTGACCGCGCTCGGTGGCATCGGCGTGGTGTTCAGCCTGGTCTGGGTGTACCTCCTGTGGCTCCGCCGTGACGTGGCCAAGCGCATGGCCGAGGGCCGGCTGCCCAGCCAGCAGCAGGGCTAGCGCCGGTCGGGCGGTTGTCCATGACCGGTTGCGTGCACCGGGTGCTCTCGGTCCGTTCACCTCGAATTCGGTTCCACCGATTACAAACCGGCGCATGAGCGATGGTGTGGTGAACCGGCGGACGCTGCTGCGCGCCGGTGCGATCGGCACGGCCGCGGTGCTCGTGCCCGGTGGTGTGGCCTTGGCGCGCGGCGGGGAGCGGCCGGTTCTCACGCACGGCGTGCAGTCCGGCGACGTGACGTTCGACGGCGGTTTGGTGTGGACGCGGGCCGACCGGCCGTCGCGGATGCTGGTGCAGGTGTCGTCGGACCCGTCGTTCCGGCACTCGCGGACCGTGCGCGGGCCGTTGCTGACGCCGGAGACCGGTGGCACGGGCCGGGTGCGGCTGCGCGGCCTGCCGGGCGGGCGCGAGGTGCACTACCGCGTCGTCGCCGAGGACCTGGACGGCCGCACGCGCAGCGAGGCCGTGACGGGCAGCTTCCGCACCGCGCCGCTCGGGCGCGGTGACGACGTCCGGTTCGTCTGGTCGGGCGACGTGGCGGGCCAGGGCTGGGGCAGCAACCCCGACCTGGGCGGCATGCCGATCTTCGGCGCGATGGCGGCCCGCCGTCCTGACTTCTTCATCAACAGCGGTGACACGGTGTACGCGGACGGTCCGCTCCAGGAGTCGGTGGCGCTGCCCGACGGGCGGGTGTGGCGCAACGTCGTCACGCCGGAGAAGCTGAAGGTCGCCGAGACGCTGGACGAGTACCGCGGTCAGTTCGCCTACAACCTGCTCGACCCGCAGTACCGGGCGTTCGCCGCACGGGTGCCGATCATCGCGCAGTGGGACGACCACGAGGTGACCAACAACTGGTACCCGGGCGAGGTGCTGACCCTGCCGCAGTACACCGAGAAGCGGGTGGACGTGCTGGCCGCGCGGGCGTTCCAGGCGTTCCACGAGTGGCAGCCGATCGACCCGCGGCAGGCGGTGGACGGTCGGGTGTACCGGAAGTTCCGCCACGGCGCGCACGTCGAGGTGTTCGTGCTGGACATGCGGTCGTACAAGGACGCGAACACGTCACCGCGCGACGGTCGGGGCGTCGTGCTGGGCGCGCGGCAGGCCCGCTGGCTGGTGGACTCGCTCGACCGCAGCCGCGCCACGTGGAAGATCATCGCGGCCGACCTGCCCATCGGGCTGACCGTGCCCGACGGCGCGGACATCGAGGGCGTCGCCAACGGCCTGCCGGGCGCGCCGGGTGGTCGTGAGCACGAGTTGGCGTGGGTGCTGGGCGAGCTGAAGCGGCGGCGCGTGCGCAACACCGTGTGGCTGACGGCGGACGTGCACTACACGGCCGCGCACCACTACTCGCCGGAGCGCGCGTCGTTCCAGGACTTCGACCCGTTCTGGGAGTTCGTGTCGGGTCCGCTGAACGCCGGCGCGTTCGGCCCGAACACCCTGGACCCGACGTTCGGGCCGGAGGCGGTGTTCGTGAACGCCCCGCCGGCGGCGAACACCTCCCCGTTGGACGGGTTCCAGCACTTCGGCGAGGTCGAGGTGTCGCGGGACGGCGAGCTGACCGTGTGGCTGCGCGACATCAAGGGCGCGTCGCTGTGGAGCAAGACCCTCCAGCCCGAGCGTCGCTGACGCGGTAACGGTCTGCAAGGACTTGCAGCCGTCTGGCCCTTGTCCGGCCACGTCCGTCGTGGTTTTGTGCACCTCGCCCCGGCTTTGCCGTCGGGGCGGGGATTGCAAATTCTTGCGACAAGGAGGTCGCGATGCGTCGGGCCGTCGCCGCGCTCATCGCCCTGGCCGTTGTGCCGTTCGTGCCACCACCCACCGGCGCCGCGCCCGAAGTCCAGAGGCTCGCCGTGGGCGCCGTCACCGACGTCGCGCCCGGCGTCCGGGACGGTGACCGGGCGCTGGCCAAGGACGCGCTGCGGGCCGACCTGACCGGTGAGCGGTTCTACTTCGTGATGCCCGACCGGTTCGCCAACGGCGACCCGCGCAACGACCGCGGCGGCACGGCGGAGACCGACCGCCTCAAGAGCGGCTACGACCCCGCCGACGAGGGCTTCTACCACGGCGGCGACCTCAAGGGCCTGCACGACAAGATCGGCTACCTGGACGACATGGGCGTCACCGCGATCTGGATGACGCCGATGTTCCAGAACCGGTGGGTCCAGGGCTCCGGCAACGACATCTCGGCCGGCTACCACGGCTACTGGACCACCGACTTCACCAAGCTCGACCCGCACTTCGGCACGACCAACGACATGCGGCGGCTCATCCGGGACGCGCACCGCCGCGGCATCAAGGTCTTCTTCGACATCGTCGCCAACCACACCGCCGACCTGATCGACTACGCCGAGGGCGAGCACGACTACGTCAGCACCGGCGCGCAGCCCTACCTGGACGAGCAGGGCAACCCGGTCGACATCGCCGAGATCGCGGGCCGGGAGGACTTCCCCAGGCTCACCGGGCCGTACACGCCGGTGGTGAAGGGCGAGAAGACCCCGGACTGGCTCAACGACCCGCAGCTCTACCACAACCGCGGCGACTCGACGTTCAGCGGCGAGTCGAACGAGTACGGCGACTTCTTCGGCCTGGACGACCTGATGACCGAGCACCCGACGGTCGTCAAGGGGATGAAGCGGATCTTCACCAGCTGGATCGACACGCTGGGCATCGACGGCTACCGCGTCGACACGGTCAAGCACGTCAACATGGAGTTCTGGCAGGCCCTCGCGCCGCACGTGAAGCAGTACGCGGCGATGCGCGGCAAGAAGGACTTCTTCGTCTTCGGCGAGGTGTTCGACGGCGACCCGGCGTTCACCTCCCGCTATACGACCACCGGCAAGATGCAGGCGACGCTGGACTTCCCGTTCCAGAGCGGCGCGGCGAAGTTCCTGTCCGGCCAGGGCGCGGCCCGGCTCGGCGAGGTGCTCGTGGAGGACGACCGGTACACCGACGCCGACTCCAACGCCTCCTCGCTGCCGACGTTCCTCGGCAACCACGACATGGGCCGCATCGCCTGGATGGTCCGGGAAGGCCGTCCGGGCATCTCCGAGGCCGAGCTGCTGGACCGCCTCGAACTCGGCAACGCCCTGATGTACCTGTGGCGCGGCAACCCGGTCGTCTACTACGGCGACGAGCAGGGTTTCGCGGGCGCCGGCGGCGACAAGCTGGCCCGCCAGGACATGTTCGCCTCGCGGACGCCCGAGTACGCCGCCGAGGACCTGGTCGGCAGCGACCGGACCGGCGCGGTGGACAACTTCCGCACCGACCACCCGCTGTACCGGCAGCTCAAGGACCTGGCGAAGTTCGTGGACGCCGATCCCGTGTGGCGTGACGGCAACCAGGCGCTCCGGCTCGCCCAGGACGACGTGATCGCGTTCAGCCGCACGGGCCGCACCCAGCAGGTCGAGCACCTGGTGGTGGCCAACGCCGGCACCGCGCCCGCGACCGTCGAGGTCCCCGCGTCCGGCCGGGGCTACCGCCCGATCTGGCCCGCCGCGGGGTCGCAGGTCAACGCCGCCGACGGCAAGGTCACCGTGACCGTGCCCGCGTTGTCCGCCCTGGTGCTCAAGTCGACCGGCAGGATCCCGTCCGCCGCGCCGACGCCCGCGTTGGCCGTGCCGACGACCGGCACCGTCCTGGACGGCCGGGTGGAGCTGCGCGCGGACGGCGTCACCTCGCCGTACGCGCAGGCCACGTTCGCCGCCCGGGTCGAGGGCGAGCGCGACTGGCAGGTGCTCGGCACCGACGACGCCGCGCCGTACCGGGTGTTCGCCGACCTGGCGTCGCTGCCGGGCGCGGCCGTGGGCAAGGACGTCGAGCTCCGCGTGGTCGCCAAGGACGCCAAGGGCACGGTGGGCGCGGACGGCGCGAAGCTCGGCCTGGTGGCCGCGCCCGCGGTCGAGCCGCCGACCGCCGTGACGTCCGACTGGCTGGTCGTGCACTACAACCGCCCGGCCGGCGACTACGACGGGTGGGGCCTGCACGCGTGGGGCGACGTCGAGAACGCGCCGACGTGGGACGCGCCGCTGCCGTTCGCGGGTGAGACGCCCTACGGCCGGTTCGCCTGGGTGAAGCTCAAGCCCGGGGCGCGCTCGGTCGGCGTCATCGTCCACCGAGGCGACGAGAAGGACACCGACGGGGACCGGTTCATCGACCCGAGCGCGACGCCGCAGGTGTGGCTGGAGCAGGGGCAGCCCGCCGTGCACGCCAGCGAGGTCGCCGCTTCGGGCGAGGCCGTGGTCACGCACACCGGTGACGCCACGGGGCTCGTCGTCCGGGTGGGAGGCGTCGACCACCCGTTCACCGGGGGAGTGGCGAGGATCCCGGCGACCGCGCCCGTCGACTTCTCCGTGCTCCGCGGCGGCACGGTCGAGGCGTCCGGCCGCACGGCGGGGCGTGCGTGGGTGAGCGGTGGCGAGGTCCACGCGAGCCTGGCCGCCGCCCAGAACCGCGCGGTGATCCACTACAACCGGCCCGGCGGCGACTACGCCGACTGGACGCTCTACCACTGGACGGGGTCGCTGGAACCGAGCCCCGGGTGGAACCAGTCGCGCGTGCCGGACGGGACCGACGGGTTCGGCGTGTACTGGTCCGTCGCGCTGGAGCCGGGTGCGGCGGGGCTGAACAACATCATCCACCGCGGTGACGCGAAGGACCCGGGTCCGGACCAGTTCCTCGACGTCACGGGCACCGGCTACGAGGTCTGGTACGTCTCCGGCTCCACCAAGGCGGACGGGTCGATCTCCTACGTGCTGCCGCCGTCGGGCGGTGAGGGCGTGGACGACGACCTGACCAAGGCCAAGGCGATCTGGGTGTCGAAGGACCTGGTGGTGTGGGACGTGCCGGTGGTGCCCTCCGACGGCTACCGGTTGGAGTACGACGGGAAGGTGCTGAGGCTGGAGCCGTCCCAGGACGCCGTGCCCGCGAAGTTCCCCCACCTGCGGGGCAAACCGGTGTTCCGGGTGCGTGACGGCGCACGGCTGGACGAGGCGTTGCGCGGCAGGCTGTCCGCCGTGCACGTCGACGCCAACGGCGGCCTGCGCCACCGCACGGGCGTGCAGATCGCCGGCGTGCTGGACGACCGGTTCGCCGCCGCCGCGTCCTCGTTGACCTACGGTCCGACGTTCGACGGCGACCGCGTGACCGCGCGGCTGTGGGCGCCCACGGCGTCCTCGGTGAAGCTCCAGGTGTCCGACCGACCCGGCGGCCCGACGACCTCGGTCCCCCTGGTCCGGGACGACGCGTCCGGCTCGTGGTCGGCCTCCGGGGCGTGGCGGGACGAGTTCTACCTGTTCGAGGTGACCGTGGCCGGCCGCACGGTGACCGTGACCGACCCGTACTCGGTGGCGTTGGCGGTGAACTCGACGCACTCGCAGTTCGCCGACCTCGGCCAGGCGCGCACCATGCCCGCCGACTGGGCCGGGCACGTCGCCCGCGGCCTGGACGACGACCCGACCGAGCACGGCATCACCGAGCTGCACGTCCGGGACTTCTCGATCGGCGACCCGTCCGTGCCGGCAGGGGACCGGGGCACGTACCGCGCCTTCACGCACTCGTCGTCGGTCGGCATGACGCACCTGCGCGAGCTGGCCGCCGCCGGTCTCGACACCGTGCACCTGCTGCCGACGTTCGACATCGCCACGATCCCGGAGAAGCGTTCGGACCAGCGGCAACCGGCGTGCGACCTGGCTGCCCTGCCTGCGGGCTCCCCGGCACAGCAGGAGTGCGTCTCGGCCACCGCCGCCGAGGACGGCTTCAACTGGGGCTACGACCCGTACCACTACGACGTGCCCGAGGGCTCCTACGCCACGGACGACGCGCAGACCGGGTGGGCGCGCTCGAAGCAGTACCGCGAGATGGTGAAGTCGCTGCACGACAACGGCAACCGCGTGGTGGTGGACGTGGTCTACAACCACACGGCCGCCTCCGGTGACGCGCCGACGTCCGTGCTGGACAAGGTCGTGCCGGGGTACTACCAGCGGCTCAACCCCGACGGCACGGTTGCCGACTCCACGTGCTGCGCCAACACCGCCACCGAGAACGCCATGATGGGCAAGCTCGTCGTGGACTCGGTCGTGAGGTGGGCCCGCCTCTACAAGGTGGACGGCTTCCGGTTCGACCTGATGGGGCACCACCCGAAGGCGAACATCCTGGCCGTGCGGGCGGCGCTGGACGCGTTGACCGTCGCCGCGGACGGCGTGGACGGGCGCAAGATCCGGATCTACGGCGAGGGCTGGGACTTCGGCGAGGTCGCCGGCAACGCCCGGTTCGAGCAGGCCACGCAGCCGAACATGGCGGGGACGGGCATCGGCACGTTCAGCGACCGGCTGCGGGACGCGGTGCGCGGCGGCGGGCCGTTCGACGCCGACCCGCGCGTGCAGGGGCTGGCGTCCGGGCTCGCGGGCGACCCGAACGGCTCCCCGGCCAACGGTGACGTCACCGCGCGGCTGGCCGACTACAGCGACCTGGTGAAGCTGGGCATGGCGGGCAACATGGCGTCCTACCGGTTCCAGTCCACCGGTGGCGGGGAGGTCGTGGGCCGTGACGTGTCGTACAACGGCTCGCCCGCCGGGTACACGGGAGCGCCGGACGACGTGATCACGTACGTCGACGCGCACGACAACGAGACGCTGTTCGACTCGCAGGCGTTCAAGCTGCCCGTCGGCACGTCCATGGCCGATCGCGTGCGGATGCAGAAGGTCGCCGTCGCACCGGTCCTGCTGGGCCAGGGCCAACCGTTCCTGCACGCCGGCGCGGAGTTCCTGCGCTCGAAGTCGTTGGACCGCAACAGCTACGACTCGGGCGACTGGTTCAACCGCTACGACCCGTCCTTGACGGACAACGGTTTCGCTCGCGGCCTGCCGCCGGCGGCGGACAACGAGGACAAGTGGCCCTACGCCGCCCCCTTGTTGTCCGACAGCTCCTTGAAGCCGTCGTCGGACGACATGCGCGCCGCTCTCGGCAACACGCTGGAACTGCTGCGCATCCGCAAGTCGTCGCCGCTGTTCACCTTGAACGACGCCGCACTCGTGCAGCAGAAGCTGTCGTTCCCGACCACCGAGCCAGGCATCGTCGCAGCCCTCTTGGACGACACCGTCGGACCCGACACCGACCCGTCCCTGAACGGCCTCCTGGTGATCATCAACCCCTACCCGACCACCAAGTCCGCCGCTGTCCCGGGCGACTGGCGGAACCACACCCTGACCAGCGACAAAGCCACCATCGACCACGGCTCGCTCACCGTGCCGCCGCGTTCGGTCGTGGTCCTGACCCGCTAACCCGCGAGGTGTGGAAACCGTCGGATTCTCGCTTTCGGTCACATCTACCTCCGCGCCACTTTCGGATCCCAGCCGTGCCGGCACGCCAATGGGAGGCACGTCTGGCCGACGCCTGTGCCGGCCTTCGGTGATTTCCCGGGAAATGCTTGAATTGCGCGCCGCCGCACTCTTCGAACGAGTAATTCCCGGCGGCTGGGGAACACGAGTGGTCGAGGAGGGCAACGGTTGATCGAGGTGTACCGGAACGAGGTGCCCGAGCACTTGATGACGACGGCGCAGTTGCGGTCCTCGGGGCTGCAACCGGGGGATGCCGCGGTCGCCGCGGGCTGGCTGGAGCGGGTGTTCGAGGGCGACGTGTGGCTCACCGTGCTCCACGACGTGCGGTCGGCCACGTCGCTGCTGGTGCCACCCCTGCGCCCGGTGCCGGCGGTCGAGGCCCCGCAGGCGGCGACGGCCCCGGCGGCGCGATCCGCCGCCGCGGCTTGGGCCCGTGACATGCTCCGCAACCAGGACGCGGTGATGCTCGACACCGAGTTGACCGACTTCGCCGGGCGCGTCATCGAGATCGCCGTGCTGGCCGTGGACGGCACCGTGCTGCTGAGCACGCTGGTCGATCCCGAGGGCGCCCCGATCAACCCCCACGCCCAGCGCACGCACGGCATCTCGGCGGCCATGCTGACCCGCGCGCCCACGATGGCGCAGGTGTGGCCGCAGTTGGACGAAGTGCTGCGGGGCAAGGTGGTGCTCGCGTGGAACGCGCCCTTCGACCAGTCCCGGCTGCACGCCGAGCACCAACTGGTCACCGGTGGCGCGCCGCCGCCGGAGTGGTTGGCGCGGAAGTGGGAGTGCGCGATGCGTCGACACGCCGCCTGGGTCGGTGAGCCGAACAAGCAGGGCAGCGGGTACCGCAACCACAAGCTGGAAGGCGGGCACCGCGCCACCGGGGACTGCGAGGCCGCCCTGGAACGGCTGGCGCAGATGGCCGCCACCGCACCGGGCAGCACGCACCCGACCTCCTCCTCGACCTCCTCCTCCTCCTCCTCCTCCTCCGAAGCCGGTCACGCACCGGACCTGCGGGCCGTCGACGAGGTGTGGCCGAAGGTCATGGGCGAGGTGCGCAGCCGCAGTCGATCCACCGAGGCGATGTTGGCGAACGCCGAACGGCTCGCCGTCGCCGATCGCACCCTGGTGATCCGCCACCCCTCCCTGCCGCTCAACCGCAGGCTCGCGCAGGACCGCACCACGGCCGCGGTGAACGAGGCACTGGTCGCGGTCCTGGGACGGGGTTGGCGCATCCGCGTCGAAGGGCACGACGCCCATTCGCGGACCACCGCGCCACCCGCGTCCGCCGACGAGCCGGACGGCGAGCACTACCACCACTGGCAGGACACCCGGGAGGGACTGGCCCTGGAGGGCTGGATCAAGATCGCTCCCGAGCGGATCTGCGCCGAGGTCGTCGCGCCTGCCGCCGACGAGTCCGGCGGCGAAGCGGTGGATGCCTTCTACGCCGTCGACCACAGCGTGCGCTGCCCACCCGACGCCACCTGCCGGACCATCCTGGACCTGGCCGACGACGACAGGTTCGACGAGGCGATGCGGCTGGCCGAAGCGCACGTCACGGCGGCCTGAAGTCCGAGCGGGGTGCGACACGTCCAACCGGTGCGCGGCACCACGGCGTCGCGCCCCGGTCGTGACCGGCGGTCGCGGACCGGGAGAGCGCTTGAGCCGGTGGTCACCGTGGACGGTGCGGCAGCTCCGGCTACCCTTCACCCAGTTGCACAATCCCGTACGAAGGAGTACTGACCGCCGTGAGCGAGCGCACCCTGGTCCTGGTCAAGCCCGACGGCGTCAGCCGCGGCCTGGTCGGCGAGGTCATCTCCCGCATCGAGCGCAAGGGCCTGACGCTGGCCGCCCTGGAGCTGCGCGTCGTGGACCGCGCGACCGCCGAGCAGCACTACGCCGAGCACGACGGCAAGAGCTTCTACAACGACCTGGTCGACTTCATCACCGGCGGCCCGCTGGTGGCGCTGGTCGTGGAGGGCCCGCGGGCGATCGCGGCGTTCCGCCAGCTGGCCGGCGGCACCGACCCGGTCGAGAAGGCCACCCCCGGCACGATCCGCGGCGACTTCGGCCTGGAGGTCCAGTTCAACCTGGTCCACGGGTCCGACTCGCCGGAGTCGGCCGAGCGCGAGATCAAGCTCTGGTTCCCGAACGTCTGACGCGCGACGTGAAACGGCCCGGGCCTCACGAGGTCCGGGCCGTAGTCTTCGCACGGTGACCTACACGATCCTCTTCCAGCGGGTCCTCCCCGGCCGGACCTTCCAGGAGACCCTGGACGAGGTCAACGCCGGCTACGACCCGGACGCCGAGCCGACGCCCATGACCCTGACCGACGACCACCGCGCGGTCTGGGACAGGATCACGCGGCGGGTGTCGGAGGAAGCCGGTCAGGTGGTCATCGAGGAGTTCCGGTACAGCCTGAACCTCTGCTGGGACGGACCCGCCGGTCGGCTGATGCTCGACTACGACGGCGAGTCGGCGGCGATCGACATCGCCTACCGCTACCCGGGACCGGCGGCGCCGCCGATCATGACCCGGGCCTACCGGGTCGCCCGGGTGGTCGAGGAGGAGAGCGGTCTCGAAGGCTACGACGCCGTGGTGGGGCAGCCCGTCGCGACCGGTGACGTGGACGTGGCCGCCGCGGCGCTCGGCGGCACCTCGGGCTGGGCCCAGGCGACCCTGACGTCCTAGCGCGACCGTGCCGTCCTAGCGCCGTCGCCGGGTCAACGCGGCGCTGATCGGGTTGACGAACTGACGTCCTAGCGCCGTGCCGTCCTAGCGCCGGCCGGCCGCGGAACGCGCGGGCGACGAGCCTAGGCCGCCGGGGGCCGAGCCGTGCAGCACGGCGCCCTCGCGGTGGCCCAGGGGCAGGTACATGCGCACGTCGTCGAACCGGAAGTCGTCCACCGCGATCACGTTCGGCAGGCGTCCCCACTCGCGGAAGCCCAGGCTCTCGTACAGCTGGATCGCGCCGTGGTTGTTCCCGCGCACGCCGAGCGTCAGCACCTCCAACCCGGCCGCACGCGCGTGCTCGATCACCGCGCCCACCAGCCGCGAGCCCAGCCCGAGCCCCCGCGCCGCCGGGTGCGCGGTGACCCGCCGCACCTCGGCCATGTGCATGAACACCTCGCTCTCGGACCGCCGCCACGTCGCCGTGCCACGCAGCACACCGTCCACCCGCGCCACGACGAGCGCACCGTCCGCGGGTGAGGCGAGCACGCCGTCCAGCCACGCGTCCGTCGCCGCGCGCCCCGGCGGTCGCCGCCACCCGATCGCGCCACCGGCGGCCACCACGTCGTGCAGCACCTCGTGCACTTCGGCCCGAAGTCGTTCGTCGGCCACCGCCGGCCAGCTCAGGTCGATCTCCACGGCCGCCACCCTAAAACGGTTCCGGGAATGTCGGGTCCCGCCGCTAACGTGACGAACGTGACCCCCACCCTCGTCCACGCCAAGGGCCTGACCAAGCACTTCGGCTCGTTCGAAGCCGTCCGGGGCATCGACGTCGAGGTGAGCAAGGGCGAGGCGTTCGGCTTCCTCGGCCCCAACGGCGCGGGCAAGTCCTCGACCATGCGGATGGTGTCGTGCGTGTCACCGCGCACCGGCGGCGACCTGCGCGTGCTGGGCCTGGACCCGGACACCGACGGCCCGCGGATCCGCGCCCGGATCGGCGTCGTGCCGCAGCAGGACAACCTCGACACCGAGCTGACCGTCCGGCAGAACCTCCAGGTCTACGGCCGCTACTTCGGCCTGTCCCGGGCCGCGGTGCGCGAGCGCGCCGTGGAGCTGATGGACTTCGCCCAGCTCAGCGACCGCGCCGACGCCGAGGTGGAGCCGCTGTCGGGCGGCATGAAGCGGCGGCTCACCATCGCCCGCTCCCTGGTCAACGACCCCGACCTGCTGCTGCTCGACGAGCCGACCACGGGCCTCGACCCGCAGGCGCGCCACCTGCTGTGGGACCGGCTGTTCCGGCTCAAGCAGTCCGGCGTCACGCTGATCATCACCACGCACTACATGGACGAGGCCGAGCAGCTGTGCGACCGGCTGGTGGTGATGGACGGCGGTCGGATCGCGGCCGAGGGCTCGCCGGCCGAGCTGATCCGCCGCTACTCGACCAAGGAGGTGCTGGAGCTGCGCTTCCCGCCGGGCGAGCAGAGCGGTGACGAGGTGCGCGACCTGGCCGAACGGGTCGAGGTGCTGCCCGACCGGGTGCTGCTCTACACCGCCGACGGCGACGCGGCGCTGGCCGCGGTCCACGCGCGGGGCGTGCGGCCGGTGTCCAGCCTGGTGCGCCGCGGCACGTTGGAGGACGTGTTCCTGCGCCTGACCGGCCGGACGTTGGTGGACTGATGAGCGCGCACGTCCTGGGCCCGTGGCGCGCCGCGCTGATCTCGGTGGAGCACCACTGGACCTGGTACCGCCGCAACTGGCGGGCCACGGTGATCTCCAACTTCCTGCAACCCGTGCTGTTCCTGCTGGCCATGGGCGTCGGCTTCGGTTCCCAGGTGCGGCAGGGCGAGGCCACCGGCGGCCACCCGTACCTGGTGTTCCTCGCGCCCGCGCTGCTGGTCATCACCGCCGCGCAGAACGCCATGTTCGAGTCCACCTGGGCGGTGTTCTCGTCGTTCAAGTGGCAGCGCACGTACCTGGCGACGGTGTCCACCCCGATCACGCCCGCGCAGGTGCTCGACGGCCAGCTGCTGTGGATCGCGCTGCGCCTGGCGTCGGGCACCGCCGTGTTCCTCGGCATCGCCTACGCGCTGGGCGCGATCACCAGCCCGTCGGCGGTGCTGGCCGTGCCGTTCGCCACGCTGGCGGGCATGGCGTTCAGCGCGCCCGTGGTCGCCTACGCCGCCACCAGGGAGAAGCCGGACTCGTTCAACGCGGTCTTCCGCTTCGTGCTGATGCCGATGACCCTGTTCACCGGCGGCTTCTTCCCGCTGAGCCAACTGCCCGGCTGGGTGCACCCGCTGGCCTGGCTCACCCCGGTCTGGCACGGCATCGAGCTGGCCCGCGGCGCGACGTTCGGCACCCTGCGCCTGCTGCCCGCGCTGGGCCACGTCGCCTACCTGTCCGCCCTGGTCGCGCTCGGCGTCGTCCTGGGCCGCCGCTACTTCCGCCGGAGGCTGGCCGTATGACCAACGAGACCTCCACCACCGACCTGCCCGCACCCGGTCCACCGGTCACCCGGCGCACCGGCGCCGGCCTGCTGCTCCGGGTCGTCCCGCCGGGCCTGTACGCGGGCCGCGCGCACGTCCTGGTCGAACGGTCGTACCTGGTCAGCAGGCGTGGCTGGATGACGGTGCTCTCCGGCTTCTTCGAGCCGCTGTTCTTCCTGTTCTCCCTCGGCTACGGCCTGGGTCAGCTGGTCACCACCGTCGACGGGCCCGGCGGCCCGATGCCGTACGCCGAGTTCGTCGCGCCCGCCCTGCTGGCCGCCTCGGCGATGAACGGCGCGGTGTTCGAGGCGACGTTCAACCTGTTCTTCAAGTTCAAGTACGCCAAGACCTACGACGCGGTGCTGGCCACCCCGCTCGGCCCGGTCGACATCGCCCTCGGCGAGGCCGCCTGGTGCCTCATCCGCGGCGGCCTGTACTCGGCCGGTTTCATCGTGGTGATGCTCGGGTTCGGGCTGATCGGCTCGCCGTGGGCGCTGCTGGCGCTGCCCGCGTGCCTGCTGGTCGCGCTGGCGTTCGCGGCGGTCGGCATGGCCGCGGCCACGTTCATGCGTTCGTGGCAGGACTTCGACCTGGTGCAGCTGGCCGTGATGCCGCTGTTCCTGTTCTCGACCACGTTCTACCCGCTGTCGGTCTACCCGGGCTGGTTGCGGACCGTCGTCCAGTGGACGCCGCTCTACCACGCGATCGAGCTGATGAGGGCGCTGACCACCGGTCACGTCGGCTGGGGCGCGCTGACGCACGTCGCGTACTTCGTGGTGATGGTGGTCGTCGGGGTGGTCGTCGCCTCCCGCAGGCTCGGCAAGTTGCTGCTGACCTGACCTGGCCCACCCGGACCGCCGTTCCGGCCGGCGCCCGCACTGCCGTTACCCTGGTCGGCGTGAGCGTCGAGTCGGTCTTCCCCGCCCTGGAACCCCTGCTGCCGAGGGTGTCCAAGCCGGTGCAGTACGTCGGCGGGGAGCTCAACGCCACCCTGAAGGACTGGGACGCCGCCGCGGTGCGGTGGGCGTTGATGTACCCGGACGCCTACGAGGTGGGGCTGCCCAACCAGGGCGTCATGATCCTGTACGAGGTCCTCAACGAGCAGCCGGACGTGCTGGCCGAGCGGACCTACGCGGTGTGGCCCGACCTCGAAGAGCTGATGCGCGAGCACGGCGTGCCGCAGTTCACCGTGGACGGGCACCGGCCCGTCGGCGCGTTCGACCTGTTCGGGGTCAGCTTCGCGACCGAGCTGGGCTACACGAACATGCTCAACGCGCTCGACCTGGCCGGCATCCCGATCCACGCCGCCGAGCGCACCGACGACCACCCCATCGTGGTGGCGGGCGGGCACGCGGCGTTCAACCCGGAGCCGATCTCGCCGTTCATCGACGCGGCCGTGCTCGGCGACGGCGAGGAAGCCGTCCTGGAGATCACCGACATCGTCCGCGCGTGGAAGGCCGAGGGCCGTCCCGGCGGGCGGGACGAGATCCTGACCAGGCTCGCCGAGACCGGCGGCGTGTACGTGCCCCGGTTCTACGACGTCGAGTACCTGCCCGACGGCCGCATCCAGCGCGTGGTGCCCAACCGCGAGCGCGTGCCGTACCGGGTGTTCAAGCGGACCACGATGGACCTCGACGCGTGGCCGTACCCGAAGCAGCCGCTGGTGCCGCTCGCGGAGAGCGTGCACGAGCGGATGAGCGTGGAGATCTTCCGCGGCTGCACGCGCGGCTGCCGGTTCTGCCAGGCGGGCATGATCACCCGACCGGTGCGCGAGCGGTCCATCGAGGGCATCGGCGCGATGGTGCAGCGCGGCTTGGCGGCGACCGGGTTCGAGGAGGTCGGCCTGCTGTCGCTGTCCAGCGCGGACCACTCGGAGATCGCCGAGGTCACCAAGGGCCTCGCCGACCGCTACGAGGGCACGAACACCAGCCTGTCGCTGCCGTCGACCCGGGTGGACGCGTTCAACATCGACCTGGCCAACGAGCTGTCCCGCAACGGCCGCCGCTCGGGCCTGACGTTCGCACCCGAGGGCGGCAGCGAACGCCTCCGGCGCGTGATCAACAAGATGGTGTCGGAAGAAGACCTGATCCGCACGGTCAGCGCGGCGTTCGGCGCGGGTTGGCGGCAGGTGAAGCTGTACTTCATGTGCGGCCTGCCCACCGAGACCGACGACGACGTGGTCCAGATCGCGGAGATGGCCAAGAACGTCATCCGCGCGGGCCGCGAGGCGTCCGGCCGCAAGGACGTCCGCTGCACGATCTCCATCGGCGGGTTCGTGCCCAAGCCTCACACGCCGTTCCAGTGGGCCGCGCAGTGCGACCCGGAGACCGTGGACAACCGGCTGCGCCTGCTGCGCGAGGCGGTGAACTCCGACCGCTCCCTCGGCCGCAACATCGGCATGCGCTACCACGACGGCAAGCCGTCGCTGATCGAAGGGCTGCTCTCGCGCGGCGACCGGCGCATCGGCCTGGTGATCGAACGGGTGTGGCGCGAGGGCGGCCGGTTCGACGGCTGGTCCGAGCACTTCTCCTACGACCGCTGGGTGCGGGCGGCCGAAGCCGAGCTGCCCCCGCTGGGCGTCGACCTGGCCTGGTTCACCACGCGCGAGCGCGAGGAGCTGGAAGTCCTGCCCTGGGACCACCTGGACTCGGGCCTGGACAAGGAATGGCTCTGGGCGGACTGGCAGGACGCGCTGGACGAGCGCGAGCAGGACGACTGCCGCTGGACGCCGTGCTTCGACTGCGGTGTGTGCCCGGCGATGGGCACCGACATCGAGGTCGGGCCGACCGGCCGGACGCTGCTGCCGATCTCACCGGTGGGCAAGGGCTCCCCGGTGCGCAACCCGGCGTTGACCCCGGTGGTCCAGGGCTGACGGCCAAGGGCTGACCGAACCAGGGCTGACGGACCGTCGGCTCACGGGTGGGCTTCGGCCGCGTCGACCCGGATCGCGCGCACCGGGCACACCCGTGCCGCCGCGCGCACCTGCGGCGCTTGGTCCGCGTCGGGGTTGCCACGTACGCCACCCGCCCGGACAGCGTGGCGAGGTCCCGCACCCCGACGTCGTGTTGCGATATCGCGAGCACCACGTGCGCACCCCCTGTTAACCGCGTGGTCCACCCTCTGAGAAGGGACTACGAACGCGGGGTGCGCCGGTTCGACGGAAGGATCGGTCAGGGTGCGTGATCGATGTCACATCACTGATTTTAGGGGTTCGGAATCCCGATTCCGCGGACCGGTGCTCCGCCCGGCCTACTCCTGAACGGCGGCGAGCGCGTCGACCAGGCCGTGGCCGTAGAAGCCGTTGTACTCCGAGTGGCCCGTGCAGAACGCGTCCTGCACGCCCGTGCCGTTGAGGTCGTAGTCCGCCGGGCACGGCACCGTCTCGGCCCGCGCGTTGAGCATCTTCGACAGGTCCAGCGCGGTGGCGCCCGGGTGCGCGGACGCCAGCAGCGCCGCCACCCCCGACACGTGCGGCGCGGCCATCGACGTGCCGCACGAGTAGTCGTACCCGGCGGCCGGCACGGTCGACAGCACGCACCCGCCCTGCCCGTCGTCCGGCGCCTGCCTGCGGTCGCCGCCCGGCGCCGTCACGTCCACCGCGCCGAGCCCGTAGGAGCTGTACCCGGCCTTCACCTTGGCCGCGCCCACCGACGACACCGCCACCACGTTGCGCAGCTGGGCCGGCAGCACCAGGCACGTGTTGTCCACCGGCCGCGGCTTGACGTCCTCCGGGGCGGCGTTCGTCGGGCTCAGCGCGTCCCGACCCGGCTTGGTCAGGTCGGCCGCCGCGTTGCCCGCCGCCGCCACGGTCAGCACGCCGCGCCCGGACGCGTGCTCGACCGCCCGCCGCACCGCCTCGTAGACCACGGACTGGCCCTGCTCGTCCTGGCAGGTGAACACCCACGGGTCGATGAAGTAGCTGTTGTTGGTGATGGTCATGCCCCGTTCGGCGGCCCACATGAACCCGCACACCGCGTACTCGGGGTAGATGAACCCGGCGTCGTCCACGACCTTCACCGACGCGATCCGCACGCCCGGCGCCACACCCGTCGTGCCGAGGCCGTCGTCGGCCGCCGCGATCGTGCCCGCGACGTGCGTGCCGTGCCCGGACGTCGTCGGCGCCCACGCGGCGGGGGACGGGTCCGCCACGCCGGTCGTGCAGCCGGCGGACAGCGCCGGGTCCAGCGCGCCGACCAGGTCGGGGTGCGTCGGGTCGATGCCCGAGTCGAGCACGCCCACCACCACGTCCCGGCTGCCCTTGCTCACCGCGTGCGCCTCGGCCGCCCGGATCAGGTCCATGTCCCACTGCTCGGCCGTGCGGTCCGCCGTGCCGCCCGCGGCGCGCGCTCCGGTCGCCTCGTCGTCCTTCTTCTGCCTGGCGGGCGCGCCGTTGCGCTTGGACAGGCCGTCGGCCTGCGCGCTGTACGCCCGGTCCGGGCCGATGTGCTGCCCGAACCGGGGGTCCGGCGAGACGGCCACGGCCACCGCGATCTGCGGGTAGTAGTGGGCGGTCGTGCCGCACGCGGCGGTGATCTGGGCGTCGGCCAGCGGCGCGCTGGTGCCGGGGGCGAACACGACCAGGTAGCGCAGCGTCGGACCGGGCTGGACGCAGTCCACGGCGGGGACCTGCGTCTCGGGCTCGGCCGCGGACGCGGTCACCGAGAGGCAGCCGCTCGCGAGCAGCGCCGCGCTGACCGCGACCGCTTGGACGCGGCGGTGCAGAGGCACGGGGGACCTCCAGGGCTGGACCGGTGACGGGGGAGCCCGTCGAGCCGACGTCAGGGCGATCCGTCGATCGGAGTGCTGCTGCCGGACGGTAGCCAGACCGGGCGGAGCAGACAAGCGCAACGGTGCCGAACAGCTCCAAGGTACCGTCCTGCCGGAGTAGGAGCGTGGACCGTCGGGGTGCTGACCCCGTCGCGGGCCACCCGGTACCCAAGGGGAGTAGCCCTGAGCCGCCAGCAGCAGCCCAACCCGTCGGCCGCACCTGTGCAGAAGCTCCGACTGCGCTACGCCAAACGCGGTCGGCTGCGGTTCACATCACACCGTGACATCGCGCGCACGTTCGAGCGCGCGCTGCGCCGGGCGGGCGTCCCCATGGCCTATTCGCAGGGCTTCAGCCCCCACCCGAAGGTGTCATGGGTCGGCGCGGCGCCCACGGGCGTGGCGAGCGAGGCCGAGTACGTCGAGGTGTCCGTCGTCGACCGGGTCGACCCGGAGGCGCTGCGGGCCGCCCTGGACGCCGTGCTGCCGCCCGGGCTGGACGTGCTGGAGGTCGTCCAGTCCTCCGGCGGCACGCTGCCCGAGCGGATCGAGGCCAGCGCGTGGCGGGTCGAGCTGCCCGGCGTGTCGCCCGAAGAGCTGACCGAAGCCGTGGCCGCGCTGATGGGCTCGGCGTCCGTCGAGGTCGAGCGGCTGACCAAGGACGGGAAGAAGATCGTGGACGTGCGGCCGGCGATCGTGTCGGCCGAGGTCGAGGCCCAGGCGGGGGCGCATTCGAGCGACGCGGGACACGATGGACGAGATTTGTCACAGCCGTGTGGGATACTCATGACGGTCGTACGGCAGACAACCCCTACCGTGAGACCCGACGACGTGCTGAGTGCGCTCCGAGTCGTCGCCGACCTGGTTCCGCCGGTCCCCGCGAAGGCGACCCGGATGGCGCAGGGGCGGCTGGACGATGAAGGCGGCCTGGTCGACCCGCTTGCCCTGGACAGGGCGGCGGAGGTCTGACCGGGCGGTGATCGGAGCGGCGCTGACGGCGTCGTCGAAAGTGTTATAGGACCTGCTGTGCCGCTTGCCCCATCGGGTGGGCGCCACAGCGCGAGGCAAGGATTCCCGCCGCCAGCCGCGGCGGTGAGTGGACAAGAGAGGCCCCTGCGCGGCCGCGTCGGTTGGACGCGCCCGGGGGCGGAGGAGCTGCATTGTCGAACACGGAAAAGCCTGCCGGTGCCGCCGGCGGGGGTAACGCCACACCCGCACACCCGGATCTGGCGGACCTACCCGCCAAGCTGCGGGTGCACGCGCTGGCCAAGCTGCTCGGCGCGAGCAGCAAGGACGTGGTGGCCGTCCTCGCCGACCTGGGCGAAACGGTCAAGGGCGCGCAGTCGAGCGTGAGCCGCGATCTCGCGCTCAAGGTCGCCGAGAGCCTCCTGGCCTGGGACGACATCGTCACCGGTGAGGTGGACGAGCAGACCGAGGAACCGGTGCGGGTGACCCGCGAGGTCGCGCCGCTGGTGCCGCTGTTCGCGCCGCCGTCCGCGGTGTTCCTGCCGCCGACCCCGGTGGTCAAGGAGGTCCCGGCGAGCCGGGACGAGGACCTCGACGACACCGAGGACGACGACGCCGACGACCACGCGTCCGGCGATGACGCCGGTGACGAGGGCGAAGGCCGCCGCCGTCGCCGTCGCGGCCGTCGTGGGCGCGGTCGCGGCAAGGGCGTCGGCGACGAGAACGGCGACGACGAGAACGGCGAGGAGCAGGCCGAGGTCGTCGAGGCCGAAGCCGAGGCCGACGACGAGTCGTCGGCCGACGACGAGGGCCCGGGCAGCCGCCGTCGCCGTCGTCGCCGTCGCCGCAAGACCGGCGCCGAGGAAGAGGCCGCGCCGAGCGAGGACGACCCGCCGAACACGGTCGTCCACGTCCGCGAGCCCAGCCGCGACGCCCGTGACGACAAGGCCGACTCCGAGGCCGCGCAGAGCGAGGTGCGCAGCGTCCGCGGGTCGACCCGGCTGGAGGCCAAGCGCCAGCGCCGCCGCGACGGCCGCGAGGCCGGTCGCCGCCGCGCCCCCGTGCTGTCGGAGGCCGAGTTCCTGGCCCGCCGCGAGGCCGTGGAGCGCACGATGGTGGTGCGCGAGCGCGGCGACCGCACGCAGATCGGCGTGCTGGAGGACGGCGTCCTGGTCGAGCACTTCGTGACCTCGTCGGGCACCGGTTCGCTGGTCGGCAACGTCTACCTCGGTCGGGTGCAGAACGTGCTGCCGTCGATGGAGGCGGCGTTCATCGACATCGGCCGCGGCCGCAACGCGGTGCTGTACGCGGGCGAGGTCGACTGGGACGCGGCCGGCCTCGAGGGCAAGGCCCGCAAGATCGAGCAGGCCCTCTCGACCGGTGACAGCGTGCTGGTGCAGGTCACCAAGGACCCGGTCGGCCACAAGGGCGCCCGGCTGACCACCCAGATCAGCCTGCCCGGCCGCTTCCTGGTGTACGTGCCCGGCGGCGGCGCGACCGGCATCAGCCGCAAGCTGCCCGACAACGAGCGCAAGCGCCTCAAGGACATCCTCAAGCGCGTCGTCCCCGAGGACGCGGGCGTCATCATCCGCACCGCCTCCGAGGGCGTCGCGGAGGAGGAGCTGGCCCGCGACGTCACCCGCCTTCAGGCGCAGTGGCAGGTCATCAAGGACAAGGACACGCCCAAGGCCCAGGCGCCGCAGCTGCTGTACGAAGAGCCGGACCTGCTGGTGAAGGTCGTGCGCGACCTGTTCACCGAGGACTTCGCCGCACTCGTCGTCCAGGGCTCGGACGCGTGGGACACCATCGACGGCTACGTCCGGCACGTCGCGCCCGACCTCCAGGAACGGTTGCGCAAGCACGTGGGCACCAGCGACGCGTTCACCGAGTACCGCATCGACGAGCAGCTGCTCAAGGCGCTGGACCGCAAGGTCTGGCTGCCGTCGGGCGGCTACCTGGTCATCGACCGCACCGAGGCGATGACGGTCATCGACGTCAACACCGGCAAGTTCACCGGATCGGGTGGAAACCTCGAAGAGACGGTGACCCGGAACAACCTGGAGGCGGCCGAGGAGATCGTCCGCCAGCTCAGGTTGCGCGACATCGGCGGCATCATCGTGATCGACTTCATCGACATGGTGCTGGAGTCGAACCGCGACCTGGTGCTGCGCCGGCTGACCGAGTGCCTCGGCCGCGACCGCACCCGCCACCAGGTGGCGGAGGTGACGTCGCTGGGCCTGGTGCAGATGACGCGCAAGCGGGTCGGCACCGGCCTGCTGGAGGCGTTCTCGACGACCTGCGAGCACTGCCGCGGGCGTGGCGTGGTCGTGACGACCGAGCCGATGCACTCGCACGGCAACGGTGGCGGCGGCCAGCAGCCCCAGCAGCAGTCCCAGCCCCAGCAGCAGTCCCAGCAGCAGAGTGGTGGCCGCAAGTCGCGCCGCGCCAAGCACGCGGACGTCCCGGAGCCCGTGGCCGAGCAGACCGTGGAGCCGACCGAGGAGCCCGAGGCGATCGCGGAGCAGTCGACGTCGGTCGAGCCCCTGTCCGCCGTGGTGGAGGAGGAGGCCGCGCCGGAAACCCCGAAGCGCGACCGCCGCCAACGCCGCCGGGCCCGCCGCGAGGCCGGTGCGGTCATCAAGCACGGCGACGAGCAGCCCGAGCAGTCCGCGCCCGAGCAGCCCGAGCCGCAGCAACCTGAGCCGCAGCAGCCCGCTGTCCGGCAACCCGTCGCCCGGCAGGCCGCTCCCGAGCAGCCGGTCGCCGAGCAGCCCGCTCACGAGCCGGTCGCGCCTGCCGCGACCGCGGTCACGGCGGAGCCGGTCGTCGAGCAGGCCGTCGAGGCGCCCTCGGTGCCCGTCGCCGAGCCCGTCAAGACCGGGCGGACCCGCCGGCGGGTGACCAAGCCCGCCATGGTGCCCGAGCCCGTCACCCCGCCCGTCGCGGTGACGCCGGTGGAGGTCCCGCCCGCCCCGCGGGCGAGCGCCCCGGCCCCGGTCGCCGAGCAGCCGCTCAACGGCCACGTCGAGCCGAGCGCGCCCGCGGTGACCACGCGTCGCCGCACGGCCCGCCGCGCCGCCTCCCGGCCCGCCGGCCCGCCGCTGGACGGGGCCAAGGAGAGCTGATCCACCGCCTCGCCGGAACCGCTGCCCAGCCTGGCTGAGCAGCGGTTCCGGCGTCTCGGGGGCAGTACACCCACCCCGGTTTGACCCCGCAGTCCACCGCCACGTAACCTGATACGCGGCCCGCCGTCCGGTGGGCCCTGTCGCGTGAAGCCCAGCTCGCTCGTTGTCAGTGCAGCCGAGGCGCGCGCGATCCCGTCCCGTCGAGTAGCAGGAGACTTCCGTCCCGATGTACGCGATCGTCAAGACCGGCGGCAAGCAGTACAAGGTGGCTGTCGGCGACGTCATCGAGGTCGAGAAGCTCGAGGGCGAGCCGGACACCGAGATCACCTTCGCGGCGCCGCTTCTCGTTGTGGACGGCGATGACGTCACCTCCGCGGCGGACGCCCTGGCGAAGTTCTCGGTGACCGGCAAGGTCGTCGAGCAGACCAAGGGCCCCAAGATCCGCATCCACAAGTTCAAGAACAAGACCGGCTACCACAAGCGCCAGGGTCACCGCCAGAAGTTGACCCGCGTCGAGGTCACCGGCATCACCGGTAAGTGAGGATCTGACTAGCCATGGCACACAAGAAGGGCGCCTCCAGCTCCCGCAACGGCCGTGACTCCAACGCCCAGTACCTCGGCGTGAAGCGGTTCGGCGGTCAGGTCGTCAAGGCCGGCGAGATCCTGATCCGCCAGCGCGGCACCAAGTTCCACCCCGGTGTCAACGTCGGCCGCGGCAAGGACGACACGCTGTTCGCGCTGACGCCCGGTGCGGTCGAGTTCGGTAGCAAGCGCGGTCGCAAGACCGTGAACATCGTCCCGGTCGAGGCTGCTGCTTAAGCGCCTCGGGCGACGACGGAACGACCTCCGACGAGGGGCGGGACCGGTGCATTCCGGCTCCCGCCCCTCGTTGCTTCTTTAGGAAAGGAAGTCCCCGTGTCCCGCTTCGTCGACCGGGTCGTCATCCACGTCGCCGCAGGTGACGGGGGCAACGGGGTCGCGTCCGTGCACCGCGAGAAGTTCAAGCCGCTCGGTGGCCCCGACGGCGGCAACGGCGGCAAGGGCGGCGACGTCGTGCTGGTCGTGGACTCGCAGGTCCACACGCTCCTCGACTTCCACTTCCGCCCCAACGCCGCCGCCGGCAGCGGCAAGGGCGGACAGGGCGGCAACCGCGACGGCGCGCACGGCGCGGACCTCGAACTGCGCGTGCCCGACGGCACGGTCGTCATGACGCCCGAGGGCCAGGTGGTCGCGGACCTCGTCGGCGAGGGCACCCGGCTGATCGCCGCCCAGGGTGGTCGTGGCGGCCTCGGCAACGCCTCGCTGGCGTCCAAGGCCCGCAAGGCGCCCGGTTTCGCCCTGCTGGGTGAACCGGGGGAGCAGCACGACCTCGTGCTGGAGCTGAAGTCCGTCGCGGACGTCGGCCTGCTCGGCTTCCCGTCGGCGGGCAAGTCGTCGCTGATCTCGGTGCTGTCCGCGGCCAAGCCGAAGATCGCCGACTACCCGTTCACCACGCTGGTGCCGAACCTGGGCGTGATCACCGGCGGCGAGACCGTCTTCACCATGGCGGACGTGCCCGGCCTGATCCCCGGCGCGTCCGAGGGCAAGGGCCTCGGCCTGGACTTCCTGCGGCACATCGAGCGCTGCGCGGTGCTGGTGCACGTCGTGGACTGCGCGACATACGAGGCGGACCGCGACCCGCTGTCGGACATCGACGCGCTGGAGCAGGAGCTGGCGAAGTACACCCCCTCCCTGGCCGACGACCTGGCCGAACGGCCGCGCGTCGTGGTCCTGAACAAGATCGACGTCCCGGAGGCCCGTGAGCTGGCCGAGCTGGTGCGCCCGGACATCGAGGCACGCGGCCTGCCGGTGTTCGAGGTGTCCACGGCCAGCCGCGAGGGCCTGCGTGAGCTGACGTTCGCCTTGGCGCGGGTGGTCGAGGAGTACCGGGCGGCGAAGCCGAAGCAGGAGTCGACCCGGATCGTGCTGCGGCCCAGGGCCGTGGACGACCAGGGCTTCACCGTGGTGGAGGACCCGCTGAGCGAGGGCGGCTTCATCGTGCGCGGCGAGCGGCCCGAGCGGTGGATCCGGCAGACCGACTTCAACAACGACGAGGCGGTCGGTTACCTCGCCGACCGGCTCGCCCGCCTCGGGGTCGAGGACGCGCTGGTCAAGAAGGGCGCCGAGCCGGGCTGCCAGGTCACCATCGGCGACCTGGTGTTCGACTGGGAGCCGACGACGCCCTCGGGCATCGCGATGACCATGAGCGGTCGCGGCACGGACGTGCGGCTGGAGGTCAGCAACCGCGTCGGCGCGTCCGACCGGTTGGCGGCGAAGAAGGCCCGGCGCATCCCGGGCGAGTACGACGAGTTCGAAGAGGACACCGAGGAGTGATCGGAGCGGTGGCGGCGTCGCAGGCCCGGCAGGCGGTGTCCGCGGCGTCCCGGGTCGTGGTGAAGGTCGGGTCCTCGTCGTTGACCACCGCCGCCGGCGGGTTGGACCGGGCTCGGCTGGACGCCCTGGTGGACGCGGTCGCGGCGCGGTGCGCGGCGGGCAGCCAGGTGGTGCTGGTGTCGTCGGGTGCTATCGCGGCCGGTCTCGCGCCGCTGGGAGTCACGCGGCGGCCCCGTGACCTGGCCACGCAGCAGGCGGCGGCGAGCGTCGGCCAGTTGGCGCTGGCGCACGCGTACGCGAACTCGTTCGGGCGGTTCTCGTTGACCGTCGGGCAGGTGCTGCTGACGGCGGACGACGTCGTGCGGCGGTCGCACTACCGCAACGCGCAGCGCACGTTCTCCCGGCTGCTGGCGTTGGGCGCGGTGCCGGTGGTGAACGAGAACGACACGGTGGCCACCGAGGAGATCCGGTTCGGCGACAACGACCGGTTGGCCGCGCTGGTGGCGCACCTGGTCGGCGCGGACGCGTTGTTCCTGCTCTCCGACGTCGACGCGCTCTACGACGGCGACCCCCGGCAGCCGGGCGCGCAACGCGTCACCGAGGTGGCCGGCCCGTCCGATGTGGACGGTGTGCGGGCGGGTTCGTCCGGTGCGTCGGGCCTGGGCACGGGCGGCATGGCGTCGAAGCTGGCTGCGGCCAGGCTGGCGGCGTCGGCGGGCATCCCCGTGCTGCTGGCGGGTGCGGCGGACGCGTCACGGGCGTTGAGCACGGCGGACGTCGGCACGGCGTTCGCGGTGACCGGCCCGAGGCTGACCGCGCGCCGCTTCTGGCTGGGGCACGCGGCCGACGCGACCGGCAGGCTGGTGCTGGACGACGGCGCGGTGGCCGCGGTCGTCGGCCGGAGGCGTTCGCTGCTGGCGGCGGGCATCACCGGCGTGGAGGGCGCGTTCGAGGCCGGTGACGTGGTCGAGCTGGTCGACCAGTCCGGGCACGTGGTGGCGCGCGGCGTGGTCGGTTTCGACGCCGCCGAGCTGCCCGCCCTGATCGGCCGCAAGACCGGCGACCTGCCGGCGGAGCAGCGCCGGGAGGTCGTGCACGCCGACGACCTGGTGCCGTTGCGGGCTTAGCCGCGGTCGCGCAGCCACCGGCCGGCGGTCCGCCAGATCACGTGCGGGTCGACGTCGTCGGTGTGCCAGGTGGTGGCGCGGGTGACGCCGAGGTCCCGGTACTTGCGCATGATCGCCACGTGCGCGGGCAGGCCGACGAAGCCGCGCATGCCCGCCTGGTCGCGCCACACCGAGACCGAGCCCAGGCGCTTGCGCAGCGGTTCGGCCCACAGCCACAGGCCCACCGCGCCGTTCAGGCCCGGCCACTCACGGCTGAGCGTGAAGCCCGCCCGGTAGGCGCCCGGCGTGCGGTGGAGGCCGTCGAGCGTGAACTCGGTGACGCTGACGAGCACCGGTCCCGCGAAGTCCGCCTCCGGGCCGGTGATCCACTTGCTCCTGAGCACGTCGACTCCAGGTGTTCGGCAATTCGTCCGAACTTAAGATAGTTGGAAACTGAGACGATTTGTGGTGACTACCATCACCGGCATGGTCGAGGAGGAACGGCAGGACCTCGCCGCGCTGCTGCACCGGCTGACCAAGGCGCTCGTGGCCGCGGAACTGCCGCTGCTGGAGCGGCACGGGCTGGGCATGTGGGCCTACGTGGTGCTCACCGAGCTGTCCCAGGGCGCCGCGCCGACCCAGTTGGCGCTGGCCAGGGCGGTCGACGTGGACAAGACGAAGATGGTCGCGATCATCGACGGGATGGAGGCCGAGGGGCTGGTGTCCCGGCGGCCCGATCCGGACGACCGGCGGGCGCGGATCATCGAGCCGACCGCGGAGGGGCGCAAGCGGTTGCGCGGCGCCCGTGCCGCGATCCGGCGCCTGGAGGACGGCTTCCTGGCCGAGCTGTCCCCGACCCGGCGCGACACGGTGCTGGAGGCCCTGCGGGAGCTGTCGGACGAGCCGTTGTCCCGGCTGTCCGCGACCTCCTGACGCGGCGTTACCGCAGGGTCTCGCCCTTCGTCTCGGGCATCGTGAGGATGACGACGAACGCGATGGCGGCCCCGGCCGCGACGTAGACGAAGAACGTGCTGCCCGGCAGCCACTGGATCACCAGCGGCGCGGTGCCGCCGAACAACGCCACGGTCAGGTTGTACCAGGAGCCGATGCCCAGGGCGCGCAGCTCGGTCGGGAACAGCTCGCTCATCACGGCCGGCGCGATCGACGTCATGGCCGTGTAGAGCCCGAGACCGACGCAGAACACCAGCAGCAGGTTGCCGAAGCCCGGCCCGATCAGCGTGGACAGCGGCACCACCAGCACCGCCGTCGCGGCCGACCAGGCCAGCAGCTGGGGCTTGCGGCCGACCCGGTCCGACAACGCGCCCATCGGGTACTGCAGGACGATGAACAGGGCCGTCGCGATCGACAGGGCGAGGAACACGTCACCGGCGTCCGCACCCCGCTTGGTCACCGCGAACGGCGTCAGCGCGCTGAAGAACGTGTAGTAGCACAGCGTCGACAGCATGGTGAAGCCGATGAGCCGCCCCACCGCCTTGGGGTGCTCGCGCAGGGTCGTCAGCAGCGGGCGCTTGAGCTGCTGCGCCTTGGCCTTGTTGTGCTCGAACTGCTCGGTCTCCTCCAGGCTGCGCCGCAGCCACAGGCCCACCAGCCCCAGCACGCCGCCGACCAGGAACGGGATGCGCCAGCCGTACGACGCCAACTGGGCGGCGTCGAGCGAGCGGGACAGCGCGTACCCGAGCAGCGACGCGACCAGCACGGCGGTGCCGGTGGAGATGTAGAAGAAGGCCGAGTACCGCCCCCTCCGGCGCGGCGGCGCGATCTCCGCCAGGTACGCCGAGGCGTTGGAGACCTCACCGCCCAGCGACAAGCCCTGCGCGACACGGGCCACCAGCAGCAGCACCGGCGCCAACCACCCCACCTGGGCGTAGGTCGGCAGCAGCCCGATCGCGACCGAACCGCCGGCCATCAGGACGATGGTCAGCAGCATCGCCGTCCGCCGCCCGCGCAGGTCGGCGAACCGCCCGAGCAGGTACCCGCCCAACGGGCGGAAGAAGAACGCGATCGCGTACGCCGCGAGCGTGTTGATCAACGCGAGCCGCGGGTTGTCCTTCGGGAAGATCTGGGTGGCGAAGTAGATCGAGAACGTCGCGTAGATCGTCCAGTCGTACCACTCGATGGCGTTGCCGATGCTGGCCGCGACCAACTTCCTGACCGGCAGCCGGTGGGGTCGCTGCTCGGTGGTGGTCTCGCTCATGGCCGGACCCCCGCTCGGACCGAACGGTCCTGCCCGCCGGTCCCCGTGGCGACAGCGGTGATCGTGATCGTGCCGCGAGGTCGCCCGAGGCCGGGATGATCAACGGGTGTTGGCCCGGGTTGGTGCGGTGCGTGACGGACGACGAGCTCGCGGAGGGGCAGGCGGTGCTGGGTCGCGATCTCCAGGGCAGCCATGGTTGGACACAACCACAAAGCAGCCGCAGCCGGTAGATCCTTCACCGAACCCTGTCGCGAGCGTGCCTGGCGGCGTTCGCGGATGGGTGACGCGACAGCCCCGCCCGGGTGGTTTGCGGTGATGTCACGGCTGTGGAAGTGCGCGATCCCCTGGGTGTGAGGAAGGAGGATGCTCCCGGGCCGGCACCGGCCGCGTCAGGTCGTGCCTGCCCGCCACTGTTCGGCCAGCAGCCCGAACAGCAGGTCGTCCGTCCACTCTCCCTTCGCCCACGTGCTCCGCACCCGGTGCCCCTCCTGCCGGAACCCGAGCTTGGTCAGCAACCGCGCCGACCGGACGTTGCGGGCGTCGCACTCGGCGGACACCCGGTGCAGCCCGCGCACCTCGAACAGGTACGCCAACACCCGCCGCACGGCCTCCGCCGCGTACCCGCGCCCTTGGTACGCGGTCGCCAGCGTGTACCCGATCTCGGCCTGCCTCCGGTTCTCGTGCAGACCCACCCCGACGTCACCGACGAGCACCCCGTCCGCCTCGATCGCGAACTGGTGCCAGCCCGCCGCGGTCGGGTCGGCCGCCCCGACGTCCCGCACGAACTCCCGCGCCTGCACCAAGGAGAACGGCGCTTCCCAACCCTGGTACCTGGCCACCTCCGGCTCCGACCGGTAGGCGGCGAGCACGGGCACGTCGGCCGTCGTGAAAGGCCGTAACACCAACCGTTCCGTCGTCAGTCTCACCCCGTCACCCCCACCTCCTCGTCACGCCGTCACCGCCAACGCGAACGGCAGCACCGCCGATGCCCCCGCCCGCCGCAGCAGCCGCGTCGCGACCGTCATGGTCCACCCGGTGTCGACCTGGTCGTCCACCAGCAGCACCGGACCGTCCACACCGGACAGGTCCGGCACGTCGGTCTCGCGCACCAGCCCCGCCAGCCGTTGCGCGCTGTTGGCCCGGCGCGTCGCCTCGCCCAGCCACACCTGCCCGAGCAGCGGCAGCCGCCCGACCGCCGCGATCCGCTGCCCGAAGCTGCCCACGAGCGCGGGCCTGGACCGCGACCCGACCGTCACCACGCCCACCGGCCGTTGCGCCCAACTCCACGCGGAGAGCACCTTCACGCACGCGGCGAACACGTCGTCGGGGATCTCCTGGTCGGCCCCGGCGAACAACGACCGCAACCGGTTGCCCCAACCGATGTCGGTCAACCGCCCCAACGCCCGCCCGGTCGCCGCGATCTCGCCCGGCGTGATCTTCCCGGACAGCGACACCCCGGCCGCCGCCATCCCGGTCGGCCACATCTTGCGCGGCTCCACCTCGACGCCGGGCCGCAGCAGCCGTTCCCGCGCCGCCGACGCCGCCGTGTCCGACACCTCCGCCGACGGCCGCTCCCCGGTGCAGTTGTCGCACCGCCCGCACGGCGCCGCGTGCGGGTCGTCCAACTGCCGCAGCAGGAACTCCATGCGGCAGCCGTCGGTGGCGAGGTAGTCGAGCACCGCCTGCCGCTCCACCTGCCGCGCCGCCTCGATCCGCTCGTACCGCTCGGCGTCGTAGGACCACGGCTGCCCCGTCGCCACCCACCCGCCGCGCACCCGCCGCACGGCGCCGTCCACGTCGAGCACCTTCAACACCACTTCCAACCGGGTGCGCGACAGCTCCACCACCGGCTCGAGCGCCGCCGTCGACATCGCCCGGTCCGCCGGCAGCGCGTCGAGCACCTGCCGCACCACGTGCTCCGGCGGGAACGCCAGCGACGCGAAGTACGCCCAGATGTCCTTGTCCTCCGGGCCGGGCAGCAACAGCACCTCGGCCCGCTCCACACCACGCCCGGCGCGGCCGATCTGCTGGTAGTAGGCGATGGGGGAGGGCGGCGCGCCCAGGTGCACCACGAACCCCAGGTCCGGCTTGTCGAACCCCATGCCCAGCGCCGACGTCGCCACCAGCGCCTTGACGCGGTTCGCCAGCAGGTCCTCCTCGGCCCGTTGGCGCTCGGCCGGGTCGGTGCGGCCCGAGTACGCCGTCACCTCGTAGCCGCGTTCGCGCAGGAACGCCGCCACGTCGTCCGCCGCCGCCACCGTGAGCGTGTAGATGATCCCCGAGCCGGGCAGCCGCTCCAGCCGCTCGGCCAGCCACCCCAGCCTGGCCTCGGCGGTCGGCAGCCGGACCGCGGCCAGCCGCAGGCTCGCCCGGTCCAACGGCCCTCGCAGCACCAACGCGTCCGTGCCCGCGCCCAGCCCGAGCTGGTCGGCCACGTCGCGCACCACCCGGTCGTTGGCCGTGGCCGTGGTGGCGAGCACCGGCACGCCGGCCGGCAGCTCGGTCAGCAACGTCCGCAGTCGCCGGTAGTCCGGCCGGAAGTCGTGGCCCCAGTCGGAGATGCAGTGCGCCTCGTCCACCACCAGCAGCCCCGCCGACGCGGTCAGCGACGGCAGCACCGTGTCCCGGAAGTCCGGGTTGTTGAGCCGCTCCGGCGACACCAGCAGCACGTCCACGTCACCGGACGCCACCCGGTCCTGCACGTCCTGCCACTCGTCAGTGTTGGCCGAGTTGATCGTCGCCGCGTGCACGCCCGCCCGCGCGGCGGCGTCGACCTGGTTGCGCATCAACGCCAGCAACGGCGACACGATCACCGTCGGCCCCTCGCCCAGGGACCGCAGCAGCGCCGTGGCGATGAAGTAGACGGCGGACTTGCCCCACCCCGTGCGCTGCACCACCAGCGCCCGCCGCCGTTCGGACACCAGCGCGCGGATGGCCGTCCACTGGTCGTCACGCAGCACGGCCTGAGGGCCCGCCAAAGCCCTCAGCCGTTCCTCGGCCAGTTCCCGCAACGCGCTGTCGTCCATGGCGACACAGTGGCAGACCGCCCCGACAAGACGGACACCTGTGCGACGGTCCCGGCCGCGGCTTCACCCGATCGTGGACGGCCGTCCGATCCTCGGGAACCTCGAAGACAACCACGACCGGGTGACCGTAGGCTTGACGACGTGACTGATGACCTGCGCGAACAGGTGCACGCCGCGGCTCGGCGCGCCCGGGTCGCCGCCAACGAGCTCGTCCTCGCCACCCGGGAGGGCAAGGACGCCGCGCTGCACGAGATGGCCGCCGCGCTGCGCACCCGCGCCGCCGAGGTGCTGGAGGCCAACGGCAAGGACCTCGAAGCGGGCAAGGCCTCGGGCCTGAACCAGGGCCTGCTGGACCGCCTCACGCTCACCGACGCCCGGATCGAGGGCGTGGCCCAGGGCCTGGAGACGGTGGCCGGCCTCCCGGACCCGATCGGTGAGGTGCTGCGCGGCTCGATCCTGCCGAACGGCCTCGAGCTCAAGCAGGTCCGCGTCCCGATGGGCGTGGTCGGCATGGTCTACGAAGCCCGTCCGAACGTCACCGTGGACGCGGCCGGCCTGGCGCTGAAGTCCGGCAACGCGGCCCTGCTGCGCGGTTCGTCCACCGCCGAGCACTCGAACGCCGCGCTGGTCGCGATCCTGCGCGACGCGCTGGAGTCCGCCGGCCTGCCCGCCGACGCCGTGCAGCTGCTGCCGTGCCACGACCGCGCCTCGGTCACCCACCTGATCACCGCGCGCGGCCTGGTCGACCTGGTGATCCCGCGCGGTGGCGCGGGCCTGATCAACGCCGTCGTGCAGCAGGCCACCGTGCCGGCCATCGAGACCGGCGTGGGCAACGTGCACGTGTACGTGGACGCGAGCGCCGACCTCGACATGGCGCAGCGCATCGTGCTCAACTCCAAGACCCGCCGCACCAGCGTGTGCAACGCGGCCGAGTCACTGCTCGTGCACGCCTCCGTCGCGGACGAGTTCGTGCCCCGCATCATCGACGCCCTCAGGGCGGCGGACGTCACCATCCACGGCGACGAGCGGTTCGCCGGCGACCCCAGGGTCCAGGCCGCCACCGACGAGGACTGGGACACCGAGTACCTGTCGCTGGACATCGCCGCCCGCGTGGTCGGCTCGATCGACGAGGCCATCGGGCACATCGCCGCGCACGGCTCCGGCCACACCGAGGCCATCGTGACCAGCGACCTCGCCGCGGCCCGCCGGTTCACCACCAGGGTCGACGCGGCGGCGGTCATGGTCAACGCGTCCACCGCGTTCACCGACGGCGGCGAGTTCGGCATGGGCGCGGAGATCGGCATCTCCACCCAGAAGCTGCACGCCCGCGGCCCGATGGGGTTGGCCGAGCTGACCTCGTCCAAGTGGGTGGTCTGGGGCGAGGGGCACGTCCGGCCGGTGTCGTGAGCCGGCCCCGGGACGCCGCCGCGACCAGGGCGGCGTTGCTGGACGCCGCCACGAAGCTGTTCGGCGAGCGCGGGTTCGACCGGACCACGGTGCGTGACATCGCGAGCCTCGCGGGCGTGAACCAGGCCCTGCTGTTCCGCTACTACGGCAGCAAGGACGCCTTGTTCGCGACCGTGCTGGCCACGCAGAGCCGTGAGCTGCTGGAGGACTCGCCCGCCGAGCACCTGTTGCGCAACGTGCTGCTGCGGATGATGGAGGAGAGGCCGAGGCGCGAGGACCACCCGTTGTACGCGGTGCTGCGGTCCTCGCACCACGACTCGGCGGCGGAGGTCGTGCGGCGGCAGCTGGGTGAGGAGTACGCGCGCGCTCTGTCGTCCCTCACCGACGCGGAGGACGCGGAGCTGCGCGCGGACCTCGTCCTGGCGTGGGTCGTCGGCATCGGCGTGCTGCGCGGCGTGTTCGGCAAAGAGCCCTTGGCGGACGCGGACGCCGCGACCGTCGCGTCCTTGGTGACGCGAGCGGCCTCCGTCCTGTTGGAACGCAGCGAACCCGGTTGACGGTCCGTGACGACCTGCCTACTGTCGGATGTAAGCGAGTGCTTACACGGGGGTAGACGATGGAGACCAGGTCCTATCCGTTCGCCGAGCTCGACCACTTGGAGATCAACCCGACGTACTTCGAGCTGCAACGGGACGAGCCGGTCGCCAGGGTGCGGCTGCCCTACGGCGGCGAGGGCTGGCTGGCCACCCGCTACGAGGACGTCAAGACCGTGCTCGCGGACCCGAGGTTCAGCCGGGCGGCGGTGATGGAGCCGGGCGCCGACGTGCCGCGCACCCTCCCGACGATGCCGACGGACACGAACATCCTGAGCATGGACCCGCCGGACCACACGCGGCTGCGCAAGCTGGTCGCGAAGGCGTTCACGGCGCGGCGCACCGAGCAGCTGCGCGAGCGCGCCCAGGGGATCGTGGACGGCCTGCTGGACGACATGGAGGCGCAGGGCCCGCCCGCGGACCTGGTCGAGGCGCTGGCCATGCCGCTGCCCATCACGATCATCTGCGAGATGCTCGGCGTGCCGGTCGAGGACCGACGCCAGTTCCGCGCCTGGTCGGAAGCGGCGGTGGCGATCACCGCGTTCACCCACGAGGAGATCCTGGCCGCCGCCCAGGCGCTGCGGACCTACATCGGCGGGCTGGTCGAGCGCAAGCGCGCCGAGCCCACCGACGACATGCTCTCCGTGCTGGTCGCCGCGCGTGACAACGACGACCGGCTCAGCGAGCCGGAGCTGGTCTCGTTCGGGGTGACGCTGCTGGTGGCGGGGCACGAGACCACCGCGAACCAGATCGGCAACTTCGTCTTCCAGCTGCTGCGCAGGCCGGACCGGCTCGACGAGCTGAGGGCGGACCCGTCGCTGGTGCCCGCCGCGATCGAGGAGCTGCTGAGGTTCACCGC
The DNA here is from genome assembly GCF_050946825.1 of Actinosynnema sp. CA-299493. NCBI lineage: Bacteria > Bacillati > Actinomycetota > Actinomycetes > Pseudonocardiales > Pseudonocardiaceae > Actinosynnema > Actinosynnema sp. CA-299493. The sequence goes on from NZ_CP191993.1 coordinate 1,509,104, forward strand.
GCTGGGCGGCTCCGCGGGCTTCCCCCGGATCGCGACCGCGGAGGTCGAGCTGTCCGGCGTGACGATCAAGCCGGGGGAGGCGGTGTTCGTCAACAACGTCACGGCGAACCGCGACCCGTCGGTGTTCGCCAACCCCCATGAGCTGGACTTCCACCGCGAGCACAACCCGCACATCATGTTCGGCCACGGCGCGCACCACTGCATCGGCGCGCCCCTGGCCCGGATGGAGTTGCAGGTGGCCATCGGCACCCTGATCGAGCGGTTCCCGCTGCTCCGGTCGGCCGGCGACGTGACGTTCAAGAAGGGCCGGCTCATCCGCGGCCCGCAGGCGCTGCCGGTGCGGTGGTGACCCGATGAGCCGGTGGACCCGGACGCCGCGGTGATCGACGCCGCGGAGTCGTGCCCGGTGGAGGCCGTCCTGGTGCGTTCGGCGGACGGTGCGGTGCTCGCGCCCCAGCCCTGGCGGACGAGGGCTCCGCAGCGCCGCCGGTGAAAGCCGTAGCGGCGTCGCGGAGCACGTCCCCCGTGCCCGGCGGGATACCTACTGTCGGGGGCAAAGTGATCACTGGCAGTGGGGGTACCGATGGCGGCCAGGTCCTACCCGTTCCCCGAACCCGACGACCTCGTCGTCAACGAGACCTACCTGGAGCTGCAACGGGACGAGCCGGTGGCCCGCGTGCGGCTGCCGTACGGCCGGGAGGCCTGGCTGGTCACCCGGTACGCCGACGCCAAGGTCGTGCTGGCCGACCCGAGGTTCAGCCGGGCGCCGGTGATGGACGCCGACTACGACCCACCGCGGACCATGCCCGCAGTGCCGAACATCACCACCATCCTGAGCATGGACCCGCCGGAGCACACCCGGTTGCGCCGGATCCTGGCCAAGGCGTTCACCGCCCGTCGCACCGGGCAGCTGCGTGAACGCGCCCAGCAGATCGTGGACGGCCTGCTGGACGACCTGGAGGCCCAGGGACCGCCCGCGGACCTGGTCGACACCCTGGCCATGCCGGTGGCCATCACGCTCATCAGCGAGATGCTGGGCGTCCCGATGCCGGACCGGGCCAAGTTCCGCGAGTGGTCGGACGCGGCGGTGGCGATCACCGCGTTCACCGTGCCCGAGATCGAAGCCGGCGCGGCGTCGCTGCGCGCTTACATCCGCGAGCTGGTCGAGGACAAGCGCGAGAACCCGGCCGACGACATGCTCACCGTGCTGGTGCACGCGCACGACAACGACGACCGGCTCACCGAGGAGGAGCTGGTGTCGTTCGGCGTCACGCTGCTCATCGCGGGCCACGAGACGACCGGCAGCGAGATCGGCAACTTCGTCTACCAGCTGCTCCGCCAGCCGGCCCGGTTGGCGGAGCTGCGCGCGGACCCGTCGCTGGTGCCGGCCGCCGTGGAGGAGCTGCTCCGGATCACGAAGCTGTCCGGCTCGCCCGGCTTCCCCCGGATCGCCACCGCCGACGTGGAGCTGTCGGGCGTGACGATCCGCGCCGGTGAGGCGGTGTTCGTGGACGGCTTGGTGGCCAACCGCGACCCGGCGGTGTTCCCCAACCCCCATGAGCTGGACTTCCACCGCGAGCACAACCCGCACTTCGCGTTCGGCCACGGCGTGCACCACTGCATCGGCGCGCCCTTGGCAAGGATGGAGTTGCAGGTCTCCATCTCGACCTTGCTCAATAGGTTCCCGCACCTGGAGCTGGCCGACGACGTGGTGTTCAAGAAGGGCAGACTGGTGCGAGGCCCCGAACGACTACTGGTGAGGTGGTAGACCGATGAGCGAGTGGACGATCGAAGTCGACAAGAGCGCGTGCCTCGGGACCGGCATGTGCACGTCGATCGCGCCGGACCACTTCCGCCTCGACGGCGGCACGGCCACGCCGATCAAGTCGGCGGTGGACCCGGACGACGCGGTCGTGGACGCCGCGGAGTCGTGCCCGATGGAGGCCATCCTGGTGCGTTCGGCGGACGGCACGGTGCTCGCGCCGCAGCTGTAGAAAAAATTCCAGCCGATCGCGTCATAACCGCGTGACGTGCGCGTTCCTCTACCGTGCGGCTCTGGATTCGGGGTGGGCCGCGCGATCCGCGGTCGCGGCCCACTCCCCCGGGCCGCGACCGGGGCACGAGTGCGCGGGCGGCCTTTCGGGGAGCGACCGGTCGCCCGCGCACCACCCGAACTAGGCTCACCTCCCATGTCGAACCGGCGGATCGGCGTCATGGGTGGCACCTTCGACCCGGTGCACCACGGGCACCTGGTCGCGGCCAGCGAGGTCCAGGCCCGCTTCGACCTCGACGAAGTCGTCTTCGTGCCGACGGGCCAGCCCTGGCAGAAGAGCGAGCGCGAGGTCAGCGCGGCCGAGGACCGGTACCTGATGACGGTCATCGCCACCGCGTCCAACCCGCGGTTCTCGGTCAGCCGGGTGGACATCGACCGGCCGGGCCCGACGTACACCATCGACACCCTCACCGACCTCAAGGTCGGGCGCCCGGACGCGGACCTGTTCTTCATCACCGGCGCGGACGCGCTGGAGCAGATCCTGTCCTGGCGGCGCGCGGACGACGTGTTCGGCCTGGCCCACTTCATCGGAGTCACCCGACCGGGTTACGAACTGGTCGACACCCACCTGCCGCCGGGCGCGGTGTCGCTGGTGGAGGTGCCCGCGATGGCCATCTCGTCGACCGCCGTTCGCGACCGGACGGCCGCCGGACTGCCCGTCTGGTACCTCGTGCCGGATGGTGTCGTCCAGTACATAAGCAAGCGTCGGCTTTACTCGATGCCGGACTGAGCCGGGGACGCCGGTACCCTCATTGACTCGTGCGGGCGTAACGGCGCCCGCCGGTGTGATGAGGAGTGACGTGGCAGCCACCGACGAGGCACGACGGTTGGCGCTGGCCGCCGCTGACGCGGCAGCCGACAAGAAGGCGCACGACGTGATCGTGCTCGACGTGTCCGACCAACTGGTGATCACGGACTGCTTCGTGATCGCCTCCGCCGCGAACGAGCGGCAGGTCGGCGCGATCGTGGACGGCGTCGAGGAGAAGTTGCGCGAGATCGGCCGCAAGGCGGTCCGCCGTGAGGGCGCGCGCGAGGGCCGTTGGGTCCTGCTGGACTTCGTGGACGTGGTCGTGCACGTCCAGCACGCGGAGGAACGCACCTTCTACGGCCTGGAGCGGCTGTGGAAGGACTGCCCGCGCATCGAGTTCGACGCCGGACCACCGGCCGACGAGGTCGCCGAGGCATGACCCTGAACCGGCTCGTGCTGTGGCGGCACGGTGAGACCGACTACAACGCGACCGGTCGCATGCAGGGCCACCTGGACTCGTCGCTGACCGAGACCGGGTGGAACCAGGCGCGGTTCGCGGTGCCGGTGCTCGCCGGGTTCGAGCCCGAGCTGGTGGTCGCCTCCGACCTGCGCCGCGCCAGGGACACCGCCACGGTGTTCACCGACGCGACCGGCGTCGACCTGCGCGTCGACGAACGGCTGCGCGAGACGCACCTGGGCAAGTGGCAGGGGCTGACCTCGACCGAGATCGAGTCGGAGTGGCCGGGCTCGCTGGACCTGTGGCGGGCCGACGGCACCCTGGCGCCGCCGGACGGCGAGACGCGCGTGGTGGTCGCCGAGCGCGCTCTCGCCGTGGTGGCCGAGGTGGACGCGGAGTTCTCCGGCACGGTCATGCTGTGCGCGCACGGCGGCCTGATCAGCGCGTTGACCGGGAGGTTGCTGGAACTGCCGGTCGACCGCTGGGCGCTGCTGGGCGGCATCGGCAACTGCCACTGGACCGTCTTCGTCCGTCGGCCGCACGGCGACGGCAGGTGGCGGCTGTCGTCGTACAACGCCGGAAGCACCAGGTGAGACTGCTCGTCCTCGGCGATTCGCTCTCGTTCCACGGTCCGCAGGGGCCGTTGCCCGCCGACCACCCCGGGTTGTGGCCGAACGTCGCGGCGTCGGCGTTGGGCGGGCACGCGGAGCTGGCGGCGGGGTTCGGCTGGACGGCCCGTGATGCCTGGTGGTCGTTGACCGGGGACCCTCGGGTGTGGTCGTTGCTGCCGCGCACGGACGTGGTGGTGCTGGCGGTGGGGCACATGGACACGCTGCCGTCGCCGTTGCCGACCTACCTGCGGCAGGGCTTGCGCTACCTGCGGCCGGACGGGCTGCGGCGACGGGCCCGGGCCGGGTACCGGACGTTGCAGCCGGTGCTGTCGCGGGCGTTCTGCGGGTACCCGGTGGCGCTGCCGCCTCGCGTGACCGTGCGGTACCTGAACGACTCGGTGTGCGCTGTGCGTGCTCTGGCGCCGCGGATCAGGGTGGTCGGGATGACGCCCTCGGTGCACTGCTCGTCCGCCTACGCGGGTGTGCACAGTGGACGTGCGGCGGGGGAGCGCGCGCTGCGTGCGTGGGCGGACGGGACCGGCGTGCCGCTGCTGGACGTGCCGCCGTTGGTGGGCGACCACGTTCGGTCACGGCTCGGCAACCCGGACGGCATGCACTGGGGCTGGGAGGGGCACGAGCTGGTCGGGCGGGCCATGGCGGAACTGATCAGGTCCGTGGCGGTCGGCCACCCGGGTGCGGCGGAGCCGTAGTCTCGGCACTCGTGTCCACCACGATCGTCACCGACTCCACGGCGTACCTGCCCGAGGGGTTCGCCGAGCGGCACGGCGTCCGGGTCGTGCCGCTGCACGTGGCCGTGGACGGTCGCAGCAGGCTGGACGGGGTGGACTTCGGACCGGCGGAGCTGGCCGCCGCGTTGGGGGAGCACCGGCGGGTGACCACGTCCCGGCCGACGCCGGGTGAGCTGGCCGAGGTGTACCGGTCCGCGTTGGCCGAGGGCGCGGAGGCGATCGTGTCCGTGCACCTGTCCCGTGACCTCTCGGGCACGTGGGAGGCCGCGCGGTTGGCCGCGGAGGAGGTCGACCCGAGCCGGATCAGGGTGGTCGACTCGCGGGCCACGGGCATGGGGTTGGGGTTCGCTGCGCTGGCCGCGTGCGCCGCGGGTGGGGACGCCGCGTGCGCGGAGGAAGCCGCCGTGGCGGCTGCGGCCAGGGTCAGGATGTTCTTCTGCGTGGAGACGCTCGACCACTTGCGGCGGGGCGGGCGGATCGGCGCCGCCGCCGCGCTGGTGGGCACCGCGTTGGCGGTGAAGCCGCTGCTGCACGTGGACGACGGTCGGATCGTGCCGTTGGAGAAGGTGCGCACGATGGGGCGGGCGATCGGCCGGCTGGTCGACCTGGCGGCGTCGGCGGCGGGTTCCGGGCCGGTCGGCCTGGCCGTCCACCACCTGGCCGCGCCGGAACGCGCGGCGGAACTGGCGGCGTTGCTGGACGACCGCGTGCCCGGCTCGACCGGCTGTCTGATCTCCGAGGTCGGAGCGGTGATCGGCGCGCACACGGGCCCCGGTGTGCTGGGTGTCGTGGTGCTGCCCGGAGGGGTCTCCTAGCTCCCCTTATCCATCATTCAGCCAGTTGTCCACAGATCGGGAACTCCCTCCCCACCCCCTGCTCCACCCGGCCTAACGTCGATCCCATGTTCGACAAGAACCCGGAAACCACGACCGCCCGACTGAAGGCCCTCATCTCCCAGGAGCGGGGCAGACACCGCGCGTCAGACGCCGAGACCCTCGTCTTCGTCTCGTCGGACGGCGGTGCCGATCCGCCCAACCCGCTGCACCGCCCGCTGCACCGCCTGCTGCGCCGCTGGCTGCCCGAACCCGTCGTCCCGCACCGCCGCAGGTTCCTGCTGGCGGGCGTGATGGCCGGCGTGGCGCTGGTGGTCGCCCTGGCCCTGTGGTGGGAGCGGCCCGTGCCGGAGAGCCCGCCGGACCTGCCGGTGGCCGAGGCCGCCGTCGTCACCCGGGCCGAGGAACAACTCGTCGTCAACGTGGTGGGCCTGGTGCCCACGCCGGGCCTGGTGACCGTCCCGAACGGCGCGAGGGTGGCCGACGCGCTGCGAGCGGCGGGCGGTGCCAACCCCGGCGCCGACCTGACCCCGCTGAACCTCGCCCGCAAGGTCACCGACGGCGAGCAGATAGCCGTGGGAATCGCCATCCCGCACCAGGCCGACACGACCACCGAGCCGCTGAACCTGAACACCGCGACCAAGGACCAACTGGACACCCTGCCCGGTGTCGGTCCGGTGACAGCACAGCGGATCGTCGACCGAAGGCAGAAACGCGGCCCGTTCACGTCCCTCGACCAACTGGGCGAGATCGAGGGCATCGGCGACGCGAAACTGTCCAAACTCCGCGACCTCGTCCGCCTCTGACGCCACTCGGAGACCACCATGCCTCCCACCCGATCCTGCCGTCATCTCCAACGCCGCCAACCCTCCGCCCTCCTGACGCGCCTCCGCCGTGCCATCCGCACCGCCAAATCCCGCCTGACCACCCTGTCGAGGTTCCGCTGGGTGAGCTCGTGAACCGCGCACCCACCCCCGTCCACACCAACCCTCCACCTGCCCCGGACCAGACGCGCCGCCCTCACTTCACCTCCCCAGCCCCACCCCGAGACGGAGGTCAACGATCACCTGCCGCAGATCTGACCAACCGCACCCATCGCCGACTCAACCGCCGTAGTCCGCACTGACTGGCCCTTGGCCCAGAAGAGCCGGATCCAACGCACCTGAACTCCCGTCGATTGCCACCCCCAAGACTCAGCCTCGACATAAGCGGCACTCGACCCAAGCTTCGACCGCCGCCATCCCGATGGCTCAATCGTGAGTTTCGGGAGCGCAATGGTCCCGGCTCATCTAATCCTCCCGCACAAGCGGTCCTGCCACGGTGCTGATCGGCGTAGCGAGCGGCGTGGGCGTTCGGCCGATCGCAGTCGTTATCGGTCCAATTCGCTGTCATCCGGGCGGCTCGTTCATGGCGTAGTAAGCGGTGCGGGCTATTGGCCTGTTCGCTGTCGTTCTCCGTGTCTACCTTGAGGGTGAGGTCGTGAGTCCTCGTGCGTATCTGGTTCCTGCCGCGCTGGCGGTGTGGGCGACGGCCTTGGCCGGGCTGTTGTGGGCGTGGTGGGCCGCACTCGCGGTCGGTCTGGTCGCCGGCGTGATCGGTGGCCCGGCCTTGCGCCGGTGGCGCCCGGCAGCGGTGGCGGTGGCTGTCGCGGGTCCGTTGGCGGCGTGTTGGATCGGCGCGCAGGCTCACGGAGCGGCTCACCACCCGTTGCGGGTCGAGGCGGAGCGGGGCACTCCCGCCACCGTCCACTTCGAACTCGACAACCGGCCGCACGGCTTGCGCACCAGTGGGTTCGGCTCGCGTGCGGGTGGGGTCGACCTGGTGTTGGTGCGTGGATCGCTTGACGACGGTGGTCGGATCGTCGTGCTGGCGCCGGCGGCGCGGTGGCGGGATCTCCTTCCGGGTCAACGAGTCACCGCGCGCGGCACCCTCGCCCCTCCTCGCGGAGGTGAGCTGACGGTCGCGGTGCTGCGGGTTCGGGGACCTCCGGGGGACGTGACCGAAGCGCCGGTGTGGCAGCGGGTCGCCGAGGACCTGCGTGCCGGACTGCGGGACGCGAGCACCTCGCTCGACCCCGAACCGGCCGGGTTGCTGCCCGCGCTCGTCGTCGGCGACACCTCCCGCCTCCCACCCAGGGTGGTGGAGGAGTTCCGCACGGCGGGTCTCGCCCACGTCCTCGCCGTCAGCGGCGCGAACCTGGCGATCCTCTGTGGCGCGGTCCTGTTGCTGCTGAGGTTGCTGCGGGTCGGTCCGCGTGGTTGCGCGGTGGGTGCGATGGCGGCGCTGGTCGGGTTCGTGGTGCTGGCCGGGCCGGAGCCGAGTGTGCTGCGGGCCGCCGTGATGGGTGCGGTGGCGTTGCTCGCGCTGGTGCTGGGTCGGGAGCGGTCGGCGTTGCCGGCGCTCGCGGCGGCGGTGGTGGTCCTGGTGCTCTACGACCCGGAGTTGGCCACCGAGCCGGGGTTCGGCCTGTCGGTGGTGGCGACGGCGGCGCTGGTCCTGCTCGCGCCGAGGTGGGCCGCGGCGATGAAGGAGCGCGGCGTCCCGGTGGGCTTCGCCGAGGCGTTGGCGGTGCCGGTGGCGGCGAACCTGGCCACCGCGCCGCTGGTCGCCGGGATCTCCGGCCAGGTGAGCCTGGTCGCGGTGGTGGCGAACCTGCTGGTCGCTCCGGTCGTGGCCCCGGCCACGGTGCTCGGTGTGCTGGCCACCGTGCTGGCGTCGGCGCACGAGCCGGCGGCCCGGTTGGTCGTCGAGGTGGCCGGTCCGGCGGTGAGTTGGCTGATCACGGTCGGCAGGCACGCGGCGGCCGTGCCCGGCGCGGCGGTCGCGTGGCCCAGTGGCTGGGTCGGCGGGGTGCTGCTGGCCGGGGTGCTGGTGCTCGGCTACGTGGTCACGAGGCTGCGCCGGGTGCGGACGCTGGTCGTGGCGGCCGTCGTCGGCGCGGTGGTGGTGGTCGTGCCGCTGAACGTGGTCTCGCCCGGTTGGCCGGTGCCCGGCTGGTCGGTCGTGGCCTGTGACGTGGGACAGGGCGACGCGGTGGTCCTCGCCACCGCCGAGCGCGACCGGGCGGTGTTGGTGGACGCGGGGCCGGACCCGGTGCCGGTGCTGTCGTGCCTGCGCCGGCTGGGGGTGCGGCGGATCCCGTTGGTGGTGCTCAGCCACCTGCACGCCGACCACGTCGGCGGGTTGGCGGCGGTGTTGGCCGAACGGGGTGTGGGCGCGGTGGCGGTGGGGCCGTCGCGGGAGCCGGAGTGGGCCTGGGAGGAGGTGAGGGATCGGGCGCGGACGGCCGGGGTCCGCGTGGTCGAGTTGACCGCCGGGCAGCGGCTGAGCTGGCCGGGACTGGAGCTCGACGTGCTGGGACCGCGGGCGGACCCGGCGAGCGGGACGGACACGAACACGGCGGTCAACGACGCGTCGTTGGTGCTGCGGGCCTCCACCGCGGCCGGGCGGGTGTTGTTGACCGGCGACATCGAGCTGGCCGGGCAGGCGGACCTGCTCGGCGGGCACGTGGACCTGCGGGCCGACGTGCTCAAGGTGCCGCACCACGGGTCGCGGTACTCGTCACCGGCGTTCCTCGCGGCGGTCCGGCCGCGGATCGCGTTGGTGAGCGTCGGCGCGGACAACCGCTACGGCCACCCCAGCAGGGTGCTGGTCGACGCGTTGACGAGCCGAGGCGCGTTGGTGCTGCGCACGGACCGGGACGGTGACACCGCCGTCCTGGCAGGCCCGGACGGGCCGCGGGTCGCCCGCGGGAGCGGCGGCCATCACGACAACGGGCAAGGGGAGAACCATGAAGAACGACGTCTGGATCCGATTGCACTCCGGCTGGTCGCCGAAAGGCGGCAACCGGGCCGTGGCGTGGGCGTTGTGGCAGCCCGGCTACACCGCCCAACCCTGGCCGAGCGACGAACTCCGGCCCGCGTTCACCTACTACGTCTGCGAGGAGCTGCCCAGCGGCGAGCGGGGCATCGTCGCCAGGGCGACGGCCACCGGCGTGATCCGCCTGGCGCAGGTCTACTCGCCGGACACCGCCTACCGGCTGATCGCCGACGGCCTGTTCGACGCGGACCTCGCCATACCGCCGGAGGAGTGGCACGCCGAGCGCTACAACCAGGAGAAGGCGACACGACCCTGGCCGCAGATGCTCACCGCCTGGCGCGTGGTCACCGAACCGGTCGGCCCGCACGTCCTGCCGGAGCTGACCGCCTTCCCCCGGACGGGGTGGCTGCGCTCCTCCCGGATCGCCCTGTGACCACAACGGCAGACGGGAGGCACCGATGAGACGAGCGGCAGCCGAGGTGACAGCCGCGACGCGACCGAGGTGGCCGGCACTCGGCCGATCACCGCCGATCCGGCCGCCGGCGGGCTGACCGGGGCCGTTCCCGCCTGAGGCCGAGAACCACGGGAACCGTGGCCTCAGGCGGGAACGGGCGGTGCGGGGTCAGTCCTGGAGGGCCTTCATGACGGCCTCGGCCGACGGCGGGACGTTGGCGCGGGGGCCGACGCGGTCGCCGAGGGCGTCCAGGGTCTTGAGGCCGTCGCCGGTGATCAGGAGCACCGTCTCGCCGTCCGGGTCCAGCTGACCGGTCTCGATGAGCTTCTTCGCGGTCGCGACGGTGACGCCGCCGGCGGTCTCGGCGAAGATGCCCTCGGTCCGGGCCAGGAGGCGGATGCCCTCGACGACCTCTTCGTCGGTGACGTCCTCGATCGCGCCGTTGGTGCGGCGGACGGCGTCCAGCACGTAGGGGCCGTCGGCGGGGGCGCCGATCGCCAGCGACTTGGCGATGGTGTCCGGGCGGACCGGGGTGACCACGTCGTGGCCCGCCTTGAAGGCGGCCGCGACGGGGGAGCAGCCGGTGGCCTGCGCGCCGAACACGCGGTACGGGGTCTGCTCGACCAGGTCGAGCTCGCCCAGCTCGCGGAAGGCCTTGTCGACCTTGGTCAGCTGCGAGCCGGACGCGATGGGCACCACGATCTGGTCGGGCAGCCGCCAGCCGAGCTGTTCGGCGACCTCGTACCCGAGCGTCTTGGAGCCCTCGGCGTAGTAGGGGCGGACGTTGACGTTGACGAACGCCCAGTCCTCGTGCTCGGCGGCCAGTTCCTGTGCCAGCCGGTTCACGTCGTCGTAGTTGCCGTCGACGGTGATCAGGTTGCCGCCGTAGACGGCGGTCATGAGGATCTTCGCCCGCTCCAGCGTGGACGGCACCAGGACCACCGACTGCCAGCCCGCGCGGGCGGCGGCGGCGGCGACGGCGTTGGCCAGGTTGCCGGTGGAGGGGCAGGCCAGGACCTTGAAGCCGAGCTCGCGGGCGGCGGCGAGGGCGACACCGACCACGCGGTCCTTGAACGAGTGGGTCGGGTTGCCGGTGTCGTCCTTCACCCACACCTTGCGGACGCCGAGGGCCTTGGCGAGGCGGTCGGCCTCGACCAGGCGGGTGCCGCCGGGATTGGTGTTGGGGTGCGACTCGACGGTGGTCGGCACGGGGAGCAGGCCGCGGTAGCGCCAGATCGACCGGGGGCCCGCCTCGATGTCCTCGCGACGGATCCGACCGAAGTCGTAGGCCACTTCCAGCGGCCCAAAACACTCGAGACAGGCGTACTCGGCGGCGAGCGGCGTCTGGTGGCCGCATTCACGACACGACAGCGCACGGGCAGGACCGAGGTCGAAGGAGGTGGTGGCCGAGGGCACACTGACAGCAGTCATCGCGAGGTATCTCCTCATCTTTCCCGCGCACCGCGGGTCGGAATTGGCACCGTGATCGCCAGCGGACGCTGTGCGACGGGTTGCCGGGGCTTCTACGGGCCGATCCCTCTGCCCCTCTGGATGAGCGGTATTCAGTTGTGCCTCTCAACCTACGTCACGATCCCGACCCTCAGCCAGCGACGTCCACCATCCGGACGTCTGCCGCCCGTGGGAGGATCGCGCCGTGAGTGCGCCCGCTGACATGCCCGACGCCGTGCACCTGATCATCGGCGAGGAGGAGTTGCTGGTCGAGCGCGCGGTGCGCGGTGCGTTGGCGGCGGCACGGAAAATCGATTCGCAGGCCGACCTGACCCGCGTCCGCGTGACCGATCTCACCCCGCCTGAGCTGGCGGAACTGGTGAGCCCGTCGCTGTTCGCCGAGGGCCGGGTGGTCGCGCTGGAGGCCGCGCAGGAGTGCGGCAAGGAGATCGCCGACGCGGTTCTCGGCTACGCCAAGGCCCCGGCGGACGGGGTGACGGTGGTGGTCGTCCACAGTGGCGGCGGGCGCAGCAAGGCGGCCAAGGAGCTGCCCGCGGCGCTGCGCAAGGCCGGCGCCCGCGTGACCGAGTGCCCCAAGATCACCAAGGCGGCGGACCGCGAAGCGTTCGTGCGCAACGAGATCCGCGCGGCCGGTGGCGGCAAGGCCGACCCGGAGGCCGTGGCGGTGCTGATCGAGGCGGTGGGGTCGGACCTGCGCGAGTTGGCGGCGGCGGCCTCGCAGCTCGTCGCCGACACGGGCGGCAAGGTCGACGCCGAGGCGGTTCGCCGCTACCACCGCGGCCGGGCCGAGGTGACCGGGTTCGCGGTCGCGGAGAAAGCCGTGATGGGCGACCGGGCCGGTGCGCTGGAGGCGTTGCGGTGGGCGATCCAGCTCGGTGTGCCGCACGTGCTGGTCGCCGACGCGCTGGCCGACGCGGTGCGCACGGTCGCGCGGGTGTCCGCGGTGGGCCGGGGTGACCCGTTCAAGCTGGCGGGCGAGCTGGGCATGCCGCCGTGGAAGGTGAAGAAGGCCCAGGGTCAGTCGCGTGGCTGGGAGGAGCGGGGGCTCGCGGCGGCGATGACGGTGGTCGCGGACCTGAACGCCGACGTCAAGGGCGTCGCCGCCGACTCGGGCTACGCCCTGGAACGCGCGGTGCTGAAGATCGTCGCCGCCCAAGGCCGCCGCTGAGCGCGAGGCTGCCGGACCGCCACCGATCGCACCGATCGCCGGTTGACCGGCCGAGGCTGCCGGGTCACTGACACCGCCGGGTCGCCGGGGTGCGGGGTGCCGAGGTGCTGGCCGCTGGGGCCGGGGTGCTGAGTGAGGCTGCTGGGCACTGACGGCTTGGGGCCGGGGTGCTGGGCGGGCGGCCGGGCCGCTCACTGCTGGGTGCCGGCTGTGAGGCTGTCGGCTGTGGAGCGTGCCGCTGCTGGGCGCTGGCCGCAGGACCCCGCCGGTTGCGGAGGAGTGGAGACGTGAAGTGCCGCCCACCCCGGCGCGGGGTGGGCGGCACTGTCAGCGTGAAGACCAGATCAGATCTGGTTGGCGCGCCGCGCCAGCGCCGACTTCTTGTTGGCGGCCTGGTTGGAGTGGATCACTCCCTTGGAGACGGCCTTGTCGAGCTTGCGGGACGCGTCCTGCGCCAGCGCGACGGCCTTCTCCTTGTCACCGGCCTCGGCGGCCTCACGGAACTTGCGGATGGCGGTCTTGAGGGACGACTTGACGGCCTTGTTGCGCAGGCGCGCCTTCTCGTTCGTCTTGATCCGCTTCATCTGGGACTTGATGTTCGCCACGCGAAAGCCACCTTTTCCTCGGTCTCGGAGTCGCACCGCGCTTGTCACCGGCTCCGCCCCACGAGGGGACGGGTTTCCTCCACAGCGGAATGCCGCGCGGGTACGACCGAGAAGGTTATCAGGGCAGCTCACCGCACCGTGAATCGAGCCCTCCCGTCGCCGACCACGACCTCGTAGTCGCCCCTGGCGACCTCGGGCTTGCCCGAGCCGTCCATGTCGCCCGCCGTCACCGCGAGCCGCTGCACGTCGAACGTCACCTCGACCGCCCGCTGCTCGCCCGCCTTCAACGCCACCCGCGTGAAGCCGACCAGGCGCTGCGGCGGCGTGAGCACCTTGCTCACGGGCTGGTGCACGTACACCGGCACGACGAGCGCGCCGTCACGCGCACCGGTGTTGGCGACGGTCACCGTCACCTTCACCTGGTCGTCCCGCCGCACCTCCGCCGACCTCAGCACGGGCGCGGACGTGGTGAACGTCGTGTAGGACAGGCCGTGCCCGAACGCGAACGCCGGGTCGTAGGCCGAGCTGGGCGAGGTGTTCGCGCCACGCACCTGGTCGTAGGAGAACGGCTGGTCGCCGACCGTCTTCGGCCACGACACCGGCAGCTTGCCGCTCGGGTTCACCGCGCCGAACAGCACGTCGGCGATCGCGCCGCCGCCCTCGGAGCCGGGCAGCCAGCCCGCGACCAGCGCCGGCGCGTCCGCCACCGTGCCGAGCACCTGCGGACGGCCGGTCAGCAGCACGACCACCACCGGCTTGCCGGTCGCCCGCACCGCGTCCACCAGGCCCTGCTGCGCCGCGGTCAGCGCGGGTTCCTCGGTGTCCGACTCGCCCTCCGCGCCCGGGTCCTCGCCGAGCACGACGACCACCGCGTCGGCGTCACCGGCCTGCGCCACCGCGTCGGCCTGCGTGGCCGCCCCGACGACGTTCGCCGACGGCGCGGCGGCCTTGATGCCCTGCAGCACCGTCACCGTCGGCGGCATCGGCGACGAGGCGGGCACGCCCTGCCAGCCGACCGTCCAGCCGCCGAGCTGCCTGGCCGCGTCGTCGGCCGCGTCACCGGTCACCACGAGCTTGCCCACGCCGGTCGACAGGGGCAGCACGCCGTCGTTGCGCAGCAGCACGGTGCTCTCCGCCGCCGCCTGGCGGGCCAGCGCCCGGTCCGCGCCGTTCACGATCGCGTCGGCCTTCGCCGCGTCGACGAACGGCTTCTCGAACAGCCCCAGCTCGAACTTGAGCTTCAGGATCCGCCGCACGGCCTGGTCGATCCGCTTGCCGGGGATCGCGCCGCCGCGCACGCCCGCCAGCAGCCCGGCGGTGAACCCGGCCGCGTCCGACGGCTCCATCGCCATGTCGACGCCCGCGTTCACGGCCATCGCGATGGCCTCCTCGTAGTTCGCCGCCACGTGGTAGCGGTCCACCAGGAACCGGATGTCCTCCCAGTCGGTGATCGCCACACCCCGGAACCCCATCCGGTCGCGCAGCTGCGTGGTCAGCAGGTACTTCGACGCGTGGGCGGGCACGCCGTTCACCGCACCGGAGTTGATCATCACGGTGCCCACGCCCGCGTCGAACTGCGGCTGGAACGCGGGCAGCACGGTGTCCTGCAGGTACCGGATCGGCAGCTGGGCGGGCGCGCGGTCGTGGCCGTTGAACGGCTCCGAGTAGCCCGCGAAGTGCTTGGCGGTGGCGGTCAGCTTCGCGGTGCCGTCGGTCGGGTCGCCCTGCTGCCCGCGCACGTTCGCCGCCGCGAGGGCGCCGGCCAGCACCGGGTCCTCGCTGTAGGTCTCGTAGTACCGGCCCCAGCGGGTGTCGCGGGCGATGTCGGAGACGGGCGCGAAGTTCCAGAACACGCCGGTCGCGCGCATGGCCCGGCCGGTGGACGCGCCGAGCTTCTCCTGCAGCTCCGGGTTCCAGGTCGCGCCGAGGCCGATCTGGTGCGGGAACATGGTGGCGCTGAGCACGTTCGAGTGGCCGTGCACGCCGTCCGCGCCGTAGATCAGCGGGATCTTCAGCCTGCTGCGGTCCAACGAGTACTTCTGGATGGCGTTGGTCATCTCGGCCCACGCGCGCGGCGTGTTCGGGTTGGGCGCGTCGCCGCCGCCGGACAGGATCGAGCCGACCTTCGCGTCCTCCAGCACGGCCTTCATGCAGTCCTCGCGCAGCGGACCGGCGTTCCACTCGCAGTTGCCGCGCAGCTTGCCCAGCCGGATCTGGGTCATCTGGCCGACCTTCTCCTCCAGCGTCATGCGCCTGAGGAGGTCGTCGACCCGGCGGTCGACGGGCGCGCGTGCGTCCTGGTAGCCCTGTCCGGCCGGCTCGATGATGCCGCCGGCCTGCGCCCCGGTGACCATCAGGGTCAGCACGACCAGCGCGGCCACCGTGGTCCGCTTGCGGGATCTCAACACCGAGAACCTCCAGGTGGATCGGGAGAGAACACCCGGGAACACCCTTCCTCGCGTGACCTGAGGCACAACAGGGCTGAACGGACCATTTGGGAGCGTTCCCATGTCCACTACCAGCCACGTAGGACGCACCACGGAAAAAGCAGTACAACCGTCCGATTACTCTGAACGGGTGACCGCCGCACTCGACTGGCCCGGCTTCGGGCACATCTCGCTCGCCGCCCTGGTGTTCCTCTGCCTGGCCGCCGCCCTCGCGGGCGCGGTCGACGCGGTGGTGGGTGGCGGTGGGCTGATCCAGCTGCCCGCGCTGCTGCTGATCGCGCCCGGCGGCCAGCCGCTCTACGCGCTGGCCACCAACAAGATCGCCTCCGTGGTCGGCACGGCGGCGGCGGTGCGCACCTACGCCCGGCAGACCACGATCGACTGGTCCTCGGCGTTGCCGATGGCGACGGCCGCGTTCGCGGGGGCGGTGGGCGGCGCGGCGTTCGCGGGGGCGCTGGCGCCCGGTGTGCTCAACGGCGTGGTGCTCGTCGCGCTGGTCGGCGTCGGCCTCTACACGTGGCGCAAGCCGGAGCTGGGCGTGGCCGAGGCGCCGAGGTTCACGCGCTTCGCGCAGGTCGTGGTGATGGCCCTGGGCGGCGCGTTGATCGGCTTCTACGACGGCTTGGCCGGTCCGGGCACGGGCGCGTTCCTGGTGTTCCTGCTCGTGGGTCTCGTCGGGTTCGCGTTCCTGCGCGCGTCGGCCACGGCCAAGATCGTCAACGTGGCGACCAACCTGGGCGCGCTGCTCTACTTCATCCCGGCCGGGAAGGTGTTGTGGGGCCTGGGCCTGGTGCTCGCGCTGTGCAACGTGACCGGCGCGGTGTTCGGCGCCCGGCTGGCGGTGCGGCGCGGCTCGGCGTTCGTGCGCCGGGTGTTCCTCACCGTCGTGGTCGCGCTCGTGGTCAGTCTGGGGTGGAAGGCGGCGGTTGGATGAGCCGGAACGTCGCGCCCATCGGGTCGCCGACCGTGGTGAACCGGCCGAACCTCGACTCGACCACGTCGCCGACCGTGACGCCGCCCAGCTCGCTCACCCGCCTGGCCGCCGCGTCGGCGTCGGTGACCGCGAAGTACGTCATCCAGTGCGGCGGGATCTCGGCCGGGATCTCGTTGACCATCCCGAACACGCCCGCCACCGCGCGCCCCTCCACCCGCAGCTGGGTGTACGGGAAGTCGGGCAGCGGGTCCAGCCCCACGTCGAACACCTGCTGGTAGAACTCCGCCGCGCCGAACGCGTCGCGGGTGGCCAGCTCGTTCCAGATCACCGAGCCGGGCTCGTTCACCACGTACGCGCCGATGTGCGTGCCCGCCTCCCACAGCCCGAACGCCGCGCCGTAGGGGTCCACCGCGATCGCGCCGCGTCCCGGCCCGCCGGTGTCGAACTCCGGCACGAGCACCTTGCCGCCGTTGGCGTTGAGCCTCTCCACCGACTCGTCCAGGTCGTCGGTGGCCAGGTAGGTCGTCCACACCACGGGGAACATCACGTCCGACGGCATCTCGCCGAACCCCGCCACGGGCAGGCCGCGCGCCAGCGCCATCGTGTAGTGCCCGGTCTCCGGGCCGCCGATCTCGAAGTCCCAGCCGAACAGGCCGCCGTAGAACTCCATGGTGGCCTCACGGTCGGTGGTCATCATGTCCACCCACGCGGGTGTGCCTGGCGGGTACGGGGAGTCCATCTCGCTCACCTGGCCAACAGTCGCACCGGCCGTCACGCTCCGCGAGTCGATCAACGCCCGACCGGGTGGCACGCGAACGCCGTCGGTGCGATGGAGCCGCACCGACGGCGTCGGTCATCCGGTCGAGCCGTTCCCGTCGCTCTTGCGGGGCCGGCCGCGCCTGGGTTGGTCGGCCGCGCCGGTGGGCAGGCGACCGGCTTCGGCGAGCGCTCGGCGCAGCAGGAACTCGATCTGCGCGTTCGTGCTGCGCAGCTCGTCGTTCGCCCACCTCGTCAGCGCGTCGTGCACCGCCGGGTCGAGGCGCAGCAGGACGCTCTTGCGCTCGGCCACCTCAGGTGTACAACGACCCGGCGTTGACCACTGGCTGGGTGGATCGGTCGCCGCAGAGCACGACCAGCAGGTTCGACACCATCGCCGCCTTGCGCTCCTCGTCCAGTTCCACCACGTCCTCCTCGGCGAGCCTGGCCAGCGCGAGCTGGACCATGCCGACCGCTCCCTCCACGATCCGCGACCGGGCCGCGACCACCGCGCCCGCCTGCTGGCGCTGCAGCATCGCGTGCGCGATCTCCGGAGCGTATGCCAGGTGCGTGAGCCGGGACTCGATCACCTTCACCCCGGCGGACTGCACGCGGGCCGAGATCTCCACCGACAGCGTCTCGGTGATCTCGTCCGCGTTCTCCCGCAGGGACAACCCGGCCTCGTCGTGGTTGTCGTACGGGTAGCTGGTCGCGATGTGGCGCACCGCGGTCTCGGTCTGGATGCCGACGAACCGCACGAAGTCGTCCACCTCGAACATCGCCCGCGCGGTGTCCTCCACCTGCCACACCACCACGGCGGCGATCTCGATCGGGTTGCCGTCCGCGTCGTTGACCTTCAGCGTCGCGGTCTCGTGGTTGCGGATCCGGGTCGACACCTTCACCTTCGTGGTGAACGGGTTCGCCCAGCGCAGGCCGTCCTCGCGGACGGTGCCGGTGTAGCGGCCGGCGAACTGGAGCACCCGCGACTCGCCCGGCGCGACGGTGAACAACCCGATGGACGCGACGGTGGTGCCGACGATCAGCAGGGCGCCGGCCACGATCGCCGGGACGGAGGGCCCGTCGTCGCCCGGGATCGAGCCGAACGCGATCAGCGCCGCGCTCGCCAGCGCCCCGACCACCACGCCCGCGAGCACGCCCCACCCGGACGGCGCGCGTGCTTCCTTCTCCCGGACGACCGGGACCGGCATCTGCACCGCGATGTCGGTGACGTCCATGTTCCACCCCTCGATGTCATATCGCTTGCCTAGCAAAGTGATATCACTTTTCCAGGTCGGCGGGCAAGCCGGTCGCGCTATGAGGACAGGAGTTGACCGCGATGGGTCCTACGGTGGCCCCATGACCCCGGTACTGAGCCGTCGCGCCCTCGGCCGAGCCACCCTGGCCCGCCAGTTCCTGCTGGCCCGCACCGAGGCCGCCGTGCCCGAGGTCGTCGCGCACCTCGTCGGGTTGCAGGCCCAGACGCCGCACACCTGGTACACGGGCCTGTGGTCGCGGATCGCCGGCTTCACCCCCGACCGGGCCGCGGACCTGCTCGTGGACCGGGAGCTGGTGCGCATCGCCGTGATGCGGTCGACGATCCACCTGGTCACCGCCGCGGACGCCCTCGCGCTGCGCCCGGTGGTCCAGCCCGTGCTCGACCGCGACCTGTTCCGCAACTTCACCCACGGCCGGGACATGCGCGGGCTGGACGTGGACGCCGTGGTGGCCGCCGGTCGCACGTTGCTGGCCGAGAAGCCGCGCACCAACAAGGAGCTCGGCGCGCTGCTGCACGAGCGGTGGCCGGACCGCGCGCCCGCGTCGCTGGCCTACGCGATCCGGTGCCTGGTGCCGTTGGTGCAGGTGCCGCCGCGCGGGGTGTGGGGCCGCAGCGGCACGATCGCGCACACCAGCGCGGAGACGTGGCTGGGCGCGCCGGTGGCGGAGCGGCCGTCGGTGGGCGACCTGGTGCTGCGCTACCTCGCCGCGTTCGGTCCCGCGACGGTGAAGGACGTGCAGACCTGGTCCGGCCTCACCAGGCTGCGCGAGGTGGTCGAGGGGCTGCCGCTGCTGCGGCTGCGCGACGAGGACGGCCAGGAGCTGGTCGACCTGCCCGACGCGCCCCGGCCGGACGAGGACGTGCCCGCGCCGCCGAGGTTCCTGTACGACTTCGACAACGTGCTGCTCTCGCACGCCGACCGCCGCCGGGTCGTCACCGACGACGTGCGCGCCCAGCGGTACGACCCGCACGGTCCCGTGCCGCAGTTCTTCCTGGTCGACGGCGTCACGGCGGGCGACTGGAAGCTGCACCGGACCAAGGAGGTCGCCACGCTGGAGCTGCGGCCGTTCCACCGACTGACCGCGGTGGACGAGGTGGAGCGGGAGGGCCGGCGGCTGCTGTCGTTCCTCGCGGCGGACGTGCCGGAGCACGAGGTCCGGACAACCCCACCGGCGGCTCGACGCCCCTGACCGCATGAGGACGATCACCGTGCGCCCACCCCGCGCAGACGACCTCGCGCCGCTGGTCGAGGTCTACGTGCGGGCGCGGCGCAGCTACTACGACGGACACCTGCCAGAGGAGGAGTTGGCCGAGTGGGAGCGGTCGGCGCGGTCCCTCGGCGACGACATCTTCGACCAGCCGGGCAGGGTGTGGCTGTGCGCCGACCTGGACCACGAGTTCGCCGGGTTCGCGCAGGTCAGGGCGGGCGGTGAGCTGGGGCTCCTGCACGTCGCCCCCGCGCGTTGGGGCAACGGCGTCGGCCTCGCGCTGCACGATGCCGCCGTGGACGCCCTGCGCGACCTCGGCGTCACGACCGCGCGCCTGGACGTGTTCGCGCACAACCACCGGGCGCGGCGCTTCTACCTCGCCCGGGGTTGGCGCGAGGTCGGCCGGGACGAGTCCCACCTGCGAATGGCGCTGGAGCTGGAGGTGTGATCGCCTGGACGGCGTGGAGATCCTGAGCAGCCGCGTCCTCGTCCGCTCCCCCGAGCCGGAGCGCGCGCGGGCGTTCTACCGGGACGTGCTGGGCCTGGCCGTGTCCCGGGAGTTCCCCGGCGGCACGGTGTTCTTCCTCGGCCAGGGGTTCCTGGAGGTCTCCGGCGCCTCGGCCGGGCACCCGACGGACGCCACCCAGCTGTGGCTCCAGGTACGTGACCTGGCCCGGGCCGCCGAAGAGCTCGCCGAGCACGTCGTCCGGCCCGCCCGGCGCGAGCCGTGGGGCCTGGACGAGCTGTGGATCGCCGACCCGGACGGCAGGCGGATCGTGCTGGTCGAGGTGCCCGCCGACCACCCGCTACGCCGGGACGTGCGCCAGTAGCCGCACCGCGGGCCCGATCACGCCGCCGTACTGGTGCAACGACGTGCGCACCCCGGCGAACCCCGCCGCCTCGGCCTCCCGGATCAGGTCGTACTCGGAGGTGTCCAGCGCCCGCCGGTGCACCGAGACGACCAGCCTGCCACCGGGCCGCAGCACCCGGAACAGCTCGTGGAACGCGGCCGGCCGGTTGCCCCACAGCTGGAGGTTGTTCACCGAGACCACCACGTCCACCGAGCCCTCGGGCTGGCCCGTCCGCGTCGCCGCACCCTCGCACAGCTCCACCCGGCCGGCCACGATCAGCTCGGCGCACCGCTCGCGCGCCTCGTCCAGCATGACCTGCGACGGGTCGACGCCGATCGCCTTGAGCGCGCGGTCGCCGGCCAGCTTGAGCCCGACGCCGGGACCGGGGCCGAGCACCAGCACGACCTCCTCGGACGTCGGCGCGGCCAGCTCGGCGACGTCCTCCTCGACCTTCGCGTTCAGCACGGCCATGACCCGGCCGCCCAGCTCGCCCACCTTGCCGCGCGGGTGCCCGAACGCCGCGTCCAACGCCTTCGCCAGGTTGTTCGCCATGTCCCCAGCGTCGTCACGGCGAGCCCCGGTCGCATCGGGGATCGCCCCGAGGGCGGTCCGGGGTGGGGGTCAGCGCCAGCCCATTCGCCGCAGCGCGTCCACGACCAGCGAGAACCGCTCCGGCTCCAGCACCGAGCCCTCCCGGCGGATGTCGTCCTCGGCCAGCTCGAAGACCCGGTCCAACCGCAGGTAGGAGCGCCTGCCGTCGCGGTCCCAGCGGCCGGAGCCCAGGTCGAGGCAGTCGTCCAGCTCGTGCGGGTCGGGGGTCCTGCTGGTCAGCATCAGGCCGAGCAGCGCCCGGCGGTGGCGGCCGACGACCAGCAGCGGCCGGTCCTTGCCGCGATCCGGGTCCTCCTCGAAGGGGACCCAGGCCCACACCACCTCGCCCGGGTCGGCCAGGCCGTCCAGGTCGGGGGAGTACTCCAGGGTGGCCGCCACCGCGGCCGTGTGGACCTCGCGCACCGCGCCCCTCGAAGGGCGGGCGTCTTCACCGTTCGCGTACACGGCGGGCAGCATATGGTCTCGGTCACGTACGCGCGGGACGCCGCGACCCCGTGACGTGAGAAGATGGGTCGATCCCCCGTCCTTCGTGTGCGAGGAACCTGAGTGACCACGTTCGCCGACCAGACGTTCACGCCTCCGGACCTGATCCGGAACTTCTGCATCATCGCGCACATCGACCACGGCAAGTCGACCCTGGCCGACCGCATGCTGCAGCTCACCGGCGTCGTCGAGGGACGCGCCATGCGCGCTCAGTACCTCGACCGCATGGACATCGAGCGCGAGCGCGGCATCACCATCAAGGCCCAGAACGTGCGGCTGCCGTGGCAGGTCAACGGCCAGGACCACGTGCTGCACATGATCGACACCCCGGGTCACGTCGACTTCACCTACGAGGTGTCGCGGGCGCTGGAGGCGTGCGAGGGCACCGTGCTGCTGGTCGACGCCGCGCAGGGCATCGAGGCGCAGACGCTCGCCAACCTGTACCTGGCGATGGAGAACGACCTCACCATCATCCCGGTGCTGAACAAGATCGACCTGCCCGCGGCGGACCCGGACAAGTACGCCAAGGAGCTCGCGCACATCGTCGGCTGCGAGCCCGAGGAGGTGCTGCGCGTCTCGGCCAAGACCGGTCTCGGCGTCCAAGCGCTGCTGGACGAGGTCGTCAAGCGCGTGCCCGCGCCGGTCGGCGACGCCGACGCGCCGCCCCGCGCGATGATCTTCGACTCGGTGTACGACACCTACCGCGGCGTGGTCACCTACATCCGCGTGGTCGACGGGAAGATCACCCCGCGCCAGCGGATCCGGATGATGTCCACCAACGCGACGCACGAGCTGCTGGAAGTCGGCATCATCTCGCCCGAGCCGAAGCCGAGCGTCGGCCTGGGCGTCGGCGAGGTCGGCTACCTGATCACCGGCGTGAAGGACGTGCGCCAGTCCAAGGTCGGCGACACCGTGACGGCGGAGAAGAACGGCGCCACGAAGCCGTTGGCCGGGTACCGCGAGCCGCGGCCGATGGTCTACTCCGGGCTGTACCCGGTGGACGGCTCGGACTACCCGATCCTGCGCGAGGCGCTGGAGAAGCTCCAGCTCAACGACGCCGCGCTGACGTTCGAGCCGGAGACGTCGGCCGCCCTGGGCTTCGGCTTCCGGTGCGGCTTCCTCGGCCTGCTGCACCTGGAGATCACCCGCGACCGGCTGGAGCGCGAGTTCGGCCTCGACCTGATCTCCACCGCGCCCAACGTGGTCTACCGCGTGGTCATGGACGACGGCACCGAGCACGTGGTGACCAACCCGTCCGACTGGCCGGACGGCAAGCGCGCCGAGGTGTACGAGCCGATCACCAAGTGCACGATCATCGCGCCGAGCGAGTACATCGGCGCGATCATGGAGCTGTGCCAGGCCAAGCGCGGTCAGCTGGGCGGCATGGACTACCTGTCCGAGGACCGCGTCGAGCTGCGCTACACCATGCCGCTCGGCGAGATCATCTTCGACTTCTTCGACGCCCTGAAGTCGCGCACGCGCGGTTACGCGTCGTTGGACTACGAGGAGTCGGGCGAGCAGGACGCCGAGCTGGTGAAGGTCGACATCCTGCTGCAGGGCGAGCCGGTGGACGCGTTCAGCGCCATCGTGCACAAGGACTACGCCTACGCCTACGGCACCAGGATGGCCTCCAAGCTGCGCGAGCTGATCCCCCGGCAGCAGTTCGAGGTGCCGATCCAGGCGGCCGTGGGCGCCCGCGTGATCGCCCGCGAAACGATCCGCGCCATTCGCAAGGACGTGCTCGCGAAGTGCTACGGCGGCGACATCACGCGCAAGCGCAAGCTGCTGGAGAAGCAGAAGGAAGGCAAGAAGCGGATGAAGATGGTGGGCCGCGTCGAGGTCCCCCAGGAAGCCTTCGTCGCCGCGCTGTCCACCGACGACTCCGGCAAGGACAAGGGCAAGAAGTAGGACCACCGGCCCCATTCGCGCCGACCGGCACATCTTCGGGTGACGGGTCGGCGCGAATTGGCGTTCTCGAGGGTTTCCTCTGCCATGGTTGGCGCACCGACTTGGAGGAGGAGGCAACGATGATTCTTGATGACGGCCGTCGTTATGAACTCATTGACGGGATGCTGCACGTCAGTCCGGTGCCCGGCATTCGGCATCAGATGGTGGTCATGGGACTGATCGTCTCCCTGGGCGCCGATTGCCCCGACAGGCTGCTCGCACTTCCGGGTCCACTCGCGGTGCGTCCGTCCGAGTCGACGGAGGTGCAGCCGGACTTCCTGGTGGCCCCCGTAGAGGATTTCACCGAGGAGGCGCTGCCGGTCGCGCCGCTGTTGGCGGTCGAGGTGTTGTCGCCGGAAACGGAGCTGTACGACCTCACCCTCAAGAAGGCGGTGTACGAGCGCATCGCGGTGCGCAGCTACTGGATCATCGATCCGCAGGACCCCAAGCTGACCGCGTTCGAACTAAACGCCGAAGGCCGCTACGAGCAGGTGGCCGAGGTGCAGGGGGAGAAGGCGTTCGACGCGATGCTGCCGTTCCCGGTGCGGATCGTGCCCGCCGAACTGCTCGGCACGCTGTACGACCGGCCCCTGGAATGACGGAAGGGCCCTCAGGACGTCCCTGTCCTGAAGGCCCTCGAAGGGGTGCGGCGGCTCAGCTCTGGTTGCGCAGAGTGGTGCTGAGCGCCTGGCGGCGGAGGATCGCTTCGATCTCGCGCGCCTCGTGGCTGGAGTGCCGGGCGAGGATGGCTTCCATGTCCATCCGGGCGCTCGGGGTGTCGTAGGTGGCCAGCTCGCGGTTCAGCTCGGCTTCACGCTCGCGAAGCTGCCGACGGGTGGCGAAGTACGTGCGAACGGTCTTCAGAGGGTTGGTCATGTCGCCTTTCGATCGTCTCTCTGTATCGGTTCACCTACTATCTTGCCGCACGTCAGGGGCTTGCGCGACCAAATACGGCGTGATCTCCGCCGCAAGTGTCACGGTGGCGTGAAGGCCACGTCACCGGCCCAGGACGTCCAGTGCCCGGGAGTACTTCGCCCGCAGCCGGTCCTGGGTGGCGGTGTCGAGCAGGGCCAGCCGCGGTGGTGAGGTGTTGTCGGCGATGTCGGCCCGCTTGACCTCCACCGCGACCGGGTCGGTCAGCACCCGTGCCAGGTAGTCCTCCTGCGTCTCGCCCTCGCGGTGACTCAGCGCGAGGACGGTCGCCACCACCTCCGGCGGGCACCCGGCGGCCAGCAGGTCGTCGGCGGTGACCGCGGTGTCCTCGACCACGTCGTGCAGCACGGCCGCCATGCGCGCGTGCTCGCCGGCCACCCGGCCCATCACCCGCAGCGGGTGGCCGATGTACGGCTGGCCGGACTTGTCGACCTGTCCCTCGTGGGCCGCCCGCGCGATCCGGATCGCGTCATCAACGGTGAACGTCATCGGATCATTGTTCACACCCTTGACAAGACCTAGTGGTCTAGTCCATTTTTCGGGTGGCCCACGTCACCTGTGCTGGGCTTTGGCCGCCGACGAGAACGTGGAGGTGGACGTGCTTTCGAGGACGAGACGCGCACTGGGCGCGGTGCTGGCGGGTGTGCTGGCCATCGCGGGCCTGACCTTGGTGGTCGTGGGCAGCGCGTCGGCCGCCAACCTGGTCGCCAACCCCGGGTTCGAGGGCGGCACGGGCGGGTGGACGTGCAGCGCCGCGGCGACGGCGGCGACCACGACCAAGCGCAGCGGCACGCACGCCCTGGCGGGCACCCCGGCGGGCCAGGACAACGCCCGCTGCTCGCAGACGATCTCCGTGCAGGCCAACACCGCCTACAAGCTGTCCGCGTGGGTCCAGGGCAGCTACGTGTACCTCGGCGTGAGCGGCACCGGCAGCGGCGACAAGAGCACGTGGACGCCCGGCTCGACGGGCTTCAGCCAGCTCTCGATCGACTTCACCACCGGCGCGAGCACCAGCGTCACCATCTACGTGCACGGCTGGTACGGCCAGCCGACCTTCTACGCCGACGACGTGAGCCTCGACGGACCGGGCACCCCGCCGACGAGCACCACCACCAGCACGAGCACGAGCACCACGACCACCACCACGACGACGACCACCACCACGACCACGACGACCGGCAACCCGGACCCGTCGCTGCCCAAGCACGCGCTCACCGGCTACTGGCACAACTTCGACAACGGCTCGCGCCTGCTCAAGCTCGCCGACGTGCCCACCACGTACGACATCGTGGCCATCGCGTTCGCCGACGCCACCACCACGCCGGGCGCGGTCTCGTTCACCCTCGACCCGACGTTGTCGAGCAAGCTCGGCGGCTACACCGACGCGCAGTTCAAGGCCGACATCCGCACCCTGAAGGCACGCGGCCAGAAGGTGATCATCTCCGTCGGCGGCGAGAAGGGCACGATCAGCGTCGGCAACTCCACCGCGGCGACGAACTTCGCCAACAGCGTCAAGACCCTCATCGCGAACTACGGGTTCGACGGCGTGGACATCGACCTGGAGAACGGCGTCAACGCCACCTACATGGCGCAGGCGTTGCGCGCCATCCACGCGGGCGGCGGCAAGGTCATCGCGATGGCCCCGCAGACCATCGACATGCAGTCCACCGGCGCGGAGTACTTCAAGCTGGCGCTGGCCGTGAAGGACATCCTCACGGTGGTCAACATGCAGTACTACAACTCCGGCTCGATGCTCGGCTGCGACCAGAAGGTCTACTCCCAGGGCACGGTGGACTTCCTGGTGGCGCTGGCCTGCATCCAGTTGCAGAACGGCCTGCGCCCCGACCAGGTGGGCCTGGGCCTGCCCGCCTCGCCGTCGGGCGCCGGCGGCGGCTACCAGTCGCCCGCGAACGTCAACGCGGCGTTGAACTGCCTGGCCAAGGGCACGAACTGCGGTTCGTTCAAGCCCGCGCAGACCTGGCCGGGCATCCGCGGCGCGATGACGTGGTCGATCAACTGGGACGCCGTCAACAACTGGCAGTTCGCCAACGCGGTGGCCCCGCACCTGGACACGCTGCCGTAGCGCGGTGGACGCCGTCCCTCCCGTCACGCCACGGGAGGGACGGCGCCGTCGCTAGCCGATCCGCTGCGTGCCGGACGGCACGGTCACCGTCTTCGCCACCGCGGCCGGCGAGTCGGAGCGGGTGCGGTCGGCCAGGAAGTACCAGCTCATCCGCACGTGCTCGCGCCGCACGTCCAGCACGGTGTAGCCGTGCGAGTCCAGCTCCACCCACTTCAGGTGCCGGTTCAGCCCGACCAGCGCGGCCTCCAGCGCCAACGACGTGGTGCGCGGCGGCGAGCCGGTGAGCTCGTCGACGTTGTCCGAGGTGACCGACGGGACGACCAGTTCGGTGGCGATGGTCTTCGTCAGCGGGTACAGCGCCTCGTCCACCGGCACGTCGAACGCCCACGAGCTGTGCACGTCACCGGTGAGGAACACGGTGTCGCGCACGTCGTGCTCGGCCAGCAGCGCGATCACCGCGTCGCGGTCCCGCGGGTAGCCGTCCCACTGGTCGTTGTTGATCGTCGGTCCGACGAGCCGCGTCACGGCCCCTGCCTGCGGCACGGGCGGCACGAGCAGCGGCGAGAAGATCACCGGGTTGCCGATCAGCTTCCACTGGACGTCGGTGCGCAGCAGGCCGTCGCGCAGGAACGCCATCTGGTCCGGACCCGTGAGCGTGCGGCCGGGGTCGCCCACCTGCTCCTGGTCCACCTGCCGGCTGCGGTACGAGCGCAGGTCGAGCATGGTCAGCTCGGCGAGCGTGCCGAAGCGGAGGCGGCGGTAGACCCGGTCGCCGTCGAGCCGCACGGGCATCCACTCGTGGTAGGCGCGCATGGCGGCGGCACGGCGGTCCGCCCACGTGCCCTCGGTCGTCTCGTCGTGGTCGGGCGAGCCGCCGGACCAGGCGTTCTCCGCCCACTCGTGGTCGTCCCACGTGATGATCCACGGGTAGGTGGCGTGCAGTTTTCGGAGGTCCGGGTCGGTCTTGTACTGGGCGTGCCGGACCCGGTAGTCGGTCAGCGACCGCGCCTCGCCCGGAGGCTCGTGATCGCGGGACCGGGTGCCGATGTAGTCCTCGTACAGGTAGTCGCCCAGGTGCACGACGGCGTCGAGGTCGTCGCGCTCGGCGAGGTGCCGGTAGGCGGCGAAGCGGCCCGCGACCCAGCTGGAGCAGGAGACGACGCCGAACCGCAGCCCGTCGACCTCGGCGTGGTGGGCGGGCGCGGTGCGGGTGCGGCCGACGGGGGAGTGCCCGCCGGCGAAGGTGAAGCGGTAGAAGTACCAGCGGCCGGGGCGCAGGCCGTCGACGTCCGGCTTGACGGTGTGGTCGCGGTCGGGGCCGGTGGTGACCTCGCCGCGCCGGACGACTCGGCGGAACCGCGCGTCCTCGGCCACCTCGTAGCCGACCACCGCGGTCGGGCCCGCGCCGGAACCGGGCGCGCTGTCCTCGGTGGGCGTGACGCGGGTCCACAGGACGACCCGCTCGGGCAGCGGGTCGCCGGACGCGACACCGTGCCGGAAGTGCGGGGTCGAGGCCTCGGCGGACGACGCGGGCAGCGCGGGCGCGAGCAGCGCCACGCCTGCGAACGCGCCGAACCGCAACGCGTCCCGCCGTGGATGGGTGTTGGGCATGCCCTCTACGACGACGTGGTGGCCCCTGGAGGTTGCCCGTTGTCCCGCCCGGCGAGCACGACACACCGCTCCTGAACGTAGGACTCTCGCGTCCTGAACGTAGGACTCTCGCGTTCCGAACGCAGGACTCTCGCGAGAGTCCTGCGTTCGGAAGGCGCCGTTTTGCGCAAGGACGCCGTGGACCTGCGACTACGTGACCGGAGGCGTGGCGCGGGTTAGGGTCGGCGCCATGTTGGACCGACTCGAAGTGCCCGTCATCGCCGCGCCGATGGCCGGCGGGGCGTCCACCCCCGCGCTCGTGGCCGAGGTCGGCCGGGCGGGTGGCCTCGGGTTCCTGGCCGCCGGCTACCTGTCCGTCGAGGCGGTCGCCGAGCAGATCACCGCGACCACCGCGCTGACCGACCGGCCGTACGGGGTGAACCTGTTCGTGCCCGGCCCCCGGTCCACCACCGACCTGTCCGGCTACCGCGACCGCGTCAAGGAGCAGTCGCCGACCGAGCCGGGCGAACCGCGGTGGGACGACGACGCCTACGCCGCCAAGCTCGAACTCGTGATGGCGTTGCGCGTCCCGGTCGTGTCGTTCACGTTCGGCTTGCCGAACCCCGAGGACGTGCACCGGCTGCACGCGGCCGGCTCGACGGTCGTCGTCACGGTCACCACACCGCACGAAGCCGCGCAGGCGGCGCAGATCGGCGCGGACGCGTTGTGCGTGCAGGGGAGTGAGGCGGGCGGGCACCGCGGCACGTTCGCCGACGACGGCGTCTCGCCCGGGGGCGGCGAGCTGTTCGGCGTGCTGGCGGCCTTGCGGCTGGTCCGCGCCAAGGTGGACCTGCCGCTGATCGCCGCCGGCGGCCTGGTGCACGGCGCGGACGTGGCCGCCGTGATCACCGCGGGCGCGGTCGCGGCGCAGCTCGGCACCGCGTTCCTGGCGACCCCGGAGGCGGGCACGTCCGCCGCGCACCGCCAGGCCCTCGCCGAGGGAACCCGCCGCACCGCGTTGACCAGGGCGTTCAGCGGACGTCCGGCGCGCGGCCTGGTGAACCGGTTCCTGGTGGACAACCAGGAGCAGGCCCCCGCCGCGTACCCGGAGGTGCACCACCTGACCCGGCCGGTGCGCGCGACCGGCGACCCGGAGCTGATGTCGTTGTGGGCCGGGCAGACCTACGCGCTGGTCCGACCGGCCCCGGCCGCCGAGGTGGTGGCGAGGCTGGTCGCCGAGGCGCGCCAAGCCCTTTCCGTCGCGATCACGCGCATTTCGCCGGTGTAGCACCACAGAATGGCGACGTGACCACCGCGCGTGAACTCGCCGACGAGATGCTGACCCTCGTCCTGGACGCCGACCCCGTCATGGCGACGCTGCTCGGCATCCCGGGCTGGGACCACCGGCTGCCCGATCCGAGCGTCGAGGGCGGACTCGTGCTGCGCGCCCGTGCCGAGGACATCGCGCGGCGGGTGCGCGCCGAGGACGACGACCCGGTGACGCGCGCGGTGGTCGTGCAGCAGGCGTGGAGCCTGGTGCACCGCCTCGACGCGAACCTGGTCGAGCACACGCACGCCGAAGGCCTCACCGCGCCGTTCGCGGTGGTGCTGGGCGCGTTGCCGCTGGTCCGCCCGACCGACGACGACGCGCGGCAGGCGTACCTGACCCGGCTGTCGTCGCTGCCCGCCTACCTGGACGCGCTCACCCGGAGGCAGCGCGACTCGACCCGGCCCCCGGTCGGGCACCTGGTGGAGGCCGCGATCCACCGCGTCGACCGCTACCTGGCCGACGACGAGGACGCGCTCGGCCTCCCGTTGCGGGACGGCCCGTACGCCGAGGTGTGCGCCCGGCTGCTGCACGAGACCGTGCGCCCGGCCATCACCCGCTACCGCGACTTCCTGCGCGCCGAGGTGGTCGAGCGCGGTCGCGGCGAGGACCGGCCCGGCCTGTGCTGGCTGCCCGACGGCGACCTGGTCTACGCCGACCTGGTCCGCATGTACACCACGACCGGCCACACACCCGAGGAGCTGCACCGGATCGGCCTGAACCTGATCGAGGAGCTGGACCGGGAGTACGAGGAGATCGGCGGCCGGGTGTTCGGCCCGACCCCGGCCGCCGGCGTGCGCGCGCGCCTGCTCGCCGACCCGGAGCTGCGCTGGAGCGGCGCCGAGGAGATGGTGGAGCTGGCCGCCGCGTGCATCGCGCGCGCCGAGGAGGTCTCGGGCGACTGGTTCGGCACGGTGCCGCAGGCTCGGTGCGTGGTCGAGGTGGTGCCGGAGGCGGAGGCCCCGAACGCCCCGCTGGCCTACTACATGGACCCGGCGCTGGACGGCTCCCGGCCGGGCACCTACTTCGTCAACACCCACCAGTCCGGGCTGCGCGAGCGGTTCAGCGCCGAGTCGACCGCGTTCCACGAGGGCGTGCCGGGCCACCACTTCCAGATCGCGCTGGCCCAGCGGCTCGACGACCTGCCGGTGCTGCGCCGGTTCGCGTCCATCGAGTCCTACCTGGAGGGCTGGGCGCTCTACGCCGAGCGGCTGGCCGACGAGATGGGCCTCTACAGCGACGACGTGGCACGCCTCGGGATGCTCGCGGGCGACTCGTTGCGCGCCGCGCGCCTGGTGGTGGACACCGGTCTGCACGCGTTGCGCTGGACGCGGCAGCAGGCCGTGGACTACCTGCGCGCCAACGCCGTCATGCCGGACGTGGACATCTTCTCCGAGGTCGACCGGTACATCGAGAACCCCGCGCAGGCGCTGTCCTACATGGTGGGGCGGCTGGAGATCCAGCGCCTGCGCGGTGAGGCGGAGCGGAGGCTGGGCGACCGCTTCGACATCAAGGCGTTCCACGACCTCGTGCTGGGCGGCGGGCCGCTGCCGATGGCCGTGCTCGCCGACGTGGTCGACGGGTGGTGCGACTCAGTCCTCGACGTCCGAGGGGTTGTTGAGCACTGACCTGCGCCTGCTGTAGGCGAAGTACACGACCAGGCCGATGAGGAACCAGACGCCGAAGCGCAGCCAGGTCTCCGGCGCCAGGAACGTGATCAGCCACAGCGAGAACACCACGCCGATGATCGGCACGACCGGCATGCCCGGCGTCTTGAACGTGCGCGGCAGGTTCGGCTGCTTGTACCGCAGCACGATCACCGCCACGCAGACCACCACGAACGCCAGCAGGATGCCGATGTTGGTCAGCTCGGCGGCCTCGGCGATCGGCAGGAAGCCCGCGATGACGGCGGACGCGACGCCGAGCACCCACGTGGTGCGCGTCGGCACGTGCTTGACCGGGTGGGTCTTGGCGAACCACTTCGGCAGCAGGCCGTCGCGCGACATCGAGTAGCCGACCCGGGCCGCGCCCATCAGGAACGTGAACAGCACCGTCGTGATGCCCAGCACGGCGCCGACCGAGATGATGATGCCCAGCGCGGGCAGGCCGATGTCGGCGAACGCCGAGGCGAACGCGCTCTCCGCGTCCACGTCCTTGAAGTTCACCATGCCGGTGAGCACGAGGCAGGCCAGCACGTACAGCACCATCGAGACGGCCAACGAGTAGATGATCGCCTTCGGCATGTGCTTCTGGGAGTCCTTCGACTCCTCGGCCGCCGTGCTCATCGCGTCGTAGCCGAACACCGCGAAGAACACCGTGGCCGCGCCGGTGAGCGCGCCGGAGATGCCGAACGGGAAGAACGGGTTGTAGTTGTCGGTGTTGATGTGGAACGCGCCGACCACGATCACCAGCAGCACCACGGCGACCTTGAGGTACACGAGGATCGTCTCGAAGCGGGCCGCGTTCTTCATGCCCGTGTTGAGCACGAAGGCGATCAGCAGGCACAGCAGCACGGCGAACAGGTTGACCTTGTAGCTGCCCGCCGCGACGTCGCCGGTCTCGGTGCCCGGTGCGCCGAGCATCCACACCGGCAGGTCGATGCCGAGCAGGTTCAGCAACTCGTTGAAGTAGCCGCTGATGCCGATCGCCACCACGGCCACGATCGCGGTGTACTCCAGCAGGAGGTCCCAGCCGATGAACCAGCCGACGATCTCGCCGAGCACGGCGTAGCCGTAGGTGTAGGCCGAGCCCGCCTTGGGGATCAGGCCCGCGAACTCCGCGTAGGAGAACGCGGCCGCCGCGCTGGCGATGCCCGCGACGAGGAACGAGATGAGCACGGCGGGGCCCGCGGTCTTGTTGGCCACGGCGCCGGCCAGCGAGAAGATGCCCGCTCCGATGATGCCGCCGATGCCGATCGCGGTGAGCTGCCACAGCCCCAAGGTCCGGGTCAGCGCCGTCTTCTCGTCGCCGATCTGCTCGATCGGCTTGCGGCGGAACACGCCGCTGCCACGGCCGAATCCGTCCTGCACCGTCATTCGTCCAGCTCCCTCGGTGGATTGGTGTGCGGCGAACCGTACGCCGGTCGGTCGTCACCGGGTTTGTTCGATTGCACCATTCGAGGGAGTGGTTTTTGTGCGGGCGTACGGGTTGACGAAGTTCAGCCGCGCGTGAAGACGATCTTGCCCGCGGTCTCGCCGTCGAGCATCGCGCGCAAGCCCTCCTCGACCCGCTCGAACGGCAGCTCCGCGCCGATCTGCGGGCGCAGGCCCGTCAGGTCGCAGAACGAGAGCAGGTCGCCCAGCTCCGCGCGCGTGCCCATGGTCGAGCCGACCACCCGCAGCTGGAGGAAGAACAGCCGAGGCAGCTCGGCCGCCGACGCGTCACCGCTCGTCGCGCCGGAGATGACCAGCGTGCCGCCCGGCTTGAGCGCCTTCATCGAGTGCGACCAGGTGGCCTTGCCGACGGTCTCGAACACCGCGTCCACCCGTTCGGGCAGCCGTGCGCCGGACTCGAAGGTCTGGTGCGCGCCCAGGCTCCCGGCCAGCGCGCGCTTCTCCTCGGTGCGGCCGGTCACCCACACGCGGAAGCCCGCCGCACGGCCCAGCTGCACCAGCGCCGTCGACACCCCGCCGGACGCGCCCTGCACCAGCATCGTCTGCCCCGGCCGCAGCCCCGAGTTCACGAACAGCATCCGGTACGCGGTCAGCCACGCCGTGCCCATGCACGCCGCCTCGGCGAAGCTCAGCCCCGCCGGCTTCGGCAGCGCGTTGCGCCCGGGGACCACGACGTAGTCGGCGAACGTGCCCTGGTGCTTCTCGGTGAGCAGGGTGCGGCGCGGGTCGAGCGTCTCGTCACCGGACCAGTCCGGGTCGCCGATCACGGAGTGCAGCACGACCTCCGTGCCGTCCTCCAGCACGCCCGCGCCGTCGCAGCCCAGGGTCATCGGGAACTGCTCCGGCTTGATGCCCACGCCGCGCAGCGTCCAGAGGTCGTGCATGTTGAGGCTCGCCGCCTTGACGGCCACCTTCACCCAACCCTCCGGCACTTCGGGCTCCGGTCGTTCGCCCACGCGCAGGGCGGCGATCGGGTCTTGCGGGCTCGGCTCGGCTGCGTAGACGGCGAACATGCGGGCAACTTACCGAGTGGTAGTGATCCGTGTGCGGTGAAGCGCGTCACGGGACTAGGCTCGACGGCGTGGTTGACGCGTTCGAGCAGTGGTGGGACGGGGTCGAGCTGTGGCTGGCGCAGCTGGCGTTCCCGTTCCAGTTCGCGCTGCTCATGTGCGTGCTGCTGCCGTTGTGCCTGGGGGTGGCCCGGCTGATCGACCGCGTCGTGGACAACGCCTCGACCAGGTTCAACCCGGTGCCCAAGGTCCCGCCGCCGGCTGCCGACGCGCAGCCCCGGAAGGTGGAGGCGGGCGAGCCTTCGTAGGCTCTGGAACCGTGACTCCCGCCCGGCGGCTCTCCGTCGCACTGCTCGGCCTGATCGCGCTGGTCGTGGTCGGCTACTTCGCCAAGGACCTCACCGGCACGTCGTCGGACCCGGCGCCGCCCTCGTCGTCGTCCTCGGCCTCGGTGCCGGGCGCGGGCTCCGGGCTGCCGGTCGAGCCGCTGTCGAGCCTGCCCGCGCAGGTCGAGGCCACGTGGGAGCTGATCGGCAAGGGCGGGCCGTTCCCGTACCCGCGCAACGACGGCGTGACGTTCCAGAACCGCGAGAAGGTGCTGCCGGCCAAACCCTCCGACTACTACCGGGAGTACACCGTGCCCACGCCGGGCAGCGACGACCGCGGCGCGCGGCGGCTGGTGACCGGGTCGTCCGACGAGGTGTACTACACCGCCGACCACTACGAGTCGTTCGTCGTCGTGGACGTGGACGAATGACCTACCGGCACGTGGTGCGCCGGGGCGCGCGCTCGAAGAAGGCCGCCATCGGGGCCATCGCGGAGGCGTTGAGCTTCCCCGACTGGTTCGGGCACAACCTGGACGCGCTGTACGACTGCCTGACCGACCTGTCGTGGCTGCCCGAGGGCGAGCACGTGCTGGAGTGGGAGGGCGGCGACGACGCCGTGGAAGCCGTGCTGGCGGACGCGGTCGCCCGAACCGCCGACCTGGGCGACCGCGTCCTGACCGTCGTCTACACCGACTAGACCTCCGCGCCCGCCTCTTCCTTCGGTACCCAGGACGGCTTGCGCTTGCCGACGAACGCGGCGATGCCCTCCTGACCCTCGGGGCCGCCGAAGTGCCGTGCGGACAGGGCCAGCATGTCGGCGAACACCTCGCCCAGGTCGGTGGACCGGGGCTCTTGGAGCATCCGCTTGGTGGCGGCCAGGGCGGTGGGCGCGCCGAGGGCGAGCATGTCGGTGTAGCGGGTGACCTCGGCGTCGAGGCCGTCGGCGGGCACGGCGGAGTTGATCAGGCCGATGGCGACGGCCTTCGGCGCGGCGAACGTCTCGCCGGTCAGGAACAGCTCGTGCGCGGCACGGGGCAGCAGGCGGGGCAGCACGGTCACCGAGATGACGGCGGGCACCACGCCGATGCGGACCTCGCTGAACGCGAACGTGGCCGTGTCCACCGCGACCGCGATGTCGCACGCCGCGACCAGGCCGACGCCGCCCGCGCGCGCGGGACCCGCGAGCCGTGCCACCACGGGCTTCGGGCTGGTCCAGAGCCGCTCCAGGATCGCCGGGAACTCGTTGACCCCCTGCTCACCGGCACTCGCGCCGCCCGCCTCCTTGAGGTCCATGCCGGAGCAGAACACCGGTCCGGTGTGGCTCAGCACGACCACGCGCACGGCGTCGTCGGCCGTGGCGGTCTCCAGGTGCCCGATCAGCTCGGCGCGCAGCCGGGCGGACAGGGCGTTGCGGTTGTGGGGGGAGTCCAGCGTGATCGTCGCGATGCCACGCCGCACCTCGTAGTGGACCAGCTCGTCTGCCATGGGCCGCACTCTACGATCCCGCACAATTGACAGCACTCTGTCAAAATGACAGGATGCTGTCATGACAACGGAGACGGTCCACCTCGCCCTGTACGACACGCTGGCGGACTGGGAGTTCGGGTACGCGACGGCGCAGATCAACACGCCGCAGTTCCAGAAGGCGCCCGGCCGGTACCGGGTGCGGACCGTGGGCGCGACGCTCGACCCGGTGACGTCCATCGGCGGCCTGCGGATCACGCCGGACCTGGCGTTGGCCGACGTCGACCCGGCGGACAGCGCGATGCTGATCCTGCCCGGCGCGGACACGTGGGAGAGCGGCGACAACGCGGTGTTCGGCGCGGCGGCGCGGCGGTGGCTGGACGCGGGCGTGCCGGTGGCGGCCATCTGCGGCGCGACGGTCGGCCTGGCCGCCGAAGGTCTGCTGAACGACCGCGCGCACGGCGGCAACGTGGTCGGGCAGCTGGAGGCCGTGCCGGGGTACACCGGTGCGGCGCTGTTCAGCGGTGAGCGCGCGGTGCGGGCGGACGGCGTGATCACGGCGGGCGCGGCGTCGGCGTTGGAGTTCGCGCGGGAGATCTTCGTGGAGCTGGACCTCTACGAGCCGGCGGTGCTGGAGGCGTGGTACGGCCTGTACCGGACGGGCGACCCCTCGTGGTTCGGCAAGCTCGTCGCCGCGGTGTCGTGACCGAGGTCGAGCCCCGCACCGAGGCGGGGGACGTGCTGACCGAGGTCGTCATGCGCACGTTCCGCCTCTACGGCGGTTTCCTGGAGGCTGCGGAGGTGATGACGAAGCCGGTCGGCCTGACCGCCGCGTGGTGGCAGGTCCTCGGCGCCGTCCTGCGCGAACCGCTGCCGGTGTCGGGCATCGCCCGCGAGATGAGCCTGACCAGGCAGAGCGTGCAGCGCACCACCGACCTGCTGGTGGCCAAGGGCCTGGCCGAGTACCTGCCGAACCCGGCCCACAAACGCGCCAAGCTGTTCCGCCCCACGGCGGCGGGCTACGAGGCCGTCTCACGCCTGGCCCAGGCCCAGCACGCGTTCACCAACCGGATCTCGGCCCAGGTGGACCCGGACGACCTGCGCACCACGCTCAAGGTGATGGAACGCCTGGTGGAGGCCTTGGACGCGGACGAGGGGTGACGGTCGGACGATCGATTTTCGCCGTCGTCGTGACATAGCGGTTGGTGACATCGTTCTTCATCCATATGGATCAGTCGCCCACTAGAGTGGCGACATGCCCCCCGGTCGACGACTGTCCGTGCTGCTGGCTGCCTGCGTGCTCGCGGGCACGGTCACGGCGTGCGTCGGCTCGGTCGAGAGCGGCGACTCGATCAGCCTCGCCCCGACGCGGCAGGCCACGTCGTCACCGGCGCCGCCTCCTCGGGAGAAGCTCGTGCTCGCGGTGGACGAGCCGCGGCAGAGCTCCGGCGTCGTGGTGCGGGGCGCCGGGGACGCGCCGTACAACTACGCGCCTTCCGTGCTCAGCGAGGGCGGCCGGATCCGCGCGTGGTGGTGCAGCCAGCTGAGCGTCGCGCAGCCGGGCGGCGACGACATCCTCCACAGCGAGGGGTCGACGCTGGACGGGGCGTTCACCGCGGCGTCCCCGGTCTTCTCCGGCAGCTCCAGCGGGTTCGACGCGATGCACGTGTGCGACCCGTCGGTGATCCGCGTCGGCGGCACCTACTACCTGTACTACACGGCCGCGTCGCGGGACGACCACGCCAACGGCAGCGCCATCGGTGTCGCGACGAGCCCGGACGGCGTCGTCTGGACCCGCGCGAACAACGGTCGGCCGATCGTCGTGCCGTCCGACGACGTCATCCGCGAGAACACCTACGGCGCGGGCCAGCAGTCCGCCGTGCACGTCGACGGCTGGTTCTACCTCATGTTCACCGACACCACGGGCCGCGCGTCCCACCCGAACGGCGCCGGCCAGTTCGTGCTCCGCTCCCGCGACCCCCTGTTCGGCAAGGGGGTCGAGGCGCTGACCGAGGCGGGGATGGCGCCGGTGTCCGCGACGAACCGGCCACGCACCCGTTCGGTGGTCGAGGCGTTCAGCGCGGACTGGATGTGGATCGACGCCGTGTCGGCGTTCGCGATCGCCCACGAGACCGACGCGGGCACCACGGTCACGTTCTGGGACGAGGACTTCACCCGTCACCCGTTCGACCCGGTGCTGATCCCCGGCGTGTGGCGGGAGGGGCCGGGGTTGGTGCGCACCGCCGAAGGCCACGCCCCGATCGACCCGGCCGACCCGTGCGGCCGGGTGTCCCTGGACGTGCTGCGCGCCACCGCGATCGGCGCCGCGGGCGCGCCGACGGACATCAGGCACTTCGGCCTCGACGCGGTCGGCCTGCGGGGCTGCGCCACGGCGGCCGAGGCCAGCGCGCTGGACGGCTACGCCGTGCCGTCCCCGGAGAACACGGCCGACGTGGTGGTCGGCAACA
The DNA here is from genome assembly GCF_050946825.1 of Actinosynnema sp. CA-299493. NCBI lineage: Bacteria > Bacillati > Actinomycetota > Actinomycetes > Pseudonocardiales > Pseudonocardiaceae > Actinosynnema > Actinosynnema sp. CA-299493. The sequence goes on from NZ_CP191993.1 coordinate 1,546,899, forward strand.
AGGTGGTCCGCTTCGAACGCCGTTCGGTGGCCGTGAAGTTCTCCCGCGGCGTGCTGGCGCAACGGCCGGCGGTCGTGGACTCGCTGCCGGTCGCGGTCCGCGTGCCCGCGGGGGCGCAGGCGGTGCGCGCCCCGGACAACGAGGTCGGGCTGGTGCTGGACGACAAGCTGTGGGTCGTCGACTCGGCCGAGGTGGCGGCGCTGAACTCGTCCCCGATCACGAACGTGACCGCGGAGCAGTGGACCCGCTACGAGCGCGGTCGGCTCTCGTAGCCGGCTGATCCCGGTCGCGGCACTCGTGCCGGCCGGGCAATCGGTGCCCGACCTGGTCGGGGAACGTCGCAAGGCACCGGCGCACGACCGCCGACGGCAGACCGGTACTTTTCCGCTACCCGTTCCACGGGCGTCTGGGGAGGGCCGCTGGGTGACGGTGACGACCGAGGCCGGGCCGAGAACCCGGCAACCGGGGCTGCGCGCGCTCGCCGGCGGTCTGCTGCCCCCGCCGCCCGCGCCTTCGGCGTCGCGGGCGCGGACCGCGGCGGGCTTGCTGCTCTCGTTCGCCGCCGCGCTCGGGTTCCTGCTCCTCACCCCCGCCGGCCGGGCCCGGCTCGACCACCTGTGGGCCGAGGACGGCGCGCGGTTCATGGTGGACGCGGTCACGTCGCCCGCGTTCTCGAACCTGGTCGAGCCCTACGGCGGCTACCTGCACGCGTTCCCCCGGCTGGTGGCCGAACTGGTCGCGCTGCTCCCGCTGGAGTGGGCCGCCGCGGGTTTCGCGGTCGCGGCGGCCGTGCTGCGCGCCGTGGTCGCCCTGATCTCCTTCGCGGCCTCCCGCGCGTACCTGCGCTCGACGCCGCTGCGGGTCGCGCTCGCGGCGCTGGTGGTCGTGCTGCCCGCCGGCAACTCCGAGCCGTTGAACAACATGTCGAACCTGCACTGGTTCCTGTTGTACGGGGTGTTCTGGGCACTGCTGTGGCGCGACGCCCCACGCCTGCCGATCGCGCTGTTCGTGTTCCTCGCGGCCGTGTCGAGCCCGCTGGTGCTCGTCCTGGCGCCGATCGCCGTGCTGCGGTTGGCGCTGCCGCGCAAGGAGCTGCCCATCGCCTTCCTCGCGGGGACGCCGGCGCAAGGCGTGGCGATCCTGTTCGCCGAGCGGAACCCGTACTCGCACGACGCGGTCGACCCGGTGCAGGTGGCGCTCGCGAGCCTGCTGCGGGTGCCCGTGGTGGCGTTCACCGGGTCGGAGCAGGTCGCCCGGATCTACCCGGAACACGGCAACGCGGTGATCCTGGCCGTGCTCGCGCTCGCCGCCGTGCCGATCGCGCTGGCCCTGCGGCGGGGCGACCGGGCGGGCAGGTTCCTGGTGCTGCTCGGCGTGGGGTGCGGCGCACTCGTCATCGTCGTGTCCCTGACCGCCAACTGGAGCGCCGGCCTTCAGGCGCAGCACCCGGAGGTGGTGCTGGCCGGACAGCGCTACAGCATCGCCCCGTGCCTGTTCCTGTTCGCCGCCATCGCGGTGGGTCTCGACGCCGTGCCCGCCCGGCGGTGGGAGCGACCGGTGGTGGTGGCCTGCCGGTCGGTGATCGCCCTCGCCGTGGCCGTGAGCGTGTTCCTGCACTTCGGCTCGGCCGAGGTGGTGCTGACCGGCGTTCCGTGGGACGGCAGCGTCGCCCGGGCGCGGGTGCAGTGCGCCGAGGGCAGCCCGGTCGGCCGCCTGGAGCACGAGCCGACGACCTGGTTCTTCGAACTGCCGTGCCGCCACGTCGTGAGCGTGAGCGGCGTCCGACCGGGGTCGTGAGCTCAGGCGGTCCGGGCCAGGTCGGCGGTCAGGGCCGCGCGGTAGCGGTGGAGGACCAGCTCGGCCACTTCCGGGTCCGGGCCCAGCGGCGGGGCGATGATCGCGCCCTCGCCGGCCAGCCGGGACACGCGGTCCGGGAGGAAGCCCGGTGCCAGGAACCACGACGCCACGGCGATGCGGCGGGCGCCGCCGGCGCGCAGGCGGGCGACCGCGGCGGGGACGTCGGGCTGAGCGGCGGAGGCGAAGGCCGCCTCCACGCCCGCCCAGCCGGAGCCGGCGGCCCAGCGGGCGGCGATGGAGGACACCAGGGCGTTCGCCGGCGGGTGGGACGAGCCCGCGCCCGCCAGGACCACGCCGAGCGTGCGGTCACGGGAACGGACGCCCACCGAGGCCAAGCGGCGCAGGGCGGCCGACTCCAGCCGGGGGTCCGGCCCGAGCACGTCGGCGATCGTCACGGCCAAGCCGGGCAACCGGACGTCCGCCACCGCCCCCGGCACGTCCACCCGCGCGTGGAAAGCCTTGCCCAACAACAACGGCACCACCACGGCCGAGCGGTGGCCGTCCGCGTACACCCCGCGCAGCACGTCACCCAGCAGCGGCACGGAGAGGTCCAGGAACGACCCGCGCACGTCCACCGACGGAGCCAACGCCCGCACCACGTCCAACAACTGGTGCACCACGGCCGCCGAGCGCGGATCACGGCTGCCGTGCGCCACGGCCACCAACGCGGTCACAGCGCGCCCGTCAATCCGCGCGCGCGCAACACCGCCCGCTCCAACGGCCGGAACACCAGCAGCTCGATCCCCACGCCGACCAGCAGGATCAGGAAGATCGCGGCGATCACCATCGAGATGTCGTTCAGCGACGCGCCGTTGTGCAGGTACTGGCCGAGTCCCTCACCGAGCTGCGGCGACGTGGCGATGATCTCCGCCGCCATCAGCGACCGCCACGAGAACGCCCACCCCTGCTTCAACCCCGCCAGGTAACCCGGCAGCGCGGCGGGCAGCAGGATGTGCCGGGCCGCCGCCATCCGACCCGCGCCCAACGCCTGACCGACGCGCGGCAGCAGCGGCGGGATCTGGTCGACGCCCGACACCAGGCCGTTGGCGATCGACGGCACCGAGCCCATCAGCACGACGAAGTAGATGGTCGTGGGCGTCGCGCCGAACCACAGGATGCCCGCCGGCACCCAGGCCACCGACGGCAGCGACTGCAGGCCGGTCAGCAACGACCCGATGGCCGCCCGCACCACCCGCACCTTGGCGATGAGCAACCCCAGCGGAGTGGCGATCACCACGGCGGTGAGGAAGCCGAGCACCGCGCGGCTGACCGAGGTCCACAGCACCTCGAACGCGCGGCCGGTCTCGATCGCCTCGGCCACCGCCGCCCACACCGAGGAGGGCGACGGCAGCTGGTACTCCGGCCACAGCGCCGCCGCCCACAGCGCCTGCCAGACGCCGAGCAGCACCGCGAACGCGATCAGCGGCGGCACGGCGGTGCGCAGGAACCGCCTGCGCCACGACGGCCGCTGCTCCTGCGACGGCGCGTCCAGCGCGTCCAGGCCCGCGCCCACCGCCGCGAGGTCCGTGTCAAGCTGCGGCATGACCGCTGATCACCTCTCGCAGGTGGGACGTGATGTCTTCGATGACGGCGGGCTCGTCGCAGTCCACGGTGGACCACTCGCGCACCACGCGGCCCGGGCGGGAGGACAGCAGCACGACCCGCTGGCCCAGCCGCACGGCCTCGCGCACGTCGTGCGTGACGAACAGGATCGCCGTCGACGTCTCCTGCCACACCCGCACCAGCTCCGCCTGGAGCACGTCGCGGGTGATGGCGTCCAGCGCGGCGAACGGCTCGTCCATCAGCAGCAGGCCGGGCGTGCCCTCCTCGGCGCTGCCCAGCGTGGACGCCAGCGCGCGCGCCAGCGCCACCCGCTGCCGCATGCCGCCCGACAGCTCGTGGGGGCGCTTGTGGCCCGCGCCGACCAGCCGCACCAGCGACAGCAGCTCGCTGGCCTTCTCCCGGCGCGGACCCCGCTTGAGGCCCGCCAGCCGCAGCGGCAGCTCGACGTTGCGCGCCGCGGTCAGCCACGGCATCAGCGCGGCCTCCTGGAACATCACGGCGGGCCGGGACGTGGTCAGCTCGATGCTGCCGGAGGTGGGCGCGTCCAGCCCGGCGACCAGGTTCAGCAAGGTCGACTTGCCGCAGCCGGACGCGCCCAGCAGGCACACGAACTCGCCCGGGGCGACCCGCAGGTCGACGCCGTCGAGCGCGACGACGCCGGCCGGACCGTGGCCGAAGACCTTCCGCACCCCGGACAAGGTCACCGCGGCGTCCACGTCGGACACGGCCGCTGGGGTCTCAAGCGTGGCGGTCATGGTGTGCCTGCCTTCCTCGAGTTACTTCTTGTCCAGCCCGGCGGTGTCCACGGTCGGCTTGCCCGCCGCCGAGAGCACCTTGTTCAACAACGTGAAGTCGGCGAGCCCGGCCACGTCGGCGGCTTCCTTCGCCACTCCCGCCGTCACCGCGTCCTGCGCCAGCCGCGGGAAGCTCTTGGCCTGCGGGTCGACCGTCAGCTCGATGTTGTCGAACGCCCGGTCCAGCACCGGCTCGCCCAGCGCCTTGCCGGTGAGGTCCTTGAGCGCCTTGTTGATGATCTGCTTGGCCTCGGCCTTGCCGTTGAGGGCGAAGTCCGTGGCCGCGAGGTGGCCGCGCAACAGCGCCTCGACCGTCTGCGGGTGCTCCTGGAGGAACTTGGTGCGCACCAGCAGCACCGTGGTCGGGAACTTGCCGCCCTCCCACAGGTCCTTCTCGTCCAGCAGCACCTTCGCGCCCGCGTCCAGCACGAGCCGCGACGACCACGGCTCCGGGGCCCACGCGCCCTGCACGTCGCCCTTCTTGAACAGGTCGAGCGACTGCGAGTTCTCCGTGTTGGTGACGTTCACCTGGTCGGCGCCCGCGCCGATGGCCAGCTTCTCGTCGGACAGCCACTTCTTCAGCGCGACGTCCTGCGTGTTGCCGAGCTGCGGGGTGGTGATGACCTTGCCCTTGAGGTCGGCGGGCGAGGCGATGTCGGGCGCGACCACCAGCTGCGCGCCGCCGGACGTGGCGCCGGAGATGAGCCGGACCGCCTCGCCCTTGGACTTGGCGTAGGCGTTGATGGCCGGGCCGGAGCCGATGAACGTGGCGTCCAGCGACTCGCCGAGCAGCGCGTTGACCGCCTCGGGACCCGCGTTGAACGTCTGGGTGGTGAGCTTGGTGCTGCCGAGTTCCTTGGTGAACAGGCCCTTGTCGACGCCGATCAGCGCGGCGGCGTGGGTGACGTTGGGGAAGTAGCCGAGGCGGATCTCCGCGGCAGCCCCCTTGTCCTGCGAGGGCGCGGTGTTGCCGTCGACCCCGGTGTCAGCTCGCGAGCAGGCGGCGAGGGCGACGAGGGCGGTGGCTATGGCCAGGGACTTGGTCAGGATGCGGCTGCTCACGGCGGCGGTGGCCTTTCTGGGTCAGGGACCGGGGGAGACGAGGGCGTGGTTGTCGGGCAGGGCGGCGTCGCCGCCCTCGGTACAGCTGTCCACGCCGTCCACCTCCGGCAGCGGCGCACCCACGAGCCCGGCGGCGAGCGTGCTGCCGTCGGCCGCGTCGATGACCAGGAACGCCCCCGTGCGGCGGTCCTTCGTGTAGTCGTCCACCGGGATCGGCTCCGCAGTGCGCACCGAGACCTGGCCGATCTCGTTGAGCGACAGGGAGCCCGGCGCGTCGGTGCTGCCGAGCTTCTGCTCGTCGAACCGGGTGCGCAGCTCGGTGACGATCGCCTGCACGGTCCGCGTGCCGTGCTTGACCAGCACGCGCGCGCCCGGCGTCAACGCCTTCTCCGACAGCCAGCACACCGTGGCGTCGAACTCGTCGGTCACCTTCGGCGGCTGCCCGGCGGTGGCGATCAGGTCGCCGCGCGAGACGTCCAGGTCGTGCGCCAGCAGCAGGGTCACCGAGTGGCCCGCGGCGGCCTCCTGCAACGGGCCGTCGGCGGTGTCGATGCCGGTCACCGTGGAGCGCAGCCCGGCGGGCAGCACGGCGATCTCGTCGCCGACCCGCACGGTGCCCGCCGCGACCTGGCCCGCGTAACCGCGGTAGTCCGGGTGCTCGGCGGTGCGCGGGCGGATGACGTACTGCACGGGGAAGCGGAACGGCGCGTCGTGCGCGTCCGGCTCGACCGGCACCGTCTCCAGGTGCTCCAGCAGCGTCGGGCCGTCGTACCAGGGCGTCCGCGCCGAGCGCTCCACCACGTTGTCGCCCGCCAGCGCGGACACCGGGATCCCCACCACGGCGTCCTCGGCGTACCCGAGGGCGGTGGCGTGCGCGGTGAACTCCTTGGCGATGCGGGCGAACGTCACCTCGTCGAAGTCCACCAGGTCGATCTTGTTGACCGCCAGCACCAGGCGCGGCACGCCGAGCAGCGCCAGCACGGCCGCGTGCCGCCGGGTCTGCTCGATGACGCCCTTGCGCGCGTCGACCAGCAGGACGCCGAGCTGCGCGGTGGACGCGCCGGTCACCGTGTTGCGGGTGTACTGCACGTGACCGGGGGTGTCGGCCAGCACGAACGAGCGCTTGGGCGTGGCGAAGTAGCGGTAGGCCACGTCGATGGTGATGCCCTGCTCGCGTTCCGAGCGCAGCCCGTCCACCAGCAGCGACAGGTCGGGCGTGGTCAGGCCGCGGTCGGCGCTGGCGCGGTGCACCGCGTCCAGCGTGTCGGCCAGCACCGACTTGGTGTCGTACAGCAACCTGCCGACCAGGGTGGACTTGCCGTCGTCCACGCTGCCCGCCGTCGCCAACCTCAACAGGTCGCTCATCTAGAAGTAGCCCTCCCGCTTGCGGTCTTCCATGGCGGCCTCGGACAGCCGGTCGTCCGCGCGGGTCGCGCCGCGCTCGGTGAGCCTGCTGGCCGCCACCTCGGCGATGACGGCCTCGATGTCGGCGGCGTCGGACTCGACCGCCCCGGTGCACGACCCGTCGCCGACGGTCCGGTAGCGGATGGTCTTCTCGAGCTTCTCCTCGCCCTCGCGGGGACCGCCCCACGGACCTTCCGCCAGCCACATCCCGTCGCGCAGGTACACCTCGCGCCGGTGGGCGTAGTAGATCGACGGCAGCTCGATGCCCTCGCGGGCGATGTAGTGCCACACGTCCAGCTCGGTCCAGTTGGACAGCGGGAACACCCGGACGTGCTCGCCGGGGCGGTGCCGGCCGTTGTAGAGGTTCCACAGCTCCGGGCGCTGCCGGCGCGGCTCCCACTGGCCGAAGGAGTTGCGCAGGCTGAAGATCCGCTCCTTGGCGCGGGCCCGCTCCTCGTCCCGGCGACCGCCGCCGAACACCGCGTCGAACTTGTGGCCGGTGATCGCGTCCAGCAGCGGCACGGTCTGCAACGGGTTGCGCGTGCCGTCGGGGCGCTCGGCCAGCCGGCCGTCGTCGATGTAGTCCTGCACCTTGGCGACTTCCAGCCGCAATCCGTGCTGGGCCACGACCTTGTCGCGGAACTCGATGACCTCGTCGAAGTTGTGCCCGGTGTCCACGTGCAGCAGCGGGAAGGGCACCGGCGCCGGCCAGAACGCCTTGACCGCGAGGTGCAGCAGCAGGGTGGAGTCCTTGCCGCCGGAGAAGAGGATCACCGGCCGGTCGAACTCGCCCGCCACCTCGCGGAAGATGTGGATCGCCTCGGACTCCAGGCGGCCCAACGTGTCGAGAGCTGTCGCGGTGGTCATCCGTGCAACCCGCATTCGGTCTTGGACTGGCCCGCCCACCGGCCGCTGCGGGCGTCGGCGCCCGGCAACGGCTTCGCGGTGCACGGCGCGCAGCCGATGGAGGGGTAACCCGCCTGCACGAGCGGGTTCTCCAGGATCCCGTGCTCGGCGATGTAGGCGTTGAACTCGTCGTCGGACCAGGGCGCGATCGGGTTGACCTTCACCAGGCCGTTGCGCTCGTCCCACGTGACGATCGGCGTGTTCGCCCGGGTCGGCGCGTCCACGCGGCGCACGCCGGTGACCCACGCGTCGTAGTCCTTCAGCGTGCGCTGCAACGGGATGACCTTGCGCAGCTGGCAGCACCGGGTCGGGTCGGTCTGGTTCAGCAGGCCGAACCGGGCCTCCTGGTCGGCCACCGACTGCTCGGCCGCGGCGTTGACGATGTGCACGCCCGGGTAGACCAGGTCCACGGCGTCCCGCGTGCCGATGGTCTCGGCGAAGTGGTAGCCGGTCTCCAGGAACAGCACGTCCACGTCCGGCTTGACCTTGGTGGCCAGGTCGACCAGGACGGCGTCCTGCATGTTCGACGCGACGATCCAGCTCTCGCCGAACGTGCGGGCGGTCCACGCGAGCGCCTCTTCGGCACTGGCGTCCGCCAGCTCGACCGAAGCGGCCTCGGCGATCACCTTCAGTTCCTCGACCCTGGTGGGGGCGGTCATCGCTGCACCTCCTGAGGAAGGTTGAGACCAACGAACTTCACGGTGAACACGCGGCGGCAGGAGGCGCACAGCCACGAGTGGCCGGGCTCCTCCTCGGGACGGAGGTCCTCGTCGCCGCAGTAGGGGCAGTAGAACGGCGTAGCGCGCTCGCTCACTTCAGATCACCCTCGTCCGCCCGGGCGACCCACTGCGCGAACCGCTCGTCGGTCTCGCGCTCGGCCACGAAGTTGCGCACCACGCGCTCGACGTAGTCCGACAGCTCGGCGGCGGTGACCTTGTGGCCGCGCAGCTTGCGGCCGAACCCGGCGTCCAGGCCGAGCCCGCCGCCCAGGTGCACCTGGAAGCCCTCGACCTGCCTGCCGTCGGCGTCGGTGACGATCTGGCCCTTGAGCCCGATGTCCGCGGTCTGGATCCGGGCGCACGAGTTCGGGCAGCCGTTGATGTGCACGGAGATCGGCTCGGTGACGCCCGCCACGACGTCGGCCAGCCGCGTCTCCAGCGCGGACACCAGGTCCACCGCGCGCGCCTTGGTCTCGACGATCGCGAGCTTGCAGAACTCGATGCCGGTGCAGGCCATCACGCCACGCCGCCACGGCGACGGCTCGGTCTGCAACCCCAGCTTCGCCAGGTCCGCCTGGAGGCCCTTCACCTCGGCCTCGGGCACGTCCAGCACCACGAGCTTCTGCTGCGGCGTCAGCCGGACCCGGCCCGAACCCGCCCGCTCCACCACCTTGGCCACCTCGACCAGCGTGGAACCGGACACCCGGCCCGCGATCGGGGCCGCGCCGATGTAGAACAGGCCGTCCTTCTGCCGGTGCACGCCGATGTGGTCGCGGGGCGTCGCGGGGTTCTCCGGCGCCGGGCCGTCGACCATCTTGCGCTTGAGGTACTCGGTCTCCAGGACCTCGCGGAACTTCTCCGGGCCCCAGTCGGCGACCAGGAACTTGATCCGGGCGCGGTGCCGCAGCCTGCGGTAGCCGTAGTCGCGGAAGACGCTGATCACGCCCTCCCACACGTCCGGCACCTCGTCCAGCGGCACCCACGCGCCGAGCCGCTTGCCGATCATCGGGTTGGTGGACAGGCCACCGCCGACCCACAGGTCGAAGCCGGGGCCGTGCTCGGGGTGGTCCACGCCGACGAACGCCACGTCGTGGATCTCGTGCGCGGTGTCGGGCAGGCCGGAGATCGCCGTCTTGAACTTGCGCGGCAGGTTCGAGAAGCGCGGGTCGCCGATGTAGCGGCGCAGGATCTCGTCGATCGCGGGGGTACCGTCGACCACCTCGTCCTCGGCGATGCCCGCCACCGGCGAGCCGAGGACGACGCGCGGGCTGTCGCCGCAGGCCTCCATCGTGGTCAGGCCCGCGTCCTCCAGCTTCCGCCAGATCGTGGGCACGTCCTCGATGCGGATCCAGTGGTACTGCACGTTCTGCCGGTCGGTGATGTCGGCGGTGTCGCGCGCGTAGGTCTGGGACAGCTCGCCGATCAGCGCGAGCTGCTGCGTGGTGAGCCTGCCGCCGTCGATGCGGACCCGCAGCATGAAGTACTCGTCGTCCAGCTCCTCCGGCTCCAGCGTCGCCGTGCGACCGCCGTCGATGCCGGGCTTGCGCTGGGTGTAGAGGCCGTACCAGCGGAAACGGCCGCGCAGGTCGGCCGGGTCGATCGAGTCGAAACCACCGTGGGCGTAGATGTTCTCGATCCGCGAACGGACGTTGAGCGGGTTGTCGTCCTTCTTGCTCCGCTCGTTCGGGTTCAGCGGCTCGCGGTAGCCCAGCGCCCACTGCCCCTCACCTCGGCGCTGCTTGGTGCGCTGAGGCGTCGTCGTCGGGGGGACCATCCTCGTCCTCCGGGGATTCGGGGCGCTGGTGCGCGTGCGAGTCCCAGGACAGCCGTGGTGGGGGTCTCGTCAGCGCACCCGGCGCCGACGGGAACAAAAAGGCAGGCGCGGGTTATGCCGAACGACGGCACATCGCGCTGGAGACACGACGGAAGTCGACGTGGCGGCGGACCACCAGGCGGACTCCGGTCGATGTCATGGGCCTCAGCGTGCCACGCGTCCACGTCGTGGTCCACCGCCATCCGCATCGTGGGACGGGGTTGCGCTGCTGGTAGGTGGGACAATGGGCGTCATGCCCTCCGCTCTGCCGATCGGCGATCCCGCGCCGCCCGACGGCTCACTCCCCGCCTCCGCGCTCACCGGTCTCGGTGACCGCCCGTTCGGGGTCTACGTGCACGTCCCGTTCTGCGCGACCCGGTGCGGCTACTGCGACTTCAACACCTACACCGCCGGTGAGCTGGGCACTTCCGCGTCACCGGCGTCCTGGCTGGAGGGTCTGCGACGGGAGCTGGACCTCGCCGCGTCCGTGCTGGGCGTCCCCCCGGCGGTGGACACGGTGTTCGTCGGCGGTGGCACACCGTCATTGCTCGGCGCGGCGGGGTTGGGTCAGGTGCTCGACGCGGTGCGGTCGTCGTTCGGCCTCGCGCCGGGCGCGGAGGTCACCACGGAGTCCAACCCGGAGTCCACCTCGGCCGGGTTCTTCTCGGCCATCCGTGATGCTGGTTACACCCGCGTCTCGCTGGGCATGCAGTCCGCCGCCCGGCACGTGCTGGCCGTGCTCGACCGCGCGCACACCCCGGGCCGCCCGGTCGCCGCCGCGCGGGAGGCCCGCGAGGCGGGCTTCGAGCACGTGAACCTCGACCTCATCTACGGCACGCCGGGCGAGACCCTCGCCGACCTCCGCTCGTCGCTCGACGCCGTCCACGACGCGGGCGTGGACCACGTGTCGGCGTACGCGCTGATCGTGGAGGAGGGCACCGCGCTGGCCCGCCGGGTGCGCCGGGGCGAGCTGCCGATGCCCGACGACGACGTGCTCGCGGACAAGTACGAGCTGCTCGACGCCGCCCTGACCGCACAGGGCCTGACCTGGTACGAGGTGTCGAACTGGGCCGCGTCGGCGGAGGCGGAGTGCCGGCACAACCTGCTGTACTGGCAGGGCGCGGACTGGTGGGGCGCGGGCCCCGGCGCGCACAGCCACGTCGGCGGCGTGCGCTGGTGGAACGTCAAGCACCCGGCGAAGTACGCCGAGCTGCTGGCCGCCGGCGCGTCACCCGCCGCGGGACGCGAGGTCCTCGCCGAGGACGACCGCCGGGTGGAACGCGTGCTGCTGGAGCTGCGCCTGGCCACCGGCCTGCCGCTGGACGTCCTCGACGACGGGGGCCGGGCCGAGGCCAAGACCGCCGCCGCCGACGGCCTGCTCGACCAGGTCGCCCTCGACCGGGGCCGCTGCGTGCTCACCGACCGGGGTCGGCTGCTCGCCGACGCCGTGGTGCGCCGGCTCACCTGACCGCGACGGCCGCGGCCCGGTCCGGACCGCGGCCGTCGCGGGGTGCGTCAGGCGAGGCGGTCCGGCAGCGCGGCGAGGGTGTAGTTGGCCCAGATGTAGCTGTCCATCTGGTGCTGGTCCGCGGACAGGTTGACCACCCGGTCGATCCGGCCGTCGTCGTCGAAGTGCCACAGCAGGGCCCACAGGGTGTCGACCTTGCCCTCGCCCGCGGTGGTCCAGCCGCGGTGCACGTCCACCACGTACTCGTCGTTGGCCTCCAGGAACAGCGGGTCGGCCTGGAAACCCGCCTTGCCCAGCGCGGTGAAGAAGGCCGCGACCTCCTCGACGCCCCGCTTGACGCCCGCCAGCGGGTGGTGGCCCGGGATGGTCCACTCGATGTCGTCGGTCATCACGGCGCGCATGGCGTCGAGGTCGTAGGTGGCGTACGCGGCGAAGAACTTCGTGATGGCGTCGAGCTTGGCGGCCTTGTCGGCGCTCATGGGACCCCCAGTGGTCGCGGCGTGGTGCTTTCCGGCCGGCAACCCTAGCCAAGGAGCCGGGCGCGGGTGATCACTTCAGGCTGATCGACGCGGACTCCCCGATGGTCCGGTAGCCCAGCGCCCCGTAGAGGCGGGTCACCTTCCCGTCCGGCTCGGTCTCCAGGAACGGTGTGCAGCCCGCGTCGAACACCCGCGCGGTGAGGTCGGCGCAGACCGCCGACGCGATGCCGCGCCTCCGCAACGCCACCGGCACCGCGATGCCCGCCACCTGCGACAACCCGTGCCTCGGCGCGGTGAAGGCCCCCGCGCCCGCCGGCTCGCCCGCCAACCGGGCCAGCACGATCACCCCGTCGTCGCGCAACAGCGACCGCTGCCGCGCCACGTCCTCCGCGCCGACCGGCCCGGCCACGCCGAACGCCGTGTTCTGCACCACCGACACCGCGAACAGGTCGTCGTCCGAGGTCACCGCCTCGATCGCCAGCCCGGCGGGCGACGGCGGCGCGACCAGGTCGTCGATCGCCATCACCGGCAGCAGGTGGTCGACGGTGAACCCGGCCGCCTCCAGCGCCGCGTCCACCACCGGCGACGGCCGCAGGTACTCCAGCCTCGGCGTGCGCGCCCGCGACCGGAACGCCGCCACCAGCGCGTCCACGTCACCCCGCGTCGGCGCCGCGCCCTCGTCCGGCACGGCGTAGTTCAGGAACGAGCTGTCGCCGTGCGCGTCGAAGCGGACCAGGAACGGTCCGACGCGCTCGGCGTCGGCCCTGATCGCGTCGCGCAGGGCGGTCTGGATGCGGGTGAGCACGGTCGAAGCTACCCATCGCACCGAAGCGCGGCGAGCGGGTTTTCCGATCCGGGCCCGAACCTCCGTAAACTCAAGGTGAAGCAGCCCTGTCCGTCCTGGAGGTGACGCGCGTGAACGCCGATGAGCGCCGGTTCGAAGTGCTGCGCGCGATCGTCGCCGACTACGTGTCCAACCAGGAGCCGGTCGGCTCGAAAGCCCTGGTCGAGCGGCACAACCTGGGCGTGTCGAGCGCGACCGTGCGCAACGACATGGCGACGCTGGAAGAGGACGGGTACATCACCCAGCCGCACACCAGCGCCGGCCGCGTGCCCACCGACAAGGGCTACCGCCTGTTCGTGGACCGGCTCAGCGAGGTCAAGCCGCTGTCCACGCCCGAGCGCAGGGCCATCCAGAACTTCCTCGAAGGCGCCTACGACCTGGACGACGTGCTGCGGCGCAGCGTCCGGCTGCTGGCCCAGCTGACCCGCCAGGTCGCCGTCATCCAGTACCCGACGCTGAGCCGCTCCACGGTCCGGCACATCGAGGTGCTCGCCATCACACCGGCGCGCCTGATGCTGGTGCTGATCACCGACACCGGCCGGGTCGACCAGCGCTCGGTCGACCTCGGCGACGTGATCACCGAGGACAACGTGGCCCGCATCCGGTCCATGCTCAACGGCGCCATGGTCGGCAAGCGGCTGTCCGACGCCTCGGCCGAGGTCGCGAAGCTGCCCGACGAGTCGCCGGGCGAGCTGCGCGACATCGTGCTGCGGGTGAGCACGGTGCTCATCGAGTCGCTGGTGGAGCACCCCGAGGAACGCCTGGTCCTGGGTGGCACGGCGAACCTCACCCGCAACGTGGCAGACTTCCCCGGTTCGCTTCGCCAGGTGCTCGAGGCGCTGGAGGAGCAGGTCGTGGTGCTCAAGCTGCTCGCCGCGGCCCGCGACCCCGGCCGCATCCTGGTGCACATCGGCGAGGAGAACGAAGCGGCCGAGATGCGCAGCACCTCGGTCGTGTCCATCGGCTACGGCAGCCGGGACAACCTGCTCGGCGGCATGGGAGTGGTGGGGCCCACCCGCATGGACTACCCCGGCACGATGGCGGCGGTGCGAGCGGTCGCCAACTACGTGGGGGAGATCTTGACCGGACGGTGACGGCGGGGAACACCGCGGTCCCGCAGGACGTTTCGCAAGCGAGCGGACGCGTGTCGAAGCGCGTTCGCAGGAGGAAACACGGTGGCGAGGGACTACTACGGCACGCTCGGGGTCTCCAAGAACGCGACTCCCGACGAGATCAAGCGCGCCTACCGCAAGCTCGCGCGGCAGCTGCACCCGGACGTCAACCCCAACGAGGAAGCGCGCTTCAAGGAGGTGACCGCCGCCTACGAGGTCCTGTCGGACCCGAAGAAGCGGCAGGTCGTCGACCTGGGCGGCGACCCGTTGGAGCCGGGCGGCGGTGGTATGCGCGGTGGCGGCGACCCGTTCTCGGGATTCGGTCTCGGCGACATCATGGACGCGTTCTTCGGCGCGGGCGGCGGTGGCGGACGCGGTCCGCGCAGCCGCGTGCAGCCCGGCTCGGACGCGCTGATCCGGCTGTCGATGACGCTGGAGGAGTGCGCGGCGGGCGCGTCGCGCGAACTGACCGTCGACACGGCGATCCTGTGCGACCGGTGCGTCGGCAGCGGCTGCGCGGACGGCTCGTCCCCCGTGCGCTGCGACACGTGCGGCGGGCGGGGCGAGGTGCAGTCGGTGCAGCGCTCGTTCCTCGGCCAGGTCGTCACCGCGCGGCCGTGCCCGGTGTGCCGCGGTCTGGGCGAGGTCATCCCGGACCCGTGCCAGCAGTGCGCGGGCGAGGGCCGGGTGCGCTCGCGGCGCACCATCTCGGTGCAGATCCCGGCCGGCGTGGCCGAGGGCATGCGGGTGCGGCTCGCGGGCCAGGGCGAGGTCGGCCCCGGCGGCGGACCGGCGGGCGACCTGTACGTCGAGGTCGAGGAGGTGCCGCACGAGGTCTTCGAACGTGACGGCGCGAACCTGCACTGCTCCGTGCGCATCCCGATGACGACCGCGGCCCTGGGCGCGGTGCTGCCGTTGCAGACGCTGGACGGCGAGGAGGAGCTGGAGATCGAACCCGGCACCCAGCCGAACACCGAGCTGGTGCTCACCGGGCGCGGCATGCCCCGGCTGCGGTCCAGCGGTCGCATCGACGGCCGCGGCGACCTGCACGTGCACCTGGAGGTCGTCACGCCCACGAAGCTCGACGCCCGGCAGACCGAGCTGCTGCGCGAGCTCGCCGTGTCGCGTGGCGAGGACGAGCCGACGCTCGCGCACAACGGCAAGGGCGGCGGCGGGCTCTTCTCGCGGCTGCGGTCCGGCCGCAACCACCGGTGACGCTGCCGGTCTTCCTGGTCGCCGCGCTGCCGCCCGGTGACGAGGCCGTCCTGGACGGCCCCGAAGGGCGGCACGCGGCCACCGTGCGCCGGTTGCGCGCGGGGGAGGAGCTGGTGCTCTCCGACGGCACGGGCGCCCAGGTGCGGTGCGTGGTGTCGGAGGCGTTCAAGGACTCCTTGCGGCTGCGCGTCGTCGAGCGGTGGACCGTGCCCGAACCGGGCGTGCGGGTCGTCGTGGCGCAGGCGCTGGTGAAGGGCGACCGGGGCGAACTGGCCGTCGAGCTGGCCACCGAGGCCGGTGTGGACGGGGTCGTGCCCTGGCGCGCCTCGCGCTGCGTGACGAAGTGGGAGGACGGGCCGCGCGGCGCGAAGGCCCTCGAACGCTGGCGCGGCACCGCGCGTGAGGCGGCCAAGCAGGCACGCCGGGCGCGCGTGCCATCGGTCGCGGAACCCGTCTCGACGTCCGGGCTCGCGCGGTTGGCGTCATCCTCGGCGGTCACTTTGGTTTTGCACGAATCCGCTTCCGCCGGCATCGGATCGGTTCAGCTGCCCGCGTCGGGTGATGTGCTGCTGGTCGTCGGACCGGAAGGTGGCATCACCGACGAGGAATTGTCCACGTTGACCGGTGCGGGCGCGCACGTAGTGCGACTGGGACCTACCGTTCTGCGAGCGTCGACCGCCGCCGCGGTCGCTTTGGGTGCGCTGGGTGTGCTGACCGATCGCTGGCGGTAATTGGTGTTGCCCTCTTCTGGCGAACGCCTGACATAGGGGTTACGCTGATGGCCGAGGGGTTGCATTGGTCTAACCAAGATCGGCTCCTCGACGGAACTCGCCGGACACCTCCCCCCTCGGTCCGGCGCCGCCGCGTCGCGGTGGGACGACCCCCAGGTCCCACCGCGACGCGGCCTCTTTTTTGCCTCCAAGGGGTTTCGATTGCGCATCGTCTACGGACCGCACCCGAGTCAGTTCGGCGAGTTTTCCACGCCACCCGGTGAATCGTTTCCGGTGATCGTGGTAATCCACGGTGGTTTTTGGCACCAGCGCCACGGATTGGAACTCGGCCGACCGTTGGCCGCTGACCTGGTCATTCACGGCGTGGCCGCGCACAACATCGAGTACCGGCGGGTAACCGGCGGCGGCGGTTGGCCGGAGACCGGTGACGACGTGCTCGCCGCGATCGACGCCCTCGACCCCGCGCTCGGCCCGGTGGTCACCCTGGGTCACTCCGCGGGCGGCCACCTGGCGGTGTGGGCCGCCGCCCGCCACCCCCGCGTGGTCGGCGCCGTGGCCCAGGCGGGCGTCCTCGACTTCCTCCAGCACCCGCGGATCACCCGCCGCGCCGCCGAGCTGCTGGGCGGCACCCCGGCCGAAGTGCCCGCGCGCTACGCCGACGCGTCGCCGGCCGCCCTGCTCCCCATCCCGAAACCCCTGGTCCTGGTGCACGGCGAGGACGACGAGGACGTGCCGTTCGCCCAGAGCGAGGCGTTCGCCCGCGCCTCCGGCGCCGAGCTGATCGCCCTCCCGGCCACCGACCACATGGCCCTGATCACCCCGGGCACCCCGGCCTGGACCGCCTGCCGCACCGCCGCCCTCCGCCTCGCCCGCCCCTAGAACCCGCGCGAGTCCTACGTCCAGAACGCGAGAGTCCTACGTTCAGGACCCCCGTGTCCTACGTTCAGGACCCCCGAGTTGAACGCTCAGGACGCGCGACGTGCGGGGTGGGTAGCCTGCGGAGCCATGTCCGACTGCCTGTTCTGCCGCATCGTCGCCCGCGAGATCCCGGCGACCGTGGTGCACGAGACCGACACCACGCTGGCGTTCCGCGACATCTCGCCCCAAGCGCCCACGCACGTCGTGCTGGTGCCGAAGGCGCACGCCGCGGACGCCGTGGCACTGGCCGCCGCCGCGCCCACCGTGCTGGACGACCTGTTCCTGGCCGCCGGCGAGGTGGCGAAGGCCGAGGGCGTCGCCGACAGCGGCTACCGGCTGCTGTTCAACACCGGCGCCGACGCGGGCCAGACCGTCTTCCACGCCCACCTGCACGTCCTCGGCGGACGACGGCTCGGCCCGCTCGCCTGAGCCGTGCCGCCGAACGCGCCGACGTGCGCCGTCACCGGCCCACCGACTCTCGTGCCGCGGCTGCCGTACGAAGTCGCGTGCGACGACGCCACCGGCGTGCCCGCGAACTCCGGCACGTGCTCCACCAACCGCCGCCCGAGCCCGCCGTGGCTCGACGCCACCAGCACCGTGCCGACCACCGCGCACTCCCCGCCGAACCGGGTGACGACGGCGGTGCCGACCAGCTCACCGCCGTCGAACACGCCGAACCCGGCACCGACCCCGCAGCGGGAACGCCCACTCGGCCGGCTCCCGCCCGACGCGAAGCGGACGCGGGCAGGCCGGTCGTCGGGGGTGAGCACGCGCGACTCCGCCACGCCCTCGATCACACCCACCGTGCACAACCCGTTCCTTACTCCGGTGCGGAGTGTCGGTGCTGACGGCTAGCATCGGGAGCGGTAGGTCGAACCCACCCGAGCACGGCGCGAACGCGCAGGAAGAGGGCCCGAGGCCACGTGGCCGGTACCGACGACAACACGCCGCAGCCAGTCCCCGCGGCGGCCGACGCCCAATCCAAGTTCGCCGTGCCCGATGGCGCGGTGCTCGCCCTGCTCGGGTCGCGTGACGAGAACCTCCGGCTCGCCGAGGAACTGCTGGTCGCGGACGTGCACGTGCGCGGCAACGAGATCACGCTCTCCGGCCAGCCCGCCGACGTGGCGTTCGCCGAGCGCGTGTTCGCCGAGCTGGTCACGCTCGCCGGCCGCGGTCAGCAGGTCGGCCAGGACACGGTCCGCCGCACGGTCGCCATGCTGTCCGCGGGCACCGCGGAGTCGCCCGCCGAGGTGCTGAGCCTCGACATCATCTCCCGGCGCGGGCGCACCATCCGGCCCAAGACGCTGAACCAGAAGCACTACGTGGACGCGATCGACCAGAACACCGTGGTGTTCGGCATCGGCCCTGCGGGCACCGGCAAGACCTACCTGGCGATGGCGAAGGCCGTGCAGGCGCTGCAGGCCAAGCAGGTCAACCGCATCATCCTGACCCGCCCGGCGGTCGAGGCGGGCGAGCGGCTCGGCTACCTGCCCGGCACGTTGTACGAGAAGATCGACCCGTACCTGCGCCCCCTCTACGACGCGCTGCACGACATGGTCGACCCCGAGTCGATCCCCCGCCTGACCCAGGCGGGCACGATCGAGGTCGCCCCACTGGCCTACATGCGTGGTCGCACTTTGAACGACGCGTTCATCATCTTGGACGAGGCGCAGAACACGACGCCCGAACAGATGAAGATGTTCCTCACCCGGTTGGGGTTCGGCTCGAAGATCGTGGTGACCGGTGACATCACGCAGATCGACCTGCCCGGCGGTCAGCGCAGCGGCCTGAAGGTCGTCAAGGACATCCTCGAAGGCGTGGACGACGTCCACTTCTCCATCCTGACCAGCAACGACGTGGTCCGCCACCGGCTGGTCGCGGACATCGTGGACGCCTACGAGAAGTGGCAGGTCGAGCAGGACGAAGGCGGTGCCGCCGACCGGCACGAGCACCACGCCGGACCCGGTGCGAGGTCGCGCGGGCAGCGCCGGGGACGATAGGCGCCGTGAGCATCGAGATCGCGAACGAGTCGGGCGTGAACGTGGACGAGCCGTCCATCGTCGCCGCCGCCCGGTTCGCCCTGGACCGGATGGGCGTCAGCCCGTTGGCCGAGCTGTCCGTCCTGCTGGTCGAGCTGGACGTGATGGCGGACCTGCACCAGCGCTGGATGGACCTGCCCGGCCCGACGGACGTCATGGCGTTCCCGATGGACGAGCTGGACTCGGCGCGCCGACCGGACGCGGCGGGCCTCGGCCCGGCGCTGCTCGGCGACATCGTGCTGTGCCCGGACTTCGCCAAGGACCAGGCCAAGAAGGCGGGCCACAGCCTGCTGGACGAGCTGCACCTGCTGACCGTGCACGGCGTGCTGCACCTGCTCGGCTACGACCACGCGGAGCCGGCCGAGGAGCGGGAGATGTTCACGTTGCAGAACCGCATCCTGGGCGACTTCCGCACGGCGGCGGCCGAGGCGGAGCGCAAGTCGGCGCAGCGCGAGGCCGACTCGAAGCTCCTCGGGGCGGTCGGCCTGGAAGACGCGGACCGGCCCGAGCCGACAGCCTGAGGCGGCCGAGGTGATAGGCAGTTCCGCCGGCCTCCTGGTGCTGGCCGTGGTGTTGGTGTTGTCGGCGGGCGCGTTCGCGGGCGTGGACGCGGCGCTGGGCACGGTGTCGCGGGCACGTGTCGAGGCGTTGCAGCGGCAGGGTCGGGCGGGCACGGGGCACTTGATCCAGCTGCTGGCCGACCGGCCGCGGCACGTGAACCTGCTGCTGTTGCTGCGCCTGGGCTGCGAGCTGGCGGCGACGGTGCTGGTGACCGTGGTGTGCCTCGGTCTCATCGCCACGGACTGGGTGGCCATGCTGGTCGCCGGGCTGAGCATGCTCGTGGTGTCGTACGTGCTGGTCGGCGTGGGTCCGCGGACGATCGGCAGGCAGCACCCGTACGCGGTGAGCCTGCTCGCGGCGGGTCCGATCCGGGTGCTCGGTCGCGTGCTCGGCCCGTTGAGCAAGCTGCTGATCCTGGTCGGCAACGCGATCACGCCGGGCAAGGGCTTCCGCGAGGGGCCGTTCTCCTCCGAGGTCGAGCTGCGCGAGCTGGTGGACATGGCGCAGGAACGCGGCGTGGTGGACGAGGGCGAGCGGGAGATGATCCACTCGGTCTTCGAGCTCGGCGACACGATCGCGCGCGAGGTGATGGTGCCGCGCACCGAGATCGTGTGGATCGAGCAGGCCAAGTCGATCCGCCAGGCGCTGGCCCTGTCGCTGCGCACCGGGTACACGCGGGTGCCGGTGATCGGGGAGAGCGTGGACGACATCGTCGGCGTGGTGAACCTGAAGGACCTGGTGCGGCTGACGTTGTCCGAGGAGCCGAACGGCACGTCGGTGGCGGACGTGATGAAGCCGGCGTCGTTCATCCCGGACTCGAAGCCGATCGCGGACCTGCTGCGGGAGATGCAGCTGTCGCGCAACCACCTGGCGGTCGTGGTGGACGAGTACGGCGGCACGGCCGGCCTGCTCACCATCGAGGACATCCTGGAGGAGATCGTCGGCGAGATCACCGACGAGTCCGACACCGACGACCGGCCGCCGGTGGAGCACCTGACCGACGGTTCGGTGCGGGTCAGCGCGCGGTTGCCGGTGGACGACCTGGACGCGTTGTTCGGCACGGAGCTGGACGACCACGAGGTGGAGACGGTCGGCGGCCTGCTGGCGCAGCGCTTGGGCCGCGTGCCGCTGCCGGGCACGGAGGCGGAGATCGCGGGCCTGCGGATGCGGGCCGAGGGCGGCAAGGACGAACGCGGGCGGATGCGCATCACGACGGTGCTGGTGCGCCCGGCGAACAACGGCGACGACAGCGAGGGGACCACCGGTGAGTGACCTCGACCCCGAGGACCAGAAGATCGTCACGCTGGCGCGCTCGGCGCGGGCCCGCACGGGTGCGGCCGAGGGCGCGGCGGTGCGTGACACCGACGGTCGGACCTACGCGGCGACCACGGTCGCGTTGCCGTCGTTGAAGCTCACCGCCCTCCAGGCGGCCGTCGCGGCGGCCGTGTCGAGCGGCGCCGAGGGCTTGGAGGCGGCAGCCGTCGTCACCGGCGCTTCCGAGGTGGACGAGGACTCCCTGGCCGCCGTGCGCGACCTGACCGCCGGCGCGCCGGTGCTGCGCGCCGACGCGTCCGGCGCCGTGCGGGAGACCGTGTAGGCGCTGCTCAGAGCAGCACGCCGGCGCGGCCGAGGTCGTGGTTGAAGTAGGCCGAGAGGGTCGAGGCGGACGCCCGGTAGACGATCGCCTGCGAGGCGGGGTCGAGCACCAGGTAGTCCCCGTCGTACCCGGCGACGGTGAGGAAGTGCGGCACGTTCCGGCCCGACCACGGCAGGCTGACCATGTTGCCCGCCACGATCGCCGGTCGGCCGCCGCGGACGTGGGTGAGCACCCGGTTCAGGTCGTTGAAGACCACGGTGGCGCTCACGCCGTTGCGCGCCAGCGCCCGCTGGACGTCGGACTCGTTCGTGCCGAACTTGCCCGGGTCGTTCCACGTCGGGTCGTAGCCCATGTCGGACCGCGCCCGGTTGATCGCGTCGACCGGGCGGCTCGCGTTCCACGACCTCGGTGTCACGCCGGCCGCGAGCAGCGCGGACACCACGGAGGCCGGACCGCAGTCCTCGCCCTGGTTGAGCTGCCCGTGGAACTGCGACACCGGCACCAGCCGCCCGGTCTGGGCGCCGCAGTCCGGCACGCCCGGGATCCGGTAGTCGTGGCCGGTGGCCAGGTAGGCGTCGGCGAGGTAGCCGCGCAGCGCGGGCACGTAGTCCCACAGGTCGCTGGTGAACCCACGCGTGTTGGTCACCGACTGGCCGCGCGCCTGGCACGAGATGTCGACCCGCTGCCCGTCCCACACGAGGCCGAGCGAGGAGGCGGCCGAGGTCGGCGCGGACCGGATGGTGAGGCCGTCGCCGTCGGTGTTGCCGACCGTGGCCGTAGCCGCCGACGCCACGCCGGCACCGCCGACGAGCGTCGACGCCACCAACACGGGCAAGAGCAGGAGCAGTCGCTTCACGGGTGCCTCCACGTGGTCACCGGGGCAGTCACACGGGGGTGGGAGAAGCGCTTCGCGGTGGCGGTTCCCGGTCCGGGCGAGCGGCTTCGTGGTCGCGCAGGGCCCGCCGTGCCGAGACTGGCCAGGGCTGACGCGGCGCGGCCGGCGGGTACGGGGACAATGGGCGGATGGATGGTTACCGCTCCGGGTTCGCGTGCTTCGTCGGCCGCCCCAACGCAGGCAAGTCGACGTTGACCAACGCGCTGGTCGGGACCAAGGTCGCGATCACGTCGAGCAAGCCGCAGACCACCCGGCACACCATCCGGGGCATCGTGCACCGCGAGGACGGCCAGCTGGTCCTCGTGGACACCCCCGGCCTGCACCGCCCGCGCACGCTCCTCGGTCAGCGACTCAACGACCTGGTGCGGGAGACGTGGACCGAGGTGGACGTGGTCGGGTTCTGCGTGCCCGCCGACCAGAAGGTCGGCCCCGGCGACAAGTTCATCGCCGCCGAGCTGGCGAAGATCGCCAAGCGCACCCCGGTCATCGGCATCGTCACCAAGACCGACCTGGTCGGCCAGCAGCAGGTGGCCGAGCAGCTGCTCGCGCTGCAGAAGGTGATGGACTTCGCCGACCTGATCCCGGTGTCCGCGGTGAACGGCTACCAGGTCGACGCCCTGGCCGACCTGGTGCTGGGCAAGCTCCCCGAGGGGCCGGCGCTGTACCCGGACGGCGAGCTGACCGACGAGCCGGAGCTGACCCTGGTGGCCGAGCTGATCCGGGAGGCCGCGCTGGAGGGCGTGCGGGACGAGCTGCCGCACTCGATCGCGGTCCTGGTCGAGGAGATGCTGCCCCGCGAGGGGCGTGACGACCTGGTGGACATCCACGCCAACGTGTACGTGGAGCGGCCGAGCCAGAAGGCGATCATCCTGGGCCACCGGGGCGAGCGCCTGAAACAGGTCGGGATCACCTCCCGCAGGCAGATCGAGAAGCTGCTCGGCACCCGCGTGTACCTCGACCTGCACATCAAGATCGCCAAGGACTGGCAGCGCGACCCGAAGCAGCTGCGCAGACTGGGTTTCTAGGGACTGGCGACAGTGGCGAACCTCTACCGCGACACCGGTGTGGTCCTGCGGGTGCAGAAGCTCGGCGAGGCCGACCGGATCATCACGCTGCTCACGCAGAAGCACGGCAAGGTGCGCGCGGTGGCCAAGGGCGTGCGCCGCACGTCGTCGCGGTTCGGCGCGCGGCTGGAGCCGTTCGGGCACGTGGACGTGCAGTTCTACCCCGGCCGGACGCTGGACGTGATCACGCAGGTGGAGACGCTGGACGCGTTCGGCGTGGTGCTGGTGGACGACTACCAGCGCTACACGGCGGCGTGCGCGGTGCTGGAGACCGCGGACCGGCTCACGTCCGAGGAGGGCGAGCCCGGCCTGCGGCTGTACCTGCTGGTCGTGGGCGCGTTGCGGGCGCTGGCGGCGAAGGAGCGGGACGCCTCGCTCATCCTCGACGCCTACCTGATGCGCGCGATGGCGTTCGCGGGCTGGGCGCCGGCGGTCGACGAGTGCGCCCGCTGCGCCGACCCCGGCCCGCACAAGGCGTTCAACGTGCACGCGGGCGGCATGGTGTGCGCGCGGTGCCGCCCGCCGGGCAGCGCCACGCCGTCCACCGACACGTTGCGCCTGCTCGCCGCGCTGCTGCACGGCCGCTGGGACGAGGTGCAGGGCATCCCCACCGGTGCGCGCCGCGACGCGAGCGGCCTGGTCGCCGCGCACCTCCAGTGGCACCTGGAGCGGCAGTTGCGCTCGCTGCCGTTGGTCGAGCGAAAGGCGCAGCCGGCCGACGGTTAGAGTCGCCTGCCGCGCGGAGAACTCCTCCGCGGCACACCATCCGAGAGGACAGCCATGCTCCGCCGACGGCGGGTTGAGCGCGTCCAGCGCGTCACCCGACCCCCGGAACCGCACCCCACCGGCGCCACGCCCCCGGTGCTGCCCGCCGACCTCGTGCCCAGGCACATCGCGATCGTGATGGACGGCAACGGCCGCTGGGCCAACCAGCGGGGCCTGTCCCGCATCGAGGGGCACAAGCGCGGCGAGGCCGTCGTGGTGGAGGCGGCCAAGGGCGCGATCGAGATGGGCGTGAAGTGGCTGTCGCTGTACGCGTTCTCCACCGAGAACTGGCGGCGCAGCCCGGAGGAGGTCCGCTTCCTCATGGGCTTCAGCCGTGACGTGATCCGCCACCGCACCGACGAGCTGGACGAGCTGGGTGTGCGGGTGCGGTGGGCGGGTCGCCGGCCGAGGCTGTGGCGCAGCGTCATCAAGGAGCTCGAGGTCGCCGAGGAGCGCACGAAGGACAACGACGTGCTGAACCTGGCGATGTGCATCAACTACGGCGGGCGGGCCGAGGTCGGCGACGCGGCGCGGGAGATCGCCCGGCTGGTCGCGGCGGGCGAGATCAACCCGGAGAAGGTCGACGAGCGGACCCTCGCCAAGCACATGTACCAGCCCGACATGCCGGACGTGGACCTGTTCATCCGGCCCTCCGGCGAGCAGCGCACGTCCAACTTCCTGCTGTGGCAGTCGGCGTACGCGGAGCTGGTGTTCCAGGACATCCTGTGGCCGGACTTCGACCGGCTGGACCTGTGGCGCGCCTGCGAGGCGTACGCCATGCGCGACCGGCGCTTCGGAGGCGCCGTGGACAAGCCCGACGTGGAGGATTCCTAAGTGACCGACGAGGACGCCAAGGTGACCGCGGAGCTGCTCACCGCGGCCCGTGAGGCGTTGGAGATGTTCCACGAGGTGCACGTCGACGACGACGGCGCGCTGAGCTTCCAGCACGCGGAGGTGCCGTGCGCGGTGCAGGCGATGCGGCTGGCCGACGGCCTGACCGTGCTCAGCCTGACCTGCGTGGTGGCGTGGGACCTGCCCAACGACCCCAGCCTGGCCGTGTCCGCCGCGGAACGCGCCGGTCAGGGCCTGTTCGGCACGCTCGGCGTGGTGAACACCGAGCGTGGGATGGATGTCACGTTGCGCTACGCGTTCCCGGCCGAGGGGCTGAAGCCGGAGCCGTTGAGCACGCTGTTGATGCTGGTCGTGTCCACTGCCTCGCAGCTGCGCAACGAGCTGCTGGCCGGAACCGGGGACGGTGCCTGATGGCCGGGGTGATCGTGTACGAGCCCGATGACGACGGGGACGTGGAGGGCCTGCCGTGGGCCATCACGTTCGAGGCGTCGGCGGGGGAGGAGTGGGCCTCGTTCGTGTGCGGGCCCTACGAGCGCGACGACGCGGTGCGGCTGGCCGAGGAGGTGCTGGCCGCGAGCCGCGGCGTGACCGCCGTGGTGGAGCCCCTGCTGCCGGTCACCGAGGCGGTGGACGTGCTGGCGACGATCGCCGAGCTGCGCGACGAGGAAGAAGCGGCGGAGTAGCCGCCCCGGCGGGAGCGGTTCGGCGGGACGGTTCGGCCGTGTGCGGCGGTCGGGTCACCCTGTGGACGGCAGTGCCGGGGGACGCACCTCGCTACCGTTGCCGGACCGTTCCCGCCGGAGGTGTCCCGTGGTCGTCAAGAAGATCGCCGTGTCGGTCGCCGCGGTGCTGGTCGCGGTCGCCTGGTCGTTGGT
Organism: Actinosynnema sp. CA-299493; assembly: GCF_050946825.1. Lineage (NCBI taxonomy): Bacteria > Bacillati > Actinomycetota > Actinomycetes > Pseudonocardiales > Pseudonocardiaceae > Actinosynnema > Actinosynnema sp. CA-299493. The sequence continues at coordinate 1,572,432 of NZ_CP191993.1, forward strand.
GCCGGTCGGGACGGCGGTGGCGGCGGCGGGCATCACCGTGTCCGGCGTCTCGGTCGGCGCCTACCCGGACAGCGGTCTGTGGATCTCCGGGACCGCCACCTGCTCCACCACCACCGGCACCGCCACCGTCGACGTGACGGCCTTGCAGGTCCTCTTCGGCGCGAACGCCTCCGGGTGGGGCAGCACGACCATCTCGTGCGTGGACCAACCGGCCTACTGGTCGGTGTTCGCGAGCACCGCCGGCTCGTGCTTCTACCCGGGCACCGGCTCCGGGTGCTTCCAGCACAGCTCGCTGGCCAGCGTGTTCGCCACGCTGACCAGGAGCGGCGCGCAGGAGGCGTTCCACGGCGACGTCCACCCGACCTGACCTGGCAGTTCGACCACCCACCAGTGCCGGAGGTGCTCGTGAGAGCCAGACCCCTCGCCGTGTTGGCGACGATGCTGTTCGCGGTCGTGTGGTCGTTGGCGCCGGTGGGTCCGGCGTTCGCGGCGGCGGGCATCACCACCACCTCCGTCTCGATCGTCGACTCCCCTCGGCACGGCCTGATGGTCTACGGGACGGCGACCTGCTCCACCACCACCGGCACGGCCACCGTCGCCGTGTCGGTCCTCCAGTTCCAGGGCACGGTCATCGGCACCGGGAGCACCACGATCTCGTGCGCCGGCCGGCCCGCCGACTGGTCGGTGCTCGCCGACCCGGGCACGTGCGTCCCCTTCCCCAGCCACATCGGGTGCTTCCGCCCGAACTCGGTGGTCAACGTGGCCGCCTTCCTGACGAGGAACGGCGTGCAGGAGGCGTTCAAGGGCGGCGGCTTCACGACCTGACCGTCGTGGGGGCTTCGGACGGGAGCGGACGTCTGGCATCATTTCGACAGTGACAATCACTGGCGAAATCCGGGGCGCGGGACCGCGCCGTCCGCCGCCGCCGCGCTGGAAGATCACTTCGCTGGAAGTGCTCTGCGCGCTGCTCGTGGCGGCGCTGTTGTTGCAGGACTGGCTGGTAGGCGTGCTCGACGTGCCGGTGCTGCGCACGGCGTCCACGGTGTTCGTCGCGGTGTGCGTGCAGGCGCTACCGTTCCTCGTCCTCGGGGTGTTGATCAGCGGCGCGATCGCGGCGTTCATCCCGGCGACCGTGCTGCGCCGGGCGTTGCCCAGGAGGACCGCGCTGGCCGTGCCCGTCGCCGGTGTCGCCGGGGTGGCCCTGCCCGGCTGCGAGTGCGCGGCGGTGCCCGTCTCCCGGCGCCTGATGCAGCAGGGCGTGGCGCCCGCCGTGGCGCTGACGTTCCTGCTCGCGGCGCCGGCCGTGAACCCGATCGTGCTGGTGTCCACGGCCGTCGCGTTCCCCAACGCGCCGATGATGGTACCCGCGCGGTTCGTCGGCGCGCTGCTCACCGCCGTGGTCATGGGCTGGCTGTGGACCCGGTTCGGCAAGGCCGAGTGGATCGCCGAACGCGCGTTGCGCCGCCTGCCCGACCACGACGGCTCGTCGCGCTGGCTGGTGTTCGCCGAGACCGCGCGGCACGACCTGGTCGACGCGGGCGGGTTCCTGGTGCTCGGCGGCGTGTTCGCGGCGGCGTTCAACGTCCTGGTGCCGCAGGCCTGGCTGGAGACGTTGGGCGGGCAGGTCGTGCTGGCCGTGGTGGTGCTGTCGCTGTTGGCCGTGGTGCTGGCGCTGTGCAGCGAGGCGGACGCGTTCGTCGCGGCCTCGATGTCGGCCCTGCCGCTGCTGCCCCGGCTGGTGTTCCTGGTGGTCGGCCCGGCGGTCGACGTCAAGCTCATCGCGCTGCAGGCGGGCGCGTTCGGCAAGTCCTTCGCGGCGCGCTTCGCACCGGCCACGTTCGTGGTGGCGATCGCGTCGGCCCTGGCGGCGGGAGCGGTGTTCCTGTGAGGCGGGAGAATCGGGGAGGCGTGGGCGACCATGAGGCGTGAGACGCAGAACATCCTGCTGGTCCTGCTCGGCGGCGCGCTGCTCAAGCTCGCGCTGACCGGCACGTACCTGCGGTACGTCAAGGAGTCGTTGCAGCCGTGGCTGGTCGTGACCGGCGGCGTCATGGTGGTGCTGGCGCTGGTGTCGATCGCCCGCGACATCCGCGCCGGCCAGGACCGAGGGGGTCAGGCGCAGCCCAGCGGGGTCGAGCACGCCGGGCACGAGCACGGCACGTCGCGCAGCCCGTGGATGCTGCTGCTGCCGGTGTTCGCGGTGTTCCTGATCAGCCCGCCGGCGCTGGGCGCGGACACGGTCAACCGGTCCGACCGCAACGCCGCCCAGGAGGCCAACGCGTCCAGCGGGTTCGCGCCGCTGCCGTCCGACGAGGTCGTCCCGCTCACCATCAGCGAGTTCGTCACGCGCACCGCGTGGGACGACTCCGGTTCGCTGGACGACCGCACGGTCCGGCTCACCGGGTTCGTGGTGCGCAAGGAGGCCGACGTGTTCATCGCCCGGCTGACGATCTCGTGCTGCGCCGCGGACGCCTCGCCGGTCAAGGCGAAGATGGTGGGTCAGGACTTCGCCGCGCTGCCGACCGACCAGTGGGTCGAGGCCACCGGCCGGGTGGTGCCCGGCTCGGCGACCAAGGAGAGCGCGTTCGTGCCCACGTTCACGGTGTCGCGGATCGTGCCGATCACCACGCCCGAGGACACCTACGAGGGCTGAGGCCGCGGGCTACGAGGGCTGCGCCGCGGGTCGGCCGTCGGCGCAGCAGTCGCGGCACGTGCCGAAGATCTCCACGGTGTGGCTGACCTCGACGAACCCGTTCTCCGCCGCGATCCGGTCGGCCCACTTCTCCACCGCCGGGCCCTCCACCTCCACCGTGCGACCGCAGCTGCGGCACACCAGGTGGTGATGGTGGTGCTGGGAGCAGCGGCGGTAGATCGCCTCGCCCGAGTCGGTGCGCAGCACGTCGACCTCGCCCGCGTCGGCCAGGGACTGCAACGTGCGGTAGACCGTGGTCAGGCCGATGCCCTCGCCGCGCTTGCGCAGCTCCTCGTGCAGCTCCTGGGCCGAGCGGAACTCGCCCAGCGAGTCGAGCAGCTTGGACACGGCGGTGCGCTGCTTGGTCGAGCGCAGCCCGGGCACCGCGGTGGTCGGGCGCTCGCTAGTGGTCACATCTCCTCCGTCCGGGGGGTCCGGTCGGTCTGGTTGATACCACGCGGCGGCCCCTCGTCCACATGGGTCACCGCGTCCACCACGATGTGCGCGAGGTGCTCGTCGACGAGCCGGTAGACGACCTCCCGGCCGTGCCGCTCGCCGTGCACCACGCCCGCGGCCTTGAGCACCCGCAGGTGCTGGCTGATCAACGGCTGGGCCACGCCCAGCGCCTCGACCAGCTCGTGCACGCACCGGTCCGCCTCGCGCAGTTGCAGCACGATCGCGATCCGCACCGGCGCGGCGAGCGCCCGCAGCAACTCGCCCGCCGCGGCCAGGGTCCGGGTCGGTTGCCGCGGCGCGGGTGGTGGCACCCGGCGTTCCGTGGAGTGCACGTGTTCGCCTCGCACTCCGACCGTCACGGCGCCTCCCACGTGGTATGGATTTTCACCACCGATACTACGGCGCTAGAGCACGGACACCGTGATGAGCACCAGCACCCCGAGAACGAGCAGTCTCAACACGCGCGCGCTCGGGGTGAGCAGGGGCCAGGTGGTGGCGAGCAGCGACGCCACCCCGAGCGCCAACAGGCCCAGCAGCAGCGCGCCCACCGTGCCCCGCACCGACACGCCCACCACGAACAGCGCCAGGACCAGCAGGAACGCCGCCGGCGCGGGCACCCGCGAGAGCGGTCCGGCACCGGGGATCAGGGTCCGCTTCGAGTTACCAGCCACCGTGGCATCCTTGCACCGTGCTGCTCGTGTGCCGCTTCACCGTGGCGGAAACCGGGGTCGAGGCGTTCACCGGGCGCGTCGACCGGGCGTTGGCCCTGCTCACCGCCCAGCCCGGCTGCCGACGTGCCCAGCTGTCGCGGTCGACGGACGAGGCGGACCGCTTCGTGCTGACGGTCGAGTTCGACTCCGTGGTGGCCTACCGGCGGGCGCTGTCGCCGTTCGAGGTGCGTGAGCACGTCATCCCGCTGCTGTCGGAGGCGAGCACCGACGAGCCGGCCGCCTACGAGCCGCTGCTGGTGGCCGCCGACGGCGCGGTCCGCCGCGAGGTGAGCCTGCTGGCGCACGACGCGGGCACCGTCCGCCTCGGCGAAGCCGCCGGTCCGACCACTCCGCGCTGACCCACCCGGGTCCCACCGCCCCACGCGGCCACTTCACCGGGACGTCACCACCACCTCGCCGGGACGCCGCCGTCACCGGAACGCGCGCACGGGTGTCGCCCGGTCGCCGGCGGGCCACCCGGCGGCAAGGACTACCCTGGCAAGCCCGTTTCCGTCCTTTTCTGCATCTCCCGATGGAGTGTCCGTGGCAGCCGATCGCATCGAGACCGTCGTCAGCCTGTGCAAGCGTCGCGGGTTCGTCTACCCGTGTGGCGAGATCTACGGCGGCACCAGGTCGGCCTGGGACTACGGTCCGCTCGGCGTCGAGCTGAAGGACAACATCAAGCGCCAGTGGTGGAACTTCATGGTGCGCGGTCGCGAGGACGTGGTCGGCCTCGACTCGTCGGTGATCCTGCCGCGCGAGGTGTGGGCGGCGTCCGGCCACGTCGAGGCGTTCGTCGACCCGCTGATCGAGTGCAACTCGTGCCACAAGCGGTTCCGGCAGGACACGCTGGTCGAGGAGTACGCGGAGCGCACCGGCAAGCAGGTCGCGGAGGGCGACGTCTCCGACGTGCCGTGCCCGAACTGCGGCAACCGCGGCCAGTACACCGAGCCGAAGATGTTCAACGGCCTGCTCAAGACCCACCTCGGCCCGGTCGAGACCGACGAGGGCCTGCACTACCTGCGCCCGGAGACCGCGCAGGGCATCTTCACGAACTTCCTGAACGTGCAGACCACGTCGCGTCGCAAGCCGCCGTTCGGCATCGGCCAGATCGGCAAGAGCTTCCGCAACGAGATCACGCCGGGCAACTTCATCTTCCGCACGCGCGAGTTCGAGCAGATGGAGATGGAGTTCTTCGTCGAGCCGGGCACGGACGAGGAATGGCACCAGTACTGGATCGACGAGCGCACGCGTTGGTACAACGAGCTGGGTATCTCCAAGGAGAACCTGCGGCACTACGAGCACCCGAAGGAAAAGCTGTCGCACTACTCGAAGCGCACCGTCGACATCGAGTACCGGTTCCAGTTCGGCGGCCAGGAGTGGGGTGAGCTGGAAGGCGTCGCCAACCGCACCGACTTCGACCTGAACACGCACTCGGAGCACTCGGGCGTCGACCTGTCGTACTTCGACCAGGCCACCAACTCCCGCTACCGGCCGTTCGTGATCGAGCCCGCCGCGGGTGTGGGCCGGCCGATGATGGCGTTCCTGCTGGAGGCCTACACCGAGGACGAGGCGCCGAACGCCAAGGGCGGCGTGGACAAGCGGGTCGTGCTGCGCCTGGACCGCAGGCTGGCCCCGGTGAAGGCCGCCGTGCTGCCGCTGTCGCGCAACGCCGACCTGTCGCCGAAGGCCAAGGACCTGGCCAACGCCCTGCGCAAGCACTGGAACATCGAGTTCGACGACGCGGGCGCCATCGGCCGCCGCTACCGCAGGCAGGACGAGATCGGCACGCCGTTCTGCGTGACGGTCGACTTCGACACCCTCACCGACCACGCCGTCACGGTGCGGGAACGCGACACCATGTCGCAGGAGCGCGTGTCGATGGACCAGCTGGAGGGCTACCTCGCCGCCCGCCTGATCGGCGCCTGACGCCGGCGGTTCACGCGTTGGCGCGGTGTTCGGAGGGGGTCAGACCGCGTTCCCTCTTGAACGCCGTGCTCAGCGCGAAGGCGGTGCTGTAGCCGACTTGGCGGGCGACGGCGGCGACGGTGGCGGACGGTTCGCGCAGCAGGTCGGCGGCCAGGGTGAGGCGCCAGTCGGTCAGGTAGGCCATCGGCGGTTCGCCGACCAGGTCGGTGAACCGCTTCGCCAACGCCGCCCGGGACACGCCGACGGCCTCCGCCAGCGTGCCGACGGTCCACGGGCGCGCCGGGTCGCCGTGCAGCAGGCGCAGCGCGCGCCCCACCACGGGATCGGCGTGCGCCGAGTACCAGGTCGGCGCCTCCGCCTCCGGGCGGCAGAACCACGACCGCAGCACGGAGATCAGCACCAGGTCCAGGAGGCGGTCCAGCACCGCTTCCTGGCCCGGCTCGTCCCGGGTGATCTCGTCGGCCAGCAGCGGCACCAGCGGCAGGTCCGCGCGTGGCGCCACGAGGAACGGCGGCAGCGCCGACAGCAGCCGCCTGCTCACCTCGCCGTCCACCTGGTACGTGCCGCTGAGCACCACCACCGACCCGTCGGGGTTCGCGCCCCACGTGCGCACGCCCAAGCCCCACTGCTCGCACAACGCGGCGCCGTCCGGCGTGGTGGTGATCTCGCCGGGGTGGACCACCGCCTGCACGGGCGTGCCCGGGTCGTCGGCCAACGCGTACGGGTCGGGCCCGCGCAGCACCGCCACGTCACCGGCGCGCAGCGGCACGGGCTCGGCGTCGTGCGGCAGCAGCCACCCGTCGCCGCGCACCATCGCCACCACGGTCAGCGGCGCGCGGTCCTCGACGCGCAGCGACCACGGCGGGTCCAGGACGGTGCGCATGAGGAACGCGCCACGGGCGCGCGGCCCGTCCAGCAGCCCGGCGAGAACGTCCACGGCCGCCAGCCTAAGACGCTCGCGCATGCGATCGAGGCGGTCGGCGATGGAAAGCCGAGGACCGGTCGACTTGACTGGGCCCATGTTCCCCACGGTGACGATCATCGCGGCCCTCGGCTGCGGGATGATGGCTGGAGTCTTCTTCGCGTTCTCCGCGATGGTCGTGCCCGGCCTGCGACGGGCCGAGCCGGCGGTCGGCGTCGCCGCCATGCGGGCGATCAACCTCGCCGTGGTCAACCCCGCGTTCATCGGTGCCTTCCTCGGCACGGCGGTCGTCGGCGTGGTCGCGGCGTTCGAGGGCGACCCGTGGGCGTGGGCGGGCGCGGCCCTCTACGTCCTCGGCGGGATCGTGCTCACGGGCGCGTTCCACATCCCGCGCAACAACGAGCTGGAACGGCTCGGCACCACCGAGTACTGGACCCGCTACCTCCGCGAGTGGGTGCCCGTGAACCACGTCCGGGCGTTGCTCAGCCTCGCCGCCGCCGCGTCGTTCACCCTCGCCGCACTCGGCTAGCCGACTGGGCGGCCACAGCACTTCTTGTACTTGAGGGTCGAGCCGCACCAGCAGCGCTCGTTGCGGGCAGGGGGCCAGGCGACCGTGCCGCCTTCCTCGACGATCTCGTTCAGGCATGCCCTGCGGGTCTGCTCCTCGGCGGGGTCGCCGCCGGTCCTGGCCGCGAACTCCGAGATCCGGGCGACGGTCAGCGGCACCATCGAGATCCGGGCGGGGACCGTCTCGGCCAGCTCGCGGTTGGCGGCCTCGCGCTCGGCCATCACGAGGTCGACATCGGCGTGCTGGACCAGCTGCGGCCAGGTGGCGTGCGCGTGGGCGATCTCGTCGCGCGGCCAGAACAGCACCCGCACCTCCTTCGGCGCGGCCGGCGGCGTCAGGGCGCGGGCGAACTCCTCCGCGTGCTCTTCCAGGGACTCGACCGACTCGTCCAGCTCGTCCGGGGGCATCGCCAGGGCCTGGCGCACACGTCGTCGGCCGACCAGGAGGTTGTTGGCGTGGGAGACGAACCCGAACTCGCCGTCCCGCTGCGCCAGCTCCTCCTCGGTCAGCCGGGACGCGGCCATGGTGAACCAGGTCAGCGCCTCTTCGAGCGCGCCGCGTGCCTCCAGCAGTTCGGCTGCCAGGTGGTACGGCGATGCCGACGGCGGACGCTCGCGGCGCAGGGTGTCGAGCTGGGCCCGGGCCTCCTCGACCCGGTCGAGGTCGAACAGCAGGTCGGCCAGTGCCACGCGGGCCTCGCCGGCCTCCTCGCCGCCCTCGGCGATCACCTGGTCCAGCAGTGCGACCGCGCGGTCGTGGTCACCCGCCTCGCGCCACTCCTCGGCCGCCTCGATCAGGATCTGCGCCCGCTCGTCGGGGTACCGCGCCAGGTCGGCTTCCAGCTGAGCGGCGATGTCCGAGGCCTTTCCCGTCTTCATCCCGCAGAGGGCATTACGATCACTGAGAGTGATTGACCACCCAGGTGAATGACCTGCGTCACGCACAATCGAGTGAATATCGAGCTGAGTCCACGAAGGCGGTTCCGGATTCACCACAACGTCACCCGGCTTTGTGACACTTGGTCCAGGCGCAGCTCATCGGGGGGTGTCATGGCGCGTGTCGTTGTCGTCGCAATCGCCTTGGCGCTCGTCGCCGTGCTCGCACCGTCGCCGTTGGGCCAAGTCGGCGTCGTGCGCGCGGCCCCGGTCGGCCACAGCGTGGCCGGTTCGGAGGAAGAACCCGCCCGCGAGTGCCGCAACGGTCCCGAGCCGCGATCTTGGTCCACCCGATCGTGGCCGGCCAGGGGCTTCACGCGCCCTGATCGCGGCACCCCCGGCACGGCCCGCCGCGCCACCGGGGAAACCGCCCCGCCGGTAGGGCGAGGCCGCGAGGAACACCTCCGCTCCTGGACCACGCCGTCGGCTTTACAGGTGTTCCGGAACTGATCGGCGCCCCATCGCCAGTAGTTCGCATCGTCCGACCACAGACGAGTGGGGTAATCCGAATGGAATTCCGTCACCGGTTCCGTCCTGCCCGCGCACACCCACCTCGCGTTTCCCAGGAAATGAGACGAGGACCCGCCGGCGAGGCCGAACCCTTCACCCGAAAGAACTCACGCTCGGTGAACGACCCGAGGGCCGACGCGTGAGCACCCGGACCGAACGACCCGCGCCGCCGACCTTCTGGCCCGACGTCGGCGCGTCGCTGGTGGTGTTCCTGGTGGCGCTCCCGCTGTGCGTGGGCATCGCCGTCGCCTCCGGCGTCCCGGCGGAACTGGGCATCATCACCGGGGTGGTGGGCGGCCTCCTGGTCGGCCTGCTGCCCGGCAGCACCATGCAGGTCAGCGGCCCGGCGGCGGGCCTGACCGTGCTGGTCGCGGACACCGTCGCGGCGCACGGCCCGCGCGCGCTGGGCCTCATCGTGCTCGGCGCGGGCCTGCTCCAGGTGGCGATGGGCCTGCTGCGCCTGGGCCGCTGGTTCCGCGCCATCTCGCCCGCCGTGGTCCAGGGCATGCTCGCGGGCATCGGCCTGGTGCTCGTGCTGGGCCAGCTCTACCCGTTCGGCGGGCAGGACCAGCCCACCACGACCGGTGCGAAGTTCGCCGGCCTGGCCGACCTCGTCCGGGCCGCGCTGACGACGGCGGTCGGGTTGAGCGGCGTGGCCGTCGGCGTGCTGACGCTGGTCGTGGCGTGGCTGTGGAAGCGCACGCCGTGGCGCGCCGTGCCGGGGATGCTGGTGGCCGTCGTGGTCGCCTCGGCGGTGGGCGCGCTGCTCCCGTTGCCGCGCATCTCGGTCGGCCCGCTGACCGACGTGGTGTCCCTGGTCGACGTCTCCCTGCTGAACGCGGGCGTGCTGGGCGCGATGCTGACGTTCGCCCTCGTGGCGTCGGCGGAGAGCCTGTTCAGCGCGGCGGCCGTGGACCGGATGCACAACGGGCCGCGCACGAGGTACAACCGGGAGCTGGTCGCGCAGGGCGTCGGCAACGCGGTGTGCGGTGTGCTCGGCGCGTTGCCGATGACCGCCGTGATCGTGCGCAGCGCGGCCAACGTGGACGCCGGCGCCCGCACCCGGCTGTCCCGCGTGCTGCACGGCGGGTGGCTCCTGGTGTTCGTCGTGCTGCTGCCGGGCGTGCTGTCCTACGTCCCGCTGGCGGTCCTGGCCGCACTGCTGGTGCAGGCGGGCTGGAAGCTCCTGGCGCCCAGGCAGGTCCTGGCCCTGGCCCGCGCGGACCGCGCGGAAGCCGGCGTCCTGGTGCTCACCGCGGGCCTGATCGTGCTGACGGACCTGCTCACCGGCACCCTCGTCGGCCTGCTGGCGGCGGTGGTCAAGACGGCGTGGGACATGTCCCGCCTGACCGTCACGGTGACCGCGCACGGCGAGGACCACCACCACGTGGCGGTGCGCGGCAACGCGACGTTCCTCAAGCTGCCGGGCCTGCTGGAGAGCCTGGAGGCCGTGCCGGACAGCAGGCACGTCCGGGTCGACCTGACCGGTGTCCGCCACCTCGACCAGGCGTGCGGCCAGGCGATCGACCACTGGGCCGAGCGACGCGGCAGCGTGGAGCTGATCCACCCGGTGTCCGACTGAGGTGACCCCCGGCGCGGGTGATCCCCGCGCCGGGGACCTCACGCCCGAGCCCGCCGGGCGTGGTTGGCGTGCTTGCGGGCGGCGAACCCGTGCGCCTCGACGAGCAGCGGCCGGATGGCGTCCGACATCGCCCCGCCCGGCGACACCACGCAGACCCAGTGCTGCGACGCGTAGACGGGGTGCGGCATCAAGCGGTCCCGTTCCGCGTGGTCGAATCCGGTCTTCAACACGCCCTGCTCGTCGCGCTCGGTCGGCACGGGCCCGAACATCGCGGTGTAGGTCGCCTTGGTGAGCCCGATGTTGAGCCGGTAGGCCCCCGGCTCGGCCAAGTCGGACACCCGCTCGTGGTTGTCGCTCGTCACGATCGTCGCGAACGGCATCTGGCGCTCCGGCGGGAGGTCGCCGTCGGGGTCGTAGAGGAAGAACGTGTCGCCAGCCGCCTCCACGACGCGGGTCCCGGCGAAGGCGGTGATGTGGTCCGTCATCTCCTCGGCAGTCACACCTTCAAGCGTAACTTTCAACTGCTTTGTGAGACTTCCCGGAAGAACCTCCAGGAGAAGTGGCTAAAAGTCTCAACCCACCTGATCGGTGAGCGCGGCGACCAGGGTGGTCGTGACGCCGGACAGGGTGGTCGAGGTCGGCCGCGGCCCCGACCGCCCGCGCCACCGCCGCCGAGAGGTCCGGGGCGGGTGCCTCGGCGGCACGTGGAGCGGCCGGGCCGGGGTGCTCGCGGCGCTCGGGGGCGCGGGCGACGACGCCTGCGCGGCGTGGTCCGCGGTTCGCGGGCACACCAGCGCGACTACGCCTGCGATCACCGCGACCGCGACCACCCACCAGCGTCTTCCCACACCTCAACGGTCCGTCTCACAACCGCCTGACGTCGAGCGGTTCCTCCTGTGCGGTTCCTGAAGATTCGTCACGTCGGACCACGTAGGCGCCACCGGTGCGCCGTTCGGACACCGCCTCCACGAGTTCCGCGCCGTGGTAGACGAGCCCGGCGCCGTCGTCGGTGCAGTGCGTCACCGGCAGCACGCCCGCCGCCACCGCCGCGTGGATCGTCGGACGCCGCGCCGCCTCGCTGTCGTAGTGCACGCCGTTGCCGTACGGCAGGAAGCCGAGGCCGTTGGTGACCACGCGCAGCTCCGGCCCGAACGAGTCCGTCGAGCCGCCCAGGAACCAGCAGATCGACCCGGCGGACACGCCACCGAGCACGACGCCGTCCTGCCACGCGCCGCGCAGCGCCGACCCGAGATCGTGCACCGCCCACACGGCCAGCAGGTTCGCCACCGAACCACCGCCGACCCACACGACGTCGTGCGCACCGAGGAAGCCCGGGACGTCCGTCGTCGGCGGCATGGTGAACAGGTTCAAGTGCGACACCTCCCACCCCGCCAGCTGCCCGGCTTCGGAGATGTCCGCGTTGAACCACCGCTGGTCGCCCGAGGCCGTGCCGATGTGGCACAGCCTGGGCTTGCGGCCGTGTACGCCGGACAGGTCGACGGCGTGGTGCACGAGTCGGTGGAACTCCAGGTTGGTGCGGCGCCCGGCGCGGAAACCACCTGAGGTCGCCACGATCGTCGGCTGGTCTGCTGCCATGCCCGCGATCCTGGCAGCGCTCACGCCCGAGCGGGTGTGGAATCATCCCCGGCGTGACGTTCCTGCCGAGACTCCGCAGGCTTGCCACGCGTGTCGTCCTCGGCGGCATCGTGATCGGGCTCCTCGTCGTCAGCGGCACGGCGTTCCGCGTGTGGCAGGTGGCCCGCGAGGACGACCGCGCCCACGCCGACATGGCCGTGGTGCTCGGCGCGGCCCAGTTCAACGGCGTGCCCTCCGACGTCCTGGAGGCACGGCTGGAGCACGCGCGCCGGCTGTACGAGCAGGGCGTGGTCAACTACATCGCCACCACCGGCGGCAGGCAGCCCGGCGACAACTTCACCGAGGGCGAGGCCGGCCGGATCTGGCTGGAGGCGCACGACGTGCCCACCGACCGGATCCTCGAAGTCGGCGAGGGCACCGACACGCTGGGCAGCATCCGCGCGCTCGCCGTCGCCGCCCGCGCGAAGTCGCTCACCACGGCCGTGATCGTCAGCGACCCGTGGCACTCGCTGCGGGCGCGCACCATGGCCGAGGACGAGGGCCTGTCCGCGTGGACGTCGCCCACCCGCAGCGGCCCGAACGTGCAGACCCGCCAGACCCAGCTGTTCTACATCCGCCGCGAGACCGGCGCGCTGCTCTACTACCACCTGATGAAGGCGCCGGCGGGCGCGTTCGACGGCATCCTGCTCTGAGCACCTACCCTGGGCCGATGAGTCAGGGCTACACCGGGCACGACTCCGCGCGGCTGCTCCCCGAGCCGCCCAAGACAGCGGTGCTGCCCGGCGCGCGCACCGAGCGCCGCTCGCCGTTCTCCCGCGACCGGGCCCGCGTGCTGCACTCGGCGGCGCTGCGCCGGCTCGCGGGCAAGACGCAGGTCGTCGGCCCCGGCGAGGGCGCGGAGGTGACCGGCGTGCCGCGCACCCGGCTCACCCACTCGCTGGAGGTCGCCCAGATCGGCCGGGGCATCGGCGAGGAGCTGGGCTGCGACCCGGACGTGGTCGACACCGCCGGCCTCGCCCACGACATCGGGCACCCGCCGTTCGGCCACAACGGTGAACGCGCGCTCGACGAGCTGGCCGGGCCGTGCGGCGGTTTCGAGGGCAACGCGCAGACCCTGCGCATCCTGACCCGGCTCGAACCCAAGACCGCGAAGGGCCTCAACCTGACCCGGGCGTGCCTCGACGCGGCCACCAAGTACCCGTGGACCCGCCGTCCCGGGATGGTGAAGTTCGGCGCCTACGACGACGACCTCAGCGTGTTCGCGTGGGTCCGCGAGGGCGCGCCGGACCGGAGGCGGTGCCTGGAGGCGCAGGTCATGGACTGGGCCGACGACGTCGCCTACTCCGTGCACGACGTGGAGGACGGCGTGCTGGCGCACCGGATCAGCCTGGCCGCCCTCGGCGACCCGGCCGAACGCGCCACCATCGCGGGCCTGGCGGCCAAGCACTTCTCCGACGAGCCGACGTCCGCGCTCGAAGGCGCCGCCACCGAGCTGCTCGGCCTGCCGGTGATCGCCGAACTGGCCGAGTACGACGGCTCGCTGCGCGCCCAGGTGGCGTTGAAGCGGCTCACCAGCGAGCTGGTCGGCCGGTTCGCGTCCGCCGCCGTCGGCGCGACCCGCGAGGTGCACGGCGACGGCCCGCTGAGCCGCTACCAGGCCGACCTGGTCGTGCCGCCCCGGGTCGCGGCCGAGGTGGCGCTGCTCAAGGCGGTCGCAGTCCGGTACGTGATGAGCGACCCGTCCCGGCTGGCCATGCAGGCCCGGCAGCGCGAGCTGGTCGCCGAACTGGTCCACCTCCTGCTGATGCGCGCGCCGGACACCCTCGACCCCGCGTTCCACCCCGCGTGGGCCGCCGCCGGCACCGACGCCGAACGGCTGCGCGTCGTGGTCGACCAGGTCGCCTCGCTCACCGACGCCCAGGCCGTGGCGTGGCGGCGGGCGCTGGCGAACGACCACCCCGAACCGCTGTGACCGGTGGCACACTCGACCTCATGGCAGAGGAGTCGAGAAGGCCGCGGGGTCGTTCGTGGCCGTGGCGCAGACCGACCCGCGAACCCGTCCTCGTCGCCCGCGAAGTGCCGTACGGGTGGGACGATGACCCCGATGACGGTTCCACCGGGGTGCGCGAACCGCGCCACCCCCAGCCGCTCGGACCGACGAGCGGCGCGGGCGAGCGTCCGATCCCGGACGAGCCCACAGCGGTCAAGGAGACCCAGTGCCCGATCGAGCGCACCTGACGTTCGCCCTCACCCTCCACGACGCCATCGCGCCCGACCGCACCCGCAACGCGTGCTGGTCGCCGTACTCGGTGGCCAGCGCGCTCGGCCTGACCGCGCACGCGGCGCGTGGCGAGACGGAGGCGGAACTGGTCGCGCTGCTCGGCGCGGACCACGCCGAGGTCCTCAAGGGCGCGGTGGTGGGCGACGACGCCGAGTTCGCCGTGTCCAACACGCTGTGGGCCTGGGACGAACTGCCGATCGACGAGGGCTTCCTCACCGACCTGGCCGGGTGGCCCGGCGCGAACGCCCGCTCCGCGCCGTTCGCCGGCGATCCGGAAGGCTCCCGCAAGCTCATCAACGCCGACGTGGCCGAGACGACCCGGGGGTTGATCCCCGAGCTGCTCTCCGCCGGCGCGATCACCTCCGACACGGTCGCGACGCTGGTCAACGCCCTGTACCTGAAGTGCGCGTGGCGCGAGGAGTTCCCCGAGCACGACACGGCCGACCTGCCGTTCCGGGGCGCCGGGAACGTCGCCACCATGCGCCGTGAGGGCAGCACGCGGTACGCCCGACGGGACGGGTGGCAGGCCGTGGCGCTGTCCGCGCGCGGCGGCGTCGAGGCGGTCGTGCTGCTGCCCGACGACGACCTCGGCGGCACGGAAGGCGTGCCCGAGGTGCTGGCGGCGTTGGACCACGACCGGGTCGAGCTGTTCCTGCCCAAGCTGGCGCTGACCGCGAACATCTCGCTCGCCGCGTCGTTGCAGCAGGTCGGCGTGCGCACGATGTTCGGTCGCGGAGCCGATCTCACCGGGCTGAGCCCCGACCCGCGGCTCTACGTGGACGACGTGGTGCACGAGGCCGTGCTGAGGCTGGACGAGCAGGGCTTCGAGGGCGCGGCGGCCACCGCCGTGGTGATGCGCATGACGTCGTTCATCCCGGCCGAACCCGCCCGCACGGTCCGCGTCGACCGGCCCTACCTGCTGCTGGTCCGGCACGCCGACACGGGCGCGATCTTCTTCCTCGCCCAGGTCGCCAAGCCGTGAGTGACCAGGTGCGACGACTTTCGAGCGACGGGTCGGGTTCAGCCGGGAAGTGACAGATTCCCTTGATGGACCCGCACCCGTTCGGCGAACCGAGGACACTGCGCCGCGACAAGGTGGCCCGCCAAGTCGGCGCGGCCACCTCGTCGGGCCCAGTACACGGTTTGTTCGCGAGTCACGAGTTGCACCAGTGCGGGTGCGCTGTCGTCGACCAGAACGAAGAAGTCGTCAGGTGTGTAAACCTCATAGGGCCTTGAGTCCGCGTCTTCATCCGCGATGAAGAAACCGTTGTCGCCGGTCAGGATGAAATCCGCTCGGCAGGCCACGGCCGCAGTGTGCACGTGCCGGTCGTCACCGTCCCTGCCCGTGAACGAGTCGTCGACGGAGAAGTCCTCCACCCTGCCACCCTCGAACGTCCTCGCGATCAGATCCCGTATCGAGGTGATCTTCGCGCCGTTCCACGCCGGGTGGTTTCGACGTAGCCGGTAGATCGTCTCCGCCAGAACGTCCTCGGTCCAGTAGACTGTGTAAACCTCTCCGGATGACCTCAATTGCAACAGCGCAAGCCAGTCCCGCAGAGTGCGGGAATACAGCACATTCGCGTCGACGAAGACTCTGGTGGAAGCCACCGCGAGAGGTTAGCTGTCGACCATGCCTTCTCGGTGGTCGGGTCGGCAGCCCATAATACGAATGTCAGTCGTCTTCCAGCGCCCGCAGTTCATCGAATGCGGCCAACTGGCGTTGCCGACGCGCATGCCGCTCTTGCAGCACATCGGCCGTCCGCAAGCGGGTGTGCGAGCCGACCTTGTGCGAGGGAATCGCGCCGGCACTGATCTTGCGCATCAAGGTCGGCCTGGAGATGCCCAGTAGTTGGGCGGCAGCGGTGGTCGTCAGCTCCTCGGGCATCGCGCTGACGGTGACCACGTGTCCCTGAGCCACGGCTTGGACGACCTGGGCGATGATCGCCGACAACTCGTCCGGTACCGGGACGGCTTCACCTTGGCCGTCGGTCAAGGCGGTGAATCGCGCACCACGAGAAGGGAGCTGCGTCATCAGCGCCTGTGCTTGCCGCTGGTCGAGTTCGTCCGCCAACACGACATCACGGTCAGCCGTCGCCACTACGGTCGACACCGCCATCACTCCCTCAGCAGGGTACTTCAGTTACAACCGATCGCAGTTGCACTTATATGTGCAACCTTCGTTCATGGAACCACGCCTGTTGCGCTGGTGCAACCTCGGCTCGTGACTGTCACGTCGTGAGGTCCCTCCTCGTCCACCGGGTGAAGACCCGAGACGAGGAGGGGACATGCCCAGGATCCCGGCCGTCACGACCGAGCAGGCCAACCCGCTGGTAAGGTTCGCCTACCGGTTCGCCAGGAAGCGCTTCGGCGCGGTGCCGGAGCCGTTCACGGTGACCGCGCACCACCGCAAGCTGTTCGTCGCGGGCGCGCGGCACGAGATGGCGGTGGAGAAGGCCGCCAAGACGCTGCCCGTGTCGTTGCGGGAGCTGGTCGTCTACCTCACCGCGGTGAAGCTCGGCTGCTCGTGGTGCGTCGACTTCGGCACCATGCTGATCAAGCACGAGGGCCTGGACGTCGACCGGCTCAAGGAGATCCACGACTACCCGACCTCGGACAGGTACACCGAGCTGGAGAAGCTGGCCCTCGCCTACGCCGACGCGATGACCGAGACCCCGACCGCCGTCACCGACGAGCAGGTCGCCGAGCTCGACCGGCGGCTGGGCCACCAGGGGCTGGTCGAGCTGACCTACCTGATCGCGCTGGAGAACCAGCGCGGCCGGTTCAACTCGGCGTTCGGCATCACCGACCAGGGGTTCACCTCGGGTGACGCCTGCCGGGTGCCGATGCCGTAGGCGGTCTCAGAGGCGTTCGGGGAACGGCACGTGGCCGAGCTTGTCCGGGTTCGACATGTCGTACACGCCGGCCACCTTGCCGTCCCGCACCACGACCGCCTCGACCCTCGGCGTCAGCTCGCCCTGGGCGCCGAACACCAGCCCGACGTCGCCGTTGACCAGCGCGGGCTGCCCCTCGACCGCGCCGTAGCGCCGCATCAGGCCGAGGATGAAGCGCGCCACCTTGTCCACACCGCTGACCACGCGGGCCGCGGTCTTGGCCTTGCCGCCGCCGTCGCCGACGAGCACCACGTCCGGGTGCAGCAGGCCGATCACCGCGTTGACGTCACCGGTCGCCAGGGCCTGGAGGAACCGCTCCAGCACCTCGCGCTGCTCCTCCAGCGCCACCCTCGGCGGCGGGTCGGCGTCGGCGGCCGCCTTGCGGCCACGTGAGGCGTGCTGACGGGCCGTCGCGACCGTGCAGCCCAACGCGTCGGCGATCTCCGCGAACGGCACGCCGAACGCGTCGTGCAGCACGAACGCCACCCGCTGCTCGGGCGTGAGGCGGTCCAGCACCACCAGGGCCGCCAACCGCACGCCGTCGTCGCGCACCACCGCGTCCAACGGGTCGTCCTCGCCCGATGTGACCAACGGCTCGGGCAGCCACTGCCCGACGTACCGCTCCCGCCGCACCGCGGCCGACCGCAGCCGGTCCAGGCAGATCCGGCCCACCACGGTCGTCAGCCAGCCGCGCAGGTCCCGGATGCCGGATCGGCCCTCCTCGGTGAGGCCGGCCAGCCGCAGCCACGCCTCCTGCACCGCGTCCTCGGCGTCCGCGACGCTGCCGGTCAGCCGGTACGCCACGCCGACCAGGTGGGAGCGGTGGCCGGTGAAGGTCGACGCCAGGGTCTGCTCGGAGGCAGAGGTCTCCTCACCGGTGGTCACGGCCACCAGTCTGCCAGCACTAGACTCGCTCGACGTGGCAGGACGCATCCGGGAGAGCGACGTCGCACTGGTGCGTGACCGGAGCCGGATCGACGAGGTCGTGGGGGATCACGTCTCCCTGCGCGGCGCCGGCGCGGGCGCGTTGAAGGGCCTGTGCCCGTTCCACGACGAGAAGTCGCCGTCGTTCAACGTCCGTCCTTCGCACGGCACGTTCCACTGCTTCGGCTGCGGCGAGGGCGGCGACGTCATCGCGTTCGTGATGAAGATCGAGCACCTCGGGTTCGTGGAGGCCGTCGAACGGCTGGCCGACCGGTCGGGCATCCAGCTCACCTACGAGGGCGGCGGCGCGACCGTCCAGCGCGACCGCGGCACCCGCAGCAGGCTCATCGAGGCGCACCGGGCCGCCGCCGAGTTCTACGCCGAGCAGCTGGCCACGCCGGACGCGCTGGCCGCCCGCGAGTTCCTGGCGCAACGCGGTTTCGACGAGGCCGCGGCGCGGCAGTTCGGCTGCGGTTTCGCGCCGGCCGGCTGGGACAAGCTCACCAAGCACCTCCTCGGGCGCGGGTTCGAGCTCACCGAGCTGATCAAGGCCCAGCTGACCAAGGAGGGCAGGCAGGGGCCGATCGACCGGTTCCACCGCCGGCTGCTGTGGCCGATCCGGGACATGGGCGGCGAGGTCGTCGGCTTCGGCGCCCGCCGGATCTTCGACGACGACCAGATCCAGGCCAAGTACCTCAACACCAGCGAGAGCCCGATCTACAAGAAGTCGCAGGTGCTGTTCGGGCTGGACCTGGCCAAGCGGGAGATCGCCAAGCGCAGGCAGGCCGTCGTGGTCGAGGGCTACACCGACGTGATGGCCATGCACCTGGCGGGCGTGCCGACGGCGGTCGCGTCCTGCGGCACGGCGTTCGGCTCGGACCACATGAACGTGCTGCGCCGGCTGCTGATCGACGACTCGATGAACGGCGAGGTGATCTTCACCTTCGACGGCGACGCGGCCGGGCAGAAGGCGGCGCTGAAGGCGTTCGAGGGGGAGCAGGCGTTCTCCGCGCAGACCTACATCGCCATCGCGCCGGACGGCATGGACCCGTGCGAGCTGCGGCAGGACAAGGGCGACGTGGCCGTGCGCGACCTGGTGGCCCGCCGCACGCCGCTGTTCGAGTTCGCCATCAAGACGCGGTTGAAGGACTACGACCTGGACTCGGTGGACGGCCGGGTCGAGGCGCTGAAGGTCATGGTGCCGTTCGTGGCGCAGATCAAGGACCGGGCCAAGCGGGACGGTTACGCGACCCGGCTGGCCTGGTGGGTCGGCTGGGAGGACGAGTCGGCCGTGGTGCGCCGGGTGCGCGAGACCGCGACCGGCCGTGCCCCCGCGCCGTCACGGCGTGCCGCGCCCGTCGACCCGAACCAGGGCGCGCTGGCCGTGGACGTCGACGGGCCGACCCGCCCCGATCCGCGCGACCCGGCGCTGTGGGCGCAGCGGGAGGCGTTGAAGGCGGCGCTGCAACTGCCCGAGATGGCCGGGCCGTACTACGACTCGCTGCCCGACGAGGCGTTCACGCACCCCGCGTACCTGGCGCTGCACCAGGCGATCCGGGAGGCGGGCGGCGCGTCGTCCGGGCTGTCGGGTCCGGCGTTCCTGGACGCGGTGTCGCAGGCGTGCCGGCACCAGGCCGTGCGGTCGGTGCTGACCGAGCTGTCCGTCGAGCAGCTGCGGGTCAAGGCGGACGACGAGTACCGGTACGTGCAGGGCGTGCTGGCACGGTTGCAGCAGATCCTGGTGGCGGGGCAGATCACCGAGATCAAGTCCCGGCTGCGGCGCGTGTCGCCGGTGGAGGAGCCCGACGAGTACCGGGCCCTGTTCGGCGACCTCATCGCGCTGGAGGACTACCACAAGGCGTTGGGCCAACAAGCGGCGGGCGGGCTGTGATGGGGCTGTTCCGGAGGGTTTTCGGCTCGGGCGCGCCCGAGGGGTTCACCGGGTCGCTGGACGCCGACGAGAACGTGCTGGCGTCGGCCCCGGTCGGCTCCGGGTGGCTCGTGGCGACGTCGCACGGGCTGTGGCTGCCCGGTCCGCGCCGGGTCGGGTGGCACCTGATCAGCAAGGCGACGTGGAGCGGGAACGCGCTGGGGGTGATCGAGGCGGTCGAGGACGGCACGGCGGGTGGGGCCGTGCTGCTGCGCGACCTCGTGCCGCAGCGGTTCCCGCTGGAGTCGCCGGGCAAGGTGCCCGAGGTCGTGCACGCGCGGGTGACCGGGTCGATCAAGTCGCGGGAGCACAACGAGACCGTCGGCGCGTGGTTCGTGCAGCGCAAGGTGGCCGGGCGGGACGGCGTGGTGCTCCAGGTGCGGCCTGATCCGGGCGCGGACGTGGAGCGGGTCCGCGAGGTCGCGGCCTCGGTGGCGGCGAAGATCGCCCAGCTGCGCGGGTGAGCGTTCCCGGCGTACGGTAGCAGTACGTCCGTACTGTTGCTAGGGGTGCGCGCATGTGGGATCCGGACAAGTACCTCGCGTTCGCCGACCACCGGTCGCGACCGTTCCACGAGCTGGTGGGCCGGGTCGGGGCCACGTCGCCGCGGCGGGTGGTCGACCTGGGCTGCGGTCCGGGGAACCTGACCGCGTCGCTGGCCGAGCGGTGGCCGTCGGCGGTGGTGGAGGCGT
This sequence comes from Actinosynnema sp. CA-299493, assembly GCF_050946825.1. NCBI lineage: Bacteria > Bacillati > Actinomycetota > Actinomycetes > Pseudonocardiales > Pseudonocardiaceae > Actinosynnema > Actinosynnema sp. CA-299493. Next base: position 1,593,050 of record NZ_CP191993.1, read on the forward strand.
TCGACTCGTCGCCGGAGATGGTCTCGGCGGCGCGGGCGCGCGGGGTCGACGCGCGGGTCGGCGACGTGGCGACGTGGGAGCCCGGGCCGGACACCGACGTCGTGGTGACCAACGCGGTGCTGCAGTGGGTGCCGGGGCACGAGGACCTGCTGCGGCGGTGGGTCCGGGCGCTGCCGTCCGGCGCGTGGCTGGCGGTGCAGGTGCCGGGCAACTTCTCCGGACCGTCGCACGAGTTGGTGCGATCGCTGGTCGACGCGTCGTGGCCCGCGTTGCGGGGGCTGATGCGGCCGTCTCCGGTGCTCGACGCCCTGGGGTACGCCGAGGTGCTCGACGGCTGCGCGGTGGACGCGTGGGAGACGACCTACCTCCAGCGGCTGGCGGGGGAGGACGCCGTGCTGGAGTGGATCACCGGGACGGCGCTGCGGCCGATCCGGGCGGCGTTGGACGACGGCGAGTGGGCCGTGTTCCGCGGTCGGCTGGCGCCGCTGCTGCGCGAGGCGTACCCGCGCCGGGCGGACGGCACGACGTGGTTCCCGTTCCGCCGGGTCTTCGCCGTGGCCCGCGTGCCGTAGCCCACTCGTCGAGGTGCACCGAGGCCGCCTCCGGTGGGGGAGGCGGCCTCGGTGCGCCCAGTCGACGCGGGTGCGCTCAGTTGGCGCGTGGGATGACGGGGTCGCGCCGGTGACCGTTGGCGTTCGGCTGGTGTCGACCGAAGCCCGTCTTCTCACCCACCTTCGCGCGCACGATGCCCGCCGCGCCCTGGACGGCCGGGTGGTCGGCCAAGGAGCGGTAGGCGCGCACGATCTGGTCGTAGCGCTGGCGTCCGGCGCGCGCCCCTAGGACGTAGCCGACGGCGGCGCCGAGCAGGATGCCCTTCATGAGGTGGTCCTCTCCTGGAGATCGTGCCTGGTCACAACCCTTCCTACCGCACGAGGAGGGGGGTGTGCGCGAGCACTGTTCCGGATGCGCTAGAGTTACGTCCTGTCGGGCCGGGAGGCCTGGCCTACAACAGAACATTCCCCCTTAGCTCAATGGCAGAGCATTCGACTGTTAATCGAAGGGTTACTGGTTCGAATCCAGTAGGGGGAGCGCGATGGCAGCCCCAGGTCCACCGGCCTGGGGTTTCGTCGTGTCATGGGGTCCGGGTACCCGCGAGTCACCCGTTTGTCACACCCTCGTGGCCGGTTTCTTCGGGCAGGCTGAGCCGCATGGCCGACCGCTTCGCCAACCGGCGCCGGATCACCTCGCTGGACCCCGAGCGCGACCACGTCGAGATCATGCGCCTCTCGTCCGGGCACGAGTTCCCGTGGGACTACGTGCGGTCGCTGGAGTTCGCCCTGTTCCGGACGTACTGCGTGCCGTCGATCTCGGCGCTGCTGGCCGAGACCGGCGAGTTCGAGCGCCGGCCGCAGCAGCGGTACGACGACACGGCGTTGCTGATGGCCGAGCTGGTGGAGCACGGCTACGACTCGCCGCGCGGCCGTGAGGCGTTGCGCGTGGTGAACCGGCTGCACGGGCGGTACGAGATCTCGAACGACGACATGCGGTACGTGCTGTCGACGTTCATCTTCGACCCGATCGAGTGGATCACCCGGTACGGCTGGCGGCCCCTGACCGACCACGAGCGGCTGGGCGCGTTCCACTTCTACCGCGCCGTCGGCGTGCGGATGGGCATCAAGGACCTGCCGTCGACCTACTCGTCCTACGCGGCGTTCAAGCGCGAGTACGAGGAGGAGCACTTCACCTACAGCGACACCAACCGCGCGATCGGCCGGTACACGCTGGACCTGTTCTGCTCCTGGTACCCGGCGCCACGCGCGCTGACGTCCCGCGCGGTGCTGGCGATGCTCGACCAGCCCATGCTGACCGCCTTCGGCTTCCCCGCCCAACCCCCGTGGCTCACCAAAGCCGCCAGAACGGTCCTGCGCCTGCGAGCCGCCGCCGTCCGCCTCCTCCCACCCCGCAGGACTCCACGCCTGACCAACGACCCGAAGAACCGCACCTACCCGGGCTACCCGACGGGCTACCGGCCCGCCGACCTCGGAGCCCCGTAGTCCGCCAGTGCACAGCTTGGTCACGCCACCCGGGTTGTCGAGACGCGGGGGAGCCTCCCTCTGTACCCTCCGGAACCGCACGTCAGGGGGCGGTAGCTCAGCCGGTCAGAGCAGCGGACTCATAATCCGTCAGGTCGTGGGTTCGAACCCCACCCGCCCCACTGTCGGTGCCGGTCAGGAGGGTGGCGTTGATCCGGTGCGTGGTCAACGCCGCTCTTCGCCCACTTCACGGGCACAGTACGGCCCGGGATGTCTCCGTTGCGCCCGACATCCGGGTAGCGCCGCGCTGTCGGCGACCGAGGCGTGGTGACTGACACCTTTCCGGGTCCGGCGGTGTCTGTACCTCCGAGAGCAGCGTTCCGCCCGCACGACCAGGCCGGGTCAGGCCGGGGTGGTGTGGGCGGGGACCGGGGAGTGGGGAGGCACCGTGCAGGGGATGTCGGCGGTCAGGGGGATCGACGCGTCGGTCCGCGGGCAGCGAGGGGCGGGGGAGTTGCTCGCGTCGGCACGTGGCGGGGACGGGGAGGCGTTCCGGGGGCTCGTGGAGCCGTACCGGCGGGAGTTGCAGGTCCACTGCTACCGCTTCCTCGGCTCCGTGCAGGACGCGGAGGACGTGGTGCAGGAGACGTTGTTGGCGGCGTGGCGGGGGATCGGGGGGTTCGAGGAGCGGGCGTCGGTGAGGACGTGGCTCTACCGGATCGCGACCAACCGGTGCCTGAACGCCTTGCGGGCCGGTGGTCGTCGGTCGAACGACCGCGTGGCCCACCGAACGGAGGTCCCGTTGCCCGAGCCGTCCCACCGCCGTGCCGAGCCGAGCTGGCTGGAGCCGTACCCCGACGCGCTGCTCGACGAGATCGCCGACCACGCGCCAGGACCGGAGGCGCGCTACGAGGTCCGGGAGTCCGTGTCGTTGGCCTTCCTCACCGCCTTGCAGGAACTGCCGCCGAAGCAGCGGGCCGTGCTGGTGCTGCGGGACGTGCTGGGGTTCCGGGCGGCCGAGGTCGCGGACATCCTCGACACCTCCGAGGACGCGGTCGCCGCCGCCTTGAAACGAGCCCGCCGCACGCTCGCGCGCGAACTCCCGAGCCGGGAGAGCGCGCCGCTGCCCAACTCGCCGCGGGAACGCCGGGTCGTGGACGACTTCGCCCGCGCGTTCCAGGCCGGCGACGTGGACGCGGTCGTGGAGCTGCTGGCGAACGACGCGCGGCTGACCATGCCGCCGATGCCGCTGGAGTACCGGGGCCCGGCCGACATCCGCCACTTCCTGGCCACCGTGGCGCTGCGCGACGGGATGCGGCACGTGCTGGTCCCGACGCGCGCCAACGGCCAACCGGCCTTCGGCTTCTACCTGCGCGACCCCCGGACGCCGATCCTGCACGCGCACGGCGTGCTGGTGCTGACCCTGGCCGGCGACCGGATCACCGGGCTGACCCGGTTCCACGACAACTGCTTCCTCCCCCTCTTCGGGCTTCCGCGATCACTGCGCGCCTCCATCGGCAGCGCATGACCGCGGACGCGAACGGCCGGGGAACGGTGAGCACGGGAACGGGACGGATGACGTCCAAGCAGGCGTGGACGTTGGGGCTCGCCTCGCTGGCGTCGTTCATGATGGCCCTGGACAGCCTGGTCGTGACCACCACGCTGAGCACGATCCGCGCGGACCTGGCGGCGTCGGTCGAACAACTCGAATGGGTCGTCAACGCGTACAACCTGACGTTCGCGGTGCTGCTGCTCACCGGCGCCGCGCTGGGTGACCGGTTCGGCCGCCGCAAGGTGTTCGGCGCCGGTCTGGCGCTGTTCACCGTCGCGTCGGTGGCGTGCGCGCTGGCCCCGGACATCGTCTACTTGATCATCTTCCGCGCGTCGCAGGGCGCGGGCGCCGCGATGGTGCTGCCGCTGTCGCTCACGCTGATCACCGCGGTCTTCCCGCCGCGGGCGCGCGGCAGGGCGATGGGCCTCTACCTCGGCCTCACCGGTCTGGCCACGTTCAGCGGCCCGTTCATCGGCGGCGCGATCGCGCAGGGCCTGGCCTGGCAGTGGATCTTCTGGCTGAACCTGCCGATCGGCGTCGTCGCGATCCTGCTCGCCAGGCGGCGGGTGGACGAGAGCACCGGCCCGAACGACAAGCTCGACCTGGGCGGACTCGTGCTGGTGACCGTGGGCGCGTTCGGCCTGATCTGGGCGCTGGTGCGGGGCAACGCGGCGGGGTGGGGCAGCACCGAGGTCGTCGCCTCGACCGTGATCGGTGTCGTGCTCATGATCTCGTTCGTGCTCTACGAGAAGCGCGCGCCGCGACCGATGGTCCCGATGGGGTTGTTCAGGCTGCGGGCGTTCGCCACGGCCAACCCGGCGAACTTCCTGGTGTTCGCCTCGCTGTACGGCACGATGTTCTTCCTCGCGCAGTACTTCCAGGTCGTCCGGGGCCACGGTCCGCTCGTCGCCGGCCTGATGCTGATGCCGTGGACCGGCACGCTCATGGTGTGCGCGCCGATCGCCGGTCGCCTGGTCGACCGGGTCGGCGAGCGGGAGTTCGTCGTCTGCGGCCTGTTCCTGCAAGCGGTCGGCATGGCGTGGATCGCGGTCGTCGTCGACACCGACACGTCCTACCTGGAGATCCTGCCCGCGCTGGTCATCGGCTCGATCGGCATCACGGCGGCGATGCCCGCCGCGCAGAAGGCGGTCGTCGGCGCGGTGCCGGCGCGGCGGATCGGCCAGGCGTCCGGCGTCTTCATGATGCTGCGCATGTTCGGCGGCGTGTTCGGCACCTCGGTGTCGGTCGCCGTCTTCGGCGCCACCGGCGGCTACGCGACGGCCGCGGAGTTCAGCGCCGGCTTCTCGGCCTCGATGACGGCGGTCGCCGCGCTGGCGTTCGCCGGCGCGCTGATCGGGCTCGCGATGCCGGGCAGGCGGCCCGCCCCGGCCGAGGCGGCGACGCCCGCGGGCCAGGTTCCTACCGGGTAGCACCGGAGGTAGCATCGACGGTATGAAAATCAGTGTGAGCCTCCCCGAGGAGGACGTAGAGTTCGTTGATCGCTACCTGCGGCAACATCGGAGCGCATCGCGATCGTCGGTGATCCACCAGGCGATCACGCTGCTGCGCGAGGCGGGTCTCGAGAACGCCTACGCGAGCGCGTGGGAAGAGTGGGAAGCCGGAGGGGACGCCGACATGTGGGACGTGACCGCGTCGGACGGTGTCCTCGATGCGGCGAGGTGACATCTACTGGGTGGACCTGGAGCCGGCGCAGGGCGCCGAGGCCAACAAGATCCGCCCGGCCGTGGTCGTCAGCAACGACGCGGCGAACCGGGCCGCCGGACGGGGCGGTCGGGGTGTGGTGACGGTCGTGCCGATCACCTCCAACACCGCGAAGGTGTACCCGTTCCAGGTGCTGCTGCCCGCCAAGGACTGCGGGCTGGGCGCGGACTCCAAGGCGCAGGCCGAGCAGGTGCGCACGGTCACCGCGGCCAGGCTCCGCGCCAGGATCGGCGGCCTGCCGCCCGCGGTGCTCAAGCAGCTCGACGACGCACTGCGCGTGCACCTGTCGCTCTGAGCCGCCGGTCACCGCCCGGGACCGCCCGAAGACGGCCCCCGGCGGCTCACGTCACCCCACGACGCGGATGGCCCCGGCCGGGCAGAGGTGCGCCGCTTCACGCGCCGCCGTCTCGTGCTCGCCCGTGGGGGACGGTTGCAGCAGCACGACCGTCCCGTCCACCTCGTCCTGGTCGAACACCTCGGCGTCGGTCAACGCGCACATGCCCGCACCCGCGCACCGGTCCGGATCAACTTCGACCTTCACGAGAACTCCACCGGCAGCTCGTGCACCCCGTAGATCGCCATGTCGGTGCGCATCCTGACATCCTCGACGGGCACGCCGAGCCGCAGGTCCGGGAACTCCCGGAACAGCGCGGCGAACCCGACCCTCATCTCGATCCGCGCCAACTGCTGCCCGAGGCACTGGTGCACTCCGTGGCCGAACGCGAGGTGTCCGGCCGCGGACCGCCGGACGTCGAACTCGTCCGGCCGCTCGAACCGCGCCGGGTCGCGGTTGGCGGCGGCCACGGAGATCGAGACCGACTCGCCCGCCTTGACCACCACGCCGCCGAGCTCCACGTCCTCCAGCGCCGTGCGCAGCGTGCCGAACTGGATGATCGACAGGTACCGCATCAGCTCCTCGACCGCGTTGTCCACCAACGACGGGTCGGCCTTCAGCAAGGCCAGCTGCTCGGGGTGCCGCAGCAGCAGCAACGTGCCGATGCCCAGCATGTTCGCCGTGGTCTCGTGGCCGGCGACGAGCAGGAGCAGCCCCATGTTGGCGACTTCCTCGTCGGTCAGCTCGCCGGTGGCGACCAACCCGGACAGCATGTCGTCGCCCGGCTCGACGTGCTTGCGCTTCGCCAGCTGGAGCACGAAGTCCTCCAGTCGCTCGAACGCCTCCATGATCTCCTCGAACGTGGAGTCGAGCCGCAGCGCCTTGGCGGTGTCCTCCTGGAACCCCGCCCGGTCCTCGTAGGGCACGCCGAGCAGCTCGCAGATGACCATCGACGGCACCGGCAGCGCGAAGTCCGCCACCAGGTCCGCCGACGTGCCGGCCGCGCGCATCGCGGCCAGGTGCTCGGCCACGATCTGCTCGATCCGGGGCATCAGCTGGTTCATCCGCCGCACGGTGAACTGGCCGGTCAGCAGCTTGCGGTAGCGGGTGTGGTCGGGCGCGTCCATCGCGATGAACATGCCCGGCTTGGCCGCCGGCCGTTGCGGCACAGGCTTGCCGGCCACCTTCCGCGGTGAGTGCTGAAGCTCGGCCCGGCTGCTGAACCGGCGGTCGGCGTGCACCTCGCGGGCCAGCTCGTAGTTGGTCACGAGCCACCCCAGGTGCCCGTCGGGGAACGTCATCCGGCTGATCGGGGCGCGCTCGCGGAGCAACCCCAGCTCCGCGGGCGGGTCGAACACCGTGCTGCGTTGGCTCGGCAGCTCGGCGGACAGCGTTTCGGTCATCTCGCACACCTCCCAGTGCGTTAAGGGACCTCCTTCGCAACATACGGAAGTTTCAGGAAGCCGTGAAGTAAATAAGCCGTAAGGGAACAGCTGTAGTACTGCTGATAGCAGGTGTGCTACAAAATGGCCGAGAACTCAGACAAGGGGGAGGTGAGGGTCCTTGGTCATCGAGGTGCGCGATCTGCGGATGCGCTACGGCACGACGGACGTGCTGCACGGGGTCGACTTCACCGCGGGCCCGGGTGAGGTGGTGGCCCTGCTCGGGCCCAACGGCGCGGGCAAGACCACCACGATCGAGATCCTGGAGGGCTTCCGGCTGCCCTCCGACGGTCACGTCCGGGTGCTGGGCGTCGACCCGGCCGTGGGCGACGAGGCCTGGCGCGCCCGGCTCGGCGTGGTGCTGCAGTCGTGGCGCGACCACGGCCGCTGGAAGGTGCGCGAGCTGCTGCACCACCTGGGCCGCTACTACGCGCCCTACGCCACGCCGCGCCAGCCGCGGCCGTTCGACACCGACGAGCTGATCGAGACCGTCGGCCTGGCCGAGCACGCGCACAAGAAGATCAGCAGCCTCTCCGGCGGCCAGCGGCGGCGGCTGGACGTGGCGATCGGCATCGTCGGCAAGCCGGACCTGCTGTTCCTGGACGAGCCGACGGCCGGGTTCGACCCGCACGCGCGGCGGGACTTCCACGACCTGGTGCACCGGCTGTCGGACCTGGAGGGCATGACGATCCTCCTCACCACGCACGACCTGGCCGAGGCGGAGAAGCTGGCCGACCGGATCCTGGTGCTGGCGGGCGGCCGGATCATCGCCGACGGCAGCCCGGACCAGCTCAGCCGCGGGGTCGCGGGCAAGTCCGAGGTCCGCTGGACGCACGACGGCCTGCGGCACGTGCACACGGCCGAGGACGCGACGGCGTTCGTGCGCGACCTGTTCCGCCAGCACGCGACGGGCATCTCCGAGCTGGAGGTGCGCCGCAGCACGTTGGAGGACACCTACATGGCACTCGTGCAGCGGCACGAGAGCGGCCAGGCGACCGAGGAGGAGGTGGCGATCCGGTGAACACCAAGGCACAGGCCATCCGGCTCGGCGTAGACCGCGGTGTGCGCGAGTTCCGCCACTCCCTGGGCAGCTCGGACCAGTGGTACAACGTGTTCACCGGGCTGGCCGCGCTGACCGTGCTGTGGTTCCAGCGCGACTCGCCCGTCGACGGCGCCGGCCTCTCGCTCGCCGCGCTCACCCTGCCCGGCATGCTCGGCATGGGGATGGTGTTCGGCGCCCTGGTCGGGCCCGCCGGCCAGCTCTCGACCAACCGGGAGGACGGCACGCTGCTGCGCGCCAAGGCGGTGCCGCACGGGATGGTCGGCTACCTGGTCGGCCGGACCGTGCAGACGTCGCTGGACTCCCTGTCCGGTCTGCTGATCGTGCTGGTGCCGGGCCTGTTCCTGGTGAACGTGCTGGCGCACGCGGGCGTGGGCGGCATCCTCGGCCTGCTCGCCGTGCTGGCGTTCGGCATGGTGTCCATGCTGCCCTGGGGCGCGGTCGCCGGGTCGATCACCAAGAGCCCGGGCGGCGCGATGGGCATCACCATGCTGCCGATGATGGGCATCGTGGCGATCTCGGGCATCTTCTACCCGATCACCGCGATGCCCGGCTGGTTGCAGGGGGTGGCCCAGGTGTTCCCGGTGTACTGGGCCGGTCACGGCGCCAGGGCGGCGCTGCTGCCGGACTCGGCGGCGGCCGCGGAGCTCGGCGGCTCCTGGCGGATCCTGGAGATGACGGGCGTGCTCGGCGTGTGGACGGTGGTCGGCTTCCTGCTTGCGCCTACGATCCTGCGTCGGATGGCTCGGCGGGAGTCCGGCTCGGACATGGAGCAGCGCCGACAGGCGGCGTTGCAGAGGGTGCGATGAGTGAAAGCGTCTACAACCGGATCGCGATGCTGCGCGCGGAACGGGGAGTGTCACGCCGGCAGCTCTCCGAGGCGTTGGGCATCCACTACCAGACCGTCGGCTACCTGGAACGGGGCGAGTACAGCCCCAGCCTGTACCTGGCGCTGCGCATCGCGCAGTACTTCGAGGTGCCGGTGGAGGTCGTGTTCTCGACCGACCCGTTCCCCCGGCTGGGCAGCACCGAGCGATCCGCGTAGACGAGGAGGGGCGGTGCCGCCGGGCGCCGCCCCTCGCCGTCACCCCAGCTCCGCCTCGATCACCACCGCCCGGTCCGGGTGGCCGACGTACGTCCGGGCGGGATCGCGCAGCCCTCGGCGGCCGGCCACTCGTCCAGCTCGTCGCCGGCGAAGCCCGGGTCGACCGCGTAGGTGACCCGGTGCCCCCGGTTCACCAGTTCGGTGACGACGGGCAGCGTCGGGTTGACGTGTCCGTGGCCGGGGATGTTGAGGAAAGCGATGTGCGACAAGGGGATCTCCGCTTGAGGTCGGGTCGGCTCGATGACCCCCTCACGCGTGGCGCGCGGGGGTTGACGGCTGCCCTGAGCTCAGAGGTGCTCGACGCGGAAGGCCCACGTGCGATCAACGGTAGAGCCGGTCGCCACTCATCTTCCGAGCACGGCGCGCAACGCCGCGCGGATCGCGAGGGCCAGCTCGGCGCGGCTCTCCGGGGTACCCGGGGTGGGCGCGGCGAGCGCGCCCGCGCCGACCAGCCGGTCGAACACGAGGCCGTCGAGGAACGCCACCAGGTCGCGGCTCTGCCGCTCCGGGTCCTCCGCGCCCAGCGCCGCCAGCAGCTCCCGCGCCCGTGCCCGCGGCCGTTCGCCGTGGGCCAGGATGCCGTGCAGCTCGGGGTGGTGGGTGGCCTCCAGCAGGCACGCGTACCGGGCCAGCGTGCGCTCGCGGGCGGTGGTCATCCACTGGTCGAACACGTGCGCGAGGGCCTCGGCGAGCAGGTCGGGGTCGCGCGGGAGGTTCCTGCCCGCGTCGACCACCTCGGTGTTGTCGAGATCGGCCAGCCGCTGCACGACGCCCTCGACGAGCGCCTTGCGGGTGCGGAAGTAGGCCGAGGTCGAGCCGGGGGGCACGCCGGCCTCCGCGTCCACCGCGCGGTGGGTCAGCCCGCGCATGCCCTTGGTGGCCACCACGTGGATCGCCGCGTCGGCGAGGGCGGCCATGCGCTCCGTCACAGTGCGTCCTCCTTCTACACCTGTAGAGTACGGATCTCTACAGATGTAGAAGGAGTGGGGTATGAAGGCAGTCGTAGTGGGTGGTGGCCTCGGCGGTGTCACGGCGGCGGTGGCCTTGCGGCACGTCGGGTGGGAGGTCGAGGTGCTCGAACGCGCGCCGGAGTTCGGCGAGGTGGGCGCGGGTGTCGGCGTGATGCCGAACGCCATGCGGGCGCTGGCGGCCCTGGGGCTGGCCGACGACGTGCGGCGGATCGGCACGCCCGGGGTGGCCGGGTCCATCCGCGACCCGAAGGGGCGGACGCTGACGCGCGTGGACCCGTCGCACCAGGACCGCGTGGTCGCCGTGCACCGGGCGGACCTGCACCGGGTGCTGCGGTCGGCGCTGCCGCCGGAGTCCCTGGTCACGGGTGCCGAGGTGCGGTCGCTGGACGAGGTGGACGCGGACCTGGTGGTCGCCGCGGACGGCATCCGCAGCCGCGCCCGGCAGGCGCTGTTCCCCGCATTGCCCCAGCCGGTGTACGCGGGCACCACGGCGTGGCGCAGCGTGACGGCGACCCGGTTCCCGGCGGACCTCGGCATCAGCCAGACCCTCGGTCCCGGCACGGAGTTCGGCGTCCTCCCGCTGGGTGACGGCCGGGTCTGCTGGTACGCGGCCACGATCGCGCCCGCCGGCGACCGCTCGGCCGACGAGCTGGGCGAGGTGCGCCGGCTCGTCGCCGACTGGCACGACCCCATCCCCGACCTGCTGGACGCCACGCCGCCGGACGCCGTGCTGCGGCACGACATCCACGAGCTCGCCGCGCCGCTGCCGTCCTACGTGCGCGGCCGGGTGGCGCTGCTCGGCGACGCCGCCCACGCGATGACCCCCTACCTGGGGCAAGGCGCGTGCATGGCGATCGAGGACGCCGTGGTGCTGGCCGCCGCGTGCGCCCGCGCCGAGGACGTGCCGACCGCGCTCGCCGACTACGACCGGCAACGCCGGCCGCGCACGCAGCGGATGGCGAGGGCGTCGCGGGTGCTCGGGCGGGTGGGCCACAAGCTGCGCAACCCGGTGGCCGTGCTGGTGCGCGACGCCGCGATGCGGGCGGTCCCGGCGTCGGTGGGCTCGGCCAGGGCGTCGAAGTTCCTGGCCTGGACGCCGCCGTCGTTGTCGCCCGGAAGGTGAAAAGATGAGTGATATAAGTCACAAGTAGCTGCGGAAGCGCAGGTGAGTAACGATCGAATATCACTCGTTTTCGCAGGGTGAGTCACTCTTCTGCGCGATCAAGCACTCACTCTGCGACACCAACAGGGCGGTATTGCCTCCCCTCGGTGCCCGGCACGGCGGTGCAGCAACCACGAAAGGGCAACTACGGTGTGCCGCCATGGCCCCCGTCCCCTCGTGTCCGGCTGAAGCCATTCCCCTGCGCGACACCGCCGCCTCCACCGTCGACCTCGCCGAGGCCGAAGAGTTCATCCGACTGCACCACGCCGAGCACCCGGAGCTCGGCGTGGCCGAACCACGCCTGGCCGAGGTGCACGCCGAGGTCGCCGCCACCGGCACGTACCGCCACACCCCCGACGAGCTGACGTTCGGCGCACGGGTGGCGTGGCGCAACAGCGCGCGCTGCATCGGGCGGCTGTACTGGCGCAGCCTCAAGGTCCGCGACCTGCGCGAGCTGCGCGACCCCAAGGAGATCGCGGACGAGTGCGTCGAGCACCTCAAGCTCGCCGCCAACGGCGGCAAGGTCCGCCCCGTGATCAGCGTGTTCGCGCCCGACGAGCCGGGCAGGCCCGCGCCGCGGATCCGCAACGAGCAGCTGATCCGGTACGCGGGCTACGTCGGCTCGGACGGCGGCGTGCTGGGCGACCGGCGCAACGCCGAGCTGACCGCGAAGGCCATCGACATGGGCTGGCGCCCGCCCGCCCGGCGGGGGCCGTTCGACGTGCTGCCGCTGATCGTGGAACGGGAGGACGCCGAGCCGGCCATGGTCGAACTGCCGCCCGACGCGGTGCTGGAGGTGCCGATCGGCCACCCCGAGCTGCCGTGGCTGGCCGACCTCGGGCTGCGCTGGCACGCCGTGCCCGCGATCAGCAACATGCGGTTGCGCATCGGGGGGATCGACTACCCGGCCGCGCCGTTCAACGGCTGGTACATGGGCACCGAGATCGGCGCGCGCAACTTCGCCGACGGCGACCGGTACGACCTGCTGCCCTACCTGGGCAGGCGGATGGGCCTGGACACCTCGTCGGTGCGGACGCTGTGGCAGGACCGGGTGCTGGTCGAGCTGAACCGCGCGGTGCTGCACTCGTTCGCGGTGGCGGGCGTGACCATCACCGACCACCACACCGAGTCGGACCGGTTCCTCACGCACATCAAGAAGGAGGAGGAGGCGGGCCGCTCGTGCCCGGCGGACTGGACGTGGATCGTGCCGCCGATGTCGAGCGGGATCACCAGCGTCTTCCACCGGTACTACGACAAGCGCGAGCTGGTGCCGAACTTCTTCGCCGGCGACACCGAGGGCGTCTGCCCGGTGATCCACTGAGCGCCCCGGCGATCAGCCGGGGCCCCGGAAGGTCTCAGCAAGACGTATGTACGGTCAACGTTAAGGCCCAGCTGTGGCGTAGATCACCTTCGGCGGTCTAGGGTGACTCTCCGTGAGAGTGGGCATACCCGTCGAGGCGCGGCCCGCTGAGCGCCGCGTAGCCGGTCTACCGGAAACGGTGACCACGCTGATCGGTGCCGGACTCACGGTGGACGTGCAAGCCGGAGCGGGCAGACACGCCCACGCCTCGGACGCCGCCTACCGCGCAGCCGGTGCGAACGTCATCGCCGACCACCCGGCCGGGCGGTCCGACGTGATCGTCTCCGTCCAACCACCGACCCCCGAGCAGGCCGCCGCCCTCCGCGAGGGCGACATCACGATCAGCTTCCTGCAACCCCACGGCGAGCCCGAGCTGATCGAGGTGCTCAAGGCCAACAAGGTCACCGCGTTCAGCCTCGACCTGCTACCCCGGGTGACCAGGGCGCAGTCCGCGGACGCCCTGTCGTCGCAGGCACTGGTGGCGGGGTACCGGGCGGTGCTGGAGGCGGCCAACCGGCTGCCCAGGTTCCTGCCCATGTTCACCACGGCGGCGGGCACCATCCCGCCCGCCAAGGTGCTCGTCCTCGGCGCGGGCGTGGCCGGGTTGCAGGCCATCGCCACCGCACGACGCCTCGGCGCCGTGGTCGAGGCCTACGACGTGCGCGCGGCGGCCAAGGACGAGGTCAAGAGCCTCGGCGCGCGGTTCCTCGAACTGGACCTCGAAACGCAGCAGGGCGTGTACGCCGAAGCGCAGTCGGAGACGTTCCTGGAACGCCAGCGCGAGCTGATCGCGGACCGGGTCGCCGCCTCCGACGTGGTGATCTCCACCGCCGCCATTCCCGGCCGCAAGGCGCCCGTGCTGGTCACCAACGACATGCTCAAGGCGATGGCGCCCGGCTCGGTCGTGGTCGACCTGGCCGCCGAGTCCGGAGGCAACGTCACCGCGAGCAGCCCGGGCGAGGAGACCTGGGTCGGCGAGGTGCTGGTCTACGGCGCGCGGAACATGCCCAGCGGCATGCCCGTGCACGCCAGCAGGCTCTACGCGCGCAACGTGGCCAACCTCCTCATGATGATGACCGAGGACGGTCAGGTGGTCCCCGACCTCACCGACGAGGTGCTGTCCGGCTGCTGCCTCACGCACGCGGGCGAGCTGAGGAGGGAGCTGCCGTGATCGACCTGTTGACGATCTTCGTGCTGGCCGTGTTCGTCGGCTTCGAGGTCGTGTCGAAGGTCTCCACGATCCTGCACACGCCGCTGATGTCGGGCGCGAACGCGATCCACGGCGTGATCCTGGTCGGCGCCATCCTCATCACCGGCCGGGCCGAGGGCGCGCTGGAGATCGCGCTCGGCCTCGCCGCGGTCTTCCTGGCCACCGTCAACGTGGTCGGCGGCTTCGTGGTGACCGACCGGATGCTGGAGATGTTCAAGGGCCACAAGGCGGGCCGGCCCGTCAAGAGCGGGACCGACGGGCACGAGGGGGTGGGTGAGTGAGCCCCACCTGGGTCCAGCTCGCGTACCTGGTCGCCGCGCTGTGCTTCGTGCTGGCGCTCAAGGGCCTGAGCACGCCGAAGCACGCCCGCGCGGGCAACCTGGTCGGCGCGGCGGGCATGGCGCTGGCCGTGGTCACGGCGTACGTCCACGGCGCCGTGCACAACGGGCTGCTGATCGTGCTCGCCGTGGTCGCGGGCGTGGTGGTGGGCATCCCGGCGGCGCGCTCGGTGAAGATGACCGCCATCCCGCAGATGGTGGCGCTGTTCAACGGCGTCGGCGGCGCGGCGGCGGCGCTGGTGGCGTTGACCGAGTTCCTGGCCGTGCCGCACGGCTCGGTGGCGTTCCAGCTCGCCACCGTGCTCACCGTGCTGATCGGCTCGGTCAGCTTCTCCGGCAGCGTGGTCACGTTCCTCAAGCTCCAGGAGGTCATGACCACCCGGCCGGTGCTGCTGCCCGCCGGTCGGCTGCTCGGCATCGGCGCGGCCGCGGTGAGCGCGCTGCTCGCGCTGGCGGTAGTGCTGACCGGGAACGGCCTGCTGCTGGTGCTGCTGGCGGTGGCGGGTCTCGCGCTGGGCGTGCTGTTCGTGCTGCCGGTGGGCGGCGCGGACGTGCCGATCGCGATCTCGCTGCTCAACGCGTTCACCGGGCTGGCCGTCGCCGCGTCCGGCTACGTGCTGGCCAACACCCTGCTGATCGTCGCGGGCACGCTCGTCGGCGCGTCCGGCACGATCCTGACCCGGCTGATGGCCCAGGCCATGGGCCGGCCGCTGACCAACATCCTGTTCGGCGCGTTCCAGGCGACCGCGGCGACCGCGACCACCGACGAGCAGCGCACCGTCCGCTCCGGCACGGTGGAGGACGTGGCGATCCTGCTCGGGTACGCCCACTCCGTGCTGGTGGTCCCCGGTTACGGCCTGGCCGTGGCGCAGGGCCAGCACGCGGCGCGGGAGCTGGCGCAGGTGCTGGAACAGCGCGGCATCACCGTGCTCTACGGCATCCACCCGGTCGCGGGGCGGATGCCGGGCCACATGAACGTGCTGCTCGCCGAGGCGGACGTGCCCTACGAGCACCTCAAGGAGCTCGACGACGTCAACCCCGGCATCGGCAGCGTCGACGTGGTGCTGGTGGTCGGCGCGAACGACGTGGTCAACCCCGGCGCCCGGGACGAGCCGAGCAGCCCGATCTACGGCATGCCGATCTTCGACGTGGACCGGGCGAAGGCCGTGGTGTTCATGAAGCGCTCGATGCGGCCGGGCTTCGCGGGCGTGGACAACAGCCTGCTGTACAACCCGAAGACCACCATGCTGTTCGGCGACGCCAAGGAGTCGCTGACCAAGCTGCTGGCCGCGGTGAAGCACGTCTAGGAGGTCTGGGAGCCGGACAGCTCGTACCCCGGCACGACGGGCGCGAGGTGGTCGCCGTACGCGGCGTCCACCTCGACCCGCCGCCACCACGCCGTCCGCTCCTCCGTGGAGAGGTCGGGCACCAGCACCGCCACCCCGTAGTCCCGGATCAGCGGGATCATCAGCTCCACCGCGGTGTGCAGGAACGACCCGTGCGGCTCGGCGAGCCTGCCCACGATCGACGGGTCGAGGACCAGCGCGTCCACCGGCAGCTCGCCGAACAGCGACAGCTCGGCCTGCCCGCCGTTGAACCGGGTCAGCCCGGTGGAGATGCCGTTGTCCCGCAACACCTGGGCGTTGTCGTCGCCCTTGCCCTCGAGCATCGACCGGGTGTCCAGGAAGATCTGCAACCGGGCCGCGGGCAGACCGCTGTCGTCCAACGTCCGCTTCACCGTGCGCACCAGGTCCTCGTCGCGGGACTGCATCGGCGACAGCTCGAAGTACAGGGTGCCGAACGACTCGGGCCCGGCCGCCACGGCGGCGGCCTCGTGCAGCGCCCACTGGCCGAGCGCCAGCGACAGCCCGGTCTCCTCGGCCAGCTCGACGCACTCGTGGTGCCCGACCTCGTCCCAGCGCAGCCGGGCCACGTGGCCGAGCACCCGCCCGCCGGCCAGGTCGACCACCGGTTGGTACTCGACCTCCAGCTCCTGCCCGGCCAGCGCGCCGGGCATCCGCGCCGCCCGCGCCTGCCGTTCCCGCCACCGCTGGTCGGCGTGCTTGTCGTAGGGCAGCCACTGCCGCTTGCCGCACGCCTTGGCCCGGCGCAGGGTCGCGTCGCCCGCGCGCAGGATCTCCGCGACGTCCCACCCGGCGGGCGGCCGGTCGACCACGCCGATGGACGTGGACGGGGCCACGCCGTCGTCGATCGGCTCCCGCAGCGCCTCGTTGATCAGGTCGACCATGTCGGGCACGCTCGGCGTGGTCGGCGAGTTGTCCACCACGATGCCGAACTCGTCGCCGCCGATCCGGGCGACCAGCGCGACGTCGTCCGGGACCAGTGCTTCGAGCCGGCGGGCGACCTCGGTGAGCAGCCGGTCGCCGAACGCGTGACCGAGGCCGTTGTTCACCAGCGAGAACGCGTCGAGGCCGAGGTGGTAGAGCGTGATCCCACCACGTGACGTGCCGTGCAGCGCCTCCAGCCGGGTGGCGAAGCGCTGCCGGTTGGACAGGCCGGTGAGCGGGTCGTGCAGCAGCTGGAAGTCCAGGTTCTTCTGCAGCAGGTGCAGCTCGCTGACGTCCTCGACCATGGTCACGTGGTAGGCGGGCTCGCCGTCCGCGTCGCGCAGCGAGGACACCGCCAGGTGCACCCACACCGGCTCGCCGTCCTCGCGCAGCAGCCGCCGCTGCTCGCGCAGCCCGCCCTCGCCGACCGCCTGGTACCTGGACGCGAGCGTCTCGGCGTCGACCGGGTCGAACAGCTCGACCAGCCGCCGCCCGACCAGCTCGCCCCGGTCGCGGCCGATCATCCCGGCCAGCGCCTCGTTCACCTCGACGCACCGGCCCAGCAGATCGGTGATCACGATGCCGAACGCGGAGGAGTCGAACACCTCGCGGAACCTGGCCTCGCTGACCGCGAGCACGCGTTCGGCGCGCAGCTTGGCCGCCATCAGCGCGCGCTGGACCTCTTCCTGCTGGTCCAGCGCGTCCAGCCGCATCGCGGTGGCGAAGCCGGCGCTCACGCCGCCCAGGATGGCGACGACCTTCTCCGGCAGCCTGGGCACGTCCCGCAGCTCGGGACTGGACAGCAGGGCGTGCCCGAGCACGTCCACCGTGCGCTGCAACGTCTCCGGGCCGGTGAAGTGCGCCTCGACCAGCCGCCGGCCGACCACGCCGACGGGGTCGGCGGCGAACGGCTCGGCCTGGACCGCGTCGGCGATCACGTCCACGAGTTCGAGCAGGTACAGCTCGATCTCGACCGGCGACATCGGCACGTACGCGGTCGGGTAGACTGCCCGCATCCACTCCCGCGCGATGCCCTGCCGCCGGGTCCTAGCGCGTGGCGACATGTCGGCTCACTTCTTGCGCCCCACCCCGGCGAAGATCCCCGCCCGGTCGGCGTCCTCCTCGACGGAGCCCTCCTCCGGCCGCCACCGGGGCAGCGGGACCACGCCGGGCTCGACCAGGTCGAAGCCGTCGAACAGGGCGGTGATCTCGGCGCGGGTGCGGGGGAACATCGGGTCCGGGCTCTCGCGCATCACCGCCACGACGCCGGCCATCTCCTCGGGTTGGAGGTCGTCGCTGAACTGGGAGAGGGCGAGGTGGCTGCCCGGCGCCACGGCGTCGCGGTACGCGGCGACCACGCCGGCCGGGTCGCGCTCGGGCGGCACGAAGTGGAACACCCCGACGGCGAGCACGCCGACCGGCTCGGCGAAGTCGATCAGGCCGGTGGCGCGGGCGCCCGCCAGCACCGCGTCCGGGTCGGTCAGGTCCTGCCGGAGGACGGTGGACCGCTCGTCGCCCTCCAGGATCATCTGGCTGTGGGCGACCGCGACGTCCTCGAAGTCCACGTACACCACGCGTGACCCGGGCGCGGCCTTCTGCGCGATCTCGTGCACGTTGCCGACGGTCGGGATGCCGGAGCCCAGGTCGAGGAACTGCCGCACGCCCGCGTCGACCAGGTGCAGCACGGCCCGGCGCAGGAACGCGCGGTTGAGGCGGGCGATGGTGCGGCCGTTGGGCTGGGCGCGGAGGAACTCCTCCGCCAGTTCGCGGTCGGCCGCGAAGTTGTGGCCGCCGCCGAGCAGGTAGTCGTAGAGCCGTGCGGCGCTGGGCAGCCCGGTGTTCACGTCATCGGGGACCCAGCTCAGCCGATCCGCCACCTCGTCCTCACCCGTGTGTGTGCCAGCCCGAGGTCTCGCCCCGCCGGGGCGAGGCTACTGATTGGGCCGAACCCGCGGGCCGCGACGAGGCAGCTTGACCCCGATCGGCGTACACGCCGTCACCAGAACGATCATGGCGAGGGTGCCGAACGCCACTCGCGGCCCCCAGTGCGCGTGGACGAAGAGCGGCACCGCCACACCGAGCGCGGTGCCCAGCGCGCGGGCCAGGTTCACCAGACCGCCACCCGATCCGGCGTCACCTCGGGGCAGGGCGCCGAGCACGGCCGCGTTGTTGGCCGGGATGAAGAGGCCCAGCCCGAGCCCCAGCGCGACCAGCGCGATCGGGTGCACCTGCCAGGCGAGCACCCCGCAGGCCACTGTGGACAGCGCCGCGCCCGCTCGCGGCACGCGCCACGGCAGCGCCGCGCCGAGCGCGAACCCGACCGGCAGCGCGGTGAGCAGCAACCCGGTCGCCAGCGGGCCGCGGTCCGACGTGAACGGCACCAGGACCAGCGGTCCGAAGAGGACCAGGTACCCGCACGTCGCGCCGAGCAGGCCGCCCTTGACCCGCCGCACCAGCGGCTCCCGCCACACGTAGCCGACGCCCGCCGGCAGCGCGAGCAGCAGCAGGAACGGGCTCGCGCCGGACAGCACCAGCAGCAACGCGGTGGTGGCCGTGGCGAGCAGGACGACGGCGACCCCGTCGACCGGCGTGCTGCCCCGCTCACGCGTGCGCGGCAACAGGTAGTGGCCCGCGACCAGGGCGGCGAGGCCGACCGGCACGTTGACCAGGAACACCCACTGCCACCCGAACGCCTCGACCAGCAGGCCGCCGACCGTCGGACCGAGCGCCAGCCCCAGCGCCTGCGCGGTCGCCTGCACGCCCAACGCCCTGCGCATCCGGTCGCGCGGCACGGACGCCACCACCAGCGCCACGCTGTTGGCCTGCAACATCGCCGCGCCCAACGCCTGCACCACCCGGAACGCGATCAGCACGTCCAGGTCCCGGGCCGACGCGCACGCGACCGACGCGCCGGTGAACACCACGAACCCGTACAGGTACACGAGCTTGCGGCCCCGCCGGTCCGACCACTTCCCGATCGGCGCGACGAACGCGGCCAGCGTCAACAGGTACGCCAGCGACACCCACTCGGGCGACGCGCCGAAATCGTCCCGCAATGCGGGCAGGGCGAGTGTGACGACGCTCGCGTCGAACTGGCCGAGGAACGCGCCGAGGCACACCGTGGCCACGGCCAGCCAAGGCGCACCGGCCCAGGTCGCGACCCGCCGCGGCCGGGGCGACTCCGCGACGAACCAGCGCAGGGAACGATTCATCGATCCCAGACTATCTCGGTCTCAGACATAACGCGAGCCAGTACCATTCGCGCATGTCAGACGAGGCACGCTCGCTCACCGACGTGGTCACGAGGCTCCGCCGGGCACTGCGCACGAGCATCCGGTCGGAATGGCCGTGGGACTCCCTGCCGATGGCGCAGGTCGAGTTGCTCCAGACGCTCGCCGAGCGTCCCCCGATGCGCGTGGGCGACCTCGCGGCCGAGTTGCGGCTGGCCCCGAACACGGTCAGCGGGCTCGTCGGCCAGCTGATCGAGAGCGGTCTGGTCGAGCGGGGCGGCGACCCCAGCGACCGTCGCGTGGCCCGGCTCTCCGTGACACCGCAGGGGCACGAGCAGTTGGCCGTCTGGCAGTCCGCGCACGAGAAGCGCATCGGGTCGGCGCTGGACAAGCTCGACCCGGCCGAGCGCGCCGACGTGGTCCGCGCCCTGGCCGCCCTCGACCACCTGGTGGACCACCTGCGTGCGAACTGAGGCCCGGACCGTCGCGGCCGTCGCCCTGGGCGGCGGCATCGGCGGCGTGACGCGGCACGGCCTGTCCGCGTTGGTACCGGGTCCGTGGGGCACGCTGCTGATCAACGTCGTCGGCTGCGCGCTGATCGGTGTCCTGATGGTCTTGGTGCCACGCCTGCACCCGCTCGCCCGACCGTTCCTCGGCATCGGCGTGCTCGGCGGCTTCACCACGTTCTCGGGCTACGCGCTGGACGCGGTGCGGTTGGGTGGGCTGACGGCGTTGGCGTACCTGTCCGGCACCCTGCTGCTGGCGCTGGGCGCGACCTTCACCGCCATGGCCGCGACCCGCAAGGTGTGGCCATGACGGTGGTGCTGGTCTTCGTCGGCGCGGCGGTGGGCGCATCGCTGCGGTACGCCGCCGGCCGGCTGGTCCGGCGGACGTTCCCCTGGGCCACCCTCGCGGTCAACGTCGTGGGCTCGTTCGTGCTCGGCTGCGTCGCCGGCACGTCACCGGACCTGTTCGCCCTGGTCGGCACCGGCCTGTGCGGCGGTCTGACGACCTACAGCACGTTCAGCCACGAGACCGTCCGCCTGACCGAGGACGGCCGCTACCTCCAAGCCCTGGCCAACGTCGCCGCGAGCCTGGCCCTCGGCCTGACCGCCGCCGCCCTCGGCTACGCCTTCACCCGATGACGTCGAACTCCCGCCTCATCCACCGGTCGAGGAAAGCGCGAACCTCTTCGGGCACGTCCATCTCGCTCATCGTCGCCAACGCCCGCCGCCGCGCCTGGTCGTCGTTTCGGCCATCCACCAAGTCGAACATCAACCGGGGTACGTTGCTGTCGATGTACAGGTCCGGTTGCTGCTCGTAGAACTCCAGGTCCGGGAGTTGGAGCAGCAGTTCCGAACCACGTCCTTGCCACAGGTCCAGGAAAATCCGAATGCCTTCCGCTCTGTCGCTCAGCCGACCCCGCCAACGCTGGCCGGACAGCCACGGCAGATCCGCATCGATGAACAACCGAGGATCTACCGAGCACCACGTCGTCAGTTCCGACTCGATCAACGGGTCGGCCGCTTGCCACAGGTAGGCGGCCCTCGGGCCGAACCTCCGGAGGGTGTCCTCCAGATCGGAGGGCCAGTCTTCCTCCTCGGCAGCATCAGAGAACAAGCGGTGCCACAGGACCTCGGCCGTTCGGTTGCCGAGCTGCACGGCATCGCGAAGTTGCTCGGCGACCGTGTCGCGCACTATTGCCTCGTTCGCCGGGAGAACACCTGCCACGGCAGTCATCAGCGGGTTGTCCAAGGCTGGCCAGCCATCACTGCGCCAGATGAAGAACAGGTCCTCCAAGGGCTCCGAAATCACCCTTCGCACGAAGGCTTCGGCCACGGAGCGGAGCACCCCCGGCGTCGGAACCAGATAACCGAGTGTTCGAGTGGCGAGTGCGATAGTGGGGTAGCTGGCGCGGCGGAGCATCAACCGCAGGACTTCGCTGGCACCGTCGTCCTGTCGCTCGTCGAGCAGTTGGAGCGCGATCTGGACGACGACCGCGGACTGCATGTTGGTGTTGATCGGCTCCAGCGCCGACCACAGCGCCTCGGGCGTGGGGTTGGTGCGCACCAGGTGCTCGGCGGCGAAGTACTCCATGAAGGTCCGGTGGGCGAAGCCGTACCGTGCCTCGGTGGCGCCACCGCCGATGTCGGTTAACACCCAAGGACGCCCCGAGCAGAACTCCACGAAGCGCTCGGCTTCCTCCTCGGCCTCGTCCGGGCGGTACTCCTTGCTCTCCAGGAACCGGGTCAGCATCCGGACCACCTGCCCGCGCGGCCAGCCGACTCCCGACGACTTGGCGGTGAACTGCTGCCACGCCAAGTAGCCGACGGCACTGCGCAACCGGCCCTGGAACCGAGGCAGCTCCTTCAGCCCGCGCCGGTGGTCCCACTGCTCGAACAGCATCAGGGCGCACTTCTCGTAGACCTGCGCCAAGTTGCCGGGGATGTAGTGCTCGTAGGCGAACATGTTGCACAGCAGCGCCAGCAGCAGCGGGTTGGCGCGGAGTTCGCCGACCGACTCGCTCTCGCGCAGGAACGCCTCCGCCAAGGTCTGCCGTTCTCGCTGGGGCACGGTCTCACTCAGCGCGAACCAGTACCGGGCGTACCGCCCGACCCGTTCGTCGTCGAACTCCTCGATGGCGCCGGTGGTGAACAGCCTGGCGTCGAGTGGAGCGTCGGTGTACCCGATCTTGCGAGCGGTCACCACCACCGGCACCAGGGGGTAGAGCCGGGTGAACGACTCCACCAGCCGGGCGAACCGCTGCCGCAGTTCCGGTTCGACCAGTTCGTCCACCCCGTCGAGGATGACGACCGCGCGGCCGTTGCCCAGCAGGTACTCGATCGCGTCGTCGGGAGGGGTGACGTTGTACGGCTCCTCGCACGACTTGCGCAGGTACCACACCAGGCCGCGCCCGCCCTCGCGGAACGAAGGCGTGAAGTTGCGCAGCACCAGCATCAACGGCACGCGCCCGTCGTCGCCGGTGGCGGTGTCCCACGCCAGCTTGGCCGCCAACGTCGACTTCCCGGCGCCCGGGTCGCCCAGGATCACCGAGCGGCGGCCGGGCGTGGTCAGGTCGCCCAAACCGCTCAGCGCGGGCTGTACGTACAACCGCGAGTAGGGCACGGACCGGTGCAGGCCCAGGTGCGGCATCCGGATCACCGCGTGTTCCTCGGCGACCTGGCTGCGCAGCAGTTCCGCGAACCGGTGGACCTCGGCCAACGACCCGAGCCGCGCCAACAGCTGGGTGTTCGCGGTCGCCGCGGCGGCGAGGTGCGCCACGCCCGCCGCGGTGGCCTTGTCGACGTCACGGCCCTGGAATCCCTTGGACTCCTCCTGCACCGCGACGAGCAGCGACGCCGCCACCACGTCGGCGCCGGTGGTCAGCTGCTCCGGCCGCAGGTCGGCCGCGTGCCGCAGGCCCTGCCGGATCTCCTCGCGAACGGTCGGCTCGATCTCCTCGGCCTTCTTGTCCTGGAGCAGCCGCCACAGCGTCAGTTGCAGGGCGATCTCCTCGAAGTCCGGGGACTCCAGGTACCGCAGCACCCGCTCGGCCTGCGGGCCGTCCAACGAGGCCATGAACTCGTCGGCGACCCTGACGGCGGTCAGCGCGCGGCTGTCACGGCGTACCCGCTTCCGGGCGAGGGACTGCTTCGCGGCGCCGAAGAGCTTGCCGCCGACCTTGGCTGCGGTGCGGCCCGCGGCCGCCTCTAAACCGGTCACCGGTCACACGGTAGCCAACCTGCCCAGCACCTCCGGCAGCTCGCCCGGGTGCACGACGCCGAGCCGTTGGGTGGCCCGGGTCAGCGCCACGTACAGGTCGCTCGCGCCGCGCGGTGACTCGGCGAGGATGCCCGCCGGGTCGACGACCAGCACCGAGTCGAACTCCAGGCCCTTCGCGTCGGTCACGGCCAGCACCACGACCTGCGCGTCGAGGTCGTCCGAAGCGCCCGGCACGGCGGCGCGCAGCGACGCCACCGACGCCGCCGGCACGATCACCGCCAGCTTGCCGTCACCGATCGCGGCGACCTCCTTGCCCACCACCGGCGGCAGCGCCTCGACCAGGGACGTCGCGCGCAGGCTCCACGGCGCGAAACCGCTGTCCCGCACCGAGGTCGGCGGCGCGAGGTCCGGGTCGACCGACGCCAGCACGTCCGCCGCGACGGCCATGATCTCCGACGGCGTCCGGTAGTTGACCGTCAGCTCGGTGAGCTTCCAGCGGTCCATCACGTACGGCGACAGCACGTCGTGCCACGACGACGCCCCCGCGATGTCGCCGGTCTGCGCGATGTCGCCCACCACGGTCATCGACTTGGACGGGCACCGGCGCATCAACGTCCGCCACGCCATCGGCGACAGCTCCTGCGCCTCGTCCACGATGATGTGCCCGAACGTCCACGTCCGGTCCGCCGCCGCGCGCTCGGCCGCCGTCTCGTAGCGCTCCGCGCCGTGCCGCTCGGCCAACCGGTAGGCGTCGACCAGGTCGGTCGCCATCAGGAGGTCCGGGTCGGCGTCGTCCTCCAGGTCGAGGATGTCCAGCACGCCCTGCGCGTAGTCGATCGCCTGCCGCCGCTGCCGCTCGGCCCGCGCCTTGGCCTCGGTGTCGTCCTCGCCGAGCAGCTCCGCCGCCTCGTCCAGCAGCGGCACGTCGGCGGGGGTCCACTCGCCACCGCGCGGTCGGGCCAGCAGTTCGCGCTCGGCGGGGGAGAGCTTCGGCGTGGCCTTGGCGATCAGCTTCGGCGACGCGTACAGGTCTTCGAGCAGCCGCTGGGGCGACAGCGTCGGCCACAGCTTCTCGACGGCGGCCTGCACGGCGGTGTCCTCGCGCAGCTCGCGCCGGATGTCATCGATGTCGGCCTGGTCCAGCAGGTGCCTGCCCAGCCGGGACACGGCCTGCGACGCCAGGGTGGAGATGATCTCGCGCTGGAACGTCCGCCGCGCCTCGTTGTGCGGTCTCCTGGTGCGCCGCGCCCGCCCGCGGGCGTCGCTGATCGACCGCCGGTCCAGCCGCAGCACGTCACCGTCGAACGGCACCTCGACCAGGCTCGGCGCCTCCTGCCGGTCCCGGATCGCGTGCGCGACCACGTCCGCCATCTCGATGCGGCCCTTCACCGCGGCCACCTCGGCGGGTTCGCGGCCGACCGCGGTGAGGCCGGGGAACAGCTCGCCGACGGTCGACAGCAGCACGCCCGTCTCGCCCAGCGACGGCAGCACCTGCCCGATGTAGCGCAGGAACGTCGCGTTCGGCCCGACCACGAGCACGCCGCGCTTCGCCAACTGCCGCCGGTGCGTGTAGAGCAGGTACGCGGCGCGGTGCAGCGCGACCGCCGTCTTGCCCGTGCCCGGACCGCCCTGCACGACGACCACGCCGTTCAGCTCGGTGCGGATGATCTTGTCCTGCTCGGCCTGGATGGTCGCGACGATGTCGCCCATCTGGCCGGTGCGGCTCGCGTTCACCGCGGCCAGCAGGGTGGCCTCGCCGGTCAGGCCCTCGGACCGGCGGTCGAGGTCGACCGAGTTGATGTCCAGCACCTCGTCGTCGAACCCGACGACCTTGCGCTGCTTGGTCCGCAGGTGCCTGCGCCGGCGCACGCCCTCCGGCGCGGCGGCGGTGGCCAGGTAGAACGGGCGGGCGGCCGGCGCGCGCCAGTCCATCAGCAGCGGCTCGTACTCCTTGTCCTCGTCGAACAAGCCGATCCGACCGATGTAGAACCGCTCGTCGGTGTGGAAGTCGAGCCGGCCGAAGCACAACCCGTTCTCCACCGCGCTGTACTGCGCCAGCTGGTCGGAGTAGAGGGCCACCGAGGTGTCCCGCTCGGAGCGCATCTGGTGCGTCCCGCCGGTCTGCCGCAACGCCCCGGCCAGGCGCTTCGAGCTCTGCTCGCGGAGGTCGTCCAGCCTGCCGTACAGCATCGACACGTATTCCTGCTCCGACTCGGTTTCCGCGAGCCGGAGGTCATCGGAGGGGCTTGACAACGTGCCTCATTTCTGGATAGCGTGTTTTATCAGCCTGTGTCGCATTGCGGCTGACGGTTTCTTGCGGGCTGACAGTCCTGCGCCCGTCCTGCGCAGAACGTCTAATCTACTACACGCCCTTCCCTCCGGTGCGTGAACAACTCCGCTCCCGCGCCCGGACTCCGTGAACACGCGAAAGCCGCCGTCGAGCGGGTGCTCGACGGCGGCCTGGCGATCTTGGTGAGGGCCGGGACCCCTGCTACAACCGGTCGGCGACGATCCCGCCGACGGCGGCCATGCCCACCTTGTTCGGGTGCAGCGGCGCGGCCGGCCCGGTCGCGACCACGCCCTCGAACCACCTCTGCCGCGACGGCGCGCACGCGTCGTGGCCCACGCTCGGCGACTCGACGTCGACGAACGTCGCGCCGTGCTCGGCCGCCTCACGGGCGAGCAGCTCGTTCAGCCGGTGGATGGTCCCCTGCAGGTAGTCGGCGTCCCTGCCCCAGACCGGCTGGTCCGGGTAGCAGCCGCCGGGGCGGATGTAGGTGCCGTAGCCGACCACCACGACCCGCGCGCCGGGCGCCCGGTCGGAGATCAGGTCGAGCGCGGCGGCGAACTCGGCCGCGTAGGCGTCGATCCGCTCCGCCAGCAGGTCCCGGCCGCCGGCGGTGAACTCGTCGCGGCACGACCTGCCGATCGGCTGGGGCAGCAGGTTGACGCACTTCACCGCCGCGTCGACCAGCGCGATGTCGTTGCCGCCGAAGGTGAGCGTCACCAGGTCGGTCGACGGGCTCAGCGAGTCGGCCTGCGGTGGCTGCGTCCGGTCGTCGACGGTGGTCTGCGCCCCGGTCAGGTCATCGGTCACGGCGCCGGAGCACGTCACGTCCGTGAGCTGCGCGCCGATCCGCTCGGCCAGCACGGACGGCCAGTTGCGCGTCGAGCGCATGCAGCCCGGGGCCTCCGGGTCCTGCTGCGGGATGAGCGGTCCGGCGGCGGACGAGTCGCCCAGCGCGACGTACTCGACGTCCGCTTCGGCGAGGTCCGGTTCGGCGACCGCCGCGCCGGCCGTCCAGGTGATCGTCAACAGCGCCAGCAACGCCGGTAGCAGCCTGCGCACGGCCGCCTCCTCTTCGTGATCGGGTGGTGTCCGCTGGACATGATGTGGCCTGTGCCGCCGAGGTGCGGCGGTGAGCCGGGGTAGATCACCCGAGAGAGTGCGCGAGGGTCCTCGCGACGCCCGGTGACGGCTGCCCGGTGGCTCCACCACCCGATGAGCGGCTCTACGAAGGCACGCGGGTGAAACCGGGTCGCGGCCCATGATCACTCCGGCACGCTGGGACGGGTGAGGGAGAAGCGCCGGGAGTTGGCGGGGCTGTGCCGCGTCGCGGTGGACCGGTCCAGGTGGCAGCTCGGGTTCGCGGCGGTCGTGTCGGCGTGGTCCCTGGCGTGGGTGGTGGGTCAGGCGTTCGGCGCGCCGAGCCCGCTGGAGGTGCTGCCGGTGCGGTGGGCCGGCCTGCCGACGGGCTGGCTGGACGCGACGCGCGGGTGGTTCGACGGCCGCACCGGGTTCCTGGCCGTGGCGGGCGGTCTGCTGTGGGCGATGACGAGCGCGAGCCGGCAGGCGTCGGCGTCGGTCGGCTGGCTCGCGGTGATGGCGGCGGCCGAGGACGTCGGCTACGTCGCGGTGCGGTGGGCGCTGCTGTCGCTGGCGGTGTTCCTCGTGGTGATGGGGTTGGTGTCGATCACCGGGCGGCGGGCGTTCGTGGTCGACCGGGTGGCGGTCATCCCCCGGGACGTGGCCCGGGCGGGCGCGACGGCGGTGGCGCTGTCGGCGGTGGTGCCGCTGGTCGCGCCGGGGCTGGTGCTGGCCCGGCTGGTCGGCCCCTACGTGACTCGGCCACCGCGCCGACGACCGGGGACGCCGATCGTCCGCGCGGCTTCCGCCGAACGGCCGCGGACCGGTGGCACACCCGGTGAACTGCCCGAACCCGTCCCGGCGCAGCGCGGGCCCCGATGAGGTGGGCCGGATTTCGCGATCCGGTCAGGGTATGCAAATAGTTTTGCACCCCAACAAATAGATCGAGGGAAGTCGAGCGAACCTCACATCACATTCTGGATTCGCCTGTTTGGGCTTACCGGTCCGTATCCATCAAGATGTGCGAGTGCCAGAAAATCCCGCCGAAAACCGCTTAGCCAAGGTGATGCGTCGTCAGCCCGTTCAGCAGCGCGGCGCCGCGACGGTGTCCGCGATTGTCGATGCCTGTGCGACGCTGCTCAACGACTACGACTACGACGACATCACCACCGCCCGGATCGTCGAGCTAGCCGGCGTGCCAATTGGATCGTTCTACCAATACTTCCCGGACAAGCGTTCTGTCGTGCACGCGCTGGCCCTGCGCGGCATGGAGGAGTACCTGGGGCGGGTGGAAGCGCTGTTCACGGAGGGGCGGCTCGCCGAGGACTGGCGGGAGGCGGTGCGCCAGGTGGTCGCCGTCTACCTGCGGATGCTGGTCGAGATCCCCGGCTTCGGGCGGGTGCGGTTCAGCGACCTGCTCGACGGCCACCGCCTCGACTCCTCCGTCGACCAGTACGAGCTGATGGCCGAACGGCTGCGGGAGCTGTTCCTGACCCGCTTCGCGGTGCGTGGCGACGCGCCGGTCATGCTGACGTTCCGGATGGCCGCCCAGACCGCGGACGCGATGTTCAAGCTGGCCGAACGGGTCGACCCAGACGAGCGCCCGGTGGTGCTCCGCACCGCTGACGGGGTGATCGTGAAGATGTTGTCCGGGGTGTTCGACCCCGCGTGACTTGCCGCGCCGGTCCGGGTGGTGTGGGGTGGACCGGTGAGCGACGACTTCGACGTGATCGTGATCGGCGGCGGCCCGGTGGGCGAGAACGCCGCCGCCCGGACCGCCGCCGGTGGCCTGCGGACCGCGCTGGTGGAAGCCGAACGCGTCGGCGGTGAGTGCTCGTACTGGGCGTGCATGCCGAGCAAGGCGTTGCTGCGCCCGGGCCACGCGCTCGCCGCCGCGCGCCGGGTGCCGGGCGTGCCGGTCGGCGAGCGGCTCGACCCGGCCGAGGTGCTGAAGCGGCGCAACGGCTTCACCTCGGACTGGGACGACTCGGGCCAGGTCGAGTGGGCCGAGGGCGCGGGGCTGACGGTGGTGCGCGGTCGCGGCAGGCTGGCGGGTGAGCGCCGGGTCGACGTCGACGGCCGCGTGCTGACCGCGACGAAGGCGGTCGTGGTGTGCACGGGCAGCGTGCCGCGCGTCCCGTCGCTGCCCGGCCTGTCGGACGTGCCGTACTGGACGTCCCGCGAGGCGACCTCCGCGCAGGAGGTGCCCGAGTCGTTGGTGGTGCTCGGCGGCGGCGTGGTCGGCGTGGAGATGGCGCAGGCGTGGGCGCGGCTCGGCTCCGACGTCACGCTCGTCGTGTCCGGGCAACGGCCGCTGCCGAAGTTCGAGGCGTTCGCGGGGGACCTGGTCGCGGAAGGGCTCCGGGAGGACGGCGTCCGGCTCGTCACCGGCGTCAAGGCGGTCGGTGTGTCCACTTCGGACGGTGTGGTGTCGCTGGAGCTGTCCGACGACAGCGCGGTGTCGGGCAGGCACCTGTTGATCGCGACCGGTCGTCAGCCGGCGACGTTCGACCTCGGCGTGGAGCAGTTCGGCTTCACGGCGGGCGAGGCGCTGGAGGTGGACGACACCGGTCGGGTGTCCGGAGTGGACTGGCTGTACGCGGCGGGCGACGTCACGGGCCGCGCGTTGCTGACCCACCAGGGCAAGTACGCCGCGCGGGCGGTCGGCACGGCGATCGTCACCGGCGCCACCGACCCGGAGCCGTGGACCGCGCCGGTCGCCACGGCCGACCACACGGCCGTGCCGCAGGTGGTGTTCACCGACCCGGAGGTGGCGTCGGTCGGCTGGACCGAGGCGCAGGCCCGCGAGGCGGGGCTCGACATCCGGGTCGTCGACCTGGACATCGCGGTGGCGGGCTCGTCCCTGCACGCGGACGGGTACAAGGGCAAGGCGCGGATGATCGTGGACGAGCGCAAGCGCACGCTCGTCGGCGTCACGTTCGCCGGTCCGGACGTGGCCGAGCTGATCCACGCGGCCACCATCGCGATCGTCGGCGAGGTCACCGTGGACCGGTTGTGGCACGCCGTTCCGGCGTACCCCACCATCAGTGAGGTGTGGTTGAGGCTGCTCGAGGCCTACGGTCTCTGACGCTGGGTGCACGTTGGGTCAGCACATCGTGTACACCCTGCGCTGAGTGCCGTATCGACCGTGCGGCCATAGGGACTCTTAACCGCAAAATGCGGCTTCAGCTCCTTAGACTGCGGGTGTGACCAGGGGAACGGTGGCACTCGCGATGGGCGCGGTGCTGTGGTGTGCCTTCGTCATCGCGTCCACGTTCCTGCCCGGCGGCCCCTCGTGGCCGCCGGTCGCGGTGCACCTGCCGGGCTTCCTGATCGTGCCGGTCGTGCTGCACACGTTGTTCCGCGCGCGGTCCAGCGCGCTGCTGTGCCTGGCGCACGTGCCGAAGTCGGTGCTGTTCACCGGGTTCGCGATCGCGGTCGGCGGGTGGCTGTTCTCGTTCGGCGCGATCGCCGGCAAACCGGGCACCGAGACGCTGTGCGCGGTGGCCGGGCTGGTGATCGTGCTGCACGTGGCGTTCGGGTTGATCGGCGTCGGCATGGTGCGCACCGGGCGCTGAGGTCGGCGGTTCCCGGAGCACCCCCGGCGGATCACCCCTGCGCGGCGGGAAGCCTCAGGGCCTGGTCGGCGACCTCGGCCAGCTCCGGGTCGGCCGGGTCCTGATCGCCCTCGGCCCACACCACCTGCGTGATGCGCAGCTGCGCGCCCTTCGCCGACACGCGGATCGCCGACCGGTCGAACGTCGTCGGACCGCCCGGCCAGCCCTTGCCGTCCTTGACGAGGGTGGTGACGCCGCCCGAGCCCGCCGCCGACGCGATCGCGTGCAGCTCGGTCGCCCGGGTGGCGTCGGGCAGGCTCAGCTCGGCGATCGCGACGCCGGCCTTGCGGCCGTCCACCGTGGTCTCGTACTGGGCTCGCCGCAGCTGCATGCACAGGTGCCCGGTCAGCCAGCCCCGGACGTCGCCGAACGCGTGCGAGGCGCAGTCGTCGGTCCGGTCCGCGCCGCGTGGCGAGAAGTTCCGGCCGTCCACGACGACCGTGGTCGGCTGCGGCGCCGGCGCGGTGGACGTGGAGCTGACCGCGGTGTCGTTCGAGGACAGGGAGATGATCAGGGCGATGACCAGCAGCAGGGCGACGACCGCGCCGGCCGCGTAGGGCAGCAGCTTGCGCCCCGCCCGCACGGGCGTGATCTTCGGCAGCAGCATCGTGCTGGCGGACGCCAGGTCGGCCGCCGCGTCGGAGAAGCCCTCGGCGATCAGGTGCTGGCGGGTGGGCGGCGGGCCGGTCGGGGCGAGGACGGCGACCAGCTTGGCGGCGTGCTCGGCCGAGCACGGCCGGTCGCTGGTGGCCAGCTCCCGTGCGGCGGCGAGCAGCGTGGTCGGCTTCGGGTGCAGGACGCGCACGCCGCGGTTCAGGTCGACGGTCGACTGCACGACCTGGCCGACGTACGGGCCCACGGCCACCACCGTGGTGACCGGCAGCGGCTCTCCGCGCATGTCCTGGATGCGGCGGGCGACGGCGGTGGTGGCCGCGAGCGCCTCGGCGGCCGGGCTCGTCGCGCCGTCCGGGTGGGTCAGCGGCCAGCCGTCGATCTTCCACTGCCCGTTGAGCGGGGCCTCCAGCCGCATGGCCGGGTCCGGCAGGTCCACGCCGACGACCACGAGCACGCCGCGCGGCAGCACGATCACCGCGTCCAGGTCGCGCGGGCTGTCCGGTGGCCGCACCCCGAGCAGCGCGACACCGCCGAGCACGGCGTCGCCGTTGCCCCACGTGCTCAACGCGGCGCGCACGTCGGCGCCCACCGCGGAGGGCTCGGTCCCGAGTCGGATCAGCCGCACGGGATCACCACGAGATCGCGCCGTTCGGCGGCCCACGCGTCGGCGTTCCACACGGTCTGACGTTCGGCGTTCCACACGGTCGGACACGGTAGCGCCGCAGAGGTGTGGTCGGTCGGGCGCATCGCTGGAGATGGCACCGCGTGACAGTCATCACTCGGATGGCCGCGATCGGTGGGTCCCGTCCGTGCTGTTCGGTCCCAAGATCGTGATCATCGTCCGGAGATCACGTGACCGTGGCCGGGTGATCCCGGAAAGTGACCTCCACGGCGCGGTCCCGGCCCGCGAGGTCGCCGATTGGGGTCGAAAGACCTGTATCCGACCCGCCCGGGTGAGGAACGCGATGGTTCTTATGGCGGACTGCTGCCGCAGCGGGCAGAATGACCAAGTCGGGAATTCGCAAGATCGTCCGCATCCTCGAGAGGTCGTAGGGGAAGACGTCCCTCGTCGAGTAGCGGAGGTCAGCTGTGAGCACCCGTGGCAGCAGCAGTGGCGTGGTCTACGTCCACTCGTCGCCGTCTGCGGTCTGTCCGCACGTCGAGTGGGCGATCTCGGGCACCCTCGGTGAGCGGGCGGACCTCAAGTGGGCGGCGCAACCCGCGGCGCCCGGTCAGTTGCGCGCCGAATGCAACTGGACCGGCGACGCCGGCACCGGTGCCCGACTCGTGTCCGCGCTCAGGGCGTGGCCGATGCTCAGGTTCGAGGTGACGGAAGACCCGAGTCCGGGCGTGGACGGCGTGAGGTACTGCTTCGCGCCCGTGCTGGGGTTGTGGCACGCGCGAACGAGCGCGAACGGCGACATAGTTGTTTCAGAGGACCAACTTCGCGCACTGGCCGCGCGCAGCCGAGGCGGCGAGTCGTTCGCGCACGGGGTGGACGAGATCCTGGGCGCGGCCTGGGACGACGCCCTGGAACCGTTCCGGCGTGCCGGTGACGGCGCCCCGGTCACCTGGTTGCACCGGGTGGGCTGAGCACCGCTTTCCCCCGCCCAGCACGCGAGTCCTACGTTCAGAACAAGCGTGTCCTACGTTCAGGTACCTCGAGTTGAACGTTCGGATGTGGCCACACCCCGCCCGGCGGGGTGTGGCCAGAGGACGGCGGGGTGGGAGCTGGGCAGTGGTGGGGCCGGTGTTGCGGTGGGAACGGGTTGCCAGGCGGCCATGAGGTCGCGGTAGAGGGCGGCGGTCGCCAGCAGGTCCGCGTGGCTGCCCAGCAGTGGCGCTCCGCCGTCCATGAGCAGGACCAGGTCCGCCCGCAGCGCCGAGGAGAGGCGGTGGGCGATGACGATCAGGGTGCCGCCTCGGGCCGCGAAGGCCTGTTCCACCACTGCCTCGGCCGCCGGGTCGAGGGCTGACGCCGCCTCGTCGAGGATCACCACGTCCGCCGGTGACGCGTAGACCCTCGCGGCGGCCAGGAGTTGCGCTTCGCCGCCCGACAGGCCGCCGCCCGCGTGGCCCACTGTGCCCGACAGGCCGCCCAACCGCTCCACCAGCTGCGCCGCGCCGACCGCCTCCGCCGCGCGCAGCAGCGCCGCGTCGGACGCCGACGGTGTGAACAGGGCCAGGTTCTCGCGCACCGTGCCGGTGAACAGGTACGTCTCCTGCGGCACGAGGGCGATTCGCTCCTGCCGCACCTCCGCCGGCACGGAACGCACCGGCACGCCGCCGAACCGCACGACGCCCGCCTGCGGCTCGACCAGGCCCGTCACGAGGCCGGCCAGGGTCGACTTCCCGATCCCGCTCGGGCCGACGACGGCGAGGTGGGTGCCCTCCGGCAGGACCAGGTCGAGCGACCGCACCACGGGCTCGGCCGTCGCGCTCCACCCGAACGTCACGCCGCGCAGCTCCAACCCGGACCCGTCGGGCACCGCGTCGCCCGACGGCACGTCGACGATCGGCGCCGCTTCCGCCAACCGCCGCAACGCCACCACGAGCCGCAGCACGATGGTGCTCGTCGTGTCCGCCAACCGCCGCAGCGCGGGCTGCACGCTGGTGCTCAGGTACACCACGGCGCCCAGGACCTCGCCGACCGTCAACGTGCCGGCCCGCACCATCCCCGGCGCCACGACCAGCAGCAGCACGAGCGGCGCGAAACCGCCCAGCGCGATCACCACACCGCGCAGCGCCGTGGCGTACGCCATCCGCACGGTCTCCGAGGCTTGCCGGTCCACCTGCTCCATCACGTCGTGCAGGGCCTGTTCCGAACCACCGACGGCCACCACGTCCCGCATGCCGAGGAACACCGTGCCGGCCACCGCCGCCGACTGCTCGTCGGCCAGCACCAGCCGCCGCTGGCCGCGCGCCAACGACGGCAGCAGCAGACCGAACAGCACCAGTGCCGCCACCACCGGCAGGATCACCAGCCACGCCAACGACGACACCGTCACCGCCAACCCGACCAGCGCCGCCGCCGTGGTCACGAGCAACGCCCGTGCCTGCACCAGCACACCGGCGGTGGCGTCGCGCACCACCTCGACGTGCCGGGTGATCCGGGCCACCGCGCTCGCGTCCGGCTGACGGGTCTGCGAACCACCGTGCAGCACACCGCGCACGACCTGGCGCACCAGCGCGTCCCGCAACGGCTCGACCACCGCGCCGAGCCGCATGAACACCTGCCGCAGCCCGAACCCGCCGAGCACCGCGACCGCGGCGAACAGCAGCAGCCACCCGACGCCGACCCAGGGCCGGCCGGCCGCGAAACCCCGGTCCACCGCCAACCCGACCAACCGGCCGGACAGCAGCGCGGGCACCCCTTCCAACACCGACCAGCCCAGCAGCACGACGATGCCGCGCCGCTGGTCGCGCAACGCCCGCAGGTACGTCATCAGCCGAACACCGCCCGGTACTCGTCGTCGTCCCACAGCTCGGAGTGCGGTCCCACCGCGCGCACCCGGCCCTCGTCCAGCCACACCACGACGTCCGCCCTCCGCGCGGTGGCCGCGCGGTGCGTGACCACGACCCGCGTCCGACCGGGCAGCGCCGACTCGACCGCACGTTCCACAGTGGACTCCGTCACCATGTCCAGGCTCGCCGTGGCGTCGTCCAGCACCAGCACCGCCGGATCGCGCACGAACGCGCGCGCCAACCCGAGCCGCTGCGCCTCACCACCGGACATCGGCGCCGCCGACATCGGGGTGTCGTAGCCCTCGGGCAGCCGCACCACCACGTCGTGCACCTGCGCGGCACGGCAGGCGGCTTCCACCTCGTCCCGGTCGCGGGACGTGCCGTAGCGGACCGTGTCGCCGACCGTCGCGCCGATGAGGGAGGGGCGCTCGAACGCGTAGCCGACGGACCCGCCGCGCCGCACCTGGCCGGTGGACGGCCGGGTCAGCCCGCCGATCACCGACGCGAGCGCCGACTTGCCCGACCCGGACCGGCCGACCACGGCCACGAACGTCCCGGCGGCCACGGTCAGGTCGACGTCGTGCAGGGCGCCGGACACGGTCACGCCGGTCAGCACCAGTTCGCCGGTCGCCGCGCCGCCCGGCGGGTCTTCGTCGGGCACGGGCGTCGACAGCACTTCGTCCAGCCGTTGCGCGGACGCCCGTGCGCGCTGGAGGGCGGTCAGCAGGGTGGCCTGGCCGACCACCGTCATCCCGAGCGCCACGTAGCCGAGGGTGGCCAGCACGTCGCCGATGCTCAACCGGCCCGCGACCACGCCGAACCCGGCGGCGGTCAGCACGGTCAGCTCCACGGCGGGCAGCAGCAGCCCGGCCCGCCAGATCATCCGCGCCTGGGTGCGCCACATGCCCACACCGGCGGCGGTCAACCGGGGCAGCGGCCGCAACACCCGCTCGGCCTCCTGGTCGGCTCGGCCGGAGGCGGCGATCGTGCGCAGCCCGCCGACGGCGTCCACCAACCGCGCGGACAGCTCGCCGGACACCTCTTGATAAGTCGCCACGTCCGCGGCCGTCAGCCGCAGGTGCGACCGCACCAGCAGCGCCGCCAGCGGCATGCTCAGCAGGAACACGACCGCGAGCCGCCAGTCCAGCAGCGCCAACGCGGTGATCGCGCCGGCCGCGGTGAGGGCCGAGATGCCCAGGTTCACCGCCAGCACCGAGACGCCGCCCGCGATCGCGCTGTCACCGGTCAGCCGGCTCACCGCGTCACCGGGCTCGAACCGCGTCGGGTGGCCCAAGGCCACCAGGTGGGCGGTCAGCCGGCGCCGCAGCCACGCCGCGCCGCTCGCGGTGATCGCCGCCGCCAGCACCACGCCGATCGCGTCACCGAGGATCTCCACGCCCGCGAGCCCCACCAGCCACAACACCGTGCCGCGGTCCAGCCGCCCGGCCAGCGCCATGTCCACCGCCGAGGCCAGCGCGGTGGGCAGGAGGAGTCCGGCGGTCGTGGCCGGCAGCGCGTTCAGCGCCAGCAGCAGCCAGCGGGGATCTCGCCGCACGACGGAAGAGAGCACCATGCCTTGGGACTCCTATGGCGGTTGCCGCGGTCGGGCGCATCATGTGTCGGGGGTCCGACGGCATGCCGTCGAACCCCCGAGACCGGGTGAGCGGCGCACTTCGACTGCGCCGCTCACCCCGGTGCAGCTGAGCTGCCAGTCGAACTAGCAGATCACGAGGCTCACGGTGGAGTGAGCGCCACAGCCCAGCAGCGACAGGCCCGAGGCGGACGTGCTGCCGCCGCCGCCGCTGCTGCTGCCGCCCGACGCCATCGCGTTGGAAGCGGCCTCGGGGGTCTCCATGTCCTGCAGGTCGAGGATGAAGTCCATGGTGGTAACTCCTTATTCGGGGGATTGAAACGGGGTACTGCTACCGACCCGCGAGGGTCGGGGCTGTGAGGAACGGCAGCATCGGCGTGCCGTTCGCGAGGGTGCCGAGCGCCAGGAGCACGCCCGCCCCACCGGTGTTCAGGTCCATCGACAACCGCCGCAGCTGGATGCCGGGGAACGCCAGTCCGCCCTGGTAGGGGACGGCGTGCCAGGAGAGCGAGGTCAGGTGCCGGTCGATCGCGTGCCGGGGTCCACCGGTGTGCACGAGGGTGGCCAGCAGACCGGCCCGGCCCAGCATCAGCGCGGGCTGGATGACGAACTCGCCGGTCGTGGCGCCGAGCAGCTCCGGCAGCTTGTCCAGCACCGGCAGGTCCGGTTCGACCAGGCGGAACTCGTTGAGCACCAGGGCGATGCCCGCGCTGCCGGTGCCGACGTAGGGCAGGGTGCGGGAGGTGCCGTCCCGGACCTGCGTCGAGCCGTCCAGCGCGATCATCGTCTCGGCCAGGTCGCGCTCCAGCGCCTTGACGCCCACGTCCAGCCAGCGCCGGTCGCCGGTGCGCTCGAACAGGCGCAGGAACAGCAGCGCGGGACCGGACCAGCCGTGCTCCAGGCCCGCGCGGGCCTTGTCGCCGGGCGGCTCGACGTTCGCCAGCGCGGTGTCCAGGCGCTCGCCCAGCTCCACCGCCTGCTCGGCGTAGGTCTCGTCGTCGCGCGTGCCGGCGAAGTGCAGCAGGTTGAGCGCGATGCCCGCGAGGCCGGAGCTGAGGCCGTGGTCCTCGGTGTCGGGCACCATCGTGGCGTAGGAGCGGACCAACTCGCCCGCGAGGTCGTGGTGGCCGAAGTTCTCCAGCACGTAGGCGATGCCGTGGGCGCCGCTGAAGAAGCCGGGCTCCTTCGGCGGGTCGCGGCGCACGGCCTCCAGCAGCCACCGCTCGTGGTCGGGGAACCGGCCCTGACCGGTGACGTCCAGCGCGTGCAGCACGCCCGCCGCGCCGTGGCCGAACGTCGCGCCGCCGGTCTCGAACTGCTCCACGTCACCGGGGAACAGCCGGTCGTCGCGCTGCGGGGTGGCGCTGGCCAGGATCGCCGCCGAGACCATCTTGAGCACCACCGGCAGGTCCGGCTCCGGCGCGTCCAGCACGGTCGTGGGCGACTCGGTCGGCGGGTCGACGCGGCGCTCCAAGCCGGCGAGGATCTTCGCGCAGTACTCGTCGGACAGGCCGAACCGGCGCTGGATGAAGTCGACGTGGGACCGCAGCTTCACCGGCGCGAGTTCGAGCATGGTGATGAGCGGCAGGAAGAGGTACAGGCGCAGCGCGGCGAGGGCGTGCTCGTCGATCTCGAAGCCGCTGCGGTCCGGCGGCGCCTGGAAGCCCGGCGAGC
Organism: Actinosynnema sp. CA-299493; assembly: GCF_050946825.1. Lineage (NCBI taxonomy): Bacteria > Bacillati > Actinomycetota > Actinomycetes > Pseudonocardiales > Pseudonocardiaceae > Actinosynnema > Actinosynnema sp. CA-299493. Next base: position 1,630,909 of record NZ_CP191993.1, read on the forward strand.
CGAGCGTGGGCTTCTTGTCCTCCTCGACGCGGAACGCCAGCTCGAAGTCGATCAGCGAGATCGAGTCGTCGTCGTCCACCAGGACGTTGAGCGGGTGGAGGTCGCAGAACACCAGGCCGCGGTCGTGCACGTCGCCGATGATCCGCTCGACGTCGGCGATGAGCTTCAGCGCGCGCTCGGTGTAGGCGGCGACCGCCTCGTCGGAGATCTCGTGGTGGGTGAGCGGGTAGTTCTGGCCGAGCCACTGGCCCAGCGGGCGGCCGGGCACCTGGGACATGGCCATGAACTCGTGCTCCCACGCGCTGAAGCGCTCGAACACCTCGGGCACGCCCGGGACGTCCGCGACCTTCTCCAGCATCTCGTGCTCGCGGTGCAGCCGGGCGACCGCGTCGATGTTCAGCCGGTCCAGGCCCGAGTGCGGTCTGGCCTCCTTGAGCACCAACCGCCGGTCGTCGGACTTGCGGATCGCCTCGTACACGCCGCCGCCGTTGGAGAAGTGCAGCGAGCGGAGCACCCGGTAGGGGAAGTCATCCGCGCTGCCCGCCCGGCGCACGGCCAGGTGCTCCTCCAGGCACGCCGGGATCTTCACCCACTCCGGGGTCCAGAAGGTCGGCTTGCGCTGGTCGGGCACGAGCGCGCCGTCCGGGCCCTCGATGGCCAGCACGCGCTTGCCGTCCTTCTCCAGCCACTGCTCGACGAACCCGCCGTAGCGGACGAACAACGGGCCGGCGCCGTAGCGGAGATCGCTCAGGATGTAGGCGCCCGACTGGCCCTTGAGGATTTCGGACAACTCCAGGAGCGTCGACTCCAGCTCGGATTCATCGGCCGGGTAGATCGTGATGAGCTTGCCGCTGCCCTCACGGGGCGCGTACTTCGAGTTGCGGGCCAGCACGATGGACTGGGTGCGCAGGTACTTGAACGGGATCCGGCGGGCGACCAGGTACTCGTAGGACTTCAGCAGCACCTCGCCCGCGTTCAGCACGGTGGCCGAAACGTGGATCTTCCAGCCCTGCTTGGGCAGCGGCACGCCCTGCGGGTAGGTGTGCCGCCAGATGTTGCGATCGCCCTGCGACCAGCCTTCCGGCAACGTGGGGAGCACCTTCGAGAAATCATCTTCGGAGGTTTCCGCGTGGTTTTGCACGTCGTAGAACAGACGGTCCGCGAAGCAGTAGGCCTCATAGCGGAGATCCACGGGTTTTCGCCTCCTTGCGATTTGTGCGACCGAGTTATTTCCGCACGTCAATGGTAGATAAGCCAATCCACCATTTCGGGGGGTGTTGACGTCCGTTCGTGCGTGTGAGGAATCCTCGGATCGGTACTGCTAGTACGTATAGGCGCATCACGAGTCACCCGATCGCGATGTTTGGCTACACGACGGAGTGGAGATCGGCTACCGGAGGAGGCTAAACGAAACGTGATCGTTCTTCGCGTTCAGTGGCGCTCACCTGCGGGTTCAGGGTTTTTCCGCTGAATTGCGGGTTTCGTCACGGACGGTGCCGAAAGGGCTGGTGGAAGGGGCTGGTCCAAATATTCGGGACCGGCTGCGGCCCCATATTGCGGAAACGTGGCTCCCATACCCCTATGACCATTCTGGGTAGTCGGATCCACCTGGTGGAACCGCATCGTGCGGGTCGGCCGCTGGGCCGTACGGGTGATTATCGGTCCGTATGGCCGCTGTGGCACGCTCGTGAGGTGTCCGCACGTCTGCTGCTGCCCGCCGTGCTCCTGGTCGCCGCCGCGACGGCCGGCGTCGGCGTGCTGGCGCGTGAGGCCTACCAGCGGCCCGTCGTGCCCCAGGGCGGCCAGGTCGCGACGCCCGGTCCGGGGCAGCCGGGTTCGGTGCCGCGCAGCGCCCAGCCGGGCAGCGGCGCGGTGCAGCTGAGCGTCGACGCGGCGCAGCACCCGGACGGCCAACGCGTGCGCGAGGTGCTCCAGCGGTTCTTCGACGCGATCAACGACCACGACTACGAGCAGTGGACCAGGACGGTGACCGCACACCGGGTCGGCCAGACGCCGAAGTCGCGGTGGCTGTCGGACTACGAGAGCTCGCGGGACGGGTCGATCCTGGTGCACCGGATCGAGTCGGTGTCGGGTACCAGGCTGCGGGTGCTGATGACGTTCACCAGCACCCAGGACGTCATCAAGGCGCCGGCGGAGTTGCAGGCGGACTGCATCCACTGGCGCGTGGTCTACCCGTTGCAGGAGGACCGCGGCACGCTCCGCGTGGACCTGGGCACCGAGGGCTCGACCTCCCAGTTCACCGCCTGCTGACGCGCCTGAGCGGTGAACTCGGGGTACCGGAACGCAGGACACGCGCGTTCCGAACGCAGGACTCGCGCGAGAGTCCTGCGTTCGAGGCGCGAGAGTCCTACGTTCGGAACACCCGAGTTCACCGCTCAGGCGCACGGCGGTGGGGTCGCCCCCGACTCCAGCGACCCCACCGGGAAGCCCGCCTACAGCGGGATGTTGCCGTGCGCGCCCCGGCCCGCCGGCGCCGCCGCGAGGGCCTGCGCCAGCTTCCGCCGCGTCCTGGTCGGCTCGATGACCTCGTCCACCACGCCGATCGCGACCGCCCGCTCCACCCCGCCCGCGATCCGCTCGTGCTCCTCGACGAGCTGGGCGTGCAACGCCTCGCGCTCCTCGTCCGGCACGGCGGCCAGCTTCTTGCGGTGCAGGATGCCGACGGCGGCCTTGGCGCCCATCACGGCCACCTCGGCGATCGGCCACGCGAACACCGCCGTCGCGCCCAGCGACCGCGAGTTCATCGCGATGTACGCGCCGCCGTAGGACTTGCGCGTCACCAACGTCACCCGCGGCACGACCGCCTCGCCGAACGCGTGCAGCAGCTTCGCACCGCGCCGCACCACGCCGTCCCACTCCTGGCCGACGCCCGGCAGGTACCCCGGCACGTCCACCAGCACCAGCAGCGGCACGCCGAACGCGTCGCACATCCGCACGAACCGCGCCGCCTTCTCCGCCGACAGCGAGTCGAGGCACCCGCCCTTGCGGATCGGGTTGTTCGCGATCACGCCGACCGTGCGCCCGCCGAGCCGCCCGAGGCCGACCACGACGTTCGGCGCCCACTTGGCCTGCAACTCCTCGAACGACCCGTCGTCCAGGATCGCCCGCACCAGCGGCTTGACGTCGTAGGCCCGCTGCGGCTGCTCCGGCAGCAACGCCCGCAGGTCGTCGCCGTCGGGCACCGAGTGCAGGTCGAACACACCGGGCTGGGCGAACAGCCCGGTGATCCGCCGCGCCCGCTGGTAGGCGTCCGGCTCGTCGTCCGCGATCACGTGCACGACACCGGACTTGCGCCCGTGCGCCTCCGCGCCGCCGAGGCCGTCCATGTCGATCTGCTCGCCGGTCACCGACCGGACCACGTCCGGCCCGGTCACGAAGACCTTGCCGGCCGGAGCCATGATCACCACGTCGGTCAGCGCCGGGCCGTACGCGCCGCCGCCCGCCGCCGGGCCGACCACCACGGAGATCTGCGGCACCCGACCGGACGCCCGGATCATCGCGGCGAACATCTGGCCCATGCCGTCCAGCGACTCCACGCCCTCCGGCAGCCGCGCGCCGCCGGAGTGCCAGACCCCGATCACCGGTGTGCGCTCGCGCACCGCGACGTCGATCGCCTCGACGATGTGCCGGCACCCCTCCGACCCCAGCGCGCCACCCATCCGCGTGGCGTCGCTGCAGTACGCGACGACCTTCGCGCCGTTGATCCGGCCGCGCACGGCGAACATGCCGCTGCCGTCACGGGGCCGCAGCGGCGCGACGGACCCCGGGTCGAGCAGCTGCGCGAGCCGGACCTCCGGGTCGCGCGGGTCGGGTTCGCCGTCCGCGGCCGGGTTCGCCGGCCGGGACGCAAGGACGGTCATCGGGGAGCTCCTCGTGGGACGGTCTGGCCCGGGATGGTCAGGCTCCGGTGAAGACGAGCGAGACGTTGTGCCCGCCGAACCCGAACGAGTTGTTCACCGCGGCGGTCAGCTCGATCTTGCGCGGCTCACCGGTCACGACCTCCAGCTGCACCCTCGGGTCCTGGTCGTCCAGGTTCAGCGTCGGCGGCACGATGCCGTCGCGGACCGACAGCAGCGTGGTGATCGCCTCCACCGCGCCCGAGGCGCCGAGCAGGTGGCCGTGGTTGCCCTTGGGCGCGGTCAGCACCGGGTGGTCGCCGACCGCCCGGCGCACGGCCTGCGGCTCGATCACGTCGCCCACCTGGGTGGACGTCGCGTGGCAGTTGACGTGGCCGACGTCGGCCGGCTCCACGCCCGCGGCGCGCAGCGCCTTCGAGATGGCCCGGGACTGGCCGATGCCCTCCGGGTCGGCCGCGGTGATGTGGTAGCCGTCGGACGTGGTGCCGACGCCCGCGAGCTTGCCGTAGATCCGGGCGCCGCGGGCGCGGGCGAAGTCCTCGCGCTCCAGCACCATGATCCCGGCGCCCTCGCCGAGCACGAACCCGTCCCGGTTGACGTCGAACGGGCGCGACGCGCGTTCCGGGTCGTCGTTGCGGGTGCTCATGGTCCGGGCCTGGATGAAGCCCGCCATGGTGATGGTGGTGATGCACGCCTCCGCGCCACCGGCCACGACCACGTCCGCCTCGCCGGTCTTCAGCATCCGCCACGCCCAGGCCAGCGCCTCGGCGCCGGACGCGCAGGCCGACACCGGCGCGTGCACGCCCGCGCGTGCCTTGAGGTCCAGGCCGACGTGCGCGGCCGGGCCGTTGGGCATGAGCATCGGCACGGTCAGCGGCGAGACCTTGCGCAGGCCGGACGCCTCGATCAGGTCGTCCTGGTCCAGCAGCGTCATCGCGCCGCCGATGCCGGTGCCGATCACGACACCCAGCCGTTCCAGGTCGACCCCGTCCTCGCCGAGCCCCGAGTCCGCCCACGCCTGGCGGGCGGCGACCACCGCGACCTGCTCGCAGCGGTCCAGCCGGCGCGCCTCGACGCGCGGCAGCACCTCGGTCGGCTCGACCGCGAGCTGCGCGGCGATCCGCACGGGCAGCTCGAACCGCTCCGCGAAGCCGCCGACCAGCGGCTTCACGCCGCTGCGGCCGGCCAGGAGCGCATCCCAGGTGGAGGCGACATCGCCACCGAGCGGGGTGGTGGCACCCAGCCCGGTGACGACGACGTCGTTGCTACTGCTCATGCGTTGCTGGCGATGTAGTTGACCGCATCGCCCACGGTCTTGAGGTTGGCCAGCTCGTCGTCCGGGATCTTCACGCCGAACTTGTCCTCGGCCTGCACGGCGATCTCCACCATGGACAGCGAGTCGATGTCCAGGTCGTCCACAAAGGACTTGTCAGCCGTCACGTCGGCCGCCTCGACACCGGCGACCTCCTCGACGATGTCGGCAAGCCCCTTCTGGATGTCCTCGTTGCTCACTGAAAATCCCTTCCTTCTCGCTTCGCCGGCCGGGTGGTCCCGCCGGAGTCTGGAATTGCGGTCACGGCAGCCGGACGACCTGTCCCGCGTAGGACAGTCCCGCCCCGAAGCCGACGAGCAGCGCCACGTCGCCGCTGCGCACCTCTCCCGCCGCGCGCATGTGGTCCAGCGCGAGGGGGATCGAAGCGGACGAGGTGTTGCCGGAGTCCACGATGTCACGCGCGATCACGAGGTCTTCACGCGCACCCTTGGCGCGCAACCGCTTCGCGATGGCCTCGATGATGCGCAGGTTCGCCTGGTGCGGCACGAAGACGTCCACATCGGACACCTCCAGCCCGGCCAGCTCGATCGCCTTGAGCGCGATCGGCGCGATCTGCGTGGTCGCCCAGCGGAAGACCGACTGGCCCTCCTGGAAGATGAACGACGCCCGGTCCTTGATGTGGATCATGTCCACGAGGTCGCCCGCGCTGCCCCACGACACCGGGCCGATGCCCGGCTCGTCGGACGGTCCCACGACCGCCGCGCCGGCGCCGTCGGCGAAGATGATCGCGGTGGACCGGTCGTCGGGGTCGACCCAGTCGGTGAGCTTCTCCGCGCCGATGACCAGCACGTTCTTCGCCGTGCCCGCCCGGACCAGGTCCGAGGCGGTGGCCAGGGCGTAGCAGAAGCCCGCGCACGCGGCGTTCATGTCGAACGCGGGCGCGCCCGTGATCCCGATCCGGTGGGCGACCTGCGCCGCCGCGTTGGGGATCTGGGACGGCATGGTGCAGGTGGCCACGATGACCGCGCCGATGTCGGACGGGGTCAGCCCGGCGTCGGCCACGGCCTTGACGCCCGCCTCGATCGCCATGTCCACCAGCAGCTCGTCCGGCTTGGCCACGCGCCGGTTGGCGATGCCGACCCGGTCGCGGATCCACTCGTCCGAGGTGTCCATGCGCAGGCTCAGGTCGTGGTTGCTGACGATCGTCTCGGGCTGGTAGCTGCCCAGGCCGAGGATGCGGGTGCCGGCCGGGCCGGTCGGCGTCGAGAAGGTGGTCACTCGGCCACCTCCGACGGTGTCGCGGTGATCATCTCGACGACCTGGTCGAGCTGGTCCGGGGTCTTGAGGCCCAAGGTGGGTGTGCCCTTCAGTTCGCGCTTGGCCAGGCCGGTCAGCGCGCCCGCCGGCGGCAGTTCGACCACCGCGGTCACGCCGTGCCCGGCCAGGGTTGCCTGGCAGGCGTCCCACCGCACGGGGCGGGTCACCTGGGAGATCAGTCGGCTCAGCACCTCGTCGCCCTCGGACACCACCGTGCCGTCGGCGTTGGACAGCAGCGGCAGCGCGGCGTCCTTCACCACGATGCCGGCGGCACGGGCGCGCAACGCGTCCTCGGCGGGAGCCATGAACCGGGTGTGGAACGCGCCCGCGACCTTCAGCGTGCGGATCTTCGCGCGGGTGGGCGGCTGCTCGACGAGAGCGGCCAGTGCGTCCAGCGGTCCCGCGGCCACGATCTGGCCCGCGCCGTTGCGGTTCGCGCCGACCAGGCCGAGCTCGTCGAGCCGGGCCAGCACCTCGTCCTCCTCGCCGCCGAGCACCGCGGCCATGCCGGTCGGCGTCAACGCGCAGGCGGCGGCCATCTCGGCGCCGCGCACGGCGGCGAGCGCCACGGCGTCGTCGGTGCTCAGCACGCCCGCGATGGCGGCGGCGGCCAGTTCGCCGACCGAGTGGCCCCCGACGACCGTGTCGGCGGGCAGTTCGACCCGGCGGCGCAGCTCCTCGTAGGCCAGCAGGGCGAGCGCGACCACCAGCGGCTGGGTGACGGCGGTGTCCTTGATCTCGTCCGCGTCCGCCGTGGTGCCCAGCCGGGCCAGGTCGAGACCGGTCGCCTCGGACCACGCGGCCACGCGCTCGGCGGCCCCTTCGACCTCGAGCCAGGGGGTGAGCATGCCGGGTGTCTGGGACCCCTGTCCGGGGGCGAGGAGCGCGATCACCCGCTCACTGAACACGGTCGCGGCGGTTTCCGGTGATGCCGCCACTGACGAAACCGGAGACGCTGGCTTGTAGGGTTCCTACAAATGTGACTCGTAGATGAACGTAGAACGACGGCGCGTGTTGTCGATCCCGGCCCAAACGGACATGCGTTGTCCGTCACACTCGGACGAGGGTCACCCCCAGCGGTCACCACAGACCGCGGGCCCGGGCCAGCCGCCCCACGGCGAGTGCCACCCGCAGCACCAGAGCGTCACGGGGGTCGTTCGCGTTGCGCCCGGTCAACTCGGTGGCGCGCTTGAGCCGGTAGCGGACCGTGTTCGGGTGCACGAACAGCTTCCGCGCGCACGCCTCCAGCACGCCGCCCACTTCCAGGAACGCGTCCACGGTCTCCAGCAGCGAGCCGGTCGCCTCCTCCAGCGGCCTGGCCACCCGGTCCACCAGCTGCCACTCGGCCTCCGGGTCGCCCGCCAGCGCCCGTTCCGGCAGCAGGTCGAGCGACCGCACCGGCCTCGGCGCGGCGGGCCACCCCACGACGGCCCGCAGCCCGGACAACGCGTCGCTGGCGCTGCGGTGGGCGTCGGCCAGGCTCGTCACGGTCGGCCCGGCCACCACCGGGCCGGGCCCGAACGCGTCGGACAGCCGGACCAGCGACTCGCTGCGCTCCGTCTCGCCGCCGAGCACCACGACCAGCCGCGAGCCCTGCACGCTCAGCAGCACCGGCCGGCCGACCCGGGCCGCCCGGCTGCGCACCTCGAACACGACCGCGGGCGGGTCGTCCGACGGCGGGTTGCCCACGAGCACGGTCGCCTCGGCGGCCGGGTCCCAGCCCAGCGCGGTGGCCCGCGACAGCAACGACTCCTCCGCGTCGCCACGCACGATGCCGTCCACGACCAGCGCCTCCAGCCGGGCGTCCCACGCGCCGCGCGCCTCGGCCGCCGCCGCGTACGACGTGGCCGCGGAGAACGCGATCTCCCGCCCGTACCGCAGCACGCCTTCGTTCAGCAACGCGCGCTCGGCCTCGTTCTCGGCCAGCTTGGGCAGCAGTTCCTCGAACAGCTCCAACGCGATCCGCACCAGCTCGACGGTCTGCCGCAGGCTCACCCACCGCGAGATGTCCTTGGGCGCGGAGCGGAACGCCTCGGCGGTCAGCCGGATCGCCTGCTGCGGGTCGTGCAGCCAGGACACGAACCCGGCGACCCCGTTCTGGATCAGCAGCAGCACGCCGGCCCGCTGGTCGGCGGGCATCCGCCGGAACCACGGCAGGCGCTCCTCCATCTCGGCCACGCTCGCCGCGGCCAGGTCGCCCGACGCCCGTCGCAGCGCTCGCAGGGTGGCCCGCGACAACGCGGTTGAGCTGGTCATGACCCCACGATCGCACGGGCACCCGGGCACGCCACCAACGAGTGACACGCACTGGCGCTCCGCGTCGATCCCCTTACCGTCGGTGGCATTTCGACCGGCTCCCCTGGGAGGGTCTCGTGCGCAGGTTCATGTCAGTCGGCCTGGTGGTCACCGCGGTGCTGGCGACGGCGGTCGCGCCGTCGTTCGGGAAGGCGCGCAGCGATCCGCTGGCCGAGTTCCACACGCAGCAGCTCACCTGGGCGCCGTGCAAGCAGTCGCTGGAGTGCGCGGAACTGGTGCTCCCGCTGGACTACACCCGACCGGACGCCGACCGGATATCGCTGGTCATCAGCCGGAAGAAGGCCACCGACACCACCCGGCGGCGCGGCGTCCTCGTGCTCAACCCGGGCGGTCCGGGCGGCTCGGGCCTCGGCATGCCGTCGTTCCTGGCCGGCAGCCAGCTGGCGAAGGTGTACGACCTGGTCGGGTTCGACCCGCGCGGCGTGGGCGGGTCGACCGCGCTGAACTGCCGCACGGTCCCGGAGCTGGCCACCGTCGACACCCGACCGGCTGATTCCGAGTTCCCGAAGTGGGCCGCCGAGGCACAGGCCGCCGAGGACGCCTGCCACCGCTCCGCCGGCGGCATCCGGCCGTTCGTCAACACCGCCAACACCGCGCGCGACCTGGACGTGGTGCGGGCCGCGCTGCGCGAGGAGAAGATCAACTACCTGGGCTACTCCTACGGCACCTACCTGGGCGCGGTGTACGGCAGCCTGTTCCCGACGCACCTGGACCGCAGCGTGCTCGACTCGGCCGTGCACCCGGAGTGGATCTGGCGCGAGCAGTTCCGGGCGCAGGCGGTGGCGTACCGGCGCAACGTCGAGGCGTGGTCCGCGTGGGTCGCCAGCCACCACGACCGGTTCGCCCTCGGCACGACCCCCGAGGCGGTGGTCGGCACCATCGAGGCGGTCGCGACGACCCTCGCGCAGGCGCCGGTCGGCGAGCAGGACCGCACCCGCTTCGACGCGGCCGTCGGCGTCGGCGCGCGGTACCGTCCACTGTGGTCGGAGCTCGCGGTGCTGGTGGCCGGGCTCAAGGCGGGCTCGTCGTCGTCCGAGTCCGGCGCGCTGATGGCCGGCGAGGCGCGGGAAGAGCTGGTGTCCGGCGTGTTCCACACGGTGACGTGCGAGGTCGACTGGCCGACCGACCTGGAGACGTACTACGAGGACATGAGGATCTTCCGCGACCGCTACCCGTACGGCTTCGGCGTCATGCGCGCGGCGCCGACGACGTGCGCGTTCCGCAGCTTCACGCCGCCGGAGCCCGCCGTGACGCTCAAGCGGGAGGGTTACCCCGTCGGCGTGATCGTGCAGGCGGAGGGCGACACCCAGACCCAGTACGAGAGCGGGCCCGCCATGGCGGAACGGCTCGGGCACAACCTGGTCACCGTGCGGGACGAGGGCAAGCACGGCATCTACGGCAGCGGCAACGCGTGCGTGGACCGGGCCGTCAACCGGTACTTCATCGACGGCGTGCTGCCACCCAGCAGCTCCACCTGCCCCGGCGACCCGAGGCCGGACGCGAACCAGCTGACCTCGGCGGAGCACGTGCAGGCGTACCTGGCGGGCCGGGGCCTGTCCGCCCAGTTCTGAGCCGCGAGGACCACCCCACGCGAAAACGCCCGGCGCGAATCCCTCCGCGCCGGGCGTTTCCCTCTCCCCGGTCCCCACCGGTGACTCCACTCTGGACTGCCGACGCGAGAACCGCCACGTCAGTCACCCTTTCGTGCCACGACTTCAGGTTGCCGGGTGATGCGGGCTGGGAAACGATCCCGACCACAAGCGAACTGCGAAGGAGGGTCGTCGTGGGTACCCAGATCACCGAAGGACTCGGACAGGCGTGGGCGATGGTGGCCACGTTCGTGCCGAAACTCCTCGGCTTCCTCGTCGTGCTGCTCATCGGTTGGCTGATCGCGAAGGCGTTGGCCAAGGCGGTCGGGTTCCTGCTCAAGCGGGTCGGTTTCGACCGGCTCGTCGAGCGCTCCGGCCTGGGCGGCGCGATGTCGAAGTCCCCGATCGACGCCTCCAACCTGATCGTCAAGCTGGTGTACTACTTCGTGCTGCTGATCGCCCTGCAGCTCGCGTTCGGCGTGTTCGGCACCGGGAACGCGGTGAGCACCCTGCTCAACGACGTCATCGCGTACCTGCCGCGCATCGTGGTGGCCATCGTGCTGGTGCTCGTCGCCGCCGCGATCGGCAAGGCGCTGAAGGGCCTGGTGACCGGCGCGCTGGGCAACCGCCCGTACACGCGGCTCCTCGGCAACATCACGTACGGCTTCATCGTCGCGCTCGGCGTCATCGCCGCGCTCAACCAGCTGGGCATCGCCGTCGCGGTCACCATGCCGGTCCTCATCACGGTGCTGGCCACGGTCGCCGGCGTGATCGTGATCGGCGTGGGCGGCGGCCTGGTCCGCCCGATGCAGCAGCGCTGGGAGGGCTGGCTCAACCGCATCCAGGAGGAGTCGGCGAACATCACGCCCGCGCCGCGCCAGTCCCAGGACCCGATGACGGGCCGGTCGCAGGAGCCCGTGACGGCCGCCGCCCGCTCGGCCCGGCAGGCGCCGGTGGACCCGCCGACCCCGCCCGCCGGCCTCCGGATGCCGCCGCACGCCGAAGGGCGCTGACCCGACCGGTACCCACAGACCCCCGACCCCCGATCCGGCTGCACCACGCGGACGATCCCGGTCGCGAGGGAGGCGACCCCACGGCGGCACCCTCGCGCGAACGCCGACAGGCCCCACCCGGTGCCACGGGCGGGCCTGTCGGCGTTCGCGGTCAGTCCAGCTCGTCCAGCACGTCCGCCCAGCTCACGTACGCGAAGCCGGTCGTGGGCAGGTCGCCCGCGGCCGGGGTGCGCTCGCCGTCGTGCAGGACGAGCAGGCCCTCCGGGTAGGCCGGCCCGAGGTCGGCGGTCACCAGGTGCGCGCCGTCGGAGTGCTCGACCGAGTCGTTGCCCCGGCCCGCGCCGACCACGAACTCGCCGACGTAGGCGTTGCGGCCGGTCCGCTCGTAGGCCACGAACCGCGAGTCGCCCTGGCTGGACGCGATCAGGTAGTCGTCCCCGACGGTCAGCCCCTCGGCATCGGCGGTGAGGCGCCTGCCGCCGAAGCCGGGGTCCGCGCCCGACACCGAGCACTCCTCGGTCTCCGGGTCGTAGCTCTGCGGCACCCCGAACGAGCGAACCCGGTCGATCAGCACGGGCCGGCCGAACCCGGTCGCCCGCAGCGGCACGCGCCAGATGCCGACGTCCTCCTGCGCCGCGTACAGCACGCCGTGCTCGGAGTCGACCACCATGCCCTCCAGCTGGGGGCCTTCGCCCGGCTCGCCGCACGGCGTCCAGGTCGTGCCGTCGGGCAGCGGGAACGACGACGGCAGGTCCAGCGTCGACACCACCGCCGTGCCGACCGACCCGGCCGGGCCCGCCGTCACGCGCAGCAACGCGACCCTGGTCTCGCTGCGCCGGTTCGTCAGGACCACCGGCGTGCGGCCGACGAACCCGGCCGCCAGGCCGTAGGCGGTGCGCTGATCGTCCACTTCCTCCTCCGACGAGGAGAACACCGGTCGCGCGCCCGGGTCGGTCACGTCCCGCACCACGTCCGACCCCGCCGCCGCACCGCGGCCGTCGATCTCGTAGACCCGGATCCGGTCCCGGCCGCGGTCGCTGACGAACGCCAGGTCCCGCGTCCGCCCACCGACCGGCACCCGGCTGAGCACGTCGACGTTGTTGAACCGGCCCGGCTTGGCCCCGGGGGTCGGCGGCGTCGGCGCGGGGTAGGCGCCCAGGGTCCGACCGGCCAGGTCGAACGCGGCCAGCCCGCCTTCCTTCAGCGTGCCCAGCACGACGCTCTGCCGCGCCGAGCGGGGGTGCACCCAGACCGCCGGGTCGTCGGCGTCGGCGTTGGCGGGCCGCCCGGACGCGTCGTCGACGAACGCGCGGGTCTGGGCGACCGGCACGACCACGTCCGGCCCGGGTGAGGAGGCGATGAGCAGCGGCACCACCGCGGCCATGAGCAGGATTCGCATTCGCCGGAAGCTACTGGTCACCGGTGTACCAGGGCTGAAGTCGAGGTGACGAGCACGGGTGGCCGCGTTCTCGGATCTTGCGCACTGTGCCGTCGATCACCCCAGGAACAGTTCCGCGCGCGATGATGTTCCGACGCAATGAGAGACATGCGCTCCGGGGCTCGGTGGAAATCCGAACCGGCGGTGACAGCCCGCGACCCGCCCACCAGGGCGGTTGATCCGGTGGAATTCCGGGGCCGACGGTGAAAGTCCGGATGGGAGGCGCGCGTGCCGTTGGCCTGCCATGCCCCGGGAACGCCTGTCGGGATGGAGGACGCGGTGCACGTCTTGATGGAGCAGGGCTTCACGGTGTTCGGGCAGGAGGTGTCCTGGGCCGAGTTCATCGGCCAGGTCTTCGCGCTGGTGGTGGTCTACCTGGCGCAGAAGCGCTCGCTCTGGACGTGGCCCGTGCAGTTGGTCTCGGTCTCGCTGCTGTTCGTGGTGTACCTGTCCGCGCAGCTCGGCGGCACGGCCGCGCGCCAGGTGGTGATCGCGCTGATCACGCTCTACGGCTGGTGGGCGTGGACGCGCCGGCGTGACCCGGTGTTCGGCGTGGTGGTCCGCAAGGGCACCGCGAAGGAACGCATCGCCGTGGCGGTCGCCTTCGTCCTCGGCACGGTCGGGTTCGCGCTGCTGCTGGACGCGCTGGACGCCTCGTGGGCGCCGTGGCCGGACGCCGCGATCTTCGTCGGCACCGTGCTCGCGTTCACCCTCCAGGGCTTCGGCCTGGTCGAGTTCTGGCTGGTGTGGCTCGTGGTGGACGCGATCGGCGTGCCGTTGCAGATCCAGTCCGGGCTGTGGTTCAGCGCGGCGGTCTACACGGTCTTCGCCGTGCTGGTGATCCGCGGCTGGATCGACTGGAACCGCGCCGCGAAGCAGACCAGCACCCGCGTCGAGGCCGCCAAGCGCTAACGCCCCTGCTCGGCCCGCGCCAGGTCCTCCGCGAGCTGGTCCATCGACTCGTCGACCGAGTCCGGTTTCTCCAGCACGTGGTGCAGTCGTTCCTGCATCGCGCTGGTCAGCACGTCGTAGTGGGGGGACGGTCGCCGGGCCCGCGCGCCGAGCAGGCTCGCGCGCAGCTCGGGCGACACCAGGCCCGGCTCGTCGTAGAGGAACTCGATGGTGGGCGCGAACCCGGCGAGCTCGGCCAGCCGCCGCTGGTTCTCCACGCCGGTGACGAACTGGATGAACCGGCGGGCGGTGGCCTGGTGCGCGGAGCACCGGGACACCGCCAGGTTCCAGCCGCCCAACGCGCTCGGGCCCGGCAGCGGGACCGCGGCCCACCTGCCCACCACCGCCGACTTCTCCCCGTCGTCGAGCCGGGGGCCCGCGAACGGCCAGTTGCGCATGAACAGCGCCCGGCCGGCCATGAACTCCGCGAGGGAGGTGTTCTCGTCGTACTCGAGGGCTTCGCCCGGGATCCAGCCCCGCGCGACGCCGTCGGCCAAGGCCCGCACGCCCTCCTTCGCCTGGGGCGAGTCCGGGTGTCGCAGGTCGCCCTCGTGCGCCCAGATGGCCTCGGCGGCGTTGACGGTCAGGCCCTCGTAGCGCCCGAGCTGGGCCACGTAGCCCTTCAGGCCGTAACGCCCGGCGATGGTGCTCGCCTGCCACCTCAGCTCGGCCCACGTGGTCGGCGGCTCCACCCCCGCGTCGGCTAGCACGTCCTCGCGGTAGTAGAGCAACCCCGCGTCGCTGCGCCACGGGACCGCCCACAGGCGCTCCCCGTCCGGGGTCTTCGCCGCCTCCACCGCCTGGGGGAGCATCCGGTCCACCCCGAAGTCGGCGGGATCCAGCTCCACCAGGTGCCCCGCCGCGGCGAACGGGGCCGTCCACACCGTGTCCACGGCCATCACGTCGTAGCAGTCGGGGCCGCCGCGCACGTCCCGCAGGTCCTGGGCACGGGCGGTCAACTGGGCGCGGTGGCCGTCGGTGGTGTTCGGCATCTCCACGAAGGCCACCTCCTCGCGTCGGTCGGCCCGCTCGTTCCAGCGCTCGACCAGCTTGCGCACCTGGCCGTTCGCGGTGGTGTCCCGCCCGTCCACGAAGGTGATCGGCCCGGCGCCGTCCTCCGCGCCGTCCTGGACCGGGGTCGTGCACGCCGCCAGCAGCACCACCAGCGGCACGAGAACGCGGATCACGTCACTCTCCCCACGCGGCACGCGCGATGTCGTCCAAGGCGCCTTCCTGGCGCTCAGATCGCCCAGAACCGTTCTTGTCGACGATCTCGTGGCAGGACCCGCGGTGATCGTCAGCGGCGGCGTGGAGGCCCGTTGAGGCCGTGCACGCCCCGTCCGCGAACCCGACGGCCACCACCTCCACCGGACCGCCGAGGGTCGTCCTGATCGCCGGGACGGGGGCACGTGACGCCAGCACCACGACGTCCGCCTCCCGCCGGACGGCCTCCTCGACCAGGTGCTCGGACAGCGGCAACGAGATCACCCGGTCGGCCGGACCGCGCAGCAGCCCCACCTGGTCGAGGAACAGCGCCGCGTCGAGGGAGCCGTCGCCGGCCACGGCGATCACCCGCGGTTGGCCCGCGGCCCGCCACGCGTCGCGGATCGCCCTCGCGTCCGGCTCCTCGGGCAGGACCTGCGGCCGGTCGGACCGCACGCCCGAGCCCGGGTCCGAGCCGACGTTCCAGTCCACGTCCCGGAACCTCGCCCGCCGGAACTGGTCCTGCGCGCGCGGTTCGAGCAGGTGCTCCCGGAACCGGTCCACGACCTGCCGGCGCCGCTCGTTCACCGGCCGGGTCGGTCGCTCGACCTCCACGAACGGGTGGTCCAGCACCAGCACGCCGTCCCGCGGGTAGACCACCCGGCACCCCTTCGTCCCGGCCACCGCCTTCTCCGACCCGACCAGCAGCACGTCACCGACGCACGCAGGCCCGGTGGCCGCGGCCCGGGTGATCTCGTGGAGCTCGCGCGGCACCCCCTGCGTCCGCAGGTACAGCCCGCCCAGCTTGGCGTGCACCAGCGCGGCGGCGGCGATCACGCCGACGCCCGACGAGGTGTCCACGGCGGCCGGCCGGCCCGCCTGCCCCCACCGGAACCCGCCGTCCGGCGTCACGGCCGAGTCCTCCGGCACGCCCACGACCACCGGCGACAAGGCCACGCTCCCGCGTGTGCGCAGCACGGTGTCGGTGCGCGTCCGCAGCGTCGCCCCGGTGGGCCGGACCTCCGCGGTGCTGTCGGGCAGCCACACGTGCGGTTCGGGGCCCACCGCGGTGAGGTCGGCCGTCGACCAACCCCGGCCCAGCGCGGCCGCGGCCTGTTCGTCGGAAGGGCCGCTGAACACCAGCGCGTCCACCTCCCGGCAGCCCAGGTCGTTGCGCCGCCGCGCTTCTTCCTCGAACTCCAGCGCGATGGAGCGGACGACCCCCTCCACCTCGTCCGAGGTCAGCACGTTGAGCTGGACCGGCGGCGGGCACGGCGCCACGGCGGGCGGCGAGGCGCCGGCGGCGTTCGTCACGGCGAGGAGCAGCAGCACCGGCACCAGCGCGGCGAGCGGTCGGCGGCGCTTGGAGCCTGGCTGCCGGGGCGTTTCCACCGCCGGCTCCGCGACGACCGGCTCCACCGCGGGGGCTTCGACCGGGCCGCTGTGCGGCACGTGCAGCCAGGCGTGGCCGCGGACCTCCTTGACCTCGACGTCGACCCGGCGGAACGACTCCGGGTCCATCGCCGGGTCGGGCCCGACCACGTCGCCGTAGAACCGGTCGGAGACGATCAGCGCGAACAGCGCCGCCGAGCGGTCCACCGCCTCCCGCAGCGGCCGGGAGTCGAGCAGCCGGAACGCCAGCGTGACCTCGCCGCCGAGCACGCCGTGCTCGTCGTGCTGCACCTCGCCCGCCGTGATCGCCATCCGCAGCCGGATCCGGGCGTCCTCGTTACGGGTCGCGTTGTACCGGCGCAGTTCGCCCAGCAGCGCGTGCGGCAGCCCGCCGACCACCCGGCTCTTGGGCACGTCGGGCGGCACGAGCACGAGCACACCGTCGCCGCGGTCCTCGTGCTCGATCGACGACCAGTCCAGCCCGCTGCCCTCGAACGCCGCCTCCAGCGCCGCGTAGAGGCCGCGTCGGATCTCCTCCTGCGGGGCGAGCGAGCGCCGGCTGAACGCGACCACGTCCACGACCACGACCGTGCGGTGCACCGCGTGCAGCGGTTGCGTCCCCATCCGACCCCTCGTTGGAACGCCGGGTTTGTGGGGCAAGTCTATGGTGCGGATCACAATTCGCAGCGGGGAACGGAGATTTCCGCTGGTCGGCCGCACAACTGCGGAAACGGCTCGGGGGCGGTCGCGTGGTCGCGACCGCCCCCGAGCCGTTCAGCCGATCACGCCAGGCCGGCGTCCGAGGTGGACGGGCCCGCCGCGCTCACGTCGTCGATCTTGTACTTCCGGGCCGCCTGCACGACCAGCGACTGCTGGATCTCGCCGCGCTTGGCCAGCGCCGCCAGCGTGGCCACCACGACCGACTCGGCGTCGACCAGGAAGTGCCGCCGCGCCGCGGGCCGGGTGTCGGAGAAGCCGAACCCGTCGGTGCCCAGGGTCGTCATGTCCGTCGGCACGTACGGCCGGATCAGGTCCGGCACCGCGCGCATCCAGTCGGACACCGCGACCACCGGGCCGGCCACGTCCGCCAGCACCTGCGTGACGTACGGCACACGCGGCTCCTGGTCGGGGTGCAGCAGGTTGTGCCGGTCGACCTCGACCGCCTCGCGCCGCAGCTCCGAGTACGACGTCGCCGACCACACGTCGGCCTGCACGCCCCACTCCTCGGCCAGCATCCGCTGCGCCTTGACCGCCCACGGCATCGCGACGCCGGAGGCCAGCAGCTGCGCCCGCGGACCGCTCTGCGCCGCCGCTTCCCGGTACCGGTACAGGCCCTTGAGCAGGCCGTCCACATCCAGGCCCGCGGGCTCGGCCGGCTGCTGGTAGGGCTCGTTGTAGACGGTCATGTAGTAGAAGACGTTCTCGGCGTTCTCGCCGTACATCCGCCGCAGACCGTCCTTGACGATGTGCGCCACCTCGAACGACCACGCCGGGTCGTACGCCACCACGGCCGGGTTGGTGTGCGCCAGCAGCAACGAGTGCCCGTCGGCGTGCTGGAGCCCCTCTCCGGTCAACGTGGTGCGGCCGGCCGTCGCGCCGAGCACGAAACCGCGCGCCATCTGGTCCGCCGCCGCCCACAGGCCGTCGCCGGTGCGCTGGAACCCGAACATCGAGTAGAAGATGTAGATCGGGATCATCGGCTCGCCGTGCGTGGCGTACGACGTGCCCGCCGCGGTGAACGACGAGGTCGAACCGGCCTCGTTGATGCCCTCGTGCAGGATCTGGCCCTGCTCGCTCTCCTTGTACGCCAGCATCAGCTGGGCGTCCACGGACGTGTACATCTGGCCGTTCGGGTTGTAGATCTTCTGCGCCGGGAACATCGAGTCCATGCCGAACGTGCGCGCCTCGTCCGGGATGATCGGCACGATCCGGCCGCCGATCTCCGGGTCCTTGGCCAGGTCGCGGACCAGCCGGACGAACGCCATCGTGGTGGCGACCTCCTGCTTGCCCGAGCCCCGCTTGATCACGTCGTAGACCTTGTCACCGGGCAGCACCAGCGCCTTGGACTTGGTCCGCCGCTCCGGCACGAACCCGCCGAGCTGCTTGCGCCGCTCCAGCAGGTACTGGATCTCCGGGGAGTCCTGGCCGGGGTGGTAGTACGGCGGCAGGTACGGGTCCAGGTCCTTGTCCTCGATCGGGATGCGCAGGCTGTCCCGGAAGAGCTTCAGGTCCTCGTGGGTCATCTTCTTCATCTGGTGCGTGGCGTTGCGCGCCGCGAAGTGCGGGCCCAGGCCGTAGCCCTTGATGGTCTTGGCGAGGATGACCGTCGGCTGGCCGTGGTGCTCCACCGCCGCCTTGTACGCCGCGTAGACCTTGCGGTAGTCGTGCCCGCCGCGCTTGAGGTTCCACACCTCGTCGTCGGACATCGGCGAGACCAGCTCCTTCGTGCGCGGATCGCGCCCGAAGAAGTGCTCCTTGACGTACGCGCCGTCATTGGCCTTGTACGTCTGGTAGTCGCCGTCCGGCGTGGTGTTCATCAGGTTGACCAGCGCGCCGTCGCGGTCGGCGTGCAGCAGCGAGTCCCACTCGCGGCCCCAGATGACCTTGATGACGTTCCAGCCCGCGCCGCGGAAGAACGCCTCCAGCTCCTGGATGATCTTGCCGTTGCCGCGGACCGGGCCGTCGAGGCGCTGCAGGTTGCAGTTCACCACGAAGGTCAGGTTGTCCAGCTGCTCGTTCGCCGCGACCTGGA
The DNA here is from genome assembly GCF_050946825.1 of Actinosynnema sp. CA-299493. Classification (NCBI taxonomy): domain Bacteria; kingdom Bacillati; phylum Actinomycetota; class Actinomycetes; order Pseudonocardiales; family Pseudonocardiaceae; genus Actinosynnema; species Actinosynnema sp. CA-299493. Next base: position 1,650,031 of record NZ_CP191993.1, read on the forward strand.
GCAGGCCGCGCGACTCCGGCTCGTCCATCTCGCCGTCGCCGAGGAACGCCCAGACGTGCTGGTCGGACGTGTCCTTGATACCGCGGTCGCGCAGGTAGCGGTTGAACCGCGCCTGGTAGATCGCGTTCATCGGGCCGAGGCCCATGGACACGGTGGGGAACTCCCAGAAGTCCGGCATGAGCCGCGGGTGCGGGTACGACGGCAGGCCGCCACCCGGTCCCGCGTGCGAGAACTCCTGGCGGAAGCCGTCGAGCTGGTCGGCGGACAGCCTGCCTTCGAGGAACGCGCGGGCGTACACGCCGGGAGAGGCGTGGCCCTGCATGAAGACGTGGTCACCGCCGCCGGGGTGGTCCTTGCCCCGGAAGAAGTGGTTGAAGCCGACCTCGTAGAGGCTCGCCGACGACGCGTAGGTCGAGATGTGACCGCCGACGCCGACGCCGGGCCGCTGCGCGCGGTGCACGGTCATCGCCGCGTTCCACCGGATCCAGGCCCGGTAGCGGCGCTCCACCTCCTCGTCGCCGGGGAACCACGGCTCGCGCTCGGTGGGGATGGTGTTGACGTAGTCGGTGCTGGTCAGCGCCGGGACGCCGACGTGGCTCTCCCTGGCCCGCTCGAGCAGCCGCAGCATCAGGTAGCGGGCGCGCTGCTGCCCGCCGCCCTTGAGCGCGGCGTCGAACGACTCCAGCCACTCCGCGGTCTCCTCCGGGTCGATGTCGGGGAGGTGGGCGGCCAGACCGTCACGGATGACGCGTACCCGCTCGGGGGGGTTCTGCGGGGCCAAGGGATCTCCTCGTTCCGGGGTCTTCTCAACTCCATCGTCGCCCGACAGTCACGGTCCCGTCACCTCTACCGGTGAGTAACTCTGGATCGTTTCCCACGCGCGCGCGAATAGGAGGTGTGTAGAGCGTGCCTCATGGCGTTCGCGCACCTCACTCGGGGGTACCCGATGCGGCGTGTCTTGGTCGCTACGGTTGCGCGCGGCGGGGCTGACAGTGTTCGCTAGCCGCGACTGGTAGTGACATCGCGGCAGTCGTACCCGGCTGCCGCTCTTGTGTACTTGGAGGAGTGGAAGCCGTGGTCGCCGCGGAAGACGCCGGCAAGATCGGTGTCGCCGACAGGCTCGGGATCGAACCGGGCAGCGTGGTCCAGGAGATCGGCTGGGACGAGGACGTCGACGACGACCTCCGTGCCGCGATCGAGGAGCGGGTGGGCGGTGATCTGCTCGATGAGGACTCCGACGAGGTCATGGACGTTGTCCTGCTGTGGTGGCGCGAGGACGACGGCGACCTCGCCGACGCCTTGATCAACGCCACCACGGCCCTGGCCGACGACGGCGTGATCTGGGTGTTGACGCCCAAGACAGGTCGGGCCGGTCACGTCGAGCCGAGTGACATCGCCGAGGCCGTGTCCACCGCGGGACTCGCCCAGACCTCCAACATCACGGTGAGCGGTGACTGGTCCGCGACCAGGCTCGTCTCGCCGAAGTCGGCCAAGACGAAGCGCTAACCGCGGAGAAGGCACACCGACCGCCATGCCCTAGGCTCGACGGCGGGCTCCCCGATCGGGTGGAGCCCGTTCTTCGGGTTGCACGGTTCCAGTGGAGGGTTGCATGGTCGAGGTAGGCGCGCAGGCCCCTGACTTCACGCTCAACGACTACAACAAGCAGCCCGTGACGCTGTCCTCGTTCCGCGGGGAGCGCAACGTGCTGCTGGTGTTCTACCCGTTCGCGTTCAGCGGCATCTGCACCGGCGAGCTGTGCCAGGTGCGCGACGAGCTGGCTGCCTACGAGGACGAGAACGTGCAGGTCATCGGCGTGTCCGTGGATACACCGTTCAGCTTGAAGGCGTGGGCGTCCCAAGAGGGCTACCAGTTCCCGCTGCTGTCGGACTTCTGGCCGCACGGGCAGGTGGCCCAGGCCTACGGCGTGTTCAACGAGCAGGCGGGTCTGGCGAACCGCGGCACGTTCCTCATCGACCTGGCCGGCGTGGTCCGCTACGCCGAGGTGAACGCCCCCGGCGAACCACGCGACCAGGAGGCGTGGAAGAAGGCCGTGGCCGCCCTGTCCTGATCCCGTCCTGCGCCGGCCACCGCCCGGCCGGCGCTTCGGGGGCGCGTAGCTCAGCGGAAGAGCACTCGGTTTACACCCGAGCGGTCGCAGGTTCGAATCCTGCCGCGCCCACCACATAGGCCTCATTCAAACCACGCACCGAAAGGAAATTACGGTGCGTGGTTTTCGTATCACTCTCTGTCGTGGCGTCGTCCCCGGACGACGCCACCAAGACGCTTGAGGGAGTATCTCGCCGGACGAGCCACGAGCTCCCTGGCTCAGCCGTCTGCGTCTCCTCGACGGCCTCGGCACCCCGGTACGGCCGCCTCTCGCCCGGAGGCCAAGCGCGCAGCCTGCTCGACAGCGCGGTTCAAGCTGGCGAACGGCTCTTGGAGCTCGGCTCGCTCGACCGAGCCGTCTTCGCCGATGAACAGCTTCTTGAAGAACCCTTGGTTGATCTGCCGCCGCACCGGGTTCAGTGCCTCCAGGTAGCCGAACTGGATACGTTCGGCTACCTGGAGTGCGGCTTCCAGCGTGGCCAGAACGTCAGCCTCTGAACTGCGGGCGGCGGACAGCTCGCTGTCGGCTTCCGCCAACTCGCGCGTGAAGCGCTGCATCTCGCTGCCCAGCAAGTCCGCAGGGATGGCACCGGCGTAGTGCGCTTGGAGAAGCTTGTGGCGCTCGGCTTCGAGCTGAACTTTGCGCTTCCGTGCCCGACGGGTACCGCGCTCGGCGTCGGCCGCACGAGCGGCCAGCTCACTGGCGACGGCCGTCCGGAGCAAGTTCACGATCTGTGGCTGGAGACGAAAGTGGCTGTAGAAGTCGATGAGAGCGTCTTCGATGCGAGCGACCCGCACAGCCCGGCGCGTGCAGTTGTTCGCCTTGGTCTTCTTCTTGACGCAGAAGTAGTACTCGTAGATGCCGCCGTTGCCCTTGTTCTGAGAGAACACCAGGCGGCCACCGCAGGCTGAGCAGTAGATGCTGCCCCGAAGGTAGTGCGGGTGCTTGCGATCCTTCTCGCCGCCGTTGGTGCGGCTGGCGAGGATGTCCTGTACAGCCAACCAGACCTCGGGCTCAACGAGCGGCGTGTGCGAGCCCTCGTAGTGGATACCGCGGTAGGGCACGATGCCCATGTAGTACGGGTTCTGCAGCATGTGGTGCATCGTGCTGAGGGCGATCGGCGCAGCTGGCTTGGTCGCCGTTGGGCGGCTGGTCAACCCCTTGTCCTGGGCAGCCAAGGTAAGATCGGCGACCGTCCACTCACCGGTCGCGTACTGCTCAAAGCACCAACGAACGACCTCGTAGCGATCGGCATCGAGTTCAACCCAGGCCCGTTCAACGCCGTGCTTAAGTTCGCGGTAGTTCAGATATCCCAAAGGTGCGCGGTAGGGTGTCCCGCCTTCCTCGGCTTTCGCGAGCAGGCCCTTCATGACCTCTTGGCCAAGATTGCCCGAGTAGAACTGGGCGATTTCGGCAAGCAACCCGTAGAGCAGTTTGCCGCTCGGTGTGTCATCGATGTTCTCCATGCATGACACAAGCTGTACGTCGTGGCGCTTCAGGAGGACGTTGATCGCGATGTCGTCTTCACGGTTTCGTGCCAGTCGGTCGATCTTGTGAATGATGACGTAGTCGGGCTTAATGGTCTTGATGTCACGGAGCATGCGCTGGAGGTCGTCACGGTCGGCCGAGCGTGCCGAGTCGCCTGCGTCGACGTACTCCTGCACGATGGTGGCACCCAGTTGATCAGCTTTGACCATGGTCGCTGCCCGCTGAGCTGGGATCGAATAACCCTCGGCATTGCCGCCCCGCCTTGCCTGCTCCTTTGTGCTGACACGCAGGTAACTGAAGGCGATGGGACTGCTGCGACGCTCCTGTCGGTTCGATGCCTGGCGGCCAGCCCGAGGCAGGTGCTCGTTGGCGGCGGCAAGCCGCACTGACGGCAGGCCGACAGCTTCATAATCTTCGGGAAGTTGTTTAGTGCGAAGCTCATCAATTTTCCGCTGTCTTGCGTCGTTCCATCTAGCGACGTCGCTTAGTCGCACGTCGGTTGCGGGTGACCGCTCTTGCTCGTAGCTGGTGTCTGCTGGAATTTCCTGTTCATCATTCATGCATGGATCCCTCCATGTTGATTCTCTCAATTTCTCAAGGAAGTGCCAAGACAGGTAATCCTGCCCTAATCTGGCAAGTGCTGCTTTTTCTACATTTATGCTGTGGTGTGTGGCGACAGGCAGCAGCAACGAGTGCTACCTGTCGCCCTTCGAAGTGGAGAATTCTTACGACGCTGACTGCCCTTCGCTGTCCGTCTTCCGCGCCCGTCCAGCGGCCTTCGGCGGCGAGGCGATCTCCTCACTGCCAAACAACCCTTCGATGGCACCGCGCCGGGCGGCGGCCTCGCGCTCGATCTCCTCGAGCGCCTTCCTGGCCCGCTCGGCGAAGTCCGGCGCGCTTCGCTTGCTCTGCACGTAGTGCTCGACGGCCCTGAGGGCGGCATCCCCCAGGTTGATGCCGTCGAGCTGGGCAACGAGCGTGAACTGGGCGTGGAGGGCGTCGGGGATCTTGATCCCGAGCGTCTTCACGCCGCCGTTCCGCGGCTCTGTCATGACGACCTGCTCCTTCCTCGGTTTGGTGTGACTGCCCATGCCCGCGTGAGTCGTGGGCGTGGATGAGCAGCCACAGGCCACCGAGGAGTGGCCGTACGGAGTTCAGCGCATGAAGACGTGGATGCGGTCGTCGTGGCCGCGCACGACATCCCAGCGTTCGACCGCGTCGGCGGCGAACCTGCCGTAGTCGATCGCGACGTACTTTCGTACCTGCGGGTCGATCACCTCGTCTAGGTGTTTGTCCCACTCCAGATCGGCTGCCACCTCGCGCACCCAGTCTTCGAGCGACGCGTAGCTGGCCAGGTAGAAGTCGCTGAACTTGTCGAGGCGGTTTAGGTCTTCCGTGCCAGCGATCGTGACCCAGACAGCGAACGGTGCGCCGTGCTCGCGGATGCCACGAGCGATGCGCGAGATGATCTCGGCGCTCTGGAACCCGCTCATGTCCAGACCCGCGAAGTCCTTGTGCGCGCTGACCGCCCACCGCTTCGCGCCGACGGTTGGTGAACTGCTCAGGAGGGCGGCAATGTCGGCTTCGATGTCCGCCGCTGGTTGGTCAGCATCGACCCACAGGCTGTGGTAGATCCGACGCTCAAGGCTCTCCAGGTCGGTGACGTACACCTGCGGCTCATACTGGTGCTCCCGCTCGCCACCACCAGACAGTTCGCCCTGTTCGGTGTACTGGCGTTCGACGCCCAGCCAGTACTGGCTCAACCATCCGAGCCACTCTGTGTGTACCTCGTTGACGGCCGGATCGGCGCGGAGACGCATGAGCTCTTGGTAAGCCGCACTTCCTGCCACTCGACCTGTTTCGGCATACAGGTCGAGGGCTGGTGTGGCGTCCGTGCGAACGACCTCGGCGATCAGGCGAGCGGTGTGCGGGTCGATCAGAAGATCGTCGTCGCCCATCATCGCGCCGATGATGCCGAGGTGGATGCGGTCGGTCGGGTTGAACTTGTAGATCTCGGGCCGCGACTCATGCTCGGGGCGTTCACCTCCTTCGAAGCTTGGTTGTCGTTCCATCTAGTTGTCCTCCTTTCGGTTATGTGGTTGCTTGCTGCGCCAGGCGTCGAGCCGCTCGTTCGCCAGCGCGGCGTAGGTGGGGTTCAGCTCACAGCCAAGCCAGTCGCGGCCGTGTTCCTCGGCGGCCAAACCGACCGTTCCGCTGCCCAGGAACGGGTCGAGTACTCGTCCGCGCCGCCAGGTCGTGTGACGGCAGGCTGCTTGGAGCGGCCCGGTGGCAAGCGCCCGCCCGTTGATCACCTGACGTGCCTTCCTCCACGGGAGGCCGCAGACGGTGCACACCCGCTCCGGACACGTACTGAGCAACGGGCGGCGCACCAGCTCAGCCGGGAAGGTGGCGAAGTGCGCACCCCGGAAGCTGGCGGTGCCGATAGACCAGACATCGCCTGGGTTCTTACCGAGCGGATGGCTTTCCTGGCCGCGCGCCTTCATGCCCGCGAGCCCTTCGTTGAGATCGATCCGCGGGGTCGTGCCAACGCCGACGCTGGGTACGGCATGCCGGGGTGGATAGCTTGCTTGTCCCTTGCGACCGCCGTGCGGTTTGGTGACCGCTGGCTCGCGGATCGCGTCGAGGTTGAAGTAGTAATGGGGCTGCTTCGTGAAGAAGTACAGGAACTCGTGCGTGGTGGTGAGCCGGTCGATGACCGAGGACGGCATCGGGTTCGGCTTCGCCCACACCACCTGGTTGCGGAGCAGCCAGCCAGCTTGGGTTAGCCGGATGGCAACCCGCTGAGGAGCCAGCAGCAAACTCTTCTTTTGGCTCCGTCACGTGGATGGCGGGCGAAGCTGTCGCCGAGGTTGAGCCAGAGGGCACCCGTCGGTGTGAGCACGCGGGCGAGCTGCTCACACAAGGCCGCGATCTCGTCGGCCCACTCGTTCACGGTGGGCTCCGCGCCGATCTGTCCGTCGTGTCCGTAATTCCGGAGCCCCCAGTACGGCGGGCTCGTGATCACGCAGTCCACCGACGCTGCAGGCAGGTCATCAAGCAGCGTGCGCGCGTCCCCGATGAGTACCTGGCCGAGCGGGAGTTCGTTCGACGCGCTCATACACCGCCTCCTTCCGTCGGTAGATGGGTGAGCGCTGCTGTTGCCCCATGGGCCAGGCACACGGCGAAAAGGGCCTGGGCTTCGCGGGCGAGTCCGGCGACTGCGCGCTGGATGGCCTCGGCACGGCCAGTCGTCGGCACGAGCCACCACACCCGCGGAAAGACACCGTGCTGGCGCTGCTCCTGCCCGCTACGCCAATACGCCACGTAGACCGCCAGCTTGCGGGCGATCGTCGGCAGCGACTCGGTTGCGAGGTCTTGTTCGATGAACGCCAGCACCTCGACGTCGCCGATCCCAAGTCGTACGAAGGCGTCGGGCTTGAGGGTGATGGCTTCGCCGCCGAGCCCGCCGAAGCGGCGCCAGGCATCTGGCTCGCCCGCAAACTCCAGCAGTTCGTGGCCGCTTTGGCGGCTGTGCTCAACCAGGTCGACGTACAGCTCGCTCACCGCGAGGATGTGGCTCTGGAAGGCGGGCTTCGTCTCGATAACCCGCCGATGACGACGCTGCCGGTTGTGCACCACGTCGAGGACGGCGAAGCCCCAGCCGCTGAGGCCGATGACGAAGCCCTCGCTCCCAGACCGCATGCCACCGACCCGGCGCTCCAGGCGCACGATGACGCCGAGATCGCTGAGCCGCCGCATGACGGCTCGTGCCTTGCGTGCCTGGGTGACCGGATCGCCATCGGCGAAGTGGAGGCGACGGAGCTGCTTACCGGTCACGAGTCGCAGGCGATCAAGATCACCGAGGATGGCGGTGTCGCGCTCAGAGAGGCGGTCGAGGAGCCGGACGGCTCGTGCCCGCGCACTCACCAACTGCCTCCGCGTGGGGCGAAGTGTCGTTGACGCGAGATGAGGGTTTGTCGTGGCCAAGCGGCTGTGAGGTTGCTTCGATAGGTAGGGCGAGCGGTAGGTGCTGTGTGCATCATGAGCTCCTCCGTTTCTTTACTCCGATCTGGTCGGTTGCTGGCTTGTCACCGTCGCCGCGCCACCGCTGCGTGAGGTAGGCGTCGATCTCCTCTGGGGCGGTGCCGAAGCGCTCGCTGATCTCCCGTCGCGCTGCCTCCACGTCCTCGGTGGGCGCGGGCAGCGGCGGGGTGTTCACGGCGAACGGGTCGCTGACTGCCCCGTTCGTCAGCACTTGGGCGGCGGCGTGGTACGCGGGGAGGCGCATGAGGTCGTCTGGTGAAACACCGTCGCCGAGGACGCTGGCAAGTTCCTTGGCGTCGGCGCGGGCTGGACGCCAGACGACGCGTGAACGGGCGTTGGCGAGGACGGCGGCTCGGAGGCTTGGCGTGAGCTGGGGGAGTAGTTGGTGGGCCAGGGTGAACCCGGTTCGCATCCCGCGAGCGGTCGCGAGCATGTCACCGAAGTCCATACCGGCCACGAAAGACTGCCACTCGTCCACGACGACGGACACAGGGCGGCGCTCGGCGGCTGGCCGGGTGGTTTGCCGCTGGATGGTTTCCCGGAGCTGTCCTAAGAGGAGGGCACCCAGCAGCCGGGCAGTTTCCGGGCCCACGATGCCGGTGTTGAGGCTGACGAGCACGACGTGCTGCTGCTCATAGAGGTCGTCGAAACGTAGGGCGGGGTTGGGTGCGCCGAGAAGCTGGCGGATGGGACTGCGAGCTGTCCAGGCCCTCGTCTTGTTGAGGATCGGCATGACGACGCGCGAGCGCTCCAACTCCGATAGCTGATCGAACCAAGCTGCCCACGGCGCGATAGTGAGCAGATCGCTGACCTGGGCCAGCACCCGGCGGCGGAAGCCGCTGCTTGTCAGGATCAAGGGGACATCGGTGAGCGTGCCGTCTTCGAGACGCGCCGCCATGATGAGGGCGTGGAGCAGCACGTCGGATGAACGCGGGCCAAGTGCCGTACCGAACAGCTCCCGGAAGAGGCCGACTAGCGAGTCGGCTCGCCGCTCGGCGTCTTCCCGCGGCCCGGCAAGCGGGTTGAAGCCCGTGACGGCGCCGGGCGCACCCGGCTCGATGAGGCGGACATTGGCGCGGAGGCTTGCTGGAAGCCGGGCCAAAAGGTCACTTACAAGATCCCCTTTTGGCTCGATGAGGAAGATCGAGTGCCCGGCGGCGATGTCCTTCAGGAGCCAGCGAGCGAGCGTCGTGGACTTCCCGGCCCCGGTCGGCGCAATAACATGAGTATGGCTTGCAATGCTTGAGGCGGGTACCCGCACGCCCAAGCCCTTGCTGCTTGGATGCACGCTCACACCGACGATCCGGTCTGTAGTGGTCTCGGCTTCAGCCGCCGAAACGAGCAGCGACGTGGGCGGCGGGCTCAGCGCGAGGCCGCGCCCTGGTGCCCTGGTGCCTTCGACTGGCCACGCCAGCACCGCGGCCAGCTCCGCCGCATTCGCGATCGTGCTCCAGGTTCGCTGCTTGCCAACAACACCAAAGAGTTGCTTCGCGACCTGCCGTGACTGCCAGGTGCCGCCGAGGTGGGCATGCGTCCCGGAGGCGAGCGCGAGAACGCTCATCACCGGCCCGATGAGTTGGCTGGCGCGGTGAAGGTCGGCGGCAACCGCGCCGACACGTCGGCGGCAACCGCGCCGACACGTCCGCGGACGCCGTAGAGCGGCTCGGCGATCTTCTCCTTCCAGGCGGTCTGCACGCCGCTGGCCGGTTTCGGGGTGGCCATGATGCCGAGAGCTTCGAGCGGGGCGAAGGTTGACGGTGGCGCGGTACGGGTGTGGCTTGGCCCGATCCCCCACTGGAGTACAAGCACTTCGTCTGCGCCAAGCCGGTTGCGGATACCAAGGAGCCCGGCAGAGAGCGCCCCTGCCGTGTCGAGGCGGAGGGGGAAGGCAGCACTGGAAGCCCGTACCTCGCGGGCTGTCGTCGGCAGACGGCGCGGCGAATCTTGGAGCAACGTCAGCGACAGGCCGGGCAGTTGCACGGCGAGGTCGCTGAAGAAGTGGCGGCCGAGCTGCTCGTCGGCACCGATCAGCCAGCGTGCAGTGTCCTTGGTGAGCCACAGCTCGAACACCACGACCGGCTGTTGCTGCCGGAGGCCGAACCGCGGTCGACCGGCAAGCGTCCGCACCAGTCCGGTGAGCTGCTTGAGGCTGAGTTGATCAGGAGGGATGGCTTCGCGCCAAAGGATCTCAGCCATGGGTTGCCGCCTTCCCGGTGTCTCCGTCGACTGGCTTCGGGGCCGACGGCTGCCGTGACGGTTCGGTTCGGCTGCTCGTGGGTACTTGCCGCGAGCGGACAAGGGCGATGACCGCCCGAGCCAGTTTCCGAACGGCGGGGTGCGTGTGCGGCTGTGCTGTAATAACTACATTGGGTTCCGAGGCGGGCTCGGGCATTGGTCACCTCCTTGTCGAATGAACTCGAAACGCGGAAGCGTGCGCATCTTGAACGACGCCCGGCTTGACGGAGCAAGGCGGTATGTGTGTAAATAGAAGGCAGCCCTCGTTACGAGGCGTTTGGTATTTGGACGGCTAGCGCGTCATGGCTTTGACGCTGCGAAGTGACATTTCGCAGGTTGCGCCAGCTTGGAGGCGCTAGCTTTTCGTCCAGTCCTTATTATCTCTAACTGTCGCCGGGTTTCATACCCGGTTTGCTGATTTGACAACACCGATCGGCAGGCCGTGACCCCTGGGATCGCGTCGTCGGTTCGTACTCTTCCAGGTTCTGCGGAGCGCAGCTTCAAGCTGCCTGCACCACTCGTCGGCCTCTCGCCGTGCGTTGTTCTCTTCATGCTTGCCAACCAGGCTTTTGCGGCTTCGTCTGGGCATAGGTCTCCTGTCTGATGATTTCTGATTGATTCTCTTGGTCGTGCCTGGTTACTTGTGGCCGCGACGGAACATGAGGGCGTAGACAAGGGCTACGCCGAGGAGCGGTACCGCGATAGCCACCAGTTCGGCGATGACGTCGAGCGCCAGCATGACGGCGAGCGAGAGCAGCGCGAGCCCGATCGCAAGGCCAATAAGGCGTCCGGCGAGCGGCGGGCGCGACCCGTCGCCTCCGGAGGGAAGGAGAAATTTCATGGCGTCTCCTCCACCCAGCTTCCAGGCCGGTGCCGCACCAGGCTCCGAAACAATGCCCGCGCTACGGCGCCTGGCTGGGCCTTGTGTGTCACGGACGTGACAGTGATGCGCTCGTCAAACGCCCCTGAGGATGCGTAGCCGCCGAGCACCACGGCGTGGACGTCGCCGGGGAACGCAGGCAGTTCACGGAGGGCGGCAGTGGGATCGGCGTCCAGGAGGGCGAAGTCCGACAGCACGACGAGCGTTGTCTCGTGGTTGGCGTACGACCGCGCCAGCTCAGCGGCCCGACGAAGGCCCGGCAGTAGTTCGCTTGAGCCGTACACCTGGTGCGGGACACGGAGACCGCACCCAAGCCGCTGCACGCCGAGACGAGTCAGCGGTGTCGGCAGGACATCGGCGTCGGTCGGGGTGTCGAAGTGCAGAACGGCGCCACGCTCGCGCCGGGAGGTGCGGCGAGCCACCACCCGGAAGGCTTCGCGCATCTCGGCGTAGCGGTTCGCCAGCGGATCTGAGCCGCCGGTGGTGGTCACCGAGCCGGAGTCGTCGGCGAGCGCGATAACCAGCGTTGGCACCGGTGACGGCTCACCAGGGTTACCCAGAGCGAAGCCGATCTGGCGGTGAGGGGTGCCCGGAGGCGAGACCGAAGCCTCGCCTCCGATCAGCTGCGGTGACAGCAGCGTGCTCGGTTGCAGCAGGGGCAGCCGCTTCACGAGTTCTCACCCCGCCGCGCTCGCCACCCGATAGGCCCGCACGTTTCGCCAACCGCGTAGCCGTGACCGAGCACATGGGGGTTCTTCCGGCTTACGCGCCAGCCCAGCGACTCCACGCGCCTGGCGGCGGCGTTGCCGCGGTGTGCGGCTTCCCGCGTGAGCGAGTCCGCCGTCTCGTCGGCCGTCGCCTTGATGGTGAACACCGGTGAGGCGGCCAGGCTGAGGTAGCGCTTCTCGGCTTGGCGGACGCGTTTGGCCATCGAGGCGAGTAGGTCAGCGACCTCGTCGGCTGCGGCGTAGCCGAGCAACCCCGAGCCGATCGCGGTTGCGGCGGCCAAGAGGCTGAAGGTCAGCCCAGCCGCCGGGCCCTCGATGCTGCTCCTGAGCGCGAAGATCCCTACGCCGATGAGCGCGACCACGAGCACCGACAAGAGCCCGATGAGCTTCACGATGGGCATGCCGTCGTCGGTGGTGGTGAACAAGCGGCGGTAGCGCTGCTCATCCTCGGTGAGATCGTCGGGGTCGCGGCGGCGAGTCCTCGCCATCCGGATGTCGCGGAGTTCAGAGCCGACAAGCCCAGCGCACGCAGCGGCCACACCGGACGCAAGCGCTTGCCAGAACGCGATGAACACGATGTCGCCCAGCACCACCGCGGCTGACCAGACTCCCGCCGTGTCGCCGAGGACGAGGAGCGGCCAGCAGATCCAGTATCTGATCTTGCCGCCTGGTTCGCGGCGGACGTACGGGCCGAGCACCGCGGCTGCGTGCTGGTAGGCCGCCTGGGCCTCCCTCAGTTCAGCCGCGCGCTCGCCGAGCGCCAGGGTGAGGCCTTCGACGTGATGGTCGACGCCGCGCGCCTTCGCCCGATGCGCCCGGCCGCTTCGTTCCCCTTCGGCCGACCAACTGGCCTCCTGCTCGTCGGCCAGGGCCGCGTGCTCCAGCTCGGCGTACGTGGTGCCGACGGTCGAGGGGCGAGGGAGGGCGCTGGCGTCGGCCAGCCGGGGGAGGGTTACAGCGTCCGCCTCGCGTTTCCAGGCGTCTATGGGCTCGCCGCTTCCGCGCGGCGGCAACAGCTCGCTGGTCACGTGCGTCACTGGCCAGCTTCGGCGTAGTCCGACACAGAGGCGCATGTTGCAGCGGACGCCTTGGCGCACAACGCGTCGTAGTAGTACACCAAGCCTTCGACGATGGCCGAGGGCGGCGCGCCCTTGGCGATGCGGCCGAGCCCGGCCACCGTTACCGAGGCACCGGCGAGGTTGGGCATCGCTACCCGGTCGGCGAGCGCCTTCGCCTCGTCCACGGAGAGCGGTTTGGCGGCCAGGTCGACCGAAACCGTCTGGAAGCCGTCGCTGAGGATGACGAGGTTGAGCGCGTAGCTGCCGCCCAGCTGCTGCCTCCACTCTGCGGCGAGGCGGTACTGGGCCTGGATGTCGCTGGCGCCCTGCGGCAACGAGGCCACGGCCGAGCTGTAGCCCGAACGCACGGTGTCCATGAGGCCCTTCACTGCCTCGGGTACGCGGCGGAGGCGAGCGTTGTCCGTGGCACCGGCCTGCTTGAGGTCGCCGTCGAACAGCACGGTCGTGGCGGCGCTCGATGCGGAGAAGACCAGCACCCGCAAGCGGCCGGAGCACACAGCCGTACGCGTGGCGATGGACTCGACGGCGGTCATGCGTTCTGCGGTGATGGCGTCGCTGGCGCTCGACCCCGTGCCGTCGATCTCCACCAAGCTCGCGGGCGACGACGCCGGGTCACAGGTAGAGAGGAGCTGCTGGTTGGCGGTGAAGTCGGCGTGTGGGGAGAGAGCGTTGCCGCACGCGGAAAGGAGCAAGGCGACGGCGAGCACACCAAGTAGCTCGGCCGTCCGGCGCCGCGTGGCTGTTTGGGACAGGAAGCAGTACAACGACATGAATTTCACCTTTCGCTCACGCATAGCACCCAACCGCTGCGAATATGGCAGGTCGGCGGCTGCTAGGGAGAACCTTCGAACGGGTTCGCCAGCAGAAGCTAGTGCGTGTGGCTCGCGGAAAGCATGCCTTGCGCCGCGACAAAAACTGGCGCGTAATGCGCAAACGGACCTACATGGCATATCGCAGTGGGAGAGTCAGACTGCCCACATGCCGCGAAGCCCGGATGCTCCTTCAGCATCCGGGCTTCGAGCTAGACAACTCCTGTCCAGATTTTGACTGGACGGCTAGCCTGGTAGGTGCACCTTCGGGCACCTACCCGTGGGCTGTGCGAGGGCGGAGGCGGGCCACGCGCCTAGGAACCCGTGCCCGCTTCCGTCTGCCTCACACCAGACCCAGCAGCAGCCAGATCCAGTGAGAACCCATGTGCTTCACCTCCTCGTCCATCCGGGTGACACGCTGACTGTCGGCCGTCAACGTGCTGGCACTATTCGACCAAGCCGGGCAGGCTGTGTGGCTGACTCGGAAGAAACCCGGATTTACGCAGGTCAGAGGCTATTCACTGATCACTGGAGGGGTGGCTAGGTTGTCGCAGAAGGTTCCAGCAGTCCCGGCGGTGAGGGAGATCGAGAATGATCTTGTTACTCTCCGCCAGGGGGTAGGGCTCACCATCGAGCGCTTGCGCGATGCCGGTGCAGTGATCAAGGCATGCAGCGACCCCGAGGGGCCAGAGCCGCCGATCGAGACGATCTATGAGCGTGTTGTGTCGGCGATGCAGAAGCTGCGAATCAGCCCTGATGGCCAAGCGTTGTGGGCTGTATTCGGCCTTGACGGCAATCACAAAGGTACCGCGCAAGACCGGCGCAAAGAGTATGGCAAGCTCGTTAAGAAGCAGGCAGATACGCTATCGCGAGCAGAGAATAGGGCGATCAAGGAACTCGCTTTGCGGTTGCTTAGCCGCTATTACGGTGCGCCGCCTCTGCCAACAGACTTGCCGATCCCCCATGGCGGCTACTACATGCCCGCCCTTCAGGTGGTCACACTCATCCGAGACCGCAAATTTGTCGCTTCCGAGCAGACACGCACCGTGGTGTCACTGGTCGATGGAGCAGACCACTTTGTATACGGAACGTACAGTCCGACCGAACTGAGCGACCCGATCGGCTGTACGCTTGAACCGCCGCAAAGCTTTCCGAACGGTACGCTCCATAAGATCGTGTTCGATACTGTGCTCAACCGCGGCGATGCACATACCTTCACCTTCCGGGAAACTGTTCCGCAGGCGGAAGGCGACGAAGCGCCGCTCGAAGATTTCGCCGGACAGACCTTCGAGAGTCCAACCAAACACTTTCGGCCTGTCGTGAAGTTCGAGGGGGACTTTCCGAAGACTATCTGGGGCTACCATCAACTCAGCCGCATTGTCAGGCCGGGGACGCCTGAAGAGGGCATCGCGATACCGGCCACTGATTCAGGTGTCGTGTCGCTCGTCGTCGCCGACTTGCTCGGCGGACTGTGCAGCGGCATCGCCTGGCGTTGGGAATGAGTAGGGAGGAAAGCTGTCATACCTGGTGTGGTCATCACGCCTTTTGCCACGCGCACGCTCTGCGCGGGTTCGGTAGCGCTCCCTTAGCAACCCGTGGTACGTGTCGATATACTGGATAGCCTCACTGAACTTGAGATCATCGCTATACGCGACAGTGCTCAACTCCTCCCACGCTTTATCCATGACAGCATGCTCGGTTTCCTCACGGCTAATGAGGCGGGTGAGAATGCTTAACCCCATGCGTTTGTCGGCTCGTAGTACATGCGGAAAGAACGTTGCCGCCCAGTAGCGGTCCTCAGGGGCATCGCTGTCGGTTAGCTTCTCAAAAACATACAGTGCAAGCTCGATGTCACGGCTCGGCAGTTCCGCCAAAAGTCCCATAAACTGGTCATGGTGCTCTTCGATAGCTTCATCCACCGGCGTAGCGCTACGCCTTGAAGTCGTCTCGGCTTGCCGGAGTTTCTCGTCCGCTTCCCTGAAGTCATCAAGTAAGGCATCGCCAAGCATTGCTATATTTTCTGGCGAACGCTCTTGATTTCGGTCATGATCTCCTTGTGTCCGTGTCATCCATTTCTATTTCAGCATATTTAAGATCAACTGTCCAGACTTTGTCCTTCGTGTCCACAAGATGCCCATGCGTCCGTTCGGGTGTCTTGTACCGATACGCGTAACTGCCAAGCTGCCTATAGCGCTACGTACACAACGCAACGAGCCGCCAGGAGCACGCATGGCTACCACCCCGGAGACGGTCAAGGAACTGCAAGAGCTGCGCAAGGGACGCGGCTTGGCCGCCGACGACCTCCGCGACCGCGTAGGGCCATGCCTGCGAGCGCTCTGTGCGCTCACCGAAGCGGACACGGCCATGACCGTCAGGCGCTCCATCATCCTCAAGATCACGGAGCTGTGCGAGGAGCTGGACGAAGACCGCAAGCTTGCGGCCAGGGTGGCGTTCGGGCTAGCGGCGGAAGCACCCGGCATCACCCTGGAAGACCGCATCGCGTGGCTTGCCGCCTTCATGCGGAAAGATCCGAAGACCGCCATACGGCGGGTGGACTCGGCGTTCCGGATGCTGGCCGAAGTGATCGATGAGATGACCAAGGATGGCACCAGCCCATTTATGCCCACGGGGTGGTACAACCACACCGTCCGGTCGACGGTGTTCATGGACCGCCCCGTTCCGCTGCTGCGTGAAGAGCGTCGTGTCATCGCCACGACCGACGGAGTTAAGGAACTGGATATCTACTTCAGCGCTCCGCAACGGCCAGACTTTGGCGGGTCACACCGCATCTCAGTACAAGTGTCGTACGGTGGAGAGATTGTCGCCGAAGAGCAGACGGCGCCAGGTTATGCCAAGTTCACCATGAAGTTGACGCGGCCGCTCGATCTCGGGCAGGCACATGAGTATGGCGTCGACGTTACGTCGTACCCGCGTGAGTGGATGTTGCCGTACTACGAGCTCGCACCGCTTCTGCCTTGTGCACATTTCTATCTGCGGGTGAAGTTCGGCCCGAACGACATGCCAGCATCAGTCTGGCGACTGAACGGTGTGCCGCGGTTCGCGACTATTGACTTTGTGCCCACGGGGGATCTTCTGCATATTGATCGACTTGGCGAAGTCTCTACCGAGTTTCACGGGCTAAAGCCGCACCTGAGCTACGGTGTTCAATGGAGTACTGGGAACTAATTAGTTCATCGCGGTCATCGCACCCCCGATTGTCCTGAATCCGGCAGCGGATTCATCACCTCCCGAAGGGTCTGCTATGTCGAGCATCACCAAAGAGACCGGCATCGAGCGCATCGCCACCCTCTACCTCCAGCTTCTCTACCAGTGCAACTTCAATTGCGCCCACTGCTTCCACGGGGAGAACTTGAAGCGCAAAGACCGGCTCACCGCGGAACAAGCTTCTGAAATTATGCGTCACTTTGTGGCCGAATATTCCACTACGAGAGTGGTGTTGCTCGGCGGTGAGCCGTTCTTGCATGACGGTGTGGTGGCTATCAACGATGAGGCTTACCGCATGGGTCTCCTCACAGAAATCTGTACGAACGGCCACGCTGTCGCGCGTCGCAGGTTGCCAGCGATGGTGGGGAAGCTCGACAAGTTGCGTATTTCCCTTGACGGCCTTCGCGACGCCCACGACAGAATTCGCAAGCCGGGTAGCTACGACGACGCAATCGAGACTATCGAGTTTGCCGCCAACCTTGGTTTTAAGGTTGGCGTGACGCTGACTGTGACGAGTCTGAACGTGAACGATCTTCCCGAGCTCACGGAGCTGCTGGCAGACAGGGGCGTCGGGGAGCTGAAGCTGCATCAGCTTCGACTGGTGGGCAATGCTGAGCAGAACTCGCATCTGGTGGTTGACGACATGGAAGCAGTTCGGCAGAGCGTGGCAGCCTGCTCCGAACGACTGAATCTCCTCCTCGACGATGACCTGCTTGAAACGCTTGAGCAGCCGCCTGCGATCTCATGCGGCACAGAGGAAAAAGCTGACAGCATCGCTCGTATCGAGATGAGCCCGGACGGAGCGCTCACGATGTCATGCAAGGCAGTCGGCACGAACGCACACGCCTTCGTGTGGGATTTAGAAACGGACGGTGGTGTTCGTTACCTTCCTACTGACCACGACGAAGTACTGCTAGGGATCCCCGACGTTCGTTACGTTTCTCGTTAGGCATCTTATTGATCTTACGCCGGGGGCAGGTATGCGCTCGCAATGGGATGAGACTCGAACGTTCTTTCCACTTTTCCTGAATGCCATTGACCGCGATCCAAGTATCAAGACCATAGCAGTCGTAGGAGCCGCTGACGGCAAGTTCGTGCTACCGCTATTGAAAGCTGGCTATGACGTCACGGCAATTGAGGTCAACAGCTCAGCTCTCTACGGCGCTTTGGGGGTCGTACGAGGCAAGGCGACCGAGAAGTACGAAACCGATGGCTTGGTGGCATCAGCGCGCGCGGCTGACGTCCACGACAGATTGACCATCGTTGACACGGACATCAGGGCCGCCAATCTGTTCGCACGCGATGCGCTTTGGACGAGTTGCTCATGGCACTATTCGATGAACCATGACCACCCACTCGAACGTTTCGTGAGTGCGTTGAAGCGCTGCGTTCGCCCTGGTGGCCTAATTGGCGCGGAGTACTTCATGCCAGTGTCAGTGACTCATATAGCGCTTGAGCACTATCTTGAGCAAGGCGAGATCTGGCGATACTTGGATGGATGGTTGCCACGGTGGGAAGCGTATACGCCGCCATTCATTGAAGAGCCGCATCTTGGCCAACCTGAACGGCACGTGCATCGCATGGGTTTTGTCCTGGCCGCTAGTCCGATCGACTGACAACATGACCGGGTACACCAACTTCTATGGTAAGATCGCCGATCCTTTTCGGTCGAATGTGCTGTAAGTGAGGGAGATTCGGTGACGAGTCCAATGTATTTTCTTCCGCGCGACTTCCACCGCCTGGAAGAGCTCATCGAGCAAGTCGAGCAGAACTACAAGAAGAACCTCGGCAGCATTGGCGCAACGGCCGACATCTCCAGCGAGACATGGCACGACAACCCTGCTTTCGATGAGGCGCAGCAGCTCGCCAAGTCGGCATACGGCCAGTTGAAAAAGCTGACGAGTGTCCGAAACCAGGCAAAGCTTATCACCGAACCACCTTCAGGCGACGTCGTGGCCATCGGCTGCCGAGTCCGCTACTCGCGCAGTGATTTCCGCGGAGACGATGAGGTTGTAGTTGCAAGTGATTATCTCGTAGAAAGCGCGGACGACGAGATCTCCACGGGATCGCCGATTGGGCAACTGCTTCTTGGAGCGAAGGTAGGCGAGCAGCGAAAAGGCAAGATTGCCGATCGTGCAGTGACGCTCGAAGTAAAAGAAATCCAGGTTGCCGTCGAGTATTTCGAGTGAACGACTAGGCTGCCGGTCGAGTACGTTATGCGACCTCGAAAAAGCTTCGATGTGCCGTGGGCAGACAGGAGGCGCTAATGGTGATTTCTTCGAGGTCGGCGCGGTTCATAGTTGTCGAGGGCTTGACCGGCGTAGGCAAGAGCACGACCGCACCACTACTCGCAGAAGCACTGAACGCGAGGTATATTGACACGCTGGTCCACGGCTTTGAACCTGTACGCCGAAAAATTGATGACTCCAACTCGGTCGCCGCACGCCTACACTTCTGGATGATGGCTAACTACACCGTCTCTGAAATTGTGCAGGACGTACTTAATAAGGGAACGAGCGTGGTTATTGAGAGTTACTTCTACCGCACTCTCGCAACGCACGGCGCGATGGGAATTGGCAAGCTGCCTGAGATCGACTGGAGTCAGGCGACACAGCCTGATCTTGCAGTGTTGCTTACGCTGGATGAGCGAGAGCGGCTGAAGCGGCTTCATGCGCGCGACGGAGCGACGATCCGTAACCGGTGGCACCGTCTCGGGTTGGAAACAGCGGACGCAACTAGGAGGCTCTACGAGGCGTTGGACTTGACCCCGCTCGACATCACCGGCCTCAATCCTGACCAAACCGTGTCGCGTATAGTCCAACTTCTCAATGAGCGGGTGTCTGTTGCTTGAGTCAATCCATCGTCAGGCGTTTACGCTTGCCGGTGCCCATGCCACGCCGTTCCTTTTTCTTTCAAACTCGCGGCTGGGCGATTCGATTGGACGATTCCGCAAGTTCACTGCATCGCTGTCGTTTCCTGTGGAGGCGTACTACTCGTTTAAGACCAACTATCTTCCTGCGTTATGCAAAGAAGTTGTTCGTCACGGGTTTGGTGCTGAGGTCACGTCGGTTTTGGAGTGGGAGCTCGCGCGAAAGCTTGTGTCCGCCTCTTCAATCGTCGTCAATGGAATTGGTAAGCAAGCTGGCCTCCTTGAACAAGTCCTACAGGGCGATGCGCCACGACTCATCAACGTTGAAACGGATACCGAAGTAGATCGTCTCTGCCGTCACAATGCGAATGCTGAAATACTACGCGTCGGTGTCCGTGTTCATGTGCCAGGAGTGACTGGCGAGGAAGGCAGCGACCCAACTGAACATCTCGGTAAAAACCCGGCAAAATTCGGCTGGTCGGCAACAGGTCGTCAGATAGTGGAAGTTATGGTGCGCCTTTCGCAGGCCAAGAACGTTACTGTGGAGGCGCTCCACATGCATCTTGGCGGCCAGCTCGTATCTGCGCAGATTTTCCGCCGCTCTCTAGCTCAGATATGTGAACTTCTGAAAGAGCTTTATCACCGAGGCGTACGGGTATCGACGCTCGACATTGGCGGTGGCTTGGCTTCGGGTTTTGTTGAAAAGCGGCGTCGAGGGCCGCTGTATGAACTGGCTTCTAGGCTAGGTGTACCTCTTGAACCCGAAGTACAGAGTTCCGCTGACCTCGACGGTATTGCCGGAGTTTTCCGGGATTACGCGCATACTCTCCGCGGACTGGGCATCATGCGCCTAGTTGCCGAACCTGGCAGGTTTATCGCTGAGCCCGCAATGTTGGCGGTAACACGCGTTGTGAGCATTCGTCACGATGATAACTCTTCTTGCGCGGTGCTCGACATCGGAACAAACGCATTGGCCTGTTCACGGAGCGACGAGAAGCGACGAATCGTGCTGGACTTGAATAAGGCGAGTGGGATGGAAGTAACTTACGATCTGGTCGGACCTCTATGTCATCGCGGCGACACGTTCGGGCGGATCACTGCGCCAGCCAACCTTGAGCCCGGCACGCTGGTATGCATCGATGCTGTCGGCGCTTATGCCTTTGGAGACTGGGTCGCAAACACATGGTTGCGACCACCAGTTTTCATGGACGATGGTCGCGAGGTGTGGCGCAGGCAGTTTCCGGCGGAGTTCTGGGCCGGTGCGGCAGGAGTTGGCCTTTGACCCCGGAAGATATAAACGTTGATGGGGATGTTTCGCTTGTCGGGTTGCTCAAGTCATGCTGGGCGACTCTCGATGCCTGTCGCTTTGTCTCAGTACGTGTTGCTGCGGCCGTGAGGGCGTTTGATGGAGAAGTCTTTTCGGCGGTGCAAGTACGTTCGACGACTTGTAGTCACTGCTCGGTATGCGCAGAGCCGGTAGTTCTGGGTATGGCGTTGACTGCCGGCGTCGAGCGTATCGATGCCTGTGTTGCAATTCGTCGACTACACGAGGGTTTCGAGATCCTCTCGCCGTGTGGTTCTTGCCGAGAACTTTTGCGCGATACCGGGGTTCTGCGTGTTGTGGTTGCCAGTAGGCCGACCGGCCTGGTTGTTTTGTCGCCGGACGAATTGCTGCCATGGTCTTAGCTGATCGATACGATGTACTCTGAAACCCTTCCGTAAGCAATAGTCGATCTGCCGTTTTGCGAAATCGTTCGAAATTTGTTAAGATTGGAGGATATGGAGCTAACTGGAGTATGCAAGTGAATCCTGAGTATGAAGCACGTTTTACAAATATTGACGTTAAAGGCAAAGTGGAAGTACTTCGTGACCGTGGCGCTGTTTGCGTATTGCCTCGCACTTTGATGAAGCGGGTTGTTTTCAAGAACGAAGAAATTGCCAGGAAGGGTGGATGGTTGCGACTGCGCGACCAGGGCAATTCGGTGACACTGACCTATAAGCAGACCAATTCGGAGCAATCGTCGATCGACAGCATCCTCGAAGCTGAAGTGCAGGTGTCTGACTTTGCGGCGGCTCAACATCTGCTGGAAGCTATGGGCTTCAAGGCACTTCGGTATCAAGAAAACTACCGTGAAGAGTGGGAGCTTGATGGTGTTAAGTATGATTTCGATACTTGGCCGAGTCTGCCAACATTCCTAGAAATTGAAGGCTCGGACGAGGAGAGCGTGAGGCTAGCCGCCAAAGCGCTTGAGTTGCCGTTTGAGGACGCAGTGTTTGGTAGCGTTGATGAAGTATACGAGTCGGTGCTAGGTCGAAACATCCTGGTCGAGAGTCGCCTAGTGTTCCACGAGTAGTAGTCAATCGGACAGTGAAGCAGGTGCTAATGTCATGTTAGGACGAGATGGTTCGGAGCATGATTTTCGGCTGCAAGAGTTGCCTGATAACTGTCTGTCACGTGCATTGCTGGCGTGGCCAGAACGGCCAGCTTTAGCACTATTACGTGCCCTTGAAGGGCGGCTTTATCCGTCCAGTATCCCGCATCCGGTTCTCGACATCGGCTGCGGGAATGGCAAGTTTGCCACCGTTATAGACCTTCGCGGCGCAATCGGGCTTGATGCTGATGCCCATGACTTGGAACTGGCGCGAGGTAGACGTGTGTATTCTGCACTTATTCACGCTGATGCTCGCACGATTCCCTTGCATGACGGCGCAGTCCGCTGCATCATATCGAACTCTACCCTAGAGCATATACCCGACGATCGGGCGGTGGTTCGTGAAGCCGCGCGTGTGCTTGCTGCAGGTGGCAGATTTATTTTTTCCGTACCATCTGAATACAAAGAGCAAACTTTGTTCTTTGGTGACCCGGCGTTCGTCGAGGATGAGTTGGCGTCGGCTGAGTATCGTCGCCTGTTTACTGCTGAGATGCGTCATTATCACTACCGTTCACTCGATGAATGGGCGGCGATATTGACGGATGTCGGGCTCTCGGTTGTCAGCGTTGTGCGTTACGAAACAAGGGTATCTGGTTATATCGGTGACGTACTAGGCTATGCCAAGATTAGCATTGAAGCTCCGTCTGTGGTTCGGCAGACGGCCGTGCCGAGGCGCTTATTTGTCCGCATTATGTATGACGCCCTGGAGGATTACTGGATTGCGGATGAAGGGGGGTCGGTTAATGCTGAAGTTACTGGTGGCGTACTAATTATCGCGACGAAGGTATAGGGTTCATGCGTGCTGTCCAACGTGGCCCCGGTTGATAGAAGACTTGCGTCGTCGGAACCTCGCGGGCTTAGTCGTCGCTTGCGTCGATTCGATGCAAGTCGGGTGGCTCAGCGAATATCCGGGAGATGGAAAGAGTCACGTAGTTTATGAGGTTGAAGCGTGATTTGCATGGTAGTTGTGGGTTGTGGTGGCCGTTATGCTTGACCCGTGTCCCCCGACCTCCGCAAAACCTCCACCGATGCGGTCGTAGATCGCATCCAGAAAGCCCTCGCCACCGACTTCAACCCCTACTCCGAAGTCCGCAAACGCCGCTCCCTCGGTCTTGCCACCTCCCGCGGCACCTGGGTGCGTATCGAAGTCCGTGACCTCGCCCGCGTGGATGGCCAGGGCTGGGGCCTCGAAACCGCCGCCGTCCTTGACGGCGTCGCCATGCCCGCCTGGCTCCAAGGCTTCTCCTGGATCGACCACGACCTCGGCGTTATGTGGCGAGCCGACGAGACCGAGCTCATCACGGACAAGCCCATCAAGGCTGGGGGCACCCTGAAGGACAACCCCGGCCTGTCCGAGTCGTGGTGGGAGACGTTCCGGAACTCCATGCAGGCCCTGGCCGCCCACACCACGACGCGGACAGCCACCCCGCACCTCCACCCCGTCACCCAGGAGCGCGTCAGCGCCACTATCCACAAGCTGTTCCCAGCTGTGGACACCTCGGTCACCGAATGGCGGGCCGCCCACGCCGATCTCGCTTGGGCCAACCTGACGGCTCCAACCTGCTACCTCCTCGATTGGGAAGACTGGGGCATGGCACCGCGAGGGTGGGACGCCGCCAACCTCTGGGCCTCCTCCTTCGCCGTGCCCGAGCTGGCGCAGCGCGTCTTCGAGGAACTTCGAGACGACCTGGACAGCCGGACGGGGAAGCTCGCGCAGCTCTACCACTGCGCCGAAATTCTGAGCTACCCGCCCGGCTACGCCGACGACCTCGTGCCGCTCGCGACGGACAACGCCGAGAGGCTGCTTAGCGACCTTTGCTCGTGAGCACGCCCTCGTAGCCCAAGGCCAGCTCCGGCGTCACCGCCGCGCAGATGCCCTCCTCCACCAGGACTTCGGCCAGCATCGCCGCGTCGACGCCGGTCTCGGCTGCCACATCCTCGACAGCTACCGGCCTTCCGCTCAGGAAGTGGCGGAGCGCCGGAAGCGCCGCCTTCCCAAACTCGATCCGCCGGGCCGCTGCTGCCAGCACCACCGTGTCGTCCAGCTCCTCCAGGTGCGGCGCGAACTCCGTCACGCAGACCACCGCCGAGGGAGAACCGAACACGCCGTGCGTGGTGATGTGCCTGCTCGGCGGGATCTCCCGCTTCCGGGCGGACAGGAAGTCGTCAACGCTCGTCGTCGCGGCCAGCTTCACCGCACCGTCCGTAAGAGCGAACTGCTGCTCACCTCGAAAGCGCACCGAGTCCCAGCGGGCGAGGTCGTGCCGGAACACTTCGCTGCGCCGAGACTGGTCGGCCAGCCAAGTGAAGTAGTCCACGCCGGTGCGCTGGGGGAAGCCGAACGTCAGGTGCAAGCTGAAGCCGTCACCTCGGTCTTCCCGCGTGGCCTGGTGCCAGTAGCCCCTGGGGATGTGCATGACGTCGCCGGGCTGCATGGTGCCCTGCCAGACGATCTCCTCGGGCGGCTCAGTGTTTGGCTCGGCGTCGCGGTACATCGGCGCCGGGCGGGTGAGGCCCCGGACTTCCCACGACTTCTGCCCGGCCACCTGCACGATGAGCACGTCGTGGTCGTCCCAGTGCAGGCAGAACCCGGCTGCATCCCCGGTGGTGAGGTAGGTGTTGACCTGCACCAGCTCGTGCGTCCACCACTGGAGTGCCCGGCAGGCGACTTCCAAGGTTGGGTCGTAGATGTTGACCCCGTCGAGCACGAGCGTGGCGCCCTCTTGGATGAGCCGTCCGAGCCGCTCCATGTCGACCATCGGGACGCCCTCGGAGCGGCGGACGGGCTTGGTCGCAATGAAGGCGTTCGGGTGCAGGTCGCGGCCACCTTGCAAGATGCGCAGGCGCGAGGCCGCGAGGCTCCGCCGCATGATGATGTCCAGCAGCTTCTCGGGCGTGAGCAGCTTCGTGCCGAAGGCCGGGTCGGGTAGCGCGCCGCGGGCGAACTCCCGGCCAAGAAGCCCCGGCCCCATCCAGCCAAGGACGTCCTCGATGCCCCGCACCAACAGGTGATCCATCACGTGGGTGTCCTTATCTCTTCATGGCAGGAGGGGCTCCGCGGCGTAGCCAGGTGCGGAGCCCCTCCTGCTTCGGGTGGGTGTACGTGAAGGAGCGGTGCTACGGCTTACGGGTCACGGGTCTCACCCGAGTCGCCGACAGCGCCGTCCGACGCCTG
Source organism: Actinosynnema sp. CA-299493 (assembly GCF_050946825.1). Taxonomy (NCBI): domain Bacteria; kingdom Bacillati; phylum Actinomycetota; class Actinomycetes; order Pseudonocardiales; family Pseudonocardiaceae; genus Actinosynnema; species Actinosynnema sp. CA-299493. The sequence goes on from NZ_CP191993.1 coordinate 1,675,102, forward strand.
CAGCTCCGTGCGGTTCTGGACGACCGAGGTGCGCTGCACCTCCACCACCAGTCCCAGTTCGGACTCATCCATGTGAATCACCTCCTCTCGTAGATGTGCTTGATCCACCCCTTCACGGCGAAGGGGTTGTCTTTGGGATTGGGCTGCCAGGCGCCAGGCGCCAGGCGCTACTCTGGCGGAGCCGGAAGCCGTTGGCCTGGCGGTAGCAGCAACGCCCCTGCGATGTCGCCGAGACGACCGCTGACGCGAACCAGCGCCGCGGGCGGCGCGAACGGCGCGTCGGGGCTGAAGGTGTTCTGCACCCGCGCGTGCGCAGCGTGGTACAGCTCCCGGTCGTCAGCCCACACCTGGACGACGTCGACCACACCACCTGGTGTGACGCGGTGGAGATGCAGCCCGGCGAAGACGCCGTCGCCGTCGAGCAACGGCAGCGCGACGAAATGAGCTTCGTGCAGCAGCTGCCGCACGAGGTCGTCCTCGAACATGGGCGCTACCACCACACCGACGTGTCGTCTGTGTGCTGGCTCATGACCACGATCTGCGCCTGCGTCTGCGAGATCCGCAGCGCCAGCACCATGAGCGCCTGCTTCGAGCGGGACAAGTGCTCGTTGCCGGGCACCACGAAGCCGAACGTCTCCGGCATGGCGAGCACGTCCAGGAGGCCACCAAGGCCAGGCCGCTGCACGGTGTCGCCAAGCGGCCCTCGGTCAACGAACACGTTGGCGAGCACGAGGCCATGGGTGCGGCAGAAGTGCCGGATCTCCCGCTGCCAGGCCACGATTTCCAGCTCGTCCGGCTCCTCGGCCAGCAAGTAGCCGTAGACGACCTTGGGCGCGTCCCCGTCGAAGGTAGGCCTGTACTTCCTCAACGGCTGCATGGCTAGAACGCCTCCCGAAGCCGGTACACCAGGCGCAGGTGGTCGCAGGGCCACACCTCACGACACCGCGGACACGAGCCATCGACATCGACATGCAGCAGGAAGGCGATTACCGTCAGGTAGTAGAGGGTGGCTGGTTCGGGAACGTCGGCTGCGGACGTGGTGCTCTCGCCGAGGATGTCCCTGCCCTGCATGGGATTACGGCCGCCAGGTCGGTCATGAGGATCGCCACCTGCTCCTGTTCGGCGTTTCGGTCGTGGTGGGCGGCACCCAGCGCCGGGGAGCGGGCCGGATCGGCAGTGGGAGAGAAGCGCGCCGATACCGACCAGTCGGGGTGTCACCCGGCGCCGGATGCCTTGACCAACAGTGGCAAGAACCTAGACAGCCCGGAAGTGACAGAGGTTCAGAGCGATCACGAACGCGCGGGCGGGGTAGGACAGGGCGTCATAGGACGCAGTGGTCAAGCGCCTGCGCCGGGCGGCGTGTAACCGCGAGGTCTGGCGGCGCAACACGATCAAGGGAGGGCGACTTCGTCGGCCCAAGACTGATGTGTCGTCAATCGACTGGCATGCTGAACTCGTGACGGAGACAGCTCAGCACGAGCAGCCGCTTGTCCTCGGCCTTGAAGCCTGGACGAGTACTGATGTGAAGATCCGGGTCAATCGGCATCACGGTCGCGACATGATCAGCTTGCTGAGGACGGAGGGTGTCGAGGCGAGTTACGGGGCAGAGTTCTCCAACGGCCCTGCGTACGAACTTGTTGTGGCAACGATCTCCAACGAGGCCTTCTGGATTTCGCTGGGCGTCGCGGTGAGGGCCTGGTTGAAGGCGCGCTCTGGCCGCAAAATTCGGATCAAGACCAAGGGGCTGGAGTTGACGGCCGACGGCTACGCGGCTGATGACGTCGTGAGGATCCTCGAGTCCGTTCGTGTTCACCATGGTGAAGTCGTCGCCAAGGTCGAACGCACGAACCCGAAAGCTGTGGAGGGTGGAGACGTGGCGCCTCGCTAGGCAGGGGTAAGGCGGGTCTTCCGCGCTGTGTCGCTCTGGAGGCCCTACAGCTCGATCTTCAGCCGATCCGCCAGCCGAAGCAGCGGCGTCTGCTTCCGTCGCGCCCGCTCGGCCAGTTCCTGCACCGTCTGGCGGCTCAGGGTGTGGTACCGCATCCACTCTGGCGCGATCTGTTCTGCGGCAAGGAGTTGAGCTGTGGCCGCCTCGTCTTGATCCAGTTCGCTATGCGCGATGGCCACGTCGAGCAGGTGCCGCGCACGCCAGGTTGGCGACACCCAGCCGTTCGTCGGCACGGTCTTCACCAGATCTAGAGCGTGCTCGAAGCGCTCGCTCTCGACAGCGGCGTTCACAGCCGCGATCCCGGCGTTCGTCGGCCCGAACGGTGTGGCGTAGATGTTGTAGTCCTTGCCCACCCGTGCTGCCGCTGCACGCGCCAAGCTCATGTGCTCCTCGGAGCGGTCGACCTGCTTGTTCCGTACTGCGGCGCTTGAAGCACGCAGCATGAGGATGCCCCACACCGCCAAGCTCTCCGCCGAGCCCCGCACGAAGTCCGGTTCCAACTGCTCGGCCTTCCGTAGTGCCGCCGTCTCGGCGTCGTCCAGGCGCCCCTGCTTGAAGAACACCCACGACAAGGCCGAGACGTTCATCGCCTGGAGCAGTTCGTTGCCGGACTTCTCGGCTGCCTCCTGGGCGCGGATCAGGCCGATGTACCCGATGTCCGGCTTGCCGAGCGCTGTCAGCATGGTCGAGGCGATCTGGATGACCTCGGACAGCAAGCCGAACGCCGCCACCTGGTCGTCGCCGCTCAGCTCCCGCACCGCGGCCCGTGCCTCGGCCATGAGCCCCGGCAGCATGACGCCGAGCTGCGCGAACGAGCCGTGCTGACGGATCGACTCGGCGTGAGCGAGCGCCATGCGTAGTCCGTCGACCGTGGGCGGCTCGTCGTTGAAGACCTCTTCATCGGCCAGGCCGGGGAAGTAGGACAGCGACGTGAGTTCGTCGCGGATGGCCAGGATGCCGACTGCTTCTTCGTCTACCTTCGGCGCGATGGTGCTCGTCTGGCCGAGGAGCTGCGGCACGTCCTTGTCCACGGCGCGGGCGATGCGGGTCAGCGAGCTCATGCTGGCGGTGTGCCGCACGCCCTGTTCCAGCTTGCGGATGAGATCGACACTGACCTCTGCCTTCTCGGCAAGTTGCTCCTGGGTGAACTGGCGTCGCGTCCGGGCACGCTTGATGCGCTCGCCGAGGGTCATGTCGTCGCTCATGGCTGGGCACCTCCCTGCCAGGGGTGAAGCCGGATCACTACCCAGAGTACGCAGGTCAGGCGGGTTGGCGAATGGGTGGCGAAGCAGTAGGACGGGGTGTCCTAGGAGCCGAACCGTTCGGGTGATTCACCCCGAAACCGCTGCCCTGTTGCCGACCTGTCCCGCCACGCTGGCGGGCACCTTCGTCACCGTACTCGGGAGCCTTCCACCGTGGCCAAGACTCGCTCCACCGGCCTCTTACCCTGCTATGGCGCTGAGCACCACCCACATTCGACTGGATGCCTTCCTGCCTGACTGTTCTGCCGTATCGCTCACCTGCCTGCCCGTTTGGCGGGGGCCTTGCCTCTTCGACTTGCGCGCTGACACTACTGAACTCCAACTGGATGGAATGTAGCTTGTGGAGAAATGTCCTGCTAAGGTGTATCGCTTCATCGCTATATTGTGCTCTACGTTTGGCCCACTCTTGTCACGGTTGTTGATCCGTTTGGAATCTTTGCGGTACCGTTACGCTCGACTGGGCAAATAGAAGAAGCCGTCGCCTGTTGGCGGGAAGCCCTTGCTATTTAAGAATTCTATGGTCGAGCTGATGACGCTGCACGCGGGATCTTATCCGCGAGGTGCAGAGGGTTATATGAGTTCGATCTCGCGCAAGTACCGGCTCGGCCCCAACCGTGCCTCTTCACCCCACGGCTTAAGCACGAAGCCTGAGTAGGATATACGCAGCTCGTTACGTGCACGCGTGATTGAGACATAGAACTTCCTGCGCTCCTCGGCAAGTGCCGTGGGCGAAGGGTCTCTCTTAGCTCGCCAGTCCGGCATGTAATCCTCGTCGGCGCTTACCAGCATCACGACATCGAATTCGAGAGACTTGCTTGAGGTCATCGTTGTCACTTCGACACGGTCGAATCGACGTGCGCGCTCTGCAAGGCCCTTGACCGAGAGTCCGGATAGATCACCGTCATCAAGCGCCTTAGCCATCCGCTTGACTTCCATCGCTTCATCAGCAAGTGTTCCCTCACGGAGGGCTGCGTCAAGCCCGACGTTGCGTAGCTCTGTGAGGAAGGCCAGGGCCGATGTATCAGATTTCTCGCGATACTTCATCAGCATGTCGACAAGTGCTGCATCGTCATCAATCGTCCAACGCTGGCCCAAGGCTGTGCGCCAGCGTCGGAGTAGCTCGCTTAGACGATAGTGACTCTGTTCGCGCCCCAGTGTCGCCCAAGAGGCGCAACCTTCGATGAACCCAGTCAAGGGAGTAGGACGATAGGTGCCGTCCGCATCCCGGAAGAACGCAGGAACTTGAGCGGCCCGAAGAAAGTCAACGATGCGCCGACACTGATCATTGTGCGGAGCAAGTACTCCGATCTCGTGCAGAGGTACTCCACGCTGCTGCGCTGCCTGCACTGACGTCACTATCGAACTGTACTGTTCGTCAAGTCCTTCAGGGCAGTGGATCGCGGACGCATCGCCACCGAGGCGGTCACCTGTGATCGCTGGACGTCCTTGGCGCATCCTGTTTGCGAGCTGGATGATTCCTTGGCCACATCTGTAATTGTGCTCAAGTTCGACACGAGCTACATCCGTCCGCCCGGCAAGTGCGTGTAGCAGCTCGGGACGTGCTCCGGTGAAGGCCATAATTGACTGATCCGGATCTCCCACTGCAAAGAGTTCGGAGTTCGTGATGTGATCGAAGCACAGTGCTTTGACGAGTCGGTCGAGCCCCGGTGAAAGATCTTGGTATTCATCGATGTACAAGTGGGGGTACTCGGCCGTGAGAACAGTCCGAATTGCCTTGTGCTGCTCCACGAATTTTACGGCGAGTTCGATGACGCTGAGAAAATCATGAAGCCCACGATTTTTCAGCTCTCGTTCGAACAGGAGGTGTGCGTGAAGAAGTCTATCGCCATGTCGTGCCCATTCTGCATTGGTGGCCATGCGCTGCCTATTGCGCACGATGGTCGACTTGACGTACCGGCTATCTTTCGCGCTGAAGTACGAGGAAATTGCGTAATCGTATATCTGATCGCACTGCTGTTTCGTTGCGATCGTGATGTTTTCAAGGTCTGGCCGTCCAACAAGCCGCGCAAAGCGGGTGACAATACGACGGAGTGCAAACCCGTGCACTGTGCCGACGAAGAGAGCTAACCGATTTTCGACACCGAGATGCTCGACTCGTCGCCGCAGCTCATCCGCCGCGGCGTTGGTAAAGGTAATGCACGCGGCACCCTGCGGGCGCTCGATCTTGTTGACCAGGTCGTAGGCGAGCCGAGTCGTCAGTAGCTTCGTCTTGCCGCTCCCCGGCGGAGCCAGAACGATGCAGTGGCCGTCAGTCGTGAAGGCATCCCACTGGCGATCGTTTTTGCGGAGTTCGTCAACCGACCCTGACAGCTTGCTCATAGCGCTTCCAGGTAGCGGAGAGCTGCAGTGATGTAGCGCGGGGCATGAATCTCGCGCAGGGCGAGCCGCTGGGCGAAGCGACCCTTGCCTCCTGCATTGTTGATCATCTTCATGAACTCGGCGTAGCCTGGATCTGTACCTCCCCAGTCAGCGATCTTCGCTTGCGAAGGGGCCTTACACAGATCGCTCAAGGTCGAGAAGCACTCCTGAATATTGATTGGATTGTCGAGCAGGTCATGTTCCAGAGTGGTGGTGCCGACAAAGATCCCGTGATCTTCGGGATCCGGTGAGCCGCCGAGTATTTCGGCAAGGGCTGCTGCGCGGCCCGCTCCGCGGCTTACTCCTTCTGCGTCGAGATCTCCATCAGTGAAGACTGCCCACGGAATGCCGAGTGCTTCGCATAGCTGGACATAGCTCGCAAAGTGCGTGCCATGGATCGCGCAGACAGAGATACCAAGCTTGTCCAAGTCCATCCCGAGCGACAGAGCAAGCCGTGGGACGAGCACCTGTTCGGCGAAGCCCTCCACCAGGAGAACTCGGCGTGCGAAGACCAACTCTGCTCGCGTTGCGTCGAGGTATCGAGCGACGTCATCCCACTCGGTCTCTGTAAGCTCTGCGTGGTGAGCTTCCTTTGCCATCGTTTGCCCGTTAACGGTGCGCAGCACGACCAGACTTCGCGGGTCGGCGACGCTGGCGATGTGTGGTGACTGGGTAGTCACCATGACCGTCTCCAAGCCGTCCTTTCTGGCGAGCATGCGTTTGAAGACAAGTCGCTGCAGGTGGGGGTGAAGGTGTGCTTCAGGCTCTTCGATTGCCATGACGACATGAGCGACACTCACCTCGTTCACGCGCCGTGTCTCGTGTCGGAGTTCGTGCAGCGCTAGGTAGATGATGTTGAGCGTGCCGAGGCTTGCGCTGCTGAGGCTCCGGTTGGCGTCGCCATCGAGGAAGAGTCGCATGCTGCGGATGAGGCTCTGAGGATCCTCGGGGGCTGCAGCAAGCGTCGTGTCGACTGCATGGTTCGATCCCACCATGTCGACAAGCCGCGCTCCGATGCTCTCGCTGAGTTCTTTCACGACATCGAGGCCGTTCAGTTGAGCGTTCGCCTGCCGCATAGCGTCCTGAACTTCACTAAGATCTTCGTCGGAGGCTGCTGCAGCCACACCTAGAAGCAAGGATCGAAGTGGCGACCGACGCCAGTTCCGGATGTCCGACTCGACGTCGCGGAGTGCATGGAGGAAGTGAAGATACAGGTAGCCACGTAGCTCCGTCGAGATCTGACGCTTCACGTCGGTGCCGCCATAGACCGCCCCGCGGTACTGCGGTTTAGTAACAGTCTCTTCACCTGTGTCGATCGGCGCATACCGGTAGGTGAGCCTGGCCCTCATGGGCTCGTCTTCGACCAAGGCATCTTTGAGTACCGACACTAGTTTTCGATCGGCCTCAAAGTCGACTATGTCGATGGACGCTTCGATCACTTGACCTTCGGTCATCGGGTCGCGAGCCTCCTCATGCAACCCGCCCCAGAAGTCCTCGCTGGTCAACTGTCGATCGGTGTAGGACATGTTCGGATCGAGAATCAGTCGCAGCGCATGGATCAGGTTGCTTTTACCGGCGCGGTTCTCGCCAACGATCACAGTGCCGGGCAGCAGCCTGAGGTCGACGTCCGCGAGGTTGCGGAAGTTCCTCACCGCGAGGCGGTCGATGCGCATGGTGGTCTCCTAGGCGGCAAGTTTGGCGTATGTGAGTAACGCTTGCGTTCTTGCTATGCAGGTCACCCACATGGACGCCGTCTTGGCTCCTGATCGGCAGGCTGGTAGCGATTGTTACGCACCGGCGTCACCGCTGACTGAGTTGAGGTGGCGGATTGCGTCGTTCGGGTGAACCTGATCGCGCGGTGTAACGATCGTTGCCTGTTCGCGACCTGGGGGCCTGTCTTGCCTTGGCGCGTAACGCATGACGGGCCACTGCTAGTGGCCTCGTGCGTGTCCTGCCAATGACCTAAGCCGCCTGCTCGCCCTTCGATCCCGCCGACCCGCGGCCCTTGAACTTTTGCACGAACGGGATGTCAGCGAACTGCAGCGTGACACCGAGATGGTGCAGATCCTCGTTGAGCCGTAACAGGTCGACCATCGACAAGGTGAACAGCTGCTTCACGTTCCACTTGCGTCCAGCGATCGCCAATACGACCACCCGCGGCCTCGCGTTGATGCGGCGCCCGGTGTCGACTTGGTTCACCTTGGTGTCAAGCTGCACCAGCGCCTCAGGCTCATGGCGCTGCGGCCACGCCGACACTTGTGCCTGAACGAACAGGTGGCTGGCTGGTGTCAGCGTCTGAACAGCGCCTGATGGAAAACATAGCTACCAGGAAAGACCTGTTGGCGGTCGAGGGAAGCCTCGGTCATGGCATCGACGACCTCGATACCAAACTCGACACCATCCAAGATGCCATCGGTGAAGCTTCACAAGCATCGAGTCGGGACAGCAGGATCACGAACGCCGCATCCGTCGTCTCGAGCAGCGCGCCGCCTGGGCTGTCACTCTTGGTGCGCAGTCCAGTGCGAAGCGGAAACCGCCATTTGGCGGTCGATCCTGATCGCTGGACACACTACGCTATAGCGAGCGTGTAAGCGCGAAGTTTTCGGCACCGGCCAGGTTCAACTCCTGGCAATCCTGAGCGTGTTGTTTTTTGTAACCGGCCGTTTTTTGATTCTGAAAGGGAAGCGTAACGAAGGAAGAGAGGAGACCGCTATGGATACGTACAAATGGTACGACGGATTGAAGGACTGGGCGGTCCAGCTCTTTGAGTTTGTGTGGAACGGCGCTTCAGGTGCAGTGGTTGCAGGTGTCATTCTCGTTACGAGGTGAGGCAGCCCGTGTGACACTCCGCGGGCGCCCCTCGATGTAGGTCGTGTTAGTCCTTCTCCGCGTCGGCGGGGCTGTCTTCTAACTCGCGCTCAAGCCGCTCTACTGCTGCGGCCAGCGTCGTCCCGAGCGCTGTCGCGACCTCACGCAGCTCGATCACATCCAGGCGCCGCTCACCCGACTCGTACTTGCTGACGAACGACTGTGGCTCATCCAGGCGCTCCGCCACCTCGACCTGCGTCAGCCCCGCCTCCAAGCGCAACTGCCGGAGGAGCACCCGGAAGCGGCGGTACTCCTCAGCCGTGATGCCCTTGTCCACGGGCATAGAGCACTTCGCCGCTTGTCAATATCCCAAAATCGGATATTGTGGCCGTGTCCTCGGCCGCAGAAGATCAACAGCGGCCCCGCAGTGATCTACGAGGGGGTGAGTCATGCGCATCGTGATCAGCGGTGGCGGCGGCGGCATCTAAGCCGGCCGCCCATGAAGGCACAACGACGGCCCTGGGTGTCTGTAGCACCCAGGGCCGTCGTCTACGTATTCAACACTAAGACAAAACTTGGTACAATAAGGCTGCATGGCCACGTCGTTCCGTCAGCTCTACAAGACCAAAGCCCAGCTCGTCGCTGTGCTCCTTGCTGCCGGTGGCCTCGTGACCCTCATCTTCGTCAAGTGGCCGCCGCTAGCCGGCCTCCTTGCGGCACTGCCGATCCCCATCCCGCTGACCGAACTCGGCTCGGGGCTCTTCGGCATCGGCGTCGTCGGCTTCTTCTTCGAGCTCCTGGATCGGGAACTCGGCGAGCAGCACACCAAGGAAGGACTCCGCGAAGCGGTACGGGCCGAGGCACCCGCCATCCGGGACGCAGTCCTCGACGCCTTGGCCTTCGACCCCAAAACCTTGGAGGGCGTCGCCTCCGACGATCACCTCGACAGGGTGGCCACCAACGCTATTGCCTTGCGGCTCAAGGACAAGGCGCTCGCACACGACCTCTACGCCGACCTGCGTAACCAAGTCATCCACGCGCCCGAGCGCTGGCGCGACGTCGACGCCACGGTGGCCCTGCACCCATGGAACGGACGACCAGCGAGTGCGGCCAACTCGATGTTCGTCGCTACCGTCCGCTGGGAGTACAAGGTGCGGCCAACCACCAGCACGATGCGCTTCTCCTGTGTCTCCGACCCCGCCGAGTATCGCGAGCTGCTGCGCGACCAGGCCGTCACGTCCGTGTGGCACTTCGACCCGTCGAGCGGCCTGGACGCCGCCAACCCGGAGGTTTTCGAGCTCACCAGCGTCACGGTCAACGGCAAGCCGCGGAAGATACGTCGGACTGAGCGCACCGACGCCCAGCTCTACACCGTCAACCTAGGCAGCAAGGCCCACGGCAGCGAGGAGATCACGGTGGCGTACACCTACCGCGCACTCGTCCTCCGCCACGGCCACCTGCTCTACCTCGACTTGCCGAGGCCGACCAAGGGCTTCCACGTGCAGCTCGACTACGGCCAAGCGGGCATCAGGCGGATGAACACGCTGGACTTCTTCGCAAGTAGCCAGGTCTCCCGTGTCGAACACTCCCGGCGGAGCGATGAGCCGAAGACCGTGAACATCAGCTTCGACGGCTGGATGTTGCCGCGTGCCGGGGTGGCGTTCGTGTGGGTGCTGGAGGAGGAGGTCGCTGCCGCGACGTAGTGCCCACAGTGAGGATGTGCCGAAGCTGTTGGGATAGAACTTCACTCGACAATCGCATACGTCTTGTCCCTGCCCGAGTCACCTACCTGCCGCACGCGGTGTGGGAACTTGCCGAGGAAGTCGCGGAACGTCCGACAGCCGTAGGTGACCTGGTCGAATGAGGGATCCAGTGCCCGCATCTTGCTCTTCAGCGCCGATGCCGTCGGTGTATCGGAGCTGATCGCGTTGAACGCGCGGATGGGCAGCTGCTCGGCCTCCGCGATGTCGGATGTGGCAACCGTCTTCGGCTTGGCTGTGGGGTCGACCTCGGCTACAAGGCTCCCCCAGTAGCGGTACTGGGTGCACACCGACACCAAGCGCTTACTCGCGCTTGCCTGTGTTCCGACCCCGATGACTTGCTTGCCATGCTCACGGAGGCGCGTCACCAGTGGTGTGTAATCGCTATCACCGGTGGCGAGGACGAAGACACCCACACCAGGGTGCGTGATGAGCGTTTCCATTGCGTCGACGGCCAGGCGGATGTCGGCCGCGTTCTTGTGCTGACCAGCGCCACCCCATCGGCCGATCTGCACCAGGTCGACACCGTTCATCGCTAGGGCGTTCTGGTAGGTGCCGAATCGCGGGTTGGCCCAGTCCGCGTACGCCCGGCGGATGGACGCGTTGCCGAAGCCGCGGCACAACCAGGCGAGAGCGTCTGTCGGAACAGCTTCGCTCGCGCCCTCCAGCTCGTTGGCCGCCCCCAGCACGAGGTTCTCAAAGTCGAGGAAGACTGCCACCTGACCTTGGTCGCCGTCGAACAAACCGCGAGATCCGCGACCTGTCATCCACTCATTTGCTAGCTCCATGTGATGCCACCCTCTACGCGGATCAAACAGCCTAGCTGTAAGCGGCATATCGGCAAAGGAAAGTGGTTCGTTACGGTGTTCTACTAGGCTCGGCGGCAAGTGACTTCGCTCGGGCAGAACAGGGGATGGGAGCCGAGTGGTACTGGGGCGTCCGATGGGCCTTGATCATCCGAGTCGTATGGCGCATACTGGAACTATATGACAGACGAACAATTTGAAGACTTGAAACAACTGATAGACGCCCGCGCGACCGCGACCGAGCGGTACATAGACCAGCGCATTGCTCAGAGCGAGCAGCGCATGGATGCCAAGCTGGATACGATTCTCGATGCCATTGGCGAACGAGCCGATGCTGTCGACACGATCGTGCAGGACCATGAACGTCGAATCGTGCGACTCGAAAAGCGTGCAGCTTAGCTCCGGTCTAGAAACGTCTGACCGTTAACTTGACTGGTGTCCGCCTGGCATTCCACTGCTGTCCGGTATGTGCCAATCGAGTGCCGTGTCTTTATGATCCGGCCTGCGACCGTCCACGGCCCCGGATGTTTTGAATCCCGGACGGTATGATATTATCTGCGCTTGTTTATGTCCTGATACGCGGTGCGCCGTGATTAACCGAGGCGGATGTAGTGGACGCTCAGAAAATTGCGCCCCCTGAGAAGGGTTGCGCAGCCGAGGTTTATGAAGGTGACGCCTACGACCTGATGGTGAAGCTGCCGCCTGAGTCGATCGACCTGGTAATCACCTCACCGCCGTATTGGGGTCTGCGCACCTACGGGCTCGATCACAACGAGGACATTCTCCAAGAGTGGCTGGCTGAGGGGCACGACAAGGAAGAGCCTCCGAGCTATGACTGGTATCGGCTGCACGGGGGTTGTCTCGGCATGGAGCCGCTGCCTGAGTGGTTCGTGAGCAACCTCGTTGAGATTCTTCAGCGAGGAGCAGCTGCCCTGAAGCCCGGCGGTAGTATGTGGATTAACATCGGGGATACCTACTTCGCCAGGTGGTCGAGCATCCGGTTTGATGGTCGCCAAGGGCTTGGAGATAACCCGAGGATGCGCCGAAAGACCCCTATGGGCGGTTTCAGGCAGGAGAAGCAACTGCTCTTGATTCCCGCACGCTTCGCCATCGCGATGCAGAACAAGCGCTGGATTCTCCGTAATGACCTTATCTGGGAGAAGCGCAATGTGCCGCCGCGGCCCGAGAAGGATCGCTTGCGTCTCGCCCACGAGCATTTCTTTCACTTCGTGAAGCGCCCGAAGGAAGGGCGGCCGAAGTACTACTACGACATGTCAGCCGTTGAGGATGGCGCTCGTGATGTGGTGAAAGTGAACGTGGCGGCTGGTTCAGATGGCCACTCCGCGACTTTCCCCGTGAAGCTCATTGAGCCTCGAATTCTGAGTTCGTGCCCCCCTGGGGGCGTGGTGCTCGACCCCTTTTGCGGCACCGGGCGATCGCTTGCCGTCGCTGTCGCCAACGGGCGCCGAGCGATCGGATTTGAGATTACCTCCAACTTCTCCACGTCGGCGAGAGTGAACGTTGGAAACCCTAACTTCGCCACCGCGATAGCCGAAGCCGTCGACGAAGCAGGCGAAGTTGAACTGCTGGAGGAGAGGTCGCAAGAACCCCTCTTCTAGAGCTCCGGGAAAAGGTTGGCTTGGCGAGGTGAAGACTTAAGCTTTTTCTTCACCCTCGTGATGAAATCATCACGCAACACTTCACCTTCACTGCTTGAAGTCATGGCTTCGATGTAGTGTTCAAGTGTCGTGCGCACAACCTCGACCCGCTCTAGCTTAAGCTGGCCATTGGACTCTAGGCCGCCAGTGTAGTCGAAGCCAGCGAACGTGATGTCCCACGGGGCGCTGTCTTGCACGGGTACGAAGTTCACCCGCTTGCGGAGTTGCTGCAAGATACTGTGCTGCATGACGACGTACAGCGGAACTTCGATCTGCTTTAGGTACTCACCTTTGACAGCGACTTGAGTGCCGAGTCGCTTGTACACATTGTCGGTGTTCACGCCGTAGTCCACGGTGTCCTTACGGCCTTTGCGCGCTGCCTCTTCGGTGAAGTAACCGCGCCAGTTCGCGACATCGCCTGCCTCCCATGCCCTCCAAGCCGGGCCAACGCCGCCGCCGCGGAGGTCGATGGCCTGAGTCTCGATGGCGATGTAGCTTCGGTCGCTAGGCCAATCTGGACTGTCGACGAATGCCACATAGTCGATGTTGAGCTTCGGACTGTCCGTGACCGTCACTTCCGGCACAAGGGTTGCTTTTGCGTTCCCGAAGTAGTCCTGAGCGGCCCACTCCACGGGCGGGCCATCCAGACGATGGTCACATACGGCGTAGTTGCGTGGCTGTTCATCCCAGTTCGCCCTATACGTCACAGAGCAGTAGCCGAAGCCGTATTGACGCTGCTTTTCGCACGCCCCGCCAGCGAACGGGCAAGCCTTCGCTGCCCAGGTCGCAAGAGCTTCGGGCGTCGTAGAGTCATGCGGGTACCCGTAAGCTTCAACGATCGGGAAGACTGTCCCTCGCGTTGAGCGCTGGCTGTTGCCGTTCGTCACTGAAGCATCGTAGCTAGCAGTTCCGACAATCTAGGCTTAGATGGGTGAATCTAGTGTCTGAGCTGCCGTGATAGGTAGGCACCGCGGCGTCTGTGGCTCCTGCGTCGCACCGTCTATCCAACCTGGCCGGTCGGAGCGCCCGTGCGCTACGCTTCGGATCTCAGCATGCGTGGTGTGTCACGTAGGAGCAGCCGGATGCCGGCACCGCGGTTCGTGAGCCAAAAGAATGTGAATCAGGTGAAGCGAGTGTGCCCGGCTACCTCCAAAATTTTGCTATCATGCTTGTGGATCGGGCAACGAATACTGACATAGTCCATCACGGGAATTACCAGGGCAGCGACGTCTGTTCTGGAAGAACCTGTCCGTGTGGAGTTATCAATTGGCGACCAGGCTTTTCGCGGATCTTCCTAATGACATCTTCGCGCCGAACGTCTTGCCAAGCTCCTCGAATTAGCGCTAAGCTGAAGCTCTCGTAAGTGGTCCTTGTAGTACTCATCAATTTTAGTCCCAGTTGGCCGTCCGCGTTGACGGAATCGTCGAAGTCGAATCCACCAAATGTGATGTCCCATGGCTCATCTTGTTCGCTGGGATGAAAATCGATAACAGAGCGCAACCGCTCAAGAATCGAGTTCTGCATAATTACATATAGTGGTATGCCGACTCGGGCAAACACGCCACCCTTCTCTGCGATTTGAATGCCGAGACGCTTCCGTACATTGCTAATATTGACACCGATGTTAACGGTGTCGCGTCGGCCTTTTTTGACTGCTTTAGTGTAGAAGCTGCGCCAATCGGCAGTGTTGCCGCTCAGCCACGCATCCCAAGCTGGTCGGAGACTGCCGCCTCGTGTGTCGATCGTTTGGGCTTCAATTGCGATTACTTCTTTTTTGCTCGAATCGAAGGCGAAGTAGTCAACGTTCAACTTGTTGGGTTCATTAACAAGTGTAACTTCCGGAACAATGAACGCTTCCTTATTCTTGAAGTGGTCTGACACGGCCCACTGTATCGGGGCGCCATCGAGGCGATGATCGCATATAGCGTACCGTTTTTGTATGCCCCTATCTCCGGCTGCTGCGTACCAGGCGGAACAAGTACTCATGCCGTATTGGTCAAACTTCTCGCACTTAACCTTTGAGAACGGGCATGCCTTTTCATTATGTTCTTCTTCGGTGGCTGGAAATATGGCTTCATGTGGTAGTCCGAATATTTCGGAAATCGGAAAGACGGATCCTCTTGTTGACCGAGTGCTGCGGGGTGTTGACCGAGTGCTACGGGGTGTCACCTACCTAGTGTAGCTACATGACTAAGCCTGCCGACTTAGTGGCTCAACGTACGTTTCCTTCGTCGATCATGAGAATCTTTCGCTTCTTTATCCGTACGTGCTGCTTTTCTGTCGTTATCGTTTGCGGTAAGGCGGGAGCCGCCTATATATACGCCTAAATGTTGGTACTGTCTACGTCAATCGGCTTACGAGTTGCTAGGCTGTTTGTCTACCGCTCGTCATACGTGTAGGTGTTGCCCCATGAAGCGCTGGGCCCAGCTCACCGATCACCAGCTCACCGTGCTCCAGCGCGTCGGTGACCCGGACGACCAGGTGACAGCCCACGACTCCGCCCTAGCGACCACCGTGTACGCCCTCCGCAATCGCGGCCTGGTCGTCACGCCGCGCGTCGACGGCCGGTGGCGAGCCGAGATCACCGAAGCCGGTCGGTTCTACCTTGAGCATGGCCACCACCCTGAGCGACCGGACGTAGCTGGCCGCACCAGGACCACGGGAAAGCGCCGCACGTCGAAGCCTGCATCGCAGAAGAAGCGTCCATCGGCTCCGCAGATCACAGCCGAGACGCTCCTGAAGCTGCTCGCTGAGCAAGACGGCCACGTTCAGATCGGCGACCCCGACGACAAGACCCGAGCCGCGTGGCGCCGGGCCATCACCGCCGTGAAGCGTAGAAACCTCGTGCCAGCGGGCATGCACCTCCGCCACCATGGCAGGGACGAGGGCGACCTGGTGATTGAGCTGGTGCAGGGAGAGCACCCCGACGCCAAGTACTGGGAGCCACGGCCACAGCTCACCGCGCCCGAAGCTGACCCGCTGCACCCCGCGGTCGCCAAGCTTGGTCGTGATCCGGCCCGGCTACGCGTGTCAAAGGACAGCCGCGACCGAGCGCTTCGGCTGTTCCACATCCTCGCCACCGAGTGGGAACGCCGCGGCCATGCCGTGGCGTTTGAGGCTGACCAGCCGGGACTGACCTTCACGTCCGGGACGTCCCGCTTCGTCCTGGAGGTGAGCGAGGAGTCGGACTTGGTGGAGGCTCCGCACCTCGACGAACTTGAACAGAAGCCGACCTACTCCTGGCAACGCGTCCCCATCAGGCAGCGGTACGTGTCGAGTGGCCGCCTGGTGCTGGAGCTGCCGCACAGCTGGGACTACAACGGTCGACGGCGCCGCTGGGCCGACCGCACGCGGTGGTCGCTGGAGGACAGGCTCGGCGACATCATCAAGGAGCTCGAAGGCCGCGTTCGGTTCGATGAGGAGCGGCGTATCGCGGAGGAGCGGGAGAAGAGGGCTCGCCAGTACCAATGGGAAGACGCGATGGCCGAGGCCCGGTTCCGCTTCGCCGAGGACGCCCGCATCGCAGCGCTCAACGAGCAGATGCAGGCATGGGAGACAGCCGCCAAGGTACGTGCGTACTGCCAGGCTGCGGAGGCGGCGCTACCTGAGACGCCCGACAGCGATGTTGTCGAGTGGCTGCAGTGGATGCGGGACTACGCCGACCGGATCGACCCCGTGATCCGCGGTGTGCAGGCTCCCAAGCTCCACGCACCAAGTGCGCACGAGCTGAGGCCGTACCTCGATCGGTGGAGTCCGTACGGCCCGGACAGCAGCTACTGATCCTCTTCGCGCTTGCTTCGCCGCAGCGCCTCGATGGGAACGCCGAGCTCCTTCTCCAGCTTCTCGGCAGCTGGCTTGTCCCAGCGACGGAGGGCCGTCGCCGCCTGCTCCACCAGCTTGCCGAGCCGGAAGACTTCTTCGCGCAGCGCCTCCAGCTCCGTGTGGCGTTCGGTTCCGCCCTGACCACACCACTCCCGCACCAGCGCCCGTGCTGGGACGTTCCGTTGGTCGGCCTCTACGCAGACTTCGGGGCTGAAGTAATGCCCCTCGCCTCGACGGCTGCCGTAGTAGCTGCCGTGGATGGCCTCGTAGCGCGCCTTGGCTTCGTCGCGGGAGACCTCGTCCAACACCTCGTCAGCGAGCACCTGGGCGGCGCGCTGGGCAACGACCAGCATGGTGGCGAAGGGAACGGCCCAGGCTCCATCATCCTGCGGGATGCTCAGGGGGTCGCTCGTCAGTTCCGTAGCGTCTAGATCGAGGAGCTTGGCCAGAGCGGGCAGATCCCTGATGAACAGAATGCCAGCGTCCTTGCCGAGACCAGTCTCAACAGAGCTCAGCGCCGCTCGGTCGTCGAGCACCATCTCGGCCGCCACCAGCTCGTGGTCATCACGGGGCCGCCACGAGGCGTCGTGGAGCGCCGCCCACCGCTGGTCGTGAGCCAGCCACTCTGCGGCCTTATCCCACGTCGTCTTCAACCGAGCGGGTGACACCCACTCCTCGCGGCCCTCGTACTCGTCTTCGACGAAGCGGATCAGCACGCGCGGCGGGCGCTTGGTGCCGATGCGCCTGATCTGCACACGGGCCACCCGATCGCGCTGGTTGGCACGGTAGGCCCACTCCTGGCCAACTTCCACAAGCTGCTCCCTACCAGCTGTGCTCTTCGTCCCTCGTCAGCTCTTACCTGCAAACCCGTCCTTGTTGATACTAGGTGAGCCTGTCAATGACATGCTGCATCAGAACGTTCATGCCTGTCCTGTCGGAAACGTCGTATATTGTGATGACGTCTGCCTTCTTGCCGATATGGTGATGTAGGGCATGATCCGCCGAGAACCGCTTATCGCCGAGAAGTTGGAGAAGTTTCCTCTCGCTCCGACTGATGTTCGGCATGTTGGTCACCGCAGCGTAACAGTCGACTCCAAACCGTCAGTAGCAAGCTTCACGTAGAGTCGTTCAAGTCTCGCGATCCTATCTTCAAGTGACTTAACCGCAAGCGGGTTTGCTTGCTCGGTCGTAAGATCAGTGGCACTATGACGTCTTTTGTGGTGAAGCTTAGGTGATATGTCTTTCAGTGAAGCGGCTTCGGCTTCGCTGCGCGGTATAATCCATATCTCTTTAAGTCCCACTTGCCTCTTCTTGGCGCCGGGAAAAAGTTTGCCTTCGAAAACCCGCCTTCTTATGGTGCTGATGCTAATATTGTGTTTCTTTGCCAACGAAGATGCCTCAATGTATCCAGTGGTCACGGCGCATATCCTTCTGTCATGACTAATATGGTAACGCATTTTTGTTGCACTACGCAAGATTTCTGTACTGGCCTGCCTCGTCGGGCTTTGGGGCGGCAATATTGCGCCTAGTGGGCGAGGTGTGCTTACTCTGCAGCGGGGAGATGTTAACTGCCGATTCCGGCGAAACAAGCGCGTGCCAGGTTAAGAAATACAATACCCAAACTCACTACGTAGTCTTCCGCTTCTCCATCCACTCCGCGTTCGTCGCTGGCCGCATCCTCACGCCTGCTGCCTTCAACTTCCGCCACACCGTCCCGTCGTTGACGTCGAACCGCCGAGCGATCTTCATCAGTGACCAACCCTGTTGGTACAACTCAGCCGCTGTCTTGACCTGCGCTGCTGTCAGCGCCGGGGGAGTCGTGTCAATGCCACGGCTATGCAGGTGGCGGCCCACGGTTGCTCGGTGTACCCCGAACCGCTCGGCGAGCGTCTTGACGCCTGCACCGGCCTCGTACGCCTCAACCAGAGCGTCGATCTCCTGAGGACGAAGCGGCCGCATGGTGCGGTATGGCGCGTCGGTACCTGTGTCGTCCCGTACTTCCGGCCACGTCTCGGCCAGCGCCAACAGACGTCGTACCGCCCGACAGGGGTGTGCAAGGGCCTCGACGACGCCCACTGTGCCCGCTGGAGGGTGCAACCCCCAGACCCCGCCCGGCGGGCTCCGCCCCCGGACCCCCGCCGTGGCTGTCGCCCCTGGCCCCCACGTCGGCGGGCTTCACTTCAGCGCTGCGCGCCTTCGCTCCGCCCGGCAAGAGCGCCGTGGCGCTGCTGCGTGCTTCGGCTGCAGGCCTCCTGGTCCCTGGCCCTCGATGCCGTCGAGCAAGTGCCTCGACCGCTATTTGAACAAGATTCATTTTCTGTGATGCGCCCTATCGAAGGAAAGTGGTCGCGCGTTACATCGTGCTCACCGCGATAGCGGCCGGGTATGCGTTGTAACGTCCTCCACGCGGCCTGCGATTCTCCGGCGTACACCGAATTCGAGGAAGTGCGCCATGGAACACCAGCAAGATTTTCCTCCGCAGTCGTACCAGCAGTCGCCCCCGCCGCAGGTCGTGGCAAGGCCGAACCGGTTCGGCGCGCTCGCGTGGGCGGCCCTGATCCTCGGCATCGTCGGCGTTGTCGGCTCGCCCATCATCATCCTCAACAACCTGACCGCGGTCGTCGCCGGTGTGGGTATCGTGCTCGGATTCATCGCGCTCTTCGGCACCAAGAAGATCCTCGCGGTGATCGGTGTCGTGCTGTGCGTCCTCGCGATCGTATTCACCGTCATGGCGCAGAAAGCGGCGGTGGAGGAGTTCGACGAGATCATCAACGGCTCGACGAACCAGGGACAGGTCAGCGGCGGCACCGACGGTTCCGCACAGGTCGAGCAGAAGCCCGACGCGGCACAGGCGCCACCTACCTGGGGACAGCGCTACACCTGGGCCAACGGCCTGGCCGTCGATGTCTCCGCGCCCGCGCCGTGCACCCCCGGTCAGTACGCGGCGCCGTCGAACATCGCTCGGGCGGTCAAAGTCACCGTGACCGTGGTCAACGGCACCGACAAGCCGTTCGATGCCGGGCTGCTGTCGTTCGGTGGTGATGCGCAGTTCGACGGCCGGAAAGCGGAAACGGTGTTCGACTCCAGTGGTGAATGCGGAAGCGGTGGTTTGGAGAACGCCACTGTGCTACCCGGCAAGACTTATGCGTACGAGACGACCTTCGCCGTCGGTGCGCAGCCCGGAGAACTCCAGATCAGTCTGCAGCCCGACTTCGGCTCCGACAAGGCGGTGTTCGTCGGTCAGGCGTGAATGGCCCGTACGGACCGACGAGGGTTCCGGTCACGCCCGACAGCCGCAGTGATGATCCGGCGTTGATCGCACCGACCGCGCGACAATCGGTGTGATGACAGAAGCTTCGGGCGCGCTGATGCGGGGGTGCCTGGAAAGGAACGACGCCGCTCCCGGCTGCCTCGCACGTGGCGGCCGGGAGCGGCGGTCGGAAGCGGGTCCTCGTCAGTCCTCGTCACGGCGGGGTGGTCGGCGGGTGCGCATGACCGCCGAGGCCACGGCCAGTACCGCGACCGCGGCTTGCAGGGTTGCCGTGGCGAGATCGAGCCACAACGTCACGGAGATTCCTTCAGGTCGGTGGTGGTGTTCGTGAAGGGTCGGCGAACGGAGGCGGGGATCAGGCCGCACGACCGTTCGCCGGTCCGGTCCTGTCGCCGCCTTTCCGCTTCGCGGCGAACGGGATGTCGGCGAAGCGCAGTTCGACACCGTGGTGGTGCAGGTCCTCGTTGAGGCGCAGCAGGTCGACCATCGACAACGTGAAGAGCTGGTCGACGTCCCACCGGCGGCCGGCTACGGCCAGGACCACGACTCGCGGGCGTTCGACGACGCGGCGTCCGGGGTCGAGGTCTCGCACCTTGGCGTCGAGCTGCCGCAGCGCCTCGGGTTCGAGGCGCTGCGCCCACGCCGACACGCGGGCCTGGGTGAACAGGTGGCTTGCCGCGGTGGCGCGGGTGAGCCACTTGACGTGCACCAGTTCGTCGTCGGGGCCGAGCAGGTCGGCGAACTCGAACCTGGGGTGCATCGGTGTGTGGCCGAGGTCGCGGTCCAGGCAGAGGTAGCCCGGCTGCCGCGCGGCCTGCTGGCAGTAACGGTGTTCGTCGTCCGAAGCGCCGGACGGCGACCAGAGCGGGAACGTCAAGCTGCTCCTGTTCTCCAGGAGCTCCGCCACCCTGGTCCGGACCCGCTGCACCGCGTCCTGCCCGATCTCGTACCACCGTCCCTGGTGCAGGCAGTACGTGCGGTCCTCGACCGTCGTCTCGAACGCGACCCACCGGTCCATCGGGACGGGCCTCGTCATCAGCTCCTCGCCGTGCGCGTCGGCGCACGGGATCAGCCTGGCCTGCTTCAGCTCGCTCACCCTGGCGAACACCGGGATCCGGGCGAAGCGCTCGGTGAGGTCCGCGATGTCGAGGTCGGCGTCGAGGTCGAGCGGTCCGAAGCCGCCGACGTTGTTGGTGTGGAAGGAGTTCGCGCGGTCCACGTGGGCCGCTGCCGCGGTGGGCCAGCACAGCCCAAGGGGGCCGTGCCGGTCGTCGCCGCCGAGCGCCGATGCGAGGCGGTCCTCCAACGTCGACAACCGCAGGTCGTTGTCGCCGAGCGGGCGGACCTGCCTGATGAACCTCAGCGGCGAGTTCGCGTCACTCTGCTCGACGACGCGGCAGATCGTCTCCAGGTCGGCCAGGAACGTTTTCGGCGAGTGCCCGACCTGGATGTTCAGCGAGTCGCCCGCGCGGATGCGGTACTGCTTGCCGCCGGTCGCCTCGTGGTACGTCAGACCGCTCATGTCCGCCTTCCCCGCCACGCCGGTGACCAGCTCGCCGGCGGGGTCGATCCGGAAGCCTGGAACCGTGCTGCCCGAGGGGAACGAGGTCTGCGTGGTGCGGGCCGAGATGTCGAGCAGGCTGCTGTTCACCGTGCGCAACTTGGTGGGGTCGAGGCGACGGATGCCGAACAGGAGCCCGAAGCCCTCGTCCAGCACGAGGTCGTCGAGCAGGTGGCGTCCACCGCCCCACGCCGCGGCCATGACCCAGTCGCCGATGGGCACCAGCACCACCGCGAACGGGGCGCTGCCCGCCAGCGACAGCGCTTGGCCACTCAACCGGATGACGTGCTTGGCCCAGATCGGGGCGTCCACCGCTCGGACACCGGCGACGAGGTGGGCCGACACCTCGTTGATCATGATTGGACCGTCGTACTCGACGACGACGCTCTCCGAGAACGCCAGGTAGTCCCTGAACGGGAGGCCCTTGCGGAAGCGGTAGAGCGACATCGGGGTTGTCGGAAGCGGCTGGCGGCTCAAAACTGTGGTCCTTGTCTCCTGGGCACGACGAGGTGGTGTCGGGCGTGCCCGAGTCGAACCTCGTCGCAGGTGTCGAGAGAGTGGTCGGCCGAACGGCTAGGCGGTGACGCGCAGGGGCGGCTGGAGGAAGGTCACCAGGGCGGCTGCGGTGCAGACGATCAAAGGCACGACCGCCAGCGCACCGAGCGCGAGCAGCACCACGACGGCGCCGAGCATGGCCAGACCGAGGAGGACCCGGGCCCGGTGGTGGAGGGCGGCGATGGTCGGCAGGCGGCCGATGCCGTTCACGGGCTCCGACGCGGCCGGTCCGGCGGCGTTCGGTCGAGGGGCGGCCGGCAGGTGGTGCACGACCGGGCTGCGCCGAATGCCCATGCGGACGACGTCACCCGGTCGAGCCTGCTCGAACGCTAGCCGGGACCGGGTGGACAGCTCTAGACTCAACAGTTGTTCCTCCGAACGTTCTTCTGGTTGCAAGCCACGGAGACGGAACGGGACATCACGCGGTCTCCTGTTGGCGCAGGGGACCGCGTCCGTATCTGGGGTCGCTCGTGTCGTTGGATGACACTGTGATCGAGTGTGGCCCCCGTAACGAGTGAATTGGCCACTCGGATGGTGCCTGTCGGCGAACGGCTCCTTTGGTAAGTCCAGCGGCGACTCCTCATGCATAACTGATGCGATGTTTCCAGTCACGCTTCACTGCGCCTGAAGGGTCGGGTGGAAGTTGCTCCCGGGATTTAGGGCTGCACAGTTTTAAGCCTTCACTCGATCGTGTGACGCAAGCGTTTGGGGTCGAGGAAGGATTCCTCATCGCGGGGAAATTTATCACTCTGTGTGATCGTGCCGACGGCCCCGTGATCAGCTGGACTGATCTGTTCGGGCAGGGGTGGTACCGCTCGGCGCTCTCCGCGGACCGTTCGCCCAGACACGCTCATGCACGTCAACGACGGTGCGACCGCAAACATGCGGATTGGCCCCCACAAGGGTGAAACCATCCAGCTTGGCTGATCAGCTGACGCCAGCTGAGACGCCTGCATGGCAGACGGTCATGACCGGTGACACCCCTCCGGTCCAGCCGTGGGGAGTGGCTGTTGGTCCCATTAAACGGTTGACGGTGATTCGGGTGCATTTCCAGTTCGCTCACCGGGGGTCGCCTGCGCGGCCTTCGGGTGATACCGACCGGTTCCGGATCCGGCCGCGCACGTCGTCGGCGATAATTGTGATCATGAGGGTGGATTCGGCGGCCGATTGCCTCGGTGGGCGTTCGTCGGGTCGAGGCCGTGGACTGGACGGCCTGGGCTGTCGTTCACGGGTCGTGTCCCTGGTAGGCCGAACGGCCCATTAGGGGTTGCTAACCAGGTCCCCCGATGTGACATCCCCCTACCCTGGGGCGCGTCGAAGACGTAACTTCCTCACATGTCGCCCAGGGCCGTCACCGCGGTGGTCGGTGTTGCGTTCTTCCTGGCCGGGTTGCTGATCGTGCTGTTGCCCCTGTCCACCGACGCGCCGTCCGGGTTCGCCGTCGCCTGCGGCAACAGCGTGGGCATGGGGTTCGACCCCGTCGCGGTCGAGGTGGAGGGTGCGGCGTTCATCGAGATCTGCGGCCGGCTGCGGTTGGAGCGGTTGGCTTGGGCCGCTCCGGTCTGCGTGTTGGGTGCGTTGCTGGTGATCGGGAGCGTCGTGGTGCGGCGCAGGTCGTCCACCTAGCTACCTGCTAGTAGCTTCTAGTGCATGACGTGGATGGTTTACGGCGCTTACGGGTTCACCGGCACGCTCGTCGCGGAACTGGCCGTGCGACGGGGGTTGCGGCCGGTGCTGGCGGGGCGGGACGCGGCGAAGCTCCGGCCCCTCGCCGAACGGCTGGGCCTGGAGCACCGGGTCTTCGGGCTTGAGCAAGCCGCGGGGGCGCTGGAGGACGTGGACGCGGTCGCGCACTGCGCCGGGCCGTTCTCGGCGACCTCAGGGCCCATGGTGGACGCGTGCCTCCAGAGTGGCACGCACTACGTCGACATCACCGGCGAGATCGACGTCTTCGAGGCCGTCAGCCGGCGGGACGAGGACGCGAAGCGCGCGGGCGTGGTGCTGCTGCCCGGCGCGGGGTTCGACGTCGTGCCCACCGACTGCCTCGCCGCCGTGCTGCACGACGCCCTGCCCACGGCCACGCACCTGGACCTCGCGTTCCTGGTCCAGGGCGGCGCCAGCACGGGCACGGCGCTGACCGCCGTCGAAGGCTCGGGCGGTGGGGGACGGGCCCGGGTGGGCGGTGAGATCCGCGGCGTCCCGCTCGGCCACCGCCGCCGCACGGCGCACTTCCGCGACCGGCCGAGGGAGGTCGGCGCGATCCCGTGGGGCGACGTCAGCACGGCCTACCGGTCCACCGGCATCCCGAACATCACGACGTTCACCACGATCCCAGGCGTGCTGGGCAAGCTCCAGCCGCTCACCGCGCCGCTGCTGCGCACCGACCTGGCACAACGCCTCGGCCGGGCGCTGGCCAAGCGCATCGGCGGTCCCAGCGGCCCGACCAGGGCCAAGACCCGCTGCGAGGTGTTCGGCGAGGTCTGGGACGACGACGGCCACCGGGTGCGGGCCGCGCTCACCGGGCCGAACGCCTACGACCTCACCGCGGACTCGGTGGTCAAGGCGGTCCAACTTCTGACCGGCGCGGAGAGCCGCACGACCCCCGGCGCGCACACGCCGTCCAGCGCGTTCGGATCCGACTACGTCCGGGCGCTGGACGGCGTGGTGGTCAGCGAGCCGACAACAGTGAGGTGATCTCCTGCGCCGCGCTGCCGGCTTCCAGCAGGTGGCGCAGGTTCTCCGGCAGCACGTCGCCGCGCTTCTGCACGGCCTGCGCGTACAGCCGGCCGGCGCGGTAGGACGAGCGGACCAGGGGACCGGCCATGACGCCGGAGAACCCGATCTCCTCGGCGGTCTCCTTGTGCGTCACGAACTCCTCCGGCTTCACCCACCGCTCCACCGGGTGGTGCCGGGGCGAGGGCCGCAGGTACTGCGTGATGGTGATGATCTCGCAGCCCGCGTCGTACAGGTCGCTCAACGCCTCGGTGACCTCGTCCGGCGTCTCGCCCATGCCCAGGATCAGGTTGGACTTGGTCACCAGGCCCGCCTCGCGGGCGGCGGTGATGACCTCCAGCGACCGCTCGTAGCGGAACGCCGGCCGGATGCGCTTGAAGATGCGCGGCACGGTCTCCAGGTTGTGCGCCAGCACCTCGGGCCGCGACGAGAACACCTCGGCGAGCTGCTCCGGCACCGCGTTGAAGTCCGGGATCAGCAGCTCGACGCCGGTGCCGGGGTTCATCGCGTGGATCTGGCGGACGGTCTCGGCGTAGAGCCACGCGCCGCCGTCCTCCAGGTCGTCGCGCGCCACGCCGGTCACGGTCGAGTAGCGCAGACCCATGGCCTGCACCGACTCCGCCACCCGCCGCGGTTCATCGCGGTCGAGGTCGGCGGGCTTGCCGGTGTCGATCTGGCAGAAGTCGCAGCGACGGGTGCACTGCTCGCCACCGATCAGGAAGGTGGCCTCCCGGTCTTCCCAGCACTCGTAGATGTTGGGACAACCGGCTTCTTCGCACACCGTGTGCAAGCCCTCGCGTTTGACCAGGCCCTTGAGCTCCCGGTACTCGGGGCCCATCTTCGCCTTGGTCTTGATCCACGAGGGCTTCTTCTCGATGGGCGTTTGGCTGTTGCGGACTTCCAGCCGCAGCAGCTTCCGACCTTCAGGTACGACGGTCACGGCCTCAACCCTACGTCACGAGGGGTCGGGCGCGACGCCCGTGAGCTTGGCCGTCAAGTCCCACAACCGGCTGGCCGCGAGCTCGTCCCGGGCGGCGGTCGTCGACCCCGCCGGCGCCGGGTGGCCGCGCATGCCGCGGAACCCGTCCGGCCCGTAGTAACCGCCCCGCTCGACGTCCGGCGACGTCGCCGCGTAGAGCTGCGGCAACGCGCCCACCTCGACCGGTTGCGAGAAGAAGTCGGTGACCCTGGCGCCGAGGCCCAGCAGCGGGTTGCCCTGCGCCCGCGCCATGGTGGCGCTCAGCTCGGTGGCGGTGATGCCGGGGTGCGCCGCGACGGACGTCACGTCCACGCCCGCCGCCCGGGTGCGCCGGTCCAGCTCCCTCATGAACAGCAGGTTCGCCAGCTTGGACTGACCGTAGGCGCTCCACGCCCGGTACCGGCGCACCTCGTAGTTCGGGTCGGCGAGGTCGAGCCGGCCCGACTGGTGGGCCAGGCTGGACACGGTGACCACGCGCGCGCCCGGCCGCGTGCGCAACGCGGGCATCAGCAGCCACGTGAGCGCGGCGTGGCCGAGGTGGTTGGTGCCGAACTGGCGCTCGAAGCCGTCGGCGGTGCGCCCCAGCGGCACCGCCATCACGCCCGCGTTGTTGACCAGCACGTCCAGCGCGTCACCGGTGCGCTCGCGCGCCAGCGCTGCGGCCGAGCGGACCGAGGACAGGTCGGCCAGGTCCAGCGGCACCAGCTCGGCCTTCCCGCCGGTGGCGAGCACGCGCTCCAGCGCGCGTTGCCCGCGTTCGGGGGACCGGCAGGCCAGCAGGACGTGCGCCCCCTTGCCCGCCAGCACCTCGGCGGTGCGCAGGCCGAGGCCCGAGTTCGCCCCGGTGACCAGCGCGGTGCGCCCGCTCTGGTCCGGGATGTCCGTGATGTCCCACTTCCGGGCGTTCCACTTCGGCATGGGTCAATACCTACCAGGCGGTCAGGCGCTCTTGGCGAGCCTGCGGCGCCTGCCCGCCACGACGGCCGGGCGGCTGCGGACCAGGCCCGCGAACGCCGCGCCGACGCGGGCGATGTCCGCGCTCGGCTCGGACAGCTCCGCCAAGCCCGCCGTGAGGGCCAGCGTGCGCTGCTCGCGCTCGATCGCCTCGGCGGACGTCAGGTGCGCGTCCAGCACCGCGCGCAGCACCGGCTGCTCGTCGGCCAGCGCGCGCCACGTGCGGGCGACGGTCTCGACGCGGTCGTCGTCGCTGTCCTCCAGCGCCGCGCCGAGCCGGCCGGTGAGCTGCCGCATCCAGCGGTAGTGCAGCGCCAGGAGCAGCTCGTCCTCGGTGGCGAACAGGTCGCGGTCGAACGTCAGGGGCGCCGTGGGATCCCCCGACGCGGCGCGGAGCACGGCGTCCAGAGCGTCGCGCCGTCGGTAGAAGTCGGACCAACTCATGATCACGCCCTCCTCTGGTGGGTGACCGGCGTCATACCCAAGGTCTGTGGCATACCGTCGGTATGGCCGATGAGGCGAACATACCACGAGTACGTACCGTCGGTATGTCGTACGGTTGTGAACGTGGTGACAGTGCGGTCTAGGCGGTTGGACTACTCGGAGTCGACGAGGCAGGCCCTCGTGGACAGTGCCGTCGAGCTGTTCACCAAACGGGGGTACGCGGGCACCTCGCTGGACGAGGTGGCGAAACGGGCACGCCTGACCAAGGGCGCGCTCTACCACCACTTCAGCGGCAAGCAGGCGTTGTTCGAGGCCGCCTTCGACTCGGTGGAGACCAAGTTCATCGAGAAGCTCGGCGAGATCGTCAGCGCGCCCGGCGACCCGTGGGAGACCGCCATCGCGGGCCTGCGGGCCTACGTGCGGGTCTGCCTGGAGCCCGCCTACCAGCGGATCGTGATCCACGAGGCGCCGGTGGTGATGGGCTGGGAGCGCTGGCGCGAGGCCGAGGAGCACTTCAGCTACGGCCTGCTGCGCACCACGATCGAGGCCCTGGTCACGTCCGGCGAGCTGGAGCAGCTGCCGGTGGAGACCATGAGCCGACTGCTCTTCGGCGCGCTCTCGGCGGGCGCCAGCACCATCGCCGGCGCCTCGGACCCGCGCAAGGCCAGCGCCGAGGTGGAACGCACCATCGTCCGCGTCGTGGAGGGCTTGCGCGTGCGCGACGACGCCCCGCCGACCGTCCCGGCCGACGAGAAGCGCTCACGATCACGTCGCCGGTGAAGACGCTCGGATCGCGACCCTCCCGCACGGCCGACTAGCGTCGTCGCGGTGGACCTCCGCATCTTCACCGAGCCCCAGCAAGGGGCCTCCTACGACCAGCTGCTGGCGGTGGCGCGCACCGCCGAGGCCGCCGGCTACAGCGCGTTCTTCCGCTCCGACCACTACCTCAAGATGGGTGACGGCGACGGCCTGCCCGGCCCCACCGACGCCTGGATCACGCTCGCCGGCCTCGCCCGCGACACCAGCACGATCCGACTCGGCACGCTGATGACCGCGGCCACCTTCCGCCACCCCGGCCCGCTGGCCATCTCCGTGGCGCAGGTGGACCAGATGTCCGGCGGCCGGGTCGAGTTCGGCTTCGGCGCGGGGTGGTTCGAGGCCGAGCACACCGCCTACGGCCTGCCGTTCCCGGCCACGGTCGAGCGCTTCGAGCGGTACGAGGAGCAGCTGGAGGTCATCACCGGCCTCTGGAGCACGCCGGTCGGCCAGACCTACGACTTCGCCGGCAAGCACTACACCCTGGCGGACTCGCCCGCCCTGCCCAAGCCCGCGGGCAAGATCCCGGTGCTGGTCGGCGGCACGGGCCGCAAGCGCACCCCCGCGCTCGCGGCGAGGTTCGCCGACGAGTTCAACCTGCCGTTCCAGCCGGTGGACAACGCCGTCGAGGTGCTGGCGCGGGTGGACGCGGCGTGCGCGGCGATCGGCCGCGACCCGGCGGAGATCACCCGTTCCGCCGCTCTGGTGGTGTGCGTGGGACGGGACGACGCCGAGGTCGCCCGTCGGGCCGCCGCCATCGGCCGCGAGGTGGCCGAACTGCGCGAGAACGGCCTGGCCGGCACGCCGGACGAGGTGGTCGACAAGCTCGGCGCGTGGCGCGGGAAGACCGGCGTCAGCCGGGCCTACCTCCAGGTCCTCGACCTGGCCGACCTCGACCACGTCGAGCTGATCGCGGAGACCGTCGCGCCTCAGCTGCGCAGCTGACCCGCGACGTCCGAGGCGGCGGTGAGCAGGACGAGCACGGGCACGGTCGCGGCGGACCGCAGCCGGTAGGTGCCGCGCTTGTCCTGCTCCACCAGGCCGGACCCGGTCAACGCCTTCAGGTGGTGGTACAGCTGCCCGGTCGACCCGAGCCGGGCGGCCTCCTGCAACGCCGTCGCGGGCTGGGCGCCCCGGGCGAGCAGGGTGCGCACGATCTCCACCCGGACGGGGTGCGCCAACGCGGACAGCACCTCGATCCGAGGCCGGTCGGGCAACGACAGCGCGCGCTCCGGCGTCACGTCGATCTGCCACGAGACCTGTCCGTCGCCCAACGCCACCTGCCCGCCGTAGCCGAACGCGCCGCCGTCGGCCCCGTCCGCAGGGCGCGCCTCCCGCTCGTCGCCCTCCAGCGCGGCCACGCGCTGTTCCAGCTCGGCAAGTCGCTGCACCAGGTCCATCGCGGTGATCCTACGAGAGGCCCACGTGGAATTCCCGCAGGACAGCGGGCTCCAGCAAGGCCGTCCGGACCAACCCCGCGAGCTCGTCGGCCCGCGCGGACCACGCCTCGTCCACCTCCCTGGTCAGCACCGCCGCGCTGCCCACCCGGCCGTCCTCCCTCCGCACGCCGACGCCGACCGCGACGATCCCCGGCAGCGACCCGACCACCACGCCGCCGACCGACTCCCGGCACGTCCGGTGCACGTCCGCGGCCGTGCCCGCCCACGTCCCCCGCGCCCACGACCGCTGCCCCTCGTACGTCCGGGGCACGTCGGACAGCTTCCCGAGCACTTCGAGCCGCAGCCGCGGATCGCCCACGTACCGCTCGACCTCCACCGACCGCCCGAGCACGAACCGCACCACCTCGGCCGCGAACGCCGGCACCGCCACGCCCAACCGGCCACGCAGCCAGTCCCCGGCCGCGTAGTCGCCGTGCCGGGCCACCGCCACCAGGTCGCCCACGGTCACGAACCGCTGCGGGTCGTCCGCCGTGACGCCGTTCGAGCACCGGAGGCCCAACTCCTCCAACGCCGCCCGGTGCGCGCCACCGTCGAGACCCACGTAGTACTGCTCCCAGTCCGCGACGCGCACCCGCTCGTCCGGCGCGGCGGAGCCCTTCGCGTACTCGGCCAGGTGCGCGACCATCCGCACCGACGCCAACGGCTGCGGCTCGTGCGGCCGGTGCGAGACCCGACCACCACGCCCGTCGTCCAGCACCAGGGCCACGTGCCGCCGGTTGGCGCGCAACCAGCCGAGCCAGTCGTCCGGAGCCGCTGTCGCGCCGGCCGTGGGCAGCAACGTGGCGGCGCCGGCCGCGCCACACGCCCGGAACAGATTCCGTCGAGTCAGGAGCACGACGAATCTCCCTCCAATAATCCGTAATTACGGAATACTAAGGAGGGAGCCTCGCCCTGTCAGCCCGTCTGAACGGCGAACGTCACACCGGCCGCCACCGGCTGCGCCCGGACCAGCGTGCGCTCGGTCAGCGGCAGGTCGCCGTTCAACGCGTCGACGACCGCCTGGCGCGCCAGCGGCAGCACCTCGGCCACGGTCACGTCACGCCCCAGTTCGCGCGACAGCGACGCCACGCCCGCGTCCCGGATGCCACACGGGATGATGTCCCCGAACGCGCTCAGGTCCGCGTCGCAGTTGATCTCGAACCCGTGCATGGTGACGCCGCGCTGGACCCGGATCCCGATCGCCGCGACCTTGCGCTCCCCGCCCCGCTCGTCGGCCGGGATCCACACGCCACTACGACCCTCGACCCGCCCCGTGCGCACGCCCAGCTGATCGCACACGTGGATCAACGCCTGTTCCAACCGCCGCACGTACTGCACCACGTCCAGCGGTTCGGCCAACCCCACGATCGGGTAGCCCACCAGCTGCCCCGGGCCGTGCCAGGTGATCTTGCCGCCCCGGTCCACGTCGATGACCGGGACGTCGCCGCCCTTGGGTCGCTCCTCGGGCGCGGTGCGCCGGCCGCACGTGTAGACGGGCGGGTGCTCCAGCAGCAGCATCGTGTCGCCGATCGCGCCGTCCGCGCGTGCCTCGGCGAGCTCCCGTTGCAGGTCCCACGCGGCCAGGTAGTCGATGGTGCCCAGCTCGCGCACCTCGATCGGGTCCGTCGAGGTGCGGCAGGAAAGGTCAGGACTGCTCACGTGTCGACACTACGCCCACGGGCACCAGTCCGAGGGCGCGGGAGACGATCAGCCCGACCCCCACCACCGCCAGCACCGCGCCGACCGTGTCGGTGAACCAGTGCATCTCCAGCACGACCCGACTGGCCGCCGTCAACACCACCGCCGCGCACCCCGAGACCACCGCCAACCTCAGGTGCCGGCGGGCCAACCACGCGCACAGCACCACCGCCGTGAACGCGACCGCCGTGACCGCCGTGACGTGCCCGCTCGGGTACGCCCACTTCGGGAACTCGATCGGCCGAACCCGCTGGTACCAGTACCGGGCGAGCACCGTCGACCAGCACACCGCCAACAGGACGGCGCACCGCGCCAGCAGCAGGTCCTTCGCCAGGAACGCCCGCAACGCCAGCGAGACCAACGCGATCGTCGCCAACCCGGGGCTGAGCACGAAGCTCACCACCGTCGACGCGTGCGCGAACCCGGCCCCCAACTCCACCGCGTCCTGCCTCAGCCCCTCGTCGAGCGCCGGCGGCTCGTGCCGGACGGTGACGCCCAGCACCATCGAGGCCAGTGCCAGCACGAGGCCGATCAGCGCGCCCATCACCCCTCGACGGCCGCCGCCACGGCCGCACCGAGCGCGGGGTGCGCGAACTGGAAGCCCCGCTGCTCCAACACCCTGGGCACCGCCCTCTGACCGGCCAAGAGCCCTTCCTCGGCCACCTCGCCCAACACGGCCTTCAACGCGAACGCCGGCGCGACCCACGGCGTCGGCCGGTGCAGCACACGACCCACCGTCCGGGTGAACTCGGCGTTGGTCACCGGACTGGGCGCGGTGACGTTCACCGGCCCCGACACGTCGTGCTCGACCAGGAACCGGATGGCCGCGACGGCGTCGTCCAACGAGATCCACGGCATGTACTGCCGACCGTCGCCGAGCCGCCCGCCCAGGAAGAGCGTGAACAACGGCTTGATCTTCCCGAACAACCCACCGGAAGGACTGATGACCAACCCCGTACGCATCCGCACCACCCGCGCGTGCCCGTCCGCCGACGCCGTCGCCGCCTCCCACTGCCGGCACAACCCGGCGAGGAACCCGGCCCCCGACGGACTGGTCTCATCCACAACCTCGTCACCGGTGTCGCCGTAGTACCCGATCGCACTGGCGTTGACCAGCACCGGAACCCCACGCTCCGCCACCGCAGCCGCCAACACCTCGGTCGGCGCCGTGCGACTGTCCAACAACACCTGCTTGCGCGCGTCACTCCACCGCCTGTCCGCGACCCCGGCCCCACAAAGGTTGACCACCGCGTCCACGCCGTCCAACGCACCCTCGTCGATCCGCCCGGCCGACGGGTCCCAACCACGCTCATCGGGCGCCGAGGGCCGCCGCCGAACCAACCGCAGAACCTCGTGCCCCGCGCCGCGCAACGCGGCAACCAAACTGGTGCCGATCAAGCCCGACGATCCCGCGACGACAACACGCATGCCTTGATCGTCTCGCAGCACGCCCTCAGTTGCACAGCGGCGAACGTGTCACCCCCACCACCCACCGATCACCCTCCGCACCCCCACCCCACCCGCACCCCCACCCCACCCGCTCCGCCACCCTCCGCCCTCCGCCCTCCGCCCTCCGCCCTCCGCCCTCCTCACCCTCCACGCTCCGCACCCACTGCCACCTCCCTTCCCCACAGAAGGGCTTCGTGTCATCCCGCCGACCTGGCTCCGCCCTACCGCGCGTGTCAAGGGGGGCCAGTGCACCGATACCCACGGCGTCGACTGCGGGCCGCCCCCCTTGATACGTGCGGTAGCCCGTAGGGAGGTCGGTGGGATGACACGAAACCCGACCCGCAACGGACCCGGCACAGAACCACCCACCAGAGGGTCATCCTGCTGATCTGCCCGTCCGGCGAGGACTCTTTTCGCCCTTCACCCTCACCCCGCCCTCACCCCACCTCCACCCCCACACCAAAGGCCGCCCTCGGCAAACCGAGAGCGGCCTTCAGTCAGAACTCGCGAGCGGGTGGTGCTACAGACCCAGGTCTGCCTCGAACGAGCCCTCTTCGAGGCGGTTCTTCACGGTCGTGAGGAACCGACCGGCGTCGGCGCCGTCGACCAGCCGGTGGTCGTAGGTCAGCGCCAGGTAGGCCATGGACCGGATGGCGATGGTGTCGTCGCCGTTCTCGTCCGTGATCACCACCGGGCGCTTCTTGACCACGCCCACGCCCAGGATGCCGACCTGCGGCTGCTGGATGATCGGCGTGTCGAACAGCGCGCCGTTGCTGCCCAGGTTGGTCAGCGAGAACGTGCCGCCGGTCAGCTCGTCGGGCGTGAGCTTGTTGCTCCGGGCCCGCGCCGCCAAGTCGCTGATCTTGTGCGACAGGCCGGCCAGGTTCAGGTCGCCCGCGTTCGCGATGACCGCGTTCAGCAGGCCGCGCTCGGTGTCGATCGCGATACCCAGGTGCTCGGCACCGTGGTACACGACCTCCTTCTTCTCTTCGTCGATCGACGCGTTCAGCACCGGGTGCTGCTTGAGCGCCTCGACCGCCGCCTTGGCGAAGAAGGGCAGGAACGTCAGCTTCGTGCCCTCGCGCTGCTCGAACGCGGCCTTGGCCTTGTTTCGCAGCCGGGCGATCTTGGTGACGTCCACCTCGAACACCTGGGTGAGCTGCGCCGAGACCTGCAACGACTCACGGGTGCGCTGGGCGACGATCTGCCGCAGCCGGGGCAGCTTCTGCACCGTGCCGCGCTTGCCGCTGGAGTCGGCCGGGGCGGCGGCGACCCGCTGGGCGGGCGCGGACGCCGCGGCCGGCTTGGGCTCTTCCTTCGGAGCCTTCTTCGCCTCGACCGCCGCCAGCACGTCCTGCTTGCGGATCCGGCCACCGACTCCGGTGCCCTTGAGCGTGGCGAGGTCGATGCCGTTCTCCGAGGCGAGCTTCCGGACGAGCGGCGTCACGTAGGGCGCGCCGTTGGCGGAGGAGTCCTCGGCCTCCTGCTTCGGAGCGGGCGCTTCCTGCCGGGGAGCCTCCTGCTTCGGGGCCGGCGCCTCCTGCTTGGGCGCTTCCTGCTTCGGAGCCGGGGCCTCCTGCTTCGGGGCCTCCTGCTTCGGCGCTTCCTGCACCGGTGCGGGCTTGGGCTCTTCCTTCGCCGCGGGCGCGGGCGAACCCGAGCCGACCAGCGCGAGTTGCCCGCCGACCTCGACGGTCTCGTCCTCGCCGGCGGTGATCTCCAGCAGCGTGCCCGCCACCGGCGACGGGATCTCGGTGTCGACCTTGTCGGTCGAGACCTCCAGCAGCGGCTCGTCGACCTCGACCGAGTCGCCGACGGCCTTGAGCCACCGGGTCACGGTGCCCTCGGTGACGCTCTCGCCCAGCGCGGGCATCGTCACCGGCGTGCCTTGGGCCGAGCCACCGCCGGACTGCGCGGGAGCGGCCTCCGGCTCGGCCTCGGGCTCGGCCTGGGGCTCGGGCGCGGACTGCGGCTCGGGCTGAGCCTCCTCGGCCGGCGCGGCGGCCTCACCGGCAGTCGAGTCGGACGTGTCGGACGAGGACGAGGCCCCGGAGTCCGAGCCGTCACCGATGACGGCGAGCTCGGCGCCGACCTCGACGGTCTCGTCCTCCTGGGCGACGATCTTCTGGAGCACACCCGCCGCGGGCGACGGGATCTCGGTGTCGACCTTGTCGGTCGACACCTCCAGCAAGGGCTCGTCGACCTCGACGCGGTCACCCTCCTGCTTCAACCAGCGGGTGACCGTGCCCTCGGTGACGCTCTCGCCGAGTGCGGGCATTTGGACGGAGAAGGCCATCGTTCGCTGACTCCTCGTGCGTGGGTCGGGGATCGGCTGACTGGGGTGCGACGGTCAGCCGTGCACGTGCAGCGGCTTGCCGGCCAAGGCGAGGAAAGCCTCGCCGAGGGCTTCTGTCTGGGTCGGGTGGGCGTGGATCAGCGGAGCCACGTCCTCGGGGTAGGCCTCCCAGCTGTAGATGAGCTGGGCCTCACCGATCAGCTCGCCGACCCGCTCGCCGACCATGGTGACACCGACCACCGGGCCGTCGGGCGCCTTGACGAGCTTGACGCCGCCGGCGGTCTTCAGGATCTGGCTCTTGCCGTTGCCCGCGAGGTCGTAGACGAACGTCTCGACCGAACCGTACTTCTCCTTGGCCGCCGCCTCGGAGAGACCCACCGACGCGACCTCGGGCTTGCAGTAGGTGACGCGCGGGATGCCCGCCTCGTCGATGACCTTGGGGTTCTGCCCGGCGATCTCCTCGGCGACGAAGATGCCCTGCTGGAAGCCGCGGTGCGCGAGCTGGAGACCGGGCACGATGTCGCCGACGGCGTACACGCCCGGGACGCTCGTGCGCAGCCGCTCGTCGGTGGTGACGAAGCCGCGCTCCAACTGCACGCCGGCTTCCTCGTAGCCGTGGCCGGCCGTGTTGGGGCCGCGGCCGACGGCCACCAGCAGCAGGTCGGCCGCGAGCACGTCGCCGGACTCGAGCGTGACCGACACGCCCGACTCGTCCTGGGTGGCGCCGGTGAACTTCACGCCGGTCTTGAACTTGATGCCGCGGCGGCGGAAGGCGCGCTCCAGCTGCTTGGACGCGTACTCGTCCTCGGCGGGGACCAGGCGGGGCAGCGCCTCGACGATGGTCACCTCCGCGCCGAAGGAGGCCCACACGCTGGCGAACTCGACGCCGATCACGCCGCCGCCGAGCACGACGACCTTCTCCGGGATGAAGTCCAGGTTGAGCGCCTGGTCGCTGGTGATGACCCGGCCGCCGATCTCCAGCCCGGGCAGGCTGCGGGCGTACGAACCGGTCGCCAGCACGACGTTCTTGCCGGTGTAGCGCTGACCGTCCACCTCGACGGTGTTCGGGCCGACGAACCTGCCCGCGCCCTCGACCAGGGTGACCTTGTTGGCCTTGACCAAGCCCTGGAGACCCTTGTAGAGCCGGCTGACCACGCCGTCCTTGTACGAGTTGACACCCGCGATGTCGATGCCCTCCAGGGAGGACTTCACGCCGAACTGGTCACCCTCGCGCGCGTTGTCCGCGACCTCCGCCGCGTGCAGCAGCGCCTTGGTCGGGATGCAGCCGCGGTGCAGGCACGTGCCCCCCAGCTTGTCCTTCTCGACCAGGATGACGGACAGGCCGAGCTCGGCCGCGCGGAACGCGCAGGCGTAGCCGCCCGAGCCGCCACCGAGGATCACAAGGTCGGCGGACGTGTCGGTCACGGGTTCTCCCTGGAGAGCTTGATGCCTTACTTCGCGCGGGTGCGCGCGTGTAGTTGCCATCTTGTCACTACCGCGCGAACGCCCGCGACGCGGTGTCGGTCTTCGGACGATTTGCCCCCACCTTCACACCCGCGCCGGCACCATGGTCCACAGATGTCCTTGCAGGAGGTGGCCCGGTGGGGCTGTTCGATCGTTTTCGCAGGAAGCAGCGCCCTGGCGTGCTCCGATCGGCCACGTCCACGGACACCGGCCACCTGGAGCAGTGGGCCGCCGCGCGCCGTGGCGTGGAGGCGTACGTCGAGCCGAAGACGACCGTGACGGAGACCACGATCGTCCTCGTCGCGCACGACGGCGAGTGGACGCGCCGCCGCATCGACGGCACGGACGGCGCCAAGCGGCTGGCCAAGAAGCTGGAGATCCCGATCTACGACGCGGGCATCGTCGGCTACCCGAAGCGGATGCGGGAGTACTCGCGGCGCAAGAACCAGGGCGCTTGAGGGTCAACCACGCCCGATTCCGTCCCACAGCGTCCTGACCAGCGCTTCCGGATCGGCGGGCCGATCCGAGAAGAACCCCAGGAACGCCTGGTAGTGGCACGCGCCCAGCAGCAGGTCCGCCGCCGACCCCGGGTCCACGCCGGCCGGCAGCCGCCCCAGCGCCCGTTCCGCCTCCAGGTACCGGGCCAGCTTCTCCGGCACGGTCGCCGGCCCCACCCCGTGCGTCTTCAACACCTCCCGGTGCGCGGCCAGCAACGCGGGCTCCGAGAAGATCGACGCGGCGATCGGGAACGTCTCGACGTAGAACGCGACCGCGGCCCGGGCGATGTCGGCCACCGTCTCCCGCACGTCGCCGCGACCGGCTTGCAGCCCGGCCAGCAACCCCGCCAAGTCGCTCGGCGCGCGTTCCCGCAGCACGGCCAGGAACAGCTCGGTCTTGTCCGCGAAGTGCTTGTAGAGCGCCGCTTCCGAGAAGCCCGCCGCCTTGGCGATCTCCTTGGTGGTCGCCCGTGCCAGCCCTTTGGTGCGCATGACGTGAGCTGCCGCGTCGAGCATGCGGTCGCGTGTGGTCATGGGGCTACCATAATGGTTAGTGAGCACTCACCAACCACGGAGGGGCGACGGATGAGGATCACCGTTCTGGGTGCGAGCGGAGGCACCGGCACGAAGGTCGTGGAACTGGCCAGGGGAGCCGGGCACGAGGTCACCGCGATCGTGCGCGCGCGCAACGGCCGCGACACGGTGGCCGACGTGATGGACCCGGACTCGATCGGCCAGCACCTGGCCGGCGCGGACGCCGTCGTCTCGGCCATCGGCTCGCGGTCGGTGCGCAAGCCGACGTCCGTGCAGACCGACAGCGCGAAGTCGGTGGTCCTGGCGATGAGGACGCACGACGTGCGGCGGCTGCTGGTGGTCAGCAACAGCGGCATGGTGACCGACGGTGACGACCCGTTCAGCCGCTACCTGGTCAAGCCGATCCTGCGCCGGGTGCTCAAGCACCCGTGGGGTGACATGGCGCGGATGGAGGAGGTCGTGCGCGCGAGCGGTCTGGAGTGGACGATCGTCCGCCCGCCGCAGCTGACCGACGGGCCGCGCACCGACGCGTACCGGACCGCGGTGGACACCAACGTGCGCGGAGGCATGCGGGTGTCCCGGGCCGACCTGGCGTCGCTGGTGCTGCGGTGCCTGGTCGACCCGGGATCCGTGCGCAAAGCGATCAGCGTGGCGAACTGAGGTCGGCCGCTCGCGTCCGCCGCTCGGTCAGTCGTTCGCGTCAGCTGTTCGGCCAGTCCGTTCGCGTCTGCCGCTCAGGCCAGCCGCTCAGGCCGGCCGTTCGGGGTCAGCCGTTCGCCGCGATGTCGGCCAGCACCGCCGCGAGGGTGCGCACCGGGACGCCGGTGCCGCCCTTGGTGGTGTACCCGTACGGGCCGCCGCTGTGGAACGACGGACCGGCCACGTCGATGTGCGCCCAGGTCACGCCCTCGGCCACGAACTCGCGCAGGAACACGCCTGCCGTGAGCATGCCGCCGAACCGGTGCCCGGCCACGTTCGCGAGGTCGGCCACCTTCGAGTCGAGGTCGCCGCGCAGTTCGTCCGGCAGCGGCATGGCCCACGCCTGCTCGCCGACCGCGCGCCCGATCGAGGCCACCCGGTCGCGGAACTCCTCGGTGCCCATGACGCCGGCGGTCCGCTTGCCGAGCGCCACGACCTGCGCGCCGGTCAGCGTGGACGTCTCGATCAGGTAGTCCGGCGCGTCCTCGCAGGCGCGCACGATCGCGTCGGACAGGATCAACCTGCCCTCGGCGTCGGTGTTGAGCACCTCGACGGTCTTGCCGCCGTACATGGTCAGCACGTCGCCGGGCCGGTAGGCGGTGCCCGAGGGCATGTTCTCCGCCATCGGGGCCCAGGCGGTGACCTCCAGCGGGTACTTCAGCTTCGCGGCCAGCACGACGGTGGCGATCACGGCCGCCGCGCCGCCCATGTCCGAGGTCATCTCGTCCATGCCCGCGGCGGGCTTGATCGAGATGCCGCCGGTGTCGAAGGTGATGCCCTTGCCGACCAGCGCGACCTTCTTGCCCGCCTTCGGGCCGCGGTAGGTGATGCGCACCAGGCGCGGCGGACGGCTGGAGCCGCCGCCGACGCCGAGGATGCCGCCGAAGCCCTGCTTGCGCAGCGCCTTCTCGTCCAGCACCTCGACCTCGAGCCCCTCGGCCTTGGCCAGGGCGGCGGCCCGGTCCGCGAACGACGCCGGGAACAGGTCGTTCGGCGGGGTGTTGACGAGGTCGCGGGTCGCGGTGACGGCCTCGGCGATCGCGGTGGACGCCTTGA
The DNA here is from genome assembly GCF_050946825.1 of Actinosynnema sp. CA-299493. Classification (NCBI taxonomy): domain Bacteria; kingdom Bacillati; phylum Actinomycetota; class Actinomycetes; order Pseudonocardiales; family Pseudonocardiaceae; genus Actinosynnema; species Actinosynnema sp. CA-299493. The sequence goes on from NZ_CP191993.1 coordinate 1,713,990, forward strand.
GCGTCGCCCGGTGCGCCCGGATATTGCCCTCGGCGGGCGCGACGAGGTCGACGCGCGCGACCGGGCCGTCGCCCTTGTTCGACTTGTAGGCGGTGAACGAGTACGAGCCCAGCACGGTGCCCTCGACGGCGGGGCCGAGGTGCAGCGCGGACAGCGTGGTGACGGCGCGCTTGCGACCGGACAGCGCGCGGGCGGCGGCGCCGGACGCGCGGCGCACCTGGTCCTCGGTGACCGAGCCGTCGACGGCGGGCTTGCCCAGGCCGACGGCGAGCACGACGCGGGCGGCGAGCTTGCCGAGCGTCGGCACGGAGACGACCTCTTCGGCCTTGCCGCTCGCGCCGACGGCGTCGAGCACGTCCAGCAGCGCGCCGTCGAACGCGGCGTTCACCGCCTCCGACCCGGCCGCGAGGGCGAGACCGTCCGGTCCCTGGACTGTGCCCACCACAACGGCGTCGGCGGTAGTGCTGCTCGGGTCACTGTCGGTGATGGCCAGCTTCGGCGCGGTCACTGCGGCTCCTTGACGGGGTCCTCCCGGCACTTTCTGGTCGTGCGGCGGGATGGGGGTGGATCGTGACGAATGCTAAAGGTCTCGTTCACACTCATGACGGCCGCACCTTCGATCGCAAGGAGTAACAATTAACACGAACGGGGGTCAGTCGGCCGGGCGTTAGCGGTCACTTGGTTGATCTGGGACTGTGTACCGGTGACAATCACGCCCCGTGCCGGGGCCGTGGCGCTCGCCCTCGGTGCGATGCTGGGGGCCGGTGTCTTCACCGGGTTCGCCCCCGCCGCCGCCATGGCGGGTCCCTGGTTCCTCCCCGGCCTGGTCTTAGCCGCGGTGACCGCGTTGTGCTGCGCCTTCTCGACCGCGGACCAGCACCGGGCGTACCCGGACGCGCCCGGCGGGTACGCGTACATCCGCTACCAGCTCGGGCCTTGGCCCGCGCGGATCGGGGCCAGCGCGCACCTGGTCGGCAGAGCGGGGATGGCGGCGGCGCTGGCCGGGATGTTCGGGGCGTACGTGGTCCCGGAGCACCGGGTCCTGGCGGCCGTGGGGTTGATCGCGGTGACCGCCGGATTGGGTGCGGCCGGGGTTCGGTGGAGCACCGGGCTCAGCGTGGCGGCGGTGGCCGTGGTGCTCGGCGTGCTGGCGCTGGTGGTGCTGGTGTGCTTCTCGGTCGCGCCGCCGGAGAACCCCTCCGGGCCGGGGGACGTGTCCGTTCCGGCCGGGTCCGCTCCGGCCGGGTTCGAAGGGGTGATGGGCGCGTCGCTGCTGATGTTCGCGGTGTTCGTCGGGTTCGAGCGGGTCACCGCTCCTCGGCGTGGCGACCAGGAGTTCTCCGCCCGGGTGCTGCACGTCGCGGTGCCGGTGGTGATCGGCGTGGTGCTGGTGGTGGGCGGCGCGGTCGGTGCGGCGGCGCTGCGGCAGCTCGGTGCGGCGCGGCTCGCGTTGTCACCGGCGCCGTTGCGGGACGCGTTGGTCGTGGCCGACGGGCGGTGGCTGCTGCCGGTGCTCTCGGTCGGCGCGGCGGTGGCGGCGGTGTCGTCGCTGTTCTTCGTGCTGGCGTCGGCGCGGCGGACGCTGGTCGGGTTGACCGAGACGGGTGATCTGCCGGCGATCCGGGCGGGCTGGCCGCTGGACGTGGTGGGCGCGGCGCTGGCGGTCGGCGCGGTGGTGGCGTTGCCGCCGGCCACGGCGCTGGCGGTGGGCGCGTGCGGCACGGCGTTCTACTACGGCTTCACGAACGCCTCGGCCCGCGTGCTGCTGCAGGAGGACCGGACGTGGCCGATGCGCACGGCGTGCCTGGGGTTGGGGCTGTCGGTGTTGCTGGCGATGAGCGCGCCCGCCGAGGCGTTGGTGATCACCGGGGTGGCGCTCGCGCTGGGTACCGGGCTGCTCGCGCTGGGTCGCGTGCGGCAGGCGGTGGGGTGAGGCCGTTCGGGTCCGTTTGGATGGTCGGATGTCCGAGCGTCGGGACAGCGATTTTCTGACGTCCCACCGGCGGCTATCGTGCTGTCATGACGACCGCGTTGCCTTTCACCCGGACCCCCGACCCGCAGCCGGCGACCCCGGAGCGCGTTGCGGAGGTACTCGCCAAGCCGGGCTTCGGGCAGCACTTCACCGACCACATGGTGACGATCCGCTGGAACCAGGAGCAGGGCTGGCACGACGCCGTCGTCGAGCCCTACCACTCGCTGGAGCTGGACCCGGCGGCCATGGTGCTGCACTACGGCCAGGCGATCTTCGAAGGGCTCAAGGCCTACCGCCAGCCCGACGGATCGATCGCGTCCTTCCGGCCCTCGGCCAACGCCGAGCGCTTCCGCGCCTCCGCGCGCCGGTTGGCGATGCCCGAGCTGCCCGACGAGCTGTTCCTGGAGTCGATCCGGGAGCTGCTGGCCGTGGACGGGCGGTGGGTGCCCGCCATCCCCGAGGAGTCGCTGTACCTGCGCCCCTTCCTGTTCTCGACGGAGAAGGGCCTGGGCGTGCGGCCGGCGAAGGAGTACCTGTACGTGCTCATCGCGTCGCCCGCCGGGTCGTACTTCCCGGGCGGGTTGAAGCCGGTGACGGTCTGGTTGTCGACGGAGTACGTGCGCGCGTCGCCCGGCGGGACCGGTGCGGCCAAGTTCGCGGGTAACTACGCGGCGTCGTTGGTGGCGCAGGCGCAGGCCGCCGAGCAGGGGTGCGACCAGGTCGTGTGGCTCGACGCGGTGGAGCGGCGGTGGGTCGAGGAGATGGGCGGGATGAACCTGTTCTTCGTCCTGGGCTCCGGTGAGGACGCCCGGGTGGTGACACCGGAGCTGTCCGGCGCGCTGCTGCCGGGGATCACGCGCGACTCGTTGCTGCGGTTGGCCGCTGATTTCGGTCACGCGGTGGAGGAGCGGCGGATCTCCACCGAGGAGTGGGAGAAGAAGGCCGAGTCCGGTGAGCTGACCGAGGTGTTCGCGTGCGGCACGGCGGCGGTGATCACGCCGGTGGGTCACGTGAAGCACGCTGGTGGTGAGTTCTCTGTTTCCGGCGGGGTGACGGGGGACGTGACGATGAAGCTGCGCAATCACCTGACGGGGATTCAGCAGGGGTTGGTGGCGGATCCGCACGGGTGGATGGTGAAGATTGATTAATACTGCGATTCGAATCTTTGGCGAAAGCTGTTCGGTCGAGCCCGGCTCGATGTGACATGGGGCCCTTACGGGCACTCCAGGCAGGCCAAAGCCGGCAGGCCCGGCGGATAAAGCGCCCGCCAAGCCTGCCGGCTTCGACCAGCCTAAAGCACCCGAACCCATGTCAAATCGGGCCTCGGTGGGTATTCAGAGTGAGTTGATGGCCAAGACGGTCAAGGTGGCCGTTTCGCAGGCTGCGCCCAGGACGTCGCCGGTGATTCCGCCGAATCGCTTCCGCGTGTGGTGGATCAGGGCGAGGGTCAGGGTGGCGGCGAGGGCGATTGAGAGCGGACCCTGCCAGGGGTGGACGAAGAACCCGGCCACGGCCAGGGCTGTCCACCAGGTGATGGCGACCCAGAGGGGTTGGGTGCCTGCCACTAGGGCACCTAGGCCTTCCGGGCGGGCGGCGGGGACGCCGTGCAGGCAGCAGAGGACGAATGCGGCGCGGCCGGCGGTCAGGGCCAGGAGGACGGCGCCCCATTCGACGGTGGGGAAGGCGGCGGCTTCCGCGCCCAGCACGACGATCAGGGCCACTACCGCGAACGGGCCCGCGCCGCCGTCCTTCATCACGGCCAGGGCGCGCTCCGGCGGCCCGTAGCACCCCAGCCCGTCGGCGGTGTCGGCCAACCCGTCCAGGTGCATGCCGCGCGTGGCGAGCGCCAGGAACCCGACGACCAGGAAACCGGCCACGAGGTCGGGTAGCGGCACCGCGAGGAGCCCGACCACGGCCGCGCCCAGCAGGAGGCCGACCAGGGGTGCGAAGGCGATGGCGCGCCGTGCCGCCCGCGCGTCGACCTCGTGGGAGCCGACGCGGACGGGCAGGACGGTCAGCCAGGACAACGCCAGGCGCATCAGGCGGGTCCGGAGACGCCCGCGCTGTCGAACGTCGCCATCTCGGCCAGGATGCGGGTCGCCATCACGACCAGGGGGAGTGCCGCCACCGCGCCGGAGCCCTCGCCCAGTCGCATGCCGAAGTCCAGCAACGGCTCCAGGCTGAGGTGGCCGAGGGCCAGGGTGTGCGCGGGCTCGACGGAGCGGTGGCCGGCGACCCACCAGTCACGGGCGCCCGGAGCCAGTTCCTCGGCGACCACGGCGGCGGCGCCGACCACCACGCCGTCGAGGATGACGGGCGTCTTGCGGACGGCCGCCTGGGCGAGGAAGCCGGCCATGGCGGCGATGTCCGCGCCGGAGGAGGTGGCGAGCAGGGCCACCGGGTCGTTGATCACCGGGCGGGCGCGGCGGAGGGCGTCGCGGATCGCGGCGGTCTTGCGCATCCAGCCCTGGTCGTCGATGCCGGTGCCGCGGCCCACCACGGCGACCGGTTCGGAGCCGGTGAGGGCGGCGATGAGGACCGCGGCGGGGGTGGTGTTGCCGATGCCCATGTCGCCGGCGATGAGGAGGTCCGCGCCGCCGTCGACCTCGTCGTCCACGAGCTTGCGGCCGATCTCGACAGCCCGTTCGGCCTCCTCGATGGACATGGCGTCCTCGCGGTCGATGGAGCCGGAGCCGCGGCGGACCTTGAGGTCGCCCACGGGGGTGTCGAAGTCGACGGCCAGGTCGACCACGCGGACGGTCGCGCCCGCGACGTTCGCCAGGACGTTCACGGCCGCGCCGCCGGACAGGAAGTTCGCGACCATCTGGCTCGTGACCTCGGGCGGGAAGGCCGAGACGCCGCGCCGCGCGATCCCGTGGTCACCGGCGAAGACGACCACGCGGGGGCGGGTGAAGGGCCTGGGCGGGCATTCGCCCTGGCAGGCGGCCACCCAGGCGCCGAGCTCTTCCAGCTTGCCCAGCGAGCCGACGGGCTTGGTGAGCACGCCGTGCCTGGCCAAGGCCTCGGTGCGCACGTGGTCGCTTGGCGGCTCGACGGACGGGAACTCGATGGTCACCGACTACCTCCGGGTTCGCGCAGTCGCAGTGGGATTCCAGCGACGACCAGCAGGACTTCGTCGCACACCTCGGCCAGCCGCGCGTTGAGCGAACCGAGGTGATCGCGGAAGAGCCTGCCAGAGTGCGTGCCGGGCACGACGCCGAGGCCGACCTCAGCCGAGACGAGGACCAACCGGGCGCGGGTGCCGGCTACCGCGTGGACCAGTGCCGTGCACTCCCGCTCGACCTGGCCCATGCCGTGGCCCTCCCACGCGCCCGCGTCGTCCAGCACGCCGTTGAGCCAGGTGGCGACGTCGTCCACCAGGATCGGCGGGTCGGCCTCGCTGGTGGCGGTGAGCAGGGCGACCAGGTCGCTCGGCGCGGGCGCCTCCACCGTCGTCCACGTGGTGGGGCGGCGGGCCACGTGCTGGGCGATCCGCAGCTCCCAGTCGGCGTCGTCGGGGTAGCGGCGGGCGGTCGCGACGTACGTCACCACGTCTTCCGCGAGCAGGCCCTCGGCGTGCGCGGACTTGCCCGAACGCGCACCGCCCAGCACCAGTGTCCGACGCGTCACACCGCACTCCAACCGTTCCGAGAGGACATAGCCTGACCGGGAACGCTACCCGCACGGCGCATCGCGAGGAGTCCGTCATGGAGTACCGGTGGCGGTACCAGGACGAGCAGGGGCACGAGGTCGAGGGGCCGCGGCTGGCGTTCCCCGACCAGACCGCCGCCGAGGACTGGTTCAGCTCCGCGTGGGTCGAGCTGCGGGAGGCGGGCGTCGCCCAGGTGACGTTGCTGCGCAGCGAGTCCGAGGTCTACGGCCCGATGTCCCTCTCCCCGGCCGAGTAGACCGGGCGAGGAGGACGGGACTGCCGTGACCTGGCAGGCGACGTCCACGACCTCGCCGAGGTGCCGCGCCTGCGGGATCGGCGTTCCCGCGTAGCGCCAGGGCCGTGCCGAGCGATCATCAGACGGGAGCAGGGCGACTGCTCCCGGTCACGTGCCCTTGGAGGGCTGATGGTCCGATTACGCAGGCCGGTGGCGGTCATCGCCGCACTGGTCTCGATGTTCTTCTGCACGCCGGTAGCGTCCGCGGCCGGCGCGTGGACCAGCTTCGACTCGCCCCACAACGGTGCGCACGTGGAGGTGGGCGAGCCGCTGCTGATCACCGGGATCTCCGGGGTCGGCGAAGGCACCAGCGCTTTGGACACCCAGGTCTCGATCGACAGGGGGCCCTGGCTGCCGGCCGACGGCAACTGGCCCTGGCGTTACGTCATCACGCCGACGACGCCCGGTGACATCACGCTCAGCGTGCGCGCCCAGTACGGCGGCGAGTGGAGCGCGACCAAGTCGCTCGTCCTGCACGCCGGCACCCCCGGCGTGCTCGCGACGGTCTACTGCCCCTGCAACCCACGCCTGTACGAGTTCCCCGTCGCGGACATCGACAGGCTGCCGGTGGAGCTGGGCACGCGGGTGCGGCTGGACCGGTCGGGCCGCCTCACCGGTGTCCGCGTGACGCGGAGCGCCTACCAGGGACCTATCACGGTCCGGGTGTGGGGCGCCGGCGGTGTGCTGCTGCACCAGCAGGAGGAGACGACGGTGACGCCGTCCCACAGGCCCATCGTCTTCACCACGCCGGTCCCGGTGGTCACCGGTGAGGAGTACGTCGTCTCCTACTACACGCCGGAAGGCGGGTACGTCTCCACCGAGGACTTCCACATCGGCACGTTGATCCGAGCACCGTTCATCGTCCCGCGCGACGCGGGCGTCTACCGCTACGGGGAGGGCGGCGGGTTCCCGACCGAGTCGTGGAACGCGAGCAACTACTCCATCTACCCGGTCTTCGAGCTCTGACCTGCCGGCCGGGCGGGTCAAGGTCGACCAGGAACGGGGCACCCACGCAGGTGGGTGCCCCGTTCGTCGTCAGGGGGTGATGGTGAACCGCGGGTCGGACTCGACGACGCCCTCGAGCACGTCGTCGATCTTCTTGAGCAGTTCCTCGTCCAGCTTCACGCCGGCGGCCTTGACGTTCTCGTGCACCTGCTCGGGACGGGACGCGCCGATGATCGCGCTGGCCACGTTCGGGTTCTGCAGGGTCCACGCGACCGCGAGCTGGGCCAGCGACAGGCCCGCTTCGTCGGCGAGCGGCTTGAGCTGCTGGACCTTGGTCAGCACCTCGTCGCGCAGGAAGCGCTGGATGAACTTCGACCCGGTCTCGTCCGTGGCGCGCGACCCAGCGGGCACCGGCTGGCCCGGCAGGTACTTGCCGGTCAGGACGCCCTGGGCGATGGGCGACCACACGATCTGGCTGACGCCCTCGCGCTCGGAGGTCGGCACGACCTGCGACTCGATGACGCGCCACAGCATCGAGTACTGGGGCTGGTTGGAGATGAACGGCACGTTCAGCTCACGCGCGAGCGCCGCGCCGCGGGCGATCTGGTCGGCGTTCCACTCGGACACGCCGATGTAGAGGGCCTTGCCGGAGCGGACGACGTCGGCGAAGGCGAGCATCGTCTCCTCCAGCGGCACCGACTTGTCGTACCGGTGCGCCTGGTAGAGGTCGACGTAGTCGGTCTGGAGCCGCTCCAGCGAGCCGTTGATCGACTCCATGATGTGCTTGCGGCCGAGGCCCTTGTCGTTCGGGCCGCCGGGGCCGGTCGGCCAGAAGACCTTGGTCAAGCTCTGACGATTCGGCCAACCGGGATACCAAGTAAATCCGCAGGTCACAGTCGCGCGTGTTCTCCCCGACGACGGTCCGACCTGCTGCAAGCTCGACGTCGATCCAACACATGTCGCACACCTCGGCCGGGCCAAGCCCGTGAGGCTCAGCGGTATGACAGAGTGCAGCCGGTTGCCATGATCTGTGCTGATGGGCCATCCTGGATCTGTCTACAGCCCTAACCCTCTCGCAAAGCGTCACCCCCACGGGACGGCTAGCCCGTCCCAATCGGGGGGATGGAGAGGGAGGGCCGTCGCTGATCGGTGACGGCCCTCCCTCTTCCCACGTGCATGTGCGCCGATCCGGCGCGCATTTATGTGGAGGTGGCGCCGTGACCAACGAGGTCGTGCAAGCGGGTGGAGTTGTAGGTGCGGTTGTGGCGCTCAGGTACCTCACGCAGTTGGTCGTGGTTGTCTGGTCTCTCAGAGCAGACAAAGAGGGTCGCCAACACGCGATCCGGCTCCTCGAACTGCTGCGTGGTAGTCGGCCGGTGCGCCGGAGGCCGCCGTGACCCCCCGGCGTGGCCCCCCGGCGCCCGGGGGTCCGCCTCACATCAGCGAGATTCCTACGGCAACTGGCTCACCAGCGGTTCCCAGGTCGAGGAGGACCAGGCCACAGCCTGCGTCCGGGCCGCCCTCGACGCCGGGATTACGACCTTCGACACCCCGAACGTGTCAAATTGACAACCGTTGCCACAAGGAGCAGTCAAGGGTTGCCAACCGGCTTGCTTGACCGGTTTCCCCGGTCAGCAGTCTGGACCCCCGATGCGGGGAGTGCCTTCGGTTGCTCTTCCGCGCCCAGCGCTGGAGGCTGCTCGGCGCGCTCGTTCTGCACGTCCTCGATGTCTACCTTCACAAGCTTGCCGAGGACGCTGACCGAGACGCGCTTGCCCGTATGCGGCTTCTTAAGTACGAGCCAGACGATTACGCACGGCACGAGCAGAAGCCCGATGATCACGACTGAGCCGAGCACGGGACCAGCAGTAGCCGCGAAGTCGAGAAACGGGGTCAGCACGTGCACACCTGTCCGGCGACCAGTCCCGAAGTGCCTAGCCACCTGTCCAGGTGGTCCCTGCTGCGTTCTCGACCGTGAACCGCCGTCGCGTAGGGTGCCCCAACTTCGGGGGCCCCTCAGCACATCCTCTAAGGCCAGGGGACCTTGGTGCACCACCTAAGACCCTGACCCTGGCGACCGTGGCCTGTGGGCGCGTACTCAGCGCACAAACCTATGCTCACCTGGGCCCACGCCCTAGTGACTCCAGGGTACCAGCCCACTCTGACAACCCGCGTTCGTCACAGCATCTGGCCTAACGGGCGAGTTCGTTAGCAACCCGAACCATCCGGCGCTAGGCTTGGCCGCATGGAGTTCCGACGCCTCGGCCGCAGTGGCCTGAACATCAGCGAGATCTCGTACGGCAACTGGCTCACCCACGGGTCCCAGGTCGAGGAGGACCAGGCGACGGCCTGTGTCCGGGCGGCGCTGGACGCGGGGATCACCACGTTCGACACGGCCGACGTCTACGCGAACACGAAGGCCGAGGAGGTGCTCGGCCGAGCCCTGAAGGGCCAGCGTCGCGCCTCGATCGAGCTGTTCACGAAGGTCTTCTGGCCCACCGGCCCCGGCGGTCCCAACGACAAGGGGTTGGGCCGCAAGCACATCATGGAGTCGATCGACGGCTCCCTTCAGCGCCTCCAGACCGACTACGTGGACCTGTACCAGGCTCACCGGTTCGACCGGCACACGCCGCTGGAGGAGACGATGCTGGCGTTCGCCGACATCGTCCGGCAGGGCAAGGCCCTCTACATCGGCGTCTCCGAGTGGAACGCTGACCAGATCGCGCAGGGGGCCGCGCTCGCGCGTGAGCTGAAGGTGCCATTCATCTCCAACCAGCCGCAGTACTCGATGCTGTGGCGGGTCATTGAGTCCCAGGTAATCCCGACCTCCGAGCGCGAGGGCATCAGCCAGATCGTCTGGTCGCCCATTGCCCAGGGTGTGCTGACCGGCAAGTACCTGCCGGGTCAGCCGGTGCCCGCCGGGTCGCGCGCCACGGACGAGACCGGCTCGAAGTTCATCCAGCGCTTCCTCAACGACGACGTGCTCACCAAGGTCCAGCAGCTCAAGCCGCTGGCTGACGAGGCCGGCCTGTCCCTGGCCCAGCTCGCCGTGGCCTGGGTCCTCCAGAACCCGAACGTGGCGTCGGCCATCATCGGGGCGTCGCGCCCGGAGCAGGTGCATGAGAACGTCAAGGCCGCAGGCGTGAAGCTAGAGGCCGAGCTACTGGGGAAGATCGACGACATCCTGGGCGACTCCGTGGAGACCGACCCGCGGTTCACCCAGACTCCGTAGTCCGCGTACGACGAAAGCCCCCCGACCCAACACAGGGTCGGGGGGCTTTCGTCGCGGTTGATGCGCTTGCTGATCGCGCTGGCTGACCTGCTTGTGTGTCAGCAGCCAGCCGGAATTCCCGACATACGCCCCAGATCCTGCGTTTGACTGAAGGGAAAGATTGTCCCGGATTGTGCCGGACCCGGCAACCACAACCCAATGATCGGAATCACGAAAGAAGTAGCGGGGCCCTCCGTTGCGCTCCTAACGTTCGTAGCTATCGTCGTCCAGCGCGCGGCGGGCGGCCTCGACGAAGTCGTCCACGCCGCGAGCAAGCAGCCCGGACGCCTTGCGGCTTGAGTCGGCTTTCCAGTCGTCGTCCTGCGTCCAAGTGTCGGCGTTCGCCACAAGTACCCGTACCTCCTGATAGCAGGCATTGGTCTGCCGCACAACAGAGTTAGCACTTGCCACAACTGACTGCGGTCCCTCGACCGCCACTCGGGAGCCGCAGCCGTAGAGCGTTCGCATCTCGACTTTCAAGTCGACGAGCACCGTGCTCATCAACACGGTCGGTGGCATCCCGTTGATCTCGTCGAACTCGCGGAGCAACTGGTGGGTTTGCGCGATGAACTCGGAGTACGCCTTGCTACGTGGTTCCCTGCGCTCGCGCAGGTGGTCGAACCTGAGTTGACGACGGAGGTTCGTCTCCTGCATCGCAACCTGGCGTTTCGCGACTCTCGTATTCCACAGCCCGGTGAGCAATGCTGCGCTGCACGCTCCCGTCGCTCCTACCGTGGCACCCAGTACTGCTGCAAGGCCAGCGTCCATATACCCGATTCTCGCGTACGCCCCCCGTCGTGCGCTGCACGACACCGTCGATTCGAGATCAGTCGAAGATCCGCTCATGGCGCTGAACGGTCGTTCACGAACGTAGCGGCCAACGAACCGAGCCGCCAGCGGGGAGTTCAAACTGGTCTCCAACACTCGTGCTGGGCGATCTCCTCCTGTGCCCAGCCCCAGGTGCCAGCCAAAACGGTGAGATTGACTCCGACTTGGCAGGGCCCAACGTTTGAGTGTGTTCGAGATCATAGAAGTGGCTCACTTGGGCTACCTGCTAGCGAACATCTACGTACCGTGTTCGATCACTGGACCATTCGGGTAAGTTTGGTTTATTTGGCCGCTTGGTGCGGAGCGAAAAATCACTCCAAGCGATTGCTTTGAGTCACGCTGGGTCATGGACCGGTTCGCGTCCGGGGGATCTGTGGATAAAGGATGGTACTGTTTGAAAACAGAGGCTGGACCCGTGTACCCGCTAGCGTGCATGGCGTGTCCCCTCTTCATGTCTTCCTTGTTGTCGCCGCAGCACTGGGCACGGTGTTCGGCGGCGTCGCGCTGCTCTTGTTCGTAGCCTCCCGTGGCACGGAAGGCAGGGATCGCGAGCTGATCATCCTGGCGGTCAAGGCTTTGCTGGTTGGTGTCCTCGAAACGATCGGCTCCACCGTGATCCAGGCCCTGAAGCTGATCTCGCCGCCGTGGGGGAGCCCTGCGGAGATCCTTCCGCCACAACAGTCTTCCATCGAGCCAGCAGCGGCTCCGCTCCCTCCAGTCGAGCAGCCCGCCTCCAACGAACAGCCCCCACCCTCGGGTTCGACCTGACAGCAAATGCCCTCGCGATGAACGATCGCGAGGGCATTGCGTTAGCTCACGCGGCGGCTTCCACGGGGACAGTGCCGTTCAGGTGGTTGGTCAGCAGCTCCAGGCCGCGGGCGATGCGCTTGCTGATCGCGCGCTGGCTGACGTGCTCGTGCTCAGCGATTTCCTCCTGCGTCCAGCCCCAGCCGTAGGTCAGCAGGAGGGCGGCTCGCAGCTCGCGGGTCAGGAAGGTCCGCTGCCACGCCGTACGGATGTCCGCCAGGTGGGCCCAGTAGGTGCCGCTCTGGGAGGCCACGCTCGTTGCTCGGGGCATGTCCGGGTCCGGGGCCTGGGGGTTCTGCATCCCCCAGGCCCACGTCCCGCCCCAGACGGTCGGCAGTAGCCGCTCGACCTGCTCCGGGGTGTAGGTCACTGGTGCGTCGCCTCCACGCGCGTCAGCGACACGGTCTGGGTGGGGCCCGGCGCAGCTCGGGCCGGATCTTGTCCCTCAGCCGCGACCAGATCCACCGCACGAGGTGGCTGGGGTGTTCGGCGTCCGCCAGGTAGGCGCGGACCTTCTCCGGATGGCTGGCGATGATGATCGCCGCGTCCTGGAACAGGTCGTCGGCCTCGACGAGGCGGCCGAGCTCGCGGACCAGGCCGCTCACGGCGATCTCGCGCGCCACCATCACGGGCTCCTCGCGCAGGAGGTCCCAGTTCATCTGGTCGATCAACGAACCACCTCCAGGGGGCCTGCAGCCCCGTCCTTGGTCACGGCGACGATCAAGCCGGGGTGGCCCGTCGTGCCCTTGGCGTGCCGCCACCAGGTCGATTCCGACTCCAGTGCGGGCGGCTGGATGAACAGGCGACGGCCGTCGCTGTCGATGTGTTCGTGGTGCAGGTGACCGGCGAGCAGGAGGTTTGCCTGGTGCATTGGGGAGGAGGCGTTGAACGCCTGCCCCTTCCACCACTCAAAGTGGCGGCCGGGCTTCCACTGGTGGCCGTGGGCGTGCGCCACGACGGTCCCGGCGACCGGCAGCACGACGGTCAGTTCGTCCGTCTCCGGGACGAAGAACTCCACGTGCCCGAACGCGGCCGGGTTGAGCGCCGCGGCGTCGGCGACGGCGATCAGGGACTCGGTGTCGTGGCTGTCGTCGTAGCGGGTCAGCCCCTTGCCCTGGATGCGCACGGCCTGGTCGTGGTTGCCGGGCACCGCGGCCTGGGTCAGCCGGGCGGCGAGCGGGACGAAGGTCAGCAGCGCGTGCAGCATCACCCGGCGGTGCAGGCGGATCTGCTCGGTCTGCGTGAGCCGCGTGCGCCACACGTTGGCGCCGCCCTGCGAGACGAAGCCCTCGGTGTGGTCGCCCAGCCAGGCCAGGTGGACGTGGCCGATGTCGAAGCGCAGGCGGTAGAGCTCCAGCAGCTCGGCCGCCCGGTCGATGCCGTCGATCGCGCGCCGCAGTGTGCCCTCGACCCCGTCGCCGTCAATCTTGCCGAACTGGGTGTCGCCCAGGGCCACGACGAACCCGTGGTCGCCGTCCGCCCGGTCGGCGGTCGGCTTCTGCACGCGGATCTCGGCGAACAGCTCGTCGAGCGGCGGGCGCTCGGCGCTGGCCGCGGTGCCGCGCCGGGCGAAGCTGTACCGGGTGGACACGCCGGTCGAGCGGTTCGCCATCGTCCACTCGGACGCGCGGAATCCCGTCACCTCCCACATGGAGGGGTCCTCGCCCTGCTCGCGGAGGAAGTTGGCCGCCGCGCTCTCGTCTACCTGGACGTCGCTGCGGACGGTGACCTCGGCGGTGTCGCCGGAGACCTCGACCTGACGTGTGAAGTCGCGCTCGGGGCTGGTTGCTCGCGGCGGGATGGCGTGGCCGACCGGCTTGGACAGGAGCTGGTCCGTCAGGCTGTCAGCCAACGTTACACACCCCCTTCTGACGAATCGCTCGTCGGTAGCTGCGGATGGTCGACGCGGACACGGAGAGGCCGTGCTCGCGCAGCAGGGAGGCCAGCCAGTCGGCTGACGTGTCGCCCAGCAGGTGCGGGCGCAGAGCGGCCCTCTGGTCGGGGCTCAGGCCGTCCCAGAGGGCCGTCAGGGTGGGGCCCGGTGTGCCGGGCAGGGGTTCGGTCACTCGGGAAGCACCGTGGCTCGCCGGAGGACGGTCACGTCTTGGGGGTAGTCGACCTGGTCGGAGCCGAAGAACGCCCAGTAGCCGCCCTGGCTGGTGAAGTTGAACTGGCCGAGCTCGGGCTCGTCCTCGCCGTAGCGCAGGAGGTAGGCCAGCTCGCCGTGCGAGAAGCCTGCGATCACAGCGGCACCACCTCCACCCGCTGCACGACCTCGACGCTCTCGTGGCGGTCGGTCCAGTCGGTGCCGAAGTAGACCCAGTGGGCGTCCTCGCCATCGCCGTCGTGGTCGCAGAACCTCGCGAGCGTCACCCCGCCGGAGTCCACCTTCCGGCGAACCTGTGCGAGATCGCCGTGCGTGAGACCGCCGGTCACGCAGCCACCACGATGGGGGCCGAGCCGCAGCGGTGCAGGTGCTCGCGCCAGGCGACCGCGACGGCGGCGAGCTGCACCAGCTCCTCGCCGAGGCGCTCGGGGTCCTTCTCGCACAGCGCTTCGAGCAGCTCCTCCACGAGGATGTCGCGCCAGGTCAGCACGCCGAACAACTCGGCGTTCGCCATGAAGCCGCGGTGCTCCCGGAGCGTCTCGGCGAAGGCCGGGCCGGTGCCGTCCGGGTGGTCCTGCACGCCCCACTGGGCGTCCTGGGAGATGCGCTCGCCTCGCACGAGGGACAGGGCGTTGTTGGTGGTACGGACCCGCTCGTTCAGCGCGGTCAGCTCGGCGTAGGTCAGGGTCACGCGGCGGTCAGCTCCTTGGGCTTGATCGGCTCGAAGATGGCCTCGCGGCCACCCGCGAGGTAGGTCTCGGTGACGTCGCCAGTTCGCAGGCGCACGCCCTTGGCGCTGCGCAGGGAGCGGGTCACCTTGGCGACGAACTCGGCGCCCGCGTCGTCCGGGTCGCCCCACACCCACACCCGCGAGAAGCCCGCGAGCATCCGGCGGTGGCGGCCGAACCACAGCTTCGCGCCGGGGATGGCGACCGCGTGCAGGCCGAGCATCGACAGGATCACGGCGTCGAGCTCGCCCTCGCAGACGTGGATCTCGTCGCCCGCCCCGTGTACCGCGCGGACGTTGAACATCCGCGGGATGTCCTCCGACACGGTCATATACTTGCCGTGTCCGTAGGCGCGGTGGTCGTGCTCCTGGAGGCACCGGAAGCGGACGGTCAGCGGCTTGTCCTCGTGGTCGAGGTACGGGATCGCGAGGAACCCCCGGTAAGGACCGTGGCCGGGGAAGGGGTCACCGACGACGCCAAGCCGGAACGTAGCCGCCGCCTCCCGGCTTAGCCCCCTTGCGACCAGCCATTTTGCGGCGTCCACCGTAAGCGCTGCCTGATAGCTGCTCACCGCCTCCTCCAGAGCCTCCCGTTGCGAGTCCGAGAGTGGCTGCAAAGGCGCGTGCTCCGACAAAGTCGACGTTCTCCTTGATCTCGATCAGGTTGTAGCTGTCGCCCGCCTTGCCGCACGAGTGGCAGTTCCAGAGGTGTTTGTCCAGGTCGACGCTGCACGAGGGGGTCCTGTCCTCGTGCAGCGGACAGGCGACCATCTGCTTGGACCGGTCGGAGCGCTGCACGCCGTAGTGGTCGAGCAGCGTCCCAAGGTCAGGGCGCTCGTCGCTCACGCCAGCCTCCGGGCGCGCAGCGTGCCGGTCGCCCGGTCGAAGCCGAGCTCGGCCAGCGACAGCGGGCGCACGGGCTCGGGCTTGGCCTCGCAGAACTCGTTCAGGCCGGGCACCTCACCCGCGAGGAAGTCGGGGTCGGAGAGCACGTCGGCCGTGGCGTTGATGACGTCGAGGTAGGGGCCGAGGTGGTGGTTCTGCGTCGTCACCTGGTCAGCCCGAAGTAGTCGCCCACGGTCGTGAGCACGAGCGCGTCCTTCCAGTTCATCCCGCGGCGCTTGACCACGGCGATACTGGCGACGCGCGCCCGGTCGAGGTTGCGGTGTGAGGCGAAGTGCCCGCCCTCGACCAGCGCCTGGCGGACGAACTCCGTCACGTGGAGCTGGCCCGCCTTGGCCTCGATCACGACGAAGTCGCCGGGCTTGGTGAAGTCGCGGACCACGAGGTCGCCCTCGTCCTCGGCGCCGGTCAGCACGAGGCGCTCGACGTCGAGGCCGCTCTCGCGCAGGCCGTTGCGGAGGTCGCTCTGCCACTGCGCGCCGCGCCGCCGGTTGGCGGCGTTCCGCTTCGCGATGTCGGTCACTGGGATGCACCTCCGTGGGTGGAAGGGAGGAAGCCGAACTCGACGAGCCGGGCTTCGAAGGTGTCGGCTTGCGCCGGGGAGAGTTGGTCGCGGGCCCACGCTGCGACCTCGGGCCAGCCGACGACCGGCCGCAGGCCCTCGGCGGTGAGGTCGAGGCCCCAGTAGCTGCTCTCGGTCCCTCGCTCGTGGCCGTAGACGACCTCGCCGCTCGGGGCCAGCAGGACCGCGGACTCCCGGAAGCCGTACTCGCCGACGCCCGGCCCCGAGGCGACGAGCACCTCGCACCGTCCGGCTCCCGCGATCGAGACGTACTCGCCTTCACGGAAGATCACAGCGACACCCCGACCAGCGTCGGATTGGTGGCGTTGATGGCGTGGAAGCGGGTCTTGTCCGGCTCGCACATCAACGTGGCGTGCGTGCGGGCGGTGGGGTCGCAGGGCCCCATGCGTTGCTTGATGACGGCGATTTTGTAGACCATCGACGTGGGGTCGAGGGCCACGGAGAGGCTCAGCTCGGGCTTCTCCGACAGGCCGCCCTTGACCTGGTCGCGCGACGGCGGGGCCCAGGGATCGGACTTGGCTTCCCAGGACTTGTGCTGGAAGCGGGCGCTGTTGACGATGTCCGCGATGCGGGTCAGCGCGTCGGCCAGCGTGCCCAGGGTGGAGCCGCCCGCGGCCTCGGCCGCGTTCATGACCCCGTTGAAGATCCGGCCGATCTGGAGGATGACCGTGCCGAGGTCGGCCAGCGCCTGGATGCCGTTGTCGATCCAGGTCTGGAGTCGGCCGTCCGCCGCGGCCTGCCCGAGGAACTGGTCCAGGCGGCGGGAGATGTCGACGAACCAGTTCGCCAGGCGCGGCAGGTAGGCCGAGCCGACCGTGCCCAACTTGGCGAGGATTCCGGCATAGGCGTCGGTGCCGGTGCTGGCGATCCGGATCGAGGCGATCAGCCCGGCGAACATCCCGTCGAAGACGTCCGCGGGCAGGGCCTTGACCAGGGAGTCGGCCAGCCGGGCGAAGAACCCGCCCAGGGCGTCGGCCGTGCGCCCGGCACCCTTCTCCAGGGAGGGGAACAGCTTGTCGACCAGGCGGCGGATCGGGGCCTCGGCCACCTTCCAGAACCGCTCGGAGAGCTGGTCCTGAAGGTCGGCGAGCCGGTCCTTGACCTCGGGGATGACCTCGTTGAAGTCCTTGAGGACCGCGATGGTCACGCCCAGGCCGACCGCGATGCCGCCGAGGATGCCGGGCAGCGCGAGCGCCGCTCCGCCGATCTGCGCGAGGCTCGCGGACAGGGCGAACAGGTTGCTCACGGCAGTGAGCGCCCACCCGGCCAGCCCGGCGACCGCCAGGGCGATGGAGCCGATGATCGGGACGTTCTTGTCCAGGTTGGACAGCGACTCGCCCAGGCGGCGAATCCAGTTGCCCGCGACGCGGGCGCCGGACAGTGCCGCCAGGGCCGCGCTCACGCGCGCCGCCGCGGCCTGGTTCAGCTCGACGATGACCTGCACCCGGCGGGCGCGGGTCAGCGCCGCCAGCTTGGCCTGCGTCGCCTTCTGCGCGACCGCGTTGACATCGGTGTGGATCTCGGCGGTCAGGCCGTCGATCCGGTCCTCGATGTCCTCGATCTCGCGCTCCAGCTTGCGCCGGGCGACCGGGTCCAGCTCGGGCTTGATCTGCGCCTTGAGCTGCTCGATCTTCTCGGCGTGCGCCTCGATCTGGCGCATGGTGCGCGCCACCGCGGCCTGGTCGAGGGTCGGCGCGATCTGCACGCCGTCGAGCCGGGCCTGCACGCGCTGGCGGATCTCGTCCGCCTTAGCGTAGTTGGCGACCAGCTCCAGGTGGTGCTGGAACTGGAGCTTCTGCTCCAGCTCGCGCTTGGCCTTCTCCAGCGACGCCTTGTCCATCTTGACCTTGAGGTCGACCTCGGCCAGCTTCTCCAGCTCGGCGTCGATCTTGGC
This sequence comes from Actinosynnema sp. CA-299493, assembly GCF_050946825.1. Lineage (NCBI taxonomy): Bacteria > Bacillati > Actinomycetota > Actinomycetes > Pseudonocardiales > Pseudonocardiaceae > Actinosynnema > Actinosynnema sp. CA-299493. Next base: position 1,731,974 of record NZ_CP191993.1, read on the forward strand.
GATGGCGCGCTGGAGGGAGGCCGAGTTGCCGGGCCGGACCTTCAGGTCCAGGGTGGCGATCTGGGCGAGCTGCTTCTCCAGCGCGTTGAGCTTGGCGGTCAGGTCGGCCCGGTTGAGGCCGGCCTTGATCTCCTTCTCGTCGAGGCGATCCAGCTCGGCGCGCAGGCGCGCGACGGCCCGCTGCACCGAGCCCTGGTCGTCCATCTTCACGCGCAACGTGATGCCGTCCAGCGCCTTGGCCGCGGTCTCGCGGACCTTGCGCGCCTCGGCGGCGAGGGACTTCTCGTCGAACTTCGGCTTGACCGTGACCTCGATGGCCTTGATCGTCTTCTCGATCGCGGTCAGCTTGCGCTCGGTGTCCTTGCGGAAGTCCCCGGTGTCCGGCAGCACCTTGACCGCGACGCGGCCGATGATCTGGGTGCCTGCCATGAACTACCTCCGGGAGATGCGCGCGTGCAGATCCGCGACGCTCATGCGCTTCTTGGGCGCGGGCGCGGACTTGGGTTTGTCACTGGGGCGCGGCCACTCCGGGAACGTCGGGGGCTTCTTGCCCCAGTTGCCGGTCGCGCGGGTCTGCTGGTTGATGGCGTCGTAGGTGTCGGCCGCCATGTGCCGGTCGAGGCCCCAGCCGAAGTGGTGGATGCCGCCGTTCGCCAGAGCGACGGTCATGGAGGTATCGGGCAGCCTCTGCACCAGAGCGAGGACGAAGGCCGGGGCCGGTCCGCGGCACTCGATCACGTCCACCAGGTCGATGCCGTAGTGGAAGCGAAGGTCCGCGTACAGGCCCCGGCCGTAGTCGTCGATCAGGCGGCAGAGGACGAGGCTTCCCCCACGGACTGGCCCTCCGTGTAGCGCTCGAAGACCTCGGCCAGCACGCCCAGGTCGTCGCCGATGGCGCTGATCAGCACCTTGGCCTGGGCCGGGGTCTCGGCCACGGTGCGCAGCGCGTTCTGGAAGATCGCGACCTGGTCGACCTCGGCCGCCTCGTCGCCCCCGGTCTCCATGTCCTTCTGGAGGTTGACCAGCTTGTCCCGCTGGGCCTTAGGCATCCGGAGCGGGTTGAGCAGGCGCACGGTGGTGTCGCCGACCTCGATGTCGGTGCTGCCGTACTTGGCGTCGGCGGCCTTGCGGATGTCGTCGAGGGAGAAGCTGGACACGGTTTGCGGACCTCCAGTGTTGGGGCAGGGCAAGGGGAAGCGGACCGAGGCGGTGCCACCGCGAGGGGTGGCCCGGCGCGCACGCGGGTCCGCAAGGCACGTGCGCGCCGGTGTCAGGGGGAGGGCGCGGGTCAGGCCGCCGCGCCGGACTCCCAGGAGTCGCCGTCCCAGTGGGCCTGCGTGGAGTCGCCGAGCACGATGTGCTGGCCGGTGGTCCACGCGGTGGCCGGGGAGGCGGTGATCGAGCCGGACTGGAGCGCCGCCAGGCTGGCCGGGAGCGCCGCGCCGGACGGGGTGAAGGCGCCGGGGCTGCCCGCCGTCGCGCCCGTGGCGACCACGGAAGCCGGGGTCGAGGTGAGCGGCGTGACGGCGTAGGTCCAGTTGTTGGTGCCGTGGACCAGCGGGGTGATGCCGAGCGGCATACCGGCCAGGGACTCGGTGTCGGACAGCGCCATGTCGTCCGCGCGGTAGATTTCCGCCTTCGGGGCGTAGAAGGCGAACAGGTTGTCGCCGTCCACGAAGACAATCAGCACCGCGCACACCGTGGGCTTCGGGTCGGTCGGGACACCGAGCGTGCCGTTCGCCAGCAGCGGGGCGTTCGCGCCGAAGTACAGGCGCAGCCCCTTCACGTCGAACTGCTGGAGCGTGAACAGCATCCGCTCGGTCCGCGCCGAGTAGCGCGTGCGCAGCGTCTTGTTCTGGAGCGTCGCGAGGACCGTCGCCTCGCCGCCCTCGGAGGTGATGCTGAGCAGCTCCTCCAGCGAGGTGTGGCCGACGTTCTCCCACGGGGCCGCGGGCGAGGTCAGGTCGGAGGGCATCTCCGTGCCGGTCGGGGCCGTCAGGTAGTTGCCGGTGTCGATGACGAGAGTGGCGCCGTCGTCGAGTGCCAAAGTCGTTCCCTCCCAAGGGGTCGAGGGGTCAGCAAAGACCCCGCTCCTCGACGAGGGCGGGGTGAGGGGAAGGGGGGGATCAGCGCCTGCGCGGCTTGCGGATCTCCAGGTCGTAGGTGCTCTCGTAGCGCCACATGCCGGTGGGCAGGTCGGCGTACTGCACCGGACCCGAGCTGGTGGCCCAGTCGGGCTTGCGAGAGGGCTCGCCGCGCATTTTGATCGAGATGACCGACCCCAGGCCGGGGTAGTTCGGGTGCGCCAGCCAGGCGTTGCGCATGACCACGCGCACGGCCTCGCTGACGAGCGCGCCCTTCTCATCGCCGTCCGGGTCCAGCGTGAAGACGTTCACGCTGAAGCGGGCCTGGTCGGTGAAGCGGGGGTCGCCCTTCCACTCGCCCAGCGCCGGGAGGCGGCGCACGAGGATGAACAGACCGGGAGCGTCATCCGCGATGAGCGAGACGACCGGCACGTCCGGCAGGCCCTCGCGCAGGATGCGCAGGCAGATGTCCTCGATCGGCGTGAGCTCGACGAGGGCCAGCACGCTGGCCGGGAGGTCGATCACCCGTCACCGCCCGGCCGCTTGAGGCCCATCGCGTCGTGCAGTATGAACAGGCCCTCCATGCCCGCGCCGCCCTCGGGGTTGTCCTCGGTGGGGGCGGTGGGCTTGCGGCCGTACTCGATCGACAGGGCCGCCAGCAGGCCGCGCTCGTCGTCGAGCACCACGTAGCGGTCGATGTCGCCCTGCTCCACGTCGATGCGCGCGTGGCCGTCGTGCCGGTGCGCGGCAAGGGCGCTCTCGGCGTTGGCCGCGCGGTCCAGCGTGATGTCGTCCATGCGCTTCTGCACGGTCGCGTGCTGCGCGATCAGGCGCTGGATCGTCTGGCGCCCAACGCGCCGGTACACCTCAGCCACTACGGCCTCTCTCGGATGTCGAGTGACCAGTGCCGGGTGCGGCGCGTGCCGTGGTGGTACTGCGGCGGCGAGACGATGTCCCACTGCTTGCCGTTCCACTCGACGCGGGACCAGAGGTTCACGTCGGGCAGGTCGGCGGCCACGATCATGCGGGTCACGTTGATCTGCTGCTGGCCGGGCACCTCGGCCTTCGAGCTGCGCTGCGGGATGAACGCCGCGCGCACGTCGTGCGGGCCGGAGGGCTCGGCGCGCGTCACGTGGTTGCCGCGCCGGTCGGTGGTCTGGACGGTCTTCCAGATGCGGGCGCGCTGCCCGCGCTTGCGCTGGTGGCTCACCAGGGGCTCTCCGGGTCGGAGAACATCGGGAACGGCTTGCCGCCGCCGGTCACCGGGACGTAGCTGGCGTCCGACTTGGGCCGCGTGGCCCAGCTCGTGACGGGCGCGGTCAGCAGCGCGGTCTTGCCGGACATCGAGGTCAGCGCCCGGAGTTCGTCGCGGTTGAAGTGCGCCGATCCGGCGCGGTCGCCGAGCTCGGCCCAGGTGAGCGTCTCGTCGCCCGCGCGGCTGGTGACGTAGCCCTCGGGGTTGCGCATGTAGCGCACAGCCGCGCCGAGCACCAGTGTGCGTACGAGCTGCGGGGCCGCGAGCGGGTCGGGCCAGGGGCGGCCGTAGTGCCGGGCCCAGCCCGACAGGTCATCCAGGGCGGCAGCGCCGAGGCGCTCCTCGTCCTCGTCGAGCGTCCAGTCCAGGCGGGCCTTGAGCTGGTCCAGCGTGGCGAAGGGCTCCATGTTCGTGCCTCCTTGCGCACGCGAGCGGGCGGCACGCCCGAGGTGGACGTGCCGCCGTGCTCAGGGGTGGATCAGGCGTTGGCCGGGTCCGTCTCGGCCTTGCGGCCGGTCGGGGTCCAGACGCTGGCGTCGCTGATGCCGGTGATCTGCGCCAGCTCGGACGAGGCCGCCGGGTAGTTCGAGCTGCCGTTGAGCTGGAGCTTGATCCCGCGGACGAAGTGCTCCGAGGCCGAGATGACCTCGGTCTTGTTGACCTCGTCCCAGCCCACCAGGACGTCCTTGACGTCCCGCGTGCCCGCGTAGCAGTTCACGACCGAGCGGTCCTGCATGTACTCGGAGTCGTAGTCCCGCACCCAGCGCAGGCCCAGGCCCTCGAAGGACGTGGTCGCGCCGTACGGGACGGACTGCGGCACGGACGGGGCCGCGGTCGCGCGGATGAACGCCGAGCTGGCGAAGGCGTAGGCGTCGCCGGGCGCGATCGTCTGGTCGACGACGAAGCTGAAGCCCATCTTCTGGCCCAGCGAGGCCAGGCGCAGCGCGCTCTCCGCGGTGTCGTCGCCGACGTACTGCGCGAGGTTGAGCTTCTCGTCGTTCAGCAAGGCGGCCTCGAAGTCGGAGCCGACCACGATGTAGCGGGCGCCGTCCGGCACACGGAAGGCGTTGAGCACGCGCCGAGCCTCGACCAGCGCGCCTCGCAGGTTCTGCTCGGTGTTGCCGATGACGACGTTGTAGGCCGCGCCGGTCAGCGTGGTGACGCAGCGCCGCCCCAGGCCGCGGGCGACCGCCTTGACCTGCGGGCGCAGCAGCTTGCCCCACTGGTCGATGTCGAAATCGGCCTGCTCATCGGTCAACTTGACCGCCGAGTAGAAGTTGCCACCGAAGGTGACGGGGACCTTTCGCTCCGCGTACTCGTCGAAGACGATGCCGTTGGAGCGGTCGTTGCGCCATCCGTACTCGTGGAACGGCAGGACGCCCTCGACCTTGACGGTGATGGTGTCGTCCTTGGCGCCCTTGAACTGGTCGACGCCTTCCTTCTGGAACAGGTTGGGCAGGACGAGCTCCTGCTCCAGCATCCCGATGGCGGTCGCGACCAGCTTTTCAGGCTTCACGACTTGGTGTTGCAGGGTCGGCACTGTAAAACTCCTTAGGAGATAGGATGAGGGGTAGGACTCAGGCCGCGGCGCTGCCAACTGAGCGGAGGTCTGATGCCCGAACGGCCGAACGGCGCGAGTGCACGTTGCGGAGAGGGGCAGTCGTGAAGAGCAGAAGAGCGGCCTTCGAATTGGTTCTCTTGCTCGCCGCCGTAGGCGTTGCCTATGTAGGACAAGTTCGCGGCCAGGAATCGTTGGCGTGGCTCGCGGTAGGTTTGGCCGCAGCCCTACTTGTGGCTCATTTTCAGTGGAAAGTTACGACGCCCAAGGCGGTGAAGAAGGAGCGGTCAAAGGCGTCGCGAAATAGCGAAGTGACACCCAAGGCGGGGCTCAAGCAGAAAGAGCTGGCGAAACAAGAAGTTCGAGAGGAGAAAGAGGGCTGGCAATCAGAGCCGTACGGCCGTCTGGTCGACCGCTTCACCGAGTACGTAAACGACTATGAATACGGACGGCGGCCCTACAGAAGGCTACGGCTTGGCTGGAGACTGACCCTGTGGGGTTTCGCTTCTATAGCTTTTTTGACCGTGCCGTTTGTGTTGGCGATGTGGGCGGTAGAGGAAGACGAGAACCGGAAAAGGATAGCGAACCTGGAAAGTCCCTGCTCGGCCGTCGATGCTGAAATTGCGAAGCGATTCGACATCGCGCCTCAGGGAAACCCTCGGGATAGCCTGGAGGTTGGGGCGAGCAACTATTGCTCATGGTCGTCATCTAGCACTAACGAGTTCCTCGCTTACAGTGCTTCTTACAATCCGCGCGACAAGTCTTCAGGCGAGGATGGGGGTGAATTCTTCATTGCCAATAAGGTGGCCGCCTCGGCCAGTCGTGAGGCCGAAGATGGCGTCTTCGACGAATGCACAGTTAGCTGGCGATCCTACTTCGGTTCTACTCAAGCAACTGTGCGAATCTCATTAATCGGAGAGGTGGCTTCGAAGGACTCCTGTGTCCTTGCGCGTGACTGGGCTAGTGCCCTTTACCCGAGGTTGCCACGATAAAACTATCGGCGGGTGCGCCGCGCGAGCTTGCGGGGGTTCATCTCGCCGTCGTCGCCGTCGTCGGGGGTCAGGCCCCCACCCAGCACGACGGATTCCGTTGCGGGCGCGTACTTCTGGAGCGTCTTCGCTACCGCCTCCAGCTCGTCGGCCGTCTTGCCGGTGAGCAGCGCGGCCAGCTCGTCGGGCAGTTCGTACTTGCGGGCGACCTGCTCACGCACGAGCTGGTGCTCCAGCTCCTGCACCTTCTCGGTCAGCGCCGACGTGGCGGTGGCGACCTCCTCGGGCTTCTTGGCGTTTTCCAAGACGGTCTGCGCCTCGCGGAGCTGGGTGCGGTAGCGCCCGGCGTCGTTCCGGGCCTTCTCCAGCTCCTTGCGCGCCCACGCCGGGAGCTCGTCTTCGGCCTTGCCGTCGCCGTCTACCTCGGCGGTCGCTGAACCGTCACCGGATACCGCGCCGCCCTCGGGGGCCGTTGCGCTCCCCGCGGCCTGCTGGTCATCGGCCTTCGGCTCCTCGGTCGTGGTGGTGGTGGACTCGGGCACGGGACGCCTCCTGGACGCTCTCGGGGTGGATCACGCCGCGTCGCCTGGACGTTGGCGAGCCAGGCGCGCGGCTTCGCGCTGCTCCCGGCGGATGCGGCGACGCCACTCGGTGAGCGCCGCCTTGCCTTTGAACCCGCGGTCGGCGATGTGGGTCTTCCACTCGGCCTTGTACCGGCGGTTCAGGTCGGTCAGCGACGACTGGTCGAACTGCTCGCGGCTGTAGATCAGCTCGGCGTAGCAGTGACAGCCGTCGTGGTACTTGTCCAGGTCGCCGAAGGTGACGTCCGCACTGGACCCTTCGGCCGACTTATAGACGGCACCACGGGAAATCAACATCGCGCACCAGCCGCACGGTGTTCCGGTGCGGGACAGCCGGATGTACCCCAGGACGCGCCGGTCGTGCTGACCCGCCGTCCATAGGGTGCTCCTGGCACCGTTCATAGCGACGCGCTCGGCGGCGGCGGCGGCCTGTCGTGCTCCGGCCTTGCGGTGTGCGTCGGCGCGCAGCTCGTCTACGTCGGAGGCGGGCTGCTCGTCGTCGATTTCGTCCAGCTTGTTGTCGAGGTTGTCCAGGCCGAGCACTTCGAGCACGAGGCGGGCCTCGGCCTCTGCCTCGCGCTCCTGGCGCTCCAGCTCGCGGTCGAGACCGTCGATCGCCTCGACGGGAACTCGGTCTTCCTCGGGGGGTTCGGGGGGCCGGCTCTCGGGCCCCGACTCGCTCTTTGCGGGCCTCGCCAGGGCGGGCCGGCTCGTCGTACCGGCAGGCTGCTCGGCGTCCTCCTGGGACGGCTGAGGGCTTGCCAGCGCGGAAAACTCGGCGCGCAGCATGGAGAGGGTGACGTAGGGCGGGTTCGGGCGGCGAGGGTCGGCCGCGGTTGTGCCGGTGCGCAGCGCGCGGGCGAGGCGGTAGTAGGCCATCGCGAGGTCGCGCGACTGACGCCTCCGGATCATCACCTGCCGGACGGCCCGCGCCAGCCAGGCCGCGCTGAGCGTGGTGGTCCTGGCGGGCGGGACGTTGGCCCACAGCTCCAGGGCCTCGCCGATGGTGGCGACGCCGATCTGGGTCAGGGCTAGGTGGTATGACGACGAAGCGGTGTCCGCCTCGACCTGTGACGCAGTTTTGAGCAGGATCTCTCCCATCAGACCAAGTGAGGATGGCTTGTAACTCTGAAGCGGCTACGCCGATTACTGTGTTGTGACATTCAACAAGCAGATCCTCCCTAGAGTCCGATGGTCGAAGAGAATGCGCGCGGTTTCCGGTGACCTCTGGCGGGCGGCCGCAGTATTGACGGCATGGTTAATAATCGACCAGGTAATAATGTGGGCATGGCTATACGAATTTGATGATAGCTGGGCCGAAACGATCGGCACGAATTTGTCGATCCCAGGGGCTTTGGGTTGGGGGAGAGGGTGGCGTCTTCTGCTCGGCGGCGAAATGCCTCTCGAAGAGGGGCCCATTTTCCTTCCTGATGGGCGTGACCGACTTGTGGCGTCGTACTGGCCGATGTTGGTTCTAGCGATTATTCTTGGCGGCGCTGTCGGTGCCAAAGCGGTCCACCGCAAACTTGCGTTGCCTCGCAGCATTGGAGCCGCAGCACGCCCCGTCGCCCGAACCCTTGCTACTGCACGCCCAGTTACCCAAGCGGGCGAAGGGCGTCAGCGTTGGCTGAGTTGGACGCAAATGGCATCAGTGATTACGGCGTTAGCCGCAGTTGGAGCTCTGCTGTTTACGGCCCTTGCCCTACAGGAAACCCGAAAGCAAATCGAAATCGCAGCCGAAGATCAGATTGCCGGCCGATATGCTCAGGCCGTTCAACTCCTAGCTGCTCCAGGCACTGATGGGGAGTATCTACGCCTGGGTGGTGTCTATTCTCTAGCGCGCATTTCCGCTGACTCTTCGCGGGATTCCATGGCAATCGCTATCCAGTTGGCCAGCTTCGTACGTGCTCACGCCCGTCGACCTGCCGACCGCAATGCTTGCCCGCTCAAACCACCTGCGGACATCCAGGCGGCATTGGCTGTCCTGAAAGAAGGAAATATTAATATCCGCATGTTGGATGGCCTTGACCTTAGCAACATCTGCCTTCGCGGGGCGGATCTCTCAGGGGCCTACTTCAGATTCTCCGACTTCAGTAACTCGGACCTTCGCGAGGCTGAACTTGGCCGCGCAATGCTTATGGCGTCGGTCTTCAACGGAGCGGACCTTACTAAGGCTAAGCTGCACGGTACTGTGCTCCACAGCCCGATTCATGAAGGCACTGTAGTGGAAAACGTTGCCACGGATGAATACACGGCCGGAGAATGGTGGTAAGGGGTCGTCTGATGTCGCGTGATCGACGGCGGCGAATCGCTATAGACTCCTGAAGGAGCTGATCCGAAATGTCACACTGCGGTTCCGGAAATAAGTGTGGGTTCGGAGGTCGCGCGCCGGACGGAGGCGGCGAGCATCAGCTCGGCGTCCTCCAGCTCGCGGAGGTCTTCCCAGTCGTCGATCTCGTTCTGCGTCACGCCGGGGATGCGCCGCCACAGGCCGCGGCGCGGCACTTGGAGCTGCTCGGCGAGCTTGCCCAGAGCGTCAGCGGACTGCGCCAGGGAGCGCTGCTCCATGTCGCGCCAGAGCACCTCGCCGTGGAAATCGTCGGCCGACACGGAGTCGCCCGCCAGCTCGGCGGCGAGACGGAAGACCCGCTCCCACGCCTCGGAGAAGACGCGGCGGAACTCCTCGATCTTGCGCGACAGCGCGGTCTCCGCGGCCAGCAGGGCTTCCGCCGACAGGTTGGCGATCTGGCCCAGCAGGTGGTGCGGAGGCGTCTGCGACACGGCCGCCAGGTGGCGGATGCTCATGTCGATCGACTCGATGTAGCCGCCCAAGGGGGTCTCGTCCAAGGTGCCGAACTTGACGTCGGCGTCCTCGGAAAACAAAAACCTTTTCGCGTTCAGGTTGACCGGCAGCGGGACGGGGTTGCCCGCCTCGTCGAGCTCGGGCTCGCCGGTCTCCGGGTCGCGCTTGAGCGGTGGGGCCATGCCCGAGGCGTAGCGGACCTTGAACGAGCCGCCCGTCTGGGCGATGAGCAGGTCGAAGACCGTCTGGTTGATGCGGTCCTGGAGCTCGATCATCGGCTCGATCACGCCGATGGTCCGGCCCTCCAGGTCCACCAGGGCGGCGAATCGAGTGACCGGGCATTCCGACGAGCCATGACGACGCCCGTTCTGGACCTTCACGCTGTCCAGGTCGGACAGCGACTTGAAGGTCACGCGGTACTCGTTGCGCGAGTCCCACATGCGGGCGATGCCCCGCTCGTCCCCGCGCGGGTGCTGGACGATCGTCAGCGCGGCGAAGGGGACCTCGTCGTTCGCGGGGTCCTCGAACAGCGCCGCGGTCTTCATCGCGCTCAGGCCCTTGGAGCGGACCCGGCCCTTGACCTTCTCGGTTAGGGCGAAGCTGTGGCCGTAGCCCAGCGCGCCGCGGTAGATCGCGGCCTGCCGGGCGCCCAGGCGCGAACGCTCCCAGTGGTCCCACTCGGGCAGGCCCGCCCCGTCGTTGCCCTTGGGCAGCTCATCGGGACGACCGCGCCGGAACCCGTCCACACACAAAGCCTGGGCCGGGGTGCCGACCAACAAGGGCATCCAGTTGGACACCGCCCGCCGGGCCAGCATCTTGTACTCCGCGTCCGCGGTCTCCGGCATGTACGGGTCGTCGTGCCTGCCGTGCAGGTAGTCGTCGATCCGCTCCAGCCGGGCCTTGTCCTTATAGAGGATGCCCAGGAGCTGCTTCGCGAGGGACGCGGGACTTGTGTCTGCCAAGGGGGTTCACCGCCTCACATGAAGTAACCGCGCCCAGTGCGCTTCTTGGTCTTCTTGCCCCTCGTGCGCAGGTCGTAGAGGGCCTCGTGCGCGAGCATCAGCGCCGCGTAGAGGTCGACCTTGCGGGGGGAATCGGCCGACTCCTTGCCGAAGCTCAGGCCGTAGATGTTGGTGCGGCGACGCGCGTTGAGCGCGTGCCGTTTCAGGGCCAGGTCGCCGTTGTGACCCAGCTTCGCGTCGAAGATCGACCGCATGAGCCGCTCGTGCGCCAGCGTCGAGCGCTGGAGCGAGCCGCGCATGTCCCAGGCGACCGCGTTGGTGCCCGGCGCCTTGACGGCCAGGCCCTCGCCGTACGCCTCGGCCCAGTCGGCGATGTAGCTCTCCCACAGGGCGACGTCGGTGTAGAACGCCTTGACCTCGTAGAGCCGGAACGTCTCGTGCACCGTGCTGTCCACGGCCGCGCGGTTGACTTCCCAGTTCTCGCCCTGTGGGCCGTCCGGGCGTTCCCAGACGTCGATGACGAACGCCGTGAAGTCGCTGATCCGGATCGCCACGAGGGCGGTCGCGTCGTCGGACTTGCCGCCGTCGAAGCCGAGGACGATCTCGTCGCCGGGGCGCAGCACCGCGCCCTCGCGCAGGCAGGCCGACCACTCGGAGGGCCCGTACAGCGCGTCTTCCTCGGCCACGATCTGGTTGAGCCACATCCGGCGGGACCGGCTGGCCGAGATCGTGGTGTCGAGGACGGACTCGATGATCGCCTCGACGCGCAACCAGACCGCGTCTCCCCGGATCTTGGGGATGACGATCTTCAGCGCCTCGGGCGTCAGCGGGGTCCGCGGGTGCGCCTCGATCGAGTCGTAGAGGAACGCGATCGAGGCCGCGCGGCCTTCGAGCATCTTCTCGAAGGCTTCGCGCATCCGCTCGGCTACGGAGTCCTCGCCGGGCAGGTAGGCGTTGGTGATCGCCAGGTAGCGCGAGTCCTTCTTGGTCGCGTTGCCGTCGATCGTCTCGTACATCTTGTGGCCGTTGTTGCCGCTCACCCAGTGGTGGGTCTCGTTGAGCAGCACGAACGTCGTCCGCTTGCCTTCGATGGCGCGGTACGACGAGGTGACGGCCTCCAGGCGGCACTTGCCGCCGTTGGCTCGGATGAGCTCCGCGCCGTCCTTGACGCGGTAGGTCTTCTTGAACCGCTCGCTCATCAACGAGGGGATGAGCGCCATCGTGTTCGTGGTCTGCGACTGGTTGACCGCGGTCACCTGCACCCACGCCTGCGGGTGCGGGATGCCGACCGGCTCCATCGTCTTGGTGTCCCAGTGGGAGAACCGCGACGGGCCGACCAGCTCGACCAGGCACAGCACCGCGAGCAGGGGGTCCTTGCCCCAGCCCTTCATGCGCTGGAGGACGCCCTTGCGGTAGACGAAGCGGCCGGTCTCGTCGACCGCGTACCACCACAAGACGAAGCGGAGCTGCTCCGGCGTGAACTTCCAGGGCCCGCCGTCCTCGGCGAGCAGGTACTCCGCGCACCACCCGGCGATCTGCCAGCCGAGGGTGTAGCGCGGGAGCTCCCAGGCACCGAGCGGGTTGCGCCGCCAGGTGGGGCCGAGGAACGACGGCTCAAGCGCGTCGATCTCCTCGGCGGTCAGCACGTTCGCCACTGGCACACCTCCTCGGGCGGGAACCGCGAGGAGGCGAGTCAGGGCTCAGGCGAGGCCGAGATCCTTGCGGTAGTCGGCAATTGCCGTCACGGAGGCAGGAGTGCCCTCCTCCTCCGGCTCGTGCAGCTCGATGCGCACGCGGCGGCGATCCCCCTCGGTGACGAGGAGCCGCTCGAACGCCGAGTAGATGGTCTGGAGCATCTGCCCCGACCGCTTCCCGCCCGGCGCGTTCTTGTAGTACGAGAGGTCTTCGCACAGCGAGTAGGCGAAGGCCCAGTCGCTGTCCTGGTAGAAGTCGGCTTGCCCGCTGCTCCTCAACGCGCGGTAGAGGCGGATCGCGATCGGGTGCCAGTTCTTGTCCGGGTGCGGGACGGTGACCGTGCGCAGGACGCCGCGCGTCACGGGCGTGGCATCGCCGCCCTTCCGCTCGCGCGGACGGGCGAGGTTGTCCTCGCGGTCAGGGACGGGGCCTGGCATCTCGATCACCTCCTCGAAGTAGAGGACGCCCGCCCCGTGAGAGGCGGCGGGGCGGGCGTGGTCATGCAGCGTCTAGTAGGACTTCGTTGGCCGATGGGACAGGTTGCGTCGACAGAGGCATCTTCCTGGCATGTCGCGCCTGCTGACTCAGTCAGATCGGGAGGACACTTCTTTACATCCGTGCGGAAGGGACCACACGTGGCATTCGATCTAGCTTCTCTCCTTGGCTCGGCGATCGTCGGAGGGCTGTCCGGCGTCGCCTTCGCGTCGTGGAAGGTCGGCCAGGAGGAGGCGGCCCGGCATCGGGTTCAGGCGAGAAGGCAGGTGCGAGCTGCCGTTGGAGAGCAGCTCACAGCCGTCATCGGATACCGCAGCGGGTTCGGCGACGGTCGTATTTCCCAGAACTCCAAGTGGGTCGAGGACTACACTTGGGCGTCGAAGGTGCTCCTTGCCGCCGACGGCCTCGGCCCGCTGCGCAGGCGGCTGATCCGCAAGCGCCTGGAGCGCCTAGTCGGGCCGATCGCCGCGGAACTCGCGGAGGTCAGACCCGCCCAAACCACCGACACCGACGTGGACGCCGTGATCGGCGCGATGCTCGAAGTCCATCGCTCGGGGAAGTACCACCCGAAAGGCCCGCCGAAAGGGCTCCTTAACGTGGCCTTGCGCCAAGACCGCGACTCGAAGGACGTCACCAAGCTCGTGCGCGAACTGAAGCTGCTTGCGAAGGCGCGCTGATTAGCGGCTGAGCAGCTTGGCCCAGTCGTCGGCCCATACCTGGCCGTAGAACTGCGTTCCGGGCATGTGGTCGCGCTGCCATCGCGACACGGAGTCCACGGTCGGACGCTCGAACTTGCCGTCTGCCCAGCCGGAGTAGACCGGGGCGTAACCCCAGCGCTGGAGCGCCTGTTGGATGAGCCGCACGTGCGGCTGTTCCCAGCCCGCCCAGCCGCCGTGCGACCGATCCGGGCCCGCGATGTCGCCGAAGTAGTGGCCCGGCAGGTGGCCGAGCGGCCAGGTGGGTGCCGTGGGCGGGGCCGGAGCCGGAGCGCTGGTGCCCGTCAGCATCGGGATGTTCCACGGCCGCGGGTCGAGCAGCCGCCGGTCGCTGTGCACGCTGAAGTGCGCGTGCACCCAGTGACCCGAGCTCGGCGTCCACTGGTACGGGCTGAACTGCGGACGAGTGTCCATGATCAAAGCCCGGTGGATCGCGTACTTCAGGCGGTTCTCGCCCTGGTCACGGCACGCCACCTGGAGCTGGTCCGTGAACCGGTTGAGGTCCAGGCCGATCTCCGGGTGATTGGTGATGTCCAGCGCGGTCACGTACGCCTGACCGTCAATCACTACCCACGGGTTGTGGTCGGACGCCGAACCCTGCGCGCGGTGTGCCGCGTCGCCGATCCAGCCGTCGCTGGCCTTGGATCGGCCGGGGAATTTTTGATCGAACTGGGCGCGGAGGGTGACCAACGCGGGTGCAAGCAAGTAGTCGGGCAATCAGTACTCCCACTTCGGGCTACAGGGGCATCGACAGACGCAGAGGCAGGCCAATGGCCCAGAGCCGACACGGTCGAGCGGCGCGGCTACTGGAAGTCGCGTTGCAGTTGCGCCAAGATGAAGAGATGACCGAAACGGCGATTCGCGCAGGAAGCCAACTGCTGTATGTCGCAGTTGACATGCGAGGCATGGCGGTAAGAAATCTGAATCGTTTCGAACGGGTGCAGCCGTCTATGAAAGACTTCGCGCAAGGAGCGCTGGATATACTCACCCTGTGGGATTGCAGTGCGCGAATTGCCTTCCTGGACCTTCTTTATGAAGACCGCGAGAAAGCGGAGCTTTCGCCACTTGAACAGGCTCGCACCTGGGAAATTAATCGGGCGGCCTTGAAGTCAGGTCAAGCGGCGCTCGTGGCAGATATAAAAGAAGAACTCTTGATCAGAAAAACTTCAATGGCCAGTCCTTGGACTAGCATCCTGAAAGTGGCTGCTAACAACTCGGCGCCAGTCGCCTACGGACTGGCTGGCCTATACGGACTTCAGCGTCTCTTGCGAATGTTGATGGATTGGCAAGAGCACAGGCGTGAATTGGTGCGAAAAAAGCAAGTAGATCAGGCGAGGTCTGTGCTTGAGGAACTTCTAGTTGAACACGCGAGGGCGGAGGCGCTGAGGTCGATGCCCAAGAATGGGAGCCCACAGCGACGTCTAGAGTCGATTAACCGCATCATGGAGATAATCGGCCAAGACGTGAGAATGGCGCTCTACACGATGCCCGACGTCATTGATTCCCAAATGATTACCGAAGGTGATCCGCGTGCATCAGAAAACTAGTCCAGGATGATCCTCGGTTCGACGGAATTTTGCGTTCTGCCGTGTCCAGTTAGCGGCTTTCGCCGCCGCCCCTTCCCTGGAGGACTTCTGTCGGTGATGCCACCCGCAGAGCGAGGTGAGGTTGGCGTCTCGGTGGTCGTCACCGCGCAGAACGTGGTCCACGTCGCTCGCCGGTTCCGCGCACCGCACCCCGGATTCGTCGAGGTGGGTGCAGCGGTAACCGTCGCGCTTCAAGATGCGAGCGCGGATGCGAACCCAGTCGGCCGGGAGGCGACTACGCCGGTCAGAACCGGACCACTGGGGCATGGCGAATACCGCCTCACGACGTGGAAAAGGGGGCCTCGACGACGTTCGCGGGAAGAGGAGGACCCGCTGCCGACCCGAGGCGACTTGAAAGGCACAAGCGCAGAAGGCTCGTATTGCCTAAGTGACTTCGTCTGTAGGCCCCGAAGGGGCCTAAGCCTTGAGCGCTTCGTCTTGGCGTTTCAGGCTTTCACTTATATATACGGTTGTTGATCAAAGTCTTAGAACCAAGCCTGGCTGTGACCTGAGCCACAAGACTCCAGGCTTAGGCGGCGGCGAAGGGCCGGAAGAGGTTGGGGCCCTGACGGGCCCGCAGCGGCGAAGGGCTGGGCCTCATCGGGAAGGCTTGGCGATGGGGCCCCGGAAGGGCCCACGTGAGGAGGAGCCTCGGAGGCTTGGGTCTCAAAGGGCTCATGGAGGCAGGGTTGCTGTGACAGGCGTCAATCTCAATCATTCATTGACGCCTCGTCGTGCTGAATACATTCACGACGTAAGGACAAATTGCGCGCACAGTGATGAGCTATGCACGGACGGTGAACCCAGGCAAGTTCACCCGAACGAGTGAGTCTCGTTGTGGCGCAGGACTATCTAACAGGTGTAACTTACGGGGGCGGTTGAGCTCCTCCTCTCACGACTCCCAGACTTCGTCTGGGCCTAGTGGGGAGGCCGACGGGCTCCTCTCACTGGATGGCGTCTGCACTGGCAGGCATTCCGATGGAGGGCTCATGTCGCGTCGTAAAAAGAAGCAAACCCGTAAGGCTGTCGCGGAGAAGCGGCGCGCACGATTCGAAGATAGGATCATGCGAGGTCTCTTCTGGGCGGCGGTGGCCGGTGGGCCCGTTCTCGAATGGGTAACGCGCTAACCATCGCTGTTTGTGCCTAGTGGTGCTTTGCGCCGCATATGGCCCGCGGCTTTTCTTACTGCTTACGATAGTCAACTTTCGAAACTCTCACGCTGCGGTTAATCCAGCTAAAGGTCACTCGGCACTGAACGTTGTAGGTCTGCTGTGCCCGAGGTCACGACCAACGGGCAGATGACGCATGCCCAGCGGCCGAAACCACCCGTTTCCGCGAGCGCCAGCTCGGCGCCGCACAAGCCTCCGCGGGTACGTCTGCGCAGGCGAGGACCCGTGTGCAGGCTTCCTTCCGCCGCCGTGGGCCGCAGGCCCCGATTGAGCGAAACCGCGAGATTTTTTCCGCCGCCGGGCAGCGCAAAAGCCTCTGCTGATCCGCGCTGAGCTGCGGCGACACAGCGAGTGGCCTCCGTTCCCAAGCTCGCGAGCGACCTCGGAACCGTGGCGCGATCTCAGCCGCTAAGACATGGCGGTACCCTCCTGACCCGCAAGGGGTCATACCCCCAGGGGTAGATAGGCGCTCGGCATGGTGTATACCCGCGCCCGTTGCGCGCGGTTCCCTTTCATCGCGGAGAGCGCGTCACGCACGGGCAGGCAGCGACCAGCGAGCGAGCGACCA
This sequence comes from Actinosynnema sp. CA-299493, assembly GCF_050946825.1. Classification (NCBI taxonomy): domain Bacteria; kingdom Bacillati; phylum Actinomycetota; class Actinomycetes; order Pseudonocardiales; family Pseudonocardiaceae; genus Actinosynnema; species Actinosynnema sp. CA-299493. The sequence continues at coordinate 1,748,435 of NZ_CP191993.1, forward strand.
GCGCGAGGCAGGCGGCACGCACGCGACAGAGCATGAGCCAGGTCACAACTCCATGCGGGGAAGTCTAGTGAGGACTCGTTCGGCAAGCTAATGAACTCGGCCCCTCGCCACGGGAGTGGCGAGGGGCCGAGTGAGGTCTTCGACAGAGGCGGAGGTCAGACCTTGTCGCCGGGGCTGACCCGGGGCTTGGGCACCCGCAGGCGGCGCAGCTGGCTGGCCCGGATGAACGAGTACCAGCCGATGGACAGGCCGCGGGTGGTGTCGTTGGGGAACTTCAGCCGCACCCGGCGGTTCACCATCCGGCCGAGCACGAAGCCCTCGACGATCATCGCCAGCAGCATGAACGTGGTCAGCAGCGTCGCGTACTGCTGGACGTCCGGCATCGGCACGAGCAGCGCGACGAACACCAGGATCGCCAGCGGCATGAACAGGCCCATGAGGTTGCGCCGCGAGTCGACCACGTCGCGGATGTAGGCCTTCACCGGGCCGCGGTCGCGGGGCAGGAGGTACTTGTCCTCGCCCGCCATCATCCGCTGCCGCCGCTCGGCCGCCGCCGCGCGGCGCTCTTCCTTGGACACCTTGTTCCCGCGCGACCGCTTCAACGCCTCCCGCTGCGTTCGGGGAGGCGGCGGCACGGGGCCGCGTCGCTTGCCCTCGGCCTCGCGTCGCTTCGGGGTGGGCCGCCCCTTGCCTGGCGTGCGCGACGGATCGGCCGGGTTCACCTCCGCGGGAGCGTCCTCGGTGGTGGTCTCGGCGGTTTCGTCGGCGTTGCGGCGCAGGAACCTCACCACACCAGAGTAGGAGATGCCCCGATAAGTACTGTTCGCGAGGTGCGAGTTGTTATTGCGCCGGACTGCTTCGGCGGAACGCTGACCGCGCGGGAGGTCGCCGAGGCCGTGGCCGAGGGCTGGCGCCGAACCGCTCCCGACGACGAGCTCCACCTGCGCCCGCTGGCCGACGGCGGGCCCGGTTTCGTGGACGTGCTGCACGCCGCCCTGGGCGGAACGCCGCACGTGGCGACCGTCACCGGGCCGTTGGGCACGCCCGTGGAGGCGGTGTGGCTGGAGCACGGCGGCACCGCCTACATCGAGTCCGCCCAGGCCTGTGGCCTGCACCTCGTCCCCGTCGACGAGCGCGCGCGGGCCGCCGAGACCGCCACCACCCGGGGCGTCGGCGAGCTGGTCAACGCGGCCGGTGACGCCGGGGTGCGCACGATCGTGGTCGGCCTCGGCGGCTCGGGGACGACGGACGGCGGCTCGGGGCTGCGCGAGGCGGTCCGTCCCGTCACCGCCCGGCTGGTCGCCGCCGCCGACGTGGAGAACCCGCTGCTGGGCCCGCACGGCGCCGCGCGCACGTTCGGCCCGCAGAAGGGCGCGTCGCCCGAGGCGGTGGAGCGGCTGGAGGCGCGGCTGGCCGCGATGGACGAGCTGGCCGACGTCCGCGACCGGCCAGGCGCGGGTGCGGCGGGCGGCCTCGGAGCCGCGTTGATGGCGCTCGGGGCCGAGGTGGCATCCGGCGCGGGGATGGTGCGGGAACTCACCCGGTTGGATGAAGCCCTGGACCACGCCGACCTGGCCGTGACCGGTGAGGGGAGCTTCGACTGGCAGTCGCTGCGCGGGAAGCTGGTGACCGCCGTGGCCCGCGGCGCGGCGGAACGCGGCGTGCCGTGCGTGGTGCTCGCGGGCCAGGTCACGGTGGGCAGGCGGGAGGCGTCGGCGGCGGGCGTGCAGGAGTCGTACGCGGTGGCCGCCCACGCGGGCTCCGTGGAGCGCAGCATGGCCGACCCGGCCGGCACGCTGGCCGACCTCGCCGCGCACGTGGCGAGGCAGTGGTCACACTCCCGGCGCTGACGTCTGTGCGACCATGGGTGTAGGAACAAAGCGGGTACCTCCCGTGTTGCCCGGAATAGTTGCCCGCAAAGGACCTCTGAGGGAGAGCCATGACGACCGCTCAGGACGCAGTCACCACGACTCCTGACGCCCCGCCCACCCACGGTGTGACGCTGACCGACGCGGCTGCCGTGAAGGCCAAGGCGCTGCTGGACCAGGAGGGTCGCGACGACATGCACCTGCGCATCGCCGTCCAGCCCGGTGGTTGCGCGGGGCTGCGTTACCAGCTGTTCTTCGACGAGCGCACGCTCGACGGTGACGCGCTGCGCGACTTCGACGGCATGAAGGTGGCCGTCGACCGCATGAGCGCGCCGTACGTCGAGGGCGCCGTGATCGACTTCGTGGACACGATCGAGAAGCAGGGTTTCACCATCGACAACCCGAACGCCGGCGGCTCGTGCGCCTGCGGCGACTCGTTCCACTGATCGACCCGCTGGACCGCAGTTCACGGGAAAGGCCCTCGCCACGGCGGGGGCCTTTCCCGTTGCGCCTGGTGGGACGCTGGTGCCCATGACGCACGCGGAGGTGCCGCACCTGGTCGGCCTGACCGTCCCCCGGGCTCGCGAGACGGGCCACGCCGCGGGCGTGGTGGTGACCTCGCGTGACGTGGACGGCCCGCCGCTGGGGGCGCTGACCTGGCCGGGGACCTGGATCGTCACCGCACAGGACCCGACCGCCGGCCACCGGGTGCGTCGCGGCACGGCGGTCGTGATCGACTTCGAGGAGCACCCGGACGCCGGTGGCGCGGGCGACCGCGAACCCCGCCGGCCACTGCCCTCGCCCGACGAGGTCGAGGCCGACCGGATCGAGGACCGCGCCGAGGACCGCCCAGGGGCTCAGACGTAGGCGTCCAGGTCGGCGACCTGGGCGTAGTTGGCGTCGTCCACCCGCCACGGCGTCGCGGACCCCGGTTCGGGGTGGGACTCGCCCTCCGCGCCGCGCAGCTCCCGCGGCAGCTCGGTGCAGTCCTCGATCAGCTCGGCCAAGGTGTTCGCGTCGGTGTTCCTCACACCCGCGACCGTATGCGTGCCAAAGTCTTGACAAAAGCCCTACCGGGCGGTAGTACCGCCCGGTAGGGCCATCTCACACGTGCGCGACCAGCGGTGTGGGTGCGGTGGACTTTGTCGGACGGGCGGTGAGCCTGCCGACCACCAGGGCCACCCCCACGCCGAGGATGGTCGACACCCCGCCGACGGTCCCCACCCACCGCAGGCCCAGCCCGCTCGTCAGCACCACGCCGCCGAGCATCGGGCCGAGCGCCGCGGCCACGTTGAACGCGGAGATGTTCACCGAGGCGACCAGCCCGGCCGCCGGACCCGCCTGCCCCATCAGGTAGGTGTGGATCAGCGGACCCGCCGTGAACGCGCTCGCGCCCAGCACGAACACGCTCACCACGGCCGCCACCTTGCTCTCCAGCATCAGCCCCTGCGCCAGCAGCACCACGCCGAGCACGCCCAGCGGGATCGGCAGCACGCGGGCGATCCGGTCCGGCGCGACCCTGCCCGCCACCGTGCTGCCGACGAGCGTCCCCAGGCCGTACACGAGCAGCACGCCGGTCACCCAGGCCGGCTCGAAACCGCTCACCTCGCGCAACGCCGGCGCGACGTACGTGAACGCCGTGATCAGCCCGGTGAACGACAGGATCGTCGTGACCAGCCCCAGCAGCACGGTCCGCTTGCCGAACGCGAACAGGCTCGCCCGCACACCGGGGTCGGGCTCGTGCGCGACCTTCGGCGTGCCGAGCACGACCCCGACGAGGCCGATCGCCGTCAACGCGCTGACCAGCACGAACGATGCCCGCCAGCCGTAGTTCTGACCGATCAGCGTGCCGAGCGGGATGCCGAGGATGGTGGACAGCGCGACGCCGTTGACGACCTTGGCGATGGCCGCGGTCTGCTTCTCCGGCGGCACGGCGGCGACGGCGATCTGGGACGCCACCGCGAAGAACAGGCCCTGGGCGAGCGCGGCGACCATGCGCGCCACCATCAGCAGGGTGTAGTCGTCGGCCAAGGCGCTGCCGAGGGAGGCCACCAGGGCCAGCGCCATGACGGAGATCAGGAGCTTGCGGCGCGCGATGCGCCCGGTGAGCACGGTGAGGACCGGACCGCCGAGGGCGACCGACACGGCGTAGGCGGTCACCAGCAGGCCCGCGGTCGGCACGTCGACGCCCAGGTCGGCGGCCAGCTCCGGCAGCACGCCGACGATGATGAACTCGGATGTGCCCACCGCGAAGGCGCTGAGCATCAGGATGAAGGCGATCACGGCGACGACGCTAAAGTGTGACACTGACGTCAGGGTCAAGGTGGCGTGATCGAACGCTCTTTTGGGCAGGGGTGGGAATAAGTGCTGATCGGCGAGCTCGCGGAGAAGACCGGCGCCACCGTGCGGATGCTGCGCTACTACGACCAGCAGGGCCTGCTCACGCCCCAGCGCACCGAGTCCCGCTACCGCGTCTACGACGAGTCCGATGTGGAGCGCGTGCGCAGCGTCCGCTGCCTCATCGGCTCCGGCCTGAACGTGCGCCTGGCGCGGCTCGTGCTCGCGCACGCGTTCGACCAGGACGTCGAGCTGCCCGAGGACGAGGCCGGCTGCGTGCCGCTGCTGCGCATGCTGAACGACGAGCTGACGTCCATCGAGGCCCGCATCGAGCAGCTGACCCACAGCAAGCGCCACCTGGGCGAACTGGTCGCCGACGTCACCCGGATCATGCGGGAGAAGACCGACGGGGAGTGCGTGGCCGAACCGGTGGGCTGAGCCGGCGCGCGAAGGCCCCCGGCACGCGCGCGCCGGGGGCCTGCACCGCCTGACCTAGAGCTTGACGGGGTAGTGCGGCTCCGGGACGACCGGGCGGATCCGGCCCTCCACGAAGATCCCGTGCCAGATCATGAACACCAGCAGCGCCCAGATCCGCCTGCTGTTGTCCGCGACACCCGACCGGTGCTCCTCGATGACCCGCAGCACCGCGCCCTTGTCGATGTACTGGTCGGTCTGCGACTGGCGGACGGTCTCCACCGCCCAGTCGTGCATCTCGTCCTTCAGCCAGTGCCGGATCGGCACCGGGAAGCCCAGCTTGCGCCGGTTGAGCACGTGCGCGGGCACGATGTCGCGGATCGCCCGGCGCAGCGCGTGCTTGGTCGTCTCCTTGGTGAGCTTCAGCTCCGACGGCACCTGCGACGCGATCCGGAACACCTCGGGGTCCAGGAACGGCACCCGCAGTTCGAGCGAGTTCGCCATCGTCATCTTGTCGGCCTTGACCAGGATGTCGCCGCGCAACCAGGTGAACAGGTCCACGTGCTGCATCCGCGTCACCGGGTCCCAGCCCTCGGACTCCCGGTACACGTGCCCGGTCACGTCCTTGTGCGACACGTTCGGGTCGTACGTGCGCAGCACCTGGCGCAACTGGTCGTCCATGAAGATCCGCGCGTTGCCGTAGTAGCGCTCCTCCAGCGTGAGCGCCCCGCGCCGCAGCAGGTCCTTGCCGCGCACGCCCTGCGGGATCTTCGTGGACACCTTGCCCATGGCCTTGCGCAACGCGCCCGGCACCTTCTCGAACGGCGCCAGCGACAGCGGCTCGCGGTAGATCGTGTAGCCGCCGAACAGCTCGTCCGCGCCCTCGCCCGACAGCACGACCTTCACGTGCTCGCGCGCCTCGCGGGCGATGAACCACAGCGGCACCAGCGCCGGGTCGGCCACCGGGTCGTCCAGGTACCACGTGATCAGCGGCAGGGCGTCCATCATCTCCTGCGCCGTCACCGCCCGGACCACGTGCTTCACCCCGATCGCGGCGGCCGACTCGGCGGCCACGTCGATCTCCGAGTAGCCCTGCCGCTCGAACCCCGTGGTGAACGTGATCAGGTCCGGGTTGTGCTCCTTGGCCAGCGCCGCGACCACGGTCGAGTCGATGCCGCCGGACAGGAACGAGCCGACCGTCACGTCCGCCCGCATGTGCTTGGCCACCGAGTCGCGCAACGCCTCGGTGATCTCGTCGTACAGCCGGTTCTCGTCCGCCTCGCCGCGCACCGCGCGCGGCCGGAACGTGGCCGGGAAGTACCGCTCGACCACCGGCCGGCCACCCGGCTTGAGGGTGAACGAGGTGCCGGACTCGATCCGGTGAATCTCGCTCTGCAGCGACTCCGGCTCCGGCACGTACTGCAGGATCAGGTAGTGCTGCAGCGCCTTCTCGTCCACCTTCGGCTCGATGCCGATCGTGGGCGCCAGCTCCAGCACCGACTTCTTCTCGCTGGAGAACGCCACGCCACCCGGGCCGGCCGCGTAGTACAGCGGCTTGATGCCGAACGGGTCGCGCGCGCCGAACACCACCCGGCGCGCCTTGTCCCAGATCAGGAACGCGAACATGCCGCGCAGCCTGGCCACGGCGGCCGGGCCCCAGTAGTGGTAGGCGGCCACGATCGTCTCGGTGTCGCCGTCGGTGGCGAACACGGCGCCGAACTGCTTGGTCAGCTCCGCGCGCAGCTCCACGTAGTTGTAGATCTCGCCGTTGAACAGGATCGCGTACCGACCCTGCTGGTCGTGCGGACCCCAGTGCAGGGGTTGGTGCGAGTGCTCGATGTCGATGATGGACAGGCGGTTGAAGCCGAAGACGACCTCACCGCCCTGCCAGGTGCCGCTCTCGTCGGGGCCGCGGTGCCGCTGGCAGCGCAGTGCCCCAGCCACCGCCGAGCGCGCCCGCTGAGCCTCGTTCTCGCCAGGGCAAACCAGTCCTACCAGGCCGCACACGCCGTAAACACCCTTCGTGTCGTGTGGAGAAGACTCCAGTATGCCGGGGCGCCGGTGTGTGACCGAAACTGCACTCCAAGGGGGCAGCCCCCGACGGGTGACGCGCCGTGCGCTGGGCTACGCTCCCGCATGATCCGGCATGGGGCGCAACCACACCCCTGCCTGCGAGCTTTGTGACGTTGAGGGCGACTGAGGAGGCGGCGAGCAGTGGGCCTGAAGGAGGGCACCAGGGCAGCCCGGCTGGCGAAGGTCGGCGGGCTGGTCGGCCTGGTCGGCGTCGGGGCCACGGGTTGCTCCACGGAAGAGGTGCTGCGCTTCGGTTGGCCGGTGGCCGTGACGCCGCAGGCCGAGGCGATGCGCGAGCTGTGGACCTGGTCGGTCGTCGCGGCTCTCGCGGTCGGCGTGATCGTGTGGGGCCTGATCCTCTGGTCGGTCGCGTTCCACCGCAAGAAGAGCGAGGAGCTGCCCCGCCAGGTCGCCTACAACCTGCCGCTGGAGCTCGTGCTGCTGGTCGTGCCGACGATCATCGTGGCGGTGTTGTTCTACTTCACCGCCGTGACGCAGAACTACGTCACGGACAAGTCGAAGACGCCCGACGTCACGGTCGACGTGATCGCGTTCCAGTGGAACTGGGAGTTCCAGTACCCCCAGTACAAGACCGAGTCCGCGGACCTGCCGGTCAGCACCGTCGGCACGTCCGGCGAGATCCCGCTGCTGGTGGTGCCGCAGGGCAAGTCGATCCGCTTCAACCTGCGCTCGACCGACGTCATCCACTCGTTCTACGTGCCTGAGTTCCACTTCAAGCGGGACGTCTTCCCCGAGCCGGAGAAGAACAACCAGGACAACGCGTTCCAGATCGACCAGATCGACCGGACCGGGTCGTTCGTCGGCCGCTGCGCCGAGCTGTGCGGCGTCTACCACGCCGTGATGAACTTCGAGGTCAGGGCGCTGGAGTCGGCCGACTTCGACCGGTACATCGAGCTGCGGCAGGAGACGAACCCGGACACCGGGCAGCCGTACACCGCCGCCGAGGCGCTGACCGAGCTGAACTGCGGCGAGCTGTGCACGCCGCACGCCGTGACGACCAAGCCCTTCGACACCGACCGGACTGTCCGCGAGGCGTCCGACGGTGGGAAGTAGGAGGACGCTGCGATGAAGGTCGAAGCCCGCATTTTTGACTTGGTGATGGCGTTCTCGTTCCTGATGGCCGTCGTGTACGGCTACTGGACGTGGGCGGACACGAACGCCGTCGAGCCGACCGGCACGGTGGCGCTCGCGCTGACCGGCGGGTTGGCGCTGATCGTCGGCACGTACTTCCGGTTCGTCGCGCGGCGCATCGAGGTGCGGCCCGAGGACAACGCGGACGCCGAGATCAGCGACGGCGCCGGTGAGCTGGGCTTCTTCAGCCCCGGCAGCTACTGGCCGATCGGCCTGGCGGCGGCTGCCGCGACGGCGGGCGTGGCGCTCGCGTTCTGGCACGTCTGGCTGCTGGTGATCGCCGTGGTGCTGCTGCTGATCGCCGTGGGCGGTCTGGTGTTCGAGTACCACACCGGTCCGAGCCACGACTGAGCTCGGCATCGTCGAAGGGGGCCACCTCGCGGGGTGGCCCCCTTCGACGTTCCCGGCCGTCAGGCCGCGGCGTTCGAGCTCTGGTAGCTGTCCACGTACTCCTGCCCCGACAGCTCCAGGATGCGGTAGACGATCTCGTCGGTGACCGAGCGCAGCACCGGCAGCGACTCGTGCATGCCCGCGTAGCGGTCGAAGCGCAGCGGCTCGCCGAACCGGATCGTGATCGGGCGGATCCGGGGCAGCCTGCGGTCGACCGGCTGCACCTCGTCGGTGCCGATGAGCCCGACCGGGACGACCGGCGCGCCGGACTCCAGCGCCATCCGGGCCACGCCGGTGCGACCGCGGTGCAGGCGACCGTCCAGCGAGCGCGTGCCCTCGGGGTAGATGGCGAACGCGCCACCCCCGTCCAGGATGTCCTTCGCGGTGTCCAGCGACGCCCTGGCGGCCCGGCCGAGGCCCCGGCGCACGGGCACGTGGCCCAGTGAGCCGAAGAAGTAGCGGGACAGCGCGCCCTTGGCGCCCCCGCCCTCGAAGTACTCGGCCTTGGCGAGGAACGAGACCCGCCGCGGCACCACCATCGGGATGACGATGCTGTCGATGAACGACAGGTGGTTCGGCGCGAGGATCACCGGACCGTCGGTGGGCACGTTCTCCAGCCCCTCGACCGTCGGCCGGTAGACCAGCCGCGCCGCGGGCGCCACCACTCGTTTCATCACCGTGTAGAGCATGTGGACAGCATGACCGGCCCCGGTTGCGCGGCGGTGAAAAGGTGGCCGCAATCTCCGGCGCCGCTCAAGCCGGCGGTTCCGCGGCCGTCGTCCGGTGCTCGGCGCACAGGCAGCCGACGCCCTTCCCGATCCACTCGCGACCGACCCACTCCGGGTGCCGGTCGACCATCAGCGCCTCGACCTCCGCGACGATGGCTTCTTCGCCCATCGCCGAATCGCGGCGTGCCCACGTCTCGTCGCGCAGCAGCCTGAGGTAGTCGCGGACGTCGGCGAGCAGTCGCGCGTCGCCGACCTCGCCGTGACCTGGCACGACGGTGCGCGCGCCGGTGTCGGCGAGGCGTTCCGCGACCGCCAGCCAGCGGGTGCCCGAGACGTCGGTGTCGTGCGGCGGGAACCAGGGGAAGATCGCGAACTGGCCCGCTTCCACCAGGTCGCCGGTGAACAGCACGTCCGCGTCCGGCACCCGGACGACCTGGTCGCCCCGGCTGTGCGCGCGGCCCGTGGCGCGCAGCTCCACCACCCGGCCGCCGAGGTCCAGGGAGTGCTCGTGGTCGTAGACGACGTCGGGCCGCACGAGCTCGACGCCGTCGAGTCGCCGGGCGACCGACTCGCCCAACCCCCGGAACATCTCCAGGTAGCCGGGGCCCTTCCGGGCCAGGTCGTCGGCCTGGTCGCGGTTGAGCAGGAAGGTCGCCTCGCCCGCGAAGACCTGCGCGCCGAACGCGTGCTCGGGGTGGAAGTGGGTCGTGGTCAGGTACAGCCTGCGTCCCCTGGCGTGCTCGACCGCGAACTCCAGCACGGCCTCGGCGTTGCGGACACCCAGCCCGGTCTCCACCACGAGCACGGAGTGCGAGCCGCCGATGACGCCGATGTTGGGCACGAGCGGCACGCCTCCGTCCGGGACGACCACCAGGTCGCGGGCGAGTTCACGGGCGTCGGCGACCCGCACGGCGGGATCGGGCAAAGAGGTGGGTTCGGTCATGCCGCCAGTCCACTCCGGACCGGGTGGAGCCGTCCAAGACCGATGCCGCACCGCCGATACCGTCCGGGTATCGTCGCCGGTGATGGACCTCCGCGAGCTGCGCTACTTCGTCGCCGTCGCCGAAGAACTCCACTTCGGACGGGCCGCCGCCCGGCTGCACATGACCCAGCCGCCGCTCAGCCGCGCGATCAAGCAGCTGGAAACCGATCTCGGCCACGTGCTGCTGCACCGCTCACCGGCCGGGGTGGCGCTCACCCCGGCGGGCGCGTCGCTCCACGACGAGGCGCGCACGCTGCTGGCCCGCGCCGACCAGGTCCGCACCAGGGTGGCCGCCGCGGCGGGCCCGGCGTCCATCACGATCGGCACCCTCGCCGACAGCGCCGAGCGGGCGGGCACCCGACTGGCCGCCGCCTACCGCGCGCGCCACCCCGGGGTGCACGTCCGGATCCGCGAGGCCGACTTCGCCGACCCGACCACGGGACTGCGCGCCGGCTTGGTCGACGTGGCCCTCACCAGGGCGCCGTTCGACGTCACGGGCATCGTCACGCACGTGCTGCGCAGCGATCCGATCGGCGTGGTCCTGCGCGTGGACGACCCCTTGGCGGGCCGCGAGGGCGTGCACTCGGACGAGTTGGCCGACCGGCGGTGGTTCCGCCTGCCGGAGGGGACCGACCCGGTCTGGCAGGCGTACTGGAGCGGCGGGAAGGACCGGGACGGGCCGGTGGTGCGCACCGCGCACGAGTGCCTGCAAGCCGTGCTGTGGAACGGCACGGTGGGGTTGGCGCCGCTGGGGCACGCGCTGCCCGAAGGGCTCACGACGGTGCCGCTGGTCGACCTGCCGCCCAGCCCCCTGGTGGTGGCCTGGGTCGGTGCCGAACCAGGCCCGCTGATCCGTTCGTTCGCCCGGATCGCCGCGTCCGCCTACGGCTCCCGGGGGTCGCGGGCGGACCGTTGACGTCGGCTGGCCGTTGGTGGTCGGCTGACGGTTGTGGTTGGGCTGACCGCCGGAGGTCAGCCGTCCGCGAGGGCCGCCTTCAGCTCCGCCGACCGCGCCGCCCAGCGCCGCAGCAGGTCCGCCGCCGCGCCGGAGTCGATCGCCGTCGCCGCCCGGCTCATCGCGCCGGCGATGTCCGCGTGCAGGTCGTCCGAGAGCCCGCCGTGGGTGGCGAGCGCGCCCGCCGCGTTGAGCAGCACCGCGTCCCGCACCGCGCCGGGCTTCCCGGCCAGCAGGTCGCGCACGACCTCGGCGTTCACCGAGGCGTCGCCGCCCCTGAGGTCGTCGGCCAGCGCCGGCGCGATGCCCAGGACGGACGGGTCGATCCGGTCGGTCCGCACCTCGCCGCCGTCGGCCACCCACACCGACGTCGTGGTGGTCGTGGTGATCTCGTCCATCCCGTCGTCACCGCGCACGACCAGCATGGTGTTGCCCCGACGGGCGAAGACACCCGCGATGAGCGGCGCGAACGCCACCCGGGCGCACCCCACCAGGCCGACCTGCGGCTGCGCGGGGTTGGTCAGCGGGCCGAGCAGGTTGAACGAGGTGGGGATGCCGATCTCGCGGCGCGGCGCGCCCGCGTGCCGGAAACCGGGGTGGAACACCGGCGCGAAGCAGAACCCGATGCCCAGCTCCCGCACCGTCTGCTGCACGCCCAGCGGCGGCAGGTCGATGGCCACGCCGAGCGCTTCGAGCACGTCCGCCGTGCCGCACTTGGACGACGCCGCGCGGTTGCCGTGCTTGACCACCGGCACGCCGGCGGCGGACGTGACGATCGCCGCCATGGTCGAGATGTTCACCGACCCGGAGTTGTCGCCACCCGTGCCCACGATGTCCGCAGCGCGCACGTCCACGGTGAACCGGCGGGCGTGCCGGAGCATCATCGTGGCGATGCCGTCGACCTCCTCCGGCGTCTCGCCCTTGGCCCGCAGCGCCACCGCGAACGCGGCGATCTGCGCGGGCGTCGCGGCGCCGGACATCACTTGGTCCATGGCCCACGCCGTGTCGTCCTGGGACAGGTCGACCCGGTCGACGAGCTGGTTCAGCAGCAAGGGCCAGGTCCGCTCCACGGCGACCTCAGCCCCGGACGACCGGCAGCGCCGTCGAACGCAGCACCTCGGCCACGGTCTCGGCGGCGGCCAGCGGGTCGAGCGGGTGCACCAGCACCGCGTCCGCCTGCGACCACGTCGCCAGCCACCGGTCGTCCCTGCGGCGCACCGCCACCACGATCGGGGGACAGTCGGTGATCTCGTTCTTCAGCTGCCGGGACAGGCCCATGCCACCGGTCGGCTGCGCCTCGCCGTCCAGGATCGCCAGGTCGACGTTGCCGTTGTCCACCTCGTACAGGACGTCGGCGATCGTGCCCGCCTCGACGTACTCGACGCGGCCCAGGTCCGGCGCGGGTCGGCGGCCCACCGCAGTGATGATCGTCTCACGCACCTCGGGGCGGTGGCTGAACACCAGGATCCTGGTCGTCTGCGTGCTCATCGGCGCGATCCTCCGGCGGGTCGGGGTGCCAGGTGGGTCCCGATGCTATCCGGCTAACGGTGCGTGACTTGCAGTGCGTCCCACCCGATCCAGTCGCCGCCGAGCCGCTGGGCCAGGCTCGCCATCCGGGCGCGTTCCTGCGCGCAGTGCAAGGCGTCCAACCGCTGCACCCGCAGCGCGTGCCAGCGATCTTCCCGGCGGAGCGTCCACCCGTCCGGCGTGAGCAGCTCGCGCGCGCGTTCTACCTGGTCAGGTGGCAGTTCGAGGTGGTGGCGCAGCACCGCGGGCTCGTCCGCCCGCCACCGCGGCGACCTGGCCAGCGCCGCCGAGTCGGCCTCCGCGACGTCGAACGCCTCCACCACCACCTCCAGACCGGGTGAATCGATCCCCAGTGCGGGTACACCCCGCCGCGCCCGTCGACCACGCAACCGGCTCAACAACCCCATGACCGTCCTCACCGTGTGTGTGACCCAGATGACCTGCGCACGTGCCCCGGACCCGATGGGCGGGACGAAAACCTGCAAGCAATAATGCGTCGTGTGACAACGGCAGCGCCCTCAATCGGCCAGCGCGTGCACTCGCTGAACCGCCCGAACATGGTCAGCGTCGGCACGATCGTCTGGCTGTCCAGTGAGCTCATGTTCTTCGCCGGGCTCTTCGCCATGTTCTTCACGGTGAAGGCCCAGAACGAAGGGCACTGGCCACCAGCACCGACGCACCTGAACGTGCCTTACGCACTGTTCTTCACGATCATCCTGGTGGCGTCCTCGTTCACGTGCCAGTGGGGCGTGTTCGCCGCCGAGCGGGGTGACGTGTTCGGCCTGCGCCGCTGGTACATCGTGACGCTGATCATGGGCGCGATCTTCGTCGCCGGTCAGGCCGGTGAGTACGTCACCCTCGTCAGCGAGGGCACGACGATCCCGGCCTCGGCCTACGGCACCGTCTTCTACCTGACGACCGGCTTCCACGGCCTGCACGTGATCGGTGGCCTGATCGCGTTCGGCTACCTGCTGGTCCGCACGAAGCTGAGCAAGTTCACGCCCGCGCAGGCGACCTCCGCGATCGTCGTGTCGTACTACTGGCACTTCGTCGACGTCGTCTGGATCGGCTTGTTCGCCATCATCTACATCGTGCCCTGACCAGCCCGTACCCCGAACTCACACCAGCAAGGGTTGCCGCACACATGACCACCAACACCACACGGGCCCGGAAGCGCGGCACGAAGCTGCGCCGGCGGATCTCGGGCCTGCTCGCGCTGGGCTTCGCGCTGCTGGCCGCGGGCTTCCTGTTCAGCGCCCTCGCGCCGCAGCCGCAGACCGCGCAGGCGCAGGACGACCCGGCGCAGGTGCGACTGGGCGAGCAGCTCTACAACAACACCTGCATCACCTGCCACGGCAAGAACCTCGACGGCGTCGAGGACCGCGGACCCAGCCTGATCGGCGTCGGCGAGGCGGCCGTGTACTTCCAGGTGTCCTCCGGCCGCATGCCGATGGCCCGCCAGGAGGCGCAGGCGCAGCGCAAGCCCGCCAAGTTCACGCCGGAGGAGGTGGACGCCATCGGCGCGTTCATCCAGTCCCGCGGCGGCGGCCCGCAGACCCCCGAGGAGCGCGGTGAGGCGCTGCGCGGCGAGGACCCGGCCCGCGGCGGCGAGCTGTTCCGGCTCAACTGCGCGGCGTGCCACAACTTCACCGGCCGCGGCGGGGCGCTGTCGTCCGGCAAGTTCGCGCCCGAGCTCGACGGGGTGGCCGAGGAGCAGATCTACACCGCGATGCTCACGGGCCCGCAGAACATGCCGAAGTTCTCCGACCGGCAGCTCACGCCGGAGGAGAAGGAAGACATCATCGCGTACATCAAGTCGGTGACCGACGGGAACAACAACCCCGGCGGCGCCCCCCTCGGCGGCCTGGGGCCGGTATCAGAGGGCCTGATCGCGTTCATCGTGGGTATCGCCGCACTGATCGGCGTGACCCTCTGGATCGGAGCCAAGGCATGAGCGGCGAGAAGCCGACCAACGTGCCCGACGAGGCAGAGCTCGCCGGGATGAGCAGGGATGAGCTGGTCAAGCTCGGCACGAACCTGGACGGCGTCGAGATCGTCCACTACGAGGAGCGCTGGCCGGTCAAGGGCACGCGCGCGGAGAAGCGCGCCGAGCGACTGGTGGCCCTGTGGTTCGCCATCGCCGCGCTCGCCGGCATCGCGTTCCTCGTGGCGTTCATCTGGTGGCCCTGGAAGTACGAGGCCCCGAACACCGAGCACCACTTCCTGTACAGCCTGTACACGCCGGTCATCGGCCTGACCCTGGGCGTCTCGATCCTGGGTCTGGGCATCGGCGCGCTGCTCTACACGAAGAAGTTCATCCCCGAGGAGCTGGCCGTCCAGCAGCGCCACGACGGCGGCTCCACCGAGGTGGACAAGGCCACCGTGCTGGCCGAGCTGGCCGACGCGGGCGACCGCTCCACCATCGGTCGCCGGTCGCTCATCAAGCGCACCGCGGGCCTCGGCGCCGGCGTGTTCGGCCTGGGCGTCCTGGCCGTGCCGCTGGGCGGCCTGATCCGCAACCCGTGGGCGGACAGCGACAGCAAGGACTCCCTCTGGCACACCGGCTGGAAGGCCGAGAACGGCGAGAAGGTCTACCTGCGCAACTACACCGGCGACCCGCACGAGGTCGTCCTGGTGCGCCCCGAGGACCTGGACGCCGGTGGCTACATGACCGTCTTCCCGTTCCGGGAGTCCGAGCGCGACGACGAGCACGCGCTCGTCGTGGCCACCAAGCGGGTCGACAACCCAGTCCTGCTGCTCAAGTTCCGCCCGAACCAGCAGATCGTGAAGCG
Organism: Actinosynnema sp. CA-299493; assembly: GCF_050946825.1. Lineage (NCBI taxonomy): Bacteria > Bacillati > Actinomycetota > Actinomycetes > Pseudonocardiales > Pseudonocardiaceae > Actinosynnema > Actinosynnema sp. CA-299493. The sequence goes on from NZ_CP191993.1 coordinate 1,763,653, forward strand.
TGCGGGCCAGGAGGACTTCAACTACGGTGACGTGTACGCGTACTCGAAGATCTGCACCCACCTCGGGTGCCCGGCTTCGCTGTACGAGCAGCACACCGGCCTGCTCCTGTGCCCCTGCCACCAGTCGCAGTTCGACGTCTTCCACTACGGCAAGCCGCGGTTCGGTCCGGCGACCCGGGCGCTGCCGCAGCTTCCGATCACGGTTGACGAGGACGGATACTTGATTGCCCGCAGCGACTTCATCGAGGCTGTGGGTCCGGCGTTCTGGGAGCGTAAGTCATGAGCGGCATCACCACGCCGACCAAGCGGCAAGGAGCTGCCGGCCGCGTGGCCGGTGGTGCCGCGAAGTGGGCTGACGACCGGTTCCACATGGCCGGTGGCATCCGGAAGCAGATCAACAAGGTCTTCCCGACGCACTGGTCGTTCCTGCTCGGCGAAGTCGCGCTGTACAGCTTCATCATCCTGCTGCTGTCCGGCACGTACCTCGCGCTCTTCTTCGACCCGTCGATGGAGGAGATCCTCTACGACGGCGCGTTCACGAACCTGCAGGGCATCCCGATGTCCCGGGCCTTCGAGTCGACCCTGGAGATCTCGTTCGAGGTCCGCGGTGGCCTGTTCGTCCGCCAGGTGCACCACTGGGCCGCGCTGCTGTTCATGGGCGCGATCGTGATCCACATGTTCCGGATCTTCTTCACCGGCGCGTTCCGGCGCCCGCGTGAGATCAACTGGGTCATCGGCATCGTGCTGTTCATGCTGGGCGCGATCGAGGGCTTCCTCGGCTACTCGCTGCCCGACGACCTGCTGTCCGGCACCGGCCTGCGGGTGATGGCGGCGCTGCTGATCTCGTTCCCGGTGATCGGCACCTGGTTGAACTGGCTGGCGTTCGGCGGCGAGTTCCCCGGCACGGAGATCATCCCGCGGCTCTACACGCTGCACATCCTGGTCATCCCGGCCATCCTCCTGGCGCTCATCGCCGTCCACCTGGGCCTGGTCTGGTACCAGAAGCACACCCAGTTCCCGGGCGTCGGGCGCAAGGAGACGAACGTCGTCGGCGTGCGCATCATGCCGGTCTTCGCGGCCAAGGGCGGTGGCTTCTTCGCCGTCGTCGTGGCGATCACCGCGATCATGGGCGGCGTCTTCCAGATCAACCCGGTCTGGAACTTCGGCCCGTACAACGCGGGCCAGGTGTCGGCGGGCGTGCAGCCAGACTGGTACATGGGCTGGACGGACGGCCTGATCCGCCTGTGGCCCGCGTGGGAGCTCTACCTGGGCGACTACACGGTGCCGGAGCCGTTCCTGCCGTTCATGCTGGGACTGCCGCTGCTGACCGGCATCGCGGCGGTGTACCCGTGGATCGAGCGCAAGATGACCAAGGACTACGCGCACCACAACCTGCTCCAGCGCCCCCGCGACGTGCCGGTCCGGACGTCGCTGGGCGCCATGGCGATCGCGTACTTCATGGTGCTGCTGCTCTCGGGCGGCAACGACATCATCGCGATGAAGTTCGACATCTCGCTGAACGCGATGACGTGGATGGGCCGCATCGGCATGCTCCTCGTCCCGCCGCTGGCGTACTTCATCACCTACCGCATCTGCATCGGTTTGCAGCGCGCGGACCGCGAGGTGCTGGAGCACGGTGTCGAGACGGGCATCATCAAGCGCCTGCCGCACGGCGAGTTCATCGAGGTCCACCAGCCGCTCGGCCCGGTGGACGACCACGGCCACCCGCTGCCACTGGCCTACCAGGGCGCGTCGGTGCCGAAGAAGATGAACAAGCTGGGCTCGGCCGGACACCCGGTGCCGGGCAGCTTCCTCACCCCGGACCCGCCGGAGGAGAGCGCCGCCGTGGCCCGTGCGCGGGCCGAGCGCGGTGTCTCGGCGGACGCCCTGACCGCCGAGAACAAGTCGGCGGGCGAGTTGGCCGGGAAGCCGTCCCAGCCGGAGGACTGATCGTCACGTCACGCGACAAGGCCCCGCACCGTGGTGGTGCGGGGCCTTTCGCATGTCCGGGGGTTTTTCTGCCTGCCGGTTCTTCTGCCTGCGGTCTTCGGTGCTTTAAGAGCTCTCAAGGGTTTAAGAGCTTCAAGAGCTTGTCCTCGCCGGACGGGCAGATCAGCAGGATGACCCCTGGTCGGGTGGTTGTGCTGCGGGTCCGTTGTGGGTCCGGAGTCCGTGTCATCCCACCGACCTCCACAAGGGCTACCGCACGTATCAAGGGGGCGGTTCCAGCGGAAAGGTTCCTGGTGGGGTGGGATGTGCCCCCTTGACACGCGCGGTAGGGCTGCGCCAGGTCGGCGGGATGACACGAACCCCTCCTTTGGGAGGAAGGGCCTGCCAGTGGGCCGATGGGGGCGGATCGGGGTCGTTTCGCGTGGGCCGCGTGCGGCTATGGGCTGACTGCCAGCACTGGTTATTGCAAATAGAGGGGTTCGTGTCATCCCGCCGACCTGGCTTTGCCCTGCCGCGCGTGTCAAGGGGGCGTGGTGAAGGTTTGGCTGCGGCGTCGACTGGGGGCCGCCCTCTTGATACGTGTGGTAGCCCGGAGGGAGGTCGGTGGGATGACACGTACCCCGGACCACGACGGACCCGGCGCTTGATCGCCTGGTCGGGGTCATCCTGCTGATCTGCCCGTCCGGCGAGGACATGCTCTTACAGCGGGTGCGGTGCGATCAGGAGTCTTCGAGACCGATGGCGAACGCCGCGTCCGTGTCGCGCTTCGAGTACGAACGGAACGAGATGTGGGTGTCCGTGTTCAGCACACCGGGCACCTTGGAGATGTGGCCGGGCACCAGGTCGGCCAGGTCCTCGTGGCGGGCGACCTTGACCAGGGCGATCAGGTCGACGTCGCCGGCGCACGAGTAGACCTCGGTGACGCCCTCGATGTCGGCGATCGCCTGCGCCGCGTCCGGGATGGTCTCGGCGGCGGCTTGGATCAGCACGATCGCGGTGATCACAGCGGTCCTCCACAAGTCATCGGGGTGTCGACCGACCACATGCTAGTGGCCTAGTGGCCCGCCACCCGGTACTGGTCGCGGCCTGCCTCGGCAAGGGCCACCCACTCCCGCCACGCGCCGGCGGCGAAGGCGGGCGACGTCCACGGCCGCTCGCAGTGGACGAGCCGCGTCCCCGGCCGGTCCATCCACCGCAGGACCACGCCGACCTCCTCGGCGGGCGCGCCGAACAGCGGGCCCTCGCCCGGGATCACCGTCTCCGCCGACGCCACCAGCGCGTCGACCACCGGCATCGGCCGCGTGCCCCGCCGCGCCACCCCGGCCGACGCCAACCGCCCGTGCCGCACCACGGCGAACTCCCACCCGCCGGACCCGTCGGGGCGCGCGGCCACCACCTCCGGCAGCGCCGCCAGCCCCGCGAGCCGCTGCGCACGGTCCAGCGAGCGCACCAACGACGACATCCGGTCACGGTGGGTGGCGGCGTCCTCGAACCGGTGCGCGAGGGCGAGCGCGTCGATCTGCGCGGTCAACTCCCGCAGCGGCGCGACGTCCGCCCCGGCGACCAGGCGGCGGAACGCCGAAGCGGCGGGGGAGTACTCGTCCACCGACTGCCGTCCCGCGCACGGGGCCTTGCACCGGCCCAGGTCGAACAGCGCGCACGGCGTGGCGGACGCGTTGCGCGCGGGGATCCGGATCGAGCACGCCCGCAGCGGCACGGCCTCCAGCATCGCCTCCTGAGCGGTCTCGGCGAGCCGCCGGGACCGGAACGGGCCGAGCGCACCCTCACGCGGCGTGCGGACCACGGAGAGGCGTGGGAACGCCTCGTCCGTCAGCACGAGCCACCACGCCTGCCCCTGGTTCTTGGAGCGCCGGTTGTAAGCGGGCTTGTGCGCGGTCAGCAGCCGCAGCTCCCGCACCTCCGCCTCCAACGAGTGCGCGCACTCCACCGCGTCCACCCGCACGGCCAGCGAGACCATCTCCCGCAGCCGCTTGCGCCCCTCGCTGGCGGTGAAGTACTGCCGGACCCGCCGCCGCAGGTCGGACGCCGTGCCGACGTAGAGGACCTCTTCCGACGGCCCGCGGAACAGGTAGACGCCCGGGGTGGACGGCAGGTGCGAGGCGAGGGTCCGCTTGCGCCGTTGCGCCGGGGTCACCTCGGGCAGGTAGGCGACCAGCTCCTCCACCGAGTGCACCCCGACCGAGCCGACCCGCTCCAGCAGGTGGTGCAGCACCTCGACGGTCGCGCGGGCGTCGATCAGCGCCCGGTGGTTCGGCTGCACGGACACCCCGAACAGGTGAGCCAACGCCGACAGCCGGCAGCTCGGCGCCTCGTCCCGGCTGAGCACCCGGCGGGCCAGCTTCACCGTGCACACGACGGTCGGCTTGGGCCACGTGTACCCGTGCCGGGCGCAGGCGGCCTTGATGAACCCCACGTCGAAGCCGGAGTTGTGCGCGACCAGCACCGCGCCGGCGGCGAACTCCAGGAACGCGGGCAGCACCGTGGTCAGCCGCGGCGCGCCGGTCACCATCATCTGGGTGATGCCGGTCAAGGCCACGACCTGCGGCGGAATGCCCTGCTCGGGGTCGACGAGGGTGCTGAACTCGCCGATCACCCGCCCGGCGCGCACCTTCACCGCGCCGATCTCGGTGATCGCGTCACCGTCCGCCCGGCCGCCGGTGGTCTCCAGGTCGAACACGACGAACGTGGTGTCGCGCAGGGGTGTGCCCAGTTCGTCGAACGTGAGCTGAGTAGTCATCGCGGGGCACGGTAGCGACCACCACCGACAGTCCGGCGAGGAGCGTCGGTCATCGAGCGGCGGCCGGGCGACGATCGAGGGGGCGGCCGAGCGGTGATCGAGCGGTGATCGAGCACGGCGTCGCAACACGACACAGCTAGCCTGTACGGGTGCAAGACCCGATCGAGCCAGCGGCAGGCGCCGACGACCTGGCACCAGACCAGGCCGTCGAGTCCACTGTGGACTGGTCCGCCCTCCCCGAGCCCCTGCGCGCGCGGCTCGCGGAGTTGAGCGCGGACGCGTTGGCCGACCTGGCGAAGGTCGACATCCCGCAGTCGCTGCGCGCCGTCGCCCGGTTCGCGCCCACCAAGCGGGCCCGGCTGGGCGCGCCGGTGCTGATCGGCGGCCTGAAGGCGTCGGCGAACTTCCGGGCCGCCGTGGTGGAGTGGCTGCGCCGCAACCGGCCGGGAGCGCTGGAGGTGACGTCGCCCGACCCGGTGGCGGCGGGCGCGGCGGCGATCCTGCAGGGCGAGGAGGTCGCGTCCCACTTCGTCGAGCTGGTCGGCAGGCGGGTGGCGGACGCGGCGCTGCGCTCCGAGCGCGACCTGGCCGTGCAGCGGGCCGAGCGGCTCGAGGTCGAGCTGGAGCGGCTCAAGGCGGAGCGGGCCGAGGCGGGCGGCGCGGTGGACAAGATCCGCGAGGCGTCCGAGGCCGAGCTGGAACGGCTGCGCAAACGGTTGCGCGAGCAGGGCGTGCGGTTGCGCGAGGCCAAGGACCGGGCCGAGTCGTCGTCGGTGGAGGTCGACCGGGTGCGCGCGGAGGCCGGGGCCGAGCTGCGCCGGTTGACCGCCGAACGGGACCGCGAGCGCGAACGGGCCGAGCACGAGCGCGCCAAGGCGCAACGGGCCGAGTCGGACGCCGAGGTGGCGCGCCAGTCGGCCAAGGAGGCGCGTCAGGCCGACGAGGTGCGGCTGGCCCTGCTGGTCGAGACGCTGGACGGCGCGGTGAACGGCCTGCGCCGGGAGCTGGCCCTCGGTGGTGCGGGCCCGCGGCCAGCGGACCTGGTGCGCGGGGCCAGCGCGGCGCAGGGCGCGGTCGGCCGGGTGGAGGACCCGGCGGCGTTGGACCGGTTGCTGGCGCTGCCCGCCGTGCACTTGATCGTGGACGGCTACAACGTCACCAAGACGGGTTACCCGGAGCTGCCGCTGTCGGACCAGCGGGACCGGTTGGTGCACCAGTTGGCGGTGCTGGCGGCGCGCACCGGCGCGGAGGTGACGTTGGTGTTCGACGGCGCGGGAGTGGTGGCCGTGCCGTCGTCCGCGCCGCGCGGGGTGCGGGTGCTGTTCAGCGATCCGGGCGTGCTGGCCGACGACGTGATCCGGGCCTTGGTGACCGCCGAGCCCGAGGGCCGTCCGGTGGTCGTGGTGACGTCCGACCGGGCGGTGGCCGATTCCGTCCGGCGGCGGGGCGCGCACCCGGTGCCGTCGGCGGTGTTGTTGGCCCGCCTGGGCAGGGTGTGACGCCGGGTGTGACACAGATCGTGTTTTTAACACCACCGGGGGTCACACGACCAGGTCACAGCTAGGCCGTATGAGAACAAAGGTGAACTTGGCGTGATTTCCTTACCCCGCTAGTGGACGCCGGACCTCACTTTTCGTAACCTAGCCGAGATCTCGCGGCGAGCAGTGGTCCATCCTGGGCCGCGACGCGGGTTCACCGCCGAATCGGCCTGTCGGGGTGCCGAGCCGGAAGTCCCCTCAACAGAGGTGTCGGGTCGCGTCACGCGCCCGGTCGGCAGGCGGGATCAGACGAAGGAGACACACGCGACTGTGGCGTCGCAACGACTCAAGCGCGGCCTGCGCGGGGCGATGGCGGCCACGGCGGTGGCCGCTGCCGCGGTGGGCGTCATGCCCGTACCCGCCGGAGCCCAGCCCAACACCCCCGCGAACGCCTCCGAGGCGCTGAAGAAGTACAACGAGCTGGCCGAGCAGGCCACCAAGCTCAACGAAGAGCTCCTGCGCGCCGAAGAGCAGCGCACCGCCAACCAGACCGAGCTGGACAAGGCCAACGCCGACCTGGCGCAGGCGACCCAGGCGGGCGAGCAGGCGCGGACCGACGAGGAGACCTTCCGGGTCCAGGTCGACAAGCTGACCGAGGCGTCGTTCGAGGGCGCGCGGTTCAACCAGCTGTCGGCGCTGCTGGTGTCCGACTCCCAGCAGGACTTCCTGAACCGCATGTCCGCGCTCGGCGTGCTCGCGTCGGACAGCAACGAATCGCTCGAACGGCTCTCCGGCGCGGTCGACGCCGCGGAGGACGCGCGGCAGAAGGCGGCGGACGCCCAGGCCCGCGCGCAGGCCGCGACCGACGAGGCGATCAAGATCGCCGACGACGTCAAGAAGCGCAACGACGAGTTGCAGGGCCAGATCACCGAGGTCAAGAACCAGCTGAACCGGCTGACCACGTCCGAGCGCACCACGCTGACCAGCACCGGTGAGAAGGTCACCACCAACGTGCCCGCGGGCGCGGCTGGTGCCGCGCTGCAGTTCGCGCTGGACCAGCAGGGCGACATGTACCTGTACGGCGCGACCGGTCCGGACCGCTGGGACTGCTCCGGCCTGACGTCGAAGGCGTACGCCTACGCCGGGGTGTCCATCCCGCGCACCTCCGGCGGCCAGGCGGGCGCCGGGCGTCCGGTCAGCCGCGGCGAGGTCCAGGCGGGCGACCTGATCATTTACAACGGCGGCAACCACGTGGGCATGGCGGTGGACAACGGGCGGGTCGTGCACGCCTCCACCGACGGCGTCCCGGTCAAGGTCGTGCCGCTGGAGAACCCCGGCAGCATCTACGCGATGCGGCGCATCGCGGGCTGACAGTCGCGTCCGGCAGGGCCATCCTCAGTGGGGGGTGGCCCTGCCGTTGACTTTGGAGGCTCGTGAGCCGCTTTCGGGGTGTGCTGGCCGCGTTGGTGGCCGTGACGTTCCTCGCCGGGCTGGTCACGGCCGTGGTCCCGGCGACCCCGTCCGCGCCGGCGTCGGCCGCACCCTCTCGTGCGGACGCCGTGCGGGCGTTGCTCGAACGGCGGGCGCGGGCGGTGCTGGAGCGGGACGAGCCGGCGTTCACCGCGGACCTCGACCCCCTCGCCGACGCCGCGTTCCGGCAGCGGCAGCGCGACCTGTTCCGCAACCTCGCCCCGGTGCCCCTGGCCGAGTGGGAGTACCCGGCCCCGGGTGGGTCGGAGGCCGACCTCGCCCAGCTCGACCTGCCCGCCGCCGACGAGGTGTGGGCCCCGGAGGTGCGGCTGTCGTACCGGCTGCGCGGCGTGGACGTGGAGCCGAGCAGCCAGGACATGGCCTACCTGTTCACCCGGCGCGACGGCCGCTGGTACCTCAACTCCGACACCGCGCTGGAGCCGCTGGGCAAGCGCACCTGGCGCGGGCCGTGGGACTTCGGTCCGAGCCACGTGCTCGCCGGCACCGGCGGGTTCGTGCTGAGCCACCCCGGTGGCGAGGTGCTGGCCGGCCGGGTGCTGGCGGAGCTGGCCGGCGCCGTCACGGCGGTGACCGAGGTGTGGGGCCAGGCGTGGGCGCGTCAGGTGGCCGTGCTGATCCCGGCGAGCCCGGCCGAGATGGTCGCGCTGGTCGGGCCGGGGTTCGCCACCGGCGCGATCGCGGGCGTCGCGGTGGCCGACCGGGTGGACCCGGACACGCACACCGCCCGAGGTCAACGGGTGGTGCTGAACCCGGACAGCGCGGGGGCCTTGTCGCCGTTGGCGTTGCGGGTGCTGCTGCGGCACGAGATCACGCACGTCGCGGCGCGCGGCGAGACCGTGGACGGCGCGCCGATGTGGGTGCTGGAGGGGTTCGCCGACTACGTGGGCTACCGGCGCAGCGACGTGCCGCCGCCCAAGGCCGCGCCGCTGCTCGCCGCGCGGGTGCGGCAGTCGTTGCCCGACGCCCTGCCCTCGGACGCCGACTTCCGCGGCGCCGGGATGGAGCTGGCCTACCAGGAGGCGTGGTCGCTGAACCTGCACCTGGCGTCGTCGCTCGGCGAGCCGGGCCTGGTGGCGCTGTACCGGCGGCTGGCCCGGGTTCGGGCGTCCGAAGTGGACGGCGTGCTGCTGGAGGTCACCGGCGGGGACGCCGCGGCGCTGGTGCGCGGGTGGCGGGAGTTCCTGCGGCGGTCGTTCCCGTAACGTGGTCGCGTGCGTCGGACCCTGTTGGTGACCAATGACTTCCCGCCACGGCCCGGCGGAATCCAGGCCTACCTGCACGCGCTGGCCGTGCGGCTGCCCGAGCTGGTGGTGTACGCGCCGTCGTGGGAGTCGCCGGCCGGCTCGCACCCGGAGTTCGACGCGGCGCAGCCGTTCGAGGTGGTGCGGCACCCCGGGACGTTGATGCTGCCCACGCCGGACGTCGTGCGGCGGGCGTCGGACATCCTGCGCGGGGCGCGCTGCGACGCCGTGTGGTTCGGTGCGGCGGCGCCGTTGGCGTTGATGACGTCACGGCTGCGTGCCGCCGGTGCGTCGCGGGTGCTGGCGTCGACGCACGGGCACGAGGTCGGGTGGTCGATGCTGCCGGGCGCGCGGCAGGCGTTGCGGCGGATCGGGTCGGACGCGGACGTGGTGACGTTCGTGAGCCGGTACACGCGGTCGCGGTTCGCGGCGGCGTTCGGGCCGTTGGCGGCGTTGGAGCACCTGCCCTCGGGGGTGGACACGTCGGTGTTCGCGCCTTCCCCCGCCGCACGGGCGGAGGTGCGCGCGCGGTACGGGTTGGGCGACCGGCCGGTGGTGGTGTGCGTGTCGCGGCTCGTGCCGCGCAAGGGGCAGGACGTGCTGGTGCGCGCGTTGCCGGAGATCCGGCGGCAGGTGCCGGACGCGGCGTTGCTGCTGGTGGGCGGTGGGCCGTACCGGGGGACGTTGGAGCGGCTGGCGGCGTCGGTCGGCGTGTCGGAGCACGTGGTGCTGACCGGGTCGGTGCCGTGGGAGGAGCTGCCCGCGCACTACAACGCCGGTGACGTGTTCGCGATGCCGTGCCGGACGCGTGGGCGTGGTCTGGACGTCGAGGGCCTGGGGATCGTGTACCTGGAGGCGTCGGCCACCGGCCTGCCGGTCGTGGCGGGGCGTTCGGGCGGCGCGCCGGAGACCGTGCGCGACGGCGTGACGGGACGGGTGGTCGACGGGCGTGGCGTGGCGGAGGTGGCCGACTCCGTCGCCGCCCTGCTGGCCGACCCCGGGACGGCCGCCAAGATGGGCGCCGCGGGCCGCGAGTGGGTCACCGCGAACTGGCGCTGGGACGACCTGGCCGACCGCCTGGTCCGCCTGCTCGACGCCTGAGCGTTCAACTCGGGGTACCCGAACGTAGGACACGCCTGTCCTGAACGTAGGACTCGCGCGGCGTGAAGGTAGGACTCTCGCGCGAGTCCTACGTTCGGAACGACCGTGTCCTACGTTCAGGTGCCCCGAGTTGAACGTTCAGGTGAGGTCGGTCAGGGCTTGGTCGACGGTGGCCAGCTCGGCGCGGGCGTGGCGTTCGGTGACGCGCAGGCCCAGGCGGGAGGTCAGGGTGACGGCCTGGGTGGCCAGGGACTTGGCCTCCGCGAGCTGGCCCAGGAGCCTGCGCACGCCCGCCAGGCCGACCAGGGCGCGGGCCTCGCCCGGCAGGTAGCCGATCCGACGCGCCTTGGTCAGGGCCTGCTGGAACTGCTCGTCGGCCGTGCGCAGGGAACCGAGACCGCGGTTCGCCGACGCCATCACCACCAGCACGTTCGTGGTGATCCGCTGGTCGCCGTCCTCCCGCAGCTCGGCCAACGCCCGGTCGGCCAGCTCCAGCGCCGCGGCGTGCTCGCCCAGGTCCAGGCGCACGGACGCGGTGCTCTCCAGCACCCGTGCGGCGGCCTCGCGGAACCCCGCCTCGGTCGACAGGCGCAACGCTTCGGACAGGTGCGTGAGCGCGCGCTGCGGCTCGCCCATGAGCTGGGACGCCACGCCCAAGAGCGTCAACGCGGTGATCTCGCTGCCCCGCGACCCGTGCTCCACGCTGATCGCCAGCGCCTCGCCCAGCAGGTCCACCGCCTCGGCCAGCTCGCCGGTCTCGATGGCCAACATGCCCAGCCCGGTCAGCACGCCCGTCTCGCCCGACCTCGACCCGCCGGACTCGCGCTTCAGCGCCAGGCACATCTCCAGGTCGTTGCGCGCCGAAGCCAGGTCGCCCGACTCCAGCCGCACCACGCCGAGGTTCCCGCGCACCTCCGCCTCCGAGACCAGGTCACCGGACATCCGGTGCAGGTCGACGGCACGCGTGTAGTGCGCGACGGACGTGTCGAAGTCGCCGAGCCGCCAGTGCAGCGTGCCCAGGTTCTGGTGCATCGCCGCCTCGCCCGCCACGTCGCGCTGCTCGTGCGCGGCGTCCAACCCGTACTGCGCGGTCGACAGCCACTCGGTGACGTGCTTGCCGATCCACAGGTAGCCGCGCAGCCCGTCGGCCAGCCGCCACGACATCGCGGCCGGCCCGCGTTCCGCCGCCGAACGGATCGCCGCGGTCAGGTTCGCCCGCTCCGCGTCCAGCCACGCCCGCGCCTGCGCCGCCGTCTCGATGCGCGGCAGCCGCACCGCCCGCCCGGCCGGCGTCGGCAGCCGCATCAGGTCCGGGTACAGCAGCTCGGCGCAGTGGTCGACGGCACGCACGTAGAACTCCAGCAGCCGCACGCGCGCCGCGGCCACGTCCTCGTTCCCGGCCTCCGCCATCTCGGCCGCGAACCGCGCCAGCTCGTCGTGGAACGCGTGCCGCCCGCCGTCGGCGCTCACCAGCCGCGCCCTGGTCAGCTGCCCGAGCAGCGCGGTGGCCTCCGGCACGGTCAGGTCGGCCGCGTTCGCCGCCGCCTCGGTCGTGAAGTCGGGCCCTGGCACCACGCTGAGCAGCGCGAACAGCCGTCGTGCGCCCGGCGGCAGGGCGGCGTGCGCCAGGTCGAGCGGACGGCGCTCGCCCAGCTTCTCCAGGTACCGCGCCACCGAACCGCCCGCCACCGACGCCGCCGCGATGTGCAGCGTCAACGGCAGGTGCCCGCACCGCCGCGCCAGCTCCTCCGCCGCCGGACCGGTCCGGTGCAGCACGGCCAGCGACTCGTCCGGCTCGAACACGTCCAGCCCGACCCGCCGGGCGCCGTCGACGGCGATCAGCCCGCGCAGGTCGTCCCGGCTGGTCACCAGCACCGGGCAGCTCGCCGCGCCGGGCAGCAGCGGGCGCACCTGGTCCGGCGCGGCGGCGTTGTCGAGCACCAGCAGCATCCGCCGACCCGTCAGCAACGACCGGAACAGCGTGCTCTGCTCGTCGGAGTCGACCGGGATCTGCTCCGGCGGCACGCCGAGCGCGCGCAGGAACCGGGTCAGCACCTCTACCACCGGCGTGGCCGGCCCGGACTCATACCCGCGCAGGTCCACGTACAGCCGACCGTCCGGGAACCGGTCCCGCAGCCGGTGCGCCACGTGCACCGCGAGCGCCGTCTTGCCCACTCCGGGCACGCCGGTCAGCGTCACGATCGGCACCGCGGTGCGCGGGCCGTCCGGCGCGATCAGCCGGGAGATCCGGTCGACCAGCTCGGCCCGGCCGACGAAGCCCGGCACGTCCGGCGGCAGCTGGTCCGGCACGTCCGGGTCGGCCCGCTCGGCGGGCGCGGCGAGGCTCGGGTCGCCGACCAGGATCGCCTGGTGCAGCTCGCGCAGCGCCGGGCCGGGCTCGATGCCGAGCTGCTCGTCGAGCAACCGGTCGACCAGCCGGAACGCCTCCAGCGCCTCGGCCTGCCTGCTGCCCCGGTACAGCGCCACCATCAGCTGCGCCCAGAACCGCTCCCGCAGCGGGTGGTCCGCGGTCAACGACCGCAGCACCGGCACCAGCCGCTCGTGGTTGCCCAGCGCCAGCTCGACGTCGTTGCGCTCCTCGTGCACCACCAGCAGCCGCTCGGCCAGCCGCGGCACCTCGTCGTCGCGCAACGCCTCGGACGGCACGTCCGACAGCGCCGGCCCGCGCCACAGGCCGAGCGCCTCGGCGTACAGCTCGGCGGCGTCGGCCAGGTGCCCGGACTGCGCGGCCTGCCGCGCCAGCCCCGCCGTGGTGGTGAACCGGTGCACGTCCACCCGCTCCGGCGGCACCACCAACCGGTAGCCGTCCGAAGTGGTCCGGATCAGCGACGGGTCGCCGAGCAGCTGCCGCAGCCGCATGACGTAGGTCTGCAACGTGCCGCGCGTGCGTGCGGGCGGGTCGCCGCCCCACAGGAAGGAGACCAGTTCCCCAATTGAGACGACCCGGCCGGCGCGCAGCGACAGGGCAGCCAGCAACGCCCGGTGCTTGCCTGCCCGGACAGGCACCGGTTGACCCTGTATGCGCACCTCAAGCGGGCCGAGAAGGCCGAACCACGGCCCAGCGCCCATCCGTCTGCGTCCCCTCGTTCCACCTTGCCGTGGGACAGCCTAGGGCGGGCGCTGACGGCAGGAGTCATCGCCGCGTCAGCGATACGACAGCGCGGTGCGGCACTCTGTGAAGCGTCCCGGTTGGGGGACCGGGACAACAGAACTTCTCGGGTCCGCGTCAGCGGATACGCGATCACTGGGGGTCGGGTGGCCCGCACTTCGGTGCGGGCCACTCGTCTATGTCCGACGGCCGCCGCCGCGCGACCTCACGGGGTCAGCCCGCGTAGATCGACTCGATGTCCTGCTTGTAGGTCGTGGCCACGACCGAGCGGCGCAGTTTCAGGCTCGGCGTCATCTCGCCGCCCGCCTCGGTGAAGTCCACCGGCAGGATGCGGAACTTCTTGATCGCCTCCGCCTTGGACACCGCCCGGTTGGCCTCGTCCACCGCGGTCTGGATCTCGGCGCGCAGGGTCTCGTCGTCCACCATCTCGGCCACGGTCGCCGACCCGGACTTGCCGTTCTGCTCCTTCCACGCCGGGAAGAACTCCGGGTCGATCGTGATCAGCGCGCCGATGAACGGCTGCGCGTCGCCGACCACCATGCACTGGCTGATCAGCGGGTGCGCGCGCAGGCGGTCCTCCAGCACGGCGGGCGAGACGTTCTTGCCGCCGGCGGTCACGATGATCTCCTTCTTGCGGCCGGTGATCCGCAGGAAGCCGTCCTCGTCGAGCTCGCCGATGTCGCCGCTGTGGAACCAGCCGTCGTCCAGCGCCTCGGCCGTGGCCTGGTCGTTGTTCCAGTAGCTCCGGAACACGATGTCGCCCTTGATCAGGATCTCGCCGTCCTCGGCGATGCGCACCGAGGTGCCGATCACCGGGCGGCCCACCGTGCCGACCCGGAACGCCGCCGCCGTGTTCACGCACGCCGCCGCGCTGGTCTCGGTGAGGCCGTAGCCCTCGAGCACCGGCACGCCGACGCCCCGGAAGAAGTGCGCCAGCCGCTCGCCCAGCGGCGCGCCGCCGGACACCGCCGCCGTGCACCGGCCGCCGAGCGCCGCCTGGAGCTTGCTGTAGACGAGCTTGGCGAACAGCGCGTGCTTGAGCTTGAGCCCGAGGCCCACGTTGCCGGTGTCCAGCGCCTGGCTGTAGGCCACCGCGGTCGCCTCGGCGGCGTCGAAGATCTTGCCCTTGCCCGCCGCGTGCGCCTTCTGCTTCGCGCCGTTGTAGACCTTCTCGAACACGCGCGGCACGGCCACCACGAACGTGGGCCGGAACGACTGGAGGTCTACCACCAGGTTCTTCACGTCGGAGGTGTGGCCCATGGTCACGCGCGTGTAGACACCGCACACCGACAGGGCGCGGGCCAGGATGTGGGCCAGCGGCAGGAACACCAGCAGCGAGTTGCCCGCCTGCATGAGCTCCGGGAACGCGATGATCCCGCCGCGCACCTCGGACAGCAGGTTGCGGTGGGTCAGCTCGCAGCCCTTGGGCCGGCCGGTGGTGCCCGAGGTGTAGACGATGGTCGCGGTGTCGTCCGCGCCGACCACCTTGCGCCGGGCCCGCGCGTCGTCGTCGGACACCGAGGCGCCCAGCGCGGTCAGCTCGTCGATCGCGCCCGCCGCGTCACCCGAGGGGCCGTCGACCTGCCACACGTGCCGCACCTCGGGCAGGCCGGCCACCACCGAGTCCACTGTGGCGCGGTGCTCGGAGGTCTCCACGAACACGGCCTTGGCCGAGGAGTCGGACAGGATCCACTCGACCTGCTCGGCCGAGGAGGTCTCGTAGATCGGGACCACGACGCCGCCGGCGTGCCAGATGGCGAAGTCGAGGAGGGTCCACTCGTAGCGGGTCTTGGACATCAGGCCCACCCGCTCGCCTGGCTGCAAGCCCGCCGCGACCAACCCCTTGGCGACCGCGAGGACCTGGGCGGCGAAGTCGCGGGCGGTGACGTCCACCCACGTGCCGTCCACGCGGCGGCGGAAGCTGACGGCGTTGCCGAAGCGCTCCGCGTTCGCCCACACCATGTCGGTGAGGTTCTCCTCGGCAGCCACAGTGGCGGTGGCGGGGACGCTGAACTCGCGCACGTCGACCTCCGGACGGTTGTTTGTTACCGGTGGGGAAACTTAGCCTGTGATTCCGGCGATACACCAGGCCGGCCCGCCTATCCGTGACCGTGTCGTGGCACTCTTCCCACCCGTGCCCAGTGTCGACGTCGTTGACGAGACGTTCCTCGCAGTGCCTCCGGCGGTGGTCGCCGCCGCCTTCGCGCCGCCCGCCGCGTGGGCGGAGTTCTGGCCGGACCTGACTCTCGACGTCTACGCCGACCGGGGCACCCAGGGGTTGCGCTGGACGGTCGCCGGCGCGTTGGTCGGCACGATGGAGGTGTGGCTGGAGCCGGTCCTCGACGGCACCCTGCTGCATTACTTCCTGCGTGCCGACTTGCCGGGCGATGCGTCCGACCAGCGGATACGTCGCGAGGTGCGCCGCCGCCAGTTGGCCGCCAAGGAGGTGTCACTCGGCCTCAAAATGATCTTGGAGGCCGGTCGGGCGCCCGGTGTGCCGCCCTCGCTGCCGTAGATTCGGGTCTTGTGCGGGTTCATGTCGTCTCGGACGTCCACGGCAACGCGGAAGCGCTCGCGCGCGCCGGCGACGGGGCCGACGCGCTGGTCGTGCTCGGCGACCTGGTCGACTTCGTCGACTACTACGACCACGGCAAGGGCATCCTCGGCCGGGTGTTCGGCGCGGAGAAGGTCGCGGTGTTCGCCCGGCTGCGCCGCGGCCGGTTCGGCGCCGAGACGGTCCGCTACATGCGGTCGCTGTGGGAGAGCCTGGACAACGCCGCGGACGTCGTCCAAGAGGCGATCATGGAGCAGTACACCGCGATGTTCGGGGTGATGAGCGCGCCCACCTACGCCACGCCGGGCAACGTCGACAGCCCCGAGCTGTGGCCGATGTTCGCCCGCGACGGCGTGCACGTCCTGGACGGGCAGGTGGCCGAGATCGGCGGGCTGCGGTTCGGCTTCGCGGGCGGCGCGGTGCTGCACCCGGGCTTCGTGCCCAACCGGCGCGGTCCGTGGCGGCCCTACCTGCGCACCGAGGAGGACTTCGGCGCGGCCCTCGCCGGGCTGGGCGAGGTCGACGTGCTGTGCACGCACGTGCCGCCCGCCGTGGCCGAGCTGACCTACGACGTGGTGGCCCGCCGGCCGGAGCTCGGCTCGACGTCGTTGCTGGAGGTGATCGAGCGCGACCGGCCCCGGTGGTCGGTGTTCGGCCACGTGCACCAGCCCATGGCGCGCCGGGCCAGGGTCGGCTGGACCGAGTGCGTCAACGTCGGCCACTTCCAGCGCACCGGCACGCCCCACGTCCTGCGTTGGTGAGCCGAACCACCGGGTAACCTCCCCGGCATGGCCGACGAGTCCACCCAGTCCATCGTCATCGACGCGACGCCCGAGGAGATCGCGGCGGTCATCGCCGACTTCGACGCCTACCCCGAGTGGGCCAACGGCGTGAAGCGCACCGAGGTGCTGGAGACCGGGGCGGACGGCCGCGCGGCGCAGGTCAGGTTCAACATCGACCAGGGCCCGATCAAGGACGAGTACGTGCTGGCCTACGACGAGTGGTCGCCGAGCCTCATCTCGTGGCGCCTGGTCAAGGGCCAGATGCAGAAGTCGCAGGAGGGCAGCTACCGGCTGACCCCCCAGGGCGGTTCGACCGAGGTCACCTACACGCTGTCGGTGCAGCTGGTCGTGCCCATGATCGGCCTGTTCCGCCGCAAGGCCGAGAAGATGATCATGGACACCGCGCTCAAGGAGCTCAAGCGCCGGGTGGAAAACGCTGGATGAGCGCCCGCCTGCTGCTGTTCACCGGTAAGGGCGGGGTCGGCAAGACGACCTTGGCCGCCGCCACCGCCACCGCGCTCGCCGCGGGTGGTCGCAAGGCGCTGGTCGTGTCCACCGACCCGGCCCACTCGTTGGGCGACGCGCTCGGCGTGCCGCTGTCCGGGCACGTCAGCGAGCTCGACGGAGGCTTGCACGCGGCCCAGGTCGACCCCCGCGCGCTGGTCGACGACGCGTGGCGCGACCTGCGCGGACACCTGCGGACCGTGCTCGCCGGCGCGGGTGTGGACGAGCTGGACGCCGAGGAGCTGACCGTCCTGCCCGGCGTCGAGGAGCTGCTCGCGCTGTCGGAGGTGCGTCGGCTGGCCGAGAGCGGGCCGTGGGACGTGGTGGTCGTCGACTGCGGTCCGACCGCCGAGACGCTGCGCCTGCTGGCGCTGCCCGAGGCGTTCGCCTCCTACCTGGAGCGGCTGTTCCCGACCCACCGCCGGGTGGTGCGCGGGCTGCTGGCCGGCGTCGCCGGCAGCGGCGCGGTCGAGAAGTGGGACGCCACCGCCGACGCGCTGGGCAGGCTGGCGGAGAGCCTGGACCAGCTGCGCGGCCTGCTGACCTCGCCCACGACCAGCGTGCGGCTGGTGCTGACCCCCGAACGGGTGGTCGCGGCCGAGACGCGGCGGACCGTGACGGCGCTGGCGCTGCAGGGCATCCGGGTCGACGGCGTGGTGGCCAACCGGGTGGTGCCCGACCCCGGCGCGGACCGCGGCCCGGCCGCCGCGTGGCTGCGCACCCGCCGGACCGAGCAGGACGCGGTGCTCGCCGAGCTCGCCGACCTCGGACCGGTGTCCACCGTGGAGCACCGGGCCGCCGAACCGGTGGGCGCGGACGCGTTGCTGGACGTCGCCGAAGGTCTCTACCAGGGGCGCGACCCGCTGGACGGCGCCTCCGACGACGAACCGCTGCTCTCCGTCGAGCGGACCGGCGAGCTGGAGTACACGTTGCGCGTCGCGCTGCCGGTCGGCGACTCGTCGCTCGACCTGGCGCGGGTGGGCGACGACCTGGCCGTGACGGTGGACGGCAGGCGGCGGCTGCTCGCGCTGCCGTCGCTGCTCAAGCGCTGCCTGGTGACCGGCGCGGAGCTGGACGACACCGGGTTGGCGGTGCGGTTCGCACCCGACCCCGATCTGTGGATGCGGTGAGGCACGTGGACTCGAAGCTCGCCGAAGAGCTGCGCCTGCTGCTCGACACCGCCGCCGAGCGGGCGCAGCCGTGGCTGCACCGGGTGGCCGCCGAGGGCGAGCACGACACCGGGACGTGCGGCTGGTGCCCGTTGTGCAACGCGGTGGCGCTGGCCCGCGGCGACCGGTCGGAGCTGGCCGCCAAGGCCGCCGAGCACGTGGCCGGGCTGGTCGCGGTGCTCCGCGCGGCGTTGGCGGAACCCGCCCCGCCTGTGCCGGAAGAGGAGCCCGCGCGGCCGGAGAAGCCGCGCGTCCAGCACATCCCCGTGGTGCGGCGTGACCGGGGCGCGCAGTGCTGACTGTCGGCGTCGACGTCGGCGGGACGAGCGTGCGCGCGGGCGTGGTCGACGGCGACGGCGCGGTCCTCGACACGGCGCGCGCGGCCACGCCGAGCGGCGAGGAGGCGTTGGAGGAGGCGATCGGCCAGGCCGTCGCCGAGCTGGCGGCCCGGCACCGGATCTCGGGCGTCGGCCTGGCCGTGGCCGGGTTCGTGGCCTCGGACCGGCGGACGGTGCGGTTCGCGCCGCACCTCGCGTGGCGGCAGGCGCCGGTGGCGGACCGGATCTCGCGGCGGGTCGGCATGCCGGTGGTGCTGGAGCACGACGCGAACGCCGCCGCGCTCGCCGAGCACCGGTTCGGCGCGGCGCGCGGCGCGAAGATCGCCGCGCTGGTCGCGATCGGCACCGGGATCGGCGGGGCGCTGCTGGTCGACGGGCAGGTGTTCCGCGGCGCGTACGGCGTGGCGCCCGAGCTGGGCCACCTGCGGCTCGTGCCGGACGGCCGGCCGTGCCCGTGCGGCAAGCACGGCTGCTGGGAGCGGTACTGCAGCGGCACGGCGCTGAGCACGACGGCGGTCGAGCTGCTGGCCCGCCACCCCGGCGAGTCGACCGTGCTGGCGCGGGAGGCGCTGGGTGACTCGCGGGCCGTCACCGGGCGTCGGGTGGCGGGCGCGGCGCGGGACGGCGACCCGTTGGCGCAACGCGCGATGGCGGACCTGGCGCGGTGGCTGGGGGAGGGGTTGGCGCTGGTCGCCGACGTGTACGACCCCGAGGTCGTGGTGATCGGCGGTGGCGTGTCGGAGTCCGCGCCGTTGTTCCTGGACGACGCGCGCGAGCGGTACGCGGCCGTGGTGACCGGGGCCGGGCACCGGCCGCTGGCCCGCATCCGGACCGCGCAGCTCGGCGACGACGCCGGGATCGTCGGCGTGGCCACGCTCGCGCGCGATGTGGCGGCGAGCACGGCCCGCAACGGTCGGCACCGTTGACCCGCGAGTCCGCGTAGCATCGCGGAATGCGGACCGCCGTCATCCGGGGACCGCGCGACCACCACGTCCGCGAGTCCCGCATCGACCCCGTGGTGCGCCGATGAGGTCCGGTGCGGCGAACGGGCACGTCGGCTACTTCCACGAGACCGCGTTCTACGGCAGCGACGACGACTACCGGTCGGTCGTGGTGCCGTTCGTGGACGAGGGCGTGGCGGCGTGCGAGCCGGTGCTGGTGGCGTGCCGCCCGGCCAACGAGCGGTTGGTCCGGGACGCGGTGGCCGACCCGTCCGGTGTCGTGTTCCTGCCCGGCGGCGACCAGTACGCCCGGCCCACCGAGGCGATCATGGCGTACCGGGAGCTGTTCGCGCGGTACGCGGGCGCGGCGCAGATCCGGGTGGTCGGCGACGTGCCGCACCCCGGCGTCGGCGTGGCGTGGGACTGGTGGTCGCGGTACGAGGCGGCGGTGAACGAGGTCTTCGCCGAGTACCCGCTGTGGGGCCTGTGCCCGTACGACCTGCGGACCACGCCGGCGCGGGTGCTGGCGGACGTGGTGCGCACCCACCCGCGCGTGGCCGGCACGGACGGGTCCCACCTGCCCAACCCGCGGTACCGGTCGTCGTGGACGTTGCCGCCGGTCGGGCCGACGGCGTTCGAGGCGGGGCGGCCGCTGGTCGAGCTGACCGACCCGACGCCCGCGCAGGCCAGGCGCGCGGTGACCACGGCGTGCGTCGGCACCCGGTTGAGCCACGACGAGGTGGACGACATCGTGTACGCGGCGAGTGAGGCCGTGACCAACGCCCAGGCGCACGGCAGGCCGCCCGTGCGGCTGCGGGCGTGGGTGGGGCCGAGGCACGTGCTGGTGGCCGTGACGGACCGGGGCGACGGGCCGCGGTCGCCCCTGGCCGGCCTCGTGCCGACCGACCGCACCGCGACGGCGGGCGTCGGCCTGTGGCTGACCCACCGGACGTGCCGCGAGGTGACCATGAGCCGCGACGCCGAGGGCTACACCATCCGCCTGCTCTCCGGCTCCTGACCCCCGAGAGTCCTACGTTCACGCCTCGCGAGTCCTACGTTCGCGTCACCCGTGTCCTACGTTCAGGGCACCCGAGTTGAACGCTCAGAACAAGATCGACTGTCCTGAGCGTTCAACTCGGGGTACGCGAACGTAGGACACGCGCGTCCTGAACGTAGGACTCGCGCGTTCTGGAGGTAGGACTCGCGAGGGGTCAGAGGACGGCGCCGTCGTCCCAGCCCGAGTCCGGGGGTTCGGTGTTGCGCATGCGCAGGATCAGCCAGCCGGCGCCCGAGCACATCACGATCAGCGCCAGCGGGGTGCCGAGCGCGCCCGTCAGGCCGAACAGGCCGGGGAACAGGAGCAGGACGACGCCCAGGAGGATCAGCAGCAACGCCCCGATCGTGCCCGGCCGCAACGCGGGCAGCGGAGGCGGCTCCGGCGGCACGTAGTGGTCGTTCGGGTCGTCCGAGTCCGTGTCGGAGTCCGGGTACGCGTCGGGGTCGTCGTCGGCCGTGGCCACGGCCGGGTGGCCCTCGGGCCGCGCGGACCGGGCGGGCTCGGCCTCGTCGGCCTCGTCCGGTTCGACCTCGTCGGGGTGGGCCTGTCGGCCCACGCCTTCGCGTTCCAGACCCGCCACGATCTCGGCGAAGGTCGCGTCGACGTCCTCCGGGCCGTCGGTCGAGTCGCGTCGGGAGTTCATCGGCGTGCTCCAGCCCTCCGGGTCGTGAAGGCCAATCCTCTGCCAGGTCCATCGTCCCACGAGCCCGTTGTGTCGCGGATTACGGCAGCCGGTGGCACTGGGGACCGTACCGCCTCGGCGTGGGTGTTCGTTGTGTGTTTCGCCGTCGGCTCCGTAGGCTGGCGGCGGGGATCAAGCACGTCGAGGAGGCGCTCGCCGCGGTGCTGTACTGGTTGATGAAACACATCTTTCTCGGGCCACTCCTGAAGCTGTTCTTCCGACCCCGGATCATCGAGGGCGCGGAGAACATCCCCAAGGACGGCGGCGCCATCCTGGCGAGCAACCACCTCGCGGTCTCCGACTCGTTCTTCCTCCCGCTGAAGCTGTCACGCCGGGTCACGTTCCCGGCCAAGATCGAGTACTTCACCGGCAAGGGGCTCAAGGGCCGGTTGCAGCGCTGGTTCTTCTACGGCGTCGGCCAGGTGCCGATCGACCGGTCCAGCGCGTCGGCCGCCCAGGGCGCGCTCGACACCGGCGTGCGGATCGTGCGCGAGGGCAAGCTGCTCGGCATCTACCCCGAGGGCACCCGATCGCCCGACGGCCGGCTGTACAAGGGCAAGGTCGGCGTGGCGTGGATCGCGCTGGAGTCCGGCGCGCCGGTCATCCCGGTCGCGATGTTCGGCACCGACAAGGCTAACCCCATCGGCTCGAAGATGTGGCGGCCGTACCCGATCCGGATCAAGATCGGCAAGCCGTTGGACTTCTCCCGCTACGAGGGCCTGGCCGGCGACCGGTTCGTGCTGCGGTCCATCACCGACGAGATCATGTACGCCTTGATGGAGCTGTCCGGCCAGGAGTACGTCGACGTCTACGCGGCCAAGGCCAAGGAGATGCCCAAGGGAGACGGGCGCGGCGACGGGAAGCCGGCGAAAGCGGTCGATCGGCTGCCCGAGACGAAGGCGGGCTGATCGGCACCCTTAGGCTGACGGGGTGCGGTTCTTCTACGACTGTGAGTTCATCGAGGACGGGGTCACCATCGACCTCGTCTCCATCGGAGTGGTCGACGAGGAAGGCCGCGAGTTCTACGCCGTGTCGACCGAGTTCGACCCGGCCAAGGCCGGACCGTGGGTGCGCGCCAACGTGCTCAACCAGCTGCCGTCGCCCGCCGACCGGGCGTGGCGCAGCCGGGAGCGCATCCGCGCGGACCTCCTCGACTTCGTCGGCGGGCCCAAGGCCAACCGGGACGACATCGAGCTGTGGGCGTGGTTCGCCGCCTACGACCACGTGGCGCTGGCGCAGCTCTGGGGCCCGATGCCGGCCTTGCCGCGCTGCCTGCCCCGGTTCACCCGCGACCTGCGGCAACGCTGGGAGGACGTGGGCAAGCCCCACCTGCCGCCGGCGCCCGCGGACGCGCACGACGCCCTCGCCGATGCCCGGCACAACCTCGCGCGCTGGAAGGTGATCGAGTCCGAACGCCTGCGGAAGGGCTTCACGGTCCGGTAGGTGGACCCTCGCTTGCTGCACCGATCCAGCACGTGTCAGGCTTGGGTGACCAACGCCACGAGAAGAGATTGGCTAAGCAAATGCGCATTGGTGTGCTCACCGGCGGTGGCGACTGCCCCGGCCTCAACGCGGTCATCCGCGGCGTGGCCCGCAAGGGCATCGAGGCCCACGGCTGGGAAATCCTGGGGTTCCGCAACGGTTGGCAGGGTCCGGTGGAGAACCTGACCAAGCCGATCGGGCTCGATGACGTCGAGGACATCCTCACCAGGGGCGGCACCATCCTCGGCTCGTCGCGCACCAACCCGTACAAGATCGACGGCGGGGTCGACCGGATCCGCGAGACCCTCGCGGCGAACAAGGTCGACGCGCTGATCGCCATCGGTGGCGAGGACACCCTCGGCGTCGCCAAGCGGCTCACGGACGACGGCATCGGCGTCGTGGGCGTGCCGAAGACCATCGACAACGACCTGGGCGCGACCGACTACACGTTCGGCTTCGACACCGCCGTGCACATCGCCACCGAGGCGATCGACCGGCTGCGCACGACGGCCGAGTCGCACCACCGGGCGCTCGTGGTCGAGGTCATGGGCCGCCACGCGGGCTGGATCGCGCTGCACTCCGGCCTGGCCGGCGGCGCGAACGTGATCCTGGTGCCCGAGCGGCAGTTCAGCGTCGACAAGGTGGTCGAGTGGGTGGAGCGGCGCTTCGAGCGCCAGTTCGCCCCGATCATCGTGGTCGCCGAGGGCGCGATGCCCGAGGGCGGCGCCGAGACGCTGCACTCCGGTGAGAAGGACGCGTTCGGCCACGTCCGGCTGGGCGGCATCGGCACCTGGCTGGCCGAGGAGATCGCGGAGCGGACCGGCAAGGAGTCCCGCGCGGTCGTGCTGGGCCACGTCCAGCGCGGCGGCATCCCGACCGCCTACGACCGCGTGCTCGCCACCCGCTTCGGCCTGCACGCGGTGGACGCGGTCGCCGACGGCGACTTCGGCGTCATGGTCGCGCTGCGCGGCACGGACATCGTCCGGGTCAAGCTGTCCGAGGCCACCGAGGAGTTGAAGACCGTCCCGCTGGAGCGCTACCAGGAGGCCGAGGTCTTCTTCGGCTGAGCCGTTCGGCGAGGTCGAGCGCCCTCGGACCCCGGGTCCGGGGGCGCTGCGCTGTCCGCGACTACTCCTTGGCGTAGTCGCGCAGACCGGTGAAGTCGACCATCACGCACGGCTCGTCGCCGACGATCCAGGCGTCGTGCCCCGGCTCCACCATGATCGCCTCGCCGGCTCCCGCCTCGCCCTCGGAGCCGTCGTCCATGACGACGTGCATCCGGCCGGACAGGATGTAGCCGGTGTGGGCGGCCTGGCACGAGTCGGTGCCCGCGATCGGCTTCACGTCCTGCGACCACCGCCAGCCCGGCTCGAACTTTGCTCTGCCGACCGTCGTGCCACCGACGGTGACCAGGTCGACGTGACCGTGCGGGAAGTCCCGCACCTCTTCCGGTTCGGCCAAGCTCTTCGACGCCAACACGGACATCTCCGTCACCTTCCTCGTCTTCTCAGCCCACGGGGTGCTCCGGGCTCGGGGTGGATCGGGACACGCTAGGCGGCGCGGCGTTCCCAAACCGTTCCCACGGCGGTCCCGCCGGGCCGGACGTAGGGTGCCGCCATGCGGGCCACCTGCCAGGTGCGCGTGCTGGGCAGGTTCGCCGTCTCGGTCGACGGCAGTCCCGTCCCCGGTGACGTGTGGCGCAACCGGCGCGCGGCCGACGTGGTGAAGCTGCTGGCCGTGGCGCCCGGCCACCGGCTGCACCGCGAGCAGGTGATGGACCGGCTGTGGCCCGACCTGCCCGCCGACGCGGCCGGGGCGAACCTGCGCAAGGCGGTGTTCCACGCGCGGCGCGCGCTGGGGCGTGCCGACGCCGTCCGGTGCGAGGGACGGCTGTTGACGTTGTGGCCCGGCGGGGTCCTGGACGTGGACCTGGACCGGTTCGAGCGGGCCGCCGACGCCGCGCTGGCCTCGGGGGACGCCGGTCGGTGCGCGCTCGCCGCCGCCGGGTACCGCGGCGGCCTGCTCGTCGACGACCGCTACGAGTGCTGGGTCGCGGAGGCGCACGAGAAGGTCGAGGGCCGGTACACCGCGCTGCTGAGGGCCGCCGGCGACTGGGAACGGCTGTTCGACCTGGACGAGACCGACGAGCAGGCGCACCGCGCGGTGATGCGCCGGCACCTGGCCGCCGGTCGCCGGGGCGAGGCGTTGCGCCAGTTCGACCGGCTGCGCCGCGCGCTGCGGGAGCGGATCGGGATCGGGCCGGACGCGGAGACCGTCGCGCTGTACGAGTCGGCGCTCGGCCTGGACGCGGCCGAGCCGCCGTCACCGGCGCAGCGCGCGGCGGTCGCGCTGGCCAACGGCCTGGTCGCGTACGGGCGGCGCCACCTCGCCGAAGCCGAACGGCTGGCCAGGCAGGCGCGGGTGCTGGCCCTGGACGCCGACCTCGGGCACGAGCTGGGTGAGGCCTCCACCCTGCTCGCCCTCGTCGCGCACGCCCGCGGCACGTGGCACCGGTTGTTCCGGGAGGAGTTCGCCGACGCGGTGCGGCACCCGCCCCGGCCCGGGGTCTACGACGCGCACCTGTGCTTGCAGGAGTTCTACCTGTACGGGCCGGAGGGGCACGACGGCGCGGAATCGTTCGGCCGCGACCTGCTCGACATCGCGTCACGGGCGGGCTCGGCGGCGGGCCGGGCCTTGGCCCACCTGCTGCTGGGAGAGTTCGCGCTGCTGTCCGGGCACCTCGACGACGCCGTGGCCACGCTGGGCGAGTCCCTGGACGAGGCCGGACGCGCGGGCTGCGGGTCCGCCCGGTCACTGGCGCTGGAACGGCGGGCCGAGGCCGAGACCCGTCGCGGCGACCGCGCGGCGGCCCGTGCCGACCTGGCCGAAGCGCTGCCGCTGGCCCGCTCGTCACGCATACCGTCGCACCTGGTCATCCGGGTGCACGGGGTCCGCGTCCTGGCCGCGGGCACCATCGGCGGCGCGCTCGGCGCGATCCACGAGGCGGAGCGGTGGCTGACCGAGGCGCCGCACGTGTGCGACCCGTGCTCGATGGGCTTCCGGATCGCCGCGGCGACGGCGTGCGCGAACGCGGGCAGCCCGAGCCGCGCCCGGCCGCACCTGGCGGAGGCGGAGCGGATCAGCGGCCTCTGGCAGGGCGGCCCGTGGACGGCGGCGCTGTGGGAGGTGCACGCCGAGGTCCGGCGCGCGCAGGGGCAGCGCACGCGGGCGACGGCGCTGTTCCTGGAGGCGGCCGAGCGGTTCGCGGCGATGCGCCGACCGCTGGAGGAGCGCCGGTGCCGGGCCGCCGCCGCGTCCCTCGACGATCGGTGAACACACCGAGGTCCAGGTCGGCGTCACCGGTGACGCCGTGCGACCGGTGCGCCGGGTGGTCCCGCTGGACGTTCTCCACCGCGGTCGACCCCGGCCTCGCCGCCGTGTTGTCATCCGATCGGGTGTCCGACGTGGTCGACACGGGGCACAGGTCGGACCCGAGTCCGTCTCTCGATGTGGACAGCTATCTTTAACGTGTGAACTGGACCGTGGACGTGCCCGTGGACACGCTTCCCGAGCTTCCGCCCCTCCCGCCCGAGCTGCGCGACCGGCTCGACGACGCGCTGAGCCGCCCCGCCGCCCAGCAGCCGGAGTGGCCGGACGCCGAGCAGGTGCGCCGGGTGCGCGCCGTGCTGGAGAGCGTGCCGCCGATCACCGTGCCGGCCGAGATCGACCGGCTGCGCGACAACCTGGCCGAGGTCGCCCGCGGCGAGGCGTTCCTGCTCCAGGGCGGCGACTGCGCGGAGACGTTCGCGGACAACACCGAGCCGCACATCCGCGCGAACATCCGGACCCTGCTCCAGATGGCCGTCGTGCTCACCTACGGCGCGAGCCTGCCGGTGGTGAAGATCGGCCGCATTGCCGGCCAGTACGCCAAGCCGCGCTCGTCGGGCATCGACGCGCTCGGCCTGCCGTCCTACCGCGGCGACATCGTGAACTCGCTGGTCGCCACGCCCGAGGCGCGCGTGCCGGACCCGTCCCGGATGATCCGCGCCTACGCCAACGCGGGCGCGGCGATGAACCTGCTGCGCGCCATGACCACCGCGGGCATGGCCGACCTGCACCGGCTGCACGACTGGAACAAGGACTTCGTCCGCCAGTCGCCCGCCGGTGAGCGGTACGAGGCGCTGGCCGGCGAGATCGACCGCGGCCTGCGGTTCATGTCGGCGTGCGGCGTGAACGACACGTCGCTGCGCACCACCGAGATCTTCGCCTCGCACGAGGCGCTGCTGCTGGACTACGAGCGGGCCCTGCTGCGCCTGGACACCAACGGCGAGCAGCCGAGGCTGTACGACCTGTCGTCGCACTTCCTGTGGATCGGCGAGCGGACCAGGCAGCTGGACGGCGCGCACATCGCGTTCGCCGAGCTGCTGAGCAACCCGATCGGGTTGAAGATCGGCCCGTCGACCACGCCGGAGATGGCCGTCGAGTACGTCGAGCGGCTCGACCCGCACAACCAGCCCGGCCGGCTGACCCTCATCAGCCGCATGGGCAACGGCAAGGTGCGCGACGTGCTGGGCCCGATCGTGGAGAAGGTCACCGCCTCCGGCCACCAGGTCATCTGGCAGTGCGACCCGATGCACGGCAACACGCACGAGGCGTCCACCGGCTACAAGACCCGGCACTTCGACCGGATCGTCGACGAGGTGCAGGGCTTCTTCGAGGTGCACCGGCGCCTGGGCACCCACCCCGGCGGCATCCACATCGAGCTGACCGGCGAGGACGTCACCGAGTGCCTCGGCGGCGCGCAGGAGATCTCCGACCTGGACCTCGCCGGCCGCTACGAGACCGCCTGCGACCCGCGGCTGAACACGCAGCAGTCGCTGGAGCTGGCGTTCCTGGTCGCGGAGATGCTGCGCAGCTGACCGGCTGACGCCGACCGACGACGAACGGCGGTGGCCCCCGACTCCACCGAGTCGGGGGCCACCGCCGCGTCACACCGCGATGATCGTGATCTTGGTGTCCTTCGGCACGCGCTCACCGGCGCGGATGGACTGGTTGACCACCCGTGCCCGGTCGCGGTTGTTGAACTGGACGTCGACCTTGAGGCCCGCGTCCTCCAGGATCTTCTTCGCTTCCTTGACCGACTTGCCCTCGACCTGCGGCACGGTCACCGAGTCCGCCGACAGCACGACGGTCACCCGCCGGTTGTTCGGCGGCAGGTTCGTGCCCGCCGGCGGGTCGGTGCGGATCACCTTGCCGCCGTCGACCTTGTCGGAGAACTCCGTCGGGCCCTCGACCGGCTCGAACCCGGCCGCGCTCAGCTCGGCGAACGCCTCGTCCTTGGTCTTGCCCGTGACGCTGGGCACCGGCTTGGGCTCCGAGCCCTTGCTCAGCACGATCGTCACCGTCGAGCCGATCGGCACCGGCGTGCCGGGGGCAGGCTCCAGCGTCACCACCTTGCCCTTGGGCACGCGGTCGCTGAACGCGTCCTTGGCGGGGTTGAGCTGGGCCTTCAGCCCGACCGACAGGATCTCCTGCTCGGCGGCGGCGACCTCGACGCCCGCGTTGACCTGCGGCACCACCGGCTTGCCCGCGGACACCACGAGCCGCACCAGGTCACCCTGGTTGGCCTTGGTCCCGGAGGGCGGGTCGGTGCTGATCACCTGCCCGCTCGGCACGGTGTCGCTGTTCTCCCGGCGCACCGTCTTCTTCAACGACAGCTCGTCCAGCAGCGCGGTGGCGACGGTCTCGTCCTTGCCGACCAGGTCCGGCACGGTGGAGACCCGGCCGATGGCCAGCCACCAGATCGTCACGCCGATCAGGATCGCGGCCACCACGAGGACGCTGAGCCACGTGATGAACTGCCGCTTGCTGCGCGCCCGCATCTCCTCGTACAGCTGCTCGGGCGTCTTCTTCTTCGGCGGTCTCTTGGGACGCGGACGGGCCGCCGGGGGAGTCGGTCCGGTCGGCCCGGCCGGTCCGGTCGGCTTGGGCTCGGGCGGCGCGAGCAGCTCGGCCCGGGAGATGGCCCTGGTGCCCTGCGGCCCGCCCGCCGGCGGGACCAGCGGGTTCGGCCGGTGCACCGGCACGGTGAGCTCGGCGAACGGCGCGCCCGCGCCCACCCGCACCGGTTCGACCCGCAACGTCTGCTCGGCCGGGCTCACCGGCGCCGGCACGTGCTGGGTGGCCTCTTCCGAAGGCGTCGCCGCGCTGGGCACCGGCACGTCGACCGCCGCGATGCCCAGCACCGCCCGCGCGGTCTCCACCTCGGACAGGAACGACTCGGCGTCGGCGGGCCGGAGGAACGGCTCCTTGCGGGTCGCCCGGCGCACCAGCTCCGCGACCTCGGCGGGCACGTCCGGCACCGGCGGCACGTCGTCGTTCACGTGGCGGTAGGCCACCGAGATGGCGTTGTCGCCCACGTACGGTGGCGCGCCGGTCAGCATCTCGTACAGCAGCACGCCCGCCGAGTACACGTCGCTGCGCGCGTCCGTGGTGCCCGTGGTGACCTGTTCGGGCGACAGGTAGGCGACCGTGCCCAGGATCATGGTGTCGCTGGTCACGCCCACCGTGGAGACCGCGCGGACCAGGCCGAAGTCGGCGACCTTCACCGTGCCGCCGGGCCCGATGAGCACGTTCTCCGGCTTCACGTCCCGGTGCACGAGGTCGGCGCGGTGGGCGGCGGCCAGCGGCGAGAGGATCTTCTCGATGACGGTGAGCGCCAGCGGCACGTCCAGCCTGCCGCGCGCGGTGATCAGGTCGCGCAGCGTGCCGCCCTCGACCAGCTCCATGACCAGGTAGACCCGGTCCTCGTCCACGCCCTGGTCGTGGACCTGCACCACGCCGGGGTGGTGCAGCTTCGCCGCGGCCCGCGCCTCGCGCTCGAACCGCGCCACGAACTGCGGGTCGGCGGAGAACCGGGGGTCCATGACCTTGATGGCCACGGTCCGCTCCAAGCGCGTGTCCACACCCCGGTAGACGGTGGACATGCCGCCACGCGCGACCAGGGCGCCTACCCGGTAGCGTTGTTCGAGCAGCCCGCCGATCACGTTCGTCGCCGACCTTTCCACAGCCGTGGATCGTACGGTGGGTGGTGCCGACCGATGCTGTGCGCTGGAGCATCCCACGCGCGCTTGTGGGATCCGCGTCAAAGTGGCGCGAAACAGGGGGTAGCGGCAAACCGACCCCTGGGTGTACGGCCACCACCCGGTTGGCGCAGGGCGTCGTCCACGTCGTTGTGGCATCGTGACGCAGGTGAGTGCGATTCCTGCCGCTGCGGATGTGCTGGCTCCCGACCTGGAGGTACTGCCCCTCCCCGAGGTCGCCGAGCGTCTTGAGCTGCCTGTCAACCGAGTCCACCAGTTGCTGCGGGACGGTCAACTGCTAGCCGAGCGGCGCAACGGCGTCCTCGTCGTCCCCGCGCAGTTCCTCGCCGCCGGAGGCGTGGTCAAGGGCCTGCCCGGCACCATCACGGTGCTGCGCGATTCCGGCTTCTCGACCGAGGAGATCCTCCGGTGGCTGTTCACCGAGGACGAAACCCTGCCCGGCACGCCTGTCGAGGCGTTGCGCGGCGACCGCGGCCGTGAGGTGAAGCGGCGGGCACAGGCCTTGGCTTTCTGACGAGCACCGCACCACCCCGGACAACCGACCACGTCCGGGCGGCTACCCAGCCGCCCGGACGTCGTACTTCCACGACCCAGCGCTTCCACGGCCCAGCGCCTGACGACCCTCGCCGCCGGCACCCGCGCGAACCCGGGACGGGGCCGACGCAGGCCGCCGCGAGTTCGGTCAGCGCCGGGTGTGCGCCCGCCGTGCCCGCACCGGCCGCCGCGAGCGCGCGCCCGTCGACCCCGTGATCCGCTGGGCGGCCAGCCTGCCCGAGATCAGCACCGGCGGCACGCCGACGCCCGGCGTGGTGCCGCAGCCGGCCAGCACCGCGTTGTCCAGCACCAGGTTGCGCGGCCGGAACGGCCCGGTCTGGGCGACGGTGTGCGCGGCCGAGAACGGGGTGCCCGCGGCCAGGCCCATCGCGGCCCAGTCCGCCGGCGTGACCAGGTGCTCGACCTCGATCGCGTCGCCGAACCCGGTGAGCCCGCGCGCCTCCAGCACGCCCACCAGCTCGTCGCGGTAGGCCGGGCCGACGCGGTCCCAGTCGATCGGGCCGGTGCGCAGGTTCGGCGCGGGCGCCAGCACGAACACCCCCTGCCCGGGCGCCGCCGTGACCAGCAGCGACGGGTCGCTCATCACCGTGCCCCGGCGGGTCAGCTCGTCGAACGTGCGGTTCCACTCCCGGCCGAAGAACAGCGTGTGGTGCGCCAGCTCCGGCCACGTCCGGTCCACGCCCGCGTGCAGCACGACCGCCGACGGCGACCACGTGATCGGCACGGGACGGCGCGGCTGGTGGCCCAGCAGGCGGTACGACATCGGCAGGTCCGGTGTGAGCACCACCGCGTCGCACGGGATGCGCTCACCGTGCGTGGTGCGCACCGCGGTGACCCGGCCGCCGATCCGCTCCAGCCACGCCACCGGCGTCTGGAACCGCAGGTCCGCGCCCGCGTCCCGGGCCGCCGCCGCCAGCGCGTCCGGCACCGCCCGCATCCCGCCCTCGGGGTGGTGCACGCCCGCGATGGTGTCCATGTACGCGATGACGGCGTACGCGGCGAGGGCCTTGCGCGGCGGCACGCCGGCGTACAGCGACTGGAACGAGAACACCCGCCGCAAGCGCTCGTCGTGCAGGAACCGCGCCACCGACGGTCCGAGCCTGCCGAACCCGCGCAGCGCGGCCAGCCTCGCCAACTGGGGCGTGAGCAGCGACAACGGCGAGTCGAAGTTCGAGCCGATGAACTGCTCGCGCTCGACCCGGTACAGCTCGGTCAGCCAGCGGCGCAGCGCCCGGTACCCGGCGGCCTCGCGCGGACCGGCGAACCGGCGCACCTCGGCTTCCATCGCCTCGCCGTCGGAGTGCACGTCCAGCGTGCTGCCGTCGGCGAAGCGGGCCCGGTAGGCGGGGTGCAGGGGCCGCAGGGTCAGCCGGTCGGCCAGCGAGTCGCCGACCGCGTTCAGCGCCTCGTCCACCAGCTCCGGCATGGTCAGCACGGTCGGCCCGGTGTCGAAGCGGTAGCCGCCGAGGTCCAGCCGCCCGGCCCGGCCGCCGGGCACGGCGTCGCGCTCGACCACGGTGACCCGGCGACCCGCGCCGAGCAGGTGCAGCGCGGCGGACAGGCCCGCCAGCCCCGCGCCGACCACGACGACGTGGTCCGTGCGGCCGGTGACCGTGCGCATCGTCAGGAGGTCCGCTTCGTGGCGCTGATCGCCAGCTCCGCCAGCCGCTCACCGGCCGGTTCGGCGATCGGCGACCGGTCCAGCGCCCGCAGCGCCGACTCGGTCAGCTCGGCGATCCGCTCCTCGACCGCGTCCACCGCGCCGACCTCGCGCAGCCGCGCGCGCACCTCGTCGACCACGGCCACGTCCAGGTCGGGCTTGCCCAGCGCCTGGTGCAGCACGTCCGCGCCGAACTCCATGCCCAGCGCGACCAGCAGCGTCCGCTTGCCCTCGCGCAGGTCGTCGCCCGCGGGCTTGCCGGTGACCGCCGGGTCGCCGAACACGCCGAGCAGGTCGTCGCGCAGCTGGAACGCCACGCCGATGTCCGTGCCGAACGAGCGCAGGCCGTCCACCAGCTCCGGTGACGCCCCGCCGATCGCCGCGCCCATGTGCAGCGGCCGTTCCACGGTGTACGCGGCGGTCTTGAGCCGGTCGATGCGCAGCGCCGCGTCCGGCGAGCTGTCGCCGCGCGCCTGCGTGAGCACGTCCAGGTACTGGCCGGCCAACATCTCGGTGCGCATGTCCCGCCACGGCAGGCTCAGCCGCTGCAACGCGTCGGTGGGCAGGCCGGCGGCGAAGAGCATGTCGTCCGCCCAGGCCAGCGCCACGTCCCCGATCAGCACGGACGCGGCCAGCCCGAACCGCTCGGGCTCACCCAGCCAGCCCTCGGCGCGGTGCTCGCGGGCGAACCGGACGTGCACGGTCGGCATGCCCCGGCGGGTCTCGGAGGCGTCCATCAGGTCGTCGTGCACCAGCGCGCACGCCTGGATCAGCTCCAGCGAGCTGACCGCCGTGAGCACGGCCCCGGCCAGCTCGCCCTCCGGGTCGCCGCCCGCCGCGCGCCAGCCCCACCACGCGAACGTGGGCCGGATCCGCTTGCCGCCGCCGAGGACGAAGTCGGCCAGCGCGTCCACGGCGCCGGTGAAGGTCTCCTCCATGCGCGCGCCCAGTGCCCGGCGGTCGGCGAGGTACGCGGCCAACGCTTCGTCGACGTGCTTGGGCAGTTCGAGGTCCAACGGGTGGGGCGGCACGCGTCTATGGTCACCTCTGCGACTTCGGCGTGCCCAACCGGGGGGCTGGTCCCATCCGGTGACAGCCGTCTTCCACGCCTCGGACGTACCTCTAGGCTGTGCGGCATGACGTCGGTGGTCGAACGCCTGCACGGGGGGTCCCCCGTGTTCTCCGTCGAGTTCTTCCCTCCGCGCGACGAGGCCGAGGAGACCGTCCTCTGGCGCGCGATCCGCGAGCTGGAGGCCTTCGACCCGGCGTTCGTGTCCATCACCTACGGCGCGGGCGGGTCGGCGCGCGACCGGACCATCCGCACCACGGGCCGGGTGGCGCAGGAGACGACCCTGCTGCCGATGGCCCACCTCACCCTGGTCGACCACTCGGTGGCCGAGCTGCGCAACGTGATCGGCTGGTACGCGGCCGTCGGCGTGCGCAACATCCTGGCCGTGCGCGGCGACCCGCCCGGCGACCCGAACGGCGAGTGGGTGGCGCACCCGGAGGGCCTGACCTACGCCGAGGAGCTCGTCCGGCTGTGCCGTGAGCTGGGCGACTTCTGCGTGGGCGTGGCGGCGTCGCCGTACGGCCACCCCCGGTCGACGGACCTGGACACCGACACCGAGTACCTGGTGCGCAAGCTCCGCGCCGGCGCCGACTTCGCCATCGCGCAGCTGTTCTTCGAGCCGGAGGACTTCCTGCGCCTGCGCGACCGGGTGGCCGCGCGTGGCTGCGACACCGTGCTGATCCCCGGCGTCATGCCGTTGACGACGCCGCGGACGCTGGCCAAGACGGTGGAGCTGTCGGGCGCGTCCGTGCCGGACTCGGTGGCGCGCCGCCTCGACCGGTACGCCGACGACCCGGCGGGCTTCCGCGCGGCCGGCATCGACCTGGTGACCGAGGTGGGGGAGCGGCTGCTCGCCGAGGGCGTGCCGTGCCTGCACTTCTACACGTTCAACCGGTCGAAGGCGACCAGGGAGATCGTCGGCCGCCTGGGCCTGGTGCCCGCCCGCGCTGTATAGGATTGCCGCTGCTCCGCAGACGGCGGGCGAGGTCGCCTGGAAGTCGACCGCTCGCGCCCTGATTCTCCGACGATCGAAGAGCGTGATCGCCGGAGAATGAGGACGCGAACGATCGACGCGACCTCGCGGTGGGGGGTAGGGCAGGTGCGGGGGCGGGGCAGGGTGGGTGTGGGGGTAGGGCAGGGCAGGGCGGGGCGGGGTCACGCTACTTGGTGGCGGCGGTGGGCGACGATGGCCAGGATCAGCACGATGAGCGCCGCGCCGCCGGTCAAGCCGGCCACCAGCATCGTCCAGCCGAAGTACGACACCGAGTTCGCGCCCGCGTAGCGGACCGTCGCGCTCAACATCGACGCCTGGCCGGGCTTCGGGCTCCACGCGATGGTCGCGTCGTCCTCCTCGCGCCCGTTCGTGTCGACGACCTCGCCCGGGAAGCTGATCTTCACCTGGATGTCGGAACGCTCCGGCGGCACCTGCGTCAGGTCGACCGACCCCGACAGCGTCACCAGGTCGCCGGAGCGCCGGAACGTCAGCTGGTAGCGGCTGGACGACGCGCTGGTCGCCACCGACAGCGCCCGCACCTCGTCGAACGACAACCCGCTGAACGACAGCTGCGTGCCGACGTAGTCGTCCACCTTGTACGGCTTGGTGGTGACCCGGTTGGCCAGCTCGTTCGGCACCTTCAGCTGCGGACCGGGGTCGTTGTCCTTGGTCGGCGGCGTGGCGGCGGTGATCTCGCCGGACACGTGGTCGTCGGTGGACAACGCCATGGCGGCGTGCAGCCGGACGCACCCCGTCAGCGAGAACAGCGCGAGGAGGAAGACCGGGAGGAGGAGCGCGGAGGCCCTGGGCACCCGCCCATCCTGCCGGCCACGGTCAAAAGTTGACCGCATGACACGATCGTGAGCGTGGCTAATTACCTGTTGGGGTGACACGGCCCGCAGGTAACGTGCGGCGCATGTCAACCTCCTCCGCCGGCGTGCACGGCATCAGCAACCAGTTCGTGGCCGACTACGCGGCCGCGGACCCGTTGACCGCGACGTTCATCGGCAAACCCGGCCACGACGACCGGCTCACCGACTACTCGCCGGAGGGGCACGCCGCCCGCGCGGAACTGGCTCGCAAGGCGCTCGCCGCGATCAACGCCGCCGAGCCCGCGGACAAGTCCGAGGCCGACGCTAAGGCCGTGTTCCTGGAGCGCGTCGGCCTCGACGTCGAGCTGCACGAGGCCGGTCAGATGGAGGGCAACCTCAACGTCATCGCGAGCCCCGTGCAGTCGCTGCGCGAGGTGTTCGACCAGATGCCCACCGACACCGCCGACGACTGGGCTGTGATCGCCAAGCGGCTCACCGCCGTGCCGGACGCCGTGGCGAACCTGCGCGCGGGCCTGGCCCACGCCGCGGACCACGGCCACGTCTCGGCGTTGCGGCAGGTGAGCAAGGTCGCCGAGCAGTGCGACACCTGGGCGGGCCGTTCCGGTGGCACGTCGTTCTTCGCCAACCTGATCGCCGACGCCCCGGCGGGCGGAGCGCTGCGCACCGAGCTCGAAGCGGGCGCGAAGGCCGCCGCGGAGTCCTACGGCGACCTGGCCGCGTTCCTGCGCGACGACCTCGCGCCCAAGGCGCCGACGAAGGACGCCGTCGGCGAGGACGTCTACCGGCTCCAGTCCCGCTACTTCACCGGCTCCCGCCTCGACCTGGCCGAGGCCTACGAGTGGGGCTGGGGCGAGTTCACCCGCCTCGAGACCGAGATGAAGCAGGTCGCGGACCGGATCAAGCCGGGCGCCACCCTCGCCGAGGCCGCCGCCGCGCTGGACGCGAACCCGCGCTACCTGGTGCGCGGCAAGGACGGCCTGCGGTCGTGGATGCAGGAGCTGTCGGACGGGGCGTTGCGGGACGTGCGCGGCGTGCACTTCGACCTGCCGGACGAGCTGATGAAGCTGGAGTGCCGCATCGCGCCGCCCGGTGGCGGCGTCGGCGCCTACTACAGCGGCCCCACGCCGGACTTCTCCCGCCCCGGTCGCATGTGGTGGTCCGTGCCGGACGACAAGGAGGAGTTCTCCACCTGGCGCGAGGTCTCGACCGTCTACCACGAGGGCGTGCCGGGTCACCACCTCCAGGTCGCGACGGCCGTCTACCAGGCGGAGACGCTGAACGAGTTCCAGCGCCTCCTGTGCTGGGTCTCCGGCCACGGCGAGGGCTGGGCGCTGTACGCGGAGCGGCTGATGCGCGAGCTCGGCTACCTGGAGGACGACGGCGACCTGCTCGGCATGCTGGACGCGCACCTGTTCCGCGCGGCCCGCGTGATCATCGACATCGGCATGCACCTGGAGCTGGAGATCCCCAAGGGCGCCGGCTTCCACGAGGGCGAGCGGTGGACCCCGGACCTCGGCCTGGAGTTCATGCTCACCCGCACCATCACCGACCCGGCGCACGTGCGCGACGAGATCGACCGCTACCTGGGCTGGCCCGGCCAGGCCCCGTCGTACAAGTTGGGCGAGCGGCTGTGGCTGGCGGCCCGCGACGACGCCCGCGCCCGGCACGGCGCCTCGTTCGACCTCAAGGCGTTCCACCGCCAGGCCTTGGAGATGGGGGCCATGGGGTTGGACACTCTTCGTGAGCGGCTGACGGAACTCTGACCACGACCCGGTGACCTCGGCCTCACGCCGAGGTCACCGGATCAGGTGTTTGATGTTGTGGGCGAACTACCGTAGGGGGATCTGATGACCGGACGTGCGATGCGTGCCGCACTCGGCGTGGTGCTGGCCGGCGCGCTGCTGGTCGCCGGGTCACCCGCCCTCGGCCAAGCCCAACCGCTCGGCGACCAGGCCGAGTGGCGCGTCCGGCAGGAGATCGTCGACCACGCCCTGCGCCAGGTCGGCCAGCGCGAGGGCAACGGCAACTACTACCCGCCGCAGTACCAGGTCGCGGGCCAGGGCGTGCTGCGGCCGGCCGAGTGGTGCGGCGTCTTCGTCAACTGGGCCTGGACCACCGCCGGCGTGCGGGACAAGCCGTCGATGCGCCCCGCCCCCGGCGCGTCCGTCCTCGACCAGGGCCACTGGGCGACCTACTGGCAGAAGTGGGGCAAGGCCAACGGCCGGTGGAAGGACATCGCCGAGCGCGACGTGGCGCCGGGCGACGCCGTCGTCTACGGCAACTACCCGGACATGCACGCCCACGTGGGCCTCGTCGTGGAGGTCAGGTACGACCGGACGGGCCGCAAGGCCACCCACGTCCGCACCGTCGAGGGCAACTTCGACGAACGGGTGGTCTACTCGAAGCTGCGCAAGGTCGAAGGCCTGAACGCCGGCAAGTACCTCCAGGCCTCGGGCTTCGTCTCGCCCTTCTAGCGCGACCTCAGCCGATCGGCAGCACCCGCCCGAGGACCGCGAACGGCCTCGGGTCCCCGGTGAACTGGTAGTGCCGCAGCACGTCCACGAACCCCATCCGCCGGTACAGCCGCCACGCCTTGCTCGGCCCCTCCGGAGTGGACAGCAGCACCCGCGAGCTGGGCACGCCCTCCACCAGGTTCCGGAGCAGCTGCTCGCCGACGCCACGTCCCTGCGCGCGGGGCAGCACGTGCAGCTCGGTCAGCTCGAAGTAGTCGTGCATCCACTCCTCGACCGCCTTCGGCCCGGACACCATCGTCAACCCGTGCCGCACCTGCTCGTGCCACCACTGGCCGACCGAGCCCCGGTACCCGTACCCGATCCCGATCAGCTCGTCCCGCTCGCCCAACGCCACCACGCACCGCCACCCGTCGCGCAGCATGTGCGCCAGCCACATGGGCGCGCGCTGCTCGGCCGTGCCGGGCGGGTACTCCATGGCGCTGACGTAGAGCGCGAGCGCCTCGTCCAGCCGGGAGTTCAGCTCCCGCGCGGACAGCGCGACGACCCGCTGCGACGGCGCGGCGGTCACCGGGCGACCTCGGCGGAAGCGCCACCGGTCAGGTCGAGCAGGCCCGCGTACGTCGTCGGGTACACCGCGTGCGGGTGCCCGGCCGCCGCCCACACCACCTCGTGCCGCTCCAGCGCGACGTCCACGAACGTCGTGATCGGCGCCGGGTGCCCCACCGGGGAGACGCCGCCGATCACCTGGCCGGTGTGCTCGCGCACGAACTCGGGCGTGGCCCGCTCGATGGAGTCCGCGCCCGCCAGCGCGGCGAGTTTCGCGGTGTCGGCGCGGTGCGCGCCGGAGGTGAGCACGAGCAACGGCGAGGCCACGCCGTCGCGGACGGCGGCGAAGATCAGGCTGTTGGCGATCGCGCCGACCGGCACACCCACCGCCTCGGCCGCGGCGGCGGCGGTGCGGACGGCGTCGGCCAACACGCGGATCCCGTTCGCCGCTTCGTGGTGGCCCGCCTCGGACAGTGCGGCGGCCACCTTGCGGATGCCGGGGTGGTCGAGTGCGCTCACCCGTTCATCAGACCACGGGCGGTCCGCTTGAGGAGTTCCGGGCCGGCAGGATAGTCTGGTCATGCTCGAACGTTTGTTCGAGCAATGCCTTGGTGGTGGGGCGGGGGAAGCGCCCCACCACCAAGTGCCGCCGTCTCCCCGCGGCGGTCGTCGCTGTCCCGACGCCGCGAGGAGGCCGCGAGATGACTCAGACCTTCCCCCGCCGCATTCCCCTCCCCCTGCCACCGGCGTCGGCGGTGACCCTGCTCCGACAGGCCCGCGAGTGCCTGGCCGAGGCCGAACGGGACCTCTCGCCGTCCACCCGCTTCGCCACGGCCTACCTGGCCGCGATGCGGGCGGCGGCGGCCGTGCTGGCGGCCAGGGGCCGACCCCACCGGGGCCGGGCCAAGCCGACCAGCGTGTGGGTCCTGCTGCCCTCCCTCGCGCCGGAGCTGCGCGAGTGGGCCGCGTTCTTCGCCGAGTGCTCGGCGACGCGCGCGGCCGTGCTGGCGGGCATGACCAGGCGGGTCACCTGGCGCGCAGCCGACGACCTGGTGCGCCAAGCGGCGCAGTTCACCGAGTTGGTCGACGAGATCATGTACGAGGACGGACTGTGAGCAGGGGACTGGTCGCCTACGACCGACTGATCGACGTGGTGGAGGCCGAAGCCGAGCGCCTGGCGGCGTCGGCCGAGGGACAGCGCCCGGAACGCCAGGTGCCCGCGTGCCCCGGGCTCAACCTCGGGGAGACCGCGCGACACGTGGGCAGCACGTACCGGATGGTGTCGACGTGGCTGAGGGAAGGCAGCCAACCCCTGGTGTGGCAACAGGACCCGGAGCCGGGGCAGCCGTTGCCGGAGTACGTGCGCGCGGGCGTGCGGCCACTGGTGCGGGCGTTGCGGCCGCACGAGCCGGACGACCCGTGCGAGACGTGGTGGCCCGCCGAGCGCAACCACAACTTCTGGGCACGGCGGCTGGCGCACGAGTCGACCGTGCACCGGATGGACGTGCAGGCGGCGGCCGGGCTGCCGATCGACCCGGTGGACGACGACGTCGCCGAGGACGGCGTGGACGAGATCCTCACCCTGTGGCTGGGTCACCGGCTGGACGTCCTCGGCGTGCGCGGCACGCGTGAGGGGACGGTGGCGATCCGCGCCGGCGACAAGGTGTGGCTGACCACCACCGGCCCCGACCCGGCGGTGGCCCGGCTCGTCACCGACCGGGACGCCTCGTCCGCGGCCGGCGAGGTGACCGGAACCCCCATGCAGGTGTACCGCTGGCTGTGGGGCCGCATCCCGGACCGCGACCTGCCTCCGACGACCGGCGACCACGACGCGATCGCCCAGCTGTGGGCTTTGCTGAGGCTGGCCACCAAGTAGCCGCGCGCCCACCGCCGGGCACGGCACCGCCCGGCGGTGGGCGCACCGCTCCCGTGCTGCCTCAGAGCGCCAGGGAGGTCACCTCTTCGAGCCCGTCCGCCTTCGCCGTCTCCAGCCGGAACCGCGACTCG
Source organism: Actinosynnema sp. CA-299493 (assembly GCF_050946825.1). Classification (NCBI taxonomy): domain Bacteria; kingdom Bacillati; phylum Actinomycetota; class Actinomycetes; order Pseudonocardiales; family Pseudonocardiaceae; genus Actinosynnema; species Actinosynnema sp. CA-299493. Next base: position 1,803,552 of record NZ_CP191993.1, read on the forward strand.
CGCCCCTCGATCTCCAGCACGCCCACCGAGTTGCCGAAGTGCGGCCCGCTGAGCTTGTGCCACGCCACCGGGTCCGGTGAGATGCCCCGCCGGTCGGCCAACCGCCGCAGCAGGCGGGCGATCGGCCGCGACCACGACAGCCGGAACGCGGGCCGGAAGATCCACGGCGGGTCGTTGTGCACCGGCGAGCACACGAGCTGGTACACCTTCGCGTCCACCGACGAGGCGAACGACGCCCGTGCCGCGTAGCTGTGGTGCACGTCCCCCGACAGCACGCACACCGTGCCGGGCGCGTCCTCGGCCCGCGAGATCCGCTCGATCAACCGCGCCAACCGCTCGAACGACGCGCGGAACGCGGGCCAGTGCTCCAGGTCCGACACCTGCCGCACCTTCTCCCCGACCCGGCCGCGCCACCCCGGCAGCCCCGCCATCCGCTCGTTGAGCGACTGGAAGTGGCTCAACCCGTGCGGCATCAGCCAGGGCAGCGACGAGCCGATCAGCAGGTGGTCGAAGTCGCCCTCGGTGGCGTTCTGCTCGATCCAGTCGAACTCGGCGTCACCGACCATCAACCGCTCCGGCCCGTCCAGGATCCGCCCGCTGCGGGTGTCGATCACCAGCAGCCGCACCCGGCCGAAGTCGCGCCGGTAGCTCCACCGGGTCGCCTTGCCGCCGTCGACCTCGCGGTCCGCCTGCTCGCCGAAGTCCTCCAGCATCGCCTGCACGTCACCACCGGTCGAGCGCACCTTCTGGTACAGCGGGTCGCGCGCCAGCTCGTCCGGGCTGAGGTTGCCCAGGTGCTGGTACACCCAGTACGACGCCAGCCCGGCCCGGATCCGCTCCGGCCACCACCGCTTGCCCGCCATCTTCTCGCGCCACGGCCGGGACGTGTTCCAGTCGTCGCGCACGTCGTGGTCATCGAAGATCATCGACGTCGGCACCACCGACATCAGCCAGCGGATCTCCGGGTCGGCCCACGACTCGTGGTACAGCTCGGCGTACTCCCGGAACGACACGACCTCGCCCGCCGGCTCCGGTCGGCGCCGCGCCAGCCACTCCTTGATCCTGGGCGTCGGCTCGTCGGCGTAGACCTGGTCGCCCAGCAGCACCAACGCGTCCGGCCACTCGTGCGGCTGCTGCTCCTGCATCCGCAACGCGTACGCGTCCAGCGCGTCCGGGCCCAGCTTGTCGGGCGTCCCCTCGCCCTTCGCCGCCCGGCAGGAACCGAACAGCAACCGCCGCAGCTCGCCGGTGCGGATGGAGGGCCGGGGGAACGGCGAGTCCGGCCGCGGCCACACCACCTCACCGTCCAGCCGCACGTCGTAGGGCGTGGACGTGCCGGGTTCCAGCCCTTCCACCACCACGAGCGCGAAGTGCTGCTCGCCCACCTGGAACGTCTCGGCGCGACCACCCGCGATGCCGACCTCACACGCCGTGTCCGTCTCCACCCACACCGTCGCCGAGGTGGAGTCGACGTGCCTGAGCACCGGACCAAGAACCAACTCCGCCATTGGGCAGACGTTACCTTCGGACCATGGCAACGAGGTGGTGCGATGTCGTGGTCGATTCGGCCGATCCCGCCGCGCTCGGCCGGTTCTGGTCGGCGCTGCTCGGACAGCCGATCACCGGCGAGGGCGACGACGAGGTCTCCGTGGCGTTGAGCGACGGGCAGGAGTTGGTGTTCGGGCTCGTGCCGGACGTGAAGGAGGTGAAGAACCGAGTGCACCTGGACTTGAGCTCGACGTCGCCCGAGGACCAGGCGGCGATCGTGGCGCGAGCCGTCGGGCTGGGCGCGAAGCCGGTCGACATCGGGCAGGGCGACGTGCCGTGGGTGGTGCTGGCCGACCCGGAGGGCAACGAGTTCTGCGTGCTGGAGCAGCGCGACGAGTACGCGCGCACCGGTCCGGTGGCGGCGGTCGTGGTGGACGCGGTCGACCCGCCGGCGCTGGCCGCGTTCTGGGCCGGTCCGACCGGGCTGCTCGTGACGCGCTCGGCGGCCGGCTTCGCGTCGCTGGCGCAGGAGGCCGGGCCGTCCTTGGAGTTCGTGCGGGTGGCCGAGCCGAAGGTGGTGAAGAACCGGCTGCACCTCGACCTCGCGCCGTTCGCGGACGGCGACCTGCCGATCGAGGTGGCCCGGCTGGAGGCGTGGGGCGCGGTGCGGGTGGACGTGGGGCAGATCGACGTGCCCTGGACGGTGCTGGCCGACCCGGAGGGCAACGAGTTCTGCGTGCTCACACCCCGCTGACCCGGCCCCTGCGCGAATGAGCGCACCGGCCGCTGGGGGATGGCGACGGTGATGCGACCCACGTACCTGGAACCGCGCATGGACGTGCCCGCGGTGGACGACTGGTCCACCCCGCCTGGCCCTCGCCGGGTTCGCGCGGCTGAACCCCGGTCCACCGCCGCGGTCTTCGACGCCACCGGCACCACGCCGGACAACCCGTAGAGCGGCGTCGCGGGGCTCGTCCCGATTCACCTGAGCACGTGCCTGGTGGTCTCGGGGGTGACCGGCTACAGTCTACCGGTATGCAATATATTAGTCGCGCGCTGTTTCGCGACCAGGCGTTGGTCGCGATCCGCGAGGCGATCCTGGGCGGCGACCTGGCGCCCGGCGTGCCGATCAAGGACGTGGAGCTGGCCGAACGGCTCGGGCTGTCCCGGACACCGGTGCGCGAGGCGTTGGCGCGGCTGACCGACGAGGGCCTGGTCGAGAGCAAGCCGCACAGCTACACGCGGGTCACGCCGTTGGACGCGGCGGCCGTGCGTGACGCGCACGTCGTCGTCCAGGCCATGCACGCCCTCGCCGCGCGGCTGGCCGTGCCGCACCTGGTCGAGGCGGACCTGGACGCGATGCGTGCCGCGAACACGGCGTTCGCCCACGCCCTGGCCTCCGGCGACGTGCCCGCCGCGCTCGCCGCCGACGACGAGTTCCACGCGGTGGCCGTGCGGCGTGGCGGCAACTTCGCCGTCACGGCCACCATCGACCGCTACACGCCCCTCGTGCGCCGGCTGGAACGGCTGCGGTTCGCCGCGCCGACCGGCCGCCACTCGGTGGCGATGCACGACGAGATCATCACCGCCTTCGCCGCGGCCGACGCCGACCTCGCGGCACGGTTGGTCGAGCGGAACTGGGCGACGTTGGCCGACCTGTTCGTGGTTGAGGAGAACTGACATGGCGCTGGGCGATTTCGAGCGTTTCCCGCTGACCTTCGGCCCGTCCCCGGTGCACCCGCTGGAGCGGCTGACCAGGCACCTCGGCGGTGCGAAGGTGTGGGCCAAGCGCGAGGACTGCAACTCCGGGTTGGCCTACGGCGGCAACAAGACCCGCAAGCTGGAGTACCTGGTGGCGGAGGCGTTGGCGACGGGCTGCGACACGCTGGTGTCCATCGGCGGCGTGCAGTCCAACCACACCCGCCAGGTGGCTGCGGCGGCGGCGCGGGCCGGGCTGAAGTGCGTGCTGGTGCAGGAGAGCTGGGTCGACTGGCCGGACGCGGTGTACGACCGGGTCGGCAACATCCTGCTCAGCCGGCTGATGGGCGCCGAGGTGCGACTGGTCGAAGCCGGCTTCGGCATCGGCGTGAAACCCGCGTGGGAGCAGGCGATCGAGGACGTGCGCGCCGCCGGCGGCAAGCCCTACGCCATCCCGGCCGGCGCGTCGGACCACCCGCTCGGCGGGCTCGGGTTCGCGGGGTGGGCGGCCGAGGTCGAGCAGCAGGAGGCCGAGTTGGGCGTGCGGTTCGACACGATCGTCGTGTGCTCGGTGACCGGGAGCACGCAGGCGGGCATGGTCGCCGGGTTCGCGGGCAGCGGCCGGAGGGTGATCGGAGTCGACGCCTCCGCCGAGCCGTGCGACACGCGTGAGCAGATCACGCGCATCGCCAAGAACACGGCGGACCTGCTCGGCGTGAAGGTGACCGACGAGGACGTCATCCTCGACGACCGGTTCCACGAGGGCATCTACGGCGTGCCGGGGGAGTCCACTGTGGACGCCATGAAGCTCGGCGCCCGCCTGGAGGGCATGATCACCGACCCGGTGTACGAGGGCAAGTCGTTGGCTGGCCTGGTGGAACTGGTCTCCACCGGCGAGATCCCGCGCGACTCCAACGTCCTGTACGCCCACCTGGGCGGCCAGCCCGCGCTCAACGCCTACAGCACCCTGTTCCGCTGAGGGCGTCCGCCGGCCGAGTGCGTCCGCTGGGTGCGTCCGCCGGCCGAGTGCGTCCGCCGGGTGCATCCGCTGGCTGAGTGCGTCCGCCCGGCTGCGGCTGAGGGTGTCCGCTGAGGGCGTTGGTCCGTGCTGGGCGGAGGTTCGCTGGGGTGCTGGCTGGGGTGCTGAGCGTCCGTTCGTTGAGATCAGGTCGCGCGAGGTGGTCGGGGTGGGACCGGTCCGCCGTGCGTCGCCGCCTCCTCATATCCCGGCAACGTCAATGGTGTGGTGAAAGTTTCCGGGTTGGCTTGCTCTATCGGGTGATCTCCGGATTCTTCCCTCCACTTCACGGCTTCACGGCTTCCGCGTCACGCCCGCAGCCGCAGACCCTTGGGCGTGGCGCGGAAGCCCGCTTCCTGGAGGATGCCGGCCAGTCGTGAGCCCAGCGCGACCTCGCCGTCGGCGCGCTGCACGGCCAGTTGTCCCAGCCAGCCGTCGCGCACGGCGCGGCTCAGGGCTTGCGCCGCCGCGCGCAGCGGGTCCTCGTCCTCGGTGAACGACAGCAGCGACCGGCCGCCCCGTTCCACGTAGAGCGTGGCCAGCCCGTCCACCAGCACGACCAGCGCCCCGGACTTGCGGCCCGGCCGGTGCTTGCCCTCGCCGGACGGGTCCGGCCACGCCAGCGCGGCGCCGTAGGGCTGGGCCGGGTCGGCCGCGGCCAGCACGACGGCGTCCGGCGTGCCCACGTGCTCCTGGCCCGGCGACCTCGACGCCGCGCGCAGCCGGTCCACCGCGCCCCGGGCCGCGAACTGCGCCGCGCCGAGCCCCTCGACCACGTACCCGCGCACGACCTGCCCGGACTCCTCCATCGCGCGCAGCACCCGGTACACGCCGCTGAACCCGCCGGTCACCCGCTCGGTGTCCAGCGCGCCACGCGTCAGCACGCCGTGCCGCTCCAGGAACGCCTCGGCCCGCGCGTGCGCACGCCGCGTCGCGTCCGTCGCGGGCACCACGGCCAGTGACCACCGGCCCGCCACCGTCGGCGGCCCGGTGCGGCTGGGCAGGTCCGGTCTCCCGGCCCGCATCCGCGCGTACCGGCCACGCGGCGCGGCCCGCCGGGGCTTGTGCGCCGTGCCGCCGCCCGCGACCAGCGCCCGCAGCGGCGCCAGCGTGTCGTTCGTGACCACGCCCGCCCACACCAGGTCCCACAGCGCGCCGACGACCTCGCCGTCGGTCGTCGGACCCTGCAACGACACCCGGTCGACCACCTGCCGGAAGAACAGCGCGCCGCCGCCCAACGCCTCCACCACGGCGGTGTGCAGCGACGAGTCCGGCATCGCCTCGGGCACCAGGTCCGGCAGCAGCAGGTCGGCCACGTCGGTCGGCGCCAACGCGATCCAGCCGTCGCCGCCGGCCAGCGAGCCGCACCCGGTCCACGTCACCTCGCCGGACGCGGTCAGCTCGTCCAGCAGCGCCGGGCGGTAGCCGGGCAGCCGCGCGGGCAGCACCAGCGACTCCACCGCGCTCGCGGGCAGCGGTGCGCCCGCCAGCTGCTCGACCACCGAGTACACGTCGTCCACGGTCGGCGCGGACCGCAGCCGCCGACCCACCCCGTGCCAGCCCGGCAGGAACCGGCCGAGCGCGGCGGGCTCCACCGGCTCGACCTCGGCCCGCAACCGGGCCAGCGACGCCCGCCGCAGCCGTCGCAGCACCTCGGCGTCGCAGTACTCGGTGTGGGTGCCCCCGGGCCTCAGCTCACCGCGCACCAGCCGCCCGGTGGCCGCCATCCGCTCCAGCACCCCGGTCACCACGGCCACGCCGAGCCCGAACCGCTCCGCCGCCTCCACCGCCGGGAACGGCCCGTGCGTGCGCGCGTACCGCGACAGCAGGTCGCCCAACGGGTCGGCGACCGGCTCGGTGAACACCTCCGGCACGCCGACCGGCAGCGCCACGCCCAACGCGTCGCGCACCCGGCCCGCGTCCTCGATCCCGATCACACGGTCCTCGCCCGCGATGCGCACCCGGATCGCCCGCCGCTGCGCCACCAGGTCGGCCAGCCACTCCGGCCGCACGCCCCGTTCCAGCGCCTCCGCCTCGGACAGGTCGCCGAGGAACCGCAGCAGGTCGGACGCGCCCTCCGCGTCCCGCGCGTGCCGGTCCGGGGCCAGGCGCTGGAGGTTGAGCTCGACCTCCGCCACGACCTCCGGGTCGAGCAGCTCCCGGATCGCCTCCGAGCCCAGCAGCTCCGCCAGCAGCGCCGAGTCCAGCGACAACGCCGCCGCCCGCCGCTCGGCCAGCGGCGCGTCCGCCTCGTACAGGAACATCCCGACGTACCCGAACAGCAGGCTGCGCGCGAACGGCGACGGCGACGTCGTCTCCACCTCGACCACGCGCACCCGCCGTGCCCGGATGTCGGTCATCAGCTCACGCAGGCCGGGCACGTCGTACACGTCCTGCAAGACCTCGCGCATCGCCTCCAGGACGACCGGGAAGCTCTCGTACTTCGCCGCCACCGAGAGCAGTTGCGCGGCCCGCTGCCGCTGCTGCCACAACGGCGAGCGCTTGCGCGGGTCGCGCCGGGGCAGCAGCAGCGACCGGGCCGCGCACTCCCGGAACCGGGCCGCGAACAGCGCCGAGCCGCCCACCTCGGCGACCACGACCTGCTCGACCTCCTCCGGGTCGAGCAGCACGTCGTCCGCGCCCGCCACCACCTGCGCGCCGTCCAGGTCGACCGCGTCGGGCAGCCGGATCACGATCCCGTCGTCGGAGTGCGCCGCCTGCACCTCGATCCCGCGCCGCTCCCGCAGCCGGGCCGCGATCGCCAACGCCCACGGCGCGTTGACCTGCGCCCCGAACGGCGAGTGCACCACCAGCCGCCAGTCGCCCAGCTCGTCGCGGAACCGCTCGACCAGCACGACCCGGTCGTTGGGCACGTGCCTGGTCGCCTCGCGCTGCTCGCCCAGGTAGGCCAGCAGGTTCGACGTCGCCCACGCGTCCAGCCCGGCCGCCGCGGTGCGCACCGCGGCTTTCTCGTCGTCCATGGTGGACACCTCGCGCAGGAACTTCCCCAGCGCCCGCCCCAGCTCCAGCGGACGGCCCGGCGCGTCGCCCTTCCAGAACGGCATCCGCGCGGGCTGACCCGGCGCGGGCACCACGATCACCCGGTCGTGGGTGATGTCCTCGACCCGCCACGACGACGTGCCCAGCAGGAACGTGTCGCCCACCCGGGACTCGTAGACCATCTCCTCGTCCAGCTCGCCGACCCGCGAGCCGGGGCCGCGCTCGGACGGCGGCGTCATCACCGCGAACATGCCGCGGTCGGGGATCGTGCCGCCCGACGTCACCGCCAGCCGCTGCGCGCCCGGCCTGCCGCGCAGCTCGCCGGTGATCCGGTCCCAGGTGATCCGGGGCCGCAGCTCGCCGAACTCCTCGCTCGGGTAACGGCCCGCGAGCATGTCGAGCACGGCTTGCAGCGCCGATTCCGGCAGCGCGGCGAACGGCGCGGCCCGCCGCACCAGCCCGGCCAGCGCCTCGACCGTCCACGTCTCCATCGCCACCATCGCCACGACGTGCTGCGCCAGCACGTCCAGCGGGTTGCGCGGGTACCGCACGGCCTCGATCGCGCCGTCCCGCATCCGCTCCGCCACCACCGCGCACGACACCAGGTCGCCCCGGAACTTCGGGAACATCACCCCGCGCGACACCGCGCCCACCTGGTGCCCGGCCCGGCCCACGCGCTGCAACCCGGACGCCACCGTGGGCGGCGCCTCCACCTGCACGACCAGGTCGACCGCGCCCATGTCGATGCCCAGCTCCAGGGACGACGTCGCCACCACGCACGGCAGCCGCCCGGACTTCAGCTCCTCCTCGACCACCACCCGCTGCTCGCGCGACATGGAGCCGTGGTGCGCGCGGGCGATGGTGGCCGTGCGCTGGGTCGTGACGCCGGCCTGGCCGGGCGCCTCGGCGGGGAACCGGGCCGGTTCGGCGGACGACTCCCGCAGCTCCAGCGCCTCCTCGGCCAGCTCGTTGAGCCGCGCGGTGAGCCGTTCGGCCAGCCGGCGGGAGTTGGCGAACACGATGGTCGACCGGTGCTCCTGGACCAGCTCCAGGACCCGCTGCTCCACCGAGGGCCAGATCGACGCCCGCTGCTCCGCGCCCGCCGCCGAGCCGGACACCTCGCCGGTCGGCTCGCCGAGCACCGACATGTCCTCGACCGGCACCTCGACCCGGACCTCGATCGTCTTGGCCGTCCTCGGCTGCACGACCCGCACCGGCCGCCCGCCCGCGAGGAACGCGCCGACCTCCTCGACCGGCCGGACCGTCGCCGACAGCCCGATCCGCTGCGCGGGCCGTTCCAGCAGCGCGTCCAGCCGTTCGAGTGACAGCGCGAGGTGCGCACCGCGCTTCGTGCCCGCCACCGCGTGCACCTCGTCGACGATCACCGTCTCGACACCGCGCAACGAGTCCCGCGCGGCGGAGGTGAGCACCAGGAACAACGACTCGGGCGTGGTGACCAGCACGTCCGGCGGTGTCCGGGCGAACGCCCGCCGCGCGTCCGCCGGCGTGTCCCCGGTGCGCATGCCGACCGTGATGTCCGGCTCGGGCAGCGACAGCCGGTGCGAGGCCTGCCGGATGCCGGCCAGCGGCGCCCTGAGGTTGCGCTCCACGTCCACCGCCAGCGCTTTCAGGGGTGAGACGTACAGCACCCGGCACCGCCGCTTCGGCTCGGCGGGCTTCGGCGTGGACGCCAGCCGGTCGAGCGCCCAGAGGAACGCGGCCAACGTCTTGCCGGACCCCGTGGGCGCGATGACCAGCGCGTGCTCACCGGCCGCCGCCGCCTCCCACGCGCCCGCCTGCGCCGGCGTGGGCGCGGCGAAGGCCCCGGCGAACCACTGCCGGGTGGCGGGGGAGAAGCGGTCCAGGACGTCCACCCCACCATCCTGAACCAGGGGTCCGACAAATTCCGGTTGTGGCACGATCACCCCGTTCACATCAAAGGGGTGGATCGTGCGCGTCCTGTCCGTCGACCTGGGCACTTCCAACACCGTCGCGGTGCTCGCCGCGCACGGCCGGCCGCCCAGGGTCGTGGAGGTGGACGGCTCGGCCACCATGCCGTCGGCCGTCTACTGCGAAGAGGACGGCACGCTGGTCGTCGGCCGTGACGCCGAGCGCCGCGCCCGCCTCGACCCGGCCCGCTTCGAGCCCAACCCCAAGCGCCGGGTGGACGACGGCGTGCTGCTCCTGGGCGACAACGTGGTCCCGGTCACCGACGCGCTGGCCGCCGTGCTGCGCCGCGTGCTGGACGAGACCACCCGCCAGCTGGGTGGCGAGGCGGTGGACGAGGTCCGCTTCACCCACCCCGCGCAGTGGGGCCCGACGCGCCGCAACGTGCTGCTGTCCGCGGCCCGCCTCGCGGGCGTGACCGGCGAGATCGTGCTGGTCCCCGAGCCGGTCGCGGCTGCCTCCCACTACGCCTCGCTGTCCGTCGGCCAGGCGCTCGCGGTGTACGACCTCGGCGCGGGCACGTTCGACGTGGCCATCGTCGGCGCCACCCAGAGCGGCTTCACGGTGCTCGCCGAGGACGGCCTGCCGGACCTGGGCGGCCTGGACGTCGACCAGGCGCTGCTCGAACACGTCGGCAGGCAGGTCTCGCACCGCGACCCGGCGGCCTGGCAGCGGCTGCTGCGCCCCGAGTCGACGGCCGACCGCCGGGCCCGCCGCACGTTGCAGGAGGACGTGCGCGCGGCCAAGGAGTCGCTGTCGCGGCACGCGCACACCGAGGTGCCGATGCCGGAGCCGTTCGAGGACGTGCTGGTCAACCGGTCGGACCTGGAAGCGCTGGTCCGGCCGAGCATGATGCGCAGCGTGGAGCTGCTGGAGTCCACGATCCGCTCCACCGGCATGGCGCCCAACCAGCTCGCGGGCATCTACCTGGTCGGCGGCGCCAGCCGGATCCCGCTGGTGGCGACCATGATCGCCGAGCAGGTGCGGATCGTGCCGACGAGCCTCGACCAGCCCGAGACCTCGGTCGCCCTGGGCGCGCACCACGTGCCCAAGAACGGCGTCACGCCGCGGTCCCAGGAGCCCGCCAGGCCGATGGAGCCCGACACGGTCGTCACCAAGCCGGTGACCCCGCCGGCCGGCGCCTACCAGGCCAACCCGAACGCCGGCGGCGCGTACCAGGCCAACCCGAACGCCAGCGGCGCCTACCAGGTCAACCCCGGTGCCAGTGGCGCCTACCAGGTGAACCCCCACGCGAGCGGCGCCTACCAGGTGAACCCGAGCGCCAGCGGCGCGCACCAGGTCAACCCGGCGGTCAGCGGGCCGTACCAGGTGTACCCGCAGACCGGGCCGCAGCAGTTCAACTTCCCGACCGTCGCGCCCCGCGCGCAGGCCAAGCCGGAGCGGAAGAAGCCCAGCCGGACCGTGCTGGTCTCGGCGGGCGCGGCCCTCGTGCTCGTGCTGGCCGTGGTCGGCGGGATCTTCGCGCTCAACGGGGCGAGCGTGCCCAGCGCGCAGGAGTGCAAGAACGACACCCGGCAGGACGACAAGGGCTTCACCGAGTGCCTGCGCCTGCTCGCGGGCACGATCCCCGACACCAGCACGTGCAAGGCGGGCGGCACGCCCGGCGTGGGTGGCGTCGACGGCATCAAGGGCAGCGCGGTCAGCTGCGCGGTGAAGGACGACTACTCGGTCCAGTACGTGCTCACCGAGACGGTCGTCGGCGCGCAGCACGGCGCGGAGGCGGTCGTCCGGTCGCTCAAGACCGACATGGTCGAGGCGCAGTGGGCGGGCAACGGCCTCACCGGCAAGTACCGGGCCGCCGCGGACGGCGGGCTCGGGCTGCTCGTGTTCACCGCCGACGACCTGCCGCTGCTGGGCATCGTGACCAAGAGCGGCGGCGAGGAGCTGACCGCGGACCAGGTCGCGGACTTCTTCGAGGCTGCGGTGCAACCCGGCACCTGAGACCCGGACGGTGGCTGGTAGGCCCGGATCCCGCCTGGCACCCTTCCAGCTCATGACCATGGTCGACGTCGTGCAGCGCAGGGTCCTGCGGGTGCTGGCGGTGACCCAGGTCCTGGGCGCGGCGGGCGTCACCATCGGCTTGGCGGTCAGCACGCTGATCGCGGCCGTGCTCGCCGACTCCGACGCGGTCGGCGGGATGGCGCAGACGGCCGCGGTGCTCGGCGCGGCGGCGTTCGCGCTGCCCGCGGCCCGGTTGGCGGCCCGCAGCGGACGTCGGCCGGCACTGGTCCTCGGCTACGGCGCGGGCGCGGCCGGCGCGGCGGTGGCGGCCTGCGCGGTCGTGCTCGGCTCGTGGCAGGTGCTGCTGGTCGCGCTCGTGCTGTTCGGCGCGGCGTCCAGCGCGAACCTCGCCGCCCGGTACGCGGGCGCGGACCTGGCCCACCCGCACCGCCGGGCGCGTTCGGTGGCGTTGGTGGTGTGGGCGGCGACGCTGGGCGCGGTGGCCGGGCCGAACCTGGCCGATCCGGCGGGGCGGGCGGCCGTGCGGCTGGGGTTGCCGGTGGGCGCCGGGCCGTACCTGCTGTCGGCCGTGCTGTTCGGCCTGGCCGCGCTCGTCGTCCTGCGGTTCCTGCGGCCGGATCCGCTCACGCTGGCGAAATCGGCCGCCGCGCCCTCGGTCGGCACCAAGCGGTCGATGGCGGTGTGGCGGTCGCTGCCCGCCGCCGGGAAGCTCGCGCTGGGCGGCGTGACGCTGTGCCACACCGCGATGGTGGGCCTGATGTCGATGACCCCCGTGCACATGGAGCACGCGGGGTCGTCGCTGCGCGTCGTGGGCGTGGTGATCAGCCTGCACGTCGCCGCCATGTACGCGGCCAGCCCGCTGTTCGGGTGGATGGCCGACCGGCTGGGCCGGGTGCCCGTGCTGGCGATCGGCGCGGCGCTCGTGGTCGCCGCGTCCGGCATCGCGGGCATGGCGCCGTCGCACGACGCGCCGCAGCTGGCCGCCGGGCTGGCGCTGCTGGCGTTCGGCTGGTCGGCGGGCGTGGTGGCGGGATCGGCGCTGCTCACCGAGTCCGTGGAGGTGGTGGACCGGCCGGCCGCGCAGGGGCTGTCGGACCTGTGCATGAACGTCGGCGGCGCGCTCGGCGGCGTCGTGGCGGGCGTCGTGGTGACCGCGTGGTCCTACGCCGCGCTGGGCCTGGTCGTCGGCTTCACCGCGCTGCCGCTGCTGGTGACGTGCCTGTTCGCGTCGTTGCAGCGGGTGCGGTGATCAGCGCTTGCGGTTGTGCCAGAGCGCGCGCAGGCCGACCACGATCACCGCGACGAGACAGGCGATCACCGCGATCGTGGCGATCGGCGACGACATGCCCGTGGGGTCTTCCTGCGACAGCAGCACGGGGCGAGGTTAGCGCGCCGCCGCCGCGAACTCGCGCACGCGGACCGTTTCACCCGCCGTGCGCCAGACCAGGCCCCAGGTCAGGCGCGGCGCGCCCACCAGCGGCAGGAACGCGATCTTCGGGCGGGCGAAGTAGCCGACCGCGTGCGCGCCCAGCGGGCAGACGCCCTCGCCGTCGGCGACCGCGGCGAGCAGCTCCTGGAACGTCGTGACGTCCCGTCCGCGCTTGATCGGCGCGCCCTCGGGCGTCGTGTCGCGCCAGTAGGCGGCGCGGAAGACCGTGTCGCGGGCCAGGTCTTCCAGCGTCACGGACTCCTGCCGCGTGAACGGGTGCTTGTCGGAGACGGCGAGCACCAAGGGCTCCTCGTGGACGACCGGCCCGGCCGTCAGGTCGGGCTCGCCGACCGGGAACAACGTCACCACCACGTCCACCTCGTCGGCCCTGAGCAGCGAGAACGGGTCGGTGAACGGCGCCTCCCGCACGCGCACCTCGCTGTCGGGGTGGCGGGCGCGGAACCGGTCGAGGACGTCGGTGACGAGGTCGGCGAGGGCAGGCGCCTCGAACCCGACGCGCAGCAGGGACGTGCCCCGTGCGGCCTCCACGGCGCGCGCTATGCCGTCCACGATCTGCCGGTAGGCCGGCGCCAGGTCGTCACGCAGGCGGCGGCCGATGGGGGTGAGCGCGACGCGCCGGCTGGTCCGCTCGAACAGCGGCGCGCCGATGCGGCGCTCCAGCTGCTTGACGGACTGGCTCACCCGCGCCTGGGAGACGTGCAGCCGCTCGGCGGTGCGGCTGAAGTGCAGCTCCTCCGCCAGCGCCAGGAAGACCTCCAGATCACGTCGTTCCATAACCGCCAGGTTATCGTTCCATTCGATCCCCGTCGTTGTTCGGGCCCCGCTCGGGGACGAGTCTCGACGTCATGGAGAACGCACTGCTCGTCCGCGCCACCCAGGCCGAAAAGCTCGACGCCGACCCCGCCGCCGTCGTCACCCTCCTCGCCGACCTCGACGGCCTGACCAGCAACCGGTCCACCTTCCGCGACGGCTCCGACGGCGCGCCGCCGCACTTCCACACCCGCGCCTCGGAGCTGTTCTTCGTGCTCGACGGCACGCTCCAGGTGCTGCTGGACCAGGACGTGGTGACCTTGGAGCGCGGCGACTTCCTCGTCGTGCCGCCCCGCGTGCCGCACGCGTTCGGCGCGCTCAAGGGCGCCGACGCGGACGTCCTGTACGTCTTCACGCCCGGCATGGGCCGGTTCGACTACTACCGACTGCTCGACCGCGTGCAGCGCGGCGAGGCGAGCCCCCAGGAGATCCGCGACTCGCAGGACCGGTTCGACAACCACTACGTCGACAGCCCGGCCTGGACGGCGGCGCGCTGACCGGGCTCGTTGTTACCGTGGCACATGACCAGCGAATCCCCCGCGGTGAGATCGCGTCGGCGTGAGCAGCTCCGCGACTTCCTGCGGACCTGCCGGGCGCGGCTCACGCCCGCCGACGTCGGCGTGGTGGCGGTGGGCAGGCGTCGGACGCCGGGACTGCGGCGCGAGGAGGTCGCCGCGCTCGCCGGGGTCGGCGTGTCCTGGTACACGTGGCTGGAGCAGGGCCGTGACATCACGGTCTCGTCGGAGGTGCTCGACGCGATCAGCCGGGCGTTGCGCCTGACCGACCTCGAACGCGCGCACCTGTACCTGCTGGCCGGTCTCAACCCGCCGCGGGTCGGTGGCGCGCGGGGTGACGAGGTGAGCCCGGAGCTGCGGCGCCTGCTCGACGCGTGGGCGCCGCGGCCCGCGATCCTCCGGGACCGGTGCTGGAACCTGCTCGCGATCAACGACGCGACCCGGGCGGTGTTCGGCTACGACGACACCGACCACAACTGCCTGGTCACGTTCTTCACCAATGCCAGGTACCGCGACATGCACGTCCACTGGGCGTCGGTCGCACCGGTCGTCGTCGCCGCCTTCCGCGCCGACGCGGCGCACGCGCCCGCCGACCCGGGGTTCGACCGGGTGGTCGACGAGCTCGGCGCCGTGAGCCCCGAGTTCGTCGAGCTGTGGGCGCGCCACGAGGTGGGCGCGCCGGTGCAGGCGGTGAAGGCGGTCCGCCACCCCGAGGCCGGCGACCTGCACTTCGACGTGACGACCCTGGCGGTCGCCGACCGCTCGGACCGGTACCTGGAGCTGTACGACCCGCGACCCGGCACGGGAACCGCGGCGCGGCTCGAACGCCTGGCGGACCTCGGGTCGGCCGCCCCGGTCTGATCGGCCGCCGTGGGTGGTGGCGCCGGTCCCGGGTTGAGCGCGCACTGTCCGATCCCGACACCGGTCGGCACGCTGGACCCCATGACGCACAGCACTTCCCGGTTCCACGGCACTTCCCGGTTCCAGGACAAGATCGCGCTCGTCACCGGCGGCACGAGCGGCCTGGGGCTGGCCGTCGCGCGGAGGCTGCTCGCCGAGGGCGCGCAGGTCGTCGTCACCGGGCGCGACCAAGCCCGGCTGGACGCCGCGGTCGGCGAGCTGGCCGGGGGTGACGCCGTCCTCGCGGTGCGCGGCGACGTGGCGAGCCTCACCGACCTCGACGCGCTGACGGCCGCGATCCGGGACCGGCACGGGCGGCTGGACGTGGTCTTCGCGAACGCGGGCGTCGCGTCGTTCCAGCCGACCGGCGACGTCACCGAGGCCGAGTTCGACCGCGTCGTGGGCATCAACTTCAAGGGTGTGTTCTTCACCATCCAGAAGACCCTCCCGCTGCTGTCCGACCACGCCGCGATCGTGATCAACGCGTCGTGGACGCTGCACCGCGGCCTGCCCGGCGCGTCCCTCTACGCGGCGACCAAAGCGGCCGTGCACAACCTGGCGCGCACCCTGGCGGCCGAACTGGCGCCCGGGGGAGTGCGGGTGAACTCGGTCAGCCCCGGCTACATCGAGACCCCGATGTTCCGCGACAACGTCTCCGCCGAGGTCGAGGCCGCCGTCGTCGCCGCGGCGCCCGCTGGTCGGATCGGCGCCGCCGCCGACGTCGCCGACGCGGTCGCGTTCCTCGCCTCCGGTGAGGCGTCCTACGTCAACGGGCAGGACCTGGTCGTCGACGGCGGCCTGGTCGCCGTCGCGCCGCGGTGACCCGGGGGTTCGCCGGGCGGCACGTCGGCGGTCCGGTCCGGCCGGCGGCGCGCTAGCCTGGACCCGATGCGCATCACGATGTTCCGCAAGCTGATGGCCAACGAGTTCGGCCAGGTCAGAGCGGAGATGGTGGCCCGGGACCACGTGCTGTCCGCCCTCGGCGGTCGGACTCCCGACCAGGCGTTGGAGGAAGGGCTGCCGGCCAAGGAGATCTGGCTGGCCGTCTGCGACGCCTTCGACGTGCCGGAACAGCGGCGGTGACCTGGTGCGTCGACAGGATGGTCGAACACCTGTTCGGCTACACTCCCCGACACGACCGGGTGACAACACCCTGCGGGTGACCTGGTCCCCGCCGAAAAATGTCGGACCCCACCCGTAACGTCGGCCCCGACATCGCACCGCGAACCCAAAGACACTCCGAGGTGGACTCCAAGATGGCACCCCAGGCACCCGACCGGGACAAGGCCCTCGAACTGGCCCTGGCCCAGATCGACAAGCAGTACGGCAAGGGCTCGGTCATGCGGCTCGGCGACGAGGTCCGCGCCCCGCTCCAGGTGATCCCCACCGGTGCGATCGCGCTCGACGTGGCCCTCGGCATCGGCGGCCTGCCCCGCGGCCGCGTGGTCGAGATCTACGGCCCGGAGTCCTCCGGTAAGACGACCGTGGCGCTGCACGCCGTGGCCAACGCCCAGCGCGCCGGCGGCATCGCGGCGTTCATCGACGCCGAGCACGCGCTCGACCCGGACTACGCGAAGAAGCTGGGCGTCGACACCGACGCGCTGCTGGTCTCCCAGCCCGACACGGGTGAGCAGGCGCTGGAGATCGCGGACATGCTGGTCCGCTCCGGCGCGCTCGACATCCTGGTCATCGACTCGGTGGCGGCCCTGGTGCCCCGTGCCGAGATCGAGGGCGAGATGGGCGACAACCACGTCGGCCTGCAGGCCCGGTTGATGAGCCAGGCGCTGCGCAAGATCACCGGCGCGCTCAGCAACTCCAACACCACCGCGATCTTCATCAACCAGCTGCGCGAGAAGATCGGCGTGATGTTCGGCTCGCCCGAGACCACGACCGGCGGCAAGGCGCTGAAGTTCTACGCGTCGGTGCGGCTGGACGTGCGGCGCATCGAGACCTTGAAGGACGGCGGCGAGCCGGTCGGCAACCGCACCAGGGTCAAGGTCGTGAAGAACAAGGTGGCCCCGCCGTTCAAGCAGGCGGAGTTCGACATCCTCTACGGCCAGGGCATCAGCCGTGAGGGCTCGCTCATCGACATGGGCGTGGACCAGGGCATCCTGCGCAAGTCGGGCGCCTGGTACACCTACGAGGGCGACCAGCTCGGCCAGGGCAAGGAGAACGCGCGGAAGTTCCTGCGCGACAACCCGGACGTGGCCAACGAGATCGAGAAGCGGATCAAGGACAAGCTGGGCATCGGCGCCACCCTCGACGCCGAGGAGCCCGCCGCGGCGCCGGTCGAGTTCTAAGCGGGCGTGGCGGGACGAGGTGGCCGTGGTCGCGGGGTGTCCCGCGACCCTTCGGCCGACGACACCGAGCCGCGTCCGGTCGACCCGGCGAAGGAGCAGCGCAAGGCGACGGACATCTGCTACGCGCTGCTCACCGCACGGGCCCGCACCCGCGTCGAGCTGAAGGACGCCTTGCTGCGCAAGGACATCAGCGAGCAGACGGCCGAGCTGGTGCTGGCCAAGTTCGACCGCGCGGGCCTGATCGACGACGCCGCGTTCGCCGAGGTCTGGGTCCGCTCACGGCACACGTACCAGGGTCTGGCCCGCCGTGCCCTGGCGATGGAGCTGCGTCGCAAGGGCGTGGCGGACGAGGTGGCGGCCGAGGCCGTGGCCGCGGTGGACGACGAGGCCGAGGAAGACCGGGCGCGTGACCTGGTGCGCAAGAAGCTGCGCACCATGGCGGGCCTGGACGACACCACCAAGATCCGCCGCCTGGTCGCCGCGCTGGCCCGCAAGGGCTACGCGGAAGGTATGGCCTACCGGGTGGTCCGCGAGGAACTGCGCCGGGCGGGCGAGGACACCTCGACCCTGGACGACCTGACCCAGGACTGAAGGCCGGACCGCCGCCGTGCCCGGGTGCGCCGACCGGTCACCGCGGGTCGAGGACGGGCTTGAGGGCGAACAGGTTGTCCGTCGGGTCGACCACCGCTTCGAAGCGGGCGCCCACCCGGTGGTCCGGCCGGTGCCGGACGCGGTAGGTCGCGTCGAACGGAGGCACGTCGTCGCCGCCGACGCGCAGGCTCAGCACCGAGGTGTCGGGCCCCTCCTCCTGGTGGACCACCTCCACCCCGACGACCTCGGCGATCGCGGGTCGACCGGCTTGCCGCAGCCGCGCGGTGTCCGCCCGCGCCTGGTTCGCCCGCCCCCACATGACGCCGCCCAAGGCCGCCACGACCAGCAGCCCGACGACCGCGCCGAGCAGCGCCCACCACGACCAGTCGAGGTCTTCGGCGTGCCACACCACGAGCGGGATGAGACCGCATAGCCAGCAGAGCACCGCGCTGACCCTGAGCCACAGCCGCCCGCCCGCGCCGTCGACCTCGGCCTGCCTGGAGCTCCCGCCCCCGTCGGTGGTCACCCCGTGATCGTATGCGCGCTCACGGCAGCGTTCGGATGAGACGCCAGTACTGGCGCTTCTTCTCCTCGCGCACGACGACGCCGAGCCGGCGCAACTCCTCCCGCAGCTCTTCGACGTCCCCGGTGTCGCCCTTGCGCAACGCCTCGGCCCGCACCTTCAGCACCGCGTTCGCGCCGGGCGGCAGGTCCGGCGCGCCGTCGACCCACCGCCGGTAGTCCTCCCGGTGCGGGTCGTCGTCCAGCCACTGGTACCCGTGCGTCTGGAACGCCTCGGCCAGCGCCTCCGGCTTCAGGTCGTGGCTCTCCCGGGCCAGCTCGCCCGTGTCCACGCCGAGCAGCACGAACTTCTTGCCGTCCAGGAACACCCCGGACACCAGTGTCCGGTCGAAGCTGCGGTGCCGGCCGCCCTTGAGCAGCTCGACCCCCTCGTTGAACACCTCGACCACCAGCCGCTCGTGCGCCGCGATCCCGGCCACCACCAGCCCGAGCACCGCGCCGACGGCCACCGAGCCGATCGTCGCCCACGGCTCGGGCACGGACGCCACCAACCGGAACGGACCCTGCATCGGCGCCCACGACAGGTCGGCCACCCACCCGGCGATCGACTTCAGGCCCCACACCACGGCCGCGCCGAGCAACGGGAACCCGACCGACACCAGCGCCACCTGCCCGCGTGGCTCGGCGACCACCGTGGTTCGTCGCGCGTCCATCCCCCACTACCTCCCCGGAAAGTGAGCACCCAACCTATCGCCGTAGCCTGTTCGAGTGAGGATCAGGGCCGATCACGTGGTCTGGGACTGGAACGGCACCCTGTTCGCGGACAACGACGCCGTGCTCGCCGCCGTCAACCGGGTCTGCGCCGACTTCGGCCACGGGGCCGTCACGCTGGAGCACTGGCGCGAGGTGTTCAGCCGCCCGGTCAAGGACTGCTACGAGCGGATGTTCGGCCGGCCGCTGACGGCGGCGGACTGGACCCGCATCGACACCGTCTACCACGCCGAGTACCGCGCGCTGGTGGACCGCTGCGGGCTGGCCGTCGGCGTGCCCGACCACCTGACGACGCTGCGCCACACCCAGTCGCTGCTGTCGATGTGGTTCCACGACGAGCTGGTGCCGCTGGTGGGCCGCTTCGGCCTCGGCGAGCTGTTCCGCCGGGTCGACGGCCTCAAGTCGGCGGGTGACGGCGGCTCGAAGGCCCAACACCTCGCCGACCACCTGGACGCGCTCGAACTGCGCCCGCGCGACGTCGTGCTCATCGGCGACGTGGCCGACGACGCCGAAGCCGCCCGGCACGTCGGCGCGCAGGTCGTGCTGGTCGCCACCGGCACCAGTTCGCGCAAGGTGCTCGAACGCACCGGCGTGCCGGTCGCCGACTCGATCCCGGAAGCCCTCACCCACCTGGCCTGACGAAGGGCGTCTCCCCAGCGGGAGACGCCCTCGGCCCGGGGGTTCAGAGCGCCGACGCGGCCCGCGCCAGCTCTTCGATCCGCGCCCAGTCGCCCGACACCAGCGCGTCCTTGGGCGCGAGCCACGAACCGCCGACGCACCCGACGTTCGGCAACGCCAGGTAGTTCGGCGCGGTCGCCGGCGTGATGCCGCCGGTCGGGCAGAACCGCAGGCCGGGCAGCGGGCCGCCGATGGACTTCAGGTAGTCCACCCCGCCCGCGGCCTCGGCCGGGAAGAACTTCAGCGACGTCAGCCCGCGCTCGGCCAGCCGCATCGCCTCCGACACGGTCGCCGCGCCCGGCAGGAACGGCAGCCCGGTGTCCTCGGCCGCGTCCAGCACCCGGTCGGTCGAGCCCGGCGTGACGAGGAACGCCGCACCGGCCTTGGCCGCCTGCTCCGCGTGCTCCGGCGCGGTCACGGTGCCGGCGCCGATCACGATGCCCGGCACCTCCGCCGCCACCCGCTCGATCGCGGCCAGCGCCGCCGGCGTGCGCAGCGTCAGCTCGATCACGCGGACACCGCCGCGCAGCAACGCCCGCGCCAGCGGCACGGCGTGCTCGGCGTCGTCGACGACGACGACCGGGATGACGGGGGACAGCGCCAGCAGATCCGCCGCCGTCGCGTGGGCCGGGGCGTTGGTCACCGGGACACCTCCTGGTTGAACTGGCCTTCGAAGTGCGAGGCCGCGATGGGTCCGAACACGCTCGCGCCCCGGTCGGCGGGCCCGATCGCCCGGCGCAGCGCGGCGAACAGCTCCCGGCCCGTGCCGGTCCACGCCTGCGCGTCCGGCGGGAAGTCCACCAGCTCGCGCGCGGCCAGCTCCGCCGGGTCGACGAACGCCTCCAGCGTGCCGGTCTCGGCGTCCAGCCGCAGCACGTCGCCGTCGCGCACGCGGGCCAGCGGGCCGCCGACGGCCGCCTCCGGGGTGACCTGGATGGCGGCCGGGATCTTGCCCGACGCGCCGGACATCCGGCCGTCGGTGACCAGCGCGACCTTGAAGCCCCGATCCATCAGCACGCCCAGCGCGGGCGTCAGCTTGTGCAGCTCGGGCATCCCGTTGGCCTGCGGCCCCTGCTGCCGCACCACCACGACCACGTCCCGCTCCAGCTCACCGGCCTGGAACGCGGCGCTGAACGCCTCCTGCGAGGTGAACACCCGGGCGGGCGCCTCCACGACCCGGTGCTCCGGCTTGACCGCCGACACCTTGATCACCGCGTGGCCGAGGTTGCCCGACAGCATGCGCAGGCCGCCGTCGGCCGCGAACGGCTCCGACACGGGCCGCAGCACGTCGGTGTCCAGCGAGCGCGGCGGACCAGGCCGCCACACCAGCACGCCCTCGACCAGCACCGGCTCCTGCCGGTAGCGGTCGAGCCCCGGTCCGGCCACCGTCCGCACGTCGGCGTGCAGCAGGCCCGCGTCCAGCAGCGTCGAGACGAGGAACGGCACGCCGCCCGCGGCCTGGAAGTGGTTGATGTCCGCCGAGCCGTTCGGGTAGACGCGGGCCAGCAGCGGCACCACCGAGGACAGCTCGGCGAAGTCGTCCCAGCTCAGCTCGATGCCGGCGGCCGACGCGATGGCGACCAGGTGCATGGTGTGGTTGGTCGACCCGCCGGTGGCCAGCAGCGCGATCACGCCGTTGACCACGGACTTCACGTCCACCACTTGCCCGATCGGGGTGTAGTCCTCGCCCCGGCTGATCTCCACCGCGCGCCGCGCGGCCTCCTCGGTCAGCGCCTTGCGCAGCTTGGTGCCCGGCGGCACGAAGCTCGCGCCCGGCAGGTGCAGGCCCATCACCTCGACCACGAGCTGGTTGGAGTTCGCCGTGCCGTAGAACGTGCAGGTCCCGGGGCTGTGGTAGGACTGCGCCTCGGCTTCGAGCAGGTCCTCGCGGGACGCCTTGTTCTCCGCGAACAGCTGCCGCACCCGGGCCTTCTCCGAGTTCGGCAGGCCGGAGCTCATCGGGCCCGCGGGGACCAGGATCGCGGGCAGGTGCCCGAACGACAGCGCGCCGATCAGCAGGCCGGGCGTGATCTTGTCGCACACGCCGAGCAGCAGCGCCGCGTCGAACATCTCGTGCGAGAGGGCGATGCCGGTGGCCATCGCGATGACCTCGCGGCTGAACAGCGAGAGCTCCATGCCCGCGCGGCCCTGGGTGATGCCGTCGCACATGGCGGGCACGCCGCCCGCGAACTGCGCCACGCCGCCGACGGCACGGGCCGCGTCCTTGATCCACGCGGGGTACTCGTTCATGGGCTGGTGGGCGGACAGCATGTCGTTGTAAGCGGACACGATCGCCACGTTCGGGCGTCGCAGTGCACGAAGGAGGTCTTTGTCACCGCCCGTGATCCCGGCGAAACCGTGGGCCAGGTTGCTGCACGCCATGTCGCGGCGGGCGGGGCCCTCTTGCTGGGCCTGGGCGATTCGTTCCAGGTAGGCGGACCGGCCGGCGGCGCTGCGGGCGGCGATTCGAGCCGTCACTGCGGCGACGACGGGATGCACGCTCATGGTTCGCTGTCTCCGGTGGTGATCACGGGCCGTGGTGGGCCCGGTGGGACGGCAGCGCTGGCGTCGCACGTACGGACGTGACAGCAAGCACACTATGTCACGACTCATGATCGTGACAAAAACGATTCAGATCCTGAGATGCGACTCGGACACTTGTGGTTCTTGTCACAGCGGCTTCCACTTGGCAGAGTCGGCACACGGACCGACCCGAGGGAGGTGCTGACCGTGACGTCCTCCGAGATCGTGGAGCTGCGCCGGGCGCTCGGCCAACTGCGCCACAGCGTCCGCGGGCTGCGCGCGCGGTACGGCGACGTGGCCGCGGTGCAGAGGCTGGCCAACGACGTCGAGCGCATGGACATCGACGCGACCGAGCTGGCGGAGCTGGACAGCACGCCCAGACCGCGCGAAGCGCTCCGGGTCGAGAGGGAGGTCGTCGTCGTCCCGGACACGCCGTACGACCCGGAGCTGTGGCACGACGCCGACGACGAAGGTCTCGGCGGCTACCGCAGCCACAGAACCTGAGCTGAGGAGAGGACCGGCCCCCGCGTGCGAACGCGGGGGCCGCTCCCGTTTTCGGCCCGGTGATGTGTCCCAGACCACAATGTGTCCCGCACCACAACGACGTGGAACGAGGTGAGGTATGAGGGCGCAGATCGCCCAGCGCACGTTGCGCACAGACCGGTGGTGGCTACCGCCGCTGGCGACGTTCGCGGGCCTGCTCCTGATTTCGATCTACGCGGCCGTGCGGACCTTCATGGGCGACTACTACTGGGTGGACGAGTACCGCTACCTGACGCCCATGTACTCGCCGTGCCTGACCGAGGAGTGCTTGCCCAACGCGGCGCACTTCGGCCGCCTGCTACCCGCGCTGCCGGGGTTCCTCACCCCGCCGGTGATCATCATCCCGTTCCTGCTCGGCTTCCGGGTGACCTGCTACTACTACCGCAAGGCGTACTACCGGGCGGCGTGGATGTCCCCGCCCGCGTGCGCGGTGGCCGAGCCCCACGCCAAGTACACCGGTGAGACCCGCTTCCCGCTCATCGCGCAGAACCTGCACCGGTACTTCTTCTACGCGGCGTCGCTCCTGCTGCTGATCAACGTCTACGACGCGGTCTTCGCGTTCACCACCGGCATCGGCCTCGGCAACATCGTGCTGCTGGCCAACGTGGCCCTGCTCGGCGCGTACACGCTGTCGTGCCACTCGTGCCGCCACATCGCGGGCGGGCGGCTGAAGCACTTCTCCAAGCACCCGGTCCGGTACTGGACGTGGACGCAGATCTCCAAGCTCAACGCCAAGCACATGCAGTTGGCGTGGGCCTCGCTCATCTTCGTCTGCGTCACGGACCTCTACGTCGCGCTGGTCGCCTCCGGGACGATCGCCGACCTCCGATTCGTCAACTGAGGAGTGGTTTTGCCCGAGCTGGAACGGCATTCGTTCGACGTGCTCGTGATCGGTGCCGGGGGTGCGGGGTTGCGCGCCGCGATCGAGGCCCGCGAACACGGGATGCGCACGGCGGTGCTGTGCAAGTCGTTGTTCGGCAAGGCGCACACGGTGATGGCCGAGGGCGGCATCGCGGCGGCCATGGGCAACGTGAACTCGAACGACAACTGGCAGGTGCACTTCCGCGACACCATGCGCGGCGGGAAGTTCCTGAACAACTGGCGGATGGCCGAGCTGCACGCCAAGGAGGCGCCCGACCGGGTCTGGGAGCTGGAGACCTACGGCGCGTTGTTCGACCGCACCAAGGACGGTCGGATCAGCCAGCGCAACTTCGGCGGCCACGAGTACCCGCGCCTCGCGCACGTCGGCGACCGCACCGGGCTGGAGCTGATCCGCAGCCTCCAGCAGAAGGTGGTCTCGCTCCAGCAGGACGACTACGTCGAGACCGGCGACTACGAGTCGCGGCTGAAGGTGTTCCAGGAGTTCACCGTCACGGACCTGGTGCTGGAGGACGGCCGGGTGGCCGGCGCGTTCGGCTACTGGCGCGAGTCGGGCCGGTTCGTGCTGTTCGAGGCGCCCGCCGTGGTGCTCGCGACCGGCGGCATCGGCAAGTCGTTCAAGGTCACGTCGAACTCGTGGGAGTACACCGGCGACGGCCACGCGCTGGCCCTGCGCGCGGGCGCGTCCCTGATCAACATGGAGTTCGTGCAGTTCCACCCGACCGGCATGGTCTGGCCGCCGTCGGTGAAGGGGATCCTGGTCACCGAGTCGGTCCGCGGTGACGGCGGCGTGCTGCGCAACTCCGACGGCAAGCGGTTCATGTTCGACTATATCCCCGAGGTGTTCAAGGACAAGTACGCCGACAACGAGGCCGAGGCCGACCGCTGGTACGCCGACCCCGGCAACAACCGGCGACCACCGGAGCTGCTGCCGCGCGACGAGGTGGCCAGGGCCATCAACTCCGAGGTCAAGGCCGGTCGCGGGTCCGAGCACGGCGGCGTGTTCCTGGACGTGTCGACGCGCCTGCCCGCCGAGGAGATCATGCGGCGGCTGCCGTCGATGCACCACCAGTTCAAGGAGCTGGCCGACGTCGACATCACCGCGCAGCCGATGGAGGTCGGGCCGACCTGCCACTACGTGATGGGCGGCGTGCAGGTCGACCCGGACACGGGCGCGTCGTCGGTGCCGGGGTTGTTCGCGGCGGGCGAGGTGTCCGGCGGGATGCACGGCTCGAACCGGCTGGGCGGCAACTCGTTGTCCGACCTGCTGGTGTTCGGCCGCCGTGCGGGCGCGGGCGCGTCGGACTACGTGACCGGGCTCCCCGCCCGGCCCGTGTGCTCGGACGAGGTGGTCGCCGAGGCGGAACGGACGGCCGTGGCGCCGTTCTCCGGTTCCGACGCGGGCGGCGAGAACCCGTACACGCTGCACATGGAGCTCCAGCAGGCGATGAACGACCTGGTCGGCATCATCCGCAAGGCCGAGGAGATGGACCGGGCCGTCGAGCGCCTGGAGGAGCTGAAGCGGCGGGCCGCGACCCTGGTGGTCGAGGGGCACCGGCAGTTCAACCCCGGCTGGCACCTGGCGCTCGACCTGCGGAACATGCTCGTGGTCAGCGAGTGCGTGGCGCGTGCCGCGCTGCTGCGCACGGAGAGCCGGGGCGGGCACACGCGGGACGACTACCCGGGGATGGACGCCGACTGGCGGCGCAAGCTGCTGGTGTGCACGCTGTCCGGCTCCTCGGTCCAGGTGGCGGAGGAGCCGCAGATCCCGATCCGGACGGACCTGCTGGCGTTGTTCGAGCACAGCGAGCTGCAGAAGTACCTGACCGCCGACGAGCTGGAGGGCTGACATGGGGTACCAGGGGCACTTCCGGGTGTGGCGCGGTTCGGACGAGGGCGGTGGCCTGGTGGACTTCACCGTCGAGGTCAACGAGGGCGAGGTCGTGCTCGACGTGATCCACCGGTTGCAGGCGACCCAGACTCCGGACCTCGCCGTGCGGTGGAACTGCAAGGCGGGCAAGTGCGGGTCGTGCTCGGCGGAGATCAACGGCAAGCCGAGGCTGTTGTGCATGACGCGGATGTCGGTGTTCGCGGAGGACGAGACGGTGACCGTGACGCCGATGCGCACGTTCCCGGTGATCCGCGACCTGGTCACGGACGTCTCGTACAACTACAAGAAGGCACGGGAGATCCCCGCGTTCAAGCCGCCGGCCGGCGTGGCGCCGGGGGAGTACCGGATGCAGCAGGTCGACGTGGAGCGCTCGCAGGAGTTCCGCAAGTGCATCGAGTGCTTCCTGTGCAACAACACGTGCCACGTCATCCGTGACCACGAGGAGAACAAGGAGTCGTTCGCCGGGCCGCGGTTCCTGATGCGGGTGGCCGAGCTGGAGATGCACCCGCTCGACGAGGCGGACCGCGTGCAGGAGGCGCAGTCGTCGCACGGCCTGGGGCTGTGCAACATCACGAAGTGCTGCACGGAGGTGTGCCCGGAGCACATCAAGATCACCGACAACGCGTTGATCCCGATGAAGGAACGCGTGGCCGACCGGCGTTACGACCCGATCGTGTGGCTGGGCAACAAGCTGTTCCGCAACAAGGCCTGACGACGGGCTCGTCGAGGTCCGCCCGCCCCGGGTGGGCGGACCTCTCAGGCCGGCGCTCCGGTCCTCAGGGGTCGGAGCGGGCGCCAGGTCACCGGCACGTCGCGCATCAGCAGCGCGCAGTCGAGCACCGCGCTGCCGGCCGGGAACCGCTCCTCGTCGTCGAAGAACGAGGAACGGACCTCCCGGACGTGCAGCGGCTCCACCCGCCACGCGTCCGTGCGGAGTTCCAGCCCGTCGAGGCGGTCGCCGCCGCGCGTGGCGGAGAAGCCGGCCGCGCCGTGCCGGAAGAAGTCCGACGCCTCGCCCAGGTCGGCGAACAGCTCGCTGCCCTCGAACTCGCGGGCGACCCGGACGTCCACGCTCACGCGCGTGGTGCCGTCGAGACCGGCGAAACCGACGTGCAGGTCCTGGGCCGTCTCCCGCACGTCGAACCGCGCGCGTTCGTGCTCACCGGGGAACAGCCGGCCGCCGACCAGGGCGTTGACCGCCGAACCGCTGTCACGGCGCGGGATGTAGACGCCCGTCCGGCGTCCCCCCGGACCGTCCCACTCGACCGCGACGCGGTGGGCGGCGTTCTCGCTGCGCAGCCCGAACGGCTCGGGAGCCCATCGGGGACGCGTCCGCCCGAGCCGGATGAGGCAGATCCCGGCGACCGCCCACGGACCGACCAGCTGGGGCCGCAGCCGCGCGGGCAGCAGGCGGGCGACGACGTCCGGCTCGACGCGGTAGTTCACCAGGAGGCGACGTTCCACGACACTGGCCAGCTCCGGCGACCTCACGTGATCAGCCCTCCTCCGCGGCACGTCGGCGGTGCCGGACGACCACCTGTTCGGGACAGACCGCGCTGAGGAACCTGCCGAGGTGCAACGCCAGCCGTTCGTCCACGAGCGAGTAGAAGATCCGGTTGGCCTCACGCCGCTCCCGGACCAGCCCGGCCGCTTTCAGCACGCCCAGGTGCCGCGAGATCGACGGCCCGCTGATCGGGAACCGGCCCGCGATCTCCCCGGCGGTGAGTTCGCCGGCGCGGAGGTCCTCCAGGATCTGCCGCCGGGTCGAGTCGGCCAGCGCCCGGAAGACGCCCGCCTCCTGGTCGGTTGCCACGCTGTCCATGCTCACTGTTTAGCACAGGAGCTAAACGGCTAACAACGAGCCTGGTCGGGACGTGGCCCGGCCGCGGCCGGTTCGCGCACTCCGCTCCGCCGAACGCCACGTCGCCGAACGTCGGGGATCAGGGTGGTGAGGCCGAGCACCGCGAGTCCCGCGCCCAGCCACAACGGCGCGCGCAGGCCGTGGTCGGTGATGAGCAGGCCGCCCAGCCACGAGCCGATGATGATGCCGAGCGTGATGAACGACCCGTGCACGGTGTTGACCAGCGCTCCGGTGTTGCCCCCGCGCTGGACGCGGGTGACCAGCGCCGGGTTCATCGTGACGCCGACCAGGCCGATGCCGAGCAGGCTGACCACGGTGGGTAGTTCGAGGTGGGCGAATAGGGCGAAGCCGGTGAGGAAGAGGGCGTTCAGGACCAGGCCCGCGGCGAGCGTCGGCAGCGCGTAGCGGTCGGCGAGCCGGCCGACCACGTGGTTCCCCAGCAACGTGGCCGCGCCGTAGGCGATGAGCAGCAACGGGACCGTGCCCGCGGCGAAGCCGGTGACCTCGGTCAGGATCGGGTTGGCGTAGCTGAACGCGGCGAACGTGGCGCCGATGACGAACGTGCTGGTGGACAGCACCAGCCACAGCTCCGGCCGGGCGACGGCACGCAGTTCGGCGCGCACGGTCGCGTCGCCGCTGACGCGGTCCAGTCGCGGCACGCCCGCGAACGTGCCGGCGGCGGCCACGACGGTGAGCGCCGCGATGGCCCAGAACGCCGCCCGCCAGCCGAGGTGCGCGCCGAGGAACGTGGCCAGCGGCAGGCCCAGGAGCGTGCCGAGCATCAGCCCGTTGAGGACGGTCGCGGTGGCCCGGCCGCGCAGGTTCTCCGCGACCAGGGCGGACGTGAGTGAGAGCGCCACGCCGAAGAACGCCTGGGACGCCGCGCCGGTGACGACCCGGGCCACGAGCATCACGCCGTAGTCGGTGGCGGTGGCGGCCAGGACGTTGCCGGCGAGGAAGACGGCGAACAGCGCCATCAGCGCGGGCTTGGGGCGCGACCGCAGCACCAGCACGGTGAGCAGCGGTCCGCCGACGGCCATCGCGGCGGCGAACGCCGTGATCAGGTAGCCGATCTCGGGGATGGTGACGTGCAGGCCGGCGGCCATCTGCGGCATCAGGCCGGCGACGACGAACTCGCTGGTGACCATGGCGAAGATGCCGAAGGCGAGCAGGTGGACGACGCGGGGCATTCCGGCGCTCCTATTTTGTATTGATCTGTCCAAAACGCGCCCGATCACGAGCCCGAGGACCTCCGGGTGTGCCTAGAGGGCTTCGAGGGCGGTGTTCGCGATGGCCTTCAACGTGGGGATGTCCGCGCCGCCCTGCCCGGCGACCCGGATGCCCGCGATGACCGCGTTGACGAACCGCGCCAGCTCGCCGGGCTCCCGGCCGGAGGTGAATCGGCCGTCCCGTCGACCGGCCGAGATGACGGCTTCGAGCGCGTCCAACCGGCGTCGCTGATCGAGTTCGATCAGGGCGGCGGCCTCTCGGTCCCGGCCGGCCAGTTCCACGGTGGTGTTCACGGTGAGGCACCCGATCCCGCGACCGTCACGCCGGTTCGCCACCTCGCCGTCGATGATCGCGTCGAAGAGGTCGCGCAGGCGGTCCTCAGGCTCCCGCGTCTCGTCTTCGAGCAGCGCGACCTGGTTGGCGGTCATCAGCTCGGTGTAGCGGATGAGGGCGCGCTTGAAGAGCTCGTGCTTGCTGGTGAACGTGTTGTAGATGCTGCTGCGGCCCAACCCGGTGGCGCGGCACAGGTCTTCGGTGGACGTGGCCTCGTAGCCGTTCAGCCAGAACGTGCGCATGGCGGCGTCGAGCGCCTGTTCCTCGTCGAACTGCCTGGGGCGGGGCACGGGGCTCACGGTAGCAGGTTTTGGACTGACCTATCCAGAACTGGCGAGCCGAGCCGCCACCCAGAAGAACACCTTGGGGTCGCCCAGCCCGGAGGCGGTGAGCCAGTCGGCCGCCGCTCGCGCCTGCGACTCGTCCTGGACGAGCCCCCACCGACCCGGACGGACACCGGTCGCCTCCCGCACGTCCGCGACCAGGCCGCCGAGGCACGTCCAGGTGTGCCAGGCGCCGCTGTCGTAGCCGAGCAGCTCGAACCCGAGCACGTCGGTCGCGAGGACGGGCTCGGCGCGGGCCAGGCGCGCCGGCAGGCTGCCCGCCGACACGTCCCAACCACCCTCGCGCACGTCCGCCAGCAAGGGCTCGACGTCCTGGGCGGCGATCCCGACCTCCAGCACGTACAGGTCGCTTCGCCCCTGCCGGGCCCGCGCGGCGGACGCCGGATCACCGAACCAGTCGTCCCAGTCGTTCGTCACGACCGTGGTGACGCAACCGCTCGCCGACACCAGCTCGCCTGCCGGCAGGCCGGCGTCCTGCCAGTCCCGCCGTGCGTCCCTTGACGCCACGCGGTAGCCGGCCAGGACGTGGTTCACCGGTCCCACCGCCGGCCGAACGCCGCCGGTTCGCCACCGTGCCCGATGCGCCCGGCCCACTGCTCGGGCCACGCGTCGAGGCCGTGGGTCGCGCCCGCGAACGCGCCGGCGAGGCCCGCGATCGAGGCCGAGTCGCCGGACGTCGTCGCGCCCCGCGCGTCCCCGTGCGCCAACCCCGACAACGACCCGCTCGCCCGCGTCACGGCGACATCGTAGGCGCCGACCGCGCCGGGAGCGCTGGTCACATCGGGCTGTGGGTGGGCAGCGGCTCTCGTCGTGCCAGCCAGTCACCCGGCACGCCCGTGCGGCAGGCCACGATCCCGCCCACCATCGCGGCCGTCGTGTCCATGTCACCGCCCGCTTCGACGCAGGCCGTGATGGCGGCCCGGTAGTCGTCGGCGTGCGTCGCGGCGACCCAGAGCACGAACGGCACGGAGTCCTGGGCGGTCGAGTGCGACCCGTTGCCCAACTCGTAGGCGGCTTCGGCGGTCGTGCGCCCCAGCAGCCGCCGCGCGTCCTCGACACCACGCCGCACCTGCCCGTCGTCCAAGCGGTCCAGCACCGCGTCGAACATCCCGGGACCGGGCACGGCCGCCGCCACGGCCACCGCCACCGCACCCGCGATCCCCTCCGGGTGCAGGTGCGTGACCTCCGCCGAGCGAACCGCCTGCGTCACCACGGCGTCGAGGTCGTCGGCGAAGAACGCGCCCAGCGGCGCGACCCGCATCGCCGCCCCGTTGCCGCAGGAACCCTCACCCCGGTAGGCCGTCGCCGCCGCCTCGCGCCACGGCACCCCGTCCCGGAT
This sequence comes from Actinosynnema sp. CA-299493, assembly GCF_050946825.1. Classification (NCBI taxonomy): domain Bacteria; kingdom Bacillati; phylum Actinomycetota; class Actinomycetes; order Pseudonocardiales; family Pseudonocardiaceae; genus Actinosynnema; species Actinosynnema sp. CA-299493. The sequence goes on from NZ_CP191993.1 coordinate 1,834,166, forward strand.
GCGGTGCAACACCACCACCGCTCCGGGCCCGTACCCCCGGTACGGGTCGCAGTGCTCGGCGAACTCCCCGGCCAACCCCTCCTGGTCGACCTCGCCGTGCTCGCGCAACCAGGCCAGCAGCAGGCAGGCCATCTCGGTGTCGTCCGTCCACGGCCACGTCCCGTCGGGCAGCACGCCCGCGGCGAGGTCGGACCGCGAACGGCCGGGGACGAAGTACTGCGCGCCCAGGGCGTCGCCGACGGAGAGCCCGTCCACTGAACGTCGTGCGAGGTCGAAGGACATCACCGTGCAGCCTAGGTCCTTCCGGGCACGACAACGCCCGGACGGGGAGCGAACCCCGTCCGGGCGTCGGTGTTCCGGACGCTCAGCTGCAGCCCGAGGTGGAGCCGCAGCCCTCGCACAGGTAGCACGAGCCGGCCGGGCGCATCTTCGTGCCGCAGGTCATGCACAGCGGCGCGTCGGCGGTCGTGCCCAGGTGCAGTTCGAGCAGTTCCGTGGAGCTGCCCACCCGGATGTCCTGCGGCTTGGACTTCTTCTCCGCCGGAGCCGGCGTGGTGGACGCGGCCGCCGCGGGTGCGGCGTCGACCGACGTGCGCAGACCCTCCAGGTCCACGTCGGAGCCGGTGCCGTAGTCGTTGTTCACCTGCGCGGTGCGCTCGTCGGCGGTGAAGATGCCGAGCTGCGACCGCTTCTCGACCGGCAGGTAGTCCAGCGCCAGGCGGCGGAACAGGTAGTCCAGGACGCTGGTCGCGATCCGGACGTCCGGGTCGTCCGTCATGCCCGCCGGCTCGAAGCGCAGGTTCTGGAACTTCGAGACGTAGAACTCCAGCGGGATGCCGTACTGCAGGCCCACTGAGATGGACATGGAGAACGCGTCCATCACGCCCGCCAGCGTCGAGCCCTGCTTGCCCAGCTTGACGAAGATCTCGCCGAGGCCGTCGTCCGGGTACGAACCGGCGTGCAGGTAGCCCTCCGCGCCGCCGACGGTGAACGACACCGTCTGCGACGGGCGCTTCTTCGGCAGGCGCTTGCGCACCGGGCGGTACTCCACGACGGTCTCGGGCTTGGTCTCCGCGACGGCCGAGGACTTGGCCGACTTGCCCGCCGACAGCGGCTGGCCGACCTTGCAGTTGTCGCGGTAGATCGCCAGCGCCTTCAGGCCCAGCTTCCAGCCCTGGTAGTAGATCCCCTCGACCTCTTCGACGGTCGCCGTCTCCGGCATGTTCACCGTCTTGGAGATCGCGCCCGAGATGAACGGCTGCACCGCGGCCATCATCCGCACGTGGCCCATCGGCGCGATCGAGCGGTCGCCCATGGCGCAGTCGAAGACCTCGTAGTGCTCGGGCTTGAGGCCCGGCGCGTCCACCACGTGGCCGTGCTCGCCGATGTACTCGACGACCGCCTCGATCTGCTCCTGCTGGTAGCCCAGCGCCTGCAACGCGCGCGGCACGGTCTGGTTGACGATCTGCATCGAGCCGCCGCCGACCAGCTTCTTGAACTTCACCAGCGCCAGGTCGGGCTCGATGCCGGTGGTGTCGCAGTCCATCATCAGGCCGATGGTGCCGGTGGGCGCGAGCACGCTGGCCTGCGCGTTGCGCCAGCCGTTGCGGGCGCCGATGCGCTGGCACTCCTGCCACGCCTTGGTCGCGACCTTCTGCACCGCGCCGTCGTTCGCGCGGTACGTGCGCAGCATGTCGTTGGCGGCCGAGTGCTTGCGGATGACCCGCTGGTGCCCCTCGGCGTTGCGGGCGTAGCCCTCGTACGGGCCGACGATGCCCGCCAGCTCCGCGGACCGCTTGTACGCCACGGCCTGCATCAGGGACGTGATCGCGGCGGCCAGCGCGCGGCCACCCTCGGAGTCGTACGCGTGACCGGTCGCCATGAGCAGCGCGCCCAGGTTCGCGTAGCCGATGCCCAGCTGGCGGAACGCGCGGGTCGTCTCGCCGATCGCGGGCGTCGGGAAGTCCGCGAAGCAGATCGAGATGTCCATCGCGGTGATGATCAGCTCGACCGACTTGGCGAACAGCTCCGCGTTGAACGTGCCGTCGTCGGACAGGAACTTCATCAGGTTCAGCGACGCCAGGTTGCAGCTGGAGTTGTCCAGGTGCATGTACTCCGAGCACGGGTTCGAGGCCGTGATCCGGCCCGACTCCGGCGTGGTGTGCCAGTCGTTGATCGTGCCGTCGTACTGGATGCCCGGGTCGGCGCACTCCCACGCGGCCTGCGCCAGCTTGCGGAACAGGTCCTTCGCGTCGACGTGCTCGATGACCTCGCCGGTCTGGCGCGCGCGCAGGCCGAACTGCCCGCCGTTCTCGTAGGCGTGCATGAACTCGTCCGACACGCGGATCGAGTTGTTCGCGTTCTGGTACTGCACGGACACGATGTCCTTGCCGCCCAGGTCCATGTCGAACCCGGCGTCGCGCAGCGCGCGGACCTTGTCCTCTTCCCGCGCCTTGGTCTGGATGAACTCCTCGACGTCCGGGTGGTCGACGTCCAGCACGACCATCTTCGCCGCGCGGCGGGTCGCCCCACCGGACTTGATGGTGCCCGCGGACGCGTCGGCGCCGCGCATGAACGACACCGGGCCGGACGCCGTGCCGCCGGAGGACAGCAGCTCCTTGGACGACCGGATGCGCGAGAGGTTCAGGCCCGCGCCGGAGCCGCCCTTGAAGATCAGGCCCTCCTCGCGGTACCAGTTCAGGATCGACTCCATCGTGTCGTCGACCGACAGGATGAAGCACGCGCTGACCTGCTGCGGCGAGCTCGTGCCCACGTTGAACCAGACCGGCGAGTTGAAGCTGAACACCTGGTGCAGCAGCATCCAGGTCAGCTCGTGCTCGTAGATCTCGGCGTCCTCGGCGGTGGTGAAGTAGCCGTGCGTGACGCCCGCCTCGACGTAGGTCTTCACCACGCGGTCGATGAGCTGGCGCAGGCTGTGCTCGCGCTGCGGCGTGCCCACCGCGCCGCGGAAGTACTTGCTGGTGACGATGTTGGTGGCGTTGACCGACCAGAAGTCGGGGAACTCGACGCCCCGCTGCTCGAAGTTCACCGAGCCGTCGCGCCAGTTCGTCATGACGACGTCGCGGTGCTCCCAGGTGACCTCGTCGTAGGGGTGCGTGCCAGCGGTGGTGAAGACGCGCTCCACCTTCAGCTTGGCGTTCTTGTCCCCCGCACCGTTGCGGGTGGCCGTCTTCTTGCTGGAGCCACCGACGGTCTCCGTCATCCCGGGTCCCTCTCGTCTTGCTCGTCTTGGAAAGTTCACGTGCGCGACCACGTCCGGTCTCCCCGTCCGAGGCGGTCGCGGTTGTCCTGCGTCGCGTCCGCTCAGTCGTCCGTGCCCTGGGCGGTGCGAAGATCGGCGATCTCCTTCTCGAAGTCCTCGACGGACGAGAAGGAGCGGTAGACGCTGGCGAAGCGGAGGTACGCCACCTCGTCCAGCTCGCGCAGCGGGCCGAGGATGGCCAGGCCCACCTCGTGGCTGGGGATCTCGGCGACGCCGCCGGAGCGGATCGACTCCTCCACGCGCTGCGCCAGCTGCTGGAGGGCGTCCTCGTCGACGGGGCGGCCCTGGCACGCGCGGCGCACGCCGACGACGACCTTGTCGCGGCTGAACGGCTCGGTCACGCCGGAGCGCTTGACCACCGCGAGCACGGCCTCCTCGACCGTGGTGAAGCGGCGACCGCAGGCCGTGCACGACCGGCGGCGGCGGATGACCTGGCCCTCGTCGACCTCGCGGGAATCGACGACACGCGAGTCCGAGTTGCGGCAGAACGGGCATCGCACGGCTGGTCTCCCCCTCCCCTGGGCAGCATCCATCGCGTTAGCCCTGCTCGTCGGGAAAACCCCAACCTGTGGACTAACTACAACGGTGTAACCACTAGATGTAGGGGTCAACCTATGCCCAAGGCCCATGGCGCTGCAAGTCAGGACAGGGCGTGTCCCGTCACTCGGACGGAGGAATCGGACGGAGCCCCCGGAAACGCGCGAACCGCGCCCCCGGAGGTCGGGGAGCGCGGTTCACCCGGGCTGGGCGGTGGTCCTCAGCGGGTGCCGTGGGGGACGACCAGGGACTGGCCGGGGACGACGTCGGAGTTCGGGAGGGAGTTCAGCTCGCGGATGCGGGCCACCACGGCGTCGGGGTCGCTGGCGGGCGCGCTGCGCTCGGCCACGTCCCACAGCGACTCGCCCACCTGGACGTGCACCACGTTGGTGCGTTCGGGGACGGTGGTGGCGCCGGAGGAGTACAGGAACAGCAGGCTCAGCAAGCCGGCGAAGAGGGCCGCGGCCATCGCGTAACCGGTGAACTGGACGGCCGGGTGGCGGCGCGGCCGGGTCTCGCAGGCGATCGGCTCGGGCGCGGTCTGGCGCACGGCGAGCGGGCGGGGGCGGGTCGACGGGCGGCGGTTGTCCTTGTCGTGTACGTCGAACCGGCGGAGGACCCGTGGTCCGGGTCGCAATCCGGCGCCGCGGGCGACATCCTCGGCACCGGCGCCGTCGACCAGTTCGAAGCTGTTACGGGTGCCAATGACCACCGCCATGATGTCCTCCAACGCAGGTCATCCGATCATGATCGAACCTGTGTTCGATCGAACGTCCGTGCGAATGTGTACCACTTCACCGGGCGAAATCGCTAGGACACGCCGAGGTTTACTTCGAACAGGTGTTTGATCTGGACAAGGAACGCGACTACCGTCCACACGTGAAGATCGTCGGAGAAGCCGGCCTGGGCAATCGGGACCGGTGAGGAGGAAGCACCGTGGCACGCAAGACCACCGAAGACCCGCGCACCGCCGATGTGCCCTCCGCGCCCCCGCCGGCGGACATCGCGGGCAACGCCGGGCTCACCCTGCGCCAGCGCAAGGTGCTCGACGTGATCCGCGACTGGCTCGACCGGTTCGGCTACCCGCCCAGCGTGCGTGAGATCGGGGAGGCGGTCGGCCTGACCTCCACCTCCTCGGTCGCCCACCAGCTGCGCGCGCTGGAGCGGAAGGGGTACCTGCGGCGTGACCCGAACCGGCCGCGCGCGGTGGGCGTGCTGCCCGCGGAGATCGTGACCGGCCTCGACCCGGCGTCCAAGCCGACGCCCGCGTACGTGCCCATGCTGGGCCGCATCGCCGCCGGTGGGCCGATCCTGGCGGAAGAGGCCATCGAGGACGTGTTCCCCCTGCCGCGCGAGATCGTCGGCGAGGGCGACGTGTTCCTGCTGAGGGTCGTCGGCGACTCGATGGTGGACGCCGCCATCACCGACGGCGACTGGGTGGTCGTGCGCCAGCAGCCGACGGCGGACAACGGCGAGGTGGTGGCCGCGATGATCGACGGCGAGGCCACCGTGAAGACGTTCAAGCGCAAGGAGGACGGGCACGTGTGGCTGATGCCGCACAACGCGGCCTACCAGCCCATCCCCGGCGACGACGCGTCGATCCTGGGCAAGGTCGTCGCCGTCCTGCGCAGGCTCTGAGCAGCTGACCGCCGCTCACGCCCTGCGTCGGCGTGAGCGGCGCACCAGCGCGCCGACCAGCGCCAACGCGACCGCGCCGCCGCCCACCACCGGCCACGGCGACCGCGGTTCGGTGGCCGGGGGAGTGGCAGTGGTCCCCTCATCGGCCACCGGCGCGTCCTGCGTGGTGGTCGTCGGCGCGGGGGGCGGCACGGCCAACGCCGCCGCACCCGTCACCGCGCGCACGACCGACGACGTGCCGGCGCTGCCGAACTCGGACGCCGACAGCAGCGTGCCGTCCGGGTCGAACGCGATGGCCTCGCCCTGCGGCTCACCGGCCAGCGGCACCCGCACCGGGTCCGACTCCAGCGCCTCGGCCAGGTCGCCGTCCGGCACCGGGAACAGGTACGCGTCGGTGTAGGTCCGCAGCGCCGCCACCCGGCCGTCCCGGGACATCGCGCCACCCGTGACCAAGCGCGTCACCACGGAGTTCCGCAACGGTCCGCCGGCGGTGTCCGTCGTCTTGATCGACACCTGCGCCACCTGCTCCAGCGGCGTCGGCGCGTCCTCGCTCAGCCCGGACGCCGGCCGGTACACCAACGCCGATCCGATCGTTTCCTTCGTGACGATGTGCGGAATGCCGGAACCGTCGATCAACAATGCCTCGGCGTCGTGCTTTCCGTCAGGATACGTGAGTCGGTACAAACGCACGCCGCCGTCCGGTGAAACGGCGTGCAATGCCACGGTTTCGCGCGACTTTCCGTTGTCGCCGGTGTCCGCGAGCCACAAGGTTCCGTCAGGGGCCAATGCGAGGTCCTCGACGTCGAACGGGTTGTTCGGCGCGGTGATCGTGCGGGTGATCGCGCAGGTCCGGTCGAGCACCTGGACCCGCACCTGGCCGTTGTCGCTGTCGTTCACGGCGAACCACTGCCCGCCGTCGGACGCGAACCCGGACAGCTCCTCCAGCCGCTGGTCGGTGACCGCGCACAGATCGGCGACGGCCGGCTCCGCCGAAGCGGAACCGGCCGTCACCACCAGGCCCAGGACTACCAGCAGCGCTCGCAACGGATCAGGCGTGGCTTCCGTTCACGGCGAACTTCTCCAGCACGCCGGCCAGGTCCGGGCGGACCCGGGCGGACAGCTCGGTGCCCTCCTCGGTGTGCCGCTCCTTGAGCACCTCGCCCTCGCGGTGCACGCGCGCGACCAGCTCCCCCCGCGCGTACGGCACGAGCGCCTCGACCACGACCTCCTGCCGCGGCGTCATGGCCGCGATGCGCTCGCGCAGGTCGGCGATGCCCTCGCCGGTGTGCGCGGATACGAACACCGCCGTGGGGAACAGGTGCCGCAGCCGGGCGAGGCCGAGCTCGCCCACCGCGTCGACCTTGTTCACCACGAGCAGCTCGGTCGGCATCGCGTCGTCGCGCCGGGACGAGATCTCCCGGATCACCTCGCGCACCGCCACGACCTGCTTCTCCGGCATCGCGTCGGAGCCGTCGACCACGTGGACCAGCAGGTCCGCGTCGGCGACCTCCTCCAGCGTGGACCGGAACGCCTCGACCAGCTGGTGCGGCAGGTGCCGCACGAAGCCGACCGTGTCGGTCAACGTGTAGGGCAGGCCCTCGGGCGTCTCGGTGCGCCGCGTGGTGGGGTCGAGGGTCGCGAACAGCGCGTCCTGCACCAGCACCCCCGCGCCGGTCAGCGCGTTGAGCAGGCTGGACTTGCCCGCGTTCGTGTAACCCGCGATGGCGACGTTCGGCACCGAGTTGGCCACGCGGCGGTGCCGCTTGGTCTCCCGGGTGACGCTCATCCCGGCGATCTCGCGGCGCAGCTTGGAGATGCGCGCGCGGATGCGCCTGCGGTCGGTCTCGAGCTTGGTCTCACCGGGACCGCGCAGACCCACGCCGCCGTTGGCGCCGCCGGCACGGCCACCGGCCTGCCGGGACAGCGACGCGCCCCAACCGCGCAGGCGCGGCAGCAGGTACTGGAGCTGGGCCATCTCGACCTGCGCCTTGCCCTCGCGGGTGGATGCGTGCTGGGCGAAGATGTCGAGGATCAGCGCGGTGCGGTCGACGACCTTGACCTTGAGCTTCTCCTCCAGCTGCCGCAGCTGGCCGGGGGAGAGCTCGCCGTCGCAGATCACCGTGTCCGCGCCGGTCGCGATCACGACGTCGCGCAGCTCGTGGACCTTGCCGGAGCCGATGTAGGTGGCCGGGTCGGGCCGGTCGCGCCGCTGCACGAGGCCTTCCAGCACCTCGGAGCCGGCGGTCTCGGCGAGCAGGGCCAGTTCCGCCATGGAGGCGTCCGAATCGGCCGTCGTGCCCTCGGTCCACACGCCGACCAGCACGACCCGCTCCAACCGGAGTTGCCGGTACTCGACCTCGGTGACGTCCTCGAGCTCGGTGGACAACCCGGCTACGCGGCGCAGCGCGGCGCGCTCTTCGAGCGCCAGGTCGCCGGTGGACAGCTCGTCCTCGTGGTCGAGCCAGTCGTTGCCGTTGTACGTGTTTTCCGTCATTTGCCCTTCATCGTCCCACGGCACCCCTACCCGGACCGAGTGGTTAATCGCCTGGGTAGAGCGCCAGGTAGATCGCCACGCGTTCCCCGTCGGGGTGGGCCGGCTCGGTTGCCAGCTCATCCAACAACGTCTGGAGGCGCCGTTTTAGTTCCCCGCGGTCGACCCGGGCCACCAGCCGGAACTGGTTCATCGCGGCCGGGCCCACCTCCGCGACCTCGCTCAGGAACGCCTCGAACACGGCCTCGCTGGTCTCCTCGGGGTACGGGCTGCTGCCCTTGTGGAGCCGCCAGGACAGCCCCGTGGACCGGTACGGGATCTCCCGCGCGCCCCGGTTGCCGGTGCGCTCCTCCTGGGCCTCCAGGAAGCCCGTGGCGACGAGTTTGCGCACGTGGTGGAGGGTGGTGGCGGGGTCCTTGCCGAGCCGTTCGGCGATCTCCTTGTTGGTCAGCGCGCGGTCGTACGTGAGGCGGATGATGCGCAGCCGCACGGCCGAGGCCAGGGCGGCGGCCTCGGCGTCGGTCGCCGGACGTCGTTGCACCGGCACAGCCTAGACCGCCGCGGGATGAGTGATTGACAGTTTCCAATCACTCCCGCGACACTTCCGGGCGTGTCCCTCTGGTCTCATCGCGACTTCCGCCTGCTGTGGGCAGGCGACACCATCAGCCAGTTCGGCTCGACCATCGGCCGCACGGTGCTGCCGCTGCTCGCGGTGGGCGCGCTGGCCGCCACGCCGTTCGAGATGGGCGTGCTGTCGGCGGCGGGCACGGCGGCGTTCCTGCTGATCGGGCTGCCCGCCGGGGTCTGGGTGGACCGGCTGCGCCGCCGCCCGGTGATGCTCGTGGCCGACTTCACCCGGGTCGCCCTGCTGCTGTCGGTCCCGCTGGCCTGGTGGCTGGGCGTGCTCACGCTGCCGCACCTGGTCGTGGTCGCGCTGCTGGTCGGCGCGGCCACCGTCATGTTCGACATCGCCTACCAGTCGTACCTGCCCGCGCTGGTCGGCCGGGAGCAGCTGGTCGAGGGCAACTCGAAGCTGGAGGCCAGCCGGGCGGTGGCGGAGGTGTCGGGGCCCGCCGTGGCCGGTGGCGTCGCCCAGGCGGTCGGCGCGGCCGTGGGCGTGCTCGGCACCGCGGTCGGCTACCTGGCCTCGGCGTTGTTCCTGCTGCGCATCCGCACGGAGGAGCCGCCGCCCCGCAAGCCGGACAAGCCCGGTCTGGCGCACGAGATCGCCGAAGGCCTGCGGTTCGTCTTCGGCAACCGGTCGCTGCGCGCGATCGTCGGCTGCACGGGCACCGCGAACTTCTTCGGCGGCATGGCCGCGGCCGTGCTGGTGCTGTTCCTGGTGCGCGGGCTCGGCCTGTCGGACGGCGTGGTCGGCCTGGTCCTCAGCGCGGCGGGCGTGGGCGGCGTGCTGGGCGCGCTGACCGCGAACCGGTGGAACGCCCGCTTCGGCCAGACCACCGTGATCTGGCTGTCCGGCCTGGTCACGTGGCCGTTGGGGGTTCTCGTGCCGTTGGGCGCGGCGGACTGGCGGATCGGGTTCCTGATCGTCGGCGAGGCCGCGGTCGCGTACGGGGCGACGGTCTACAACATCGCCCAGGTCAGCTACCGGCAGTCCCTCTGCCCGGACCACCTGCTCGGCCGGATGAACGCCAGCATCCGGTTCGTGGTGTGGGGCTCGATGCCGATCGGCGGGCTGCTGGGCGGCGTGCTCGGCGGCGGCATCGGCGTCACGGCCACGCTGTGGGTGGCCATGACGGGGCAGGCCCTGTCGGTGCTGTGGGTGGTGTTGTCGCCGCTGAGGAGCCGCGATGCCGTGACCGCCTGACTCGGGCTCGCCCATCGTGCGGTCGCGAGGGTGCTGTCCGTCCTTCGGGTGGTCCTGTCACCGCTGCGGTCGATGCGGGACGTGCCGGTGATCACTAGCGTCGACCGGCATGGCTGACACCACCGTGCTGCGCGAAGGTCTCCGGTTCGGCGAGGGTCCGCGGCAGGGGCCCGACGGCAGGCTCTACTACTCGGACTTCTACGACCACGAGGTCCGCGCCCTCGACCTGGCCTCGGGGGAGGAGGAGGTCGTCTGCGAGGTGCCGGGGCAGCCGTCGGGCCTGGGCTGGCTGCCGGACGGGCGGCTGCTCGTGGTGTCGATGCGGGACCGCAAGGTGCTGCGGCTGGAGCCGGACGGCCTGGTCGAGCACGCCGACCTCACCGGCGTCGCCACCTTCCACGCCAACGACATGCTGGTGGACGCGCACGGCCGCGCGTACGTCGGCAACTTCGGCTTCGACCTGCACGCCGCCCTCGCGTCGGGCGGCGAGGCGGCGATGCTGGAGCCGGGCTGGGTCGCGCCCGGCACGCCGTTGGCGCTGGTCGAACCAGACGGGACGGTCGGGGTGGCCGCCGAGGACCTGAAGTTCCCGAACGGAACCGGGCTGCTGCCCGACGGCAGGCTCGTCATCGCCGAGACGCTGGCGTTCGGCCTGACCTCGTTCGCCGTGGCCGAGGACGGCTCGCTGGCCGACCGGCGGGTCTTCGCGTCGCTGCGCGAGCACGGCATCGCGCCGGACGGCATCGCGGTGGACGCCGAGGGCGGCGTGTGGGTCGCGCCCGCGCTCCAGCCGTTCGCGTTCCGGGTCGAGGAGGGCGGCCGGATCACCCGGAAGGTGGAGACCAGCCGGCTCTGCTTCGCCGTCGCGATCGTCGGGGACCAGCTGGTCTGCTGCACCGCGCCCAGCTCGCAGCCCGAGGTGGTGTCCGAGGCGAGGCTGGGCAGGCTGGAGGTGTTCGCGCTCTAGAGCGCGTCCCACCACGCCTGGTCGAGCTCCCCGCGGGCCGGCAGCGCGGCCGGGCCGGTGAGCGTGGAGCCGTCCTCCTCGATCACCACGGACACCCGTCCACCCGGAACGTCCACAGTGGCCTTGCCGGTGCGCCGACCGGCCCCGTACAGCCACGACGCCACCGAGGCCACCGTGCCCGTGCCGCACGACCGGGTCTCGCCGACGCCGCGCTCGTGCACCCGCATCCGGAGCACGCCCTCGTCCAGCACGTTGATGAACTCGACGTTCACGCCGTGCGGGAACTGCACCGGGTCGTGGCCGGGCGGCAGCTTCAGGTCGAGCTCCGCCACCGGCACCTCGGTCACGCACGCCAGGTGCGGGTTGCCGACGTCCACCGCGACACCGCCGAACGCGCTGCCGCCGACCGTGGCCGTGCCGGTGCCGGTGACCAGCACGCGCCCCATGTCCGCGGTCACCGTGCCGTCGTCGTGCACGACGACCTGCCGCTCGCCCGCCCGCGTGCCGATGGTGAACTCACCCGACGGCACCAACCCGGCCTCGACCAGGTACTTCGAGAAGACGCGCATCCCGTTGCCGCACATCTCGGCGATCGAGCCGTCGGCGTTGCGGTAGTCCATGAACCACGGGCCGAAGTCGGGCCGGACGACCCGCAGCACGCCGTCCGCGCCCAGACCGCGCCTCCGGTCGCACAGCGCGCGCACGCGCGACTCGGTCAGGTCCAGCGCGCTGTCCGGGTCGGGCAGCACGACGAAATCGTTCTCGGTGCCGTGACCCTTGAGAAACTCGACTCCCACGGGCACCAGGCTACGGTGCGACCAGCTTGAGCACGTCGTCGGCCAGCCCGGGCCCGCCCGCGTCGAACCACGTCACCCGCCGGTCGCGGCGGAACCAGGACCGCTGCTTGCGCACGAACCGCCGGGTGGCCTGCGCGGTCGTGGCCGCGGCCTCCTCGATCGGGCACTCGCCGTCGAACGCGGCCAGCACCTGCTGGTAGCCCAGCGCGCGGGACGCCGTGCGGCCGTCGCGCAGACCGCGGGCCTCCAGCGCGCGCACCTCGTCCACCAGGCCCGACTCGAACATCCGCGCCACCCGCGCGTCGACCCGCTCGTCCAGCTCGGACACGTCCCGGTCCAGCCCGACGACCACCGTGCCGTACCGGGCGGGTCCGGGCTTGGGCAGGGTGGCCGAGAACGGCTGCCCGGTGAGCTCGATGACCTCCAGCGCCCGCACCACCCGGCGGCCGTTGCTCGGCAGGATCGCCAGCGCCGCGGCCGGGTCCAGCTGCGCCAGCCGGCCGTGCAGCGTCTCCGCACCGAACACGGCCAGCTCCTGCTCCAGCTGGGTGCGGATCTTCTCGTCCGTGCCGGGGAACACCAGGTCGTCCAGCACGGCCTGCACGTACAGGCCCGAGCCGCCGACCAGCACCGGCGTGCGGCCCCGGGCGAGCAGCCGTTCCACCACGGCCCGCGCCTCGCGCTGGTAGGCGGCGACGGACGCGGTCTCGGTCACGTCGAGCACGTCGAGCAGGTGGTGCGGCACGCCCTGCCGCTCGGCCTCGGCGATCTTGGCCGTGCCGATGTCCATGCCCCGGTAGAGCTGCATCGCGTCGGCGTTGACCACCTCGCCGCCCAGTTCCACGGCCAGCCGCACGGCCAGGTCCGACTTGCCGGTGGCGGTGGGTCCGACGACGGCGATGGGGTTGTTCACGGGCTCAAGCCTCCCAGACCGCCACGTGGTAGCCGACGCCGAAGGGCGCGAGGAACTCCGACCCGGCGCACCGCCACGGTCCCGGCACGCCGGCGGCCACCTGCCACGCGGCCCGGCCGGACGCGCCCAGCTCGGCCGCCGCCGCCGGGTCGAGGGCGCGCAACGCCGCGGTGTCCGCCGTGGCCAGCGCCTCGCGCACGTCCTCGTCGAACGGCTCGGCCCGCTCGTCCGGCCGCCCGACGGCCAGCTCGCCGCGCCGGTGCGACCCGTCGCCGAGCACCAGCAGCGCGGGTGAGCCCGCGAGCCGCCCGCCCAGGGCGACGCACTCGGCGGTGGGCAGGTCCGGCGGCACGAGGTGCACGCGCACGGACCGCGCGCCGACGCGTTCCCGGAGCCAGGCGGCGACCAGCGCCGGCAGCGGCAGGTCCTCCTCCACAGAGGACGCGTCGTCCGACAACGACACCCGCACGTCCACCCCGAAGCCGCGGAACGTGCCCGCCACCCCCTCGACCACCCGCGGCCCGGACGGGTCGACCCCGACGGCCACCCAGTCCGCCGCGTGCGCGGCCAGGTCCCGGGCCGCGGCCAGGCACGCCGAGCGGACCGGTTCGGTGTCCGGCGCGGCGCCGGAGACCAGTTCGGGCACCAGCAGCGGCGGGTGCGGCACGACCACCAGGCGCGAGATCATGGCAGTCCACGCTACTCATCGGCCACCACCGGTACCGATGCGAGCCTTGACCTGTTTGAATGCGCGCGAGGTACTGGGCACTCTTAGGGGGCGTCGCGGTACTCGGGTGCTGGGCCCCGTCGTAGGCGGGGCGCCCGTGGTCGGCACGGGCACCACGAAGTGGGCAGGCGAGGAGGAAGCCGGCGATGACGGAGCACGAGACGACACCGGGAACCACTGGCGACAGTGGTGCGGGGGCGGTGGTCGAGGAGACCAGGGTGGGAGCGACGCCGGTCACGGCGGCACCACCGGTCCCCGTGGCGTCGGACCACCCTGACCGCTGGGGGCGCGTGGACGCGGACGGCACCGTCTACGTCAAGACGGCCGACGGCGAGCGCGTCGTCGGTTCCTGGCAGGCGGGCGAGCCCGCCGAGGGCCTGGCGCACTTCGCGCGCCGGTTCGACGACATCCGCACCGAGGTCGAGCTGCTGGTGACGCGGCTGTCTTCCGGCGCGGGCGACCCCAAGCACGCGCTGACCAGCGCGAAGCACGTCCAGGAGAGCCTGGCCGACGCGGCGGTGGTCGGTGACCTCGCCGCCCTGGCCGCACGGGTCGAGCACGTGCTGGTGCTGGCCGAGAAGGGTCTGGAGGCGGCCAAGGTCGCCAAGGACGAGGCACGGGCCGCGGCGGGCGCGCGCAAGCAGGAGCTGGTCGAGGAGGCCGAGGCGCTGGCCAACGAGTCCACGCAGTGGAAGTCGGCCGGCGACCGGCTGCGCCAGATCCTGGACGAGTGGAAGACCATCCGGGGCGTCGACCGCAAGACCGACGAGCAGCTGTGGCGGCGCTTCTCCAAGGCGCGTGACGCGTTCAACCGCCGGCGCGGGTCGCACTTCGCCGACCTGGACCGGCAGCGCGGCGTGGCCAAGAACCGCAAGCAGGAGCTGGTCGAGGAGGCCGAGAAGCTCATCGAGTCCGACGACTGGGGTCCCACGGCCGGTCGGTACAAGGACCTGATGGTCGAGTGGAAGGCCGCCGGGCGCGCGCCCAAGGAGGCCGACGACGCGTTGTGGCAGCGGTTCCGGGCCGCGCAGGACGCGTTCTTCGCCAAGCGCTCCGAGGCGTTCAGCGAGCGCGACGCCGAGTTCGAGGCCAACGGGAAGCTGAAGGAGGAGCTGCTCGCCGAGGCCGAGCGGATCGACCCGTCGCTCGACCTGGAGGCAGCGCGGCAGCAGCTGTACAAGATCCAGGAGCGGTGGGACGCGATCGGCAAGGTGCCGCGCGAGCGGGTCCGCGAGCTGGAGGGCAAGCTCCGCACGATCGAGGAGCGGGTCCGCGGCGCGGTCGACGCCCAGTGGCGCAAGTCCGACCCGGAGGCCGAGGCTCGCGTCGCGCAGTTCCGCGAGCGCGTGGAGCAGTTCGAGGCCCAGGCCGCGAAGGCGCGCACGGCGGGCGACAAGCGCCGTGCCGAGCAGGCCGAGGCGCAGGCCCAGCAGTGGCGCGAGTGGCTGGCCGCCGCCGAGCAGGCGGTCGCGAGCCGTTAGTGGGCGAGGGGCCCCTTCACCGGCGGTGAAGGGGCCCAGCCCGCGGTGAAGAGCAGGTCGGGTCCGTCCTCGCCGGGGCGGTCCAGGTGTTCGGCGCGGGTCAGGCCGGCGTTGACCGCCACCCGCTGCGACGCCGTGTTGGCGGGCCGCACCCTGGCCACGACCGGGTAGTCGGGCAAGGTGTCGCGCGCCCACCGCACGACCTCGCGGGCCGCTTCCGAGGCGATGCCCCGACCCCAGGCGGCCGGGTCGAACCGGTAGAACAGGTTGAGCGCGCGCCGACCGTCGACGTCGGTGAGCTTCACCCCGCAGAACCCGAGCGGTCGCCCCACGTCGTGCCGGCGGACCACCCAGTAGCCGAAGCCGAAGCCGCGCCAGTGCTCCCGCCACCGCTCCAGCAGGGTGGCGGCCTCTTCGGGGGTGTGCAGGGCGTCCGACGGGTTGTGCGCGCAGGCCGACGGGTCGCGGTGGACCTCGTGCACCGCGACCACGTCGTCCGCCACCGGTGGCCGCAACGTCAGCCGCTCGGTGCGCAGCTCCACGTCGTCAACCCGGCGGTCACTGCATCGGCGGCCGGGACGCGGCCAGCTTCAGCCACTTCACCAGCAGCACGACCACCGCCACCACGGCCAGGACCAGGCCGAGGCCCGGTCCGGGACCGGGGTGGTGGCCGGTCGTCGTCTGCGTGGTCCAGATCGACAGCACGCCCGCCACCGACGCGGCGAACGACGCCAGCGCGCACACCCACGCCAACGCCCACCGCCGCAACGCCAGCGTCAGCGCGGGCAGCAGCACGCCGACGACCACCGCGAGGTAGGCGAACACCTCCGGCAGCCCCTCGGCCGTGCCGAACAGGACGCTCAGGCCCGGCACGCCGTCCACCCACGGCAGGATCAGCGACACCAGGATCGCCAGCGCCGCGACGGCGATCGTCAACGCGCCCGCGCCGGGGTCGAAGCGCCTGGCCGCCGAACGGCCCACGCCGTCGATCTCCTCGCGCAGCCCGGCCAGGTCGTCCCGGTCGTTCTCGCTCATCGGCGCTTCCCCCTCAGACCGCGCACCCGCCGACCGCGGCCGGCAGGGGAGCGGGCTTGCCGAACGAGGGCAGCCCCAGCGTCACGCCCGGCGTCTTCGGCTTCAGCCCGGCCTCGGACCGGTCACCCGCCTCGGTCCGGCGGTGCGACAGCAGCGGGCCGTCCGCGATCAGGTTGTGCGGCGCGCCGTAGGTCACCACGGTCTCCACCACGTCACCGGGACGCACGCGCGCGTCACCGGGCGTGAAGTGCACCAGCCTGCCGTCCCGGGCGCGGCCGGTCATCCGGCGCGTCTCGGCGTCCTTGCGGCCCTCGCCGGAGGCGACCAGCAGCTCGACCCGCCGGCCGACCTGCTCCTGGTTCAGCTCGTGGGCGACGTCGTTGACCAGCGTGACCAGCCGGTCGTACCGCTCCTGCACGACCTGCTTGGGCAGCTGGTCGGGCAGCTCGGCGGCGGGCGTGCCGGGCCGCTTGGAGTACTGGAACGTGAACGCCGACGAGAACCTGGCCTCGCGCACGACGTCCAGCGTGGCCTGGAAGTCCTCCTCGGTCTCACCGGGGAAGCCGACGATGATGTCGGTGGTGATGGCCGCGTCCGGCATGGCCGCGCGCACGTCGTCCAGGATGGAGAGGTACTTCGCGGTCCGGTACGAGCGGCGCATCTCCTTGAGTACGCGGTCCGAGCCCGACTGGAGCGGCATGTGCAGCGAGTGGCACACCGCGGGCGTCTCGGCCATCGCGGCGATCACGTCGTCGGTGAAGTCCTTCGGGTGCGGCGAGGTGAACCGGACCCGCTCCAGGCCCTCGATGCCGCCGGTGGCGCGCAGCAGCTTGCCGAACGCGTACCGGTCGCCGAACTCGACGCCGTAGGAGTTGACGTTCTGCCCGAGCAGCGTCACCTCCAGCACGCCCTGGTCGACCAGCGCCTGCACCTCGGCCAGCACCTCGCCCGGCCGCCGGTCCTTCTCCTTGCCGCGCAGCGACGGGACGATGCAGAACGTGCACGTGTTGTTGCAGCCCACGGACACCGACACCCAGCCGGAGTAGGCCGAGTCGCGGCGGGCGGGCAGCGTCGAGGGGAAGGTCTCCAGCGAGTCCAGGATCTCGACCTGGGCCTCGCGGTTGTGCCGGGCGCGTTCGAGCAGCACGGGCAGCGAGCCGATGTTGTGCGTGCCGAAGACCACGTCGACCCACGGCGCGCGCTTGACGATCTCGCCCTGGTCCTTCTGCGCCAGGCAGCCGCCGACGGCGATCTGCATGTCGGGGTTCGCGGACTTGGCGGGCGCGAGGTGGCCGAGCGTGCCGTAGAGCTTGTTGTCGGCGTTCTCCCGCACGGCGCAGGTGTTGAACACCACGACGTCCGGCGCGACGTCGCCTTCGGCGGGCGTGTAGCCCGCGTCCTCCAACATGCCGGCCAGGCGCTCGGAGTCGTGCACGTTCATCTGGCAGCCGAACGTGCGGATCTGGTAACTGCGAGTCACTGCACCTAGTCCTTCCGTCGGGTCCAGCGTAGAGCGTGGACGTGCGACGATGCGCGGGTGTCGGGAACGCTCCTGCGGTTGCACGCGGTCGGGGCCGCATTGGCCCTGGCCACCCTGTCCTTGACGGCGTGCGGCGACGACCTGGACCAGGTCAAGCTCACGATGGCGGCCGGCAGCCCCGGTGGCGTCTACCACAAGTTGAGCATGGCGCTGGCCGACGCGTGGACCCGGGAGCCGGGCATCCCCCGCGCCCAGGTGGCGAACACGGCGGGCTCCGTGGACAACCTCGACCGGCTGCGGGCCAACCAGGCGCAGGTCGGGTTCTCCGCGGCCGACGCGGCGGAGGAGAAGCAGAAGGGCCCCGCCGGGCACAAGCTGTACGCGCTGGCCCGGATGCACGACGACTACCTCCAGCTGATCGTGCGGGACGACCTGCCGGCCACCAAGCTGGCCGACCTGAAGGGCCTCCGGGTCAGCGTGGGCGCCCGCGACTCGGGCGTGTGGCTCATCGCGCAGCGGCTGCTCAAGTCGGCGGGCATGTCGCCGGAGTCGGACCTCAAGGTCCAGTACATGGACCTGCCGACGAGCGCGAACGCGATGCGCGACGGCGCGCTGGACGCGTTCTTCTGGTCGGGCGGCGTGCCCACGGACGCGGTCACCACGCTGGCCACGACGGTGAAGCTGCGGATGCTCGACCTGGGCGACGTCCTGCCGGAGCTGCGCCGGACCTACCCGGTGTACGGCTCCGCCACCCTGCCCGCGTCGGCGTACGAGCAGATAGGGGGCGGCCCGGTCGTCACGCTCGTGGTGCGCAACTTCCTGCTGGTCAACGACACCATGTCCGACGAGGTGGCGGAGGCCCTGGTCAGGGGGCTGTTCCAGGCCCAGCCGGCGCTGGTCGCGGCCAGTCCGGTGGCGCGGTCCATAGAGGCCCGCTCGGCGATCGAGACGACGCCGATCGAATTGCACCCCGGCGCGATGCGGTATTACCGCGACGTAAAAGTTTAGTGCTCGCAGCGTCATTCCTACGGTGTAAGCGCCACGCCTGGACGCTCGCCCAAGTCGGGGTCAAGTAGGTGCTGGAGCGGCGCCGCCCGCCGCTAGGCCGTTAGCGTGATGGCAAGCGCGGGACCAGCGACGTCCCGGGTGTTCCAGGAACCGGTACGGGGAGCTCATGTCCGTTTATTCGGTACGCGCGCGCTTTCACGCAGCGTCTTCTCCAATGATTACCCGAACGGGTCGACTGCCCCGTTTGGGAGTGACCATCGCGGTGCTCGCGGTACTGGCCGGCACCGGTTTCGACGCATCACCCCGGTGGCCGGCCCGAATCCAGGTGTTCGTGGCCAACAGCGGCTCCGACAACGTCACCGTGTACGACACCCGCCTGGGCAGGGTGACGGCCACGCTGGGTGTCGGCGACTACCCCGCGGGTGTCGGGGCGCACCCGGCCGGGCACCGCGTCTACGTCACCAACGAGTCCTCGAACACCGTCTCGGTGATCGACACCCGCGCGCTCTCGGTCATCGCCACCGTGCCGGTGGGGCCCAACCCCTTCGGGGTCGCCGCCACACCCACCCACGCCTACGTCACCAACTTCGGCCGCGGCGACGTCACGGTCTTCGACACCGCCACGAACGCGCCGGTGAAGACCATCCCGGTCGGCCGGTTCCCGCACAGCGCGGTGGCGAGCCCCGACGGCGCGCGGGTGTACGTGACCAACCACGGCAGCGACAGCGTCACGATCATCGACGCCGGCTCGCAGACGGCCGTCGGCGCCATCCCGGTCGGCGTCTTCCCGGCGGGCATCGCCATCAGCCGGGACGGCCGGTACCTCTACGTGGCCAACACCGGCAGCGACACCGTCACCGTCATCGGGACGGACGACCACCGCCCGGTCGAGACCACCAGGGTCGGCGACGCGCCCCTCGGCGTCTCGGTCACCCCCGGCGGCCGGGTGCACGTCGCCAACACCGGGTCGAACACGGTCAGCGTCCTCGGGCCCACCGGCAAGCCGATCGAGGTCGTCAAGGTCGGGCGGATGCCCGAGGGCTCGGCGGCGGCGCCCGACGACAGCTTCGTGTACGTCACGAACACCGGGGCGGGCACGGTGTCGGTGATCAACGCCAAGAACGGCGAGACCGCCGCGCCGTTCACCGTCGGCGTGGCGCCCGAGGGCGTGGCCGTCACCTCTTGAGCGCGAGGTCAGGCGGCGGGGAACTCGACGGTCACCCGCAGGCCGCCGCCCTCCGGCGACTCCAGCCGGACCGAGCCGTCCACCCGTTCCACGATCTGCCGCACCAGCGCCAGGCCGAGCCCGGAGCCCTGCACGTTCTGGTGCGCCGGGCTGCGCCAGAACCGGTCCGTGGCGCGGTCGAGCTCGTCCGGCGCGAGACCGGGGCCCTCGTCGCCCACCGAGAGCCGCACCACGCCGTCCCGCCGGCGCACGTCGACGCGCACCAGCGTGCCGTCGGAGGTGAACTTCAGCGCGTTGTCCAGCAGCGCGTCCAGCACGGTCTCGACGCCGCGCGGCGGCACCAGCGCCCGGCCACCCGGCTCGCCGTCCAGCACCAGGTGCACCTCGCGCGCCGCCGCGGCGGGCTGCCAGGCCGTCAGCCGCCCGGCCACCGCCCGGTCCACGTCCACCGGCACGGGGTCGACCGACTGCGCGCCCGCCCGCGCCATGGACAGCAGCTCGTCCAGGATCCGGTTGAGCCGGTTGGCCTCGTCCAACGCCGCCACCTGGTGCGCGGCGCCCTCGCCGACCACGTGGTCCTCCAAATTGGACAGACGCAGCTTCAGCGCCGTCAACGGGTTGCGCAGCTGGTGCGAGGCGTCCGCGACGAACGCGCGCTGCGCCGCCAGGACATCGCTCACGTTCGCCGCCATCTGGTCGAACGACCGCGACAGCTGCCGCAGCTCCGGCGGGCCGTCCGACGAGCCGACCGGCTGCACGGGCTGCCCGGACACCACCGCCGCCAGCAGCCGCCCGGTCGCGTCGTCCAACCGCCGCACGGGCCGCAACGTCCACCGGACCAGCGGCAACGCCACGAACACGCCGAGCACGAGGACCAGCGTGCTGCCGCCGAGCAGCACCGACCACCACAGCAGGATCTCGGCCCGCGTCTTCGAGGTCGGCGAGAACGTCACCACCGCGCCCCGGACCTCGCCCGCCTCCAGCACCGGTTCGGCCAGCACCAGCTCGGTCGACTCCCACGGCATGACCAGCTCCGGCGCGACCGGCTGGCGGCCGGCCAGCGCGGCGTGCACCAGGTCGGACACCTCGGGCTCCGACACGTCCACGTCGGCCGAGGACGCGGCCACCACCTGCCCGTCCCGGCCCAGCAGGGCCACCCGGATGCCGTACAGCTCGTGGTAGCGGCGCAGCTCCGGTTCGAGCACCTCCGGCTGGTCGTCGATGAACGGCCGCTGCGCCACCGAGGCGAACCTCGTGGTGTCGGTGAGCCGGTCCAGGAACATCTCCTGCTGCTCGGCCTGCGCCATGCCGCGGCCCAGCGGCAGGCCCAGGCCGAGGAGCACCAGCACGACCAGCGTCAACACGATGCCCAGCAGCCGCGACCGCACTCAGCCCCCGCTCAACCGGTACCCGACACCGCGCACCGTCTCCAACAACGAAGGACGCCCGAGCTTGGTCCGCAGCGTCGCCACGTGCACGTCCAGGGTCCGGTTGGCCCCCGCCCAGGTGCGTCCCCACACCTCGGCCAGGATGCGCTCCCGGGTGCACACCGCGCCACCCGCCGCCACCACCAGCGCCAACACCTGGAACTCCTTGCGCGAGAGCGCCACGGGTTCACCCGCCACGGTGACCTCGTGCCGACCGAGGTCGACCCGCACGTCGGCGACCTCGAACACCTCGGTGCCGGTGCCGCCGACGCCGACCGGGTCGCCGCGCCGCCGCCGCACCGCGTGCACGCGGGCCACCAGCTCGCCCACGTCGTAGGGTTTGACCAGGTAGTCGTCCGCGCCGGCGTGCAGGCCGAGGATCCGGTCGTCGATCTCGCCGCGGGCCGACACGACGATGATCGCCACGTCACTCGCCGCGCGGATGTGCCGGCAGAGCGTGACACCGTCCACATCGGGCAGGCCCAGGTCGAGCAGCACCACGTCGACCCCGGTCAGTCGATCGAGCGTCCCCCGACCGGTGGCCTGCCGGTCCACCGTGAAACCGCGCCGGGTCAGCGCCGGTACCAGCGCTTCCGCCACGCGGTCGTCGTCCTCGACCAACAGCACCCGCACCGTGGAGCCTCCCCGATAAGTGTCGCCACCCTGTGACAGAGTTGAGACCCTAAGTCTTGCTCAACCGCCTGGACTGGTGTGGTGATTCACACCTAGGTTTCCGCCATCGCTCAGGAACCCCTACTGGAGGACTGATGACCGCCGCCACTCCTGCACCGCCGATGATCCGGATGGCGGGCGTGGACAAGTTCTTCGGGCCTCTGCACGTCCTCAAGGACGTCACGCTGGAGGTGCCGAAGGGGCAGGTCGTCGTGGTGCTCGGGCCGTCCGGCTCGGGCAAGTCCACGCTGTGCCGCACGATCAACCGGCTCGAGCCGATCGAGTCCGGCGTCATCGAGGTGGACGGTCAGGCCCTGCCCGCCGAGGGCAAGGAGCTGGCCCGGCTGCGCGCCGATGTCGGCATGGTGTTCCAGTCGTTCAACCTGTTCGCCCACAAGAGCATCGTCGACAACGTGATGCTCGCGCCGGTGAAGGTCCGCAAGACCCCGGCGGCCGAGGCCCGCAAGACGGCCATGGAGCTGCTGGAGCGGGTCGGCATCGCGAACCAGGCGGAGAAGTACCCCGCCCAGCTGTCGGGCGGGCAGCAGCAGCGCGCGGCGATCGCCCGCGCCCTGGCGATGCGGCCCAAGGTGATGCTGTTCGACGAGCCGACCTCCGCGCTGGACCCCGAGATGGTCCAGGAGGTGCTGGACGTGATGACGACGCTGGCCAAGGAGGGCATGACCATGCTCGTGGTGACCCACGAGATGGGCTTCGCCCGCAAGGCCGCGGACCGGGTCATCTTCATGTCCGACGGCGAGGTCGTCGAGGACTCGACGCCGGAGGCGTTCTTCTCCGCGCCGAAGTCCAACCGCGCGAAGGACTTCCTTGGCAAGATCCTGACCCACTGAAGTCCCACGAACGCGGCGCTGAGCCTGGCGCCGCACTACCCGATGAAGAGCAGGAGTACGACGATGAGGGTTCGCACCCTTGCGGTGGCGCTGCTGGCCGGCGGCCTCGCCCTGACCGCATGCGGCAAGGAGGGTGGCCCCGGCGAGACGGGCACGGCCCCCTCGCAGCAGGTCGCCGCCGACGTGAAGGTCGACGGCTCGCCGACCTTCGACAAGATCAAGGCCCGGGGCCGCGTCATCGTCGGTGTCAAGGAGGACCAGCCCGGCCTGGGTTACAAGGACCCGACCAGCGGCAAGTTCACCGGCTTCGACATCGAGATCGCGAAGCTCGTCGCCGCCAAGCTCGGCTACGGCGACGACAAGATCGACTACAAGGCCATCCCCTCGGCCGGTCGCGAGCAGGCGCTGATCAACGGTGACGTGGACTACTACGTCGGCACCTACACGATCAACGCCAAGCGCAAGGAGCAGGTCGCGTTCGCCGGCCCGTACTTCACCGCCGGGCAGGACCTGCTGGTGAAGAAGGACGACGACACGATCACCGGCAAGGAGACCCTCAAGGGCAAGAAGGTCTGCTCGGTGACCGGCTCGACGCCGATCCAGAAGGTCAAGTCCGAGGGCCTGACCGAGCCGGAGAACATCGTCGAGCTCCAGACCTACTCGCTGTGCGTCGAGCAGCTGGAGCAGGGCGCGGTCGACGCCGTCACCACCGACGACGCGATCCTGAAGGGCTACGCCTCGCAGTCGCCGACCACGCTGAAGGTCGTCGGCAAGACCTTCTCGAACGAGCCGTACGGCATCGGCCTCCCCAAGGAGGACAAGGCCCTGCGCGACAAGGTCAACGACATCCTGGAAGAGGCCATCAACGGCGGCGCGTGGCAGGCGGCCTACGACGTCACCCTGGGCAAGTCGGGCTCCAAGGCCGACAAGCCCGTGCTCGAACGCTACTGATCAGCTCTCCGCGGCCGGTCGTCGGTGTTCCGGCGACCGGCCGCACCACACCCACCTAACCGAGGAAGCCGATGGACGTCCTGCTCGACAACCTCGACCTGTACGGGCCCGGGTTCCTCAACACCGTTGAGCTGTTCCTGATCTCCGCGGTCGGGTCGCTGGTGTTGGGGACGGTCCTGGCGATGCTGCGGGTCGCGCCGGTCCCCGTGATGCGAGCCATGGGCACCGCCTACGTGACGATCGTCCGCAACACCCCGCTCACCCTCGTGTTCTTCTTCTTCGCCTTCGCGTTCCCGCTGCTCAAGATCGTGACCGCGGACACCTTCGGCGGGTCGGCCGCCAGCTTCTACTTCAGCGCCGCCCTCACCGCGCTGATCCTCTACACGGCGGCGTTCGTGTGCGAGGTCGTGCGGGCCGGCATCAACACCGTCCCGGTCGGCCAGGCGGAGGCCTCGCGCGCGCTCGGCCTGACGTTCGGCCAGATGCTCGGGTCCGTGGTGCTGCCGCAGGCCACCCGCGCGGTCGTGCCGCCGATGATGAGCACCATGATCGCCCTGCTCAAGAACACCACCATCGCGGCGGGCTTCTCGGTGTTCCAGGCGGGCTCCATCAGCGCGAACCTGTCCGAGCGCGGCGAGAACCAGCTGTTCGGCCTGCTCTGGGTCGCCGGGTTCTTCGTGGTGCTCGTGATCCCCATGACCCTGCTGCAACGCAGCCTTGAGAAGCGGTGGAGCATCGCCCGATGAGCTCGGTCCTGTACGACGTCCCCGGGCCGCGGGCCCGGCTGCGCCACCGCCTCTACGCGGTGATCGGCACGCTCGTGCTGGTCGCGGGCATCGGCTTCGTCATCTACCGGTTCGCCGAGAGCGGCCAGTTCGAAGGCCGGAAGTGGTCCTGGCTGGAGTACAAGAACATCCAGCTGACCCTCGTCGACGCGCTGCTGAACACGCTCAAGGCGTTCGGCCTCGGCGCGGTGTTCGCCCTGCTCTTCGGCGCGGTCTTCGCCGCGGGCCAGCTCTCCGACCACAAGATCATCCGCGTGCCGTCGATGCTGGTCGTCGAGCTGTTCCGCGCGGTGCCGCTGGTCGTGCTGATCTTCGTCTTCCACTACGGCATCTCCATCGGCCCGCCGCTGTACTCGGTGGTGCTCGGCCTGACGCTCTACAACGGCTCGGTGCTGGCCGAGGTGTTCCGCGCGGGCGTGCTGTCGCTGCCGCGCGGGCAGAGCGAGGCGGCCTATGCGGTGGGCATGCGCAAGACCCAGGTGATGAGGCACGTGCTGCTGCCGCAGGCCGTGCGGGCGATGCTGCCGGCGATCATCAGCCAGCTGGTCGTGCTGCTCAAGGACACCGCGCTCGGCTTCCTGATCACCTACGACGAGCTGCTGGACTTCGCGCGCGACATCGGCAGCCAGTTCCAGTTCGGCCGGCCGCTGGTGCCCGTCACGATCATCGTGGCCGCGATCTACATCTCCATGTGCCTGCTGCTGACCTGGCTGGCGACGTACCTGGAGAAGCGCAGCCGGCGTGACAAGAAGGTGGTCGTGCTGGAGAAGAAGCCGGCCGAGGACGTCGTCGCGGCGGCGGTCTGAGCGGGCCGCGCCCGGTCTTCCACCAGGCCGGACGGGTCCGCCGCGCTCGACGCACGTGAGCGCGGCGGACCCGTCCGCCCAGGTCAGTAGCGCAGTAGCGCGCCCACGCCCTCCCGCAGCCCGGCGGCGTCGGTGACGACCACGTGGGCGCCGGTCGCCGCGGCGGCGGTGCCCAGCGCCTCGTCGGC
Organism: Actinosynnema sp. CA-299493; assembly: GCF_050946825.1. Taxonomy (NCBI): domain Bacteria; kingdom Bacillati; phylum Actinomycetota; class Actinomycetes; order Pseudonocardiales; family Pseudonocardiaceae; genus Actinosynnema; species Actinosynnema sp. CA-299493. The sequence goes on from NZ_CP191993.1 coordinate 1,859,217, forward strand.
CCGCTGCTCGCCGACGTGCTCGACGCCGAGGCCGCGCAGGTCCGTCTCCCGCAGCGCGAGCTGCGCCGGGTCGTCGCCGGAGAACACGGTGCGGTCGCCGAGCGCCGGGTCGGACACCAGCAGCGCGGCCACCTTGGCCTCGCGCAACGCCTCGACCACGGGCTCCAGGCCCTGCACCGCGCGGCCGTCCGGGCGGCCCGCCTCGGCGGTGAACTCCTCCACCACGTCGTTGTCCAGGTCGAACTGGTACTGCGCCACGAGCGACTGGACCGCGTGGTCGAACGCGGCGTCGTCCGCGCCCTCGGCCAGGGACGCGCCCTCGACCTCGATCAGCACGTCGCGGCACCGGGGGCTCAGCTCCTCGCGCACGTCGGCCCGCGCCCGCACCTCGCCGCCCAGCACCAGCAGCCGGGCGTCCAGGCCCGTGACCAGCCGGTCGACCTCGCCGGCCACCAGCGCCGCGTTGCGCCTGGCCGTCTCCTCGACGGCGTTCTGCAGCCGCCGGTGCGACCAGCCGCCGCCGTGCACCTTGTGCAACGGGTGCTCGTCGCCGTGCACCTGGTCGTGCACCTCGCCCGCCCGCTCACCGCGCCCGTCGTACCCGTGCAGGTCCGCGCCCGCCCGGTCGACCAGCACGACGACGTGGGGCACGGCGGGTTCCATCCAGGAGGCCAGCGGCAGCAGGTTCGGCCGGTCCGACCAGCGCGCGGTCTCCACGGCGGGCGGGCGCGGCAGCACCCGGTCCAGCAGCAGCCGGCCGTGCGCCGCGACGAGCGCCCGACCGGACTTGCCCGGCACCGGCGTCAGCACCGCTTCCTGCACCGCGTCCAGCGTCGCGTCGTCCGCGCCCTGCCCGGCGAGCTCCTCGCGCACCGCGCGCCAGCGCAGCTCCATGGCCTTGGCCGCGTCCTCGGTGTCGTGCGAGGCGTCCAGGTAGACCGACGCGAACGGGCCGCGTTGCCTGACCAGCTCTCCCAACGAAGACATGTCCATTGGCCTCGGCTACCCGATCGCGCGCCGCGTAACCTCAGGGGCATGGTGGACGAACCGGGTGCGATCACCAAGGTGCAGCAGAACGCCGTGGACCACCTCCTCAGGGTGGGCATCAACGGGTTCGGACCGTTCAAGGGCGCGCGCCAGATGGCGGTGGAGGCGCTGGACAAGGGGCTGACGCCGGAGGAGGCGATCAAGCACCTGATCCGGACGCACGTGGCGGCGGCGGGCGTGCAGGGTTTCGCCACGAACGTCGGCGGCCTGATCACGCTGCCGGTCACCCTGCCCGCGAACCTGACCGCGTCCTACCTGGTGCAGACGCACCTGATCGCGTCGATCGCCGCCGTGCACGGGCACGACCTGGACAGCGACGAGGTGCAGACGGCGATCCTGGTGTGCCTGCTGGGCAACGCGGGGACCGAGCTGCTGAAGAAGGCGGGCATCAAGGTGGGCTCCAAGCTCACCATGAACCTGATCGAGCGGATACCGGTCCAGCTCATCCGCGAGATCAACAAGCGCGTCGGCTTCACCCTCCTGGCCAAGTACGGCACCAGCAGGGCGACCGTGACCCTGGCCAAGGGCGTGCCGCTGGTGGGCGGTGTCATCGGCGGCACGTTCGACGCCGTCACGACCCGCGCCGTGGGCGCCTTCGCCTCCCGCTTCTTCTCCGAGCGCGAGGAACCCCCGGCGGTCGTGGACGGCACCGTGATCGACGGCGAGATCGTCTCGATCGTGGAGAGCCGGGACTGATCGGCCCGGCGGAACGGCGTGGTCGCGCTGCCCGCAGGTGTACCCGATCGGGTGGCGGCGGCGGTCGAGAACCTCGGCCGCCGACAAAACGATTGGCATCTGGGCGTGAAGCACGCTAACGTCACGACCATGTTCTTCCAGATCTACCTCTGAGGACTTCTTCCTCCAGCGCCGCACCGGCCTCGGGCCGTGCCGCACCCTTCTCCTGGTGGCCCCAGCGGCTCTTCTCGCGACCCTGTCGAACCACGGGTCGTACTCTCTTGCACGCCTCGGACATCGAGGAGGCGAACGCATGCCCACCATGCGCAACGAACCACCGCACGACGATCAGCCGACCAACCGCGCCGCACGCCGCGGCGCACGCTCGTCGGGCGCGGCGCAGCCGCGCTTCGGCGGCGGTCGAGCTGTCGCCACCCCGCGCCAGTACGCCATGCGGCGTCGCTGACCAGCGACTTCGCCACACCCAGGAGGCAAACATGACCGATCAGGACGTTCCGCAGGTCGACGACGGCGAGCAGGCCGAGCAGGACCAGCCGGAGCAGGCCGACGTTCCGCTCAACCGCGCGGCCCGCCGCGGTCACGCCCAGAAGAACGACAGCGTGAACAAGAACCCGGGCCGGCCGCACCAGAACACGTTCGTCGGACGGCGCGTGTTCCGGCGCACGAGCGGCGGCTGAGCGACGGGCACGACCGCCCGACCGGTTCCCGGTGCGCCGTCAGCGCACCGCCCGGAACCGGCCGGGCGGCCGGCCGGGGTCGCCTCTGTCCACTGTGGACGGTGACCGGCCGTCGCGGCCGGTTGGTCCGATCGGTCCGGTGGCGTGGCGGCGTTGGTCCACCTGGCGCAGTTCCCGGCGCCGGGCGTGCGTCCGACCGCCGCACGGCTGAAGACGAGCTGACGGGGTAGTGCTCTCTTCGGGCGCGTGACCTGCCGATCACCTGCCCGGCGAACTAGCCTGAGCTGGGTAGCAACCGGGTCTGGCGGAGATCGGGAGGCGCCCATGAGGATCGCTGACGTGTTGCGCAACAAGGGCTCGGCCGTGGCCACGGTCGAGCCGAGAGCGTCGGTGGCGGAGCTCGTCGCCGCGCTGGCCGAGCACAACGTGGGCGCGATGGTCGTGCTCGGGACCGAGGGCGTCGTCGGGATCGTGTCGGAACGCGACGTCGTGCGGAAGCTGCACGACCGGGGCGGCGAGCTGCTGGCCGCGCCGGTGGCGGAGATCATGACCAGCGAGGTGCTCACCTGCACGTCGCGGGACTCGGTCGACAGCCTCACGGTGTTGATGACCGAGCGGCGCATCCGGCACGTGCCGGTGGTCGACGGTGGTGAGCTGGTCGGCATCGTCAGCATCGGCGACGTGGTGAAGAGCCGGATCAACCAGTTGCAGGAAGACCACGACCAGCTGGCCGCGTACATCTCGCAGGGCTAGCCGACGGCCGCGCGGGCGCCTCCGGGTGTCCGCGCGGCCAGGCGGCCAGAGCCAAGCGGCCAGGCGGTCGGTTGTCAGCGGTCGCGGTGGTAGTGCCGGCTGACCCTGGCCCGGTTGCCGCACGACGGCTTGCACCACTCCTGGCGGGGGTGGGCCTTCACGAAGTACCGGACGCACCGGGGCGCGGGGCAGGCGCGCAGGTCGGCCCGCGCGCCGCCGGCCAGGAACTCGATCGCCGCCGTCGCCAGCGTCGCCAGCAGGCGGTCGCCGTCGTCGGCCGAGTCCACGTAGCGCAACCTCGGCTGCTCGTCCCACTCCAACCGCGCTGCCCGCGGCACCCGTGCGGCGGCCTCGTTGACGATCCCGAGCGCGCGCTGCACGTCCATCAGGTGTGGTGTGTCCAGGCGTTCGTGGGCCTGTGCCGCGTGCGCGAACAACGACCGCACGGCCCAGCGCAGCTCGACCGCCCGCAGCCGCAGCGCCTCGTCCGCCCGCACCCCGGCCCACGTCGTGAAGCCCTCCGGCGTGGCCAGGTCGTCCGAGAGCCCGCCGTGCCCGTCGTGCCGGACCGTGCCCGCGAACTCCAACGCCAGCGCCACCCCGACGAGTCTACTGATAGGTTCCCTAACGGATTTGAGTCGACTGACCATTAGGGGGAGATGTGACGATCCAGGCGCAGGCGCTGGACGGCCACCTCAGGCTGGCCGCCGTGATCGAGGACCTCACCGATGAGCAGGTGTCGCAACCGTCCGCGCTGCCCGGCTGGACGCGCGGCCACGTGCTGGCGCACCTCGCCAACAGCACCGCCGCGCTCGCGGGCCAGGCCGAGCACGAGGGCACGAAGGTCGAGGTCTACGCCGGCGGGCGACCGGCCCGCGACGCCGCGATCGAGGCCGATGCCGGGCGTTCCGCGGCGGAGCACCGGGCCGCTGTCGCCGACGCCGTCGCCCGGCTCGCCAAGGCCTGGGAGAACGTCCGCGACTGGGACGCCCCCGTCTTCTACCGCGACGGCACGCTCACCGGCACCGCCTACGCGGTGTGGCGCGAGGTCGAGATCCACCTGCGGGACCTCGACCTCGGCCCGGTCACCTGGTCGCCCGAGTTCTGCGACCACGCCGTCGACTTCCTGTCCGCGCGCGTGCCCGAGGGCATCCGGCTCACCCTCCAGGCGCCGGATCGCCGGTGGACCATCGGCGAGGGCGAGGACGTCACCCTGACCGGCTCGCGCACCGACCTGATCGCGTGGTTGGCGGGCCGTGAGCCGGCCGGTCCGATCACCGGCGAGGCGCCCGAGATCAAGCCCTGGCCGTAGCCCGGTCGGGCAGCTCCAACCCGAACTCCTCGCGCAGCACGGTCGTCCGCTCCTCGGGCGTCAGGCTGCGCTTGACGACGGTGCCGTCCGGGCGCGCCTCGGTCAGCTCCAGGTCCTTGAGGTGGTGGCGGGCGTGGTCGTCGGTGCGCTGCGCCAGCAGCGGGCCGACGAACGAGGACGCCGGGTGCGTGGACGTGTAGTAGCTGAGGATCCCGTAGTCGGCGGGCGTCCGCGGGTCCTCGGTGAAGTCGTACAAGGGGAACCAGTCGCCGCCCTGGAACGACCGGAGCGTCCACACGCCGTCGGCGTGGTCGAGCCGGAACGTCCAGTCGCCCTGCCGCGTGGGCGTGTCGGCGACCAGCGGCAGCGGCTCCAGCAGCCCGCCGCCGCCGAAGCCGACGTCGACCAGCCAGCGCCGGTCCACGCGCAGCACGGCGTGCGTGCGGGGGATGTCGCCGGTGCGGCCGAGCAGCACGCGGCCCGCGAGCCCGGTCACCTCGTGGCCGAGCCGGTCGAGCACGGCGGCGAACAGCAGGTTCTGCTCGAAGCAGTACCCGCCGCGCCGCCGTGCGACCAGCTTGTCCTGCAACGACGGCACGTCCAGCGCGATCGGCACGCCGTCGCGCACGTCGGCGTTCTCGAAGCTGATGGCCGCCAGGTGGGCGCGGTGCAGGCCGCGCAGCGTGGTCGCCCGGTCGGCGGCGGGGTCGGGGGTGAAGCCCACGCGGCCGAGGTAAGCGTCCAGGTCGAGCAAGTCGCTATTCCACATCGCGCCAGGATGTCAGTCGGGACACCGGTCCGGTCACGTCGCGACCACATGCCGGACGCCGACGCGCCTGCTGCTCCGCGCCGGCGAGGCGGCTAAGACCTGGTCTCAACACTTAAGGGTGTGTCACTGCGTAACATGCCGGTCCTGGTCGTCGATCGTGGGCAGTCATGGCGAGGACGACGCAGCAGCGGCGGGTCGAAGACCGGCTCTGGGAGCTGATCGAACCCCTGATCCCGTTCCGACCAGCGCCGCGCGGTCATAAAGATCGAGCTCTGCGATCAGGTCCAACGCATCCGTTCACTCGTTGGGAATACATCGGTGGCTCTGTGTCGTTGGGTGGGGTGACTGGTGAGCTTCTGAGCGCGGAGCAGGTCCTCGGGTCGGCACGGGGCCCCGTCACCACGAGGGAGATCGATCTCCTGGAGGAGGCTGCAGCCGCGTTGCTGACGGCACCATCGACGGGGATGAACGAGCACTCTCGTCGGGAAGTGATCAGCCATCGGTGGGGCCGCCTCTTCAGAGGCGTTCGACGCGGTCGGCCTGCGGGCCCCGGTCGCTCTGACGCACCGCGTACCGAACCCGGTCACCCTTCTGCAGCGGCTCCGACCCCATGATCACGGACACGTGGGCGAAGAGATCGTCGCCGCCTGCGTCCGGGGTGATGAAGCCGAAGCCGCGGTCGCCGTCGTAGCGCGCGACGACGCCCTCGCCGCCTCGTACGGGCACGTCCCGCGCGGCCGGCCCCGCGGCCGCGGCAGGTGCCGACCGCTGCGGCGCCGTCCGGGGCTCGGCGCTCCGGACCAGGTGCACGTCGCGGGCCTGCGGGCCCTTGTCTCCACTGGCCACCTGGTAGGCGACGCGGTCGCCCTCCGCGAGCCATGTCAGCCCCTCGGCCAGGGCCTTGGCGTGAACGAAGATGTCCCCGGCGCCGGAGTCGGGGTTGATGAAGCCGAAGCCCTTGTCCTCGTCGTACCAGGCCACCGTGCCGTCGGCACCGTCCGAGATACCAGCCGCAGCGGGTGAGCCGGCCCCTGCTCCCAGCGGGATCACGTGCCCGGCCTGCGGGCCGCGCTCGCCTTCGACGATCAGGAATGCCACCCGCTGCCCCTCGGTGACCACGCCGCCGGTCACGATGGCGGAGCTGTGCACGAAGATGTCGGCGCCGCCGCCGTCCGGCGACGCGAAGCCGTACCCCTTGCCCGGCTCGTACCAGTTGACGGTGCCGAGCAGGCCCACGGCGCTGCCGGTGGCCGCATCGGCGGTGACGCGAACGCGCAGCGCCTGGGGCCCGCGGTCGTTCTCGCCGACCTCGAACACGACGGCCTGACCCTCGCGGAGCACTTTCGCGCCGCCGTCCTCGACGATCTCGGAGGCGTGCACGAACACGTCCGGCGAGCCGTCCTCGGACGCGAGGAAGCCGAAACCACGTTCGGCGTCGAACCAACGGACGGTCCCTTGCGGCATCAAAGGCTCCAGGTCGAGAGGGCGGGCACTGGCCCCCAGTCTCTCTGACGGACTTCCGGTCCGTCGGGCCGGGCCCACGGGCGGGCGGTGCGGAGCCAGGGGCGGGCCGTTGGTTCACCTAGCGACACGCCGAGTTTGAGACCAGGTCTAAGTTCGAGTGATGCTGCACGAGATCGCCGAAGCCACCAGGGGCTTCCTCGACCTGCTCGACGACGGGCAGCGGACGGCGGCGGTGCGGGACGCGGCCGACGACGACCTGCGCACGCGCTGGGCGTACACGCCGGGCCCCCGGCCGGGCGTCGTCCACGGCGACCTGACCCGTGACCAGCGCAAAGCCGTGCACCGACTGCTGTCGTGCGTGCTCAGCCCGCACGCCTACGCGCAGACCACCGCGATCATGGCGCTGGAGGACGTGCTGGACGACCGCGAGGGCGGCACCCGCGACCGGCACCAGGGCGACTACCGGACCGTGCTCTTCGGCGAGCCCGGTGACGAGCCGTGGGGCTGGCGGGTCGAGGGGCACCACCTGTCGGTGAGCGTGGTCGTGGCCGGCGGGCGCGTGTCGGCCACACCGCTCTTCCTGGGCGCGCACCCCGCCCGCATCGCGTACCGGGGCCGCACGGTGCTCGAACCGCTGCGGCTGGAGGAGGAGCTGGCGCGGGAGCTGCTGGACCGGATGGGCCGCACGGCCCGGGGACTGGCGGTGGTCTCCGACGCGCCACCGCCGGACCTGAAGACCGGCAACGCGCGGCGGATCGGCGACCTCGACCCCGTCGGCGTCACGCCCGCGCAGCTCGACCGGTCGTCACGGGGGCTGCTCGTCGGGCTGGTGCGGTACTACTTGGACCGGCTCACCGGCGACTTGGCCGACGAGGAGTTCGCCGCGCTGGAGCCGGACCGGCTGCACTTCTCGTGGGAGGGGTCGGACAAGCGCGGCGAGGGGCACTACTACCGGATCCAGGGGCCGGACCTGCTGATCGAGTACGACAACACGGACAACGACGCCAACCACGCGCACTCGGTGTGGCGACGACGGGCCGGCGACTTCGGCGAGGACCTGCTGGCGGCGCACCGGGCCTCGGTGAGGCACGGGTGACCCCCGAGGAGGCGATCGCCGAGCAGGAGCGGCTGCGGCCGTCGGTGTCGACGGTGACGGATCCCGGGCTGGTGGTGCGCCACGTCGCCGGGCTCGACGTGTCCTACGCCGACGACGACCGGTTGGCGGCGGCGATCGTGGTGCTGGACGCGGAGTCGTTGAGCACCGTGGACTCCGTCGTGGTGACGGGCAGGGCCGACTTCCCGTACGTGCCGGGGTTGTTCGCGTTCCGGGAGCTGCCGTCGTTGCTGGAGGCCGTGGAGCGGCTGACCGTGGTGCCGGACCTGCTGGTGTGCGACGGGCAGGGGTTGGCGCACCCCCGGCGGTTCGGGCTGGCCTGCCACCTCGGGGTGGTGACCGGCCTGCCGAGCGTCGGCGTGGCCAAGACGCCGATGGGCCGGTTCGACATGCCGGCCGACGCGCGCGGCGCGCACACCGACCTGGTGGACGACGGGGAGGTGGTCGGGCGGGCGTTGCGGACGCGGGAAGGGGTGAAGCCGGTGTTCGTGTCCGTCGGCCACCGCATCGACCTCGACCGGGCGTGCGCCGAGGTGCTGCGGCTGTGCGTGACGCGGCTGCCGGAGACGACCCGCCGCTCGGACGCGCTGGGCCGGGCTCAGCTCAGGTAGGCCAGTTCCGGGTGCCGCCGGACGTAGGTGTCCAGCAGGCTCTTGGCGGTGGCGACCGAGTCGACCAGCGGGTGCAGGGCGAACGCCTTGAGCGCGGCCGGCCGCGTGCCCTCCATGATCAACCGGTCGACGGCCTTGATCGACGTGACGAGACCCGCCGCGTGGTCGGGCAGCGGGCTCACCGGCAGCGGACGCGCGCCCGCGGCGTCCACTTCGCACGGCACCTCGACGATCGCGTCGTCGTCCAGCGTGGACAGCGTGGAGTTGTTGGGCACGTTGAGGATCAGCGTGGCCTTCTCGTTGTCCGCGATGGCGCGCATGAGCGCCATGGCCACGTGCTCGTAGCCGCCGCCTTCGAGGCTGTCGCGTTCGCGCTCTTGAGCCATGTACGTCGCTTCACGCTCCAGCCGCGTGGTCTCCCAGTCCACCTCGCCGTCGTAGAAGCGCTGCTGCTGGCCGAGCAGGAAGGCGCCGCGGCTGTCGCCCGACGCCTCACGCGTCGAGTAGTAGTAGTGCAGGTACTCGTTGGGGATCACGCCCAACGCGCGCAGCCACTCCGCGCCGAACATCCGGCCTTCCTCGAAACCCGCCAGGGCCTCGTCGTCGGCCAGCAGGGTGGGCAGCAGGTTCTCCGCGCCCAGGTGGACGCCCTGCAACCAGCCGAGGTGGTTCAGGCCCGCGTAGTCGAACGCCGGGTCCTCGACGCCGAGCGCCTCGGCGACGCGGCGGCACAGGCCCAGCGGCGAGTCGCAGATGCCGATCACGCGGTCGCCCAGGTGGCGGGCCATGGTCTCGGTGATCAGCCCGGCCGGGTTGGTGAAGTTGACGACCCACGCCCGCGGCGCGAGCTCGGCGACGCGCCGGGCGATCCGGTCGGCCACCGGCACGGTGCGCAGGCCGTACGCGATGCCGCCCGCGCCGACCGTCTCCTGCCCGAGGACGCCGTGCGCGTGCGCCACCTCCTCGTCGATCGCGCGCCCGGCCAGGCCGCCGACCCGGATCGCGGAGAACACGAAGTCCGCGCCGCGCAACGCCTCGTCCAGGTCCGTCGTGGCGGTGATCGGCGGACCGCCGCGCAGCACGTGCCGGATCGCGTCCAACCGGTGCGCGTCCACGTCGTGCAGCACGAGTTCGGTGATGTGCTCGTCCAGTGCCTTGTGCACGAGCGGCACGCGGAAGCCGCCGCCGCCCAGGATGACCAGCCTCATGCGTCCCATCCTGCCCCGGCGAGCAAGGTCACGAAGGCCGAGGTGAGCGGATCGGGCGTTCTGTGCCCGTACGCGACCAGCGTCCGCCGCACCGGGGGATCGGTGCGCAGGACCGCGCCGTCGAACGTCTCCGGCACGATGTTGCGCGGCACGAGCGCGGGCCCCAGCCCCGAAGCGGCCAGCACGGGCGCCGCCGCGGTCTGCTCGGTGCGCACGGCCGCCCCCGGTTGGAAGCCGCGGGCCGCGCACGCGGCGTCGACCAGGTCCGCCAGGCCGTTGCCCGGCGCGTAGTGCACCCACCCGACGTCGGCGAGCTCACGCAGGTCGATGGGCTCGCGGTGGTGCGTGTCGGTCGGCAGGACGATCACGAACTCCTCCACGCCGAGCCGCTGCCGGAAGCCGACCCAGTTCGCCGGCTCGGGGCCGACGGCGAGGTCGGCCTGCCCGTCGGCCATCGCGTCCCGCAGCTCGTCGGCGTGGCGGTGCTCGAACAGGCGGATCCGGACGTCCGGGTGCTCCGCGCGCCACCGCCGGAGCACGGCCGGCAGCACGCCCAGGGTGAGGGAGTAGAGCGTGGCCACGCGCAGTTCACCGCACTCCACGCCCGCCGTGCGCCGTGCGGCGGTGAGCGCGCGCTCCGCCTCGTCCAGGGCGGCACGGGCGTGGGGCAGCCAGGCGCGGCCGGCGGGCGTGAGGCGGACGGCGCGGGGCAGCCGGTCGAGCAGCCGCGCGCCCACGGACCGTTCCAAGGCCAGGATCTGGTGCGAGAGGGCGGGCTGCGTGACGTGCAGCAACTCGGCGGCGCGGGTGAAGGAGCCCTCGTCCACGACGGTGACCAGGTACTCGAACTGCCGCAACGTCATGACGGCAGCTTATGGGTTCCAGAAAGAACATGCCTTGGACTTATCCATACAGGTCATCCGATGATCGGGCCATGTCAGTGAACGAACAGGCCCGGGCGGTGCTGGCGAAGCTCGCGGGCGCGCCCGCGCTGGAGGAGTCGACCGTCTTCGAGGCACGCCAGGCGCAATGGGGGTTCCTCGCGTTCCAGGGCCCGCCGGAGCCGGTGGCGCGTGTCGAGCACCTCTTCGTGCCCGGTCCGACGGCCGACCTGCCCGCGCGGATCTACTACCCGGAGGGCGACGGGCCGTTCCCGGCGATCGTGTTCCTGCACGGCAGCGGCTGGGTGACGTGCAACCTCGACGTCTACGACGTGGCGTTGCGCGCGCTGGCCGTCGCCACCGGGCACGCGGTGTTCGCGGTGAACTACCAGAAGGCGCCGGAGCACCCGTTCCCCGTGCCGCTGGACGACTCGTACGCGGCCACGGCGTGGCTGTTCGAGCACGCGGCGTCGGTGGACGTCGACCCGGCGCGGATCGGCGTCATGGGCGACAGCGCGGGCGGCAACCTCGCCGCCGCCGTGGCGCTGAAGGCCCGAGGCGCGCTCGACCTGGCGTTCCAGGTGCTGGTGGCGCCGGCGCTGGACGTCGACTTCACCACCCGGTCCTACGTGGAGCACGCGACGGGCTTCGCGCTGTCGACGGGGACGATGCGGTGGTTCTGGTCGCACTACCTCGGGTCCGCCCCGGTCTCCGGGCTCGCGGTCCCCGAGCTCGCCGCGCCGTTGCGGGCCTCGACGGTGGCCGGGCTGCCGCCCGCGTTCGTGGCCATCGCCGAGCACGACCCCGTGCGGGACGACGGCGAGCGGTACGCGGCCCGGTTGGCGGCGGCCGGCGTGCCGGTGCGGCTGCGGGAGTTCGAGGGCACGATCCACCCGTTCGTGCTGATGGACGGCGTGCTCGACGAGTACCGCGTGCTGCTGGGCGAACTGCGGACCTGGCTCGGTGCCCGGTGATGCCGCCCGCGTTGCTCGCGCTGGCCGTCGGCGCGTTCGGGATCGGGACCACGGAGTTCGTGATCGTCGGCCTGCTGCCGCAGGTGGCGGGTGATCTCGGGGTCTCGATCCCGTCCGCCGGGCTGCTGGTCTCCGGCTACGCGCTGAGCGTCGTGGTCGGCGCGCCGCTGATCACGGCGGGCGGGTCGAGGCTGCCGCGCAAGCAGCTGCTGGTCGGCCTGATGGGGTTGTTCGTCCTGGGCAACCTGGTGTGCGCGGTGGCCGACGACTACGCGGTGCTGATGGTGGGACGCGTCGTCGCCGCGCTGTGCCACGGCGCGTTCTTCGGCGTCGGGTCGGTGGTGGCGGCCGGGTTGGTCGCGCCGGACCGGCGGGCGCGGGCGATCGCGATGATGTTCACCGGGCTGACCGCGGCGAACGTGCTCGGCGTGCCGGCGGGCACGGCGCTGGGGCAGGAGCTCGGCTGGCGGTCGACGTTCTGGGCGGTGACCGCGCTGGGCGTGGTCGGGCTGGTGGGGGTCGTGGCGCTGGTGCCGCCGCAGCCCGCGTCGACCGGGCTGCGCGGCGAGCTGGCGGTGTTCCGGCGGCCGGGGGTGTGGCTGGCGCTGGTGACGACGGCGCTCGGGTTCGGCGCGGTGTTCGCGTCGTTCACCTACGTCGCGCCGATGATGACGGAGGTGGCCGGGTTCTCGCCGGGCGCGGTGACGTGGCTGCTGGTGCTGTTCGGGGTCGGGCTGTTCGCGGGGAACGTGGTCGGCGGGCGTGCGGCGGACCGTCGCCTGATGCCCAGCCTGTACGCGTTCCTCGGCGCGCTCGTGGTGGTGCTGGCGGTGTTCGCGTTCACCGCGCAGTGGGCCGTGCCCGCGGCGATCACGATCGCGGTGTTCGGCGTGTTCGGGTTCGCGACCGTGGCGCCGTTGCAGAGCAGGGTGTTGGAGCAGGCGTCGGGCGCGCCCGCGCTGGCGTCGGCGGCGAACATCGCCGCGTTCAACCTGGGCAACGCGGCGGGCGCGTGGCTGGGCGGCGCGGCGATCGACGCCGGGTTCGGCTACACCGCGCCCAACTGGGTGGGCGCGGCCATGGCGTTGGCCGCGCTCGGCGTGGCGGTGGCGAGCGGTGTCAGTGACCGAGCGCGTCGATCTCGGCCAGCAGCGACCGTGTGAGGTCTTCAGGTGCGAAGCTGGCCCGCACCCCGGTGCGGGCCAGCTCGGCGAGCTCGGCGCGCCCCAGCCCGAACGCCTCGTGGCACAGCAGGTACTCGCGGTTCAGGTCGGTGTGGAACATGCCGGGGTCGTCCGTGGCCAGCGTGACCGGCACGCCCGCGTCGAGCAGCCTCGGCAACGGGTGCTCCCCGATGTCCTTGACGGCGCCCGTGCGGAGGTTCGAGGTCGGGCAGACCTCCAGGGTGATCCGCTCGGCGGCCAGCCGGCGCAGCAGCTCGGGGTCGGCCACCGCGTTGACGCCGTGGCCGATGCGCTCGGCGTGCAGCTCGTCCAGCGCTTCCCTGACCTGGTCGGGGCCGGTGGTCTCGCCCGCGTGCGGCACGCAGTGCAGGCCCGCGTCCCGGGCGATGGCGAACGCCTCCCGGAACGCCCGGCGCGGCGCGTCCGCCTCGAACCCGCCGAGCCCGAAGCCGACGGTGCCCGGCGGCCGGTGCCCGACCGCGTACTCCGCGCTGGTCAGGCCGAAGTCGCGGTCCCACAGGCCGGGGATGTCGAACACCCACGCCAGCTCGACGCCGTGCTCGGCCGACGCCCGCTCGCGGCTGGTGGTGAGGGCTTCGTCCAGCTCCTCCGGCGCGATGCCCGCACGCAGGTGGCTGGTCGCGCTCACGGTCACCTCGGCGTAGCGGACGTTGCGCCGCGCCTGCTCCTCGGCCAGGCCCAGGACCAGCTCGGCGACGTCCTCACCCGTGGTGACCAGGTCGTTCACCGCCGCGTAGACGTCGATGAAGTGGCCGAAGTCGGTGAACTCGTAGAACCGGAGCAGGTCGGCCTCGTCGGTCGGGACCCCGTGCTGCGGGTGCCGGCGGGCGAGGGTGAGGACGGTGGCGGGGGAGGCTGACCCGACGAGGTGGACGTGCAACTCCACCTTGGGCAGCGCGGCGATGAAATCACGCATGGCCCGGGCGAGTCTGCACAGGTCTCCACCGCTGGTCAAGGGGCCGTTCGTCGGGTCTTGAAGAGCTGTCCATTGTGGACTTTGGGCACCCTTGACAGGTGTTGTGGCGCGGGGGATGGTCAGCCCGAAGCCTGTCCTACGCATGATGGGGGTTCGGTCGTGAAGGGTGCACGGAGAGCCGCGGTGCTCGCCGCTCTGGTGACGTTGCCGCTGGGGCTGACGCCCGCGGTGGCCGGCGCCGTCGCGGAAGGCCCGGTGTTCGTCGGCGGCGAGGCGCAACCCGTCTTCGACCCGAAGGACGTGGTCCGCGAGAGCGTGTGGGTGCGCGCGCCGGTCGACAGCGACCGCGACGGGCACGACGACGAGGTCTACACCGAGGTGGTGCGCCAGAAGGCCACCGACCGCGGCCTGAAGGTCCCGGTGGTGTTCTTCAACAGCCCCTACTTCTCCGGCGGCAACGACGTGGCCAACCACGACGTCGACGTGGAGCTGTACGTGCCGAACCGGCGCGGCGGGTACGACAAGCGGGACGGTTCGCTGCTCAAGGCGGAGGCGGACGAGCGGATCGCCGCCGCCGTCGGGCCCAACCCGGCCCCGATCCGGTCCGGGCGCTACGAGGACTACTTCATCTCCCGCGGCTTCGCCATGGTGTACGCCGAGTCGCTGGGCACCGGCCAGTCCACCGGCTGCCCCACCTCGGGCGGGCACAACGAGACCATCGGCTCGAAGTCCGTGGTCGACTGGCTCAACGGCCGCGCCACCGCGCGTGACGCGGCGGGCGCGCCGGTCGCGGCGGGCTGGACCACCGGCAAGGTCGCGATGATGGGCGTGTCCTACAACGGCACCCTGCCCAACGCCGTCGCCGCCACCGGGGTCGAGGGCCTGGAGGCCATCGTGCCCATCGCGGCCATCTCCAGCTGGTACGACTACTACCGGGCCGACGGCGCGGTGGTCGCGCCCGGCACGTTCCAGGGCGAGGACCTCGACGTGCTGGCGGAGTACGTCTACACGCGCGAGGACCGGGAGATCTGCAAGCCGGTGATCGCCGACGTGGCGGCCAGGCAGGATCGCGTGACCGGCGACTACAGCGAGTTCTGGGACGAGCGCAACTACGTCAAGGATGCGTCGCGGGTGCGGGCCGCGGTGCTGGCCGTGCACGGGTTGAGCGACTGGAACGTCAAGCTCAAGCACGTCTCGCAGTGGTACGACGCGCTGCGGCGGCACGGCGTCGAGCACAAGATCTGGCTGCACCAGTCCGGGCACACCGACCCGGACACGCTGCGGTCGGTCGAGTGGCGGCGCACGGTCAACCGCTGGTTCAGCCACTACCTGTACGGCGTCGACAACGGCGTCGAGCGCGAGCCCAAGGCGACGATCCAGCGCGAGGACAGGACCACGTGGGTGGACGAGGCCGACTGGCCCGCTCCCGGCACGTCGACCGCCCGGGTGCACCCGTGGGCGGGCGGCTCGGCCAAGGGCGCGTTGCGGCTCGATCCCGTGCCCGGCAACGCGGTGGTCGAGTCGCTGCGCGACGACTCGTCCAAGCTCGCCGAGGACCTGATCGACCTCCCGGCCTCCGGCAACCGGCTGTCGTACGCGACGAGGCCGACCGCCACGCCGCTCCGGTTCTCCGGCGTGGCGCGGGTCGACCTGGCGATCTCGTTCGACCGGCCGGCGGCCAACGTGACCGCGTTGCTGGTGGACCGGGCGCCGGACGGCACGTCGCACGTGATCACGCGGGGGTGGACCGACCCGCAGAACCGGGTGTCGCCGTCGCGGACCAAGGCGGTCGAGCCGGGCAAGCGGTACCGGGTCGAGGTCGAGCTGGAGCCGAACGACTACGTGGTCCCGTCTGGCCACCGCGTCGAGTTCGTGCTGATCTCTTCCGACCACGACTACACGCTGCGGCCGGACCCGGGCGCGGGGCTGTCGGTCGACCTGACGTCGACGGTCGTGGAACTCCCCGTGGTCGGGGGCCTTGCCGCCTTGCGCCGATCGGTTGGTTAGAAAGTACTTAACGAAGCGTCTACTTTGAAAGTCTTCCACTGACAGGTGCGGCTGTGGTCGGATCGGCGCCACAGTCGTCAAGGAGGTGGCAGATGAGTCGAACCCGACGCGCTCTGGTCACGGCACTGGTGGCGCCGCTGGTCGGCCTCGTCCTCACGCAGGGCGAGGCCGCGGCGGCGCCGACCTTCCAGATGCCGTTCCCGTGCAACCAGGTGTGGGAGGGCCAGACCCGGACCGGTCACAGCCCCGCGAACTCGGTCGACTTCAACCGGGCGAACGACGACGGCGACCCGGTGGTCGCGTCGGCGGCGGGCAGCGTGACGAGGGTCGCGAACGAGGGCAGCACGAGCTACGGGCGGTGGGTCGAGATCGACCACGGCAGTGGCTGGCGCACCCGGTACGCGCACCTGTCCGCGCAGAGCGTGTCCGTCGGGCAGTCCGTGCGGATCGGCCAGCGGATCGGCAGCGTGGGGACGACCGGCGGGTCGACCGGGCCGCACCTGCACTACGAGCAGCGGCTCAACGGCGTCGACCAGAAGGTCAGGTTCAACGGGACGCAGATCTACTACTGGGGCACGCGCAGCTACACCAGCCGCAACTCGTGCGGCACCAGCGGGGTGACCGGCACGGTCGGCACCGACAGCGGCGCCGCCGTGACCATCCGGTCCGGTCCCGGCACCCAGTACGCGTCCGTCGGCTCGGTCGCGAACGGCGCGACGGTGACGATCAGCTGCCAGGCGCAGGGCGAGACGATCACCGGCAAGTACGGCACCACCAACCTGTGGGACAAGATCGGGTCGGGCTACATCTCCGACGCGTACGTGTACACAGGCTCGGACGGTCAAGTAGCACCGAACTGCTGAGTTCCCGCAGGTCGCCGGCCGCTCCCACAGTCAGTGGGAGCGGCCTTTTTCGAGTTGTCCACAGTTCGCGGATCGCCGCCGGCGCACCCAGGCGGTCCCGGGCCAAGGTCTGACCCATGACGAAGCTGCTGCCCCCGACCCGCCTGCGCGGCCCGGGCGAACTGATCGCCGCCGTGCCGCACCTGCTCGGCTTCCACCCGTCCGACTCGGTCGTGGTGCTGGTGGTGCGCGACCACGACGTGACCATGACGCTGCGCGTCGACCTGCCGCCGGACGGCGTGCCGCACCGGGTGGCCGACCGGCTCACCGCGCCGCTGGCCAGGTGCCGGGGTGACGACGCGGTGGTCGTCGTGGTCGGCGGCGGTTCGAGCGACCCGCCCGAGGACCTGCCGCACGACACGTTGGTGGACGAGCTGGACGACGCGCTCCACGAGGCCGACGTGCCGCTGTTGCTGGCCGTGTGGACGCGTGCGACGGCGAAGGGCGAGCGCTGGTTCGACTACCACGACGTCGGCACCTCGGGCGTCGTGCCGGACCCGTCGAGCACGGCGTTCGCCGCGGCCTCGGCGGCGGAGGGGCACGTCACCTACGCCAGCCGTGCGGCGATGGGCGACGTCCTGGTCCCGGACCCACCGGAGGCACTGTCCCGCCGCTCCACCCTCCTCAACCGCCTGGCCGCCGACAACCCTCCGCCGGACGACCACACCGTGCCCCGGCGCGACCGCGACCTGATCCACGCCGAGGTGCTGCGCGCCGCCACCCGCAAACGCCTGCTGACCGACGAGGAGGTGGCCGACCTGGCGCACGCCCTGTCGAACCCGCTGACGAGGGACGCCGCCCTGGCCTACTGCGTCGGCGAGCACGCCCCGAGCGCCGAAGCCCTGTGGACCGAGCTGACCCGGGCGAGCCCCGCCCCGGAACGTGCGGAGCCCGCCACCCTCCTCGCCTTCTCCGCCTACATCCGGGGCAACGGCACCCTGGCCCTCCTCGCCCTGGACCGCGCCGAAGAAGCCAACCCCAACCACCGCCTGACCGAACTGCTCCGCGCGGCCCTCTCCGGGGGCCTCCCCCCAGCCCAGATCCGCCACCTGGCCGAACGAGCAGCCGCCACCGACTGGAGCACCCCACCAACCACCCCCGACCCCTGACCCTCAGCCCACCCTCATTCCCGGCCCCACCCTCATCACCACCACCTCCGAGCCACCACACCAACCCAGGGATCAACCACCGACACCCATACCCCCGTTCCGACCAACGCCACCCCGCACACCCGCCGCCCATACCCGCTCGCCGCCCATACGCCAGCCACCAGCCACCTCGCCCATCAACCGACCGCTGCCTGCGTCGACCGCCGGCCACCCTCCGGCTACCGCCACTCGCCGACCGACCTGCCGCCGGCCACCCGCCGCTCCAGCCACTTGCCGACCACCTGCGGCAAGCACTCGGCGACCACCAAGAACCCGCTGCCGGCTGCTCACCGGCACCGGCACCGGGGTCGGGGCCGGTTGAGGTGGCCGACCTTCGGCTAGATCAGTTCCGGTCGCTGCCAAGGTTCGCCGAGAACGTGCTCCGCCAAGAACGCGAACACGGTCTCGTACCAGACCTTGGCGTTGCCCGGCGTCAGGATCCAGTGGTTCTCGCTCGGGAAGTACAGGAACTTCGCCGGCACGCCGTGCCGCACGAGGTCGAAGTAGAGGCGTTGCCCCTCGCCGATCGGCACCCGGTAGTCCTTGTCACCGTGGATCACCAGCATCGGCGTCCTGACGTCCGCCACCCGCAGGTGCGGCGAGTTGGCCCGCACGGTGTCCTGCTGCCGCAGCGGGTCGCCCATCTCGCGGATCCAGTAGTACGAGTCGTCGGTGGTCCCGGTGAACGCGTCCAAGTGCCACAACGACGCGTGCGTCACGATCGCCTTGAACCGGTCGGTCCGCGTGGCGATCCAGTTCGCCATGTACCCGCCGAACGACCCGCCCATGGCGGCCGTGCGCGAGTCGTCGATGTCGTCCCGCCGCTCCACCACGTCGGTGATCGCCATCAGGTCCGTGTACGGCTTGCCGCCCCACGAACCCCACCCGGCGCGCACGAAGTCGTACCCGTACCCGGTCGACAGCGCCGGGTCCGGCAGCAGCACCGCGTAACCCCGCGCCGCCATCAGCCACGGGTTCCAGCGCCAGCTCCACCCGCTCCAGCTCATCACCGGACCGCCGTGCACCCACAGCAGCATCGGCGCGGGCCGCGAAGCCGACGCGCCGTTCGGCAGCACCAGCCACGCCCGCACGGTCCGGCCGTCCTCGACCACCGTCTCGACCTCGGTCAACGTCCCCGGCACCGACTCCACCGCACCGGGCGCGGGCAGTGGCACGGCGACCTGGTCCACACCGGACGACGACAGCCGCACGGGCTGCGGCGGGTGGTCCCACGCGTTGCGCAACGCGTACAGCGACGCGCCGTCGGGGCTGACCCGCACATCGGTGTACGCACCGGACGCGGTCAGCTTCACCACCGAGCCGGACGCCAGGTCGAGCTTCCAGATCGGCTGGTGCCCCCGGTGGCTGCTGGTGAAGTACACGGCGTCACCGGTCGGGCTCACCACCGGGTGGTCGGGCTCCTCGGCGAAGTCCGCCGCCAACTCCTCGACCGCCCCGGACGCCAAGTCGATGCGCACCACCGTGTTCGTCCACGGCAGGTCCTCGGTGGAGTCGAACGCGCGCACCGCGATCACGCCCGACGAGTCCGGCAGGAACACCGGCTGGAGGAACGAGTGCCCGTCCAGGTCCGCCAGCACCCGATCGGTGGTGCCGTCGGTCGACGTCAGCCGCAGCCGCACCCGCTTGCCGTACGCCGGGCTCACCACGACGTCCTCGGTGCGCACGACCCACCGGCCGTCCGGGCTGATCGCGGGCGAGTCGTCCAACCGCGACGTGGCGCCGGGCGTCAGGTCCACCAGCTCCGACGACCGGTCGATGCGATCGCGGTCCACCCCGACCGGCGACGTGGTGGCCAGCAGCCGGGGGAAGCTCGGCCCGAGGTCGGCGTCCCAGTACCGCACGGGGTACGACTCGTGCAGGATCGCGGTCACCCCGGCGTCCTCGCGCGCCTTGCGGTGCTCTTCGTCGCGCTCGCCGAACTCCGCGGTCGGGTGCGCGCCCGCCGCGAGCAGCACCGTGCCCGCGTCCCGCGCCACCGCGAACTCCGACACCCCACCGGCCGGGCGGTACAGCTCACGCGCCTCGCCGACGGGCGGCAGCAGCCACAGCGCCGCCTTGTCCTTCGAGTCGCGGTCGGCGGGCTTGGCCTCCTGGTCGGGCCGCGCGGAGAGGAACAGCACCGCGCCGTCCGGTGTGAACGCGGGCGCCGACTCGCCCTTCGCGCCACGCGTCAACCGCCGCGCGGGACGCTCACCGGCCGGGTCGACCTCCCACAACGAGCCCTGCCACGCCTTGCCGTCCGGCGCGAGCGTCGCCACCACCGTGACCAGCCGCGTGCCGTCCGGGGACAGCGCCAGCGAAGAGATCCGCGGCATCTCCGTGAACGAGGTCAGGTCCCCGAACCCGGCCTCGGTGATCTTGCCTGCCATCACGCCCCCTGTTGTGACCGGGTGAAGTCCCACGCGTCGCGCACGATGCCGGTCAGGTCGACCCGCTCGGGCTTCCACCCCAGCTCGGTGCGCGCCTTTTCGCTGGAGGCCACGAGCACCGCCGGGTCACCGGCCCGGCGCGGGGCCACGTCGGCCGGGATGGGGTGGCCGGTCACCTCGCGGCACGCGTCGATGACCTGCCTGACCGAGAAGCCCAGACCGTTGCCCAGGTTGTAGACGCGGTGCTCGCCCGTCGCCGCGTGCTCCAACGCCCGCAGGTGCGCGTCGGCCAGGTCCACCACGTGGATGTAGTCGCGCACGCACGTGCCGTCCTCGGTGGGCCAGTCCTCGCCGTAGACCTGCACCCGCTCACGCTGCCCCAGCGCGACCTGCAGCACGATCGGGATCAGGTGCGTCTCCACGCCGTGCCGCTCGCCGAACCGCCCGTACGCGCCCGCCACGTTGAAGTAGCGCAGCGACACCGCCGCCAGGCCGTGCGCGGCGGCGTAGGAGGTGATCGCGTGGTCGATCGCGAGCTTGGTCGCGCCATAGGTGTTGGTGGGGCGGGTCGGCGCGGTCTCCGCGATCGGCACCTGCTCCGGCTCGCCGTAGGTCGCGGCGGTGGAGGAGAACACCAGCCGGGGCGTGCCGTGCTCGCGCATCGCGTCCAGCAGCCGCAGCGACGTCACCACGTTGCCCTGCCAGTACTTCGCGGGATCGACCATGGACTCGCCGACCAGCGACTTGGCCGCGAAGTGCAGCACGCCGTCGAACCCCTCGGCGAGCACCTCGCCGATCGCGTCGTCGATGCCCGCCTCGACCAGCCGCACGCCGTCCGGCACCGCGTCCGCGTGCCCGGTGGACAGGTCGTCCAGCACGACCACCTCGTGCCCGGACTCGACCAGCCTGGCCGCGCAGACGCTGCCCACGTACCCGGCGCCGCCCGTGACGAGCAACTTCACCCTGAATCCCCGCTTTCGACCAGTCCGTCAGTGATCCCGGCCGGCGCCCGCCGAGGGCACGGCCGTGAAAGTCCTCGGCGTCGTCCAGCCACGTCCGGCGAACGCGGCGAGCACCCGCCGCACCACCTCGTCGTGCCGCTCGACGGGCACCAGCGCGATCGCCGACCCGCCGAAACCGCCGCCGGTCATCCGCGCGCCCAACGCGCCCGCCTCCTTCGCCGCGTCCACCGCGACGTCCAACTCGGGCGCGGACACCTGGTAATCGTCGCGCAGCGACGCGTGCGAGGCGTCCAGCAACGGACCCAGCTCGCCCAACCGGCCGGCGCGCAGCAACTCCACCGCCGCCAGCACCCGCTCGTTCTCGGTCACCACGTGCCGCGCCAACGGGCGCAGCCGCTCGGGCAACCGGGCCAGCGCGTCGGCCAACCCGTCGACGTCCACGTCCCGCAGCGCCGGGACACCCAGGACGGACGCGGCCTCCTCGCAGCCGGCCCGCCGCGCGCCGTAGCCGCCGTCGGTGTGCGAGTGGCTCGCCCGCGTGTCGACGACCAGCACTTCCAGCCCGTGCTCGGCGGCGTCGAACGGCACCTGCTCGGCCTCGAACGACCGCACGTCCAGGAACAGCACGTGCGCCTCGGTGCAGCACAGCGACGCGGTCTGGTCGAGCAGACCGGTGGGCGCGCCGACGAAGTCGTTCTCCGCGCGCTGCACCCAGCGCGCGATCCGCGGCAGGTCGTCGGCCGCGCGCCCGGCCAGCCCGAGCAGCGCCAACGCCACCGCGCACTCCAACGCGTGCGACGAGGACAGACCCGCGCCCGCCGGCACGTCGCCCGCGATCACCAGGTCCGCCCCGCCGGTCAGGCCCTGCTCGCGCAGCGACCAGGCGACACCCGCCGGGTACGCCGCCCAGCCGCCGACCGCGCCGGGCTCCAGGTCGGCGACCAGCACCGGCGCGGCCTGCTGCACCACGCCGTCGTCACCCACCGTGGCCACGCGCAGCCGGCCGTCGTCGCGCGCCGACGCGGCCACCGCGGTCCGGTGGGGCAGCGCGAACGGCAGCACGAAGCCGTCGTTGTAGTCGGTGTGCTCCCCGATCAGGTTCACCCGGCCGGGTGCGGACCAGACACCGCTGGGCTCGGCGCCGTGCAGCCGGGTGAACGCGGCGACCGCGCGCCGCGCCGGGCTCACCGGGCCTGCACCAGGACGGCGTGCGCCACGGCCGGGTCCAGCTCGGCGACCGTGCCGTTGCCGCGCACCTGGATCACCTTCGCGCCGCCGAGCGAGTCGACCTCGACCGTGCCGCCCGGCACGACGCCGGCGGCCTTCAGCTCGGCCATCAGGTCCTCGTCGAGCTGCACGTGCTCGGCGATCCGGCGCACCTCGACGTGACCGCCGCCGCGCCGGGCCACCTCGTCGATCCGCACCAGATCCGCCTCGGCGGGCGGGGCGGGTTCGCCGTCGCCCAGCTTGTCCAGACCGGGGATGGGGTTGCCGTAGGGCGAGGTGGTGGGGTTGCCGAGGAGCTTGACGAGCTTGCGCTCGACGGCCTCGCTCATGACGTGCTCCCAGCGGCACGCCTCGCTGTGCACGTGCTCCCACTCCAGGCCGATGATGTCGACCAGGAGGCGCTCGGCGAGCCGGTGCTTGCGCATCACCGCGATGGCCAGGTTGCGGCCCTGCTCGGTGAGTTCGAGGTGCCGGTCGTCCGCCACGACGACCAGGCCGTCGCGCTCCATCCGACCGACCGTCTGGCTCACCGTCGGACCGCTCTGGCCCAGCCGCTCGGCGATCCGGGCGCGCAGGGGTACCACACCCTCTTCTTCGAGCTCGTAGATCGTGCGGAGGTACATCTCGGTGGTGTCGATGAGGTCGTTCACACCCGCTCCCCTTCGTATGGCGTCAATGCTAGTCGGCCGGTCACGGGTGCAGGATGGTGCCGTGCATCCACTGATCAGCACCGAAGACCTGGCCTCCGCGCTGAACGGCGCCGAACCACCGGTCGTGCTCGACGTCCGGTGGCGCTTGGGAGGACCACCGGGACGTCAAGACTACGAGGTCGGACACGTTCCCGGTGCCGTCTACGTCGACCTCGACGCGGAGCTGTCCTCGCCGCCCGGTGCGGGTGGCCGCCACCCGCTGCCCGACCCGGCGGCGCTCCAGGCCGTGCTGCGGGCGGCCGGCGTCCGGCGACATCACCCGGTCGTGGCGTACGACGGTGGTGACGGCTCCGTCGCCGCACGCGCCTGGTGGCTGCTGCGGTGGGCCGGTCACCCGGAGGTGGCGGTGTTGGATGGCGGCTTCGCGGCGTGGACCGCCGAGGGCCGTCCCATCAACGCGGACACGCCGTCGCCCATTCCCGGCGACGTCGTCGTGACGCCCGGCGGCATGCCCGTGCTGGACGCCGACGAGGCCGCCGCGTTCACCGGCACGGGCACCCTGCTCGACGCCCGCGCCCCCGAGCGCTACCGGGGCGAGACCGAGCCGGTCGACCCGCGCGCCGGGCACATCCCGGGCGCGCTGAACGCGCCGACCTCCGGCCACACCTCGGCCGGCCGCTGGCTGCCCGCCGCCGCGCTGGCCGAGCGCTTCGAGGCCCTCGGCGTCTCGCCCGACCGCCCGGTCGCGGCCTACTGCGGGTCCGGTGTCACGGCGTCGTCCGTGGTCCTGGCCCTGGAGGTGGCCGGCATCACCGCCCCCGACCGCCCCGCGCCGCTCTACGCGGGCTCCTGGTCGCAGTGGTCCTCAGACCCGACCCGCCCCGCGGCAACCGGCCCGAACCCCCGCTGAACCCGCGAGGTCGCGTCGACCGTTCGCGTCCTGATTCCCGGCGATCACGCTCTTCGATCGTCGGGAATCAGGGCTCGAACGGTCGACTTCCAGGCGACCTCGCCCGCCATCTGCGGAGCAGGGGCAATCCAACACAGCTCAAGCGTTGGGGATCTTCTCGAAGCCCTTGGTGGCGAGCTTGAGCGCGATCTGGCACGGGTCGATCTCGTCGATCGGCGTCACGGTGGCCTGGAACGCGGGGGTGATCTCGTCCGGGTCGTCGGTCAGCATGACCAGCACCGTGCAGTCGCCGCCCTTCTCCTTCACCTCGTACGCGGTGTTGCCGCCGACCTCGATGGTCCGCGCCTCACCCTCGTACTCGGCGAACGTGACCATGAACAGCACGACCGAGAACGGGTCCTCGGTGCTCTGCACGCAGCCCTTCTCGCCGCCCTTCGACGCGCCGACGGCGGCGGCCACGTCCTCGGGCGTGAGGATGTCGCAGTCCTCGTAGCCCTCGGTCTTCTTCTTCGTCGTGATCTTCACGTCGCCGGACGGCTTCTCGGCCTCGGTGGTCTTCGGCTCGCCCGCCTTGCTGGAGGTCTTGGGCGAGGACGTCTTGGTCGACGACGGCTTGCCGGAAGCGGTCTTCTCACCGGTCGACCCACCCGCCGCGGCGACCGGGCTGCCGGAGACCGTGGTGGCGCAGGCCGACAGGCCGAGCGTGAGCGCCATGGCCAGCGCAGCGGTCAGGGCGGGGACTCGTCGCAGGTGCATGTCTTCTCTGACCCCGTTCCGACGTGCGGGGTTCCATCCTCGATGGCCGCAATCTGGCCCGCGTCGTCTCGCCAGACTCTAAGTCCACCGGGGACCTCCCCACGCCGGGGTCGACCAACCTGTGATCACACCACCGCGCGCGTGGTGGGTTAGGTTGCCGACATGGGTACGGGAGCCGCCGTCGTCTGGGACGAGTCCTTCCTCGGCTACGACCTGGGCGGGGACCACCCGCTCAACCCCGTCCGGCTGGACCTGACCGTCCGGTTGGCGACCGCGCTCGGCGTGCTGGACGGCGTGGGGCTCATCGCGCCCGACCCGGCGACCGACGACGAGATCGAACGCGCGCACGAGCCGTCCTACCTCAACGCCGTGCGGGCCGCGCCGATGGCCGGCTGGGACGTCGGCCACGGCCTGGGCACCGCGGACAACCCGGTGTTCGCCCGGATGCACGAGGCGTCCGCGCTGGTCGTCGGCGGTTCGCTGGCCGCCGCGCGGCGGATCGCCTCGGGCGAGGCGATCCGGGCGGTGAACATCGCGGGCGGGTTGCACCACGCCATGCGCGACCACGCGGCCGGGTTCTGCGTCTACAACGACTGCGCCGTGGCGATCTCGTGGCTGCTGGACAACGGCTTCGACCGGATCGCCTACGTCGACACCGACGTGCACCACGGCGACGGCGTGCAGGCCGCGTTCCACGACGACCCGCGCGTGCTCACCGTCTCGATCCACCAGAACCCGACGAGCCTCTGGCCGGGCACCGGACGACCCGCCGAGGTGGGTGGCAGGGGCGCGGAGGGCACCTCCGTGAACCTGGCCCTGCCGCCCGGCACCGGCGACCAGGGCTGGCTGCGCGCGTTCGAGGCCACCGTCCCGGCCGTCCTCCGGGCGTTCGGGCCGCAGCTGCTGGTCACGCAGTGCGGCGTGGACACGCACCGCGAGGACCCGCTGGCCGACCTCGCGCTCACCGTGGACGGCCACCGCGCCATCTACCGCCGCCTGCGCGAGCTGGCCGAGCAGACCGCGAACGGCCGCTGGCTGGCGCTGGGCGGCGGCGGGTACGAGCTGCTGCGCGTGGTGCCGCGCAGCTGGACGCACCTGCTGGCCACCGTGCTGGACCGGGAAGTGGCCCCGGACACGCCGCTGCCCGCCGACTGGGTCGCCCACGCCTCGACCCTGGCGCCGAACCGGCCGCTGCCGACGTCCATGACCGACGGTTCCGACACCGCGTTCGAGCCGTGGGGAGGCCAGCTGGACACGCCGGTCGACCTGGCGGTGGCGCAGACCCGGCGCGCGGTGTTCCCGCTGCACGGCCTGGACCCCGACGACCCGAGGGACTGAGCCGTGGACCCGTTCGACTACCCGAGGCACTGGGAGGCCGACGTCGTGCTCAGCGACGGCGGCACGGTCCACCTGCGCCCGATCACGCCCGACGACGCGGAGAAGCTGCTCGCGTTCCACGGCAGGCTGTCCGAGCGGACCCGCTACTACCGCTACTTCGGCCCCTACCCGCGCATGCCGAAGCGCGACCTCGAACGCTTCAGCACCGTCGACCACGTCGACCGGGTGGCGTTCACCGCGCTGCTCGGCGACGACATCGTGGCCGTCGGCCGCTACGACCGCCTCGGCGGCGCCGGCTCTCCCGGGGGGAGCTCGGCCGAGGTCGCGTTCGTGGTGGAGGACGCCCACCAGGGCCGCGGCCTCGGCTCGATCCTGCTCGAACACCTCGCCGCGGCCGCGCGGGAACGGGGGCTGAGCCGGTTCACCGCCGAGGTGCTGGCGGAGAACGGCCAGATGGTGCGGATCTTCCGGGACGCGGGCTACGGCGTGAGCCGCGCGTTCGAGGAGGGCGTGGTGCACCTGGAGTTCGACATCGACCCGACCGAGGAGTCGGTCGAGGTGGCCCGCGCCCGCGAGCAGGCCGCCGAGGCGCGCAGCGTGCACAACCTGCTGCACCCGAGGTCGATCGCGGTGATCGGCGCGTCCACCGACCAGACCAAGATCGGCCACGCGGTCCTGACGCACCTGCTCGCCGCCGACTTCGCCGGGCCGGTCTACCCGGTGAACGCCGAGCACCGGTCCGTGCGCGGGGTGCGCGCCTACCCGTCGGTGCTGGAGATCCCGGACGACGTGGACCTCGCCGTGGTCGCGGTGCCCGCCGCCGGCGTGGACGAGGTGCTGGACGCCTGCCTGGCCAAGGGCGTGAAAGCGCTGGTCGTGGTCACGTCCGGGTTCGGCGAGACGGGTCCGGGCGGGTTGAGCGCGGAACGCAGGCTCGCCGCCGAGGCCCGTGCGCACGGGATGCGGGTGGTCGGCCCGAACGCGCTGGGCGTGCTGAACACCGACGCGGGCGTGCGCCTCAACGCCACGCTCGCGCCGAAGCTGCCGGCCCGCGGGCGCACCGGCTTCTTCTGCCAGTCCGGTGCGCTGGGCACCGCGATCCTGGCCACCGCCGCCGACCGCGGGCTCGGTCTGTCCACGTTCGTCTCCGCGGGCAACCGCTCGGACGTCTCCGGCAACGACCTGCTCCAGTACTGGGAGACCGACCCGGCCACCGACGTGGTGCTGCTGTACCTGGAGTCGTTCGGCAACCCGCGCAAGTTCGCCCGGCTGGCCCGCCGGCTCGGTCGCACCAAGCCGATCGTCGCGGTGAAGTCCGGTCGGCACGCGGTGACGCCCGCGCTGGCGGCGACGTCGGTGCCGGTGGACGAGTCGAGCGTGCAGGCGTTGTTCGAGCAGGCCGGCGTGATCCGGGTGGAGTCGCTGGCCCAGCTGTTCGACACCGCGCTGCTGCTCGCGCACCAGCCGCTGCCCGCCGGGCCGCGCGTCGCCGTGGTCGGCAACTCGACCGCGATCGGGCTGCTGGCGGCGGACACCGCGCTGGCACAGGGCCTGGAGCTGGCCGGCGAGCCGGTGGACGTGGGCGCGCAGGCCGGGCCCGAGGCGTTCGCGGCGGCGGTGGAGGAGGCCTTGGCGAACCCGGACGCGGATGCGCTGGTGGTCGTGTTCGTGCCGCCGCTGGCGGTGCCCGGCACGTCTTTCGCCCGCGCGCTGCGCGAGGTGGTGGAGCGGAGCGGGCGGACCAAGCCGATCGCGTCGACGTTCCTGGCCGTGGAGGGCGTGCCGGCCGAACTGGCGGTGCCCGGTCCCGGTGGTGCGCCCGGCCGGGGTTCCGTGCCGTCCTACCCGAGCCCGGAGCGCGCTGTGCTCGCGTTGGCGCGCGTGACGCGGTACGCGCGGTGGAGGTCCGCGCCGCAGGGCGCGTTCGTCCGGCCCGAGGGCATCGACACCGCCGCCGCGCAGGCGGTCGTGGAGGCGCAACGGCTGGACGGCGAACGGCTGCTCGACGACGGCACGACCGTGCGGCTGCTCGCGTGCTACGGGGTGGCGGTCGTGCCGTTCCGGGTGGTGACCTCGGCGGACGAGGCGGTGCGCGCGGCGGGGGAGCTGGGCTACCCGGTGGCGATGAAGTCCACCGACGACCGGCTGCGGCACCGGACCGACCTGGTCGGCGTGCGGCTCGACCTGTCCGGCGAGGAGGCCGTGCGCACCGCGTACGGGATGCTGGCCGGGATGTCCGACCGGCCGGACGTGTACGTGCAGCGCATGGCGCCCAAGGGGATCTCGTGCGTGCTGGGCCTCCAGGACGACCCGTCGTTCGGCACGCTGGTGTCGTTCGGGTTGTCGGGGTTGGTGAGCGACCTGCTGGGGGACCGGGCGTACCGGGCGGTGCCGCTGACGGACGCGGACGCGGCGGCGCTGGTGCGCGCGCCCAAGGCCGCGCCGCTGCTGGCGGGGTACCGGGGCGACGAGCCGGCGGACCTGGCCGCGTTGCAGGACCTGGTGCTGCGGCTCGCCGCGCTCGCCGAGGACCTGCCCGAGGTGCGGGAGCTGTCGCTGGAACCCGTGCTGGCCAGCGCCGCCGGCGCGTACGTCAGCAGCGCCCGGGTGACGCTGGGGCCGCCGCCGTCGCGACCCGACACCGGCCCCCGGCGGCTGCGTTCGCCCGGAGGGGCGCGCTAGCACCGTCACGCGCTCGACACCGGAACGTCACCCTTGACCGATCATGTTTCCCCTATCTTCTTCCTGGCTATGGACCAAATCCTTTGGGGCGCTTAAGTTTCCCGGCAACCCGAGGAAGCTCCCGAAAAGGGGAAGAATGGCTCTGGCACCGTTGCGCGCCCTTGTCGTGGCGTGTTCCGCCACGCTTGTCCTCTCGTCGTGCTCCACCGGTGACGACACGACCGTCACCGGCAAGGCGGACAACTCGGACAAGCTGACGATCGCCGTGGCGTACGACCAACCGGGGCTCGGTTTGCGCCGTTTGGACGGCACCTACCGCGGCTTCGACGTCGACGTGGCCCGTTATGTGGCAAAAGAACTGGGTGTCGAGGAATCCGGCATCACCTTCACCGAGGCGACGCCGTCGGAACGCGAGAAGCTGCTCGTCGACGGCGCCGCGGACCTCGTCGTGTCCAGCTACTCCATCACCGACAAGCGCAAGGAGGTAATCGACTTCGTAGGCCCGTATTTCGTCGCCGGGCAGGATCTGCTGGTGCGGTTGACCGATGAGCGCATCACCGGGCCGGAATCGCTCAACTCCGGCAACCTGAAGCTGTGCTCGGTGGCCAACACCACCTCGGCGCAGTACGTGAAGGACCAGTTCGCGCAGTCGGTGCAGCTGGTGGAGTACCCCAACTTCAGCGACTGCGTCACGGCGCTGCTGGCCGAGCAGGTGGACGCCATGACGACCGACGACGTGATCCTCGCCGGGTACGCCGCGCAGAACCCCGAGCTGCTGCGCGTGGTCAACCGGCCGTTCAGCAAGGAGGAGTACGGCATCGGCCTGCGCAAGGGCGATCCGACCAGCAAGGCCGAGGTGACCGCGGCCGTTCGGAAGATGATCGACACCGGCGAGTGGCGCAAGTCGTTGGAGACCAACGTGGGAGCCTCCGGTTACGCCATCCCGGAGCCGCCGGCGCTCGTGCCGTGATCTGAGACCCACCCCGTCAGCGGTCCGACCGGCCCGGACCGCCCCGTAGGCTCGGCTGTGTGCATGCCTCGCATTACGTGCCCCAGTACCGCGCGGACGGGCCGGTCCGCGCCGGCATCCCCGAGCACGGCCGCATCCCGCGCTACTACGCGGTGAAGACCGAGCTGCTGTGGCTCGTCGACGCCCTCGGCGAGGGCACGGCGCTGCCGTCGGAGCGGGAGCTGGCCGAGCGGTTCGCGGTGTCGCGGGTGACGCTGCGCCAAGCCGTCGGGGAACTGGTGCTCGAAGGCAAGCTGCAACGCCGGCAGGGCAGCGGCACCTACGTCGGGCCGCCCAAGCTGGTGCAGCCGCTGTCGCTGCTCAGCTACACCGAGGGCATGCGGAGGCAGGGCGTCGACGCGGCGCGCAGCGTGATCACCGTCGAGCACCTGCCCGCGGACGACGTGCTGGCGCGGGACCTGCGGATCGGGCGGGGTGACGAGGTCGTCCACCTGGAACGCGTGCTGCTGGCCGACGGCGAGCGGGTCGGGCTGGAGTCGACCTACCTGTCCGCGGCGCGGTTCCCGACGTTGCTGGAGGAGCTGGACCCGACCACGTCGCTGTACGCCTGCCTGTCCGACCGGCTGGGCGTGGTGTTCGCCGAGGCCGAGGAGCGGGTGGAGACGGTCCTGGCGACGCCGCGCGAGGCGTTGCTCATCGGCACGAACCCGGCGCTGCCGATGCTGCTGCTGCACCGCGTGTCCCACGACGACGTCGGCGAGCCGATCGAGCGGGTCCGCTCGCTCTTCCGGGGCGACCGGTTCAGCTTCATCGCGCGGTTGCGCGCGGAGTGAAGGTCACGCGACGGTAACCGGGCGGTGAACACCTCGTCGGTCCACTGAGGACATAACAGTGGAATGGCGGGGTCCTCGACGCGGCCGGGCGCGGAACGTTAGCGAATCTTTCCCGGAAACCGCCCATTGGCAGCAAGTTCTGCGCGCCCCGGCGGATGTACCGTTGTTGCCCTGGTACGTGAGTCCTCCTCACCCGCGCGGTCGCGGGGGAAGCGGGGGTGGCGCCGTGACGTTCAAAGAGGAGTTCCTGCGGGAGCTCGAGGACTGCCTGCGCGGGTACGGCGCGGTGCCGGTGATCAACCCGGACGCGCTGGCCCGGTTCATCGACCACGTCCGCCGACTGCCGGACGACGATTCGCGGCTACGCTGCCTCGAACGCGTCGACCAGGGTTCCGGCTCGTTCTGGAACAACCCGGCGGTGTGGTGGGAGCAGGTGCCCCGGTTCGGCATCGGGTCCTCGGACTGCTCCGAGCTGCTCGACCGGATGCTGGACGAGGCGATCAGCGACGAGATCGACGTGCTGGAGATGGAGATCCGGGAACTGCCGGGCTGAGTCGTGCCGCGGACGTGAAACACCCGTTGTGCACCTGGGTCGCCAGACGCACAACGGGGAGTCATCGCTCCTTCGGTTTCACGCTCGCACCCACCCGGCAGTCACCCGGACCGTCGAACGGGCAGTCAGACGGACAGCAGCCGGTCGAAGAACGTGCGGTAGCGCTTGAGTGCCTGTCGCAGCTCCTCGGTCTGCGCCTCGTCGCCGCGCTGCCACTGCTCCTCGAGCGAGTGCTTGTGCTCGGTGAAGGTGGTGGCCAGCGACTGCATCACCTGGGCGACCAGTTCGTCGGCCCGCTGCACGGCTTCGCGGGGGTCGTCGACGAAGTCGGCCTGCAACGCGCGCCACTCGGCCTGGTAGTCGGCCGCGTCGTCCGGGGTGAAGAGCGGGGCGTCGCCGGCCGTCGTGTCGGTCGCGGACAGCTCGACCGGCGCTTCGTGCCCGTCGCCCTCGACGGCCTCGTGCCCGGCGGGCTGCTGCCGGGTGTCGTGCTCGTCGAACGCGACCGGCTCGTCGAGGGTGGCCGACTCGTGCGTCGCCGACTCGTGCGTCGCCGACTCGTGCGTCGCCGACTCGTCCGTCGCGGAGTCGTGCGTCGCAGAACCGTACGTGGTCGACTCGTGCGCCACCGGCTCACGGTCGAAGCGTTCCTGGTCGGTCAGGTTCGGCTCCGCGACGTCGCGGTCGGCCGGGGTCTGCTCGATCGGCTCGCGCTCGGCCCGGTGGCCGTCCAGCGGATCGTGGTCGAGCGGCGTGCGCTCGGCGAAGTCCTCGGTGGTGAGGTGCTGACGTTGATCGGTCATGACCGTGCCCCTTCCCGGTGGTCGCCCAGCAGGTCCTCGAACACGGTGCGGTAGTGGACCATCGCGGTGCGCAGGTCCTCGGTCGTCGCCTCACCGCGCTCCTGGCGTTCGACCACCGAGTGCGCCTCGCGGTAGTGGTCGAGGGTGCGGGCGTGCTCGACGGACAGCAGCTTCTCGCGCCGCTCGAAGTCCTCGGTGGGGTAACCGCGTTCGGCCATCAGGTCGGTGACGAGGTGGTCCGCTTGGCTCACCGCCTGGGTCGGCTCGTCGACGAACTGCTCCTGGACGAGGGTCCAGTTGCGGGCGTAGGTGTCGCGAGTCGTGGCGTCGAGGGTGCGGAGTTCGAGCTTCGAGTGCTCGCGCTCCCGCTCGGAGAGTTCGCGTTCCGCCGCCATGCGGCTGCCGTTGTGCTCAAGGGCCCGCTCGTACTCGGGACCGAACTTCGAGCGCAACCTCTTGCGCTGCATCACGAACTTCAGCAGCACCGCGATCGCGGCCAGTACGACCAGCACGACGACGATCACGCCGATGGTGGTACCGGTGGACATCTGCGCCTCCTAGGGCTCTGTTGTCCACCGGCTACCCATCAGGCGACCGATCTGAAACCTGTTCGCCTCTTGACAAACCCCGTGCCGCCGTCCCGCCTAGCGCGCCACCGCCTTGCGGTACTGCCGGATCGCCAGCGGCACGAAGATCAGCAGGAACACGACCACCCAGATCAACGTCATCAGCACCGGGTGCTGCAACGGCCACACGTCCGCCGCCGGCGCGAGCGGGTTGGTGTTGCCGAACAACTGGCGGGCCGCGGCCGTCACCGCCGACACCGGGTTCCACTCGGCGAACGCCTTCAGCGGTCCGGGCAGGTTGCTCTCCTGCACGAACGTGTTCGCGATGAAGGTCAGCGGGAAGATCGCGATGAACGAGGCGTTGTTGAACACCTCGGGGCTGCGCACCATCAGCCCGACGATCGCCATGCCCCACGACACCGCGTAGGCGAACAGCAGCAGCAACGCGAACCCGGCCAGCGCCTCCAGCGGCGACGAGTGGATCCGCCAGCCGACGATCAGCCCGGTCACCGACATCACCAGCACGACGATGACGTTGTTCGCCAGGTCGCTGGTGGTCCGCCCGATCAGCACCGCCGACCGCGCCATGGGCAGCGACCGGAACCGGTCGATCACGCCCTTCTGGATGTCCTCGGCCAGCCCGGCGCCGGTGATCGTCGCGCCGAACACCACGGTCTGCGCGAAGATCCCGGCCATCAGGAACTCGCGGTAGTCCATGCCCGGGATGGCGATCGAGCCGCCGAACACGTACGCGAACAACAGCACGAACATGATCGGCGACAACGTCGAGAACACGATCAGGTCCGGGACCCGCTTGATCTTGATGAGGTTGCGCTTGGCGACCACCGCGCCGTCGCCCAACGCCTGCGTGAACGCGCTCATTCTGCCTGCTCCCCCTGCTTGTCCTCGGCGCCGGTCGCATGTCCGGTCAGCGTGAGGAACACGTCGTCCAGCGTCGGCCTGCGCAGGCCGATGTCGAGCACCTTGACCGACTCGGCGTCCAGCCTCCGGACGCCGTCCACCAGCACGTCGGCGCCGCCCGACACCGGCACGGTCAGCCGGTGCCCGCGCTCGTCCACCGTGATCTCCGAGATCGCCAGCGGCGTCAGCGCCGCCTTCGCCGTCGCCGCGTCCTGGGCCGAGCTGACGGTCAGCTCCAGCCGTTCACCGCCGACCTGCGCCTTCAGCTCGTCCGCGCTGCCCAGCGCGATGACCCGGCCGTGGTCGATCACCGCGATCTTGTCCGCGAGCCGGTCGGCCTCCTCCAGGTACTGCGTGGTGAGCAGCAACGTGGTGCCGCCCGCCACGAGCTCCGCGATGACGTCCCACATGCCGAGCCGGCTGCGCGGGTCCAGGCCCGTGGTCGGCTCGTCGAGGAACAGCACCCTCGGCTTGGCCACCAGCGCGCCAGCCAGGTCGAGCCGGCGGCGCATGCCGCCCGAGTAGCCCTTCACCGGCCGGTCGGCGGCCTCCACCAGGTCGAACCGCTCCAGCAGCTCGCGCGCCCGTTCCCGGCTGCGCTGCTTGCCCAGGTGGTAGAGCCGGCCCACCATGTCGAGGTTCTCGAAGCCGGTCAGGTTCTCGTCGACGGCCGCGTACTGGCCGGACAGCCCGATCCGGCGGCGCAGCTCCTTGGCGTCGGCGATGACGTCGAGGCCGGTGACGGTCGCCGTGCCCTCGTCGTGCTCCAGCAGCGTGGTGAGCACGCGCACCGTCGTCGTCTTGCCCGCGCCGTTGGGCCCGAGCAGGCCCATGACGGTCCCTTCCGGCACCACGAGGTCGAGGCCGTCGAGGGCGATCACCGACCCGTAGCGCTTGACCAGTCCTTCGGCCACGATTGCGTCTGCCATCGGGCCATGATGGACCGGAGGTCCGACAATTTCAGGCGGTTTTACCGGACCGGAGCCGGCACAGGTGCGCGAGAGGGCTCTGTGGACGGTCCGGCCTGCGCCTGCGTCACGCGAGCAGTTGGGCGCGCAGTTCGTCGTCCCGCAGCACGGTCAGGGCCCACGGCGTCTCCTCGAACACCCGCTCCGCGCCGGGCGACCGCGCCAGCCGCAGCATCGCCTGGCACACGTCGGCGAACGGCTGTCCCCGGACGGTCAGCACGGCCTCGCGCATCTCGGCCGCCGAGTCGAGCGCCCGCCCGGCCGTCCACCGCTCCAGGCACATCAGCACCACCCGCCTCGCGTGCGCCCGACCCTGGGTCAGCACCGGCCGGTTGAGCCCGCAGACGTCCACGGTGGCCGCGCCCTTCTCCGTGCGCGCCACGTAGACGCCCAGCGACAGCGTCAGCAGCAAGTGGTCGAACGGGTCCTCGGTGCTGGGGTCGACCAGCAGCGGCGTGCCGTCGGCGGCCACCGGGAACCGGTCCCGCTTGAGGTTGCTGTTGCACGTCGAGCAGGCCAGCAGGTGGTTGAGCCAGTCGAACGTGCGCAGCGGGTTGAGCGACAGCGGCTCGAAGTGGTCGATGTCCGTGCCCTGGCTGTCGCCGCAGTACATGCACCGCCGGTAGCCCGGCGCCATGTCCTCCAGCAGCCGCCGCAACGGCGCGTGCACGGTCCGCCGCACAGCGGTGCGCTTCCACAACGTGCGTGCCGCGCGGGTGGGGTGGGCGGCGTTCCCGATCTCGTCGGTCAGCCCGGGCAGCCGGTCGGCCAGTTCGGCGGGCAGCGCGGGTCGGACGAGCCGGATCACGTCCCGTTCACGTCCCGTCGCGTTCCAGCCGCGCGGACACCTCACGCGCGCGTGCCACGGGCGAGCTGGTCAGCAACGCGCGCAGCACCTCGTAACGGCGCACGGCGCGCGCGTCGGCCGTGCCGCCGATCACCGCCACCTCCAGCTCCACCAGCTCGGCGCGCAGCTGCTGCGCGCGTTCGGAGTAGGGCGTGTCGAGGCCGAACAGCTCCGAGAGCACCGCGTCGTCGCCGCTGCCGTAGACGATCCGCTCGTAGAGGTCCTGGTCGACGACCCGCGGCGGTTCCTGCCGGTCCGGTCCGGGCAGCCGGACCAGCCCGCCGGGATCGGCGGCCTGGCACAGGTACGGGCTGTGCGTGGTGACGATGAACTGGATGTTCGGGAAGTGCTCCTTGAGCCACCCGCCGATCCGCTTCTGCCACGACACGTGCAGGTGCGCGTCCACCTCGTCGATGATGACCACGCCGGGCGCGGTCAGGGCCAGGCCGTGCGCGGTGGGCGTGGTCCTGAGGTCGCCGTAGGACTCGTGGATCTGCTTGATCAGGTCCACCACGAGCGCGGCGACGGTGCGGTAGCCGTCGCTCATCTCGCGCAGCGGGAACCGGTGCCCGCCGCTGACCACCCACAGCCCGTCGGAGTCGACGCCCTCGATCCGGTAGTCGTCGGGCAGCAGGCCGTCCGACAGCACGCCGAGGGCGACGGTCTTCAGCTCCTCCGCGCCCGGCCTGCGCTCCAGCGACCTCAGGTGCTGCTCGATCAGCCAGCCGACGCCCTCGGCCAGCGACGCGTCCTCGTGGAAGAGGCTCGCCAGCCGCGACACCGGACCGTGGCTGAGCATCAGCCGCTGGGCCTCGCCCGCGCCGCCGACGAGCCGCCGGAACGGGCCGTAGGCCGCGCAGAACCACCCGGTCGGGTTGTCCTGCCACGGTCCGCGCAGGGCGGCGGTCTTGCTGCCCTCCAGCTTCTCCTTCAGCGACGGCTGAAGGCCCCGGTGCGTCGGTCGGCTCTCCTCGTCGGGCATCGTCCAGCCGAGGCCGGCCCACAGCCTGCCCTCCGGCGGGCGGCCCTTGCCGAACCGCTCCACCCGCCGGTCGTGGGTGAACTGGACCTGGACGACACCTTCCCGCTGTCCCGCGGTGACCCAGTTCTCGAAGTCCGGCACCAGGTTGCGGGCCACCGCCGGACCGCTCACGGCCAGCGCGATCGCCCTCAGCAGCGAGGTCTTGCCGGACCCGTTGCGGCCGGCGATCACCGTCCAGCCGGGCGCGGTGAGCTTGAGATCCACTTCGCGGGCGCCGTGGAACCCCTTGACGTTCCGCAGCCGGACCTGCGAGATGTACATGTGGCCAGACTTTAGTCCGCGCTGATCACCCGTCCGGTTCGTCGGGCGCGTCCTGGGGCGTGCCGGGCGGCGTCGGTGCCGCCACCGACGGCGGGGATGAGCGGAGGGCGTATATGCACCTTTTGAACTCGATCGAGTGAACGAGAGCGGGCTGCGGAACAGCACTAGGGTGTTCGCAGTTCTTTTCCAGCGAGGAGAGATCCGCATGGCAGCCGTCCAAACCCGACGCAAGCGCAAGCTGGGGCAGTTCCTCAACGCATTGCGCAAGCGGGCGGGCAAGACCGAGATCGACTACCACGCGCTGACCAGGAAGACGCAGTCGACGCTGTCGCGGATGGAGAACGGTTACATCAGTCCGAGTTGGACCGAACTGGGTGCGCTGCTCGGCCTCTACGGGGCGACCGATGCCGAGCGGCGCGAGGCGGAAGCGCTGTGGGAGGACGCGAAGCAGGACGGCACCCGCCTGGTGCACGCCGCTGCCTTCACCCCGGAGGCACGGACGTACGCCCGGCAGGAGGCAGATGCCACGGAGGTGCGCACCATCGAGATGATCGTCATCCCGGGGCTGCTCCAGACGCCCGCCTACGCGGCGGCGATCAGGCTCGCGGGACAGCGGTTCATGGACTCGTCGGTGTCGTTGGAACAGGTGGCCGCGGCACTGGCCAACCGGCAGCGCCGGTTGCCGGGGTTGCGGCTGCACGCGGTGATCGACGAGGCGGCCTTGCACCGGATCGTCGGCGGCACCACCGTCATGCGCGAGCAGTTGTCGCATTTGCTCGAGAAGGGGAAGCAGGACAACATCACCATCCAAGTGGTTTCGTTCGGCGCCGGCGCCCACGGGACGATGTCGGGCGGTGGCGCGACCGCTCTCCGCTTCGAGGAAAGTGATCCTTCGGCCGTGTACCTGGAGTACGCGGGTGGTGGCAAGTGGGTGGACAATCGCGCCGACGTGCAGAAGTACCTGTTGCACTTCGAGGAAATCGTGAGCGAGGTCGCCCTTTCGCCCAAGGAGTCGGCTTCGCTGATCAGAAAACTGGCAACCGCACTGAAGGACACATGAACAACGACAAGGCGTGGCGCAAGAGCACGTACTCCGGCGCGGGCAACAACTGCGTCGAGCTGGCCGTGGGACGGAACACGACCAGCGTCCGGGACAGCAAACGACCAGGTTCCAGATTGATCTTCGCGGAGCGCCCGTTCCGGGCGTTCCTCACAGCCCTCCGGCGAATCTGACCGCAACCGCAACCCGCCGTCCGCCCGCGGTGCCGCGGTGACCGTCGCACCGCGGGTGGCGGTGACGGCGCGGACGGTCGACGGCCCCGGCCGGAGGAGGTCGAAACCGAGTCCGCGTCGACTCCCGCGCCGCCGTCCACAGGGGACGGGTGACCCACGCCACAACGAGGTCCTGTCAGGAATCGGATCGCCGTCTCGTTCAGAGGGGCGAGCGAACCCGACAGGAGCACACCATGAAGCACCGCATCGTCGTCCTGGGAGCCGGTTACGCCGGGGGCTACGCCGCCGGACAGCTCGCCCGCCGCCTGCACGCCGACGACGTCGAGATCACCGTCGTCAACGCCGAACCCGACTTCGTCGAGCGGATGCGCCTGCACCAGCTCGCCGCGGGCCAGGACCTCCGCCGCCACGACCTGGCGGAGTTGTTCGCGGGCACCGGCATCCGCCTGCGCCTGGCCCGGGTCACCGCCGTCGACCCCGAGCGGCGGACGGTCACCACGACCGACGGCCGGCTCGACTACGACACCCTCCTCTACGCGCTCGGCAGCGCCGTTGCCGACCACGGCGTCCCGGGCGTGGCCGAGCACGCCTTCCCGGTCGCCGACCGGCCGTCGGCGCTCCGCCTGCGCCACCGCCTCGACCAGCTGGGCGGGCACGGCGCGGTCGTGGTCGTCGGCGGCAACCTGACCGCGATCGAGGCCGCCACCGAGATCGCCGAATCCCGTCCCGGCCTCGACGTCACCCTCGCCACCACCGGTGAGCTGGGCGGTTGGCTCGGCCCCAGGGCACGTCGCCACCTGCGGCGCGCGTTCGACCGCTTCGGCATCACGGTCCACGAACACACCACCGTCGACCGGGTCGAAGCCACCGCGGCCATCGCCGCCGGCACGACCTTCACCTCCGACGCGACCGTCTGGGCCGCCGGTTTCGCCGCCCACCCGCTCGCCGCGGCCAGTGGTCTCGACGTCGCGGACAACGGCCGGATCCTGGTCGACCGCTTGATGCGCTCGGTCTCGCACCCCGGCGTCTACGCCGCCGGCGACAGCGTCCACGCCATCGGCGACAACGGCCGCCCGCTGCCGATGTCCTGCGCCTCGGCCGGGTGCACCGGCGCGCAGGCCGTGGCCGCGATCGTCGGTGACCTGACCGGCCGCGAGATCCCGACGAGCTCCCTGGGCTACGTCGGCAACCACATCAGCCTCGGTCGGCAGGACGGGATCCTCCAGGTGGTCGACGGCGACGCGCGGTCGAGGAGCTGGGCCCTGCGCGGTCGCCCGGCCGCCCGCGTCAAGGCGCTCGTCCTCCGGGGCGCCGCCTTCGGCATGGCCCACCCGACCTTCGGGATGCCGACCCGCAGGCACCACCTGGCCAAGGCCGCCGAAGCGGTCGTCGCCTAGCGTGACCGCCATGGACAGCGCGACCTTGGCGCGTTTCGAGGCTGGCCGGGACCGGCTGACCTCGCTGGCCTACCGCCTGCTCGGCTCGGCCGCCGACGCCGAGGACACCGTGCAGGACGCGTTCCTCCGCTGGCAGGCCGCCGACCAGGGCCACATCGAGGTGCCCGAGGCGTGGCTGACCAAGGTCGTCACGAACCTGTCCCTCGACCGGCTGCGCTCGGCCAAGACCCGGCGCGAACGCGCGGTGGGCGCCTGGCTGCCCGAACCGCTCCTCGACGGCGACCCGATGCTGGGCCCGGCCGACACCGTCGAGCAGCGCGAGTCGGTCACCCTGGCGGTGCTGACCCTCCTGGAACGCCTCACGCCGGTCGAGCGGGCCGTCTACGTCCTGCGCGAGGCCTTCTCCTACGGTCACGCCGAGATCGCCGGGATCCTCGACATCACCGAGTCCGCGAGCCAGCAGCACGCCCACCGCGCCCGCCGCCACGTCGCCGCCGGGCGCACCTTGGGCGAGGTCGACCGCGCCTCCGCGCGCCGGATCGTGGCGGAGTTCCTCGCCGCCGCGTCCTCCGGCCGGACCGAACGCCTGGTGGCCCTGCTGACCGACGACGCGACCGCGATCTCCGACGGCGCCGGCCTGTCCGAGAAGCTGCTGAGGTACTCGGCTCCCGAGCGCATCGCCGCCGCCCTGCGCGCCGGCTTCAAGCCGACCCCCGCGAAGCGCAGGCTGGTCGGTGGCGCCGTGGCGATCCACGCCGGCCTGGTCAACGGCACACCGGCCGTGATCGCCGTGGTGGACGACCGGGTCGTGGGCGTCGGCGTCCTGGAGGTCCGCGACGGCAAGATCGCGACCGTGCGCGGCGTGGCCTCGCCGTCCCGACTCGGCCGCATGACCGAGCAGTGGCGGCGGCACGACCACGACGCCCCGCTCATCGAAGCGTGGTGACCAGCGCCGATCACTCCCAGCCGAACCCGCCGTGGATCGCCGTGGCGAAGTGGATGCCGCCACCGATGTGCGCGACGTGGCGGATGTCGTCCACGGTGATCGTGAACTCGGCGTACGGGTAGTCCTCCAGCGTCATCGCGGCCAACTTGTCCGCGTACGCGCCTTCGTCGTACTCCTCGTCGTCCTCATCGCCGAAGTCCCACGGCGGCGGCCAGTTCCGGACCTCGCCGAGGCGGTAGTCGACGACGACCTGACACGCCCGCTCGTGGAACGCACGGGCGTCCCCGCGGTCCAACGCCCTGAGCGGTTCGAACACCGACCGCAGGTCCTCCACCACGCCGCCCAGCTCCTCCAGGCGGAGGTGCAGCCGGTCGTCGGGCAGGTTCTCCTCAGCGGACGTGAAGAAGTGCCCGTGCCGGATCCGGTGCCACACCTCCACGATCACCCGCAGCGCGAAGTCCCGACCCGGCGGAACCGCCTCCGCGTCGGGGTTGATGATGTGCACCCGTCCACGCAGCGTCGCGCCCGCTCTGCCGTCGATCGAGATGCGGTAGGTATCCATCACTGCGCTTGCCCCGTCTTGTCGGCTGATCCCACCCACAACCGACGTGGTGCGCGACGACCCGGTTCCCCCGCACGGCGAGCGACCCCGCCCAGTGGACGGGGTCGCTCGGTGGGGTGGCGGGTCGCTCAGTGGACCCCGAGCACCCCGTCCACCCGGCGCGGGATGCCCAGCGGGTTGCCCTCGCGCAGCTCGGCGGGCAGCAGGGCGTCCGGCCAGGACTGGTAGGTCACCGGTGCCACCCACCGCCGGATCGAGGTGGCCCCGACGGACGTGTGCAGCGGGTTCGTGGTGGACGGCCACGGTCCGCCGTGGTGCATGCCCCAGGCCACGGCGACACCGGTCGGCCAGCCGTTGAAGATCAGCCGGCCCACCACCGGCCGCAGCGCCTCGGCGACGCGGCCCGCGCGCTCGTGCTCGGAGTCGGCGGCGTGCACGGTGCCGGTGAGCGTGCCGGGCAGCCGGGGGAGGACCGGCTCCAGCTCGGCCGGGTCGTCGTAGGTCACCACGACCGCCGCCGGGCCGAAGTGCTCCTCGGTCAGCTTGTCGAGGTTGTCCGCGAACGTCGCCACCGGCACCTGGAAGAGGCGCGGTCCGACGCTCCAGCCCTCGGTGGGCGCGGTGCCCTCGGCGACCAGGTCGGCCAGGCCGGAGGCGGCCAGGTCGTCGGTCCCGGAGCGGTACGAGTCGCGCATCCGCTCGTTCAGCATCGGGCCGCCCGCGGCGGCCGTGACGGCGTCCGCCAAGGCCGGGACGAGGGAGGCCGGCGCGAAGAGCAGGCCGGGGTTGGTGCAGAACTGGCCCACGCCGAGCGTCAACGAGCCGACGAACTCCGCCGCGAAGCCCTCGGGGCGCGCGGCGGCGGCGTCGGGCAGGACGACGGTCGGGTTGACGCTGCCCAGCTCGCCGTAGAACGGGATGGGATCGGGGCGGGCGTTGGCCAGGTCGTACAGCGCGCGACCGCCCGCGGTGGAGCCGGTGAAGCCGACCGCCTTGATCGCGGGGTGCTTGACCAGCGCCACGCCGGCCTCCTGGCCGTGCACGATCCCGAAGACCCCCGCCGGCACCGCGGACGCCACGATCCGCGCCGTCTCCCGCGACGTGCCGGGGTGCGACGGGTGCGCCTTCACGATCACCGGGCAGCCCGCGGCCAGCGCGGACGCCGTGTCGCCGCCCGCCACCGAGAACGCGAACGGGAAGTTCGACGCGGCGAAGACGCCCACCGTCCCGAGTGGACGGAGCAGGCGCCGCAGCACCGGCCTCGGCGGGATGATGTCCGGGTTCGCCGAGTCCAACGTCGCCTCGACGTAGCTGCCCTCGCGCAGCACCTCGCCGAACAGCCGCAGCTGGTTCGTCGTCCGCTTGAGCTCCGTCGTCAACCGGGGCACGCCCAGCGCCGTCTCGGCGTCGGCCAGCTCGACCAGCTCGGCCGAAGAAGCGCCCAGGGCGTCCGCCACCGCGTCCAGCACCGAGGCCCGCTCCACCGCCGGCAACGACGACCAAGCCGGGAACGCCGCCTCGCCGGCCCGCG
Organism: Actinosynnema sp. CA-299493; assembly: GCF_050946825.1. Lineage (NCBI taxonomy): Bacteria > Bacillati > Actinomycetota > Actinomycetes > Pseudonocardiales > Pseudonocardiaceae > Actinosynnema > Actinosynnema sp. CA-299493. The sequence continues at coordinate 1,901,249 of NZ_CP191993.1, forward strand.
CCAGCTCGTCCACCTCGACGTCCGACGTCTCCGGCACCGCCTCGCCGACCGGCTCGCCCGTCCGGGGGTTGTACCCCTGCACGCCGCCGCTCATCGGCCGGCCTCCTTCACCGCGGTGTCGAACTCGGGGGTGCACCACACGCCGCCCAGGTACGTCAGGGCCGGGGAACCGGGGTCCGGCGCGCCACCGGCGAGGACCTCCTCCGCGAACACCTCGGAGTCGTCCTCGGACTTGTACCCCAGCGCCTCTGCCTCGCCCAGCGAGAACCACCGCCGCGTGTTGTCCGAAACGCCCCACACCACCCGGAACCCGGGCGACGGCGTCGACAGGCAGGCCTCGAACAGTCGCGCCCCGTCGTCCGGCGACAACCACGTCGACAACATCCGCGCGTCACGCGGCTTCTCGAAGCACGACCCGATCCGCACCGCGATGACGTCCATCCCGTACCGCGACGCGTACAGGCTGCCCAACGCCTCCAACGCCACCTTGCTCACGCCGTAGTACGTGTCCGGCTTGGGGAACAGGTAGTCGCCCGCCTCGCCGGCAGCGCGCTCGTGGTACCCGACCGCGTGGTTGGAGCTGGCCAGCACGACCCGGGACACCCCGGCCCGCCGCGCCGCCTCCAGCACCACGTGCGTGCCGTTGATGTTGACGTCCAGGATCTCCGCCCACGGCCGCTCCAGGCTGTGCCCACCGAGGTGGATCACCGCGTCGACCCCCGCGCACGCCTCCTCCATCGCGGCCTCGTCGGTCACCGAGGCCGTGACCAGCTCGACCCGTTCACCGTCGGCGGCGGCCGGCAGCGGCGCGATGTCGAGCAGGCGCAGGGTCCGGTCCGGCGCGGCCAGTCGGGTGCGCATGAGCGTGCCGACTATGCCGGCGGCGCCGGTGATGAGGATTCGCTCGGTCACGTCGAGCCCTTTCGGAATCGGAACAGGAATCAGCGGCCGAACTGGCGCAGCAGTTCGGTGATCGTGCGGGCCGCGTGCAGCAGCGCCTCGACGACCTGGCGCTCGTGGTCGGGGTCGAGCCTGCCCAGCGGCACCGAGCAGCTCATCGCGTCGAGCACCGGGTTGCGGTAGGGCAGGGCGACGGCGAAGCAGCCGAGGCCCGGGGTGTTCTCCTCGCGTTCGTGCGCGTACCCGACCGCGCGGAACCCCGCGAGCTGGGCGTGCAGCGCCGGGCGCTCGATGATCGTGTTCGGGGTCAGCGGCGTCAGCCGCGCGGGCAGGATCGCGTCGACCTCGGCGGGCGTGCGGGCGGCGAGCAGCGCCTTGCCCAGCGACGTGGAGTGCGCGGGCAGCCGCCGTCCGACGCGGGACACCACGCGCAGGTGGTGCTCGGACTCGCGACTGGCCAGGTAGACCACGTCCGCGCCGTCGAGGCGGGCCAGGTGGACCGTCTCGTTGATCTCCCGGCGCACCTGCTCCATCACGCGGATGGCGACCTGCACCACCGGGTCGTGGTCGAGGTACGACGTGCCGACGAGCAGCGCGCGCACGCCGATGCCGTACGTGCCGCGGGTGGGGTCGAGCTCCACCCACCCCCTGGCGACGAGCGTCTGCAACAGCATGTAGAGGCTCGACTTCGGGTAGCTCAGCTCGCGGTGCAGTTCGGTCAAGGTCAGCGGGCGGTCCGATGCCGACAGCACTTCGAGCAGTTCCACAGTCCGATCGGCCGACTTGACCGCGTTCGGCCGAGCGGGTGACGCGGGTCCAGTCACCAAGTCCTCCACGGGAAACGTTCCGGCAACACGCTCTTGACACGTCGCTGCGCCGATTCTTACAGTCCGCCCAACACGTTCACAAGTACGACCGCGATTCATATATATGAACAGTACGGCCGTGAACAAGGAGTCGCCGTCCATGACACCCTCCCGCCGGTGCGCCACGGCCGTCGCTGTAGCGACCGTTGCGGGACCGATCACGCACCCGACCTGCGGCTACCGGCCATCCGACGGAGCGGCGCACCGCCACGTGCCGCCCTCGGCCCGAACGCGCCGCGCCGCGAGGTCGACCGAGGTCCGCGCCCAGTCTCCCGGCGCACGGCTCCGCGCCGAGGCGGACCCCACCGGAACGACGGCGTCCGCCGGGCCGACGACGGTGCCGGCCGGACCGACGACGGCGTCCGCCGAACCGGTGAACTCCCGCGGCCGGCCGGGGTTGCGCAACTCCTGGACTCGGGCCGTCCCTTCGCTCAAGGTGTCCCGGTGACACCGGTCGACACCGCCTCGGACGTGGGTGCGACGGCCAGTGGCGGCGGTGCCGTCGTGGCCCACCCCGCGGGGCGATCCCGACCTCGGGGTCGCCCCGCGGAACCACACCCGAACCACTGCCACGTCGGCGGGGACTCGCTCATCAGCGCCGATGGTGCCCCTGCTGCTTCACCTCGCCGTCAGCGCGCCCGCCGCCTGCGCGCTGCCGCGCGAGGAACGCGAAAGTCCTTCCTGCGTGGGATCACCACGGGAGCGATCAAGGGATGAAGGTCTGGGTATGCAACTGGATGGGGTGCTGTTCTTCCCGGTGACGCCGTTCGACGCGGACGGCGCGCTCGCGGAGGACGTGCTGGCCGAGCACGTCAAACGAGGGGTGGCGGCGGGCGCGGGCGGCGTGTTCATCGCCTGCGGCACGGGCGAGTTCCACGCGTTGGAGCCGTCGGAGGTCGAACGGGCGGTGGCCGTCGCGGTCGAGGCGACCGCCGGGCGGGTGCCGGTGTTCGCGGGTGTCGGCGGCCCGCTGCCGACGGCCAAGCGGATCGCCGGATCCGCCGAACGGGTCGGTGCGGACGGTCTGCTGCTGCTGCCGCCGTACCTGGTGTCCAACCCGCCGAAGGGGCTGGTCCGGTACGTGACGGAGGTGGCGGGCGCGTCGGACCTGTCGCTGATCGTCTACCAGCGCAACAACGCGGTGTTCACGCCGGAGACGGCGGTGGAGGTCGCGTCGCTGCCGACCGTGGTCGGGTTCAAGGACGGGCTCGGCGACATCGACCTGCTGCACCGCATCGTGCTCGCGGTGCGCGCGGCGATCGACAAGCCGTTCCAGTTCTTCAACGGCCTGCCGACCGCGGAGCTGACCGTGCCCGCGTACCGGGGCATCGGCGTGGACCTGTACTCGTCCGCGGTGTTCTGCTTCGCGCCGGAGATCTCGCTCGGCTTCTACCACGCCGTGCGCAACGGTGACGACGCGTTGATCAACCGGTACCTGCTGGAGTTCTACAAGCCGCTGGTCGAGTTGCGCGACAAGGTCCCCGGTTACGCCGTGTCACTGGTGAAGGCGGCGGTCCGGGCCACCGGGCTCGACGTCGGCGGCGTCCGCGCGCCGCTGCTGGACCCGACCCCCGAGCACGTGGCGGAGTTGGAGAAAGTCGTCGCGGCAGGTCGGAGCCTGTCCGCATGAGGATCACCGACATCACCATCACCCCGGTCGCCTTCCACGACCCACCGCTGCTGAACTCGGTGGGCGTGCACGAACCGTGGGCGCTGCGCACCATCGTGGAGGTGCACACCGACGAGGGGATCTCGGGACTCGGCGAGAGCTACGGCGACATCGGCCACCTCACCCGGATGCGCACGGCCGCACCCGCGCTGGTGGGCCTGGACGTGCACGGGTTGAACGAGATGCACTCCCGGATCGCGACGGCGCTCGGCGGCGAGGCCGGGTCGGACCGGCACGGGCTGACCGGGCCGCTGACCGTCGAGTCCACTGTGGACCGGGTGTTCTCGCCGTTCGAGGTGGCGTGCTGGGACATCCGGGGCAAGGCGCTCGGCCGCCCGGTGAGCGACCTGCTCGGCGGCGCCGTGCGGACCGCCGTGCCGTACAGCGCGTACCTGTTCTATAAGTGGGCCGGTCACCCCGGCGCGGAGCCGGACGAGTTCGGCGAGGCGCTCGACCCGGCCGGCATCGTGGAGCAGGCCCGGATGCTCATCGAGCGGCACGGGTTCGGCTCGATCAAGCTCAAGGGCGGCGTGCACCCGCCCGAGCAGGAGATCGAGGCGATCCACGCGCTGCGCGAGGCGTTCCCCGACCACCCGCTGCGGCTGGACCCCAACGCGGCGTGGACGCCGGAGACGTCGGTGAAGGTCGCCGAGGAGCTCGACGGCGTGGTCGAGTACCTGGAGGACCCCGCTCCGGACATCGACGGGATGGCGGAGGTCGCGGCCCGCGCGCCGATGCCGTTGGCGACGAACATGTGCGTCATCGCGTTCGAGCACATCGCCCGATCGGTGGGGGTGGACGCGGTGCAGGTCATCCTGTCCGACCACCACTACTGGGGCGGCCTGTCGCGGTCCAAGGAGCTGGCCGCGATCTGCCGGACGTTCGGCATCGGCCTGTCCATGCACTCCAACTCGCACCTGGGCATCAGCCTGGCCGCGATGACCCACCTCGCCGCGGCCACGCCGAACCTGAACTACGCGTGCGACACGCACTACCCGTGGAACGTCGCGGACGACGTGATCACCACGCCGTTCACGTTCGTGGACGGCGCCATCCCGGTGCCGACCACGCCCGGGCTGGGCGTCGAGCTGGACCGCGACGCGCTGGCACGGCTCGCGGAGAACTACCGGACGTGCGGCCTCGTGCAGCGCGACGACACCGGTTACATGCAGAAGCACGACCCGTCTTATGAGAGGAAGCGCCCCCGGTGGTGACCACCGTTGCGCACGTGTACCCCTGGGACGTCGTAGGCGACCCGTCGGCTGTCGAGCGGATCGCGTCGTTGGGTGTGGACGCGGTGGCCCTCGCCGCGTCCTACCACACGGTGCGGGCCGCGACGCCGTTCCACCCTTCGCACCGGATGGTGGACGCGCGGCACGCGGCGTTCTACCTGCCGGTGCGGGAGGAGGCGTGGCGGGGCAAGCGGCTGGTGCCCGCTTCGCCGTCCTGGATGGAGAGCGACGACTCCTACGGCGAGGCGTCCGACGCCCTGCGGGCGGCCGGGTTGCCGGTGTACGCGTGGACCGTGCTGACGCACAGCAGTCGGTTGGGCGATGCTCACCCGGACGTGGTGGTGCGCAACGCTTTCGGCGATCTGTACCCGTACGCGCTGTGCCCGTCGAACGACGACGTGGTCGAGTACGCCCGGACGGTGGTGTCCGAGGTGCTGGAGGTGGGGCGGCCGGACGGGATCGTGCTGGAGGCGTGCGGGCCGCTCGGGTTCTTCCACGGCGGGCACCACGAGAAGACCGACGGCGCGGACTGGTCGGCCGTGCAGCAGAAGTTGCTGTCGCTGTGCTTCTGCGGGGCTTGCGTGCGGCGTCACGACGACCCGGAAGGGTTGCGCGCGCTGGTGCGTGCAGGGGTCGACAACGCTGTCACCAGCGTGGAAGAGGCTCTCGGTGAACGGGCCGACTCCGTCCGCGACGTGCGCACGGAGATCTCCCGCTCGCTTCGCCGCGACCTCGTGGGGTTGATCAGGTCGACGTCGCCGGGCACGCGGATCGCCGCGCACGCGACGGCCGACCCGTGGGGCACCGGGCCGTTCGCCACGGTGGCCGGGGGAGTCGACGCGGACGTCGACGTGCTGACGCTGACGTGCTGGCCGGGCGTGGAGGCGTCCTTGCCCGCGATCCGCGCGCTGCGCGCGGAAGCCGACGTGCGCACTGCCGCGTACGTGCTGGCCCTGCCGCCGAAGCCGGCGGACGGCGACGAACTGCTGAAGGAGTGGCTGGCCTACGCGGAGGCCGGCGTCCAGGAGTTCCACCTGTACCACGCGGGCCTGGCCTCGGCGTCCCGCCTGGACGCCCTCCGCCACGCCATCGCAGCCCTCCCCCGCACCCCCTAACCCCGACAAACGCGAGAGTCCTACGTTCACCCCGCGAGAGTCCTACGTTCAGACACCCCGAGTTCAACACTCAGAAGCGCCGGTCAGTGCGCTGAACGTTGAATTCAGGGGCCCTGAACGTAGGACTCTCGCGCCTTGGACGTAGGACTCTCGGGGTCGCTCGAACGGGTAACTGTGAAGAAGGGGTGGCAACCCGGGGGGTGGGTCGGTCCGTCCTGGGGACATGAGAAGCCTGGGAACCGCCATCGGCGCGGGTGTGCTGCTGGTCGTGCTCGCCGCCTGCGCAACGTCCACGCCCGTCGGTCCGGGCGCCGGTGGGCCGACGTTGACCACGTCGGCCCAACCGACCTCGTCCAGCGTCGAGGAGCCGGAGTTCGACAGCCCCGTGCCGCCGAACGGCAAGGAAGTGCCCAAGGACCAGCTCGACGCCGCCGCCATCCCCGAGGGCACCCCCACCACCACGTGGACCGAGGGTGACGGCAGCGTGCTCGGCGTCATCGCCCAGGAAGCCGGCTGCGGCAAGGCGACCGTCGAGATCGCCGAGCAGAACGCCCAGGTCGTGAAGCTGGTGCTGGTCGAGACCACGCCGCTCGACCAGCCGGTCTGCACGATGGACATCCGCTACCCGCCGCTGACCGCGAAGCTCGACGCGCCGCTCGGTGGCCGCACGGTCGTCCTCAGCACCCGGCAGGACCAGAAGTAACCCCCTCCGGTGCCCGGTCGGCCTGCCCCCGGTCGGCCGGGCATCGCCCACCCTGCAACCTCACGGCCCCGAGTACCGTCCTGCAGCTATGAGGAACGTCAAGGTCGCCGTCGCCTTCTCCCTGCTCGCGCTCGCGGGGTGCGGCACCACCGGCAACGCCCCGCTCGGCGAGTCGTCCACCGCGGTCGGCACGGTCACCACGACGGGATCGCCGTCTGCTCCGACAACGTTGTCATCCTCCGCCGACGCCCAACCGACCGCACCGCCGCCGCAGACCAGCGCCGCGGCACTGGAGGGCGGGCCGACCGAGGTGACGGCCGCCCAGGTCGACGGCGGCACGCTGCCCGACCACTACAAACGACAGGCGTGGACGTCCGCGGACGGCCGCACGGTCCAGGTCGTCGGCATCGCGGGCGGCTGCAAGACGGCGAGCGCCGAGGTCACCGCCCAGTCCGCCGACCAGGTGTCGATCACGCTGGTCACGACCTACTACGCGCCGCCCACCGGCGTCCTGTGCACGCAGGAACTGCGCGACGTGCCGCTGAACGTCACCCTCGACGCACCCCTCGGGTCCCGCCGCATCGTCCTGGAGGCCCGCGACGACTCGGCTTGACCTCGCGTGCCGGCCGACAACGCGAGCCGTCGGGTCCGGTGCGCGAGAGCCGACCGGGTGAATACCTGAAGGAGTTTCGCGTCACGGGTTCCGGCACGACGGCGGGACCGCCAGACTCCGATGACGTGAGACGACCTCTCGGCCTGCTGCTCGCCCTCGTGGTCACGGCCGCGAGCACGACCGCGCTGACCACTCCCGCGTCCGCCGACACCAACGGGCAGTTCTCCGTGCTGACGTACAACGTCGCCGGCCTCCCGGAACCGCTCTCCGGGTCGAACCCGGCGACGAACACGCCGCTCATCGGCGCGCGCGTCCGGGACTACGCGGTGGTCAACGTCCAGGAGGACTTCAACCACCACGCCGCCCTGTACGCCGCCGACAACCACCCGCACCGCACGCCGACCAGCGGGGGAGTGCCGTTCGGCGACGGCCTGAACACCCTGTCGGCCTACCCGTACAGCGACTTCACGCGGGTGAAGTGGGACCGGTGCAACGGCACGGACTGCCTGACCCCGAAGGGCTTCACGTTCGCCCGCCTCCACCTGGCAGAGGGCGTCCGCGTCGACCTCTACAACGTCCACGCCAACGCCGGCAGCGCGGACGCCGACCTGGCCGCCCGCCGCGCGAACATCACCCAGTTGTCGCAGTACGTCGCCCGGAACTCCGCCGGCAACGCGGTGGTCATCATGGGCGACACCAACACCCGCTACACCCGCACGGGTGACAACATCCGCGACCTCGTCCACGCCAACGGCCTCACCGACGCCTGGGTGGAGCGCGTCCGGGGAGGTGTCGAACCCGCCCTCGGCGCACCCGCGCTGGTGTGCGACCCGGCGAACGTCGCCGACACGTGCGAGGTCGTGGACAAGGTCCTCTACCGCGACAACGCCTTCATCGACCTCACCGCCACCTCCTACCGCAACGACCACACGTCCTTCCTCGACCCGGCCGGCGAACCGCTGTCCGACCACTACCCGCACGCCGTCGGCTTCTCCTGGCGGCTCGCCGACCACCTGCGCCTGAGCGAGGAGTTCGGCGGCCCGCACGGCACGCCGTTCACCGACGTCGAGGCGGTCCGCCCCGGCGCCACCGTCCGCTCGGTGACCCTCAGCGGCGGCTCACGCCTGGACCGGGTCGGGATCACGCTCGCCGACGGCGCCGCCCTCGCGCACGGCGGCACCGGCGGCACCCCGACCACGCTCACCCTCCAGCCGGGCGAGCGCCTGACGGGGGCCACGCTCACCAAGGGCCAACGCGACGGCCGCACCCGGATCTTCTCCGTCCGCATCACCACCGACCTCGGCCGAACCGTCGCCGTGGGCACGCCCACCGCCGACCAGGTCACCTTCACCGCGCCTGAGGGCTGGCACATCGTCGGCTTCACGGGCCGCGCCGGCACCGAGATCGACAAGCTCGGCGTGATCTGCACCCGGAGCTGACCGCTCGTCTCACTCCGTGGTCGCGAAGGCCGCCACGCCGTCCCACGCCAGCCACAGGTCCGCGTCGACCTGGTCCTCGTCCGCCGCGATCGTGCCCGTCTCGCCGACGTAGAGGCCCAGGTCGCACCGGTGGGCCGCCAGCACCCGCACCATCCACGCGTGCAGCCCCTCCTTCCCGTCCACGAGTTCCCGCGTGATCGTCCGGAAGTACACCCCGGTCCCGGACGTCTCGATCAAGCTCACCTGGTAGAAACGCGACCCCATGGGAACTCACTCCCCGCTCATGGTTGTATACTCTCTGAATTCGGGACAACTATCTCGTATGTACAGAATGTGCACAAGTCCCGATCGGGTGATGATCGAGGAGAGCGATGACCAGCCCACACCGCAGTGCCGCCCGCATCCAGATCGGCACGACGCTGCGCCGCATGCGCGAAGAAGCCGGCGTGCCCCGGGAACGGGTGGGCGAGGTGCTGCACTGCACGATGACCAAGATCAGCAACATCGAGAACGCGATCAGCGGCGTCAAGCAGGCCGAGCTGGAGAAGCTGCTCGACCTCTACCAAGCCGACGACGCGACCCGCGAAGACCTGCTGACCCTCAACTCCGAGGCCCACCGCCGCAGGCCGAAGAGCAAGATCGGCGGCCCCATCCAGCCCTGGCTGCGCCGCATCCTGGATGTCGAGGCCATCGCCACCGAGGCCCTCTACTCGTCCTTCGAGCTGATCCCGGCCGTGCTCCAGACCGAGCACTACGCCCGTGCGCTGATGACCGGCATCGGCCTCGACGGCGAGGCGCTGGAGAAGAACCTCCAACTGCGCCTGGAACGACGGGCGCTGCTGACCGACCGCGAGCCCCTGCTGAGGTTGTGGGCGGTGATCGGGGAACCGGCGCTGCGGGCGAACGTCGGCGGCCCGGAGGTCATGCGCGACCAGCTCAAGCACGTCCTGGGCCTGATCGAGCTGGAGAACGTCGTGGTGCAGGTGATGCCGCAGGGAGCCGGGGTGCACGCGTTGACCGGCACTACGCTGACCTTGTTCCGGCTACCCGACAAGTTGCCGTCGCTGATCAGCGTCGACACCCCCTACGGTGCCCAGTTCGTGGACGGTGCGGACCAGCTGGAGAAGACGAGCCGCTGGTTCGACCACACCCGGGCGAAGGCGTTGGGGGTGGAGGAGAGCCGTGAACTCCTGACCCGGATCACAGAGGAGACCTGATGGCCCTGAAGCCCGGCGAGTGGACCAAGTTCAGCGGAGGTGGCGACAACTGCGTCGAGGTCATGCGCACGGACGACGAGGTGCTGGTCCGCAACAGCAACCGGCCTGAAGAAGTCCCACAGCGCTTCACCCACGGCGAGTGGGACTTCTTCACGCGCGGCGCCAAGCTCGGCGTGTTCGACCTGTAGCGGGCTACTTCCGGAACGAGATCTGGAGGGTCGGGGTGGAGGTCTCGGCGAAGAAGTCGTTGCCCTTGTCGTCCACCACGACGAACGCGGGGAAGTCCTCCACCTCGATCTTCCAGACCGCTTCCATGCCCAGCTCGGCGTACTCCAGCACCTCGACCTTGCGGATGCAGTCCTGGGCCAGCCGCGCGGCCGGTCCGCCGATCGAGCCGAGGTAGAACCCGCCGTGGGTCCGGCAGGCGTCGGTCACCTGGCGCGAGCGGTTGCCCTTGGCCAGCATCACCAGCGACCCGCCGGCCTCCTGGAACTGCTCGACGTAGGAGTCCATCCGACCGGCCGTCGTCGGCCCGAACGACCCGGAGGCGTACCCCTCGGGCGTCTTGGCCGGCCCGGCGTAGTACACCGGGTGGTCCTTGAGGTACTGCGGCATCGGCTCGCCCGCGTCCAACCGCTCCTTGATCTTGGCGTGCGCGATGTCCCGCGCCACCACCAGCGGACCGGTCAGCGACACCCGCGTCTTCACCGGCAACGCCGACAGCGTCGCGCGGATCTCGGCCATGGGCCGGGTCAGGTCGATGGTCACGACCTCGTCGGACAGGTTCTCGCCGGTCACGTCGGGCAGGAAGTGCGCCGGGTCGCGTTCCAGCTGCTCCAGGAAGAGGCCCTCGGGGGTGATCTTCGCCTTGACCTGCCGGTCCGCCGAGCACGACACCGCGATGCCGACCGGGCAGGACGCGCCGTGCCGGGGCAGCCGGACCACGCGCACGTCGTGGCAGAAGTACTTGCCGCCGAACTGGGCGCCGATGCCGAAGTTCCGGGTCAGCTCCAGCACCTGCTGCTCCAGGTCGACGTCCCGGAACGCGTGGCCGGCGGCCGAGCCCTCGGTGGGCAGGCCGTCGAGGTAGCGGGCGGACGCGAGCTTGGCGACCTTCAGGTTCTGCTCCGCCGACAGGCCGCCGACGACCACCGCGAGGTGGTACGGCGGGCACGCGGCCGTGCCGAGCGAGCGCAGCTTCTCGTCCAGGAACTTGGCCAGCCGCGACGGGTTCAGCAGCGCCTTCGTCTCCTGGTACAGGAACGTCTTGTTGGCCGACCCGCCGCCCTTGGCCATGAACAGGAACTCGTACTTCGGCTCCACGCCGGGCGCGGTGAACAGGTCGATCTGCGCGGGCAGGTTGGTGCCGGTGTTCTTCTCGTCCCAGAAGTTGACCGGGGCCATCTGCGAGTACCGGAGGTTCAGCTCCTGGTAGGCCTCGAAGATGCCGCGCGACAGCGCCTCCTCGTCGGTGCCGCCGGTCAGCACGGACTCGGTGCGCTTGCCCATCACGATGGCGGTGCCGGTGTCCTGGCACATGGGCAGCACGCCGCCGGCGGAGATGCACGCGTTGCGCAGCAGGTCCATCGCGACGAACCGGTCGTTCCCGCTGGCCTCGGGGTCGTCCACGATCGCGCGCAGCTGGGCCAGGTGCGAGGGCCGCAGCAGGTGCTGGATGTCCCGGATCGCCTCCTTGGCCAGCAGCGTCAGCGCCGCGGGCTCGACCTGGAGGAACGTCCGGCCGGCGGCTTCGACGACCGACACGCCGTCCGGCGTCACGAGCCGGTACTCGGTGTGGTTGTCCTTCGCCAGGGGCAGGACGTCGGTGTACTGGAAGGTCGGTGCCAGAAGGTTCGACGAGGTCACGTCGCGGGCTCCCTTGCGCGCTTCGGGTTCCGCCGAACTTATACCGATCGCGCCGCCGAGTCCGCACGGCGTGATGTGATTCGCGTCGTGGTCGACAGCCTCACCAAGCGCCGGCTCTCCGAAGCCGAGCTCGACGCCCTGGTCCGCCGCGTGCTGGGCGTGCCGCTCGCCGCGCACGTCGAGCTGACCGAGGGCATGTTCAACACCGCCTACCGGCTCACCGCCGCGGACGGCCGCGAGACCGTGCTGAAGGTCGCGCCGCCGACGGACGCGCCGCTGCTCACCCACGAGCGGGACATCATGCGCACCGAGGCGTTGGCGTTCCGGCTGATGCGGGCGCACGGCCTGCCGGTGCCGGAGGTCCTGCTGCACGAGGACGGCTTGCTGCTGATGACGGCGCTGAACGGCGAGCCGTGGTCGTCCGCCCGCGCGCGGCTCACCGACGCCGAGCACGGTGCGCTGCGCCGCGAGCTGGGCACGATCGTCCGCAGGCTGCACGAGATCACCGGCGACGTGTACGGCTACGTCCAAGGGCCCAACGGGGCGACGTGGCGCGAGGCGTTCGCGAAGATGCTGGACGCGGTGCTGGCCGACGCGGACCGGTTCGGCGTGGAGCTGCCCGACGTGCGGCCGGCGTTCGCGGCCCGCGCGCACCTGCTGGACGAGGTCACCGAGCCGGTGCTGGTGCACTTCGACCTGTGGGAGGCGAACCTCTTCCTGGCCGACGGCCACGTCGAGGGGATCATCGACCCGGAACGGGCGCTGTTCGGCGACCCGTTGGCGGAAATCGCGACGGTGGCGTTGTTCACCGACCTGGACGACGATTTCAAGGCCGGTTACGGCGTCGCGGGGTTCACCGGGGCCGAGGAGACCCGGATCGCTCTGTACCGCGCCTACCTGTGCCTGGTGATGATCGTGGAGGGCGTGCCGCGCGGTTACGCCGGCGAGGAGCGCGAGGCGCACGTGCGGTTCTTCCGCGAGAAGCTCGCGGAGTACCTGGGGCTCTAGCGGAATAGCGGAAGGCCGGGCCGGCCCCCGACCGCCCCGACCTTCCTCAGAGTGCGAGCACCTCCGCGCAATGGGGCGGAGGTGTCGCGTGGCTCGTGTAACGCACGACCGTGCCGTGACTGGCGTCACAAGTCAATCCCGCACAGCGGTGACTCCCGCCGAGTGGACCCTGTATCGCGTCAGCTCGGCCTGCGTGCCGGCCGTCAGCCCGACCGGCGCGCGGACCGGCGGCTCAGCTGGCGTAGGCCCGCAGCTTGGCGGCCCGCTCGCCCTGCCGCAGCTTCGACATCACCTCGCGCTCGATCTGCCGCACCCGCTCCCGCGACAGGCCGAACTGCTTGCCGATCTGGTCCAGCGTGCGCGGCTGGCCGTCCTCCAGGCCGTACCGCAGCCGGATCACCGCCTGCTCGCGCGGGTCCAGCGTGGCCAGCACCCGGCGCAGGTCGTCCTGAAGCAGGCCGGAGATGACCGCGCTCTCCGCGTCCGTGGCGTCGGAGTCCTCGATGAAGTCGCCGAGCGGGGCGTCCTCCTCGGCGCCGACCGGCATGTCCAGGCTCACCGGGTCGCGGGCGTGGTCGAGCAGGTCGACCACCTTCTCCGGCGACAGGCCCGACTCGTTGGCCAGCTCCTCGTTGGTCGCCTCACGGCCCAACTGCTGGTGCAGGTCGCGCTTGATCCGGGCGAGCTTGTTGACCTGCTCCACGAGGTGGACGGGCAGCCGGATCGTGCGACCCTGGTCCGCCATTCCCCGCGTGATCGCCTGGCGGATCCACCAGGTCGCGTAGGTCGAGAACTTGAAGCCCTTGGTGTAGTCGAACTTCTCCACCGCGCGGATCAGGCCCAGGTTCCCTTCCTGGATCAGATCGAGCAGCGGCATTCCGCGGCCGGTGTATCGCTTCGCCAGCGAAACGACCAACCGCAGATTCGCTTCGAGAAGGTGGTTCTTTGCCACGTGACCATCGCGGATCAACGCGCGCAGTTCGCGCCGGCGATCATCCGGGAGCTCCGGATGGGTCTCCAGCTTGTGCTGCGCGAAGACGCCCGCCTCGATCCGCTTGGCGAGCTCCACTTCGTCCGCCGCGGTCAGCAGCGCTGTCTTGCCGATCCCGTTCAGGTACACCCGAACCAGGTCTGCGGCCGGTCCCTGGGCGTCGAGGTCCAACTCGGCGCTCGTGGTGGTCGTCTCGTTCCCGACCTGACGGTCGAGGAGCTTCGGGACGGTCATGGAGCTCCCTCCCCCTTGTGTCGCGGGCTGGCAGTGCGGTCGTGTCGCACACTCCGCGCTGCGCTGCGCGGCACACCTTTCGGTGTCTGACACTGGGGGAAACGCGAACCGGGCCGAAATGGTTCCCGCTTCCCACGACCAGAAGACGTCACTGCCGTCACAGCGGTTGCGCCGCGAATCCTGAGGATTGGCTGAGAAGGATCTAGAGTTCCACCAACACGGTGAACGGACCGTCGTTCACACTCCGCACCGACATCATCGCGCCGAACCGTCCCGTTTGTACTCGGGCACCCTTCCGGCGCAGTTCCGAGACCACTTCCGCGACCAAGGGCTCGGCGTGGTCGGGTCGTGCGGCGGCCGTCCACGACGGCCGCCGCCCCTTCCGCGTCTCTCCGTAAAGTGTGAACTGGCTCACCACGAGCAGGGGTGCACCGGTCGTGGCGCACGACTCCTCGTCCTTCAGGACGCGCAACTCGTGGAGCTTTCGGGCCATCACGTGCGCCTGGTCGGCGGTGTCGTCCACGTGGATGCCGAGCAGCACCAACAGGCCCGGCTCGTCGATCGCGCCCACGACCTCGTCGCCCACCGTGACCGACGCCTCTGTGACTCGTGCCACAACAGCTCTCACGCGGGCGCCACCATGCCGTGCCGGACGAGGTCGCGGACGATCGGGAGGGCGGACCCGGCGAGCGCGTCGGCGTCCAGGTCGTGCGCGTAGGCCAGCAGGGTGATCAGGTCCTCCAGCGGCAGCGCGCCCCGGAACCCCGCGAGCAGCTTGGCCGCGGTCTCGTCCAGCTCGTGCTGCCAGCCGGGGCCGTCCACGCGGTGCAGGCGGCGCACGACGGCCTCCCAGCCCTCGTCGGCGGGGGAGGAGACCTCTTCCAGCAGCACGGTCTCCGGCACGGTGAACCGGGTGGACAGGAGCGTGGCGTTGTCGGTGGCGCGCAGCCAGGCGACCCGGTCCAACCAGGCGGCCGACTCGGGGCCCAGCGGGTCGTCGAAGGCGTGGCGGAGGTCTTCGCACACGACCTCGGCGTGCGCGGTGTCCGTGCGGCGGAGCGTGACGAAGCCGAACCCGATGCCCTCGACGTCGTTCTCGGCGAACCAGTCCAGCCAGGCGGCGGCCTTGGCACGGCCCTCGGCGCTTCGCGGGTCGACGCCCGCGTCGCGCAGCCAGGTGCCGACGTAGAGGGCGGGGTCGGCGACGTCGCGCTGCACGAACCAGGCGTCCACGCCGCCTCGCGGCAGCCACGCGGAGACGCGGTCGGCCCAGTCCTCGCCCTTGCGGTGCAGCCAGGAGGCCAGGAGTTGGCCCACGCCGCCCTCGTTCAGGAACGACGGCATCTGGCGCACGACCAGGGCGCTGGCGTCGTCGCCGGCGAGGCCGGAGTCGCGGTAGGTGTAGTCGACCCGGGCCGGCCCCACCACGAACGGCGGGTTGCAGACGACCTGGTCGAACCGCCGCCCGCGCAGGGGGCCGAACCACTCGCCCTGGCGCAGCTCGACGTCGACCTCGTTGATCCGGAACGTGCCCGCGGCCAGGGCGAGCGCGCGTTCGGACAGGTCGGTGGCGGTGATCCGCCGGGCGTGGCGGCTCGCGTGCAGGGCCTGCACGCCGCACCCGGTGCCCAGGTCGAGCAGGGTGTCGACCTGGCGGCGCGCGGTGGCGCGGGCGAGGCTGATGGACGCGTGGCCGACGCCGAGCACGTGGTCGGCCGGCACGGGCCCGCCGCGCTGGTCGGCGTCCTGGTCGGCGATGACCCACCAGGAACCCTCGTCGTCGCCGTAGGGGCGGATGTCCAGCCCGGCCCGCAGCCCCTCGCCGTCACCGCGCAGCACCTCGGCCTTGACGGCGGTGTCCAGGTCGACGTCCGGGAGCGCGGCGCGCACGGCGGCCTCGGACTCGGTGTCGCCGAGCAGGAACAGGCGGACCAGGGTGCCGAGGGCGCCGGCGTCCCGGGTGGCCCGCCGGGCGGCCTCCGGTTCGCCGCGGCCGAGGGCGGCGTGGGCCTGCGGCCCGAGCACGTCGACCACCCCGTCCGCGTCGTAGTCGGCGGCCCGGAACGCCTCGCGCAGCCGTGTGGTCAGGTCGGTGGAAAGATCAGGGAGCACGCCGTCATGGTCTCGTGGCCCGCCCGGTCGCGCCTGACCAGCCCACCTGAACGGTGAAGTCGGGGTACCCGGACGTTCGACACGGTGGTCCTGGGCGTTCGACACGCGCGGGCTGAACGCAGGACCCACGCGCGTGTCGAACGCTCAGGCCCCGCGTGTCGAACGTCCAGGACCCCCGAGTTCGGCGTTCAGGTTCGCCACGAAGGCCGCGAAGTTCCGCTCGGTCCGCGCCCGGTAGCCGATGAACAACCGGTTGGCCAGCGGCACGGCCCACCGGCCCCGCTCGGCCACGTTGCGGACGCGGTGGGTCAGCCGCGCGCCGTCGGCGGTCGCGTCCACCTGGTACTCGCCGCGGTACCACCAACCACCCTGGACGGCGACCGTCCGCCGCCGCCGGTCCACCTCGATCCGCCCGCCGCCCGCCTCGGTGATCACCTCGACCACCCTGGCCAGCACGGAGTCCGGTGACACGGGCACGGTCGCGGTCAGCTCGACCATCGGTCCACGCATGAAGCCCCCTTCGAACGGTGTTCGTCTCACGAACGATGTTCCGAACGAACGGTGTTCGTGTCAAGTACGGTGTTCGCATGACGCAGGACCCGCCCTGGCGCACGCCTCCCGTCACACCGGTCGCCAAGCCGCGCCTGTCCCAGGAGCTGATCGTCCGCACCGGGCTGGACGTGCTGCTGCGCGAAGGCCTCGACGCGGTGAGCATGCGGCGGGTCGCGCAGGCCCTGGGCACGGGCCCGGCGTCGCTCTACGCCCACGTCGCCACCAAGGACGAGCTGGTCGAGCTGATGCTGGACCACGTCCTGGAAGGGGTGCCGCTGCCCGCGCCCGACCCGGACCGCTGGCGGGACCAGGTCAGGGAGCTGCTCCGGGCCCAGGTCGGGGCCATGCGGTCCTACCCGGGCATCGCGAAGGTCGCCTGGCAGGTGATGGTCCCGGTCGGTCCGAACGCCCTGCGCCACGCCGAAGCGCTGCTCAGCCTCCTGCGCGCGGGCGGCCTGTCGCTCACCCGGGCCGCCTACGCCGCCGACGCGCTCGCGCTCTACACCAAGGCGTTCGCGTACGAGGGCAGCACGTGGGGCGCGGTCGACCAGACCGAGATCGCGGCCCGAGGACGGCAGATGGGGGAGTACATGAGCTCGCTGCCACCGGACGCGTTCGCGAACATGCTGGCCGCCGGCCACCTGTTCACCGCCGAGACCGCCGACGAGCGGTTCGAGTTCGGCCTGGACATGCTGCTCGGCGGGCTCAGGGCGTGATCGCCAGCGCGATGGCCATGGCCAGCCGCTGCTCCGGGTCGTCCAGCGGCAACGACGTCACCGCCGCCATCCGCTGCATCCGGTAGCGCAGCGTGTTCGGGTGCACCGACAGCGCCCGCGCGGCTTCCCGGGAGTCCCCCTGGGCCGCCAACCAGGCCCGCAACGTCGTCGAGTACTGCGTGCCGTGCTCGGCGTCGTGCCGCGCCAGGTCCGCCACCGGTCCCCGGGACGGCCACCGGCCGGCCTCGGCCACCGCCGCCAACCGCCGCAACAACACCCGCGCCCACGCCCGGTCGTACACCACGGGCTCACCACCGGACAGGGCCAGGCACTCGTCCGCCTCACCGCGTGACGCGGGCAGCGACGCGGCGTCCGCCCGGCCACCGACCCCGGCCAGCACGACGGCTTCGGCGGGCAGCTCACGCCCCAGCGCGCGCACCCAGTCCACGGCCGCCGCCGGATCGTCCCCGCACGGCAGCACGGTGTAGAGCACGTTGCCGAACAACGCCGACCGGCCGGGCCGCGACCAGCCGAAACCCGCCGTCGCCCGGGAGAACGCCAGCAGCGCCGCCCCGTGCTCGCCCTCGCCGGCGTGCGCCTGCACGGCGATCACCCGCAGGTCGGTCGACGGCAACCCCAGCCGGGCCAGGTTCGCGGGCAGCCCCGAGTCCAGCGCCTCGATCACCAGGTCCGCCTCGGCCTGGCGCTCCAGGTCCGCCGACGCCCGGGCCCGCAGCAGGTGCAGCGCCGCCGTCCGCGCGCCGTCCACCAGCGCCGCCGCGCGCACCGCGTCCACCGGGTCGTCCACCTCGACCCACACCGAACCGAGCAGCTCGCGCCCGGCCCGCACCGCCGCCACCAGCCGCCCGCCGAGCTGGTCGGTCAGCTTCGGCACGAACAGCGGCTCGTCGGACCTCGCGAGGTGGGTGAACACGCCGTACGCGGCCAGCGCCCGCCAGGCCTCCTCCGGCACCCGCCGACCCAGGATCGTCTGCACCCGCACCGGGTCGACGCCCTGCTGCCGGTAGGAGTAGGCCAGCACCCGGGACTGCTGGTCCTCGATCGTCACGGGCCCGCCGACCACCGCCGCGATCACGTCCGCCACCGCGAACAGGTCGCCGGACCCCTGCCCGCCCAGCACGAGGGTCTGCGCGACGTTCGCCAACTGCCCCCACGGCACCGACGGGTCCACCAGCAGCACCGCCGCCCCGGACCGCTTCGCCGCGGCGAGCACCCGTTCGTCCAACGGGGGCGCGCCGTGCAGCACGACCGCCGCCGCCGACGTGCCGCCGACCAACCGCGCCGCCGCGGCGGGCGAGGGCACGCCCAACCCGAGCAGCACGTCGTCCGCCGCGGCCGCGGTGTGCTCCGCCGGATCGTGCAGCGCCACCCCGCGCAGCTCCACGTCCCGCCCGCGTGGCGCGCAGCTCAGGTGCGTGCCGAGGCTCCCGAGCACGTCCACCAGGCGATCAAGGGCGACCACAGCCGGATCGTACGGGTTCGGATCGCGCCGCCGCCGTCCGCGCACGAGCGGCCAAAAACACAATCCGCAGGTATCCGCGGTGCCCGCGCGGTGGGACGATGGAGGCATGGTCAGTCCCGAGCGCGACGGCACACCGGTGCTCATCACGGAGGCGGCTCCCTCCTACGAGGAGCAGCACGCCGCGCGCAAGCGCAAGTACGCGATCATCATGGGCGCCCGCATCCCGTGCCTCATCCTGGCGATGGTCTTCTACCAGACCTGGTGGCTCGCCCTGGCGCTGATCGTGCTGTCCGTGCCGCTGCCGTGGATGGCCGTGCTGATCGCGAACGACCGGCCTCCCCGCAAGGCGGAGAAGGCCAGCCGCCTCGCCAAGGAGCACCGGGCGATCGAGTCGCACCCGCATCACGTCATCGAGGGCTGACCCGCCTCCGACGGCTGCGCCCCGACCGCGGACACGGCCCGCGCCGCCGCGCGCACCCCGCCCAGCAGCGCGTCCAGCCGGGACGCCCCGGACAGCCACGCCGCCAGCAACCCGGCGTCGAACGCGTCGCCTGCGCCCGTCGAGTCCACGCACTCGACGTCCTCGGCCGGCACGGACACCACGCCGTCGGAGTCCACCCAGCTCGCGCCGTCCGCGCCGGACGTCAACGCCACCGCGCCCACCACGTCCAGCAGCGCCGCGGCCGACGCCGGTTCCGCCGACCCGGTGAGCGCCACCAGCTCCTCGGTGTTGGGCAGCAGCAGGTCGACGCCGCGGACGTCGTCCAGGAACCCGTCGTAGATCAACGCCGAGGACTGCGGGTCGACCGACGTGGTCAACCCCGCCTCACGGGCCGCGCGCAGCACCGCCAACCCCGCCGGCCGCGACGACGCGTCCAGCAGCACGTACCCGGACAGGTGCAGGTGCGAGGCGTCCCGCAGCAGCCCCCGGTCCAGGTCGGCGGGGGAGAAGCGGGCGTTCGCGCCCCGGTCGGGCAGCATGCTGCGCTGGCCGGTGTCGTCCACCAGCACCACCACGCAGCACGTCGCCGCCTCCGTGTCCACGGCGAACGCGCACCGCACCCCGGCCGACGTCAGCTCGGCGTGCACCTGGCGTCCCGCCGAGTCCGCGCCGACCCGCGCCACCAGCACCGGCGACGCGCCGCACGCGGCCAGCCACACCGCCGTGTTGGCGCCCGCGCCGCCGGGCTCGATGGTCACCGACGCCCGCGAGTCGCCGCCGTGCACGATCGGGCCCGCGTGCCGGGCCACCACGTCGAGCCCGGCGTCACCGACGACGACGATCCCGTTCACGACGCCAGCTCGACGGCCACCGCCGCGGCCAGGGTGGCGTTCGACACGACCAGCGCCTCGTTGGCGTCCAGGCTCACCCCGCCGCTGGCGGTGTGGAAGTGCTCCAGCAGCACGGGCGTGACCTCCTTGCCGTGCACGTTCCGCGAGCGCAGCAGCTCCAGGCCTTCCGACAGCAGCCGCTCGTGCAGGTCGGCGTCCATCTCGAAGTCGACCGGGATCGGGTTGGCCAGCAGCACGCCCGCCGCGCCGGGCACACCCCGGTGCGCCGCCACCACGGCCGCCGCGTCGGCCGCCGAGTCCACCCGCCACGGCACGCCGAACTCCGACTCGCGCCGGTAGAACGCGGGGAAGCGGTCCGTGCCGAAGCCGATCACCGGCACCGAGCGGGTCTCCAGCAGCTCCAGCGTCGCGCCCATGTCCAGGATCGACTTCACGCCCGAGCACACCACCAGCACCGGCGTCGTGGCCAGCACGTCCAGGTCGGCGGACACGTCCCAGGTCTCGCGCGCGCCCCGGTGCACGCCACCCAGGCCACCGGTGGCGAACACCCCGATGCCCGCCGCGTGCGCCAGCGCGGCCGTGCTCGCGACGGTCGTCGCGCCGTCGCGCTTGAGCGCGTACGCCGCGCCCAGGTCCCGCCGCGACAGCTTGACCAGGTCGTTGGCCGGGTCGCAGACGTGGTCCAGCTCGGCGGGGGTCAACCCGATCTTGGGCACGCCGCCGAGCACGGCGATCGTGGCGGGCACCGCGCCCGCGGCGCGCACCACGCCCTCAAGCCGTTCGGCGACCTCGCGGTTGCGGCCGGGCGGTAGCCCGTGGGACAGGATCGTGCTCTCCAACGCGACCACCGGCCGGTTCTCGGCCAGGGCGGATCGGACCTCTTCGGTGACGCTCGGCGTACTCACGAGGGGCCATCATCCCAGGTACGCTGTCCGCGTGAGCACGCAGACTCTGCCCGAGGTGGAGACCCGGCCGGAAGGCACGGACCACACCGGGGACGACACCCCGAAGATGTTCCACTACGTGCGCAAGGCCAAGATCGCGGAAAGCGCGGTGATGGGCACGCACGTGGTGGCCTTGTGCGGCGAGGTGTTCCCGGTGACGAAGTCGCCCAAGCCGGGATCGCCCGTCTGCCCCGACTGCAAGAAGATCTACGAGGGCCTGCCCAAGGGCGGCGGCGAGTAGGACCCGCTAGGACGGCCCCGGCGTCGACCCGCCGGGGCCGGACCCCTGCCCGCTGACCGGCGTCTCGCGCGGCCCGCGGCGTTCCACCGGCAACGGCACGGTGTGGTTGGTGTCCGCGGGCGACGGCGCGGTGTGGTCCGGCATCGCGGGCGGTCCGGCCCCGGTGATCGCCGCCTGCCTGCCCTCGTCCGACCGGATCCGCTCGGCGGCGCGCTCCAGTTCCAGCCGCTGCCACCGCCGGCGCTGCCGCCGCGTCATCCTCGCCGGCCACATCTCCTGCAACGCGCTGTTGAAGTACGCGCCCAGCGTGATCGCCAACCCGATCAGGTAGGCGAACAGCAGGAACGCGATCGGCGTCGCCAACGCGCCGTAGGTGTACCCGGTGGTCGTGATCCACTGGATGTAGAGCCGCAGCCCGATGGACGACAGCAGGAACACCGCCATCGCCAGCACCGCACCCGGCACGAGCCGGTGCCACGGCAGCTTGTTCGGCAGCGACAGCTTGTACAGCGTCGCCAGCGCCACCACCAGCAGCACCGCCATGCCCGGGTAGTAGAACGCGCTGAGCCACGACTCGATCGTCGGCTGCCACGAGTCCGGGAACACC
Organism: Actinosynnema sp. CA-299493; assembly: GCF_050946825.1. NCBI lineage: Bacteria > Bacillati > Actinomycetota > Actinomycetes > Pseudonocardiales > Pseudonocardiaceae > Actinosynnema > Actinosynnema sp. CA-299493. The sequence goes on from NZ_CP191993.1 coordinate 1,923,050, forward strand.
TGCGGCAGCAGGTCCGGGCCCAGCGCCACCACCGGCAGGCCGATGATCAGCAGCACCAGGCTCGCCATGTAGAGCAGCAGCGCGAAGATCCGCTGCCACACCTCGTTGCGCACGCCGTACTGGTCGTGCGCGGCGGTGATCGCGTCCACGAACGACGACATCGCCGACGACCCGGCCCACAGCGAGATCAGGAACCCGACCGAGACGATCTCGCCCTTGCCGGTGGTGAGGATCTGGTCGACGGTGGGCACGATCACCCCGTTGACCACGTCCTGGCTGAAGATCGTCCGGCAGGTGGAGATGATCCGGTCCTTGACCGCGCTCACGACCTCCGGCCCGAACCAGTCGCCGAGGTACCCGAGGCTGCCCAGCAGACCCAGCAGCAGCGGCGGGAACGACAGGACCTGCCAGAACGCCGCCTCGGCCGCCTCGGAGAAGATGCTGCCGTCCCAGGCCTTGGAGAGAGTGCGCGCCAACAGGCGCAGGGGCCCCTTGCGGCCCGTGCTGCGTGCTGTCTCGTCCCTCGGCGAACCCATCGCAACATCAAGCATGGTGCATGCCGGGTGATTTCGCGGCATCGGCGACCGTGCGGCGCGGGCCGAGCGGGTAGGCTGTCGATGCCCTCGACCGGTCACCCGCACCGAGGGCATTTGCGTGTCCACCACCGCAACACCGCCGCACCACTGCCGTGGTACCGCCGCTGATCAGCGCAGGAAGGGTTCGAGGTTGTCGCAACCGCAAGTCGCCACGACCCGACCGCTGCGCGCCTGGCAGCGCCGCGCGCTCACCAAGTACCTGGCCGCGAAGCCCAAGGACTTCCTCGCCGTCGCCACGCCCGGCGCGGGCAAGACGACGTTCGGCCTGCGCGTCGCCGCCGAGCTGCTGGCCGACCGCACGATCGAGGCCGTCACCGTCGTCACGCCCACCGAGCACCTCAAGCACCAGTGGGCGCAGGCGGCGGCCGAGGCGGGCATCGCGATCGACTCGAACTTCCGCAACACCAACGCGATGACCTCCCGCGACTACCACGGCGTCGCGCTCACCTACGCCCAGGTCGCCGCCCACCCGACGCTGCACCGGGTGCGCACGGAGAACCGCAAGACGCTCGTGCTGCTCGACGAGATCCACCACGGTGGCGACGCCAAGTCGTGGGGCGACGCGATCCGCGAGGCGTTCACGCCGGCGGTGCGGCGGATGTGCCTGACCGGGACGCCGTTCCGCTCGGACGACTCGCCGATCCCGTTCATCAGCTACGAGCCCGGCCCGGACGGCGTGCAGCGCAGCCGCGCGGACCACTCCTACGGCTACTCCGACGCGTTGCGCGACGGCGTGGTCCGGCCGGTGATCTTCCTGGCCTACTCGGGCGAGGCGAGCTGGCGCACCAGCGCGGGCGAGGAGTTCTCCGCCCGGCTCGGCGAGCCGTTGACCCAGGAGCAGACGGCGCGGGCGTGGCGGGTGGCCCTGGACCCGACGGGAGAGTGGGTGCCGTCGGTGCTCAAGGCCGCCGACATGCGCCTGACCCAGCTGCGCCAGGGCGGCATGCCGGACGCGGGCGGCCTGGTGATCGCCACCGACCAGACCGTGGCCAAGGCCTACGCCGAGATCCTCAAGCGCAACACCGGCCACGACGCGACCCTGGTGCTCTCCGACGACCCGAAGGCGTCCGGCCGGATCGCCGAGTTCGCCGCCTCGCAGGACCGCTGGCTGATCGCGGTCCGCATGGTGTCCGAGGGCGTGGACGTGCCGCGGCTGGCCGTCGGCGTGTACGCCACCAGCGCCTCGACGCCGCTGTTCTTCGCCCAGGCCGTCGGCCGGTTCGTGCGGCAGCGCGCCAGGGGCGAGACGGCCAGCGTGTTCCTGCCCAGCGTGCCGGTCCTGCTCGGGCTGGCCAGCGAGCTGGAGCAGCAGCGCGACCACGTGCTCGGCAAGCCGCACCGCGAGAAGGACGGCTGGGACGACGAGCTGCTGGCCCAGGCCAACCAGGCCAAGGACGAGCCGGGCGAGGAGGAGAGGGCGTTCACCGCGCTGGGCGCCTCCGCCGAGCTCGACCAGGTGATCTACGACGGCTCGTCGTTCGGCACGGCCGCGTTCGCGGGCAGCGACGAGGAGCAGGAGTACCTGGGGCTGCCGGGCCTGCTGGAGCCGGACCAGGTGCGGGCGCTGCTGCGGCAGCGGCAGGAGAAGCAGCTGGTCGAGGCCAGCAAGCGCCAGGTCGCCGCACCGGCGCCGCCACCCGCCGCGACCCGCCCGGCGGGCGTGCAGGAACGGCTGGCGCAGCTGCGCAAGGAGCTCAACACCCTCGTGGCCATGCACCACCACCGCACGAAGAAGCCGCACGGCAAGATCCACAACCAGCTGCGCGAGTACTGCGGGGGCCCGCCGACCGCGATGGCGAGCATCGAACAGCTCGAAGAGCGGATCGCCACGCTCCGCTCCTGGTGACCTTTGTTGTGACCCGAGGTGACCGACTACTGCATTGGGCGTAGTCAGATGTCCGTTCGGTTACCTTCTCGTTAGCGCATCGTGCCTACTTTACCGGTCAAGTGTGCTTCCGGTCACCGCCTGTCCCGGCATACGTTGTGCGCCACAACATTTTCGCTCCTGCATGAAAGGGATGGCGGATGCGCAGCAAGAGCCTCGCTCTCATCGCCGTCGGCACCGGCCTTGCCGTTGCCATGACGGCATGTGGCGCCAACACGTCCGGCGGCAACACGCCCGCTTCGGACACCAACACGAACAGCGGCTCGGGCGGCGCGAAGGTCGGCGTCATCCTCCCCGAGACCGCCAGCTCCGCTCGCTGGGAAGGCTTCGACAAGCCGCTGCTGAAGAAGGCGCTGGAGGCCGAGGGCCTCCAGGCGGACATCCAGAACGCCCAGGGTGACGTGCAGAAGTTCTCGACCCTCGCCGACGGCATGATCAACGCTGGCGTCAAGGTCCTGATCATCGCCACGCCGAACAGCGAGATCGGCGCGACGGTCGCGAAGAAGGCCGAGGCGCAGGGCATCCCGGTCATCGACTACGACCGGCTGAACCTGGGCGGCAGCTCGAAGTACTACGTCTCGTTCGACAACGAGAAGGTCGGCGAGCTCCAGGGCCAGGGCCTCGTCGAGGGCCTCGCCGCGCTGGCGCCGACCAAGAAGCCGGCCGAGATCATCGAGATCGAGGGCGCGCCGACGGACAACAACGCGACGCTGTTCTACAACGGCCAGCAGAAGGTCCTCAAGCCGAAGTACACGGCCGGCGACCTGAAGCTCGTCCAGTCGAAGCCGATCGACAAGTGGGACAACCAGGTCGGCGGCACCACCTTCGAGCAGATCCTGACCGGCAACGGCCAGAAGGTGGACGGCGTGGTCGCCGCCAACGACGGCCTCGCGGGCGCGATCATCACCGTGCTGAAGAAGTACGGCCTGAACGGCAAGGTCCCGGTCACCGGCCAGGACGCCACCCCGGAGGGCCTGCAGGCCATCCTGCGCGGCGACCAGTTCATGACCGTGTTCAAGCCGATCAACGATCAGGCCGAGGCGACCGCCAAGCTGGCCGCCGCGCTGGCCAAGGGCGACACGGCCGCCGCCGACAAGATGGCGACCGGCGTCACCAAGGACACCACCGGCAACCGCGACGTCAAGTCGGTCCTGCTGCCCGCGCAGCTGATCACCAAGGACAAGGTCAAGGTCGTCGTGGACGCCGGCTTCGTCAAGGCGACGGAGGTCTGCGTCGCCGACCTGGCGGCCGTCTGCACCGAGCTCGGCATCAAGTAAGTCAACGCTCGCGCCGGGGCGGGGTGTGGGAGACGCACCCCGTTCCGGCGCGCACCCACGTGTGGGGCTGCCCCCGGGAACGGGTTGGACCCCTTCAGACGGGTTAGACGGAGGAATTCCAGTGAGCGAGCCGATCCTCGAGCTGCGCGGCATCAACAAGAGCTTCGGTCCCGTGCACGTCCTGCACGACATCGACTTCGAGGTCCACCCGGGCCAGGTCACCGCCCTCGTCGGCGACAACGGCGCGGGCAAGTCGACGTTGGTCAAGTGCATCGCGGGCATCCACCCCACCGACTCGGGCCAGGTCCTGTTCGACGGCGGGGAAGTCCACATCCACGGCCCGCGTGACGCCGCGCACCTGGGCATCGAGGTCGTCTACCAGGACCTCGCGCTGTGCGACAACCTCGACATCGTGCAGAACATGTTCCTCGGCCGTGAGCGCGGCAAGCTGGGCATGCTCGACGAGGCGGACATGGAGCAGGCCGCCCGCAAGACGCTGACCTCGCTGTCGGTGCGCACGGTCAAGTCGGTGCGCACGCAGGTCGCGTCGCTGTCCGGCGGCCAGCGGCAGACCGTGGCGATCGCCAAGGCCGTGCTGTGGAACAGCAAGGTCGTGCTGCTGGACGAGCCGACCGCGGCGCTGGGCGTCGCGCAGACCCGCCAGGTCCTCGACCTGGTGCGCCGGCTGGCCGAGCAGGGCCTGGGCGTCGTGCTGATCAGCCACAACATGAACGACGTGTTCGAGGTCGCGGACCGCATCGCGTGCCTGTACCTGGGCCGGATGGCGGCCGAGGTCAACACCAAGGACGTCACCCACGGCCAGGTGGTCGAGCTGATCACCGCCGGCCGCTCCGGGGACCTGGGCATCGCCCGACCCGAAACCGCGACCATCTGATGCCGCCGCGCCAAGCTCCCCACGACGAGGAACGCAGCATGTCCAACACCACGAGCGAGACCGCCCCGGACGCCCCCCAGGGCGCGGCGATCTCCGACTTCGGCATCGACACCACGTCCCAGTCCACCGGCGAGGCGGTGCGCGACTACGCGGCCCGGCTGCGCGGCGGCGAGCTCGGCTCCCTGCCCGCGCTGCTCGGCGTGGTCGTGCTGCTGATCGTGTTCAGCTCCCTCGCGGACACCTTCCTCACCCTGGGCAACATCGCCAACCTCCTCGCGCAGGGCGCGAGCGTCGTGATCATCGCCATGGGCCTGGTGTTCGTCCTGCTCCTGGGCGAGATCGACCTGTCCGCGGGCACCGCCTCCGGCGTCACCGCCTCGGTGATGGCGCTGCACCTGATCAACGGCGGCAACCTGCTCGGCGGCATGGGCGACACCGTCTTCTACCTCTTCTGCGGCCTGCTGGCGCTGGCCGCCGTGCTGGCCGGGGTCATGCGCATCTGGGCGGGCGTCGCCCTGTCGGTGGTGGCACTGGCCATCGCCCTGATCGGCGTGCCCGCCAACCCGTGGGTCGAGATGCTGCTGGCCGTCTGCGTCGGCACCGCCATCGGCTGCATCACCGGCTTCCTCGTCGCCCGCGTCGGCATCCCGTCGTTCGTCGTGACCCTGGCGCTGTTCCTGGCCTGGGGCGGCGTGATCCTCCAGTTCATCGGCGAGGGCGGCACGCTCGGCCTGCGCGACGACGTGATCTTCAACGTCGCCAACGGCAACCTGAGCACCGCGGGCTCGTGGGCGCTGTTCGTGCTCGCCGCCGGCGGCTACGGGGCGGTCGTGCTCGGCCGCCACTTCAGCAGGCTGCGCCGCGGCCTGGTCGCGTCGCCCACCCCGATCGTGCTGGTCAAGGTCGGCGTGGTCCTCGTGCTGGGCGCGGTGGCCACCTACGCGTTGACGCTCAACCGCTCCAAGAGCGACCTCGTGGTGATCACCGGCGTGCCGTTCGTGGTGCCGATCGTGCTCGTCCTGCTGGTCATCGGCACGTTCGTGCTCGAGCGCACCCGCTACGGCCGGCACGTCTACGCCGTCGGCGGCAACCAGGAAGCCGCCCGCCGCGCCGGCATCAACGTGGCGCAGATCCGGATGAGCGTGTTCGTGATCGCCTCCTCGATGGCGGCCATCGGTGCGATCGTCTACTCGTCGAAGGTCGGTTCGGTCGACCCGAACGCCGGTGGCGGCAACACGCTGCTGATGGCGGTCGGCGCGGCCGTGATCGGCGGCACGTCGCTGTTCGGCGGCAAGGGCAAGCTGCGCGACGCGGTCATCGGTGGCGCGGTGCTCGCGATCATCCAGAACGGCATGGGCCTGCTCGACCAGCCCGCCGCCGTGGTGTTCATCGTGACGGGCCTCGTGCTGCTCCTGGCCGCGAGCGTCGACGCGCTGTCCCGCCGCCGGGCGGCGTCCACCGTCCGCTGACGTGAGCACACCGACCGCGGGAGCCCGACCCGACGAGGTCCGCAGGCACAACCGAACGGCGCTGCTGCGCCGACTGCACGTGGACGGGCCCTCCACCAGGGCGTCGCTGGCGGCTGAGCTGGGCCTCAACCGCAGCACGATCAAAGCCCTGGTGGACGGCCTGGCCGAGTCCGGCGTGGTGGCCGAACGCGTGCCGGCGCAGCGCTCCGGCGCCGGCCGGCCGTCGCTGCTCGTGCTGCCGCAGCCGCACGCGGCCGTGGTGATGGCCATCGACGTCCGCGTCGAGCAGGTGGCGATGGCCATGGTCGGCCTCGGCGGCGACATCCTCGGCCGGGACTCGTGGAACCTGCACCACCGGTCCCGAGACCCCGGCGAGGTGATCACGCACATCGCCGACTCGGCCAAGCTCCTGGCCGACGAGCTCGACGTGCGGGCGGTCGGTGTCGGCGTCTCCGTGCCCGGTGTGGTGCGCCGCTCCGACGGTCTGGTGCACGAGGCGCCGAACCTGCACTGGACCGACGTGGCGCTGGGCGACCGGCTCTCGTCGGTGCTCAAGGTCCCCGTCCAGGTCGGCAACGACGCCGAGCTGGGCGCGTTGGCCGAACACGCGCGCGGCGCGGCCCGCGCCTCGTCGGACGTGGTCTACATCTCCGCCGACGTCGGCATCGGCGGAGGCGTGATCTCCAGCGGTCAGCCGTTGCGCGGCACCGGCGGGTACGTCGGCGAACTGGGGCACATGGTCGTGCGCCCCGGTGGTCGCCGGTGCTACTGCGGCTGCCAGGGCTGCTGGGAGACCGAGGTCGGCGAGGCGGCGCTGTGCCGCGCCCTCTCCCTCCCCGAAGACGCGCCGCGCGGGACGGTGGTGGCGGAGCTGCGGTCGCTGGCCGGTTCGCCGGACAGCGTCGCGCACCGGCTGGGCGAGTTCACCGAGTGGCTGGCCATGGGGCTGATCACGGTGGTCAACATGCTCGGGCCGGAACTGGTGGTGCTGGGCGACCTGTTCACGGCGCTGCCGGAGTCCCTGGTGGAGCAGCTGCGGCGCACCGTGCAACAGCGGTCGCTGGTGTCACGGGCCGTCGGCGGCACCCGGATCGTCTCCTCGCCCCTCGGCCGCGACGCCAAGCTCATCGGCGCCGCCGAACTGGCCTTCGAGCCCGTTCTCGGCGACATCTGACAACCGCCGCAGGCTCATGCGCGTGAGCGCGACGTCGGGGTGCTCCGGCCCCAGGACCCGGAGCTGTTCGGCGAGCAAGCGTTCGAGCTCCGGGATCGCGCCCGCGTGGTCGCCCGTCTCCGCGCGCCGGGTGGCGAGGTTGCTCTGGATGATCAGGGTGTCCCGGTGGTCGGGGCCCAGGCTGCGGGTGGCGTCCGGACCAAGCGCTCGTACTCGGCGGTGGCGTCGGCGTGACGTCCTGCCCTCCCGCTCCAGAAGGCGATCTCGTGGCGGGCGTGGAGGCTGTCGACGTGGTCGGGCCCGAAGTGGTGCTCCGCCCGTCGAGCCAGGTCGCGGAAGTGGTCCACGGCGTCGACCATCAAGCCCGCCTCGCCGAGCGACCTCCCGGCGTGGAAGAGGACCGCGTGTGCCCTGGGGGTCCAGAGCGCCGGTGTCGTGTGGGTGTGCAGGGCAGTGGCGGAGGACCGCAGCGCCGCGGCCAGCGAGCTGTCGGTCTGGTGCGGTGGCCAGGCCAGCAGGAGCGCGTCCGCCGCGAGGTGGGCCAGGGGAGTGAGCCGCTCCGGCTCGATGGTGTCGCGGACCGCGCGTTGCAGCAGCGCGTGCGCCTGGATCGCGTTGGCGTCGAGCGTGATGAGGCTCAGCCGGTGCAGGCATCCCTCCCGGGTCTGCCGGTTCCAGCACCCGGCGCGCCGCCGCGACCAGCTCGGCGTCGGCCCCGGCGTCCGCGGCCGTCAGAGCGGCCTTCAACTCCGCCGGGTCGGTCGGCTCCGCCGCCCCCCACCCCGGCGCAACGCGCGCCGTGTCAGCGACTTCAGGCCCTGGTACGCGTCCTTCACGGCGGTCGAGGCGGTGTCCGTCACGCCCGCCGCCGCACCGGCGGCCGGCGCCGCCACCACCAGGTCGACCGACTCGATCACCACGCACCAACTCCCGCCCGCGTCCGTCACCACCAGTATCGGTGAGACCACGGGCGGCGCGTCCGCGGAAAATGAGGGGGGCGGGGATCCTCTCGGATCCCCGCCCCGGACGGCTAGGGTGCTACGAGCCCCATGCCGGGACTCGTGGTGTTCAGCCCTGCTGCAGCTCGGCAGCGAGTTCACGCAGCTTGGTGCTGTGCTCACGGGCGTGGTGCCCGCAGAACAGCAACTCGCCCCCGGAGGGGAGCACGGCGCGAACCTGGGCAGCAGCCCCGCAGCGGTCGCAGCGGTCGGCAGCGGTCAACGCGGGGCGGGTGAGCGTCGTGGTCATGGAAATCTCCCTCCGTCCCGGCACCGGGGATCGGTGCCCTCACACCTAGCTGCGACCACTTCGCATCTGGCGGGTGCGCCGTGTTCGCTGCCTTCACTCTTGCAGACGTTCGGGCGTAAGTCAGTGTTCCCCTGACCGTGGCGACCCGCGTCACTCCTGATTTACCCAGCGGCCGGGTGGCCGGAACCTGTCGGTTTCGCCGCTTCGATCCGCCCGTGCTCACGTTCCGCTGTCGTGGCAACGGTTTTCCGACCTGCGAATACGGCGTTCGACGCACCCTTGATGCTCCAGAAGGGCGGTCTGCGGGAGTCACCGGTGTGACGGGTAACACTTTGGTCAGCCCAGAGCGAACACGGCCTCGCGTTCCACGATCCGGACATGATCCGTCCGGTTCTCCGTCACGTTCACGGGTCGTTCAGTCACCCGTTCAGGGACCGCGCGAGCCGCCCGGCCGGCCGTTCAGATCCGCACGCGCCGCCGACGGCGTCCGATCAGGTGGAGAAGTGCGCAAAAACCAGGGCCTCCCGACCGAACGGTCGGGAGGCCCTGGCTCAGGTGATCTTCAGCCTGGGGATCAGTCCAGGTAGTCGCGCAGCACCTGCGACCGCGACGGGTGCCGGAGCTTCGACATCGTCTTCGACTCGATCTGCCGGATCCGCTCGCGCGTCACGCCGTAGACCTGGCCGATCTCGTCCAGCGTGCGCGGCTGGCCGTCGGTGAGGCCGAACCGCAGCCGCACCACACCCGCCTCGCGCTCGGACAACGTCGCCAGCACCGACTGCAGCTGGTCCTGCAGCAGCGTGAACGACACCGCGTCCACCGCCACCACGGCCTCGGAGTCCTCGATGAAGTCACCGAGCTGGCTGTCGCCCTCGTCGCCGATCGTCTGGTCGAGCGAAATGGGCTCCCGGGCGTACTGCTGGATCTCCAGCACCTTCTCCGGGGTGATGTCCATTTCCTTGGCCAACTCCTCCGGGGTGGGCTCGCGGCCCAGGTCCTGGAGCAGTTCGCGCTGGATGCGACCCAGCTTGTTGATGACCTCGACCATGTGCACCGGGATGCGGATGGTGCGGGCCTGGTCGGCCATCGCGCGGGTGATCGCCTGGCGGATCCACCACGTCGCGTACGTGGAGAACTTGTAGCCCTTGGTGTAGTCGAACTTCTCCACCGCGCGGATCAGGCCGAGGTTGCCCTCCTGGATCAGGTCCAGGAACGCCATGCCACGTCCGGTGTAGCGCTTGGCCAGCGACACCACGAGTCGGAGGTTCGCCTCCAGCAGGTGGTTCTTGGCCCGCTCGCCGTCCCGCACGATCCACCGCAGGTCACGGCGCATCTGCGGGGTCAGCTTCTCCTGCTCGTCCTCGGCGCGGCGCACCCGCTCGGCGGCGTAGAGGCCGGCCTCGATGCGCTTGGCGAGTTCGACCTCCTCCTCCGCGTTGAGCAGGGCGACCTTGCCGATCTGCTTGAGGTAGGCGCGGACCGAGTCGGCCGAGGCGGTGAGCTCGGCGTCCTTGCGGGCCTGCCGCAGGGCCTCCGACTCCTCCTCGTCCCAGACGAAGTCGCCCTCGCCGGGCTTGGCCTCCTCCTCGGCGGGCTCCTCCTCGACCGGCTCGTCGATCAGCTCGACCTCGTCGACCAGGTCTTCGGCGTCCGGGGCGCCTTCCAGGTCTTCGGGGTCCTCGCCGTCCTTCTTCACCTTGCCGGGCGCGGCAGTGGCGGCCTTGGCGGCCGTCTTGCGCGGCGCCCGCGTGGCCGTCTTCCCCGCCGCGGCGGTCTTCGCCACCGGCTTCTTCGCCGGGGCCTTCCTCGCCGAGGGGGCCTTGGGCGTCTCCTCGGCGTCAGCCTGAGCTGCCTGAGTAGTCTTCGCGGCTGCCACGTACGCCCTTTCGCGACTGTCGATCAAGGTCGACCGAAGGGCGCGAACCTCGGTCGCCTGAGTACGGGGGATCCCCCGCCGGATCGTTCGTCAGCGGGGCACCGTTCCATTGTAACGACGAGAATCGCGTGTCGTTGCCCCCCGGCGTCATCCGGGGTGGTCCGACACGCGTTCTCGCAGGTGGAACGCTGCGGAATTCAGTGCCGGAGACCTTGGGCCGCGGCCACGGCCGCGCCGACGATGCCCGCGTCGTTCTTCAGCGCGGCGGCCACCACCTCGGTGCGCACCTCGAGCAGCGGCAGCCACTTCTCCGCCTTCTTGCTGACACCGCCGCCGGCGATGACCAGGTCCGGCCAGATCAGGTCCTCCAGCACGTTGACGTACCGGGACACGCGGGGCGCCCACTCGGCCCACGTCAGGCCCTTGTCCTCCTTCACCGAGGCGGCGGCGCGCTTCTCCGCGTCGTGGCCGTCGACCTCGAGGTGGCCGAACTCGGTGTTGGGCACGAGCTTGCCGTCCAGGAACAGGGCGCTGCCGATGCCCGTGCCGAACGTCAGCAGGACCACCAAGCCGTCCCGGTCGACGCCGGAGCCGAACCGCATCTCGGCGATGCCGGCGGCGTCGGCGTCGTTAAGGACGACCACCTGGTCGGTCGGCCGGCCGAGGCGCTGCGCGAACAGCGCGGCGGCGTCCGTGCCGATCCACGCCTTGTCGACGTTCGCGGCGGAGTGCGCGACGCCGTGCTTCATCACGCACGGCAGGGTGACGCCGACGGGACCGTCCCAGTTGAACTTCTCGACGATCTCGGCGACGACGTCGGCGACCGCGTCCGGGGTCGACGGCTGGGGCGTGGTGATGCGCAGGCGCTCACCGTCCAGCGCCCCCGCTTCGAGGTCCACGAGCCCGCCCTTGATGCCGGAACCGCCGATGTCCACGCCGAACCCGCGGGTCATGCCCATCCCCGTGGCCCTTCCTACTCGATTCAGTAACCGTGGCCGCAGACATTAGCCTGCAGTTCTCCGATAGTCCCGTGAGAGTGACGCAGGAGGAACAGTTGCGTTTCGATCCGCGCTCATTGGTCGAAGTCGCCGTGCTCGTGGCCCGCGAAGCGGGCGAGCTGGTCGTGACCACCCGCGATGCCGCCGTGACCGATGTCGACACCAAGAGCAGCGCCACCGACGTGGTGACCGCGGCCGACCGCGCGGCCGAGCAGTTGGTCCGCGGGAGGCTCGCCGAGCTGCGGCCCGGTGAGCCCGTGATCGGGGAGGAGGAGGGCGGCAGCGCCGCCGTCGAGGGCCTGACCTGGGTCGTCGACCCGATCGACGGCACCGTGAACTACCTCTACGGCATCCCCCACTACGCCGTGTCCGTGGCCGCCCAGGTCGACGGCGAGTCCGTGGCCGGCGCGGTGGTCGAGCCCGTCAGCGGTCGGGTGTGGACGGCGGCGCGGGGCGGTGGGGCGTGGCTGGACGGTCGGCGGCTCCGGGTCTCCGACGCCACCCGATTGGATCTGTCCCTCCTGGGTTACGGCTTCGCCTACCGGGCGGAGCGGCGGCAGCGGCAGGCGGATGCGTGGGCCGGTCTGGCGACCAGGGTGCGGGACATGCGGCGGGCGGGCGCGGCGTCGCTGGACCTGTGCGCCGTGGCGGCGGGCAGGCTGGACGCCTACGCCGAGCACACCCTGGGCCGGTGGGACTGGGCGGCGGGGGCGCTGCTGGCGGCCGAGGCGGGTGCCGTTGTCCACCTTCCGGGTGAATTGCCGGAACTGGGCGCGGACGCCACCTTCGCCGCCGCGCCGGGCATCGCGGACGCCCTGATCACCGCCCTGGTGGAGTGCGGTTTCGGCAACGTCTGACCCGCCCGCCCACGTCTCGGGGGTCTCCGGCCGGGGGACCCCCGAGACGGTCAGCAGGCGGTGTCGCGGGCGCCCTTGAGGTTGTCGGCGTTCAGCGACAGCGGCGTGGAGCCCTCGGCGGCCTGGCCACCCTGCTGCTCGGGCTGCTGCATCGCCCACTGCGCGAGCTGGTCGAGCACCTTGCGGGCGTCGCTGTTCGGCTTCACCTCGCTGAACTTCTGCCCGATCGCCACGTCCACCGTCGCGTCCTGGCGCTCGTCGCGCACCAGTTCCAGGCAGGGCTCGACCAGGCTCAACGTCCGCGCCGCGCCCGCACCGGGCGCGCCGAACCGGATCTGGCCGCGGCAGTCCATGTCCTGCGCCGGGTACACCGGGTCGTTGCCCGGCTCGGCCGCCTGCTTCATGCCCAGGTCTTCCAGGGTGGTCGCCACGAACCGCGCCTGGTTGCGCTGCGTGCTCGCGTTGAACACCCGGAACTGCACGCCGCCGACCGGCACCGGGTCGGTCCGGTCCAGGGCGTCGTGCGCGAGCACCGTCCCCATCGGCGGCGCGGGCTCGGCCGCGGCGGCGGCCGGCGCCCCCGACGGCGGCGCGGACACGCCACCGGGTGAATTGCACTTGATCGCCGCGTCCACGTCGCCCGCATCCGCCAGCACGCGGTTCCACACCACGACGGCGGTCACGGCGAGCACCAGGAACAGGATGAGCGCCGGCAACGGCCGTCGCTTCCGGTAGCGCGACGACCCGCTGCTCCCCGTACCGGGTCGTACCACGTCCGTCGACCTCCCCTGGCGCAGTGCTGACAGTGATCAGGCTATGCCGCCCCCCGCCGGCCCGCGCCTCGGGCGGGTGTGTAGCGGGGTGCGATCACCCGGTCGCGGACGGTCAACGCCCTGGTCTGGTGGCGGAGCACGGCAGGACCGGGTGGGTGGTGCCCGGTCAAGCCTATCTGGCCAGCGTGTGAAGGGCCTGTCACCCGTCTGCTCAATTAGGGGGAACCCGCTGCGCGACCCCCCGATCGATGAGCTACCCTCTCGGCGCTCCGCGCACCGCCGGACACCTGGAAGCGTCGATGAACAGGGGGTTGGCGCCCGGCCGCGCGAGCGAGACCTCCGTCACTGGGGACGGAGGGCACAAAAAGGGGCGCTGGTGCGTTAACCAGCGACACGAACAGTCTCCGTTGACCGCAGGGGTGAAAGAAGTATGGCGACCGACTACGACGCACCGCGTCGCAGCGAGGCGGACGAACTCGCTGAGGACTCCCTCGAGGAGCTGAAGGCGCGGCGCAATGAAACGCAGTCCGGGGTCGTCGACATCGACGAGGACGCGACCGCCGAGAACTTCGAGCTGCCGGGCGCCGACCTGTCCGGTGAGGAGCTCACGTTCAAGGTCCTGCCGAAGCAGGCGGACGAGTTCACGTGCTCGAAGTGCTTCCTGGTGCACCACCGCAGCAGGCTGGCCGAGGAAGTCAACGGCCAGTACATCTGCCGCGACTGCGCCTGAGGCACGTCCACCGGGCACGAACCCGCACGACCCGCACCACCGCACGACCGGGCTCCACCGAACGACCGGCACCACCGGGCACCGCCGACCGAACCAGCACCGCCGCACGACCGGCACGGCACAGCACCACCGCACGACCGGCACCGAGGCACGACCGAACACGCTCCTACGACCAGACCTGGGCGCTCACCCCCACCGCCGGGGTGGCGCCCAGTCCCCGTTGCCCATCCGGCTCACCGGTCGCGCAGCAGGGCCGCCAGCTCCTCCGCCTTGCGCACGCTGAACAGCCAGTACGGCGTCGGGTCCGCCGGGTCGCGCAGCTCGACCCGCACCATGGGCCCGACCCAACCCCGGTGGGTGACGAACGCCATCGGGTCCAGGTTCGGCCCCATCGCCTTCCGCTTGTCCTTCGAGTCGAACACCTCGACCTCGCCGAGCAGCTCCAGCGGCACGTGCGCCGACGCGACCCGCAGCTCGCCGCCGGACACCTCGACCTTCGCCGAACCCATCCGCACGATCAGCAGCACCGCCAGCGGCACCGTGATCACGTACGGCAGCCACGACCGCACGCCGGGGAACCCCATGTGGATCTCGGCGGCCAGCAGCACGGCCGCGGCCAGCGGCAGCGGCCAGCCCCACCAGGGCACGTACAACCGCTCGCGGAACGCGATCGGGGCGGTCACAGCAGTCTCGCTCACGCCACCAGGGTAGTCTCGCGCGCCGTGCCCAGCGTCGAGGTCCTGTTGTCCCGGCTCGATCCCGCCGTGCCGCCCCCGGCCTACGCCCGACCGGGTGATGCCGGCGCCGACCTGGTGACCACCACCGACGTGGTGATCGAACCGGGGGAGCGCGCGGTGGTGGGCACCGGTGTCGCGATCGCGCTGCCGGAGGGGTACGCGGGGTTCGTGCACCCGCGCTCCGGCCTGGCCGCGCGCGTCGGCCTGAGCGTGGTCAACACCCCGGGCACGATCGACGCGGGTTACCGGGGCGAGATCAAGGTGTGCCTGGTGAACCACGACCTGCGTGAGCCCGTAGTGCTGACGCGCGGTGACCGGATCGCCCAGCTGGTGGTGCAGAAGGTGGAGCACGCGGTGTTCCGCGAAGTCGACGAGCTGCCCGACTCCGCTCGGGGCGCGGGCGGCTACGGCTCTACAGGCGGGCACGACGTGCTCGCCCGGACGGAGGGGTGAAGGCGATGTTCGGAAAGCGCCGCAAGCGCGGTAGGCACTCCGCGAACCGGGGGACGGCGCAACCCGAGGTCGAGCTCGACGGCGGCGAGGAGGCGGAGGAGGGGCCGTTCGACTCGACGCAGGCCCCGGACGACGGCCTGAGCCGGCTGGACCTCGGCTCGATCCGGCTGCCCGTGCCCGAGGGCGTGCAGCTGCAGGTGGAGATGGACCCGGCGGGCGCGGTGCGCGCGGTGCACCTGCTCACGACCGTCGGCCAGCTCACCGTGAGCGCGTTCGCCGCGCCGAAGAACGACCGGCTGTGGCCGGACGTCAGCGGCGAGATGATCGCCCAGTTCAAGAGTGACGGCTTCCGGATCCTGCGGGAGAACGGCGAGTGGGGCGAGGAGATCACCGCCCGCAACAACGAGGTGCACCTGCGGGTGGTCGGCGTGGACGGGCCGCGGTGGATGCTGCGGGGCATCGCGGCGGCGCCGACGGAGGAGCAGAGCGCCAAGGCGACCGACGCCCTCTACGCGTTGATGCGGGACACGGTCGTGGTGCGCGGCGAGCAGGCGATGCCGGTGCGCACGCCGTTGCCGATCGAGCTGCCCGAGGCCATCGCCCGGCACATCCAGGCCCAGCAGCAGGACTAGACCGCCGCCGGCACGGAGCGGTAGGCGTCGAGCGCGGCGCGGCCCAGGGACTCCCGGTCCGCGCCCAGCGCCGCCAACGTCGTCGTGCGCAGAGCGGCACGGGGGAGTGCCCCGACCCACGTTCGGGCTATCTCCAACGGGTGAATTGGGTCGTCGGTGCAGGCCGCGACCCCCACCGGCGCGGTGAGGCCGTTCAGCTCGGCCACCGTGGGCGCCGCCTCGCCGGCCGCCTCCCTCAGCGCGTCCGCGAGCCGTGACCCGTACCGGGGCCAGGCCCGCCGCAGCTCGTCGCCGAGCCACCCGTCGACGCCGGTCAGCGCGGCCTCGACGCCCACCGACTCCACCGCCGAGGCGCTGGCCCGCGCCGCCGACGCCGCCGGCGCGCCATCCGCCGCGCCGTGCCAGGCGGGCAGCGCCAGCAGCAGGCCCGCGCACCGCCCTGGGTGCCGCACCGCCCACGCCGCCGCCACGTGCGCGCCCAGCGACACACCGCCGACGACCAGCGGCGTACCGTCCCAGGCGGCGTCCAACGCCGCCACGTGCTCCCGGACGCCCCGGGAGGCGGGCGCGACCAGCTCCAACCCGGCCTCGGCGAGGGGGCGGGCGAACACCGCGGAGACGAACACCTCGTCGGACGCGGTGCCCGGCAGCAGAACGGCACGTGACGACTTCATGACGGCAGATCCTCCCCCAGTCGGATACCCGGTCGGGTGCACCCGGTTACGCTGGCTGTCGGACGGGCTTCGTCGTCGAGGCCCCGCGCATTCCAGGAGTCGGGGATGACTGGTACTGGGGGTGGCTACTGGCGCCGCCTCGTGCGTCGGCTGACCACCGACGTCAGCGAGTTGGACGCCGACGACCTGTCTCGAAAAGCCGTGGCCGTCGGGGCCATCCGAGCGTGCGACTGCGAGTCCGGACAAGAGGTGACCGTGCTGGGCAGGTTGCGCAGCGTCGAGCTGTGCCCGCGTGACGCGGCGGCCACGTTGGAGGCGGAGTTGTACGACGGCACCGAGGGCGTGACGCTGGTCTGGCTGGGCAGGCGCCGGATCGCGGGCATCGAGCCCGGTCGCACCATCAAGGCCAGAGGCCGGATCGCCGTGCGCGACGGGCGCAAGGTGCTCTACAACCCCTACTACGAGTTGCAGAACGCTTCATGACACAAGTGAACGAGTCCGAGAAGCAGCCCACCCTCCTGGAACAGATGGGCGGCGTGAGCGGCCTGCTGTTCTCCTCGTTGCCCGTCGTGGTGTTCGTGCTGGTCAACGCGTTCGCCGGGCTCATGCCCGCGATCTGGAGCGCGCTGGCGTTCTCGGTCGTGATCGGCATCGTGCTGGCCATGCGCAAGGGTTCCGTGCAGCCGGCCGTCTCGGCGGTGTTCGGCGTCGGCATCGCCGCGTTCATCGCCTACCGGACCGGCGACGCCAAGGGCTTCTTCCTGTTCGGCATCTGGCAGAGCCTCGTCTACGGCGGCGGGTTCGTCCTGTCGATCCTGGTCAGGTGGCCTCTCGCGGGCGTGATCTGGTCGTTCCTCAACGGCCAGGGCCAGACGTGGCGCAAGGACAAGGCGAGCGTCCGGGACTACGACATCGCCACCCTCGTGTGGGCGCTGGTGTTCATCGCGCGGTTCGTGGTGCAGCGGTGGCTGTACGACGAGGCGTCGGTGGGCTGGCTGGCGGCGGCGCGCCTGGCCATGGGCTACCCGCTGATGGCGGTGGCGCTGGTCGCCACGGTCTGGGCGGTGCGCCGTTCGGACAAGCGCCTGAAGGCCACCCTCGCCCGCGAGGAGGAGGAGAACCGGGAAGCCGAGGACCGCCTCCGCGCCCGGTCCGAGGCCAAGGGCAAGCCGAACATCTACGACAAGATGCTCGACACCGCGACCGACCAGGTCCGGCCCGACACCGCCGACGAGGCGCAGCACGCCCCGACCCCTCGTCCGGCGCCGGCCCGAGCCGAGGACCGCTAGCTCGACCGACCCACGCCCACAGGCCCGCCGCCCACCGGCGAGTCGGTGGGCGGCGGGCTGGTCGGCCGCAGCACGTCAGGCTGCTCCGGGCAGTGACCGAGCCGACCACGACTGCCGTCGTCGGCACCGACCGCCGGGGCCACGTCAGGCGCAGTCATCCGTGCCGTTCGCGATGGACCGCCGCCCGCACGGCACGCGATCCAGGCAGATCAAAACCGAAAGTTCGGCCAGTGGGATCGTTCAGAACCCCGCAGTGCGATCGGCTGCCGTTGCTCCGGCTCCGCACACGGTTTGCCAGGCGTCGACACGTCGCGTGCGGTCAGTACACGACTCGCCATCTCGCTCCGACACCTCCTGCTTCCTCGCTATTACCGCACGCGGCGCCGGAACCGCCGGAGGCGGCGTACCTCCAGGGCCCGTACTGGATGTAGTACGAAGTGGGGCCCGTGTAGCAGATGAGTGCGGCTTGGAACTGGTCGGGGTACGTGCCGGCGCAGAACACAGTGACGCTGTTGCCCCCGGAGCCCCACGTCGCCTTGCACTCGCCTTGAACGGCCTGCGCGGTCGACGGCAGGGCGATCGCACAGGCGATGGCGCCGGCGGCTGCGATGGCGGTGGCTGTTTTTCTCATGGTCCTCGTTCCCGGGTTGTGGATGTTTCCTGGTCCGGGGCAGCGTGTCGCGGTCGGTGAGCGGGGGCCATGCCTTTGCAGTGGGCCGCAAAGATCGTCTCGAGAGGAGGCGCGGAATCCCGTCACGCGCGGCCGAGGAGCCTCGTGCCGGTGTCGGTGAGGGAGTGGCGGATCGTCGCTCCGTGCCGCCAGGAGGAGATCAGTCCCGCCTCCCGCAGCACGGCGGTGTGGCGGCTGGCCGAGGCGATCGAGGTCGTGGTCCGGCGGGCGAGTTCGCTGGTGGTGCGGCTGGATCCGACGGCGCGCAGCACGGCGGCGCGGGTGGGGCCGAGCAGGGAGGCGAGTGGGTCTCCGGACCGCTGGTCGGGCAGGCGGTGCTCGGCGGCGATCGGGTAGACGAGGGTCGGGGGCAGGTCCGGGTCGGCGAGGGAGATCGGTGTTCCCTGGCAGAAGTAGGAGGGGATCAGGCGCAGGCCGCGACCGTCGAGGTGGATGTGCCGGTCGAGGGGGTAGTCGACTTCGAGGACGGGGGCTCGCCAGCGGAGCAGCGGGGTCAGGCTGTCGAACAGGCCGGTGAGGCCGCCGGTGAGGACGGCGTGGGCGCGTTGGGCGAGGTCGGCGTCGACCGCGGCCTGGATCGTGTCGGCCTCGGGCCGGATGACGGCTTCGTGGTAGGAGCGCCAGGTGTCGACGAGTCGGTGGAGCACGTTCGAGGAAGGCTTGGCGAGGTCCCGGGTCCAAGGGGGTAGTGGGTGGTGGGTTCCCAACCGGTGCACCTCGTGGGTCAGCCTGTCGACGTCGACCGACCGCACGGCTTCGAGTCCGTCGTCCAGGCCGAGAGCTCCCTGTCCGGGGGTGAGGAAGTCGGGGAAGTAGGCGCCTCTGGGTGCGAGGACTCCCAGCACCCGGGTCCCGGGGCGCATCGCCGTCATCCGTGCCGGGTCGGCGCGCAGGCGGTGGACCCACGGTCTGAGCAGGGTCGTTTCCAGGCGGTTGAGCTGGAACCAACTGAGCACGATCTCCCACAGCGGGTCCACGGCCGGCGCCACGTTCGTGCGCGTCAGGTCCGCCGGCGTGAAGTGAATCCTCAACACGCGTCCCCCTCGAATGATATGAAATCACCTGCGGCGTTTGCATTTCGGCAAGGCGTTCACGAGGCGCGTCACGGGACGGCCTGTACTGGAAAGCGCCCCGAGTGGTGGCCTGTCTCACTCGATGAATTGCGACCGTAGCAGTGCGGTGTCGGCCACGCTGTGGGTCGTTCGTGGGGCGATCGAATGCCGTAGGGGAGTCCACCGAACGCCTGTCAGCCCTGCGTAACGGGTCGCCGGCGCTCGACTCCGCACGCGCGGGAGTTCGACCGCTCCAAGCGGGAATTCACTTCGATGTGGAATCGCCGATTGACCGAACTCGGCTCGGGAAGAGCTTTGGAATGCCGAATTCGGACCAGTCGACGACGTGTCGACGTGCGGCTCGCCGCTGCCACTCGGACAACGAACTACCCGGACACGACTGCCGGCGGACCTGCGCGAAGCGCCGGCAGTCTCGAACGACCGGTCAGTAGCCCAGGGCCGAGCGGATCTCCTGTTCGACGTCCGCGGCGGCCACGAACAGCAGTTCGTCCCCGCCCTCCAGCGTGTCGTCCGGCGTCGGCACGATGACCCGGCCGCCGCGCAGGATCGTCACCAGCGCGGCGTCCCGGGGCAGCGCCAGGCCGTTCACCGGCGAACCGGCCAACGGCGTGTCACCCGGGAGCGTGATCTCCACCAGGTTGGCCTGACCCTGGCGCAACGTCATCAGCCGCACCACGTCCCCGACCGTCACCGCCTCCTCCACCAGCGCGGACAGGATGCGCGGCGTCGACACGGCCACGTCCACCCCCCACGACTCGGTGAACAGCCACTCGTTCGCCGGGTCGTTCACCCGCGCCACCACGCGCCGCACCGCGAACTCGGTCTTCGCCAGCAGCGACACCACCAGGTTGACCTTGTCGTCGCCGGTCGCCGCGATCACCACGTCGCACAGCTGCATGCCGGCGTCCTCCAGCGACGACAGCTCGCAGGCGTCGGCCTGCACCCACTCGGCCTGCTCCACGGTGTGCGGCTCGAACTGGGTCCGGTCACGCTCGATCAGCATCACCTGGTGCCCGTCGGACACCAGCTCGGCCGCGATGGAACGACCCACCGCGCCGGCACCCGCAATCGCGATGCGCACTCAGCTCTCCTCGGGCGCGTGGACCGCAGCCGCGGCCACGTCGGTCACGGTGCCGGACAGGGCGGCCACGTACACCTGGTCGTCCTCCTGCAACACGGTCTTCGAGTCGGGCAGCACGCCCGTCCCGAACCGCATCACGAACGCCACCCGGCACCCGGTCGCCTCCTCCAGGTCGCGCACGGTGTGCCCGACCCAGTCCTCGTGCAGCTCCAGCGGCAGCACGGCCACCGTGCCCGACGGGTCGCGCCACGCCGTCGCCGTGCCCTCGGGCAGCAGCATCCGCAGGAACCGGTCGGTCGACCACGGCACGGTCGCCACGGTCGGGATGCCCAGCCGCTCGTACACCGCGGCGCGCTTCTCGTCGTAGATCCGGGCGACCACCGCCTCCACCCCGAACGTCTCCCGCGCCACCCGCGCCGAGATGATGTTGGAGTTGTCACCGCTGGACACGGCCGCGAACGCGCCCGCCCGCTCGATACCGGCCCCGATCAGCACCTTCTGGTCGAAACCGTTGCCGACGACCTGCTGGCCGTGGAAGTCCGAGCCGAGTCTGCGGAAGGACTGGGCGTCCTTGTCGATCACCGATACCTGGTGGTCGAGCCGCTCCAGCGCCTTGGCCAGGGACGAGCCCACCCGGCCGCAGCCCATGATCACCACGTGCACGAAAGCCTCCTGAACGACGCTTACGGAGAACCTACCCACGATTACTCCGACCAGGGGACCTGACCCCTTACGCTTTCGACCCGTGTCCAAGCTCGCAACCGCGGCCAAGCGCCTCCTCGTCGGCAGGCCCTTCCGCAGCGATCGCCTAGCCCACACCCTGTTGCCCAAGCGCATCGCCCTGCCCGTGTTCGCCTCGGACGCGATGTCGAGCGTCGCCTACGCGCCCGAGGAGATCTTCCTCGTGCTCTCGGTGGCGGGGCTGTCGGCCTACGCGCTGGCGCCGTGGGTCGGCGTGGCCGTGGTCGTCGTGATGCTGACGGTGGTCGCGAGCTACCGGCAGAACGTGCACGCCTACCCGTCCGGCGGCGGCGACTACGAGGTCGCCACGGTCAACCTCGGCCGCCGGGCCGGCCTCACCGTGGCGAGCGCCCTGCTCGTCGACTACATCCTCACGGTCGCCGTCTCGATCTCGTCGGCGGCGGCGAACATCGGCTCGGCCATCCCGTTCGTGGCCACCCACAAGGTCGCGTTCGCGGTCGTCGCGATCGTCCTGCTCACCGCCGTCAACCTGCGCGGCATCCGCGAGTCGGGCAGCGCGTTCGCCATCCCGACCTACGCCTTCATGGCCGGCATCCTGTTCATGATCGGCTACGGCGCGTTCCGCGGCTTCGTCCTGGGCGAGGAGATGCGCGCCGAGAGCGCCGGGCTGGAGCTGCGGGCCGAGGACGACCACCTGGTGGGCCTGGCGTTCCTGTTCCTCGTGCTGCGCGCCTTCTCGTCCGGCAGCGCGGCGCTGACGGGCGTCGAGGCGATCAGCAACGGCGTGCCGGCGTTCCGCAAGCCGAAGTCGCGCAACGCGGCGACCACGCTGCTGGCGATGGGCCTGATCGCGGTCACGATGCTGATGGGCCTGATCGTGCTGGCCCAGCTCACGGGCGTGAAGATGGCCGAGAACCCGGCCCACCAGCTCGCCAACGCGCCGGAGGGCTACGAGCAGAAGACGATGGTCGCCCAGATCGCCCACGCGGTGTTCGAGGGCTTCCCGTTCGGGTTCTTCTTCATCACCGTGGTCACCGCCCTGATCCTGGTGCTGGCGGCGAACACCGCGTTCAACGGCTTCCCGGTGCTCGGCTCGATCCTCGCCCAGGACCGCTACCTGCCCCGCCAGCTGCACACCCGCGGCGACCGGCTCGCGTTCAGCAACGGCATCGTCTTCCTCGCGGGCGGGGCGGTCGTGCTGGTCATCGCGTTCGACGCCGAGGTGACCAAGCTCATCCAGCTCTACATCGTCGGCGTGTTCGTGTCGTTCACGATGAGCCAGACCGGCATGGTCCGGCACTGGAACCGGCTGCTCAAGACCGAGACCGACCAGGTCGCCCGCCGCCGGATGCGCCGGTCGCAGTCGATCAACGCGTTCGGCCTGGCGCTCACGGCCTCGGTGCTGGTGGTCGTGCTGATCACGAAGTTCACCAAGGGCGCGTGGATCGCCATCGCCGCGATGGCCGCCCTCTACGCCCTGATGACGGCGATCCGCCGGCACTACGACCGGGTGGCCGAGGAACTGCGCCAGCAGGAGCGGCAGAAGCTGCTGCCCGCCCGCAACCACGCCATGGTGCTGGTCTCCAAGCTGCACATGCCGACCCTGCGGGCCCTGGCGTACGCCAAGGCGACCCGGCCGGACATGCTGGAGGCGGTCACCGTCAACGTGGACGACGGCGACACCCGCCGCCTGGTGCGGGAATGGGAGAAGGAGAACTTCAAGGTGCCGCTCAAGGTGATCGAGTCGCCCTACCGCGAGATCACCAAACCGGTCCTCGACTACGTCAAGCGGGTCCGCACGGACAACCCGCGCGACGTGGTCACGGTGTTCATCCCGGAGTACGTGGTCGGCCACTGGTGGGAGCAGTTCCTGCACAACCAGAGCGCGCTGCGGCTCAAGGGCAGGCTGCTGTTCCAGCCGGGCGTGATGGTGACGAGCGTGCCGTGGCAGTTGGCCTCATCCTCCAAGGTGACCGACAAGGACGACGTGGTCGCGCCCGGCGCGATCCGACGCGGCCTGGACAAGCGCGGGCGAGAGAAGGACGGCAAGTGACGGCGACCTGGAAGCAGCGGCTGATCGAGGTCGAGGTCGGCGCGGTCGCCCACGGCGGGCACTGCGTGGCCCGGCACGAGGGCCGCGTCGTGTTCGTCCGGCACGCGCTGCCCGGCGAACGGGTGGTCGTGCGGATCACGGAGGACACCGGCGGCTCGTTCTGCCGCGGCGACGCCGTCGAGGTGCTGGAGGCGTCACCGGACCGCGTGCCCGCCCCGTGCCCGTTCGCCGGTCCCGGCCTCTGCGGCGGCTGCGACTGGCAGCACGCGTCGTGGCAGGCCCAGCGCGAGCTGAAGGCCGCCGTGGTCGGCGAGCAGCTGCACCGGCTGGCCAAGCTCGACTGGGAGGTCGTCGTCGAGGACCTGCCCGGCGGCCCGGAGGACTGGCGCACCCGGATGCGCATGGCCGTCGGCCCGGACGGCCGCCCCGGCTTCCGCGCCCACCGCAGCCACGAGGTCATCCCCGTGGACCACTGCGTGATCGCCGTCCCGGACGCCCTGGACGACGTGGTCGACCGCACGTGGCCGCCCAGGTCCGAGCTGGTCGTCGCCCGTGACGCGGGTGGCCGGACGCACGTCACCGAGATCGGCCCGCCCATCATCCGCCGGGGCCGCCCGGTCCCCGGCCCTTCCCGCCTGCGCCAGGGCAGCGGCACGGCCACCGAGCTGGCCGCCGGCCGCACGTGGAACCTCCGCTCGGACGGCTTCTGGCAGGTCCACCCGGCCGCCGCGGACACCTTCGCCAAGGTCGTCGGCGACTGGGCCGACTGCCGCCCCGGCGACCGCGCCTGGGACCTCTACGGCGGCGTCGGCCTGTTCGCCTCCGTCCTGGCCGAGCAGGTCGGCCCCACCGGCTCCGTCGCCGTGGTCGAGTCGTCCTACGGCGCCGTCTCCGACGGCCGGACCAACCTCTCCGACCAGCCGCAGATCAGCTGGCACGCGGGCCGCACCGAGACCGTGCTCGAATCACCCGAGTTCACCGACCTGCCCCCCGACGTCGTCGTCCTCGACCCGCCGCGCAAGGGCGCGGGCAAGGTCGTGGTGACCGCGATCGCGCGCAGCCGCCCCGCCCGTGTGGTTTACGTCGCGTGCGACCCGGCCGCCCTGGCCCGCGACATCGCCGCCTTCGCCCAGCACGGCTACGAGTTGGCCCAGCTCAGGGCCTTCGACGCGTTCCCGATGACCCACCACGTCGAATGCGTCGCCCTGCTGAGGCCCGCTCGCTGACAGGCGTCTCAGTCCGTGGTCCGTAGACTGACCGGACGAGTCGGGACCCGAACCACAGGGCGAGGTGGAGCGAGTGACGCTGCTGGAATCCGTGCACGGACCGGCGGATCTGAAACGGCTGGGACCTGACGAGCTGGTCACGCTCGCCGGTGAGATCCGGCGTTTCCTGGTCGACAAGGTCTCCCGGACCGGCGGGCACCTCGGTCCCAACCTGGGTGTCGTCGAGCTGACCATGGCCGTGCACCGGGTCTTCGACTCACCGCACGACTCCGTGGTCTTCGACACCGGCCACCAGAGCTACGTGCACAAGATCCTCACCGGCCGCCGCGACGGCTTCGACACGCTCCGCCAGAAGGGTGGGATGTCCGGCTACCCCTCCCGGGCCGAGAGCGAGCACGACGTCGAGGAGAACAGCCACGCCTCGACCGCCCTGTCCTACGCCGACGGCCTGGCCAAGGCCTACCAGCTCGGCGGCCAGCGGCGGCACGTCGTCGCGGTCGTCGGCGACGGCGCCCTGACCGGCGGCATGTGCTGGGAGGCGTTGAACAACATCGCCTCCGGCACCGACCGACCCGTCGTCATCGTGGTCAACGACAACGGCCGCTCCTACTCGCCCACCATCGGCGGCCTGGCGGACCACCTCTCGTCGCTGCGCCTGCAACCCGGCTACGAACGCGCCCTGGAACGCGGCAAGACCGCCCTGCAGGGCACCCCGTTCGTCGGCAAGCCCGTCTACGCCGCCCTGCACGCGGCCAAGCGCGGCATCAAGGACGCCCTCAGCCCACAGGCCATGTTCGAGGACCTCGGCCTCAAGTACATCGGTCCCGTCGACGGCCACGACCACGCCGTGCTCGAATCGGCGCTGCGCCGAGCCAAGTCCTTCGGCGGACCCGTGATCGTGCACACCGTCACCCGCAAGGGCAACGGCTTCGCGCCCGCCGAGAACCACGAGGCCGACCAGATGCACGCCACCGGCGTCATCGACCCCATCACCGGCGAGAGCATCGGCCCGTCCAAGCGCACCTGGACCCACGTCTTCGCCGACGAGCTCGCGACCCTGGGCGGCGAACGACCCGACCTCGTCGCCATCACCGCCGCCATGCGCGGCCCGACAGGCCTGGACAAGTTCGCCGGCCTCTACCCGGACCGCTGCTTCGACGTCGGCATCGCCGAACAGCACGCCATGACCTCCGCCGCCGGCCTCGCCATGGGCGGCATGCACCCGGTCGTCGCCATCTACGCCACCTTCCTCAACCGGGCGTTCGACCAGCTCCTGATGGACGTGGCCATGCACAAGCAGGGCGTCACGGTCGTCCTCGACCGGGCGGGCATCACCGGCCCCGACGGCGCCTCCCACCACGGCATGTGGGACCTGTCCATCTGCGGCCTCATCCCCGGCATCCACGTGGCCGCCCCCCGCGACGCCGCCTCGCTCCGCGAAGAGCTCCGCGAAGCCGTCCGCATCTCCGACGCGCCCTCCGTCGTCCGCTACCCGAAGGCCTCGGTGGGCCCCGACCTGCCCGCCCTGGAACGCGTCGGCACCGTCGACGTCCTGCACCGCTCCGGCTCCGACGTCCTCCTGGTCACCGTGGGCGCGTTCGGCGAACTCGGCCTGGCCGCCGCCCAACGCCTCGCCGACCAGGGCATCGGCGTCACCGTCGTCGACCCCCGCTGGGTCTTCCCCGTCCCGGACGACCTGGTTGCCCTGGCCGCCACCCACCGCCTCGTCGTCACCGTCGAGGACAACGGCCGGCACGGCGGCTTCGGCTGGGCCCTGGCCGCCGCGCTGCGCGACGCCTCCGTCGACACCCCGCTCCGCGACCTGGGCATCCCCCAGACCTTCCAGGAGCACGGCGACCGCGGCGAAGTCCTCTCCGACATCGGCCTGACCGCCCAGGACGTCTCCCGCCGCATCACCGAGTGGGTCGTCGCCGCCGAGCCCGCGGAAATGGACGCGACGGTCGAGAAGTAGCCCGGTCACCCCCTCCCGGTCAGCGGTGCCGCACCCGAGTCCCGCGATCACCGCCGGGCGAACCTTTCAGATAGGCGGGCCGCGACACCCGAGCCGCGACCCCGGTCCACCACGGGGCGTCGGGCCCTGCGAGCCCCGTGCTCCCGCCCACCGCCCCACGACCGGGGTCGCGGTCCCGCGCGCCGCAGGAGAAGGCCCGGTGAAGCACACACTCATGCCATGAGAACGCGGTGTGGTCTTCCGCCCCGGCAAGCCGGCCGAGGTCCTCACCCCCGGCCCCCACCCCACGCCTTCCCTTCCCGCAGAAGGGCTTCGTGTCATCCCGCCGACCTGGCTCCGCCCTACCGCGCGTGTCAAGGGGGCTGGTGAAGGTTTGCCCGCGGCGTCGACTGGGGGCTGCCCCCTTGATACGTGTGGTAGCCCGTAGGGAGGTCGGTGGGATGACGCGAAACCCGACCCACAACGGACCCGGCACAGAACCACCCACCAGGGCGTCATCCTGCTGATCTGCCCGTCCGGCGAGGACGCTTTTGATCTTTCCCAGCACCTCGTCAGCACCCTCAACAGCACCCCCACCGCCTGACGCTAAGCACCTTCTCAGGGATGTGTGGCACCTTTGTGGGGTGCGGATCCTGGTAGTCGAGGACGAGGTGCCGCTGGCCGACGCGATCGCGCGTGGCCTGCGGCGCGAAGGTATGGCGGTCGACGTCGCCTACGACGGTGAGACCGGCCATGAGAAGTCGACCGTGACCCGGTACGACGTGGTCGTGCTCGACCGCGATCTACCCGGCATGTCCGGCGACGAGTTGTGCAAGGAGATCCTCAGCTCAGGAGCCCTCACCAGGGTCATGATGCTCACCGCGAGCGCCGGCGTCGACGACCGCGTCGCGGGCCTGTCCCTCGGCGCCGACGACTACCTGGCCAAACCGTTCGCGTTCCCCGAGCTGGTCGCCCGCGTCCGCGCCCTCGCCCGCCGCGCCACCCCCGCCACCCCTCCGCTGCTCACCGCCCGTGACGTCGAGCTCGACCCGGCCCGCCGCACGGTGCGCCGCGCCGGCCAGCCCGTCGAGCTGACCCGCAAGGAGTTCGGCGTGCTGGAGGTGCTGCTGGCCGCCAAGGGCTCCGTGGTCTCCAGCGAAGAGCTGCTGGAACGCGTGTGGGACGAGAACGCCGACCCGTTCACCACGACCGTCCGCGTCACCGTGATGACGCTGCGCAAGAAGCTCGGCGAACCGGGCATCATCGACACGGTGGTCGGCTCGGGCTACCGCGTGCCCACGGCAGGTTCCACTGAACTCTGAGCTGGTCCGCAGGCGCGGACCGGGGCTGCGGACGCGGCTCACCCTCCTCGCGACCGGACTGGTCGCGTTCGTGAGCGGGCTCCTGCTCCTGCTCGGCTGGCTGCTCGTCGGCCGGGTCATCGCCTCGTCGCCCCGCTTCGCCGAGGGCAGCACCGTCATCGTGGACGGCCGCGAGGTCCAGGCCGACGCGCTGATGGACCTGCTCGGCGAACAGGCACGGGACGACGTGCTGCGATCCGGCTCGATCGCCTTCCTCTGCGTGGTCGCCGCGGCGGCACTGCTCGCGTGGACCATCACCGGCCGCGTGCTCCAGCCCGTGCACGACGTGACCGACGCGGCCCGTCGGCTCTCCGCCGAGTCCCTCGGTGAGCGGCTGCGCCTGGACGGTCCCCGGGACGAGGTCGCCGAGCTGGCCGACACGTTCGACGAGATGCTCGACCGGCTCCAGGCGGCGTTCGAGTCGCAACGGCGGTTCGTCGCCAACGCCTCCCACGAGCTGCGCACTCCTCTCGCCGTCATCCGGACCGAACTCGACGTCACGCTCGCCGACCCGGACGCCGACGACGCGGAGCTGCGCCGCATGGCGGGCGTGGTGCGCGCCGCGACGGAACGGGCCGAGCAGCTGGTCAGCGCCTTGTTGCTGCTCGCGCGCACGGACGGGCTCGGGCTGGCGGTGCGTGAGCCGGTGGACCTCAACGCCGTGGTCGAGTCCGCGTGGCGAGCCGTGCGGGGGGAGGCGGAGGAGCGCCAGCTGCGGGTGTCGTTCGTGACGGCCCCCGCGCCCGCCGTGGGCGACCCGGCGTTGCTGGAGCGGATCGCGGGGAACCTGCTGGAGAACGCCGTGCGGCACAACCTGCCCGGTGGCTGGATCGAGGTGCGCACCGAAGGCGGGCCCGAGTGGACGTTGCTGAGGGTGTCGTCCTCGGGGCCCGCCATCGTCCCGGACCGGGTGGAGGAGCTGTTCGAGCCGTTCCGCCGGGGTGGCACCGACCGGACCGCGCGCACCGGCACCGGGCTCGGGCTGTCCATCGTGCGGGCCGCCGTCGCAGCTCACGAGGGTCAGGCGCACGCCACGGCGGTGCCCGGTGGAGGGCTGTCGGTGGCCGTGCACCTGCCGTCCACGCCGCACGGGAAACTCGTCTGAGTGGTCCCGATCACACGTGATCCGGTTTGAGGGTCTCCGCAGGGGGTACTACCTGCACAGACAGGCCTCCAGACCCCCGATTTGTCTCCACGTTGGGCGGGGTGTAACTTTCTCTCTGCCAGCGCGGAACGGGCCGGAGAGAGACCGGAACGGAGCGCGGCGGACATCAAGCCCCAGATCGAGTCGCTGCACAGCGATGAGTGACGGTGAGCGCGTGTTCTTT
This sequence comes from Actinosynnema sp. CA-299493, assembly GCF_050946825.1. Classification (NCBI taxonomy): domain Bacteria; kingdom Bacillati; phylum Actinomycetota; class Actinomycetes; order Pseudonocardiales; family Pseudonocardiaceae; genus Actinosynnema; species Actinosynnema sp. CA-299493. The sequence goes on from NZ_CP191993.1 coordinate 1,952,079, forward strand.
GAGAACTCAACAGCGTGCCGAATAGCCAGTAAATTTATGAACCTCGTCAAGAGGTTTCCTTTGAGATTGTTACTGGACAACTGACATTATTGTCAGTGTTGTTCGGAGCGATCAAACATTCCTTATTGGAGAGTTTGATCCTGGCTCAGGACGAACGCTGGCGGCGTGCTTAACACATGCAAGTCGAGCGGTAAGGCCCTTCGGGGTACACGAGCGGCGAACGGGTGAGTAACACGTGGGTAACCTGCCCTGTACTCTGGGATAAGCCTGGGAAACTAGGTCTAATACCGGATATGACTCCACTAGGCATCTTGTGGGGTGGAAAGTTCCGGCGGTACAGGATGGACCCGCGGCCTATCAGCTTGTTGGTGGGGTAATGGCCTACCAAGGCGACGACGGGTAGCCGGCCTGAGAGGGTGACCGGCCACACTGGGACTGAGACACGGCCCAGACTCCTACGGGAGGCAGCAGTGGGGAATATTGCACAATGGGCGAAAGCCTGATGCAGCGACGCCGCGTGAGGGATGACGGCCTTCGGGTTGTAAACCTCTTTCAGCGGGGACGAAGGGCAACTGACGGTACCCGCAGAAGAAGCACCGGCTAACTACGTGCCAGCAGCCGCGGTAATACGTAGGGTGCGAGCGTTGTCCGGAATTATTGGGCGTAAAGAGCTCGTAGGCGGTTTGTTGCGTCGGCTGTGAAAACTTCACGCTTAACGTGGAGCCTGCAGTCGATACGGGCAGACTTGAGTTCGGCAGGGGAGACTGGAATTCCTGGTGTAGCGGTGAAATGCGCAGATATCAGGAGGAACACCGGTGGCGAAGGCGGGTCTCTGGGCCGATACTGACGCTGAGGAGCGAAAGCGTGGGGAGCGAACAGGATTAGATACCCTGGTAGTCCACGCCGTAAACGGTGGGTGCTAGGTGTGGGGGACTTCCACGTCCTCCGTGCCGCAGCTAACGCATTAAGCACCCCGCCTGGGGAGTACGGCCGCAAGGCTAAAACTCAAAGGAATTGACGGGGGCCCGCACAAGCGGCGGAGCATGTGGATTAATTCGATGCAACGCGAAGAACCTTACCTGGGCTTGACATGCACCGGAAACCTGCAGAGATGTAGGCCTCTTCGGACTGGTGTACAGGTGGTGCATGGCTGTCGTCAGCTCGTGTCGTGAGATGTTGGGTTAAGTCCCGCAACGAGCGCAACCCTCGTTCCATGTTGCCAGCGCGTAATGGCGGGGACTCATGGGAGACTGCCGGGGTCAACTCGGAGGAAGGTGGGGATGACGTCAAGTCATCATGCCCCTTATGTCCAGGGCTTCACACATGCTACAATGGCCGGTACAGAGGGCTGCTAAGCCGTGAGGTGGAGCGAATCCCACAAAGCCGGTCTCAGTTCGGATCGGGGTCTGCAACTCGACCCCGTGAAGTCGGAGTCGCTAGTAATCGCAGATCAGCAACGCTGCGGTGAATACGTTCCCGGGCCTTGTACACACCGCCCGTCACGTCACGAAAGTCGGTAACACCCGAAGCCCGTGGCCCAACCAGCTTGCTGGGGGGAGCGGTCGAAGGTGGGACTGGCGATTGGGACGAAGTCGTAACAAGGTAGCCGTACCGGAAGGTGCGGCTGGATCACCTCCTTTCTAAGGAGCATTCCTCACCGGTCTTCTTCGGAGGGCCTGTGGAGAGCCATGCCGGCGGCGAATGATCGTCGGATGGTTGCTCAATGATGTGGATGCTGGCTATATGCAGAACCTGGGATTGTCCGGAGAGTTAGTACTGTCCGTGAGGGCGTGGAAGGGTCTCCTGAGGGTTCGAGTCTTCTGTTCGGCACGCTGTTGGGTCCTGAGGGAACACGTGAGTGTCTCTTTCAGCGAGAAACGACAGGACGGTCTCCGTCCGCGAACCGCCGGGTTTCCGGTAGGCGTGGGCATAGTGGGATGGTGTCTGGTTGTTCTTTGAGAACTGCACAGTGGATGCGAGCATCTTTGTGGCAAGTTATTAAGGGCACACGGTGGATGCCTTGGCACCAGGAGCCGATGAAGGACGTAGGAGACTGCGAAAAGCCTTGGGGAGCTGTCAACCGAGCTGAGATCCAAGGGTATCCGAATGGGGAAACCCGGCCCCAGTCATGTGGGGTCACCCACGCCTGAACACATAGGGCGTGTGGAGGGAACGCGGGGAAGTGAAACATCTCAGTACCCGCAGGAAGAGAAAACAACCGTGATTCCGTGAGTAGTGGCGAGCGAAAGCGGAAGAGGCTAAACCGTATTCGTGTGATACCCGGCAGGGGTTGCGTGTACGGGGTCGTGGGACTTACTGGCCAGTTCTGCCGGATTGGCAAGGAGTCATAAAATGTCGTGGTTAGCGGAACGCGTCTGGAAAGCGTGGCCGTAGAGGGTGAGAGTCCCGTACGTGAAAACCCGACATCTCCTAGTGATGTTCCCAAGTAGCAGCGTACTCGTGAAATTCGCTGTGAATCTGGCGGGACCACCCGCTAAGCCTGAATACTACCTGGTGACCGATAGCGGACTAGTACCGTGAGGGAAAGGTGAAAAGTACCCCGGGAGGGGAGTGAAATAGTACCTGAAACCGTGTGCCTACAATCCGTCGGAGCCTTTAGGGGTGACGGCGTGCCTTTTGAAGAATGAGCCTGCGAGTTAGTGCTGCGTGGCGAGGTTAACCCGTGTGGGGTAGCCGTAGCGAAAGCGAGTCCGAATAGGGCGATTGAGTCGCGTGGTCTAGACCCGAAGCGGAGTGATCTAGCCATGGCCAGGGTGAAGCGTGGGTAAGACTACGTGGAGGCCCGAACCCACCAGGGTTGAAAACCTGGGGGATGAGCTGTGGTTAGGGGTGAAAGGCCAATCAAACTCCGTGATAGCTGGTTCTCCCCGAAATGCATTTAGGTGCAGCGTCGTGTGTTTCGTGCCGGAGGTAGAGCACTGGATGGTCTAGGGGGCCCACAAGCTTACCGAAATCAACCAAACTCCGAATGCCGGTACGTGAGAGCGCGGCAGTGAGACTGCGGGGGATAAGCTTCGTAGTCGAGAGGGAAACAGCCCAGAACGCCGGCTAAGGCCCCTAAGTGTGTGCTAAGTGGGAAAGGATGTGGGGTCGCCCAGACAACCAGGAGGTTGGCTTAGAAGCAGCCACCCTTTAAAGAGTGCGTAATAGCTCACTGGTCAAGTGGTCCTGCGCCGACAATGTAGCGGGGCTCAAGCACACCGCCGAAGCCGTGTCATTTCAGTGTCATGCTGGGATGGGTAGGGGAGCGTCGTTCAGCCATTGAAGCGCCGGAGTGATCCAGGTGTGGAGGCTGGACGAGTGAGAATGCAGGCATGAGTAGCGAAAGACGAGTGAGAAACTCGTCCGCCGGATGACCAAGGGTTCCTGGGCCAGGCTAATCCGCCCAGGGTAAGTCGGGACCTAAGGCGAGGCCGACAGGCGTAGTCGATGGACAACGGGTTGATATTCCCGTACCCGTGTGAACGCGCCCATGGCGAACCTTGTGATACTAACCGCCCAAAGCCTGTCCTGGGTCTTCGGATCTGGGACTACGTGGAGCGCGGGACCTGAACTTGTAGTAGTCAAGCGATGGGGTGACGCAGGAGGGTAGCTCCGCCAGTGAGTGGTAGTACTGGTGTAAGCGTGTAGGCCGTAGCATAGGCAAATCCGTGCTGCATACAGGCTGAGACGTGATGCATAGCCGATTGAGGCGAAGTAGAGTGATCCCATGCTGCCGAGAAAAGCCTCTAGTGAGTGTTCATGCGGCCCGTACCCCAAACCGACACAGGTGGTCAGGTAGAGAATACCGAGGCGATCGGGCGAACTGTGGTTAAGGAACTCGGCAAAATGCCCCCGTAACTTCGGGAGAAGGGGGGCCGAGGGATTTGAAGCCCCTTGCGGGCTAGGATTTTTCGGCCGCAGAGACCAGCGAGAAGCGACTGTTTACTAAAAACACAGGTCCGTGCGAAGTCGCAAGACGATGTATACGGACTGACGCCTGCCCGGTGCTGGAACGTTAAGGGGACCGGTTAGTCTTTCGGGGCGAAGCTGAGAACTTAAGCGCCAGTAAACGGCGGTGGTAACTATAACCATCCTAAGGTAGCGAAATTCCTTGTCGGGTAAGTTCCGACCTGCACGAATGGCGTAACGACTTCTCGACTGTCTCAACCACAGGCCCGGCGAAATTGCATTACGAGTAAAGATGCTCGTTACGCGCGGCAGGACGGAAAGACCCCGGGACCTTTACTATAGCTTGGTATTGGTGTTCGGTTCGGCTTGTGTAGGATAGGTGGGAGACTGTGAAGCGCTGACGCCAGTCAGTGTGGAGTCGTCGTTGAAATACCACTCTGGTCGTACTGGATGTCTAACCTCGGTCCGTGATCCGGATCAGGGACAGTGCCTGGTGGGTAGTTTAACTGGGGCGGTTGCCTCCCAAAGGGTAACGGAGGCGCTCAAAGGTTCCCTCAGCCTGGTTGGCAATCAGGTGTCGAGTGCAAGTGCACAAGGGAGCTTGACTGTGAGACCGACAGGTCGAGCAGGGACGAAAGTCGGAACTAGTGATCCGGCCATGGCTTGTGGAAGCGTGGTCGCTCAACGGATAAAAGGTACCCCGGGGATAACAGGCTGATCTTGCCCAAGAGTCCATATCGACGGCATGGTTTGGCACCTCGATGTCGGCTCGTCGCATCCTGGGGCTGGAGTAGGTCCCAAGGGTTGGGCTGTTCGCCCATTAAAGCGGTACGCGAGCTGGGTTTAGAACGTCGTGAGACAGTTCGGTCCCTATCCGCCGCGCGCGTAGGATACTTGCGGAAGGCTGTCCCTAGTACGAGAGGACCGGGACGGACGGACCTCTGGTGTGCCAGTTGTCCTGCCAAGGGCATTGCTGGTTGGCTACGTTCGGAAGGGATAACCGCTGAAAGCATCTAAGCGGGAAGCCTGTTCCTAGATGAGGTATCCCACCCCTTTGTGGGTTAAGGCCCCCAAGAGACCATTGGGTTGATAGGCCGGAGATGGAAGGTCGGTAACGGCTGGAGTTGACCGGTACTAATAGGCCGAGGACTTGTCTCGAAGACGCTACGCATCCACTGTGCGGTTCTGAAAGAACCGAACCGGACCACCACGGTCCACCCATGACGTAGGTCGGGGTGGGTTGGGGTGCCTACGGGTTGGTAATTTCATAGTGTTTCGGTGGTCATAGCGGTTGGGGAACACCCGGTCCCATTCCGAACCCGGTAGTTAAGCCTTCCAGCGCCGATGGTACTGCACTCGTGAGGGTGTGGGAGAGTAGGACGCCGCCGAACAATTCTTCGCCTTCAGGGGCACCCGATTCACGTCGGGTGCCCCTGAAGGCTTTTTCGCGTTCAACGCAGCTTTCCACGTCACTGCGCGAGCTTTCCACGTGACGGCGAACCGTCACTTTCCGGCGGCTTCGACCGCTGTTCGGGCGACGCTGCCGGCGCGACCGGGTGACGCCGAGTTTGCCCAGGTTGTTCGTCCCTACCGTAGCCGGCATGAGCAGCGGTGGGTGGGCGAGGGAGGCGTCGGTGCCATGGCACACGCGCAGACAACCGAGACGTAGCAGAGGCAGGCACGCGCGTGCCCACCTGGCGTCGGACACACCGATGTGGCCTTCGGTCGTGCTCGGCCTGGTGGTCCTCGTGTCTTTGATCTTGTTGTTGTTGACCTACGTCTAGCTCGACGTCATCAGCGTCCTTCAGCGGACTTCGGGACTTCGACGGGCTTCAGGTCACCGGTCGGGAAACGACGTTCGTTGCGCTCGATCTTGGCGAACGCGGCCTCGACCAGGTCGACGTCCAGCTTGTCGGCCAGCCGCACCAGGTAGTGCATGACGTCAGCCAGCTCGTCACGCACGTTCCACGCCAGCTCGGGGTCGTCCATCGCGTGGGCGGCCTGGTCGGGCGTGAGCCACTGGAACAGGTCGGTCAGCTCGCCCACTTCCCCGGACAACGCCATCACCAGGTTCTTCGGGGTGTGGTACTCGTCCCAGCCGCGCGCGGCGGCGAACCGGCGCAGCGCGTCCCGCAGGTCACCGAGATCCATGTCCGGAGAGTTCATGCCCGCAGAGCTACCACACGGTGGTCGCTGGGCCGCACGCCGCGTACCCGTTTGAACGCCGTGCTGAACGCGAACCCGTCCGCGTAGCCGACCGCACGTGCCACCGACCCGATCGTGGCGTCCGGCTGCCCGAGGAGGTCCGCGGCGACGTCCATGCGCCACTGGGTCAGGTAGGTGAGCGGCGGAACGCCGACCAGTGCGGTGAACCGTCGTGCCAACGCGGCCCGTGACACTCCCGCGCGCGTGGCGAGTTCCGCGACGGTCCACGCGCGTTGTGGCTCGTCGTGCATCGCGCGCAGGGCGGGGCCGACGGTCTCGTCACCCAGCGCCCGGTACCAGGCGGGTGTGTTCGCCTCGGGCCGGTCGAACCACTCGCGCAACGCGTACACCAGCAGGAGGTCCAGCAGCCGTTCGAGGACGATGTCCTGCCCGGCCTGGTCCTTCGCCACCTCCGCGGCGAGCACGTCCACCGTGGGGCAGTGCTCGTCGTCGCACGACACGACGAACGTCGCCGGCAGGGCTCTGAGCAGCCGCGTCGCCACGTCGCCGTCGACCGAGTAGGCAGCGGTGACCACCAGCGCGTCGCCGTCACCGGAGAGGCCGTAGGTGCGAGTGCCGACGAGCCACTGCTCGCAGTCGTCCTCGCGGACCTCCAGCTGGGGCGGTGTGGACGGGTCGTCGGCCAGCACGAACCGCTGCGGCCCGTGGATCAGCGCGAGCGAACCCGGTCGCAGCAGCACCCGGGTGCCGTCCTCGACCAGCAGCCACGTGTCGCCGCGCACGGCGGCGACGAGCGTGAACGGCGTCGTCTCGGTGAACGCCAGCGCCCACGGCGGTGAGGCGAACGAGCGGCAGACATCGGCACGTCGCGCGCGCAAGCCGCGCAGGAGATCGGCGAGAGCGTCCACACCAGCCACCGGGGCCACGTCGTCCATGTAGACGATTGAACATGCATCGGGGACGGTGAGCCATGTTCCGCCCAGCACGATCTTGGTTGTCTTGTGGCATGACGATCCTGGTTATCGGCGCGACCGGCAAGACCGGTCGCCACGTCGTTCCCTCCCTCGACGCCCTCGGTGTCGACTACCGCGCCGTGTCCCGTCGCACGGAGATCCGCTTCGACTGGCTGGACCCGTCCACTTGGGCGCGTGCGCTCGAAGGGGCCACCGCCGTCTACCTCGTGGCGCGGGCGTCGAACCTGGACGACGCCGAGGTGGCGGAGTTCGTGCCCCAGGCCGTGGCGGCGGGTGTGCGGCGCATCGTCCTGCTGTCGGCACGCGGCATCCCGTCGGACGACGGCCGCGAGCGCGCGGTGCGGGAGTCCGGTGTGGACTGGACGATCCTGCGGCCGACGTGGTTCTCGCAGAACTTCAGCGAGGACTACTTCCTGCCGGAGATCCTGGCCGACGAGGTCGTGCTGCCCGCCGGCGGTGACGGCGCGCACCCGTTCATCGACGCGCGGGACATCGCCGACGTGGCCGTGGCGGCGTTGACGCGGGACGGGCACGCCAGCGTCACCTACGAGCTGTCGGGGCCGGAGGCGCTGACGGTCTCCGAGGCGGTGGCGCGGATCGGCGAGGTGTCGGGTCGGTCGGTCCGCATCACGGACGTGCCCGCGTCCGACTACACCGCCAGGTTGGTGCGGGGTGGCTTCGAGGACGCGTACGCGGAGGTGCTGACGATGTCCTTGCTCGCGATCCGCGACGGTCACGACGCCGCGCTGTCCGACGGCGTGCCGTCCGTGCTGGGGCACGACGGGCGGCCGTTCGGCGACTACGTGAAGGAAACGGCCGCCGACTGGGCTATCCCTGGACGAGGGTGAGGCTCGCCCTGACGGCACCGCCGCCGGGACCGGCCTGCTCGCCCCGCCCATCCGGGCGGGCCACCCCGGGCAGCGCCGTGAGCACGAGACCGAACACGAGCCCGTTCAGCTCCTCCACGTCCAACAGGAGTTCACGGGCGACACCGTGCGGCGTGATGCCCTGCGCGCGCAGGGCGCGGAACACCTTGGTGAGCAGCTGGGACGTCTCGCGGTGGGCCATCCCCGCGGTGCGGCGGGCCAGCTGGGCGCACACGGTCGAGTGCTGGGGCCGCGTCAGCAGGCCGAGGTCGCGCAGCCGGTGCGCCAGGGTCACCGGGTCGACGTGCCAGGTGGCGCCGTGCGCGACGACGTGCTCGGTGAGCGGCCCTCGGGCAACGGCGGCCAGCACACCGGCTCGGGGCAGCAGGAAGGCCGTCGCGAACGTTTGCGCGTCCGACATCCCGGTCAGCCGTCCGAGCTCTCGCGCCGCGTCGAAGCGGGCCTGACCAGGGGAGGCCGTCGGGTCGAGGAAGACGTACGGGGTGCCGGCGTGGCGGCAGGAGAACGGGCCGACCCCGGCGCAGTCCGGTGGCAGGGAGAAGACCCGCACGCCGTGCGCTTCCAGCAGGTGCACCAGGTTGGGCGCGGGCCGGTGCCGGATGCCCCAGCGGGCGCGCAGCACCTCGGCGGCGGTCTCCGGGTCGGGGTGGTCCCACGTCGGCACGTCCGGCTCGGGGAACGTGAACGCGCGGGTCAGCCAGCCGTCGAAGCCGATGGCCAGGCGGGCGGCGCCGATCGCGGCGTCCCGTTGCCGCTTGGCCGCCGGTCTGGTGAACGCCACCTCGATCTCGGGCACGTCGTCGGCTTCGAGGAAGCCCGACGGGAAGCCCAGGGCCTCGGTGAGCCTGGCGGTGGTGTCCGGTCGTGGTTGGCGGCGGCCGTGCTCGTAGTCGCCGATGCTCGCCGGGCTCGTGCCCGCCTTGCGCGCCAGCTCCACCGCGGTGAGGCCGCGACGGGTCCGGGCGAGCACGAGGCGGGAGGGCGTGAGCATGATCGCGCCATTCTCGCACCCGCTTACCGGCGTGGTGTGACGGTGACGTCCACCTCGTCCGGGCCGTCGGGGCGGTGCGCGTCGCGCGGGGTGGGCAGCGGGCCGAACACCAGGGGCGGCAACGTGATCCGGTGCGCCCACCGGTCGACGACCTGGCCCTGCGGCGTGGGTTCCGGCTGCGCCACCTCGCGCAGCACGACCAGCCGGTCGCCTTCCTGGTGCGGGTAGGTGACCAGGAACCACAGCTTCCACTCGTGCGCGTGCAGCGAGTCGAAGAGGGTGAACTGGTCCCGGTCGTTGCCGCGCATCATGGCGGCGATGGCCGGGCCCTTGGCGTAGTCGCTGCGCAGGGGAGCGCCGGGCGTGCCGGTGTGGCGGTTGCCCTGGAGGGTGCCGAGCACGACCGGTTTGGTGGGGTGCTGGACGAGGCCGGCGTTCCACTTGTCGACCCGCGTCCACCCCTCGGCCACGAGGACCTCGCGGAGTCTGCCGACCCGGTGGATCCAGTCGAGCAGGCCGGCGCCGTTGGTCGGGCCGAGCGGCGGCGCGGAGGCCCGGGCGTCGACCCCGGCCCAGATCGCCTCGTCCAGGTGGTCCGTGCGCAGGCCCAGCTCCGCCAGCTGGGCGTGGTGCTCGGCGGTCAGCTCGGTGGAGTCCGACTGCGTGGCGGTCAACCGCGTGGCGTTCGACATCCTCATGCCCGGCACGGTAACCCCGACCACCGACAATCCGGAGCTCCGACGATCCGGAGCCCTGACCACCGACGACGCCGGCCGTCCGGTGAACGCGCGCAGAAGTGACACGATGGTGGGCGTGGACGTGATCAGCAGGAACAACGTGGTCGTGACGGGCAACCCGGACGGCCCCGTCGTGATGCTCTCGCACGGCTTCGGGTGCGACCAGACCATGTGGCGGCTGATCGTCCCGACGCTCGCCGCGACGTGCCGCGTGGTGCTGTTCGACCACGTCGGAGCGGGCCGGTCCGACATGTCCGCGTGGGACGCGCGGCGTTATTCGACGCTCGACGGGTACACGCGGGACGTGTTGGACATCTGTCACGCCCTGGACCTGCACGACGTGGCGTTCGTCGGCCACTCCGTGTCCGCGATGGTGGGGGTGCTGGCCGCGGTCGAGGAGCCGGCCACGTTCGCCAAGCTCGTGCTGGTCACGCCGTCGCCGCGGTACATCGACGACGGCGACTACCGGGGCGGGTTCAGCGTCGCCGACATCGACGAGCTGCTCGACTCGCTGGACAGCAACTACCTGGGCTGGTCGGCGGTGATGGCGCCGGCGATCATGGGCAACGCCGACCGGCCCGAGCTGGGCGCCGAGCTGACCAACAGCTTCTGCCGCACCGATCCCGAGGTCGCCCGGGTGTTCGCCCGCACGACGTTCCTGTCCGACAACCGGGCGGACCTGCCCAAGGTGACCGTGCCGACGCTGGTGCTGGAGTGCCGGCAGGACGTGATCGCGCCGCCCGAGGTGGGCGCGTACGTCCACGCGCGGATACCCGGGAGCACGCTGGTCACGCTCCCGGCCACGGGGCACTGCCCGCAGCTCAGCGCTCCGGGGGCCACCGCCGCCGCGATCGCCGGTTTCGTGCTGGAGGACGCCTGATGCACGACCGCGAGGCGTTCTCGGCGATGCTGGAGGACAGCGAGGAAGACCTCTACGAGAACGCGCCGTGCGGCTACCTGTCCACCATGCTGGACGGGCAGATCGCGAGGGTGAACGGGACGCTGCTGCGGTGGCTGGGGTACTCGCGCGAGCAGCTGGTGGGTCGGCTGCGGTTCGCGGACCTGCTCAGCGTCGGCGGCAAGCTGTACCACGAGACGCACTTCGCGCCGTTGCTGCGGATGCAGGGCGAGATCGGCGGGGTGGCGTTGGAGATGGTCGCCGCCGACGGCACCCGGCTGCCGGTGCTGGTGAACTCCACCGTGAAGACGAACGGCCACGGCGAGCCGCTGCTGATCCGCACCACGGTGTTCGACGCGAGCGACCGCCGTTCCTACGAGCGGGAGCTGCTGCGCGCCACGCAGGTGGCCGAGCGGGAACGCGACGAGATCCGGCAGCTCGCCACGACGTTGCAGCGCACCCTGCTGCCGCCCGTGCTGCCCGACGTGCCAGGCGTGCAGACCGCGACGCACTACCACCACGCGTCACCGTTCGAGGTGGGCGGCGACTTCTACGACCTGTTCCCGCTGGCGGACGGCCGGTGGGCGTTGTTCCTCGGCGACGTGTGCGGCAAGGGCGCGAACGCGGCCGCGGTGACGTCCCTGACCCGCTACACGCTGCGTTCGGCGGCCGTGTACGACCCGGACCCGGCCGCCGTGCTGGCCAACCTCAACACCGTGCTGAACCAGGAGGCGGGAACGCGGTTCTGCACGGTGACGTTCGGCGTGCTGACCGTCGAGGAGGGCGGCTGCACGCTCTCCCTGGCCGCCGGTGGCCACCCGCCCGGTCTGCTGCTGCGGGCGGACGGCACGGCGTCGTACGTGACGATGCCGGGTGGCCAGCTGATCGGGATCCTGCCCGACGCCCGGATCGTCACCACGACCGTCCGCCTGGCCGCCGGTGACACGTTCGTGCTGTACACGGACGGTCTGATCGAGGCCAGGACCGGCGGCGACACCCGGTACAGCGAGGAGCAGCTGCTGGACTTCGCCTCCGCCCTTCCCCCGGTCTCCGCCGCGGGCGCCGTCGACGCGCTCGTGGGGCTGCTGGCGAGGCTGGGCAACGGCGTCGAGGACGACGCCGCCGTGCTGGCGATCGGCGTTCCGCCCGCCGGCTGACGCCTCGACCACGCTCGGCTGACGCCCTCGACCACGCTCGGCTGACGCCCTCGACCACGCTCGGCTGACGCCCTCGACCGTGCTCGGGTGACGCCCTCGATCACGCCCGGGTGACCGGTGGCGCGAACAGCCGTCTGCCCGTGAGCACGGCGACGGTGGTGAGCGCCAAGGGCACGGTCAGCAGGAGCATCAGCGCCCACACGGCCGGCCAGGAGAGGTCGCGGGCGTCCGGGTCGAGGGGTGCCGACGAGACCCCGAGGGACAGGCCGACGAAGGCGAACATGGTCATGAAGAGCGACGTCGTCCACGCCACGACGATGCCCGAGCGCAGCTCACCGACCTTCCAGAGGTCGAGGTGCTCGGTCGAGACGTGCCGGCGGGCGGTGAAGAGGAAGACGCCCGCCAGCACCACCATGACCACGCTGCCGACGACGAGGGCGCAGCTGAAGACGCCGAGGGCCGGGTGGACCGGGGGCAGTCGACCGCCGAACAGGACGAGGAGCGGAACCAGCACGAGGCAGGCGGTGATCAGCAGCAGGGCGACCCGCCGGCACGTCGCGCGGATCCGGTGCGCGTGCGGTGCCGGCACCCACAGGTAGCGCGGCGGGAGGGGAGGCGGCGGGTAGCTCACGGTTCCCAGACCTGGATCGCCCTGACCACGAACGGCGCGTCCGGCACGTAGGTGCCCTTGCCCGGGTAGGTGGTGAACTCGGCCTCGGTCGAGCACGTTTCCCGTTGGTACACGGACGTGTCCCTGGTCAGGTTGTTCACGAACGACCGCGCCACGAAGCCGTCGGGCAGCGGGATGCACTCGCGGGGGTTCGCGGTCTCCAGGTCGAGGCGGTGGGAGTCGCCGGTGTAGCCGGTGCCCGACCACACGCAGAACTCACCCCGGTCGCAGGTGGGTCCGGGTTGGTGCGCCGCGGCGGTGCCGCTCGACGCCAGGGCTCCGGTGGTGAGGGCCAGCGCGGTCACCAGGGTGCGGGTCGTCATTCGGGTCGCCTCCACCGCTCCAGAGTGCTGTGGTCGGCGGCGGTGTGGCGGCCAAGCGGCCGTCGTTCACCGGATCGTGTGGGCCGGTATGGGTTTCACCAGCCGTTCGGTGAGGCGGACGGCGTCGTGGGGCGCCGCGGCGTCCGTGTCGTTGTCGAAGTACACGTGGACGTCGTGGCCGGTCGCCCACTCGCGGATCTTGGCCGACCACTCGTCCAGCTCGTCGTCGGTGTAGCTGCCGACGTACAGCGCCTGGTTGCCGTGCAGCCGCACGTAGGCGAAGTCCGCCGTGACGTCTTCGAGGTACGGGAACCGGCCGGCGGAGTGGGAGACGACGAGCGCGATGCCGTGCGCGCGGAGCAGGTCGTGGAACTCCGGGACCTGGAACGTCGGGTGCCGGACCTCCAGCGCGTGCCGCAGGGGCCGGTCGGCGTCGGTGGTGGTCCAGGCGCGGTCCGGGGACAGCCGTTCGTCGTGCCGCTCGGCGAGCTCGGCGGCGGCGGTCGTGGTGCGGGGGAGGAGGTCGAAGAACGTGGTCAGGCGGTCGGGGTCGTAGGCCGTCGTCGGGGGCAGCTGCCACAGCACGGGCCCGAGCTTGGGGCCGAGGGCGAGCATCCCGGAGGCGAAGAAGTTGGCCAACGGGACCTCGACGTCCCGCAACTGCTTGAGGTGCGTGATGAACCGCCCGCCCTTGATCGCGAACAGGAAGTCCTCCGGCGTCTGCCGCGCCCACGCCTGGTAGCTGGATGGTCGTTGCAGGGAGTAGAAGGAGCCGTTCAACTCGACCGACGACATGAGCCGGGAGATGTGCTCCAACTCCCGCCGCTGCACCAGGCCCTTCGGGTAGAACGCGCCGCGCCACGTGGGGTACACCCAGCCCGACGTCCCGATCCGCACCTCACCAGCCACGTGTGACGGGTACCCGGATGATCTCCGGCGTACCCCCGTACCCCGTGCGCCGGCGTCGAGGCGCGGTGGGGCAGGTCCGCTTGACCTCCACCGCGCTCGATGGTGCAGGTTGGTGCGCATGGACGACCGGACGCTTGACGCCTACCTGGCCCGGATCGGCGCGACGCGTGCCAACACGCTCGTCGAGCTGCACGAACTGCACCTCGCCTCGGTGCCCTTCGAGAACTTGAGCATCCACCTCGGCGAGCAGATCGTGCTCGACGAGGACCTGCTGGTGGACAAGATCGTCAACCGGCGGCGCGGCGGGTTCTGCTACGAGCTCAACGGCGCGTTCGCGGCGCTGTTGAGGGCGTTGGGGCACGACGTGCGGGTGCTGTCGGCCAAGGTGTTCGCGGACGGCGCGTACGGGCCGCCGTTCGACCACCTGGCGTTGCGCGTGGGCGACCTGCTGGTGGACGTCGGTTTCGGGCGGTTCAGCCTGCGGCCGCTGGACCTGGTCAGCCGGGAGGACCAGCGCGATCCCGCCGGCGTGTTCCGGCTGGTGGACACACCGGAGGGGGACGTGGACGTCCTGTTCGACGGCGTGCCCCAGTACCGCCTCGAACCGCGCCCGCGCGCGTTGGACGAGTTCCGCGCCACGTGCTGGTACCAGCAGACGTGGCCGGGGTCGCCGTTCCGGCGTGGCGCGACCTGCTCGTTGCCCACGGCGACCGGGCGGGTCACCATCGCCGGGAACAAGCTGATCACCACGACCGGCGACGGGAAGGTGACCGAGGAGCTGGACGACGACGCGCTGCTGGACGCCTACGCCAAGCACTTCGGCGTCGTGCTGGACCGCGTGCCCCGGCTCGGCTGACCGCGTGCCCCGAGCTCGGCCGACCGCGTGCCCCCGCTCAGCCGAGGCGTTCGGCGAGCGCGAGGGCGTCGAACGGCGCGGCCCCACCCATCGTGTTGTCGAAGTAGACGTACACGTCGCGCTCGGCCGACCACTCGCGGAACCGGGACGCCCAGCGGTCGAGGGCCTGGTCGGAGTACGCGCTGACGTACAGCTCCTCGTCGCCGTGCAGGCGGGCGTAGACGAAGTCGGCGGTGAGCTCGCGCGGCTCCGGGAAGCGGCCGGCGGACTCGGCGACGACGAGCGCGACGCCGTGCCGCGCCAGCAACTCCACCAGGTCGGGCGTGTCCCAGGTCGGGTGCCGGACTTCGAGCGCGTGCCGGACCGGCGGGCCCGGCAGCAGGTCCAGGAACGCGGCGAGCCGCTCGGGCCGCCACGGCAGCGTCGGCGGCAGCTGCCACAGGATCGGCCCCAGCTTCGGTCCCAGGTCGAGGACCCCGGAGCCGAAGAACTCCGCCACGTCCTTGCCGACATCGCGCAACCGCTTCGTGTGCGTGATCTCCCGATGTCCTTTGACGGCGAACACGAAGTTCTCCGGGGTGCGTTCGAACCACGACTTGAAGTCGGTCGGCTTGCGCAGCCCGTAGAACGAGCCGTTGATCTCGACCGTGTCGAACCGCCGTGACAGGAACTGCAGTTCCAGCCGTTGCTGCAACCCGCGCGGGTAGAAGTCGCCTCGCCACTCGGCATAGCGCCAGCCGGACGTGCCTACCCGGATCTCACCCACAGTGACGGACTTGCCACGGGAGTGGCTGTTGAAACGTCAGGGGCTCGTGGGATCTCACGACACCCGAACGTGTGGTGCGCCGATCAGAACCCCGCGCCGTCCAGCGCACCGCTCACCACCCGGTCCACCCTGACCTGCTGCGGGTCACGCGCCAACGCCTCCGTGCACGGGCAACCGGCCAGGTCGCTGCCGCACAGGTAGACGCCGAGCACCCGCAGGCTGCGCGCCGTCTGCCGCAACCGCGCCGCACCCCGCAACCGCACCTCCCCGTACACCGCCTTCGCCAGCTGGTACGGCACACCGGGCCCGAGGTCGACGCACGCCTGGCTGTCCAACTCCTCCGCCACGTGCGCGATGGGGCGGCACCCGTACGTCCGCGCCGACCGCACGAGCCGCTGGTCCAACCTCGACACGAGCCGCTTCGCCACCTCGTCCCGCCACGCCCGGTCGGCGCGGAGGTAGGCGACCAACTCCTCGACGCGCACCGGGTCGGGCCGGGGCCGGCGGGCACGCGCTCTTCGTCGTTGCGACGTCATGACACTGAAGATCGTGCGTCGCCCACCATCGTGAGCACCCCTCACCCGCCTGCCGGCGCAAAGCACCCGCGTGCAGTAGCGCCCACCCACTCAGAGACGCCACAACGTGCCGCTCGGGCGTGCCGCTTGTGCCGTGCGGTGCTCCACGGCCGTCGTTCCAGCGGCGCTTACTCCTTGACCAGCACCTTCGCCCGCTGCGAGAGCAGGGCGTTCACCTCATCGGGGTCGAAGTAGGCCGGGTCGAAGTCGGCGGGGTCGTCCAGCTCCAGCCACTCCACCCGCTCGGCGTGCTCCGGGTGCGCGGGGTCCGCCAGCACCTCGCACAAGTGGGCGTAACCCCAGATGCCGCCCGAGTCCTCCGGCGGGCCGGCTCGACGACCCGCCAGGCAACGGGGGTAAGCGGCGCCGGGCTCGGCGCTGACGACGTCCTCGACCACGATGTCGTGGTCCCAGCCGTCGCCGAAGTCGTAGAGGTAGCCGAGGCGGTCCTCCGGGTTCTCGGCGACGTCCACGAGCGTGACGCCGGTGGCATCGCCGTGCTCCAGCTCGGGGTCGGGCACCCCGTAATGCCCACCAGGGGTCTCGAAGACCCACAGGTGGTTGCCCTCCCACTCGAACGAGTCCTGGATGGTCCGGTGCAGCCGCACCAACGGCGTGGTGGACGGCACCTCCAGCCGGCGCCAGATCGGCGGCTCGGCCCCGCGCAGCGACACCTTCAGCCGGTGCACGCTCGTGTCGGCGGCCGTCGGCGTGGGTTCCGGGAGCAGTTCCACCCGTTGCCGCAGCAGGGCCAGGTTCGTGGTGACGTCCTCGACCTGGTCGGGCTCCACCGGGCACGGCTCGCGGTCCAGCGCGTCGGCCACGATCGCGCGCGCCTGCTCGGGCGTGTGCTCGCGGAACGGGATGCCCAACTGCTCGGCGGCCTGGAGGTAACCGGCCCTGATCGCCTCCGGCTGGTCGCTGACGAAGCAGTCCTTCACCCCGCCGCCGAGGTCGTGGTCGATCAGCACGACGACGGCGTGCGACTCGCGCCCGTAGGTGAAGGTCATCGCCAGCCCTTCCTGCGCCCCGTGCCCGTCGGCGTAGCCGAAGCACGCGCCGACGGTGGGCTTCCCGATGGCCTCGACCCACGCGGGGTCGGTCAGACCGCTCGCGACGAGCCGGTCACCGGCCTCCCGGGCCGGTGCTCGCACCGGCTCCGGCGCGAGCACCGCGAAGACCCGCGCCATCGCCAGGGCCTCCGGCGCTCCGGTGGCCTCGGCATCGGCGACCATGTCGGTCAGCGCCATCGGCACGTCTTCGGGGTGGATGCCCTGCGTGAGGAGCCCCAAGAACCCCGCGCCGGACAACTCGGCGTCCAACGGCCCGCAACCCGGCTCCAGCAACGACGAGAACCCGTCGAGGATCCCGGCCAGCGCCTGCTCGGGTGATTCCAGCACGCCCGCTTCCACGAGGCGCCGCACGGCCTCGTCCACCTCACCGGAGTCGTCGACCAGACGGAGGACTTCCTCGGGAGCGCCTTCGGCGACGAGCATGGCACGCAGATCGGACAAGGTCGGCAGGCTGTCGTTCGACACCCGCTCCATCGTGCCGGCTCGGCTCAGCCGGCTGTCCAGGACCCTCCGCGTCCTCCGCCCAGCCGGGGGCGGCGTGGTGATCTCGGCCAGGTCAGGAGGTCCAGCGCGCCGGGTGCCCGTCGAGCAGGGCGTGCGGCACCCGCCGGCTCCCGGAGCAGCGGCATCGTGCTCAGGTGCCACCGTTCAGCTCGGCGTCGGGGTCCGTCAGCGTGCGGTGGAAGGTGCCGCGAACAGGCGCCGGGCGGCGTAGAACGCGATTCCCGTGAGCATCCCCGGCGTGATCATGAGTGCCAACACCACCCACGCGGCGGCCGGGTAGCGGTCGGCCGGGCCGCCGGCCGACGTCGAGAGCGCCAGCGCCAGGCCGGCACCGGAGAACACCGCGGAGAACAGACCGAGCCCCCAGATCACACCGAGCGACCTGCGCGTCG
This sequence comes from Actinosynnema sp. CA-299493, assembly GCF_050946825.1. Taxonomy (NCBI): domain Bacteria; kingdom Bacillati; phylum Actinomycetota; class Actinomycetes; order Pseudonocardiales; family Pseudonocardiaceae; genus Actinosynnema; species Actinosynnema sp. CA-299493. The sequence goes on from NZ_CP191993.1 coordinate 1,969,869, forward strand.
TCAGCGCTCCGTGCAGGTCGAGGTGTTCGACCTGCACGTGCCGGCGAGCCCCGCGCAGCACGGTCGCCGCGACGAACACCTGGACCAGGCCGATGGTCGCGAACGTCCAGCTGAGGAAGCCGAGTGCCGGGTAGAGCGGAGGCAGTCGGTCACCGAGCAGCACGATCGTCGGAGCCAGCAGGGCCCCGGCGGTGATCAGCGTCGCGCCGAGCCGCCCGCAGGACCTGCGAACCTCGTGCGCACGCGCCGCCGTGATCCACGCGTGGCGCTGGGGCGGCGGTGGCAGTGGGTAGGTCGTGGACCCGGCGCCACCTGTGGCCGGGGCTACCGCCGCGCCTTGGGGGACGGCGGGTGGAACCGGGTCCAGGAGACGGCGACCCGCGAAGAACAGGACACCGGTCAGCACCGGGGGCGCGGCCAGCAGGCACAGTTGCGCCCACACCGCGACCGTGAAGCGCACCTCGGGGCGCAGGGGATCGCCGACCTGGCTCACGACGGTGCCGAGGAACGTGAAGCAGGCCAGGGTCGAGAAGACCACCGCTGTGGCCCACATCCCGACCAGCAGGTGCTTGGTCCTCCGTGCGCCCGCCGCGTCGAGGTAGCCGCCGTGGAGGTGCGACCGGACCCCCATCAGGCCCAGGGCGGCGTAGAGCACGTTGAGCACCGAAGCCGCGCCGATGATCCACGCCATCGTGTTCATCGGGTGGTACGCGGTCGGAAGGCGCAGGCCGAGCAGCACGATCGCCGTCGCGAGGACCAGGCTCGCGACGGCGAACAACCGACCGGTCGAAGCGCAGGCAGCGTGGACGTGCCGGGCGCGCGGCTCCGAGATCCACACGAGCGGCGACGGCGGTGGACCCGGTGCCGGCTGGATCACGACCCCGGCCGCCAATCCGACTCGTCGCCATCGGTGGCACTGGCGTCCGTCATCGCCGCGGTGTCGGGCATGGCCCAGTCCGAACCGAGGTCGTGGATCTTCTGCGTGATCGCGGTCTGCTCGGTCTCGATCGTGTTGACCTGGGACTTCATCGCCAGTACGGCCGTGGCGATGAGGGCGATGGCCGCGCCGCAGGCGGCGCTCAGGGCGGCGATCCCCACCGGGGTGCCCACGACGGTGCAAGCGCTGGCGATCGCGCCGACGGCTCCGACCACGAACGCGCCCAAGGCGAACCACGTGGTGAGCTGGAAGGACTCGATCGCGTTCGCCAGGCTGGTGAACGAGGTGCGCAACTGGTTCGCGATGTCCTTGACCGCGTTCAACCCGGTCGCCTGGGCAGGCACCACGGCGTGGTATGCGCGGGCCGCGCGTCCCTCCCACTCGACGGTCGTGCGGAGCTTGTCGATCCCGATGGCACCCGCGACGTCGCCGCCGTCGGCCACGTCGGCAGCAGCTTCCTGCTGCCGACGTGGCCAACGGTCCTCTTCGTCACCCTCTTCAAAACCGAAGCTGAACGTCTCGCCCACGTCACCCCCGCGATCCGTAGTCATTCGACTCCGGAATGTAGCGGGGTGGCGGAGTGGGCCGCAGCCGATCCCGGAACTGCGCGCCGGCGGGCACCTCGGAGCGGTGGCTCCTCACTCGTCAGACGGTCGCGGTCGCGGCCTCATGCGAGAGGCGGTTCCCAGCCTGTTGCGTGGTGCTGCCACAGCCGGGGTGTCGGTCTGGGACCGGGTTGTGTGTCGGTGGGCGCGTCCGTCATCGGAGGGCTGGACGGCGCCGCGGCCGGCCTCCGCCGATCAGACGCGGGGATGAGCCGATCACCGGCCTCGGAAACCGAGCCGTCGGCCAGGAGCGCGTCGACGGCGTCCTCCAGCGCGGCGCGGATGTCCGGCCCCGGGCGTGCCCAGCCGAACAGCCGGGCCACCCTGGTGGTCAACTCCTCGCGGGTGATCGGGTGCGCGTCCGCGATGAACCTGCCGACCGCCAGCCGCAGTTCCTCCGGGGCAGGTGCTTGACCGGCCGCTGGTGTCCTCGTCGTCGGCCACCGGCACCCTCACGGCGTCCAAAGCGGCTTCGCGGCCCCGGAGGAAACCCGAGCGGTCCCGGTCGAGCGAACCGCGTGCCAAGGAGGTCACCGCGCGGTTGAAGGCGTCCCGGACCCGGGTCCCGGACCTGGAGATGCCCCAAGCGGTGCGGATGGTGGTGAGCACCCGCTCCTCGTGGACCGGACCCTCCTGGCGCACGACGGCCTCGATCAAGCCGCTCAGGTGACCTTGCGCCTCGGCCTCGTGCATTGCGGGGTTCACGCGCCGGCACGGTTCACGCGCCGGCACGGTTCACGCGCCGGCACGGTTCAGGCGGCGGAGTTGGGCGGTCAGGTAGGGGCGGGCGCGGCGTTGGCCGCCGCGGTCCGCGATGGTCCGGGCCAGGGCTTCGAGGAGGTCGGTCACGCGGGCGCGGTCGGGGTGCCAGCCGCGGCGTTCGCACTCGGTCAGCCAGTCGGCCGGGGAGGTGTGGCCGCGCTCGCGGTTGCAGCGGCGGCAGGCGGCGACTTCGTTCTCCTGCCACGACGGGCCGCCCTTGAGCTTCGGCACCAGGTGGTCCGTGGTGGGGGTGACGTGACCGGCGAACGGGCGGCGGCACCAGGTGCAGTCGTCACCGTCGCGGAGGATGACCTCGGCGAGGCGGGCGGCGCGGTCGCGGGCGGTGGTGGGATCGGGCATCGACTACCAGAAAAGCACTGCGCCCCGGCTGTCGCACGACGGCCGGGGCGCAGGGGACTGGAGGTCAGGCAGGCACAGAGGCGGTGCCGGGGGCCAGGAAGCGCTTGCCCGTCACCTTCTCCGAGATGCCCGAGCGGTCCAGGTAGGGGGTGATGCCGCCCAGCCAGAACGGCCAGCCGGCGCCCAGGATCATGCACAGGTCGATGTCCTGCGCCTCCGCCACCACGCCCTCGTCGAGCATGATCCGGATCTCCTCGGCCAACGCCTCCAGCGCCCGCGCGAAGACCTCGTCACCGGTCAGCGGCTGGTCGCCGAACGACCACAGCGCCTGCACCTCGGGGTCGACGCTCTGCTTGCCCGCCGAGTCCCACTGGTACACGGCGGTCTTGCCGGCCTCGACGAACCGCCTCATGTTCTCCGACACGCCGAAGCGGTCGGGGAAGGCGTGGTTCATCGTCTCCGCCACGTGCAGCGCGACGGCGGGGCCGACGAGCTGCAGCAGGATCAGCGGCGACATCGGCAGGCCCAGCGGCTCGGTGGCCTTGTCCGCCACCTCGAACGGCGTGCCCTCGTCGATCGACTTCACGACCTCGCCCATGAACCGGGTCAGCAGCCGGTTCACCACGAACGCCGGGGCGTCCTTCACCAGCACGGACGACTTCTTCAGCTGCTTGCCCACCGCGAACGCGGTCGCCAGCGTCGCGTCGTCGGTCTGCCCGGCGCGCACGATCTCCAGCAGCGGCATGATCGCGACCGGGTTGAAGAAGTGGAAGCCGACGACCCGCTCGGGGTGCTTGAGGCCCGCCGCCATCTCGGTGATCGACAGCGACGACGTGTTGGTCGCCAGCACGGCCTCGGCCGAGACGAACTCCTCGACCTCGGCGAACACCTTCTGCTTCACGCCGAGGTCCTCGAACACGGCCTCGATGACGAAGTCCGCGTCCGCGAACGCCGCCTTGTCCAGCGAGCCGCTCACCAGCGCCTTGAGCCGGTTCGCGTGGTCCGGCGACACCCGCTTCTTGCCCAGCAGCTTGTCGATCTCGCCGTGCACGTACCCGACGCCCTTGTCCACGCGCGCCTGGTCGATGTCGGTGAGCACCACCGGCACCTCCAGCCGCCGCGCGAACAGCAGCGCCATCTGCGACGCCATCAGGCCCGCGCCGACGACGCCGACCTTGGTGACCTTGCGCGCCAACGACTTGTCCGGCGCGCCCGCCGGCCGCTTGGCCCGCTTCTGCACCAGGTTGAACGAGTACAGCCCGGCCCGCAGCTCGTCGCTCATCACGACGTCCGCCAGCGCCTCGGTCTCCGCCGCGTACCCGGCGTCCAGGTCGTTGGCGCGCGCCAGCTCCAGCAGCTCCAACGCCTTCAGCGCGCCCGGCGCCGCGCCCTTGGTCTTGCCGTCGACGATGGCCTTCGCCCGCGCCACGGCGGCGTCCCAGCCCGCGCCGCGGTCGATCTCACGGCGAGCGGGCACGACGTCGCCGCGCACCACGGAGGCCAGCCACAGCAGCGACTGCTCCAGGTAGTCTGCGGAGTCGAACAGCACGTCCGCGATGCCCAGGTCCAACGCCTGCTTGGGGTTGAGCATCTTGTTCTGGTTCAACGCGTTCTCGAAGATCACGGTGACCGCGTCGTTCGCGCCGATCAGGTTCGGCAGCAGCTGCGTGCCGCCCCAGCCGGGGAACAGGCCGAGGAACACCTCGGGCAGCGCGATGGCCGCCGCGTTGGACGCCAGCGTCCGGTAGTGGCACGACAGCGCCAGCTCCAGCCCGCCGCCCATCACCGCGCCGTTGACGAACGCGAAGGTCGGCACGGCCGACTCGGTGAACTTGCGGAACACGTCGTGCCCGAGCTGCCCGATCGTCACGGCCTGCGAGCGCTCGGAGGCGCCCTCGACGGCCGTCAGGTCGGCGCCCACGGCGAAGACGAACGGCTTGCCGGTGACCGCGATCGCCGCCGGTGACGCCGCCGCGGCCTCGTCGAACGCCGCGCTCAGGCTCACCAGCGACTGCGGGCCGAACGTGGACGGCCGGGTGTGGTCGTGGCCGTTGTCGATGGTGATGAGCGCGACCTGGCCGTCGACACCGGGCACGGAGACCAGCCGGGTGCGGGCGTGGGTCACGACCTCGTCGGGGAACAGGGCCTTGGCCTCGTCAGCGGTCAACGCGGTCACTTCGACTCTCCGTTCCAGCGCGGGTTCTCCCAGATGACGGTCCCGCCCATGCCGATGCCGATGCACATGGTCGTGATGCCGTAGCGCACGTCGGGGCGCTCGGCGAACTGCCGCGACAGCTGGGTCATCAGGCGCACGCCCGAGGACGCGAGCGGGTGGCCGGTGGCGATCGCGCCGCCCCACTGGTTGACCCGCGGGTCGTCGTCGGCGATGCCGAAGTGGTCGAGGAAGGCGAGCACCTGCACGGCGAACGCCTCGTTGATCTCGAACAGGCCGATGTCCTCGATGGACAGGCCCGCGCGCTTGAGGGCCTTCTCGGTCGCCGGCACCGGGCCGACGCCCATGACCTCGGGCTCGACGCCCATGAACGAGTAGCCGACCAGGCGCATGCCGACCGGCAGGCCGAGCTCGCGCGCGGTCTCCTCCTCGGCCAGGATGCAGCCGGTCGCGCCGTCGTTCAGGCCGGCCGCGTTGCCCGCGGTGACCCGGCCGTGCGGGCGGAACGGCGTCTTCAGCTTGGCCAGGTCCTCGACCGTGGTGCCGGGGCGCGGCGGCTCGTCGGCGGTGGCCAGGCCCCAGCCGTTCTCCGCCGAACGGGTCGCGACCGGCACGAACTCCGGGCCGATCTTGCCGTTCTTCACCGCGTCGGCGTACTTGGCCTGCGACGCCGCCGCGAACGCGTCCGTGCGCTCCTTTGTCAGGTGCGGGAACCGGTCGTGCAGGTTCTCCGCCGTCGAGCCCATGACGAGCGCGGACGGGTCCACGATCTTGTCCGACAGGAACCGCGGGTTGGGGTCGACGCCCTCGCCCATCGGGTGGCGGCCCATGTGCTCGACACCGCCCGCGATCACCACGTCGTACGCGCCGAACGCGATGCCGCTGGCGGACGTCGTCACGGCCGTCATCGCGCCCGCGCACATCCGGTCGACGGCGTAGCCGGGCACCGACTTGGGCAGGCCCGCGAGCAGCGCGGCGGTGCGGCCGATGGTCAGGCCCTGGTCGCCGATCTGCGTGGTGGCGGCGATGGCCACCTCGTCGACCCGCTCCGGCGGCAGTTCGGGGTGACGGCGCAGCAGCTCGCGGATCACCTTGACGACCAGGTCGTCGGCACGGGTCTCCGCGAAGATTCCCTTGGGGCCGGCCTTGCCGAACGGCGTGCGCACGCCGTCCACGAAGACCACGTTTCGAACGCGTGCCGGCGCTACTGGTGCGGCCACGGCGTCTCCTCCGCTTGTGATGACGATTCGCCCGAGCGGTCGGGCGCGACTCCTACCGATCGGTAACACAACTCTAGCCCCTGTTACTGACCGGTAACCACCGTGGTCGCCCTGTCGGGTCGGTCACAGGCCGCCCGGATGGCCAGGAACAGCCCGAACCCGAACGGGGACAGGACGATCGTGAGCACCAGCAGCGGGCCCATGAGCAGCGGGTGCAGCCCCAGGCGACGGCTCTCCCGGTACATCCACGCGCCGATCAGCAGGTCCCACGCGATCACCTGCGCCCAGATCGCCGAGGCGCCCCACGAAGTGGCCAGGAACTCCCGCAGCGCGTCCAGGTCCGGACTGCTCATCGTCGCCCAGAGCTGCGGCAGGTGCGCGGCGACGAGGATCCCGTAGACGACCAGCGGCGGCACCGCGATCAGCGGCGAGGAGGCGACCCTGGCGGTCACCGCCGACTTCGGGGCGAAGATCATCAGGCCCCAGAACGGCACGGTGAGCCAGAACGTGAGCTGGAACAGCAAGCCGGTCATGCCGACACCCTCTCGTGCCCGGTCGCGGGCGTGGTGGGCACGGCGGGCGTGGCGGGCGCGCGCAGGGTCCGCACGACCACCGCGGCGGTCCACGTCACCACGACCGCCGCGCCCAGCGCGGTGAGCAGGTCCGGGCGCAGCAGCGGCTGGCCGCGCAGCGCCTGCCACGTGACCAGGGCCACCAGGCCCGCGTAGCCGATCGCCAGGCCCCGGACGAGTCCGAGGTTCGCGCGCCGGCCGAAGAGGACCACGAGCAGCGGGAGGACCTGCAGGGCGTGCATGCCGACGAAGTGCGGGATGCGCAGGTCGCCGCCGGTGGCGGACCAGCCGGTCAGCGCGAGCTGCGGACCGCCGTCCGGCACGCCGACGCTGTGCGCCCCGACGATGCCCGCCCTGGGATCCTGGCCGGGTGCGGGTGACGTCATCAGGAAGCCGAGGCCGAGGCCGACCAGCGACAGCAGCAGCCCCAGCCGGACCGCGGCGCCCGCGACGGGGTCGGCGAACCGGGACAGGACCAGCGCGACGGCGATCACCGCGTGCATCACCCACAGGGTCACGATGGTGACGGCCATGGCCTGCCACAGCAGCGCGTCCAACGGGGTGGCGACGTTGAAGTGGCTCTGCCTGCCGCGGACGACCTGGCCGACGATGACGGCCACCTCGACCGTGCCGGTGAGCGCGATCACCGTCCCGGCCCACCGGCCGACCCGGCGCAGGCGGGTGGTCAGGGTGAGCATCCAGGCGAGCGTGACGCCGTACAGGGCGAGTGAGATGCCGAACTTGAGCGGCTTGAACCAGATCGGGGACCCGGCCAGAATCCGGTCGTCGAAGATCAGCCCGCCCAGTGAGACCAGGGTCACGGCGACCATCAGCAGGGAGAACAGCGCCAGCGGCGGGTGCCGGCGGAGGAAGCGGGTCATGGACGGCTCCTAGTTCGGATAGCAGTACTTTCTACTATCGGATAGCAAGAGTATCCATACTGGTGGCCGTCTTAGGAAGGGGCCGTGCCGATGCGCATCGCCGAGTTGGGCCGCCGCAGCGGCGTTCCCGTGCCGACGATCAAGTACTACCTGCGGGAAGGGCTGCTGCCGGCCGGGGAGCTGACCAGCCCGAACCAGGCCAGGTACTCCGAGGAGCACCTGCACCGGCTGCGGCTCGTGCGGGCCATGGTCGAGCTGGGCGGGCTGTCGATCGCGGCCGTGCGCGAGGTGCTCGGCGCGCTGGACGACCCGGAGAAGTCGCTGCACAAGGCGATGGGCACGATCTCGGCCGCGGTCGCGCCGCCGGACCTCGGCAGCGACGACGAGGTGGCGCACGCGCAGGCGCAGGCGTTCGTGGAGCGACAGGGGTGGGTGTGCCGTCCCTCGTCGTACGCCTACAAGGCGCTGGTGGGGGTGCTGGCGGCGGCGCGGGAGGTCGGGCACCCGCGGTTCGTGGAGCTGCTGGACGCGTACGCCGCCGCCGCGCGGCCGTTGGCCGAGGCCGACCTGGGCTACGCGTTGAGCGCCAAGTCGACGGACGAGGCGCTGGAGGGCGTCGTCGTGGGCACCGTGCTGGGCGACGCCGCGATGGCCGCCGTGTGCGCCCTGGCCCGCCGCGAGCTGTCCGGCCTTCGCCACGCCGAAGGACCACCCCGCTCGGGGCCGGACGACGCCGACCCCGAGCGTTGAACTCGGGTGTTCCGAACGTAGGACTCTCGCGTCCTGAGCGTTGGACTCTCGTGTTCTAGAGGTAGGACTCGCGGGTCAGGCGGGGGGTGGGGTCAGGGCGGTGGAGAGGGCGGTGGAGGTCAGGGTGATCTGCCAGTTGCGGGCGCCGCCGTCGCGCAGGGCGGCGGCCACGCCCTCCGGTGAGGTGTCGGCCGGCGGCTGCCAGCACGTGCGCCGCACGAGGTCGGGCAGCAGCAGGTTCTCCACCGGCAGGGTGTTCGCCTCGGCGACGGCCGCCAGAGCGGTCCGTGCGGCGGCCAGACGGGCCGCGGCGACCGGGTCCTTGTCCGCCCACCGGTTGGCCGGCGGCGGGCCGTCGTGCTGCTGTGAGGGCTCCGGCAGCTCGTTGCGCGGCAGAGCGGCGGCGCGTTGCAACGCGCCCAACCACACGCCGACCATGCGCCGTTGCGCCCGTCCCCGGAACACCGGCAACGCGAGCAGCGCGGCCTCGTCGGCGGGGTTCTTCACGGCGGCGTCGACCAGCGCGGCGTCCGGCAGCACCCGACCCGGCGCGATGTCGCGCTCACGGGCCAGCGCGTCACGCGCCTCCCACAGCGCCCGCACCGCGGCCAGCTGCCGGGGACTGCGGATCCGGTGGATGCCCGACGTGCGTCGCCACGGTTCGGCGCGCGGACGCGGCAGGGGTGCCGTGCGGGCCGCCTCGAACTCCTCGAGCGCCCACTCCAGCTTCCCCTGCCGCTTGAGCTCCTGTTCGAGCACGTCACGCAGCTCGACCAGCAGTTCGACGTCGAGGGCGGCGTAGTTCAGCCAATCGGCGGGAAGGGGGCGGCGTGACCAGTCGGCCGCGCCGTGCCCCTTCTCCAACCGGTAGCCCAACAACCGCTCGACGAGCGTGCCCAGCGCCACCCGTTCGAAGCCGGCCAGCCTGCCCGCCAGCTCGGTGTCGAACAACACGCTCGGACGCAGGTCGAGTTCGGCGAGGCACGGCAGGTCTTGCGACGCCGCGTGCAACACCCACTCGGTCCCGTCCAGCGCCTCGACCAGCGGATCGAGCCGACCGCCGAGGGCGATCGGGTCGACCAGCACGGTCCCGGCGCCTTCCCGGCGCAGTTGCACCAGGTAAGCGCGTTGCGAGTAGCGGTATCCCGAGGCTCGCTCGGTGTCCACCGCAACCGGACCCGTCGCTCCGGCGAGCGCATCAGCGGCACGCCGGAGCGACGGTGCGTCGGCGACGACAGGTGGAACGCCGTCAGCGGGTTCCACCAGCGGCACCGGATCAGCACCGGTTGGTTCGGTTGGCTCGTCGGAGGGTACGTCCACGGCGGAAGACCCTACGACGAACGCACCACTCGCGGGTGTGTTCGGCCGGTTCAGTGTGCCGACCTGCTCAGCGGATCACGCCGGCACGCATGGCCAGCGCCACCATCTGAGCCCGATCACCTGTGCCCAGCTTGCGCCCGATCCGCGATAGGTGAGACTTCACCGTCAGCGCGGAAAGGCTGAGCGCTTCGCCGATCTCCTTGTTGCTCTGGCCATCGGCGACCAGCTGCAGGACCTCGACCTCACGTGCGGAAAGCTCCCGCGGCGTGTTGTCGGTGCCCGGCACCCTCGTGCCCGCGGCGAGCACGGGCGCGACGCTCGGGTCTGCGTAGACGCCGCCGTCGAGGACCCTGCGCACCCCGTCGGTGACCACCATCGGCGAGGCGGACTTCAGCAGGTACGCCTGAGCGCCTGCCTGGAAGGCCGACCTGACCGCGTAGGGGTCGTCGGAGGACGCGAGGACCACGATGCGGGGCCAGCCCTGGGCACGGAGTTCCGTGACCAGGTCGATGCCGGTGCCATCCGGCAGACCCAGATCGAGGATCGCGAGGTCGCACGGTCCGGTAGCGAGTGCCCGCGCCCGAGCCTCCGCGACCGAAGCCGCCTCATGCACTGTCCCGGCTCCCATCTGGGTGAGCCGAGCCGATATCGCCTCCCTCAGCAGTGGGTGGTCGTCGACCACCAGCACTGAAAAAAGCTCCTCCCGCGGGTGCGGGACCATGTTCGCCGGCAACGTGCCGGCTGGCGTGGTACGAACGGCCTGACCTAAGCCGACGGCAGCCACGTCACTACCTCCCTGGAGTCGGTCGTGCCCCCCGACCGGCACCGGGACTTTCGGCCAATCAGCCGCGCCACTGATCGACCGAAAGTGGTGTCGTCTGGGGCAGCGTAGCCGCCCAAGCGGGTCTACGGGACGATCAATCGGGTATCTATCCCGAATGAGTTGTCACTGTTGGCCCCCGCTGTCACACGATCGGCTGACAACTCGATCGGGCACGTAACGCGAGCGGTTCTCACGACGACATCAAGGAGTTGCGGGTGGCGAGCACCACAGGTCGAGCCCGGGCCGAGGAACTGCTGGCCCGGGTGCCCCTCGTCGACGGGCACAACGACCTGCCGTGGGCGCTGCGCGATCTCGCCGCCTCGGGGCAATTCGGTGAAAAGTCAACAGCCGGTGATCCGGTTTCGCCCGTCTCGGCGGTCGACCTGGCGGTCCGGCAGCCCGCCCTCCAGACCGACCTGGCGCGGGCGCGCGACGGCCGGTTGGGCATGCAGTTCTGGTCCGTCTGGGTGCCCTGCCGGCTGGCGGGCGACGCAGCCGTCACCGCCGTGCTGGAGCAGGTCGACCTGGTGCACGACCTCGCCGCGCGCTACCCCGACCACCTGCGCATCGCGACCACCGCCGACGAGGCTGAACGGGCCTTCCAGGACGGGCGGATAGCCTCCCTGATCGGCGCGGAGGGCGGACACAGCATCAACGGGTCGTTGGGCGTGTTGCGCGCGCTGCGGCGGCTCGGCGTGCGCTACATGACGCTCACCCACAACGAGAACACGCCGTGGGCGGACTCGGCGACGGACGAGCCCGTGCACGGCGGGCTGACCGACTTCGGGCGTGACGTGGTGCGGGAGATGAACCGCATCGGGATGCTGGTCGACCTGTCGCACGTCGCGCCGTCCACCATGCGGGACGCCCTGGAGGTCTCCACGCGGCCGGTGCTCTTCAGCCACTCGTCGTGCCGTGCGGTCGCCGACCACCCCCGCAACGTGCCGGACGACGTGCTGGCGCGGCTCAGGGACAACGACGGCGTGTGCATGGTGACGTTCGTGCCGCAGTTCCTGTCGCAGGCCCACGTCGACTGGGACGCCCGGCTCAGGGAGGCCATGGGAGCGGCGGGGGAGAACCACAACGACCTCGACGCCCGCAACCGGTTCGCGGACACGTGGCCGGATGCCGGTCCGACACCCCGCGTCACCGTGGACGACGTCCTCGCCCACCTGGATCACGCCCGGGAGGTGGCCGGCATCGACCACATCGGCCTGGGCGGCGACTACGACGGGACGCGGGCCCTGCCGGAGGGCATGGAGGACGTCTCCCGCTACCCGGACCTGATCGGCGCCCTGCTGGACCGGGGCTGGAGCGAGGACGACTGCGCCAAGCTCGCCGGCCTAAACGCCCTGCGCGTGCTCCGCGCCAACGACTGAGCGCCGCTCCGACGGCCCCACGATGCCGGCTGCACGACGACCGCTGCACGACGACGGCTCCGTCCGCGCGACGGCTCGGCAAGGACTCGCTGGTCAGCGCAGGGTCGACACGCCCACCGGCGGCAGGCCCACGGCGGTGGCCATGACGTCGAAGAACGCGGTGCCGTGGGCGGCCAGGTCGGCGGTCCGGGCGGTCCAGGAGGCGCGCAGTTCCAGGTCGTCCGTGCGAGCCGGGCCGGCGATGTCGCCGAACCTCGCCGACGACGTCTGCGTGACGGTCCCGCCCAGCGCCAGGAACTCCGCCCCGGCCACCTCCAGCGCCTCCACCAGCCACGACCAGCCCACCTCGGGCAGCAGGGGGTCGGCGGCCAGTTCTGCGTCCAGCTCCACCCGCACGTAGGCGACCAGCCGGAACACACCCGACCACGCCTCGACCCCGCCCGGGTCGTGCAGCAGCACCAGCCGTCCCGTGGACAGCTCGTCGGCGGGCCCGGTCACCTCCGCGGTCAACGCGAAGGACCAAGGCGCCAGCCGTTGCGGCGGGCGCACCTCGGTCAACTCCAGTTCAGGTCGGGTTCGCACCGACCGGAGCGTCCCCACCGCCCGCTGGAACAGTTCGGGCTCCGTCACACCACGGACTGTAGGCCCCTAAACCTCGGAACGTGAGCGCGGCACGCCGCGCCTGGAGACGCCGCCCGAAGACGTCCCCGGCCCAGCCCGTGGGACGATGGAGGACGAGATGAACGACATCACCGAAGCCCCGTTGCTCGTCGCCGCGCGCGGCGGCAGGCCGTCACGCACCCCGGTCTGGTTCATGCGCCAGGCGGGCCGCTCCCTGCCGGAGTACCGCAAGCTGCGCGAAGGCACCGCGATGCTGGACGCCTGCATGGACCCGGAGATGGTCTGCGAGATCACCCTCCAGCCGGTCCGCCGCCACGACGTGGACGGCGCGATCCTGTTCTCCGACATCGTCGTGCCGCTCAAGGCCGCCGGCGTGGACCTGGACATCGTTCCGGGCACCGGCCCGGTGGTGGCCAAGCCGATCTCGACGGAGTCCGACGTCAAGGCCATCCCCGAGCTGCACGAGGAGCAGGTGCGCCCGGTGGTCGACGCGATCGGGCTGCTCAACGCCGAGCTCGGGGACGTGCCGCTGATCGGCTTCGCCGGCGCGCCGTTCACCCTGGCCTCGTACCTGGTCGAGGGCGGCCCGAGCAAGCACCACGAGCGCACCAAGGCCCTCATGCACGGCGACCCGCACCTGTGGCACGCGCTGCTGGCCCGGCTGGCGGACATCACCGCAGAGTTCCTGCGGGTGCAGGTGCGCGCGGGCGTGAAGGCGGTCCAGCTGTTCGACTCGTGGGCGGGCGCGCTGTCCGAGCGCGACTACCGGGAGTTCGTGCTCCCGCACTCGACCAGGGTGCTCCAGAGCGTCAGCGGCGTGCCGCGCATCCACTTCGGCGTCGGCACGGGCGAGCTGCTGCCCGCGATGCGCGAGGCGGGCGCGGACGTGGTCGGCGTCGACTGGCGCACGCCGCTGGACGTCGCGGTCGAGCGGCTGGAGCGGGCCGCGCCCGACCTGCCGAAGCCGGTGGTCCAGGGCAACCTCGACCCGGCCCTGCTGTTCGCGGGCCTGCCCGCGCTGGAACGGGAGGTCGAGCGGATCAAGCGCGAGGGCCGCGCCGCCGCCGGGCACATCTTCAACCTCGGTCACGGCGTGCTGCCCGACACCGACCCGGACGTGATCACCCGGGCCGTCGAGCTGGTGCACCGGTCCGCATGAGCGCGCCGCGAGTGGCGGTGGTCGGGGGTGGGATCTCCGGCCTCGCCGCCGCGCACCGGCTGCGCCTGCTGCTCGGTCCGCGCGCCGAGATCACCGTGATCGAGCAGGCCGAGCGGCTGGGCGGCAAGCTGCGCACCGCCGAGGTCGGCGGGCGTGCCTACGACGTGGGCGCGGAGGCGTTCCTGCACCGCCGCCCCGAGGCCACCGGGCTGATCGCCGAGCTGGGCCTGGCCGACGGCCTGGTCCACCCCACGGACGCGCGGGCGAGCGTCCACGCCGGCGGCGACACCCGGCCCATCCCCGGGCACACCCTGATGGGTGTCCCCGCGTCGGTCGACGCCGTGCGCCAGGTGCTGTCGCACGAGGGCCTGCGCCGGGTCGCCGCCGAACCCGACCTGCCGCCGATCCGGCTGGACGGCGCCGACGTGTCCGTGGGCGCGCTGCTGCGCGAGCGGTTCGGGCCCGAGGTGGGGGAACGCCTGGTCGGGCCGCTGCTCGGCGGTGTCTACGCGGGCCGCGCCGACGCGCTCGGACTGCGCGCGACCATGCCGCAGCTGGCCCGCGCGCTCGACTCGGGCGTCGGTTCGCTGCTGGCCGCCGCCGCGACCGCGGTTCCCCCGCCACCCCCGCCGGGGGTCGCCCGACCGCCGGTCTTCGGCACGCTGCGCGACGGCCTGTCGACGGTGGTCGACCGGCTGGCGGAGTCGGCCGAGATCCGGCTCGGCCTGCCGGTGCGCGCGCTGGTCCGCCGCGAGCACGGCTGGCGGCTGGAGATCGGCTCCGCCGCCGCGCCGGCGCACCTGGACGTGGACGGCGTGGTGCTCGCCGTGCCCGCGCCCGCCGCGCGCAAACTGCTCGCCGACGTCGCGCCCGCCGCGTCCCGCCGCTACGGCGAGGTCGAGCTGGCGTCGATGGCGGTGGTCGCGCTGGCCCTGCCGCCCGGCACGGCGCTGCCCGAGCGGTCCGGCGTGCTGCTGGCCGAGGACGAGCGGACAGCTGACGGCGTGCCGTTCACCGCGAAGGCGTTCACCTTCTCCAGCCGCAAGTGGGCGCACCTGGCCGGCGAGCCCGTGCTGGTGCGCGGCAGCGTCGGCAGGCACGGCGAGGCGCACCTGGTGCAGCGCGACGACGACGAGCTGGTCGCGGCCGTCCGGCACGACCTGCGCGCGCTGACCGGCGTCACGGCCCAGCCGATCGACGTCGCGGTCACCCGCTGGGGCGGCGGCCTGCCCCAGTACGGCGTCGGCCACCTGGACCTGGTCCAGGGCATCGAGGACGCGGTCCACGCCGTGCCCGGCCTGGCCGTGGCGGGCGCCACGCTGCACGGCGTCGGCATCCCCGCGTGCATCGCCACGGGTGACGCGGCGGCCGTCCGTGTCGCCACTCACGTGCTCAGCGGTGTTCACTGAGTGAGAGGATTGGGCCATGGCCCGCCTGAACTACAACGAACTCAACGACACCATCCGCTACACCATGTGGTCGGTCTTCCGGGTGGAGCCCGGTCGCCTGCCCGACGACCGCGGTCCGGCCGCGGCCGAGGCGCAGGAGTACCTGGACGGCTTGGAGTCCAAGGGCGTCGTGGTGCGCGGCGTGTACGACGTGGCGGGCCTGCGCGCGGACGCCGACTACCTGATCTGGTGGCACGCCGAGGAGATCGAGCAGGTCCAGCAGGCCTACTCCGGGTTCCGCCGCACCGCCGTCGGCCGCGTGTCCACCCCGGTGTGGAGCCAGGTCGCGCTGCACCGGCCCGCCGAGTTCAACCGCAGCCACATCCCGGCCTTCCTGGCGGGCGAGGAAGCGCGCAAGTACGTGTGCGTGTACCCGTTCGTGCGGTCCTACGAGTGGTACCTGCTGCCGGAGGAGGACCGCCGCCGCATGCTCGCCGACCACGGCAAGGAGGCGCGGGACTACCCGGACGTGCGGGCGAACACGGTCGCGTCGTTCGCGCTGGGCGACTACGAGTGGATGCTGGCGTTCGAGGCCGACGAGCTGCACCGCATCGTCGACCTCATGCGGCACCTGCGCGGCACGGAGGCGCGTCGCCACGTGCGCGAGGAGGTGCCGTTCTACACCGGCACCCGCGTGCCGGCCGCCGAGCTGGTCACGAACCTGCCGTAAGGGCGGCCGGTCGGCCCGGCGCATCGCCTGGCCGACCGGCGTGGCCCAGAAGTCCGGCTCCGCGCCGCTGCGCGATCCGTAGGCGATGTTCGCCGACGTCAGCGCCGGCAGCTCCTCGCCGGGGCGCAGCAGCGCGCGGGCGTCGTCGCCCCAGATCGTGAAGTCGTTGATCAGCGGCACGGCCAGTCTTCGCGGGTGGCGCAGCCGTAGACGTCCTTGCCCATGTTGAGCAGGCCGCCCGCCCGCGCGCCGCCCTCCGGTGGACGACGACCCGGACGAGGGCGGTTCGATCTTCCGCAAGGACACGTGGTGACTCGTCGTGCTCTCGCGGTCAAGGCAGTTGCCTCCCGAATCCGGCTGCGTGGAGTCCCTCGGGAAGGGGGGCACCCGCGTGCGCGGATGCCCCCTTCCGCCTAACCGATCTTGTACGCGCGGATCACGGTCTGCTCGAACGTGTTGCCCGAGCTGTCCGTGCCCTTGACGCGCAGCGACGCGTACCCGGCGGTGGCGGGGTTGCGCACGAAGGCGGTGCGCCCGACCACGGCCGCCGACGACCACGACTTGCCGTCGTCGAAGGACACCTCGACCCCGACCCGGCCGACCCGGCCGTTGGCCGCGCCCTGCTGCTGCTCGACCACGAGCGGCACCCGCAGCACCCGGCCGGCGGGCGCGACGCCGTTCGCGTCGAGCGCGGGGGTGAACCGGACCACGGTCAACGGCAGCGGCGTGGCCAGGTCGCCCGGCGCGGTGTCCGAGCGGAACGTCCACGCGCCGCTGACCGCCGCGGTGAACTCCGAGACGCCCGGCGTGCGCACGGCCTCCGTTTCGAGGCGGAAGCCGGCCGTGCCCGGCGGCACGGCGAACCGGCCACTGGCCGGCTGGTCCGTCTCACCGACCACGATCCCGTCGCGCAGCAACGTGGTCCGGGCCGACGAGGTCAGCGACCGGCCGAGGTTGCCGTCCCGGTCGCCGAACAGGGGCAGCGAGAAGTCGACCACGTCGCCCGTCCTGGCCAGGTACGGGAACCGGACGGCGGGCACGGCCGGTCCGAACACCGGGTGGTTGAACCGCTCCCGGTGCGTGCGTCCCGGCTGGTAGGCGCGCAGCGTCGAGTCGAGCTGGGCCTCGATCCCGCCCTCGCCGAACTGCGTGAGCAACCACCCCCACTCGACGCCCGACGGTGTGCCGACGTAGTCGATGGACTTGCCCGACGACGTCACCGCGGCGTCGAGGCTGAAACCGCCCAACGCGGCGTGCAGCACCGGGAAGCCGGCGTAGCCGTACTGCTTGCCCGCCGGTCCGGGGCCGAAGTCCGACCGCACCTCGGCCAGTTGCCGCTTGGTCGGCGCGCGGACGAGGCCGGTGGGCACCTTGCCGTGCTCGGTCCACGCGAGCCGGTAGGTCACCGGCGTCGTGCCGACCGGTGTGCCGGTGGCCTGCGTGCTCAGCATCACGGTCAGGTCGGCGGCGGGCAGCTCGGGGCCGAGGTGCCCGATCGACATGGTGCCGTCGAAGCCGCCCGCGACCCCCGTGCCGATGGCCGTGAGCAGCCGGCCGGCCCTGCTGCGGGTGATCAGCAGGTCGCCGAACGGCGGTTCCGCGTTCGGCTCGGGGAACGTGACGGAGATCGGTTTCGCCTTGCGGGCGTCCACGGTGACCGAGGTGGCGCCGCGGCCGACGCGCAGGCTCGGCATCGGCAGCACGGCTTTCTTCGTGCCGTCGGTCAGCACCTCGGTCACGACCAGGTACTCGCCGACGGGCAGCCGCGCGGAGGCCTTGCCGCCGGAGCCGCTCGGGAACAGGGACAGGTCGTTGTCCAGGCCGATCACCAGCGCGAAGTAGTCGACCGCGGTCCTGCCCTCCGCGTCGATGAAGTCGAACGTGACGTCGTAGCTCTCGGCCTCCCGGTGCACGGCGACCGGCACGCGCAGCTGGACGACGCCGCCGCCGGTGGCGACGACCGTGCCGCTGTACGCGCCGTCCGCGGTCGCCGCCTTGGTGTCGGCGGTGGCGGTGACCTCGGTCTCGCCACCCGCGGGCACGGTGACCGTGGCGGGGCTGACGGTGAACACGCCGGACGGCACGGGCGCGCCGCCGGGACCCTTGGCGTCGACCGTGAGGTCGAGCGTGACCGGCTGCGTGCCGGTGTTGCGGACGGCGAACACCTTGCTGGTCGCGACGTCGTCCTCGTGCGGCCACTGGTGGATGCCGAGCGCGAGCGACGGCGGGTCGGCGGTCACCGTGGTGGTGATGGCCTTGGTGAGGTCGACGCGGCCGGTGCCCTGGTCGAAGGCGGTGAGGGCGGGGTTGTTCTTGGCGGAGGCCATGAGTGCGGCCTTGATCTGCGCGCCCGTCCAGTCGGGGTGCTGCTGCGCGATCAACGCCGCCGCGCCCGCGACGTGCGGGGTGGCCATCGAGGTGCCGGACACGGCGACGTGGGCGTCGCCGACCGGGGTGCCGATCTGGCCGGTGCTGGACCTGGCCGCGACGATGTCCACGCCCGGCGCGGTGATGTCCGGCCTGGGCGCGCCGTCGCCGACGCGGGGTCCCCGGCTGGAGAAGTCCGCGATGCCGTCGTCCCGCTCGACCGCGCCGACGGCGAGGGCCGCGTCCGCGCTGGCCGGCGAGCTGAGGGTGCCGGGAGCGCCGGAGTTGCCCGCCGCGACCACGAACAGCGTGCCGGTCTGCGCCGTGAGCGTCTCGATCGCCTGCTCCAGCGGGTCGACGTCCGGCGTGTCCCTGCCGCCGAGGCTCATGTTGATCACGTCCGCGCCCTGCTCGGCGGCCCACCGCATGCCGTCGACGATCCAGGACTCGGCGCAGTTCAGCGAGCACACCTTGCCGTCGAGGATCTGCGCCTCCGGCGCGACGCCCCGGTACCGCCCGCCGGCGCTGGCGACCGTGGCGGCGACGTGCGTGCCGTGGCCGACCAGGTCGCTGTTGTCGGGGTCCTCGGTGAAGTTGTGCTCCAAGACCTCGCGGCCGGCCAGGTCGGGGTGCGCCTGGTCCACGCCGCTGTCGAGCACGGCGACCTTCACGCCCTTGCCGGTGTACCCGGCCTGCCAGGCGGTGGGCGCGCCGATCTGCGCGACGGAGCGGTCGAGGCTGGGCTTGCGGATGCCGTCGAGCCAGACCTTCCGCACGCCCGGGTCGTGCACCAGGCCCTGGAACACCGCCGCGGTGTCCGCCTTCGAGGTGCGCGCGGCCACCGAACCGATGGTGGGCAGCGCGCGGGTGACCTGGACGCCACCGGTGCGCGGCTGGTCGCCGGTGATGATCAGCGGCACGGTGTCGCGGCTCGCGTCGTCGTAACCCGCCTCCACCAGCCCGGTGACGTCGAACAGGCGCAGGTCCAGCTTGCCGTCGGCGAGCGGCCGGGCGACGTCGCGCGGGATGACGTGCAGCCGGCCGTCGCGCAGGAACCGGTGGAACGTGATCCGGTCGCGGTCCGGGCCCGGTGTGACCGACAGGAGCGAGTCACCGGCGACGACGACCCGGTCGCCGGTGACCAGGGTGACGGTGTGCCGCTCGCCGCCGATGCGGCCCGGCGCCGGCGGTGGTGCGGGTGACGCGACGGCCGTCGCGGCGCCGGCGGCCAGTCCGACCGCCAGCACCGCGGCCCCCCAAGCGACACCGCGCCTTCGTGATCTGGAGTTCAACGCAGATACCTCCCGAACCTGGTTGAGCGCGTCGCGGAAACGCGCCTGCGGGAGGCGAAGCGAAATGCGGGTGAACCGAACCGACGTCGCCCCCCAGCACTTCGACGCTATCCAGTCGGGGGAGCGGATTCAGCGGCCCAACGTGGTGCGTGGAGGGGGCCGGGTAGCCCAACGGGCCTTGCTCGCCGGGGGGCGCCCGCGGTGCGGACGCCCCTCCCGACCCGATCAGGCGATCTTGTACGCCCGGATCACCGTGTGCTCCAAGGCGTTGCCGGCGCTGTCGGTCGCCTTCACCCGGATCGAGCCGTAACCGGCCGCGTCCGGGTTCGCGATGGTGGCGACACCGCCCGACACCGGCGCCGCGGTCCACGTCGCGCCGTCGTCGAACGACACCTCGACGTCGATCCGGTCGACCCGGCCGTTGACCGCGCCCTCCTGCTGCTGCACGGTCAGCGGCACGCGCAGGGACCGGCCCTTCGGCGTCGCGCCGCCCGCGTCCAGCTCCGGCGTGAACCGCACCACCGACAGCGGCAGCGGCACGTACCGGTCATCGGCCGCGGTGTCCGAGCGGAACGTCCACGCGGCGCTCACCTTCGCGGCGAACTCGGACGTGCCGGTCGCCCGCACCGCGTCGGTCTCCACCCGGTAGGACGCCGCGCCCGGGGGCACCGCGAACAGCCCGTTCGCCGCGTACGGCGTCTCGCCGACCTTGGCGCCGTCGCGCAGCAGCGTGGTCCGGGCCGACGACACCGCCGCGGTGCCGCCGTTGCCCGACCGGTCGGTGAACAGCGGCACCGCGAAGCTGATCTCGTCGCCGCTGCGCGCCAGGTACGGCGACCGCGACTCGGGCAGCGCGGGGGAGAACACCGGGTCGTTGAACCGCTCGTCGTGCGTGCCGCCCCGCCGGTAGGTGCGCTCCGGCGAGGTCAGCGTCGCCTCGACCGCACCGTCCGCGCCGAACTGCAGGAAGCCCCACGACCACGCCAGGTCCGTGGTGACCCGGTCGATCGCCTCGCCGGGCGAGGCCACGTCCGGCAGCCACGACCAGCCGCCGACACCGCCCGGGGTGATCGGGTTGCCGCCGTGCCCGAACTCGCGGCCCGCCGGTCCGGGACCGAACGTCGTCCGCACCTCGGCCAGCTCGGTCGCGGCCACGTCCTTGACGAACCCGACCGGCACCCTGCCCTGCTGCGCCCAGGCGAACCGGTAGGTCACCGGCCGGTCGCCGTCCGGCGTGCCGCGGAACTGCGCGCCCAGCAACGCGGTCAGGCCGGCCGCCGCCAGTTCCGGTCCGACGTGCGCGATGGACACGTCCGGGCCGAACCCGCCGAGGAACGCCGTGCTCACGCTGGCCTGCCGGTCGCCATGGGTGCGCACCATCGTGACGTCGCCCAACGCCTCCTGGGCGCCCGCGTCCGGCGCGGTGATCCTCAACGGCTCGGCCGTGCGCGCGTCGAGCGTGACCGTCGTGTCGGCGGTGACGCTCAGCCCCGGCCGGGGCAGCAGCGCCAGCCGCGTGTCGTCGGTCTGCACGTCGGAGTTGGTGAAGTACTCGCCCTTCGGCAGCCGCAGCGTGAACGAGCCGTCCGCGTCGTAGGGGAAGGCGAACGTGCCGTTGCTCAGCCCGATGATCGACGTGTAGTAGTCGGCCGCCGCCGCGCCCGAGCCGTCCACGAAGTCGAACCGGACGTCGTAGCTCTCCACCTCGCGGTGCACGCTGAGCGCGGTGCGCAGCGGCGTCGGACCGCCGGTCGCGACCACCGAACCCACGTACAGGCCGTCCCGCGAGCCGAGCCGGGTGTCGGCGGTGACCGAGGCCGTCGCCTCACCGCCCGCCGGCACGGTCACCTTCGCCGGCGACACGCCGACCAGGCCCGCGGGCGTGGTGCCGCCATCGGGTCCCTTCACCTCGGTGGCCAGCGACAACGTGATCGGCGCGGCGCCGTCGTTGCGGTAGGTCACGGTCTTGGTGACCGGGGTGTCGTCGGTGTGCGGCCACTCCTGCAGGCCCAGGGCCAGGCTCGCGGGCTCGGCGGTGACCGAGGTCGTGATGGCCTTGGCCAGGTCGACCCGGCCCGCGCCCTGGTCGAACGCCGTGAGCGCCGGGTTGTTCTTCGCCGACGCCACCAGCGCCGCCTTGAGCTGCGCGCCCGTCCAGTCCGGGTGCTGCTGCGCGAGCACGGCCGCCGCGCCCGCGACGTGCGGCGTCGCCATCGACGTGCCCGACATGGACACGTACCCGTCGCCGGCCGGCGTGCCCACCGTGCCGCTGCTCGACTTCGCGGCCACGACGTCCACGCCCGGCGCGGTGATGTCGGGCTTGACCGCGCCGTCGCCGACGCGCGGCCCGCGGCTGGAGAACGGTGCGATGCCGTCCTGCCGGTCTACCGCGCCCACCGTCAGCGCGGCGTCGGCGCTGCCGGGCGAGCTGACCGTCTCGGGGCGGGAGTTGTTGCCCGCCGCGACCACGAACAGCACGCCGGTCCGCGCGGACAGCGTGTTGACGGCCTCTTCCAGCGGGTCCAGCTCGGCCGTGTCGCCGCCGCCGATGCTGATGTTCACGACGTCCGCGCCCTGCTCGGCCGCCCACTGCATCCCCGCCACGATCGCGGACTCCTGGCAGCCGGAGAGCACGCACACCTTGCCGTCCAGCAGGTCCGCGTCCGGCGCGACGCCCTTGTACTTCACGCCCGAGCTCGCGATCGTCGCGGCGACGTGCGTGCCGTGGCCGACGCCGTCGGTGTTGTCCGGGTCGTCGGTGAAGTTGCGCTCCGCCACCTCGTGACCCGCGAGGTCCGGGTGGTCCTGGTCGACGCCGGTGTCCAGCACGGCCACCTTCACGCCCTTGCCGGTGTGCCCGGCCCGCCAGGCGGCGGGCGCGCCGATCTGCGCGGTGGAGCGGTCCAGGCTCGGTTGGCGCACCCCGTCCAACCACACCTTGCGCACGCTCGCCCTCGACACGAGCGTGCGCCAGGTGTCCCCGGCCTCCGACTTGACCACCTGCGCGGCGTACGAGCCGACCGCGGGCAGCGGGTGGCCGACGCGCAGACCGGCCGTCGACGGCTCCTGCTCGCCGGTCACGATCAGCGGCACCGTGTCGCGCCCGCGGTCGTCGTAACCGGCTTCGACCAGACCGGTGACGTCGAACAGCCGCGGGTCCAGCCTGCCCTGCGAGACGGCTTTCGCCGCGTCGCGCGGCACGACGTGCAGGTGCCCGTCACGCCGGTAGCTGTAGAACACCGTGCGTTCCCGCCCCGGCGCGGCGACCAGGGCGCTGACCTCGTCGTCGAGGAGCACGACCTTGTCGCCGGTGATCAGGGTGACTTCGTGCTGCTCGCCGGCCGTGGGCCGGGCGTCCTCCGCGCCCGACACCCCCGGACCTCCCGCCGTGAGGCCGGCCGCGACGAGCACGGCTCCCCACACCAGTCCACGCGTGCGTTTGCTCTTCAACTGTCGAACCTCCCGGTGAGTGCCGCGCATGGCGGGTACGCGGCCGGAAGGGCTCGTCACCCGCGGTGGCGGCGGATGTACCGGGAGCTACGTCGCCCTTGACGTCCTCGACGCTAGAGGGTCGCGAGGGAGCCGACAGCCGCTGATTGGTCGGTATCTTCTTGACCAATTCAGCCGAATAAACGGTTACCTACCGTTCAGTAACGGAGCCGTCGGCACCAACTGAGATACCTGCCTGTGGCCCACCCGCTGGGCAGTCCGGACCGTTGGGGTAGACCATCTCGGGGGTCAGCACGATATTCCGGTCCACCAGGGAAGAACCGGATTGGTCCAGCAGCTTCACGGTCGCCGTGACCGGCTTGACGGGCAGCTGCGGCAGATCGGCGAACCCGTGCTTCCCTTCCGTCGGCTCGGAGCGCGCGCTGCACGAGTCGTCCGGCGAGGTACCGGTGCAGGTCGTCTCGACGACCCGGCTCGACGGGTACAGCTCCAGACCGGGGGTTGCACAGAAGTCGTCCCAGCAAACCTCGATCGCCCCGGACACCACGTCGGGATGCCCGACGTCCACGGAGATGCCGGTGCGCGTGCCGATCGCGGTGCACGCCGTGCCACCCGCGTCGACCACCCCGCACGCGGTGGCCAGCAACAGCACGCCCAACGGCCAGGTCCTTCGCCACATGCCACTGGGACGGAACGGGCCGGTGATCAGGTTGCGCGCCGCCACCAACGCTTCTTCTTCGGTGGCACCAGCTCGCCCCGGGCGGTCGCCCACTCGGCGAAGCGGGCGGCGTCCTCGCGGAAGCGCGTGCCGACCTCTTTGGGGTGGCCGCCCGCGTAGGCGTCGAACAGGGGGCGGAACCGGTCGCCCAGCTCGGCCGCGACCTCGGGCCGGAGCATCGCCACGATCCCGCGCCGCTTGGCGAGCAGCGCGCGTTTCTCGATGCGCACCCGTTCGGCGTCGAACCCCTCGGGCACGTCGCCGTCGGCCAGCAGCGCCCGCAGCAGCTCGGCCTGCGCCGCGGCCAAGCGGTCGCGCTGGGGCCGGGTCACCCCAGCACCGCCCGGATCGCGGTCAGCTCGGCGGCCAGCTCGGCGTCGGCGGGGTAGTGGTCGTCGCGTTCGAGCAGGACGCCCGGCGGGTCGACGCGGGCGCGCAGCTGGGCGAGGACGTCCAGCACCTCGGGCAGCACGGCGTGGGCGTGCGTGTCGTGGTAGACGCCCTGGTGCTCCTCGCCGCCCGCGACGTGCACGTAGGCGACGCGCTCCAGCGGGATCTCGTCCAGGAAGCGGGCGACGTCGGTGCCGAGGTTGCGGGCGTTCGCGTAGAGGTTGGCGACGTCGACCAGGAGGTGGCAGTCGGTGCGGTCGACCAGTTCGGCGAGGAACTGGCCCTCGGTCAGCTCGCCGCCCGGCCAGTCGAGGAGTGCGGCGACGTTCTCCAGGGCGAGGGGCACGGGCAGGTCCTGCTGGGCCGCTCTGACGTTGGCGACGAGCACGTCGAGCGCGTCGCGGGTGCGGGGCAGCGGCATGAGGTGCCCGGAGTCGAGGCCGCCCGCGCGGACGAAGCAGACGTGATCGCTGACCAGCGGCGCGTCCAGCGCCTCGGCCAGGGCGCCCAGGTGCGCGACCCGTCGCGCGTCCACGGGTTCCGCGCCGCCGAGCGAGAGGGAGACCGCGTGCGGCAGCACGGGAACGCCCCGTTCACGCAGCAGCAGGACGGACTCGGGCAGGTGCCCGACGTGCAGGTTCTCCGCGACGACCTCCACGAAGTCGACGCCGGGCAACCGTTCGACGGTCAGGTCGATCTCCGGCCGCCACCCGATGCCGACACCCAGCTTCTCCACGAGCCACCTGCCTTTCGTCGCCTTCGGCCGGCCGGTCAGTCGCCGCCGCCACCACCGCAGCCGCCGCCACCGCAGGACGAGCCGCCGCTGTCGGAACTGCCGCTGTCGGAACCGCTGCCGCTGCCACAGCTGTTGCTGGAGCAGCTGCCGCACCCGCCGCACGACGAGCCGCCGTCCGGCGCGCCGTGGCGCGACCGCCGTCGCAGCGTCGCCGCCGCGGCCGGTGAGATGCCCAGCACCTCCCACACGTGGGTGTTGCGCACGACCTTGCCCAGCAACCCGTAGTAGGCCACCAACGCGATCCGGTTCGGCGAGATGGCGGCCTTCTCCAGCCGGCTCACCACGCGCCGTCCCGCAACGGTCAACGGGCGCGCGATCCGCCCGAGCACGACCGAGCACGCCACCCCGGCCACCACCGCGCCGAGTGCCAGCACGAACGGCAGCTCCAGCACGATCGTCGCGACCACGGTCGCCACCGCCGCGGCCACCAGCAGCCGGCGGACCAGCCGTGCCGCCTTCCTCCGCCCGGGCGGCGTGAGCAGGCCCCGGTCCACCAGGTGCGGCCGCATCGACTGAGCCTCCGCGCTCCACGCCGTCGCGGCGATCACGTCGCCCAACGACGCCGGCAACGAGCGCACCACGCGCGCCTGCAACGGGCTCCAGCCGTGACCCGGCTGGCCGATCGCGCTGACCAGGCCCTCGCGCGAGATCCGCACGGCGCCGGCCTCGACCAGCGACACCACCGCGACCTCGGCCGCCCGGCCCGGCCCACCGACCAGGAAGCCCTGCTCCTCCCACCCCGGCTCAGGCGTCGAACCCGCCGAACCCGCCGAAGTCGGCGTCCACTGAGTCGCCACCGTCATCGCCCTCCAACCACTGCGCGGCCAACCACCCACCCGCGAACCACCCGCCTGCCACCAGCCACCCGTTGCGCCGCTGCCAGCGTCGTGGTTCGACCACCACGGCACGCCTGCGCCGGGGGAGTGGTCCCTGAGACGTTTCCGCAGGTGCGATCGGTTCCGCCCGTTCGCCGTCGAACACCGCCGTGTCCGCCCGTGCCGACCCCCTGCGCGGCACGGGCGGCTCGGCGGCCCGCGACGAGCGGACCAGGCCGTAACGGGCGGTCACCTCGGCCGGGTCGACCGGGGCGAGGCCCGCCGTGGCCTCTTCGTACGCCCGCGCGCCCCTCCGGGTGAGGACGGGCGGCGGACCCAGCAGCAGCAGGACCCCGAGCGCGCCGGCGACCGACAGCGCGGTGACCGTCACCCACCCGCCCGGACCCGCGAGGACGGCGACCACCACGAGCGCCGCCACCGGCACGACCGACAGCGCCGCCCGCGCCAACCGCCGCCGCGGCGACACCAGCAGACCGCCCGCGACCAGGCGTTGCCCGAGCTGCCTGGCCGGACCGCTGGTGGCCACGTCGAGCACGAGCTCGTCCAGGTCTCGCGGTCGTGCGAGCCGGGCGAGCACGACCGCCTGCAACGCGGTGGCCGGCTGCTCCTCGCCGGGCACCGCCGCGGCCACCGGACCGGACACCCGCGCCCGGTTCTCGGCCACCAGCCCCGCCAGCGCCACCTCGACCGCCCGCACCGGGCCGCCACCGAGGTAACCGATCTCCTCGAACGACAGCGGCCGGTCGGGCGCGGCGCCGGCGACCCGCTTCACCCGCAGACCCGCCAGCACCGCGACGACGAGCGCGGGGCCGTACCACCACAGGAACGTCATGGCCGCCACCCTAGGAGCCGTCAGGCCGCACGCGGCCGTGGTCGCGGAAGTGCGAGAACCCCGTCAGCCACCGCCGCCACCACCACCGCAGCCGCCCCCTCCGCCACCGCAGCTGCTGCCGCCGGAGCAACTGCTGCCACCGCTGCCGCAACCGACGCCGCCCGCCGTGGCGGTGCCCGCCGCGTAAGCACCCCCCGACGCCACCCGGGGACGGGGACGCGGACGTGCCGCCGCGCGCAACGTGATGTCCGGGTGGTCGTTGAAACCGCGGAGGGCGACCACCTCGGCGTTCGCCGAACCGGTCCCTCCCCACCCGCCGGTGATCCCGCCCGCGCGAGCCTTCGCCACCGCGGCACGACCCTTCGCGGTGCGCGTCGTCGGGGACGCCTGCGACAGCCCCCAGACCAGCACGCCCGTCAGCACGAGCTGCAACGTCAGCATCCACACGGGCGCGCTGATCACCTGCCCGTTGATCCAGCGCGCGACACCGACGACGAACAACAGCGCCATCGGCACGACACCCACCCGCAGCCACCGCTTCGCCACGTCCGGCGCGACCAGGTAGCCCTGCTCGACCAGCCGGCGGCCGACCTCGCGCGGCGCGTCCTGCTCCGACACCGACGTGATCAGCAGCGTCAACGTCCGGTAGCGGTAGCGCTTCGCGTCGGCGAGCACGGCCCGGTCGACCGGGTGGTCGGCGACGGGCCCACCGACGAGGCGCACGGACCCGCTGCGCGCGGGCACCAGGGCGCCCGAGTCGATGAGCGAGGCGACCGACGCCTCGACCACGCGACGCGGCCCGCCGGTCAGGTAGGCGATGTCCAACAAGCCGAGCGCACCCGCGGGGGTGTCGTCCCGCGTCCCCCGCGGGCGCACTCGGACGAAGATCGCGAACACCAGCGACACGGCCAGCGCGATCCAGTACAGCTCAAGGAATTCCGGGCCTGAAAGCCCCCACGGTCGCTCCACGGTCCACCCCCTGTGGCCCTCGGTGGAACCACGTCCACCAGCCAGGAGGCAATCGTGTGCGCCAGGCCACACCCCGGCAAGAGTGCTTTAGCAAGCCTTAGGGTTGGCCGTTCGACGGTGGTCCGTCAGGAGGACGACGCGCCGTCCACGCCGCCGGAGCCTTCGCCGTCAGTGCCCTTGAAGATGCGCATGATTCCTCCTGGAGTGGATCAGTCATCATTCGGAGTAGCGCCTTCAGTCTGCTCGATCACCGGTGGTTTCGACCAGACGCAAACTCACCGAGTTGATGCAGTAGCGCTGATCCGTCGGCGTGGCGTAGCCCTCACCCTCGAAGACGTGCCCGAGGTGGCTGTGGCAGGCCGCGCACAACACCTCGGTCCGGACCATGCCGTGCGCGCGGTCCTCGCGCAGGATCACCGAGTCACCGGCCAGCGGCGAGAAGAACGACGGCCAGCCGCAGTGCGAGTCGAACTTCGTGTCGCTGCGGAACAGCTCGGCGCCGCACGCGCGGCACTCGTAGACGCCCTCGGTCTTGGTGTCCGTGTACTCGCCGACCCAGGCGGGCTCGGTGCCCGCGTCGCGCAGCACCGCGTACTCCTTGGGGGTCAGGATCTCCCGCCACTCCAGCTCGGAGTGGACCACCTTCGGGGTGGCGCCGACGACAGGTTCCATACCTCCACGTTAGTCGAAGCCGCGGCGGCCGGAACGCCGCCGGAACCGGGGCGGGTGTCAGTAGAAGAACACCCAGACGAGGGTGCCCAGGTAGTACCAGACGCTGATCAGCACCCCTAGGAGGATGAGGCCCACCACGATGACCGCGGTGAGCCTGCGCAGGCCGCCCGCCCGGTTCGCCGAGTCCGCGAAGTTCGCGACGCCCGCGACCGTGCCCTCGATGGTGAAGCTGGGTGGCTGCTGCTGCATCCGGCCGAGGTGCTCGGCGAACGCCCTGGTCTCGGGGTCGTCGGGGTCGAGGCCGATCAGCTCGTCGTCGATCGCGCCCTGCGGGCGCTCGTCGGGTGCGTCGGCGGCTCTGGCGCTGGCCATGGGACCCAGCGTAGCCGGCGCTTCAAGCCGCTGGGCGGATCAACTCGCCAGGGCGGGCGACGGTCGGACCGCGCCGACCGGGCGGCCGTGGCCGAGCACGGGGAAGGTGGCCAACTCCTCCGGCGCGTCCACTCCCAGCTTGCGCATCGCGGCCACCAGGACCACCGCCCTGGCGCGGCTGGAGCCGTCCGCGATCTTGCACGCCACGGCCTCGCCGGTCGGCAGGCCGATCGCGTAGACGCCCTCCGCGCCGTCCTTGGCCACCGCGCCCGGGATCGCCCGCATCAGCTTCGTGACGTCGCGGTCCGTGCCGCCGACCCACTCCGGGTAGGCGTTCATCGCCCGCGCGATCCGCTGCTCCGGACCATCCGGCGCACCGGCCAGCGCACCGAACGCCCTGGCCAGGCCGGTGAGGCTGATGCCGAGCAGCGGCGCGCCGCAGCCGTCGACGCCTTCCGCGCCGACGCGCTCGCCGGCCAGTTCCTCCAGGGTGTCGCGGATGGCCCGCTGGAGGGGGTGGGCGGGATCGAGGTAGTCGTGGGTCGACCACCCGTTGACGGCGCAGGTCGCCAGCATGGCGGCGTGCTTGCCCGAGCAGTTCATGTACTCCGGCGCCTTGGCGCGGCCTGCGGCCAGGTGGGACCTGAGGGCGTCCTCGCCGATCGGCAGGTCCGGTGTGCACTGGAGGTCGGCCGCGGTCAGGCCGTGCGCGTGGAGCACGCGGTGGACGCCGTCGACGTGGAAGTCCTCGCCGGAGTGGCTGGCGCAGGCCAGGGCCAGCAGCTCGTCCTTCAGGTCGAGGCCGTGGCGGAGCATGGCCAGCGCCTGGATCGGCTTGTTGGACGAGCGCGGGTACGTGATGTCCTGCGGGCGGCCGAGGGACAGCGCCGGCCGGCCCGTGCGGTCGAGGGCCACGACGGAGCCGTGGTGCACGGACTCGATGAACTCGCCACGCCAGACCTCGGCGACCAGTTCGTGCGTCATGCGTCCTCCCGACCCTTCGCGGCCGTGCGCCGGTGCGCGTGCCGCGCGGTGCGCCGGTGCGGTGCCAACTGTCGACAGTTAACATCGTCGGTGACATCTCGCGCTAGGAGACGTTCGTGACACCTCCCCTGCACTTGAGCTTGGCCGGTCAGGCCGTGGACGTGCTCCGCGAGCTGGTGCTGACCGGTGAGATCCCGCCCGGGACGCGGGTGAACGAGGTGGAGCTGGCCCAGCGGCTGGGCATCTCGCGGGGCCCGCTGCGCGAGGCGATCCGGCACCTGGCGTCCGAGGGGCTGCTGGTGCTGGCGCCGCACCGGGGCGCTTCCGTGCCGGTCGCCGACGAGGCGGACGTGCAGGCGCTGTTCGAGCTGCGGACGGCGCTGGAGTGCGCCGCGGTCGAGCTGGCGGCATCCCGGCGGACCGAGGCGGACGTGGTGCGGCTGCGCGCGGTGTGCGAGGAGTCGCGTCGGGCGTACTCGGCGGGTGAGCGCTTCCCGTACCGGTTGGACCTGGCGTTCCACCAGGCGCTGCTGGACGCCGCGCGCAGCCCCCGGATCGCCGAGCAGGTGCGGCTGGTGCAGCAGCGGGTGGTGCTGCTGCGCAGCGGCCTGCGCGACGACCCGCCGCACCAGCACGCGTCGTTGGACGACCACGACGCCCTGGTGGCCGCCATCGCCGCCGCCGACCCGTCCCGCGCGTCCGACGTGATGCGCAAGCACCTGGCCCGCGTCTGCGCCCAGATGCTGACCAGCCTCGTCCGGTAGCGGGCCGGGTGGTCGAGCAGGCGCCGCGCCGTCTGCTCCGCCGTTCCCGCCGTTCCGCCGTCTCCGGCACGAAGCGGCCGGCCGGTCCGGCAGTGCGGGAGCGGCACCTCGCGGCCGGTGGCGGGGCCGATCGCGCGACCCCGCCGGGAGCCCTGGTCAGCCGAGCGTGCCGGTCACCTTCGCGTGGCCCTTGAGCAGGTTGCGGGCGATCGTGCGGCGCTGGATCTCGTCCGTGCCCTCGTAGATGCGCAGCAACCGCAGCTCCCGGTACCAGCGCTCGATCGGCAGCTCGCGCGTGTAGCCCATGCCGCCGTGGATCTGCAGGACCCGGTCCACGATCTCGTTGGCCTTGATGCCGCCGTACAGCTTCGCCATCGACTGCGCCTGCCGCGAGTCCGCGCCCTGGTCGACCAGCCACGCCGCGTGCAGCACGAGCCAGCGCATCGCCTCGATCTCCACCGCCGAGTCCGCGAGCATCCACTGGATGGCCTGGTACTCGGCGATCGGCTGGCCGAACGTGACCCGGGTCTTGGCCTGCTCGATGGCCATCTCCACCAGCCGCTCGCACGAGCCGAGCGCCCGCGCCGGCAGCAGGTAGCGGCCCTGTCCGATCCACTGCATGGCCAGGTGGAAGCCCTTGCCGACCTCGCCGAGCACGTTCTCCTCGGGCACGCGGACGTTGTCGAACACGAGCGCGGCCGGACCCCACTGGCCCATGGTCGGGATCGGCTCGGACTTCCAGCCCATGTCCCGGTCGACCAGGAAGCACGTGACGCCGCCGTCCGCGCCCTTCTCCTTGTCCGTCACCGCGAACACCATCACGAAGTCGGCCTCGTGGCCCTGCGTGATGAACGTCTTCTCACCGTTGATCACCCACTCGCCGCCCTCCTTGCGGGCGGACGTGCGGATGGCCTTGGCGTCGGAGCCCGCGCCGGGCTCGGTGATCGCGAAGCACGACACGCGCTCGCCGGAGATCGTGGGCAGCAGGTAGCGCTGCTTCTGCTCCTCGTTGCCGTGGAACAGGATGTTGTCCGCGTACCCGCCGAACCGGAAGGGCACGAACGTGCGGCCCAGCTCGGCCTCCAGCAGCGCCGTCATGAGCGCGCCGAGGCCCATGCCGCCGTACTCCTGGGGCGTGAGCACGCCGAAGAAGCCCGCCTCCTTGGCCTTGTCCTGGAGCTCCTTGAGCTCGTCACGCGTCAGCCCGGGCTGACCCAGGCGTTCGCGGCGCAGCACCTCCGGCTCCAGCGGCGCGACCTCCTTGCGCACGAAGGTCCGCACCCAGTCGCGGATCTCCTTCTGCTCCTCGTCGAGCGTGAAGTCCATGTCGTCCTCCCTCTACCCTCTACGCGAACGCGTTGACGCCGGTCAGCGCCCGGCCGATGAGCAACTTCTGGATCTGGCTGGTGCCCTCGTAGAGGGTCGTCACGCGGGTATCCCGCAAGTACTTGCCGACGGGGTACTCGTCGACGTAGCCGTACCCGCCGAAGACCTGGATGGCGTTGTTCGCCACGCGCACGGCCGCTTCGCTGGCGTACAACTTCGCCATGGACGCCTCCGTGCCGAACGGCTCACCCCGGTCGGCGAGGTCCGCGCACCGCCACGTGAGCAGGCGCGCCGCGTCGGTCTCCACCGCCATGTCCGCCAGGAGTTCCTGCACGAGCTGGAAACCGGCGATGGGCTTGCCGAACTGCTCGCGCTCCTTGGCGTACTTCACGCTGACCTCCAGCGCGCCCCGGGCGGCGCCCACGCAGCCGGCGGCGACGGACATCCGGCCCCGGTCGAGGGCGGCCATGGCCAGCTTGAAGCCCGCGCCCTCGTCACCGAGCCGGTCGGCGTCGGTCACCCTGACCTGGTCGAGGGTCAGCTCGGCGGTGGCCTGGCCGCGCATGCCGAGC
Source organism: Actinosynnema sp. CA-299493 (assembly GCF_050946825.1). NCBI lineage: Bacteria > Bacillati > Actinomycetota > Actinomycetes > Pseudonocardiales > Pseudonocardiaceae > Actinosynnema > Actinosynnema sp. CA-299493. Next base: position 2,001,889 of record NZ_CP191993.1, read on the forward strand.
TTGCCGCGGATCTCGGTGGCGGTGAAGCCGGGCGAGGCGGTCGGCACCAGGAACGCGGTGATCCCCTTCGGGCCGGGACCACCCGTTCGGGCGAAGATGAGCGCCACGTCGGCCCACGTCCCGTTGGTGATGAATACCTTGCGCCCGGTGATCACCCAGTCGTCGCCGTCGCGGACCGCCTTCGTGGCCAGCGACGCGGCGTCGGAGCCGGTGCCCGGCTCGGTCAGGCCGAAGCAGCCCAGCGCGCGACCCGAGCACAGGTCCGGCAGCCAGCGCCGCTTCTGCGCCTCCGCGCCGTGCTTGGCGATGGTCTTGCCGACCAGCCCGAGGGAGACGGAGATGATGCCGCGCACGGCCGAGTCGCCGCGCGCGACCTCCTCCAGCACCAGGCAGTACGCCAGGTTGTCGCCGCCCGAGCCGCCGTGCGCTTCGTCGATGCCGAGACCGAGAAAGCCGACGTCGCCCAGGGCGGGCACCAGGTCGCGGTCGATGGCCTCGTCCCGGTCCCAGCGCGTGGCGTGCGGGACGATCCGCTCCTCGGTGAACCGGTGCGCCAGGTCCTTGAGCTGCCGGTGTTCGTCGGAGATGCGCAGATCCACCGGGGTGACCTCCTAACCGAACGGTGTTAGGTTATCTAACCTAGGCGCGGAACCCACCACAGGCAAGGGGAGCGGACATGCCGAGGAGCCCGATCCTGAGTGCCTCGCGCATCCGGACCGCCGCGTTGCACATCATCGACCGTGACGGGCTCGACGGCCTGTCGATGCGCAAACTCGCCTCTGAGCTGGGCGTTCAGGCCGCGTCGCTGTACGGGCACGTGAGCACGAAGGACGACCTGCTGCACGAGGTGGCCGCCGGCATCCTGGAGGGCGTCGACGTCTCCGGGTTCGAGGGCGGCGACTGGCGGCACGGCCTGCGCGGCTGCGCCCGTTCCTACCGGGCGGCGCTGGCCGCGCACCCCAACATCGTGCCGTTCCTTGCCTACGGGCCGGCGCACCGCGAGGCGTCGCTGCGGCGGCTGGACGTGGTGCACGGCGGGCTCGTCGCGGCGGGCTGGTCGCGGCGCGAGGCGACGATGATCGCGGCGTCGTTGATGTACCTGGTGTTCGGCGCGGCGCTGAGCTCGTTCTCCAGCGGCTTCTCGGAGGACCAGACCTTCTACCGCGACCGGTACCCGAACCTGGACAAGGCCCACCTCCTGCCCGCCGTGGCCCGGGAACTGGACCACGACAGCTTCGAACTGGCGCTGGAGGCGTTCGTCACCGGGTTGGCGGCGCGAGCGCCTGGCTGAGCCTGCGCACCAGCCCGGCGTGGTCCGCGGGCGCCACCGTGAGCCACTCCACGCCCATGCCCGCGTACCGCCCGCGCGGCGTGTCGATCCACGTGACGGCGGGCAACGCGGTCGTGTTCTCGCGCGCGGCCGTGAGGTGCCCGGTGCCGGTGATCGGTCCCGCCAGCATCGACTGGAGCGCCCGCACGTCATCACGCTCCCCACCGCGCCTGCCGCCGCCTTGGCCGTCCGCCGCCGACGCCGGCACCGTGACCGGGCGTCCCGGTCCGGCCGGCACCGGCCGCAGCACGCTCACCGCCGCCATCGGCAGGCTCACGTCGCGCAGCAGGTCCAGTCGCACTCCCTCGCGCCGCTGCACGGCCGACACCGCGTAACTGCCGCGTGCCACGACCAGGGCACGCAGCAGGTCGTGGGCGGCGACATCAGGCATGCCCAGGACGGTGATCGACGTCTCCGGGCGTGCCAGCAGCCGCAGCGCGTCCTCCAGTTCCGGCTCCGGCCGGCCACGTCGGGCCAGGCCGCGTCGTTCGAGGTCGGCGTGCACATCAGCCCTGATCCGAGCCCTCTCGCCCACCGTCGTGCCGTGGTGGGCGATCTCCAGCGGGTACGGGACCGCGTCGACCCGCAAGTCTTCCCAGAGCACGTCGAACTCGGGGAAGGAGAGTGTCGCGATGGTGCTCATCCGCCCTCATTCGCCGATGGTGGGTGGTGCGACGAGCCGGTCGTCGTCGTGGAACGGGTCGTCCGTCGGAATCAGGTACCGGGCCTTGTGCTCCTGCTCCTCCTCGCCCCGACCACCCTGACCGCCGGCACCGATCCCCGCGCCACCTGCCGCCCCCACCGAGCCGCGTCCGCCCTGCACGGCGCTGCCCGCCTGGCCAGGAGTGCCCGTGGGACCGAAGCCGGACTGCCCGCCTGCGCCCAGCGGACCGAACCCGACCGCACCCCCACGGCCGGGCACACCACCGGGTCCGGACGGCATCCCGCCCGGCATGCCAGGGCGTGCGCCACCCGTGCCGCCAGGACCGCCGCCCTGTCCGGGCAGGCGGCCGGGAGTGCCGGGCCGGCCACCGGGTCGGACTCCGGGCGGGGAGACCGGCCTGCCGTGCGGCTGCGTGCCGGTCGGCGGCTTGGGGCCGGGCGCCATCCAGGGCGGCTGGACGGGTGGCGCGGACCGGGCCGAGGACGGCGAGATGACCGGAGGAGTGCCAGGGGGCTGGGTGACCGTCGGGGGAGCCGCCCAGGACGTGCTCGTCGTGCGACTGGTGTCGGTGCGGCCGGCGCCGGGCGTGTCGGCGGTGCTGGACCGGGCGTCGGGGTCGACCGTGCTCGTGGTGACCGAGGACGTCCGGGACGTGCCGGTGGCGGTGCCCTGGTCCTGGGTGACGGTCGGGATCTCGGCGAACGCCGGCATGGTGGTGGTCGCCGAGCGCATCGCGTCGTCACGTGACCGCATCACCTGGACGGCCTCGGCCTTCGCGGCCTCCGACGCGGCCTTCTGCATCGGCATCGTCACCGGCAAGGCGGCGAGGTTGACCACCTTCTCCAAGACGTTCCCGCGGCCGGTGGCGTCGGCGAACATCTTCGCCGGGTCGTACTCGACCGGCTCGGGCATCCGCGCCTTGGCCTCGGAGGCCGCGCTGACCTGGCTGTGCAGCGCGCTGCCGGTCGACGTGAAGTGATCACCGGTCAGGTCGCTGAACCGGCAGACCTTCGCCAGCGCGGCTCGGGCGCCCTCCCCGGCGCTCCCGGTCCACCCCGACTCCGAGCCGGTGATGATGACCTGGAAGTCCACCGCCAACTGCGTGAACGTCGCGCCGATCGACTTCCACTCGTCGGCGATCTCACCGGCGAGACCGGGGTTGAAGTTCGTCTCGACCTGCTGCTTCATGTGCGAGTGCCGGTGTCCGGCGTAATCGGCGGTCGGTTCGGGCACCTGCGGTTTCTCGCGAGTCATGTCATTCCCCTCGGGGCGGTCGGAATGGCAGCTCAGGGCAGCTTGGGCGCGATCAGGTCGGCGGCCCTGGTAGCGCGCTCACACGCGGCGGCGGTGTCCGTGGAGTTGCCTTTGAGGTTTCCGGCCACCTGCACGCTGGACGACTCGGAAACCGCGATCAGCACGTCGCACAGCGCTTGTGCGCCATTAGGGGCTTCGATCCTGACGGCATCGTACTTGCCGACATTGATCTGCTGGCCTTTTGCGGTGTCGTAGGTCAAGTCGCCGAGGCCGCTGGTGGGGCGAATGCCGACGACCAGACCGCCATTCCCGCTCTGCTGCCAGTCGCAGCTCTCGGTTCCACCGACCCGGTCCGCTTCTCCGGGCGACGTCAATCCCAAGCTCGTGGCCTCATCGGCGGTGAGCAGATCACACGGGTTGACTTCGGCCAGCGCACTGGCGGTCGGCGCGGCACTGCTCGTGGAATCGTAGGTGGCGGTCGTGGCGGTCGTGGTGGACGCCGGGGTCGCCGTTCCCGACTGGTCGGCGCACGCCGTGACCAGCATGACGAACGCCACCGCGGAAGCCGCGGAGATGCGGGCGAGTGCGCGATTCATGGGAGTCGTGTTGTCCTGTCAGAGGTTGTCGAAGGTCTGGGCCTTGGCCTCATCGACGTTCCGGTACGAAGCCCGGCTCTTCTCGATCTGTTCCTTGAGGGCGTCGATCGCCGTGATCACGTCCGGAACGACTTCGCCCACCGCCTGCTGACCGAGTGTGCTGTTGACCTTGCCGATGGCCTCGGCATATCCCTGTCCCAGCGGCGTGTGCGTCGTGAGCACCTGGCCACTCCGCTGGACCTTGCCGAGCGCGTCCTGCATCTCCGTGAGTTTGCGCAGCATGGAATCGACCGCGTGCGGATCCACCGAGAGGCTGTGGGCCTCGCTCGCGGCGGCCAGGGCTTTGGTAGCGGCGACGATGTCGCTCAAGCCGAGCGTGAGCGTGCCGACGAGTCCACCACCGCTTTGCTGCCGGTACTGTTCGAAGGCGTACTGGCCGACATCGCCCGTGGAGCCCCCGTTGCCGGTCACGGCACAAACCTCCCCGATTGCGCTCCTGGTCAGCACGTGACTGTATCGGAGCGCCGTCGGGGGTCAGGACTCATTCAACTACTTACATCCTAATGGGCTAGGAGTTGACTTCCGCACGAATGCGGTGAATGCGCTACTGGAGAAGCGCGGCGCCGGTCGGGCTGCCGGGAGTGCGCGAAGCCGGGTTTCGACGCGTTGCCACCACGGTGGCGTGACCTTCGCGGAGCGAGGGAAACCGGGTGTCGTGGTGCGTTGTTAGGCTCGCCCGCGTGGCGACCCAGGCTGTGGAACTAACCGTCGGTGAGCGCGTGGTGCGGGTGTCCAACCCGGGCAAGGTCTACTTCCCCGAGCGTGGGATCACCAAGCTCCAGGTGGTCGAGTACTACCTGGCCGTGGCGGAACCGCTGCTGCGCGTGCTGCGCGACCGGCCGACGACGTTGAAGCGGTACGTCGACGGGGTGACCGGGGAGGCGTTCTACCAGAAGCGGTTGCCCAAGGGGGCGCCCGAGTGGGTGGAGACGGCGCGCATCAAGTTCCCGTCCGGGCGGCCCGCGGACGAGGTGTGCCCGACCGAGCCGGCCGTGCTGGCGTGGGCGGCGAACCTCGGCACGTTCGACTTCCACCCGTGGCCCGTGCGGCGGTCGGACACCGATCGGCCGGACGAGTTGCGCGTCGACCTCGACCCCCAGCCGGGCACCGACTTCCGGGACGCGGTCGCGGTCGCGCTGGTGCTGCGGGAGGTGCTGGGCGAGCTCGGGTTCACCGGCTACCCGAAGACGTCCGGTGGCCGCGGCATCCACGTGGCCGTGCGCATCCGGCCCGAGTGGGACTTCGTGGACGTGCGACACGCCGTGATCGCGTTGGCGCGCGAGGTGGAACGGCGCGTGCCCGACCAGGCGACCACGTCGTGGTGGAAGGAAGAACGCGGCGAGAAGGTCTTCCTGGACTTCAACCAGGCCGCCCGCGACCGCACCATCGCCTCCGCCTGGTCGGTCCGCGGCACGCCCCGCGCCACCGTGTCGACCCCGGTGACGTGGGACCAGCTGTCCACTGTGGACCCCGACGACTTCGACGTCCTCAGCGTGCCGAAGTACCTAGAGGAGAACGGCGACCCGCACGCGACCCTGGACGACGAGGCGTTCGGCATCGAGCGCCTGCTGGAGTGGTACGAGGCCGACGACCGGGGCGACATGCCGTACCCGCCGGACTACCCGAAGATGCCCGGCGAGCCGCCCCGCGTGCAGCCGTCGCGCAAGCGCAACTGAAACCGGCCAGGTTCATCCGACGGAGGTCTCGCGTGGCCGGTGGTCCACGGCCACAGTAAGGCGGTATGAACGTTCAACGCCTCGAGATCGTCCTGCCCGCCGACGTCGCGGCTCGCGACCGCGCGGCCGTCGCCCACGGCATCTGGGCGGTGCTGGACTCGGCCGGCCTCGGTGAGGACAGCTCGGTGCGGGTCGTGGACGACGTGCCCGACGACCACTCGCCCGCACCCCTCGCGACGATCTAGCCTTCCCGCCGAGAGCCTCCCGCCGGCGGTGACCAAGAGCGCTTGACGACGCGTTGCGGCCCGGGGTGGAGGCGTCGTGCGGGCACCTCGGGCCGGCCGGTGACGTGGCGCGATCCGCCGACGGGTCGTTGCCCGCGCGGCGGGGGAGTCCGGCGGGTGGGGTACGTCCTGATGGACGACGTTTGACGGGGTGGCCGAGCGCTGGTCCGGCGCCCGACCTTCCGCCAACCGGCTGTTTCCGACAGCGGTTCAGCCGCGATCCGACTGGTCCTCTCGTACCATGGGGGGCAACGCCGGAGAACGCCGGAGAAGGGGAGGCAGGCCGATGACGCAGGCGTACGTGGTGCGGTTCGTCGGCGGTCCCCTCGACGGCCGGGTCGACTCGCACGCCAAGCCGCCCGAGTCCCCGAAGCAGACGGTCACCCACGTCCACCTGCACGGCGGCCCGAAGATCGTGCACCACTACGACCTCCAGTACGCCGTCGAGTACGGCTGCGAGTACCGCCTCCGCGTCGAGGACTAGCCGCCGCCGGCCACGCGAGCCGGGCTCTTGACAGAGTCAGAAGCGGCCAACCGTAGACACGCGCCTCACCTGCGGTTTACCGTTTGACTTGCGTGAGAGCGCTCTCACAAAGCTGTGAGTCCCTGCTGGAGGTCCCTGTGCGTTCAATCCGCCCCCACCTGGCGGCCCTCGCGGTCGCCGTGGCCGCGGCTGCCGCGATCCCCCTCGCCCTACCCGGAACGGCCAACGCCGTCACGGTGGGCGCGGGCAGCTACGCCACCACCCGCCCGGCGGGCGCGGTCGGCCCGTCCGACGCCAACGGCGCGCCCCTGACGCCGAAGGTCACCGCCCGGATGGCCGGCCGGCCGGTCCCGACCAACGACTGGTGGTCGTCGCTGGCCTTCCAGCGCTACCCCGGCAACCCCTACTCCGAGAACATGTACGCCCACCCGCTGACGTTCCACGCGGCGGCGCAGGGCCTCGGCGTCGGCTACCCGACCAGCCCGAACATCACCCCCGACGGCCGGTTCTACGAGTTCATGCACCAAGACGACCTGTTCGTCGGCGTCAGCGGCCTCACCGCGCCGCGCACCCAGGTCGACGGCTGGTCCGACTGGACCGTGAGTCCTCTGTGGACCGACGGGACGCGCACCCTGCGCACGACCATCGGCCACGGCTCGCCGTACGTGTACGCGGAAGCCACCGGCGGCACGGCCAGGGTCGGGTTCAACGGCGCCACCACGATCTGGAGCAACACCGGCACCACCCTCGGCGTCACGATCAACGGCCGCGACTACGCGCTGTTCTCGCCGAGCAACTGGAACGTCGTCGGCACCGCCGAGGCCACCTCGTCGGCAGCCTTCTTCTCCGTGGCCGTCCTGCCGAGCCGCGACGCGCTGTCCCTGTTCCAGCGCTACGCGTTCTCCTTCGTCACCGACACCAAGGTCAACTGGACCTACAACTCGGCGAACGCCCAGCTCACCGCCACCTACACGGCCACGACCACGGCACGCCAGGGCACCCAGACCGGCACCCTCCAGGCCCTCTACCGGCACCAGTGGCTCAACTCCACCGACACCCTCACCGCCTACCGCTACACCTCGCCGCGCGGTGAGATGAGGGTGCGCGAGGGCTCGTCGTTCACGACCCGCAGCACGTTCAACGGCGTCCTGCCCGCGCTACCCCTGTCCTCGGCAGCCGACAAGAACCGCCTGCGCTCGGAGATCGACCAGGAGCTCAACGCCGCCGACCCGTGGAAGGGCGCGGGCGACACCTACTGGACCGGCAAGGCGTTGTGGCGCCTGGCGGCACTGGCCCGGGTGGCCAACCAGATCGGCTACGCCGAGGGCCGCGACCGGCTGCTGGGCCTGGTCCGCGACCGGCTCTCCGACTGGCTCACCGCGACGCCCGGCGAGGCGGGCAACCACTTCGCCTACGACGCCACGTGGGGCACGCTGATCGGCTACAAGGCGTCCTACGGCACCGACGCCGAGCTGAACGACCACCACTTCCACTACGGCTACTACGTGCTGGCCGCGGCGATCCTGGCGCAGCACGACCCGGGCTGGGCGGCGGACTCCCGCTACGGCGGCATGGTCAAGCTGCTGGTCAAGGACGCCAACAACTTCGACCGCGGCGAGACGCGCTTCCCGTTCCTGCGCAACTTCGACGCCTACGCGGGCCACGGCTGGGCGTCCGGCCACGCCGGCTTCGCCCACGGCAACAACGAGGAGTCCTCGTCCGAGGGCATGATGTTCGCCACCGCCGCCGTGCTGTTCGGCCAGGCCACCGGTGACACGGCGCTGCGCGACGCGGGCATCTACCTGCACACCACGCAGGAGAGCACGATCGCCCAGTACTGGTTCGACAAGGACGACGCGGTGTTCCCGGCGGCCTTCCAGCACGGCACGGTCGGCATGGTGTGGGGCGCGGGCGCCAGCTACAGCACGTGGTGGACGGCCAACCCGGAGGAGATCCACGGCATCAACATGCTGCCGATCACCGGCGGCTCGCTCTACCACGCCGACTACAAGGCCGACATCCTCCAGAACGTCGCCGAGCTGCGCGCCAACAACGGCGGCACCGAGGTCGAGTGGAAGGACGTCATCACCCAGTTCCTGGCGCTCGCCGACCCGGCGCAGGCGCTGGCGAACTACGGGTCCGGCCTGCCGCCGGAGGACGGCGACTCGCGGGCGCACGCCTACCACTGGATCACGTCCCTCAACACCTACGGCACGCCCGACACGTCCGTCACCGCGAACGTGCCGACGCACGCCGTGCTGAGCAAGAACGGCGCCCGCACGTACGTGGCCTACAACCCGGGCACGACGACGGCCACGGTGACGTTCTCCGACGGGCAGACCCTGTCCGTGCCCGCGTCGTCCACCGCGTGGCGCGGACCGGCCGGCAGCGGCGTGGACTCCGGTTCGGGTGGCGTGAACCCGACGTCGACGACCACCACCACGTCCACGACGACGACCACCACGACCACCACGACGACGACCACCACGACCGTTCCGCCGACCAGCCGGGACGCCTTCGCCACCATCCAGGCCGAGTCCTACGACGAGCACAAGGGCGTGTTCAAGGAGACGACCACCGACACCGGCGGCGGCCAGAACATCGCCGGCCTCGCGAACGGCGAGTGGGCGCTCTTCCGGGGCGTCGACTTCGGCTCCCGCACCGGCCGGCAGTTCGTCGCCAGGGTCGCCAGCGGCGCGGCGGGTGGCGTGAGCGGCCTGGTCGAGATCCGCGTCGGCAGCCCGACCGCCGCACCGCTCGGCAGCTTCGCCATCGCCAACACCGGCGGCTGGCAGAGCTGGCGCACCGTGCCCGCCAACACCACCGGCCTGACCGGCAAGCACGACGTCTACCTCACCTTCGCCAGCGGTCAGCCCGCCGACTTCGTCAACGTCAACTGGATCACGTTCGGCTCCTAGACCTGCCGCCGCATCCCGCTCCACTTACGGAGGAGATCGGATGAACGCGAGATTGAGAGGTGTCATCGGCGCCGCGTCCGTCGCGCTGGCACTGGCCCTGATCGGGTCGGTGGTCGCTTACCAGCCGGCGGGCGCGGGGCCCGTCAACCACGACAGCCACCCGGCCGCACCGGACGCGCGCCAGGCCGCGGCCATCGAGGGCCAGGCCGGCATCCAGGCCGCCTCGGAGTTCCGCGCCAACTGCCGCGCGAGCCACCGGTCCGGCAACGACCCGATCATCTACCCCAACCAGACCGGCGTGTCGCACGTGCACGAGTTCTTCGGCAACCGGTCGACCAACGCGTCGTCCACGTACACGTCGCTCAAAGCGGCGGGCACCACGTGCGACCCGGTGGTCGACCTGTCCGCCTACTGGGTGCCCACGCTCTACAAGAACGGGCAGCCGGTCGCGCCGGAGAGCGTCACCGTGTACTACCAGGGCATCCACGACATGCAACGCGCCGTCGCGTACCCGCCGGACCTGAGGTACGTCGTCGGCAACGCCCGGGCGACCAGCCCCGACCAGAACCCGTCCGCGCGGTGGTCGTGCACCACGCAGTCGCCGTCGAGCCGGGACTTCATGAACTGCCCGGCCGGCACCAAGCTGGAGACGTACCTGGACTTCCCGACCTGCTGGAACGGCCGGGACCTCGACAGCGCCAACCACAAGGACCACATCGTGTTCTGGAACGGGTCGTGCCCGTCCACGCACAACGTGGTCCTGCCGAGGCTGGAGTTCCTGATCACCTACCCGGTCAACGGCGGCGGGCTGTCGCTGGGCGGGACGGTGAACGGGGTGAACGTGACCACCGCGCCGGGGTACACCTTCCACGGTGACTTCATGAACGCGTGGGACCAGCCGGAACTGGAACGACGGGTGCGGAACTGCGTGAACGCGGGTCGCATCTGCGGCACGAACGGCAACCCGATCTAGGGACGCGCGGGCGGCGGGGGCTCGTCCTCCGCCGCCCGTCCTCACTATCAGTCCCCGTCGCTCGTCCACTGTGGACTGGCGCGCGGTGTGGCCCGGTGGTGGCAGGATCGGCGGATGCAGCCAAGGGACCGCCTGCCGGTCACCCTCGCGGTACTCGTCGTGGTGGCGGTCGCGGTGTCGGCCATCCGGCCCAAGGACTACGTCACGTGGCTGCTGGAGGTCGCGCCGATCCTCGTCGCGCTGCCCCTGCTGGCGTGGACCCGCCGCCGGTTCCCGCTGACGCCGCTCGCGTACTGGCTGATCTTCGGGCACGCGCTGGTGCTCGCGCTCGGCGGCCACTACACGTACGCCGAGGTGCCCTTCGGCGATCTGTGGACCGACCGCAACCACTACGACCGGTTCGCCCACTTCGTGCAGGGCTTCGTGCCCGCGGTGCTGGTCCGGGAGATCTTGTTGCGCCGGACGCCGCTGCGGCCGGGCCGGTGGACGTTCTTCCTCGTGTCGGCGACGTGCCTGGCGGTGAGCGCGGGTTACGAGTTCGTGGAGTGGGCGGGCGCGGTGGTCGGCGGTGAGTCGGCGACGGACTTCCTTGGCACGCAAGGCGATGTGTGGGACACGCACTGGGACATGCTCCTCGCGCTCGTCGGTTCGGTGGTCGCGCAGTGGTCGCTGGGACGTGCGCACGACCGGCAGCTCGCGGGATTGTCGGTGGCGTAGGGCAAGCTGCACCCCGACAGATCTTGTGCAAGTCGTGGAGGTAGGCGATGGCGAAGGCGAAGCAGAGCTCGTTGTCCGAGCAGGACATCGACCACCTGCGCGCGGAGTTGGCCGCGGGCCGACCGCCCGCGGTCTGGTTCACCTCCGCCGCGGTCGGGGTGGAGGCCGGGCGGTCGGCGAAGGTGGTGGCGTTCACCGAACCCGCCGAGGGGGATTTCATCCAGGTGCGGCCGACGGGGGAGAAGGACGAGCTGTCGTTCTCGCCCGCCGAGCTGACCGTGGAGAAGCCGGCTCCGCGCAAGCGTGCCCCGGCGCCCGCCGAGACCCCGGTTCCGGCTCCTGCCCCGGTCGAGCACATCTACACGCCCGCGCCGGCTCCACCGAAGCCGAGACCCGCGCCGGCGCCGGCCGCACCGCCCGCTCCGGCCGCGGAACGCCGACCGGCGGCGCGCAAGCAGGCGAAGCCGGCGGAGGTGACGGTGACGCTCACCTCGACCGTCGACGGCGAGTGGACGGTCGACGTGCAGTGGGGCACGAAGCGCACGCTGAAGGCCGCGCCGGTGGCCGCGTCGGCGGTGTCGCAGGTGTCGAAGCTGCTACCCGCGGAGGTCGACGAGGCGGTCGAGAGCGTCCTGAGCGCGGCCCGCGAACGCCACCTCGCCCGGGTCGAGCAGCTGCGGGCGGAGCTGGAGGCGGCCCAACGGGCGCTGGACGAGCTGAACGGCTGACCCGTCAGTAACCAGGTCTGACCGATCAGAACCAGGTCGCCAACCGGTCAGAGGGGGCGGGCCGCCCACCGGCCAGGGGCCAGGTCTCCGGCTGGGCGGGAGCAGGCCGGCCGCAGGGTGCTGACCAGGAGAGAACACGTATTGCAACGTATTGATGATTGGCGTTCCGCGATCGGGTGAGGGTACTTCCCCTGGCCGGCGGTAGGGGCGGACGGTGGGGTCGAAATACCTTCGGTCGCACGAAGTCCCTCGACGCCGCGGAGGCACAAGATGGTTGTTGAGATCACGACAGCAGAGCAGGCCCAACTCGGCAGCTGCGGCTGCTGCACCGGCTGCACGGGCCCCGGCTGCGGGTGTTGCTCAACCTGCTAACTCCCGCACCACCAAGCAGGACCGCACCACCAACCCCCCGACCCCGGCCGCCCCAGCGCGCCGGGGCTCGGGCTGACGGAGTTCCCCGGCCGCCGGAACTTCGCACCAAGTTCCGGCCGCCGCCCAAGTCTCAGCCGCCGCTCAACTCCCCGCTGCCGCTCAACTCCCGCCCACCACCCGAGTCTCAGCCGTCGCTCAAGTCCTGGCTGCCACCCGAGTTCCAGCCGCAGCCATGCTTCCGCTGCCCGGCACTCCGCAACCGCCAGGTCGCCCGCCCGTGTCTCGCAGCCGACCGAATCTTGCTACGCGCACCGGCTCCGGCACGGTGGCGCTTGAGCCTGCGTGGGTCCGTGGTTAGCGGATCATGCCGTTCAGCAGGTCCTGCGTGGCACGCCCGGCTTTCGTGTGGGCTCGTGTGGTGGCGGTCGGGGGTGGTTTCGGCGGGTCCGCTGGTTTTCAACCGAGGTACGGGAACAGTGTTTCCGTACATTTTTGGGCCAAGATCACCCGATTGTGTTCAGTTGTGGCGTGGGCTCCGCGGGTTGGACGGGGTGGCCCGGCGGCAGGCTAGCGCGCTTGGCGCAGGTGCGCTGGACGCGCCACGGCCCAGGTCACGGTGGGCAGACGGTGCCGCTGGACGGCACCTTCGCGTTCACCAAGAACTCCTCCGCCGCCCTCGTCGCGCACGCCGACTGGCCGAGTGCTCCGTGCCCACCGCCCTGCCACCCCACCACGACCCCGGCCGGCAGTGCCTGTGCCGCACGCTCCCCGCCCTCGCGCGGCGTGATGGGGTCGGCGGCCGTGGTCAGCACGAGCATCGGCGGCGCACCCACGAGCTTCGGTACCTTCACCGCCTGGGGCACCGGGAACGGGCCGCAGGCCAGCAGCGTGCGGGCGTAGTAGGCGCCGAACAGGGGATGCTTGGTGCGCCAGTCCGCCGTCAAACCGGCCACCCGTTCGGGTGGCACGCGGTTCGTCGTGTCGTTACAAGCAGTGATGATCCCGGCGTCGATGCGCGGAGGGTCCTCGTCCTGCTCCAGCAGCAGCGGCTCGATGAACGCGCCCAGCTTGGCGCCGTCGCCACCCTCCGCCGCCACGATCGCCTCGGCCAGCGCGCCCCACCGCGACCGGTCCGCCAAGCCCGCCAGCACGGCCTCCGTGGCGGTCCCGGGCGTGAGGTCGAAGTCACCACCGCGCAACGGCTTGTCCCGCAACGCGTCCAGCAACGCCTCGTACCGGTCCGTCGCACCCGCGCCCAGCGGGCACCCGCGGACCACGCAGTCCTTCTGGAACGCCGAGAACGTCTCGTCCGCCGCCACCGCCCGGGTCTGCGCCACGGCCGTCGCGTCCAACGTCGGGTCCGGCGCCCCGTCGAACACCATCCGCCCGATCCGGTCGGGGAACCGCGACGCGTACAACGTCAGCACCCGCGAACCCTCACCGAAGCCGACGGCGTTGAGGTGCGGCACGCCCATCGCCTCGCGCAGCTGCTCCAGGTCGGCCGACGCGCGCCACGAGTCCACCGCGGGCAACCGGTTCTCCATGTCGAGCACGCACTCGCGACTCGCCAACGTGTACGCGTCGACCAGGTCCTCGTTCGTCTCCGCGCCCGGGTCGGCCTCCACGATCCCGACCCGCGCCGCGTCCGGCACGCACTGCACGGGGTCCGACTCGCCGGTGCCCCGCCGGTCGACGCCGATCAGCGTGAACGTGCTCAGCACCGTCGCGGGCAGGCTCGCCGCCAGCCGCGCCGCCTTCAACGTCCCGGGCTCGCCACCCGCCTCGCCGACCACCACCAGCGGACTGCCGCCCGTGCCCACGCGCAGCAGCGACAGGCCGAGGTTGCCCCGCCCGGGACGGCTCGGCACGTCCAGCCGCACGGTGAGCTGGGAGCACTCGTACTCCCAGGGGCCTGCCGGCGCCGAAGCGCCCATCCGGGCACGAGCCGAGTCCGTGCACGACGACCAGGACAATCCGGGCGTCTCGTAGCTCTCCAGCGGCGGGACCTCACGGGGGCCGGACGGGACGGTGGCGGACGACGGCTGCTCGCCGTCGCCGTGCACGGCGATCACCGGCCGGGTCGACGGACCCGCGCTGCACGCGGCCAGCGCGCTCAGAGCCACCAAGATCGAAGCGGCGTGACGCCGACGCGGCACAGCGGTCCCCTCGCTCTCTCCCACGGCGTTGGTCTCCCGATGGGTTCGTGCAGAGCCTCACACAGTCCAGGTGAGACTTCGGTGAGCGGGCTGGGGGAGGATGTCGGCGTGGTCACCGTGCACGTCGAAGGCATCCCCGAACGCAAGCTCGACCGCTCGGGGCCGGTCACGATCGCCGCCAAGGCGTTCGGCGCGATACCACCGCCCGCCCTCGTGCTGTTGGGCGTGGTCAGCGTGCAGGTCGGCGCCGCCGTGGCCAAGCAGCTGTTCACCATGGCCGGCGCGGCGGGCACGGTGACGCTGCGGCTCGTGCTGGCCGCCGTCATCCTGCTGCTGGTGTGGCGGCCGTCGCTGCGGCTGGACCGCCGGACGTACGCGGTGGTCCTCGGCTACGGGCTGGTGCTCGGCGCGATGAACCTGAGCTTCTACCAGGCGATCAAGCACATCCCGCTCGGCGCGGCGGTGACCATCGAGTTCCTCGGCCCGCTGGCGGTGGCCGTCATCGGCTCGCGGCGCTGGTTGGACGGCGTGTGGGCGCTGCTCGCGGCGGCCGGCGTGCTGCTGCTGACCAGGGTCGACGGCGGCTTGGCGCTGCCCGGCGTGCTGTTCGCGGCGGGCGCCGGCGCGTGCTGGGCCGGTTACATCCTGTTGACCGCGGCGCTGGGCAGCCGCACGTCCGACGGCAAGGGCCTGGCGCTGGCGATGGTGGTCGGTGCGGCCGTGGCGCTGCCGTTCGGCGTGGCCGAGGCGGGCGCGGCGCTGCTCGACCCGGTGGTGCTCATCGCGGGCGGCGCGGTGGCGCTGCTGTCGTCGGTGATCCCGTACTCGTTGGAGCTGGAGGCGTTGCGCAAGATCCCGCCGCGCGTGTTCGGCATCCTGATGAGCCTGGAGCCGGCGGTCGCGGCGCTGGCCGGGTTGGTCCTGCTGCACGAGGCGCTGCACCCGGCGCAGTGGGTCGCGGTGTTCTGCGTGGTGCTGGCGTCGGTCGGCGCGACCCGGACCGCCAAACCGGACGTGTGAGCAGGCTCGTGCGAGCGGGTTCGGGTGAGCGGCGCCGGCTTCAGGACCGGGACTTGGGCGGCGGATCGGACGGCGGTTCCTCGACGCTGAGCCGCCCGTCGACCAGTTCGCCGCCGCGCTCCTCGAAGATCGTCGCGTAGGCCGCCGCGTACCTGCGGTAGACGGCCAGCAGCTCGCCCTCCACGGTGCCGGCCACGTCGGCGCGGAACTCGTCGCGCAGCCGCCGCACGGTGTTCACGGCGCTGCGCCGCTTCAAGCTGTGCAGGTAGGGCCGGAACGTGACGTTCAGCCCGCCCACCACCGCCGCCATGAGCAGCAGCACCTTGCCCAGCGCCGTTTCCGACGAGGTGAAGCCCACCGCGAGCACGGCGGGCACGAAGATCAGCACCACGGTGTAGGACAGCCCGGTCGTGCGGTGCACGACCCGCCACATCGACAACCGGCGGCAGTCGTGCCGCATGCGATCGTCCAACTCCCGGATGAGCGCGTCCACGTCAGCGACTTCGGCCACAGCTCACCACGGTACTCACCCGAGCCGTCACGCGGGGCGAACTTCGCCTCGCAGCACGGATTCCACGTCGTAGCGCGCGGGCTGGTCGAGCTGGTCGTAGCCGCACGACGCCGGTTCGCGGTCGGGCCGCCAGCGCCGGAACTGGCCGTTGTGCCGCAGCCGGGCGGGCGCGCCGCCCTCGGTCTGCGAGTACGCGATCTCCAGCACGCGTTCCGGCCGCAACGGCACCCAGTCGGCGTGCTTGCCGCGCCACCGGTTGATCTCGCCGGGCAGCCGGCGGCCGTCGGGCTCCACCAGCCACGGGTGGTCACCCGTGGTGATCAGGTCCTTGAACTCCTCGGCCAGCGCCCGGCGCTCGGCCGCCTTGAACGAGCCCACGACGCCGACGTGGTGCAGGATGCCCGCGTCGTCGTGCAGGCCCAGCAGCAGGGAGCCGACCGCCGTGCCCGGGTCGGTGTCCTTGTGCCAGCGCAGCCCGGCCACCACGCACTCGGCGGTGCGGGCGTGCTTGACCTTGATCATGGAGCGCTTGCCCGGCGTGTACTCGCCGTCGGCGGGCTTGCCCATGACGCCGTCCAGGCCCGCGCCCTCGAACAGGTCGAACCACTGCGCCGCCAGGTCGCCGTCGGTGGTCGCGGGGGTGAGGTAGAGGCCGTCGCCGGGCGTGATCAGGCCCTCCAACGTGGACCGGCGCTCCGTGCACGGCCGCTCCAGCAGCAGCTCGTCGCCCAGGGCCAGCACGTCGAACGCCACGAAGCTCGCCGGCGTCTGCTCCGCCAGCAGCCGCACGCGGCTCTCCGCCGGGTGGATCCGCTCGGACAGCGCGTCGAAGTCCAGCTTGTCGTCCTTGGCCACGACGAGCTCGCCGTCGACCACGATCCGCTGCGGCAGGGTGCGCCGCAGCGCGGCCTCCACCTCCGGGAAGTACCGGTTGAGCGGCTTGCCGCTGCGCGACTGGAGGAACACCTCGTCGCCGTCGCGGAAGACCAGGCAGCGGTAGCCGTCCCACTTGGGCTCGAACACGAGGTCCGCGCCGGTCGGGATCTTGTCCACCGAGGTCGCCAGCATCGGCTGCACGGGAGGGGTCAACGGGAGCGCCACCCGATCATCCTGCCGGGTGAACCGGCCCGATGCACGCGTTGGCGCTCCCTCTTGGCCAGATCGAGCCGCACGGCGGTCGGGAGGACCTCCACGCCGAGCGCGGCCCGCGCCCGCGACAGCACCCGACCGTCCAGCTCCCGCCACACCCGGTTCACGTCCGCGCCGTGGCGCAGGGTCAGCCGCAGCCGCAGCGCGGGCCTGCCCACCACGGACACCTTCGCGCCGTCCACGCCGTGCACCTGCTCGGCGTCCGCGCGCACCGCCGCCGCCAGCGCCTTGGCCGTGACGACCACGTCGTCCAGCAGCAGGTCCGGGTGCCGTTCGGGGCGGATCGCGCGCCACGCCCACCGCAGCCCGAGGACCAGGGCCAGCAGGCCGAGCGCGATCAGCCCCAGTCGGACGGGCAGCAGGTGCCGCCGGGCCCAGTCGAGCACGACCGGGTCCAGCACCGGCCGGTCGACGTCGAAGCGGTGCAGCACGACGGCCGCGCCGCCGACCAGCAGGGCGAGCACGCCCAGCACCGCGGCCATCACGCGCTCGGTGCGGTTGGAGCGGTTCACGGTCGGTCCTCCGGCGGGGCGGCGGGGTCCTTCGGCAGGGGAACTCCGTCCTTCGGCGAGGGAGCGCTCTCGTCGGGCGTGGCGGCGGGGTCCTTCGGCGAGGCGGCGCGGTCGTCCGGCGTGGTGACCAAGGCGTCCGGCGAGGGAGCGCGGTCGTCGGGTGTTGCGGTGGGGTTTCCCGGCGGGATGGCGCGGTCCTTCGGCGAGATGACGACGACCGACACCTTCGGCCGCACGGACAGCGGCAGGTCGTCCACCGCGGACCGGGCCACCTCCAGCAGCCTCGGCCGCAACGACGCCTCGTCGTGCAGGCGGCTGGTCGCCCGGACCCGCACCCTGCGCCGCGACGCGGTGACCGACACGTCCGCCACGCCGTCCTCCGCCCGCACCCGGTGCCCGACCACGCGGGCCAGCGACATCGGCGTGGTCGCCACCCGCACGCCGTCGGCCGGATCGTCCAGCGGCACCAGCGGCACCCCCGCCCGTGACGCCACGACCAGCAGGAACAGCCCACCGACAACCACGCAGGCGCCGATCACGAGGACCGGCCGGTCCACCCAGGACCAGTCCGGCCACGTCGGCCACCCCCGCCCGGACCAGTGCCGGGCGACCGCGACGACCAGCAGGGCGCCGGCGGCGGCCAACGCCGACCCGAGCAACGGCGACAGCACCCGCAGCAGGACCCGCACCTACACCACCCTCGACCGGGTCTCGGCGAGCAGCGCGGACACCGTCACGGCCACCGACCGGACCCGGTAGCCGGTGATCCGCTCGACCTCCTCGGTGACGTGCCGCCGCACGTCCGCGGCGGCTGTGCGCACGGGCGACGGGTAGCGCAACGCCAGCTTCACCCCGAGCTCCAGCTCGTCGCCGACCTCGCCGACCTTGACCGCCGCGCTCGGCTCCGCGCCGGGCACGAGCCGGACGGCGTGCGCCGCCACCTTCCGCACCACGGTCGGGTGAATTTCGAGCGAGCCCCGCGCCTCGGTCACTTGTCGCGGCCCCGGCCGAGCAGGTCGCCGAGGTCGAGCTCGCCGTCGAGGACCCGGCCCACGACCAGGCCGATCACGCCGACCGCCAGGGTCACCAGGAAGGCGGTGAACCCGCTGGTCGCCGCCAAGCCGAGGACCAGCCCCGAGAGCAGGCCCGTCTGCGTCGCGCTCATCGGCCCTCCCACTCCAGGTCGGCCACGACCACGTCCACCGGCGCGTCGCCGGCCACCCGCGTCACGCGCGCCCGCAGCTCCGGCACCACCTCGCCGATCGGCCGGCCGGTCCGCAGCACCACCGCCACCTCCACCCGCGTGCCGACCCGGACGCCGAGCACGCGCCGTCCCGGCAGGTAGGAGGCGAACGCGCCGTCCAGCCGCGCCACCTCGGGGTGGGCCAGCAACGCCGCCTCGACGTCCTCCGCCACGTGCGTCACTCGACCCGCGAGCCCGTCGGCCCGGGTTCCTCGTTCTCGTCGGGCAGGTGGATGTCGTTGACCGCGATGTTGACCTCGATGACCTCCAGGCCGGTGGTCCGCTCCACCGAGCCGATCACGTTGCGCCGCACGGCCCGCGCCAGGTCGACGATGCTCACGCCGTACTCGACCACGATGTCCAGGTCGACCGCGGCCTGCTTCTCGCCGACCTCGACCGCGACGCCGGCGGTGTCCGCGGTGCCCGCGCCCGGGATCCGCTCGCGCAGGGCGCCGAACGCCCGCGACACGCCGCCGCCCAGCGCGTGCACGCCGGAGATCTCCCGCGCCGCGATGCCCGCGACCTTCTGCACGACCGACGACGCGATCGTGGTCCTGCCCTGCTCGGTGTCCTCGGCCGGCCGGGAGGTGCCGACCTCCGGCTTGGCGGCGGTGCTCTGCGCCACGGCGGATCCTCTCCGAATCGGTGCGTGCACGTTCGGATGCGGACCGTATCGGGATCAGGGCGAGGATGTGCCCGACGTCACCGGATCAGGGGTCACCTTGCGGTACCGCAGGAGGAGGGCGCCGTCCTGGTGCAGCACCGACGCCAGCTCCATCGACCGGGGCGCCGGCGGCAGCGGCCCGTTCGAGATCCGACCGGCGTCGCCGCTCGCGAGCAGCGGCGAGAACGTCACGCACAGCACGTCGACCAGGTCCGCGTCGATCAGCGCGCCGAACACCTTCGGCCCGCCCTCGCAGTCGACCCGGAGCAACCCGCGCTCGCGCAACGCCGCCAGCGCCAGGTCCATGACCACGGTCTCCTCGCCGGCGACGACCACGTCCGCGCCCGCCGCCGCCAGCGCGTCACGCCGGTCCCGGGGCGCGGCCCGCGTGGTGAGGATGATCGGCGGCACGACCGTGCCGGTCACCAGCGCGGACGTCGGCTCGACCGAGCACCGCCCGGTCACCACGGCGATCGGCGGCACGGGCGCGAGACCCAGCCTGGCCCGCCGGGTCGCGCGCACCTCGCCCGCCTTCACGCCCTGGTAGCCCTCGACCAGGGCCGTGCCCGCGCCGACGAGCACCACGTCGCACAGGTCGCGGCCGAGCATGAACACCCGGCGGTCGGCGTCGTTGCCCAGCCCGCCGGACCGCCCGGCCACCGAGACCGCACCGTCCACGCTGGACACGAAGTTCACCTGCACCCAGGGCCGGTCGAGCCCGTCGGGGTAGTCGTAGAGCCGTTCCAGGTCCTCGTCGGTGAGCTCGCCGTCACGTGGTGGCCACAACATCCGCACCGCCACATCCCAGCACGCCGTTACGATCCCGGCATGTCCGCCCCGCCGCGCCTGTCCGACCGCCTGCCCCACGTCGCCGCGGCCGAGCTGGTGGATGCGATGGTCCCACCGCCCCGCTTCGACGCGGTCCGCTTCGACACCTACCTGCCCAACCCGGACGAGCCGAGCCAGGCCGCGGCGGTCCGGGCGGGCCGCGAGTTCGCCGAACGCGTCTCCGAGGGCGGCGACCGGGGCGTGCTGGGCCGGCTGTTCAAGCGGTCGGGCGCCGACGACGCCAAGCCCGGTCTCTACCTCGACGGCGGGTTCGGCGTCGGCAAGACCCACCTGCTGGCGTCGGTGTGGCACGCCGTGCCCGGTCCCAAGGCCTACGGCACGTTCGTCGAGCTGACCAACCTCGTCGGCGCGCTGGGCTTCGCCGAGACGGTGCGCCGCCTGTCGTCGCACAAGCTCCTCGCGATCGACGAGTTCGAGCTGGACGACCCGGGCGACACGATGCTGGTCACCCGCCTGATCAAGGAGCTGACGGCGGCGGGCGTGTCGGTCGCGGCCACGTCGAACACGCTGCCGGACAAGCTGGGCGAGGGCCGGTTCGCCGCCGCCGACTTCCTGCGCGAGATCCAGTCGATGTCGGCGAAGTTCACCGTGGTCCGGGTCGACGGCCCCGACTACCGCCACCGCGGCCTGCCCGACGCGCCGCCGCCGATGGCCGACGAGGACCTCGTGGCCAAGTCCCGGAGCACGCCCGGCAGCACGTTGGACGACTTCGCCGACCTGTGCGGCGCGCTGGCCCGGATCCACCCGTCGAGCTACGGCCGGCTGGTGGACGGGGTGACCGCGGTGCACCTGCGCCACGTCCGGCCCGCGCCAGACCAGGCGGTGGCGCTGCGGCTCGTGGCGCTCGGCGACCGGCTCTACGACCGGGACATCCCGGTGGCGGTGTCCGGGGAGCCCCTCTCGGAGCTGTTCACCGCCGAGATGCTGCGTGGCGGCTACCGCAAGAAGTACCTGCGGGCGGTATCGCGGCTGGTGGCCCTCTCACGGTGATCTTGGCTGCTAAACCCCCGTTCAGGGGTGGTTTTGCGGTGGGGGCGCCGGGTATCCACCGGCGGTGATGAGCGAAGCGGAACGCCGCACCCTCAGTGAGATCGAGACCAGACTCGCGGACGAGGAGCCGGGCCTCGCCTCGGCGCTCGTCGCCGGGAAACCCCGGCACCCCGTGCTCAGCTACGCCCTCGTCGCCACGTTCGGTGGTCTGGGCGTGCTGCTGCTGGTCCTCGGGGCGTTCGGCCCCGCCCTGGCGTCGCTGGGATTCGGCGCGCTCCTGATGCTGATGCGCGGCTACAGCTGGCGGTGAGCCGGGACCGCCCGCGGTGACGCGCGGGGGTTCCGCACGAGCGGGCCGGCGCCCTTCCAGCCGCAGCGAGCTCATCGCCACCACTGCGCCCAGCCATGCCGTGAGGCTCGACCCCCGGACTCCCCGTGAGAGGGAGTCGCGTCACACTTCGCGGATCCGGCCTAATCCGCTGGCCATCCGCGGCGGCGATGCCCGACCATGCGCGGGTGGGATTCCTGGACGCCAACGGCCTCGCCTTCCGACTGCCCGACGGACGCGAGCTGTTCCGCGACGTGTCGTTCAAGGTCGGCACGAACAGCGTGGTCGCCCTGGTCGGCGCGAACGGCGTCGGCAAGACGACGCTGCTGAGAATCCTGTCGAACGAGCTGACGCCCACCGCGGGCAGCGTCCGCGTGCAGGGCGGCCTCGGCGTGATGCCGCAGTTCGTCGGCTCGGTCCGCGACGAGAGCACCGTCCGCGACCTGCTGCTGGCCGCGTCCCCCGCGCCGCTGCGCGTCGCCGCCCGGGCGCTGGACGAGGTCGAGCTCCAGCTCATGGAGACCGACGACGAGCCGACCCAGATGCGCTACGCCGACGCGATCACCGCGTGGGGCGAGGTCGGCGGCTACGACGCCGAGGTGCTGTGGGACACGGTCACCGTCGCCGCGCTCGGCGTGCCGTTCGACCGGGCCCGGTTCCGCGAGGTCCGCACGCTGTCCGGCGGCGAGCAGAAGCGGCTGGTGCTCGAAGCGCTGCTGCGCGGCCCGGAGCAGGTGCTGCTGCTGGACGAGCCGGACAACTACCTCGACGTGCCGGGCAAGCGGTGGCTGGAGGACCGGCTGCGCGAGACCGGCAAGGCCGTGCTGCTGGTCAGCCACGACCGGGAGCTGCTCGACATCGCCGCGACGCACGTCGTCACGGTGGAGGCGCACTCGGCGTGGACGCACCCGGGCTCGTTCGGCACCTGGCACGCCGCCCGCGCGGCCCGCATCGACCGCCTCGCCGAGCTGCACCGCCGGTGGAACGAGGAGCACGACCACCTCAAGGAGCTCGTCCGCACGCTCCAGATCCAGGCCAGGATCAGCGAGGTGATGGCGGCGAAGTACCGGGTCATGCGGGCCAAGCTGGAGAAGTTCGAGGAAGCGGGCCCGCCGCCGGAGCTGCCGACGGACGAGAAGGTGACGCCCCGCCTGCGCGGCGGTCGCACGGGCGTGCGGGCGATCACCGTGGAGAACCTCGAACTGACCGGGCTGATGAAGCCGTTCGACGTCGAGGTCTTCTTCGAGGACCGGGTGGCCGTGCTCGGGTCGAACGGTTCGGGCAAGAGCCACTTCCTGCGGCTGCTCGGCGGCGGCGACGTCGCGCACACGGGCGTGTGCCGCCTCGGTGCGCGGGTGGTGCCGGGCCTGTTCGCGCAGACCCACCAGCACCCCGAGTGGATCGGCCGCACGCTGGTCGACGTCCTGTGGCACGGCGAGGGCGGTCGCAAGGGGCTCGACCGGGGCGCGGCGATGGCCGTGCTGAGCCGCTACGGCCTCGGCAAGCAGGGCGACCAGCGGTTCGAGACGCTGTCCGGCGGTCAGCAGGCGCGGTTCCAGGTGCTGTTGCTGGAGCTGTCCGGCGCCACGCTGCTGCTGCTGGACGAGCCGACCGACAACCTCGACCTGAACTCGGCCGAGGCGTTGCAGGACGCGCTGGAGGGCTTCACCGGCACCGTCGTCGCGGTCACCCACGACCGCTGGTTCGCCCGCGGCTTCGACCGGTTCCTGCTGTTCCGGTCCGACGGCGAGGTGGTCGAGGTGGACGAGCCGGTGTGGGACGAGACGCGGGTCAAGCGCGCCCGGTAACCCGCTCCAGGCTGCCGGACGTGGCTTTCCGCCCGCCGGTCCGCGCACCCCGGCGGCGGTCGCGGCGCCGGCGGCGAACGCGCTGATCGTGCTCACCGCCGCCCCTGGTCGTCGCGGCCACGGCGCACCTGGTCGTGCGGGTGTTCCGGGTCTAGCGGGCGCTCGGCTCGGGCGTGCGGGTCGTCGGGTCCGCGGACTCCGTCGGCTCGACGCCCCGCTCGACCAGGTGATCGGTCTCGAACTCCCGCTCCAGCACCCACAGCCCCTCTTCGCGCCGCCACGACGTCAGCGAGGCGTTGGGCACCGCGGTGTTGCGCGCGAACGCGGTGAGGTCGGGCTCGGGCAGGCACTCCAGCAGGTAGCGCAGCAGGAACGCCTGAAGCTCGTGCCCGAACAGCAGCACGCGCTTCCCGTCGAGGTCGCGCAGCAGCGACCGCAGGCGCAACGCCACGTCCGCCCACGACTCGCCGCCCGGCGGCCGGTGGTAGAACTTGCCGAGCCGCCGCTCGCGCGCCCGTTCCTCCGGGTACCGCTCCGCCACGCCGTGGCTGGTCAGCAGGTCCAGCACGCCCAGTTCACGGTCGCGCAGCCGTTCGTCGACGCGCGTGCGCGGGTGGTGCTCGCCCAGCGTGAGCCGCGCCGTGTGGATGGCCCGCCGGTACGGCGAGCACACCACCAGGTCCGGCCACTGCTCGCGCGGCAGCGCGTCGAACCACCGGCCCAGCGCCCGGCCCTGCCGCTCGCCCCGGTCCGACAGCGGCACGTCCGCGTCGCGCTCGGGGATGTCGATGACCTCGTCACCGGCCGACTCCGCGACCTCGCGCGCCGCGTTGCCGGTGCTCTCGCCGTGCCGGATCAGCCCGATCCAGTCCGCCCCAAGGGAGTCCACCTGAGCCAACTTAGCGCTCCGGGGCCGGGCCGGCACTCCCTGTCGACGTGACGGGTCATTCGCGCTCTGCGGGCAGCCGACCGGACCTGACCGCCGCGACCAGCTCCTCGTGGTCGGCGCACGTCCGGTCGGCGTAGCCCAGCGCGTACCGGGCGATCGCCTCGTCCAGCTCCTCGCCGCCCGCGCAGTACCCGGCCAGCAGGCGCGGGTCGACCGACCGGCTGTGCGCGCGGGCCAGCAGCGCGCCCGCGAGCCGGCCGTAGTCGTCCAGGTCGTCCCGCTTCAACGTGGTCGCGTCGATCTCGCCCTTGCGGTTGCGGAACTGGCGGACGATGTAGTCCCGGCCCTCGATGGTGGTCCAGCCGAGCAGGATGTCGGTCTCCGCCTGCACGAGCCGCGCGCCGTGCACGATCCGCTTGCCCTCGTGCTTGACCGCGGGCGCGCCCAGGAACGGCGCCAGCGCCGACGGGCGCGCCTCCTTCGCCTGAAGCACCAACGCCTCGTCGCCGTTGCCGTGCAGCAGGACCAGGTAGTTGCGCCAACCGACGCTGCCGGTGCCGACCACGCGGAACGCCACGTCCGACACGCCGTAGCGCATGATCAGGTCGTACCGCGACTCGCGCAGCGTGTCCACGTAGGACGGGAGGGCGGCCACGACGGACGCCGCCTCCTCGTCGGAGATCCGGGACAGCACGGGCGGGTCCGGCACGAACCGGATGTGCTCGCCCTCGCGCCGCGTCCACTTCGCCGCCACCCGGGCGCTGGTGTTCCTGCGCGCCTTGGACGCGGCCTTCGTGAAGTCGTCCAGCAGGTCGTCGGCCTTCGACTTCGACAACGCCGACTCGTCGCCCAGCGCGTTCCACGACTCCATGAACGGGATCTCGGCCAGGTGCCGCGCCGCGCCCCGGTAGGCGCGCACCGCGTCGGACGCCGCGTCACGGCAGCCCTTCTCCGACACGCCGCCCTCCCGGCCCGCCAGCATCAGCGACGTCGCCAGCCGCTTCAGGTCCCACTCCCACGGGCCGGGCAGCGTCTCGTCGAAGTCGTTGATGTCCATCACGATCCGACCCTCGGGCGTGCCGTAGAGGCCGAAGTTGGCCGCGTGCGCGTCACCGCACAGCTGCGCGTCCAGCCCGCTGCGCGCCCCCACGGCCAGGTCGCCCGCCATCAGCCCGGCGCTGCCCCGGAAGAACGCGAACGGCGAGACGAGCATCCGGCCGATCCGCAGCGGCACGAGGTGCGGCAGGCGGTCCTCGTTCGACGCGTCCACGAAGTCGACCACGGACGGCCGGTCCGGTGCGAACACCAGCTCGCGGTGCGCCTGGTGGCTCACCGCCGCCCGCAGCCCGCGACCGCGCGCCAGGACCTCCTCCGGTTCGACCCACTGTCCCAGCGCGACGGCCGCGCGAGCCCGCTTGCGTTCACCCATGGGCCAAGGATGCGGGTCGGGACCGGCGATCACACCGGTCTCGACACGTCTGTGACCTGCGATATCAGGCGGATCCGGCAAACCGGGCACGGTGGTGGCGCTGCGTGCTCAACACCTCGCCGACCGCGTCGATCCCCCGGTCCAGCTCCTCGCGCGTGATGACGAGCGGGGGAGCGACCCGCAGGGTGGTGTCCTGGGTCTCCTTGCACAGCACGCCCAGCCCGGCCAGCGCCTCCGACGCCGCGCGCCCGCGCGGCCCGCCGGGCGCGATCTCGACACCGGCCCACAGCCCGCGCCCGCGCACCTCCGCCACGCCGTGCCCGACCAGCTCGCCCAGCCGCGCGTGCAGGTGGTCGCCCAGCTCGCGGGACCGCCGCTGGAACTCGCCGGTCGCCAGCAGCCGCACCACGGCCCGCCCGACCGCGCACGCCAGCGGGTTGCCGCCGAACGTCGAGCCGTGCTCGCCGGGCCGCAGCACGCCGAGCACCGCCCGGCTGCCGACCACCGCCGACACCGGCACGATGCCGCCGCCCAGCGCCTTGCCCAGCGTGTAGAGGTCGGCGCGCACGCCCTCGTGGTCCAGCGCCAGCAGCTCGCCGGTGCGGCCCAGCCCGGACTGGATCTCGTCCGCGATCATCAGCACGTCGTGCTCGTCGCACAGCGCCCGCACGCCCGCCAGGTAGCCCGCCGGCGGCACGACCACGCCCGCCTCGCCCTGGATCGGCTCCAGCAGCACCGCGGCGGTCCGCTCGGTGATCGCCTCGCGCAACGCGTCCAGCGAGCCGTACTCGACGACCTCGAAGCCCGGCGTGAACGGCCCGAAGTCCTCGCGCGCGGTGTCGTCGGTGGAGAACGAGACGATCGTGGTGGTGCGGCCGTGGAAGTTCGACCCGGCGACCACGATCTCGGCCGTGCCGGCGGGCACGCCCTTCACCCGGTACGCCCACTTGCGGGCGACCTTGATCGCCGACTCGACGGCCTCCGCGCCGGAGTTCATCGCCAGCACCATCTCGGTGCCGGTCAGCTCGGCCAGCTCGCGGCAGAACGGGCCGAACTGGTCGTGGTGGAACGCGCGGCTGGTCAGCGTGACCCGGCCGAGCTGCTCGACCGCGGCGGCGACCAGGTCGGGGTGGCGGTGGCCGAAGTTCAGCGACGAGTAGCCGGACAGGAAGTCCAGGTAGCGGCGACCGTCGACGTCGGTGACCCACGCGCCCTCGCCGTGCGAGATCACGACCGGCAGCGGGTGGTAGTTGTGCGTGCTCCATTCCTCGTCGAGCGAGATGAAGTGCTGGGAGCTGAGGGCTGCGGCCATGGCGGTCATGTCACCAACACTAAGGGGCCCGCGCCAGCGAATTCATCCGCCAGCCGTTGCGCATCCGTCATGTTCGTTGCGCAATCGGAGGTTTTCGCGGTGATTCGTTGCGCGATCGGCAAGCTCATGATCGGCGGGTTACCCTCCGACGATGGCCGACAAGTCCGCGCAGGTCCAGTCGATATCGGACGCCTTCCGGGTGAAGCCGGAGAACTTCGACCTGGCCGAGGTCGATCCGGCCGCGACGCCGGTCGGTCCCGGCTCGAAGTCCGAGGCCACCGCCGACATGGCGGTGATCGGCCGCGAGCTGGACCGGCTCCAGGAGGCGCTGTACGCCGAGGGCACGGGCGGCGGCGACCGGCGGGTGCTGCTGGTGCTCCAGGGCATGGACACCTCCGGCAAGGGCGGCACGATCCGGCACGTCGCCGGCCTGGTGAACCCGCAGGGCCTGCGCATCGCGTCGTTCAAGAAGCCGACCCGGACCGAGTCGCGGCACGACTTCCTGTGGCGCGTCCGCCGCCAGGTGCCGCCGCCGGGCCACATCGGCGTGTTCGACCGCTCGCACTACGAGGACGTGCTGGTCGCGCGGGTGGACAACCTCGTGCCGTCGACCGAGTGGCGGCGGCGCTACCGGCAGATCAACGCCTTCGAGGCGGAGTTGGCCGACCAGGGCGTGACGATGGTGAAGTGCTTCCTGCACATCTCGCCGGAACGGCAGCGCGAACGGCTCATCGCCCGGCTGGAGGACCCGCTCAAGCTCTGGAAGTACAACCCGGGCGACCTGGAGGTGCGGGCCAAGTTCTCCCGCTACCAGCTGGCCTACCAGGACGCGCTCGTCAAGTGCTCGACACCGGTCGCGCCCTGGCACGCCGTGCCGTCGGACCGCAAGTGGTACCGGAACTGGGTGGTGGCGCGGCTGCTGCTGGAGGCGCTGCGGGACCTGGCGCCCGCCTACCCGGAACCCTCGTACGATCCGGCCGTCGAGTTGGCACGGCTCCGGGACGCCGACCCGTTGCGCTAGACGCAATCTTCGTTGCACCTCTTGCCTGTTCACAGTGGTCCAGGCCACGGTGGAACCGCCGCGGGCGGTCGAGCGGAGGTTCGGTGTGGATGTGGACAGGCGGCGGTTCCTGGGTGCCGTTGGCGTGGGAGCGGGGTTGCTGATGACCGAGGGTGTCGCGCGAGCGGACGAGTCCGACGAGGGCCACGGGCGGGGGGAGGTCCGCGCCTACCTGGGCACCTACACGTCGTGGGCGGGAGGTGGCACGGGTCTCGGGCTCGGCGCGTACGACCCGGCGACGGGCAGGCTGCGCGTCACCGGCGTGGTGCCGGACGTGCCGAACCCGTCGTTCGTGATCGACGCGGGCCGCTGGGTGTACGCGGTCAACGAGAAGTCCGACGGCGAGGTGACCGCGCTGGCGGTCGGCCCGGACGGCGTGCCGAAGGTGGTCGGCAGCCGCAGCACCGGCGGCGCGGACCCGTGCCACCTGGCGCTGCACCGGGGGTTCCTGCTGTCGGCCAACTACAGCTCGGGCAGCGTGTCCGTGCACCCGGTGCTGCCCGACGGCGGGTTGGGCGAGCGCACCGACCTGGTCGTGCACTCCGGCGTCGGACCGGACCCGGACCGGCAGGAGGGGCCGCACGCGCACCAGGTGCTGGCCGACCCGACCGGCGAGTTCGTGCTGGTGGTCGACCTGGGCACCGACTCCGTCCACAGCTACCGGCTCAGCGCCGAGGGCAAGCTGACCTCGGCCGCCACGGCGCGCGTGCACGCCGGCGCGGGGCCGCGGCACCTGGCGTTCCACCCGTCGGGCAAGCACGCCTACATCGCCAACGAGCTCGACTCCACGATCGTGGTGGCCGGGTACGACCGGGGCGTGCTCACGCCGGGCCAGAAGGTGAGCACGCTGCCCGCCGGCGCGCCGACCGCGCCGCGCAACTACCCGGCGGAGATCGTGGTGTCGCCGGACGGGCGGTTCGCCTACCTGTCCAACCGCGGTCACGACAGCGTGGCGGTGTTCGCGGTGGAGCGCGGCGGCGCGGCGCTGCGGTTGGTCGAGGCCACGCCGGTGGGCGGGAAGTTCCCCCGGCACATCGTGCTCGACCCCTCCGGCCGGTTCCTGCTGGCGGCCAACCAGAACTCGGACAACATCACCACGTTCGAGGTGGACCGGACCACCGGGAAGCTGCGGCTGACGAGCACGACCGCCGCGCCGATCCCGGTCTGCGTCGCCCTGAAGGGGTAACTCCCAACGGGTTGACTTCCGCCGGCGGGACTGTCCACAGTGGTAGCACCGGTGCATGAAGATCCTCGTGCTCGCGCTGCTGATGGCCGCCACCCCCGCGCCGGTCGCGCCGGAGCTCGTCGCGTTGGGTGACTCCTACGCGGCGGGCCTCGGCGCGGGCGCGGAGTCGTCCGACGACTGCCGGCGAAGCCCGCACGCGTACCCGGCGCTGTGGGCGCAGCGCCACCGGGCGACCCTGGTGCAGGCCGCGTGCGCCGGCGCCACGACGGCCGACGTGACCGGGCAGGCGGAGCGGATCACGCCGAACGCCACGCTCGTCACGATCACGGTCGGCGGCAACGACGCCGGGTTCACCGACGTGATGACCAAGTGCACGGTGGGCGACGACGACGAGTGCGTGGGCCGGGTCGACGAGGCCGTGCGGTTCATCCGCGACGAGCTGCCCGGCCGGTTGGACGCGCTGTACGGCGTGGTGGCCGACCGGAGGTCCGCGGCGGCCGACGTCGTGGTGCTGGGCTACCCCCGGCTGTTCTCCGACGAGACGTGGTGCCTGATGAGCGGGCCGAAGCGGGCGGCGGTGAACCGGGCGGCGGACGCGGTGGCGGAGGTGACCGGTGACCGGGCGGAGGCGGCCGGGTTCGAGTACGCGGACGTGCGGGACGCCTTCGACGACCACGGCGCCTGTGCCGACGAGCCGTGGCTGAACGGCCTGGTCCTGGTCCCCGTCGACCGCTCCTACCACCCCAACCGCGCGGGCCAGGAATCCGGCTACCTCCCCGCCCTGACCGCCACCACCACCTGACCACCCCACCTCACCCACTCCACCTGCCCCCTGACCCGCCCACCTGCCCCCTGACCCGCCCTGCCCTAAGCCGCCCCGACCGCCACCTCACAAGCCGCCAACCCACCCCGCGATGTCGCGTCGATCGTTCGCGGCTGATTTTCCGGCGATCACGCTCTTCCGATCGTCGGAAAATCAGGCGCGAGCGATCGACTTCCAGGCGACATCGCCGCCGTCTGCGGAGCAGCGGCAAACTAACACCGTGAACCACTCGAACGGGCTGCGCCAGGTCGCGGCCACCCGCTACGTCACGCCCTTCCGGGAGGGCGGCTCCCTGCCGGGGCTCGTGGAGGCCGACGACCTCGGCATGTACGTGCTCAAGTTCCGAGGCGCGGGCCAGGGGGTGAAGGCGCTCACGGCCGAGATCGTGGTCGGCGAGTTGGCCCGCCGCCTCGACTTCCGGGTGCCTGAGATCGTGCTGGTCGACCTGGACCCGGAACTGGGCCGCGCCGAGCCGGACCAGGAGGTGCAGGAGCTGCTGAAGGCCAGTGGCGGGCTCAACCTGGGGTTGGACTACCTGCCCGGCTCGTTCGACTACAACCCGGCGGTGCGGGAGCCGTCCGCGGAGGCCGCCGCCCGCTTGCTGTGGCTGGACGCGCTCACCCTCAACGTCGACCGCAGCTGGCGCAACCCGAACACGCTGCTCTGGCACCGCGAGCTGTGGCTCATCGACCACGGCGCGTCGCTGTACTTCCACCACTCGTGGCGGCCGGAGAGGTTCCCGGCGGCCACCTACCGGTTCGACGCGGCCGACCACCTGATGCTGCCGTTCGCGGGCGACCTGGCCGAGGTGGACGCCGAGCTCACCGCCCGCGTCACGCCCGACCTGGTGCGCGAGGTGCTGGCGCTCGTGCCCGACGCGTGGCTCGCGCAGGACGAGGCGTTCGGCGCGCCGGCCGCCGTGCGCGAGGCGTACGAGTCGTTCTTCACCGCCCGACTGGCCGCGCCGCGGGCGTGGGTCGACGCACTGGAGGCAGCCCGTGCCGCACGTGTTTGAGTACGCGCTGCTGCGCGCCGTGCCGAGGCAGGAGCGCGGCGAGTTCGTCAACGTCGGCGTGCTCGTCTACTGCAAGGACCTGGAGTTCCTCGGCGCCCGCGTGCACGTCGACGAGCGCCGGGTGCTGGCGCTGGACCCGTTCCTGGACGTGGAGGTGCTGCGGGCCACGCTGGAGCACCTCGGCCTGTCGTGCGACGGCGTGCCGACGGCGGGTCCCGTGTCGCGCACCTCCGCCGGTCAGCGGTTCCGCTGGCTGACCGCGCCCCGCAGCACGATCGTGCAGACCTCGCCCGCGCACACCGGCCTGACCGACGACCCGGAGGCCGAGCTGGACCGCCTGCTGGCCGCGCTCGTGCTGCCACCCGACCACTAGGGTTGGCAACCTCTCGCCGCGCACCGCGTCTTTAGGTGCGAGCAGTGACCGACACACGGACGGGGTCGCTTGATGAACGCCGGATACCAGCAGGGCGGGTATCAGCAGGGCGGGTACCGACAGGGCGGGCAACCCCCGCAGCGGGGGCCCCGGAGCGGGAACCAGGGCGGGCCGCAGCAGGGCGGGTACGGGCAACGTGCCGCCTACCAGCCGGCCGGACGCCCGGCGCCGCGCCGCCGCAAGCCGAGGATCGGGCGGCTTATCGGTGTGGTCCTGGTGCTGTTGCTGGCGTTCGGCATCGGCATGTGGTTCTACGTCGACGGGTCGTTGCGCCGGATCGACGCGCTGACCGACTACGCGGACCGGCCGGCGGACACACCGGGCACCAACTGGCTGCTCGTCGGGTCGGACGCGCGCGACGACCTCACCGAGGAGCAGAAGGCCGAGCTGTCCACCGGTGACGCGGGCGGCCGGCGCACGGACACCATCATGCTGCTGCACATCCCGGAGGGCTCCGGGAAGTCCACTCTGGTGAGTGTTCCTCGCGACTCCTATGTGGACATCCCGGGCAACGGCAAGAACAAGATCAACGCGGCGTTCGCGTTCGGCGGGCCGTCGCTGCTGGTGCAGACCGTGGAGGGCGCCACCGGCATCCACGTCGACCACTACATGGAGATCGGCTTCGGCGGCTTCGCCGGGATCGTGGACGCGGTCGGCGGCGTGGACATGTGCATCGAGGAGCCGATGCAGGACCCGTTGGCGGGTCTCGACCTCCAGCCGGGCTGCCAGGAGCTCGACGGCACGCAGGCGCTGGGCTTCGTCCGCTCGCGGGCGTTCGCCACGGCCGACCTCCAGCGGGTGGAGAACCAGCGCAAGTTCCTCGCCGCGCTGACGGACAAGGCGACGAGCTTCGGCACGCTCGCCAACCCGTTCCGGGCGTTCCCGCTGCTGTTCGCGGGCACGGACTCCATCTCGGTGAACGCCGACGACCACCTGCACCACCTCGCGGGCATGGCGTTCGCCATGGGCGGGGGAGTGGACACGGTGACCGTGCCGGTGGGCGGCACGCCGACCGTGCCCGGCGCGGGCTCGGTCGTGCAGTGGGACCGGGAGAACGCGCTGCGCCTGTTCGGCGCGCTGGAGAAGGACGAGCCGGTCCCCGCGGACCTGCTGCCGCAACCGAAGTAGCACCTCGCGGACGGGCCGCCGGGCGCACGCACCCGGTGGTCGCCGCACGGATCGGGCCGCCGGGCACACGCACCCGGCGGCCCGTCCGCGTTCCCGGGGGTTCTCCGGATCGCGGTCGACCGCAGGGCCCTCATCGCCTCGAAGAGGGCTCCGACGAGCTGGAGGTCTTCCGTCAGTTCCGGTCCGGCGTCGAGCCCGCGGCCTGCTCCGCGCCCGGCACGGCGGCCAGGACCGCGGTCTGGTCGGCGGCGGGGATGACGGCCGGGGTGACGGTCGGGTTCGTGGACGGCGCGGGCGTCCGAACGGCGGCCGTCGGCACCGTGGTCCCGGCAGCGGCCGTCTGGGCGGCGGTCGGCAGCGTGGTCCCGACAGCGGTCGGCAGGGTGGTTCGCGCCGCGATCGGCAGAGCGGTCCGGGCCGTCGTCCGGGTGGCGGTCGGCTCCGCGGTCGGCAGAGCGGTTCGGGTGGGGGTCGGCGTTGCGGTCGGCGCGGTGGTTCGGGTGGCGTCCGGGGTCGCGGTCCGGTCCGCGGTCGGCGCGGCGGCTCGGGGCGCGGTCCGGTCCGTGGGCTGGACCACGGTCTGGACCGCCTCCGCGGCCTCGCTGACGAGGATGATCCCCTCGAACTCGCGCAGCAGGTCGTCGTAGATCGGCGTGAGTGACACTAGGTAACCCCCAAGACGTCGTTCGTCCCCCGAACGGGCCAAAGCAGCGTACCCACGGCCGCACGCCCGCTTCACCCGGTATTCGACAACTGGATGCCTTTGTCGTTAACTGTCGGCAAAGCACATCCCTCGCCCGCAGGTTGTAGGGCTCGCTCACATGTGCGGTGCACCGCAGGTCACCTAGCGTTTCGGGCCATGACGAGTGTCCCCGGTCACAGCGACGACCTGTCCGGTCGCACCGCCCTGGTCACCGGCGCCGGCAGCGGCATCGGGCGGGCCTGCGCGGTCGCCCTCGCCCGAGCCGGGGCGAAGGTGCACCTCGTCGACCGCGACCGCGACTCGGTCGTCGAGGCGGCCCGCGAGACGGGCGGCACCGAGCACGTGGTCGACCTCGCCGCCGACGACCCCGTCCGCGACCTGCCCGCCGAGGTCGACATCCTGGTCAACAACGCGGGCCTGCAGCACGTCGCTCCCGTCCACGAGTTCCCGCCCGACCGGTTCGCGCTGCTCCAGCGGGTCATGGTCACCGCGCCGTTCCTGCTCGCCCGGCACGTCCTGCCGCACATGTACGAGCGCGGCTGGGGCCGGGTGGTGAACATCTCCAGCGTGCACGGCACCCGGGCCAGCGCGTTCAAGTCCGCCTACGTCACCGCCAAGCACGGCCTAGAAGGGCTGAGCAAGGTCATCGCGCTGGAAGGCGCGCCGCACGGCGTGACCAGCAACTGCGTCAGCCCCGGCTACGTGCGCACGCCGCTGGTGGAGAACCAGGTCGCCGACCAGGCCCGGGCGCACGGCATCGAGCCCGAGCAGGTGCTCGCCGACGTGATGCTCACCAAGCACGCCATCAAGCAGCTCATCGAACCGGCCGAGGTGGCTTCCGTCGCGCTGTGGCTGTGCGGCGCGCACTCCGGTCACGTCACCGGCTCGTCGTTCACGATCGACGGCGGCTGGACCGCCCAGTAGCCCCCCGTTCACCCACCCCCCAACGAAGTGGTGACCGACATGACGAACGCCGCCCCTCCGCAGCCGAAGAAGTCCTTCGCCAAGGTGGTCATAGCCAGCCTCATC
This sequence comes from Actinosynnema sp. CA-299493, assembly GCF_050946825.1. Lineage (NCBI taxonomy): Bacteria > Bacillati > Actinomycetota > Actinomycetes > Pseudonocardiales > Pseudonocardiaceae > Actinosynnema > Actinosynnema sp. CA-299493. The sequence goes on from NZ_CP191993.1 coordinate 2,036,182, forward strand.
GGCACGACCATCGAGTGGTACGACTTCTTCCTCTACGGTTCCGCCGCCGCCCTGGTGTTCAACAAGCTGTTCTTCCCCACCGCGGACCCCCTCAACGGCACCCTGCTCGCGTTCACCACCTACGCGATCGGCTTCCTGGCCCGTCCGCTGGGCGGCCTGGTGTTCGGCCACTTCGGCGACAAGGTCGGCCGCAAGAAGCTGCTCGTGCTGAGTTTGGTGCTGATGGGCGGCGCGACGTTCGCCATGGGCCTGCTGCCCACCTACGCCGCGATCGGCGTGGCCGCGCCGCTGCTGCTGACGTTGCTGCGGTTGATCCAGGGCTTCGCGCTGGGCGGCGAGTGGGGAGGCGCGGTGCTCATCGTGTCCGAGCACGGCAGCGCGGAACGGCGCGGGTTCTGGGCGTCCTGGCCGCAGGCGGGCGTGCCGATGGGCAACCTGCTGGCGACCGCCGTGCTCGCGGTGCTGGCCGCCGTGCAGACCGACGAGGCGTTCCTGTCGTGGGGCTGGCGGGTGCCGTTCCTGCTGTCCGGCGTGCTCGTCCTGATCGGGCTGTGGATCCGGCTCAGCGTGTCGGAGTCGCCGATCTTCCTGGCAGCCCAGAAGAAGGTCGAGGCGGGCAAGGTCAAGGAGAAGCCGCCGATCGTGACCGTGCTGCGCGACCACTGGCGCGAGGTGCTGATCGCGATGGGCGCCCGCATGGCGGAGAACGTGTCGTACTACGTGATCACGGCGTTCATCCTGGTCTACATCACCTCGGAACTCGGGATGCCCCGCTCGGCCGGGCTGAACGCGGTGCTGATCGCGTCGTTCGTGCACCTGGTCACGATCCCGATGTGGGGCGCGCTGTCGGACCGGATCGGCCGCCGCACCACGTACCTGATCGGCGCGGTCGGCATCGGCTTGTGGATGTTCGTGTTCTTCGCGCTGCTGGACACGAAGTCGTTCTTCCCGATGACGCTCGCGGTCACCGTCGGCCTCTTCCTGCACGGCGCGATGTACGGCCCGCAGGCCGCGTTCTTCTCGGAGCTGTTCGGCACGAAGGTGCGCTACTCGGGCGCGTCCATCGGCTACCAGCTGGCGTCGATCGGGGCGGGCGCGGTGGCGCCGCTCATCGCGACCGCGCTGCTCGCCGCCTACGACAGCTCGTTCCCGATCGTGCTGTACGTGCTCGGCATGTGCGTGCTGACCGTGATCGCCGTCGTGGTGGCGAAGGAGACGAAGGGCAGCTCCCTGAACCGGACCGACGTCGAAGTCCCCTCAGTGCGAGCATGAGGGCATGAGCGAGGCGGACGCGGTGGAGCACCTGGTGGAGCTGCTCGGCCTGCTCGCGGCGGACGCGGGCAGCGAGCGGCTGGCGGCGGTGCTCCCCGCGGCCCGCGCGGCGGGTGTGCCGGACCACGAGCTGGACCGCATCGCCCGCGCTGCGGAGTGGGCGTTGCGGATCCGCCGCACGCTCACCGCGCACCGACGTCGGGAAGCCGAGCTGGAAGCGCTGTTCGACACCGCGAACGACCTGGCCGGCGTGCGCGACCCGGACGCCGTGCTGCGGTCCATCGTGCGGCGCGCCCGGCTGCTGCTCGGCGCGGACATCGCCTACCTGAGCATGAACGAGCCCGGTCGCGGCACCTACATGAGGGTCACCGACGGCTCGATCTCCGCGTTGTTCCAACAGGTCCGGCTCGGCATGGGCGAAGGGCTCGGCGGGTTGGTGGCGCAGACCGCCCGGCCGTACGTGACCGCCGACTACTTCGCCGACGACCGGTTCGACCACACCGGCCCGATCGACGCCGCCGTGCGCGACGAAGGGCTGGTCGCGATCCTGGGCGTGCCGCTCAAGCTCGACCGCCGGGTGATCGGCGTGCTCTACGCGGCCAACCGCTCGCCGCGCCAGTTCCCGCCCGACGAGGTGGCGCTGCTGTCGTCGCTGGCCGACCACGCCGCCATCGCGCTGGACACCGCGCACCTGCTGGAGGAGACCCGGGCCGCGGGCGAGACGATCAGCGCGCACAACGAGGCCATGCGCCGCGCCGAGGACGCCCACGACCGGCTCACCGACCTGGTGCTGCGCGGCGCGGACGTGCCCGAGGTGGCCGCCGCCGTCGCCAAGGTGCTCGACGGCGGGATCGTGGTGCACGACAGCGACGGCGTCGAGCTGGCCCGCATCGGCACCACCAGCGCGCTCACGCCCCGTGCGGCGGTCAACGCCTCGCGCGCCAGCGGCCGGGCCATCCCGCAGGACGGCACGTGGGTGTGCGCCGTGCTGGCGGGCCGCGAGCTGCTGGGCGGCATCACGCTCACCGACCGCCCGGACCTCGGTGACGCCGACCGCAGGCTGTTCGAACGCGCGAGCGTCGTCACCGCCCTGCTGCTCCTGCTGCGCCGCACGGTCGCCGAGGCGGAGAACAAGGTGCGCGGCGAGCTGATCACCGACCTGCTGACGGCCGCGGTCGACTCGGTCGCGTTGCGCGCCCGTGCCCGCCGGGTCGGCGTCGAGCTGGCGGCCGAGCACGTGGTGCTGGTCGCGGACGGCCCGCGTGACCGGCTCCTCGCCGCCGCCGCGCACCACGCGTCGGCCTGCCGCGGCTTGGCGGGCGCGCACGGCGAGCACGTGGTGCTGGTGCTGCCCGGCGCGGACCTGGCGTGCGCGGCGGACGACGCGGCCCGGGTGCTGGGCAAGGCGGTCGGCCTGCCGGTGACCGTGGGCTCCGGCGGTCCGGCGCACGGCCCGGAAGGCGTGGCCGCCGCGCACGCCGAGGCGGTGCGGTGCCTGAAGGCGTTGCTGCAACTGGGGCGCAAGGGCACCGGCGGCACGCTCGCGGACCTCGGTTTCGTCGGCGTGCTGCTGGGCGACCGGGCGGACGTCGCCGGGTACGTCCGGTCCACCCTCGGCCCCCTGCTGGACTACGACTCCAGCCGCGGCACCGAGCTGGTCCGGACCGTCACGGCGTACTTCGCGTGCGGCGCGAACCTCAGCCGTGCCAAGGACGAGCTGCACGTGCACGTGAACACGGTGGTGCAACGGCTGGACCGGGTGGCGAGCCTGCTGGGCGACGACTGGCAGTCGCCCGAACGGGTGCTCGAAGTCCAACTGGCGCTCAAGCTGATGAAGGTGCTCGGCACCTGACCCGTCGGTCCCGCCGCTCGGTCGCCCCCAGAGCGCACCGAGCGGCGGGACCCGGCGGTCAGGCCAGCGCGCACTCCGTCGCGCTCACCGCCGCCGGTCGGGGGACGGTCGTCGAAGCGGGCGGTCGCGTGCCCGACAGCCACCCCTCCAGCGCGGCGAACGCCGACCGGTGGCACGGCGTCAACGGCCGCAGCCGGTCCGGGAACGCGTCGAACAGCGAGTCCACGTGGGTGCCTCCCTCGATCCGGTAGTAGCGGAACAGCGCGCCGCGCCCCGCCCGGCGCACCATGTCCGCGTACACGTCGGAGTCGCGGGAGATGGGCAGCAGCACGTCCAGCGTGCCGTGCAGGGTGAGCAGCGGCTTGCCGATCCGGCCCGTCAACGCGATCCGCTCGACGGCCCGCTGCGCACCCGGCCGTGACGCGTAGTCGTAGTCCGCGTCGCACAGCGGCGTGCCGGGCGCGCAGAACGGCGTGCCCGCCTCCACGTCACCGTCCCAGGCCGGGTCCAGCTCCTCGCGGTAGATCCGCTGGGTCAGGTCCCAGTAGTACTGGTGGTGGAACTGCCACAGGAACTCCGACTCGGCCGGGAAACCGGCGGCCACCACCGCCGCCTTGTCACCGGTGGCGTAGCCCTTCAGCGCGGGCGGCAGGAACGTCAGCAGGTTCGGCCCCCGGGCGGTCCACAGCGTGCCCTCCCAGTCCACCCCGCCGTCGTACAGCTCGGGCCGGTTCTCCAGCTGCCACCGCACCAGGTAGCCGCCGTTGGAGAGGCCGGTGGCCAGGGTGCGCGACGGCGGCCGGCAGTACCGCTGCGCCACCACGGACTTCGCCGCCCGGGTCAGCTGCGTGACCCGGTGGTTCCACTCGGCGATCGCGTCGCCCGGTCGCGTGCCGTCCCGGTGGAAGGCCACGCCGGTGTTGCCCTTGTCGGTCGACGCGAACGCGTACCCGCGCGCCAGCACGAAGTCGCTGATCGCGCGGTCGTTGGCGTACTGCTCGCGCACGCCGGGCGAGCCCGCGACGACGAGGCCGCCGTTCCAGCGCGCCGGCAGCCGGATCACGAACTGCGAGTCGTGCGCCCAGCCGTGGTTGGTGTTGCCGGTGGAGGAGTCGGGGAAGTAGCCGTCCACCTGGGTGCCGGGCACCGGCGTCGGCGCGGGCAGGCCCGCCGGGGTCAGCCCGGCCCAGTCGGCGGGATCGGTGCGGCCACCGGCGGTGGACAGGTCGGCGAGGTGGGTCAGTTCCTGGTGCTCGGCACCGGGAACGCGCAGGGGACCGCATCCGTCGGCGGACGCGGGAACGGCCTGCGCCGTCGTCGCGAGGAGCGCTGCGATCAGCGGAACGGCGATGTTCACCCGAGGCACGGTAAGACGGTCCGCCGGGCCGGGGAATGGCTCCGGACGCCATGGCCGGCGGGGCGGATGTGGTGCGTGGAGCCATCGGCGTCACACGTCCGAGTGACCCTCGCATGGCGGTTTTGCCCGACACAGCGTTACGAATGGGAGCAACCGTGCTTTTCACTACCACGGGTGACGCCGATCGGTGCATGACTTGCGTGTTAACAACCCTCACGGCCAGCCGAACGGCCGTGTCCTGGAGCTCTGTCCCTGCGCGGCGTTGCGTCTCGCTCGGCAGTGGAACCTTGAGTACCGCGATCGGTGTGTTTTGGCCGAACCGGCGGGGGTAGCTGAGTTGACCCAGCGAAGTTCGCACTGCCAGGTGATTTACGTTCACCCGGCGTGAGGTGTCTGCTTCCGGGGTGACTGAGCAACGGCGCTCTACGCGCACAGACCAGGAGTGGGACCTGATCCGGCGCATCCAGAACCTGGCCCACCGTGCCGAACGCACCGCGTTCGACCACTCCAACCTCGTCGGTCCGCCGCCGTCCCAGCAGCACCTGGACATCCTGGCGGAGATCCGCGCGCTGACCGAGCAGGCGGTGGCGCAGCGGATGCCGAGACGGACCAAGCTGCCCCGGCAGGCGGCGCCGGTCGAGGACGGGAAGGTCTCCGCGCCGGTGCGCTGAACGCCGTGCGCGGGCCGGGCCTGGCTCCCGGCCCGCGCACGGGCGCCGTCAGCGGCGGCGGACCAGCTTGACCAGGCCCTTGAACGTCTCCTCCAGGCCGGAGGAGAACGGGTTGTCGTTGACCAGGTAGGTCCAGGTGGTGTTCGGGCGCTGCACGCCCGCCTCGGCCAGGTGCGCGCCGTCGGCGTCGATCTGCACCTTGGCGAAGGTCTCCTCCGCCTCGTCCCACGCGTCGGGGATGATCTTGTGGTAGGCCGGGATCGCCTCCCGGTGGAACTCGTCCAGCGGGTTCTGCCGCGCCAGCGCCCGCAGGTGGATGCCCTCGCGCAGGTCGGTGAGGAACGTCAGGTGGTCGCTCCACCGCTGGTCGAGGTGGTGCAGCCCGATCAGCCGGGCCGCGGTCACCTTGACGTCCTCGTCCAGGTCCTTGATCTCGTGCGCCTTGTCCGGCTTGCGCTCGGACAGCTCCTTCCACGCCAGGTCGGTGCGCAGCAGCTTGTCCCGGTACTCCAGCAGCAGCTGGCGCTGGTGCTCGATCAGCTTGTTGTACCGCCAGGTGTTGCGGTGGATCTCCAGGTGCACGCCCTCGGCGACGCGCTGCCCGTGCTCCACGGTATGCAGCGTGCCCGCGTCGGTGACGCGGCCGTCGTCGTCCACCTCGGCCGGCTCGTCGTGGTCGGGCACGTACTGCGTGACCAGGTCGTCCTGCAAGGAGGAGAAGAACACCGACCCGCCGGGGTCGCCCTGCCGGCCCGCGCGACCGCGCAGCTGGTCGTCCAGCCGGCTGCTGGAGTGCCGCCCGGTGCCGATCACGTAGAGGCCGCCGAGCTCGGCGATGCGCTCCCGGTCGGTCGAGTCGTGCCCGCCGAGCCGGATGTCCGTGCCGCGGCCCGCCATCTGGGTCGACACGGTGACCCGCTGGAACGAGCCCGCGTCGGCGATGATCGCGGCTTCCTCGGCGTCGTTCTTGGCGTTGAGGACCACGCACTCCAGGCCCGCCTCGGCGAGCTTGCGGGACAGGCGCTCGGACTCGGCCACGTCCAGCGTGCCGACCAGGATCGGGCGGCCCGTCTCGTGGACCTCCTTGATCTCGGCGACGACGGCCGCTTCCTTCTGCTCCAGCGTCGCGTACAGCCGGGGCGCCTCGTCCTCCCGGATCGTCTCCACGTTCGGCGGGATGACCAGCACTTCCAGCTGGTAGAAGTCGCGCAGCTGCTCGGCCACGGCCACCGCGGTGCCGGTCATGCCGCAGACCGTGGGGTAGCGGCTGAGCAGGGCCTGGACGGTGATCGAGTCCAGCACCTCGCCCGCGTCCGTGGTGGCCACGTTCTCCTTGGCCTCGACCGCCGCCTGGAGGCCGTCGGGCCAGCGCTGGAGCTTCGCGATCCGGCCGCGGGTGTCGTTGATCAGGTGCACCTTGCCGTCGCGGACGATGTAGTCCACGTCCCGGTGCAGCAGGACCTGCGCGTGCAGGGCCACGTTGACCTTGCTCAGCGTGGTCGAGACGTGCTCGTCGGAGTACAGGTCGATGCCGCCGAGCGCCCGTTCGACCAGCTCGCTGCCCGCGCCGGTGAGGTAGACGTTGCGCTCTTCGTCGTCGATCTCGAAGTGCAGGTCGCGGCGCAGCCGCTTGACCAGGTCGGCCAGCGCCGGGTCGACCGCCGGGCCCGCCGTGGAGCCCGCCAGGACCAGCGGCACGCGCGCCTCGTCCACCAGGACCGAGTCCGCCTCGTCGACGAGGGCGACGCGCGGCTTGGGCACGATGAGCTGGCCCTCGTCGGTGGCCAGCCGGTCGCGCAGCACGTCGAAGCCGATCTCGGAGACCGAGGCGTACACGACCTCGGCCTGGTAGGCGGCGCGGCGCTCCTCGGGCTTGGAGCTCTGGTTGATCCAGCCGACCTTCACGCCCATGAGCTCGTAGAGCGGACCCATCCACTCGGCGTCGCGCTGGGCCAGGTAGTCGTTGACCGAGACCACGTGCACCTGGTCGCCGCGCAGCGCGAAGCCGGCCGCGGCGATGGCGCCGGAGAGCGTCTTGCCCTCACCGGTGGCCATCTCGACCACGTGGCCCTCCAGGAGGCCGAGCGCGCCGAGGATCTGCACGTCGAACGGGCGCAGGCCGAGCGCGCGGTCGGCGGCCTCGCGGCCGAGCGCGCACACCTCCACCAGCTCGGGGCGGCCGAAGTCCGACTTGTCGCGCAGCTCGGCGGCCGCCGCGGTCAGCTCCTCGTCGCTGAGCTTCTTCACGCGCTCGGACTGCTCGTTGACCTCGTCGAGCAGCTTCCGGTAGGGCGTGAGGTCGGCGGAGCCGGGCTTCTGCGCGAACCGCCGCATCCGCTGCTTGAACCGTCCCAGGAGAGTGGTCACGGCACGGCAACGTACGGCAAGTCCACAACGTTCCGCACGTCACCCGGTTGACAGTTCACTCCACGGCTGAGTCGATCTTGTGCGCACCGCCCGTAGAACTGCGGTGGGGCTGCGCCCGAGTGGGCGAACTCGACCGTCTCCGAGAGCCGGGGCCACTCGGGTGCTCCCGATCGTGACTACTGACCGATAACCTCCGATTCCCAGGCGTGATCACGTCTCGTAGGGGGCGGCGTGCTGAAACGGTTCGTCCAGTGGCTCGACGACCTCCTCGTCGATGAAGGCTCGGCGGCGGTCGTGAAAGCGGTCGTCGGCATCATGTCGTTCGCGGTGCTCTTGGGCGCGGTGTTCGGGAATGCCGCGGTCAAAGCAGGCGCCCTCGTGGCGGCCATTCTCGCCGTGCTCTCGTTCGGCCTGCTGCTGCTGTCCGACCGGCGCGACCTCGTGCGTCAACTCGAGACGCACAAAGAGCTCGTCTCCAAGTACTCGAAGCGGGTCGCCGAGGACCGCCACCCGTCCTACGACGTCATCACGTGGGAGGAGTACGCCGCCATCGAGCCCAATGGCGACGCGCGCAAGCTGCTCACGATCCGGGCGAAGGTCCTCAACGACCTGCGCGTTCTGCGGCTGGTGCAGGGCTGCGGCTGGGCGCAGCCGGCCAGGTACCGCCGCAAGGTACATGTCGTGGTGCGCAAACTGCTGATCGGCGACCTGCCCGGCGCCAGCCTGAGCACGACCGTGGCCTGGCTGAAGGACGGGCAGCTCGTGCTGATGGTGCACTTCCCCGAACCGCCGAAGGTCGACAGCGAGATCACCATCGCGGTGGAGTTCAACTGGCCTGCGATGTGCTCGCCGCTGATGCGCGACCGCCGTCCCGACACGTTCACGCTCCAGTTCGCCACCCCGGTCGTCTACGCGCGGTACAAGGTGGCGCTGCCGCGCGGTTCCGATGCCTACGTCGAACCGGTGGGCTTCGAGGAGCACCAGAACGGCTACTCCTGCGGTCCGGTGAACGACGAGGACGGTCGACCGGTGTTCCTCTTCGAAGGCGTCGACCTGCCGGAGCACGAGAAGCTGGGTATGCGACTCCAGCTCAAGAGGAAGGGCGACCTCTCTTGAGGTCGCCCCGCCTGGGCGGGTGGCTGTGGCCGAACTCAGCCGTCATTCCCACTTTCCCCGCCGATGTATCCATACCCGATCAAAGCGGCCTCTTCCGTATGACGTTACGGGGCGGAGGCTATTGCCATTTCGGGTGGAATCTCAAGTTTCTGCACACTTTCGTGTTATGCCTTGTGCGTCTCCCGCAGCCCGAGCACGGATGCGAGCGTGACCACGCCCATGACCAGCAGGAACGCCGACACCGAGGCCGAGGTGCCGGTGGACACGAGCAGTGCCGTCATGATGACCGGGGTGCCGCCGCTGACCAGGATCGACGCCAGTTGGTACGCCAGCGACGCGCCCGAGTACCGCACCTGCGGCTCGAACAGCTCCGCCAGGTACGCCGCCACCGGTCCGTAGACCAGGCTCGACCCCACGCCCGACACGGCCAGCGCGACGAAGATCAGGCCCAACGACGCGGTGTCGACCAGCCAGAAGTACGGGAACGCCCACACGATCATGGCCACCGCGCCCACCACGATCAGCGGACGCCTGCCGTGCCGGTCCGACCAACGCCCGGCCAGCAGGATCACCGGCACGCTGAGCAGCGACGACAGCAGCGTCACCACCAGCACCGAGTTGCGCGCCAGCCCCAGCTCGCGGGTCGCGTAGTCGAGCACGCCGGCGATGCTGACGTAGAACACCGCGTTCGAGGCGAACAGCAGCCCGGCCCCGAGCAACACCGGCCGCCGGTGGGTCCGCAGCACCTCCTTCAACGGCGCCGGCGGTGGTCCGGCGGGACGCCGTGCCTCGATCTCCCGGAACACCGGGCTGTCCTCCACCTTCAGCTGGATGAACAGCACCACCGGGAACAGCAGCGCGCTCGCCAGGAACGGCACCCGCCACCCCCACGTGGCGAACTCGGCGGCCGGCACCACCGCGCCGACGACCAGGAACGCCACGTTGCCCAGGATCACCCCGAGCGGCACGCCCGCCTGCCCGAACGTCCCGGCGAACCCGCGCCGCCGCGGCCCCGCGGTCTCGGTCAGCAGCAGCACGACGCCGCCCCACTGCCCGCCCACGGCGATGCCCTGGAGGAACCGCAGCAGCACGAGCAGCACCGGCGCCGCCACGCCCAGCGTCGCGCTGGTCGGCAGCAACCCGATCAGGAACGTCGCCGCGGCCATCAGCGCCAGGCACGTCACCAGCGCGGGCTTGCGGCCGAACCTGTCGCCGACGTGCCCGAACACCAGCCCGCCGACCGGCCTGGCGATGAACCCCGCCCAGAACGTGCTGAACGACAGCAGCAGTCCCACCAGCGCGGACGCCTCGGGGAAGAACAACTTCGGGAACACCAGCGCCGCGGCGGTGGCGTAGATGAAGAAGTCGTACCACTCGAGCGACGAGCCGACGAGCCCGGCCGCCATGAGTTTGCGCAACGTGCGCCGCTCGGGGGGAGCGGTCGTGACCATGTGCTTGTTCCCTTTCACCAGGTGTCCACGAACGGGCGTTTCTTGCCGGTCCGGACCGGGACGGGGTCGGGACCGGTGAGCAGGGTGGTGATCCAGCGCCGGGTGTCCGCCGGGTCGATCACGTCGTCGATCTCGTACGCGGACGCCACGTTGAGCGCCTTGCCGTGCTCGTAGGCGGCGGAGACCATCGCCTCGAACATCTCCTTGCGCTGCGCCGGGTCGTCGATGGCGTCCAGCTCGCGCCGGTACCCGAGCCGCACCGCGCCTTCCAGCCCCATCGGGCCGAACTCGCCGCTGGGCCACGACACCGCGAACAGCGGCACCTTCAAGCTGCCCGCCGCCATCGCCTGCGCGCCCAGCCCGTAGGCCTTGCGCAGCGCCACGAACCCGAACGGCACGTCGAGGTTCGCGCCGGCCACGAGCATCCGGGTCAGGTGCCGCACGGTCGCGGTGCGCTCGGCGTCCGGCCCGACCATGAACCCCGGCGTGTCGCACAGCGACACCACCGGCAGGTCGAACGCGTCGCACAGCCGCAGGAACCGGGCGGCCTTGTCGGCGGCGTCGGCGTCGATCGCGCCGCCGAGGTGGCCGGGGTCGTTCGCGATCAGCCCCAGCGGCCTGCCCTCGACCCGGACCAGGGCGGTGACGATGCCGCGCCCGAACTCCGGTCGCAGCTCCAGCACCGAGCCGGTGTCGGCGAGGGTCTCCACCACCGCCCGCACGTCGTAGGCGCGGACCCGGTCCTCCGGCACGAGGTGGCGCAGCAGCCGCTGGTCACCGCACTCCCAGCTGTCCACCGGGCCCTGGAAGTACGACAGGTACTTCCTGGCCACCGCGACGGCCTCGGCCTCGTCGGACACGAGCACGTCGATCACGCCGTTGGGCACCTGCACGTCGACCGGGCCGACCTCCTCGGGCCGGAACACGCCGAGCCCGCCGCCCTCGATCATCGCCGGACCGCCCATGCCGATGGTCGCGTCCCGGGTCGCGATGACCACGTCGCACGTGCCCAGCAGCACGGCGTTGCCGGCGAAGCAGCGGCCGGACGCGATGCCGATCAGCGGCACCAGCCCGGACAGCTTCGCGAACAGGTGGAACGCCATGCAGTCCAACCCGCTGACGCCGCCGTGGTCGGTGTCGCCGGGCCGCCCGCCGCCGCCCTCGGCGAACAGCACCACGGGCAGCCGCCGCTGCTCGGCCAGCTCGAACATCCGGTCCTTCTTGGCGTGGTTGCGCAGGCCCTGCGTGCCCGCCATGACCGTGTAGTCGTAGGACAGCGCGACGACCTGGCCGCCGTTCACCCGCCCGACGCCCGCCACCAGCCCGTCCGCCGGGGTGCGCTCGACCAGCTCGTCCAACGACCGGCGGCGGCGTTGCGCGGCGATGGCCAGCCCGCCGTACTCCACGAACTCCTCGCACAGGTCGGCGATGTTCTCCCGGACCGTGCGGCGGTTGGCCGCGTGCCGCTTCGCCTCCACCTCGGGACGCGAGAAGTCGTGCCGCGCCAACGTTTCCGCGAGGTCGGGCCGCACGTCGTCCAGGTCGACCTCGACGGCCTTCTCCTCGACGGCCAGGTCCACCCCCTCGGCGAGCAGCGCGCCCTCCGCGACCGTGTCGCCGACCTCGACCAGCACGCGCGCGTCGCCGACCGGCACGACGTGCTGCATCTTCATCGCTTCCACGACGACCGCGCCGTCCTCGATCGCGACGACCGTTCCCTGCACGGGAGCGCGCGCTCCGGTGTCCTCACGGGGGAGCGAGTCGACCAGGCCGGTGTGCGCTTTCAGGACGTCCGGGTGGTCCAGGAGCCCGCGCAGGAAGCCGATGTTCGTCCGCGCGCCGTCCACGGTGAACTCGTCCAGCGCGCGACGGGCGCGCCGCAGCGCGGTCTCCAGGTCGTCGGCGTGCACCACGACCTTCGCCAGCAGCGGGTCGAAGCCGAGGCCCGCCCGGTAGCCGACGGACGCGTGCGTGTCGACCCGCACGCCCGGTCCCGTTGGCGGGACGAACGCCGACAGCCGCCCTGTGGACGTCAGGCTCACGCGCAGCTGCAACGCGCTGCCGCGTGGCGTGTGCGACAGGTCCGGCTCGACCTCGGCCGCCAGCAGCAGTTGGGCCCGCACCAGGTCCAGCCCGGTGACCTGCTCGGTGACGGTGTGCTCGACCTGGAGCCTGGGGTTGGCCTCCAGGAACGCGAACCGGCCGTCCGGCGCGACCAGGAACTCCACCGTGCCCAGCCCGGTGTACCGGACGGCGCGCGCGATCGTCGCCGCCGCGTCGTGCAGCGCGGACCGCAGGTCGGGGGAGAGGTCGGGCGCGGGCGCGACCTCGACCAGCTTCTGGTGCCTGACCTGCAACGAGCAGTCGCGGTCGCCGAGCACCGTGGTGCCGACCAGCTGCACCTCGACGTGCCGGGCCGGTTCGAGCAGCTCCTCCACGAACACGGTGCCGTCGCCGAACGCGGCCAGCGACTCGGCCCGGCACCGCTCGACGACGGCGGCGAGGTCGGCCAGGCGGCGCACCACCCGCACGCCCTTGCCGCCGCCACCGGCCACGGCCTTCACGACCACCGCGCCGTGCGCGCGGAAGAAGTCCTCGAACCCGTCCTCGGCGCCCGCGAGCACCGGCACGCCCACCTCGGCGGCCAGGGCCCGGGCCCGGCTCTTGTCGCCGAGCAGCTCCAGCACTTCCGGCGGCGGTCCGACGAACGTCAGCCCGACCTCGGCGCAGCGGCGGGCGAACCGGGCGTTCTCGGCCAGGAACCCGTAGCCGGGGTGCACCAGGTCGCACCCCTCGGCGGCGGCGAGCACGGCGTCCACGTCCAGGTAGGAGCCTTGCAACCGGACGGCGCGGTCGGCGAACCGGCCGTGCGCGTCGTCGGAGTCGGTGACCAGTGCGACGGTCCGCCAGCCGAGGTCGGCGGCGGCGCGCAGCACCCGGACGGCGATCTCTCCCCGGTTGGCGACGAGCAGCGTGGGCACTTCAACCTCCTGAGCGACCGCTTAGTATGTGACGGCGGTCGCATAGTGGCACCCGTGCTCCGCGTTCGTCCAGAGGGAACCGATGCATCTCTCACGACGTCCTTGGAGCAACGCGAGCTCAAGGGCGTGACCCACAGCAGGCCAGGAGGCACCCACCGTGGTTTTCAAGAGGATGTTGCGCGCGTTCGGAGTCGGCGGTCCGTCGGTGGACACGGTGCTGACCAACCCGAACACCCGGCCGGGCGAACTGCTGACCGGCGAGGTGCGGATCGCGGGCGGTGACCACCCCGTCGAGATCGACCAGGTCAAGCTGTCGCTCGTGACGCGGGTCGAGGTGGAGAGCGGCGACGACGAGCACAACCGCGACGTCGAGTTCGCGCGGGTCGTGGTCGGTCAGCGGATCACCGTCGCGCCGGGGCAGAACCTGGTGCTGCCGTTCCAGTTCCCGGTGCCGTTGGAGACGCCGCTGACCGTCGTGCACGGGCAGCACCTGCACGGCATGACGATGGGCCTGCGCACGGAGCTGGAGGTGCGCGGCGCCGTCGACCCGGGTGACCTCGACCCGGTGGCCATTCACCCGATCCGGTCACAGGAACACGTGCTGAACGCGTTCGGCGCGCTCGGGTTCCGGTTCCAGCGCGCGGACAACGAGTCGGGGCGCATCCACGGCGTGCCGCAGCAGCTGCCGTTCTACCAGGAGGTCGAGTTCCTGCCGCCGGGGCAGTTCCTGGGCAAGATCAGCCAGCTGGAGCTGACCTTCGTGACCGACCCGCACCGGCTGTACGTGGTGCTGGAGGCGGACCGCCGCGGTGGTCTGTTCCGGGCGGGCGGCGACTCGTTCGGGCACTTCGCCATGTCCCACGATGAGGTGATCCGGACGGACTGGGCGGCGCTGCTGCACCAGTGGATGGACCAGGTCTCCGGCAGGCGATCTTCCCACGGTTTCGGCCACTAGGGCGGCCGGCGCGGAGTTCGTCGCTGCGGCGGGCGCAAGTGGGTGAAGTCGTCGCTGACACTGCGGCTGGAGTGCCCGGTGGGGATGATGATGGGTGAGGCCCTCGGCGAGGTCGGGGACTTCTTCGCAGGCGACTAACCCGCAGGAGGCATCGTGGGCATCGGCGGTGTGATCAGCGCTCTGATCGTGGGTCTCATCATCGGCTTGCTGGGCAAGCTCGTCGCGCCGGGCAAGCAGGCCATCCCCATCTGGCTGACGATCGTCGTCGGCATCGTGGCGGCGTTCCTGGGCACGTTCATCGCCCGGGCGCTCGGCGTGGAGGACACGCCCGGCATCGACTGGATCGAGGTCATCGTGCAGGTGGTCCTCGCCGCCATCGGCGTCAGTCTCGTCGCAGGGTTCTACGGCAGGAAATCCGTGCGCTGACCGCGAGAGTCCTACGTTCGGCCCGCGTGAGTCCTACCTTCAGGTCTCGCGTGTCCTACGTTCAGAACGACCGTGTCCTACGTTCAGGACACCCGAGTTGAACGCTCAGCGCAGTCGAGCGCGTCCTGAGTGTTCAACTCGGGGTACGCGAACGTAGGACACGCGCGTTCCGAACGTAGGACACGCGCGGGCTGAAGGTAGGACTCACGCGGGGTCAGGGGGTGCGGACCATGCGGAGGACCAGGTCGGCGTAGAGGTCGCCGATCTCGGTGGGCGTGCGGTGCGCCGTCGGCCGGTACCAGCGGGCCACGTCGATGCACAGCGACAGCACCGCCAGGGTCGCGCCGCGCACGTCCGGCACGTCGAACGCGCCCGCGGCCACGCCCGCGGTGATCATGTCGCGCACGGCGGCCTCGATCCGCCGCCGCAGCTCCACCACCTCGGCCAGGTGCTCCGGCGTCAACGCGCTCAACTCGTACTGCACGACCCGCGCCGTGGTGTGGTACTCCGCGTGCCACGACGCGAACGCCCGCACGGCCGCCGCCAGCCGCGCCACCGGATCGACCTCGGACACGCCCGTCAGCACCGACAACGACGTCGCGTGCCCGACCCGCGAGATCTGGAACAGCAGTTCCTCTTTGGACCGGTAGTGGATGTAGACCGCGGCCGGTGACATGCCCGCCTGCGCCGCGATGTCACGGGTCGTCGTCGCGTGGTACCCGCGCACCGAGAACGCGGCGGCGGCGGCGATCAGCATCCGCCTGGCCGCCGGCGGCGTCACCGAGGACCACGTCTCATCCAGGAGCGCGAACTCACCACTGGTCGTCGTCACAGCCGGCCCTCCTTGACACGAACCCGAACGATACCGCAGGCTAAGCACACGCTTAGACCTAAGCAACCGCTTAGTATGGAGGATCCGAGAGTGCGCCGCACGCTGTTCGAACCCGACCACGAAGCGTTCCGCGAGACCGCGCGCGCGTTCTGCGACCGCACCCTCACCCCGAACTACGAGCGGTTCGTCGAGCAGCGCCACATCGACCGCGACGTCTGGCTCGAAGCGGGCAAGCAGGGCCTGCTGGGCCTGGAGGTCCCCGAGGAGCACGGCGGCAGCGGCGCGAACGACTACCGGTTCAACGCCGTGCTCGGCGAGGAGCTGTCCAAGGTCAGCGCCGGCATGTCGTCCTGCCTGGGCATCCACGGCGACGTCGTCGCGCCCTATCTGGTCGACCTGTGCACCGAGGAGCAGAAGCAGCGCTGGCTGCCGAGGTTCTGCTCGGGCGAGCTGACCACCGGCATCGGCATGACCGAGCCCTCCGGCGGCTCCGACCTGGCCGCGCTCAAGAGCACCGCCGTGCGCGACGGCGGCGACTGGGTCCTCAACGGCTCCAAGACGTTCATCACCAACGGCTTCTCCGCCGACCTGATCGTGGTCGCCGCGCGCACCAGCCCGGAGAAGAAGGCCAGGGGCATCACCCTGTTCGCGGTCGAGACCGGCATGAAGGGCTTCGAGCGCGGTCGCAAGCTGGACAAGGTCGGCCAGCCCGAGTCCGACACCGCGGAGCTGTTCTTCGAGGACGTCCGCGTGCCGCACGAGAACGTGATCGGCGAGGTCGACCAGGGCTTCATCTACATGATGGAACGCCTGCCGCAGGAACGCCTCGGCGGCGCGATCTCCAACCTCGCGCACGCCAAGCAGATCCTGCTGGAGACGATCGCGTACACCAAGGAGCGCAAGGCGTTCGGCCAGGCCATCGGCTCGTTCCAGCACAACAAGTTCACCCTCGCCGAGCTCGTCACCAAGATCGACGTGACGCAGGCGTTCCTGGACCAGTGCACCGACGCGCACACCCGCCGCGAGCTGACCGCCGTGGACGCGGCGAAGGCCAAGTGGTGGAGCGCGGACGTGCAGAACGACGTCATCGACGCGTGCGTGCAGCTGCACGGCGGCTACGGCTACATGACCGAGTACCGGGTGGCCCGCGCCTGGATGGACGCCCGCGTGACCCGGATCTGGGCGGGTTCGAACGAGATCATGAAGGAACTCATCGGCCGCGACCTCGGCCTCTAGACACAGGAGCACCGCCATGCCCGAGGCTGTCATCGTCGCCACCTCGCGTTCGCCGATCGGCCGCGCGCGCAAGGGCTCGCTGGTCGACCTGCGCCCGGACGACCTGGCCGCGCAGGTCGTCGCCGCCGCGCTGGACCAGGTGCCGGAGCTGGACCGGGGAGAGATCACCGACCTGCACCTGGGGTGCGCCGAGCCGCAGGACGAGCACGGCCAGAACGTGGCCCGCCGCATCGCCGTCCAGCTCGGCCTGGACTCCCTGCCCGGCACCACGGTCAACCGGTTCTGCGCGTCGTCCGTGCAGACCGCGCGCATGGCCTTCCACGCCATCAAGGCCGGCGAGGGCCACGCGTTCATCAGCGCCGGTGTGGAGTGCGTCTCCCGCTACCGGCACGACGACCCGCACTTCAACCCGCTGTTCGACGCCGCGCGCGAACGCACCCAGCACACCGCCGAGACCAACGAGCCGTGGCACGACCCGCGCGCGGACGGCGAGCTGCCGGACTACTACATCTCGATGGGCCAGACCGCCGAGAACGTCGCCACCTCGCTCGGCATCAGCCGCCGCGACCAGGACGAGTTCGGCGTCCGCTCGCACAACCTGGCGGAGAAGGCCATCGCGGACGGCTTCTTCGCCCGCGAGATCACCCCGGTCACCCTGCCGGACGGCACGGTCGTCGCCACCGACGACGGTCCGCGCAAGGGCGTCACCTACGAGGCCGTGTCGGCGCTCAAGCCGTCCTTCCGCCCGCAGGGGACCGTCACACCCGGCAACTGCTGCCCGCTCAACGACGGCGCGGCGGCCGTGGTCGTCATGAGCGACGTCCGGGCCAAGGAACTGGGCCTGACCCCGTTGGCGCGCATCGTGTCCACCGGCGTGTCCGGCCTCTCCCCGGAGGTCATGGGCCTCGGCCCGGTCGACGCCACCAGGCAGGCGCTCGCGCACGCGAACCTCACCATCGACGACATCGACCTGGTCGAGATCAACGAGGCGTTCGCGGTGCAGGTGCTGGCCAGCCAGCGCGCGCTCGGCATCGACATGGACAAGCTGAACGTGCACGGCGGCGCCATCGCGCTCGGCCACCCGTTCGGCTCGACCGGCGCCCGCATCATGACCACCCTGATCAACGGGATGCGCGCCCGGGACGCCCGGTTCGGGCTGGAGACGATGTGCGTCGGCGGCGGTCAGGGCATGGCGATCATCCTGGAGAGGCTGAGCTGAATGGGAATCCTGGACAAGTTCCGGCTGGACGGGCAGGTCGCGATCGTCACCGGCGCGTCCTCGGGCCTGGGCGTGGCGTTCGCCAAGGGCCTCGCGGAGGCGGGCGCGGACGTCGTGCTCGCCGCCCGGCGGGTGGACCGGCTCGAAGGCACCGCGAAGCTGGTGGAGGACGCGGGTCGGCGCGCGCTGGTCGTGCGGGCGGACGTGGCGCAGCCCGACGACTGCCGCGAGGTGGCCCGTGCCGCGGCGGAGTTCGGCCCGGTCCGCGTGCTGGTGAACAACGCCGGTGTCGCGTCGGCGGTGCCCGCGTCCCGGGAGACGCCCGAGCAGTTCCTCGGCGTCATGGACGTCAACCTCAACGGCGCGTACTGGATGGCGCAGGCGGCGGCGGCCGTGATGACCGACGGCGGTTCGATCGTCAACGTCTCCAGCGTGCTGGGCCTGGTCTCCGGCGGCCTGCCGCAGGCCGCGTACTCGGCGTCCAAGGCGGGGCTGCTCGGCCTGACCCGCGACCTGGCGCAGCAGTGGACCGGCCGCAAGGGCATCCGGGTCAACGCGCTCGCGCCGGGCTACTTCGCCTCCGAGATGACCGACCAGTACCCCGAGGGCTACCTCGAAGGGCACATCTCGCGCCTGCCGCTGGGCCGCGTGGGCGACCCGGAGGAACTGGCCGCGGCCGTCGTGTTCCTCGCGTCGGCGGCGGGCGGCTACACCACGGGCGCGACGTTCGTGGTGGACGGCGGCGTCACGCTGGGCGGCTGAATTCCCGACTTGTGACCCACCGCGGCGGTTCGGCGATCTAGCCTCTAGGCAGGGAAGATCGCCGTCCGCACGGGGGAGTTCCGGTGGTCGTGAGCAGCTCGACCGAAGAGCCCGCATTAGTCGTCCTCGACCCGCCCAGGTCGGTCTTCCGGCGCAAGCGCTTCCTGCTGCCGTTCGGCGTGTCGACGGCCATCGCGCTGGTCGGCGCCATCACGCTGCTCGCCAACGGCGTCGTCGCGCTGCCGTTCCAGGGCGTCACGATCGTCCGCGCCATGATGGCCTCCAAGGTCGAGTTCTTCGCCGACCCCGAGGTCCGCCGCATCCTGATGGCCAACGGCGTCCAGGTGCACGTGACCGACTCCGGCGGCTCGACGGAGATCGCCAAGGAGCGGGCGAACCCCACGTCGTTCGACTTCGTCATGCCCTCCGGCCAGCTCACCGCGCGGCAGATCCACGACCGGGTGGGCGGCAAGCCGTACTACCCGTTCACCACCCCGCTGGTGATCGCCGCCTTCAGCGACTACGCGCAGGCGCTGGCGAAGCTGGAGGTGGCGCGCCCGCAGGAGAACACCGAGGGGCTCTACTACACCCTCGACATGGCGAAGTTCGTCCAGCTCACGCTCGACGGCAAGACCTGGGACGGCATCGAGGGCGGCGGCCTCACGAACGTGAACCAGATCATCGCCCAGTCGCCCGATCCGTGCCGGGCCTACTCGGGCGCGGCCTACCTCGCCGTGGTCGCGTTCGCCGCCAACGACAGGCGCGCGCCGACCGAGGCCGACGCCAAGGCGGTCGCGGCGAAGATCAAGCCGCTGTTCGAGGTCGAGGGCCAGTTCGGCGCGGGCATCGGCCGCACGTTCTTCTCGCCGGACGGCCGCACGTTCGCCCCGGTCGGCGTCATGTACGAGCACCAGTACCTGGCCTACCAGATCCGCACCAAGGAGCAGCGCGGCTCGGTCGACCACGAGCGCGTGCTGCTCTACCCCGACGCGCACCACCACGCCGAACCGTGGCTGATCGCGTTCAGCGAGCAGGGGGAGAAGGTCGGACGCCTGTTGCAGGAGGACCCCCGGCTGCTCCGGCGCGCGGTGGAGCTCGGCTTCCGCCTCGGCCGGGCGGGCAGCGCGTCGGTCGGGACCGTGCTGGACGAGCGCGGCATCCCCAAGGGCAACCCCGGTCAGGGCGACACCGAGACGTTCGTGGCCAAGCCGGAAGCCCTCGCGGCGATGATCGAGGAGCTCGGCTCCTGCCCGAGCGGGGTGCCGCTGTGAGGGCTGCCCTGGCCGCGTCGCTGGTGGTCGTGGCGGCGCTGGCCGGCTGCACGGCCGGCGCCCCCGAGCCGGTCACGTTGACCGTGCTGGCCAGTTCGGAGCTCGCGGACCTCGCGCCCGTGCTGGACGACCTGCGCCGCGACACCGGCGTCGAGCTGAAGCTCGACCGGCGGGGCACGGTGCGGGCGAGCGAGGAGCTGGCCGCGGGCGTCGACCACGACCTCGCCTGGCTGGCCACGAACCGGTACCTGAAGCTGAAGGCCGCAGACCTGCCGCTGTCCACCAGCACGATGGTCTCCCCGCTGGTCCTCGGCGTGAAGGCGGGCAAGGCGGACCTGCTGCGCGGTGCGTCGTGGGCCGACGTGGCGAGCCGCGCGGCGGCCGGTGAGCTGCGCTTCGGGATGGCCGACCCGAGGGTGTCCGGCAGCGGGATGGCGGCGTTGATCGGGGTGGCCACGGCCGCCGCCGGCACCGGCGCCGCCCTGCGCGCCGAGGACGTCACCTGCGACAAGCTCCAGGGCTTCCTCACCGGACGGGTGTTCGGCGCGCCCGGCGCGGCGGAGGTCGGTGACGAGTACGCGAAGCGGCAGGACGAGGTGGACGCCGTGGTCGCCTACGAGTCGACGGTGCTGTCGCTCAACGCGTCCGGGCAGCTCCGCGAGCCGTTGGAGGTCGTGTACCCGAAGGACGGCATCGTGCTGTCCGACTACCCGTTGATGCTGCTGAAGCCGGACAAGCGGGCCGCGTACGACCGGGTGGTGGAGTGGCTGCGCTCGCCGCCGGCCCAGCGGGCGATCATGGAACGGACCTTCCGCCGGCCGTCCGACCCGCAGGTGGAGCGCGTGGCGGCGCTGCGCGAGCCGATCGGCACCGCGCTGTACTTCCCGGGCACGCAGGCGGTCGTGGACACCCTGCTCGCTGCCTACGACCGCGCCGGCCGGTCCGGTCGGGTGGTGTTCGTGCTCGACCACTCGACGTCCATGGCGGGCGCGCGGATCGCCGGGCTGCGCGAGGCGTTCGCGACGTTGAGCCGGGCGGGCGGGTTCGACCGGTTCCGGCTGGGCGAGACGGTCGTGCTGGTGCGGTTCGCGGGCGCCGTGCTGGAGGAGCGCGGCATCGTCATCCGCACCGCCGCGGACCTGGAGGAGTTGGCCGGCGCGTTGACGTCGGCCGAGCTGTCGGAGACGGGCACCGCGATCTGGTCGGCGCTGGACCACGCCTACCGGGTGGTCGGCGACGGCACGGTGGTGCTGATGACCGACGGCGAGAACAACGCGGGGATGAGCGCGGACGAGTTCCTGGCCGCGTGGCCGACCCCGCCGGCGCGCACGTACGCGATCCGGTTCGGCGAGGCCGACCCGGTGGAGCTGGACCGGGTGGCGCGGGCGACCGGCGGGCGCGTGGTGGACGCGGGCTCGGGGTCGCTGCTGGAGGCGGTGAAGGAGATCCGTGGCTGTCGATAGAGCGCTGTGGTGGTCGGTGTGGTGGCCGTGGGTGGTGCTGTGGGTCGTGACCGCGTCGGCGTTCGCCGTGGCCCTCGGCGTCGGCCTGTGGACGTGGCGGTCGCGGCGCCGGTTCACGCCGTCGCGCGAGATCCCCGGGTTGACCATCTACCTGCACGAGAAGTCCGTGATGGACCTCTACCAGGTCGGGCGGTACGGCGACGCGATGACCAAGGAGGTCGTGGACCGGGTCGGCGTCACCAAGGACGGCAAGATCGCGTTGAAGGGCCTGGACCTGGGGGTGGAGGGCGCGCGGACGTCCGGGCGCGAGGTGGTGAAGACCTACATCGAGCAGTACGAGCCGATCGCGGTGGTCGGCGTGCTGCTCGACGCGCTGGAGGCGGCGTCCGGTGTCGTGCACGTCGACCTGCGCGACCTGTCCGTGCGGCGGAACACGGCGCTGGAGCAGCACCTCGAACAGCACCTGAAGCCCGCGGACGTGGTGCGGCTGCGGCGGATCGACTCGTACGTGTCGGTGAAGGGCGTGTTCCGGGTGACGTCCGACCGCGACGGCACGACGGTGTTCCTGGCGCCGTTCGGCGACCCGGACGACCCCGAGGCGGGGCCGCAGGTGCGGGTCGAGTGCTACCACGCCGGGCTGCGCGACGACGTCGTGCCCGAGGGCGGCTTCCAGGCGCGGTGCCTCGGCAAGGTGCAGGCGTGGAAGGCGGACGACCAGCAGTTGGTCATCCGACCGATCGCGATGTTCCAGTGACGCGGCGTGCGATGCTTGGCCCATGGCATCGGTACCGGAGCGGCTGATCGACGCCGCGACGCGGTTGTTCGCCGCCAAGGGCTTCGACCGGGTCGCGGTGCAGGACATCGTGGACCTGGCGGGCGTCACCAAGGGCGCCATGTACCACTACTTCGGGTCCAAGGACGACCTGCTGCACGAGATCTACGGCAGCCTGCTGCGGATGCAGACCGAGCGGCTGGACCACTTCGCGTCCGGGTCCGCGCCGGTGGCCGAGCGGCTGCACGCGGCGGCGGTCGACGTCGTGGTCACGTCGGTGGACAACTTCGACCAGGCGCGCGTGTACTTCCGGTCGGCCGACCACCTGGCCGAGGACAAGCGGCGCGAGATGCGGGTGGAACGGCGGCGCTACCACGAGCGGTTCCGGTCGCTGGTGGAGGAGGGGCAGGCCACCGGCGTGTTCCGCGCGGACGTGCCCGCGGACCTGACCGTGCACTACTTCTTCGGCACCGTCCACCACCTCGGCCAGTGGTACAGCGCCGACGGGCCGCTGTCGGCCAAGCAGGTGGGACGCCACTTCGCGGACCTGCTGCTGGCGTCCCTGCGCCCGGTGTGAGGATCGTGCCGTGAAATCAGACCTGCACCGCTACCTGCGGATCGCGCGCGAGGCCGTGCTGTGGAAGCTGGAGGGCCTGTCCTCCTACGACGTGCGCCGCCCGTTGACGCCGACGGGCACGAACCTGCTGGGCCTGGTCAAGCACCTGGCCGCGATGGAGATCGCCTACTTCGCCGACACGTTCGACCGGCCGTTCGGCGAGCGGTTCGAGTGGATGGACGAGGACGCGGAGCCCAACGCGGACATGTGGGCCACGGCCGACGAGTCGCGTGAGGACGTCGTCAGGCTCTACCGGCGGGCGTGCGAGCACGCGGACGCGACGATCGAGGCACTGGACCTGGACGCGCCGGGCGCCGTGCCGTGGTGGTCGGCGGAGCGCCGGGCGGTCACCCTGCACCGCGTGCTGGTGCACATGATCGCGGAGACCAACCGGCACGCGGGGCACGCCGACATCGTGCGCGAGCTGGTCGACGGCGAGGCCGGCCTGCGCCCGGACAACGACAACATGCCGTCGTTGGACTGGCAGACGTACCGCGAGCGACTGGAGCGCGTGGCCCGCGAGGCACGGGACTGATCGTCCGCGCCGGAGGTCGGCGAGCCCACGGCGCGAGACCGGTAGGACGACGGGCACGGCACTCGTCGGGGGGAGTGCCGTGCCCGTCGGGTCAGGCGGCCGGCACGAGCAGGACCACGGTCTCCGCCACGCACCCCGGCTTCGGGTTGCCCTCGATCTCGACGGTCACCTTCACCACGGCCTGCTTGCCCTGCGCCACGTCGGTGATCTCCGCCAGCTCCGCGCCGGCCCGCACCCGCGACCCCACGACGACCGGGCTCGGGAAGCGCACCTTGTTCAACCCGTAGTTCACGCCCATCGCCAGCCCCCGCACCGCGTAGATGTCCCGGACCAGCAACGGGATCAGGGACAACGTCAGGTAGCCGTGCGCGACCGGACCGCCGAACGGCCCCGCGGCGGCCTTCTCCAGGTCGACGTGGATCCACTGGTGGTCGCCGGTGGCGTCGGCGAACAGGTTGATCTCCGCCTGCGTGATCTCGTGCCACTCGCCGTGGCCGAGGTGCTCGCCCTTGGCGGCGGCCAGTTCCTCCAGGTCAGCGAATACCCGCATGTCAGTCCTTCGGTCCGCCGGCGACGTAGATGACCTGACCGGACACGAACCCGGCGCCCTCGCTGACCAGGAACGACGCCGTGTGCGCGATGTCCTCGGGCGTGCCGACGCGCTGCACGGGGATCGCCGCCGCCGCGCCCTTCTTGAAGTCCTCGAAGTCGATGCCGACCCGGGCCGCCGTCGCGGCGGTCATGTCGGTCGCGATGAACCCCGGCGCGATCGCGTTGACCGTCACGTTGAACTTGCCGAGCTCGATCGCCAACGTCTTGGTGAACCCCTGCAGGCCCGCCTTCGCGGCCGAGTAGTTCGCCTGGCCCCGGTTGCCCAGCGCCGACGTGCTGGACAGGTTGACGATCCGGCCCCACTTCGCCGCCGTCTGGAACTTCTGCACCGCCCGGCTCATCAGGAACGTGCCGCGCAGGTGGACGTTGATCACCGCGTCCCAGTCGTCGTCGGTCATCTTGAACAGCAGGTTGTCCCGCAGGATGCCCGCGTTGTTGACCAGTACGGTCGGCGCGCCGAGCTCGTCGGCCACCCGCTGCACGGCCGCGTCCACCGCCGCGCTGTCGCTGACGTCCACGCCCACCGCGACGGCCGTCCCGCCGGAGGCCTTGATCTTCTCCACGGCCTCGGCGCAGCTGCCCTCGTCGAGGTCGAGCAGCGCGACGGCCAGGCCGTCCTGCGCGAGCCGCGTGGCTACGGCGGCGCCGATGCCGCGTGCGGCACCGGTGACGATGGCCACCCGTGCGTCCGTCTCGGCCACGGTCAGTCCTCCTTGATCTGCGGGCCTAAGCAACCGCTTAGTAACCTACCGGCGACATCGCCTTGACGCCAGAGCGTGTCAGGAGAACCATACCGACTGGTCGGAATGCCAGCCAGAGGAGGCGCGGTGGAGTTCTCGGGCAAGGTCGCACTGGTCACCGGAGCCGCGAACGGCATCGGCGCGGGGGTGGCACGCCGACTGGCCGCCGCCGGCGCGTCCGTGGTCGTCGCCGACGTGGACGACGCGCGGGGCGAAGCCGTGGCCGACGAGGTGGGCGGCGTGTTCGCGCGCTGCGACGTGCGCGACCCCGGGCAGAACGAGGCGGCGGTCGCGACGGCCGTGGCGCGGTTCGGCGGGCTCGACATCGCCGTGCTCAACGCGGGCATCGCCACCGGCTTCGGACTGGGTGACGACTTCGACGCCGAGCGGTACCGCACGGTCATGGGCATCAACCTCGACGGTGTCGTGTTCGGCGCGCACGCGGCGTTGCCCGAGCTGAAGAAGCGCGGCGGGCGCATCGTCGCCACCGCCAGCATGGCCGGCCTGATGGCGATGCCCATGGACCCCCTCTACGGCGCGAACAAGGCCGCCGTCGTCGGCCTGGTCCGCGGCCTGGGCCCGATCGCCGCCGCCGACGGCGTCACCGTCACCGCGGTGTGCCCGTCCTTCGCCGACACCGCCATCATCACCGGCTTCAAGTCCACCCTGGAGTCCGCCGGGATGCCGGTCATGAGCGTGGACGACGTGGTCGACGCCTTCGTCTCCGTGTTGCGCGACGGCAAACCAGGTGAATGCTGGTTCGTGCAGGCCGGACGCCCCAGCGCGCCGTTCACCTTCCCCAACCCACCCGGCCCGCGCACCGCCACCGGTGAGCGCGTGCGCCTCGACCACGACCCGATCGCCAAGGAGAACTGACCACCGTGCGCGCCATCCAGATCACCGAGTTCGGCGGACCCGAGGTCCTCGACGAGGTCGAGCTGCCCGACCCCGTCGCGGGCGAGGGCGAACTGCTCGTCGACGTCAGCCGCGCGGGCCTCAACTACGCCGACACCCACCAGGCCGAGAACTCCTACCTGTCGAAGATGCAGCTGCCGATGGTGCCCGGCGGCGAGGTCGTCGGCACGGCGGGCGACCGGCGCGTGGTCGGCCTCACCAACTTCGGCGGGTACGCGCAGAAGGCCGTGGTGCCCGAGGCGACCGCGTTCGACGTGCCGGACGGCGTGGACGACCTGACCGCGTTGAGCCTGGTCGTGCAGGGTGCGACGGCCTGGCTGCTGCTGCGTCGCAGCGCGCACTTGGAGCCGGGGGAGAGCGTCGTCGTGCACGCGGCGGCCGGCGGGGTCGGGTCGCTGGCCGTGCAGCTGGCGAAGAAGTGGGGCGCGGGTCGCGTCATCGCCACCGCCAGCACCGAGGACAAGCGCAAGCTGGCGCTGGACCTCGGCGCGGACGTCGCCGTCGACTCCACCGCGCCGGACATGACCGACGTGCTGCGCGAGGCCAACGGCGGTCGGCGCGTCGACGTCGTGCTCGACATGACCGGCGGCGCGGTGACCGACCAGAGCATCGCCGCGCTGGCCCCGTTCGGGCGGCTGGCGTTCTACGGCATGGCCAGCCGGGAGCAACCGACCCCCGTCGCGCCTGGCAAGCTGCTGGTCAAGTCGACCGCGATCGCGGGCATGTGGCTGCCGCACGCGTTCAAGCTGCCCGGCCGGGTCGTGCACCGGGCCATGGGCGAGCTGTTCGACCTGGTCCTGGCGGGCGACCTGCGTGCCGTGCCGGGGGGCGAGTACGGGATGTCCGAGGTGCGCCGCGCGCACGAGGACCTGCGCGCCCGCCGAACCACCGGCAAACTCGTCCTCGACCCGTCACGCTGACGTCGACGTGCGAGAACCCCGCTCCGCCTGCCACAGCGGAGCGGGGTTCTCGCACGTCGAGGTGTGCGAAAGCCGTTGGCCGAAGAGGGGGCTTCTCGGCCGTTCCAGGTCAGCGCGACGGTCGTGACGCGATCGAAGCTGACCTCGCGGTCCCCGTCCGCGATGATCGACTCTTGGGCCTCCGCCTGACATCTCTTCGCGTAGGTGCTGGTTATCGGCAGCTGTCCAGGCTGTCCGGATAGGTTCTACGATGGGTGATGGTCCAAATGAGGCCATCGATCAACTCCGTGCTGAGGGGTTGGTGCTGAGCGTGGCCGGCAGGGGTTGGTTCGTCTCCGAGCGGAAGCCGATCGTCCGCCTCGCTCGCAACCGTCTGAGCAAGGCGGAGCGAACCGGGGGTCGCGGCACGTTCATGTCGGACGCGGCGGCCGGGCGGTGGCAGCCCGCTGTCACGGTGAAGGTCGGGCGGGAGCAAGCAAGCGAGGACGTCCGCTCCTACCTCGGGTTGGATGCGGAGCAAGAGCACGAGGTGGTCGTGCGAGACCGGGTCATGCGCGCCGACGGCGAGGTGGTGCAGCTCGCCGTGTCGTACCTGCCCGCCGAGATCGCCGGTGGCACCCGGCTCGAAGAGGTCGACACCGGGTCGGGCGGCGCCTACGCACGGCTGGAAGAGATGGGGTTCGAGCTGACGCACTTCACCGAGGTGGTGTCGGCCCGCTCTCCGCGACCGCGAGAGGCGGAACTCCTGCAGCTCCCGCTCGGCTTCCCCGTGCTCCAGGTGATCCGGGTCGCCTTCGCGGGCGACCGTGCGGTGGAGGTCAACTACATCACCATGAGCAGCGAGCGCTATCAGCTCGTGTACCAGATCGACGCCGACTGACGCGGAGCACGGACTGGTGCTCGACCCGTCACGCCGAGGAAGAGTGCCGTCGCTCTGCTCGGGCGGCGGCACCCGTCCTGGTAGGTCAGTCGCTCAGCTCGGCCAGCGCGGCCTTGACCCTCGCGAGCTCGGCCTCCAGCTCCTCCATCCGCGTGCGGTGCTGGGCGCGGGCCGTCTCGATGACCTCGTCGATGCCGCCCGCGATGTCGTCGTGCAGCTCCTTGGCCGCCCGCGACACCGCCGCGGCCGAGATCGACAGGCCCTGCACGACCCGCTTGGTGCCGTGCACCAGGTCGGCCTGCCAATCGCCGTCGGCCGTCCCGGTGACGGTCAGCGTCAGCTCGACCGTGCGGGTCTTCTTGGCCGTCGACTTCGGCCGCTTGGCGGGCTTCGCCTCGGCGTCCGCGGGCTTGGCCTCGGGCTCCGCGGGCTTCGCCTCGGCCTCGACCTTGGCGGGCTGTGCTGCCTGCTCTGCCTGCGCCACGGGTGCGACCTCCTGCTGCACGGGTGCGGCGGGCGCCTCGGCGTCCACCGTCTCTTCCTGCTCCACGAGCGTGTCCGCCTGCACGTTCTCGTTTTCCTCTCTGCGCATCCGGCTCGACCCGGCGTGATCATAGAACACGTGTTCGATGGTGGGTCGATTGCCCCGCACAGCGTAGGGTGTCCGCCTTGTGAGTGGTTGGAGGGACTTCCCCGCTCGCCGGTTCTTGGACCGGTTGAGCGACGAACTCGGTATCGCGGCGGTGCTGGCGCCTGGCGTCCTGGCGCCCGGGGTGCTGGCGGCGATCGACCAGCACGGTGCGGCGGTGCGCGACATCCTCGCGTTCGGCGTGCCGGCGGTGGCGGTGGCCGGCGCGGTGCTGCTGGCCGGGTACGCCAAGGGCGTGCTCGACGAGGCGGAGGCACACGGCTGGGCGCCGCCGGCGATCGTGGACTGGGCGAACGCGGACTGGCTGACGCTGAGACTGGCCTCGGTCTGCCACCTCGCCCGGCGTGACGAGCCGGCCCTCGAAGCCTGAGTCCGCGCACCGGCGGCTGCCGGTGCGCACGCCGCCGGGATCATGCCGGTCGGTCCGAATCGCGCACGTCCCGCGTGTCCCGAGTGCCGGCTGGTTCATACCTGCCCAGGGTGTGGACGCCCGGTTTTGT
Source organism: Actinosynnema sp. CA-299493 (assembly GCF_050946825.1). Classification (NCBI taxonomy): domain Bacteria; kingdom Bacillati; phylum Actinomycetota; class Actinomycetes; order Pseudonocardiales; family Pseudonocardiaceae; genus Actinosynnema; species Actinosynnema sp. CA-299493. The sequence goes on from NZ_CP191993.1 coordinate 2,064,552, forward strand.
CGGTGGTCGCCGGCACAATAAAAGCAGGGGTCCCCTGGGCGAGCAGGGTTCCGGCAAAGTCGTTTGTGCTGGTGAGGGTTTGATTGTGGGACGGGCACGGCGCTCTGGTCGATCATGTGAGTGTCTACGTCGCATGATCTTGGGAGTGCCGTGCCCGCGTTGTCATCCTGCCCGATGCCCGTGGTTGTCGACCGGCTGGCCTCGGTGCCGGTCGGGCAGGTCGCGGACCTGCGGGTTTTTCTGGATCGGGTGCCGGATCCGCGCAAGCGTCGTGGGGTGCGGCACTCCCTGTCGTCGATCCTGCTGCTGTCCGCGGCGGCGGTGGTGGCGGGTGCGCGGTCGTTCGCGGCGATCGCGGAATGGGCCGCCGACGCGCCGCAGCGGTTGTTGCGACGGCTCGGGGTGCGGTTCGACATCGTCGGCGACCGGTTCCTGGCACCGGAGGAGTCCACGGTGCGCAGGGTGTTGTCGCGGGTGGACGGTGACGCGCTGGACGCGGTGATCGGCGCCTGGTCCGCGTCGCGGGTCGACGGACGGGAGACCGGCGGGGTGTTGCCGGCGGTGGCGGTGGACGGCAAGTCGGTGGCCGCCACGTTCGGCCGTGCCGGCGGCTCCGGGGTGCACCTGATGGCCGTGTTCCGTCACGAGGACGGCATCGTGGCCGGTCAGCGGCAGGTCCCGACCGGCGGCGAACTCGCCGGGTTCCGGCCGCTGCTGGACACCGTCGACCTGGCCGGGGTGGTGGTGACCGCCGACGCGCTGCACACCCAACGCGACCACGCCCGCTACCTGCACGAGCGGGGCGCGCATTACGTGTTCACCGTCAAGACCGGCTGGCCGAGGGTCTACACCCAGCTCGATTCGCTGCCCTGGGACGACATGCCGTGCCTGGTGTTCCGGGAGCGCGGGCACGGCCGCACCGAACTGCGCACCGTCCGTGTCGCCCCGCTCGGGGACCGCGGGTTCGGCGAGGTCGACTTTCCCCACGCGAACCACGCGTTCCTCGTCGAGCGCTACCGGACCTGTCACACCACCGGCAGGCGCGGTGCCTACGCCGCGCTCGGGGTGACCAGCCTGACCGGCGAGGACGCCCACCCCGCCCGCGTCGCCACCTACCTGCGCGGACACTGGCAGATCGAGAACCGGCTGCACTGGGTCCGTGACGTCACCTACGGCGAGGACGCCTCCCGGATCCGCGCCGGCCACGCACCCCGCATCATGGCCGGCCTGCGCAACCTCGCCGTCAACGCCCTGCGCCTGGCCGGCCACACCAACATCGCCAAAGGGTCACGGGCCATGGCCCGTGACCCCCGACGACCACTCCAACTCCTCGGAATCACCCACTGAACAGCACAAACGACTTTGCCGGAACCCTGCCCTGGGCGAGGACCCCTGCGTAGCGTTCGTTGACGCGTTCCGCCGGTGACGGGTGTTCCGCCGCGTGGCGGTGGAGGTCAGCGCTGCTCGCCCGGCGGGAACTGGCCGGGGTGCGGCTGGACCGGTCGGGTCGGCTGGACGGTGGACGGTCCCGGCTGCATCGGCGTGCCGACCGGCGGCGTCGGCATGCTCGCCGCGTGCGCCGGGGTCTCGGTCATCCGGGTGGTCTGCTCGGCCGGCGACACGCCCTGCGCGGTCCGCCGCACGTCCTCACGGCCGCGCTGGTAGGCCTGGGCCTTGGCCTGCGGAGCCTCGTTCTCGGCCTTCGTCAGCCACCCCTCCCACCGCTGCTGCATCGGCTTGATCAGGCCACCGCCGACGCCGATGACCGCGATACCGCCGACCGTCGCCAGGATGGTGATCAGGATCGGGGTGGTGACGGTGGTGGCGACACCGATCTGGTTCAGCGCCGCGATCACGCCGAGCGCGATGATGAACCACGAGGCGGCCTTGCCGAGCGTCGGCCCGTAGGACAGCCCGCCGAGCGCACGCGTGGCGATGTCCTGCACGGCGCGCGCGACGGCGAAGGCGACCACGATGATCACGATCGCCACGATCGCCCGCGGCAGCCAGGCCACGATCTCGGTCAACAGGGTGCTCACCGGGTTCGAGCCGAAGACGCCGAACGCGATCTGGAGCGCGATCAGCAGCACCGCGTAGTACACGATCTGCGAGACCAGCCCCGAGGCGTCGAACTTGGACTTCGCCATCGCCTCGCTGAGCCCGCCGCGCTGCACGGCGCGGTCGAAGTTCAGCCGGCTCAGCAGCTTGTTCACCGCCGCGCGCAGCACCCGGGCGACGATCCACCCGATGAGCAGCACGACGAGGAACCCGACGAGCTTGGGCAGGAAGGTCACCACGTTGCGCAGGGCGTCACCGGTGGCGTCACCGATGCCTTGAGCCTGCACCGTCTGCACGGCGAGCAGGGCTTCCATCGTCTTCGACCTCCTCGGACGACCGGTTCGTCTCCCGAAAACCGGTTACCCGAGGTGGCCGGGCCAAACGTCTCGTCCCCCGAACGGGTGACGCCGGCCCAGCCCACCATGAACGCCCTGGTCAGACGTCCGGCGGGAGGTGAACCGCCCGATCCACCTCCACGTGCGCGACGCCGGGCACGGCACCGAGCAGGTCGCCCGCACCCGGCGCGACCGACCCGGTGACCACGCCCAACCCCGCCAGCACCTGCTCGACCACCATCCCGGCGTCGCGCAACGCCGAGACGACGGCGGGCAGGTCCGCCACGCTGTCGTCGGCGACCGAGACCACGACCTTGACCACGGGCGCCTCCGTCAGGGGCTCAGGGAGCTTGCACCAATCCTGCACCCACGTCCGTGGAGGGCAAGCCCAGCCGACGACCGGACTGCGCCAGCCTCGCCCACAGCTCCCACCCGCGCGCGTCGTGCTTCTCCGCGATGAGCGCCGCGACGCCCGCGACGTGCGGCGTGGCCATGCTGGTGCCCTGGATGCGCTTGTGCATGCCCAGGCCGCCGTCCTCCTTGTTCCAGCTGGAGTAGATGTCCACACCGGGGCCGACGATGTCGACCTGGCCCACGGTGTCGACCGTCCCGCAGGAGAAGAACGCGATCCCCCGCTGCACGTCCACCGCGCCGACCGACAGGATCGACGGGCAGTTGGCCGGGTGCCCGACCGGCGCGACCTTGCCCGGCCGGTTGCTCTCGTTGCCCGCAGCCGCGATGATCAACGTGCCCTTCGCCAACGCGCGCGTGGCGGCCTGCTCGAAGATCTGCGAGTGCGGCGTGCCCGGTCGCACGCTCGCGCCCAGCGACATCGAGACGACCGCGCAGCCGTTGGCGATGGCCCACTCGATGCCCGCCAGGATGCCGCTGTCGGAGCCGCTGCCCCGGTTCGAGAGCACCTTGCCCGCGTAGATCTCGGCCTCGTGGGCGACGCCGTACCCGGGACCGCCGCTGGCGGCTTTGCGCGGACCCGCGGCGGAACCGATGCAGTGCGTGCCGTGGCCGTGGGCGTCGTCCACCGTCTCACCGGTGATGAACGACTGCGTCATCACGGCGCGGCCCGCGAAGTCCGGGTGCGCGACGGTGAAACCGGTGTCGAGCACGGCGACGCGCACGCCCTTGCCGGTGGCCGAGCTGATGTTCGCGCCGACGGCCTGCAAGCCCCACGTGAACACGGACTCGTCCACGGCGGGGGCCGCGGCCTGGTCGGTGCCCGTGTCGGGCGGCGCGGTGTAGGCGTGCACGACCCGTTCGGCCTCGACCACGGAGATCGGCCCCGGCGCCTCGACGGCCCGGGACAACCGCTGGACCTGGTCCGGCGTCGCGGTGACCACGGCGATGCCGAGGTCCTGGAAGATGATCCCGTCGGCCGCGGCCAGCTCGGCCCTCGTGGCCGAGTCCGCGGTGCTCGCGGCGCTGATCCCGGCGACCCGGTTCATCTCCCGCGCGCCCGCCGCGACCGATTTGTCGTCGAGCAGCACGAGGTAGCGGCCAGTGGTCTCGGCGTCCTTTGGTTGTGACATGACGACCCCCTTCGGGGTTGGACGGCAGTCAGGTGTAACCCCGGATCGCACCCGGGCTCAATCGGCCGGAAGAGTGGCCGCGAGCCCGAGCACGTCCGTATGCCGTAGTGGAGCCGTCAGGACGCGAAGAGATACAGGTCAGGCAGTCGCCGGAGCGGTACCACGCTTTCGGGTGAACTTCTTGGCCAACGGCTCCACGACCCGCGCCGCGACCGGTCCCAGCACCGCCATCAGCAGCACGTAGGCCGTCGCCAACGCCGCCAGCTGCTGGTCCACCGCGCCGGACGCCACCGTCAACGACGCGATCACGATCGAGAACTCACCGCGCGCCACCAGCGCCGCCCCGGCCCGGGCCCGACCCATCCGACCGATGCCCTGCCGCCGCGCCGCCCACCACCCGGTGGCCACCTTCGTCAGCGTCGTCACCACGGCCAGCGCCACCGCGAGCGCCAGCACCGGCGGGATCGACGCCGGATCGGTGTTCAGGCCGAACACCACGAAGAACATCGCCGCGAACAGGTCGCGCAACGGCTCCAGCATCCGGGTGGCGTTCTCCGCCGTCGACCCCGAGATGGCGATGCCCAGCAGGAACGCGCCCACCGCCGCCGACACCTGCAGCTCCGACGCCACGCCGGCGACCAGCAGCGCCGCGCCGAGCACCTTGAGCAGGAACACCTCCGGGTCGGGGCTGTCCACCAGCGCCGACACGTACCGGCCGAACTTCAGCGCGATCACCAGCACCACCGTGATCGCGGCCAGCGAGATGCCCACCGCGGTCAACCCGCCGGCGAAGCTCACGCCCGCCAGCACGGCGGTCAGGATCGGCAGGTACACCGCCATCGCCAGGTCCTCGAACACCAGCACCGACAGCACCACCGGGGTCTCCCGGTTGCCCAGCCGGCCGAGGTCGCCGAGGACCTTGGCGATGATCCCGGACGACGAGATGTAGGTGACGCCGCCCATCGCCAGCGCGCCGAGCGGCCCCCAGCCCAGGATCAACGCCGCGATCACGCCCGGCGTCGCGTTGAGCGCGATGTCCAGGAGCCCGGCCGTCCACGACCGCTTGAGCCCCGTCACCAGCTCGGCGGCCGAGTACTCCAGGCCGAGCAGGAGCAGCAGGAGGATGACGCCGATCTCGCTGGACAGGTGCGTGAAGTCCTCGATGCCGTGCAACGGCACCAGGCCGCCCTGCCCGAAGGCCAGGCCGCCGATCAGGTAGAGCGGGATCGGGGAGATGCCGATCCGCCACGCCATCTTGCCGAGCAGGCCCAGCCCGAAGAAGACCGCGCCGAGTTGGATCAGTGCGAGTGCGGTGCTGTGCAAGGTGCTCAGCCACCGCCCAGCAGCTCGGCCGCGGCGCCGAGGCCGTCCGCCGTGCCGACCACGACCACGAGGTCGCCGCCGCCGAAGACGAAGTCCGGGCGCGGCGACGGGTGCACCGAGCCCGCGCGCACGACGGCCACGATGGACGCGCCGGTGCGGGTGCGCAGCTCGGTCTCGGCCAGCGGGCTGCCGTCGAACCGGGAGCCGGGCACGATCGGGAACTGCTTGGTGGAGATGCCCGCGACCTCGCGGTGCTGCTCCTGCAGGTGCGCGACGAGCTGCGGCGAGCCGAGCAGCCCGGCCAGGGTGCTCGCCTCGGCGGGCGTCAGCGGTATCGAGGCGGTGCAGTCGTCGGGATCGTCCAACGAGGAGACGATCAGCTCGAACTTGCCGTCCCGGTGGGTGATCACCCCGACCCGGCGGCCCGCGCGGATCATGAAGTCCTGACGGGTGCCGATCCCCGGAAGCGGCGTCACCTCGACGTTCACAGCATGTGATCCTAGACGAATGCGTACAGGTGTTCGGGCGATAAGTCGCGGTTGGGTGGTTCGCGACCGGGTGCCCGGTCCGGACGTGGACGAGTTCGCCGAGCCGGAACGCGTCGTCGCCGCCCTGGCCCGCGCCCGCCCCGGCACGCTGCTCGCGGTCCAGCACCCGCACCGCACCCCCACTGCGCTGGCCGCCGGGTCATCGCTGCTCGACGCCCTGCCGCACGCCGTCGCCGAGCTCGCCCACCTGCGCGGCACCGCCTACCGCGAGGTGCGGGACGTGGTCGCGCCGTACCGGGTGGACGGCCCGGACGGCACCGCGCACGGGCTGCTGTGCATGGTCGACCCGGCCGCGGTCGGGCACACCGAGGACGTGTACCCGGACGTCGTCGCCGAACGCGCCCGCGTGCTGTCCGGCCTCGGCTGCGTGACGAGCGCCGCGATGCTGGTGCCGGTGGCCCGCGAGGTCCGGCTGACCCGGCTGGTGGCGGAGGTGGACGACGAGCCCGCCGTGTCCGTGGTCGATCCCGGCGGGCGGCGGCACTGGTTGTGGCTCGTGGGTCCGGGCGAACGGCAGGACGCCCTGCTGCGAGCCGCGGGCGAGCACCCGCTGATGGTCGCCGACGGCAACCACCGGGTCGCGGCGTCGGCCGGGCTGCCCGGACTGCTGGCGCTGGTCACGGCCGGTCCGGACCTGCGGATCGGGGCGATCCACCGCGCGGTGGCGGGCACCGGGCTGTCGTTGGCGGACATGGTGGCCGCGTGGCGTGCGCACGGCCTGGTGGTGCGGCCGGTCGACGCGACGACCCGCCCGTCACCGGGGGTGGTGGTCGCGGTGGCCGGGTCGTCCGCGGTGCGCGTCGAGCTGCCGCCGTCCGGCGTGGCCGTCGACCACGCGTTCGTGGAGGCCGTGCTGCTGGACGAGGCGCTCGGGCTGGACCCGGAGAGCCCGCACGTGCGCCCGGTGACCGGTGACGTGCCCACCGAGGGCGTGGACGCCGTGCTGCTGATCGCTCCCGTGCCGCTGGCGGACGTGCTGGCCGTGCACGAGGCGGGCGGCCGGATGCCGCGCAAGAGCACCTACTTCACGCCGAAGCCGCGCAGCGGTCTGCTGCTCGCCGACCTGGGCTGAGTGGCGTTCTCGGCTCGATGCCGCCCGACGACCCCGCCCGCGACCACTGCGCGGCCGACCTGCAACTCCATACACCGCGCACGTCTGCGGGCAGGTCGCGTCCCACGACGATGTTGCCTGGGTGGTGGGGGAGTCGACCGGGAAGCACGAGGCCGCTGCGAGACCGGCCGGCGAGCAGTCGGCCAGTAGCCCGACGAGTTGTCCACAGCCGCCCTCGGGAGCGACGACGTTGTCAGGCCGCTCTGGCAGGATAAAAGCAGGGGTCCCCTTGGCGAGGACGCCTGCGTAGCCCGCGCGTCGAAGCCTTGCCGCGAAAGTTCGTGTCGAAGCCGCGCGTCGGAGGTTCGTGGCGCTGGGCAAGAATCACCTCCCCGCAGACGTCCTGACCCACACGCCGTAGCGCCGCCCGGTCACGCTGGAGAGGTCGCCACGACCCCGGTCTTCCCGCCCGTGTCAGGGGCATCCGGCGTGACCGGACGGCAGCCGCTCGTCCACGGAGGCGAGGTCCGGCCACCTGATGCGGGTGTGACGGGCCGCACCAGGCACAATTGAAGGCCGACGACCGTCGTCGCGTTGAGGAGGAAAACCCGTGCAACACGGTGAGCTGCGTGGCGTGGTGGCCCTCGACGGGCCGTCCGGCACCGGCAAGTCCTCCGCTGCGCGCCGCCTCGCGGCCACGCTGGGCGCGCGTTACCTCGACACCGGCGCGATGTACCGCGCGGTCACGCTGGCCGTCCTGCGCGCCGGCGTCGACCTCGCCGACGCCACCGGGGTCGCCGAGGCCGCGTCCGCCGCCCTGCTCGTGCAGGGCACGGACCCGGAGCGCTCGACCACCCACCTCGACGGCGCCGACGTCGGCGCGGAGATCCGCGGCCCCGAGGTGACGCTGGCCGTGTCGCCGGTGTCGGCCGTGCCCGCGGTGCGCGAGCTGCTCGTCGCCGAGCAGCGCCGGATCATCGCGGAAGCGCTGGACGAGGCGGGCGGCATCGTGGTGGAAGGCCGGGACATCGGCACCGCCGTCGTGCCCGACGCGCCGCTCAAGGTCTACCTGACCGCGGACGCCGAGGCCCGCGCCCAGCGCCGCGCCAAGCAGGACAGCGCGTCCGGCCGCGAGTCCACGCTGGACGCCACGCTCGCCGACGTGCAGCGGCGTGACGCCTACGACTCGTCACGCGCGGTGTCGCCGTTGCGCGCCGCCGAGGACGCGGTCGTGCTCGACACGACGTCGCTCGACCTGCCGGGCACGCTGGCCGCGTTGCTGGCACTGGTGGACGCCAACGGGCTGCTGGCCCAGCCGAGCGGACGGGTGCGCGGGTGACCGGACAGCTCCCCGAGGGGTCGTCGCCCTGGCTGCACGAGGTCGGCCGGTGGATCGGGCGCGTGCCACTCCGGTCGGGGTTCCGCGTCCGGGCGCGCGGCGTCTCGCGGATACCGCTCGAAGGTCCCGTGGTCGTCGTGGCCAACCACAGCTCGATGGCGGACGGGCCCATCCTGTTCGGCCTCCTGCCCCGGCGTGTGGTCTTCTTGATCAAGCAGGAGATGTTCAAGGGCGTGGCGGGCACGCTGCTGCGCAAGATCGGCCAGCTGGCCGTGCGGCGCGGCGCGCCCGACCGGGCGCCGCTGCTCGCCGCGCAGAAGGTGCTGCGGGCCGGCGGCGTGGTGGGCGTGTTCCCCGAGGGCACCCGCGGCACGGGCGACGTGGCCGAGGCGCAGGCGGGCGCGGCGTGGCTCGCCCGCTCGACCGGCGCGGTCGTCGTGCCCGTCGCGTGCCGGGGCACCCTGCGCCCGGCCGGAACCCGACGGCGGTTCCGGCCCGTGGTGGACGTGCTCGTGGGTGAGCCGTTCGAGCTGCCGAGCGACAAGGGTCGCCAGGCGCTCGTGAAGGCCACCGAGCAGGTCCGCGACCGCTTGGCCACGCTGGTGGCCGAGCTCGACAGCCAGCGAGGAGAAGTCAGATGACGGACTTGGACGGCACCTGGGCGGACGAGTCCGACTGGACAGCGTTCGACGAGACGGTGGAGGGCGAGGAGGGCGGCGCGCCGCCGATGCCCGTGCTGGCCGTGGTCGGCCGGCCGAACGTGGGCAAGTCGACCCTGGTCAACCGCATCATCGGCCGACGTGAGGCGGTCGTGCAGGACGTGCCGGGCGTGACCCGCGACCGGGTCGCCTACGACGCGCTGTGGAACGGCCGCAAGTTCACCGTCGTCGACACCGGCGGCTGGGAGCCCGACGCGGTCGGCATGATGGCCGCCGTCGCCGCGCAGGCGGAACTGGCCATGGCCACCGCGGACGCGATCCTGTTCGTGGTCGACGCCGCCGTCGGCGCGACCACCAACGACGAGGCCGCGGTCAAGCTCCTGCGCCGGTCCAAGCGGCCCGTGCTGCTGGTCGCGAACAAGGTCGACGACGAGCGGCTGATGTCCGAGGTCGCGTCGCTGTGGTCGCTCGGCCTCGGCGAGCCGATCCCGGTCTCCGGCCTGCACGGCCGCGGCTCCGGCGACATGCTCGACGCCATCCTCAAGGCCCTGCCCGAGACGCCGCGCGAGACCTTCGAGGCCGTCCGCGGCGGCCCGCGCCGGGTCGCGCTCGTCGGCCGGCCGAACGTCGGCAAGTCGTCCCTGCTCAACCGCCTGACCGGGGAGAACCGGTCGGTCGTGCACGACGTCGCGGGCACCACCGTCGACCCGGTCGACTCGCTGGTCGAGCTGGACGACGAGATGTGGCGGTTCGTCGACACCGCCGGCCTGCGCAAGCGGGTCAACTTCGCGTCCGGCGCCGAGTACTACGCGTCACTGCGCACGAAGGCCGCGATCGAGTCCGCCGAGGTGGCGGTCGTGCTGCTGGACGCGTCCGAGCCGATCAGCGAGCAGGACCTCCGGGTGCTGACCATGGTCGTGGAGTCCGGACGGGCGTGCGTGCTGGCGTTCAACAAGTGGGACCTCGTGGACGAGGACCGGCGCCACGCCATGGTGCGCGAGCTGGAACGCGGCCTCGTCCGGGTGCCGTGGGCGGAGAAGGTGAACATCTCCGCCTTGACGGGACGCGCGGTGCGCAAGCTCGCGCCCGCGTTGCGGACCGCCCTGAACTCCTGGGACACCCGCGTGCCGACCGGGCAGCTGAACTCGTGGCTGACCGACCTGATCGCCGCGACCCCGCCGCCGGTGCGCAGCGGCAAGCAGCCGAAGGTGCTGTTCGCCACCCAGGCGAGCACGCGTCCGCCGACGTTCGTGCTGTTCACGTCCGGTTTCCTGGAGGCCGGGTACCGGCGGTTCATCGAACGCAGGCTGCGCGAGGAGTTCGGCTTCGCGGGCAGCCCGGTGCGCATCTCGGTGCGGGTGCGGGAGAAGCGCCCGAAGAAGTGATCGGCCGGACGGGGGCCGTTCGTCGCGGCAGGTTGCTCCGGCAGGCGGAATGCTGTTGCCTGGCGTCGTGCCGGTGCGATTGGTCCTCGCCGATGACGAAGCGCTGCTCCGTCGAGGGCTGAAGGTCCTGCTCGAAGCGGACGGCCGGATCGAGGTCGTGGCGGAAGCCGCGGACGGCGCCGGCCTGCTGGACGCCGTGCGCCGGTGCCGGCCGGACGTGGCGCTGGTCGACGTGCAGATGCCGGGCATGGACGGGCTGGCCGCGCTGCGGGCGCTGCTGGCCTGGCCCGACCCGCCCGCGCTGGCCGTGCTGACGACGTTCGACCTGGACGACTACGTGGTCACGGCGTTGGAGCTCGGCGCGCAGGGCTTCCTGCTCAAGGACGCCGAGCCGGACGCCCTGGTGCGCGCCGTGCTCGACCTCGCCGCCGGTGGCGCCGTGCTGGATCCCCGGATCACCGCCCGGCTGCTGCCCAGGATGCGCGCCGCCCGGTTGCGGCGCAGCCCGCGGCTCGACGGCCTGAGCGCGCGTGAGCGGCAGGTGCTCGAACTGCTGGCGAAGGGGCAGCCGAACGGCGCCATCGCCGCGGCCCTTGGCCTCAGCGAGGCGACGGTGAAGAGCTACGTGTCCACCGTGCTCACGAAGCTCGGCGTCGAGAACCGCGTCCAAGCCGCCCTCGTCGCGCACCAGGTGGGCACGTGGTGATCGTCCTGGAGCTCCTGGCCGTCCTGGTGCCCGCCGCGATGGTCCTGCTCGCCGACCACGTCCCGTACACGTGGTCGATCCCGACGGCGCTGGCGGCGTGCGCGTTGCTGCCGGTGCGACGTCGGCGGCCGTGGGTCGCGGCGCTCGCGTGCCTGCCGGGCCTCGTCGGCGGCCTGGGCCTGCCACCCACCGTCGTCGCCCTGTACCGCATCGGCCGCAAGTCCAGCGCGCCGGTGATGATCACGTGGGTGGCGCTGGCCACCGTGCTGCCGTCCGCGCTGGTCGTCGTCACCCAGGGCCTGCCTCCCGGCGCCGCGCTCCTGACGTTCGCGTTCAGCCTGTTCGTGGCCGGTGCGCCCACCGCCCTCGGAGCCCTGATCACGACCAGGCGCGAGCTGACCGCGAGCCTCGCCGAGGCGTCACGGGCCCGGATCGCCGAGGTGGAGGCCCGCGAGGACGGCGCGCGTGCGGCGGAACGCGCCCGGATCGCCCGTGAGATCCACGACGCCGTGGGGCACCACGCCACCCTCATCGCGGTCGAGTCGGCAGCCCTGGCCGCCACTGCCGAGGACGCCAAGACCCGCGACACGGCGCTGCGCCTGCGTGCGTCGGCGAAGGAGGCCCTGGCCGAGATGCGTGCCGCCCTGGGCCTGCTCAACACCGAGCCGAGCCCCGGCTACGACGGCATCGAACCCCTCATCGCCCGCGCGCGGTCAGCCGGCCTCACCGTCCGCTTCGAAGACCGGAGCGACCACCCCCCACCACCGGCCACCGGCCGCGCCGCCTACCGCGTGGTGCAGGAAGCCCTGACCAACGCGACCAAGCACGCCCCCTCCGCCCCGGTCCGCGTGCGACTGTCGCAAGAGGACGGTCACCTCCACGTGACCGTGACCAACGACCGCCCCCCGACCCCACCGCCGCCGTCGGACCAGGGAGGTCAAGGTCTGCACGGCCTGAAGGAGCGGGTGACCCAAGCGGGCGGCACCCTGACCACCACGGCGCGCGCCGACGGCGGCTTCGTGATCGACGCGACCCTACCGACGAGTCCGTCGAAAGTTGACACAGACGACTCGACTTTCGGCGGTAGTGCACGAAACCCGGCGAACGCATAGTTGACCGCGAGGCGTCGAACCGGGGGGAGGGGCGACACCGAGGGGACCAGGGGCCCGCTCCGGCGGGCCCCTGCCATTTCCCCAGGCAGACCGCTTGATCCGCCAACCTGGGGGGCCGTGTCGGGGGCCTGCCGCGAGTGCGCTAAGCTATCCGCGCACCCCACAACGGGATGCGGCCGGGACGTGGCGCAGTTTGGTAGCGCACTTGACTGGGGGTCAAGGGGTCGCAGGTTCAAATCCTGTCGTCCCGACGGTCAGTGACCAGCGGGTTTGCCTTTCGAGGCAAGCCCGCTGGTGTCGTTTTCGGCTAGTGTGGTCGCAGTGTGGTCGCGTCCTGCGGGTCAGGCGACGTCGGCCTCGTTCAGGGCGTGGGCGATGACGTCGACCGCGTCGTGGGCGACGTGGCGTAGCAGGTGGCCGTAGACCTCGGTGGTGGTGGACAGCGTCGAGTGGCGCATCGCGCGGGAGATCACGGCGAGCGGCACGTTCGAGTTCAGCATGGTGGTGGCGGCGAAGTGCCTCAGGTCGTGCACGCGGATCCTGGCTAGTCCGGCGGCGTCGGAGAGTTGGTGGAAGTGCCGGAGCACGTACTCGGGTCGCAGTGGCCTGCCGTCGCGTCGGTGGAACACCAGGTCGTCCCCCGGCTGGCGGAGCCGCTGATGACGCAAGGCGGCGACTACTCGGTCGGACAGGCCGATCCAGGTGCGGCTGCTCTTGGTCTTGGGTGCGGTGAGGACCGGTGTGGTGTTGTTGATGTTGGACAGGGTGTAGCGGATGAACGCCACGTGGTCGTCGAGGCTGATGTCGTCCCAGTGCAGGGCGAGCGCTTCGCCTTTGCGCAGTCCGGTGCCGATGATGACCTCGAACAGGTCTGTCAGCGGGTCGTCGTGGTCGTGGCAGTAGCGCAGGAACCGTGCTGCCTCGCTCGGTGACCAGCAGGTGGGTTCGTAGTTCGGTGGCCGCGGCACCAGGACGTAGCGGGCAGGATTGTGGGCCAACCGTCGTTGTCGGACGGCGTCGGTGAGGGCGCTGGACAGGGTGGCGACGCAGCGTCGCAGGGTGACCGGGCCGCGTCCGGCGGCCAGCTGGTCGTGGATGAACAGCGCGATGTGCTGGTGGCTGAGTGCGTCCAGTCGCACCGCGCCCAGGGCGGGGACGAGGTCCTTGCAGACGTAGTCGTGGTAGCGGGCTGTGGTGGTCGGCTTGAGCGCCGATGCTTTGTCGTGCAGCCAGGAGGTCAGGTAGTCGGCCACGGTCTGCTTGTCGTCGACGACGATGCCGGTGCGCTCGTACTCCAACACCTTGCCCAACGCTGCCTGAGCCTCTGTCCTGGTGGCGAAGCCGCTGCGCCGCATGGTCCGCCGACGCCCGTCCAACGACGGCAGATCGACCGCGAACGCCCATCGCCCGTGCCGACTGCCCGCCAGCTCGGGACACCGGGAGCCGAGCTGCCTGCCTGCGCCGTCCCGGCAGCCGCACCGCCGGTACACGCGTCCACGTTGAGGGTTGCTCATCATGACCTTCTTTCGTGTTCCGCCTCCGGTGTTGGAGGTGGAACACGAGCGTGCGCCGCGTGCGACCACACCGCGACCACCTGCGACGTCACCGCAGGTCTGGTTCACGGCACTTGTCGACAAGACACTAGATAGGCTCCATGATCAGGACCCGTCACTGTCGTTCGTCGCACCGCCTGCACTTGCTCGCCGCTGGTTCGGTGCAAGCCAGGGATCGTTTCCGGTGATGATCAATTCGCCGTCGGGGTGCGTGGTGGGACTGCTGGAGTCGCGTACGAATTCTGCGGAATACTGCCGTTCTCGCCGCAGTTGCGAGCTGTTGTGGCAGGTCGTGGGGGTCTTTATCGATGCGCTGCTTATTCTTAGTCACGGTGACTGATTGTTGTGGATTCACTCGGTCGGCCGTGTCTTTGGTTGCCGGGTTTCCGCTTCAATGGCACGGCACCGCCGTCTCGGCGGCGGGTTGATCACTTTGACATCCGGGGGGATGTTCATGCTGCTCGGTGGGGAATTTCTGACGTTGTAGTCGCTGGGTGCGTGTGGGCGGGCACGGCTCGTCCGGGTGGCTCCAGGGGCTTCGTTCCTGTGGTCGCGTCCTGACATGTATCGGCTGATTCCGCGTTTCGTGTCGGTTTCGGCCAGTTTCCTCATGTCCGGTTTTGTGCTGCGCACGATTCGCGTGTCGATCGAATTCGGGATTTGGGGGAGCGGTGACGGAACCGGGCACGATTCGGATGAGCCGGATTCGCTGGTTGGCGTCGGTGTGCGTGTTGTTGGTGGCGGCGAGTCTGCTGCAACCGGTGACGTGGGCGCGTGCGGTGGCGGGCGAGGTGCCCGGGGTGGCGGCGGGAGCGGGGCCGGTGGACAGACCGGCTCCGGAGTCCGCACGTCCGGACAAGGCGGTTGCGCCGGAGAAGTGGCCGCCGGTCGTGCCCACAGGTGTCAAGGCCGGTGGTGAGCCGGTACGGCTGTCCGCTCAGGACTGGGAGCGCGTCCGCAAGCCGGGCCAGGCGGCGGCGAACGCCGAGGAGGTGTTCGCCGGCGTCCTGACGCGACCGGGGTTCGCGTTGGGTGACACCTCGTTGGTGGCCTACTTCGACGTGCGGGAGGACGACCGTGCGTGGTCGTCGTGGCGTGCGCGGGTTTTCGAGGCCTCGACGGGCACCGAGCAGGCGTCGACGGTGTTGCCGCGGTCGGAGTTGCAGACCCCGTGTGGCGTGGTGCGGCAGTTCTGCCGCACGTTCGGCGCTCGTGAGGGTTGGGTGCTCGACCCGGGCAAGGAGTACTTCGTCACGCTGGCGGCCATCCTGGACGAGGGCGGCGAGCTGGTGTCCGCGCCGGGGCCGAACACGCGTCCCCGCACGACGATCGAACCTCCGCCGATCCCGGTCGAGCAGACGTCCGGTTGTGGCTGCGGCACGGCGTTGAGCACGACCGCCGCGCGGCAGGCGTTCCGCGGTGACGGTGTGAACACCGCGACGGGCGCGTTCACCCGGATCGAGCCCGACCTGGCGATGGCGTCGTTCGGCGTCCCGTTCTCCTCCACGCGCGTGTACTCCTCGACGTTGGCCGCTCCGGGTCTGTTCGGACCGGGCTGGGCGTGGTCGTACGGCATGCGCGTGACGCAGACCGACGATGGCGCGATCGTGCTGGCGGACGACGGCGCAAGCGTGCTGTACCGGCTGGTCGACGGCGGCTACAAACGTCCGCCGGGTGTGCGTTCGACGTTGCGCAAGACCGACGCCGGCTGGGAACTGGTCACGGTGAGCCAGCTGGTCTACGGTTTCGACGCGCAGGGTCGCCTAGTGTCGATCCGCACGCCGCGCGGTGTCGGCGTGACGCTCGCCTACAGCGAGCAGGAGATCACGATCACCGACCCGTCGGGCCGGGTGATGCGTGCGCGCGTCGAGGGCGGCCTGATCCGCTCGATCACGCTGCCCGACCACCGCAAGGTGCAGTACGAGTACGACGAGGCCGGCAGGTTGGCGGTCTATAAGGACGCCCGCGCCGGCCAATGGCGCTACGGCTACTCCGCCGAGGGCCGACTGGTCGAGGTGACGGATCCGCAACCGCACCGGACCACGTTGGTGCGCAACGAGTACGACGCGTCCGGGCGGATGGCGCGCCAGCTCGACGCGGTCGGCAACGCCACCACGTTCGTCTGGAACGCGGGCGAGCAGGAGGCGACGACCACCGACGCGGACGGCGTGATAGTTCGCGACGGCTATCGCGGCAACGTGCTGCTCTATACCCGGCGAGGGGCGGGTGATACCGATAACCACCGCTACGACGGCTCGCTCAACCGCAACCTGCTCGTCAACGGCAGCCACAACCAGCACGAGTCGCAGCACGACGCCAACGGCAACCCGACCCGGCGCGTCGCGCCGCAGGGTTTCGACGAGAAGACGAAGTACGACGAGCGCAACAACCCGATCGAGTTCGTCGACGCCAAGGGCAATGTCTGGAAGAACACCTACAACGAGTTCAACGAGCTGATCCGCAGCACCGACGCCGAGAACCACTCGATCAACCACACCTACGACGAGCGCGGCCTGCGGACCACCACGACCGACCAGCGCGGCAAGGTCACCCGCTACGAGCACATCCCGGCCGGACAAGTCAACTCCGGACTGCTCGCGGCCGTGACCTCACCGGAGGGGCGGCGCACCGAGGCCAAGTACGACACTACCGGACGTCGGATCGCCTCGACCGACCCGCGCGGGACGGTGCCAGGGGCAGACCGTCGGGCGTTCACCACCGAATACCGGTTCGACGCGCAGGACCGCGTGGTCGAGGTGTCCGAGCCCGGCAAGCACCGCTCATGGCGCACCGACTACGACGAGGTCGGCCGGGTCTCCAGCACCGTCAACCCCGAACACGTGAGGGTGGAGTACCACTACCTCGCCAACGGCCGGTTGGAGAAGGTCACCGACCCGCGCAAGACCACCTCGATCACCTACACCAACGCCGGGCGCCGTGCCGCGGTGCGGATCGAGATGGGTCGCGGCGAGCAGGACATCGTCACCGCCTACCGCTACAACGCCAAGGGCCTGCTGCACCAGACGGTCTCGCCGCGCGGCAACGTGCCGGGTGCGGTCGAAGCGGACTTCACCACCACCTACCGCTACGACGCCAACGACAACCTCGTGCGCATCTCTCGTCCGTACCCCGGCGGTCAGGTCGTCCATAAGGACATCAAGGTCGACGAGCTGGACCGCACGACATCCACAGTGGACGAGTTCAACAAGCCATCCACCTTCCAGCGCGACAACACCGGCCAGGTCACCGAGACCAAGGACACCCTGGGCCGCAGCCTGACCATGGGCTACGACCGCAACGGTCGACAAACCTCGAACACGGACGCCGGGCGCAACACCACGAAGTCGACCTACGACGAGGCCGGCAACAAGATCCGCCAGGAGAACGCCACCGGCGGCGTCACCACGTGGACCTACACCGACGACGGCCTGCTCGCCACCGTCACCGAACCGCGCGGCAACGTCGAGGGCGCCGACCGCGAGCGGTTCACCACGCACTTCGAGTACGACTTGGCGGGCAACCGCACCAAGGTCATCGACCCGCTTGACCACACCACGGTCTCGACCTACGACGCCAACAACCGGCTCACCTCGGTCACCGACGCCAACGACCACACCACCCACTACAGCTATCGGGAAGACAACCAGATCGAGAGCGTCCACTCTCCCGACGCCCGGTACCACCCGCACGCGCCGCACAACGACGCCACGGTCTACAGCTACCACGCGGACGGTCTGCTCGCGGCGATCCGCGACCCCAACCACCACGTACGGCGCATCGACTACGACCGGGCCGGACGCCCCACCAGCACCACCGACCCGCTCGGCCGCCGCGTCGAGGCCACCTATGACGTGGAGAACAACCTCGTCGCGGCTCTCACCCGCGGTGAGCACGAGTGGATCAGCGACGCCGAACGCGCCAAACGCACCATCATCGACACCTACGACATCGTCGGCCGCCGCGCCGACCGAGCTCTCGGAGACAGCGGGCCGAAGTACAAGTGGGGTTACGACGCCAAGGACCGCATCACCTCCTACGGCGACCCGCTCGGCGTGCGCAAGGTGTCCTACGACGACGAGGACCAGATCACGCGCGTCACCCGCGAGGAGGCGGCCGGGCGCAGCGAGACGTTCGACTACGACTACGACGTGCGCGGCAACATCACCGCTCGCGCCTATCCCGACGGCACCCGCGTCACCAGCGGATACGACGCCGACAGCCGCCTGTCCGAACTGACCGTGAACGGAGGCAGCGCGGGCGCCGACGCGGCCACGTGGCGGTTCGGTTACGACATCGCGGGCCGTCGCACCAGCACCACCCTGCCCCAGGGCACCGGCCTGGTGGAACGACGAACCTACGACGACGCCGGCCGCCTCACCACCATCGGCACCGACCGCACCCCCGGCACCGGCCCACCGGCCGACGTACAAGATCCGATTTCCGCCTACCAGCTCGACCTGGACCCGGTCGGCAACCCGACCAAGGTCACCACGACCCGCGGCGGGGTGTCCGAGGCCGTCGCCTACGCCTACGACCCGGCCGACCGCGTCACCTCCGCCTGCTACGCCGCCAGCGACTGCAATCAGCATGCGCAGGCCGCCGGCCGCATCGACTACAGCTACGACCTGGTCGGCAACCGCCTGACCCAGCAGCGCACCGGCACCGCCGGCAGCGACACCACCCGCTACCACTACGACGCCGCCGACCAGCTGCGCAAGCGCGTCCTCACCCAACATCGAACCGACGTCGCCAACGTGCCCGACGGTGAGACGAACGGGTGGCCCAGCACGGTCACCGAGTTCGACTACGACCTCAACGGCAACCAGACCAAGGCCGGCCGGGACGCCTTCGCTTACAACCTCGACAACACCCTGGCCAGTGCCACCACCGGTGGGCGCACCACCGCGTTCGCCTACGACGCCACCGGCCTGCGCCTGACCGCCACTTCCGGCGCTGGCCAGGCCGCCACCACCCAGCGGTGGAGCTGGGACGTCAACGGCACCCTGCCCCAGATCGCCCTCGACACGACCAGCAACGCCGCCGGTGCCACCACCGAACGTCGGGGCTTCACCTACGGGCCGGACGACGAACCGCTCGCCCTGCTCGACCCCGCTACCGGCGCCCACCCCTACACGCACGACTGGCTGGGCGGCATCGCCAACATGCTCAGCCCGAACGGCGTGCCCGAAGCGGGCTACGACTACGACCCGTTCGGCAACCCCCGCGAAGGCGGCACCCTCAAGCCGGGCGACCCGACCGGCCCCGCGAACCCGCTGAAGTACACCGGCGCGTACCAGGACTCGACCTCAGGCGAGGGCAACTACTACCTCCGCGCCCGCAACTACAATCCCGACACCGGCCGCTTCACCAGCACCGACCCCATGCCCCAACCCGGCCCGGCCATATCCGCCTACGCCTACGCCGAGAACAACCCGCTCTCCTACACCGACCCCACCGGCGCCGTGGTCGACGCGGGCGGCGGCAGCGGCTCACCCTCCGAAACCGGAGCCACCCAACCCACCGGCCCCAGCCCCGAGGACGTCGCCAAGGCCCAGCAACTTCAGAGCAAGAGCCTGCTCGACGTCATCCTCGAAGCCGGCGGCCAGATCCTCATGGAGTTCCTGGGGATCAACGACATCGTCAACTGCCTCAAAGGCGACATCGGCGCCTGCGTCTCCATGGTCATCGGCGCCCTGCCCTGGGGCAAGATATTCAAGGCCAAGAAGATCGCCGAAGCCATCTTCCGCGCCGGCAAAGCCGTCGTCACCTTCTTCCAGGAACTCAAGTGGGCGCGCGCCATCATCCAGGGCGCGGAGAAGGCCGCCGAAGCCGCCAAGGCAGCCGCCGCGGCCGCCGCCAAGGCAGCGGCGGAGAAGGCGGCCAAGGCACGAGCGGCAGCGGAAGCAGCCGCCAAGAAGGCAGCCGCGAAGGCAGCTGAACGGGCCAAGGCTCAAGCAGCCAAGGCGAAAGCAGCGACCAAGAAGAAGGCGGAGGGAGTCGGCGAGACCTGCCCCACCGGCCGCCGTCACAGCTTCCCGGCGGGCACCCGCGTGCTGCTGGCGGACGGGACGAGCAAGCGCATCGAGCAGTTCGCGCCCGGTGACGTAGTCCGAGCGACCGACACCACGACCGGCCAGTCCGGTGGTCGGCAGGTCACCAGGACCATCCGGACCGATCACGACAAGGACTACGTCGACCTCACCGTCCGCGGGACGGACGGGCGGATGCACGCGATCACCACGACCGACAACCACCCGTTCTGGTCGGTCACACGAGGGCGCTGGATCGACGCCGGACGTCTGGAGCGCGGCGAAGCGCTGCGCACCGCCAGTGGAACCGAAGCGCGACTGGACGACGTTCGCCCGCACCACGCCGGGCAACGCACCTACGACCTCACCGTCAACGGCACACACACCTACTACGTGGTAGTAGGTGAGCTGTCGCTGCTGGTGCACAACTGTGGTACGAATCCGGACAACCGCGGCGGCATGGACTTCACGGACGCGGGTCGGCAGGAGGTGTACGACGCCAACGCGGCGAAGAACGGCGGCCAATTGAAGTGCGAGTACTGTGGTCGTGACGTGGTGCGACGGCCTTCGGTGAGCGGTGTCCCCGGTCGGCCCGATGACGCGCAGATTGACCACCAGATTCCCAAGGCGTGCGGTGGCTGTGGGGATCCGCACAACGGAGTGGTGGCCTGTCGAGCGTGCAACCGGGACAAGTCAACGAAGACGGTGGAGGAGTGGGACGATGAACTGCGTGAGTTCCTACCGCCTCAAATCCTGGACGTCACACATCTCAATCTGATCCAACTCTAGGGAAGAGGGCCAGGTGGCAGAGCACCCCCGGAGACCGCCCGGTATGTTCCGGGTCGCGTTCGACCTTCCGCAGGTCTCTACCACCTGGCCGCCGTTCAACACCGAGCGGATCTGGGCCAGGAAGACTTCCGTCCCGTACCAGCTCGAAGTGCAGAACATCCCTTTCTTCGTGATCGGCCTGTCCTGTGGGGACATCATTCGGGCCAAGCCTGATCATGACCGGCGTGAGCTCGTGTTCGACTCGCTGGTGATGCACTCCGGGCACTCCACGATCCGCGTCCTCGTGCGAGAGGAGATGTCGGATCGTCGTGACGGGATCCTGGATTTATTCCGCTCGCACGAGTGTTCCTGGGAGTTCACCAATGTGGACCGCCACTTCGCTGTAAATGTACCGAAAAGTGTCGACTACGCATCACTGAGGGTGGAGTTGGTCAAGCTCGTCGAGGAAGGTGAGATCGAAGTAGAGGAGGCGTTCATCGCTTCGGGGCACAGGTCCCAAATCGGCGGTTGACGCCTCCGGTGCCCGAGGAGCGGTCCGTCCTCAGTGCCTGTATCCGAGCTTGGTCGGACGGAGAAGCTTTGGTGCGCGGACAGGGGAACTCCTGGTAGATCGGACGGTGTCTATGCGCCGTTCCACCAGGAGTTCCGTTGTTATCGTGCCCGATCCCCGCGGGCGCTTCGACCGCAGGTACCCCGTGCTGTCGTCTGGCCGCCTCGTATCAGCCCGCTCGACGGACAAGGCGGTATCCCACCGACGTCACCGACGCCCAGTGGGCCGAGCTGGACCCGTTGTTGCCCGATCCGGCGTGCCTGGCCGGTCGGGGCGGGCGGTGGGAGAAGCACTGCCGCCGGGTGATCGTGGACGCGATCGGCTACGTGGTCGACAACGGCATCAAGTGGCGGGCCCTGCCCGCGGACTTCCCGCCCTGGCCCACGGTCCACAAGCGCTTCGCCCTGTGGGAGAGGGCCGGTGCCACGCAGCGGTTGCTCGACGCGTTGCGCGACCGGGTCCGGCTCGCGGAAGGGCGGGTGGCGGCGCCGTCGGCGGCGGTCATGGACTCGCAGTCGGTACGCGCCGCCGAGACCGTCGGTCGGACCACCCGGGGCTGGGACGGTGGCAAGAAGGTCGCGGGGCGCAAGCGCCACATCGTGGTGGACACCATGGGACTGCTGTTGACGGTGCTGGTGACCCCGGCTTCGACGCAGGATCGGGTCGCCGCGCGCAGCCTGTTGCGGCGCCTGCGTGACACCGGAGGCAAGCGGGTGGCGCTGGTGTGGGCCGACGGCGGTTACACCGGCTCTCTGCTCGACTGGGCCCGGGCAACCCTGGGCCTGCTGGTGGAGATCGTCCAACGCCCGCAAGTGCCGTACTTCACCGTGCTGCCACGAAGGTGGGTGGTAGAGCGGACTCTGGCGTGGATCAGCGGACACCGCCGCTGCGTCCGCGACTACGAACGCCTACGCCACCACCACGAGGCCATGGTCCGCTGGTCCATGATCCGCATCACCAGCCGCCGACTCACCCAACCCCAGTAGCTCGGAAACAGCTACTGAGCTTGCCGTTTGAGGTCCCGGACCGGTGAGGTGCACCCCGGTTGATCATGGAAGCAGCCCTTGTTCGATCATCACTCTTGCGACAGAAGGATGTTCGACCGAAGGGCTGCGTGATCAGTGTGCACCATCTCGACCGCGAGCGGTCACTCGGGGCGTTGTCCGGGTTCCGGCGAGAGTTCCACCGGTGCCTGACTCGCCGGGCGGACGGGCTGTTCGAACTGGCCGACGCCGTGTTGTGCGCCGATGGGCCGGTGCGGACCCTGGTGGGGTTGTCGTTGGCGCCGGAGCATCGGCGAGGGCACGGCGGTCTCTACGACGCGGTCAACAACGGCCGCGTCGAGGTCGACCGGTTACGTGACGTGCTGGCCGGGATGCCGTTACCGAGGGCGGCCGACGGCCGCCTGGTGCTTGCGGTCGACGTCTCGCCATGGTTGCGACCGGACGGCGACACGTGCCCGGAGCGGTCGTTCTGCCACGTCTACGGACGCGGTAAAGGTGAGCACCACATGATCCCGGGATGGCCGTACTCGTTCGTGGCCGCGCTGGAGACCGGCGGCACGTCCTGGACCGCCCTGCTGAACGCGGTCCGCCTCCCGCCCGGCGCGGACCTCGCCGCGGTCACCGTCGCCCAGCTGCGCGGGGTGGTCGAACGACTGATCGCCGCCGGCCAGTGGAAGCAGGGCGATCCGGAGATCCTGGTGGTGTTCGACGCCGGCTACGACGCGCCCCGCATCGCGTACCTGCTCAGCGATCTGCCGGTGCGGGTATTGGGACGGATGAGGTCGGACCGGGTGCTGCGCCGCCCGCCCCCACCCCGGGTCCACAACCCGCTCGGCGGACGCTTTCCCAAACACGGGGCTGAGTTCGTCTTCGGCGACCCGGCCACCTGGGGCGCCGAGGACGTGGTCACCCGCACCGACACCCGCCTCTACGGCACCGCCACCGCACAGGCATGGAACCGACTGCACCCGCGACTGACCCGCCGAGCCGCCTGGATCGACCACGACGGCGCGCTGCCGATCATCGAGGGCACCGTCATCCGCCTGACAATGCAACACCTGCCCTCCGGCGGGGTGAACAAACCGGTCTGGCTGTGGTGCTCCGCCACCGACGCCGGACCCGCCGATGCCGACCGCTACTGGCAGACGTTCCTGCGCCGCTTCGACATCGAGCACACCTTCCGGATGCTCAAGCAGACCCTCGGCTGGATCAGGCCCAAGCTGCGCGACCCCCAGGCCGCCGACCGCTGGACCTGGCTGATCCTGGCCGTCCACGCCCAACTCCGCCTGGCCCGCCCACTGGTCGCCGACCTGCGCCACCCCTGGGAACGCCCCATCGAACCCGACCGGCTCACCCCCGCACGCGTCCGACGCGGGTTTCGCAACCTGCACACGAAGATCGCGAGACCAACGGCAGTACCGAAACCGGTCCGCCCCGGACGCGGACGACCGCCCGGGTCGAAGAACCGCGTCACCGCACCGCGCTTCGACGTCGGACTCGTCCTCGCTACCGGCCAGGCCCACACCCGACCAACTCACCACAAGAAGGGCACCAAACCCCGCCGAACAGCTTAAAAGACAAGCTGAGATCAGGGGACGCGGGTCCCCGGAGGGATGTCCCATCATGGAGTCCGTGGGCAGGAAGAAGCGGCGGCCTCGGCGGTCGTTCACCCCGGAGTTCAAGGCCGAGATCGTGGAGCTGTGCGGGCGGGGTGACCGTTCGGTCGGTCAGGTCGCGAAGGATTTCGACCTGACCGAAACCGCGGTGCGGCAGTGGGTCGTGCAGGCCGAGCGCGACGCCGGCACCCGCGCAGACGGGTTGACCACCGACGAGCGGGAGGAGCTCGCGAGGCTGCGGCGGGAGAACCGCCGTCTGACCGAGGACGTGGAGATCCTCAAGCGCGCCACGGCTTTCTTCGCGAAGGAGATCCGGTGAACGTGTATCCGTTCATCGAGGCGGAGCGAGCGGGCGGCGGCAACGTCCATCGGGTGTGCACGTCTCCCGGTCCGCCTACTACGCCCACCGCACCGCCGCGCCCACCGACCGCGCACGGCAGGACGCCGAATTGACCGCGGGGGTCGTCGCGATCCACGACGAGTCGCGGGGCACCTATGGCGCGCCCAGGGTGCACGCCGAGCTGCGGGCACAAGGCCATCGGCATTCGCGTAAGCGCGTCGCCCGGCTCCTGCGCGAAGCGGGACGCGCGGGACGCGCCCCGAAGCGGTGGCGCACCACCACCGTTCCCGACCCCGTCGCGACCGTGCCCGCGGATCTGATCCGGCGTGATTTCTCCTGCGCCGCAACAGATGTCGACACCCGGTGGTGCGGGGACATCACCTACGTCCACACCTGGGAGGGGTGGCTCTACCTGGCCACCGTCATCGACATCGCCTCACGCCGCGTCGTCGGCTGGGCCACCGCCGACCACCTGCGCACCGACCTCGTCGCCCAAGCCCTGGACAACGCCGTCCGACAGCGGCGCCCCGAATCCGGAGTGATCTTCCACGCCGACCGCGGCTGTCAATACACCTCCGCCCGGTTCGCCGCCCTCGCCGACGACCTGGGCGTCCGGTTGTCGGTCGGCCGCAAGGGCCAATGCTGGGACAACGCCGTCGCCGAGTCGTTCTTCGCCACCATCAAGACCGAACTGCTCGATCGGTGGCCCTGGCCCACCAGGACCAGGGCACACAAGGCGATCTTCGAATACATCGAGGGCTGGTTCAACACCCGACGCCTGCATTCCAGCCTCGGCTACCTCAGCCCCGCCACCTACGAAGCCACCCGCCACCACCCGGTGGACCGGGTAGCCTGACCACACTCATCGACCCTGTCCGTCAGAACGGGTCAACCCCACTACTGGCATGTGTCTGACCGCTCGACCGGCGACAGCGTCGTGCACAGCATATAAAGGCGTGCATGCCTCATACGGCAAGATGGCATGGTGGACTACGACTTGACGAGGCTTGGCACGCGGGAATTCGAGCACCTCGTCCAAGCCTTGGCGCTTCGGGTCCTCGGTGCGAAGGTGGAAGTGTTCGGTGACGGCCGCGACGGTGGCCGGGAAGTGACCTTCGACGGGAGGACGCACTATCCCGATCCGGATGCGCCCTGGGATGGGTACGGAGTCCTCCAGGCCAAGTTCCACCAGCGTCCACGTGACCCTGCGGCGAACGCCACGTGGTTGTGCGCTGAAGTCAAGGCTGAAGCCGAGCAGTGGCTCAACCGGCGCCGCGGTGAGTTCGGCAACACCCGCAGGCCGAAGTACATGATCTTCGCGACGAACGTGGTCCTCTCGGCCGTACCCGGCTCGGGCGGCATCGACAAAGTCAAGGAGACGCTTAGGTCCGTCGCCTCGTCGATGGGGTTACACGATTGGGCGTTGTGGCACTACGACCAGATCTGTCGCTTCCTGGACGGCCATGCCGACATCAGGAGGGCGTACGCCGCGTTCACCACGCCGGGAGACGTGCTGGCCAAACTGGCTGAGCCGCCCAGCTCGCCGCTGCTGAATGCCGAGCTCGCGGTGGCGGCCGACCGGCTGGCGGTCGAGGTCGCGAGCCAGTGGGCCGCGGAGGCCGACCACAGGAGGCTCCGCGTTCCGATGCCGGTGCCTATCCGCTGGCAGTGGGCGAAGGGCATGACCAGCACAGTGGGGGTCGTCGCGAACGTCCCGCCGCGGCGAAGACCGCTGTTCCCGCCGCTGCCCGGGGTGAACGCGGTCGGTACGGCGGGGTTGCGGTCCGGTGGGCTTCGTGACCTGTTCTCGGTGTACGCCGGACTCGACGGTGGGCGCACCGTGATCCTCGGCGACGCGGGTTCCGGGAAGTCAGCCGCCACGATCCTGACGTTGATCGAAGCGTTGGCCCACCGGGCGGGACTGGCAATGCAGCAGCGGTCGGCGGTGCCGGTGCCGGTCCTGTTTACGACGAGTGGGTGGGATCCGGGCGATCAACGGCTGGGGGAGTGGCTGGCCGAACGGTTGGCCGTGGACCACCCGTTCCTGCGCGCCGAGCAGTTCGACGACAGCATGGCCGCCCAACTCGTCAAAAGCGGTGGGGTCGCGCTGTTCCTGGACGGGTTCGACGAGATGGACCCGCGGTTACGCGCGGCGGCCCTGGACGACATCAGCAAGCCGTCGACATTCCGCCTGGTGCTGGCGACCCGGACGAGGGAGTTCGCCGACGCGGTGATCACCGGCGAACATGTCCACGCGGCCGCGGCGCTCGAACTGTTGCCGGTCCCGGCCGCGGACGCAGCCGATTACCTCGACGGGCTCAACCGCGACGACGCCGCACCGCAGTGGACAGAGCTGACCGCTCACCTGCGCGGGCACCCGGACAGCGTCGTCGCGCACGCCCTCGACTCCCCGCTCACCCTGACCCTGCTGCGTGACCACGCCGACGCGGACCTCGTTCGAGACCTGCTGACGCCGGGCAGGTTCAACATCAGGGAGGAGGTGGAGAACGCGCTGCTCGACCGCTCGGTCGGGACCGGTGAACACCGAGCGCTGCTGACCTTCGTCGCGGAGCGGATGCTGGAACAGGACAACACCCGCGACCTCGCCTGGTGGCAGATCCACCGGTGGGTGAAGCGGTGGCACGAGCGTGCGGTTCGCGTGAGCGTTCCCGCGGTCATCGGAGTGGTCATGGGCGCGGTGTCCGGGCCGGTGATGTTCGGACCGCACGGCAGGTACGTGGTCGACGGATCCACCGGTGCCGCTTTCGGCCTCGTCTACCTGTCCGCGATCGGCCTGGTGTTCGGTCTGTTGACCGGCCTCATGTCCGAACTGCGCCATTCCCGCCGGTTCGCCAAGACGAGCGGCAACACCGCGGCGTTCAGCCTCGGCGCGGCGGTGACCACCGGGGTCGCCACAGTCATCGCGGTCGGGAACCAGACGCAGTGGGGCCTCGGAGTCTTGGCGGGCCTCAGTGCGGGCGTGGTGATCTGGCGCGGGCCGACCGGCGCTGCGGCTCCGCTACGGACGGGCGATCGCTCGCGGTGGCGATCGCTCGCGAGCCGGTTCCACCCGCTGTCGGGTCTCGCGGGCGGACTGCCCATCGGGCTGGCGTACGGGTTCACCGACGGACTGTGGCAGGGTATCGGCGCGGGCTTGACGATGACGTTCGTCTTCGGGGTCATGGTCGGCTTCGGCCGTCCGTCCATGCAGACCGCCACGGATCCGTATGTGGCATGGGTCCAGGACGTGAAACGCGCCATCACCTTCGGTCTCACTTGCGGGTTGGCCCTGGGCGTGCCGCTAGGGTTGAAACAGGGGGTGCTCCACGGACCGTTGGCCGGGGCGATCGCCTTCGCGGCGATCACGGTCATGGTGGGACTCAGCCTCGGCATCGGTTCCTGCGATGCGTGGCGGACGACACTGGTGTGCCTGCAACTGAGGCTGCGAGGCATCCGGATCCGCGGCGTTTCCTCGCTCGAGGTGGAGCGCGACCGCCGCGTGCTGCGCACCGTGGGCACGCTGTATCAGTTCAAGCACCCTCGCCTGCAAGACCGGCTTGTGGACGAAAGATCGGCCGGTTGAAGCAAACTCCGCGATGACGGCGTGAACTGGGTGTCCTCGCGCCGCTCGCGTCGACAGAGCACTTGATTTGCGCTCAAGCGGCGCAGGCTGGGGACTGTTCAGCCGGTTTTCCAACAGTCCATGATCTCTTGCGGTCCCCATACGAGGTCGGCGTCGTCGGTGTCGATGTCGGCTCCGGATAGGGACACGACGGCCAGGCCGGAGCGGCCTGTTTCGTAGCCGGGGATGTGGTTGGCGGAGTGGCGGAGCGTTTGGAGGTCGTGGCGGTCGAAGGTGTTGCCGATCCACTTGATCGACCCGGCGAAGTCGATGCGGCCGGCGACGGGGGAGCGGTCGGCTCCGACGAGGTCGATCTCGGGGTTGTGCTGGCGGTTCCACCAGCCGCCTACTGCGGCGGTGTCGGGCCAGGGTAGTTCGCCGGCTTGTCCGGCGAGTTCGAGTGCTTCGCGGATGAGTGGTTCGACGGCACGTCCGCGCCAGGTGGTCCATTGGCGTTGCAGGACGCGGGCGCCGATGTGGGGGCGTCCGCGGCGGGCTTGTTCTTGGATGGCGCGTCCGATGGGCAGGTAGAAGCGCAGGTTGCTGTCGGCGATTCGGTAGAGGGCCGGTTTGCCGGGCTTGGTGGAGAGCGGGTGGTCCACCGCCAGGACTCGTTTCTCCTGGGTGAGTCGGCGCAGCAGCGGCGACAGCGTCCCGGAGGGGATGTGTCCCTGGTTGCTTCCGGCGGTGGCGGCGATGTCGGCGTGGGTGCGGTTGTCCCCGCCGATCGATTCCACGACGCGGTGGGCCTGGTCGGGTGAGGGGAACTCGGCCAGCAGGGAGGATTCGGGCACGCCGAACAGGGGCGCGGCCGGGTCGTCGCACTCCCCGCGCAGGAAGTCGGCCGGTGGCATGGCGTGGGGCCAGGTGCGGATGATGCCGGGCAGTCCGCCGGTGACGAGGTGGGCGTCGATGGCGTCCGCCGCGTCCAGGCCGAGGGCCTGTCCGGTCTCGGCGGGGTTGAGCGGTCCGAGCACGAGGTTGTCCGCACGCCCGTAGAAGGGGCGGTCGTAGGCGGTGAGGCGTTCCATCATGTGCAGGTCGCTGCCCAGCAGCACCAGCAACACCGGACGCCGCGACCACAAGGTCTGCAACGCGCCGTCGAAGACGTCGTCCTGTTCGGCCAGCCACGGCAACTCGTCGAGCACCACGACCGCGGGGGTGTCCGGCAGCGTCGCGCCCAGGACGCGGAATGCGTCGGGCCATCCGCCGGTGACCCCGCTGGGCGGACCGACTTGGCCGGCGGTCAGGGACGAGTCGGCGAGTTCGGCGAGGAAGGCGGTGGTCGACTCGACCGAGGACGCGCCCTTGGTGGCGGCGAAGTAGAAGTAGGGAACGTCGGCCCGGTCGCAGAACTCCTGGACCAGCCGGGACTTGCCCACCTGCCGTCGTCCGCGGATGGCGACCGCGGCCCCTTCCCGTGAGGTGATCACCCGGTCGAGGCGCTTGCGCAAGAGGCGCAGCTCGGCCTGTCTGCCCACGAAACCCGACATGGGCATCAGCGTAGATCGGATCTACGTAGATTGCATCTACACGCTTCGGGAGCTGTGGATCGCCCGCCGAAGCCGATCGGTCTGCCAGGGTTGACCCCGCTCGTCGATCAGCGCGAACCCGGATCGCTCGTACGGCTTGCCGGCCTTCATCGCCTCGCCGGCCTGCCTGGCTTTGAACGCCTCGAGTGCTGCGTGCAGGGGTGTGGGTAGGGGCAGCTTGCGCTTGCCCTTCCCCGACTTCGGTCCCTTCCCCTCCACCTCGCCCTCGACCGGCGTGCGCGTCAGCTCGATCGACAGCGTCTCCGCGTCGAGTTCGACGGCGCTCCACTTAAGCCCGCAGATCTCGGTGGGCCGCATCCCGATCGGCACCGGGAGCACGGGTGCGTGGAGCCGGTGGTCGCGGATCGCGGCGAGGAACTGTCTCACCTCCGTCTCACTCCAAGTCCGCTACCGACCTTGCCACCGCGCTTGCGGATTTAAGTCGCACCGACTGGACAAGGGACCGCATCATGTCTGGTTGCCCTTGGAATGTGCTGTTTTAGCTGCTACCGATTAGCGTTTGATCATTTCGAAATTTCAGAATAGCGCGATCGGCGCGGCGTGGGTCATATCTGCACTACGCTGAAGGGTGGTTTCGGTAGGCTGATCGGTCTAGCTTCGGAGATCGAGTGGCCGCGTCGTCGACGGTGACCTGTCCGCAAAATTGCGGACTGGCTATGTAACGGTGTGGTGTCGGATGTATCGCTGCGCGCCTCGCCGGCGATGAGCAGCGGGATCAGTTCGGTGGTGAGGAAGGGGGGACGGCTGTGGCGAACAACGGCGCTGCTCCGAATCCGCAGGGTACGGCGGTTGATCGAGCGGTACGGCTTTTCGAGTTCCTCGCGCGGAGCCAACAGCTCAAGTCGAACCCGCCCCGCACCACCGACAGTTACGACTCGGTGCTGTGGTTCGGGCAGTTGCCGGACCACCCTGCCGTCCGGCCCGCGCACCGGGAAGACGCGGCGGAGCCCGGTGCCACCCTGCTCACGGTCGAGCGGATCGCGCACCAGGAGCCGCCTGAGCCCGAGGCGGAACTGCGGCCCTGGCTGGACGGGGAATGGGACGACCCGAGCACGCCACCTCGCCTGCGCCAGTCGATCGGCGAGGGTGAGCAGCGCACCGCGCTCGACGATGCCCCCGAGATCCGTGACGCCCACGTCGAGTGGGAGGCGCGCTGGTCGGAGTGGGCCGAGCGCGAGCGGGGCGATCGACCGGCGCGGAACGTCTACAACGACTTGTTCTCCGCCTACGTCACCGCAGCCGGGCACGCCGAAGAACTCGAACTCGTCGTCGGGGTCGGCTGCCTGTCGTGGTCGCCGCCCGGCCACCACGTGGTGCGGCGACACCTCGCCACCGTGCCCGCTGTGATCCACTTCGACGACGGCACCGGGCGGCTGACGCTCCAGCAGACCGAGATCGCGGACGGCCTGAACGTCGAGCTGGACATGCTGGACCCCGGTCGCGTGGCCAACCCGCAGCACGTAGTGCAGATCAGGAACGAGGCACGCGAGCTCACCACCGCCGTCTTGGACCGCGAGGTCGTGGGCGGCGTGCTGCGCCGTCTGGTGCACGCCCTCGACGGCGATGCCGCCTACCTGGACGAGGACGACGCGCAGAAGCCCGGCACACACGCCGTGGCGGCGTTCGCGCTGGCCGTCATCCTGCGCAGGCGTTCGCGGCAGGGGATCGTCGACATCCTCGATTCGGTCGCGGTTCAGCTCGGCGAGTCCGGCGTCGTCCCGGACGGGCTGCTCCCGCTCGTCGACCCGGACCACCGGCCGACCGCGGAACGCTCGCCCGAGGCCGGTGCCCTGGTCGAACTCGACGCGGACCTCTTCCTGCCGCTGCCGGTCAACGACCGCCAGTTGCGCGTCCTCACGCAGGTCGACGCGAAGGCTCAGACCCTTGTCCAGGGCCCGCCCGGAACGGGCAAGACCCACACCGTCGCCGCTCTGCTGTCCCACCTCCTGGCGCAGGGCAAGCGGGTGCTCGTCACCGCGCACACCGACCGCGCGCTCAAGGAGGTGCGGGCGAAACTGCCCGAGGCCATCGCACCGCTGGCCGTCTCGGTCGTCGGCTCGTCGCGCTCGGACCTGGCGGACCTCAAGGTCGCCGTGGAGCGAATCAGCCACGTGGCCAGTGAGTACGACGCCGAGGCTGCACGCCGGGCCATCGAGGATCACGTCACGGCGGTCGAAGGACTCCGCCTGCGCCGGGCCGGGCTGTACCGGCGCCTGCTCGACGCACGGGGCGAAGAGGTGGCCGAGCACCAGGTCGGCGACTACCGCGGCACGCTCGCCGCCCTCGCGCAGCGCGTGGAAGCGGAGCGGGAGCGGTTCGGCTGGATCTCCGACCTGACCACCCTGACCGGTGTCGCCCCGTCACCGGTCTCCGTGAGCGACATCGCCGAGTGGCACCGGAGCGTCGTGGACGACGCGTTGAACGACGATGAGGCCGAATCGCGGCTCAAGCTGCTGCCTCTCGCCGACGTGCCCACCCCCGAGGCGTTCTTCGCCCTCGTGACGGCGGAGCGACAGGCCATCTCGGCCGAGGAGGGGCACGGCAGCCTGACGCAGCACACCGCCTTCGACGCCGTCCGCCGCCTGGACCAGTCCACGCGGACCGTGCTGCGGCAGCGGCTCAACGGGTTCGCGCGGGAGGCCGAGGACCTGTCGCGGCGGCGTGAGCAGTGGATGAACGACGCGCTGTCCGAGGTGCTCGCCGGCCGAGCGAACCACTGGCGGTCACGCGGGAGCCAAGTCGCCCAGCTCATCGGGCGCGTAGGCCCCCTCGTCGACCGCCTCGGCCCGCTCACCGAGGTGCGTGTCGTCGGTCCCGCCGACATGGGCGCGCTCGTCGCCCTGGCCGGTGCGCTCCGCACGCACGTCGGCGACGGCGGCAAACTCAAGACCAACCCGGACGGCTCGCCCAAGACCGGAGCGTTCGCCCCGAAAGCCGTGAAGCAGGCGCAGCCGCTGTTCCAGGCGGTACGGGTCAACGGCCTCCCGCCCACTGGAGCCGACCATCTCGACGCGGTCCTGATGTGGGCCGAGGCCACTCGGGCGCTGGACGCGTTGGACCGGGCGTGGCCCGACTCGGTGCACATCCCGGCCGAGGACACCTTGAGCGAACGGCTCCAGTGGCACGTGACCGAGCTGGAGCAGTTGCGTCGCGTGCTGGCGCTGGGCGAAGC
The DNA here is from genome assembly GCF_050946825.1 of Actinosynnema sp. CA-299493. Classification (NCBI taxonomy): domain Bacteria; kingdom Bacillati; phylum Actinomycetota; class Actinomycetes; order Pseudonocardiales; family Pseudonocardiaceae; genus Actinosynnema; species Actinosynnema sp. CA-299493. The sequence continues at coordinate 2,096,840 of NZ_CP191993.1, forward strand.
CCTCGAAAGGGAGGAGCGCGGCCTGGCGGGACTCGGTCTGCCGCGCCCGAACTGGACGGACCTCGACGCAGTCCAGACCTACGCCCGGCTCGTCGACGCCGCCGCCGCGTCCGACGCGCGCACCGCCGCGACCGTGCCGCTGCTGGAGATCGTGCGGACGATTGCCGAGGTGGCGCAGTGGGCGGACGCCGCGCCCTGCGTGAAGCACCTGGCGCAGGCCGTGGAGGAGCGCGATCACGAGTCGTACGCGGTTGCGCACCACAGGCTGGTGCGGCTGACGGAGGTCGTCGGGCTGGCGCGTCGTCGGGACGAGATCGCGGCGAAGCTGGCCGGCGCGCTGCCGCGGGTGTACGAGGCCGTGTCGGTGGACCCGCGAGACCCGGCGTGGGTGGAGAAGCTGGCCGAGTGGGACGCCGCGTGGGCGTGGGCCGTGGCACGGGCCTGGGTACTCGGCCGTGGTGTCGAGGACGTCAACGCCCTCCAGTCCGAGGTGCTGCACGTCGAGGAACAGGTGCGCGGCGGGGTTGAGCGGTTGGCGGCCGAACGCGCCTGGGGGCACGCCGTGTCACCGCAGCGGTTGTCCGGCAAGGCCCGCGCCGACCTGCTCCAGTACGCCCAGCTGGTCAAGCTGCTGGGCAAGGGCACCGGCGTCTACGCGAACCAGCGCCGGGCCGACATCAAGGCGGCCATGGACCGCTGCCGCCCGGCCGTGCCGGTGTGGATCATGCCCGTCTACCGGATCGCCGAGCAGTTCCGCGTCCAGCCGGACATGTTCGACGTGGTGATCGTCGATGAGGCGTCCCAGGCGGGACTGGAGGCAACGTTCCTCCAGTACCTCGCGCCCAAGATCGTGGTCATCGGTGACGACAAGCAGGTTTCCCCGACGGCCGTGGGCACCGACCAGCAGCAGTTGCGCGACCTCGCCCAGCAGTACCTGTGGGACGACCCGTACCGCGCGTCGTGGCAGGACCCCAAGCGCAGTTTGTTCGACGAGGCGAAGATGCGCTTCGAGGGCATGATCACGCTCGTCGAGCACCGGCGCTGCGTGCCCGAGATCATCGGTTTCTCCAACCGGATCGCCTACGAGCCCGACGGCATCCGCCTGGTGCCCGTGCGCCAGTACGGCGCGGACCGCCTGGAGCCGATCAAGCCGGTGTTCCTCGACAACGGCTACGAGCGCGGCGTGACCGACAAGGTCAACCCGGTCGAGGCGGACGCCATCGTCGACCAGATCGAGAAGTGCATCGCCGACCCGCGGTACGACGGCCTGACGTTCGGCGTCGTATCACTGCTCGGCCGTGCTCAGGCCAAGAGGATCGAGAAGCGCCTGCTGGAGCGCATCCCTCCGGAGGAGTGGAAAGCGCGCGACCTGCGCTGCGGCGATTCCGCCGACTTCCAGGGCTCCGAGCGAAACGTCATGTTCCTCTCCATGGTCAAGGCCGCGGAGCCCGGCAAGCGGATCGGCGCGCTGACCCAGGACCTGTACGTCCAGCGCTTCAACGTCGCCGCTTCCCGCGCCAAGGACCAGATGTGGGTGTTCCACTCCCTGCGCCTGTCCGACCTCGGCAACCCTGAGGACATGCGGTTCCAGTTGCTCGACTACTGCTACGCGTTGTCCGGGCGCGTGGACGGCGTGGACGACGCCACGCACACGGCCGTGCCCGAGGACCGGAAGGTGGAGCCCTTCGACTCGCTGTTCGAGCAGCGGGTGTTCAACCGCCTCGTCGACCGCGGCTACAGCGTGGTCCCGCAATTCCCGGCCGAGGGTTACCGGATCGACCTGGTGGTCGTGGGCGCCAAGGCCAGGCTGGCGGTCGAGTGCGACGGCGACGCGTGGCACGGGCCCGACGCGTACGAGCGCGACATGGCCCGGCAACGCGACCTGGAGCGGTGCGGCTGGAGGTTCTTCCGCATCCGCGAGTCGGAGTTCTACGCGGACCGGCCGGCGGTCATGGCCCGACTGTGGGAGACGTTGCAGGAGCTGGACATTCACCCCTCTGGGTGGGTGCCGGACGGTGACGTCCCGTCAGCGGTGGGGTCGCGTCCGCCGGTGGCGGCCGTAGAGCACACTTCGGTGACGACCATGCCTGAACTTGTGGTGCCCGATCCGGTCGTCACCGATCCGGTGGTTCCAGAGCAGGCTGTGCGTATCGCGGGCGCGGTGGAGTCCGTGGTGGTGATCGAGCCCGTGGTGACCGCAGACCTCCCAGACCTGTCCGTACCGGTGGTCGCGGAGCACGAGGACGAGTTGCCACCCCTGGTCATCGAGGAACAAGCGCCACCTGCCGGGGATTCCGTGCTGGCCGCGTACGGGACGTTCACGGGAGCCGTGGTCCAGGTAGCCGAGGCATCACGACGGGACCTGCTCGACGGCCTTGTGCGCCTCGTCGAAGCCGAAGGGCCCGTGTTGGGCAACCGGCTGCACACCGCTTATGTTCGAACCTCGGGCTTCATCAGGGTCACGAAACTGGTCGCGGGCGAGTTGAACAAGGCGATCGCCCAAGCCGTGCGCGAAGGACGGCTCATCGAGGACAACCCGCTCGGTGAGAGCGGTGTCAAGCCACGCACGTACCGGCTGCCCGGTCAGCCGGAGGTGCGGATGCGCCACCTGGGACCGAGGTCTTTTGAGGAGGTGCCCCCGAGCGAGCTGGCGGCGCTGCTCGACCACGTCGCCGAGAGGGACGGGAGCAAGGGCGAAGAGGCATTGCAGCGCGCCGTGCTGGAGCTACTGGGCTTGAAGCGACTCACCGACAACGTTAAGAACCGCTTCGCTGCAGTTCAGACCCTCCGATCCTGATGCCGTGATCATCCGGCTCCCTGATCGCGATCGGACGGGGAGCCGGAAGCGGCGATGCGGACCACCTGTCAGTTCGTCCACCCCGAGTACTGGGTCAACGACTCGAAGACCGAGGACTGTACTCCCACCGACCCGCCGAGCCCCACCCGTTCGGGGACCAGGTCGCGACGGCAGGTTCCACCGGCGCCTGCCTCGATCTGGAGCGCTGAAACGTGTGAGGCGCGAGTTGGCGCGGGGCGTTCTGGACGAGGTGCTGTGGAGATGGTCGACGTTGAGCGCTGGGACCGGGTGTTCGTGCAGTACGGCGCCGGTCGCCGGGCACGGGTCGGTTCGGTCAGGGGTCCGAGAGCCGTTGGGTGGTGGCGATGGAGGCGGCTGATCAGGCCACGGCGATGCCGCGGGCTTTGAGGGTGTCTGCGGCGTCGGGGGCGGACATCATGGACTCGTTGCCGCCGTGGATGACGCGGAGGTTGGGGAGCAGGGCGAGGTCGTCCAGTGAGGTGATGTCGAAGAGGTCGTCCTCTCCGTCCCAGAACGGCGAGCACTGGTGGTAGATCTCCAGGCCGCCGTCGGTGGTCAGTTCTTCCACGGTGGCCAGTTGGTCGGGGGTGATCTCCAGGTCGGTGAAGTACTGGCGGGCTTCTTCGAGGACGGTGTACAGCAGGTCCTGTTTGTACAGGTACTTCCACAGGTCGCCGGTGGCGCCCTTGGCGTGGAGGACGTCGGCGATCCGGAAACGGGGCTGGATCACCTTGTCCTGGTACATGAGCTTGTCGATGACCAGCAGCTTGAAGTTGAAGTCGCGGAACATGCCCCACTATCTACCAGACCACCCCGACAATCCGGACGGGCAACACCGCTGCGATCGTGGGGGAGACGAGGCGAAGCTCCCGGTGGATGACCTCTCGATCAAGAGCAGGGCCATCGACCTGTCCAGTTCGCACCTGCGGTTCCTCCGCGAGTCGGGTGTGACGACGCGGTGGTGGTGGTGGGCGGTGCGATGACGTACGTCGGGACCGTCGTTTGACGGACGCGGCCGGCTCGGTTCGGTTCCTAGGTTGTGTCGTGCTCGGTTCGCGCAGGGCGGACGGGCGGGAAGGCACACTATGGGCACCATCACGGTCGGTACTGAGGGTTCGACCGACGTCGAGCTCTACTACGAGGACCACGGCTCCGGGCAGCCGGTCGTGCTGATCCACGGTTACCCGTTGGACGGGCAGTCCTGGGAGAAGCAGACCGCTGCGCTGGTCGGGGCCGGCTACCGCGTCATCACTTACGACCGCCGGGGCTTCGGCCGATCGAGCAAGACCATGATCGGCTACGACTACGACACCTTTGCCGCTGACCTCAACGAGGTCCTGACCCGGCTCGACCTGCGCGACGTCGTCCTCGTCGGCTTCTCGATGGGCTCGGGTGAAGTCGCCCGCTACCTCGGGACCTACGGCTCGGAGCGGGTGGCGAAGGCGGCTTTCCTCGGCGCGTTGCAGCCGTTCCTGCTCCAGACCGACGACAACCCGGCGGGCGTGCCGCAGTCGGTGTTCGACGGTATCGCCGACCAGGCCGAATCCGACCGGTACGCGTGGTACGAGAACTTCCTCGTCGACTTCTTCAACACCGACGAGAACCTCGGGTCCCGGCTCAGCGACGCCGCGCTCCGGGCGACCTGGGCCACCGCCATCGGCTCGGCCCCCGTGGCGGCGTACGCGTGTGTGCCGGCGTGGCTGACGGACTTCCGGGCCGACGTGGAACGCATCGACGTGCCGTCGCTGATCCTGCACGGCACCGCCGACCGCATCCTGCCGATCGACGCCACCGCCCGCGAGTTCCACCGCCGCCTGCCCCACGCCCGCTACGTCGAGATCGACGGCGCCCCGCACGGCCTGCTGCTCACGCACGCCGCCGAGGTCAACGCGGCCCTGATCGCCTTCCTCGAAGACTGAGAACCGGACATGAACACGCTCAAGCACCGCGTCACCGCACGCGTCACCGCCCTGCTGGCCGTCCTCGCCACCGTCGCCGGTCTCGGTGCGTCGACCGCGGTGGCCGACCACCCGACAGGCGGGCGCAAGCCCACGATCGTCCTCGTCCACGGCGCCTTCGCCGACGGCTCCAGCTGGATCCCCGTCATCGAGCGGTTGCAGCGGCGCGGTTACACCGCCGTCGCCGTCGCCAACCCCCTGCGCGGGGTCCGTGCCGACGCCGACGCCCTCGACGCGCACCTCGCCGCCATCGACGGGCCGGTGGTGCTCGTCGGCCACTCCTACGGCGGCGCTGTCATCACCAACGTGAAGGCCCGGTCCCCGAAGGTGAAGGCGCTGGTGTACGTCGCCGCCTTCGCCCCGGCGGAAGGGGAAGCCGCGGCACAGCTCGCCGGGAAGTACCCCGGCAGCACCCTGGGCGAGACGCTCGCACCGGTCCCGCTGCCCGACGGCTCGCAGGACCTCTACATCAAGCCCTCGCTCTTCCGGCAGCAGTTCGCCGCCGACGTCCCGGCACGACAGACCGCCCTCATGGCCGGCACCCAGCGCCCCATCCGGGACGCCGCGCTGGGCGAGGCGTCCGGTGAGCCTGCCTGGGCGAGCACCCCCTCGTGGTTCCTGCTGGCCGGCGCCGACAAGAACATCCCCTTGCAGGCGCAGAAGTTCATGGCCGACCGAGCCCGCTCACGCGCCACCGTGACCGTCGACGGTGCCTCGCACGCCGTGGCGGTCTCGCGTCCGAACGCGGTCGCCGAACTCGTCCTCCGCGCCGCGGGCTGACGCCTCCCCCGACCCCGTGAGCAGGGAGGCTCTCGGGGTCGGGGCGGTTGCCAAGCCGGAATGACCGTCGTCACCCGGATGAGGTGGGCGACGTCCTCTGCCCTTCCGATCAAGGAAAAGTCATGCGCTTCAGGCCGTCAATCGTGCTGTCCCGGATCATCGAGGGCGCGCTCGTCCTGCTCGGCGTCCCCATCTTCTTGGCGGACGTGGAGGACATCAGGTGGATCGCGCTGTGGGACCTCATCGCCGTCGTCTACCTCGCGATCCGCGTCATCCGCCTCAGTCGCGGCAAGCGGGCGGGTGACGACCAGGGCGCGTGGGTCAAGAGCGCGCTGGGTCGTCGCAGCGGCACCCTGTTCACCCTGTTCACCAGCTTCACCGGGATCACGTCCGGCCTGACCATCGCGCTCATCGAGGACGGCACCCAGGCGGCGGTGCTCGGCAAGGCCATGGGCGTGCCCGCCGTGCTGCTGGCGTGGGCGATCCTGCACTTCGGCTACGCCGACCGCTACGCGCAGGCCTATTACCGCGCCCTGCCCGAGAAGCCGCTGGTGTTCCCCGGCACCGAGCACCCGACGTTCATCGACTTCGCGTACTTCTCGTTCACCGTCGGCACCACGTTCGCGGTCTCGGACGTCGAGTCACGCACCTCCGGGATGCGGCTGCGGGTCCTCGCGCACGGCGTGCTCTCGTTCATCTACAACACCGCGATGCTCGGCATCGCCATCGGCGTGATCAGCGGCTGATCGCCGGCCCGGTGCGGGGGCGTTCGGTCAGCGGCTTTCTTCCTCGGTCAGCTGCTCTAGCAGGGTGAAGCCGTGCTGGTCCACCGAGAGCGCGGTCGCGGAGAGGAGGACCACCGCGGTGCCGGCGGCGCGGTCCAGGCCCAGCCAGGTGCGGAAGCCGCCGGTGCTGCCGTTGTGCCACGTGATGGCCCGGTCGTCGCGCTCGATGGTGATCCACGCCGCGCCGATGCGCGCCACCCGGCCGGTGAAGTTCTCGACGGGGTCCAGGGCGGCGGTGCCGGGGGCGGAGCCGTCGAGCAGCGCGGCGGTGAGGCGGGCCATGTCGCCGATGCGCGCGCGGATGCCCCCGGCCGGCCCCAGCGCTTCACCTGTCCACGGCTGACGCTCGCGGCCCCACCTGGTGGTGCCGGTGAGTGCGGCTGGTCGCAGGTCGGCCGGGGTGGCGGGCGCGTAGAGCACGTCCAGGCCGAGAGGGGCGGCGACCCGGCTCTGGAGCAGGCCTTGGAACGTCGTGCCGGCGGCGCTGCCCAGGGCGTGCCCGAGGAGCTGGAAGCCCAGGTTGGAGTAGCGGGGGCGGGGTGGGCCGGGGCGCACGCCACGGGCCTGGGCGAGCAGCTGGTCGAGCGTGTCGCCGTACGGGTTCGCGCCGTGCAGCCACAGCGCCAGCAACCTGCGCAGTGGCGAGGCCCCGGTGGGCAGGCTCGGCAGGCCCGAGCGGTGGGTGGTGATGGAGGACAGCGTCACGCCCGCCACCGCGGTGCCGCCCAGCGGCAGCAGGTCGCCCAGCGTGGTGGACGGCCCGATCTCGCCACGTTCCCGAGCGTCGGCGTAGAGCAGGCCGGTGATCCCCTTGGAGATCGAGCCGATCTCGAAGTCGGCGTCGGCGGGCGCGCCCACGCTCGCCACCGAGGTCCCGGCGGGCGAAACCGCGGCGACGGCGGCCACCGGGTGCCGGGACCCCAGGCGTGCGACCAACTTCTCCGCGAGGGTTGCACCTGACAAGACCCACACCCCTTGAGCTTCTTCCACCCGGTGACGAGCACACGGTAGTCGGCGTGCCCGTGATCGACATTGTCCCTTCGGCTACCGGTGGTGCGACTTCGGTATGAGCAGGCCGAGCGCCTGTCCGGCCCCGGTGAGGTTGAGAGGGCCTTACCCGGCCCCTCCGCAGGGTGGTCCAGCGGAGGACCGGGTAAGGCGACCGCTACTCGATTCGAGCGCTCACGGTGGCTGCGGGACGGACAGAGGCCGTGGTGGCGCGTGCCTCGTTGTCGTCACCCTTGTCGTCACCCCGCCGGCCGTAGCCGGCCACCTCGGCGCGCACCCGGAACGTCACCTGGCCCGCCGTCACGTCCTCCGGCCGGTAGGTGTAGGCGAACGGGAACTCGGTCGTGCCGGTCGTCGAGACCGGAACCCGCTGCGTGAGCCGGCCGATCTCCTTGTCGCCCTCCCCGTTCGCGCCGACGCGGTAGAAGGTGACGGTGACGTCGTCCTCACGACGGGTGCCGGACACGAACGCCTTGACGGGCTTGCTCTGACCGGCGCGTGCCGAGGTCGGCACCGTCAGCCCGGACACCGACACGTCGTGCGTCTCGACCTTGAGCGTCCGCACGCTCGTGCCGGTGCGGCCGTCGGGGGTCGTGACCGTGGTCGTGACGCGGTAGTCGCCGTCCTTGGTGAACCGGTGCGTCACGTGCCCGTCGGTCACCGGGATGACGGTGCCGTCACCGAGGTCGATGGTGCCGCTCGCGACCGGCTGGTAGATCGGGTCGCCCGACGACGCGCCGAGGGTCGTGTCGCTGAGCACGTTCGGGACCTCCGGCCGCGTGGACGTGTGCGGAACGATGTCGGGGGCCGTGCGCAGGCTGACCTCGAACCCCTCGGTCGCCTCCGGGGAGGCGGCCATCCTGATCAAGTAGCTCTCGTTCGCGGTCGCGCGGAACACGGCGGTCGAGTACCGGGTCGAGCAGTCCACTTCGGACAGGTCGTCCGCGCGGTGGACGCTGATCGCCTGCTCCGAGCCGACCTGGACGAACTTGGTGTGCGTGGGCGTGTAGCGGTACCAGACCGACCGGGTCGCCTCGGGAGCGCAGCTCGGTGGCGCCTCGCCCGGCTCGGCCGTGGCGCGGGTGAGGTCGGCCTGGTGGTCGCCGGGCACGGACGTCACCGTGGCCGCCGCCCGGTTGTCGTTGGGCTCCGGGGTGGTCTCGCGCAGGGCGAACGAGACCGTGTCGGCGGTGCTCCCGCTGCGCTCGACCAGCATGAAGTAGTACGTGGTGCCCGCCTCGGCGTGCACCGTGTAGTTCCCGTTCTGGACGCAGGCGCTCGGCTCCAGGTCGAGCGCGCCGCGCTGCCCGGTGTAGACGGCGAGCATCCTGCCCCACGTGTCCGTGCGCGCGCTCACCCGCAGCAGCCCGTCGCTCTGCGCCGTGTACTTCTGCCAGACGGAACCCTCACCCCAGAAGTAGCAGGGGTTCGGGTCGTCGGCGGCCTTGCCGGCTCCGCTGGTGTCGATCGTCGTGGTGAACGGCAGCGAGGTGATCCCGGTGGCGGAGTCGAAGTCGTCGCCCGCCGGCGCCGCGTGGGCGACGGCGGGTGCCAGCGCCGCGACCACGGCGAACGCGATGAAAGTCGAACTGGCCCGTCTGAACACGGTGTCCCCCTGATCAGTTCACGAGAGCGGTGGTGGTGGCCGCCGGGAGGACGGTCGTGGCGGTGGAGATCACCTCGTTGTCCAGCGGCAGCGCGTCCCGCGACGGGTACGGCAGCGAGACGACGGCGCGGAACGTCACCTTGCCCCTGATCGCGTCCTCCTGCGTGAACGTGTAGGCGAACGGGAAGGTGACCTTGCGCGTCGGGTGCGCCGGCACGTCCAGCTTCGTCAGGCCGACCTCCTCCCACCCCCACTGGCCGTACTTGTAGAGCGTGACCGCGGTGTCCTTCTCCAGGTAGCGCGTGTTCGACACCTGCACGGAGAGCTGCTTCTGCTGCCCTGCCCGCACCGAGGACGGCGTGGTGAACTTGGCGATCCCGACGTCGTGCGTCTTCACCACGACGGGGACCGCGTCCGTGGCGACGCGGCCGTCCGCGGAGGTCGAGCGGACGGTCACGGTGTAGTCGCCGTCCTCGGCGTAGCGGTGGACCGCCTGCTCCTCGGTGCTCGGCGGCACGCTCGTGCCGTCCCCGAAGTCCCATTCCGCCGTGACCGGCTGGTCGTAGTCGTTGCGGTGGTACAGCCTGAAGTCGATGTCCTGGAAGGTCGACCACTCACCGGACGAGGTGGGGGTGAGCTCCGTCTCCAGCGGCGGCGCCTCCTCCAGCACCACGGTGGCCTCGGCCGAGCTGTAGAAGCTGTACTGCAGTTGCAGGTGGTAGGTCGTGCCCGCGACGAGCCGGAACGCCTTGCCGTCCCAGTAGTGGCCCTCCGCGCACCCGAGCGACCGGAGCTCCGGCAAGGACGAGCCTTCGTAGACGGACAGGACGGGGCCGGCGCCGTCCGTCCTCACCCGGGCGAGGACGGACTCCGTGCGGGTCGGCGTGTAGCTGAACCAGACGGTGGGTGCGCCTTCCCGCACACCGGCGCACTCCGTCGCCCAGGGCTCTTCCGGCTCGGCGCCGGCGAGCGTGAAGTCCGGCTGTGGCGCGCTGAACGGCAGCGACGTCACCGGCTGCGCGTCGGCGAAGTCGTCGTTGGCCACGGGCGTCATCCGCTGCACGCTCAGGTTCAGCCCGGCCCCGCGACCGTCGTACCCGTCGGCGGCCATGAAGTAGTACGTCTGGCCCGCGGTCACCCGCAGCGTCAGCGGGCCTCCGGGACCGCTGCACCCGAGGGACCGCAGGTCGCCGCGAGTGCCGATGAGCACCGACAGCTTCACGTCGAGGTCGCTGCCGTTCGTGTCGACGCGGACGATCCCGCTCTCGGTCGCGGTGTGGTGGAACCAGACGGACCCTTCCGCGGGCCGTCCCACGCAGTTGGTCGGGTCGTCGGGTCCTCTGGTCGCTTCGGTCCTGTCCGACTGCGTGGTGAACGGTAGTGCGGTGATCGGCGTCGACGCGTCGAAATCGTCGTTGTCCGGTGGTGCCGCGTGCGCCACGCCCGGCGCCGGCGTCCCCAGTAACACGGCCACGACGACCGCTAGTGATCTCAAAACAGGCATGCGAAATTTCCCCCAAAGTCCCCTGCGCCCCACACCTCCCGTGGAGGCGCCCCACCACGTGGATACAGCCGGGGCGGGGATGTGTAGCGCGCTTTGCCCCGAAATACGCCGTTCAGCCCACTGCCGGTTCGCCCGGGATCCGCCGATGACCCCACCACGGGTTGTCTCCGGTGAAGCCGCGGCATGGTGCGTCGATCGGTCTCGAATGTGAGTCGGGTGGCCGGGTGGCGGCTGAATGGACTATTCTCGGCTCACTCGGCCCGAAGTGAATTCGATCGAATCCTCCGTATCATTCTTCCAGTGGCGCGATCAAGCTGCCGAACAGGTCGGACCGATGAACTTTCAGTGGGTCCCCGCAGCGGTTGCTGCGCTTCTCGGGTGATGTGCCCGACGATTCCCGGAATGCGGTAACGAGCGCTGCGAACGGCTCGATGACCGCGGCAGTGCGCCGAGGTCAAAGGGGACCGTCATGCCTGTTCCGGGTCGTCGTCAGTCTGCGTCGGCGCTGCTCGTCCTGGCCTTGCTGGTGGCGGTGCTGGTGCCCGGCAGCCAGTCGACGGGGGCGCCCGCCCTGGTGAGCGGCAGCACGGCCGTCGACGTGCCCGAGCACCCCGAAGGGGACTCGTTCAACCCGAACCGGATCAAGGACCTGGAGGCCGCGAACCCGGGGGAGGGCGTCGCGCTGATCGGCGCGCCCGGCGCCTCGGCCACCGGCGACGCGAAGCTGAGCTACCCCCTCCCCACCCCACCGGGACGTGCGGGGGTGGAGCCGTCGTTGGCCCTGCAGTACAGCTCGGCGGGCGGCAACGGGTGGCTCGGCGTCGGCTGGGACCTGCCGATGCCGGCCATCGCCATCGAGACCCGCTGGGGCGTGCCGCGCTACGACGCCGCGCTGGAGACCGAGACCTACCTGCTGGCAGGCGAGCAGCTGACCCCGCTCGCGCACCGCTCGGCCGCGGTCGCGCGGACCGCGGAGAAGGAGTTCCACACCCGCGTCGAAGGCCGGTTCGCCAAGATCACCCGGCACGGTTCCGCGCCCGGCGAGTACTGGTGGGAGGTGACCGACAAGAAGGGCAGCGTCTCGGTCTACGGCCCCGACCCCGGCACCCGGCTGACCGACGCCCGCGGCAACGTCGCCGTGTGGGCGCTGCGCGAGGTCCGCGACGCCAACGACAACCTGATGCGCTTCAGCTACACCACGGTCGCCGACGGCGGCGTGCCCAACGCGAGCACCCCCGGCTCGAACCTGTACCCGCAGCGCATCACCTGGACCGGCAGCGGCACCACCGAGGGGCGCTACTCCGTCACCTTCCTGCGTGATCGCGACCGGGGCGAGCCGCGTCGCACCGACGTGCAGATCGACGCCCGCCTCGGGTTCAAGAAGGTCACCGCCGACCTGCTGCGCCGGGTCGAGGTCGAGCTGGACGACCAGCTCGTCCGCGCCTACGAGCTGAACTACGGCACCGGCGCGTTCTCCAAGACCCTGCTGCGGTCGGTGTCGCAGTTCGACGCCGACAACGCGCTGTTCACCACGCACTCGTTCGACTACTTCGACGACATCCGCGACGCGGGCGGCGACTACGACGCGTTCACCCCGGCGGACGGCTGGACCGTCCCGGGCGACGGCCTGGCCGCGGGCGTCGTCGACGGCGACGCCAGTGCCGTGCAGGCCAACTCGACCGACAGCGCCGGCGGGCACCTCTACGTCGGCTACAACCCCACCGGCATCAGCAAGTCGAACTCGGCCGGTGTGAAGGTCGGCTACAGCGAGGGCTCCAGCGAGGGCCTGCTCGCGCTCTCCGACGTCAACGGCGACACCCTGCCGGACAAGGTGTTCCGCACCGGCGACGGCATCTTCTACCGGCCGAACCTGTCCGGTCCCGGCGGCGAGCCGCGCTTCGGCGACACCCCGATCCCCCTGCCCGGACTGCCCGGCATCTCCTCGGAGGAGAGCAGCTCCGGCACCGTCGGCGTCGAGTCCTACTTCGGCGTGGCCGCCCAGCTGGACTACGTCTCCACCACGACCACCTCCGACCGCTACTTCGCCGACGTCAACGGTGACGGCATCACCGACCTGGTCAACAACGGCGGCGTGCTGTTCGGGCGGGTGGACGCGAACGGCAACCCGACCTACACCGCCGACAGCGCCCAGACGCCGTCGCCGGTCGGGCCCGGTGCGGTCAGCGGGCCGGTGGTCGGGGACCGGACCGCCGAGTTCGAGCGCAAGGTCGACGCGTTCCCGCTGCTCGACGGCGTCCGCCGCTGGGTCGCGCCCTACGACGGCGTGATCGCCGTCGACGGCCGGGTGCGGCTGGTCGAGGACACCGGCCCCGCCCGCGCGGCCTACCGCAAGGCCGACGGCGTGCGGGTGGCGATCCAGCACGAGGACGCGGAGCTGTGGTCGCAGCGCATCGGCCCCACCGACCACATCGAGTTCGCCCCGACCGGCGTCGGCGCGATCACCGTGCAGCGGGGTGACGCCCTGTACTTCCGGGTGCAGTCGGTGCTCGACGGCCGCTTCGACCAGGTCGCCTGGGACCCGCGCGTCACCTACACGTCGCGGCCCGCCGCCACCGACGTCAACGGCCTGGACGCGGTCGGCTTCCTGGCCTCCCGCGACTTCACCCTGGCCGGACGCCCGTCCGCGGTGGTCGCGCCGCTGACCGGCGCCCTGCGGCTGACCGGCGACCTGGTGAAGACCGCCGCGACCACCGACGACGTCCGCGTGGTCATCACCCGCGGCACGACCGAGGTGTTCTCCCGGAGCGTGCCGGCGGGCGCGACCGGCACCACGCCGATCGCGCTGGACGTGCCGGTGACCCAAGGCGACACGCTGGCCTGGAAGCTCTCGATCGACTCCCCGGTCGACGCGGGCGCGCTGCGCTGGGCGCCGCGGGCGCACTACACCGCGGCGGAGGGCGGCGTGCCGGTGACCAACCCGGCGGGCGAGCCGACGATCGTGATCAACCCGCCCTACGAGCAGGACGTGTACCCGGCGACCACGCTGACCGCGCCGCAGCAGTCCCACACCGCGAGCGCCGACGGCACCGTCTCGGTGCGGCCCAGCCTGGCGCTGACCGGCACGGGCGACGCGCGGGTGGTGTTCACCGTCAAGAAGCGCGGCGCGCTGCTCGGCAAGCAGGTCGTGCAGGTCGCCGGCGGGGTCGTGCCCGCGATCCCGGCGCTGTCGGTGCCGGTGGCCGCCGGTGACGAGCTGTACTTCGACTTCTCCTCCACCGACCCGGCGGTGCTGGGCCGGGTCTCGGCGCACGCCGCGACCGTCGACGGCGCCGCCGTGCCGACCGCGGTGCACACCGCCGTGGAGCAGGGCGCGTTCGCCCAGCCCTACCGCGGGTGGGCCGCCATCGGCTACCAGGGCAACCGCGCCCGCGCGGACCAGCCGATCGCGCAGTCCGACCTGGTGATCGACGAGGACTTCCGCGACCAGCTCCCCGACGGCCCGACCGAGGACGACGTGCCGGGCTTCCGCGACGACCCGACCGTCGCTACCCCCAAGATCGTGGTGTTCGCGCCGATGCCCGGCGAGCAGCGCTGGGCAGGCTCCGACGCGAACACCTGGGTTGCCGCGGCTGGCGCGTCCAGCTCGCGGCTGGGCGCCGACACCATCGACGTGGCCGGCGACGCGGACTTCGCGGGCGCGACCGCGGTGCCGCGGCGCGGCAGCACCGAGCAGGTCTCCACCACGTTCGGCGTCGGGCCGCTGGGCGGCAGCCTGGCCCAGGGCGACGCCGAGTCCACCGTCGACTTCCTGGACCTCAACGGCGACCGCTACCCCGACGTGGTCGGCTCCGGCGGCGTGCAGTACTCCGACATGACCGGTGGTCTGGGCGGCACCAGGGGCAGCGTCGGCGGCAACGTCCGCGAGTCCGACTCGCGGGCGTACTCCGTCTCGGCCAGCGCGGGCAGTCCGGCGCGCACCGGCGGCACGGCGCGCGGCACCGACCTGCCGTCGGGGCGCGGCACCGCGAACACCACCCGGTCCGGGTCGGAGATGCCGTCGCTGGGCATCGGCGGGAACCTCGGCGGCGGCGAGTCCGAGACCAGGCACGACCTGGTCGACATCAACGGCGACGCCCTGCCGGACCGCGTCTACGCCAACGGCGACACCGCGCTCAACCTCGGGTACGCCTTCGCCGCGCGCGAGCCGTGGCCGGGTGGCCCGATCAACACCGGCAAGACCGAGAACGCGGGTGTCAACCTCGGCTTCAGCACCGACTACTACGGCTTCGCGGGCGGTGTGTCCGCCTCCACCGGCACCGGCAGCGCGGACGCCTCGCTGATGGACATGAACGGCGACGGCCTGGTGGACCGCGTGTTCGCGGGCGACCCGGTGACCGTGGCGATCAACACCGGCAGCGGGTTCCTCCCGCCGAAGCCGTTCCGCGGCAGCCTCGACGGCCTCAACTCCGACGTCAACGCCAACTTCGGCGGCGGTGCGTACTTCACGTTCGGGTTCTGCTTCGTGTTCGGCTGCATCGTGTTCAACCCGGGCGTGGACGCCTCCACCGGGGTCGGCCGCACCGAGCTGGCCCTGCGCGACGTCAACGGCGACGGCTACGCCGACCACGTGCGCTCCACGGGCGACGACGAGCTGGTCGTCGCCGAGAACCGCACCGGCCGCACCAACCTGCTGCGCACGGTCACCCGGCCGATGGGCGGGCGCATCGATCTCGACTACGCCCGCGACGGCAACACCTACGACCAGCCCGAGTCCCGCTGGGTGCTGACCCGCTCGGCGCTGTTCGACGGCCACCCGGGCGACGGCGTCGACAACCGGCTCACCACCTTCCGGTACGAGAACGGCCGCTACGACCGGTTCGAGCGCGAGTTCTACGGCTACGGCACGGTCGTCACCGAGGACCGCGACACCGGCCACGGCGACGCCCTGTACCGATCGTCGACCAGCGAGTACCGCACGGACAGCTACCCGACCCGCGGCCTGCTCGCCAAGCAGACCACGGCCGACGCGGCGGGCCGCAAGTACTCCGACGCGGTCAACACCTACCAGCCGCGCGACGTCGCCACCGGCGCGACCGCCGACCTGGCGAGCCCGACCGCGACGGTGTTCCCGCAACTGGTGCGCACCGAGCGCAACTTCTACGAGGGGCAGGCCACCGCGGGCAAGAGCACGTCGGTGGAGATGTCCTACGACGAGTACGGCAACACCGTCCGCACCGTGGACCGCGGCGACACCGGGGCCGCCGACGACCTGGCGAGCCTCCTGACCTACTCCTCGGCGATCCCGGCCTGCCGGGACCGGCACATCGTGGGCGTCGGCACGGCGCTGCGGGAGACCGGCGGCACGGGAACGCTGCTGCGCCGCCGCGAGGCCACTGTGGACTGCGCGTCGGCCGACGTCACCCAGGTGCGCAGGTACCTGGCGGACAACTCGGTGGCGGTCACCGACATGACCTACTTCCCCGACGGCAACCTGGCCTCGGTCACCGACCCGGTGACCAAGCACGGGCAGCGGTTCCGGGTCGACTACGGCTACGACACCGTCGTCGGCGTGCACGTCCAGTCGACCACCGACAGCTTCGGCTACCGGTCCACCTCGACGCACGACCTGCGGTGGGGTCAGCCGACCAGCCAGACCGACAAGAACGGCCGGCGGATCCAGCGCACCTACGACGCGGTCGGCCGGGTGGGCTCCGTGACCGGGCCGCACGAGCTCCCGGAGAACCGGCACACGATCGACTTCGAGTACCACCCCGAGGCGCCGGTGCCGTACGCGGTGACCCGCCACGTCGACCGCGCCGCGGACGGCGTGCGCGCCGACACCATCGACACGATCACCTTCGCCGACGGCGTGAAGCGGTTGCTGCAGACCAAGAAGGACGCCTCCGTCTCGGCCGCGCCGGGTGACGCCCCCGAGGCGGTGATGACCGTGTCGGGCCGGCAGAAGATCGACTTCCTCGGCCGCACCGTCGAGGAGCACTACCCCGTCAGCGAGCCGAAGGGGCCCGCGAACACCGCGTTGAACCCGGCGTTCGACACCGTCGCGCCGACCCGCACGACCTTCGACGTGCTCGACCGCGTGGTCCGCACGGTGGTGCCGGACCAGACGGCCACCACGCTCGCCTACGGGTTCGGCCCGGACCGCGCGGGCGTCACGCAGTTCGAGACGGTCACCACCGACGCCAACGGCAAGGCGCGGCGCACCTACCAGGACGTCCGCAACCTCACCACGGCGGTGAAGGAGGCCAACCCGGCCGGCGGGCAGCCCACCATCTGGACCAGCTACCGCTACGACGCCCTCGGCAAGATCACCGCGGCGGTGGACGACCGCGGCAACACCACCTCGACCGCCTACGACGACTTCGGCAGGCGCACGGTCATCGACAGCCCGGACGCCGGGCGCACCGAGACCCGCTACGACCTGGCCGACAACATCACCCACAAGGCCACCTCGAAGCTGCGCGCGGCCGGCAAGGCGATCGAGTACGACTACCAGTACAACCGGCTCGCCGCGGTCCGGTACCCGACGTTCACCGGCAACAACGCCACCTACACCTACGGAGCCCCCGGCGCGGCCGACAACGGGGCGGACCGGGTGATCCGGGTGACCGACGGGGCGGGCGTCGAGACCCGCGCCTACGGCCCGCTCGGCGAGCTGGTCCGCGAGACCAGGACCGTGCCGGACGCGCTGCTCAACGGCCCGGCCCGCGACTACACGACCAGTTACCGGTACGACTCGTTCAACCGGGTGCTCGACCTGACCTACCCGGACGGCGAAGTCCTGACCTACCGCTACGACACCGGCGGCATGGTCGACCGCGCCACCGGCCGCAAGGGCGGGTTCGACTACACCTACCTGGCGCGCCAGGACTACGACAAGTTCAACCAGAAGCTGCTCACCGACACCGGCACCGGCGTGCGCACCACGTACACCTACGACGCGGCGGACCGGCAGCTCACCACCCTGCGCGCGCAGCTGCCCGACGGCCACCGCTTCCAGGACATCAGCTACGACTACGACAACGTGGGCAACATCCTGCGACTGCGCAACCAGGTGGCGCTGCCGCACGGCAAGCCGATCGGCGGGCCGAGCACCCAGACCTACACCTACGACGACCTGTACCGGCTGACCTCGGCACGCGGCGAGTACACCTACGCCGACAACAAGCTCGACCGCTACTCGCTGGAGATGTCCTACGACTCGATCCACAACGTGCTGACGAAGAACCAGCGGCACGAGATCGTGGTCGACCCGGACCCCTCGACGGCGTCGGCGAGTGCGGTGGGTTCGGCGAGTGCCGTGGGTTCGTTGGGTTCGTTGGGTTCGGCGGGTGACTTCTCGGCCTCGGCGGTGGCCGCCCCGGTCGCCGACAGCTCGCCGATCACCGTGCCCGACGAGCCGTCGACCGACCCGGTCACCGATCCCGTGCCCCCGGAGCAGCTCTACCCGCCGCTCGGGGTGATCGAGGAGCCCGAGGACGAGCCGCTCGTCGACCCGCTGGACAGCCTGTCGGGCACGCAGCTCCGGGTCGCCGACGTGGGGTCGCTCGCGGCTCCCGCCGCGGGCACGCAGGCGAACGTGCAGCCTCAGCGCAAGACCAGCTACGAGTACGACTACGCCTTCACCGGTGGCCGCCCGCACGCACCGAGCAGGATCGGGCCGATCAACCAGGCCTACGACCCCAACGGCAACCTGGTCGACACCGTCAACACCATGCCGCCCGCGCCGGGCAAGCGCAGGCAGCTCGTGTGGGACGAGGAGAACCGCCTGGCCTGCAACCAGGACCACAACCGCAACCAGGTCGTCGCGCAGGACCCGAGCACCTGCACCAGCCCCAACCAACCCGCCACGGTCCGCTACTACTACGACGACCAGGGCACCCGGGTCGTCAAGATCGCCGGCCCGCAGCACGTCTACCCGAACCGCGGTTTCAGCGAGCGCAACGGGACCGGGTTCAAGCACATCTTCGTGGGCGAGGACCGGTTGCTCACCAAGACCGTCAAACCCGTCACCACCTACGAGAACCACGTCTTCTACTTCCACGGCGACCACCTCGGCTCCTCCGGCTACGTCACCGACGAGCACGCGGGCCTGACCGAGCACATCGAGTACTTCGCGTCCGGCGAGACCTGGGTCGACGAACACCCGGGCCAGCCGACGCCGGTGCCGTACCAGTACGGAGGCAAGGAGCTCGACGAGGAGACCGGCCTCTACTACTACGGCGCTCGCTACTACAACCCGCGGACCAGCGTCTGGCAGTCGCCCGACCCGGTCCTGGGGTCCTACTTGGGCGGTAGCCCGAACGACGGCGTCTACAACAGCGCCAACCTCGCCCTCTACACCTACTCGCAGAACAACCCGATCACCTACCGCGACCCGAACGGGATGTGGGGCATCGTCGGCCACCAGCTGACCCCGCAGGCCGCCGCCCTGGCCGTCGGCTTCTCCCCGACGGTGGCCCGCGCGATCGGCAACGCGGCCTGGGCGCCCGACACCGACGACCGCAGCGCCACGCACCTCAGCTCCATCATGGGCTCCCTCTTGCCGGGCTTCGGCAACGCCGACTCGCGGCGCATCCACCTGCTCACCGGCGGCAGTGCCGCCCAGACGCAGGCCGCGGCCCGGCAGCGGTTCCAGCAGGTGGTCGACAACATGCCGCTGACCGGCCAGTTCACCCAGGAGCAGGAGAACATCCTGCACTCCTTCGGCGACTCGTTCGCCCACGTCGACCCCACGTCCGCGCGACCCCGCACCGTCCTCATGCAGGCCGGCCCGAGAGGCACCCTGACGACCCCGGTGACCATCCCGCCGGACCCGAACTGCCCGTGCATGTTCGGCCTCCCCATCGGTCACGCGGCCACGGCGGACGGCGGCCACCAGCCGGACAACCCGAACCTCAACCCGGGCCAGTACCGGCAGTACCTCGGCGGCCTGTACGACGTGCTCTCCAGTCGCGCCCAACGGGAGAAGCTGACCCCGCGGATGTCCCGCGACCAGTTCATCGACACGATGATGGGGGGAGTGGCGGGCGTCGCCGGTGAGGCACGGCAGCAAGAGGCGGCCAACGGGATCATCCGCGGGATGGAGGGCCCGAACCCCTAGAGCGCGACCACGACGCGGCCCGGACCACCGGTGGAGGTGGTCCGGGCCGCGTCGTGTCCGGTGATCGGGAGAACGCCCTACGTCGAGGTGATCGACAGGACGAGGGTGGAGGTGGTGTCGGAGACGGTGCCCAGGCCGAGGGTGCACAACAGGATGGGGAGGGACGGGCCGACGGTGGTCGACAGCACGCTGTCGCCGGCGAAGAGCCCGGCGGTGACGGTGCCGGTCGTGGTGACGACGTGGGTCGCGCCGACGGTGGCGACGGTCGAGTCGCCGGAGATCGTGCTGGTCTGGCCGGTGTTCCAGGTGATGGTCAGGGTGATGGGGAATCCGGTGAGCAGGTCCAGGCAGGACCGGCCCGGGGAGGTGACCTCGACGGAGCGCGAGCCGGAGGTCAGGCCGGGCACCGTCGCGGACACGCAGCTGTACTGACCCGACGAGTTGACCACGACGGTCTGCGGTGTGGCGGTCAGCGGTGGGGTGTAGGTGTTCACGTTGGTGCTGGGTGGGCCGCAGGTGACGTCCAGGACTCCGGCCGCGGCGGGGGTCACGGTGGCCAGTGGTGCGGCGAGGCCGAAGATCGCGGCGATGAGGAGGTGCGGTAGGCGCATGAGGAATTCCTTTCCCGAGCGTTTCTCCTGTGATCGGGTGTCAGGGCTGGAGGGTGGTGATCTGGGCGACGACAGGGCCTGATTGGCTGGTGACACCCGGGCTGCTCAGGCACTGCGGGGGGTTCAGGACGGGGTAGAGCCAGAGCCGACCGCGTGGGCGATCCCGGCCGTGCCGGACACCGTGGCGGCGGTGGCCATCACCGCCGCCGTCACGAGCGCGGCGATCCGGCGCGAACGACGATGGTGTCTGGTGGTCGTGCTACGAGGGGTCATGACGGATGTCTCCCGGATCTGTGAGGGGGCGCCGGTCACCGGATCCCTGCGGGTGTCGTGTGCCGGAGTGGGATCTGGTGACCGGTCGCCCTGCGGTGGAGGTGGTCGGTCAGCAGCTGCTGGTGCTGTCGCCTCCGTCGACGGTGCAGGTGTCGGTGCCGAGGCCGCCGTTGGCGGTGTCGCCGCCGATGCCGTCCTGGACGTCGATGGTGTCGTTGCCGAGGCTGCCGGCCATGGTGTCGGTGCCGTCGTGGTCGATCAGCGTGTCGTTGCCGTTCTGGCCGTCGAGGTTGTCGTTGCCGGGACCGCCGTCGATGGTGTCGTCGCCGTTGTCGAACAGCCCCAGCAGGCTGTCCAGCAGCGACTCGCCCTTGCTCGTGTCGTTGCCGAGACCGCCGTAGAGGGTGTCGGCGCCGTTGCCGCCGACGATGGTGTCGTCACCGGCACCTGCGTAGACGGTGTCGGTGCCGTTTCCGCCGGTGATGGTGTCGTTGCCGCCCAGGCCGCAGATCACGTCGTTGCCGTTGGTGCCGTTGAGGGTGTCGTTGCCCGCGGTGCCGATGATGGTGCAGCCCAACGCGTTGTTCACGGTGGTGGACTCGGTGTCGGTGTTGTTGGCGGGCACGGGGTCGGGTTCGGTGGCCGAGACCCCGGCGGTGGCGGTGACCGTGCCGGACGTCGACGGGGTGACGGTGATGGTCACGCTCGCCGAGCCGGAGCCGGCGATCGTGCCGAGCGCGCAGGACACGGTGGCGCCGCTGGTCGAGCACGATCCTTGGGATGGGGTCGCCGAGTTGATCGTCGCGGAAGCCCCGCTGAGGGTGGTGGACACCGTCACGCCGGTGGCGGTGCTGGGTCCGGCGTTGGCCGCGGTGACGGTGTAGGTGTACGGGTCGCCGCCCAGGGACACCGGGTCGGCGGAGTCGGTGACCGCGACCGACAGGTCGGCGTCGGCGTAGGTGTAGCGGGACGCGGCGGTGGACGCGCTCGTGCCGCCGACGGTGGTGACGGTGACGTCGACGGTCCCGGCGGTGTGGGCAGGGGCGACCGCGGTGATGGAGGTGGAGCTGGTGACGGTGAACGAGGTCGCGTCGACGCCGCCGAACTTCACCGCTGTCGTCCCGGTGAGGGCGGTGCCGGTGATGGTGACGGAAGTGCCGCCCTCGGTGGGACCGCTGGTCGGGTTGAGGGCGGTCACGACCGGGGCTGCGACGTAGGTGTACCCGCTGCCGGGCGCGCTGGTGCCGCCGGCGTTGGTGACGGCGACGTCGACGGTGCCGGGCGTGCCCGCGGGTGCGGTGGCGGTGATGGTGGTGTCGTTGACGACGGTGAACGACGTGGCGGGGGTGCCGCCGAAGGCCACGGCGGTGGTTCCGGTGAAGTGGGTTCCGGTGATGGTCACCGGGGTGCCGCCGGCCGCCGGGCCCGTGGCCGGGTTGACCGCGGTGATCACCGGGGCGGGGTCGAGGTAGGTGTACTGGTCGGCGGCCGAGGTGGTGCTGGTACCGGTCGGGGTGGTGACGGTGACGTCGACCGTGCCGCTTGCGTGGGTCGGGGCGGTGGCGGTGATGGTGGTGTCGTTGACGACGGTCAACGACGTCGCGGGCGTGGTGCCGAACCGGACGGCGGTGGCCGCGGCCAGGCTGGTGCCGGTGATGGTGACGGTCGTGCCGCCCGCGGTCGGTCCGGTGGTCGGGCTGATCGCGGTGACCCGCGGCTGGACCGTGTTCGCGGTGGTCACGCCGAACGGGCCGGAGCCGACCGCGAAGGTCGTGGTGACGGTGTTGGTGGCCGTGTCGATGGCCGAGACCGAGCCCGCACCGTTGTTGGTGGCGTACACGGTGGACCCGTCGCCGGTGACGGCCACCCGACTCGGGTTGCTTCCGACCGGAACGGTTGCGGTGACGGTGTTGGTGGCCGTGTTGATCACCGAGATCGTGTCGGGGCCGATGTTGGCGACGTAGGCGCGGGTGCCGTCGGGGCTGACCGCGACACCCGACGGGACCGCGCCCACGGTGATGCTGCCGGTGACGGTGTTCGTGGCGGTGTCGATCACGGCGACGGTGCCGGTGCCGTACCGGGCGACGTAGACGGTGGCACCGTCGGGGGTGATGGCCACGCCGGCCGGCTGGGTCAACCCCAGGTTGATCGTGGCGGTCGCCGTCGCCGTGGCGGTGTCGATCACCGAGACGGTGCCCGAGGCGTCGTTGGTGACGTAGGCGGTGGCTCCGTCCGGGCTGATGGCCACGCTGGTGGGGTTGGCGCCGACGGTGACGGTCGCGGTCACCGCGTTGGTGGCCGTGTCGATCATCGACACGGAGTTCGACCCGCTGTTGACGACCAGGATCCGAGTGCCGTCGACCGTGATCGCGATTCCGTTGGGCTGTGAGCCGACCGCGATGGACGCCACGACCGCGCCCGCGGCCGTGTCGATGACCGACACGCCGCCGCTGAGCTTGGTGACGTAGACCCGCGCGCTGTCCGGCGTGGTCACCAGGCCCAGCGGCGTGGCGCCGACGACGATCGTCGAGGCCACCGCTCCGGTCACGGAGTCGTACGCGGTGACGGTGTTGCTGCCGCTGTTGGCGACGTAGGCGAACGAGTGGGTGACGACCGCGGCCGAGGCGGGCTGCGCGCCCACGGCGAGCAGGCTCGCCGACGCCGCCGACACGGCTGCCGTCATGGCCAACCGCCGACGCCAACCGCCTCTGCGGCGGCGCGATCTCTGGAAGGTTTCCACACTCATGCGACGTTCACATTCCCTTCGGGAAGTACATGCACATATCGACGACAAACGGGGAGGAGTCAGTGCACACCTCGGCCACGGTGAAAGCAATGCACACTTTTTGCGGACATCGTTTTCGCGCCTTGGTGGCGTGAACGTTAAAAAATGCAATCGGAGCGTGTGCGAGTGGGCACGTCGCGGAACCATACGCGTCCGGCAAGGCCTTGACCAGGCATGAAGTACCGTGCTGCGGATACCCGAACAGGGTCGGGTGACCCAGGGCGACCTGTCGGCACAATCAGTGGTCTGTTATTCCGGGTGACATCGCCACGATTCTCGGCACGTTTGCGGGCGGGTCGTCCGCGAACTGCGGAAAGATGAACTGCGGGTGTGCGTCCTTGCGCCGTCCGGGAGACTTTCTGTACCCGCTCGGCCCTGCGAGGTGTCGGAATTCGATCACACGGTCTGTCGTGCGGGTGCGGCGCGCGTTTCCGGTGCGGTCGCCCGATGGGGTGGGGTTGGTGGCGTCCGGTGCGTGCGACGGGTGGTCGGGTAGCCGTGACCAGTACCGGCCGGCACCGGCCGTCACCGAAATGACAGGACAGCCATGACGAACGCCAAGCGCACGATCCTCTACTACCAGACGCACTTCGCGAAGGTCGGTCAGACCGAACACCTGGTCTCCCCGTTGGCCCTGGTGACCAATGACGCCGGGGTCACCGACATCAACCTCGGCGCCGTCCACCTCAACGACCTCGACCAGGACGACCAGAAGGACGCCCCGCTCACCATCAACGACACCGTGCCCGAGGCGGACAAGTTCAAGCCCATGTGGGAGGAACTGGAAGAGATCCAGGCGAACCGGAGCGCTCAGCGGACGCAGGTGCACGCCTTCGTCGGCGGTGCCGCGGAAGGTACTTTCACCCGGCTCGAGAAGCATTTCGGCCGCTACTACCCGTTGCTGCGGGGATTCCTGGAGAAGTACCACTTCGACGGCGTCGACCTGGACATCGAGACGGAGGGGCGGAAGATGGAGAATCCCACGAAGGCGATGGGAGCACTCATCGACCAGCTCAGGCGGGACTTCGGGGACGGGTTCACGATCTCCCTGGCGCCCGGTGCCAGGGAACTGACCCAGGACGAAGGCGGACTGTCCTGCGTCAAGTACAAGGAACTCCACAAAACGCACGGCCAGGCGATCACGCGCTTCCACGCCCAGTTCTACTGCGGCTGGGGTGACATGTCCACAAAGGATGGTTACTTGACCGTGGTGCGCGACAGCGGCATCCCCGCCGAGAAGATCGTGGCCGGGGTGGTGACCCGCCGAGGCCATTGCGACGGCGCGGGTTACGTCGGCCTGGCCGACCTCAAGGAGGTCATCGCGGCCGTCAAGAAGGACTGCCCCGGTTTCGGTGGCGTCTTCGGCTGGGAGTACCACCGCTCGGGCGAGAGCGACGGCCCGCAGTACCAGGACAAGCCCTGGCTGTGGGCGAAGGAGGTCTCCACGGCCCTGCGCGGCGACTGAACGGCTGGCACGGTCCGCGCACGACTGCTCAGGGTGCGCGCGAGTCGTCCACGAGGTCGAGGTCCAGCGGGACGAGGGTGGTCGAGGAGACCAGTTCGCGCAGCAGGTTGTCGGTGAGGGTCAGGCCGACCGGCTCGCCCACCTCCTCGCGCAGCAAGCCGTAGACGCCGTTCGCGGCCAGGCGGGTGCGGACGGCGGCGACGGTGTGCTCGACGCGCTTGATCGTCCACTTGTCGGCCGGGTTCAGCTCGGTGAGCTGCCGCGCCGCCTGCTGACGGGACAGCGGTGACGGGTGGGGGTCGTGGAGGAGGTAGCGCCGGCCCAGCACGACGAGTGCCAGGCGTTCGTCTCGGCTGAGCCGCCAGCGCTTCGGCGGCTGGGTGACGTCGCCGGGGCGGGCCGCGGGCGGACCGCCCGACGGGCCCGCGACGTACAGTTCGAGGACGTGCTCGCGGCCCCGTGAGCCGCGCAGGAACAGCGGCGTGTAGCCGGTCGCCAGCGGGTGCGGCTCGCCGTCGTGGTGCAGCATGAGGGAACCCGCCAGCCGGATCGGGGAGCGTCCGGTGTTGCTGACCCACCACCGGCCCTCCCTGTGGTCGAGCAGGCCGTGCCGGCGGCTGACCATCAGGTCGTTCTCGCCGACGCACACCTCGACCTCCGGCCGGTTGCGGCCGAACCGGACGAGGTGTCCCTCCGCCGGGTCCGCGGTGACGCCGCCCGCCAGCGTGAGCGCGCACAGCGCGCCGGGTGCGATGTGAGCGGCGCCGAGCACCAGGCTGCGCCTGGCGATCGGCTCCAGGGGCGTGAGCGGCATGTGGGCCTCCCGGTGGCTGCTGGTGTGCCGCCACGGTAGGGCGGCGGGCAGGGGACCGGTCCCGACCGGCGGGGGTCGGCAGTGCTCCGAGCGGGTGACGGAACGTGTCGTCCGCACGGCGGTGACTGCTACCTTCCGACAGGTGCACCGCAACGCTCTGATCGCGAGCCGTTACCGGTTGGACGAGCAGATCGGCGTCGGAGGCATGGGCGTCGTGTGGCGGGCAACCGACACGGAGTTGGGCCGGCAGGTGGCGCTCAAGCGGTCCAGCACCGGGGACGGCGGCCAGATCAGGCGTGAGGCGAGGATGGGCGCCGGCCTGCACCACCCCCACGTGGTCACGGTGTTCGACGTGGTGGTCGACGCGGGCGACCGGTGGCTGGTGATGGAGTACCTGCACGCGCGCAGCCTGTCGGCGGTGCTCCAGGTGGACGGCCCGCTCGTGCCGGAAGCCGCGGCACGGCTGGGCGCGCAGATCGCCGCCGCGTTGGCGGCGATGCACGAGCGCGGGATGGTCCACCGGGACGTCACGCCGGGCAACATCCTCCTCGCGGAGGACGACACCGCGAAGCTGACGGACCTCGGTATCGCGCGGTGGGCCGAGGTGACCCTCACCGGGGACGCGCAGATCGCCGGCACACCCGCCTACCTGGCGCCCGAGGTGGCAGCCGGTGGTGAGGCGCGGGCGTCGTCGGATGTGTTCTCCCTGGGCGCGGCGCTGTTCACCGCGGTGCTGGGCCACCCACCGCTCCGGTCCGGAGACGAGGTCCGGGGGTGGGGCCGGGTGATGACGGGGGAGCAGGACGGCACGGAGGACCTCGGGGCACTGGCTCCGGTGCTGGCCCGGCTGCTGCGGCACGACCCCGCCGAACGCCCGAGCGCGGTGGAAGCCAAGGAGCTGCTCGAAGCCGTCGCGGGGGTCACGATTCCGCCGGCACCGCTGTCCGACCCGACACCGCTGTCCGATCCGGTACCGCCGATCGTGAGCGGTCGGCGATGGCCCGGCCGGCGCGCGCTGAGGCTGACGGTGGCGGCGGTCGTGGTGGTGGGGCTCGCGGTGGGGTCGGTGGTCTACTTCACCGCCGACCGGTCCCACCCGTCGGACCGCGGCACGGTCGGGGACAAGCGCACCGCGGACCCGTGCGCACTGCTCGATCCGGCGACGATGTTCCGGTTCGGCGAGAACCCGGTCCAGGTCGATTCCGAGTACGGCGGGTTCAACCAGTGCGGCCTGGTGCTCAGGCTCGACAGCCGCGAGGACAACATCGCGGAAGTGCGGCTGGAGATCCTCGATCCCCCCGAGTACGAGGTTCAGCCCCACACCCCCGGTGAGCTCGGGCCGATCAGGCTGGAGCCCGAACGGGACGGGGTGTGTCGACGGCCGATCCCGTTGGCGGACGGCAACGAAGTCCTGATCACGGCGCGCAACCAGGGCGGGCACCCCAGCGAGGTGTGCGCCATGGCCGACGCGGTGGCGAGTGCCGCCCTGGCCCGGCTCGGCCGGGGGCCGATCCCGCGTCGCACCGAGCCCTTCCCCTCCTGGTCGCTGGCCCACGTCGACGCCTGCGGCACCCTGGCGGCCGACGACCTCGCCACCGCGTTCGCCGGCATCGCCGTCACGGCGGAACCCGCCTTCGGCAACTGGACGTGCTACTGGGAGGACGGACCGCTCCAGGTGACCGTCGGGTTCGCGCGGGAGTGGCGGGAATCGCCGGAGGAGGGCGAGACCGTGCTCCGGATCGGGGCGAGCACGGCGACCGTGGACCTGATCACCTCCGGCGACGGGGACGAGGGCTGTGAGGTCGACCTCCCGCGCCGCGGCTACGACAAGGACACCGCCATCCACGACGAGTGGGTGGAGACGGCCACGGTCACCCTGGAGACCTCGGACGAGTCCACCGCACCGAGAGCATGTGCACCGGCGCGATCGCGCTCGCGCGGGCGGTGGAGGACCGACTCCCGGCGATCTGACCCGGTTCGCGACGGGGAGGGCACCCGAAAAGGATTACTACGCTCCGGCGGTGACGAGTCGAACGATCCGGGACCGTGATCGCGGATCGCACCGCGAGGAGGTTGGGCCGATGCTCGACGAGGTTGTCACACCCGTGCACAGGACCGTGGTCGTCGTGGACGTCGAGGACTCGACGTCGCGGACGAACACCGCACGAGCCAGGCTCCGGCGGTCGATGTACGAGCTGATCGGCGACGCGTTCCGGGCCAGCGGCATCGGGGAGCGGTGCCTGGACCCGTTCTTCGACCGGGGAGACGGGCTCATGGCGCTGGTGCGCCCTTCGGATGACGTGCCCAAGACGTTGCTGCTGCACACCTTCGCGCCGACGCTGGCCGGGCTTCTCGCCGCGCACAACGGGAACCGGCCCGACGACAGGTTCAGGTTGCGGGTCGCGATACACGCCGGTGAGGTGCACTACGACCGCTACGGCGTGTTCGGCGAGGCGGTCGACCTGGCTTTCCGCCTGGTGAGCGCGCCGAAGGTGAAGGCGGGGCTGCGCCAGGCGTCGGCGCCGCTCGTCCTGGTGGTCTCCGACGACATCCGCCACTCCGTGATCCGCCACCACTACGACGGCGGCGCCGGGCAGGTGTTCGAGCCCGCGGTGCGCCTGTGGTTCGCCGGGAGGCAGCAGTGCGGGTGGGTGAGCCTGTCCACGCCGCTCGGCGTCTCCTCGCCGGCCCGCGCCGGCCGGCCGGACCCTTCCCTCCCGCCGGATGCCTCCCCCGCGCGTTCGGCTTCACCGCTGGTCGCCTGATCGGTGCCGGGACCTCGTGCTCACCGACGTGGCACTGCGGCCATGGTGCGCGACCATCGCAGCCCGGAGACCGAGTCCGATCCGCAGGTCGCACCGTTCGGTCGATGTCGCGGATGGCCGGGACCGGTGATGCTGGTCACCGCCACACCGGATCGCCTCATCCGAAGGGGTCGAACTCGTGCGAAGACTGTCCCGTGCCCTCGCGGCCGTCATCGGTGTCCTGCTGCTCGTCGTCCTGCCCGCGACGGCTCGGGCCGAACCCGACCGGGTGGCCGGTTCACCGGTCGGAGTCCAGGCCGGCGGGCTCGAATGCACGGTCTACCCCTATTGGACCTATCCGCCCGTCTACAGCAACTCCTGCGCCTCTCCGCGTCCGTCGTACAGCTCCACCATCGCCTTCCGGGTGCAGTCGCCGACTCCGGGAGCCACCTACTCCTGGTCGCTGAGCGGCGCACCGCTGCCGTCGACCTGCACGTCCACGTCGTCCACCTGCGCCGTGACGGTGAACACCACCCGGGCCGACCGCTACGTCACGGCGACCGTCGTCGTCTCGGTGGCCGGCACGATCGGCCAGTTCGAGTCCTACGCCTGGGCGCTCGCGGCCTGTCCCGGACCGACCGGCGTCGAGTTCTGCTGAGCGGAAGAACCTCCGGGCGATGCGCCGTCGAGGGCCGCGGGTTCAGTACTTCGCCGGCCGGCCACGATCGGGAACCGGGCGAAGAAGGGCACCGATCCGGCGAACGGCATCGTGGCGACCGACGCGGAGTCCTTCAGCTGCGCTTTCCGGTGATGGTGCGTTTTCCGGTGGGATGACCGACGGCCGTTGTCCCCCGTGAGGACTACGGAAAAGTGTCCACACCAAGGGGAATCCGCAGCGGCGCGGTCGCACTGCCGAGGACCGCGCGGCCTGGCCGCTCACCGCGGGGATGCCCGCCGACATCCGGGCGTGCGCGTTCTGGCCGAAGCCGATCGAGGAGCCCGTCCGCGTGACGGACGAGGGACCGCGCAACACGCTGATCCTCCAGAACCGCGTGCCGGTAGCCGGGGAGCTCCTGGTGGGTGGGTTCACGTGCGCTGGAGGGGTGTCCGGAGACCGGTGACCACCATGTGGATCAGCAGGTCGTAGGTCTCGTCCAGCTTTTCGGGCAGTTGGAACGCGTTCTCCGCTTGCAGCACCGCGAAGCCGTGCATGGCCGCGCGCAGGCAGCGGGTCGCGTGGATGGCTTCGGCGTCCTCCAGGCCGTACGCGCGCAGGGCGGCCAGCATGATGTCGATCAGCCGCTGCCCGGCCCGCGCCACCATCGGCTCGGGCGTCTGGACGAGCGCGGCGTAGCGGTGCGGGTGCTCCACCACGTACTCGCGCCAGGTCGTCATGAGCGCGCGGATCGCCTCGTCGGCGGCTCGGCCGAGCACCGCGCCACCGATCCGCTCGGCCAGGTCGTCGATGACCTGCACCGACATGAGCGCGCGCAGCTCGGCCAGGTTGCGGACGTGCTTGTAGAGCGACGGCGTGGCGACGCCCGCGCGGGAGGCCACTGCCGCCAAGGTCAGCGCGGCGGGGCCTTCCTCGTCGACCAGGCGCAGCGCCACGTCGACCACCGCGTTCGCGGACAGCGCCGCCCTAGCCACGGGTGTCCGCCCCGAGGAAGGCCAGGACCGCTGCGGCGACCTCGGTCGGGAACTGCACGTGCGGGTAGTGGCCCGCGCCCTCGATCACCTCGACCCGGCCCAGTCCCGGCGGCATGGCCGCCACGATGCCCTCGCCCTCGGCGCGGGCATCGGTCCAGTCGGGGTCCAGCGAGCCCTCGACGACCAGCGCGGGGCAGCGGATGTCGCCGAGCCGGGCGCCCGCGTCGGTGGGCGCGGACATGCCCATGCTGCTCACCACCGCCATCCGGCCGGGCCTGCGGAGGTCGGCGTCGAGCGCGGCGACGTGCCCGTCGAAACCCGCCGGCTTGGCGCCGGGGTAGGCGTGGTCGAGGTAGCGCTTCCACAGCCCGACGCTGCGGAACACCCCCGCGCCCATGAGCAGCGCCATTCCCTTGCGGTAGCGGGGATTGGCGAGCACACCGCGGAAGTCGACCTTCTGCGCCCGGGTGAACGGGCTGATCTGCACGATGGCGCTGACCGACTCGGGCTCCAGCGCGGCCGCGATGGTGACGGAACCGCCGGTGAACGAGTGGCCCACGAGCACGGCCGGACCGCCCAGGTGCCGGACCACGGCGAGCAGGTCGGCCGCCGAGTCGGTGCGGCTGTAGGAGGCCCAACCGGTGCTGGACTCGCCGTGGCCGCGCTGGTCCACGGTGGCGACCCGGTACCCGGCGTCGGCCAGTCGGCCGGCCACCTCGCGGTAGGCGGCCCGGTTGTCGCCCATGCCGTGGGCCAGCACGATCAGCGGCCCGTCGCCGATCACGTCGTAGGCGAGCCGGCCGCCATCGAGCTCCAGGAACCGCGTCATGATCCATCCCCTGTCAGCTAATGACTGTAGCCCATAAGCTAATGCCATTAGCCGCAGCTGTCAACCGACTCGACCTGGGCGGAACCGCCGCGTCGATCCGGCGTGGCCTCGGTGGCAGGTGGGGATCGGGGTGGCAGGCGGGGATCGGGCGCGGTGCGGATCAGGCCGGGTCGCGCCCAGGTCCGACCCGCACCGCGCAACCAGACCGCCGTGGGCGCTGTCTGCTCAACGACACCGCGTCGAGCCTGGCCCACCACTTTCGCGGTCCCGCCGTACCCGCACGCGTGGGCACGGCGAGGCTTGGTTACCCCTCGGGTCTGCCTCAAACACGTCTGCGGCAGACCTCGTGATCCGAGTTCCGGGGTGGTCGACGTGATCGCTTCCGACGCGCTGTCGCCGCGGTCGGGAGTCCGGCCCGGCCACGAGTGCCGCCTCCGGGCGCCACCGCCTACGCGGCTGATCGGGCGATGTCCAGGGCTTCCCGCAGCGTCGGGCGCACCCGCAGCACCTCCACCGTCCCGGTGACCTGCAACGTCCTGAGGACCGGACGCCGACCCGCCGCCACGGCGAACCCGACGCCCAACCGGGCCGCCCGCTCGCGTGCCTCCAGCATCGCCGTCACGCCCAGCGAACCGAAGAACTCCACGCCTTCCAGATCGACCACCAGGCCGACGGGCCGCCGGTCCAACCGGGCGATCAGCTCCGCGCTGATCACCTCGACGCTGCCGTGGTCCACCTCGCCGCTCACGCTGGTGACCAGCACCCCGTCCTGCTCGGTGTGCGCGATGTCGACCCACGGGCCGATGTCGATGAGTCGGTCGTCCACCTGAGGGGACCACCCTTCGCCTTGTGACGGCGGGAACGCTCGTCCGAGCACGCTGTTGAACCCGGGAGGACGTTCCGCGAACAGCCCGCGACGTCACCGGGCACCACCACGGTACGACGCCATTCGGTGAAACTCCAACCTCGGCGGACCGGCCGGGAAGTGAGTTCACCTGACGGGACGACAGCGGTCAGAGCGGGACGCCGTCGAGGCCGGTGATGCGGTGACGGGCCAGCACTCCGTCGAACTCGCCGCACTCGTGGGCGGCCACGAGGTCGTGGGCGATGTCGCGCAGCTTGCGGTTGGTGCGCTGGGACGCCTGCCGCAGCTGCGTGAAGCTCCGGTCGGTGTCGTGGGCGAAGTGCCGCATCAGCAGGCCCTGGGCCAGGCCGATGGTGTGGCGGGTGTCGAGCGCCGTGGTCAGGTGCCGCACCAGTTGCCTGCTGTGGTGCAGCACCTCGATGTTGTCCAGGGCGACGCCGGCGTGCAGGGCGATCAGCAGGATGATGTCGTAGGAGTGGTCGTTGAACCGGTGCGGTTCCCGCGACAGCAGCACCGCCGCGGCGGTGGGGGAGTGCTGGGTGGGCACGGGCAGCACGAGGCAGCTGCGGTGGCCGTCCTCGGCGAGGCGTGCGGCGAACAGCGGCCAGCGGTGGTCCTGCGCGGTGTCGCCCAGGCGGCGCGGCTCGCGGTAGCGCAGCACCTCGCGGACCGGGTCGCCCCCGGCGGCGGCGAGGTCGGGCGGCGGGTGACCGGTGGACGCGGCGATGTCGACCTCGCCCCCTCGATCGACCGCGAGGAGCGCCAGCTCACAGCCCGGGACGGCACGGACCAGGTGCTCGGTGAACCGGCGCCCGACCTCTTCGTGCTCTTCGTCCTCGACCAACCTGCCCATCCGGACCAACTCGGAAGCCAGTGCGCGGACGGAGACGTCCTGGTCATGTGTCATCGGTGCACCCCTCGACAGGCCGCGCCCCGCACGACGGTCACGAGACCGGGCGGAGCTGGGAACCGGGATGCTGTGCTGCTCAACACCCTTCAAGCGGCCAACATAACGCACTCCCGGGCCGGGTTCCCCGACCTGTGACGGCGGAGGCAGTCGGCGCGCACCGGGACGCGGACGGCCTCGTCGTGCCCGGGCAGGCGGGCGGCGCCGTTGTCGGTGCGGCGGGAAGATCATGCCTCCGCGCGGCCCGCGGCGCGTGATCACCGCAGCTCAACGGGCCGGTGCGGCGTTCTCGCACCCGGCGCCCGTCGATCCGCCCACCGCCGGTCTCGAGCCCGCCCTGGCTGGTCTGGTCAGCGCGAACAGTCGTTACGCTGTGTCGAGCCGGTGATGACGGAAGGGTGGCCATGGTGTTCGAGCGGAAGTACAGCGACGAGGTGCGCGACGCCGCTGTCCGCCGCGTCGTCGAGCGCCGCCAGGCGGAGCCGGGCAACCGGTCGATCCTGCGCGAGGTGGCCGAGGAGTTCGAGGTCGGCGAGCAGTCCCTGCGGATCTGGGTGAAACGGCTGGACGACGGGATGTTCAGCGTGGGCGAGGCGGTCAGGCTGCGGCAGGCGCCGCGGGAGCGGTTGCTCGCGCGCATCGCCGAGCTGGAGGCGGAACTGGAGTCCGCGCACGTCCGGATCGGCACGATGGAGGAGGAGATCGAGGTGCTGAAGAAGGCCTCGGTGATCTTCGCCGCGGAGCTGGCCAAGCGGTGACGGGGTCCGCGGTGTCCAAATAGCGGTACGGCTCCGGTCCGAAGGGGTGCTTGGCGCACACTGGACGCGCGACCTCGCGCTCTCGGAGGGCAGATGACCGGCTACGACTACATCAGCGCCATCACCGGCTGCACGACCGACGTCGGCGGGCGCTTCGCCGTGCGCGGTCCGGCGTTCGAGCTCCTCGCCGACGGCTCGGTGGCTTCGGGTGGCCCCGGCAAGGCCCCCGGACCGCTCGACCTGCTGGTCTCCGCGCTCGTGGTCAACCTCCTCAACGTGCTGCGCACCGACGGCGACCCCGACGCGGACAACCCCGGCACGCGGGCGGTGAACGTGCGCGCGCGCACGTCCCGCTACACCCCGAACCGGCTCAAGGTGGGCCGGGTGCTGGTCGAGGTGCTGGTGGACGGGTTGGCCGAGCCGGAGGTCGAGCTGCTGCTGGAGCAGTACCGCGCGGGCTGCCGGGTGCTGCCCGCCGTGTCGACCGTGCTGGACGTGGACATCCGCGCGGTGGTGCCCGCCCCGGTCGGTTGACCGCGGCCGGCCGGGGTGGGGGTCACCCGGCCAGCAGCGCCTGCGTGTAGTGGTGCCGCGGCGCCAGGACCACCTCCGAGGTCGGCCCGTGCTCCACGATGCGCCCGGCGCGCATGACCGCCACGTGCCGTGCGACGTCCGCGACCACCGCCAGGTCGTGGGTGACCAGGAAGTAGGTCAGGTTCAGCTCGCGCTGGAGTTCGACGAGCAGGTCGAGCACGCGGGCCTGGACCGTGGCGTCCAAAGCGGACACCGGCTCGTCCAGGACGAGCAGCTCGGGGCGCGGCGCCAGTGCCCTGGCGATGGCGACGCGTTGTCGTTGGCCGCCCGACAGCTCGGCCGGTTTGCGGTCCTCGTAGGACCGCGGCAGGCGGACCAGGTCGAGGAGTTCGCGCAGGCGGGCGTGGCGTTCGGCGCGGGTGCCGGTCCGGAAGGAGTCCAGCGGCTCGCTGATGATGTCGCGCAGGGACAGCCGGGGGTTCAGCGACTCGAACGGGCTCTGGTACACCACCTGCACGTCGCGGCGCAGCGCCCGCAGTTCGGCGCGGCGCAGCGCGGGCACGTCGCGGCCGAGCACCCGCACCGAGCCGCGGTCGGGGCGTTCCAGGCCGAGGATCAGCCTGCTGGTGGTCGTCTTGCCCGAGCCGGACTCGCCGACCAGCGCGAACGTCGTGCCGCGTGGCACGACGAGCGAGACGTCGTCCACGGCCTGGGTGCCGCGCCTCGCGGTGCCGAACCGCTTGGCCACCGACACCAGCTCGATCGCCGGCGGCGCGGTGGGCTCACCCGCCGTCGCCTGGTTCGGCCGCCGCGCGTGGGCCTCCGCGATGCTGAGCACGCGGCCACCCGACACCCGGGCGGAACTGGCCAGCAGGGTGCGGGTGTAGTCGTGCGCCGGGTCGGCGAAGACGTCCTCGATCGGGCCGGCCTCGACCACCTCGCCGCGGTGCAGCACGACCGCGGTCTGGGCGTTGCGGCTGGCCAGGGCGAGGTCGTGGGTGATGAGCACGACCGTGGTGCCGTGCTTGGCGCGTGCGGTGTGGATGGCGCGCAGCACCTCTCGGCCGACCAGCGCGTCCAGTGCGCTCGTCGGCTCGTCGGCGATCACCAGGGCGGGTCGCTGCGAGAACGCGATGGCCACCAGCACCCGTTGGCGCATGCCGCCGGACAGCTCGTGCGGGTAGCGCGCCGTCAGCGCGTCCGGGTCGTCGAAGCCCAGGTCGAGCAGGTCCTGCCGGATGCGGGTGGCGACCTCGTCCGGTGACAGGGTGGACCGGGCCAGCGTGAACGCCTCGCGCAGCTGCGCGCCGACCGTCTTGGTCGGGTTGAGCGAGGCGATCGGGTCCTGCGGCACGAACCCGATGTGCCTGCCGCGCAGCTCCCGGAAGTCCTTGTCGCCGCGCCGGAGCACGTCCTCGCCCGCGAACTCGACGCGACCGCCGGCGATGTGCCCGTTGTGCGGCAACAGGCGCACGACGGCGTGCGCGAGGGTGCTCTTGCCCGAGCCGGACTCGCCGATCACCGCGGTCACCTGGCCCTCGGGGATGTCCAGGGAGACCGAGTCCAGGGCGGTGCCCACGGCGCCGTCGCGCGCGTGCCGGTAGGTGACGGTGAGGTCGGTGATGCGGACGAGCGGTGTCATGCGCGGTCCTCCTGGAACAGGTAGGCGATGCGGCTGAGCAGCACGACCACGGAGGTCAGCGCCAGGCCGGGGACGATGGCGACCCACCAGGCGTGCGCCAGGTACTTCTGGCCGCCCGCGATCAGCACGCCCCACTCCGCCGACGGCGGGGCCTCGCCGAAGCCGAGGTAGCTCAGCGAGCCGATCGCCAGCATGGCCAGGCCGAAGTGCAGCGCGGTGTAGGACAGCACGGGGTGCAGGATGCTGGGGATCACGTGCCGGGTGATCACCCGCAACGGCCCGGCGCCGCAGGTGCGGGCCGCTTCGACGTAGGTCAGCGTGCCGGACCGGACCACGCAGCCGCGGATCAGCCGGGCGAAACCGGTCGCCTCGCCGACGCCGATGGCGATCGCCGCCACGAACGCGCCGCGCCCGTAGGTGGTGATCACCGCGAGGGCGAGCAGCACACCGGGGATGGCCATGACCGCCTCGGTGAGGATGCCGAGCCCGCGGTCGAGCAGGCCGCCGGGGCGCAGCCCGGACAGCACGCCGACCACGACGCCGCCGGCCAGCGCCACCGCGACCGCGAGCACCGAGGAGAACAGCGAGATCCGCAGGCCGTGCACCACCCGGGAGAACAGGTCGCGGCCGATCTCGTCGGTGCCGAACCAGAAGTCGCCGCCGGGCGCGGTGAACGGCAGCCCGTCGAGTTCGTACGGGTCGTGCCAGGTCACCAGCTCCGGGAAGACGGCGACGAGCACCAGGAACGCGAACAGTGCCAGCAGTACGTGCAGCTCGCGGACCCGCCGCCGGCGCGGCCCTCGGACCGGGGCGGGGGCGCCCGGCGACACGGGCGCGGGTTCGACGACGGTGGTGGTGATGGTGTCGGTCACGCCCGGACCTCCTGGGCAACGGCGCCGGCCGCACGGCGGCGCAGACGTGGGTCGAGCAGCACGTACCCGATGTCGACCAGGGCGTTGACGGCCACGTAGGCGACCGCGAGCACCACGACCAGGCCGAGCACGACGGTCAGGTCGACGGCCTTGACCGAGTCGACCATCAGCCTGCCGAGCCCGACCCGGGAGAACACCACCTCGACCACCACCGTGCCCCCGAGCAGCTGCCCGACCCGCAGGCCGAACACCGCCAGGAACGGGAACGACGCGTTGCGCAGGCAGTGCCGGTACAGGGTGTGGAAGCGGCCGGCGCCCTTGGCGGGCGCGGTGACCGCCGCGTACGTGGCGCCGAGCTCGGCGCGCAGGCCGCTGATCAGCACCTGGGCGAACTGCGCGGCGCCGAGCAGCGCCAGCACCGCCGTGGGCAGCACCAGCGAGGCGAACCCCTGGCTGCCGTTGGACGGGAACCAGCCCAGCGTGAGGGAGAAGAAGTAGATGAACAGGATCCCGACCCAGAACACCGGCAGGCTCACGTAGGCCGACGGCGCCAGCGAGGCCAGCGAGCGGACCGACCGGGAACGCGGGTTGACCGCGAGCACGGCCAGCAGGAAGCCCAGCGGCACCGAGAGCGCCAGTGACGCGAGGGCCAGCGTGATCGTGTTCGGCAGCACCTCGCCGAGCAGCCGCGTGACCGGTTGCTCGGTGATCAGCGAGTGGCCGAGGTCGCCGCGCAGGAGGCCGGCCAAGCCGTCGAGGTACTGGGTCCACAGGCTGTCGGACAGGCCGATCTCGTCCCGGAGCAGGTCCAGGTCGAGGTCGGCGACGTCGGCCGAGCCGATGGTGTCGGTGGTGCCGACGCGGGCCAGCACGGCGTCGCCCGGCAGCACGAACAGCAGGAAGAAGGACGCGGAGTAGGCCGCGAAGATCACCGCGGCGGCGTGCGCGAGCTTGGCCGCCACGACGCGGGCGAGGTCGCGCGCGGCGCCGGCGCGGGTGGGCGGTTCTGGTTCGCTCATCGTTGGCTCCCAACGGGTCGGGGCCGCGGGGACGGCCCCGACCGGTGACTCACTGCTGGTCGATCCAGGCGTCGCCGAGCCACGGGATGTGGGTGGCTTCCAGCAGGGGCAGGTGCGTGCTGTTGCGGTGGGCGAGCGGCTGGATGAAGTCGTAGAGGGGGATGTAGTACGCCTCGTCGAGGACGATCTCCGAGGCCCGGGCGGCGAGAGCCTTGCGCGCGGCGATGTCCGGCTCGGCCAGGATCTGCCCGAAGATCCGGTCCAGCTCCTCGTCCAGGCCGCCGTAGGTGGAGCGCAGGACGTCGGCGTCGGGCCGGGTGCCCGAGCCCCAGGAGAACGAGTAGTTGCCGGACTGCAGGCGCTGGTTGAGCTCGGCCTGGGTGAGGCTGCCGAACTTCAGCTCGACGCCGATGGCCTTCCACTGGGACTGCACCACGGCGATGTTCGGCTCGTGCGAGATCGTGGACGGGCTGTAGACCAGTTCGAGGGACAGCCGGGCGCCGTCCTTGGCCCGGACGCCGTCCGCGCCCCGCCGCCAACCGGCCTCGTCGAGCAGGCGTTCCGCCGCCGCGACATCGGTCTTGATCTTGGCGGACTGGTCGGTGAAGTACGGGTTGCTCGCGGTGTAGGCGCCCTTGGGCGCGATGTCGATCGCGGAGGCGCGCTTGAGCACCGCGTCGCGGTCGACGGCCAGCGCCAGCGCGCGGCGGACCCGCACGTCGTCCAGGCCCGGCACCTCGGTGTTGGCCGCGAACCCGAGCGCCGACCCCGGCAGCGGCTCCCGCCGGATGGTGATCAGGGAGCTGGTGGAGAACTCGGTCTTGTCCGCCGGTTCGGTGTTGTGCAGCAGGTCGAGGCCGCCGGAGCGCAGCTCGGCCGCGGCGATGCTGTTGTCCTGGATGTTGCGCACCTCGATCTTGTCGAGGTAGGGCGCTCCCCGGTTCGCCGCGGGCTCGGGCGCCCAGGCGTAGTCCTCCCGGCGGACGAGCGTGTAGCCCTCCTCACCGCGGCTCTCCGCGGCGACGAACGGTCCGGAGCCGATGATGCCGAGACCTTCCTGGCGCTTCTCGAACGGCAGCTCGGCGGTGGCGGGCGCCACGACGCCGAGCACGGTGGTGGACACCGCCTGGAGGAACGACGAGTTCGGCTTGGCGAGGTCGAACACGACCGTGTGGGGGTCGGGCGTGGTGATCTGCGCGAGCGCGCCGATCCACTGGTTGGCGACGGCGTACTTGGCGCCGCCGTCGCGCAGCGCCTGGTAGCTCAGCCGGACCGCGGTGGCGTCGAGCTTCTCGCCGTTGCTGAAGGTGACGTCCTGGCGGAGCGTGAACGCGTAGCGGGTGGCGTTGTCGTTGACCTCCCACTTCGTGGCCAGCCACGGCGCGAACGTGCCGTCCGGGTTGTTGAACACCAGGGAGTCGACCAGGCCGCGCAACGGCACGGCCAGGCCGTAGCCGGTCGTGGTGGCGGGGTCGATCGACTTGCCGCCGCCCGCCGCCCGGTACTTCAGCACGCCGCCCTTGACGGGGGTGCTGCTCACGTTCTGCACGCCGCCGCCCGCCGCGGCGCAGCCGGAGAGCAGGAGACCGGCTGACGTCAACAGGGCGAGCGCCGCGGTGGCGCGTCGGGGGAGCCGGACGCGCCCGGTCGCGTCGCGGAGGTGCCGCTTCATCGTTGGTGACCCACTCTCGTCTCGAGCACGTGCGCCGTCCGCAGCCGGCGTGTGCGCCAGAACGTTAGAGCTGTCATCGCCCGTAGTGGATGCCGTCTCGCTATATGAAACTTCTACGGTGAAGTGCCTGAACTACCTAGTCTGTGCGTGCACCCGTCGTAGAACTTCTAGCGTTCGCACTTGGGGATACCTCATGCCGAAGATCAAGATTGAGGCGACCAGCGCCGTCTTCTACCTGCCGTACTACGTGGCGGAGGAGGAGGGCTACTTCACCGACGAAGGGCTGGAGGTCGAGCTCATCCGCCACCGGCCCTCCGACGAGACCGGGCTCCGCTTCATCGAGGACCCGCGCAAGGTGTCCTCGTTCAGCAGCTTCAAGCTGTTCGAGGCCGGCGCGTCGCAGCTGTACAACGCCTGCGAGTGGGGCCAGCTGCGCCGCTCCCAGGACAGCCAGGTCAACGGCAAGGTGGTGGCGCGCCGGGCCGCGGTCGCCAGCCAGGCGATCATCGTCCGCCCCGACTCGCCCTACAACGTCCCCGGCGACCTGGCCGGCGTCCGGGTCGGCGTGAACTTCCACCACGGCTCGCACTACCTGGTGCTGCAGACGCTGGAGGGCTTCCTGGCCCGCGCCGACATCAACCTGGTCGGCATCAAGGGCAAGGAGCGGTTCGAGGCGCTGCGCGACGGCGACATCGACGCCGTCGCGGTGATGGAGCCGTGGATCACGGTCGCCGAGAAGCAGGGCTACAAGGTGCTCGCCGAGGCGCACTACTACGGCGCGGAGGTCGCCAACGACTCGCTCGACGCCGAGACGTTCACCAGGATCAACCGGGCCGTGACGCGCGGCGTCGACCGGATCCACGAGGACATCCGGCCGTACCTCAAGTACTTCATCACGCAGGCGGCGCCGATCGCCGAGCTGGCGCCGGAGGACTTCAAGACCGGGCGGCTGCGCTACATCCACCCCGGCCCGTACCCGGAGGACCACTTCAACCGGACCCTGGACTGGGTGGCGAGCTGGGGCCTGATCGACCCGGGCAACGAGTTCGGCGCGCTCGTCGACTCCGGCAAGATCCTCCAGGAGGCCTGAGGACAGGCGGGCGGCGGCGCGGTCAGCGGTCGCGCCGCCGTCACGGGGTCCCACCATGCCCACCACCGTCGTCAACCGCCGGGCCGTGCTGCTGCTGTGCGGCACCACCGCCGGCTTCCTCCTGCTCGACATCCACAAGGTGTCGATCGCCGTGCCCGCGATCGAGCGCGCCCTGCGGCCCGGACCGGCGGGCATCCAGCTGATCCAGGCCGCCTACGTCGTCTGCTTCGCCATCACCCTGGTCCCCGCGGGCCGCGTCGGCGACGCGGGCAGGCGACTCGCGCTCGCCTACGCGGGCACCTACCTCTACCTGGCCGCCAGCGTGCTGTGCGCGGTCGCGCCCACCGCGGGTGTCGTCATCACGGGCCGAGCGCTGCTCGGTGTCGCCGCCGGGCTGCTCATGCCGCAGGTGATGGGCATCGTCCAGCAGCTGTTCCCCGCGGCGGAGCGCGGCAAGGCGTTCGGCGTCTACGGCATGTGCGTGAGCCTGGCGACCGCTCTCGGCCCGAGCCTGGGCGGGCTGCTGGTCACCACACCGCTGCTGGGCTGGCGCGGGGTGTTCGTGATGAACGTCCCGGTGGGCATCGCCCTGATCGTCGCGGTGCACACCCTGCTGCCCGCCGTCGGCCGTGACCAGGGCGGGCGGCGCAGGCCGGACATCGACGTCGTCGGCCTGGCCCTGGGCAGCCTGGCCCTGGTCGCGCTGCTGACCCCCTTCATCCTCACCACCGGTCGACCGTCCGACGTGGACGCGCGGTGGCTCGCGCTGGTCCCGGCGGTCGTGCTCGCGGCGCTGTTCGCGACCCGGTCACGACGACGCGTCGCGACGGGCCGCT
The DNA here is from genome assembly GCF_050946825.1 of Actinosynnema sp. CA-299493. Classification (NCBI taxonomy): domain Bacteria; kingdom Bacillati; phylum Actinomycetota; class Actinomycetes; order Pseudonocardiales; family Pseudonocardiaceae; genus Actinosynnema; species Actinosynnema sp. CA-299493. The sequence goes on from NZ_CP191993.1 coordinate 2,137,747, forward strand.
CCGGCGTGATCGACCCGGCCCTGCTGCGCATCCCGTCGTTCCGCAACGGCGTGCTCGTCTCGCTCACCTGGTTCGCCGCCGGACCGGGCGTCGCGCTCGCGCTGACCGTCTACCTCCAGGAAGCCCGCGGTGTCACACCGTTCCTGGCGGGCCTGGTGGTGCTGCCGTCGTCGGCCACGTCCGTGCTGGGCGCCTGGCTCGGCGGCCGGCACGTCGCCGCGCTCGGCCGGGTGCTGACCGGCACGGGCATGCTGCTGGTGCTCGCCGGCACCCTGGGCACCGTGGCGCTGGTGCACTCGGACCTGTCGACGGCGGCCGTGCTGGCGGTGATCCCGGCGCTGCAACTCGTGCAGGGGCTCGGTGGCGGGCTGGTGGTCTCGCCCAACCACTCCATGACCCTCGTGGACGTCCCGCCCGCACAGGGCAGCGCGGCGGGCGCGATCGGTCAACTCGGCCAGCGCATCAGCAACAGCACCGGTGTCGCGGCCGCGTCGACCGCGTACTACTCGACGATCTACGGTGCGGGCTCCACGCTGACCGACGCCCCGGCTCCGCTGCACCGCGACGCGCTCGACCGGGCCACCGCGGTGGCCTGCCTGTTCCTGTGCGCGGCGATCGTCGTCGTGGCCGTCGACCTGCGCCGCCAGAACCGGGCGCGGCGCGAGGTGGACGCCGTCGCCGCGACGCCCTGAGATCCGCGTCCGGCGTCCCGGCGGCCGGCGGTCGCGTCAGGACGGGTCAGGCGCCGGTCGACCACGGCGTGGTGGAGCGTTCTTCGGAGGTCAGGTCCGGGCGGACCCGCCCGCCTCGTCGCCCGATCCGGCCTGCCCGGCGTCGAACACCTCGTCGACGAGCTTCTGCGTCGCCTTCCGGAACGCCTCGGCCAAGGACATCGAGGCGTCGTCCACGTAGTTCAGCGCGGCGGTCAGGGTCTTGCCGCCGTCGAGGGTGCTGTACATCAGCGCCGCGTGGCCCGCGATGCCGCCGTTGTGGGAGATGACGGTGCCGCCCCCGGCCGTGGTCACCACGAACACCCCCAGGCCGTAGTCCATGTTCGGGATGCCCGTCGGGTGCGGGGTGAGCATCTCGGCCAGCAGCGGGGCGGGCAGGAGCTCGCCGCCCACGAGCGCGGAGATGAACGTGTGGAGGTCACGGGTGGTCGAGATCATGTCGCCGCCGCTGGAGATCCAGGAGGGGTTCTGGCGGGTGACGTCGACCGTCTCCTGCTCGCCGGCGTCCTCGTACCGGTAGTAGGCGTGGGCGTGCGGCTCGGGGAGCTCCGGCCTCGTCGTGCACGCGCAGCAGGACCCCGACGCAACCGGCGTCGACGATGTCCTCGATCACCTCCCGCAGCTCCGGGCGGTCCGGCCCGGTCCGCTGGGTGAACTCGTCCTGGTCGGTAACGGTGCTGGACATGGTGGTGTGCTCCCGTGGATCCCTCGTAGCGGTTGTCGGGACCACGATCGCCGTCGGACCGGACATGGCGCTGACACGGCCCTGACACCGACCACGCCGGGCACGTGGCGCGTGGCGCGTGTCAGGGCACGTCCTCCAGGCCGACCTCGACCACCTGTCAGTGCCACGAGGGTGGTTCGGGGTCGAGGTGCCCGAGCCGCACGACCCCGTGTCCGACATCCGGGATCAAGGCCCAGGAGCGCTTCAGGTGCCGTCCGGGCTGATGGCGGTGTCGTCGAGTCGGCGCTGTACTCGGGCAGCGTCGTCGTCGCGGCTTTGTTCGCGGTACAGGTCTACTGCTTCCTGCCAGGCTGCGCGGGCTTGGACGTGGTGACCAAGGGCGGAGTAGGGCTGCCCGAGGTGGTCCAGTGCGGTGGCGGCCCCGGTGGTGTGGCCGAGCGAGCGGCGCAGGGTGAGGGCCTGCTGGTAGTGCCGGATGGCCTGGTGGTGGTGTCCGGTGTGGTGCTCGATGTAACCCAGGCTGCTCAGGTCGGTCGCCTCGCCGTGCGGGTTGTGGTGCTCGCGGTGCAGGGTCAAGGCGGCCTGGCAGTGATCGCGGGCGGCGTCGTAGTCGCCCAGGTGTGCGGCGTACCAGCCCACCAGGTTGAGCGCGGTGGCTTCCCGCACCGGCTGGTCGAGTCCGCGGTAGAGGTCCAAGGCGTGGCGAGCGTGCTCCAGCGCCCGCCCGTGCTCTCCCTGCCGCTCCCAGACCCACGCGAGGGCCTGATGGGTGTAGGCGGACTGGACGAGGTCGTGGTGGCTTTCGGCCGTGGTGAGTGCCTGGTGCAGGTGGGCGATGGCCTGCTCGTGCCGCCTCAGCGCGGCGTGAGCACGGCCGATGTGCCGGTGGATGCGGGTTCGGGTGGCGTGGTCGGGCAGGTGGTCGACGGCATCGGCCGCGGCCTGCCACACGGCCAACTCGTCTTGGCGGTGGCCGCGTCGCAGGTGGAACGTGGTCAGGGTCCAGGCCACCTGCCACACCGCCTGGTGGCGGCGGTGCGCGGCGGCGGTCTGCTGGACGGCCAGCAGGTGCAGGTGGTGGACGTCCAGCCAGGACAGCGCGGCCGAGTGGTCGGGCAGCGGGTGGGGCTGGGTGCCCGAGGCGGGTGGGTCGAGCCGGACCGGCGCGCGGTGGGGGTTGAGAAGGCGGTCGGCAGCGTGGGCGGTGTGCAGGTAGAAGTCGATGATCCGCTCCAGCGCGGCGTGCCGTTCCGGTTCGGAAAGGGTGTGGTGGGCGGTGGTGGTGGCGTAGTCGCGGACCAGGTCGTGCATCGAGTAGCGGCCGCCGGGTGCGTGGGTGATCAGGGATGCGTCGGCCAACTCGCGCAGCACGGCGTGGGTGTCACGTCCGGACAGCCCGATGAGCCTGGTGACCGCGGGCAAGTCCGTGTCAGGTCCGGGGGCGATGCCGAGCAGGGCGAGTGCGGTGCGCTGCTGTCCGGTGAGGCGGCGCCGGGACCACGATAGGACGGTGGGCAGGCTGGCGTCGGGATCGTCGGAGTCCAAGGCGTCCAAGCCGTGTTCGCGGAGTTCGGTGACGACGTCCTCCAGGAGGTCGGGTTCGGCTTGGATGCGGGCGGCGACCAGTCCGAGCGCCAGCGGATGCCTGCCGCACAGCGCGACCAGCTCGCTGACGGCCCGTTCGACTTCGGCCCTGACGGGGGAGCCGCCGAGTGCGGCGCCCAGCAGGGCACGGGCCTCGGTGTCGGTGAGCACGTCGACGTGGACGGGGTGGGTGTTGTGGCGCGCGAGCAGGGCGGGCAGACGGTGGCGGCTGGTGACCAGGACGGTGCAGGTGATCCCGCCGGGCAACAGTGGGGTGACCTGGTTCGAGTCGGCGGCGTTGTCCAGCAGGATCAACAGGTGCTTGCCGGTGGTGTGGGTCCGGTACAGCGCGGCGCGGGCGTCGAGGTCTTGTGGTTGGCGGTCGCGGTCGACGCCCAAGGCGGTGAGGAAGTCGGCCAGCACGTCGGCGGCGGGCTTCGGGTCGCCGAGGCTGAAGCCGCGCAGGTCCGCGAACAGTTGTCCATCGGGGAAGCGGTGCAGGTTGCGGTGGGCCCAGGTCAGCGCGAGCCAGGTCTTCCCGACACCGCCGGCACCTCTGATCGTGGAAATCGCCATCGTCGCTCTCGCGCCTGACGCGCTGCTCCGGAGCGACGGGTCATCGGATCCGTCGGAGAGGACGCGGTCCATGTCGGCCAGTTGGGGCAGGCGGCCGGTGAACCGCGCGGGCGCGGCCGGCAGTTGCAGGGGCACCACCGGTGACCTGTCCGACCCCGACTTCACCCGGGCCGCGGACAGGGTGCCGTCGCCGGCGAGTATCCGCAGGTGCAAGCCCCGCAGGGCGGTGCCGGGATCGGTGCCCAACTCCTCGACCAGCCGTTCCCGCAGCTCTCGGTAGTGGGCCAAGGCGTGGGCGGTGCGTCCGGCCTGGTGCAGGGCCAACAGGTACTGGCCGGCGACCCGCTCGTCCAGGGGGTGTTCGGCGGTTCGTGCGGCCAGTTCGTCCACCAGGTCGGTGCCCTGGCCCAGGCGTAACCGGACGTCGGTCAATTCGTGCTGCGCGGACAGTCGTTCACGCTCCAACCGGTCGCGTTCGGCCTCGGCCCACTCGCCGTACACGCCGGTCAGCACCTGCCCGCGCCACAACTCCAGCGCCTCGGTGAGCAGCCGCGCCGCCTGCGCGTCATCGGTCTGTTCGCGGGCACGGGCGCACAGTTCGCGGAAGCGGTGCAGGTCGACCAGCGGCCGGGTCGGATCGGTGGTCAGGGTGTAACCACCTGGGCGGCGCTCGATGGCCACATCCCCCACCTGCGTCAACGCCCGGCGCAGCCGGGAGATGTAGCCGTGCAGCGTCGCTCGCGCCCGCAGTGGCGAGTCGGCGCCCCAGACCTGCTCGATCAACCTGTCCACCGGCACGACCCGGCCGGCATCGACCGCCAGCACCGCCAGCAGGCATCGCTGTTTGGCGTGGCCCAGCTCGACCGGCCGCCCGTCGACGTAGACGGCCACCTCACCAAGTAGGCACAGCACGCGACCACCTCTCCCGTCACCGTTCCCGGACCAGGGATAGCGCACTGAGCAGGGCAGCGAAGGAACATTGCCGGCTTTTCACACGATCACCCGCCGACGCTGACACCCGTGGCGGCCGACCCCGCCGCACCGGGGTGGGAGGGCCGGCGCCCTTCGTCCCGTGATCACCACACCGTCGTGCAGATCATCGAGGAGAGATCATGAACCGGGTCCGAACCCTGCTCGCCGCCCTGGGGGTGGTGGTGCTCCCCTGCGGGCTGACGGGGCTCGCCCAGCTCCCGCAACCCCCAATGGCACCGCCGGTTCCCTGAGGCCTTGCCGACCAGCCCGATCCTGGTCTGGTTGTTGCGCACCAGGGCCTTGGGCTCCGGTACGTGCCGCGTTCTCCCGCACGATCGATTCTGGGAAAGGTTGACGTGATGGAAAAACTGTTACCGGCAACGGAGTGGTTCGACCGGCGAGCAGAGCCGCGACGGTGGTGGACCCTGCTGATCGTGTCGCTGGTGGTAGCAGCCGTGACCGTCGTGGGAGCCCCGTCCGGTGTTCCGGCGCACGCCGCCCAGTCGACGTCGAGCGGCACGGGTGGGGTGATCACCCGGGACGAGGTGCTGTCACGGGCGCAGTACTGGATCGACCACCACGTTCCCTACAGCCAGACGTCGAGCTACCCGGACCCCCAGGGTGTGCGCTACCGGCAGGACTGCTCCGGCTACGTGTCGATGGCGTGGCACCTGCCGAAGTTGCCCGGCGGAGGCGACTACAGCACCGCCACCATCACCCAGGTCACCAGCACCATCGCCCGAACCGACCTCAAGCCGGGCGACGCGCTGTGGCGCCGGGACAGCAGCGTCCAGCACATCGCCCTGTTCGTCCGCTGGGCCGACAGCGCCCACACCAGGCCCGTCGTCCGCGAGGAGCCCGACTTCGGCAAGTTCGCGCAGGAGACCACCTGGTCTGCTTCGTACGCGAACACCTTCACCCCGCTGCGGTACCGCAACATCGACGTGTCAGTGCCCCGACCGGTGGACCGCACCGAGGGCGACGTCACCGGTGACGGATACGCGGATCTGACCGCGGTCGACGCCGACGGCCGACTCGTCGTGTTCGGCAACGGTCTGTTGCTCCCGGAGCACCACGGCGTGCCGTTCAAGGGACGGATGTGGCAGACCGACAACACGAACTGGGGTCGGGATGCGAAGTCCATGACCGTCGCCGACGTCACGGGGGACGGGTACGGGGACTTCCTCGTGTTGAACGCTTCCGGAAAGCTCCAGATCTACGGCAACGGATCGCTTGTCAACACCGGTGGGGCACCCTTCACCACGGTGTACCGGGAATATCCGAACTGGGCCGGTGCCGCCCGTATCGCCGCCGGCGACGTCAACCACGATGGTTGGGCCGACCTGGTCGCGACGATGACTGATGGGAGCTTGCGGATCTTCCTGAACACCAAGGAGGTCGGCGGTGATGCGTGGCCGTTCCGCGATGTCGACATCACCTACCCCGGAGGCTGGGGCGGCGACGTCCGTGACATCGCCATCGGCGACGTCACGGGTGACGGCTACGGCGATCTGGTCAGCATCCGGGACGACGGAACGCTGACCGTCTTCGGCAACGGCATCCTGTTGCCCGGCAACAACGGCTTGCCCTTCATCAACCCGACCTGGTCGGTCAAGTCCGGGTGGAACCAGGTCGACGACACCACCGTCAGCGACGTGACCGGTGACGGTTACGCCGACATCATGGGTGTGACCCGGTCCGGCGAACTTCAGATCTACGACAACGTCATCCGCAAGACGAACGGTCAGGACTACTACCAAGCAGCCGGCTGGCGCTACACCGACTGGGTCGGCGTGCACCACATCGCCTGAAGCACTTCCGGCTGCTGCGGTGTCGTCGGCTACTGCACGCAGCCGACGACACCGCTGTGCTGCACGAGAGGCGGTGGTCGACGCGTGGTACTGGTCGACCACCGCGGACAACCGGCCGGCGCGCCGCGCGCTGTTACCGGCGGGCCCACTTCTGGTTGGCCTGGCCGTTGCAGTTCCAGGACTTGACCTGGGTGCCGTTGGTGGTGGCCTGGTTGTTGGCGTCGAGGCAGAGGCCTGTTTGGGTGTGGCGGAGGGAGCCGTCGGTGTTGTGGGTCCACTTCTGGTTGGCGCCGTTGTTGCAGTCCCAGATCTGGGCTTGGGTTCCCGCGGTGGAGTTGGTGGGCAGGTCGAGGCATTTGCCGCCGTAGACCCGGAGTTCGGCCGCGCTGGTGAGGGTCCACTTCTGGTTGGTCTGGTTGTTGCAGTCCCAGAGCTGGATCTTCGCGCCGTTGGTCTGGCTCACCCCGCTCACGTCCAGGCAGCGGCCGGACTGCTGACCCACGTACGCACTACCGGCCGGGTCGCCCGGGGTCGTGGTGGTCGTGGTGGTGCTGGTAGTGCTGGTGGTCGTCGGCGGCGTGGAGGGCACGAGGGGGCACGTGCTCTGGTAGGTCCTGATGCCGTTGGAGTCGGCCAGCGGGCAGAGGAACTGGGTGTAGCGGGTGTCGCTGTCGACGAAGATCTTGAACCAGGGGATGATGGTGCGCATCATCGTGGTGTTGTTCGAGGTGGGGAAGCCGTGGCCGGCTCCGGTGAGTTCGAGGTAGGCCTTCTCGACGCCCGCCGGGATCCCGTTGTACAGGTTCAGGACGCTGGCGGGGGTGACGGTGCCGTCGTTCTGCCCGGACAGCAGCATGGTCGGGACCTTCGTGGTGGTCAGGTTCTGGGAGAAGCTGGCCGGCGCGAGCCCGATCGCGGTCTTGAGGGTCGGCCGCTGGAGGGACGCGTACGCCGCACCGCCGCCGCCCATGGAGTGACCCATCACCGCCGTGCGGCTCGCGTCGACCCGGTCCCGCACGGAGCTGCTCTGGGTCAGGTAGTCCAAGGCGGCCAGCAGTTGGGTGCCGCGGGCGTTGTCCCAGTCGTTGCGGCCGTTGGTGTCGATCCCGATCACGACGAACCCGAACGACGCCAGCCAGTGCCCCATCCAGGCGCCCTCGGCGGCCCACGTGGCGGTGTAGCCGGGCACGACGGCGATCGCGCCGAACCTGCCCTGGCTCGTGTCCGTCGGGTAGTAGATCACCCCGCCGCCGAAGCCGTTGCCCGCCGCCACGCCGACCTGCGCGGTGGCGAAGGTGCCGCGGTTCGCGGCGACGCTGGCCGGCGTCGGGTCCGGTCCCCGCTGGTACGGGTTGTCGGCCCCGGTCGCCTGCCGGCCCCCACCGGTGACCGTCAACGCCACCAACGTGATCGTTGCCGCGGCGAGCGCGATGCCGTACCTCCACGACCGACCCGCTATTGGTCCTGAATGGACAGTCTTGGACGGGTCGTGGGAAGGGCTTTCACTTCTGATCATGGTCGACTCCCTGTCGAATGCGGCGGACGGACTTGTGCGCGGCCCATCGCCACCGAGGCGATGAAGACCGTCAACCCTCTTGCGGCGTCACCGGACGGTCGGGTAACGCCGTAGGCACATCCACCACACCCGACACCGGCCGTCAACGTCGTTGTCCATGGCCTCACTGGCTCTCTGCGGAACCCGAATGTGTCATTCAGTCTGGCCAGGGTCGTGAGAAGTGTCAATCGTGTCTCGATACGGTTCCAGGCCTCGCGCGGCACGTCGTAACCCAACATTGTTAAGTTCTTGATGAAACCAAGTCAAGGAGCTGTCTCGATCGGTTCGCGCCCTTGACTTTGTTTCGTCGGGAACCTAACAATCTTCGGGCTGCTCCTGCCTCCGCCTCTTCCGCGATGATCAAAGGAGATCAGATGCGCGTTCCACCCCGCCTCGGCAGAGCCCTGCTCGCCCTGGCGCTGACCGCCCCGGCGCTGGCGCTGGTGACCACCCCGGCACAGGCTGCCCCGGCCCCCCTCGTCGGCGTCGCGTCCGGCCGCTGCCTGGACGTCACGGGCAACTCCAGCGCCAACGGCGCGCAATTGCAGCTCTGGGACTGCGGCGGCGGCGCCAACCAGGGCTGGGAGTTCACCTCGTCGGGCGAACTGCGCGTGTTCAACGGCGCGAAGTGCCTGGACGTGCCCAACGGCAGCACCACCGCCGGCACGCGCCTGGCGATCTGGGACTGCAACGGCGGCGCGAACCAGAAGTTCCGGCTCAACTCGAACGGCAGCATCACCGCCACCCAGTCCGGCCTGTGCCTGGACGTCCACAACCAGGCCACCGCGAACGGGACCGCCGTGAACACCTGGAACTGCAACGGCCAGCCCAACCAGTCGTTCCGCTCCGGCACCGGTGGCGGCACGCCCCAGTGCTCGGTGAACCCGGTCAACCCGAACGCGTCGCCGCAGGCCCGCAAGCTGCTGTGCTACCTGTACTCGCAGTACGGCAACCACATCCTGTCCGGTCAGCAGGAGTCGACCTGGATCGGCGGCCCGGACTACGAGATCAACCACATCCGGAACAACACCGGCAAGTACCCCGCCATCCGGGCGCTGGACTTCGGCGACTCCAAGGACCTCGCACCACGCGCCATCGCCTGGTGGAACGCGGGCGGCATCCCGATGATCGGCTACCACATGGGCGCGCCGACCAAGCCCGACACCTACGAGGGCACCCAGATGCAGGTGTCGATCAATGCCGTCCTCACCTCGGGCACGGCCGAGAACCGCTCGTTCCTCGACCGGCTCGACCAGGCCGCGGCCATGCTCCAGCAGCTCGAGAACGCCGGTGCGGCGGTGATCTGGCGACCGTTCCACGAGGCCGGCGGCACCTGGTTCTGGTGGAGCAAGGAGGGCGGCGGCCAGTACAACCGGCTGTGGAACTTCATGTACGACTACTTCACCCGCACCAAGGGCCTGGACAACCTCGTCTGGCTGCACGGCTACAACGGCCAGCCGCAGTCCTCGTTCTACCCCGGCAAGTCGGTCGTCGACGTCGGCGGGGCGGACACCTACGCCGGCGACGGCAACTACGACCCGCAGAACGCGATGTACAACTCCGTGCGCAACATCGTCGGCTCCTCCGTGCCGATCGCGCTGCACGAGAACGGGCCCATCCCCGACCCCGACCGGTTGCAGTCCACCGGCACGCGCTGGGTGCTGTTCGGCACCTGGCACGGCAACCATCTGACGGTCAGCAACTCCATCGCCCACCTCCAGAAGGTCTACAACCACAGCTACGTCGTCACCCGTGACGAGCTGCCCAACCTCAAGTAACCCTCCTGCGGAGGCGCCGGGGCCCGCTGCGGTCCCGGCGCTCGCCGACGGCCGGGGTGCCGGCCGCACGCGGAACAGGACCACCGTCTCGCTCGGAAGGTGTCACATGAAGACGCGCTCGACGTTGAGCAGTGTGCTCGTCGCGGTGCTGGCCGCGTTGTTCCTGACCGTGCCGCACGCTTCGGCCGCCACACCCACGAGGATCATGGCGCTGGGCGACTCCATCACCGGCTCGCCCGGCTGCTGGAGAGCCCTGCTGTGGCAGCACCTGCGCGACACCGGCTACACCGACGTCGACTTCGTCGGCACCCTGCCCGCGCCTGGCTGCGGGTTCGCCTACGACGGCGAGAACGAGGGCCACGGCGGGTTCCTCGCCACCCGGATCGCGGATCAGAACCAGCTCCCCGGCTGGCTGTCGGCCACGCGGCCGGACGTCGTGCTGATGCACCTGGGCACCAACGACGTCTGGAGCAACATCCCGGCGAGCACGATCCTGAACGCCTACACCAAGCTGCTGGGGCAGATGCGGGCGAGCAACCCGTCGATGAAGGTCGTCGTGGCGCAGATCCTGCCGATGAACCCGTCCAACTGCTCGGCCTGCTACCAGCGCGTGGTCACCCTGAACAACGCCATCCCGGGTTGGGCCGCGGCGAACTCCACGTCGCAGTCCCCGATCAGGGTCGTGGACCAGTGGAGCGGGTTCTCCACCTCCTCCGACACCTCCGACGGCGTGCACCCCGACGACAGCGGCATCCGCAAGATCGAGGCACGGTGGTACCCGGCGCTGGCCGCCGCGCTCACCCCGGGCAGCGGACCGACCGGTAACGCCTACGTGGGCCAGCAGTCCGGCCGCTGCCTCGACGTCACCGGCGCGAGCCAGACCAACGGCGCGAAGATCCAGCTCTGGGACTGCAACGACCAGACCAACCAGAAGTGGACCCTCACCAGCGCGGCCGAGCTCCGCGTCTACGGCGGGAAGTGCCTCGACCTGCCGTCGAACTCCGCCCCCGGCACCCAGGCCCAGATCTGGGACTGCAACAACGGGGCGAACCAGAAGTGGGCCCACAACACCGACGGCTCCCTCCGCCACACCCAGACCGGGCTCTGCCTCGACGCCGACAACCAGGCCACCACCAACGGCACCCGGGTCAACTCCTGGAACTGCAACAACCAACCCAACCAGAAGTGGGCCCGCCGATGAGACGCCTCATCACCTTGGTCGTCACCGCAGCCCTGGCCGTGGCCATCCCCACGACCGCCTCCGCGCACCGTGACCGGCCCGTCGACGTGCGGGTGGCCGATGAGGGAGCGACCCCGGAAACCCGGTCGTTGTTCGCCTACCTGCGCGCCCAGCGCGGTCGGGGTGTGCTGTTCGGGCACCAGCAGACCACCGAGTTCGGTCTCACCTTCCCCACCGCCGACGGCGTCAGCTCCGACGTGGAGGCCGGGGTCGGCGACCACCCCGCCGTGTTCGGCTGGGACATGAGCGACCAGGGCCACGGCTCCTCACCCGGCACGCCGGAGGAGAAGTTCGCCAAGTACGTCCAGCTGGTCCAGGCCGCGCACCGCGTCGGCGGCGTCAACACCATCAGCGCCCACATGAACAACTTCGTCACCGGCGGGAACTACGGCGACACCGCCGGCGACGTGGTCGCCCGCATCCTGCCCGGCGGCGACCACAACGCCGAGTTCCGCACCTACCTCGACCGGGTGGCCCGCCTGGCGCACGCGATCACCGACGACCGCGGTCGCCCCATCCCGGTCATCTTCCGGCCCTTCCACGAGAACAGCGGCTCCTGGTTCTGGTGGGGCGCGGCGCACGCCTCCGCGTCGCAGTACATCGAGCTGTGGCGCTACACCGTGGAGTACCTGCGCGACACCAAGGACGTCCACAACTTCCTCTACGCCTACTCACCGGGCGGCTCCTACGGTGGTGTCGGCGACGTCTACCTGCGGACCTACCCGGGTGACGACTACGTGGACGTGTTCGGCTACGACAACTACGACGGCAGCGACGGTTCGGCGCAGTGGCTGGACGGCCTGGTCGCCGACCTGGCCATGATCGCGCGGATCGCCGACGGGAAGGGCAAGGTCTCCGCCGCCACCGAGTACGGCATCAGCGGCGCGCTGAAGCCGAACGGGCAGAACGGCAACCTGCACTGGTACACGCAGGTCCTCGACGCCATCGAGGCCGACCCGGACGCCCGCCGGACCGCCTACGCGATGACGTGGACCAACTTCGGCCCCGAGCAGTACTTCGTGCCCCACCCCGCCACGGGCGACCTGCCGGAGCACGAGTTGCTACCGGACTTCCGCGCGTTCCACGACGACCCGTACTCGGTGTTCGCCGCCGACCTCGACCACGTCTTCGACCGCCGCACCAAGGCCGTCCGCCAAGCGCCGTCCGCGCACATCGTGTCCCCGACCGATCGCGAGCGCGTGGTCACGCCGACCACGACGATCCGGGTGAAGGTGAACAACGCCAAGGCTCTGCTGGTGTACTACACGGTCGGCACGTCGAAGACCCGGCACCTGCTCGCCTACGACCGCGCCACGGGCTACCACACCGGCACCTGGCGGATCGGCCAGGACAACCTGGACAACACGGTCACCCGGTTGGACGTCCACGCACTGGTCGTCGGTCGCGCACGACCACTGGAACTGGCCAACACCGTCATCCTGGGCGCGAAGCCGCCGCTGCCGCCGGGCGTGGTGGACGACTTCGAGGGCCACCCCGACGACACCGCGCTGCGCGCGGACTACAGCGCCTACGGTGCCAACACCATCTCGTTGGCGGCCGACAACGGCGGCAAGGCCCTTGAGCTCGACTACGACTTCGCCTTCCAGACCTACACCGGCATCGGCAAGCGGTTGGCGGGCGACTGGTCGGCCTACGACGGGTTGTCGCTGTGGCTGAGGCCCGACGGCTCCGGACACAAGCTCGTGCTCCAGCTCAACGCCGGCGGTGTCGCCTACGAGGCGTACCCCTCGCTCGCCGGCACCGCGGCGGGGGTCGTCACCATCCCGTTCGCCGACTGGCGCCCCGCGCCCTGGGACACCGCCAACGCCCACCGCCGCATCACCGCCGAGGACCTGCGGAACCTCTCGCAGTTCACCATCTTCGTCAACCAGGCCGACGGCGCGACCACGACGACCGGCTCCCTCGTCCTGGACGACATCCGCGCGGGCTGAGCGGTCGCGGGACGTTCTCGCCGTCAGGTCCGGGCGGGTCGCCGGCGACGGGCCGCGAGGCTGTCGAGATCCCCGACCGGGTCGGGTTCGGAACGCGTGCCGGCCGTTTCCGGGTGGGCGTCGGCGCTGGTGACGCCGACGGCCATCTCGGCCACGCTGTGGGCGCGGATGTCGGGGCGCGGTTCGTCGTCCACCTGCGCGGCGACGGCTCGCACGTAGTCCTGGGCCGGTTCCGCCAACCCGTCGTACACCGCGACGAACGCCTGCCGCGCACGGGTGCGCGGCCAGTCCGGCGGCAGGAGTTCGAGGGGGAGCAGGGGGTCGAGGGAGGGGAAGCGGCGGTAGGTGTCCATCACCTCGGTGCGGGCGAGCACGGCGTCCGCACCCGTGACGTCGTCGGCCCGGATGCGGGGCAGCAGAGGGGTCCAGCGCCGGATGAACCTGTCGTACTCCTCGGCGATGGCCGCGAGGTCCCAGGCTTCGATCGGGTCGCGGGTCGTGCCCGAGGCGAACCGCAGGTGCCGCGCGCGGAACGCGGTCGTGGCGCCGGGCGTCGACGCGACGAGCTCGGCGTGGTCCTGCTCCTTCATCGGGTGCGGTGACACCCAGACCCCGTCGTAGAGCGGCGCGTACCCCCGCCACCTCAGCTGTGCCCGCAGGGAGCTCCGCCGGGTCTTCTCCTCCTTCGGCATGGTGAAGACGAAGGCCGTCCACGACCCGTCCCAGGAGTCGGGCCCGGCGGCGAACCCCGCGATGGAGATGCCGCCGGAGGACAGGTCGCCCGCGGCGGGCCCGGTCAGGCGGTAGGAACTGTGCCTGCCCCGCCTGCTGCCCTCCAGCACGCCTCGGCGGGCCAGCCTGCTGATGGCGGTGCGAGCCGCGCCGGTGGTGACACCGGACTGGCCCAGCAGGGCCACGATCGCCGCGGTCGGCAACCAGGCGCGGCAGCGCAGGGTGTAGTCGGCGATCAGGGTCACCGCCAGGCCCTGGGGCGAGCTGCCGCTCTGCCGGCGCGGCAGCCGCACGGACTCGGCGCCGACGTCGGGGAAGATCTCTTCGACGTCGAACGGGCTTACCACGGTGCGCTCCGTTGCAGGTGGGCGTGCAGGACCACGTCGACTGTAGCGGGCGGGCACGACGACCAAGCCGGTCCGGCGCCTCGCGAGCGAGCGGCAGGGCGGCACCCCGGGTGATCGGGCAGGTTCGGGAACCGTGATCGTCCGCGCTGCCGCCTCGGGCTACCGGAACTTCACGAACCCCGTGACGCCCTTGCCGCCCTTCGGTTCGAGCTCCTCGATGTTCGTCGCCCCGTCGACCACGTAGCTCGCGCCACCCCCACCGCCCCCTCCTCCGCCGCCCCCACCGCCGGCCTGACCGCCCTTGCCGCCACCGGCGCCGACTATCGGGCCGCGATAACCACCACCGCCCCCGCCGCCACCACCGGCGGTCTGCCCCGCGTCGCTGCCACCGTCGCCGTCCGTTCCTCCGGCGTTGCCGCCCGAGCCGCCGGCGCCTCCGTAGGTGGCGTCACCGTGGGTGCCGTCGCCGGGTCGCAGGCCGCCGGCCCCGCCGTTGCCGCCGTCGATGTCCACGGCGCCACCACCACCGCCACCGCCACCGCCCCCGCCACCGCCGCCGACGATGAGGACGCCGTGGGCTTCGCTGATGACGGCACTGGCTCCGCCTCCGCCGGCCCCGCGAGTGGAGTCGACGTTGCCGCCTCCGTCAGAACCGCCTGGACCGCCGTTCGCCCACCCGGTGCCCTTGTGGTAGCCGTGTCCGTGATCCGCGACGTGGATCGTGAGGTGGTCCCCGGGGGTGACCTCCACCGTGGCCTGGATCGGTCTCCCGCGCCCCGGGCCGCCGGTGGGCCCGGTGCCGTACCCGCCCTGCCCGCCGGCCACCTGCATCGTCAGGGTGGAGATCCCGTCGGGGACGCGGTAGTCGTGAGTCCCCGGTGTGCCCCAGCTCCCGGTCGCGCCGTCGCCGTCGGGTGCGGCATCGACGGATAGAGTCTCGCGCGTGGAAGAATCTTGAGTGGTCACGAATTCCCTCTTTCCAGTGCGGAAGGCAGGGTGAATTGCCGGTACTGGCACGGATACCCGCTCGGGCGCGAGTAGTCGATGATCCGTCGAGTGCGGATCACCGCGATATCCGCCCGGCGGGGCCGTTGGTCCGGGCTTGCCGATTCGGGCAGCTCGACTGTAAGCGCCGGGTCGAGGGCCCGTCCACACCTCTTCGGCGAACCCGCGAGCAATCACCCGTACGTGTCGGAATGACGTGACACCCTGGACGAGGAGGCGCAGCGAGGTCAGCCGGCTCGCACTCGGGCGAGCCCTGGGAACTCAGCCCTTCACGGCCCCCGCGGTGAGGCCTTCGGTCAGGAACCGCTGCCCGAAGCCGTACATGATCGCGACCGGGATGCTGATCAGCAGCGAGGCCGCGGCCAGCTGCCCCTGCGGCACGACGTCGCCGAAGATCATCGACTGCATGCCGACGGGCAGGGTCTTGTGGTCGTCCTTGGTGATGAACACGAAGGCGAACAGGAACTCGTTCCACGCGTTGGTGAGCGTGAACAGCGCGACCGCGAGCAGGCCCGGTTTGGCCAGCGGCAACGTGATCCGGAGGAACGCCCCGAACCGCGTGCAGCCGTCGACCAGCGCGGCTTCTTCGAGGTCGGCCGGGATCGACTTGAAGTAGCCGACGAGCAACCACGTCGCGAACGGCAGCGTGAACGTCGGGTAGGTGAGCACGAGCGACCACAACGAGTCGTTGAGCCCGATCCCGCTCATCATCCGGTACAGCGGGATGAACAGCAGCGCGCCCGGCATCACGTAGGTGAGCAGGATCGTGACCGTGAAGCTCTCCGAGCCCCGGAACCTCAGCCGTGCCAGCGCGTAGCCGGCCAACGCCGCGCAGACCAGGGCGATCACCGTGGACGCCACCGACACGAGGACCGTGTTGACGTACCAGGTGCCGAACGCCCCGCCCGTGAACAGGTTGGCGAACTGCTCGGTGCTCCACGGGGTCGGCCACAGGTCGTCGGTGCGCGCGACGATCTGGGAGTCGGACTTGAACGCGGTGACCGTCATCCAGTAGAGCGGGACGAGCACGAAGCCCAGCAGGCCCACGAGCGCGATCCCCGAGCCCGTGCCGCTCACCAGGCGCGCGGCCAGGTGGTTGCCCCGCGCGGCGAGCGCGGAGACGACCCGTCCGACAGCAGCCGCGAGCACCACGAACACGCCCAGCACGAGCGCGGCCTTCCACACGATCCGCGGTGACGCCCAGACCAGCACGAGCACCGAGCCCACGACGACCACCCACGGCAGCGCCCGGCGCTGAGCGGGAGTCAGCCGCCTGCGCCCCCTGTCGCCCGCGCCCGGCAGGTCACCGCGCCGCATCATCCGCACGAGGATCACCACGAGGATGCCGATGATCGGCAGCATCACCAGCGTGACCGCGGCGCCCGCGCCCAGCTGCAACTGCTGGATGGCCTTGGAGTAGGCCACCATCACGTACGGGGCGGTGGCGTCCCCCGGTCCGCCCTGGGTCATCAGCCAGATCAGGTCGAAGTTGTTGAACGTCCAGATCGACGACAGCAGCACCGTCACGATCATGATGTTGCGCAGTCCAGGCAGCGTGATGTGCGCGAAGCGCTGCCACGGCGAGGCGCCGTCCACCATCGCCGCCTCGTGGAGACCCCGGTCGATGGCCTTGAGCCCGGCGAGGAACGTCACCGTGAAGAACGGGACGCCCTTCCAGACGTTGACCAGGATGACGGCGGGCATCGCGAGCGAGGGATCGGACAGCCACTGCGCGGGCCAGGAGTCGACGAGCCCGACCGCGGCGAGGACGGGGCCGATCCCGGAGTCGGTGAGCAGCACGTTGACGCTGCCGAAGATCGGGTCGAACAAAGACCTCCAGGTGAAGGCCGTGACGACCGTCGGCACCACCCACGGCAGCAGGATCACCCCGGCGATGATCGTCCGGCCGCGGCGCATGTGGTGCAGCATCAACGCCGCGATGAGACCGAGGACGACCTTGAAGATCTCGGCGTACGCGGTGAAGACGAACGAGTTGAGCACGCCCTTGTGGAACACGGAGTCGTGGATGAGGGCGGTGTAGTTGTCGAGCCCGACGAAGACCGTCTCCGCGCCGTGGCGCTCCGTGGCGCTGGTGAGGACCGAGCTGACGATCGGGACCAGGATCAGGGCCGCGACCAGCACCAGCGTCGGCCCGATGAACACGGCGGCGAGGCGCCAGTCGCGCCCGAGCAACCGCTGCGACGGGGTGAGCGAGGACGACGCTCTCCGCACCGGACGGTCCTGCGCCCGCCGCGGACGCAGGACGGTCACTGCGGGTAGCCCTGCTGCTCGAAGACCTGGACGATCCGGGCGTGGGTCGCGGCGACGGCGTCGGCCGGCCGGGCGCCCTGGACGACCGACTGCATCATGTCGGTCAGCAGGTAGGCGGCGGTGGCGGCCTGCTCGCCGGGGCTCGGGGCCTGGGGGAAGGCGTAGCCGGTCCTGGTGGTCAGCGGGAGCGGCGTGCGGGTCTGCTCCCGCAGCGCCGGGAAGGCCGGGTCACCGCCGGTGTAGTACGGGTCGGAGTCCCACACCTCGTCCCAAGCCGGGTTGACCAGGCACGGCGCCCCCTTCGCGACACCGAGCAGCGCGCTCCCGCCGGCCATGAACTTCGCCACCAGCTTGGCCAGGTCGGGGTTCTTCGCCCCCTTGAACACGACGAACGAGTTGGACTCGCCGTACGCGAGCGGCCGGTCGATCGCCGGTCCGGTGGCGCCGTTGAACGGGTGCGTGGTGGCGTAGACCGGGTTGTTCTTGGTCTTCGAGTCGGCGTAGACGCTGAACTGGTTGAGCGTGAGCCCCAGGACCTGGGCCAGCCAGTTCTCGTTGTTGCTCGAATCGGTCCAGCTCCCGACCCCGGGTGGCAGCATCGGCGCGTACTTCGGGTTCGTGTAGATGTCGCCGATGAACGCGACCGCGGCGACGGTCTCCGGCGAGTCGAACACCACCTTCGTGCCGGTGTTGTCCGCGATCGCACCGCCGTAGCAGTTGACGACGTTCGTGATGAAGCCGTTGGCGTCGCCGGAGCGGTTCACCGTGAGGCCCCAGCCGAAGCGCCGCTTCGCCGGGTCGGAGACCTCCAACGCGTTGTCGCGCAACTCCTCCCACGTGTAGTGGGGCTTGAGCGGGAGGCCCTTCTCCTCGTACCAGTCCTTGCGCAGGTACATCGCGGTCGCGATGAAGTGGTAGGGGATCGCGAACCAGCGCCCGTCGAACACGCAGAAGTTGGCCGCCTCCGTCGCCGGCTCGCCGTAGAGCTCGCGCATCTCCTCGACCACGTCGGTGACGTCGGTGAGGGCGCCGAGGTTGTGCAGCTGGCCGACGAACCGCCGGTCGCTCAGGAAGGCCAGGTCACGGCTGGTGCCGGCCTTCACCTCGGTGTCCATCTTCGCGACCATGTCGCCGGCGTCGCCGGAGACCAGGTCGTTGCCGATCGTGGTGCCGGTGGCCTGCGCGAACGCCTGCAACGACCGGTCCAGCGCCTGGTTGGCGGCCTCCGAGTAGAGCTTCTGCGAGAGCATCCCCACCGACCCGCCGCGCAGCGCCGCCGCCTGGTCGAGCAGCGCCCGGGGAACCTGGACGTCGACCTGCGGCACGGCGGGGCCGCCCCCGCACCCGGCGAGACCGAGCACGCCCAGCGCGCTCGCCCCGAGGAACGCGCGCCTCGACAAGTCCGTGTTCCCTGCCATGACAACTCCTCTCGCGCCCGATCGAGCGGACGCTTGCCGACGGGGCGACGGTGCAACCGGCGGGACAGCGGGGCGAACGCCGCGCTGCCGGGTCGTTCATGCGGCGGACGGAGCCGCACTGCTGATTCGACCGACGCTAGCGACCGGATCTCAGAATTCACTGAGATCCCGGTCCCGCCCGCGCTCCGTTGTCCGTGCTCGTCGACCGGGCCTTGCCGGCGTGACGTGGACCGGTGGGTGTGGTGCGAACGACCGATGCGGCCCGGTGACCACCCGGATAGCCTGTCGGTCCCGGTGAGCGGTGGACGTGCCGTCCTTGGGGAACCGATGGCTCGACCCGCGTAGGGTCACGTGACAAAGGCTTGTCCCTGGTCTTGAACCGGACGGTGCGCGTGCTCGGGGGCGTGGCCGCCACTGTGGACAGTCGAGCAGACGAGAGAGAACCTGATGACCGGAGACAACAACCCCGAGGTGGTCGCGGAGCTGGACCGCCTCGACGTGGCCGTCAGAGCGGCTCCCGCGGGGGACACGACGGCGCAGATCGCGCTGTGGCGGCAGGTGACCGCGCTGGAGCACTGGTTCTTCATCGCACGGGGCTCGGCCGACCGGCCCCGTCCCTACGCCGTGGCCGCCGAGCAGGGGTCGATGATCTGCCTGTACAGCAGCGCCGCACGGGCGGGTGAAGCCGCCCGCACCCTCGGGCTGACCGGCTCGGAGAGCGGCGCGGCGACGTTGTTCAGCGTGCCGGTGCCGGCCGCGATCGACTACGTGGCCTCGTTCGGCCAGGCCGGTGTCTTCGGTGTGACGCTGGACCACCCGCGGCTCGGCCACTACATCCCGCTGGGGAACCTGGGTCTGCTCAAGGGCTGGGTCCAAGGGGCCGGGCGGTGAGCGGCGCCGACCCGGGCGACGGCTTCGTCGAGGTGATCGCGAGCGAGGTGGAGGCCGACCCCGGCAACCTGGCGCTGCGCGAGGACTTCATCACGCTGCTGCTGGAGCGGGACCCGGACCGCGCCGCCACCGAGCTCAGCGCGTTCGAGGCGCGCGGCGGTGATCCGGCGCGGGTCCGCGTGCTGCGCGCCCGGCTGATGGCGGCGCGGTTGCGGACCTCGAACCCGCCGCCGCCCGCCGAGACCGCGCCCCCGGCCGCGTCATCCCGGCCGACGGCAGGGCGGCCGGCGACAGGGCGGAACCCGATCCCGACCCCGGCCGACGAGGACCGCCACGACAGCGGCGCTGCCGCGTCGGAGTCGCTGTGGGACGCCGAGCGCCCGGCGGTGACGCTGGCCGACGTCGCGGGTCTCGCCGAGGTCAAGCGGCACCTGGACATCGCGTTCCTGGCCCCGCTGCGCAATCCCGCGATGGCGGCGGCGTTCGGGCAGAAGCCGGGCGGGTCGCTGCTGATGTACGGCCCACCCGGCTGCGGCAAGACGCTCATCGCCAAGGCGATCGCCGGCGATCTCGGCGCGTCCTTCCTCCACGTGACCCTCGCGGACCTGCTCGGCAAGTGGGTCGGGGAGAGCGAGAAGGCGATCCAGAGCGTGTTCCGCAACGCACGCGCGGCAGCACCGTGCGTGATCTTCTTCGACGAGTTCGACGCGCTCGGCGGACGGCGCACCTCCGGCGGCGGCGGGTCGCAGACGATGCGGATGCTCGTCACCCAGCTGCTGGAGGAGCTGGACGGCGTGGCCAGCGTGAACGACGGGGTCTACTTCCTGGCCGCGACGAACCGGCCGTGGGACATCGACTCCGCGCTGCGCCGACCGGGCCGGATCGACAAGACGGTGCTGGTGCTGCCACCGGACGCGGTCGCCAGGGCGGCGATCGTCCAGGGCGCGCTGGCGGGCAAGCCCGCCGACGACGTCGATGTCGTCGCCGTCGCGGCGGTCACGGAGGGGTTCTCCGGCGCCGACCTCAGCCACCTGACGACCACTGTGCTGCAACAGGCGATGGTCGAGTCCATGAGCAGCGGTGACCTGGTGCCGGTCACCACCGATGCCCTGCTGGCCGCGGTCGGCGGCATCACCCCGTCCACGGCGTCCTGGTTCGACCAGGTGGCGCCGGTGCTGGAGTACGGCGTCGATGACGGCACCTTCGACCAGCTCCGGGCGTACCGGGTCAAGCGAGGCATGCGATGAGGGACTTCGAACACCACGTTCCCGACGGCGCCGATGCCGTGGCGCGGGACCTGGACCTGGCCTGGGAGCTCTTCGCGGCGCAGCCCGCGCATCCCAAGGTCGCCGAGCTGGCGCTGCGGGTGCTCGCGGCCCAGCCGGAGCGGAGCAGCGTGTCGCTGCTGCTCGGCAACCACCGCGAGGTCCGCGGCGAGCTCGCCGAGGCGCGGCGGCTCTACCTCCAGGTCGCCGGTCGCCGAGACAACCAGTTCGTCAACGCGGCTCGCGCCCTGCGGCACCTGGCGTTCGCCGAACACGATCATCCCGAGGCGCTGCGGTGGGCGCACACCGTGCTGGCCGAGGAGCACGAGGACTGGGCCGACTGGATGGAGCTGGGGTCCGCCCAGGCCCTCTGCGGGGAGCACGAGGACGGGTGGCGCCAGCTCGACGAGGCGGTGGCACTGTGCTCCCGGACGGCGCCGGACGACCTGCCCGCGGCGCTCGGGAAGCGCGCGGTGTGCCTGCTGGGGAGCTTCGCACCACCCGACCGGTTCGTCCCCGCGGCCGAGGAGGCCGTCCGGGCCGACGCGGTGAACTCCTCGGTCGCGCTGCTGCTCGGCTGGGCCTACCTGGTGCAGTACCGGTTCACCGACGCGGAACGACTCGGTCTGCGGCTGCTGCGCGAGAACCCGACCGAAGACCTGCTGCAGAACCTGGTGGGGACGGCTCGGACGATGCTCCGGATCGTCGAGAACGCCCACGCCCAGGACGTCACGCTGGAGGACATCCGCCGCACCGGGGTGATCGAGCTGGGGTGGCGGCAACTCCGCGACCAGATGCTCGGCACCGACCTGGCTTCCGCGTTGGCGGCGTTGGACGACGTGATGCCGGCCGAACTGCGCGCCACCTTGCGACCAGGAGCCTCGATTTCGGACGAGGCCGAGGCCGAGGCCGACAAGATCGGCTCCATGGTCGCGGAGGACCTGGTGGCCTGGCACGACGGCCAGCCGCCCGGCTCGGGCGCGGCCTGGGGGCAGGCCGAGCCGTTCCGCCTGATGTCGGCGGCCGAGATCATCGCCGGGGCCACCGAGATCGAGGCCGACCAGGCGGCGCACCCGGACTGGCCCGAGGACGAGGTCTGGGAGCAGGTGATGACCGACGACGCCGGGGCGTACCTGGTCGCCGTCGCCTTCGGGACGCTGGTCGCTCGTCGACCCGGACGACCCGACGAGCCCGTCGCCGCGTCGATGGCCGACTGGATCTGGGACCGGGTGGTCGACTTCGGTGGCCCGGACCCGCGCCCGGCGCCCCGGAAGGCCGGGGAACTCCCGGCCGACGACCTGCCCCCGGTCCCCGGGACGTCGCTGACCGGCGTCATCGCGACGGTGTACGCCGCTCTGGGCGCGTCCGAGAGCTCTGCGCCGTACGCGGAACTGCGCGAGCTCTTCCCCGGCGCGTCCGTCCGGCCGAGTGTGCTGGACCCCGTGATCCCGAGTCCCGACGGCGTCGACATCGCGTTGCTGGACGGACTGGTGAAGAAGGTCACGGTCGACGTGGCCCTCTGCCCGGGCGCCGACCACGTGATCTCCGGGCTCGACCTCGAAGGGCAACGTGGATCGGTTGACGCCTACCTGCGAGCGCACGGCGCGCTTGCGCACAACAGCTGGGACGACCGCGCCACCGGCGAGGTCACCGTCAACTACGACCTCGCCGAGCACCGGCTCGGCTTGCAGTGGGAGAACGGGAGGCTCGCCCGGATCTTCGCGTCCGCCACCGGCCGGTGACCGGCCACCACGGACCGTGACAACCGCTGCCACTGGTCACATCGAGTGGGGCAGCGGTCATGATGGTGCGGTGAATGCTGCTGACTCGCCTACCCCCGAGTTGACCACCGAGTCGCACGGCGACGCGACGATCGTCCGCGTTGTCGGCGACATCGACATGGTCAACAGTGATGACCTGCGTGATCGCTGCGTGGAACTGCTCGACAGCGGAGTGGACGCCTTGGTGATCGACCTGTCCGAGGTGCCGTTCTTCGCCTCCTCCGGCATCGCCGCGCTCGGTCAGATCCGTGCGCACAACGCCTCGCTCTCCCCACGACCGGTCCACGTGGTGGCCGGCCGCGCCGTGCGCCGTTCGCTGACGGCCACCGCGATGGACAAGCTGCTGCCGTTGCACGAGACGCTGGAAGACGCGCTGGCCGCCGCTCAGGCGGACCCTTCCTAGGACCGGGACGAGCAGCGGGCCCGCCGGCTGTGCGCCGGCGGGCCCGTGTGCTGTGGTGGGGGTGTCAGCTGTGTGCGCGGTGGCCTCGGCTGGTGACGACGTGGTAGATGCCGAGCACGACCAGCGAGCCGAGGATGGCGAGCAGCCAGGTGCTCAGGTCGAAGAAGCTGCCGATGTCGGAGCCGAAGATGGCCCGTCCGATGAAGCCGCCGATGATGGCGCCGACGATGCCGAGCAGCATGGTGATGACGATGCCGCCGGGGTCCTTGCCGGGCATGATCGCCTTCGCGATGGCGCCGGCGATGAGGCCCAGAACGATCCAACCCAGGATGCCCACAGTAGCTTCCTTGTCCTCGTGCCACGCCGTCTCTGCGACGCGGCGTGATCGTTGCCGAGGTCTGGATGCCCACATCGCACGGATTTCACACCTGGCGAACCGAGGGTCTCGTCCCGCGGTGGTGGTCCGCAGTCCGGTTCGTACTACCAGTGAGTAGTGGGTATACCGGCGGTGACACCGCGGTGGTTCGGCGGCGATCCGGCATGAGGAGGCAGGGTGGTGGAGCAGTCCCCGCGTTCCCGGCGGCAGTCACCCGACCCGCGCGTCTACGGGGAGGCGGAGGTGCGGGAGTTCCTCGACCCCTGGCACCCGCGGGCCAGCGTCGAGACCGACCATCCCGAGCAGGTGCTGGTCGACCCGGAACGCGTGCTGGACAACATCACCCTGGCCCTGCACCGGTTCGACGTCGACGTCGACGCGCCGCCGGCGTTCGAACCGGACACGGTGACGGTGAACGAGCTGGCGGTCATGCTCGACGACCTCGACCGGGCGGCGGCACTGGTGGCCCGCCTGGTCAACATCGCCGTGCAGCTCATGACGGCCCGCTACCCCGAGGAGCTCGTCCGCTTCCCGCTACCGGAGACCTACGACCTGCGTGCCGTCGACCGGCTGGCCATCAAGGACCGCGAGCACGACCTCGCCCGCGACATCCTCAACCAGCGCCTGGGCGCCGACGCCGACCTGCACCCCGACGACCTCGTGGAGCAGCTGCGCCCGCTGGGCCCCGGTGAGCAGGTCCACCTCCTGGTCGCCCTGTGCCGCATGTACCGCCACAAGCTCCTGGCCCTCAAGCACCACACCGGGACCCGCTGACGCCACCGGACGGCGGCGCCTCACCCGGCTTCGGCCCGGTCGACCGCGATCCGGACGGCGAGGGCGTCGCCGGTCAGGCCGTGCAAGCCGGACAGGGACAGCACGCGCGCGGGCGCGGTGCCCTCGACGGCGTGCACGGTCAGCGCGCGGCGGGCGCGGTGCGCGGTCGCGGCGGCGTCCAGCAGCAGGGCGATGCCCGAGCTGCTGAGGTAGCCGACCTGGCCCAGGTCGATCTCGACCGGCCGCGGGTCGGCCGAGTCGATGCCGGCGGTCAGGGCCACGCGCAGGTCGTCCACCGTCATGAGGTCCACGTCGCCGGCCAGGCGCAGGACCTGCACCGGGGCGTCGTCGGTGGAGCCGTTGACGTCCGCGTGCCCGCGGGTCGGCTCGTGCGCCGCGGCCACGGGCGTGCGCGTCGGCCCGTCGGCGAGGTCGAACTCGACGGTCGTGCCGCCTTCGGTGCGGTGGAACACGGCCCGTTCGGAGATCGAGCGGATGATCTGCAAGCCGCGACCGCGGTAGCCCTTGTCCTCGGGCTCGGGCCGCCAGTGGCCCCGGTCGCGCACCGTGACGCGGACGCCGGCCGCGGTGGTGGCGAGGTCGTAGCTGAAGTCCCCGGGCGCGTCGGGCGGGTACGCGTGGTCCACGGCGTTCGCCGCGGCCTCGCCGAGGGCCAGTTGCAGGTCGTCCAGCAGGTCCGCGGACAGGCCGGCGGTGGTGGCCCACGCCGTGACGTCGCGGCGCATCACGGCCAGCTCGGCGGGACGCGCCGGCACGGTGTTGAGCAGCGGCGGGGGCAGGTGACGGGCGAGGACCAGCGCCACGTCGTCGTCCTGGCCGTCGGCCAGCAGCGACCGGATGATGGTGTCGCTGAGCGCTCGGGGCGAGAGGTCGTGCGCGTCGCGGACGGTGTCGAGCAGCCGTTGCAGGCCCTGGTCGATCACCGTGCCGCGGCGTTCGACCAGCCCGTCGGTGTAGAGCACCACGGAGCCGCCCGGCGCCAGGCCGGTGGTGTTGTCGAGGTAGGGCGCGCGTCCCGGCGCGCCCAGCACCGCTCCGGTCTCCCCGGCGAGGAACCGAGCGCCGCCGGAGGCGTCGAGGACCAGCGGTGGCGGGTGCCCGGCGAGGGCCCAGCACAGCCGGCCGGTGCTCCAGTCGAACGTCAGGCAGGCGCAGGTGCTGCCCGCCGCGCCGTTGACCCTCGCGGTGAACGCGTCGAGCCGCTCCAGGGCGGCGGCGGGGGAGTGGCCGTCGAGCAGGTAGCCCGCCAGGGCGCTGCGCAGCTGCCCCATCACCGCGGCGGCGGCCGGGCCCTTGCCGACCACGTCGCCCACGGACAGGGCGACCGAGGTGCCTGCCAGCGGCAGCACCTCGTACCAGTCGCCGCCGATCCGGGAGTGGGTGGAGGCGGGCAGGTAGCGGGCGGAGGTGGCCAGCCGGTCCAGCGCGGGCAGCGCGCGGGGCAGCAGGCTGAGCTGCAACGCCTCGGCGATCTCGTGCTCGTGCCGCAGCAGCCTCTCCCGCTCGGCCTCGGCGCGCTGCCGCTCGGTGACGTCGCGCCCGATCGCCTGCACGCCGGTCGGGGTGGCCTGGATGCTCAGCTCCACGTCCACCACCGTGCCGTCGGCGCGGCGCAGGCCCCACACCTCGGTGACCACCCGGACGGCGGACAGGTCGGTGGTCAGCCGGGCCAACCGGTCCGGCGACTCCGGCACGACCAGGTCGCCCACCGCGCGGCCGACCAGGTCGTCCCGATCGCGCCCGAGCAGCGCGCACGCGGCCCGGTTGACCTCGATGAACCGCAGCTCGTGGTCCAGCACCCAGATGGCGTCGGTGGCCCGTTCCACGAGCAGCCGGTGGCGCTGCTCGCTGTCCCGCAGCGCCCGGTCGGCGTGCGCGCGCTGCAACGACTCCCAACAGCGGTTGACCACCACCGACACCACCTCGACCTCCTCCGGTCTCCAGTGCCGGACGGTCGCCTGGTGCACGGCCATGGCCGCGGCGAACCGCCCGCCGCGCAGCAGCGGCAGGCAGATCACCGCCCGGATGCCGGTGAACCGGTAGGCGGCCAGGTCCGCCGGACCGAGCCGGGTGTCGTGCTCGCTGTCGGCCACCACCCACGGCTCACCCGCGCGCATGGCCCGCAGCGCGCCCTCGCCGAACTCGGCCATGGCGAACCGGCCGGGCAGCGGGGGCAGCCCGGTGGCGTAGTCGCCGCTCATCACGAAGTGGTCCTCGTCGGCCTCGGCCCGCGCGTAGGCGCACCGGTCCACCCGCAGGTGCTCGCCGAGCAGGCGCGTCGCCAGCGCCATCAGCTCCTCGGCGTCGTCCAGCCGCTGCAACTCGCGGTCGAGGACGGCGAGGAACCGCTGCCGCTCCGACTCCGCGTGACGGGCGGTGACGTCGTTCACCGCGCCGCGCACGATCTCCGGCGTGCCGTCGGGGGCCCGCACGACGTGCAGCTTCTCCTTCAGCCTCCGCACGTCGCCCCGCGCGGTCACCGCCCGGTACTCCACCTCGAACACGTCCCGCCCGGGCTCGTCGCGCCACCGCGCCCCGGTGGCCTCGGCCCGGTCCTCGGGGTGGATCAGCGAGCCGAGGAAGTCCGGCTCGGTCAGCCAGCGACTCGCCGGGTGGCCCAGCAACCGCTCGGCGTGGGCGGACACGAACGTGCAGCGGCGGGTCCGCGCGTCGGCCTGCCAGAGGACCACGGCCAGCCCGTCCACCAGTTCACGCAGGTCGGTGGCATCGGCCGGTGACGACTCGGACGCGGCATCCACGTGCGCCGACCTCCCACCCTCGCGCGAACCGGTCGTCGTCCGGACTCCTGCCCGGAGCCCGGACGACCCGGCGACGACTGGGCCGAGGGTACCCACGCGTTCGCCGGACATCCCGGACGGCCGCGTGGTCACCACCGCGCGGACCGCCCGGTCACCTCCCGGGTGACACTCCGCGGTGACGTTGCGCGGCACCCCGTCCCCCACCGGTGGGGGACGGGGTGGAGACGCGGTGCGGGTTCAGCCGACGGTGATCGTGCCGTCCGCCGCCCTGGCGCAGGCCACCGCCCGGGTCGTCGTGGCGGCGGCCCCGGTGAGGCAGCGGCCCAGCGCCGCGTGGCCGGCGGCGTTGGGGTGCCACGACTCCTGGCACGTCTGGAAGTGCGTGACGCAGGTGTTGGCGATCCGCTGCACGTCGAGCTTGTCCTTGCCGGCCAGGCTGGTGACGAACGTGCCGCTCGGGCCGTCCTGGAGCCGGATGGGGGTGGCCAGGGAGTCGGCCGGGCTCCCGTCCTGCTCGCACAGCCGCGCGCCGTCGAACGCCCGCTGGACGTTGACGTAGACCAGGTCGGCGCCGGGGAACTCGGCGGACAGCGCCGCGTGCGCGCCCTGCACCACGGTGCCCAGCCGGGCGGAGAACACGTGGCCCGGGGCGAGGCTGGCGCGGTGCACCGGGCAGCCGGCGGCGTAGCGCTCGGCGCCGAGGTCGCGGAACTTGTCGCGGGTGTCGCTGCGCCCGTCCTCCTCGTGGTAGCGGGCGGCGAGGTCCAGCGGCAGGGGGTTGGTGTAGTCCTGGAAGACGATCCGGTGGCGGCCGTCGGCGTCGACCTGGGCCAGCGTGGTGAGCAGGGACCGCAGTGCCGCGGTGGTCTCGGCGGTGGCCGTCGCGATCTCGGCTTCCGTGGCCAGGTCGGACACGGCGCACGGCTCCTGCGGCACCGGGCCGCCGAGGTAGGCCCAGAACTCCCACCACCCGGTCCAGGCGTCGGCGATGAAGCGGTTGGCGCACAGCGTGGCCACGTCGCCGAAGGTGAACGAGCTGTTGTTCGAGCCGAGGCCGACCAGGACCAGGTCGATGTCGTGGGTGGCGCCCACCGCGCGGAGCTGGTCGAGCTGCGAGGCGACCGCGCGCCCCTTGGTCCGGCTCGCCGAGGGGTTGAGCACGTCGTGCGGCTGCCCGCCCGAGCAGGCCAGGTTGAACCGGGTCTGGATGCCGGGCAGGTCGGCCTTGTGCAGGGAGGCGTTGGCGGACCGGTGGCAGAAGAAGGCGTTGTCGTTGGGCGCGGACCAGCCCGGGAACCCCTGGAGCACGCCGTTCACGTCGGTCACCGGCTGGTAGGAGCCGGCGCCCTCGCCGCTGACGAAGCTGTCGCCGATCGCGACGGCGGCGGTGGGCAGCGCGGCGGCTGACGGAGCGGGTCGGGCGGCGGCGGTGCCACCGGACCAGGCGGTGACACCGGACCAGGCGAGGACACCGGACCAGGCGAGGACACCGGACCAGGCGAGGACGACGGCGAGCGCCGTCGTCAGCACCGGGCGTCGTAGCAGGGACATGACGACCTCCTCGTTGACGGCCGATCTGACGTGAAATTGGTTCACGTCGGCTGCCGGCGGTCAAGACCGAAGGCGTTTCCCGGGACGTCGTTGACGGGACGACGTCCACGCGGCACCACGCGCGACCCCGCGGCTGACGGCTCGCTTCAGGACGTCCGTGCCCGGGCTGCGGCCTCCGCGCACATCAGGAAGCTCACGGTGCGCACCGCGTCATCCGCGAGGTCCGGGTGGGCGCGGCGAACCGCGCGGTCGACCTCCCGCTCCATCAGGGCCCACTCGCCGTCCTTCTCGAAGGCGCCGCGGCCTCCTCGCCGGTCGGGGGAGATCCGCATCCCGGCGCACGCCCGCTCCGCGGTGGCGACCACGCGCACGACCGCGGGCAGCAGGTCGGGATCGACGGCATCGGGCTCCCGGGTCGGGACCCGTCCGCCGTGCGCGTAGCGGCCCGTGTACTTGAGGAGCGCCGCGTCGAGCGGGGTGAGCCGCACGCCGCGGCGGGCGCGGTCGCGGTCCGCGTCGTAGGTGTGGACGCGCTGCCAGTCGGACCGCGCGGTCGCCGAACGCAGCGCGGCGAAGACCTCGCCGCGCTCCAGCAGCGCGATGTCCGCGCCCTGGGCGATGAGCCGGCGCAGGTCGCAGGGGACGTCCCGGAACAACGACTCGACGTCATCGGGCGTGCCGAAGAGGATCGGGTCCAGCAGCGCGACCGCCGCGCGTTCGTCAAGAGGACCCCGGGTGCCCGCGGCCGTGCACAGGGGCAGGATCGCGCTCCACAGCAGCAGGTGCCGGACCAGGTCGTCCCGGATCACCCCGAGGTGTGCCTCGGTGATCGGGACGTGGAACGTGCGGGGGTCGCGGTTGGCGTCGGCTCCGGCGCCGAGCTGGAGCTTGAGCTCGCCGTCCGCGCGGATCACGCGCGGGATCCAGCCGTTCTCCCGGGTGAAGAGGACCTCACCCGTCCCGCCGGTCATGACCAGTGCCCGAGTTCGGCGTCGATCCGCGGGTCCGTGCGGACCCACACCTCGCCGGTGGCGGCTCCCGGCGGTGCGTCGACGCGCTCCAGCCCGAGCGTCCGGACCAACCCCAGGAGTTCGTCCCGGGCTTCACCCGCCTCTTCGAGGGTGTCGCCGTCGAAGAGCACGTAGTGCACGTCCCAGCGGTCGTTGTACCCGGAATCGGCCCAGATCCGGCAGAAGCGGTCCACCGCCTCCCGGTCGAGGGGCGCGGTCGCGGACCGCTCCCGCCCGGAGGTCGCGGCGAAACCTCTCGCGATGTCCTCGGCGCTCCACCACCGCGCCGCCTCCGCGACCGCGGCGGGGGTGAAGTCCTCCACCGTCAGGAAGCCGTCCAACAGCCGGCCGACCCCGGTGTCCGCCACGTCCAGCCGCGCGGCCTGCAAGCGGGACACCAGGCCGTCCGCCATGGCGCAGGGACCGGCGAAGGTGAAGATGCCGGTGGCGGCCACCAGGGTGCCGCCGTCGGGGTGCGGGACGACGAGCGTCGTTTCCGTCGGCGGCACGTCCCTCACCAGGGCGAGGAGGTCCGCCGGCATGCCCTCGTACAGGGCCGCCTGCGCGTGGGGGTCGTCGGTGGAGTCGAGCGCGCCGGCGTGGTCGAACGTCACCACCAGGCCGCGACCGTCGGCGGTGAACCAGGCGTTGACGGTGTCGCCGCCGCCGTTGCCGAAGCCGAGGTGCGTGACGCCGTCGGTGGCGATCGGCTCGCGTCCGTCGACGTGGGTCAGGACCTCCAGCCGTCGGCGCAGCTCGCGCGGGTGGGTCCGGCGCAGCACGGACCCGTCGAACTCGTGCCGGAGCTCATTGCCCCTGTCGTCGCTGAAGGTCAGTGCTCTCATCGCCATCCTCGGTGCGTCGGTCCGCGAATTCTTCCCCGGACGGTCGCGCCCCGGCTACCGAACCTCGAATCCCGGGCGCGCGTCACAGCGACAGGCTCCACCGGTCGAGGTCGCCCGGGCCCACCCAGATGACGTTGTGCACCCAGAGTTGCCAGGTGCCCTTGCGGGTCTCGCGGGACAGGTCGAGGGTGAAGGAGCCGCCGGGGTCCGGCAGGGTGCTCACGAGCTGGTGCTGGAGGCGGTAGGCCGTGCCGTCGGGGGCGACCAGGTCCAGCGAGATGATCGAGCTCATCAGGTTCTTGAAGCGCACCTCGACCCGTGACGCGGACCGGGCGTTGCCCTCGCAGCCGGTGACGGCGATGCGCACGGTCACCGGCGGGGTGCGGGTGACCGCCGGGGTGTCGGTGTCGTCGATCCGGGTGGCGCAGTCGGTCGACGGTTCGGGCGCCGGCGCGTAGGGGGCGGCGGTGTGGCGGGCCGAGTGCAGCAGCATGGGCAGCGCCTTGGGCCAGAAGAACCCGTCCTGGCACGAGTGGGCGGGGAAGAAGCCGCCGCACGCCTGCTCCGGCGGCGGACCCACCTCCCACACGAAGGAGGCGACGCCGAGGTCGTCGTAGACCCAGTCGTCGGTGGTGCCGGACGCGGAGTAGAGCACCTGGCCGGACTGCCCGTACTGCCAGCCGGAGCCCGCCAGCTCGGCCAGTCGCTGGGCGTGGTCGCGCAGCGCGGCGTCGTTGCCGGTGCGCCGGTCGGCCGCGCCGCCGCTCCAGGGGAACAGCACGTAGTTGCCGTAGCTGTGCAGTGACAGCACCAGACCCGTGGTGTCGACGGGCGCGGGCTGGGACTGGTCGGCCGCGCGGCGGTCGCGGTACAGGGAGCGCCACAGCGCTTGCAGCGCACGGGTCTCCGGTTCCGACTCGGGCCCGACGCCTCGGTAGTTCTGGTCGCACTGCCGTTCGGAGGCGTTCTGCAGGCCCGGGTTCGAGCCGGTGTTGCGGTTGAGGTCGACCCCGTGGTGGCTGTGGGACACGGCGCCGCAGGTGGTGCCCTGGTGGTCGGTGTCGTTGCCGTTCTTGCGGTGCGAGATCGGGGAGTCACCGCCCCGCTGGACGTTCTCCACGCCGTCGGGGTTGGCGACGGGCACGACCCAGAACTCGGTGGTGTCCAACAGGTGGGCGACCTCCGGGTCGGTGCTGCCGACGAGGTGGTCGATCCAGCGCCAGGCGATCTCGCCGGTGGTCAGCTCGCGGGAGTGGAGCTGACCCATGACGAAGAAGCGGGGTTTGGGCGCGTCGGGGGAGAGCGCGCAGTCGCCGGGGCGCTTGCGGGTGACGCAGATGGCGCGCAGGTCGTGCCCGCCGCGGTTCCGGGTCTTCAGCCACGAGTCGCCGTAGTCGACGACGGTGGCGAGGTCGGGGTGCTCGCGGGCGACCTGGTCGAGGTGCTGCCGGTGGGCGTCGACCGTGCGGTACCCGCCGAAGAAGGTGTCGGCGGTGGCCGTGAACCCCTCGGACGGCTCGGGCAGCACCTGGTCGACGGTGGCGGTGAACCCGGCCCGTTCGAGCGCGGCGCCCGTGGTCCGGTCACCCAGCACGAACAGGCTGTCGCCCTCGCGGTGCTCCATCACGTCGAAGCCGCCGGCGGACAGGGCCTGCTCGGCGCCCAGCGGGGCGTGCACCTCGTAGAGGTGTGGCCGGTCGTCCGGGGTCGCCACCGCCGGACCGGTCGCCACGAGCACTGCGGTCGCGCACATGAGGGCGAGCCGTGATCGGTTTCGCTTCATCGGGTCCTTCCCTGGCCGGGGGACGCGGCGGTCCGACCACTTTCCCAGCACCTGCGGGCGCGGAAGCTGTCGATCACGACAGGAACGCGAAGTCTGCCCTTAAGTGCTTCGTGGCCGGTGGCGCGGGGTGGTGCGATGACGACCGACACGTTGTTCTGGCTCGCGTCGATGAGCAAGCCGATCACGGCGGCGGGATGGCGCGCACCACCGCCAGGATCGAGCCGCGGATCCAGGCGCTCGTGCTGGGTTCCCTGACCTGACGCGCGACGGCCGGACCGCGGCGCTCGGGCGTCGGACCTCGATCGCCGGGCACGTGTCCGAGTCGCCGTTCGCGCTCGAACGGCAAAGGCGCACGCGATTTCTCGATTGTGGGGCACATCGCGTGAGCAGGCCACGCCTGCGAGCCCATACTTGTTGCTCCGCGCGGCATCGCTTGCTTATTCTGCGCGGGACGCGGGCATTCCTTCTGCCGCGGCCACTTCACCGGGGGGATTTTCGTGCGCACTTTCCGTGGCGCCAGAGCCTGCGCTGCCGCGCTTCTCGTGGGGACGACGGTGGTGGTGGGGGCGCCGTCGGCGGTGGCGGCGGAGCCGCCGGTCGCGCCGTACACGGCCCTGACGGTCCACTTCGAGGGCTGGGACGTGGACGGGAGCTTCTCCTACGAGGAGTCCCGCAGCACGGTCAACGTCTACCAGCAGACCACCAACGGCTACGCGTTGTCCATGCACGGGTACACCGAGGGGAACAAGCACTGGCACCACTTCAACGTGTCGCCGCCGAACGGGACGCGGTTCGAGGCGGGCCGGTCGTACCCCACGGCGACCTCCTACACCCCGTTGGACTCGATCTCGGTGTTCAACATCAGCGGTGACGGGCGTGGATGTTCGGCGCCGGGACCCGGCTCGGGCACGCTCGACGTCCACGAGGTCGGCTACGACGAGGCCACCGGTCAGTTCACCACGTTCGCGGCCGA
Organism: Actinosynnema sp. CA-299493; assembly: GCF_050946825.1. Lineage (NCBI taxonomy): Bacteria > Bacillati > Actinomycetota > Actinomycetes > Pseudonocardiales > Pseudonocardiaceae > Actinosynnema > Actinosynnema sp. CA-299493. The sequence goes on from NZ_CP191993.1 coordinate 2,170,836, forward strand.
CTACTCGATGCAGTGCGCCAACCCCGACCGCACGGCCAAGGGCCAGATCCGGTTCCGGTCGGCCCTCGACTACCGGGCCGCCGACAGCTGGGACTACAAGCTCCAGTTCTACGACCAGCCGTGGGGGCGGACGGGCACGCCGCTCCAGGTGCCGGTCGAGGTGAACGGCACCCTGCCGTCGACCTTCGGCACGGCGTCGGTGACGGGCTCGCGCCCCGACTCGTTCCGGATCACGGCGGACACCTGCTCGGGCAAGACCCTCTCCTACGGCCAGAAGTGCTCGCTGACCGTCACGCCGGTGGCCATCGGGAAGGGCGAGCAGACGGCTCTGCTGACCCTGCCGGAGGACTCCTTCGGCGGCAAGGTCAGGCGCCTGCTGACGCTGAACGGCTACGACGCGCGCGGTGACCGCGGCACCTACTTCCCGGTGACGCCCTATCGCGTGCTGGACACCCGTTCCGGTCACGGCGCGGCGCGGGCCGTGGTCGGTTCCGGCCAAGCGCTGCGCCTGCAGGTGACCGGTCAGGGCGGGGTGCCCGCCGAGGCGTCGACGGTCGTGCTCAACGTGACCGTCACCGAGCCGTCCGGCGCGGGCCACCTCTCCGTCTACCCGACCGACGTGGCACGGCCGACCGTGTCCTCGTTGAACTACACGCGGGGGTGGACCGGGGCGAATTCGGTCACGGTGAAGGTGGGCGCGGACGGCGCGGTCAACCTCTACAACCACGGCGCGGCCGTGCACCTCGTCGCCGACATCAACGGCTTCTACTCCAAGGGCCGCCCGAGCTACCTCGGCGGGCAGTACCAGCCGTTGGCGCGCCCGGTGCGGTTGGCCGACACCCGTGAGTGGGGCATCGGCCGGGTCCCGGCGGGCTACTTCTTCAACGTCTCCGCGTCGTGGGACACCTCGACCAACTGGAGCGTCCGCGCCTTCGCGGTCAACATCACCGCGACCGACACGCGGGCCCCCGGCTTCCTCACCGCGTGGAACGGCTGGGGCCCGGGCCTGCCCGACACGTCCACGTTGAACTACGGGGCCGACAACACCGTGACGAACTTCGCGGTGGTGCCGACCACGCGCTGCTCCGACTGCGGCCAGTCGAACGCGCCGTCCATCGGCGTGTACACGAGCCAGGACAGCCACGTCATCGTGGACATCGTCGGCTTCTACGACGACAGCACGTTGCCGGGCGGGTTGCGCTTCAACCCGATCGTGCCCGAGCGGATCGCCGACACCCGCGAGGGTCTGGGCTGGCCGTCCGCGCTCGGCCACGGCGCCACCGCGACGGTCGTCGCGCCGGGTTCGGTCGCGGGCGCCGCGACCTGGGCGTTGGCCACCAACGTCACCGCCGTCGCGCCCACCGCGTCCACGTTCCTGACGGTGTGGCCGGCGGGCTACACCGACCTGGAGCGACCGGACACCTCCAACCTCAACCCGTCCGCCGGGACCGTCGTGCCCAACGCCGTGCAGACGATGATCGGCCCGGAGAACGGGTTCCACGTCTACAACAACCACGGTTCGACCCACGTCCTGGTGGACGTCGTGGGCACCTTCTACCTGGACGGACTGCCGTCCTCGCCCTCGCCGGCGACCGCGTCGGCCCAGGGCCCGCTGCCCACCCCGAAGGCGGTGCCCCTCAACCGCCTCCACCGCGCGTAGTCGCGGGCCGGCCGCCGGTCGCCCCCACTGCCGGCCGATGCCGCACGTGCGCCTCGAATCGCCTGTGCGGCATCGGTCAGCGCCTTCGCGTGGCATCACCGCGACGAGCGCGGGGTCGGCGGACAGGACGCGCTGGTGCAGCTCCCGCAGCGCGACACCGACCTCGGCACCGCGCACCTGGCGTCGCTGATCGAGGTGAGCCAACGGCACCTGACCCGCCTGTTCACCGAGCACACCGGCCGCACGCCGGCGCGGTTCGGCCTCACCCCGTCCCGCTTCCGCGCGGTGCACACCCCTCGTCCGTCGGCCGTGAGCGAGCGCTGACCGAGGCACGACATTGCGGTGGGCGTATCGTCGCGAGGCGTGTTGCCGAAGTGGAGGTGTGGCGTTGGCGCGCTAAAGTTTAGCAGTTCCGGGAGTGGTGCGGCGGTGCTGCGGACTCGGTCCGGATGAGTGGTCTGACCTGGGCGTTCAGGGGTCGGCGCAGCTAAATTTTCGGCCGTTCTTTGAGCAGTACACAATGCGTCCCGGTCGTCCGTCCGATTACCGTGCGAAACTTTTTCGTCCCATCTTGACCGCGCGGAAATCATCCTTCACAGTCTGGTGAATGCGATCGGCAACCGCGGCAGCGGCGCCTCAGTCCGTGCGCCCCTTTTCGGTCATCGAGTCGTCCACGCCGACGTAATCGTCGTTCGTCCAGAGGGCGCGTGATGGACCACTCGACGCAAAGCGGTCGTCCCGAACGTCGCCCGTGCCGCGGTTCTGCCCCCACCTCGACGAAGAGGAGCCCGACCATGGCCGGATCAGGCCATCACCCGACCACCGCCGTCCCCCGTGTGCGCAGACGTCATGCGATCGGCGTCACCGCCGTCGTCGCCGTGCTGCTCGGCGGCCTGATGACGGCCCTCGGCGCCACGTCCGCCTCGGCGGCGACCGTCGACACGACCGCCTGGTACGTGCTGGTGAACCGCAACAGCGGCAAGGCGCTGGACGTCTACAACCTGGCCACGAACGACGGTGCCCGCATCACGCAGTGGGCCCGCAACGACGGCAACCAGCAGCAGTGGCAGTTCGTCGACTCCGGCGGCGGCTACTACCGGGTGAAGTCGAGGCTGTCGGGCAAGGTGCTGGACGTCCACAACTTCTCCACCGCCGACGGCGGCGCCATCGTGCAGTGGGCCGACGGCAACGGCACCAACCAGCAGTTCCGCCTCGCCGACTCCGACGGCGGCCACGTGCGCCTGATCAACCGCAACAGCAACAAGGCGGTCGAGGTGCAGGGCGCGTCCACCGCCGACGGCGGCAACGTCGTGCAGTACAGCGACTGGGGCGGCGCGAACCAGCAGTGGCAGCTCGTCCGCGTCGGTGGCGGCGGCACCACGACCACCACGACGACGACGAGCAACCCGGGCGGGTGTTCTCTTCCGTCGACCTACCGGTGGTCGTCGACGGGGTCGTTGGCGAACCCGCGGTCCGGGTGGGTCTCGCTCAAGGACTTCACCACCGTGCCCTACAACGGCAAGCACCTGGTCTACGGCACGACCCACGACAACGGGACGTCCTGGGGATCGATGAACTTCGGGCTCGTCACCAACTGGTCCGACCTGGCCTCCGCCCCGCAACAGGCCATGAACTCCGGCACCGTCGCGCCCACGCTGCTCTACTTCGCCCCCAAGAACATCTGGGTCCTCGCCTACCAGTGGGGCGGCACCGCCTTCACCTACCGGACGTCGACCGACCCGACCAACCCGAACGGGTGGTCCTCGCCGCAGGTCCTCTCCACGGCGAGCATCTCCGGCTCCGGCACGGGACCGATCGACCAGACCCTCATCGGCGACGGCCAGAACATGTACCTGTTCTTCGCCGGCGACAACGGCAAGATCTACCGCCAGGTCATGCCCCTCGGGAACTTCCCCGGCAGCTTCGGCTCGAACTACACCACCATCATGAGCGACACCACGAACAACCTGTTCGAAGCCCCCGAGGTCTACAAGGTCCAGGGCCAGAACCAGTACCTCATGATCGTCGAGGCCATCGGCTCCAACGGCCGCTACTTCCGGTCGTTCACCTCCAGCAGCCTCAGCGGCTCCTGGACCCCCCAGGCCGCCACCGAGTCCAACCCCTTCGCGGGCAAGGCCAACAGCGGCGCCAGCTGGACCAACGACATCAGCCACGGCGACCTGATCCGCACCACCGCCGACCAGACCAAGACCATCGACCCCTGCAAACTCCAACTGCTCTACCAAGGCCGCGACCCCCGCTCCAACGGCGTGGACTACGGCCTGCTGCCCTACCGACCCGGCGTGCTGACCCTGCAACGCTGATCGTCCGACGCAGGTAGTCCGACGCAGGTCGACTCCAACCGGGCCGGCGCCCCACCCCTCACCGGGTGGAGCGCCGGCCTGTCGAGTACCGGGGGTGTCAGCGGGCATCGGCGGTGACCAGCAGCCGGAGGTGGGCGCTGAGCCAGGTGGCCGTGGACGGTGCGTCGGCGAAGGCCGTGACGTGGGCCGCCGCCGTGCGCAGGCCCGTGGCGTGCAGGTGGGCGCCGATCTCGCGCAGGCGGGTGAGCAGGCTGCCAGTCAGGTGGTCCAGGCCGCGGTGCGAGGCCTCGGCCAGCACGGTCAGCGCGCTGTCCACGCTCTCGCTCAACGGATCCGCCGTGATGAAGCCCGGCGGCAGTGGTCGCGGGGCCGTGTCCGGCGCCAGGTCCGGGACGACCACGCCCGCCGAGGTGCGGACGGCCAGGGGGTCGACCACCAGCGTGCCCCGGTGGCGGCGGACGGAGCCGGTGATCGTCGTCGGGTCGGCGCGCATCGCCGCGGCCAGCGCGTCGAGCGACCGCGGCGCGACGGCGCGGTGCGTCGTCTCCAGGACGCACGAGGCGCCGGCGGAGTCGTGCAGCGTGGCGGTGAGGCGTTGCGCGGCCGGGTCGTAGGCCAGGTCGGACACCTCGGCGACGCGGACCACGCGGACCAGCTCCGCCTCGACCCTCGCGCGGACCTGCCGCGGCGGCAGCTCGGCCAGGCGTGCCGCGGCCGTGGCGTAGTCGTCGACGACCAAAGCCCGCGGCAGGTCGTCCCAGGCCGTGCCGACCGGGGTGAGCGAGGTCTTGGCGACCCGGCCGGTCCTCAACGCCACCGCGCGGCTCGCGCTGCGCGTCGCCGACTCCGAGACCACGTTCGACGCGGCCAGGAGCCGGGCGGTGCGCGGGGGAGTGGCCCGCTGGACCAGGACCACGTCGCCCGAGGCGAAGTAGACGTCCGCCGCGGACCCGGAGCGCAGCCGGGCGCCCAACGCGGTCAGCCGCACCCTGCGCAACGGCGTCTCGGCGGGCTCGTCAGGACCGAGGACCTCGGCGCGCGGACCGTCGGCGGTCGTCCGCGCGTGCAGTTCGGTGAGCAGTCCGGCGAACCGTTCCGCCTGGTAGTCGGCGCTGCGCCCGCGGTACGCGGCGAGCTGGGCGAGCAGTTCGGCGATCACCGCGGCCGGCCAGTGCAGGCGCTGGGCCGTCAGGTCGCGGTGCAGGCGTTGCCACGCCACGTCGAGCACCTCGCTCGCGTTCGCGGCGCCGTCGAGCAGCAGTTGGTCGAGCAGGTCCGCCACGGCGGTCAGGTCCGTCGCGGTGGTGGGGGAGCCGCCCACGTCCACGACGTCGACGCCCCGCGCGTCGGCCTCGCGGAACGCCCACACCGCCAGCGCCGTCGCCTCGTCGCGGTTGACCGCGTCCGTGTGGACGTAGGACAGGTCGCCGGGCACGAGGAACGTCACCGTGCAGGTGGGCAGTTCGGCTTGGGCCGTCGGGTCTTCCGCCGCGGGTCGGCGCAGCTTCGCGCGGTAGCCGGCCTGCCGGACCCTGCGGGCGCGGCGCAACGTGCGTTCGCCCATCGACCTCGCCAGGTCGTCGTCCGTCACCGACCCCGGCGACCACGGCTCGGCGGGCGCGGTGCTCTCCTGGGTGCGCTGGTACGCCAGGACGACCGCGATGCGGTGCCGGCACACGCCCGTCGCGCCGCAGCCGCACCCCGCCGCGTCGAGCGCGACGCCGGGCGGCAGCGTGGTCGTGGTGCCGTCCGGGAACCTGCCCCGCACGGTGCCGGCCGGGTCGGTGTCGAGCACCGGGACGACACCCGCGTCCAGTTCCTTGACGGCGCGTTTCACCAGACCGCGGTTGGCCAGCGCCGCGAGCGCGTCCGGGGTCAGCGCCATCAGGTCGGGTCTGGTCATCCGAGCTTCTCCGCGACGAACTCCGCCAGCTGACCCGGGGTCATCGCGCCGACGTGGGCGCCGACGTTCGCCAGGCGCTGGGCCAGCGCGCGGTCGTAGGCCGGGTTCGCCTCGTCGTCCAGCGCGGCCAGGCACAGCACGTGCGTGCCCTGCTCGCACAGGCCCTTGACCGCGCGGACGAGGTCCGCCTCGCTGCCGCCCTCGTAGAAGTCGCTGATGAGCACCACGATGGACCGGCGCGGGCTGTCGACCAGGTCCGCGCCGTACGCCACGGCCTTGGCGATGTGCGTGCCGCCGCCCAGTTGCACCTTCATCAGCAGCTCGACCGGGTCCGTCACGTCCGAGGTCAGGTCGACCACGCTGGTGTCGAAGGCGACGAGGTGCGTCCTGATCCCGGGCAGCCCCCACAAGCATGCCGCGGTGACCGCCGAGTGGATCACCGAGCCGGTCATCGACCCCGACTGGTCCACGAGCAGGATCACCTGCCACGGCTCCAGGTGCCGCTTGGCGCGCGAGACGAACTTCGGGTGCTCGATCGCGAGCTTGCGCTCCTCGGGCTGGTAGCGGCGCAGGTTCGCCCTGATCGTGGCGCGGAAGTCGAAGTTGCGGGAGTTCCGGTGGATGCTCGGCCGGCGCGACCTGGCGCCGCCGAACGCCGTGCGCACCTCGGTCCTCAGCTTCGCCACCAACCGCTCCACCACCGCCTCGACGATCCTGCGCGCCATCGTCAGCACGGCGGGGTTCATCAGGTGCTTGGTCCGCAGCACCGCGCGCAGCAGCGCCGGGTTCGGCTCGATCCGCCGCAGCACCTCGGGATCGGTGACCACGTCGGTGATCTCGTACCGCTCGACCGCGTCGCGCTCCAGGCGTTCGATCGTCTCCCTCGGGAACAGGCTGTGCACCTCGTCGAGCCAGTCGACGGTCCGCAGCACCGAGTCCCCGCTGCCCGCCTTGCGCACACCGCGCTCGGCGAGGTCCGGATCACGTCCGTACAACCACTCCAGCGCTTCGTCGCGGCGCGCGTCCTCGCCTCGCAGCCCGCCGGTGTGGCGCGACGCGGGCTCACCGAGGATCAGCCGCCAGCGCTCCAGGTCCGTCATGCCAGGCCGCCCTTCGCCAGCAACGCGTCCACCCGCTTCTCCACCGCCATCGCCTCGGCCACGACCACCGGGTCGGCGCGGAGGCGGGTGACGCCCCTCGCGTCGCCCCCGACACCGCGATGGGCGAGCACGGCGGCGGCGATGGTCTCCCGCTCACCCGGCGGGAAGTAGCCGAAGGCGAGGCGCAACGCGGGCAGGGCCACCAGGAACTCCTCCTCCGTCATCGCGCCGACCAGGTCGTCGAGCACGCCGACCAGGTCCGGGCTCGCCAACACCTCTTCCCGGGCGACCGCGAACAACCCGGCCAGCCAGTCGCCGAGCGACCCGACGCCGCGCACCTTCCGCACGTCCGGCTTGGCGCCGAGCGCCCAGGCGAGGCCGAGCGCCGCGCCGCGCAGGTCCGGCGGCGCCTGCCCGTCGTCGCTCACCCGGATCGCCACGCCCGTGACGTCCGCCGCGTCCAGCGACAGCGCGGCCTCGGCGTGCCGCACGGCGTCCCTCGTCGCCGCCATCGCCCTGAGGCGGTGCGGGTCGGCCGGCGCCGGTCCGCCGTGCAGGCCCTCGACCAGCCACAGCACCCTCGCCGTGCCCGCGTCGATCACCGCGCCCAGCAACGGGTCCTGCCTGACGCCGAACAGCCGGTCGTGCCGCCACAGCCCGATGACCCCGCTCAGCACGCGACCGAGCGTCGCGAGGTCGCCCGTCTCCCGGACGCCCTCGCCGAGCGACTCCTCGACGTGGCCGGACAACGTCGAGATCCCGCACAGCACCGCGTCGAAGAGGAGCCCGGCCAGTTCGTCCAGCCGCGCGTGCCGCGACCGGCGTTCCAGGGCCACCCCCGCTGCTTCCGCGAGCGTGGCGCCGTTCTCGGCGGCCTCGATCAACGCCGGCAGCCGCCCCTCGACCGGCCTGAGCGTCCACTGCTCGTCCAACCGCGGCGCGGCGCCCTCCGCCGGCCCGCTCGTGCGTTCGAAGCCGGGGACACCCAGCACCCGCAGCCGGTGCAGGATCCTGCTCCGCTCCAGCGCTCCCGCGTCGGTGAGGTCGAGCGCGACCTGGCCCTCCCGGTCGAGGCCGTGCGCCCGCAGCAGCTCCCGCACCTCGGGGACCAGGGGTGGCGCGGGCGTGTCCGGGTGCAGCCGCCCGACCTTGTCGCCCCGCAGCGCGCCGATCATCTCGACCAGCGCCGGGTGCGCACCAGGGAGGAGGGGACCGCGCCGCGTCCACGGTGGTGGCTGCGTCAGGTCCTCGGAGATCAGCGTGCTGGTCAGCCCGTCCAGCACGTCGGTGCGCGTCGGGTGCTCGTGCCCCCGCAACCGGGCCAGCGCGCCGGCCTGGGTGCGCGCCGCGATGAGGTCGGCCGTCGACACCGGCTGTCGCCTGCGGCGCAACCGCGTCGCCACCGACTCGACGAGCCAGTCCGCCGCGCGCCGCGCGCCGTTCTCCCACACCTGCTGGTAGTAGCCCGGCGACGGCATTCCGGACTGGTAGCCGGTGAACGCGTCCAGGCGCGCGTGCGAGTACGGGACGAGGTAGCTGGCGCCCCGGTCGCGCTCGGGCACCTCCGGCCACTCGGCGTCGCCGTCGAGCGCGGCCTTGAGCGCGGGCGTGTGGAAGCCACCGGTGACCACGACGACGGGCCGGTCCCCGGCGTCCCCGACCGCCGCCCGGACCCAGCGCGCCATGTACTCCTCGCGCGCCGAGTCACCCTCGTTCGCGCCGGCCGTGCCGCGCAGCAGGTCGAAGTACTCGGCCAGGCCAGTGGGCTCGGTCTCGCACTCGAACAGGTGGTCCCACAGCACGTCCACGTTGTCGACCGCGAACTCGCGGCACAACCGCTCCACGACCTCGGCGTACCTCAGCTCCGCGTCGGCGTACCGGTTGCCCACGCCGCGGAACGCCTCGTGCCACGCGGGCAGGTCGATGAACCTGACCCGCGCTCCGAGGCGGCGCGCTTCGGTGATCGCGACCCACTCCGGCGAGTAGTCGCAGAACGGCGACCACGACGCGTGCTCGTCGGAGTAGCTGAACAGCGCGACGGGCAGCTCGTGCCCCAGCAGCAGCTCGTCGATCCGCCCGTTGAAGTCGGCGGGACCCTCGACCAGGACGTACGCGGGCCGCTGCTCCTCGATGGTGGCGGCGACCAGCCGGGCACAGGCGGGGCTGTGGTGCCGGACGCCGACGAACACGGCCCCCATCAGCCGGGCAGCAGGTGCCGCGCCCGGTGCAGCTCCTGCCACTGCTCGCCCTTGCGCCGGGGGGCGTGCTGCTCCAGGTACCGCCGCAACCGCGCCAGGTCCTCCGCGTTGTCCTTCGCCGCCGTGCCCGCCAGGCACTCGACGACGTCCGCGGCCGAACCCGCCTCACCACGCAGGAACCAGCCCCGCACCCCCACCGCGTGCGCCACCGACACCGCCTCGGCCGTGCTCATCACGGCCGTGAGCCGGTCGCTGCCCTCGCGCAGGTCGCGGAACGCGCGCACGAGGACCTCCAGCACGTCCCGCTTCGGCGCGGGCGCCACCCCGGACCTCGCCAGCAGCTTCGCCGCCTCCTGCTCGACCAGCGCGAGCTCGGTGTCGAAGTCCGCGATCGGGAACACCGTCTCGAAGTTGAACCGCCGCTTCAGCGCCGCGCTCATCTCGTTGACGCCCCGGTCCCGCGTGTTCGCCGTGGCGATCACGGTGAACCCGTCCTGCGCGAACACCATGCCGTCCGGTCCGGCCAGCTCCCCGATCGCCATCACGCGGTCCGACAGCACCGACAGCAGGCAGTCCTGCACCTCGATCGGGCAGCGGGTGATCTCCTCGAACCGCACGACCTTGCCCTCGGTCATGCCCCGCAGCACCGGCGCCGGCACGAGCGACCGCGGCGACGGCCCCTCGGCCACCAGCAGCGCGTAGTTCCAGGAGTACTTGATCTGGTCCTCGGTGGTGGCCGCACCGCCCTGGATGGTCAACGTCGACTCACCGCAGACGGCGGCCGCGATCAGCTCGGACAGCAGCGACTTCGCCGTGCCCGGTTCGCCGACGAGCATCAGGCCGCGACTGGTGGCCAGGGTGACCAGCGCCCGGTCCACGAGGGACGGGTCGCCCACGAACTTCCTGGTGACACCGTGCTCGTCGTCGCCCACCACGAACCGGCGCGCGGCGGTGAGGCTCAACGCCCAGCCCGGCGGCTTGGGCGCGGTGTCCGCGTCGCGCAGGCGCGCGAGCTCGTCGGCGAAGCGGACCTCGGCGGGCGGGCGCTGCATCGTCCGGGTGCTGGTCATGACCGCAGGGACTCCAGTTCGGAGAGGAGCTCGGAGCAGGTGATCGGGTCGACCTCGTAGGTGGTGGGCGCGTTGCCCAGGGCGGACCAGTCGCCGCGACCGCTGGGCGAGAACCACACGTCGCTGAAACCGACCTCGGGGAAGACGTCCACGGCGCCCACCGCGATGCCGGGGTCGAGCGAGGCGACGAGGGCCCCGCCGCCCGGGAACGGCCGGGTGATCCAGCACTCCACGCCCGCGTCCTGCGGCGTGCCGCGGACCCAGCCCTTCTTGGTCAGGCCGAGGATCTTGCCGATCGGGTAAGGGGTGGCGCAGTACTCCTTGAGCCGGGGGAGGAGCGCGTCGGCCGACTCCAGCAGGTGGACCGGGCGGCCCAGCTGCGCGAACGGCTGGAGGATCTCGTAGTCGGCGAAGACCTCGCCCCACGCCGCCGCCGTGTCCCGGAGGTCGACCGGGTGCGCGACGCGGACGGTGGCGTTCCCGGGCAGGGTGAACCCGTCGTCCGCCGAGTCGGCGAGCGTGCGGTCCTCGGCCAGGCGGAACGACACGCCCGCGTCGGTGAGCCACACCAGCCGGCGGACCAGGTGCCACAGCAGCGGGTGCGCGGCGAGCACCGTCCGGAACTCCTCGGCGGTCCACGTGCGCTGGTCGACCATCGCCCGTTCCAGGCGCTGGACCTGGTCCGACGCGATCGTGCGGACGTCCTTCTTCAACGCCGCGAACCGCTTGTGCTCCAGCGGCGCCAGGTCCGGGTCGTCCTTCGCCCCGGGTTTGGGCAGGTCCTTGCGGCGCTTGCCGTCCGAGTCCAGCACGTAGGGCTTGAGCTGCTCGTCGAAGCCGACGGTGAACCGGCGCGAGCCGTAGTCGACCGCCAGGCTCGCGGCGTCGTCGAGACCGAGCCGGGGCACCAGCCGGTCCGCCAGCTGGTCGCGGGACAGGCCAAGCTCGGCCGCGATCTGGGCCACCTTCTCCTGGGCCTTCGCCTTGAGGCCGCGGAACTTCACCTTCTCGGCGATGCCGTTGAGGTGGGACAGGGCCACCTCGGTGCCGATGTCGGCCAGCACGTCCAGGCCCGTCACGGCCCTGGCGTGCCGGCTCTCGCCCGGCCAGGCCCGGATCAGCGGCGACAGCGCGCGGACCGTGGAGTCGTCGCCGAACCAGCCGAGCGCGGTCAGCGCCCAGCTCTCCTTCGAGGGCGCGCCGGCCTCCTGCCAGCGCAGGTGCACCGTCCACGCGAACTCCGCCAGGGACGCCCGGTCGAGCGCCTCGCGGACCACCGGCAGACCGGCGTAGACGTCGTCCGGCTCGGACAGCGCGGCCATGATCAGCAGGTTCTCGGCGGCGGCCGGGGACAGCGCCTGCTTGCGGTCGCGCAGCAGCACCCGGGGCAGCAGCCGGGTGTCCGCCCACTCGCCGATCACCGGGAGCTTGGCCGGGAGCACGTCCAGCGGGTCGACGGCCAGGAACGTCCGCAGGGCCGCGGCGGCGTCGGCGGTGGGCGCGAGCGACGCCACGTCCACGCCCAGGGCGCGCAGGTGGCGCAGCGCGGTCTCGGCGTTGCGGCGCTCGGCGCCCGGCTTGCCCAGCGCGGCGGGGATCAGGAAGCGGGCGGCCGTCTCGCGGTGCCGGTCCAGCCACTCCAGCGCGACCTTGCGCACCTGCTTGAGCCGCACCAGCCAGTCCGCCATCAGCGCCGCCACCTCGGGGGTGGCGAACGGCAGCACGATCGCCGCGGCCCCCGAGTTGCCCTTCACCACCCGCACCAGCGCGGGCAGGGCGTCGAAGCCGAACTTCGCGGCCAGCCGCTTGCCCGCGGACTCGGCCCTCCAGTCCAGGTCGGGGTCCCACTCCGCCAGCAGGTGCCGCACCTCGTCCGCGGGCGCGTCGACGAGCAGGTCGATCATGCGGTAGCCGATCCGACCCGCGTGGTACTCCGCCAGCCAGTGCTGCCAGGTCCGGTTGCGCGGGCCGTCCCAGTGGCCATCGACCAGCCACCGCTCGCGCTCGTCCGGTCGCCACGCGATCGACGGGTCGGGCACCGGGAGGTCCGGGACCACCACCGGCGTCACCGGCGGCTTGCGGTGCAGCCACGGCGGCGAGACCAGCAGCGGCGGCAACTCCGCCGCGGGCGCTTCCGGCACGGCGGTGGACTCGACCGGGGTGAAGCCCTCGGGCGTCGCCAGGTGCGAGTGGGTCTTGAGGTGCACGCCGAGCAGTTGGCGCAGCTCGGCGTTGCCCGACTCCCGTTCGGCCAGCAGCCGGGCCGCCCGTGCGGGGAAGGCCGACATCGCGGACAGCAGCGCCGGCCGCACGTGCTGGGCGTCGATCCGGTCGAGCAGGATGGTGAACGCCTCGTCGGTGGGCAGTGCCGCGAGGACCTTCAGCACCAGCCTGCGGCGCTCCGCGCGCTGGTGCTCGTGGTCGAGCGCCGCCGCCAGCAACGGCGAGACCGCCGGCCCGAGCGCGTAGAGGGCCGTGTAGAGGAGGAACGCCCCGTCGTCGAGCGACACCTGCGCGTTCTGGAACTGGTCGAGCGTGGTGGCGCTGCACGGGAGCATCCACCGCCGCGGCGAGCGCTGCGGCAGCCGGCAGGCCTCGTCGAACCAGTCGGTCCGTTCGGGCACCAGGTACGCGCGGACCACGGTCACGCCGCTCTGCCGCGCCAGCACCGCTTCCGCCGCTGCGCGTTCGGCCTCGCCCGCGACCGCGATGGCGTAGCGGACCGTCGTGAGCAACTGGGCCGTCGAGTCGTTGTGGCTGATGTTCGTGGCGTTGTGGCGGTGCAGGTGCTTCTCGCTCCGGTGCTGCTGGTGGGAGATCCACCGCCAGGAGTAGTCGATCGAGAGGCCCTCGACCACCGCCTCCACCGCGAACGCCAACCCGTGGTCGGCGAGCCAGGCGTGGAAGGACGGGACGATGCCCTCCGCCGTGGCCGCGACCGCCGCCGCGCCGACGGGGTCGTGCCGTCCGCCGAGGTGTTCCCGCGCGGCCCGCACGAGCTCCGGATCGGACTCCGGCGCGGAGAGGGCTTGGTCGAGCTCGGCGGGCTGGTCACGTCCCTGCGCGGCCAGCCCGGGGTCGACCGCGAACACCGGCTGCGGGTGGAACCCACGCTGCCGCACCACGTCGCGCAGCCAGGCCTTGGGCATGACCCAGGTGTCCTCGTCGACGGCCGTGGGTGTGGCGGCGGCCGACGCGGTGGTGGTCGCGGCGGTCGGTCGGGCCGTGGCCGAAGAGGCTGGCTGGATGGTGGGCGAAGTGGTGGTGGGCACCTCGGCTGGCTGGGCGGTGGAGGAAGTGGCGGTGGGTCTGGTGGTCGGATCGGAGGTGTCGTCGGTGTTGTCGGGACCCTCCGCGACCTCGGCCGAACCGACGGCGCGGTAGCCCTTCTTCTCCTTCTCCGCCACCAGTTTCGCGATGTGGGCCTCGGCCGCCTCGGCGGACGCCAGTTCCTTGGTCTGGGTCTGGCCGTTCGTCCCCAGTCGTCCGAACCGGACGGTCACGGTGCCGCCGGCCCGCCCGATCTCCCAGAACTTCGCCGAACCGCCCGAGACGAGCTCCCACTTGCGCACCACGAGAATCCCCTGAACCCGATCCGGAAACCTGATGTCCGGGGACTGTACGCAGGGGGTCCGACACTCCGTCGCCGTTCGAGGACGGTGATCCGGTCGCGTGGACGCCTCAACCGCCCTACCTGGCCGCCAGCCCGTCCAGCACGATGCCGAGATGCCGGTCGAACCGCCGGTCGCCGTCGTCGTGGAGGCGCCCGGCCTCCTTGACCAGCGCCGCGCCTTCGCCCAGCCAAGCTTCCAGCAGGGCGACCGAGTGCCGCGTCGGATCGGTCTCGGCGGCCTGTCGCCGTTCCTGTTCCTCGATGACGAAGCCGACGACGAACGCGGTGACCACATCGACGGCGTCGTCGGCGTCGGCGGCCGTCCAGCCGGCCGCCGTCCACCGCTCGAACCACGGCTCCTTCAAGCGGACCACGTCCGGGTCGGTGAGCCGCGTGCCGCTGAAGGTGCGGGCGCCGTCGCGGTGGAGCAGGTACTCGGCGCGCAGGACGTGGGCGTAGGCGGCGAGGTCGTCGCGCCAGCCCGCGCCGGGCGGGATCGCCGCGAGGGCGCCGGTGACCCGGCGCATGACCTCGGTGGCCATCTCGTCCAGCAGTTCCTGCTTGTCGCGCACGTGCCAGTACAGGGCGGGCGCCCGGACGTCGAGCCGGGTGGCGAGCGCGCGGACGGTGAGGCCGTCCATCCCCTTGTCGTCGAGGAGTTCGAGCGCTGCCGCCACGATCCGCTCCCGGCTGATGCCCTTGGCCATGGTTGACAGCTTAACAATGTTCAAGGACGCTGGAGGCATCACTGAACTTAGTTAAGGAGATGCTGATGCGCGCCGCGATCGTCACGAACCCCGATGCGCCACCCGTCTGCGGTGACGTCCCCGAGCCGGCGGTCCTGCCTGGTCAGGAGCCGTTGCACCTGGTCGGCGCAGGCCTGCACAACATCGTGCGCGGGCTGGCCTCCGGCCGGCACTACCACGGTCGGATGACGTACCCGCTGGTGCCGGGGATCGACGCGGTCGCCCGCACCGGTGACGGGCGCCTGGTCTACACCGGGTACGCGCGTCCACCGTTCGGCACGATGGCCGAGCGGCTGCTCGCCCCGTTCCAGGCGGAGGTGCCGGCGGGCGCGGATCCGCTCGCGATCGCCGCGGGCATGAACCCCGGCCTGTCGGGCTGGCTGGTCCTCACCTCGCGACGCGCGGAAACGGGCGCGCTGGGCACCGTGCTGGTGCTGGGCGCGACCGGGATGTCGGGCAGCCTGGCGGTGCAGGGGGCGCTGGCGCTCGGTGCGGACCGGGTCATCGCCGCCGGGCGTGATCCGGAGGCGCTGGAACGGTTGCGCGGTGCGGGGGCGACGATCGTGTCGCTGGTCCAGGACGGGCCGGACGCCTTGGCGGAGGCCCTGGCGGGCGCGCTCGCCGGGACGGCGCCCGGCCTCGTGCTGGACTACCTGTGGGGACCGGTCGCCGAGGCCGCCTTCGCCGCGCTGGGTCGGGGCGGCGCGGACACCGAGGCGGACACGGCCTACGTGCAGATCGGCTCGCTCGCGGGTCCGGAGGCGTCGCTGCCCGGCGACCTGCTGCGCGGCCGGCGGATCCGGATCAGCGGCAGCGGCGCCGGCTCGGTGCCCGTCGAGCGGATGCTCGCCGCCGCGCCCGAGGTCATGGCCCGGTTCGCCGACGGTTCCCTGCGAGTGCCCTACACCGCGTACCCGCTGAGCCGGGTCGGTGAGGCGTGGGCCCACACCGGGCGCAGCCGGGCCGTCGTGGTGCCGGACTGAGCCGCGGCGCTGACCGGTTCCGGGCGGTTCGCCTCCGACCCGGTCGTCACGGCGAGGCGGGCGGGTGCGCCGAGGGTCCTGCCACGGTGTAGTCGCGGTGGTGCTCCAGTCGGGACACCGAGACCACGGTGTCGCCTCGGACGACGACCTCGGCCGCGGCCTGCCTGCCCAGGAACCGCAGGAGGCTCGCGGTCAAGCCGTAGGCGCCCGCGTTGGGGATCGTCACCACGTCGCCGACCGCCAGCTCCGGCAGGGTCAGGTCACGACCCAGCAGGTCGCCGGGGGTGCACAGCGGTCCGGTGAGGGTGGCGACCATCGACCCGCGACCGCTCTCGACGGGGCGCACCGAGGTGGGCAGCAGCCGGCCCAGGCCGGACAGCCCGCCGAAGGCGTTGATGCCGACGTCGAGCACGACGAACGTCTGCCCCCGGCTGTGCTTGACGTCGATCACCTCGGACACCAGCGCGCCGCTGCCGCCGACCAGGTGGCGGCCGGACTCGAACGCCAGCCGCGGCTGCCCGCCCCGCCAGTCCGGCAGGTGCAGGTCCAGTGCCTCCTCCAGCTCGGCGCGCAGCTTCGGGTAGCCCGGCCGGTCGCCCGGCACTCCGTAGGGCGCCGCGAAGCCGCCGCCGAGGTCGAGGAACCGCAGGGGCAGACCGGCTTCGTCGCGCAGCCGTGCGGCGACCTCGACCGTCCGCCGGAACTCGTCCACCAGGCTCTGCTCGTCGTCGGCGTTGCTGAGCGGGAAGAAGTGCGCGCCGATCACCCGCGTGCCCGGCACGCCGAGCAGACGGGGGAGCAGGTCCGGGAGCGTCTCGGCGTCGATGCCGAACCGCGAGGGGACGCCGGTCATCCGCACGCCGGTGGCCGAGCCCGACGCGGTGCTGTTGACGCGCAGCAGGCAGTCCACCACCACGTGGTGCTCGTCCGCCGCCGCGCCGATGCGTCGCAGGTCGGTCTCGGACTCGGCGGAGAACAGCCGCACCCCGCCGGCGACGGCTTCCGCGAGCTCGGCGCGGGTCTTGCCCGGTCCGGTGTACAGGCACGACGAGGTCGGGTACCCGGCCGCGCGTGCGGCGGCCAGCTCGCCGGTCGAGCTGATCTCGGCGCCGCACGCGCGATCGGGGCCCTCGCGCAGCGCGCGGGCGACGTCCGGGTGCGGGTTGGCCTTGAACGCGTAGAAGAGCTCGCACGGGTCCGGCAGCGCGGCGCGCAGCGCGTCGTGCGCGGCGGCGACGTCGTCGAGGTCGTAGACGTAGAGGGGGGTGCCGAAACGCGCGGCCAACGAGCGGTGGTCCGTCACTTCGGCATCCTGTCCACGAGCAGCGCCAGCTCCGCCGTCGCGTGCTTGCCGTGCGGGGTGAGCGGGAAGTCCGCGACGCGGTGGCAGGTCGCGGGCACCTTGGCCGGTTCGAGGCGGGCCGCCAGCTCGCGGAGCACGGCCTGCGGGGACAGGTCGCTGTCCACGAACAGGGTGAGGTCGCGGTCGGCGGTCGGGCGCAGGACGGCCGCGGCGCGGACGCCGGGCACGTCCATCGCCGCGGCCTCGATCTCGATCGTGCTCATCCGGGTTCCCCGGCGCTTGAACACGGCGTCCCGGCGACCCTCGAAGTAGAGGTGACCGTCGTCGTCCAGGTGGCCGTAGTCCCCGGTGTGCAGGCGTGGTGAGCCGGTGGCCGGGTCGTGTCGGAACACGCGTGCGGTCAGCTCGGGCTCCCGCCAGTACCCCCGCATCACGTGCGGTCCCGCCACGACGATCTCGCCGGTCTGCCCGGCGGGCAGCGGCTCGCCGTCGGCGTCGACGACGAGCACCGTCGTCCCGGGCAGCGGCAGGCCGACCGAGTCCGGGCGCTCGCGGTCCCGCTCGGGCGGCATGATGGTGATCCGCTTGCACTCCGTCTGGCCGAACTGGCGCACCACCCGTGCCGAGGGGAAGGACCGGCGCAGCGCGTCGATCGTCGCGCGCGGCAGGACCGCGCCGGTGCTGGTGATCAGGCGCACCGGTGGCGGGTCGCCGGGGTCGCGGCCGGCCAGCGCCGTGAGCACGGTCGCGAGCGAGGGGACCACCGGCACCACGGTGGCGCCCACGTCACGCATCCGCCGGATCGCGGTGAGATCCGCGCCGTCGCCCAGCACCAGCTCGCACCGGCCGAGGCAGCACAGCAGCGCCTGGTACAGCCCGTAGTCGAAGGACAGGGGCAGCGTCGAGTAGACGACGTCACCCGGCCGGTAGCCGAGCACGTCGTTGATGGCCGAGGCCGCGAACACCACCTGGGCGTGCGGCGACACCACGGCCTTCGGGGTGGCCGTGCTGCCCGAGGTGTACACCAACAGCGCGACGTCGTCCGGCGTGACGCCGCCGGGCCGGTCGGCACGCCCACCGCGGCGGGCGGTCTCCTCGGCGCCGCGCCGCAACGCCCCCGTGCCGCACACCGGCGCCGACGTCAGCGGTCGCAGCCGCGCGTCGTCGTCGGCGACGACCAACGCCGGGTCGGCGTTGTCCAGCACGGAACGCAGGTGGAACGCCTGCATCTCGGGGTTGAGGGGCACGAAGGCCGCGCCGACGCGCGACGTCGCGTACAAGAGGGCGACCAGGTGCCGTGACGGGCGCGCGTGCGCGACGACGCGATCCCCCGCCGTCACGCCCCGCTCGCGCAGCCACTGCGCCAGGGCGTCGCCGACCTCCCCGAGCCGCGCGTACGTCCAGGCCCCGTCGCCGTCCCGGACGGCCGCGGCGTCCGGAGCGGCCGACACCGCCTCGTCCAGAATGGTGTGCAGCAACCTCATCCGGCATCATCCCGATCTGCGTGTGGTCGTTCGACACTTCCGTGCGGCAGGACCGCGATTCGTCGTCGTCGACCAGACCAGATCAGACCAGACCCCCGGCGCCACCAACGGACTCAGCCGCCGCCGAGCGCGCGCCGGCCCGGGGGCCGCCCCGTCTCGCGGTCGTCGCACAACCCGGCCCAATCTGGCACCACCACGCTCACGCGGACGTCACGTGACGACCCCTTTCACCCACCCGGGACGCGTTTTCACCCCGGCAGGTAGCGGCGGGATCAGCGGCGGCCGGTGGTCAGGACGACGAGGAACTGGCCGCCGCCCGCCTCGACACCGGCGGTCACCGGCAGGTCCGGCGTCAACCGGGAGAACCGGTCCGCGAGCCACTCGGCCGCCTCCTGCGCGTCCTTCCTGGTCGGGCACCGCGCCACCACCTCGCGGCCACCCTTGCGCTCCAGCCGCCCGGCGACGGTGATCAGCGGCGCGGGGTCGGCCACGTGCAGGCGGTCCGGCCAGGCGATGACCACCTTGACCGCGCCCTTGCGGGTGTTGCACCCGCGGTGCGCGAGCCGTTCGGCGAGCTTGGCCTTCCGGTCGGCGGTCCGGCTGTCGACGCTGGGTCCTCGCGGGTCGTTCACCGACATGTCGGGGTCGACCGGCTCGTCGCACACCCAGCACCGCCAGCCGTCGCGCTCGGCCACGTCATCGAGGAGGCTCATCCGGGCAAACTAGCACCGGCCCGGGACGACCCCGGGCGCTTCGCGCCGATCTGTCCACTGTGGTCGGAGCCCGGCCACTCCGGGACAACGGCGAACGCCCGTGCGCCACCCCGGTTCTGGTGCGTAGTCGAGGAACTACGCGCAGTGCTCGCAGTTCGGTGTGACGAAGGCTATTTTGATTCGTTCCAGACAAGGCGTCTAGGGTCGTGGGGTGACAACCGACTTCGAGGCGCAGCTGCGGTCGGTCTCGCTGCGGGTGACCCGGCCGCGGTTGGCCGTGCTCGCCGCGCTGCGCGACCACCCGCACGTCGACACCGAGACGGTGATCACGTTGGTCCGGGCCGGCCACCCGACGGTGTCCCACCAGGCCGTCTACGACGTGCTGCGGGCGCTGACCGACACCGGCCTGGTGCGGCGCATCCAGCCCGCCGGCGCGACGGCCCGCTACGAGTCGCGGGTGGGCGACAACCACCACCACGTCGTGTGCCGTTCCTGTGGCGCGATCGCGGACGTCGACTGCGCCGTCGGCCACAGCCCCTGTCTCACCGCCTCGGACGACGGCGGCTACGTCGTCGACGAGGCCGAGGTCGTCTTTTGGGGCACCTGCCCCGACTGCTCGACCCAGAACACCGCCACTGAACCACCCGCTGGAAGGAAGTAAATTGAGCGACCTCGGGAAGACGCCCCCCTCAAGCGCGCAGGGCGTGGACCAGAAGGCCGCGGTCGGCTGCCCGGTCGCGCACGACTCGGCGACCGCGCACGGCAGCGAGAGCGAGAACCCGGCGATCGACTCACCGACCCCGAAGACGGGCGGCCGCCCGCGCACCAACCGGGATTGGTGGCCCAACCAGCTCGACCTGTCCGTGCTGCACGCCCACTCGACGAAGAGCAACCCGCTGGGCGCGGACTTCAGCTACGCCCGGCAGTTCGCCAAGCTCGACGTCGAGGCCCTCAAGCGCGACATCACGGAGGTGCTCACCACCTCGCAGGACTGGTGGCCCGCCGACTTCGGCCACTACGGCGGCCTGATGATCCGGATGAGCTGGCACGCCGCGGGCACCTACCGCACCCATGACGGCCGCGGTGGCGCCGGCGACGGCGGCCAGCGCTTCGCCCCGCTCAACAGCTGGCCCGACAACGCCAACCTGGACAAGGCGCGGCGTCTGCTGTGGCCGGTCAAGCAGAAGTACGGCCAGCAGGTCTCGTGGGCCGACCTGCTCGTGCTCGCCGGCAACGTCGCCCTGGAGTCGATGGGCTTCAAGACCTTCGGCTTCGGCTTCGGCCGCGAGGACGTCTGGGAGCCGGAGGAGATCTTCTGGGGCCCGGAGGACGCCTGGCTGGGTGACGAGCGCTACGTCAGCGAGTCCGAGATGGCGCCCGAGGTCGGCGCGACCGAGATGGGCCTCATCTACGTCAACCCGGAGGGTCCCCGCGGCAACGCGGACCCCCTGGCGGCGGCGCACTTCATCCGGGAGACCTTCGGCCGGATGGCGATGAACGACGAGGAGACCGTGGCCCTCATCGCCGGTGGCCACACCTTCGGCAAGACCCACGGCGCCGGTGTCGCCGACGACCACGTGGGCGCGGAGCCCGAGGGCGCGCCGCTGGAGGCGCAGGGCCTGGGCTGGCTGAGCACCCACGGCAGCGGCAAGGGCGCCGACACGATCACCAGCGGTCTCGAGGTGACGTGGACCGACCGCCCGACGCAGTGGAGCAACCGCTTCTTCGAGATCCTGTTCGGCTACGAGTGGGAGCTCACCACGAGCCCGGGCGGCGCCAAGCAGTGGGTCGCCAAGGACGCCGAGGCGATCATCCCGGACGCCCACGACCCGTCGAAGAAGCACAAGCCGACCATGCTCACGACGGACCTGTCGCTGCGCGTGGACCCGGCGTACGAGAAGATCTCCCGCCGCTTCCTGGAGAACCCCGACGAGTTCGCGCTGGCGTTCGCCAAGGCGTGGTACAAGCTGCTGCACCGCGACATGGGCCCGGTCAGCCGCTTCCTGGGGCCGTGGGTCCCGGAGGCCCAGCTGTGGCAGGACCCGGTGCCGGCCGTCACGCACGAGCTCGTGGGTGACGCGGACGTCGACGCCCTCAAGGCGAGGATCTCCGACTCGGGCCTGACGACCGCCCAGCTGGTCACCACCGCCTGGGCCTCCGCCGCGAGCTTCCGGTCCACGGACAAGCGCGGCGGCGCGAACGGCGCCCGCATCCGCCTCGAACCCCAGCGCGGCTGGGAGGTCAACCAGCCCGAGCAGCTCGCGAAGGTCCTGGAGACCCTCGAAGGCATCCAGCGGGACTTCAACGCCGCGGGCGGCGCGCAGATCTCCCTCGCCGACCTGATCGTGCTGGCCGGCTCGGCCGCCGTCGAGAACGCGGCGCGCGACGCCGGGTTCGAGGTGACCGTGCCGTTCCGCCCAGGCCGCACCGACGCCGACCAGGAGCAGACCGACGTCGAGTCGTTCCGGTTCCTGGAGCCGCGCGCCGACGGGTTCCGCAACTACGTGCGCGCCGGCGAGAAGCTCCAGCCGGAGGTGCTGCTCGTCGACCGCGCCTACATGCTCGACCTGACGGCGCCGGAGATGACCGTCCTCATCGGCGGCTTGCGCTCCCTCGAGGCGAACGTCAACGGCTCCCGGCACGGCGTCCTCACCGACCGGCCCGGCGTGCTCACCAACGACTTCTTCGCCAACCTGCTGTCGCCGGGCACCCGGTGGCAGGCGTCGGAGTCCGAGGAGCACGTGTACGAGATCCGGGACGCGGCCACCGACGAGCTGAAGTGGACCGCCACCTCGGTCGACCTCGTCTTCGGGTCCAACTCCCAGCTGCGGGCGCTGGCGGAGGTCTACGCCGGCGAGGACGCCCGCGAGAAGTTCGTGGCCGACTTCGTGGCGGCCTGGACCAAGGTCATGGAGCTCGACCGGTTCGACCTGGCCTGATCCCCGCCGCACCCGACGAGCCCGGCCGATCGGCCGGGCTCGTCCCTTTTCCCGGCGATCGGGACGTCAGTCGAGGCGCAGGACGGTTTCCTCGATCTCCGCCTTCCGGGCGGACGCGTAGGAGACCTCGGTGCCGACGACCGCGAAACCCGCCCGTCGCAGCACTCGGAGCGATCCGAGGTTGTCACTGGCCGCGCGGGCGTGCAGGGGTCGGACCTCGACCGCGTCGAGGAACAGGGCCAGCGCCCGGCCGGCGACGCCCCGGCCCCACGCGGAACGGTCGAGCCAGTAGGTGATCTCGGTGTCGCCCTCCACCACGAAGCTGGAGATGGTGCCGACGAACCGCCCGTCGAGGGTCACCGCGCGCAGCGTGGTGTCGGGGGCGGCCCTGATCTTCGCCAGGTGGAGGTCGAACGCCGCGCGGTCGTCGGGGTCCTCGGCGGTGAAGGCGGCCATCCGGACCGACTCCGGGTCCCGCATCTGGTCGAACAACGCGTCGAGGTCCGAATCCTCGACCGACCGCAATGCCACCTCTGCCACCGGCGTCCCCTCGTCGTGATCCACCCCGAACCCGTGCCGGGGAACGTACCAACGACCACCGACAGCGTCGGTCGTGATCGTTCCCGTCGGTCGGGGAAGCGGGAACAAGCACTGTGCGCGGCACGTTGACCGCACCGTGCGACTAGACGTGTGGTCCGACGTGGTGTGCCCGTGGTGCTACATCGGGAAGCGGAAGCTGGAACGGGCGTTGGACCGGTGGGACGGCGAGCCGGTCGAGGTGGTGTGGCGGCCGTTCGAGCTGAACCCCCGGCTCAAGAGCACGGGTGCGGCCGTGCGCGAGGTGCTGGCGGGCAAGTTGGGCAGCGAGGACCTCGCGGACCAGGCGATGCTCCGCTCGACGGCGGCGGCGGAGTCCGAGGGCTTGCGCTACGCGATGCCGAAGGCCATCGCCGCGAACACCTTCGACGCCCACCGCCTCGTCTCGCTGGCCCGTGACCAGGACCTCCAGCACGAGGTCAAGGAGCGCTTCCTCCGCGCCCACTTCGTCGAGGGCGAGGACCTGGGCGACCACGGGACCCTGGTCCGCCTCGCCGCGGAGACGGGCCTGACCGGAGCCGCCGACGCCCTGGCCGCCGACGCCCTGGCCACCCGCCTGCGCGCGGAACTGGACGAAGGCGTGGCCATCGGCGTCCGCTCCGTCCCGACCTACGTGGTGGGCAACCGGGGTGTGGCGGGCGCCCAGGACCCGGACGTCATCCTCGACCTCCTCCGCTCCGCTCCCTGACCCCTGTCGACCCGGAACGCCGTGCCGGCCGCGATGACCTCCGTCATCGCGGTTTGGTTTGTAGTGCGAACAATGCTGCGTAGGATCGCGGCATGAGCCCTGACGACGCGCTTGAGGACGCCCTCGTCCGGACGTCCTTCCGGGTGATGGCCGTGCTCACCCGCGTCGGCGCGGAGCACGACCTGTCCCTCACCCAGCTGCGGCTGCTCGGCATCCTGCGCGACCGCCGACCGCGGATGACCGACCTGGCGGCGTTCCTGGGGCTGGACAAGTCCACGATGTCCGGTCTCGTCGAACGGGCCGAGCGCCGGGGTCTCGTGGCCCGGGGCAAGTCGCCGGAGGACCGCCGGGTGGTCGACGTGCTCATCACCCCGGCGGGGCGCGACCTCGCGGAGCGGTTGGAGGTGGAGGTCCGCTCGGCCCTCGCGCCCTTCACGGGCCGGCTGCGCGCCGACGACCGCCACCTGCTCACGGACCTGCTCGGCGCCCTGTCCGACACACCTCCGGCGGCGGACGACCACCCCACCGGGTGAACGTGGGCGTGCCGGGCGTCCGATCCGCACGACCCGTCGTGCGTCACCCGGCGCAGCCGCTCAGACTCGGCCCATGGGCGAGAAGAGGGTGCGCGAGGGCGACGAGGTGACGTGGTCCAGCCACGGGCAGGTGGTGCACGGCGAGGTGGTCGAGGAGATCACCGAGGACACCGAGGCCGCGGGCAGGCGGGTGCGCGCGTCGGAGGAAGAGCCGCAGTACCGCGTGCGCAGCGACAAGAGCGGCAAGGACGCGGTGCACAAGCCGTCCGCGCTGGGGGACGACTCGTGAGCGACGAGTTCGCGGACGCCGTCAACATGACGGCGACCGAGTTGGCGCGGTGGTTGGAGACCGACGAGTCCCGGTCCGTCGGCCAGTCCGACGGCGGCGAGTCGGTCGGGCACGAGTCCGGCAGGCGGATCGTGGCACTGCTGCGGACTAGGAAGAACGAGTTGACCGACGACGACCACGCGCACATGCGCAAGGTCGTCGGGTACGTCCACCGCCACCTCGCGCAACGCCCGGACGGGGACGTGGAGCACACGAGGTGGCGCTACTCGCTGATGAACTGGGGGCACGACCCCCTCAAGGACTGACCCGGTCACCGCTCTCTCACCGCCGCCGCAGCCGTTCGGCGGCCAGCCGGCCGGAGATGAGCACCGGCGGGATGCCGACGCCCGGCGTGGTGCCGCTGCCGGCCAGCACCACGTTGCCGTCGCGGAACGGGAGGTTGCGCGGCCGGAACGGACCCGTCTGGGCGAAGGTGTGCGCCGCCGAGAACGGGGTGCCGGCGGCCTGGCCGTCCCGGGCCCAGTCGTCCGGCGTCGTCACGGACAGGATCTCGACGTCCGGGTCCACCAGCTTGCGGGCGACGAGCTCGTCCACGACCTCCGCGGCGTAGCGGGGCCCGACGACGTCCCACCTGATCGGCGCGGCGTCCAGGTTCGGGCACGGCGCGAGCGCGTACTGGAGGTGCCGCCCCGCCGGCGCCAGCCCGGGGTCGGTGACGGTCGGGGTGGTGAGCAGCAGCGACGGGTCGCCCATGAGACGGCCCTGGCGGATGATCTCGTCGAACGTGGCCTCCCACGCGGAGCCGAACGAGATGGTGTGGTGGGCGGCGCCCTCGACCACCCGCCGGGCGCCGAGGTGCACCACCACCGCGGACGGCGACCACCGCAGCGGACGCGGGCGGCGGGGTTCGCCGCGCAGCAGCCGCGTGCTCTGGGCGGGACCCGTGGCGAGCACGACGGCGTCACAGGGGACGCGGCCGTCCCCGGTCAGGACGGCGGTCACCCGGGAGCCGGTGCGGTCGAGCGAGACCACCTCGGTGTCGTAGTGGAACCGGACCCCCGCCTCGACCGCGGCGTCGGCGAGGGCCTGCGGGACCGCGCGCATGCCGCCGCGCGGGAACCAGACGCCGGCGATCGTGTCCATGTAGGCGATGACGGCGTACGCGGCGAGCGCGTCGGTGGGGGACACCCCGGCGTACAGGGCCTGGAACGTGAAGACCCGGCGGAGCCGGTCGTCGCGCAGGAACCGGCCCACCGCCCGGGACAGCGAGCCGAAGCCGCCGAGCCGGGCGAGGGTGACGAGGTCGCGGCCGAGCAGGTCGAGCGGCGAGTCGAAGCTCGCGCCGATGAACCGGTCGCGCTCGACCCGGTACAGCCGGGTCAGCCAGGCGCGGAGCTCGCGGTAGCCCTCGGCCTCGCGGTCACCGGCGAACCCGGCGACCGCCTGGCCCATCGCGTCGGCGTCGGTGTGCACGTCGAGCGCGCTGCCGTCGGCGAACTCGGCGCGGTAGGCCGGGTGCAGCGGCACCAGGTCGAGGTGGTCGGCGAGCCGTGCGCCCACCGCCGCGAACGCGTCCTCCAGCAGCTCCGGCATGGTCAGCACGGTCGGCCCGGTGTCGATGAGGTGCCCGGCCACGTCCAGCCTGCCCGCCAAGCCGCCGGGGTGGCCGTGCCGCTCCAGCACCGTCACCTCGTGCCCGGCCCCGCGCAGGTGCAGCGCGGCGGACAGGCCGGACAGTCCCGCGCCGACCACGACGACCGAGTCGGTGCGGCCCTTCACCACGTGCGTCATCGCGTTCCCCCGTCAGTCGCGGCGGCGGACGGCCTTGGCCGCCAGCTGCCTCAGGTGCGTGCGGGCGACCTCGTCGACGGCCGCCCGGTCGAGCGCGGCGAGACCGCTCGCGGCCAGCGCCTCGATGTGCTCCTCGACGGCCTCCGCGGCGCCGTGGTGGACCAGCA
Source organism: Actinosynnema sp. CA-299493 (assembly GCF_050946825.1). Taxonomy (NCBI): domain Bacteria; kingdom Bacillati; phylum Actinomycetota; class Actinomycetes; order Pseudonocardiales; family Pseudonocardiaceae; genus Actinosynnema; species Actinosynnema sp. CA-299493. The sequence continues at coordinate 2,196,937 of NZ_CP191993.1, forward strand.
GCTCCCGTACGGCGGCCACGGTCCCGTCCGTCACGTCCACGCCGTCGAGGCAGCGCAGCAGCGTCCGCGCCGCCGAGTGGTCCCCCGCCGCGGTGGCCCGGGCGATGGCGATCGCCATCAACGGGGTGCGCTTGCCCTCGCGCAGGTCCTCGCCGACGGGTTTGCCGGTCACCGCCGGGTCGCCGAACATGCCGATCAGGTCGTCGCGCAGCTGGAACGCCACGCCGATGTCGCGGCCGAACACCCGCAGGCACTCGACCACGTCGGGCGCCGCGCCCGCGAGCGCGGCGCCGAGGTGCAGCGGGCGTTCGACGGTGTACGCGGCGGTCTTCAGCGCCGCGACGCGCAACGCGCCCTCCAACGACTCGTCCCGGCCCGCGGTCGCGAGCAGGTCGAGGTGCTGACCGGCCATCATCTCCGTCCGCATCCGCTGCCACGGCCGCCACGCGCGCTGCAACGCGTCGGCGGGCAGCCCGGCGGTGACGAGCGCGTCGTCCGCCCACGCCAGCGCGAGGTCGCCGGTCAGGATCGCGGTGGAGTCGCCGAAGCGGCGGGCGCTGCCGGACCACCGCGACCGCCGGTGCCGCGCCGCGAACGCCTCGTGCACGGCCGGCCTGCCGCGCCGGGTCGCCGAGCGGTCCATCACGTCGTCGTGCACCAGCGCGCAGCACTGCAATAGCTCCAACGCCACCAGCGCGCGCACGACGGCCTCCGCCGTGTCGCCGCGCACCTCGCCGCCCGCGGCACGCCAACCCCACCACGCGAACGCGGGTCGGATCCGCTTGCCGCCGGCGAGCACCAGCTCGCGGACCTCCTCGGCCAGCTCCCGCGCGGCGTCGACCTCCGGGCGGGTGCGGAAGAAGTCGTCCAGCTCGCCGGCGAACCGCGCCGCGAACGAGTCGGGCGCCGGGGGAGTGGGCGTGCGGGTGCCGACGCCGGCCAACAGCGACATCGTCGCTCCCTCGCGTGGTGGGGTTCGGGACTCAGTGGATCGAGCTAAGCAGCGCGGCACCCGCGCCGCACAACGAGCGGCACTGGTTGTGCGGAGCGGCGCGGGCCGACCTAGCGTGAGGAGGTGCCATCGCGGAGGGAACGCCCACACATGTCCGCAGACCGGGAACTGGATGCCGCGGGCATCACCGAACCGCGGCTGCGCGACGCCTATCGCCGGTGCCGTGCGCTCAACGCCGAGCACGGCCGGACCTACTTCCTGGCGACGAGGATGCTCAGCCCGGAGCAGCGGCCCGCGATCCACGGGCTGTACGGGTTCGCCCGTCGCGTGGACGACGTCGTCGACGACCTCGACAGCGGGTTGCCGCGCAAGGTCGAGGGCCTCGCGGCGGTCCAGGCCGACCTCGACGCCGCGCTGGACCACGGCACGGGCACGGGCACGGACCCCGTCGTCACGGCGTTGTCGGACACCGTGCGCCGGTACGACATCCCCACCGCGCACTTCCGCGACTTCATGGCGTCCATGCGGATGGACCTGACCGTCACCGACTACGCGACCCGCGCCGAGCTGATGCGGTACGTGCACGGTTCGGCGGCGGTGATCGGCCTGCAGGTGCTGCCGGTGCTCGGGACGGTCGTGCCGAGGGAGGAGGCGGAGCCCGCCGCCGCCGCGCTGGGGATCGCCTTCCAGCTCACCAACTTCATCCGCGACATCGGCGAGGACCTCGACCGCGACCGGGTGTACCTGCCCGCCGACGAGCTGGCGGCGTTCGGCGTCGACCGGGACCGGCTGTCGTGGGTCCGCGCCGCCGGCCGGGTCGACGACCGGGTCCGGGCGGCGTTGCGCGACCAGGTCCACCGCACGCGCCAGGTCTACGCGCGGGCGCTGCCGGGCATCGCGATGCTCGCGCCCCGGTCGCGGCCGTGCGTGAGCACCGCCTACCGGCTCTACGGCCGCATCCTCGACCTGGTCGAGGAAGCGGACTACGACGTGCTGTCCCGACGCGTCGCGGTGTCGAACGGCCGACGGCTCGCGGTCGCGCTGCCCGCGTTCGCCAGGGCCGTGCTCGCCCGCACGGCCTGATCACCGGAGGAGAGACATGCCCGACCGCCTGCCGCTGCGCGCGTTCACCAGCCCGCCCTGGTCGAAGCAGGAACCGACCTGGCGGGACGCGAAGCCCGCGCTCATCGAGGCGGCGCTGAAACGCGCCACCGCCCGGCCCTCCGGCAACTGGTTCGTGGTCGGCGCGAGCCGCGACGTCGTGCCGGGCAAGCCGTTCGGCCGGACCGTCGCCGGTCGCGAGGTGGTGCTCTGGCGCGGGCCGGGTGACGTGCTGGTGGCCGGTCCCGGGTCGTGCCCGCACCTGGGCGCGCCGCTGTGCGACGGCGCGGTCGTCGGCGGCGAGCTGGTCTGCCGCTGGCACGGGCTCGCGCTGGGCGGCGGGCGGTTCGGCGGGTGGAGCCCGTACCCCGCGCACGACGACGGCGTGCTCGCCTGGGTGCGCCTGGACGACGTGGGCGGCGAGGACCCGCTGCCCGAGCCGGTGCTGCCCGAGCGGCCGGCGGGCAAGGCGCTCGACGCGGTCGCCACGCTGATCGGCCGGTGCGAGCCCGAGGACGTGATCGCGAACCGGCTCGACCCGTGGCACGGCGCGTGGTTCCACCCCTACTCGTTCGCGAACCTCCGGGTGCTGGAGACGCCCACCGAGGAGCTGGACCGGTTCCTGGTCGAGGTGACGTTCCGGGTCGTCGGCAGGTTCGGCGTGCCGGTGACCGCCGAGTTCACCTGCCCCGAACCGCGCACGGTGGTGATGCGGATCGTCTCCGGCGAGGGCGAGGGCAGCGTGGTCGAAACCCACGCCACGCCGCTGGGCGAGGGCCGCACAGCCGTGGTCGAGGCCACCATCGCGCAGTCCGACCGACGTGGGTTCGCGCTGGTCAACAGGGTGGCACCGGTAATCCGGCCGGCGATGCGGTGGACCGCCGCGCGGCTGTGGCGCGACGACCTCGCCTACGCCGAGCGCCGGTACGCCCTCCGGTCGAAGGGTGCGCTGCCCGGCTGAGGCACCCCGAGTTGAATCGGTTTTGAGTCGATTTTACGATGGAGCCGTCATCGTCGTCGACTCGCGAAGGACGCGCGCCATGCCCGAGCTCTCCCGCCTGCCCCGCCCCGTCGCCGAGTCCTGGGACTGGCAGCTCTCCGGTCTGTGCCGCGGCATGGACAGCACCTACTTCTTCCACACGCCCAACGAGCGCGGCTCCGCCCGTGAGCAGCGCGAAGCCATGGCCAAGTCGATCTGCCGGCGCTGCCCGGTGATGCGCCAGTGCCGCGAGCACGCCCTCGAAGTGCACGAGACGTTCGGCATCTGGGGCGGCCTGGGCGAGAGCGAACTGCGGGCTATGCTCTCCGAACGCGCCAGGAAGTGAGCTTGTGGTCGATGAGCTGGACACCCCGCGCGGTCGCGGCGATGCTCGGCATCTCACCGACCACGCTGCGCACGTGGGACCAGCGCTACGGGCTGGGCCCCTCCGAACGCACCGCGGGCGGTCACCGCCGCTACCGCGACGACGAGGTCGACCGGTTGCGGCGGATGGTGGCGCTGACCGCGCAAGGCGTCGCACCCGCCGACGCGGCACGGCGGTCGCGGGAACAGGTCCCGGCGTCACCGCGACCTGCCAGGCCCGTGCTCACCGCCGACACGGCCCGGTCCGTCCGCCGGGGGTTCATGACCGCCGCCGACCGGCTCGACGAGCCGCAGGTGCGCCGGCTGGCGGCCGAGCTGATCGCCGCGCACGGTGTCGTGGCGGCCTGGCAGGCGGTGCTCGCGCCGTTCCTCGCCGAGCTGGGCGACCGCGTGCACCGGCGCGGCGCCGGGGTCGAGGTCGAGCACCTGGCCAGCGCCGGCCTGCTGCACGCGCTGCGCGCCGTGCCCTACCCGGACCGCGAGGGCGTGCTGACCGCGTTGCTGTCGTGCGCGCCCGACGAGCAGCACACACTGGCGCTGGAAGCGCTCGGCGCCGCGCTGTCCGAAGAGGACTGCCTGTGGCGCGGCCTCGGCGCGCGGGTGCCGCCGACGGCGTTGCGCGACGCGCTGGAGCGCCTGCGCCCGGCCGCGGTCGTGATCTGGGCCCACCACGTCGACTTCGCCGCCGCCGTGCCGATCGAGGAGCTGCGCCGGGGCACCGAGGCCGTGCTGGTGGCCGCCGGCCCCGGTTGGGCGGGGCTCGCGCTGCCCGCGTCCGTGCGGCGGCCGGCCACGCTGACCGACGCCGTCCGCCTGGTCGTGGACCTGAGCCGCGGCTGACCCCGGTCAGCCGGTCACCGGTCACCGCGTCCGGTGTCGTGGGTGAAGTCGCAGGTGAGCCCACTCGCGTGGGACGGCAACCTGCGCCGAGAGCGCGCGGACGGTGCCGATGCGGCACGCGTGGATCGCGTCGGTTCCGGGCCGGACCGGCGTACCCGGGTCCGAACGTGGTGCGCCTCAACGAGCGGGTGCCGGCCCTGTTCGAAGCGGCGGGCTCCGCGCTGCCCGAGGCGGACCGGGCGCTCGGCGCGGTGATGGGGCACGTGATCGGCGCGGGCGGCTCACCAGGGCCGGGTCAGGTCCGGTCCGGGTCTCCGCCCACCGGCGTCCGGCCCCACCGGCGGGCGACGGCGCGCAGCACCGGCCCCCGACCCGCCGTGGGCACGCTCCACAGCTCCGTCCCGGCGACGCCCCACCGGCCCAGCAGCCGGTTCGCCGCGTCGAACCCCGTGGTGGCCGCGCGTTCCATCAGCGCCACCGGCAGGTCGATCCGCACCAGGTCGCCCGCCAGCACGAGGTAGTCGTCCGGGGTGGTCACGGCGGGTCGGCGGGCGAACCCGCCGGCGGGGAACAGCGGGCAGTCGGCCCGCAGCTCGTGGCGCTCGTCCACGACACCCGCCCGCTTGGTCTCCGGGTAGACCTCGGTGAGCTGCTCCCACAGCCGGGTGCGGGGATCGGGCTCGTCGGGCGGCAGCGCGTACCCGTGCAGCTCCACCACGGAACCGCCGGTCCGCGCGGCCCACGCCCGCGCCTCGTGCTCGTAGTGGTCCAGCACGCTCACGTTGTCCAGCAGGCCGTAACCGCTGGTGCCGAGGAAACCCGGCCGGTCCGGGTCCACCGGCCGGTCGAGCCAGTACCGCGACACCAGGAACGGCGGCGCCGTCCGCAGGTCCGCGATCCGCTCGCGCCACGCGGCGTCGCCCAGCCGGGGTGACGCCGCGACGACCCGGCGCAGGCCGGGGACGTCGGCGGCCAGCACGACGGCGTCCGCGTCGAGCACGTCACCGGCCACGTCCACCGCGAACCGCCTGGACCCGCCGGGCGCCACCGACCGCACCTCGACACCTCGCCGCACGGTGGCGCCCAGCTCGGCGAGGTGACGGCCGAGCGGTTCCCACAGGCCGTGCGGGAACGGGTCGGCCGCCACGTCGAACAGCAGGCCCTCCGCCGAGCCGAGGAAGTAGATGTGGAACATCACCGCCAGCTCGGCCGCCGACATGCGGCTCGGGTGGGCGAAGAAGCTGCGCGAGAACACCTCGAACGCCAGCGCGTGCGCGGGCCGGGGGAAGCGGATCCGCTCCAGGTAGGTCGCCGCGTCCAGCCCGTCGAGCTCCCGGTAGACCTCCGGCACCGACACGTCCAGCAGCGGCAACGCCGCCCGCGCGTCCACCGACGGCAGGTCGGACCACCGGAACGTCGGGCTGCGGCGAAGGAAGGCCAACGCGTTCCACGGCAAGGTCGTCGGCAGCCCGGCGAACCCGTCCCGGTGTCCGCCGGTGTGCCACAACGGGTAGTCGGGCATGGCCACCAGCGCCCGACCACCGGGGTCGACCCGGCGCAGCAACGCGCGCAGGTTGTAGTACTGCCGGAAGAACGCGTGGAAGCCGCGGGTCATCGTGACCTCGCTGCCGTCGGCGAGCGTGGTCGGCCACCCGCCCACCCGACCGCCGAGGTGGTGCTCGCGCTCGCACACCACGACCCGCGCGCCGCGCTCGGCCAGGATCGTCGCGGCGGCCAGCCCCGCGATGCCCGCGCCGACCACGACCACCGTCGGCGCGTCCCCGCCGAACCGGGCGCGTCCGGCGGGCGCGGCGACGCGCACCGCCCTGCGGTCGCGGGGGATCACGACCGCTCCCGTTCCGGCGCTCGCCCGAGGAAGGTGTGCACCACGCCGAGCTGCCACCCGGGCACCGGGCGGCTGCGCACGCCGACGAACCCCTCGCGCCGCAGCCGGTCGCGCAGCGCGCTCGCACCGTCGAACCGCAGCACGCTGCGCCACAGGTAGGTGTAGAGCGAGCGGTCGCCGGTGAGCAGCCACCCGGCCGGCACGACGACGAGCCCGCACATCGCGGTCCAGATCGCGGTGCTCAGCGGTGAGTCGCGCACCGAGTACTCGTGCAGCACCAAGCGCGCACCCGGCGCCAGCAGCCCGCGCACGACCCGCAGCGTGGGGTCGGGATCGGGCAGGTTGCGCACGAGGTAGGCGGCGAACACCGCGTCGAACGGCCCGTGCGCGTCCAGGTCCTCGACGCGGCTGTGCACGAACGTGACGGTGTCCGGCCACCGCTTGGCCCGTGCCCGCGCGAGCATCCCGGCGGACGCGTCCACCGCGACGACCTCCACGTCCGGCGCCACGGCCAGCAGCGCCGCGGTCGACGCGCCCGTGCCGCAGCCCAGGTCGAGCACGCGTTGCCCGGCCCCGGTCCCCCGCAGGCCGAGCGCCCGCGCCGAGGTCCGCAACGCCCGGTGGTAACCGGGGTTCAGGCCGACCAGCCGGTCGTAGTCCTCCGCCGCGTCGTCGAACGACCCCGGCACCTCAGCGGCGCTCAGCCGTGTCATGCGCTCTCCTCCTCCGCTCCCACAGCAGCAGCACCGCGGTCACCATCGCGAACCCGTACAGGAAGTCCTCGACCGGGATGTCCCACGGCGCCCGCACACCGCTGATGGCCCAGTCCGCGTACAGCACGATCGGCGCGTCGAGCTTGGTCAACCACCCGTCCACCGGGACCTGGAAGGCGAGCACGATCGCCATCGTGACCCAGTAGGCGCGGCGTCGGAACAGGCCCGTGCGCAGCACCAACAGCTCCCACGACACCACCAGGACCGCCGCGGTCACCGCGGCCAGCAGGTACTCCCTAGCCATCGCGCAACAATCGACCGACGGCCTCGTAGGTCAGCAGCGCGCACAGCGGGATGGCCACGAAGAACAACACCTCTTCGATCGGCAGGACACCGGCCAGCACCACGCCCGTCGTGCCGTCGCGGTGGAAGCTCCAGTGCCCGCGCACGATCGCCACCACGTCCCACACGGCCAGCACCAGCAGCACCGGCACGACCGCCCGGACCACGTCCGTCCCGCGGCGGTACACACCGCGGCCCACCCATTCCAACGGCACCGTGACGAGCAGGCACGCGGCCAGCACGGCCAAGTACTCGTACTGGCTTCTCATCCCACCTCCGCGACTCGCCTGCGTCGACACTAAGAGCCCACCGGCGGGTCTGCACGACAAGTCGCCGCGGACCCGAGCGGAAACGGTTCTGCGGTCGAGGGGGTGTCACGTAGGCTCCGCTCCGGGTCGGGGGACCCTCTGAGTGGAGATTCCGTGTTCCGATCCGCACGTGGCCTCGGGGTCGCGTTCTCCGTGCTGGTGGCGTTGACCGCCTTGTCCGACCTGATCATGGCCGGGTGGGTGTGGCGCGTGCACGGCGTGCTGCGGGACTACACCGCCGGCCGGGTCGGGGAGGCCGAGCTCGATCGCACGCTGGCCACGACCGACTTGCTCGACCTGGGCAACGCCGCCCTGTACCTCGTCGCGGGCGTCGTGTTCGTGATGTGGGTGTGGCGGGTCCGCGCCAACGCCGACCTGGTCGCGCCGGACGCCCACCAGCACGCCAGGCGCTGGGTGATCTGGGGCTGGCTGCCGATCGTCAGCTTCTGGATCCCGCGTCGGGTGGTGGCGGACGTCCGGCAGGTCGGCCTGCCCCCGCACGAGCGCGGTCGCGGCCAGTCCGAGGTCAACTGGTGGTGGGGCCTGTTCATCGCCTACCAGGTGGTCGACCGGATCGCGGACCGGGTGCTCGCCCGCGGCGAGTCGGCGGCCGATTTCGCCGACGGCGCGGCGCTGCTCGGGGTGGTGGCGCTGCTCTCGGTGGCCGCCGCCGCGCTGGCGGTGATCGTCGTGCGCGGGATCGACGCCTGGCAGTCCACGCCCGGCTTCGTCACGCCGCCCGAGTTCGTCTCGCCCACGTCCGTCGGGTTGGTCCCGGTCGACGTCCCGGGACCGCCCGCCGCCCGGATCACGCCGCCCGCCCACGACCCGAGGTGGCAGCGCCCGGAGTAGGCGCCCCGTTCGCGGCGGCGCGAACCGCTCGTGCCGGCCGGGTGACCTCGGGCCAACGGGGTGGCCGACGCCGTGCCGCCGCGGCCCGCCCACCCCGTCGTGACGGAGACGGATGCCGGTCGACCGGGCCTGATACACGTTCCGTGGCAAGGGATTCGGTGTGCGCGGGCCGGGGCTGCGGGGGTCCTGCTCTGATCGAGTGTCGGTTGTTCCGGGAAACCTGACCGGGGGTGATCCTTGGTCCCACTCGGGCTTCACGGACTTCTTCGAGAGGGTGGGACTCAGTGTCGGGAACCGTTCAAAGAGTGGTGACGGTGGTGTTCGCGGTCCTGGCGTTGGCCGGGTTCGGCGCGGTGGGCGCGCAGGCGTCGGCGGCGGCGGTGCAGCGGGAGGTGGCGACCCTGCCGGTGCCGCCGCTCACCCCCGCCAAGGGCAAGGTCGAGACCACGTCGATCGGCTGCTCCTGGGAGTACTACCCCGGCCGGAACTCCACCGTGTGGGTCGACTGCCACCAGTTCGGCGGCGGCGCGTCCGGCTTCTCGGTCTCGGTGTGGTGCAGCGACGGCAGCTTCCACAGCAGCGGCGTGACCCGGTTCGGGTCTTCCGCGGTGGCCGTCTGCCCCGGGTCGACGACGATGCGCAGCTTCACCATCTGGGCCCACTACTGATCCGCGTGACGGCGGCCCGCGCGACCCGGTGGTCCGCGCGGGCCGCCGTCCGCGCTCGCGAGGCGTTCGAGGGCTTCGGCCACCCTGGCGGACGGGAGGAGCTCGATGTCGGCGGTGATGTCGTGGGGGACGGGGACCGTGTCGATCAGGACGTCGAACCGGTCGCACAGGACGTACTCGGGGGACCGCGCCACCGCGCGGCTCAGTCGTCCCAGCGCATCGGGATGTCGGTCGGCGCGCCCAGGTCCTCGGTCCTCACCAGGTACCTGGCCAGTGAACCGACCGGGGCCTTGGTGGGGAGCGCCCGAGCCTGCCCGACGATCGCGGTGTGCAGGGCCGTCGCGGTGTTCAGGCGCGGGTAGCGGGTGTGGAGGTCGGCGGCCACCTCGTCGGTGACCGCCTCGGGGTCCACGCCGAAGTCCAGCGCCGTGCCGGCGGCGACCAGGCGGCACAGCAGGCCGCGGCGGTCTGCGATGCCGATGGAGGTGTGCAGGGCGATGGCCTCCCACACCAGGTCCGTCGTGCCGGCGTCGACGTCGTGGTCGCGGAGGTGCTCGGCGGCGAGGTCCGCTCCCGCGACCTCGAACCGGTCCGGTCGTCGGCCGCCGGCGGCGCTCAGGCCGAGGTCGTGCAGGACCGCGGCGAAGAACACCGCCCTGGCGTCGTACTCCTCGTGCCCGCGGGCGTCCCACCGGTCGACCAGGAACTCGGCGTAGGCGTAGGCGCGGATGCTGTGGTTGACCACGGCCGGGGACACCGAGGCGCGCAGGAAGTCCAGCGTCGCGCGGGCGAACGGCTCGGTCAGCAGCGGGGGAGTGGTGATCATGGGATCGATCCTGCTGCGGTGCGGGGACGGCGGCCAGTGGCCGGAACGCCATCTGCCAACGGGTTCTGGCCAACAGGTGAGGTGCGCCCGCCCCCGCTCGACAAGGCCCCCTCCGCCCGGCGGGACCGCCGGCGAAATCCCGGGGCGCGGTCGGCCGGGTGGTTGCTAGAGTCCGCGGGCCGGCCGCGGGACTTCGGTGCGACTTCCGGAAAACGCTTTGGAAGCGATGATTCGCTGATCGTGCCCCCATTCCCCGGCCGGCCCCGACACCACCCGGGGAGACCGCATGGACGCCCTCGCCGCCGACGACATGATGATGTTCATCAACGCGGCGACCACGTCGACGTCGCAGCGCGAGTTCCACGGCGGCGCCGACGACCAGCGGCTGTCGCTGGACTTCCTGCACGACTACGTGATCGGCAACTACCGCGACCTGTACGCGGCGGCGCTCGCGCTGGACATCAACCACCACAACGCCGCGCTGATCGTCCGCAAGCTGCTGGAGACCGCCGGCGACGCCACCGCCGGCCAACGGCGGGTCGAGGGCGGGCTGATCGCCCGGCGGCTGCGCGCGCTGCCGCCGCAGCGGGTGTACGACCTGTTCCGAGCGTTGCGCCGGGCCCGGGTGAACAACCGGCGCACCCGCGCGATCATCCGCGAGTGGGTCGCGGGTCGGCCCGACCCGACGTTCGACGCCGTCAAGTACCGCACCGGCCTGAAGCGGGCGCTGCGGCACGCGCACGTCGCGCCGGACGGCGAACTGGGCCCGTTCCTGTTCACGTCCGGCCACCACCACCGGTACGACACCCCGCTGCTGGAGACGTGGCGGCGGGCGCACTACGAGCAGGCGTCGGTGTACGGGCTGCCGTACACCGTGGCCGAGGGGTTCGCCGCGAAGCACGGGATCGACCGGACCACGTTCCTCAAGCGCATCGAGCCCCGGATGACCAGGCTGGAACGGCTCCGGGCACAGGAGTCCGCGCGACGGGACAAGGCCGCGGTGGTGGTCGACCTCGGGTCGATGCCGCTCACGCGCCTGGCCTCCTACGTCCTGGCCCTGCCGGTGCCGGTGCGGGTCGAACGGCGCGATGAGCTGACCGGCGCGCTGCGCGCGGCGGCGGTCCGGGCGGCCGGGAGGGACGCGGGGCGGTGGGGTCGGGTCGCGGCCGTGCTGGACGACAGCTTCTCGGCGTCCGGCTCCGCGCAGAAGCGCCGTCGGCCGCTCGCGGTCGCGCTGGCGTGCCACTACCTGCTGGCGGAGTTGGCGGCCGAGTACGTCCCGCTGTGGACGTCGGGGCGCGCCGACGCCCTGCTGGCCCACCCCTACGGGATGACGCCGCTGGGCGAGCGGGTGCTCGACGCGCTGGAGCACGCGCCGGACCGGCTGCTGATCGTGTCCGACGGCTGGGACAACGCGCCGTACGGGCTCGCGTCGGAGGTGCTGCGGGTGTGGCGGGCGCGGCTCGACCCGGCCCGCCGGGTGGTCGCGGTGCACCTGAACCCGGTGTACGACGCGGCCGACTTCGACGTGAAGCGGCTCGCGGAGGCGGTGCCGACCGTCGGCGTGCGCGACGCCGAGGACGTGCCCGCGCTGGTCGGCTTCGCCCGGTTCACCGAGGGCCGGACCGGCTTCGCCGACCTGCGGGCGCACTTCGACGCGCGGGTCGCCAGGTTCCTGGAGGAGGGGTGACGGTGGAGCTCGACCTGACCGGCCTGACCACGCGGGCGGCGCAGGTGTGGGGCGGTGTCCGGCTCGTGCCGCTGACGCGCGACGAGCCGATCACCGGGCTGCGCCTGCACGCCCGCGTCCACGGCGACGAGCAGGGCGTGGTCGAGGTGGACCGGCGCACCCACTACGTGTCCTACATTCCGCACGGTTTCGTGGCGACGTGGTCCGACGACGACACCCCGGTCGCGGCGTACGGCACGCAGCTGACGCGGAGAGCCACCGACGAGCCGCACGGCATGAGGTTGCGCTTCCACCGCCGGATGGCGCGCCGGGTCGAGCGCAACCGCTTGCGGTTCCTGCCCCTGCACGTGGCGGTCGAGGGGTACCTGGCGCTGCACTTCGGCGGCCCGGAGGTCGTGTGGGGCGAGTGGTCGCAGCGCGCGATCCGCCGCGGCCTGTCACCGCGCGTGGAGGAGGCGTACGCGGGCGCGCAGGTCGAGGGCCTGGCGGACGCGGTGAAGCACTTCGAGATCCACCCGGGCCAGTGCGGTGTGCTGGTGTACGTGGCCGACGCGTTGGCCGCGGCGTTCGTCGTGCCGCACCCGGACGACTACCGGGCGCTGCACCCCACCCTCTTGCAGGACCTGTACGGCGAACTGGTCCACCGCTACGCGACCCTGGCGACACCGGCCCCCCGGTTCGACGTGCGACTGCCCGACGACGTGGCGTCGTTGGCCGACCTGCGCGCGGCGGCGGTGCGGGAGCAGGCGGAGTGGGCCCGGTTCCACGACCTGACGATGGTCGACGGGCTGCTCGGCGAGACCTGCGCCGTGAGCCGCGTGTACCGGATGGGCGACTACGCGCTGTCCCGCTTCCTGCCGGCGTTCCGCCTCGACGAGGAGAACCACATCGGCGAGCTGATCACCGACCGGAACGGCCGCACGGCGTACCTGAAGACGTTCCGCCTGTCGGAGGCCCAGGTCCGCCGGGGCCACCTGCTGACCAACCTGGCGGCCCACCACTGGCACCTCGCGACCACCGCGGACGCCCTCGGCACCACCGAGCCGCAACTGGGCCTGCGGCTGCGGGCAGCCGGTTTCGGCGCGCTGCTGCGCGAGGACGTCCTGGCCCGCTACCGCGCGGGCTGACCACTCCTGGTCAGCGCCAGCCGAGGGCCGGTGCGACGTGGGTGAGGATGTCGTCGAGCAGGTGGGTGTTGTAGTCGACGCCCAGCTGGTTCGGCACGGTCAGCAGCAGGGTGTCGGCTTCGGCGATGGCCTCGTCCTCGGCCAGCTGCCCGACCAGGACGTCCGGTTCGGCGGCGTAGGTGCGGCCGAAGACCGCCCTGGTGTCGGCGTCGAGGTAGCCGATCTGGTCGGTGCTGTCGGAGTCGTCGCCGAAGTAGGCGTGGTCGAGGTCCGAGGTGAGCGCGAAGATGCTGCGCGAGACCGAGACGCGCGGCTCGCGCGGCCACCCGGCTTCGGTCCAGGCCTTGCGGAACGCCCGGATCTGCTCGGCCTGCTGGACGTGGAACGGCGCACCGCCCTCGTCGTTCTTCAGGGTCGAGCTCATCAGGTTCATGCCCTGCCGCGCCGCCCAGACCGCGGTGCCGTTGGAGCCGGCGCCCCACCAGATCCGCTCCCGCAGGCCCGGCGAGTGCGGTTCGACGCGCAGCAGCCCCGGCGGGTTGGCGAACATCGGGCGCGGGTTGGGCTGGGCGAAGCCGTCGCCCTCCAGGACCGCCAGCAGCACCTCGGCGTGCTTGCGGGCCATGTCGGCGTCCGTGTCGCCCTCACCGGGCCGGTAGCCGAAGTGGCGCCACCCGTCGATCACCTGCTCCGGCGAGCCGCGGGAGATGCCGAGCTGGAGCCTGCCGGCGGAGATGAGGTCCGCGGCGCCGGCGTCCTCGGCCATGTGCATCGGGTTCTCGTAGCGCATGTCGATCACGCCGGTGCCGAGCTCGATGCGCTCGGTCCTGGCGCCGATCGCGGCCAGCAGCGGGAACGGCGAGGCCAGCTGCCTGGCGAAGTGGTGCACCCGGAAGTAGGCGCCGTCCACCCCGAGCTCCTCCGCCGCCACGGCCAGGTCGACGGCCTGCAGCAGCGCGTCCGACGCCGTCCTCGTGCCCGAGTGCGGCGTGTCGGACCAGTGCCCGAAGGACAGGAATCCGATTTTCTTCACGCCCGTGGAACGCGTCGTCGGACCGGTTGATTCCGCCCTCACCCTGTGCGAGCGGACCGGCACGGTCCGGCGTGCGACCCACCGGCTGTCCGGTGTGGATGATCACGTCCACACCGGACGGCCGTGCCGGTGCCGCCGCGAGGTGTCCCGCGCGTCGGTCACGTCCGCTGCGCGTACATCTCCGCGAGCCGGCGTTCGAACCCCTTGGTCGAGCCGTTGTGCCAGGCGTCGGCCATGTCCTGCGACATGGGGTCGGGGAAGATGTCCTCGACGTCGTCCTCGACCCCCTCGAAGACGTTGTGCGCCACCAGTTCCGGCGGCGTCCTCGGGAGGACGTCGAAGCGCACGCCCATGTCCGTGTCCGCCGGGCCGGTGAGGATCGCGTGGACGCGCACACCCCGGGACGCCAGGATGGCCCGCAGCGACTGCGTCATGGCGAGCACGGCCGCTTTCGAGATCGAGTAGGACGCGGCGAGCGGGTAGGGGGCGATGGCGGTCAACGACATGTTGGTGGCGATGGCGCCCGCGGACTCGGTCAGCAGCGGGAGGAACGCCTGCGTCACGTGGTGCGCGCCGTAGAGGTTGACCGCGAGCATCCGGTCGAGCACGGTGGTGTCGGTCAGGTCGTCCACCGCGGCGACGCCGGCGTTGTTGATCAGGAGGTCGAGGGCGTCGACCCGCTCGACGGCCGCCTGGATGTGCGCCGGGTCGGTCACGTCCAGGGTCACGGGCGTGACCCGGTCGTCGGGGTGCTCCAGCGGTTGGCGCGTGCCCGCGTAGACCCGCCTCGCACCCCGCCTCAGCGCCTCGTCGACCAGCGCCTTCCCGATACCGCGATTGGCCCCGGTCACCAGCACCGCCTTGCCGGCCGTGATCACGCTTTCTCCTCACCGTGGACAGTGCGATCGCCGTAAATTTGCATGTATCAACTATGTTATTACCGACGGTCGCGGACATCTTCTCGGGAATTGCCCTGTGGTCACTGCCGGTGATCGGTGGGCACGGTGAGCGTGGAATATTTCAGACCATTTGGAATTGCATTCCGCACGACTGCCGCCCGGTGCGGTGGGATAGGGAACGCCGGCGCCGGCCGGTCGGCGTCAGGATTGCGCGGTGAGGTCGTCGGAGCGGCCGGCGCCGAGGCGCGACCAGTGCGGGATGGGGCGTCCGTCGTACCGCGTCACGTGGCCGGTGGCGCCGACCCCGGCGCCCCACTGCTGCGGCCAGCCGGCGGGGGAGTCCTCCTGCGGCTCCTGGCGCCCCCACACGGTGAGGTCCATGAGCGCGTAGCTGTAGTCCAGCACCTCCACGCCGCGGCGGCTCGTCCAGTAGGTCTCGAAGACCCGGTCGCCCTCCCGGACGTAGCAGACGATGTGCATCAACCCGATCTGCTTGCCGGCGAGCAGCGCGTCGAGGGAGTCCTGCGCCGAGTACCACGGCATCCGCCAGCCCATGAAGTCCCGGTAGCGGTAGCTCTCGTCGAACGGCCCCTGGCACAGGACCGCGTAGGTGATGCCCCGGGAGTGGAGGTAGGACAGCTCCGAGATCTGGGTGTTGTTCCAGGTGCAGCCCTCGCACTGCTGGGCCGCCGGTCGGCCCGGGTACCACATGAAGTAGTACGAGACGAGCTGCGGCCGTCCCTCGAACGCGTCGAGCAGCGTGACCGGACCGTCGGGTCCGATCAGCTCGGTGGCGCCGTCCACCTCGACCGCGGGCAGGCGACGTCGGGCCGCGGCGATCGCCACGGCTTCCCGCGTGTGCGCCTTCTCGCGGAGGCGCAGCTCGTCCAACCGGGCTTGGAACGCGGACCGGTCGACCACCTCGGGCAGGGCGGGCGCTTCGACGCCGAACGTCGGCCAGCCGAGGCTCGTCGGCTCGTTCTCCATGGGTTTCCCTCGAGTTGTTCCGGGGTGCGGCGACCCGAACGGCAGGGGAGCTGTGATGACACTCCGTGTTCACAACGTGGCGTGGAGTATACGCGGACCGTCGTGCCGCACACCGTTCGCGCGCGAACGGCACTCGACCCGCCGGGATCGGCTCCCGGCGGGTCGAGTGAGGTGGAATTCGGAATGGGTTCGAGGACGGGCTACACGCTCCCGGCGGTCTTCACCCGGCCTGTCTCGGCGTCGATCTGGTCCGCGCCGAACGCGGTGACGTTGACCTCGGCCGGCGGTGGGAAGCGCGTGACGAAGTCGACCACGACGAGGTGGGTCGGCACGATCGTGATCAGCGCCATGCCGCTCGTCTCGGCACGCCGGACGCGGGCCCACTCCTCCCACTTCTCGTCGTCGCCGATCATCCGCCGGGAGGCGTCGAGGTGCTCCTGGGGAACCCCCGGCGTCATCTCGACCGTGGCGATCCCGCGCCCGTGGATGGCGATCGGCGCGAAGTCGTAGGCCGCCGGCGGCGGACCGATCAGCGCCGAGACCTTGGCGCGCGTCTCGCGCCCCGGCCGGCCGGCGCCGACGTCGAGGGTGAAGGCGACCCGCGGGTTCGCCTCGATCGCCCTCACCTTGTAGGCCAGGTTCGGGGTGGCGAACAGGAACGCCTTCCCGTTCCAGACGTGGTTGATCGGCACCGAGCGGGGAGCGCCGTCCAGCCCCAGGTAGGCGAGCCGGATCGGGATCGGCTCCGCCATGAGGGTTTGGATCACCGGATCGGTGTTCACCATGTCGACGATCTCGTGGTATTCCACGGGCGGGCCCTTCTGTGCAGCGAGTTACGACAGTGGGCGCTCACGCTGCTCCAGCAGGGTGGAGGAGGTGGGCGAGTGGGTGACGGAAAACGTGCGCGCGGCCGGTGTGGTTATTCCCGGTCGGCCGGAAATCGCGGCGATTCCGGGCCCGCGCGGGTATGTCGTCCAACTCATCGCGGCCCTTCGTCACTCGGACGCCGCAACGGCGTTCGGTTCGGCTTCCCGGCGTGGGTTCTCCCGCGAGTCGGGTCGACCGTTTTTCTGCGCACCCGCGAGTCACTGTGCCACGGCCGGTGTGCCGGATCTTCTCCGAGAGTGCGGGGCCGCCGGTCCTGACGCAGGGTGTTCGCGCGATGACACGAAGCAATTTCGGAGAGGTGGTCCGGTCCGTGGTCGCACTAACCTGGCCAGAGGCGACCGATGACTCTTTTCGGGTCGACGCCGCACCCTGAACTCGTCCGCCGAAGTGAAGATGGCCGAATTGACGATCTCGACAACCGGCAGCGGAGCGCCGACCGGTCGGCCCGGTCACCCGGGTTCGAGTGGGCCGGGAATTCCGGCCGGAGTGGCAATTCCACGAGGTGCGCGCGCCCGCCCGGGCCGGGCGGTCGATCCCCGGCGGGCCCACGCCGCCGCGCGCAGGGTCCCCTTCCCGCATCCCGCCATCGCATCGAGGAGCAGTGCAGCATGAGTTTGATCATGTCCCAGTCGAGGCCCGACCTCGTCAGCCGGGCCACGGGTCTGGTGGAAATGATCCGGAAGCACGCCGGGTGGCACGAGGAGCACCGGGAACTGCACCCGGAGGTCCTGGAGGCGTTGACCGACAACGAACTGCTGAAGATGCGGATCCCGGCGCGGTACGGCGGCAGCGTGCCCGACATGCGCACCGTGGTCGACGTGATCGCCGAGCTCGCCCGCGCCGACGGCTCCGTCGGCTGGACCGCGGTCTCGTTCACGATGGCGTCCTGGCTGTCCTCGCTGCTCCCCGACGAGGCGCAGGACGAGATCTGGGCGGACCCGGACGTCCGGTTCTGCGGGTCCGTCGAGCTGAACGGCGTCGCCGAGCCGACCGAGGGCGGCTACCTCCTCAACGGCAACTGGCACTTCCAGACCGGCTCGCCGCACGCGACGTGGGTCGCCCACTTCGCCGTGCTGAAGAACCCGGACGGCACGGGCGAGCCGGCGCTCGCCGTGGTCCGGCTGGCGGACCTGGAGGTGACCGACGACTGGCACACCTCGGGCCTGCGGGGCACCGGCAGCCGGTCGACCGCCGCGAAGGACCTCTTCGTCCCCGAGGGCTGGCTGGTGCGGGTGCTCCCGATGGCGCTGGAGGGCAAGCTGGAGACCAAGCTCAACGCGGAGTACCAGGCGTGGCGGGTCCCGTTCATGCAGATGGCCATCGCGGTGGCCGCCGCGCCCGCGATCGGCATGGCGCACGCCGCGCTGGAGAACTTCCTGGAACGGGTGCCGAACCGGAAGATCACCTACACCCACTACGACCGCCAGGCCGACGCGCCGGTCACGCACCTGCAACTGGGTGAGGCCATCCAGCTCATCGGCGAGGCCGAGTACCACCTGTACCGCGTGGTCGAGGGCTTGGAGGCCAAGTCCGCCAGTGGCGAGCCGTGGACGGTCGAGGAGAAGGCCATCGCGCGCATGGACGCGGGCGCGGCCGTCGGTCGGGCCAAGCAGGCGGTGGACATCCTCGCCAACGCCGCCGGCGCCTCGTCCGTCTACTCGCACGTGCCGCTCCAGCGGATCCAGCGGGACATCGGCGTCCTCCAGCGCCACGCGATCATGTACCCGAACACGAACCTGGAGACCCTCGGCCGCGTCAAGCTCGGCTTGGAGCCGAACACCGACTTCCTGTGACCGCCGCTTCGTGATCTCCGCCTTCGCTGCCTTGGGCGCCTCCGACCACCGGAGACGCCCAAGGCTTTTCGCGCTGTGCGGGCACGTCCGCGCACACCGCCGGCCCCCCACTTCGCGAGTGGCGGGCCGGCGGTGCGTGCGGCGCGGGAGCGCGCCGATCAGATGTAGTAGGTGTTGGGATCGAGGCCGCACAGCACCCGACCGTAGATCTCGGCGTTGACGTCCGGGGTCATCAGCGCGTGCAGGGCGACGGTGTTCAGGTCGTTGACGAACCGCTGGATCGGCACCTTGGTGTAGGCCGAGGAGCCGCCGCTGGACCCGGCGAAGATCTCCGCCGCCTCCTTGGAGAGCTTCACGGCCGCGCCCTCGTCCGCCCGGATGCGCCCGCGTTCCACCAGTTCCAGCGGCTCGCCGGCGGCGGCCTTGGCATCCACCGTCGCGGCCAGCCGCTGCGCGTGGAACTCCGCCTCGTCGATCTTCATCATGGCCTCGGCGATCCGCAGGTGGGTCACGGGCGCCTCGGCCTGGCTCGGGTAGTTGGTGTAGGTGACGTTCCGGCTGGGCAGCCGCTCGAAGAAGCTGTCCCTGACCGCCTTCGCCATGCCCGTGACCACACCGACCGTGGACGCCACGCCCACGGGGATGAACGGGACCCGGTACATCTGCGAGCCGGCGTTGGCCTTCGAGGCCGACTGGCCGGTGAGCACGGCCGGCGCGGGGAGGACGCGTTCCTGTGGGATGAAGACGTCCTTCGCGGTCGTTCCGACGCTGCCGGTGCCGCGGAAGCCGTTGGTGTGCCAGTTGTCGGTGATCTCCAACTCCGACATCGGGACCGGGCCCATCACCGGGTACGGCTCGCCGTCCGGGTTGAGGAAGATGGCGCCGATCTGCTGGTACTTGCTGCTCAGCGCGCCGCTGATGGACGGCCACGTGCCGTTCACCAGGATGCCGCCGTCCACGGGGACGGCTGTCGCGGTGCCCGGTCCGATGGTGGTGCACACCTGCACGTCGGGGTCGGCGAACAGTTCGTCCTGGACCTCGTCGGGGTACAGCCCCAGGCCCCAGGTGGCGACCCAGGAGCAGGCCACCACCCACGCCGCGGAGCCGTCGGCCTGCGCGATCGCGTCCGACACGGCGACCATGGCCCGCGCGTCGCTCTCGAATCCGCCGTACCGCTTGGGGATGCGCATCCGGAACACGCCCGTGTCGGTGAGGGCCTTGACCGTCTCCTCGTGCAGTCGCCTGTTCTCCACCGACCATTCGGCATTTGCCCGGAGCACCGGCGCTATCTTGGAAACCCGGTGCACCAGTTCTGCTGGGGACGGGACGACGAGAGTCGACATGTCCTCTCCTTAATGGTTTTTGTAGAATCCACTGACCAGCGTTCCCGAACCGCCGTGAACCGCGCTTCTTCTACATTGCCTCGTAGTTCCGCCCTGGACGTATCGGTGTCGGATGGAATATTCCGCCACTCGCCGTGACCGGTCGTCGGGCCGAGTGCGCCGCTGACGGAGAAAATGGAGCAGACGGGAATGCGGTCGCGCGGAACCGTGTTCACGCACCCCACGGGCGCGCAGCGGCTGTGCGACCGGGCCCGGGCGCGTGGTGCGCGACCTGCCTGCCGGTCGGGCGAGGATCGTTCTCGTGTATTTTCGGATTCATTTTCCGGCTCTGGCCGAGGTCGAATATCGCGTTTTTCGGCCCTTCGGCGCCCTCGGCGCGGCCGGTGCGGCGCTCCCCGGTCCGAAATGACCACGCGGGGTTTCCGGGTGTGCCGGTGACGTGACACGATCAACGGCGACCGACCCGGCCCCAGGAGCGTCATGAACCGGCTTCACGATCGTTTTCCACTGTCCGCCACGCCGGCGGTCCTGGCGACCGGCGTGCTGTTCGGCGCGCTTTCCTGCGGGCACCTCGTCGCCCAGTCCACCGGCGCCGGCGGGGTCGCCCGGATCACCCAGTGGCTGCTCGTGCCGGTGCTCGCCGCGGCCGTCTGGTTCGCGACCGCGGGCGCGCCCCGGTCGCGGGCGGTGCGCCTGGTGCTGCTCGCGCTCGCCTTCTCCTGGCTCGGCGACAGCGTCCCGGCGTTCTTCTCCGGCGACGCCCGGTTCCTGACCATGGTCGGGCTGTTCCTGTGCGCCCAGGTCGTCTACGTGGCGGCGTTCTGGCCGTGGCGGCGGCGTTCGGTGCTGCGCCGGCCCGCCGTGGTCTGGTACGTGCTCGCGTTCGGCGCGTTGACGGCGGCCTGCGCGCCCGGCGCGGGCGGCCTGCTCGGTCCGGTGGTCGGCTACGGCCTGTGCCTGACGCTGATGGCCGTGCTGGCGACCGGCGTGGGCCGACCGGTCGCGATCGGCGGCGCGGTGTTCTTCGTGTCCGACGGGCTGATCGCGCTGGAGGCCTTCGCCGGCTGGTACGACCCGCCGGCGCCGGGCTTCTGGGTGATGCTGACCTACCTCACCGGCCAAGCCCTGATCGCCGCCGGCGTGTGCGCCCACCCCCGCCCGTCCGACACCTGACCGGCCGGGGGTGGCACCGGCGGATCCACCGTGGACTGTGCGCTCCCGGGTCGTGGACCAGGTGACGGCGACAGTGGACGCGGCGGTGTGCACGACCGCGCGACGGCACCCGCACGTACGATGTGCTCGCGGCGAGCACCCCGGGATTCGGTGCTGTGGCAGCCTGAGCGGCAACACCTGGTCGAGGTGATCGGGCACTTCCGCGCCTTCGTGGAGGGACGGTCACGTCGCCGCCTTGGCGCAGCGGCGGGCCAGGTGGGCGAAGGCGTGCTTGAGCTCGGGCGGCCCCACGACCTCGATGTCGGCGTCGAACCTGCCGACGGTGGCGGCCAGGGCGGGCCACGACCAGGAACCCAGGGTGAGCCGGCAGCGGTTCGGGGCGAGTGGTTCGACCAGGCCGTCGTGGACGAACGGCGACACGTCGGCGGCGGGCAGGTCGAGGATCACCTCGCCGAGGCAGGGCCAGCCGCCCGAGCCGGCGGAGCCGGAGAACCTGTCGGCGACGAACGCGGCCACGTCCTCGGCGGGTAGCGCGCGCGGGGTGAAGCGGGGGCCGGTGGGGGTGCGCGGGGTGATCCGGTCGGCGCGGAACGTGCGCCAGTCGGCGCGGTCGAGGTCCCAGGCGACGAGGTACCAGCGGCCGGCCCGGGTGACGAGGTGGTGGGGCTCGACCCGGCGCGGTGGGGCCTCCGCGTCGCCGCCCGCGTAGTCGAAGCGCAGCACCTCGCGGGCGTGCACCGCACCGCTGATCGCCATCAGGACGCCGCTGTCGACCTGCGGCGCCGAGGCCCGTTCGACCGCCGTGACCTGGAAGGTGTCGATGCGGTGGCGCAGCCGGGCGGGCATGACCTGCCGGATGGTGTGCAGCGCCCGCGCCGCGGCCTCCTCGATGCCGGCGCCGGCGGTGGTGGCGATCCGCAGCGCCACGGACAGGGCGACGGCCTGCTCGTCGTCGAAGAGCAGCGGCGGCAGTCGCGAGCCGACTCCGAGCCGGTAACCGCCGTCCGGGCCTTTGGTGGTCACGATGGGGTAGCCGAGCTCGCGCAGGCGGTCGACGTCCCGCCGCACGGTGCGCGGACTGACCCGCAACCGCTCGGCCAACAGCGCACCGGGCCAGTCCCGACGCGCCTGCAACAGCGACAGCAGTGACAGCAGCCGGGCTGAGGTCTTCGGCATGTCCTTCAGTGTGCCCGACAGAAGAGGACACAACCTGGCCACTACCCCTGCGACTGTTGCCTCACGTCAGGAAGCAAGTCGACATGAGGAGCGAGCTTGTCCGTCACCACCACCGCCCACCTGAACTTCCGCGGTGACGCCCGCGCGGCGCTGGAGTTCTACCGATCCGCGTTCGGCGGCCACCTCGTCGTCGTCACGTACCGGGACGCTGGGAACGTCCAGGAGGAGTCCGAGGCCGACCACGTGATGTGGGGCCAGGTGCTCGGGGAGAACGGCTTCCACGTGATGGCCTACGACGTGCCCTCGCGGCTGGCCTACGACCAGGGCGAGAACTCGTTCTTCGTCTCCGTGCGCGGCGGGACCGTCGAAGAGGTCACCGGCTGCTGGGAGCGGCTCGCCGACGGCGCGACCGTCGTGGTCCCGTTGGGCCCGGCGGGCTGGGCTCCCGCTTACGGGATGCTGCGGGACCGCTTCGGCGTCGTCTGGGTCGTCGACGTCGTCGGCCCCGCATGACGGTGCTGGGGGCCGGGGCGCTCAACCGGGCGACGCTCGCCCGGCAGTCGCTGCTCGACCGCGCCGACCTGCCGGCGTTCGACGCGGTCGGGCGCCTGTGCGGCCTGCAAGCGCAGGAACCGCAGGAGCCGTTCGTCGGGCTGTGGACGCGGCTGCGCGCCTTCGACCCGACGACGCTCGACGACCTGGTGACCGGGCGGCGCGTGGTGCGGACCCACCTCATGCGCCGCACCGTCCACCTCGTCACCGCCGACGACGCGGTGGCGTGGCGCGCCCGGCACGGCTCCATGCTGCGCCAACGGGTCCTCGGGGTCTACCGCCGGGAGTTCGAGGGCGTGGACCTCGACGAACTCGCGGCGGCGGCACGGGAGGCGATGGCGGACGGGGAGCCGCGGACGATGCCCGAGCTCGGCCGGGCGCTCGTCGCGCGGTGGCCGGCGGTCGGACCGCGGGCGTTGGGCGAGATGGGGATCGCCGCGCTCCTCCCGACGGTGCAGCTGCCGCCGCGAGGGTTGTGGCGACAGAAGGCGGGCGCGCGCACCGCGTTGCTGGAGTCGTGGCTGGGACGCGAGGTCGACCCGCCCGCGCCGGACGGCTCCGACCCGGTCGGGGAGGCGCTGGTGCTGCGCTACCTGGCCGCGTTCGGTCCCGCCACCGCGGCCGACCTGCGCGCCTGGTGCGGCCTCTCCGGGTTGCCGCGCGCGGTGGCCGCGACCCGCGAGCGGCTGGTCGCCTTCCGCGACGAGCACGGCCGGGAACTGCTGGACCTCCCGGACGCGCCGCGCCCCGACCCCGACACGCCCGCCCCGGTGCGGTTCCTGCCCGCGTTCGACAACGCGATCCTCGGCTACCACGACCGCGGCCGGATCATCGACCACGCCCACCGGGGTTTGTCGGTGGCCGGCGCGCGCGTCGTCCTGGTCGACGGCCGGGTCGCCGCCACGTGGACGGTGGACGCGGGCGCCGTGCTCGTGACCCCGCTGCGCCACTTCTCCCGGCCCGAGCGCGCCGCCGTGGTCGAGGAGGGGCGGGAGCTGGCGTCGTTCCTGTCCGGCGGTGACGGCGACGTCGTGCGGGTGTCGGCGTCGGCGGAACACCCGCGGTAGGCACGCGACCGCGGTGACACCATCGTCCCGACAGGACGGTGGTGTCACCGGTGAAGTGCCGTCTCGGCGGCACGGGTGTCCAGGTGGTCACCGGGCGATGGAGCTGCCGCGGGCGCCGGTGCACCTGTTGTGGCACCAGCGTGGCTAGCCGATCGGGGTCAGCTTGACGTTGGGGCCCACTTCGACGTCCGTGCCGCCGCCGTCGAGCGAGGGTTGCGCGGTGAGGGCGAGCCCGGCGTTGCGCAGCGCCTTGGCCCGTTGGAGCGCGATGCGGCGGCCGGTGTCCTCCAGCCCGGGGTAGTGGGGGTTGCGCGTGGTCTGGGCGGGGTGCTTGCGGTAGAGCCAGGTGACGGTGCGGTCGTTCCACCCGTCGGCGAGCTCGGAGATCGCCACGAGGGCGGCGAGGTCGTCGTCCACCGGGATGCCGGTCCAGCCACCGAGGGCGCGGAGCGTGTCGGCGCGCACCATGAGACCGCCCCCGTGGACGGGCCAGTTGCCGCCGTGCCGCTCGGCCCACCGGTTGACGTGGCCGGCGCGCAGCAGGCCGAAGGGCAGGGCGGAGTCCCAGGACCGGCGGGTCCCGTCTTCGAGGAGGTCGTCGGCCGCGCCGACCGCCCAGTGGATCGGGTGTTCCTCGAAGCGGCGGATGAGGGTGGCCAGGGCGTGGGGCAGCAGCACGTCGTCGTGGTCGAGGTTCTGGACCAGCGTGCCGGTGGCCCGGGCCAGGGCGAGGTTGCGGGTGGCGGCGATGCCCAGCCGGGTGCCGTTGTGGCGGTACTCGGCACGCGCGCCGAGCGCGTCGGCCAGGACCGGGTCCTCACCGTCCTCCTGGACGACCCACTCCAGCGACCAGCCCGGTGGGAGCTGTTGCGCCTCGACACCGCGGGCGGTCTCGGCGAGGTGGTGGGCGCTCGGACCGTAGGCGGCGGTGATGACGGAGACCGTGGGCATGGCCCCGACTTCTACCCGGCCGGCCCGACGACCGTCAACGCGACACCACTCGGCCACGCGTGCCGGTCGTGGTCGGCGGCGGTCCGGACCGGGGGTGACGCGGTGGACGGCCGTGTCAGTGGCGGTGTCAGGGCAGTGTCAGGGCAGTGTCAGGCAGGCCGCCGACAGTTGCCGACATGCCCCCTGTCCGCCCGAACGCCGTGCCGACGACCAAGAGGAGAGCCGTCATGCCCTCATTCCCCACCCCCGGTCCCATCACCGCCACCGTCGTCGTCGCCGGCGTCCGGGTGCGGGTCACCGCGAGCGATCGGACCGACACCTCGGTGCTGGTCGAACCCGTCGACGGGGAGAACGAGTCGGACGTCGAGGTGGCGGCCAGGACCGAGGTCGGCTTCGCCGGCGGGCGACTCTCGGTCAAGACGACCGTGTCCGGGCGGAGAAGCGGCTCCGTGGCCATCACGATCGACCTCCCCGCCGGCTCCGACCTGGTCGCGTACCTGGCGAACTCGACCGTCCGCGCCGACGGCTCGTTCGGCGAGTGCGAGCTGCACACGGCGTCGAGCCGGGTCGAGCTGGACCGCGTCGCCGTGCTGCGGGCGAACATCTCGGCCGGCGAGGTCGCGGTCGGCCACGTCACCGGGCACGTCGACATCGAGGGCAGCGTGGTCGCGGCGCGGATCGGCGAGGTCGGTGGCCCGGTCAGGTGCTCGACCTCGGGCGGGCAGGTGTGGATCGGCCACGCCTCGTCCGCCCTCGACCTCAGCAGCGGCAGCGGCGGTGTCGACGTCGACCGCGCCGACGGCGGCGTCACCGCCAAGACCGGCAGCGGCGCCATCCGGATCGGCCGGTTGACCCGCGGCCAGGCGGAGCCGGCGAACCGCTCGGGCGACATCGAGGTCGGCATCGGCGAGGGCACCGCCGTCCTGGTGGACGCCGAGAGCAAGCGGGGCTCGGTGCGCGACTCCCTCGCGTCGGAGGAGGACCCGGCCGACTTCGACGACGAGGTCACCGTCCACGCCCGCACGCGGCACGGCGACATCATCGTCCGGCGTGCGGCGAGCTGACCCACGACGCGTCCGCCGTCCCACGCGACGGCGGACGGCATCGCGTCCACCGGGAGCCGCGAGTGCGAGCCACGCTCAGGGGACGAGCGCGGCTCGCGCCAGTTCGGACCAAGCCGTCTCCGCGCCCTCACGAGCCACCTCGGCGAACCGCGCGTCGCCGAGGTGGCTCCGCGCGCTCTCCTCGATCCGGGCCACGTCCGGGTGGGAGCGGTCCTGGAGCCCGCCCGCGGCGGCGCTCGCCGCGAGCAGCCGGACGGCCTGCTCGTGCCGGTCCTGGCGCAGCGCCAGGTCCGCGATCCCGACGAGGACCAGCGCGGTCGTGGTCGGGTGCCCGGCCTCGGCCACCGCCTGGCAGGCCACCTCGCGGTGGGCACGGGACTCGTCCAGGTCGTCGGCGAGGTAGCCGAGCAGGTCGTGGGTGATCGCGCGGATGTGCGGTCGTTCCGCGTTGTCCCCCAACAGGGTGGCCGCGGTGGCGAGCTGCCGGCGTGCTTCCCCGGCGTCACCGGTCCACCGCGCGAGCTCCGCCTTCGCGAGCGCCAGCTCGGCCAGCGCGTCCGGCCAGGTGACCCGTGCCGCGGCCCGCTCCGCCTCGGCCATGGCGGCCTCACCGGCGTCCTTGTCGCCCATCAGCCAGCACAGCTGCGCCTGCCGCGACCGCATCCGGATGACGTCCTCGGCCGCGCCGATCTCGGAGACGACCGCGATGGCCTCCTCGTAGTGCCCGCACGCGGCGGCGAACTCGCCGCGCGTCGTGATGCGGTCCGCCAACGACGTCAGGGCGAACGAGATCCCGAACCGCTCGCCGATGGCCCGGAACTCGGTGAGCGCCGTCTCGAGGTACGCGTCCGCGTCACGACCGCCGTGGCCGAGGACGATCCGCATCTTGCCCAGGTGCAGCCGGGCCAGCGCGCGGACCCACGGGTCCTCGTTGTCCAGCAGCGGTTCCCACGAGGGCAGGAACGCGCCCGGCGTCCGCAACATGCGTTCCAGCGGGACGACCAGCGCCAGCAGCGGGTTGCCCCGCTCGACCCGCCGGCTGTACTCGTACGCCTGGTGGATCCACTCGGCCGCCTGGTGCTCGTCGCCGAGGCCGGAGCTCGCGAACATCGTCATCAGGCTGTAGACCATGGCCCGCACGTCGTCCGGCACGTCGCCGGGCGTGCCGGTGGCCGCGAGGATCAGCTCCGCGCCCTCGGACTTGTGCCCGGCCAGCCACCAGTACCAGCCGGCGCCCGCCGCGAGCCGCATCGCGCCGTGCGCCTCGCCCGCCGCCAGCGCGCCGCGCATCGCGGCGGCGATGTTGTCGTGCTCGGCCTTGAGCACGGCGAGCCACGTCACCTGGTCGGCCCGGCGGAGCTGCGGTTCCGCGGTCTCGGCGAGCTCGGTGAAGTAGCCGAGGTGCGCGTGGCGCGCCAGGTCCGCTTCCCCCGCCTCCGCGAGGCGCTGGGCGGCGTACTCCTTGATCGTGCCGAGCATCCGGTAGCGCGGCGCGCCGTCGCCCGACGCGACCAGCAACGACTTCTCGGCCAACGCGGTGAGCAGTTCGAGCACCTCGTCCGGCTCGACCGCGTCGTCGGCGCAGACCCGCTCGGCCGCCTCCAGGCTCGCGCCGCCGGCGAACACCGAGAGCCGGCGCAGCACGACCCGCTCCGCGTCGGTCAGCAGCTCCCAGCTCCAGTCCACCATCGCGCGCAGCGTCCGGTGCCGCGGCAACGCGGTGCGGCTGCCGCCGGTCAGCAGGCGGAACCGGTCGTCGAGCCGGTGGGCGAACTGGTCGAGCGACATGGTGCGCAACCGGGCCGCGGCCAGCTCGATCGCCAGCGGCATGCCGTCCAGCGCCCGGCAGATCCGCGCCATGGTCGCCATCGCGTCGGCGTCGACCGCGAGGTCCTTGCGCACCGCGCTCGCCCGGTCCCGCAGCAACCGGACGGACGGCGACGTCCCCACCTCGTCCGCGTCGGCGTCCTCCGCCGGCAGGCCGAGCGGCTCGACCAGCCACAACGCCTCACCGGTGATGCCGAGCGGCTCCCGGCTCGTGGCCAGGACCCGCAGCCGCCGGCACTCGCCGAGCACCCGGTGGGCGAACGCCGCCGCCGCCTCGATCACGTGCTCGCAGTTGTCCAGGATCAGCAGCGCCTCCCGGTCGCGGAGCGCGGCGACGAGCCGGTCCGTGGGCTCCGCGTTCGGGGTGTCGCCGAGCAGGGCGTCCCGCAGGCCGAGCCCGGCGAGCGCCGCCTGCGCCACGTCGCCGTCGGCGCCGATGGCCGCGAGCTCCACCAGCCAGGCGCCGTCCGGCAGGTCGTCGAGCAGCGTGCGCGCGGTCTCCGCGGCCAGCCTGGTCTTGCCCGAGCCGCCCGGCCCGATCAGGGTGGTGAGCCGCTGCTCCGCGATGAGCCCGCGGACCACGGCGACGTCGGCGTCCTTGCCGACGAAGCTGGTCAGCTCGGCGCGCAGGTTGGTCTTCCGGTCCTCGTCGCGCCGGCTCACCTCGCCGCGCAGCAGCGCGACGTGCAACGCGGACAGCTCCGGCGACGGGTCGACGCCGAGCGCGTCGGCCAGGGCTTCCCGCGTGCGCTCGTAGACGAGCAGCGCCTCGGTGTCGCGGCCGGTCGCGACGAGGGCGCGCATCAGCGCGACGGCGAACCTCTCCCGCATCGGGTGGGCGGCGGCCAGATCGGTCAGCTCCGGGACGAGGTCCGCGCCGCGGCCGAGGCCGACCTCCGCGTCGAACCGGTCCTCCAGGGCGGTCAGGCGCAGCCCGTCGAGCCGGGTGACGGTCGCGTCGAAGGCCTCGCTGTCCTGGAGGCCGACGTCCTGCATGGCCGTGCCGCGCCACAGGGCCAGGGCCTCGCGCAGCAGCCGCACCCGCTGCGGGGCCTCCTCGCCGCGGGCCCGCGTGACGAGGTGTTCGAACCGGACGGCGTCGACGGCGTCGGGTGCCACGAGCAACCGGTAGCCGTTCGGCTGCCCCTCGACCGCGCCCTCCGGGAGCGCCTTGCGCAGCCGGGAGACCAGGCGCTGCAAGGCGTTCGTCGCGTCGGAGGGCGGGTTCTCGCCCCAGATCCAGTCGACGAGCGACGCCTTCGGGACCACGTGGCCCGGTTCCAGCGCGAGGGCGATCAACAACCCGCGCAACCGCGCGCCCGGCACGTCGGCCAAGACGCCGTCGTCCGTGCGAACCTCGAATGGCCCCAGCGTCCCGATCTGCACGTGGCCGATTGTGTCACGGAGCCCCGGCAGGCCTCTGACGAGCGCGAACCAGCCCGAGAGGTGCCCGCCGACCGGTCCGCGGACAGGACGGGGCGCGTCACCGCTCGTGACGCGCCCCGGTCGTCGACCGCGTTACCCCAGCCGCACAGGCAGGGAGCGGTGACCGTTGGAGATGAAGGACTGGCCCGGCTCCAGCTCGTCCGGCGCGACCGCCAGCTCCATCCCCGGGAACCGGGCGAACAGGGCCGGTAGGGCGATCTCCGCTTCCATCCGCGCCAGGGGGGAGCCCAGGCAGTAGTGGGCGCCGTGGCCGAACGCCAGGTGGGTCTTGTCGGCCCTGGTGATGTCGAACTCGTCGGCCGTGTCGCCGTGCACCGACCGGTCGCGGCCCGCCGCCGCGTAACCCGCCAGGATCGCTTCACCCTGGCGGATGACCACACCGCCGACCTCGACGTCCCGCACGGCGTACCGCAGGGGCAGGTTGGCGATCGGGGCCTGCCAGCGCAGGGTCTCCTCGATCACGTCCATCCAGCCACTGGCGCCCGCGCGCACCGCGGCCAGCTGCTCCGGGTGGGTCAGCAGGGCGGTGATGGCCTGGTCGAGCAGGTTCACCGTGGTCTCGTAGCCCGCCGAGATCATCAGGATCAGGGTGTCGACGAGCTCGGCTCCGTCCAGCGACGAGCCGTCGTCCTCGCTCACCGCGATCAGGCCGCTGGTCAGGTCGTCACCGGGCGTCTCGCGCTTCGCCGCGACCAGCTCGTGCATGATCCCGTACAGCTGCACGACGTTCGCCTGCGCCGCTTCGGGCGTGACCGAGGTGTCGAAGACGCCGTCGACCACCTTCCGCAGCCGGGACCGCGCCTCGGCGGGCACGCCGAACAGCTGGCAGATGACCTCGATCGGGATGGGGTAGGCGAAGTTCTCCCGGAGGTCGACCGGCTGCTCCGCCGCGTCGAGCCGGTCCAGCAGCCGCTCGGTGATCTGCTCGATCCACGGCCGCATCGCCGCCACGCGCCTGGGCGTGAACGCCTTCGACACCAGCGAGCGGAGGCGGCGGTGGTCGCCGCCGTAGGCGGTGAACATGTTCTGCACCGACACCCACAGGTGCAGCGGCCAGTCCGCGGGCAGCTCGCCGTTGTTGAACGCGGGCCAGTGCTGCCGGGGGTCCTTCGAGACCCTGGGATCGCTGAGTAACTCGCGTAATAACTCCTGGCTGGTCACCGCCCACGCAAGAACCTGACCAGGGAGCTCCACCAGGGTCGCCGGCCCTCGCTCGGCGATGGCCGCGGACTCGGCGTGGAGGTCGCGGCCGGTGGGGTCGAGGACGATGGGGTCGGCTGCACGTTCCAACGGGTGTCTCCAGGTGACTCGTCGGGCTGGACGGGCTGGACGGGCACGGCTACCGGGCTGAAGCGCACGGGGAGGGCGGTGAGCGCCCGGTGGAACGGCCCGGGCCGCCAGACCAGCTCGTCGGCGGGAACGGCCAGCCGCATGTCCGGCAGGGCGTCGAGGATCTTCTCCATCGCCACCGACGCGATCAGCCGCGCGGGCTGCTGCGCCGGGCAGGAGTGGACGCCCGCGCTCCACGCGAGGTGGGCCCGGTTGCCGGAGCGCTGCTGGCCGGCCAGCGCGGGGTCGTTGTTGGCCGCCGCGAAGCTGATCACCACGGGCTCGGCGGCGGGCAGCCGGACACCGGCGAAGTCGATGTCCTCGACGGGGTAGCTCGCCGAGTAGTTCGCCATCGGCGGGTCGGTCCACAGCACCTCGTCGAGCGCTTCCTCGACCGGCATGCTGCCGCCGCCCAGGTCGCCCGCGAACCGGTCGTCGGCCAGCAGCAGCCGGATGCCGTTGGCGATCAGGTTCTGCTCCGGCTCGGTGCCCGCGCCCATGAGCAGGACGAGCTGGTGGATCAGCTCCTCGTCGTTGAGCCTGGCCGGGTGGGCCATCATCCACGAGGGCATGTCGTGGCCGGGCCGCTCACGCTTGAGCGTGACCAGCTCCACCATGCACTGCGTCAGCTCGACGTTGGCCTGCTCCGGGTCGACCATGTCGAAGACGTTGCGCATGGCCACGACCAGCCGCTCGCCGAGCTCCGGCGGGCAGCCGTAGAGGTGGTTGAACATCATCAGCGGCAGCAGCTTCGCGTACTGGCCGAGCAGGTCGGCCTCGCCCTCGCCGGCGAACCGCGAGATCAGGCGGTCCGCGGTCTGCTCGACCTGGGCGCGCAGCGCGTTCGGGTCGACCCGGGCGAGGCTGTCGGTGACCACGGCGCGCAGCCGCGCGTGCTGGGCCCCGTCGGTGAACAGGCAGTTCGGCCGGTACATCATCATCGGCAGCACGGGGGAGTCCGGCGGCATCTTCGCCTGCCACCGGCGCGGGTCGCGCGGGAACGCGCTGGGGTTGCGCAGGACGTCCAGCGCGGCGGTGTAGCCGACGACGAGGGTGGCGGGCACACCGGGCGCCAGCTCGACCGGCGCGACCGGTCCGTGCGCGCGCAGGGCCTGGTAGGTCGCGGCCGGGTCGGCGGCGAACTCGGGGCCGTGCAGCGGCATCCGGCCGTGGTGTGCGGGACATGCCTGCCCGGGGGCGGCTTGCGAGGTCACGCGTTCTCCTGGTTGCGGGTCAACAGGTACTCGACGAGTGAGACGAGCGCCTGCGTGGACGACGTCACGTCGCGGGCGTCGCAGAACATCAGGGGGGTTTCGGGCAGCAGGTCCAGCGCGTCCCGCAGCTCCTCGCCGGGGAACGGTGGCGCGCCGTCGAAGGCGTTGACCGCCACCGCGTACGGGATGCCCAACTCCTCCAGCAGGCCCATGACCTCGAACGACTGCTCGAGGCGTCGGGTGTCGGTGAGCACGAGCGCACCGAGCGCGCCGAGCGCGATGTCCTTCCAGATCGGGGTGAACCGCTGCTGGCCGGGCGCGCCGAACAGGTAGAGCACCAGCTCGTCGGTGAGCGTCAGCCGGCCGAAGTCGAGCGCGACCGTGGTGGTGCTCTTGTCGTCCACCCCGGCGAGGTCGTCGACGAGGGCGCCTGCCTGCGTCATCGTCTCCTCGGTGCGCAGCGGGCGGATCTCCGAGAGGGTGCCGACGAAGGTGGTCTTGCCGACCGCGAACGGACCCACGACCAGTAACTTCACCGTCGTGCGCACGGTGTCGCGCAGGTAGACGCCGTCAGAGGCGAGCACGGAGGCCATCGAGCACGTCCTTCAGCAGCTTCATGTCCGGGCGGGCGGCGTGCGAGACCGCGGCGTGCGTGGCGATGTGACCGCTGTCGACCAGGTCGGACAGCAGCACCTTGGTCACGCTCATCGGCAGCGAGAGGTGCGCGGCGATCTCGGCGACCGACAACGCGCCGCCCCGGCACAGCTCCATCAGCCGCTTCTTCTCCGGCGACAGCCCGGAGACCTGCTCGCGGGTCGCGATCACGACCGTGACCGCGTCGAAGGTGTTGCGGCTGGCGTGTGCTCGGCCGCCGGTCACGACGTACGGTCGCACCAGCCCGCGCAGGCGCCTCCCGGCGCTCTCGCCGCTCACGCCGGGCTGCCTGCCTCGCGCTGCGGCGGGGTGCGCTCCGCCTGCCTCGGCGGGCTGGTCAGCTCCTTGCCCAGCCGTTGGACGAGCTCCTGGATCCGGAAGGAGACCGCCTCCATGTCCACCCGCGCGGTCGCCGACACGGCCAGGTACGCGCCCGGACCGGCGGCGGCCAGGAAGACGTAGCCGTCGGCGAACTCGCTGACGGTCTGGCGCCAGTCCGCGCTGGTCTGCGCGCAGAACTCGGCGGTGGCGCGGGCCAGCGCCTGGAGCGCGGACATCGCGGCGGCGTGCCGTTCCGCGTCGTCGCGGTCGATGCCGGCGGAGTGCGCCATCAGCAGCCCGTCGGCCGAGAGCAGGACGGCGTGCCGCGTCTCCGGCATCTTCAGGGCGTCGTCGAGCATCCAACCCAAAGTGTTCATGCCTGGGTGTTCCCTTCAGCGACAGGCGGCGGCGTGGTGGCCCGGCCCGAGTCGGTGCCGCGTTTCCAGGCGGCCAGCCCGGTCGCGATCCGCTGGTCGGCCGGCGCCGGGACGGTCGGGGGCCGCGGCGGCGCGCCCTGGTCGACGGTGTGCGTCCGCCGCCGCCGGGGCAGGCCGCCGGGGGTGCGCTCCAGCTCGGCGGGCTGCGCGGGCGCGACGGGCTGCCGCTCGGGCGGCAGCGCCACGGCGTGGTCGGGCATGGTCGGCTTGCTGACCCGGGTGAGCAGCTCGTTCGGCAGGAACACGACCGCGCGCACACCGCCGTAGGGCGAGCGCGTGTCCACCGAGACGCGGAAGCCGTAGCGCTTGGCCAGCACGCCGATGACCGCGAAGCCGACCTGCGGCGGGTCGCCGAGCCGGTTGATGTCGCTGCCGCCGTCACCGGCCAGCAGCCGGGCCGCGCGGTGCAGCTCCTCGACGGTCATGCCGACGCCGCCGTCGTCGATCATCACGACCATGCCGTTGTGCGCCTGCTGGAAGTTGACCTCGACGCTGGTGTTGGGCGGCGAGTGCCGGGCGCCGTTGTCGAGCAGCTCGGCCACGGCCAGCACGACGGGTTCGACCGCGCGGCTGACCACCGCGACGTCGGACTCGGCCGGCACGTTGACCCGCAGGTAGTCGCGGATCCGCGAGGTGGCGCCGCGCGCCACGTCGGTCAGCGAGGACGCCGACCGCTGCTGCCCCGGCCAGGAGCCGCAGAGCACCGCCGTGGCCTGCGCCCGGCGGTTGAGCTGGGAGTTCATGTGGTCGATGCGCATCAGCCCGGCCAGCACGTCCGGGTCGTCGTGCCGCTCCTGCATGGCCGAGATCGCGACCTGCTGCTCGTTGGACAGGCTCTGCACCGCGCGCATCATGGCCTTGAGCGTGGCGCGGGCCGACTGCTCGCCCCGCGCGCCCGCCTGCCGGACCGAGTCGGTGAACAGCGCGAACACCGGCTCGTGCGCCTCGGCGAGCCGGGGGTGCCGCGGGCCGGGCACCTCGACGGGCCGGTGGTTCAGCGACTCCGCCAGGGCGGGCAGCCGGGCGTCGACCAGGTGCCGCTCCTCCTCGGCGCGGCTGCGTTCCCGGGCCTCCGCCGCCTCGGCCCGGAGTTGTAACGCGTGGGTGGTCCGTCGTTGGCGTACCAGCAGGAACACGACGATCAGCACGATGGCGAGCAGGAACCAGAACGCCACCGCGAGTGTTTGTTGGTCCATCAATTCCTCTGGTGCGGGCGAGCTGCCGGATACCAGTGCGTCAGCAGGGGTCTGAATCTTTATCACGGGACTTCATCGGCCGCCAAGTGGTTGCCCCGGTCTCCCTCCGATAGGAGTAACTCACCGGGAATACCAATACCATATGTCCACTGTGGACAGTGTGATGAGGTGGTCGACGAGCGCCGCTCGGGCGAGCCGCATAGGATTGCGCGGTGACCGAAGTCGCGATCTTGATCGGGCTTCGGGCGTCGGGGAAGACGACTTTCCACCGCACCGCGTTGGCGGGCACGCACGCGCACGTGGGCAAGGACGCGTCTCCGAATGCGCGACGGCGGCAGCTGCGGCAGTCGTGGCTGGTCAGGGAGGCGCTGACCGCCGGGTACGAGGTCGCGGTCGACAACACCAATCCGTCGACCGAGGAATGTGCGCCGCTCATCGCGGCCGGTCGGGAGCGCGGCGCGCGGATCGTCGGATACCGGTTCCCGCCGGATCTCACCGCGTCGATGGCGCGCAACGCCGCCGGGGACGACAAAACCGGGGCGCTCGACGTGGGGCTTTATGCGGCGGTTAAGCGACTGCGGTCGGATCAGCGGGGGTCGACGCTCGGGAGGGCGTTCAGGAGGTCGCTCCGTAGCGGGTGGCGATGGCGGTGGCGCGGTCGCGCAGGGTCGTCCGCAGCCACGGCGGGGTCAGGGCTTCCGCGCTCGTGGAGAGCTGCCACAACGCCCACTCGGCGTGCCGGGAGTCCTGGAACGTCACCTCCAACCGCAGCCACCCGTCCGCGCCGGCCTCCTCGACCTCCTCGGCCTCTTCGGCGAGGACGGCCAGCGCGGTGTCCACCAGGTCCTCCCGTCGCGCCGGGCGCACCCGCACCAGCGCGGTGACCTGGTCGCCGCCGGCCCGGAACCGCGTGCCGCGCTCCTGCCAGGCCCGGTCCAGGTCGACCCGGTCCGGTCGCTGCGCGGGTTCGGCCAGCTCCTCGGCGGCCAGCACCCGCGACAGCCGGTAGGTGCGGTCCTCGCCGGACCTCGTGGCGAGCAGGTAGCCCTGCTCGCGGACGGTGACCAGGCCGATCGGGTCCACCGTGCGCCACTTCGGGGCCTGGTCCACGGCCGCGTAGCGGATGCGCAGCTTGTGCCCGGCGAACACCGCGCGCCGGACCTCGGCGACCACGGCGTCGGGCACCTCCTCGACGGCCTGCCGGCGCGACAGCAGGTCGGTGCCCGGGTCGACGAGCAACCGCCGGGCCGCGCCGGCCGCCGTGTCCCGGTAGTGCTCGGGCAGCGCGTCGACCACCTTGCGCATGGCCGAGGCGAGCGCCGAGCCGAGGCCGAACGCCTGCGCACCGCGCCGCGACCCGGCGACCAGCAGGGCGAGCGCCTCGTCGTGGTTCAGCCCGGTGAGCTCGGTCCGGAAACCGGGCAGCAGCGCGAAACCGCCGTGCCGGCCGCGTTCGGCGTAGACCGGGACGCCGGCCGCGGACAGCGCTTCGACGTCCCGCAGCACGGTGCGGGTGGACACCTCCAGCTCGCGGGCCAGTGCCGTCGCGGAGAGCCGACCGTGCCGGCGCAGCAGCAGCACCAGCGAGACCAACCGGTCGGCACGCACGGGCGAACTCTATCGGGATACGTGACACAGGGTGTCGTGTATTGCGCGGAGGCTTACCGGCATGACGAGTGAGAACGTGGCCGTGGAGCCGAACGACCTGGGCAAGCACTTCATCGAGCGGGGCAACGCGGGGGACGTCGACGGGCTGGTGGCGCTGTATGAGCCGGACGCCGTGCTGGCGTTCCCGCCGGGCAACCTGGCCACCGGCCACGCGGAGATCCGGGAGGTCTACGAGCAGTTCGTCTCGGCCGCGCCGGTGCTCACGCCGGGACGGCAGCACCCGGCACTGGTGAGCGGCGACCTGGCGCTCACGATCTCGACGCTGACCAGCGGTGAGCTGACCGTCGAGGTCGCCCGGCGCCAGCCGGACGGGTCGTGGCTGTGGGTCCTGGACCAGCCGGTGCTGGTGCCGTAGCGGAGGGCGGCGGTGGGCCGGCGCGACCGCGCCCACCGCCGTGCGGCGGTGACCGCACGCGGAATTAGGGTGGCCCCATGGTGTCGGTGAGGCAGGTCCAGGTCACCTTCGACTGCGCGGATCCCGAGCGGGTCGCCCGGTTCTGGTGCGAGGTGCTGGGTTACGTCGTGCCGCCGCCACCGGAGGGGTTCGCCACCTGGGGCGACTACGACCGCTCGCTGCCGGCTGGGCGCCAGGGCGCGGCGTTCGCCTGCGTCGATCCCTCGGGCGTCGGCCCGCGGCTGTTCTTCCAGCGCGTGCCCGAGGGCAAGGTCGTCAAGAACCGGGTGCACCTCGACGTGCGGGTCGGGACCGGGCTGGTGGGCGCGGAACGCCTCGCCGCGCTCGAAGCCGAGTGCGCACGGCTGGTCGAATTCGGCGCGGCGCACGTGCGAACCCTGCACGCCGATGGCGTCGAGGAGTCGTGCATCACGATGCAGGACGTCGAGGGCAACGAGTTCTGCCTCGACTGAGCGCCGGGGGAAATCCTTCGAGGACACCGCCTCCCGCCTGCCACCCTGGTGTGGTGCTGCTCAAACTGACCGGCTCCAGCTGTGCGGGCAAGACCACGCTCGCCCACGCGATGGGCGACCGGCTGGGTCGGCTCGCCGTGCACGACTTCGACGAGCTCGGCGTGCCCGAGGACGCCGATCGGCGGTGGCGCAACCGCATGACCGAGGTGTGGGTGCGCCGCGCGCTGGAGTACCAGGACCGCGGCGTCGACCTGCTGCTGACCGGGCAGTCCCCGCTCGGTGAGGTCCTGGCCACCCCCTGCGCCCCGTTGCTGGACGGCATCGCGGTGTGCCTGGTCGACGTGTCCGACGAGGTCCGGCGCAGCAGGCTCACCACGCGCGACGGGGGCCGGTGGGACGCTCCGGCGGTGGACGCCTTCCTCGGGTGGGCCGCCTGGCACCGCGAGCACGCCAAGGACCCCCGGCACCGGCCCGACGCCATCACCGACGGCGGCTGGCCCCGGATGGCCTGGCACCGCTGGACCGGGTGGACCGCCGGCGACCGGCGGTGGCGCACCCACCTGATCGACACCACGGACCGGCCCGTCGCGGAATCCGCGGCTCGGGTCGAGCGATGGGTGACCCGGCAACGCGACGCGCTCCGATCCGGCCGTCTCGCCCTCTCGCGGGGTTGGGAGGATCCGCCGGTCGCCTGAGCCGATCACGCCGACAGCCGTTCGCGCATCGCGCGGGCGCGCATGATCAGTCGGCCGGCCTCGGCCTCGCGACCCGTGAGGCTCAGGGCCAGGCCCAGCCTGCTCAACCTCGTGGCGACGTCGGGGTGGTCGCCGCGGTGCCACGCCTCGGTGATCTTCAACGCCCGTTCCACCAGCGGGAGGGCGAGGTCGGGGTGCCCCTGGGCCTGCCAGGCGCCGGCGAGGCCGTCCAGGTGCTTGGTCACGTCGGGGTGGTCGACGCCGTGCGCGGCCTCGGCGATGGCCAACGCGCGCTCGTGCAGCGCCTTCGCCTCACCCGGCCGGCCCAGGTCGCTCAGGACCAGGCCCAGGTTGCCGAGCCGCACCGCGACGACCGGGTGGTCGCCGCCGAACACCGCTTCGCTGATGGCCAGCGACCGCCTGAGCAGGGCTTGCGCCGTCACCAGCAGGACGTCGTCGGCCGGGCTGTGCAGCCGGCGCAGCGCCATGGCGAGATCGCTCAAGGTGCCGGCGACCTCCGGGTGGTCGAGCCCGTAGGCCGCCTCCTTGATCCTCAGCGCCCGTTCGAACAACCGCCGCGCGTCGAACGGGTAGCCGCGGTCGAACAGGGTCGCGCCCAGGTTGTGCAGCGCCCTCGCCACGTCGGGGTGGTCGGGTCCCCGCTCGGCTTCGGTGATGGCCAGGGCCCGCCGGTGCAGGGCTTCGGCCTCCTGGGCGCGTTCGGGCGCCAGGTCGCGCATGACGAGCCCCAGGCTGCCCAGCCGGAGGGCGATGATCGGCCGGTCCGGGCCGTAGGCCGCCTCGGTGATCGCCAGCGCCCGCTGCATCAGCGGCAGCGCCTCGCCCGGCCTCCTGAGGTCGTGGAGGGCCAGCCCGAGGTTGTTCAGCCGCACGGCCACGGCGGGGTGGTGCGGCCCGTGGGCGGCCTCGGTGAGCGCGAGGGCCCGGTGCAGGAACGGCAGCGCGCGCTCCGGCTGCCCCAGCTCGCTCAGCACGACGCCCAGGTTGCTGAGGTGGACGGCCGCGCCGGGGTGGTCCGGCCCGAAGGCCGCCTCACCGCGCTCCAGCGCCTTGGTGAACAACAGCCGTGCGTCGTTGAACTGCCCCGTCTCGAGCAGGTACGCACCGGCCCGAGCGAGCAGCCACCCGCTGACCTTCGGGTCGACGTCCACGTCGAACCCCACGCAGGCCAGCACGTGCGGCAGCACCAGGCGCCAGCGCGGCCACGCCGACGTCGACCTCGGGTGCCGCTCGCGCAGGTCCGCCACGAGCAGCCTCGCGGCGACGGCCTGCGGGTGCGACCCGGCGTCACGCGACCGGCTCGCCACCCTCGCGCGAACGGCGAGCTGCACCATGCGGTGCACCCGCACGCTGTCGTCCACCCGGCGCAGCAGCGAGTAGTCCACGAGCACGCCGACCGTGTCCGCGAACTTGCCCGACCGGTCCGACACGGTCGCCGCCAGGGCTTCCGGCAGCGCGGGCGCGTTGTCGGCGAACAGGTCGAGGGGCACCGCTTCGGACGCGAGGTAGGAGCAGAGCTCCAGCAGCCGCGCGGAGGCCGGGAACGACTCCTCGATCAGCCGCAGCGGCAGTTCCCACAGCGAGGCGAGCGTGTCGTGGTCCGGCGTGCGGTGCGCGTCGCGCCCCCGATCGGCGGTGGTGTCGGGGCTGCGGCGTAATCGGTCGAGGTAGTCCGGCACGGGCACCGAGGTCTGCTGGAGGTAGGCGGCGGCCTGCTCCAGCGCGAGCGGCAGGTCCCCGAGCAGCTCGGCCAGCTCGTCGGCCTGCGCCGCGGACAGCACGGGCACGCGCCGCCTCAGCAGCGACACCGAGTCCGGCCGGCGGAACGTGTCGACCTCCCTGACCGCGGCGATCGCCTCGAACCCCGCCCGCCGGGTCGTGACCAGCACGTGGCCCGCGCCCGACGGGAGGTACCGGCGCACACCGGACACGGTCTCGGCGTTGTCGAACACCAGCAGCCAGCCCTGCCGCCGGCGCAGCTCCGCGAGCACCACGCCGACGGACTCCTCGACGTTGGTGGGCAACGTGAGCCCGAGCGCCCGGCCGAGCAGCGTCAGCTGGCCCGGCACGAGGGCCGCGTCCTCGGCGGTGATCCACCAGACCGCCTGGTACCGGCCCGCCCACCGGTGGCAGAACTCGATCACCACCTGGGTCTTGCCGACGCCTCCCATGCCGCGCACCGCGTGCACGGCGACGTTCCGGTCGCGCTTGAGCCGGTCCCGCAGCCACCGCTGCTCCTCCGCGCGGCCGGTGAAGTTCGGGTTGCGCGGCGGCACGCTCCACACCGGCGGCAGGCTCGGCCCGGCCGGCTCACGCCGGAAGGTGACCGCGAGCGTCACGCCGAGCACGGCGACCAGCACCGGCCACACGACCCAGGAGAGGGTCATCCACCTGGGCAGGTGCTCGCTCGCCGCGTTGACCACCAGCCCGGTCAGGAAGACCAGCGCCACCTCCGCGGCGACCAGCGCACCCCGTGGAAGTCTCATGCACGCTCCTGACCGCCGGGCAGCACCGCGCCCGACGGTATCCACCCACGCCGTCGCCAGGCCCCGGAACCGCGCACCCCGAACGCCATCAGCCGGCGCGGCGGCCGATCACCGGACCGGCCGCACGTAGACCTGGGCGTCGTGGACGTGGACGACCTCGTTCGACCGGCCCGCGTACGAGTGGGTCGTGCAGCCCGCGCCCGCGGCCACCCGGCTGATCGCGTTGGTGCTCCGGTTCCACGAGTACAGGTCCCAGCTCCGGGGGTCGCCTCCCGGCAGCAGGGTCGAGTCGGACAGGAACGCCACCCGTGACGAGTCCTCGGCGAGACCGCACGGCATGACCAGCGGGCTGCGCACCGGCGTGGCGCCGGTGCCGATGTACAGCGCCGACTGGGTGCTGCTCACGTCGAGGGCGGCGGTGAAGTCGCCCGCGGCGGTGGGGATCAGGCGCTCCAGGCACAGGCTGCCCGCGTTCCAGCCGCACCAGGTGGGGAACACCACCCGGGACGTCCCGGTGGCGGTGTCGAAGCGGTAGCCGGAGTCGTACGCCTCGCCGCAGCGGTCGGAGATGAAGAAGACCGACGACGCGTCACCGGCGAACCGCACGTCGTGGGCGAAGTCGCCGATCGGGGACGTGGAGCCGGGGCAGCGCAACTGGGTGACGGCCTGGGTCGACAACCGCACCAGGCGGCCGTAGCCGAGGTACACCACGTCACCGTCGTCGGAGATCGAGTTCTCGCGCGACGTGCTCCCCGCCAGCAGGTCGTCCGGCAGGACCAGCCGGGTGGAGGCGCCGGTGACGAGGTCGTGCCGCCAGAGCGCGTCCTGCTGGGGCCGGTCCAGGGTCGAGCGGATGAGGGAGTAGCGGCCGTTGGTGGAGATCGCACGCAGCTCGTGGCGGGCGCCGGTGTCGCCGGGCGGGTCGACGCGCGCGGTCGTGCGGGTGACCCGGTCGCGGACGAACACCGACGGCTGCCGGGTCAGCGGGCTGGCGGTGAGGTCGGTGGCGGCGGACTCGAAGTAGGCGAACCGGCCGTCCGCGCCGATCATGGCCCGACCCGCCGGCGCGTTGCCCGGGGCGCCGGACGGCGTCACCGACAGCAGTTCGGCGCCGTCGCCGGTGGTGGCGACGACCAGTTGCACGGAGGTGGTGCGCTGGGTGCCCGCCGCGTCGGTGACCTGCACCCAGAGCTGCTCGCTGCCCGGCGCGGGCGGCGTGCCGCCGAGGTGGCCTGCGTCGTCCCAGCGCAGCCAGGTCGGGCCGGAGGAGACCTGCCACGCGTACGGCGCGACGCCGCCGGAGGCGGTCAGCGTCGCCCGGTACGGCTTGCCGACGAGCCCCATCGGCAACGTCGACACCGCCACCCGCAGCGGCCCGGCCGAACCGCCCTGGCACGACGTGAGCAGCGTCCACGGCCCGATCACGAGGCTGATCAGGGTCTTCTTGGCGTGGATGAACAGCAGGTCGACGCGCACGTCGAGCTCGAACCGCATCGCCACCGACAGGGTCAGGCAGCCCGACGTGTCCAGCGCGGCGGTGAACTGCGGCCCGATGGTGAAGCCGACACCCGCGATATCGAGCACCTTCACCGACACGTCCGCGCCCATCAGCACCGACACGGCCACCTGGCCGGACAGCGACGTCCCCTCGTTGCGGTGCGAGGAGGAGTTCAGGGCGCGCAGCGACAGGTCGGGGTTGGTCTCGAAGCCCACCATGCGGCGGAGTCGCACGGTCATGTCCACGGTCACCGCCGCGCTCGCCTCGAACCGCAGCACGGGCGCGAGGTCGACCGTGATCGGGACGCTCGTGGGCAGCCGCCACACCAACCGGACGCGCTCGCGGACGGCGGGGGACAGCTCGCACGTCACCTTGCCCGAGAACTCGGCCGCGAACCGCACCACCGGCTCGGTCTCCACCGAGACGTGCATGAACGGCGTCGTCAGCGGCCCGAACCGCTGCTCGAACCGCACCCTGGTGTTGTCGAACCGCACCAGCGCCGCCGACAGCGTCGTCCCGGTCCCGGTGGAGCACGAGAACGCGCCCGGCCGGCCCAGGTCCATCACCGACTCGTCGACGGGCACCTCCACGCCGACGCCGCGCGTGGCGGCGGACGTGGGCGGCAGGAGGTCGGCCGGTCCGTCGTAGGCGATGTCGACCCGGTCGAACAGCCGCTCCAACGGCGCGGCGGCGAGCGTCACCGCGGTCGTCCCGCCCGGCCCGGAGGTCACCGCGGTCACGGTTCCGGTCCGGCCCTGGGGTGCGAGCGATCCGCCGCCCCGCAGCACCAGGCCGGCACCGACCGCGGGGCGCGCGACACCGGCGGCCAGCGTCACCGTCGTGGCGGTCAGCGCGGTCACGGCGGGCGGGTCGAGCACGACGGTCGACGCGGCCGGGTCCACGTCCTCGTGCGACGTGGCCGGCGCGCCGGGGTCGAGGTCGGCGGTGAAGTACCCGGCCACGTCCAGGACCAGGTGCGTGGGCGCGGTCGGGAACAGCTCCACGGCCCCACCGCCCAGCGGCACCGTCACCAGGTTGGGCCGGGTCTGGCCGGCGGTGTCGATGTTCAGGCTGGACGCCTGCGGCCGGGCCGTGCCGCCGGGGTGGACGGTGACGTGCCCGGGCCGCTCGGCCTCGGTGACGGTCACGTTCGCCACGACGGCCGCCGCGCCCGCCGGCACCGGCTCGCGCCCGGCCAGCACGGCGGACACCGCGCTCGACGCGACGGGTTTGCCTCCCTGGTGCCCGATCCGGGAGTCGGGCCGGGTGTCCAGCAGGCGGGTGGGGGTGGTGGGCACGAACAGCCCGGCGGTGCCCGACGCGGCGGTCTCGCCGGTGAACCAGCCCGCGACGTCCACCACCAGGTGCGCCGGCGCCGAGGTGAACAGGGCGACCGACCCGTCGGCCGACAACGGCGCCCACACCGCGTTCGGGATGGTCTGGCCGGCCCGGGTGGTGTTGAGGTTCGAGGCCGTGGGCCGGGGCCGGTCGGTGGGCCACACCGTCACGTGACCCGGCCCGACGACCTCGGTGGCGGTCACGTTCAGCACCACGCCGACCGCGCCCGCCGGGGGCACCCCGCCCACCCCGGCGGCCCGGACGGTGATCGTCGACCCGGCCGCCGGCCGCGACCCGGTGCGGGTGTCCGCGAGCCGGGCCGGGGTCAGCGGCGCCAGGCGTCCCGCCGTCGCCGACGAGGACGTGACGAAGTAGCCCGCCACGTCGGCGATCAGGTCCGCGGTCGTGGTGGTGTGCAGACCCACCTCGCCGCTCGCGGACAGCGG
This sequence comes from Actinosynnema sp. CA-299493, assembly GCF_050946825.1. Classification (NCBI taxonomy): domain Bacteria; kingdom Bacillati; phylum Actinomycetota; class Actinomycetes; order Pseudonocardiales; family Pseudonocardiaceae; genus Actinosynnema; species Actinosynnema sp. CA-299493. The sequence goes on from NZ_CP191993.1 coordinate 2,239,934, forward strand.
GACCACGACCAGGTTGGCGATCGTGTCGCCAGCCCGTTCCACGTTCAGGTTCGAGGTGGCCGGCCGCGTGCCCGCGCCCGACCAGGCGGTGACGTGACCGGGCCCGGCCGCGTCGGTCACCGTCACGTTGAGCGCCACCGCGGTCGCGCCGGCCGGCATCCCGGGGCGGAAGCGGACGGTCGTGCCCGCGTTCGGCCTGCCACCGGTGTGACCCGTGCCGTCCCGGGTGTCGAGGACGCGCGCGGGCGGCAGCGCGACGAACCTGCTCGACCCCGCCGGGGTGACCACGAGCTTCGCGCCCGGACCGGCGTCGCCCGCCGCGAAGCGCTGGTCGCCGTCGTACACCGCGCCGACGCGGTGCGCGCCGACCGCAGCCGGCGGCAGCACGGCCGACGCCTGGCCGCCGACCAGCGTCACGGGGGTCCCGACGGGCGTGCCGTCGAGGGTGAACCGGACCGTGCCGCCGACCTCGGTCGGGTCCGGTTCGGTCGGGTCCACGACGGCCGTCGCGCGGACCGCCGTGCCGACGGGCACCGGCGAGGTGGACAGCTCGACCGACACCCCGACCGGCGCCGTCCCCTCGGCCGGTGGCGGCGTCGTCACCGTCACCGCGCCCGCCAGCAGTGCCGCAACCACCAATGACCGCACCATGAAGATCCCCTCGCCGCTCGACAGGAGTTCGGCGGAACCGCCGGCGGCGTTACGAGACCTGTTCGTCACCTCGGGTCTTCACGGGTCGAACCGGGCGCGGGCGTCGTCCTAGACCTCGTCCCGCTTCCACTCCTGGTCCTGCCAGGCCGGGTCCAGCGGGGTGTGCGCGATGTGGTTGGTGTAGTTGGACAAGGTCTTCATCCCGACGCCGAGGATCACGTCCAGCACCTGGCGGCGGGTGTGGCCCGCGGCCAGGAACTCCTCGACCTCCTGGCCACCCACCCAACCCCGGTCGGTGACCACCCGCTCGGTGAGCTTGCGGACGGCCTCCAAGGCGTTGTCCGACAACGGCTTGCCGGCGCGGAGGGACTGCACGGCCTCCTCGTCCAGACCGGTCTTCAACGCGATCGTGGAGTGCGCGGCCACGCAGTACTCGCAGCCGTTCAGGACGCTGGTGGTGATCCACACGACGTGCTTCGCGTGCGCGGACAGCGAGGACTTGCCGAACTGCTCGGCCAGGGCGTTGTAGCCGGCCAGCAGTTCCGGCGACTCCGCCATCACGGCGTTGAGCGAGCTGACGAAACCCAGGCGGCGCTTGCCCGCTTCCAGCAGCGGGCGGGCGTCCTCGGGCGCGGTGTTCTCGTCGTGAACGGTGAACTGCACCATGTCAGCGGATCTCCTCGGGTCGGTTCGCCAGTGAGTCGAGCACGGCCGTGACGGTGTCGCCGAGCGCCTCCGGGGTCGCGCCCGCGCGGGAGCGCACGTTCACCCCGTGGGCCAGCAGCGCGAGCACGTCGGCCGACGTTCCGGGCACCACGCCGGGCCGCAGCTCGCCGGCGGCCCGCGCGCGCTCCAGCGCCGCGCACATCGCCGCCCGCAGCCGGTCGTGGTGTTCGTGCAGGACCGCTCGGACGTCCGGGTCCTCGTTCTCCGTGCCGGCGTGCGCGTTGGTGACCATGCAACCCCACCGGGCGTGCTCGCCGGCACAGCGCGCGCCGATCAACGCGCGGAAGAAGTCCGCGATCGCCGGCAGCCCGCGGTCGTCCTCGGCGAGCCGCCGGAAGACCGGCCCCGAACGGCGGTCGGCGTAGCGGCGCAACGCGGCCACGTAGAGCTCGCGCTTGCCGCCGAACGTCGCGTACAGGCTGGACCGGCTGACGCCGGTCGCCGACACGATGTCCCGCACGCCGGTCGTCGACACGCCCCGTCGCCAGAAGAGCTCCTCCACCGAGTCGAGCACCGCCTCGGGGTCGAAGTGCTTCACGTCCGGCATGTCCGCCTCGCTATCTTGGAATGATTGTTCCAAGATAGCTCCGGCCGAACCCGGTCGCAACGAACCGCTTCGGTGTCACGCGCTCACGACGTCGGGTTCTTGTGGCGCCGGTAGTAGCGGGCGACCCGGGCGCGGTTGCCGCACCGCGTCGGCGAGCACCAGCGCCGGCGGGGGTGTGCCGGGAGGAAGACGAGCACGCAGTCCTCGGCCTCGCACTGCCTGAGGTCGCCGATCGCGCCGTCGGTGAGCAGGTCCGCGGCGGCTTCGGCCAGGCGGGCGGCCAGCCGGACGCCGAGGCGGCCGGCACGCCGGGGCGTCGCGGTGACGGCGGCGCCGTCCCAGCCCAGTTCGCGCACGGCGGGCGCCGCGCGCGCCGCCTCGGTCAGGCCGCGCAGGGCGGCCTTCGGCGGCCGGGTCCCGTGCAGCAGCGCGTGGACCACCGCGTCGACGTGCTCGCGCACCGCGTGCACCGGTGCGAGGTCGGCCGCCGTCGCAACGGCGTCCCCCGCCTCCGCCCGGAGCGCGGGTTCCAGTGCCACCCAGGCGGCCAACCGCCCCGGGGTGTCCAGCAGGTCGGCGCGGCCGTCCTCGGTCGACGGTCGGGTGTTGACCAGGTCCACCGCGAGGTGCTCGCCGGTGAGCGGGCCGGGATCACTCATATCACTAATGCTACCAAGCCCACTTGACCCATTAGGTCAGCCCGGCTATACCTAACGCATCTTCACGCCAAGGAGGCATGTGACATGATCGCTCGGGTCGCCCATCGCCACGTCGACGTGGACGGGGTTCGGGTCTTCTACCGGGAATCGCTGCCGGACCGACCCGACGCGCCGGTCCTCCTGCTGCTGCACGGTTTCCCGTCCGCTTCGCACCAGTTCCGCCGGCTCGTGGACGCCCTCGGCACGCGCTACCGGCTCGTCGCGCCCGACTACCCCGGCTTCGGCCACACCGAGGTCCCGGACGGGTTCACCTACTCGTTCGACCGCCTCGCCGACGTGGTCGAGGGCTTCGTCGACCGACTGGGGTTGACCCGCTTCGCGCTGTACCTGTTCGACTTCGGCGCGCCCGTGGGCTTCCGGCTGGCGCTGCGCCACCCGGAACGGGTCGCCGGGCTGGTCGTGCAGAACGGCAATGCCTACGTCGAGGGCCTGTCGGACGCGGCGCGGGACTTCATCGCCACCACGCCCGACCGGGAGCAGACCATCCTGGACCTGTTCACGCTCGACGCGACCCGCGGCCAGTACGAGGGCGGCGCGGCCGATCCCGCCCTGGTCGCACCGGAGGGGTGGCTGCTGGACCAGCTGTTCCTGGACCGGCCCGGCCGCAAGGAGGCGCAGCTCGCACTGGCCTACGACTACCACCGCAACGTCGAGGCCTACCCCGACTGGCAGGCGTGGCTGCGCGAGCACCGCCCGCCGACGTTGATCGCGTGGGGCGTCGGCGACCCGTTCTTCACCGAGGCGGGTGCCCGGGCCTACCTGCGCGACGTGCCGGACGCCGCGCTCCACCTGCTCGACGCGGGCCACTTCGCCCTGGAGGACCAACTCCCCGTGATCGCCCCGCTGATCGCCGACTTCCTCGACCGCACGGCGGCGTGAACCCCCGGGCGGTCCGCTACTGCGTGCTCACCGACGTCGGCTTCACGACGTAGACGACGCGGTGCGGTGCGTCGGCCGGCGGGCCGTCCAGCCGGAACCCGTAGCGCGCGGCGACTTCGAGGAAGAACCGGCCCTCCGAGTCGTCCTCGACCCGCTCGACCACGCCGCGGACCTCCAGGTACCTGGTCGGCCGCTCCGGGTCGTTGACGGAGAGCGCGATCTCCGGGTGCAGGGCCACGTTCTTGTGCTTCTGGCGGCGCGTCGTGCTCGTGAAGCGCACGTGCTCGCCGTCCCAGGTGAACCACATCGGGTTGACCTGCGGCTTCCCGTCCGGCCGGACGGTGGCCAGGTGGGTGTACAGCGGCCGTTCCAGCAGGTCGCGGTGGCTGTCCGGGATGACGCTCATGCGTTCACCATAGGGGCGTCGGCGCGCCCCCGGTCCGTCGTCCGCCGATTCGTCCGACGACTCGCAGCGCGCCGCCAGGTTGCCCGCCGTCGCGCAACCGTGAGGTCGTCCTCGTCACTTTGACCGGCGGGCGGTCGAACCGGCATCCTGGTGGCAGAGGGGAGTACCCACTCTGCCCGTGATCGTCATTACGGCCGCTCCGCAGCGGTCCGGTCACGGCGCCGCCGAGGTCGGCGGTCGGGGAGACCTCTGGTTCGGGACCTGAGCCGGAGGAGCACGCCATGCGCGTCACCACCCGTCTAGCCGCCGCTGTCACCACGATCGTCGCCGTCACCGCGTTGACCGCCTGCGGAACGCTCCAGGACGCCTCGCAGGCGGCCGGGGCCGTCGCCGACACCGCGTCCACCGTCCAGCTGTGCACGGAGGCGCTGGCCCAGGCCACCACCGCCTTCGACGCCGACAGCCCGGAGCGGGCCGTCGAGCAGGCGCACTCCGCCGCGGACAGCCTGAGCGCGCTGGCCGCGAACGCCGCCGACACGACGATCAACGAAGCCATCACCGCCGTGGCCGCGACGCTGCGCGCGGTGACGCTGGACGACCTCGTGCTCCAGCCGGCCGCGTGGCTGGAGGACAAGGCGACCAAGGTCGCGAACCTCACCGCCGCGTGCACGTGAGCGCGGGAGTACGGGAGCGGCGCCGGACGTTGGCAGTGCTGTGATGACTGGACGACTCCGGTTCCGCGTCCTGGGTGACTCGCTGGCCGCCGGGGTGGGGTGCGATCGGCCCGAGGAGACGTTGGGCGAGCGGTTGGCGGCGGTGCTCCGCTCGGCGGGGCACCCCGTCGACCTCGGCGTGCACGCGGTGTCCGGCGCGCGTTCGGCCGGCCTGGACGCGCAGGTGCGCGCGGCGGTGCGGACGGGCGTCGACGTCGCGCTGGTCGTGATCGGGGCGAACGACCTGACGTCGTTCACACCGCCGGCGGTGGGCGCGGGGCTGCTGCACGACGCCGTGCTCGGCCTGCGCCGCGCGGGCGGGCAGGTGGTGGTGGCGACGGCGCCCGACCTCAGCATCGTCTCGCACGTGCCACCCGCGTACCGGACCTTCGTGTCGCAGGCCAGCGGTCTCTACGCACGGGTGCAGGCCGACGCGGTGGTCCGCGCGGGCGGTGTGGTGGCGGCGGCCGGGCCGGCGCTGTCCGACCGGTTCGCCACCGACCCGACCCTGTTCTCCGCCGACCGCTTCCACCCCTCACCCGCCGGCTACGCGCTCATCGCCGCCGCCCTCGCGCCGTCCGTGCTGGCGGCAGCCGGCCGCTGGGCGGCTTAGTCCACCGACACCCATTCGGACAGTTCCGATATCCGACGTCACCACCGTCGCTCGTGGCGCCGGTGGTGGGCCGCCGGTGGTAGGAATGTGAAGAAGAAGTGGAAGCGCCGACCCGGTCGTTGACACCCCTTTCCGGCCTGGGTTAGCGTCGTTTCGCTGCCGTGGGGGCGGCGCGAGGGGGTCGGCGCGTGATTCAGGTTCGCTGCTTCTCGTAATTCCTGTCGCGTTCGGCGCGTGGCGGCCGGCGTGTGGCGTTCTCCGGTTCACCGTCGGGTTCCCGGCGGTTTCCGGCTGCGTCCGAGGGAATTCGAGTCGGCGATTGCCGCGGCACGCGCGCACCGGTTGTCCGGTGGACGTCTCTCGTTGTTCCGCGCTGGAGGGATGACGCGTGACACTGCTCGGGAAGATCGCCTCGGCGACCGGTGTGGTCGCGATGTCGCTCGGGTTGTCGGTGTTCGCCGTCCCGCCGGCGGGAGCGGCGTCGTGCCCGGACAACGGGTGGTGGGTGCTGGACGGCCTCCTGCTGCACAACGGGGCCAACGGCACCTGCTGAGCGCGTGCCGGCAGTGGTGGACGCGGCCCGGCGCGGGACCGCGCGACCTTTTCCAGACGATCCCGGGGGACACGGACGATGGCTGACCCGAAGGTGCTCGAGGCCCAGCGCTGGGTGAACTCGACCTACGGCTCGGTGCCGGGCTACGAGCGCTGCGCGGAGAACGGTGTGACCGGGTGGGGCACCATGTTCTCCCTAACCCGCGCGTTGCAGCACGAACTCGGCATCACCACCCTTTCCGATTCGTTCGGCCCGACCACGTTGGGCACGCTCGCCGAGCGGGGCGACATCGGCTTCGGTTATGCCCACGCGAACATCGTGCGAATAGCGAAGTACGGTCTGTTCTGCAAGGGCTATTGGGCGGGCGACACGTCGAACGGCAGCTACGACAGCGACGTGCACGACGCGGTGCGCGACCTCAAGAGCAACATCGGGTTCGCCGCCGACGGATACATCTCGCCGAAGATCTTCAAGGCGATCCTCAACATGGACGCCTACGTGCTGCTGTCCGGCGGTCGGGTCGAGGTGCGGGACATCCAGCGCTGGCTCAACGCCACCTACATCACCAAGTCGACGTTCTTCGTCATCCCGTGCGACGGCCACTACACGCGGGACGTGCAGGTCGCGTTGATGCGGGCCATCCAGTACCAGCTCGGCATCCCGGAGGACCAGGCGACCGGCAACTTCGGGCCCGGCACCCAGAACGGCCTGCGGAACAACACCGTGCGGCCCGGCTCCCCGGCGGCCTGGGTGCGGCTGTTCAGCGCCGCCTGCGTGGTCAACGGCGGCGTCGGCGGGGTGTTCGCCGCGTTCACCTCCAGCTGGGACGCGGCGCTCGCTGACTTCGTGCGCTCGTTCCAGGACTTCTCCGTGCTGGCCCGCACCGGCATCGGCGACTACGCCACGTGGGCGCAGCTGCTGGTGTCGACGGGCGACCCGGACCGGCCGGCGGGCGCGGGCGACACCCGGTTCCACATCAGCGTCGCCCGCGCGCGGGCGTTGAAGGCGGCGGGTTACGAGGTCGTCGGCCGCTACCTGGACGAAGACCCGTGGAGCACCCTCGACAAGGAGATCCAGCCCGGCGAGCTGGACGCCATCTTCACCGGCGGCATGAGGGTGTTCCCCATCTCGCAGTACGCCGCCGACACGGTCGACGACTTCACCTGGTCCAACGGCTACGACCACGCGCTGCGGGCGCACGACCGGGCCGTCGGCTACGGCTTCAACCGGGGCACGGTGATCTACTTCGCGGTCGACTACGACGCCACGGGCGAGCAGATCGCCAGTCACGTCATCCCGTACTTCCAGGGCATCCAGGCCGGTCTCGGCACCCGGGGCAAGCGGTACGTCGCGGGCGTCTACGGCTCGCGCAACGTGTGCGCGCAGGTCAGCGACCAGGCGTTCGCGCGGTACTCGTTCGTGTCCGGCATGTCGTGGGGCTTCTCCGGCAACCTGGGCTTCCCGCTGCCCGCGAACTGGTCGTTCAACCAGATCAAGGAGTTCGACTTCGACGCGGGCGGCGACGTCTTCGCGCTCGACCGCGACGTCCGCCGGGGGAACGACCCCGGCGTCGGCCGGGAGAACATCGGCGGCGGCGACTCGCCCGTCGACGCCTACCTGCGGTACGTCGACGGCCTGTACGCGACGGCGGTGGCCTACGGCGGCGACGCGAACCAGCGGGTCATGGAGTACCTGCGCCACCCGACGTACAACGGTCCCTGGTCCGGCTGGGAGACGTTGATCGGCAACGTCGACCAGGCGTGGATCGACCACGCCCGACGCCATGCCCCGGCCCGGGTCGAGTCCTACGTGGACCCGTCGCTCGGCATCACCGTCAACGTCGACCACTTCGGCGCCACCGCGAACGCGGTGTACCTCAAGGGCAACAGCGGGCGCGGCGACTTCGGCGGCTGGTCGGGCGACCTGGCCACGTTCTACGGCGAGTGGCGGTCGCACGGCGACGAGTACGCCTCGGGGTACGCGTTCTGCGCCGACCGCCTGGCCAAGATCACCGTGCTGTCGTCGTTCCCGCTCAACGACCTCGTGGAGGACGTCGACGGGTACCTGGTCGGCAGCGCGGTGCGCGACGGCGCGCGGATCGATCGGGCGATCCGGGCCCACCTCACCGACGGGCACCGGACCAGGTTCCGGCAGTTCTACGCCAACCGCTACGGCGGGACGGTGACCGGCGTCCGGGACGCCGCCTGGAACGCGCTGGGCGGCAGCACCGCGGACGCGCAGCTCGCCGCGCTCACCGAGGCCGCGATCCGCAGGACCGGCGGGGTCTGCCTGCTGCCCGCGCAGCTGCCCTCGGCGAAGCTGGAACCCTTCCTGCAAGGCTACGCGGAGACGATCGAGAGGTTGTCGCGCAGCTGACGGCACGCCCGGGCGGCGTGCGAGGGGGAGGAACTTTGGGCGTACCGGGAACGGCCCGGCGGTGGGCGGTCGCCGCGTCGTGCGCGCCGCTCGCGGCGTTCCTGGTGTACGCCTGGGGTGCGATCCACCTGTACACGCCGGACATCAGGGAGACGTGCGACCTGGAGCACGGCGGGTGGGACCGGGCCTACGGGCGGGTGACCTACCTCCCGCTGTCCCGCCGGTGCAACGCGGTGCAGGACATGGTGCCCGGTTGCGTGAACCCGACGGTCGCCGTGCTGCTGGTCGCGACCGCGCTGTTCGCGGGCCTGGCCGTCGCCGCCCGCCGAAACCCCCGATCCCGCAAGGAGCAGTGAGCCACCATGGACGAACCCACCGAGGACGTGAGCCGGCTCGGGCGTCGCCGGTTCCTCGCCATCACCGGCGGCCTCGCGGTCGCCGCGTCGGTGGGCCTGGCCGTGCCCGCGGCACCCGCCTCCGCCGCGCCGGCCGCCAACCCACCCGCCCGCCCGGACGACCTCGCCACCTACCCGGTCGAGGGCTCCAACGCGTCCGTGACGCTGCGGTCCGGCCCGTCCGCCGTCGTGCTGCTGCACGTGGCCCGGCGCTTCCACTACGAGGTCGCCACCCTGCGGGCGAACGACATCACCGGCTACGCGGAGGCGCCGGCCGGCACGCCGTTCGACGCGGACTACCGCTCCGGGACCGCCATCGCCATCCTGCCCGCCAGGTTCCCGGCGGGTGCGACCGGCGGTCTGTTCCCGCACGAGGTGGCGATCGTCCGCGACATCCTCGCCGAGTGCGAGGGCGTGGTCCGCTGGGGTGGCGACTTCCGCAAGGACCCGAAGGAGGGGCACTTCCGGGTGGACGTGCGGCCCGGCGACCCGGCGCTGGCCAGGGTCGCGGGCAAGATCGGCGGGTGGGTGGCCGCGCCGGACCGGGCAGCACCCGCCGACCCGTTCACGCCGGGACGTCGTCAGGCGGCGGAGCGGCTGGCGGAACGGCAGATCGCCACGGCCTGACCACCACCCGGCCACACGCAGCCTCGACCAGCCGCGCTGGTGGTCGTGGTCCGTGCAGTGGCAGGCCGGTTGATCGGGGGGACGGGGGTTCCGGGTTGGGGGGGTGGCCCGGAACCCCCGTCGAGTCAGAGCCTCGGGTAGGCGTTGGCGATCAGCTGGCGGAACTGGGCGGAGAACCAGTGGCCCGACAGCGGGGCGTCGGCCAGGGCGCCCGACCGGTTGTTGCCGTTGCGCGCGTTGCCCGTGTAAGTGGGGTCGCACATCCGGTCGAAGCCCTTGCCCTCGTTGTTCGGGATCTCCCGGCTCGCGCCGTCGGACTCGCCCGGCGGCTTGGCCCACACGTAGGCGTCGATGCCCGAGGCCGGGCTCGCCTTCGGCCGCTCGCCGATGCCCGCCCCGGACTGGTTGCACCAGTTGCCGAGGTGGATGCGGCGGTCGTACCGGCCACCGTCGACGTACGCGTCCACGCTCGTCGTCGGCCCCTTCGCGGTCGGGCGTTGGGAACCGCCCCAGCCGTTGCGCGAGGTGTCGACCAGCATGCCGATGTTCGACGGGAACCCGGCGCTGATCAATTGCGTGCGGAACGCCTGGGCGAACGACAGCTCATCCACGTAGCGGTTCCAGTCCACCCACTTCGACTGGCGCACGGACGTGCCGTTCACGCTGTCGTTGATGGTGTAGTGGTCCTCTTTCAGCACGCCGTAGTTCGCCGTGTTCGAGATGAACCCGGTGACGTTGTTGACCGTGCTGCCCGACGCGCGGGCGGCCTGGGCGAACAGGGTCGCGGAAGTGCCGAAGTTGTCGTCCCACCCGATCCAGCCGTGGTGCGCGGCGTCGATGTAGTTGTAGACGTTGCCGATCGCGCCGAGCTTCGCCAGCGCGTACCCGACGCCGTTGACGTAGTTGCCGTTCTGCAGCATCCGGTCGCACGCCGCGGTGGCGGTCGGGCGGCTGCCGACGTTCGTCACGAGGTTGGGCAGCGAGTCGATCTCGATGATCGTCACGATGCGCAGGTTCGCGTACTTCGACTCGCGCATGATCGCGGCGATCGGGTCGATGTACTCGGACTTGTAGCGCGGCAGGTCGTCCGGGCCGAGCTCGCCGTTGGACGCGAGCGCGGCGCAGTCGCGGCCGGGCAGGTTGTAGATGACGAACTGGACGACCATCGTGCGGCCGGCCGCCTGGCTCAGGGCGTTGTCCAGGTGCGAGCGCAGGCCGCGGGCTCCGGTCACGCCGTTGATGGCGGCGATCCGGTCCAGCCAGACGAACGTCGGCTGGTTGGCGATGGCGGACCCGCCATCGGCCCGCGCCTTCGCGGACCAGTCCGGGTTCACGTACACCGACGCGCCGGCGTACGGGTTGTCCACGCGCGCCGCGGCCGTCACGTCCGCGGCGGCCGGGCCCGTCCCGAGCGCCATGGCCGCGGCGAACGCGAACGCCGCGGTCGCCGCGATCCCGCGACGTGCCCGTCGCCTGCCGGTCGGGCCTGGTGATGACTTCAGTGGCATCTTCGGCTCCCTGGTCGGATGAGCGGAACAGGTGGCGGCGAATTCCGGGAACGCTCCGGAGAATTCGGACGTTAGCAGGGGAATAACTTTTCGTGAAGAGTTTCGGGGTTGCCGGATCATTGCCCCCGATATTCCAGATCGCCCGGAAGCGCGAGGGGCTCGTTCCTGTTCCGGACTATTCGACCGCATTCGACTTCGAATGCCTTCGAATAATCGCGCGCTCAGAACCGGGGCAGTTCGACCCGCAGCGCGGCGGCCCGCGCCACCTGCTCGCGCGACGGGCCGAAGGCGCTCGCGGCCGTTCCCCCGAACAGCGCGGCCGCGGCTTCGGCGGTGCGCCTGGCCTCGGGGGTGCCCCAGCCGGCGCAGCAGCTCGGCGCGCAGCAGGACGACGTCGCCCAGCCCGGCCGGTCCCGGTTCGGCGCCACCGGAACCGGGGTCAGGACCGGGACCGGGACCGGTCAGCAGGTCCGCCACCAGCCGGTCGCCGAACTCCGGTGTGCCGACCACGCGACGAGTGGGAGGTCTCGTTCTACCGGTCGTTGTTCTCCGCGCACGGCGTGCTGCTGATGGGCGGCGGCCGGCGCGTGGCCGACCTCGTCGTGCCGGACGGACCAGGCTGCCGGTCCTGAGCCGTTCCCGAGCGCGTCCGCGGCGAAGCTGTTGACCCCCCCTCGACATCGTCGCCGTCCACCTGCCCGCCGCGCCCTGGCACACACCGGCAGGGTGTGGCTGTGCCGGCCGGCGGCGTCGAGACTTGCCCCATGGACGCGAAACGCCGGCTCGGGGAGTTCCTGCGGGCACGTCGGGCGCGGTTGCGGCCGGAGGACGTCGGACTGGTCGACCACGGCGACCGCAGGCGGGTCGCGGGGCTGCGGCGGGAGGAACTGGCGATGGTCGCCGGGGTGAGCGCCTCCTACTACTCGCGGTTGGAACAGGGGCAGTCGCCGAACGCGTCGCGCGAGGTGCTGGACGCGGTGGCGAACGCGCTGCGGCTGGACCCGGCCGAGCGCCGCCACCTGCACGACCTGGCGGCGTGGAGCAGGCGTGAGCCACCGGCTCGACGGCCTGCGAGCGAGCGGCTCACGCCCGCGGTACGGCAGCTGCTGGCCGTGCTGGGCGACGCGCCGACGCTGGTGCTGGGACGTCGCGGCGACGTGCTGGCGTGGAACCGCGCCGGGCACGCCCTGTACGCGGGCCACCTCGACCCGGCCGCACCGGACCGGCCGGAGCACCGGCCGAACATGGCGCGCCTGGTGTTCCTGGACGCGCACACCCGGGAGCTGTACGCCGACTGGCCGGCCAAGGCGCGCGCCGTGGTCGGGAGCCTGCGGCTGACGTCCGGGCAGCACCAGGACGACGCCGCGCTGGCGTCGCTGGTCGGCGAGTTGTCGGTGCGCAGCCCCGAGTTCGCGTCCTGGTGGGCCGACCACCGCGTCAAGTCGCGCGGTGACGCGGTGTACGGGATGCGGCACCCGCTGGTCGGCGCGCTGACCGTCACCCAGCAGACATTGCGGACCGAACAGGGGCCGTACGTCGTCGTCACGACGACCGAGGCGGGGTCGCCCTCGCACGCGGCCATGACCCTGTTGGCGCACCACACCGCCACGGCGCACCAGGCCGCCACGGGTGCGCCCGAACCACTCCACCGGAAGAACTGAGGGAAGAATGCGAAGAAGGTCCATCATCGCCCTGGCCGCGACGGCCGGAGCGGTCGCCCTGCTCCCGGCACCCGCTGCGGCGGACCCGCACGCCGCGGTGGTGCGGTCGCGGGTCGCGGTGCACTTCGACCTGGCTTCGGGGCAGACGCCGGAGAACGTCGCCCTGGCGCCGGACGGCACCGCGTACGTCACGTTCGCGGTGGCTCGCCAGGTCGCCGCGGTCAGTCCCGCCGGCGTCACCCGGATCCTGGCGACCCTGCCCGCGCCGGCCGACGGCGGCGTGCGCACGCCCGTGCTGGGCTTCCCCCTCACCACGGGGATCGTGCGCACCCACGACGGGACGCTGTACTACCTCTACGCCAGCGGTGACCCGGCGTCCACCGGGCTCTACCGGCTGAGGCACGGTGGCGCGGCGCAGCGCATCGCCGCACTGCCGGCCGACGGCCTGCCCAACGGCCTGGCTCTCGACGACCGCGCCGGCACGTTCTACGTCACCGACTCCGTGCTCGGCACGATCACGACCGTGCCGCTGCGCGGTGGCACGGCCGCGGTCTGGTCGGCCGCGCCGGAGCTCGCCGCCACCGGCTTCCTCGGCGCCAACGGCGTCAAGGTGCGCGGCGGGGCGGTGTGGGCCACGAACCTGGACCAGGGCACGGTGCTGCGCATCCCGGTGCGGCGCGGCGGTCCGGGCGACGTCGAGGTCCGGGCTCGGGGCCTCGTGGGCATCGACGACTTCGCGTTCGCGGGCGGCGACGTGCTGGCCGCGCTGAACGGGCCGAACCAGGTGGTCCGCATCGCGCCGGACGGCGCCGCCACCGTGCTGCTCACGTCCGCCGACGGCTTGCGGAACCCGACGTCGGTGGCCGTGCGCGGTCGCACGGCGTACGTGCTCAGCGCGGCCTACTCCACCGCCGCGGACCCGAACCTGCTGCTGGCGAAGGTGCGCTGACCGTCGCCAGGGCCACCGCGGTGACCCACGGCAGGGCCAGCAGGAGGCTGCCGAGCAGGTCGGTGGGGTAGTGGACGCCCGAGTAGAGGCGTTGCGCGGCGACCGCCACGGGGATCGCCAGGGCGGTCGCCGCCACCACCCACCGCCACCACCCCGCCGCGCAGCGCACGACCAGGACGGCCACGGTCGTGCCGAGCACCAACGACGCGGCGACGTGTCCGGACGGGAAGCTCGACGTGGGCGGCAGGTGCTCGGGGAGCTTGGCCGCCGGGCGGGCGCGGTCGATGATCGCGGTGGTGAGCAGGAACAGCGTGACCTCGCCCAGCATCCCCAGGGCGACCAGCAGCACGGGACGCCAAGAACGCGTCGTGGCCAGCGCCAGCACGCACACGACCACCGCGGCCCCGATCACCGGCCCCGTGCCGCTGAAGGCCTCGACCTTGCCCATCGCCGCGTCCCAGCCGGGGACGCGGCGTTCGGCGATCCACTCGACGACGCCCCGGTCCCACGCGGTCGGCACGTCCGGCCCGGCGGCGGTCAGCCACGAGCCGAGGGCGAACAACGCGCCCAGCAGCAGGCCCCACACCACCAGCAGCCGGGCCGCCACGAGCCGGAGGTCGGCCGGCACGTGGACCGGGCGTCCGGCCAGGGGCCGCAGGTCGTCCGCCGCCTCGGGCGCCAGACCACCCGACAGCGGCACGGCAGGCAGTCCCTCGTCCCGCCGCCACTGGCGGAACACCTCGGTGGTCAGGGCCAGCCACAGCAGGCCGAGCAACCAGCCGCCGAGGACGTCGGTGGCGTAGTGCACGCCGAGCGCCACCCTCGTGAAGCCGACCACCACGACGACCACGACCACCAGCGCGGTCAACCGGCGACGTGCCCGCCGCGCGGACGCGAACACCAGCAACAGCACGCCGTACGTCACGGTGGCACCCAACGTGTGACCGCTGGGGAAGCTCCAGCCCGGCGCGGTGGCCACCTCGACCTCCACCAACGGCCGCAGCCGTTCGACCAGCTCCTTCACCACCACGCCGAGCAACCCGCCACCGACCGTCGTGACGACCACGTGCGCCGCCACCCAAGGCCGCCGGCGCACGAGCAGCCACACCACCGCCAGCGCGGTCACGCCGGTGAGCGTCGCCGTGTCACCGAGCCGCGTGATCCCGCTCAACGCCGCGCCGAGACCTCCCGACCCGCCGACCCAGCGCGTGAGCCCGTCCGAGATCGCCTGGTCGACCTCGCGCACGGGCGCCCACCCCGTCCACACGGCCACCAGGACCACCGCGAACGCGACACCGGCTGCGGAAGCGGCCACCCACGACACCGCACTCCGCACCACGAAGCGCTCGACGACCACCACCTGCCGCGCATCACGTGTCGTAGTCACCAGGGTGGTGTGCCCAAACGGCTCACCGGGCAATCCTGTCATCCCTGGACCTCGTGGTCCGGGTGCGTTCACCGATCAAGGCAGGGAGTCTGCCGGTGCTCGTCAGGGCACTGCGGGTCGGCGACGTCCCGCTAGCGCCCGGAGCGCGAGGGAGAGGGCGGGCAGGGGCTCACCACTTGCCTCCGGGTACGGATCTGATCCATTCCTCGTACTCGCACACCCGCGTGTAGACACCACCGTCGCCACAAGGTCGGACGCGCCTGCCGCTGATGGCACGGGACGTCGCGCCGGCGAGCAGCCACTCACCGTCCACGGACACGTACGCGGGTCCACCGCTGTCCCCACTGCAGCTGTCCAGGTCGAGGAAGGGCGCACCGGCCACGAACTCGGTCGCGAGATCGGCGCCGTACCCCTCGGAGGTCCCGGCCAGTGGAACGTCCACCTGTCGCCTGATGCCGTAACCGCGGTTGCCCCGGAAATCGGTGTTCCCGTAGCCGGCCACGCGGACGAAGGTGGCGTCGTCCAAAGCACCCCGTCGGGCGATCTTCCGGGGCTCCACCTCCACGGCCCGGTCGAGGACCAGCACCGCGATGTCGCCGATCCGGCTACCTGGCGCGTACTGGGGTGCCACGACGGCGCTCCGCACGGCGACCACCTGCCCGACGTCGGGGAACTCCACGTCCTCACCCAGGAAAACTCTTTCGGCGCAACCACCTCCGACGCAGTGTGCCGCGGTCAGGACGACGTTCGGGGCGATGATCGTGCCGGAACAGCACCAGTCGTGCGCGCTCCCGACCGCGACGCAGTCCGGGAAGCTCGATGTGCGGACACCGCCGATGATCCTCTTGCGGTTCGCGACCATCGCCCGGGCGTTGCGCCGGAACGTCCGGTCGCCGTACAACCCGTCGGCCTCACGCGATCGACCGCTGGGTGCTGCCCGCACCTCCGCCGCGCCGCGCCGGAGCATCGACTTGGCGAGGTGGGCGGGGTCCTCGGCGTCGGCGAAGTTCCGCGCTTGGTTGAGGAAGGTCTGGAAGGCGAGCACGAACCGTGCGTCGTCATCACCCGCGACCGCGCGTGCCATTTCCTCCGCAGGTCCTCGGAACGGGTCGGGTGCTTCACTCAACTGCGGTCTCCTGTGCGATGTCTGTGGTCGGCGATGAGGTCGAACAGCGCGGCGCCCGTCGCGCGATCCGTCGCGGAGGTGGAGCGCTCATCGGCCCGGCGGGGCTTGTCGTTCACAGCCTG
Organism: Actinosynnema sp. CA-299493; assembly: GCF_050946825.1. Taxonomy (NCBI): domain Bacteria; kingdom Bacillati; phylum Actinomycetota; class Actinomycetes; order Pseudonocardiales; family Pseudonocardiaceae; genus Actinosynnema; species Actinosynnema sp. CA-299493. The sequence goes on from NZ_CP191993.1 coordinate 2,255,892, forward strand.
TTGCGCGCGTCCGAGGATGATGCTCTGGCTCCTCGCGGCTTGCCGAGGATCTTCTTCGAACGCGATGCGGCTGCCGGCGACGAGCGAACGGATGTCCAGCGTGCTCGGCGCCTGTCTGTTCAACGCGGCTTTCGCGGCGGTCAACGCGTGGCGGTGCTGTTCCGGTGTGAACCGCCTCAAGTCGAGCAACGTGCGGTCGCGCAGCTGAGGATAGGCGACCGACACGAGAACTCCGGCGATCGTGTCCACGTCGTCGGCGAACGGACCGACCTGTTGGCGTGCCGACGAACCACGGATCTCGTGCGCCTCGGGTGCGAACCCGATGCGTTCGAGCAACCGGGTCGCCACGGCGATCCGCAACCGCGTCGGCGGGTGGATGGTCCCCCTCGACGGCATCTGATCGTCGGACGTCATGTCCGGACCGAATGCGAGGAAGTCGACGAGCGCGCTGACGAAAGCCGGTCCGGCCATGACGGTGGCGAAGCAGTCGGCGAAGAGCTCGCTCAACCAACCGCGCCACGTGGACCGGCGGTCACCCGGGATGTCCTGGGCCTGGTAGCTGAGGTGTCGGCTGGTGGTGAAGGCGAGATCGAAATCCCGCTCGACGCAGTGGCCGACCTCGTGTGCGAGGAGCAGCAGCTCCGGCAGGTGATCCAGCTGGTAGCGGGGAAGGGCGACGACCGGAACCGGTAAGGACAGGAGTATGTCGTCGTACTCCTCCGTGCCCTCTACGTCCTCGACGTCGAAGTTCTCGCCTCTCAGGTGGATGAAAGGGCTGAAGTCCCCGCTGAAGTAGACCAGCGGCGGTTCCGTGCCGGTCGCCCCCGGTCGGTCGGTGACCTCGGCGTGTTCGAGTGCCGGCTCGTAGCACGCCCAGACGAACTCGTCCGCCACGGCGAGGAACTGCCGGTAAGGCTCGTGGTACCGGAGGGCGAACTTCGACCGGAAGAACTCCCAGATGCGGTAGACCTCGAGGATCCCGTCCTGCACCTGCCGACACCGGTCGAGCACGTCCTCGGTGGCGCCCGCCATGGCGGCGCGCTCCTTCGCAGTGCGTTCGGTGAGACCGCGCAACGTGTCGACAACCCTGGTCAGCTGGGATCGGTGCTTGCGCAGCGGACCTCTGTCGCCGGCGTCTGCCAGCCACGGCCGGAACTCCTCGTCGATCCCTGCCAGCTTGCCGTCCAGCTCGAGAAGCTTGCGCTCGACGAGGCTCACCGGTGCCTCTCCCGTTCCGGGGCGAGCCGCAGCCAGGGCAAGTGGGTGAAGAGCGCGGCGCCGAGGAACGGGACGATCCGGTCGAGCTTCATCTCTCCCGGAGCGAGTCCCCGCAGGGTGGTGATCACCTCGCTCAGCGATCGTCCCGAGGCCAGTGAGTAGACCAGTTCTTCGTAGAGCTGGTTGCCCTCCCGGCCCACCAGTCCAGTGCCGAGAACGGCCGCGCACCGACCCAGGGAGAAGAGCTCACCGGCGAAGGCGTTGCGCTGCACGAGGTGCAGCGCCATGTCGGTGACACCGCGTGGCCGGTCGACGTCGAGCACGACGACAGGACGGACGCCGTCCCTCGGGAACGAGGCCAGCAGTCGGTCCATCGAGCTGACCGGGATCTCCTCCGCGGCACGCGGCCCGATGTAGGACTCGTCCTCCCAGGGGCTTGTGACGAACGAGAACGCGACCCCGCCGCTGAACTCCCGCAGACCTCCGGAGAAGTGGAGGACCGCGGGGACCCGGCCCCCGTCGATGACCTCCCGCAGGCGTTGCGCCAGGCGGTCGAGCGTCGGGTTCTCCACCACCTCGACGTCGAACCCGCTCCGCCGGTACAGCCGTTGGAGGTCGACGCCGGTGCTGGCGTGACCGCGGTTCGACACGAGCTGTTGCCACGGGCTCTGCTGGATCAGGACCACGAGCGGTGTGTCCGACAGCATCTCCTGCTGTAGTCGCTTGCGCAGGTCGTCGTTGATCTTCCCGTCCGGTGCGAGGTCGTGTTGTCGCTGGTAGGCCAGCACTGCTCGACGTGTGCGGTCGCCGAACGAGCCGTCCACGGGCATGTCGGAGCCGGTGAGGCGGTTGAGCGCCATCTGCACGTACCCGACCTCGTCACGCCGGGCCGCTTCGGGTGATGTCGTGCGGTATAGCGGCCCCGCGGTCGAGTGCGAGCCCATGAGGTCGGCGGTGCTCGAGCGGTGGGCCAGTTCCCACGGCATCATGTTCCAACGGCGATCGCCGACGATGAGCATCAGCTCAGTGGCGGTGTCCGCCTGCCCGTGTGACCGGAAGGCGGCACTAGCCGGCATGACCTCGCCCAGCTCGCGCGCGATCGCCGTCCAGTCGTCACCGAGCAGGGCGGCGAGCGATTCGGACAACTCCTCCGCGGTGAGGTCCGGGTTGTCCTGCAGCAGCCGCAGGGAACGTCCGACCAGGTGCCCCAACGGTAGCTGAGACCTGCTGGCAAGCCACTTCGCGATGTCGACCTGCTGGCCCACGAAGGTCAACGCGTTCGGTGGGGGGGCGTGCCTGATGAAGTTCTCCGACAGCGGTGACAACCGGATGCTGCTGCCGAGCAGGTTGAACGTGGCGTAGGCCCGTGCGGCCGATTCCTCGACGGACTGCTCCTGTGCCAACCGCTCGATCTCCGCCTCGACCAGCGCGAGTCGGCCCTGCCACTGCGTTTCATGCTCCTTGGCACTGTCGATCGCGTCCCGGGCGAGCACGAACGCCTGCTCGGCGCCCTCGACGTCCTGCCGCTGCAGCGCCGCTTCCGCCCGCTCGACTTGGAATATCCCGCTCAGCATGTGGTGATGTCGGAACGCGTCGAGGAAGTGGTGGACGACCGCCCAGCCGTCCGGCACCGGCTTCTCGAGGCAGTCCAGTGCGCGCGCCCAGTCGCGGACGAAGAAGGGCGATGCCAGCCTTTCGCCGTGCAGAGCCGCCGATCCCAGTGTTCTCCGGGCCTTCTCGCGCTTACCCGAAAGCCTGTGCACCTCGGCGATCGTCAGTTCCTGCAACGCGATGTCACCGGTGCTCAGGTGGCGTCGATGTCCCCGCAGCATCCTGCGCACCCTGCGGAACTGCCTGCTCGACTCCTCATCACCCGCGGTCGGCACCCGGTGCAGTTCGCCGAGCGCGGCGACTCTCGCGGATGGTGGGGTGATCCGCCTGAGGTTGGTGGTCAGCAAGTGCAGGAACTCCGCACGGCGGTCCGGCAGCCCGATGGCCAATCCCTCCACCGCGGTGCGCACCAGCGAGGACGGGTGCGCGTTCCCTCGCAGGTGCTCGACCACGTCCAGCACCAGCGCCAGCGCTTCCTGCTGCCCGTTCCGCTTGGCGAACAGCTCCGCCCGGGCCAGCGTGAGCGTGAGCCAGGCCTGCTCGGGAGAGGGCGGGTGAAGTTCGAATGCCTCGGCCAAGTGCTGTTCAGCCAGCGTGAAGTTACCCACGTCCCGCATCTGCAGGAGTGCGGAGTGGGTGTGGCACCGGGCCACGGCCTCCAAATCGCCTTCAGCGTGCCACAGCGCTCTCGCCGACTCCAACGCGCTGAGCGCCTCGTCGAACCGCGCGAGTGACCCCGCCGCCAGACCGGCCAACTCGTGCTCGCCGGGGTGCGGTGGGCCGGACCGCGCGGTGTCGACGAGATGGGGGTGCGTCGGCACGACGAGGCTGAGGGCGCCGACCGGGTCACGACCGGCGAGAGCGACCTTCGCCCCGGCGATCACGGAGTCGTGCTTCGTCGGCGTGTTCGGCAGTGCCTCGGCCTGGCTCCGCGCCCAGGCCAGGCGGCCGGTCGAGATCCCGTTGTCCACCGCCAGTAACAGCAGTTCGTCGCGATGATCCCGGTCGAGCCCGTCGACGCCGAGCGCTTTGGTGAGCACATCGATGGCTCTGTCAAACCTCCCCGCGACGTGGTAGGCCTTGACCTGGCGGGTGTGGATGATCGTGGTGAGCCTGCTCGGCGCCAAGCCGTGCCGCACCACCGCATCGTGCGCTCGTGCGTAGGTCTCGGGCGCCGAGGCCCGTCCCAAGGCCAGCTCGACGTCGCCCAGCAGCACGTGCAGCCGAACCTCGTCGTGCAGTCCCCGGACGTGCGGCAACGCGTCGTTGAGCAGCCGTTCGGCCTCGTGGGGGGCACCGATCTTCAACTGCAGGGCCGCTTGGACATAGGCGAGGCGCCACCACGGCACCACGTTACGCCCGATCCGCTCGTGCGCCGTGGCGATCTCGGCCAGGTCCCGCTCGACCCGGCTCCACCGCTGATCGTCAGGAGGTACCTGTTTGATCCTCGCGATCTGGGTCAGCGCGCTCATCCGGATGAACCGGGCTTCCACCGCGGTCTCCAGGTCGATGATCGGTTCCGTCCCCTGCCATCGCAGGGGGTCGCCGGATGACGGGTCCAGGTAGTCCTGGCCGAGCACCTCTGCGGCGATCGCCTCGCATCGTTCCGGTTCGTCGAGCCCGATCTCGCCGATCACCCGCCGCCAGTACGCCGCAGCACCCCGGCCTTCCAACTGGAAGCGGTGGTAGATGGCCTCACAGGTGTACTCGATCCACCGCGTGTGGTGCTCAGCGGCCTTCCGCTCGAAGTACTTCCACGCGCCACGCTGCAAGTGCTCGTGCACCGGGTGGCGTCGGACCACAGCCCTCATCGGCGCGAGCACGCTCGCGTGGAAGCGCAACGAATCCGACGCGCGGTTTGCCGAGGTCACCCAGGAACTCGTTCCCGCGTAGGCGTGCAGTCGACGCCAGACCTGCTCGACGTCCAACCGTTGATCGGGCGCGGGTCGGGTGTTGATCGGGAAGGTGGATCCGTTTCTGCGCAATTCGGACGGCAACGGGTCGACGTCGGGGTTGTCGAGGTCGACGTCGCCGGACATGGCGCGCCTCAGATGAGGTTCGGCGACCGCGCGCACGAAGTCCAGGTCCAATGTTCGCGGAATCACCCCGTACCTCAGCAGCCACCGGACCTGGGGGTCGTCGACCCGGTTGATGACCCGGAGCACGAGGTAGATCAGGTCGGCGTCGTGCTGTTCGATCTGCTCCGGGGTGAGCGAGGGCTGTTGCTGGACGAGGTCCGCCAGCAGCGACAGCTTGAACGGATTGCCTCCTGCCTTGGTGACGACGGCGTCGCGCACAGGCGGGTCGACGATGCCGCGCAACCTCAGGTAGCCCTCGGAATCCGCGGCGGTGAACGGGCCGGGTTCGCGCTTCGCCGCGGGCAGGGGCACCTCTTTCGACTTGCCGCTGGGCGGGTAGCGGCCGGAGAGCACCAAGCGGACGCCGGGGCACCTGTCGTGCAAGGACCGCAGTAGCACCAACAAGGCGTCCAGGTCGCCTTGGGGCCTGAGGTGCACCTCTTCCAACGTGTCGAAGATGAGGACCACGGGTTTGTCCCCGAGGACACCGTTCAAGGTGCTCATGAACCGGTTGGGCACACTCCGGGCCAGCCGCGCGCGTTGATTCCGCAAGCGGCGGCTCGCCGCGGCGGCCCGGTCGGGATCGACGACCTCGCGGCGCAACAGGGGCGCGGCCCAGCCGTAGGCTTCGAGGAACTCCTGGAAAGGTGATCCCGGCAGTTGTTGGTTGAGCTGCACGGCGGCATCCAGCAACACCAGCCAGGGGTGCCTCGTGACGTTCACCGGGTCCAAGAAGTCGAAGTCGCTCTTCGCGACCGGTATGCGCCCCAAGTCCAACGGGGAGCGCTCCGGGACCAGCACACGCGACAGCAGCCAACGCAGCTCCATGGTCTTTCCGCTGCCCGCGGGCGCGTGGAGCTCGAGGACACGCGGCTCGACGTCACTCAGCAGCTCGCGGTAGGCGGTGATGGTTCCGCTGGTTTCGTAGAACGTCCCCGTCCGGAGGAAGTCGTTGGACGAATGGCTCCTGGCGCGCAGGTACGTGGTCTTGTCATCGTGGAGTTCGACGAGCGTCGGGTCGAGGACCACCGTGCGGTCGGCGTCGCACAACGCGTTGAGCAGGTCCTGGCAACCGGCGAGGTCGAACCGTTCGTCGGCCGCCTGGAAGAGCTCTTCGAACAGGTCCTTCGCCCCTGTCGGCTCGATGAGCGCCAGCTGCTTGAGGAGTTCGTGCGGCCGGTACGGGTCGCGGTAGTGATCGGCGAGGCGGCGGACCAGGTCCTCGAGTCCGTCCGGCAGCGGCAGGGAGGACTCGGGGTTGTCGTCCCACCAGGCGTTCCAGTAAGTGGACCGCGACCCGTCGCGCAACCTGTGGAGTCCGATCGACCGCGGCACCCGCTCGATCTCGGGCAGTCGGACGACCTCGTCGAAATCCGGGAAACCCGTGGCGCCGCCCACCTTGAGCACCGCGTCGTAGACGTCCCGGTCGAACGTGTGCACCAACGAGATCCGCTTGAGCGCTTGGCGTCCACCGGGCGGTCGCAGGGAGTCGAGTGCCTCCTGCAGCGACTGCCCGGCGGCTAATCGCTCGAGGACCTCTGCCCGGTCGGCGCTCATGAGGCTCTCCGGCGGCCCTCGCGCAGCCAGTTGGTGATTTCCGTCAACCGGCTCGGCTTCCACGGTTTCAGGACGTGCTTGGCCATCGTTCCGATGGTCTCCACGTCGAGGTCGCTGAGGTCGCCGTCGAAGTGCAGGACCGCGTCTTCCGCGAGCTCCGCGAAGTCGTCGCGGTCGAGGTAGTCGACGGTGATCCACTGTGGCGCGGCGCGGTCCTGTGCCGCGGGCCAGTGGGTCACCGATTGATTCCTGTCCAAGGTCACGATCAACCTCAGGTTCAGGAGTTCGCCCTGGAGCACCCGTTTGACCAACAGCGGGTGGACGTAGTTCTTGAAGTCGTAGGGGAGGACGCCGTCCACGTGGTCCAGGATCAGGACGAGTGGACTGTCGGTGACGGCCGCCTTCAGGCTCTCGACGACGGAGTCGAACGCATCGGCCACGTGTCGAGGTGGTGCGTTCTCGCGATGCTCCAGTGGGTCGGAGTACGGGCTCGGCCGATGAGCGTCGACATCATCGACCGGTGCGTTCCCGGTCGATCCGGCCGCGGTGCTCGATACCGTCGCACCCCCGGATGTCGTGCTCGTCCGCGGCGTCAACGACACCAGATCCTCATCCGTGGTGCGGATCACCCGCAGCACGGCGGCGTAGTCGAGGACGGCCTCGTCCCTGAGGTCCACGTACTTGACCCGTTGGCCGCGCAAAGCGCACCAGCGGCGCAACCAGTGCAGGAAATTGCTCTTCCCGCTGTCCTTCTCGCCGTGCACGACGACGAGGCGGGCTGGTTCGGTGTCACGCGGTGCGAGGCTCTCGATCATCCGTCGGCGCTCTTCGCTCCGGTTGACGAACTGACCGACCTTGTCGGTCAGCATCAGGTCGATGGTCGTGGCGTCCTGCGGGGACAACACCGCCCGGTGGCCCAGGGCGTGCTCGGCGGCGCCTCGAACGGTCAGGACGGGCAGGACCCAGTCGCCCTCGCTCTCGAGGGCGTCGCCTTTCAGGTGGAGCTCGGCGCGTGCGACGGTCACCGCGGCGTCGACCGCCATCCCCTTGGCCAGGGCGCGGTAGAAAGCGCCCCCGAAGCGCGCTGCGGCAGCGCCCCTGACGTTGCCTTGCATGCCGATCACGGCTGCTGCGCCCTCCACGCCGGGTTCGTCGGTGAAGAAGCACTCGGCCAGGGGGCGGAACTCGTCCGCGGTGGCGGTGCGGCAAGCGTTGAGCACTGCGACCCGGGGCGGCGGCCGGAGGCGGCGGAGGACATCGGGAGTGATGGTCTGATCGAGGTCCCGTGCCTCGTCGCGCAGTCGAAGCGCGGGCTCGTTCTGGTCGAAGTCGTGCGTGTTGTGCCCGACGAAGTGGAAGACATGGGGCCGCAAGCGCTCGTACGCGTCGATCAGCACCTGCCGCGTCGGTGCCCTGAGGTACTCGGCCTCGATCCTGCCCTTCGTGGTCGACAGCGCCTGCTTGATCGCCCGGATCTCCGTCGCCGTACCGATCGTGCTGTCCCGTTCGCCTTCGACCACCATGATCCGGATCGGGAGCAGCGGATCGGTGTCGCCGCGCCGACCGGCGGTGTCGGGGAACCGGTCCACCCTCAGGAACGGACGGTCCGGCGACGTGAACAGCGTCCCGCCGTTCGGGTACTTCATCATCTCCCACGGGACTGACCGCAACTCTGGGGGCTTGACCAGGAGATAGGTGCGCAAGGGCTTTTCGGCCGCTTCCCGCCACCGCAGTTCGACTTCATCCTTGAACAACAACGAGTGCAGCAATTCGCCGGTTTTGCCGAAGTCGGCGACCCGCCCGTTCCCATCGACCTGAGCATTCCTCATATTTGACGCTCCGTCACCGGGAGGCCGCCCGGGGGTCGGGTAATCGCCGGGTTCGAAAGCCACTGTAGCGGAGGCGACGGGAGAAGTGGGCCATGTTTCGCCCTCTCGAAGAAAAAGCTCGACACGGTAGTGGGCCGCGTCGTCGCCCGTCGAGATCTGGATCAATCCGTTCCGCATCAGTGCCCACTACCCGCTTCCACTCGGCCGACCTGCACTCCTGCGGCTGACGGCGCTGGTAGGTGCCGCATGGCGCAGGCGTTCCCCGGTGTGTTCGTCGTTGTACCAGAAAGAGTTACGTCCTTCACCCGAACGTTGTAATAACGGTTCGGGCACTCCGAACCGCTAGGTGTTCGAGGTGTTCACGATGGGACTGGAACGGTTTCGTCACACCGCAAAGTTGCGCCTTTCCGCATAAATGTGGAGGCGTGCTGGCCCTGGGTGATTATTTGTTACTCTGCGTCAAGTGGTGCCCGCTGGTGGTCGGCGACTTCTCGTGGTCGACGCTTCGTGCTGCGCTGGAATATCCCGCATTCACCGCCGCCTCATCGAGGTGACCGCCGTTGCGGGGGACGTGGGGCATCCGATAAAGCTCAGTGGTTGCCCGTCGTGCCGAAGGAGCCACCGCGTGAACCCCGACCTGCTGCGCAACTACCTCGCCGGACACCGACTCGGACGTCGTGACGTGCTCAAGTTGGCGGGTGCGGCCGGCGCCGTCGGCGCCACTGGTCTGGTGGGCGCGCCCGCGGCGGCCGACCCGGCTCCCGCCGACGCCGGCCGACCCGATGCCGGCCGACCCGACGACACGCCGTTCGACTACGCCGACCCGGCGAACCTGGGCGACTGGGCGCCGAGCAGGTACGGGCCCGACGACCAGCGCGGCACGTTCAACGAGGTCACGCCGGCCAAGACGGCCGCCGCGCTCGGACTGCTCCGCGCGCACCGCGAGGTCACCACCTACAACCTCGGCGAGCTGATGTGGAACGGCTTCCCGGCGTTCGCCACCGACCCGCGCCGCACGTACGAGCAGCGGCTCACGATCTGGGGGTACCCGCCGCCGCCGGGGTTCGCCGAGCAGGGCGGCGTCCTCGTCTCGCTGGAGCCGTTGGGCGCCAACCGGGTGAGCGTGCACGAGGAGCGGTTCGAGGCGGAGTTCTCGCCCAAGCACCCGAAACCCCTCGCCACGACCTACCAGATCGGCAGCCAGCTGGACAACCTCAACCACATCGGCGCGGCCGACCTGTTCTACAACGGCCTGCGCGGACCCGACATCGCCCGCGGCCACGGCACCATCCGGCTCGGGGCCGAGAACATGGGCCCGGTGGTCACCCGGGGCGTGCTGCTCGACGTGCTCGGGGTGAAGCTCGCCCGCGGCCGGGTCGGGGACCTGGCCGAACCCGCGGGCAACGGGCGGCCGCTGCTGCGCGAGAACTACCGCATCACGGTGGAGGACATCCGCGACGCCATGGAGTTCGGGGGTGTCGACCGCCTGGAACCCGGCGACGTCGTGCTGTTCCACACCGGCTGGAACCAGCTGCTCGCCCGCCGCGACCCGGCCGACATCGCCCGCTGGGAGGGTTCGCGCGGGCTGCCCGGCATCTACCTGCGCGAGGCGCGCTGGCTGGCGCGTTCCCGCCCGGCGATCGTCGGCAGCGACACGTGGGCCCTGGAAGTGCTGGGCAACCCGGTCAACGACGACGGCACGGCGTTCCCCGTGCACCAGGAACTGCTGATGCGCAACGGGATCCGCATCGGCGAGTCCTACGTGGTGGACCGGCTCGCCGCCGACCGCGTGCACGAGTTCGTCTTCATCGTGACACCGCAGCACGCCGAGGGCGCCACGGCGGGCAACACACCACCCGCCGCGCTGGGGCACCCCCGACGTCGCTGACCACCTCGCCCGCCGGCGCCGGGGACGGGTCTCGACCCGTCCCCGGCGCGGCCGGTGTCCTCAGCTGGGCACGGCGAACAGGTGCGTCATCGCCGAGTTGTGCTGCGGCACGCCGGGACCCGCGGAGCCGGTCTCGTCGGTCAGGTTGTCCGCCTGTCCCTGGATGGCGCCGGTGGGGCCGCCCACGTACTCGGCCCGCACGTAGGCGTAGATCCGGTCGCAACCGGGGACCAGGGGGATCGTGGTGTAGAGCGGGACCACCTTGTGGTGGGTCTGCCGGTTGACGGTCACGCTCGTCTGGGCCATCGGCGCGGAGGAGCAGAAGGCGGCGCCGTCCATCTGGTGGGCGAACAACGTGAAGCGGGCGCTGGACGTCGTGTAGGAGTACTTGCACACGGCGGGGAGGCAGGACATGTACTGCACGTCCGCGATGACCGCGACCTGCGAGTGGCCGGCCCCGATGGTCCGGTCGAGGATCGACGTGTAGACGTCCGCGTCCCCGACCACGATGTTGCCGTTGGGCAGCGACGTCTGCATCGCCGACCCGTTCACGTCCTCCGCGACCTGGAGGGAGGCGAACCGCAACGTGCCGCTGACCGTGAACGAGGACGTGGCCTGGGCCAGCGAGTGGGTCCGGAGGTAGAGGGCGCACGACAGCGTGCCGGTCGTCGTGGCGGACACCAGGAACCGATTGACGAGCGTGATGTCGTCACGGCCGGGGTTGGCGGTGCCGACGGGGTCGATGTTCTCGCCGACGACGACGTTGCCGCCGCCCGCGCCGGAGCAGCGCACCTCGTTGTCGACCAGGTTGACGTGCCCGGAGTCGTACGCGCGCAGGGTCGAGTAGACGTAGGCGGTCTGCCCGGCCGTCATCGACGCCGTGATCCGGTCCATCTCCTGGACCTTCTGGATCCCCAAGCCCAACGACGGCACGTTGGTGATCGTCACCGGCCCGAAGGTCTCGGACGTGGCCGCGCCGGCCGGTGTCGTGACCCCCACGAGCGCGGTGGCGACGACCGCGCCGATCGCCATGAACCGTGTCGACAAACGTGTCGACAAGCGTGCGGAAACCATCAGGACCCCCCTAGTCACGGCCGAAGCCGTCCCCTGTGCTGCCGTCAGGCCAGGCTAGCCCGTTCCACCGTGCCCCGAGGCGGTGTTGGGTAGCCTTGACCGGCCGTGACCACGGCCGTCAGCCTGGACTGGAACACCTGGCGCCCACTCCGGACGCCGGTCGCGAGGTCGTCGTCTGGGACGCGCGTCCCCGTGCCGTCACCGCGCGGGTGGGCGGCCTGTCGCGGGAAGAGGGACTGGGCCGGGTCGGGCTCGACGGCGCGGGCTCGACCCTGCTGATCCACTGGTCGGAGGACTTCGACCACTCCGTCACCGACATCGGCAAGCCGGCCGGCCGGCACCGGGACCACCTGTCCACCTGGGCGTTGCCGACGGGGGAGAAGCGGGGCACGGTGTCGTACGACCGGAGCTGGTCGAACCTGGTCGCGCTGGCGGACCTCGGCACCGGCCCCCTCGCCCTGATCAGCACCAGTGCGGTCGGGTTGGTCCTGCCGCGCCCGGACCGCCCGCCGCCGCTGGGCAGGCTGGTGGGGGAGCCGGGTCGGAGCGACGGTCCACCGGCGAGATCATGGACCGGCTGTGCGGGTTGCTCGCCGATCCGAACACCGACGACGCGGTCCAGGCGCTGGTGCCGCAGGACGCCTACCAGGGGGACGTGTGCCCGAGCTGATCAGCTTTCCCTGCCCGACGACGACGCGGTGCTGGTCGAGGTGGAGTCCGACGGGCCGGAGATCTCGCCGGTCTCGCGCCGCGGCGACGTGATCCGGTCCGCCGCGACCTCGCTGGACGGCGCGCTGCGGCACGTCCGCAACGCCGCGTCGACCGCGTTGGCGAACTTCCGCGAGATGGACGTGCGGCCGGACGAGGTGCAGGTCGAGTTCGGCGTGAAGCTCACCGCGCAGGCCGGCGCGGTGATCGCGAAGACCGGGGTGGAGGGCCACCTGAAGATCAAGCTCACGTGGACGCGCGACTTGGCGGCCGAGCGCGAGGAGGAGGTCGCCGGCTCGTCGCCCGACCAACCGTGACGAGAGGGTGACTCAACGTAGAACGATAGGTGCCGATTGACATTCGATAGGTAGTGCGTGAGACTCGATGCATGGTTACAACGCATCGAGCGGTTGTCGCGCTCCGGGTGTTCCTCGTGCTGATGTTCGGCGTGCTGGTGCTGTTCCAGGTCATGTCGCTGCCCGGGCAGTTCCGCCACATGGCCGAGCAGTCGCCGGACCTCGCCCACCTGAGGTGGCCGCTGACCGCCGTGTCGGTGTTCTGGGTGCTGTGCGTCCAGGTCGTCGTCGTGTCGATCTGGAAGCTGCTCACCCTGGTCGAGAAGGACCGCATCTTCAGCGAGGCGTCGTTGAAGTGGGTGGACGCGATCGTGTGGGCCATCGGCGCCGCGTGGGTCGTGTTCCAGTGCTTCTTCCTCTACGTCGGCTTCAACGCGGACGACCCCGGCGTGCCCCTCGTGCTGTTCCTGATGTCCGTCGGCATCACCGTGGTGGGGCTGTTGGTGGTGGTGATGCGCGCGTTGCTGCGGCAGGCCACCACGTTGCGGTCCGACATGGAGCAGGTCATCTGATGGCGATCATCGTGCGCATCGACGTCGAGTTGGCCAAGCGCAAGATGAGCGTCGGCGAGTTCGCCGAGCGGATCGGGCTCACGCCGTCGAACGTGGCGGTGCTGAAGAACGGCCGGGCGAAGGCGGTGCGGTTCAGCACGCTGGAGGCCATGTGCCGGGTGCTGGAGTGCCAGCCGGGCGACCTGCTCGAATGGGTGGACGACGACGAGGACGGCGTCCTCGTCGCGGGGGCCGGGGACGAGGACGACCGGTGATCGAGGTGCGCGGACTGACCAGGCGTTACGGCGACGTGCTCGCCGTGGACGACCTGAGCTTCACCGTCGAGCCCGGCAAGGTGACCGGGTTCCTCGGCCCGAACGGCGCCGGCAAGTCCACCACGATGCGGGTCGTGCTCGGCCTCGACCGGCCGACCTCGGGCACGGCGCTGGTGAACGGACGGCCGTACGCGACGTTCGCCGAACCGCTCCGGGAGGTCGGCGCGCTGCTCGACCCCGGCGCGGCGCACCCCGGCCGCACCGGGCGCGCCCACCTGCGCGTGGCCGCCCGGTCGAACGGCCTCCCGAGCCGTCGGGTGGAGGAGGTGATCGAGCGGGTGGGGCTCGGCCGCGCGGCACGTCGCCGGATCAAGGGCTACTCGCTCGGGATGCGGCAACGGCTGGGCATCGCGACGGCGTTGATCGGCGACCCCGGCGTGCTGATGTTCGACGAGCCGATCAACGGGCTCGACCTCGACGGCGTCCGGTGGATCCGCGGCCTGCTGCGCCAACTCGCCGACGAGGGCCGCACCGTGCTGATCTCCAGCCACCTGCTCGGCGAGATGGAGCAGATCGCCGACCGGCTGGTCGTCATCGGCCGGGGACGGCTCATCGCCGACGCCACGACGGAGGAGATCCTCAACGGGCTCGGCCACGTCCGGGTGCGCGTGCTGAGCCCGGAACCGGACCGCCTGCTCGCGGAGCTGCGCGAGCACGGGTTCGACGCGCGGCGGGTCGACGCGCGGGAGCTGCTGGTCGACGGCGGCACCGCCGAGGAGGTCGGCGGGCTCGCCCACTCGCTGGACGTCCCGCTGCACCACCTGTCCGAGGTGCGCCAGTCGCTTGAGGACGCCTACCTGGAACTGACCGACAGCAGCGTCGAGTACCACGGCCGTGAGCCCGTGCGCACGGCGGAGGAGGCAAGGTGACGGCAGTGGCGCGAGAGGTCCGCGTCGGTCGGGTGTTCGCGCGCGCGTGCGCCGCCGAGTGGACGCGACTGTGGACGGTGAAGGCGACGTGGTGGTTCCTGGCGGCGGCGGCCGTGACGATGGTGGGCATCGCCACCATCGCGGGACTGGAAGCCGCCGCGAACCCCGATCCGCCGCAGGGCGGGTCGGCCTGGGCGGCGGCGGCCGTCACCGGTCTGCCGGGCCAGTTCGCGCTGCTCGCCCTCGCCCTCACCGCCGTGACGTCCGACTACGCGACCGGCGGGATCGTGCCGAGCCTGCAGTGGACACCTCGGCGCGCGGTCCTCTTCCTGTCCCGGGCGACCGTGGCGGTGGGCGCGGCCACGGCCGCCGGTGTGCTGCTGGCGTCCGCCGCGACCCTCGCGTCCTTCATCGCGGCACGGCCGCTGCTCACCCTGGCCGGCGGCTGGGACGTGCTGCCCGACGTGGCGTTCGTCTTCGCGGCCGGGTCGGCGTTCGCGCTGGGCCTCGGCTTCCTGCTCCGCAACACCGCGGGCACCCTGGTCACGGTGTTCCTGCTGATGCTCGTCCTGCCGCTGATGCTGCCGAACTTCGGCTACGAGTGGATGTCCGCGCTCGCCGACCTGCTGCCCGGTTCGGGCGCGGCGTTCCTGCTGATCGGGGAGGTGCCCGGGATGACGCGGACGTCCTCGGTGGTCACCATGCTCTGCTGGGCCGCGGGTGCGCTGCTGCTCGGCCGGCTGCGCCTGTCCCGGGACGACGCCAACCGCTGACCCCGCGCTGCTACGATGCGTCGTTCCACACCGTCGGGAGGCGTCTTCTCCATGCAGGGCAACAAGACCGGGGCGGACGCGGTGGCCGTGCACGCGGTGGTCGACAGCCCGGTCGGCGAGCTCACGCTGGTGGCGCGGGACGGGGTGCTCGCGGGCCTCTACCTGCCGGAGCACCGCCACCGTCCCGCGCTGGAGACCTTCGGCGAGCGCGACGCGTCGCCGTTCGGCGAGGTGGTCGCCCAGCTGGCGGAGTACTTCGCGGGCGAGCGGACGGTGTTCGACCTGCCGCTGTCGCCGGCGGGCACCCCGTTCCAGCGGACCGTGTGGGACGCGCTCAAGGAGATCCCGCACGGGGAAACGGTGTCCTACGGCGAGCTGGCCGCCCGCATCGGCCGGCCCACCGCGTCCCGCGCGGTCGGGCTGGCCAACGGCAAGAACCCCATCAGCGTCATCGTGCCGTGCCACCGGGTCGTCGGCTCGACCGGCGCCCTGACCGGCTACGGCGGCGGCGTCGAGCGCAAGCGCGTGCTGCTGGCCTTCGAACGCGGCGACCACTCCTGGTGAGGGTGGCTGTTCCGCCACGGTCGCGAGCACCGCTCGACCGACATCCGCGCGTGCGGATCTCATTCCACGTCCCCTACGACGAGCAGCGGATGGCGTGGTCGACGATCCAGCGGGTGGTCCCGTCAGCGGACGATCAACCGGTGGAGCAGGAGACCGAGGGCCAGGTCCAGTTGCCGTTCGCCTGGATCGTCACGCCGAAGTTGTCCGCTCACGCACGCGTGCCCGACACCGGGTGGTGCCGGGCACGCGGGTCCGCCGGAACGTCAGCTGGCGGCGCAGGTGAGCACCGGTGTGCTCGGCGCCCCGCCGGAGGACCCGAGGAACCCGAACGTGGTGCCGGCCCCCGCGCCGACCGAGCCGTTGTGCGCGGCGTTGCGGGCGGTGATCGTCGAGCCCTGGCTGGTCACCGCGGCGTTCCACGACTGGCTGACGGTCTCGCCGCCGGCGTAGGTCCACGACACGGTCCAGTTGCTGATCGGCGACGTGCCCGCGGTGACGCGGACCTCGCCCTGGAACCCGCCCTGCCACTGGTTGACCACCGTGTACGTCGCCGAACACCGCGCACCACCGGGTTGAGTGGTCGTGGTCGTGGTGGTCGTCGTAGTGGTGGTGCCCGTGGTCGTGGTCGTGGAGGTCGGCGTCGTGGTCGACGTCGGAGTGGTCGGACCGCCCCAGCCCTGCGTCGAGTCCAGCCACGTGACGCGGCGCTGCATCCAGTCCCGCATCGCCTGCACCTGTCCCTGCCACGTGGGCGCGGTCGGGGTGCGGAAGAAGCCGACGGTCGGCGAGCTGAGGTTCGGCCAGCGCTGGAAGTTGCGCTGCGCGCCGTTGGTCAGCGGCCGGGACAGGGCGTCGACCCGGCTCGCCAGCGAGGAGTCGGAGAGCGGGCCGCGCCGCAACGCCTGCCAGCGCGACTTGACCTGGTTCACGAACGCCGGGTCGCGCAGCAGCTGCGCGTGCCAGTCGTTGGCGCTCGGCTGCCGGGTCTGGAGGTGCTGCCAGCCGGCGACCTGGTCGTTCTGGAAGAAACCGCCGACGCCGAACGTGAGGTCGAAGTCCCACAGCGGCCCGGCGACGATCTTGCCCTCCCGGTCCTTGTAGAAGTGGGCGCTGCGGAGGTAGGCGTCCATGCCGCGGCTGAGCTCGTTGACGATCATGTGGTCGATGAACGACGGCACGTCGATGTACTTCTGGTACCCGGTGACCGGGTCGGCGAAGTTCGGCGCCCGGAGCACGTTGTGGAACTCCTGGACGTGACCGCGCAACCAGTCCCGCTGCTGGGCGTTCAACGGGTCGGGGTCGACCACCTCGAGGTAGTTCCAGCAGGTGTTCGCCGGCCCGGTGCACGCCAGCGTGGGCTCCTCGGCCGCCATCCACTCGAACTTGAAGATGTACCCGCCCTGGATCTTGGGCAGGGTGGTGTCGTCCTCGTCCAGACCCTTGAGGTCCAACCGGTTCTTCGAGTTCTTGATGGTCTCGACCATCATGTAGACGCCCATGTAGTCACCGGCGCCCACGGGGGTGGCGTCGGTGTTGAGGTAGAACTCGACGAACTTGTACCGCGGCGCCTTGAGCCCCATCTCGCGGCCGAGGTCGTAGACGAACGCCTCGCGGATCAGGGACTTGTCGGTGAACGGCCCGCGCAGCACCCAGTCGGAGTCGGCGGGCATGCCGAGCACCGGGTAGTCGGCGTCGTCGCCCGCGTTGTCCCAGAACTCCAGCCGGTACGGCGTCTTCTCGAACGAGGCCGACGACTGCCCGCGCAGCTTGAACCCGCCGCGCGTGGCGACCGCCGGGGTCGCGGCCAACGACGTCGTGCCGCCCGCCTGCGGTTCGAAGATCATGGTGGCGCCGTCGAAGTACTCGCGCTGCGGCTTGCCCGCGCCGTAGGAGTCGATCGCGACCACGGGCAGGTCGTGCGCCGTGGTGGTGGCCTCGCGGGCGACGTACATCGCCGTGCCGGGACGGCCGGACGCGGCGTTGGCGACGAACGCCTGCGCGCGCAGCTGGGTGGTCCGGGTGAGCTGCACCGGTGAGCCCTGGTAGGGCGTCGACTGCGCGGTGGGCAGCTGGCCGTTGGTGGTGTAGCGGATCTGGGCGCCGGCGATCGCGGTGCCCAGCGTCACCGACACCTGTCCCTGGAACGTGCCGCTCGGCACGGAGAACGTGATGTCGCCGACCAGGTCGTCGGCCGCCGCCGCGGCGATGGCGTCGGCGGCGGCCGTGCCACCGGTGGACGCGGCGGGGGAGGCGGGTTCGGCGCCGGCCGACAACGGGATGAGCAGGCCGGTGAGGAGCACGGCGGCGACCGCCAGGCCGTGGGCCTTGTGGGTTGCCGCGGCGCCGTTGCTGCGGGGGGTCAAACGCACGATGCCTCCTGTTCGGGTCGGTGGGACGAGATGGTGGGCGCCGCGCCGGCCGACGACGTGGCGCCGTGGAAGTGGCGGCGCAACGTCCGCCGCCAGGGCGCGTCGGGCAGGTCGAGGCGGAGCGCGGCCAGACCGGTGGCGTACTTGGAGATCCGGGCGGGCCGCACCCCTCGCTGCCACAGCATCCGGTCGACCGGCGACGCGGCCGACGCGGTCTTGGTCTCGATCACGGCCCAGCCGGACAACCTCAGCGCGGCGTCGTCGTGCCGCCAGGACAGCGCGGTGTCGATGGTGACCCGGCTCGCGGAGTCGGGCAGCAGCAACGTGGTGCGCTGGTAGCCCGTGACCAGGACCGGGTCGAGCGAGCCGTCGGCGCCGGGCGCGATCGACTCCCGGGCGAGCGCCTCGTCGACGAAGTCGCGTCCCGGGTGGACGGTGTCGCGGTCGCCCTGGTGGTAGGGCAGCCGGTGCTTGGTGATGCTGCCCCGGGCGCCGCTGATCTTGACCTCCAGCCAGCACTCGGCGGAGTCGAGGTAGGTGCGGGTGCGCACCTTGAACCGGCGGCGCCTGCGGTAGGCCGCGGAGTGGTAGCTGTCCAGCCGCGGCGTGTCGAAGTAGACCGACTCGTAGCGGAACGTCCGCTCACCGCCGATGTCGAGCACCCGTGCGTGCGGCACGAGCTGTTCCAGCAGGGGTGGCAGCGCTTCGGCCGGCACGACGTACTTGCGGTCGACCCTGGTCTGCAGCGCGGCCCGCTCGATCAGCTCGGCCAGCCCGACCGGGCTCATCCGCGCGAGGGCGGGCACGAAGGCCGTCGTGGTCATCGGCGCGCTCCCTGGTGTGCGGTCGCGGTGGGCGCCTTGGCCAGGGCGTGCTCGGTCAGCGCGTACCGGACGTCGACGATCGTGGTCTCGTTCACCAGGTCCAGCCGCTGCACGGTGACGGAGTGCACCCTGGCGTTGAGCAGTTGCTCCAGGTGCGCGACGAGTGCGACGTGGTCGGCGATGGCCGAGTCCAGGACCAGGACCTGGTGCCGGTAGTGGCGGAACAGCCTCCGGTTGTCGCCGAGGAACATCACCACGACGATGAGCCCCATGAGGCCGCCGTTGAGCCACATCGAGGTCGTGCTCAACGCGCCGAGCAGGCCGAGGGCCAGGGCGGAGAAGTAGTACGCCACCTCGTGCTGGTCGAGTTCCGTCGAGCGCAGCCGGATGATCGACAGCACCCCGAACAGCGCCATGCCGAGCCCGATGCCCGCACCGGTGTTGCTGGTGCTCAGCGCGCTCGCGACGGCGAGGACGCCGACGTTGACACCCAGGTAGGCGACGACCAGGTCGCGGCGGCGGTGTCGCGGGAAGTAGAGCCCGAAGACGAGCAGCACCACCGCGCAGATGTCGATCGCGAACAGGACGAGTTGGGACATCTCGTTCGTTCCTCCTACAGCCGCATGCCGAGGTCGGCTGGGCACCGCCCGCTTCTTGGCGGGGGTCTGCAGGACGGTCGCCGAAACTTTCGAATATTCAAGTAAACTTTCGGGATCTCGTTCGAAACGATAGGGGGCACCATGGTGTCGCGTCAATGAACTGCCGGTGTACCGGCGCGTATCAAAAGGTGGATACTCCGCTGGTAGAGCCCATTTGGACGCGGTCGCGGCGGCCTTTTGGCAGAGGGACGATGTAGTACGGACTGTCATCGGCCCATGTCAGCGGGTGTCGAAACTTTCGACTTCAGTTCCCCTGCTGGAGCACAAGTCATGGTCGACGTCTGCTCCACGCGGGTGCGTGGAGCAGACGTGTGCCGGTCGGCCGGGAGGGGTCAGGACGGCCAGTTGCCGAGGGCGACGTGGAGCACGTCGAGGGTCTTCGCCCAGGACGCCTCGGTGTCGCGCGGGTGGTGGCCGAACCCGCCCGCCGCTTCGAGGGTCGTGTAGCCGTGGAACGTGCTGTGCAGCAGGCGCACCGCGTCGGTCTCGGCCGGCTCGGGCAGGTGGTAGCCGCGCAGGATCGCGCGGGTCATCTCGGAGTGCCGGTCCGCCCGGCTGGTGGCCGCGATCTCCGGGGTCAGGTCGACCCGCATGGCGGCGTAGCGGCCGGGGTGCTCCCTGGCGTAGTCGCGGTAGGCGTTGGCGAAGGCGACCAGGGCGTCCTTGCCCGCGCGTCCGGCCAGGGCGGAGGCGGCGCGGTCGGCGAGCTCCGCCAACGCCAGCACGGCCACCCGTTCCCGCAGGTCCTGCGCGTTCTTCAGGTGGGAGTACAGGCTCGCGTCCTTGACGCCGAACCGGCGGGCGAGCGCCGAGACGGTCAGGTTGTCGAACCCGACCTCGTCCGCCAGCTCCGCCGCCGCTCGGACCAGTCGTTCGACGGTCAGCCCCGCGCGTGCCATGACGCCTCCTCGAACCTAGGAGTCCTAGGCTATCACTTATATGTTTGTCCTTGGTGACTAGCTGACGTAGCTTGGAGGCATGGAACCCGTGACCGAGCGCGAGATCCGCGCGTCCTTCGTCAACTGCACCAAGGGCGAGGCGAAACGCCTCTCCGTGCCGGGTGACCTGTCCGCCCGCCCGTGGGACGACCTGGACTTCCTGGGCTGGCGCGACCCGGCGTCACCGCAGCGCGCCTACCTGGTCACCGCGACCGGCGACGGCCTGGTGGGCGTGGCGCTGCGCCTGGCCGCACCGCACGCCGGTCAGCCACGCCGCACCATGTGCTCGCTGTGCCTGACCACGCACCCCGGCGGCGGTGTCTCCCTGATGACGGCGCGCAAGGCGGGGCGCGAGGGCCAGCAGGGCAACTCCGTGGGCGTCTACCTGTGCGCCGACCTGGCCTGCTCGCTCTACCTGCGCGGCAAGAAGGACGCCGGTCCCGGCGCGCGCCTGCACGAGTCGCTCACGGTGACCGAAAAAGCCGACCGGACCGCGGCCAAGCTCGCCGCCTTCCTCGCGCGGGTGACCGGCTGAGTGCCGCCTGTGTGGACTGTGACCGAGTTCGCCGAGGACTGTGACCGAGTTCGCCGACGGGAAAAAGCGAGGTGGTGTCGGGAACTCCGGAGGTAGGGTTGAGGAGTTCGGGGCGCCGTCGCCTCTTCGTCGCGCCCTTCTTTTCCTCTGGGGGACCCACGCATGACTTCCGCAGGTGTGTCCGACGCCGTGACGTCGCCGCCCGCGCTCACCCGCGCCGACCGCGCCGTGATCGGCGTGCTGCTCGTGGCCACGTTCGTGGTCATCCTGAACGAGACCATCATGGGCGTCGCACTGCCCGTGCTGCTCACCGAACTCGACGTGACCGCCGCCGTGGGCCAGTGGCTCACCGCCGGCTTCCTGCTGACCATGTCGGTGGTCATCCCGATCACCGGCTACCTCATCCAACGCGTGACGACCCGCGTGCTCTACGGCGTGGCGATGGGCCTGTTCAGCGCGGGCACGTTGCTCGCCGCGCTGGCGCCCGGCTTCGAAGTCCTCCTCGCGGCCCGCGTCGTGCAGGCCTGCGGCACGGCGATCATGCTGCCGCTGCTCATGACGACCGTCATGACGCTCGTGCCGCCCGCGCGTCGCGGCGCGGTGATGGGCAACATCTCCATCGTCATCTCCGTCGCGCCCGCCATCGGGCCGACGGTGTCCGGTGTGGTGCTGGACATGTTCAGCTGGCGCGCCATGTTCTGGGTCGTGCTGCCGATCTCGGTGGCCACCCTCGTGCTCGGCCTGCGCTGGGTGTCGCGCATCGGCGAGACGAGCGACGCGCCGATGGACGTGCTGTCGGTCGTGCTGTCGGTGGTCGGCTTCGGCGGCCTGGTCTACGGGCTGTCGAGCATCGGGCACAGCGGCAGCGGGTCGTCCGCCACGCTGTGGGTGTCGCTCGCGGCGGGTGTGCTGGGCATCACGGCGTTCGTGCTGCGCCAGGTGCAGCTGCAACGCTCCGAGCGGGCCCTGCTGGACTTGCGGACGTTCGCCTTCCGCACGTTCACGCTGGCCAGCGCCCTGATGATGGTGATGATGGGCCTGCTGCTCGGCGTCGTCACCATCCTGCCGATCTACACCCAGAACGTGCTGGGGCTCGACCCGCTCGCCACCGGCCTGCTGCTGCTGCCGGGCGGTCTGCTGATGGGGCTGCTGTCGCCGTTCGTCGGCCGCCTCTACGACCGGGTGGGGCCGCGCGTCCTGCTCATCGTCGGCACGATCGCCACGAGCGGCTCGCTGTGGTTCGCCACGACGTTCGACGAGGGCACGCCCACGCCGCTCGTGCTGGTGTTCCACCTCGTGCTGAGCCTGGGCCTGGCGTTCTCGTTCACGCCGCTGTTCTCCTCCGGCCTCGGCGCCCTGCCCTCCCGGCTCTACTCGCACGGCAGCGCGATCTTCAGCACGACCCAGCAGCTCGCCGCCGCGGCGGGGGTGGCGTTGTTGGTCAGCGTGATGAGCGCGCGTGCCGCCGAGCTGGCCACGGCCGGTGAGGCGCGCGTCGGCGCGGAGATGGGCGGCATGCACTCCGCGATCCTGCTGGCGGCGATCCTGTCGCTGGTCGCGGTGGCCGGTTCGTTCATGGTCAAGGCGGGCAAGGCCGAAGACGCGCCGCACCACTAGCGAACGGCGGGTGCGGGGGCGGCATTCGCCCCCGCACCCGACCCGGGTGTTTGTGGCGATTTGTTCATAATTGTGAATCCGCAGATTCGCCCGGACGAAAACATTGCGTGCTTCCAAAGGTGTGCGTTAACGTGCCTGGGAACGCTCCCAGAATGAGTTTGCGCAGTTCAGAAGCGTGAACTCGGGCCGCTCCGCGTCACACCAAGGGAGAAACAATGAGGTTGAAACCCTTTGTCGTCGCCACTGCGGTGGTGGCAGTCGCGACCCTCGGATTACCGGGCGCCACGGCGACCGCGGCAACCACGCACCACGAGGCCGAGTCCGCGCCGGCGGTGTGCACGGGCGCCGTCGAGAGCAACTGGTCGGGCTACTCGGGCACGGGCTTCTGCAACGCGGCCAACGCCGTCGGCGCCCACGCGCAGTTCACCGTCACCGCGCCGGCCGCGGGCACCGCGACCGTCCTGGTCCGGTTCGCCAACGGCGGCGCCGCCGCCCGCACCGCCGACCTCGTGGTCAACGGCTCCACCGCGCAGTCGGTCTCGTTCGAGGCGACCGGCGCGTGGTCGACCTGGGTCTCGAAGACCCTGTCCGTGACGGTGCCGGCGGGCTCCGCCACGATCCGGCTCAGCCCCACCACCTCGGCCGGCCTGCCGAACGTCGACTACCTGGACTTCACCCAGGACGGCACGCCGCCGCCCGCCGACGCGCTGCACGTGGCGACCGACGGCGACGACGGCAACCCCGGCACGCTCGCCGCGCCCCTGCGCACCATCCAGCGCGGTGTCGACCTGGCCCAGCCCGGCGACACGATCCACGTGCGCGGCGGCACGTACGCGCCGAGCACCAACATCCAACTGCTCAAGAACGGCACCGCGAGCGAACCGATCACGCTGCGCAACTACAACGGCGAGCACGTGGTCATCGACGGCGAGAACATGCCGCACACGCCGGGCGCGGTCGGCTCCAGCATCCCGCGCGCCGAACGCGGCGCCGTCCACGTCGAAGGCGACCACTGGCGGCTGATCGGCCTGGAGATCGTCCACGGGCCCTACGGCGTGTTCGGCCTCGACGTCAACAACACCGTCTTCGACCGGCTCGTCACGCGCGACAACTACGAGTCCGGCCTGCACCTCCAGGGTGCGTCGAGCAACAACCAGGTCGTCAACCTGGACGCGTACGGCAACCGCGACCCGCGCAAGAACGGCGAGAGCGCCGACGGCCTGGCCATCAAGGAGGGCTCCGGCACCGGCAACGTCGTGCGCGGCGCGCGGCTCTGGAACAACTCCGACGACGGCCTGGACTACTGGATGTTCTCCTCGCCCATCCTGCTGGAGAACAGCCTGGCCTGGGGCAACGGCTTCAACCGCTGGAACCTGCCCGACTTCACCGGTGACGGCAACGGGTTCAAGCTGGGCGGCAACGGCGTCGCCGCCGACCACACCGCGCGCAACACGATGGCGTGGGACAACGCGGCCGGCGGCTTCGTGGACAACAACAACCCCGGCCGGCACCGGATCGAGCGCAGCACCGCGTGGGACAACCCGAAGACCGGGTTCCAGTTCGACCGCTCGACGAGCACGCTGACCAAGAACCTGGCGGTGGCCAACGGCACGAACGCCTCGCTCGGTTCGAACTCCGGCGGCAGCGGCAACTCGTGGGACCTCGGCGGCTCGTGGTCGTTCGCGAGCACGAACCCGGGCGCCATCACGGGTCCGCGCACCGCCGACGGCTCGATCCCGTCCTCCACCTTCCTGCGTCCGAGCAACGGCGCCGACGTGGGAGCGCGTTTCTAGCACCAGCACCAGCACCAGCACCAGCACCAGCACCGCGGCGGGGCCGGGCACGACGCCCGGCCCCGCCGTGCGCCGTCACCCCGCGCCTCACCGGCGAAGCGACTGCCGGCGATCCGCCGACCGGCCGCCTGCTCGACGCCGTCCCTCCATGTGCCTATAGTGCTAGGTAGCTAGATAAATGGAGGTAGTCGTGATCGAGTTCCACCTGGACGGCAGGTCGGGCCTGTCGCCGTACCAGCAACTGGTCCGACAGGTGCGGCACGCGTTGCGGCTCGGCCTGCTGCGCCAAGGCGATCAGCTGCCGAAGGTGAAGGACGTGGTGGCGGACCTCGCGATCAACCCGAACACGGTGCTCAAGGCCTACCGCGAACTGGAGCACGACGGCCTGGTCGCCGCCCGTCCCGGGGTGGGCACGTTCGTGACGGGCACGCTGTCCGGCACCTCGCTCGCCGCGCTCGCGCCGCTGCGCCAGGACCTGCGGCGCTGGCTCGCCAAGGCCCGCCGCGCCGGCCTGGACGAGGAGGGCGTCGAGGCGTTGTTCCTCACCACGTCCCGCGCCGCCGCCGAGGAGGACACGGCGTGACCGTCCTGCGCGCCCGGGGTTTGGGCAAGAGGTACCAGCGGCGCTGGGCGTTGACCGGGTGCACGCTGGAGGTGCCCGCCGGGCACGTGACCGGGCTGGTCGGCCCGAACGGCGCGGGCAAGTCCACGTTGCTCGGCCTCGCGGCGGGGATGCTCGCACCGTCGAGCGGCACGATCGAGGTGTGCGGCGGCGTGCCGGGCAGCGGTCCGGCGCAGCTGGCGAAAGTCGGCTTCGTCGCGCAGAACGCCCCGGTCTACGCGAACCTGACCGTCGAGGAGCACCTGCGCCTCGGCGCGCGCCTCAACCCCGGCTGGGACGACGCGCTGGCGCGGGACCGGGTCGCCGGGCTCGGGCTCGACCCCGCGCTGGCCGCGGGCAAGCTGTCCGGCGGCCACCGCGCCCAGCTCGCGCTCACCCTCGGCATCGCGAAACGGCCCGAACTGCTGCTGCTGGACGAACCGGTCGCCTCGCTGGACCCGTTGGCGCGGCGGGAGTTCCTCCAGGACCTCATGGCGGCGGTGGCCGAGCACGGGCTCAGCGTGGTGCTGTCCTCGCACCTGGTCGCCGACCTGGAACGCGTCTGCGACCACCTCGTCGTGCTGGTGGACTCCCGGGTCCGGCTCACCGGCGACGTCGACGAGCTCCTCGCCACGCACCGCAGGCTGACCGGGCCGCGTCGGGACGTCGACACCCTGCCGGCGGACCAGCGGGTCGTCTCGGCGCGCCACACCGACCGCCAGACCACCGTGCTGGTGCGGACGGAGGCGCCGATCCTCGACCCCGCCTGGGACGTCGGCGAACTCGACCTGGAGGACCTGATCCTGGCCTACCTGGGCAACCCCGGCGTCGAACGCCCGAACCTGGGGGTCGTCCGATGACGTGGCTGACGTGGCGGCAGCTGCGCTTCCCGGTGGTGTCGGTGTGCGCGGGGCTCGCGCTGGTCGGCGTGGCGCTCGTGATCACGCGCCCCGACCGCGGCGGTCGCGGCGACCTGGAGCCCTGGTACGACGGCAGCCTGCTCGCGGTCTACGCGCTGCCGGCCGCCCTCGGCGTGTTCTGGGGCGTGCCGATGATCACCCGCGAGCTGGAGGCCGGCACGCACAACCTGGTGTGGAACCAGAGCGTCACCCGCACCCGGTGGCTCGCGGTCAAGCTCGGCGTGGGCGCGCCGGCCGCCGCGGTCGCGGTCGCGCTGCTCAGCCTGGCCGTCACCTGGTGGGCCGAACCCGTCGACGCCACGGCGGGCCTCGACCGCACCTTCAAGTCGCGCATCGTGCCGGTGGTGTTCGCCGCACGGGGGATCACGCCGATCGGCTACGCCGCGTTCGCGTTCGTCCTCGGGGTCGCGGTCGCGATCCTGCTGCGCCGCACCGTGACGGCCATGGCCGTGACCCTCGTCCTGTCCGCCACGCCCGCGTCGGCGGCGGAGCCCGAGCATCCCGACGCGACGCCGCGCCTGCCCGCGCCGACCGGCCGGCACGCGGTGGGCACGACCTCGCTGCACCTCGTCGACCCCTCGCGCCCGGACCCGTGGGTGCCCACGACGAACCGGGAGCTGATGGTCTCCCTCTTCTACCCGGCGGCGTCGGCGCACGGTCCGAAGAAGCAGTACATGACACCGGCCGAGTCGCGGGCGGTGCTGGCGGAAGGCGGCATCACCACCGTGCCGCCCGACGCGTTGAGCACGGTGCGGACCAACGCCGCGGTGGACGCCCGACCGGTCGGGCGGCGGCACGGCCTGCCCCTGGTCGTGCTGTCGCCGGGCTACCTGCGGCCCCGCGCCACCCTGTCCTCGCCGGCGGAAGACCTGGCCAGTCACGGCTACGTCGTCGCGGTGGTCGACCACACCCACGAGAACGTCGCCACCACGTTCCCGGACGGGCGGGTCGCGCCGTGCGCCTCCTGCGAGGTCCTCCACGACCCCCCGTTCTGGCTCGCGCTCGGCGCGGGCCGCGCGCGGGACGTGTCCTTCGTGCTGGACCAGCTCACCGGGCCGCTGCGCCACCACCGCGGCGCGAACCTGGTCGACGCCTCGCGGATCGCGATGGGCGGCCACTCCGTGGGCGGGGCGAGCAGCTTGGAAGCAGCGCGGGCCGACTCCCGCATCCGCGCCGCGATCGACGTGGACGGTGTCCTCGGCACGCCGGTGCCCGAACCGGGGATGTCGCAGCCGGTCATGCTGCTGGGGCGGCAGGAGAACTACGACCCGGGCGCGCCGGGGGCCGAGAGCTGGCAGGACGCCTGGCCGTTGCTGACCGGGTGGAAGCGCTGGCTGGTGGTGGCGGGCATGGCGCACCCGTCGTTCACCGACATCGGCGTGCTGGGGCCCCAGCTGGGCCTGGACCTCGGCACCGAGGTCGGTGGCGAGCGCGGCGCGGCGATCACCCGCGCGTACGTGCGGGCGTTCTTCGACCTGCACCTGCGCGGTGAGCCGCAACCGCTGCTGGACCGCGCGTCGGCGCGCTACCCGGAGGTCTCGGTCGTCGAGCCGTCGAGCTGACCGACGAGCACCCGCTTCGCCGAGTGGACGTGCTCCTCGGCGAAGCGGGTGACCTCGGCGGCGTCGCCGATGTCGAGCAGGCGCACGATCTCCCGGTGCTCGTCCACGACCACCGCCCGGTAGTCGTGGTGGCCGAGGCGGATCCGGGTGAGCTGGAACAGGTGCACCTGCGACCGCACCGCGCGCCACGCCTCGAACAGGCGCCGGTTGTCGGCGGACCGGTAGATCGCGTCGTGGAACTCCATGTCCAGCGCGAGCAGCTCGTCGCTCGGCGCGCCCGCGGCCAGCCGGCGGGCCATGGCGTCGACCAGACCGCCGAGGGCGTCCAGGTCGACCCGGCCGATCGCGCGGCGGCCGGCCAGCCCTTCCAGCGCGGCGCGGACCGAGTAGACCTCCTCGGCGTCCCGCGCGGTGAGGTCGATGACCCTGGTGCCGCGGTGCCAGGCGCTGCGCACCAGCCCCTCGCGTTCCAGCACGGCGAGGCCCTCGCGCACCGAGCCGCGGCTGACGTCCAGTGACGCGGCCAGTTCCACCTCGCGCACCGGCGAGCCGGGCGGGAACACGCCGGCGAAGATCGCTTCCCGGATCAGGTCGGCGGCCTCGTCCGCGAGGCCCCGCCGGTCGGCCTTGCGCAGCTGCATGATGTCGAATGTTGACATCAGCGCGGTCGTTGGTCAAGGTGGGGGCATGAGACCCGGTTTCCACCTCGCCGTGCCCGTCGACGACCTGGCCGAAGCCCGCGAGTTCTACGGCGGTGTGCTCGGGCTCGAAGAGGGCCGTTCGGCCGAGACGTGGGTCGACTGGAACTTCTACGGCCACCAGTTCGTGACGCACGTCGTGCCCGGACCGCGCGGCGACGCCGGCCGCAACCCGGTCGACGGCCACGACGTGCCCGTGCCGCACTTCGGCCTGCTCCTGCCGATCCCCGGGTTCCACGAGCTGGCCGAGCGGCTGCGCGCGGCGGGCACGGACTTCGTGATCGAGCCGTACCTGCGGTTCGAGGGCGAGCCGGGCGAGCAGTGGACGATGTTCTTCCGCGACCCGGCGGGCAACGCGTTGGAGTTCAAGGCGTTCAAGGACGAGTCGCAGGTGTTCGCCAAGTGAGCCGGGGTGTGCTGGTCACCGGTGGCAGCCGCGGCATCGGCGCGGCCATCGCCCGAGCCTTCCGCGAGCTGGGTGACGAGGTCGTCGCGCTGTCCTCCGCGGACGTGGACCTGGCCGACCCGGCGGCGGTCGAGCGGGTGGTCGGCTCCGCCGCGGACGCCCTCGACGGCATCGACGTCCTGGTGAACAACGCGGGCCTGGTGGAGCTCGGTTCGCTGGACCTCCCGTACGAGCAGTGGCAGGCGTTGTGGCGGCGCACGTTCGCGGTGAACGTGTTCGGCGCGGCCGACATGTCGTACTGCGTGGCCCGGGACATGATCTCGCGCGGCACTCGCGGGCGGATCGTCAACGTCGGTTCGCGCGGCGCGTTCCGCGGTGAGCCGGACATGCCCGCGTACGGCGCGAGCAAGGCGGCGTTGCACTCGATGGGTCAGTCGCTGGCCGTTTCCCTCGCGCCGCACGGCATCGCCGTGGCGTCGGTGGCCCCCGGATTCGTCGGCACCGACCGGGTGGCCGACCTGGTGACCGACGAGGTGCTGGCGCAGAGCCCGTTCGGCCGGGTGGCGACGCCGGAGGAGGTGGCCGCCGCGGTGGTCTACCTCGCCTCGCCCGCGGCCGAGTGGGCGTCCGGCGCCGTGCTCGACCTCAACGGCGCTTCGTACCTGCGGACCTAGGAGTGTGTGGTGAGCCGTTCCGGATCGGTCGGCCTGATCCTGCCCCGCGACCTCGCGCCGTCGCGGGTGCTGCCGTTCGCGCGGCGCGCCGACGAGCTCGGGTTCGACGAGCTGTGGGTGGTGGAGGACCTGGGTTTCCGCGGCGGGATCGGCCAGGCGGCGGCGGTGCTGGCGGTGACGGAGCGGATCCGGGTCGGCATCGGCCTGCTGCCCGTCGGCGCGCGCAACGCCGCGTTCGCCGCGATGGAGGTGGCGACGCTGGCCCAGCTGTTCCCCGGGCGGGTCGACATCGGCATCGGGCACGGGATGCCGGGGTGGATGCGGTCGGTGGGGGAGTGGCCCGCCAGCCCGTTGACGTTGATCGAGGAGTACCTGGGCGCGGTGATGGCCCTGCTGCGGGGTGAGTCGGTCGAGCCGGGTGAGTACGTTCGGCTGGCCGGGGTCCGGCTGGAGCCCGAGTGCGTGCCCGAGGCCCCGCCGCGCGTGCTGGCCGGGGTGCGTGGTCCGCGTTCGCTGGCGGTGTCGGGGCGGGTCGCGGACGGGACGGTCCTGGCCGAGCCGACGACGCCGGAGTACGCGCGGGCGGCGCTGGCGCACGTCGACGCGCGCCGGCCGCACCGGCTCGTCGGCTACAACGTGGCCGCCGTGCACGCGGACGCGTCGGTCGCGGTCGAGGAGGTCCGGGCGGGGCTGGAGTGGATCGGCGAGCCGGACTGGGCGCCGCACATCGCCCCGCTGCCGTTCGCGGCGGAGTTCGCGGCGCTGCGGCGGGAGTCGGGCAGCCGGGAGGAGTTCGTGCGCCGGCTGCCGGAGGAGTGGGTGCGGCAGCTGGCGGTGACGGGCACGGCCGAGGACGCCAGGGCGCGGTTGGCCGAGCTGTTCGCGGCCGGTGTGGACAGCGCCGTCCTGTTCCCGATCGGCCCCGACCCGCTGGAGGCGGCGGAGCGGTTGGCCGCGGTGCTCTGAAGCCGGCCGCGCCGCACTGACGGGTTCAGGCGGTCGTGGTGAGGCGTGGTGGTCGAGCGCCCGGGGGCGTCGGCTCCAGCCGGTCGAGCAGCGCCCGCACCGGACGCGGGTCCGCCACCGCCGGGCACACCGCGCCGCCCGCCTTCACCAGCCGGTGCAGGTGCACGCGCTCGTGCGACGACAGGCGCAACGCGTCCGCCAACGCCCCGACCACCTGCGCCGACGGGTGCCGGTCACGCCCGCGTTCCAACCGGGTCAGGTACTCGACGCTCACCCCGGCGAGCGACGCCGGCTCCGCGCGGCGCAGACCGGGCGTGCGGCGGCGCGGTCCGGTCGGCAGGCCCACCTCGGTCGGGGCGATCGCCGAACCTCGGCGCGCTGGAGCCGACCCTGCCCGACGACGCGGTCCGCCGGTTGGAGGCGGCGGTGGAGTTCCGGCTCGGGTTCCCCGGCGACTTCATCGCCGAGTGCGAGCCGTCCCCGTTCGTCTTCGGCGACACGGCCACCAGGGTCGAGCCGCGCTGAGCCCTCAGAGCACGCCGGCGACGACCCCGGTCACGGCCTTGTGCACGGCGTCGCGCCCCGGCCGCGCGCCGCGGTCGGCGAACAGCAGGTGCGCGGTGCCGATGAGGGTGGGCGCGAGGGCGTCGACCGCGGCGTCCGGCGCGATGCGGCCGAGGTCGCGTTCGGCGGCGAGGTAGGCCGCGATCATGGTCACCGCCTCCGTCAGCACCGGCACCCCCGCCGGCCACGCCCGCCGCAGCCGGGCGCGCAGCTCGTCCCGGAAAGTCACCAGGGCGACGATCGCCACCGCGACCGACCCGAACAGGGCGATCAGCGCGTCGGTGACGTTGTCGGCGACCGTGCCGGAGCCCACGGCCTCGCGCAGGGCGGCGGCCTGGCCGTCCATCCGGTGGACGCGGTCGAGCACGAACTCGGCCAGGAAGGCGTCGAAGTCCTCGAAGTGCCGGTGCAGGACGCCCTTGGCGCAGCCCGCCTCGGTGGTGACGGCACGGCTGGTCAACGCGCTGGGACCGTCCCGCAGCAGGATGCGGTCGGCGGCGTCGAACAGCTGCTCGCGCACGTCGCGGATGGCCACACCGGTCGGCACGGTGCTCCTCTCGGTTGACGAGTGGGCGCTTGCCCACTCATAGTGGGCACATGCCCACGATACCGTCGGAACCCCACCGCGCCCGCCGGATGGCCGAGTCGTTCGGCACGGACCCCGAGCGCTACGACCGCACCCGACCGTCCTACCCGGACGCCCTGGTGGAGGCGATCGTCGCCGCCAGTCCCGGTGTCGGCGTGGTCGACGTCGGCACGGGCACCGGCATCGCGGGCCGGCAGTTCCAGGCGGCCGGGTGCCGCGTGCTCGGGGTCGAGGTCGACCCCCCGGATGGCCGCCTGGGCGCGGCGGCGCGGGCTCGACGTCGAGGTGTCCTCGTTCGAGGACTGGGAGCCCGCCGGCCGGGTGTTCGACGCCGTGGTGTCCGGGCAGACCTGGCACTGGGTCGACCCGGTCGCGGGCGCGGCCAAGGCGGCGCGCGTGCTGCGGCCGGGCGGCCGGCTGGCCGTGTTCTGGAACGTCGCCCACCCGCCACCCGCCCTGGCCGGCTCCTTCGCCGACGTCTACCGCCGCGTGCTGCCGGACTCCCTGCCCGCCCGCGCGCCCACCACCTCCGGTGACTCCGTGTTCACCACCAGGGCGATCGACGGCATCCGGCGGGCGGGCGCGTTCGGCGACCACGAGGAGTGGCGGTTCGACTGGACCCGGACCTACACCCGGGACGAGTGGCTGGACCAACTGCCGACCTCCGGCGCGACCGCCCTGATCCCGCCCGGTCAGCTGGCCGAGGTGCTGTCCGGCGTCGGCGCGGCCGTGGACGCGGCGGGCGGCAGCTTCACGATGGCCTACACGGCCCTCGTGATCACCGCCGCGCGAACCGGGGCCGCGCCGGCGCCCGGCCGGCGCCCGACCAGCCGGTGACGACCCGCGACGTGGCCGCGCCTCCCGGTGGCCACCAGCCGGCCGCGCGGCGATCCGCCGCACCGGGCGGAAACCGGTCGGGTTACGTTTTCGGGCATGGGGGACGAATGGGTGCGTGAGGGCGGTCACGAGCCGGTGTGGGCGCGGTGGCGGCGACCCGGGCCCACCGGGGCCGAGTGGCGCGGCGACGTCTGGCTGGCGCTCACGGCGCTGGCGGGCGCCGTGCTGGTGACCGTGCTGATCAGCAGCATGGGCGCGGGCCTGTGGGGTGACGGGCCGCCGCTGGCCGAGCAGATCGCCTGGGGGGCCGCGCTGACCCTGCCGCTGGTGGCGCGACGCCGTTACCCGCTGACCGTGATGGTCGTCGTCGGCGCGCTGCTCATCGCGGTGCAGGTCAGGCAGGTGGGTGACAACCTGGTGCCCTCGGTCGCGTTGTTCCTGGCCATCTTCAGCGCCGGCGCCTGGGGGCAGGACCGGACGCGGGCGCGATGGGCGCGGATCGCGGTCGTCGTGGCGATGTTCGGCTGGCTCGGCTTCGGGCTGGTGAAGTTCCTGCTGGCGCCCACGCCGCCGTTCGAGGACGCGGCCGGGCCGCTCGACCCGGTGCTCGCGACCGTGCTCTACGGCATCGGGTTCAACGTGCTGTTCTTCCTCTCCGCGTACTTCTTCGGCGAGATGGCGTGGGTCTCGGCCCGCCGGCAGGCCGAACTGGAGCACCGCGCCGAGCAGCTGCGCCGGTCGCAGGAGCAGAACACGCGTGGCGCGATCGTGGCCGAACGCGTCCGCATCGCCCGCGACCTGCACGACGTCGTGGCGCACCACGTGTCGGTGATGGGCGTGCAGGCGGGCGCCGCGCGGCGGGTGCTCGACCGCGACCCCGACCTGGCCCGCGAGGCGTTGCGGACCGTCGAGGACACCGCGCGCACCGCCATCGGCGAGCTGCGCGGGCTGCTCGGCGTGCTGCGCGCCGACCAGGACGAGGCGCCGGACGGGGCGGGCGAGACGTCGTCGCCGGGGCTGGACCGGCTGCCCGAGCTGGTCGAGCTGGCGCGGTCGGCCGGGCTCCACGTGGAGCACGGCGTGTACGGCGAGCCCCGGCCCGTGCCGGAGGGCGTCGCGCTGTCGGTGTACCGGATCGTGCAGGAGTCGTTGACGAACGTGGTGAAGCACGCGGACGCGCGCAAGGCCGACGTGCGGGTGCGGTTCCTGGAGAGCTCGCTGGAGGTCGAGGTGGCCGACGACGGCCGGGGGCACCCGGGCACGTCGCCGGGCCGGGCCGGGTTCGGCCTGGTCGGCATCCGGGAACGGGTCGCGGTGCACGGCGGCGAGCTGGAAGCCGGACCCCGCCGTGACGCCGGGTACCGGGTCCGTGCGAGGTTCCCGGCATGACGACCCCCTTGCGCGTGGTGCTCGCCGACGACCAGGACCTGGTGCGGGCGGGCTTCCGGGTGATCCTCGGCACCGAGGACGACATCGAGGTGGTCGGTGAGGCACGGGACGGCGTCGAGGCCGTGGCGGTGGTCGGCAGGCTCCGGCCGGACGTCGTGCTGATGGACGTGCAGATGCCGGGCGTCGACGGGCTGGAGGCCACCCGGCGCATCCTCGGCCCGGCCGGCGCGGGCAACCCGATCAAGGTCGTCATCCTCACCACGTTCGACCGCGAGGACTACCTGTTCGAGGCGCTGCGCGCGGGCGCGAGCGGGTTCCTGCTCAAGAACGCCTCGCCGGAGGACCTGGTCGACTCGGTCCGGGTCGTCGCCCGGGGTGACGCCCTGCTCTCGCCCGAGGTCACGCGGCGCGTCATCGCCCGGTTCACCGGGCCGCCGCCCGCCACGCCCGCGCGCCGGCCGGCGGAGCTGACCGACCGCGAGTTCGAGGTGCTGGTCCACCTCGCGCGCGGCGCGAGCAACGCGGAGATCGCCGCCGCGCTGTACCTGGGTGAGACGACCGTGAAGACGCACGTGTCGCGCATCCTGGCCAAGCTGGGCCTGCGCGACCGCACGCACGCCGTCGTGTTCGCCTACGAGCACGGGATCGTGGAACCGGGCCAAGGGGGTCCTCCGCGAGGATGACCCCCGGAGTCGATCTCGCGCCGGACGTGCCCGAGGCGCGCGCGACCTAGCGTTGCGGCCATGTTGACAGTGACGTCGGTGAGCCGGAGCTTCGGCGACCTCCAAGTCCTCGACGGGGTGTCCTTCGAGGTCCGACCCGGCCGGATGACCGGGTTCCTGGGCGCGAACGGCTCCGGCAAGACCACCACCATGCGCATCGTCCTGGGCGTCCTCGCCGCGCACGGCGGCACGGTCGCCTGGCACGGCTCGCCGGTGACCGGCGGCGTGCGGCAGCGGTTCGGCTACATGCCCGAGGAACGCGGCCTGTACCCGAAGATGGCCGTCGGCGAGCAGATCGCCTGGCTGGGGCAGCTGCACGGCCTCGACAAGGACACCGCGCGGCGCAACACCGGACGCCTGCTCGACCAGCTCGAACTGGGGCACCGGGCCGAGGACAAGCTGGAGGAGCTGTCGCTGGGCAACCAGCAGCGCGCGCAGGTCGCCGCCGCGCTGGTGCACGACCCGGTCATGCTGATCCTGGACGAGCCGTTCTCCGGGCTGGACCCGATCGCGGTCGAGACGGTGCTCGGCGTGCTGCGCGAGCGGGCCGCGGCCGGTGTGCCCGTGCTGTTCTCCAGCCACCAGCTGTCGGTGGTGGAACGGCTGTGCGACGACGTGGTGATCATCTCCGGTGGCCGGATCGCGGTCAGCGGCGCGCGCGACGAGCTGCGGGCCCGGTACGGCGCCACGCGGTTCGAGCTGGTGGTGGCGTCCGACGCCGGGTGGGTGCGCGACGTGCCGGGCGTCCGGGTGGTCGACGTCGACGGTCCGCGCATGGTGTTCGAACCGGACGGCGCCGCCGGAGTGGACCAGGTGGACCAAGTGGTCCTGGAAGCCGCCCTGCGCCGGGGTTCCGTGCGCAGCTTCACCCCCGTCGTGCCGACGCTCGGCGAGATCTTCATGGAGGCGATCTGATGACCGGCGTGACGGAGCGGGAGCGGGACGGCGGGTCGCGCGGGTTCGCCGCGGCGACCCGGCTGGTCGCCGAGCGGGAGATGAAGACCTTCCTGCGCGCCAAGGCCTTCTGGATCGGCCTCGGCGTGATCGTGGTGGGGCTGTTCGCGATGTCGATCCTGCCGACCGTGCTCGGCGGCGGCGAGACCAAGGTGGCCACGGTCGGCGCGCGGGCCGCGGCGGCGTTGGCGGACACCGGCGTGGAGGTCCGCGCGGTCGACGACCTGGCCGCCGCCGAGGCGTTGATCCGGTCGGAGGAGGTGGAGGCGGCGGTCGTGCCGGACACCACTGGCGAGTCGGCCACGGGTATCCGCGTGGTCGCGCTGGCCGACCCGCCGACCGACGTCGTGGCCGCGCTGCGCACCGCGCCGCCGGTCGACCTGCTCGACCCGGCCGAGGTCGGCCAGGGGCAGCGGCAGCTCGTGATCATGGTGTTCGCCCTGGTCTTCCTCATGTTCGGGATGAGCGGGACGGCCATCGCGCAGAGCACGGTCACCGAGAAGCAGACGCGGATCGTGGAGATCCTGGTGTCGACGGTGCCGGTGCGCGCGCTGCTGGCGGGCAAGATCGTGGGGCACTCGCTGCTGACGATCGGCCAGGTCCTGGTGATCGCGGTGGCCGCGCCGGTGGCGATGCGGCTGGGCGGGCACTCGGAGCTGCTGGCGCTGGTCGCGCCCGCGCTGGGCTGGTTCGTGCCGTTCCTGGTGCTGGGCTTCGTGCTGCTGGCCGCGATGTGGGCGGTGGCCGGGTCGTTGGTCAGCAGGCAGGAGGACCTGGGTTCGAGCATGGGCCTGGTGATGCTGCTGGTGATGGGGCCGTACTTCGGCGTGATGTTCTTCTCCGACAACGTCGCCGTGCTCACCGTGCTGTCGTTCCTGCCGTTCTCGTCGGCGATCGCGATGCCGGTGCGGTTGTTCGCCGGCGACGCGGCGCTGTGGGAGCCGCTGCTGGCGCTGGGGCTGCTGGCCGGCGCGGTCGTGCTGACCGTGATGCTGGCGAGTCGCGTGTACTCGGGCTCGCTGCTGCACACCGGGGGCAAGCTCGCGCTGGCCAAGGCGTGGGCCAGGGAGGCGTAGCGGCCACGCGGTGCCACCGGGGCACCCCGGTGGCACCGTGAACGCGACGGCGCGCTGCGGGCAACACCTGGTGTGAGGATGATGACCGAGCACGCGGACGACGGGCCCCCGGTCCCCGACGACCGGCCGGACCTGGCCGGACCGCACCCGTCGCGGCTCTTCGGGCAGCTGTTCGACCGGCACGCCCGGCCGCTGCACCGGTACCTGGCGCGACGGGTCGGCGACCTGGCCGACGACCTGGTCGGCGAGACGTTCCTGATCGCGTTCCAGACCCGCGCCGGCTACGACCCCGGCCGCGGCACCGCCCGTTCCTGGCTCTACGGCATCGCGACGAACCTGCTGCGCCGGCACGTGCGGCAGGAGGTGCGCGGGCTGCGCGCGGCGGCGCGGGCGGCCGGGTCGGCGGCGGGCGTCGAGGACCACGGCAACCGGGTGGCCGACGAGGTCGACGCCTCGGCCCGGGCCCGGCTGCTGGCCGGCGCGCTGGTCGAGCTCGAACCGGGTGACCGGGACGTGCTGCTGCTGACCGGCTGGGCCGGGCTCGACTCGACCGAGGTGGCCGAAGCGCTCGGCATCCCCGTCGGCACGGTCCGCTCCCGGCTGCACCGCGTGCGGCGTCGGCTGCGGGCCCACGCGTCGGACACCGGACACACGAGGAGCGGCGATGAGTGACGACGACATCCGCCGACCCTGGACCGAGGACGAGCTGGACTCCGCGCTGGACGCCTTGAACGCCGACGTCCGCGCGGCCGGGCCGGTGCTCGCCAAGGCCAGGGCGGCGTTGCTCGCGCACGTCGAAGAGGCGGAAGCGGCCACGGCGCGGGAGGGCCGACCTCGCCGGTCGAGGCTGCGCTGGGCGGCCGGCGCGGCGGCGGTGGCCGTGCTCGTGGCCGGTGCGCTCGTCGCGCAGACCGTGTCGTTCGGCCCGCCCGCCCCGGCGACCGCCGAGGCCGTGCAGACGCTCGACCACGCGGCGGCACGGGCGCTCGGCGCGGTGGACGAGCCCGTCGGACCCGGTCGGTACCGCTACGTCGCCACGCACGCCTGGTGGATGGCCACGTCCTCGGTGGAGGGCAAGGGCTTCGCCCGGCTCACGGAACACCTGCTGGAGACGTGGGTGCCCGCCGACCCGCGCGACGAGTGGCTGCTCCGCCGCGACGTGACCGGCAACGAGCAGTGGGTCATCGGAACGGAGGAGGAGGCGCGGGCGGCGGGCCTGGTCGGCGGGCGCGGCCTGCCCGAGGGGGAGTGGCGCGCGGCCTGCGGGGACTTCCACGGCGAGTCGAAGTGCGGCGGCGGCTCCTGGCAGAACCCGACCGCCGAGTGGCAGGCGGGACTGCCGACCGATCCGGCGGCGCTGTTCGACCGGTTGCGGGCCGACGTGCCGGACGACGACCGGGGTGACGCCGCGCTGGTGACCTACGCCGCCGACGCGTTGCGCAGCGGGCTGGTCGACAAGGACGTGCGCGCCGCGATCTACCAGGCGCTGACCAGGATCGCGGGCTTGGAGGTGACCGAGCGGCGGGCGAACCTGGGCGGTCGGGTCGGCATCGCGCTGGGCGTGGACGACGGCGAACGGCGGCACGAGATCATCATCGACCCGGAGACCGGCGCGTTCATCGGCGAGCGGCAGGTCGCGACCGACGACGTGGAGGACTTCGAGGCCGGGACCGTGCTGGGGTTCACCTCGGTGACGACGGGCGTCGTGGACGCCATCGGGGTCGAGTCCGCCGGCTGATCGGGCGACCAGGAGGGCCCGCGCGGGGTGCGCGGGCCCTCCGGCGTGCTCACGCAAAGTTACGGGCAACGGGGTGGGTGCGGACGCCGTATAGGAGGTGAGCGAGTGGAGGAGGTGTCACGTGCCCGATCGGGACCGCGAGTTCCGGGCGTACTTCGAGGCACGGGCGGCCGTCGTGCGGCGGACCGCCTACCTGTTGTGCGGTGATTGGCACCGGGCCGAGGACCTCGCGCAGACGGCGCTGGCCAAGGTCTACGTGCACTGGGGGCGGTTGGACCGGGACGGACGGGTCGACGCGTACGTGCGCAAGGTCCTCGTGCGAGCCGTGATCGACGACTCGCGGTGGCGGGGACGGCGGCCTGAGACGGTGGTCGAGGCGGTGCCGGAGGTGGCCGCGGCCTCGACCGGGGTCGAGGAGGCCATGGACGTGCGGCGGGCGTTGGCCGCGCTGCCGCCGAGGCAACGCGCCGCGGTCGTGCTGCGGTACTGGGAGGACCTGCCGGTCGCGGAGACGGCGGCGGCGCTGGGCTGTAGCGAGGGAACGGTGAAGAGCCAGGTGGCCAAGGGGTTGAGCGCCCTGCGCCGGGCGCTGGCCACCAGGCGGACCGTGCTGTGGGAGGGCTCGTGAGCGACGAGGTGCGGGACATGATCAGGTCGGCGCTGGTGGGCGAGCCGTCTTCGGGCCTGGAGTTCGAGCGCGTCGTCCGGGACGGGCGCAGGCGGCGGGCACGGCGGCTCGGCGTGCTCACCGGCGCGGCGGTCGGGGTCGTCTCGGTGGTCGCGATCACGGTGAGCGGGCTGTCCTCCCCGATGTCGGCGCCGCCCGCCGGGGTGCTGTCGACGTCACCGACCACGAGCGCGACGTCGTCCGCCCCGCCGCCGCCCGGCTGCGTCGTGGACCGGATGACGGGCGGCTTCCCCGACCTGCCGCGCGGTTCGGCGACGCCGGAGGAGCTGGCCGAGTCCGGTCGGCTCACCGAGGCGTTCCAGCGGTTCGCGCTGCCGCTGCCGGCGGGGGTCGAGGCGACCCCGTTGCGGCTGTGCGCCATCGACGGGAGCTGGGGCGGCGACTTCGGCCTCACCGGCGACCGGTCGGTCATCGTCTACGTCCGGCCGCTCGGCGGTCAGCCACCCGGCGAGTGCGTCCTGTTCACGCCGGAGACGCGGTGCTCGGTCAAGGTGCTGCCGGACGGCTCCACGGCACGGGTCACCGTGGAGCCGGGCGCGGAGGCGACGTTGGTCAGCGCGGACGTGTGGCGCGTCGACGGCACGTACGCGAGCGTCATGGAGACCGGCGGCAGGGGTTCCACGACCAGGGTGCTCGACGACGACCGGCTGGTGGCCATCGCCGCCGCGCCGCAGCTCCAGGTGCGGTGGGTGGGCCGTCCGGTGCCCGCCGCGCCCTCGGACCGCCGTGCGGCCGAGCTGGACCTGGTGCTGGCCGCCGCCCTCCCGGACGGCTTCGAGGTCGAGCCGACCCCCGCCGGCGAGTCGCTGCGCTTCCGCGTCCGGCAAGGCGGCTACCGCGCGATCGGCAACCTGACCGACGCCGAGGGCGCCGGCTGGGTGATGGTCGAACTGGGGCAGCCGGGCGCCGGCGAGGTGGACTGCGGCGGTCGGCCGACGTGCCGCCTGCTCGACCTGTCGGACGGCCGCAAGGCGGCGGTGGAGACCTCGGTGGAAAGCGGCGTGATGAGGATTTCACTGCACGCGAGGGCGGCGGACGGCACCGTGATCGGCGTGCAGACCACCAACGCCGCCGACCGCGGCACGCCGTCCGACCCGCCGACCCGCCCGAGCCCGGTCCTGTCGGTGTCGGACCTGGTCCGGCTCGCGGAACTGCCGGACCTGCACTGGTGATCGCGGTGCGGGCGCGGGAAGTGCTGCGAGGGGTTCGCGCCCGCACCGCGGTCTCCTACCGCTGGGTGATGTCGGACGGGGAGTAGAAGCAGTTCACGCCGTCCGCGCCGGAGCCGATCTTGGTCGGCTCGCTGCCCTTCGGCACGCCCTTGTACTTGTCGCAGATGGACGTCGAGCCGTACACCGTGATGCGGGAGAAGCGGGCCGTGTCACCCCAGTTGGTGTTGATGCCCGCCAACGCGCCCGTCGACCGCGCCGTGACACCGTCCATGACCACGTGCCGCTGGTAGGACGTCGCGCAGTTGCCGCACGCCCGGTACAGCTTGCCCGCCCCGTTGACCTGGAAGTTCCGGATCGTCACCGTGCCCGCGCCGTTGTGCTGGAACACCTTGTCCGACGCCGACCTCGCCCCACCGCCGTCGACCAGGTACGTCGCCGAGGAACTGGAGGACTTGAACGTCGCCGCGTCCTCGCCCACGTCGTTCCACCACACGTTGCGGATCGTGCACGACCCCTCGCAGTGGATGCCGTCACCGGCCGGCGCGTCCAGGATCACGTTCTCGATCGTGCCCCCGTTCGCCACCACGAACATCGGGTCCTGGCTCTCACCCTGACCACCGTCACCGATGCCGTAGTACTTCTTCATCCCACCGTTGAAGTACGACCCCACACTCCGCGTCGTGGTCTGGTGCACACTGCCCGTATCGCTCGGCCACGGACCACTGCCATCCCCACCACCGGGAGTGGTCGTCGTGGTGGTGGTCGTGGTCCGGCTGGTGGTCGTCGTGGTGCGCGACGTCGTGGTCGAGGTGGAGGTGGACGTGCCGGTCGGCGAGCCGGTGCACGTCACCCCGTTGAGCTTGAACGAGGTCGGCGCGGGGTTCGAGCCGGACCACGTGCCGTTGAAGCCGGGCGTGGTGCTCGCGCCCGTGGCGAGGGAACCGTTGTAGCTCGCGTTGCGGACGGTCACCGTGCTGCCCGACTGGCCGAACTCGCCGCCCCACAGCTGGTCGACGCGCTGGCCGGCGGTGAAGGACCACTCCAGGTTCCAGCTCGACAGGGCGTCACCCAGGTTGGTGATCGTGACGTTCGCGCCGAACCCGCCACCCCACTGGTTCGTGACGGTGTAGTCGACGCGGCACCCGACGGCCGCGTAGGCGCTTTGACCGCCGGCCACCACCATGGCGGCGGCCATCGCGGTCACCGAGGTCGCGGCGGTGATCGCCGCGAACGTGCCGGTCAATTTTCTCTTGCGCGTGCCAGCAATCGTCATCTTGCGTCGCCTCCTTGCGAGCAGAGCATTTCTGGGAGCGCTCCCAGCGAGGGTAACCCCGGGCGGTCACATTTGTGTAGAACGTTCATGCACGTGAATAGGGCGCGTGTTTCGACGAATTCGCGAATGGTGTCGAACGGTGATCGCATTCAGCGCGGCGCGCAGGCGTCCCGGCCGGGTGGGAGACTTCACCGAGCCTGTCGAGAGGAACCCGGAGCATGTCTTCGATCGCCGTCACCGGAGCCACCGGGAACCTCGGAGGGCGGGTCGCCCGCCGCCTCGCGGACGCGGGCAGGAGCCTGTCGCTGCTCGTCCGCGACCCGGCCCGCGCGCCCCGGTTGGCCGGCGCGACCGTGGTGCCGGCCGCGTACGCCGATCACGACGCCGTTCGCCGAGCCCTCGAAGGCATCCCGACGGTGCTGATGGTCTCGGCTTCCGAATCGACCGACCGGGTGGACCAGCACCGCGCCTTCGTCGACGCCGCGGCCTCCGCCGGGGTCGCCCACCTCGTCTACACCTCGTTCGTGGGCGCCGCGCCGGACGCCACCTTCACGCTCGCCCGCGACCACTGGGCCACCGAACGGCACATCGAGGCCAGTGGCGTGGGGTTCACGTTCCTGCGCGACAACCTCTACGCCGACTTCCTGCCCGGCATGGTCGGGGACGACGACGTGCTGCGCGGACCCGCCGGGAACGGTCGCGTGGCCGCCGTGGCGCAGGACGACATCGCCGACGCCGCCACCGCCGTGCTCACCGACCCCGCTGCCCACGCCGGCCGCACCTACGACCTCACCGGCCCGGCCGCGCTCACGTTCCACGACATCGCCGACGTGCTGTCCGCGGCCACCGGCCGGACGATCACCTACCACCCCGAGACGGTCGAAGAGGCCTACCGCTCGCGCGCCGGGTACGGCGCGCCGGACTGGCAGCTCGACGCCTGGGTCTCCACCTACACCGCCGTCGCCAACGACGAGCTGTCCGAGGTCGGCGACGCCGTGCCCACCCTCACCGGCCACCCCGCCACGTCGTTGGCGGACCTGCTCCGCCGACGACGTGACGGGTGACCGGGCTCAGCGCGCCAACGGGATCTCGAAGTGGACGGTCTGGAAGCTAATCGGGTCGCCGTCACGCGCGTCGTGCACCTCCTCGGCCACGGACCGCCAGAACGGCTCGGCCCCCGCGATCCGGGTGTCGGTGTGCAGGTAGAGCCGCTCGTAGCCGGGCGTGCCCGCGACGAACGCGGTGGCCATGTCGACCAGCGCGCGCGCCAGCCCCGCCCGGCGGTGGTCCGGCCGCACGTACACGCGGAACAGCTGCGCCGTGCTGCCGTCCGGGTAGCGCGCGGCCAGCCAGGCGGGGTGCGGCGGGCTGGCCGGCGCCGTGGCGCGCACACCGGTCGTGCCCACGACCTCGTCGCCCTTCACGGCGACGAACAACGCGTGCCGCGCCGGCCGCAGGTACGCGCCGTCGAGGTCGACCACGTCACGGTGCCACTCGGGCCGGTAGCCGTAGCCGAAATCCTGGTAGAACGTGTCCAGCATGACGCTGCGCGCGCCGTCCACATCGGACGGCGAAGCCAGGCGGACCTCGTAAGGCCCTACTTCGCGGTGGTACACGGTCATGTCTTCCTCTCCTCTGTTCCTTCCATCGAGCGGCCCAGCAGGCCGATGGTCACCGGGTGGGTGGGGGAGCCCAGGACGTCGCCCGCCGGCCCGTGCTCGACGACGTGCCCCCGGTGCAGCACGGCGACGCGGTCGGCCAGCCGCGCGACGACGGCCAAGTCGTGGCTGATCAGCACGACGGTGCAGGTCAGCGCGGCGAGCTGGTCGAGCAGGCTCGCCTGGGTCAGGGTGTCGAGGCCGGAGGTGATCTCGTCGCACACCAGCACGTCCGGCCGGGCCAACAGCGCCCGCACCAGCGCCGCGCGTTGCAGCTCGCCACCGGACAGCGCGGCCGGCCGACGGGTCACGGTCGCCTCGTCCAGCCCCACGGCCGCCAGTTCCGCCAACGCCGCCGAACGCGCGTCGGCGACCCCGCGCAGCCGCACGGCGGTCCGGCCGACCTGGTCGAGCACGGTGCGGTAGGCGTCGAACGACGCGCGGGCGTCCTGGAACACGTACTGCACCGCCGCCAACCGCGCCCGTGACCGGCGGCGCAACGACCGGGGCAGCGGACGCCCGTTCAGCAGCACGTCACCGGTGAACCCGGCGTGCAGCCCGGCGACGCACCGGGCCAGCGTGGTCTTGCCGCTCCCGGACCGCCCCACGACGGCCAGGCACTCACCGGCGCCCACCCGGACGTCCACGTCGTGCAGCACGGTCGTGGCACGGTGCCGCGCCGTGAGCGCGCGCGTCTCCAGCCTGGCCGGCGCGACCGGTCGTGCGGCGGGCACCGTGACCCGGGGCTGCGCCGCGACCAGCGCGGCGGTGTAGGCCGACCGGGGCCGGTCGAGCACGTCGGCCACCGGTCCCGCCTCCACCACCTGGCCCGCCCGCAGCACCACGACCTCGTCCGCCAGCGCGCGCACCACGTCCAGGTCGTGCGTGAGCAGCACCAACGCCACCCCCTGCGCCACGACCGACGACAGCTCGTCCACCACCTCG
This sequence comes from Actinosynnema sp. CA-299493, assembly GCF_050946825.1. Lineage (NCBI taxonomy): Bacteria > Bacillati > Actinomycetota > Actinomycetes > Pseudonocardiales > Pseudonocardiaceae > Actinosynnema > Actinosynnema sp. CA-299493. The sequence continues at coordinate 2,299,407 of NZ_CP191993.1, forward strand.
GCCCGGGTGATCGGGTCCTGCCCGGTGGTCGGCTCGTCCGCGACCAGCACCGCCGGCGCGCCGACCAGCGCCTGCGCCAGCACCACCCGCTGCTGCTGACCGCCGGACAGCTCGTGCGGGTACCGGCGCAGCAGCTCCACCGGCACCCGGGCCCGGCGCAACGCGTCGGCGACGAGCGCGTCGCGGTCACCGGGGTGCAGGGCGGCGATCTCCCGGAACACGCCACCGAGCCGCCGGACGGGGTTCAGCGCCGCCGACGGCTGCTGCGGCACGAACCCGACCCGCCCGGTCACCGTGATCCGCCCGGTCACCGACACCCCGGGCGCGTGCTCGCCGAGCAGCGCCAACCCCGTGGTGGTCTTGCCGCTGCCGGACGCGCCGACCAGCGCCACCACCTGTCCGGCGGACAGCGCGAAGCTGACGCCGTCGACCAGCGTGCGCGACCCGGCCACCGCGCGCAGGTCCTCCACGTGCACCACCGTCGTCATCTCCGCGCCTCCGCCCGCAACGCCCGGTCGAACACCAGGTTCAACCCCACCGACAACGCCACCACCAGCAACGCGGGCACGACCACCGCCCACGGCTGGAGGAACAGCCCCACCCGGTTGCGGTCGACCATGACGGCCCAGTCGGCGGCGTCCGGCGCGACGCCGACGCCCAGGAAGCTGGCCGACGCGACCAGGTACAGCGCGCCGGTCAGCCGCACGCCCAGGTCGGCGGCGAGGGTTCGCAACATCGACCGTCCCGTGTAGACGACGGACGTCCGCCACCACGTCTCGCCCTGCAACCGCATCGCCTCCAGCGCCGGCCGGCCGGCGATCTCCAGCGCGGCGGCCCGCGAGATCCGCGCCACGTCGGGGAAGTTGACCAGCGCCACCACGCCGACGAGCACCGGCAGCCCCGGCCCGGCGATCGCCGCGACCAGGATCAGCACCAGCAACGACGGCACCGCGAGCAGCAGGTCGAGGGGCCGCATCAGCACCTCGTCCACGATCCGCAGGCGGGTCATCGCGGCGACCACGCCCCACGGCACGCCCAGCAGGTACGAGAACACCGACGCCAGCAACGCCACCAGCACCACCGTCTGCCCGCCCGCGAGCACCTGGTGCCACACGTCCCGGCCGACGAAGTCCGTGCCCAACGACGCGTTCTCCGCGAACGGCGCGCCACGCGTCGGCACGTCCGGCACGAACCACGGCCCCACCAGGGCCAGCGCCAGCGGCACCAGGACGAGCAGCCAGCCGACGCCCCTCACGCGATCGCCACCGATCGCGGCGCGAGCCGGAACACGAGCAGGTCCGCGACCAGGTTCACCACCACCGTGGTCACCGCGAACACCACCGCCAGGCCCTGCACCACCGGCAGGTCGCGGCCCGCGACCGCGTCCACCAGGATCGTGCCCAGACCGGGGATGACGAACACCGCCTCGACCACGATCACGCCGCCGAGCAGCCAGTCGGTGGTCCGCGCCACCTGCTGCACGGCCGGGGCCAGCGCGGTCGGCAACGCGTGCGCGAACCGGACCCGCGCCACACCGATGCCCAACCGCCGCGCGTGCCGGACGTGGTCGGAGGCCAGCGCGTCGATCATCCCGGCCCGCACGAGCCGGCTGATCGAGCACAGCGGGCGCGCGACCAGCACCACCAGCGGCAGCACCAGCACGGAGGGCTGCCCGAGCAGGTCGGCGCCGACCGCCGTGGGCGGCAGCCACCGCAACTGCACCCCGAACAACGCGATCAGCACCACGGCCAGCGCGAACTCCGGGATCGAGTGCAGACCCACGGTCACCGTCGTGACCGCCCGGTCCAGCGGACCGCCCTCGCGCAGCGCCGCCAGCACACCCAGCAGCACCGCCGACGGGATCAGCAGCACCAGGGCGAGCACCGCCAGCACGAGCGTCGGCCCCAGCCCGTCGTGCAGGAACTCGGCCACCGGCCGCCCGGAGATCAGCGACACCCCGAAGTCGCCCCGCGCCAACCCCCGCAGCCAGTCGCCGAACCGCTCCAGCGGCGGCCGGTCCAGACCCATCGCGGCGCGGATCTGCTCGATCCGCCGGGGGTCGGGGTTGTCGCCCGCCAACGCCACCGCCGCGTCCCCGGGCAACGCCTGCACCAGCAGGAACACGACGGTGACGACGGCGAGCACCTGGACCAGGCCGAGGGCCAGCCGCCGGGCCGCGTACCGGCGCAGGCTCATCCCAGCCACACCTGGTCGAACCGCGCCCAGTCGAGCGTGTTCGCGGGCGCGGTGGAGATGCCGCCCACGTTCGGGGCCGCGCCGACGATCCAGTCCGCGAAGCCCCACATCAGGTAGCCGCCCTCGGCGTGCAGGGAGCGTTGCATCTCCCGGTACACCTCACCGCGCCGCTTGTCGTCCACAGTGGACACGGCCTGGTCGTACAGCGCGTCGAAGTCGGGCCGGGCCCACTTGGTCACGTTGGTGCCCGAACCGCTCAGCAGGCGTTGCGCGACGTGGGTCTCGATCGGCATGGCGCCGGACCGGAAGCTCGACAGGGAACCGTTCTTGAGCGTGTCGGACCAGTAGCTGTCCTTGTTGCCGGTGACCACTTCGACGGTCAGCCCCGAGCCCTTGACCTGGTCGGCGAACACCGTGGCGGCCTCGACCATGCCGGCCGCCGCGGTGGACGTGTCCAGCTTGACCGTCAGGCCCTCGGCGCCCGCGCGGCGGATCAGGAACTTGGCCTTGTCCAGGTCGCGCGTGCGCTGCGGGATGTCGTCGGCGTAGTGCTGGTAGCCCTTGCCGAACAGGTCGTTGCCCACCTGCCCGCTGCCCGCGAGCACCGACTCGACCAGCTGCGGCCGGTCGGCGAGCAGGAACATCGCCTCGCGCAGGTCCCGGTTGTCGAACGGCGGCCGGTCCAGCTTCATCGCGAACGCCTGCACGGCGCTGTTGGGCGCGCGGTGGATCGCCATCCGGTCACCGGCCGCGTGGCCGCGGGCGGTGGTCGGGGTGAGGTCGTGGGCGTACTCGACCTGGCCGCCGAGCAGCGCGTTCGCCCGCGCCGACTCCTCGTTGGCGATCACGAACTCCAGCTCGTCCAGGTGCGGCGCGCCCTCCCAGTACCCGTCGTGCCGCTTGAGCAGCACCGACTTGCCCGGCTCGAACGACACGAAGCGGAACGGCCCCGAGCCGACGGGCGTGGTGAAGTCCTCCGTGCCAGCGGGCACGACGTACGCGCCGAACGCGGCCAGCACGTTCGGGAACTCCACGAACGGCCGCTTCAGCGCGAACTCCACCGTCCGCTCGTCCACCGCGCGGCTGTTCGGCAGGTCGATCAGCGCGAGGCTGGACTTGGCCCGGAACGCGCGGGCGGGGTCGAGGACGCGGGCGTAGCTGGCCAGCACGTCCTCCGCGCGCACCGGCTGCCCGTTGTGGAACGTGGCCTGCCGCAGCGTGATCCGCCAGCGGGTCAGGGTGGCGTCCGGCTCCCACCTCTCGGCGAGCCTGGGCTGCGGGGAGACGTCCGGGCCGAGGTCGGCGAGCTTGTCGAACAGCGCCTTGGACCGGGCGGCCTCGACGAACAGGTTCGCCAGGTGGGGGTCGAGCACCTCCTTGGCGCCGCCGCCCGCGAACGCGGCGCGCAGCCGGCCGCCGTTGCGGGGGGTGGACGCGGAGGAGATCGGCTCGGCGGTGCCGCACCCGGTGAGGGCGGCGACCGAGAGGCCGGCGGTGAGGCCGAGGAAACCGCGGCGGTTGAGGGGGTGCATGTCGTTCCTTTCAGTGGCGCAGGCGCGCGACGAGGTGCAGGCGGTCGCCCGAGAGGGCTTCGCCGAGTTCGGTGTCGGCGGAGAACGGCTCGTCCGTGCGCGGTCCCGGCGAGTCGAAGAGGGCGAGCACGTCGAAACCGGCGTGGTCGAGGACGTGCCGCAGCTCCTGCGGGAACAGCAGCCGCCACGCCGAGCGCTGCACCAGCGGCTGCGCGCCTGGCCACCGCCACTCGCGGCGGCGGCGCAGCAGTTGGGCGGCGTGGTCGATCCAGAGCCTGGTGTGCGAGGTGTAGGAGACGCCTTCCCAGACGACCGTGCGGGTGCGGACGTCGTCGAGCAGTTCGGTGTTGCCGAGGAAGAACGCGCCGTTGCGCATCTCCGCCACCAGCAGGCCGCCCGGTTCGAGGTGCTCGCGGCAGCGGCGCAGGAACTCGTCCAGGTCGGCGTTCGTGTGGCAGTACAGCAGGGCGCTGTCCAGGCAGGTGATCACGTCGAAGCGCCGGTCCAGCGCGAACGACCGCATGTCGCCGAGCACGAACCCGGCCGCCGGGTGGTGCGCGCGGGCGTGCTGGACCATGCGCTCGGAGCTGTCCAGCCCGACCACCTCGTAGCCGAGGCCCGCCAGGTGGCCGGCGTCGCGGCCGGTGCCGCAGCCGACGTCCAGCAGGGTCCGCGCGGTCCCCGGGCGGTCGACCCCGAACCTGGTCACGACGTCGTGCGCGAACCGGGCGGCGACGTGGTCGGGGTCGGGGAACTGCCGCTCGTAGAGGCCGGGGTTGTCGGTCAGCAGGTTCTCGCTCATCGGGCCACCTCTCGGGTCACGGTCAGCACGCCACGCCGGTGCAGCCAGGTCACGGCCGCCGCGCAGCCGAGCCCGACGCCGACGCACAGCAGCGACGCCACCGGGGCGGACCGCTCGAACACCCAGCCGATCGCCGCGTTGCCCAGGGCCGCCGCGATCCCCGAGACCAGGTAGAACACGCCGAAGTAGGTGCCCGCCAAGCCGGTGCGGGCGAACGCCGGGATCAGCTCGTAGACGAACGGGTGCGCGATCATCACGCCGACCGACAGCAGCAGCGCCGTGACCAGCACGGGCGTGATGCCGCCGAGCGGACCGACGTGGCCGACCGCCGTGGCGGCGAACCCGAGCCCCATCACCGCGAGCCCGAGCGCTATCGCCCGGCCGCGCGCGAACCGGCCCAACGCCCGCGTGACGCGCACCTGGAACAGCAGGGTGGCCACGGTCGACACCAGGAACACCGCCGCGACGGCGAACGACGAGCCGGACAGCCGCCGCGCCTCCAGCGGCAGCACCAGGTACAGCTGGTTCTGCAGCACGAACATGCCGGTCAGCGCGCCGGTGAACGCCAGGAACCGCCGGTCGGACAGGCACTCGCGCCAGTCGTCCAGCACGGTGCCCCGGTGCGGCGGCGCCGGCCGGTCGGGCAGCGCGAAGGCCTGCGCCACCGTGAGCGCGGCGAAGATCCCGGCCGCCACCAGGGCCGCGGCCCGGAAGTCCCACAGCATCAGCAGGCCGCCCAGCAGCGGCCCGGCCAGCGCGCCCGCCTGGCCGTAGGCGTTGAACAGCGCGAACGCGCCCGCCCGGTCGGACGACTCGTCCGCGATGTACGCGCGCACCGCCGGGTTGAACAACGCGCCGGCCAGTCCGCTGAGGACGGACGCGGCCAGCAGCACCGCCACCGACTCGCCCGCCGCGAACAACCCGAACCCGACGGCCCGGACCGCGCAGCCCGCGATGATGACGCGGCGCGGCCCGAGCCGGTCGGACGCCGAGCCGCCGAACAGGAACAGCCCCTGCTGGCTCAACGTCCGCACGCCCAGCACCACGCCGATGGCGGCGACCGAGAGGCCCAGGTCGCCCAGGTGCGTGGCGAGGTAGGGGATGAGCAGGTAGAAGCCGGTGTTCACGCCGAACTGGTTGACCAGCAGCAACCGCACGGACAGCGGGAAGCGCCTCATCGCGCCGCCACGCCGGGACCGGGTGCGCCGCGTCGCGCTGCCACGCCGAGGCCGGGCGCGCCGGTTAGCCGCAGCGTCCCGTCCTCACCGCCGATGCCGGTCCACGGGTCGTCGGCCAGCAGCAGGTGGCCGTCCAGGTCGACCCAGCGCGCGTACCCGGTCAGGTGCACGGCCGGCGCGATGCCCAGCGAGCTGGCCACCAGGCAGCCGAGCATCACGTCCAGGCCGCAGGCCCGCGCCACGTCGACGACCTCCAGCGCCGCCGTGATCCCGCCGCACTTGGCCAGCTTGACGTTCACCCCGTCGACCAGGTCCGCCAGCGCCCGCACGTCGGCGACGGTGGCGGCGTCCTCGTCCGCGATCAACGGCACCGGGCAGCGCTCGCGCAACCACGCCAGCTCGTCCCAGCGACCGGGCGCGATCGGCTGCTCCAGCGCGTCGACACCGGTCAGCTCGTCGACCACCCGCAGCGCTCGCTCGGCCGTCCAGCCGCCGTTCGGGTCCAGGACGAGCCGGGCGTCGGGCGCGGCGGCCCGGACGGCTTCGACCCTGGCGACGTCGTCCGCCGAGCCGACCTTGACCTTCAGCACGGTGAACCCGCGCGCGGCCAGCGCCGAGGCCTCCGCGCGAGCCTCGGCCGGTGAGCCGATGCCGATCGTGTACGCGGTCGGCACGTCCGTCCACTGCGGAACGCCGACGGCCGCGTGCACCGGCACGCCGGCGCGCAACGCCGCCAGGTCGTGCAGCGCGGCGTCCACGGCGGCGAGCACGCCGGGCGGCAGCTCGGGCAGGCGCTCGCGCAGTTCGTCGGGACCCGCGCACGCCGAGACCACCGGCGCCAGGTCCCGCAGCAGCCCGGTGATCCGCTCCACGTCCAGCCCGTAGTACCGACTGGTGACCACCTCGCCGTGCCCGCGGACCCCGTCCCACTCCAGGACCACGCGCACGGCGTCACGACGCGCCATCACCGACCGGGAGATGCGCAACGGCGACCGCAGTTCCAGCCCGTACACCGTCCAGTCGAGCTTCACGCCGGCACCCCGACGGCCTTGGGCGCGTAGACGGCCCGGCACCTGGCCCAGCTGGTGACCTCGACCTCCGCGGTGTCCGCGATCTCGACCGGCCGGTCCTCCGGGGTGGCCAGCAACCCGCGCGACCGGCAGAAGTCGTCGTCGAAGATGGTGCCGAGGTAGCGGTGCGGGCCGTCCGGGAAGATCGTCACCACGGTCGCGCCCGGCTCGACGCGCGCCGCCCACGCCGACACCAGCGCGACCGCGCCGGTGCTCCAGCCGCCGGTGACGAAGCAGTCCCGCGCCAGTCGGCGGCACGCGTCCACCACCTCGACCGGACCGAGCCAGTGCACCTCGTCGAACTCCTCGTAGGCGACGTTGCGGGGGTGGATGCTGCTGCCCAGCCCGCGCATGACCCGCGACCGGGCCGGTTGGCCGAAGATGGTCGAGCCGACCGTGTCCACGCCGATCAGCCGCACGTCCGGCCAGTGCCGGCGCAGGGCCGTGACGACGCCCGCGCTGTGCCCGCCGGTGCCGACGCTGCACACCAGCACGTCCGCGTGGTCGAGCTGGGCCGCGAGCTCCCGCGCCAGCCCCGCGTACCCGGCGGGGTTGTCCGGGTTGTTGTACTGGTCGGGCCAGTACGCGCCGGGCAGCCCGCGCAGCACCGCGTGCAGCCGGTCCAGCCTGGCCTGCTGCCAGCCGCCGGTGGGGTGCGGCCGGTCCACGACCTCCAGCCGCGCGCCGTGCGCCCGCAGCAACGCGCGCATCGACGGTTCCAGCTCGTGGTCGACGACCAGCACGACCGGGTGCCCCAACGCCTGGCCGGCGAACGCCAGGCCCAGGCCGAGCGTGCCGCTGGTCGACTCCACGACCACCGCGCCGGGGCGCAGTTCGCCGCGGTCCCGTGCGGCTAACAGCATCGCGACCGCCGACCGGGCCTTCATGCCGCCCGCGCTCAGGCACTCCAGCTTCGCCCAGAACCCGCCGTGCCGGTGGGGCAGCGGCGTGTCGATGCGGGCCACCGGGGTGTTGCCGAGCAGGTCGAACAGGTGGGGGTTGCGCCGGACGGTCACCGGGCACGTCCCGGGGCGCGGTAGTGGTGCAGCGTGGTCGGGCCGCCGTGCAGCCAGAAGAACGGGTACGGCTCGGCCGACACCGCCGTGACGCCCGAGCCCAGGAACCACGGCACGATCGCGCTCGCGGTCTGGGCGAACACCACCAGCGGCCGGTCGGCGGCGACGGCCGCGCGCAGCAGGGGTTCGAAGCTGCCGTTGCCGACCGTCATGCCGGAGGCCAGCACCAGGTCGCAGTCGGCGACGGCGGCGAGCGCGTCGGTCACGACCGGCTCGTCCCACTCGGTGCGACCGCCCTTGAGGTCGCACGGCACGTACCGCAGGCCGCGGGCGCGCAGGTGGTGCAGCAGCGAGTTCACCACGCCGACGACCAGGACCCGCTGCCCGGGCACGGCGTCGAGCAGGTCGACCACCGCCGCCGCGCGGGCCATCGACTTGGCCAGCGAGTCGCCGGCGCCGATCACGACGTGCCGGGCGGCGGAGAGGTGGTGCGGGTGCGCGTGCATGAGGTACGCGTCCAGCACCGCCGTGCGGATCGCGGTGTCGGGGTGGGCGAGCAGGTCGGCGACGGTCTCGCCGACGCAGTCGGTCACGCCCGCGTCGTCCGCGCCCTCGGGCTCGACCGCGCACGAGCCGACCGCGTCACCGACCCGCACGCTGACCACGGTGTTGCGATACCCCCGGCCGCGCGAGACGTGCCGCGCGCCCTGCCTGGTGGTGAACGCGACGCTGACCCGGCATTCCGCCGGGTCGGGCCCCAACGCCCCCGCCCGCGCCAGCGCGATCAGCTCCGCGACCCCGGACAGCGGACGCCGGTCTGCCTGCGCGGTCACGCGGTGGGCTCCGCGTAGCGGACGTCCAGCGTGCCGACGACGCGTTCGGCGCGGGCGCGGGCGTCGGTGTCCGGGGAGGTGACCATGACGTGCCCGAGGTAGCTGTTGTTGCTGGTCGGCTCGCCGGCGCGGTGGCCGGCGGGCTTCGCGGACCAGTCGACCACCTCGGGGTTCGAGGACAGGGCGGCCACGCCGTCGATGCCCGCCACCACCCCCGCCCGCGGCGGCAGCAGGAACGAGATCGCGGCACTGCGGACACCGGTCTCCCGCGCCCGCAGGTCGGGCCGGCGGCCGACGGCGAGCTCGGCGAACACCGACGGCAGGTCGACGCCGGTCACGCGGCGGACCAGCTCGGTGATCCGGTTGCCCGCCGGGCGCGGGTTGACCTCGATCAGCCGGGGGCCGTCGGCGGTCAGCTTGACCTCGGTGTGCGCGACCGCGTGGTCGAGGCCGAGCGCGTCGATCGCGTTCACGGCGGTGTCCACGGCCGCGTCCCGGTCGGCGTCGCTGAGCGCGGCCGGGAACATGTGGCCGCTCTCCACGAACCACGGCCGCCCGGCCAGGCTCTTGTCGGTCACCCCGATCACGTAGGTGGTGCCGGCCGCGGTCACCGTCTCCACGCTCACCTCGGGGCCGACCAGCAGCTCCTCCAGCAGCACGGTCGGCACCCGCTCCTGGCCGCGGGCGTTGACCGGGAACGCCTCCAGCGCCAGGTACGCCTCGCGGAGCGCGGCCTCGTCGCGCACCTCGCGCACGTGCATCCCCGCGCACAGGTCGACCGGCTTGACCACCAGCGGGTAGCCCAGCCCGGCGGCGGCCTTCGCGGTCGCGGGCCAGTCCCGGGTCAGCGCGAACCGGGGGCCCGGCACGCCCGCCGCCGAGGTGGTCGCGCGGGTGAGGTCCTTGCGGTAGGCGCGTTCGACGGCCTGCGGGTCCGCTCCGGGCAGGCCGAGGTGCGCGGCGACGGCGGCGACCGTGGAGAGGTAGTAGTCGCAGGAGGAGATCACGCCGTCGAACGCCAGCACGCCGTGCACGCGTTCCACATAGGACAGCAGCGACGGCACGTCGTTGGTCTCGGCGGTCAGCACGTTGTCCGCCGCGAGCAACGGGTGCGGGTGCGCGGGCGCGGACCGCAGGTAGTGCTGGAGGTCGCGGGTGAGGAAGGTGAACCGGTGGCCGGACTCGTGGATCGCCCGTGGCAGCAACGAGCTCATCGCGCCGACCCAGCTCTCGATCATCAACAAGTGCGCCACGCGTGCTCCTCCGAAGGGGCGTCGATCCGGGACTGAGAGAATGGTAATCATTATCAGTCCGCTGGCGAGGCCGCCAATCGAGTGATGTGGCTCACCGGGGTCGGGCCAGGTTTCCTCCGCGGTCGACGGTGCGAAAAGGCTTCAGCTCTTGCGGGCGCGGTAGGCCGCGACGGCGATCCGGTTGCCGCACGCGGTGCTGCAGTAACGGCGCGAGCGGTTGCGCGACAGGTCCAGCACGAGCCCGTCGCACGTGTCGTCGGCGCAGACGGAGAGGCGGCTCAGCTCGTCGGTCCGGATGACGTCGACCATCGCCAGGGCCGTCTCGACGGCGATCCGGTCGGCGAGCGGCGTGGCGGGGTCGGTGGCGTGCAGGTGGTAGTCGAAGCCGTCGTGCCGCACGAGCCGCGGCACGACGTGGTGCCGCGCCAGGATGTCGTTCACGATCCCCGCGGCCGTGTCGCGGTCGCTGGTCAGCAGCCGGCGCAGCGGGGCGCGCAGCGCGCGGACGGCCGCCAGTTCGGCCGCGTCGTGCGCACGTGAGCCGGTGTAGCCGTGCTCGGCGTAGAACGCGTCGAGCCGGGCCTGGTCGGTCATCGTGTCCGGCTCCTCGGCCGAGTTCACCAGGGCGACCGCGGCGACGAGCGACGCGGTCGTGTCATGGGTGAAAAGCATGTTGACACATTACTCCCGGGGTCCATAGCGTCATGGGCCATGACGACCATGACGCATGACAGGCCGGTGATCGGGCTGCGGGCCGGGTTGGGGCTCGCGCTGCTGTCCGCGTCGTCCTTCGGGTTGTCCGGGCCGCTGGGGCGCGGGCTGATGGACGCCGGCTGGTCGTCGGCCGCCGCCGTCGCGGTGCGGGTGCTGCTGGCCGCGGCGGTGCTGGCGCCGGTCGCGGTCGTGCAGCTGCGCGGCCGGTGGCGCCTGCTGCGCCGCACCGCGCCGCTGATCACGGTGTACGGGCTGGTCGCGGTGGCGGGCTGCCAGCTGGCGTTCTTCAACGCCGTCGCGCACATGGAGGTCGGGGTCGCACTGCTGGTCGAGTACACCGCGCCGGTGGCCGTGGTCGGCTGGCTGTGGCTGCGGCAGGGTCAGCGGCCGACCCGGTTGACGGTGCTCGGCGGCGTGCTGGGCCTGCTCGGGCTGCTGCTGGTGCTCGACGTCGTGTCCGGTGCGCACGTGAGCACCGTCGGCGTGCTGTGGGCGTTGGGCGCGATGGTGGGCGCGGCGGCGTACTTCGTGCTCAACGCGCGTGACGCCGAAGGGCTGCCCGGGACCGTGCTGGCCGCGGGCGGGCTGCTGGTGGGCGGTGTCGTGCTGGTGCTGGCGGGCGCGGTCGGGCTCGTCCCGTTCGCGGTGTCGGCGGCACCGGTCGTGTTCGACGGGTTCACCGCGGCGTGGTGGCTGCCGGTGCTCGTGCTCGGCGTGGTGACGGCGGCCCTCGCCTACGTCGCCGGCATCGCGGCGACCAGGCGGCTCGGTTCGCGGCTGGCGTCGTTCGTGGCGCTGACGGAGGTCGTGTCGGCGCTGGTCTTCGCGTGGCTGCTGCTCGGCGAGGCGCCCGGCCTGGTCCAGCTGGCCGGTGGCGTGCTGATCCTCGGCGGCGTGGTGGCCGTGAAGCTGGGCGAGCCGCGGTCCTGACGGGAGGAGGGGTTCCGGGCCGGGCGATCGAGGACCGGCCGGGCGCTCAGCCGGCGAGCACCTGCTCGCGCAGGATGTCGGCGTGCCCGCAGTGCTGGGCCAACTCCCGCAGGACTTGCAGGTACACCCAGCGCAGCGTGCGCGGTCCGGTCCGGTGGCCGGTCACGACGGCGTCCAGCGGCAGGTTCGCGACCGTCGCCCGGGCCGTGGCGCAGGCCTCCCGGTGGACCGCCGTGACCGAGGCGGCGGTGTCGTCGTCGGCGAGCCGGAAGGACTCGTCCGGGTTCCCCGCCAGGCCGAGCTCCCGGCGGGGCGTGCCGCCCACGCACTCCTCGAACCACACCTGCTGCATCCACGTGACGTGCTTGAGCAGCCCGAGCAACGTCGTCGCCGACGGGACGAGCCGGCGGCGGACCTGGTCCTCGGACAGCCCGTCGAGAGCGGCCTCGATGGCGGCGCGGTGCTCCTCGACGAAGGCTTCGAGCTGCGTGCGCTCGTCGTCCAGCGGCACGTCGAACGACCCCATCGGAGTCTCCTTCCCCTTCGCCCGAGCGGGTTCAGGCGTCTCGGTCGTCGGTCCGGTCGGTGATCCACCGGGTCAGCGCGTCGAGGTAGCCGGGCGCCAGGCCGGCCCCGCCGCCGGTCCGGACGCGGTGGTCGGCGCCGGGGAACACCTCGACGGTCAGCGTCGCCCGGGGGTCGCGGTCGGGGTGGCGGGCGGCGGCGGTGAACAGGTGGACGCTGTCGGCGACCGGGACCACGTCGTCTGCCGCGCCGAAGACCGCCAGGTGCGGGCAGCGCAGGCGCACCGCGTCCGGCACGGGGTCGTGGTCCTGCTTGCGCTTGAGGAACGCCCAGAGGCGCTCGTCCACCTCGGCGGCGTGCTCGCTGAACGCGGTCGGCGGGGACTGGGCGAGCCGGCTCGCCTCGGCGAGGTCGGCGTCACGCCGACCGGCCTCGATGACGCGGTCGTAGCCGGCCAGCGCGGCGTCGACCTCCTCGTCGGTGATCCCCCCGGTCCGCCGCAGGGCGTTGGCCAGCGCGTAGCGGTCCTGCACGGCGGGTGTCGTGGCGGGACCGCCGTTGGTGACGACCCACGGCACGTCGTCCCGCAGCGCGGTGGCGCGCAGGACGACCCAGCCGCCTTCGCTGTGCCCGAACAGCCCGACGGCCCCGCTCCGCACCTCCGGCCGCGCGCGCAGGAAGTCCAGCGCGGCGGCGGCGTCGGACGCCAGGTCGTCGATCGTCGCGTCGAGCCAGTCGCCGGACGACCCGCCGACGCCGCGCTTGTCGTAGGACAGCACGGCGATCCCGGCGTCCACCAGGTGTCGCCGGATCGCCGGGAAGTGCGTGTCGTTGTCCCGGTCCGACGGCCCCGACCCGCCGACCATGACCACACCCGGCGCAGGCGTCCCGCCGTCCGGCGAGGTCAGCGACCCGGCCAGCACCACACCGGCGTTGGCGAAGGTGACGTTCTCCGACAAGATTCCCCCTGAGCTGATGGCGCTCGCCATCGTAACGCCGCCCACCGCGACGCGGACGAGTACGCGCCGGGTGGAATCGGCCGCGCACACCGGTTCCCGGTGTCCGCGCGTCGATGCAACCGGGTGGTCCTTGTCACGCCACCGCGGGCTTCCTATGCTCGGAAAGCGCTTACCTCATCCCTCGACGACGGGTGGACGATGGACATCGCTCACGGGCTCCGGATCGGCGCCCTCGGCACGGCCGCGGCGCTGCTGGTCTCCGGGTGCTTCGGCGGGCGGCCCGCCGACGGCGGGGGAGGCGGCGACGGGCCGATCCGCGTCGGCGTCTCGTTACCCCTGACCGGCGACTTCTCCGAACCGGGCAAGGGCGTGCGGCGCGGCTACGAGGCGTGGGCCGAGCACGTCAACGCCACCGGCGGGCTCCTGGGCCGGCCGGTCGAGCTGATCGTCCTGGACGACCAGTCCAACGCCGACCGGGTGGCCGCCGACTACGAGAAGCTGATCAACTCCGACGGCGTCGACCTCGTCTTCGGCCCGTTCTCCACCCGCCTGGTCATCCCGGCCGCGCAGGTGGCGCGCGACTACGGCTTCCTGTTCGTGGAACCGGCCGGCGCCGCGCGCGAGGTCTTCGAGCAGGGCTTCGACAACCTCTTCTACGCCGCGCCCGCCATCGCGCAGGACCACTACGACCACCTGGCCGAGGCGATCATCGCGATGCCCGAGGCCACCCGGCCGAAGACGGCGGCGTACGCGGCGATGGACGACCCGTTCGCCCAGGGCACGGCCAACGGGCTCAAGGAGAAGCTGGCCGCGGCGGGCATCCGGACCGTGGTGGACGAGGTGTACCCGCCCAACACCACCGACTTCGGCTCGATCGCGGCCAAGATCGCCGACTCGCGCGCGGACGTCGTGGTCGGCGGCACGCAGTACCAGGACGCGGTGAACCTGATCGTGGCCCTGAGGCAGCTGGGCTACCAGCCGAAGCTGGCCGCGTTCTCCACCGCGCCGACCAACCCCGAGTTCCCCGCGGCGATCGGCGCGCAGACCGAGGGCATCCTCTCGCCCACCGGCTACACGCCCGAGGCGGACTACCCGTCCAACGAGGAGTTCGTGGACTTCTACACCCGCGAGCACGGCGTCGCGCCCACCGAGGACGAGGCCAACGCCTGGACCACCGGGCAGGTCGTCGCCGCCGCCGTCACGGCCGCGGGCTGCGCCGACCCGTCGCAGGAGTGCCAGCGGAAGATGATCGACTGGTTGCACGGCAACGAGGTGGGCACCGTCGTCGGTCCGCTGCGGTGGGACTCGGCCGGCCGGCCGCAGGGCGCGCACCTGATCCAGCAGTACGTGGCCGGCGAGATCCGCATCGTGCTGCCCGCGGCGGCGGAGGAAGCCGAGCTGGTCTACCCGAAGCCCGCGTGGTGAGGCCGGGTGTCCCTCGTCTTCCAGAGCCTCGTGCTCGGCGTGCTCATGGGCGGGCTCTACGCCCTGCTGGCCGCCGGCCTGACCCTCTACTTCGGCGTGATGCGCGTGGTGATGATCGCGCACTCCGCGTTCCTGGTGCTGGCCGCGTACCTGGCGTGGGCGTTCACCGCGGCGACCGGGCTCGACCCGATGCTCTCGCTGGTGGCCACGGTGCCGTTGTTCTTCGTGGTCGGCGTGGCGGTGCAGCGGCTGCTGGTCGCCCGGCTGCGGCCGGCCACGCTGACGATGATGTCGGTGCTGCTGACGTTCGCGGTGGCGCTGGCGGTGGAGGGCGCGCTGGGACTCGTGTTCAGCGGCACGCACCGCCGCGTGCCGCTGTCCTACTCGGGCGCGCGGCTGGAGCTGTTCGGCGCGAGCGTGGCGCTGGTGAAGCTGATCGCGTTCGGGCTGGCGGCGGTGACGTTGGCCGGCCTGCACGTGCTGCTGAAGGTGACCCGGTTCGGCCAGGCGCTGCGGGCCACGATGCAGCACCGCGAGGCGGCCCGGCTGCTGGGCGTGGACACCGACCGGGTCGCCGGGCACGGCTTCGGGTTGGGCCTGACCACGGCCGCCGTCGGCGGGACCGCGCTGGCGCTGGACGCCACCATCTACCCGTCGCTGCACTGGCACTGGATCGGACCGCTGATGGCGATCATCGTGGTCGGCGGGCTCGGCAGCGTCGGCGGCGCGGCCGTCGCGGCACTGCTGCTGGGCGTCGGGCAGAACCTGCTGCAACTGCCGCTCGGCACCACGTGGGCGCAGACGTTCTTCTACGCCGCGCTGTTCGTGACGCTGATCCTGCGTCCCCAGGGGTTCTTCGGAGGCCGTCTTGCGCAGCGGTTCTGAGGCCCTCCTGAAAGCGGCCGGGCTGGTCGTGCTCGCGGCGTTCCTGGTGGCGTTCCCGAGCCTGGCCCCGGACCCGTTCGTGCTGTCGGTCGGCGTGGTGATCGTCAGCTACGCGGTGCTGGCCACGTCGTGGAACTTCGTCGGCGGGTTCACCGGCTACATCTCGCTGGGCCACGCCGCGTACTCCGGCCTGGGCGGCTACGCGACCGGTCTGCTGATCCTGCGCGCGGACGTCGACCCGTGGGTGGCTTTGCTGCTCGGCGGGGTGGTGGTGGCGGTGCTCGCGGTGCCCGTCGGCATCGCCGCGCTGCGGGTGCGCGGCGCGTCGTTCGTCATCGTGTCGATCGCGGTGGTGCTGGTCCTGCTGCTGGTGTTCCAGAGCTGGGGATCGGTGACGGGCGGCTCGGACGGGCTGCGCGTGCCGCGACCGTTCGGCGCGGGGGTGTCGCGGCCCGAGCAGCACCAGCGGTTCTTCCACCTGCACGAGGTGCTGCTGGCCGTGGTGCTGCTGTGCTGGTGGGCGATCGACCGGTCGCGGTTCGGCATGGGGCTCAAGGCGATCCGCGAGGACGAGGACAAGGCGCGGTCGCTCGGCGTGCCGACGGTGCGGTACAAGCTGGTGGCGTTCGTGGTGTCGGCGTTCTTCACCGCGTTGGGCGGCGGCCTGTACGCGCTGTGGTTCGGCTTCCTCGACCCGATCTTCCAGTTCTCCGTCCTGGTCGGCTCGAACATGGTGCTGATGAGCCTGCTCGGCGGGGTGCGGAGCCTGTTCGGGCCGTTGGTCGGCGCGGTCGTCGTCGGCTACGCCACGGAGTTCTTCAAGGCGCGCTACGGCGACACGCAGCTGCACCTGGTCGCGATGGGCGTGCTGCTGGCGGTGGTGGTGCTGTTCCTGCCCGACGGGATCATCCCGGCGCTGCGCGGGTTGGTGGCGCGGCTGAGGCCGGGCGCGGCGTCGATCCGTGAAGTCACGCAAGAGGAGTTGGTGCGCCGATGACGGGACTGCGCGTCGAGGGCCTCACCAAGTCCTACGGCGGGATGCGGGCGGTGGACGACGCCTCGGTGGAGTTCCGGCACGGCCGGATCAACGCGTTGATCGGGCCCAACGGCTCGGGCAAGACGACGTTCTTCGACTGCGTCACCGGGATGGTCAAGCCGGACGCGGGCACGGTGACGTACCAGGGCCGCGACATCACCGGCCGGCCCGCGCACAAGATCGCGCACGCGGGCATCGGCCGCAGCTTCCAGCTGTGCCGGGTCTTCCCGCGCCTGACCGCCGTGGAGAACCTGCTGGCGGCGGTGCGGCCCGGTTCGGTGCCGCGCGCGCTGGCCCCGGCCCGGCTGAGGTCCGACGTGGACCGCGCGACGGCGTGGCTGACCCGGGTCGGCATCGAGCACCTGGCCGACGTCGAGGCGCGCGACCTGTCTTATGGGCAGCAGAAGCTGCTGGAGCTGGCGGGCGTGCTGATGGCCGAGCCGGAGACGATCCTGCTGGACGAGCCCGCCGGCGGCGTGAACCCGGCGTTGGTCGAGCGCATCGGCGAGCTGGTGCGGTCGCTGAACGCGGAGGGCCGGACGTTCCTGATCGTGGAGCACAACATGGACGTGGTGATGAGCTTGTCCGATCACGTGGTCGTGTTCGACCGGGGCCGGCCGATCGCCTCGGGGCCGCCGGCCGCGGTGCGCGCCGACCCTCTCGTGCTGGCGGCCTACCTTGGCGGCTGACCTGCTCGAACTCGTGGACGTCGAGGCCGGGTACGGCCGGGCGGCGCTGGTGCTGCGCGGGCTGACGGTGCGCGTGCCGCCGTCGTCCGTGGTGTGCCTGGTCGGGCCGAACGGCGCGGGCAAGTCCACGGTGCTGAAGGTGGCCAGCGGGCTGCTCGCGCCGCGGTCCGGCCGGGTCGTGCTGGACGGCCGCGACGTCACCGGGCGCGGGCCGCAGGCGCTGCTGGCGGACGGCCTGTCGCACGTGGTGCAGGGGCACAGCGTGTTCCGCGAGATGACCGTGGGGGAGAACGTGGTGCTCGGCGCGTACACCGTGCGGGACAAGGCGGTGGTGGCCGAGCGGGTCGACTTCGTGCGGACCCTGTTCCCGGTGGTCGGCGAGAGGTGGGACGCCTTGGCCGGCGCGTTGTCGGGGGGCCAGCAGAAACAGGTGGAGTTCGCCCGCTCCCTCATGGTCCGGCCGCGGGTCGTGCTGCTGGACGAGCCGTCGATGGGCCTGGACCCGAAATCCACCGCGACCGTGTTCGAGCAGGTCGTGCGGATGCGCGACGCGGGCACGGCCGTGCTGCTGGTCGAGCAGAACGCCAGGCGCGCGCTGGAGATCGCCGACCTGGGCTGCGTCCTGGACCTGGGCCGGGTCCACCTCGCCGGCCCCGCCGCCGACCTGCTGACCGACCCCCGACTGGGCGACCTGTACCTCGGCCGGCCCCGGAACGGGACGTGAACGCCTCCAGGTGAGGAGACAGCGATGGGCAAGCGAAGGTGGCGGGCGGCCCTGCTCGCGTCCGCCGTGGTGGTCTCGGTCGCGGCGCCGGCGGGTGGCGCGGTGGACGGACCCCGTGGCCGACCCGATCCCGCAGGACCCGATCCGGTCGAAGCTCGGGCTCGTGCTCCAGGAGGTGACGCGGCTACCACCTCCACCCGCCCCAGGAGCTCGGCAACCCGGCGGGCAAGCTCCTGCGCGTCGACCCGGCCGGCACGAACGGCCCCGGCGGGCGGTACGGCATCCCGGCGACCAACCCGTTCGTCGGCCGGCCCGGCGCGCTCGGCGAGATCTACGCCTACGGCTGGAGCAGGCGCGAGGGCGCGTTCACCTACCGCCGTGACGACGAGTGCCACCTCTACCCGCTCCCGGCCGACGACGACCGCCACGGCTACACCTACCCGGTGGCCGCCTACGACCACGACCCGCCGGCCGGGTGGTCGTGCACCGCCGACAGCGGCCACGCCCTCTCCGGCGGCCAGGTCTACCGGGGCCGCGCCGTGCCTGCCCTGCACGGCAAGTACGTCTTCGGCGACCTGGTCGACGGCCGCGTCTTCGCCACCGACGTGGCGGCGATGACCATGCGGTGTCAGAACGCCGGGCGGTGCCGCCGGACCGGGCGGTGTCAGAACGCGGGCAGTGCTGCCGGGCCAGGCGGCGTCAGAAGGTCGGGCGTTCGGCGGACTCCGGTTGTCGGTGCCAGGACAGCAGCCTCGCCCGGTCGGTCCTGGCGCGGGCGGCGCGCTCCGCCTGGTCCGGCCGGCCGGACAGGACGAGTTCGGCGGTGTCGAACTCGCGCAACGCCTCGGTGTCCGCCTCGTCGGACCCGAGCGAGGCCAGGCCGATGCCGCGCCACAGCCGCAGCACGCCGACCACCGGCGCGCCGGGCGCCCGTGGCTCGATCACGGCGAGGTGCCGGTCGATGCCGGGCAGGGCGTCGTGCGGCCCCTCCCGCGCGAGCACCACCTCGCACCACCGGTCGACGGCGTCGGCGGTCACGGACGCGTCCGGCGCGTGCCGCAGCAGGAGGTCGATGCCGCGCACGAGGTGCGCCTCGGCCTCGTCCGCCCGCCCGAGGTCGTCCAACGCCTGCCGCAGGGAGTGGTGGCTGACCGCCGCCGCGAGGCCGCCGGGCGCGATCCGCTCGGCCAGCTCGACGGCCTCCCGGGCGGCGTGCTCGGCGGCCCGTCCCTCGCCCCGCGACCGGAACGCGTGGGACAGGTCGTTGAGCGTGCGGATCACCGTCTCGCCGGTCCGGTCCACCGCCCGCTGGATGGCCAACGCGCCGCTGAACGCCGCGACCGCGTCGTCCAACGCCCCCGTGTCCCGCAGCGCGTGCGCACGGCAGGCGAGCGTGTTCGCGTGCAGCACCCCGTTCGGCTCGGCCCCCTCGACCAGGTCGAGGGCGTTCGCCAACGTCTCCAGCGCGCGGTGCGGGTTGCCGAGCTCCACGTCCACCCGCCCGTGCCCGGCCAGGGCCTGGGCGAGCAGCACGGCGACCTCGCGGTTGCCGCGGTCCAGGCCGTCCAGCTCGAAGATGGCGACGGCGTACAGGTCGGCGGCCTCCGGGAACCGCCCCGCGAGCACCGCCGAGTCGGCCTCCCGCAGCCGCCAGCGCGCCGACCCGACCCGCCCGTTCCGCTCGTCCCGCCGCTTGCCGCCCACCGCACCTCCCCATCGCGGCGGTGCGGACCGCCCACGCGAGAGAACGCCTTCCTTTCCTTGATCGCCTCGACTTGATAGCCCGTTAGACGGACTTCGCGTGATTCACTCGAACGGTCCTCACAGCTGGCCGGTGCGGAACTTGTCCAGGACTCGGCGTTCCCGCTTGGTCGGCCGACCCGCGCCACGCTCACGGCGGGCGACCTGGGCGGGAGTTTCCGTCGGCGGTGGTGGCGGCGGGGTCCGGTCGATGAAGCAGCCGACCGCGTCGGCCGCGCCGACCCGTTTCTGGATCACCCGGACGACCTCCACGATCCGGGTCGTGTCACCCACTCGTGCACGCACCTCGTCACCGGGTGACACCGCCGTGGCGGGCTTGGCGGGGCGGTCGTTGACGCGCACGTGCCCGCCCTTGCACGCCGCCGCGGCGTCGGATCGGGTCTTGGTCAGCCGGACCGCCCACAACCAGCGGTCCACACGGGTGGACTCCACGCCCTACATCATGACCTGTCCGCGACCCGGGTGGTGGTCCGGTCAGGGACAGGTGGCGCCGGCGGGCGGCAGGCGTCGGTCGGTGACGTAGGCGCTCACGTGCTCGATGACGCACGGGTTCGCCATGCCCGCGAACAGGTTGTGGCCCGGACCGTCGTGGCGGATCGTGCGGCTGCCCCGGACCTGGTCGGTGACCCGCTTCGTGAGCCCGTGGTCCTGCCAGGTGCCCGCGCCCAGGAACGGCGGCAGCGTCGACGGCAGCGGCGCGGGCGGGTTGGTGGTCGGTGTCGGCCAGCCCGAGCACGTCAGCGGCAGGTGCCAGGCCATGGGGAACGCCGCGCCGGTGTTCGGCGCGATCCGCCGCAGCCGTTCGACGGTGCGCGTGACCTGCCGGAAGTCCGAGTGGGGGAAGTCGAGGCACTCCTTCACGCCGCCGCCGGGCAGGCCCGGGTTCGGGTCACGGCCGGCCGGCGCGAACCCGGACGCGTCGTCCGCCTCGGCCGCCGTGACGGCCCGCAGGACGTCGTCCCACTGGTCGGGGCCCCGCCTGATCTTGTTGAAAGCGAGCGCCTGCAACTGGGTGCCGTCGTACGTGGCGCCCACCGAGGGCGCGGGCACCGGTTCGGCGTCGGCCTTGGCGACCAGCGCCTGCCAGCGCTCCTCGACGCCCGGCCCGGCCCAGTCCAGGAACCGCCGCGCGACCGCTTCGTAGTCGCGGGCCATGGCGTCGAGCTCGCGGTCCCAGTCACGCGTGCTGTGGTTGCCCGTGCCGTCGAGGTAGACCGTGCGCACCCGGTGCGGGAACCGCCGGGCGTAGGCCTGCGCGATCACGCCGCCGTAGGACGTGCCGATGAAGTTCACCCGCCGCTCGCCGAGCGCGACCCGGATCGCCTCGACGTCACGGGCGTCGCTGCCGGAGTCCATGTGGTCGAACAGCTCGGGGTCGGTGTCGCGGCACCGGTCGCCCCGCGCGCGGTTGTCGGCGACGAGCCGGTCGAACGCGGCCTGGTCGGTGGGGAAGCGGGGCGTGCGCAGCACGCCCCAGTCGCAGTCCAGCCCCGGACCGCTCAGGCCGGGGTAGCCGCGCGGGTCCCACGTGACGACGTCCATGGACTCGCGGATCCGGTCGAAGATCCGGGGCCGGGACCGCATGATCGCGATCTGGTCGCCCTGGGGACCACCGAAGTTGACCATGACCGTGCCCTTGCGGACCCCGGTGGCGGGCAGGCGGCCCAGCTTCAGCGTGATGGCGCGGGTCGTGGTGACGGGCACGGTCAGGTCGGCGCACTCGGCGATGACCGCGCTGTCGCCGGGACAGGGCAGCCAGTCGAGCGCGGGTGGCCGGTCGACGTGCGCCGGCACGACGAGCAGCAGCGGTAGCAGGAGTTTGATCACGCCGCCCACGCTAGGAAGCCCCGGCCACCGGTGGCTGTTCGCGATCGTCGTCGGCGGTGTCGACGAAAGTGGACGGCTCCGCCACGGCACTAGGGTGGCGGCCATGGCGAGGACTGCGCTGCTGCTCGCGGTGGTGGTGGCCGACACGGGGTTCGGCTGGCTGGTGGGCACGTCGGCCGCGGGACTGGCCGGGTGGGCCGCGCTGACCGCCGCGGTGATGCTCCTGGCCACCCGCCGTCCGCTGGTGGCGTTCCCGATCGCGGTGGCGTCGGCGCTGCTCACCGGTGGCGCGCTGGCCCTGCTGGCGTGCACGGGCTACCAGGCCGGACGGCGCGTGACGTCCCGCCGGCAGCTGGCCCTGACCGCCGCCGCCGCGATCGGCTGCCCGATCGTGCTGCTGGCGCCGACGCCGCTGCCCGCGACCGAGCCGTACCCCGCGCTGGCCCGCATCGCGCTGCTGGTGGCGTTGCCGCTGGTCGCGGGCGTGCACTTCACCAGGCAGGCCGAGCGGCTGGACCGGGAACGGCGGCTGCACGCGGAGCGGGAGCGGTCGCGGGAACGGCGGCGCATCGCGGTGGACATGCACGACTCGCTCGGCCGGTGGCTCAGCCTCGTCTCGGTGCAGGCGGCGGCGCTGGAGGTGGCCCCGCTCCCGGCCGACCAGCGCCCGGTGGCGCGCAACCTCGCGCACGCCGCCCGCACCGCCGTGGACGAGCTGCACGCCGTCGTGGCCACGCTCCGCGAATCGCCGGGTCTGGAGGGCGTCGACGACGTGGTGGCGCAGTTCCGCCGCGCGGGCGTCGAGGTGACCGTCGAACGCTCGGGTCCCGCCCGACCGCTCGCGACCGGCGACGCGGGTCACGCCGCCTACCGGGTCGTGCAGGAGGGGCTGACCAACGCGGCCCGGCACGCGCCCGGCGAGCCGGTGGTGGTGTCGCTGGCCTGGCAGCCCGACGCGCTGCTGCTCGGCGTGGCCAACCCGACGCGCGGTCGGGTCCGCGCCACCGGGGGGACGGGGTTGGCGGGGTTGTCCGAACGGGTGCGATCGGCCGGTGGCCTGCTGCGCGTGCACGCGGAGCCGGGCGGGTTCCGGCTGGTCGCGATGCTGCCCGTGGCGCCGGACCGGGTCGGGGCCGTCCCGTGATCAAGGTGCTGGTCGCCGACGACGAGCCGCTGATCACGGCGGGCATCCGGGCGGTGCTGGAGTCGGCGGGCGACCTCGACGTGGTCGCGGTGGCCGGCGACGGCCGGGAAGCCGTGGACGCCGCCCGCCGGCACCGCGTGGACGTGGCGCTCCTCGACCTCGCCATGCCGGTCATGGGCGGCCTGGCCGCCGCCGCCGCGCTGAACGGGCCGCGGGTGGTGGTGCTGACCGCGTTCGGCGACGAGGCCACCGTGCGGTTGGCGCTGCGGCAGGGGGTCGACGGGTTCGTGCTGAAGAACTGCGCGCCGGACGAGCTGATCCGCGCCGTGCGGGCCGTGCACGCCGGCGAGGCGTACCTGTCGCCCGCCGTGACGCGCCACGTGCTCGGGATGGTCGCGGTGGACGGGCGCGACGAGGACGCGGCACGCAGGCTGGCCGTGCTCACGCCGCGCGAGTCGGACATCGTCGCGCTGGTGGCGGAAGGGCTGTCGAACGCCGAGGTGGGCCGCCGCGTGCACATGAGCGAGGCCACGATCAAGACCTACGTCAGCCGCATCCTGGCCAAGCTGGGCTGCCGGAACCGGGTGCAGGCGGCCCTGCTGGTCCGGGACGCCACGCGGGCGTGACCCGGCGGTGGGGACGCCCGTGAGGCCGTCCCCACCGCCGGCCTGGGTCTACTCCAGACCGCAGAGCGCGTGGTCGATCAAGTCCACGGTGGTGTCCTTCGCCAGGTCGGGCGCGCCGGGCTCGGCCACCATCGAGTCGGTGTTGACCGACACCACCACGCTGCGCTCGCCGTCCGCCGTCACGCCGTTGCGGGTCATGAAGCCGGGGATGTCGCCGCCGTGCGCCCAGTGGCCGCCGCACGAGTTCGGGATCCACATGAGACCGAGCCCGTACTCGGCGCCCGCCCACGCCGGGTCCAGGCTCGGCGCGCGCACCGTCTTCGTCATCTCGGCGAGCTGCGCGGGCCGCAGCACCTTGCCGCCGATCAGCGCCTTGAGGAACTTGTTGCCGTCCTCGGTGGTGCTGATCATGTCACCGGCCGCGCCGCCCCAGGACGGGTTGTAGTGGGTCACGTCGAGCGCCCGGCCGTACCGCGGGTCGTCCGGGTCGGCGTCCAAGCCCTTCTCCGGGAACCGCTCGTACGCCGTGGCGTGCGGCCGGGGCAGGAACGCCGAGGTGCCCGGCAGGGAGGTGTCGCGCAGGCCGAGGGGCTCGATGACACGGGTGCGCACCTCGTGCTGCCAGGTGTCGCCGGTGACGCGTTCGATGATCATCCCGGCCAGGACGTAGCCGGTGTTGGAGTAGTTCCACCGCTCGCCGGGCTGGAAGTCCGGCTGCACCCGCACGGCGAGCGCGACGAGCTCCTCCGGTCGGTAGGTCCGGAACCGGACGTCGTCGAACTCGTCCTCCAAGAACAGCTCCGGCAGCCGGCTCACGTAGTTGTTCAGGCCGCTGGTGTGCTGCAACAGGTGCCGCACGGTGATCTTCGTGCCGTCGTTGCCGTTGCCGGCGACGACACCGGGCAGCCACCGCTCGACGGTGTCGTCCAGCGACATGCGGCCCTCGCCCACCAGGTGCAGCACGGTCGCCGCCACGAACGTCTTGGTGTAGCTGCCGATGCGGAACTTCGCCTGCCACGGCACGGGCGTGCGCCGGTCCACGTTGCCGTAACCGCTGCGCACCCGCACGTCACCGCGTGGAGTGTCCACTTCGACCAGCACGCCGGGCGCGCCTTGCGCCAACAACGCGTCGGCGTGCCGTTGGAGGGTCCTGGTGTCCGGTCGGCGCTCGGCGTTGGCCGTGCCCGCCGCGGTCAGGGTCAGCGCCGCGATCACCGCTGTCGCGAGAAGTCGTTTCATGTCACCGAACGTTAGGCACGCCGCGTGCTCGTGTCGTCGCCCTACGACGGCATGTCCGCCTACCCTTCTGGGGGTAGCGGGTGATCCACCCACAGGGTGGCGACGGGGGACGCGGCCCGGCACTACGTTGGGCGGGTGCTGGCGAAAATCACGCCGATCCGGCTGGACCTGCTGCTCGCGGTGGTGCTGACCACGTTGACCGTGGTGACCACGGCGAACCAGACCGGCGCGGTCGACTGGGTGGCGTACGTGCTCGCCGCGCTCACCGTCGCGCCCATCGCGCTGCGCCAGCTCGCGCCGCTGGCCACGGTGGCGGTCATGCTCGGCGCGGTGGCGGCCTACAGCCTGTTCGCGTTCGGCGGCCTGCCCAGCGCCGGGGTCGGTGTGCTGGTCGGCATGTTCACCGTGGCCACGCTGCGGTCCCGGGCGACCGCCGCGGTCGTGTTCTCGGTGACGACGGTGGTGGTGGCCGTGGCGGTCCTCGGGGTCGCCGTGGTCTCGTGGTCCGAGGTGGCGCAGTCGGTGCTGGTGGTGATGGGCGCGTGGATGCTCGGCGAGGGCACGCGGCGCTGGGCGCACCGGGCCGAGCGGCTGGCGGAGGAGGCGGCGCGGGCGGTGGCGGACGAACGGGTGCGCATCGCGCGTGAGCTGCACGACATCGTCGCGCACCACATGTCGGTGATCTCGTTGCAGGCCGGGGTGGCGCAGTACGTGCTGGACACCGACCTGGCGACGGCGCGCAAGGCGATCACCACGGTCGGCGACACGAGCCGTGAGGCGTTGACCGAGATGCGCCGCCTGCTCGACGTGCTGCGCGTGGACCACGACGACGACTACCGGCCGCAGCCCGGGTTGGCGGCCTTGGACGAGCTGGTGGAACGCGCGCGCGGCGCGGGGCTGCCGGTGGACGTGACCGTCACCGGTGAGGCCCGCGAGCTCCAGCCGGGGCCGGACCTGTGCGCCTACCGGGTGGTGCAGGAGTCGTTGACCAACGTGCTGAAGCACGCCGGGCGGGCCGAGGCGCGGATCGACGTCGACTACGGCGAGCAGACGTTGGTGCTGAAGGTGACCGACAACGGCCGGGCGGCTCGACCGGCCGCTCCCGGCCACCAGGCGCACGGCATCCGGGGGATGCGGGAACGCGCCGAGCTGTACGGTGGCGTGCTCACCGCCGGCCCGACGGCCGACGGCGGGTTCGGCGTGGTCCTGCGGCTGCCGATGGGCGAGGTGGCGGCGAGGTGACCATCCGCGTGCTCGTCGTCGACGACCAGGCGCTCATCCGCGCGGGCCTGGTCGCGCTGTTCACCGCCGCGCCGGGCTTCGAGGTCGTCGGCGAGGCCGCCGACGGCGAGCAGGCCGTGGCCGCGGCGGCGCGGACCTCGCCCGACGTGATCCTGATGGACATCCGGATGCCCGTGCTGGACGGCATCGCCGCCACCCGCGCGATCCTCGCCGCGCACCGGGACCGGAACCGGGAGCAGGACCAGAACCGGGAGCAGGACCAGGACCGGGCCGACGACGACCCGCCGCGCATCGTCGTGCTGACCACGTTCGACCTGCCCGAGTACGTCTACACCGCGTTGGGCGAGGGCGCGTCCGGCTTCCTGGTCAAGGACACCCCGCCCGAGCGGATCATCTCCGCCGTCCGCACCATCGCCGCCGGCGACATCCTGGTCGCGCCGCACATCACCCACCGGCTGATCGAGACCTACGCCCAGCACCACCGCGCCACCGCCGTCGGCGCGCCGCGGCTGGCCGCCCTGACCGCGCGGGAGACCGAGGTGCTCCGGCTGGTCGGCAACGGGCTGACCAACGGCGAGATCGCCCAGCGCCTCGTGCTCAGCGAGGCGACGGTGAAGACGCACGTCAAGCGGATGATGGGCAAGCTGGCCCTGTCCAGCCGCGCGCAGGCCGTCGTGGTCGCCTACGAGAGCGGCCTCATCGTGCCGACGGGCACCCGCGACCGGCCCACGTAGTCAGCCGGCCGGCCGCTCCAACGCCGGCACCGCCCGTGCGGGCTCGGGCAGGTCGAGCTTCTCGGCCGCGAGCACGCTGCCGAAGTCCACTTCCTCGCACACGACCACATCCGGCCGCCCCCTCACCCACCGGGATCGCGGTGAACCCGGCGGCCTCGACCACCCGGCGCCGATCCGGCCCCGCCGCGACCGCGACGGTGTGCCCGGCGGCGGCCACGGCGGCGGCGAACGGCACCAAGGGCTGGAAGTGCCCCACCCCGCCGATGAAGGTGAACAACACGCGCATCGAGCCGGCCTACGGCTCAACCGCCGAACCGCCGTGCCCTCCCGCGTCCGGCGGCTCGGCTCAGGGCCGGCCCCGGGAAGGCGTCTGCCCGGCCTGACCGTGCCGCAACGGAGTGTTGTCGTCGGGGGAGTGGGCGGGCGACACGGGCGAGGTGTGCGACGTCGACGTGGCACCCGGCGCGTTGCGCTGATCACCGCCGGACGGCTCGGCACCTTCCTCCAGCTCGGCCAGTCGTGCGGTCAGCGCCTGCACGACCGGGACGCGGTCACCGTGTTGTCGTTCGTGGTCCAAGACCTGGTCCAGCTGGTCCTTCGTGAGCGAGCGGATGCGGTGCCGCAGGTCACCGAGGGCGAGCTGGTCGTAGTCCGGGATGGGCAGGTCGTTGCTCATGTTCGGCGGCTACCCGGCCGATCGGCGGGCAAACGCGGCCCTCGACCCACCGGCGTCCTCGTTGACCTAGCATCCGCGCCGTGGACAAAATTCGGGTCGGCTGCTGGTCGATGATCGCGCTCGTCGTCGCGCAAACGCTTTCCACGCTGCTGTCCGGCGACCTGGCCGAACTGGTGGTCGTCGGCGTGGTCCTCAACGCCGCCGCCGCGTTCTCGACCTACCTGGTGCTGCGCCGCCCCGACCGCAACCGCTGGCCGCTGGTCGCCTGGGCGGCGGGCTTCTTCGGCTGGCACGTGACCGGCCTGCTCACCCTGGCCGGTGTCGCGACGACCGGGCTGGACGCGGTGTTCACGGTCGGCAGCGACCCGCGTCCGTCCATCCTCTACCAAGTGGTCCTGACGACCGTGGCGGCCTTCGCCGTGCACCTGCTGCTGCCCCGGCCGGCCAAGTCCTAGGCCGACCAAAGTCCTAGGCGTCGCGCAGCCGCAGCGCCACACCGCCGACCAGCAGCGCGCCGCCCGCCCACAGCCCGAGCACACCCAGGCCGGCCCACGGGCTGATCGGCAGGCTCTCGACGTTCGTGGTGGCCTGCACCGCCAGTCCCGCCGTCATCGGGCTGATCCGCTGCAACCGCCTGACCCAGTCCGGGTCGGACACCACCGCGGCGACGATCGGGAACAGGTACAGCAGCCCGAGCACCACCCCGATGGCCGCTGCCGCGTCACGCACCGCGGTGGCCACGCCCAGACTCAGCAGACCCACCAGCACCAGGTAGAGCACCGAGCCGACGGCCGCGCGCACGTCCGCCGACGACAGCGCGGAGGCACCCGACAGGACGCGTCCCGACACCACCGACACGAGCACCGCCGCCGAGCCCGCCACCAGCACGAGCGCGCCGACCACGGCCCCCTTCGCGGCCAGCACGGTGGCCCGGCGCGGCAGCGCGGCGAACGTCACCCGGATCATCCCCGTGCCGTACTCGCCGCTCATCGCCAGCACCGCCAGCACCGCGACCACGGCCTGCCCGAACGCGATCCCGGTCAGGCTGGTCTTCGTCGGGTCGCCGCACCCCGCGTCGCCGCACGCCGCCGACGCCGTCACACCCAGCGCCGCGGTCAGCAGCACCACGGCCGCCAGCAGCCACGCGGTGCCCGCCACCGTGCGCAGCTTCGTCCACTCCACGTGCAGCGCGGCCTTCACGCGTCCCTCCGCCGCAGCACGTGGAACGCCACCCCGAGCGCGACCGCCGTGTACCCGCACAGCACCGCGAAACCACCCAGCGGGCTCAACGGGAAGTAGCCGTCCGCCGGCGCGTAGTCGGCCGTGACCTGCTGGTACTCCGGCAGGCTCTGCTGCACGGCGAACGCGGCGGCCGGCGTGACCCGCAGCAGCCAGTCCGACGGCCCGGTCGGCAGCACGGACGCGATGGCCAGGATGTACGGCAGCACGATCGCCACGACCACCACCGCCACCGCGCCCGCGCTGCGCCGCGTCACGGCGCCGACGGCCAGGCTGAGCACCGCCGCCGCCGCGAGCAGCGCCGCCGTGCCGACGACCACCCGCAGCTCGGTCGCGGTCGGCACGGGGAACAGGAAGAACCCCTTGTCCACCTCCACCGCCCGGACCAGCGGCACCGTGACCAGGGCCGCGGCCAGCGCGGTGACGAACGTGGCCGCCGCGATCACCACCGACTTCGCCGCCAGCACCCGGCCACGCCGGGAGTCGGCGCTGAGGGTGGTGCGGATCAGGCCGCGCCGGTACTCCGACGTCATGAACGTGGCCGCCACCACGATGATCGCGATCAGCCCGGCGAACGCGCCCACCAGCCGACCCTCGACCGTCTTGCCCAAACCGCCCCGCCCGGCCACGATCGGCGCGATGTCGCCCGACCCGCTGACCGTGACGCCGTCGGCGGTCTCCTCGACGTCCGCGCGCTCACCCCGGCCACCCACGACCTCGCCGACCCACTGCCGGTCGGGCCACGAGCCCTGGAGGTCGATCCGGTCGAACTCGGCGGTCGCCAGCGTGGGGTGGCTGTCACCGCTGGCACTGGCGAACGACTCGGTGATCACCTCGTGGTTGGGCGAGGCCGCGAACAGCCCGGCCCGCACGGTCGACGGCAACCCGGGCAGGGTGACCGCGCCGACGAGGTGCCAGGTCGTGCCGTCGGGCGACTCGTGGCCGGTGATCGTGTCGCCCGACCGGGTGAGGCGCAGCCAGCTCGGCGTCGCGTGCAGCGTGCCCGCGACGTCGCCGGTGAAGTCGTGCTGCAACCGCACCCCGTGCCCGCCGGTCAGCGTCAGCGCCGCGTACGGCGATCCCGGCGCGAGGTCCCGCTTGACGATGATCCCGCCCTTGGTCCACGGTCGTGTGTCCGGCTGACCGTCCGAAGCGGACACCGCGGTCAGCGACGTCACGCGCGCGGTGATGCTGCCGTCACCGGTGAACGCCCGGTGCGCGAACGAGAAGGCGTCGACCACCGGCTCGCCGCCCGGCCCCGGCACGGGCGTGGCGCCGGCGCACGGCCGGCCGTCCGGGCCGCTGCACGAGAAGGTGCTCGCCGCCGCCGCGAACAACCCCATCAGCACGATCACCAGCGCCGCCGCGACCAGACCGGACACCCAGCCGCGCACGGTGCGCAACTTCGTCCACTCGGCCCGCAGCGCGTGCCCGAACCCGGTCATCGGGACGCCTCCCCGGACGCGTGGAACTCGACCGCTTCCCTGGTCAGCTCCATGTACGCCTCTTCGAGGGACGCGCGGTGCGCCGACACCTCGGAGAACGGGACCGCGCCCTCGCCGAGCAGCTCCACCACCCGCTCACCGGACAGCCCGGCGACGGTGAGCGTGTCCGCCCCGGTCAGGGCGACCGTCGCGCCCGCCCCGGCCAGCACCGTCATCGCCTGCGTGCGCGCGCTGGTGCGCACCGTGACCCGGTCACCGGACGCGGTCTCGATCAGCTCGGCCACGCCGACGTCCGCGATGACCTTGCCGCGACCCACGACGACCACGTGGTCGGCGGTGTCCTGCAACTCGCTCATCAGGTGGCTGGACACCAGCACCGCCCGGCCCTCGGCCGCCAGCGACCGCAGGAAACCGCGCATCCACCGGATGCCCTCGGGGTCCATGCCGTTGACCGGCTCGTCCAGCACGAGCACCGGAGGGTCGCCGAGCAGCGCCGCCGCGATGCCCAGCCGCTGCCGCATGCCCAACGAGTAGCCGCCGGCCTTGCGCCGGATCGCCGAGGTCAGGCCGACCCGCTCCGCGACCTCGTCCACCCGCCGCGCGCCGAGGCCCTGCGAGTGGGCCAGCCACAGCAGGTGGTTGCGGCCGGTGCGGCTCGGTTGGAGCGCCGACGCGTCCAGCAGCGACCCGACCTGCCGCAACGGGTGCCGCAGGGTCCGGTACGGCCGGCCGCCGACCAGCGCGTGGCCCTCGTCGACCGAGTCGAGCCCCAGGATCACCCGCATCGTGGTGGACTTGCCCGCGCCGTTGGGCCCGACGAAGCCGGTGACCTTGCCCGGTGCGACGGTGAACGTCATCCCGTCCAGTGCCGCGGTCGTCCCGTACCGCTTGCGCAGCCCGGAGACTTCGATGGTTGCTTCCATGCCGCGAAGGCTAGGAGCGCGGCCCGGGTCCGGTCGTCACGCGGGAGAGCCGTCCCCGCCTCGCTGACGTGGGGGAGGGCCATCCCTCCTGAGGGGGATGCCGGGGTCACCACCTGCGGTGACGCGTCGGGACAGATCGGCGACGACAATGACCGGGTGAGCGAAGAGGGGTGGGCCCGGCGGCTGGCCGACGGCCCGCACGTGCCGGTGGCCGCCGTGGCGCCGCTGGGCGTGGGCGCGGTGGGCGAGGCGGTGGTCCGGGCGGTGGCCGGCGGCGCGGATTCGCGGCTGGTCCTGGTGCTCGGGGTGCTGGCCCTGGCGACCACCGCGCCGGCGGCGTTCCTGCGACCGGCGCCCGCCGCGGTCGCGGTGTCGGCGGCGGGCGTGCTGTCGCTCGGGTTGTTCCACGGCCTCACGGCGGCGGGGCTCGGCGCGCAGCTGATCGTGCTCTACCGGCTGGGACGGGTGGGCGGGCAGGTCCTGGCGACCTGCCTGGCCGCGCCCTACCTGGCGCTGGCCCTCGTGCGCGCCGCGGACGCGGTGACCGTGCTGGCGGCGGCGTCGGGACTGGCGGCGGGGTGGGTCGGGGTCGCCCAGTGGGCGCGCGGCGAGGCGCTGGTGCACCGGGCCGCCCGGCAGGCCGTCGCCGGGAGCCTGCTGGAGCACACCGCGCGGGGTGAACGGGCCCGGATCGCCCGCGAGCTGCACGACGTCGTCGCGCACCACATCTCGATGATCGCGGTGCAGGCGGAGACGGCCCGGCTGACCACGCCCGGCATGCCCGCCGCCGGCGCGCAGCGGCTCTCGGAGATCGGCGACACCGCGCGGGCCGGGCTGACCGAGATGCGGCGGCTGCTGGGCGTGCTGCGGGAGGACGTGCCGGAGGAGGTCGCGGACCGGCGCCCGCAGCCCGGGTTGCGGCAGCTCACCGACCTGCTCGACGACGTGCGCGACACCTCCGGCGCGAGCGCGCGGCTCATCGTCTCCGGCACGCCGGCTGCGCTGGACCCCGGCGTGGAACTGGCCGCGTACCGGATCGTCCAGGAAGCCCTCACCAACGCGCGGCGGCACGCGCCCGGCGCGGCGGTCGACGTGGAGCTGCACTACACCGAGGAGGCGTTGCGGTTGCGCATCAGGGACAACGGGCCGGGCCTCCGCGTCGCGTCGCCGTCCGGCGGGCACGGGTTGACCGGCATGCGCGAGCGGGCGGCGGCGGTCGGCGGCCGGTTGCGCACGGGCACGACGGCCGTGGGCGGGTTCCTCGTCGAGGCCAGCCTCCCGGCGGGGGCGGCCGGGTGAGCGCCGTCCGGATCGTGGTCGCCGACGACCACCAGGTGATCCGCACCGGGTACGCCGCGCTGCTCGACACGCAGCCCGACTTCACCGTCGTCGGCACGGCGTCCGACGGCGGCGAGGCGGTGCGGGTCTGCCGGGAGCTGTCACCCGACGTGGTGCTGATGGACGTGCGGATGCCGGGCGTGGACGGCATCGAGGCCACGCGGCGGCTCGCGGACGGGCCGAGGGTGCTGATCCTGACCACGTTCGACCTGGACGAGCACGTCTACGACGCGTTGCGCGCGGGCGCCAGCGGCTTCCTGCTCAAGGACGTGACGGCGGAGCGGCTGTTCGACGCGGTGCGGGTCATCGCGGCCGGCGAGGCGCTGCTGGCGCCGACCGTCACCCGCCGGCTGATCGGCGAGTTCACCCGCCTGCGACCCGAGCCGCCCGCGCCCGCGACCGCGCTGTCCACCCTCACGCCACGGGAGACCCAGGTGCTGCGGCTGATCGCGGAGGGCCTGTCGAACACGGAGGTGGCGGCCCGGCTGGTGGTGACGGAGGAGACGGTGAAGACGCACGTGAGCCGGGTGCTGGGCAAGCTGGGCCTGCGCGACCGCACCCAGGCGGTGGTCGCCGCCTACGAGTCGGGCCTGGTCGTCCCGCGCTCCCGCGGTTAGACCCGCGTCGACTTCTTGTCGGCGGCCTGCGGTCGTCCCGCGCTCCCGCGGTCAGACCGGGTCGACTTCTTCTCGGTGGCCCGGGGTCGTCCCGCGTGCCCGCGGTCAGACCGGGTCGAGCGGCAGGACGGCGGTGAAGCGGGCGCCGTCGTGGTCGGGCGCGTCGTGCGCGTCGAGCGTGCCGTGGTGCAGCCGGGCGATGCGGCGGGCGATGGGCAGACCGAGGCCGGTGCCACCGGTCTCCCTGGTGCGGGCGTCGTCCAGGCGCGTGAAGCGCTCGAAGACGCGCTCGCGGTCCTCGGGCGGGATGCCCGGGCCGTCGTCCACCACGTCCAGCAGCGCGACCTGGCCCAGGACCGTCAGCCGGACCGCGATCCGGGCTCCGGCGTGGCGTTCGGCGTTGTCCAGCAGGTTGCCGAGCAGGCGGGCCAGCAGGGAACGGCTGCCGCGCACGTGGACCGGGTGGTCGGCCACATCGGTCGTCACGGTGTGGCGGGAGCGGTGGCGGTCGGTTTCCGCGCGCACCAGCCCGGCCAGGTCCACCGGTCCGGTCACGGCGGTGGCGGGCGCGTGGTCGAGCCGGGCGAGCGTCAGCAGGTCGTCGGCCAGGTGTTGCAGGCGGTAGGTGTCCTGGAGGGCACCGTCCACCACGGCCCGCCGGCCGGTCAGGTCCGGGTGGGCGTGCGCGATCTCCAGCTCGGCCCGCAGCGCGGCGATGGGGCTGCGCAGCTCGTGCGACGCGTCGGCGACGAAGCGCCGGTTCTCCTCCACGGCCGCCTGCAACCGGTCCAGCGTGGTGTTCACCGTGCCTGCCAGGCGGGCGATCTCGTTGCGCGTGCCCGGCACGGGCACCCGGCGGGACAGGTCGTGCCCGGTGATGTCGGCGACCTCCCGCCGGATGGCCTCGACCGGCCGCAGCACCCGGCCCGTGGCGAACCACACCACGAACGCGAACAGGCCGGTGAGCAGCAGCGCGCCGCCGACCAGGCCCAGCACCCGGCCGTTCAGCGTCGCCTGCGCCGCGACCAGGTCGTCCCGCCACCACCGGGACAGGCCCGCCGCGGGCCTGCTCGGGCCGATCTCGCCGGTGTCGGTCAGCTGCCGGGCGTCGATGGCGAACGGATCGGTGAACGGCCACAGCGACAGCTGCGGGATCTCCGCTGAGGAGCTGTACCGCGCCTCGTAGAACACGACCCGGTCGGCGTCCGCGAGGCCCGGGACGGGGTGGTCCCCGATCCGCTTCGAGGTGATCGCGATCTCGTGCTCGCCGGCCGCGCACTCGTCGCCCAGCGACACCGTGCCGGAGGTCCGCCGGTTCGCCGCGCCCGAGGCGTCGGCGCTGAGCGAGCCGGACAGGCAGATGACGGTGATCTTGTTCGCCGCGGTGTCGAACCGCATCGCCTGGTCGCGCAGGAACACCGAGGCCACGGCGGCGATCCCGAGCAGCGGCAGTGCGATCACCACCGTCGCCACCACCGTCACGCCGAACCGCAACGACCGGAACCGGCTCACCGGCCCTCATCCCGCACGCAGTACCCGACGCCCCGGACGGTGGTGATGCTGCGCCGTCCGAACGGCGCGTCGACCTTGCGCCGCAGGGTGGAGACGTAGACCTCGACCAGGTTCGGGTCCGGGTCGTGCGCCGAGTCCCACACACCCCGGATGATCTCGGTCCTGGTGACCACCTGGTCGCGGTGGCGCACCAGGAACTCCAGCACCGCGAACTCCTTGGCGGTCAACGGGATCGGCACGCCACGACGGCGGCAGGCGCGCAGCGCCGGGTCCAGTTCGAGGTCGCCCGCGCGCAGCACGGCCGGGCGGGCCACCCCGCCGCGCCGGACGAGCGCGCGCAGCCGGGCCACCAGGACGACGTAGGAGAACGGCTTGGTCAGGTAGTCGTCCGCGCCGGTGTCGAGGCCCTCGGCCTCGTCGAGCTCGCCGTCCTTCGCCGTGAGCATGAGGATCGGCGTCCACACGTCGGCCGCGCGCAGCCGCTCGCACACGCGGTAGCCGTTCAGGGACGGCAGCATCACGTCGAGCACGATCACCTCGTAGGCGTGCTCGACGGCCCGCCGCAACCCGTCCCGGCCGTCGTGCTCCAGGTCGACCGCGAACCCCTCCGCGGCGAGGCCGCGGCTGAGCAGCTCCGCCAACCGCCGGTCGTCCTCGACCACCAGTACCCGCATGGGCGCAACTATGCCGTGACCCGCCCGAACGGCGCCTGAAGTCCGCTTCAGGTTCCTTCAGGACGGCTTCAGGCACCCCGCGCGCGCTCCGAACGCAGGACTCGCGCGAGAGTCCTACGTTCGGGACAGGTGAGTTGAACGTTCGGGTCAGGGCGAGGGGGTGCGGCGGCCCAGGGTGCTCTGGCGGGCGATGAGCTTGTGCGCGGCGCGCACCTCGACGCCCGGCAACGGCTCGGTGCTACCGATGCGCGCGAGCAGCCGCTCCACCGCCGTGGTCGCTATGGTCACCTTGTCCGGCGAGATGGTGCTGATCGTCGGGTTGGAGTAGCGACCTTCCTCGATGTCGTCGTACCCGATGAGGGCGATGTCCTCGGGCACGCGCAGCCCGCGTTCCAGCACCTCGTGCAGCGCGCCGAGCGCGACCAGGTCGCTGTAGCA
Source organism: Actinosynnema sp. CA-299493 (assembly GCF_050946825.1). NCBI lineage: Bacteria > Bacillati > Actinomycetota > Actinomycetes > Pseudonocardiales > Pseudonocardiaceae > Actinosynnema > Actinosynnema sp. CA-299493. The sequence continues at coordinate 2,334,609 of NZ_CP191993.1, forward strand.
GAACACGGCGTCCGGCGGGTCGTCCCGGTCGAGCAGCAGGCGCATCGCGCCCGAGCCATCGGCCCGGTTGAACCTCGGGGTGCGGATCACCAACGACTCGTCCACCGGCAACCCGGCCTCGGCGTGCGCCTGCCGGTAGCCCAGCGTGCGCAGCTGCGCCGCCTCGCCGGTCGGGTACGGCTGGTCGCCGATGGCCGCGATCCGCCGCCTGCCCAGGCCGATCAGGTGCGCGGTCGCCTCCCGCGACGCCGCCACGTCGTCGATCCCCACGTGGTCGAACGTGCCGTTGGAGGACCGCTCGCCCAGGACGACCAGCGGCAGCGTGGGGTCGCCGTCGTCCAGGTCCTCCTGCGCCAGCCCGAGCGGACTGAAGATCATGCCGTCGAACAGCAGCGCCCGCGCGCCGCGCCGGATCAGCTCGCGCTCGTGCGCCGGGTCGCCGTCGGTCTGGTCGATCAGGACGTTGTAGCCGCGCTCGCGCGCCCTGGGGATGATGGCCTGCAACAGCTCCGCGAAGTACGGCGTGTCCAGGTACGGCACGACCACGGCGATCTGCCCGGACCGGCCGTTGGCCAGGTTGCGGGCCAGCACGTTCGGCCGGTAGCCCAGCTCCGCGATGGCCCGCTCCACCTTCTCGCGGGTCCGCTCGGTGACCTTGGCGTAGCCGTTGACCACGTTCGAGACCGTCCGCGCGGACACGCCCGCGAGCTCTGCTACGTCACGCAGCGTGGCGTCGCGCATCGTTCTCCTCCGTCGGACCGGCGCGGCGGCCCTACCGCTACAGCGCTGCAAAGGAGTGTGCATCGCAGCTCCCGTCACGACAAGTCCCGACGGCCGGGTGGGAGCAGCCGTCTCAAATATCGTTTGAGTTACGTTCAGGTGAGGTCTTGCAGCGCGGCAAAACGCCGTCCATAGTGCTTTGCAGCGCAGCAACACCCGGTGCCACGGCGGCAGCCACGGTGGGGTCCCCAGGACCCACCGGCCGTGGCGCGACACCCGGACCCGGCCTCCAGGCACCAGTTCGAGCCTCGTGGGGTCGCCGCTCACCCTGTCCGTCTCGTTCACGCACCGTGATCGTGGTCGTGCATGCCCGGACGCATGCGCGACGGGAAGGCGCACTCATGCTCGGCACCACATGGACGGCGAAACTCCGAGGGGGGCTCGCCGCCTGCGGCCTGCTCGCCGCGGCGGCGTGCGGCGGGGCAGGCGGTGACGACGGCGGACCCGTGACGGTGTCCGTCTGGGCCTGGTACCCGGAGTTCAAGGGGGTGGTCGAGGCGTTCAACGCCAGTCACCCCGACATCAAGGTCGAGTGGACCAACGCGGGCACCGGGGCGGACCACTACGCCAAGCTCAAGACCGCCATCACCGCGGGCAAGGGCGCGCCGGACGTGGCCATGGTGGAGTTCCAGCAGATCCCCACGTTCATCATCCTCGACGCCCTGGCGGACATGGGCGAGCACGGCGCCAACGAGGACGAGGGCCGGTACGCCGAGTGGGCGTGGGAGCAGGCCACCGACGGCGACAAGGTCTACGCGATCCCGGTCGACGGCGGCCCGATGGCGTTGATGTACCGCAAGGACCTGTTCGACCAGCACGGCATCCCGGTGCCGGTCACGTGGGCCGAGTACGCCGAGGCGGCCGTGAAGATCAAGGCGGCCGACCCCGACGCGCACATCGCGAGCTTCGGCAGCGACGGCGGCTGGCTCAACGGCCTGATGTGGCAGTCCGGCTGCCGCCCCTACGGCTACTCGCACACCACCGCCAAGGACCAGGTGCGGATCAACCTGACCGCGCCGGAGTGCGAGCGCGTGGTCGACCTGGTCGGTGACCTGGTCGACAAGGGCCTCATGGCCAAGGACCCGTTCTTCACCGCCGACGCCACCGCCGCGCTGGACTCCGGCAAGTACTGGACGTGGGCCGCGGCCGGCTGGACGCCCGGCTACCTGGCGGGCTCGTTGAAGAACACGGCGGGCAAGTGGGCGGTCGCGCCGATGCCGCAGTGGAACGCGGGCGCCGACGAGCAGGGTGACTGGGGCGGCTCCACGTTCACCGTGACCAAGCAGGCCAAGAACCCGAAGGCGGCCACCACCGTGGCGCGCGAGCTGTTCGGCAAGTCCAAGGCCGCCTGGGACATCGGCCTGGACAAGGCGTTCCTCTACCCGCTGGTCAAGGACGTCGCGGCGGACCCGGCGTTCACCGGCAAGGCGTACGACTTCTTCGCCGGCCAGAAGGTGAACGAGATCTTCGTGCCGGTGTCGGAGAAGCTGGGCGACTTCCAGTTCACGCCGTTCCAGGACTTCGTGTACGGCGAGCTGAACGACCGCGGCGCCGAGGCCATGTCGGGCAGCAGGCCGTGGAGCACGGTGCTGGCGGAGACGCAGAAGAACGTCGTCGCCTACGCCGAGCAGCAGGGCTTCAAGGTCAGCCAGTAGCGCTCCGGCGGCCCGTCGCGGCGAGCTCGACGCCGCGGCGGGCCCAGGCCAAGTCAGGAGGTCCACCGTGACGCGGTCCACGCCGATCACGGCGTCCGAGGCCGACGACCCGCCGGTCACGCGGGTCGGACCGGTCGCGCCCGTCGAATCCCGCGCCCGGCGCAGGTCACGCCGGGTCACCGCGCACCCGGTGGCCGGGATGCTGTTCGTCCTGCCGTTCTTCCTCGTCGTCGTCGCGTTCCTGGTGGTGCCGCTGGGCTACGCGTTCTGGCTCAGCCTGTCCAGCCGGAGCCTCGCCCTCGGCACGCGGTTCAGCGGCATCGACAACTACGTGCGCGCGTTCACCGACCCGCTGCTGCTGGACGGCCTGCTGCGGGTCGTCCTCTTCGGACTCGTGCAGATCCCGGTCATGCTCGGCATCGCGCTCGCGGGCGCGCTCGTGCTGGACGCCGTGACCACGAAGGTCGCCCTGGCGTTCCGGCTCATCGCGTTCATGCCCTACGCCGTGCCCGCCGTCGTCGGTGCGCTCATGTGGGGCTTCCTCTACAGCCGCACGTTCGGCCCGTTCGCGGACCTGCCGACGCTCCTCGGCGGCGACCCGATCGACTTCTTCGGCACCTCGTTGCTGCTGGTGTCGCTGGGCAACATCGTGACGTGGGCGTGGACCGGCTACAACATGATCATCCTGTACTCGGCGTTGCAGGGCGTGCCGCGCGAGATGCACGAGGCCGCGGTGATCGACGGCGCCACGCCGGTGCAGGTCGCGCTGCGGGTCAAGGTGCCGGCGATCAGGCAGGCCATCACGCTGGCCGCGATCTTCACCGTCATCGGCACCATGCAGTTCTTCACCGAGCCGCAGATCATGGCCAGGTTCGCGCCGCAGATCTCGGCCGGGTACACGCCGAACCTCTACGCCTACAACCAGGCGTTCGCCTACTCGGACTTCCACTACTCCGCCGCGCTGTCCTTCGCGCTCGGCTTCCTGGTGTTCGTGGTGGCCTACGCGTTCGTGTTCGTCAACAACCGCAGGCGGGGGAAGCGCGCATGACCCTCGGCAAAGCCGAAGACCGGCCCAGGGTGAACACCCGGCTCCCGCACCTGCTGATGGGCGTCGGCATCCTGTACTTCCTCGTCCCGCTGCTCTGGGTGCTCGTCGCGGCCACCAAGAGCCAGCCCGACCTGCTCGACAGCCCCGCGCTGTGGTTCGCCGAGTTCAACCTGTTCGAGAACATCGGGCTGCTGTTCCGCGAGGACGACGGCGCCTACGGCAAGTGGCTGGTCAACACCGCGCTGTACTCCGGTCTGAGCGCGGTGGGCGCGACGGCGCTCGCGGCGGCGGCGGGCTACGGCCTGGCCCGGTTCCGGTTCCCGGGCAAGAGGCTGTTCGAGACGGCGCTGCTGGGCATGATCATGGTGCCGGCCACCGCGCTGGTGCTGCCGACGTACCTGATCCTGTCCGAGGTGGAGCTCGTCGACACGATGTGGGCGGTCATCCTGCCGTCGCTGCTCAGCCCGTTCGGCGTGTACCTGATCCGCGTGTACGTGGACGAGAGCGTGCCGGTGGAGCTGATCGACGCGGCCCGCATCGACCGGGCGGGCGAGCTGCGCGTCTTCTGGCAGATCGCGGTGCCGATGATGCGGCCCGCCCTCGTCACCGTCTTCCTGTTCACCCTGGTCGCGACCTGGAACAACTACTTCCTGCCGCTGGTGATGCTCAGCGACGCCGACCTCTACCCCCTTACCGTGGGTCTGACCACCTGGTTCAACACCGCCCAGCAGGAGGCAGGCACCCGGATGCTGTTCAACCTCGTGGTGACCGGCTCACTGCTGGCCATCGTCCCGCTCATCGTCGCCTTCGTCCTGCTGCAGCGCTTCTGGCGCAGCGGTGCGGCGGCAGGCGCCCTGAAGTAGGAGCACCGTGCTCAACGCCTCTCTCGCCCTCAACCCCGACTACGTCATCGCGCCCGTGCGACGCCGGCTCTTCGGGTCGTTCGTCGAGCACATGGGCCGGTGCGTCTACACCGGCATCTACGAACCCGGCCACCCGACCGCCGACGAGGACGGTTTCCGGGGCGACGTGCTGGAGCTGACCCGTGAGATGGGGGTCGAGCTGGTCCGCTACCCCGGCGGCAACTTCGTCTCCGGCTACCGCTGGGAGGACGGCGTCGGCCCCGTCTCGCGGCGACCCGTGCGCCGTGAGCTCGCCTGGCACAGCCTGGAGACCAACGAGGTCGGCGTCGACGAGTTCGTCCGCTGGGCGCGCAAGGCCGACGTCGAGGTCATGTACGCGGTGAACCTCGGCACGCGCGGTGTCGCGGAGGCGCTCGACGTGCACGAGTACCTGAACCACGAAGGCGGCACGCACCTGTCGGACCTGCGCCGCGAGAACGGCTCCGAGAAGCCGCACGGCGTGAAGCTGTGGTGCCTGGGCAACGAGCTGGACGGCCCGTGGCAGCTCGGCCACAAGACCGCCCACGAGTACGGCCGGCTGGCCGCCGAGACGGCCCGCGCGCTGCGGCAGGCCGAACCGGACCTGGAGCTGGTGGCGTGCGGCAGCTCCAGCTCGTCCATGCCGACGTTCGGCGAGTGGGAGTCCACCGTGCTGGAACTGGCGTACGACGAGGTGGACCACATCTCGCTGCACGCCTACTACGAGGTGCTCGACGGCGACGTGGACAGCTTCCTGGCCTCCGCCGCGGACATGGACCACTTCATCGACAGCGTGGTGGCCACCGCGGACGCGGTCGGCGCGCGGCTCAAGAGCAAGAAGAAGATCACGCTCTCGTTCGACGAGTGGAACGTCTGGTACATGAAGCGGTTCCAGGCCGAGCCGCGCACGGAGTGGGAGGTCGCGCCGCGGGTCATCGAGGACCAGTACGACGTCACCGACGCCGTGGTCGTCGGCAACCTGCTGATCTCGCTGCTGCGCCACAGCGACCGGGTGGCGGTGGCGTGCCAGGCGCAGCTGGTGAACGTGATCGCGCCGATCCGCAGCGAGCCGGGCGGCCCGGCGTGGCGGCAGACGACGTTCCACCCGTTCGCGCTGACGTCGCGGCTGGCGCGGGGGGAGGTGCTGCGGGTGGAGACGTCCTCGCCGACGTACTCGACCAAGCGCTTCGGCGACGTCCCGGTGGTCGACTCGGTCGCCACGCACGACCAGGAGACCGGCGACACGGTGGTGTTCGTGGTCAACCGGCACCGGTCCGAGCCGGTCGACCTGACGGTCGCGCTGGCCGCGTTCGGCGACGTCGAGGTGGCCGAGGCGTGGACCGTGCACGACCCGGACGGATCGGCCACCAACACCGAGGCCGATCCGGACCGCGTCGTGCCGCAGCCGCAGACCGCCACCATCGCCGACGGCGACCTGCACGTCGTCCTCCCACCGGTCTCCTGGACCGCCGTGCGCCTCGCCCGCACCTCCTGACCCCGAGAGTCCTACGTCCACGCCGCGAGAGTCCTACGTTCGGAAGGCGTGAGTTCAACGCTCGGCGCACGAGGTCGGGGCGTTGAGCGTTGAACTCGGGGTCCTTGAACGTAGGGCTCTCGAGCGGTGGAGGTAGGACTCTCGCGGGGGTCAAGGGGTGACGTAGGCGGCGAGGTGCTCGCCGGTCAGGGTGGCCCGCTTGGCGACGAGGTCGGCGGGCGTGCCCTCGAAGACGACGCGACCGCCGTCGTGGCCCGCGCCGGGACCGAGGTCGATGATCCAGTCCGCGTGCGCCATGACCGCCTGGTGGTGCTCGATGACGATGACCGACTTGCCCGAGTCGACCAGCCGGTCGAGCAGGCCGAGCAGCTGCTCGACGTCGGCCAGGTGCAGGCCGGTGGTCGGCTCGTCGAGGACGTAGACCTCGCCCTTCTCGGCCATCTGGGCGGCCAGCTTCAGCCGCTGCCTCTCGCCGCCGGACAACGTGGTCAGCGGCTGGCCCAGCGACAGGTAGCCGAGACCGACGTCCACCAGCCGGTCGAGGACCTTGTGCGCGGCCGGCACCCGCGCGTCACCCGTCCCGAAGAACGCCTCCGCCTCGACCACGGACATCGCGAGCACCTCGGCGATGTTCCGCCCGCCCAGCGCGTACTCCAGCACGGACGCCTGGAACCGCTTGCCCCCGCAGTCCTCGCACGTGGTCTCGACGGTCGCCATCACGCCCAGCTCGGTGTAGATGACACCCGCGCCGTTGCACGTGGGGCAGGCCCCCTCGGAGTTGGAGCTGAACAACGCCGGCTTCACGCCGTTGGCCTTGGCGAACGCCTTGCGGATCGGTTCGAGCAGGCCGGTGTACGTCGCCGGGTTGCTGCGCCGCGAGCCGCGGATCGCGCCCTGGTCGATCACCACCACGCCGTCGCGGCCGGCCACCGAGCCGTGCACCAGCGAGCTCTTGCCGGACCCGGCCACACCCGTGAGCACGCACAGCACGCCGAGCGGGATGTCGACGTCCACGTCCCGCAGGTTGTGGCTGTCGGCGCCACGCACCTCCAGCGCGCCCGACGGCGTCCGCACCGACGCCTTCACCGACGCCCGGTCGTCCAGGTGCCGCCCGGTGAGGGTGTCACCGGCGCGCAGCCCCTCGACCGTCCCCTCGAACACCACCTCGCCGCCGCCCGAGCCCGCCCGGGGCCCGAGGTCGACCACGTGGTCGGCGATCGCGATCACCTCGGGCTTGTGCTCGACCACCAGCACGGTGTTGCCCTTGTCCCGCAACCGGAGCAGCAGCTCGTTCATCCGCTCGATGTCGTGCGGGTGCAGGCCGATGGTGGGCTCGTCGAAGACGTAGGTCACGTCGGTGAGCGACGAGCCGAGGTGGCGGATCATCTTGGTGCGCTGCGCCTCGCCGCCGGACAGCGTGCCCGACGGCCGGTCGAGCGAGAGGTAGCCGAGCCCGATGTCCACGAACGAGTCGAGAGCCCGCCGCAGGTTCACCAGCAGCGGCGCCACCGACGGCTCGTCGAGGTCGCGCACCCAGTCGGCCAGGTCGCTGATCTGCATCTGGCACAGCTCGGCGATGTTCCTGCCCTTGATCCTGGACGCGAGGGCTTCCTTGGCCAGCCGCGTGCCGTCGCACTCGGGGCAGGTCGTGAACGTCACCGCCCGCTCCACGAACGCGCGGATGTGCGGCTGCATCGCGTCGACGTCCTTGGCCAGGAACGACTTCTGGATCTGCGGGATCAGGCCCGAGTAGGTCAGGTTGACCCCGTCGACCTTGATCTTGGTCGGCTCCTTGTGGAGCAGGTCGTGCAGTTCCCTCTTGTTGTACTTGCGGATCGGCTTGTCCGGGTCGAAGAAGCCGCAGCCGCGGTAGATGCGGCCGTACCAGCCGTCCATGCTGTAGCCGGGGATGGTGAGCGCGCCCTCGTTGAGCGACTTGCCGTCGTCGTAGAGCGCGGTCAGGTCGAAGTCGTTGACCGAGCCCATGCCCTCGCAGCGCGGGCACATGCCGCCGAGGCGGTTGAACGTGGCCTTCTCGGCCTTGGTCTTGCCGCCGCGCTCGACCGTGATCGCGCCGCTGGCCTTCACCGACGGCACGTTGAACGCGTACGCGTTGGGCGGGCCGATGTGCGGCGTGCCGAGCCTGCTGAACAGGATGCGCAGCATGGCGTTGGCGTCGGTGACGGTGCCGACCGTGGAGCGGGGGTTCGCGCCCAGCCGCTCCTGGTCGACGATGATCGCCGTCGTCAGCCCTTCCAGCACGTCGACCTCGGGACGCGCCAGCGTGGGCATGAAGCCCTGCACGAAGGCGCTGTAGGTCTCGTTGATCATCCGCTGCGACTCGGCCGCAATCGTGCCGAACACCAGTGAGCTCTTGCCCGAGCCGGACACGCCGGTGAACACCGTCAGCCGGCGCTTCGGGATCTCGACGCTGATGTCCTTGAGGTTGTTCACGCGCGCGCCCTGCACGCGGATCAGGTCGTGGCGGTCGGCGAGGTGGTGCGGCTCGGGCGACCGCGCGTCCGTCCTGGTGGCCTTGCTCATCGGGTCTCCATCTGGTTGTGCCGGGCGCGTTCGCGGATCGCGTTCGGGGGGCGCGTTCGGGGGGTGCGGCGGCCCCGCTCCCGCGGACGTCGGAGCGGGGCGGCCACGTGTGGTTCAGCGCAGCTGCTGGATGCGGATCAGGTTGCCCGCCGGGTCGCGGAACGCGCAGTCGCGCACGCCGTAGGGGTGCTCGGTCGGCTCCTGCACGACCTCGGCCCCACCGGCCTGGAGCTCGTCGAACGTGCCGTCGAGGTCCTTGGTCGCGAGGTTGATCCCGGCGTAGGTGCCCTTGGCCATCATCTCGACGATGGTGCGGCGCTCCTCCTCGGTGACGCCGGGGTCGGCGGCCGGCGGGTGCAGCACGATCGAGGTGCCGGGCTGACCGGCGGGACCGACCGTGATCCAGCGCATGCCCTCGTAGCCGACGTCGTTGCGCACCTCGAAGCCGAGGGTGTCGCGGTAGAAGGCGAGCGCGGCGTCCGGGTCGTCCTGCGGGAGGAAGGTCTGGTGGATGCTGATGTCCATGGCGATCACGCTAGGTGCGGCCCCGGAGCGGACGCTTCTCGATTCCTGACCGGTCTGGTGACCTGCTTGGCCACGCACGCCGGCATCCCGCCGGTCGGCCCGGTCGCCTCCCGCCGGTACTCGCTCGGCGGCACGCCGACCAGCTCGGTGAACCGGGTGCTGAACGTGCCGAGCGACGAGCAGCCGACCGCGAAGCAGACCTCGGTGACGCTGAGGTCGCCGCGCCGCAGCAACGCCATCGCGCGCTCGATGCGCCGCGTCATCAGGTACGAGTACGGCGACTCGCCGTAAGCGCGCCGGAACTGGCGGCTGAGGTGCCCGGCCGACATGTTCACGCCGCGCGCGAGCGCCTCGACGTCCAGCGGCTGCGCGTACTCGCGGTCCATCCGGTCGCGGACGCGGCGCAACCTGGCGAGGTCGCGCAGGTGCTGCGTCGCGGCGGAGGTGCTGGTCACGTGCGTGATCGTGCCACATCACGGTCCGTGGAGCAGGCCGAAACCCGGTGTCACACCGGGTCTGGACCGCGGCAGTCCGGCCGACGTGGTCACGCGTGAGCTCCGGGCGCGGGGGACGGCGCACTGCCTGGTGAGGTCGGGTCGGGTCACGGCAGTGAGGCGGGCAGGGCGAACAACGGGAAGTGCTCCGCGCCGACGAACGACGTGACGTCCCGGATCAGGTCGCCGCGCAGCGCCAGCACGTTGATCGCCCACGCCCGGTACGCGCCCGTGCCGTCGTCCCACAGGTAGCAGGCCACGGCGGGCTGGCCGTTGGCGCTGGTCACCCGGTGCCGCCACGGCGGGCAGTCGCCCATCGGCACGCGCGCGACGAAGTCGGCGACCGCCTCGACGCCGCGGTACCAGTGCGGCAGCGGCGGCATCGACCAGGTGACGTCCTCGGTCAGCAACGCGACCATCGCGTCGGCGTCGCCGCGTTCCAGCGCACCGGCGTAGTCGGCCACGACCTGCCGCAGGCGCGCGTCGCCGATCAGCCGCAACGCCTGCTGCTGGGTGCGCTCGGGCACCCTCTCCGCCACCACCCGGCGGGCCCGGGCCAGCGCGGAGTTCACCGACGTGGCCGAGGTGCCCATCATGGCGGCGATCTCGGCCGCCGAGAACCCGAGCACCTCGAACAGCAGCAACGCCGCCCGCTGGTTGCCCGGCAGGTGTTGCAGCGCGGCGACGAAGGCCAGCTCGACGGCCTCGCGCCGCGCGTAGCGCCCGGCCGGCCCGCCGTCGCCCAGGCCCTCGTCCGGGTACGGCCCGAGCCAGGCGACGTCGGTCACGGGCGCGTCGTCGACCACCGCCCGTTCGCTGGAGGGCCCGAGGTCCACCGGCAGCGCGCGCCGACCACGGCTCTCGACGGTGTCCAGGCACGTGCGGGTGGCCACCTTGTACAGCCAGGACCGCAGTGAGCCGCGCCCCTCGAAGCGGCCGAGCCCGCGCCACGCCCGCAGCAGGGCGTCCTGGAGCGCGTCGTCGGCGTCGTGGGCGCAGCCGAGCATCCGGTAGCAGTGGGCGTGCAGCTCCCGGCGCAGGGGCTCGACGAGACGGGTGAACGCCTCACCGTCGCCCTCACGGGCCCGCGCCAGGTCGGGCTCCTCGACGCCCGTCGCCGGACTCGCCGGACCTGGCGGACTCGCCGGACTCGCCGGGAAAACTTCGCTCACGAGCGACGATTCTGCCCCACGGGGAGAGTCACTACCGGTGAACGAGCACTTCAGCGGAGTCCCAGGAGGACCAGCGATGACCAAGACCGCCACCACCGCCACCACCGACACCCTGCGGGTGCCCGACGCGCTGCTGCACTACGAGGTGCGTGGCCGGGGACCGCTGGTCGTGCTCGCCGCCGCGCCGATGGACGCCAGGTCGTTCGAGCCGCTGGCCGACCTGCTCGCCGCGGACCACACCGTGCTCACCACGGACCCGCGCGGCATCAACCGCAGCGAGGTGGACGACCCGGACGCCGACGCCACGCCGGAGCTGCGCGCCGACGACCTGGCCAGGCTCATCCGGCACCTCGACGTCGGTCCGGCGGCCGTGCTCGGTTCCAGCGGTGGTGCGGTGAGCGTGCTGGCGCTGGCGCAGGCGCACCCGGAGCTGGCGCACACCGTGATCGCCCACGAGCCGCCGCTGGACCAGCTCGTGGACGACCGGGAAGACCTGCTCCGCAGGACCGACGAAATGGTCGCCACCTACCTGTCCGGCGACCCGCTCGGCGCGTGGCGGCAGTTCATGGCCATCGCGGACATCGACATGCCCGACGAGGTGGTCGAGCACGTGTTCGGCGGTGAGCGCTCGCCGCAGGACCTCGCCGACGAGCGGTTCCAGTACGAGCACATGCTCCGGCCGACCGTGCGGTGGGTGCCCGACCTCGACGTGCTGCGATCGGCGTCGAGCCGGATCGTGGTCGGCATCGGCGAGGACTCGGGCGGCGAGCTGTGCGAGCGCACGTCGGAGGCGCTGGCCAAGGGTCTCGGCGTCGAGCCGACCAGGTTCCCCGGCGGTCACGTCGGCTTCGCCGAGGCCCCGGACCGGTTCGCGGTCCGGCTGCGGGAGGTGCTGGGGGAGGGCTGAGCGGCCGTCCGCCGGCACCGGGTCCCGGTGCCGGCGGACGCACGGCGGGCGATCCGCGGCGGCCAGGGCCGCCAACCCGGCAGAGCGCTAGGCGGGCACGCGGGAGCGGGTGGTCAGCACGGACAGGGCGGCCACCGCCAGGCCGGCCAGGCTCAGCACCACCCCGACCCACGCGGTGGAGGTGTAGCCCCAGCCCGCGCCGATGGCCAGGCCGCCCAGCCACGCGCCCGCGCCGTTGGCGATGTTCAACGCCGAGTGGTTGGACGAGGACGCCAGCGACGGCGCGTCCGGGGAGGCGTCCATCAGCCGCACCTGCAACGCCGACGCCAGGACCTGCGACACGAGCCCGAGCAGGAACACGGTCGCGAACGCCATCACCGGCGAGGTCGCGGTCAGCGCGAACACCACCAGCACACCCGTCACCGCGATCAGCGAGCCGAACACCGTGCCCATGACCGAGCGGTCCACGAACCGGCCGCCCACCGTCGCGCCGATCGTCATGCCGAGCCCGAACACCGCGAGGACCCACGGCACGGCGGACGCGGACAGCGCGGTCACCTCGGTGGTGATGGGGGAGATGTAGGAGTAGACGGCGAACATGCCGCCGAACCCGATCATGCCGGTGAGCAGCGCGAACCACACCTGGGGCCGGCGGAACGCGCTCAGCTCGGCGGCCACGCTCGCGTCACGGGGAGCCGGCACCCGAGGCAGCCACCTGGCCACCGCCAACGCCGTCGCGACCGCGATCACGGCCACCGCCAGGTACGCCACCCGCCACCCGATCTGCTGACCGGCGGCGGTGGCGACCGGCACGCCGACCAGGTTGGCCACGGTCAGGCCGACCATGATCCGGGCGACCGCCGTGCCACGCCGTTCCGGTGGCACGAGGGTGGTCGCGACCACCGCCGCGATGCCGAAGTACGCGCCGTGCGGCAACCCGGCCACGAACCGCGCGGTCATCAGCAGGGCGGTGTTGGGCGCGATGGCGGACAGGCCGTTGCCCAGCGCCAGGGCCAGCGTCAACCCGATCAGCAGGCCCTTGCGCGGCAGCTTCGCGGCCAGCCCGGCGATCAGCGGCGCGCCCACCACCACGCCGAGCGCGTACAGGCTGATCGCGTGGCCGGCGGTGGGGATGGAGATGTCGAACGTGGCCGCCATCTGCGGCAGCAGGCCCATGGTGGCGAACTCGGTCGTCCCGATGGCGAACCCACCCAGCGCCAGCGCGACCATGGCGGCCCCACCGTTACGGGTCGCGGTGGACTCGGCGGTCGCCGTCATGCATCGCTCCTGTCAGCTGTCCCGAGTCGACAGTGACCGCGCGACGTAGATTGCTTAGCCAGCGAAACTATTTTACCGGCCGGCGCCGCCGCACCCGAACCCGCACCGCGTGCCGCTGCTCACACGCCCCCCACGTCCAGCGCGGTGCCGTAGAGGCGGGTGGCGGGGAACGTGATGGTCAGGCGGCGGTCCGGCGCGAGGTCCGGGCCGTCCGTCGCCTCCACCAGTTCCGCGTGGCCCTCCACCACCGCGAACGACCACACGTCCGGCCCGCTCACGTGCAGCGAGACCCTCGGGTCGGCCCGGACCTGGCGGGCTTTCAGGCGGTCGGCCGTGGTCGACACCCGGATCACCCGCTCCTCCGCGTCCCACTGGTAGAGCACGGTGGACAGGTGGGGGTGGCCGCTCCGCTTCACGGTGGCCAGCACGCCGAACCGCTGCCCGCCGAGCAGGTCCACCAGTTCGTCGTCGGTCAGGGTGCGGGGCGCGGGGCCTGAGTTGGCGGTCATGTCGTTCTCCTTCGGGAAAGTCAACGGGAACATCTGCGCTGGACGATCAGCGGGAACGCTTGCGCTGGACGATCAGCGGGAACGCTTGCGCTGGACGATCAGCGGGAACGCTTGCGCGGGACGATCAACGGGAACGCTTGCGCAGGACGATGAGCGTGACCACGAACGCGGCGGCCAGCAGCGAGGCGGCGACGGTGAACGCCACGTGGTACCCGGAGGTCAGCGCGACCGGCTCGGCGACACCCGCCGCCAGCTCCTCCCCGGTCCGCGCGGCGGCCAGCGTGGACAGCACGGCCACCCCCACCGCCATGCCGACCTGCTGCGTGGTGTTGAACAGGCCGGACGCCAGGCCCGCGTCGGCCGGTTTCGCGTCGGACATGCCCAGCGACGCCAACGCGGGCAGCACCAGCCCGCCACCGGCGATCAGCAGCATCACGGGCAGCAGGTCGGTCACGTAGTCGGCGTCCACCGGGACCACGGCCAGCTTGACCATCGCGCCCGCCAGCAGCACCAGCCCGACCAGCAGCACCGCGCGCTCACCGAACCGCGTGATCAACCTGGCCGAGACGAACAGCGACACACCGCCGATCGCGACCGCCGCCGGCAGCATCGCCAACCCGGTGGCGAGCGCGCTGTACACCAGCACCTTCTGCATGAACAGCGCGACGATGACCTGGAACGCGAACATCGCCGACAACGTGAGCACCTGCACCAGGTTCGCGCCGACCACGGTGCGGGAGCGCAGGATCCGCAGCGGCATCAACGGCGTCCGCGCACGGGCCTGCCGCACGGTGAAGGCGGCCAGCAACGCGACCGACAGCGCACCGAGGCCGAGCGTATGCGTCGCCGTCCAGCCGTGCTGCTCGACCTTCACGACGGTGTAGATGCCGAGCATCAGGCCGCTCGTCACCAGTGCCGCGCCGAGCACGTCGGCGCCGGCGGACAGCCCCGAGCCCCGGTCGGTCGGCAGCACCCGGATCGCCAGCAGCACGGTGGCCACGCCGATCGGCAGGTTGATGAAGAAGATCCAGTGCCAGCTCAGCGCGTCGGTCAGCACGCCGCCCAGCACCTGCCCGATGGACGCGCCCGCCGCGCCGGTGAAGCTGAACACGCCGATCGCCTTGGCCCGTTCCGCCGGGTCGGTGAACAGCGTGACCAGGATGCCGAGCACGACCGCCGACGCCATCGCGCTGCCCGCGCCCTGGAGGAACCGGGCCGCGATGAGCAGTTCCGGCGTGCCGGCCGCGCCCGCCAGCAGCGACGCGGCGGTGAAGACCGCGGTGCCGGCCAGGAACATCGCCTTGCGCCCGATCAGGTCGCCGAGCCGGCCGGCCAGCAGCAGCAGGCCGCCGAACGCGATCAGGTAGGCGTTGACGGTCCAGCTCAGGCCGGCGGGGGAGAAGCCGAGGTCGTGCTGGATGGCGGGCATCGCCACGGTGACGATGCTGCCGTCGAGGACGGTCATCAGCATCGCGGCGGACAGCACGACCAGCGCCGACCAGCGGTTGGCGCGGGGCCGGTCGAGCGGTGAGTCGAGGCGCGGGTCGAGCGGTGCTTCGAGGGGCGGGTCGAGCGGTGAGTCGAGCGAGGACGACATGGTTCTCTCCTGTTCCGGCGGTGACAGGAGGAACCGTAGCGGATAGTTTCGTTACAGACAATCTAGCTCGGACTCACCTGCTGCTCTCGCGGGCTCGACGGGCCGTCTGCGGTGCCGGGATCGGGGTCGACAGATGGCCGCCGACCAGCAGGTTCAGCGCGTTCAGGAGCGCTTCGCGATCTTTGCCGGGCAACGACTCAAGAGCCGCCCGGTGCACCCCGTCGACGATCGCCTGGCTCTGGTGGGCCAGCTCGGCGCCCTTCTCGGTGACGGCGATGATCCGGGCCCGGCGGTCGGTGCTGGACGGCCGGCGCTCGGCGAGGCCAGCCTTCTCCAGCGCGTCCACCGTGACCACCATCGTGGTCTTGTCCATGTCGCCGAGCTCGGCCAGCTGGATCTGCGTGCGCTCTTCTTGCAGGGCGTGGACGAGCACGCAGTGCATGCGCGCGGTCAGCCCGATCTCGGCCAACGCCGCCGCCATCCGGGTGCGCAGCACGTGGCCGGTGTGGTCCAGGAGGAACGACAGGTCGGATTCGGTGCGGGCCGGGGCCATGGCGGACATGGCCCCAGCCTACCTACTGGGACAACACTGGATTATCCGCAAGAGAACGGGTTACAGGGGCGGGTGGGCGTTGCGCAGCAGCTGCTGGAACTGCGCCGAGTGCCAGTGACCGGCCAGTGGCGCGTCCGGCCACGCACCGGTCGGGTCGGGCGTGGCGTCCGGGCGACCGGTGTAGGTGGGGTCGCACTCCCGGTCGAAGGGCTCGTCGGCGATCGGCAGCGGGATGCTCACGCCGTCGGACTCGCCCGGCGGCTTCATCCACACGTACGCGTCCACGTTCGGCCGGGGCGCGGCGACCGGGCGTTCACCCAGGCCGGTGCCGTACTGGTTGCACCAGTTGTGGATCCGCGCCCGGCGGTCGACCCGGCTGGTGTCGACGTAGATGTCCAGGCTCGTCTCCGGGCCCGGCTCGGTCGGCCGGTTCGGGCCGCCCCACCCGTTGCGGGAGGTGTCGACCAGCACGCCGACGCGCGGGTCGAACCCCGCCGCCACCGCCTCGGCCCGGAAGGCGTCCGCGAAGGACAGCTCGTCGATGAACGGGTTCCAGTCGATCCACCTGCTCTGCCGGATGTGCGCCCCGTTGATCGTCGTCTTGACGATGAACTCCTCCCGCAGCGCGGAGTAGTCGGCGGTGTTGGTGATGAAGCCGTGCACGTTGCCGAGCCGGCTGCCGCCCGAGGTCGCCGCCTTCGCCAGCAGCGCCAGCGTGGGCAGGCGGTTGTCGTCCCAGCCGATGCGGCCGTGGTGGCTGATGTCGAGGTAGTTGTAGGTGTTGCGGATCGCGCCGAGCTTCGCCAGCGCGTACCCGATGCCCTCGGTGTACGCGCCGGACGCCTTGACCTGCTCGCAGATCACGGTGGCGTCGGAGCGCGGCTGGACGTGGGTGACGAGGGACGGCAACGAGTTGGGCTCCACGACCGCGACGATCCGCAGCCGCGCGTACGCCGGGTCGGCCAGGATCGCGGCGATCGGGTCGACGAACTCCTGCTTGTAGCGCGGCAGCTGGTCCCAGGTCAGCTCGCCGCGGGTGGCCAGCCGGTTGCAGTCGCGTCCGGGCAGGTCCCACAGCACGAGCTGGACCAGGTTGGCGTTCTGCCGCCGGGCTTCGTCGAGGTGGGCGCGCAGGCCCCGCTTCCCGTTGGCGCCCTGCACGGACGCGATGCTGTCGAGCCACACGCCGGTCGGCCGGTCGGAGACGGCCGCGCCGCCCGGTTCGGCGGCGGCGCGCGCGGACCACTCCGGGTTGACGTAGGGGCGGGCGCCGACGTACGGGTTGTCCACGCGTGGCGACCAGTGCTGGGTCGTGGTGGCGGCGGCCGGGGTGGCGACCGCGAGCCCGGCGGCGAGCGCGACCGCGGTCAGCGCGTGGCCGACGCGGGTGGGGGATCTCATGTGCTGCTACCTCCGGTGATCACAACGATGTGAGGAGGCGGTGTGCCGTCCACCGTACCGTCCCGGCGTGATGCCCGGCCGTGAATCACGTGGAAGTCGCTTCGGTGTGGAACTCCCGGTGGGTCGACGTGGAACTCCCGGTGGGTCGACGTCCGACCCACCGGGAGCGCGCGGTCAGCTGGTGTCCGCGTTTCTGCTGATCGTCGACGCGGTCGTCGTAGTTGTCGTGGTCTCCGCGATCGTCACGGAGTGGTCACCGCGGCATTTCCGTAGCTGAACCGGGAAACCGGGTTCCCGTTCGTGTCGCGCAATTGCGCGGTGTCGCCCTGGTCGTTCCAGATCGGCCGGCCCTTGCCGTAGGAGAAACCGCCCCACTGCGGGTGCACCTGATTGGTGTAGACGCGGATGCGCTGGCCCGGTTGCAGCACCGTGCCGGGCGGGAACGTGAAGTCCTGGCCCGGGTCGTCCGCGCCGAGCACCCAGTTCGAGATGTCGCCGGGCACGCTGCCGCGGTTGACGATCTCGACGTACTCGTCGGCCTGGGTCGTCTTGACCTGACCCTTGTGCTGGACGTGGGTGATCGCGATCTCGGGCCGGCCCGCCTTGGCGAAGATGGCCACCACGTCGGCGCTGTTCGCGCCGTTCTCGGCGCTGATGAACTTGCGGACCACCTGCCCGCCCTGCTTGAAACCGCTGATGACGACCGCGTACTCGTCGCCGGCGACGGTCACGGTCTGGGGCGAGACGAACGTGGGCAGGTCGACCTCGTCCTCGGGGTTGGGCCCCACGTTGGGCGTCTCGTTGTGGTGGAAGCTGAAGCTGAAGTCGGCCTTCGTGCCGTCGTCGAACACGACCGCCACGGTGAGGTCGACGTCGAACTGCGACTGGGGCATCGCCTGGATCGGGAAGTTCTCGTGGGTGAACGTGCCGAGGGTGAATTCGGTGCCGTCGAGCTCCACGTCCACGGTGCCCCCGCGGAAAACGTACCCGCTCTTGCCGCTACCGGCCGGAATTCCCCAGGTGACGTGGTCGGTGCCCAGTCCGGAGAGATTGGGCGGGGTGACGCTGATGCTCGGCCAGGTGCCGGATGTCGTGGCGTTGCTCATGGGATTCGATCATTCGCCGACGCGGGGGTGATCGGTAATACCGCGACCAGGTGAGGGCTTTCACAAATGTCGTGGACGATGGCTTGTCGGACGAGGTGCGCGTGTGTCGAGTGCCCGCATCCGGGTTCACGGGAACACCCGATTGGTCCATCTGCCGCAGAAATGCGTGTTCAACGGAAAGGAATCGGGTCGATCCGGTTGTGGGTGAACTGATTCGGATCGGTGGCGGGTGGGTGGGTGGGTGGTCGGGTGGTCGGTCGGGTCGGATCGGTCCCGGTGGTCCGGTTCAGAGGTCGTCCACGCCGATCAGCCCGTCCTGGATCGCCCGCGCCACCAGCGCGGCCTTCGTCGGCGCCTCCCGACCGATCAGCGCGTACTTGACCCGGATCCGCTCCAGGTGCGAGTTCACCGTGCTCAGCGAGATCCCCAGCCGCTGCGCCACGAACTCCTTGGACTCCGACTGGAACCACTCGACCAGCACCTCGACCTCGCGCGCGGACAACGCGGGCCGGTGGTCGGACCGGTCGCCCGCCAACGCGCCGGCCAGCGACGGCGGCGTGTACGGCCTGCCCTCCGCCGCCGCCCGGGTCGCCTGCACGAGGTGCTCCGCGCCCTCCGCCTTGGTCAGGTAGCACAACGCGCCCAGCTCCAGGCACTGCAACGCGATGTCGTCGTCGGCGCGCATCGAGTACACGACGACCCGCCGGCCCGCCTCGACCAGCCGGCGCAGGTCGCCGAGCACCGGCGTGGGTCCGCTCAGGTGCAGGTCGAGGATCACCACGTCGGCGTTCGCGCCCTCGCCGAGCCACGCCGAGCGCACGTCCTCGCCGCTGGCGACGACCCGGATCGGTGGCGTGCCGGAGGACAGCCAGTAGGCGACGCCCGCCCGCACCGCCGGGTGGTCGTCCACCACCACCGCGCTCAGCTCGTCCGCCATCTGGCCTCCATCCGCGTGTGCCGACCGTACGTCCCGCTTTGGACCTCGACCGCACCCGTCGCGGTTCCCACCTCGGCGCCCGCGTCGGCGATCACCGCCACCCGCACCTCGCCCTCGGTGCGCAGCAGGCTCACCCGGGCCTGCTCCCGTGCCGCCGACAACGCCTCCGCCAGCGGCCCGGTCAGCGCGCGCCGCACGTCGGTCGGCACCGGCACCGGCGCGCCGCTGACCGCGAGCGACACCGCCACCCCGCGCCGTTCGGCGACGTGCACGCACGCCGTGACCTCGTGCACCAGGGGGTCGGGCACGTCGTCGTTCTCGGCGAACAACCGCCGCAGCTGCGTGGCCGCGAGCGCGCACCGCCGCCGGGTGTCGTCGGCACGCGGGTCGAGCACGCCGTCGGCGAGGTCCGCGAGGAGGGGCAGGGTGGCGCCGAGCTGCCCGGCGAACCCGGCCCGCAGGTCCTGTTCCCACTGCTGGGCCAACGCGGCCCGGGTCGCCGCGCGCTCCCGTTCGGCGGCGACCTCGGCGGCCTGGCGGGCGCTGCGCAGCATGATCCGCGACATCGCCACGACGCCGAGCTGGAGACTGGTCACGCTGAGCATGACCACGCCCGCGTTGCCGATCTCGGCCCGGTCGGGCGTGCCGTTGAACAGCCACTGGGCGATCTTGAGCACGAGGAGCGCCGCCTGCGCGGTGAGCAGCGCGGGCACGCGGTCCAGCAGCAACAGCAGCAGGTGCCACCCGACCAGCCCGTACGCCCAGTCCGCCTGGCCGAAGTGCGCGTCCGGCGGCAGGGCCGCGCTCGCCGTCGCGGACGCGGCCAGCACCGCCGTCACGCCAACCGCCACCACCGGCCCCGGCAACGGCTTGCGCCGCACCACCCACACCGCGCACAGCAGCGTGACCAGCGCGGGCACGGCGAACGCGACCCGCTCGGCCGGCCCGTGCGCGTTGGCGAGGAACGGGGCGATGCCGAGGCTCGGCTGCACCACGGCCGTGAGGCCGAACAGGATCAGCCGCAGGCTGGCGAACACGTGCGCCTCGGCCTCACGGCTCTCGTCCCCGGCCTGCTCCGCTTCACGCCGGTTCCAGCGGAGGCCCCAGCGGGGACTTTGGCGGAGGTTCCGGCGCGGGTTCCGGCCGAGGTTCCGATAGGGGTTCCGGTGCAGGTCCGGGCGGAGCTGGTCCGGGTCGGAGGCTTCGCGGTGGTTCCGGGGCGGTGATTCGTGGCTGTCGGTCTCGCGGTGGGGCGAGCGCGGCGGTTCAGGGTTGTCAGCCACGTGGCCACTCCAGCCGCACGGTCGTCCGGCCCGGCCGGGACGTCACCTCGGCGGTGCCGCCGACCGCCGCCATCCGCTCGACCACCGACCCGCGGATGCCGCGCCGGTGGTCCGACACCGCGCCGACGTCGAACCCCCGCCCCGCGTCCGTCACCCGCACCTCGACACCACCGCCGCTCGCCCTCACGTGCACCTCGGCCGCACCCGTGCCCGCGTGCCGCTCCACGTTCGCCAACGCCTCCCGCACCGCCCGCACCAGCGCCAACGCCACCGAAGCCGGCACGAGCGCGCTGTCCCACCGCGCGTCGACGGTCAACGGGCTGTGCTCCACCACCGCCCGCAACGACGAGCCGACGTCCACCGCGCTGTCCCTCGGCACGCCCGACGCGCCGGTCAGCAGGTCGAGGTCCCGCCGCGCGTACCCGGCGACCTCGGCCCGGTCGGCTTCCCGCCCGTTGACCGCCACCACCAGGAACGTCGCCGACGCCGTGTCGTGCAGCAGCGCCAGGTACTCGCGCTCACGCCTGCGCCGCTCCAGCGCCACCGCCTCGGCCCGCTCCATCGCGGCCCGCCTGGTCCGCAGCTCGTCCACCCGCCGCGACGACCGGCGCACCAGCTGGAACGCCGCCAGCGCCACCGCGCACTCCACGACCACCCGCAGCACCGCCGCGCCGTCGAACCCGGCCGCGGTGACGTACACCGCGAGCAGCGCGGCCGTGGTCGGCACGGTGACCTTCGGCGACCACTGCCACTGCAACGTGATCGCGGTGGTGGCGAGCACGTTGAACGTCCACTGGCCCGTGCCGCCGATCTCGGCGTGCGCCGCGCACAGCGCCACCACCCGCACCACCGCGAGCACGAACGACAGCCGCGGCGACCCGAAGTCCGCCACCGCGCCGATCAGCACCAGGCCGAGCAGCCCCAGCCCGAGCGGCAGGGCGTCGGTCGGCACGGACAGCACGCCGAACACGCTGATCAGGCTCACGCCGACACCGCGGACCGGTCCGGCGAACCGCGCGATGGCGGTCAGGAGTTCGGTCTCGACCTGCCCCGGCATGCCGCGACCCTAGCCGCCCGACCCCCGGTCCCCGGCGTCCGTCGCACCACCCCAACCCGCGTGTCCCACGTTCAGAACCCGCGTGTCCTACGTTCAGAACGCGCGTGTCCCACGTTCCGAACGCGCATGTCCTACGTTCCGGTACCCCGAGTTGAACGCTCAGAGCGTCGAGAGTCCTACGTTGGCGAAGGGTGAGTCCTACGTTCAGAGTGCGAGAGTCCTACGTTGGCGAGGGGTGAGTTCAACGTTCGGCGGTTGGTGGTGAAGGTCGGCTCGATTTGACATGGGCCCCTTACGGGCACTCCAGGCAGGCCAAAGCCGGGCAGGCCCGGCGGATAAAGCGCCCGCCAAGCCTGCCCGGCTTCGACCAGCCTAAAGCACCCGAACCCATGTCAAATCGGGCCTTGGTGGGATGTGACGGGTTCGTTGGTGGCGAAAATCGGTGGAGTGGTGTTGGGGTGCGTGGTTAACGTGCTGGGGTCCGGGTCGTCCAGTTGAAGGATTTGCCGTTGTACACCGCGTGAGACCTCCCAAGAGCTGATCTGTCGCGCGTCGCGCCTTGTGCGCCCGCGCTCCTTCTGCTGCGGACTTCTCACAGAAACGGTGTACTTCTGTGCTCAAAAACTGGATGGTCGTGCCCACCCGCCTGCCACTCGTGCGCCGCCGTTGCCACGTGTGCGCGTCCGAACGCTTCCGGGCGAGCGGCAAGTTTCGCGTCAACGCCAACCACAAGATCATCGACGCCTGGCTCCTCCTGCTCTGCACCGCGTGCGGTGACACGGTGAAGCTCACGATCCTCGATCGGGTCAACGTGCGCTCCGTGCGGTCCGACCTGCTGGACCGGCTGCACGACAACGACCTCGGCCTGATCGCCGAGCTGCTCCAAGACCCGGTCTTGCAACACCGCAACCGCGTCACCCTCGACTGGGACGGCGCCTGGCGGCTCGACACCGGCGGTCCGGATGACCTGGACCACGAGGTGATCGACGTTTCGGTGCGGTTCGCGGCCCGGATCCCCGTCCGGCCGGTGCGCCTGATCGCCGAAGGGTGCGGTCTGGCGCGGGCCGAGGTGGAGAGGCTGGTGGTGGAGGGGAAGCTGGTGTCGGCGTTCCGGTTGGGCGGCAAGCTCTCCGGCGACTTCACCTTCACCCTGAAGCGCTGAGCCCGTCGGGGCCTGTCCGGGCTGACCGGGCAGGCCCCGACCGACTCAGGCGGATCTCGGCGCGGAGTTCCACCGGGTCCCTGATCTATGACTTTCGTCAGGGGTGGGTGCCGGTCCGTGGCCTGATGTCCGCGCAGGGGTGGGGTTCCTAGGTTCGTCGGCATGAAGGCATTGCCGATCTTGATCACGGTCGCCGCCACGGCGCTCCTGGCACCCGCCGCGCCGACCTCCATCGACGACTACCTGGCCGAAGTCGTGCGCGAAACCGGCGTGCCGGGCCTGTCGGTGGTGGTGACGCAAGGCGACCGCGTGGTGCACGCCGCCGGGTACGGCGAGGACTCCCGGGGAGCTCCCGTCACCGAGGACACGCCGATGCGGATCGCGTCGGTCAGCAAGTCGTTCACCGCGATGGCCGTGATGACGCTGGTGGAGGACGGCCGGATCGCGCTGGACGACCCGGTGGCCGACCAGCTGCCCGGCTTCACCATGGCCGATCCCCGCTTCGCCGACGTCACCGTCCGGCACCTGCTCAACCAGACCTCGGGCTTCTCCGACACCACGATCGACGTGACCGCGCTGGAGACCTCGACCTCCCTCGCCGACCACACCGCGAAGCTGGCCGACGCCGAGCTGGCCGCAGACCCGGGCACGCGCTACGAGTACTGCAACGTGAACTACGACCTGGCCGCACGGCTGGTCGAGGTGGCGAGCGGTCGGACGTTCGACGACTACCTGAAGGAGCACGTGTTCGGACCGCTGGGCATGGCGCGCAGCACGGTGGGGTCGGACATCCCGCCCGCCGACGGCTACAACTCGGTGTTCGGCGCCTGGCTGAGCAGGCCCGAGCTGCCCGGCTTCCTGGCCCACGGCGGCTCGGGCGGGATCGTCACGACGGCCGCCGACATGGGCAAGTGGCTGATCAGTCAGACCGGCAACGGCACGCCGCTCGTGTCACCCGACAGCCTGCGCACCATGCACACGTCGTCCACTGTGGACTACTACGCGATGGGCTGGATCCCCAACCGGGGACCGGACGGCGTGGAGCAGCTCATGCACCCCGGCAACCTGTTCACCTACTCGGCCGTGCAGGCGATCGTGCCCGCCACCGGCCACGGGTTCGCGGTGCTGGCCAACAGCGCCTCGCTGTACGACGAGACCTACGACGTCCTCAACGGCCTCATCGCGTTGAGCCAGGGCCGTGACCCGGAACCACCCGGCGGCGGTCGGCAGGCGTTCGAGCTGGTGCTCGGCCTGATCGCGCTGGCGGCCATCGGCCTCGGCGTGCTCGGTGTGCGGCGGTCGGGCCGCTGGGCACGACGTCGTGCGGGTTCGCCGGCGTGGCGGGTGGCGCCGCGGTTCCTGCCGCTGCTCGTGCCGGCGGCGCTGCTCGCGGCCTACCCGGACCTGATCACGATCCTGATGGACGGCCGCACGGTCACCTGGGCGCAGCTGACCTACTTCCCCCTGCCGTTGACGATCACGGTGGTGGTAGCGGCCCTGGCCGGCGTGGCGACGGCGACCGCCCGGCTGCTCCGCCTCCGCGCGACGGCCCACGCGGGATGACGCTCGGTAGGGTCCGCACCATGCGGAACGGCGTGGTCCTCGCGGCGCTCGCGGTCGCGGGGCTGGTCAACGGGCTGGCCACGGACGCGCTGCCGGTGTGGCGGCAGCTGCTCTACCCGGTGCTGTCCGCGCTGGTCTACCTGCACGGCCGGCACCGGCCCGTGCGCCGGGGCGGGCTGGTCGTCGGCGCGGTCGCGGCGGTCGGGCTGGTGATCGCGGTGGTGCGGGTCTGGGAAGGCGTCGGCGCGTTGGCGACCCTGGGTTTGTTCGTGGTGCTGCCGTGGCTCGCCGGCCGGTTCCGGCGGCAGCAGGCCGAGCTGGTCGAGGCGGGACGGGAGCGGATCGCGCAGCTGGAACGGGCGCAGGAACTGGTCGCCGACCGGGCCCGGCTGCGCGAGCGTGCCCGGCTCGCGGCGGACGTGCACGACTCCCTCGGCCACGAGCTGGCGTTGATCGCGCTGCGCGCGGGCGCCGTGGAGCTGACCGCCGACACCGAGCCCGCCCGCCGGGCCGCGGCCGGGCTGCGCGAGTCGGCGGTGACCGCCACCGACCGCCTGCGCCGCACCGTCGGCGTGCTGCGGGAAGCCACGGTCGAACCGCCCGACGAGACGGTGGAGGCGCTGGTGGCACGGGCCGCCCAGGCCGGCCTGCCGGTGGTCCTGACCCGCACCGGCGACCCCACCCCGCTGCCGCCCCTGCTGGACCGCGCCGTGCACCGGGTGGTGCAGGAAGCGCTGACCAACGCCGCCCGGCACGCGCCCGGCGCGCCCGTCACCGCGGAGCTGCACATCACCGACGAGGTGCTGGTCACCGTGACCAACCCGGTGGACCGGACGCCCTCGGGCGACGGCAGCGGCTTGGCGGGCCTGGCCGAACGGGTCCGGTTGCTCGGTGGCACGCTGCGGTCGGGCGTGGTCGACGACCGGTTCACGGTGACCGCCCGACTGCCGCTGGAAGGTGGGGCGTGATCCGCGTGCTGCTCGCCGACGACGAGGCGATGGTCCGCGCCGGCGTGCGGGCGATCCTGGAGACCGACCCGACCATCGAAGTGGTCGCCGAGGCCGTCGACGGGCGCGAGGCGGTCGAACTGGCCCGAGCCCACCGGCCGGACGTGGTGCTGCTGGACATCCGGATGCCCCGCCTGGACGGCCTGTCGGCCGCCGCGGAACTGCGCCAGGTCGTGCCGGAGGTCGCGGTGGTCGTGCTGACGACGTTCGACGAGGACGAGTACGTCGCGCGGGCGTTGGGCGAAGGGGCCGACGGCTTCCTGCTCAAGGCCTCCGACCCGAGGGAACTGCTGATCGGCGTGCGCGCGGTGGCCGAGGGCGGGGCCTACCTGTCGCCCAGGATCGCCCGGCGCGTGGTCGCCGACCTGCGCGGCGGACGCCTCACCCGCTACGACCGCGCCCGCGAACGAGCCGCCAGCCTGACCGGACGTGAGCGCGAAGTCCTGGCACTGGTCGGCGAAGGACTGTCCAACCAGGACATCGCACGACGCCTGACCGTCACCGAGGGCACGGTGAAAGCGCACGTCAGCGCCATCCTGCACCGCCTCGACGTGACCAACCGGGTCCAAGCCGCGATCCTCGCCTACGAGGCCGGGCTGACCACCGCCAGGTAGCCGTGCAGGGCGGTCGCGGCGTCGAGCATCGACCGCGCCCGCCGGCCCAGCTCGGCCTCCCGGGCGGTGATCGCGGCGCGCAACGCGTCCGCGCCGCCCGAGCTGCGGAACTCGTCCATGATCGGCTTGATCGTCGGCAGCGGGTAGCGGCTCTGCCGCAGCGTGGCCACCAGGCGCGCGTCGCGGACGTCCGTCGGGCCGAACCGCCGGTGCCCGTCGACGTCACGTCCGGGCAGCAGCAGGCCCGCCGCCTCCCACACCCGCAACGCCGACGGCCGCACACCCAGCCGCGCCGCCAACTCGCCCACCCGCAACCCCGTCCGCGGCACCGCGTCCGGCGGGTGCCCGGCCACCGCCTCCAACGCCTCGGCCGTCGCCCGCAACGCCAGCCGCTGCCCGTGCGCCGCCGCGTGCTCGGCGTCCACCCTGGCCAACGCCGGATCCGGCGCGCCGGCGTGGATCGAGCGCATGATCGCCTTGGCGGCGTCCCACCCGTACCCGCGACCCAGCGCCCGGTACGTCGTCACCGCCCGCCGGTGCCGTTCGTCGAACACCCGGTACCCCGCCGGCGAGCGTTCGGCCGGCGGCAGCACCCCGGCGTCGAGGTAGTTGCGCACCTGCTGCGCCGAGATGCCCGCGGCACGGGCCAGATCCACCGGGCGAAGCCCCACCGGCACACACCCCACACGCGCTCGGGTTCAACGGGAATTTGAAGGTTGTCAGGAAGCTTGCTGGGGCAAGTCACGAAAACCTTAAACATGGTACTTCAACGATACGGTTCAAGTCATGGAAACCAACGACAACCAGCGAAAACCGTCGGTTGTGCGCACGCGCGGCCTGCGCATGAGGTACGGGTCCACCGACGTGCTCAAGGGCGTCGACCTGACCGTCGAACCGGGCGAGGTGGTGGCGCTGCTCGGACCCAACGGCGCGGGCAAGACCACCACCATCGAGGTCCTGGAGGGCTTCCGCAAGCGGTCCGCCGGCGAGGTCCGGGTGCTCGGCGTCGACCCCGACGACGGCGACGAGGCGTGGCGCGCCCGGCTCGGCGTGGTCCTCCAGTCGTGGCGCGACCACGGCCGGTGGCGGGTGCGCGAGCTGCTGTCCTACCTGAGCCTGTGCTACGAGCCGTACCGCGAGCGGGCGTTCGACCTCGACGAGCTGATCGGGTCGGTCGGCCTGACCGACCACGCCGACAAGAGGATCGCCACGCTGTCCGGCGGGCAGCGGCGGCGGCTGGACGTCGCCATCGGCCTGATCGGGCAGCCCGACCTGCTGTTCCTGGACGAGCCGACGGTCGGCTTCGACCCCGAGGCCCGGCGCGAGTTCCACGAGCTGGTGCGCGGGCTGTCCGGCACCACCATCCTGCTCACCACCCACGACCTCGCCGAGGCGGAGAAGCTGGCCGACCGCATCGTGATCCTCGTGGCCGGACGGGTGGTCGCCGACGGCACGGCGGCGGAGCTGGCCACCCGGATCGCCGGCGAGACCCGGGTGCGCTACCGGCTGGGCGGTGAGGAGCACGTGCTGTCCGTGGCCGACTCCACCGGTTACGTGCGGGAGCTGTTCGCCGAGCACGGCAAGGCGGTGGACGACCTGGAGGTGCGGCGCGCGAGCCTGGAGGACGTGTACCTGGCGCTGGTGCGCGAGTCCGAGCTGGTGACCGCGTGAACGCCCGGGCCGGTGATCGCGCGAACGCCCGGGCGGTGGCCGTGCGCGCCGGGGTGCGGCGGGGTCGGATCGAGTTCGGTCAGACCATGGGCAACGCGGGCGAGCTGATGGGCTGGCTGTGGCTGCCGGTGGTCGCGCTGGTCGTGATGTACGCGTTCGGCGACGGCGCCGTGCCCGGCCTGGACTTCCCGCTGGGCGCGCGGGCCGTGCCGGGGATCCTCGCGATGAGCGCCGTCTTCTCCGGCCTGATGGGTCTGGCGATGACCCTCACCATGGACCGCGAGGACGGCACGTTGCTGCGGGCGAAGGCGACGCCGAACGGCGTGCTCGCGTACGTCGTCGGCAAGGTGCTGGGCAAGGCGGCGATGACGGTCGCGGTGCTCGTGCTCATCCTGGTGCCCGCGATGCTGCTGTTCGACGGCCTGCGGCCGGGTCGCGTGTCGACCTGGGTCACCCTGGCGTGGGTGCTGGTCCTCGGCCTGCTCGCGGTCCTGCCGTTGGGTGCGATCGTGGGGGCGGTGTTCGGCAGCACCCAGAGCCTCGGCTTCGTCACCCTGCTGGTCATGGCCCTGGTCGTGGTGTCGGGCGTGTTCTACCCGATCACCGCACTGCCGGAGTGGGTCCAGTGGGTCGGCCAGGCGTTCCCGCTCTACTGGCTGGGGCTCGGGCTGCGGTCCGCCCTGCTGCCGGACGCGGTCGCGGCGGCCGAGATCGGTGGCTCGTGGCGTCACCTGGAGACCGTGATCGCCCTCGGCGCGTGGACCGTGGTGGGCTTGGCCCTCGCGTCCGTCACCCTGCGCCGGATGGCCCGGCGCGAGTCGGGCTCCTCCGTCGCGGCCCGCCGCGAACAGGTGGCCCAGCGGCTCAACTGACCGGTTCAGCGGCTCAGCTGAACAACCTCGGCAACTCACCCCGCTGCGACGCCTGGAGCACCCGACCGATCCGCGCGCCCGGCGCGTCCGGCGCGAGCACCCGCACCAGGCCCGCCTGGTCGGCGGGCTGCTCGACCGTCGCGCCGGGCAACACCTCCGCCCAGTGCGCCGTCTCCAGGTTCGTCCGCACGACGTCCTTGAGCGCGTTGGGGTTCTCGTCGGGCACGCACACGACCTCGGTCCCCTCGCCCGCCGGGGTCGTGCGCACCCCCGCCGCCACCGGCAACCCGCTCTTCGGCTTGCTGATCAACGCGGCGGAGACGTCGCCGAGGCACCGCGCCAACTCGCCGATCATGGGGTCGTCGGCCAACGACTTGTCACCCGGCGGCTCGGTGACCCACTTCAGCGACTCACCGGCGGGGGAGCGGACCACCGAGCCCGCCTCCACCCGCACCTGCTGGAACCCGGTCACGATCCCGGCCTCCGCCAACGGCCCGTCCGGGTCGAGCTGGTCGTCCTCACCGGTCGTCCACACGCCCGAGCCGGCGCGCCGCGCGCCCAGCCCTTCGAACTTGGCGTCCACCACCGGCACGTCGACGTCCATCCGCAGCACCGCGACC
This sequence comes from Actinosynnema sp. CA-299493, assembly GCF_050946825.1. Taxonomy (NCBI): domain Bacteria; kingdom Bacillati; phylum Actinomycetota; class Actinomycetes; order Pseudonocardiales; family Pseudonocardiaceae; genus Actinosynnema; species Actinosynnema sp. CA-299493. Next base: position 2,363,340 of record NZ_CP191993.1, read on the forward strand.
CACCTCGGCGGCTGCCCGACCCGCAACGCCGTGGTGGCCTCACCCGGGTCGAACCCGACCAGGTCGGGCAGCACGCGGCGGTGACCGGCCAGGTCCGAGTACCCGTAGCCCTGGAGGCCGCGGAAGCGCTCGGCGTCCTCGGCGAGCAACGCCCGCACGGCCGCGACGTCCCCGTACTCCACCAGCACCGACGACTCGGCAGTGGCCCGCACGTCCGCCAGTGCGCCCAACAGCCCGGTCCGGGGCGGCGCTTGCGGCGTGTCGGCCTCGGCGACGCACCCGGCCCCGGCCAGCAGGACGGCGACCAACGCCACGCTCGCACGCTTGTTCACCGACCGAATGCTAGATCCGAACCTCCTTCGACACTCCCGTTTCCGCGAAGGCGGCCCAGCGAACCGAGGCTGCCCCACCAGCGTTGCGCACCTGACCAAGCAGCGTTGCGCGTCCGCACGACCAGCGTTCCGTGTCCGCCCGACCAGCGATCCGCGTCTGCCCAACCAAACGAACCGCGTCTGCCACCCGTGGTCCGCGTCTGCCCACCCGTGGTCGCCGCCGGGCCGGCCGTTTTATCCGGCTAACACGAGTAATGCGGTTCGGGTTGCGTCAGGTTGCACTCTTCGCCCGGTTGAGGGACCCACTGCTGCTGAGACGGACTGACGCGCCGCCGAGGTCGGGTGACGCCGAGACCGGGAGCGGTCATGGTGTCGGGGGGATTTCCACCGCGATCTCCTCGCCCAGTCGCGCCCCGCCCACCAGGCCCAGCTCGTCCCCGCTCCAGAACCGGCCCGGGTCGTACCAGTTCGCCCGACGACCGCCCGGCAGCAGCCCCATCTCCTCGTAGGTCACCGCCACCACCTCCGCGCAGTACGCCGTCTCCAACGTCGCGTCCGACGACTTGCGCAAGTTCGGCAACCGCCCGCGCAACCACCGACCGGCCAACCTCGCCGTGGACGGGAACGGCGTGCCGTTGAGCCGGGCCACCGTCCTCAGCACCGCGTCGTCCTCCTCTCGCGTCGTCGGCCGGTCGAGTTGCCGCAGCCACGCCCGCTGCCCGTACCTGCGCGCCCACACCAGCACCGCGTCGCGCAAGTCGTGCAGCTGCACACCCCGGTGGTGGGTGCCCGTCCACACGTCCGGCAGGGAGCGGCCCATCTCGGCGTGCCACATCAACGGCGGCAGGTCTTCGACGGCCACGGTCATGCCGACGTGGTTGACCGGGCTGTTCGTGGTCACCCGGATCGCCCGGTCGGCCACCGAGCTGCCCCGGAACAGCCACACGTCACCGGTGCGGGTGAGCTCGACCGCCTCGTCCAGACCGATCTTCGTTCCAGCCATCCCGGTAGCCTAGGCAGATGCGCTGGTGGAAGCTGCTCGGCCTGGCCGGTGTCGCGGGTGTCGCGGCGACCGGGGTGGTGGTCGCACGTGCGGAGCGCAAGCGCCGCGCCTACACGCCGGACGAGGTCCGCGCACGGCTGCACGCCCGGGTCGACCAGGCAGAAGATCAGGCAGAAGGTCAGGTAGAAGGCCAAGCAGAAAGCCAGGCAGAAGGCCAGGCGAAGAAACGGGCAGGAGGCGTGCGCGGAGCGGCGGGCAAGCCGAGGCGCCGACCAACGGCGGGTTGACCGAGCACGGTGACCGGGGCTGGGGTGACCACCATGCGATCCCCGCTCGCGGCCCTGCTGTGCGTGCTCGTCGTCCCGCCAGGTGGTCCGCGATCGGCGGGCAGACCACCAACCCGCACGTCCTCGACCGCAACCCGTGCGGCTCGTCGTCCGGCTCGGGCGCGGCGGTGGCGACGCCGGGGCCGACCGGGTCGTGCGGCAAGCGGTGGACGTGCTGCGGCGGTCCGGCGCGGTGGTGGTCGAGGTGGAGCTGCCGTACCAGTCCCAGGTCGAGGCCGCCGAGTTCCCGGCGCTGGTCACGGAGTTCAAGCACGACCTGGAGCGGTACCTGGCGACGCGGCCGGGCGTGCCGCGCACGGTGTCCGAGCTGATCGCGTTCAACGAGGCCGACCCGGTGGAGTTGGCCGAGTTCGGGCAGGAGCTGGTCATCGAGGCGGCGCAGGCGCCGCCGGTGACCGATCCGGTGTACGTCGAGCAGCGCCGGACCGCGACCGCGCTCGCCCGCCGTTCGATCGACGAGGTGCTGGCCGCGCACCGGCTGGACGTGATCATGGCGCCGACGAACGGGCCGGCGTGGTGGACCGAGTACGGCGACGGTGACGCCTTCGAGCTGGGGTCGTCGACGCCGGCGGCCGTGGCCGGCTACCCGAACGCGACCGTGCTGCGGTTCGCCGCCGCCTTCGAACAGGCGGCGCACGCGCGACGGACGCCGGGGTACCTGGCCTCGTCGACTCCCTGATCGGGCTACTTCACCGGTGCGACAAGCGTTCATGATGCGGCTCACCGCCCGCGGTGCGATGTTGGGTCCATGCGCGTGGCGGTGTTGGGAACGGGTCTGATGGGCGCCGGGATGGCGCGGAGCCTGCTGCGGTCCAAGGTGGACGTCGCGGTGTGGAACCGCGGCTTGGCCAAGGCGCGTCCACTGGCCGACGAGGGCGCGGTGGTCGCCGACGACCCGAAGGGCGCGGTCGTCGGCGCGGACGTCGTGCTGACGATGCTGTTCGACGCCGACGCGACCGCCGGGGTGATGGCCGAGGCGTTGCCGTCGGTCGAGCGCGGCGCGGTGTGGGCGCAGTGCGGCACGGTCGGCTTGGCCGGTGTCGACCACCTGGCGGAACTGGCCGCGGCCTACGGCGTGCCGTTCGTGGACGCGCCCGTCCTGGGCGCCCGCGCGCCCGCGGAGCAGGGGAAGCTGACCGTGCTGGCGGCCGGGCCGGTGGAGGTGCGGGAGTTCCTCGCGCCGGTGTTCGACGCCATCGCGCTGCGGACGGTGTGGGCGGGCGAACGGCCCGGGGACGGGCAGCGGCTCAAGTTGGCGGCCAACTCGTGGGTGCTGTCGATCACCGCCGCGACCGCGCAGGCCGTGGCGTTGACGCGGGGGTTGGGGTTGGACCCCGACGCGTTCCTGGAGGCGATCGCCGGTGGTCCGGTGGACAGCACTTACGCGCAGGTCAAGGGCCGGGCGATGATCGACGGTGAGTTCTCGGCGTCGTTCGGGGTCGACGGCGCGGTCAAGGACGGCGAGCTGATCGTGGCGGCGATGGCGGCGGCGGGCACGGACGACCGGCTGATGCGGGTGCTGACCGAGCACTACCGGGTGGCGGCGGGCCGGGTGGGCAACGGGGCGGACCTGGCGTCGGTGATCGCGGCGTTCGGCTCCTGAGCGACCCGGCGGGGGTGCTGACGGCGGTAGGGCCGTCAGCACCCCCGCCTGCGCCCGTGATGCTAGGACTTCGGGTTGAGGGTCCAGTCCGACTTCATGGCGTTGATCATCGGCCAGTTGGCGTTGGACTGGATCTCCAAGCCGCTGCCCTTCTTCGTCATGGTGGAACTCTCGTTCTCGTTCTCTCCGTTGGCGTTGAACGCGAACGGGCCGATTCGAACCGTCGCGTTCGCTTCCCAATGGGTGTACAGGAAATTCGACACGGCTTCACCCAGGTCCAGCTTGATCGTCGGTCGGTAGCCGACGATCAAGCCGGTGTAGAGCCGGCTCAGCGCGCCGCCGGGGCCGAAGAAGTAGTTCTTGTCGCCGTCCTTGAAAGCCGAATAGCCCGTGGCGTAGGGGCCGCGACCGTAGGTCGTGATGTCCGTGCCGGCGTACCAGCCGTCGGGGGACACCGTCACCGTGGTCAGATCCTGGTAGGTCACCTCGACCGAATAGTTCTCGGATACCTCGTTCCACTTGATGGACTGGTAATTGCCCTGCACGTCCACGGCGTAGCCGAAGTCCTGCCAGGTCACCTTGCCGCCGAACTCGTAGGCGTCCGAGTCGTACTTCGTGGAGCTGTAGTCGAATTTGATCGTAGCCTTGTTCCCCTTGGTGGCATCATGGCCGTAGTTGGTGTCGGTGATGGTGTTCACGTGCTGGATGGCCGCCAGCGGGTTGGTGGCCCAGGTGCGGAGGACTACGTCCTTGTTCGTGATCGGGTTCCAGACGGTGACCTTGTACGACGGGTCGTTGTACCGTTTCTTGATGTCCTTGACCGGCGTCTGGAGGCGGTCCAGGTACTCGTCGATCGTGTCCTGCTGGTTTTCGAGCTCTTTGCGCGCCTCCTTGATTGCCGCGTTGTAGCTGTAGCCGTCGTCGGTGGACAGCCACACCGCGAAAGTGGCGGTGCTGCCGGAATTGATCCAAGCGGCCTTCCCGGTGTTCAGCGCGCGGTTGTACTTGCCCTCCAGGGTCTTGAGCTCGGCTTGGAGGCGCTGGTAGTGCTCGTCGCCCTGCGTGTCGCCGATGGCCAGCTTGGTGTACCAGTTCTTGAACCCGGTGGAGAAGCCCGACTGGGCGGACGCCGGTGATTCCTTCGCGTTCTGCAGCGGTAGGGCCGGCACGACGTCGAGGGCCGCCCACTGCTCGTAGGGATAAGTCCCCTCGACCCAGTCCTTGCCGCCCCAGTCCCAGGGCGTGAACGGGTAGACGACCTGCAGCGCCTCGCTGCCGGTCAGGCTCACCGTGTCCGTGATCGCCTTCATGAACTGCCGCCAGAGCTTCTCCTGGAACTGCACGTCCTGAGTGGGTCGCTCCTGCAATTGCGTCATGGTTTTTCCACTCTTTCCTATTGATGCGAGCTGTTCATTCACCATCCCTGGCGGGCCGTGCGCGTGCAACTGCCGGTGGCGGGTTCACTCGGACGGGAATCAAACGTTCGCGACGATCACCGACGGCATTACTCGTGGTGTTCGGGCTGCCGGTGCGCCGGAGTTCTTTCGTGAGGTGTCACTCGGTCGGGCTCGCCGGGTCCGGCGCGGCGCGGCCGGTGGTCCTTCGGTGGACCCGGCCTGTCCGAAGTCGGCAGGTGAGGGTTACCGTCGAACCGGGTACCAGTCGGTGACGGGTGCCGGTCGGTGGTGGAGGTGGTGGGGTGGGGTCCGGTGGGTTGATCGCCGCCGCCGCGCTGGCCGGTGTGGTCGCCGCCGGGGCGGGTGGGCTCGCGGCGCCCGACGACCCCGACGAGGTCTGGCGCGACACCGGGCTCCGGGTCGTCGACCGGGCGACCCGGGCCGACGAGGAGTGCGCGTCCCACTCGTTCGGGCAGGTGCAGGAGCTGCTGAAGGCCGTGCCCTGCGTGGCGCTCGACCGGATGCTGTTCACCGTCACCGACGACAAGGGCGGGACGGCGGTCGTGTTCGTCGCCTGGATCGAGTTCGACGACCGGGACGAGGCCCGCGAGTTCAAACGGCTCGAAGACGTCCACGGCACCGGTGACCTCACCCCGCTGTCGGGGTCGTTGTTGCAGATCAAGGACGTCCCGTTCACCGCGCACAACTACGACTCCACCGTGGTCGACGGCGTCACGGTGGTGATCGCCGAGGCGGAGAACGTCGCCGGTGGCTTCACCGCCGAGTACCTGGACGACATCGCGGGCGTCGCGGTCCTCACACCCCGGCCCTGACCCGTTCCCCGTCCGTCGACCCCCCGAGCGGGGGATACTCCGCACGCGCCCGTGGCCGGACCCCGGGACCCGGTCGGTGCGCGGATGATCGGCAGAATGGGCGGCGATGGAGGCGCGAGTGATCCGGTGGGGCGTGCTGGTCGGCATGGTGGTGGCCCTGGTCGCCGCTCTCGCCGCCGCACCCGCCGAGCAGGGCGCGACGATCCGGCCCGTGGCCGAGTGCGCGGACCTGGTGGGCGACTTCGAGATCCCCGGCACGCGTGCGCACGTGACGCAGGCGGAAGCGGTGGCGAGGGGTCGCGAGGCCGCTCATTGCGCCGTGCTCGGTTACGTCGAGCCGGAGGTCCGGTTCCAGCTGAAGCTGCCGACCACCACCTACACCGGCCGCTACCTCCAGCACGGCTGCGGCGGGTTCTGCGGCGAGCTCGTGTCGCCCTCGTTCCCCGACTGCGGCCCGGAGGTCGGCGGTGTCGCGGTCGCCACCACGGACGACGGGCACGTCGGGCGGGGCGCGGTGAGGTCGGCCGACGGCAGGCCCGCCGCCGCGAACCAGGCCGCCCGCGACGACTTCGCGTTCCGCGCGCCGCACGTGGTGTCGATGGCCGCCAAGCGGGTCATCGAGGACTTCTACGGCGACCCGCCCGCGTTCTCCTACTTCGCCGGCTGCTCCAACGGCGGTCGGGAAGGGCTGCTGCTGGCCCAGCGCTACCCGCACGACTTCGACGGCGTCATCGCCGGCGCGCCCGCCAACTACCAGAGCCCGCTCGTGCTCTACCAGGCGTGGCTGGCCCGCACGAACACCGGCGCGGACGGCCTGCCGGTCCTCACCACCGACCTGCTGCCCCTGCTGCACGACGCCGTGATGCGGCACTGCGACCGCATCGACGGCCTGGTGGACGACCAGATCGACGACCCGCGCCGGTGCGACTACGACCCCGCGCCGCTGAAGTGCGCCGACACCGGCGGCAAGTGCCTCACGGCCCGGCAGCTCGACGTGGTCCGCAAGCTGTACGCGGGCCCGAAGGACCCCGACGGCAGGCGGCTCTACCCGGCCGGGCAGGAACGCGGCTCCGAGCTGGCCTGGTCGGACTGGATCACGCCGACCACCGACGCCCGCGCCGCCACGTTCTCCGCCCTGCTCGCGGACAACTTCCTCAAGCACATGGGCTTCCCGGTCGGCTCGCCCGGCTCGTCGCTGGCCGACGTCGAGTTCACCGCCGAGCAGCTCGCCCTGCTCAACGTCGAAGGCGTGCGCGGCAACGCGATGAGCCTCGACCTGGACGAGTTCCGCGACGCGGGCGGCAAGCTGATCCTCTGGCACGGCTGGAGCGACCAGGGCGTCCCGCCGCGCGCCCTGCTGGACTACTACGAACGGCTGGCGCGGCGCGACGGCGACCTCCGCTCGTGGGCCAGGGTGTTCATGGTCCCCGGCCTGCACCACTGCGGTGGCGGTGGCGCGGTGACCACGTTCGACCCGATCCGCGAGCTGCTGGCCTGGGTGGAGCGGGGCGTCGCGCCGGACCGGGTGGTCGCCACGGGCCGGGCCGGCGACGCGGTCCGCACCCGGCCGGTGTTCCCTTACCCGCTGACCGCCCGCTACGACGGCACCGGCAGCATCGACGACGCGGCGAACTTCGTGGCCGCCCCGCCGGCGGGGCCGACCCGTGACGCGGTCGACTGGGTGGGCGTCTACCTGCACGAAAAGCCTGGTCCAGCCGCTCCCTGACGCCCGCGCCGGCCAAGCAGTCCGGACGTCCGTGTTTTGAAACCGCACGATCGGGCTACCCGAACCGTGCCGGGGTGCTGGCGCAGGCAGGGAACAGCGGGGCGGGGACGGTGGTGCGCGATGGACTGGGAACTCGATGACGACAGCGCGGTGCGCGCGTTGCTGGGCTACGTCTCGGCGGTGACGCGGGCGCTCGGCCTCAGCGGCGAGTGCTCCTGCGTGCAGGCCGACGGCACCCGCCTCAACGCCTACCTCGCGCTCGACGGCCACCTGCCCGGCTTCGCCGACCGGGACGTGGCGCTGCTGTGGGACGAGGGCCGCGGCTGGTCGGTCGCGGTGGAGGCCGACAGCGTCGAACCGCCGTTCGTGCTGGCCAGGCTGCGCGGCCCGATTCGACCGGACCCCGCCGCCGTGGCCCGCTGGGTCGACGGGCTCGGCCTCGTGCTCGGCGACAACGAGCTGCTCGCCGCGAGCTGAGCGACCGTGAGCCGAGCAGCCCGGAGCCGGCCGGCTTCGTGCTAAGGCAGCACCGGGCCGAGGGTGGCCTGCGCCTCGTCGAGGAGCGCCCGCACGCCCTGGAAGAAGCCGCCGGCGCTGTGCAGCGCCTTGTGGAACTGCTCGGCCTTCTCGTCCGACGCGCTGGTGAACACCAGCATCTCGGTCAGCTCCAGCCGCCGGTTCACCGACGCGACCGCCGTGCGCCACCGGTGCAGCAGGTCGATCAGGTCGGCGTCGCGGTGCGGGCTGAGCGCCCCCGACGACAACGCCGCGTCCACCGCCGACTGCACCAGCCTCGGGTACACCCGCCGGCCGGGTGAGCTCGACGCGCTGAACGCCTCGCCGTCCAGCGTCTCCCGGTTGCGCGCCATCTCCAGCCGGATCGACCCGAGCGCCTGGTTGCGCTGCTCGCGCTGCGCCGCCCACCGCTCGGCGAAGATGCCGGTGATGCCCGCGAGCAGCGCGAACGAGTTCACCGCCGGCTCCCACCGGTCGCCGGGCGGTGACACCGCGAACCAGGTCACGCCCAGCGCCACCGCCACCGCGAGCGCGCCGAACGTGAGCGCCGTGATCGCGATCCGGGTCATCGGCGGTCAGTTCCCCAGATGACGTTGGCCACGTCGTCGTCGGCCCTCGGCGCGGGCACCGGCTCACCGGGGGCGAGCAGCAGCAGGTCCATGCCGAAGCCCTGCGACGAGCGCGGCACGCCGAAGTCGGAGTGCGTGCCGGTGACCTTGCGCATCCCGGCCTCGCGCACGATCCCGTCCAACGCCTTGCGCGCGTACTTGCGGGTCAGGTACAGGCGGATGGTGTCCCGGTCGGGGAACGGCACCCGGTTCCGGTCGGGCAGCATCATCATGATGTCGCCGCCGGTCTGGTTCTGGTAGACGACCTTCACCTTCAACGCCCGGTCGCCCTCGACCGCGCCGCGGAACTGCACCGCGTCCACGTTGATCGTCAGGTCGGTGTTGTGCAGCAGCGCGCTGGTCACGAACTCGCGGTAGGCCCGGCTGCGGGCGTACTCCTCGACCGCGTCCTGCGCCAGGTCGTCGTCCAACGCCTCGGTGGTGGCGACCTCCAGCAGGAACAGGTCCTGCGGCCGGGCCAGCGCGGTGAGGTTCGCGAGCAGCTCGCCGTCCTGGTCGAAGTTCGCCAGCGTGTTGCCCAGCAGCGAGTACAGCACCGGCTCGTCGCCGACCAGCCGGTGGACCAGCTCGCGCAGCTCGGCCAGGTTGTCGGGGATGGAGAAGTCGAGCTGCACCGGCACCACGCGGTGCCCGCGCAGGCCGACGCGGTGCGTGGCCTCCTGCGTGCCGAGCCGCAGCATCTCCGAGCTCATGTCGACCGGCACGTAGAGCAGGCCGGGGTTGCGCTCCAGCAGGTGCTCCAGGATCAGCCGGTCCTTGTGGCCGGTGCCGACGCCGAAGCTGACGTGGTGGAACCCCTCGCCGATCCGGCCGCGCACCCGGCCCCAGCGGCGGGTGAACGAGTCCAGGCTCTGCTTCATCACCAGGTAGAACGGGTCCGCGCAGGCGTGCGCCCAGGCGATCGTCGGCCCGATGCCCCAGTAGGCGTAGCCGGAGGTGATCTGCTTGCCGTCGCCGCTGGTCGACGGCTTGTTGATCAGGTCGCTGGTCAGGGCGGCCAGCTTGTCCCGCTGGTCCTCGCCGACGAGCACCAGCGACCAGGCGAAGTCCGACTCGTCGATGGCCCTGGCCAGGTCGCCGACCAGCCGCCCGTCGCTCGCCGTCACTCGGCCTCCTCCGCTGTGGTCCGCACCGCGGAGCCTACCGATCACCACCGACGGTCACGCGACTTTCGCCACCGCGGGCTCGGCGCGTCGTCGGTCGACCCGGCCCGGCCCGGCTCGCGCGGACCCGGTCGACCCGGCCCACCGCCGCCGGTTTTCCCGCGCCACCAACGAGAACGGGGCCGCGGGCGGTTGCCCACGGCCCCGTCGGGGGAAAGCTGCCGCGCCTCACCGGCCCACCGGCTGGAGGACGCGGCCCGACGCGGTCAGGTGTTCCCAGGTCCGGCCGCGCTGGCTGGGCGGCGCTTCACCGTCAGCCGTGCACGTCGGGTACACCAGGCCGTAGGGGACGGGTTGGTGGAAGAGGTCTCCGCTGCGGACGTCGATCAGGTCCCGCGACTGCGCCATCACAGCCTCCCGTCGCGGAAGGGGAAGAGGGAGGTGCCCATGGTCCTGCTCCTCGTCGAACCGGGTTGGGGTCCTTCGGATACCCGTTGAGCTGCACTGATATGCCCGGTTCGTTGCGACGTAAGGGTGAAGTGGCCGGTCGCGCTCAGTGCCGGTGGCGCGCGACCTCCTGCTCGGCGTCGTCGGCGGGCGGGATGCCCCGGTCGACCTGGTCGGCGTGGAAGAGCGCTTGCGCCAGCAGAGTTCTCACGTGGTCGTTGGCGGCGGAGTAGTAGACGAACGTGCCCTCGCGGCGGCCCTTCACCAGACCGGCGAGGCGCAGCTTGGCCAGGTGCTGGCTCACCGCGGTCGGCGCGGCGCCCGCCAGCTCGGCGAGGCAGGCCACCGAGGACTCGCCCTGCAACAACGCCCACAGCACCTTGATCCGGGTCGGGTCGGCGAGCAGGCGGAACGACTCGGCGGCCAGGTGGACCTGCTCGTCGTTGGGCATGTCGAAGTCCGACAACGCGGTGTGCATGGAGGACAGTCTACTTGCTTGCGTATCTGCGTGAATGCGCAGGTATGCTGGCAACGGCGCACTCGGAGATCGACGAAAGGCGGACCGGTGACCGGCAGAACGCACGGACATGGCCACGGGCACGGGCACGGCCACCGCTCGGCGGACCGCGTGGACACCGCCCTGGAGAGCAGCGAGCGGGGGATGCGGGCGGAGCCGGCGATCGGGGTGGACGCGGGGCTGAGCGTCGAGCAGGGCCACCGCATCGCGCACGAGGTCGAGCACCACCTCAAGCGCGCCGTCCCCACGCCTGACCGCCGTCACCGTGCACACCGAGCCCGCCGACGCGGAGGTCGGACTGCCGCCGGCGCACTGAGTCGGGGACCTGGAGCACCGGCTGACTCCATCTGCTGAACCAGGTCCGACCAGCGAACCCGTCCCGGGCCTGCGCCGACCACCCGCCCGCCCGGGGCCGATCGACCGCATGCTCCTCTGTGGACGGTCCGGGGCCACCGGGCGCCGCGTTCGGCCGGTGGGCCGCGTGCGGACGGCCGAAGGTTCGAGTGAAACAGCCGATCGGACGTTGTCGGCACGTTACGCGCGCCCTACGGTCGGATCACGTCCGATCGACGGCAACCCCCTTGGAGGCCTGCGGTGTCGCGGAAACAGGTTGGCGCCGTGGTCGGCGCGCTCTTGCTCACCGGTTCCACCTTCTTCGCGGTCCCCGTCACGGCGAGCGCCGTCGACGACCGGCCGACCGCCGTGGTGTCGCTCGGCGACAGCGCGATGTCCGGCGAGGGCGCCGGGTCCTACGAGCCGGGCACCGCGGGCGAGAACGGCAACTGGTGCCACCGCTCCACCCAGGCCATGGTCCACCGCACCCGGTTGGCCGACCGCACGATCAACCTGGCCTGCTCCGGCGCGGACTCGGCGAACGTGTCGCTGGCCGACACCGTGCACTACACCGAGGGTTCGCAGGCGCGGCGGCTGATCGACATCGCCCGCCAGTACCGCGTCACCACCGTGGTCGTGCAGGTCGGCGCGAACGACGACGTGCGGTTCGCCGACACCATGGTCGACTGCGTGGCCGCGTGGGCGAACCCGTTCGGCTCGAGCTGCCGTTCCACGCTGGAACGCGAGTGGTCCGGCCGGCTGGCCGCGATGGCGCCCAAGGTGGAGAACGCCCTGCGCGACGTCCGCTCCGCGATGGCCCAGGCCGGTTACGCCGACGCCGCCTACAACCTGGTCCTCACCTCGTACGCCTCGCCGGTGACCGAGAAGATGGACCGCTACCTGCACGGCCCGCAGGGCTGCCCGCTGCGCCTGGCAGACGCGGGCTACGGCCGCACGACCGCCGTGCCGCAGCTGTCCGAGGCGCTGCGCGGCGTGGCCACCCGGTCCGGCGTGAAGTTCCTCGACTTCTCCCGCGCCACGGAGAACCGCGAGGCGTGCAGCAAGGGCGAGAGCTCCGCGGGCGAGTGGCAGCGTAGGCTGACCGTCGACCCGTACGCGCTGGTGACCGGCGGCCTGGACGCCATCGGCCTGCACCTGGCCCAGCAGTCGTTCCACCCGAACGCCGCCGGCCACGAGCAGCTCGGCCGCTGCCTCACCGAGTTCGTCGGCGGCGGCACGGGCTCGGCCCGCTGCCTCGCCGGCGCCGACGGCAACCTGCACGCGGTCGCATAACACCCTGAGCACCGGAAACCGCTCTCGTCCCGGTCGGGGTGAGAGCGGTTTCCCGTTGGCACGCAACCCCGATGATCCCGCCCGCGTCTCATGGGTAAATTGGCGAGACCGGACAGGGGAATCGCTTTGGGGGGACCGGTGTCCACATCTGCCTTCGTCCGCGTGTGCGGACTGGCCGCGGCGGTGCTCGCCGCGGCCTCGTGCACGTCGACCGGAGCCGAGCCGGTCAACCCGGAGCTCGCGCCGCGCGGCACCGTGCAGACCACGGCCACGCCGACCAGGCAGGACCTGACCAACAAGGTCAGCCTGACCGGCAAGGTCACCATGAACCCGCTGTTCGGGATCGTGGCGCCGGTCGCGGGCCAGGTGCGCTACTGGACCGTGGCGGAACCGACCGCCACGCCGACCAGGCCGACCCGGATCGCCACGGTGTGGACCGACGGCCAACCCACCAACGTCGACGTGCCCGCCGGCTCCACGTTCGGCGGACGCCTGGTCGACGACCGCGCCACGGTCACCGCGGGCATGCCGATCGCGTCGGCGAAGCACGCGGGCTACGGCATCGTCGCCGAGGTCGACGGCGAGCAGGCCTACCGGATCTCCGACGCCGCGCAGGGCACCGTGCAGGCGCAGATCAAGAACGGCCCCGGCCCGTTCCCGTGCACCCTGCTCGGCACGATCGCGGCACTGCCCGTCGGCACCGTGCCCGCGCCGCCGCCCGCGCAGCCGGACCCCGACGACAGCGGCACCACCGGCGCCGACACCCCCGCGCCGCCTCCCCGGCAGCAGGAGCCGGACAACTCCTCCGAGCCGACCGGGCTGCGCCTGGTGTGCACCGCGCCCGCCGACGTCAAGATGGTCAACGGGGCCGCCGCCACCCTCGAACTGGTCACCGCGTCCGCGCAGAACGCGCTGGTCGTGCCGGTCGAGGCGGTCGCGGGCGGCCAGGGCAAGGGCAAGGTCGACGTGGTCGGCGCCGACGGCGCCAAGGTGACCACCGACGTCGTGCTCGGCCTCACCGACGGCAAGGTCGTGGAGATCAAGTCGGGCCTCACGGGCGAGGAGACGCTGGCCGTGCCCGGACCGAACCTGCCGCCAGGCGAGGTCGCCGGCCAGGTCGAGCCGGGGGCGGGGCGCAAGTGACCACGCCACCCCCGTTCACGCCGCCCCCACCCGTGCCACCTCCGCCCGTGCCACCCGCGCTGGTGCCGCCACCGCCCGCCTCGTCGTTCTCCCCACCGCTCTCCCCACCTCTCTCCTCGCCGCCGCTGATCCACCTCACCGGCCTCACCAAGACCCTCAAGGGCCAGGACGAGCCGCGCGCCATCCTCGCGGGCGTCGACCTCACCGTGCACGCGGGCGACAGCGTCGCCATCCTCGGCCGCTCCGGCTCCGGCAAGAGCACGCTGCTCAGCCTCATCGGCCTGTTCGACCGGCCAGACGGCGGCCAGTACCTGTTGGGCGACCGGGACATCACGAAGATCCCCGAACGCAAGGCCGCCGCGTTGCGCAGCGCCGAGTTCGGGTTCGTGTTCCAGCGCTTCTTCCTGCTCAAGCACCTCACGGCGGCGCAGAACGTGGCCATGGCGCTGGTCAACGGCCAGGGCTGGCTGCCCAGGCGCAAGCGCAAGGCCAAGGTGCTGGCGGCGTTGGACCGCGTCGGCATCGGCCACCTGGCCAAGCACAAGCCGCCCCGGCTGTCCGGTGGCGAGCAGCAACGCGTCGCGATCGCCCGCGCCCTGGTGCGCGAGCCCCGGATCCTGCTGGCCGACGAGCCGACCGGCGCGCTGGACACGGAGACCGGCAACCTCGTCGTGGAAGTCCTGCGCCAGGCCACCGACGTGGGCTGCGGGCTGGTGCTCGTCACCCACGACCACGACCACGCCGCGAAGATGGGCCGGGTGCTGCACCTGTCCGACGGCCTGCTGCGCCCGGCCGGACAGCGGGTGGTCGCGTGATCAGGCTGTCGGGCAGGCTCCGGGCGTCGCTGATCATCGGCGGCCAGGGCATCCGGGCGCGCAAGCTGCGCACGTTCCTGTCGATGGTCAGCCTGTTCCTCGGCGTGCTCGCCGTGGTCGTGGTGCAGGCGGGCGCGGAGATCGCGAACCGGGCCATGCTCGCCGACGTCGAGCTGAACCAGGGCAAGGACGGCACCCGGCAGATGTACCTGTCGCCGGAGGGGCAGACCGTGCCGGTGGCGTTGGAGGTCCTCCGGGGCCGCACCGACGCGGTCGCCATGACCAGCGCGCGGGCGATCATCGGCGAACCCGGCGTGAAGCCGATCAACGAGGGCGGCGGTCCGATCGACCAGCCCGGCGGCGGCGCGCGGATGACGTGCGACGAGTCCGGCTGCCGCCCGCTCGACGACGGCGACGCGAACTCGCCCCGGGGTCAGGCGATCGAGCTGCAACTCGTCGGGCTGACGGGCGACATCCGCCAGTTCCGGCCGTTCCGCCCGTCGCAGGGCCAGTGGCTCGACTTCGGCGGCGCGCCGTCGCTGGCGCCGAGGCTCGTGCTCAACCAGGAGGCGGCGAAGGCCTTCAGCCGCTACCAGGTGCCGGCGGAGATGAGGGTCGACGGCGCGACCGCCAACCCCACGCCCCGGTTCGTCGGCGTGATCGACGACGGCGGCTACGAGCCGACCGCCTACGTGCGGGTCGACGAGCTGCTGAACTGGCTGCCGGTGACCGGCATGAGCGACAGCCGGTCCGGCCCCGGGTTGCAGGTGCTCATGACGCCGACGGCGGTCGAGGTGGAGCACGTCCTGCGGGCCAGGCTGGTCGCGGCGGGCACACCCGCGGACAGCATCCACGTGAACACGGTCGAGACGCTGGAGCGGATGTCCACCGAGCTGGCGCTGATGCGCTGGATCTTCCTCGGCATGGCGGCGCTGGTGCTGATGATCGGCGTGGCGGGCATCCTCAACGTCGGCCTGGCCACCGTGGGCGAGCGCATCGAGGAGTTCGCGCTGCGCCGGGCCGTCGGCACGCCCCGGCTGCTGCTGGCGGGCATCGTGCTGGCCGAGACGCTGCTGACCGGTCTGCTCACGGCGGCGTTGGCGATCGGCGCGGGCGTCATGGGGCTGAAGCTGGCACTGGTGGTGTTCGGCTCGCGGTTCCCCGCGCTGGAGGGCACGGCGTTCCCGTGGCAGGCGGGCGTGGCCGGGGTGATCGCGGGCCTGGTGGCCGGCGTCCTCGGCGGCCTCGTCCCGGCGCTGCGCGCGGCGCGGATCCCCATCTCCACCGTCATGCGGGCCTAGGCGCGGCGGCCGGGGCACGGCGGTCGGCGGTTCAGGGGCGCACACCCTGACGTGTCGCCGACTGGCCGTGCCCCACCGCGAAGAAGTCGGGGCACGTCACCGATCTCGCACAATGCGGAAGTTGCCCGACCGCGCATTCCCGGGATAGGCTCGCACTCGTGACTGCCGGGTCGGCCTTGGGCCACGAGCGAGAGAGTCACCCGGCCACGGTTTGACCGCCGGGTGGGCCAGAGGCCCGCCGCGCACCGGAATTCCCGGGTTTCCGCGCACGTGGTTCCGCACACGTCGCCGCGACGCACCCGGTTCCTCCTCACACCAGCACATCAGCGCACTGACGCGTGCCTGCCCGCGTGCACACGCACGCGCGCACGCGCCTTCGCGCGCACTTGTGCCGCACACGTGACATCGCGCGGGACCGCTGTGCCCGCGCGCCTCCACAAAACCTTCACCGAAAACCACGGCGCAATTCACCCGTGGTGATCCGGTCATGCCCAAAATCAGGAGACGAACCGCAGATGGATTTCAACCAGCAGGTGATCGACGAGTTCCGCGCCAACGCGGGCAACGTCGGCGGACCCTTCGAAGGAGGCAGGCTCATCCTGCTGACCACCACCGGCGCGCGGACCGGCGCACGCCACACGAACCCCGTCGGCTACCTGCCGGACGGCGACCGGATCGTCGTCGTCGCGTCCGCCGGCGGCTCGCCACGCCACCCCGACTGGTTCCACAACCTCGTGGCGAACCCCGTCGTGCAGGTGGAGGACGGGGTCTTCACCTACGACGCCGAGGCCACCGTCCTGGACGGCCAGGAACGCGACGAGCTGTGGGCGCGGGCGGTCGAGTCCGACCCGGGTTGGGCCGACTACCAGGCCAAGACGTCCCGGCGGATCCCCGTGGTCGCGCTCGCGCAGGTCTCCGGCGGCCCGCCGAACGCGTCGAGCTGGGGCGCGGCGCTCAAGCTCGTGCACGGCGCGTTCCGCCGGGAGCTCGCCACCATCCGGCGGGAGGTCGCCAGGTCGGCACCGGTGCTGGGCGTGCAGCTCAAGGTCAACTGCCTGACCGCGTGCCAGGGCCTGAGCTTCCACCACACGTCCGAGGACAGCGGCATGTTCCCGATGCTGCGGGACCGGTTCCCGGAGCTCGCGCCGACCCTCGACCGGCTGGCCGAGGAGCACGGCAGCATCGCCGCGTTGCTGGCGCGGCTGCAGGAGACCCTCGAACGCGGCGACGCGGAGACCCTGCGCGCGGACGTCGACAAGGTGATCGGCGAGCTGGAGGCCCACCTGACCTACGAGGAGGAGCAGCTGATCCCCTTCCTCGACGTCTGACCGGGCTTCACCGCCGGGGCCGGCCCCCGTCGGGTTGAATGCCCGTGTTCCTGAACTCAGGTTTTCCGCAACTCAAGTTTCCATCGAGCAAGGAGATGTCCGTGGGTAGAGCAAGGGGCTTGGGGGCCCTGTTCGCCTCGTTGGTCGTCGTGGCGACCGCGGTGAGCGCGACAGGAGGAGCCACCGCTGCGCCGTCGGCGCGTGCCACGCTGGACCCGGCGGTGGTCGCGGAGTCCGTGCGGTACCTCGTCGACAGCTACGGCGTCAGCGAGCGGGAGGCGCTGCGCCGGCTCGAACTCCAGCAGGAGTCGGTGCGCTTGGACGGCGTGCTGCGCCAGGAGAACCCGGCCGAGTACGGCGGCATGTGGCTCGACCAGACGTCCGGCGAGCTGGTGGTGGCCCTGACCGACCCGGCCTCCGCGGACCGGCGCCTGGCGGAGTTGCCCGACCGGGCGCGCGTGCGGACGCGAGCCGTGCGGCACTCGTTGGCCGACCTGACCGCCGCCAAGGACCGGATCGCCGCGAAGGTGGGCGCCGGGGCCGACGCGGTGTACCTGCCCGCGGTCGACGAGCGCGCCAACGAGGTCGTCCTGTGGGAGCGCTCTTGGGTCGCGCGGGAGAAGGCCGCCGTGGCGCCGGACGTCGCTGCCGCCGTCACCCGGGAAGGTGACGCGGCACGACGGGCCGTGGCCGAGGAGCCCGGCGTGTCCGGCCTGACCGTGCGGACCGAGGTGCTGCCCAAGCCGAACCCGCTCGCGGCCACCTACCCCGACCAGGGCGCCTGCCACCCGCTCGCGTGCGTGAACTACGGGCCGATGCGCGGTGGTCTGCGGCTGGACATGAAGCGGGACGACAACACCTGGGGCGGCTGCACGGCCGGCTTCAACCTGCGCTCCACCGGTGGCGGCCACCCCGGCAAGGCGTGGGTGCTGACCGCGGGGCACTGCATGGCGACCAAGACCAACAACACGCCGACGCAGCACAACGGCGTGCCCGTGCTCCAGCAGCACGGCATCGAGCGGAACGCCTACCCGTACGACTACGCGGCTCTGCTGTACGTCGACACGCCGACCCGCGAAACGTGGCTGGAGAACCACACGGGCCGCAACCGCGTCCTCAAGTTCTGCCGCAACGGCGGCACGGACAGCAACGCCGACACGCCGTGCGGCACGCAGGCCACGTCGGCCGACGAGTACATCACGGGGACCCGCACCCTGGCCCAGGTCAAGGCGGGCTGGGTGGTGTGCGCGACCGGCTCCGGCTCCAACGCGGTCGACGACCCGGGCGCGATCGACAGCGGAGCCGGCCGGGGCTACCTCGTGGGCACCCGCTGCGGGCGCGTCCTGTCCACCGACGTCGGCATCAACACCGACCTCTGCGCCCGCCCGGGCGACAGCGGCGGTCCGCTCTTCAGCCAGGTCGACCACACCGCGTTGGGCATCCTGGAGGGCAACCAGCAGTCCCGCCAGGGCGCCTGCGTCTCCGGCGAGCTGAACAACTACGTGCCGATCGACACCATCCTGACCGACATCCACACCCGCTACGCGAGCCTGCGGTCGACCTTCTCGGTGATCACCACCCCGAACGGCTGACCTCCCGCACCCGCCCGCCTCCTCCGCCTCTCCCGACGCTGAGGAGGCGGGCACCCGCCGGCCGCCCGTGACGGTGCCAGAGGTGTCCGTTGTGGACGGTGAGAGGCGACTGGTCGCCGGAGAGGCCGACCGGGGCTCAGTAGTGGCGGATGCCCTTCGACAGCGTCCGCGCCCACGGCGCGTCGACGTCGTCCGCGTGCGTCGCCATCACCAAGTGGCACAGCATTCCCGTGGCGAAGAACTGCTGCACCTGCTCCTCGCTGCCGCCCGACACCCCGCGCACGTACTCCACCGTCCGCGCCACCCCGCGCTGGAAGACCTCGCGCACGGACGGCTCGGAGATCGCCGCGCACTGGGCGTGCATCTGCACCAGCAGGAGCGTGCTCTCCTCGGAGATCAGGTGCGCGTAGGCGTCGCCCATCGCGGACAGGACGTCCTCCGGCGTGCTCCCCCTGGCCTGGGCCACCCCGTCCGCGAACCGTTCCCTGACCCGCGCGAAGCTGTGCTCCACCACGGCCAGGAACAGGGTCTCCTTGTCCGGGAACAACCGGTAGACGTAGGCCTGGGAGATGCCGGCCGACTTCGCGACCTCGCCGGTGGTGGTGCCGTAGTAACCGCGGGCGGCGAACGCGCCGATGGCGGTGCGCAGGACCGTCTCGCGACGCTCCTCGGCGGTCGACAGTCGACGTTCGCTCGCTGCGGCTGGCACGGGTGTAATCAACCACTCACACCTGGCGGAAGTCAAGTCGGTCCACGCGTCGGCGCACGTTAAGGTCGCCCCTATGTCCCGTGGTGCGTTAGTGCTGATCTTCCTGCTGACCGCGTGCACGTCGTCACCCCCGTTCGCCGCACCGTCCAGCAGCAGCCGGCCCACCACGACGCCAACGACGACCACCACCACCGCAACGACCACCACCGCAACGACCGCAGCGACCACCACCACCCGGTTCACGCCCCTACCCGCCGGCAACCCGAACGGCGGCGTGGCGGTGCCTCCCGAGGCCGCGGCCGTGGACACGGCGAACCCCACCCGGGTGATCGGCAACGGCACGCCGGCCAGTTGCACGCCCCAAGCCGTGGTCGCGGCCGTGGCGGCCGGCGGGGTCATCACGTTCGAGTGCGGCCCGGAGCCGGTCACCATCACCATGACCGTGACCGCGCAGGTCCGCAACGACGCCGCCCCCGACGTCGTGCTGGACGGCGGGGGACTGGTCACGCTCAGCGGCGCGGGACAGCGGCGGATCCTCTACCAGAACACGTGCGACGAGGCGTTGGGCATCACGACGTCCCACTGCCAGGACCAGGACCACCCCCGGCTGACCATCCAGAACCTCACGCTGGCGGACGGGAACTCGGCCGGCGCGGCGGAGGGAGGTGGCGCGGTGTTCGTGCGCGGCGGTCGGGTGAAGGTGGTGAACTCGGCGTTCCTGCGCAACCGGTGCGGCGCGACCGGGCCGGACCTCGGTGGTGCGGGGCTGCGCGTGCTCAGCCAGTCGGGGGGACGGCCGGTGTTCGTGGTCGGCAGCACGTTCGACGGCGGCACGTGCGCCAACGGCGGCGCGTTGAGCGGCATCGGCGTGTCCTGGGTCGTGCTGAACAGCCTGCTGCGCAACAACTCCGCCACCGGCAGCGGCGCGAACCCGGCCCGCCCCGGCACCCCGGGCGGCGGCAGCGGCGGCGCGATCTACGCGGACGGCAACGCGTTCACCGTCCGCATCGCCGGCAGCGTCGTGGAGGACAACAGGGCGAACGAGGGCGGCGGTGCGGTCTTCTTCGTCAGCAACGACCGCTCCGGCACGTTGGCGGTCGAGTCCTCCACGCTGCGCCGCAACCCGAGCGCCGGCTTCGAGACGCCGGGCTACCGGGGCATCTTCTTCCTCGGCGCGGCCGACCCGACCGTCACCGCGTCCACCATCCAGTAGCGCGGCAGAACCACGCCCTACCACGGAGCGCACCGCGAGAACTCCCGTCGATCGACGGATTGTGAGCAGGCCGTCCGCCGCGCACGATGAGTCGCCGGCAGAGGGGCCGGCTGGATAGTTCCCTGCGATCTCGACGTCCGGCCACCCTGCGAGCACGATCCCGGCCGGGCGCGGGAAGGATCAACCGTGCGCGACACCGTGAGAAGGACGCTTGCCCTCGGTGTGGGCATCGTCGCCGCCCTGGCCGCTTTCGGGGGCCAGGCGGTCGCCGCCCCACCAGTGCCGGACACCGGCACCCCCACGCCCATGGTCGTCGGCGGCACCCAGGCCGCCAAGGGCGAGTTCCCCTGGATGGTCCGCCTGTCCATGGGCTGCGGCGGCTCGATGCTGACGGATCAGCTGGTGCTGACGGCGGCGCACTGCGTCAGCCGCACCGGCAACAACACCTCCATCACCGCCACCTACGGCGTGGCGGACCTCCAGGACACCACCCGCGTCACCCGCACGTCCACCTACGTGCACCGCTCGGCCACCTACGACACGGCCACCGGCGGCGACTGGGCGATCATCAAGCTGGCCGGCCCGATCACCGGCGCGGCGCTGCTGCCCATCGCCACCGCCGCCACCTACAACACCGGCGTGTTCACCGTGGCCGGCTGGGGCGCGACGCGTGAGAACGGCGGCCAGTCCCGCTACCTGCTCAAGGCGAACGTCGACTACATCGACGACACCACGTGCAAGAACTCCGACCCGTACTACGCGGACCTGATCCCGGCCGCCGAGCTGTGCGCGGGCAAGCTCGCGGGCGGCGTCGACACCTGCCAGGGCGACTCGGGCGGCCCCATGTTCCGCCGCGACAACAACGGCGCGTGGGTCCAGGTCGGCATCGTCAGCCACGGCAACGGGTGCGCGCGGGCGGACAACCCGGGCGTCTACACCGAGGTGAGCACGTTCGCGGCGGCCATCAACCAGGCGGCGGCCAACCTCGGCGGCACGCCGCAGCCCCCCGGCAAGGTCTTCGAGAACCTCGACAACGTCGCCATCCCCGACGCGGGCGCGGCGGTCTACAGCAACGTCACCGTCAGCGGCGTCACGGGCAACGCGCCGTCCACCCTCAAGGTCGGCGTGGACGTCAAGCACACCTACAGCGGTGACCTGGTGATCGACCTGGTCGCGCCGGACGGCTCCACCTACCGGGTGAAGAGCTCCAGCAACTCCAGCACGCCCGACGTGGTCGCCACCTACACCGTGAACGCCTCGTCCGAGGTCGCCAACGGCACGTGGCGGCTCAAGGTGCAGGACGTCTACAGCCAGGACACCGGTTACGTGGACGCCTGGCGGCTCACCTTCTGACCCACCCGACGACCGCGCGCCGAGCCTCTCGGCGCGCGGTCCGCCATCCGCGTGCCAGAAGATCCGGCCAGGTCCGCACAGGGGAAGAAGCACAGCGGTGGCCGACGCTGTCAGAGTCGCCGGATGACGCATGCGGTGGTGTTGGGCGCGAGCATGGGCGGGCTGTTGGCAGCGCGCGCGTTGGTCGGCTCCTACGACCGGATCACGGTGGTCGACCGCGACCCGCTGTCCGAGGACGTCGTGCACCGGCGCGGTGTGCCGCAGGCCAAGCACTTCCACACGATCCTGCTGCGCGGCGGGCAGGCGCTCGACGGGATGTTCCCCGGCCTGACCGACGAGCTGGTCGCCGCGGGCGCGTTGCGCGTCGGGTTCAACGTCGACGCGCGGTTCGTGCTCGCGGGGCACCCCATGGTGCGCACCGACACCGGCGCGGCCGACATCCAGACCACCCGGCCCATGCTGGAGGGCGCGGTCCGGGCGAAGGTCGCGCAGCACCCCGGCGTGCGGCTCCTGCCGGGCCACGACGTGGTCGGCCCGGTGTTCGAGGGCGGCCGGGTGGTCGGCGTCAAGGTGGCCCGGGACGGCGCGGAGGAGGTGCTGGCCGCCGACCTCGTGATCGACGCGATGGGCCGCTCCGGTCGGGCACGGGCCTGGTTGGCGTCCTTGGGCTTGCCGACGCCCGCCGAGGACCGCATCGACGTCGACATGATGTACGCGAGCCGGCTGGTGCGCCCGCCCGTGCCGTTCCCGGACAAGCTGGTGCTCGTCGGCCCGGTGCCCGGCCGGCCGACCGGGTTCGCGTTCGCCGCGCAGGAGCACGGCCAGTGGATGGTCACCCAGGTCGGCATGGCGGGCGACCACCCGCCCACCGACGAGTCGGGCTTCCTGGCGTTCCTCAAGCGGTCCGCGCCACCGGACGTGCAGGACGCCGTCGCCGCCTCCGAACCGCTCACCGAGATCCGCACGCACCGGTTCCCGGCCAGCCTGCGCCGCCGGTACGAGCGGCTGCGGCAGTTCCCGGCCGGCCTGTTGGTCTTCGGTGACGCGATGTGCAGCTTCAACCCGATCTACGGCCAGGGCATGACCGTCGCGGCGATGGAGGCCGAAGCGCTGCGGAAGTGCCTCCAGGACGGCGAGGCCGACCTGGCGGGGCGGTTCTTCCGCGCGGCGGCCCGGATCATCGACCCGGTGTGGCAGCTCAACGCGCTCGGCGACCTGGCGCTGCCGGAGATCACCGGCCACCGCTCGCTGTCCACCAAGGCGCTGAACCGGTACGTCGCCCGGCTGCAACGCGTCGCCACGCACGACCCCGTGGCCGCCACCGCGTTCATCCGCACCATCGGGCTGCTCCAGCCGCCGTCGTCGATCCTGCGCCCGGACGTGCTGGCGCGCGTCGTGATCGGGGGTGTGCGCCGCGGCTGAGCCCGGGTCACCGGCGCGGCTACCTTGGGCACCATGCTGCTGCCGTTCGCGATGTTCGCGGTGAGCGCGGTCTACGTGATCGCGGGTGTGATCAGCCGCCGCGCGCAGCCGCGCAACCGGATCGGGCTGCTGTTCGTGCTCGTCGGGGTGGGCTGGCTGCTCGACTACCTCGTCGGCGACGGTTCGATGCTGCTGATGCTGGCGGCCAAGGGGTGGCCCTCGCTGCTCGGGCACGCGCTGGTCGCGTTCCCGACGGGCAGGCTGCGCACCCTGCCGCGCCGGCTGGTCGTCGGCGCCGGGTACGCCGAGAGCGTGGTGCTCACCGTGGCCGCGGAGTACCAGCGCCAGCCGTGGGCCGCCGGGATCGGCGAGTCCGAGACGATGATGACCGGTGCCGTCGGCATCTCCATGCTGGTGCTGCAACTGCACCGCTGGCGGTGCAGCAGCATCGCGCAGCGGCGGACCCTGACCGCGATGCTCGGCGCGACCGCGGTGGCGATCCTCGCGTTCGTGGTGTGGGAGCCGGTGGAACGCGCGGGCCTCGAACCGCCGTACGTGGTGCTGACGCTGGCGTTGAGCGGCATCCCGTTCGCCTACCTGGCCGGGTTGCTGCGCCGCCGGATGGACCGCGGCGAGGTGGCCGACCTGGTGGTGCGGCTCAGCGGCGACAACCGGCGCGACGGCGTGCAGGAGGCGCTGGCCGCCACCCTGCACGACCCGGGCCTGCGGGTGGCGTACTGGGTGGCCGAGCAGGAGCGGTACGTGGACGTGGACGGGGAGCCGGTCGCGCCGGACTCCGCGCACACCAGGGTGGACCGGGGCGGCACGCCGGTCGCCGTGCTGCTGCACGACCCGGTGCTGGACCTGGAACTCGTGGACGCCGCGTGCGCCGCCGTCGGCCTGGCGCTGGAGAACGAACGGCTCACCGCCGAGCTGCGGGCCAAGGTCCGGCAGCTTGCCGAGTCGCGCGCGAAGGTGCTGCGGACGGCCGAGGACGAGCGCCGCCGGTTGGAGCGCGACCTGCACGACGGCGTCCAGCAGCGGCTGCTGTCGGCGGTGATGACGCTGGGGCTGGCCGAGACCGTGCCGCCGGAACGCGCCAGGGCGCTCGCCGCCGAGGCCAA
Organism: Actinosynnema sp. CA-299493; assembly: GCF_050946825.1. Taxonomy (NCBI): domain Bacteria; kingdom Bacillati; phylum Actinomycetota; class Actinomycetes; order Pseudonocardiales; family Pseudonocardiaceae; genus Actinosynnema; species Actinosynnema sp. CA-299493. The sequence continues at coordinate 2,387,419 of NZ_CP191993.1, forward strand.
GCAGGCGGTGCTGGCGACCATCGACGACGTGCGCGCGGTGTGCCACGGCATCCACCCGCCGGTGCTGACCGAACGCGGCCTGCACGGCGCGGTGCGCGAGCTGGCCGCGTTGGCCGAACCGCGGGTCGACCTGACGCTCGACCTGCCGGACACGGTCCCGCCGCTGGTGGAGACGACCGCGTACTACGTTGTCGCCGAGGCGCTGGCGAACGTCACCAAGCACGCCGAGGCGTCCCGGACCAAGGTCGTGATCAGCGGCGGGGACGGTCGGCTGGTGGTGGAGGTCGACGACGACGGGCGCGGGGGAGCGGACCCGGTGCGCGGCTCGGGGCTGCGCGGCCTGGGCGAACGGGTGGAAGCGAACGGGGGCACGATGCGGGTGGTCAGCGCGGCGGCGACGGGCACGAGCCTGCGGGTGGTGCTGCCGTGCGGGTCGTGATCGCGGAGGACTCGACGTTGCTGCGCGAGGGGTTGACGCGGCTGCTCGCCGAGGCCGGGTTCGACGTGGTGGCGGCGGTCGAGGACGCGCCGGCGCTGATGGCGGCGGTGGCCGGGCACCGGCCCGACGTGGCCGTCGTGGACATCCGGATGCCGCCGACGCACACCGACGAAGGGCTGCGCGCGGCGGTGGCGCTGCGCCGCCAGTACCCCGCGACGGGTGTGCTCGTGCTGTCGCAGTACGTCCGGGTGAGCTACGCGGCCGAGCTGCTGGACGCGGGCGCGGACGGCGTCGGCTACCTGCTCAAGGACCGGGTGTCGGACCTGGCCGAGTTCGCCGCCGCGATCCGGCGCGTGGGCGCGGGCGGCTCGGCGTTCGACCCGGAGGTGGTGAGCAGGTTGCTGGTGCGGCGGCGCGACGACAGCGACGACCGGCTCACCGACCGGGAACGGGCGGTGCTCGCGCTGATGGCGGAAGGGCGCACCAACCAGGCCATCGCGCGGCGGCTGTTCATCGCGGAGCGGACCGTGGAGAAGCACTGCACCAGCATCTTCACCAAGCTGGAGCTGACCGCGAGCCCGCACGACCACCGCCGCGTGCTCGCCGTCCTGCGCTACCTCAACGCCTGAGAGGTGCGGTTAACCGCACCACGCGGTGGGGGTGGCACGATTCCGGGGAGGTGCCCGGCGCGGGCAGGCTCGTCCCATGACACCGGGGCGCGAAGCAGCAGTTGACGACTCGGCGGGGAGCCCGGCGACGAGCCGTCGTTCCCGCGCCGACTACCGCACGGACCTGATCACGGTGCTGCTCGGCACCTGGTTCTCGATCGGGTTGTTCCTCGACGCGTGGGCGCACTCCAACGTGCCCGAGCTGGAGTCGTTCTTCACGCCGTGGCACGCGGTGTTCTACTCGGGCTTCGCCGCGACCGGCGCGTGGATCCTCTGGGTGCTGTGGCGCAACCACCAGCAGGGGCTGCGCGGGCTGGACGCGGTGCCGATCGGCTACGGCCCGGCGGTGATCGCGCTGCCGCTGTTCGCCGCGGCGGGCGTCGGCGACTACCTGTGGCACACGTTCATCGGCGTCGAGCAGGGCATCGACATCCTGTTCAGCCCGACCCACCTGGCGCTGATCACGTCGATGGTGCTGATCCTCACCGCGCCGCTGCGCGCGCTGTGGAGCGACCCGGACGTGGTGAGCCCGTCCCTGCGGCGGTTCCTGCCTGCCGGGCTGGCGCTGGCGTTCACCACCTCGCTGGTGCTGCTGTTCGCCGGGTACGCCGACGCGACCGTGTTCACCGGCGAACAGGTGATCAGGGCGTTCAGCTTCGAGAAGGGCGCCAACGGCACCGGCCGGGCGGCCGAGCTCGCCGCCTCGATCGTGGTCACCAACCTGATCATGATCCTGCCGCTGCTGCTGGCCGTGCGCCGGTTCCGGCTGCCGTTCGGCACGGCGACCCTGCTGGCCTTCGTGGTGATGCTGCTGAGCACCGCCGTGGCCGACTACGAGAACATCAGCACCGCGATCGGGTTCGTCGTGTCCGGTGTCGTGATCGACGTGCTGCTGCTCAAGCTGAACCCGTCGGAGGGCCGGGTCAAGGAGTACCGGATCTTCGCCGGCGCGGCGTCGTTCGCCACGTGGGCGGTGTTCTTCGCGGCGGCGATCATCGACCAGGGCACGACGCCGAGCGTCACCGAGATGTGGACCGGGGCGCCGGTCATGGCCGCGCTGCACGGTGTGCTGATGGCGGTGGTGCTCGTGCCGACCGCCCGCCGGTGAGGGCGCTGCTCCTGGCCCTCGTCCTGCTGGTCACCGCCGCCGGCCCGGCCCACGCGCACGCGGGCGGCCTCACGCCGCAGGACCACCTGAGCCGGGTGACCGGGATCGAACCGCCGCTGCCCGGCGTCACCGCGACGATGGTCAACCACGGCACGCAGTTGGAGATCCGCAACGGGGGCGTCGCCGCGGTCACCGTCGGGGGAGCCGACGACCGGACCGCGGCGGCCGGCCACGTGATCGGGCCGGGCGAGACCTACCGCTTCCGCGACGAGCGCACGACCGCGTCGCGGTGGGAGGTGCCGCTCGACCGGTCGGTGGTCAAGGGCCGGGTGGACGTCGTACCGGGGCCGAACCCGTGGTGGTGGCTGCTGATCACGGTCGCGCTCGCCCTCGGCGGCTACCTCCTGGGCCGCAGGCGGGAACTGCTCGCCGCCGGCGTCGTCGTGGTGACGGCCGCGCACGTGTGGCACGCGGTCGGCTCGACGCTCGCCGTGACGGGCGGGTCGTTCGTGCCGCTGCTGCTCGGCGCGAGCGGTGTCGGCCTGGTGGCGTGGCCGCTGGGCGCGGTCGCCGTGGTGGCGGCGGCGCGGCGCAGGCCCGCGGCGGCGTTCGTGGCGGCCGTCGTGGGCGCGATGGTGGTGGTGGCGGGGATACCGGACTTCGACAGCTTCCGGTTCTCCCAGCTGCCGTTCGCCGGTCCGGCCGACCTGGACCGGCTGCTCGTGGCCCTCACCCTGGGCGGCGGGCTCGGCCTCGCCGCCGGCGGGTTCGACTACTTGAGAAGGACTGGTCCCACCACATGAAGACCGTTCACGCGCTGGTGCTCGCGCTGCTCGTGCTGGCGGGCTGCTCGTCCGGACCCGAGACCGGACCCGAGACCGGGCCCGAGACCGCGCCGCCCGCCGTCGACCCGCTGGTGCTCGCCCTGTCGGTGGACCAGGCGTCGCCGCGGACGGTGGAGGCGGTGCGCGGTCAGGTCGTCGAGCTGACCGTCACCAGCGAGGAGCCGGTGGACGTGCACGTGCACGGCGTCGACGTGCTGGCCAAGGCGGAGCGGGGGAAACCGGCCGTGCTGGCGTTCACCGCGACGCGGACCGGCACGTTCGACGTGGAGGCGCACCCCGACACGCTGCTCGTGCGGCTGGTCGTGCGGTGACGGTCCTCGCGCACGGGGTCGGCGCCCGGCACGACCTGCCGCTCCCGCTGGACCTGGTGCTCCAGGGCGCGGCGGTCGCGCTGCTGGCCTCGTTCCTGGCGCTGGGCCTGCTGTGGACGACGCCGCGGTTCGACGCCGCGGAGCCGAGACCCGAGCGCGACCGGTGGCCGGTGCGGCTGCTGGTCGCGCTCGGGCTGGTGCTCGTGCCCGCGCCGGCGTGGCCGCACCTGGTGTTCGTGCTGCTGTGGGTGGGCGTGCCGGTGCTGTCGGTGCTGCTGGGCCCGGTGTGGCGGGTGGTCAACCCGCTGCGCCTGGCCACCCGCGTCACGCTCGGCCGCGCGTACCCCGAACGGCTCGGCCACTGGCCCGCCGCGCTCGGCCTGCTGGTGTTCACCTGGGTGGAGCTGGTCTCGCCGGCGGCGTTGCCGTGGTTCCTGGTGGTCTACGCGGTGGTGAACGTCGCCGGCGGCGTGGTGTTCGGCGGCACGTGGTTCGAGCGGGCCGACGGGTTCGAGGTGTTCTCGACGCTGCTGGGCCGGTTGTCGCCGCTGCGCGGCAACCCGTTCCGCGCGCTCGTCGCCACGCCCGTGCGGCCCGGCCTGGTCGCAGTGGTGGCGGTGCTGCTCGGGTCGACCGCGTTCGACGGCATCGGCTCCACCCCGGCCTGGGAACGCCTGTCCGTGCCGGACGCGGCGGGGCTGGTGGCGGCCGTGGCGCTGGTCGCGGGCAGCTACCTGGCGGCGTGCCGGTCGCTCGGCGGGCAGCTCGCCCACTCGATGGTGCCGATCGTCGCCGGGTACGTCGTGGCGCACTACTTCTCGCTGCTCGCCGTGGAGGGGCAGCGGGCCGTCGCGCTGCTGCTCGGCGTCACCGGCTTCACGCCCGACGACACGCTCGCCGCGCCCGCGCTGGTGGCGTCGGTGCAGCTGGGGGCGGTGCTCGCCGGGCACCTGCTGGCCGTGGTGTCCGCGCACGACCGCGCGTTGCGGCTGCTGCCGCCCGGCCGGCACCTGACCGGCCAGGTGCCGTTGCTGGCGCTGATGGTCGCCTACACCTCGGGCGGGTTGGCCCTGCTGTTCGCGGGCTGAGGGGATATTCTGGAATTTCATGACCGTCTGTCGTTATGAAAACAACTCGATTGGGCTAATCGGTTAGCTCGATTAGCTGGATTCCACCGCATTACGGCGGCTTCCGACTGGCGGCGCTGGTCGTATGGGGTGACCGTGTCACCTGACAGCTTGGGGTTTGCCGGCACTCGGATGAACGCACTTCTCACTGGATCGGGTCAATCACTAGCTTTCTCCTGAGTGAATCGGCGGATCTGTGGAATTCATCCGAGTGGGAAAGGGTGTCGATGAGCATTTACCTCACAGGTCTGCTGTGGGTCGGCGGCGCCGCCGTCGTGGCCGCCGTGCTGGCGTACTTGATCCGCAAGTACGGCGAGCTCGAAGGCCGCTCGGCGAACAACGAGTCCGCGGGCCAGGTCTTCACGATCGTGGGCGGCCTGCACGCGGTCCTGGTGGCGTTCGTGCTCATCGCCCTGTTCGACGCCTCCACCCAGGCCGGCGACTCCTCCTACCGCGAGGCGGACGGGCTGGTGGCGGCCACGTGGGCGAGCGACTCGCTGTCCCCGGAGACCGGCGCGAAGGTGCGCGAGCTGTCCCGCGACTACGCCGTCAGCGTGATCGAGGACGAGTGGCCGGGCATGACGGCGGGCACCTCGTTCGAGTCGGCCGGCTGGTCGCAGCTCGACGAGCTGCGCCGGGTCGTGGCCGAGGCGCAGACGGACGACGAGTGGCAGGTCGACCGCAAGACCGAGGCCGCGAACCAGCTCTGGCAGGTGTACCAGGCCCGGCAGGAGCGGCTGGACGCGGCGGGCGGCGGCGTCAGCTCGGTGGTCTGGTTCGTGCTGATCGCGGGCAGCGTGCTGGCCGTGTGCCTGCCGCTGCTGTTCGGCGGGGCGCGCATCCGCACGCACGTGCTCATCGTGGCGACCCTCGCCGCGACCATCACGCTGCTGCTGTACGCGATCTACCAGCTGCAGAACCCGTTCGGCGGTGGCGCCGGGGTGAGTCCCGCGGCGTTCGAGGCCGCCGTGGAGCGATTCGGATGATCGAGGCGTTCGCGCAGGTCGTGTGCACCGTCATCCAGGTCGAGGCGGGGGCCCACGGTCCGTCGACCGTCTTCCGGGTGCGGCTGCCGTCCGGCGAGACGACCGCGCTGAACGCGCTCGACGTGCGGCTGAACGCCATCGGCTTCTCGGCCGGGCAGAACCTCGTGTACGGCCTGGACGACCGCGGCAGGCTCATCGCCCTCGACCGGACGGGCCGGGTGGTCGGCGAGCCGACGCCGCCGTCGTCCTCGCTGCGGCTCGCGACCGCGGGCGTGGTGGTGGACGAGCGGTTGGTCGTGCGAACCGGGTCGTGGCTGCGCTCGGTCGACATCGACCCGGGCAGCCCCACGTTCGGGCATGTCCTGCACGAGGTGCTGCTGTGGCCGTGGAAGGGGGTGACGGTCGACGACTTCGACGTCAACCCGGACGACGGCCTGCTCTACGGCGTCGCCACGTACGAGCACGGCCACGGCGTGGTGGTCACCATCGACCCGCGCACCGGCAAGACGAAGCCCGTGCCCGGCGCGGGCAAGCTGCCTGGTGGCAGCGGTTACGGCGCGGTGACCCTGGCCCCGGACGGCGCGCTGTACGCCACGAACAACAGCCACGGCGGCCGGAGCACGTTGTGGCGGGTGGCGCTGGACGGCTCGGGCGTGGTCACGGAGATCTCGTCCAGGACGGCCCTGCACACCATCGACTCGTCGGGCTGCCTGACCACCATCCCGATCCCGACGACGACCACGACACCGCCCACGACGACCACGACCACGCCGCCCACCACGACGACGACCACACCGCCCACGACCACCACCACCACCACCACGACCGCACCGCCCACGACGAGGACCACCATCCCGCCGACGACCACCACGACCACGACCACCACCACGACCCCGCCGACCACCACCACGACCATCGCCCTGACGACGACCACCACGGTCCCGCCCGCGCCCGCGGCGCCGCCGTACATCCCGCCGCCGGAGAACCCACCGCCCCCACCGCCGAACACACCGCCGCCGCCACCTCCGCCGCCCCCACCGCCGGCCGACATCGAAGTGCCGGACCGGCGGGTGGAGACGTTGGCGCCCACCAGCAACGTCGTCCGCGACCAACGGCGCTGGGGCCTGGTCGCGATCATCCTGATCCTGGCCGCGGGCGCGCTCGCCCGCCAGGCCGCGAGCAGGCGGCGGTAGGTCAGACGGCCAGCATCCGGCGCACCTCCTCGTCGTGCAGCTCCTCCGTCGCGCCCGCGTGCACGACCTCGCCCGCGTCCAGCACCACGAAGCTGTCGGCCAGCCGCAACGCGAAGTCCAGGTACTGCTCCACCAGCAGCACGGTCACCCCCGCCTCCCGGTGCAGCCGCTCGATCGCCGCCTCGATCTCGTCGATGACGGACGGCTGGACGCCTTCCGTCGGCTCGTCGAGCAGCAGCAGCCGGGGCCGGGTGATCAACGCCCGGGCGATGGCCAGCTGCTGCCGCTGACCACCGGACAGGAAACCGGCCGGACGTTTGAGGAACTCCCGCAACGCCGGGAACACGTCCAGCGCCTCGTCCACCGCCGCCGGGTCGCGGTGGCCGGTGGCCTCCAGCGTCACCCGCAGGTTCTCCCAGACGGTCAGCTGCGGGAACGAGACGTGGCCCTGCGGCACGTACGCCATGCCCGCGCGCACCCGCAGGTGCGTCGGCAGCCGCGTGATGTCCTGCCCGTCGAAGGTGATCCGGCCGGCCGTGGGCGTGAGCGTGCCCATCACGGTTTTCAGCAACGTCGTCTTGCCGACCCCGTTGCGGCCCATCACGCACACCAGCGACCCGGCGGGCACCTCCAGCCCCACGCCGAACAGCACCCGTGCCCGCCCGTAGGCGGCGTCCACCTCGGACACCGACAGCATCACGTCACCGCCTTCCCCTTGGCCCGACCCAGGTACACCTCGCGCACCCGCGGGTCCTCCTGCACCTCGGTGACCGAACCCTCGCGCAGCACGTGGCCCTGGTGCAGCACGGTGACCTTGCGCGCGTACTTGCGCAGGAACTCCATGTCGTGCTCCACCACGACCACCGTGTGCGTCGACGCGATCCGGTGCAGCAGCTCACCGGTCCGCTCCCGCTCCGACCGGCTCATGCCCGCCACCGGCTCGTCCAGCAGCAGCAGCTTCGGCCCCTGCACCAGCAGCATCCCGATCTCCAGCCACTGCCGCTGCCCGTGCGAGAGCACACCGGCGGGCCGGTCGGCCACCGCGGTCAGCTCCGCCGTCTCCAACGCCGAGGCCACCGCGTCGGACACGCCGCGCCGCCGTCGCAGCAACGACCGCAGCGGCAGCCGGAAGCTGTCCGCGAGGTCGAGGTTCTCCACCACGGTCAGCTCCTCGAACACGGTGGCGGTCTGGAACGTGCGGCCGACGCCCATCCGCACGATCCGGTGCTCCCGCCGGCCCACCAGTTCCTGGCCGCCGAACCGCACGCTGCCCGCCGCCGGCTTGGTCAGCCCGGTGACCACGTCGATCAACGTCGTCTTGCCCGCGCCGTTCGGCCCGATCAGGAACCGCAGCTCGCCCTCCTCGACGGTGAGGTCCAGACCGTCGATCGCCGCGAAGCCGTCGAACACCACGCGCAGGCCGCGCACCTCCAGCAACGCCGTCACGCCGCCACCTCCACCGGAGCCGGAACGGCGCCCTTGCGGGACGACCACCGGTACCGCAGCGACTCCACGACACCGGCCAGGCCCTTGGGCGCGAACACCAGCACCAGCACGAACAGCCCGCCTTGCAGGTACAGCCAGCCCTCGGCGAAGTCCTCGCTGAACAGCGTCTTGGCGTAGTTGACCGCGATGGCCCCGGCGATGGCGCCGGCCAGCACGAACCGCCCGCCGACCGCGACGCCGACCAGCAGCTCCAGCGACGGCACGATGCCGAGCAGCGCGGGGGAGATGATGCCGACCACGGGCACGAACAACGCGCCCGCCAGCCCCGCCATCACCGCCGAGACGGTGAACGTGATCGTCTTGACCACGGCCGGGTCGTAGCCGAGGAACCGCACCCGGTCCTCGCCGTCGCGCACGGCCACCAGCAGCCGCCCGAAGCGGCTGCGCACCAGCAGCTTCGCCACCAGGAACGTCGCCCCCAGCACGAGCGCCGTGATCGCGTACACCGCCCGCTGCCCGTTCGGGTCGGTGAGGTCCAGCCCGAAGAACCGGCTGAAGTTCGTCATCCCGTTCGTGCCGCCGGTCAGCCCCTGCTGCCCGATCAGCAGGATCACGAACGCCGCCGCCAACGCCTGGGACAGGATCGCGAAGTACGCGCCGCGCACCCGTTGCCGGAACACCAGCAGCCCCAGCAGGAACGCCAGCAGCCCGGGCACCAGCACCACCGCCGCCAGCGCGAACACCGGGTTGCCGAACGGCTTCCACAGCGCGGGCAGCTCCTCGACCCCGCTCCACACCATGAAGTCGGGCAGCCCGGCCGACCCGGCTTCCTCCAGCTTCAGGTACATGGCCATCGCGTAGCCGCCCAGGCCGAAGAACACGCCCTGCCCGAGCGTCAGCATCCCGCCCCGGCCCCAGGCCAGCGCGATGCCGACCGCGACGATCGCGAAGCACAGGTACTTCGCCAGCAGCCCGAGCCGGAACGGCGAGAGCGCCAGCGGGGCCAAGGCCAACAACACCACGCACGCCACGAGGGAGATGCGACCCAACGTCATACCAACGCCCTCCCCTTCAGCACGAACATGCCCTGCGGCCGGACCTGGAGGAACGCGATGATCGCCACGAACACCAGCACCTTGGCCAGGCTCGCGTCCGTCCAGAACTCCAGGTAGCTGTTGAGGAACCCGAGCGCGAGCGCCGCCAGCACCGCGCCGCGCAACTGGCCCAGCCCGCCCGCGACCACGACCAGGAACGCGTCCACGATGTAGAAGGTGCCCAAGCTCGGGCCGACCGGTCCGACGAGCGTCAGCGCGACGCCCGCCACCCCGGCCAGCCCCGAGCCGAGCAGGAACGTGAACCGGTCCACCCGCCCGGTGGCGATGCCGCTGTAGGCGGCCAGCTCCCGGTTCTGCACCACCGCCCGCATCCGCCGGCCAGCCGGCAGCCTGGTCAGGTACAGCCACACCCCGACCACGCACACCACGGCCAGCACGATGGTGAACACCCGGTTGTGGGGCAGCCGCACGCCGAGCACGTCGACGCCGCCCACCAACCAGCCCGGCGCGGTCACCTGCACGTTCGGCGCGCCGAAGACGTCACGCGCGAGCTGTTGCAGCACCAGGCTCACGCCCCAGGTCAACAGCAGCGTGTCCAGCGGCCGACCGTAGAACCGCCGGATCAGCGACCACTCCAGCAGCAGCCCCATCAACCCGGCCACGGCGAACGCGACCGGCAGCGCGATGAGGAACGACTGGCTGGTGAATCCCTGCAACAGGTACGCGGTGTACGCGCCCGCCATGATGAACTCGCCGTGCGCCATGTTGATCACGCCCATCTGGCCGAACGTGAACGTCAGCCCGAGCGCGATGAGCAGCAGCACCGCGGCGATGCTCAGCCCGATGGGCAGCTGGTTCGCCAATGCCCCCACGTGGTCCTCCCGTCCCTGCCGGTTGTCGGGCTCAGCTCAGGCCGCCGGCCCAGTCGTAGCTCTTCAGGTACGGGTCCGGCTTGATCGGGCCGGGGGAGGACCACACCTCCTTGATCTGGCCGTCCGCCTGCACCACGCCGATCCGCGCGGTCTTGGCGACGTGCTGGTTGTCGCCGTCGATGGTGGTGGTGCCCTCGGGCGCCTCGATCGTGATGCCGCCCGCGGCCTTCTTCACCGCCTCGACCTCCGTCGTGCCCGCCTTCTTCACCGCCTCCGCCCAGAGGTAGACCGCGTTGTAACCGGCCTCCATCGGGTCGGACGTCACCTTGTCCGCGCCGTACTTCGCCTTGAACGCCTTGACGAACGCGTCGTTCGCGGGCGTGGTGGTGGTCTGGTAGTAGTTCCACGCCACCAGGTGCCCGGCCACGTTCTCCGGCCCGATGCCCTTGACCTCTTCCTCGGCGACGCTCACCGACACCACCGGCGTGGTCTGCGGCGTGATGCCGGAACCGCGCAGCTGCTTGAAGAACGCCACGTTGCTGTCGCCGTTGAGGGTGTTGAACACCGCGTCCGGCTTCGCGTCGGCGATCTTGTTGACCAGGGTGCTGTACTCGGTGTGGCCGAGCGGCGTGTACTCCTCGCCCAGCACCTCGATGCCCTTGGCGGCGGCGTACGCCTTGATGATCTTGTTGGCGGTGCGCGGGAACACGTAGTCGCTGCCCACCAGGAACATCTTCTTCTTGCCCTGCGAGGCCAGGTAGTCCAGCGCGGGCACGATCTGCTGGTTCGTCGTCGCGCCGGTGTAGAAGATGTACGGCGAGCTCTCCAGCCCCTCGTACTGCACCGGGTACCACAGCAGCGCCTTGTTGCGCTCGAACACCGGCAGCATCGCCTTGCGGCTGGCGGAGGTCCAGCCGCCGAACACCGCGGCCACCTTGTCCTGCGAGATCAGCTTCTGCGCCTTCTCGGCGAACGTGGGCCAGTCCGACGCGCCGTCCTCGGTGACCGGGACGATCTTCTTGCCCAGCACCCCGCCCTTGGCGTTGATCTCCTCGATGGCCAGCAGCTCCGCGTCGCGCACGGTCACCTCGCTGATGGCCATCGTGCCGCTCAACGAGTGCAGGACGCCGACCTTGATCTCGTCACCGGAAGCGCCCGCGCCGCCACCGGGCTCGTCGACGCAGGCCGTCGCGAGGAGGGCGGGCAGCAGGAGGGCGAGCAGACCGCGGCTGAGGGTTCTGGAACGCACCGGCGGCTCCTTTCGGGCTGGTGGAACCGAGAAGGTATGAACCGCGTGTTGCGTGCCGGGCGCGCGAGGTTACGTTCCCGTGGCCAAGTGCGCACGGTATGCACTTGTGACCTACCGGGTTCACCATCCGCTGTCGCGGTGTCATCCGTTCGGCCGCCGCCATCGTCCGAAGGTGCGACACGGCCGGGCACCTTCGGCCGACGATCGCAGACCGCCCCTCGTCCTACGTTCGGTTCGGGAGCCGTTCGGGAGCAGTTCGGGGAGGAGGGTCATGGGCGAGCGAATCGTGGCGCTGGACGTGCTGCGCGGTGTGGCGATCCTGGGCACGTTCGGGACCAACGTGTGGGCCTTCACGCATCCACGGGGCGTGACGGGTTTCCTGGCCGACTTCGGCTCGGGCGCGGGCGACACCGCGACGGCGTTGCTCCAGATGATCAGCAACGGCAAGTTCCTGGGCCTGCTGTCGATCATGTTCGGCATCGGCCTGGCGATCCAGCACCGCTCGGCCGAGCGGCGGGGGCGGCGGTGGCCCGGCTGGTACCTGTGGCGCTCGGCGCTGCTGCTGTTCGAGGGCCTGCTGCACTACGTGCTGGTCTTCGAGTTCGACGTGCTGATGTTCTACGCGGTGGTGTCCGTGCTGGTCGCCTACCTGGTGGGGCGCGGCGGTCGGGTCCAGGTCGGCTGGATGGTGGCGATGGGCGCGCTGAACGTGGCGGTCGTCGGCCTGATCACGGCAGCCCTGCTCACCGGCGGCACGACGGTCGGCGATCCCGGGTTCGTGGTGGCCACCGACAGCTGGTGGGACGGCGTGCGGGCGCGGGTCGAGCACTTCGCGGTCTTCCGGGCCGAGGGGTTCCTGGTGCTGCCGCTGAGCGCCCTGCTGTTCCTGGCCGGCGCGCGGCTGTTCCGGGCGGGCGCGTTGGAGAGCTCCGCGCGCGGCACGAGGATCCGCCGGCGGTTGATGGTGGGGGGCCTCGGTGTCGGCGTGCCGGCGAACGTCGCCACCACGCTGGCCGGCGCGGACTGGTTCGCCGTCGACCGGTACGTGTGCGCGCCGCTGGTCGCGTTCGGGCTGCTCGGCGGGATCGCCGAGGTGGTCGGCCGGCTGCGGGCCGAGGCGGGGCCGGTGCGGCGGGGCCTCACGGCGGTCGGCCGGTCGGCGTTGAGCTGCTACGTCGGCCAGAACGTGATCGCGTCCGCGCTCTGCTTCGAGTGGGGCCTGGGCCTGGCGCGCCGCTGGGGTCACCTCGGCCCGTGGTTCACCGGTGGCGTGTGGCTGGCGGTCGCCGTGCTGCTGCTGGTGGGCGCGTCGTGGTGGATGGGGCGGTTCGAGCGCGGCCCCGTGGAGACGGTGTGGGACTGGGCCTACCGGGCGCCGCGGCGACGGTCGGTCACGGCGTGATCCGGCGGCCAATACGCTGGCGGTATGAGTCCTCTCGACGTGGACACCAGGGTGCTGCGGTACTTCGTGGCCGTGGCCGAGCGGTTGAGCTTCACCGGCGCGGCGCGGGAGCTGTACGTGTCGCAACCCGCGTTGAGCAGGCAGATCAGGCAGTTGGAAGCGGACCTGGGCGTCGAGTTGTTCGTGCGGACCGGGCGGGAGGTCCTGCTCACGGCGGCGGGCGGCGAGTTGCTGCCGTTGGCGCGCAGGGCGCTCGTCGACTGGCGGGACGCGGTGCGGTCGACGCGGTCGGCGGCGGCGGCCGAGGCGAACGTGCTGCGGGTCGGGTTCGTCGCGTCGGGCGGCGGCAGCGTGGCGCGACGGGCCAGGGCGGTGTTCGCCGAGCAGCGGCCCGACGTGACGATCGAGCCGAAGCGGTGCGACTGGGGCGGCGAGCCGGACGCCCTGCGGCAGGGGGTGGTCGACGTGGCGTTCGTCTGGCTGCCCGCCGACACCGACGGCCTGCGCACCCACCCGGTGGCGACCGAGGCGCGTTGCGTCGCCCTGGCCCGCGACCACCCGTTGGCTGCACGGGAGTCGGTGGGCATCGCGGACCTGCGCGACGAGCCGTTGATGTGGACGCGCAAGGCGTCGAAGGCGTGGGTCGACTGGTGGGCCGTCAACCCGCGCCCGGACGGCGGGGAACCCGTGTGGGGACCGGAGAACGACAACGTGGACGAGATGCTGGAGCACGTCGCGGCCGGTGCGGCGGTGTGCCTGGGGCCGGAGTCGATGGCGGCGTACTACGCGCACCCCGACCTGGCGTGGCGCCCGGTGACCGACATCGAACCGCTGCGGATCGTGGTCGCGTGGACCTCGGGGGCCACCCGGCCGGTGGTGCGCGCGTTCGTGGAAGCCACCGTGCGGCTGGTCGATCGGTAGCCGGCCGCGTCGAAACACTGTTATCGTCCCGTCGAGGACTTGGGGGGTGCCGTGGTTTCCCAGCAGTGGCCGGTGGTGCGGGGCGTGCTGTCCGACGTGACGGGGCGGTTCGCGGACCTCGTCGCCGCGTCCGACCCGAGGGCGCTCGCCACCCCCGACTGGACGGTGGCGGACACGGCGGCGCACGTCGTCGCCATCGCCTCGATCTACACCACGTTGCTGGCGCCGGACGGCGCCGAGGTGGCCGACCCGGAGCTGGCCGCGCGCATCCCCACCGTCACGGTGGACACCGTCGCCGACCTGAACGACCTGGCGCTGCGGCGGTTCACCGAGCGCGACCCCGCCGCCCTGGCCGCGATGCTGCGCTCGATGGTGGCCACGATCCTGGACCTGACGGCGGGGACCGACCCGGAGCGGACCGTGCCGTGGCTGGGCGCGTCCAAGGTGCCGATCGCGGGCGTGCTGGCCCACCTCGTCAACGAACTGCTCGTCCACGGCCGGGACATCGCCCGCGGTGTCGACGCGCCGTGGTCCATCCCGCCGGGTGAGGCCGCGCTGTTCTTCGAGCTGTTCATCGTCGGCATGATGCGCAACGACGTCGGCGTCGTGCTCGACGGCGGACCGCCCAGCGACCGCCGCGTCGCCGTGGCCTTCCGCTCCCGCCACACGACACCGGTCACGCTCGTCCTGCACCGGGGCCGGGTGTCGGTCGGCGAGCCGGGCGACCCGGTCGACGTGCGCCTGACCTTCGACCCGGCCGTGCTGAACCTGGTGCTGTTCGGCCGCGTCAGCCGGGCCCGGGCCGCCTTGACGGGCAAGCTGCGGGTCGGCGGGCGACGTCCGTGGCTGCTGCCCGCGTTCCTCCGCACCGTCCGCCTGCCGACGAACTCCGTGCCGCTGTCCGGCTGAGCCCACCCGTCCGTCAGGGTCGCGGACGCGCGGAATCCTCCACCAGACGCCGCAGCGCCTCCATCGCGGTGGTCAGGTCCGCGCGCGCTTCGCGAGAAGCCGGAGCGGGCAGCCCGGCCTGGACCAACATGATGAGCTTCGCCTCGTCCAGCGAGGTGGCACTGGAACTGCGGGCGAACCGCTCCACGACGGTGAGGTGGTGCCGCGGGTCTACCGGGTACCGGCTGATCTGCGCCCCCTCCGCCAACTCCCGCAACAGCGCGGAGCCGAACTCCCAGTCGGCGGCGTCAGGACTCGCGAAGTACTCGAACACCTCGTGCGGCATGCGGGACCAGTTCCAACCTTGCTCGTTGACGGTCCGTCGCGCGCTCTCCAGCAGGCACTGGAACAGACGGTGCAGCCCGGGGTGCTGGCGGTCCGTCCGGGCGGTGGTCAGCCACACCAGGACGAGCGCGCCCAGGTCCTCCGTGGGCCTGGCCTCGACCCACCGCAGGAGCCGGTCGAACAGATCCTCGTCCTCCAGCACTTCGGGATGGGAGCACGCGATCGCGACCAGCTCGAAGAGGGTGCCGACAGGCCCGGGAGGCGTGTCGTCGGGGTCGGTGACCAGCTGCTTCAGCGCGCGCTGCACCAAGTCGAGCGGGAGCCGCCACGATTCCCGGGACAGCGCGGCGATCAGCGCGAGCCACCCGTTGCCGCGCAGCCGCGCGCCGGCCTCGATCGAGGCGAGCATGTTCCTGAGGTCCGTGATGTCGTCGGGAAGCATTCTGGGCGCCGTGGCCGTGCCCGACAGCTGGAAGATCCAGTACGCGAGTTGCTCCAGCAGCCCTTGGTCCTGGGGTCGCGAGGACAACGTGGAGTCGGCGAAGACGGTCCCGGTGCGCAGGATCCCTTCGAGTTCGGGATCGCCGAGCAACTGGGCTTCGGCGGCGCGGTAGCCGATCAGGAGGTCTGACCCCGACTCGCTGAACAAGCGCCAGCCGCCGTCGACCGGATCGAGCACCAGGGTGTCGAGCAGGGTCTGCCAGCCCTCGTCGTCCAGGCCCGCCCGCCACAGGCGCACCATCGCGCGCCAGTCGGCCAACGCGTCGGTGGCGGTGGGGAACAGCCGCTCCAGCGGCACGCCGGAGTCGTCCAGGACGACGCGCAGGCACACCAGGTTCGCCGAGTAGGTGGCGACCCTGGCCACCAGGGTGGCGGGGGACGGTGCGTAGGCGCGGTGGTGGTCGTTGGTCACCCGTTCGTGGACCGCGTGGATCAACTCGTCCAGCGTGTCGAGCACGTCGCCGCGCACCTCCTGGTCGAGGGCGCGGAACAGGCCGGACGCGAACTCCAGGATCGGCTTGCGCTTGGTGAACGGCTGGTGCGAGACCAGCGCGAACAGCAAGGCGTCGTCCAACGGGCTGAAGCGCTCGAACGGGTCCGACTCCCGCAGCCCCCGTTCCGTGGCGACCTTCCCCAGCAGCGTCAACGACACCTCGGCGATCAGGTACTCGCCGAAGGTGGCGTGCAGGAACTCGATGGTGCGCCGGCCGCTACCGGCCTGCCCCTGCTTCCCCAGCTTCGCGGAGTGGATGAAGAAGAAGTCCTCGACGGTCTGGTCGGCGGGGCTGAGCGGGTCGTCGAAGCTGCCGTGCCGCGCCGCGTCCGGCCCGCGCGAGAACGCCGTCAGGTCCTGGTTCAGCTCCGCGTCGGTCACGTACTGGCGTCCCCGGTTGAACATGGCCAGCGCCGCCAGGCCGAGTTGCCGCTTGCTCCGCTTGGCCTGCTTGGCGACGTGCTGCCCGGGGCGCGGCACGGGAGTCTTGTCGCGGGCCTGCCGCAGCACGAACGAGTCGATCAGGCGCTCGTACAGCTTGGCCTGCGAGAGGTCCTCGGCGTCGAGGTCGGGGTTGTCCGCGTCGGCGGCGTAGATGGCGAGCATCAGCAGGATCAACGGCTGCCGCGCCAGGTCGCCGTGGTGCAGCAGCCGGGCCGAGTCGAGCTCGCGGAAGTCCGGTGACGAGGCGTTCGCCTCGTTCCAGGCGGCCAGCCACTTGTCGATGCGACGGTCGTCGAACTCCTCCAGCTTGACCACCGGCACACCGTGCGGGATCCGCGCCCGGTCCACCACGAGCGTCCGGGAGGTGATGACGACGGCGACCGGTCGTTCCAGGTCCGCCTCGCGCTCCTGGAAGTCCAGCACCTGCTGGAGGTAGGTCGACTGCGTCACCCCGCTGGCCTGCACCAGCTCGTCGAACCCGTCCAGCAGCACCACGCGGATGCTGTCGGCGCACTCGTCGGCGAGCCTGCCCCAGTCGACCCGCTCGGCCAGCACCTCGGTCAGCGCCGCCTCGATCTGCCGGGCCACGGTGTTCTCCGCGTAGACCTTGCGGAGCTGCACGGTGACGACCGTGTAGCCGGCGGCGGGTAATCGGGCCGCGAGCACGGTCATCAGCAACGACTTGCCCGCACCGGGGTGCCCGAGGACCAGCAGTGGCCGGACGGTGCTGTCCGGGGTCGACAGGTGCGCCGCCAGGAAGGTGTCGATGTCCTCCCGCACCTCGGCGTGCGTGCTCCACCAGTCGTCCGACGAGGGGTTCGACTCCTCGTCGTGCACGATCACCCGGTAGCCGGGTGCGACGAAGCCGCGCTCGACGGTCGGGAAGCTCGCGTTCGCCGCCGGCGTGTCGGGGTTGGTCCGCAGCAGCGGCTTGGCGAGCGCGGCCCGCGCGGCGACGCCCAGCTTGCGCCGGTAGGACCGATCCTCGCGCAGGTCTTTCGGCGCCCCCATCGACAGCAGCCGGGAGAAGCGTTCGAGCGACTCCGTCTGCACGGTCAGCAGCTCTTCGACGCGTCGGCCGCCGGCCTCGATCGCGGCGCGCGTCGCCGAGTGCTCACCGATCAACGTCCAGATCCGGAACTCCGGGACCTGCGCGGCCAGGCCGAGGTAGTGGTGGACGTACTTCTCCCGGACGTCCACGACGATCGGCTGGGTCGGATCCACGAGGGCCGCCATCGGCGGGTCCGCCAAACCGTTCAGGAAGTCCTGCACGTGGCCGGTGGCGGCGGTGAAGAACCGCGTCAGGTCGTGGTCGAGGTTCTCCTCGAAGCCCCTGGTCGCGCCAGGCATCGGCACCCGCAGGGCGGCCAGACCGGGCAGAGCGGCCACCTCCCGCGTGCCGGTCGGCTCGACGCCCAGGATCCGGGACTTCTCCCGGTCGGTGATGTCGAGGCGGTCGAAGCGCCGGCCGAGCCGGTCGCGGAAGGCGTCGAACACCGCGTTGACCGCGATCACGGTGTGCGCGGCCGACACGAGTTCCTGGCGGTTCACCCCGGTCAGCCCGGTGAGCTTGGCCGAGACGCCGTCCAGGATCCGGCGCAGGGACGTCATCGCCTCGTTCTTCGGGTCGACCAGGCCGAGCACACCGGGGCCCCCGAGCGCGCCACCGGCCAGGATCGCGCCGCCCAGCGCGATGTTCAGCGCGTCGAAGCGGGGCCGGTCGTACTCGCCGAGCAGCCGGAGCGCTCCGGCGTAGGTGAACAAGGCAGGTCGCAACAGGCTCTCCCCACGGCTCGGCGACACCTCCGGGGGATGGTACGCGGACCGCCCCGCCGAGGAGGAGAGCCTCGGCGGGGCGGTCCTTTCACGCCGTCACGGGTAGTCGACGGCTCACGCGATCACGTGCGGTGGACGACTCACCCGGTCACGGGTAGTTGACGACGTAACGCTGCTGCGTGGCCAGGTTCGCCGCGCCGCCGACGCCGTTCACGACGTTGTCGATCGTGCCGACCCCGCCGAGCGAGACCGTCACCAGGTCGTGCAGCCGCACGCCCGGCCGGTTGGGCACCTCGAAGCCGTTGGCCGTGCGGATGCTCGGGTCGGCCTGGTTGAAGGAGTACACGCCCATGCCCCAACCCTCGTGGGTCGTGACGCTGTCGGCGACCTTGTACCCGGCCCAGCCGAGCTGGGAGCCGTTCATCCACGCGGCCTGGTTCGGCGGGTCGTACGGCAGCTCGTTCTGGTAGAAGTACGTGCGACCGCCGTTGCCGTTCCACACCGTGTTGTACTGCTGGTAGTGCTCGACGAACAGGCCGTACGCCGTGACGTTGTCACCGTTGACGATGACGCCGTTGCGGCCGGTGTTGGCGGTCCAGCCGGTCGGACCCGTGCCGTGGTCGGCGCGCCACACCCAGGTGTGGTCGATGATCACGTTGTCGGAGTTGACCTCCAGCGAGGTCGTCGCCTTGCCCGCCTGGGGACCGCCGACGCGCAGGTACACGTCGTGCATCGAGGTCGGGTTGGCGGCGTGCGAGGCCGACGAGCTCGTCGGGCCGAGCTGGAGCAGCACGGGGGAGTTCTGCACGCCGGCGTCGACCAGGAAGCCGGCCAGCTTCACGCCGTCCACATCGGACACCGCCATCGCGGCCTTGCCGGTGTCGGGCGACAGGGTCGCCAGGCCGAGGCCCAGCACCACGGTGTTCGGCCGGGTCACGTTGATCGTGTCGGTGAGGTGGTGCACACCGGGCGTCAGCAGCAGGTGCTTGCCCTGCGCCAGCGCCGCGTTCGTCGTCGCCACCGGGGTGCCGGGCTTGACGATGAAGAAGTCGGCCAGCGAGATCGACTGGCCGGCCGGCGTGCCGGACTCCCAGCTCGTGCCGCGGGCGTTCTGCCGCAGCGCCGGGACGAACACCTTGTACTCGCCGTTCTCGAAGTACAGGAACGGCTTCTCGCGCACGACCGGGCTGGTGTCGACGGTGGTGTGCGACGGGTTCGGGAAGTGCTGCGCGGGCGCGCCCTGCGTGCCGACGAACACCATGTTCCACACCGAGCCGCTCCAGCCGCCCGCGAGGTTGCTGTTGCGGGTCAGGAACTGCTGCTGCGAACCGGAGACCGCGACACCGTCGATCTTGCTGTCCACGATCAGACCGCCGGACGCCCAGCCGTCGCCACCGTTCCACAGGTGGATCTGGCCGCTGAGGTGCATCCGCCGGTAGGACGCGGCCTGCGACACGGCCCACCGCTCGATCTGCCCGGCCGGCAGGTTGACGTGCAGGTTCTCGGCCTGGCGCCAGAAGTTCTGCGTCGCGTTGCCGAGGTTGTTCGGGTTGTCGCCCTGCTGGAGCCAGTCCGCCTCGACGCGCACGTGGCCGTTGAGCCGCACGTCGTCCGGCCGCAGGCCGAGACCCGCGACCTGGGTGTAGAAGCGGAGGTTGACGTCCGCGTCGTACACACCTGGCTTGTACAGCACGGCGTACCGCTCGCTGCCGAACTGGTTGGTCTTCATCTGGGTGGCGATCTGGTCCAACCGCGTCTGCATCGCGGCGCGGTCGTAACCCGGGCCGTAGACGAGCACGTTCGGGCCGAAGTCCGGGTTGCGCGGGTCGGTCGGCGGGATGACGATCCCGCCGGTGGTCTCGGTGTTGACTGACAGCTCCCACAGTGAGTAGCCGTAGCCGGTGGCGCGCGCCGTGCCGTAGACCCGCACGTAACGGCCGGTGCCCGTGACGGTCAGGTTCTGCACGCCACCGGTGCTGGTGGTGGTGGAGTAGACGGTGTTCCAAGTGGACGCGTTGTCCGACAGCTGCACCTGGAACGCCCGGCCGTACGCGGCCTCCCAGGTCAGCGTCACGCGGCACACCTGCTGCGAGGAGCCGAGGTCCACTTGGACCCACTGCGGGTCGGTGAACGCGCTGGACCAGCGGGTGCCGGTGTTGCCGTCGACCGCGGCGGCGGCAGGGGTGCCGCCGTTCTCGACGGACGACGCGGTGGCCGGGCGGTTCAGCGCGGCGTTGGTCGTGCCGCACTCGGCGGCCTGCGCGGACTGGGTGATCACGGGGCTGAGCACCGCGGCGAGGCCGAGTGCCAGCGCGGCGGTCAGGACCCGTGACCGGGAACGGGGAGAACTCATTGTCCTACCTGACGAGGTAAGGGCCGCGAGAAGGCCCGGAGCTGTGCCTCCGTGGCACCGGAGGCGCTGAGAGAGCGCTCTCTCGGAGCGTAACGCCGATGTTGCGAAGACGTCAACGACAGTTCAGGCGGAGTCCCGCACCACGAGCGCGGGCTCGAAGATGACGGATTTGGGGCGCAGTCCCGGTTCTTCGACGTGGTCCAGCAGCAACCGGGACATCCCGGCCGCCATGTCCTCCACCGGTTGCCGCACCGTGGTCAACCGCGGCCGGCAGGCCAGCGCGGGGCTGCTGTCGTCGAAACCCACCAGCGCCACTTCCTCCGGCACGCGCCGGCCGTGCTTGTGCAGCACCATCAACGCGCCCTGCGCCATCAGGTCGTTGGCCGCGAACACGCCGTCGATGCCGGGGTGCTCGGCCAGCAGCCGTTCCATCGCGGCCTCGCCGCTGCCGGAGGTGAACCCGCCCTCGGCGATCGGGACGTACGGGAAGCCGTGCCGCGCCATGGCGTCGCGGAACCCGGTCAGCCGGTCCTGGGACGCGGGCACGTCCAACGGGCCGGCGATCGTCGCGACCCGCGTGCAGCCGCGGCCCACCAGGTGGTCGGCGGCGAGCTTCGCCCCGGCCTGGTGGTCGAGGTCGACGTAGCTGATCGGCACGGGCCGGGCCGGGCGCGCGAACAGCACGGCGGGCAGTTCGGCCTCGACCAGCCGGGAGGGCAGCGGGTCCTCGGCGTGGGTCGAGACGAGCAGCGCGCCGTCCGCGCTGCCCTGGCGGAGGAACGACAGCACGTCCTCGCGGGCCGCTTCGGTGTCGGCGACCATCAGCACGGGGTGCACGCCGCGCGTGCGGAGGAAGCCCAGCACACCGCTGGCCACCCGGCCGAAGAACGGGTCGGAGAACACGCGCGCGGCGAACGCGTCCTCGTCGCCCGGGTCGCCCGCGCCGGACACCACCAGCGCGATCGTCCCGGACCGCTTGGTGACCAGGGAGCGTGCCGCGCGGTTGGGCGCGTACCCGGTCTGGTCGATGGCGGCGCGCACGACCTCTTGGATCTTGCGGTCGACGTTGCGGGTGCCGTTGATGACGCGGGAGACGGTGGCGCGGGACACGCCGGCGACCCGCGCCACGTCTTCCAACGTCGGCGGGGTCGTCGGCGATCTGCTCATGGGGCTCATTCTGCCACGCCCCGGAGAGCGCTCTCCTACTCGCGTGTCCCACGCTCAGAACCCGCGTGTCCTACGTTCCGGTACCCCGAGTTGAACGCTCAGAACGGCGAGAGTCCTACGTTCAGGGTGCGAGAGTCCTACGTTGGAGAGAGGTGAGTTCAACGTTCGGCTCGATTTGACATGGGCCCCTTACGGGCACTCCAGGCAGGCCAAAGCCGGGCAGGCCCGGCGGGAAGAGCGTCCGCCAAGCCTGCCCGGCTTCGACCAGCCTAAAGCACCCGAACCCATGTCAAATCGGGCCTAGGTGGTTTGGGTCAGCCACTTCAGGATGGTCTGGTTGGTTTCGGTTGGCATTTCCTGCTGGATCCAGTGGCCGCAGTCGAGGGTGGCGATTTCCACGTTGGGCACGTGTTCCGCCAGCCGTTCGGACCTCAGGACCGCGTCACGGTCGCCGTAGATCATGAGTGCGGGTTGGCGGATGACCGGGTCGACGTCGGCCAGCAGGCGCCAGTTGCGGTCGAGGTTGCGGTACCAGTTGATGCTGCTCGTGAAGCCTGTCGAGGTGAAGGCGGAGATGAAGATGGCAAGTTCGCGGTCGCTCATGACGGGGTCGCCGAGGGGTTTCTCCGAACGGGCGAGGTCGATCATGGCCATGCCCGGCTGAGGTGGTTTCGGGGGCACGTTCTTCCGGAACACGTTGCGCAGGAACTGGGCCGCGTGCTCGTCGAGCACGGCGTCCGCGACGCCCGGCTGCCGGGTGAAGTGGACGAAGTAGAAGTCGGGACCGAGTGCGGCCTCCATGGACTCGATCCAGGGCACCTCGCCGCGCTCCTGGTAGGGCAGGCTCAGCGCCACCACGCCGTTCACCCGGTTCGGGTGCAGCAGGGTCAGGCCCCAGACGACGAACGCGCCCCAGTCGTGGCCGACGAAGGTGGCGTCCTCGTAGCCGTAGTGGTCGAGGAGTGCGACGAGGTCGCCCGAGAGGTGCTCGATGTCGTAGTCGGTCACCTCGGTCGGACGGGACGAGTTGCCGTAACCGCGCTGGTTCGGGACGATGACGTGGTATCCCGCCGCGGTCAGGGCAGGCACTTGGTGACGCCAGGAAAAGGCGTGCTCCGGCCAGCCGTGGCAGAGCACGATGGGTTTTCCCGCATTCTCCCGCCCCGCTTCGAAGACCTCGAGTTCCACGCCGTTGACGGGGATGAGGGTGGGTTCGGGAAAGTCGGTGGGGTTGAACGTCATGTTTTCCTCTGTCGTTCGGGACGCGGCGATGGCCGGTGCGGTCAGGTCGCCATCGTGCCGACCGAAACAGGTCACCTCCTGACCGGTTTTCTGTGCGAGTGTCACCGGTGTGCGAGCCGACCGGCTGATGGCCATCCTCCTGCTGCTGCAACAGCGCGAGCAGCTGACGGCGGCGGAGGTCGCGCGGGAACTTGAGGTGTCCGAGCGCACCGCCCGCCGTGACTTCGACGCCCTGGCCATGGCCGGGGTGCCCGTGTACTCCATCCAGGGCCGTGGCGGCGGCTGGCGGCTCGTGGGCGGCGCCCGCACCGACCTGTCCGGGTTGACCGCGGGGGAGGCCCGCGCCCTGTTCCTGGTCGCCGGCCCGGCCTCGGCGGCGACGCCGGCGGTGAAGGCGGCGCTGCGCAAGCTCGTCCGCGCCCTGCCGGAGCCCTTCCGCGCGCAGGCCGAGGCGGCGGCGGCGTCGTTCGTCGCGGACCCGCAGCGGTGGGGGTCGAGCCGGGTCGAGCGCCGGCCGCCGCCCCGCTTCCTCGACGAGCTCCAGGACGCGGTGATCCGCGGCGTCCAGGTGCGGCTCGGCTACGTCGACGGCAGCGGCGCCGAAACCGGGAGGACCGTCCACCCGCTGGGCATCGTCGCCAAAGGCCCGTGGTGGTACCTCGTCTGCGACACCGACGCGGGCCGGCGGACCTTCCGGGTCGACCGCGTGTCGTCCGCCGACCCGACCGGCGATCCCGTGCGCCGACCCGACGACTTCGACCTGGCCGCGAGCTGGCGCGAGATTGCCGACGAGGTCGACCGCAGGCGGACGCCCCTCGAGATCCGGGCGACCTGCGCACCCGACGGGACGGCCCGGCTCCGGATGGTGCTCGGCGACCGGCTCGAGGTCGGGGGTTCCACGGCCGACGGCCGCGTCGAGGTCGTCATCCGCGGCTACAACGAGTACGCGCTCGCCGGAGAGCTCGCCGGGTTGGTCGAATGGATCGAGGTGACCGGCCCCGCGGGTGTGCGGGAGCACCTGGCCGCGATCGGCACCGCGCTCGTGGCGCGGTACGGCTCAGGGGTGGACGGGGGTGGTGAGGGGGGTGTGGCCGGATGACGGGCCGATCAGCAGGGTGAAGGGGCCCGGTTCGGTGGTCCAGCCGGCGGTGGTCCAGTGCTGGTAGGCACGTCGGGGGATCTCGACGTCCGCCTCGACGGTCTCGCCGGGGGCGGCGGTGGCGGTGGTCCAGGCGGCCAGCCAGCGGGCGGGGCGTTCGACGGTGCTGTCCGGCCGCGTCACGTAGACCTGCACGACCTCGCGGCCGGGGCGGTGGCCGGTGTTGCGCAGGCGGACGCGGACGCCGGACCCGGTGGTGGTGACGGCTTCGTACTCCCAGGTGGTGTAGCCCAGGCCGTGGCCGAACCAGTAGGCGGGGACGCTCTCGGCACGGTGCCAGGCGCGGTAGCCCAGGTGCAGGCCCTCGTCGTAGCGCAGGACGCCGTGGTCCGGTCGGACGTTCGACACCGGCAGGTCCTCCTGGACGGCGGGCCAGGTGGTGGGTAGCCGACCACCGGGTTCACGCACGCCGAGCAGCACGTCGGCCAGGCCGTGCCCGGCTTCCTGGCCCGGGAACCAGGTCAGCAGGACGGCGGCCACGTCGTCGCGCCACGGCAGCTCGACCGGCCCGCCCGAGTTGACGACGACCACCGTGCGGTCGTTCACCGCGCGGACCGCGCGCACCAGCTCGTCCTGGCGTCCGGGCAGGGCCAGCGACGTGCGGTCGAAGCCCTCGCTCTCGATCTCGTCCGTGGTGCCCACGACGACCACGGCGACGTCGCTGGTGCGGGCCAGGCCGACGGCGCGGGCCAGTTCGTCGGCGTCGCTCAGGCGTGGCGGGTCGGCGGCGAGGACGGTTGCCGTGCCGGTGTGCTCACGCAGCTCACGGCGTGCGACGAGGTCGACCGCGGTGCCCGCTTCGAGGTGCGCGGTGGCCTGCCGGTACGGCGGGGTCAGGTGGATGACGGCCGGGTCGTCGGTGTCGAGCGGGACGTCTTCGTCCACCAGGCGGGTGCCGTCCAGGTCGACGGTGAGGCGGCCGAAGCCGGCGACGGACAGCGTCCAGTCGCCGGTCACGTCCACGTCGAGCTTGCCGTGGACCTCGATCGTGCGGGCGCCGTCGACCAGCGGCACCTCCAGGATGCGGCCGAGGAAGCGGTGGTCGGCGGACAGCTCCGCACCGTCGGCGTCGAGGAGGCGGACCAGCACGCCGGGTTCACCGTTGTGCGGGTGCCGGGCGTTGGCGGTGGTCAGGGGCGCGGGGCGGTCCTGGAGGCGGACGCCGGCGGTGTGCACGACCTCGGTGACCTCGGTGAGCCCTTCCACGAAGGACACGACCGACTCGGGGTAGACGCCCGCGCTGCCGCCGCCCTGGATGCGGGCGGTGGCGGCGTTGGGTCCGAGGACGGCGACCTTCACGCCGGGGGACAGCGGGAGGACGCCGTCGTTGCGCAGCAGCACGGTGCTCCCGGCGACGGCTTCGCGCAGCAGTTCCAGCGGGGCGTCGACCTGGGGTTCCCGGGCGGTGGCGCCGTTGAGGGCGCCCACCCTGGAGGCGAGGCGGAGCAGCCGTTCGACCTTCAGGTCCAGCGCGCCCTCCGGCACCTCGCCGTTCTCGACGGCGGCGACCAGGTCGTTCCACGGGCTCTCCGGGCCGGGCATGGCGAGGTCCTGGGCGGCGCGCGCGGACGGCGCGGTGGACCGGATCGCGCCCCAGTCGGAGACGACCAGGCCGTCGAAGCCCCAGGAGCCCTTCAGCGGCTCGTCGAGCAGCGCGTTCTCCGACATGGTGACGCCGTTGACGCCGTTGTAGGCCGACATCACGACCCACACGCCGGCTTCGACGGCGGCCTCGAACGGGACCAGGTAGACCTCGTGCAGGGTGCGTTCGTCGACGTCGGCGTCCAGCGTCATGCGCTCGGTCTCGGAGTCGTTGGCCACGTAGTGCTTGGCGGTGGCGGCCACCCCGCCGCTCTGCACGCCGGTGATGTAGGCGGCGCCGGTGCGCGCGGTGAGCAGCGGGTCTTCCGAGTAGCACTCGAAGTGCCTGCCGGCGAACGGCGAGCGGTGCAGGTTGAGCGTGGGTGCGAGCAGCACGTCGACGCCCTTGCGCCGCGCCTCGGCCGCCAGCAGCACGCCCAGCCGCCGCACCAGGTCGACGTCCCAGGTAGCGGCCAGCGCGGTGGGGGAGGGCAGGGCCAGCGACGTGCTGCGCTCGTCCCACCCCTGGCCGCGCACGCCGATCGGCCCGTCCGACACCACGATGGACCGCAGGCCGATGTCCGGCTCGTCGTGCGTCCGCCACCCCGTGGCGCCGGTCAGCAGCCGGACCTTGCGCGCCACGTCCAACTTGTCGACCAGCAGACCCAGATCCGGCTCGTCCACACCCAACCCCTTGCCTCGGAGAGCGCTCTCCCGCCCAGCGTCAGGCCACACGACCCACCGTGTCAACTACCTGAGCGTTGAACTCACGCGTTGTGGACGTAGGACTCTCGCGGCGTGAACGCAGGACTCTCGCGGGTGCGGGGGTCGGCGGCGCGGTCCAGGAGGGCGGCGACGGGCAGGGTGGCGGCGCCCACGGCGACGGCGTCGGGGCCCAGCCGGCCCAGTTCGATCGAGATCTGCTCGTACGGGTGGCGCAGGGCGTGGGCGCGGGTGGCGGCGACGATCCGGTCCAGCTGGTGCGAGCCGAGGGCCAGGCCGGCCCACCCGCCGAGCACGATGCGCTCCGGGTTGAACAGGTTCACCAGGTTCGCGATGCCCGCGCCCAGGTAGCCGGCGGTCTCGTCGAGCACGCGGGCGGCGGTCTTCGAGCGGGACGCGGCGTCGATCAGGGCCGCCACGGTCGCCTGCTCGTCACCCGCCGGCAGCTCGCGCCCCCGCGCCTTGCGGTACCGGTCGAGGATGCCCTCGGCGCCCACGTAGGCCTCCAGGCAGCCCAGGGCCCCGCACCGGCACGGCCGACCGCCGTACACGATGGTCGTGTGCCCCCACTCGCCCGCCGAGCTGGTGGCGCCCCGGTAGACCCCGCCGTCGGTGACGACGGCCGCGCCGACACCCGAACCGATGAGGGCTATGACGACGTGCTTGGCGCCCTGTCCCGCGCCGAACCACATCTCGGCCTGCCCCTGCGTCTTCGCCCCGTTCTCCACGTACAACGGCCAGGCGGACTCCGACGCGGCGTCGACCAGCTCCTCCAGCCGCACGCCGTCCCACCCGATGGTGGGCGCGTGCACGACCGCCGTCGCGCCCTGCTCCACGGTCCCGGGCACGCCGATGCCCACGCCCAGCACGGTCGACGCCGGGACGCCCGCCGACGCGACCACGTCCCGGACGGACGAGGCGATCAGCGAGGCGACGGCGGTGGGCGAGGACGGCGACAGGGCGTGGTCGAGGGCGGCCAGCTGGGTCAGCGCCAGGTCGAACAGCTCGACCTTGATCCCGGTCTCGCCGACGTCGACCCCGACCACGTGCGCGAACGCGGGGTTGACGCGCAGCAGCACGCGCGGCCGGCCGCCGTCCGAGTCCACCGAGCCCGCCTCGACCACGAGCCCGTCGTCGACCAGCTCGCCGGTCACGTTGGACACCGTCGCCGCCGACAGCCCGGACAGCCTGGCCAGCTCGTACCTGCTCAACGGCCCGTCGAAGAACAGCGTCGACAGGAGGGTCGAGCGGTTCTGCCGACGCAGGTCGCGGACGGTGGTGCGCTTCGGTGCCACACCACGGACCTTAGTTTGCGACTTAAAATTAGCCTAAGTTTGTAACCTGTTCGTGATTGACGTGACTTGGCTCACCGGGGTTGAGTCTGCAACGACACGAGGACGCCCCCAGCGTCCCAGCCGCGATGGCACCCGCGGCCCGCACTCCCGAGCGCTCGCCCTTCCCCCGCCCGACAAGGAGAACCCATGCGACTCAGGCGAACGTCCGCTCTCGCCGTCGCGGCAGCACTGCTGTTCTCGGCAGCCTGTTCGACCTCGAACCCCGGCGCGAACAGCACGAACGAAGGCGTGCTGAACGTCGGCATGCCGAACGGTCCGCAGACCGAGAACAACAACCCGTTCCTCAACACGTCCGCGGCCAGCTCCCTGGGCTACCGCCGGCTGCTCTTCGAGCCGCTGGCCATGGTCAACGAGACCAAGCCCGCCGAGAAGGCCAAGCCGTGGCTGGCCACGGAGTGGGAGTGGTCGGACAACTTCCACAAGTTGAGCCTGACCATCCGCGACGGCGCGACGTGGTCGGACGGCAAGCCGCTGACCGCCGAGGACGTGGCGTTCACCTTCGACCTGCTGAAGAAGAACCCCGGCCTGAACGTCGACTCCGTGCCCTACGACACGATCACCGCGTCGGGCAGCAAGGTCGAGGTCGGCTTCCCGAGGTCGCAGTTCGTCAACCAGAAGAAGATCCTCGAACAGCTGATCGTGCCCAAGCACATCTGGTCGACGATCGCGAACCCGAGCACGGAGACGCTCAAGAACCCCGTCGGCAGCGGCCCGTACACGCTCAAGACGTTCACGCCGCAGACCGTGACGCTGACCGTGCGCGACTCGTACTGGCAGGACCTGCCGAAGGTCAAGGAGGTCCGCTACACCTCCTACAGCGACAACAACGCGCAGACCACCGCGCTGGCGACCGGCGCGGCCGAGTGGAGCTTCGTGTTCATCCCGAACTACGAGGCCGTCTACACCTCCAAGGACCCCGAGCACTACAAGCTCTACTTCCCGCCGGTGCTCGGCATCCACGGCCTGTGGTTCAACACCAAGGTCGCGCCGTGGGACAACGCCGCGCTGCGCCGCGCGGTCAACATGGTGATCAACCGCGACGACATCTTCACCCAGGGCGAGGCCGGGTACTTCTACCCGAAGGTCGACAACATCACCGGCATCCCGACGCCCGCCGGCGACTCGTACATCGCGCCGGAGTTCCAGAGCAAGATCGTGAACGTCGACGTGGACGGCGCGAAGAAGGAGCTGGCCGCCGCCGGCTTCACGTTCCAGGGCGAGAAGCTGCTGGACCCGACGGGCAAGCCCGTCACGCTGAAGATGACCGTGCCCTCCGGCTGGTCGGACTACGTGACGAACCTCGAGATCATCAAGGACAACGTGTCCCAGATCGGCATCGAGGCGACCGTCGACCTGCCGAACGCCGACGCGTGGAGCAAGGCGCTCGACACCGGTGACTTCCAGGCCGCGCTGCACTGGACCAACAACGGTCCGACGCCGTACGACATCTACGAGAACATCATGAACGGCGCGCTGTACAAGCCGATCGGCGAGGGCGGCATCAACGGCAACTACGGCCGTTACGAGAACCCCGAGGCGACCGCGCTGCTCAACGAGTACGCCAACGCCGCCGACGACGCGGCGCGCACCGCGGCGCTGCACAAGATCCAGCAGATCCACGTGCGCGACATGCCGGTCGCCATCACCTCCGCGGCCAACGCGGGCGGCCAGTACAGCACGAAGAACTGGATCGGCTGGCCCGACGAGTCCAACCAGTACGCGCCGCTCCAGCCCACGCTGGAGAACGCGCTCGACGTCGTCCTGCACCTGAAGCCGGCCGCATGACGACGAGCACCCCACCGTCGGCCTCCGGGACCACTGAGGTGGTCCTGGAGGCCGATGGCCTGACCAAGCACTTCCCGGTCCGCAAACGCGGGCGAGAGCTGCTGTCCCGGACCGTGCGCTCGGTGCGCGCGGTCGAGGACGTGACGCTCAGGCTGCACCGCGGCCGGGTCACCGCGCTGGTCGGCGAGTCCGGTTCGGGCAAGTCGACGGTGGCCCGCCTGCTGGCGCAGCTCTACCCCCGGACCGCCGGCACGATCCGGCTGCGCGGCGAACCGGTCGAGGCCAAGGGCAGCAGGAGCTTCCGGGCGTACAGCAAGCGCGTCCAGATGATCTTCCAGGACCCGTTCGCCTCGCTGAACCCCGTGCACACCGTGCGCTACCACCTCACCCGCGCGTTGAAGATCCACGGCAACGCGGGCAAGACGCCGCAGGAGCTGGAGGAGGCGCTGGCCCACCTGCTCACCCGCGTGCAGCTCACCCCGCCCGAGCGGTACGTGGACAAGTTCCCGCACGAGCTGTCCGGCGGCCAGCGCCAGCGCGTGGCCATCGCGCGCGCCCTCGGCGCCGACCCCGAGGTGCTGCTGGCCGACGAGCCGGTCTCCATGCTGGACGTCTCCATCCGGCTCGGCGTGCTGAACCTCCTGCGCGACCTGAAGGAACGCCTGCACCTCGCGATCCTCTACATCACCCACGACATCGCGTCGGCCCGCTACTTCGCCGACGAGACGTTCGTGATGTACGCCGGGCGCGTGGTCGAGGGCGGCGACAGCGAGACCGTCACCCAACGCCCCGCGCACCCGTACACCCAGCTGCTGATCGACTCCGCGCCGGACCCCGACCGGCCCGCCGCGCAGGAGAAGGACGGCGGCACGGGCGAGCCGCCGTCGCTGATCAACCCGCCGAAGGGCTGCCGGTTCAACCCGCGGTGCCCGTTCGCCATGGCGGTCTGCGTGGAGAAGGTGCCGCCGCGGTTCGCCATCTCCGACGGCGACGGCCACTTCGCCGCGTGCTGGCTCTACGACACCGGCCTGTCGGACGCGGACAAGGTCGAGCTGCGCCCGGTCGAGGGGGTGTCGTGAGCTACCTCCTCAAGCGGATCGCGTTCTACCTGTTCACCGCGTGGGCCGCGATCACCATCAACTTCTTCATCCCGCGCGTCATCCCCGGCGACCCGGTGCAGGCGCTGATCACCCGGTCGCGCGGCCAGATGACCAGCGAGGCCGTGCAGTCGCTGTACGTGCTGTTCGGGCTGGACAAGGACGCGAGCCTGGTCGAGCAGTACTTCACCTACCTGGGCCAGTTGCTCAGCGGCGACCTCGGCCTGTCGTTCACCTACTTCCCGTCGCCGGTGTCGCAGGTGCTCGGCGACGGCCTGCCGTGGACGCTGGGCCTGGTCGGCATCACCACCGTCCTGGGGTTCCTCATCGGCACGGCGCTGGGCACGGGCATCGGCTGGCGGCGCGGCTCGTGGGCCGACGCGCTGATCCCGGTGACCACGTTCGTGTCGTCCATCCCGTACTTCTGGCTCGGCCTGATCGCCATCGCGCTGCTGACCGGCCCGGACAGCTTCTTCCCGGCCTCCGGCGCCTACGACAACGGCCTGGTGCCCAACCCGGACCTGGAGTTCATCGGCAGCGTGCTGCGGCACGGCATCCTGCCCGCGTTCACCATCCTGATCTCGTCCATGGCGGGCTGGATCCTGTCCATGCGCAACATGATGGTGACGGTGGCCTCCGAGGACTACGTGACCGTCGCGCACGCCAAGGGCCTGTCCGACCGGCGCGTGATGGTGTCCTACGCGGCGCGCAACGCGCTGCTGCCCAACGTCTCCGGCTTCGCGCTGTCGCTCGGCTTCATCGTCGGCGGCACGCTGCTGGTCGAGATCGTGTTCTCCTACCCGGGCCTGGGCCTGCAGCTGTTCCAGGCCGTCGGAGCCAAGGACTACCCGCTCATGCAGGGGATCTTCCTGATCATCACGCTGTCCGTGCTGCTGGCGAACTTCCTCGCCGACGTGGCCTACCTCGCGCTCGACCCGCGCACCCGACGGGAGGGCTGAGCCGTGACCGTGGTACCCACCACCGGGACCGCCACCCCGGTCGCGGCGCCGGTGAAGCGCCGCAGGCTGCGGTTCGTGGCCAACCCCAAGGCCACCGTCGGCCTGGTCATCCTGGGCTTCTTCGCCCTGGTCGCGATCGTCGGGCCGTGGATCGCGCCGTACGACCCGTCCGGGCGCAGCAACGACCTGCTCCAGGGGCCGTCGGCGGCGCACTGGTTCGGCACCACCCACCTCGGCCAGGACATCTTCAGCCAGGTCGTGGTCGGCACCCGCAGCGTCATGGTCGTCGGGTTCGTCGCGGGCATCGTGGCCACGATCCTGTCGATCCTGGTCGGCGTCACGTCCGGCTACCTGGCCGGCGCGGGCAGCGAGGTGCTCTCCGCCCTGTCGAACGTGTTCCTGGTGCTCCCGGCCCTGCCGCTGATGATCATCATCACGTCGACCCTGCCGGAGACGGGCACGCTCACCATCGCCCTGGTCATCGGCCTCACGTCGTGGGCCTGGGGCGCGCGCGTGCTCCGCGCGCAAACGCTGTCGCTGCGCGGGCGCGACTACGTGGAGGCCGCGCGGGCGACCGGTGAGAAGTCGTCGCGGATCATCCTGTTCGAGATCCTGCCCAACCTCACCGCGGTCATCGCCTCCGGCTTCGTCGGCACGGTCATCTTCGCGGTCACCCTGGAGATCACGCTGGCGTTCATCGGCATCGGCGCGGGCGGCGACTGGAACTGGGGCACGGTCCTGTACTGGGCGCAGAGCCAGCAGGCCCTCGCGCAGGGCGCCTGGTGGTGGTTCGTGCCCGCGGGCCTGGCCATCGCGCTCCTGGGCACCGCGCTGTCGCTGGTGAACTTCGGCATCGACGAGTTCGTCAGCCCGCGGCTGCGCGGCGGCGGCAAGACCAACGTCAAGACCGCCGACGGCCACACGGTCCGGATGCGCGTCGGCTTCACGCCGGTGCTCGCGACGAAGGCCCGGTCCGAGGGAAGGGAGACGCCGTGACCGACGCGGTGCTGGAGATCCGCGGCCTGAACGTGGACTACGGGCTCGGCGAGGAGGCCGTGCACGCCATCCGCGACGTGGACCTCACGCTGCACCGGGGCGAAGTCCTCGGCCTCGCGGGCGAGAGCGGCAGCGGCAAGTCCACCCTGGCCTACGGCCTGACCAGGCTCCTCCCGCCGCCGGGCGTGATCACCAGCGGCGAGGTGCTCTACCACCCCGACGGCGGCGACCCGGTGGACGTGCTCCGGATGACCCACCCGGAGCTGCGGAGGTTCCGGTGGGCGGAGACCGCGATCGTGTTCCAGGGAGCGATGAACTCGCTCAACCCGGTGCACCGGATCTCCGCCCAGCTCACCGACGTGATCAAGGCGCACGACCCGCGCGGCAGCAGCGCGGCCCGGCTGGCCCGCGCCCGCGAGCTGCTGCACCTGGTCGGCATCTCCGCCGACCGGCTGGACAGCTACCCGCACCAGCTCTCCGGCGGCATGAGGCAGCGCGTGATGATCGGCATGGCGCTGGCGCTGGAGCCGAAGGTCGTCATCATGGACGAGCCGACCACCGCGCTGGACGTGGTGGTGCAGCGGCAGATCCTGCGCCAGCTCGTCGAGCTGCGGGAACGGCTCGGGTTCTCGGTCGTGTTCATCACCCACGACCTGTCGCTGCTGGTGGAGTTCTCCGACCGGATCGCGATCATGTACGGCGGCCGGATCGTGGAGGAGGCGGCCTCGGCCGACCTCTACCGGGACCCGCTGCACCCCTACAGCCACGGCCTGCTCAACTCGTTCCCCGCGCTGCGCGGGCCGAAGCGCGAGCTGACCGGCATCCCCGGCTCACCGCCCGACCTGCGCGCCATGCCCGCGGGCTGCGCGTTCCACCCTCGTTGTCCGCACGCAATGGAGCGTTGCGGTGTGGAGGTCCCGGTGCTCGGCGTTCCCCCCGAGAAGAACCACTCGGAGCACGAGGGGCACGCCGACCGCACCGTGGCCTGCTGGCTGCACCCCGTTCACGACCACGGGCTCTGATCCCGTTCACGACAACGGGTTCCGACCTCCAGAGGAGTTTCCCCAAGTGGAGAGTTCAACCGACACCACGGCGTCGACCGTCGGGCTCGACCCCGCGATCGACACCCTGCCCGCCTCGTTCCGCTGGGGCGTGGCGACTTCCGCGTACCAGATCGAGGGAGCTCATGAGGAGGACGGTCGCGGACCGTCCATCTGGGACACCTACTGCCGCACGCCCGGCATGGTGCACAACGGCGACAACGGCGACATCGCGTGCGACCACTACCACCGGATGCCCGAGGACGTCGCGCTGATCGGCTCCCTCGGCGTGGACACCTACCGGTTCTCCGTCGCCTGGCCGCGCGTGCAGCCGGGCGGCAAGGGCCCGGTCAACGCGCCCGGCATGGCGTTCTACGACCGGCTGGTGGACGAGCTGCTGGCCAAGGGGATCGACCCGTGGGTCACGCTCTACCACTGGGACCTGCCGCAGGAGTTGGAGGACGCGGGCGGCTGGCCGGTCCGCGACACCGCCTACCGGTTCGCCGACTACTCGGTGCTCGTGTTCGACGCGCTGTCGGACCGGGTGCGCAACTGGACCACGCTCAACGAGCCGTGGTGCTCGGCGATGCTCGGCTACTACGAGGGCCGCCAGGCGCCCGGCAGGCAGGACTTCGGCGCCGCCATCCACGCCGTGCACCACCTGCTGCTCGGCCACGGCCTGGCCACCCAGCGGATGCGCGAGGCGGCCAAGGAGCCGATGGAGTTCGGCATCACGCTGAACATGAGCCACGCCAGCCCGGCCACCGACAGCGCGGCCGACCACGACGCGGCCCGCCGGGCGGACGGCCTGTCCCGCCGGATCTACCTCGACCCGCTGGTGCGCGGCGAGTACCCGGCCGACGTGGTGGCGGACCTGTCGGCGCGCGGGGTCGAGATCCCCGTCGAGCCGGGCGACCTGGAGATCATCAAGCAGCCCATCGACGTGCTGGGCGTGAACTACTACTCCAGCTCCAAGTTCTCCGGCGTGGACGAGCAGGGCAACACGGCGGACGCGGACGGCGTGCCGGTCTGCCGGGAGGTCCGCTACGGCCGTCCGGTCACCGCGATGGACTGGGAGATCGTCCCCGAGGGCTTCACCAACCTGCTGGTGCAGATCGGCGAGGACTACCCGGGCGTGCCGATGGTCATCACGGAGAACGGCGCCGCGTTCGACGACGAGGCCGACGGGTCCGGGTTCGTCCGGGACGACGACCGCACCGCGTACCTGGACTCGCACATCGCCGCCGTGGCCAAGGCCCGGACGGCGGGTGCGGACGTGCGCGGCTACTTCGCGTGGTCCCTGATGGACAACTTCGAGTGGTCCTACGGCTACGACAAGCGGTTCGGCCTGGTGCACGTGGACTACGACACCCAGGTCCGCACCCCGAAGAGCAGCGCGCTGTGGTACCGGGACACGATCCGTCGCGTCCGCGGCAGCTGACGGGAGGAACGAGGGGCGTGCCACGGGTGTTCCGCGGCACGCCCTTCAGCCACGCGTCGTCGCCGGAGTGGCCGCACCCGGTGGCGCGACGACCGAAGGGTCGGGGGGACGTGTGCCCACCGGCCCTTCGGCCGTCCCCGTCAGCGCCGGTAGACGCCGAGCTCGTAGAGCGAGTAACCCCACCCGGTGCCGCGCTGCGTGGCGTGCAGCCGCACGTACCGGCCGGTCGCGGTGACGTCGATCGAGTCGACGCCCCCGTTGCCGGTCGTGGTGCCGTGCACCGCGCGCCAGGTCGTGCCGTCGTCGGACACCTGGATCTCGTACGCCCGCCCGTACGCGCCCTCCCACACCAGCTGCACGTGCTGGAACGTGGTCACCGCGCCCAGGTCCACCCGCAGCCACTGCGGGTCGGCCCAGTCGGTGGCCCAGCGCGAGCCCGCGTTGCCGTCCACGGCGTTCGACGGCGGGAACGGCGCGCCGTCGCCCACCTGCTGGTAGGACGAAGCCGTGACGGGCTTGTTCAGGGCCACGTTCACGCCCGCGGGCTGCGGCGCGACCACCCGCACCGACTTCGTCTCGATGCCGATGTTGCCCCGGCCGTCCTCGGCCATCACGTACACCTTCCACACCCCGAGCCGGTCGGGCGCGGTGACCGTGAGCCGGTTGCCGTTGACCTGCACGGGCGTGGAGCCCAGCCCGCCGCTGTTGTCGACGTACTTGCTGTTGAACGCCGCCGACCAGGTGATCGCGTCACCGTTCGGGTCGCTCGCGGCCACGTCGATGGTCAGCTGCGCGCCCGCCGGGACGCTGGTGGGCAGGGTCATGCCGGTGATCACCGGCGGGGTGTTGGCCGGCGTCGCGCCGCCGAACGCCCGCTGCACCGCGTAGAACGACAGCCGCTTCTTGCCCGCCGGGGTCAGGTTGAACCACACCGCGCCGAAGTCGTACTCCGTGCCGTAATGGAACAACGTGCCGCCGAACGACACGCCGGTGTGCCCGGTGATGCACTCCCACGCCCGCGTGTAGCCGTCCCGCTTCTGCACGTCGGTCGGCTCGCTCGGCACCCCGTTGACGTCGTCGGGCACCTCCCACTCGCCGGCCGGACCGGCCTCGGTGAGGATGTACGGCTTGGTGTGGCCGCCGTTGACCCAGTCCTGCCGGACCTGGCACACGTTGCCGTAGGAGTTCACCGAGTACAGGTCGAGGTCGGGCGCGTGCGCCTTGAGGTAGGTCCAGGCGCCGGTCCACGCGTCGGTGTTCGTGACCGGGTGGTTGGTGTCGATGGCGTGGATGGCGCGCGCGGCCTCGTTGACGTACTTGGCGTAGGCGACCCGCTGGTTCTCCAGCTCCGTGCCCGAGTAGCAGTTCTGCAGGCCGAGGATGGACTCGTTGCCGACGTTCCACATGAGCACGCCGGGGTGGTCCTTGTAGGTGGTCACCCACTGCTTGATCGTGTTCATCATGTCGTTCTTGTAGGTGGCGTCGGTGACGTAGTCGACGCAGCCGCCCGAGCCGGGGCCGCCGCCGGGCTGCAACCAGAACCCGGCCATCACCTTGATGCCGTTGGCCGCCGAGGCGTCCAGCAGGGGCTTGGTGGTGCCGTCGGTGCCCCAGGTGCGCAACGTGTTGACGCCCATGGACTTCAGCTCCGGCATGTACCGGGCCGCGTCCGCCGCCGGCGGACCCCAGGTGAGGCCCTTCACCGTCCACGGCCGGCCGTCGACCACGAGCTGCCAGTTGCCCTGGGAACCGGTGACGTGCACGCCCGTGCCGGGCGGGGGAGTGTCGCCCTGCGTGCCGTAGACGCGGAACTCCCACAGCGAGTAGCCGTAGCCGTTGGCGCGCTGGGTGCCGTGGACGCGGACGTACCGGCCGGAGCCGGTGACGCTGAAGCCCTGCTTGCCGCCGGCGCCGGCGGTCGTGGTGTGGACGGGGGTCCAGTTGGCGCCGTCGGCGGAGACCTGGACCTGGAACGAGGTCGCGTACGCGGCCTCCCAGTCCAGTTCGACGCGGCTGAGGGTCGAGGTGGCGCCGAGGTCCACCCGCAGCCACTGCGGGTCGCTCCACGCGCTGGCCCACCGGGTGCCGGCGTTGCCGTCCACGGCCGCCGACGCGGGCGTGCCCGCGCCTTCGGTCGAGGACGCCGTGACCGGTTTGCCCTGGGACAGCAGCACGGGCGCGGCGTTCGCGGTGCCCGGGACTGCTGCGAGCCCCATGAGCAGGGCGAGCCCCAGCAGCGTGGGAAGCACCCTGCTGGCGGATCGGAGGCGGTACATGGCGTCTCCTGCCGGGATTGTCGGATCGAGGTGCGGGAGAGCGCTCTCTCAACCCGGCTCGAAGTGTTACGAACCGACTACGGATCTGTCAACGTCCGCCCTCTTGACACCTCGGTGGCGGGCGGGCAACCTCAGGTGGGAGAGCGCTCTCCCAGCCACGTTCCCCACGTCGGCAGGAGGACAAAGGTGTCCAGAAAACTCCGCGCGCTGGCCGCGACCGCTGCGGTCGGCCTACTGACGAGCGTCCTGGCGGTCGTCACCCAACCGGCCCAGGCCGATGAGCTGGTCACGCACCACGAGTTCCAGGCCAACTGCTCGGTCACCGCGCACCGGCCGGACGACCCGATCGTCTTCCCCGGGTTGCCCGGGGCGTCGCACATGCACACGTTCCTCGGCAACAACTCCACCACCGCGAGCAGCACCAACGCCTCGCTGAAGAACGGGCAGACCAACTGCAAGACCCCGGACGACAAGTCGGCGTACTGGTTCCCTTCGGTCTACAACGGCGACCAGCTGATCGTGCCCGACTTCCCGCAGGTCATCTACTACAAGTCCGGCATCCTGAAGTACCAGGAGGTCCGGTCGTTCCCGGCCGGGATCCGGTTCGTGGTGGGCAGCCCCACCGCGACGCAGGACCAGTTCCGCACCGCGCCCGGCGCGGTCGAGGGCTGGGAGTGCGGCAACAGCTCCCACAACTGGGACTTCCCGTCCTACTGCCCGCCGGGCAGCCAGCTCAACGTCCGCTACCAGGCGCCGAGCTGCTGGAACGGGCGCGACCTCGACTCGGCGGACCACAAGTCGCACATGGCGTACCCGGACCGGGCGACGCTGGTGTGCCCGTCCACGCACCCGGTGCCCGTGCCGATGCTGGAGTTCAAGATCGCGTTCCCGGTGTCGGGCGACATGTCGCGCGTGCGGCTGGCCAGCGGGCGCGGCTACACCTGGCACTACGACTTCATGAACGCGTGGGACGCGCCCACGTTGCAGGCGCTGGTCAGCCACTGCGTCAACGGTGGCCTGCAGTGCGACCCGCGCGGGTACGACCAGTACAAGCCGCAGCGGGGCGCCGCCCTCGGGCCGGACTACCGGCTGCCGCGGTGACGACGATCCCGTCCACCCCAGGGCGCCTCCGGGCGCTCTGGGGCACCGTGCTGCTGGTCCTGGCCGCGTGCGCGCCGGCCCCGACCCCGGCGCCACCGGCGCAGGCGTCGCCGTTCAACGCCACCGACACCGCGTGGATCCAGCTGATGATCCCGATGAACGAGCAGTTGCTGCCCGCGCTCGCCCTCGCGCCGCCCGAGCTCGCGCCGCTCGCGGCGGAGCTGAAGGTGTCGCACGAGGAGGAGTTGGCCCACCTCAAGCGGTTGCGCGCGCGTGCCGGGTTGTCGGACGAGAACCCGCACGCCGGCCACCAGATGCCCGGCCTGGTGTCGGAGGCGGACCTGGTGGGCCTGCGCCTGGCCCCGACCGGCCTGCCCGCGAAGCTGCGCGAGCACCTGGAGCAGTCGGCGTTGCTGGCCCGCGGCGAGCAGGACAGCGGCGCGGACCAGGAGACGCGCGACCTGGCGGCGTCGATCGGCACGGCCCGCGCCGCGCAGACCGCGCGACTGGGGGCGGTGTCGCCCTAGCGGTTCACCCCGGAGGAGACGAGCCCGAGGAGACGAGCCCGACGAGGTGGTCGACCGCCGCCGGCAGGTCGGCCGGTCCGTCGACCGCGATACCCGCGCCGCCCAGCTCGCGCAGCGGCGCGATGTCGATGTCGTAGCGGTCGCCCACGCCCCACACGTCGCGGGCCTCGACGCCGAACCGCCGCAGCACCACGCGGAACGCGCCGGGGTCCGGCTTGGGCGTGCCACCCACGTCGTCCGCGCTCACCACGCCGGCGAAACCGCGCACGCCGACACCGATCCGGTCGAGGATCGCCTCCGCCGCACCGGTGGTGTTGTTGGTGAGCAGCGCGATGGGCACCACCGCGCGCAGCCGCGCCAGCTCGCGCACCACCAGCTCGTCGGGCCGGACGCCGTCCGCGATCGACAGGTGCGCCTCGCGGTACGCGCGCCACTCGTCCACGTCGACACCGTTGGCGAGCACGAAGGCGGTGGTCGACGTGCGCGACCAGTCGGTGCGCATCAGCTCGCGCAGCTCCGCCACCTTGCGGGCGGCGTGGTCGGGCGCCTCGCCCCGCAGCTCCACGAACATCGCGCCGATCACGTCCAGCACCAGCCCGGTGTACAGCTCGCGCGGGTAGAGCGTCCCGTCGAGGTCGAAGACGACCAGACGCGGCGCCGACCCGTTGTCGACCACTTCGACCACCGGCCGAGCGTAGCCGTGCGCCACCCGTCGATCACCCGGTCCGGGTCCGGGTCCGGCTTCGGGTTCGGCAACACCGGAGAAGTGGGACGACTCCCGGCGTGCCGCGCTCGGGCGTACTTTCGGAATCATGAGTGCTGCGGAACGCGGACGTGTGCGCGTGGAGACCGGGACCAAGCGGGTCCGGGCCTACCTGGCGGGCGAACTGGTCGTGGACACCACCCGGCCGGTGTTGGTGTGGGAAGGGCCGTACTACCCCACGTACTACTTCCCGGCGGAGGACGTGCGGGCCGACCTGGCGCCCACGGGCGAGGTGAAGCGCTCGCCCAGCCGGGGCAACGGCGAGCTGTTCGACGTGAAGACCGGTTCGGCGTCGGCGGCGGGCGCGGGGCTGCGGTACCCGGACTCGCCGCTGGAGGCGTTGCGCGGCCTGGTCCGGTTGGACTGGGACGCGATGGACGAGTGGTTCGAGGAGGACGAGCCGGTCTACGTCCACCCGCGCGACCCGTACACCAGGGTCGACGCGCTGCCCAGCAGCAGGCACATCCGGGTGGAGGTCGGCGGCGTCGAGGTCGCGAACTCGCACCGCCCGGTGATCCTGTTCGAGACCGGGCTGCCCGCCCGCTACTACCTGCCGATGACCGACGTCCGGCTGGACCTCCTGCGGCCGACCGAACTGCGGACCAGCTGCCCGTACAAGGGCACCGCCGAGTACTGGTCGGTGGTGGTCGGCGAGCAGACCCACGAGAACGTCGTCTGGGGCTACCGCAACCCGCTGCCGGAGAGCAGGCAGGTCACGGGCCTGGTCGCGTTCTACAACGAGAAGGTCGACACTTACGTCGACGGCGTCCTGGAGGAGCGACCGCGCACCCACTTCGCCTGACGCCGGCGTGCTCACCCGGGGTGCCGCCCGGACGGCGGATGGTCGTGCCTGATCAAGACGGGAACGCTAGCGCCTATGGACGTCTTCCCCTCCACCCCGAGGGCACACCGGAACCCCGTGGTCGTCGCTCGGAAGATGGCTCTGCTCAAAGCGCCGCACCTGGCGAAGTTGACGGAGTTCGCGCAGCGCATCGCCACCGAGCGCAAGGCCGACGTGCCGCTGTTCGACCCGGCGAGCGGCGGTGTGAACGCCAAGGTCCTGCTGCTGCTGGAGTCGCCCGGGCCCGCGTCGTCGGGCTCGGGCCTCAACTCGCCGGACAACGACGACCCGACCGCCGCCAACGTGTTCGCCGCGATGGCCGAGGCGGGCCTGTCCCGGCGGGTGAGCCTGAGCTGGAACGTGGTGCCCTGGTACCTGGCCAACCGCGAGCCGTCGCCCGCCGACCTGCGCGCCGCCGTGCCGTACTTGGTGGAACTGCTGCGGATGCTGACCGCGCTCAAGGCGGTCGTCGTGCTGGGCAGGCCCGCCGGCACCGGCTGGACGCTGTCCGGCCGCGGCCACAAGCTCAAGGTGTTCAACGCGCCCCACCCGTCGCCGCTGTCGATCAACCGCGACCGGGCGGGTCGGTGGCCGCAGCTCGTGGCCGCCTGCCGGCAGGCGGCCGAGGCGGCGGGCTGAGCGCGGGCGCCCCGCACTCGCGGCCCGGCGAGGCTGACCCGGGCCGCGCGATCCGTCATGCGGACCGCGCCCGGCCTTCCTAGCCTTGGTGCATGGCACACCTGGCGGTACGACGACCCCTGGCCGGACTGGCGGTGTTCGCCGCCGCCGTCGCCGCGACCGCGGTCATCGGCTCCCTGTCCGCGATCTCCGCCTCGGCGGAGTACGAGGCACTGCGCACGCCGTCCTGGGCTCCGCCGTCCTGGCTGTTCGGCCCGGTGTGGACGGCGTTGTACGTGATGATCGCGCTGTCCGGCTGGCTGTTCTGGAAGCGGCACGGCGCGGGCCGGGAACTGGTCCTGTTCGCGGTCCAGCTGGTGCTCAACGCCGCCTGGACGCCGTTGTTCTTCGCCGCCGGGCGGTACGGCCTGGCGCTGGCCGACATCATCGCGCTGCTCGTGTCGATCGTCGCGCTGATCGTCGTGTTCGGCCGCGAGCACCGGCCGGCCGCGTTGCTGCTGGTGCCGTACCTGGCCTGGGTGGGCTTCGCGACCGCGTTGAACGCGAGCATCCTCAGCCTGAACTGACCGCCCGGCCGATGCCGACCGCCCGGCCGATCCGGTCGTGCAGCTCGCGCAGGTGCCGGACCAGCTCGGGCGGCTCGTGCACCTCGAACTCGCCGCCCAGCTGCAACAGGTGGAACGCCAGGTACTCCACCGTGTCGGTGAAGTCCCTGATCACGCAGGTCCGCTCGTCGACGGCCTCGACGCGCACGCCGGGGAACCGGGCCCGCACGTCACGGGCGGGCAGGTGGACCGTCGCGACGGCGGTGCAGGTCGGCGCGCGGCTGAGCATGTGCTCGGCCAGGTAGGCCGCCGGGTCGTCGGAGGGCAGCGCGCGCGGCGCGAACCGGGCTCCGGTGGGGGACAACGAGGTCATCCGGTCGACCCGGAAGAACCGCCAGTCGTCGCGCTCCGGGTCGAACGCCACCAGGTACCAGCGCCGCCCGGACGGCACCAGGTGCAGCGGCTCGACGTGCCGCGCGCTCTCCGCGCCGTCGGCCGCCGCGTACCGGAACCGCAGCCGTTCCCGGTTCGCGATGGCGGACGCCAGCACGGTCAGGTGCTCGGGGTCCACGGTCACCCCGTCGGCTCCCAGCACCACCGGCAACGTCGCCGCGCCCAGCGCCCCCACCCGCCGCCGCAGCCGGGCCGGCAGCACCTGCTCCAGCTTCGCCATGGCCCGCACCGACGCCTCCTCGATGCCCGCCACGGTCTGCCGCGCCGCCGTGCGCAACCCGACCGCGATGGCCACGGCCTCCTCGTCGTCCAGCAGCAACGGTGGCATGGCCGTGCCCGCGACCAGCCGGTAGCCGCCCTCGGCGCCCATCGACGCCTCGACCGGGTAGCCGAGCTCGCGCAGCCGGTCGACGTCGCGGCGGATCGTGCGCGGGCTGACCTCCAGCCGCCGCGCCAGCTCGCTGCCCGGCCACTCGCGCGGCAGCTGGAGCAGGGACAACAAGGAGAGCAGCCGGCCCGCGGTGTCGGTCACGCGGCCAAGGATGCCCGATCGGCGGGACAGTTCCCGGTCCGCTTCCCGATCAGCTCCCGATCAGGTTCCGACCCGCTCCCCGACCCCGCGCCCTCGAACCGGGTGAACCAGTCCTCGGCCCGGTCGGGGCCGTCCGTCGCGGGCGTCAGGTACAGCCCCGGCACGTCCGCAAGCACGGCTTCCAGCAGCCGCCGGCGTTCGCCGAACGGCGTGCCGGTCAGGTCCCGGTCGTCCAGCGCGAGCAGGTCGAACGCGACGAAGGCGGCCGGCGTGTCGACGGCCAGCTTGCGCACCCGCGACGCGGCCGGGTGCAGCCGCAGTTGCAGCAGGTCGAAGCTCAACCCCTCGGGCGTGACGATGACGACCTCGCCGTCCACCACGCACCGCGGCGGCAACCCGGCCGGCAGCGCCTCGACCACCTCGGGGAAGTACCTGGTCAACGGCCGGTCGTTGCGCGAGCCGAGCTCCAGCTCGTCACCGTCGCGGAACACGATGCACCGGAACCCGTCCCACTTCGGCTCGTAGACGAGCCCGGGCTCGCGCGGCACCAGAGTGCACGGCCTTGGCGAGCATCGGCCGCACGGGCGGCATCACGGGGAGGTCCACGGACGGAGCGTAATTCGAAGGGGTGAAATTCACCGTGGAGCGGCATCGAGGGCGGGAGTTGTCCGCAATGGTTCATAGGGTGGTGTCATCACTGGAACGGAAGGCAGAGCCACCATGAGCACCACCGCGACCCTCTCGACCGAACTCACCGACCTGCTGTCGAGCCTGGCCAGGCACCGCGAGTTCCTCCGCGTCACGGTGCGCGGGATGAGCGACGAGCAGGCGCGGCGGACGCCCACGGCGAGTGAGCTCTCGCTGGGCGGCCTCATCAAGCACGTCCGCACCGTGGAAGAGGCCTGGATGCGCTTCGCGGTCGGCGGCGCGCAGCTGATGGAGAGCGTGCGGTCGGACTGGGTCGACGGCTTCCGGATGCTGGC
Organism: Actinosynnema sp. CA-299493; assembly: GCF_050946825.1. Lineage (NCBI taxonomy): Bacteria > Bacillati > Actinomycetota > Actinomycetes > Pseudonocardiales > Pseudonocardiaceae > Actinosynnema > Actinosynnema sp. CA-299493. Next base: position 2,431,046 of record NZ_CP191993.1, read on the forward strand.
GGACGAGACGCTGGACGGGCTGCTCGCGGACTACGAGGAGACGGCGGCGAAGACCGAGCGGCTGCTCGCGGAGCTGGACCTGGACACCGCCCACCCGCTGCCCGACGCGCCGTGGTTCGAGCCGGGCGTCTCGTGGACCGTCCGCCGGGTGGTGCTGCACCTGATCGCCGAGACGTCCCAGCACGCCGGCCACGCGGACATCATCCGCGAGACCATCGACGGCCGGAAGACGATGGGCTGACCCGGGCCCCGGTCGGTCAGCGGCGGCAGAGCCGGCGGACCAGGTCGGCGTGCGAGGGGTAGCGCGGCGCGAGGGTGTCGGCCTCGCCGAAGGTGACCACGTCATCGGTGTAGGGCGGCACCACGACCGTGCCGGCCAACGACCACTCGCCGGCCGGTTCACTGGCCTGCCACACCCCGGCGGGCACCACCACCTGCGGTCGTTGTCCCGCGGCGAGATCCGGACCCAGCACGGGCGTGGTCACCGTGCCGTCCGGGTGCAGCAGCAGCATCCGCAACGGCGCGCCGCGGTGGTAGGCGTAGACCTCCACGTGGTCGAGCTTGTGCACGCCGGAGAACTCGCCCTCCCGCAGCAGGTAGTAGATCGCGGAGACCTCGGGCGACCGCCACGACTGCCCGAACCACCCGCCCTCCACCGGCAACTCGACCAGGCCCAGCGCCGCGATGACGTCCTCGGCGTTCACGTCAGCTCCGCCTCCACCGATCCGTGCACCACGACCATGCCCTTGCCCAGCCGCTTCGCCGTGTACATCGCCGCGTCCGCCGTGCCGAGCAGGTCGTCGGCGCTCAACGACGGGTCGAACCCCTCGCGGTGCGAGATACCGATCGACGCTCGGATCACGTGCGTGCCGCTCGCCGTGCGGTGCGGCTCGTCCAGCGCGTCGAGCACCCGCCGCCCGATCTCCTCCGGCGGCTGCGGGTAGCCGTCGACCAGCACGCCGAACTCGTCACCACCCAGCCGCGCCACCACGTCCTGCGACCGCACGCACGCCTGCAACCGGGACGCCACGATCCGCAGCACCGCGTCGCCCTCGGCGTGGCCGAAGTTGTCGTTGACGCGCTTGAACCCGTCCACGTCGATGAACAGCACCACCACCGGTGACGTCCCGGCCAGCGCCGCGTCCAGCCGTTCCCGGAACAGCGCGCGGTTCGGCACACCGGTCAACGGGTCGTGGTAAGCCTGGTGCCGCAGCCGTTCCCGGCTGTCCCGCAGCTGCTCCAGCAGCTTCACGTTGTCGATCAGGGTCAGCAGCTGCCGCGCGATCACCAGCAGCACCACGCCGAGCCCGACGTAGATCTCCAGCGGGTTGAGCCGCACGCCGGTCGCCGTGCCGACCACGATGAACAGGCCCGTGACCAGCATCGGCAGGTACGGCACCAGCAGGTGCAGCAGCTCGCCCGCGCGCAGCCGGGCCGCGCCGACCCGCTCCCGCGCCGCGTTGCCCGGTGCGATCGAGCTGAGGAGGAACAACGCCGGGCACACCATGAACCCGATGTCGGCGGCCGTCGGGATGGCGGTCGCGCCCTTGCTCACCAGGTACGCGAACACCCAGCCCGACCCCGACTGCGCCAGGCCAGCCAACGCGATGAACAGCACCGGCAGCTGCCGCACCGACCGGTGCGTCCACGACGACACCAGCAGCACGACCAGCATCACCAGGTACGCCGCCGGGTGCGCCACCACGGTCGCGAAACCGGGGCCGGAGGTGGCCCACGCGCGGACCATCGACTCCAGCGCCGACACCCACGTGAGCACGAACAGCGAGCCGACCACGATCAGGCCGTCCAGCGCGACGACCAGCCTGCTGCGGTGGCCGGGCAGCTTGCCCGACCCGCCGTGCGCCAGCACCAGGATCGCGCACAGCGTGAGCACCGGCACGAGCATGAACCCGATCGGCGCGAGCGTGGACGAGGGCAGCGACACCCCGAGGAACACCTGGCCCCAGATCCACACGGCCAGGCCGACGGCCAGGCTCGCCATCGCCGCGACCATCCACAGCCGCCAGCGCCGCGCCACGCCCTGCCGCACCCGCGCGGCCCGCCAGTACGACACCATCGCGGCGGTCGCGGCGAGCAGCTGGGTGAACTTGTCGACCGCGACGGACGTCGGCCGGTCGAACGCCCCGGAGACGACGAGGCAGACGATGCCGATCACCAGAGCGCAGACGGCACCGGAGATGACGCCGAACCGCCTCAGGGTCATGGCACCCCGCTCATGCCGCCACTGGAGTCGATCAGTTGACCGAGCCACTGTAATGACCTCGTGACGCTGTGTCGATCGGGGGGTGCCTGTTCGTCACCGTGCGCGTGTCATCGGGCTGTCCACCGTGACCACCCTCTAAGGTTTCGAACTGGTGTTCGTCGGCGGTTGAGCGGCGGTCGATCGGCGGTTGAGGGGACCAGCGTGCGCGTGTTCGGAGTCGACCCCGGCCTGACCCGGTGTGGGTTCGGGGTGGTCGACGGCGGTCCCGGTCGGACGGTGCGGCCGATCGCCGTGGACGTCGTGCGGACACCGGCCGACGAGGACCTGGCGTTGCGGCTGCTCCAGCTCTCCGACGCGGTCGAGCAGTGGCTGGACCGCTACCAGCCGCAGGTGGTGGCCATCGAGCGGGTGTTCAGCCAGCACAACGTCCGCACCGCGATGGGCACGGCGCAGGCGGGCGGCGTGGTGGCGCTGTCGGCGGCCCGCCGCGGCCTGCCGGTCGTGTTCCACACGCCGAGCGAGGTCAAGGCCGCCGTCACCGGATCCGGCCGGGCGGACAAGGCGCAGGTCACCGCCATGGTCACCAAGCTGCTCGGCCTGAAGACCGCGCCGAAGCCCGCCGACGCCGCCGACGCGCTCGCGCTGGCCATCTGCCACCTGTGGCGCGCGCCCATGCGGTCGCGGCTGGAGGAGGCGCAGGCGAGGGCGGCTGAGATCGCCCGGACGCACCGCGCGAGACTGGCGCAGGCGGGTGCGAAGGCGCCGGCCACGCCGACGGCCGCCCGGTCGGCGGTGCGGGCCAAGACCGCGTCAGCCAAGACCGCGTCAGCCAAGACCGCGTCGGTTGAGGCCGCGTTGGCTGAGGTGGCGTTGGCTGAGGTGGCGTCAGTCGAGGTCGCGTCGGCCAAGACGACGCCAGCCAAGACCGCGTCGGTTGAGGTCGCGTCGGGTGCGTCGGCCACAATCGCGTCGGTCGAGGCAGGCTCGGTCGAGGCCGTGGAAACCGGAGGGAAGACCCAGTGATCTCGTCACTGCGCGGGCAGGTGCTGTCCATCGGGCTCGACCACGTCGTCGTCGAGGTCGGCGGCGTCGGCTACGCCGTGCAGGCCACCCCCACCACGCTGGCCACGCTGCGCCGCGGCGAGGAGACCCAGCTGGCCACGGCGCTGGTGGTGCGCGAGGACTCGCTGACCCTCTTCGGCTTCGCCGACACCGACGCCCGCGAGCTGTTCGGCCTGCTCCAGACCGTGTCCGGGATCGGGCCGCGGCTGGCGTTGGCGACCCTGGCCGTGCTGGAGCCGGACAAGCTGCGCGCCGCCCTCGCCGAGGGCAACATCACCGTGCTCACCCAGGTGCCCGGCATCGGCCGCAAGGGCGCCGAACGCCTGATCATCGAGCTGCGCGACAAGGTCGGTCAGCTCGCGCCCGCGCCGAGCGCCACCGGCGACGCGGGCCAGGTCCGCGCGCAGGTCACCGACGCGCTGCTCGGCCTCGGCTTCCCGGCCAAGCAGGCCGAGCAGGCCGTCGACGCCGTGCTGGCCGGCGACGGCGCGCTGGGCACGTCCGAGGTCCTCCGCCGCTCCCTGGCCGCCCTGGGCCGCAAGCGATGAACTTCGACGAGGACGACACCCTCAACCCGCTGCCCGACCCGGCCGAGCGGGACGTCGAGACCACGTTGCGGCCGAAGGACCTGCACGAGTTCGTCGGCCAGCCGAAGGTCCGCGAACAGCTCGAACTGGTCCTCCAGGGCGCGATGCAACGCGGCTCGCCACCCGACCACGTGCTGCTGTCCGGCCCGCCCGGTCTGGGCAAGACCAGCCTCGCCATGATCATCGCCGCCGAGCTGGGCGCGTCCCTGCGCATCACCTCCGGCCCCGCCCTCGAACGCGCGGGCGACCTGGCCGCGATGCTGTCGAACCTGGTCGAGGGCGACGTGCTGTTCATCGACGAGATCCACCGGATGGCCCGGCCCGCCGAGGAGATGCTGTACCTGGCGATGGAGGACTTCCGGGTCGACGTGGTCGTCGGCAAGGGGCCGGGCGCGACCAGCATCCCGCTCGACATCGCCCCGTTCACGCTGGTAGGCGCCACCACCCGGTCCGGCGCGCTGACCGGACCGCTGCGCGACCGCTTCGGCTTCACCGGCCACATGGAGTTCTACAGCGCGGAGGAGCTGGAGCTGATCATCCGCCGGTCCGCCGGCATCCTCGGCGTCGACCTGCGCGAGGACGGCGGCCGGGAGATCGCGGGCCGGTCGCGCGGCACGCCCCGCATCGCGAACCGCCTGCTCCGCCGGGTTCGGGACTACGCAGAGGTGCGCGCGGACGGCGCGGTCACCCTGGAGGTCGCCCGCGACGCCCTGAAGGTCTACGACGTGGACGAGCTGGGCCTGGACCGGTTGGACCGGGCGGTCCTGGACGCGCTGGTCCGTTCGTTCGGCGGCGGACCGGTCGGCGTCTCCACGCTGGCCGTCGCGGTGGGTGAGGAGCCGACCACGGTCGAGGAGGTCTGCGAGCCGTACCTGGTCCGGGCCGGGATGCTCGCGCGCACGCCGCGTGGTCGGGTCGCCACCGCCACGGCCTGGCTGCACCTGGGTCTACAGCCGCCGCCCGGGGCGCCGGGTGAGGCCACCCGATCCCTGTTCGACGACGCCACCGGGTGATCCGGATGACTCACCTGGCACAATCGGCGGCGGCATCCCAGAAATTCGGACGTACCGGGCGCTGATCGCGCCCGCCCCGTCCGGTTGATCGGAGAATGATGGACCTGTCCTCCTTGATGTTCCCGCTGCTGCTCGTGCTGCTCGCGGTGCCGCTGTTCCTCAGCGCCCGCAAGCAGAAGCGGGCCGTCGCCGAACAGCAGGCGCTGCTGAACTCGCTGGAGCCGGGTGACCGGGTCATGACCACCTCCGGGCTGTACGCGACGGTGGCCGGCGTGAACGACGACGACAACACGATCGAGCTCGAGATCGCCGACGGCTTCGTCACCACTTGGCTGCGCCAGGCCATCCGCGAGAAGGTTGTCGTGGACACCGAGACCGACGCGGTCGTGGACGACGTCGAGGATGTCGACGACGTCGTGGACGAGACTGCGGACGTCGACCGCGCCCAGCAGGAACGCGCACAGCAGGAGAGCAAGAAGTAACCAGAAGTAACCAGCGGACCCCTCGCCTGGAGCCGGCAATTGTCAACGTGCCGACTCCAGGCAGTGACGCGCAGCTCACACCATCAGGGGTACGCTGCGGCCTCGCTGACCTTGTCAACTATCAGGAGACGGACGGACCGTGGCACCTCCGGCCGGGCAAATCCGCCCCGCGAAGTACCTGGGCGCATTTGTCCTCATCGTGGTCGCGCTGTACTCCCTGGTGTTCTTCACCGGGAACGGCAAGGCGACCCCCAAGCTCGGCATCGACCTGCAGGGCGGCACCCGTGTCACCCTGACCGCCCGGGCTCCTGATGGGAAAACGCCCTCGGAGGAGTCCCTCAACCAGGCTCGTACCCTCATCGAGACCCGTGTAAACGGTCTCGGTGTGGCCGGCCCCGAGGTCATCCGCGACGGCACCAACCTGGTGATCACGGTCCCCGGCTCCGACAGCGAGGGCGCCAAGCGCCTCGGCCAGACGGCGAAGCTCAACTTCCGCAAGGTCATCGGCTCGCCGGTGCCCAACGCGCCGGAGCCCGCGCCGACCGAGACCGCCCCGCCGTCCGCGTCGGGCTCGGCCACGCCGACCACGACCGGTTCGGCCGCGCCGACCGAGTCCGCGGGTTCCGCCGCGCCGACCACGACCGCGCAGGGCAGGCCGGCCCCGGTGTTCGAGGGCCAGCCGGCGACGACGACCCCGGCGGCGGACCCGAACGCGCCCGTGGACCCGAACGCCCCCGCCGACCCGAACGCGCCGGTGGACCCGAACGCGCCCGCCGGGGAGCAGCCGCCCGGTGAGTCGCAGGTCGACTGCCGCGCGGTCTTCCAGGGCCAGTACTCCGAGGACCCGACGAAGGCGATCGAGGAGTCCCGCACCTGCCGGCAGGACCCGCAGCTGACCACGCTGGACGCGCAGACCGTGTCCCAGGCGCTCGGCGCGTTCACCTGCCCCGCGGTCGACCCGCTGATCGGCAACGACGACCCGGCGCTGCCGCTGCTGACCTGCGACCAGGACCGCACCGAGAAGTACGTGCTGGCCCCGGTCACCCCGCCGACCGACGGCAGCGTCAAGGACGACGACTTCAGCCTGTACTCGCGGCTGAGCGGCGAGGACGTCGACAACGCGGTGTCCGGCACCGACCCGCAGGGCGCGGGTTTCGTGGTCGACCTGACCTTCAAGGGCGAGGGCGGTGACAAGTGGGGCAAGTTCACCTCGGCGAACGTCTCGCAGCAGGTCGCCGTCGTGCTCGACACCCAGGTCGTGTCCGCGCCGAACATCAACGAGCCCATCCTCGGCGGTTCGACGCAGATCAGCGGCAAGTTCACCCAGGCGGAGGCGAACAGCCTCGCCAACGTGCTCAAGTACGGCTCGCTGCCGCTGTCGTTCGAGGCCTCCGAGGCTGAGACCGTGTCCGCGACGCTGGGCCTGGCCTCGCTGGAGGCCGGCCTGATCGCGGGTGGCATCGGCCTCGCGCTGGTGTTCGTGTACTGCCTGTTCTACTACCGACTGCTCGGCGTGCTGACGATCCTGTCGCTCGTCCTGTCCGGTGTGATCGTCTACGCGGTGCTGGTGCTGCTCGGCCGCTGGATCGGGTTCACCCTCGACCTCGCGGGCATCGCCGGTTTCATCGTGTCGATCGGTATCACCGCGGACTCGTTCGTGGTGTTCTTCGAACGGTTGAAGGACGAGATGCGCGAGGGCCGGTCCTTCCGGTCGGCGGTGCCGCGCGCCTGGGTCCGCTCCCGTCGCACCATCCTGTCCGCGGACATGGTCAGCTTCCTGGCCGCGGCCATCCTGTACGTGCTCGCCGTCGGCCAGGTGAAGGGCTTCGCCTTCACCCTCGGCATGTCGACCGTGCTGGACCTGGTCGTGGTCTTCCTGGTCACCCACCCGCTGGTCAGCATGATCTCGAAGTCGAAGCGCCTGTCCAACCCGAAGCTCTCGGGCCTCGGCGGCGCCGTCCAGGCATCGGTCGACGACCGCGCGCTGTCGGGTGCGAAGAGCACCGCTGTGAAGGAGGTCTGACGTGGCCGAGACGAAGAAGCGCAACGTTTTCCAGCGGCTCTACGTCGGCAACGGCGCGTTCGACATCATCGGCAAGCGCAAGCGCTGGTACGTGGTGTTCGGCATCATCCTGCTGATCTGCATCGCGTCGATCGTGTTCCGGGGCTTCAACCTGGGCATCGACTTCACCGGCGGCACGCGCGTCCAGATGCCCGCGGTCAGCTCCTCCGGGACGATCGGCGTCGAGCAGGCCAAGGAGTCGTTCGAGAAGGCGCTCGGCAAGGAGCCGGCCGCCACGCAGACCGTGGGCACGGGTGACGCGGCGACCATCCAGATCCGATCGGAGACGCTGAGCGCCGACGAGGTCTTCAAGCTCAAGGCCGCGCTCAACGAGGACCTCGCGCCCACCGGCGGCACCGACGCCATCAGCGACAGCGCCGTGTCCGCCTCGTGGGGCGGTGAGATCACCAGCCAGGCGCTGATCGCGCTGCTCGTGTTCTTCGTCGCGGTGATGATCTTCCTGGCGCTGTACTTCGAGCTGTCGATGGCGATCGCCGCGCTCGTCGCGGTGCTGCACGACGTGCTGATCACGGCCGGCGTGTACTCGATCATCGGCTTCGAGGTCTCGCCGGCGACGGTGATCGGTCTGCTCACCATCCTCGGTTTCTCGCTGTACGACACGGTGGTGGTGTTCGACAAGGTCCGGGAGAACACCCGCGGCCTGCTCGGGCTCACCCGCCGCACCTTCGCCGAGGCCGCGAACCTCGCGGTGAACCAGACCCTGATGCGCTCGATCAACACCTCGTTGATCGCGGTGCTGCCGGTGCTGGGCCTGCTGGCGATCGGCGTCGGCCTGCTCGGCGTCGGCACGCTGAAGGACTTGGCGCTGGTGCAGCTCACCGGCATCATCATCGGCGCGCTGTCGTCCATCTACATCGCGACCCCGGTCGCGGTCGACCTGAAGATGCGCGACGCCCGGTACAAGGCGCAGGCCGCCCGGGTGCAGGCGCGTCGGGACAACCTGGCCCGCAAGGCCACCGCCGGTGAGGCGACGGGTGAGGTGCTCAGCGGTGGCGACATCGTGGAGTCGACCGACGACGAGTCGTTGCAGGCCGAGTTGCGCAGGGAGAAGGCGATGTCGGCCGCGGCGAGCGTGCCCGCGCGGACCGGCAAGGCGGGCGACGCGCGGCGCCGCCCGACGGGCAAGAAGCAACGTTGAAGCTCGACCGCGCCCTAGGGCTGCTGCGTGAGGTCCCGGACTTCCCCCTGCCGGGGGTCGTCTTCCGGGACCTCACGCCGGTCCTCGCCGACCCGGACGCGTTGCGCGCCGTGGTCGACGCCCTTCAGGACAAGATCCACCCCGACACCCAGGTAGTGGCCGCGATCGAGTCGCGGGGATTCCTGCTGGGTGCGGCTCTCGGGTACGGCTGGCACTACGGCGTCGTGCCGTTGCGGAAGCCGGGCAAGCTGCCGGCCGTGGCCCACCGGGTGTCGTACGACCTGGAGTACGGGACGGCCACGCTGGAGTTGCCGGCGGAGGCCGTGGTGCCCGGTCAGCACGTGGTCGTGGTGGACGACGTGCTGGCGACCGGTGGCACGGCTGCGGCGGCGTGCGAGCTCATCGAGCGGGCCGGTGGTGTGGTGACCGGCGTGTCGGTGGTGCTGGAGATCCCGGGGCTGGGTGGCCGTGAGCGGCTGGCCGGTCGTGAGGTCAACGCCCTGTTGAGCGTGTGACCGCCGGCTCCTACCAGGTGGTGGTGCCGAAGTCGCCGATCACCAGCAGGTCCGGGGGCGGGAGTTCGGCGCCGGACTGCACGGCGGTCTGGAGCGTCTCGGTTTCGAGGACGAGCGCGTCGGCGTCGGCGGTGGTGAAGTCGTCGACGGCCCGCTTGAACCACAGCAGCGCTGATTCGCGGTCTCCTCGGGCCAGTCGGGCCCGTCCGAGCAGCACGCGGCACTCGCCGCGCTCGGAGGCCAGCTCGGGGTCTTGGTTGTTCTCGTTGGTTTCGCTGTCCTCGCTGTACAGCTCGTCGGCGCGCGTGAACTTGGCGATGGCGTTGTCCAGGTCGCCGGTCAGGAGGGCGTGCGCGCCGAGTTCGCGGACGGCCCAGGCGACGCCGGCGTTGTTCCCGCAGGTGAAGTGCAGTTCGACCAGTTGGACGAGGCAGCCGGTGATGGCGTCCGTCAGGCCGCGGGCGCGGTAGGTGCTCGCGAGCAGGTCGAGGGCGAAGACGTGCCGGACCAGTCGGTCTTCGGTGGCCAGGTCGAGGCAGTGGGCCTCGCGGAGCTCGACCGCTCGCGCGGCCATGGTCGTGGCGGCCTGGAAGAGACCCATGCGGGCGTAGACCTGGGCGGCGATCTCCAGCGGGTCGGCGGCGGACTCGGCGAGCGGGTGTCGGTCGGCGAGGTCGAGGGTGGCCCGGTGCACCTCCAGGGCCGCCGCCAGGCCGTAGCCGTGGGGGACCTCCAGCCACTGACCGCTGAGGCGTTCGGCCAGTTGGTCTACGTTTTCGGTCATGGGTGCCACTCTATTGTTTGCGGGTGGCAAATTACCCGTAAGCAGTAGGGTGAACTCTGCGTGCAAGTCGGCTACGCACAGTGGTTAAGGTGATCGTCATGGCGGTAGGAACCACACGTGCCAAGCGCAGGCTCGGCCGACACGTCAAGCCGATCGTGGAACGGGCCGGGCTCAAGCCGGCGGAGGTAGCGGACCTGGTCAAGACGTCGAAGGACACGGTCAACCGGCTGTTGTCCGGCGACCACCTGCCGCGCTACCCGACGTTCCTGGCGATCATGATGGTGCTCAAGGCGACCGATGAGGAGTTGGGCGAGGGCACGGCGCTCTGGGAACGCGCGAACGTGGACGCGGTGGTGGTCGAGCACGCGTCCGCGCTCTCGCCGGGGTACCTGAGGTTCAGGATGGACGAGGGTGAGGCGACCAAGGAGCGTTCACTCGACTCGATGCTCATCCCGGGCATCCTCCAGCTCGGCGGCTACGCCGAAGAACTCGGTCGGCGAGCCCCGGCCTTGACCTCCGGCAAGGGCTGGACGGCCCAGGCGGCTGCGGAGCGGCGCGATCGACAAGGCCTGCTCTACCGCGAGTTCAACACGCTCCACCTGCACGCGCTGATCGACGAGGCGGCGCTGTACCGCGTGGTCGGCAGCCGTGAGCTGATGGCGGAGCAGTTGACGCACCTCCTCACCGCTGGTCGGCGCGACAACATCACGATCCAGATCGCCGCCTTCGAGGCCGGTGCGTACGGCGCGCACATCGGCGCGCTGACCCTGCTCGACTACCCGGAGCCCGATGAGCCGCTCTCGATCTACATCGAAGGCCACGACGGGATCAAACCGGTGGACAATGTGGGCATGGTGAGGCGGCTGGTCACTGCGTGGGACGACGTGGCAGAGCTGGCGCTGACCCCGGAGCAGTCCGCGAAGCGCATCCGAGAAGTGAGGGACACGAGATATGCCTGACCAGCAGAGGCAGTGGAGGAAGTCGACTTACAGCTCCACCAACCCGGACTGCGTCGAGCTCTTGGTTACCCCTGAGTCCGCTGCGGTGAGAGACAGCAAGCGGCCGGAGGGAGGGGAGCTGAGCTTCCCGAGGGAGAGGTTCGCGGCGTTCGTCGCGGGGCTCAAGACCGATTGGTCCAGGTGAATCACAGGTGCTGCTCACCGTGTGAACTGCACCGCTCATCGGCTCGGCGCCGGGGTAGGGCCTCCAACGGAGTTATCCTCGGTTCCTAGACCCGAGGAGCGTGGTTGAGCCAGGACACCGAACCCGCCCAGACGCCGCCGCCCGTGCCCGCACGGCCGCCGTCGGCGACGAGGCGCGTGCGCGCGCGGCTGGCACGTCGGATCACCGCCCAGCGCGCCGCGCCGGTCAAACAGGTGCTCGAACCGCTGGCGGCCGTCCACCGCGACCTGCACCCCAAGGCCGACCTGGCGCTGCTCCAGCACGCCTACGACGTGGCGGAGGAGAAGCACCGCCCCCAGCGGCGCAAGTCCGGCGACCCCTACATCACGCACCCGCTCGCCGTGGCGACGATCCTGGCCGAGCTGGGCATGGACACCACGACCCTGGTCGCCGCCCTCCTGCACGACACGGTGGAGGACACGGACTACTCGCTGGACCAGCTGCGGGTCGACTTCGGCACCGAGGTCTCGCTCCTCGTGGACGGCGTCACCAAGCTCGACAAGGTCAAGCTCGGCGCGGCGGCCGAGGCGGAGACCATCCGCAAGATGGTCATCGCCATGGCCAAGGACCCCCGGGTGCTGGTCATCAAGCTCGCCGACCGGCTGCACAACATGCGCACCATGCGGTTCCTCCCGCCGGAGAAGCAGGCCCGCAAGGCGCGCGAGACGCTGGAGGTGCTGGCGCCGCTGGCGCACCGCCTCGGCATGGCGACGGTCAAGTGGGAGCTGGAGGACCTGGCGTTCGCGATCCTCCAGCCCAAGAAGTACGACGAGATCGTGCGCCTGGTGGCCAACCGCGCGCCGTCCCGCGACACGTACCTCGGCGGGGTGATCACGGAGCTGTCCCAGCAGTTGGCGGGCGCCCAGATCACGGCCAAGGTCGAGGGCAGGCCCAAGCACTACTACTCGATCCACCAGAAGATGATCGTGCGCGGTCGGGACTTCGACGACATCCACGACCTGGTGGGCGTGCGCATCCAGGTGGACGAGGTCCGCGACTGCTACGCGGCGATGGGCGTCGTGCACGCGCTGTGGCAGCCGATGCCGGGCCGGTTCAAGGACTACATCGCGCAGCCCCGGTTCGGGGTCTACCAGTCGTTGCACACGACGGTCATCGGGCCGGACGGCAAGCCGCTGGAAGTGCAGATCCGGACCTACGACATGCACCGGACCGCCGAGTACGGCATCGCGGCGCACTGGCGGTACAAGGAGACGCGCGGCACGCACACCGGCAAGGGCGTCGAGGTCGACGAGATGGCCTGGATGCGCCAGCTGCTCGACTGGCAGCGCGAGGCCGCCGACCCGGGCGAGTTCCTGGAGTCGCTGCGGTTCGACCTGGCCGCGCGGGAGATCTTCGTCTTCACGCCGAAGGGCGACGTGGTCACGTTGCCGACCGGGTCCACGCCGGTCGACTTCGCGTACGCCGTGCACACCGAGGTGGGTCACCGGTGCATCGGCGCGAGGGTGAACGGTCGGCTCGTCGCGCTGGAGCGCAAGCTCGAGAACGGTGAGGTCATCGAGATCTTCACCTCGAAGGCGGAGGGCGCGGGCCCGTCCCGCGACTGGCTGTCGTTCGCGGCCTCGCCCAGGGCCAAGGCGAAGATCAAGCAGTGGTTCGCGAAGGAGCGCAAGGAAGAGGCCATCGAGGTCGGCAAGGACGCCATCGCGAAGGAGGTCCGACGCGTCGGGCTCCCGTTGCAGAGGCTGGTCTCGGCCGATTCCATGGGCGCGCTGTCGAAGGAACTGCACTACCCCGACGTGTCGGCGTTGTACGCGGCCGTGGGGGAGGGCCACACGTCCGCCCGGCACGTCGTGCAGCGGCTGGTCGCGCAGCTCGGCGGCGTCGAGCACGCCGAGGAGGAGCTGGCGGAGCGGTCCACGCCGTCCACCGTGGCGCGCCGGCGGGTCACCGGTGACGCGGGCGTCATCGTCAAGGACGCGACGGACGTGTGGGTCAAGCTCGCGCGCTGCTGCACGCCGGTGCCCGGGGACGACATCCTCGGGTTCGTGACGCGAGGTGGCGGGGTGTCCGTGCACCGGACGGACTGCACGAACGCGGACGAGCTGGTGAGGACGCCCGAGCGGCTGCTGGACGTCGAGTGGGCCCCGTCGTCGTCCTCGGTGTTCCTGGTGGCGATCCAGGTCGAGGCGTTGGACCGGCACCGGCTGCTGTCGGACGTGACGAAGGTGCTGGCCGACGAGAAGGTCAACATCCTGTCGGCGTCGGTGACGACGTCGCGGGACCGGGTCGCGGTGTCTCGGTTCTCGTTCGAGATGGGCGACCCGAAGCACCTCGGCCACGTGCTGAAGGCCGTGCGGAGCGTGGAGGGCGTGTACGACGTGTACCGGGTGACGTCGGCGTCGTGATCGGCTGACGGTGCTGGCCGCGAGCCGGCGCGTTGCCGGCTGGAACGTGGAAGGGCGAGAGAGCGAAAAGCGTCCTCGCCGGACGGGCAGATCAGCAGGATGACCCTCTGGTGGGTGGTTCTGTGCCGGGTCCGTTGTGGGTCGGGTTTCGTGTCATCCCACCGACCTCCCTACGGGCTACCACACGTATCAAGGGGGGCGGCCCCCAGTCGACGCCGCGGGCAAGCCTTCACTGGCCCCCCTTGACACGCGCGGTAGGGCGGAGCCAGGTCGGCGGGATGACACGAAGCCCTTCTGCGGGGGAAGAAGGCGGAAGGGCGGGGCGAGCGGGCAGGCAGGGCGGGCAGGCAGGGCGGGCAGGGCGAGCGGAGCGGGGTGAGAGGGGCGAGCGGGGCGGGGTGAGTGAGTAGGGCGTGGTGGGGGAGTCGCGTCAGTGAAACGTAAGCGGGTGGTGCGAGTATCCGGCTGTCGGCCTTCTTGGTCGACGGGGAAGACGCAGGGGCCCGCTACTCCTCTCCCGAGTAGCGGGCCCCTGCGTGTTCGTCGGTGGGTCAGGCGACGGCGACCGACTCGAACTTGACTTCCTTGTTCGGCTTGCCGCCGCCGGGGCTCGGGTCGAACGAGCCGTCGTGGCCCGCGCGGGCCACCTCGTCGATGAGCTTCAGGCCGGCTTCGTCCAGGCTGCCGAAGACGGTGTAGTCGGGCGACAGCTGGGCGTCGCCGTAGACGATGAAGAACTGGCTGCCGTTCGTGCCCTTGCCGGGCTCGGTGCCGCCGGCGTTGGCCATGGCCAGGTAGCCGCGGCCGTAGGTCAGCTCGGGCCAGGTCTCGTTGTCGAACGTGTAGCCGGGGCCGCCGGTGCCGGTGCCCGTCGGGTCACCGCACTGGAGCATCTGGAGGCCCTCGGTGCCGATGCGGTGGCACGTGCTGCCGTTGTAGTAGCCCTGCTTGACCAGGCTGACGAAGCTGTTCACGGCGCACGGCGCGAGGGCGCGGTCCAGGGTCAGCTTCAGCTCGCCGACGTTGGACGTGATGGTGGCGGTGGCGGTGCCGGTCGCGGGGGCGCTCGCCTCGGGGGCCTTCGTGCCCTCCTTGGAGGCGGGCTCCGTCGACGGGCGGTACTCGCACGTGGCCGGGTCCGCGATGGGCGTCGCGCGAGTCGGGAGCGCCTTCACCTCGGTCGGGATCTCGATCGGAGCCGGGGTGTTCGAGCTGGCGGCGGCGGCATCGTCGCCGGTGCTGCTGAAGTCGGTCGTGGCGAGGAAGTACACACCGCCCGCGATCACGACGACGATGACCGCCGTCGCGACGACTGCGATCACCCGGCGCCGCTTCGCGCGCTCCGCCCTGCGGACGAGCTGGCGTTCCAGCTTCCGCTTGGCCTGCTCGCGGCGCTGCACGTTGGTCGGCACCTGCAACCTCCCTGATCTCTGCGTCGACGGCGACGATCGGTCAGCAGTCTAGGGGGCACGTATGTGACTGGTGTATGCCGGATAGGCTGCTTGACGTGGTCCACAGGGATCCGTTGTCGATCCGTTGCCGACGAGAGGTGATCCCGTGCTGGTGATCGGGTTCCCGACCGGCGCTCTCCAGGCCAACTGCTTCGTGCTGGCCACGGGCGCGGGCGGGCCGTGCGTGGTGGTCGACCCCGGCCAGGACGCGGTCGAGCCGGTCACCGAGGCGTTGCGCGAGCACCGGCTCTCGC
Source organism: Actinosynnema sp. CA-299493 (assembly GCF_050946825.1). NCBI lineage: Bacteria > Bacillati > Actinomycetota > Actinomycetes > Pseudonocardiales > Pseudonocardiaceae > Actinosynnema > Actinosynnema sp. CA-299493. The sequence continues at coordinate 2,446,187 of NZ_CP191993.1, forward strand.
CGGTCGCGGTGCTGCTGACGCACGGGCACTTCGACCACACGTTCTCCGTCGCGCCCGTCTGCGACGGCAACGACGTCCCGGCGTGGATCCACCCCGACGACCGCGGGATGCTGTCCGACCCGCTCAAGGGCATGAGCGCGCAGTCGCGGGCGGCGTTCTTCGGCGGCAAGCTGGAGATGCGGGAGCCGCGCGAGGTGCGCGAGCTGACCGACGGCGCCGAGCTGGACCTGGCGGGTCTCCGGCTGACCGTCGACCACACACCCGGCCATACCGGCGGGTCGGTGATGTTCCGCGCCGGCACGGAGGAGGGCGGACGGCTCGTGCTGTCCGGCGACACCCTCTTCGCCGGCTCCATCGGACGCACCGACCTGCCGGGCGGCAACCACCGCGAGATGCTGACGTCGTTGCGCACGAAGGTGCTGGCGTTGGCCGACGACACGGTGGTGCTCCCTGGCCACGGACCGACGACGACCATCGGTCGCGAGCGCGTGAGCAACCCGTTCCTGCTGGAGCTGGGCTCACCGGGCGCGCCGGCCGCACCGCACCGAGGACTGTAGAGAACAGTGACGACCCCCTTCGCCGCCCCCAAGGGCGTTCCCGACTACTTCCCGCCCACCTCGGCGTCGTTCCTGGCGGTGCGCGACACGCTGGTGGAGTCGGCGCGTCGCGCCGGCTACGGCTACGTCGAGCTGCCCGTCTTCGAGGACACCGCGTTGTTCGCGCGGGGCGTCGGCGAGTCGACCGACGTGGTCAGCAAGGAGATGTACACGTTCACCGACCGGGGCGGGCGGTCCATCACGCTGCGGCCCGAGGGCACGGCGGGCGTCATGCGGGCCGTCATCGAGCACGGCCTCGACCGGGGCCAGTTGCCCGTGAAGCTCGCGTACGCGGGGCAGTTCTTCCGCGCCGAGCAGCCCCAGGCGGGCCGCTACCGGCAGTTCCACCAGGTCGGCGTCGAGGCGGTCGGGGTGGACGACCCGGCGTTGGACGCCGAGGTGATCGCGGTGGCCGACGCCGGGTTCCGGGCGCTGGGGCTGACCGGGTTCCGGCTGGAGCTGACGTCGCTGGGCGACGCCACGTGCCGGCCGCAGTACCGGGAGAAGTTGCAGGCGTTCCTGGCCGGGCTGCCGCTGGACGAGGAGACGCGCCGGCGGGCCGAGCTGAACCCGCTGCGGGTGCTGGACGACAAGCGGCCGGAGGTGCGCGAGCTGGTCGCCGACGCGCCGTTGATGGTGGACAACCTGTCGGCCGAGTCGCTGGCCCACTACGAGCAGGTCAAGGGCTACCTGAACGACCTGGGCGTGAAGTTCGTGGAGAACCCGCGGATGGTGCGCGGGCTGGACTACTACACGAAGACGACGTTCGAGTTCGTGCACGACGGGCTGGGCGCGCAGTCCGGCATCGGCGGCGGCGGGCGTTACGACGGCCTGATGGAGCAGCTCGGCGGGCAGCCGCTGTCCGGCGTCGGCTTCGGCCTCGGGGTGGACCGGGCGCTGCTCGCGTGCCAGGCCGAGGGCGTGTCGCCGGGTGACGTGACCCGGTGCGACGTGTACGGCGTGCCGCTGGGCGAGGCGGCGAAGTCGCGGCTGGTCGCGCTGTCCGCGCCGCTGCGCGCCGCCGGTGTGCGGTTCGACCTGTCGTACGGCGGCAAGGGCCTGAAGGGCGCGATGAAGGGCGCCGACCGCTCCGGCGCGCGCTTCGCCCTGGTGCTGGGTGAGCGCGACATCGAGGCGGGCGTCGTGCAGGTGAAGGAGTTGTCGTCGGGCGACCAGCGCGAGGTGCCGCTGGCGGACGTGGTGATCACAGTGCTGGAGGCGTTGGGCCGGTGAGCGAGCGGATTGCCCTTGACCTGCTTGACCCCAAGGCGGTGCGCAAGCGCGCGCGTACGGTCGCCATCGGCGCCCTGATCGTCGCCGCCGCGTTCGGCGGGTTGCTGGGGCTGCTCGCGGGCCGGACCGCCGGCCTCGTCACGGCTGCGGTCTTCGCCATCCCCCTCCTCATGCTGGCCTGGTCCGAGGCCAAGCGCCGAGTCTGGCTGGAAGGCCACGTCCTCTCGGTGCGGGCGTTCGGCACCCGTTCGGTGGACCTCCACACCGCGGACCAGTTGGACCTGCTGGTGACCGACGTCCGCGGCGCCCGCACGGTCGGTCTGTTCGTGCGCGGCGGGGGCAAGGCCATCAACCTGGCGCTGGCCATCTACGCCGGCACCGGCGGCCGGGAGCAGGGCATCCTCCCGCTGCGCAAGCTGGCCGACGTCCTGGCCGGCCGAGGCGACGCCCCGGGCCTCGTCTTCTCCGAACTGCTGGTCGCCCAACTCCGCGCGGAAGCCCGCGGCCTGGCCGCCGCCGACCGCCCCCTCTACCAACTGGGCTCCATGGCCCCCACCGGCCGCCTGGCGCAGAAGCTGAACCCCGACGCCATCTCCCGCTTCGTCTCCACCCTCGACCAACCCTGACACCCACGACCCCGCCCGCTCACATCCCCACCCCGATCCCGCCCGTGTCGTCCGGTTCACCCCTGGACCACTCGACCCGCCGTCAGCAACCGAACGGGTCACAACCCCCTCCCACCGACACCCCGCCCCGCTCACCCCGCCCCCCTCGCCCCGCCCCGCCCTTCGCCTTCTTCCCCCAGCAGGAGGGCTTCGTGTCATCCCGCCGACCTGGCTCCGCCCTACCGCGCGTGTCAAGGGGGGCCGGTGAAGGCTTGCCCACGGCGTCGACTGGGGGCCGCCCCCCTTGATACGTGTGGTAGCCCGTAGGGAGGTCGGTGGGATGACACGAAACCCGACCCACAACGGACCCGCAGCATGACCACCCACCAGGGCGTCATCCTGCTGATCTGCCCGTCCGGCGAGGACGCTTTGTTCTTTCCACCCCGGAGTCAACCCGCGCCCACCAGGAACGGGTGTGGATCCGTCACGAACTTCCCACGGCTTGATCTCCGCCTGATCGATCAACCTGATCATCCGGCCTGATCATCCGGCTTGATCGTTCGACCTAATCATCCGGCAGACCCCAGGTCCCCTTCGGTGGCGCGGGGGACTGGGTGGCCGTCGCGTCCGTCGTCGGAGGCGCACCGCCGATGAACCGGATCAACGAGTCGTCGTGCTCCACCCGGCCGGGGAACGGATCACCGGCCGTCAACCGGGTCAACGCCGCCACCGGCAGCTCGACGTGCGACCCGACCAGCACGAAGTTGCCGAACCGCCTGCCCTTGAACACCGCCGGTTCCGCCAGGACGCACACGTGCGGGAACACCGCCCGGACCGTCGCGGCCTGGGCCTTGGCGAACGCGAGCTTCCCGCCGTCACCGATGTTGGCCGCGTAGACACCACCCGCACGCAGCGCCCGTGACGCCAACGCCACGAACTCCACCGACGTCAGGTGCGCCGGCGTCCGCGACCCGGCGAACACGTCCGTCACCACCAGGTCGAACGCCGCCTCGGGCGCCTTCTCCAGCACCGCGCGCGCGTCGCCGTTGCGGATCCGCAGCCGCCAGTTCCGGTCCAGCGGCAGCACGCCGCGCACCAGGTCGACCAACGCCGCGTCGATCTCCACCACCTGCTGGCTGGACCGCGGTCGCGTCACCGCGATGTACCGGGGCAACGTGAGCGCGCCGCCGCCCAGGTGCAGCGCCCGGATCGGCTCGCTGCCCGGCGCGACGAGGTCCGCCACGTGACCCAACCGCCGCAGGTACTCGAACTCCAGGTGCCCCGGGTCGTCCAGGTCCACGTGGGACTGCGGGGTGCCGTTCAGGCGGAGCATCCACGCCCTCGGCACGTCGGGATCGGGGATCAGCTCCGCGATGCCCGAGTCGACCTCACGGCTGATGGTCTCGTCGGCTTTCCGGATCCGTCCCACCCGATGATTATCCCGGTAGCGACTGCGTGCGCCGCTTCCGGCCCGGCAGGCGGTCCACCAACCGGCCCAGCCGCTCCGCCGCGCCCTGCGACGGCCCGAGCGCGGCGCCCGGCGCCCGGATCGACTCGTCGAGCTGCCCGGTGTTCCCGCCCGACGTGGCGATCCCGGTCTCCGGCTCCGCCAGTCGGCGTTGCACCGCCTCCAGCCCCCGCAGCTCCACCACCTGCGGCAACGCCCGCGCCGGCGGCGTCAACCGCGCCGGCGGGTCGGCGATGCGCGGCAGCGCGAGCACACCCGGGACCAGCCCGGTGGCCGACACGGGCGGCGAGGCCGCGCACGGTCCGCGGCACGGCGGGTACGGTTCCCATCCGTGCAGCTCGCCGCAGACGTACTCACCGCGCTCGTCGCGGCCATCCACCTCTACATCGTCGTGCTGGAGATGTTCCTCTGGAACACCCCGCGCGGCCGTGCCGCGTTCGGCACCACGCCCGAGTTCGCCGCCGAGTCGAAGGTGCTCGCGGCCAACCAGGGCCTCTACAACGGGTTCCTGGCCGCCGGGCTGGTCTTCGCCCTGATCGCGCGTGGCACGACCGGGTTCGCGTTCGCCGTGTTCTTCCTGATCTGCGTGATCGTCGCGGGGCTGTACGGCGCGGCGACGGTCAGCCGTCGGATCCTCTTCGTCCAGTCCGTGCCCGCCGCGATCGCGTTGTTGCTGGTCCTGCTGGCCCGCTAGCCGGGCGGAGCCACGGCCCCTTGGCCGGGTCGTAGCCGGTGCGCAGGTCCCCTCGCACGTGCTTTCGCCACAGCGGATCGGCGACGGCCCGCTCGCGCACCGGCTCGACCGAGTCCTCCGACCCGTCCGACCCGTCCGACCCGTCCGACCCGTCCGACCCGTCCGACCCGTCCGACGCGGGCTCGCGCACCGGCTCACGACTGGCCACCCACGCCGCCAGCGCGGTCGTGATCGGCACCGCCGCGACCAGCCCGATGCTGCCCACCAGGGTCCGCACGACCTCCTGCGCCACCTCCTGGGCGGTCAGGATCTCGCCGAGGCTGCGCCCCGACAGCGTGAACGCCAGCAGCAACGGCAGCGCCGCGCCCGCGTATGCCATGACCAGCGTGTTCACCACGGACGACAGGTGGTCGCGGCCGATCCGCGACCCCGCCGCGTACAGCTCCCGGAACCCCAGCGACGGGTTGGCCCGCCGCAGCTCCCACACCGAGCTGGTCTGCGTCACGGTCACGTCGTCCAGCACGCCGAGCGCGCCGATGAGCGTGCCCGCCAGCAGCAGCCCGCGCGTGTCGATGCCGTGCCCGAGCAGCGAGACCAGGTTCGCCGTCTCCTGGTCCAGCCCGGTCAGCTTGGCGAACGCCGAGAACACCGCGCCCAGCACGCCGATCAACGCCAGGCTGACCAACGTGCCCAGCACCGCCGTGGACGTCCGCGCGGACAGCCCGTGCGTCAGGTACAGCACCACGAACATGATCAACCCCGCGCCGACCACGGCCACGGTCAGCGGGCTCTCCCCGGCCAGGATCGCGGGCAGCACGAACAGCGCCAGCACCACGAAGCTCAACACCAGCGCGCCCAGCGCCGCCAAACCCTGCCAACGCCCCAGCAGCAGCACGGCCGCCGCGAACAGCACGGCCAGCAGCAGCAACGGCACGCCGCGCTGGAAGTCGGCCAGCTGGTACGACGTGCTGTCGTTCGGGTTGCCGCCGCCGAAGGACAGCACCACGGCGTCGCCCACGGTGAACGTCGGCGTGCCCGGCTGGTCCGGCACCGGGACCCGGACCTCCCGGCCCGCCGCCACCCCGTCGCTCATCTGCACGGTCACCAGCACGCACCCCGTGCCGCCGGCCTCGCCCGAGTCCGGGCCGCACCCGCCCTTCGCCACGGCCGTCACGTCGCCGCGCACCGGCACCTGCGCGAGTCCCGCCTCCGCGCCCGTGCGCTGCTCGTGCCCGAACGGGTACAGCAGCAGCGCGCCGACCACGGTCGCGAGCACGAGCGGCAGCAGCAGGACCAGCAGCAGCTTCCGCACAGGTGGGGAAGCGGGCCCGACGGGGCCGTGCCCGTGGCCGTGTCCACGGGCGGCGATGAGGTCCTTGGCGCGCACGCGCACATACTGCCCGCACACCCCAGTCGTCCGCATGTCGGACAGTTCAGTGCGAATTTCGGGGTGAACCCTTCAACGGCGGCCCCGTCGGTGCCACGCTCCCCGCGTGACCACGAACTGGACACCCATCCACGGCCGGTCCTTCGAGCCGGTCCCGTACCGGCCGGCCAGGATGCCGGTCGACGAGTCCCTGCGCACGGCCGCCGACCTGCGCGCCCGCATGGGGGACCGCCGCACGGTGCGCATGTTCTCCACCGACCCCGTGCCCGACCAGGTGGTGCTCGACGCCATCGAGGTCGCCTCCACCGCGCCCAGTGGCGCCCACCAGCAGCCCTGGACGTTCGTGCTGGTCAAGGACCCCGCGGTGCGCCGCCGCATCCGGGAGGCCGCCGAGCACGAGGAACGGGTCTCCTACGCGGGCAGGCTCGGCGACGAGTGGCTGGACGCGCTGCGCCCGCTCGGCACCGACGACGTCAAGCCGCACCTGACCGACGCGCCGGAGCTGGTCGTCGTGTTCCAGCAGCGGTACTACCTGGAGCCCGACGGCAGTCGCCGCAAGCACTACTACGTGGACGAGTCGGTCGGCATCGCGGTCGGGATGCTGCTGACCGCGCTGCACCTGTCCGGGCTCGCCGCGCTGACCCACACGCCGTCGCCGATGAAGTTCCTCGGCGACGTGCTGGGCCGCCCGCGCAACGAGAAGGCGTTCGCGGTGATCCCGATCGGCTACCCGGCCGAGGACTGCGTGGTGCCGAAGCTGATCCGCAAGTCACTGGACCAGGTCGTCGTGACCGTCTGATGGCGACAACGGTTCGGCGAACCGGAAGTGCGCGGCCACCGCTTCCTCGCACGCCGCCAGCGCCTGCCGCAGCCGTTGGTCCGGCGACCCCGTGACCAACCGCCACGGCACGCCCCTGCGCGCGAGCCCGACCCGGAACAGGTCCGTCATCCACGACCGCAGGTGCTCGCCGTCCCGCCACCCGTCCTGCTCGAACGGCACGCCGACGTGATCGGTCAGCAGGTACAGGGCGGGGCGGTGGGCGTCCGGCGCGATGTCCGCGCGCGGCGCGCCGAGGTAGCGGTGGCCCCACGCGGTCGCCGCCCACGCGTCGTTGTCGCACACCAGGACCGGTCCGTCCACCGCCGCGTCGGCCAGCTCCTGCTGCCTGCGCGCCACGTCCTGGAAGTCGCCGACCGTCCACACCAGACCCTCGACGCCCACGCCGGGGTCGAACGCCCGGGCAGCGGCCAGCTTCGACTCGGTGTGCTCCCGCCCGTACTCGGGCACCCACGGCGCGCCCAACGCCTCCGCCAACTGCCGCGACAACGTCGTCGTGCCCGTGCTCTCGGCTCCCACCACCACGATCCGCGCGCACAACCCGACCCGCGTCGCCCGCCCGAGCCACTCCCACTGCCCGCGCGGATCGGCCCGGACCGCCGTCCCCGACACGGGAACGGCGCCGCGGTCGAGGTCCACCAGCACGTGCCGCGCGCCCAGCCGCTTCGCCATCTCGTCGCCGTACCGCTCGCTGGAGAACACCGCGTCGACCGCCGCCGACGCCGGGTCGCCGTCCAGGATGGCCCGGCGCGCGAGCACCGCCCGCGCCACGCCCATGTGCAGTTCCCACACCGCGTCGCTGTGGAAGTCCATCTCGTGGTCGTCCACGTCGCCGAGCACGACGAGGCCGGGCGTGCCCGCGTGCTCGGCGCGCAGCCACGACACCCGGTCGGTGACCGGGATGGACTCCGCGCTCGACGCCAACACGGTCACGGTCGTGCGCCGGCTGCGCGCGGCGGCCGTGCGGATGAGGTGGTGGTGACCGGCGTGCGGGGGGTAGAACTTGCCGAGCACCAGCGCGTGGTCGAAGTCGGTCACGCGGTCACCGCCTCGTCCTGGCGCAACGCCTTCGTCCAATTGCGCAGGCCGAGCACGCACAGGGCCATGAAGCCGACGTAGAGGATCGCGGTCAGCCACAGGTCCTTGTAGGCGTACAAAGGAACGTAGATCACGTCCGCGGCGATCCACAGCCACCAGCACTCGACCTTCTTGCGGGTCTGGCCCCACGTGGCCAGCAGGGAGAGCACGGTGGTCACGGAATCCGCCCACGGCACGGTCGAGTCGCTGAACGTGGTGAGCACCCACACCAGCAGCAGGGTGCCCGCCACGCCGGCCACGAGCAGCCACCACCACTGCTCGCGAGTGGTCCGGCCGACCGGCAGCGGGGTGTGCTGGACGCCGCCGCGCAGCCAGGCCCACCAGCCGTACAGCGCGAGCACCACGTAGACGACCTGGAGGCCCGAGTCCGCGTAGAGGTCGTTGGTCGCGAACAACACGAGGAAGGCGAGGTTGTTGAGGATGCCGATCGGCCAGTTGAGCGGGTTCTGCCGGGCCACCAGCCACACGCAGAGCGCGCCGGTCACGAAACCGGCCACCTCGCCCCAACTCGTGGTGGTGCCGGCGAACGTGAACGCTGTGGTTTTGAAGGGCCACAAGATGACGTCCAGCACAGGTACTCCGATTGACCGTTGTTCGAACGCGTGTTCGAATGTGGACATGCGATGGGACGGGCAGAAGGACGGGGCGGACCGGCAGCAGGCTCTGCCGGGTGTGCCGGGGCTGGTGCGCAGCGTACGAACTCCCGACCTCGCCGGCGTCGGGTTACCCGGGGTGAACGCCGAGTCCGTGCCGACCAGGGCGCCCGGCGGCGGCCTGCCGTCCGGCGGAACGGTCGACCCCCACCGCGGCTGCGCGCACGGCTGCACGTACTGCCTCACCGGTGACACGCCGGTGCTGCTGGCGAACGGCCGCACCAAGCCCATCGCCGAGCTGGCCGTCGGCGAGGGGGTGTTCGGCACGTCGAAGGGCCGGTTCGTGGTGACCCGCGTGCAGGCGCACTGGAAGACCGCCAAACCCGCCTACCGGGTCACGTTGACCGACGGCACGCAGGTCGTGGCGGGCGGTGATCACCGGTTCCTCGGCGACGAGGGCTGGAAGCACGTCACGCCCGGCCGGTGCGACGACTTCGAGGAACGGCCGTTCCTGGTCAAGGGCGCGCGACTGGTCGGGACGGGCCGGTTCGCCACGCCGCCCGCCCGCGGTGGGGAGTACCGCGCGGCCTACCTGTGGGGCGCGGTGCGCGGCGGCCTGCCCAGCGACCCGGACGTGCTGCGCCGCGTGCGCGAGTTCGCCGGCGGCGGGGTGCCGCGCGAGGACGAGCTGCTCGACCGGCCGGTCCAGCCGGGGGAGGAGTGGTCGAAGGGCTTCCTGGCGGGCCTGTTCGACGCGCGCGGCAGCTCGACCGGCGGCGAGCTGGTGATGTCCAGTTCGGACAGCGCGGTGTTCGAGGCGGCGGTGCTGGCGTTGATGCGGCTGCGCGTGCCGCACGTGGTCGAGGTGCGCGGGGTGCGGATCACCGGCGGGCTGGCCGAGCGGTTGCGGTTCCTGCACCTGGTCGGTCCCGCGATACCGCGCGGGAACGCGGTCGAGGGCATGGCGGTGCCCACGACGTCCGACCTGGTGGTGGTGTCGGTGGAGTCGCTGGGCGTGACGCGGACGTTGTACGACATCACCACCGGCACCGGCGACTTCGTGGCCAACGGCCTGGTCAGCCACAACTGCTTCGCCCGCGACCCCGACACCCGGGTCGTGGTGGAGGTGGGCGCGGTCTAGGGCGTGAGGGGTGGTCGTCGCGCCCGTGCTGCCCGGCTCGTCGACCCGGTGGAATCCTGTGTGGACGTCCGATGTCGGCGAGCTACGCTCGCCGCATGAGGGTGATCGTGTTCGGGGCCACCGGCATGGTGGGGCAGGGCGTGCTGCGCGAGTGCCTGCTCGACCCGGACGTGACGGCCGTGCTCGCGGTGGGTCGCGGCGGCACGGGGGTGTCCGACCCGAAGCTGACCGAGCTGACCCACCGGGACTTCACCGACTTCACCGGGGTGGCCGACCGCCTCACCGGTTACGACGCGTGCTTCTACTGCCTGGGCGTGTCGTCCGTCGGCATGTCGCCGCGCGAGTACGAGCACATCACCTACGACTACACGCTCGCCGCCGCCCGCGTGCTGGCCGAGGTGAACCCCGGGTCGACGTTCGTCTACGTGTCCGGCGCGGGCACCGACACGCACGGCCGCGCCAGGTGGGCGCGGGTCAAGGGCCGCACCGAGGACGACGTGATCGCCCTGCCCCTGGAGGGGTACGCGTTCCGCCCCGCCTTCATCCAGCCGGTCCACGGCGTCAAGTCGAAGGTCCGCTGGTACCGGGGCTCGTACGCGGTGGCGCGGCGGCTGTACCCGGCGCTGTCCCGACTGCTGCCCAGGCACACCACGACCAGCGAACGGCTCGGCCGGGCGATGCTGGCGGTGGCGAGGCGCGGCGCGCCCGTCCGACGCCTGGGCAGCGTCGAGATCAACGCCCTCTGACGGCTTGCGGGAACCGCAGCACCCCGTCCGGGTCGTAGCGGCGGGCGACGGCGCGCAGCCGGGGCAGGTTGTGCCGGTAGCCCGTCTCCGCCCAGTCCTCCTGCTCCGGGTCCAGGTAGTTGATGTAGGTCCCGGCGCCGATCAGGCCCGCCAACGCCGATTGCGCGTCGTCCACCTCGCGGGTGACCTGCTCGGGCGGCAGGTCTCCGACGGCGCCGAAGACCTCGACGGACGTCGGCGCGCCGCGGTGGGGGTAGGCCGTGTCGGCAGGGCCGAGCCGGTCGATCGCGCCGCCGAGCGCGCCCACGACGAGCAGCGCGCTGTCCTTGCCCCGCACCGTGCCCGCCACCGCCGCCGGGTCGCCCCACATGCCGTCCGCGATGCGCGAGGACGCGCGGAAGGCGTTGCGGGGCGGGTGCCCCTGGGTCATGATCGCCGTCGCGGTCGGGTAGTCGACCTCGGCGTGTTCGAGGGGCCCGGCCACGCCCAGGCGGGCCAGTTCCGCGAGCAGCGGCGCCTCCGGGCCGGTCGAGCAGCCGGTGAGGTCGACCGAGCCGTCGGGCAGGACCACGCAGGTGCTGGACAGGTGGTCGGGCGCCCCGGCGCTCCACGGCTGCCACGCGCCGAGCACGTCCGCCGCCGACCCGGCCGGGAACCGCAGCCGGAACACGGTCAGCACTTCCGGCGCGGGCGCGGTGGCGAACTCGAACGACGTGACCACGCCGAAGTTGCCGCCACCGCCACCGCGCAACGCCCAGAACAGGTCGGGCTCCCGGTCCGCCGAGGCGGTGACCAGGCGGCTGTCGACCGTGACCACGCGGGCGGCACGCAGCCAGTCGCACGTGAGGCCGTACGCGCGGTCCACCCAGCCGAGGCCGCCACCCAGGGTGAGACCCGCGATGCCGACGGACGGGCAGTTGCCCAGCGGCAGGCACCGACCGGCCGCCGCCAGCGCCGCGTAGACGTCGCCGAGGCGTGCGCCCGCGCCGATCACGGCGGTGCCGTCGGGGCGCACCTCGACGCCGTTCATCGGCCCGAGGTCGACCACCAGGCCGTCGTGCGGGGTCGAGTAGGCGGCGTAGCTGTGCCCGCCGCCGCGCGCGGCCACCCGGATCCCGCCGCGCCGAGCCTCCTCCAGGCACCGCCGCACGTCCTCGGCCCGCACGCACCGGGCGACGGCGGCCGGCCGGTGGTGGTCGAACAGCGAGTTGAACGGCAACCGGGCCGCGTCGTAGCCGTCGTCGCCGGGTAGCAGCAGCCCACCGGCCAGGTGGGCGCGCAGCCGCGCCCACCTCACGGGTCGGGACCCCGCTGCCGCACCACCCACCGCCGCCGTGCCGCCCGCGACCGTCGCCGCGCCCGCCCACCGCAACACGTCCCGCCGCGACACCGCCACTGCGACCTCCTCGTCAGCCCCGCACCCATCGAACAAGGCGGCCGATCACGGCGGCACCGCTGTTCGGACCGCCGGGGAGACGCCGGTCGACCGCCGGACTACACGGCCTTGAGGGTGCCGCCGTCGATCACGTAGTCGGCCCCGGTGATCCAGGACGCCTCGTCGGACACCAGGAACGCCACCAGGTTGGCGATGTCCTCCGGCGTGCCGGTGCGGCCGATCGGGATGCCGCCGATCAGCTCGACCAACGCGGCGCGGGCGGCGTCGTGGTCGCCGCCGGCGGTCGCGGCGATCTCGCCGATCACCGCGTCCACCGCCGAGGTCTCGGTCATGCCGGGGGAGACCCGGTTGACCCGCACGCCCTTGGCGGCCACCTCCTCGGCCAGCCCCTTGCTGTAGTTCGAGAGCGCCGCCTTGGCGGCCGAGTAGTGCAGCAGCGGGCCGACGGGGACGTGCGCCGAGGACGAGGAGATGTGGATGATCACGCCCGAGCCGCGTTCGACCATGCCGGGCAGGATCGCCCGGTCGAGCCGGACCGCGCCGAGCAGGTTCGTCTCCAGGACGTCCTGCCACGCCTTGTCGTCGATGTCGCCGAAGCCGCCCGGCTTCGCCTGGCCGCCGCCGGCGTTGTCCACCAGGATGTCCACCCCGCCGAGCTGCCTGACCGCCTCGTCCGCCAACCGTGACGCGGAGTCCGGGTCGGCCGCGTCCGCGGTGGTGAAGAGCACGCCAGCCGGCAGTTCCCCGACGCCCGCCGACCGGGCGGTGGTCAGCACGACCGCGCCCTCGGCGGCCAGTTTGCGCACGATCCCCGCACCGATGCCCCGCGTGCCGCCGGTGACCACCGCACGTCGTCCCGCCAACCTGCCCGAGTTATTTACCATGAGGTACACAATTGAGGTTCTGTACCGATCGGTCAAGAACGTGTGGCGGTCCTCACCAGGGCGGATCGAGTACCGTGCGGACAGGTCCGGGAACGAGGTGATGGGTCGATGGCCGGCGGGCGTCCGCGTGAGTTCGACGTCGACGAGGCGCTGGACCAGGCCGTGCGGGTGTTCTGGCAGCGCGGCTACGAGGGCGCGGCCCTGTCCGACCTGACCGAGGCGATGGGCATCAACCGGCCCAGCCTGTACGCGGCCTTCGGCAACAAGGAGTCCTTGTTCCGCAAGGCGCTGGAGCACTACACCGACCGCAAGGCCGTCCACGTGCGCGACGCGCTCGACCGGCCGACCGCCCGTGCCGCCGCCGAGCGCATGTTGCGCGGCGCGGTCGAGGTGTCGACCAAGCCCGGCTGTCCCGCCGGCTGCCTGAGCCTGCAAGGCGGGCTGGCCATGGGCGCGGACGCCGAGGCGACCCGTGAGCGGCTCGCCGACTGGCGGCGCGACGGCGAGGCCGGGCTGCGGGACCGCTTCGAGCGGGCCAAGGCAGAGGGCGACCTCCCCGCCGGGGCGGACGCGGCGGACCTGGCGAAGTTCGTGGTGCTGGTCGCGCAGGGGATCTCGGTCCAGGCGGCGGACGGCGTCGACGCCGAGCGGCTGCACCGCATGGTCGACCTCGCCTTGACCGTGTGGCCCTCCTGACCTGCGGTTCCCACTCCGGACAGACCCTTCGGCGATCAAGCGCGGCCGTCACCGTACGGCGTACGGTACAATGTACGACATGAGTGCTGTGCCGGGCAGTGGAGCGGGGTTCGTGCCGACCGACGAAGACGTGGCGGGTGTGCTCGCGTGGTTCGAGCAGTGGGACGCCCTGGCCGAGGCCAAGGACGTCGAGGCGATGGCCGACCTGGCGTTGTTCCCCGTCAACGCGGTGACCGACGGGTCGGCGCAGTCGTGGGACCGGGAGCGGTTCCTCGCCGACATGGGCGCCACGCTGGGCGAGGGCGACGTGCGGATGGAGTCGGTCCGGACGCCGGTGTTCGTCACCGCGGACCTGGTGTTCGTGATCACCGACGGGACCATCACCGCCGGTGGGTTCTCGCAGGTCGTGCGCTACGGCGACCTGCTGGTGAAGGCCGACGGCAAGTGGCTGTTCCAGACCATGGTCCAGGGCGGGTGGTAGCCGGGTAGTCGGGTGGCCCGAACGCGGCCGGACCCTCCGGCCGCGTTCGACCGCCTTCACCGCGCCAACTAACAATCAGTCTTGACTGTTTGTTAGTTGGCGCGGAACACTCGGCCCATGTCCACCGACACCGGGCAGCGGGAAACCAGGCGCCAGGCCGACCGCAGCCGCGAGACCCGGCGCAAGCTCATGCAGGCCACGGTCGAGTGCCTGGTCGAGCGCGGCTGGGCGGGCACGACGACGACCGTGGTGGCCGAGCGCGCCGGCGTGTCGCGCGGCGCCCAGCTGCACCACTTCCGCACCCGTGGCGAGCTGGTCGCCGCCGCGGTCGAGCACCTCGGCGCGGAGAGCGTCCTCGACCTGAAGGAACGCGCGCGCCAGGTCAACGGCAGCACGGTCGCCGTGGTCGAGCTGATCGCCGACTTCTACGCCAGCGACCTGTTCACCGCCGCCCTGGAGCTGTGGGTCGCCGCGCGCACCGACCCCGACCTCAAGACCGTGGTGGTGCCGCTGGAGGTCCGCCTCGGCCGCGAGACGCACCGCCTCGCCGTCGAGCTGCTGGACGCCGACGAGACCGAGCCGGGCGTCCGCGAGGCGGTGCAGCTCACCCTGGACCTGGTGCGCGGCCTCGCGCTGGCCAACCAGCTCACCGACGACGGCAAGCGGCGGAGTCGGATCGTCCGGCACTGGGCGCGGATGCTGGAGGAACTCCTCGAAGGGCAGGCACCGTGATCACCGACCTCCTGGGCGACCTGCGGGCCGAGAGCCAGGTGCTGGACGACCTGGTCGCGCCGCTCGACGACTGGACCGTCCCGACACCCGCCGAGGGGTGGACGATCGCCAACCAGATCAGCCACCTGCGCTGGACCGACCGCGTGGCCGCGCTCGCCGCCCGCGACCCGCGGGCCTTCGCCGAGGCGTTGAGCCGGGCCGCGCCGGACGCGGTGGACGAGGGCGCGCGGGAGCCGATCACGCTGGCGCAGTGGCGGGCGGGCCGCGTCGAGCTGGCCGATGCCCTGGCGGCCCTGCCGCCGGGCGTCAAGATGCCGTGGTTCGGGCCGCCGATGAGCGCGACGTCCATGGCCACCGCCCGGCTGATGGAGACGTGGGCGCACGGTCAGGACGTGGCCGACGCGCTCGGCGTGACCCGCGAGCCCACGCACCGGCTCAAGCACGTCGCGCACATCGCGGTCCGCACGTTCGGCTGGTCGTTCGTGGTCAACGGGCTGGCCGCGCCGCAGGTCCCGGTCCGGGTCGAGCTGGTCGCGCCGGACGGCGGGGCGTGGACGTGGGGCCCGCAGGACGCGGCGGACCGGATCACCGGTCCCGCCCTGGACTTCTGCCTGCTGGCCACCCAGCGGCGGCACCGCGACGACCTGGCCGTCACGGTGGTCGGCGAGGCGGCGAGTGCCTGGGTCCCGATCGCGCAGGCGTTCGCCGGAGCTCCCGGCACGGGCCGCGCTCCCGGCACGAGTGGCGCTTCCGGCACGGGTCGCGTTCCCCGGGAGCGGTCGTGATCCGCATCGGCAACGCCTCGGGCTTCTACGGCGACCGGTTCTCCGCCGTCCGCGAGATGCTCACCGGAGGCGACCTGGACGTCCTCACCGGCGACTACCTGGCCGAGCTCACCATGCTCATCCTGGGCCGCGACCGAGCGAAGGACGCCGACCTCGGCTACGCCCGCACGTTCCTGCGCCAGCTGGAGGAGAACCTGGCCGACGCGCTGGCCCGCGGCGTCAAGATCGTCGCCAACGCGGGCGGGCTGAACCCGGAAGGACTGGCCGAGGCGGTCGACCGGCTCGGGCTCGGCGCGAAGGTCGCCTACGTGACCGGTGACGACGTGCGCGAGCGGTTCCCGGAGGCGTTGACCGCCAACGCCTACCTCGGCGCGTGGGGCATCGCCGAGTGCCTGAACGCCGGCGCGGACGTCGTGGTCACCGGCCGGGTCACCGACGCGTCGCTGGTCGTCGGGCCGGCCGCCGCGCACTTCGGCTGGGGCCGGGAGGACTACGACGCGCTGGCCGGGGCGACGGTCGCCGGCCACGTGCTGGAGTGCGGCACGCAGGCCACCGGCGGCAACTACTCGTTCTTCACGTCGATCGACGCGGCCAGGCCCGGTTTCCCGATCGCGGAGGTCGAGGCGGACGGCTCGTCGGTCATCACCAAGCACGACGGCACGGGCGGCGCGGTCACCGTCGACACCGTCACCGCGCAGCTGCTCTACGAGATCGGTCCGCCCGCCTACGTCGGACCGGACGTGGTCAGCCACTTCGACACGATCCGGCTCGAACCGCACGAGCGGGGCGTGCGGATCTCGGGGGTGGCGGGCTCCGCGCCGCCGGACACGCTCAAGGTCTGCCTCAACGCGCTGGGCGGGTTCCGCAACTCCACCACGTTCGTGCTGACCGGGCTGGACGTCGAGGCCAAGGCGGACCTGGTCCGGCGCCAGCTGGAGTCGGCGATCGGGGCGGAGGGCCTGACGTGGGCGCTGGCCCGGACCGATCACGCCGACGCGGACACCGAGGAGACGGCGAGCGCCCTGCTGCACGTGACCGTCAAGACGGCGGACCCGAAGCGGGCCAAGGCGTTCTCGCGGGCGGGGGTCGAGCTGGCGCTGGCGTCGTACCCGGGCTTCCACGTCACGGCGCCACCCGGCGACGGCACGCCGTTCGGCGTGTACCGGGCCGCGTACGTGCCGCGGTCGTCGGTGCCGCACCGGGCCGTGCTGCCGGGCGGGAAGGTGGTCGAGGTATGAGGGCTTCTCCGGAGGAGGTGCCGCTGGGCACGATCGCGGGAGCGCGTTCGGGCGACAAGGGCGGTGACGCCAACCTCGGCGTGTGGGTGCGCACGGACGCGCAGTACGAGTGGCTGCGGGCGGAGCTGACCGTCGAGCGGCTGAAGGAGCTGCTGCCGGAGGCGGGCCGGGTCGACCGGCACGAGCTGCCGAACCTCCGCGCGCTGAACTTCGTGCTGCACGGCCTGCTCGGCGACGGCGTGGCGTCGTCCACCCGCTTCGACCCGCAGGCCAAGGGGTTGGGCGAGTGGTTGCGCTCCCGGCACGTGGCGATCCCGGAGGAGCTGCGGTGACCCCCACGTCGGAGTTGTTCGAGACGCCCGAGCGGCGCGACCTGCGCGCGGTGGTGCGGAGGTTCACCGAGCAGGAGGTCGTGCCGCACCTGTCCGACTGGGAGCGCGCCGGTGAGCTGCCCCGGTCGCTGCACCGCGCGGCGGCGGGGATCGGGCTGCTCGGGCTCGGGTTCCCGGAGGCGGTCGGCGGCGCGGGCGACCTGCTGGACACCGTCGTGGCCACCGAGGAGCTGATCCAGGCCGGTGGGTCGTCCGGGCTGGTCGCGGGGCTGCTCACGCACGGCATCGCGGTGCCGCACATCGTGGACTCCGGCGACGCGTCGTTGATCGACCGGTTCGTGCGGCCGACGTTGGCGGGTGAGCTGATCGGCGCGCTCGCCATCACCGAACCGGGCGGTGGTTCGGACGTGGCGGCCCTGCGCACCACGGCACGCCGGGACGGCGACCACTACGTGGTGAACGGGACGAAGACGTTCATCACGTCGGGCGACCGGGCGGATTTCGTGACGACGGCGGTGCGGACGGGTGGTCCCGGCCACCAGGGCGTGAGCCTGCTGGTGGTGGAGAAGGGCACGCCCGGGTTCGCGGTGGACCGCCGGCTGGAGAAGATGGGCTGGCACTGCTCGGACACCGCCGAGCTGTCGTTCGTGGACGCCAGGGTGCCGGTGGCGAACCTGGTCGGCGTCGAGGACGCCGGGTTCGCGCTGATCATGCGGCAGTTCCAGGTGGAGCGGATCTCGTTGGCGGTGCAGGCCTACGCGACGGCTCAGCGCTGCCTCGACCTGGCACTGGCGTACGTGCGGCGGCGCGAGACGTTCGGCAGGCCGCTCATCGCGCGCCAGGTGGTCCGGCACCGGCTGGTGGAGATGGCGCAGCGCGTCGACCTCGTCCGCGCGTACGCGCGGGAGGTCGCGGTGAAGGTGCTGGCCGGCGAGGAAGTCGTGGCGCAGGTGTGCTTCGCGAAGAACGCGGCCGTGGAGGCGTGCTCGTTCGTCGTGGACGCGGCGGTGCAGCTGCACGGCGGGGCCGGCTACCTCCGCGACACCGAGGTCGAGCGGCACTACCGGGACGCGCGCATCCTCGGCATCGGGGGCGGCGCGACCGAGGTGATGACGGAGCTGGCGGCACGGCGATTGGGGTACACGGCATGACGACGTTGCGCACGGCGGTGGACGGTCGGTCGCCGGGGTACGCCGAGAACCGGGAGGCCTTGCTGGCCAGGCTCGCCGAGCTGGAGGTCGAGCAGGCCAAGGCGTTGGCGGGCGGTGGGCCCAAGTACACCGCGCGGCACCACGAGCGCGGCAAGCTGCTCGCCAGGGAGCGGATCGAGCTGCTGGTCGACCGGGACAGCCCGTTCCTGGAGCTGTCGCCGCTGGCCGCGTGGGGGACCGACTACCCCGTGGGCGCGAGCGTGGTCACCGGGATCGGGGTGGTCGAGGGCGTCGAGTGCGTGATCGTGGCCAACGACCCGACCGTGCGGGGCGGTGCGAGCAACCCGTGGACGTTGCGCAAGACGTTCCGGGCCAACGACATCGCGGCGCAGAACCGGTTGCCGCTGATCGGGCTGGTCGAGTCCGGTGGCGCGGACCTGCCCAGCCAGAGCGAGATCTTCATCCCGGGCGGCCGGGCGTTCCGGGACCTGACCCGGCTCTCGGCGGCGGGTGTCCCGACGATCAGCGCCGTGTTCGGCAACGCGACCGCGGGCGGCGCGTACGTGCCGGGCATGTCGGACTACGTGGTGATGGTCAAGGACCGCTCGAAGGTGTTCCTCGGCGGTCCGCCGCTGGTCAAGATGGCCACGGGCGAGGAGTCCGACGACGAGTCGCTGGGCGGCGCGCGGATGCACGGCACGACGTCCGGGCTGGCCGACTTCGTGGCCGAGGACGAGGTGGACGCGCTTCGGCTCACCCGGCGCGTGGTGGCCCGGCTGAACTGGCGCAAGCACGGCCCCGCGCCCAAGGCCGTCGAGCCGCCGCTGCACGACGAGGAGGACCTGCTCGGGGTGGTGCCGGCGGACCTGCGGGTGCCGTTCGACCCGCGCGAGGTGATCGCCCGGATCGTGGACGGGTCGCGGTTCGACGAGTTCAAGCCCGACTACGGCGGCAGCCTCGTGACGGGGTGGGCCGACCTGCACGGGTACCCGATCGGGGTGCTGGCGAACGCGCGCGGCGTGTTGTTCAGCGAAGAGGCGCAGAAGGCCGCGCAGTTCATCCAGCTGGCGAACGCGAGCCGCACGCCGTTGCTGTTCCTGCAGAACACGACCGGGTACATGGTCGGCGCGCGGTACGAGCAGGGCGGGATCATCAAGCACGGCGCGATGATGATCAACGCCGTGTCGAACAGCCGCGTGCCCCACCTGACCGTGGTGATGGGCGCGTCGTACGGCGCGGGCAACTACGGCATGTGCGGTCGGGCGTACGACCCGAGGTTCCTGTTCACCTGGCCGAACGCCAAGTCGGCCGTGATGGGCCCGAAGCAGTTGGCCGGGGTGCTGTCGATCGTGGCCCGCCAGGCCGCCGCCGCGAAGGGCCAGGACTACGACGAGGAGCACGACGCGGCCATGCGCGAGGTGGTGGAGGGCCAGATCGAGCAGCAGTCCCTGGCCGCCTTCCTGTCCGGCCGCCTCTACGACGACGGCGTGATCGACCCCCGCGACACCCGCACCGTGCTGGGCCTGTGCCTGTCGGCCATCCACAGCGGACCGGTCGAGGGCGCGGACCGCTACGGCGTCTTCCGGATGTGAGGCAACGATGATCCGCAAGCTGTTGATCGCCAACCGGGGCGAGATCGCCCGTCGCGTGATCCGCACGTGCCGCGAGGTCGGGGTGTCGCCGGTCGCGGTGTTCGCCGACCCCGACGAGCGCTCGCCGCACGTCCGCGAGGCCGACGCGGCGGTCCGGCTGCCCGGCGCGACCCCGGCCGACACCTACCTGCGCGGTGACCTGCTGGTGGCCGCCGCCCTCGCCGCCGGCGCGGACGCGGTCCACCCCGGCTACGGGTTCCTGTCCGAGAACGCGTCCTTCGCCCGCGCCGTCCTCGCCGCCGGGCTGACGTGGGTCGGGCCGGACCCCGAGGTCATCGACGCGATGGGGTCGAAGGTCGCGGCGAAGAAGAGGCTGGCGGCGGCGGGCGTGCCGGTGCTGCCGGAGCTCGACCCGGCGTCGGCCGACGAGTTCCCCCTGCTCGTCAAGGCCTCCGCCGGTGGTGGTGGGCGGGGGATGCGGGTGGTGCGGTCCGCGTCCGAGCTGGCCGGGCAGGTGGCCGCCGCCCGCCGCGAGGCCGAGTCGGCGTTCGGCGACGGCACCGTCTTCTGCGAACCCCTGCTGGAGCACGCGCGGCACGTCGAGGTGCAGGTCCTCGCCGACGCGCACGGCACGGTGTGGGCGCTGGGCGAGCGGGAGTGCTCCATCCAGCGCCGCCACCAGAAGATCATCGAGGAGACGCCGAGCCCGGCCGTGACGCCGGCGGCCCGCGAGCGGCTCTTCGCCGCCGCCACCAAGGCCGCCGAGGCCATCGGGTACGTCGGCGCGGGCACCGTGGAGTTCCTCTTCACCGACGACGGCTCGTTCCACTTCCTGGAGGTCAACACCCGCCTCCAGGTGGAGCACCCCGTCACCGAGGAGGTGTTCGGCGTCGACCTGGTGGCCTGGCAGCTCGCCATCGCCGAAGGCGCCCGCCTCCCCGCCGAACCACCCGCCCCGAGCGGTCACGCCGTCGAGGCCCGCCTGTACGCCGAGGACCCCGCGCACGACTGGCGGCCCGCGAGCGGCACGCTGCACCGGTTCGCGGTGCCGGCCGGCGTGCGCGTGGACAGCGGCGTCGAGGACGGCAGCGAGGTGGGCGTGCACTACGACCCCATGCTGGCCAAGGTGATCGCCTGGGCCCCGACCCGGCACGCGGCGATCCGCAAGCTCGCCGCCGCCCTCGACCGCGCCGAGCTGCACGGCCTGGTCACCAACCGCGACCTGCTGGTCCGCACGCTGCGGCACCCGGCGTTCGGCGCGGGCGACACGCACACCGGGTTCCTGGACCAGCACGGCCTCACCACCCCCGGACCGGTCGACGTCCGCCCCGCCGCGCTGGCCGCCGCGCTCGCGCTCGCCGAGCGGCGGCGCACCACCCTCCCGCTGGGCTGGCGCAACCTCGCGTCCCAGCCGCAGCGGGCCGTGTTCGAGCACGGTGACGACACCGTCGAGGTCGACTACCGGCACACCCGCGCGGGCGTGGAGACGAGCCTGGACCTGACGGTCGTCGCGGCTTCGCCGGACGCGGTCACGTTCGAGCGGAACGGCGTGCGCACGACGTACCCGGTGGCGGTGTACGGCGACCGCGTCGAGGTCGGCCCGGGGGAGTCGGGTGCGGTGTCGCTCCGGCTCCGACCGCGCTTCCCCGAGCCCCGGACCGAGGTGGCCGAGGGCGCCACCGTCGCGCCGATGCCCGGCACGGTGGTGCGGGTGTCGGTCGAACCGGGGCAACGGGTCGAGGCCGGCGCGGAGCTGCTGGTGCTCGAAGCGATGAAGATGGAGCACCGCGTGCTGGCTGCCACCGGCGGCGCGGTCGCGGAAGTGCTGGTGCGGGCGGGGCAGCAGGTCGATGCGGGCGACGTGCTCGCGGTAGTGGGGGAGGCCGGGTCATGACGATCAACTTCACCGAGGGCGAAGAGCGCCGGGCGTTGCGCGAGGCGGTCGCCGCCCTCGCCGGCAAGTACGGCCACGAGTACTTCACCGCCAAGGCGAAGGCGGGCGAGAAGACCGACGAGCTGTGGGCCGAGGCGGGCGCGCTCGGCTACCTCGGCGTGGCCGTGCCCGAGGAGTACGGCGGCGGTGGCGGCGGGATCGGCGACCTGGCCGCCGTGTGCGAGGAGCTGGCCCGGGCGGGGTGCCCGCTGCTGCTGACCGTCGTCTCGCCCGCCATCTGCGCCACGATCATCGCCCGCTTCGGCACCGCCGGGCAGAAGCGGCGGTGGCTGCCCGGGTTCGCCGACGGCACCACCAAGATGGCCTTCGCCATCACCGAGTCCGACGCCGGCTCCAACTCGCACAAGCTCGCCACCGCCGTCCGCCGCGACGGCGACGAGTGGGTCCTAGCCGGCGGCAAGTCGTTCATCTCCGGCGTGGACGAGGTCGACCACGTGCTCGTGGTCGCCCGCCACGTGGACGCGACCGGTCAGCGGTTGCTCCCCTCCTTGTTGATCGTGCCGACGAACGCGCCCGGCTTCACCTACCAGCACATCCCGATGGAGGTGCAGTCACCCGAGAAGCAGTTCACCTGCTTCTTCGACGACGTGCGCCTGCCGCCGGACGCGCTGGTCGGCGCCGTGGACGCGGGGTTGGCCCAGCTGTTCGCCGGGCTGAACCCGGAGCGGATCATGGCGGCGTCCTTCGCCACCGGCATGGCCCGCCGCGCACTCGACCAGGCGAGCGAGTACGCCCGCACCAGGACGGTCTGGGACACGCCGATCGGCGCGCACCAGGGCATCGCGCACCCACTGGCGCAGTGCGCGATCCAGGTCGAGCTGGCGAGGCTGATGACCCAGAAGGCCGCGGCTCTCTACGACGCTGGGGAGGACCGGGCTGCTGGTGAGGCGGCCAACATGGCCAAGTACGCGGCGGGGGAGGCGGTGGCGGGGGCGGTGGACCAGGCGATCCAGGTCCACGGCGGCAACGGGCTGTCGACCGAGTACGGGCTCGGCGCCATGCTGGCCGCATCCCGGTTGTCCCGCATCGCCCCGGTCAGCCGGGAGATGATCCTGAACTTCGTGGCGCAGCACACGCTGAAGTTGCCGCGCTCCTATTGAGTCAGGTCCATTCCCAGCGCAGGCCGACTACGCCGGGCCCGAAGTCCAGCGCGACCGCGTACGCGTAGCCCCACGTGTCCACCGGGGTCTCGCGCACGTCGGTTGGTTCTTCACCGGTCAAACCGGTCGTGAATTGCTCACAACGCGCGGGTCGGCACCGTGAGTCGTACCGGACCTCCAGGACGTACTCGCGCACGGGGTGGCGGAAGCGCCGGGAGTGCGTGTTGTCGAACGTGGGGTGGTAGGGCGCGACGTGGATCAACTCGTACTCGACGGCGGTGCGCTCACCCCGGCGCAGCGGGCGGTCGAGCAGCAGTTCGGCGACCATCAGACCGTTGCGCGGGTCGGCGGAAACCCGCCCGAGTCTGCACGAGCGCAGGGTGCCGATGACCGGCAGCGGGTCGCCGGGCAGCCGGGTGTCGTAGCCGAGCAGGACCCGGTCGACGCCCGAGCGCTCGGCCCGCAGCACCTGGCGCGACCGCACCCGGCGGGTGCTGCCGTCCATCGCGAGCTCCACCTGGTCGCGCAGGCTGAGCCGGGTGAGGTCCTGGTCGGTGCTGGTGTCGACGTCGGCCAGCAGTTCCGCGATGGTCGCGTAGTCGCTCTCGCCGACCCAGCCCTCGGGGCCGGACACGCGAGTCCGGGGCCGGGCCTTGCCGCGTGGCCGCGGTGGACCGAGCAGTGAGCTCAACCCGTCGGCGCCGACGTCGAGGATCTCCTCCAGGTGGCTGACGGCGGTGAGCGAGTCCGGTCGTTCCGGCCGCCTGCGGCCGGACTGCCAGTAGCTCAGCGCGGCGATGCTGACCGCCACACCTCGCGCCCGCAGCTTGTGCTGGATGCGTTCCAGGCTGAGCCCTTTGGCGCGGATCGCCGCACGCAATGCGTCCGCGAAGGGGTCGGCCCCCGCATCGATCCGTCGGGGATCGCGTGTCCGCGATTCCGGTCCGACGACTGGCGTAGGCATCTTCGCTCCGTTCTCCCAAGGACAAGGCGAGCGACGTTATCGTGGAAAATCGCCGGCGCGGTACAGCCGATCGGGTTTCCCGCCCTGAATTTGACCGAAACGGACCGGAATCCGGTCGGCTGTGGAATGTTTGAATTCTCATTAACAGCAGGTGGGTGCGGCGGGTGTGAAGGTCCCGGCTACCGCGATCGCCGCACCGCGCTCGGTCATTCGGTCCCTTCCGGGTACCCGGCCCGGCCCATAGCCTCGGGTACGTGGGGTGACGCACGGCACATCCCGCGTGGTCGCGGGCTCCGGCCCCGTCTCGATCCGGCCTGGCGGCCGGCACCGCCGAGAACGGAACCCCTATGCCGAAGCTCACGTTGACCATCGGTCCAATAGTCGTGCCACCGATGTTCTCGCTGGTGGTGGACCTCGTGCCGGACGTCGGGGGAGTCAGTCGCCCCACCCGGGCCGCGGACCGCCGGCCCAACGGATACACAGTCACCCCGAAGAACTTCTCCGCAGTGGGCCCGGAGACGCTCGTCTCTCGTTTCGGCGGAGCGGTCGGCCGTATTTTATCCACAGCGTTGAATCGCTTCTCAATCACGTTGTCCGAGTCCGCCGCACGCGCCTCTCCGCCGTAATGCGGTCACGTTCGGGTCGCCCTCGCGCCGGCGATCCCAGCCGGTGGTCACCCGAACCGACTCCGCGCCCGGACGGCCCCCGTTCGCGCCGAGTTCGGCACACTGGCAGCCCCGCGCGTGATCCGCGCCGGGGATCCCTTACCCCGCAAAGGAAAGCCGTATGCGAAAGCTCTTACCGGGCCTCGCCGTGGCCGCGTCGACCCTCACCCTGTTCACCGCGCCCGCCCACGCCGAGGGCGCCGTCCTGCACGTGGGCTCCTCGACCGCCGTGCCCGGCAGCTACGTCGTCAAGCTCAAGGACCTCGTCGCGGCCGACGCCGTGACGAGCCGACTGGCCGGGCGCGTGACCCGCGAGTACGCCGCGTTCGGCGGCTTCGCCGCGTCGCTGACCCCGCGGCAGGCCCGCCGGCTCGCCGCCGACCCGGCGGTGGAGTACGTCGAGCAGGACCAGGTCGTGCGGGCGCACACCACCCAGACCGGCGCGCCGTGGGGCCTGGACCGGATCGACCAGACCGCCCTGCCGCTGGACACGACCTACAGCTACACCTCGACCGGCGCGGGCGTCACCGCCTACGTGGTCGACACCGGCATCCGGGTCACGCACGTCGAGTTCGGCGGCCGGGCCGTGCACGGCTACGACGCCGTGGACGACGACGCCGTCGCCCAGGACGACAACGGCCACGGCACGCACGTCGCGGGGATCATCGCCGGCCGCACGTACGGCGTGGCGAAGGGCGCGCGGGTGGCGGGCGTGCGCGTGCTCAACGGCCAGGGCAGCGGCACGATCTCCGGTGTCATCGCGGGCGTGGACTGGGTGCGGCTGAACGCGAGCCGCCCTGCCGTGGCGAACTTCAGCCTGGGCGGCGGCGCGTCCACCGCGCTGGACGACGCGGTGCGCCGGCTGATCGCCTCGGGCATCACCGCGTCCGTCACCGCGGGCGGCAGCAACACCGGCGTCGGCAGCACCTCGCCCGCCAGGGTCGTCGAGGCGATCACGTCGGGCGCCCACACGCAGACCGACGCCAGGGCCTCCTTCTCGAACTACGGCGCGGGCGTGGACCTGTACGCGGCGGGCGTCGGCATCACGTCGGCGTGGCACACCGGCGACACCGCCACCAACACGCTCAGCGGCACCTCCATGGCGACCGGGTTCGTCACCGGCGTCGCCGCCCGGTTCCTCCAGACCGACCCCGCCGCGACACCCGCCCTGGTGCACGCCGAGCTGATCCGCCCGCAACCGCAACCGTGGGGCGGCCGGCTCCTGCACCGGTCGCCCACGAGGTGACGGCCACCCGCGAGGTGACAGCCACCCACGCAGTGCCGACCCAACCGAGATACAGCCGACCCGAGGTAGCAGCCACCCTCCTCGCCCTGCGAAGGAAACCCACCATGCGAACACTGCTGTCCGGCCTGGGCGTCGCCGCCCTCGCCGCCGTCACCCTCACCGCGCCGGCGCACGCCGAAGGCGCGGTGCTGCACGCCGGCTCGGCCACCGCCGTGCCCGGCAGCTACATCGTCAAGCTCAAGGACGTGGCCGCCGCCGGCGCGGTCGCCGCCCGGTTCGACGGCCGGGTCACCCGCGAGTTCCCGTCGTTGCACGGCTTCGCCGCGACGTTGACCGCGAAGCAGGCCCGCCGGCTCGCCGCCGACCCGGCGGTGGAGTACGTCGAGCAGGACCAGGTCGTGCGGGCGCACACCACCCAGACCGGCGCGCCGTTCGGCCTCGACCGGATCGACCAGCGCGCGCTGCCCGCCGACGGCAACTACAGCTACACGTCGACCGGGCTGCGCACCCGCGCGTACGTGGTCGACACGGGCATCCGGACCACGCACGCCGAGTTCGCGGGCCGCACGTGCCAGGGCTACGACGTGATCGACAACGACGCCGTGCCGCAGGACGACAACGGTCACGGCACGGCCGTCGCGTCCCTCATCGCGGGCAGCGTGAACGGCGTCGCGAAGCAGGCGCTGGTGTGCGGCGTCCGGGTCCTCAACGGCTCCGGCGGCGGCACGACCGCGGGCGTGATCGCGGGCATCGACTGGGTGGCGCGCAACCACGTCAAGCCCGCCTCGGCCAACCTCAGCCTGGGCGGCGGCGCGTCCACCGCGGTGGACGACGCGGTGCGCCGGCTGATCGCCGCTGGCGTCACGGCGTCGGTCACGGCGGGCGGCAGCAACGCCGACGCGGCCAACTACTCGCCCGCCCGCGTGCGGGAGGCGCTCACCTCCGGCGCGACCACCCGGACCGACACCCGGGCCACGTTCTCCAACTACGGCTCGGTGGTCGACGTCTACGCCTTCGGCACGAGCATCACCGTGGCGTGGCACACCGGCGACACCGCCACGAACACCATCAGCGGCACGTCGCTGTCCACCGCGTACGTCACCGGCGTGACGCTGCGCTTCCTCCAGCTCAACCCCACCGCCACACCCGCGCAGGTGCACTCGGCGGTCGTCTCCGAGGCGACGCCGCTGTCGTGGGGCCGACTGCTGTACTGGTCGCCTGCCCGGTGACCTACTGCTCGGCGAGGTGAGCCGACGGAGCCGGTGAAGCCGTCGGAGCCGGCGGAGCCGACGGGGCGAGCTCGTGGCGCATCACGAGCTCGCCGCCGTCCACCTCGCCGGTGTCGGTGAAGCCGAACGCCGCGTACAGGCCGCGGGCCACCGCGTTGCCGGGCACCACGCTCAGCACCAGTTCCGCGCGGCCCTCGGAGCGCGCGACCTCGGCGATCGCGGCCAAGCCCTTGCGGCCGAGCCCGCGGCCCTGCGCGCGCCGGTCGACCATGAACCGGACGATGTGCAGCGCCTCGGGCCGGTCGCGTTCCAGGAGGGTGAAGCCGACGAGCTCCTCTCCGCCGTACAGCGCAAGGGGTTGCAACCTCGGGCGGTAGATCCAGGCGTCCGCGATCGACTTGAGGTTCGTCGCGACGAACGCCCGCTGCTCCTCGTGGACCTCCAGGCCGATGACGGCCCGGTAGTTGTCCTCGGTGACCGGTTCCAAACGCATGTCCGGACGGTAGCGCCGCGGTCACCGGACCGCGCCCGGATTATGGGAACACGCAGGTCAGGCGGTTTATTGACGCTGACGGCTCAACTGGCAAATGTTCACACTTCCGAGTTAACGCGTCGGGTGCCTACGGTGATGACTGTCAGCGAGGGCAAGGTGGCCCAACGTCACCCCCGAGCCCTGCACAGCTCCTCGGGGTGAGGTCGGGGTCACCGTTCAAGAACGGAATCCGCATGCGACAGTCACGACAGGTCCGGTTCCTGGCCGGGGTCGGGGTGACGGCGCTCGCCGTCACCGCGTCCTCCCTGTTGGCCGCTCCGGCGCAGGCCGCCGAGGGCGAGATCCGCGCCGCCGACGCCGCGAACAAGGTCCAGAACCACTTCATCGTCAAGCTCAAGGACGGCTCGGCCGCGTCCGCGCAGGGCCTGGCGAACCAGTACGGCGGCCAGGTCGACACCGTCTACCGCACCGCGTTGAACGGCTTCGCCGTGTCGCTGCCGGAGAAGGCGGCCAAGCGGCTCGCGGCCGACCCGGCCGTCGACTACGTCGAGCAGGACCAGGTGTTCACCACCCAGGCGACGCAGACCAACCCGCCGTCGTGGGGCTTGGACCGCATCGACCAGCGCAACCTGCCGCTGAACTCGTCCTACAGCTACACCTCGACCGGCTCGGGCGTGAACGTCTACGTCATCGACACCGGCGTCCGCATCTCCCACAGCACGTTCGGCGGCCGGGCCCGCAACGGCTACGACGCGGTGGACAACGACAGCGTCGCGCAGGACGGCAACGGCCACGGCACGCACGTCGCGGGCACCATCGCGGGCAGCCAGTACGGCGTCGCCAAGGGCGCGACGGTCTACGGCGTGCGCGTGCTGAACAACGCCGGCAGCGGCACCCTCGCCGACGTGATCGAGGGCATCGACTGGGTGACCTCGAACCACGTCAAGCCGGCCGTGGCGAACATGAGCCTCGGTGGCGGCGTCTCCTCCACGATCGACGCGGCCGTCAGCCGTTCGATCTCGGCGGGCGTCACCTACGCCATCGCGGCGGGCAACAGCAACGCCAACGCCTCCAGCTTCTCGCCGGCCCGCGTCGCCGCCGCCATCACGGTGGGTGCGACCACCAACACCGACGCGCGCGCCAGCTACTCGAACTACGGTTCGGTGCTGGACATCTTCGCGCCCGGCACGTCGATCACCTCGGCGTGGAACACCAGCGACACGGCCACCAGCACCATCAGCGGCACCTCGATGGCGACCCCGCACGTCGCCGGCGCCGCGGCCCGCTACCTCCAGAACAACCGGTCGGCCACCCCGGCCCAGGTGGCGAGCTACCTGACCGGTCAGGCCACCCCGAGCGTGGTCGGCAGCCCGGGCACCGGTTCCCCGAACCGCCTGCTCTACCTGGCTCCCGGCGCCTGATCGAGCACCCCGCGTGAACCGGGGCCGTCCCTCTTCGGGGCGGCCCCGGCCGGCGTCGGTCACACGTAGATCGACAGCGCGAGGGACGCCACCCAGCAGACGCCGATCACCTGGAGCACGTGGTCGCGCCGGGCGATGCGCTCGGGCTCGCCCGCGCCACCGTCGTCCACGTCGACCGCGTACCGCAGCACGGCCACCACGAACGGCACGATCGACAGCATCGCCCAGCCCGAGTTGTAGTCGGCGCGCTCCCGCATCTCGAACGCCCACAGCGCGTAGGCGAGGATCATGATCGCGGCGGCGGTGGCCCACACGAACCGCAGGTAGCTGGCCGAGTAGCGGCGCAGCGACGCGCGGATCTCCGCGCCCGTCCGCTCGAACAGCACGATCTCGGCGTACCGCTTGCCCGCCACCATGAACAGCGAGCCGAACGCCGTCACCAGCAGGAACCACTGCGACAGCGGGATGCCGGCCGCGATGCCGCCCGCGATGGCGCGCAGCAGGAACCCCGACGCGACGATGCACAGGTCGATCACCGGCTGGTGCTTCCACCCCAGGCAGTAGCCCAGCTGCGCGGCGCAGTAGACGGCGATCACCACGACCAGCGGCGGGCCGGAGCACAGGGCGACACCGACGGCCGCGACGACCAGCGCCGCCGCCGTGACGTACGCCGTGCGGGCGGAGACCGCGCCGGCCGCGATCGGGCGGTGCCGCTTGGTCGGGTGCGCGCGGTCGGCGTCCACGTCGATCGCGTCGTTGACGAGGTACACCGCGGACGCCGCGAGGCAGAACGCGACCAGGGCCAGCCCGGTGTCCAGCAGCACGGCCGGCTCACCCAGCCGGTTCGCGGCGAACGGCGCGGCCAGCACGAGGAAGTTCTTCACCCACTGGTGCGGCCGGACCGCGCGGACCAGCCCGGCGACCGCGCCGGCGGGGCGGGTGGCGGTGTCGGTCACCTCGCCGCACCGCCGTCCAGCCGGCGTCGGACGAGCCTGCCGAGCACCGCGCCCAACGCCGCGCCCGCCGCCACGTCGGTGGGGTAGTGCACGCCGAGCACCAGCCGGGACAGCACCATGGGCGGCACGAGCACCGGTTCCAGCCGTCGGCCGGTGAGGCGCGAGAACAGCACCGCGGCGGCGGCGGTCGACACGGCGTGCGCGGACGGGAAGCTCAGCCGACTGGGCGTCCCGACCAGCACGGTGACCGACTCGTCGTCCGGCCGCCGCCGCCGGACCACCTGCTTGACCACGATGGCGACGGCGTGCGACCCGGCGACCCCGGCGGTCGCGACCAACCAGTCCCGCCGCCGCACCCGGTCCACCGCCGCGCCCGCGAGCCCCAGCGCCAACCACCCGGCGCCGTGCTCACCGAACCACGACAGCCCGCGCGCCGACGCCACCACCAGCCGGTGGCCGAGCGCGCTCTGCACCTGGCTCAGGACGGTGATCTCGGCAGACATGGAGGTCCTCCTGCGATCGGTGGTGCGGGGCGGTTGGTCGTGCCGGCGGTGGTGCGGGTGTCGGTGGTGCGGGTGTCGGTGGTGCGGTGCGAGGAGTCGCGCCGCGATGCCGGTGATTCGGGGCGGCGCGGTCATCCGGGTCATCGGCCAAGTCATCGGTCGAGTGGTTGGCCGGGGCGGAGGGTGGGGCCGCAGTGGCTCCGCGGTGCGGCCAGACCCGCGCGGGTGGCGGGAGTCAGGTCGGTTCGGACGTAGTCGCGCAGCTCGGCCAGCCGCGCCCCGTCCGCGACGGCGTCCCGGCGCACCCAGTCCTGCGCGACCGGGCCGGTCGAGAGCACGTGGTAGTCCGCCGCCATCCTCGGGTCGTCCGCGATGCCGGTGGTCTGCGACCACCCTTCGTGCGAGTGGATGAACGTCGGCTTGACCCGGTCGAACACGTGGTCCCGCACCCCGGCCACGTCGCGGGCTCCCCACAGGTCCGCGAGCCTCGGCTCGGCCAACCCGACCAGGTCGACCACCGCGAGCCGGGACGTCAGCGCGGTGCCGCCGATGTCCGGCAGGAGCAGGCTGCCGCGCTCGACGCCGAGGACGTCCGCCAGACCGTTGAACCCGCGCCCGTACATCTCGACCACCAGGCACATCGGCACGGTCGGCGCGGCGCGGAACTCCCGGGCGGCGGTGGTGAACCGGGCCGCAGACGGCAGCAGCGCGAGGGCGAGCAGCACCGACAGCACCGCACGCCGTCGTGCCGTCCCACGCCCCAGCACCCGCGCGGTGGCGAAGACCGCGACCAACGCGCCGAGCACCCACACGGGCGTGGCGAACCGCAGCTCGCCCATCCAGTCGTGCGCCAGCACCGCGAACGCCACCGACGACAACCCCAGCGGCACCAGCAGCGCGACCAGCCCCGTCCCCAGCCGGGAATCCCGCGCCAGCACCATCCCCACGCACAGCGCCACCGCCAGCACGGCGAACCCGCCCGCGTACTGCACCAGCTCGCCGACCCGGGTGAACCGGGCCAGGTCGGGCGGGTCCTGGCTCTTCGCCGACGCGGGCAGCGCCAGCCACCGGCCGAACTCCACCCGCCGCCACACCAGGTAAGCGCCGAACGGCACCAGGAACGCCGCCGTGGACAACGCCACCGGCCGCACCGCCGCCACGAGCCCCGCCCGGCGCGACGTCAGCAGCACCAGCAACGGGTACGCCCCGGCGTAGACCAGCCCGTCCGGCCGGGTCAACGCGGCCAGCGCGACCAGCGCCCCGACCAGGACCGCGACCCGCCCGGACCGCAGCCGGTCGTCCAGCACCGCCTCGAACAGCACCACCGCCAGCCGGCACGTCACCAGCGCGTACAGCGGGTTCTCCAACCCGGAGAACACCCAGACCACGAACGAGGGCACCGCCGCCAGCACCGCGCCGAACGCCACCGTCACCAGCCCCGGCCGGCGGAACACCCGGCGCGCGGCGGTGTGGCAGGCCAGCAGCACGCCCGCGCAGCACAGCACCGCGAGCGCCTTCGGGAACAGCACGTAGTCCGGCACGCCGAAGAGCGAGCCCCGGTCGAACAGCCCCACCACCCGGCCCAACGCCAGCAACGCCAACCACGCCGGGTTCGAGTACGCCTCCGCCGGCTCGGCGCCCGGTTGCAGCACCACCCCCGCGCCGTCGGTGACCGTGCGCGCGTACGCGAACGTGATCGCCGCGTCGTCCACCAGCCAGTGGCCGTACAGCGCGCCGTGCCCCGCGATCAACGCCGTGCCGCCGGCCACCGGGGCGACCCACCGCCCGCGCCGCGCCCGACGTGCCGGCGGGACCTCGGCGGCGCGCTGCTCGGGAACGGTCGTCGCGGTCATACCGGCAACCGCCGGAACACGGCGCGGGGCAGGTGCCGCAGCGCCGACATCACCAGGCGCAGCGGCGCGGGCGCCCACACCAGCTCGCGCCGGTCGCGGACCGCGTTCACGACCACCTCGGCCACCTGGTCCGCGGTGCTCGACAACGGCGCTGCCGGCAGGCCGTCGGTCATCCGGGTGCGCACGAACCCCGGCCGCACCACCGTGACGGTGACGCCGTGCGGGCGCAGCGCCTCGCCCAGCCCCAGGTAGAACGCGTCCATCCCGGCCTTGGTCGACCCGTAGACGAAGTTCGACCGCCGCACCCGCTCGCCCGCCACCGAGGACAGCGCCACGATCGCGCCGTGCCCCTGCGCGCGCAGCCGGTCGGCGAGCCCGACGCCGACCGACACCGCGCCGGTGTAGTTGACCTCGGCCAGCTCGACCGCCGCCGCCGGGTCCTGCCAGGCGCGCTCGGCGTCGCCCAGCACCCCGAACGCCACCAGCGCCACGTCGACCCCGCCGTCGGCGAAGGCCTTGTCCAGCACGGCGGGGTGGCCGGCGACGTCACGCGCGTCGAAGTCCACCACCGTCACCGGCACGCTCGCCGCCGTCAGCTCCGCCACCGCCGCGTCCCGGCGGGGCGAGGGCCGGGCGGCCAGGACCACGCGCGGCTTGCGGGCGGCGGTGTAGCGCCGGACCACCGCCAGCGCGATCTCGGACGTGCCGCCCAGCACGAGCAGGCTCTGCGGATTGCCCACCGCGTCGATCACAGGTTCAACCTCCTGGACATGTCGGACGCGAGAACGCCGTCCGGGTCGACGGAGGCGCGCACCGCGCGCCACTCCTCGAATCGGGGGTAGCCGCGGCGGACGGCCTCGGCCGTGGTCCGCGACTCCTTGGCCAGGTAGTGCCGCCCGCCGGCGCCGAGCACCAGCTCGTCCAGCTCGTCGCACAGCTCGCCGAGGCCCGGCCGGACCGGCAGGTCCACGCACAGGGTCCAGCCCGGCACCGGGAACGACAGCGGCGCGCGGTTGCCCGGCCCGAACCGCTTGAGCACGTTCAACGCCGACACGTGGCCGGACGAGGAGATCCGCTCCACCACCCGCCGGATCACGTCGACCGCGGCGAACGGCACCACGAACTGGTACTGGAGGAACCCGCGCCGGCCGTAGCCCCGGTTCCACTCGCCGATCACGTCGAGCGGGTGCAGGAACTCGGTGATGTTCCGCACCTGCCCGTGCCGCGTGGGCGACTTGCGGTACCAGAGCTCGCTGAACGCCCGGCCGGTCGCCCGGTTGAGCAGCCCGGACGGCAGCCCGTCCGGCACGGTGAACAGCCGGGGCGCGTCGAACGCCAGCGGGTCGCGCCGCAGCTTCCGGGGCAGGTCGTCGAGCCGGGCGTGGTTCGCCCTGGTCAGCACGCCCCGGCCCAGTCGCGGTCCGGTGGCCGTGGCGTCGAACCACGACACCGACTCGGCGTACCGGTCGTCGTCGGCGGACTGGCGGGCCAGCAGGTCGTCCAGGTCGCCCGCCCGCTCGGTGTCCACCACGAAGTACGAGGTCTCCACCGGGACGACCCGCAGCGTCGCGCGCAGCACCACGCCGGTCAGGCCCATGCCGCCGACGGTCGCCCAGAACAACGCCGAGCCCTCGCCGTCGGGGGTGAGCGTGCGGACCGAGCCGTCCGCGGTGAGCAGGTCGAGCGACCGCACGTGGTCGCCGAAGCTGCCCACGACGTGGTGGCCCTTGCCGTGCACGTCGGCGGCGATCGCGCCGCCCACGGTGACCTGGCGCGTCCCGGGCAGCACCGGCGGCCACAGCCCGAAGGGCAGCAGCGCCCGCATCAGGGCGTCCAGCGAAACGCCCGCCTCGACGTCCACGAGGCCGTCGTCCACCTCGACCCGGCGAATGCGGTCGAATCGGGTCATGTCCAGCACGACGCCGCCCGCGTTCTGCGCCGGGTCGCCGTAGCTGCGGCCCAGGCCCCGGGCGATCACGCCACGTTCGCGGGATTCTTTCACGATTTTCGCGACGGTCTCGACATCGCCCGGCGAAACGACCCGGGCGACCGTCGGCGCGGTACGCCCCCAACCGGAGAGCCTGACTAGCATCGGCGCGGACTAACGGACATTCTCATTCCATCCGGGAAGGTGACAACGGTGGCGCGAAACGGTGGCGTGAACCGGCAGGTGGTCACGTTCGTGCTGGTGGGCGGCTTGTGCGCGGTGGTCGACTTCGGTGTTTACAGCGCTCTGCTCGCTTTCGACGCCTGGGCGCACGCGGCCAAGATGGCCAGTTTCACGATGGGCACCACGGCGGCGTTCTTCCTCAATCGGCGGTTCACGTTCGGGGTCTGCGCGGGAGGTGCCCGGCAGGTCGCGGCGTTCGCCCTGCTGTACCTCACCACGTTCGTCGTCAACGTATTGGTCAACGCGCTCGCACTGCACCTGTTGCCACCCGTTCGAGTGGAGTACGCGGTGGCGTGGCTGATGGCCCAGGGCGTGGCCACGGCCGTCAACTTCGCGGCGCTGCGCGGAGTGGTCTTCCGCCTCGGGAAACCTGGTGGCGTCGACCAGCCGGTCGTTGGCTAGCCTTGACGACCAGCCGTCGGTCGAGCCGACCGCCGGAAGAAGCCAACCCCAGAATCGAAGTCAACTCCGAGGAGAGCAGTTCCCGTGATGCGCACGCACGAGGCCGGGAAGCTCCGCGCCGAGCACGCCGGGCAGTCCGTCACCCTGACCGGGTGGGTGGCACGCAGGCGCGATCACGGCGGCGTGATCTTCATCGACCTCCGGGACGCCTCCGGCGTGGCCCAGGTCGTCTTCCGCGAGGGCGAGATGGCCGAGCGCGCGCACAAGCTGCGCTCGGAGTACGTGGTCAAGGTCGTCGGCGACGTGACCCGCCGTCCCGAGGGCAGCGAGAACCCGGAGCTGCCCACCGGCGACATCGAGGTCTACGCCAGTGAGCTGGTGGTGCTCAACGAGTCCGCGCCGCTGCCGTTCCAGCTGGACGAGCACCTGGAGGTCGGCGAGGAGGCCCGCCTCCGGCACCGCTACCTCGACCTGCGCCGCAGCGGACCGGCCAAGGCCATGCGGCTGCGCAGCGAGGCCAACCGGATCGCCCGCGAGGTGCTGCACGCCGAGGACTTCGTCGAGGTCGAGACCCCGACCCTGACCCGCTCCACCCCCGAGGGCGCGCGCGACTTCCTGGTGCCCGCCCGCCTGCGCCCCGGCTCCTGGTACGCGCTGCCGCAGTCGCCGCAGCTGTTCAAGCAGCTGCTGATGGTCGGCGGCCTGGAGCGGTACTACCAGATCGCCCGCTGCTACCGCGACGAGGACTTCCGCGCCGACCGGCAGCCGGAGTTCACCCAGCTCGACATCGAGATGAGCTTCGTCGAGCAGGACGACGTGATCGCGCTCGGCGAGAAGGTCGTCTCCGCGCTGTGGAAGGACCTGGCCGACCACGAGATCGCCCGGCCGTTCCGCCGCATCTCCTACGCCGAGGCCATGGCCAAGTACGGCACGGACAAGCCGGACCTGCGCTTCGACCTCGAACTCACCGAGCTGACCGAGTACTTCAAGGACACGCCCTTCCGGGTGTTCCAGGCGGCGTACGTCGGCGCGGTCGTCATGCCAGGCGGCGCGTCGCAGCCCCGCCGCACGCTCGACGCCTGGCAGGAGTGGGCCAAGCAGCGCGGCGCCCGCGGCCTGGCGTACGTGCTGGTCAACGAGGACGGCACGCTCGGCGGCCCGGTCGCCAAGAACCTCTCCGACGCCGAGCGCGACGGCCTGGCCAAGGCCGTCGGCGCGAACCCGGGCGACTGCGTCTTCTTCGGCGCGGGCGACCCGGACGGCGCGCGTGCCCTGCTCGGCGCGGCCCGCGTGGAGATCGCGCACCGGGTCGGCCTGATCGACCCCAACGCCTGGTCGTTCGTCTGGGTCGTGGACTTCCCGATGTTCGAGGCCGTCGACAAGATCGGCGACGACGTGGCGGTGGGCAGCGGCAAGTGGACCGCGCTGCACCACGCGTTCACCTCGCCGACGCCGGAGTGGATCGACCGGTTCGAGGAGGACCCGGGCAACGCCCTGGCCTACGCCTACGACATCGTCTGCAACGGCAACGAGATCGGCGGCGGGTCGATCCGAATCCACCGCGCGGACGTGCAGCAGCGGGCGTTCCAGGTCATGGGCATCACGCCCGAGGAGGCGCGGGAGAAGTTCGGCTTTCTGCTCGACGCCTTCTCCTACGGCGCGCCGCCGCACGGCGGCATCGCGTTCGGCTGGGACCGGATCGCCATGCTGCTCGGCGGGTACGACTCGATCCGCGAGGTCATCGCGTTCCCGAAGAGCGGCGGCGGCTACGACCCGCTGACCGCCGCGCCCGCGCCGATCACCGCGCAGCAGCGCAAGGAGGCGGGCGTCGACTTCAAGCCCGCGCCGGCGGAGAAGGCCGCCCAGGAGAAGGTCGCCCAAGAGAAGGCCGCGCAGTAGCGCCGTGCTGCACTTGCGGGCCATCTGCCCGGTCGAACGCACCGAGTCGGTACTGGCCCTGTTGAAGCAGGCCCCCGGCGTCGCGCACGTCGTGGTGCTGCGCGGCGCGGCCGTCGACCCGGCGGGCGACGTGGTGGAAGCCGACCTCGCCCGGGAGGCCACCGACGAGGTGGTGGCCTCCCTGTGCGAGCTGGGCGTCGACCGGGACGGCGGCGTCACGCTGGAGCAGATCGACACCGCCCTGTCCGACGCGGCCGACCGCGCCGAGAAGGCCGCGCCCGGTGACGGCGCGGACGCCGTGGTGTGGGAGGAGCTGCTGTCCCGCACCGGCGAGGAGTCGCGGCTCAACGCCACGTTCCTGGCGTTCCTGACCATCGCGTGCCTGCTCACCGCGGTCGCCGTGGTCACCGACTCGGCGGTCACGCTGGTCGGCGCGATGGTCGTCGGCCCGGAGTTCGGGCCGCTGGCCGCCATCGCCGTCGGCCTGGTGCTGCGGCGCTGGGACCTGGTGCGGCGGGCCGCGCTGGCGCTGGCCGCCGGGTTCCCGGTGGCCATGGCGATCACCGCGGTCGGCACGTGGCTCGGTTCGCTCACCGGCCTGTTCGACCGGGACCTCGCGCTGGCCGGGCACGAGCTCGACTTCGTCTTCGAGGTCGGGCCGTTCTCGTTGATCGTGGCGCTGCTCGCGGGCGCGGCCGGGATGCTGTCGATGACGTCCGCCAAGTCCGCCGCGCTCGTCGGGGTGTTCATTTCGGTCACCACCGTGCCCGCCGCCGGCTACGCCGCAGTGGCCGGTGTTCTCGGCCAGTGGGACATATGTCTCCAGTCGATTGCACAACTCGCGGTGAACCTCGTCGGTGTCGTGGCGGCGGCGGCGCTGGTCCTGGCGTTGCGCAACCGCCGCGCACGGGTCCGCGACCTGGGACGACCGCTCGCCGACGGCTGATCGGGCGCGGGATTTCCACAAAAGGTGGAGTGCGCGGACCGTGAGCACTACCGTCACGGTGCCCGGACGGCTTCTGTCAGGCCGGTCGCCACCCGGAGTAGGGTCGGAGGAGATGAGCGTGGAGATCACCGCCGGCCCGCAGGACATCGACGACGCTGCACCCTCCGAGCTTGACGACGCGGTGGCAGCGGCCGAGTCGGTGTTGAGCAAGAGGTTCGGCGCAGCGGTTCGACTGGCCGACCCCGAGGACCTCGGGGGTGCGGGCCGGTCGGTGGTCGCGCGCGTCCGGGTGGCCCACACCCCCTTCTCGCTGCCGCGCACCCTGGTGGTGAAGCGCTACCCGTCGCCCGTGGCGGACCGCGACCCGTTCGCCCACGAGGTGGTGAGCCACAAGCTGCTCACCGCGCTGCCGTCCGAGGAACGCCTCACCCCCGAGCTGGTCGCGCAGGACAACGCCAAGCGGCTGGTCGTGCTCGAAGACCTGGGCAAGGCGCCGCGGCTGGCGGAGAAGCTGCTGGGCTCCGACGCGCGGGCCGCCGAACGCGGGCTGCTGTCGTGGGCGCACGCGATGGGCCGGCTGCACGCGACGACCGCCGGTCGTGACGCGGACTTCGACGCGTTGATGCGCCGCCAGGGCTCGCAGTGCTGCGCCGACCCGATCGTGGTGGACGTGCACACGGCGTTGGCGGGTCTGCCCGAGCTGCTCTTCGACGAGCTCGAAGTCGACACGCCCGACTCCGTGCGCACGTTCGCCGCGCAGGCGGTGCGCGGGTTCGTCACGTCCCGCAGGCGTGCGTTCAGCCCGTCCACGTCGTGCCCGGACAACCACCTCGTGACCAGCAAGGGCGTCCGGTTCCTCGACTTCGAGGGCGGGTGCGTGCGCGACATCGTGTTCGACGCGGCGTGCCTGCGGGTGCCGTTCCCGTCGTGCTGGTGCGCCTACGGGCTGCCCGCGGGCATGTCGGAGGCGATGGTCGCGGCGTGGCGGGCCGAGGTGTCGTCGGTGTGGCCGGACCTGGACGACGACGCGGTGTTCCTGCCCCGGCTGCTGGAGGCCCAGCTGCTGTGGGTGTGGCTCGGCACGTGGCGCGGGCTGCCCGGGTTGGACTCGTCGCTGCCGTCCGGCCACCGCCCGCTGGACTCGCCGCCGCGCGTGGTCGTGCTGACGTCGCGGTGGGTGCGGCTGCGGCAGGACGCGCTGGCGTCGGGCGCTAAGCACATCGTCGCGCACGCCGACGCGGTCATCTCGGCGCTGGCCGCGCGCTACGGCGCGCGGACCGCGGAACTGCCGCTGTACCCGGCATTCCGATAGCGTTGGGCTGTTCGTCCACGGCGCGTCACGTGGCCGCGCGATCGTTCCGGTGTGGCCAAGACGGTGCGCAGCCTGGTGGTCCTCGGTGACTCGACGACGGTGGGCGTGGGCGATCCCGTGCCCGGTGGGTGGCGTGGCGTCGGCCCGCTGCTCGCGGCGGCGCTGCCGCACGCGCGGTACCTGAACGTTTCCGCTGCGGGTGCGCGCGTGGCGTCGGTGCGGCACGAGCAGCTGCCGGGGGTCCTGCCCGCGCGGCCCGACGCGGCCGTGCTGCTGGTGGGGATGAACGACGTGCTGCGATCCGACTTCGACGGGCGGCGGCTGCACGTCGACCTGGACGCGGTGGTGGGTGCGCTGGTCTCGGCCGGCGCCGCCGTGGTCACGGTGCGGTTCCACGACCACGGCCGGGTGTTCCGGCTGCCGGGCGCGTTGCGGCGGGCGTTGCGGGCGCGGATCGCCGAGCTGAACGGGATCATCGACGCGGTGGTGCGGCGGCACGGGATCGAGTGCGTCGACCTGGACCTCATGGAGGGCGCCTACTCGCCGGAGACGTGGGCGGTGGACCGGCTGCACCCGTCGGAGTCGGGGCACCGCCGGCTCGCGGCGGAGTTCGCGGCGCGGCTGGCGCGGGCCGGGTGCGAGGTGCCGGGCCGGGTGTCCCTCGCCTGCACGGGCGGGCTCAGGGTGACACCGCTGCACCACGCCGCGTGGCTGGTGGTGAAGGGGCTCCCGTGGCTCTGGCGCCGGGGCCACGACCTGCTTCCCCACGCCACCACGATCATGTACCGCTCCTGGGCCGGTCACCCGGAGCCGCCGCGCTATGTCCCCACGGAGGCCGAACCGGCGGTGTCCGGCCCGGTGGCGGTCGGTTCTGCGGTGGCCGGCCCGGCGCCGGTAGTGGCCGGCGCCGGGCCGGTAGTGGCTGGTCCGGCGGTGGCCGAGCCGGTGGTGACCAGTCCAGTGGTGGCTGGGCCTGCGGTGGCCGGAACGACCACCGCCCCGTCCGGTTGGCGTCAGCCCAGCTCGTAGACGGTCGACCCGCCGATCGTGGTGGCCTCGTAGTTCGCCGCGACCCACTCGGCGATCTCGCTGCCTCCCCCCATCGGCCCGCCGCCCGTGCCGCCGGACACGAAGTAGCCGATCCGGCCGTCCGCCACGTACTGCCGGAACTCGTCCAACGTCGGCGCGGGATCGCCGCCGCTCCAGCCGCCGATGCCGATCACGGCCTTGCCCGAGTCCAGCGACAGGCTCGCCGCGCCCTGCGCGCTCATCGTCGCCGCCGCCCACGTGCCGGTGGTGGCCTTGAGCAGGTCGACCAGCTCGGCGGACGACTCGCCCACCGGCCCGCCCATGCCGCCGTCACCCGAGTAGGACGGGGGACCGGACATCGGGATCGAACCGGCGTGCGGCGTGGCGGCGGTGGCCACGCCGAAGGCCGCGGTGGAGAGCACCGAGGTGGCCAGGGCGAGCGCGGCGACCCGGCGCACGCCCATCACGACCGCCGTGGCCACCAGCACGGTCAGCGCCGCCACCACCCAGCGCAACGCGGGCAGCCACTCGCCGAACCGCTGGAGCAGCGCGAAGCCCCAGAACCCGGCGCCGGCGACCATCATCGCCAACGCCACGCGCACCGGCGGGTGCTTGCGGCCACGCCACATCTCCCGACCGGCGATGGCGACGAGCGCGGCGACGCCCGGCGCGACGGCGACCGTGTAGTACGGGTGCGTGATGCCGCTCATGAAGCTGAACACGAGCCCGTTGCCCAGCACCCAAAGACCCCACAGCACGAGGGCCGCGCGCGTGCGGTCGGTGCGCGGCAGCCGGCGCGTGAACCACAGCCCCGCCACCAGTCCGACGAGGGCGGCCGGGAGCAGCCACGAGATCTCCGCGCCCATGCTCGCGTCGAACAGCCGGCCGATGCCGGTCTCGCCGCCGAAGCCGAGGTTGGCGTTGCCGCCGCCCATGACGACACCGCCACCACCGCCGCGCCCGCCGAAGATCCGGCCGAGGCCGTTGTAGCCCATGGCCAGCTCCCACAGCGAGTCGTCGGCCGAACCGCCGATGTACGGGCGCGACCCGCGCGGCCACAGCTCGACCAGCGCGATGAACCACCCGGCGGACACGACCACGGCGAGGCCCGCGCCGAGCAGGTGCAGCAACCGCTTGGGCAGCGTGGTCGGCGCGGCGAGGAGGTAGGCGGCGGTGAACGCGGGCAGCACCAGCAACGCCTGCCCCATCTTGGCCAGGAACGCGAACCCGACCGCGACGCCCGCCAGCGCGAGCCACCGGCCGGACCCCCGCTCCACCGCGCGCACGGTGCAGTACGCGGCGGCGACCATCAGCAGCACCAGCAACGCGTCCGGCAGGTTGAACCGGAACATCAGCACCGCCACCGGCGTCACCGCGAGCGCCGCGCCCGCGATCAGCCCGGCCACCGCACCGGACGTGCGCTTCACCGTGGCGTACAACAGCCACACGGCCAACACGCCCTCGACGGCCTGCGGCGCCAGCACCGTCCAGCTGGAGAACCCGAAGACGCGGGCGAACAGCCCGCTCACCCACAGCGCGGCGGGCGGTTTGTCGACCGTGATCACGCCACCGGCGTCCAGGCCGCCGAACAGCCACGCGGTCCAGCTCTGCGCGCCCGCCTGGGTCGCGGCGGCGTAGTAGCCGTTGCCCCAGCCGGACGCGGTGATGTTCCACAGGTACAGCACCGCCGTGCCGGCCAGCAGCACGACCAGCGCGGGCGTGGTCCAGTTCCGGCCCGACGGTGGCGACTCCGCGGTGGGTGCGGGCGCCGTCAGGGTTGCGGTGGTCATGGAAGGGTTCCCTAGGGTCGACGGTGTGCCATGAAAGCTGTGTGTCATGGAGCGGTCTCCGCGGCGCGGCGCGGCCGGAAGACCCAGTTGCGCAGCAACAGGAAGCGCAGCACGGTGGCGAGGAGGTTCGCGCCGACGACCGCGACCAGCTCGGCCGAGCCGCCGGGCGCGGCGCCCAGGTGCAGCAGGGCGAGCGAGCCGCTGGTGAGACCGAGACCGAGACCGAACACGATCAGCCCTTCGAACTGGTGGCGGCCCGCGCCGCGCCGACCGCGCACGCCGAACGTGAACCGGCGGTTGGCCGCGGTGTTGGCGATGGCGGTGACCAGCAGCGCCACCAGGTTCGCGCCCTGCGCGCCGAGCCCGCCGCGCAGCGACACGAACAGCAGCAGGTAGGCCAACGTGCTGATCGCACCCACCGCGCCGAACCTGACGAGCTGCTTGAACAACCCGGCGGGCACGCCCGGCGTCCGCGGTTCCAACGGTTGCCTCCCCAGCTGGGCGCGGAGCTCGCCGATCGGGATCCGCCCGCTCACCAGACCGCGGGCCACCCGGGCGACGCCCTTCAGGTCGGCCACCGCGGTCGACACGACGTCCACCCGGCTGTCCGGGTCGTCGACCCAGTCCACCGGCACCTCGTGGATGCGCGCGCCGGCCCGTTCGGCGAGCACCAGCAGCTCGGTGTCGAAGAACCACCCGGTGTCCTCGACGTGCGGCAGCAGGCGGCGGGCGACGTCGGCCCGGATCGCCTTGAAACCGCACTGCGCGTCGCTGAACCGGGTCGCGAGCGCGCCGCGCAGGACCAGGTTGTAGCAGCGGGAGATGAACTCGCGCTTCGGCCCGCGCACCACCCGCGCGCCCCGCGCCAGCCGGCTGCCGATCGCCAGGTCGGAGTGCCCGGAGATCAACGACGCCACCAGCGGCGCGAGGGCGGCCAGGTCGGTGGACAGGTCGACGTCCATGTACGCCAGCACGGCGGCGTCCGACGCGGTCCAGACGGCCTTCAGCGCCCGGCCGCGTCCCTTCTCCGCCAGGTGCACCGCGGCCACCCCGGGCAGTTCGAGGGCCAGCTCGTCGGCGACCGCACGCGTGCCGTCCGTGCTCGCGTTGTCGGCGATGGTGATCCGGAACGTGTAGGGGAACGTCCGCGTGAGGTCGGCGTGCAGCTTGCGCACGCACGGCGCGAGGTCGCGTTCTTCGTTGAACACCGGCACCACCACGTCGAGCACGGTGGTCGTCGTGAGCGTGGTCATGAGCCCACCCTCGGGCGCTCGGCTGGGCGGCTCGTGTGTCATCGCTGTGCGCCGGCTGTGAGGTCGTAGACGTCGACGTCGTCCACGGTCGTCGCGGTGAACGTGTCCGCCACCCACTCGGCGATCCGCTCGGCCGCGTCGCTGCCCGTCTCGGCGGGCATCATCGCGCCGCCGAGGAAGTAGTG
This sequence comes from Actinosynnema sp. CA-299493, assembly GCF_050946825.1. Taxonomy (NCBI): domain Bacteria; kingdom Bacillati; phylum Actinomycetota; class Actinomycetes; order Pseudonocardiales; family Pseudonocardiaceae; genus Actinosynnema; species Actinosynnema sp. CA-299493. The sequence continues at coordinate 2,489,243 of NZ_CP191993.1, forward strand.
GATCCGTCCACTTCGGACCAGTTCCTGGAACTCCGCCGGGGTGGGTGCGGGATCGGTGCCGTTGAACCCGCCGACGGCCATCACCGGCGCACCGCTGTCGAGCTGGTAGCCGGCCGCGTTGTTGGAGCCGACGGTCGCCGCCGCCCACGTGAAGCCCTCGCTGTCGCGCAGCAACGCCACCAGCTCGTCGCCCGGCGTCGGCGCGCTGAGCAGCCCGCCCATCCGGTTGCCGCCGCCCCGGACGTTGTCCGTGGCTCCGCCCGGCCCGATGAGGACCAACCCGCCCGGTCGGTTCGCCAGGGCGGGCCCGGCGCTGGGGATCGCGCCGGAGTGCGGCGCCGCGGCCGTGGCCACCGAGTAGGCGCCCGGCCCGAGCAGCGCGGCGACCACGGCGACCGGCACGACCACGGCGGCGGGCGCGGAGGCGGCGAGGAACAGCCCCACCGCGCCGACCAGGCCGAGGACCAGCACGACCGCGGCCAGCGGGGTGGACCAGTCGAGCAGCAGCAGGTAGCACTGGAGCGCGGTCACGGCCAGCGCGCCGGACAACGCCGCCGCCGCGCCGGGTTCCCGCCGCCTGCGCCACAGCGCGACCGCGCCGATCCCGGTCACCGCGCCGATCGCCGGCGCCAGCGCGACCGTGTAGTAGGCGTGGATGATGCCGTTCATGAAGCTGAACACCACGGCGGTGACGGCCAGCCAGCCGCCCCACAGCGCGAGCCCGATCCGCTCGGTCGCGCGGCCGGCCCACCAGCCGGCGACCAGCAGCACCAGCGCGGTCGGCAGCAGCCAGGCGATCTGACCGCCCATCTCGGCGCCGAGCAGCCTGGCCCACCCGCTCGAACCCGGCCCGCCGCCGACGCTGCCGATCTCCTCACCGGTCAACCGGCCGAGACCGTTGTAGCCCAACGCCAGTTCCAGCACGCTGTTCCCCTGCGACCCGCCGATGTAGGGCCGTGACCCGGCGGGCGTCAGCTCCACCGCCAGCACCCACCAGCCACCGGCGACGACCACCGCGCCCGACGCCGCGGCCAGGTGCCGGAGCTTGCGCGGCAGCGCGGCCGGCGCGAACGCCAGGTACACCGACCCGAACGCGGGCAGCACCAGGAACGCCTGGAGCATCTTCGCCAGGAACGCGAACCCGACCGCCGCGCCGGCCAGCGCCAGCCACCGCACCGAGGCCGTCTCGGTGGCGCGGACCGTGCCGTACGCGCCCGCCACGAGCAGCAGCACCATCAGCGCGTCGGGGTTGTTGAACCGGAACATCAACACCGCCACCGGCGTCAATGCCAGCACCGCGCCCGCGATCAGGCCGGCCGCCTCACCGGCCGCGCGGCGCACCGCGGCGTGCAGCAGCAGCACGGAGGCCACGCCCATCAACGCCTGGGGGACCAGGATGCTCCAGGCGTTGACGCCGAACAACCGGGCCGACAAGCCCATGACCCAGGTCGCGGCGGGGGCCTTGTCGACGGTGATCGCGCCGGCCGGGTCGGTCGCGCCGAAGAACCACGCGTGCCAGCTCTCGGCGCCGGCCTGGGCGGCGGCGGAGTAGTAGGCGTTGGCCCAACCGGAGTCGCCCAACCGCCACAGGTACAGCACCGCCGTCCCGGCCGCCAACAGCAACAGGGGAAGTCGCGCTCGCATGGGACCGAGCCTGTCGGCGAACCCTGGGCAGTCCTTGTGCACCGCCTGTGAGCCCGCTGTGCGAGACCAGCTTGATCAGCGTGGCAGGTGGACGGTGAACGTGGTCCGGCCCGGCCTGCTGGCCAGCCGCACGGACCCGTGGTGCGAGGCCACCACGGCGGCCACGATCGACAGGCCGAGGCCGGTGCTCCCGGCGGCCCGGGACCGCGACGTGTCGCCCCGGCTGAACCGCTCGAACACCTCGCTCTGGAGCCCGGCGGGGATGCCCGGCCCGTCGTCGCTCACCGCCACCCGCACCCCGCCCTCCACAGTGGACAGCGACGTGGTGACCGTCGTGCCCGGCGGCGTGTGCGTGCGCGCGTTGGAGAGCAGGTTCGCCAGCACCTGGTGCAGCTTGTGCGCGTCACCGGCCACCTGGACGGCGTCCGGCGGCAGCTCCAGCCGCCACTCGTGGTCGGGCCCGGCGATCCGGGCGTCGCTGACCGTGTCGACCACCAGCCGGGACAGCTCGACCCGGTCACGCGCCAGCGGACGCCCCGCGTCCAGCCGGGCCAGCAGCAGCAGGTCCTCGACCAGCGACGTCATCCGCACCGCCTCGGACTCCACCCGTCGCATCGCGTGCGCGACCTGGGGCGGCACCTCCTCGGACGAGCGGCGGGTCAGCTCGGCGTACCCGCGGATCGCGGTCAGGGGAGTGCGCAGCTCGTGGCTCGCGTCGGCGACGAACTGCCGGACCCGGGTCTCGTTGGCGTGCCTGGCCTCCAACGCGCTGCCGACGTGGCCGATCATCCGGTTCAGCGCGAGACCGACCTGGCCCACCTCGGTGTCCGGGTCGGCGTACTCGTCCGGCACCCGTTCGGCCAGCGCGACCTCGCCCTCGTGCAGGGGCAGCTCGGCGACCCGGCTCGCGGTCGCGGCCACCCGTTCCAGCGGGCGCAGCGTGCGGCGCACGATCAGCGCGCCGGCCAGGCTCACGGCGACCAGCCCGGCCAGCGCCACGCCGCCGACGGTCCACGCCATCCGCGACACCGTGCTGTCCACGTCGGCCATCGGCAGCCCGGTGATCACCACCACGCCGATCGGGGTGGTGGTCGCGATGATCCGGTGGTCGCCCAGCTCCTCGCCCAGCCACACCGTGCGCGGCCTGCCGTCCGCGGGCACGGTCTCGGCCCGCGCCGCCACGTCGGTCGACAGCCTGGTCCGGTCACCGCTCTCCCGGGCGATCCGCTCGGCGTCGGTGCCCCCGTCGGGGTGCTTGATCAGCACCAGCGTGCCCGGCCCGAACCCCGGCCCGTCCAGCGGGTTGGCGGACCGGCCCGGCATCGGCGGCGGCGGGACGTCGCGGCGCACCTTGGTCGAGGCCTCGACCAGCTGGTCGTCCAACCGGGCGACCATGGTGTCCCGCAGCGCGAGCCCGGTCGCCACACCGATGATCGCGCACACGACCGCCAGCAGCACCACCTGGGCCGCCACCAGCTTGGTCCGCAGCGGCCAGCTCCTGGCCCGCGAGGCGTGCTCAGGAGGAGGGCTTGAGGACATAGCCCGCGCCCCGCATCGTGTGGATCATGGGCGTCCTGCCCGCGTCGATCTTCTTGCGCAGGTAGGAGATGTACAGCTCGACGATGTTGGCCTGCCCGCCGAAGTCGTAGCTCCACACCCGGTCCAGGATCTGCGCCTTCGACAGCACCCGCCTGGGGTTGCGCATCAGGTACCGCAACAGCTCGAACTCGGTCGCGGTGAGGTCGATCGCGGAGCCGCCGCGACGCACCTCGCGCGTCTCCTCGTCCAGCACCAGGTCGCCCACCACGAGCTCGGTGCCCGCGCCCGCCTCGGTGACGCCGGTGCGGCGCAGCAGGCCGCGCAGCCGGAGCACGACCTCCTCCAGGCTGAACGGCTTGGTCACGTAGTCGTCGCCACCGGCGGTGAGCCCGGCGATCCGGTCCTCCACCGCGTCCTTGGCGGTGAGGAACAGCACCGGCAGGCCGGGCAGGTCCGCGCGCAGCCGGCGCAGCACCTCCAGCCCGTCGAAGTCGGGCAGCATCACGTCCAGCACCACCACGTCGGGCCGGAAGTCGCGCGCGGTCCGCACGGCGGACGTGCCGTCCAGCGCGGTGCGGACCTCCCAGCGCTCCATCCGCAACGCCATGGACATCAGCTCGGCCAGGGTGGACTCGTCGTCCACCACGAGGACCCGCACCGGACTTCCGTCCGGGCGGCGGAGTTCAGGGAAGGTCCCCGAAGCGGACACTGGGCGCATGCTCCGATCCTGGCCCCGGCGCTTGAGCCGGACCTGTGCCGATCCTGTGTACCACCTGTGAAGCCGCCCGACCGGTCGTGGCGCACGCACAGGCGGCGCCCAAGGGCCGCACAGCCGGTTCACAGGCTCGCCCGACACCGTGGTCGCCATGACTACCGAAACCGAGCAGCAACCGACGTGGGGTGACGAGCCGCCGCCGCAGGCCGCCGCTGCGGGAACCGGCTGGAACGGCCGCAAGACCCTCGCCGCGGTCGCCATCGCCGTGGGCATCGCCGCCGTCGGCGGTGGTGTCATCTACGCCGCGAGCAACTCCGACGCGGCCCAGGGCATGGGCGGACCAGGCGGTTACGGCCGCGGGCCCGGCGGCGGCCTGATGATCATGGGTGGGCCGTTCGGCGACACCCAGCACGGCGAGTTCCAGAACGGCGAGGTCACCGAGGTCGGCGACTCGTCCATCACGGTGAAGAGCGGCGACGGGTTCGGCGAGACCTACCTGATCGACGACGACACGCAGGTCAACGGCGGTCAGGGCGACCTGGACGACATCGCGGAGGGCGACGTCGTCACCGTCATCGCCGGCGAGCCCGCCGAGTCCGCCGACGGCAAGGCCACCGCGGACAGCATCATGAAGGGCGACGTGATGCGCGGCGGGCCGCGGCAGAAGCAGGGCGACGGCCGGCCGCCGGTCGAGCAGGACCAGCAGGGCGACTCGTCCGACGAGCAGGGGACCCCGCCGACCCGGTAGAACTACCGCATGACCCGACTGGCGCTCTCGGCACTGCTGGCACTGTTGGTCCTGTTCGGGGCGTCGCCCCAGGCGTACGCGCACACCGAGCTGGTGTCGAGCGACCCGGCGGCCGGCGCGTCGCTGGCGCAGCGGCCCACGCTGCTCACGCTGACGTTCACCGAGCCGGTGCCCGCCGAGAGCGCCGAGGTCACCGTCCTGGCCGCCGACGGGAGCGCGTGGCCCACGGGCCAGGTCGTGGCCGACGGCGCGAAGCTGACCGTGCCCCTGCTGGAGTCCGGGTCGCCCGCCGGGCAGCACACCGTGTCGTGGACGGTCGAGTCGCTGGACGGCGACTTCGTCGACGGCACGTTCGCCTTCACGGTGACCGCGCCGCCGGCCGCCCAGCCGCCGCCGGCCGCCACGACGCCCGCCACGACCCCTGCCGCGCCGCCCGCCGTGACGTCGGGGGACGCCGCGCCGACCGCCTCGTCGTCCGCCGCCACCGGCTCGGTCGCCACGATCACCGCCGCGTCCACCGACCAGGCCGGCTCCGAGCCGACGCGCGGAGAGGACGGCGGCGGCCTGCCGCTGTGGGCGTGGGTCCTGATCGTCGCGGCGGTGGTGGTGGTCGCCGTCGTGGTCGTCGTCGGCCTGAGCAGGCGCGGCCGGAAGGACGACGGCGACGGCACGCCGGCCGAGTAGCCGGCCGGGTGGTCAACGGTCAATGACTACGGTCGGCCCATGACCGGATCTGCTCTGCACCGCCGCGTCCTGCTCGCGGGCGGCGCCGCGGCCGTGCTCGCCGTGGCCGGGTTCCGCACGGCGGCGCACGCCGCACCGGACGACCGGGCCGGCGGGCGGCGGTTCACCCTCACCGTCCTCGGCACCACGGACCTGCACGGCAACGTCTTCAACTGGGACTACTACGCCGACCGCGAGTACGACGACGCCGGGCACGACGACGTGGGCCTGGCGAAGCTGTCCACGCTGGTCAAGGCCGTCCGAGAGGAACGCGGCGCGCACCGCACCCTGCTCGTCGACGCGGGCGACACCATCCAGGGCACCCCGCTGGCCTACTACTACGCCAGGGTCGAGCCCATCGGCCGCCGTCGCGTGCACCCGATGGCCGCCGCGATGAACGAGCTCGGCTACGACGCCTCCGCGCTCGGCAACCACGAGTTCAACTACGGCATCCCCCTGCTGCGGGCGTTCGAGAAGCAGCTGGACTTCCCGCTGCTCGCCGCGAACGCGATCGACTCGGCCACCGGTCGGCCGGCGTTCCGCCCGTACGTGGTCAAGACCGTGTGGCGCACCGGCGCGGCGCCGCTGCGGGTCGGCATCCTCGGCCTGACCAACCCCGGCATCGCGATCTGGGACAAGGCGCACGTGGACGGGAGGATGACCTTCCCGGGCGTGCTGGAGCAGGCCCGCGAGTGGGTGCCGAAGGTGCGCGCGGCGGGCGCGGACCTGGTGGTGGTCGCGGCGCACTCCGGCGCCGACCTCTCGTCGTCGTTGGGCGACCTGCTGCCCTTCCCCGAGAACTGCTCCGCGCTGGTCGCCGAGGAGGTGCCGGGCATCGACGCGATCCTGGTCGGCCACGCGCACACCGAGATCGCGCAGCGGTTCGTCACCAACAAGGCCACCGGCAAGCAGGTGCTGCTGACCGAGCCGCTGTTCTGGGGCAAGCGGCTGAGCGTGATGGAGTTCGACCTGGCGTGGTCGCCGGGGCGCGGCTGGCGCGCCGAGGCGTCCCGCTCGCAGGTGCTCGACACCAGCACCGTGCCCGAGGACCCGGCCATCGCCCGCCGGCTGCGCGACGACCACGACAAGGTGGTCGCCTACGTCAACTCCCGGATCGGCACGTCCAAGTCGGCGATGTCCGCCGCGACCGCGCGGTACGAGGACACCGCCGCGCTGGACTTCGTCAACCTCGTGCAGGGCACGGCGTTGAAGGCGTCGCTGACCGAGGCGCTGCCGGTGCTGTCGCTGGCCTCGCCGTTCAGCAAGGCGGCGGCGATCCCGGCGGGCGAGGTGTCGGTGCGCGACGTGGCCGGGCTCTACGTCTACGACAACACGCTGTTCGGCGTGCGGCTCACCGGTGCGCAGTTGAAGGACTACCTGGAGCGGTCCGCGGGGTACTTCAAGGCCGTGACGACACCCGGACCGCACCAGCCGGACGCGCTGACCAACGCGGGCGGCACGCCGGACTACCTCTACGACGTGGCGGCCGGCCTGGACGCGCCGCTGACCTACGACATCGACCTGTCGCGGCCGGTCGGGCAGCGGATCACCGGACTGGCCCACGACGGCGTCGCGGTGACGGCGGAACAGGAGTTCGCGGTGGCGGTGAACAACTACCGGCAGTCCGGCGGCGGCAACTTCCCGCACATCGCGACCGCGCCGGTGCTGCACAACCGGCAGCTGGAGATCCGGCAGCTGATCATCGACTGGGTGCGCGAGCGCGGCGAGATCGACCCGGCCGCGTTCCACCGGGTCGACTGGCGGCTGGTCGTCGACGGCACGCCGGTGGTCGTCGGCGGATGAGCCACGAGCGACCGACGCCGCCTGGCCTGCCGGACGTCCTGGGGCCGGGGTTGGACGTGCTGTTCTGCGGCATCAACCCCGGCCTGATGTCGGCCGCCAAGGGACAGCACTTCGCCCGGCCGGGCAACCGGTTCTGGCCCGCGCTGCACCTGTCCGGGTTCACGCCGCGCCTGCTGACGCCCGCCGAGCAGGACGAGCTGCCGCGGTACGGGCTGGGCATCACGAACCTGGTCGCGCGGCCGACGGCGCGGGCCGACGAGCTGACGGCCGAGGAGCTGCGGGCGGGCGGCGCGCGGCTGACGGCGTTGGCGCGGCGGCACCGGCCGAAGGTGGTGGCGGTCGTCGGCGTGACGGCGTACCGGGCGGCGTTCGGGCGCAAGGCGGCGGCGATCGGCCCGCAGGACGAGTCGATCGCGTCGTCGCGGCTGTGGGTGCTGCCGAACCCCAGCGGGCTCAACGCGCACTACCAGCTGCCCGCGCTGGCCGAGGTCTTCGGCCGGTTGCGGCTAGAGGTTGCGCAGGCCGACTAGCACCCGTTCCAGCAGCGTGAAGTCCGCGCCACCGGCCGCCACGGCGTTGTCGTGCACGGCGACCACGCCCATCGAGATGAGGTCGCCGAGCAGCACCCGCGCCACGCCGAGCGGCACGGCCAGCAGCGCGGAGACCTCGGCCACCGACCGGGGGTTCGCGCACATCTCCACGATCGACCGCTGCTCGGCGGTGGTGTCGCGCATGGCGGTCGCGATGCCGTCCTCCTCCAGCGAGATCAGCGTCTCCAGCCTCAGGTCGTAGCTGGACGCCGTGCGGCCACCCGTCCACGCGTAGGGGCGGACCAGGGGACCGGAGAACTCCTCGGCGGCCGGTTCCGGCTCGGGTTCGCGCTGCCGGACGACCGGCATGGGCGGGGGGTCGAAGTAGAGGTCGCGGTCGAACGGGGCGGTCTCGTCCAGCGGGTCGTCCGGCGGTTCTTCCAGGCTGCGCCGGAGCGCGGCCGAGCCGAACCGGGCGCCCGTGGCACCGACCTCGCCCCTTAGGGACCTCCGCCGCCGGGGTGGCTTCGGCTGTTCCGTAGGATCTCCGTCGTCGAGACTGCGCCGCAGCGCGGGGGAGCCGAACCGGGCGCCGGTCGTGCCGACGTCCCCGCGCAGGGACCGGCGGCGTCTGCGCTCGCCGCCGGTCGGCTCCGGGTCAGAGCTGCCTGTGCTCACATCCCGGGAACCGTAGACCGAACCACGTTCGGTTGATGTCGGGCGTGTTTCGAGTCCGTGCAATCCTCGTTAACCACCGCACATGCGCGGCTCCGGGCGGCCTGGAGGATGATGGGACGATGCGCATCCGCGAGGTCGAGATCTCCGACGACATGATCAGGTTGGGCCAGTTCCTCAAGCTGGCCGGCTTGGCGGACAACGGCGCGCACGCCCGTGACCTGGTCGAAGCCGAGGAGGTCTCGGTGAACGGCCGGCTGGAGACCCGGCGCGGCGCCCAGCTGCACGACGGCGACGTGATCGCCGTGGGCGAGGAGAAGGCCCGCCTGGTTACCGGTCGCTAGCATCCCGGGCCCCGCGACGGCTCCCGGCCGGTCGGGGGAGCGCGGCGATCGGCCGTAATCCGGTTGATCGTCGGCGGGTGGGGGCTGCACTGTGGCCCGGCGTCACGCGTCGTGGCGCCCGTACCCAGGAGGCCGTGCCGGCGATGGAGATCCGTTCCACGACCGACGAGGACCGCGACGTCTTCGTCGACACGATCCACGCCGCGTTCGCGCGCTTCCCGGAGACCCCGGTCGACGGCGGCGGGCTCTGGTGGTCGGCGATCGAGATGGACCGCGGTGTGCTCGCGACGGCGGAGGACGGGCGGCCCGTCGGCACCGCCGCCGCCTACTCGTTCGAGCTCACCCTGCCCGGCGCGGTCGTCGTGCCGGCCGCCGGTGTGTCCGCCGTCGGCGTGCTGCCGTCGCACCGGCGGCGGGGCGTGCTCAGCGCGATGATGCGGTTCCAGCTCGCCGAGCTGCGCGAGCGGGGCGAGTTCCTCTCCGTGCTGCTGGCCAGCGAGGCGCCGATCTACGGCCGGTTCGGCTACGGGCCGGCGACCTACACGCGGCGGCTGACCGTCCAGCGCCACCAGGCCGCCTTCGCGACGCCCCGGGCGGGCGACGTCGGCGCGCCCGGCTCGGTCGACGTGCTGCGGCGTGCCGAGTGCGGTGACGTCTTGGCGGACGTCTACGACCGGTACCGCCGCGCGCAGCCGGGCGCGCTGTCCCGGCCGCCGCGCTGGTGGGCGTTGCGCGCGGGCCAGCCGCCGATCTCGCCGGCGCCGCGCTACGTCGCGGTCCACCGCGACGCCGCCGGCGTGCCGGACGGGTACGCCAGCTACTCGTTGGCCGAGGCCGACACCCTGGTCGTCGACGAGACCATCGCCACCGACGACGCCGTCGCCACGGCCCTGGCCCGGTTCGTGCTGGAGCACGACCTGGTCGACCGGGTCGTGTTCCGGCACTGCCCGCCCGGGCACCCGCTGCGCCGGCAGCTCGCGGACTTCCGCGCCGGCGAGGTGAGCCACGAGACCGACTGGCTCTACGTGCGCCTGCTGGACGTCCCCCGCGCCCTGACCGCGCGCGGCTGGTCCGCCGACGGCGAGCTCGTGCTCGACGTCGACGACCCGTTCCTCCGCGAACGCGCCCGCTACCTGCTGACCGTCCGGGAGGGCCGGGCCGACTGCGTGCCGACGGACCGCGAGCCGGACCTCTCGCTGGACGTGCGCGACCTCGGCTCGATCTACCTCGGTGGCACCGCCCCGAGCGAGCTCGTGCGAGCCGGGCACGTCCGGGCCCACCGCCCCGACGCCGCCGCCCTCGCCGACACCCTCTTCCGCGCCGAGCGCGCCCCGCACTGCCTGCACTGGTTCTGATCACGCCGGCCGAGCCGGCGAGGGCTTCGCGTGGCGTGCGCCACAGGTACAGGCCAATGACCCGGGAAGTGGCCGTCGTCACTCTTGTTCGGCCGACCGGGTAAATGTCGAACAGCTCCTCGCCCGAAGTGGCCGATCCGTTGCGCCGAATAGCTGCCACCACACTGTGAAAGGGTGATCGCAGTCCGCCACGGTGCGGTCTCACCGCACCGTCCCAAGTCCTTATCGGGGCACATTCCGGGCTCGGGTTCGACCTCCGTCGACACTTCCTGTAACGGAAGCCGTCCCAAATTCGATGGTCGTGTCCCCGTGCCCACGCGGGCGGTCACCGGCCACTGTGGACTTCGGTGTCCCAGTGGTTGGGCAAGCCTTTTCCGGTGACCGTTGTGGTGACCTGAAGTCACCTGACGACCCGTCTGGGTGTGCGCCGTCTGTCGCCCCGAGGAATGACCGTCCAACGAAAGTTCACTGCGTGTGTAACGCGCGCCGTCGGTACAACGAATGACCGTTTGGCGAGGCGAGAAAACGCCGGCCGGCACATTTGCCGTACACCACGCGGGTCCGTCGGGGATGCCCTGCGAACGTGCACGTCCGAACCGGCCCAACCCGGGGAGAACCACGATGAGCGAGCAGGTCCAGCCCACGCGACGCAGACCGGTCGCGGGGGTCGGCACCACCCAGCGCACCGCCGAGCCCACCGCTCGGCGCACTCAACGCACCACGAGCCCGACCGTCGGCAGCTGGGAGCCCGCCTACCGCTACGGCGTCATCGCCGCCGACATCCTCTGCACCGTCCTGGTCGTCGTGCTCGCGGGCTTCGTGCTGTCCGCCCGCCACGCCTCGGTCGGCCCGCTGTCCCTGTTAGGGCTCGAAGCGGTCACCATCGGGGTGATCGTGGGATCGCTGTTCCTCAGCCGGGTCTGGAACCCCGTGGTGCTCGGCCAGGGCGCGGAGGAGTTCCGCCGCCTCGGCCGGGGCCTGCTCACCTCCGTCGTCGTGCTGGGCCTCGGCGCGCTCGCGTTCGAGCTGCCCGGCGCCCGGCTCTGGGTGTTCGTGGTCGGCCCGGCCGTCGCGCTGGTCGCCTTCCCGGCCCGCTACCTGCTGCGCCGCCCGCTGCACCGCGCCAGGGGCGAGGGCCGCTGCCTGCTGCCCGTGCTCGCCGCGGGCAACATCGACACCGTCGCCGACCTGATCGGCCGCACCCGCCGCGCGCCCCACCTCGGCTGGCGCGTGGACGCCGTGTGCACGGTCGACGGTCGCGCGGAGATCGGCCTGGAGCTCGACGGCGTGCCGGTCGTCGGCCGGTTCGGCGACCTCGGCGAGCAGGTCCGCCGCGGCGGCTACCGGATCGTCGCGGTCACCGCCGACGCCTACTGGACGCCGCGCAGGCTCCAGCGACTCGCCTGGGACCTGGAGGGCACCGGCACCGAGATGGTCGTCGCGCCCGCCCTGATGGACTTCGCCGGTCCCCGGCTGCACGTCACCGGCGTGCTCGGGATGCCGCTGCTGCGCGTGAGCGAACCGAGGTTCACCGGCTTCCGCCGCGTGGTCAAGACGGCCGTCGACAAGGTCGGCGCGCTGCTGCTGGTCGCGGTGCTGAGCCCGGTGCTGCTGGCCGTCGCGGTGGCGATCATGGTCGACACCAAGGGCCCGGTGCTCTACCGGCAGCGCCGCGTCGGCAAGGACGGCGTGCCGTTCACCATCCTGAAGTTCCGCACCATGGTCACCGACGCCGACGCGCTGCGCGCCAAGCTCCTCGCGGTGAACGAGGGCGCCGGCGTGCTGTTCAAGATGCGCCACGACCCCCGCGTCACCACCGTCGGCCGGTTCCTGCGGCGCTACTCGATCGACGAGCTGCCGCAGCTGTTCAACGTGCTCACCGGCCCCATGTCGCTGGTCGGTCCCCGGCCGCCGCTGCCGGAGGAGAGCGCGAAGTACGGCCCCGACGTGCGCCGCAGGCTGCTGGTGAAGCCGGGCCTGACCGGGTTGTGGCAGGTCTCCGGGCGCAGCGACCTGTCGTGGGAGGAGTCCGTGCGGCTCGACCTCCGGTACGTGGAGGAGTGGTCGCTCGCCCTGGACGTGCTGATCCTGTGGAAGACCATCCGCGCCGTGTTCGGCGGCCAGGGCGCGTACTGACGTGAGGAGCGGGATGGACCAGCCCATCGGCATCGCCGTCATCGGCGCCGGCTACTGGGGGCCGAACCTGGTGCGCAACGCGCAGGCCACCCCCGGCCTGGCGCTGCGGTACCTGTGCGACCTGGACGTGGAGAAGGCCCGGCGCGTGCTGGGCGACTACTCCACCGTCCGGGTGGCCGGCTCGCTGGACGACGTGCTCGCCGACCCGGCGGTCGACGCGGTCGCCATCGCCACCCCGGCCGCCACGCACCTGCCGGTCGCGCTGGCCGCGTTGCGCGCGGGCAAGCACGTGCTGGTGGAGAAGCCCCTGGCGGCCACCTACGCCGACGGGCTGCGACTCGTCCGCGAGGCCGAGAGCCGGGGCCTGACGCTGATGCTCGACCACACCTTCGTCTACACGCCGACCGTGCGGCACCTGCGGCACATGGTGCGCGGCGGCGAGATCGGCACCGTGCAGTACCTCGACTCCGTGCGGGTCAACCTCGGCCTGGTGCAGCCGGACGTGGACGTGTTCTGGGACCTCGCGCCGCACGACCTGTCGATCTTCGACGCGATCCTGCCCGACGACGTGGGCGTGACGCGGGTCTCCGCGCACGGGTCGGACCCGATCGGCGCGGGCCTCGCGTGCGTCGGCCACCTCACGCTGGAGCTGTCCGACGGCGTGATGGCCCACGTGCACGTGAACTGGCTGTCCCCGAACAAGATCCGCACCATGATCGTCGGCGGCTCCCGCCGCACGGTCGTGTGGGACGACGTGAACACCGTGCAGCGCCTGTCGGTGCACGACCGGGGCGCCGACCGGATCGAGGACGACGAGGACCGCCGCCAGGCGATCATCTCCTACCGGCGTGGCGACACCGTGGCGCCCGCGCTGCCGGAGAAGGAGGCGCTGCGCGGGATGATGGCGGAGTTCGCCGCCGCGATCACCGAGAAGCGCGCCCCGCTCACCGACGGCTGGTCCGGCCTGCGCGTGCTGGCCGTCCTCGAAGCCACCTCCGCCAGCCTCGCCGCGGGCGGCCGGTTCGTCACCGTCGCCCCGGTCGACCGGCCGGACGGCAGCGGGTCGCCGTGATCCCGGTGATGAAGCCGTGGCTCGGCGCGGAGGAGGCCGAGGCCGCCTCCGCCGCCGTGCTGTCCGGCTGGGTCGCGCAGGGTCCCAAGGTCGCCGCGTTCGAGGACGCCTTCGCCCGCCGCGTCGCCGCCCTGCACGCCGTCGCCACGTCGTCGTGCACGACCGCCTTGCACCTCGCGCTGCACCTGCTCGACGTGCGGCCGGGTGACGAGGTCGTGGTGCCGTCGCTGTCGTTCATCGCCACCGCCAACGTGGTCCGCCACTGCGGCGCCACGCCGGTGTTCGCCGACGTGGAGCCGGAGACCGGCAACCTGGCCGCGGCGGGGATCGAGGCGGTGCTCACCGAGCGGACCCGCGCGGTGGTCCTGGTGCACCAGGCCGGTGTGCCGGCCGACGTCGACGCGGTCCGCGCGCTGTGCGGCCCGCGTGGCGTCACGGTGGTGGAGGACGCCGCCTGCGCCGCCGGGTCGACCTACCGGGGCGTGCCGGTCGGCGCGGACGCCGAGGTCGCGGCCTGGTCGTTCCACCCGCGCAAGCTGATCACCACGGGCGAGGGCGGGATGCTCACCACGAACGACGCCGAGTGGGCGGCCCGCGCCAGGCGGCTGCGCGAGCACGGCACGAGCATGAGCGCGGCCGAGCGGCACAGCGGTGGCGGCGCGGTCGTGGAGCGCTACCTGGAGACCGCGTTCAACTACCGGATGACCGACATCCAGGCGGCCGTCGGCCTGGTGCAGCTGTCCAAACTGGACGCGATCGTGCGCCGGCGGCGCGAGCTGGCGGCCCGCTACCACGAGCTGCTGGCGGACCGGCTGGGCGACGTGCCCGGTCTGCGCCCGGTGCGCGACCCCGAGCACGGCGCCACCAACTACCAGTCGTTCTGGGTCGTGCTGCCCGAGGACGCGCCGGTGGCGCGCGACGACGTCCTGGTCGGGCTCGCCGCGCGGGGCGTGTCGGCGCGCCGGGGGATCATGGCCGCGCACCTGGAGCCGGCGTACGCGGGCCACCCGCACGTCGACCTGCCGGTGACGGAGGCGTTCACCAGGAGGTCGCTCATCCTCCCGCTCTACCACGACCTGACCGCCGCGGCGCAGGAGATCGTGGTGGACGAGTTGCGAGCGGCGCTGCACGTGCCGCTCGTCACGCGATAACCTCGCGGAACCACTCCACCGCACCACCGGATCACGCCGGGCGTCACGCATCGTGCTCACCTGAGCGCTGATCACGTTGTGCTGTAACGCGAAGTGCGGTCCCCGCGACCATCGGAGCAACAGGACTCCGCTGATCGACGTAGTGCGCACCGGATCACTCGCAGTTACGGCCGCTTTGCCCCGAGAGGTGAATCACCCATGACCGCCGACCAGACGCGGGACAGGTCCGCTCTATCGGTTCTCCTGCTGCGCCTGGCGGTCGTGGCCGCCCTCGTGGCGTCCACCATCGCGGTCGTCGGTCTGCTGCGCGCGCCCGAGGCGTCCGCCGCGCCGTGCGACGCGCCCGTGGTCAACAAGGTCGCCTGCGAGAACACCAAGCTGGGCACGCCCGACTGGCAGGTGTCGTACCGGGACGACGGCATCCTCGGCTACACCACCGACATCAGCGTCAACCCCGGTGGCCGGGTCGACTTCAAGATGCTGACCAGCGCGTCGTCCTACTACATCGACATCTACCGGCTCGGCTACTACGGCGGTGTGGGCGCGCGGTTCCAGGAGCGGATCACCCGCAACGGCGCGCAGAACCAGGACCCGTGCAAGCGGGGCGTGGACGGCAGCGCGTTGATCGACTGCGGCAACTGGCAGGTGTCGCTGAGCTGGAACGTGCCGCCGACCGCGGTCTCCGGCATCTACTACGCGCGCACCCACCGCAACGACAACGACGCGGAGAACGAGATCGTCTTCGTCGTCCGCGACGACACCAGCACGTCGAAGGTCCTGTTCCAGACCTCCGACTCGACCTGGGTGGCCTACAACCGCTACGGCGGCAACAGCCTCTACTTCGGCGACGGCCCCGGCCAGGGCGGACAGGCGTACAAGGTCAGCTACAACCGCCCCTACACCGGCGGCGACGGCGACGACAACTTCATCTTCAACGCCGAGTACCCGATGCTGCGCTTCCTGGAGGCCAACGGGTACGACCTCAGCTACACCACGGACGCCGACTCGGCCAGGCGCGGTCACCTGATCAAGAACCACCAGGTGTTCATGGCCGTGGGCCACGACGAGTACTGGTCCAACGAGCAGCGCGCCAACGTGGAGGCGGCCCGGGACGCGGGCGTGCACCTGGCGTTCCTGACCGGCAACGAGGTCTTCTGGAAGCACCGGTGGGAGAAGAGCATCGACTCCTCCGCGACCGACTGGCGCACCATCGCCTGCTACAAGGAGACCAAGGGCACCCAGAACGACCACCTGAGCGACTGGACCGGCACCTGGCGCGACCCGCGCTACCCCGACCAGGACGGCGGTCGCCCGGAGAACGCGCTGCTCGGCAACATCTTCACGGTCAACGGCCGCCGCGAGGACGCGCTCAAGGTGCCGGCCGCGTACGGGAAGATGCGGCTGTGGCGGCACACGTCGCTGAAGGACCTGGCCACCGACACCTCCTACACGTTCCAGCCGGGCACGCTCGGCTACGAGTGGAACTCGGTGGAGGACAACGGTTTCCAGCCGCCGGGCGTGGCGCAGCTGTCCCGCACCACGGTGGACATGCCCGAGGGCCCGTACGTGCTGCAGAACCACGGCGACCTCTACACCCCGGACACCAAGACCCACGCCATCACCTACTACAAGCACCCGAGCGGGTCGCTGGTGTTCGGCGCGGGCACGGTCCAGTGGGCGTGGGGCGTGGACGACGAGCACGCGTTCCTCACCAACACGCCGACCTCCGACGTGCGGATCAAGCAGGCCACGGTCAACTTCCTGGCCGACATGGGCGTGCCGGCGACCACGTTGCAGCCGGGGCTGACGCAGGCGACGAAGAGCACCGACGCCCAGGCGCCGGCGGTGGCGTTCACCAGCGTGCCGCCGATCTCCACGGTGGGCGCGGCGTACACGTTCGCCGGCACGGTGACCGACCTCGGAGGCGGCCAGGTCGGCGGCGTCGAGGTGTCCACCGACGGCGGCTCGCGCTGGCACCCGGCCGTCTGGCAGGCCGGCCGGACGGCCTGGAGCTACACCTACACCCCGGGCAAGTCCGGTCCGGCGAGCCTGCGCGTGCGGGCCGTGGACGACTCGGCGAACCTGTCCGCCCCCGTGGTGTCCGCGCCGGGGGTGAACCCGCGCACCTGCCCGTGCGGCCTGTGGACCAACGCCGACAAGCCCGACGTGGTCGACAGCGGTGACGCCTCGCCGCTGGAGCTGGGCGTGAAGTGGCGTGCGAACAGCGACGGCTACGTGCGCGGCGTGCGGTTCTACAAGGGGCCGGGCAACACCGGCACGCACACCGGCACCCTGTGGGACCGCACCGGCAACCCGATCGCCACGGGCACGTTCACCAACGAGACCGCGAGCGGCTGGCAGACGCTGGTCTTCGCGATGCCCGTGCCGGTGACCGCGGGCGCCACGTACGTCGTGTCGTACTTCGCCCCCAACGGCCACTACTCGTACGACCTGGAGTACTTCCTCCAGCAGAACCGCTACCTCGAACCGGTCACCGGCCTGAAGAACGGCGAGGACGGCACGAACGGCCTGTTCCGGTTCGGCGGACCCGGCTTCCCGACCCAGTCCCACTGGGGCAGCAACTACTGGGTGGACGTGGTGTGGGCGCCGGACCCCGGCCCCGACCAGCGCGCGCCGCTGCTCGCGTCCACCACGCCGGTCGGCGGCGAGGGCACGGTCGCGCTCAGCCCCGTCGTCTCCGCCACCTACGACGAGGCCGTCCTGCCCGGCTCCGCCCAGTTCACCGTGACCGGGCCGAGCGGCGCGGTGTCCGGGTCGCTGGCCCTGTCCAACGGGAACAAGACCGTCACCTTCACCCCGGGCCAGGCGCTCGCCCCGAACACCGGCTACGCGGTGGCGGTGCGGGTGTCGGACGTGGCGGGCAACCAGGCGTCGCAGTCGACGTGGTCGTTCACCACCGGCGCGGTCCGGCCCGCGACGTGCCCGTGCACGGTCTGGGACGACTTCGCCCGGCCGGCCGAGTACTCCTCGACGGACAGCGCGCCGATCGAGGTCGGCACCAAGGTCCGCTTCAACGGCAAGGGCGAGGTGCTCGGCGTCCGGTTCTTCAAGGGCACCGGCAACACCGGCACGCACACCGGCTCGCTGTGGTCGTCCACCGGTCTGCTCCTGGCCACCGGGACGTTCGCCAACGAGAGCGCGAGCGGCTGGCAGAAGCTGACGTTCTCCTCGCCGGTGATCGTGCAGGCGAACACCACCTACATCGTGTCCTACCACGCGCCCAACGGCCGTTACGCGGTCAGCGGCGGCTTCTTCAGCGGCAAGGGCGCGAGCTACGCGGGCCTGCGGGCGCTCGCCGACGGCGTCGACGGGCACAACGGCGTGTACCGCTACGGCACCGGCGGCTTCGCGCCGACGGCGTCGTACAACGCGACGAACTACTGGGTCGACGTCGTCTTCCGCAACGGCCTCAACGGCGACACCACGCCGCCGGTGCTGACCAACCGCTCGCCGGGCGTGAACGCCACGAACGTCGTCGCCACCACCCCGGTGACCGCGACGTTCAGCGAGGCCGTCGACCCGGCCAGCGCGCAGATCTGGCTGACCGACCCGCGCGGCACGCAGCTGTCCGGTTCGGTGTCGCTGTCCGGCGACCAGCGGACGGCCACCTGGACGCCGACCGGCAAGCTCATGCCCGACACCCGCTACACCGCCAGCGTGCTGATCGCCGACGCCAACGGCAACCCGATGCCGGACCCGGTGACGTGGTCGTTCACCACCTCCGCGACCGTCATCTGCCCGTGCACGCTGTTCAGCTCGGCGACCCTGCCCACGATCACCGCCAGCGACGACGGCGGCGCCTACGAGCTGGGCGTCCGGTTCACCCCCACGGCGGGCGGGCGGATCGCCGCGGTGAAGTTCTACAAGGGCGAGGGCAACACCGGCACGCACACCGGCTCGCTGTGGTCGCCGAGCGGCCAGCGGTTGGCCACCGGCACGTTCACCGGTGAGAGCGCGATCGGCTGGCAGACGTTGACCTTCACCACGCCGGTGTTCGTCACGGCGGGCCAGACCTACACCGCGTCCTACAGCACGACCACCGGCCACTACGCCGTCGACGCCGGGTACTTCGACGGCTACTCGGTGACCAGCGGCCCGCTGAGCGCGCCGTCGGGCCTGGACGGCGGCAACGGCGTCTACCGCGCCGGCGCGGGCCACCCGACGAACTCCTACGCGGGCGGCAACTACTGGGTCGACGTCGTCTTCGTGCCCAACGACGACAACACGCCGCCGGTCGTCAACGGGCGCACGCCGCTCAACGGGGCCGGCGAGGTGTCCCGCACCTCGCCGCTGACCACGACGTTCGACGAGCCGGTCGACCTCACCACGGCCCAGTTCACGCTCGCTGACTCCGGCGGCGCGAAGATCGCGGGCACGTTGTCGCTGTCGGCCAACCAGCAGCAGGTGACCTGGACGCCGGCCGCGCCGCTGGGCGGCGGCATGACCTACACCGCGAGCCTGCGGATCGCCGACGTCTACGGCAACGTGATGGCCGCGCCGACGACGTGGTCGTTCACCACGACCACGGCCGGGAACTGCCCGTGCTCGCTGTTCAGCGCGGCGACCGTGCCCACCGTGGCGGCGGCCGACGACACCGGCCCCTACGAGCTCGGCGTCCGGTTCGTGCCGTCGGTGACCGGCTCGGTCACCGGGGTGCGGTTCTACAAGGGGCCGGGCAACACCGGCACGCACACCGGCACGCTGTGGGACGCGGCGGGCAACCCGCTGGCCACCGGCACGTTCTCGAACGAGACGGCCGGCGGCTGGCAGACGCTCACGTTCGCCGCTCCGGTGACCGTCATCGCGGGCACGAGCTACGTGGCGTCCTACAGCGCGCCGAACGGCCGCTACTCCGTGGACGCCGGGTACTTCGTCGGCAACGCCGTGACCAGCCCGCCGCTGAGCGCGCCCGCCACGGCCGAAGGCGCCCGCAACGGCGTCTACCGGTCCGGTCCCGGCTTCCCGGAGTCGTCCTACGCGGGCAGCAACTACTGGGTCGACGTCGTCTTCACCACCGGCTGACCCCCGTCGGGGCGGACGGCCACCCCTCCCGTCCGCCCCACCCCCGCGCGAGTCCTACGCTCGGAACCACCGTGTCCTACGTTCGGAACCACCGTGTCCTACGCTCAGGACACCCGAGTTGAACGCTCAGAACACGCGACCTGCGGGTCCGAGCCTTTGCGCCGTCAAGATCCCCACGTGAGGCAAGCAGTGGACCCGTGGTCGACGGAGGCCGAGCAAGCTCTGCGCGCGGACGTCAGCGGCCTGGAGGAGTTGCTCCTCGGCGTCATGGGCCAACGCCTCGACCACTGACCAGCGCGGTCACGCTTCCCGACCCACGCGGTCACGCGTCCTGGGGTACGGGCTCCGCCGTCGCACGCCGCCGTTGCGCCTTGGCCACCCGCAGCAACGCGCCCGACGCGCCGAGCATGGTGAACACCAGCCCGGTCGCCACGCCGAAGCCCAGCAGGTCGAACGTCACCGACGCGATCCCACCCGACACCACGGCCGCCACCAGCGCGCTCGCCAGGCTCCGCAGCTGCTCGTCCTCGCTGATCATCCGCACTCGGATCGCCGCGAACGCCGCCGCCAGGAACATCCCGATCAACGCGAACAGCCCCAGGTAGCCGTTCTCGATCAACGTCAGCAGGAACTGGTTGTCCAGGATCGTGTACTTCGTCGGCAGGTACGTGCCGAACCCGCGCCCCAGCAACGGGTTCAGGTCGATCTGCTCCCACGCCGCCTCGTAGTCCGCCGTGCGGGCCTTGACGCTCGGGTCGTCCTCGATGTTGGAGAACATCCCGCGCAACGTCCCGAACAGCCCCGGGACCACCAGCGTCGCGCCCAGGAACGACCCGCCGCCCACCACCGCCGTGGCGATCTTGCGCGGCCGCGGCAACGCGATGATCATGATCACCGCGCCGACCGCCATGCACAGCAGCGCCGTCCGCGACAACGACAGCAACGCGCCCAGCCCCACCAGCGCCAGGCACGCGAACCAGCGCAGCTGCGGCGTGCCGTCGTCCTGTGCCTTGAACACGTAGTGCACGCCCAGCGGCACGGCCATCGCGCACACCAGGCCGAACTCGATCGGGTGGTTCGTGGTGCCCGTCGGCCGGCGGAAGATCGACCGGGCCTCCATCGCCGAGTACCCGTTGTCCTGCACGCGCAGCCCGGGCAGCGACACGTACGACGCCAGGTCCACCCCGAGCCCGAACTGCACCAGCCCCACGAACGCGATCACCGCCGAGCACCCCAGCAGCAGCTTGAGCACCCGGTCCAGCCGCTCCTTGGTGCGCACGGCGTCGCACACGAACACCGCGACCGCGATCATCGACGTGATCCGGATGATGCTGCTGTCGGCCACGGTCAGCTCGTCGGTCGGCAGCCAGCGCCGGGTGGCCACGCCGTAGGTCGCCAGCTGCGACGCCAGGTACAGCGCCACGGCCGTGCGCACGACGTTGCGCCCCTTGCCCATGCCGACGTTGTCGACCATCTGCCCGGACACCCAGAACACGCCCAGCAGCAACGCCACCACCAACGCGGGCGGCAACGTCATCGGCACGAACGACAGCACCAGCCGGGCCGGGATGATCAGCAGCGCCAGCAGGAACAGGCTCACGAGCGTGGCGCCGTCCGCCCGCTGCCGCACGGGCTGGTCCGGCAGGAACCGCTCGGCCACGGTCAGGGTTTGTCGTCGTTGGTCGGCCACGCCGGAGCCCCCGGGTTGCCGGGGTTGCGCGGACCCGGCGCGGCGATCTTCACCGTCTGCTCGCTGGCGGTCGGCGGTCGGCGGACCGGCGGGCCGGGTGGGCGGCGCGGGCCGCTGTTGGGAGGCGGCACGGCCTGCTTCGCCACCGGAGCCGCCGGAACCCCTGGAGCGCCCGCAGCCGCCTGGGCGGGCTGGGGCTGGGGCGGCTGAGCGGCCTGCGGCGCATTGCGGGCGGGAGCGGCCGGCGGCACGGCGTCGTCCTCTTCCGTCGCCTCGCCCTCACGCGCCTCGCGGCGGCGTCGCAGGTGGTTCAGCACGCTGTCCCCACCGAACGTGGCCGCCGTCGTCAGCAGCATCAGCAGCACGAACGCCGCGCCCGCGTACCGGACCTTGCCGCCGATCTGCGCCTCCGCCTCGGTCGGGTTCACGATCACCTGCGAGGTGATGAACGTCGACTCCGGCGCCTTCAACGTGGTCTGCTGCTTGTCCAGCTCCTTGGTCGCGAACTCCATCACCGTGGTGACCAGCTGCTCGGCGGCCTCCGGGGTGCTGCCGTCCGCCGTCACGAACAGGAACGGGCCACCCATGCCGCCACCGGCCGCGGTGAAGTTCTCCGTCGAGTCCTTGCCGAGGCCGAGCGACTCCTTGCGGGTCTTCGGGTCGGCCAGGATCTGCGAGATGATCTGCGCGGTGGTCGTCAGGCTGCCGTCGAACGACAGCAGCGGGTTGACCCGCACCGCGTCCTCGGGGGAGATCTTCTCCTTGAACGTGCCACCGGCCGCCGGCGACGTCAGCACCATTACCCCGGACGACTGGTAGCGCGTCGGGATGGACAGGAACACACCGGCGGCCACGGCGACAGCCGTGATCGCCGCAGGCAGGGCGATGTACCACCGCCTGCGCAGCGTTCGCACGGCGCCCCAGAAGTCCATCCGCTCCCCGATCCACGTTTACCCCGCGTGCGTGCGCGCACGGTGTTGTTACTCTGAAATCGGCCGACTCGCGCCCAGTCGTTACAGGTGGTGATGGACATGACCCACCGGCGCGTGGTTTTCGCCGTCGCGGCCATCGTACTGGTCATCGGAGCCGGGGTGGTTTACGTGACATCCGTGGTGCGCGAGACCTCACCCGCACCGGTGGCCGCGGTCGACGGCGACCTGATGTTCGTGGCGCTGGCCGACGGGCGCGGCCGGGTCGAGCAGGCGCGCCTGGCCGATCCCGCCGCCCGCAGCGCGACGCCGCTGACGTGCCGGCGGGTGTACCGGGCCGGTGGGACGACGGTGTGCCTGAAGCTGGCCGGGCCGGGCCCGACGTACGCGGCCGAGGTGACGCGGGACGGTGGCGTGGCGCGGACCGTGCTGCTGCCCGGGGCGCCGAGCCGGGCGAAGGTGTCGGCGTCGGGCCAGGTGGTCACGTGGACGTCGTTCGTGACCGGTGACTCCTACGCGGTGCCCGGCGGGTTCTCCACCCGGACCGGGTACCTGGACCTGCGCTCCGGCGAGGCGGTGGAGTCGCTGGAGGGGTTCACCGCCGTGGTCGAGGGTCAGCCGCACGGCGCGCAGGACGTGAACTACTGGGGCCTGACGGTCGCCGCCGACGACCGGACGTTCTACGCGACCCTGGCCTCGGGCGGGTACACGTGGCTGGTGAAGGGCGACCTGGTGGAGCGTCGCCTGGAGTCGCTGCGGCGTGACGCGGAGTGCCCGTCGCTGTCGCCGGACGGCACGAAGGTCGCCTACAAGAAGCGGATCGGCCGGCTGGGGCCGTGGGAGCTGGCCGTGCTGGACCTGAAGACCGGTGAGGAGCGCAGGCTGCCGGGCACCGCCGGGGTCGACGACCAGGCCACCTGGCTGGACGACGAGCGGATCGCGTTCGCCGCCGTGCCGAAGGACGCCAAGCTCGCGTCGATCCACGTGGTGCCCGCCGACGGCTCCGCCGCCGCCGTGCTCGTGATCTCCGACGCCACCTCGCCGTCCCCTTTCTGATCTTCGGCTAACGCCGCTCCGGAGTGCCGCGATCCCCTTGTGTTCAAGGGAAAATCGCGCCTTCCGGAGGCTGAAGTTGTTATTCCTGGCGAGAAGTGAATACCGCGCCGCAAGAATCGTGTTACCCGAGAGGGAGAACGCGCAGGTCGATCATCGGCGGTGCGCTGCCCGCGCCACCCCGGTAGACCACCCGGCCGCGCCGTCCCACCCCCGCACGCCACGCGCCCACCGCCCTGCCGACACCGCACCGAGCCGGTGACCCCGCCGCCCTCGCCGTCCTCGCCGATGACCCCGACCCCGCCGACCCGGATTCCGACCCCGACCGCCTCGACCCCGCCGACCCCGACCCCGACGCCGACCGCTGCGCCGGCCTCGCCGCCCGTGACCTTGCCGACCGCGACCGCGACCGCGACCGCGACCGTGCCGACTCCGACCGCGTCGGCCCCGGCCGCGCCGCCGGCCCGATTACCGTCCCTCACCGGGCTGCGCTTCCTGGCCGCGTTCGTCGTCTTCGGCTTCCACCTGCACGCCGGCGGGTTGTTCGCGGGCACCGGTGCGGAAGGTGTGCTGGAGGCGGTGTTCGGACAGGGCGCGACCGGTGTGGGGTTCTTCTTCCTGCTGTCCGGTTTCGTGCTCACCTGGTCGGCGCGGGGAGGTGTGCCGGCGGGCGTCGGCCTGCGGCGGCGGGCGGCCAGGGTGCTGCCCAACCACGTGGTGGTCTGGGTCGTCGTGTTCGCCGGCCTCGCCTGGTTGGGCGGCGTGTCCGTCCTCGCCGGCGTGCTGGGGCTGTTCCTGCTCCAAGCCTGGGTGCCGGTCCAGTCGATCTACTTCGGCGTCAACACACCGGCGTGGTCGCTGTCGTGCGAGGCGGCGTTCTACACGGCGTTCGCCTGGCTCCTGGCCCTGGTGGACCGCGTGCCGCGAACGAGGCTCTGGGCGTTGGCGATCGGCCTCATGGCCGCGGTGGTCCTGGTCCCGGTCATCGCGCTGCCCCTGCCCGCGGACCTGGAGTACTGGTTCGTCTACGTCTTCCCGGTGACCCGCGCGCTGGAGTTCGTGCTCGGCATGGCCCTGGCCCGGATCGTGCGCGCGGGCCTCTGGATCCGGCTGCCCCTGTGGGGGGCGGGCGCGCTGGCCGTCGCCGGTTACGTCGTCTCCGGCCACCTGCCCGGCACGTTCGGCTTCGTGGCCGGCACGGTCGTCCCGCTGGCGCTGCTCATCCCGGCCGCCGCGACCGCCGACCTCACCGGCTCGCGGTCACCGTGGCGAGGCCGCACGGCGGTGTTCCTCGGCGAGATCTCCTTCGCCTTCTACCTGGTGCACCAGGTGGTGATGCGGCTCGCGGAGGCGTTCGGCCCGCACGACGTCGGCCTGGGCGGGGCGACCGGGGTCGCGGTCGCCCTCCTGGCCTGCTCGCTGGTCCTGGCGTGGCTGCTGCACCGGCTCGTCGAACGGCCGGCGCAGCGACGCCTGCTCAGAGTGACAGCTCCCGCCTGAGCACCTTCTCCAACTCGTGCCCGGCCGCGTCCCACGACCGGCCGGACACGCTGGCGGACGCGGCCCGCGCCACGGCGTCGAAATCGGGCGTCGTGACCACCTCCGACAGCGCGCGGGCCAGGTCGTGCGGTGTCGCGGGCGCGTACCGGACGTGGTCGTTGTCCAGCACGACGCGGTTGTGCACGGCCTCGTTGACGACTGGCAGGCACCCCGCGGCCAACATCTCGTGCGGCACCAGCGAGACGTTCGTCATCGACAGCGTGAGGCCCGCGTAGCACCGGTTGTAGATCTCGTTGAGCCGGTCCGGCGTGACCAGCCCGTGGTCGACGTGCCGGTGACCCAGCGACCCGATCTTCTCGCCGTACGTGTGGATCACGACGTCCGGGTGCCGCTCGGCGAAGACCTCCAGCGCCAGCAACCCGATCTCGATCGCCCGCCGGGGCGCCAGCCGACGCGCGTAGAACACCACGCCGTCCCGCCGCGCGCCCTCGTCCAGGCGGTAGCGGTCCGCGTCGCAGCCGAAGTCGAAGAAGTCCGCCGCCATCCCCATCTCGGCGTGCACCTTCTCGGCCAGGAACCGGCCGGCGGTGAAGCCGTGGAACCCCATCCGGTAGGTGTTCTCCGCCAACGCCGACAGCCCGCCGACCGGGAAGAACCACGGCTCGTAGTCCTGCACGAGGTAGAACCGCTTGCCCGCGCACGGGTCGTTGAACACCGGGTAGGCCGTCATCCACGCGGTCGCGAACACGGCGTGCGCGTCGGCCATCCCGTCCGCCACGTCGTGCACCGACCCCCGGAAACCCGGGAACGCCGACCTGATCACCGGCTCGTGGTCCGCCGCACGGCTGCCGTACACGTCGTACAGGTAAAGCCGGCACGTGTGCCCCACCGACTCCAGGTGCTCGATCAGCCGGAACATCGTGGTGTGCCCGCCGGAGCCGGGTGACGGCGGCGTGCTGACCCAGTTGATCGTCAGCCGCCCGTCCGCCGGGAGGTCCGGCACGACCACCGGCCGCCGCACGCCGATGTCCGCCGCGCGCACGTCCTCCAGGCGCACCGGGAACACCTCGGCGTCCGCGCCGAACCTCCGCGCCGCGCGGCCGAGCGCACGGGCGCCGACCTGGCGCACACCCTGTTCACGCATGATCCGCGTGACCTGGTGCGCCCGACGCCGCAACTGCTGGACGACCTTCACGCGCCGCTCCTCCGCAACAGACCCAGCACCTCGTGGCGCAGGGGGAACACCACGGCCGCGTACGCCAGCGACGCCAGCGCGCCGCCGACCAGCAGCCGCCACAGGGCGCCGTCGACCAGCCACTGCACGCCCGTCGCCACCACGACCATCACCAGACCGCCGAGCACCGGCCGTGCGACCGCCGCGCCCAGGGCACGCGCCCGCAGCCCGTAGGGCCGGAACGCGATCAGGTAGGCGGGCACGATCACCACGAGCACGACCACGCTCTGCGCCAGCGCCACGCCCCGGATGCCGTCCAGGTGCGCGCCCAGCGCCAGCAGCGGCACGAGCGCGACCAGCCACACCAGGTGGATGACCAGGATCGCGCGCGACCGCCCGGCGCTGGCCAGGTAGTCGTACCCCAGCTCCAACGCCACCCGCAGCGCGCCCAGCAGCACCAGCAGCGCCAACGCCTGCGCGGCCGGCGCCCACCGCTCGCCGTACACGGTGCGCACGAGCGGATCGGCCAGCACCGCCAGCAGCACGCACGCGGGCACCGTCACCAGCGCGAGCAGCCGCAAGGCACGCGAGAACGTCCGCGCGAACAGCTCCGGATCGTCCCTCACCTGCGAGAACGCCGCCAGCGACACGCTGCGCACCGGCTGCGAGAACGCGCCGACCGGCCAGTTCGCCAGGTTGAACGCGAGCAGGTAGAACCCCAGCGGCACCGTGCCCAGCACGCTGCCGACGATGATGTAGTCGACGTTGAGCACCCCGAACACCAGCAGGCTCGCCCCCGCCAGCGGCAGCCCGAACGCCAGCAGCCCGCGTGCCTGGACCCTGTCGAACCCCGGCCGGTAGCGCTTCGGCGTGTAGGCGAACATCACCACCGCGGCGACGAGGTTCGTGGCGATCCGCGACCACGCCAGGCTCCACGCGCCGAAGCCCAGCAGCGCCATCACGACCACCACGGCCGTGCCGACGACGAACGCCGAGGTGTCCGCGACGAACTTGTGGTCCTGCCGGAACTCGCGCTGCAACAACGCGCCCGGCACCGCCGACGCGCCCGCGATCACCAGCGACAGCGACATGAGCTGGATCACACCGGTCGCCTGCGGCGTGTCCATCGCCCCGGCGAACCACGGCGCGCCGAGCACGCACAGCAGCGCCAGCAGCGCGCCGGACGCGATGGACAGCGTCGTCACCGTGGGCGCGAGCTCCTCGACCGGCCGCTCGGTCCGCACCAGGGCGACGCTCACGCCCATCTCGCTGACGCTCATCACGATGTTGAGCACCACCAGCGCGACCGCGAACACGCCGAACTGCTCGGGCGCGATGAGCCGGGCCAGCAGGACGCCCACACCGACCTGGCTGAACCGCTGCACCAGGCTGTTGATCGCGCTCCACCGGATCGCCGAACCGACCTTGCGCCGCAGCTCGGGGCGTTCGGTCCCGGTCGGCTCCACGCCGGTGGTCACTGCCCCCGCCACTTCCGGACCTGACCGCCGACGACGCCGGCGCCGCGCTTGGCCAGGTGGCTGCCGACGAACAGCTGCGTGCGGCTGCACACCTTCGGCCCCAGCGCCCGCCGCCGTCGCAGCGCCCGGTACTCGGGCAGCCGCGCCGCGTCGGGGTACACCCGTCGGGCGAACGCCACCAGCTCGTCCACCGGCACCTCGGCCAGCTTGTCCCGGTCGTAGGCGCGCACCGCCCGCCACAACGCGTCCTTGGCGATCGACCGGTCGGCCAGCGACCGCAGCCGCGCCGGCAGGTCGGGGTGCTCGGCGAAGAACCGCTCGAACACCGCCTGCCGCTGCTCCAGGTCGGTGAACGGCGACGAGAACCGCGTGCGCATCATGCTCTGCTGGTGCACCCGGTAGTACGCGGCGGGCTCGCCGCGCACGTAGCCGATGTCGGACACCGCGGCGATGCGCATCCACATCTCCAGGTCGCCCGCGTGCGGCAGGTCCGGCCGGTAGCCGCCCACCTCCTGCTGCACCGACGTGCGCACCACGGCCTCGGGGGAGGCCAGCACGTTCTGCCCGGTGCGGCAGCGCGCCTCGATCCAGTCCACACCGGACCAGACCGTGCGACCCGCCGGGGCGGTGACCACGGACGGCAGGTCGTCCTGGTCGGTGTAATCAACGACACGTCCGTACACCATGCCGACGTTCGGGTGCGCCTCGAAGACCTCGGCGGCACGGGCCAGCGCACCCGGCGCGAGCAGGTCGTCGGCGGACAGCAGCACGGTGTAGTCGGCCTTGGCCCACTCCAGCAGGCCCTCGTTGTAGGTCGCGATGTGGCCCTGGTTGACCTCGTGCCTGCGGGCCTCGACCCGGGGGTCGCGGGTCAGCTCGGCCACGACCTGGGGCGTCTCGTCGCTCGACGTGTCGTCGATGATCAGCACCCGCACGTCGACACCGGGCTGGTCGAGCACGCTCGTCACGCAAGCGCGCAGGAACCGGGCGTAGTTGTAGCAGGGGATGACGACGTCGACCGTTGGTCGTGCCGGGGGCTCAGTCACGCCCTACTCATCGTGTTCGAACGCGGATCGTTAACGGCGCGGCCCCGATCCCGATGTACGGGACATACGGGAAGGGGTTTCATGGACCACGTCGTGCTGACGCGTTTCAACCTGCCGTCCGTGGGCGCGGAGAGCGTCGTGCGGGCGCGGGAGGGGTGGTTGACCGAACGCGTCGGGTTGTTCGAGCGGTACTGCCTGCCCTCGGTGGCGGCGCAGACGTCCTCGGACTTCCGGTGGCTCATCTACTTCGACCCGGAGAGCCCGCGGTGGCTCAAGGACCGCATCGAGGCGCACGGCGACGCGTACACGCCGGTGTTCCGCACGCAGGTCGGCCGGGAGGAGCTGGTCGAGGACATCTCGGCGCTCTTCCCGGTCAAGGGCGACGAGCTGATCACCACCAACCTCGACAACGACGACGGCCTCGCCGCGGACTTCGTCGCCCGGCTCCAGGCCGAGCGGTCCACCGGCCGCCGCACCGCGCTCTACCTGGCGAACGGGCTGGTCAAGAGCCCGACCGGGCTGTTCGCGCACCACGACCGCGACAACGCGTTCGCGTCGATGCGGGAGAGCTGGGACGCGCCGGTGACGTGCTGGGCCGACTGGCACAACCGGCTGCACCGGCACGCCGAGGTGGTGTCGCTGGGCGGACCGCCCGGCTGGCTCCAGGTCGTGCACGGCGGGAACGTGAGCAATCGCACCCGGGGCAGGCTGGTCGCGCCCGCGCCGTACCGGCCGCTGTTCGGCGACGCGCTGGACGACGTGCCGCAACCCGCCGGCGGCGTGCTGGCCCGCGACCGGTTCGTCGGCCACCCGCTGCGGTCGGCGCGTGACGGGGCCAGGTACCTGGCCAAGACCACGGCGTTGCGGCTGCTCGGCCCCGGTGGCTTCGAGAAGGCGAAGCAAGTGCTGGCCGCGCGGGCGCCGAGGTGAGGCTGACCCGCGTGGTGCTGGTCGCGGCCTTGGCGGTGAGCGCTTGCACGGCGCAGGCGCGGCGGCCGGCCGACCCGGCACCCGCGCCCGTGCCCGCCGGCCCGTCCGTCGACTACTACGAGAAGTGGGTCAACGGGCCCAACCCGACCGGCGACCCGGCCGTGTTCCCGATCAACGTCTGGATGCAGGACCCGTCCGGCGTCGAGAACGGCGAGAAGCTCGGCCGGGCGTTCCCGGCGATCGGCGTCGACTTCGGCATCGGGCTCTGGGAGGACGAGTGGTGGTACCTCCGCCAGGAGGGGCTCCACGAGACCGACTGGCGCGTCTACGTGGACGGCACGCGCGTCGACGCGGTCCTGGCCGACACCGCGCACGCCCGCAACTACGTCGGCTACCTGATCGCGGACGAGCCGGACATGACCAAGGTCTACGGCGACGTGTTCCACCCCGACATGCAGCCGTCGGCGATCGTGGCGGCGGCCGACGCGGTGCGCGCCAAGGACCCGTCCCGGCCGACGTACCTCAACTTCAGCCCGTGGATGGGCACGCCGACCGGCGAGATCGGCTACGGCTACATCGAGGAGTCCTACGAAGAGGACATGCGGACCTACTGCTCGGCCGCGGACATCGCCTCGGCCGACTACTACGGCTGGACGCACCCGGACCGCAACCACACCGTCGGCGCGTACAGCTACGGGCAGGTCGTCGACACCATGCGCAAGTGGTGCGGCCCGGACAAGCCGCTCTACGGGTTCGTGGAGACCGGGCACCCGCACGACCGGGGCGAGACCATCGAACCCGACCAGCTCGAATCGGCGGTGTGGAACACGGTCCTGCACGGCGCCACCGGCATCAACTACTTCGCGCACAGCTTCCACACCGACGGGACCGGCGAGTACTCCAGCATCCTGACCCGCCCGGCGATCACCGCCCGCGTCGCCGCCGTGAACGCGCGGCTGAAGTCGTTGGCGCCGGTGCTCAACGCGCCGAACCTGCCGGGCGCGACCGCGTCGAGCGACAACGGCATCCCGGTCCCCGTGCTGCACAAGCAGATCGGGGACACCCGGTGGGTCCTGGCCCAGACCGACGGCACCAAGGACCACCCGCGCAGCCGCGCCGCCCGCGTCACGCTCACCGTGCCGGTGTCGTCGGGCACCGCCACCGTGGTGGACGAGGACCGGACCGTGCCGATCGTGGACGGCCGGATCGTGGACGACTTCGGTCCGTACCAAGTCCACGTGTACCGGTTCTGACCGGCTAACGGCGCAGACCCGGCCGGCGATTGGGGCAGTGCGGGACCGAACCCACGGAGGCCGATCGTGCTGCTCAGGAAGATCCGCAAGACGCCGGTGGTGTGCGGCGCGGTCGCGTTGGGCGCGGCGTTGCTGCTCGCGCCGCCCGGGACGGCCGCCGCGGACCCCGTGCGCGTGCTCGGCTACGTCGCGAACAACGGCGGCGGCGTCTCGGTGCTGGACACGGCCACGAACGCGGTGACCACCACGCTCATCGACTCGACCGGCGACTCGCCCTACGGCGTCGGCGTCGCGTTCGACGGCACGCGCGGTTACGTGACGAACGTCCGTGACGACACGCTCACGGTCATCGACACGCCGACCAACACCGTGGACGCGTCCGTGCCGGTCGGCGACGGACCCGCCGGCGTCGTGGTGTCGCCGTCCGGTGGGCACGTGTACGTGTCGAACTACCTGGCGGGCACGGTGTCCGTCGTGGACGCGGCCACGCTGGCGACCACCGAGACGATCCCGGTCGGCCCGAACGCGGACGGCATCGCGATCACCCCGGACGGCAAGCGGCTCTACGTCGCCCACGACGTCGCCGGCCCGGGCACGGTGTCCGTGGTCGACACCACGACGAACACCGAGATCACCGAGATCCCGACCGGCCACACCCCGACCGCCGTGGCCGTGACCCCGGACGGCGCGAAGCTCGTCGTGGTCAACAAGCTGTCCAACAACGTCTCCGTGGTCGACACCGCGTCCAACGCCGTGCTCGGCGCGGTCCCGGTCAGCTTCATCCCGCACGGTGTCGCCATCTCCCCGGACGGCGCGCGCGCCTACGTGACCAACAGCGAAGGCCACAGCCTGTCGGTGGTCGACCTGGGCACGCTCGCGCCGGTGGCCCAGATCCCGGTGGGCAGCAGGCCGATCAGCGTTTCCCTGACCCCCGACGGCGCCAGGGCCTACGTGACGAACTTCACCAGCGGCACGGTGTCCATCGTCGACACCACCACCCTGTCCGTGGTCACCACCGTCCCCGTCGGGGTCAACCCGGTGGGCATCGCGATCCACGCCGTCCCGCCGGCCGCCACCAAGCTGGCCGCCGGCTACGCCCAGCTGCAACTGCGCCTCCTGGGCTTCACCGCGCGGAGCCTGGACGCCACCCTCACCGAGACCCACACGGGCAAGCCGGTGGCGGGCAAGCTGATCTCGTTCCGCACGGTCAAGGGCCACCCCCTCTGCACCGCCACCACGAACGCGTACGGCAAGGCGCAGTGCGACGCCAACGTCCCCCTGTTGGTGGGCCTGGCCACCCTGCTCCAGGGCTACACCGCGAGCCACGCGGGCGACCTGACCCACGGCCGTTCCGCGTCCCACGGCTCGATCGGTCTGCTCTAGGACACCCGGTCGTCACACACCCTCATCAGCGCGATGCGGGAGTGACGGGCCGCGTCAAGGGGCGACGTACGCGTACACGCACACTTCGGGATGTGCCACGTTGACGAACGTCCTCGCGCCGACGTTGTCGGTGACATCCCGCCACAGCTGAGGCGTAGTACTGCTCCTGCACGGTGCCCGGAAAAGATCGTCGCCGTTCGTCGTCAGGCAGTCATTGGTGCCTTTCCGCTTCAGCAGGTACACCCCGTCGTGGACCTCGACGAATTCCCAGTCGAAGACGCTGCCGATGTTGGTGCAGTCGTCGGCGGCACGTGTGCTGATGCCTGCTCCGCTGCTCTCCGAGCAGGTCGCGGAGGTGGCGGCTGGTGACGATGGTTGGTCGGTCGCCGCCGACGCGGTGACGGGAGCGGTGAAGAACAAGGCGGCGGCGAGGGCGATCATGCCGACTGCTGAACCCTTGAGTCGCACGAGGCAACTCCTTCCTGAGAAGAACGGTGAATCCTGATCTCGGTCAAGCGCGCCTCGGGCCAGCCTGCTCCGGTGGACAGGGGCGAGCAATTCCCTGGCAGGGTGACGCGCGGGCCTGATCCCGATCACGGCCGACGCCGCGGAAATCACCTGCGGTGTCAGCGGAAACCATCGAAAGATGAGTTTGCCGGCACCGATCCCCACCGACGGGAGTCACCGCCACCACCGGTGGTGGACGGTGCGGCGTCGTGGCGAACCGATCGGGCGGGTGTCCACGTCGGAAACGTCAGGTCGCTCGCCCGTCGGTGTGCGCCGCCCGCACCGTGACGCGGTTGAGCCGCCACGCCACCACCACGGCGACGAGGAGTGAGCCGACGGCCGCGTGGACGGCGGTGCCGAAGGCGGCGAACTGGAGCAGGAAGCCGAACGCCACGGACGACACCAGCCGCGCCAGCGCCTGGCCCGTCTGCACCACCGCCAAGCCCGACGCGCGCAACGACTCCGGCACGAGCGCGCTCACCCGGGCCGACAGGACGCCGTCCGTCGCGGCGTAGAAGAGCCCGTGCAGCAACAGGGCCGCGCCGACCCCGGCGTAACCGGTGCCGGCGACCAGCAGCAGCACGTACACGCCCAGCAGCAGCACGTGCCCGCCCAGGAACACCGGCCACCGCCCGACCCGGTCCGCCAGGCGTCCCACCGGGGCGGCGGCCACGAGGAACACCAACGCCGTGCCCAACGGCAACAAGGGCAGCAGGTGCAGCGGCGCGCCGGTGGCCTTCTGCACCAGGATGAACACGAACGCGTCCGACAACGTCGCCAGGCCCAGCACCGCCGACGCGACCGCCAGGCGCCGGTACCCCGCCTCCCGCAGCAACGCCACGCCGGCCCGCACCGACGGGCGCGGCCCGGTCAGCGCGGGGCGCGGGCTCTCCCGCACGAACGCCACCAGCACGATCAGCCCGATCACCGCGAAGCACGCGCTCACCACGAACACGGGGCCCGCCACCGTGCCGACCCAGTACATCAGCAGGAACGTCACCAACGGCCCGAGCAGCGCGCCCACCGTGTCCATGCTGCGGTGCAGCCCGAACGCCGCGCCCAACCGGTCCGGCGGCGTGGCCAACGAGATCAGCGCGTCACGCGGCGCGGTGCGCAGGCCCTTGCCCGCGCGGTCCGCCGCCATGGTCGCGCCGATCCCGAACGCCGACGCGCCCACGAGCGGGAAGATGAGCTTCGTCACCGCCGACAGCCCGTAGCCGGCCGCGGCGACGGCCTTGTGCCGGTGCGTCCGGTCCGAGAGGTGGCCGCCGACGAGCCTCAGCACCGCCGTCGCGCCGGTGTACAGGCCGTCCAGCACACCGAACTGCGCGTAGCCCATGTTGAGCGTGAACAGCAGGTACACCGGCATGAACGCGGTGACCATCTCGGCCGAGACGTCGGTCAGCAGGCTCACCGCGCCCAGTGCGACCACGGTGCCGGGGACCCTGCCCTTGACCCGCGCGCTGGGCCGGACGGACGCAACGTACATGTTCCCGTTATCGGTCACGTGCGGTAGCCGTTACCCGGCCGGGCCACGTCGTAACGGGGACCGCCCGGAACCCGATGACGCGGGTATGCCGGACATAGCGCAGCCCCGCGTCCGCGTGGGCGCCATCGACGTGTGGTCCGTCCGGGAGTCCGGTGTCGCCGATCACGTCGCCGAAGCCTGGCGACGGGCCGAGGGCGGCGCGATCGTCACGGCCAACGTGGACATCGTGCGCGCCGCGACCCGCCGTCCCGAGCTCGCGGCGCTGATCGCCGAGTCGGAGCTCGTCGTCGCCGACGGGATGCCGGTGGTGTGGGCGGGCAGGCTCGCGGGCGTCCCGGTGCCCGAACGGGTCACCGGGTCGTCGCTGGTGTTCACCCTCGCCGAAGCCGCCGCCCGCGAAGGCCGTTCCCTCTACCTGCTCGGCGGTGAGCCGGGCGTGCCGGAGAAGGCCGCCGAAGCCCTGTGCGCCCGGTACCCGGGGCTGCGCGTCGTGGGCACGGACTCGCCGCCGTTCGGGTTCGAGAACTCCGCCGACACCACCGCCGACACCGTCGCCAGGGTGGTGCGGGCCGCGCCGGACCTGGTGTTCGTCGGCCTCGGCTTCCCCAAGCAGGAACGTCTGATCCGACTGCTGCGCGCGGAGTTGCCGACGACCTGGTTCCTCGGCTGCGGCGCGGGCATCCCGATGGCCGCGGGGGAGTTCCGCCGCGCCTCGGGCGTGGTGCAGAAGCTGGGCGCGGAGTGGCTGCACCGCCTCGCGCTCGAACCGCGCCGCCTGGCCAAGCGCTACCTGCGCGACGACCTGCCGTTCGCGTTCCGCCTGCTCGGGGGCGCGCTGCGCACCCGGTTCCGCCCGACCTCCGGCCGCGCCGGCGATCAGCCGACCGCCGAGGTCGTCGGCAACCAGTCCGGGGAGTAGAAGTGCCGCTTGCCGTCGTCGTCGTGACCTACCACAGCGCCGAGGTCGTCGAAGACTGCCTGAAGTCCGTCGCCGTCGCACTGGAGTCCATTCCGGACAGCCGGGTCGTGGTGGTGGACAACGCGTCCGCCGACGACACCCTGGCGATCGTCGCACGGGTCGCGCCGCACGCCCAGGTCGTCGCCCGCGCGTCCAACGACGGCTTCGCGGCGGGCGTCAACGCCGGGTTCGCCGCCGCGCCGGACTGCGACGTGCTGGTGCTCAACCCGGATGTCCGGTTGCACCGCGACGCCGTCGCGCTGCTGCGCGCCGCGCTCGCGCTGCCCGGCACCGGCATCGCGGTGCCCCGGCTGGCCGGTCCGGACGGCGCGCCGCAGCTGTCGTTGCGCCGCACGCCGAACCCGGTGCGCGCTCTCGGCGAGGCGATCCTCGGCGGCACGCGGGCCGGCCGTTCCGAGGCGCTCGGCGAGCTGGTGGTCGACCCCCTCCGGTACGAGACGGCGGGGGCCGCGGACTGGGCGACCGGCGCGGCGTGGCTGATCTCCCGCGAGGCGCGCGAGGCGACCGGCGTGCTGGAGGAGCGGTACTTCCTGTACTCGGAGGAGACCGAGTACATGCTGCGCGCGGGCAAGCGCGGGTACGCCATCCGCTACGAACCCCGGGCACGTGCCGTGCACCTGGGCGGCGAGCAGTCGACGTCGCCGGTGCTGTGGTCGATGGCCACCACGAACCGGGTCCGGATGGTCCGCGAGCGCCACGGCCGGGCGGTCGCGTTCGCGATGTGGTGCGCCGTGCTGCTGAACGAGCTGCTGCGTGCGCCGCGTGGCGTCAAGCACCGCACGGCCGTCAGGGACCTGCTGCGCTGGCGGCGGTGGCCGGCCCGACCAGGCGCCGGCGGTTCCGGCGGCGGTGCCGAACCCGGCTGGGTGTGCTTCTCCGCTCAGGACTGGTGGTACCACAACCGGGCGCACTCGGACTTCCAGCTGATGCGGTCGATGGCCGCGCACCGCAGGGTGCTCGTGGTCAACAGCATCGGCATGCGGATGCCGACCCGCGGCAACAGCACGCACGTGTCCCGGCGCATCCTGCGCAAGCTGCGCAGCGTGGCCAAGTTCGTGCGCCGGCCCATGCCGGACTTCTACGTGATGTCCCCGTTGCCGCTGCCGTTCTACGGCTCGCCGTTCCTGCGCAAGGTCAACGCCGTCCTGGTCCGCTCCCAGGTGCGCCTGGTCGCCCTCGCGCTGGGCCTGCGCACACCGGTGATCATGGTGACGATCCCCACCGCCTGGGACGTGGTCGCCCCGATGCGCCGGCGCAGCCTGGTGTTCAACCGCTCGGACCGGCACTCGGACTTCCCCGAGGCCGACCGCGCGTCCATCGAGGCGTTGGAGAACCAGCTCCTGGCCAACGCCGACCACGTCGTCTACGTCAGCCACGCGTTGATGGACGAGGAGTTGCCGCGCACCGGTTCCCGCGCCCACTTCCTCGACCACGGCGTGGACGTCGACCACTTCACCGCGCGGCCGGAGCACGAGTGGCCGGACGACGTCCGCGCGATCCCCGGTCCGCGCATCGGCTTCTTCGGGGCGCTGGACGACTTCGTGGTCGACTTCGACCTGCTGGAGCGCGTCGCCGTCGAGCTGCCGCACGCGTCCCTGGTGCTGATCGGCGACGCCACCCACCCGATGGAGCGCTTCGACAAGCACCCCAACGTGCACTGGCTCGGCTTCCGGCCCTACACCACCATCCCGGCCTACGGCTCGGCGTTCGACGTGGCGATCATGCCGTGGCAGGACAACGACTGGATCAAGCGGTCCAACCCGATCAAGCTGAAGGAGTACCTGGCCCTGGGCCTCCCGGTGGTCAGCACCGACTTCGCCGAACTGGCCGGCTACACCGACCGCGTCCGCGCCGCCCGCTCCCACGGCGAGTTCGTCGACGCCCTCCGCGCCACCCTGGCCACCGGCCCCCTCCTGCCCTCCCACCTCCTCCGGGCCTCCGTCGAACCCCACTCCTGGCACGCCCGCACCCTGACCCTCCTCACCCTCACCACCCCGTGAGTCCTACCTCCAGAACGACCGTGTCCTACGTTCGCGTACCCCGAGTTGAACGCTCAGCACACGTCGACCGGGTCCTGAGACACCCTCGACTACGCGACCGGGCGCGAGGTTGCGTCACTGTGTGTTGCGCCGCGAACCTGCCCGTCTTGCGCGGGAGAGGGGGCCGGCGCATCTAGGGTGGGTGTCGTGGAGCCACTGCCCCCGAACGCCCCGTCGCGGATCGGCGACTACACGCTGCTCGCCGCCCTCGGCCGCGGTGCGATGGGGTCGGTCTACCTGGCGCGGTCACGCGGCGGTCGGCCGATCGCGGTCAAGGTCTCGCGCCCCGAACTGGCCGACAACCCGGAGTTCCGCGAGCGCTTCCGCCGCGAGGTCGAGATGGCCCGCGCGGTCGGCGGTTTCTGGACCGCCACCGTCGTGGACGCCGACCCCGACGCCGACCGGCCGTGGATGGCCACCGAGTACATCCCCGGCCCGAGCCTCCACCAGGCCGTCCAGGACCACGGCCCGCTGCCCGAGCGCGCCGTGCGCCGCCTCGCCGGCGGCCTGGCCGAGGCGCTGGTCGCGATCCACGGCGCGGGCCTGGTGCACCGCGACTTCAAGCCGTCCAACGTGCTGCTGGCCGACGACGGCCCCCGCGTGATCGACTTCGGCATCGCCCGCGCCCTGGAGCACTCCACGCTCACCGAAGCCGGCATCGTGTTCGGCACCCCCGGCTACCTGTCGCCCGAGCAGGTCATCGGCCAGAAGATCACCACCCAGAGCGACGTGTTCGCGCTCGGTTCGGTGCTGGTCTTCGCCGCGACCGGCGGCGGGCCGTTCGGCGAGGGGGCCACGTCCGCGCTGGTCTACCGCGTGGTCCACCAGGAGCCGGACCTCTCCCGCGTGCCGCCGGGCCTGGTGCCGCTGATCGTGCCGTGCCTGGTCCGCGAACCGGCGAACCGCCCGACGCCCGCACGCCTGCTGGAGGCGATCGGCCCGCCGTCCGCCGAACCGTCCTGGCTGCCCGCGCGCGTCCGCACCATGGTCGAGCAGCGGCACACCGAGCTGGGCAAGCTGCCCGCCAAGCCGCCGACCCGCGTGATGGTGGACGAACCACCGCCCAAACCGCCGACCGTCGCCACCGCCGCGCCGCCGCGGCAGGCGCCCACCCGCGTCGAGCACAAGCCCGAGTCCGAGCACAAGGCCGAGCCGGAGCGCAAGGCCGAGCCCGAGCGCAAGGAGGTCCGCCCCACCGGCGTCCGCTTCAAGACCTCCCGCGCCGTCGGCCTGAGCTGGGCGGGCGCGCACGTGCTGGCCTCCGTCGTGACCCTCTCCATCGCCGACGAGGGCAACGGCGCGCCAGGCGCCGTCCGGCTGGCCGCGACCATCGCGTTCTTGGCGTTCGCGCTGGCCGGCGTCCGCCTCCTGGTCGGCGTCGTGCGCTCGCCGCTCACCCTCGACGTCGGCCCGGACGGCATCACGCTGTCCAACGGCGAGGAGTCCCACCGCCTCCCGTGGTACGCCATCGCCCGTGTCAAGGTGGACGCGCACCACGCCCGCCCGTGGCTCGTGGTCTGGCTGGTCGCCGCCGCCAGGACACCGGACTCGCTGGGGGGCGGCAGCTTCACCCAGCACAAGGGCGGCCTGCGCGTCTACCCGATCTCGCACGAGCGCTACCGCAAGCGCCGCGACCGCGACGTGGTCGAGCTGCGCTCCGCCCTGGCCTGGTACGGCTCCGCCGCCTACGACCCCCGGTAGGGTGCCGCATCGCCCACGCCCACGACCACGCGGTGGGGCGGATCAGCGACCGCTGAACGTCGCCTTGCCCGGGCCGTCGGCCAGGAACGACCGCACCGCGCCGCGTAGGTCCTCGCTGTCGAACAGCTCGGCCGCGATCGTGGTGACGTGCTCGTCGGCCTCGGCCACCCCGCCGTTCTCGAAGTGCGCCAGCACCCGCTTGGTCGCGGCGTGCGCCAACGTGGGACCGGCCGCCAGCGCCGCGGTGAACTCCAGCGCCGCGTCGTCGAAGCCCTCGTCCGGCAGCACCCGGTTGACCACGCCCCACCGTTCCAGCGTGGTCGCGTCGTAGCGCTCGCCGGTCATCACGAACTCCTTGGCCCGCCCGACGCCCGCCCGCGCGGCCAGCCGCTGCGTGCCGCCCATGGTCGGGGTCAGCCCGACGACCTTCTCCACCAACCCGAACGTCGCCCGCCGCGCGGCCAGGACGATGTCGCACGCCACCGCGACCTCGAACGCCCAGGTCAGGCACAGGCCGTGGGCGGCGAACACGGTCGGGAACGGCAGCGCGGCCAGCCGTTCGGGCAGCTCCAGCATCCGGTCGAGCAGGACCTTGGCCCGCGCGGACGTCTGCTGCGCGGCGAACAGCGCCACGTCGACGCCGCCGCTGACGACCTTGCCCTCGAAGCGGATCAGCAACGCCCGCGCGGGGCGCGCCTCCAGGTCCTCGACCGCCGCCTCCAGCAGGTCCTGCAACTCGGCGGTGTAGAGGTTCAGCGGGGGAGCGTCGACGGTGAGCACGGCGAGCCCCACGGCGTCCCGCTCCAGCCGGACCTGTTGCGCTGCCACGGCCGTGGATTTTACACGCGTCCGGAATGGCGAAAACCAGGTGTCCGAATGGACCAGCGCGGGTGAAAATCTGTCAATGAGTTCTTGGACCGTTCAGCCCGAACCGGTTGACAGCCCGACCGCCGTGGCGGTGATCCGCACGTACTTGACGGACATCATCACGCGCTACTACGGACGGCCGGCCACGCCCGCGGAGGTCGACCGGGCGATCGCCGACGACCCGACCGACGACCTGGCGCGGTTCTTCGTCGGCCGACGCGACGGCGCGGTGCGAGGATGCGTCGGGTTCCGCCTGGTAGACCGCGAAACGGCGGAGATGAAGCGGATGTTCGTCGATCCGGCGGCTAGGGGCTCCGGCGGCGGCGCGGCGCTGCTCGCGGCAGTCGAGGAAGCGGCTGTCTCATTTGGTGCCGCGGCCATTCGCCTCGACACCCGTACTGACCTGGTCGAAGCGCGGGCGTTGTACGCGCGGCACGGCTACCGTGAGGTATCGGCGTTCAACGACGACCGCTATGCGGAGCACTGGTTCGAAAAGCGGCTATAGGGGCCATCGGGTTCCCATATCACCGTTGTGACGTGTCTCACTTGACAGTGAATAAACGCCCCAGTTGAGTATGTGGCGAAAGTCGGCCGCGGAATGAAATGGGGATCAGTCCAGTGGCTTTCGCCGTTGAGTTGACATTTCGTGATGCGCGCCAGGTGCGGAGATCCATTCATCTCGCACACCGGGAATATTGGCGTCCGCTCGCCGAGCAGGGTGTGCTCGTCGGAACCGGCCCTTGGGCCGACGGTTCCGGCGTGCTGCTCATCGTTCAGGTGCCCGACGACGCCGCGGCCCGGGACCTGGTGCGCGGTGACCCGTACGTGCGATCGCAGTCGATCGCAGAGGTGCGCATACGGCAGTGGCACGTGCTGCTGGGTGTGCCGGAAGGTGAGCGCGTGCCGGGCATCGTCCGGCCGCGCGATGGGCAGAGCGCCGAGGCGCGCTCGCGCGAGCCGTTGACGCCGCACGAGCACCGGATCGCGCTGATGATGTTGGAGGGGATGACGAACCGGCAGATCGCCGAGCACTTCTCGGTGTCGACCCGGGCCGTCGAGCTCCACATCACCCGCATCTACCGCAAGCTCGACATCGGCCGGCGGGCGCAGCTCGCCGCGGCGATGCCGTGGGGCCAGCGCTCGTACCTCTAGGCGCACGTACCGGTCATGGACAAGGGCCGTGAGGATCGACGGGCGACCCCCCGGCGGTCCTCACGGCGCTCACCGCTCTCACTGCTCTCCGACCCCGCCGGCAGCTCTCGGACCGGCGGCTCTCCCGGACCGGCCTGGTCGTTCTCAGGTCAGCAGCTCCGCCCGCGACGCCACGCCGAGCTTGCGCAGCACCCGCGCCACGTGCTGCTCCACCGTGCGCGGCGACAGGAACAGCACGTCGGCGATCTCGCGGTTCGTGCGTCCCCCGGCCAGGAGCCGCGCCACGTCCTGCTCACGCGGCGACAACGCGTTGCCGTACCCGCGCCTGCCGCGCCGTGACGGTGTCGCCACGCCCGCGCCCCGCACCAGGTGCCGGCACCGCGCCGCGTCACGGCTCGCGCCCAACGCGTCGAACCGCGCCGCCACCTCGCCCAGCGCGGCCACCGCGTCGTCGTCACCGCGCTCCAGCGCCACCAGTGCGATCCGCTCCGACAGCATCGCCGAGTGGTACCGCAGCCCCAGGTCGTCGGCGGCCCGGCGGGCGTCCTCCAGCAGCCACGGCTCGTCCCGCCGCGCCAGCAACGCCCGGCACGCCTTCAACGCCGCGTGCGCCAACGGCGCGTCCCGGTCGACCAGCCCCGCGTCCAGCTCCTCCACCAGCTTGACCGCGTCCTCGACCCGTCCGGCGGCCCGGTAGGCGTCCACCGCGGCCGGCGCCAGCTCGCCCAGCCACGCCCACACGCCCTTGCGCCGGGCCAGCGCCAGCCCCCGGTCCGCCTCCGCGCACGCCCGCGCCAGGTCGCCCCGGTCGAACCACAGCCTGGTCAACGCGGCGAAACCGCCCAGGGCCACCGGCGTGATCGAGTTCTCCACCGACCGCACGCCGCTGTCCGCCAGGTGCCGCTCGGCCGCGTCCCAGTCGCCGCGCGCCACCGCCAGGCACCCCAGCACCAGGTTGAGCTCCCCGGCGACCGGCAGCAGCTCGCGGTACTCCTCCAGCAGCCGCGTCGCCCGGTCCTGGAGCGTGCCCCAGTCGCCGCGGTACCAGTCGAGGTGGACGCGGGTGGACTGGCCGGTGCCCTCGGTGAACGGCACGCCGGCGCCGACGGTGAGCCGCAGGCCGCGGTCGAGGAAGTCGCGGGCCAGGTCGAAGTGCCCGACCAGGGCGAACGCGTCGGCCAGGTTGCAGTGCGCCCGCGCCAGGTGCCTCCGGACCGCCACGTCCGCCGCCGTGTCCGGCAACCGGTCCAGCCGCGACATCGCGGTCTGGTCGCCGGTGCACATCCGCGAGCCGAGCTGGTTGGCCAGCAGCGCGAACCGCACCTCGTCGTCCTCGCACGAGTCGATGAACGCGTCCACCTCGCGCATCCAGCGCAGGTGCTCGGCCAGCGGCGTGGCGCCGACGAACGGCTGGGCGAGCACGGCCCGCGCGCCCATCGCCAGGTCGGGGCGCGCGGCCAGCTCCCCGATGGCTTGTTCGAAGACGGCGCGACCGTGCCGCGGCCCGTCGAACTGGCGGATCAGCAGGAAGCCCAGGTTCAGCCGCACCTCGCCGCGCGCGGCCGTGGACAGCCGGTGGTCGTCGAGGAGCCGTTCCAGCGTGGCGCGGGGGTCGCGCTGGTCCAGGCCGCCCCGGGCGACCTGGCCGAGCTTGACGGCGAGCCGGTCCACGTCGGCGGGGGACAGCGACGCTTCGTCCAGCAGCCGCTGGTAGAGGTGGGTGGCGGTGGCCGGGTCGCCGACCTCCAGCGCCCGGTCCGCCGCGGCCTCGCCGTGCCGCAGCCAGTCGTGGAGCAGCCCGGCGCGTCGGCTGTGCTCGGCCAGCTGCATGAACGGGCGCGGCGTGGCGTTGTCGAGGGCGCGCAGCGCGCGCAGGTGCAGGCGTTGGCGCTCGGGGCCGGTGAGCGTGTCGTAGACGGCCTGCTGGGCGAGGGCGTGGCGGAAGCCGTAGCGGACGTCGGCGGTCTCGTGCAGCACGCCGCTGTGCAGGGCGTGGGTGAGCGCGGCGCCGGACCGGCCGGGCGCGACGGCGCCGACCTCGGCGAGGAGCTGCTCGGTGGCGGGCACGCCCAGCACGGCGGCGGCCTCGGCGATGCGCCGGCCCGTGATCGGCAACCGGGCCAGGCGCTCGGCCATCGCGTCGCGCAGCAGCGCGGGCACCTCGACCGCGTCCAGCAGGCGCCAGTCCGGGTCGCGCAGGGCCCGCAGCATCTCCTCCACCACGAACGGGATGCCGGCCGTCCGCTCGTGCAGCCGTGCGGCGAACTCGGCGGGCACGGCGTCCACGTCGAGGATCGCGGCGGTGAGGTCGTGCACCTGCCCGACGTCCAGCGGGCCCAGCTCCACCAGCGCGGACGTCACCCCGGTTGGCGGGCGGTAGGCGCTGCCCAGCGGCATCCCGCCGGGCGCGTCCTCGCGGCGGTAGGTGACCAGGGTGGTGAGGTTCGGCGGTGGGTCGGCCATCAGGAACCGCAGCAGGTGGCGGCACCCGTCGTCGGCCCAGTGCAGGTCCTCGACCACCAGCAGGACGGGGCCGAGGGCGGCGAGCAGCTCGCGCACCGCGCGGAACAGGTGGTGCCGCTCGTGCCGGGGGTCCTCGGGGCGTTCGGGCGGCTCGGGCAGGT
This sequence comes from Actinosynnema sp. CA-299493, assembly GCF_050946825.1. NCBI lineage: Bacteria > Bacillati > Actinomycetota > Actinomycetes > Pseudonocardiales > Pseudonocardiaceae > Actinosynnema > Actinosynnema sp. CA-299493. The sequence goes on from NZ_CP191993.1 coordinate 2,532,515, forward strand.
GGGCGGCGAGCTCCGGCAGCAGGGGGCGCAACACCCCGGTCACCGGGCTCAGCGCCACCCGGCCCAGGTAGCCGCCCACGGTGCGCACCGCGTCGAGCACCGCCCCGTACGGGAACGGCTCGCGCAGCGGCTGGCAGAACCCGGTCAGCACGCGCAGCGGCCGCAACTCGGGCCGGCCGAGCAGTTCCCGCACCAGCCTGCTCTTGCCGACACCGGCCTCGCCCGCCACCAGCACCACCGACGGCTGGGACGTCACGGCGCCCACCAGCGCGGCCAGCTCGTCGCCCCGGCCCACGAGGACGGGAGAACTGGTTCGCGGTGGCGTCATGCGCACTCCAGGCACTGCCGGGGAGACCGACCGGACCCCTGTATTAGAACCCGAATCGTTCGGCCGGAGCACCCCCTCGCGCTTCGGTGACGTTAAGGGGCTGTTCGGGTGGCATATGCGGCGAACGGGTGCGGAATCGATGCGGAAAAGCTCACCGACCGTGCGGTATGTCACATGATTAGGCGAACCGGGTGAGGTCTGTCAATACTCCTTACCCGTCGGTAACGTGAGTGGTGGGAGTCCCGTTGGTGCGCAACCTGGTTGTCGGATCGACCGTGCTCGCGGTGCTGGCCGCCGGGTGCGGCGCGGCGGAGGAAACGCCGGTCAGGACGGGACCGGGCGTCACCGACGACACCATCTCGCTCGGCGTGCTCACCGACATGACGGGACCGTTCTCGGCCACGTCGCTCATCCGGATCAAGGGCTACGAGCTGTTCCTGAACGAGCTGAACGGGCGCGGCGGCATCTGCGGGCGCAAGGTCGAGCTCAAGCAGGCCGACCACGGCTACGACGTCGACAGGGCGTTGCAGGCGTACTTCGAGCTGGAGCCGCAGGTGCTCGGGTTCATGGACGTCACCGGCACGCCGATGACCGAGGCCATCGAGCCGGACCTGATGCAGACCCGCGCCATCGCCGCGCCCGCGTCGTGGTCGGCGAGCCTGCTCGGCAACCCGCACATGGTCATCGTCGGCACGACCTACGACCTCGACGTGATCAACGGGCTGGACCACGTCAAGCGGGCGGGCCTGATCGCCGCCGGCGACACCATCGGGCACATCCACGTCGACAGCGACTACGGGCTCAACGCGCTGGAGGGCAGCGCGTTCGCCGCCGAGCAGTGGGGCATGGAGCTGGTCGCGAAGGGCGTGCCGGAGACCGCGGACGTGGCCGCGCAGGTCGGCGAGCTGCGCGCGGCGGGGGCGAAGGCGGTGTTCCTGAGCACGTCCCCGCAGCAGACCGCGACCGCCGTCGCCACCGCCGAGCGGCTGGGCTGGGACGTGCCGTTCCTGGTCAACGCGGTGGGGTACGACCCGTTGATCCTGGAGACGCCCGCGGCGGCGGCCGTGGTGAAGCGGGTGCAGGTGGTGTCGCCGATCGCGCCGTTCGCCACCGACCTGCCGGGGCCGCGCGCGGTGGCGGAGGCGTTCACGCGCGAGTTCCCGGACCTGGAGCCGACCGGGTCGGTGGACCACGGGTACGTGATCGGGGTGGCGTTCGCGGCGATCCTGGAGAAGGCGTGCGGCGAGCGCGACCTGACGCGTGACGGTGTGCTGCGGGCGTTCCAGGACACCAACAAGGTGGACACCCGGAGCCTGACCGGGCAGCTGCGGTTCTCGCTGGTGGGCCGGCCGTCGGCGACGCAGTCCTACATCGCGCGGCCCGACCCGGCGACGCCCGGCGGGCTGGCCGTCGTCGCCAACCTGTTCGAGTCGGACCTGGTGAAGCTCAAGGGCACGCGCGCCAAGTAGCCGTCGGGAGTAGTTTCCGCCGGTCCGCGCGGGGAATCCGAGGCGCATGATCGAGGTGCGCTTGGTGGTGCCCACGTCCGTGGAGCAGGTGTTCGCGGTGCTGGCCGACGGCTGGTCCTACGCGGGGTGGGTGGTGGGCGCCGCGCACATCCGCGAGGTGGAGGCGGGGTGGCCGGGCACCGGCACGCGGATCCACCACAGCGTCGGCGCGTGGCCGGTGGCGGTGCAGGACGTGACCACGGTGCTGGACGTCGACCCGCCCCGGATGCTGGAGCTGGAGGCGCGCCTGTGGCCGCTGGGCGCGGCCCGCATCCGCTTCGACCTGAAGTCCACCCCGGACGGCTGCGAGGTCACCATGAGCGAAGAGGCGGTCAAGGGCCCGCTCTCCCTCCTCCCCGCCCCGGCCCAGTCCCTCTTCCTCGTCCCCCGCAACCGCGAGACCCTGACCCGCCTCTCCGCCCAAGCCACCCGCAAACCCAACTGACCCCGCGCGAGTCCTACCTCCACGCCCCGAGAGTCCTACGTTCAGGAGCCCTGAATTCAACGCTCACGCAGCCGGCGGCACGGAGCCAGGGCGCTGAGCGTTGAACTCGGGGTCCGTGAACGTAGGACTCTCGGGCTCTGGACGTAGGACTCGCGGGTTAGTAGAGGTGGTGGTGGAGGGTGCGGAGGAGGAGGCGGTAGAAGTCGCCGGCCAGGCCGTCGCGGGTCAGGGCGGCACGGGCGGCGTTGGCGCCGGCGGCCCCGTGGACGCCGCCGCCCGGGTGGGCGGACGCCGAGGTCAGGTACAGGCGGTCGACGGGGGTGTCGGCACGGGCCAGACCCGGCACGGGGCGGAAGACCAGCTGCTGGTGGATCGCCGCCGTGCCCGAGTTGATCGAACCGCCGACCAGGCTGGGGTTGCGGCCCTCCAGGTCGGACGGCCCGTGCACCACGCGCGCGCGGATCAGGTCGCGGAACCCCGGCGCGTGCTGCTCGATCAGCTGCTCGACCCGGTCGGCACGACGCCGCAGCCGGTCGGCGGACCACCGCTCACCCCGCGGCACGTGCGTGTACGCCCAAGCGGTCTCCGTGCCGGCCGGTGAACGGGTCGGGTCCGTCGTCGTCATCTGCCCCATGATCACGAACGGCGTCCGCGGCACCCGCCCGCACGCGATCTCCGCGTTGAACATGGCCAACCCGTTGAAGTCCCCTCCCAAGTGGACGGTCCCCGCGCCACGGACCCCCGCCGCCGTCCACGGCACCGGCCCGTCCAACGCCCAGTCCACCTTGATCGTCGCGTCGTCCCACTCGAACGCCCCCAGGTCCGACACCAACCGCGCCGGCAGGTGCTCCGCCCCCACCAACCCCAGGTACAGCGCCGGCGCCGGCACGTCCGCCAGCACCGCCTTGCGGGCCCGCACGTACCCGCCGGCGGCGTCACGCACCCCCAGCGCACGCCCGCCGGACACGACCACCCGGTCCACCGCCCGACCGCACTGCACCACCCCGCCCAGCCGCCGCACCAACGCCTTCGTCAACTCACCGGCCCCACCCTCCGGCACCGGGTACCCGACGTCCTGCGCCAACATCGACAGCAACCACCCGAACGCCGCGCCGCCCGCCTGGTCCGGCCCCAGGTCGGTGTGCATCGCGTTGCCCGCCATCAACAACGGCGCGCCCTCGCCCGAGAACCGCTCGTCCCCGAACGCCCGCACCGACTGCAGGAACGACCGCGCGAACCGCAACGTCCCGCCCGCGCCCAACGCCCCGGCCAACCCGGCGCCCGCCCGCACCGGCGGGAACGGCCGCATCAACGCCTCGACCAGGTCCGACCGGACCCGCTGCCACAGCGCGAACTCCGCCCGCCAGGCGTCACCGTCACCCGCCGCGAACGCGTCCACCGACGCCGCCGTCCGGTCCACGTCCTGCGACAGCACCACGGCCCGGTCGTCCGGCAGCACGTGCGCCAGCACCTCCGGCGCGCGCCGCCACCGCAACCCGTGCCGCTCCAGGCCCAACCCGGAGATCACCGGCGACGCCGCGCCCAACGGGTAGAACGCGCTGAACAGGTCGTGCCGGAACCCCGGCTCGGTCAACTCCGCCGTCCGCACCGCCCCACCGGGCTCGTCGGCGGCCTCCAGCACCAGCACGTCCCACCCGGCGTCGGCCAACAAGTTCGCCGCCACCAGCCCGTTCGGGCCGGAACCGATGACCACCGCGTCCACGACATCGCTCAACGCACGTCTCCCTGACTCTGCTGCACCGGCCGACCGAACCCCAACCCCCGCCACCGCCCCACCCGGCGCGGCGCGAGCGGACCCCAAGTGCCACGCCCTTCCGCGATCGCCGCCACGGCCTCCGCCAACGCCTCGCGCGGCTCGTGCCCGGGCGCCCACCCCAGCGCCCCGATCCGCGTGCAGTCCACAAGGGACGCCTGGTCCGCCAACCGCAGCCAGCCCGGGTGCACCGGCTGCGCGCCCACCCGCCAGGTCGCCCACGCCGCCGCCCGCAACACCGCCAACGGCACCGGGACGAGGAACCCGCCGAACACCGCCGCCAGCTCACGCGCACCCAGCGGCGGGTCGGCCGCGACGTTGAACGCGCCCACCGCCCGGTGCGCCAGGACCACCCGGATCGCCCGCGCCACGTCCTGCGCGTGCACGACCTGCGCCCGCAGCCCGCGCCACAACGGCACCGGCAGCCACCGCCGGCCGAGCACCCGAGCCGGGAGCAACGGGCTCAGCACCCACCGGGCGAGCTCACCGCCCGCGTCCGGCTGCACGATCGCGCAAGGGCGCACCACCACCACCCCGGCCCGGCCGGCGACCAGCCGTTCCAACTCGGCCTTCTGCCTGCTGTACGCACTGCCGGGGACGCCGCCGCACGGCCACGTCTCGTCGACGGGCGTCGAAGAGGGCGTGTAGGCCGCCACCGACGACACCACCACGACATGGGGCACACCGGCACGTTCCGCCGCGCGCAGCACGTGCGCGCTCCCGGTGATGTTGGTGCGCCGCATGTCGGGCTCACCCGTCGTGGGCTGCACCGCCCACGCCAGGTGCACCACCGCGTCCGCGCCGGCGAACGCCCTGCTCAACACCGCTTCGGCGGCCGGCGCGCCGACGTCGCAGCTCACCCACCCGGGTGTACCGACGGGTATCCGCCGCGCGATGCCGACCACCTGGTCGCCCGCGTCGGCGAGCACCCGGCGCAGGGCCGTCCCCACGTTGCCGCTGGCACCCGTGACGACGACCCTCATGGCCGCCGGGTACCCCTACTTCGCGCCGCCAAGCCCCGCGCGCCGCAGCGCCTCGGCCATCGCGCCGTTCGCCGGCGGGCGCTCCTCCTGACGGGGCTTGCCGCCACCGCGCTGAGCACCACCGCGCTGCCCGCCGCCGCGCTGACCGTCACCACCGCGCTGACCGTCACGCCGGTCGTCGCGCTGCTCGCGCGGCGGCTTGCGGCCCGGCTCGTCCTCCAGCCGCAGCGTCAACCCGATCCGCTTGCGCGGGATGTCGACCTCCAGCACCTTCACCCGCACCACGTCACCGGACTTCACGACGTCACGCGGGTCCTTGACGTAGGTGTTGGACAGCGCCGAGATGTGCACCAGGCCGTCCTGGTGCACGCCGACGTCCACGAACGCGCCGAACGCGGCCACGTTCGTCACCACGCCCTCCAGCACCATGCCGGGCCGCAGGTCGGAGATCTTCTCCACGCCCTCGGCGAAGGTCGCCGTCTTGAACGCGGGCCGCGGGTCGCGCCCCGGCTTCTCCAGCTCGCGCAGGATGTCGGTGACGGTCGGCAGGCCGAACGTGTCGTCCACGAACTCCTGCGGGCGCAGCGACTTCAGCACCGCCGTGTTGCCGATCAGCTGCTCGCCGCCCGCGCGCTCCTGCATCCGCCGCACCACCGGGTACGCCTCGGGGTGCACGGAGGACGCGTCGAGCGGGTCCTCGCCGTTCGGGATGCGCAGGAAGCCCGCGCACTGCTCGAACGCCTTCGGCCCCAGCCGCGCCACGTCCTTCAACGCGCGCCGCGAGCGGAACGGGCCGTTGCTGTCGCGGTGCAGCACGATGTTCTCGGCCAGCCCGGCGGTGATGCCGGAGACGCGGGTCAGCAGCGGCGCCGACGCGGTGTTCAGGTCGACGCCGACCGCGTTCACGCAGTCCTCGACCACCGCGTCCAACGACTTCGACAGCTTCGTCTCGGACAGGTCGTGCTGGTACTGGCCGACGCCGATCGACTTCGGGTCGATCTTCACCAGCTCGGCCAGCGGGTCCTGCAACCGGCGCGCGATCGACACCGCGCCGCGCAGCGACACGTCCATGCCCGGCAGCTCGGCCGACGCGAACGCCGACGCCGAGTACACCGACGCGCCCGCCTCCGACACCACGGCCTTGGTCAGCTTCAGCTCGGGGTGCCGCTTGAGCAGGTCGACGGCCAGCTTGTCGGTCTCGCGCGACGCGGTGCCGTTGCCGATGGAGATCAGCTCGACGTCGTGCTTGCGCGCCAGCACGGCCAGCTTGGCGATCGACTCGTCCCAGCGGTTCGCGGGCACGTGCGGGTAGATCACGTCCGTGTCCACGACCTTGCCGGTCGCGTCGACCACGGCCACCTTCACGCCGGTGCGGAACCCGGGGTCCAGGCCCATCGTGGCGCGGGTGCCCGCGGGCGCGGCCAGCAGCAGGTCGCGCAGGTTCGAGGCGAACACCTTCACGGCCTCGTCCTCGGCGAACGCCCGCAGCCGCGACCGCAGGTCGATGCCGAGGTGCACCAGGATCCGGGTGCGCCACGCCCAGCGCACGGTGTCGCCGAGCCAGCGGTCGGCCGGGCGGCCCCGGTCGTCCACGCCGAAGCGGGATGCGATGCGCGCCTCGTAGCCGGTGGGCTCGTCCTCGTCGGCCGGGTCGAACTGGAGGTCGAGCACCTCTTCCTTCTCCCCGCGCAGCAGCGCCAGGATGCGGTGCGAGGGCAGCTTGGCGAACGGCTCGGAGAAGTCGAAGTAGTCGGAGAACTTCGCCCCGTCCTCCTCCTTGCCCTCCCGGACCTTGGACGCGAGCCGCCCCTGCGTCCACATGCGCTCGCGCAGCTCGCCGATGAGGTCGCCGTCCTCGCCGAACCGCTCGACCAGGATCGCCCGCGCGCCCAGCAGCGCGGCGGCGACGTCGGCGACCTCCTCGGTCACGAACGCCTTCGCCACTTCCTGCGGGTCCTGCGCCGGGTCGCCCAGCAGGCCGTCGGCGAGCGGTTCGAGGCCCTGCTCGCGCGCGATCTGCGCCTTGGTCCGCCGCTTCGGCTTGTAGGGCAGGTAGAGGTCTTCCAGCCGGGCCTTGGAGTCGGCGGCCAGGATCGAGGCCTCCAGCGCCTCGTCCAGCTTGCCCTGCGACCGGATGGACTCGAGCACAGCCGCCCGGCGTTCCTCCAGCTCCCGCAGGTAGCCCAGCCGCTCTTCGAGCGTGCGCAGCTGGGTGTCGTCCAGCATGCCGGTGGCTTCCTTGCGGTACCGGGCGATGAAGGGAACGGTGGAACCACCGTCGAGCAGGTCGACGGCGGCGCTGACCTGCCCGGCCCGCACCCCGAGCTCGTCGGCGATCCTCTGGTGAATGGCTGTGGTCACAGCGAGCCATTGTGCCCTGCCCGCCGGGCCACGTTCGGGCACCCCGACCGTGCTCGTCCTCCCCGTGTGCCGCCGAAAGGTGGAATTCGCATCGCGCCGACACCCGGTGGAACGGCCGGCGCAATTTTGCGGATTAGCGCGGGGTGCGGGAACGGGCCACCGGTGCGCGAACGGCGGGTCGCTCCGATCCGCCATTCGAGCAAACAGGCTCGGTCCGATCCGCCACCCGAGTAAATGATGAAGGTAAATCTCCGCAGAGCGGTGTGCGTCCGCAAGACTTGCGTCCTCAAGTCTGCTCCAGTGGCGGCGAATCGGGTGAGCATCTGCGGTGACTGCCGACGACAAGGGCGCTACGGCGAACTCCGTCCCCGGTGAGGCGGGGTGGGTCGTCGGAACCCGTGTCCATCCACGACCCGCACCTGCGCGCCAGGTCGCTGCTGGAGGGCGTGGTGCGGATCGACATCGCGGAGCGGTTCAGCGCCGGCTCCATCGCGCGCCTGCTGGACGAACCGTCGACCGACCCGAGGCTGCGGGTGGCCGCGAGGACGGCGGGCCCGCGCGGGGCGGTGATCCAGACCCCGGTCGGTGCGGCGTCAGGTGACCCTTGGCGACCCGCACGCGGTCGGGGGCGGCTTGCAGCTCGTCCGGCGGCGCGTCGGTGGCCGGCACCGCGCGCCCGTCGGGCAGGTAGCGGACCGGCAGGATCGCGCCCGGCCGCACGGGTGAGCCCGAGCCAGGTGAGCACCTTCATGGTGGTTCGTCCTTTCCAGGTCAGCGGTGGGAGCCGAAGAAGTCCGACAGGCCGACGTCGAGCGACACGACCAAGCCGTCACCTCGGGCCGCGGCGAACACCTCGCCCGCGGTCAGCGCCGTGGTGCCGTCAGGCCCGACGAGCGCGCGGTCGACCCGGGAGTCGACCGCCAGCGTGGCGGTGACCTGCCCCGTGGCCAGGGAGACCAGGCTGAGCGCGACGCCCGCGTCGTTCACCGAGCGCTGGTGCTCGACCAGCACGTGGCCGGTGGCGGTGGCGACCGCGGTCACGCCGTCGACCACCAGCCGGGCGCCGTGGAACGTGGTCGCGCCCACCGGGACCTCCCGACCGTCGACCGTGACGCGGACCAGCACGCTGCCCGGCGCGGCGTCCGGCGCCTGCCTCAGCGCGACGCGCTCGGCCCCGGCGTCCAAGGAGGCTTCGACACCGGTCGCGGCGGTCGGGGCTCCCGGGCCGCGCTGCACGGAGAGCCGGCCGGACCACGTCGCGGCGGTCCGCGCGTCGACCGGCGTGGCCACCACCTCGTCCAGCCCGATCGCCAACACCCCTCCGGTGGCGTTCATGGCCATCAACCGGCTGTTCTCCCGGTCGTACGCGTAGGCGGTCCGCGCCGTGGCGAACGCGTCGCCGAGCCCTTCGACGCCCGCGCCCTCGGCGACGACCGACCCGTCCGCCAGCCCGACCACGACCAGCCCCGAGTCGGTGGCCAGGTAGGCGTAGCGCCGCCCGGCCGCCAGCACCGACGCCTCCCAGACCAGCCGGTCGGACAGCTGCGTGTCCCACAGCACCTCGCCGGTGGCCGGGTCCGTGGCCGCCAGTCGCACCTGGAACAGGTCCTGCGTCATCATCTGGAACAGGCCCCGCACGCCGTGCCGCGCGTACGGGGCCAGCACCACGTCCCGCCCGTCGACCTCGGCGAACGCGAAACCGGCCTGCATCTCGACGTCCGGCTCCGGCGAGACCGCGTAGGACCCGCCGAAGAGCAGCAGCGCGACCAGCGCCGGCGGCAGCAGGAACAGCGGCAGGCCGCGGCGACGTCGAGGTGGTGAGGTCTCGTAGGGCAGCACCGGCGAGTACTGCTGCGGTGTCTGGTACATCGGTTCCCCCGTTCGGTCGTTCAGCCGTTCGGTCGTGCTGGGGCCAGCTTCGGCCGGACACCTCGCCTACCGGTCCCAGGAACCGGGTTCGCGAGTCCGCCACCAGCGGTGATCCCGTTCGACTAGGCTCGGACCGGTGAGCACCGTCCGAGCCGCGACGCTCCCGCGCGGTGCGCTGGTCGCCCGGGCGTGGGCCGACCTGGGGGACGCGGTCGCGCCGCTGAGCAACGCGGCGGGCCGCCCGCTGACCCGCACGGTGAAGCTGATCCTCGACCCGCTCGTGCTGCGGCCCGTGCTCAACCCGGAGTTCGCGGCGGGCGCCGTCGCCGCCGAGCACGCCGACGCCCTGACCTCCCGGATCGCCGACGCGGGCCCCGTGCTGGCCGCGACCGCGAGCTGGTTCGCGGTGCTGAAGAAGGAACGCCGCCGCCGCTGGATCACCGACGGCAACCCGCAGGACCTCTACTTCCAGCGCTGCTTCGAGCTGGCCACCGCGCACGGCGAACCCGGGCCGGACGCCGCCGACGTCGCCGCGGCCGTGCTGGCGGAGGTCCACGAGCAGGACGGGCCGACCGTCGCCGCGCTGCGCGACTTCGTGACCGACCCGGACCACGCGGCCGAGCTGACCCGGCTGCTCGACACGGCGTGGTCCGCTCCCGGCTCTCCCGCTCTCGTGTCTCCCGCTCCTGCTCCGGTGCTGCCTCCGGTGCCGATGGCGACCTCCCCGTTCCTGGCCACCTGCGCCGTCGCGCCCGACCGGGTCCTGTTCGACGCGCTGGTCGCGGGCTCGGCGGGCAGCGCGGGCGCGGCGGACCTCGACCGGCCGGGGGTGGCGCTGGCCCACGGCCTGACCTCGCGCGAGCGGCCCGTGCGACCCGAGCTGGGGCGTGGCGCGTCGAAGGCGAACCTGCCCAAGCCGTTCGACCGGTCGATCGTGGAACGCCTGTTCGCGCCGCTCACCAACGCGTTCCAGCGCGCCGGGCTGGCGGACGTGCCGACGTTGGTGCGGCGCGAGATCACCCGGTCGGCCGGGCCGTGGCAGCTCGCCGAGGAGCGGAGCAGGCTCCTCGTGGTGCTGGGTCGGGACGCGTCCGCCGACCTCGCGGGCCCGCCGGTGGGCGGTCCGGGCTCGGCGGCGGCCAGGCTGCGGTCGAGGTGGGAGCGCGAGGCGTACGTGCACCGCGTGCTGCGGATGCCGTCGGCCGCGCCCGCGGAGGTCCGCGCGGACGTGCGCGGCGTGCGGGAGGCGTACCTGCGGCGGTTGTGGGTGCGCGTGCACGGCCGCGAGCTGCGGCACGAGACCGTGGCGTTCGACCAGGTGTGGGACGTGCTCGACGGCGTGCTGCGATCGGTGATCCTGGACCAGCGCGACCGGTTGCGCTCGGTGCTGGAGCGGGAGGCGGTGGCGTGAGGGTGACGCGCGCGTCCGACCTGGCCGTCGGCGACTGGCCCACGTCGCCCGAGGTCGTGGCGCTGCTCGAAGGCTCGGGCGCTTCGCTCGCGTGGGACGTCCTGGCCGACGCCGCCGTGCCCGCCGCGCGCGTGCACGACCCGGAGCGCGCGGCCGAGTGGCTGTGGGAGGTCTACGGCGACGCGGCCGAGGCGATCCTCGGTGGTGCGTCCGAGGTGGTGGTGCCCGAGGTCGGTGACTGGCGGGTCAGGGACGCCTGCCGTCGGGCGGCGCAGCTGGACTGGGCGCGTGCGTGGTGGCCCGCGTCGGTCACGGCCGGTGTGCCCGCGTTGGACTCCGCCGTGCTGCACGCGGAACGCGCGGTCGCCTTGTCCACTGTGGAGCACTTGTTGGACGACCCGGGAGCGGTGGAGCGGGCGTTGGCCTCGGTCGTGCCGCTCGCCGTGCCGACGTCCGATCCCGAGCTGGGCGCGTTGGCCGAGCGGGTCGCCGAGCTGGCCGAGGACTACGGCGTGGCGCCGAGACCGGCCGAGGCGCCGAGCCGGGCCGGGTTCGCGCTGGCCGCCGGGGGGTCGGCCGGCGCGACCGGCGTCACCGCGCTGTCTGGCTCGTCCACTGTGGACTGGACGTTGGTGCCGCACGGCGTGGTCGACGCCGCCGCGCCGGCCCGGTGGTCCGTCGTGCGGCGGCAGGGGAGCACGGTGCTGGAGGTGTCGGTCGTGCCCGGACCCACGCCGGGACCCCGGTTGGCGGCACGGTTCGGCGACGTGGAGGTGGCGGTGGACGGGGTCGACGCGGCGGGGTGGCTCACCGGGTCCGCGCCGGTGTCGGCGGCGGTGCTGCTGCTGCCGCCGGACCGGCGCGTGCTGACCGTCTACGCGCCGGACTTCGCCGAACCGACCGCGCCCGGATCGGCCACACCCGACCCGGACGCCTCCACCCGCCGTGCCGCGATCATCTCCTACGCCCGGTCCCGGATCGGCTCACCGACCGCGACCACCACCGAACGGACGGCGCGGTGACCGACCCGGACCTCGACGCCCCGGACCTCGACGCCTCGGACCTGAACGCCTCGGACCTGAACGACGAAGGCGTGCGGCTGGCCGGCGTCGGTGACCTGGTCGGCGCGCGGTCGGCGCTGGAGGCGGCGCTCACCGCGTCGCCACCGGAGGGTCGCGCGCAGGTCCTGGTGAACCTGGCGCATGTGGTGGACGCGCTCGAAGAGCGGGAACGCGCGGTGGACCTGCTGACCGAGGCCGTCGCGGCGGGGGAGGGGCTGGTCAGGCTGACGGCCATCGCGTCGCGCGCGGACCTGCTGCCCTGGCTCGGCCGGTGGGACGAGGCGTGGCGGGACGTCGAGGAGGCGCTCGTCGGCGTCGACCCGGCGCAGCAGGTGGTGCTGCGCAACACCCGGGTGGGGTTGCTGATGATGGCCGGCCACCTCGCGGAGGCCGAGGCGGAGGCCGTCGAGGCGGTCGAGCTGGCCGGGCGGCACGCGCCCGAGTACCTGGAGAACCTCTACGCGAACCTGGCGCTCCTCGCCGACGAGGCGGGGGACGGGGTTCGCGCGGCGATGTACCGGTTGCTGTCGGCCAACCCGGGCCGGGAGCCGCTCGGCCCCCGGTGGCAGCGGTTCGTGGAGCTGAACGCCGAGGGCGCGGCGCTGCTGTCGGCGGGCGACCGAGCCGCCGCCAGAACCGCCTTCCACGCCGCCTACCGCGAAACCCTCGAAGTCCCTCGGCGGGAGCCATCGGAGACCGACGACGCCCCGGAATTGTCAGACCCCTCCGGCACAATAAAACCAGGGGTCCCCTTGGCGGGGACCTCTGCGAAGCAATCACCGGCCGAGCCCACCGCGCGACCGCCGGCGGAGCCCGCCGAGCAGGCATCCGCCGAGCCCACCGCGCGGCCCGCCGAGCAGGCATCCGAGCAGCGGCCATCCACGCCGCAGCCGGTCGTGCCGCAGTCGCCCGCGTCGCAGCTGGTCGAGCCGCAGCCGGTCGAGCAGCCATCCGTGCCGCAGCCATCCGCGTCGCAGCCGGCCGTGACCGGTGGCGAAATCGGCCCGCCCGCTGTCGATGACGTCGAAGCCCTGGTCTGCCGTGCCGGAGTCGCGGGCAACCTGGCCGGAGTCGCCGATGACCCCGAAGAAGCCGTCCGCTGGAGCACCGAAGCCGTCGAAGCGGCCAGAACGGCGCTCGCGATCGTTGGCGACGCCTACGGTTCGGCCACCGTCCTGGTGAACGTCCTGATCTCCCGCGCCGCGGCCCGCCTCACGCAGACCCACCTCCCCGAAGCGCTGGCAGACCTCGACGACGCCCTCGACCTGGTGACCCGGGCCGACGACGCCGACTCCTTCGAAGCCACCGTCCGCGCCACCCGCGCCCGCGTCCTCGCCACCGGGGGCTGGTTCGCCGAAGCCGCCGACGAAGCCCGCACCGCCCTGGACCTCGCCTACACCGCCGCCCCCGCCCTGGCCGCGTCCGTCCACGCCACCTTGGCCGAGATCACGAGCGCCACCGGCGACCTCCCCGGCGCGACCGAGCACCTCGCCCTGGCCCGCGACCTCAGCGCCGCCACCGGTGACGTCGCCGGCGTCGCCACCGCCCTGCTCAGCTCCGCCCGACTGGCCTACCTCGCCGCGGACCCCGACCGGGCGGACGCGCTGTACGACGAGGCGGAAGCGCTCCTCGCCGACGACCCCCGCCGGTTGGCCGCGTGCCTGCACGGTCGGGCGGCCGTCGCGGTGCTGCGCGACCGGCCCCGGGAAGCCCTCGGGTTGACGGACCGGGCCCTCGCCCTCCTGGAGACGCCGTCCCCGCTGGAGTCGTTGGCGCTGCACCAGGTGCGCGGCTCGGCGTTCGAGGCGGCCCGGGACTTCGTCGAGGCCGAGTCCTGCTACGCCGAGGCGGCGGCGTTGTGCGAGGCGGCCGGCCTGTGGCACGTCGCGCTGGGCATGGCGTGGTGGCGCGCGGACGCCTTGATCCGCCGGGCCGCCACCACCACCGATGACGAACGGCGGCAGCTCGGCCGCCGGGCGCTGGACCTCGCCCTGCCCGCCGCGCTGGCCGCGGAAGCGGTCCGCCGGCGGTTCCCGCACGGACCCCTGCGCGAACGGTGGGTGGCACTGGCCTCCGCGCCCGCCACCCGATCGGCGTTCCTGGCCATCCGGGCGCTCGGTGACCTGACGTTGGCGGCGGAGTACGTCGACCACGTGGCGGGCGCGGTGTCCTTGCACGCCGAGGGCGTCACCGCACCCGTGGAACGCGGTGACCTGGTCAGGTTGCCCGCACCCCCGCCCCCGACCACCGGAACGCACCTGCCCCACGCGGCCTCCGGGCTCGACGCGGGCACGGATCCGGCCTTCCCCTCCGCCGGCTTCGAACTGCCGCCGAGGGTCCGGCTCGACCCGGCCGTGCCGACCGCGCTGGACGCCTGGATCGACCTGGCCGAGCAGCGCTACGGGTTCGCGGTGCGGTCGGCACGGGCGGTGGCGTCGTGGTGACCGCGCAGCTCAAGTTCGTGGACGCGGGCGACCTGTACGTGTCGTGGCGGTGGGAGCACGAACCGGCCGAACCCCACGTCATCGCCGTGCCGCGCGACCTCGTGCAGGGCACGTTGGACGAGTGGGCGGCGGCGGTGCCCTCGCCGTTGCCGGGCGAGACCGCCGACCAGGCCCTGCGGCGCGCGCTCACGAACGGCCCGCTGGTCGACCACGCGCGCGAACTCGACCTGGCGACGCGGATGGCGCGCGCCCTGGTGCCGCACCGGCTGGCGGCCGAGCTGAACTCCTGGCTGACCCAGGGGATCCGGCCGCACCTGCGCGTCCAGCCGTCCCCCTCGACCGCCCTGGTCCCCTGGGAAGCGCTGCGGGTCGACGAGGGCCGACGGGCGGTGCACGACACCACCGTCTCCGCGCTCGCCCCGGCGACCGTCGGCAACGCCGAGGCACGCCGGGTGCGCGACTTCGACCCGCGAGGACCGGTCGTCAGCGTGCTGGACCCCGTCGTGCCCGGCTTCCCCGACGCGTCCGGCCTCGGTTCGGTGCTCGGCCACCCGACCCCGGAACTGGTCGCGCTCGCACCCGGCGACCTGCGCCGCGACGACATCGACCGCGACCACCTCGAACGGGCGCTGGCCACCGCCTCCCGCTTCCTCTACGTCGGGCACGTGACCACCGGCGGCCACGGCCTGGACGCACGCCTGCACCTGTCGTGCACGGCCGACACCACGGGCCGGGCCGCACCGCTCGGCGCGCACCGCCCCCTGGCCGCCGCCGACATCGTGCTGGGCCACCGCCCCGGCCCGGTGCGACCGTGGCGGATACCGGCCCGGGTTGCCCTGGTGGCGTGCGAGAGCGGCGGCGACGTCCGCTTCGCCGAACCGTCCGGCCTGGTCACGGCCATGGTGCACGGCGGCGCGGAGCACGTGACCGCGACCAGGTGGACGTTGCCGACCGACGAGGGGCTGCGCCGGTTGGTGCCCGGTTTCCCGCCGACCCCCGTGCTCGCACCCACCGTGGTCGCCGTCGACACCGCCCACCGCGCGCCCGACCCGGTGACCGCGCTCAACGACTGGCAACGCGCCGCGGCCACCCGGTGGGAGGAAACGGGCGACCCCACCTGCTCGCCGCTCGTGTGGGCCGCGTTCACCACCACCTGGGCGCCACCCCGTGGCCGACTTCGGGAACGGTAGGGCGTCGGCCGCGTCATAACGTCACCGACGGGGTTCCGGCGACGTGACGAGGGGTGAGGACGTGTTCGGGTCGAGGGACGAAGCGCTGCACGCGCGGATCCAGGAGCTGGAAGGCCGCGTCGATCAGCTGACCGGCCTGCTGGGCAACCTGGTCGAGGACGAGGAGCGGCACGCGCGGCTCATCGAGCTGGCCGAACGCGCGGAGGGCGCGCTGCGGTCGCTGGAGGGGCGTGCGGCTTCGGCGGGGATCGGCGAACCGCGCTTCCCGGCCGCCCTGGACACCATCTACCAGGCCAAGACCTTCGGGTACGTGTCCGTGTACTTCGTCAGCGGCCGGACGGCGCAGGTCCGGTTGCTGGTCGGGCCGCAGGACCCGCCCACCACGAGCGTCGGTTACGTCGCCAGCGGTTACCTGGGCGGCGTCGTGCGTCCCGGGGAGTTCTGGCTGGCCGCCACCCACAAGCCGGGGCTGAAGACCGGTTTCGAGTGCGTCTTCACGCCCGTGTTCTGACCTTGAAACCGGTACCGCGATACCGCGGCGCCGGGGTGAACCACCAGACGTTGCGCTACTACGAGCGCCGGGGCCTGCTGTCCGAGCCGGACCGGACGCCGGGCGGGCACCGCCTCCACCCGTGCGACGACCTGGTCACGTGCGCGCACGCGCCGTCCTGCCCGATCCCGTTCGCGGCTCCGGCCGAGGACGCCGGTTGCGGGTCCTGCCGACCTGCCCGCGCGGCTTCAAACATCGGGATGGGTGCTCCAAGGAGGCGTTTGAGTGCCTGAAGGAGTGGCAAATTCGGCTCGGAGAGTCAGCGGGCACGCGGTCGTCGTCCCGAACCGGTGGGAGAGCCGCGACAACCGGTGAACCCGCGTCCGGGCCGGGGCGTGGCGACGCGGCACCGTGTCTGATGGGAAGGATGAGTGTTCGACGCGAATCGCCGCAGACCGCCACCGAGGGGAACGTCGTCGTGAACGTCCAGACGCACGATCGGGAGGTCGTGCCGAACTGCCCCTTTCGTCACGACGAGGCCCTGGAACCCGATCCCTCGACCCGGCGGCGCCCCCTCACGTCGCCCGTCGCCCGGTGAGGTGGCGCCGTGGCCACCTTGTGCCGGCCCGCCATCGCGGTGCCCGACCACCTCATCACCCGGGAGCAGACGCTGGCGCTGGCCAGGGTCCTGCACCACGACCACCCGCAACTGGACCTGGCGTTGCGGCTCATCGACAACACCGGCGTCCAGACCAGGCACCTCCTCCAGCCGATCGGGGACACCCTCGAACACCCCGGCTTCGCCGTGCGCAACGCCCTCTACGAGAAGGAGGCCAAGTCCAGGGTGCCGGACGTGGTGCGCCGGGCGCTGGAGCACGCCGACCTGACGGCCGCCGACATCGACCTGATCGTGTACGTCTCGTGCACCGGCTTCATGATGCCGTCGTTGACGGCCTGGTTGATCAACAACATGGGGTTCCGGTCGTCGACCAGGCAGCTCCCGATCGCGCAGCTGGGCTGTGCCGCCGGCGGCGCGGCGATCAACCGCGCGCACGACTTCTGCACCGCCTACCCCCGGTCCAACGTGCTGATCGTGGCGTGCGAGTTCTGCTCGCTGCTGTACCAGCCGACCGACCTCGGCGTCGGCAACCTGCTGTCCAACGGCCTGTTCGGCGACGCGCTGGCCGCCGCCGTGATGCGGGGCGAGGGCGGCGAGGGCGTGTGGATCGAGCGGAACAGCTCGCGCCTGGTGCCCGACACCGAGAACTGGATCGCCTACGAGGTCCGGGAGACCGGGTTCCACTTCCTGCTCGACAAGCGGGTGCCGGGCACGATGTCCGTGCTCGCGCCCGCCATGCGGGACGTGGCCGAACCGCACGGCTGGGACATCGCCCGCCTCGACTTCTACATCGTGCACGCGGGCGGGCCCAGGATCCTGGACGACCTCGGCAAGTACCTGCGGCTGCCACCGGAGACCTTCCGGTACAGCCGGATGACGCTCACCGAGCGCGGCAACGTGGCCAGCGTCGTCATCTTCGACGCCCTGGAACGGCTCTTCGCCGAAGGCGGGGCCGCGCACGGCGCGCGAGGCGTCATCGCCGGTTTCGGCCCCGGCATCACCGCGGAGATCGCCCTGGGCACCTGGACCGCGTCCGAGGTGGCCGCGGTGACGTGACCGGCGGTGAGGCGTGTCGGTCGCCGTCGTCCTAGAGCGTGCCGAGGACCTGGTCGGCCAGCTCTTCGGGGGTGTGCCGGTCGCCTCGGAGGACGAGCGCGTCCGCGGGCAGGGCGTCCCGTGCGGCGACGCAGCGGTCGACGTTGCCGAGGCGGAAGTCGCGGATCCGGGCGTCGGCCTCCTCGTTGTGCGGGTCCATGACCTGGGCCTCGATGCGCCGTCGCAGCTCGTCGGCCGGCACGTCCAGGAAGACGTGCCGGAGCGGGACGGCCGCGGCGGCGAGGAGCTCGAAGATCTCCTCCCGGTAGGCCGGCTCGACCAGCGTCATGGGCGTGATCAGGTGCCGCCCGTACTCGCGGTGCAGGGTGATCGCGAACTCGGCGGTCAGCTTGCGCCACGCCGGCAGGTCCTGGAAGTCGCCGGTCTCCGCCGGGGGAGCCGACACCCGGAGCAGGAACCCGATGTGCTCCGGGTCGAACGAGAGGGCGTCCGGCAGGCGACGGCGCAGCTCCTCGGCCAGGGTCGTCTTGCCCGCGCCGAAGGCGCCGTTGATCCACACGATCATGTTCACCACAGTAGGTGACTTCGGATCGAGGGCCCCGGTCCGTGCGACCACCCGTCCGGGACATACTGACCGGTATGACGACACTCGACCACTGGGGCGGCACGAGCCGCCACGTCGACCTGGACGGCGCTCCGGTGCACTACGTCGACTTCGGCGGCGACGGGCCGCCGATGGTGCTCGTGCACGGCCTGGGCGGCTCGCACCTGAACTGGTGCCTGATCGCGCCCCACCTGGTCGACCGGTACCGCGTGCTGGCCGTCGACCTCGCCGGGTTCGGGCTCACCCACCCCGAGGGGCGTGCCACGACCGTGCCCGCCAACGCGCGGCTGCTGGAGCGCTTCCTGGCCGAGGTGGTCGGCGAACCGGCGGTGCTCGTCGGCAACTCGATGGGCGGGATGATCGCGATCCTGCACGCCGCCCGCCGTCCCGCGTCGGTGACCGCGCTGGCGCTGCTGGACCCCGCCGTGCCGCTGGCGCTGGGCGCGCGGCTGGACCCGCAGGTCGCGGCGGCGTTCGCGATGTACGCCGTGCCCGGGCTGGGGCAGTGGTTCCTGGCGAAGTCGCGGACCGGGGTGTCGACGCGGCGGCAGGTCAAGCGGGTGCTGAACCTGATCTGCGCGAACGCGAAGTCGGTGCCGGAGGAGATGGTCCTGGCGTCGATGTCGCTGCTGGAGCAGCGCGCCGAGATCCCGGGGCTGGACGAGGCGTTCCTGACGGCGGCGCGGTCGGTCGTGTGGACCGGCGCCACCAGGCGGCGGTACTACGCGGCGATGAGCCGGATCCGCGTCCCGGTCTACCTGATGTCCGGCGACCAGGACCGCCTGGTGCCGGTGGCGTCGGCCCGCGAGGCGGCGCGCCGCAACCCGTCGTGGCGCTTCGACGTGCTGGAAGGCGTCGGCCACGTGCCGCAGCTGGAGGTGCCGGAGCTGGTGGCGTCGCGGCTCAAGGACTGGCTGGCGACGCAGGGCTGACGAACTGCGCCCAAGCACCGCGCGGGAACGAGAGCGTCGGCCCGGTGGGGTTCTTGGAGTCGCGGACGTCGATCGCACCGGGCACGAACCGCACCTCGACGCAGGCCGGGTTGTCCGTGCTGAAGCTCGACTTGAACCACCCTGTGCGATCCGACTGGCGCGTCATGTGAACTCCTTGGCGGCCTGCTTGATCATCGCGAGCGACTCGGTCCGATCGAGCGCACAGCTCATCGCTTGGTTGTAGGCGAGATTGTACTCGCGCATGCGCATCGGTTGATCAATCAGGTCGGTGGAGGTGATGGTCTCCTGCCAGATCAGTTCGGGGAGTCGGCTGGTGAAGTCGAGCATGTGGAAGCTCGATCCGCCGAGGGCGTTGTAGTAGTCGGCCGAGAACGGGATGATCCGCACATCCAGGGTCTCCGGTAGCTCCTCGATGCGGTGCGCCAGGTCCTGGAGCTGCGCGGCCATCACCTCCCGCCCGCCGACGTGCTGCCGGAGCGCTGCCTCGGTGATGAGCGCCGTGAGTTGCAGCGGGTCGTCGCCGTGCAGCCGCTGCTGCCGCTTCATGCGCACTTCCACCCGGCGGTTGGCCTCGGCCAACCGGATGCTGGGCCCGCCTCCGCGCATGACCGCCATCGCGTACGCCTCGGTCTGGAGCAGGCCGTTGATCAGACCCGCGCAGTACGTCCGCATGCTCTCCGCGCCGGCCTCGAAGCCGAAGTACCGCAGCACTTCCGCGCTGAACATGGCCGAGTAGGGGTTCCACCAGGCGCGTTTGCCCGCTGCCTCGCGGAGTTCCTGCAGTTCCTCGACCTCTGCCCCATCGAACTCCAGCACGGCGGCGAGCTCGGCCAGCTTGCGTTCGTTGATCTTGAGCTTCCCGTTCTCGACGCCGGAGATGTACGACTGGCCGGTGTTGATCGCCTTCCCGGCCGACACGGCCGTTATGTCCATGAGTTCGCGGCGTTCTCGCAGGCGAAGGCCCAGTTCCCAGGCAGCCACGGACGGTGAAGTTGCCATGATCCATCACCCGATCAGGTTAAACTACTTGCTGATATCAGTAGAACTGGGCACGATCGTAGCAGAGGCGGAGATGGGAGAGGCATGGGTCGAGCTCAAGTGCACATGTGGGCGCAGGTGCCGGGTGATGTGTGGATCAACTACGAGGTGGAGCCGGGAGGAGGGGCGGTGGTGTTCAAGATCGGCCAGGACGTGGAGCTGTACATCGATCCGAAGGCCCTGACCAGGATCAGCGAGGCGGCGGCGGAGGCGGTCGAGTTGGCGGGCGCGGTGGCGGCCGATCGCCTCAGCTCGCCGTAGGGGCGGTCGAAGTGACCAGTTCGTCGAAGCCCGCGCGGATGCCGTCGGCGAGCACCTGGACGTCCGGCACGCCGTCGAAGTCCGCGTTGATGCCGAAGGTGATCTGGTCGAGGTAGGAGAAGATGCCGACACTGATGCGCATGGTGCTGGCGATCGGCACGTACGGGTAGATCTCGGACAGCCGCCTGCCCAGCATGAACAACGGGATGCGGGGGCCGGGGACGTTCGTCGTGACCGTCTGCAACAGCTGCTGCGGGAAGCGCATGGCGGTGCGCGAACCGAGGGCCAGCAGGGTGGGTGCGGCGAAGTTCGACAGGTTCGTGAGCACGTCCGCGCCGGCCGCTTGGCGGCTGCTCTTGAGGTCGTCCATCTGTTCCCGGATCGACGCCAGTCGTTCCAACGGGTCCGACTCACTGACGGGGAGGTTCACCAACACGGCACTGACCCGGTTGTTCAGCACGCCGCGTTCGGCGGACGACCGCATCGACACGGGCACCATGCTGCGCACCACCTGACCGTCGGCCAGGTCGTCGCGCTTGGCGAGCAGGTCGCGGAAACCACGCGTCACGGCCGCGAGGATGACGTCGTTCACCGTGCCACCGGTGACCCGGCGGACGGCCTTGATCTCGGCGAGGTCCGCCCGGGCCCACACCCATCGCCGGTGTGGTCCGATCGGCCCGTTCAAGGTCTTCGGGGTGCCGGCGGCGAGTCGTCGGGCGGTCGTCGGCAGGCTGCCCAGCACGGCCCGGCCGAAGTCCAGCACCTCCGAGCCGCTGCGCAACCGCTTGGCCAGCGCCGGGAACTTGGCCAGGTTCGTGACCGGCGTCAGCACGGCGTCGCGCACGCCGTCCACGACGAGGTCCAGGGTCGACGGGCTGTCGGCGGGCTGCCACCGCACCGGTTCGGGGAGCGGCGCGTCCTCGCGCCAGTCCAGCAGCACCTGCATGAGGTCGCTGCCCGCGATGCCGTCGATCAGGCAGTGGTGGACCTTGGAGATGATCGCCCACCGACCGTCTTCCAGGCCCTCGACCAACCAGACCTCCCACAACGGCTTGGCCAGGTCGAGGCGTTGGGCGAAGAGCCGTCCGGCGAGGTTGCGGAGCTGGTCGTCCGCGCCCGGCGACGGCACGGCGGTGTGCCGGACGTGGTACAGGATCTGGAAGTGCTCGTCGTCCACCCACACCGGGCGGCCGACGTGCAGCGGGAGAGCTTTCACCCGTTGTCGGTAGCGGGGCACGGTGCCCAACTTGGCCGCGAACAACCGCACCACGTCGCCGTACGACGGCGCCGGACCTTCGAACACCAGGACCGACCCGACGTGCATGGGCACGTTCTCGTCCTCGATGAAGAAGAAACTCGCGTCCATGGCGCTCATCCGGTCCATCGCCCGACCGTAGGCCCGTGGCAACCCGGTGGTCCAGGCAGGTGGTGCGCAAGAATCGAGACTTGCCGGTACTGGCGGAATCAACCGCCACGAAACATCATGGTCACCTGGGGTTCGCGCTCGACGCGGAGCGGGGAGAGGCCATGTCAGCACTGCCGCACAGCCCATCGGGCCACCCTGACCTGCACGAAGAACCAACCATCGCGCCAACCGCCCAGCTGCTCGCCGCGCCGACCGCCCAGCTGTCCACCGGGCCAACCGCCCAGCTGTCCACCGGGCCAACCGCCCAGCTGTCCGTCGGGCCGGCCACCGAATCGACCACTGCGCCGACCACTGGGCGGGACCCGGCGCCGGGATTGTTCTGGTACCTCACCGAACCGACCCGGACCGCCGTCGGCATCGGTCAGTTCGCGGCCACTCGTTCCCTGTTGAAGGGCGCTCCCAGCGGTGACGGCCACACCGTCCTGGTGCTGCCGGGCCTGGGCGCGACCGACGCCTCGACCGCGACCTTGCGCAAGTTCCTCACGGGTCTCGGCTACGAGGTCCACGGCTGGGGCCTCGGCCTGAACATCGGCCCCTCGGTCGGAGTCGTGCGAGGGATGCGCGACCTGCTGCGGGAGCTGGCGGTGAACGGCAAGGTCAGCATCGTGGGCTGGTCCCTGGGCGGCATCTTCGCCCGCGAACTGGCCCGCGACCACCCCGGCATGGTCCGCCAGGTGATCACCCTCGGCAGCCCCTACGCCATGACCGACCTGCGCCAGACCAGGGTCAACCCCGTCTACCGACTCCTGGCCAGGTTCTACGTCGCCGGCGCCGACATGCCACCACCCGAGCACACCCGCCCGCCCTTCCCGGTGCCGTCCACGTCGGTCTACTCGAAGTCCGACGGCATCGTCGCCTGGCAGACCTGCGTCTGCACCCCCCAAGCCCGGCAGGAGAACGTCGCCGTCACCTCCAGCCACCTGGGCTACGGCTACAACGCCACCGTCCTCTGGCTGATAGCCGACCGCCTCTCCCAGCGCCCCACCCGCTGGCGCCGCTTCACCCCACCGCCGGGCATGTCCCGGATGTTCCCCATCACCTGAACTCCAAGCCACTGGCAGCCCGCCCTTGCTCTACTTCCCCGCACCACCGGGAGATCACCAGTAGGTGATCTCGCATGCACTCTCATCTTGTCGGCGGAGCGTTATTCAGTCGAGAGCGGGTGTGCCCGGCGGCGACCCCAGGAGGTCGGCGACCTGTGGGGGCTTGATCGAGCCGCTGTTGCTCAGGGTCGAGTGGCGCTTCCAGCACCTAGAATAGGAGAATGGACGATCCGCAAGGCGTTGTGCAGCACCTTGCTTGCGCTCACGCCGACATCAGCGGGATCTCCGCCGTGGAGTCGGGCTATGGGTCGGCCATGGCCTACCGGCAGCGGCTGCGCTACTGAACGAAGCCGGAATCCAGCAGCGGCGTGAGGTTGACTTCCGCCATCCGAACAACGTCACCCAATTACTGCCACTGCTTGGCAAAACCTTGAAGGCCGCAGATCCGATGCGGGACCCCGGCGGTGGAGCATCACCGATTTCTGCGCGTGGTCTCGGTGTTGATCCCGACAGAGAACGCGATCAGCAGTTCCTGAGCCTCACTGCGGCATAGATCGCTCCACCGAGCCAGGTTCCGGGCGGCTCGCCGACGTACGTGGACCGGAGCAGAGTTGTCGTGTGCCACCGCGCGTACTGCCTTCGCTGCCTGCTCCCTCCAGTCGTGCCGGAGCTCGACAAATGCCTCCGCACACCGCACTCGAACGACAGGACTCGGTTCGTCGCACATCATGAGACCGAGGTCGAGCGCGGCGGCGGTGGGATCAGCTTCGCCGAGTGCCCGTAGAGCCTGCCTGCGATACAGCGGATTATCAGTGGCAGCGAGATCACGCAAGGTCTTCAACACGGCCGAGCGCTCGGCGGGAACTAGCGGGACGAGGGTCCAGGCCACAGCCGCCCTGGTCGAGGCCGAGGCCGTTACGTCCTGCATGATGCTCCACAACGCCGTTACAGCGAGTTCACCCCCTGCCTTGCCCAAAAGAGCCAGTTCTTCCGCCGCTTGTCGGCGTAGAGCAGGCCGGACGGTCAAATCAGTCGCGAGTGTGTTCAGCACCCGTGCGCCCACTGCCCGGTCCTCCACGTCGTAGCCCATCAGGAGTACCGCAGCCTTGACGCGGGCGATCGGTCGCGCCCCGGCGTCGTCACGTACTGCGCGCACGGGAGCGAGTCCGTCCAACCACCGCAGGGCAAACAGGGCATCGACACGGTTCCTGTCAGACGAGGATCGTCCGTCAGCGTCCGCTCGCAAGAGTGCGACCACGATGTCGGGCAGCGTGAACGTGAGATCCGAGATCAGATAGGCCGCCTTGCGCCGCTCGCCGGCATGCCGGCTCGCATCCCCCAGAATGGCCAGCGCCTCAGCCAGCGCTTCGTTGCAATGCTCCCGGCTCAAGCCAGCGAGTGCTCGACGTGCTCGCCGCCAGGCCGGATGGTCTTGAGAGAAGTTGCGCAACGCCCGTGCGGCGTCGGGCGCGCTGCGCAGAGACAGTCTTGCGAGTGCTGTTGCCGCGTCGATTCGCTCACTGGCGGGATACTCCGGCGCCGCCAAGACGTCGCGCACGGCTCTGTCGGCTTCGCCGGCTAGAGGGAACAGACTTCCGAAGTCGGCTCGCGGAATACGCTCGAGAACTGGCAGTGCTCGGTCCGTCAGCAGGTCACGCTCCATCAGTGTGCGTGCTTGACGTGGCAACAACTCCACGATGGTCTGACGGGTGATCGCGCTTACCGGGGACAGACGGAGGTTCGCCATTGCCAAATCCGCGAACTCGCTCGTTTCCATCTGTCTGGAAGTGAGCAGTTGATTGGTGGCGATGAGGCGTTCTCGAGGTGAAGCCCTATGGTCCCTGGCCAGGCGATGGAGCAAGGCGCATCCGGTCGCCATGAATCGGCGGTCAAGGTTCATGAGCTGCTCAATGGCTTCGACCCGTGCGGAGACAGCAGTCGAATCGTCGTCGAGCACGCTCATCAGGTAGAGCCTCGCAGATTCTATGATGTCGGGGATGCGCTCTGCGAGAGCATAGAAGGAAGAACCGCGCTGACTCGGGTTCAAGAACTTGTCATCGGCTTGTCGTCGTAGTTCTGTTACGGAATCGATATACTCTGTTGAGTCGAAGGCGGTCAAGCCGGATGCGGCTTCTCGTCGGACCGTGTGATGTACATCGGCGTTACTTGCCAGGGCGTTGAGTCGTTGTGCACCGGTCGATCGAAGTACGGGCAGTGGGGCGACGCTCATTGCCCAGTAAATTTCGTCCGGGTTGCCGTCGAATGGCGGGTCGCTGTCCGCTGTGGTCGCTGGATGGCCAAGGCCGATCGTCGTCGACATTATTGTGGCAAGTTGACGCAAGGTAGGCGCGGCGGAACCATCGGAGGTGATGTCCTCAAGGGCCTGTGAGATCTCCGGGCCGGTGCCGAAGCCGAGGGAGTCAAGCGCTCTGCAAATATTCCAATGACGCGCTGCGCTGCTATTGGGGCTGAGCAGTGCGTCATGCAAGGCGTGCGCCAGTTTCAAACGCAGACCCCTGCTCATGCTCGTGTAAAAAGTTGCGAGATGGACAAAGTCGAATCCGGGGAGGTCGGCGGTGCGAATTAAATTACACGTCCAGTTCACTACCGGCTTGTGGAAGCGCCTGCCTAGGCGAGCAGTTGTGACGGCGGCCGATAGCCTGCCGTGCAGGCTCTGTGCTTCGTCATTCATCAGGCCCAGTAGCATCGAGGCGATTCGTTCGGTGTCTGCGTCTGAAGTAGCGAGTGCGCTGACATTCGAAAGAAGCATGATCAAGTTCGTGTTGTCGGGCATCATATCGTCGAGAAACCTCGAGATGATGTCGGCCTGCATGTCGATCGATAACCTGAAGTAATTGCGCCACGCGTAGGAGGCTGTACGCACATCGTCGCAAGTTGTCGCAATGCGTAGCAATGTTTCTCTAGCTTCAGGGTGGAAATCTGGACCGGCCTGTGTGAGTGCTTCCGCTGCGTGTGCTCGTGTTCCGGTGTCCTGTGCGGGATCGTGGATGATTTTCTGTAATTGTTGGAGGGCGTTGTGGCGATGCGGTTCACCGAGTTCGACCATTGCCTTCAGGGATTCGACTCGGTGAGTTTTACTGACCTCGGATTCTACGATCTTCCGCAGTTCGTCTGCTGCCTCGTCCGCAAGTTCGGGTGCGACCTCGGCGAGCGCCTTGGCGTACAACGTGGCATAAGTTGCTGCAGTCCTGGAGTCGGCCAGTGCGGCG
This sequence comes from Actinosynnema sp. CA-299493, assembly GCF_050946825.1. Taxonomy (NCBI): domain Bacteria; kingdom Bacillati; phylum Actinomycetota; class Actinomycetes; order Pseudonocardiales; family Pseudonocardiaceae; genus Actinosynnema; species Actinosynnema sp. CA-299493. The sequence goes on from NZ_CP191993.1 coordinate 2,558,609, forward strand.
CGCAGCCGTGGAACTGCAATATTGCGATAGTCCGGCGCGAGTCCAGCTATTGCACGTGCTCCTTCCCATCGTCCGAATTTTATTACATCTGGTTCCCTGAAAATCGATTCGATTCGATCCACTGCTGCTGTGCGGTGTTGGGGCCCTAGCTCGGCGAGGATCTGGGCGGCATAGGCTCGATCATTCCAGTTCAGTCGACGGTCACTGATGAGAGTGTTCACCAGTGCCACTGCCTGGGTGCTGTGCTTGAGTCCGAGTGACATCAACCCGAGGGCTGAGTCACGCCACCCCACACTGCTGGTGACTGGGTCCCGCAGCACTCGTCTGAACACCTCTGCGCCGACTTCATAATGGTCGGGACCGATCTCCACCAGGCCGGTTGCCGCGTTCACCAAGTCCTGAGTGGGTGTCTCAGCACTGTCGATCATCGCTGACAGTGCGGAGACTGCGAGGCGTCGCGCTTCCGTCCCGAAACCCGCCAGTATTACTGCCGCAGTGCGGCACTGCAGACCGGATGCCAAAGAGTTGACAAGCACTTCGCGCAATCCACGTTGGGCTGCGGCACGGTCTTCGGGGCTGGAGTCTGCCAATGCCTCTGCGGCGGCAAGACGGTGAGTCACCGAGGCGTTCGGATCATCGACCAAGTCGGACAGCAGAGTGACAGCTTCTCGTGCATGGGTGCCGCGCAGCCTGGTTGCCAACGCTGTTGCGGCCTCGGTACGCGACGGCCATGGAATGTGCTGGTCTCGCATCAGGTCAGCCAGCCAGGAAGCCAGGCCGGGGTGGTGGGTAGCGCGACTTGCCTGAGCCAGAATTTCTTCACCCGGATATTGCGTGGTCATCGCCCATTTTCGGACGGTGTCGAGGAATGAATCAACGACGGATCGGCTCGCCGGAACTCTGCGAGCCAGAAGACGTGCCGCCAGCAGGTGCTGCTCACCGTTGCTCGCGTGTAACCGGCGGATGAGAGGGTCTGCTTGGGCGGGGTGCAGACGGGTGTAATGGAGCAGCACGGCGCGGGCATACTCGCCGCGTTCGGCCGGGCGGGCAGCGTAGAGGAGTTGAGTAAACTCGTCGTTTTCTGCAGCAAACGGCGAAGGTACTACGCGTGCCTGCGCGGTAGCAGCAAGGTGCTCGGCGAAGCTGTGGTGCAGAAAGCCGAGATCATCGTTGCGCATGACGAGGGGGCCAATGGAGACAAGGAAGTCGATGAGGTCTTCACGCATCTGCGCCAGAGCATGATCGGCTGTCTGTCGGAGCCATTCTTGAGCCGCATCGATAAGGGGAATATCAGTCTCGACGCGAATGTGACCTAAATGCTCCAACAGGGCGGTGCGATGTTTCTCGAAAGGGCTTGTGGCTTTGCGTGCCGATCCCAAGAAGGTGAGGTAGGTCTCGAACAACTCGTACTGGTTGTCCGGCAGAGAGCGGTCATGCTGCTGTTGAAAAATGATTGCCGCAATGGTGGCGAGCAGGGGCACGCGGACCAACTCGTCGAGGTGCGCCGCGCGAACTTGACGAACGAACCGCTGGGCATGTTCAGTCCCTTCCTCGGCGAACCAGTTCTCGGCGAACCGACGCAGTGCTTGCTCGTCGAACGGCTGGAGTTCGTAGCGAGCAGCTTTGATGCGTTGAAGCGGCGCGAGGGCAGCGCCGTCGATGGGCCTTGTGGTGACGATCACCCGGTAGGGAGAACCACTACGCGAGGCCCATGCGGCGAGTACGTCGACCAGGCGGTTGCGGTCCGCGGCATCGGCCACCTCGTCGAGTGCGTCGACCAGCAGCAGCCAGCGGCAACCCGCCGCCCGCTCGGTCATCAACTGCGCACGCAACTTGATGCTCAGCAGGGCCCCGTACTCGGCGTGTGCGCTGTCCACGAGGGCTTGCGCGAACGGCAGGTCGAGGCGGCTCGCCAGCTCGCGCGCGGTCAAGCGGAGCGGGATCACGGGTTCGGCGAGTACCTCGTCCGCTTGCTCGCCACACCAGCGGGCGGCGACGTCAGCGGCGAGGCGCAGCAACAGCGTCGACTTGCCCTGCCCGGCGCTGCCGGCGATGACCAAGTTTTCGTCACGGTTAAGAACCTCTCGCACGGTCAGCGTCGGCGGGCGCACGGCAACGCGCAGAGCCGGGGCACGCGAAACTTCGACCAGATGCCCATTGCCATCGAGAATGGGAGTGGGACGAGGGGCCTCCAAACGAGGTTCTTCCACACCGCTGCTCAAATCCTGACGCACGTATACGGCGGCAAGCGATGGCCGGCGCGCGCCCGGTAGCCGGTAGGGGAGCTGGTGCGCTGCATGTACCTGCGCTTGCACCAGGGAACGCAGTTCCGCGGCGAGTTCGGGCAGCGCTTCCCAGGACGCGACGGATGTCACTGATGGGGGAGCGACAGGCGACGAAGAGCCGTGGAAATGCACGCCGCCCTGAATGATGCCGGCCTGTATGCTGTGGCCGGCGATTTCTCCGTCAATCTGGTTGGTGGTCGTCGACCGGGTCTCGCGCTCCACCGCCACCCCCTCGTGTCGTCCCTCGGACGCATGGTCCCATGAGAGCTGCTACCGGCGCTGTGCTGCGTAGCGGTGTGAAGCGGTGCTGTCATGCACGACTGTGCAATTCACCTGTCGACGCCTCCCTCTCCCGGGAGGGTTGGACCGAACAACGGTTGCGGCAGCGGCTATCTGGCTCGCGCCGATCCGAACGCACAACCATGCGATTCCTCCGTCCACGCCGTCCGATTGGCCGAGATCACCGGGCAGGCTGAGTGCGTGACGCGCCGAGGGATGCCCAAACCCACAGCGGCACGACGCCCGATCCGTCGGACCACGACATTCCTCAGTGGACTGGAACGTCGGGTCCCGCATTGGTCGATTCGGGTGACGCGGTCGATTTGTCAACCACCTGACCACATGGTTCAGCACGTGGGCGTCCTTGTTCGCGCGCCGGCGAAGTGGCTACGTTTCGGCCACCCGGGCGGCGGCCCCACCGCAGTGGCCCCCAGCGGCCCTTCGCACCCGCGGCGCCCACCCCATTCCCGGAAGGACTCCGCCATGAGCGTGTCCGCGCGACCACGCCCGCGTGCCCTCGACTCGCCGGCGCCGAAGGTCGTCGCCGCCCGCCACCCCTGGCGGTGGGTGGGGATCGCGGTCGTGCTGGTCCTGTTGGCCCAGTTCGTCCACGGACTGGCGACCAACCCCGCTTGGGACTGGGCCACGTTCGCCCGCTTCATCACCGCCCGATCCATCCTGGACGCGGTCGTGGTCACCCTGGAGCTGACGCTCTACGGCACCGTCATCGGCTTCGCCCTCGGCATCGTGCTGGCCCTGATGCGGTTGTCGCGCAGCCGGTTCCTGGAAGCGGTGAGCTGGACCTACGTCTGGGCCTTCCGCTCGATCCCGCTGATCGTGCAACTGCTGTTCTGGTTCAACATCTCCTACCTCTACGAAGAGCTGAACTTCGGCATCCCCTTCGGCCCGACGTTCTTCGGCTTCGAGACCAAGGACGTGATCAGCCCGATGGGCGCGGCCGTCCTGGGGCTCGCGCTGCACCAAGCGGCGTACGCGGCCGAGATCGTGCGGTCCGGTGTCATCTCCGTCGACCACGGCCAGCTCGAAGCCGCCGCCGCGCTCGGCATCCCCAGGTCGCGCCAGCTGCGCCGGATCGTGCTGCCGCAAGCCATGCGCTCCATCCTGCCGAACGCCACCAACGAGGTGATCAGCCTCTTCAAAGGCACGTCCGTGGTGTCCGTCGTGGCCATCGGCGAGCTGTTCTACCAGGTCCAGGTGATCTACGGCCGCAACGCGCGGGTGGTCGCGCTGCTCATGGTGGCCACCGCGTGGTACATCGCGCTGACCACCCTGCTGTCGATCGCGCAGCACTACGTCGAGAAGCACTACGCCAAGGGCGCGACCAGGAACGAGGACGGGTGGAAATGGGCGAGGTGATGGTGGACGTCCGCGGCGTCCACAAGAGTTTCGGCGACAACGAGGTGCTGCGCGGCGTCGACCTCCAGGTCGGCGCGGGCGAGGTGGTGGTCGTGCTGGGGCCGTCGGGCTCCGGCAAGTCCACGCTGCTGCGCACGATCAACCACCTGGAGAAGACCGACCGCGGCCTGGTCGGCATCGACGGCGACCTGATCGGTTACCGCCGTCGCGGCGGGAAGCTCTACGAGCTGCGGGAGCGCGACGTGCTCCGGCAACGCGCGCACGTCGGCTTCGTGTTCCAGAACTTCAACCTGTTCCCGCACCTCACGGTGCTGGAGAACATCGTGGAGGCCCCGGTGTCGACGCGCCGGAAGTCACCGGTTGAGGCCCGCGCGCACGCCCGTCGGCTCCTGGAACGCGTCGGCCTGTCCGACAAGGAGTCCGCCTACCCGCGACACCTGTCCGGCGGCCAGCAGCAGCGCGTCGCCATCGCCCGCGCCCTGGCGCTGGAGCCGAAGGTGCTGCTGTTCGACGAGCCGACCTCCGCGCTGGACCCGGAGCTGGTCGGCGAGGTGCTCGACGTGATCAGGGACCTCGCCCGCAGCGGCACCACGATGATCATCGTCACGCACGAGATCGGGTTCGCCCGCGACGTGGCCGACACCGTGGTCTTCATGGACGCCGGCCTCGTGGTCGAGCAGGGGCCGCCGGCGCAGGTCCTGGACGACCCGCAACACCCGCGCACCCGCGCGTTCCTGTCCAAAGTGCTCTGATCACACCCGGGAGAACCGTTGTCCTTCGTGAAGATAGCCGTCGCCATCACCGCCGCCGTCTCGCTGGTCGCCTGCGGCGCCGCGGGCGGGACGACCGAGGACCAGGTGGTCGCCGGCGGCAAGACCGTGAACCTCGGTCCGAACCAGGAGCGCGTGACGGCCGACAAGGTGGACGCCATCGCGGCGAAGGTGCCCGAGGAGATCCGCCGGACCGGCAAGCTCGTCGTCGGCGGATCGGTCAGCACCGCGCCGCCGCTGCGCTTCTTCGCCACCGACGACAAGACGCCCATCGGCGTCGAGACCGACATCGCGGTGCTGATCGCGGGCGTGCTGGGGTTGGAGCCGCAGTTGGAGAGCACGTCCTGGGAGAACCTGTTCATCAGCCTGGACAGCGGCGTCTACCCGCTGGGCCTGTCGAACATCACCGTCACCGAGGAGCGCAAGGAGAAGTACGACTTCGCCACCTACCGGCTCGACACCCTGGCGTTCGAGGCGAAGAAGGGCGGGACGTGGCGGGTGACCGGGCCCGAGGACGTGGTGGGCAAGGTCATCGCGGTCGGGTCCGGCACGAACCAGGAGAAGATCCTGGTCGACTGGAGCAAGGCCAACCAGGCGAAGGGCCTGCCCGCCACGGACATCAAGTACTTCCAGAACCCGTCGGACTACTACCTGGCGCTGGAGTCCGGCCGGATCGAGGCCTACCTGGGACCGAACCCCACCTCGGCCTACCACGTCACCACGTCCGGCAAGACCGAGGTGATCGGCACCTTCTCGGGCGGCGGCGCGACCGTGGGCAAGATCGCCGCGACCACCAAGAGGGGCAGCGGCCTGGTGGAGCCGGTCGCCGAGGCCATCGACCACCTGATCGCGAGCGGCCGGTACGCCGAGGTGCTCGACCGGTGGGGCCTGGGTGACGAGGCCGTGGCGAAGAGCGAGATCAACCCGCCGGGTCTGCCCAGGACGAGCTGACCCCCGCGCGGTGGACGACATCGAGGGCCGCCGACGACACCCGGTTCACGGACCGGCCACTCGTCGGCGGCCCTCGTCGGCAACGCCGTCCCGGCTCAGGCCACCGACTCGTCCGCGCCACCGGCCGCCGCGGCGAGGAAGTGCAGGACTTCCCGCGCGACCTCGTCGCTCTGCCGGAAGTTCGGCGCGTCGGTGCCGGGCCGGGCGAACGCCGCGTACGCCTTGCGGGTCGTGTAGGGGCCGACGGCGAAGCGCCGCGCGTGCGGTGCGCCGGTGGCGTCGACGACCCGGCTGTCGGAGGGGTCGACCAGCACCAGGCCGTCGACGTCGGTCACGTCACCGGCCGCGGCCATCGACCTCAGCAGCGGGTCGGCGGTGTGCGCCAAGGTGTGCACGGGCAGCCGCGCCTCGATCAGACCGGTCGCCCGCACGACGTGCGAGGGCACGCTCGGACTGCCGGCCAGGAACACCCCGTCCTCCGCGCGGACCCACGTGTCCGCGCCCAGGAACCGCACCACCCCCGCGCGGGACAGCGCCACGAGCTCCTCCAGCCGGTCCGGCGGCGGCCCGCTCGTGATCGAGCTGAAGAACCCGTGCCACCACCCGTCCTCGCCGCGCAGCCGCCCGGCCGCGGACAGCACCGCGAACTGGCCGTACACGCCCAGCAGCGCCAGGAACGCGCCCAGGTCCGCGCTGAACGCCCGGTCCGAGCGCCGGGCGACGTCCGCGGCGACGTGGGCGCGCAGGAACTCCTGGAAGTCCTCCGACGAGGAGAACCGCAAGCCGTCGATGGGGCGGTCCAGCCGCTCGAAGTCGATCCGATCAACCTCCGCCGGCACGGTGTCGCGCACCAGCGCCCGCATCCCGTCGCCGTACCAGTCCAGCTCGGCGAACCGCGCCGAGAACGCCTCCCACGTCCCGCGCACCCGCGACGGGTACCCGGTGAACAGCTCGCGGTAGTGCCCGTACGCGATCTCCTTGGCCATCAGCGGCCACGCGTCACGCCGGAAGTCGACCTCGCCGGCACGTGCCGGCACCTCCGACGCGACGAAGAACCTCGGCGGCCCGGGCGGTTCCCCGCGCAACCGGTAGCCGGTCTTGGAGTGGTAGGGCACGCCGCGGCGGGAACCGACGTGCAGGCGGGGTTCGCGGCCGGACGGGAGGTAGCGCAGCACCCCGTCCTCCCGCACGAACCGACCGCCCCGCCCCTCGCCCAGCAGCACCGCGAGGTCGACGAAGGCCAGCCCCATGCCCCGCACCACGACGTCCTCGCCGGCCGGCACCACCGAGAGGTCGGTGTCGGCCGTGTAGTCCGGTGGCAGGTAGGTGAGCCCGTGCGCGGCGGCGTGGTCGGCGAGTGCGCGGTGCTCGGGCGCGACGACGGTGTCCAGGTGCCCCAGCACCAGCACGACCACGTCGGCCACCAGCGGTTCCGCCCGGTCCGCCAGCCACACCCGCTGCCGCACCTGCGCCGACCCGGTGATCCGCACGACCTTCGTCGCGTGCGTCGTCACCGAACTCCCGCCGGGCAACGACGACACCGCGAGCTCGTGGAACCACTTCAGGTACGCGCTCTGCACCCGCCTGCTCGGGAACGACGTGGGCTCCATCGCCTCCAGCTCCGCCCGGACGCCCGGCTCGGGTTCCACGCCGGACAGGCACGACGCCGCCCATTGGGCCAACGACGGCCCCGGCCGGATCGGTCCCGCGCACGTCACCGACGCGTCGGTGAACATCGTGACGTCCTCGGCCATGGAGTTCATCCGCAGCAACGGCGACTGCTCGTGCCGCCACACCCGCCCCGCGCCGGCCGCGAACGGGTCGACCAGGTGCACTTCCAGCGGGCCGTCGAACAGCCCGGAGGCGTTCGCGCCCAGGCGTTCCAGGATTCCCGACGCCCGGGGCCCCGCCCCGACCAGCACGACGACGCTCATCGCGCGCCACGCCCGTAGTAGCGCTCGACGTAGTGCTGGCCGACGCTGAGCAGGCTCGTGACGACGACGTACCAGACGGTGGCGACCAGCAGCAACGGGATGATCAGGTAGTTGCGGTTGTAGATCAGCTGGACGGAGTACAGCAGGTCCTGCACGGCCAGCACGCTCACGATCGACGTGCCCTTCAACGTGCCGATGAGCAGGTTGCCCGCCGCCGGCACGATCGACCGCATCGCCTGCGGCAGCACGATCCGGCGCAGCACCCGCCACCGCCCCAGTCCCAGCGCCGCCGCCGCCTCGGCCTGGCCCGCGTCCACGGACAGGATGCCGCCGCGCACGACCTCGGCGGCGTAGGCGGCCTCGTGCAGCACCAGGCCGATGATCACCGACGTCACCGGGCCGATCACCGGCGCGGCGCCGGACAACGCCGGGTACAGCGCGCCGAAGTTGAACCAGAACAGCAGCTGCACCAGCAGCGGCACCGAGCGGAACAGCCAGACGTAGCCCCAGCTCACGCCCGCCAGCACCGGGTTGTCGGACAGTCGCATGACGGCCAGCACACCGCCGATCGCGAAGCCGAGCACCACCGTCAGCGCGGTCAGCCACAACGTCGTCCACAGACCGCGCAGCACGGCGTCGGTGGCGAAGTAGCGGACCACCACGTGCCACTGGAACTGCTCGTTGGTGGCCGCCGACCACAGCACGACGCCGACCGCGGCGAGCACGAGCGCGGCGCAGGCCCAGCGCCAGGGACGGCGGAGCGGGACGATCAGGGCGGTCTCGTCGGGCCGCGGTGGCGAGGAGAGGGTCGACGCGCTCATCGGTGGCTCCAGAGCAGGAGGGAACACGACAGTTCGGTGCCACGTCCCTCAACGCCGCGCGGTGATCGTAAGCGCGCGGCGACGAGGCCGGTCAAGGCATTCCGGTATCTGGACGCGGTCACGCCGCCGTTGACGACGACCCCTGCCGCTGTTGCACTGGGTCCGTGGAAAGCACGCGGCTGGTCACCCGCGACCACATCGACCTCGGTCGGGTGTGGTCGGCCTCCTGTCGGGCCTGACGCCCGCGTTCCGCTCCTCCCGTCGACCCCGCGCCGTCTCCCTCAACGCCGTGGGCGCGTCGACGTCTGCTCCCACCTGACGGAAGGTACTGACGTGCCCGTTGAGTTCCTGGGGATCGGCGGCACCAACGACGGTTCCGAGACGCGCCCGCGCAGCGGTCCCGCGTTCGACAAGGACTACACCCTGCGGTTGGCCCGCGCGCACGAGGAACACGGCTGGGACCGGGTCCTGTTCGCCTACGGCTCCGGCTCGCCCGAGCCCGCCCAGGCCGCCGCGTACGTGGCCACCAAGCTGGACAAGCTCCAGATCCTGCTGGCGCACCGGCCGAACGTGTCCTACCCGACGTTCGCCGCGAAGACGTTCGCCACGCTGGACCGGATCAGCGACGGCAGGCTCACCGTGCACTTCATCACCGGCGGCACGGACCACGAGCAGCAGCGCGAAGGCGACTACCTGACCAAGGACGAGCGCTACTCGCGCACCGAGGAGTACATCCGGATCGTCAAGAAGGCCTGGACGTCCCGGGAGCCGTTCGACCACGAGGGCCGGCACTACAAGTTCGCCGACTTCGTGAGCGACGTGTTCCCGGTGCAGCAACCCCGGCCGCGGGTGTCGTTCGGCGGGTCGTCGCCCGCCGCGTACCGGGCGGGTGGCGCGGAGGCGGACACCTTCTGCCTGTGGGGCGAACCGCTGGCCGACACGGCCGCGCAGATCCAGGCCGTGCGCCAGGCCGCGCGGGACGCGGGCCGGACCGACGTGCCGCGCATCCAGGTGGCGTTCCGCCCGATCCTCGGCGCGACCGAGGAACTGGCCTGGGAGAAGGCCCACCGGACGGTGGACGCGATCAAGGCGCGGACCGGGGGAGTGAACGCGCTGACCCGACGGCACTCCTTGAAGAACCCGGAGAACACCGGGTCGCAGCGGCTGTTGGAGATCGCCGAGCGCGGTGAGCGCTTCGACCGCGCCCTGTGGACGCCGACCGCCGCCGCGACCGGCGGGGCGGGCAACTCCAACGCGCTCGTGGGCACGCCCGAGACGGTGGCGCAGGCGTTGCTCGACTACTACGACCTCGGCGTGGACATCCTGTCCGCGCGCGGCTACGACATGATCGACGACACGATCGACTTCGGCCGGCACGTGATCCCGATCGTGCGCGAGGAGGTCGCCAAGCGCGACCGCGAGCGCGCCGTCACCGCCGCCGTGCCGGAGCCGCGTGAGATCGCGGTGGACGGATGACCCCGTGACCGACACCCTCGTCGCCCGCCGGGTCCGCTGGGAGGACCCGGCCACCGGGCCGTTGAAGGAAGAGCTGACGCACGAGTACGTGACCCGGTACGGCGACCGGGCGCGGGCCGAGCTGACCAGGTACGACCCGGCCGTCTTCGTGCCGCCGCACGGCACGCTGGTGCTGCTGCTGGAGGACGGCGCGGCGGTGGCGGGCGGGGCGTTCATGCGGCACGACGAGCGCACCGCCGAGCTGAAGCGCATCTGGACCCACTCGCGGCACCGCCGCCGCGGCCTGGCCCGGCGCGTGCTCGCGGAGCTGGAGCGCGACGCCGTCGCACTGGGCTACTCGCGCCTCTACCTGACCACCGGCCCGCGGCAGCCGGAGGCCCGCGCGCTGTACCTGGCCACCGGGTACGCGCCGCTGTTCGACCTGACCGCGGACCCGCTGACGATCGCCCACCTGCCGTTCGAGAAGGACTTGGGTAACCCATGCGCGCACGTTGCCTGTTGATGCTCACCTCGGTGCTCGCGCTCGTGGTCTCCGGGTGCGCCCTGCCCGCGGACGCCGTCGACCCGCCCGCGTCCGGTGTCCAACCGACCGAGGACGTGCTGTCGGCGGTGGTGCAGGACGAGTCGATCGCCGCGCTGCTGCCACCGGCCGTGCGCGCGACGGGCGTGGTGCGGTTCGGGTCGTCGGTGGGCGGGCAGCCGCCGTCGTCCTACTACGCGGAGGACAACAAGACGGTGATCGGGCTGGACGCCGACATGTCCGAGGCGGTCGCGAGGACGTTGGGGTTGCGCATCGAGCGGGAGGTCGCGAGCTTCGAGACCATCCTGCCGTCGTTGGCCGGCGGGAAGTACGACGTCGGCACGGGCAACTTCGGCGTGACCGAGGCGCGGAAGAAGACCATCGACTTCGTCACCTACGTCAACGACGGCCAGGGTTTCGCGGTCCGGGCGGACGACGACCGCGTGCCGCGGGTGGACGGCCTGGTCTCGTTGTGCGGGCTGAAGGTCGGCACGGGCGCGGGCACGACGTTCGAGGCGACGTTGGAGCGGGAGAAGCACGTGTGCGGTGACGCGGGGAAGCCGGACTACGAGGTGCTGAGCTTCTCCGCGGACGCGGCGATCTTCCTGGGGTTGCAGCAGCGGCACATCGACGTCGTGATGAGCACGATCAACGGGCTGCGGCACGCGGCGGCCAACCAGCCGAACCTGGAGTTCCTGGGCGAGTTCAAGCGCCTGGACGTCGGCTTCGCGCTGCCCAAGGGCTCACCGCTGGCGCCCGCGCTCCAAGCGGCGGTCAACAAGCTCATCGACGACGGCGTGTACGCGCGCATCCTGGACAAGTGGGGCACCAAGGCCTCGGCCATCCCGGAGTCGTTGATCAGCCCGCCGGAGCACGGCTGAGGTGGGCGTGGGGCGGACCGGAGCACTTCGACTCCTCCGGTCCGCCCTGCGGTGTCCCGAAGCCTCGCCGCCGCTCCCCGCGCACCTCACCGTGAACGATCACCTGAATCACCCCTTGTGTCGACCCACGCTTCACCTCAGGGTTCAGCGCGGCCCGTTGGCTCCGACGGGCAACCCTGACGGAGGTGGAGCATGTCCCCTGCCCGCAAGATCGCCGCGTCCCTGTTCGCGGCGACCGCTCTCTCGGTGTTCCTCACGACGCCCGCGCACGCGGCGACCGACGCCGAGCTCGCGTTCCACTGGGCGCCGGTGCACTACCAGGACACCGACTCGTCCGACTACGACGCCGACTACCTGTCCACTGTGGATTTCGACGGTGAGTGGAACACGGTCGACAACTGGGAGTCGCAGGACGACTCGGTGGCGCGCCTGACCGGTGCGGCGTACTACTCGGTGGTGGAGACGTCGACGCACTGGTTCCTGGTCTACGGCTTCTACCACCCGCGCGACTGGGAGGACTTCGCCGACCCGTTCGAGCAGTTCACCCACGAGAATGACATGGAGGGCCTGCTGGCGACCGTGCGCAAGGACGGGTCGGCGTTCGGCAAGCTCGAAGCCGTGATCACGGTGGCGCACAGCGACTTCTACTCGTACGTGCCGGCCGGCAGCACGTTCACGTCCGGGCGTGAGGGCGTCGACGGCACGCTGCGGCTGTCGGGCACCCGGCCGACCACGCGCCAGGAGGCGAAGGGGCACGGGCTGTACGCGTGGAACGGCGCGGAGTTCCCGGGCGGTGACGGCGTGGTGTACGTGCCGAGCGCTTCGGGTGAGGTGCCGTCGGGCGGCAACGACCGTTCCGTCGGCTACCGGCTGGTGGACACCTTCGCCCCCGGCGGCCTGTGGGCGCAGCGCGACAGTTCCGCCACGTTCGCGAGCTGGGGCACGTTCCGGGGCGACAACGGCAAGGACAACTCCGCGAACAGCGCTTGGGGGTGGGACGACGGCAACGACGGCAGCGACCTCCAGCGCGGCCTGCTCGCCACCGACCCGGCCTACCTCGTCTCCGCCTACTTCGCCAACCGCGGCACCTTCAGCCTGACCTACCTCCGCAACCCCTACCGCTAACCCCGACCACCCGAGAGTCCTACGTTCACAGCGCGAGAGTCCTACTTTCGGGGGACCTGAATTCAACGCTCACGCGCCGATCGCTCGTGGTGAGGGTTGAATTCGGGGTCCGTGAACGTAGGACTCTCGCGGGCTGGACGTAGGACTCTCGGGTTTAGGGTTGGGGGGTGACGATGACGGTGCGGGTGGCGCGAGTGGCGACGGAGGTGTTGGCGCCCTGGGTGCTGGTGCTGGGGTTGCCGCTGCTGGTGGCGTGGAGCGCGACGAGCAGCGTCGCGGAGGGGCTGCTGTGGGGCGCGGTGGTCGGGGTGACCGGGTCGGTGGTGCCGATGGCGGTCATCGTGCGGGGCGCGCGGCAGGGGAAGTGGGACGGGCACCACGTCACCAACCGCGAGGGGCGGCTGGTGCCGATGCTCGTGTGCGTGGCGTCGCTCGGGGTCGGCATCGCGGCACTGGTGTTCGGCGGCGCGCCGCGAGCGGTGGTCGCGCTGGCGCTGGCGATGTTCCTCAGCCTGCTGGCCTGCCTGACGGTGACGTTCGCCCTCCCGGTGAACGGCGGGCGCGGCTGGAAGGTGTCCTTCCACGCGGCGGTCGCGGCCGGCGCGGTGGCGATCCTCGCGATCACCTACGGCCCCTGGGTCCTGCTGGCCGCACCGCTGGTGGCGCTGGTGGCCTGGTCACGCGTGGTGCTCGGCGACCACACCAAAGCGCAGGTCACGGTGGGCACGGTGATGGGCGCGCTCGTCGGCGGCTCGGCGTTCTGGCTGCTCACGGGGGTGTGAGCGCGATTACGCCCGGTCGCCGCCGGCGAGGACCTACCCTCCGGTGATGACGCTGAGGCTCGACACCGCAGGCCCGGTGGCCACGTTGACCATCGACCGCCCGGCCAAGCGCAACGCCATGAGCTACGACATGTGGTCGGCGCTGCCCGGCCTGCTGGCCCGGGTCCGGCACGACGACGACGTGCGGGTGCTGGTCGTCCGCGGCGGCGAGCACTTCTCGGCCGGCGCGGACATCAGCGAGTTCTCCACCCTCCGCAAGGGCGCGGACGGCGCGGCGAGGTACAGCGAGGCCGTGCACGACGGCGAACGCGCCATCGCGACGCTCGGCAAGCCGACCATCGCCGCCGTCACGGGCTTCTGCATCGGTGGCGGCTGCGAGATCGCCCTGGCCTGCGACCTGCGCGTGGCGGCGGCGGACGCCCGGTTCGGCATCACGCCCGCCAAGCTCGGCATCGTCTACAACTTCACGTCCACCAAGCGGCTGGTCGACGCGGTCGGCCCGGCGTGGGCCAAGCAGATCCTGTTCAGCGGCGAGATCATCGACGCGGCCACCGCGCTGCGCATCGGCCTGGTCAACGAGGTCCACCCGGCCGACGCCCTGGAGATCCGGGTCGAGCAGCTGACCGGGACCATCGCGGCCCGCGCGCGGGTCAGCGTCCGCGGCGCGAAGCACATCGTCGACCGGATCACCGAAGGGCAGCAAGACGAGGACGACGCCGTGCGCGCGCTGTACGACGAAGCCGTGCACAGCGAGGAGTACGCGGAGGGCGTGGCGGCGTTCCTGGAGAAGCGGGCGCCGAGGTTCTGAACCCCGGCGGACGGGTACTTCGAGCACATGACCGAACAGCCGCTCGAAGGCGACCCGAACGACCCCGACCAGCACATCAACCCCGAACCGCCGCGCTCGCCGGGCACGCCGGAGCCGCCCGACCTCGACGTGGACCCGGAGCAGTTCCTCGACGAGGGCGAGCGGCGCGGGCAGGAGGACGAGCCACCGTCCTGATCACGAGGAGTGCCCTCCGCGGAGGGCACTCCTCACCGTGCGCGATCAGTCGTCGTACTTGTTCGTGTCACCGGGCCACTCGCCGGTGAGCCGGTCGTAGCCGGTCGCGCCGCCCCGGTCGATCGCGGCCTTCACCAGGCCGAAGATCGCGCCCTGGACGGACGCCGCCAGGAGCACCTCGCCCCAGCTCCGGTCCTTCTGGGTCGGGGTCGGCGCCTCCTTGGTGCCGGTGATCAGCTTCCACACCTGGCCGAACAACGCGCTGGCGGCCAGACCGCCGAGTACGCCGAACAGCATGCCGAGCGGCCGGTACAGGAGCTTGTTCACGTTCACCGCCCCCTCCGCAGGAGCTTCCACAGCACCAGCACCACCGCCGCGACACCGGCCGCGACCGCCGCCGGGTGCTTGCGCGCCTGCCGCACGCCCTGCTCGACGCGCTCCTGCACGGGCGGCGGCAACGACTCGACCGCCTGCGCGGCCTTCGTGCCCACCTGCTCCGCGACCACACCGGCCTTGAGGCTCACCTGGTCGGCGACCACGCCGGCCTTCGCGCTCACCTGCCCGGCGACCTCGCTCGCCTTGGCGCCCACCTGCTCGGCCACCTCGCCGGCCTTGTGCCCGACCTGGGTCGCCGCGGCGCCCGCCTTCTCGCCGATCACGGCGGCCTTCTCGCCGACGGCCGCACCGGCGGCGTTGGCCGCCGCGCCCGCCTTGCCGACCTGCTCGCCCGCCTTGTCGGTGGCGTGGCTCGCCTTGGCCGTCGCCTTGCCCGCCGCGGCGGTCACCGCCGCGTTGGCCCGCGTAGCGGTCTCCTTCACCTGTTCCACTCCTTCGCGCGCTTTGTCCTTCACCCGTCCGGGCACATCCGTCTTGTGCACCAGCGCTTCCACGGTGTCGCCGAGCTCCCGCCGAGTCTTCTCGACGTCGGCGCGCAGCTCGTCCGGGTCGGTGGGGCCGTCCTTGCCGCTCATCGGTGTGCCCTCTCGCTCACGGTGGCGATGTCCTGCTTGACACCGGCCATGGCCTCTTCCGGCACCGGAGGCGTGCCTCGTCGGATCTGCTTGCGGCCGACCAGCGCGAGCACGCCCGCGACGACGAACACGGCCACCGCGACGACGAACGCCGCGATCCACGCCGGCATGGCGGTGGCCAGCAGCAGCACCAGCCCCGCGAGCACCGTCATCAGGCCGAACCAGGCCAGCACGCCCGCGCCGCCGAGCAGCCCGGCGCCGGTGCCGACGCGCTTGCCCTTCGTGCGCATCTCGGCCACGGCCAGCCTGATCTCGTCCCGGGCCAGCCTGCTCACCTGGTCGGACAGCCTGTTCACCAGTTCCGCGGTGGACGGTTCCCGCTCGGTGACGCGTGCAGCGGCACCCCTGACCCGATCGGTGCTCGTGTCAGCCGCGCGGGTGGTGGCGACGTGACTCATGGCCGTCTCCTCTCTCCACTCGACCTCCGACTACCCGGAAACGCGGTGGTGTACGCACGGTGTTCGGGGGAACCCGTCGCCCATGTCGCACGCCCCGCAGACACCCACCCAGCTGCCGAAGCGCTCCTGGTGGGCCGTGCTGAAGCGCACGGTCAAGGAGTTCAACGACGACAACCTCACCGATTGGGCCGCCGCGCTCACCTACTACGCGGTGCTGTCCCTGTTCCCCGGCCTGCTGCTGCTGACCGCGCTGCTGGGGCTGCTCGGCCCGGACGCGACGAAGTCCATTGTGGACAGCCTGGACGCGCTGGGGCCCGGCGAGGCCAAGGACACCATCGCGGGCGCGCTGGAGAACCTGCAGAAGTCGCAGGCCAGCGGCCTGCTGGCGATCGTGGGCCTGGTGACGGCGCTGTGGTCGGCCTCCGGTTACGTCGGCGCGTTCATGCGCGCGTCGAACTCGATCTACGACGTCGAGGAGGGCAGGCCGTTCTGGAAGATCATCCCGCTGCGGCTGGGCCTGACCGTCGGCGTGGTGGTGCTGCTGGCGGCCACGGCGCTGGGCGTGACGCTCACCGGTGGCGTGGCCGAGTGGCTGGGGGAGGTGCTCGGGCTCGGCTCGACCTTCGTCACGGTCTGGGACATCGCGAAGTGGCCGGTGCTGTTCCTGCTCGCGAGCCTGGCGATCGGCCTGCTGTTCTGGGCCTCGCCGAACGTGCGGCAGCCGAGCTTCCTGTGGATCACGCCGGGCGGCCTGCTGACCGTGGTGGTGTGGGTCGCCGCGTCGCTCGGCTTCGCGTTCTACGTGTCGAACTTCGGTTCCTACAACAAGACCTACGGCTCGCTGGCCGGTGTGATCGTCTTCCTGGTCTGGCTGTGGATCTCGAACCTGGCCCTGCTGCTCGGCGCCGAACTGGACGCGGAGCTGGAGCGGGGCAGGCGGATGGAGGCCGGGCAGCCCGAGGAGCGGGACCCGGTGGCCCCGCCCCGCGACACGACAGCCCTGAGCTGAGAGGCCCCGGGGGCAGGCCCTGACCAGCGGGGTCAGGACCTGGCCGGGATCAGGCCTCGGTCGAGTTCAGGCCTTGGTCGAGCTCGGCACCTGGCCGGGATCAGGCCTGCGACTCCGCCGAGGTCTGCTTGCGGACTTCTTCCATGTCGACCTTGCGCGCCTGCTCGATCAGGTCCTCGAGCGCCGTCTCGGGCAGCGCGCCGGGCTGCGAGTAGAGCACGACGCCGTCGCGCACGATCATGAGGGTCGGGATCGACCGGATCTGGAACGCCGCGGCGAGCTGCTGCTGCGCCTCGGTGTCGACCTTGCCGAACACGATGTCGGTGTGCTTCTGGGCGGACTTCTCGTAGGTCGGGGCGAACTGGACGCACGGCCCGCACCAGCCCGCCCAGAAATCGACCAGGACCATCTCGGAGCCGCCGACAACCTCGTCGAAGTTCTCCGCGGTCAGCTCCACGGTGGCCATAGGTCCTCCTTGCTGTGGACACAGGGGTCGCCCCCCTCGTACCCGGACCAACGATGGTCGACGTCCGACAATTCCCTTCCACAAGTAGTGGACGCCTTCAACAAGAAGTTGTAGTTTTCGGTTCACCCGAATGCAGGAGGTGTCCCGTGCGCAGGACCGCAGCCCTCGCCCTGTCCCTGTTCGCGCTGGTGGCGTGCGGTTCACCCGCCGAGGACCCGCCGGCCGGGTCCACCGGTGACCTGCCGTCGTCCTCGTCGATCGTGGAGTCCGTCACCAAGGACGACGCCCTGGCCGCGACCCTGCCGCCCGCCATCGCCCAAGCGGGCAAGCTGCGCGTCGGCTCGAACATCCAGAACCCGCCGAACAACTTCTACGCCGCCGACGGCAAGACCCCGGTCGGCTCGGAGGTCGACCTGGCCAAGGCGCTCGGCGCCAAGCTCGGGCTGACCGTCGAGCACCAGGACATGGCGTTCGGCTCGCTCATCACGAGCCTCCAGGCGGGCCGGGTCGACGTGACCATGGCCGCCATGAACGACACCCCGGAGCGGCAGCAGGCGATCGACTTCGTCGACTACTTCACCTCCGGCATCACGATCATGGTGCGGAAGGGCAACCCGGAGGGCGTCAAGAGCCCGGACGACCTGTGCGGCAAGTCCGTCGCGGTCAACCTCGGCTCCAGCCAGGAGACCTACGCCAAGGAGTTCCAGTGCCTGTCCGGCGACCCGATCGGGGTGACCGCCACCGACAGCGACACGCAGAACCAGAACCAGCTGCGCACCGGCCGCGTCGCCGCCATCCTCAACGACCTGCCCACCGCCGTGTACGTGGCCAAGACCGCCGGTGACGGCGAGTTCTTCGAGGTCGTGGAGCTGGCCCCGATCAACGGCGGCCCGTACGGCATCGGGGTCAACAAGAACACCCCCGAGCTGACGACGGCGCTGAGCAAGGCGTTGCAGGCGCTGATCGACGACGGCACCTACGGCAGGATCCTCGAAGCCTGGGACGTGCGGCAGGGCGCGGTCACGAAGGCCACCGTCAATGGCGAGTGACGACGTGGTCGACGTGGAAGCCGTGGTCGACGTGGAAGCCGTCGACGACCTGGTCGTCGTCCCGCTGCGGCACTGGGGGCGGTGGGTCGTCGGCGCGGTGATCCTGGCGCTCCTCGGCGCGCTCGGCTGGGCACTGGCCGATGCGAAGATCGACTACGCCGCCGTGCCGGGGTTCTTCACCCACGACATCATGCTGCGCGGCCTGGCCAACACGGTCGTGCTGGCGCTGGCCGCGCAGGCGGGCGCGATCGTGCTCGGCGTGCTGATCGCGCTGCTGCGCCGGTCGGCCAACCCGGTCGCCCGCTGGTTCGCCGCCGGGTACGTGTGGCTGTTCCGCGGCCTGCCGGTGCTGCTCCAGATCCTGCTGTGGTTCAACCTGGCGCTGGTGTTCGAGACCATCTCCATCCCGGGGCTGTTCGAGGAGAAGACCAACGTCCTGGTGACCGCGTTCGTGGCGGCGCTGCTCGGCCTGGGCCTCAACGAGAGCGCCTACATGGCCGAGATCGTCCGAGCGGGGCTGACCAGCGTGGACCACGGCCAGGTCGAGGCGGCCAAGGCGATCGGCATGACGCCCGCGACCACGTTGCGGCGGGTCGTGCTGCCGCAGGCCATGCGGGTGATCATCCCGCCGACCGGCAACAACTTCATCAACATGCTGAAGGGCACGTCCATGGCGTCGGTCATCGGGTTCCTGGAGCTGATCCACGCGGCCAACAACATCGCCTCGCGCAACCTCCAGATCATGGAGACGCTGCTGGCCGCCGCCGCGTGGTACATGGTCGTGGTCAGCGTGGCGAGCGTCGGGCAGCACTTCCTGGAGCGCCACTACGGCAAGGGGGTGGCCCGGTGAGCCCGGTGGACCTCGTGCGGGCCGTGGGGGTGCGGAAGGCGTTCGGGTCGACGGAGGTGCTGAAGGGCGTCGACCTGTCGGTGGACGCCGGGCAGGTGGTGTGCCTGCTCGGGCCGTCGGGCGCGGGCAAGTCGACGTTCCTGCGCTGCGTGAACCACCTGGAAACGATCGACGCGGGCCGGATCTGGGTCGACGGCCAACCGGTCGGGTTCACCTCGCGCGGCGGCAAGCTGTTCGAGCTGCGCGAGCGGGAGGTGGCGCGGCAGCGGCGCGGCGTCGGCATGGTGTTCCAGCGGTTCAACTTGTTCCCGCACCGCACGGCGGTGCAGAACGTGGCCGAAGGGCCGGTGCACGTGCTGCGGACGCCCCGGAAGCAGGCGGTGGCCGAGGCGCGGGCGTTGCTGGACCGGGTCGGGCTGGCGGACAAGGCCGACTCCTACCCGCACCAGCTCTCCGGTGGCCAGCAGCAGCGGGTGGCGATCGCCCGGGCGCTGGCCATGCGGCCGAAGCTCATGCTGTTCGACGAGCCGACCTCGGCGCTGGACCCGGAGCTGGTCGGCGAGGTGCTGGACGTGATGGCGGACCTCGCCCGCGACGGCATGACCATGATCGTGGTCACGCACGAGGTCGGGTTCGCCCGGCAGGTGGCCGACTCGGTGGTGTTCATGGCGGACGGCGCGGTGGTCGAGACCGGGCCGCCGGGCCAGGTGCTGGACAATCCGCGGCAGCAACGCACGCAGCAGTTCCTCGCGAAGGTGCTCTAGGTGGTCATGCGCATCCCGTCGTCCTACCTCGTCCAGTTCCGCGAGCCGGAGGGGTACCTGGACTTCGCCCGCTTCGGGCCGCCGTCGTTCGCCGTGGTGGACGCCTCCACGCGGCTGGTGGAGGCCGCGATGTCGGCCGGGCCGTCCACGGTGGACGACCTGATGCGGCAGGAGCTGAGGGCGAAGGCGGCGGTGGCCCGGCTGTGCCGGGGCGACACCGACCACGTGACGTTGCTGCCGAACACGAGCACCGGGTTGTTCCAGGCGGCGCTGGCGGTGACCGGCGAGGTGCTGGTGTCGTCGGGGGAGTTCCCGGCGAACACCTACCCGTGGGCGCGGTCGCCGTCCGTCGACGTGTCGTGGCTGCCGCCCGGCCCGGTGACGGCCGACGTGGTGCGGGCGGCGTTGACGCCGAGGACGGTGGCGCTCGCGGTGAGCGCGGTGGACTTCCGCACCGGCTACCGGGCGGACCTGGCGGCGTTGCGCGAGGTGGTGGGCGACCGGCTGCTCGTGGTGGACGGCATCCAGGGCTTCGGGGTGGTCGACGAGCCGTGGGAAGTGGCCGACGTGCTGGTGGTCGGCGGTCAGAAGTGGTTGCGGGCGGGGTGGTCGACCGGGTTCACCACGGTGTCGGACCGGGCGCTGGACAGGCTGGACCCGGTGCTGTCGGGGTGGACCGGAGCCGAGGACCCCGGCTTGTTCGACAACGGCATCCACCCCATGGGCGGCGGGGCGGCGGGCTGGTCGATCACGAACCTGAGCCCGATCGCGTCGGGCGCGCTGGCGGCGGGGCTGGAGCTGGTCGAGGCCGCCGGGGTCGAGGCCATCCACGCGCGGATCGTTGAACGATCCGACGAGTTGATCGAGGTGATCCGCGCGGCGGGTGGCGAGGTCGTGTCCGCGCTCGACCGCCGCGCGGGCATCCTCGCGTTCACGCTGCCCGACCACCCGCCGTCGGTGATCGGGGCGGCGCTGGTGGACGCGGGGGTGACGGCGACCGTGCGGCCGGAGCACGTCCGCCTGTCGCCGCACGCCTCCACGACGCCGGAGACCGTGGCCCGCTTCGCCGCCGCGCTGAAGGAGGTCCGCAAGCCGGTCGCCGCGCCCGCGCCGGCCCCGCCGGTGACCTCCGACGTGCTCACCGCCCTGATCCCGACGGTCAACAGCCTGGCCGCCGCGCTGGGACCGGGCACCGAGGTCGTGCTGCACGACCTCGGCGCGCTGCCCGACTCGATCATCGCCATCGCGGGCGACCTCACCGGCCGCAAGGTCGGCGGCCCGATGACCGACCTGCTGCTCGGCCTGGTCCGCCGCGGCACGACCCACGACCTGGCCGGCTACGAGACCTACGCGCCGGACGGGCGGGTGATCCACTCGTCCACCGTGTTCCTGCGTGACGCGGAGGGCGTGGCGGTCGGCTGCCTGTGCGTGAACAGCGACCCGGGCCCCGACCGCCGCCCGGAGACCCCGGAGCCCGCCGGGTCGGTGGTCGAGGCGTTCCCCGGCGACGTCGACACCCTCCAACGCCTCCTGGTCGAACGCGCGGTGTCCGCCGTCGGCGTGCCCGTGGAGCTGATGAAGAAGTCGCACAAGTCCCAGGTGGTGCGGGTGCTGGACGAGGCGGGCCTGTTCCTCATCCGCGATTCCGTCGACCACCTGGCGGGCGTGCTCGGCGTGACCCGATACACGATCTACAACTACCTCAACGAGATCAGGGCCTGACCCCGGCGGGACCAACGGCTGATCACGGCCGCGTGGACCAGCGCACGCCGCGGGTCCCAGCGACCGGGTCTCCCGGCCGGGGGCGGCCGAATCGGCGTGTCACGTTTTCCGCGATGGCCCGCGCGTGCCGCATGATGCACGCATGTTGTCGAGCAAGGGCGAGGACTTCCGCGCGTTCTGGACCGAGCGCCACCTGTGCACGCTGACCACGGTCCGAGCGGACGGCACGCCGCACGTCGTGCCGGTCGGCGTCACGCTGGACGTGGGAACGGCCACCGCCAGGGTGATCAGCTCGGGCACGTCGCACAAGGTGCGGCAGATCCTCGCGGCCGGCCCGGAGGGCGTGCCCGCCGCCGTGTGCCAAGTGGACGGACGCCGCTGGTCGACGCTGGAGGGCCGGGCGGTGGTCCGCCGGGAGCCCGAGGTGGTGCGCGACGCCGAGCGCCGGTACGCCGACCGCTACCGCACGCCCCGCGCCAACCCGGAACGCGTGGTGATCGAGATCGCCGTCACGCGCGTGCTGGGGACGGTGTGAGCGTCACGGTCATCGGCATCGGCGCCGACGGCTGGGACGGCCTGCCGCCCGCGTCGCGGCACGAGGTCGCGTCGTGCGAGGTGCTGATGGGCAGCACCCGGCAGCTCGACCTGGTGCCGGGCGGGTTCGAGCGGGTGCCGTGGCCGTCGCCGCTGGTGCCGGCCCTGCCGGGGCTGCTGGCCCGGTACGCCGGACGGCGGGTGGGCGTGCTGGCCAGTGGCGATCCGATGTTCCACGGCATCGGCACGACGTTGACGCGGTTGCTGGGCGCTTCGCGGGTCCGCGTCCTGCCGCACCCGTCGTCGGTGTCGCTGGCGTGCGCGCGCCTGGGGTGGGCCTTGGACGACGTGGACGTGGTGAGCCTGGTCGGCAAGCCCGCCGCGCTCGTCGTGCCCCACCTGCACCCGGGACGGCGGGTGCTCGTGCTCGGCGGGAACCCGCGCGAGGTCGCCGCCCTGGCCCCGGACGCGCGGCTGACCGTGCTGGAGCAGTTGGGCGGGCCGGGGGAGCGGGTGCACCACTCGCTCGACGACGCCGACCCGTTGCACGTGCTCGCGGTCGAGTGCGGCGCGGACGGCGCGTCGTCGAC
Organism: Actinosynnema sp. CA-299493; assembly: GCF_050946825.1. NCBI lineage: Bacteria > Bacillati > Actinomycetota > Actinomycetes > Pseudonocardiales > Pseudonocardiaceae > Actinosynnema > Actinosynnema sp. CA-299493. Next base: position 2,581,226 of record NZ_CP191993.1, read on the forward strand.
ACCCGGTCGGCCGGACGAGCAGTTCGAGCACGACGGGCAGCTCACCAAGCGCGAGGTGCGGGCGGTGACGTTGGCGCTGCTCGCGCCGCGCCCCGGCGAGCTGCTGTGGGACGTCGGCGCGGGCGCGGGCAGCATCGCGGTGGAGTGGTGCCGGACCCACCCGACCTGCCGGGCCATCGCGGTGGAGAAGCACCCCGAGCGCGCGGCGCGCATCACGCGCAACGCGACGGCGTTCGGCGTGCCGGGCATCGAGGTCGTCGTCGGCTCGTCGCCGGACGCGCTCGACCTGGCCCGGCCGGACGCCGTGTTCATCGGTGGCGGCCTGACCGCCAACGGCGTGGTGGAGCGCTGCTGGGACGCGGTGCGACCCGGCGGGCGGCTCGTGGCCAACGCCGTGACGCTGGAGTCGGAGGCCGTGCTGACGCGGTGGCACGGCCGGCTGGGCGGCGACCTGACCCGGATCGAGGTGAGCCGGGCGACCGCGATCGGCGGCTTCACCGGCTGGCGCCCGCAGATGCCCGTGACCACGTGGGCAGTGACCAAGGAGAACGCGTGACCGTCCACTTCATCGGCGCCGGGCCCGGCGCGGCCGACCTGCTCACCCTGCGGGCGGCGCGGCTCATCGCCGAGTCACCGGTCTGCCTCTACGCGGGCGCGCTGGTGCCGGTCGAGGTACTGGCGCACTGCCCGCCCGACGCGCGCCTGGTCGACACCGCGAACCTGGACCTCGACGAGATCACGGCCGAGCTCGCCGCCGCGCACGCCGCCGGTCACGACGTGGCCCGCCTGCACTCCGGCGACCCGTCGGTGTTCAGCGCGATGGCCGAGCAGATGCGCCGCCTGGACGCCCTGGGCGTCGCCTACGACGTGACGCCGGGCGTGCCCGCCTTCGCCGCCGCCGCCGCGTCGCTGAACCGCGAGCTGACCGTGCCGGGCGTGGGGCAGACGGTGATCCTGACCCGCACGGCGGCCCGCGCCACCCCCATGCCGCCGGGGGAGGACCTGCCGACGCTGGGTCGGCCCGGCGCCACGATCGTGCTGCACCTCGCCGTGCAGCGGATCCTGGAGGTGGTGGCGGACCTGCTGCCGAACTACGGCGCGGACTGCCCGGTTGCCGTGGTCGCGCGGGCGAGCCGGGAGGACGAGGTGGTGCTGCGCGGCACCCTCGCCGACATCGCCGACCAGGTGCGGGCCGCGGGCGTGAAGCGGACGGCCGTCATCGTCGTGGGCCGGGTGCTGACCGCCGAGGGCTTCCCGGACAGCCACCTCTACTCGACCACCCGCAGCCGGTCGTGACCTGGTCCGTGAGCTGCCCGCAGCCGGTGGTGGCCTGCTTGGAGAGCCGTCCGGGCGCGGGGATCCCCCCGGTTTCCAGTCTACCGGCGGGCACCGACGGAAACGGGGTGGCGGCGGAGGCCTGTGGATCACGCCCGGCCGACGACGGCGCCCGCGCGGTCGATCACGATCACGTCCACGGTGACCGGCGCGCCGCGCAGCACGTCGTCGGCGGTGGCCTTGGCGCGGGCCGCCACCAGGTCGCCCAGCGGCACGCCCGCCGCCTGGCACACCCGGAGCGCGCCGAGCGCGGTGTTGGCCCCCGTGATGGCCGCGGCCAGGTCGGGATCGCCCGCCAGGGACGCCAGGAAGCCCAGGTCGACCTGGGAACGCCCGGAGTGCAGGTCCAGGTGCCCGTCCGCCAGCTTGGACAGCTTCCCGATCCCGCCCGCGACGGTCAGCCGGGGCACGGGGTGGCGGCGCAGGTACTTCAACACCGCGCCGGCGAAGTCGCCCATGTCCAGCAACGCGTCCTCCGGCAGCCCGTGCACCGCCGCCGCGACCTTCTCCGACGTGCTGCCGGTGCACCCGGCGACGTGCTCGTACCCCTGCGCCCGCGCCACGTCGACCCCGCGCCGGATGCTGTCGATCCACGCCGAGCACGAGTACGGCACCACGATCCCCGTCGTGCCCAGGATCGACAGCCCGCCCAGGATCCCCAGCCGGGGGTTCCACGTCTTGCGCGCCAGCTCCGCGCCGTGCTCGACCGAGATCGACACGACCACGTCCCCGCTGCCGCCGTGCTCCGCCGCGACCCGCGCGACGTGCTCGCGCATCATCTGCCTCGGCACGGGGTTGATCGCCGGCTCGCCGACCGCCAGCGGCAGGCCGGGCTTGGTCACCGTGCCCACCCCGGGTCCGGCCTCGAACACCACCCCGCTGCCCGGCGCGCCGTGCCGGACGGTGGACCCGACCAGCGCGAGGTGCGTGACGTCCGGGTCGTCGCCCGCGTCCTTCACGATCGCGGCGAAGGCGCTGTCGTCCGCCAGGGACTCCCGGGCCAGCGCGAACGACGGCGTCCGGCCCTTCGGCAGCACGATCCCGACCGGGTCGGGGAACTCGCCGGTGAGCAACGCGGTGTACGCCGCCGCGGTGGCGGCGGTGGCGCAGGCGCCGGTGGTCCAGCCGAAGCGCAGGTTCGTGCTCACGACGACAGGATGCAACAGCCGTGAAGACCGTGCTGGTACTGGGTGGCACGGGCGAGGCGCGTGAGCTCGCCGCCGCGCTCACCGGAATGCGGGTGATCTCGTCGCTGGCCGGCCGGGTGGCCGACCCGAAGCTGCCCGACGGCGAGGTCCGCGTCGGCGGCTTCGGCGGCGTCGAGGGCCTCGTGGCCTACCTGCGGGCCGAACGCGTGGACGCGGTCGTGGACGCCACGCACCCGTTCGCCGAGAGCATCACCGCCAACGCCCTCGCCGCCACCGCCGCGACCGGCACGCCGTTGCTCGTCCTGCGCCGCCCCGGCTGGCCGCCCGAGGACGGTTGGCGGTACGTGGACAGCGTCGCCGAAGCCGCGGCGCTCGTCGCCGGCCGCCGGGCGTTCATCACCACCGGCCGCCGGGAGCTCGCCGCGTTCACGAGCGGTGTCGCGCGCACGGTCGACCCGCCCGACCCGCCGAACCCGCGGCTCGACCTCGTGCTGGACCGCGGACCGTACACGGTGGACGGCGAGCTCCGGCTCATGCGCGAGCACCGGGTCGAGGTCCTGGTCACCAAGGACAGCGGGGGGCCGATGACGGCGGCCAAGCTGACCGCCGCCCGTCACCTCGGCATCCCGGTCGTCGTCGTGCGCCGGCCACCGCCACCGGACGCGCCGCTGGTGCGGACCGTGGCCGAAGCCGTCGACCGGCTCACCCGGGGTAGCGGCGCGGGGTGAACACCGTGCCGCGCGAGCTGACCCGCGTCTGCGAGGAGCCGATCAGCAGCAGGCACCGCATGTCCACGGTGGACGCGTCCAGGTCGGCCAACCGCACCACCCGCACGGACTCCTCCGGCCCGCCGACGTCGCGCCCGACGACCACCGGCGTGTCGGGGGAGCGGTGCCGCAGCAGCACGTCCCGCGCCTTGTCCACCTGCCACGTGCGGCTGCGCGAGGCCGGGTTGTAGACCGCCAGCACGAGGTCCGCCCGCGCCGCCGCCTCCAGCCGCTCCTCGATCACGTCCCACGGCTTGAGCCGGTCGGACAACGACACCACGCAGTAGTCGTGCCCCAGCGGCGCGCCGACCCGGCTCGCCACCGCGTGCGCCGCGGTCAACCCCGGCAGCACCGCCACCGGCACGTCCGCGAACTGCTCCTCGGTCGCCACCTCCAGCACCGCGCTGGCCATCGCGAACACGCCCGGGTCGCCCGAGGACACCACCGCGACCCGCCGCCCGCGCTTGGCCAGGTCCAGCGCGAACGCCGCCCGCTCGGCCTCCACCTTGTTGTCCGACGCGTGCCGCCGCTGGCGCGGGTTCACCGGCACCCGGTTCAGGTAGGTCACGTACCCGACCAGGTCGTCGGCCTCCGCCAACGCCCGTCGCGCCTCCGGCGTCAGCCACTCGGGCCCGGCCGGACCGAGCCCGACCACCACGACCCGGCCCCCGGACGCCGCGCGGACCTCGGGCCTGCTCGGCAGCAGCGCCAACGAGAAGTACGGCACGCCCTCGGCGTCCACTTCGGACAGCGGGGCGGTCCGCTGCCCGCCGGTCGTCGCCCGCTCCACGTACCAGGCCTCGTCCAGCCGGCCCGCCCGCGCCAACGCCTCCCGCACCCGCGGGAACGTCCGGCCCAGCTTCATGATCGCCACCGGGTCGCCGCCGGCCAGGTGCTCCACCAGCGCGTCCGCCGACAACGTGCCGGGGAGCACGGTCAGCACCTCGTCCCGCTCCACCAGCGGACGTCCGATCACCGCCGCGCCCGCGCTCACCGACGTCACGCCGGGCACGACCTCGGCCTCGTACCGGTGCGCCAACCGCTTGTGCAGGTGCATGTAGGAGCCGTAGAAGAACGGGTCGCCGGCCGCCAGCACCACCACCGTGCGCCCGGCGTCCAGGTGCGCGGCCAGCCGCGCCGCGCACTCCTCGTAGAACGCGTCGATCTCGCCCTGGTAGTCGTCGGAGTCCTCGGTCGTGACGGGGTAGACCAGCTGCTCCTCGACCTGCCCGTCCCGCAGGTACGGCGCGGCGATCCGGCGCGCCACGCTGCGCCCGTGCCGCGCGCTGTGGAAGACGACCACGTCGGCCTCGCCGATCAGCCGCGCCGCCTTGACGGTCACCAGCTCCGGATCGCCCGGACCCACACCGACCCCGTACAGCTTGCCCGTCATTCTTCCTCGCTCGCGATCGCGTTGAGCGCCGCCGCGGTCATGGCGCTGCCCCCGCGCCGTCCGCGCACGACCAGGTACTCCAACCCCAGGTCGCCGGCCGCCAACGCGTCCTTCGACTCGGCCGCGCCGATGAACCCCACCGGCACGCCCAGCACGGCGGCGGGTCGGGGCGCGCCCGCCGCGATCATGTCCAGCAGGTGGAACAACGCGGTCGGCGCGTTGCCGATGGCGACCACCGCGCCGGCCAGGTCGTCGCGCCACAGCTCCAACGCCGCCGCGCTGCGCGTGGTGCCCAGCTCCGCCGCCAGCCCCGGCACGCGGGGGTCGCCCAGCGTGCAGATCACCTCGTTGTCGGCGGGCAGCCTCCGCCGGGTCACCCCCGCCGCGACCATCCGCGCGTCGCACAGGATCGGCGCGCCGGCCAGCAGCGCGGCCCGCGCGTCGCGCACCACGTGCGGCGAGAAGTCGACGTCGCCGACCAGGTCGACCATCCCGCAGGCGTGGATCATCCGCACCACCACCCGGGACACGTCCGACGGGAACCGCGCCAGGTCTGCCTCGGCGCGGATGGTGGCGAAGGAACGGCGGTAGATCTCCGCGCCGTCCTTGACGTAGCTGGTCACCTGATCTCCTCGTACCCGTCGCCGGTCGCGACGAACTCCACCACGTCGCCCGCCGGCCGCCCGCACCGGCGTGCGCAGCCCGACCAGTGCGCCCGGCCCGGCGTGGTCCTGGCGCCGATCCAGCGGGTCGCGTCGGCGCGCACGTCGGCCAGCGACTTGGCGCAGCCCGGCCGCCCCGTGCACGCGCTGACGCCGTGCCACGGCGAGTCCGGCGAGGTGAACAGGCCGCTGGTGTCGGTCCCGGCCGGCAGCACCAGGCTCCGCCACGGCGTGAGCCGGACCGGCACGCCGGCCAGGAGCCGCGCGTCCCACCGCCCGAACGGCACGCCCGCGACGACGACGGGGCCGTGCGCGCCGGGTGCGACGGGCGTCACACCCGGTTCGACCCGGGCGTCACCCGGATCGCCCAACGCCGTCGTGATCTTCCGCACACCGCCGTCCACTTCGGACAGCCGCCAGGCCTCGCCGCGGAGCTCGCCGAACAGCCGTGCGGCGGTCACCACGGCCTCGACGGGATCGGTCACGCGCAGCCCTGAATCGTGGCCTGCCAGGAACAACGCGTCACCGACCAGCCCGATGTCACCCGACAGGCCGCTGACCGCGCCACCCACCGTGACCAGGAAACGCCCTGGCAGGGACGCCAGCTCCGGTACCGCGCACAACGCCGCGTCGATCTCGTCGACCAGCGCCTGGTTGTCCTCCAGCGGCGCGGCGATGATGTTGCGCATCCGCTCGTGCGTCATCGAGGGCAGCAGGCCGACATCGCGCAGCCGCGCGCCCAGCTCGTGCTCCGCCCCCGGCGCCAAGCCCCTGATCTGCAGGTTCGCCCGTGACGTCAGCTCAAGGAACCCGTCGCCCAGCTCCACCGCGGCGGCGCGCAGCACGTCGACCCGCGCGGCGTCCAACGTCCCACCGGGCACCCGCACGCGCGCCAAACCGCCGTCGGCGGCCTGGTGCACGTCGACGGCTCCGGGGCAGGCGTCCGGGCGAACTCGGTCCGTGGGCATGGACTGGATGCTAACTGCCGTTAGGGTGACCTCCGAACGGCGAAGCAGCAGGAGGAAGCCGGTGTGAATCCGGCGCGGTCCCGCCACTGTGACCGGGGGAGGCCCCGGGAGTCAGGAACTCCGCTCGCCGTACCCACGACCGGGGCGAGGACCCCCGAGGGATGGAGCCCGCACGTGATCCTGCTGTTGTCGACCTCCGACACCGACCTGCTGTCCGCCCGCGCCAGCGGCGCCGACTACCGCCTGGCCAACCCCGCCCGCACCGCCGTCGACGACCTGCCGGCACTGGTGGAGGGCGTCGACCTGGTGGTCGTGCGCATCCTCGGCGGACGCCGGATGTGGGAGGAGGGGCTGGACCGGCTGCTCGCCTCCGGCCTGCCGGTCGTCGTGCTGGGCGGTGAGCAGAACCCCGACGCGCCGCTGATGGAGCTGTCGACCGTGCCCGGCGGCGTCTGCGCCGAGGCGCACGCGTACCTGGCGCACGGCGGCGCGGCCAACCTCGCCCAGCTGCACCGGTTCCTGTCCGACACGGTGCTGCTCACCGGTCACGGCTTCACGTCGCCCGAGCCGACGCCCACCTGGGGCCTGCTCGAACGGCAGGACGCGGTCGAGGGGCCGACCATCGCCGTGCTGTACTACCGGGCCCACCACGTGGCCGGGAACACGGCGTTCGTGCACGCCCTGTGCGACGCGATCGTGGCCAAGGGCGGCCGTCCGCTGCCGGTCTACTGCGCCTCCCTCCGCACGGCGGAGGCGGAGCTGCTGGCCGAACTGGGCAAAGCGGACGCCCTGATCGTCACGGTGCTCGCGGCCGGCGGCACCAAGCCCGCCGCCGCGTCCGCCGGCGGTGACGACGACGCGTGGGACGTGGGCGCGTTGGCCGCCCTCGACGTGCCGGTCCTCCAGGCTTTGTGCCTGACCAGCAGCCGTGCCTCGTGGGACGGGAATGACGACGGACTGTCCCCATTGGACACCGCCACCCAGGTCGCGATCCCGGAGTTCGACGGTCGGATCATCACGGTGCCGTTCTCGTTCAAGGAGGTCGACGACGACGGCCTCACGGTCTACGTCGCCGACGACGAGCGCGCGGCGCGGGTCGCGGGCATCGCGGTGCGCCACGGCAGGCTGCGCCACATCCCGCCGGCCGAACGGCGCATCGCGGTGATGCTGTCGGCCTACCCGACCAAGCACTCCCGCATCGGCAACGCGGTCGGCCTGGACACGCCGGCCAGCGTCGTGCGGCTGCTCACCGCCATGCGGGAGCACGGCTACGACATCGGCGACGAGCTGCCGGGCGTGGCCGACCTCGACGGCGACGCGTTGATCCACGCCCTCATCGCGGCCGGCGGCCAGGACGCCGACTGGCTCACCGAGGAGCAGCTCCAGGGCAACCCCGTCCGGCTGCCGGCGGCCCGGTACCGGCAGTGGTACGCCACCCTCCCGGAGGACACGCGGCAGGGGATGGAGCGGCACTGGGGCGAGGCGCCCGGCGAGCTGTTCGTCGACCGGTCGCGGGACGCCGACGGCGAGATCGTCCTGGCCGCCCTGCGCTCCGGCAACGTCGTGGTCATGGTCCAGCCGCCGCGCGGCTTCGGCGAGAACCCCATCGCCATCTACCACGACCCGGACCTGCCGCCGAGCCACCACTACCTCGCCGCCTACCGCTGGCTGGAGGACGAGTTCGGCGCCGACGCCGTGATCCACGTGGGCAAGCACGGCAACCTGGAGTGGCTGCCCGGCAAGACCGTGGGCATGTCGGCCGGGTGCGGCCCGGACGCGGCGCTGGGCGACCTGCCGCTGATCTACCCGTTCCTGGTCAACGACCCGGGCGAGGGCACGCAGGCGAAGCGCCGGGCGCACGCCACCCTGGTCGACCACCTCGTGCCGCCGATGGCCAGGGCCGACAGCTACGGCGACATCGCCCGGCTGGAGCAGCTGCTGGACGAGCACGGCACCATCGCCGCGATGGACCCGGCCAAGCTGCCGGCGATCCGCGCCCAGATCTGGACCCTCATCCAGGCCGCCAAGCTCGACCACGACCTGGGCCTGTCCGACCGGCCGGGGGACGACGGGTTCGACGAGCTGATCCTGCACGTCGACGGCTGGCTGTGCGAGATCAAGGACGTCCAGATCCGCGACGGCCTGCACGTCCTCGGCCAGGCGCCCACCGGCGGGACCAGGGTGAACCTGGTGCTGTCGATCCTCCAGGCCAAGCAGATGTGGGCCGGTCGGGTCGCCGCGCTGCCCGGCCTGCGCGAGGCGCTGGGGCTGACCGAGTCCGGCAACGACCGGACCGCCACCGACCGGGTCGAGGAACAGGCCCGCGCGCTCGTCCAGGCGATGGAAGACGCCAATTGGGATGTGAACGCGGCCCGCGGCCTCACCGACGACGAGGACGTGGCGCGCATCCTGGAGTTCGCCGCGACCGAGGTCGTGCCCCGGCTGGCCCGCACCACGGACGAGCTGACCAACGTGCTGCACGCCCTGGACGGCGGCTACGTGCCGGCCGGTCCGAGCGGCTCGCCGCTGCGCGGCCTGGTGAACGTGCTGCCGACCGGTCGCAACTTCTACTCGGTCGACCCCAAGGCGGTGCCGTCCCGGCTGGCCTGGGAGACCGGCCAGGCCATGGCCGACTCGTTGCTGGCGCGTTACCGCGCGGACACGGGGGAGTGGCCGCCGTCGGTCGGCCTGTCGGTCTGGGGCACGAGCGCGATGCGCACCGCCGGTGACGACATCGCCGAGGTGCTCGCCCTGCTGGGCGTCCGGCCCGAATGGGATGACCAATCGCGTCGGGTGACCGGTCTGGAACCGATCCCGCTGGCCGAGTTGAACCGGCCGCGAATCGACGTCACGGTCCGGATCAGCGGCTTCTTCCGCGACGCATTCCCCCACGTTGTGACACTGATCGACGACGCTGTGCGACTGGTCGCGAACTTGGACGAGTCGGCGTCGGACAACTACGTCCGGGCGCACGCCCAAGCCGATCTGGCGCGGCACGACGACCCGCGTCGGGCGACAATGCGGATCTTCGGCAGCAAACCGGGTGCGTACGGCGCCGGCCTGCTCCCGCTCATCGACAGCCGCAACTGGCGCGACGACGCCGACTTGGCCGAGGTGTACGCGGTGTGGGGCGGGTACGCCTACGGCCGCGAACTCGACGGAGTCGAAGCGCGGCCGGCCATGGAGAGCGCCTACAAGCGCATCGCGGTGGCGGCGAAGAACATCGACACGCGTGAACACGACATCGCCGATTCGGACGACTACTTCCAATATCACGGTGGCATGATCGCGACCGTGCGCGCGCTCACCGGCAAAGCGCCCGCCGCTTATGTCGGGGACAGCACGCGGCCCGACGCCGTGCGCACCAGAACGCTGAACGAGGAGACGAACCGGATCTTCCGCGCCCGCGTGGTCAACCCGAGGTGGTTGGCCGCGATGCGCGAGCACGGTTACAAGGGCGCGTTCGAACTCGCGGCCACCGTCGACTACCTGTTCGGCTACGACGCGACCACCGGGGTGGTCGCCGACTGGATGTACGAGCAGCTCGTGGCCAGCTACGTGCTGGACCCGGTGAACCGGGAGTTCCTGGCCCGGTCCAACCCGTGGGCGCTGCACGGCATCTCCGAACGGCTCCTGGAGGCGGCCGAACGGGGTATGTGGGAGCACCCGGAGCCGGCGACGCTGGAAGCGCTGCGAAAGGCGTACCTGGAAACCGAGGGTGATCTGGAGGACGGCCGCTGAGCCGTCACGCCGCCCGCACGTGCCCTATAACGCCGCGGAAACGGTTTGATCATGAGGGGTACCCCCTATATTCGGGCCCCTCGCGCGCGTGACGAAACACCTCGGTCAATCATTGGTCCTGAATGGACGTCCCGGCGCGCGCCGCGGGCCGTCCGGAGGTGACTCGGCCGGCCGGTGGCGCCACCCGGTCGGCCGACTCGCGCTACCCGTCCGGACGACTCCGCGCGCCACTGTCCGCGACTCGCGGTGGGACGGTGCCGGACAAGCGCGCACTTCCGGTGCAGACTGGTGGCGGGTGAGTGGGTGCGCGACTCGTGAATCTTTTCGGGCCGTTCGGCGCGGAGATGAACCGAGCGTGTCCGACCGGTCTACGAACAGTGCCTGAACGGACCACTGGACACACCGCTAGCAGAATCGGTCCAGCAAGGCAAATGACGCAACGTCGGTAACAGCGCGGACACGGGAGCTTGACACAACTCCGTGGTGCGAACCACACTCCCCCAAAACCTGGGAGCGCTCCCAGAACGTTCACCGCCGATCAACTGAGGAGTTCTCGTGCGCTACCGTCGAGCAGGCTTGGCCAAAGTCATGGCCTGCACCGCAGTGCTTGCCGCAGTCGCCACGGCCTGTGGCTCGGGAGGGTCCGGCACGTCGCCAGATGGCAAGGTCGAGCTGACGATCGCGACCTTCAACGAGTTCGGCTACGAGGAGCTCCTCAAGGAGTACGAGGCCGCGAACCCGAACGTCAAGGTCACGCAGCGCAAGACCGGCCAGGGCGCGCCGCACCACCAGAACCTGTTCACCAAGCTGGGCGCGGGCTCCGGCCTCGCCGACGTCGAAGCCGTCGAAGAGGGCTTCCTCAGCCAGGTCATGGCCAAGTCCGGCCAGTTCGAGGACCTGAAGGAGATCGGCCCGAAGGACGTCCGCGAGGACCGCTGGCTGCAGTGGAAGGTCGACGCGGTCACGACCAAGGACAACAAGCTCATCGGCTACGGCACCGACATCGGCCCGCTGGCCATGTGCTACCGCAAGGACCTGCTCGAGGCCGCGAAGCTGCCGTCCGACCCCGAGGGCGTGAAGGCCCTGTTCGCGACCTGGGACTCGTACTTCGCCGCCGGTGACGCCTACGTCAAGGCGACCGGCAAGCCGTGGTTCGACTCGGCCGCGCAGATCTTCAACCCGATGCACAACCAGGCGGAGAAGGGTTACTTCGACCGCGACGACAAGCTCGTGATCGAGACCAACGACGACAAGAAGATCTTCGACCAGGTCACCGCCGCGGTCGCGGGCGGCCAGTCGGCCAAGCTCGCCGCCTGGAGCCCGGAGTGGCAGACCGGCTTCAAGGAGTCGGCGTTCGCCACCAAGACCTGCCCGTCCTGGATGCTGGGTGTCATCGAGGGCAACGCCGGCCCCGACCACAAGGGCAAGTGGGCCGTCACCGCGGCGTTCCCCGGCGGCGGCGGCAACTGGGGCGGCTCGTACCTGACCGTCCCGAAGCAGGGCAAGAACAAGGCCGAGGCCGCCAAGCTGGCCGGGTGGCTGACCGCGCCGGAGCAGCAGATCAAGGCGTTCAAGGCCAAGGGCACCTTCCCGAGCCAGACCAACGCGCTGATCTCCCCGGAGCTGCTCAACCAGACCAGCGAGTACTTCGGCGGCGAGAAGGTCGGCCTGCTGTTCGCCGAGCAGGCCAACAAGGTCGCGGCGGCCCAGTACAAGGGCCCGCAGGACGGTGAGATCCAGGACAACGTGGTCTCCCCGGCGCTGACCTCGGTCGAGCAGGGCACGTCGCCCGCCGAGGCGTGGGCGAAGGTCATCGAGGGAGCCAAGAAGGCTGCCAAGTAATGACGACCGAGCTTTCGGTCGCGCGCGGGCGGGGCGCCGAGCCCCGCCCGCCGCGGCGCGACGACAACGATGACATCGGTCCGGCCAAGTTGAGCTGGCGCTACCGGCTGACCCGCCTGGACGTGAAGTTCTCGCCGTACCTCTACATCGCCCCCTTCTTCGTCCTGTTCGCGGTGGTGGGCCTCTTCCCGCTGCTCTACACGGCCTACATCTCCCTGTTCGACTGGGAGCTGGGCGCGGACGAGCAGGAGTTCCTCGGGCTGGGCAACTACACCGAGCTGTTGGCCGACTCGCAGTTCTGGAACGCGATGGTCAACACGTTGAGCATCTTCGCGATCTCGACGATCCCGCAGATCATCATCGCGGTGCTGCTGGCCGCGCTGCTCAACACCGCCCTGCGCGGTCGCACCGGCTGGCGGATGGGCGTGCTGCTGCCCTACGTGGCCAGCCTCGTCGCCCTGACCATCATCTTCGGCGACCTGTTCGGCGTGCAGTACGGCACCGTGAACAACATCGTCGAGTGGTTCGGCCTGGACCGGATCGACTGGCAGGCCGACCGCTGGTGGAGCCACGTCGCCATCGCCACCATGGTCAACTGGCGCTGGACGGGCTACAACGCCCTGATCGTGCTGGCCGCCATGCAGGCCATCCCGCGCGACGTCTACGAGGCGGCCTGGGTCGACGGCGCGAGCAAGGTACGCCAGTTCCTCAGCATCACGCTGCCGCTGCTGCGCCCGACGCTGATCTTCGTGATCGTCACGTCGACCATCGGCGGTCTCCAGATCTTCACCGAGCCGTTGCTGTTCTCGCCCTCGGCGGGCGCCAACGGCGGTGCGACCCACCAGTACCAGACGGTGGTGCTCTACATGTACCAGTCCGGCTTCCAGAGCCTCGACCTCGGCTACGCCTCGGCGATGGCCTGGGTCCTGTTCATCGTCGTCATCGCGATCGCGGGGGTCAACTTCCTGCTCACCCGCAGGCTCGCGTCCAGTGGGGAGGCGTGATGGCCACCATCACCGATCGCCCGTCCGCCACCGGGACCAGGGGCGCCAAGCCGCGGCGCTCGAAGGCGGTGTCGCTCTCCGAGCGGCGCCCCGGCTTCGTCGTCTACGGCATCCTGATCGCGTTCATCCTCGGTTCGGCGTTCCCGTTCTACTGGTCGTTCCTCGTGGCCAGCCACGACGACGCGAAGTTCACCGCCGACACGCCCATGCTGCCCGGCGGCAACTTCTTCCACAACGCGGGCCGCGTGCTCGACACGATCCCGTTCTGGAAGGCGCTGGGCAACAGCATCCTCGTCTCCGGCACGGTCACCGTGTCGGTCGTGGTGCTCTCGACGCTGGCCGGCTTCGCGTTCGCCAAGCTGCGCTTCAAGGGCCGCGGACCGCTGATGGTGTTCGTGGTCGCCACCCTCGCCGTGCCGACGCAGCTGGGCATCATCCCGCTGTACATGGCGATGGCGGAGTACGGCTGGTCCGGCACCCTAGGCGCGGTCATCATCCCCAACCTGGTGACCGCGTTCGGCGTGTTCTGGATGCGCCAGTACATCGCCGACGCCGTGCCGGACGAGCTGATCGAGGCGGCCCGCATGGACGGCTGCAGCATGATCCGCACGTTCTGGCACGTGTGCCTGCCCGCGGTGCGCCCGGCCGCCGCCATGCTGGGCATCTTCACGTTCATGACGTCGTGGAACGACTTCCTCTGGCCGCTGATCGTGCTCAACGCGGACAACCCGACGATGCAGATCGCCCTGGAGAAGTTGCAGAGCGGCTACTACGTCGACAACTCGCTAGTGCTCGCCGGGACCACGCTGGCCACGGTCCCGATTCTGATCGTCTTCCTCGTACTCGGTCGGCAGATCGTCGCCGGGATCATGCAGGGTGCTGTGAAGGGGTAGCTGTGGAGTCGATTTCCTTTCCCGAGGGATTCGTGTGGGGCGCCGCGACAGCGGCGTTCCAGATCGAAGGCGCGACCACCGCGGACGGTCGCACCGCGTCCATCTGGGACACGTTCTGCCAGCTTCCGGGCGCGGTGGTGGGCGGTGACACGGGTGACCCCGCCGCCGACCACTACCACCGCGTGGACGAGGACGTCCAGCTGATGGTCGACCTCGGGCTGCACGCCTACCGGTTCTCCACCGCGTGGCCGCGCATCCGCCCGGACGCCGGTCCGGTCAACCAGCCCGGCCTGGACTTCTACTCGCGGCTGGTCGACAAGCTGCTCGAAGCCGGCATCACCCCGTGGCTGACCCTCTACCACTGGGACCTCCCGCAGACGCTGGAGGACGCGGGCGGTTGGGCCAACCGGGACACCGCGTACCGCTTCGCGGAGTACGCCGAGTCCGTCGTCGGCGCGCTCGGCGACCGGGTGGACAACTGGACCACGCTCAACGAGCCGTGGTGCTCGTCGCTGCTCAGCTACGCCGCCGGCGTGCACGCGCCCGGCCGCCAGGAGCCGGAGGCCGCCGTCGCGGCCGTGCACCACCTGCTGCTGGCGCACGGCCTGGCCACCGCGGCGATCCGGGAGCAGGCGCCGAACTCCAAGATCGGCATCACGCTCAACATGTACCCGATCATCCCGGCGGACCCGGACGACCCGGCCGACCTCGACGCCGCGCGCCGGCTCGACGGCCTGCAGAACCGGATCTTCCTGGACCCGCTGTTCAAGGGCGAGTACCCGGCGGACATCGTGGAGGACCTGGAGCCGTACGGCTTCTCGAAGCACATCCGCGAGAACGACCTGGAGATCATCTCCGCGCCGCTGGACCAGTTGGGCGTCAACTACTACGCCGAGCACTTCGTCAGCGGCACCCCCGAGCCGGCCGCGTCCGACTCCTCGGACCAGGTCCAGACCAACGGCCGTCGCCCGACCGGGTCACCGTGGGTGGGCGCGGAGCACGTGTCGTTCCCCAGCCGCGGCCTGCCGCGCACCGACATGGACTGGGAGGTGCAGCCGGACGGCCTGTTCAAGGTCCTCACCCGGGTGCACCAGGACTACCCCAGCATCCCGCTGTACGTCACCGAGAACGGCGCGGCCTACGTCGACTCCATCAACGACGACGGCTCGATCAACGACACCGAGCGCCTCGGTTACATCGAGTCGCACCTCAGGGCCGCTCACGCGGCCATCGAGGCGGGTGTCGACCTGCGCGGTTACTTCGCGTGGTCGCTCATGGACAACTTCGAATGGGCCGAGGGCTACGCCAAGCGGTTCGGGATCGTGCATGTCGACTACGAGACCCAGGTGCGGACGCCTAAGATGAGCGCCATGTGGTACTCGCAGGTTGCCCGTGGCAACGTTCTCGCGGCGACGGTCGCTCCGTGACAGATGCCGTTGACCCGCCCAAGGCGCGACGACCCAACACCCGGCTCGAGGAGGTCGCTCGGGCAGCCGGGGTGTCGAAGTCGACCGTCTCCCGGGTGATCAACGGCGAGCCGTACGTCAGCTCCAGAGCGCGTGAAGCCGTCCACCAGGCCATCGGCAAGCTCGGGTACAGCCCGAACCAGGCGGCCCGGACGCTCGCGGGCAGCCGGGCGAACTGCATCGCCATGGTCGTCTCCGAGCAGGGCAGCCGGGTGCTGAACGACCCGTTCTTCGCCGGTGTGCTGCGCGGTGTGCACGCCGAGCTCGCGGGCAAGCGGGTCCAGCTCGTCCTCATGATGAGCAAGGAGGGCGACGAGCAGGACCTGGTGAACTACCTCTGCGGTGGCCACGTGGACGGCGTGCTGGTGATCAGCCTGCACGGCCAGGACCCGCTGCCCCGCACGCTCGCCGACGCGGGCCTGCCGACCGTGGTCTGCGGCAGGCCCCTCGGCGCCGGCGGAGTGCCCTATGTGGACTCGGACAACTTCAACGGCGCCATGGAAGCGGCTCGCTACCTGGTCGCACGGGGTCACAAGCGCATCGGCACCATCGCCGGCCCCCGGGACATGGCCGTGGGCATGGACCGACTCTCGGGCTGGAAGCGCGGGCTCAGCCAGGCCAGGGTCGACACCGGTCTGGTCGCCTACGGCGACTTCACGCCGGAGAGCGGCGCCGCGGCCATGGCCGACCTGCTCGAGCAGGCCCCGGACCTGGACGCGGTGTTCGTGGGCGCGGACATCATGGCGCTGGGCGCGTTGCAGACCCTGCACGCGCACGGCAAGCGGGTGCCCCACGACGTCGCCGTGGTCGGGTTCGACGACCTGATGATCGCCTCGACCGCCGTGCCGCCGCTGACCACGATCCGCCAGGACGTGGAACAGCTGGGGCGCACCATGACGTGGCGGCTCATGGCGGAGCTGGCCGGCGAGGAGAACCTCCCGCCGTTCCTGCTCCTCCCGACGGCGATGGTCACCCGTTCGAGCGCCTGAAACGATGTAGCAGGACCTCCGCGACCCGGACCTCTCGGTCCGGGTCGCGGCGTTTCGAAGCGATTCGACGTCCAGTTCGACGCGTTCGACGCAGGCACGGTGGGCTGAAACCACAGTTCACTCGGATGGCGTAGCACCGACCCTTGCCGTCAATCGATCAGCCTGGCTACGGTCCAATCCTGCCCATTCTGGGAGCGCTCCCAGATCGGGTGGACCGGTCGTCGCCCGTGCGTTCGGACGCCCGACCCCACGACCCCTGACTCCCCAAGCCAGGGGGGAGGCGGACACCTCTCGCCCACCGCCTCCTCCCACCCCCCGCGCAAAGGAGCGCCGCACGATGGTCCGACGCACACCGCTCACGCGGCTCCTGGCGTTGACCACCGCGGCCGTGGCCGCGCTCGGCGTCGTGCTGGTGACGGCGGCGGCGAGCCCCGCGGCGCCGACCGCCGCCGCGGTCCCCGAGGTGCCGCACACCTGGCGCAACGTGGAGATCCAGGGCGGCGGGTTCGTGCCCGGCATCGTGTTCAGCCCGGCCGAGAAGGACCTGATCTACGCGCGCACCGACATCGGCGGCGCGTACCGGTGGGACAAGACCACCAGCCGGTGGATCCCGCTGCTGGACTGGGTCGGCTGGGACGAGTGGGGCTACAACGGCGTCGCGAGCATCGCGCCCGACCCGAAGAACGCCGACAAGGTCTACGCCGCCGTCGGCATGTACACCAACAGCTGGGACCCGGACAACGGCGCGATCCTGCGCTCCTCCGACCGGGGCGCCACCTGGCAGCGCACCGAGCTGCCGTTCAAGGTCGGCGGCAACATGCCGGGCCGCGGCATGGGCGAGCGGCTGTCGGTCGACCCCAACGGCGGCCGGGTGCTGTACTTCGGCGCGCCGAGCGGCCAGGGCCTGTGGCGCAGCACCGACAGCGGCGCCACGTGGGCGAAGGTGGCGAGCTTCCCCAACCCCGGCAACTACGTCGCCGACCCCGACGACGCCAACGGCTACGCCAACGACATCCAGGGCGTGGTCTGGGTGACCTACGACCCGCGGTCGTCGACGGCGGGCAACGCGACCAGGACCATCTACGTCGGCGTGGCCGACAAGGAGAACACGGTCTACCGCAGCACCGACGCGGGCGCGACGTGGACCCGGCTGGCCGGCCAGCCCACCGGCTACATCGCGCACCAGGGCGAGCTGGACACCGAGGGCGGGTTCCTCTACCTCGCCACCAGCGACACCGGCGGCCCCTACGACGGCGGCAAGGGCGACGTGTGGAAGTACGACACCGCCACCGGCGCGTGGACAAGGATCAGCCCGGTCCCCTCCGACAGCGCGGACGACTACTTCGGCTACAGCGGCCTGACCATCGACCGGCAGGACCCGGACACGCTGATGGTCGCCACCCAGATCTCCTGGTGGCCGGACGTCATCATCTTCCGCAGCACCGACGGCGGCGCGACGTGGACGCGGGCGTGGGACTTCACCAACTACCCCGAACGCAGCTTCCGCTACACCATGGACATCCGGACCTCGCCGTGGCTGAGCTGGGGCGCGAACCCGCAGCCGCCCGAGGTCACGCCCAAGCTGGGCTGGATGGTGGAATCGCTGGAGATCGACCCGTTCGACTCCAACCGGATGATGTACGGCACCGGCGCCACCGTCTACGGCACCACGGACCTGCTCAAGTGGGACGGCGGCGGCCAGATCACGATCAAGCCGACCGCGGCGGGCCTGGAGGAGACCGCGGTGCTCGACCTGATGAGCCCGCCCGCGGGCGTGTCGCTGTTCAGCGGTCTCGGTGACATCGGCGGGTTCCGGCACGCGAGCCTGACCACCGCGCCGTCGATGATGTACCTGCAGCCGAACTTCACCACGACCACCAGCCTCGACTTCGCCGAGCTGAACCCGCAGGTCATGGTGCGCTCCGGCAACGTGGACGGCGCGTCCCACATCGCCTTCTCCACCAACGGCGGTGAGTGGTTCGCGGGCAGCGAGCCCGGCGGCGTCACCGGCGGCGGCACGGTCGCGGCGGCGGCGGACGGCTCCCGGTTCGTGTGGAGCCCGGCCGGTGCGGCGGTGCACCACTCGGTGGGCTTCGGCAACTCCTGGACGCCGTCCACCGGCATCCCGGCGGGCGCCGTCGTCGAGTCCGACCGGGCCAACCCGAACACGTTCTACGGCCTGGCGGACGACACCGTCTACGTCAGCACGGACGGCGGCGCGACGTTCACCGCCGGTGCGACCGCCGACGTGGGCAAGCTGCACGCCGTGCCCGGCAACGAGGGCCACCTGTGGCTGGCCGGCGACGGCGGCCTGTTCCGCTCGACCGACGGCGGCCGGACGGTCACCGCGGTCGCCGGCGTGACGTCGGGCGTCAACATCGGCTTCGGCAAGGCCGCGCACGACAAGCGCTACCCCTCGCTGTACGCGGTGCTGACCATCGACGGCAAGACCGGCGTCTACCGGTCCGACGACGAGGCCGCCCACTGGGTCCGCGTCAACGACGACCGGCACCAGTACGGGAACATGGGCGAGGCGATCACCGGCGACCCGCGCGTCCACGGCCGCGTCTACCTGGGCACCAACGGCCGGGGCATCCTCGTCGCCGAGCCGAGCGGCACCACCAGCAGCAGCAACACGCACCCCACGGACTCGTCGTCGAGCACCACGACGACGACGACCACCACCACCACGACCACCACTGGGACGACGACCGTGACCGACCAGCCGCCACCCGGCTGCTCGGTGCAGTACAAGGTCACGAGCCAGTGGGGAGGGGGCTTCACCGGATCGGTGAAGATCACCAACCGGGACACCAGAGCCGTCACGGGCTGGAACCTGGGCTGGACGTTCGCGAACGGCCAGCGGATCACCAACAGTTGGAACGGCAAGGCGTCGCAGAGCGGCGCCGCCGTCACGATGACCAACGAGGGCTGGAACGGGACCATCGGAGCGGGTGGCTCGGTGGACTTCGGATTCCAGGCGAGCTGGCAGGGCAGCAACGCCACACCCACCGGCTTCACGCTGAACGGTCGGTCCTGTTTCTCGGGCTGAGCACTGAGGACGACTAGCGCAGCCCTCGTTTGGCCTGGCGGCGCAGCTGCATTATCCGGGCTGCGCCGACCAGGGCCACCAGGATCGCCCCGGCGATCGCCGCGAACAGCAGTGCCACGCCCAGCGGCAGCGTGCCCGCCGCGCCGAGGAAGTGGATCGTGGCGTCGGCGAGGTTCTGCAGGATGAACACCAGCAGCACGATCAGCACCACGATCGAGGCCAGCACGGCGACCCACGTGCCGCTGATCCTGGTCGGCTTCAGCTTGGCCCGCGTCCCGGCCGGCCGCTCCGGCGCGCCGACGACCGAGGGCTCGACGGCGCCCGGTCCACGCGGGGCCACCACCGGCGGACCATCGGGGATCGGACCGGTCGGCAGCGCTTCGGTGCGGTCGTCGTCACGCGGCATGGTCACGCGGTGATTATCCGCTCGCGCGCGCCGACCCGCCAATCAACCGCACGGGCGGTCGTAGTCCAGCGCGCCGACCGCGCCGACGTACAGCTGCCACTCCTCGCGGGTGATGTGGGCCGTGACCTCGGCGCACATCTCGGTCACGGCCGTGTCGTAGTCGAACTCCCAGGACCGCGTCGTGCCGTTCGACTTCGAGGTCACCACGTCGGTCGCGGCTTCGCCGAACCCCACCGCGTAGACGCCCTCGGTGAGCCCGTTGACCCGGCCGCGCCCCACCGCGTCCCGCGGGTTCGACACGTCCCACAGCGCCACCACGTCCTGCGCGCCGACCGTGGCGAGCGCGTCGCCGGTCCGGTGGAAGCCGATCGCCTGCACCGCGCCCCGGTGCGCCCGGCCGGACCACAGCTCCGCGGGCTCGGCCGGGTCGCTCACGTCGTACAGCCGGATGTCGCCCTTCGCGGTGCCCAGCGCCAGCGTGCGGTGGTCGTGCGACAGGGCGACCGCGGTGATGTCCCGCCCGGTGTCGAGCTCCGCGAGCGGACGCGGGGCCCTCGGGTCCGACAGGTCCCACAGCCGGACCACGCCCATGACGTCGAAGGTGGCGAGGGTCCGGCCGTCCGGGCTGTGGACGACGCCGACGACCCGGTGCGGCTGGTCGGTCAGGCGGGCCACCTCGACCGGCTCGGTCGGGTCCGACCAGTCCCACACCGCGACACCGGACAGCTCCGAGGCCGTGACGAGCGTGCGGGCGCGGGCCGGGTCCAACGCGATCCGGTCGACCGGGAAGCCGAAGGTGTGCGCGACCTGCGGGGTGTAGTCGGTGACGTCCCAGACCTTCGCCACCCCGTCGACCGCCGTCGTGGCGAACCACCGACCGGCGTCGTCCGGGGCGATCGAGGTCACCGTCTCGTCGGCGGGCCCGAGCACGCGGGGCAGCGCCTGCTGCTCGCGGTCCGGGTCCGACAGCGCCTGGGCGGACGCGAACGCGGAGCGGGCGGCCGTGTCCCGCTGGTCCGTCGCGTGCGCGGTCAGCACGCCGTCGCGCGTCTCGTCGTTCGGGTTGAGGTCGTGGGCGACGATGGCGAGCTGGTCGGCCAGCTGCGCGTCGCTGCTGCGCAGGCTCTGCGACTGGTTGGCCACGTACCAGGCCGCCGACGACTTCCACCCCGCCGCGGCCTCCTTCTGCGCGGTGATCGCGAGCACCACGGCGGTGCCGGCGAGCACCAGCAGCACGGCCAGCAGGGCCACGAGCTGGCGCAACCTGCGGGTGTGCCGGTGGGCGAGCAGCCGTTCCCGGTCGCGGGACTGGAGGCTCTCGGCCAGGAAGTCGCGTTCCTGCGCGCTGGTGCGCACGCCGTCGCGCCGCGTCCACTCGACCGCGGTGTCCAGCCGCGTGCCCCGGTACAGCGCGTCCGGGTCGCGGCCGAGCGACTCCCAGGTGGCCGCGGCCTCGGTGAGCCTGCGCATGGTGCGCAGGCCCTCCCGGTCCTCGGCGAGCCAGCCGCGCAGCCGCGGCCAGGAGCGGATCAGCGCCTCGTGCGCGATCTCCACGCTGTCGCGGTCCAGGGTGAGCAGCCGCGCGTGCGCGAGCCGGTCGAGCACCACGTCGACGTCCACGTCGTGGTCGAGCTCGGCGCGCGGCAGCCGGCGCTTGGTGTCCTCGGTGCCGTCGCCGAGCGCGGTGAGCCGCAGGAACACCTGCCGCGCCAACGCGCGCTGGTGCCGCTCCAGCGAGGTGTAGGTGCGTTCGGCGGTCTGCGCGATGGCGTGCTGGATGCCCCCGGCGGCCTCGTAGCCGGCCAGCGTCAACGTGGTGCCGCGCCGCCGCCGCCAGGTCTCCAGCAACGCGTGCGACATCAGCGGCAGCACGCCCGCCTGGCCGGTGGCGTCCGCGATGAGCCGGGACACCAGCGCCGTCTCCACCGTGCACGACGCCTTCACGGCGGGCTGCATGATCACCTGGCGCAGTTCTTCGGCGCCCATCGGCCCGAGCAGCAGCTGGCCGTCGGCGAGCGCCTCCACCAGCGCCGGGTGCTGCGCGCAGTGACCGTAGAAGTCGGCCCGCACGCCGACCACGACCTTGCACCGCGCGGTCAGCAGGGCGTCGACGTAGGAGGCGCGCTGGTCGGCGTCCGGCCACAGCGTGAAGACCTCTTCGAACTGGTCCACGATGAGCAGGTCGACGTCCAGGTCCGGGTCGGCGGTCTCGCTCGGCGCGGTGACCGCGACCCGGCCGGTCACCCGGGGCACCAGGCCGGCGCGCAGCAGGGACGACTTGCCCGCGCCCGACGCGCCGAACACCGCGATGAACCGGCGGTGCGCGATGCGGCGCTCCAAGTCGTCCAGCAGGTGGTCGCGGCCGAAGAACCACTCGGCGTCCTCGGTGCCGTAGGCCGCCAGGCCCGCGTACGGCGGGTGGCCCTCGTCGGGGTCCGGGTCGGCGCCGGGCAGCACCTCGGCGGCGACCTGCCGCCACCGGTCCTCCCACTCGGCCACGTCGCCCTCGCAGGCGCGCACGTAGGCCAGCGTCACCGCGAGGGTGGGCAGCCTGCGCCCGCCCGCCGCGTCGGACAACGTCGTCGCCGAGTAGTGGGCGCGCGCGCCCATCTGCCGGTAGCTGTGCCCGCCCGCCCTGTCGCGCAACGACCTCAGGTCGGCGGCGAACTTGAGCAACGGGCTGTCACCGACGTCCAACGGGCGTTCTCCGCGCGGCAACCGGTCCACCCCCCTGGCGTCTCTCGACGATTGTCCGCAGTGACAAACGTGCCGTCCAGGCTGTCAGACGCGACCCCGTGGTGTGCCCGCTTCGGGTGACTGCATTCGGGTGACACCTTGAAGGGTGAACACAACGTAGTGACGCCGGTACCAACGGTGTGCGCCCCGATGTGCGTCCATGATCGGCAGAGTATGTGGCGCGGGGACGGTGACCAGGGGGCACCGTCCCCGCCGGTAGGCTCGGCGGGGTGGCCCGACTGATCGCGCTGAACGGTCCGCCCGGGTGCGGCAAGTCGACCATCGCGCGCCGCTACGCGGTCGACCACCCGCCCGCGCTGGCGTTGGACGTCGACCGGGTGCGCGACCTGATCGCGGGCGACCTCGGCGAGGCCGGCCGCCTGGCGCGTGACATCGCCGTCGCCGCCGCCCGGGTGCACCTGACGTCCGGCCACGACGTGGTCGTGCCCCAGTTCCTCGGCCGTCCGGAGTTCCTCGACCGCCTCACCGCGCTGGCGGTCGACGTGGGCGCGACCTACCACGAGGTCGTCCTGACCGACACCGAGGACAACGCGATCCGCCGCTTCACCGAGCGCGGCACCGTCCAGGCCACCCCCGCCGAGCTGTCGGCCATGTACGACGACCTGCGAACGATCATCGCCACCCGCGCCCCCGTGGTCATCCCCTCCGTCGAAGGCGACCCGGACCACACCTACCGGGCCCTCCTGTCCGTCCTGAACCCGCGCGAGTCCTGCGTTCAGGACGACCGTGTCCCACGTTCGGAACACCCGGGTTGAACGCTCAGGACAGGGCGGTGGTCACGTAGGGGTCGGGGTCGGCGAGGATCGCGCGGACGGCGGTGGTCGCGGCGCCCCGCATGGCGGCCTCCGCGCCCAACGACGAGGCGACCACCCGGACGGGCGACCACTCGCCGCCGACCACCCGCCGGTCCAGCTCCGCGTGCAACGGCTCCTGCAACCACGGCTCCAAGCGGGCGTACGTGCCGCCCAGCACCACCGTCGGCAGGTCCAGCAGGTTCACCGCCCCGGACAGCGCCACGCCGAGCCACCGCGCCGCCGAACGCACCGCAGTCGTGGCCGTCCGCTCCCCCGAGGCCAGCCTGACCAGCAGCTCGTCCACCCCCGACACGCCCGCCGCGCGCACGATCTCGTCCTGCCCGGCCAACCGCTCCAGGCACCCCCGCGACCCGCACGCGCACCGCGGCCCGCGCGGGTCGACGGACAGGTGCCCGATCTCGCCGCCGTACCCGGACACGCCCTCGAACAGCGCGCCGCCCACCACGATGCCCGCGCCGATGCCGATCTCGCCCGAGACGTGCAGGAAGTCCGCCGACACGTCCCCGTGCCACAGCTCGGCCAGCGCGGCGAGGTTCGCCTCGTTGCCCACCAGCACCGGCACGTCCAGGTCGACCCGGCGGGTCAGCTCGCCCCGGATGTCCACCTCCCGCCAGCCCAGGTTCGGGGCGACCCGCAGCGACCCGCCGGCCACCTCCACCAGGCCCGGCACGGCCACGCCGACCCCGCCGATCGGCACGTCCTGCTTCGCCGCCGTGCGCACCGCCGTCGCCACCTTGGCCAGCACGCGGGCGGGGGAGGAGGCACGATTGTCGCTGGGGCGCACCCACCGCGCCCGCACCCGCCCGGTGAGGTCGACCAGGCACGTGGCCAGGTAGTCGACCCCGATCTCCACCCCGAGCCCGTGCGGCCCGGTGGGCGACAGGTGCAACGCGGTGCCGCGCCGCCCGGGACCGGACCTGGCCTGCGCCTCGCCCTCGGCCACGAGCCCGGCCCCGATCATCCGGTCGACCAGGCTCGAGACGGTGGCCTTGGTCAGACCGGTGTGGGCGGCCACGGCGGCGCGCGAGGACCCGGGCGCCTCGGCGATGGCGTCGAGCACGAGGGCGGAGTTGTGCCGTCGCACGGTGTGCTGGCTCGCGGGCTGCGGTCTGGACACCACTGGATCCTAGCGGCTGAGTGCGATAAGTTCAGGCATCAAACTTATTGGAGGTGCCCTCGTGGACAACTTCAGCTTCGGCCTGTGGACGGTCGGCTGGCAGGGACGCGACCCGTTCGGCGACGCGACCCGACCCGTGCTGGACGCGCCGCTGGCGGTGCGCAAGCTCTCCGAGCTCGGTGCGTGGGGCATCACGTTCCACGACGACGACCTGTTCCCCTTCGGCGCCGACGCGGCCGAGGTGGGCAAGCGGGTCGCCGCGTTCCGCGCCGCGCTGGACGAGACCGGCATGGTCGTGCCCATGGTGACCACCAACCTGTTCACCCACCCGGTGTTCAAGGACGGCGGCTTCACCAGCAACGACCGCTCGATCCGCCGGTTCGCCCTGCGGAAGGTGCTGCGCAACCTGGAACTGGCGGCCGAGCTCGGCGCCGAGACCATCGTGATGTGGGGTGGCCGGGAAGGCTCCGAGGTCGACGCGGGCAAGCCCGTGTCCGCGGCCCTCGACCGCTACCGCGAGGCCGTCGACACGGTCGCGCAGTACTCGGTCGACCAGGGCTACGGCTTCCGCTTCGCGCTGGAGCCCAAGCCGAACGAGCCCCGCGGCGACATCCTGCTGCCGACGATCGGCCACGCGCTGGCGTTCATCTCGACGCTGGAGCACCACGAGCTGGTCGGCGTGAACCCCGAGGTCGGCCACGAGCAGATGGCGGGCCTCAACTTCGTGCACGGCATCGGCCAGGCGCTGTGGCAGGGCAAGCTCTTCCACATCGACCTCAACGGGCAGAAGGGGCCGCGCTACGACCAGGACTTCGTGTTCGGCCAGGGCGACCTGCTGTCCGCGTTCTTCCTGGTCGACCTGCTGGAGAACGGCGGCTACGACGGGCCCCGGCACTTCGACTACAAGCCGCTGCGCACCGAGGACCTCGACGGCGTGTGGGAGAGCGCGGCGGCCAACATGCGCACCTACAAGCTGCTGCGCGAGCGGTCGGCGGCGTTCCGCGCCGACCCCGAGGTGCAGGAGGCGCTGAAGTACAGCGGCGTGTACGAGCTGGCCGAGCCCACCCTGAACGAGGGCGAGTCGATCGCGGACTTCCTCAAGGGCGAGGACTTCGACCCGGACACGGCCGCCGAGCGCGGTTTCGGGTTCGTGCGCCTGGCGCAGCTGGCGACCGAGCACCTGCTGGGCGCGCGCTGATGGCGCTCGTCGCGGGCGTCGACTCGTCCACCCAGTCCTGCAAGGTCGTGGTCCGCGACGCGGACACCGGCGCCCTTGTTCGACAAGGGCGCGCGACGCACCCGACGGGCACCGAGGTGCACCCCTCCGCGTGGTGGGACGCGCTCCAGACGGCCATCGCGGACGCGGGCGGGCTGGACGACGTGGCCGCCGTGTCGGTGGCCGCGCAGCAGCACGGCATGGTGACGCTCGACGAGGCCGGCGAGGTGGTCCGGCCGGCGCTGCTGTGGAACGACACCCGTTCCGCGCCGGCGGCGGCCGACCTCACCACCGAGCTGGGCGGCCCGGACGAGTGGGCGGAAGCGATCGGCAGCGTGCCGGTCGCCTCGCTCACCGTGACCAAGCTGCGGTGGCTGGCGGCCAACGAGCCGGAGTCGGTCGCCCGCACCGCGGCGGTCTGCCTCCCGCACGACTGGCTGACCTGGAAGCTGTCCGGCGGCACGTCCCTCGACGCGCTGACCACCGACCGCAGCGACGCCAGCGGCACGGGCTACTGGTCGCCGTCCACCGAGGACTACCGGCTGGACCTGCTCGAACTGGCCCTCGGCAAGGTCGTCGCGCTGCCCCGCGTGGTCGGCCCGGCGGAGCTGGTCGGCGGCCGGTTCGGCGCGGGCGCGGGTGACAACGCGGCGGCGGCCCTCGGCGTGCAGGCGCAACCGGGTGACGTCGTGGTGTCCATCGGCACGTCCGGCACGGCGTTCGCGCGCTGGCCGAACCCCGTCGCCGACGGCACCGGCATCGTCAACGGCTTCGCCGACGCGGAGGGCGGCCACCTGCCGCTCGTGTGCACCCTGAACGCCTCGCGAGTGCTCACGTCGACGTCAGCCGTGCTCGGCGTCGACCTGGCGGACCTGTCGGACCTGGCCCTCACCGCGCCGGCGGGCGCGGGCGGCCTCGTCTTCGTGCCGTACCTGGAGGGGGAGCGGACGCCGAACAAGCCCGACTCCACCGGCGCGCTGCACGGCCTGAGGCTGGACACCATGACCCCGGCGCACCTGGCGCGCGCCGCGGTCGAGGGCCTGCTGTGCAGCCTGGCGGACGCGATCGACGCGCTGCGGGCGCTCGGCATGCCGGTCACCCGCGTGCTGCTGATCGGCGGCGGCGCCCGGATGCCCGCCGTCCGGCAGCTCGCGCCGGCGATCTTCGGCTGCCCGGTCCTGGTGCCGGCGCCGAGCGAGTACGTGGCCGACGGCGCCGCCAGGCAGGCGGCGTGGGCGGTGGGCGGCGCGGACACCCCGCCCCACTGGTCGGAACTGGCCTCGACCTCGGTCGAAGCCGACCCGACCCCGTGGGTCCGGGACCGCTACGCCTCGGCGCGCGACCTGACGGTCAACCGCTGACGCGAGTCCGAAAGGGGGCACCTCCGGCCGCGGGGGTGCCCCCTTTCCCCGTGACGGCGTCCGTGGATCACGGGCAGCCCGGCCCACCGGGGAACTGGGCCGCGACCAGCCGCGACACCAGCGCGGCGTCGATGCCGGCGCGTCCGTCCGGGAAGTCGGCACGTCCGTCGGGGAAGTCCACCGTGCCCCGAGCCTGTCCACCCACCGGCTGCCGTGGCAACGCGTTTTCGCCACTTCCGCGCGCCACCGTCATCGAGCCGGCTCGATCCAGTCGGGGCCGGCCCGGTTCAGAGGTGGGACAGCGCGAACGCGCTCAGGAAGCCGGCCACCGTCACGACGCCCACCAGCAGGTGGGCGTCCTCGAACGCCTCGGGGATCATGGTGTCGGTGATCATCGACAGGATCGCCCCGCCGGCGAACGCGGTGATCCCGGCGAGCCACTGGGGCGGCGCGTCGGCCAGCAGCCCGTAACCCGCCATCGCCGCCAGCCCGCTCACCACCGCGATCCCGGTCCACAAGCCGAACACGTACCGCCGCGACCGGCCGGCCGCGCGCATGCCCGCCGCCGACGACAACCCCTCCGGCACGTTGCTGACGAACACCGCCGCCACGGTCACCGCGCTCACCCCGCCGCCGGCGAGCAGGCTCGCCCCGATCACCACCGACTCCGGGATGCCGTCCAGCAGCGCGCCGACCGCGATGGCCGTGCCGGACCCGCTCTGCTCCGACTCCGACGGTTGCAACCCGCCCGACCTCTTCCGGTGGCGTGCGCCGCGCTTGGCCAGCGCCACGTTCGCCGCCGTGTAGACCAGGGCCCCGAGCGCGGCGCCGGACGCCGTGGGCAGCAGCCCGCCCAGCTCGTGCGCCTCGGCGATCAGGTCGAACGACACCGCCGACATCAGCACACCGCTGCCGAAACCCATCACCCCGGCGACCACGCCGCGCGGCACCCGCGCCAGGTAGCCCACGAGCGCGCCGAGCAGCAGCGCGGAACCGGCCAGCAACCCCCACCCCGCCGCCTGGAGCACCCGGCCTCCCCGTGTCACCCCGCGTGGAGCGGGTACCCGACCGCCATGAGGATCGTCGTCACCGGCGCCACCGGCAACCTGGGCACCGCGCTGCTGCGCCGTCTCGCCGACGAACCGGAGATCAGCGCGCACGGCGTCTCCCGCCGTCCACCCCAGGCCGAACCCCCGTACGACGCGGTCACCTGGACCCCGGTCGACCTCAGCCGCGAAGGCGCCGAGGAACCGCTCACCGAGGCCTTCCGCGACGCCGACGCCGTCGTGCACCTCGCCTGGCGCATCCAGCCCGGCCACGACGAACGCGCCCTCTACCGGGCCAACGTCGCCGGCAGCGAGCGCGTGTTCACCGCCGTGGCGAAGGCCGGCGTCCCGCACCTCGTCCACATGTCGTCCGTCGGCGCGTACTCGCCCGCCTCGAAGAACCGCACCGTGGACGAGACCTGGCCGACCGACGGCCTCGCGAACTCCTACTACAGCCGGCAGAAGGCCGCCGTCGAGCACCTGCTCGACCAGGTCGAACGCGACCAGCCGCGGCTCGTCGTGACCCGCGTCCGCCCCGGCCTGGTCCTCCAGCCGGAGGCCGCCGCCGAGATCAAGCGGTACTTCCTCGGGCCCCTGGTGCCGCACGCCCTGTTCCGGCCCGGCGTCCTCGCCAAGCTGCCCGTCCTGCCCCTGCCACGCGCGATGGTGCTGCAGTTCGTGCACGCCGACGACGTGGCCGACGCCCTCGTGAAGATCCTCACCACCCGGGCCGAGGGCGCGTTCAACCTCGTGTCCGAGCCGGTCGTGACGCCGCGGGTGCTGGCCGAGGTCATGGGCACGCGGCACGTGGCGATCCCGCCGGCCGTCCTCCGCAACGCCGCGCGGATCAGCTGGCGCCTGCGCCTGCAACCCACCTCGCACGGCTGGGTCGACCTGGCCCTCACCGCGCCGCTGCTGGACGCGACCAAGGCGTTCGCCCGGTTGGGCTGGGTGCCGCGGCACAACGCCCGCGACACCCTCGGGCAGCTCCTCGACGGCCTCGGCCGCAAGGAGGGCCTGCACCCCAGCCCCCCGCTGAAGCCCGGCCGGTAACCCCGGGTCAGAAACCCCCGAACAGGTTCGTCCACCCCATCACCTGGGCCACGACGAACGCCAGCGCCAGCAGCGTCACGACCAGCACGGCCACCAGCGTGACGATCGGGGCGCGCCGCGACGGCATGGGCTGCGGGTGGGACAGGCCGGAGGTCTGACCGGAGTCGGGCGGTGTCTCGCCGGGGGAGACCCCGCCACCGGGCTCCAGGCCGGGCGTGCGGGCGGGGTCGGGGTCGGGCGGTGTGGCAGTCATGCCGAGAGGACTACCCCGTGCGGGCGGCACTACCCGCAGCCGTGTGAACACGCAGCCGTACGGGTAGTCAGCACCCATGAGTGGTGTCCAAGACGAGTTGCTGCGCACGTTGACCAAAGTCGCCAAGGCCCTGCGCGCGCACGACATCCCGTTCGCGCTGGCGGGCGGGTGCGCGGTGTACGCCAGAGGTGGTCCCGCGACGGAGCACGACGTGGACATCCTGGTCCGGGAGGAGGACGCCAGCGCGGCGGTGAGCGCGCTCGTCTCGGCGGGCATGAGGGCAGCGACGCCACCGGAGGACTGGTTGCTGAAGGTCTACGACGGCGATTCGCTGGTGGACCTGCTGTTCCGGCCCAACGAGGTGCCGGTGACCGACGCGACGCTGTCGCGGGCCGAGGAGTTGCAGGTCGGGTCCGTGGTGCTGCCGGTCATGCCCGCCACCGAGGTGCTGATCGGCAAGCTGCTCGTCCTCGACGGCCACCGCTGCGACTTCAGCGAGCTGCTGCCGTTCGCCCGCGCGCTGCGCGAGCAGATCGACTGGGAGCGCGTCCGCGAAGCCACCAAGCACTCCCCCTACGCCGAGGCGTTCCTCGTGCTGGTCGAACGCCTCGACCTCCTGCACTCACCGATGACCAGGAGCGCCTGATGACCGCAGAGCAATATCTCTCCGCCCGGCTGCGCCAAGCGCTGGCCGAGGACCCTCGCACCACGGAGCTGGGCGTGCGGGTCACCGTGCGCGGCGACCACGTGCTGCTGTCCGGTGACGTGGCCAGTCCGGAGCGCCGCGCGGAGCTCGAAGCCGTGATCCACGACGTGGCGCCGGAGTTGACCGTGCTCGACGACGTGAAGGTGGTGCCGTCCGACGCGCCGGTCGGC
The DNA here is from genome assembly GCF_050946825.1 of Actinosynnema sp. CA-299493. Lineage (NCBI taxonomy): Bacteria > Bacillati > Actinomycetota > Actinomycetes > Pseudonocardiales > Pseudonocardiaceae > Actinosynnema > Actinosynnema sp. CA-299493. The sequence continues at coordinate 2,611,386 of NZ_CP191993.1, forward strand.
CGAGAGGAGATTCGATGATCCGCATCGCCGCGGTGGGTGACGTGCACCTGGGCGAGGACGCGCGTGGTCGGTTGCGGCCCGCGCTGGACGAGCTGGGCGACTGCGCCGACGTGCTGCTGCTGGCCGGTGACCTGACCCGGCACGGCACGGTGTCCGAGGCGCGGGTGGTGGCCGACGAGTTCGGCGGGCTGCCCGTGCCGGTGGTCGCGGTGCTGGGCAACCACGATCACCACGACGACAAGCCGCACGAGGTGACCGCCGTGCTGCGCGACGCCGGCATCACCGTGCTGGAGGGCGAGACCACCACCATCGGCGTGGACGGCCACACGTTGGGCGTCGCCGGGGTGAAGGGCTTCGGCGGCGGGTTCGCGGGCAAGTGCGGCAGCGCGTTCGGCGAGCCGGAGATGAAGGCGTTCATCCGGCACACCACCGAGATCGCCGACTCGCTCCGGACCGCGCTCGGCAGCCTCGACGCCGACGTGAAGGTGGCGTTGACGCACTACTCGCCGGTGCCGGACACGCTGCGCGGCGAGCCGCCGGAGATCTACCCGTTCCTCGGCTCCTACCTGCTCGGCGAGGCGATCGACGCCAACGACACGCAGCTCGCGGTGCACGGGCACGCGCACTTCGGCAACGAGCACGGCATGACGCCCGGCGGCGTGCGGGTGCGCAACGTCGCGCAACCGGTCATCCGGTCGGCGTACACGGTCTACTGCGTGGAACCCGCCGTGGTGGAGGTGTAGCCGCATGGAGGGAGAACCCAGGGCAGGCGGCCCGTCCGTGGTGTGGGCGGGACCGCCCGACGCGCCGGCGGTGGTCGTGCTCGACCCGGCCGGTGTCGGCAGGCACGGCGACCTGCCGGGCACGTGGCGCCCGTTGACGGAGCACTTGCAGGTCATGTGGTGCCGCCTGCCCGCGGCGGACGAGCCGTGGCACGAGGTGGACGAGGTGCTGTCCGAGTTCGCCGACCGCGCGGTGCCGGTGCACCTGGTGGCCGGCGCGGCGGCCGGCTCCGGCGTCGGGGAGCTGATCCACCGGCACCAGGACCTGCTCACCTCCGCCCAGACCTTCGCCGCCCCCGTGCCGCTCGGGCACCCGGAGGTGGTGCTGGAGGTCCTGCGCGAGCTGCTGGCCCAGGACGTGGAAGACCCCCGGGCCCCGGGTGGGGGCGACCAGCCCGCGAGCGGCGGCCCGCCCGAGGCGGCTTCGCTGCTCGGTGACGCGGCTTCCGCGCTGCGCCGGTCGGTGGGTCAGCTGTTCGACCGGTTGAAGGACGGCTAGCGAAGGCGCCGCTCGCACGCCGAGGCCCGCAGGTGGATCCGCCTGCGGGCCTTCGCGCACGCCCGGCTACCCGCCACCACCGGCCACGGGTCAGTTCGAGGTGGCGGTCTTGAAGGTGTGCGGGGGTGCCGGCACGCGAGGCCGACGACACTCCCACGCCCTGCCGGAAAACAACTCGATCCAGTGACGGGCGGTTGCCTGCCCCACGACGTGCGAAAGCCCCGCCGGGCGAGCCGGCGGGGCTTTCGCGCACTGTCAACCGTCGTCTATCGGTGGTCGGGGGCGGGGGATGGGTGGGTTCGACCCACTCCGGTCCCCCGACACCCGGACCACCGGCGGGCTCATCGCAGCGGATCGCCCGGGCGACCGGCGTCCGGCAGGTCGTGGCGCGTCTCGCCGGCCTGCGGCGGCCGGTTCACGTCACCCCGCCACGCGCCCGTCTCCGCGCCGCGTCCCTCGATGAACTCCTTGAACCGGTCCAGGTCGCCGGACACGCGGTGGCCGACCACGCCCAGCGCCGCACCGGCCTTCTCGGTGAGCGTCTGCGGGTCGAACTCCATCTGCACGTGCACGCGGGTGTGCCGGTCGTCGAGCCGGTGGAACGTCACCACGCCACCCTGGGGCGGACCGTCGACCGTGTGCCAGGCGACCCGCTCGTCCGGGTGCTGCTCGGTGATCTCGGCGTCGAACTCGCGCGTCACACCACCGATCTTGGTGACCCAGTGCGTCCGGGTCGGGGTGAGCTGCGTGATGCGCTCGACGCCCTCCATGAACTGCGGGAACGACTCGAACTGCGTCCACTGGTTGTACGCGGTCGTGACCGGGACCTCGACGTCCACGGACTTCTCGATCGTCGTCACTGCAACAACCTCTCCTCGGGGAATCGAGTTCGACAACCGGTTACCCGTCCAGGCGTCCCCAAACACATCCGTTCCCCCTCTGAGTGACGGTGAGTAGCGCCTCACCGAGAAGCGTTTGCTTCCACTTCCACCGGCTAACTCTCCTCTGTGGACCAGTACCCCGACGCGGTCCTCTTCGACCGCGACGGCACGCTCATCAGCGACGTGCCCTACAACGGCGACCCGGACCGGGTGCGCCCGATGCCCGGCGCGGGCGACGTCCTGCGGGTGCTCCGGGCTCACGGCGTGCGCACGGGAGTCGTCAGCAACCAGTCCGGCATCGGCCGCGGTCTGCTCACCCGCTCCCAGGTGGACGCGGTGAACGCCGAGGTGGAGGCCCTGCTCGGTCGGTTCGACACGTGGCAGGTGTGCCCGCACCACCCGGACGACGGCTGCGAGTGCCGCAAACCCGCGCCCACCATGATCCTCCGCGCCTGCGCCGCCCTCGGCGCGCGCCCCGGGCGCACCTACTTCATCGGCGACATCGAGGCGGACGTCGAAGCCGCCCTCGCCGCCGGCGTGACCCCGATCCTCGTGCCCACCCCCGTCACCCTGCCCGACGAGGTCGACCGCGCGCCCTTCACCGCGCCCGACCTGCGATCCGCGTTGGGGATGGTCCTATGAGGACGCTGGTGGCCAGGCTCGACAACGACGGCGACGTCCTGCTCGCCGGCCCGGCCGTGCGCGCCGCCGCGCGAGCGGGTGAGGTCGTGCTGCTGTGCGGGCACTCCGGCGCGCAGGCGGCCGAGCTGCTGCCCGGCGTGCGGCGCGTCGTGCGGTGGGACTGCCCGTGGATCACCTACCCGCCACCCGACGTGCGCACCCCGGACGTCGAGGGGATCGTCGCCCTGCTCAAGGGGATCCGCGCCGACGTCGCGCTGGTCCTCACCTCCTTCCACCAGAGCCCGCTGCCGCTGGCCCTGCTCCTCAAGCTCGCCGGCGTCCCGAAGGTGGTGGCCCGCTCCACCGACTACCCGGGCTCGCTCCTCGACGTCAGGCTGCGCGACGACCCCGAGCTCCCGGAAGCCGAACGCGCGCTGCAAGTCGCGCGGGCCGCCGGTTTCGACCTCCCGCCCGGCGACGACGGCAGGCTCGCGATCACCGCGCCACCGGAGCCGACCGAGATCGGCCCCTACGTCGTCCTGCACCCGGGAGCCTCCGTGCCCGCCCGCGCCTGGTCGCCCGACCGGTGCGCCGAGGCCGTCACGGCGCTCACCGAGGCCGGGCACCGCGTGCTGGTGACGGGCGGCCCGAACGAGACCGAGCTGACCGCGCACGTGGCGGGCGCGCACGGCGTCGACCTCGGCGGCCGGACGACGTTCGCCGAGCTGGCCGGGCTGCTGGCCCGCGCGGACGCCGTCGTGGTCGGCAACACCGGGCCGGCGCACCTCGCCGCCGCGGTCGGCACGCCGGTCGTGTCCCTGTTCTCACCTGTCGTGCCCGCCCGCCGGTGGGCGCCGCACGGGCCGCACGTGTTGTTGGGCGACCAGGACGCACCGTGCCGCGACTCGCGCGCACGGGTGTGCCCGGTGCCCGGCCACCCGTGCCTTGACCGGGTGACGGCCGACCAGGTCGTCACCGCCGTCGCCGACCTCGTGGGGGTGCGGACGTGAAGATACTGCTGTGGCACGTGCACGGCTCGTGGACGAACGCGTTCGTCCGGGGCGGTCACGAGTACCTGATCCCCGGCCCGCCCCGCGGCATCGGACTGTCCGGCCGCGACTGGCCCGCCGCCCGCGAGGTCGACCTGTCCGAAGTGGACCCCAGGGTGGACGCGGACGTCGCGGTGCTGCAACGGCCGGTGGAGGTCGGCCTGGTGCCCACCGGCATCCCGGTCGTGTACCTGGAGCACAACACCCCCCAGTACCCGAACCAGGTCCACCCGCTCAAGGACTGGCCGGGCACGATCGTCCACGTCACCCACTTCAACGACCTGATGTGGGACTGCGGCACGGCCCGCACGGTCGTCATCGAGCACGGCGTGGTGGACCCCGGCCCCCTCTACACCGGTGAGCTGCCCCGCGCCGCCGTCGTGGTCAACGACCCCGTGCGCCGCGGCCGGGCGGTCGGCACGGACCTGCTGCCCCGGTTCGCCGAGGCCGCGCCGCTGGACGTCTACGGCATGAAGACCCACGAGCTGGGCGCGATGGGGCGCGGCGACCACGACCTGGGGTCGCTGCACCGCGAACTGGCCCTGCGGCGGCTCTACCTGCACCCGGTGCGGTGGACGTCGTTGGGCCTGTCGCTGATCGAGGCGATGCACCTGGGGATGCCGGTGGTGGCGTTGGCGTGCACCGAAGCGGTGCGCGCGGTGCCACCGGAGGCGGGGGTGGTGTCCACCGAGGTGGACGAGCTGGTGCGGGCCGTGGCCGAGCTGGTCGCGGACCCCGCGCTGGCCAGGCAGAAGGGGAAGCAGGCCAGGGAGTTCGTCCTGGCCCGGTACGGGCTCGACGCGTTCCTGCGGAGTTGGGACCGGTTGTTGACGGGAGTGAGCGGATGAGGATCGCGATGGTGTCCGAGCACGCCGGCCCGCTGGCCGCCCTGGGCGGTGTCGACGCGGGTGGGCAGAACGTGCACGTCGCCGCGTTGTCGGCGGCGTTGTCGGCACTGGGGCACGACGTGGTGGTCTACACCCGTCGCGACGACCCGGACCTGCCCGAGCGGGTGCGCACCGAGCAGGGCTACGACGTCGTGCACGTGCCCGCCGGTCCCGCCCGCGCGGTGCCGAAGGACGAGCTGCTGCCGCACATGGGCGACTTCACCCGCTTCCTGGAGCAGCGGTGGCACGAGGAACGGCCGGACGTCGTGCACGCGCACTTCTGGATGTCCGGCCTGGCCTCGGTCCTCGCGGCGCGCAAGGTCGGCGTGCCCGTCGTGCAGACCTACCACGCCCTGGGCACGGTGAAGCGCCGCCACCAGGGCGCGGACGACACCAGTCCGGCCGAGCGGATCGGCATCGAGCGGATGATCGGGCGCGAGGCCGACCGGATCGCCGCGACGTGCGACGACGAGGTGGCCGAGCTGATGCGCATGGGCGTGCGGCGGTCGCGGATCTCCGTCGTGCCGTGCGGGGTGGACCCGGTGCGCTTCCGGCCCGAGGGCCCGACCCACCGCCGCCACTACCCGCACCGCGTCGTCTCCGTCGGCAGGCTGGTGCCGCGCAAGGGCTTCCAGGACCTGATCACCGCGCTGCGGTCGTTGCCGGACACCGAGCTGGTCATCGCGGGCGGCCCGGTGGACGTCGAGTCCGACCCGGAGGCACGGCGGCTGGCCGCGTACGCCGAACGCCTCGGCGTGCGGAGTCGGCTGTGCCTGGCCGGGCAGGTGTCGCGGGATGACATGCCCGCGTTGCTGCGCTCGGCCGACGTGGTGGCGTGCGTGCCCTGGTACGAGCCGTTCGGCATCGTGCCGCTGGAGGCGATGGCGTGCGGGGTGCCGGTGGTGGCCAGCGCCGTCGGCGGCCTGATCGACACCGTGGTGGACGGCGTGACCGGCGTGCTCGTGCCGCCGCGCGACCCGTCCGCGCTGGCCCGCGCGCTGCACTCGCTGCTGGCCGACCAGGCCCGGCGGGAGGCGTGCGGGCTCGCCGGCCTGGACCGGGTCGGCGTGCGCTACACGTGGAGCCGGATCGCCGAGGACACCGAACGCCTCTACGAGCGGGTCACGGCGGGACGGGCCGTGGCCGTGGGAGGTGCGCGATGAGCGTCGAGACGCACCTGAACGGACTGGCCCAGTCGCTGGCCGGCCTGCGCGCCCAGGCGCCGCGGCTGACCCGCTGGGGCGGCGTGCTGGCCCGCAGGCTCAGCGACGGTGGCCGGCTGCTGGCGGCGGGCAACGGCGGGTCGGCCGCCGAGGCGCAGCACCTGACCGCCGAGCTCGTCGGCCGGTTCCGCGACGACCGGCGGCCGTTCTCGGCGATCGCGCTGTGCGCGGAGTCGTCCAGCGTCACCGCGATCGGCAACGACTACGGCTACGACCAGGTGTTCGCCCGGCAGGTCACCGCGCACGCCCGGCCGCAGGACGTGGTCGTGCTGCTGTCGACCAGCGGGTGCAGCCCCAACCTGATCGAGGCGGCGAAGGCGGCGAGGGAGGCGGGCGCGCACGTGTGGGCGATGACCGGCCCGACGCCCAACCCGCTGGCGGAGGCGGTGGACGAGGTGCTGGCACTGCCCGGCGAGCCCGCGAACGTGCAGGAAGCCCAGCTGGTCGCGGTCCACGCCCTGTGCGCGGCGTTCGAAGCCGCCCTGCCCGCGGCGGAACGGAGGGTCTCGTGAAGCTGGTCGTCGTCGGTGACTCGCTGCTCGACGTGGACGTCCTGGGCACCGCCGAACGCCTGTGCCCGGACGCGCCCGCGCCCGTCCTGGACGTCACCGAGGAACGCGCCCGGCCCGGTGGCGCCGCGCTGGCCGCCGCCTTGGCCGCCGCCGACGGCGTGGACGTCACGCTCGTCAGCGTCGTCGCCGACGACGAGGACGGCCGGCGGCTGCGCCACGAGCTGGCCCGGGTGCCGTCCGTGCTGGGACCCTCGCCGGCGCCCACCCCGGTCAAGACCCGGCTGCGCTGCGGCGACCAGTCGATCGCCCGGCTCGACCGCGGCGGCGGCCCCGGCGCGGCCCGGGCCACCGACGACATGCTCGACGCCGTCCTGGAAGCCGACTGCGTGCTCGTCTCCGACTACGGTCGCGGGCTGGTGCGCGACGAACGGCTGCGCGGCGTGCTCTCCCGCCGTCCGGTGGTGTGGGACCCGCACCCGCGCGGCCCCGCTCCGGTGCCCGGAGCACGCCTGGTCACGCCGAACGCGGCCGAGGCCAGGGCGTTCAGCGGCCACCGCGACCCGATGGACGCCCTCGAAGCCCTGCGCGACCGGTGGCGGGCACGGGCCGTCGTGGTCACGCTCGGCGCGGACGGCGCGCTGTTGCACGGTGGCGGCACCCCTGTCGCCGTCCCCGCGCCACGCGTGCCCGTGGTCGACCCGTGCGGCGCGGGCGACCGGTTCGCGGCCACGGTCGCGGCCCGCCTCATGGGCGGCGCGGCGATGGACGACGCGGTCGCCGCCGCCGTGACGTCCGCCGCCGAGTTCCTGCGCGGCGGCGGCGCGTCCGGCTACCGGCCGGTCGACCGGCTGTCCGCGGTGGACGTGGTCCGGGCGCGGGGCGGCACGATCGTCGCCACCGGTGGTTGCTTCGACCTGCTGCACGCCGGTCACGTCCGCACCTTGCGCGCCGCCCGGTCGCTCGGCGACTGCCTGGTGGTGTGCCTGAACTCCGACGCGTCCGTGCGGCGGCTCAAGGGCCCGGACCGGCCGGTGACCCGGGAACAGGACCGCGTCGAGGTGCTGCGCGCGTTGGGCTGCGTGGACGACGTGGTGGTGTTCGAGGACGACACGCCGGAACGCGCGCTGGCCGCCCTGCGCCCGGACGTGTGGGTCAAGGGCGGTGACTACACCGTCGATTCGTTGCCGGAAGCGGACCTGGTGGAGGGCTGGGGCGGGCGGACCGTCGTCGTGCCCTACCACCGGGGCCGTTCGACCACCGAGATGTTGTCGAGGAGGGGCTGATGCTCGGTCAGGTGTTGGTGACCGGAGGCGCGTCCGGCTTGGGCGCGGCCGTGGTGCACGCGGTGCACGAGTCGGGCGGGCGACCGCTGGTGCTGGACAAGGCCGCACCGTCGTCCCCGGAGGTGGCGGACTTCGAGTCGGTCGACCTCTCCGACACCAGGGCGGCGGAACGCGCGGTGCGGGCGATCGCCGAGCGCAACGGCGGTCTGCGCGCCGTCGTCACGGCGGCGGGCACGGACGCGTGCGGCCGGCTGGACGAGGTGTCCGGCGCGGACTGGGACCGGGTGGTGCTGGTGAACCTGCTCGGCACCGCGGCGGTGGTGCGGGCGGCGTTGCCCGTGCTGGACGGCGGTCGGGTGGTGACCATCGCGTCCACGCTCGGCATCAAGGCGGTCAGCGACGCGACCGCCTACTGCGCCTCGAAGTTCGGCGTGGTCGGCTTCACCAGGGCGCTGGCCGCCGAGACCGCCGGTCGGGTCGGCGTGACGCTGGTGATCCCCGGCGGGATGCGCACGCACTTCTTCGACGACCGGGCCGAGCAGTACCGGCCGCCGGACGACAGCAAGCTCAACCCGCCCGAGCGGGTCGCCGACGCGATCCTGTTCGCGTTGCGCCAGCCCGAGGGCTGCGAGGTGCGCGAGCTCGTCGTCGCGCACGCCGAGGAGGGGTCGTGGCCGTAGCCTCGCGGCTGGACACGGGCCGGGCGTTCGCCGGGGTGCTGCTGCCGACGTTGGCCAAGGGCGTGATCGTGCGCCGGCCGGCGGTGGTGGCGGTGGCCGAGAAGGTGCGGGCGGACGCCGCGGCCGTGGCCACCATGAGGCGGTTCCGGGCGAAGTACGGCCCGGAACCACTGCGGCTGCGGGTGACCGGGCGCAGCGTCGCGCTGCTGCTCGACCCGCTGGACGTGGCCCGGCTGCTGGCCGACTCGCCGTCGCCGTTCGCCCTGGCGACGCGGGAGAAGAAGGCCGCGCTGGCGCACTTCCAGCCGCACGGCGTGCTGATCTCGACGGGGGAGGAGCGGGCGCGGCGGCGCGCGGTGAACGAGGACGTGCTGCGGCCGGACAAGGTCGACGTGCCGGGGATCGTGGCCGACGAGGCGGACCTGCTGCTGCGGCACGTCCGCAGCACCGGCGGGCTGACCTGGGACGCGTTCGCGCAGGCGTGGTGGCGGGCGGCGCGGCGGATCGTGCTCGGGTCGTTCGCCCGGGAGGACGTCGAGCTGACCGACCTGCTGAAGTCGTTGCGGGGCAACGCCAACTGGGCCTACCTGCACCCCCGCCGGGACGCGCTGCGCCGGCGGTTCGAGGAACGGTTGCGCGGCCACCTGGCCCGCCGGGAACCGGGCAGCCTCGCGAGCCTCGGGACGCCCGAGGAGTTGTCGGGCCAGGTGCCGCACTGGCTGTTCGCGTTCGACGCGGCGGGCATCGCCACCATGCGGGCGCTGGCGATCGGCGGCGAGGGGGAGGCGGGCGTCTGGGAGTCGGCGCGGTTGTGGCCGACGACGCCGATGATCCTGCGCGAGAGCACCGAGCCCACCCGGTGGCACGGCACGTGGTTGCCGGCGGGCACCACGTTCGTCGTGTTCACGCCGTACTTCCACCGCGACCCGGACCGGCTGCCGCACGCCGACTCCTACGCGCCGGAGAACTGGCCCGCGCCGAGCGATCCCGGCCTGGTGCCGTTCAGCGGCGGTCCGGGCGCCTGCCCCGGCCGGGACCTCGTGCTGGTCGCCGGCGGCGCCATGCTCGACGCCTTGCGCGACCATCTGGACGTGCCGACGCTGCGTGCGCCACTACCCGTCACGCTCAACCACTTCGGGCTGTCGTTCGTCACCCGTAGTAATGGTTGAACTCGCTGCTCCATGGGTACGTGGTGGCGGTGAGTCAGGCTGAGGAGTCACACCAACGGAGGTTGGCCCGCAACCTCAACGAGTTGCTGCAGGAACTGCGCGTGGCGCAGGGCGGCGTGCAGATCCTGTTCGGCTTCCTGCTGTCGATCGCGTTCACCGAGCGGTACGCGTCGGCCGACGCGTACATCCGCGCCACCCACCTGATCACCGTCCTGTTCACCGCGTGCGCGGTCGCGCTGCTCACCGCGCCCGCGGCCTGGCACCGGCTGCTCTTCCGCCGGGGCAGGCGGGAAGACGTGATCGAGGTGGCGAACCGCTTCGCGATCATCGGCCTGGCGAACCTCGCGGTCGCCATGACGGGCACGATCCTGCTGCTCGCCGAGGTCGTCATCGGCGGCTGGGTGAGCTTCGCGCTGGGCGGGTTCGCGGCCGTGCTGTTCGGCACGCTGTGGTTCGCGTGGCCGTGGCGCGAGCGGAACCGGGACACCATCAAGGACGACGACGTGCCCGACGAGGACCGCATCGAGTGATGCGGGCCGGTCAGCCCGTCTCGTCCGTGGTGTCGTGCGGCGTGCCGACGGGCTTGGACTCCGGTGATCCCCGCTGCCGCAGGTAGACGCTCAGCACCACCATCGAGCCGATGGCCAGGAACTCGGACTGCCAGTTCTGCAACGACCGGTTCCAGAAGTCGGCCGACAGCACGTAGTCCCACCACGTGACCGGGTCCTGGAAGGTGTTCAGCCGGTCGTTGTTGTACGCGCTGCGCCCGGCGATCGACTGGGTCAGCCACGAGCCGACGAACAGGCCGAGCATCACCAGGCCGAGGGAGTTCGAGTACAGGGCCGTGCGCCGGCCGCCCGCCTTCGCCCACGGTGGCGACTGCTCCTTCACGTGCGCGCCGAGCGCCTGGTCCTCGTCGGACTCCGTGCCCACCCGGTCGGCCGGCTTCGACTCGGGCGAGCCGCGCTGCACCAACCACACGGTGGCGAAGATGAACAGGAAGAACTGGAGGTACTCGGACTGCCAGTTCTCCGCGACGTCCACCGCGAAGTCCGACGAGGTCACGTACTGCCAGAGGCCGATCGGGTCGCCGCCGTCGGTGAGCCGGTGGTCGTTGAGGTCGGCGTTGCCGGAGAACGCCTGCCCCACCAGCGCGCCGAGGAACAGCAGGCCGAACGCCAGCCCCAAGCCGTTGTCCCGCAGGAACCTCTTCACCGGCCCACCAGCCCGATGACGCTGAAGCACACCAGCAGTGCCACCACCCCCAGCAGGTAGGCGTAGAACATCCCGCGTCGCGTCACGGTCCACCCACCTCGCACTCGTACGGCCGCTCGCCCCGCGACTCGCAGCCGGCGCCGGACACCCGCCACCCCGACGTCAGCTCCCTCAGGAACAGCACGCCATCCGACGTGCGGACCTGCGCCGCGTCGCCCCAGACCTCCACCGCCTCGACCGTGCCGCCCGCGACGTCGAGCGACGAGCACTCCACGTCCTCGCGCGCCCGTTCGGTCAGCAACCCGCAGGCCCGGTCCGCGTCACCCGCCGAGACCGCCGCCGTGAACTCCTCCGCCGCGCGCCGGACCGGGTCGTCCGCGGCCGTGCCGCACCCGCCCAGGACCAGCGCCACCGGCAACGCCACGGCGGGCAACCACCGAATGCCGATCATGACCGGGACGATAAACCCTCACGGGCGCAGCAGCACCTTGACGGCGTTGTCCTGCTTGCGCTGGAAGATCTCGTAGGCGTGCGGGGCCTGGTCGAGCGGCAGGTGGTGGGTGGCGAAGGAGTCCACGCCGAGCGGGTCGTCGTCGGTGAGCAGCGGCAGGATCTCCGGCACCCAGCGCCACACGTTGGCCTGGCCCATGCGCAGCTGCACCTGCTTGTCGAACAGGGTCAGCATCGGCATCGGGTCCGCCATCCCGCCGTACACGCCGGACAACGAGATGGTGCCGCCGCGCCGCACGATGTCGATCGCCAGCCGCAGCGCGTGCAGCCGGTCCACGCCCGCGGTCCGCATGAACGGGGCCGCGATGGCGTCCGGCAGCAGGCCGACGGCCTGGTGGGCGAGCTTCGCGACCGGTGCGCCGTGCGCCTCCATGCCCACGGCGTCGATCACGGCCTCCGGGCCGCGCCCGCCGGTGAGCTCGCGGATGTGGTCGACCAGGTGGCTGTCGCGCACGTTGAGCACGGTCACGCCGTGCTCGCGCGCCCGCGCCATGCGCTCCGGGACGAGGTCGACCCCGATGACCGTCTCGACACCGCGGTGCTGCGCGATCCGGGTCGCCATGTCGCCGATCGGGCCGAGCCCGAGCACGACCAGGCTGTCCCGCGTGGCCGCGTACTCCACCGCCTGCCACGCCGTGGGCAGCACGTCGGACAGGTAGACGAACCGATCGTCCGCCGGGCCGTCCGGCACCTTGATCGGCAGCGTGTTGCCGAACGGCACCCGCAGGTACTCGGCCTGCCCGCCGGGCACCTGCCCGTACAGCTTGGTGTAGCCGAACAGTGCCGCGCCCGAGCCGTGCTCGCGCACCTGGGTCGTCTCGCACTGCGACTGGAGGCCGCGGTCGCACATGAAGCACGTGCCGCAGGAGACGTTGAACGGCACCACGACCCGGTCGCCCGGCGCGACCGCGGTGACCTCCGCCCCGACCTCCTCGACCACGCCCATCGGCTCGTGCCCGAGGATGTCGCCCTCGTCGATGAACGGGCCCATCACCTCGTACAGGTGCAGGTCGGAGCCGCACACGCCGGTGGACGTGATGCGGACGATGATGTCGGTCGGCTCCTTCAGGATCGGGTCCGGCACGGTGTCCACGCGCACGTCCCGCTTACCGTGCCAGGTGACGGCCTTCATGACGTTCCTCCCGACGTGGTCGACTGCCCGGAGCGTTCCCGGCACGGCGTGTGGCAAACACCCTCCGGGGTACCCGCGAGCCATGAGCGCACCACTACCCCAGGACCGCGCGGGCGCGCCTGCGCGCGCGGTCGTGACCGGGTCCGACTCCGGCATCGGCAAGGCCGTCGCGGTCGCGTTGGCGGGTGGCGGCGTCGACGTCGGCATCACGTTCCACACCGACGCCGACGGGGCCGAGGCGACCGCCCGCGAGGTCCGCGAGCAGGGCGTCCGGGCGGCCGTGCGGCAGCTCGACCTGACCGACCTGCCCACCGCGGCGTCCGCGGTCGACGAGCTCGCGGCCGAGCTGGGCGGTATCGACGTGCTGGTGAACTGCGCGGGCACGGGCACCGCGCAGAAGGCGATGGACATGGACTTCGACACGTGGCGCAGCGTGCTGTCGGTCGACCTCGACGGTGCGTTCCTGTGCGCGCAACGCGCCGCGAAGCACATGATCGAGGCGGGTCGGGGTGGCCGGATCATCAACATCACCTCGGTCCACGAGCACCAGCCGAGGGTGGGCGCGGCGCCGTACTGCGCGGCCAAGGCGGGGCTCGGGGCGTTGACGAAGGTGCTGGCGCTGGAGCTGGCCGAGCACGCGATCACGGTGAACTCGGTCGCGCCCGGCGAGATCTCCACGCCGATGACGGGCCAGGAGGACGTGGACCCGCGCACCGAGTCGCGACCGGGCGTGCCGCTGGGACGTCCGGGCCACGCGAGCGAGGTGGCCGCCGTCGTCGCCTTCCTGGCCACCCCGGCGGCCGGCTACGTGACCGGCGCGTCGTTCGTCGTGGACGGCGGCATGACGTTGATGGGCCCTCAGGCCAGCACGCTGCTCACCGACCGCAAGTGGCTCGAACCCTGACCCGGCGCGTCGCCGCCGCCGCCACGGCGAGCGCGGCGAGCCGGACCAGGTTGGCGCGGTGCCAGGTGCGGACGAGTCGGCGGCGCTCGCCGTCGCCCACCGCGCCCTCGCCGCGCAACAGCGGCAGGTTGACCGTCTTGACCAGGTAGCCCGTGAGCGCGGCGGCCACCAGCGTGCCCGCCGCCGAGGCGGCGACGGCCCGGCGGTCACCGCCCGAGCGCCAACCCGCCGCCAGCGTCACACCGGTGGCCACGAGCGTCACCGGCGCCGCCGGCGCGTAGTAGCGCAACGGGCTGCCGGGGCCGAGGAGCCGGGGTTCCCGGTTCGGCCGGGCGTCCGCGAGCAACCCCGGCACGTCGACCGCGGCCTCGTAGAGGTTGCCGGCGAACCAGTGCGCTTGGCCGAGTCGGGCCAGCGCGGCCCACGGCAACCGGAGTCCCATGAAGTGATCCTACGGAGTCCCGGTCGAGTCCTGAGGTGATTCCAAGGTTCATCCAACGTCCCGCTGAGCCGGGCTTGGTCTGCTGGTACCGGGCGCTGGACAGGCCGGCGCCCGGGAATCGAGGCAGGGATGCGAATGCGGATCCGGACCAGGCTCGTCGCGGCCGTCCTGACGGCGGGGACGCTGACCGCGGTGGTCGCCGCGAGCACGTCACCCGCGCTGGCGGAACCCACCGCGGCCAACGGGGTGACCGCCGAGCACGAGCCGGCGAAGCAGAAGCCGGTGCAGGACGAGGTGGGGGAGGAGAAGGCGAAGCACGTCAAGCCGGGTGAGCCGGGCAAGGGACAGGAGGGGGTGCCGGCGGCGGCCGTCGAGCTGCTGGCCGTCAAGCTCGGCATCACGGTCGACCGGTCCCGCGAGGTGTACCGCGACCTGGAGAAGGTCAAGTCGCGGGGCGCGGAGATCGTCGGTGACCGGGCGTTCATCGCCATCGCCGACGGCCTCGGCGTCACGCCCGAGCGGCTCCTGGCCGTCCTGCGCGAGGTGAAGCAGGAAATCGCCGTGCCGCCGAAGCCGAAGCCGGGCGAGCCGGTCGGGTCGCCCTCGAAGTGACCGGTCGACCAGGGTGGTCCGGACCGGTGCGCGACCGGTCCGGACCGCGACCGGCGAGTGGGCCCGCGGCGGTGCCCCATACTGGTCGCGTGCGGGTCTTGGTGGTGGATGACGACGAGGCCGTCCGCCACTCCCTGGCCCACGCGCTGCGCCGGGACGGCTACCAGGTGTCGGTCGCGGCGGACGGCGCGCAGGCGTTGGACGAGCTGGGCCGCGGCCGGCCCGAGGTGATCGTGCTCGACGTGCTGCTGCCCGAGCCCAACGGCCTGGAGATCTGCCGCAGGCTGCGCCGCCGGGGCGACCGCACTCCGATCCTCATGCTGACCGCGCGCGACCTGGTGGAGGACCGGGTCGCCGGGCTCGACGCGGGCGCCGACGACTACCTGGTCAAGCCGTTCGCCCTGGACGAGCTGCGGGCCAGGTTGCGCGCCCTGCTGCGGCGCACCGGGGTCGGCCAGGAGGTGCTGCGGTTCGCCGACGTGGAGATGGACACCACCACCTACCGCGTGCGCCGGGGCGAGCGCCCGATCGAGCTGACGCGCACCGAGCACGCGTTGCTGGAGCTGTTCCTGCGCAACCCGGACCGGGTCCTCGGCCGTGAGCTGATCTTCGAGTCCGTCTGGGGCTACGACTTCGGGCCCGCGTCCAACGCGCTGTGGGTCTACATCAGCTACCTGCGCGCGAAGCTGGAGTCCGCCGGCGAACCGCGCCTGATCCAGACCGTGCGCGGACTGGGCTACGTGCTCAGGGAGCGACCGTGACGCTGCGGACCAGGGTCGGGCTCGCCGGCGGCGCGGTGGTCCTGGCGGCGCTGGCCATCGCCTCGGTGGTGGTCTACTCGACGGTGCGGGCCGACCTGCGCCGCCACCTGGACGACTCGCTGGCGCAGACCGCCGCGCAGAGCCCGACCATCGCCGCGCAGCTCAAGCAGAAGGTCGAGGACTCCGGGCACGCCATGCCCATCGACACCCCGGTCGTCGTGGGCGGCACGCTGGTCCAGTTCGTCACCGCGCCGGTGTCCCCCGGTGAGAACCGGGCGTTCGTCGCGGTGACCGAGCGGGACGTGGCCGTGGCCGCGGGCGACGAGCCCGCCTACTTCCAGGACGTCACGCACCACGGCGTCGACTACCGGCTCCACACCGCCGCGGTGCCGAAGTCGCGGGGTGCGCTGGTCCGCGTCGCCCGGCCGCTCGCCGACGGCGCCGGCGTGCTGACCGCGTTGGCGGCGTTGTTGGTCAGCCTGACCCTGATCGGCGGGCTGGTCGCCGCGCTGGCCGCCAGGCTGGCGGCACGGCGGGTGCTGCGGCCGGTGCGCGTGCTGACCGACGCGGTCGAGCACGTGACCGCGACCCGGGACCTGAAGGCGCGCGTCGACCTCACCGGGCGGGACGAGATCGGCCGCCTGGGCCGGTCGTTCGCCGCCATGATGAGCGCGCTGGACGCCTCCGTGCACGCACAGCGCCGCCTGGTCGCCGACGCGTCGCACGAGCTGCGCACCCCGCTGACCAGCCTGACCACGAACCTCGAACTGCTCGCCGAGGACGGCGGGCTGCGCGACCCCGAGGCGCCCGCGCAGGTGCGGTCGGCGATCGCGCAGGTCGGTGAGCTGCGCACGCTGGTCAACGACCTGATCGACCTCGCCCGCTACGGGGAGGGCACCGCGCGCGCCGAGGACACCCGGTTGGACCTGGTGGCCGGTCGGGTGATCGCCAAGGCGGCGGCCCGGGCGGGCGGTCCGCGGTTCGAGTCGGCGTTGTCGCCCTGCCTGGTCCACGTCGACCCGGACGCGATCGAGCGGGCCGTCGGGAACCTCGTGGACAACGCGGTGAAGTGGAGCCCGCCCGGCGGCCGGGTGCTCGTCACGGTGGCCGACGGGGAGTTCGCCATCAGCGACGAGGGGCCCGGGATCCCGCCGGCGGACGTGCCGTTCGTGTTCGACCGCTTCTACCGGTCGGCACAGGCGCGGTCGCTGCCCGGCTCCGGACTCGGCCTGGCCATCGTGCGCCGGGTGGTCGAGACGCACGGCGGCGCGGTGGCCGCAGAACCCCTCGACCGCGGCGTCCGGATGCGCCTGCGCCTGCCGGTGGTCCGGGACTGACCGCCGCCGGCCCGGACCGCCCCGCCGGTGGTCCGGACCGCTCCGCCACGCGCCCGGACCGCTCCGCCGCTCACCCCGGACCGTCCCGCCGCGACCGCGCTACTTGGACCTGGCCTTGGCGGTCTTGCGGTTGTTCGCCTTGCCGATCGCCTCCACCAGCTGCTGCTTGGTCATGCTCGACCGACCGGGCACGTCCAGCTCCTTGGCCAGGTCGTAGAGGTGCTGCTTGCTGGCGTTGGCGTCCACGCCGCCCGCGGTCCTGCCCTGCTTCGGGGTGCTGCGCGCGGCCTGCGCGTCGGACGGGCCCTTCTGCGCCTTGGGCTCCCAGTGGTCGCCGACCTTCTCGAACGAGTGCTTCAACGCGGCGAACGCGGTCCGGTGCGAGCGCTGGCCCTCACCGTAGGTCTGCACGGCCGAGTCGTGCGCCTTGATCCAGGTCCGCTGCGCCTTCTTGGGCGAGCGGGCGATCGTGCTCGGCAACTCCTCACGTCCGGGCATGGCTCTCCTCCTCGGGGCTTCGCCTCGGGTTTCACCTCGGGCACGGGGGTACCCGGAGGCCATGACGGACATGCGTGTCGACGCACTCGACGTCCACAGCCCGGTCGACGGCCAGCTGATCGGCTGGCTGCCCACCGCCACGGACGAGGACGTGGCCGGCTCGGTGCTCACCGCGCGTGAGGCGCAACCCGGTTGGGCGGCGACACCCGCCGCCGAACGGGGAACCGCGCTCAAAGCCGCCGCACAGGCGATCCGCGAGCACGCGACCGAACTGGCGAACCTCCTGCACTCCGAGACCGGCCGCCCGTTCCCGTCCGCACGGGACGGTGTGCTGGCCGGTGTGTCCACGTTGGAGCAGTACGCCGAGCTGGGCCCGGTCCACCGCGGCCGGTCGTTGCAGGGCTCGCACCACGCGGCCGACTTCATGATCCCCGGCCCCCGCGGCGTGGTCGTCGCGCTGACGCCCTGGAACGACCCGGTCGCCGTGTCCTGCGGCCTGCTCGGCGCGGCCCTGGTGACCGGCAACGCCGTGGTGCACAAGCCGAGCGAACGCTGCCCGCACACGGGCGTGCTGCTCGCGCAGCTCATGGTCGACCACTTCCCGCCGGGCGTGCTCCAGAGCCTCACCGGCGACGCCTCGGTGGGCGCGGCGCTGGCCGCGTCACCGCACGTGGACGTCGTCGCGCACGTCGGCGGCACGGCGACCGGCCGCTCGATCGCCGCCGCCTGCGCCCGGACCGGCGCGAAGGCGCTGCTGGAGAACGGCGGCAACGACCCGCTGCTGGTCGACGCCGACGTGGACCCGGTCTGGGCCGCCGAGCAGGCGGCGATCGGCGCGTTCACCAACGCCGGCCAGCTGTGCACGTCGGTGGAGCGGATCTTCGTGCACCAGGCCGTGGCCGGGGAGTTCCTGGCCGCGCTGTGCGACGAGGCCCGCCGCTGGAACGCCGACCCGCAGCCCTTGGTGGACCTCCGGATGCGGGACCACGTGCACGCGCACGTCGCCGAGGCCGTGGCGGACGGCGCGCAACCGCTGGTCGGCGGCGAGACGCCGGACCGCGAGGGCGCGTACTACCCGGCCACCGTGCTCGCCCGCTGCACGCCGGACATGCGCGTGATGCGGGAGGAGACGTTCGGACCGGTCGCGCCCGTGCGCGTGGTGGCGTCGTTCGAGGACGGCCTGGCCGAGGCGTGCGTGGACGAGCACGGCCTGGCCGCGACCGTGCTCACCGGGTCCATGGCGAACGCCCAGCACGCGTGGCGGGCGCTGCCCGTCGGCACGGTGAAGGTCAACGCGGTGTTCGGCGGGGCGCCCGGTGGCGCCGCCCAGCCGCGCCGGTTGTCCGGCACCGGGTTCGGCTACGGCCCCGAGCTGCTGGACGAGCTGACGACGGTGAAGGTCGTCCACCTCGGCCAGGCTCAGATCCAGCCCTCGTCCCAGGCCAGCCGGGCGGCCTCGTAGCGGGTGGCCACGCCGAGCTTGGTCATGGCCGAGGACAGGTAGTTGCGGACCGTGCCCGCGGCCAGGTGCGCCTCACCGGCGATCGAGGCCACCGTGCCGCCCTGGAGCGCGTACCGCAGCACGTCCAGCTCCCGGGCGGTCAACGGGCACGCGCCCTCGGTCAACGCGGCGGCGGCGATCTCCGAGTCCACGTAGCGCCTGCCCGCGTGCACGTCCCGCAGGATCGAGGCGAGCCGCGCGGCCGGCGTCGTCTTGGGCACGAACCCGCGCACACCCGCGCTCAACGCCCGCCGCAGCACCCCCGGCCGCGCGTGCCTGGTCACGATCACCACCGCCACACCGGCCAGCCCGCGCACCGCCTCCGCCGCCAGCACGCCGTCGCGCCGGGGCATCTCCAGGTCGAACACCGCGATGTCGGGCCGGTGCGCCCGCACCGCCGCGACCGCCGCGTCACCGTCGCTGGCCTGCGCGACCACCGAGAGGTCGTCCTCCAGCTCCAGCAACGCCGTCAACGCGCCCCGGATCAGGTCCTCGTCGTCGGCCAGCACCACGCGGATCACCGGCCGACCTCCGCCTTGCCGACCAGCTCGAACCCCTCGGAGTCGAACACGTCCGGGTCGGTGGGACCGGTGTCGACCCGTCCGCCGACGGTGGCGAACCGCTCGCGCAGCCCGGCCAGCCCGGCGCCGGCCTCGCCCACGTCGTCGGTGCCCGCGAAACCGGCCGGTACCCCGTCGTTGCGCAGCCGCACGCACACCCGGCCGCCGGCCACCTCGATCAGCACGGCGCACCGCCGCGCGCGGCTGTGCCGCAGCACGTTCGTCGTGCCCTCCCGCACCAGCGCCCCGAACAGCGGCTGCAACGGCGGCGGCACGCCCGCCGCGTCCCCCTCGACCGCCGTCTCGATGCCCGCCGCCCGCAGCACGCCCACCGCGTTGGCGATCTCCGTCCCCAGGCTCGCCCGCCGGTAGCCCTGCACCACCTCGCGGGTCTCCTTCAACGCGGTCCGCGCCAGCTCGGCCACCTCGCCCGCGTGCCGCCTGGCCAGCTCGTCGTCCCGGCCGATCAACCGCTGCGCCAGCTCGCCCTTCAACGCGATGGCCTGGAGGTGGTGGCCCTGGATGTCGTGCAGGTCGGCGGCGAACCTCAACCGCTCCTCGGCGATGGCCAGCGCCTCGGCGGTCTTGCGGCTCTGCTCCTGCCGCAGCGCCATGTCCCAGATCCACAGCTGGGCCAGGTCGGCGAACACCAGCGCGAGGGCCATGAACCCGGCCAGGAGCATCGCCGCACCGGCCTCGTCGCCGCCGAACAGCCCGCCCACCGCGACGGAGAGCACCGCCATCAGGGTCACCACCGGCCAGCGGCTGCGCGCCGGCAGGATCGCGCCGACGTGCGCGACCACCAGGGCGGGCAGCGTGGCCCAGACGGGCAGGAACCCGTCCGCGCCGCTCGTCACCCCCCACGCCGCGAGCGCGACCGCGAACGTCGCCGCGTGCTCCCACACCGGACCGTCACCACGTCCCAGCCCGAGCATGGCCCGCTGCATGTACCGGGCGTGCTGGCCGATCACGACGGCCACCGCCACCGCCAGCGGCGCCGACCTCAGCAGGCCGTAGTCCTGGGCGAACAGGTCGAGCACCGTGCCGAGGCCGACCAGCACGCCGCCGGCCACGACGGTCCACCACGTGTAGCGGCGGAGCCTGTTCAGGGGAGTCACACCGACGAATCTACGAGCCGGGTCGCACGCCTGTCTGCTGACATCTGTCACAGGGACCGGTGCGCGACGGCACTGGGCGCCGCGCCCGCCCGCG
The DNA here is from genome assembly GCF_050946825.1 of Actinosynnema sp. CA-299493. Classification (NCBI taxonomy): domain Bacteria; kingdom Bacillati; phylum Actinomycetota; class Actinomycetes; order Pseudonocardiales; family Pseudonocardiaceae; genus Actinosynnema; species Actinosynnema sp. CA-299493. The sequence goes on from NZ_CP191993.1 coordinate 2,631,656, forward strand.
ACCACGATGGCGACCATGGGAGAAACGGTGATCGACGTGGCGGACCTCAGGTGCCGCTACGGTGACTTCGAAGCCGTGCGCGGGGTCGACTTCGAGGTGCGGCGGGGGGAGCTGTTCGCGCTGCTGGGCACGAACGGCGCGGGCAAGACCACGACCATGGAGACGCTGGAGGGGCTGCGCGCCCCGTTCGGCGGCACCGTGCGGGTGCTGGGGCTCGACCCGTTCCGGGACCGGGCGGCGTTGCGCTCGCGCACCGGGATCATGTTGCAGGACAGCGGTTTCCCGGCCGACCTGACCGCGCGCGAGATGGTGGAGCTGTGGCGCGTCACGAGCGGTCGGCGCGCCACGGAGGACGTGCTGGAGCGGCTGGACCTGGCGCACCGGCGCGACGTGCGGATCAAGCAGCTCTCCGGCGGCGAGCGGCGGCGGCTGGACCTGGCGCTGGCCGTGCTCGGGCGGCCGGAGCTGCTGTTCCTGGACGAGCCGACGACCGGGCTGGACCCCGAGTCGCGGCAGCGCACGTGGGAGGTGGTGCGCGGGCTGCTGGCCGAGGGCACGACCGTGGTGCTGACCACGCACTACCTGGAGGAGGCCGAGTCGCTCGCGCACCGGCTCGCGATCCTGCACGAGGGCCTGGTGGCGGTGTCCGGCGCGCTGGTGGACGTGCTGGCCGCCCAGCCCGCGCGGATCGAGTTCGACCTGCCGGACCGGCTCGACGTGGGCGCGTTGCCGATGCTGTCCGGCGACGTGGTGCACCGGCCGACCGGCCGGGTCGAGGTGCGCACCGGCGAGTTGCAGGACGACCTGGCGGAGCTGCTGGCGTGGGCGGGGCGGGAGGGCCTGCGGTTGGGCCGGATCCGCGCCCACCACGCGTCGCTGGAGGACGTGTTCCACAGTGCCCGGACGGGCAAGGAGGTAGTGGCCGCATGATCGCCGCACTGGGCTTGGCCGAGCTGAGGCTCCTGCTGCGCAACCGCACGGCCGCCGCGTTGGCCGTGCTGATGCCGATGGCCGCGGGTCTGTACTTCGCGCTGGTGATGGACGGCGAGCAGACCGGGTGGACCATGGTCGTCACGCTCCAACTGCTGTTCTCGTTCGGGTTCACCGTCTACGTCACGGTGACCACCGCGTTGACCGCCCGCAGGCAGGACCTCTACCTCAAGCGGCTGCGGACGGGCGCGGCGTCGGACGTGGTCGTGCTGACCGGCATCCTGCTGCCGGTGGTGCTGCTGGGCCTCGCCCAGGCGGTGGTGCTGCTGGGCATCAGCGTGGCGGCGGGCGCGCCCGTGCCCGCCCGGCCCGAGCTGCTGGTGCCGGCGATGATCGGCGGTGTGGCACTGGGCTGCGCGGCGGGTGTGGCCACCAGCGGTGTGACCGGCACGGCGGAGCTGGCCCAGATCACCACGGCGCCGTTCTTCTTCGCCCTGGTCATCGGCGGCCTGTTCGGGTCGAACGGCGTGGTGGAGCTCCCGGTGTTCCTGGTGCCGGGCACGGGCCTCGGCTCGCTGGTCGCGGCGGCGTGGGGCGGCCCGACCGGGCAGGTCGGCCCGGCCGCCCTGTCCGTGGTGCTGTGGACGGTCGCCGCCACCGCCCTGGCCGTCCGCTTCTTCCGCTGGGACCCGCGCGGGTAGGCGCGCGGTCAGCCGGTGGGGGAGATGTCGGCGCTCTGCACGTACGCCATCGCCGCGACGAACGCGGGGTCGGCCATCCGGGCGGTCAACTCGTCCGGGGTCGGCTCCGCGACGCGCTGGTGGACCCACCACAGGTTGCCGAACGGGTCGCGCAGCCGGCTCACCCGGTCACCCCAGAACAGCTCGGTCGGCTCGGTCACCACGACCGAGCCGCGCGCGACGGCCCGGCGCAGCACCTCGGCGTCGTCGGCGACGTAGAGGCGCAGGCAGGCGGGCGTGGTCGGCCAGGTCGGGTGGTCGAACATCATCACGACGGAGTCGCCGACGCGGACCTCGGCGTGGCCGATCACCCCGTCGGCCTCCACCCGCCCCAGCTCGACGGCGTCCAGGACGTCGACCGTGAAGTCGATCAACTCGGCCGTCCGGCCCGCGGTGATGATCCAGGGCGTCACGGTGTGGTACCCGTCGGGCACGACGTTCACTTGATCGTCTCCTCGTCTCGCGGTGGCGGACCGCCCGCCACCCACGACGTTAGGGACGATGTAGGTCAGGTCCGGTCCTACTCGGCCGGTCCGGGGTCCGCCGGCCCAGCGAGACCAGGTGGAACCCCGCCTCGGTGACCTTCTCGACCGGCAGCAGGTTGCGGGTGTCCACGATGACCGGGCGGGTCATCGCGGCGGCCAGGTTCGGCCAGTCCAGCTCCGCGAACTCAGGCCACTCGGTCAGCACCACCAGCCCGTCCGCGGCGGCGGCCACCGCCTCGACCGAGTCCAGCACCCGCACCGGGCCGCAGTCCGCCGCGACGCAGGGGTCGTAGCCGGTCAGCCACGCGCCCTCCGCCGCCAGCAGCGAGGCCACCGCGAGGGCGGGCGAGTCGCGCAGGTCGTCGGTGCCCGCCTTGAACGTGAGCCCGAGCAGCCCGAGCCGCACACCGGTCAGCGAACCGCCCACCGCCTCGCGCACCAGCGCGACCACGCGGTGCGCCTGGTGGCTGTTCGTGCCGATGGTCGCGCGCAGCAACGGGAAGTCCACCCGCGCGTCCTCCGCCGTGGACAGCAGCGCCCTGGTGTCCTTGGGGAAGCACGAACCACCCCAGCCCGGCCCCGGCTCCAGGAACGACGACCCGATCCGGTCGTCCAGCCGCATCCCCTCGGTCACGTCGCCGATGTCCGCGCCGACCTGCTCGCACAGCTCGGCCAGGCTGTTGACGTAGGACAGCTTCATCGCCAGGAAGCAGTTGCTGGCGTACTTCACCAGCTCCGCGCTCGCGCTGCCGGTGACCAGCGCCGGCGCGCCGGTGCCCGCGTACAGCGCGACCACCCGCCGTGCCGCCTCTTCCTCCTCCGATCCGACCACGACCCGCTGGGGCCGCAGGAAGTCGTCCACCGCGTGTCCCTCGCGCAGGAACTCCGGGTTGGACACCACCCGCACGTCCGGCCGGCCCACCAGCTCCGCCACCCGCTCGGTCGTGCCGGCGGGCACCGTCGACTTGATCACCAGGACGCAGCCGGCCGGCGCCGCCTCCCGCGCCTCGCGCAACACCGCGTGCACCGCGGTGAGGTCGGCCGCACCGTCCACACCGGTCGGCGTCGGCACGCACAGGAACACGAAGTCCACCTCGGTCAGTGCCTCGGCGTTGCCGAGCACGAACCGCAGCCGCCCGGCCCGCGACCCCTCCGCGACCAGGTCCGCCAGCCCCGGCTCGTGCGCGCCGATCTCGGCCCGGCCGAGCGCGGCCACCTTCGCCTCGTCCACGTCCGCGCACACCACGGTGTGCCCGAGCCGGGCGAAGCAGGCCGCGGTGGTCAGCCCGACATAGCCCGCGCCGATGACGCCGATCCTGGCCACGGTCCACCTCCCAGCAACGATCGCGCGGCGTCCAGCACCTCGTCCACGGTGATCCGGAGCAGCCCCGGGTCGGGGCGGTCGGCGAACGTGTCGCCGGTCGTGCCGTGCCACAGCACGTGGTGCGGACCCGACCTCGGCCCCCACTCGGCGGGGGGCACCGGGCCGAACAGCACCACGGACGGCGTGCCGTAGGCGGTGGCGACGTGCGCCACGCCGGTGTCGCCGCAGACGACGAGACGCGCGCCGGCCACCAGGTCGAGCAACCCGGCCAGGTCGCCCGTCCGCGTCCGCCCCGGCGCGACCTCGCGCACCAGCGGCTCCTCGGCCGGGCTGCCGGTCACCACCACGTCCGGGCCCAACGCCCGCGCCACCGCCGCGAACCGGTCGGCCGGCCACCGCCGGGCGCCGTGGCTCGCGCCGGGGTGCACGACGATCGCGTCGTGGCGGGGCAGCGGCGGCAGGCGCAGCTCGACCGGGTCGCAGGCGATGCCGAACTGCCCCAGCAGCCGGCACCACCGCAGCACCTCGTGCTGGTGCCGGGGCCACGGCACGTGCACGCCGTGCGTGATCAGCCGGGCGGGGTGGGTGGCGCGCAGCAGCTCGGTGCTCTGCGGCCCGCGCCCGTGCAGGTTGACCGCCAGGTCCGGCGAGTCGTAGTCGATGGGCACGAGCCCTTCGGTGGGCAGCAGCCGGTCGACCGCGTCGATCCGGGCCACCGCGTCGGCCAGCCAGCCCGGCGCGGCCAGGGTGATCTCGGCCTCGGGGTGCGCCCGCCGCAACCCGCGCAGCGCCGGCACGGCGGTCAGCAGGTCACCGAGGCCGAGCGCGCGCAACACGAGCACCCTCATGGCCACCACCTCCAGGAACCAGGCCCGGGATCGTTCCCCGGCTCCCGCGCCACACCTGCCCCCGATCCCGACCCACCTGCCGCCTCGAAGCCACTTGCCGCCTCGGGCCCGTGCGCTGACGACCCGGCCCGACGTGCCGTCCCGGAGCCACCTGCCGCCTCGGGTCCGCGCGCCGACAACCTCGACCCGCGCGCCGATGACGTGCCTGCCGGCGGGAACTCGCCGCTGGAGGCCCGGCCTGCCGCCTTGGAGCCGTCTGCCGATGCCCTGTGCGCCACCGCACGCGGCTCGCCCCGCGAGCGCAGCCGGTCCAGCGCGTAGGCCACCAGCACGACCCGGCGGCGCGGCCCTCCCGCAGCGGGCACCGCCCGGTGGCGCAGCTCACCGCGCACCCGGTGCCAGCACGCCGCCGGCGGGATCGCGACGCTGGTCACGACCATCCGCGCCACCTCGTCCCCGGTCCGCGGTCCGGGCGTGATCCGCCGCGCGGCGAACCACCCGGTCAACCCGGCCCACGTGCCGCCGAACGCCACCGCGGCCTTCCGCCACCCGGCCAGTCCGCACAGGACCGCCAACGCCCCGGCCGCCGTGGTCGCCACGTGCCAGGGCAGCCGCCCCGGCGCGCCACCCATCCGGTCGCGCCACCCGGGACCCAGCAACCGCCGCACCAGCGCGTCGTCGGCGTTGCCGCGCTGCTGCTTCAGACTGGCGAAGAACCCCGCCTCCCGCACCGGGTGCGTGGTCACGCGGTCACCGTCCACGATCCGGTACCCGTGCGCCTGCACGCGCAACGCCAACTCGGCGTCCTCCCGGTACGCGCGCGGGAACCGCTCGTCGAACCCGCCCGCGTGCACGAGCGCCGCCCGCCGGTAGGCCATGTCCGCGGTGATCCACCGAGCGTCGGCCAACCCCGCCGTGCCGCGCTCCCAGTCGGTCGGCTCGCGGTCCCCGGGCAGCGGCACGACGATCCGCGCCTGCGACGCGCCGACGTCCAGCCCCAGCTGTGCCAGGTCCGCGGCCAGCCGCAGCTTCCAGTCACGCGGCGGCACCACGTCGTCGTCCAGGAACGCGACCCACTCGCAGCACGCGGCACGCCACCCGGCGTTGCGCGCGGCGGCCGGGCCACGACCACCGGTGCGCAGCACGCGCGCCGAGTGCGTCGGCGGCAGCGGTCCGGGCTCGGGCCGGTCGTCCACCACGATGATCTCGCGCGGCGGCGGGCCGGCGCCGCGCTCCAGCGCGTCCAGCACGACGCGCAGGCTGTCCCGGCCGACGGTGGGGATCACCACCGCGTAGTCGACGCTCATGGCCGCCGCACCACGAACCGGCCGATCGCGAGCAGGTCGACCGGCGCCGAGCCGAAGCACTCCAGCGCGTCACGCGGGTCGTCCACCATGGGCCGCCCGGCCGTGTTCAGGCTCGTGTTCACCACGACGGGCACGCCCGTGCGCCGGTCGAACTCGCGGATCACCCTGGCCATCAGCGGCTCGGTCGCCGGGTCGACGGTCTGCACGCGCGCGGTGCCGTCCACGTGCACGACCGCCGGGATCCGGTCACGCCACTCCGGGCGCACGTCGTGCACGAACAGCATGTAAGGGCTCGGCAACGGCCCCCGTTCGAACAGCTCGGCCGCGCGGTCGGCCAGCACCATCGGCGCGATCGGGCGGAACTGCTCGCGGCCCTTGACGTTGTTGAGCCGTTCGAGGTTCTCCGCCTTGCCGGGGTGCGCGAGCAGCGACCGGCGGCCCAACGCCCGCGGCCCGTACTCGCTGCGACCCTGGAACCACGCCACCACCTGGTCGCCGGCCAACGCCTCGGCCACCGCGACGGCCACGTCGTCCGGCTCTTCGTACGCGATCTTCGCGGCGCGCAGGTAGTCCTCGACCTGCGCGTCGGTCCACGACCGGCCCAGGTCCGCGCCCGGTATCGCGGCGGCCGGCTCGCCGGCGTCCGCCACCACCTGCAACGCCGCGCCCAGCGCGGTGCCCGCGTCACCGGCCGCCGGCTGCACCCACACCTCGTCGAACGGCCCCTCGGCGAAGATCCGCGTGTTCGCCACGCAGTTCAGCGCCACACCGCCCGCCATGGTCAGCCGCTTGTGCCCGGTCCGCTCGTGCAGCCACCGGGCCAGGTCCAGCAGCACCTCCTCGACGCGCACCTGCACGCTGGCCGCCAGCTCGGCGTGCTCCCGCGTCACCTCGCCGTCCGGGTCGCGGCGCTTGGCCAGCGTCGCCCAGTCCAGCGGCGTGATGTGGAACCCGCCGTCCTCGGTCGCGCGGACGTGCTCGCGCAGCAGGTCCAGGTGCTTGGGCTCGGCGTAGGAAGCCAGCGCCATCACCTTGTACTCGTCGCTGGAGCGCAGGAAACCCAGGTGCTCGGTCAGGTCCTCGTAGAACAGGCCCAACGAGTGGGGCAGGTGCTGCGCGGCCAGCGTCTCCAGCTTGTGGCCCCGGTAGCTGCCCGCCAGGTGCGAGCGGCACTCGCCGCGACCGTCGTTGACCAGCACGGCGCAGTCGCCGTCGAACGGCGCGGCCAGCCCGGTCGACGCGGCGTGCGCCACGTGGTGCGGCACGAACCGCACGATCGCCGGGTCCAGCCCCGGCAGCGCGGTGGCCAGGAAGTACGGCGCGCGGCGGGCGTACTCGGTGCGCAGGTCCTCCCACGGCACGTCGCTCGGCTCGACCAGGTCCGGGTCGTAGGAGTAGGCGACCGCGTCGAGGTCGGCCGGGGTCAGCCCGGCGTGCTCCAGGCACCAGCGCGCGGCCTGCTCGGGCTGTTCCCACGCGGAGAACGGCACCGGCCGCTTGCCGTGCTTGCGCCGGGAGAAGCGTTCCTCCTCCGCGGCGGCCACCACCTCGCCGTCGACCACGAGGGCGGCGGCGGGGTCGTGGAAGACCGCGTTGATTCCGAGCACCCGCACGGCTTTCCCCTTTCGCTCAACTCCTGTGTGGACCGTCGCGGACCGACCTCGTCCGACTACCCGACGAGTTGCCGGTCAAACGAGCGCCGCAGCCCCTCGTCCAGCCCGATCTCCGGCTGCCAGCACAGCACCCGCCGGGCCAGCGAGATGTCCGGGCGGCGGCGGCGCGGGTCGTCGGTCATCGCGTCGACGTGCTCGATCGTGGACGTGCTGCCGGTCAGCTCGACGACCTTGCGGGCCACCTCCAGCACGGTGACCTCCTCGGGGTTGCCGAGGTTCACCGGACCGGGGTGGTCGCACTCCGCCATCGACAGCAGACCGCGCACCAGGTCGTCCACGTGGCACAGCGACCGGGTCTGCGCGCCGTCGCCGTGCACGGTCAGCGGTTCGCCCGCGCGCGCCTGCCGCACGAACGTGGGGATCATCCGGCCGTCGTCGGGCCGCATCCGCGCGCCGTAGGTGTTGAAGATGCGCACGATGCCCGTGTCCACGCCGTACTCGCCGCGGAACGCGCTGGTCATGGCCTCGCCGAAGCGCTTGGCCTCGTCGTAGACGCTGCGCGGGCCGATCGGGTTGACGTTGCCCCAGTACGTCTCGCGCTGCGGGTGCTCCAACGGGTCGCCGTACACCTCGCTGGTGGAGGCGATGACGATCCGCGCGTTCTTGCGCCGGGCCAGCTCCAGCGCGTGCAGCGTGCCGAAACCACCCGTCTTGAGCGTGTCGACGGGCATCCGCAGGTAGTCGACCGGCGACGCCGGGCAGGCCAGGTGCATCACCAGGTCGACGTGGCCGAGCAGGTCGAGCGGCCTGGTCACGTCCGCGACCACCACGCCCAGCCGGGGGTCGTTCGGCAGGTTGTCCGCCGACCCGGTGCGGAAGTCGTCGACGCACACCACCCGCGTGCCGCGCTTGAGCAGCGCTTCGCACACGTGCGAGCCGAGGAACCCGGCCCCGCCCGTCACCACCGCTCGTTCGAATCCCATGGGCTGGGCCTACCCGGAGAGCCGCCGGGTAACCACCACTTCCCGGAGTAGCACTCACCGGTGTCCGGAACGGCGGTGGTGGCAACTACCCGTGACCGCGCGGACCACCTCGCGCCGGGGCGGGCCGGCGGGTCGCGCTCATCCGCCGACCGGCGTCTCCCGCTCCACGACGACCTCGCCGGCGTGGTCCACCCGGTAGCCGACACCGCGCACGGTCGTGATGATCGACGCCGCCGCGCCCAGCTTGTGCCGCAGCCGCCGCACGTGCACGTCCACCGTCCGGGTGTCCACGATGCTCTTCGTGCGCCACACGCTCGCCATCAGCGCGGTCCGCCGGTGCACCCGGTGCGGGTTGGCGCACAGGTGGTGCAGCAGGTCGAACTCCAGCCTGGTCAGCTCCACCGGCACGCCCCGGCGCAGCACGCGCCGCGAGTCGGCCAGGATCCGCAGCTCCGGCTCGACCCGCTCGACCTCCGGGTCGACCACCACGTCCGCGTCCGACAGGTCGAGCGCCGAGCGCAGCGCCTCGGCCAGCCGTCCCGCCGCGTCCACCACCCTCGGGCCGGTCGCGGAGACGCGGATGACCACCCTCACCTCGACCTCAGCCACCTCGGGCAATGCCGTCACGGTGGAGATCGGACCAGTGGGGCCTGCCGCCCGTCAACGCGTTCCAGCACGTGGGAGGCGTTGACAACGGGCATGATGGAGCGCATGAGGACCATCACCCTGAACAACGGCGTCACCATGCCCCAGCTCGGTTTCGGCGTCTTCCAGGTGTCCACTGAGGACGCGCACGGCGCGGTGACCGAGGCGTTGCGGGTCGGCTACCGCAGCATCGACACGGCCGCCGCCTACCGCAACGAGGAGCAGGTCGGCCGCGCCGTCGCCGACTCGTCCGTGCCGCGCGACGAGATCTTCGTGACCACCAAGCTGTGGAACTCCGACCAGGGCTACGACGAGGCGTTGCGCGCGTTCGACGCGAGCGCCGAGCGGCTCGGCCTCGACCGGGTGGACCTGTACCTCGTGCACTGGCCCGCGCCCGCGCAGGACCGGTACGTCGACACCTGGCGCGCGCTGGGCAAGCTGCACGCCGACGGCCGGGTGCGGGCGATCGGCGTGTCCAACTTCCAGCCCGCGCACCTGGAGCGGATCGTGGACGCCACCGGCGCGGTGCCCGCGGTGAACCAGGTCGAGCTGCACCCCCGGCTCCAGCAGCCCGAGCTGCGGGCCGTGCACGCCCGGCTGGGCATCGCGACCGAGGCGTGGAGCCCGCTGGCGCAGGGCGCGCTGCTCGCCGACCCGGTCATCACCGGGATCGCGGCCAAGCACGGCCGCACGCCCGCGCAGGTCGTGCTGCGCTGGCACGTGCAGCTGGACAACGTGGTCATCCCCAAGTCGGTGACGCCGAGCCGGATCGCGGAGAACTTCGCCCTGTTCGACTTCGAGCTCGACGACGAGGACATGGGCCGCATCGGGGAGCTGGACCGGGGTGAGCGCACCGGCCCCGACCCCGACACCTTCGGCTGAGCCGCCGGACAGCCGACGATCCCACCACCGCACCACCGCACCACCGCACGACGGCGTGCACGCCTGCCCGGACGGCGTGACGACCGCTAGACGCTCACCGGGCCGCCGGTGCGCCAGTACACGCCGTCGTCCCGGCTGAGCAGCCCTTCGTCCACGAGGTACCGGCGCACGGTCACGTGGTCGACCTCACCGCCGTCGCACCACCTCTTCAGCACTTCCACGACGTCCCGCTCGGGGTACCGTCTACCCGGTTCGAACGCGGTGCTGACCTGTTCGAGCACCGCCCGCCTGCGCCCGCGCTGCGCGGGGAGCTTCACCAGCCGCCCATCTCGCACGAACGGGTCTTCGTGGACCCGGTTCGCCTGGTCGACCCGGGTGGCCTCCTTGAACACCTCCTCGCGCAGCCGCAGGCCCGACCCGTCGGTCACGACGAGGCCGGCCGACCGCAGCCGGCGCAACGAGTTCTCGACCCGCCGAGCGTCCAACCCGGTCGCCTCGGTGATGTCCGCCGTTGTGCGGGCGCCGAGGACCAGCGCGGCGGCCACGCGCAACCGCTCGGGGTCGGCCAGCAGTCCGATCAGTGAATCAGGGGTCACGCTTCGAGCTAACCGAAGCCGGCGGTCTGGTGCACGCCCATTTCGGGCGGACCTTAATAGCCGTGCGCACTGATCACCTCTTCCCCCTGGCGTCGGTGGAGCCGGTTTTCGGCATGCCGACCGAGAACGCCCACAAGTTCCAGCAGGTGGCCGCCGAGCAGGACCTCGTCATCGACGTGCGGGCCACCAACCCGCACGCGGTGGCGTGGTTGCGCGAGGGCGCGCTGCCCAAACCCGAGGCGGTGAAGGCCAAGACCATCGACGACCTGGACGTCCGGCTGGGCGCGGCCCGCCGCCACCGCGGCCTCGTCGGCTACTTCCGGCCCGAGTTACCCCACGTCGACCTCCACGACCGGCTGCTGCGCCGGTACGACCAGCGGCGCGTCGAGTTCGAGGCGTTGCGCGACAAGATGGACCGGTTCGAACGACGGGGGGAGTACGTGGTGCGTGACGGCGTGGTGCACGGTTTCGACCGGCGCGGCGGGCTGCGGCCCCTGACCGGGGACCACGACGTGTTCGACATCCGCGCCTCCGGCGGTGCGGAGCTGAGCCGCCACCGCTACGACCGGGCGGTGACGACCATGATGTCGATGGACATGGCCGTCACCCACGGCGCGCACATGTACTGGCGGCCGACCACCAAGTCCGACCTCGCGATGTTCGAGTCGATCGCGCTCAGCGGCGACGCCAAGCTGCGCTTCCACCCGGACGGCACGATGACCGCGGGCGACTACCGCCGCTTGAACGCCGGGATCAGCGCGATCACCACGCCCGCCAGGGCGGCCCGGCCGTACGCCAGCGTCTCCCACGTCGGCAGGCCCAAGGCGCCGGTCTCCTCGGCGTCGGTGATGAACAGCTGACCGTAGAGCAGCAGGAGGAGGACCCCGTAGCACCGGGCGTGCCGGTGCCGCCACGCGAGCACGACACCGGCCAGGCCGGTGCACACGTACAGGGTGTGGTTGGCGCCCTCGCCCATGGGGAGGAACGGGATGGAGGCCATGACGATCTGGAGCAGGCCGACCACGAGCGCGAGCAGCTGCGCCCGGCTGAAGGAGCGCTCGTCGGCCCGGGGCCGCGGCCCCCTCTTCCCGGTTCGCCGTTCGCGCACGGCCGCCTCGTTCCGCATGACCTGGGGTTACCCGCACCCATTCGGCTCATCCTCGGTCCCCGTGCCTTCCCCCTATGGGTCATATCGCCCAACACGGTCCGGCATTACGGCTAATCGGCGGGTCGCGAGCGGTGGGCCCGACGTGCCACCAGCACCGGTCCGTCCGGCGGCGCGGACCGGCGAAGCCGCAGGTCGATCTCCGCGCCGGTTGCGGCAATCGCCCGTTCGGCCTAGCGCGGCAGGCGGTCGATCTCCGCCCTGGCCTCGGCGGTCGCCTGATCGGGTGGGCGCTCTCCGGTGAGCACCCGGGTGGCCATGGTGGCGAGGGCGCGGGAGATCTCCGGGTACCTCGCGCCGTACGCGGTGGGGGTCCGCGCCGACCGCAGCTGGTCGGTGAAGCCCGCCACGTTCGGGTCCCACTGCCAGGCCAGGTCGTCCGCGGTGTCCGTGCGGTTGGGCAGCGCGCCGAGACCGCCGCCGAACTCCGTGACGTTGTCCGGGGCCTCGGCCAGCCACGTCAGCACGTCCCACGCCCGGTCGACCCGACCGTTGCGGCCGATCACCCACGTCTCGCCGCCGAGCCGGCCCGCGCCGCCCGCCGCGCCCTCGGGCAACGGCGCCGCCGCCCAGTCCAGCCCCGCCTGGTTGAACGCCGGTATCGCGGCCGGACCGGTGATCGCCATCGCGCACCGGCCCTCGGCGAACCGCTGCCGCGCGTCGGCGTCGGTCCGGTCCAGCACCTCCGCCGGCGTGCCGCGGTCGGCGCCCACCAGGCCGTCCAGGTGGGCGAGGGCGTCGAGGGAGGCCCGGTCGCCGAGCCGGTCGACGTCACCGCCCGCCTGCCACAGCACCGGCAGGAACGTGGTGGTCAGGTCGTCGCCCTTCGCGCCGAAGCACAGCCCGGACCGGTCGGCGGTGGTCAAGGTCTCGACGGCGGTGCGCAGACCTTCCCACGTCGTCGGCGGGTGCGCGAGGCCGGCGGCGGCGAAGTGGTCCCGGTTGTAGACCAGCGCGGTGGTGGTGCTGCGCAGCGGCACGCCGTGGACGCGGCCGCGGTGGGTGGCGCTCTCCCGCACCGGCGCGAGGAACTCCGCCGCCACGTCCCACCGGTCGAAGCGGTCCGTGAGGTCGGCCAGGGCGTTGCCCTCGGCCAGCCGGGGCAGGTCGGTGGAGTCGACCGCGGCGATGTCGGGGAACACGCCGGACGCGGTCGCTTCGGCGAGCTTCGCCCGGAACTCGGGGTAGGGCAGGGAGGTGCGCTCGATCCGCACGTCGGGGTGTTCCTGGCGGTAACGGGTGAGGAGGCTGTCCACGGCCTGGTCCACCAAGGGGGAGTGGTTGAGGTAGTCCCACCAGGTCAGCGTCACCTGGTCGGGGGTCTCGGTCTGCTCTGCGTCGCACGCACCGGCGGCTAACAGGATCGCTGCCACGAGCAGCGCTCGTCCACGCATTCCGCTCCACCCTTCGGGGTAGGCGACCTTGACGGGCTGTGCTCGTCCTACTCCGCTGCGCGAGGTGGTGTCAAGATCAGAGGTGGTTCAGACCTTCGGCCGGGAGCGCGACTGCGGCCGGACGGTCTCCGGGGTGCCTGCCGCCGGGGTCGTGGACGTCCGGGCGCCGGGCGCGTGCGTGGTGGACGCCTGCGCGGCGGGCGCGGGCGCCTGCTCGCCCGGTTGCCCCGGCCCGGCGGGCTCACCGGGCGCGGGGATGAGGTCGGCGAGGTAGGTCGCCGCCAACTCGTCGTAGATCGGTGTTGAGCTCACGTTTGCGCATCCTGTCCGGCCGCGGCCCCCAGCGCCGCACTTCTCACTCCTGTGGGTTACACGTCAACCGATGGGAGCCGCACTCCTGCGGAGATCGTCCGCGCTGGTCACCGGGCCCGCCGCCCGGGTGCCGAGCAGTCGCCGCACGGTCGTGCGGACAACGTGATGACGCGGGTCACGCGGCCGTCATCGGAATCCTTGATTGAACCCCGGTAACAGGGGTACCCGTGCCTGCGATGAGGCCTTAGGCGGCCACCACCCCCCAGTTGGCCGCCTGACAAGTCCCGGCCGGGCTCCCCTCCCCCCAAGAGTCCGGCCGGGCACCTCATCCCCGATCTTCTTACGGCGCCGCGCTTTCCGTTCCGGGCTCTCCCGGAACACCTGTGAACGGCACGCGGACCGACGGCGACCTGCGGGCCGGCGCGCGGTTCGGCGGCTGGCGCAGCTCGGGCGGTTCGGGCGCGTCCGGTGTGGACATCGTGATCGACGTGCCCGGCTCGACCACGATCGGCTCGCCGTGGTGGTGGGCGCGCAACGCGTCGCCCGCGACGATCCGGTAGGTGGCCGAGCCCTCCTCGACCTCCACCGCGAACCGGGTGCCGCGCCACGTCATCCGGAACGCCATCCTGGTCAGCCCCGGCGGCAGGCGCGGCGCGAACGACAGCTCGCCGCCGTGGTCGCGCATCCCGCCGAAGCCGGCCACCAGCGCGATCCACGCGCCCGCCAACGACGCCATGTGCAGTCCGTTGTGGACGTTGCGGTGCAGGTCGTGCAGGTCGGTGAACGCCGCCTCGGCCAGGTAGTCGTAGGCCAGCCCCGACGCGCCGACCTCGGCCGCCAGCACCGCCTGCGTGCCGGCCGACAGCGACGAGTCGCGCACCGTCCGCGGCTCGTAGTAGGCGAAGTTGCGCGCCTTCTGCGCGGGCGTGAACGCGTCGCCGCGCACGTGCATGGCCAGCACCAGGTCGGCCTGCTTGACCACCTGCTTGCGGTACAGGTCGAAGTACGGCCGGTTGAGCAGCAACGGGTACTCGTCGGAGTCGGTGCCCTCGAAGTCCCACTCGGCGTGCGAGGTGAACCCCTCGCTCTGCTGGTGCACGTCGAGCAGCTCGTCGAACGGGATCCGCATCCCGTCGGCGGCCTCGCGCCAGCCCCGCGCCTCCTCGGCGGTGACCTCCAGCCGTTCGGCCACGTCCGGGCACCGGTCGCACGCGTCCGCCGCGCCGCGCAGGTTCTCCTGCGCGATGAGGTTGGTGTAGACGTTGTTGTCCACCACGGCCGAGTACTCGTCCGGGCCGGTCACGCCGTCGATGCGGAACCCGCCGTGCTGGTCGTGGTGGCCGAGCGAGGTCCACAACCGCGCGGTCTCGACCAGGATCTCGGCGCCGCACTCGCGCTCGAACGCCCGGTCGCCGGTCGCGTTGACGTACTGCGCCACGGCGTGCGCGACGTCGCCGTTGACGTGGAACGCGGCCGTGCTCGCCGGCCAGTACGCCGAGCACTCCGCGCCGCTGATCGAGCGCCACGGGAAGGCCGCGCCGCCCTGGCCGAGCACCCGGGCCCGCTCACGCGCCTTGTCCAGCGTCGAGTGCCGCCACCGCAACGCGTCCCGCGCGGCCTCCGGCACGGTGTAGGCCAGCACGGGCAGCACGAACATCTCGGTGTCCCAGAACGCGTGCCCGTCGTACCCCGGCCCGGTCAGGCCCTTGCCGGGGATCGCCCTGGTCTCGCCGCGCACCGCCGCCTGCATGATGTGGAACAACGCGAACCGCAGCGCCTGCTGGAGCTCGTCGTCGCCGTGCAGCTCGATGTCCGAGGCCTCCCAGAAGTCGTCCAGGAACCGCCGCTGCTCGGCCAGCAGCCCCTCCCACCCGGTCTGCCGCGCGCCCGCCAACGCCGCTTCGACCTGCGCGCGCAGCGCGGGCACCGACCGCTGCGCGGACCAGCCGTAGCCCAGGTACTTCACCAGCCGCAGCCGACCACCCGCCGGCACGTCCACGGCCGCGGTGAAGCGGGCCAGGTCGCCCTCGGCGCGGATCTCGGTGCGCACGCCGTCGTCGACGTGCAGCTCGTGGTCCATCGCGGCGGCCATCCGCAGCTCGGAGTTGCGCGCGTGGTGCGCCAGCACGGCCCGGTGGCCCTCGGCGTGCGCGAAGTCCGCGACCAGCGGCTCGTTCAGCGCCGCGGCCACCCGCGGGTCGTCGCCCTCGTTCTCGACCGGCTCGTTGGCCAGCAGGTCGGACTGCACCACCAGTTGCAGGTCCTCGGTCGGCACGACCTCGTAGTGGATCGCCGCGACGGCCCGCTGCGTGAGCGACACCAGCCGCTCGGTGCGCACGGTCACCCGGCGGCCGGTCGGCGACTCCCACTCCGTGCAGCGGCGCAGCGTCCCCGTGCGGAAGTCCAGCTCCCGCTGGTGCGCGTGCGCCCGGCCGTAGCGCATGTCCAGCGGCTCGTCCCCGACCAGCAGCCGGATCACCTTGCCGTCGGTGACGTTGACGACGGTCTCGCCGGCCTCGGGGTAGCCGTAGCCGGACTCGCCGTACGGCAGCGCGTGCTCCTCGTAGAAGCCGTTGAGGTAGGTGCCGGGCAATCCGCGCGGCTCGCCCTCGTCCAGCGTGCCGCGCATGCCGATGTGCCCGTTGGACAGCGCGAACACCGACTCGGTCCGGCGCAGCTGGTCCACCGCGAGGCCGTCCCAGCGCACCATCCAGGGGTGGACCTCCCAGCCGGTCACAGGAGCTCCGCCAAGTCCTCGACCACCACGTCCGCGCCGTGTGCGCGCAACGCCTCGCGCTGCCCGGTCCGGTCGACGCCCACCACGTGCCCGAACCCGCCCGCGCGCCCGGCCGCCACGCCCGCCAGCGCGTCCTCGAACACGGCGGCGTGCTCCGGGCTCACGCCGAGCAGACGGGCGCCCACCAGGAACGAGTCGGGCGCGGGCTTACCCTTGAGCCCGTCGCGGATGATGACCACGCCGTCCACCAGGGCCTGCACGAACGGGCTCAGGCCGGCCGCGTCGAGGACCTTGCGGGCGTTGGCCGACGACGTCACCACGCCGATGCCCAGCCCTTCGGCCTCGACCGCGCGCAGGTACGGCGCCGTGCCCGGGTAGGGGGTCACGCCTTCGTGTCGGATGATCGCCTCCAGCAGGTCGTTCTTGCGGTTGCCGACGCCGTGCACGGTGTCGGCGTCGGGAGGGTCGTCCGGCCGGCCCTCGGGCAGCGTGATGCCGCGCGAGGCCAGGAACTCCCGCACACCGTCGTAGCGGGGCCGGCCGTCCACGTGCTCCAGGTAGTCCGACTCGGCGAACGGCGGCTCGCCGCGCGGGCGCAACAAGTCGTCGAACGTGCGCCGCCACGCGCGGCGGTGCAGCACGGCCGTGCTCGTCAGCACGCCGTCGAGGTCGAAGAGGCAGGCGGTGATCGCGTCCGGCAGTCCCAGGGCCATGGTCGTTGTCTACCCCTTCCCGGTCCGGGGTACCCGCTGGCGGAACGGACACCGGCGGAGGGATCGAGCCATGGGCAAGCCGCGCGTGCTGGTCGTCGGAACGGGCTTCGCGGGCTACCACTGCCTGCGCACGCTGGAACGCGTGCTCCCGGCCGACGCCGCCGACCTGGTGGCGGTGAACCCCACCGACTACATGCTCTACGTGCCGCTGCTGCCCGAGGTCGCGGGCGGTTCGCTCGACCCGCGCCGGGTGGCCGTGCCGCTGCGGCCCAAGCTGCCGCGCACGCGGCTGGTGCAGGCGCACGCCACCGGGATCGACCTGGCCGCGCGCACGTGCACGGCGGTGGACGTCGAGGGGCGTGAGCAGGTACTGGAGTGGGACCGGCTCGTGCTGACGGCGGGCTCGGTCACCCGGTTGCTGTCGATCCCGGGCGTGGCCGAGCACGCGTTCGGGTTCAAGTCGGTCGCCGAGGCGGTGTTCCTGCGCGACCACGTGCTGCGGCAGGTCGAGCTGGCCGAGCAGGCGAGCGACCCGGCCGAACGGGCGGCGCGGGCGACGTTCGTCGTGGTCGGCGCCGGTTACACGGGCACGGAACTGGTGGCGCAGGGCCAACAGCTGACCCGGTCGGCGTTGCGCGGTCGCAGCGGTTTGTCGGAGTCCGAGGTGAAGTGGGTGCTGGTGGACACGGCCCCACGCGTGCTGCCCGGCCTGGACGACCGGCTGTCCGGGCCCGCCGCGCGGGTGCTGCGGTCGCGCGGCGTGGACGTGCGGCTGGGGACCAGCGTCGAGGAGGTGACCGCGGAGTGCGCGAAGCTGACCGACGGCAGCCGCATCCCGACGCGCACGCTCGTGTGGTGCGTCGGCGTGCAACCGGACCCGTTGGTGAAGTCGATCGCGCTGAGCACGGTGAAGGGCCGGGTGGTGGTCGACCCGACGTTGGCCGTGCCGACGCACCCGCACGTGTTCGCGGCCGGGGACGTGGCGGCGGTGCCGGACGTGTTCAACGACGGCAAGCCGACGCCGATGACCGCGCAGCACGCGCAGCGCCAGGGCAAGCTCGCCGGGCGCAACGTCGCGGCCTCGTTGGGCCACGGCCCGGTGGGCACGTACCGGCACCGCGACCTGGGGTTCGTGGTCGACCTGGCCGGCGCGCAGGCGGTGGCCAACCCGCTGCGCATCCCGTTGACCGGCCTGCCCGCGAAGGCGGTGGCGCGCGGCTACCACCTGCTGGCGATGCCGGGCAACCGGCTGCGGGTGGCCGTCGACTGGCTCACCGACCTCCTCGCCCGCCGTCAGGTGGTGCAGTTCGGGCTTGTCCCCGAGGCGGGCGTGCGGCTGGGGGACGCCGAGAAAGCCGGCGCCGCCCACCGGGGCTGAGGCTCAAGCGGGGGCTGAGGCTCAAGCGGGCCGAGCGGGGCTCAGGCAGGCTCAGGCAGGCTTGAGCGGGTCGTGGCCGATGGACATGAGCCGGTGCCGCCAGTGCGCCTCGCCCGCCGTCGGCTCCAGGTCCTCGCGCCGCTGCGCCCGGACCCGCTCCACGACCCTGCTCATCACCTTGACGTCCTCGGTGGTCAGGTCCGTGCGCCGCTTGCGCAGGACGCGCAGCACGTCCTGGCCGGTCGGCGTGCCGGCCTGGTCGGGCACGGTCTCGCTGTCCTCGTCGGCCGAGCGGGTGCGCAGCCAGTCCTCCAGCTCGTGCGAGGTCATGTTCACCACGCGGTGGAAGTCGTCCCACAAGGTGTCGTTCATGGGGAAGAGGGTTACCGCTGCGGCAGGGGTGAAACGGGCGCGGCGACTTTGCGCGATCCGAACACCCGCCGCACCCGCTCCACACCGTGACCGGTGATCGTGGTCGTCATGAACTCATGGATTCGCTTCGCGGTCGTCGCGACCGCCGCGGTCGGGCTCACGTCCACCGGGGTCGCCGCCGCGCAGGACGCCACCTACGCGCCCATCACGATCAGCCCCGACCGGGTGAAGAAGCTGTGCGAGGAGCGGGCGCCGAAGGTGGAGGACCGCATCGCGCGGCTCACCACCCGCATCAACGGCGGCCCCGACGTGGCTGGGTCGACGGCCTGGCTGCGGGCACGGGCGCAGCAGGCGCGCGACGCGGGCGACACCGCCCGGGTCGAGCGGCTGGACCGGCGGTTGCAGCGGCGTGACGGGCAGGTGGCCAAGCTCGGTGACGCGCAGCGGCGCGTGGACGAGTTCCAGGCCGAGCACTGCGGCGTCAAGTGAGGGCCGTGATCGCGGCCGCCGTGCTGCTGTTCGCGGTGGTCGGGTGCCGCGCCGACGACGCCGCGCCCGCGGACCCCGGCTTCGACGGGATCGAGTCGACGCTGGACGACGTCGAGGCCGAGGTCTCCGAGCCGTAGTCCTCAGCCGGCGTCCGGGGTGTACTGGGCCTTCGCCATCGTCAGCGCCCCGGACAGCTCCTCCGCCGAGGCGGTGCCCGACTCGGCGACCACCGCCGCCCACGCGTCGATCGACCCGGCGTTGAACCGCCGGGTCTCCGGCGCGTCGGCGGCGGCGACCGGGTCGAACCCGTCCCGCACCTCGCCCGCGAGGTACAGGCCCAGACCGAGGAGCCCGCCGTCCCAGCCGGGACCGACGTAGAGCGCGCCCGCGCCGCTGCCGGCGATGGCCTTGGGCACGGTGTGCTCCAGCTCGACCGTGGTCCGCTCGGCGTCCTCCTCGGTGAGGCGGAGTTCCACGATGCTGGTCTCGGCGCCCCACGTCAGCCGCAGCAGCTTCGGCGGAGCGCAGGTCAGGACGTTGCCGCCCGCGTTGCCCTCGACCTGGAAGCTCCCGCCCTCGCGCAGGTCGCCGCTGACCGGCAGGAACCAGCGCTTGAGCCGGTCCGGGTCGGTCACCGCGTCCCACACGTCGGCTGCCGCCGCGTCGTACGTGCGCCGCAGCAGCACGCCGATCGTCTCGTCCGCGCCCGCGCGCACCCCGCGGTGGATGGCCTTGAGCTGGTCGGCGATGTCGATCACTGTTGTTCCTCCTTGAGTCGCCTCTCGCGCTTCCCGCGCGCGAGTTCGGTGGCAAGCGCGTCGAGGTGCCCGCTCCAGAACCGCCGGAACCGGTCGAGCCACTCGTCCACCTCGCGCAGGCCCTGGTCGTCCACCGCGTAGAGGCGCCGGGTGCCCTCCGCGCGGACGCGGGCGAAGCCGTTCTCGCGCAGCACCCGCAGGTGCTGGGAGACCGCGGGCTGCGAGATGCCGAACTCCCGGCGGACCACCTCGGTGACCGCGCCGGAGGTCAGCTCGCCGTCGGCGAGCAGCTCCAAGATGCGGCGACGGACCGGGTCGCCGAGGACGTCGAACGCGTGCACGACCAGCATCTTTCAGTCTGAGCTTATATAAGTCAAATCTAAGACTCGGGAATTGTCGGTGGTCGGTGGCACTATCTCGAACGGATGTTCGGTACGCGTTCGAAGGGAGCCATGCGATGCGAGTTCGACTAGATCCCCGTCAGTGGCCCGGCCGTGTCATCCCCGAGACGGACGCCGAGATCGACACGGCGGTCGAGGCGCTCTGCCTGCGTGCGACCTGGCCCGATGCCCACCGCGCCGCCGTGCGCCGGGTCGTCGAGCCGTGGTTCGCCGAGGGGTGGAGCGTCGATGCCCTGCTCGCGGCGGTCGACCGCAGGCCTGACGGCACCAGGCAGGGCAGCCCGAGAAGCCGCGACCAGGTAGCGCACGACTTCCTCCGTGCGCGGCTGCGGTCGTGGTGGCAGGGGGGCGCGCGGCGTGCGCGCCCCCCGGTGGCGGGTATGACGCTGGGCGCCTGGTGGCGCGTCAACCGGCGCAACGCCCGCCTGACCGAGCCGCGTGCCCGGCGGCCGTTGAGCGCGGCGGGCAGCCTGGCGCGCGAGCAGTCGCGGGAGCGGGTGCGCGCGCGGCTGAAGGACCCGGTGGCGCGGGCGCGCGAGCTGGCGCGGCGGCGGCAGGAGGTGCTGGACGGTCTGCTGGTGCCGGGGCAGCGGGTCCCGACGTTCGACGACGCCCGCACACTGCTGGCCGACGTGCGGCTGCCCGCGCACCCGGTGTGCAGTCGGTGCGGGTGCAGGCAGGGGGTGCTGCCGAACGCCGCTTGACACGTCCTTAGTCTGTGGTTCCCGACACGGTGAATTCGGCCGACGGGTCGTGTGCTTTCGGGTCGAGCTGGTGGCGTGGCGTCGTGACTTCGGGTGGCAACGCCCGCGATGCCCGACCTGCGGACCGAGGGCGTGCTCGGCCTGTCGCGACGCGTCCGGTCGACGTCCCTGTTCCGCAAGCTGTGGCCGTAGGAGTTGGCAGTGTCCTGGTTGTTCACCATCGTCCTGTGCGTGGCGGCGTTCCTGGCGGGCGCGGCCGTCGTCTGGCTGCGCCTCAACCCCACCATCCGCGACCTGCGCGCCCGCCTGACCGAGCCGGCCGCCTCCGAGCCCACCGACTCGAAGCCCACCGCCACCGAGCCCGCCGCGACCCCTGTCGCTGTCGCCGTCGCCGAGGTGCCGGCCGCCGAAGCCCTCCCGGCACCGGCCGAGCCCGCCAAGCCCGCCGAAGAACCCGAGACCGTTCCGGAGCCGAAGGCCACCCAGGAGCCCGAGCCCGAGATCGCCGCGGAAGCCGAAGCCCTTCAGCCCACCGCGGAACCCGCCCCCGCCGCCGAGATCGCCGCGGAACCCACCCCGACCGCTCCCGCCGCCGAGGAACCGATCGCTCCCGCCGTCGAGGTCGAGGAGCCCGTGCCCGCTGCTGCGGAAGTCGCTCCGGTCGCGCCCGTGGCCGAGGAACCGATCGCTCCCGCCGTCGAGGTCGAGGAGCCCGTGCCCGCTGCTGCGGAAGTCGCTCCGGTCGCGCCCGTGGCCGAGGAACCGATCGCTCCCGCCGTCGAGGTCGAGGAGCCCGCCGTCGCCGTCGCCGTCCCGGTCGCGCCCGTGGCCGAGGAACCCGTTACCCCCGTCGCCGAGGTCGAGGAAGCCGTCGAGGAGCCCGCGCCCGTCGTCGTGCCCGCCGCAGTCGCCCCCGCACCGGTCGCCGTCCCCGTTCCCGTCGCGGTGGGTGAGTCGGTGGAGGTCAAGGCGAACTCCAAGTCGATGATCTTCCACACCCCCGAGTCGCCGTACTACAAGCGCATGAAGGGCGACGTCACCTTCAGCTCGGTCGCCGAGGCCGAGAGCGCCGGCTACACCCAGTGGACCCCGAAGCCGAAGGTCGCCTCGCCCGTGCGATGAGGTCGGCCCTCCGAACCGACCGCGCGTCGCGACCAGGCGAATAGGGTTGCACCGCTCGGGTATCCACCGAGCGGGGTGACCTGATGCCAACGCGAGACCGTGGGCGGAGAGCCGGCAGCGTCGCCGCGCTCACGCTCCACCGCACGGACATCGACGGCGCGGCGGTGGTGCGCCCGACCGGCCGGCTCGACCTGACGACCTACCGCGACCTGCGCGACGGGCTGCTCAAGTGCGCCGTGGACGAGCCCACCGCCGTGATCGTGCGGCTCGGTGACGGTTTCGAGTGCGCCACGCCCGCGTTCATGGCGGTCTTCGCCACGGTCGGCCTGCGCGTGGCGCAGTGGCCGGGCGTGCCGGTGATGCTGGTCGGCGAGTCACCCGGCCACCGCCGTGCGCTCGCGGCCGGCGCCACGGGCTCGGTGCCGCGGTTCACCGCGCTGACCACCGCCCTGGCCGCCGTCGAACGCCCGCCCGAACGCACGCGCGACGAGACGCAACTGCCTGACTCGCTGCTCAGCGGCCTGCTGGCGAGGCACTTCGTGCGCGAGACGTGCCAACGCCGGCACGTCACCCACCTGGTCCACGACGCCGTCACGGTCGCCACCGAGCTGGTCGAGAACGCCGTCCGCCACACCCGCTCCGCGCCCGTGCTGCGCCTGGAGCTCCGGGACCGGCTGCTGACCGTCGCGGTCCGCGACGGGAGCCCCGACCCGCCTCGGGAGCCGAAGCCCGACCCTCCGCGCCAGGGCGGGTGGGGCCTCACGATCGTGTCGGCGCTGAGCCGCACGTGGGGCTGCTACCCGTGGCCGCACGGCGGCAAGGTCGTCTGGGCCGTCCTCGACGGCTGAACGCCGAGCCCGTCAGCTCGCCTCGCTCAAGCCCGTCAGCTCGCCTCGCTCACCGCCGTGATGATCGTGAAGTGGTCGACGAGGTCCGTCAGCTCCAACGGGTGCAGCACGACCTTCGTCGTCGCCACCAGCCGCAGCGCCGTCCCGGCCGCCTCGCACGCCGACCGCAGCGCGATCAGCAGGTTGATGCCGGTCGACCCGAGGAACGTCACCCCGGACAGGTCGAGCACGAGGGCCCGGCTCGCGTCACCGAGCCGCTGGTGGACGTACTCCTCGACCGCGGGCGCCGTCGCCATGTCCAGCTCGCCGGCCACGGCGACGACCACCACGCCTTCGGACACCTCGCGCGCCGTGAGCGTGACGGCATCGGTGAAATCGTCCATGTCCACCCCTGGGTGTGGTCGGCAGGTGCGGCTGCTGCTCAACCGCGTCCAGCCTAGGCCCAGGAGAACTGTGAGCGCCCGTCAGGACCGGTGCAACTCGTCGCCGGCCCGTGACCTGCCCGGGTGCGGGCTCAGCCGACCACGCGCCGGATGACGTCCACCGGTCCGATGGACTCGATGTCCTGGACCTTCACCGGCACGCCCTCGGTGGACGCGTGCACGGCGCGGATGCCGTCGATCGCCATCGCCACGTGCGTCTGGCCGGAGTAGTAGATGATCAGGTCGCCGGCCTTGACGTCGTTGCGCGACACCTGCCGGCCGATGGTGGCCTGGCTGTAGGTGGTGCGCGGGATCGCGATGCCGGCCGCCCGGTACGCCGCCTGCATGAGGCTGGAGCAGTCCCAGGTGTTCGGGCCGTTCGAGCCGTACACGTAGTCCTTGCCGCGCTGGGCCAGCGCGAACGCCAGCGCCTCGCCGGCCTTGCCCGCCGGGACGGGGATCGCGCTCATGTCGCCCGCGTTGTTCAACGCCGCCCGCTCCGCCGAGCTCAACGAGCGGTAGGCCTCGCGGGCTTCGGTGATCTGCCCGTCCAGCGCGGCCTTGCGCTGGTCGATGTCCACGATGGCCTTGTTCGCGACGTCGGCGGCCTCGGTCGCGCGGCGGGCGGCGTCGTTGGCCAGGTCGACGGCGTCGCTGAGCCCCTGCAGGGCTTCCGCGTTGTCGCCCGCCAGCACGCCCAGCGCGGACATGCGGTTGAGGAAGTCCTGCCGCGAGTCGCTGACGAGCAACGCGGACAGCTGGTTGAACCGCGCTCCCTCGAAGGAGGCCTCGGTGAGCAGGTCGACCTGGCCGCGCAGCGCTTCCTGCGCCTGCTGGGCCGTGGTGATGTCGCGGTTGGCCTGGTCGAGCGTGCCCTGGGCGTTGGACAGCGTCTCCTGCGCGCGCAGGTGCTCTTCGTTCAGCGCCTCGGCCTGGTGGGAGAGGTCGTTGTACTTCCGCAACGCGGCCGAGGCGTCGGACGGCGTCTCGGGGTCGGCGGCGGCCTGGGGGAGGGGCATCGCGGCGCCGAGCAGCGCGGAGACGGCCGTGGCCGTCAGGGCTGCGCGGGCGGTGCGCTGAGCGGATTTCGACGCCACGGTTCGCGCGATCCTCCTTGAGCCGGGTGGGTCCCCGAACGGGTTACACCCGTCCAGGGTCTCGGACAGGTTACGGAACCGGCTGGTGCCCGTCCATGAGGGGTCCGGTTCCAGCGCGTTCCCGGGCAGGTCGCGGTCGTCAACTCGCCCGGGAGACGACGGCGGAGTGGGTGAACTCGCCCGCGCGCACGCCCCGCATGAACATCTCCCACTCGCCACGCGTGTAGCGCAGCTCGCCGCCGTCCTCGCCCGCACGCAGGATCGCGCCGCCGCGCGGCGCGGGCAGCACGGCCAGCACGCCGTCCGCCTCGACCGCGCCCGACAGCAACTGGCGCAGGAAGTCATCCCACGCCGGGGCCTGCACGGTCAGCACCGGTCCGCCGCCCTGGTCCTTGGTGTCCCGCACCTGGACCACGTCACCGTCGAACCTGACCTCGACGCAGTCACCCGACGCCGTGCTGAAGCTGCTCTTGAACCAACCACGCGCCGTGGCCGAGGGGGTGTGAGGCATCAGAACCGCTCCATCTCGTGGTAGACCGCGTCGATGAACTCGCGCGAGTCGCGGTCGCCGAGCGCTCGGTCGAACGTCTCCGCGAAGCTCGCCGTCGACTCGAGTATCACTTGGTGCTTGTCGATGATGACACCGCTGATCGCTGTCTCCTGGTACATCAGGTCGCCGAGCCTGTTGGAGCGAAAGGAAAGGATCTTCAACGCCGCGCCGAGCAGCGGGTGCGCCCCCACCGCGAAGGGGATGACCCGCACCCGGACGTGACCGCCCTTGCGGTCGAGGACGTCCAGCAGGTGGGCGAGCTGCCGGCGCATCACGCGGGGGTCGCCGACGAGCTGCCGCAACGCGGCTTCGCCCAGCACGACGTCGAGCCGCACCGGGTGGTCGCCGTCCAGCCGGCCCTGCCGCGCCAGCCGCGTCTCCAACCTCGGGCCGACGTCGACCGGCCGGATGTACGGCGTGCCCGCCCGCACCACCGCCCGCGCGTAGTCGGCGGTCTGGAGCAGCCCGGGGATGATGTCCGGCGCGTACTCGCAGACCTTGGCCGCTCCCGCCTCCAACCCCAGCAGCCGCAGGAAGTCGTCCGAGTAGAGGCGGGCGTAGTCGTACCACCACTCGCGCCGCTCGGTCTGCGCCCGCAGCGCCTCCAGCCCGGCGCGATCGTCCTCGGTCAGCTCGTAGGCGTCGGCGAGGTCGCCGAGCTTCGCCGCCGTGAGCCGCCGCTTGCCGGACTCGATCGCGGACAGGTTCGTGCCGCCGATGCCCGTCGTCCTGCCGACCGCCGCCGCCGTGAGCCCGAGCCGTTCCCGGTGGTCCCGAAGCAGCAGCCCGAGTTCCCACGCCTGCACCGTGCTGGAGATCGGGGCGTCGTCGCCCATGTCCTCGTCCCGTCGGATCTGGTGGCCCGGAGCGGTGCAGAGGGTAGCGACACCGCACCCGTCCGGTGAGTCGACATCGGGATAATTATCAATATAGCTTCGGATCACGCACGCGATGTGTCTCGCAGCCGAGGTGATGACCTGATGGACCACAAGCCGACGCTGCGTGGCCGCCTGCTCGGCCTCGAACTGCGCCGGGTCCGCGAGGCCGCAGGTCTGACCGTGGCCGAGCTCGCCTCGCGGACCAGGCAGTCGCCGCAGCGGATCCAGCGGCTGGAGGATGGCATCGCCGCCTCGTCGCCCCCCGATCCCACGATGTGGTGCGCCTGGGGCGCCGAGGCGACCAGCGTGATCAACGTGCTGTGCCGCACCGCCGAGCGGATCGACGTCTACGCGCCGCTGGGCATCCACCCGTCCCTGGCGCAGCTCGACGCCGACCGCTGCACGGCCTACGTGCTGGAGGGCTTCGCCGTCGACCGCGCCGACGTCACGGTCCGCGTCATCCCGCACGGGACCGAGCACTGCCCCGGGGCCGAGCACCCGTTGACCAGGTTCGTCCTCGCGGACGGCCCGGACGTCGTCTTCTACGCCTACGTGCACCGCGCGATGTTCACCGAGGACCCGGGCCACCTCCGCCCGGCGCACCGGTTCTTCCGGTACCTAGCCGAGCTGACGGGCTCCTAGCGCGAGCCCGTCGAGGTCCGTCCGCCCGCCGGGGTGGCCCACCGCGCGGCCCGCGGCGGCCGTGGCCAGCCGACCCGCCTGCTCGGGGTCGTCACCGCGCACCAGCGCCACGGTCAGCGCGGCCACGAACGCGTCGCCGCCCCCGGTCGTGTCCACGACCTCCTCGTCGGTCAACGGGATCACCGCCGACCCCTCGCCCCAGGTCAGCACGTTCGCCTCGCCCGGCACCTCCAGCGCCACCACCGACGGCCCGCGGGCCAGCAGCTCCCGTCCCGCCCGCACGGCCGCGTCCGCCCCGGTGATCGACCGCCCTGTCAGCACCTCCGCCTCACGGTGATCGGCGCGCACCACGTCCGCCGCGGCCAGCAGCTCGGCCGCGCGCCCGTCCGGCGCGCCGTCCAGCACGACCAGCCCGGTCGCCGCGCGCACCGCAGCCAGCGCCGCCTCGGCGGGCTGCTGCAACTGCACGACCACCGCGTCCGCGCCGGCCAGCGTCGACGCCGCCGCCCGCACGTCGTCCGCCGTCACCAGGGTCGGCCCGGGGACGTCCTCCAGGTACCGGTACCCGCCATCGCACACGACGTCCACGATAAGGGCCGTCCGGACGCCCGACCGGCACACCACGGCGGACGTCGCTACGCCGTCCGCGTCGAGCCGCTCGACCAGCAGGCGGCCTTCCCGATCGTCCCCCACGACGCCGACCAGCGCGGCCGTCGCGCCGAGCTGCCTCGTGCCCCGGGCGATGTTCGCGCCCTTCCCGCCGAGCATTTCGCGACGTTCCAGGACCTCCGCGCGGGCACCCGGTCCGGGCACCTCGGGCACCACCAAGACCAGGTCACGGGCTATCTGACCGACCACCGCGATGCGCATGGTCGAGCGGTACCCGGTGGGCACCAGTTGAAACGGGCCGTTGACGTGGCGTCACCGGTAATGCGATCGTGATTCTGGGAGCGCTCCCAGTCCTGTGGTTTCACAGATCACCGTCGATCTGAAGGAGAAGGTCCTTGCGACTCAAGCGCTTTGGGGCGTTGGCCGTTGCCGCGCTCGGTATCGTCGGTGTGACCAGCGTCTTCGTCCAGAGCGGCGTGGCGTTGGCACACGGGTCGATGACCTACCCCGCAAGCCGCACCTACGCCTGCTACGAAGACGGCAGGGCCGGTAGCGGCGGCGGCGACCTGAACCCGACGAACCCGGCGTGCGTCGCCGCGGTGCAGATCGGCGGGAAGCAGCCGCTGTGGGACTGGTACGGCAACCTGATCAGCCTGGCGGGCGGCAAGCACCGCGAGATCATCGCCGACGGCGACCTCTGCGGCCCGACGACCAAGTACGACGCCTACAACCTGACCCGCGCCGACTGGCCGACGACGACGTTGCAGGCCGGCGCGCGGATCAACTTCAAGTACAACGCGTGGGCGCCGCACCCCGGCACCTGGGACCAGTACGTCACCAAGGACGGCTTCGACGTCACGCAGCCGCTGAAGTGGTCGGACCTGGAGCCCGTGCCGTTCGACAGCATCACCAACCCGGTCGCGGCCGGCGGCGAGTACTCCTGGAACGGCACCCTGCCCAACAAGAGCGGTCGCCACGTCATCTACTCGATCTGGCAGCGCAGCGACAGCCCCGAGGCGTTCTACAGCTGCTCGGACGTGATCTTCACCGGCGGCAGCAGCGGCGGTGACACCCAGGCGCCGACGGCGCCGGGCACGCCCACCGCGACCGCCACCGCGAACTCGGTGGCGCTGAGCTGGTCCGCGGCGTCGGACAACACCGGCGTGAGCGGCTACCAGGTCTACCGCGAGGCGGGCGCCACCGACGTGGCGGTCGCGACGAGCTCGGGCACCACGGCCACCGTCACCGGCCTGACCGCCGACACCGCGTACCAGTTCTACGTGGTGGCGCGGGACGCGGCGGGCAACACCTCGCCGCCGTCGACCGCCGTGTCGGTGCGGACCGGCACGGGCGGCGGCACGACGCCGGGCGCCTGCGCGGTGACGTACAACGTGCCCAGCTCGTGGTCCGGCGGCTTCACCGCCAACGTGTCGGTGAAGAACACGGGCACGAGCGCGGTCTCCGCGTGGCAGCTGGTCTGGGACCTCCCCGCGGGGCAGGGCATCGGCCAGGCGTGGTCGGCGGAGGTCGCCGTCGCGGCGGGCAAGGCCACCGCGAAGGGCGCCAGCTGGAACCAGAACATCCAGCCGGGCCAGACGGTGAGCTTCGGGTTCAACGGAACGTCGCAGGGGACGCCCACGAACCCGTCGTCGTTCGCCCTCAACGGCGCTTCCTGCGCCGCGGCCTGATGTTGGGGCGGTGCGCGGCCCTGGTCGCGCTCCTGGTGGGGTCGGTCGCCTGTTCTTCGGCGGCGACCGACTCCACCGGCCTGGGCTCCACCGCCCTCGGCCCGCCGCTGGGCACCCCGGCGGCGGTCGGGGAGTGGGTGCGGGAGAAGACCGGGCAGTGCGACGACGTGGTCCCCCGGACGATGGAGGAGTTCGCCGAGTTCGTCGGCCCGCTGCGGGCGAAGCTCTACGCGCCGTACGTGGCGGAGTGGGCGACGTGCGAGGCGGGGCCGTACGAACGGCTCGGGCTGGTGGTGTTCCAGCGCGAGAAGCTGCCGGACTTCCAGCGCTCCTGGCAGGGGGCGCTGGCCGGTGGCGAGGTGTCGGACAACCCGGACTTCGGGTTCGGCAACGGCTTCGCGTTGAGCGGCACGCTCGGCCTGGAGCTGTTGGGACTGCACGAACTGCGTTGCACACCGGTGGCGCCCGGTGCGGACGTGGGGCACACCCTGCCCGCGGAGGCGGACGGGTGCACCTACGTCCAGAAGCCGGGCCACCACCACTAGAGGCGGCTCGTCAGCGTGGCGCGGCGGTGCTCTGACGCACCACCAGCGTGGTGGCAAGCTCGATACGGCGGTGTTCGGGCTCTTCGCCACGTGCCAACGTGATGGCGAGACGGGTGCCCGCCGCGGCCATGTCCTGCAGCGGCTGCCGGACCGTGGTCAGCGGCGGGCCCACCCACTGGGCGACCGGGAGGTCGTCGAAGCCGATGACGCTGAGGTCCTCCGGGATGCGCAGGCCGGCCGCGCGGGCGGCCTCGTAGACGCCGAGGGCTTGCAGGTCCGACCCGGCGAAGACCGCCGTCGGCGGGTCCGGCAGGTCGAGCAGCGGTGCGAACTGGGCGCGCCCGGACTCGACGTGGAAGTCGCCGTACCGGACCAGGGTCGGGTCGTAGTCCAGGCCGGCGGTCTCCAGCGCGGCGCGGTAGCCGTCCACGCGGGCGCGGCTGCACAGGACCCGTTCCGGGCCGCCGATCATGGCGATGCGGCGGTGGCCGAGCTCGATGAGGTGGCGGGTGGCGGTGAGGCCGCCGTTCCAGTTGGTGGCTCCTATCGAGGGCGTCTCCAGCTGGGGTTCCCCGATCGGGTCGACCACGACGACCGGGATGTCCCGCGCGCGCAGCTTCGCCAGCTGCGAGGACGTGAGGTCGGAGAAGACGGAGATCACGGCCAGGGGCTTGCGCGCGATGACGCCTTCGAGCCAGCCGTGACCGGGGGTGAGCCTGCCCTGCGACTCCGACAGCACCAGCGCCAGGCCCTGCTCGGAGGCGACCTGCTCGGCGCCCCGGATGATCTCCAGCGCCCAGGCGCTCTCCAGCTCGTGGAACATCAGTTCCACCAGGTTGGACCGCCGCGACCGCTCGTCCGCCCGCCTCTGGTAGCCGTGCCGCCGGATGATCGCCTCGACCCGTTCGCGGGTGTGCGGCGCGACGTCCGCGCGACCGTTCATCACCTTCGAAACAGTCGGAACCGAGACCCCGGCTTCGGCCGCGATGGCGGCAATGGTGATCTTGCCTGGGGCTGTGCCATCCGAGGGTGACGGGTCGGCTTTGGTCGGCATGGGGGCAGTCTACGGCAGCCCCGCCCAGTTCTGGCCGCTAGACGCGGGGGAGCGGTGGTGGGTTGTTCGTCACTTGGAGTGTCCGTAACACGTTCGAAACGTTCGACATCTGGTTCGAAACTGTCGAATGTCCGGTTGCTCCCACTCGGCCGCACCGCCGAGGTTACCGCAACGAGGCACCTCTCCGGCCCGCCGCCGACCTCGCCCACGCCTGTCCCGAACGTCGAATTCACCCGTCCTGAACGTAGGACTCTCGCGACGTGAACGTACGACTCTCGCGAGAGTCCTACGTTCGGAACGCGAGAGTCCTACGTTCGGAACGCGAGAGTCCTACGTTCAGAACGGGTGAGTTGAGCGTTCGGGACGGGTGGGGAGGGCTCGGGCCCGCGGGAGAGTGGGCGGGCCCGAGCCCTCGCCGGAGCGTGGCTCCGCCGCCGCCGCGGGTGCGACGGCGGCGGAACCGGTGACCGGAACGGGTGGGCCGTCGGGCATGAGCGTCCCACCGGTCCGGACGTGCTACTTGCCGAAACCGGCCGTGAGGCCGCTGAGCAGGAACCGTCGCCCGATCAGGTACACCGCGAAGATCGGCAGCACGGACAGCGTCACGGCCGCGAGCAGCGCGGGCACGTTGGTGCCGAACTGCCCCTGGAAGTCCCACAACCCGAGGGTGAGCACCCGGGACGACTCCGACTGGGTGAGCACCAACGGGAAGAGGAACCCGTTCCACGCGTTGAGCGCCGTGTAGACCACGACGGTCATGATCGCCGGCCGCGCCAGCGGCAGGACCAGCGACACCAGCACCCGCAGCGGGCCCGCGCCGTCGATGGCCTGCGCCTCGTACAGCTCACGCGGCACGTCGCGCAGGCTGTTGGTCAGCACCAGCATCGCCACCGGCAGCGCGAACGCGGCCGTCGGCAGGATGATCGCGGTCAACGTGTCGTACAGCTGCATCCGGGTGATCATCAGGTACACCGGGATGATCGTGGCCTGCGCGGGGATCGCGAGCCCCATCAGGATGAGGGTGAACCCGCGCTGCACGAACCGGCTGGTGTTGCGCACCACCGCGTACGCGGCGGGCACCGTCACGAGCACCACGATCGCCACCGTCGCGACGGTCACGATCACGTTGTTCAGCAGGTACTGGCCGAAACCGCCGGTCAGCACGGTGACGTAGTTGTCGAACGACAGCGCGTCCGGCAGCTCCCACACGCTCTTGCCGAGGTACTCGGCGCGAGTGCGCAGCGACACCGTGACCAGGTAGAGCAGCGGTCCGACGACGATCGCCAGCCACACCAGGGCGAACAGCCCGGCGGGCCAGTTGGGACGAGACTTCACGACCCCTCCTGCTGGCTGCTCATCTGGCGGAACCCGCTCCAGCGCATGACCAGGAGCGACAGCGCCGTGCCGAGGACGACCAGCACGACCGCGATCGCGCTCGCGTAGCCCATCTCGAACCCGCTGAAGCCGGTGATGTACATGTGCAGCGGCAGGATGCGGGTCGCGGTGCCCGGTCCGCCGTTGGTCAGGATCAGCACGGTGTCGAACGTGGTCAGCGAGCCGACCAGCATCAGCACCGACGACGTGACGATCGTGTAGCGCAGCTGCGGCAGCGTGATGTGCCGGAACTTGCTCACCCGGGAGGCGCCGTCGAGGGTCGCCGCCTCGTACAGCGAGGGCGGCACCGCCCGTGCCGCGCCCTGGTAGAGCAGGGTGTGGAACGGGATGAACTGCCACGAGATCACGAGCACCACCGTGTAGAGCGCGATCTCGGGGTCGCCCAGGAACAGCGGACCGCCGACGAACGCGCCGAAGTTCGGCTCGAGCAGCGCCTGCCACAACAACGCGATGGCGGCCGTGGACAGCAGCAGCGGGAGGAAGAAGATCGAGCTGAGCACCGCCCGGGACCGCTGCTTGCCGGCCGCCCAGACCCCGATCAGCAACGCGATCGGGGTCTGGACGAGCCACGACACGACCATCAGCACCAGGGTCCGCCACACCGAGGCGCGCGCCTCGGCGTCGTCGAGCAGCCGGGACCAGTTCTCGCCCCCGTTGAGCGCCGGTGAGCCCAGACCGTCCCAAGCGGTGAAGCTCAGGTAGATCACGAGCAGCATCGGCAGCGCGGCGAACAGGGCGAAGAACGCGAACGCCGGCACGGCATACCAGGCCGAAGGCCGCTGGGACGACATCAGCGCGCGGCCACCGCGTCGACGAACTGCTGCGGCGAGACCTTGCCCAGAAAGAACTCCTGGAGCTGGGTCAGCATGAAGGTCGCCTGGTCGGCGGGCAGGTCCTGGTCCCAGGACAGCTGGAAGTTCTTCGAGTCCAGCACGAGCTCGTAGATGAACGAGGCGTACTCCGGGTTCGGCGACTTCTTCAGCTTCTCCTCGGCGCCCACCACCGGCGGGACGTCACCGGCCTCGATCAGCGCCTCGACGTAGGAGTCCTTGTTCAGCTCGGTGGTGACGAACTTCTTGGCCGCGTCCAGGCTCTTGGAGTCCTGGGTCGCCGAGTAGAAGTTGCTCACGTTGCCGACGAGGTTGCCCGCGTCGCCCTTGCCGCCGGGGACCGACGGGAACGCCACCCAGCCCAGGTCGCCGTTCTTCACGAAGTCCGGGCTCTGGTCGAGCTGGTTGGTGTACTCCCACGAGCCCATGAGGTGCATGGCGGCCTTGCCCTGCGCCAGGATGGTCGACGCGCCACCGGCGTCGTAGCCGACCGAGGCGAAGCTGCTGCCGAACGCGCCGCGGTCGATGAGGTCCTTGAGCTTGGTCATGGACTCGACCACGGCCGGGTCCTTCCAGCCCTCGGGGCCCTTGTCCCGGATGTTCTTGAACACGTCGGGGCCGGCGACGCGGTCGAGCACGTACTCGGCCCACATCAGCTCGGTCCACGCCTGCGTGCCGGCGAGGGCGATCGGGGTGATGCCCTTGGCCTTGAAGGTGTCGACGGCGGTGAGCAGCTCGTCCCACGTCGTCGGCGCCTTCGCGCCCGCCTCGGAGAAGACCTTCTTGTTGAAGAACAGCAGCACCGGCTGCATGCCGCGCATCGGCACGCCGTAGTACTTGTCACCGAGCTTGGCGCCGTTCAGCACGCTGGGGATGAACGAGTCCTTGACGGCCTTGTTCTCCTCCAGCACGGAGGTCAGGTCGGCCACCTTGCCGGCGTCGACGTACTCCTTGAGGTTGCCACCGCCCCAGTTGAAGAACAGGTCGGGGGCCTGCGGGGAGCCGATGGCCACCCGGAGCCGCTGCTTGTACGGGTCGTTGCCGAACGTCTCCAGCGAGGCGTTGCCGCCACCCGCCTTGAACGAGTCGATCGACTTGTTCTCGATCTTGTTGAGGACCGGGTCCTCGAGCGCCCAGATCTTCAGGGCGCCGCTGGTGGTCTCGCCCGGACCGGACGTGCCACACGCGGACACCACTGCTGTCACGGCGACGAGCCCCATCGCGATGAGGGGACGCACCCATGAACGGCGGGACATGCGACCGCCACCCTTCTGCCACGCTGCGGATTTGTTCGTGGCATCGAAACATTTCGAAACATCCACGACTTGCGCAGACCTTAGGCCCGTGTCCAACCGGTGTCAAGCGTCACCATTCGGCGTGTCCGGGTGATGTTTCTGCACGTCAGGAGGTCACTCTTGTGTTTCGATCGAGTTTCGATACTATCGGCCCATGCGTCGAGCCACGTTGGCCACGATTGCCGCAGCAGCGGGGGTGTCTCTCCCGACGGTGTCCAAAGTCCTCAACGGGAAGGACGACGTCGGCGCGGAGACCAGGGCTCGGGTGCGGCAGTTGCTCGCCGAGTACGACTACGTGCCGGTGGGATCCCGGCGGGCCTCCGGCCACCTGCTGGTGGACCTCGTGTTCACCGCCCTGGACAGCCCCTGGGCGGTGGAGATCATCCGCGGTGTCGTCGACACCGGACTGCACGTCGTGGTGTCGTCCACCGACAAACCCCGTCAGCACACGTCGTGGGCGGCGTCGCTGGTCGAGGCCAGGCGCGCGGGCGCGCTCCTGGTCACCTCCCAGCTGACCGCCGCCGACCGCCGCGTGCTGGCCAACTCCCGCATCCCCGTCGTGGTCATCGACCCGGTCGACCTGCCGCAGCCGAACGTGCCCAGCGTCGGCGCGACGAACTGGGCCGGCGGCCTCGCCGCCACCGAACACCTCCTGCGCCTCGGCCACCGCCGGGTCGGCGTCATCGGCGGACCGGCCGGGATGCTGTGCAGCCGCGCGCGGGTCGACGGCTACCGCGCCGCGCTGGACCGCGCGGGCATCGCGTTCAACCCCGAGCTGGTCAAGCACGGGGACTTCAAGCACGAGGGCGGGTTCCGCCGCGCGGCCGAGCTGCTGGCGCTGCCGGACCGGCCGACGGCGATCTTCGCCGGCAACGACGAGCAGGCTTTAGGCGTGATCGAGGCGGCCCGCGTCGTCGGGCTGTCCGTGCCGCACGACCTGAGCGTGGTCGGCTTCGACGACCTGCCGGTCGCGGTGTGGTCCTCGCCCGCCCTCACCACCGTGCGCCAACCACTCACCGAGATGGGCCGCCACGCGGGCCGGATGCTCGCCGACCTGATAGCGGGTCGCCCCGTGGAGACCGAACGGGTGGAACTGGCCACCGAACTCGTCGTCCGATCGTCAACGAAGGAGCCGCCGTGCTGAACCCCTGGGCCGATCCCGGAAGGCCGACCGGTGAGCGGGTCGCCGCCCTGCTGGCCGAGCTGACCCTGGAGGAGAAGCTGGCCCAGCTGGTGGGCGTGTGGGTGGGAATCTCCGAGGGTGAGGAGGTCGCCCCCGCGCAGCACGAGTTCGCCGAGCCGCTGCCGCCGTGGGACGAGCTGACCAAGCCCGGCCTCGGGCAGCTGACCCGCGTGTTCGGCACCGGGCCGATCGACCCGCTGGTGGCCGCGAAGGTGCTGACCGAGACGCAGCGCAAGCTGGTCGCGAACACCCGGTTCGGCATCCCCGCCATGGCCCACGAGGAGTGCCTGTCCGGCTTCACCGCCTGGCAGGCCACCGTTTTCCCGACCCCGCTCGCGTGGGGCGCGTCCTTCGACCCGGAGACGGTCGAGCGGATGGCACGCGAGGTCGGTCTCGTGATGCGCGACGTCGGCGTCCACCAGGGATTGGCGCCGGTGCTCGACGTGTCGCGCGACCCGCGTTGGGGGCGCACCGAGGAGACCATCGGTGAGGATCCGTACCTCGTCGGTCTCCTCGGTGCCGCCTACACCAAGGGCCTGGAGTCCAGCGGGATCGTGGCCACGCTCAAGCACTTCGCGGGCTACTCCGCCTCGCGCGGCGGGCGCAACCACGCGCCGGTCCACATGGGACCGCGCGAGTTCGCCGACGTGGTGCTGCCGCCGTTCGAGATGGCCTTGCGCCTGGGCGGCGCCCGCTCGGTGATGAACTCCTACGCCGAGGTCGACGGCGTGCCGGCGGCCTCGGACCCGACCCTGCTCAACGACCTGCTGCGGGACCGGTGGGGCTTCACCGGCGTGGTCGTCGCGGACTACTTCGCGGTGTCGTTCCTGGAGACCGCGCACGGCGTCGCCGGCTCGCCCGGTGAAGCCGCCTCGCTGGCGCTGGCCGCCGGCATCGACGTCGAGCTGCCCAGCGTGCGCTGCTTCGGCGAGCCGCTGGCCGAGCTGGTGCGGTCCGGCCAGGTCGACGAGGCGCTGGTGGACCGCGCGGTGGTCCGCGTGCTGACCCAGAAGTGCGAGCTCGGCCTGCTGGACGAGGGCTGGCAGCCGGAGTCGCCCGCGGTGCTGCGCGGCGAGCCGGTCGACCTCGACCCGCCCGCGCTGCGCGACCTGGCCCGCACGATGGCCGAGCGCTCCGTGGTGCTGCTGGACAACGCCTCCGGCGTGCTGCCGCTGACCGGCGCCGGCAAGGTCGCCGTGGTCGGCCCGTGCGCGGACGACCTGCTGGCGCTGATGGGCTGCTACGCGTTCCCGAACCACGTGGGCGTGCAGCACCCGGACGTGCCGCTGGGCGTCGAGATGGACACGATGGTCCAGGCCGTGCTGAAGGAGTTCCCGGGCGCCGAGGTGTCCACCGCCAAGGGCTGCGAGGTCGACGGCGACGACCGGTCGGGCATCGAGGACGCCGTCGCGGTGGCGCGCGAGGCCGACGTGGTGCTGGCCGTGCTCGGCGACCGGGCCGGGCTGTTCGGCCGCGGCACGTCCGGCGAGGGCTGCGACGCCGAGGACCTGAACCTGCCCGGCGTGCAGGGCGAGCTGCTGGACCGGCTGCTGGCGCTGGGCGTGCCGGTCGTGCTGGTGCTGCTGACCGGTCGCCCGTACGCGCTGGGGCGCTACACCGGGCCCGTCACGGGCGCGGACGCGCCGGCCGCCGCCGGGGGAGCGACCGCGCGGCCCGCCGCGATCGTGCAGGCCTTCTTCCCCGGTGAAGAGGGCGCGGGCGCGGTCGCCGGCGTGCTCAGCGGGCGGGTCAACCCGTCCGGCAAGCTGCCCGTGCAGGTGCCGCGCGGTTCCGGCGGCCAGCCGACCACCTACCTGCACCCGCCGCTCGGCGGTCCGGGCGGGGTCAGCTCGGTCGACCCGTCGCCCGCCTACCCGTTCGGGCACGGCCTGTCGTACACGACGTTCGAGCTGTCCGACTTCGCCGGTGGCGCGGAGTTCCCGGCCGACGGCGAGGTCGAGGTGTCGTGCCTGGTGCGCAACACCGGTGACCGGTCCGGCGCCGAGGTCGTCCAGCTCTACCTGCACGACCCGGTCGCGAGCGTGACCCGTCCGGTGCGCCAGCTCGTCGGCTTCGCCCGGGTCGAGCTGGAGGCGGGCGCGGCCACCGAGGTGACGTTCCGGCTGCACGCCGACCGCACCTCGTTCACCGGCCGCGACGGCAAGCGAGTCGTCGAGACCGGCCAGGTCGTGCTCCAGGTCGGCCGATCGAGCGAGGACATCCGCTGGGAGCACCCGGTCCAGGTCACCGGTGAGCCGCGCGTGGTCGGGCACGACCGCGTGCTGGTGACCCCGGTGACCACCACGTCACGATGACCCGCTGACCACCACCACCGCGTCACGGTGCAGTGACCCATGAGGTCGGCGCCCTCGCCGGTGCCGCCGGCGCTCCGGGCGCCCGCGGCTCCGGCGACGTGCGGTGGTCCAGGAGCTGGTCGTGGACGCGAGGGGCCTCGGGTCGAGCTACCCGGGGCCCCGGCGAGCCGCCGAGTCCACCGACCGGGCTGGGGCGTGAGGGGGGCTATGGCGGTGGCCCCCCTCACGCCCCGCCTTCTCACAGGTGCGCGCGCAGGTGGCGCAGCTTGCGCTCGTCGTGCACCCGCGGCGTGGTGTGGCCGCTGAACGGGAACACCGCCATCTCCTTCGGCGCGGTGATCTCGTTGTAGGCCGCGTACACCGTGGACGGCGGGCACACCTCGTCCATCAGGCCGACGCTCAGCAGCGACGTCGCGGTGATCCGCTTGGCCAGCAACGCGCCGTCCACGTACCGCAGCGTGTCGCGGGCGGCCGGGATCAGGTCGACGTGGTGCGCCAGGAACTTGGCGATCTCCGCGTACGGCTCGGCGTCGGTCAGGGTGATGGCCCGCTGGAAGTCGCACAGGAACGGCACGTCCGCGTGGCAGACCTTGACCGCCTCGCCGTTGAGCGCGGCGGCGGCCAGCGCCAGCCCGCCGCCCTGGCTGCCGCCGGACACCGCGATCCGCGTCTCGTCCACGCCGTCCAGGGAGGCGGCCACCTCGACGGCGCGGGCCGCGTCCACCATCAGGCGCGTGACGTAGTAGGTCTCGGGGCTGGCGATGCCGCGCGTCATCACGCCGGGGTGCTCGGGGCCCGCGAAGCCGGAGTCCGGGGTGGCGCCGAGCGTCCACCGCCCGCCCTGGCCCCGGGTGTCCATCACGAACACCGCGTAGCCGACGGACGGCAGCAGCGCGTGCTCCGACGGCAACCCGCGCCCGCCGCCGTAACCGATGTAGCAGACCACGGTCGGCAGCGGCTCGACGCCGGAGCCGGCGGGGCGGATGTACCAGCCGCGCACCCGGTCGCCGCCGTACCCGGAGAACTCGACGTCCCAGACGGAGAGCGGTCCGTAGGCGTCGGCGGCGTACGGGGTGAGGACCGGCGGCAGGGCGGCGGAGTGGGCCTCGTCCAGCCGGGCCTTCCACCACAGGTCCAGGCCGTCGGGTTCGGCGGTGTCGGTCCGGTACAGCGCCAACTCCCGCTCGGAGAGGTCGAACCAGGGCACGGCAGTCCCCTTTCCCGTAATCCGTTAAGCGCTTAATTACCCTACCGGGCCAGGCCGCTCGAACCGCGGCTAGACTCGATGATCACGACCGAGGAGGCGCGGGTGGTAGGTGGCAAGCGTCCGACCATCTCGGACATCGCCAAGGCCGCGGGCGTGTCCACCGGTGCCGTGTCCTACGCGCTCAACAACCGGCCGGGTGTCTCGGAGCCGACGCGCCGCCGGATCATGGACATCGCCGACCGCCTCGGCTGGGTGCCCAGCAGCGCCGCGCGGTCGTTGAGCGACGGTCGGGCGAACGCGATCGGGCTGGTGGTCGACCGGCCCGCGCGGGTGCTCGGCGTGGAGCCGTACTTCATGCAGCTGATCTCCGGCATCCAGGGCGCGCTGGCCGGCGGGCCGACGTCGTTGTTGTTGCAGGTGACGGACAACTCGGCGGCCGAGCTGGCGGCGTACCGGCGGTGGTGGGGCGAGCGGCGGGTGGACGGCGTGCTGCTGGTCGACCTGGTGCAGAACGACCCGCGGGTGGAGCTGGTGCAGGAGTTGCGGCTGCCCGCGGTCGTGCTCGGCGAGCCGGTCGTGCCGGACCTGCCGTGCGTGTGGACCGACGACGAGCTGGCCGTGGAAGAGGTGCTGGAGT
This sequence comes from Actinosynnema sp. CA-299493, assembly GCF_050946825.1. NCBI lineage: Bacteria > Bacillati > Actinomycetota > Actinomycetes > Pseudonocardiales > Pseudonocardiaceae > Actinosynnema > Actinosynnema sp. CA-299493. The sequence goes on from NZ_CP191993.1 coordinate 2,670,749, forward strand.
ACCTGGTCGCGCTGGGGCACCGCCGCATCGTCCGGGTCGCGGGGCCCACCAAGTTCGTGCACACCCAGACCCGTTCCCGCGCGTTCACCACGGCCGCCGCGCGCCTCGGGCTGCCCGACGCCCGCGTCGTGCACGCAGACTACTCCGACGAGGCCGCCGCCCGGGTGACCCGGCGCGTGCTGACGAGCGGCACCGCGCCCACCGCCCTGGTGTTCGACAACGACGTGATGGCCGTGTCCGCCCTGGGCGTCGCGCACGAGCTGGGCCTGACCGTGCCCGACCAGCTCTCGCTCGTCGCGTGGGACGACTCCGCCCTGTGCCGCCTGGTCCGCCCGGCGCTGTCCGCGGTGCGCCGCCCGATCGCCGAACGCGGCGCCGCCGCCGTGCGCCTGCTGCTGGACGTGATCAACGGCGCCCCGGCCGAGCAGGTGAAGACCTCGGACCCCGAGCTGGTCCCCCGCTCCAGCACCTCCCACCCCCCACTTCCTTGACTTCGAGAGTCCTACGTTCACGCCGCGAGAGTCCTACGTTCAGAACGCGCGTGTCCTACGTTGGCGACGCGCGTGTCCTACGTTCGGGACACCCATGTCCCACGTTCAGGTTCGATCTTGCCGTCGTGCGGCGAAACCCCAGGTCGCGTGTTCTGAGCGTTGAACTCGGGTGTTCCGAACGTAGGACACGCGCGTTCTGAACGTAGGACACGCGGGCTGTGGGGGTGGCGGGGTGGGGTGGTGGTGTAGGAGACTTGCGCAAGACGTTCTGGGAGCGGTCCCAGAGGGTCGGTTCGGGGTGCGTGAGAGGTCGACCGGTGGGGGTTTCGACGGCGGAATCAGGCGTTGACACTTAAGCGGTTAATTGCTTTGGTGTTGAGGCCTGCCGCAGGCAGGCGCGCTGCCCTGCGCTCGCTACGTCAACGTCGACAACTACGCGAGGTACATCCATGCGCAAGCGATTCGCCTTGGTGGGCGCGGCCGTCGCCACCTTGGTCCTGTCACTGCTGACGGTGACGCCGGCACACGCCGCGGCCGGGTTCACCGTCGCCAACGGCCGTCTCCTCGACGCCAACGGCAACGACTTCGTGATGCGTGGCGTGAACCACGCGCACACCTGGTACGCCGACCGCACCACCCAGGCGCTCAAGGACATCAAGGCCACCGGCGCCAACACCGTCCGCGTGGTCCTCAGCTCCGGCGACCGGTGGACCCTCAACACCGCCTCGGACGTCACCAACGTCATCAGCCAGTGCAAGACCAACAAGCTCATCTGCGTGCTGGAGGTGCACGACACCACCGGCTACCAGGAGCAGAGCGGCGCCGTCACCCTGGCCCGCGCCGTGGAGTACTGGAAGAGCATCCAGAGCGCCCTGGCCGGCCAGGAGAAGTACGTCATCCTCAACATCGGCAACGAGCCGTGGGGCAACACCGGCTACACCGGCTGGACCCAGGCCACCAAGGACGCCATCACGTCCCTGCGCGCCGCCGGCTTCCAGCACACGATCATGGTGGACGCGCCGAACTGGGGCCAGGACTGGGCCTTCACGATGCGCGACAACGCCGCCTCGGTGTTCGCCGCCGACCCGCAGAAGAACACGGTGTTCTCCATCCACATGTACGGCGTGTTCGACACGGCCGCCGAGATCAACGACTACCTCAACCGGTTCGTCACGGCGAAGCTGCCGATCGTGGTCGGCGAGTTCGGCAACGACCACTCCGACGGCAACCCGGACGAGGACACGATCTTCGCCACCACGCAGTCGCTCAAGCTGGGCTACCTGGCGTGGTCCTGGTCGGGCAACGGCGGCGGCGTCGAGTACCTCGACATGGTCACCGGCTTCAACGCCGCCCAGCTGACGCCCTGGGGCCAGCGCGCGATCAACGGCGCGAACGGCATCAAGGCCACCTCGCGCGAGGCCAGCGTCTACGGCGGTGGCGGCGACCCGACCGACACCACCCCGCCGTCCACGCCCGGCGCACCGTCCGCGTCCGGCGTCACGTCCACCAGCGCCACGCTGTCCTGGACCGCGTCCACCGACAACGTCGGCGTCAGCGGCTACGACGTCGTCCGCGTCAACGGCACCACGGAGACCGCGGCGGCCAGCTCCGCGACCACGACGACGACCGTCACCGGCCTGACCGCCAACACCACCTACACGTTCGCCGTGTACGCGCGGGACGCGGCGGGCAACCGCTCCACCCGCTCCAGCACGGTCAACGTCACCACCCAGGCGGGTGGCGGCACGGGGGCTTGCGCGGTCACGTACAAGGTCACGGGCCAGTGGCAGGGCGGCTTCCAGGGCGACGTGAAGATCACCAACACCGGCACGGCCGCGGTGAACGGCTGGACGCTGCGCTGGACGTGGGCCAACGGCCAGACGGTCAGCCAGTCCTGGGGCGCCACCACGACCCAGTCCGGCACCACGCTGAGCGCGACCAACGTGTCCTACACCGGCAACATCCCGGCGAGCGGCTCCGTCAGCTTCGGCTTCATCGGGTCGTGGAACGGCACGAACTCGACGCCCGCTGCGTTCACGCTCAACGGCGCCGGCTGCACGACGGCCTAGGAGGAGAGCGCGATGTCGAGAAAAGCCGCTGTCGCGGCGCTGTTAGCGGCGTTGGCCACGCTCGTCGGCCTCCTGGTGGCCGCGCCCGGTCAGGCGGTCGAGGCCGCCGCGCCGACGCGGATCATGGCACTGGGCGACTCGATCACGGGGTCGCCGGGCTGCTGGCGTGCCCTGTTGGACCGCGACCTGCGGGCGGCCGGGCACACGGACATCGACTTCGTGGGCACGCTGCCCGGTGACGGCTGCGGGTTCGCCTACGACAGCCAGAACGAGGGGCACGGCGGCGCGCTGGTGACCGCGGTGGCCGACCAGAACCAGCTCGTCGGGTGGCTGGCCGCCACCAACCCGAACGTGGTGCTCATGCACTTCGGGACCAACGACGTCTGGAGCAACCGGTCGACCGCGACCATCCTGGCCGCCTACGGCAAGCTGGTCGACCAGATGCGCGCGAACAACGCGAGCATGAAGGTGATCGTCGCCAAGATCATCCCGATGGCGGCGAGCGCCTGCGCGGAGTGCCCCCAACGGGTGGTCGACCTGAACGCGGCGATCACGGGCTGGGCGGCGGGCAAGTCCACCGCGCAGTCGCCGGTCACCGTGGTCGACCAGTGGTCCGGGTTCAACACCGCCAGTGACACCTACGACGGCGTTCACCCGAACGCGTCCGGTGATCGCAAGATCGCGAACAAGTGGATCCCGGCCGTGGTGTCCGCGCTCAACGGCACCACGCCCACGTCCACCACGACGTCCACCACGACGTCGACTACGACCACCACTACGACCACGACCACCACGACTTCCGTCCCCGGAGGCGCGTGCGACGTCGAGATCAAGGTCGTCAACCAGTGGCAGGGCGGTTTCCAGGCGGACATCACCATCCGCAACGGCGGCGGCACGGCGAGCCGCGGTTGGAAGATCGGTTTCTCGTTCCGCACCGGGATGTCCCTCGCCCAGGGGTGGAACGGCACCTTCACCCAGAGCGGCACGTCGGTGACGGTGGCCAACACCTCCTGGAACGGCGCCATCCCGCCGGCCGGGACGGTCAAGATCGGGTTCACCGGCAGCGGTGACGCGACCGGTTGGGCGCCGACGCCGATCTGCGCGCTGTCCTGACCGGACCTCGCGGTTGTGCCCGACGTCGGGCACAACCGCGAGGCCGCGGCGCGCCCGGCTCAATCAACCCCGGCTCAGTCGACCCCGGCCGCGTCGAGCAGGGCCGTCGCGGTGGTGATGCCGAGGCCGGCCAGTGGTTCGGCGCGCACCACGGCGCGGGCCGCCGCGCCGTCGAACACCATCGTCAGCTGCGCGGCCAGCGTGTCCGGGTCCGGCACGCCCGCCGCACGCGCCTCGGCGGCGAAGAAGTCGGTCATGGCCTGTTTGTACCGGCGGGCCACGGCGTTGGCCGGGTGGGTGGCGTCCTTCAGCTCGGTCGCCGTGGCGACCAGCGGGCAGCCGCGGTAAGCCGGTTGTCCGGTCAGCCCGTCCTGCGCGCGGAACACGTGCAGGATCCGCTCGCGCGGCGTGCCGCCGTCCGAAGGCAGCAGCGCGGCGTCGTAGCCGGGCCCGCGTCGGTCGAGGCTGGCCGCGATCAGCTCGTCCTTGCTGTCGAACAGCGAGTACATGGACCGCTTGGACACGCCGGCCGCCTTGCACAGCGCGTCAACGCCCACGCCGACGCCTTCCCGGTAGAACAGCTCGCCCGCCGCGTCCAGCAGGCGGTCCCGTGGGGTGGTGGTCACACCCCGAGGTTACCGCTGCGGTTGCCGGATGGAAACCGATCGGTCTACAGTCGGTGGAAACCGATCGGTTTCCATCTTTGGGAGGATCAGCATGACCACGATCAACGGGGCGACCGCACTGGTCACCGGCGGCAACCGGGGCCTCGGCAAGGCCCTGGTCGAGGCCCTGTACGCCCGGGGCGCGCGGAAGGTCTACGCCACCGCCCGCGACCCGCGCACCGTCACCCACCCGGACGCCGTCCCGGTCGCGCTGGAGGTCACCGACCCCGACTCGGTCGCCGCCGCCGCGGCGCTGGCCGACGACGTCACCATCGTGATCAACAACGCGGGCGGGCTGGTGAAGGCGTCCTTCCTGGACTCGCCGCTGGACGACGTCCGCCGCGAGTTCGAGACCAACTTCTACGGCCCGCTCAACGTGGCCCGCGCGTTCGTGCCGGTCGTCGAGCGCAACGGCGGCGGTCACCTGCTCAACGTCGCCTCGGTCCTGTCCTGGGCGGCGATCAGCGGCTCCTACAGCGCCTCGAAGGCCGCCCTGTGGTCGCAGACCAACTCCCTGCGCCTGGACCTGCGCCCGCGCGGCATCCAGGTCACCGGGCTGCACGTCGGCTACGTCGACACCGACATGACCGCCGGCCTCGACGCGCCCAAGAGCGACCCCCGTGACGTCGCGGAACTCGCGCTGGACGGCATCGAGGCCGACGCCTTCGAGGTGCTGGCCGACGAGCTGACGCGACAGGTGAAAGCCGCGCTGGCGCAGGACATCGCGGTGCAGTACCCGGCTCTCGCCGGCGCGGGGAGGTAGGAGCGGTCGAGGGGAGTGGTCCGGGCCGGGCACCGCCCGGTCCACTGTGGATGGACTGCTCGACCGGGCGCGCGAACCTCGTTGACGTGGAATGGCGTCCGCGTCGATGACGACGGGCCGCCGGCCGGGTCGGAGCCGCTGGTGGGGGAGCCAAGAGCCCCTGTCGGCGGCTCCCGTCGTGGTGGCGTCGCTGTCACCCTGGGTACCCCGCGGCCAGATGCCTGTGGATCTCTCCACCGCTCTAGTAGCGTGTCGCTGCTTAGTTATGGTGCTTGCGGCTGAGATGCTGTCGTCCGGCAGGACCTTCTCCCTGCCGGATAAGGACTGTTGAGATGGTGTCCCAGTTGAAGCGGCCGGTCAGGTTGTCGGCACGGGATCGTGAAGCGTTGATCCGGCTGACCACTACCGGTGTGCATCCGGCGTCGTCGATCAGGCGGGCCCAGGTGCTGCTGGAGCTGGATGTCTCGGTGGGCGAGCCGGATCCGAAGGAGGTGATCGCGGCCCGGCTCGGGGTGTCGGGCGAGATGCTGCGACTGGTCGCCAGGCGGTTCGCCGAGACCGGCGGCGATGCGCTGGCCACGGTGTCGCGGAAGAAACGGGATCTTCCGCCGGTGCCATCCCCCGTGACCGGAGAGGTCGAGGCCCGACTGATCGCCCTGGCGTGCTCGCAGCCGCCGGCCGGACACGCCCGATGGTCGTTGCGGTTGCTGGAGAAACACGTCGAACTCACCGAGGACATCCCGAACCTGGACCATTCCACCATCGGCCGGGTCTTAAAAAAACGGAACTGCGCCCTCATCTGAGGAAGTGCTGGAACATCCCGCCGCGGGCCAACGCGGAGTTCGCCGCCCGCATGGAGGACGTGCTCGCCGTCTACGCCCGGCCGCACGACCCCGCCCGTCCGGTCGTGTGCATGGACGAGAAACCCTTCCAGCTCCTCGGCCACGTCCGCGAACCGCTGCCGGCACGACCAGGCCGAGACGCCCGCGAGGACAGCGAGTACGTCCGGTGCGGCACCTGCTCGATCTTCGTGTTCACCGAGCCCCTGCGAGGGTGGCGCCGTGTCCACGCCCTCGAACGGCGAACCAAGATCGACTGGGCCGGCCAGGTCAAGGAACTCCTGACCGTGGACTATCCCGACGCCGAGACCGTGGTGCTGGTCATGGACAACCTCAACACCCACGGCATCGCCTCGCTCTACGAGGCCTTCGAACCCGGCGAGGCCTTCGCCCTCGCCCAGCGCCTGGAGATCCACCACACACCCAAGCACGGCTCCTGGCTCAACATCGCCGAGATCGAACTGTCCGCACTGTCACGGCAATGCCTCGACCGCCGCATCGGCGACCTCGACACCCTCAACACCGAACTCGCCGCCTGGCAACACGCCATCAACACCGAACAACGCCAAGTCCGCTGGCAGTTCACCACCGACGACGCACGCGTCAAACTCCGCCACCTCTACCCCAAGAATTAGTAGCGACAATCTACTAGTGGAATCGAGGTGCGGCGATGGCAGGACCTCAGCACGTCCCGGCACGCATCGGGGTCGAGGACGTGGAGCGCTTGGCGGCCGAGACCGAACGCCTGCGCGACGTGGACTACCGGCGGGGCGGCGGCGCGTGCCGCGACTCGGCGGTCGAGTGCGCGACCCGGCACGACCGGTTGCTGGGCGCCGCCGCCTCGGCGGCGGTGCGCGAACGGCTGCTGGTCGCGTTGGCCGACCTGCACAACCTGGCCGCGTGGACGTGCTTCGACACCGGTTTCGAGGTGGCCGCCGCGCGCCACTGGGACCGGGCGCTGGGCATGGCGGTGGAGGCCGGGCACCACGACCTGGCCGCCAACGTCCACTACCGCGTCGGCCGGATGCGGCTGCACGGCGGCCGGCGGCGCGAGGCGCTGGAGGCGTTCGCGTCCGGTCTCGTCGCGGCCCGCCGGGCGGGTTCACGGCGTGCCGTCGCGATGCTGCGCGCGAACCAGGCGTGGGCGCACGCGGGGTTGGGCGACGCCGGTGAGGCGCTGCGGCTGCTGAACCTGGCGCACGACGAGTTCGCCCGCGCGTCCGGTCCGGCGCCGGGATGGGCGCGCTTCTTCGACGAGACGGACCTGTGCGGGTTGAGCGGCGTGGTGCTGACCGACCTGGCCCGAACGGTGGACCCGACGCGCACCGCGCCCGCGATCGACTCGCTCACCGCCGCCGTGTCCGGCTACCCGGAGGCCATGACGCGCAGTCGCACGTTCAGCCTGCTGGCACTGGCCGCCAACCACCTGGTGGACGGGGACTTCGACCACGCGGCCGAGGTGGGGAGGCAGGCCCTCGCGCTGGCGGGCACGATCCGCTCGACCCGAGTCGCCGACCGGATGCGACCGCTGCGCCGCCTGGCCGACCGCCACCCGGGCAACGCGCACGCCCGAGCCCTGTCCGCCGGGATCGCGGCCTTCACCCCGCCGGTCTGACGCCGGGACGGCGCTTCATCCCGCTTGTGCGACGCCGGGACCGCAGCCTCGCCCGGCCGGTCTGACGCCGGGATCGCCACCCTCGCCCGCGGGTTCGACGCGGGCTCACGGTGTCCGGCACCGGTTCCGCCATCCACACCGCCCCCGACCCGAGCAGGGTCGGGGGCGGCTCGCATCCGGCCCGGCACCGCAGTGGGCCGGTCGCGCCATCGAATTCGACTCGAATTCGACCAACTGTCGAAACCTGTCGTCGAACAGCCGTCGAACGAAGTTACGTCGTTGACGTGTGGCGGACACTTTCGCAATACTCTGTTCGCACATCTGGAACGTGTTCACACTTATGAACAAATTCGCCGGGGAAGGCCCCTCGCCATGCGGATACTCAGTACAGCGCTCGTGCTTTCCTGCGCCCTTGGCGTGATCGCGGCGGCACCCGCGCACGCAGGCCTTGACCTGGGGAGACAGGTTCTCCAACCCGGTGACGGCTGGGCTTCGAGCGGCACCGGGACCACCGGTGGATCGGCCGCGACCACCGAGCACGTCGTGCGCACGGTGGCGGAGCTACGAGCCGCCTTGGCGGCGCCCGCGCCACGCCTCATCAAGGTGCGCGGCGTGATCGACGTCAGGGCTGATTGCGCAACATATGCCACCGACGGCTACACGCTCACCGGCTATCTGGCCGCATACGACCCCGCCGTTTGGGGGCGTGAGGCGGTGCCGAGCGGCCCGCTGGAGGACGCCCGCGCGGCGTCCGCCCGTCGCCAGGCGGAGGCCATCGCGCTCAACGTCGGCTCCGACACCACGATCGTCGGTGACGGCAAGGGCGCGGGCATCACCGGCGCGAACGTCCGCATCCACGGCGCGAGCAACGTGATCGTCCGCAACCTCACGTTCCGCGACACCCGCGACTGCTTCCCGCAGTGGGACCCGACCGACGGCGACACCGGCAACTGGAACTCCGACTACGACGCGGTGTCCCTCCAGCGCGCCACCAACGTGTGGGTCGACCACAACACGTTCACCGACCAGCCGTTCCCGGACAGCGCGGGACCGAGCTACTTCGGCCGCCCGTACCAGCAGCACGACGGCTCGCTCGACATGACCAGCGGCACGGACCTGGTCACCGCGTCGTACAACCTGTTCGCCGACCACGGCAAGACGATGCTCATCGGCTCGTCGAACACCTCGACCACCGACCCCGGCAAGCTCCGGGTCTCGGTGCACCACAACATCTTCCGCAACGTCGAGGAGCGCCTGCCGCGCGTCCGGTTCGGCCAGGTGCACGTCTACAACAACCTGTACGAGCCCGGACCGACGTTCGTCTACGCCTGGGGCGTCGGCGTGCAGTCGAAGCTGTACGTGGAGAACAACTACGTCAAGCTCGGCAACGGCGGCGCGGTCGAGGACCTGATCTACAACTGGGGCGGCACCGCCATCACCGAGGTCGGCACGCTCGTCGACGGCCGGCCGGTCGACGTGCTCGACGCGTTCAACGCGGCCAACCCGACCAAGCAGCTCGCCGGCGACGCCGGGTGGACGCCCGAGTTCACCCTCGGCCTGGAGCCGACGTCCCGGGTCAAGAACCTCAAGGCGGGCGCGCAGCAGCGCGAGCGCTACCACGTGGCCAAGGGCACGGACTTCGACACCGTGCAGGCCGCGATCGACGCCGCGCCCCCCGGCACCACCATCACCATCGACAAGGGCGTGTACCGCGAGGTCGTCCGGGTGCCCGCGACCAAACCCGGCCTGACCCTCAAGGGCTCCACCGGCACCGCGCGCGACGTCGTCATCGACTACGACAACGCCAACGGCACCAAGAAGCCCGACGGCACGACCTACGGCACCACCGGCTCGGCCACCGCGACGATCGAGGCCGACGACTTCACCGCGCGCGACCTGACGTTCAGCAACTCGTTCGACCGGGCCGCGCACCCCGAGATCACCGGCACGCAGGCCGTCGCGGTGAAGGCGACCGGCGACCGGCAGTACTACGACCGCGTCCGGTTCCTCGGCCACCAGGACACCCTGTACGCCGACACGCGCGCCGTGGGCACGAAGGCCCGCCAGTACTACCGGGGCGGCGAGATCGTCGGCGACGTCGACTTCATCTTCGGCCGCGCCACCGCCGTGTTCGACCAGGTCACGATCAGGGCGCTGAACCGGGGCGGCGACCCCAACGGCTACATCACGGCCGCCAGCACCCGCCGCGACAACCCGCACGGCTTCCTGATCATGAACTCCACCGTCCTGAGCGACGCGCCGGCGGGCACCTACTACCTGGGCCGGCCGTGGCACCCCGGCGGCGACCCGGACGCCATCGCCTCGGTCGTCATCCGCGACACCAAGCTGCCCGCCGCGGTGAAGACCGCGCCGTGGACCGACATGTCCGGCTTCTCCTGGCGCGACGCCCGGTTCGCCGAGTTCCGCAACTCCGGCGCGGGCGCCACGCCCGGCGCCGACCGGCCGCAGCTGACCCACGACCAGGCCTCCCAGCACACCCTGCGCGCGTACCTCGGCGACTGGAACCCCGCATGAGGACTCGCACGTGGGCGCCCTACGCCCTGATCGCACCGACGCTGGTGCTGATGGCGATCTTCCTGGTCTACCCGATCGCGAGCGTCGTCTACTACAGCCTCCAGCGGTACAACGTCACGCAGCCGTGGAAGAACGGCTTCGCGGGGTTGGACAACTTCAAGCAGATGCTGTTCGACGACCCGCTGTTCTGGCAGAGCCTCGCGTTCAGCGCCAAGTGGGTGTTCGTCGAAGTCGGGCTGCAACTGCTGCTCGGCCTCGTGCTGGCCCTGATCGTGAACGAGACGTTCATCGGCCGGGGCATGGCGCGGGCGCTGGTGTTCTCGCCGTGGGCGGTGTCCGGCGTGCTCACCACGGGCATCTGGATCCTGCTGCTCAACCCGTCCACCGGCATCTTCCAGGAGCTGTCGAACCTCGGCATCGGCTCGCCGGGCACCTCGGTGCTCGGCAACCCCGACACGGTGTTCGACGCCCTGGTGGTGACCGAGCTGTGGCGCGGCGTGCCGTTCTTCGCGATCCTGCTGCTCGCCGACCTCCAGAGCATCCCCAAGGACCTCTACGAGGCGGCGTCCGTCGACGGCGCGAGCCGGTGGCGGCGCTTCACCAGCGTCACCCTGCCGCACCTCAAGGACGCGATCATCCTGTCGACGCTGCTGCGCGCGGTGTGGGAGTTCAACAACGTCGACCTCATCTACACCCTCACCGGCGGCGGTCCCGCGAACCAGACCACCACGCTGCCGCTGTACGTCGCCAGGCAGGCCGTCGACTCGCACAACTTCGGGTACGGCTCGGCCCTCACCGTGGCCGGGTTCCTGATCCTGTTGTTCTTCTCGATCGCGTACCTGCGGGTGTCGAAGTTCGGGAGCCGAGCATGACCGAGACCCTGGGCAAGACCGGCACCCTCGTGCGGGAGGTCGCCGGCACCACGCACGCGCCGCCGCCCGGCAAGCGGCGCCGCCGCCGGGCCGTGGCCGAGGAACCCGGCAAGCCGTGGATGATCCACGTGCCCTTGTTCCTGTACCTGCTGTTCACGCTCATCCCGTTCTACTGGATGCTCGTGTTCGCGGTGCGGCCGTCCGGCTCCACGCAGCTCGTGCCGTGGCCGATCTCGTTCGAGCACTTCGACACGGTGTGGAACGACATCGGGTTCGGCATCTTCTTCTACAACAGCGTGGTCATGGGCCTCGGTGTGCTCGTGTTCGTGACCATCCTGTCGGTGATGGGCGGCTACGCGCTGGCGCGGTTCAAGTTCCGCGGCCAGCGGGTGTTCCTCCTGGCGATGCTGTGCAGCCAGTTCATCCCCGGCGCGATGATGCTGATCCCGCTGTTCGTGATCTTCAAGAGCATCGGGCTGCTCAACAGCATCACCGGCCTGGTCATCGCGGAGGTGGCGTTCCAGCTGCCGCTGTCGCTGATCCTGATGAGCGGGTTCATCCGCAACATCTCCGTGGAGCTCGAAGAGGCCGCCATGGTCGACGGCTGCTCGCGCCTGCGGGCGTTCTTCGCCGTCGTCCTCCCACAGCTCAAGCCCGCCCTGGTGGCAGTCGGGTCGTTCGCGTTCATCGGCGCCTGGAACCAGTTCCTGTTCGCGCTGATGTTCGCGACGCGGCAGGACAAGTTCACCCTGCCGGTCGGCCTGAGTTACACGTTGGGTGAGTTCAACACCGACTTCGGAGCACTCGCCGCCGGTGGCGTGGTCGCGGCCGTTCCGGTTGTCCTCGTTTTCGCCGTCGTGCAGCGGTTCCTGGTGCAGGGGCTCAGCGCCGGGGCTGTCAAGGGATAGGGAGCATCATGAGAAAACTGCTGGTCGCCGTGGTCACCGCCGCCCTGGCGCTGTCCGCCTGCTCGTCCGAGGGAGGTGCGGGAACCGACGGCAACGTCACCATCACGTTCTGGGACAACAACGGCGGGCCCGCCCGTGAGCCGATCTACAAGGAACTGATCTCGCGCTTCGAGTCGGCCAACCCGAACATCAAGGTCGAGTACGTCGGCATCCCCAGCGCGTCGGTGCAGCAGAAGTACGACACCGCCATCGCCGGCGGTGAGACGCCCGACGTCGGCGGCGTGACCACCTCGTACCTCGCGCACCTGGTCGGCCAGGAGGCGCTGGCGCCCCTCGACGACCGCATCAACAGCGGCCCGCTGAAGGACAAGCTGCTCCCGTCCCTGGTCGAGACCGTCCGCCAGACCGCGCCCGACGGCAAGCTCTACATCGTGCCGTCCTCGGCCAACATGGACATCGTCTGGTACCGCACCGACTGGTTCAAGGACGCGGGCCTCGAAGCCCCGAAGACCTGGGACGAGTTCGTCACCACCGCGGAGAAGCTCACCGACACCGCCGCGAACAAGTACGGCTACACCATCCGCGGCGGCGCCGGCTCGGTGTTCCAGCTGATCACCGAGGCCTACGCCTACTCCGGCGTGGACAACTTCTTCAAGGACGGCAAGAGCACCCTCAACGACCCGGCCAACGCCGAGCTCGTCGACAAGGTCGCCGCCCTCTACAAGAAGGCCACCCCCGAGGCCGACGTCAACAACAGCTTCACCCAGATGATCGCCCAGTTCACCGGCGGCTCGGTCGCGATGATGCACCACAACCTCGGCTCCTACAGCGACGTGACCAAGGCGCTCGGCGACAAGGTCGCCGCCATGCCGCTGCCGGTCGGCCCGAGCGGCAAGCGGACCGTCGTGCCCAACCCGACCGACGGCTTCGCGGTGTTCAAGAACAGCGAGAACCAGGACGCGGCCTGGAAGTTCGCCGAGTTCCTCACCTCGGCCGAGTCCAACAGCTACTGGAACGAGAAGGTCGGCCAGATCCCCGCCAACACCGACGTGCGCAGCGCGGCGTGGATCGACTCCGCCGCCCACGTGAAGATGGCGCTCGGCGTGCTGGAGGACCCGGCCACGATCCTCGTGCCCGCGCCGGTCTACCTGCCGCAGTACTCGTCGATCACCAAGACCGACAGCGAGCCCCAGTACCAGAAGGTGCTCCTGGGCGAGCTGACCGGCCAGCAGTTCCTGGACGACATGGCCAAGAAGCTCACCGAGGCGCAGAAGGAGTGGGAGGACCGCAAATGATCGAGCGCGTCGAGGTGTCGGTGTTCACGACCACCGCGTGGACCGCGGTGGACCCGCACGGGCACCGGCACCCGAGCGCCGAGCACGAGATCCGCGAGGCGCTGCTCGAGATCACCGACTCCGACGGCGTCGTCGGACGCGTTCAGGTGCACCCCGACCAGCTGCGTCCCGCCGTGCTCGACTCGATCGTGAAGCCCGTGCTGACCGGCGCGGACCCGTGGGACCGGGAAGGGCTGTGGCGCAAGATGGCGCGCAAGCAGCGCGGCTCCCACGGCCGCTTCACCGACCGGGCGCTCGGCTACGTCGACACGGCGTTGTGGGACCTGGTGGGCAAGAAGGTCGGGCAGCCGGTGTGGAAGCTGCTCGGCGGCGCCCGGTCCCGCGTCCCGGCCTACGCCAGCACCATGTGCGGCGACGAGATGCCCGGTGGGTTGAGCACGCCCGGCGACTACGCGTCGTTCGCGAAGCAACTGGTGGAGCGCGGCTACCGGGCGATCAAGCTGCACACGTGGATGCCGCCGGTGCCCGGCGCGCCCAGCGTGCGCGCCGACATCGCGGCCTGCGAGGCGGTGCGCGAGGCCGTCGGGCCCGACGTCGAGCTGATGCTCGACGCCAACCACTGGTACTCGCGCACCGAGGCGCTGGAACTGGGCCGGGCGCTCGAAGGGCTGGGCTTCTACTGGTTCGAGGAGCCGATGGAGGAGGCGTCGATCAGCTCCTACCGGTGGCTGGCCGAGCAGCTGTCCATCCCGGTGATCGGCCCGGAGGTGGCGTGGGGCAAGCACCTCACCCGCGCCGAGTGGATCACCTCCGGGGCGTGCGACATCCTGCGCGCCGGCCCCACCGACGTCGGCGGCATCTCGCCGACGGTGAAGGCCCTGCACCTGGCCGAGGCGTTCAACATGGACTGCGAGATCCACGGCGACGGCTCGGCGAGCCTGGCCGTGCTCGGCGGCACCGACAACGGCCGCTGGTACGAGCGCGGCCTGCTGCACCCGCTGCACGACTTCGACCGCGTGCCGCCGCACCGGCTCGCGATGGCCGACCCGCTCGACGCGGACGGGCACGTCACCCTGACCTCCTCTCCCGGTCTCGGTGACGAGTTCGACGTCGAGCACATCCGCCGGCACACCGTGGAGAGGTGGTGAGTCCGGTGTAGACCTCAGCTCGCCGTCACGTGGCAATTCCCGCCGCCGGTTCCCTTTTCATCCACAGTCGTATGGAGGAAACCGCATGTCCCGCAACATCTCCCGCGCGCTGCTCGCGGCGACGGCCCTGGCCGCGTCCGTGATCATGGTGCCTTCGGCCAGTGCCGCGCACTACAACCTCGAGGGTTGGGGTACGCAGTGCGGTGGCACCACCGGTGGCGCCGGTGGTGGCACGGTCACCGTGAGCGACGCGACGTCGTTCATCAACGCGGCCAAGTCGACCACCACGCAGACCATCCGGGTCTCGGGCACCATCACGTTGTCCAGCATGACCAAGATCGCGTCGAACAAGACGGTCATCGGGGTCGGCTCGGGCTCCACCATCGCCGGGCACGGCCTGAACGTCGCGAACGCGTCCAACGTCATCATCCGGAACCTGAACTTCCGGGACTGGAGCGACGACGCGATCAACGTCCAGTACTCGACCAGGGTCTGGATCGACCACAACAGCCTGCGCAACGGCTACGACGGCGCGATCGACATCAAGCGCGCGTCCGACTGCGTGACCGTGTCGTGGAACAAGATCAGCTCCCACGACAAGTCCATGCTGCTCGGCCACGACGACGGCAACGGCAGCGAGGACCGCGGCAAGCTGCGCGTCAGCTACCACCACAACTGGTTCGACGGCACCAACCAGCGCCACCCGCGGGTCCGCTTCGGCAACCCGGTGCACGTCTACAACAACTACTACGGCGGCGTGACGTCGTACGGTGTGGCTTCCACGATGGAAGCCGGTGTGCTCGTGGAGTGCAACTACTTCGAGAACACCGAGGACCCGTTCCACCGCGGTGAGGGCTCCTCGCCCGCCGCGAACCTCCTGGCCCGCAACAACCACATGGTGAACTCGGGTTCGGGCGACCAGGGCGGCTCCGTCAAGTCGATCCCGTACGGCTACGTGCTCGACTCCTGCTCCGGCGTGAAGTCGGTCGTGACCGGCGGCGCGGGCGTGGGCAAGGTCGGCTGACCACGTCCCGCGGTTCGGCGGCCCCTGGCGACCTCTCCCAGCCAGGGGCCGCCTCCGCGCGCGTCGTTGGTCACCTGATCGAGCGAACCGTGCGTGAATGGAAACCGATCGGGAAACTTTCGGCGCACCATTGACGTTGCCGGGAAAGTAAGGAGGCGGCACCCCCGGGGCGGCGTGTAGGCAGGGGGACGTCGGTGGGGGCGCTTGCCAGGAGGGCTTGTAGGAGGGCTTGGCAGGGGCGCGGAGCGTGGTGGCTCTCGTTGGCGGTGGTCATGGACGGTGGTGGCAGGGCGGTGGTCACAGCGGTCCGGTGCCAGCGGCGTGGGCTGCGTGAGCTGCGCGTGGGCTGCGCGAGCTGCATGAGGTGCGCGCGGACTGGGTGAGCGGCGTGAGGTGCGCGTGGACTGGGTGGCTGCGCGGAATGCGTGGACTGCGCGGGCGACGGGCGACGGGCGACGGGCGCGCGGACAGTGCCCGAGCAGTGCCCGAGCAGAGAGTGCCCGAGCGTTCGTCATCGCCTGCACGAAAGCGCCGCCCTGGGGGACAGGGCGGCGCTTCGCGGTAGAGCGGCCTGCGTGCAGCCTGGACGAGGCTTGCGTGCGGGCTACGGGTTGATGGTGATGGTGAACGTCGAGGTCCGGTTGCGGATGTTCTCGGCGTTGTTGCTCAACCGCAGGTTGTTGAAGGTCACCGAGCCGACCGCGGGCCCCTGCCCGACCTCAGGCAGCTCGTTGGCCCACACGCCGATGCCGGACTTGTGCTCGAACTGGTCGCCGCTCAGCCTGGCGCCGGAGATCGAGATGTTGGTCAGCACCGTGTCCTGGATCGGGTTCTCCGGTGTCGACCCGGTGTACTTGGTCTGGAACATGATCCCCGCGTACGTCGGGTCGATGATGTCGACGTCGTCGACCCGGATGCCCCGGAACGGCTTCGACGCCGAGAACATCCAGATCGCCGGGAACGTCTGCCCGTTCCAGAAGTGCCCACCGGTGCGCACCAGCGTGATCCCGCTGAACGTCGTCGGCTCGGGGCCGAAGCCGTTCATCGGGTACCCGAAGTCCAGCGAGCTGATCGTGACGCCCGAGTAGGTCAGCGTGTCGGCGATGTAGATGTTGCGGAACGTGTTGAGGAAGCCGCCGTACACCGCCAACCCCGCCGCGCGCCAGGTCGTCAACGACGACAGGTTCTCGTACACGTTGTTCTTCTCGTCCGCCCCGCCGGCGTCGATCGCCGAGAACAGGGCGAAGCTGTCGTCACCGGTCGAGCGGGCTTCGATGTTGGCGACCCGGTTGTCCGTGCTGCCGTTGGTCATGTTGATGCCGTCGGCGAACATGTTCCGGATCCGAGAGTCCTTGATGGTCATGAAGTCGGTGTTCGCGCCCCAGTAGAGGCACACCATGTGCTCGGCCCAGATGTTCTCGATGGTGATGTTGGCGACGTTCGCGAAGTCGAACACCTTGCCCGGCCCGTCGATGCGGGACGTGTAGTTGCCGAAGAACGCGAACCCGCTGAACGTCGACCCGTTCACCGACTGCTCGGCCCGGAAGCCCGCGTCGGTGTTCTCCTGCGTGCTCGGCACGACGAACTTCGTGAACCACGGCCCCGCGCCGATCACCCGCACCGGCTTGCCGTACACCTGGAACTTCTGCGCCGTGGTGTACGTCCCGGCAGGCAGGTACACGCCGAGCAGGGTGCCGCTGGTGTCCATCCGGAACCGGTCCAGGGCGTTCTGCACGTCCTGGTGGCCGAACCCGGTCGGCGTGAGGTATCGGGCGGGGTCGGGGTTGGCGCGCGCCACGGCGTTCTCGAAGTCGACGAAGTCGATGGCGTAGTTGGTGGTGTTCGCCGCGTCCTTCTGCAGCTTGATCTTCGTGCCGGCCGGGAACGTGCTGTTGAGCAGCACGTTCGCCTCGTCGTAGATGTGCCGCGGCCCGCCGGCGCCGGGGGAGTTGCCCGGCGAGGCCTCGTTGCCGTAGAGCCAGATGTGCCGCGAGTTCAGGGTGATCGCCTTGTGGAACGACCCGTTGACGTACACGTTCAGCGTGGCGTCGATGCCGCCGCCGCCCGCCGCGTCCGGGATGGAGAAGCGGGTGACGAGGGTGTTGGTCGACCCGCTGGTGGTGAACTCGACCGACGAGCCGGTGCTGTTGAGCGTCACCGCGCGCCGACCGGACGCCTCGCCGGCGAGGTCGCCGATGGTGCGGTTCGGGCCGATCTTCTGCGCGCCGCCAGCGGTGACGGCGTCCTCGGCCTCGACGTGCTCCCACGGCACGTTCGCGCCGCGGCCGACGAACAGCGACTGCGTGGTCAGGTTGTTCGCCTGTCGGGCCGCGATCTCGTTGGCGTCCACCGCGACGTCGGTGCGCAGCGTGTACTTGCCGTTGGCCGCGGCCCAGGTGCCCAGCGTGATCGCCGTCGCCGACTGGCCCGGCTGGATCGCGCCGGTGTGGCTGCCGGTGAACGTGCGCACGGTCGCGCCCGTGGTGGCGTTGACGAGCGTGAGCGTGACGCCGTGCGCGCCGCTCGCCGTGGCGATCGAGCCCTCGTTGCGCAGCACGACGCCGAAGGTGGTGCTCTGGCCGTTGGCCGGGTTGTTCGGCGACCAGCTCAGCGCGCCGACCAGGTCCGAGCTGGGCACGGGCGTGACGACGAGGGCGGTCGGGTGCAGGCGGGCGTTGTTGGCCTCGTTCTGCTCGACGACCTTCTTCGTCTCGTCGACCTTCGCGGTGTAGGAGTAGGAGCCGGAGCCGCGCGGGCCGATGGTGGCGGTGACCGTCGCCGACGCGCCCGCCGCGAGGGCGCCGACCTGGGCCGTGCCGACGGCGTCGGCGCCGAGGAAGAACGTCACGTCGGTCGCGCCGGACGCCGCCGTGCCCGCGTTGCGCACGGTCGCGGACAGCGTGACCGGGGTCGTCTCGACCGGGCTCGCCGGCGTGAACGACGTCGCGGTCACGGTCAGGTCCGGGTTGGGCGCGGCCACGCCGAACACCTGGAACTCGGCGACCTGGCCGCCGGGCGCGCCGGTGTTGGCCGTGATGCGCAGCTGCACGTCCGCGACCCGCGCGGCCAACGGGATGGTGACCGTGTTGCCGGACGCCGGGGTGAACGCGTAGTCGCGGGCGGGCGCCAGGCTGGTGAAGCCCGAGGCGCTCTGCTCACGGCCCAGCACCTGGATGTTCTGCGTGCGGGCGCCCCACGCCGACGACGGGTCGAGCTTGAGCACGACCGAGCTGAGGTCGGCGTTCGAGCCGAGCTGGGTGGTCAGCGTGTTCGGGTAGGTCGCGCCTTCCCAGTACGTGGTGACGTCGTCGTCGTTGGCGTTCGTGGCCACGAAGGTGAACGTGTGGGAGGAGGACGTGATCGGCCTGCCCTTGGCCAGGTTCGCGCCGGAGTTCGGCGAGCCCGGCCTGGTCACGGAGCCGCTGGGCGGCGACTGGTTGCCCGCCGCGTCCTTGGCGATCACGTGGTAGGTCACGGCGGCGCCGTCCGGCTGGGAGTCGGTGTAGGTCAGCGCGGTCCCCGGCAGGCTGGTGCGCAGCGCGCCGTTGGCGTAGACGTCGTAGCCGGTGACGCCGGTGTTGTCGGTGGCGGCCGACCAGGTCAGCCTGATCTGCCCGGACTGCGGCGAGGTGTACGCGAGGTTCGCCGGCGCGGACGGCGCCTGCGTGTCGCCGGTGGTCGGGCCGTGCACCTCGAACTCCGCGACCTGACCGGCGGGCCACGCGGAGTTGCCGGTGATCAGCAGCCGCACGAACCGCGTGGTGGTCGCGGTGAACTGGATGGTCACCGCGTTGTTCGCGGTCGGGTTGAACGCGTGCTGCGCCGACGGGACGAGGTCGCCGAAGTTCTGGCCGTCGGTGCTGTGCTGCACGGCCAACGTCTGCGTGCGCGCGCCCCAGCCCGTCGTCGGCAGCTTGAGCACGACCCGGTCGACCTTGACCGCCGCGCCGAGGTCGGCCCGCAGCCACTGCGGGAACGCGTTGTTCGCGCTCTCCCAGTAGGTGGCCTGGTTGCCGTCACCGGCGTTGGCCGCCTGGTAGACGTCGTTGTGGCTGCTCGCGCTGTAGGTGGCGGCGAGCTGGGCGGTGACGTCGGAGGCTTGGCGGACGTCGATGTCGTGGACCCGCGCGCCGTCCACGCGCACGTAGCGCACCAGCGTGGGGTCGAAGTCGAACGACTGGTCCTCGCCCCGGCGCGGCGCGGACGGCACCAGGGTGGCGAACCCCTTGCCGTCGAGGCTGGTCTGGACGGAGAACGTGGCGTCGTCGTCCGGCAACGACAGCCGGACCTGGTCGATGCGGGTCGGTCTGCCGAGGTCGAGCACCCCGGCGGTGGGCGCGGCCTGAGCGGCAGGGGGGCTCAGGGTGAACGCGGTGAGGGTCAGGGCGACCAGGGAGGAGAGGAGGCGTGATCGGGCGCGAGTCGTCGTTGACATCGTCGTGCTGGCCCTTCTCGTTAGGGCAATTCCGGGGTTCTTGTCAGAAAGTTCCGCACACTTGTCGATTTCTTGCGTAACCGAATCGCAGCGTTGCAGAGCCCCAACCGGAAAGTCAACGGTCGGACGCCCGAGTAGGCCATCCGCACCAACACGACGACGGCGACCCCGACCGGGGTGAGCACGACCTCCGCCTGCCGGGGCCCGGAGCCGGGCGGTCGACTCGACGGGACGTGCCGGCGGGGGTCGGCGGAACCCCCGTTCCGGGCCGTTGCGGGGATCTAGACTGGTGATCATCTGGGGAGGTGGCGGTGAGCGACCCGAAAGCGGCGTTCGCGCAGGCGCTGGCGCGGTTGCGGGAACGGTTGCCCGACCTGTCCGACGAGGCGCTGGCCCGGCGCGCGAGCGCGGTCGTGCTGCCGTCCGGCCGGCGGGTGGCGGTGAACGCCCGGCGGCTGGGCGAGTGGGTCGGCGGCCAGTCCGTGCCCCGCGACTTCGACGGCGTGCTGGCGGTCGCCCTCGCGACCGGCGGCGTGCCGAAGCTCAACGACCTGCGCGACCTGTGGCGCGCCGCGCACCAGGACCGCCGCGCCACGCCGAAGTCGGGCCGCGTGGTCGTGGGCCGTCCGCCCAGCGACGCGGCGGCGTTGCGCGACCGCGCCGAGCTGGCCGATGCGATCGACGCCGCGTCGCGGGCGCGGGACGTCCGCCAAGTCCTCCTCACCGGCCCCGGCGGCGTCGGCAAGTCGCAGCTGGCGACCGCCGCGTTCCACCGCGCCCGCGCCGACGTGCTGGTCTGGGTCGGCGCCCGGACCAGGCAGTCCGTGCTCACCGGCTACGCGCGCGCCTGGCGTGCGCTGAAGTCCGCCGCGGGCGCCGACGACGAGGCGCAGGCCGACCTGTTCCTCGCCTGGCTGCGGTCCACCACCACGTCGTGGCTGGTGGTGCTCGACGACGTGGACGACCCGGCGGAACTGGCCGGCCTGTGGCCCACCGGCGACGCGGGCCGCAGCCTGGTCACCACGCAACGCCGTGACGCGGCGCTCCTCCGCCCGGACACGCGGGTGATCGGCGTCGGCATGTTCGACCCGGAGGAGGCCGCCGGCTACCTCTCCGCCCGCCTCGCCGTCGACCCCCGGCACGACCCGGACCGGCTGGCCGCCCTCGCCGACGCCCTCGGCTGCTTCCCCCTCGCGCTCTCGCAGGCCGCCGCGTTCCTCATCGACAGCGGCACCGACGTGCCCGCCTACCTGGACCTGCTGGCCGACCGGCGGCACCGCGTCGCCGACCTGTTCCCCCCGACCTCACCCGCCGACGAGCACCACGACACCGTCGCGGGCTCGGTGCGGCTGGCGGTGGAACGGGCGGAGTCCCTGGCCGCGGGCGCGGTCGACCTGCTCGGCCTGATCTCGGTCCTCGCGCCGGACGGCATCCCCGAGGCCGTGCTGCTCGACGGTGGCCGCGGCCTGCCCGCGCTGCGCGCGTTGCACCGGCTCAGCCTCGTCACCCACCAGGACCACCGGGTCGAGGCGCACGCGCTCGTCCAGCGCACCGCGCGCGACCTGGTCGGCGACCTGGCGCCGGTCGCCGTGAGCGCGGCCGACGCGATCGAGCGCGTCTGGTCCACCGCCGACCCCGACACCGCCGCCGCGCTGTACCGCAACGCCGAGGTCCTGCGCTCGGTCGCGGGGGAGCACCTGTGGCACGGCGGCATGCACCCCGTCCTGCGCCGGCTCGGCCAGCACCTCGCCGAGATCGGCAGGCCCGCCGCGGCGCGGGACGTCGCGGCGGACCTGCTGGCCCACGCCACCGACCCGCGCGACGTGGTCGTCCTGCGCACCCAGGTGGCCAAGGCGATCGGCGACCTGGGTGACCCGGCGACCGCCCTGGCCCACTTCGGCGAGATCCGGGCCACCGCCGAACGAGACCTCGGCCCCACCGACCAGGACGCCCTGTGGGCCCGCTTCCACCAGGCCACCTACCGCCTGGAGACGGGCCTCATCGAGACCGCGCTGGCCGAGCTGACGTCCCTGGTCGAGTCCTGCGACCTGCCCGCCGCCCACCCGCTCGTGGTGGCCGCCGAGGACGACCGCGCGCTGTGCCTGGGCCTGTCGGGCGACATCACCGGCGCGCGTGACGCGGCGGACGCGCTCGTCACCGTGCTGCGCGAGGAACTGGGGCCGAGGCACAAGCAGACGTTGCGCGCGATGCTCGGCCTGGGCCGGTGGATCGGCGAGACCGGCGACGCCCGGCTGGCCGTGGCCACGTACCAGGAGGCCGTCGACGGACTGGAGGCGGTGGCCGGGCGCGCCCACCACGACACGTTCATCGCCCGGCACAACCTCGCCTACTGGCGTGCCGTGGCGGGCGACCTGCCCCGGGCGATCACCGAGTTCGACACCGCCGCCGCCGACGCCGGGCGAGCCCTGGGCGAAGGCCACCCGACCACCCTCACCTACCGGTCCAACCTGGTGTTCTGGCAGGGGATGGCCGGCGACCCCGGCGCGCTGGACGACCTGACCGCGCTGCGCGGCCCGGTGGAGCGGGTCTTCGGCCCCGACCACCCCCGCGCGCTGCGGACGCGGCAACAACGGGCCCACCTCCTGCACCGCGCCGGACGACGGGACGAGGCGGTCGACGAGCTGCGCGCCGTGCTGGCGGAGATGTCCGCCGTCCAGGGCGGGAACCACCCGCGCACCAGGGAGGCGGCCGACCTGCTGGCGGGCTGGGAAACCGACCACCCCGCCGACGACGAGACCCGCCGCCCGGACTGACCGGGTGACGGGTCTCGACGTCGCGATCCCGGAGGACCTAGGTGCGCCGCACGATGATCCGCTGCAACGCGATGAACGCCAGCAGCAGCGCGCCGATCACGATCTTCGTCCACCACGACGACAGCGTGCCCTCGAACGAGATCAGCGTCTGGATCGTGCCCAGCACCAGCACGCCCACGACCGACCCGATCACGAACCCGACCCCGCCGGACAGCAGGCTGCCGCCGACCACGACGGCCGCGATCGCGTCCAGCTCCATGCCCACCGCGTGCAGGCTGTAGCCGGACAGCATGTAGAGGCTGAACAGCAACCCGCCCAGCGCCGAGCAGAACCCGCTGATCACGTAGACGCCGATCTTGACCCGGGAGGTCGCCAGGCCCATCAGCCGGGCGGACGACTCGCTGCCGCCCACCGCGTACACCGTGCGCCCGAACCGAGTCAGGTGCAGCACGTACACCGCCGCGAGCACCGCCACCAGCGCGATCACCACCCCGTACGTGATGGTCACCCCGCCCGGCAGCTCGATCGACCCCGTGGCCATCGCGCGGAACGTCGAGTCCTTGATCGACACCGATTCCACGCTGATCACGAACGTCAGCCCGCGCGCCAGGAACATGCCCGCCAGCGTCACGATGAACGGCTGCACGCCGAACCGGTGGATCACCCACCCCATCGCCAGCCCCAGCCCGGAACCGGCCGCGAGCACCGTGAGCACGACCAGCCAGACCGGCCACCCGGCCTGCAACGTCGCCGCCGCGATCATCGTGGACAACGCCACCACCGACCCGACCGACAGGTCGATGCCGCCGGTCAGGATCACGAACGTCATCCCGACCGCGAGCACGATCAGGAACGCGTTGTCGATGAACAGGTTCGCCAGCACCTGCCCGGACGCGAACCCCTCGTACCGCACCGAGCCGACGCCGAACGTCGCCACGAACACCACGAACGTCGCGATCACCGGCAGGAACCGCTTGGGCACGGTCACGCGCCCGCCACGGGACCGACCCGGTGCGCCCGACGCGGCGACCTCCGGCTCCACGACCACTGTCTGCTGCTTCACGCGGGCACCCCTTGCTTCCCACGAACCCCACGAACCCGAATCCGGACCGGCGCCTGCAACAGGCACACCGCGATCACCACGATCGCCTTGAAGACCAGCGTGATCTCCGGCGCGATGCCGATCGTGTAGACCGTCGTGGTCAACGTCTGGATGATCAACGCGCCGAGCAGCGTGCCGGTCAACGAGTACCGGCCGCCGGCCAGCGACGTGCCGCCGATGACGACGGCCAGGATCGCGTCCATCTCGATCCACAGACCGGCGTTGTTGGCGTCCGCCGCGCTCACGTTCGAGCTGATCATCAACCCGGCCACGGCCGCGCACAGGGCCGCGAACACGTACACCGTCCAGATGATCGTGCGCGCCCGCACGCCGGCCAGCCGCGACGCCGACGGGTTCACCCCGACCGACTCGATCAGCATCCCCAGCGCCGTGCGCCGGGTCACCAGCGCGACCAGGCCCAGCACCGCCAGGCTGATCAGGATCGCGATCGGCAGCACCACGAACCCCGCGCCCACCTCCCGGAAGGCCGGCGAGTCCACCGTGACGATCTGCCCCTCGGTGATGAGCATCGCGATACCGCGCCCGGCCGTCATCAGCACCAGCGTGGCGATGATCGGCTGGATGCCCAGCACCGACACCAGGAACCCGTTCCACAGCCCCAGCACGCCGCACAGGACGAGCGCCAGGCCCATGCCGATCCACGCGTCACCGCCCGAGGCGATGTACGTGCACGTCACCGCGCCCGCGATCGCCGCGACCGCGCCCACCGACAGGTCGATGCCCCGGGTCGCGATCACCAGCGTCATGCCCAGCGCGATCAGCAGCGTCGGCGCGCCGTTGCGCAGGATGTCGATGAGGCTGCCGTAGAGGTGGCCGTCCTGCAACCGCAGCGAGAAGAACGACGGCGTCACCACCACGTTCAGCACCAGCAGCGCGACCAGCGCGATCACCGGCCACAGCAGTCGGTTCTTCACGACACCACCGCCTTCCGCACGTCCTCGTCCACGCCGTGGTCGCCGCCGCCCGCGATGAGCGCCATCACGTCGTCCACGCCCACGTCACCGTCCAGCTCGGCCACCTTGTGCCGGTCGCGCATCACCACGACCCGGTCGGACACGCGCACCACCTCCTCCAGCTCGGCGGAGATGAACAGCACGGCCATGCCCTCCGCGGCCAGGTCCGCGACGACCTTCTGGATCTGCGCCTTCGCGCCGACGTCGATGCCGCGCGTCGGCTCGTCCAGGATCAGCAGCTTCGGCTCGGTCACCAGCCACCGGGCCAGCAGCACCTTCTGCTGGTTGCCGCCGGACAGGTTGCCGACCGCCCGGTCGGGGTCGGCGGGCCGGATGTCCAGCAGCTCGATGTACTTCGCGACCAGCTCGTCGGCCAGCTTGCGCGGCACGGGCCTGGCCCAGCCGCGCGCGGCCTGCATCGCCAGGATCAGGTTGTCCCGCACGCTCAGGTCGGCCACGATGCCCTCGGCCTTGCGGTCCTCCGACGAGAACGCGATGCCGGCCCCGATCGCCGCCCTGGGCCCGGTCAGCCGCAGCGGCTTGCCGTTGACCAGGACCTGGCCCGAATCGGCCTTGTCCGCGCCGAACAGCAGCCGCGCCACCTCGGTGCGGCCCGAGCCGAGCAGCCCGGCCAGCCCGACCACCTCGCCCGACCTGACCTCCAGGTCGAACGGCGCGACGGAGCCCTTGCGCCCCACGCCCTCCGCCACCAGGAACGCCTGGCCCGGCTTGCCCGAGCGGCGCTCGATCTCCTCCAGCACGCCCATCTCGCGGCCCAGCATCGCGGACACCAGGTCGATCCGGCTCAGCGACGCGGTCAGGTGCTCGCCGACCAGGCGGCCGTTGCGCAGCACCGTCATCCGGTCGGAGATCTCGTAGACCTGCTCCAGGAAGTGCGTCACGAACAGCACCGCGACACCCTCGTCGCGCAGCACCCGGATGATCCGGAACAGCTCCGCGACCTCGTCGGCGTCCAGGCTCGACGTCGGCTCGTCCAGCACGAGCACCCGCGCGTCCACCGCGACGGCCCGCGCGATGGCGACGAGCTGCTGCACGGCGATCGGGTGGCTCTCCAACACCGAGCCCGGGTCGACGTGCAGCCCGATGCGCGCCAGGAGCTCGGCGGCACGGGCGCGCATCGCCTTGCCGTCGATGCGGCCGAACTTGCGCGGCTCGCGCCCGAGCAGGATGTTCTCCGCCACGGTGAGGTTCCCGCACAGGTTGACCTCTTGGTACACCGTGCTGATCCCGGCGGCCTGCGCCTGCGCGGGACCGTGGAACGAGACGGACTCGCCCGCGTAGCGGATCTCGCCCGCCGCGAGCGCGTGCACGCCCGTCAACGCCTTGATGAGCGTCGACTTGCCCGCTCCGTTCTCGCCCATCAACGCGTGGACCTCGCCGGGGAACAGCCGGAAATCCACCTCTTGCAGGGCTTTCACTCCGGGGAACTCCACCGAGATGCCCCGCATGTCGACGACCGGCTCGGTCACCGGACAACTCCCCTCACGCGACCCTCACCACAAGAACCTCACGACAAGACCCTCACACGACAACGACGGGAGCGGCCCCCGCCACCACACCCGGTGGGTGGCGGGGACCGCGGCTCGGGATCAGTACTTGCGGTTGGGGAGCTCGGTCTTCGCCTGCTCGACGGTGAACGTGCCCTCCTCGGTGACCACCCGCGGCGGCACCTCCTCGCCCGCGACGACCTTCTTGGCCAGCTCCATCAGCTGCTTGCCGAGCAGCGGGTTGCACTCGACGATGAAGTTGATCTCACCGGCGGCCAGCGCGGTCATGCCGTCCTTCACCGCGTCCACGGTGATGATCTTGATGTCCTTGCCGGGCACCTTGCCCGCGGCCTTGATCGCCTCGATGGCGCCCAGGCCCATGTCGTCGTTGTGCGCGTAGACCACGTCGATCTGCGGCACCGACTTCAGGAACGCCTCCATGACCTGCTTGCCGCCCGACCGCGTGAAGTCACCGGTCTGCGTGGCCACGACCTTCAGGTCGGTGCCCGCGATGGCGTCCTCGAAGCCCTTCTTGCGGTCGATCGCCGGCGCCGCGCCCGTGGTGCCCTGGAGCTCGACGACGTTCTTCGCGCCCGCCGCGTTGGTCTTCAGCCACTCGCCGGCCTTCTTGCCCTCTTCCACGAAGTCCGAGCCGAGGAACGTCTTGTAGAGCGACGTGTCGTCGGAGTCGACCGCGCGGTCGGTCAGGATCACCGGGATGTTCGCGCGCTTGGCCTCCAGCAGCACGGCGTCCCAGCCGGTCTCCACCACCGGGCTGAAGGCGATGACGTCCACCTTCTGCTGGATGTAGGACCGGATCGCCTTGATCTGGTTCTCCTGCTTCTGCTGCGCGTCGGAGAACTTGAGCTCGATCCCGGCGGCCGCGGCCTCCTCCTGGACCGACTTGGTGTTCGCGGTGCGCCAGCCGCTCTCGGCGCCCACCTGGGCGAAGCCCATCGTGATCTTGCCGTCGTCGTTGCCCTTGGGGGCGCCCGTCGACCCCGCGTCCCCGGACCCGCCGGATCCGCACGCGGTCAACGCGGCCAACAGGACCGCGGCGGCGGCGGTCGTGATCTTCTTCAACACTGGTCTTCCTCCGTGTGAACCCGAGACACTGACGGGAACGGCGAACCGCGTGACGGTGGTCACCTGGGGCACAAGAGTGAACGCTCACAATCGGCCAGTCAACCCCCCGGAAACGTCAACTTTGCATCCTTGACACGTTTGTTAGGCCGGTCGTATGTTAGCGCTCACTTTTGTGACACAGCCCACCCGTTCACCCGGATGCCCTGTTCATCCGCGGCTCCGCGCCGCGCGCCAGACGAGAGCGACGCCCTCACATGGTCACCCTTCGCCATCGTCCACGCACCCTTGTCGCGATACTCGTCGCGGCGGTGGCCGCGGCGGCTTCGAGCGCTCCGCCGGCATCCGCCGCCGACGGGCTCGTGCTGCACTACCCCCTCACCGAAACCGACGGCGCCGTCGTGGCCGACACCTCGGGCGGAGGTCGCAACGCAACCGTTATCGGGGACGCCACCCCGGGCGGGCCTGAAGGCCTTCAGCTCGGCGGCGTGGACGGCCACGTGAAGCTGCCCGACGACCTCCTGCGCGGCTTGTCCGAAGTCAGCGTCTCGCTCCAGGTGCGCATCGCGCCCGACCAGGCGACGCCCTACTTCGTCTACGGCCTGGGCAACTCCTCGGGCACGGCCGGCAACGGCTACCTGTTCACCACCGGGAACGCCTACCGGTCGTCCATCGCCACCGGCAACTGGTCGACGGAGCAGACCGTGACGGCGGGGCGCGATCTCGCCAGGGGTGTCTGGAAAACGCTTACCTACACCCTCGGCGGCGGCACCGCCGTGCTGTACGAGGACGGCGTCGAGGTCGCCCGCAAGACCGGCGTCACGACCACCCCGGCGATGATCGGCGGCGGCGCGACGACCGCCAACCACATCGGCCGCTCCGTCTACGGCGGCGACCGCCACCTCAAGGGCGCGGTCCGCGACTTCCGCCTCTACGACCGCGCCCTCACCGCGGCCGAGGCGCACGACCTCGGCTTCGTCGCCGACGACGAGAAGGGCCGCCGCGACCTGGCCGCGATCGACCTCGGCGACACCTCCGCCGTCACCGCGAACCTGACCCTGCCCACCACCGGCCCCTACGGCTCCGCCGTCACCTGGCGGTCCGGCGACCCCGCCGTCGTGTCCGCCGGCGGCGTCGTCACCCGTCCCGCGCCCGGCGGCGCGCCCGTGACCGTGACGCTCACCGCGACCGCGTTCGGGCAGACCCGCGACTTCCAGGTCACCGTGCGCCCGCAGTTGACCGACGACGAGAAGGTCGCCGAGGCCGACGCCGCGCTGGTGGTGTGGGACGAGGACGACATCCGGGGCAACATCACCCTGCCCGCCACGGGCCTGCACGGCACCACGATCACGTGGCGGAGCAGCAAGCCCGGGACCATCACGCCCACCGGCGAGGTCACCCGGCCCGCGTTCGGCGAGAAGCCGGTGAAGGTGCGGCTCACCGCCGAGATCCGGGCCGGCCGGGAGACCACCCGCAAGAAGTTCAAGGTCACCGTCACGCCCCTGCCGGAGAAGCAGGACTACGAGGGTTACCTGTTCGGCTACTTCACCGGCGAGGGCTCGGCGACCGGCGAGCAGGTCCACTTCGCCGCCAGCCGCGGCGACGACGCGCTCAAGTGGGACGAGCTGAACGGGGGCAACCCCGTGCTGACGTCGTCGCTGGGCGACAAGGGCGTGCGCGACCCGTTCATCATCCGGTCCCCCGAGGGGGACAAGTTCTACCTCATCGCCACCGACCTGAAGGTGCACGGCAACGGCAACTGGGACCTGGCGCAGCGCCGGGGCAGCCGGTACGTCGAGGTCTGGGAGTCCACCGACCTCGTCGACTGGGGTCGGCAGCGCCACGTGCCGGTCTCGCCGGAGACGGCGGGCAACACGTGGGCGCCCGAGGCGTACTACGACGAGTCGATCGGCGCCTACGTGGTGTTCTGGGCCTCGAAGCTCTACGCCGAGGACGACCCGGGGCACACCGGCGACACCTACAACAAGATGCTCTACGCGACCACGCGCGACTTCCGCACGTTCAGCGAGCCGCAGGTGTGGGTCGACCCGGGCTACTCGGTCATCGACTCCACCGTGATCAAGCACGGCGACGAGTACTACCGGTTCACCAAGGACGAGCGGAACACCACGTCCACCACGCCGTGCGGCAAGTTCATCCTGGCCGAGAGGTCCGCGCGGCTGCGCGACACGTCCTACGACTTCGTCGCCGACTGCATCGGCAAGGGCTCGATCAACCAGGGCGAGGGGCCGACGGTGTTCAAGTCCAACACCGAGGACCGCTGGTACCTGTTCATCGACGAGTTCGGCGGACGCGGCTACGTGCCGTTCGAGACCACCGACCTCGCCTCCGGCGAGTGGACCCCCGCCACCGGCTACGAGCTGCCCAGCCGACCGCGGCACGGCACCGTGCTGCCGGTCACCGAGGTCGAGCTCGACCGCGTCCGCGCCGCCTTCCCCTGACCCCCTCACAGGAGCACGCATGTCCCGCGTCGTGATGGCCGCGGCTCTGACCGCGACCCTGCTCGTCGCCGTGCCCGCCTCGGGCACGGCCGCCGACACCGACTACACCCTCACCATCGATCCCACCGCCAAGGGCGCGACGATCGACGACACGATGTACGGCGTCTTCTTCGAGGACATCAACCGCGCCGCCGACGGCGGCCTGTACGCCGAGCTGGTGCAGAACAGGTCGTTCGAGTACAGCACCGCCGACAACGCCGCCTACACGCCGCTGACGGGGTGGGCGCCGACCGGCGGCACGCTGGACGTGGTGGACGACGACGCCCGGATGAACGAGCGCAACCGCCACCACCTGCGCCTCGGCCTGCCCGCCGGGGTGATCAACGCCGGCTACAACTCGGGCGTCGCGGTGGAGAAGGGCAAGCGCTACGACTTCTCCGCCTGGGCCCGCACCGACCAGGCCGCCGGCACGCCGCTGCGCGTCGGCCTGACCGACCCGGCGGGCAAGGACCTCGCGCCGCCGGTGGAGGTCCGGGTCAGGGGTGACGGCTGGACCGAGTACACCGGCGCGTTCACCGCGCGCGAGTCGTCCACCACCGGTCGACTGCTGCTGAACGCGGGCGGCACGGGCACCTTGCGGCTCGACATGGTGTCCCTGTTCCCGCAGGACACCTTCAAGGGCCACGGCCTGCGCAAGGACCTGGCGGAGAAGATCGCGGCCCTCGACCCGGGCTTCGTCCGCTTCCCCGGCGGGTGCCTGGTCAACACCGGCAGCCACCAGGGCTACGACGCGCCGGGCTTCGAGCGCCGCCGCTCCTTCCAGTGGAAGGACACCATCGGCCCGGTCGAGCAGCGCGCCACCAACTGGAACTTCTGGGGTTACAACCAGTCCTACGGCCTGGGCTACTACGAGTACTTCCAGTTCTCCGAGGACATCGGCGCGATGCCGCTGCCCGTGGTGCCCGCCCTGGTCACCGGCTGCGGCCAGAACCGGGCCACCGACGACCCCGCGCTGCTGCGGCGGCACATCCAGGACACCCTCGACCTGATCGAGTTCGCGAACGGCCCGGCCGACTCGACGTGGGGCCGCAAGCGGGCCGAGATGGGCCACCCGGCGCCGTTCGGGCTCACGCACGTCTCGGTGGGCAACGAGGAGACGCTGGCCGACGAGTACTTCGCCCGGTTCACCCGGTTCCGCGCCGCCATCGAGGCCGAGCACCCGGACATCACGGTGGTCGGCAACTCCGGCCCCGACGACACCGGCGCCAACTTCGACCGGCTGTGGCAGCTCAACCGCGACGCGGGCGTCGACCTGGTCGACGAGCACTACTACAACAGCCCGAGCTGGTTCCTGGAGAACAACGACCGCTACGACGGCTACGACCGCAACGGCCCCGAGGTGTTCCTGGGCGAGTACGCCTCGCAGGACAACCGGTACGCCAACGCCCTCGCCGAGGCCGCGTTCATGACCGGCCTGGAGCGCAACGCGGACGTGGTCAAGCTCGCCTCCTACGCGCCGCTGCTGTCGAACGAGGACTACGTGCAGTGGCGGCCGGACATGATCTGGTTCAACAACCACGCCTCCTGGGGCTCGACCTCCTACGAGGTGCAGAAGCTGTTCATGACCAACGTCGGCGACCACGTGGTCGGGAGCACGGCGTCCGGCACGCCGTGGAGCCCCGCGCCGATCACCGGCGCCATCGGCCTCTCCTCCTGGGCCACCTCCGTGGCCTACGACGACGTGAAGGTCACCTCCGCCGACGGCCGTGAGCTGTTCGCCGACGACTTCTCCGTCGACAGCGGCGCCTGGACGGGCAACGGCGCGGGCAGCTGGGGCGTGGTGGACGGGCGTTTCGTGCAGTCCGACACCGCGGCCACCAACCCCCTGATGACCGCGGGCGACCCGACCTGGAACAACGTCACCTTCAGCGTGAAGGCCACCAAGCTGTCGGGCAGCGAGGGCTTCCTGATCCCGTTCGCGGTCAACGGCACGGGCAACCCGTTCTTCTGGAACCTCGGCGGCTGGAACAACACCCGCTCCGCGGTGGACGGCGGCAACTCCTCTCGCGTGTTCCACGCCGACGACACCAAGATCGAGACCGGCCGGACCTACGACCTGCGGGTCGAGGTCCGCGACCGCGCCGTGAAGCTCTTCATCGACGGGCGGCTGTGGGCCGCGTTCACCGACGAGGCGAACAAGAACCCGGAGCCGTTCCGCCAGGTGGTCACCCGCGACGAGGCGACCGGCGAGCTGATCGTCAAGGTCGTCAACGCGCAGTCGAACGCCGCCCGCACGAAGATCGACCTGGGCCGGGGCTCCTGGGTGGTGCCGACCGCCAGGGCCACCGTGCTGGAGGGCCTGCCCGACGACGTGAACACCGAGTTCACCCAACCGGTGAAGGCCAGGCAGACGCAGGTGCGGGTGTCGAGCTC
This sequence comes from Actinosynnema sp. CA-299493, assembly GCF_050946825.1. Classification (NCBI taxonomy): domain Bacteria; kingdom Bacillati; phylum Actinomycetota; class Actinomycetes; order Pseudonocardiales; family Pseudonocardiaceae; genus Actinosynnema; species Actinosynnema sp. CA-299493. The sequence continues at coordinate 2,702,857 of NZ_CP191993.1, forward strand.
CTTCACCCACACGTTCCCGCCGAACTCGGTCACGTTCCTGCGCATCAAGGACCGCCGCCGATGACCCCGCCCAGCACCTCCGCGATCGGAGCTCCCGTGTCCCTGGACCGCAGAAGCCTGTTCCGCGCCGGCGGCGCGCTGGCCGTGGCGGGCGGCCTGACCGCCTCCGCGTCGGCCGTCTCCGCGCAGGGCGGCCCCGAGGCCGCCTCGACCGCCCCCGGCGGGCTGCCCACCCGCAACCCCCTGGTCGAGCAGCGCGCCGACCCGTTCATCACCCGGCCGGTGAACGGCATGTACTACCTCACCGGCTCGGTGCCCGAGTACGACCGGGTCGTGGTCCGCGGCGCCGCCACCCTCGACGGGCTCGCGGACGCCCGGGAGCGCACCATCTGGCGGCGACCGCCGTCCGGGAAGATGGGCGGCTACATCTGGGCGCCGGAGCTGCACCGCATCGACGGCAAGTGGTACGTCTACTTCGCCGCCGGCGACTCCGACGACCCGTTCCGCATCCGCACCTACGTGCTGGAGTCCGCCAAGGACGACCCGCGCGAGGGAGGCTGGGAGCTGAAGGGGCAGGTGGTCACCGCGTGGGAGACCTTCACCCTCGACGCGACCACCTTCGAGCACCGCGGCAAGCGGTACTTCCTGTGGGCGCAGCACGAGCCGGGCATCGACACCAACACCAACCTCTACATCGCCGAGATGGCCTCGCCGCTCACGCTGAGGACGACGCCGGTGCGCATCGCCACGCCGACGCTGGACTGGGAGGTGCAGGGCTTCCGGGTCAACGAGGGCGCGGCGGTGCTCATCCGCAACGGCCGGGTCTTCGTGACCTTCTCCGCCAGCGCCACCGACGCCCGCTACTGCATGGGGCTGCTCACCGCGGACGAGAACGCCAACCTGCTCGACGCGCGGTCGTGGACCAAGACGCCGACGCCGGTCTTCACCACGAACGACGCCACCCGCCAGTACGGCCCGGGGCACAACTCGTTCACCACGGTCGGGGACCGGGACGTGCTGGTCTACCACGCCCGCGACTACCGGGCGATCACCGGCGACCCGCTGTTCGACCCGAACCGGCACACCCGGGTGCAGGAGCTGCGCTGGAACGCCGACGGCACGCCCTGCTTCGGCGTGCCGGTCGGGAAGGGCGGGCCGGTGGTGCGGCTGTCGCCCGCCGACGCGCCGACCCTGGTCGTGCGGCACTTCGAGTACAAGCTCCGGGTGGACGGCGACGTGCGCGACCTGGCCGACTCGCAGTTCCGGTTCGTGCCCGGTTTCCTCGGCGCGGGCACGGTGGCGCTCCAGTCGGTCAACTTCCCGGACCGCTACGCGCGGGTCGACGGCGGCGCGGTCCGGGTCGACCCGTTCGAGGACACCGACGCCTACGGCCGGGCCGCGTCGTTCGTGCGGGAGCAGGGGCTGACCGACCGGGCCGGCGTGTCGTTGCGCCCGGCCGCGGACACCGACGCCTACCTCGCGCACGACACCGGGCGGTTGGTCGTGTCCAAGCCGGGTGGTGACCGACGCGCCCGGGAACGTGCGACATTCAGGGTGTCCTGACGCGTCCTGCGCAGGTGGGAGCGGTCCTTGGTGGACAATGTCCGGGAGTGCCTTCGCGGTCAACCGGGCGTGTTATCGCTAACATCCAGTTCGAAGGTGTGCAGGTCGACAGGGGAGATGGGGCGCTAGTGGAGCACAGGACCTCGCGCGATCCCGCGATGACGGATGTCGCCCGACTCGCCGGGGTCTCGCACCAGACGGTGTCGAGGGTGCTGAACGGGCACCCCAACGTCCGGGAGCAGACCCGGCTGCGGGTGCGCGCGGCCATCGCGGAACTGGGCTACCGGCCCAACAAAGCGGCCCGCGCGCTGGTGACCGGCCGGTCGCAGCTGATCGGGGTGGTGGCGCAGAACTCGACGCTCTACGGTCCCGCGTCGCTGCTGGCCGCGTTCGAGGCGGCGGCGGCCGAGGCGGGGTTCGCGGTGAGCGTGGGCCGGGTGGACGTGCTGGACCGCAACTCCATCTCCGACGCCGTGGAACGCCACCGCGACCAGCGGGTCGCCGGGATAGTGGTCATCGCGCCGACCGCGTCGGCCAACGACGCGGTCGGCGACGTGTCCGCCGGCATCCCGCTGGTCACGGTGGACGGCGACCCGGAGCGGTCCACGCCGCTGGTGACGGTGGACCAGGCGGCGGGCGCGTTCGCGGCGACCACCCACCTGCTGGAGGCGGGCCACCGCACGGTGTGGCACGTCTCGGGGCCGTCGGACTGGTTCGACAGCCTCGGCCGCATAAGGGGTTGGCGGTCGGCGCTGGAGACGGCGGGCCTGGAGGTGCCGCCGGTCGTGCCGGCGGACTGGAGCGCGGCCTCGGGCTACCGGGCGGGCCAGATGCTGGCCCGGATGCCGGAGGTCACCGCGATCTTCGCGGCGAACGACCACCTGGCGCTCGGCATCCTGCGCGCGATGAGCGAGCGAGGCCGCCGGGTGCCGCACGACGTGAGCATCGTGGGGTTCGACGACGTGCCGGAGGCGGCCTACTTCATCCCGCCGCTGACGACCATCAGGCCGGACTTCCACGCCGTCGCCAAGGAGACGCTGGAGCTGCTGCTGGCCCAGGTGTCCGACGGGGAGGTGGGCGCGCCGCAGCGCAACGTCCCACCGGCCCTGGTGAAGCGGGACAGCGTCGCGCCGCCCGTGCAGTGACCGGGCCGGCGGCACAGCGTCGTGCCGCCGGCTCCGCGTGACCCGACGACGCCGGTAGCGCCCCCGGCGCGTGATCCGACCGGTGACGCGGTGCGGCTCGACCGGCCGGTGACGCGGTGTAGTGCCTCTCTCACGGCCCGACTCGACCGCCGGCGCGGCCTCGCACCGCCCGCACGGCGTCCGGGCAGGCCGGATACCGTCACCTCGCCCGCGGTCGGGGTTCCCGCAACATTTTCGTCCGGTCTCCGCCCATCTGCGGGCCCGCGCACGGCCCGAACCCGCCTACGCTGAGGTGGGGGACGGCACGGGACCCGCACCTCGCTGAACACCGGGTTTTGTGCACGCTCACTAACTCTTTAACACCACGTTGCGGGCAGGTCTTGACGTCATGAATGTTAGCGATAACACTGCCCCTCATGGCGAGCGATCCATTGGTGGTGGGTGTCGACTTCGGCACGTTGTCCGGCCGCGCGGTGGTCGTGCGGGTGCGCGACGGCCTCGAACTCGGCACCGCGGTGCACGACTACCGGCACGGCGTGCTGGACCGCGCCCTGCCCGACGGGCGCCCGTTGCCCCCCGACTGGGCGTTGCAGGTGCCCCAGGACTACGTGGACGTGCTCAAGCACGCGGTGCCCGCGGCCCTGGCCGACGCCGGGGTCGACCCGGCCGACGTGATCGGCATCGGCACGGACTTCACCGCGTGCACGATGGTCCCGGTCACGTCCGACGGCACGCCGCTCAACGAGCTGCCCGAGTTCGCCGGCGACCCGCACGCGTACGTGAAGCTGTGGAAGCACCACGCGGCCCAGCCGCAGGCGGACCGGATCAACCACCTGGCCGAGCAGCGCGGCGAGGGCTGGCTGCCCCGCTACGGCGGCCTGATCTCCTCGGAGTGGGAGTTCGCCAAGGGCCTCCAGCTGCTCGAAGAGGCGCCCGAGGTCTACGCGGCGATGGACCACTGGGTCGAGGCCGCCGACTGGATCGTCTGGCAGCTCGCCGGCACCTACGTGCGCAACGCGTGCACGGCCGGCTACAAGGGCATCTACCAGGACGGCTACCCGTCCGCGGACTTCCTGTCCGCGCTCAACCCCGACTTCGCGACCTTCGTCTCCGACAAGCTGGAGCACCCGCTGGGCCAGCTCGGCGACCGGGCCGGCGGGCTCACCGAGCAGGCCGCCGCGTGGACCGGCCTCAAGCCCGGCATCGCGGTGGCCGTCGGCAACGTCGACGCGCACGTGACCGCGCCCGCCGCGCGGGCCGTCGAACCGGGCCAGATGGTCGCGATCATGGGCACCTCCACGTGCCACGTGATGAACGCCGACGTGCTGGCCGACGTGCCGGGCATGTGCGGCGTGGTGGACGGCGGGATCGTGCCCGGCCTGTGGGGCTACGAGTCCGGGCAGAGCGGCGTGGGCGACATCTTCGCCTGGTTCGTCGAGCACGGCGTGCCGGCGGAGTACCACGAGCAGGCGCGGGCGCGCGGCATCTCGGTGCACGAGCTGCTGACCGAGCTGGCCGCGCAGCAGCGCATCGGCGAGCACGGCCTGATCGCGCTGGACTGGCACAGCGGCAACCGCTCGGTGCTGGTGGACCACGAGCTGTCGGGCGTCATCGTCGGGCAGACGCTGGCCACCCGCGCCGAGGACACCTACCGGGCGCTGCTGGAGGCCACCGCCTACGGCACGCGCGTCATCGTGGACTCCTACACCGACGCGGGCATCCCGGTGACCGAACTGGTCATCGCGGGCGGCCTGCTGCGCAACCCGCTGCTGATGCAGATCTACGCCGACGTGACGAACCTGCCGCTGTCGGTGATCGGCTCCGAGCAGGGGCCCGCGCTGGGCTCGGCGATGCACGCGGCCGTCGCGGCGAAGGCCTACGACGACATCCACGCCGCCGCCAAGGCGATGGGCTCGATCAAGCGCGGCGCGTACCTGCCGATCCCGGACAACGTCGAGGCCTACGAGCGGATGTTCGTGGAGTACCAGGAGCTGCACGACTACTTCGGCCGCGGCGCGAACGAGGTCATGCACCGGCTCAAGGCGCGTCGCCGCGCCGTGAAGGGGGAGTAGTCGGTGTCCGCGATCTCCGACCTGCGGCGCACCGTCGCCGACCTGCACCGCGAGCTGACCCGCTACGAGCTGGTGATCTGGACCGCGGGCAACGTCTCGGCCCGCGTGCCCGGCCGGGACCTGATGGTCATCAAGCCCTCCGGCGTGTCCTACGACGAGCTGACCCCCGAGGCCATGGTCGTCACCGACCTGCACGGCAACCTGGTGGAAGGCGACTACTCGCCGTCGTCGGACACCGCCGCGCACGCCTACGTGTACCGGCACATGCCCGAGGTCGGCGGAGTGGTGCACACGCACTCCCCGTACGCCACGGCGTGGGCGGCGCGCGGCGAGCCGATCCCGTGCGTGCTCACGATGATCGCCGACGAGTTCGGCGGGGACGTCCCGGTCGGCCCGTTCGCGCTGATCGGCGACGACTCGATCGGCCAGGGCATCGTGGAGACGCTGCGCGGCAGCCGGTCGCCCGCCGTGCTGATGCGCAACCACGGCCCGTTCACGATCGGCAAGGACGCGCGGGCGGCGGTGAAGGCCGCGGTGATGGTGGAGGACGTGGCCCGCACCGTCCACTTCGCACACCAGCTCGGCACGCCGAAACCGATCGAGCAGCACCACATCGACAGCCTGTACGCCCGTTACCAGAACGTCTACGGGCAATGAGCCCACGAGGGGAGCCCCGCATGTCGCGTGCTGGGAAGCCGCAAGTCTGGTTCCTGACCGGGAGCCAGCACCTCTACGGCCCGGAAACGCTCGAGCAGGTGGCCCGGCAGTCGCAGCAGATCCAGCGGATGCTCACCGAGTCGGGCCGGATCGCCGCGGAGGTGGTGTGGCAGCCGGTGCTGACCGACACCGCCGCCATCCGCGACGTCATGCTCGCGGCGAACGCCGACCCGTCGTGCATCGGCGTGATCGCGTGGATGCACACGTTCTCGCCCGCGAAGATGTGGATCACCGGGCTGGACGCGCTGCGCAAGCCGCTGCTGCACCTGCACACGCAGCTCAACGAGGCGTTGCCGTGGTCGACCATCGACATGGACTTCATGAACCTCAACCAGGCCGCGCACGGCGACCGCGAGTTCGGGTTCATCCAGACCAGGCTCGGCGTGCCGCGCAAGACCGTGGCGGGCCACGCGAGCGACCCGGTGCTGGCCGACCGGATCGACGGCTGGGTGCGCGCCGCCACCGGCTACAGCCACCTCAACGGGATGAAGCTGGCCCGGTTCGGCGACAACATGCGCGGCGTCGCGGTGACCGAGGGCGACAAGGTGGAGGCCGAGCTGCGCTTCGGCGTCTCGGTGAACACCTACGGCGTGAACGACCTGGTCGAGCTGGTGGACGCGGTCGGCGAGGACGAGATCGACGTCCTGGTCGCCGAGTACGCCGAGACCTACCGGCTCGCGCCGGAGCTGGACAAGGGCGCCGACCGGCACGACTCGCTGCGCTACGCCGCCCGCATCGAGGCCGGGTTGCGCCGCTTCCTCACCGAGGGCGGCTTCGGCGCGTTCACCACGAACTTCGAGGACCTGGGCGGGCTGCGGCAGCTGCCGGGCCTGGCCGTGCAGCGGCTGATGGCCGACGGCTACGGCTTCGGCGGCGAGGGCGACTGGAAGACCTCCGCCCTGCTGGCCGCGGTGAAGGCGATGGGCACGGGCACGGGCCGCGGCACGTCGTTCATGGAGGACTACACCTACCACTTCGGGCCGGGCGAGCCGAAGATCCTCGGCGCGCACATGCTGGAGGTCTGCCCGACCATCGCGGCCGACCAGCCGTCGTGCGAGGTGCACGCGCTGGGCATCGGCGGCCGGGAGGACCCGGTGCGGCTGGTGTTCGACGCGGCACCGGGTCCCGCCGTCGTGGTGGGCCTGGCCGACCTGGGCGAGCGCTTCCGGTTGGTGGCCAACGAGGTCGAGGTCGTGCCGCCGGACGAGCCGCTGCCGAACCTGCCGGTCGCGCGCGCGGTGTGGAAGCCCGCGCCGTCGCTGTCCACGTCGGCCGAGTCGTGGCTGACCGCGGGTGGACCTCACCACACCGTGATGACGCAGGCCGTGGGCTCGGATACGCTGCGCGACTTCGCCACCATGGTGAACACCGAGCTGGTGGTCATCGACCAGGACACGACGACCGCGTCGTTCGGCGACCGCCTGCGCTGGAACCAGGCGTACTTCCGACTCGCGCAGGGTCTGCGCTAGCCGGTTGCGGACCGACCGGCCCCGAGCCGGTCGGTCCCGCGCCGGTTGACCCCGGCGCGAAGCACCACATCAAGGGAGAGAGAAGAAACAATGAGGTTTCCGCGGATCGCCGCCATCACCGCGGCCGGCCTGATGCTCGCCGCCTGCGGGTCGGCGGAGAAGTCCGTCGACCAGCAGACCGGTTCCACGGAGGGCGCGCTCGTCGGCGTCACCATGCCGACCCGGTCGTCCGAACGCTGGATCCACGACGGCGACAACATCAAGAAGGCGTTGGAGGAGAAGGGCTACAAGGTCGACCTCCAGTACGCCGAGAACGACATCCCGACGCAGGCCAACCAGATCGAGAACCAGATCACCAAGGGCGCGAAGCTGCTCATCGTGGCCTCGATCGACGGCACCGCGATCACGTCGCAGCTGCAGCAGGCGCAGGACGCCAACATCCCGGTCATCGCCTACGACCGGCTGCTGCGCAACACCGACAGCGTCGACTACTACGCCACCTTCGACAACTTCAAGGTCGGCGTGCAGCAGGCGACCTCGCTGCTGACCGGGCTGAAGGTGCTCAACGCCGACGGCACCCCGGGCACCGCGACCGGCCCGCTGAACGTGGAGCTGTTCGCCGGCTCGCCGGACGACAACAACGCCACATTCTTCTTCAACGGCGCGATGTCGGTGCTGAAGCCGCACATCGACAAGGGCACGCTGGTGGTCAAGAGCGGCCAGACCGACTTCAAGACGGTCGCCATCCTGCGCTGGGACCCGGCCACGGCCCAGAAGCGGATGGAGGACCTGCTGACCTCCTCCTACGGCGGCGCGCAGGTGAACGGCGTGCTGTCCCCGTACGACGGCCTGTCCATCGGCATCCTGTCCGCGCTCAAGAGCAGCGGCTACGGCACCGGCGGCAACCCGTACCCGATCGTCACCGGCCAGGACGCCGAGGTCGCCTCGGTGAAGTCGATCATCGCCGGCGAGCAGTACTCGACCATCTACAAGGACACCCGCGAGCTCGCGGCGACCACCGTGAAGATGGCCGACGCCGTGCTCAAGGGCGGCAAGCCCGAGGTCAACAACGAGAAGGACTACGACAACGGCAAGAAGGTCGTGCCGTCGTACCTGCTCGAGTCCGTGATCGTGGACAAGGGCAACTACCAGAAGGTGCTCGTCGACAGCGGCTACTACACCGCGGATCAGCTGAAGTAGGGTTTGCACACCATGTCCGACGAAATCCTGGTGATGCGCGGCATCACCAAGCGGTTCGCCGGGGTCACCGCGCTGCACGACGTCACGCTCGGCGTGCGGCGCGGTGAGATCCACGCGATCTGCGGTGAGAACGGCGCGGGCAAGTCCACGCTGATGAAGGTGCTCTCCGGCGTGCACCCGCACGGCTCGTACGAGGGCGAGATCGTCTTCGAGGGCCAACCCTGCTCGTTCGGCGGCGTCCGCGACAGCGAGCGGCGCGGCATCGTGATCATCCACCAGGAACTGGCGCTGTGCGGTCAGCTCTCCGTCGCGGAGAACCTGTTCCTCGGCAACGAGCGGGCCAAGCGCGGGTTCATCGACTGGAACCGCACCAACCACGCGGCGGGCGCCCTGCTCGCCCGCGTGGGCCTGCGGGAGAACCCGACGACGCCCGTGCACGACCTCGGCGTCGGCAAGCAGCAACTGGTCGAGATCGCCAAGGCCCTGGCCAAGGACGTGAAGCTGCTGATCCTGGACGAGCCGACCGCGGCGTTGAACGACGACGACTCCGCGCACCTGCTCGACCTGCTCGACGGGCTGCGCGACGAGGGCATCACCTCGGTGATCATCTCGCACAAGCTCAACGAGGTGACCAGGATCGCCGACAGCATCACGATCCTGCGCGACGGCCGCACCATCGAGACGCTGCCCGCGAAGGACGTGAGCGAGGACCGGATCATCTCCGGCATGGTCGGCCGCGACCTGGAGAACCGCTTCCCGCCGCGCACGCCCGAGATCGGCGAAGAGGTGCTGCGCATCGAGGACTGGACCGTGCGCAGCCCGTCCCAGCCGGACCGGGTCGTGGTCGACAACGCCACGTTGTCGTTGCGGCGCGGTGAGATCGTGGGACTCGCCGGCCTGATGGGCGCGGGCCGCACGGAGCTCGCGATGAGCGTGTTCGGGCGGTCCTACGGCGTCGGCGTGTCCGGCCGGGTGGTCAAGGACGGCCGCGAGATCGACACGCGCACCGTCCGCAAGGCCATCGACCACGGCCTCGCCTACGTCAGCGAGGACCGCAAGCGCTACGGGCTCAACCTCATCCAGGACATCAAGCTCAACGTGTCCGCGGCCGGGTTGCACAAGCTGGCGCCGCGCGGCTGGGTGAACGAGAACGAGGAGCACTCGGTCGCCGAGCGGTACCGGCGTTCGATGAACATCAAGGCGCCCGGCGTGGGCACCACGACGTCGTCGCTGTCGGGCGGCAACCAGCAGAAGGTCGTGCTGGCGAAGTGGATGTTCACCGACCCGGACGTGCTCATCCTCGACGAGCCCACCCGCGGCATCGACGTCGGCGCGAAGTATGAGATCTACTCGATCATCAACGACCTGGCCGACCAGGGCCGCGCGGTGCTGGTCATCTCCTCCGAGCTGCCGGAGCTGCTCGGCCTGTGCGACCGGGTCTACACCCTGTCCGAGGGCCGCGTCACCGGCGAGTTCGACCGCGCGGAAGCCACCCAGGAACGCTTGATGCACCACATGACCCAGGGACAGACCTCATGACCACCAAGACCGCGGCCACGCCGGTCTCGAAGCAGTCCGGGCCGCAGCGCAGGTTCACGATCAACCTGCGCCAGTCCGGCATCTACATCGCGTTCGCGCTGATCGTGGTGCTCTTCACGGTGCTGACGGACGGCGCTCTGCTGACACCGCAGAACATCTCCAACATCATCGTGCAGAACTCGTACGTGCTGATCCTGGCCATCGGCATGATCCTGGTGATCATCGGCGGCCACATCGACCTGTCCGTGGGCTCGGTGGTCGCGCTGACCGGCGCGATCTGCGCGGTGCTGACCGTGCAGATGGGCCTGCCGTGGCCGCTGGCGGTGCTGATCACGCTGCTCGCGGGCGCGGTGATCGGCGCGGCGCAGGGCTACTGGGTGGCGTTCTTCGGCATCCCCGCGTTCATCGTGACGCTGGGCGGCATGCTCGTGTTCCGCGCGCTCACCCTGACCGTGCTGGGCAACCAGGGCATCGGCCCGTTCCCGGACCAGATCCGCACCCTGGCCAACGGCTTCACCGAGGGCTACCTCGGCAACGTCGGGCTCGGCCCGCTGGGCGGCGCGGACCTGGTCAGCCTGCTGGTCGGCGTCGCGGTGGTGGTCGGGTTCGCGTTCAACCAGTGGCGCAACCGCAAGGCCCGGCTGAGCTACGGGCAGGTCGTCGACCCGTTCCCGGTCTTCGTGGCGAAGATCGCGCTGGCGGCGGCCGTGGTGCTGGCCGTGGTCGTGCAGCTGGCCCGGTTCCGCAACCTGCCGTGGGTGCTGGTGCTGCTCGCGGTGCTGGCGCTGGGCTACTCGGTGATGGCGAACAAGTCGGTCTTCGGCCGGCACATCTACGCCATCGGCGGCAACCTCCAGGCCGCGACGCTGTCCGGCGTGAAGGTCAAGCAGGTCACGTTCTGGGTGTTCGTGAACATGGGCGTGCTGTCCGCGCTGGCGGGCGTGATCTTCGCCGGTCGGCTCAACCAGGCCGGCCCGACCGCGGGCAACGCGTTCGAGCTGGACGCGATCGCGGCGGCGTTCATCGGCGGCGCGGCGGTGCAGGGCGGCGTGGGCCGGGTGGTCGGCGCGATCACCGGCGGCCTGATCATGGGCGTGATCAACAACGGCATGTCGTTGATCGGCGCGCCCAGCGAACGGGTGATGCTGGTCAAGGGCCTGGTGCTGCTGGCCGCCGTCGCCTACGACGTGTGGACCAAGCGCCGCGGTCGCGGCTGACCGCTCCACCGCGCTCGCCCTCGGCCCCACCCCGGCTCCTGCGGGGTGGGGCCGAGGCGTCCGCGCTCCGACCCGAGCCGGACCCTGCTGAGGGCACCCGGACGCGGGTGCCCGGCACTGCGGCCCTCGCACCGGGCACGGCGGAGCTCGCGTCGTTCTTCCGGCAGGGCCTTGACGGGCATTCCGTTGTCCGATTCACTACCGGATAGTCCTGGGAACGCTCCCAGTCCGGAAGCCCGGTGGTGGCCCGCCACGTCCCTCGGCGGGCCACCACCACTCCCACCTCCCCGTGCCGTCCACCGCCAAGATCTCCGCCGCCACCGCAGGAAAGCGCTTACCAACCTCAGGAGATCGTCCTATGAAAGCACTACTCGCCGTGTCAGCGTTGACAGCGGCGCTGCTCCAGGTCGCCGCGCCGGAGGCGCAGGCCGCCTGCGGTGACGGGTCGTACCAGGCCGAGGTCACCGGGTCCGGCAGCAGCTTCACCGCCCGCCGGGGCAGCAGCACGGTCTACACCGGCAGCAGCCTGCGCGCCGCGCTGCAGGCGGCCAACGACAGCCTCACCGCGAACCGCACCTCGAAGGAGCGGATCGTCGTCCGGGCGTCCGGCTCCATCCCCGCGGGCGAGCGGTACTCGATGCGCAGCTACACCACGATCGACCTGTGCGGCACCATCGACGTCACCGGTTCCGGTTCGGGCGACTACGCCCCGGTCTACGCGCGCGGCGTCCGGGACATCGAGGTCCAGAACCTCACCCTCACCGGCAGCCCGGTGTACGGCATCTTCATGCGCAACGTCACCAACGTGGTGATCGGCACCGTGACCATGCGCCTGTCCCGGGGCTTGGGCGTGCGCATCGACAACCGCGGCGACACCAGCCAGTGGAGCCGCAACATCCGCCTCGACTACGCCTACGTGCAGGGCGCCAGCTCGCACGCCGTGGAGACCTACGGGGTGGACGGGCTGACCATCGGCACGGTGGTGGCGCGCGGCGTCGGCGAGTCGGGCCTGCTGCTCAACCAGACGATCAACGCCACGGTGGGCACGGTCGACGCCGAGAACGCGGGCGCCGGCACCGGCTACGCCGCGTTCCGCACCGCCAACCGCAACGGCCGGGTCGGCAGCAGCTACCCGGTCAACGTCCGGGTGGGCACGGTGAAGGCCCGGGGCGGCGGTCGTGGCATCTTCTGCGTGTCGGAGAGCGGCGGCCTGCAGATCGACCGGATCGACATCGCCAACACCGGCAACAACGCGATCCTGATCGAGAACTGCTACAACGTGAACATCGCCGCCCAGGGCGGCAGCGTCAGCGGCGGTGGCGAGATCCGACTGGCGGCGCGCAGCGAGTTCCCGGTGACGCGGGACATCACCATCCAGAACCTGACCGTCACCAACTCGGCCATCACCGAGAACCCCTGCGGGACCAACACCACGTTCCGCAACAACACGCTGGTCAACAGCAGGCAGTCCATCTGCTAGCACCTCGGCCGCGACCCGGGCCACCGGCTCCCCGGTGACCCGGGTCGCGGGCTCTCGGGTGACCCGGGCGGAGTTCCGGGCCGCGGCCGGCGGCGTCCCGGTCTGCGGCGTCCCGGTCTGCGGGCTTGCCGATCTGCGGGCTGCCGGTCTGCGGGTTGCCGGTCTGCGGGTTGCCGGTGGCCCGGGCCGGTCCCCGATCGTGGGCGGCTCGCGATCCGGGTCGTCATCCGGCCGGGACGGGTCCGGGTATGTTCGGCCGGTGACTTCGGGAACCGACCCTCGCACCGCCCCCTCCTGGCCTGACCTGCCCGAAGTCGCCCGGGACGTGCTGCTGGAGGTCCTCATCCACGGCGCGATGCCGCGGGCCGAGCTCGCGACCCGCCTGCACCTGTCCCGGCCCACCCTCACCCGGGTGACCCGCACGCTCGTGGTGAGCGGACTGCTCGTCGAGGGCGAGACGCAACTGCGCTCGTCCACCGGCAGGCCCTCGGAGATGCTCCACGTGCGCGGCGACTCCCACCACTTCCTCGGCGTGAAGCTCACCGCCGACCGGCTGTTCGCGGCCGTGACCGACCTGACGGCGACCGTGACCGCGACCACCGACCAGCCGCTGCGCTCGACCGACCCGGCGGACGTGGTCGCCCAGATCGCCGAGGTCGCGGCGGGCTTCCCGGGCCTGACGGCCATCGGCGTGACGCTGGGCGGCATCGTGGCCGACGGGGTGGTGGTCGAGGCGGAGTTCCTGCGGTGGGTGGACGTGCCGCTGCGGGACGCGCTGGTCGAGGCGACCGCCGTGCCGGTCGCGGTGGACAACGACGTGCAGGCGCTGACGTCGGCCGAGCACTGGTTCGGCGCGGGCGCGGGGCTGGACTCGATGGTCCTGCTCACGGTCGGCGCGGGCGTCGGCTGCGGTGTGGTCGTCGACGGCAGGCTGGTCCGGGGCGCGCACGGCCTCACGCCCAGGATCGCCCACATCCTGGTCGACCCGAGCGGGCCGCGGTGCGGGTACGGCCACCGCGGCTGCGCGTCGAGCTACCTCATGACGCACGTGATGCTGCGGCGGCTGGACGGCGACCCGACCTACGGGGAAGCGGTCGGGCGGGCGGTGGCGGGCGATCCGGTCGCCAAGCGCGTCTTCGACGACGCGGGCTACGCGCTGGGCGTCCTGATCGGCACGATCGCGAACTTCCTGGACCCGCGGAAGGTCCTGCTGACGGGTGACGGGCTCCCGCTCTACGAGGTGTCGCGGCACCGCGTGGCGGACGGGATCGCGGCGAGCTACGAGGCCGACCCGGCGCTGATCGACCTGGACGTCCAGCCCTTCGACTTCAGCGAGTGGGCCCGCTCGGGCGCCGCCCTGGCCATCCGCGCCACCCTGACCCGAACCCTCGCACCGCGCGTGTCCTACGTCCAGGACGCGCGTGTCCTACGTTCCCGTACCCCGAGTTGAACGCTCAGGTCGTCCACCGTGACTGGGAACGGTCCCAGATGTGACGATCGGCCGCGCCCGCCGGGCGTGGCCGGCGGTGGCCCGGTCCTCCTCGGACGGTCGGCGGTTGCGCGATCGTGGAGCGGAGAAGTTGCGGTCCGGTCACGCAGCCTTCCCACTCCTTGACACAGTGCTGTGGCCCGCGACACAGTACCGCCGATTTTGAGCGGTCGAACGGGTGGCAAAGTGTTCAGGCGGGTGCGCTGCGTAACCATCACGACACGAGCACGAAACGCTTGCGAACGGCACCGACCAGCGCGAACGGCACCAACCAGCTCGAACCGGGAGGGGGAGCAGGCCATGGCGCGTCCCGGCGACCCGGTGACGATCCGCCAGGCGGCTCGGCACGCCGACGCCTCCCGCCAGACCGCGTCCACGGTGCTCGGCGCGTCCTCGTTACCGGACCGGTCCCCGTGCCCGTGCGACCCGGGCCGCAGTCGCACCGCGTTCGCCGGAGGGCCCGCCGCGACCGCGCAGGACCTCCGACTGCCACGTGGCCGGAAAGCCGGTGGCACACCCCTCGACCTGCCCCTCGGACCAGCTCGGGCGCGCGGAGGCCGCCGCCGCCGAAGCGGGCGGCACGGCGATGCGAGACCTGCTGGACTCCGAAGTCCCACCGGACGTGATGATCGCGTGAGCGACCCGCTTGCGGTAGGTGTGCACCGTGAAGTGCGCCGCCAAGGGCTCCGGCCGGGAACGGACGTGGCGGTGACGCGTGTCGACGCCTCACCGCGCGCCTCCGATGTGGACGGTGGTCCCACCTCACGACAACCAGCGCTGGACGCGGAACCAACCAGCGCGAACAGCGATCGGGGCGGCTCGACGCCCGGCGAGGTCATCGGCCGCGGCAGTGCCCCGATCCGCTCGACAGGGCAAGACCTGAACGAATGGGAGTCTCGGTAATGGGTGTTCGGACAACGGCGGCGCGGGCAACCGCGACGCTGGGTGTGGCAGTCCTCCTCGCGTCGTGCGGCAGCGGAGGGGACCAAGGCGGCGGGCAGCCCAGCGGTGCGCTCGAAGGCCGGGGCGAGGTCACCTTCGCCACCGGCAAGGACACCTCCGGCAACATGCAGAAGCTCGTCGACGAGTGGAACGCCTCGCACGCGAACGAGCAGGTCCGGATCATCGAGCTGCCCGAGTCCGCGGACGCCCAGCGCCAGCAGATGGTGCAGAACGCGCAGGTCAA
Organism: Actinosynnema sp. CA-299493; assembly: GCF_050946825.1. Classification (NCBI taxonomy): domain Bacteria; kingdom Bacillati; phylum Actinomycetota; class Actinomycetes; order Pseudonocardiales; family Pseudonocardiaceae; genus Actinosynnema; species Actinosynnema sp. CA-299493. The sequence continues at coordinate 2,717,934 of NZ_CP191993.1, forward strand.
GTCCGACGCTTACACGATCCTCAACCTCGACGTGGTGTGGACGGCCGAGTTCGCGGCCAACCGCTGGGTCGTCGAGCTGCCCGCCGCGGAGTTCGAGCTGGGCAAGTTCCTCCAGCCCGCGGTGAAGACCGCGCAGTACCGCGACAAGCTCTACGCCGCGCCGGTGTACTCCGACGGCGGCCTGCTGTACTACCGCAAGGACCTGCTCGACGCGGCGGGCCAGAAGCCGCCGAAGACGTGGGCCGAGCTCACCATCGCCTGCGAGGCGGTCAAGGCGGCGCAGCCCGCGATCGGCTGCTACGCCGGTCAGTTCGAGAAGTACGAGGGCCTGACGGTCAACTTCGACGAGGCCGTGCACTCCGCGGGCGGCGACGTGGTCGACGCCGACGGCAAGGCCGTGGTCGACTCGCCCGAGGCGAAGGCCGGACTGGACGCCCTGGTCACCGGGTTCCAGCAGGGCGTCATCCCGGAGAAGGCCATCACCTACAAGGAAGAGGAGGGCCGCCGCGCGTTCCAGGCGGGCGAGCTCCTGTTCCACCGCCAGTGGCCCTACCAGTGGGCGCTGGCCGGCAAGACCGACGGCTCCTCGCAGGTCGCGGGCAAGTTCGACGTCGCGCCCCTGCCCGGCCTCAACGGCGCCGGCAGCTCCACCCTGGGCGGCCACAACTTCGCCATCTCCGCGTTCGGCAAGAACAAGGCGACCGCGCTGGACTTCATCAAGTTCTTCACCAGCGAGACCTCGCAGCGCTCCAACCTGCTGGCCACCTCGCAGGCGCCGACCCTGGCGAGCCTGTACGAGGACGCCGAGCTGATCAAGCAGTTCCCGTACCTGCCGACGCTGAAGGAGTCGATCCTGTCGGCGAAGCCGCGCCCGCAGGCCGTCCGCTACGGCGACGTCACCCAGGCGATCCAGGAGTCCGCCTACGCCGCGTTGACCGGTGCGAAGACCAGCGACGTGGCGCTGAAGGAGCTGCAGACCAAGTTGCAGGAGCTGCTTAAGTGACGGCGGTCGCTCGCCGCGCCCGGGGTGCGACCTCGGGCGCGGGGCGACTCGCCTTGGCGCTGCTGTCACCCACGTTCGTCGTGCTCGGCCTGGTGGTCGGGTACCCGCTGGTGGCGGCGCTGCGCGAGTCGGTGTTCCAAGAGGGGACCGACCTCGACGAGAACGGCTTCATCGTCGAGGGCGCGCGGTTCGTCGGTGTCGACAACTACACCGCGATCTTCGTCGGCGAGTCCGCCGCGCGGTTCTGGAACGCGTTCGGCAACACCACGGTGTTCACCGTCATCACGGTCTCGCTGGAGGTGCTGCTCGGCGTCGGCATGGCGCTGGTGATGCACCACGCGATCCGCTGGCGCGGCATCGTGCGGGCCAGCATCCTCGTGCCCTGGGCCGTGCCCACCGCGGTCTCGGCCCTGCTGTGGCGCTGGATCTTCCAGGCCGACGGCGTGGCGAACGCGATGATCGGTCAGCAGGTCCTGTGGACCACCGAGGGCTGGCAGGCGAAGTTCGCGGTCATCCTGGCGGACGTGTGGAAGACCGCGCCGTTCGTCGGCCTGCTGGTGCTCGCCGGGCTCCAGATCATCCCGAACGACGTCTACGAGGCGGCACGCGTCGACGGCGCGTCACCGTGGCGGCAGTTCTGGGGGATCACGCTCCCGCTGGTGAAGCCCGCGCTCCTGGTGGCCGTGCTGTTCCGGGTGCTGGACGCGCTGCGCATGTTCGACCTGCCGTTCGTGCTCATCGGCAGCCGCAAGGAGTCGGTGGAGACGCTGTCCATGGTGGCCTTCGACGAGGCGTCGAGCCTCCGGTTCGGACCCGCCGCCGCGTACGCGACGATATTGTTCGCCTACGTGGCCGTCACGGCGCTGGTGTTCGTGCGGTTGCTCGGCGCGGACGTCATCGGCGCCGCTCGGGAGAGGTCGCGAAAATGAGCGCCACGACCCAGACCAGCGGCAACGCCGCGCTGTGGAAGCGAGTGCTGACGTTCGCCGGGCTCGGGCTGATCCTGGTCTACTGCCTGGCGCCGTTCTACTGGATGGCGGTGTCGGCGTTCCGCCGCCCGTCCGACCAGTTCGAGCTGACGGCGCTGCCCGCGCCGTTCTCGCTGGACAACCTGACCGCGGTGTTCGCGCCCGCCGTCGGGTTCGGCCGCTCGCTGCTCAACAGCCTGGTCGTCGCGGGGGTCACCACGATCCTCACGCTGGTCATCGGCGTGTCGGCGGCGTACGCGCTGGCCCGGCTGCGCTTCCGGTTCAAGAACGCGGTCGCGGCGCTGATCATCGCCACCTCGATGTTCCCCGGCATCTCCTTGCTGGTGCCGCTGCTGGCGCTGTTCACCGACATCGGCTGGATCAACACCTACCAGTCGATGATCGTGCCGAGCCTGTCGTTCGCGCTGCCGCTGGCGGTGTGGAACCTGACCGCGTTCTTCCGGCAGATGCCGGAGGAGCTCGAACAGGCGGCCATGATCGACGGCTGCACGCGTGGCCAGGCGTTCCGCAAGGTCATCCTGCCGCTGGCCGCGCCCGGCATCTTCACCACCGCGATCATCACGTTCATCGCGGCGTGGAACGAGTTCATCATCGCTTTGTCGATGGTCAACGACAGCTCCATGCAAACTGCTACCGTCGCGATCTCCCGGTTCACCGGGGCGTACGGTTTCGACCAGCCGTTCGGCACGCAGATGGCCGCCGGCGTGATCGTGACCGTGCCGCTGGTCGTGGTGGTGCTGCTGTTCCAGCGGAGGATCATCGCAGGCTTGACCGCAGGTGGCGTCAAGTAGCCGCCTCGCGGTGTCAACGGCCGGTCGCCACGTGTTGGGAGAGCCGTGGCGACCGGCCAATCAACGTCCGGACCGATCCCTCCTCAGGAGGGATCGGTCACGGCAGGCGCCACTGCTGGGCGCCGGTCCCGTTGCAGCCGTGGATCTGCAACTGGGTGCCGTTCGCGGTGGTGCTGTTCGGCACGTCCAGGCACTTCCCGGACGGGGAGTTCACCAGCGTCGACCCCTTGGGCCACCACTGCTGCGCGGCGGTCCCGTTGCACGTCCACAGCTGAACCTTGGCGCCGTCGACCCGGGCGCTGCCGCTGACGTCCAGGCACCGCCCGAGCGCGCGCACCGTGCCGTCCGACGCCAGCGTCCACTGCTGCGCGGCGGAGGAGTTGCAGTCCCACAGCCGCACGGGCGCGCCGTCGGTCGGGCCCGCCGGCTCGCCGTCCGCGCACTTGCCGGCCAGGCCGACCACCGCGCCGGACCGCGCGGGAACCGGACCCACGTCGAACGACGGCGGCGCGTCGGCCGGCGCGCTGCCCCAGGTCGAGGCCGTCGCACCCAGGCCGAAGTCCAGCGTGCCGCCCGACGCGACGAACGACGCGGGCAGCCACGGCTTGGTGGACGCCGCGCCGTTCACCCGCAGCGACTGGACGTACTTCACGCTGTCCGACGCGTTCGGAGCCGTGATGGTGATGGTGGCGCCGTTGCCGCGCTTGACGGTCGTGGTCGGGAACTGCGGGCTCGCCAGCACCAGCTCGGCCCGTCCGGGCGCCTGCGGGTACAGGCCCAACGCCGCCCACACCGCCCAGGACGACATCTCGCCCAGGTCGTCGTTGCCCACCAGGCCCTCGGGCGTCGGCGGGAAGATCGACGTCAACGCGCGCCGCACCACGTCCTGCGTCTTGTGCGGCGCGCCCGCGTACGCGTAGGCCCAGGGGGTGTTGAGCGTCGGCTCGTTCCCCAGGTACGCGTACGGCTTCTTCGGCCCCGCGTTCAGCTCGGTGAAGAACGTGTCCAGCCGGGACGTGACCGCGGCGTTGCCGCCCATCGCGTCGAACAGGCCGCGGTGGTTGTACGGCACCATCCACGTGTACTGCGCGGCGTTGCCCTCGACGTACTCGTTCTCCTGCGTCGGGCTGAACCCCGGCCAGGTCAGGTCGGTGTTGCGCGGTTGCAGGTACTTGCTGCCCGAGTTGAACAGGCTGCGCCAGTTCTGCGCGCGCCGGAGGAACGTCTCGGCGGTGCCCGTGTCGTTCAGCCGGGCCGCGAACTGGGAGATGGCGAAGTCCGCGCTGGTGTACTCCAACGTGGTCGCGGCCGAGCCCCACACGTCGCCCAGGCCCGTCGGCACGTAGCCGTAGTCGTTGAGCTGCAACCACCCCGGGCGCTGGCGGATGTCGTTCACCCCCGCCACCATGCGGCGCAACGCGTCCGCCGTGTCGAAGTCCGTCCCGCCGAACGCGTGCGCGGTCGACACGATGATCGCCATCGGGTCGCCGTTCATCACGCCCGTGCCGCCGTTGGCGACCGTCCAGCGGTCGAAGTACCCGCCCTGGGCGGCCTGGTTCACCGCGGACCGCGCGATGTCGGCGGCCTCCGCCGGCCCCAGCAACGCGACCAGCGCGATCTGGGACCGGTAGACGTCCCAGCCGGAGAAGTTCGCGTACTGGGTCCTCGTGGTCGTGTGCGTCACGCGGTCGAAGCCCGTGTACTGCCCGTTGACGTCGCTGAACACGTTGGGGTGCAACAGGGAGTGGTACAGCGAGGTGTAGAGCGTGCGGAGCTGGGTCGACGTGCCGCCGGTGACGTCGATCCGGCCGAGCCACCCGTTCCACGCGGCGCGGGCGGCGGTCCGGACCTCGTCGAACGACCGCGTGCCCGTCTCGGCGGACAGGTTGGCCTTGGCGTTGTCCAGGCTCACGAACGAGATGCCGACCCGCGCGGTGACCGTCGTCGCGTTGAACGACACGAACGCCGACGCGGCGAACGGTCGCACGTCCTGGGTGGTGGCGGACGGCGCGGGCGCGTGCTGCGTCCCGGCGGTCTTGGGCGAGACCGGGGCGCTGCCCGTGCTGCTGCCCTCGACCACGCGGCCGTCCGGCGTCACCTGGCCGTTCGCGATGGTGGCGGTGGTGGCGAACGGCTGGTCGAAGGTGACGTGGAAGTGCAGCCGGTACCGGTTGCCCGTGCCGCAGAACCCGCCGCTGTCGGTGTAGCCGGACAGGCTGTCGGTCCCGACGGTGATGGAGCCGCTCGCCGCGTTGAACGCGCGGGCGGCGTCGACGGTGAGCGAGGCCCGCTGCCCGGCCGGGTAGGTGAAGCGGGCCACGCCCGACCGCTGGTTGGCGGTCAGCTCGGTGCGGATGCCGTTGCCGAAGCGGACCGAGTAGTAGCCGGGTGACGACTGCTCGTCGGCGTGGGCGAACGTCGAGTAGGCCGCGGGCGTCGTGCCGAGGGACGGCATGAACGGCACGGTGCCGAAGTCGCTGCACCCCGGGCCCGACAGGTGGGTGAGGCTGAAGCCGCGGATGCGGTTGTCGTCGTAGTGGTAGCCGCCGTGCTGGTGGGTCACCGTGTCGGGGCTCCACTGGAGCATCCCGAACGGCGCGACGGCGCCGGGGAAGGTGTTGCCCGCGCCGCCGCCGTGCCCGAAGTCGGGACCGCCCGGCTTGGTGCCGACGAACGGGTTGACGTGCTGCGCGGGATCGGTGATGGCCTGCTGCGCGGGATCGGCCAAGGCGTGCGCCGTGCCGGTGTGGACCGGGACGGCGCACGCGACGAGGGTGAGTGCGGCGACAGCCGCGGAGCGGAGACGCATTCGAACCTCCGGCAGGGGTAGGAGGCCTGACAACGTTGTCAGGCTTGATTCTCCCACTACAGGTCCAGACCAGGAACCCACTGCGCGGGGGAACGCCGCTGGGCCGGTGGTGTCCACCGGACAGGCCCGATCAAATATGAAACTCTTTATAACTTCAGTGTGTTCTGAAATCGATCACCCTGCCGATGTGGGCGAGTGGGCCTCCGGGACCAAGAGCGCGGGGCCGCCCGAACCGTCCGCCGGTCAGTGCAGTTCCGCCGCCGCCGCGCGGAAGACGGCGTCGGCGACGCGGGCCAGCGGCGGTGAGTCGAGCTTCCACTGCTGCCAGTGCAGCAGCACGTCCACCGGCTTGTCGGGGGCCAGGCGCACGAGGCCGCGGTGCGCGGCGATCTGGTGCTCGGTCAGCAGCGCCCACCCCGCGCCCGCGACCACGGCGTCCTCGAACACGTGGCCGTCGGGCAGGTGGTGCCGGTGCGCGGAGGCGTCGTGCCCGGAGAGCTCGCGGCAGAACCGGTCCTGCAGGTCGTCCTTCTCGTCGAACACGATCACCGGCGCGTCGTGCAGCGGCTGCCCGTCGGCGAGCCGGCGCCGGACGAACCGCTCGGTCGCCACGGCGTGGTAGCGGATGCTCCCGAGTGGACGGACGACGCAGCCCTGCACCGGCTGGGGCGAGGACGTGACCGCGCCCACGACGAGGCCTTGGCGCAGCAGTTCGGCGGTGTGGTCCTGGTCGTCGCGCCGCACGGTGAGCACCAGGTCCTCGTCGGCGGCCAGTTCCCGCACCACGCGGCGGAACCAGGTGGCGAGCGAGTCGGCGTTGACCGCGACCGGGATCGGCGTCGGGTCCTCGACGAGGCCGAGCGCGTCGCGCGCGTCGCGGTCCAGCAACGCCTGCTGCCGGCCGTACCGGGCGATCACCGCCCCGGAGTCGGTCAGCCGGGCCGGCTTGGAGCGCACCAGCAGCACCCGGCCGGTGCGCTGCTCCAGCAGCTTGATCCGCTGGCTCACGGCCGACGGCGTGACGTGCAGCGCCTTGGCGGCGGCGTCGAAGGTGCCCTCGTCCACGACGGCCAGCAGCGTCCGCACGCACTCCGGATCCAGCATCACGAACGCTGATGATACGTAAGAAAAGATAGCTGGCCTTACCGGATGCCGCTTCCTAACGTCGTCGGGGTGACGTACGCGCTGCTCGCCGGTCTCGGCACCGGACTGTCCCTCATCGTCGTGATCGGCGCCCAGAACGCCTTGGTGCTGCGCCAGGGCGTGCTGCGGCAGCAGGTGCCCGCCATCGTGGCCATCTGCGCGGGCTCCGACGCGCTGCTCATCGCGCTCGGCGTGGGCGGTGTCGGCGCGGTGTTCACCTCGTGGCCCGAGGGGCTGGCGGCCGTGCGGTGGATCGGCGCCGCGTTCCTGGTGGGCTACGGCGTGCTGGCGGCACGCCGGGTGCTGCGGCCGTCGGCGTTGGAACTGGACGGCACGGCGAAGGCGGGTGCGGCGGCGATCGTCACCTGCCTGGCGCTGACCTGGCTCAACCCGCACGTGTACCTGGACACCGTGCTGCTGCTGGGCACGGCGTCCACCGGGTTCGGCGGCGACCGGTGGTGGTTCGCGGCCGGCGCGATCACGGGCAGCGTGCTGTGGTTCGGCGCGCTCGGTTTCGGCGCGCGCTGGTTGTCCGGCGCGTTCACCCGCCCGGTCGCGTGGCGGGTCCTGGACGCGGCGGTCGCCGTCGTGGTCACGGCCACCGGCATCGCCCTCGTCGTCTGACTAGAACCGGGTGGTGACCCAGGCCCTCTCCCGGACCTCCTTCACCGCGACCTGGACCGGTCGGTACGAGGCCGGGTCGACCCGGCGGTAGCCGTGGCGCACCACGCCCTGGTGGATCACCTCCGACACCACGAGCACCGCCTGGTCCACCAGCCGTTCCCGCACCGGCGCGCTGTCGACCAGCCGGCAGGTCGTGGTGAGGTCGGTCCCGACCCAGCCGTGCGGGTCGCGGTGCACCTCGCCCGCGTGCAGACCGACCCGGACCCGGATGCGCAGCTCCGGCGCGACCGCCTGGTTGTGCTGCCGCAGGGTCGCCACGAACCGGGGGATGACCGGGTCGAGCAGGTCCAGTTTGGACACACCCGCCGGCACGAGCACCATCATCCCGTCGCCGCGGTCCTGCACGGCCAGGTCGGACCACCTGACGCCGGCGGCGCGGAACCCGGCGCGCACCGCCTGGGTGAGCGCGTGGCGCGCCTCGATCTGCGCGGGGTCGTGCCACCGCCCGAAGCTCGCGATGTCCACCACGAGGATGGACCGGTGCTCGGGACCGGGCGCCTGCCGCGCGGGCCGCAGCCGCCGCAACGCCCACGTCACCACGTCCGGCGCGATGCTCATGGCCGTGCCGACTTCGTCGCCCGCGCGTCGAGCAGCGCGCGCCGCAACACCAACGACCGGCTGACCAGCCCCACCGCGTGGGCGACCCTCTTGTGGCGGGGCAGGTCGGCGAGCTCGGCGCGGAACTCCTCGCCGTACCGGGCCTGGTGGTGCACCGGCAGCACCGCGATGGCCACCGCGATCACCCTGCTCGCGGAACCGGACTCGACGTCGGTCCGCTCGATCTCCTCCAGCTCGGCCCGGATCATCCGCGCGCCGGCCGACAGCGGCCCGAAGCTGACGGTGGCCCGGAAGTTGACCTCCACCTCCACCGCCGACTCCAGCGCCCGCACCCGTTCGTAGACCTCGAACAGCCGCAGGTCGTCGACCACCCGGCCCCGCTCGATCGCCCGGCGCAGCTCCACCGCCAGGTCGTGCGCGAGCTTCCGGTCCAGGATGCGGTCGAGCTTGCCGTCCAGCGCGGTCTCCAGCTCACGCGCGAGCGCGCTGATGTGCGCGAGCCGCCGGCGCCGCCTGGTCACGTCCCACCTGCCGCGTGCGGTCGTAGCAGGCCCAGCCGGGAGACCGGGGTCCTGGTCCGCGCCAGGGCGGCCCGGACGTGGGCGATGCTGTCGGGTTCGAGGAGGTAGTACCGGCGCCGCGGCCGGCCGCGTTCTCTCGGGTCGACGTCCTCCCACCGGCTGGTGACCCACCCGCACTGCTCCAGGCGGGCCAGGATGGGGTGGACCGTGCCGCTCGGCAGCCCGGCGACCTGGCAGATCTCCAGCCCGTACCGCGCCACCGCGGGATCTTCCAACAGGACGCCCAGCACCAGCTGTGCGGGAAGCGTCATCCGGGGCCCTCGCCGTGAACTGACCATGGTCTAACTCTACCTAGGGGGTGCGGCGAAGTAAGTCCCCCGTTCGGGGGTCACGCCCGGCCGGCGAAGAACTCCCTGATGTCCCCGACCAGCAACTCGGGCACCTCCATGGCCGCGAAGTGCCCGCCGCGCGCGAACTCGCTCCAGTGCTCGACCCGGTACGCCCGCTCCGCCAGTGGCCGCACCGACAGCACGATGTCGTGCGCGAACACGGCCACGCCCAACGGCGCCGGGCACGCGTTGGACACGATCCCCGTCTCCTTCGCCAAGCGGGCCGACGACCCCGCCGTCCCGGTGAGCCAGTACAGCGCCACGTTCGTCAGCACCCGGTCGACGTCGATCCGCGAGTCCGGGTCGGTCCACTCGGCGAACTTCTCCGCGATCCACGCCAGCAGCCCGACCGGCGAGTCCGCCAACGCGTAGGAGACGGTCTGCGGGCGCGTCGCGTGCACCACCTGGTAGCCGGGCCGATCGCGCATCACCCCCTTGATCCGGTCCAGCCGCCGACCGTCCTCCTCGGACAGCTCGACCCCGTCGACCGGTGGTGTGGGCAGGTAGTTCACGTGCACCGCCACCACGTTCCCGGGCGCGGCCGCGGCCATCGCCCGCGCGATCCCGGAGCCCCAGTCACCGCCCTGCGCGCCGTAGCGCCGGTACCCCAGCCGGCTCATCACCTCGACGAACGCCCGCGCCACCCGGTGGACGTCCCACCCGCGCGAGGTCGTCGGCCCGGACAGCCCGAAACCGGGGATCGACGGGATGACCAGGTGGAAGTCCCGCGACAGCGGCTCGATCACGTCCGTGAACTCCAGCACCGAGCCCGGCCAGCCGTGCACCAGCACCAGCGGCAACGCGTCCGCCTTCGCCGAGCGGACGTGCACGAAGTGCACCCGCTGTCCGTCGACCTCGGTGGTGAACTGCGGCAACGCGTTCAGCTCCGCCTCGTGCCGCCGCCAGTCGTACCCGGTGAGCCAGCGGTCCGCCAGCGCGCGGACCTCGCTCAGCGGGAACCCGTAGTCGAACCCGGCTCCCGGCAGCTCCTCGGGCCACCGCGTCCGCGCCAGCCGGTCGGTCAGGTCGTCCAGCTCGGTCTGCGGCACGTCGAGGGTGAACGGCTCGATCATGGGACACTCCGTTGGTCTCACCAATGTTGGTGAGACCAACGGTAGCTGATGTCGTTGGCGCTGCCAACCATCAATTCCGGCCGACCGGTCCCGCGGTCACCAGGTGCTGTTGACCAGCCCGGTGCCCAGGTAGACCTGGTCGAAGCCGTTGCCGTCGTTGTCGTCGGTGTAGGCGATGGTGATCTGGCCCCAGGCGTCCACGCCGACCGCGGGCTCGTCCTGCCTGCCCGTCGCCGTCGACACCGTGGGCTGCCGGGGCAGCCGGCCCGTGACCGTGCCATCGGCGTTGAGGCCCTGGGTCACCACGTCCTGCGCCTCGACCGACGACACCACGACGTTCAACTGGTCGTCGATGCCGATCTGCGGGTCCGTTCCCGGCAGCACCGCGTCCGCGGCCGTCCGCGCGGCGCCGCCGGCGGCGAACGAGCGCACGCCCACCTGCGCCGTGCCGGTGTGGTCGGTCTCCCAGGCCACGGTGTGGTCGCCGTTGAAGTTCGCCGCCACGACGGGCCGGCGCTGCTGGCCGTCACCGCTCGCGTTGGCGGCGCCCTGCGCGAGCTTCACCCCACCCGACGGGGTCAGGATCTTGCGGCCGACGTTGTAGAAGCCGTTGCCGTCGCCGTCCTCGTCCCACACCACGATCGCGTTGCCCGCCGCGCCCATGGCCACGTCCGGCCGCTGGTGGGTGCCGCCCGCGGTGTGCACCTGCGCCTCGTAGGTCTTCGACGTCACGGACGCGAAACCGGCGATGCGCACGGTCGGCTCGGCGGAGGTCTGCTCGTCCTTCCACACCACGGCGAAACCGGCGCCGTCGGGATCGGCGGCCACGGCGGGGTTCAGCTGCTGCCCGTCGGCACTGGCGTTGGCCCGTGCCGACCCGGTGACGGTGCCGCTGGTGTTCAGCTCCCGCACCTGGATGTTGAAGAACCCGTTGCCCTCTCCGTCGTCGGCCCACACGACGACCGCGGTGCCGTTGTCGTGCACCGCGACGTCCGGTTGGACGTGCCGCCAGTCGCCCGTGCCGCTCGTGGACAGCTTCTTCTCGTACCGGGACACGCCGTCCTTGAACAGGCGGATCCACACGTCGCTGTGCACGGGGTCGGTGGGCGTGACGTCGTCGCGGTCGTCCTCCCACACCACGGCGGTCCAGCCGTTGCGCACCGCGGCCACGGCGGCGTTGTCCTGGTCGCCCGTGGCGGTGCTGTTCGCGGCGGCCCACGTGACCGCCGCCGACGCCGTTCCGGCGCCCACCAGCATGAGCGCCACGACCATGGTCATCAGCTTCTTCACGGCGCCTGCAATCCGGGGTTGCCCGCCTGGACGACGTAGCTCTGCAAGGTCCGGACCGGGTAGTCGCGCGTGGTGACCCGGTCCAGGAAGCGGAAGTCGACGTTCATCCGGGTCGGAGTGGTGACGGTGCGGACGTACCCGCGCAGGTTCTTGTAGAACTTCACGTGCGGGTTGAGGCTGGACAGGCCGGTGTCGGCGGCGTTGCCGTCACCGCTGGAGGTCACCGACGTGGTGACCAGTTCGGTGCCGACGATCCGGTCCTGCGCGGCGTAGTCGTTCATCAGGTCGGCGGCCCACGACCGGTGCACGTCACCGGTCAGCACGACGGTGTTGCGCAGGCCCGCCGCGTCCCACCCGCGCTGCAACCGGCCGCGGTTGGCGCTGTAGCCGTCCCACGAGTCCATGGACTTCGCGCCGGCGGCCGAGGCCAGCTTCTGCGCGAAGAACACCTGCTGGCCCAGGAAGTCCCAGGTGCCGAGCTTCTGCCGCATGCCGTCCAGCAGCCACGCCTCCTGCGTGCCGCCGAGCAGCGTGCGTGCCGGGTCGTCGGCCTCCGCGCACACCTGCGTGCCGTCGCCGCACGCCTGGTCGTCGCGGTACTGGCGGGTGTCGAGCAGGTGGAACGTGGCCAGGCTGCCCCAGCGGACCCGGCGGTACAGCTGCATGTTCTCCGCGACCGGCGCCTGCGCGGCGCGCAGCGGCATGTGCTCGTAGTACGCCTTGTACGCCGCCGCGCGCCGCGCCTTGAAGTCGCCGGCGGGGGAGGTGTTGGCGCGCACCAGGCCCGCGTAGTTGTTCTCGACCTCGTGGTCGTCCCAGACGACCAGCCACGGTGCGGCGGCGTGCGCGGCCTGGAGGTCGACGTCCGTCTTGTACTGCGCGTGCCGGACCCGGTAGTCGGCCAGGCCCGCGATCTCCGCGGCGGGCGCGAACTTGCGCACCTTCGTGGTGGTCGCCGCGCCCTCGTAGATGTAGTCGCCCAGGTGCAGGACGAGGTCCGGGTTCTCCTCGGCCATCCGCCGGTACGCGGTGAAGTAGCCCTCCTCGTAGTGCGCGCAGGAGGCGAACAGCATGGTCAGCGACGGGCTCGTGCCGACCGCGGGCGCGGTGACGCCGCGGCCGACGGGGGAGATGTGCCCGGCGGCGCGGAACCGGTAGAAGTACTCCCGGCCGGGTTGCAGGCCGGTCACCTCGACGTGCACGCTGTGCGCCCACGACTGCGTCGCGGTCGCCGTGCCGCTGCGGGCGACCTGGGTGAACCGCTGGTCGGTCGCGACCTGCCACTCCACCGCGACCGAGGCGCTGCCCATGCCGCCGAGGCCGTCGGCGTCGAGCGGGCTGGGCGCGAGCCGCGTCCAGATGACGAAGCCGTCCGCGACGGGCTCACCGGAGGCGACGCCCAGCGTGAACGGGTAGGAGATGGCGTTCGCGGTGGTGGGGGCGAGGACCGTCACGCCGGCGCTCGCGATGCCGCCGGCGATGAGCGTTCGTCGGGTCAGTGGGGACACAGCTCTCCTTCGGTGCAGGGCCGGGAAGAACGCGTTCCGGTACTGCGTACACGCCGAAGGTGATCAGTGGCCATCCCCGACGTGTACGTCCGGTGGAGCGGCCGAAGCCCCGTGGTGAGCGGTGCTCCGCCGCCGGCGGACGACAGTGCAGGTGAATGGCTGTCCAACTAGCCGATGTATCGGTTACCGAAAAACCTGGCAGATGACGCCGGGCCTGGTCGATCGAGGATTCCCATCACGCGGGACAGCTCCGGCCGGGATCTCTCCGCCCGCTCTTCTCACACCGCCGGGACGCCGTCCGCCCGCCGCGCCCCGGCCGCCGCCACCGCGGTCCAGCACTCCGGCTCCCCGAACCCGTGCCCGGCGAACGCCGCCCGCACCGCCGCCGTGCACGCCTCCACGGCCGTCTCCGCCACCAGCGCGATCACGCAGCCGCCGAACCCGCCACCGGTCATCCGGGCACCCGCCGCGCCCGCCGCCAGCAGCGCCCGCACCGCGACGTCCAGCTCCGGCACGGTCACCTCGTAGTCGTCGCGCAACGACCCGTGCGACTCGGTCAACAACGGCCCGATCTCCGGGATCCGGCCGGCGCGCAGCAGGTCCGCGACCCGCGCCACCCGCTCGTTCTCCGTCACCACGTGCCGCACCCGCCGCGCGAGGCGGTCCGGCAGGTCCTGCTCCGCGCCGGTCAGGTCGCGCAGCGCGGGCACGCCCAGCAGCTCCGCCGCGCGGTGGCAGTCCCGCCGCCGCGCCGCGTACTCCCCGTCCACCAGCCGGTGCGGCGCCTTCGTGTCCACGACCAGCAGCGCGAGCCCGGCCGGCGCGAGGTCGAACGGGATGTGCTCGACCGCCATCGAGCGCGTGTCGAGCAGCAACGCGTGCCGCTCCCGCGCCAGCAGCGACGCCGACTGGTCCATGATCCCGCACGGCATGCCGACGAACTCGTTCTCCGCCCGCTGCGCGATCCGGGCGAGCTCGCGGCGGTCCAACCCGACACCGGACAGCTCGGTCACCGCCAACGCGGTCGCGCTCTCCAACGCCGCCGACGACGACAACCCCGCGCCCAACGGCACCCGGCCGTCCACGAGCAGGCCGAACCCGCCGATCGGGTGCCCCTCGTCGCGCAACGCCCACACCACGCCCGCCACGTAGGCCGCCCAGCCGGTGACCGCGCCCGGGACGAGGTCGACCACCCGCACCTCGGTCACGCCGTGCGCCTGGCGCGAGGACACGCGGAGCACCCCGTCGTCCCGCCGGGCCGCGGTGATCCGCACGACGTGCGGCAGCGCGATCGGCAGCACGAAACCGCCGTTGTAGTCGGTGTGCTCGCCGATCAGGTTGATCCGGCCCGGCGCCTCGAAGACCCCGTCCCGCGTCGTGGAGATTCCGTCCCGCGTCATGCGCCACCCCTCGTGCTTTCCCTGACCTCGAGCGAGAACGGCGTCCGCACGTGCTCCGGCGGCCGTGCCGGGTCGTCGACGCGCCGCCGCAGCAGGTCGACCGCGACCCGGGCGATCGCGGCCTTGTCCGGCGCGACCGTGGTCAGCGACGGCAGGCTGTACGCGCCTTCCTCGGTGTTGTCGAACCCGACCACCGCCACGTCGGCGGGCACCCGCACGCCGCGTTCGGCCGCCGCCCGCACCGCGCCCACGGCCAGCAGGTCGTTGAAGCAGAACACCGCGTCCGGTGGCTCGGCGGCGGACAGCAGCCGGGCCATCGCCTCCGCGCCGTCCCGGCGGTGGTAGTTCACCGCGGTCGCGACCAGGTCGTCGCGCACCGGCAGTCCGGCGTCGGCGAGGGCCTCGCGGTAGCCCGCCAGGCGTTGCGCCGCCGTGCCCCGGTGGGGGTGCGCGCCGATGGCCGCGATCCGGGTCCGGCCGAGGCCGACCAGGTGCGCCACGGCCACCCGGGCCGCCTCCACGTTGTCGATGCCGACGTGGTCGATCGGCAGGTCCACCGAGTGCTCGCCGAGCATCACCACCGGTATGCCGGGCGCCAGCTCGCCGAAGTCGCGCGCCTGCAGCGACTCCGGGCTGACGATCGCGCCGTCGATCATGTGCGGGCCGAGCGAGGCCAGCGTGTCCCGCTCACCCTCGCGGGTGCCGAGGGTCTGCTCGATCAGCACGTTCCACTCCCGCTCCTGCGCCGCGCCGAGCACCAGGCCGGCCAGCTCCGCGAAGTACGGCACGACCAGTTCCGGCAGCACGAGGGCCACGAAACCGGTCCGGCCGCGGCGCAGGTTGCGCGCGCCGAGGTTGGGCCGGTAGCCGGTCGCGGTGAGCGCCTCCTCGACCCGGCGGCGGTTCTCCGGCTTCACGAACGCGTAGCCGTTGACCACGTTCGACACCGTCTTCACCGACACGCCGGCCAGCGCGGCGACGTCCTTGAGCGTGGCCAAGCGGTGCCTCCGATGGGGGTGCGGGTCGGGCGTCGGCGTCGGTTCTCGGGAACGACCGGGATCGTAGCCGGCCGATCAGCCGCTTTACAACGTTGTATCAACGATGTAAGAACGGCAAGTGACCCAGGTCACGAGCACCCGCGTCACGAGCACCCGCGTCACCCGCACCACGAGCACCCACGTCACCAGCACCCTGCCGATCGTGGAGCCACCATGCGCAAGCTGTTGTCCGGCCTGACCGGACTGCTGGTCCTCAGCACCCTCCTCGTCGCCCTGCCCACCACCGCCGGCGCGGCGGTCTGGCAGCCCAAACCGGCGCCGCTCACCACCCCGTGGACGGGGCAGGTGTCGCCGACCAACGCGTTGCCCGAGTACCCGCGCCCCCAGCTGGTCCGGTCGGACTGGCTCAACCTCAACGGCGTGTGGGAGTTCGCCGGCGCGCCGAACCTGTCCTCGCCGCCCTTCGGCCGCACGCTCGCCGAAGGCGTCCTGGTGCCCTACCCGATCGAGTCCGCGCTGTCGGGCATCAAGCGGCACGAGGACCACATGTTCTACCGCCGCTCCTTCACCACGCCGGCCGGGTGGACCGGCCGCCGGGTGAAGCTGAACTTCGGCGCGGTCACCTGGGAGACCCGCGTCTGGGTCAACGGCGTCAGCGTGGGCGTCCACACCGGCGGGTTCGACGCCTTCTCGTTCGACGTCACCGACGCCCTGCGCGCCGGCGCGAACGAGGTGGTCGTCGGCGTGCGGTCGACCGTGGACGGCAGCCAGCACCCGATCGGCAAGCAGCGCCGCACCCCGGGCGGCATCTTCTACACCGCGGCGTCCGGCATCTGGCAGACGGTGTGGCTGGAACCGGTCGCGGCCAACCACATCACCCGCCTGGACACCACGCCGGACGTGCCGGCGGGCGTGCTCGACCTCGTCGTGCAGGGCACGGCCGGCCAGCCGGTGCGCGCCGAGGTGCTCTCCGGCGGCCAGGTCGTCGGCACGGCGACCGGCACGGTGGGCGGCCACCTGCGCGTGCCCGTGCCCAACGCACGGCTGTGGTCGCCGGACGACCCGTTCCTCTACGACCTCCGGGTCACCCTGGGCGGCGACGTCGTCACCGGCTACTTCGGCATGAGGTCGCTGGGCAAGGCGGTGGTCGGCGGCGTGATGCGACCGCTGCTCAACGGCAAGTTCGTGTTCCAGCTCGGCACCCTCGACCAGGGCTACTGGCCCGACGGCATCTACACCGCGCCCACCGACGCCGCGCTGCGGTTCGACCTGGAGCGGCAGAAGGCGCTCGGCTTCAACATGGTGCGCAAGCACATCAAGGTCGAACCCGCCCGCTGGTTCTACCACGCCGACCGGCTCGGGCTGATGGTGTGGCAGGACATGCCGTCGTTGGACGCGGTGGACGAGGTGCCCAACGGGCACACCCACTTCGAGTCCGAGCTGCGGCGGATCGTCGACCAGCTCAAGGGCATCACGTCGATCGTGCAGTGGGTGCCGTTCAACGAGGGCTGGGGCGAGTACGACGCCGGCCGGATCGTGAACCTGGTCCGGTCGATCGACAACACCCGGCTGATCAACCACAACTCGGGTTCGAACTGCTGCGTCTCCGACCCCGACCCGGGCAACGGCGACGTCATCGACGACCACGCCTACCAGATGTCGAGCGCGACCCGGCCGCCCGACGCCAACCGGGTCGCGGTGCTGGGCGAGTTCGGCGGGCTGGGCCGGCGGGTCGTCGGCCACGAGTGGCAGCCGGGCGCCGGTTTCGCGTACGGCGACCTGTACCCGGACGAGGCGTCGTTGACCGGGCGGTACGTGGAGATCACCAAGGAGGTCGGCCGGTTCGTGCACGCGCGCGGGCTGTCGGCTTCGGTGTACACCGAGCCGTACGACGTGGAGAACGAGGTCAACGGCTTCTACACCTACGACCGCCAGGTGCTGAAGGTGTCCGAGGCGCGGGTGCGGGAGGTCAACCAGCGGGTGCTCGCGCTGGCAGGCGGCAGCGAGGTCGGTCGTGGGGAGGCGATCTCGCTGCGGGTGACGACGGCCGGTTTCACCAACCGGCACCTGCGGCACCGGGACGGCCTGGCGCGCACCGACGTGATCTCCGACGACCTGGGCCGGCTGGACGCCACGTTCTGGGCCAGGCCCGGGCTGGCGGACGCGGCGTGCCTGTCGTTCGAGTCGCGCAACCTCCCGGGGCGCTTCCTGCGGCACTCCGCGTCGCGGGTGCGGTCGGACGCCAACGACGGAACGGCGGCGTTCGCCTCGGACGCCACGTTCTGCGCGCGCGCCGGGGCGGGCGGGACCGTCCTGGAGTCGCGCAACCTGCCCGGTCAGTTCGTCCGGCACTACCAGGAGGGCGTCTACCTGGCCCGGCCCGGCGGGACGAACCCGTGGGACGGCGCGGCGAGCTTCGCGGCGGACACCACGTGGGCGGCGGTCGTGCCGCTCTGGCGCAGCGGCGCGGACCTGCCGCTGGACCAGGCGCGGTCGTTCCGGGTGACGACGGCCGGTTTCACCAACCGGTACCTGCGGCACCAGGACGGTGTGGCCCGGACCGACGTGGTGGACGCCGGCAGCCCGGCGTTGGCGAGGGGTGACGCGACGTTCGTCGTGCGGCGTGGCCTGTCGGACCCGTCGTGCTACTCGTTCGAGTCGCGCAACGCGCCGGGCCAGTACCTGCGGCACGCGGCGTTCCGGGTCCGGTTGGGCGCGTCGGACGGCAGCGACCTGTTCCGGCGGGACGCGACGTTCTGCGCCCAGCCCGGCGTCGGCGGCGTGCGGCTGGCGTCGGTGAACGAGTTGGGCGCGAGCGTCCGGCACTACGCGGAGGAGGTGTGGGTGGCGGTGAACGGCGGCGCCCACGCGTACGACAGCACGACGTCGTACGACGCGGACGTGAGCTGGGCCGTGGCCGCGCCGTTGGCCCCGTAGCCCTTCCGGTCCTTTGTGGACCCGCACGGTGGTGCTGCTACCGTGCGGGTCCATGAAGGGGTTCGCCGTGCTCGGCACGGTGCTGCTGTGCGTCTTCGCGCCGATCGCCATGGTGTACGGGCTGATGGCGTTCACCCCGACGGGTAGTTGCGACTACCCGGTGTCGGGTGTTTGTTCGTACGGGCGGGTGCCGATGATCGTGGCGGCGGGCGGCACCGCGCTGGTGTGGGCGGGGTCGGCGGTGCTGACGTGGGCGGGCACCCGCGGTCGGCCTCGGGTGTACGTGCCCTACGCGGCGCTCGCGGTGATCGTGGGGCTGCTGGTCGTGGCCGGGCGGCTGGCCGGGTAGACCGAGCGGGCGAGCCAGATCAGCGCGCCGCCGACGACGACGTGCAGGGCGCTGGTGAGCGGCGAGTCGGGCAGGCGCGTGGCGAAGGTGAAGACCGGCAGGGCGATGGCGTAGGTCCACACCGGGACGGGCGGGTGGACGCGGCTCTTGATCATGCTGATCGCGAAGACCACGGTGCCGAGGGCGAAGACCAGGGCGCTGCCGGACAGCACGGCGACGGTCGACGCGGCGAGCCGGGGCTGGTCCAGGGGAAAGACCACGATGTTCACCGCGTAGGCCGCCGCGCCGAACAGCCCGAGGCCGATGAGGTTCATCGCGTAGCCGGCGGTGCCCAGGGTGGTGCGGGGTTGGGTGAGGTGGAGGGCCGTGATGAGCGGCGCGGCGAGGGCGGGGGACAGGCCGAGCACCAGGCTGGTGGCGGTGGTCTCGCCGGTGAACGCCTCGATCGCCCCGGGAAGGGCGATGAAGAGCCCCGCGAGCGTGCCGCAGAGGGTGCCGAATCGCAGCAGGAACGTCATGGGTGGGGACGTTATCGACGCAGGTCAGGCCAGTGCGAGTGTCGACCGGCTATACTCGGGGGTGCCGATCGGCACGTGCCGCCGGACCGCCACGATCGAGTGATTCCTCAAGCCCGATCAAAGATAACGGCGTTTCGGGAGCCCAGAAACGTCGGTTGAACAACGAGGCCGCCCTCAACCACCGAAGCCTGCCCCCGACCGGCCCCCGGCACCTCCGGCCCGAGGCAGTGGGCACCGGGCAACGGGTGACAGGTGGGGCAGCGGCAACGGATATCGAGCCGCACCGCCGCACCGCCGCACCGCCGCACCGCCGCACCGCCGCACCGCCGCACCGCCACGTCCCCCGGCGGCTCTGAGGCTTCGCGCTTCCCACCCTGAGACGCCCCGGCACTTGCCCTGGGGTCCGGGGTATGCGACGTAGCCTGCCGGGTGTGCGTCCTCAGTCGTGGTTGTCGCCCCTGCTGTGCGGGGTGGTGTTGGTGGTCGGCGGGTATGCGGGCCTGGCCGGGCTCGGGGAGACGCGGTGGTGGCCGTTCGTCGGCGGTCTCGTCGCGCTCGTGCTGGTCGATGCGTTCGGGGCTCGGCACGGGGCGTTCGGGGTGCGGCACCCGGTGGTCGGGGCGGGGAGGTCGGCGTTGGGGTGGCGGGGCAGGGCGGCTGCCGTGCTCGTGGTCCAGGGTGGGTTGGTGGTGGTGATCGCCTTCGCCGACGGGTCGGGGATGGCGAGGGTGTTGTTCTTGCTGGTGCCGTTCGGCGCGTACTTCGCGTTCGGGCGGGTGGTGGCGGTCGGGGTCGGGGTGGGGACGGCCGGTTTCCTCGTGGTCGCGTTCCAGGCGACGGTGCCGGGGTGGACGCGGTCGGTGGAGCACGTGTCCGACTTGGTGATGTTCGGGATCGGGCTCGTGCTGGCGTTGGCGATGGCGGAGCTGTCGGCGGTCGCCGAGAGGCATCGGGTGGTGAGGGACGTGCACGACGGGATCGGGCACCACCTGACCGCCGTGTCCGTGCTGCTGGAGAAGGCGGCGGTCTTCCGGGAACGCGACCCGGTGGTGGCGGATCACGCGGTCGAGGACGCGCGGGAGTCGGCGAGGCGGGCGTTGCAGGACGTGCGCACGTCCGTCCGGGCACTGCGCGAACCCTTCCGGTTGGCGGAGTCGTTGGCGCGGCTGGCCACCGGGGTGGGGGTGACCGTCACCTGCACGGGTGACGAATCCCGTTACGCTCCCGGCACCCTGCTGGCGCTCTACCGGGCGGCGCAGGAAGGGATCACCAACGCGATGCGCCACGCCGCCGGCTCGGACGTCACCGTGACCGTGCACTGCGGACCCCGGCTGGCGCGGTTGGTCGTCGCCGACGACGGACCCGGCTTCCCGGCGGACCGGGAGGGGTTCGGGTTGCGCGGGGTCCGTGAGCGGATCGGGGTGGTCGGCGGATCGGTGGAGGTGGAGGTGGAGGTGGACCGCGGTCCGGGCACCCGGCTGACGGTGGTCGTGCCGAGAAGGTGAGGAAGCCGGTGGCGGTGAAGAGGGGGACGGTGTGAGGAAGAGGGGGACGGTGTGAGCGACGTGCGCGTGGTGGTGGTGGACGACCAGCAGCTCATCCGCGAGAGCATCGCCGCCCTGCTCGACGTCCAGCCGGGCATCACGGTCGTCGGCACGGCCGGGGACGGGCAGGCCGCGGTCGAGGTGGTCGCCGCGACAGACCCGGACGTCGTGCTGATGGACGTGCGGATGCCGGTGCTGGACGGTCTCGACGCGTTGGCCGAGCTGCGCCGCCGCGACGAGCGGGCCAGGGTGGTCATGTTGACCACGTTCGACGACGAGGGCTACGTGGTCCGGGCGCTGAAGGCCGGTGCGAGCGGTTACCTGCTGAAGGACCGGCCCGCCGCCGAGCTGGCGGCGGCGGTGCGGCTCGCGCACTCCGGGGTGGTGCAGTTCGACCCGGCGGCGGCGGCCCGGTTGGCGTCCGCGCTGGGCGCCGAGCGGCCCGACGGCCTCACCGAACGTGAAGTGGACGTGCTGCGGCTCGTGGCCGCCGGCCGCACGAATCGCGAGATCGCCCGCAACCTGCACCTCAGCGAGGGCACGGTGAAGAACCACGTCTCCCGCATCCTCGGACGGCTCGGCCTGCGTGATCGCACGCAGGCCGCCGTCTACGCCCGCGACCGGGGCCTCCGGTAGACCCCTACACCGGGATCATGCCCATGAACAGCAACAGGTTCGGCGATCCCGCGCCGGGATTGGTGATCACGCCCGGGGTGGCGTTGGCCCGCAGCGCCTCGGCCACGGCCACGGCCGAGTCACCCGGGAACCGGTGCCGCCACAGCGCCGCCACGCCCGCCGCGTGCGCGGAAGCCGTGGAACCGCTGATGGTCGAGTACGCGGTGTCCGAGGTGCCCCACGCCGACGTGATGTTCACGCCCGGCGCCCACACGTCGATGCACGTGCCGTAGTTGGAGAAGCTCGCCTTCGCGTCGTTGGCGTCCGTCGCGCCGACGGTGGTGGCCAGCGGGGTGCTGCCGGGCGAGTAGGAGCACGCGTTGGCGTTCGAGCCGCCGGACACCACCGAGTAGTGCACGTTCGCGTTGATCGACCGGGTGATGGCGTCGTTGAACGCCTGGTTCGCCGTGCCGCCGAGCGTCATCAGCGCGACCGCCGGCCGGCCGCTCGCCGCCGCGTCCTGCGTCGCCCAGTCGATGCCCGCGATGATCTGCGAGTACGAGCCCGAGCCCTGGCAGTTCAGCACCCGCACGGACACCAGGGTCACGTCCTTCGCCACGCCGGTGGTCCGGCCGCCGACCGTGCCCGCCATGTGCGTGCCGTGGCCGTTGCAGTCGTTGCCGGGCGGGGTGACGCCGCCGACGGTGTCCAGCCCGGGCACGGCCGCGCCGTCGAACTCCTGGTGCGTGTACCGGATGCCGGTGCCGAAGACGTACGCCCGGACGGTGGACGCGGTGTTCGGGTGGAAGTACTTCCGGTCCAGCGGCAGGGAGCGCTGGTCGATCCGGTCCAGGCCCCAGGACGGCGGGTCCGGTTGGACCACGAGGTCCTGCGCGGTGACGTCCGGCGCGGCCGGGTCCCGGGCGTCGAGCCCGACGCGCGCGTCCTGGGCGATGTAGGCGACGCGGGGGTCGGCGGCGAGCCGACCGACCTCCGCAGTGCTCGCGCGCACCGCGAACCCGGGCAGGACCGTCCGGTAGGTGAACGTGACGTTCGGCGCGGCGGACCGGGCGGCGGCCAGGTCCTCGTGCCGCTTCAGCACCACGATGTAGCTGCCGGCCACGGCGTGCGCCCGGTCGGCGTACAGCACGGGGGCGGTGTCCGGCGCAGGACCGGAGTGCGGCGCGGGACCGGCGTGCGCGGTCGGGGTGACGAGACCGGCCAGCAGCGCGCTCGCCACCGTCACGTGTCTGATCTTCACGGCTCCTCCAACAGGCAGGGTTTCGTCGGGGAACGTGCTCGTCCTTGAACCACAGCACGTGCACAGGAGCGGCGACAGGTCCGATCAGAGTTCAACGATCAGTCGTCCGATGGTCAACTTTCAGCCTTCTCGGGGGTGCAGACTGCATTCGGTGGTCAGACGTTGGACTGAATGGGTGAACGCGACCGGGTCGAGCTAACACCGGATCGGGGGACGTCGACAGCAAGGCCACCGGCGCGCACACACAGGGGGTTGCGCTCATGGTCAAGAAGAAGAACGTTCTGCTGGCGTCGCTGAGGCGGTTCGTGCGCGCCAAGGGCGCCGGCTACCTGCGCGACCCGAACGTGTCCTCGATCGGCATCGGCCACAAGGTGGTCGACGGCAAGCCGACGGACGAGATCGCCATCCAGTTCACCGTCCGGCAGAAGGTCGCCGAACCCGAGGCGTTGCGCGCGCTCGGCACCGTGCCGCTGCCCGCGACGATCGAGGTGGACGGCGTGCCCGTGCCCACCGACGTGCTGCAACGCGACTACCGGGTCGACTTCCACGTGGTGGGGGAGACGGTCGGCGACGTGCGCAAGACGCGCGTCGACCCGGTGGTGCCGGGCGTGAGCCTGGGGCACGTCCGGGTCTCCGCGGGCACGTTCGGCTGCGTCGTCTACGACCGGGTCGACGGCACCCCGTACGTGCTGAGCAACTGGCACGTCCTGCACGGCCCGAACGGCGCGCTGGGCGAGGACGTGGTGCAGCCCGGCGTGCACGACGACAACCGCACCGACCGCAACCGGCTCGGCCGGCTCGTCCGGTCGCACCTCGGCGCCGCGGGGGACTGCGCCGTCGCCACCATCGAGGACCGGCGGTTCGAGGCGGAGATCCTCGACCTCGGCGTGCGCGTGGACCGGCTCGGCGAGCCGGAGCTGGGCGACAAGGTCGTCAAGAGCGGTCGGACGACCGGCGTGACGCACGGCGTGGTCCGGCGCGTCGACACCCTCGTCAAGATCGACTACGGCCCCGGCGTCGGCGAGCGGCAGATCGGCTGCTTCGAGATCGGGCCGGACCCGGCGCGGCCCGCCGCCGACGGCGAGATCAGCATGGGCGGCGACTCCGGCTCCGCGTGGGTGTTCAAGACGGCCAACGGCAAGACCGGCAAGACCCTGGCGGGCCTGCA
Organism: Actinosynnema sp. CA-299493; assembly: GCF_050946825.1. Classification (NCBI taxonomy): domain Bacteria; kingdom Bacillati; phylum Actinomycetota; class Actinomycetes; order Pseudonocardiales; family Pseudonocardiaceae; genus Actinosynnema; species Actinosynnema sp. CA-299493. The sequence goes on from NZ_CP191993.1 coordinate 2,741,482, forward strand.
CTTCGCGGGCGAGTCCGGTGACAGCCCCGACGAGCACGCGCTGGCGTGCCTGCCCGGCTCGGTGTTCGAGAAGCTGGACATCACGCTGACCCCGCCGGGGAAGGTGGAGGCGGCGGCGCTGGTCGGGTTCGACGAGAACTTCCTCGGCACGCCGGTGGGCGTGCCGGAGCTCGGCGAGGCGGCGCGGGCCGACGCGGTCGAGCTGAACGGGTCCGTGGTGGTCGACTACACCCACTTCTCGTTGGCGCAGAGCAAGTCGCGGCGGTTCGCGTTCTGGGTGGCGTGGAACATCGACGGCGGCGACCTGAGGTCGATCAGCCGCACCGGCATCCCGTTCGTGCTCGACCCGCGGCTGCCGGCGCGGTTCCAGGTGGGCGACGAGCTGTACCGGGGCAACCGGCTCGACCGCGGCCACCTGGCCCGGCGCGCCGACCTGCTGTGGGGGCCGGAGTCGGTGGCGCGCAAGGCGAACGAGGACTCGTTCTTCTTCACCAACATCACGCCCCAGATGGACGACTTCAACCAGAGCATGCGGCAGGGGCTGTGGGGCCGGCTGGAGGACGCGGTGATGTCCGACGTGGACGTCGACGACCTCCGGGTGAGCGTCTACGGCGGCCCGGTGTTCCGGCCCGACGACCGCGTGTTCCGGGGCGTGGCGCTGCCGCGGGAGTACTGGAAGGTCATCGCGTTCACCTCGGCGGGCACGCTGAAGGCGCGGGCGTTCGTGCTGACCCAGAACCTGAACCAGATGGAATCGCTGGAACTGGACGAGTTCCGGGTGTTCCAGGTGCGGTTGGGCGAGGTCGAGGAGCGCGGCGGCTTCACGTTCCCCACGGCGCTGACGGCGGCGGACACCCTCGTCGTGCCGGAGTCGCTGGCCGAGCGCGCACCGCTGGAGGCGTTGAGCGACATCCAGTGGTGAGCCCTCCGGAGCCCGGCTGGAGTGCCCGGCCCACGGGCGGCGTGGGATGCCGCGCCGCCCGCCCGGTCAGCTCGCCTTCAGACCGCGTCGGGCGTAGGCGCGGGCAGCGCGGGCGCGGTCGCCGCAGCGGGTGGAGCACCAGTGGCGGCGACCGTGGCGCAGCAGGTAGCGGGTGCACGGGGTCGAGCCGCAGTGGGTGAGGCGGTCGGCGTCGGGTGAGGTGAGGAGGTCGGCGGCGTTGGCGGCGAGCGTCGCGAGCGCGCGGTCGAGGATCTCGTTGGTGGGGCACGGGGTCGCGCGGTAGGGGCCGGTCCGCTCGTCCCACCGCAGCAGGGCGGCCGTCGGCGCCTTGCTCAGCGCGTCGTTGACGGCGGACAGGGCGGTCGGCAGGGCCGGCGCCCCGGCGACGCGGGCGGCGAACAGCGACTTGATGTTCTCGCGCAACGAGCGCAGCTGCGACGCGCACATCTCCCGCACCCCGGCGTCGGCCGGCGCGAGGCCGCGGTCGAAGAGCCACCGGTTCGCGCCCTCGGGCGTGCCGAGGAGGTCGGCGAACTGCCCGCCGGGCAGCGCGACGGCGCTGTTGACGAAGTCGACGGCCAGGTAGTCGTCCGCGCCGGGGGCGGGCGGCGGCACAGCGTCGTCGGCCGGGGCGTCCTTCATGGGTCTCATGGTACGAGTTGTGTTCTTCCGTGAGAAGCGGCTACCTTCCCTCACGGATAACCCTCTGATCATCCGTGAGGTTCTGATGACCGGCACCACCGGTGAACGGCTCGCCGTCCGCGTCTTCGGCGGCCCGACCGCCCTGTTCGAGTACGGCGGGCTGCGCTTCCTGACCGACCCCACGTTCGACGCGCCCGGCGACTACCCGGTGCCGCGGGGCAAGCTGACCAAGACCGCGCCCTCCGCCGCCGCGCCGGCCGACCTGGGCCTCGTCGACGTGGTCCTGCTCTCCCACGACGAGCACCCGGACAACCTCGACCACGCCGGCCGGGCGCTGCTCGCCGACGTCCCGCTCACCCTCACCACGCCCGGTGGCGGGCAGCGGTTGGGGGAGGGGGCCAGGGGGCTCGCCGACTGGGAGTCGGTCGACCTCGACCGCCCCGACGGCGGCACGGTCACGGTGACCGGGGTGCCCGCCATCCACGGCCCGCTGGCCCGGGCCGAGGTCGAACCGGTCACCGGCCAGGTCGTCGGCTTCGTGCTGACCGGTGACGGCCTGCCCGCGGTCTACGTCAGCGGCGACAACGCCTCGCTCGACGCGGTGCGGCAGGTCGCCGAGCGCTTCGGCCCGGTGGACACCGCCATCCTGTTCGCCGGCGCGCCCCGCTTCCCGGTCCTCTTCGACGGCGCGGTGATCGTCCTCGACAGCGCGCAGGCCGCCGAGGCCGCCGGGATCCTCGGCGCGCGCCAGGTGGTGCCGGTCCACTACGACAGCTGGTCCCACTTCACCGAGGGCCGTGACGACCTGGTGGCCGCGTTCGCCGCCGCCGGGCTGGCCGACCGCCTGGACTTGGGCTCGCGGGGCTGACCTGGGCGGGCGGGGGTCGACCGGGTCGATCCCACCCGCGCCGGTTCGACCGTCCGCGCCGGACGGTCGAACCGGAGGTGGTGGTCAGCCCGGCGGCGCGGGGGCCTGCTCGTCGTCGGCACGTCGCCGGGAGCGCAGGCTGGTGACCGTGACCACGGCGAGCACGCCGATGATCACCACCAGCGAGACCGGGGTGGGGATCTCCGGCACGCCCGGCCAGATGCCGTGCGCCCAGTGCAGCACCAGCTTCGCCCCGATGAACGCCAGGATGATCGCCAGCCCGTGGTTGAGGTGGACGAGCTTGGCCAGCGCGGAGTGCAGCACGAAGTACAGGGCGCGCAGGCCGAGCAGGGCGAACGCGTTCGTGGCGAACACCAGGTAGGGGTCGTCGGTGATGCCGTAGACCGCGGGCACCGAGTCGACGGCGAACACCACGTCGGTGGCGAAGACCGCGACCACCACGACCGCCAGCGGCGTGAGCGCGCGTCGGCCGTGCTCACGCACGGTCAGGCGGGTGCCGCGGTAGTCGTCGGTGACCGGCATCAGCCGCCGCAGCAGCCGCACCGACCGCATCCGCGAGACGTCGCGCTCGGCGGCGGGCCCGCTGACCGCGTCGTGGAGCAGCTTCACCGCCGAGGCGACCAGGACCAGCCCGAACACCAGGAACGCCCACGTGCCCGCCGACAGCATCGCCGCGCCGGCCGCGATGAACGCGCCACGCAGCACCAGCGCGCCGACGATGCCGTAGAGCAGCACGCGCTGCTGCACGGCGGTGGGGACCGCGAAGGCCGCGAGCAGCAGCATGAACACGAACAGGTTGTCCACCGACAGGGACTTCTCGACCACGAACCCGGTCATGAACTCCAGCGCCCGGTCGCCGCCGGCGGCGTGCCACAGCCAGAGCCCGAACAGCAGCGGCAGCGTGAGGTAGAACACCGACCACCCCGCCGCTTCCCGCATCGACACCTCGTGCGGGCGGCGGGTGACCACGAAGTCGGCGACCAGCAGCGCGACCAGGACGGCGATGCTGGTCAACCACAGGCCGGGTGACCCGACGGAGTCGGCGGGGCTCGCCGAAGCGACGACGTGCACAGGCATCAAGGCTCCTCGAACGTTGCGGTTCGAGGTCTCCTTCACCCTGACGGGCGGCCCGCCGGGGACATCTCTCGGGATGTCCGTACTGACCGGTCGAACGCTTGGGAAGTACTCCCCTCAGCGCCCAGTATCCGGTACCGCGTCCGAAGAGTAAAGCGATGGTCAAATGATGGGCGGGCCGCCGGCCCCGGCGACGGCGCACCGGCCCCGGCGACGGCGGCCCGCCCGGTCACCGTCCCTGGCTGGGGTAGGGGAGCAGGGCCATCTCGCGCGCGTTCTTGATGGCGGTGGCGACCTGTCGTTGCTGCTGCGGCGTGAGGCCGGTGACGCGGCGGGAGCGGATCTTGCCGCGGTCGGAGATGAACTTGCGCAACAGGGCCGCGTCCTTCCAGTCCACCTCGGTGATGCCCTCCTTGGCGAGCAGGTTCACCCGGCGCTTCGGCGTGCGTTCGACCTTGGGCACCCGGCTCACCAGCTCGACTTGTGGACGCCGGGCAGCTCGCCGCGGTGCGCCATCTCGCGCAGTCGGATGCGGGACAGGCCGAACGCGCGGTTGAACGCCCTGGGGCGGCCGTCCACGGCGTCACGGTTGCGCAGCCGCGTGGGGCTGGCGTCGCGCGGCAGCTTCTGCAACGCCCGCAGGGCCTCGTCGCGCCGCTCGGGGTCGAGCCGGATGATCTCCTTCAGCTCCGCGCGCCGCTCGGCGTAGCGGGCGACGACCTCGCGCCGCTGCCGGTCCTTGGCGATCTTGGACTTCTTGGCCATCAGCGCTCCTCCTTGAAGTCGACGTGGCGGCGCACGACGGGGTCGAACTTGCGCAGCACGAGCCGGTCGGGGTCGTTGCGGCGGTTCTTGCGGGTGACGTAGGTGTAACCCGTGCCCGCGGTCGACCTCATCTTGATGATCGGCCGCACGTCGGTGGACTTCGCCATCAGACCTTCACCCCCTGGCGGCGCAGCTCGGCCACCACGGCCTCGACGCCGCGCTTGTCGACGGTCTTGATGCCCTTGGTCGACAGGTTCAGCACGACGTGCCGGTTCTCCGAGGGCAGCCAGTACCGGCGGCGCTGGGTGTTGGGCAGCCAGCGCCGCGACGTGCGTCGGTTCGAGTGCGAGACCTGCTTGCCGAAGCCCGGTTTCCGGCCGGTCAGCCGGCAGTGGCGCGAGGACACACGACCTCCTGAATTGAAATGACAATCGTTTCCAGTTACCGTACCCCACATGGGAACCGAGGTGGTACTGGTGGCCGGGCTCGCGCACCACGACGTCGCCGACGAGGTCTGGCGGGCCTCGCCGGGGTCGGTGCTGGTCCGCCACGACCTGAGCGGCTTGGCCGAGGGCGTGGTGCGCCGCTGGGTCGACGGGCGGCTGACCGTGCTGGAGTTGGCGCACGGGTGCGTCTCGTGCACGCTGCGCCTGGACCTGCTGCCGCTGCTGGAACGCCTGGCCGGCCGCGTGGTCGTGCACCTGGACCCGGCGCTGGAGCCGGAGGCCGTCTGCTTCGCCCTGCGGGGGCTCGACATCCGGGTCGAGGCCGTGATCACGGTGGTCGACCGGACCACGTGGCTGACCGACGCGACCGGGGACGTCACGATGGCCGAACGCGGCCTGGCCGCGGCGGCGGCCGACGAGCGCACCGTGGCGCAGGTCGTGGTGGGGCAGGCCGAGTTCGCCGACGCGCTGGTGATGACGGGCGTCGGCGGTGGCGCGGTGCTGGACGCCGTGCTCGACCGCCTGTCACCGCTCGCGCCGCGCCACGACCTGGGCACGCTGGACGTGCCCGCCCTCCTCGCCGCGATCCCGCCCGGCGCGCGGCGAGGGCGCGTCGACGACGGTTTCGGGCCGTTGCTGCGCGGTCAGCCGCCGCTGGACCCGGCGCACGGCGCGTCCGTCGTCCACTTCACGGCCCGGCGACCGTTTCACCCGATGCGGTTGCACCACGCCCTGGACGTGCTGCTCGACGGCGTCGTGCGCACCCGCGGCCGGTTCTGGGTCGCGAGTCAGCCGGACGTCGCGCTGTGGCTGGAGTCCGCCGGCGGCGCGCTGAACGTCGGCACGCTCGGCCCGTGGCTCGCCGCGGTGGCGGACTGGTCCGAAGTGGACGCCGAGCGCCGGGCGTCGGCGGCGGCCCGCTGGGACGCAGAGCACGGCGACCGGTCGCAGGAACTGGTGGTGATCACCGCTTCCGCCGCGCCGGACGAGATCACGAGGGCGCTGCGCGAGGCGCTGGTGACCGACGAGGAGTCGGCGTTGGCCGACGAACTGGAGTTCGTCGACCCGTTCGCCGAGTGGCACGACCAGATGGAGGAGCTGTGAAGCAGGGCATCCACCCCGACTACCACCCGGTGGTCTTCCAGGACCAGGCGACGGGCAAGGCGTTCCTGACCCGGTCCACGGCCACGTCGTCCAAGACCGTCGAGTGGGAGGACGGCAACACCTACCCGTTGATCACCGTCGACATCACCTCGGACTCGCACCCGTTCTGGACGGGCGCCCAGCGGGTCATGGACACCGCCGGCCGGGTGGAGAAGTTCAACCGCCGCTACGGGAAGAGGGCCCGCTGATGGCCGTGCCGAAGCGCAAGATGTCGCGCAGCAACACCCGCCACCGCCGCTCGCGGTGGAAGGCCGAGGTGCCCCAGCTGGTGCCCGTCACCACCCTGGACGGCCGCAAGCTGACCGTGCCGCGCCGACTGGTGGCCGCCTACCGGCGCGGCCTGCTGTGACCGGTCACGTCCGGGCCGCCCCGAGCTTCCAGTAGCCGCTGAACACCACCGAGCGGCGGTCCACCCCGCGTTCCTTCACCAGGTGCCGGCGGACGGTGGTGGCCAGCGTCGACTCGCCGCACACCCAGGCGTAGTCCGGCGCGGGGGAGGGCAGGTCGGTCACCGCGCGGAGCAGGTGCGAGCCGGGGGCGTCGGTCCCGCGGTAGAGCCAGGTGACGGGCGCGTCGACGGCCACCCGGTGGTCCTCGTCGGGGACCTCGGCGAAGATCCGGGCGTCCGCGGGCACGCCCGACTCCAGGATCGCGCACAGGGCGGGCAGCGCGGTCTCATCGGCGGCCAGCAGGACCGCGCCGGTCGAAGGCGGGCGGTAGCCGGAGTTGCCCGCGCGGAAGCCCACGGACTGGCCCACCGCGGCCCGGGTGGCCCAGCGGGTGCCCGGGCCCGCGTCGCCGTGCAGGACGAAGTCCACGTCGATCTCGGTCAGCTCGGGCCGGTGCGCGCGGACCGTGTACCAGCGCAGGTCCGGCTGGTCCTCGGCGGGCAGGGCGCGGATCGCGGTGCGGACGTTGACGCGGTCCGCGCTCGGCATCGTCAACGGGCGTCCGGGCGGTGGCATCAGCAGGCCGAAGCACTCGTCCGGGCCGGTCACCCGGTACTCGGCGAACTCCGGCGCCCGGAACGTCACCCGGCGCAGGTGCGGGGCGAGGTCCGCGACCGCCGCGACCGCCATGGCGAACTGGTCGAACACGTCGCGCTGGTTGGGGGTCGCCGTGATCAGGCCGGCGGCCTTGGTGAGCACCTTCAGCTGCAACTGGTCCAACGTCGAGTACCGGGGCATGCAGGTTAGGCTAACCTAAACCGATCGTCAGGCGAAGGCCCGTCAGTCGAAGACCACGACGCTGCGCAGCACGTCCCCCGAGCGGATGGCGGCGAACGCCCGCTCCACGTCGGCCACGCCGATGCGCTCGGTGACGAAGTGGTCCAGGGGCAGGCGGCCCTGCAGGTGCAGGTCGACCAGCGGCGCGAAGTCGCGGGACGGGAGGCAGTCGCCGTACCAGCTCGTGCGGTAGGTGCCGTTGCGCAGGAACGTGTCCAGCAGCGGCATCTCCAGGCGCATCCCGGAGTCCGGGCGCGCCACCAGCACGAACGTCCCGCCGAGGGCCCGCGAGTAGAACGCCTGCCGCCACGTCTCGGGCGTGCCGGCGGCGTCGATCACCACGTCCGCGCCGAGGTCGTCGGTCAGGGCGCGGATGGCGGACACCACGTCCGGGGTCTGGCGGGCGTCGACCACGTCCGTCGCGCCCAGCGCGCGGGCGTGGCACAGCTTCCGCTCGTCGAGGTCCACCGCGATGATCGTGGTGGCGCCGGCGAGCTTCGCGCCCGCGACGGCCGCGCAGCCGACACCGCCCACGCCGATCACGGCGACCGTGTCGCCGGTGGTGACGCCGCCGGTGTTCATCGCCGCGCCCAGGCCGGACATGACCCCGCACCCCAGGAGGGCGGCGACGGCCGGGTCCGCCTTGGGCGACACGGGGGTGCACTGGCCGGCGTGCACGAGCGTCAGCTCGGTGAACGCGCCGATGCCCAACGCCGGTTGCAGCGGCGTGCCGTCGGTGAGGGTCATCCTGGTCGACGCGGTGAGGTCGTCCACGCAGGCCTCGGGTCTGCCCCGGCGGCACGCGCGGCAGCGACCGCAGACCGCGCGCCAGTTCAGCACCACGAAGTCGCCGGGCTCCACGTGGTGGACGCCGGGGCCGACCTGCTCGACGACGCCGGACGCCTCGTGGCCCAGCAGGTACGGGAAGGCGTCGCCGATCACGCCGTCGCGGTAGTGCAGGTCGGTGTGGCAGACGCCGGAGGCCAGGACGCGGACGGTCGCCTCGCCGGGGCCGGGATCGGGCACGACGATCTCGTGGCTGCGGACCGGTTCGCCCTTGCCGGTGGCGACCACTGCGTTGACGATCCTCGACATCTCCCGAGCCTCCACGTCGACCGGCCTCGTGACGGGCAACAGGATAGGCGTGCCGTCGCGTGCGACCGGCGCAGCGGGCATACCCCCGGTCGGGGTCATCGGGATTTCCTATGAGTCCGCGTCAGGTCACCGTCGATCGTCCCGCGCGGTTGGTCCGTTCGGCGCAACGCGCGATAGGTGAAGAGGTGTTTTCGCTGCACACGGCGCGTGGCAGCATGAACGGGCCCGGCGGACGGCTACCGCGAGGCGGATCTGGAGAACAATGAGCACCGTGCCGAAAGTCGCGTCCGGCATCACCGCGTTCGCGGTGTTCGCGACCACCGTCAGCTTCGTCATCTCGATGGCGGGCTCGTCGATGAAGTCCACCGTCCAGGTGTTGTTCCTGCCGATCGCGGACGACTTCGACGTCAGTCGCGGCACGCTCGCGGTCGGCACGACGCTGTTCGCCGTGGTGACGGCGCTCGCGTCGTCGGCGGTGGGCCACCTGGCCGACCGGATCGGCGCGGTGCCGGTGCTGGCGATCGGCGCGGGCATCACCGGCGTGGTGCTGGTGGTCTGCGCGCTGGCGGAGGACATCTGGGTGTTCATCCCCACCTACGGGGTGCTCGGCGCGGTCGGCTGCACGATGCTGTCGTTCGTGCCGCTGGGCGTGCTGGCCGACCAGCTGTTCCAGGGCCGCAACGCCGGTTTCCTGTACGCGGTGCTGACCAACGGCGCGGCGGTCGGGTTCATGGTGCTGGTGCCACTGTGGACGTTCCTGGGCACGGTCACGTCGTGGCAGCAGATCCTGCTGGGCGTCGGCGTGGTGTTCCTGGTCGTCATGCTGCCGCTGTCGTTGCTGCTGGTGCGCTACTCGAACCGCAACGCCACGCCGACCACACCCGCCGAGCACGGCTTCTGGGCCGGCATCCGCCTGGCGTTGGCGGACAAGCGGGTGCGCGGCCTCATCCTGCCGTTCTTCGCGTGCGGCACCACGATGGCGTTCATCGACGTGCACCTGTTCCCGCACATGCACGACCACGGGGTCGCGCCGGTGACCAGCTCGGTGGCGTTCGTGCTGCTGGGCGGGCTGGAGATCGTCGGCTCGCTGGTGGCGGGCCGGTTGTGCGACAAGGGGTTGATCCGGGCCACGCTGATCGGCGGCTACGCGCTGCGGGCCGTGTCGATGATGATCGCGCCGTTCTTCGCCGCCGAGTTCACCGTGCTGGTGTTCGGCGCGCTGTTCGGCGCCAGCTACCTGGTCACGGTCGTCGCCACCACGATGTGGATCGCGAAGATCCTGCCGCGCGGGCGCAAGGGCACGGCGATCGGCGTGCTGTGGGCGCTGCACATGGTCGCCGTCGCGGTGGGCAGCCAGCTCGGCGCCGTCCTGGCCGACGCGGCGGGCAGCTACCTGCCGGTCATCCTGGTCAGCGTCGTGCTCACGCTCGGCGCGATCGTCCTGGTGGCGTTGCAGCCCGACCCGGACGCCGTCGACGCCGGGGAACCCGTCGCGGCCTGAGCACACGGGAAAGCCCCCGTCCTCGATCGGGACGGGGGCTTCGCACGCGTCACGCCGAGCGCGTGATGTCCATGTACCAGTTGGTCTCCCACGTCTGACCGCCGTCGGCCGACATGGCCTGCTCCCACCGCGCCGAGTCACCGGTGACGCGGTGCCAGCGGAAGCGGATGCGGACGGGTGTGCCGTCCTGCACCTCGTCGCCGTGGAACGTGCCGACGCCGTCGGCGAAGGAGCCGAACAGCGGCGGGAAGAACACCCCCGAGTCGCTGCTCGCCCAGTTCAACGACCAGCGGCCGGTGGCGGCGTCGAACAGCCGCACGGTGAGGCCGGACGTGCCGTCGGGGAACGTGATCTCGTCCACGTTCCCCGCGCCGCCGAAGATCGGGCGCACGTCCGAGGTGGAGGTGAACTCCTCCCAGTCGTCGCTGCCCACCAGCCGTCGGCGCAGCCTGCGGTTGTGGATCGACCAGCGACCGGTGAGGAAGTCGAAGTCACCCACCGGCCGGCACCTCCGCGCGGTTGCGGATGGACACGTACCCGGCGACGGCCGCCGCCAGCCCGAACACCGCCAGCACCGGCCAGGCGCCGTGGCCCAGCTGGAGGAACAGGAAACCGCCGAGGATCGGGCCGACGGCCGCGCCCAGCCCGTAGACGAACTGGAAGCTGCCGATGTAGCGGCCCTTCAGGTGAGCGGGACCGGCCATGCCGGGGTAGGCGAACACCACGGGGCCGCCGATGATCTCGCCCAGCGTCCACACCAGCGTGCCCGCGACGATCACCGCCGGGCCCAGCGGCAGCGCGTACACCGCGACACCGATGCCGACCAGCGCGTAGGCGACGCCGACGACCAGCTTGGGCCGCATGTGCTGGGTCTTCTTGGTGACCACCAGCTCGAACAGGATGACCGCGCCGCCGTTCAACGCGACCGCCAGCGTGTACCAGAAGATCGGCACACCGGAGGCCAGGACGTCCAGCGGCAGCGTCGACAGGTACTGCACGTAGACCACGGCGTTGAAGAACGTCGCCGCCAGGTACAGCAGGTAGCGGCGGTCGCGCAGCACGTCGGTGTAGCTGCCGGCGGGCGCCTCGGCGGCCGCGCCCTTCTCGCCCGTCTTCGCGGGCAGCACGCGGAACGCGACCACCGCGTACGCCGCCGCGACCACCGCCTCGCCCCAGAACAGCAGCGTGTAGTCGTCACCGCCGAGCTGGTAGAGGCCGAAGCCGATCAGCGGCGCGGCGGTCGTGCCCAGGTTCAGCCCGAACCGGTACATGGCGAACACCATGACCTGCCGGTCGTCGGGCGTGAGCTCGGACAGCAGGGTGGCCGACGCGGGCCGGTAGATCTGGGAGACCGCGCCGAGCAGGGCCACCGCCGCGATGAGCAGCGCGTAGTCGGGCAGGTAGAGCAGCGCGGCGGTGAGCAGCGCGGCCCCGCCCATGCTGAGCACGGTGGAGTTGCGCGCGCCCAGCCGGTCGGCCAGCGCGCCGCCGACGAGGACGCCGACGACGTTGCCGACGCCGTAGACGCCCAGGGCCGTGGCCGCCTGGCCGGCCGAGTAGCCCTGGGAGGTGAGGAACAGCACCAGGAAGATGTTGAGGAACCCACCGACCTTGTTGACGAACACGCCCGCCAGCACGGCCTTCACGGCCGGCGGCGATTCGACGAACGTCTTCCAGATGCCTTGGTCGGTGCTTTTCGCGGTGGTCATCAGGCGCTCTTCACGTCCAGCGCGGCCTCGGCCGCGTCGAGTCGGGTGGTGACTTCTTCGCGAGAGTCACCGGTGGCGATGGCGAAGGCGATGCGGCCCCAGACCGTGCCCTTGGGCGGCGGCGAGACGACGGCGCCCGGTTGCGCGACGGTGACGACGCGGTCGATGCCCTCGGGCAGCCTGGCGGGGTCGAACGCCAGCGAGCCGAGCGTGGTGTCCTCCTCCTCGACGTAGAAGAAGCGGATGCCGGCCACGCGGTCGTGCGCGTGCGCGACGTCCACCTCGCCGCCGGTGGCCGCGCCCGCCGCGACCAGACCGGGGTCCACGCCCGTGGCGAGCAGGCCCAGGTAGGGGATCATGTCGCCGCCCAGGCGGCCGTTGACCTCGATGACCTTGGGGCCCTCGTCGGTCAGCATGTACTCGGCGTGCGTGATGCCGTCGGTGAAGCCCAGCGCCTTGTGCGTCCGCTGGGCCACGTCGAGCAGCACGTCGTCGGTCAGCAGCGGGTCGGCGGCGTCCACGAAGTGGCCGACCTCCTCGGCGTACGGGTGGTAGCCGACGACCTTGCGGCCGACGAACAGCGGCGTCACGACGCCGTCGCGCACCACCGAGTCGACGCTGATCTCCTCACCCGACACGAACTCCTCGACCAGGATCGGCTGGTCGGTGTCGAACACCACCGGTTCCGGGCCGCGCGCCGCCTCGGTGAACGCGAAGTTCGCGCGCACCTCGTGCTCGTCGTGCACCTTGATCACGCCGAGGCTCGCGCCGAGGCCGCGCGGCTTGAGGATGGCCGGGTACCCGACCTCCGCCGCCGCCGCGACCGCCTCGTCCACCGTCTTGACGGGGATCGACCGGGGTTGCGGCACGCCCGACGCCTTGAGCGCCGCCCGCGTGCCGCCCTTGTCGCGCAGGCGCCAGATCACGTCCGGGTCGCCGTTGCGCAGGCCCAGGGCCCGCGCGACGAACGCCGTGGCGTGGATGCGCACCTCGTCCCAGCACAGCACGCCGGAGAACGGCGTCCCGGCGTGGATCTCGGCCGCCGCGGCGGCCATGGCCGGCCCGTCGGTGGTCGAGGGCAGCACGGTCCAGCCGGACACGTACTCCTTCTCCCACTCGGGCTCCGCGGTCAGGAACAGGTGCACCCGGTACTCCGCGCTGATCGAGCGCAGCAGGTACTCGCGGTACAACCGCATTCCGGTCGCGACCACGAGCAGCAGGGGCCGCTGGTCGGTCTTGCTCATCGGGGCTCCACTCTCGATAGGACTTCCACACCGCCGAACGCCTTCTCGCGCTCGCGTTCCTCGTCGGTCACGGCGATCCGCCGTGCCGCGTACCGCAACGTCGGCGGCGCCATCAGCGACGTCACGACCGACACCAGCACCACGACCGTGTAAGCCTCGGTCGACAGCACCTCCAGCCGCAGGCCGACCAGCGCCACGATCACGCCGATGACACCGCGCGCGTTGAGCCCCGCGCCGAGCGCGAGACCCTCCCAGTGGGTGAGCCGGGCCAGCCGCGCGCCCGCGTAGGCGCCGGCGAACTTGCCGACCACGGCCAGCACCAGCACGGCCAGCGCCGTGCCGAGCACCGCCGGGTGCCGCAGGGCCGTGAGGTCCATCCGCAGCCCCGCCGTCGCGAAGAACAGCGGCGCCAGGACGCCCATCACGAACGTCCGCAGCGCGGTCAACGGCTGCCGGGCGACACCGCCGACCGACGAGATGACCAAGCCGCACACGAACGCCCCCAGCACCGGCTCGAGGTCCAAGGCGTGCGTGCCGGCGGCGGACGCTATCACCAGCAGCACGACCACCGCCACGGTCACCCCGGGATCGCCGGAGCGCTCCGCGAGCCGCAACGCGCCGCGCGCGGCGGGCCGCAGCGCGACCAGGGCGAGGACGAGCACCAGCGCCAGCGCGCCCAGCGACCACGCCACGTGACCGGCGGTCAGCCCGGAGGCGGCCATCCCGGACACCACGGCCAGCAGCGACCAGCCGACCACGTCGTCCACGGCGGCGGCGGTGACGGTGAGCTGCCCGATGTCGCGGTGCAGCAGGTTCATCTCCAGCAGCACCTTGGCGATCACCGGGATGGCGCTCACGCACACCGCCACACCCAGGAACAGGGCGAAGACCGGCCGGTCCGCCGCCGGGCCGAGCATGGCGGCGGGTAAGAGGAACCCGGCGCCGACGCCGAGCGCCAGCGGCAGGAGCAGCCCTCCCGCGCCGACCCAGGTGGCGGCCCGGCGCTGCCGGCGGGCCAGGCCGAGGTCGAGGTGCATGCCGGTGAACCCCACCAGCAGCAGCACCCCGAACTGGCCGACCGCGTCGAGCAGGTGCAGTTGGGTGGGGTTGTCGAACACCGGGGCGAACGTGCCGAGCAGCGACGGCCCGAGGACGACGCCGGACGCCAGCTCGCCGACGACGGCGGGCATCCCGAGGCGGACGGCGAGCCGCCCGAGCAGGAGCGCCATGCCCAGCAGCACGGCGACTTGGAGGAGGAACATGAGCAGCGGGTGCGCGCCGAGCGTGCTCGGCGGCGCGGCGGACAGGACCACGGTGGGACCCCCTGTTGAGCGGTGGAGAAGCGGCACGGAGCCCGGTGCGGGCCCCGTGCCGCGGGGGATCAGTCGCGGTAGTACCAGTTCTCGGGGTTGATCATCCCGTAGGGGTTGATCGGGCCGAAGCCGCCGAGCGTGTTGGCGACCTCGAACAGCCGGATCGGGAAGTTCGGCGTGAAGATGACCGGCACCTCGTTGGCGATGTAGTCCTGGTACTCGTAGAGCACGTCCAGGTCGTCGCTGGTGACGGTGCGCTCGATCAGCTCGTCGGCCTTCGGGTCGGTGTAGAAGCCGAAGTTGCCGCCCGCCTTGGTGGAGAACAGGATCTCGCCGGTCGGGTGGTGGTAGGCCCAGCCGCCGTTCCAGCAGCACATCTCCCACGTGCACGGCGTGGTGGCGGTCGGTTCGCACGGAGCGTCCTCGGCCACGAGGATCGAGCCGTACACCTCTTCGAGCCGCAGCTCGATGCCCGCCCGCGCGGCGGCGTCGCGGAAGTTCTCCATCACCCGGGTCAGCGCCGGGCGGCCCTCGACGTAGCGCAGCAGGATCGACAGCTTCGTGCCCGCCGGGATGCCCGCGCCCGCCTCGCCCGGACCGGTGCCCGGCCGCACGCACACCGCGGGCGTGACGCTGGTGTCCCAGCCGTTCGCCTCCAGCAGCGCCTTGGCGCTCTCCGGGGAGAACGGCAGCGGCCACGAGCCCTCGCGCTGGCGCGGCGAGACGTAGTCGGTCTTCGGGTACATCGGCACCGGGCCGTTCTGCCGGTACGCGTAGCCCTGGTAGATGTCGCGCACCGCGGTGTCCTGGTCCAACGAGGACTGGAGCGCCTGGCGGAGGTAGGTCTGCGCGAACATCTTGCCGACCACGGTCGGGTTGTTGAAGTTCAGCGAGATGTACCGGATGCAGAACGCCGACTGCGGGAACATCGTGTACTCGGTCAACGGGTTGGGCCCGCCGACCACCGGGTCGACCGCCGGCTCCGTGGCGAAGCTCAGCGGCAGGTAGCCGACCTGGATGCCGTTCTCGGCGTCCGGGCCCGCCTTCAGCATCTCGTACTGCTCCTCGTCGGAGAACGTCGGCACCTGGCGGAACTCGTCCAGGTACGGCTTGTTCGGGCCCGAGTAGTGCTCGTTGGGCACGAACGTGACCACGCCCTCCAGCGTGTAGCTCTTGAGCCGCCAGGGGCCGCTCACCACGCTCCAGATGTGGCTGTCGGCCCACTTGGTGCGGTGGGCGTTGCCCTCGGCCACGATGTCGCCCTGCTGCGCCATCAGGTACTCGTAGACCGCCTCGACGTCGGCGAGGTCGCCGGAGGCGTTCGCCGGGCCCGCGTCGGTGCGGTCCCACGCCTTGGGCAGCGGCGTGATGGTGCTGAGCTGGTTGTAGAGCACCCAGTGCTTGGAGTAGACCTTGTCGAAGGTGAAGAACACCTCGTCGTCGGCGATCTTGCCGTAGTCGGTCAGGTTGTCCGGGAAGTAGCCCGGGACGTACTCGCCGTACCGGGGGCCCTTGACCTTCATCAGGTTCACCCAGAACAGCACGTTCTCGGCGGACAGCGTCTCACCGTTGGACCACTTCCAGGGCTTGACCTTGACCCGCACGGTCAGGCCGTCCTCGCTCCACACCGGCTCCTCGCCGATGCTCTGCGCGTAGTCGACGTTCGGCGTGCCGTCGCTGCCGAAGTAGTACAGCGTCCGGTACATCAGCGCCTGGAACTCCAGGATGTTGCGGGTGCCCATGCGCTCGGCCGGCGTGAACGGGAAGATCACGGCGGGCGGGAAGCCCGGCGCGCACGCCCACGTGACGACGCCGCCCTTGCGCGGCGTGGCGTCCGTGCCGGCGGTGATGGTGCTCGCGGAAGTCATGGCTGCTCGTCGGCCTCTCGGGTCAGTTCGTGGTCTGGGCGGGGATTTCCTCGATGGTCGACACGCCGGACGCGGCGTGCTCGCCGAAGCGCTCCCACACCTCGTCGAGGCGGATGCGGCCGTCGTCGAGCACCTTCGGCGTGCTGCGGCAGTGCCCGGAGACGACCTGGCCGTCGTCGAGCACCATGCAGTAGGCGAAGTCGAGCGCGCCGTCCGGTCGCGCGGTGCCGGTGAGGGCGCCGCGGCGCGCCTTGCCACCGAGGAACTCGCCCCAGAGCAGGTCGCCGTCCTGGTGGTACACGGCGACCCGGCTCTCCTCCGGGCCGCCACCGGTGACCGGGTGGAACCTCTTGCCGTCGTAGTTGATCATCGAGCTGGCTCCCCACGCAGTTCGAGCGTGCAGCACTTCGCGCTGCCGCCGGATTTGAGAAGTTCGGACAGGTCGACACCGATGGGCGTGAAGCCCCGGTCGGCGAGCTGGTCCGCCAGGTTCGTGGCCTCCTGCGCCAGCAGGACGTGCTTGCCGTCGCTGACGGCGTTGAGGCCGAACACCTCGGCGTCGTGGTCGCCGGCGATCACGGCGTCGGGGTACAGGGAGCGCAGCACGCCCCTGCTCCACGTCGAGAACGCCTCGGGGTAGTACATGATCAGGTCGTCGTCCAGGACGGCCAACGCCGTGTCCAGGTGGTAGAACCGCGGGTCCACCAGGTCCAGCGTCACGACCTCGCGCCGGAAGAACCCGGCCGCCTCCACGTGCGACCGCTCGTCGGTGCGGAAGCCCGTGCCCGCCAGGATCCGGTCGCCCACCAGCAGGTAGTCGCCCTCGCCCTCGTTCACCCAGAACGCCTCGTGCGTGCGGAAGCCGTTCTCCCGGAACCACTCCAGGTACGCGGGTCCCTCCGCCTCGCGCTGCCGGAACCGGAACCGCGCCGACAGGACCCGCCCGTCCACGACGGTCGCCCCGTTCGCGGCGAACACCATGTCCGGCAGCCCGGGCTCGGGGTCGATCAGCTCGACGTCGTGGCCGAGGTCCAGGTACAGCGACCGCAGCCGGCTCCACTGGAGCAGGGCGATGGACGCGTCGGTCGGCTTCTCGGGGTTCATCCACGGGTTGATGGAGTAGGAGACGTCGAAGTGCTCCGGCGGGCACATCAGGTACCTGCGGCGGCGCGCGGTGCGTTGCTCGGGGTCGGGCACGGCGGTGGAGTCCTCTCTGGCCGGGGGCGCCACCGGTCCGCCACATGTGACGCGGAGAAGCCGGCGGCGCCTGCGGTGCGGAGCTACTGGAAGTCGACCTGGATCTTCGCCGCGTACTCGTTCATCAGGGCGAAGGCGTCGGCCTCCGACGTGCCGGTGGCGCCGAGGAAGCCGATGATCGTGTTGCCGTCCGGCGGGCGCTTGACCACGTCGCCGGGTCGTGCGGTGATCTTGAGCAGGAACACCCGGTCCGAGGTGGACACCTCCTCGGGCACGCGCACCTCCCGCACCACGCCGGCGTCGGAGATCAGGCACATCGCGGCGATGTGCGTGCCGGTGGGTTGGAAGTGGCGCACGTCCGGCCGCCGCCCCGCCCCGATGCTCACCACGGCCGCGATCGGGTCGTGCTCGGCGGTGATGCGGGCGATCATGTCCAGCCCGCCGCCGCCGACCCGGGCCGCGATCTCCAGCAGGTACGGCTTGCCGTCGTGGAAGCGGACCTCGGCGTGCATCACGCTGTTGGTGAGGCCCTGCGCCAGCGCGCCCGCGGTCACGACCTCGTGCACGGCCTCCAGGTCGTCCGGGCTCATCGACGTCGGCGCGTGGTGCACGTCGTCGTCGAACGTCCCGCCCTCGGCGGTGATGCGGTCCACCACCGACCCGAGGAACACCTCGCCGTCCCAGGCGACGGCTTCCATCAGGTACTCCTTGCCGTCCAGGAAGGCCTCGACCAGCAGCCCGTTGGGGCCGAGGTCGATCCCGTCCGCCTCGGAGTTGGCCCAGAAGAGGTCCTGGATGCCCTGCGCGGCCTGCTCGTAGTGCTCGGTCAGCTCGGCCTCGTCGTCGCAGCGGAACACGAAGTGGCTGCCCGCGCCCAGCGTCGGCTTGACGATCACGGGGTAGCCGAACTCGTCCGCCGCCGACTTCGCCTCCGCCAGCGACGTGACGAACCGGAAACCGGGGATCGGCGCGCCGGCCTTCTCGTGCGACTGCCGCATCAGGTACTTGTTGCGGCTGTTCAGCGCCGCCTCGACGCCGATGCCGGGCAGCCCGAGCGCCTCGGCGATCGCCGCGACCGCCACGACGGCCGCCTCGGAGAACGTGATCACGCCGTCGAACGCCTCGCCCGCGTGCCACTGCTTGGCGGTGGCGATCATGTCGTCGATGTTCTTCGACCCCACCAGGCGGTAGCGGTCGGCGGGCCAGAAGTCCTCGGTGCCCTCGCCGTTGAGCACGTACAGGTCGACGCCCAGGTCCTGCACCTGCCGGTAGCGCGAGTGGTAGTACTCGAGGTACTGGCGGGTCTCGATGGTCAGCAGCTTCACGGTGCGCACTCCTCCTAGCTCACGCCGTCGAGGGCCACGTGCTGGCCGGCGTGAGCGCGCGTGCCGGGCAGCGAGGGGAACCGGAACGGCCGGATCTCGGCCGGCATGTCGTCGCTGATGGACAGGTCGACGCCCTGCGCGGACACGTCGGCCGCCACGTCGACCAGGATCGGCGCGGCGCACGCGAGCAGCGTGCGCGCCTCCAGCAGCAGGTCGCCGGGCTGCGTCGGCGCCGCGCCGTTGCGGCGGTGGTCCACCGCGTCGGCCAGCGACCGCAGCCGCCCGAGCTGCGTCACGACCGTCTCCGCGGCCCGGCCCATGCTGAACCCGGGCAGGTCGTAGCACAGCCGGAACCGCTTGAGCACGGTCGCCGCGCGCCAGCGCCCGGCCTCCGTGGTCGCCAGCGCCCGGGTGCCGTCCACCCCGACCATCGCCAGCGCGATGGCCTCGGCCAGGTCGTTCCACGGGGTGATCAGCCGGCGCGTGGTCGTCGTGTGCAGCGAGTCGCGGGTGAAGTTCGCCCGCTGGAACTCGGGACCGGTCAGCGCCAGGTAGAACCGCACCAGGTCGCGCGGCACCTCCGCCAGCAGGTCCGCGCTCCAGATCAGGTGGTTGCGGCTGGTGGAGAACTTCTCGCCGTCCAGGTCGTAGAACTCGTTGCAGACGTTGGACTCCGGCGTCGTGTACTTGTCGCCGTGCGCGAGCAGCATCACCAGGTCGACCAGGCCCCAGTGGTAGACGTTGTCGAAGCCGTGGAAGTACACCAGCTCCGCGTCGTGGTCGGCGCGCCAGTGCTCGTCCACCTCGGCGGTGGGGCGGCCCAGCTGCGTCGCCGTCCACCACGTGGCGTACATCGAGGCGGGCATCGCCTCGACCCACGGGTAGACGATCTGGCCCGCGGTCTCCGGGAACGGCGCGGCGATGCCCCACGTGCCGGGGATCGTCACCGGGATGTCCGGCAGCGGCTTGGACAGCAGCTCGCTGATCAGCTGCCGGGCGTGCGGGCGCCAGCGCGGGGTGCGCGCCGCGTAGTAGGACGTGAGCCGCTCGCGGTAGTCCTCCATCGGCAGCACGAGGATCTCGCACTCCCGGTACACCACGGTGTCGTTCGGGTCGATGGTGTACTTCGGGTCGAGCAGCTCGTCGAAGTTGTTCGGGTGGCCGCAGTTCTCGCACGCGCCGCCGCAGCTGGAGGCCAGGCAGGACGGACAGGTGCCGGTGACGAGGCCGTCGTAGAGGAACGCGCCGGCGTTGCGTGCGTAGGGCAGCTGCACCTTGCGCAGGTGGAACCGGCCGGCGGCGTGCAGCTCCTTGAGGAAGTCCAGCACCGTGGCGCGGTACCGGTCGTCGATGGGCGGCAGGCCCGGCATCAGCGTGCCCATCGCGTCGAGCGACCGCTCGATCTTCGCCGTGGACGTCCGGACCAGCTCGTCGGGCGCCAGCCCGCGCCGGTGCGCGGTGGACACCACGTAGCTCTGGCTGTCGTCGGTGCACGTCGTGAAGAGCACCTGGCGACCGGTGGCGCGCAGGTAGCGCGCGTACACGTCGCCGCCCAGGTAAGGGCCCGACATGTGACCGACGTGCAGGTCGCCGTTCGACGTGGGTGTCGCGGCGACGACGATCGCCGGTCGGGAACGGGTCGTCACGAGGCGGCTCCCTCGTGGCGGGAGGCGAACTTCCCGGCCAGCTCGGCGTCCCACCAGATCGCGTAGAACTGGAAGTCCTCGGCGCCCTTGTTCACGACCTGGTGCTTCTCGTGCGGCGTGAAGTGCACGACGTCACCGGCCTTGAACGGGGTGGCGCCCTCCTGCGTGATGATCTCGGCCTCGCCGGTCATGGCGACCCAGATCTCGTACTCGTGGTGGCCGTGGGCGCCCGACTCGGCGCCGGGGCGCACCACGCACCACGAGCCCTCGAACGGCGCGTTGACCAGGTCCCACGGCATCAGGCGCTGGGCGACCAGGCCGTTGTCGAGCTTGAGGTTGTCCCGGTCCAGGGGGCGGATTTCCATCATGGTGACGACTCCTCTCGGGTCAAGCGGGTTGGGGGGCCTCGGCGAACAGCTCGGTGACGCGTTGCGCCACCACGGGCACGGCGGCGTCCTCCGGCCCGGTGCTCTCGGCGAGGTCGGCGACGATCTCCGCGGACCGGATCGCCAGCACGCTGATCAGCGAGTCGGCGATGCCGTGCGTGGCCTCGTTCACGCCTTGCAGGTACACGCGGGCGGACACCGACTCGGGCAGCTGGAGGCGGTAGCTGCGGGTGACGGCGAAGTCCTCCTGGCCGACCTCGGCGGCCATCGAGCGCACCAGCGTCGGCATCCGCTTGTCGAAGCCGGTGCCGAGCATCACCCGGTCGCAGCGCAGCTCGCTGCGCTCGCCCGTGCGGCGGTCGAGCAGGGTCAGCACGACCTCGTCGTCCACCAGCGCGGAGTCGACGATCTCCGCCATGGTGATCATCGACAGCCGCTGCGCGCCGGTGAGCTTCTCCAGGTACATCGTGTTGTAGAGGTTGTCCAGCATCGCGGGCGACAGGCCCGCGTAGTTGGTGCGGTGCATCTCGCGCAGCAGCTGCGACCGCGCCTCCGGCTGCGCCTCGTTGAACTTGTCCACGAAGGACGGGTAGAACAGCTCGTTGGTGAACTTGCTGCTCTCGTAGCCGTTCAGGCCGATCGAGCGCATCACCATCGTCACCTCGGCGCGCGGGAAGGTCGAGTGCGCCGACCACAGCATCTCCGCCGCGCTCTGCGCCCCGCCGACCACGACGATGCGGTGCTCACCCTGCGGGTCCAGCTCGCCGAGCCGGTGCACGAACTCGGTGCTGTGCACCACCCGCTCCCGGGGCAGCGCCGCGAACTCCGTCGGCAGGTGGGGGTCGCGGCCGACGCCGATGACCAGCGTCGCGCAGGACACCGTGCCGCCGTCGGCGAACCGCACCAGCCACCGGTCCACCGAACCGGCCTCACCGCGCTGCGGCTCCACGGCCACCGCGCGCCTGCCGTGCTGCAACCGGACCTTGGACAGCGACTGCGCCACCCACGCCAGGTAGCCCGAGATCTCCAGGCGGTAGGGCGTGAACGTGCCGAGGTTGATGAACTCGTCCAGCCGGCCCGTCGAGTGCAGGTAGTTGACGAACGAGTACGGGCTGGTCGGGTTCCGCAGCGTCACCAGGTCCTTGAGGAAGGACACCTGGCTGCGCGACCAGGGCAGCAGCATCCCGCGCTGCCACACGATGTCGTCGTGCTGCTCGGTGACGAGGCTCCGTAGGGCGAGGTCGGGGGACAGCTCCTCCAGCGCGACGGCGAGGGCCAGGTTCGCGGGGCCCGCTCCGATCGCGAGCAGTTCTACATCCTGGTGGTCCAACTCAGTCTCCAAGCCTTGTCGGGCGGCGCCGCGGCGGCGGTGCCGGTGCGGGACGTGCGGACGGGCGCGGGTGCGCGGCCGGTCCGCGTCGCCGGGGTGCGTCGTGCGGCCCCGGCGTCGGGAAGTGGGTCAGGAGGTGGGGCGCACCAGCGCCACGACGTCGTCGACGGTCCGGGCGGCGTGGAACGCGCGCAGGTCCAGCGTGACGTCCAACCGGTTCTCCAGCTGGGCCAGGGCGTCCAGCGAGCTGATGCTGTCCCACTCGTGCCGCGCCAGCACCGGCTCGCCGCGCAGCACGTCGACGCTCACGTCGAGCGCGCCGGCCAGGATCTCCAGCACGGACTGCTCCACCGTGATCTCGGTCATCGGGCTACCTCGTTCCCTTCCAGCAGGTTGATCCACGCGGGCGCGTCGGGCAGCCCGGCGTCGGAGTCCAGGGCCAGCGCGTACGCGCCGTCGTCCTCGCCGGCGAACCCGGCGTCGGTCCAGAAGCCCTTGGCCAGTCCGTTCTTCTTCGACGGCACGTACCGCCCGCGCAGCGCGGTGGCGCCGGCGGCGTGCGCCCGGCGGGCGAGCCACGCGGCGATCGCCAGTTCCACGCCGCGCCCCAGCACCCGGCAGCTGAGCACGAGGTTGTCCACGTGCCACTCGGCGCCGGAGCGGTCGACCCACGCCGCGCCGATGACGCCCTCGTCGCCGAACCGGTCGGCCACCGCGAAGGTGACGACCAGGTGGTCCGGGTCCGCGATGCGCCGGCCGGTCTCGGCCTCGTCGAACCGCAGGCCGGTCAGGTTGAACTGGTTGGTGCGGGCGGCCAGCTGCGCGACGCGCGCCACGGCGAAGCCGTCCGCCTCCTCGACGACCAGCCGCACGTCCAGCGCGTGCAGGTAGTCCTCCGACGAGCCGAAGCCGCCCGCGAAGTCGTTGCGCAGCGTCCGGCTGCGGTACAGCTCCGGTCGCGCCAGGTCGGTCTCGGTCAGCTCCGCGACGTCGAACCAGCCCTGCGCCAGCAGCGTCCGCACGATGTGCGCGGGGTCGCCGTCGGCGGCCAGCACCACGACCTCGGGCAGCTCCTCCTCGACGTGGCCGCGCTCGAACGGCGAGTCGTCCAGGAACACGAACGACCCGATGCCCAGCCCCAGGGCGGACGCCGCCTCGCGCAGGTTGCCCGCCTTCGGCGACCAGTTGACGGCCTTGGCGGAGAACGCCTCCGGCCGCAGCAGCACCTCCGGGTGCGCGGTCAGCGCCTCGTCCACCAGGTCCGCGTCGTTCTTGCTGGCCAGCACCAGCACCACGCCCTGGTCGCGCAGCCGGCTCGCGGTGCGCTGCACCTCGCGGTAGGCGTTGCCCGGGTACAGGCCGCCGAGCTGCACGCCCTCCGCGCCGACCTCGCCGAGCACACCGCCCCACAGCGTGTTGTCCAGGTCCAGCGCCAGCACCTTGCGGGACAGGCCGGCGCGGGCCTGGGCGAACCGCCGCACCTCGCGCGCCAGCAGGTACAGCGCGCCGTCGGTGTAGGGCAGGTCGCCGTAGCGGTGCAGCCGGTCGTCACGCGCCGCGAACGGCGAGTCGGCGAGCACCGACACGAGGTCGGTCACGGCCACCTGGCGGTGCTGCGCGGCGAGGTCCAGCAGGCCCTCGTTGAGCTTCGCCCACGCCTTGGACAGCGCGGCCCGCGCCCGCCAGCTGACCACCGAGTCGCGCACCTGCGCCGGCAGCGGCACGGTGTGCAGCAGCACCGTCGCGGTGGAGCGCTCCACCGCCGAGAGCACCAGGCCCCGCAGGTCCGCCAGCCGGGCTTCGAGGTGCCCGGCCAGGCCGTCGACGTCCGTCGCGGCCCAGTCGTGCGGCAGGAAGCAGGTCTCGTCCAGCAGCAGGGTGATCACGTCGACGCCGTCGAACGGGTCGGTGGCCAGCGTCAGCTCGAACATCCCGTACGGGCCGGGCGCCAGCTCCGGCAGGACGCCCGCCGACACCAGGCTCGCTCGCAGGATCTGCTCGTACGACCCGATCGTGCAAGTCGCGAGCACGGCCACGCGCAGCGGACGCAGTCCTTCCGCGTCCTCCAGGCGTGCCAACACCTTGCCCGCCTTGCGCAGCACGAGCGGGTCGGACACGAGCGCCAACCGCGTGAGGTCCGCGGGTGACGGCGCGCGGCCCTCGGCCACGGCGGCGCGCAACGACTCCAGCAAGTCCGGCCGGTCGCTCATCAGATCCGCACCAACGTGCAGTACCAGCGCATGCCGATGGAGATCCCGCACAGCGCCACGACGTCGCCGGACTTCACGTCGCCGCGCTCGATGTGCTCGCCGAGGCAGAACAGCTGGTCGGCCGCGCCCATGTGGCCGTGGCTCAGCGACAGCTCGGCGTTGGTGTGCTCGACGGTGACGCCGAACGGCTCCGCGACCTCCTCGATCGTGTCGGTGGAGTCGTTGATGTAGATGACGTGCTTGAGGTCGTCGCGGGTCAGGTCGGCGCGGCGCAGCGCGTTGTCCACGGTGTCGGTGATGCGCTGGTTCAGCGTCGCGACGAACTCGCGCAGCTTCGCCGGGTTCTTGTCGAAGTGCGCCTGGATCCGGGCGTGCCCGGGAGCCGCGTCCTTGGCCGTCCAGCCGTCGAACGGGAGCGGGTTGGCCGCGCCGCCGACTTCCGTGCGGAAGAAGTCCGACAGGTCCGGGTCCACGAACTGGTCCGTGGCCAGCCACTTCACGCCCTCGTGGCCGCGCTTGAGGACGGCGGCCACCGCGCCGTCGCTGTGCACGGCGTTGTTGACGTTCATCCGGTTGCGGTGGAACTCGCTGACCCGGTTCACGGCGATGAACAGCACCGTCTGGAGCTCCGGCTGGAGCGCGAGCTGACCGGCGACGTAGCCGAGGCCCGTGACGCCGCACGCGCAGCCCTCGGTGAGCAGCATCGTCTGCGTCGTGCCCTCGACCTTGAGCCGGCGCGCGACGGCGGCCGACGTGTCCCAGTGGTGGTAGTCCGGCACCTCGGAGGCGGCCACCACGACGAGGTCGACGTCGTTGGGGCCGAGGCCGAGGCGGTCCAGCGCGTCCTGCCCGGCGAGCGTGGCCAGGTCGGTCGCGGTCACGCCGTCCGGTGCGCGGTGGAACGTGTGGTAGCCCCAGCGGACGACGCGTTCGGGATCGCCCACGTAGTCACCGGCCGTCTGCGCGACGTCCTGGTTCTCGCCGGTGGCGTACCCGAAGCCCGCGACTCCGAAATCCACGAGCTGGCTGGCCATGAGCACTCCTGTCCTGTGACTTCTTTTCGGCACGGTGAAGACCCGCCCGGCGCATTGTTCGCCGGGCTCGGGAAAAGTGGTGAGAAAGGTGGAGAAATGTGCTTCGCAGACGTCACCCCTGGCGTCTGCGACGCGCTGACGTGCGTAGATGATGCGGTGAAGAGCAACTCTGGCCTCGTCGAGCCCCAGTCGGCCGGAGTGCTCGGTGAGTGGCTCACCGTCTCCGTTAATTATTTACCGCCGGCGCGCCGGAAGCAATGTTCAGCGACCGCTTTTCGGCGGTGAGCTGATCGGGATTCCCGATGGCTGCGATAAGCTCCGCCGCGTTGTGGCGTAGTGCACGAGCTCCACGAGCACGCCGGCGGGCTTGGGCGCGTACAGGTACTGCACCGACATCCCCTCCCGCGCCCCCCGGCACGGCTCCGCGTCCACGAGCGCGAAACCGTTGGCACGCAAGCGGGACGCCTCGGCGGCCAGGTCGTCCACTTCGAACGCGAGGTGGTAGAGCCCCGGTCCGCGCGCGAGCCGTCCCGCCACCGCCGAGTCCTCCCGCACCGGCGCGACCACCTCCACGGCGGGGGCCGCGAGGTCCGCGCCCACCTGCCAGAAGTCGCACGACACGCCGTAGTCGTCCGCGACACCGCCGTCCGCTTTGGACAGTCCGAGCACGGCGAGCAGCGCGCCCACCCCCTCGGGGTCCGCCGTGAGCAGGCCGACGTGGTCGATGCCGAGGATCACGACGCCACCAGCTCCGCCGCCGCGCGCCGGCTCGCCGCCAGCACGGTCTTCGCCGCGCCGCCGCTGCCGCCGGTGAACGTGGACACCCCGTCGCCGACGTCCACCAGGCGCAGCCCGCCCGGTGAGCGGTAGCAGTCGAAGGACGCCACCACCCGGTCCGCCACGACCTCACCGCCCTCGACGCCGAACCGGCGGCGGGCCGTGTCGAGCACCCGCGCGGCCAGGTCGTGGTCGGGCGTCACGTCGTCGGGGTCGACGTCCCAGCGGTCGCACCCCATGCCCAGCAGGAAGGCGCCGTCCCGGTCCGGCCGCCCGTACAGGCCGGTCCGGTCGTCCACGAACGACGCCGCGCACGGGATCGGCAGCCGGTAGAGGCCGTACTGGATCTGCTTGGCCCGCAACAGCTCGCCGCCGACCAGCCGCGGCGTCCACGCGCCGGCCGCGACGACCACCGCGTCGAACGCCGTCACGCCGGCGGGAGTCCGAACCCCCGGGCCGGGCAGCACTTCGGCAACCCGCTCGGTCCGGACGTCGCCGCCGCGCCCGGCCAGCCACCGCAGCGCGTGCTCGCGGAACCGGTCGGGGGAGAAGTGCCCGGCGTGCCGCTCCACGACCCCGGCCGCGTCCGCCGGCAGGTCCCGGAACCCGAAGCGCCGCGCCAGCTCGACACCGTCCACGACGGACGCCGAACCCGGCAGCACCGCCTCGACGGCGGCCACGGACGGCGTCACGTCGTCGGCCGTCACGTACACCGACCCGGTCTCCCGGTACCCGGCCCAGTCCCGGACCCGGTCGTCGGCGCGCAGCTCGGCCAGCGACTCGGCCGCCTCTCGCGCCGCGCGCTCGTCCACCTCGAACCCGCGCACCAGCCCGCCGGACGCCCCTGAGGCGTCGGCGTCGCCGGGCGCGTACACCGTCACGTCCGCGCCGGCGGTCCGCAACCGCCAGGCCAGCGCGGCGCCCGCGACGCCACCGCCGACCACCGCGGCTCTCACCCGTGCCTCGCGTGCACGGCGCGGCGCAGGTCGTCGGTCAGGTCCGCGCCCCGCCGGCGCAGCGGCAGCGGCAGGTCGTCGCGCGCGAACAGCTCCTCGGCCGCCGCGATCGTCGCCGGCTCGGCGCAGTAGCGCGGGTAGAGCCACAGCACGAGCGTGTCCAGCACCTTGTCCTCGCGCAGCCGGGCGACCTCCACCACCTCGGTGAAGAACCGGGCCACGTACGGCGCGGTCAGCTCCCGCTGCTCCGGCTGCCAGAACCCCTCGGCGGTGGACCACAGCCGGTAGCTCGACAGCTCGGCGTCGGTGGTGATCGCGCGCCACGCGGCTTCCTTCGCCTCGACGGTCGGGATCGCCGCCCGCGCCTTCACCGCGAACTGCTCGGTGTGCGTGCTGGGATCCGCCGCGTACGCCTCGTCGATCTCGGCCTCACTGAACGCGCCCAGCACCGCGAGCCGGTAGCGCACCCGCCACGCCAGGTCGGCGTCCAGCTCCAGCCCGGCCGGCAGCGGCATGCCGTCCAGCCAACCCCGCAGCTCCGAGGTGTCGGAGGTGAACTCCACCAGGCCCCGGGCCAGCACCAGGCCCAGCTCGTCCTCCGGTGCGACGTGGGACAACCGGTCGCGCGCCGCGTCCGCCACGGCCTTGAGCAGGCCGGGCCGCAGCTCGGGGTCGAGCAGCCGGTCGGCCACGTCGATCCGGGCCTGTTCGAGCACCTCGATCACGATCGACAGCTCGGTCTCGTAGCCGAGCATCCGCGTCACCAGGTCCAGGTGGTCGGCCGCCGGCACGGCGCCGTCCACCACGCCCTGCAACAGCTGCGCCCACACCATCGCGCGGTTGATCGGCGCGAGCGTCGGCAGCACCTCGGGCAGCGCCCGGCGGGACGCGTCGTCGTAGCGGATCTTCGCGTAGGTCAGGTCGTTCTCGTTGAGCAGGAGGAACTTCGGGACCTCGCGGCCCACCAGCTCGGGCAGCTCGGTGCGCGCGCCGTCCACGGTCACGCGGACCGTCTCGTGGGTGTCGCCGTACAGGCCGATGTCGATGGTGTGCGGCCGCAGCGTCGGGTGCGAGTCCGGCGCGGACTGCGTCACGGCGAACGCCGTGATCACGCCGTCCTCGGCGGTGAGCTCCGGGGCCAGCGTGGTGACGTTGGCGGTGCCGAGCCAGCGGTCCGCCCAGTCGGTCATGTCCCGGCCGACGGCCTCGCCGATCGCCGCGTTGAAGTCCGCGAACGTCGCCGCGCCGTACGCGTGCCGGGCGAAGAAGATCCGCAGCGCCTCGCGCATCGCGTCGTCGCCGATGTGGTGCGCGAGCTGCCGCAACGCCGACGAGCCCTTGAAGTACGAGATCCGGTCCAGGTCCAGCAGCGCCGACATGGCGTCCGCGCCGTCGATCCACACCGGGTGGGTCGAGGGACGCTGGTCGGCCGTGTAGGCCTGGCCCTTGCGACGGGCGGAGAACGTCGTCAGCGGGCCGGTGAACTCGGTGACCTCGCTGGGCACCCGGTGCGCCAGGTAGTCGGCGAACGCCTGGCCGAGCCACAGGTCGTCCCACCACTTGTTGGTCACCAGGCCCG
Organism: Actinosynnema sp. CA-299493; assembly: GCF_050946825.1. NCBI lineage: Bacteria > Bacillati > Actinomycetota > Actinomycetes > Pseudonocardiales > Pseudonocardiaceae > Actinosynnema > Actinosynnema sp. CA-299493. The sequence goes on from NZ_CP191993.1 coordinate 2,769,801, forward strand.
CCCACCACATCAGCGACAGGCCGTGCGCGATGACCACCGCGCGGGTCTCGTGCTCGCTGCGCGGCGCGGGCGTGCGGAACAGGTACAGCTCCTTGAGCAGCACGCAACCGGGGTGGTCCAGCGACAGGTAGCTGAACTCGGGCGCGAAGACCTGGTCGAACCGGCCGAACGGGTAGCGCACGCCGAACAGCCGGTGGAACTCGTCGAGGCACTGGGCCGTGACGTCGAAGACCTCCTGGATGTCGGCCTCCAGCGCCTCGGCCACCGACGCCCGGCAGTGCACGCCGAGCGGCACGCCGTCGTGCACGGTCTCGAACGAGGCGTACGGCCCGGCGACGACCGTCGTCAGGTATGTGGCCTGCGCCACCTCCTGCACGACCTGCCAGCGCCCGGCCGCCACCTTCGTGGCCGCACCCGTGCCCAGGACCGTCCACTCGTCGGGAACGGTGAGGTCGAACGTGAAGGGCGCCTTCAGGTCAGGTTGGTCGAAGCAGGCGAAAATGCGCGGAGCGTGGTCGAGGAACACCGCTCCGTACACGTACACCTGCTCGTCGGCCGGGTCGACGTAGCGGTGCAGGCCCTTCGACTCCCGCGAGTACGCCATGTCCGCGACGACGACCAGCTCGTTGGCGGCGGCCAGCGCGGTCAGCGGCAACCGGCCGTCGACCAGCGCGGACACGTCCAGCTCGCGGCCGTTGAGCCGGGCCTCCAGCAGCGCCTCCGGCTTGACGTCCACGAAGGTCGACCCGCCCTCCCCGGCGGTGAACGAGATTTTCGTCGTCGACCGAAATACTTTCCCATCGCCGGTCAGATCCAGGCCCACGTGATACGAGTCGATCTCCAACAAAGCGCCCCGAGCGGCTGCTTCGGAACGAGTCAAACTGGCCATGCGGCGACCCCTCCTGCTTGGTAAGAAGGATCGTAAACACGACTTGTGCGTCGTCAACGGGCCAATTTGATTCCCTTATAGGGCCTACCCAAGAAATGCTGATGGCCCGCTCGGGCAGCCTCCCGGAGCAACCCTTACGCCCGTCCGGCGGTGTCGGTCCGGCTATCGCCCCAGGTAATCACGCGCGACGCGCTTCGGCACGCACATTCGCCAGGCGTCTACCACCAACTCGGTCAACTCCGCCTCGTCCAATCGAGACAGGGTGGTCCGAACCCAGTTGTACCGCTCGTCCGAAGGGACCGGAGGATGGAATTTGTCGGGGTCCGAGGCAATCAGCGCCGCCCGCTCCTCCTTGGGGAACGCGAATCCCATGGTCAGCTCGTCGGGTGACAGGGCGAGGTACACGATGCGCCCGATGCGGTATTTGACCCGGTCCCGGACCAGCGCCTCCTCCGTGCGGGGCAGCGCCCGGGCGATCCGGCGCACGTCGTCGGCCGTGACGCCCCGGCGCGGCGCCGTCCAGCCGCGGGTGCAGGCCAGGTAGCAGTACTCGTCGATCACCTTCGCCAGCGAGCGGCCCGGCCGCCCCAGGTCGTCGAGCAGCTCGGGTTCGGGCACGCCCGCCTCGGCCAGCAGGTCGGCCGCCCAGCCGCGGGTGAGCCGCAGGTGCGCCCGGTACGCCGCGCCGTCGCGACCGCCGTGCAGCCGGTCGGCGATCATGTTGTCCCACGGCGGCAGGCTGTTGGGGCGCAACGCGAACAGCAGCTTGGACGCCGCCGTCGGTCCCAGCGTCCGGGTGCCGCGCGGCGTGGCCGCCGCCGTGCTCGCCGACAGCGCGGCGAAGCCCTCGGCCAGCCGCGCCACCTGCTCGTCGGTCAGGTCGGCGAGCCACGCCCCGGGGTCGGGCAGGGCGTCCCGCCACGTCGCCCACCAGGCCGCCAGGCTCTCGTCCAGCACGCGCGGCTCACCGGGGCGGGGCGTGCGGATGCGGCAGCCCCACGCGTTGAGCCACACGTGCGCGGCCTCCCGGTGCGCGGCGACGCCCAGGTCGAACGACGGCGCCGTGGCGGCCGTCAGGACCGTCCACGACTTCTCCGGGGTGGTGAAGCCGCCGAACTCGGACACGGCGGCGCGCAGGGTGCTCAGATCCGGTTTCACGACGCGGCACCCTAGTCGGCCCTTGCGCGCCGGCGTGCTCGTCGGTAGAAACGTCGGCGAGCCCGGCGTTCGGCCCGCCCCAGCTGCGCGCACCCCAAAAACCCACTACGGCGTACCGCCGCGTCCTTGGAGTGCCACACATGACCGAGCCCTGGTTGCTGGAGATCCGCGTGTTCAAGCTCAAGCCCGGCACCCGAGCCGAGTTCGACCGCGTCAGCCGGGACGGCACCATCCCGCTCATGCGCCGCATCGGCATCACGGTGCTCTCGTTCGGACCGTCCCCATTGGACGAGGACGAGTGGCAGCTGGTGCGCGCGTTCCCCGGCCTGGACGAGCGCGTCCAGCTCGCCGGCTCGCTGTACGAGCACCCGGAGTGGGCCGAGTTCGACGGCCCGGTCGGCGAGATGATGGCCGACTACAGCACGGCGCTGGTGCCCGTGCCCGAGAGCACGGTCAAGCTGCTGTCGGAGCCCGGCGCGTTTGCCTAGGATCCCGTCGGTGACCAGGAACCTGTCGCACCTCGCGGCCATCGCCAACGTCGACGCCGACTACCGCCACTACGCCAAGGACGTCATCGCGCTCCCCGACCACGACCTCGCCCTGCCCGACGCGCACCTGAAGTGGTACGAGGTGCGCGAGCCGCAGGACGTGGTGGACCCCGGCCTGCGCGAGGAGGGCAAGGCGTTCCTGCGCGAGGAGGTGGCCTCCGGCGAGCTGGACATCGCCGGCGACCTCGGCTTCGTCATCCACCACCTGTGCCGCGGCGACTTCTACTTCCTCATCGTCTGCACCTGGCGGCGCGAGAACGAGATGTGGGAGACCGTCTACATCCGGGACGTGAAGCAGCACGACAGCTACCGCCGGTTGGAGCAGGGCAAGCACCGCGAGGTGCTCTGCGTGTGGGAGATGGGCGCGCTGCTGCACGAGCAGCAGGCGTGGATCCGCTACCTCTACTCCGACCGGGACGAGCAGGCCAAGATCGCCTACCTGGACGACCGGTTCACCGGCACCGTGTGACGTGGTCCGGGGTCGTCGTGACATCGTCCGGGGTCGCCGCCCGTCGCGGCGACCCCGGACGCCCCGTCACCGGGCGGCTTCCTCCACCGGGTCCCGGCGCCGCTTGCGGTTCCACCGCAGGAACAGCAGCGCCGTCACGGTCACCACCAGCGGCCACAGCATGTACACCGCCGTGGCGGCGGTCAGCCCCACCACGCCGAGGAACGCCACCAGCGCGGCGTACCACGCGGGCGACCGGGTCGGCAGGATCTTCAACGCCGCCGCCGTGCCGATCAGGTACACCGCCACGAACTGCCCGGTCGTCAGCAGGACCAGCAGCCTCGCGCCCGTGCCCGTGCCGATGGCCACCGCCAGCGACAGGAAGCACAGCGCCACCACGACCACCAGGCTGCGGCGCGGCACCTCGCCCGCGACCGTGCCGCCGGACAGGTTGCGCGGGAACGCGCCGTCCCGCGCCAGGGCCGCGCTCAGCTTCGACGCGCTGGCCATGTAGGCGTTGATCGACCCGATGGTCAGCAGCACCGCCGCGACGGCCGCCACCACCTTCACGTCGCCGCCGACCGTGCGCGCGATCAGCTGGCCCAGCGGGGCCTCCGACTCGGCGGCGGCCGGGCCGAGCACCGCGATGATCGCGAACGCCACCGACAGGTACAGCAGGCCCACGATCGCGACGGCGATGCCCGTGGCGCGCGGCAGGTCGCGCTCCGGGTTGCGGAACTCCTGCGCCAGGTGCGTGATCGCCTCCCACCCGGCGAAGCTCCACACCAGCAGGCCCGCGGCCGGCGCGATGGCGAGCCAGCCGTGCGGCGCGAACGGGGTCAGGTTGCCCATGTCGACGTGCGGCACCGCCAGCAGCACCGAGCCGAGCACCAGGAACACCAGGAGCGCGGCCAGCACGAACTGCACCGCCCCCGACGCGCGCAGACCGATCCAGTTCGTCACGGCCATGCTGGTCAGCAGCGTCAGGGCGGTCACCACGACCGTCCACTGCCCGCCGCCGACGGCCTGCTCGACGTACGCGCCGGCGAACAGCGCCGCCGCCGTCGTGCCCGGCGGCACGGCGAAGTAGAAGCACCAGCCGACCACGGCGGACAGTCGTTCGCCGAACGCCAGCCGCGCGTAGGTCGACACACCGCCCGCGTCCGGGTGCCGCGCGCCCAGCGCCGCGAACGTCGCCGCCAACGGGGCCGACAGCACCACGAGCGCCAGCCACGCCAGCAGCGACGCCGGACCCGCCATCTCGGCCGCCAGCGCGGGCAGCGCGATCACACCGGTGCCCAGCACCGCGCCGACGTACATGGCGGTGCCCTGGCCGACGGTCAGCCGACCGCCGTTCCCGGCCGTCATGCGACCGCGGCGCGGGCGAGCGCGATCGACGGCCCCAGCGCGTCGAGGTACGGCCGCTGCACGCTGAACGACGTGAACCCGTACCGGGTGTGGGAGGCCGCGACCTGCGCCGCGATCTCGTCCGCGGTGCCGATCAGCATGTACGGCGAGTCGAGCACGACCTCCGCCGTCAGCTCCCAGTCCGCCGCGATCCGCTCGGCCGCCGCCTCCCGGTCGTCGGTCAGCTCGACGACCTGGACGAACGCGTTGAGCGTGACGTCGCGCCCCGCCGCCGCGTCCCGCACGAACGCCACCCGCTCCTCGGTCTCGTCCGAGCCGATGACGCGGAAGTTCCCCGTCGCCTTGCCCTTGATGTGCTTGATGCCGCCCACGCTGACCACGTCGGCGCGTTCCGCGGCCAAGCGCAGCATCCGGTCGCCGGTGCCGCCGAGCAGGACCGGCGGGTGCTCGACGTCGGCCTCCGCGTCGAGCATCTTGCGCAGGTCGTCCAGCAGCGAGTTGACGTGCTCGACCCGCGCGTCCATCGGCGTCCACGGGATGCCGGCCAGGTCGAACTCCTGCTTGATGATCCCCGCGCCGATCCCGAGCTGCAACCGCCCCCCGCTCATCCGCTGCGCGGTCTGCACCTCCCTGGACAGCACCGACGAGTTCCAGAAGGCCCCGTTGAGCACGTAGGTGCCGACCTGGAGGGTGGGCGAGACCTGGGCGGCGAGGTTCAGCACCGAGAACGGCGATGTCCGGTTCGGCCCGAGGTGGTCGACGGCCAGGACGGAGTCGAACCCGTACCCCTCGGCCGCGCGGCACGACTCGACGAGCGCGTCGTGCGTGGCCGGTGTAGCCAGCGTGATCCCGAACGATAAGTGGTTCACGGCGTCCCCCGCAGTTTCGTTGTCGGCGAAAATACGCAAACAGTTCCGCGCGGGGACGTCACAGGTCAACTCTTCCCAGATCCGGCGCGGTATGGGCCGATAGCGATCCCCGATGCCATCACGCGAACGGCCGAGCCGCACCGGTGCGGCTGGCCCTCGCGCTACTCGACGGTCACGCTCTTGGCCAGGTTGCGCGGCCGGTCCACGTCACGGCCCAGCGCGTGCGCGAGGTGGTAGGCGAACAGCTGCAACGGCACCGAGAGCGTGATCGGGGCCAACGCGTCGTGCGCCTTCGGCACCCGGATGACGTCCGTGGCCAGACCGGGCGGCAGCTCGGCGTCGGTGACCGCGATGACCGGCCCGCCGCGTGCCTTGATCTCCTCGATCGTGGCGGTGTTCTTGGCCAGCAGCTCGTCGTCCGGCACCAGCACCACGGTCGGCATCTCCGGGTTGATCAGCGCCAGCGGCCCGTGCTTCAGCTCGGACGCCTGGTAGGCCTCGGCGTGCACGTAGGAGATCTCCTTGAGCTTCTGCGCGCCCTCCCGCGCGGCGGGCCAGCCGCGCACCCGGCCGACGAAGAACATGTGCCGCGCGCCGGCGTACTTGCGCGCGACCGCCGCGATGTCGTCCTCGGTGGCCAGGACCTGCGCGATCTGGTGCGGCAGCGCGGACAGCCCGGTCACAAGCCTCCTGCCCTCGGTGATGGACAGGTCGCGCACCCGGCCCAGGTCCAGGGCCAGCAGCGCCAGCGCCACGGCCATCGTGGTGAACGACTTCGTCGCCGCCACGGACACCTCGGGGCCCGCGTGCAGGAAGACGCCGTGGCCGCACTCGCGGGCGATCGTGCTGCCGACCGCGTTGACCACGCCGATGACGTGCCCGCCCTTGCGCTTGAGCTCCTGCACGGCCGCGAGCGTGTCCAGCGTCTCGCCCGACTGGCTGATCGCGACGTACAGCGTGTCCGGGTCGACCACGGGGTTGCGGTAGCGGAACTCGGACGCGGGCTCGGCGTCGGCCGGGATCCGGGCCAGCTCCTCGATCAGCTGCGCGCCGAGCTGGCCCGCGTAGTACGCCGAGCCGCAGCCGAGCAGCTTCACCCGGCGGATGCGCTGGTAGTCCTGCGGGGTGAGGCCGACGCCGTCCAGCCTGGCCGAGGAGAACCGGTGGTCCAGCCGGCCGCGCAGGCAGCGGTCCACCGCGTCGGGCTGCTCGCGCATCTCCTTGTACATGAAGTCCGGGTGCTCGCCCAGCTCGTACTCGGCGCTCGCGACGTCGATCGACGTGGGGGAGCGGGTGGTGCTGGTGGCGCGGGCGTCCGTGGTGGAGGTGCGGTAGCCGTCGGCGGTGACCGTGGCGATCTCGTCGTCGTCCAGGTAGATCACCTGCTGGGTGAAGCGGACCAGCGCGGTGACGTCGGAGGCGACCAGCATCTCCTGCTCGCCCACGCCGAGCACGACCGGGCTGCCCCGGCGCGCGGCGACCAGCTCGCCCGGCCGGTCCACGTCCGTCACGATCACCCCGTAGGTGCCTTCGACCTGCGCCAACGCCTCGCGCACGGCGTCTTCCAGGGTGGTCGCCGTGCTGCGGGCGACGAGGTGGGCGAGGACTTCGCTGTCGGTGTCGGAGGCCAGTTCGACGCCATCGGCGACCAGCTGGGCGCGCAGCCGGTCGGAGTTCTCGAAGACGCCGTTGTGGACGATGGCGACGCGTGCGGCGGCGTCCACGTGCGGGTGGGCGTTGCGGTCGGTCGGCTCGCCGTGGGTGGCCCACCTGGTGTGCGCGATGCCGGTGCGGCCGGACGTGCCGTCGGGAACGGCCTTGCGCAGCTCCGCGACCCGCCCGGCGGTCTTGACGACCCGGAGCTCCCCCCCGTCCACGACCGCGATGCCCGCCGAGTCGTAGCCCCGGTACTCCAGCCGGTGCAGCCCTTCCAGCAGCACGGGGACCGCGTCCCTCGGACCCACGTACCCGACGATTCCGCACATGCCCGGTGATCTCCCTCGGTCGGTCTAGCCGTAGACGATCCGGCGCAACTGGCGTTCGGACAACGGCGGCGCGGCGACGGGCCGCACGTCCAGCTCGTCCCGCAGCACCGCCCAGATCCGGGCGTTGCCGAACCCCTCGCGCCGCAACTCGGCGTGCCGCCGCACCACGTACTCCTCCGCCGTCTCGACGAAGTAGCCCATGACATCCGCCACCACCCGCCGCGCGAGCCCCGGCGCCAACCCGGTCGTCCTGCCCACGTGCCGAACCAGTTCGCCCGGCACCTCGTCTCCCACGGGCTCCAGCATGACCACAGCCAACCACCGCTCCAAATACCGTGCCCGATTTCGGGCACGGCCGCCTCGTGGCCACGGAGGCGACCGTGCGTAACCGAGCAGTCCCCGCCGATCCCTTCCGCCCGGCGGAGTGGCCGCCCCGGACGGCCGGCCGCTCGATCCCCGGCACGTGGGTCTGCGTCGTACCCCGGCACCAAGCCCCCGACCTGCTCGGCGATTCACGCGGATGGAGGTCGGGCGGGCGTGGGAATCGGAAGGGCTATTCGGGGTGACCGGGCATGCCCGCACTTTTCGAGGTCCGGCAGGTGGTGCTGTGCCCGCTGGGTGACCGAGTGCCGCGGAGCGCGTGGTAATCGGGTGGAGTGCGCGAGCCAAGTGGGTGCGGCCTCCCGTCGGGCGCTAATGCGCCTTCCCGTGGTGGACGAAGGAACCGGTGTTCCACCTTTCGCACCGAACGAGGGAGTTCACCGGTGACCACGTCTTCACCCGGTCGGCACGGGCGCAGAGCCCTGCCGACGATCGTCGCAGCGCTGACGGTCTTACCGCTCTCCTTGGCCCTCACCGCCGCGCAACCCGCCTCGGCCGTGCCGGGTGTGCCGCAAGCGCCGGTCGTGGTGTTCGCCGAGGACTTCGAGAACGGCCAGGGCACCACGCCCGTCCTGCTCACCGCCTACACGGGCACGCCGCCGGTCGCGCAGACCTACGACGCCGACCCGGCCTGGCTGACCGCCTGCAACGGTTGGCTGGCCTCGGCGCAGCAGTCGGCCGTGCCGCCGGCCGGCAGCGGGTGCAGCGCGGGCAACTGGCAGGCGGTGCGGGGCATGGCCGGAACTCTGGGTCAGTGGGCGGGCGGCGACCCGGCCACCAACCACGCGGTCACCGCCTACACCGCGGGCAACCCCGGTGCGGGCAAGGTGCAGTTGCGCACCGAGCAGCCGATCCCGCTGGCCGCGCCCGACCGGTTCCTGACCTTCTCGGTGGACGCCGCCGAGCAGAACTGCTTCGCCAACCACGCGCTGTTCGAGTTCTACCTCCTCGACGGCGCGACCGCCGTACCCACCTTCACCACCCCGATCGAGCCCTGCGCCAACCCCTCGACCGTCATCGGCGGCACCTCGGTGGGCACCTACACCAGCGACCGGCCCGTGCTGTTCGGCGGCTCGTCGGTGGGTGTGCAACTGCTCAACGCCCAGGGCAGCGGGACCGGCAACGACGCCGCGTTCGACAACGTCCGCGTCCTGGACGTCACCCCGCAACTCGACGTGGACTACAGCCCGGCCGCGGTCGAGGTCGGGCAGACCGCCACGCTGGTCTTCACCGTCACCAACACCAGCGAGCTGGCGGTCAAGGACGGCTGGTCGTTCACCGCGGACCTGCCCGCGGGTCTGACCGCGACGGCCCAGCCCACCACCGACTGCACCGACGCCACCGCCTCGACCGCCGCCGGCGCGGTCACCGCGACCGGCGCCCTGTCCACCGGCCAGGTCTCGTGCACGATCACCGTCACGGTCACCGCCGCGCGCGCCGGCACCTACACCACCTGCGCCGTCGACGTCACCGCACGCGTGGGCCTCGACGCGCCGGGTTGCGCCTCGGTCCGCTTCACCGTGCCGGTGCTGGTGTTCGACGCCCACGCCCACGGCGGGAAGCTGACCGCCCCGCTGGTCGGTGTCGGCCCGCTGGCACCGTCCGACCTGAGCTGCGTCACCCAACCGGGCCTCGACCAGGACCAGGCCCTCGGCGCGGCGCTGCCCGGGATCGGCTCGTTGGGGGTCATCGACACCGAGGCCCGCGGCGTGGTCGACGGCGGCGGCGAACGTACCGCCACCGCGTGGGCCCGCACGGCGAAGGTCTCCCTGCTGGGCGGCCTGATCACCGCCGACGAGATCCGCGCCAAGGCCGCCGCCGACGAGGACGACACCGGCTCGGTCACCACGGCCGGCGAGGTCGAGCTGGTCAACCTGCGGATCAACGGCACTCCCGTGGTCAACCCCGCGGTCGACCTGACCATCACCATCCCGCTCGTGGCCACGGTCGTGGTCAACGAACAACGGCTCCTCGCGGGCGGCGCCGGCATCGCCGTCAACGCCCTGCACGTCCGGCTGCTCAGCGGCGTCGACCTCGTCATCAGCCACGCGCGGGTCACCCTGACCCGCCCCGGCGCTCCCTGCCCGGTCAACTGACACCTGCGGGGTGGTGCCGTTCACCGGCACCACCCCGCAACCGGGAACCGCGGCAGCGTGGACGCCCCACGACAGAACCAGGCACCCGAGCCCGGCCCTGGCACGAGCGCCACGCGGTGCGTTCCGGCATCGAGGGAACCATTTCGAGTTCACCCGCGGTCAGGGTGTGCGCCGTCGCATTGTCGAGCGCCTGACCAACCGGCCGGATGGTGACCTGCCGCCCGCGATGAGGAAGCGCTACCTGCCACCATGTCGTAGTCATCCGATCAGGGAATGGTCGATGCGTTCTCGAGACGGCAGAATCGGCGCCTGCAAGACGGTGATGGGCGCGGCCGTTTTGCTTCGCCTTCGATCCGCCCGGAGGGCTGCAGCGTGAACCGTGCTCCCGGCACACGCGTCGACGCCGGGCATGGCGGCGGGGCTCGATGGCGTCGTCCAGGAGCCTGGCCGCGCAGCATGCGCCTGTGCTGTGCCTGCGGCCGAGTTCTCCCTCGACGATCCTGTGCGGGAGCGATGTCCCGACATCCCGAGGACTTCCGCCGGACGTGATTTCGGCGCGGGTGCTCGTCGTGCGGATTCTGCACCACGGATTCCCTGTGCGAGGTACGTGACGGCGGCTACCGGGTGCGCTTGTCCTTCGTGTCGAGTCGCTGACGAGTCGTGTCCGTCCGCCCGGGTTGCCGCCCGGTTGCCGCCTCGCGACCGCAACAGGTCGGTCCTGTCTTGAAAGCCACCGATACAGGGAGAACAGCGCATGAGTCCGTACTGCCCGACGGATGCCGTGGCGATCGTCGGCGCGGCGTGCCGGCTACCCGGCGGCATCGCCGACCTCGACCAGTTGTGGACCGCCCTGGCCGAGGGGCGTGACCTGATCGGGGAGATCCCCGGGGGCAGGTTCGACCCCGACCGGTTCTTCGACCCGGACCCGCTGCGCCCGGGCAAGAGCTACTCGTTCGCCGGCGGCTACCTGTCGGACGTCAAGGGCTTCGACGCCGACTACTTCGGCATCTCCCCGCGCGAGGCGGCGGCGATGGACCCGCAGCAGCGGATGCTGCTGGAGATGGGCACCGAGGCCCTGGACGACGCCGGCCTCGACCGGCGCGACCTGGCGGGGTCCGACACGGCCGTGTTCCTCGGCGTGTCGGGCACCGGCTACGGCCTCCTCCAGCTGAGCGACCCGCGCGGCATCGACGTGCACGGGATGCTCGGCGGCACGGCCTCGATCACCGCCAACCGGCTCTCCTACGCCCTCGACCTGCGCGGCCCCAGCATGGTGGTCGACACCGCCTGCTCGTCGGCGATGGTCGCGCTGCACCAGGCGTGCGAGACGGTGCGCAGCGGTCGCAGCGCGCTCGCGCTCGCCGGCGGGGTCAACCTCCTGGTCGACCCCCTGACCTTCATCGGGTTCTCCAAGGCGATGATGCTCTCGCCGACCTTCCGCTGCCGGTCCTTCTCCGCCGACGCCGACGGGTACGTGCGGGCCGAAGGCGGCGGGCTCGTGGTGCTCAAGCGCTTGTCCGACGCCCTGGCCGACGGCGACCGGGTGCACGCCGTCCTGCTGGCCACCGGCACCAACACCGACGGGCGCACCAACGGCCTGGCCATGCCCAGTCCGCACGCCCAGGCCGAACTGCTGCGCGAGATCTACGGCGGGCTCGGGGTCGACGCGGACGACCTGGTGTACGTGGAGGCGCACGGCACCGGCACGCCCGTCGGCGACCCGGTCGAGTGCACCGCCCTCGGCGAGGCGCTGGGCCGCCGACGCCAGGCGGGTCCGCTGCCGATCGGCTCCGTCAAGACCAACCTGGGGCACCTGGAGAGCGCCTCCGGGATGCCGGGCCTGTTCAAGGCCGTGCTCGTGCTCCGCCACGGGGTGGTGCCGCCGTCGCTGCACGGCGAACGACCCAACCCGGACATCGACTTCGCCGGGCTCGGACTGCACCCGGTGTCGCAACCGCTTCCGGTCGGCCGCGGAATCGTCGGGGTCAACAGCTTCGGGTTCGGCGGCACCAACGCGCACGCCGTCCTCGCGCCTCCGCCCGTGGCCGGCGAAACGCCCCGGCCCCCGGGCCGCGCCCTGCCGGTGGTGGTCTCGGCCCGTTCCGGCGAGGCGCTGGTGGCAGCGGTGGGCCGGATGCGGGACCGGTTCGCCGCGGCTTCGGCGGAGGAGTTCTACGACCTCGCCTACACGACCTGCCTGCGCCGCACCCCCGACGCCCACCGGGTCGTCGTGGTGGCCGCGGATCCGGCCGAGGCGGCCGACCGGCTCGATGCGGCGCTTCGTGGCGACCACGAGGTCGCCGCCGCGCTCGACGTGACGACCACACGTGACGGAGTGGCGTTCGCCTTTTCCGGCAACGGCTCGCAGTGGTTCGGCATGGGGCGTGACCTGTCGGCCGCCGAACCGGCCTTCCGCACGGCGGTGACGGCGGCGGACGCGGCCCTGGCGCCCCATCTGGGCTGGTCGGTGGTCGAGGAGCTGGCCGCGTCGGAGGACCGGCTGCACGACACCGCCGTCGCCCAACCGCTGTTGTTCGCCGTCCAATGGGGACTGGTCTCGCTGCTGCGCGAGCGGGGGGTCGTGCCGTCCGCCGTGCTCGGGCACAGCGTCGGCGAGGTGGCCGCCGCCTGCGTGGCCGGCGCGCTGGACCTGGACACCGCCGCGCGGGTGGTCGCCGAGCGCAGCCTCGCCCAGGCGCGGACCGCCGGCACCGGTCGCATGGCGGCGGTCGGTCTGCCCCGCGAGCGGGCCGAGGAGGTGCTCGCCGAGTTCTCCGGCCAACTGGCGCTGGCGGCGGTCAACAGCGCCCAGGACGTCACCGTCGCCGGTGACGCGGGCGCGGTGACCCGGTTGGTGGAGAAGCTGATCGCGAACGACGTGTTCGCCCGCGAACTGGACCTGGACTACCCGTTCCACAGCCCCGCGATGGACGCCGTCGAGGACCTGGTGCGCACCGGCCTGGCCGACGTGCGCTCCGCCGAGCCCGAGATCCCGATGCTGTCCACCGTCACCGGGATGCCGGTGCGGGCCGGGGAGCTGGACGCCGACTACTGGTGGCGCAACGTCCGGCAGCCGGTCCTGTTCCACCAGGCCGCGTCGGCGCTCGCCCAGCGGGGCGTCGGCGTGGTGGTGGAGATCAGCCCGCACCCGGTGCTCACCGGCTACCTGCGCCGCACCGGCGGCGAACCGCTCAGGACGGTGGTCACCCTCAACCGCGGCGGCACCGGGCGGGCGCTGGCGGAGCGGGTGGTCGCCGGTGTGTCGGCCGCGGGCGGCACCCTGCGGTGGAGCCGGTACTTCCCCGACCGCGGCCGGGTGTGCGACCTCCCCGCCTACCCGTGGCAGCGCGAGGAGCACTGGAAGGGCGCGCCCGAGACGTGGCTGCGCACCAGCGGCACCGGACGCCTCGACCACCCCCTGCTGGGGGAGCGGATGCCCGTGCTGGAGCCGACCTGGTTCGCCACCGTCGAGCCCGCCCGCACACCGTGGATGGCCGACCACCGCGTCGGCGGGTCGGTCGTGGTGCCCGCGACCGGGTACGTCGAGATGGCGCTGGCCGCCGGCCGCCACGTGCTGGGCGACCGGGTGGAAGTGACCGGCCTGGACATCACCCGCGCGATGGCGCTGTCCTGGCTGCCGACCATGGACGTCCGGACCCAGGTTTCGCTGTCCGACGAGGACGGCCTGTTCCGGGTGGCCTCCCGCCAAGGTGACGACGGCGACTGGACCCTGCACGCCCGGGGCCGCGTCCGCCGCCTGGTCGCCGACGCCCCCGTGGCACCGCGGGAGCCCGCCGAGCCCGCCGAGCACGTCGCCGCCGCCGGGCACTACGCCGCCTGCGACCGGGCCGGCATCACCTACGGTCCGGCGTTCCGGGGGCTGCGCGAGATCCGCGTCCGACCCGACGAGGCGTGGGCGGACTACGAGTTCCCGCTCGCCTGCGACGACCACGAAGTCCACCCGGCCCTGCTCGACCTCGCGCTGCAGGCGGGCATCCCGCTGCTCCGGCTCGACACGCCGGACAGCCGGGCGTACCTGCCGTCGACGCTGGAACGCGTCCGACGGTGGCGGCGACCCACCGCGCGCGGGCGCATCCGCGTCCAGGTCCGCTCCCGCACCTCGCGCGAGGTGTGCTGGGACATCAGCGTGCTCGACGCCGAGGGCGAGGTCGCCGTCGAGCTGACCGGGTGTCGGCTGCAGTCGTTCGGCGCGGTGCTGCGACCGGGGGTCCAGCGACTGGAGACGGTGCTGCGCGCCGCCCCGCGCCCGGGCGAGGAGGCCCGGCCGTGGCCGTTGCCGGCACTGCCCCCGGTCACCGTGACCCCGGCCCCCTGCCACGCCGCCGTGCGGAGCATGGCGACCGAGGCCGGGGCCCGGTTCGTGGTGGCGGCCGTCGAGTCGCTGCTGCCCGGCCGGGTCACCTTCACCACCGACGACCTGCTGGCCGCCGGCGTGCTGCCCGAGTACCGGCGGCTGGCCGACGTGCTGCTGCGCTCGGCCGCGGCACACGACCTGGCCCGCGCCGACGGTCCGCTCTGGCACCTGATCGGGTCCCCCGACCTGACGGGGTTCGCCCGCCGCCACGACGGGCTCCCCGAGGCCACGGCGCTCCTGGCCCTGCACCTCGGGTGCGGCCTGAACCTCGTGGACGTCCTGTGCGGCCGGGTCGACCTCCAGGACCTCGGGCTCGGCGACGCCGAGGTCACCTCCTACCTCCACGACCTCAACCCCCTCGCCGTGGGCTACAACGAGGCGGTACGGGAGACGGTGCGCGCCGTCGTCGAGGGCTGGCCCGCGGACCGCCCGCTGCGCGTCCTGGAGGTCGGGGCGGGCACCGGCGGCACCACGGGGTTCGTGCTCCCGGTGCTGCCCGCCGACCGCACGCGGTACGTGTTCAGCGACGTGTCCGGGAATTGCCTCACCGCGGCCCGGAGCAGGTTCGGCTCCGAGGACTTCGTGGAGTACCGGACGTTCGACCTGGACACCGACCCGGACCAGCAGGACTTCCCCGACGGCGGGTTCGACCTGGTGATCGCGGCCAACGCGCTGCACGCGGCGACCGACCTGCGCGCCGCCGTGCGCCGTGTCGCGCGGTTGCTGTGCCCCGGTGGGCTTCTGATCGCCGTGGAGTCGCACGACGTGGCGATGCTGGCGCTGACCGCGGGGCTGTCGCGCGACTTCTGGTCCTGCACCGACGGCTCGTTGCGGCCGGACTCGCCCTTCGTCCCCGTGGCCGCGTGGCCGGAGTTGCTGCGCGCCGGCGGGTTCGACCGGGTCGACGTGGCCGAGGACGGCGAGCGGACCGGGTTCTCCGTCCTGACGGCCGCGGTCGTCGGCACCCCCACCCCCACCCCCAGCCCCACCGCCACCGCGGCGCCGACGACGACGGCGCGGTGGGTCGTCGTGGTCGAGGACCCGGAGGACCGGGAACGGGCGGACGCCGTCGTGGCGGCCCTGCGCGGGACGGGAGCCGGCACTACGGCGGTGACTGCTCACACCCCCGACTGGGAGGTGGTCGCCGCCGGCGCCGACGGTGTCGCCGTCGTGCTCGGGGGCGCGGCGGGCGACGCCGCGGAACGCGCCGTGCGCGCGGCGGCGATCCTGCGGGGGATCGGCGCCGCGGCCACCCGTCGCGACGGCGCCGAGCCGCTGCCGCTGTGGGTCGTGGCGCGGCCCTCGGGAGCCCTGCCCGCTCCCGAGTCGCCCGACGCCCCGGTGGACGCCGCCACCTGGGGGACCGCCCGGACCCTGGGCAACGAGAACCGCGCCGTGGCCGTTCGGCGGGTCTCCTGGGACCACGGCGATGATCCCGCCGCCTCCGCCGGGCGGCTCGTCGCCGAACTGCTCGACCCCTCCGACGAGGACGAGATCGTGCTCACCGCGTCCGGTCGCTTCGTCCCGAGGACGGTGCCCGCTCGCACCCCGACCCGCGTGGACGCGGCTTCCGCGCGCCTGGTCGTCCGCGAACCGAGCCTGTTCTACCGGCTGACCTGGATCGAGCAGGAGGCTCCGGAACCCGGTGTCGGGCAGGTGGTGGTGCGGGTGGCGGCGGCGGCCTTGAACTACCGCGACGTCATGGTGGCCACGGGGTTGCTGCCCCCGGCCGCGGAGGCGGGGGCGGGCATCGACTCGGCGTCGACGCTGGGGTTGGAGTTCGCGGGCGTGGTCACCGCCGTGGGGCCGGACGTGCCCGGCGTACGGCCCGGCGACCGGGTCTTCGGCATGGCGCTGGGGTCGTTCACCTCGCACGTGCTCACGCGGGTGGAGCAGATCGCCTCGATGCCCGACGGCATGTCCTTCACCGAGGCCGCCACGATGCCGGTCGCCTGGATCACCGTGCACCACGGCCTGCGCAGGTTGGCCCGACTGCGAGCGGGGGAGACGCTGCTGGTGCACGGCGCGGCGGGCGGCGTCGGGATCGCCGCGATCCAGCTGGCCCGCCGGACCGGGGCCGCGGTGATCGCCACCGCCGGCTCGGAGCTCAAGCGGGACTACCTGCGCGCGATCGGGGTCGACCACGTCCTGGACTCCCGCAGCGTGAAGTTCGCCGACGACGTCCTGCGGATCACCGGCGGGCGCGGCGTGGACGTCGTGCTCAACTCCCTCAGCGGCGAGGCGCTGGCCCGCAGCCTGGAGGTGCTGGCGCCGTGCGGCAGGTTCGTCGAGATCGGCAAGCGGGACATCTACCAGGACTCCCGGCTGGCCATGCGACCGCTGAGCGACAACGTCAGCCTGTTCACCGTCGACATCGCCAACCTGGCGTCCCACGACCGCGACTCGGCCGTGCGGTGCGCCGAGGAGGTGTTCGCCGCCGTCGCCGCCGGCGAGTACGCGCCCCTGCCGCACCGGGTCTACCCGGTGACGCGCATCGACGAGGCCTTCAAGCTGATGCAGCACTCCCGCCACATCGGCAAGGTCGTGGTGTCGTTCGAGGAGGCCGTGCCCGTCGAGCGGGCGCATGGCGAGCTCACGCTCGACCCCGGGGCGACCTACCTGGTCGTCGGGGGGTTGAGCGGGTTCGGCGCGGCGACCGCGCGCCGGTTGGTCGACCGCGGCGCCCGGCGGCTGGTGCTGGTCGGCAGGCGCGGACCGGCGACGGCCGAAGCCCGGGACGTGGTCGAGGAGCTCACCGCCCGGGGTGTCCGGGTGGACGTCCACGCGGCCGACGTGACCGACCGGCCGGCCATGGCGGTGGTGTTCGGCTCGATCTCCCCGGATCACCCGTTGCGCGGTGTCGTGCACGCCGCGATGGCGCTGGACGACCGGCCGCTGGAGGACCTGGACGACAGCGCGTTCCACACCGCGTTGGACCCCAAGCTGCGCGGCGCGCTCGTCCTCGACGACCTGACCGACGGGCTGGAGCTGGACTTCTTCGTCCTGTACTCCTCCGGCGCCGCGCTGGTCGGCAACTTCAAGCAGGCCAACTACGTCGCAGGCAACCTGTTCCTGGAGGCGCTGACCAGGGCGCGCAGGCGGCGCGGACGGCCCGCGCTGGCCGTGCAGTGGGGAGCCATCGCCGACACCGGGTACGTGGCGCGCGAGGCGATGGGCGAGCAGTTGGCCAAGCTCGGCCTCGTGCCGTGCCACTCCGACAAGGCGTTGGACGCCCTGGAGGACCTGTTGTGCGCGCCGGAAGCCGACGTCGTGGCCGTGGGTGACTTCCGGTTCGAGCAGGCGGCCACGGTGTTGTCGGCCTCCGCCTCGCCCCGGCTGGCCGGGCTGCTGCCCGAGGACACCGGTGAAGGGCGGCAGGAGCTGCGCGACCTCCTGCGCCGCATCGACGACTTCCCCCGCGCCGAGGCGTTGCAGCTGATCGAGGACGTGCTCATCACCGAGTTGGCCGCCATCATGCAGACCACGCCCGACCGCGTCGACCGCACCAAGACGCTCAGCGAACTGGGCGTGGACTCGTTGATGGGCATGGAACTGCTGGTGGTGCTGCGCCACAGGTTCCAGTACCAGGTGTCACCCATGGAACTGATGCAGACCGGCGGCCGGATCTCGGCGATGGCCGAGCCGGCCCTCGACCACCTGATCCGGATGGCCGCGGCGGAGCGCGCGCTCTGACCGCGACGCGGAAGCGCCCGGCGGTCACCGCCGGGCGCTTCCGGTCTTCGACGAGCCCCGAGGGGACCGGCTCCTCAGTCGAGCGCTTCCTCCGGTTCCCGGGTGGCCTCGACGGCCTCCAACCGGTCCAGCTCGTCCACGGCCTGTTCCCACAACCGGCACAACGCGTCTCCGCCGGGCAGCGCCGGGTCGAGGGCGAACCCGATGCAGGCCTGGTCGGAGTACGACACCAGGAACGCCCCGAAGGGGTGCCCGCGCGGGATGAAGCCGAGCGGCACCATGCCCGTCATGGGCGTGCCCTCGTAATCCAACGCCCGCCGCGATCCGCGCACGTTGCTGGCGAGCAGGTCGATGTGCCACCGCGAGAACGTGAGCCGGAGGATGGCACTGACCAACCAGACCGGCAGCGCGCGGGACCCGGCGGCCCCGGTGGCGACGTGGCCGCTGCGCTTGCTGATCGCCGTCGCGCGGGCCAACGCCCGCAACCGGCGGCCGGGATCGGGTTCGTGGCACGGCAGCGCCACCCTGAGGTTGACCACCTTGGCCGCCGGCTCGTCGTCGCCGTCCCGCTCGTGCAGGTCGGCGGGGACCAGCGTCCAGACCGGTCGCGGACCACGGCGCCAAGGCGTGTGCGGCCACTCGCGCAGGACGGTGGTCAGCGCGGCCAGGAACACGTCGTTCACGGTGCACCCGTGGCGGTCGGCCACCCTGCGCAACGTCGCCAGGGGAACCGCGGTCCACTCGAAACGCCGCGCGCCGGTGCCCTCGAAGGCGAACGAACCGGTCGCGACCGGCAGGAACCGCAGCACGTAGCGCAGCAGGCCGCGAGCGACGAGGACGAGGTCGGTTCCCCGCCTGCGCCGCCGGGGTCGGCGTCGGGGTTCCTCCGCCGACGCGCGCCCCAGCACGCGACAGGCCAGCTGGATCAGCGAGGCGCCGTCGAGCAGGGCGTGGTGGGCCTTCACCAGCACGGCCCACTCGCCCTCGGCGTACCCGTGGATGAGCCAGCACTGCCACGGTGGGGCGTCCGGCGGCAGCTCCTCGGCCATGACGGAGTCCACCGCGGCCCGCAACCCGCCCGGCTCGGCCTCCCACACCCGGCCGTGCAGATCGGGGTCGAGTGCCGGGTGGACCAGCCACCGCGACCGCCGTCCTTCGCCGTGCGGCACCAGCGCCAACGCGGGCACGGCGTCGGTCCAGGACGTCACGAAGCGCCGGCCCTCGTCGGGAGAGGGAGGCATTCCGGTGAACAGGGTCAGCCCCCCGATCTGCAGGTTGACCGGCGTCGGGCGCGACCCGTAGGCGAAGAAGCCGGCCTCCAGGCCGGTGAGCGGCCTGGCCCGGGGCGTCATCGGGTGATCTCGGCCAGCCGGGAGTTGTCGCGCAGACCGGACAACAGGTAGCCGGCACCGATCGGCGTGGTGCCTGCGGACGTGCCGAGCACCTTGCGCACGTGGGTGTCGTCGTAGCGGCGCCGGTGCGCCAGGTAGGGCAGGAACCCCGACGTCAGGGACGGCATGTGCTCGCGCAACTTGGCTTCCAGTTCGGTCATGCTGACGGGATCCTCCTGGACGAGGGTGAAGCGGGTGCGGGAGAGGTCGCGCAGCGCGTGCTGGACGTCGGCCACCGTGACGTCGCGGTGGTGGACCACGTGGTAGGTGTCCACACCGCGATCACGTCGGGCGTGAGCCAGTTCGACCATGGCCGCCGCCGCCTCGTCGACCGGGATGAGGTTGAGGTGGGCGGAGGGCGCGCCGGGCAGGCGGATCGGGTCCTTGGTCGAGGCCAGGAGCAGCTTGTCGAGCGGGGTGGCCTGCTTCAGGATCGTCTCGATGGCGCGGGTGACCACCTGGAGCGGGTGGGTGGGCAGCTCCGGTCGGGGCGCCCGGTCGTCGACCAGGATGCTGGGCCGCAGCACGACGGCGGGGCGTCGGTGAGCGGTGGCCCAGGAGTGCACGAGCAGCTCGGCTTCGTACTTGGACCGCTCGTAGGCGTTCTCGAAGCCCCAGGAGCCGTCGAGGTCGTCCTCGTACACCACTCCGGTGCGGCGGGCACCGGCCACGAAGGCGGTGCTGATGTGGCAGAACAGGGGGTTGCGGCGGCCGGCGGCGGCCAGCGCCAGCACATTTCGAGCGCCTTCGACGTTGACCGCGCGAACCTGGGCGAGGCTCGCTTCCAGGTCGATGTCGCCGGCGCAGTGCCACACGGCGTCGAGCCCGTCGGCCAGCTCCCGGAAAGCGGAGGTGGACAGCCCCAGGCCGGGCCGGGAGAGCTCGATCTCGACGACTCGCAGGCGCTCCGCGAGGCGAGCTTCGGGAGTGCCGGCGGCGTGCAGCGCACGCGCTATCCGGTCGACCGGGTCGGCGCCCCCCGCACGGGTGAGGATCGTGATCGCCCCGTGCCGGGACAGCAGTTCGCGCACGAGCCGGGTACCGAGGAAACCCGTGGCACCGGTTAGCGCAACGCGCATGGGACAGCCTCTCGTGACCTTCGGTTGACCGACTGCGGACTTAAGCAGGACGATCGAGTACCGGCAAGCTGCGCGCCACGGTCGAGTGACACGCCAAAGGGTTAAGGCGCAGTCCTCTCGGGATCTGTGCCCAATTCCAGTGCTATCACCGCGCCTGACGGTGGACACCGCAGTCACCGCAAGTGGTTACCCCTCATGCCAACGGGGAATGGCCCGTCATCCTCCCCGCCCATTAAGGTCGGTGCCGGCTCGCGAATCGGGGCCGTTGTCGCGTGCTCTAGTACTTGAGGAGTCTGATCCGGTGGATCGCGGTCGTAGCCGAGGGCGCACGAGCTGGAAGCGGTTCGTGGCGGTGCTGGTGCCGGCCGGGTTGGTGTCGGGGGCGGTGTTGACCGGTGTCGCCCAGGGTGCGATCGGGGTGTCGCTGGCCACCGCCGGCCAGATCACCCTGACGGTGGACCAGGTCGAGTCGGACGGCTTCGGGATCCTGCCTGCGGTGTCCACCTCCGGGACGGCGGCATTGGTGGTGCGCCTGCCCTCGGCGAAAGTGTCGGGGTTGTGCCAGACCTCGACGGTCGACCTGCCGGTGATCGGCGCGATGACCACGGAGCTGCAGGCCCGGGAGGTGCACGTGACCGACCTGGTGCTGGAGGTGAACGACCTCGGCGGCGCGCTCAGCCTCGACCAGTTGCTGGTCGGATCGGGCGCGGATCCCGATGGTGGTCGGGTCGGCTACCGCGCGGGGAAGGCGGTCCTGGGTCGCATGACCATCAAAGCCGAGTCGGTGACGGCACGCTCGTTCGTCGCCGAGGGGTTGGCGCTGGGCCACCGCGACGGAACGCAGGGGTGCTCGGCCGCACCGGGCGGCGACGGGCGGTGAGCCGCTTCGGTGACTGGCGGCGCTCCTGCCCCTTCGCCGCCGCGGTGCTCGCCGTCGTGGCGGCTGTGGAACTGGTCGCTGCTGTGGGCGTCTCCGCCGGGGTGGTGGTGCTGTCCGGCTCGGGCGCGGCGATGGCCTGGCTGTTCGCGGCCCTGCTGCTGGTCGCGGGGGTGACGCTGCTGGTCAACCCGGCGCTGCGGCACTTCGCGGGCGTCGTGGCGATCGTGGTCGGTGTGGCGAGCCTGGTGCACGCCAACCTCGGCGGCTTCCTGCTGGGCTTCGTGGCTGCCGTGGTGAGCGGAGCGCTGGCGCTGTCGTGGGTGCCGGTCGACGAACCGACATCCGAGGCGGGGTAGTCGACCTTCGCCGTACTTCCTGTCGAGCAGTGACAGGCCAATCCCTGATGGCCCCGCACAGGTCTGGGCGCCTTTCGAGGTCGGCGCCGGGCTGGGGCAGCCCACGATCGTCCGGGAGTGGCCGGACGCCATCGCGATCCGCCCGCGCGGCCGAGCCGGTGGCCGAGTTGCCGAACGCCAAACTGCTGACGAGCCGCGGATCCGCGGCCACCCAGATTGCGCGCCACCTGCACTGGTACGTCGTGCCGCGCCAAGAGAGCGATGGCTTGGCCTTGCCCTGGACCACGCCGCACATCACCACCGCCGCTCCTCGCGGACGCGGTGACCGGCGGGGCGTCGCGGGTTGGCGGGAAGTCGCCACATTCCGGTCTTGCGTTGACCCCGGATGCGCAGTGGCTCCACGGTGAAGTCGACCAGCTCTCCCGCCACCGCGCTGCGGGCGCGTCCACCGAGTCGAGAGGACCGACCGTGCGCAAGTCACGCATCGCCGACCTTGCCATCGCCGGAATGGCCGCGGTGATCCTCGTGGTGACGGCGATCGTCGTGTTCCGCCAGGACGCGCCACCGGTGCACCAGGGCCACGTGGCGGCCACCGTGACGAGCGCGGCGTCCGGTGAGGGGCGGTCCGACTCGTTCGAGGGCTACCGGCTCGAACCGGTCGAGGTGCCCGGCCGGCGTGGTGAGGACCTGCCGGTCGCGTTCCGGATCCTCGGTCCCGACCAGCGGCCCGCCACCGAGTTCCAGCTCAACATGACCAAGCAGCTGCACTTCTTCGTCGTCCGGGACGACCTCAGCGTGTACCGGCACGTGCACCCCGAGCCCGACGGCGACACCTGGCGCACGGCGGTCTCACTGCCCGGCGACGGTCACTTCCGCATGTACGCCGAGTTCATCCCGCCCAGCACGGCCCGGCACCCCGAGCCGGTCGTGCTCGGCGTGCCGTTCGACATCCCCGGTGACGCGACGAAGGCGGCGCTGCCCCCGCCGAGCACGGAGACCACCACCGAGTCCGGCTACCGGGTCGCGGTGCAGGGCGGTCTCACCCTGCCGCGAGGCGCCCCGGCGAAGATCCGGTTGCAGGTCAGCGAGCCGGGTGGCGCCCCGGTGGAGTCGCTGGAACCCCACCTGGGCGCCTACGGGCACATCACCGCGTTCCACACCGAGCAGCTGTCCACCACCCACCTGCACCCGGTGGAGATGGTGGGCATCCCGGTCCTGCGCGGAACCCTGACGTTCGACGTGTGGTTCGGCGAGGCAGGCGATCACCGCCTGTTCCTGGAGTTCCGGCACAACGGGCAGCTGCACACCGCCGCCCTCACGTTCACCGTCGCCTAGAGGACCTCGTCGAGCTTCCCCGTCGCGACGTCGAACACGAAGCCGCGGATCGAGTCCTTCACCGGGATGTACGGGCTGTTCCGGATCCGCTCGATGGACTGGCGCACGTCGGTGTCGAGGTCGGTGAACGACTCGGCGGCCCAGGACGGCTTCACGCCGACCTCGTCCTGGATGGCCTTCTTGAATCCGTCGTCGGTGAAGGTCAGCATGCCGCAGTCGGTGTGGTGGATCAGGATGATCTCGACCGTGCCGAGCAGCCGCTGGCTGATGGCGAGCGACCGGATCTCGTCCTCGGTGACGACGCCGCCCGCGTTGCGGATGACGTGCGCCTCGCCCTCGTTGAGCCCGAGCACCCGGTAGACGTCGATCCGCGCGTCCATGCACGCCAGGACGGCGACGTGTTTGGCGGGCGGGAGGGGGAGCGGGCCGCGGAACTGCTCGACGTAGGCGGCGTTGTTGGCCAGGAGTTCGTCCGTGACGGACATGGCTGCGCATCCTGTCTGGAGTGGGTCCGCTCCGCGGGCAACCGGAGCGGTCGACGCGCGGGAGGCCGTGGCCGGTGGTGCTCGCCGGGCACGGCCTACGGACAGCCCTCGTCGAACAGGCGTCCGCGCCTGCCAGGCCAAAAGGCCTCGAGTTCCTGCTGCTGCACGGGTGCGAGTCAACCGACGCACACCGACCCGCGCAACAGCGCCCACCAGGTGAAACGGGAGGTCCGGTCACATTCGGGCGCCAGGTCGGACCGGCAGGCACGCCGCGTGGCAGCCCGGCCGACCAGCAGCGTGAGCGTCACGACCTGCGCGTAGGCGGTCGGTGGGAGTCGCGGGTGGTCAGCAGTGCGGCATGACGCGCATCAGACCCGGGTTCGCTTCGGTCGACACCCGCAGGTCGGTGTCGAGGACGTGAGCGGACCGGTAGGAGGCCAGGTGCGTGCCGACGCACGACCAGCCCGCGACCCGGAACGGCTGACCGCGGTTGTCGACGACCGTCTCGTGGATCTCCGTCCCGGTCTGGTGGACGACGGTGAGCTCGTACTCGTAGCTGAGCGTGGACGCGAACGCGGTCACGACCACCTCGTGGGTCTCCCCGGCGTGGAGGTCGATCGTGTTCGCCGGGAAGTAGGGGCCCGCGGGGATCCTGCGCCGGTCCTGTCCCGGTGGCGGCGAGGGCTTCGGCTCCGAGGCCTTCAGCTCGGGGAACCGGTCGTCGAGGAACAGCAGCAGCTCCGTGGACGGCTCCGGAACCAGGGGGGACACCCGGACCAGGCTGCCGTCCGGTGGGGGTGCGGTTCTGCGGACGACCGGCCTGATGTCGACGATCCTGGTTCCGCCGACGGGGCCTTCCAGGTGCAGGCGGACCAGGTGCTGCTCCAGGCTGATCGCTCCGTCACGGGTCCGGATGTCCTCGGCCAGGGATCGGTCCGACACGGCTCCCGGTTGGGCCAACCGCACGACGAGCTCGCCGCCGGGGAAGTCGGCCTGCTCGGAGACGTAGCCCCAGGGGGCTTGGTCGTTGTGGGACATGTCGACGGTCACGCGCAGTTCGGGCGGGGCCGGTCGGTGCTCGGGATCCACGCGCGTGGACAGGTCCGGCCAAGCCACGATCAGCACGGCGATCGACAGCACCGCCGCGGGCGGCCACCACCGGTCGAGCGTCCGCGAGGACAGGTGGACATCGCCGTGGACGTCCCGTGCCTGCACCGCCACCCCCGCAACGCCGGTGAAGGTGTTGCGGGCCGACTCGTGGCCGCCGGACGTGCCGCTGCCCGGTGCGTCGATCATGCGTCTCCCATGATCGACGCGACTATAGCGGTGAGCTCGGCGTCACAGGTCGAGGACCAGCCGTGGGCCGTGCGACCGCGACACGCAGATCATCATCACGTCGCAGGCGGCCTGCTCCTGGTCGTCCAGCACGGAGTCCCGGTGGTCCGGAACTCCGTCCAGCACAACGGTCTCGCACGTGCCACAGGTCCCCTCCCGGCACGAGGACAGCACCGTGACCCCGGCGCGCTCCACCACGTCCAGCACCGACTCGCCCGCCGGCACGACCAGCGTCCGGCCCGACCTCGCCAGGTCGACCTCGAACGACGTGCGCCCGCCGTCGACGGCCTGGGCCGTGAAGCGCTCGACGTGCGGACGGACGGGTGAGCGCTGCTCGACGGCGGCCAGCAGCGGTTCGGGTCCGCAGCAGTAGACCTCGGCGTCCGCGGTCAAGAACGGGTCCAGCTCCAGCAACCCGGTCTCGTCCTGGGGCCGCACGACCACCCGGTCGCCGTACCGGTCACGCAGCTCCGCAGCGAAGGCCATGGACGACCGCGTCCGCCCTCCGTACAACAACCGCCACGACGCGCCACGAGCGGTGGCCGCCGCGAGCATGGGCACGATCGGCGTGATGCCGATGCCGCCCGCGATGAACAGGTAGCGGTCCGCCGCCACCAGCGGGAAGTGGTTGCGGGGCCCGCGAACGCGGACCGCGGCCCCCTCGGCGAGCGCCGAGTGCACGTGCCGCGAACCACCACGGCCGGCAGGCTCGTGCAGCACCGCCACCTGGAACGCCGAGCGGTCGGCCGGGTCGCCGCACAGCGAGTACCGGCGGACGAGGTCCGGTCCCAGCACGAGGTCCACGTGGGCGCCTGGTTCCCAGGCGGGCAGCGGTTCACCCCGCCCGTGGCGCAGGGTCAACCGCACGACGCCCTCGGCGACGACCTCCTTGCGCTCCACCACGACGTCGAACCCCGCCTGGTCACCGGGCGCGGTCATCGCGGCCCCCGCTCAGCCACGGGCGCCGACCGGTTCGACCACCGGCGACACCCCGGCTGTCGGCGGCTCGTGGCCCGCCGGGTGGGCCAGCAGCCAGTCCCACAGCTCCACCGGGTCCTCCGAGTCCTGCTCGGCCCCGCAGTGGCACACGCCCACCAGCAGGTCGGCGCCCGGCTGCCAGTGGACGCGGTAGACGGCGTCACCGCGCGACATCGCGACCCGGTCACTCATACCTCGGCCGCCGTCGCGGGTTCGCCGGCTCCGGCCACCATGCGCCGGAGGATGCGCCGCGCCGCCAGCCCGCCGGTGTCGATGTTGATCGACAGCTCCTGGTAGCCGCTCGGCTCGGCCCGGATCACGCGCTCCAGCACGTCCAGCGCGGTCACGTCCTGGAGCACCACGGCGCGGTTGCTCTCCCGCAGGAAGTCCGACACCTCCTCGTCGTGCACCGCGAAGTCCCTGGCCACGGCCCAGAAGTCGTGCGTGCTGTGCTCGGTCTCCGGCGTGATGGCGTAGACGACCTCGACGTGGCGGCCGTGCGGGTCCGAGCCGTCGGCCTCGGGCAGCACGCCGACCGGCGCGACCCGGCTGTGCAGCAGGTACAGGCACGGCGGGTGGTACTCGATGTCCTGCCAGCGCGTGATCCGGCCCTCGATCCCGGTGGACCTGGCGTAGAACGGCGGGCACGCGGCGTCGGCCATGTGCCGGCTGACGTGGACGATCCCGTTGTCCTCGTCCACCTCGGTGGTGATCGGGGTGTCCGCCACCTCGGGCGTGCCGATGTGGCCGCCGTGCAGGTACGTCTCGTGCGACAGGTCCATCAGGTTGTCCACCAGCAGCTCGTACCGCGCCGCCAACGGCTCCATCCCGCACACCGTGGTGTAGTCGGGGTCGACGAGCCAGGGCGCGCGGGGGATCGACGCCGGGTCGGCCCGGTCGCGCTCGCCGATCCACACCCAGACGAACGAGTCCTGCTCCACCACCGGGTACGAAGCCACCCGCGCGGTGCGCGGGATCCGCGCTTGCCCTGGCACGGACACGCACGCGCCGGCCTTGTCGTAGGTGAAACCGTGGTAGCCGCAGACGATCGTGTCGCCCTCCAGCCTGCTCTCCGACAGCGGGTAGCGCCGGTGCACGCACCGGTCGGCCAGCGCCACCACCTCGCCCGCCTCGCTGCGGTAGAGCACCAGCGGCTCGCCGAGGATCGTCCTGGCGAGCAGTTCGCGTCCGATCTCGTGCCCGTAAGCCGCCACGTACCACTGGTCACGCGCGAACGTCATGGCTTCGCGACCTCCCGCTCCGATCGAGTCGACCTCCCTGAAGTTAGGCTGAACTGTGTCGGCCGTCAAGAATGTGCCGAATGTTGCGAACGCGGCGATGGCCGTCGAGGGAGCGTCATCACGGTGGTTCAGAGCAGTCGCGACGCCGCGAACGGCGACTGCGCGCCGAGGACGCCGACGGGTTCGCCAGGGGATCCCCGAGCGCGTCCCGCTCCGCTGCGGACATCACCAGCGGACCGCCGCCGTCCCCGACGTCGACGAACCGGTAGAGCGTGGCGGGGTCGCAGCGGGGCGTGCGCCCTCACAAGGAGTAGTCCTCCGACAACTCGAAAGAGTGAATGTCGCCGTCGCTCTCCGACGGGTTCTCCGACTGGCTCTCCGGCAAGACCCGGCTGGAACCGGCCCACGCGCCGACCGCCTCCACCCGACCGGCGAAGTTACGGCTGGCGAAGTCACGGCCTCGGGATCGGGCATCACCCGGCCGTGGTCGTGGCGGGCGGGCGCGCGGCGGCGGTTTTATCGTCGGGCCGGGAGGTGCACGTGGTCGAACGGGTCGAGGTGGGGCGCGGCGCGCGGCGCGCCGTGGTCGCGGTGATCATGCTCGGGATGCTGCTCGCCGCGCTCGACCAGACGATCGTGGCGACCGCGCTGCCGACCATCGTCAGCGACCTCGGCGGCGGCGGGCACCTGTCCTGGGTGGTCACGTCCTACCTGCTCGCCGAGACCGTCATGACCGCGCTGATCGGCAAGTTCGGCGACCTGTTCGGCCGCAAGCGGGCGTTCCTGCTCAGCGTCGCGCTGTTCCTGGTCGGCTCGTTCCTGTGCGGCTGGGCCGACTCGATGACGTGGCTCATCCTGGCCCGCGCGGTGCAGGGGCTCGGCGCGGGCGGGCTGATGGTCACCTCGGCCGCCGTCATCGCGGACGTCGTGCCGCTGTCCGAGCGCGGCAAGTACCAGGGGTTCATCGGCGCGGTGTTCGGGGTGGCCACGGTGGTCGGCCCGCTGCTCGGCGGCCTGTTCGTGGACCACCTGAGCTGGCGCTGGGCGTTCTACGTCAACCTGCCGCTCGGCGTGGTGGTGCTGGCGGTCGGCGCGCTCGCGCTGCCCGGTGTGCGCGGTGCCGGCCGGCCGAAGATCGACTACCTGGGCATCCTGCTCATCGCCCTGGCCTCGACCGGCCTCACCCTGGTCACCAGCTGGGGCGGCGTCGAGTACCCGTGGGCGTCGCCGACGATCGTCCTGATGGCGATCGGGTCGATGATCGCGCTCGGCCTGTTCGTGGTCGTGGAGAACCGCGCCGCCGAGCCGATGCTGCCCATGCGCCTGTTCCGCAGCCGAGTGTTCACCGTGTGCACGGTGCTGAGCTTCGTGGTCGGGTTCGCCATGCTCGGCGGCGTCACGTTCCTGCCCACCTACCTCCAGTACGTGCACGGCGCGTCGGCCACCGAGTCGGGGCTGGAGATGCTGCCGCTGGTCGTCGGCCTGCTCATCGCCTCCGTCACGACCGGCAACGTGATCAGCAAGACCGGCCGCTACCGGGCGTTCCCCCTGGTCGGCAGCCTGCTCATGGTCGGCGGGCTGCTCCTGCTGTCCCGGTTGGACCCGGAGACGTCGTTCTGGCAGGCGTCGACGTACATGCTCGTGCTCGGCCTGGGCGTCGGCATGTGCATGCCGGTGGCGATGGTGGTCGTGCAGAGCACCACCAGCTACGAGGACCTGGGCGTGGCCACGTCCGGTGTGAGCTTCTTGCGCACGTTGGGCAGTTCGTTCGGCGTGGCGGTCTTCGGCACCGTGTACGCGAGCAACCTGCCGGACAACCTCGCCGCCGCCATCCCGCCGGGCGTCGACCCGGCCGCCGCGGCGAACGTGCAGGCCCTGCACGCCCTGCCGGACCGGCTCAAGGCGCCGATCATCGCCGCGTACGCGGACACCCTGCACCTGGTGTTCCTGTCCGCCGCGCCGGTCGCCGCGGTCGCGTTCCTGGTCGCCCTGTTCCTCAAGGAGGTGCCACTGCGCGACACCGCCCGCGCCGCCGCGACCGAGGTGGGGGACAACTTCGCCGCGCCGCACACGTCCGACTCCGAGGACGAGCTGGAGAAGCTGGTCGCCCTCATCGTCAGCCGCGAACGCCGCGACCCCACGCCGGACGTGCTGCGCGACTCGGGCGTCCCGCTCACCCACGCGCAGGCGTGGCTGGTGGTGAAGGTGTTCCGGCAGAGCGTCGACCACGGCGACGCCACCCTCGAACGCCTGGCCGAGACCACCCGCGTCCCCGCCGGCGTCTTCGAACCGGTGGCCCGCCAACTCCAGACCAGGGGCTACGTCACGGAAACCGACGGCCACTACCGCTTCACGCCCCAGGGCACCGAGGTGTTCGCCGACCTGGTCGCCGCCTGGCGCCGCTGGCTGCTCGTCAAGCTCACCGACTGGCACTGCGACGACCCCGCCTTCACCACCGCCGTCGACCGCGTGGCCACCGAACTGACCACCAGTGGCCGCTCCCTGACCACCGGCCGCCACGCCGCCGTCGTCTGACCGCATTTTGCGGACAACCCACCCTCGCGCCTGTGTAACAGTGAACGGCTGGGAGTCAGGGGTTCCGTCAGGTCGGCGCGTGCCCGTGTGCGCTCCGGCCATGGACCGAGGGGGCTGTCACATGGCCGTGGACCAAGGGGTGAGCACCACTCAGCTGCGATTACAGGGTGAGATCGTCGCCTTGTTGGAACGCTGCGAGAGCCTGCGCGCCGAGCGGGGGCGGACCATGTTGGTGAGCCTGCTCTCCGATGCGCTCGGTGAGCAGGTGTCGCTGGAAGGTTCCGAGGTCCACCTCCAACTCCTGGGGCTCGTCCGGTGGTGCTGCCGTCACGCGGTCGGGTTGCGCGGCTTGGTGGACTGCCTGAGGCTGCTGGACCCGAACGCGCCCGAGATCGGCCAGCTCGTCGAGTTGGCGGACGAGTGGGCCGCGTTCCGGGCCTTGCCGACGGGGGACTGGGACCGGTTGGCGAAGGCGTTGCGGTCGGTGCGGTTGTCCGAGGACCCGTTCGAGGAGCGGCGCGAGCTGCGCCGCCTGGCCGACGTGGCCACCGACGGGCACTGCGACGACCTGCCCGCGCGGTGCCACTCCGTGTGGTCGCTGTTCCTGCACCTCGCCGACCACAACGCCGGTCCGGGCGCCCTGCTGCCCGCCATGGTGCTGGTGGACTGCCTCGCCGGACGCATCGAGGGCGGCGCCCTGGCCGCCGAGCTGCGCCGCTACAACTGGAGGTTGGCGGAGAAGTTCGACGTGACCGATCTGGTCGAACAAGCACGCTGGCGCAACGAAACCACGACCGAGGACGATGACACCGACGTGGTGCACCTCGTCTTCGAAGTCGACCCGGACCCGGTCGACCAGGCCAAGGTGGTGCTCTCGCACTGGTTGAGCTGGAAGGGCTCCGGCTGGCACGGCCGCCGCCGCGGTGACGCCGCGATCCGGCGGGACGACCTCGAAGCGGAGGTCGACCGCGTCATCGCGGAACTGGAGTCCGAGTTGGGCATCACTCCGGCCGCCGAGCGGGTGAGCGCCATCGTGGTCGAGTTCGCACTGCCCTGGGAAATGATCAACACCGCCGTCGAGTTCTGGCCGAAGGCCTCTCCCGCCGACGTCAGCGTGCCGCTGGCGGTCGACCACCCCGTGCTGGTCCGGAGTTTGGAGCGGACGCGGGCGCAGCGGTACTGGCTGGTGTGGAAGCAGCGCTGGAACGCCATCTCGGCGGAGGCGGCCCGCCCGTACTGGAGTCGGACCAACGGAGGGTGGGACCTCACCGGCATGGCGGTGGACCTGAATGACACCTCGATCGTGTCACTGGTGCTCAGCGAACCCCCGGGCGACCGTCGCGGCCGGGCGTGGCACGAGGCCGCGATGGCGTTCCGAGCCGGGATCCCGATCATCATCTGGGACCGCGAGGACTGTTCGACCAGCCACTTCCACGAAGCCGTGACCCAGTTGTTCGCCTCGGGTGAGGTCCGTCGGTTGCCGGACAGGTTGGCCCGGTTGCGCCGGGAAGCGCTGCTCACGAATGAGTCAGATGGGCCGCACGCGGGCCGGAGTCTTGCCGTATTGTGGGACGACGCGGAGCGTCTACCGGAACCCCTGACCTCCGGTTGGGGTTCGCAGGGAGGTATCTGATGCCCAGTCGGCGTGCACCCGATACCAGACGCACAGTGGTTGCTTATTCACCTGATAGGTGTGGCTCTCGGTTCACTCGAAATGATGAGAGAGTAGTCGATTCCACTGCGCTCATCCGATTATCGACCTCGTTCGGAATCGATCCACTTCGTCAACGCGCGCTGGTGTCGCGCTCGGACGCCAAGGTGGTGAACCGGCGGTCGTCCCCTGATTCCAGGGCACTCCGGCATGAATCGGCTCACCGGTCCGAACCGGGGTGTCGTGCCCGCACCGGGGGGATGTGACGGTGCGCGTCGACCCTGAGGACTTCGCCGCGGGTGTGACCGCGGGTCCGGACGACCACGAGTGGACGGCGAACGCGCTGCGGGACGTGCTCGCGCCCCTCGTCGGCCAGTCCCGCGACCTCGTGGTCGCCGTCGACGACGGTCCGGCGATGTCGATCTGGGCGTCGACGGTCGAGTCCTTCACCCGTGCGCTCGCCGAGTCCGGGGTCTTCGGCGATGTCGCCGTGTGCGTCCTCGGTGTCGACGACAGCGGCCGGGCGGTGCTGCGCGGCTTCGGCGGGGAGGGCCCGCCGGACCTGGCCGGTTCGGGGCGGCGCCTGCTGCTGGCCCTGACCGACCTGGTCGACCCGGCCTGGCGGTCGGGCGGGGTGTGGACGTCGCTGCGCGGCCTGGGCGCCGCGCACTCGGTGGCCGTGGTCAGTCCGCTGTCGTGGTGGACGGCCTGCCGCACCGGCCTCGACCTGCACCGACTGCGCCTCAAGGTGTCCGAGCCGGGCGCGCCGAACCACTTCTACGAGTGGGAACCACAGGTCGACGTCCCCGGGTTGTACGACGACCTCGGCGATGTGGTGCCCGTCCCGCTCGTGGAGTTGGCCCCGGCGGGCCTGCGCGAATGGGCCGACCTCGCCGCGGCGGCCGGGTGGGCGAACCTGGGCGCGGCCCTCGTCCCCGTCCGGCCTGCCCCGCCGGCGGGGCAGGCACGGGAGCAATGGGGTGACGTGGGCTTCACCGCCGCGGAACTCGTCGCGGCGTACCGCACGACCGCCTCGAAAGTGGTGTTCGACCTGGCTGTCCACTGGGCCGTCGCACCGCTGGAACTGCCCCTCCTCCTCCGCATCCTCGACCTGCTGCACCCGGAAGCCGGGCATGCGGCCCTGTCGGAGTTCCTCGGCGGACCACTGGTGGCGATCGCGTCCCACGGGTCCGACAGCGGAAGAAATCGAGTTTTGTTCAGGTTTGTGCGGGAAGACATTCGAGGGGAACTGCTCGCGCACGGACGTCGTATCGACACCGAGCGGGTTCGCAAAGTGGTCCGCCATTACCTGGAAGAGCGCCGGCCGGTGATGGCGGGGTTCGAATGGCCGTTGGACGAGGAGCCGGCATCGGTCGCTTCGCCCATTGTCGCGCCACGTTACGTGGCGGAGGCCGAGCGAGCGGTGCTGAAGGCCTGGTCAGGGGTTCACCTGCGCAATTCCACGCCGGAGGAGGACCCCCGAGTCGAGCTGTCGCCGACGGTCGGGAATGATGAGGCGAGCGGGAATATACACGCTGATGAACGTGGCCGAACACGTGTTCGCGAGGGCACGGTCGATGTCGAGCGAAATGCAGGAGGAGTAGAGGTGACTGCCGTCGAGCAGGAAGAAAGGAGAAGGACTCTCGCATCGCCCGTCTTCGGCGGAGTACCGCCGAGGAACGTCAACTTCACCGGGCGGGCGGACCTCCTCCAGGAGCTCGAACGGCGTCTGGTCCGGGGCGGCACCGCGGCGGTGCTCCCCGAAACGCTGCACGGCATGGGCGGTGTGGGCAAGTCCCACCTCGCCATCGAGTACGCCTACCGCAACCGTGCGACCTTCGACCTGATCTGGTGGGTGCCCGCGGAGCGGTCGGTCAAGATCGTCAACTCGTTGGTGGAGCTCGGGCAGCGACTGGAGCTCGTCGTCGGCTCCGAGTCCAACGTGGCGGTCCAGCAGGTGCTCGACGCGCTGCGCAGCGGCAACCACCCCAAGATCCCGACCAACTGGCTGCTGATCTTCGACAACGCCGACAGCCCGGACGCCGTGCAGCAGTACCTGCCGACCGGCGGCACCGGGCGCATCCTGGTCACCTCGCGCAACTCGCAGTGGTTGAGCGTCGCCCGCCCGCTGGAGGTCAACGTCTTCCAGCGCGCCGAGAGCGTGCAGTTGCTGCGCCGGCGCGACCCGGACCTCGGCGAGGAGGACGCCGACCGACTGGCCCAGGCGTTGGGCGACCTGCCGTTGGCGATCGCGCAGGCGGCGGCGTGGCGCGTGGAGACGGGCATGCCCGCCGCCGAGTACCTCGAACTGCTCGCCGAGAAGCAGCTCGAGCTGCTGGACGTCACCACCACCCTCGACTACCCGGAGTCGGTGGCGGCGATGTGGGACCTGTCGCTCAGCGAGCTCAAGCGCAAGAACCCCTCGGCGCTGCGGCTGCTCCAGGTGTGTGCCTTCCTGGCGCCGGAACCGATCAACCGCAAGATGTTCACCTACAGCCGCAACATCACCGAAGTGCCGGCCGAGCTGTCCCGGGTGCTGCGCGACAGCCTGCGGCTCAACGAGGCCATCCGCGACATCAACCGCTTCGCCCTGGTGCGCGTCGACCACCGCACCAACTCCATCGAGCTGCACCGCCTGGTCCAATCCGTGCTGATCAGCCAGATGAGCGAGGACGAACGCGTGACCATGCGTCACGCCGCCCACCAGATGCTGGGCGAGAACGACCCGGAGGGGCCGGCGGAGCCGGACAACTGGCCGATCTACGTGGACCTGAGCGCGCACATGGCCGCGTCCAATGCCTACGAGAGCGACGCCGAGTCGGTCCGGACGTTGCTGTACAACCAGGTCCAGTTCCTCTACCGGTGGGGCGAGCACAAGCGCAGCGCCGAACTGTCCGAGCAGATCTACAAGAACTGGGTGGACCGGCTGGGGGAGGACCACCCGGAAACCTTGAGGATGGGCCGCTGGTACGGCTTCATGCTGTGGGTGCAGGGCCGGTACGCCGAGGCCACCCCGCTGAACACGGACCTGCTGGAGCGGCACCGCCGCACCTTCGGGGAGGAGCACGAGGAGACGATCCTGGCGGTCAGCCAGGTCGCGGCGGACAAGCGGGCGGAGGGTGACTTCATCGGCGGGCTGGAGCTGTCGAAGCGCAACTACGACATCTGCGTCCGCTACCTCGGGGACGAGGACCCGACGACCCTGGCCGTGGCGCACAGCCTCGGTGTGAACCTGCGCCTCGCCGGCGACTTCAGCTCCGCCGTCAAGCTCGACGCCGACACCTGGGACCGAAGGGTCCAGATCTACGGCCAAGAGCACGAGGTGTCCCTCTTGACCCAGGTGGGTCTCACGCTCGACAAGCGGGAGCTCGGCAACTACCGGGAAGCCGCGGCCGAGCACGAAGAGGTCGTGCGCATGTACGAGCGGCTCAGCGAGGGGCGACCGTTCAACCCGGCCTGGCTGCGCGCCGTGCGCCACCTCGCCGTGATGCGCCGCAAGGCGGGTGACCACGAGGGTGCGATGGTCGCGGCGGAGACGGCGTTCGAGGGGTTGCGCCGACGGTACAACCTCGACCACGCCGAGACGCTCGCCGCCGGGTTGGCCCGGTCCATCGAGTTCCGGCACCTCGGTCGCCACGAGGCGGCCGCGCAACTCGGGCAGGACACGCTGACCCGCTACGCCAGGACGTTGGGGCCCGACCACCCGCACACGCTCTCCGCGGCCGTCAACGTGGCGATCCTGCGCCGCTTGAAGGGTGACCACGAAGGCGCGCGCGAGTTGGACCAGGCGACGCTGGAAGGCTTCCGCGCCCGGCTGGGCGACGAGCACCCCTCCACGGTGATCACCCGGATCAACCTGGCCAGCGACCTGCACGCGTTGGGCGAAGTGCAAGCCGCCCACGACGTGGACGCCGAGGTGCTGGACCTCGCGACCGCGGTCCTGGGCGCCGATCACCCGACCACCCTGGCGTGCCAGGCGAACCTCGCGCAGGACCTCCGTTCGCTCGGGCGCCACGACGAGGCGGACGCGACGCACCGGCGCGCGGTGAACGTGCTGCGCGACCGGCTCGGGAGCCTCCACCCCGCGGTGTCGGAGCTGAGCGACCCGCACGCGCGGGCGAACTGCGACATCGACCCGATGCCGCTCTAGCCGTCCGCTCCCAGCCACGAGGCGAGGCGCTCCACGTCGGGCGCCTCGCCGGTCGTGGCGAGTTCGTCCCGCACGGCGCGGACGACGTGGGGGCGTTCGAGCAGGGCTCGTGACGCCGGGCCGGGGGTCAGTTCGCGCACCGCGAGGCCGAAGCCGGACCAGGCGCCCGGTCGGGTCGAGCCACCGGCGAGTTCCGCCGAGTACAGCGCGTGCGCCCGCCCGTGGTCACCCACGACGAGGGCGAAGTCCGCCTCGGTCAGGTCCTCGGCGATCTTGCGGACGTGACCGGAGGGGTCCGACCGCATCGCGTCGAACTCCGCCCGGTCGGTGAGCAGCACCCGGGTGAGGATCGCCTTGGCGTCCAGCCGGGGTGGCTCGTCGGAGGCCGCCACGATCGCTCGGGGACCGGCGGTCGGTGCGGGCTCCCCGGCCCACCAGAGTTCGGCGCACTCCCGCACGTGCGACCGCACCGGGCGGAGGTGGGTGGCACGCCATGCCGCGCGGTGGTCCGCGGTGAACCTCTCGGCGGCCGAGAGCAGGTCGGCGGGCACGGTGGCGTCCGACAGCGCCGCCAGCCGGTCCGCCAGGCGGGTCGCGAACCCCCGCCCCCGTTCGGTGAGCGCCGGGTGCCGGCGCAGCGCGCCGAGCGCTTCGGTCACCTGTGCCCGGACGAGGGCGAACTCGAAGTGGGCCAGGGCGGCGTCCGCTCCGCTCGCGCGCTCCCGTTGCCGGTGCCAGAACTCGGCGACGGCCAGGAAGGCGTTCACCCCTTGGAAGAGCCCCGACACCGGACGGGCGTCGTCACGCCACGGCGCATAACAGGTGGTGGTCGGGTCCACGCGGGTGAGGGGGACCAGGTGGCCGATCGCGTTCAGCTTGCTGTGCTGGTACTCGTGCACCATCGTCACGGCCAGCTGCACGGCGTCGTGCGGTTCGGAGATGATCGCGGCGCCGTAGCCGTCGCCGACCGAACCGCTGTGCGGTCGGAAGCGATAGGCCGCCGGCCGGGGAGTGATCACCGACAACCCGGCGGACAGTTCCCGCGCGCGGTGCGGGTGGTCGCGCTCCAAGATCGCCCACGCGTCGGCGAAGAGCGCGTTCCACCGGGCCGCCGAGGAATCCGACAATGGCTCGGGCCGTTCCGGGACAGCCAATCCCCGGTACGGCCCGGTGTCGTCCAGGTGGATGCGCGGCACGGTGGAGCCGACATCGCCCTCAAGAATGCGGATTGGCCGCCATTCGACCGGATGAGCGGCGCCGGCGCCGGTTTTAACCGTTAACCCCGACGCATCCGAGACCAAGGTGCCGTGACCCCACTCGGTCGTCCCGGGCACTCGGGCAACGCCCCGGCCCGGAAGTGCCGCGATGCCATCCCGCAAGGGAATAGTCATCGTGAAGCGCAATTCTGCGGACAACCCCGCCGCCGCGGCCAACAAGTGCAGTTGGCCGACGTGGAACCACGTCGGAGCGGTGTCGGAGACCTTGTTCCGGAGTCTGCGCAGCACGTGCGCCGACCACACCCCGACCTCGGGGCGCGACAGGAGGTCCGCCACCGCCTCCGGGTGTGCGCGCTCGGCGGCGACCAGCAGGTCCCACGCCTCGTCCACCGGGGCCAGCGGGTTGCCCGGAGCCGGGTGGTCACGTGCGTGGTGCAGCACCAACCGCAGGGCGAGCAGACGTCTCGTCCGTTCGACCCGGTGCAGCAGCGCGAAGGCGCCGCGATCGGGCTGTGCGGACGCCAGGGCGTCCAACTGGGCCAGGGACACCCTGTGGTTGGACAGCGATGTCCCGCGCGCGGAGTTCCAGCCTGCCACCTCGTGGTCGCCCCTCGTCATGGGTGCGCAACCCGCCGATCAGGAGTCGTGGCCGCCCACACTGATGATGGCGTGGTCCACCTGTGCGAGGAAACGGTCCGCCGACGCCGCCAGGATCTCGTCGTCGAATGCGACCAACACGTCGAGAGGGACGTTCGCCAAGTCGACCAGACCGGAGTCGATCCGAAATGCCGATTCATCCACTAGCGGGCCTCCCGAGTCGGCCACCAGGTAGCGGGGCCCTGCGCGGTGGGGTTCACCTTACGACGGCATGACTCAGTGTAATGTCAACGAAACAGAGTGAAGAGGTGCGTATGGTGGTATTCGGCACCGCACGGGACAACTAAACGCCACTGATCCGTTCGGCCAACAGGGTGTCCAGTTCGGCCATCTCGGTGGAACCGGCGGCGTAGAAGCGGATCGCTTCGAGCAGTGCCTTGAGGCCACCCGGGTAGTGCGCGCACGTCCGGACGATGCTGACCGTGTCCGGCCGGTTCGCGCTGTGGCGGCCGATGGCGGCGGCGAACTTCACCTCGCGCAGCACCAGGTCGCGTCCCTCGCGGGTGTCGAAGCCGGGTGTGCGCAGCAGGACGTCGACGATCGGCCCCAGTTCGGCGAGGGTCAGCGGCGGTTCGACTACCGCGCGGATCGGGGTGGTGGCGTCGCCGGCGATTGGTCTGCCGTCCACCAGGCGGACCCAGACGCGGGCGTCGACCTCCTTCACCGTGGCCTGGGCCGACGTGTAGTCGCCGGGTCTGGCGGCCGGGTCGTGGCGGACCACGGAGCGGTAGAACGGGTCGGAGACGACGAGCACCAGGGTGGCGGTCGAGGACTTGAGGGACTGCTTGGCGGCCGGTGCGTCGAGGATGCGGTAGGTGAAGATCATCTCGGCGCTCGTCTTGCCGCGCTCGTCGTAGTGGACCTCGCCGGCGTGCACGGCCATCCTCATGCGCAGCCGCGCCTCGTGCGCGTGGACGTGGTTGTGCCTGCGCAGGGCCGCGACGACCCGCTCCGGCAGCCGCTCGACCAGCACGGACTTGGGCACGTCGGCGGGCAGCAGCACCATCACGCTGTCGCCCGCGTCGTCCACCGCCTCGTCGTCCCACGGCAGGTCGCAGTCGGCGAACGCGGTCATCAGCACCCGGTACATGCCGTCGCGCACGGCGGTGCGCTGGGGTGACGTCCTGGTCGGGTCGCCGTAGGACTCGACGTCCACGACGACGAACGACCGGTGCACCGCGGCCGACACCATGTGACCTCCCCACGCATGTTGTAGCCCAGTGGAGGGGTGCGAGGGCAGCGCCGCCACTCGAAATGACCAACCCCCCGGTTGCGGGGTGCCCCGGTTCGGGTATGGAGACGGGTGTGGACGGGTACGGGTGGACGATCGCGCTGGTCGCGGTGCTGGTGTTGCTGAACGCGCTGTTCGCGGGCAGTGAGATGGCCTTGATCAGCCTGCGCGAGGGGCAGCTGAGGGCCTTGGAGCGCGACGAGCGGGCGTCCGCGAAGACGCTCGTGCGGTTGGCGCGCGACCCGAACCGGTTCCTGGCCACGATCCAGATCGGCATCACGCTGGCCGGGTTCCTGGCCTCGGCGACGGCGGCGGTGTCGTTGGCCGAGCCGCTGGTGCCGGCGCTGTCGTTCCTCGGCGACGCGGCGAACGCGGTGGCGATCGCGCTGGTCACGATGGTGCTGACGTTCCTGACCCTGGTGTTCGGCGAGCTGGCGCCCAAGCGGCTGGCGATGCAGTACGCGGTGCGCTGGGCGCTGCTGGTGGCCCGGCCGCTGCACGTGCTGTCGACCGTCTCGCGCCCCGCGGTGTGGGCGTTGAGCACGTCGACGAACGTGGTGGTCCGGTTGTTCGGCGGCAAGCCGGACGCGGAGTCCGAGCAGATGTCGGCCGAGGAGCTGCGCGAGCTGGTCTCCGCCCAGCGCGGCCTCAACCCCGAGCAGCGCATGATCATCACCGGCGCGCTGGAGATCAGCGAGCGCCGGTTGCGCGAGGTCCTGGTGCCGCGCCGGTCGGTGGTCACGCTGGCCGCGGAGATGGACGTGCCGTCCGCCCGCGCCGAGCTGGCCGCCTCCGGCCACTCGCGGGCGCCGGTCGCGCGCGGCGGGCACCTGGACGACGTGGTGGGCGTCGTGCACCTGCGCGACCTGCTCGAAGACGACGCCAAGCTGCTCGACGTGGCCCGGCCGCCGATGGTGTTCCCCGACTCGGTGCGGGTGTCCGACGCGCTGCGCCGGTTCAAGGCCGAACGCGAGCAGCTCGGCCTGGTCGTGGACGAGCACGGCGCGGTCGACGGCATCGTCACGCTGGAGGACCTGCTGGAGGAGGTCGTCGGCGAGATCCTGGACGAGACCGACCGCGACGTGATGGCCGTCCGCAACGCCCCGGACGGCTCCCTCGTCCTGCCCGGCACGTTCCCCGTGCACGACTTGGCCGACCTGGGCGTCGAGCTGGTCGACCCGCCGGAGGGCGACTACGCGACCATCGCGGGCCTGGTGCTGGTGGTGCTCGGCCGCATCCCCGAGGGCCCGGGCGACCGGATCACGGTCTCCGGCTGGTCCGCCGAGGTGCTGAAGGTCGAGCACCACGCCATCACGTCGGTGCGCCTGCGGAAGCGCTGACCACCGACCCCGCCCGGCCCGCTACCGGCCCGCCGCCGCGACCCAGGCCTCCAGGCCGGCCACGTCGTGGGGCAGGGCCGACGAGAGCACCCGGTTGCCCGACCCGGTCACCACGACGTTCTCCTCCAGCCGCACGCCGATGCCGCGCAGCTCCGGCGGCACGGTCTCGTCGTTCGGGTGGAAGTACAGGCCCGGCTCGACGGCCAGTGCCATGCCGACCTCCAGCGTGCCCTCGTGGTAGGCGGCGGAGCTGGAGTTGGCGCAGTCGTGCACGTCCAGCCCGAGGAAGTGGCCGACGCCGCACGTGATGTAGCGGCGGTGGTGCTGGCCGTCCGGGTCGAGCGACTCCTCGACCGGCACGGGCAGCAGGCCCCAGTCGTGCAAGCCCTCGGCGAGCACCCGCATGGCCTCCTGGTGGAAGTCTCGGTACGCCGCGCCCGGCCGCACGACCGCCAGCGCCGCCGCGGACGCGCGTTCGACCAGCTCGTGCACCTGCCGCTGCGCCGGGCTGTAGGAGCCGGAGACCGGCAGCGTCCGGGTGATGTCGGCGGTGTAGAGGGTGTCCAGCTCGACGCCCGCGTCCAGCAGCAGCACGGCGTCCTCCGGCACGGGACCGTCGTTGCGCACCCAGTGCAGCACCGGGGCGTGCGGTCCGGCGGCCACGATCGAGGCGTAACCCGGGCCGTTGCCCTCGGTGCGGGCCCGGCGGTCGAACGTGCCCTGCAACCACCGCTCGCCACCGCCCTTGACGGCGGTGCGCAGCTCGGCGGCGACGTCGGCGAACCCGAGGACGGTGGCGTCCACGGCGGCCTGGAGCTGGCCGACCTCCCAGTCGTCCTTGATCCGGCGCAGCTCGGCCAGCACGGTGCGCAGCCCGGCGGTGTGGTCCGCCCCGGTCAACGCGTCCAGCAGCGGGTCGACGCCGGCCGTCGCGTGCACGGCGGGCAGCCTGCCGCGCAGCGCGGACGGCAGCTCGTGCAGCGGCCGGCAGCGCAGGCCCAGCGCCTCGCCCCACTCGGCCAGGCCGGGCACCGGCCCGACCCACAGCTCGCCGTCGCGGGCGTTGGCGAAGAAGTCCGGCTCGTCCGCGCCGGCGGGCGGGCGCAGGAACAGCTCCGCGTCGTGACCGCCGGCGACGGGGTGCATCACCAGCACCGCGCCCTCGGCGGCGCAGCCCGTCAACCAGGAGAAATCGCTGTCGGGCCGGAAGCCGTAGTCGGTGTCGTTGGACCGCACCGGCGACCAGCCGGCGGCCACCGCGACGCGCGCGCCGGGCAACGCGGCGCTGAGCCGGTCGCGGTGCGCGGCGGCGGCCCGCGCGGCTCCGGGCGTGACGCGGGCGTCGCGGTCGGCCGGACCCCAGCCGTGCTGGACGAACTCGCGGAACCCGGAGGCGTCGACGAGCTTGCTGGGGTCGCGGCGGGCGGGCTTGGTCACCGTGGGCAGCCTTTCGGGTCGGGGCCGTGAGCACGTCCGAGCGCGATCGGCGACCGGGCGTCACCCAGGATGCTCTCACCAGCCCGTGGATCGCCCAACCGGGTGTCTCCCGCGCTGAAACGGTCTACCGCGCCGAGGCGATCCGGTAGGTAACACCCCAGGGCTACCTACGGCAGGGGAAAAGCATGCGTCCCGAGGATGTCGTCGAACTGCGGGTGCACGGCGTGTCCGGCACGCCGCCGGAAGCGATGCTCGGCGACCCGTTCCCGACCCCCGTGGCCGGTGACGACGTCGCCCGGTTCCTGCGGGCGGGCAAGCCGGTGCGGGCGTTGTCCAACGGGCGGACGCGGACCGTGGAGGCGTTCCACTGGGGCCGGTTCACCTCGGGCGGGGCGAGCCGGGCGCTGTGGCTGGTGCTGATCCCGTTCGCGATCCTCAACCTGGCCCGGTACGCGCTGCTGGGCGCGAGCCGGTTCGCCGAGGCGGTGTTGCGGCTGCTCGGGCTGGTGCTGACGGGGATGCTCGTCGCGGCCACCGCGTACGTGTCGCTGGAGCTGCTGGTGCGGCAGTGCGCGGGCACGGCGACGTGCCGGGCGGAGCGCCTGGGGTTCTTCGACGGCTGGCCGTTCGGGGCGATGCTGCTGGTCGGCGTGATCCCGCCGGGGCTGGTGATCACCGTGCTGTGGTGGTTCGGCCGGCAGACGTTCCTGTACGAGCCCAAGGGCACGCACCACGTGTGGGAGACCCGCACGGGCAGCCTGGGCGACTACGCGTTCTGGCACACGTCGCCGCGCACGCCCGTGTTGCGCGACGCGCACGTGGCGGCGGCGTGCGCGGTGGTGGGCGTGCTGTGCGCGGGCGCGTTGCGGACCGCGCAGCCGGACCGG
Source organism: Actinosynnema sp. CA-299493 (assembly GCF_050946825.1). Lineage (NCBI taxonomy): Bacteria > Bacillati > Actinomycetota > Actinomycetes > Pseudonocardiales > Pseudonocardiaceae > Actinosynnema > Actinosynnema sp. CA-299493. Next base: position 2,811,796 of record NZ_CP191993.1, read on the forward strand.
CCGGCGGAGGGGCTGTCGTGGGCGGTGGTCGGGCTGGGCGCGGTGGTGCTGGGGTGGGCCGTCGGGTGCGTGGTGATGTCGCCCGACCGGCGGGAGGTGAACTCCCGGGCGCTCAAGTGGGCGTCGGTGGTGTACCTGCTGCTCGCGGCCGGGTTGGCGACGGTGTTCCTGTGGCGGGTGCCGACCGGGGCGTCCGGGTCGGTGACGCCGCTGGCCGGGTTCGAGGCGGTCACGAACGTCCTGTCGGCGTCGGCCATGCTGCTGCTGGTCGTGCTGCTCGGGGCGTGCGTCCGGCTGCGGCGCTCCGCGCGCGGGGTCGAGCTGATGGTGGCGGACAAGCGGTTCCGGCCGATGTGGCACGGCTACGCGGCCGTGGTGGTCGCGGCCGTCGCCACCACGTTGGCGGTCGGGTTCAGCGGCGGGTTGGCGTACCGGGTGGTGGACTGGGTCGGCGACCCGGTGCCGGAGGCGGGACGCCCGGGGCTGGTGCTGAGCACGAGCTACCTGGTCGGCGCGGGGCTGTGGGGCGTGCTGGCCATCGCGTTCCCGTTGCTGGTGGCGCCGATCGTGGCGGCGATGGTGCGGCAGGTGTCGAGCGCGCTGGTGTTCGCGGCGGGTTCGGCGTGCGCGGCGGTGGCGGTGGCCTTGCGGTGGATGTCGATGCCCGGTTGGGCGTTCTGGGGCGCGGTCGTGGTCGCGGGGGTCCTGTACGCGGTGGGCGCGGTGTCCTGCGTGCGGCACGCGGTCGGCGCGGCGGTCCGCGAGGGGATCGTGGCCGACTACCCGGGACGCCCCGACCGGCCGGGCATCGGCAAGGTGGCGTTCACCCAGCGGCTGGCGTCGGCGAAGTACCGCTACCACTGGCTGCTCGGCGCGGTCGCGCTGCTGGGCGGTGTGCTGGTGGCGGCGGGCGGCGGTCTCGCGCTGGCCCGGCTCGCGCACCCGGACTGGCGCGCCGCGCCGCCGCCGGGGCTGGCCGACTGGCTGTCGACCGTCCCGGCGCAGGAGCTGGGCGCGTTGGGCAGCCTGGTGGTGTCCGGTCTCGTGCTGGTCTTGTTGTTGTTGGGCGTGCGGACGTGGCAGAACCCCCGGATGCGCACGGTGGTCGGCATCGTGTGGGACCTGGTGGCGTTCTGGCCGAGGCTGGCGCACCCGATCTGCCCGCCTCCCTACGGCGGTCGCGCCACCATCGAGCTGACGTCCCGGGCGGTCCGGCTGGCCGGGCACCACGACGTGGGCGCGGTCGTGCTGTCGGGGCACAGCCAGGGCAGCGTGGTGTGCTTCGCGGCGTTGTCGTTGCTGCGCCGGGAGAGCGAGCGGCCCGACCCGGCCGACGGCGAGCGGTACATCAGGCAGGCGGACGCGGTCGCCGCGCTGCGCCGGGTCGGCCTGGTCACCTACGGCTCGCAGTTGCAGTGGGCGTACTCGCGGCTGTTCCCGCACTACCTCGGCCACGCCGAGCTGGCCCGCCTGCACGACGACCTGGGCGACCGGTGGTGGAACGTGCACCGGCTCACCGACCCGTTGGGCGGGCCGGTGCAGGTGTGGCCGGAGACGGCGGAGGAGCGGCTGTCCGCCGACCCGAAGCTGTGGGGCGTGCGCTGCGGGAACGACGTGCGGCTGCGCGACCCGGAGTTCCTCGACCCGGACCCGGACGTGGTCGCCTCGCCGTTGCGCGGGCACAGCGACTACTACGACGACCCGGTGTTCGACGAGGTGGTGGCCAGGGTGGCGGACGCCGTCGCACGACGGCGCACCACCGTGGTGATCGGCGACCTGTCCCTGTCGGGCGGGTCCTGAGCCTCAGCCCTGGAGCACGGACCGCGTGACGCGTTCGGCGATCGCGGTCACGAGCGTGCGCGGGCGGCGGGGGACGAGGTGGGCGTTGAGCGCGTTGCGCAGGCCCGGCGCGACGTAGGCGCGGTCGCGGTCCAGGCCGTCGAGGCCCGCGCGCACGACCGCCTCGGCGCTCATCAGCCGGCCGCCGAGCGCGGCGCGCGGGGTGACCCGCTCGAAGAAGCTGGTCCCGGTCGGGCCGGGGCACAGGGCGAGCACCTTGATGCCCCGGTCCCGGTACTCGCGGCGCAGCGCGAGGCTGAAGTTGAGCACGAACGCCTTGCCCGCGCTGTAGGTGGCGAAGTACGGCGACGGCTGGAACCCGGCCGTGGAACCGACGTTGAGCACGGCGCCGGAGCCGGCTTCGAGCATGCCCGGCACGAGCGCGCGGGTGAGGGCGACCAGGGAGACGACGTTGACCATCAGCTGCTCCTGGTCGTGGCCGTCGGGGATCTCCTCGAACCGGCCGGCGGTGCCGAAGCCCGCGTTGTTCACCAGCGTGTGGACGGGGCCGCGCAGCCGTGCCGCGATCGAGTCGGCCGCGTCCGGCGCGGACAGGTCCTGCACGACCACGTCGACCGCCACGCCGTGCTCGTGGCGGAGGCGTCCGGCGAGGGCGTCGAGGCGGTCGGCGGAGCGGGCGACGAGGACCAGGTCGTGGCCGCGCCGGGCGAGTTGGGCGGCGAACTCGACGCCGAGCCCGGCGGACGCGCCGGTGACGAGGGCGGTGCGGTTCATGTCAGCTCCAGTGGCTCGGGTTATGTGAGACATCTTAGGCACAGTTGCATCCCTAACTGCAACACTCATGTCCCACTTATCGCCATAGCTGTACCATCGGTGTGCACGGAAGGAGTCAGTCTTGGGAGCGACGCGGCCGTTGCGCGCCGACGCCGAACGCAGCGTGCGGACGATCCTCGAAGCCGCCGAGCGCGTGCTGTCGGTGAACCCCGGCGCGTCCATGGAGCAGGTCGCCGAGGCCGCGGGCGTCGCGCGCACCACGGTGCACCGGCGGTTCGCCAACCGGCAGGCGCTGGTGGAGGCGATGGCGGCCGACGTGGTGCGGCAGTTGGACGAGGTGATGGACGCGGGCCGGCCGGAGACCTCGCCGCCGCTGGTCGCGCTGCACGAGATCACCGCGAACGTGCTGCGGGTCAAGATCGGCTGGCCGTTCGCGATGGGGGTCGTCTTCACCGACGCCGACTCACCCGCCGCCGAGGGCAAGCGCCGCGTGGACGACCGCTGCCTGCTGCTGCTGCGCCGAGCCCGGGACGAGGGGCTGCTCGACACCTCCGCCGACCTCGACTGGACGCGCCGCGTCTTCTACGCGTTGATCGGCGAGGCGGTGCACGGGCCGGACAGCGGCCTGGGCCACGACGCGTTGGCACGCCGGGTGGTCGACACCCTCCTGCACGGCGCGGGGCCGCGGTGACGGGGTCGGCCCCGGCTTCGTCCGGTCCCACGAGGGCTTCGAGTCGGCGTTGTCGTGACGAGGGGTAGGTTGCGGCGGTAAGTCCGCTCGACCGGGAAGTTCCGATGATCCAAGTCCTCGCGACCGCGTTGACGGTCGTGGCGCTCGTCGCGGCCCTGTGGTCGCTGGTGCTGGTCGTCACCGACCGGCCCATCACGCTCGCTACCAAGCCCACCCTCGGCCTCGCCGGGGTCGTCGTGCTGCTCGAAGCCGGGCTGCTCGTGCAGGCGGTGGCGGCCACGGTGACCGTGCTCGGCTCCGACCGGGGCGGCCTGGACACGACCACGTTCTTCGGCTACCTGATCGCGGTGGTGGCGGTGCTGCCGGTCGGCGCGTTCTGGGCGCTCGGCGACCGGTCGCGGTGGGGCGCGGGGGTGTTGGCGGTGGCGTGCCTGAGCGTGCCGGTGATGATCCTGCGGCTCGACCAGCTCTGGGCGCACCGTGGCTGACCGGCGCCGGCCGGGCGGACCGAACAGGCCCGCCCGAGAGGCCACGCTCAAGGAGACCACCCGCTCCGGCCCCGGGCGGATGCTGATCGCGGTGTACGGGATCTTCGCCGTCGCCGCGACCGCCCGCTCCGCGGTGCAGCTCGCCACCCGGTTCGAGCAGGCGCCGCTGGCCTACGCGCTGTCGGCGTTCGCGGCGGTCGTGTACGTCGTCGCGACCGCCGCGCTGGCCGGCGTCGTGTCACGGCGGGTCGCCTACCTCGCGTGCGGTGTCGAGCTGGCCGGTGTGGTCGTGGTCGGCGCGGCGAGCCTGGTGTTCGCCGACGCGTTCCCGGACGCCACGGTGTGGTCGGACTTCGGCGGCGGCTACGGGTTCGTGCCGCTCGTGCTGCCCGTGCTCGGCCTGCTCTGGCTGCGCCACACCGGCCGCGCTCAGCTCGACCGCACCACGACGTCCACCCAGTAGTTGGTGGCGTTGAACGAGGAGCCGGGGAAGCTGCCCGCCGGACCGTAGGTGTACAGCCCGTTGCCGCCGCTGCTCGCGCTCGACGGCGCGGTCAACGACCCCCGCACGCGGTCGGCGCCGAAGAAGCCCGCGGTGGCCGAGTAGCGCGTGGTCGTGTGGTAGGACGCGAGGTAGGTGGTGCCGGCGGTGAGCGGCACCGGGGTGCCGAAGGTGGCCTCCTGCCAGCCGCTCGCGGTCTCGCCGGTGAACGCCGCCGTCGCGAGCAGCACGCCGTTCGCCGTCCACAGGTGGGCCGTGTGCGTGCCGGTGTTCTGCGGTCCCTTGTAGAACCTGATCCCGACGGCCGCCGCGTCCGTCGCCGCCGTGCGGAACTTCGCGCCCAGCTGCACCGGGCCCACGTCGGCCACCGTGACGGTCTGGGGCACGTCGCTGACGTCGAACAACGTCCTGAGCACCGGCGCGGGCGCGTCCACCACGACGTCCACCCAGTAGTTGGTGGCGTTGTACGACGCGTTCGGGAAGGCGGGTGACGGTCCGTAGACGAACACGCCGTTCCCGGACGTGCCGTCGGCGGGCGCGACGAGGGCGTCGCGGGTGTGCGAGGTGGCGAAGAAGTTCGCGGTGGCGGAGTAGTTGCCGATCGCGGTGTGGTACGAGGCGACGTAGGTGGCGCCGGTGGTGAGGGTGACGGGCGTCGTGAACGCCACCTCCTGCCAGCCGCTCGCGGTCTCCCCGGTGAACGTGGCCGAGGCGAGCAGCGTGCCGTTCGCGTCCCACAGCCGGCCGACGTGCGTGCCGGTGTTCTGCGTCGCCTTGTAGAACCGGATGCCCTTGGCCTTGGCGCCGGTGGTCGTGCAGCGGAACTTCACGCCGAGGTTGACGGCGTTGGCGTCGCCGGAGCTCGCGACCGCCGGCGCGTCCGTCGGCTTGAACAGCGTCTGCCTGACGGCGGTGGCCAGCACGGAGACCGACACGGTCGCCGAGACCGGCGCGTTGCGGCCGTTGGTGATCGTGTACCGGAACGTCGCGAGGCCCGAGAAGCCCGCGCTGGGCGTGAACGTCACCGCCTGCGCGGCCGCGGACCACGTCACCGTGCCGTTGACGGGGGTGTCCGCCCCGGTGACCGACAGCGGGTAGCCGTTGGGGTCGGTGTCGTTGGCCAGCAGCGACGCGGCCGGGATCACGAGCGCGACGCCCTGGTTCGTGGCGAACCCGCTGTCGTTGCCCGCGACCGGCGGCAGGTCGCCCGCGCCGCCCGCCCGGGCGAACACGACGTCGACCCAGTAGTTGGTGCTGCGGAACGTGCCGCCGGGGAACGTGCCGGACGCGCCGTAGGCGTACACGCCGTTGTCGCCGGCGGGCGCCGTCAACGCGCCCGTCGAGCGCGCGGTCCGGTAGTAGTTCGAGTCTGCGGAGTAGAAGCCCGTGTTGTGGTACGACGCGATGTAGGTGGTGCCGGGGGAGAGCACGACCGGCGCGGCGAAGTTCGCCTGCTGCCAGCCGCTCGCGGTCTCGCCGGTGAACGCCGCCGTCGCGAGCAGCGTGCCGTCGGCGCTCCACAGGTGCGCCGTGTGCGCACCGGTGACGTGGAGGTTCTTGTAGAAGCGGACGCCGGTCGCGGACCCGGGGGTGTTGGTCGAGAACCGCACGCCCAGCTCCAGCGCGGCGTGCTCGGCGGTGCGCAGCGAGGACGGCACGTCGCTCGGGTCGAACAACCGGACCGACGCCGAGGGCGTCACCGTCACGGCCACGCTCGCGGCCGGCGACTGGGTGTTGAGGCTGTCGTCCACCGCCCGGACCCGGATGGTCTGCTGCCCGGGCTGCCGGGGCCACCAGTCGAACGTCCAGTTCGCCGTGCCCTGCGCTGCGCGCCAGGACGTGCCGCCGTCGGTGGAGACCTCCACGGCCGCGACGACGCCGCCGACGTCGGTCGCCGTGCCGCTGACCACGACCTTCTGCTGCTGCACGACTGCGGCGCCGTTCGCGGGCGACGTGACGACCGCGGTCGGCGGCGTGGTGTCGGTCGACGCGCTCGCCGCCACCAGGTCGCCCTGCAACGTGGTCGGCTGCGCGGTCATGTCGGCGAACAGGTTCACCATCGCCTGCTGGACGTCGCGGTCGACCACGACGGCCGGGTACGTGCCGTTGCTGGTCTCGTCGTGCTCGGCGTCGAGCGCGAAGGTCCAGAAGACGGTGCCCGCGCCGAACACGATCGCGCCGCTGGGCGCCCGGTAGAGCGTGAGGTGGTGGGTGGCGGGCGCGGGCGCGGTCGTGCGGCCCTGGTCGACCAGGTAGGCGTGCACGTCCAGCGAGGTGGACGACAGGCGGATGAGACCGGGCGGGCGGAACCGGTTGTTCGGCGACTCGTCCCACTCGTAGCCCAGCAGCCCGGGTGTCAGCTCGGCCGCGCCGCCGGGCGGGGTCAGGGCGACGTCGGTGTTGCGCCAGAACCTCGGCCGCGACAGCGCGTGCGGCACCCGGATGACGTCGTAGCGGTACGAGTCGACCTGGAACGCGGTGCCGGTCAGGGCGTTCTCCGGCCGCCCGCCGTCGGACGGCGGCGAGGCGGAGGGGTCGCGCCAGGTGCCGGTCCACTCGGGGCTGGGGTCGATCTTCTCGCCGGCCCAGGTCTCCTTGTAGCACACCAGGTTGCGGTTGGGCGTCCCGTTGAGGTCCGGTTCCCAGCGGGTCTTCCAGTAGACCTCGTTGCCGCTGGCGAAGACCAGGTGCACGCCCGCGTCGCGGGCCGCTTCGACGTGCGCGCGCTGGTCGCCCGACCAGTACTCGTCGTGCCCGGTGGACATGAACACCTTGAACGCGGTCAGCGGCACGTTGCCGGGTCCGGTGTCGACGCCGCTGAGGTAGGCGACGTCGTAGCCGTTGCGCTCCAGCCAGCGGATCGCCGCGTACTCGGCGCTGAGCAGGTAGTCCTGCGGCGCGGCGGCGGCGCCGACCCGGTCGCGGGTGCGGATCGGGCGGTTGTAGCTGACCTTGAACGCGCGCCCGTCCGGGGCGGCGGTGGCGTTGCCGCCGTACAGGTTCGCCCCGCCCCACCCGTTGTAGGCGTGCCAGGTGGTGTCCGAGGTCTGGAAGCCGATGTCGTGCTGGGTGCCGTCGGCCCGCACCACGAACGGGATGTGGGACGCGCCGGCGACGCCGTCCTGCCGGACGAGCTTGGCCAGGTAGACGCCGGACACCGCGTCGGCCGGGACCGCCCACGACGCGCTCACGCTCCAGTTGCCCGCGTCGTGCAGGCCGATGGCCGGGTCGCCGCCGGGCGCGGGCTGGGGCGACGGGCTGGTGCGCTGGACGGTCGCGACCTTCCGCGCGCCGAGGCCCCCGTAGTACCCGATCCGGTAGACGTCGACCCGGTAGTTCGACGAGGTGGTGTCGATCTTGAAGTCGACCGTCGTGCCGCGGTTGACGCTCATCCGGGTGGCGAAGCCCTCGATGGTCTCCGACGCCGGTCCGCCCAGGTCCCACTCGCTCGGGGGGTTCCCCGGTTTCTGGTTCTCCAGGGCGATCGCGTTCAACGGCATCAGGCACCTCGCAGGAGTGATGGCAGTCACACTTCTGATACCTGTGACATCACTCTACGGAGAACGCTGTTACCGCCTGTCACGAACATTCGCCCGAAAGGAGTAGTGGTACCGAACCTCTGCTCGTGATAAAGATCACCGGCTCGGAGCGATCTTGTCGCGGCCGGTATCAGTGCAGGTCAGAGGCCTCGTGCGGGGCGCGCGGTCAACCCATGTCTGAGCCGGTTCTCAGGTGGCGTGTGCCAGCGTTCGCACATCCGCCCGCGGCACCCCTGGCAGTCGCCTGCCGGCACGTCCGCCCACCAAGGAGATTCCCACGATGTCCGTGCTGGCTCGGCTGAGCCTGGCCAACCGAAGTCTCGTCGGGCTGCTCAGCCTGCTCGTGATCGGTTTCGGTGTGTTCACGCTGCCCTCGATCAAGCAGCAGCTCTTCCCGTCCATCGAGTTGCCCGCCGCGGTGGTCATCGCGCCCTTCCCCGGCGCGTCGCCCGACCTGGTGGACAGCCAGGTGGCCGAGCCCATCCAGTCGGCCGTGCGCGGCGTCGACGGCGTCGAGCAGGTGTTCACCCGCTCCGCCGAGAGCTCCGCGACGGTCCAGGTGATGTTCACCTACGGCACCGACATCGACGCCGCCGTGGCCAAGATGCAGCAGGCGGTGAACCGGCTCCAACCGCGCCTGCCGCAGGGCGTCGAGCCCACCGTCGCGCAGGGCAGCACCGACGACATCCCGGTGATCGCGCTCGCCGCGACCTCCGGTGACGACGACATCGCCGCCGCGGCCCGGTTGCGCGCCGAGGTCGTGCCCGGCCTGGAGGCCATTCCCGGCGTGCGGGAGGCCACGGTCAGCGGTGAGCGCGACCGCCAGGTCGGCGTCACCGTCGACTACGCCCGCCTCGGCGCGGCCCGGGTCGACCCGCAGGCGCTGACCGCCGCCCTGACCACGGCCGGCGCGGTCGTGCCCGCCGGCACCGTGCCCGAGGCCGACAAGACGCTCACCGTGCAGATCGGCAGCCCCGTCGGCACCGTGGAGGACCTGCGCAACCTGCTGCTGGCCTCGCCCGCCGGCCCGGTGAAGCTCGGCGACGTGGCCCGGGTCGAGTCCGCGCCCGAGGCGGCGACCGTGCTCACCCGCACCAACGGCGAGGCGACGTTGGGCGTCAGCGTCACCATGACCGCCGACGGCAACGCGGTCGAGATCTCCCGGCAGGTCCGCGACCGGCTCGGCGAGTGGGGCGAGGCGACCGGCTCCACGCTCACCGTCGCGTTCGACCAGGGCCCGCAGGTGGAGAAGGCGATCAGCGGCCTGACCACCGAGGGCCTGCTCGGGCTGCTCTTCGCCGTGGTCGTGATCCTGCTGTTCCTGCTGTCGGTGCGGTCCACGCTGGTGACGGCCGTGTCGATTCCGCTGTCCGTGGTGGTCGCGCTGATCGCGCTCTACACCGGCGACCTGTCGTTGAACCTGCTCACCCTCGGCGCGCTCACCATCGCGGTCGGCCGGGTGGTGGACGACTCGATCGTGGTGCTGGAGAACATCAAGCGGCACCTCGGCTACGGCGAGGAGAAGCAACGCGCCGTGCTGGACGGCGTGCGCGAGGTGGCGGGCGCGGTGACCGCGTCCACGCTGACCACGGTCGCGGTGTTCCTGCCGATCGCGTTCGTCGGCGGCATCGCGGGCGAGCTGTTCGGGCCGTTCTCCATCACGGTGACGGTGGCGCTGCTCGCGTCGCTGCTGGTGTCGCTGACGATCGTGCCGGTGCTGGCGTTCTGGTTCCTCAAGCGCCCGGCCGTGCCGACCGACCCGGAGGAGGCGGCGAAGGCACGCGAGGCGGCGCTGGAGAAGGAGCGGCGCAGCCCGTTGCAGCGCGCCTACGTGCCCGTGCTGCGGTTCGCCACCACGCGCCGCTGGGTGACGTTGCTGATCGCCGTGCTCATCTTCGGCGGCACGCTCGGCCTGGCCGGGTCGTTGCAGACCAACTTCATCGACAACGCGGGCGGCACCGCGTTGCAGGGCACCCAGGAGCTGCCGCCCGGCACCAGCCTCGCCGCCCGGGACGACGCGGCGCGCAAGCTCGAAGGCGTGCTGGCGGAGACCGAGGAGGTCGAGACCTACCAGGTCACCGTCGGCACGGACAACAGCCTGGCCGCGTTCGGCTTCGGCGGTGACGGCGACACCAGCGTGCGCGCCACCGTGCGCGAGGGCACGGACCTGGAGGCGTTGCAGGACCGGCTGACCGAGCGGTTGGCCACCACGCCCGGCGCGGGCGAGGTGGCGTTCGGCGCGGCGGCGTCCGGCTTCGGCTCGGACACCATCGACGTGCTGGTCACCGCTCCCGACGAGCAGGCGCTGCGGGACGCGGCCGACCGCGTGCGGCAGGTCGTGTCCGGGACGGCCGGCGTCGGCGAGGTCACCAACGACCTGTCGGTGAGCGCGCCGCGCGTGCAGGTGACCGTGGACCAGGCCGCCGCGGCGGCCCGCGGGCTCAGCGGCCAGGCCATCGGCCAGTTCGCGGCGCAGGCGCTGCGCGGCGTGCCGGTCGCCCAGCTGCCGATCGACGGCCGGTCGCAGCAGGTCGTGCTGCGCACGGGCACCGCGCCGGCCGACGTGGACGCGTTGCGCGCGCTGCCGCTGCCGGGCGGCGTCACGCTCGGCCAGGTCGCCGAGGTGGCCGTGGTGGACGGCCCGGTGCAGGTGCGGCGCACCGACGGCGCGCGCAGCGCCACCGTGTCGGCCAAGGCCACCGGGTCCGACCTGGGCGCGGTGACGGCCGACCTGACGTCGCGGCTGGACGCGGTGGACCTGCCCGCGGGCGCTACGCACAGCATCGGCGGCGTCAGCGCCGACCAGGCCGAGACGTTCGCCGACCTGGGCCTGGCCATGCTCGCGGCCATCGCGATCGTGTTCCTGATCATGGTGGCGACGTTCCGCAGCCTGGTGCAGCCGCTGATCCTGCTGGTGTCCATCCCGTTCGCGGCGACCGGCGCGATCGGCCTGCTGCTGCTCACCGGCACCCCGCTCGGCCTGCCCGCGCTGATCGGCATGCTGATGCTCGTCGGGATCGTGGTGACCAACGCGATCGTGCTGATCGACCTGGTCAACCAGTACCGGCGGGACGGGATGCCGGTGCGCGAGGCGGTGGTCGAAGGCGGTCGGCGGCGGTTGCGGCCGATCCTGATGACCGCCGCGGCCACGATCTTCGCGCTGCTGCCGATGGCGTTGGGCATCACCGGCGAGGGCGCGTTCATCGGCAAGCCGCTGGCGATCGTGGTGATCGGCGGCCTGATCAGCTCCACGCTGCTCACCCTGGTGCTGGTGCCCACGCTGTACTCGATGGTCGAGGGCCGCAAGGAGCGCCGCCAGGCGCGCAAGGCCGACCACCCCACCGCGGACCGCGAGGCGGTCACCGTCTGACGCCCGCCGGTTCGTCCGGTTGGTTCGGTTCGCTCGTCGAAAGCCCCGTCGCCCACTCGGGCCGGCGGGGCTTTCGGCCATCGTGCTCCCGTGAGCGCTCGGCCGGCTCTGCGCCGCGTCGGCGTGATCGGGTTCGCCACTTCGGCGCACGACCCACAACGGCCTCCGGGGCGTGTCGGGGGAGGTCGTCTGCCTCTGCCACGCCCCGGACGTCCGGGCGGAGCACCTCGACCCGTGGTGCGCGTCCGGCGTGACGCGAGGTTCAGCAGGACGCGTGTCGACATCCCGCGTGACGCGACTATGGGTGGACCACCGCTTGACCACCTCCCGGCGCGGTGGTCGAAGCGGTCGATGAGCAGCGGTCCACGAACGCCGCAGTTGCCGCCTGTTTAGCGGAAACCCAGCCTTGACTATTCCTGATTCAATTTCGTGATGGTGCCGCCCGCTTCTGCGGAGAAGCGGGCGGCACCATCGTTCAGTTGCGGGACCGTCGATCAGCGGTTGCTCGGGTCAGGCTTCGTACCAGTCCACGCACAGGTGGGCGACGTAACCGGTGCGGCCGTCCCACTGCACCTGGATCCACCAGCTGCTCGTGCCGCCGCACGCGGTGTAGCTGCTGCCCGAGGTGGCATCGCACGACGCCGCGGCGCGTTGCCCGGGCTGGATGATGCCGAGTCGGGTGGAGCCGGAGTTCGTGCGCAAGCGGACGTTCACGCCGCTCACGCCCGCTTTGGGTGTGACGTAACAAGCGGGCACGGACGACCGGTCCACCGCGTGCCCGGTCGGCGTCGGTGCGGCCGACGACGCCGCGGCCGCGGACGACGGCAACAGGGCCATCATGACGAAAACGATCAGCGCGCCGAGAGGTGCGACCAAAGAATTCTTTTTCACAGTTCCCCCTTCGGGATCCTTTCACGGTCCCGAAGGTGACGATAGCCATGCCCGCCACGGCTCCGCAGTCCCTCGTCAGTGTGATTGCGCCGGCCTGCCGACGAGGGACCGCGTGATCATTCTTCGCGCATTCGCGCCGAATTGATCAGGCGCCCGGCTCGTAGGCCAGATTCGGCCGGAGCCAGCGCTCGACCTCCTCGACCGGCATCCCGCGCCGCCGCGCGTAGTCGACCACCTGGTCGCGGCCGATCCGACCCACGGTGAAGTAGCGGGCCTCCGGGTGCGCGAAGATCACGCCGCTCACGGCCGCCGCCGGCGTCATGGCGAACGAGTCCGTCAACGCCAGGCCGACCTGCTCGGCCTCCAGCATCGCGAACAGGTCCTCCTTCTCGCTGTGGTCCGGGCTGGCCGGGTAGCCGAACGCGGGCCGGATGCCGCGGAACCGCTCGGCGTGCAGGTCCGCCAACTCCGGGTCGGCGTCCGACTCGAACCAGTCCCGCCGCGCCCGGAGGTGGACGTGCTCCGCGAACGCCTCGGCCAACCGGTCCGCCAGCGCCTTCACCATGATCGACTTGTAGTCGTCCTGCTCCCGCTCGTACCGCCCGGACAGCTCCTCGGCGCCGTGGATCGCCACCGCGAACCCGCCCAGGTGGTCGCCCGCCGGCGCGATGTAGTCGGCCAGGCTCCGGTTCGGCCTGCTCGCCGGCTTCCGCGTCTGCTGCCGCAGCATCGGCAGCCGCCGCCCGTCCACCACGATGTCGTCGCCCTCGGAGTGCGCGGGCCAGAAGCCGTACACGCCCTTCGCCCACAACGAGCCGTCCGCGATGATCTGGTCGAGCATCTCGTTCGCGTCGTCGAACAGCTCCTGCGCGGCCGGGTTGGTCTCCAGGATCTTCGGGAACTTGCCCTTCAGCTCCCAGGCCAGGAAGAAGAACGTCCAGTCGATCATCTCGCGCAGCTCGGCCACCGACGGCTCCACGACCCGCAGCCCGGTGAACGCGGGCGTCGGCAGCTCCTCGAACGACACCACCTCGGCGTTCGCCCTGGCCTGCTCCACCGTCAGCAACGGCGTGCTCTGCCGGTTCTCGTGCTCCTCGCGCAACCGCTGCTGCTCGACCCGCGTCGCCACCGCCAGCTCCTCGGCGCGCTCGTCGTCCAGCAGCGCCGACACCACGCCCGCCACCCGCGACGCGTCCAGCACGTGCACGGTGGTCTGGTCGTACACGGGCGCGATCCGCACCGCCGTGTGCTGCCGCGACGTCGTCGCGCCGCCGATCAGCAGCGGCAGCTTCATCCCGCGCCGCTGCATCTCCGCCGCCACCGACACCATCTCGTCCAGCGACGGCGTGATCAGCCCGGACAGGCCGACCGCGTCCGCGCCCTCGGCGATCGCGGTGTCCAGGATCTTCGCCGCGGGCACCATCACGCCCAGGTCGATCACGTCGTAGTTGTTGCAGCCGAGCACCACGCCGACGATGTTCTTGCCGATGTCGTGCACGTCGCCCTTCACCGTGGCCAGCACGACCTTGCCGTTGCCGCGGGTGGAGCCGGAGGCTTCCTTCTCCGCGTCCATGTACGGCTCCAGGTGCGCGACCGCGCGCTTCATCACCCGCGCGCTCTTCACCACCTGCGGCAGGAACATCTTGCCCGCGCCGAACAGGTCGCCGACGACCTTCATGCCGTCCATCAGCGGCCCCTCGATCACGTCGAGCGGGCGCTTCGCCTCCAGCCGCGCCTCTTCGGTGTCCTCGATGATGAAGTCGACGATGCCGTGCACCAGCGCGTGCGCCAGCCGCTTGGCCACCGGACCCTCGCGCCACGCCAGGTCGATCACGCGCTTCGTGCCGGAGCCCGCCACCGTCTCGGCGAACGACACCAGCCGGTCCGTGGCGTCCGGGCGGCGGTCGAACAGCACGTCCTCGACCAGTTCCAGCAGGTCCTTGGGGATGTCCTCGTAGACCGCGAGCTGACCCGCGTTGACGATGCCCATGTCCAGGCCCGCGCGCACGCCGTGGTACAGGAACGACGAGTGCATCGCCTCGCGCACGGTGTCGTTGCCGCGGAACGAGAACGACAGGTTCGAGATGCCGCCGCTGATCCGCACGCCCGGACAGCGCTGCTTGATCAGCGGGATCGCGTCCAGGAACGCCTTGGCGTACCCGTTGTGCTCGGCGATGCCCGTCGCGACCGCGAGCACGTTCGGGTCGAAGATGATGTCCTCGGCCGGGAAGTCCGCCTTCTGCGTCAGCAGGTCGTACGCGCGACCGCAGATCTCGACCTTGCGCTCGGCGGTGTCGGCCTGGCCCAGCTCGTCGAACGCCATCACCACCACGCCCGCGCCGAAGTCGCGGATGCGGCGGGCCTGGGCCAGGAACGACTCCTCGCCCTCCTTGAGGCTGATCGAGTTGACCACGCCCTTGCCCTGCACGCACTTCAGCCCGGCCTCCAGCACGCTCCAGCGCGAGCTGTCGACCATGATCGGGACGCGGGCGATCTCCGGCTCGGTGGCGATCAGGTTGAGGAACGTGGTCATCGCCCGCTCGCTGTCGAGCAGGTCGGCGTCCATGTTCACGTCCAGCAGGTTCGCGCCGCCGCGCACCTGCTCCAGCGCGACGTCCACCGCCGCCTGGTAGTTGTCGCTCTCGACCAGCCGGCGGAACTTCGCCGAACCCGTCACGTTGGTGCGCTCGCCGATCATCACGAACCCGGTGTCCGCGCTGATCTCGAACGGCTCCAGACCGCTGAACCTGGTCCGGTCCGGCACCCGCGCCACCGACCGCGGCGGCAGGTCCTTGACCGCCGCCGCGACCCGCGCGATGTGCTCGGGCGTCGTGCCGCAGCAGCCGCCGACGATGTTGACCACGCCCTCCTCGGCGAAACCGTGCAGCAGCGTGGCGGTCTCGTCCGGGGTCTGGTCGTAGCCGCCGAACGCGTTGGGCAGCCCGGCGTTGGGGTGGCTCGCGGTGTAGGTGCCCGCGATCCGGGACATCTCGGTGACGTGCGGTCGCATCTCGGCCGCGCCCAGTGAGCAGTTCACGCCCACGATCAGCGGCTCCGCGTGCGCGACGGAGTTCCAGAACGCCTCGACCGTCTGCCCGGACAGCGTCCGCCCGCTCAGGTCCACGATGGTGACCGAGATCCACAGCGGCAGGTGGGGCGCGACCTCGCGGGCCGCGGCGACGGCGGCCTTCGCGTTGAGCGTGTCGAAGATCGTCTCGATGAGCAGCAGGTCGACGCCGCCCTCGGCGAGCGCGCTGATCTGCTCCGCGTAGGCGTCCTTGACCCGGTCGAACGACACCGTCCGGTACGCCGGGTCCTCGACCCGCGGCGACAGGGACAGGGTGACGTTGAGCGGGCCGACGGAGCCGGCCACGAACCGGCCGCCCGCCTCGTCGGCGGCCTGGCGGGCGAGCTGCGCGCCGCGCACGTTCATCTCGCGGACCAGCTTCTCCAGGCCGTAGTCGGCCTGCGCGATGCTCGTCGCGGTGAACGTGTTGGTGGTGGTGATGTCCGCGCCCGCGGCCAGGTACTGGCGGTGGACGTCGAGGACGACGTCCGGGCGGGTCAGGTTGAGCAGGTCCGGGTCGCCGGTGACGTCGTGCGCGTGGTCGCCGAGCAGGTCGCCGCGGTAGTCGGCCGGGGTGAGCCCGGCGGCTTGGAGCATCGTGCCCCAGGCGCCGTCCAGCACCGCGACGCGCTGGTCCAACAGCTCTCGCAGGGCGTTTTCCGACACGCGGCCTCCCAGGTTGGGAGGCGCCCTTCGGATCGTCGAGCCCCGGCCGAGCGTGGCGGGCTCGTCGCCCGTTGCAGCGCCTCTCGATCGGGTGTCCAATCCTAGCGAACCACGCGATCGTGGGCGGAACCGCCCAAAGGATGAGAACGCGAACGCCGGCGTCTCAGCGCGTGATCACGACCTCCAGCGTGCGCGGACCGTGCACCCCCTCGACCCGTTCCAGCTCGATGTCGCTGGTCGCGGACGGTCCGCTGATCCACGTCTGGGTGAGCACCCCGGCCAACGCCGCGACCGCGTCCGGGACGCCGGCCACCACCTGGTCGGCCCGCACGACCACCAGGTGGTAGTCCGGCACGAGGGTCAGGGCCCGGGGGCCTTGGTCGGCCGCGTCGTGGTCGAGCACGATGGTGCCAGTCTCCGCTACCGCCACGTGACAGGCAGTGACCACCGCGTCGGCCGCTTCGACGATGCCCCGGAGCGCTCCACGCGCGTCCCCGCCAACGCGACGGACTTCGCGAACGCCCTGGTCAGCGGGGTGGCCCTCGTGCGCGTCACCACCGGGGAGGAGCACTTCACGCGCGTCCTCGTCAGCGGGAAGCGCTTCGCGAGCGTCCCCGCCAAGGGGAACCCTTGATGTGATTTTACCGACGGGGTCCGACAATTCCGGCCCCTCGGAGGTCCGCCCCGCCGTCTGGTCCGCCGTTCGCTCCGCGGTCCACCCTGCCGGCTCCTCGCCGGTCCACGTCGCGGTCCACTCGGGTGGTGTGCCGGGCGCGGTCACGACGTGGTGGGCGCCTCGGGCGCGCAGCGCGTCGGCGATGGCCGAGGCGACCTGGTCGGCGGCCACCACGCGGACCAGGGCGCGGTAGTCGCGCAGGCGCTCGGCGAACAGCTCGACATCGCCCGGCCCCCGGGTGCCGGCTGCCCGGTACTCGCGGGGCACGGGAGCCACCTCGCGCGGCCCCTTCGCCCGGCGCACCCTCGCCAGGACCTCGTCACGAGCGCTCATCGGGACTCCCACCAGTCGCGGAACGTCTCCTTCGGCGGCTCGGGCAGGTCGCGCGCGGTCGACCAGCCCGGCAGCGGCACGTGCCGGCTCGCCACCCGCCCGAACTTCCCCAACCCCACCAGCCGCCGCCACCGGCGCGCGTCCGACATCGCCCACGCCAACGCCCGCATCGCCGTCGACTCCGGCGTGGTCCGCTTCGACGCCGTGACCCGCTGCCGCAGGTGCACCAGCATCGACGGGATGTCGATCGCCACCGGGCACACGTCGTAGCAGACACCGCAGAGCGACGACGCGAACGGCAGCGTCGGGTTCCGGTCGACCCCGGTCAGCTGCGGCGACAGCACCGCGCCGATCGGACCGGGGTACGTCGAGCCGTACGCGTGCCCACCGGTCCGCTCGTACACCGGGCACGAGTTCAGGCACGCCGAACACCGGATGCAGCGCAACGCCGCCCGCCCGTCCGGGTCGGCGAGCGTGGCCGTGCGGCCGTTGTCCACCAGCACCACGTGGCTGGTCTGCCCCTCGGTCGGCCCTGTCCACACCGACGTGTACGGGTTCATCCGCTCACCGGTCGACGACCGCGGCAGCAGTTGCAGGAACACCTCGAGGTCGCGCCACGACGGCACCAGCTTCTCGATGCCGACCACGCTGATCAGCGTGCGCGGCAGCGTCAGGCACATCCGGCCGTTGCCCTCGGACTCGACCACCACCAGCGACCCGGTCTCGGCCACGCCGAAGTTCGCCCCCGAGACGGCCACGTCCACCGTCATGAACTTCTGCCGCAGGTGCTCGCGCGCCGCCTCGGCCAACGCCCTCGGGTCGTCGGTCAGGTCCGGGTCCACGCCCGGCATCTCGCGCCGGAAGACCTCCCGGATCTCCGCCCGGTTGCGGTGGATCGCGGGCACCAGGATGTGGCTCGACTTGTCGTTGCCCAGCTGGACGATCAGCTCGGCCAGGTCGGTCTCCACCGCGTGCACGCCGATGTCGGCCAGGGCCTCGTTCAACCCGATCTCGACCGTGGCCATCGACTTGACCTTGATCACCTCGCGGGTGCCGGTCGCCCGCACCAGGTCGCAGACGATGCGGTTGGCCTCGTCGGCGTCACGCGCCCAGTGCACCCGCGTGCCGCGGCTCGTCAACGCCTCCTCGAACCGCACCAGGTGCTCGTCCAGGTTGGCCAGCACCTCGTCCTTGATCGCCGCGCCCGCCGCGCGCAGCTGCGCCCAGTCCGGCAGCTCGCCGACGACGTTCGCCCGCTTCGCCCGGATCGTGGAGGTGGCCTTGGCCAGGTTGCGGCGCAGCTGGGCGTTGCCCAGCGCTTCCCGCGCGGCCTTGGGGAACGGCTCGCCGGTCAGGTTCCCGCCACCGGCGGGCATGCCCAGGAACGTCGTCATCGCGTGTGCTCCAGGATCTGGGCCAGGTGCAGCGGCCGGACGCCGCTGCGCAGCCTGCTCAACCCGCCGCCGATGTGCATCAGGCACGACGAGTCGCCCGCGGTGACCACGCCCGCCTTCGTGCTCAGCACCGCGCTCATCTTGTCGCCGAGCATGGCGGTGGAGGTGTCGGAGTTCTTCAGCGCGAACGTGCCGCCGAAGCCGCAGCACGTCTCGGCGGACGGCAGCTCGACCAGGTCGATGCCCTCGACCGCCCTGAGCAGCCGCAACGGCCGGTCCTGGACCTTCAGCACGCGCAGCGAGTGGCAGGTGGGGTGGTAGGTGACCCGGTGCGGGAAGTACGCGCCCACGTCGGTGAGCCGGAGGACGTCCACCAGGAACTCCGACAGCTCGTACGTGCGCTTGGCCGTGTCCGCGGCTGCCTCGGCCAGCTTCGCGTCACCGTGCGCGCGGGCGACGTCGGCGTGCTGGTGGCGCACCGACCCCGCGCACGACCCGGAGGGCGCGACGATCACGTCGGCGCCCTCGAACGCCTCGACGTGGTTGCGGATCACCGGCACCGCCTGGCCGGGGTAGCCGGTGTTGATGTGCATCTGGCCGCAGCAGGTCTGGGCCGACGGGACGACCACCTCGTGGCCGAGCCGTTCCAGCAGCCGGACGGTGGCCTTGCCGACGTCCGGGAACAGGCCGTCGACCAGGCAGGTGACGAACAGCGCGACTCTCACCCCGCCGACTCTAGACTCTGTGGTCTGACCACACCAGACTGTGGTCAGACCACACGACGGAGGTGTCCGCTTGTCCGGGTACGGCACGGTGCTCAGGCACGTCGAGTCGGAGCTGACCGCGGGCCGGCTCGGCGTGGGGCAGCAGCTGCCCGCCGAGCGCAAGCTCGCCGAGGACCTCGGCGTGAGCCGGGCCACCGTGCGCGAGGCGATCCGGGTGTTGCAGGCGATGGGCGTGGTCCGCAGCGGCGTCGGGTCGGGACCGGACGCGGGCACCACCGTCATCGCCGACCCGGCGGGCGGGCTCGGTGCGGCCCTGCGCCTGCACCTGGCCACGCGCCGGTTGCCGATGGCCGACCTCGTCGGGACCAGGGTGATGATCGAGAGCCACGCCGTGCGCGCGGCGGCGGCCCGTCCCGACCACCCCGACCTCGTGCGCGCCGCCGAGCTGCTGGCCCGCATGGACGCGCCGGACATCGATGCGGACACCTTCCACCTGCTCGACGCCGACTTCCACGTCGCCCTCACCGCCGCCGCCGGCAACGCCGTCAACACCGCGATCATGGCCGCGCTGCGCGACGCGATCCACCGGACCGTGCTGGACGCCGTGCAGGCGTTGCCGGACTGGTCGCGGACCGCCGTGCGGCTGCGCCGCGAGCACCGGTCGATCCTGCGCGCCGTCCAGGCGGGCAACGGCGAGCTGGCCGCCACCAGGGTCACCCGCCACGTCGAAGGCTTCCACCGGGAGTGGGTCCGCCACGCTTGAGCGGCGAGGCGTGCACGGCCACGCGAACGGCCCCCGGTCCTCAAGAGGGCCGGGGACCGTTCGCGGTGTGCGTCAGTCGCCGAGCGGGTTGAGCAGGTCCGCCTTGCCCTCGAACGCGAACAGCAGCAGGTCCGTCATCCGGAACGTCCGCGAGTCCGGGCCGAACGCCGGCCGCCACGACGGTTCGCGGACGATCGACGTGCGGCTGCCCTCGATGGCGCGGTGGAACACCTCGGCCACGATCCGGCCACCTACCGGTCCGAGCCTGCCGCGGTTGAACTCCGCCTCGCGCAGCACGTAGAACCACAACGGGGTCGCCGCGGTCACCGCGGCCTTCTGCGCGTCGGTCAGCGAGTCCAGCGCGACGCCACCGTCGCCGACCAGGACCTGCTCGTCGGTCAACGGCTCCACGCCGAGGAACTCCGCCATCTGCTGCCCGCTGGCCAGCCGGACCATGTTCGCCCGGGTCAGGTTGCGGAACGCCAGGTTGCGCTCGATCGGCGGGAACGTGGAGCCGCGCCCGCCGAACGTGCCCGCGGGGAGCTCGGCCAGCGGGTTGACCACCAGGCTGTCGACCCGCTTGGTGACGTTGCCACCGGCGGCCGGCGGCGCGAGGTCCGGCCGGTCGGCCTCGGTGAAGTCGAACAGCCGGCGGAAGTCGGCGATCCAGTTGGTGGGCAGCGTGTCGACCGTGCCCGAGTTGGGGTTGTCCAGGTCCGGCAGCTGTGACCCGGGGTCGAAGTTGCCGGACGTGCCGGTGAAGACGAACAACAGGAACAGGGTCGCGGCCTTGCCCGGGCCGGTCGAGGTGAACACCCGGTTCCACTGGTACTCGTCCCGGATCATGCTGTGGCCCAACCGGTACGCCGCCACCGAGAACTCCAGCGGCATGGTCGGTTCGAGCCCGTGCGGCGACTTGCCCCGGCCCGGCGCCTCGAAGAACCGCCGACCGTTGGTGAACACGTCGTCGACGATCGCCGGGTCCACGATCCGCGGCAGGAAGTCGGTGCGCAGCAACCACTGGTAGTGGCGCACCACCTGCTCGCGCGCCGCGGTGAACAGCCGCCGCCCGGTCAGCCCGCGCAACCCCAGCTCGTCCACGACCCGGTTGTGGAACCTGATGAACGCCAGGTGGGTCTGGGCGACGGCCAGGTTCTCGTCGTTGCGGCCGTCCGGGATCAGCGGCCTGCGCCGGTCCGCCCCGGTCGTGCCCGCCGCGCCGAACCTCGGCAGGTCGAACCCCTCCAACGCGACGTTGACCCGCTCGTCCGGGAACGGCGTCGGCGAGGTGGTGCCGACCTTCAGCTTCACGCCGTCCGCGGCGTAGAAGATCCGGTCGTGGCGGTCCTGGGGACCGCGCCCGTACACCGAGTCGAGGTCCAGCGCGGGCGAGCGGCCCTGCACCAGCTCGTCGAGCGTGACGTCCTCGCCGAGCTGCGACTCGGTGCGGTCCATGGTCAGGTCGTGGTCGACGAACTGGCCGAGGTAGGTGAACCCCGCCGGGATCGACGGGTCCGCGGAGTCGAGCTGCGGTACCTTCGCGGTCATCGCGGTGGCCAAGGCGATCCTGGTCTCCTCGTCCAGCGGGATCCCCTCCGGGCCCAGCCGGGAGAACCGGAACCGCCGCAACTCCTCCACGGTGAGCGGCCGACGAGTCGTGGCCTCACCCTCGCGGTCGAACTCGAGCACTCCCTCGCCCACGACGAAGAAGCTGTTCGTGCCGTGCTGTTTCATAGACCCCCCCCGGGTCTTGATTTCCCGGTATGACCGGGCAGGACGAGCGCACCCCCTGTGGTCGCCCTGTAAGACACAGGTACCACGTCTTGTCGATCAGATACGTGGACCATTTCCATTGGGCTGCTTGCCTTAATCCACGTGAGCGGGCAAGTCGCAGGTCCGGGTGCTTCCTGAGAGAACCTGTGGATGTCGCGTCCGGACGGGATCGTCGCGCGTGTCACACCGCCGCACGCGCGCGGCTCCTCGATTCCTGAGTGGAAGCACGGTGTCGATGTCTACGGTGTGCGTCGTGACGTTCCCCGACTTCCACCGCGCGCCCAACATCGCCGACCACCCCGACGTCTACGAGCGGGAGAACGAGGCGATCGACCCCGACGGACGGCTGTGGCGTGCGCTGCGGGAGCGGTCCGACTGGGCCGGGCGCACGGTGCTCGACCTCGGCTGCGGCACGGGGTTCTGGCTGCCGCGCTACGCGGCCGACGCGGACGAGGTGATCGGCGTCGAACCAGACCCGGACCTGCTGCTCCGGGCGCGGGAGCGGGGTGACGTGCGGCACGGTTCGGCGGAGCACATCCCGTTGCCCGACGCGAGCGTGGACGTGGCGCACGCCCGGTTCGCCTACTTCTTCCCGCCGGACTGCGAGCCGGGTCTCGCCGAGGTGCGGCGCGTGCTGCGGCCCGGCGGCGCGCTGGTCGTGATCGACAACGACTGGCGGCGCGGTGAGTTCGCCGAGCTGCTCGCCGCCTCACCGTGGGCGTCCGCGCAGGGGACCGCCGACACGACCGACGCGTGGTGGCGGGAACGGGGCGTCGAGCGCACCGAGGTGATGGCGTCGTGGCGGTGCCGTGACGCGGCGGAGCTGGAAGCCGTGCTGCGCATCGAGTTCCCGGCCGACGTGGTGGACGGTTGGGTCCGCGCCAACCCCGGTCGCCGGGAGTTGAGCTACGGCTACGTCCTGTTCACCACCACCTGACCGCTCACACCGCCGCCCACGCCCGCAACGCTCGCAACCGGTCGCGGGCGGGCTCCGTCCGTTGTTCGTCCAGCGCGCGGTCGAGCACCATGTGGACATCGTCCCGGTGCCCACACCGGATCAGGCGTGACGCCGCCAGGACGCCCTGATCGATGGCCTCGCCGTGATGGCGGACGACATCCAGCCACACGGTGATCGCGGCTCGCAGCAACCCCTCCTTGGCCAGCCCGTCCGCCACCTCCACGCGGCGGACGGCCGGGACGTCGCGCGCCAGTACCTCGGCCACTATCACGTCGGCACTGGCGGCGCCGCCAGCCCGGATCCACTCCGGGACGAGGAACTTCAGCCAAACCGTCTCCGACAGGTTGGCTAGGGTTGAG
This sequence comes from Actinosynnema sp. CA-299493, assembly GCF_050946825.1. Taxonomy (NCBI): domain Bacteria; kingdom Bacillati; phylum Actinomycetota; class Actinomycetes; order Pseudonocardiales; family Pseudonocardiaceae; genus Actinosynnema; species Actinosynnema sp. CA-299493. The sequence continues at coordinate 2,834,565 of NZ_CP191993.1, forward strand.
AGCCGGGCCGCGGCAAGGGCTTCGTCTTTGCGTCGGCTGTCAATGAGCGCCCCGACGATCTGGGACTGGTTGTAGCCGTCGCAATCGAGGAGCCTCGCCGCCGCGACGGTCAGCACCTCGTCCGCGAGTTCGGATCTCGGATCTTCGACCAGGTTTGCCGCGACCTCCGCCAGCAAGCTGGGCTGCGTGGTGCCGTCGAGCAGGCTTTCGAGCAGCTTCCGCTGGTACTCGACGTGGTCGACGGCACCGAACACGGTGATCGCCGCGGCCCGGTGCTCGGGGCCGCGCGTGCGGGCCACGGCGTAGATCTCGGTCGCGGTCATCGGATCCTCGGGGTCGAACAACGTGCGCGCGGCCGCGCCGAAGCTCCAGCGGTTGGCGGCGGGATCGGCCAACACCGACCGGGCGAACTCGCGAGTGACCGGCAGATTTTTCCTGTGCGCCAAAGCCATCATGAGCTGTGCGTTGTGACGGACGCTCGACTGCGGGTTCGCTTCGACAAGCCGCAGCAGTTCGGGCACGGCGTCGCAGTCCGCGAGGACGCGCGCGGCCTCGCGGAAGTCGTTGTTGGTTGTATACGATTCCGTCAACACCCTCCGAGCCAACTCGACTGCGGCGCCGTGGTGCAGCGCTTCCTGAAGGGCGTGTGCCGCCTTGACCAAGTACTCGCCCGACTTCCCAGCCACGGCAGCCATCGCGATAGGTACGCCCTCGGCGTCGACCGCTGACAGCACCGCTGAGACCGCGTCGCCGAACTCCTCCACGGTCGGAGCCTCCGCGCCCAACACCCGTTCTGCGGCCCACAGCGCCTCGTCATGACACTTGGCCTGTGCGGCGAGCTTCGCCAGCGCCCCCCAACCGACCGAGGGCGCGCCCGCCACGTCCGTGATCGGTGACCCAAGGCGCGTGGCTCGACTGTCGACCGTCGGGTCGGTCCGCAGCCGGTGGACCAGCCTTCGGATCAGCGGACCGGCGGCGTCGATCATCCTGGCGTCCAGCATGGTCGAGATGATTGCCAGCGCCCGGGAGTGGTCGCCCTCGGCGGATGCGGCGAGCCGGAGCAGGAGGCGTTCCGCGCGTTCGGCGCCGTCCGGGACCAAATCTTTCAGCGCCTCGACACCGCGCTTGACCCCGGCGGGACCGGCGTGGTCGGCGAACTCCTCCAACCAGCGGGCAGCCGCCGCCGGGTCGTCGAGCTGGCCGAGCGCGACGGCGGACTCGACGCGCACCGCCTCGGCGAGTTCCGCGCGGTCACGCCAGGCGCGCAGCCGGGCTGTCACGGGCGGGGGCACCGCCTCAGGTGGAAGCGACACCAGCACGGTGCCCACTTCCTCGACGTCGTCCCACGGGTCGGGCAGGACACCGTTGGCGGGGACCAGCTCCAGCAGCCGGTCCACGACGGCGGCGGTCAGCGCCTGCTCGACCGCGATCCCCTCCGCGAGCAACCGGCCCGCCAGCAGCACCTCAGGTTTGGCGCCTGCGAGCAGCACGGACAGCACCCGACCGAGATCACGCTTGTCCCGACCCCACAGGACGAAGGTGAACAACGCGAACGCCCGCTTGGCGACGGTCAGACCGCGTTCGATCCACTCGTCGAGGTCCGGGAAGTCCGCCGGGATCTCACCGGCCCGCTGGCGAGCGGCCAGGAACTCGGCGAACGAGTGGTGCCGGAACCGGAGGTCGTCGTCGGCGTGGACGAGAACACCGGTCCCGGCCAAGAGCGCGCGCAGGTCGTCCCGCCACAGGTCGGGCAGGGCCGAGCGGTTCTCCTCCACCCACGCGCACGCGGCCTCGAACAGCGGCGACCCGGTCTCCAACCGGTGGGTCGCGAGCTGCTCCACGATCCCGGTCCGGTGCTGGTGCACCCACTCGATGAACGCGTGCCGCTCCGGGTGGTCGCGCACCGAGCGGCGCAGTTCGGCGATGGTGTTGCGCCGGCTCGCCCCGTCGTCCAACAGGTACTCCATGAACCGGCCGTAGAGGTCGACCCGGCTGTTGGGCAGCGGGCGGTCCGGTTCGAGGGTCTTGGCGATGGCCGCGATCGTGGCCAGCAGCGGGTTGCGCACCAGCTCTCGCAGCCGGCCGTCGCGCACCTGCCGGATGAACGCCTCCGCCGAGCTCATCGCGGTGATCGGCGTCTGCGCCCGGAACCAGGCCCGCGCAAACTCCTCCAGCTCGACCCGGCCGAACGGCTGGATGACGTAGCTGTCGACGCCCGCCAGTTCCAGGGGCTTGAGCTCGTCACCGGGCAGCGGTCGGGTGGTGATCACCAGCCGGTGGTCCGAACCCCGGCGGACCTGATGCGCAATCGCGTCGATGACCTGCGCCCTGGTGTCCGGTTCGATGATCTCGTCCAGGCCGTCGATGAACACCAGCCACCGGGTGCCCAGGGCGCGACGGGCGAGCAGCGCGGCCGGCGGGCGTTCGCCGAGCAACCTGCCCAACGCGTCCTCCGCGCCCGCAGCGAGCAGGTCGGCCCACGTCTTGTGCTGGGCCAGGGCCCGTGCCGGCACCCGCAGCGGCAGCACCGGCTCGGAGAGAGGCGGCGGGCCGTCGCTCCCGCTGAGCCAGAACTCCGAGACCTGCTGCACGTACAGGTAGCCGACGGTGGACTTGCCGCTGCCCGGCTCCCCGGTGATCATCAGGTGCCCGTTGCGGTCCAGCGCGCCGGCGATGGTCAAGGTGCGTTCGGTCGACTCGGCAGAGAGCTTGCGCTCGGGTTCGAGGGACCGGTCGAGGACCTGCGGGCGCATGGTCTGCTGCACGTAGACCTGCGTCAGCTCCGGCTGCTTCACGCCGAGCAGCTTGTACGGCAGCGACTCCGTCGCCCGGCGTTGCGCCTCCAGCAGGTCCCGCAGCGCCGGGGTCAGCGCCGGGCGGTCCGACCACGAGGTCAACGGCGGGACCTCCTCCGGCGGCGCGGCCCCGAACCGGACGGTCAGGTGGTCGATGCTGCCCGTCTGCACGACCGGACCGGTGAAGTGCCCGCCGGTGATCTCGTTGTGCCGTTCCGCCATGTCTGATTTCTACGCGGGATCGCGGGTCCGGTGACCGCACATCTCGGAAGATCCGCTTGACGGAGCACACGTCGGTCGTCGGCCGACGTCGCCACTTGACCGTGCCCTTGGGGCGGGCGGTAGACAGGGTGGCACACAGGTCGAGGGGAGACCACATGATCGACTACACCACGCACAGCCGGTTCACCGATCCCGGTCCGGTGGCCGGGTGGCTGGACGGCGTCGGACCGGGCCTGGCGGAGCTGCGGCGGGCCGCGGCCGGACTGGTGTTCCACTACTGGGGCAACGGGGACATCACCGACCACGGGTTCCCGGCGGAGCGGCTGGCGGAGGTCGACCTCCGGTACGCGGCGGACATGTTCGCCCGGCTGCACGAGCTCAACCCCGCGCTGGGGGAGGAGCGTGCGCCGACCGAGCGGATCGTGGGCTGTTGCCGCGACTTCACGCTGCTGTTCGTGTCGATGGCGCGACACCACGGCGTCCCGGCGAGGTCGCGGGTCGGGTTCGCCGGGTACCTCGCCCCCGACTGGTACATGGACCACGTGGTGGCGGAGGTGTGGGACGGGCGGCGGTGGCGGCTGGTCGACCCGCAGTTCCTGGACGGCGAGGTCGACCTGATGGACGTGCCGAGGGACCGGTTCCTGGTGGGCGCGGACGCCTGGCGGGCGTGCCGTTCGGGTGCGGTCGACCCCGAGCGGTTCGTGGTCTCGCCCGAGCTGACCATCCCGGGCACGCGCGGCCTGACCCAGGTGCGGCACGACCTCGTGCAGGACCTCGCGTCGATGAACAAGCACGAGATGATCCTCTGGGACCTGTGGGGCGGGCTGAGCGACGAGCCGGAACTGTCCGAAGAGGAGGTCGCGGCGGCCGACGAGCTGGCCGCGCTGATGCAGGACCCCCACGCCGACCTGCGGGCGGCCTTCGACACCGACGCCTACCGCGTGACGCCGGTGATCACGTCGCTCGACCAGGTGACTCAGTTGCCCGTGGAGGTCGTGTTGCGCTGAGCCGCGTTGCGGGTGGTGGCCGGGCTGAGGCGGTTCATCACGGCCAGGTAGGAGGTGGGGAAGAGGCGGGCGAGGATGTCCGGCACGACGGCCGTCCACGCGATCAACACCCGGCCCTTGCGCTTCGCCACGCCGGTAAGGATGCGCTCGGCGGCCTTGTCCGCCGGGTACGTCAACAGCTTCACGAAGCTCTCCTTGCCCTGGGCCGCCTCGACCTCGTCGACCCCCGACGCCACCCGCGCGGTCTCCGCGATCCGGGTGCGGATGCCGCCCGGGTGGACGCAGGTCACGCCGACGCCCCGGTCGGCCAGCTCGTGGCGCAACGACTCGCTGAACCCGCGCAGGGCGAACTTGCTGGCCGAGTACGCCGTCTGGCCGGGTGGTCCGATGAGCCCGAACAGGCTCGACACGTTGACCACGTGGCTGCCGGGCGAGGCCAGCAACGTCGGCAGCAGCAGTCGGGTCAACGCGACCGGGGCCCGGAAGTTGACGTCCATGACCCAGTCGAACTCCTCGGCGTTCACCTGGTCGAACGTCCCACCCAGCGCCACACCCGCGTTGTTGACCAGCAGGCTGATCCCGGGATTCTCGGCCACCACCCGCGCCGCGAGCCCTTCCAGCCGGGCGACCTCGGCCAGGTCCGCGACGTAGGTCCGCACCCGCACCCCCCGAACCCGCCCCGCCACCGCCGCGAGCCGCTCGGCATCACGGTCGACCAGCACCAGCCCGCTGCCGCGCCGTGCCAGCCCGTACGCCAGGTGCTCCCCGATCCCACTGGCCGCGCCCGTCACCACCGCCGTGCCACCTGCGAACCGGAAACGCGAGAGCTGGGACATGCTGCCTCCTCGGCGACGCTCACGGGACCCCACCATCCCCACCAGTCTGGCCCGGCGCGCACCCGACGCGCCTCCGGCTGGGGCCTGCGCGGCGGGTGGCTCGGCGCAGGACCTCGGCGGCATCCGCAGCACGGCGAGCGGGTAGGAGGCTGGGAGTGATCATCCGACACACTTGTGGGATGACCACTCCCGAGCACCTCGACGTCGTGATCGTGGGAGCCGGACTGTCCGGTGTCGGCGCGGCCTACCGGTTGCGCACCGAGTGTCCCGGCAAATCCGTCGCGATCCTCGAAGCCCGCGACACGATCGGCGGGACGTGGGACCTCTTCCGGTACCCGGGCGTCCGCTCCGACTCGGACATGTTCACCCTCGGCTACCCGTTCAAGCCCTGGCGCGAGGCGCCGTCGATCGCGGACGGCTCGTCGATCCTCGCCTACATCCGGGCCACGGCCGCGCAGTTCGGCATCGACCGGCTGGTGCGCCACCGGACCAGGGTGGTCGCCGCCGACTTCTCCACCGAGACCGCCCGCTGGACGCTGACGATCAGTCGCCGCGACGAGCACGGCGCCGTCACGGACAGCGTGATCACCTGCGACTTCCTCTACTCCTGCACCGGCTACTACGACTACGACCGGGGTCACGACCCGACCTTCCCCGGCGTCGAGTCCTTCCGCGGCGAGCTCGTGCGACCGCAGTTCTGGCCCGACGACCTCGACTACGCGGGCAAGCGGGTGGTGGTGATCGGCAGCGGGGCGACGGCGGTGACGTTGGTGCCGTCCATGGCGCGGACCGCCGAGCACGTCACGATGCTCCAGCGCTCGCCGACGTGGATGGGCGTGGTGCCCGGCCGCGACAAGTTCGCCGACAAGGTCCGCGACCTGCTGCCCACCAACGCCGCGCACCGCCTGATCCGGACCAAGAACATCCTGTTCAGCCTCGCCTTCTACCAGTTCTGCCGCCGCTGGCCGAAGGTCGCGCGCAAGGTGCTCATCGGGCTCTCGACCAAGGTGCTCGAAGACGAGGCCGCGATCCGCGAGCACTTCACGCCCACCTACGACCCCTGGGACCAGCGGCTCTGCGCGGTTCCGGACGCGGACCTGTTCAAGGCGCTCAAGCGCGGCCGCGCGTCGGTCGTCACCGATCACGTCGACACGTTCACCCCGGACGGCGTGCGGCTCCGGTCCGGCCGCGAGCTGCGCGCCGACGTCGTCGTCACGGCCACCGGCCTGCGGCTGCTCGCGCTCGGCGGGATCGCGCCGAGCGTGGACGGACGAGCGGTGGCGCTGTCCGAGCAGTTCATCTGGCGCGGCGCGATGATCACGGGCCTGCCGAACTTCGCGCTGTGCGTCGGCTACACGAACGCGTCGTGGACGTTGCGCGCCGACCTGACCTCACGCCTGGTGTGCCGGGTGATCACCCACATGGACCGGCACGGCTACGCGTCCGTCGTCCCCGCGCCGGACCGCCCGCTGGCCCGCCGCCCGCTGCTCGACCTCGCCTCCGGCTACGTCCAGCGCGCCGTCGACGCGTTCCCGCGCCAGGGCGACCGCGGTCCGTGGCGGGTGCGGCAGAACTACGTGCTCGACGCGGTGTCCACGTTGCGCGGCGACCTGAGCCGGCAACTGGTCGGCACGCCGCGGGCCGGGGACGCGCTGCCCACTCACGGCCGGTAGCGCAGGCCGTCCATCACGAGGTCGAGCGTGCCGGGCCGCGGGCCGATCTCGCCCGCCGCCATCGCGATCCCGCCGAGGGTGGCCAGCAGGTCCAGGGGCACCACGTCCGTGCGGTCGACGGCTGCGAGCAGGAGGGCCGCGGCCTCCACGAGCCGCGCCAAGCTCTCCCCGTACGGGTCGCCACCGCCCGCGATCACCGTGCTCAGCGCGTCCGCCAGACCGCGTTTCGCGGCCATGTAGTCCGTGAACCGGTCCATCCACGCCCTGGTCGCGTCGAAGGGCGGCAGTTCGGCCAGCAACTGCGGCACGGCGTCGCACAGCTTGGCCAGCTCGTTGCGGTAGACCGCCTCCACCAGCGCCTCACGGGTGGGGAAGTGGCGGTAGAGCGTGCCGATGCCGACGCCCGCGCGCTTGGCGATCGCGTCCAGCGTGGCGTCCGCGCCCTCGTTGGTGAACGCGTCCAGCGCCGTCTCGATCAAGCGGTCGCGGTTGCGCTGGGCGTCCGCGCGCAGTGGGCGGGACACGGTGCCTCCTTGACGGTGTGACGCGGCTCTCAATGCTAAGCGGAGGAGTCTCCGGTTACTGTCGAACGTAACGGAGGAACCTCCGCTTCAGTGTACGACAGGGAGCACGCATGACCGAGCACATCACCACGCCGTTCGGCGCGGAGTCCACCGCGGCGCAGGTCGTGGCGGGTGTCGACCTGACCGGCAAGCGCGCGGTGGTCACCGGTGGCGCGTCCGGCATCGGCGTCGAGACCGCCCGGGCGTTGGCCTCCGCCGGCGCCGAGGTCACGCTGGCGGTCCGCGACACCGGGGCCGGGCGGCGGGTGGCCGACGAGATCGGCGGCGACGTCCGGGTCGCCCGGCTCGACCTGGCCGACCAGGCGTCGGTGGCGGCGTTCGCGGCCGGCTGGGACGGCCCGCTGCACGTCCTGGTGAACAACGCGGGCGTGATGGCCGCGCCGGAGACCCGCACGCCGGAGGGCTGGGAACTCCAGTTCGCCACCAACCACCTGGGCCACTTCGCGCTGACCAGGGGCCTGCACCGGTTCCTGGCCCTGGAGGGCGCACGGGTGGTGTCCGTCAGCTCCAGCGCGCACCTCATGTCGCCGGTCGTCTTCGACGACATCCACTACACCGACCGCCCCTACGACCCGTGGACGGCGTACGCGCAGTCGAAGACCGCGAACGTCCTGCTCGCCGTGGAGGCGACCAAGCGCTGGGCGGCCGACGGCATCACGGTGAACGCCGTGATGCCCGGCGGGATCATGACCAACCTCCAGCGGCACGCCGACCCCGGGCAGATGGACGCGATGATCAGCCAGGCCGAGGCCGACGGCTTCCGGCTGAAGACGCCGGAGCAGGGCGCGGCCACGTCGGTGCTGCTGGCGACGTCACCGCTGCTGGAGGGCGTCGGCGGCCGGTACTTCGAGGACTGCGGCGAGGCCCTGCCGAACCAGGGCGACACCCTGGTCCGCGGTGTCGCGGCCTACGCGCTCGACCCGGCGGCGGCCACCCGGTTGTGGCAGGTCACCGAGGAGACCCTGGCCCGCTGAGCCGGCCGACCACCAGGTCGACCACGGGCCGGTGGGCGCGCACCTGGTCCGCCGGCCGGTCACCGGAGGCCCGGTCCAGGGTGACGATCCGGTAGATCAACGCCCGGAGCACCACCTGGTCCCACGCCGGCAGGTGCGACCAGCGGTCGAGCAGCTCCGGCGGCGCGCCGTGCCGGCACAGGCAGTCCACCGCCACGACCGCCGCCGCCCACGACGCGGGCCGCCAGTACGGCGGCCAGTCGATCACCGCGGGCGGCAGGCCGGCGGCGAACAGCACGTTGCCCGTCAGGTCGCCGTGCACGACCTGGGCCGGCAGGTCCACCGGGCGCCGGACCGCGACCAGGGGCTCCAGGAGCCCGAGCGCGGTGGGGCCGACGTCCACCGGCGACTCCTCCCACGCGACCCGGTCGCCGACCGACCACGGGTCGTCGCGGAGGTCGAGGTACGCGGGTCGGGGCACGTCGCGCACGGCGGCGTGGAACGCGATCCCGGCCCGCAGCACGTCGTCCGGCCGGCCGACGTCCGGCTCGCCCGGCACGAACCGGCACGCCTCCCACCCGTCGACCACCCAGTCGCCGGACGCGGACCGCACGGGAGGCGCGACCCGGAACCCGTCCGCCGGCGGCAGCGCGGCGAGCACGTCGGACCGCCACCGCGTCTCGGGCTCGAAGTCGACCGGCTTGAGCACCAGCCCGCCGGCGCGCCACGTCCCGCCCCGGCCGCCGGGCAGCACGACGGGCTCGGCCGTGACGCCGAACGCGGACAGCACCGCGCGCGGAGGTCCGGGGGACGGTGGCACGACCGGGATCGTAGGCAACCCGACTCGGCGGCGACGCGTCCTTTTCCGCAGGACGCGAGGAAGGACCACATGACCAGGCCGGCCGTCGCACGCCCTGTCGGACCCGCGTGGGCGGCGTGGGTGATCGGCGTGCCGATGAACCTCGCCCTCGGCCTGGCCGGCTACTACCCGGTGCTCTCGCTGTGGCTGCTCGGCACGGCGGTCGTGCAGGAGTGGGGCTGGGTGCCGTACGACCCGGCCCTGGTCGACGACGGCTTCGCGCCGATCGTGGCCCTCGTCGTGGTGACGTGGCTGTTCTTCCTGCCCGTCGTCATCGGGTTCAACCACGTCGTCATGCGCTTCACGGCGGTGCGGCGACCGCCCTACCGGGCGATCGCCGCGCTGCTCGTGGCGGTGCCGTTCGCCTGGCGGGTGATCACGTCAGCTTGACTCCGGTGATCTCCGCGCACGCGTCGAGCAGGCGTTCCTGGATCTCCACGTCGTATGCGGCGGGGTTGGCGCGCAGGTCCTCGCGCCACTTGAAGTAGCGGCCGGTGACGGTGGCGGCGGGCTCATCGCTCGTGGCGAGCCACACCTGGGTGTCCGCGCCCGTCGGCAGGTCGTCGGTGGCGTTCGGGCCGCCCAGCTTGGTCCTGATCCAGCCGGGGTCGACCGCGTTGCTGAGCACGTCCGGCCACCGGCGGGCCACCGCGAACGCCAGCGCCACGTCCAGCAGCTTCGAGTCCGAGTACGCCTGCATGCCGTGCCACGGGCCGCGCTCGTGCTGGAGGTCGTCGAGGTCCGCCACGCCCTGCGCCTCCAGCCCGGACGTCAGGTAGACCAACCGCCGCGGCCGGGGCATCAAGGCCGTGAGCAGGTACGGCGCCAGCACGTTGACCTGGAACAACAGCTCCAGGCCGTCCTCGGTGACGGTCCGCTCGGGCAGTCCGCCGCCGAGCCCCGCGTTGTGGACCACCACGTCGAAGGGCTCGGCCGCCGCCGCCAGCTCCCTGGTCCGGGCCAGGGAGGCGAGGTCGCCGACCAGCACGCCGGCCGCGCCCGGCACGGCGGCCAGCGCCTGCCCGGCCCGCGCCTCGTCGCGCGCGTGCAGCACCACCCGGTGCCCCTGCGCGACCAGCGTCGTCGCCGTCTCCCGACCGATGCCGTCCGCCGACCCCGTCACCCACACGCTCACCATGCGCCGGAGCCTACCGTGGGAGCGCTCCCAGGGCGCGAGGTCGGCCGGCAGAGGTCAGCCGGTGGGGTCAGCCGATGACCTGCCACCGGGCCAGCTGCCCGGCCGGCCAGCCCGTGTTCCCGCTGAACCGCAGCCGCAGGTGTCGGGCGGCGAGCCCGGCGGGCAGGGTGACGGTGACGGTGTTGCCGGTGGCGGGGTCGAACACGTGCCCGGTCGCGCCGACCACCGTGGTGAACGCCGAGCCGTCCACGCCCGCCTCCACCGCGATGGTCTGCGTGCGGCGGCCCCACGCCGGGTTCGGCGGCAGGCTCAGCACCACCCGGCGCGGCGCGGCCACCGTGCCCAGGTCGACCCCGATCCACTGCGGGAACGCGCCGTTCGCGCTCTCCCAATAGGTGTTCGGGTCGGCGTCCACCGCGAAGTGGCTGCCGTAGTGCTGGGTCTGGCTGCTCTGGGTGGTGGGCCTGCCCGCCGCCAGGTCGCGCTCGACCGGCGGGTCGGAGAGCACCGGCTTCGTCGGGCGGACCGCCGTCAACGCGAGCTGCCCCTTCAGCATCCGGCCGCCGTCGCCGGTGAGGCGCAGGTAGTAGTCGGACGAGCAGCGCGTGCCGTCCTCGTCCAGCGCCAGGAAACCCGACCCGACGGGGATGCCCGCCTGCGTCTCCGGCGTCTTGGCGATCTGGTTGGCCTCGTTGTACTCGTCGAACATCGAGATGTAGATGCCCTGCACGCCGAGGCGGCACATGTTGTAGAACTGCCGCCACATGAAGTCGCCGTGCGCCCGGTGCCGCCGGGACAGGTCGCCGGGCAGCACGCACGGCTGGTAGTCGATGCCCAGTCGCGCGCACTCGGCCACGTCCGGCGAGTTCACGTTCGCGTGGAAGTTGTCGGCGTCGGCGACGCTGCCGATCCGGCCGACCATCCACGGCGAGATCATGTCGAAGCTGCGGTAGACCTGGGCGAAACCGGGCCGCGAGTCCTCGATCTCGCGCCGCCAGTGCGTCGGCACGCCGCCGATCAGGTACACGCCCTGGCCCTTGAACCAGTCGATCACGTCCTGGCACTGCTGCGGGGTGAACGGGCGGCCCGGGTCGTTGAAGCCGAAGCCCCAGAGGCACACGACCGGCTTGCCGTTCTGCCGCGCGTACATCGGTGACGCGGTGTGCGCGCGCATCTTGTCCGTCCAGTCGGCCTTGATCTCCGACTGCATGGCCGTCCAGTTCGTGACGTCGTACATGAGGTAGAACTTCACGCCGTGCGCCTCGGCGGCCCGCCGGACGTGGGCGGTGACGGCGTCGCGGATCGGGCCCTCGCCGCCGGTCGGGTTGAACCGCTGGAGGGCCGCGGTGTCGCAGCCGTACTCGCGCATCCAGCGGAAGTGCACGTCCACGGTCTGGTAGTCGTGGTTGGAGAAGACGGTCGCCGGTCGGCCGTCGCCGAGGGTCCCGAACGCCGTCGGGTACTTGTTCGCGTAGTCGGTCATGTCCGGCCACGACATGAGCGCGTGGTTCGTCGGCGACGGCGGTTGGCCCCAGTTGTCGCTCCAGTGCCACCAGCCGTTGATCGGCGAGTTGTCGCCCCGGGCCGCGAACCAGCCCTGGTAGCCGACGGTGATCTTGCCGACCACGTCGCCCGGCGGGCTCGCCGCGCCCGCCGGGGACGCCGTGGTGGCCAGTGCCGAGGCGGCCAGTGCCGACCCGAGGAATGTCCTGCGTGACAGGGGCACCGCACGCTCCTTCGTTGGAGGGACGGCATCAGCATGCAAGAAGTGAGCAGTGTCACGCAATAATTCGACAAACCGGGATTTCCTGGTCGGACCGGGACTACACGACCTGATCCTCACATCTGCCCGCGACCGGGCCGGCAGCACGCCGGCGATCACCACCACGCCACCCGCCGGCGCGTTCCACCCCACGTGCTCGCCGAGCAGCACCGCGCCGACCGCCGTCGACCACAACGGCGTGACGTAGGTGACGGTCGATGCCACCGCCGGCCCGGCCGCCCGGATCACGTCGAGGTTCAGCACGTGCGCCGGTCCAGCGGCACGGCCGCACCCCGCGCCAGGCAGATCGCCCCCAGCGTGAGCGCGCCGAACAGGCAGCGGGACAACGCCACCCACACCGGCGGCACGCCCGCGTCCACCGCCACCTTGACCAACGCGAAGCTGCCGCCCCAGATCGCGGACAGCAGCACGAACTTCCCGGACGTCTGCACCGGGCGAGGACCGCCGCACCTACGAGGATGAGTCCAACAAGTGGCACCGACCTACTCATGAGAGTTGTTCATGGCACTGAACCTCCCGCAGCTCCGCGCGTTCCTCGCCGTGGTGGACGAGGGCGGTTTCGGCACGGCCGCCGACGCGTTGGGCCTCACGCAGTCCGCCGTGTCGCACGCCGTCACCGCGCTCGAACGCACCCTCGGCCACCCGGTGCTGGTCCGGCGCGGCAAGCCGCGACCGACGGCGTTCGGCGCGGAGGTCGTGGCGCACGCCCGGGCCGCCGTCGCCGCGTCGGTGGCGATCACGGATCTGGCCGCGCGGCACGGTGGCGCGGCCAGGGGCACGATCAGGCTGGCCGCGCCACCGACCGTGTGCCAGGGGCTGCTGCCGGACCTGATGGCCCGGTGGGCGGCGGAGTTCCCGCACGTGCGGGTGCGCGTGTTCGAGGGCGAGGACGACGAGGTCGCCGAGTGGCTGGCCAACGGCACGGTGGAGATGGCGGTGGCGGTGGACCCGCCGCCCGGTGTCGGCGTGCCGGTGGGCGAGGACGCGTTCCACGCCTTGCTGCGCACCGACCACCCGCTGGCCGGGGTGGGCGAGGTCGACGTGGCGGACCTGGCCGATGACCCGTTCCTGCTGTCGTGCGGCGGGTGCGAGCGGCACGTGCGGCAGGTGCACGCGGGCCTGCCGTTCGACCCGCTGCACCGGGTGCGCGAGCTGGGCACGTTGCTGGCGATGGTGCGGGCCGGCGTCGGCATCTCGATCGTGCCGGGCCTGGTGGCGTCGATGCTCCTGCCGGGCCTGGCGCTGGTGCCGCTGCGGCCGAGGGTGGTGCGCCGGCTGGTGGTGGGCGGACCGCCCGGCCGCGAGTGGCACCCGGCCGTCACCGCTCTGGTCGACTCCGTGCGAGAGGGTGGTCGCCGCCGAGTTTGATCGCTCCCGGGCGGGCAACTCCACGGCCATGACGAGAGGAGCGCGAGCGGCGCTGGTGCTCGGCCTCGGTGTCGGCGGGTTCGTGGACGGCATCGTCATCCACCAACTCCTGGGCTGGCACCACATGCTGTCCGGCTGGTACCCGGACGACCCGCACCGGAACATGGTCGGGGACGGGCTGTTCCACCTGCTGTGCCTGGTGCTCGTGGTGGTCGGCGTGGCGCTGCTCAACCGCGCGGGCACGCTGCCGCGCCGGGTGCTGTGGGGCGGTGTGCTGGCCGGTTGGGGTGTGTTCAACCTCGTGGAAGGCGTGGTCGACCACCTGGTCCTGGGTGTCCACCACGTCCGCGGCGGCCCGCACGAACTGGCCTACGACCTCGGGTTCCTCGCGCTGGGCGCGGTGCTGGTCGTGGTGGGCCTCCTCCTCTCGCGGGAACGGGTGGGCCGGTGAGCGGCGTGCGCGAGCGCTTGCGCCGGGCCGCCGAGGACGTGTTCGGGTGGGCGGAGCTGCGTGACGAGCAGATCGACGCCATGGAGCAGGTGCTGGCGGGGCGGGACGTGTTCGTCGTGCTGCCCACCGGCGCGGGCAAGTCGGCGATCTACCAGGTGCCCGGTGTGCTGCTGGACGGCCTGGTCGTCGTGGTGTCGCCGTTGATCGCGTTGCAGCGCGACCAGGTGGCGGCGTTGCGCGACGCCGGCGCGCCGACCGCCGCCCTGGTGAACTCCGCGCAGTCCGAAGTGGACAACGACGCCACGTGGGCGGCCGTCGGGCGCGGCGAGGTGCGGTACCTGTTCGTCTCGCCCGAGCAGCTGGCCAAGCCCGACGTGCTGGACCGGGTGGGCGAGCCCGCGCTGGTCGTCGTGGACGAGGCGCACTGCGTCTCCGCCTGGGGCCACGACTTCCGGCCCGACTACCTGCGGCTGGGCTCGGCGGTGGAGCGGCTCGGCCGGCCGCCCGTGCTCGCGCTCACCGCCACGGCGGGCACGACCGTGCGCGAGGACGTGATCGCCCACCTGGGGTTGCGTGACCCGGTCGTGGTGGCGGTCGGGTTCGACCGGCCCAACCTGTCGCTGGGGGTGCGCGCGTTCGTCGAGGACGACGACAAGCGGCGGGCGGTGCTCGACTGGGTGCGGGAGGCGCCGAAACCCGGGCTGGTCTACGTGGCCACGCGCAAGGACGCGGACCGGTACGCGGACGAGCTGACCGCCAAGGGGGTGGGCGCCGAGCCGTTCCACGCCGGCATGAAGGCCGCCGAACGGGAACGCGTGCAGGACGCGTTCATGCGCGGCCGGGTGGACGTGGTGGTGGCGACCTCGGCGTTCGGCATGGGCATCGACAAGCCGGACGTGCGGTTCGTCGCGCACGCGTCCGCGCCCGGCTCGCTGGACGCCTACTACCAGGAGATCGGCCGGGCGGGACGCGACGGCGAGCCGGCCGAGGCGGTGCTGTTCTACCGGTCGCAGGACCTGGGGTTGCAGCGGTTCCTGCGGTCGCGGCACGTCGACCGGGACGCGCTGGCCGGGCTCGCGGCGTTCGTGGGCGAGCACCCCGGGCTGCGGATCACCGAGCTGGCGCGCGAGAGCGGGCAGTCCCGCCACCGGGTCACCTCCGGGGTGAACCTGCTGGAGCGGGTCGGCGCGGTGGAGGTGGCCAAGTCGCGGTTCCGGCTGGTGGAGGAGCCGGCGCGGGCGGCCGACCTGGCGGCGGAGGAGGCGCACCGGCTGCAACGCCTGGACCGGTCGCGGATCGAGGTGCTGCGGGCGTACGCGGAGACCAGGGCGTGCCGGCGGCAGCACCTGCTGGGGTACTTCGGCGAGGTGCTGGAGCGGGCGTGCGGCAACTGCGACACGTGCGCGCGGGGCGAGGCGGGCACCGGCGTGTCGGCCAACCCCGAGTACCCGGCCCAGTCGCGCGTGCACCACCGCGAGTGGGGCGCCGGCACGGTGGTCCAGAGCGAGGCCGACCGGCTGACCGTGCTGTTCGAGCAGGTCGGGTACAAGACGCTGTCGCTGGAGGCGGTGCACGCGGCCGACGTGCTCGGCCGCCACCCCGCGACCTGATCGTCCACAGTGGACTGGTGGTTTACTGGTGCGGGACGACCGCCGCCGCGTCCCGGTTCCCCTTGATCAACGCCGATCAGCAGGAGGAGACCACCGTGTCCGTCACCAGCTTCGCCCGCGGCTTGCTCCCGGCGCTGGCCGTCACGGCCGCCCTCGGGGCCGTGCTCACCCCCACCGCGGCCGCGGCGCCGACCACCGACCTCGTCATCTCCGTGTACGACCCGCTCGGGCCGGTCGCCCGGGAGTACCGCCTCACCTGCGACCCGGACGGCGGCACGCACCCGCGGGCCAAGGCGGCGTGCGAGGCGATCCGCACGTCGCCGGGGGCCATCAAGCCGCCACCGCCGACCGCGAACTGCTACGACCGCGTGTTCGGCCCCCAGCGCGCCAAGGTGTCCGGCCTGCTGTTCGGCGTCGAGGTCGCGGGGTCGTTCAGCCGGGTGAACTCGTGCGAGGAGGACCGCTGGCAGGCGTGGCTCCCCGTCTGGGGATGACACCCGCAGCTCGGCCACCCGGTCGCACGCGGGCGGCGTGGCCGGTGCCCCGGGTCGGTGCTCGACCGGCCCGGGGCACCGCCGCGGGCACTACCTGCGGGTGATCTTGTAGGCGCGGATCACGGTGTGCTCGAACGTGTTGCCGTCGCTGTCGGCGCCGGACGCCTTCAGCGAGACGTGACCGGACGCGTCGGGATGCCGCACCAGGGCGACCCCGCCCGCGACCGGCGCCCGCCGCCAGCTCCTGCCGTCGTCGAACGACACGTCGACCCGGACCTGGCGCACCTCGCCGTTGTCCGCGCCGTCCTGCTGCTCCACGACGAGCGGCACGCTCACCAGCCGGCCCGCGGGCGCGCTGCCCGCGGCGTCGAGCTCCGGGTTGAACCGCACCACCGACAGGGGCAGCCGGCGGCCCTGGCCGTCGGGCAGGGTCGCCATCCGGAACGTCCACGCGCCGCTGACCCGCGTGCTCAGCTCGTTCGCCACCGGATCGCGGACGACGTCGTGCTCCACCCGGTAGCGGCCCTCGCCCTCCGGCACGGTGAACTCGCCCCACTGGTCGCGGATCCGGCCGACCAGCCGCCCGTCCCGGTACACCGAGGTGCGCGCCGACTCGTGGCTGCCCCGACCGAGGTTGCCGGCGCGGTCGTTGATCAGCGGGACCTGGGCCGTGACGCGGTCCTCGTGCACGCCGAGGTAGGTGGCCGAGTAGCCGGACAGGCCGGGCCCGAGCACCGGGTGCCCGAACCGCTCCTCGTGCTTCCCGCCCAGCCGGTAGGTGCGGTTGAACGAGGAGTAGTCGGCCTCGGTCCGGTACTGGGGCGACAGCCGCTGGAAGCCCCAGCTCCAGGTGAGCCGGTCGGGCGTGATCAGGTCGACCACCGCGCCGCCCGAGGGCACGGGCAGGCCGACGGACCAGCCGCCCGAGCCGTCCGGCGGGCTGGCGTTGCCGCTGTGCAGGTACTGGCGGTCGGCCGGGCCGGGCGCGAACGTGGTCCGCACCTCGGCCAGTTCGGCCCTGGTCGGCGCGCGGGTGTAGCCGGTGGGCACCGCGCCCTGCGCCATCCAGCGGAACCGGTGGTGCGTCGGCGTGCCGTCGACCGGCGGGCTCTGGAACTGCGCGCCGATCGAGACGGTCAGCTCCTCGTCGGTCAGGGTCGGCCCGACGTGGCCGAGCCCCATGTCGCCGAAGCCGCCGATGAACGCCGTGTTGAGCACGACGCGCCTGCCGTTGAGGAGCCGGGAGACGTTGATGTCGCCGATCATCGGCACCGCGGCGGGGTCCGGCGCGGTGACCCGCACCGGCCGGGCCACGCGGGCGTCGAAGGTGTAGCGGGTGTGGTCGGCGTCGACGGTCAGGACCGGCCGGGCGAGCACCGTGGTCTTGGGCCACGCGCGGATGACCGCGCGCGCCGTGTACTGGCCCTTGGGCACGCGCGCGGTCGCGGTGCCGTCCGGGCCGTACAGGTTCTCGTAGACGTCGTTGTCCATGCCGACGAGCGCGGTCGAGTTGTCCAGGGCCGGGTTGCCGTCGGTGTCGATGTTCTCGATCGCGATGTCGTAGCTCTCGACCTCGCGGGCGAGGCTGACCGGGACGCGCGTGGGCCCGCCGACCAGCGCGCCGGCGAAGACGCCGTCGAGCGCGCCGACCCTGGTGTCCGCGGTGACGGCCACGGCGGTCGTGCCGCCGGCGGGCACGGTGACCTTCGCCGGGGTCACGGTGAGCAGACCGGCGGGCGCGGCGGCGCCTCCGGGGCCGCGGAGCTCGGCGGTGAGGTCGAACGTGACGGGCTCGGCGCCGCTGTTGCGGTAGGTGACGGTCTTGGTGACCGGCGTGTCGTCGTGGTGCGGCCACAGCTGCTTCTCGAACGTGACGCTCACCGGTGTCGCGCCGACGTTCGCGGTGATCGCGCGCGGCAGGTCCACCCGGCCGGTGCCCTGGTCGAACACGGACAGCCCGGGGTTCGGCTTGGCCGAGGCCATGAGGACGGCCTTGAGCTGGGCGCCGGTCCAGTCGGGGTGCTGCTGGGCCAGCAGGGCCGCCGCGCCCGCGACGTGCGGCGTGGCCATCGAGGTGCCGGACAGGGCCGCGTGCCGCCTGCCGACGGGCGTGCCGAGGACGCCCTCGGCGGCCTTGGCGGCGACGATGTTCAGGCCGGGCGCGGTGAGGTCGGGCTTCACCGCGTCGTCGCCGTTGCGCGGGCCGCGGCTGGAGAAGTGCGCGAGGTCGTCGTCGTGCCGGACCGCGCCCACGGTGAGCGCGGCGTCGGCGCTGCCCGGCGAGTCGATCGACCGGGACCGCCCGCCGTTGCCCGCGGCGACGACGAACAGCGTGCCGGTCTGCTCGGTCAACTGGTTGATCGCGGCTTCGAGCGGGTCGACGCCGGGCGAGTCGTAGCCGCCGAGGCTGAGGTTGACGATGTCCGCGCCCTCGTCGACGGCCCACTGCACGCCGGCCAGGATCGCCGACTCGGGGCACCCGTTGGCGCCGCAGACCTTGCCGTCGAGGATCCGCGCGTCGGGGGCGACGCCCCGGTAGGTCCGGTCGCCGCTCGCGATGGTGGCGGCGACGTGCGTGCCGTGCCCGGTGACGTCGGTGGTGTCGGGGTCGTCGGTGAAGTTGCGCTCGGCGACCTCCTTGCCCTTGAGGTCGGGGTGCGCGCCGTCGACGCCGCCGTCGAGCACGGCGACCCGCACGCCCTTGCCGGTCAGGCCGGCCTGCCACGCGGTGGGCGCGCCGATCTGGGCGGTGGAGCGGTCGAGGGACGGGCGGAGCACCGCGTCGAGCCACACCCTGGTCACGCCGGGGTCGGCGAGCAGGTCGCGGAACACCGCGCCGGCGTCGGCCTTGGGCGCCCGGGTGGCCACGGCGCCGGGCAGCGCGCGGGCGGAGCGCAGGCCGGTGGTCGGCGTGCCGGTGACGATGAGCGGCACGTCGTCGCTGCGGGCGTCGTCGTAGCCGGCTTCGACCAGGCCCGTCACGTCGAACAGCCGCGGGTCGAGCTTGCCGGTGGCGACGCCCCTCACCGCGTCCTCGGGGACGACGGTGAGCCGACCGTCCCGGTGGGTCGAGTGGAAGGTGACCTTGTCGCGGCCGGGACCGGGCTGGAACGACCCGACCGCGTCTCCGGTCACGGTGACCCGGTCACCGGTGACGAGGGTGACGGTCCGGGGCCGGTCGCCGGTCGCGGGCGTGGCCGGGCCGGCGGCTCTCGGCGCGACCGCCTGCTCCGCGCCGACGACCCCCGCGACCGCCGGTTCCGCGCCGGCCACCCCCGTGGCCGGTGCGGCGACGAGCCCCAGCGCCAGGACGGCGGCTCCCAGGGCTTGACCGCGCTTTCGTGGTCTGAACACGCATACCTCCCGGATTCGGCGCGCGCGATGGGTCGCGCGGTCCGGGGACGTCGCAGACCCGCGGTGGCGGTGGACCGGAAGGCGACGATGCCCCCAACGCCTCGACGCTAGCCACCCGTCACGGTGCGGTCAGCGTCTTTTGGAAGGGTGTTCCGCCACCCGAATGCACCATCGGCGGCTCGTGCGCGCTCACCGGGAGAGGTCGCCGGACTCCACCCTCGCGGTGAACGTGCCGCGCGGACCAGCCGGCGATCATTCGTTCAGCCGAACCGGCAGAAGCAGGCTATGAAACGTTTCACCCCTGTGCGAGAGTCGTGGTCCGCCGTCGACCCGACAACCGATCCCCGAGGTCTTCGATGAGGAAGGCACCACTCGCGGCAGCCGTCGTGCTGGCCGCGTCCCTGGTCCAACCCGGTGTCGCGAACGCCGCGCCGGGCGTCACCCTGCTGTCCGACACGCTGCTCGACCAGTCGGCGCTGTACTTCGTGTCCTACGACGGCCTGGTCAACAACAACGCGTTCCAGGACGCCCTGATCACCTACAACGGCCACCAGTACGCGGCCTGGTACACGGCCGGCCGCAACGCCGTGATCGCGCGGCGGGCGTTGGGCGGCAGCTGGGAGAAGGCGGTGCTGCCGCACCAGTTGAGCGTCAACGACTCGCACAACGTGATCTCGCTGGGCATCTCACCGCAGGACGGCACCCTGCACGTCGCGATGGACACCCACGACACGCGGCTGCACTACTCGAAGTCGGTCGCGGGACTGGCGTCGCAGCCCGGTTCGCACCCCTGGTCGCCTTCGGTGTTCGGCGCCGTGCAGCGGACGCTGGGCGGTGTCGAGCTCGGCAACATGACGTACCCGCAGTTCGTCGTCACGCCCGAGGGCGCCTTGCAGTTCAGCTTCCGCACCGGCAGGTCGGGCAACGGCGTGAACGAATTGGCCGAGTACACCGGCGGCGCGTGGCGGAGGTTGGGCGGGTGGTCCTCCGCCACCGGCGACTACCGGGGTCCGAACGGCGTCGTGTCCACGACCCGCAACATGTACCTGCACGGCCTGACCTACGACCGGCGCGGTCGGCTGCACGCGGCGTTCACCTGGCGCGAGGGCAACTCGGGCGTGCTGTGCCATTCCGGCGGCCTCACCAACCACGACACCGGCTACGTCTACAGCGACGACCGCGGTCGGACGTGGCGCAACGCGGCGGGCTCGGTCGTCGGGACCACCGGCGGCACGCGGGTGTCGGTCGGCTCGCCGGGGCTGGTCGCGGACCCGCTGGACCCGAACCACGGCCTGATGAACCAGGAGGGCCAGGGCGCGGACTCGACGGGCGCGCCCCACGTGGTGATCAGCTACGTGCCGGGCCGGTTCACCCAGTGCGTCTCGAACTACGCGCAGCAGCGCACACAGTACGGCCGGACGTTCCACGTCGTGCGCGACCCGAGCGGCACGTGGACCAAGCGCGAGGTGCCCGTGCCGCCGGGCAGCACCCAGCGGACGAAGCTCGTCTTCGACCGGGCCGACAACGCCTACCTGGTGATGCCGCGCGGCCGGATCGTGTCGGCGAGCAGGGCCAGTGGGTGGACCGACTGGGCGTTGGTCTTCGACCGGCCGTCGATGAACGCGTTCGGGGAGGTCAACGTCGACACGTCCAGGCTGGCCGCGGACGGCGTGCTGTCGGTCCAGTACCAGCAGCGCTCCAGCGGCACCACGCCGTCGCCGATCCGGGTGGCGGACTTCCGCCTGGGCTGAGGCGCGGTCGCGGCGGCGACCACGGGCACGGCGGCGCTGTCGGCGTTCGCCGTGCCCGTGAGGCGCGCTCAGCACCGTCCGGGAGCGCTCCCGGTCAGTAGCCGACGTAGCCGGTGCCGGCGTTGATGCCGACGAGGCCGGGGTGGTTGCCGAAGCCGCCGTAGCGCGCGTAGGTGTAGCGGACGCCCGCGATGATGTTGTCGACCGGCGCGTAGATGTCGTCGTGACCGGCCAGCTTGTACGTCTGGAACGTCGGGTCGATGCACTGCATCAGGCCCTTGGACGGTGTGCCGCGCATGGCGTTGGAGTCCCAGGTGTTGACGGCGTTGGGGTTGCCGTTGGACTCCTTGATGATGATCGTGTAGATCTCGTCGACGCTGCTCTCGTCGATCGCGGTGCCGTTGGCGGCCAGGACGCCGATCGCCTCGCGGATCCACCCCTCGACCTGGCGCTGCTTCGGCGGCTTGCGGGCCTCTTCGGCGTCGCGGGCCTCCTGCGCCGCCTTCTCCTCGGCCGCCTTGCGCGCCGCGTAACCGTCCTGCGCGATGCCGCTGGCCTGGTTGAACGTGTGCAGCGCGGTCAGCTGCTCCTGGCGGATGATCCGGGCGGTCTCCGAGCCGAGGTCGACGGCGTGCACCGTGTCGACCTTGCCGGTGCGCACCGTCTCGTCCGGCACGCCGCCGAGGTCCGCGCCACCGGCCACCGGGCTGAACGTCCCGGTCATCGCGTGGGCCGCGGCCCCGGCGCCGGAGACGATGCCGACGGCCACCGCGACACTGGCGATGCGTCGCGGGAGGACCCGCTCGGCCTCTGCCCGGTGCGCGCCCTTGTAGCCGGGCGGCGGCGGGGGTACCTGGAACGTGGTCTGCCCACGTTTGTTCTTGTGACGGACGTGCCGAGCCAAGGGTGCAGCCTCCTGCGGTCGGGGAACTCCGTCACCGGACCTGGCGGGGGATCCAGGTGGACGTGGGCCGTATCGGGGGATGTCGGGCCCGTGTCCCTTCGGTGATGGAACCGTGATCTGCGGCCGAAAACGTAACCGTTCGTGTTTTAAGGAAGCAAGGCATGGGCATCAATGGGTGAGGCTCGTCACGTTTTCCCGACGCAACCGCTACCGAATGTCGCAGAGAGTGTCACTAACGGGTGACGACGGTAACGGTGGCGGATCACGTCGACCCTGAACGGCCTCAACGCGCATCCGCATGGTCACGCCGGCGCTGCCGGCGAGGTGTGGCCGCCGACGGTGGCCGTCCGGAGCGATCGGCCCACTCGGGGCCCACTCGGGGCCCACTCGGGGCCCACTCGGGGCCTGCTCGGGCCCGATCGCGTCCGCTCGGGTTCGCGGGCCGCCGCAGGAGTGCGGTGAAGTGCGGCGATCGTGCCGGAACCGCCCGAACCGGACCGTCCGGACGGCTAAGGTCGGAAGTCCTGCGTCACGCCGGCGGGGGTGGGACGAGGCTGGTCCGCGAGGAGTCCGGTGGCCGAACACGGTGCGGGGGATCGATTATCGTCGGTCGACGTCGTGGACGAGCTGGTGAAGCTCTTGCAGGAGCTCACCGAACGACCGCGGTTCGGCGAGCTGCCCGGCCGCCGGGCGGGCGCGCGGGCCGGCGGCGACCGGGGCATCCCGCTGGTCTGCCTGGTGCGCGGCAAGCCCGCCGACGGCCTGCTGTCGGCGTTGCAGGCCCACCTGCGCGGCGCGCACCCCGGCCGGGTGCCGCACGCCTACCACCGCTTCCCGGACGCGATCCCCGACGCCGACGCGCCCGGGACCAGCACGCTCGAAGCCGTGGGCTCGGTGCTGGTGCACGTCGCCCGCGGCCTGGCGCACGGCGCCAACGACCGCTACGGGCGGCACGGGTTCCGCCGCTTCGAGCTCGTCTACTGGCTGATGAACCAGCGCCTGGACGGCGCCGACCCCGAGTCGGCCGCGACCCTGCTGACCCGGCTGCGGGAGCGGGACCTGGGCCGCCGCAGCGGCGACGACCTGAAGGACGTGCTGGACGACGCCGCCGGGTCCGCGCCGTGGTGGGTGCGGCTGGTGGTGCGGCTCGCGCCGTCCTTCCTGTTCCGGGCGAAGCTGCGCGGGCTCGTGCCGGGCAGCGAGTACCGGTGGCTGCTGCGCCAGCCCTACCTCGCGCCGCACGACCCGGGCACGTTCATCGGCTTCGCCGAGCGGCTGACCTCCGGCCTGGTGCCCGGCCAGAGCGCCGAGCCGCGCGAGGACACGGGCCAGCTGGCCAAGTTGCTGGTCAACGCGTTCCTGGAGGACGTGCGCCGCGCGTACCGCAGGTCCTGGTGGCGGATCAGGTCGGCCCGCCGCACGGTGTACCCGGTCGTGCTGCTGGACGGCATCCGCCGCGACAACGGCGGCTACGCCGTGCTGAAGATCATCAACGACGTGCGCAACGACACCGGCGCGTTCGACCCGCTGGTGATCATCAGCGGCAGCGCCAAGGTGCCGCCGGACGCGGAGACCACCGCCGAGCGCGAACCGGACTCGGTGAGCCAGGCGAGCCACGCCTACGAGACGTGGGCGCGCAAGCTGGCCACCGACAGCCGGGCCCGCCGCCCCACCGCGTGGTTCCTGCCGCTGCGGGTGCCCGACGTGAGCGTCGTGCGCGGCGAGGTGCCGCCCACGGCCACGCTGTCCGTGCGGCAGGCCCCGATCTGGTCGCGCACGTCGGTGCTCGCGATCGTGGTGCTGCTGCTGGTCGCGTCGGTGGCCACGGTCGGCTACCGGCACGTGCGCGACGTCGTCGCCGCGGACGAGTCGTGGCGGTACGAGCACTGCGGGCTGGCGCGCGACAACCCCGACGCGCACACCCTCAAGCGGATCGGCGACGACTGCGTCGGCGTCACCACGGGGCAGGTGCCGCTGTTCGGCCAGGCCGACAGCGAGGACCTCACGCGCTTCAACCGCGTCCAGGACCTGATCGTCCGCCAGAACCGGCTGGTGCTGGAGGCGCACGCACGTGATCCCGGCCGCCCCTACGCGACCGTCGTGTACGTGTCGGCGATGGGCGCGGCCCGTGACGCGCTGGCCAGCAACACCGCCCGGCTGGTCGGCGTCGCGGCCAGGCAGGCGCGGCAGCTCGACCGGACCGACTCCGACGAGCCGCTGGTCCGGGTCCTGCTCGGCAACGCCGGGGCGGCCATGCAGCACGGCGACGCGGTCGCCGGGACGCTGCGGTCGATGCTGGAGCGGGACAAGAGCATCATCGGCGTGCTCGGCATGGCGTTGAGCAGCACGCCGACCAGGAACACGATCACCGCGCTCGGCGAGGTCGGCCTGCCGGTGGTCGCCGCGACCCTGTCGGACGACGCGATGCCCACCGCGTCCCGGATGTACTTCCAGATCTCGCCCACCAACGACCGCCAGGCGCAGGTCGCGGCCCGGCACGTGCGCGCGGCTCACCCCGGCAAGCGGGGCGTGGTCATCGTGCACTCCAGCGACGAGGCGGACTCCTACGCGGCCAACCTGCGCCTCGACGTGGCGGCGCGGTTCGCCGAGCAGGGCCTGCGGGTGCGCGAGGAGCCGTACCAGCCGTTGTCGGCGGAGCAGGGCTCCGACGCCAGGCGGCTGGGCCAGTCGCTGTGCGACGTCGGCGACGACGAGGTGGTGTTCTTCGCCGGGCGGCCCGCGGACTTCGGCAAGCTGGTGGACGGCGTGAGCGCCGGGTGCAAGAGCGACCCGCCCGCGCTGCTCGCGGGTGACGACATCGCCCGCTACGCCGCCGACGACACGCTGCGCGGCCGGCACCCGGAGATCCCGTTCGAGTACCTGTCGTTCGCGATCGGGGCCAAGGACTGCGCGGCGGCGACGGAGATGAACCAGACGTTGCGGGTGCTCGTGCCGGAGGAGTGCGAGGGCGGCGCGAACCCGTCGCTGGACGGGCACGCCGCGCTGACCTACGACGCCCTGTACCTGTTCGTGCACGCCATGATCCAGCTCGGGGACATCCCGGTCTCGCCGGGCCACGTCTGGAAGGAGATGGGCGACGTCGGCGGCGCGCTGTCGTTGTCCGGCGAGAGCGGCGTGATCGACTTCGGTGGCGGCCAGGTGCCGATCGACAAGTTCCTGGCCGTGCTGCGGGTGGCCGACGGCGAGTCGCCCACCGTGCTGGCGTCGTGCGGCGACTACCCGAACCGCAACGACCTGGACGTCCGCCGCGCCCCGTGGTGCCCCACCACGCCGCGCTGAGGCGTCACGTCCGCATCGACTGCTTCGCCCCCGCCGGCGTGGTGGCCGACACCGGCTTCACCCTGGTCTGTACGTTGACGAGGATCTACCGATGCCCCGCCCGGTCAGCGGCCCCGGGTGAGCCAGTCGCCCCGGTGCGGCGCCTCCGCGCCGATGGTGGTGTCCTCGCCGTGGCCGGTGTGCACGACCGTCCGCGCCGGCAGGGTCAGCAGCCGCCGCGTGATCGAGTCGACGATGAGGTCGAAGTCGGAGTACGACCGCCCGGTCGCGCCCGGACCGCCGTGGAACAGCGTGTCGCCGGTGAAGACCGCACCCAGGGCGGGCACGTGGAAGCAGCACGCGCCCGGCGCGTGGCCGGGCGTGTGCAGCACGTGCAGCGCGATGTCCGCCACCTCCACCACCTGGCCGTCGGCGAGGTCGCCGTCCGGTTTCGCGTCCGGGTGGGTCAGGTCCCACAGCACGCGGTCGGCGGGGTGCAGCAGCACGGGCGCGCCGGTCGCGCGGGCGAGGTCCGGCGCGACGCGGACGTGGTCGTCGTGGGCGTGCGTGGCGAGGATCGCCTTCACCTCACGGCCACCGACGACCCGGAGGATCGCGTCCACGTCGTGCGGCGCGTCGATCACCACGCACTCGGTGTCGTCGCCGACGACCCAGACGTTGTTGTCCACGGTGAACGTCTGGTCGTCCAGGCTGAACGTGCCGCGCGTGACGGCGTGGTCGACGCGGGCCATCAGAAGACCACCACCGAGCGCAGCACGTCGCCGTGGTGCATCTTGGCGAACGCCTCCTCGACCTGGTCGAGCGCGATGGTCTCGCTGACGAACGCGTCGAGGTCGAGCCGGCCCTGCCGGTGCAGGTCGACCAGGTACGGGAAGTCGCGGGAGGGCAGGCAGTCGCCGTACCAGGACGACTTCAGCGCGCCACCCCGGGAGAAGAGGTCGATCAGCGGCATCTCCAGCCGCATCTCCGGGGTCGGCACGCCGACCAGCACGACGGTGCCGGCGAGGTCGCGGGCGTAGAACGCCTGCTGCCACGTCTCGGGCCGGCCGACCGCGTCGATCACCACGTCCGCACCGAAACCGCCGGTCAGCTCCTTGACGCGGGCCACCACGTCCTCCGACCTGGCGTCCACGGTGTGGGTGGCGCCCAGGCCGCGGGCCCACGTCAGCTTCCGGGGGTCGAGGTCGACCGCGATGATCGTGGTCGCCCCGGCGAGCCGCGCCCCCGCCACCGCCGCCGCGCCGACACCGCCGCAGCCGATGACCGCGACGCTGTCACCCCGGCCGACGCCACCGGTGTTGACCGCCGCGCCGAACCCGGCCATCACGCCGCAGCCGAGCAGCCCGGCCACGGCGGGCGACTCCTGCGGGTCGACCTTGGTGCACTGCCCGGCGTGCACGAGGGTCTTCTCGGCGAACGCGCCGATGCCGAGCGCGGGCGACAGCGGCGTGCCGTCGGCCAACGTCATCGGCTGCGCCGCGTTGTGGGTGTCGAAGCAGTACCAGGGCTTGCCCTTCAAGCACGCGCGGCACGCCCCGCACACCGCGCGCCAGTTCAGCACCACGAAGTCGCCGGGCGCGACACCGGTGACACCGTCGCCGACCTGCTCCACGACCCCGGCGGCCTCGTGGCCGAGCAGGAACGGGAACTCGTCGTTGATGCCGCCTTCCCGGTAGTGCAGGTCGGTGTGGCACACGCCGCACGCCTGCACCCGCACCACCGCCTCGCCCGGTCCCGGGTCGGGCACCACGATCTCGGTCACCTCGACCGGGGCGCCTTTGCCCCGGGCCACCACACCACGAACCGTCTGAGTCACTGATGACCTTTCTCGTCGTCGTGCCACCCTCGCAAGCCGGGACCCGGCCCGCAACCGCTGCCGGGGGTCAGCGCTCCACGGCCGGCCGGACGCCCAGCCCGACCACCGCGACGACGGTGGTCGGCGTGAACAGGACGAGCAGGTGCCGGTCGATCGGCATACCGGCATGCAACCACCCGCCGAGCGCGCCGCGCCCCCGAATTCCCGGGGCAGCGGGACCGGCGGCATACCGGTTTCGTTCACGCCGGGCGTGACGGCGCAGTCGGTGGAGTGCGTCTGGCAGGCGTTGAAGGTTTCGAGGGCGCGGACGTCGACGCGACGCCTGCCGCGCTGTTCGTCGGCTACCGGTCGTGCTGATCACCGTGCACCCGGCGGGGACAGTCGGCCGTTGTTCGTGCTGGTGGTCGCGCACGTGGCGGACCGCTGGCCGTAAGTTGACGCCATGAGCAGCGCGACGGGCAGCGGCCAGCAGCCGCGGGTGGTTTCCGGCAGGCAGTCCGAGCTGCTGGGCCTGCTCCGCGACGAGGGCGCGATGTCCCGGGTCGCGCTGGGCGAGCGGCTGGAGCTGCCGCGGGCCAAGTTGACCGCCGAGTTGGCCAGGCTGGTGGACGTCGGCCTGGTCCAGGTCGGTGGACCGGCGGCGAGCCGGGGCGGGCGGCGGTCGACGCTCGTCCACCTGGCCGACGACCTGCGCGTGCTCGGCGTGGACGTGGGCGCGACCTCGGTGAGGGTCGCGGTCACGGATGGCCGGTGCGAGGTGCTGGAGAGCCTCAGCGAGGAGTGCGACGTCCGCGGCGGACCGGCGCCGGTGCTGAGCCGGGTCGCCGAGCTGGCCGACGTCGTCTACGCCAAGGCGTCCGGCCGGCTCATCGGCGCGGGCATCGGTCTGCCCGGTCCGGTGAGCTTCCGCGACGGCATGCCGGTCGCGCCGCCGATCATGCCCGGCTGGGACCGCTATCCCGTGCGCGACGAGTTGGCGGGCCGGTGGGGCTGCCCGGTCACGGTCGACAACGACGTGAACGCGATGGCGCTGGGCGAGCGCCACGCGGGCGTGGCGAGGTCGCTGGAAGACCTGATCTTCGTCAAGGTCGGCACCGGCATCGGCTGCGGGATCGTCCTGGGCGGGAAGGTCTACCGGGGCGTGGCCGGGACCGCGGGCGACATCGGGCACATCAGGCTGGACGACTTCGGCCCGGCCTGCGCGTGCGGCGAGGTCGGCTGCCTGGAGGCGTACTTCGGCGGTTCGGCGCTGGCCCGCGACGCCACCACCCTGGCCCGCAGCGGTCGTTCCGTCGCCCTGTCCACCGCCCTGCACGACAAGGGCCTGCTCACCGCCGAGGACGTCGGCACCGCCGCCGCGGCCGGTGACTTCGCCGCGGCCAACCTGGTGCGCGAGGGCGGCAGGCGGCTTGGGCACGTGGTCGCCTCCCTGGTCAGCTTCCTGAACCCGGGCATGGTCGTCATCGGCGGTGGCGTCTCGCGCCTGGGGCACTCCCTGCTGGCCGAGGTGCGCAGCGCCGTCTACCGCCGCTCCCTGCCACTGGCCACGGGCAACCTGCCCATCGTGCTCTCCGAGCTGGGCGACCTGGCCGGCGTGACGGGCGCGGCCTGGTCCGCCACCGACCGCGCGTTCTCCCCGGCCGGCTGACCCAAGCCCCTCCGACACCTCCACCCCCGAACACCGCGCCACCGCCAGGCAACCGCAGGAACCGCGTCGGCTGCGCGGGCAACCACGCCTGCTGCGGGCACCGTGCCGTGCTCCGATCGCGCCCTGCACCGATCGCACCCTGCACCGAGCGCACCCTGCGCCGAGCGCGCCCTGCCTGCCGCGCCTCCCTGCCTGCCGTGCGCTCCTGCCTGCCTGAGCGTGCCTATCCGTTCACCGTTCGAGGCCGGTGATCGCGAGGTTCCGTCAAAACCGACCGCACTTTTGCAACGAATCGACAAAAGTGAGCCCAAGTTCTTGTCAGACCGCGCAACCAAATGTCAGGATCTGCCGCAACCCACCCCGAACGTGAGCTGGGCCACCCCGTTCGATCGACTCCCTCAACGAAGTCGGAGCCACGATGCAGGCGCAGACCGAAGGCAGGTGCGAGGTCGACTCCGTCGCCCTGGAAGGTCGGCCGGCCGCGCCGCAGGAAGACGAAAGCGGCCTGAAGACGGACGGCGCGCACGAAGGGGCGCCGGCATGACCCTGCTCCGGATGGCCGGCATCGGCAAGACGTTCCCCGGCGTGCGCGCCCTGGACCAGGTGGACCTGGAAGTCGCCGAGGGCGAGGTGCACTGCCTGCTCGGCCAGAACGGCGCGGGCAAGTCCACCCTGATCAAGGTGCTGGCCGGCGCGCACCAGCCCGACGACGGCGAGATCTCCTGGCGCGGCGCGAAGACCACCCTCCCGTCGCCGGTGGCCGCGTTGCGGCTGGGCATCGCCACCATGTACCAGGAACTGGACCTGGTGCCGGACATCTCGGTGGCGGAGAACGTCTTCCTCGGCCACGAGCCGACCAGGTTCGGCTTCACCCGCCGCCGCGCCGCCCGCGACCTCACCAGGACGTTGATGGCGCGCCTCGGCCACCCCGAGATCGGTCCCGACCACGAGGTCGGCCGGTTGTCCGCGGCCGGTCAGCAGCTGGTGTCGATGGCGCGCGCCCTGGCGCACGACGCCCGGCTCATCGTGATGGACGAGCCGACCGCCGCCCTGGCCGCCGACGAGGTGGACAACCTGTTCCGCATCGTCGGCGAGCTCACCGAGGACGGCGTCGCGGTCCTCTACATCTCCCACCGCCTCGAAGAGATCCGCCGCATCGGCAGCCGCGTCACCGTGCTCAAGGACGGCCGCACGGTCGCCGCGAACCTCCCCGCCGACACCCCGACCGCCGACCTGGTCGACCTGATGTCCGGCCGCAAGGTCGAGACGGTCTTCCCGCACCGCGAGGCGTCCACCGTGGACACGACGCGCGAAGTGCTCACGGTCACCGGTCTCAGCCGCAAGGGCGAGTTCGGCGACGTCGGCTTCCACGTGCACGCGGGCGAGATCCTGGGCATCGCCGGCCTGGTCGGCGCGGGCCGCAGCGAAATCCTGGAAACCGTGTTCGGCGCGCGGAAACCCGACGCCGGGCACGTCGCGGTCGACGGGAAACCGGTGCGGCCGGGCAGCGTGGTCGCCGCCGTGAAGGCGGGCATCGGCCTGGCGCCGGAGGAGCGCAAGGCGCAGGCCCTGCTGCTGGACCTGCCGGTCGCGCACAACGTGACGCTGTCCAGCCTCCCCGCCTACAGCCGCGCCGGCTTCCTGGACCGCGCCCGCGAGCTGGAGGACTCCAGGACCACCCTCGAACGGCTCGACCTGCGTCCCGCCGACCCGCGCCGGCTGGTCGGCGAGTTCTCCGGCGGCAACCAGCAGAAGGCCGTGGTGGCGCGGTGGTTGGTCCGGGGCTGCAAGGTGCTGCTCCTGGACGAGCCGACGCGCGGCGTGGACGTCGGCGCGCGCGCCGAGCTCTACCGCGTGATCCACGAGCTGGCCGCGGCCGGCGTGGCCGTCGTGCTGGTGTCCAGCGAGGTCGCCGAGGTGCTGGGCCTCGCCGACCGGGTGCTGGTGCTGCGTGACGGCGAGGTGATCGCGGACCGGCGTGCCGACGAGCTCACCGAATCCGCCGTGTTGGACATGGTGATGGCGGGCAGCGCCGTCACCGAAGCCGCCGTCGCCCCAGTCGACGCGCTTGAGGAGGCCCCGTGACCGAGGCAAGGGTCCTCGACCCGAGATCCGCCGCACCCCAGGAACCGCCCAAGCAGCGGCGCAACCTCGACCTGAGGCTCACCGGGCTGCTCGGCGTGCTGGTGGTGCTGTGCGCCGTCGGCTACGCCACCCGCCCCGACAGCTTCCTCACCGAGGCCAACATCTCCACCATGCTGCGGCTGGCGGCGGCGATCGGCGTGGTCAGCGTCGGCATGACGTTCGTGATCATCAGCGGCGGCATCGACCTGTCCGTCGGCTCGATCGTGGCGTTGTCGGGTGTGTGGATGACCACCGTCGCCACCCAGTCCTACGGGCCGGTGGTGATGGTGCTGTGCGCCCTGCTGGTCGGCCTCGGCTGCGGCCTGGTCAACGGGGTGCTGATCTCCTACGGCAAGATCGTGCCGTTCATCGCCACCCTCGCCATGTACGCGTCGGCGAAGGGTCTGGCCGAACGGCTCTCCGGCCGCCGCACGCAGGTCGTCACCGAGACCGGGTTCTCCACCTTCTTCCGGGGCGACATCCTCGGCGTCCCGGTGCTGATCTGGATGCTGGCCGCGGTGTTCGCGGTCGGCTGGGTGCTGCTCAACCGCACCACGTTCGGCCGCCGCACGTTCGCCGTGGGCGGCAACGCCGAAGCCGCCCGCCTGGCCGGCATCGACGTCCGCAGGCACACCGCGCTCGTCTACGGCCTCGCCGGCCTGTGCTGCGGCATCGCCGCGCTCATGGTCGTCGCCCGCACCACGTCCGGCGCGTCCACCAACGGCATGTTCTACGAGTTGGACGCGATCGCCGCGGTCGTCATCGGCGGCACCCTGCTCAGCGGCGGCCGGGGCTCGCTCATCGGCACGCTGATCGGCGTCCTCATCTTCACCGTGGTGGGCAACATCTTCACCCAGAACAACCTCGACACCGACATCCAGAACATCGCCAAGGGCGTGATCATCATCGCCGCGGTGCTCCTCCAGCGCACCACCGCCCGCCGCCGCGGCGCACGCGCCACCTGACGTGCACAGCACTCGCGCCACCTGACGCACACGCCACACGGCACGCACGCCACTTGACGCACACGGCACACCCACCACCCCCCCACACCAACCCGACACACCGCCCGGGAGTCAGCCATGCCCTCACTCGACCGCCGCCGCTTCCTCTGGGGAACCACCGCCGTCGGCACCGCCGCCCTGCTGGCCGGGTGCACGTCCAACGAGGCCGCCACCACCGCGCCGAACGCCGTCGCGGGCGGCTCGGGCCAGAACAGCCAGCCCGGCAAGCAGGTCACCATCGGCTTCTCCGCGCCCGCCGCCGACCACGGCTGGATGGCCGCGATGACGAAGAACGCCAAGGCGCAGGCCGACGAGTTCTCCGACGTCACGTTCAAGGCCACCGAGGGCACCAACGACGTCAACCAGCAGATCGGCCAGGTCGAGACGCTGATCAACGACAAGGTCGACGTGCTGGTGGTGCTGCCGTTCGACGGCAAGGCGCTCACCGAGGTCGGCCGCCAGGCCATGGACGCGGGCATCCCGGTGATCAACCTGGACCGCGTCTTCGACACCCCGCTCGCCTACCGGCTGTGGATCGGCGGCGACAACTACCGCATGGGCGTCAACGCGGGGGAGTACATCGCCGCGCAGCTCAAGGCCAAGAACGTCGCGAACCCGATCATCGGCGAGGTCGCCGGCATCGACTCGCTGCCGCTGACCCAGGAGCGCAGCAAGGGCTTCAGCGACGCGTTGGCGAAGGCCGGCTTCTCCGTCGGCCCGCGCGTCTCGGCGGCGTTCACGTCCGAGTCCGGCGAGCAGCAGACGGCCAACCTGCTCCAGTCGGCGCCCAAGCTGGACGCGCTGTGGAACCACGACGACGACCAGGGCATCGGCGTGATGGCGGCGATCGACAGCGCCGGCCGCAAGGAGTTCGTCATGGTCGGCGGCGCGGGCTCGCGCAACATGATGGACCTGATCAAGGCCGACAGCGGCGTGGTCAAGGCGACCGTGCTCTACAGCCCGTCGATGGCGTCCTCGGCGATCGCGCTGGCCAGGCTGCTCGGCCAGACCAAGGGCATCGGTGACATGGCCGAGCACGACATCCCCGCCTCCATCACCACCTACTCCGCCGTGGTGACCAAGGAGAACGTCGACCAGTACCTCGACGTCGGCTTCGACTCCTGACCGGTCGTAGGGTCGACGCTGTCGCTGGATCGACACTGCTGCGAAAGGTTGCTGATGTGACGGAAGAGATCGGCGTGGGCATGGTCGGCCACGCGTTCATGGGCGCGGTGCACTCGCACGCCTGGCGCAGCGTCCACCGGTTCTTCGACGTGCCCCTGACGCCCCGCCTGGCCGTCCTCGGCGGCCGTGACCCGGTGCGCACCAAGGACGCGGCGACCAAGTACGGCTGGGCCGCCGTCGAGACCGACTGGCGCGCGCTCGTCGCCCGGGACGACGTCGGCCTCGTCGACATCTGCACCCCCGGCGACACGCACGCCGAGATCGCGCTCGCCGCGCTCGCCGCCGGCAAGCACGTGCTGTGCGAGAAGCCGCTGGCCAACACGGTGGCGGAAGCCGAGGCGATGGCCGCCGCCGCGGAAGAGGCGGCCCGGCGCGGCGTCCGGTCCATGGTCGCGTTCAACTACCGACGCGTGCCCGCCATCGCGCTGGCCCGCAGGCTGGTGGAGGAAGGCCGCATCGGCGACGTCCGGCACGTGCGCGCGGTGTACCTGCAGGACTGGCTGTCCGACCCCTCGTCGCCGATGACGTGGCGGATGCGCAAGGAGAAGGCCGGTTCGGGAGCGCTGGGCGACCTCGGCGCGCACATCGTGGACGCCGCGCAGTACGTCACCGGCGACCTGATCACCGGCGTCAGCGCCACCACGGAGACGTTCGTCCGCTCGCGGCCCGACGGGGACGGGTTCGCCGACGTGACGGTGGACGACGCGGCCGTGTTCCTGGCCCGCTTCTCGTCCGGCGCGCTGGGCACGTTCGAGGCGACCCGGTACGCGTTGGGCCGCAAGAACTCGATGCGGCTGGAGGTCAACGGCACGCGCGGCAGCCTGGCGTTCGACTTCGAGTCGATGAACGAGCTGTCGGTGTTCTCGGCCGAAGACGGCTCGGCAGCCGGGTTCCGGCGGATCCTGGTGACCGAGGCCGATCACCCTTACGTGGGCGCGTGGTGGCCGCCGGGTCACCTGCTCGGCTACGAGCACACGTTCACGCACGAGGCGGCGGACTTCCTGACGGCCATCGGCGGCGGGGTCGACCCGGCACCGAGCTTCACCGACGGCCTGCGGGTGCAGCGGGTGCTGGCGGCGGTGGAGGAGAGCGCCGGGCAGCGGTCGACGTGGACCACGATTGGAGACCACCGATGAGCCGACCGGTCACGTTGTTCACCGGCCAGTGGGCCGA
Source organism: Actinosynnema sp. CA-299493 (assembly GCF_050946825.1). Classification (NCBI taxonomy): domain Bacteria; kingdom Bacillati; phylum Actinomycetota; class Actinomycetes; order Pseudonocardiales; family Pseudonocardiaceae; genus Actinosynnema; species Actinosynnema sp. CA-299493. The sequence continues at coordinate 2,868,597 of NZ_CP191993.1, forward strand.
CCTGCCGTTCGAGGAGGTGTGCCGGCTCGCGTCCGGGTGGGGTTACGACGGCTTGGAGATCGCCTGTTCCGGTGACCACTTCGAGGTGGACCGGGCGTTGGCGGACGACGACTACGTGCCCGCCAAGCGCGCGGTGCTGGCGCGGTACGGGTTGGAGGTGTTCGCGATCTCCAACCACCTGGTCGGGCAGGCGGTGTGCGACGACCCGATCGACTTCCGGCACCAGGCGATCCTGCCGTCGCGGATCTGGGGTGACGGCTCGCCGGAGGGAGTGCGGCAGCGTGCCGCCGCGGAGATGGCGGACACCGCGCGTGCGGCGGCCCGGTTGGGCGTGGGCACGGTGGTCGGGTTCACCGGTTCGTCGATCTGGAAGTACGTGGCGATGTTCCCGCCGGTGTCGCAGGCGGTGATCGACGAGGGTTACGCGGACTTCGCGCGGCGGTGGAACCCGATCCTGGACGTGTTCGACGAGGTGGGGGTGCGGTTCGCGCACGAGGTGCACCCGTCGGAGATCGCCTACGACTACTGGACGACGCGCAAGGCGTTGGACGCGGTGGGCAACCGGCCCGCGTTCGGCCTGAACTGGGACCCGTCGCACTTCGTGTGGCAGGACCTGGACCCGGTGGGGTTCATCCTGGACTTCGCGGATCGGATCTACCACGTGGACTGCAAGGACACGAAGAAGCGCTTCGACGGCCGCAACGGTCGGTTGGGTTCGCACCTGGCGTGGGCCGACCCGCGCCGTGGTTGGGACTTCGTGTCGACCGGGCATGGCGACGTGCCGTGGGAGGAGTCGTTCCGGGCATTGAACGCGATCGGCTACCGGGGACCGATCTCGGTGGAGTGGGAGGACGCGGGCATGGACCGGTTGCGCGGGGCGGAGGAGGCGGTCGGCTTCATCCGACGGCACCTGTTCGACCCACCCGCCGCGTCCTTCGACGCCGCGTTCAGCACAGGCGAGTGACCACACCGGCGCCCACCTCACCGGTGGGCGCCGGCCCACTCCCACTCCCTACGCCGTGCGGTTGCCGCATGATCGCCAATGCCCCACACTGCCTCCGACAGAACCGGCCAAACCGAACACGATCGGGTGATCATCGCCCAAAAATGTACGGAAACACCGTTACCGCCCCTCGGTTAGAACATGAGGAACCCGCGACCACCCCACACCCTCACCCCACCGCCACCACTCCACCAACAGCCCACCCGCCACCACACCGCCCGTCACCGCATCGCCCGCCACTCCACCGCCCACCGCCAGACCGCCCGTCACCGCATCGCCCGCAAGCCGGCCGACCACCGCCGCCACCCCGGTCGCCGCCATACCGACCATAAGTAGGCCGCCGGTAACCAGGCCGCCCGCCGCCACCCCAGCCACCGCTGCACGCGTGCCCGCCGCCACACCGGCCACCGTTGCGCGCGCCACCACCGCCACCCCGGCTGCTGCTCGTGCTATCCCGGCCCAGCGGCCCCCGAATCCGCCCGAACGCTCGGACCCGCGCCCCAGCCCAGCGGACCCGCCATCCCGCTCGTGTCGACGTGCCGGCCCGGTCCCACTTGCCAGTGGCCCCCGGCTTCGGCCGCGCTCGTTGCCCTGCCCGCGCCCGCATTGACGCCGTGAGCCCCGCGCCCGCCGCCACGCGATCCTCGGTCGCCCGGTTCTGCGGAGATGACCCGGCCGGCCGGCTCCGTGGATCGCCTGCCGCATTCGATCGCGCCCAATCGCGCCCAATCGCGCCCAGCGGGTGCGGGTTGGGTGGTGGTTACCAGGTGATCGGGAGGGAGCGGAGGCCGTAGATCGGGGCGTCGAACTTGAACTCGACTTCCTCGAACGGCACGGCCAGGCGCAGGTCCGGCAGTTCGGTCACCAGTGCCCGCAGCGCCACCCGCATCTCCAAGCGCGCCAACAGCTGCCCGACGCACTGGTGCACCCCGCTGCCGAACGCGAGGTGCGCCCGGGCGTCCCGGTACAGGTCGAGGCGGTCCGGGTCGGGGAACGTGGCGGGGTCGCGGTTCGCGGCGAAGAGGGACGCGATCACGCCCTCGCCCGCCGCGAGCACCGTCCCGCCGACCGCCGCCTCACCCGCCACCGCCCGCACCACCCCGTGGTGCACGGGGCTCAAGAACCGCAGCAGCTCCTCCACCGCGTTCTCGACCAGGTCGGGTGACGCGACCAGCGCCTCCCACCACGCCCGCTCCCGTTGCAGCGCCAGCACGGACAGCGCGATCGAGTTCGCGGTCGTCTCGTGCCCGCCGACGAGCAGCAGCACGGTCATCCCGACGGCCTCCTCGTCGGTCAGCCCCGGCTCCCGCACCAGACGGCTGATCAGGTCGTCGCGCGGGGCGAGGCGGCGCGCGCGGATCAGGTCGGCCAGGTACCCGTGCAGCTCGTCCAGCGCCGCCTGCACCTGCTCCGCCGACAACGACCGGTCCAGGTGGGCGCGGCTGCGGGTCGAGAAGAACTCCTGGTCCGCCACCGGGACGCCCAGCAGCAGGCAGATCACGTCCGACGGCACGGGCAGCGCGAACGCCGTCACCAGGTCCGTGGGCCGCGGCCCGGTGAGCAATGCGGTCAATCGTTCCTGCGTGATGCGCTGCACGTGGATACGCAGCGCTTCCATCCGACGCACGGTGAACTCACCGGTCACCATCCGGCGGTACCGGGTGTGCTCGGGCGGATCGGTGACGAGGAAGCTCCCCGGCGCCGCCTCGCGGTCCACCACCGGCCGCAGCTGCGGGAAGCCGGGCGTGCTCGGGTCCGACGAGAACCGGCCGTGATCCCGCAGCACGGCCCGCACGTCGTCGTACCGCGTCACCAGGTGCGCCTGCTGCCCGTGCCGCAACGACACCGGGCACACCGGCGCCTCCGCCCGCAACGACGCGAACTCCGCCGGCGGGTCGAACCCGGGACGACGCGCGATCGGGTAGTCCATGGTGATCGACCTTATAGCCGCCACCCACCACTGACAGGCCCCGGAAGAAGCACACTGCACCCGTGGACCCGGTGACAGCGCACGCCTGGGCCGCCCTCGGCGGCCGACCCGACCTGACCGTCGACCACGTCCCGGCGGGCGACGTGCTCAGCGCCCGACTGCCCGTCCGGGACCTGGCCCGCGCCACCGTCGCCGTGTGCGCCCTCGCCGCGGCCGAGCTGAAAGCCGCGCGCGACCACACCCCGATCCCGCCGGTGACGGTGCGCGAAGCCGCCGTCGCCACGGCGTTCACCAGCGAACGCCACCTCCTCGTCGACGGCCGCCCCGGCGCCGCCTTCGCGCCGCTGTCCGGGTTCTGGCGCACCGCCGACGGCTGGGTCCGCACCCACGCCAACTACCGCCACCACAAGGAACGCCTGCTCGAAGCCCTGGACGTCACCGACGACCGCACCGCCCTGGCCCACGAGCTGGCCACCCGCCGAGCCGTCGAGGTCCAGGAAACCGTCTACGCCGCGGGTGGCTTGGCCGTCGCGGTCGCCACCGAACCCGACCCCACCCGACGTCCCCTGGTCGAGACCCGCTCCACCGACGCCGCGAAACGCGTCCTCCCGCCGGCCCCGCGCCCCGCCGAAGGCGTCCGCGTCCTCGACCTCACCAGGGTCATCGCCGGCCCGGTCGCCACCCGCACCCTCGCGTTCCTCGGCGCCGACGTCCTCCGCGTCGACCCTCCCCACCTGCCCGAGGAGCCCGACGCCCACGCGGACACCGGCATGGGCAAGCGCTCCACCCTGCTCGACCTCGCCACCCGGCACGGCCGGCGCGCGTTCGACGACCTCCTCGACCACGCCGACGTCGTCGTCACCGGCTACCGGCCGGGCGCGCTCGACCGCCACGGCGCGAGCCCGGGAGCACTGCACGCGAGACGCCCCGACCTGGTGATCGCCCAGCTCACGGCCTGGGGGGACACCGGCGGCTGGGCCGGTCGACGCGGGTTCGACAGCCTGGTCCAGGCCGCCACCGGCATCTCCGCCGCCGAGAGCACCGACGGCCTGGGGAGAACCGACGGCCTGGGGAGCACCGACGGCACGCCCGGCGTGCTGCCCGCCCAAGCCCTGGACCACGGCACCGGCTACCTGCTCGCCGCCGCCGTCCTCCGCGCCCTCACCGAACCGCAGGGCCGGCACGTCAGCCTGTCGCTCGCCGCCACCGCGTCCTGGCTCCTGCACGACATCGAGCCGTCACCCGTCCACGGCGGCGCCTACGACCCCGACCCCTGGCTGGTCGAGACCCCCTCGCCCTACGGCACCCTCCGCCACGCCCGTCCGCCGCTCGCCGATCACGGGACGTGGGACCACCCGCCGACCCTCTGGGGCGCCGATGAACCCCGTTGGCGGTGAGAGCCGTCCGCGCGAGTCCACAAAGGACCGTACCGTCGAACACGCAGGAGCACGTCTCGCCGGCGGTTCGGTGGCGAGCCGCTCACCTGCGTGACCGACCCGCGTGGTGAAGGGACAAACGACCACTGGAAGTGTTACGACTGAAACGCACGTTCGAGTGGTAGCCCGATCGGGTACCCGGTCGCCGGACGTGCGCGCGACGTTGGGAGCACGGGTGGTGGACCGCACTATCGCAGGCCGGTATCGGCTGACCGAGCGAATCGGCACGGGCGGGATGGGGGTGGTGTGGCGGGCCGAGGACCAGCGGCTGCGCCGCATCGTCGCGGTCAAGGAACTGCTGTCCCGCACCGGGTTCGACCAGGAGTCGATCGACCGCGCGATCCGGGAGGGGCGCATCGCGGCCCGCCTGTCGCACCCCAACGTGATCGCGCTGTACGACGTGGTCGAGTACGACGGCCACCCGTGGCTGATCATGGAGTACCTGCCGTCGCGCAGCCTGGCCACCGTGATGACCGAACGCGGCACCCTGCCGGCCGAGGAGGTGGCCCGGCTCGGCGTGCAGCTGGCCGACGGGCTGGCCGCCGCCCACAAGGCGGGCGTCACGCACCGCGACGTGAAGCCGGGCAACGTGCTGGTCACCGAGTTCGGCACGGTCAAGGTCACCGACTTCGGCACCTCGCGCGCGACCGACGAGGCGACCGTCACCGCGTCCGGGATGCTCGTCGGCACGCCCGCCTACCTGGCGCCGGAGGTGGCGCGCGGCGGGAAGGGCGAGCTCCCGGCCGACGTGTTCGCGCTGGGCGCGACGCTCTACGCGGCGCTGGAGGGCACGCCACCGTTCGGGGTGGACGGCAACACCATCGCCCTGCTGCACCGGGTCGCCGACGGCCGGTTCCCGCCGCCGCGCAACGCCGGTCCGCTGACGCCGGTGCTGATGCGCCTGCTCGACAACGACCCGGAGACCCGGCCGAGCATGGCCGAGGCGGCGGACATGCTGCGCGACGTGCGGTTCGACGGCACGGCACCGCCACCTCCGCCACCGTCCCCGACGCCCACCGCGATCCTGGCCTCGCCCCTAGAACCGGTGCCCACGCCCGAGCCGACGCCGGAACCGACGCCCGTCGAGCCCACCCCAGAGCCGGTCAAGCCCGCTCCGGTCAAGCCCGCCCAGCCCCAGCAGCCCGCCCAGCCCCAACCCGCCCAGCCCCAACCCGCTCAGCCCCAACCCCAACCCACGCCACCCCGACCCGCTCCGGCCGCCACGCCGCCGAACGAGGAGAAGCGAGGCGACCGCAAGGCGCTCATCGCTCTCGCCGTCGTGGCCCTGATCGCCATCGTCGTCGTGACGTACCTGGTCAACCGGGGTGAGGACGGCTCACCGTCGGCCGGTTCGGGCACCACCACCGAGACCACCGCCCAGCCGACCTCCGACGCGCCCGCCGAGACCCAGCCGGGCCAGACCAGCGAGGACGACCAGACGACCACGACCACCACCACGGAGCCGAAGCCGGAACCGACGACCGCCGACCCGACCCAGCCGCCCGCCGACATCGCCCCGGACCAGGCGTTGAGCGAGTACTACGGCCTGCTGCCGAACAGCCTGGAGACCGCCTACGGCCGCCTCACCGACGGGTTCAAGGCCGTCAAGTCGCCGAGCTTCGCCGCCTACCAGGGTTTCTGGGGCCAGATGAGCGCGGTGACCGTGAGCAACGTGCAGGCGGTCGGGCCGGAGCAGGTGTCGGCGACCGTGTCGTACACGTTCAAGGACGGCAGGGCCGAGACCGAGCGGAACCTCTACACGCTGGTCAAGGTCAACGGGCAGTGGATGATCGACGGGCAGCAGCCGGGCTAGCGGCTGTCCGCCGCGCCGAGGGCCGGTCACCCCAACCGGCCGCGCCACACGTCGATCACCAGCACCGGCCGCATCCCCGCCGACTCGTAGAGGCCGAGCGCGGGCGTCGGGTTGTTCGAGTCGACGTGCAGGACCGTGCCCGCACGCCCGTCGGACGCGTCCAGGTGGAAGGCGTGCCCCAGCAAGTGCTTCGCCACCCCGCGGCCCCGGGCCTCGGCCGGCACACCCAGGTGGGCGACGTAACCGCGGTTCTCGTCGGCGAACTGGTCGGTGCGCTCCAGGAACCCGGCCGGCCGCCCGTCCAGCTCCGCCAGCCACAGACCCGACCAGTCGAAGGTCGACTTGCGCTCCTGCCGCTCGTGCCACTCCCCGTAGGTCTTCGGCACGAACCCGAAGTGCCCGGCGAACGACGCGTTCCACACCTCGTGCGCGACCCGCCGCAGGTCCTCGTCCACGGCCTGCCGCAGCACCAGACCGGGCACGGGCGCGGGTGGCGGCACGTCGCCGACGTGGTCGATCCGCATCCGGTGGAACGTGGTCGCGACCTCGAACCCCAGCGCGGCCACCCGCGCCCGCAGCGCCACGTCGTCCCGGTAGACGCCGTGGTCGACGGTCACCTGGTCGTGCCCGCCGGCACGCCCGATCCCACGGGCGCGGTCCAGCACCTTGGTGAACAGCCAGTCCACCAGCACCGGGTCCTGGGACACCACCTCGACGTCCACCTCGTCGCTGCCGCTCTTGTCGTTCGCGGTCGCGTACCCGACCGGCGCGCCCGCCCCGTCGAGCACCAACCACGCGTCGCGCTCCAGGTCGAAGCCCGGCCGGGCCAGCTCGTCCCGCATCTCTTCGAGGGTGTAGTCGGCGAACCCGATGACCGCCGTGGTGCAGGCGTGCACCAGGCCGAGGATCAGCTCGGCGTCGTCCGCGCGCGGCGGCCGGACGGTGTGACCGGCGGGAAGGGCGTCCACGGCGGACATGGTGCGCGGCGTTCCGACTCCTGTCGATCGGGTTTCCGCCGGGCTAGGGTCTCCGGATGGTCGAAGGCGCCCGTCGGGTGTTGGTCCTGCTCGTCGTGATCACCGGCGTGGGTGTCCTGGCGGTGCTGGGGTTCCGGCCGCCCTCGCCCGTGGCGGACGCGCCGCCGTCCGAGTTCGCCGCCGGGCGCGCCGAGCGGCACCTGGCAGCCATCGCGCAACGGCCGCACCCGATCGGTTCGGCGGACAACGAGCGCGTCCGGAACTACATCGTCGACACCGCGCGCGGCCTGGGCGCGGACGTCGCGGTGGAGTCCGACGACATCGTCCGGCCGTGGCGCGGCGTCCGGGTGGCCACCACGCACAACGTCGTCGCGCGCGTGCGCGGCACGGAGCCGTCGGTGAGCGGCGGCAAGGCGTTGCTGCTGGTCGCGCACTACGACTCGGTGCCGACCGGTCCGGGCGCGGCCGACGACGGCGCGGCGGTCGCGGCGATGCTGGAGACGTTGCGCGCGTTGACCACCGGCGGGGTGCGCAACGACGTGGTGTTCCTGTTCACCGACGGTGAGGAGGCCGGGGCGCTCGGCGCGGACGCGTACGTGCGGCGCAACGGGGTCGGCGGCGTCGGCGCGGTGCTGAACTGGGAGGCGCGGGGCAGCGGCGGCCCGGTGTGGATGTTCCAGACGGGTGAGGACAACGCGCCGCTCGTGTCGGCGTTCGGCGAGGCGAGCAGCAGGCCGATCGCGAACTCGTTCGCCTACGAGGTCTACCGGCGGATGCCGAACTACAGCGACTTCACCGTGTTCGCCGACGCGGGCGCACGGGGGTTGAACAGCGCGTTCATCGAGCACGTGCGCGATTACCACTCGCCTTACGACGACCTGGCGCGGCTGGACCGGGGGAGCTTGCAGCACCACGGCGAGACGATGGTGGGACTGGTGCGGGCGCTGGGTGACCGCGACCTGCGGTCCGGCGGTGGTGGCGGTGACGCGGTGTACTTCGACCTGTTCTCCCGGGTGCTGGTGCACTACCCGACGTGGCTCGCGGTGGCGCTGGCCGCGGTGACGGTGGTCGCGCTGGCGTTGGCGCTGGTCGCGGGTTCCCGGCGGGGACGGCTGCGGTGGCGGGGCGTGGTCGCGGTGGCCGGGGTCGCGGTCGGCGCGGTGGTCGTGGCGGGTGCGTTGTCGTTCGGGGCGTGGGCGCTGGTGGCGGCGGTGCGGCCGGGGCTGGGGTTCCTGGCGTTGTCGGAGCCGCACGAGCGGGGCTGGTTCGTCGCCGGGTTCTGCGTGCTCGGGCTGGCGGTGCTGCTCGCGGCGGCGCGGGTGGTGCGGCGGTGGTCGTCGGCCGAGGTCGTCGCCGGGGTGCTGGTGGTGACGGCCGTGCTGCTGGTGGCCACCACGGTGGCGGTGCCGGGGGCGGGCTTCCTGTTCCAGTGGACGTTGCTGCTCGGGCTGCCCGCGTTGTGGACGACCCGGCTGGCCTTCCTCCCGCCGCTGGTCGCGGCGGCGATCTTCCCGCCGTTGGTCGGCACGATGATGGTGGCGCTGGGCATGCCGTTGAGCTCGGTGGCCGTGGTGTTCGCGGTGCTGGCCGGTGTGCTGCTCATGCCGTTGCTGACGTCGGGCTCGTGGTGGCCGGCGCTCGGCGTGACGGCGGTCGCCGTGGCGCTGATCGCGGTGGGAACCGCGCGGTTCGGTTTCGCACCGGACGAGCCGCGCCCCGACTCGCTGGTCTACTTGCAGGACACGGACGGCGCGAGCTGGCTCTCCGCCGACCCCTCGCCCGACGAGTGGACCTCGCGGGTGCTGGGGGAGGACCCGGAACGGGTGACGCTGCCGTACCCGGCGCTGGACAAGCCGATGATGCGCGCCGCCGCGCCCGACCTGGGTTTGCCCGCACCCACCGTCGCCCTGATCGCCTCCACCGATGCCGCCGTGCGGACGGTGACGTTCCGCGTCACGCCGAACGCGCGGGCGTGGCGGACCCACGTGACGCTGTCCGACCCCGGCCGGCGGGCCTGCCGCCTCGGCTCCACCGACCTCCCCGGCCCGACCCTGGAGCTGTACGGCCCGTCCGCTCGCGACATCACCTGCGAACTGGACCCCGGCGCACCGCTGGAGGTCGCCGTGGCCGACCAGTGGGCCGGCCTGCCCGCCGAAGCGACGACCCTGATCGGCCCCCGCCCACCGGACACCATGCCGGTCCAGTCCGGCAGCCGCGCCTTCGACGCCGCCGTGGTGCGGGCCGTGTTCCGACTCTGACCCCCTGGCCGCCGTCCATCAGCTCGTGCGGAAGAACCGTCGAGCGGCACCGAGAGGAAGTGCGCGACCTCCGCACGGGTCGCTCACCAGTCGTGCAGGGTCCCGTCCGCCAGGCGGTTCACCGGTAGGTACGCGGGGCGGTAGGGGAAGCGGCCGGCGGCGTCCACGTCCAGCTCCACACCCAGCCCCGGAGCGTCGGACGGGTGCAGCAGGCCGTCCGTGAACGTGGCGGACGTCCGGAACACCTCCAGCGTCTCCGCCGAGTGCCGCATGTACTCCTGGATGCCGAAGTTGTGCACGGCCAGGTCCAGGTGCAGCGCGGCGGCCATGCCGACCGGTGAGATGTCCGTCGGTCCGTGCATCCCGGACTTGACCCCGTACACGGCGGCGAAGTCCAGCACCTTCTTCAACGCGGTCACCCCGCCCGTGTGGGTGACCGCCGAACGGACGTAGTCGATCAACCGCTCGCTCAGCAACGTCGTGTAGTCGTGGATCGAGTTGAACACCTCGCCGATCGCCAGCGGCGTGGTGGTGTGCTGCCGGATCAGCCGCAACGCCGCCTGGTCCTCACCGGGCGTCGCGTCCTCCAACCAGAACAGGTCGTACGGCTCCAACGCCTTCCCCAGCCGGGCCGCCTCGATCGGGGTCATCCGGTGGTGGCCGTCGTGCAGCAACGGCAACTCCGGGCCGAACTCCGACCGCACCGCCTCGAACACCGAGGGCACGTGCCGCAGGTAGGCCCGCGTGTCCCAGCTCTCCTCCACCGGCAACGCCGTCGGCCGCGCCGGCTCGTAGTCGTACCGGTCGCCGCCGCCGGCCGCCGACGCCGCCACCCCGTACACCGTCGCCAGCCCGGGGATCCCGGTCTGCACCCGGATCGCCCGGAACCCCAGCTCCAGGTGCAGCCGGATCGAGTCGAACAGCTCCGGCAGGTCACGCCCCGACGCGTGCCCGTACGCCAGCGCGCCGACCCGGCACGCCCCGCCGAGCAGCTGGTACAGCGGCATCCCCGCCGCACGCGCCTTGATGTCCCACAGGGCCGTGTCGACGGCGGCGATCGCGGCCATCGTCACCGGACCGCGCCGCCAGTACGCGCCCCGGTACAGGTACTGCCACGTGTCCTCGATGGCCGACGCGTCCCGCCCGACCAGCAGCGGCACGACGTGCTCCCGCAGGTACGCCTCCACCGCCAGCTCACGCCCGTTCAGCGTGGCGTCGCCCAGACCGGTGATCCCGTCCTCGGTGGTGATCCTCAGCGTGACGAAGTTCCGTCCCGGACAGGTCACCACGACCTCCACCGCCGCGATCCTCACGATCGAACCTCCGTCACCAGCACGCCGAAAGCACCCAGCTCCACCGCGTCCGACGGCGAGCCGTCCAACGTCACCAACCGCCCGTCGAGCACCGGTCGCACCACGACCGGCGAAGCGTGCTGGCTGACGAACCACGCGAACACCCGCCCGTCGGCGGAGTGCTCCATCAGCCCGGTCAGCACCAGCGGGTCGTCCACCCGCACGGTCGGCGGCACGCCGGCGAAAGCGGCCAGCGCCGCGTAGAGCCGCCACGTCGGCTCCGGGTTCACCCTGGGCGTCATCGCGGCCATGTGCTCCAACGGGTAAGTGCACAGCACCACCCACCCGTCGCCGACCCGGTGCCGCAGCAGCGCGGGCCGCCCGTGCCCGTCCACCGCGAGCACCTCCGCACCGTCCGGCGCCACCGGCAGGAACGCGCGCGACTCGGCCGTGCCGCCGACCCGGAACACCAGCTCCTCGCCCGCGCCGATGCCACCGAAGTCCCGCTGGAACACCATCCGCAGCGAGTCGTCCTCGATCGGGTCGACCAACCCGTACCGCAGCTGCTTCACCACGCCGAACGTCTCGTCCAACCTGGGCCACCACGGTCCGCGCTGCGTCCGGTGCTCGCCGACGAAGTACGACGCGTACACCACCGCGCCCGCCGCGGCGCGCTCCACCAACGTCCGCCACGTCGGCGCGGTGAGCTGCTTGACGGACGGCACGAGGTACAACGCGCAGTCGTCCGGCACGCCGTCCAGCTCACGCACGACACCCACCGGCAGGTCCGCCTCCCGGGCCGCGATGTACGCCTGCCGCGAGTTGTTCACCACGCTCGTCGCGTCCTCGGGCTGCGTGAACGGGTACCGCGCCTCCAGGAACGACGACACCAGCAGTGCGATCGAGGTGTCCGGCCGCCGCAACCGCGCGAAATCCGTGCGCCGCAGCACTTCGGTGAACGCGTGCACCTCCCGCAGCTGCGCCTTCGGCCGTCCCTCGGCGTCCGTCAGCCCGAAGTGCATCTCGAACGGGTGGTGCCGGTAGGGGTCCTGGTCGGCGAGGTCGTCGTAGTCGGTGTTGTTCCACGGTATCCAGCCGGTCGCGCCCGCCAGCAACGTCGTGTGCAGGACCTGCCGGTAGTAGTGGGCGGCGTTCTCCTCCGACGCGTAGTCCGACGTCACGCCGAACTCCTCCAGCACCACGGGCTTGCCGCCGATGTCGAGCAGCTCGCAGACGAACGCCGCGCCGAGGTGCAGCCGCAGCTGGTCGTCGTCCATCCGGTACACGTGCGGCCCGTGGAAGTCGATCAGCGGCGCCAGGTCGCGCACCCGGAAACCGTTGTCCAGCCCGGTGACCTCCACGCCCCACGCGCCGTCGCCGACCGACACCGGCTGCGTCGCGCCCGCCGCGCGGATCTCGCCGATCAACGCCGCCGCCCACGCCGTCACCGCGTCCGCGTCCAGCGTGCCGATGCCCCGCGACCGCCAGTCGGCGTAGATCGGGATCTCGTTGCTCAGCAGCCACCCCGCCACCGCCGGGTGGTCCCGCCACCGGCCGGTGAGCTCGCGGACGTACCAGCGCTGCCGGTCGAGGAACGACTCGTCGGCGAAGACGTCCCGCCCGCCGCGCCACGGCGGGTCCCAGTTCTGACCCGACATGTGCCCGACGACGAAGGTCGGGATCGTCCGCATCCCCAGCGCGCGGTGCCGGTCGAGGAAGTCGTCGTAGCGGGCCAGCAGCTCGCCGTCCAGCGAGTCCTCGGTCGGCATGAAGTCCGGCCAGTGGAAGAAGCTGCGGGTCAGGCCGATCCCGTGCTCGCGCATCACCCGCAGTTCCCCGTCCACCACCGACGGGTCGTAGTCGCGCCACATCAACGGGCCACCGGTCCGCGACCAGTAGTTGACCCCCACCCAGATGTCGGGGCCGGCGAGCTTGGCGGAATTGCGCTGCATGGCAACAGGTATATCGTTTAACCTGACATATGTCGAGGTGGTGGTCTTGAGTGGTGTAACGTTCACCGGGTGGCAAGCCGCAAGCCGACGATCGCCGACGTCGCCGCTCTCGCCGGTGTGTCGGTGGCGGCCGTGTCGAAGGTCGTCAACGGCAAGGCGGGCATCTCCGCGCCCACCCGCGCGCGCGTCCTGACCGCCGCGAGCAAGCTCCGGTGGACGCCGTCCGCCGCCGCCGTGGCCCTGCGCTCGGCGAAGACGCGCGCGATCGGCATGGTCGCCAAGCGCTCGCCGGACCTGCTCAGCGCCGACCCGCACTTCACCCTGCTGATCTCCGGCATCGAGGCCGAGCTGTCCCCGCTCGGGTATGGACTGCTGCTGCACATCGTCGGCGAGGAGCCGAGCGCGGAGGAGGCCGCCTACCGCAGGCTGGCCGACGAACGCCGGGTCGACGGCGTCGTGCTCACCGAGAGCCGGCTCGGCGACACCCGGTTCGAGCTGCTGCGGACCCTCGGCGTGAACACCGTGCTGATCGGCACGCCGTGGCGCGCCGACCCGGTGCCGTCCGTGCAGGCGACCGGGTTGGACAGCGGCGTCCGCGCGGCCGTCGAGCACCTCGTCGGGCACGGGCACCGGCGCGTCGCCTACGTGTCCGGCCCCGAGGACCGGGTCCACACGCTCTACCGGCGACGCGTGTTCGAGGACGCGCTGGCCGCGCACGACCTCGCACCGAGCCACTCGATCGTGTCCGACTTCACCGCCGCCGGCGCGGTCGAGGCCGTCGGCAGGCTCCTCGGAGACCGCCACCGTCCCACCGCCGTGCTGTTCGCCAACGACTCCATGGCCGTGGCCGGGATGAGCGCGGCCCGCCGGCTCGGCGTCGACGTGCCCGGCGAGCTGTCCGTGGTCGGCCACGACGACCTGCCCCTCGGCGAGCTGGTCTACCCCCAGCTCACCACCGTGCGCCAGGACCTGCTCGGCCTGGGCCGCGCGGCGGCTCGCGTGCTGCTCGCGTCCCTCGACGAGGTCGAGGACCCGTCGACCGACGTCCGCCCACCGCAACTGGTGGTCCGCGAGTCCACGGGCCCGGCTCCCGACCGCACGTAAAGTGGAGGCCATGCGCACACGGCCGACGTTGAGCTGGACGCCGACCGGCGCGCCGCTGCCGCGCACCACCAGCCTGGACGAGGTCGTGCGGGTCGTCGCGGACGGGCGGGTGGTGGTGCTCAGCGGTGCGGGGTTGTCCACCGAGTCCGGGATCCCGGACTACCGGGGCGCGGCGGGCAGCCTGCGCAAGCACACCCCGATGACCTACGACGAGTTCGTCGGCAGCGTCGAGGGCAGGCGCCGGTACTGGGCGCGCAGCCACCTCGGCTGGCGGACCATCGCCCGCGCCGCGCCCAACACCGGCCACCACGCCGTGGCCGAGCTGCACGCCCGCGGCCACCTGTCCGGCGTGATCACGCAGAACGTCGACGGCCTGCACCAGGCCGCCGGCACGCCCGACGTGGTCGAGCTGCACGGCGGCCTCGACCGCGTGGTGTGCCTGGACTGCCGGGCGGTCAGCGCCCGGGAGGACCTCGACCGCCGGTTCCGCGCCGCCAACCCCGCGTTCGAGGTCACCGCCACCCGGATCAACCCGGACGGCGACGTGGACCTGGCCGAGCACGAGGTGCGCTCGTTCCGGCTGGTCGGCTGCGCCGGCTGCGAGGACGGCGTGCTGAAGCCGGACGTGGTGTTCTTCGGCGAGAACGTGCCGCGCCCGCGCGTCGAGCGGTGCTACCGCCTGGTGGACGAGGCCGACGCGCTGCTCGTGCTCGGCTCGTCGCTGACCGTCATGTCCGGCCTGCGGTTCGTCCGGCGCGCCGCCACCGCCGGCAAGCCGGTCCTCATCGTCAACAAGGGCGAGACCAGGGGCGACGTCCACGCGACCGTGCGCGTCGACCTGCCCTTGGGCCAGGCCCTGACCGAGTTGCTCGCCCGGCTGTAGCGCTCCGTCCCCCAGCGGACCCCGATGTCACCTGACGGGGTGAGCGATGTCCGTCGGCCGAGTGCCGGCGGACGACCTGGGTACGCCTGGGTGCATGACGAGCGACACCGTCGACGTGCCGGCACGGACGCCGGTGGCCCCGGACGGGACGCTGGGAGCCGCCCCGTCGCACCCCGGCCTGAGCGACCCCGCCTACCTCAGGCGCCGTGACGCGATCGTGGCGCGGGCCGAGGGCCACGAAGTGGGCGAGCCCTCACCGCCGGTCACCTACACCGAGCGGGAGCACGAGACCTGGCGGCAGGCGCACGCCGCGTTGACGGCGGTCCAGGAGGGCACGGTGTGCCGGGCCGTGCTGCGCGCCCGGGACGCCGCGCCCATCCCCGCCGACCACGTGCCGCAGCACGCCGAGGTCGGCGACCGCCTCCACGAGCTGACCGGGTTCCGCTTCACCCTCGCCGGCGGGCTCGTGCCGGACAAGCGGTTCCTGGGCGCCATGGCACGCGGGTACTTCCACGCCGTGCAGTACGTGCGGCACCCGGCGATGCCCCTCTACACGCCCGAGCCCGACGTCCTGCACGACGTGCACGGCCACGGCACGCACCTGTCCTCGCCGTGGTTCGCCGACCTCTACCGGCTGGTCGGCGCGGCGGCCGACCGGGTGTCCGGCGAGGACGCCCTGGCCCTGATCAGCCGCGTGTACTGGTTCACCCTGGAGTACGGCGTCGCGTTCGAGCGGGGGCGGGTCAAGGCGTACGGCGCGGCGCTGCTGTCCTCCTACGGCGAGCTGGGGCGGCTGCACCGCGCCGAGATCAGGCCGTGGGCCGTCGAACGGGTCCTGACCACTCCCTACGCCGCGGCCGGGTACCAGCCGGTGCTGTACGCGATGCCCTCGCTGGACCACCTCGCCGACGCCCTGCACGACTTCCTGGACGACTTCGACGAGGACACGCCGGCCCGACTGGGACTGCCCGCGTCGACGGAGGACGAGCGCGACGCCGTTGCCTGACGTCGTCGCCTGACGCCGTGGCCTGACGCCGTGGCCTGACGTCGTCGCTTGTCCGTCCGCGGTCGCCCGTCCGTGAACGCTCAGCCGCGCTTCAAGCGCAGCACGACGTCCGTGCGCGTGCCGTGCTCGTGCTCCGGACTGATCATCTCCCGCTCGACCGACTCGTCCACCTCCACCACCCACTCGGGGCCGAGGCGCAGCGAGCCCAGCACGTCGGCGTTGGTCGGGAACCGGTAGTCCACCGGCGGGTTGTCCGCCAGCCACGTCGGCCAGCCGGCGTGGCCCACCACCAGCAGCCGCCCGCCGGGCGCCACCGCCTCGGCCGCCCGCGCCAGGATGCCCTCCCGCTCACCCTCCACGGCCACCGACGAGTGCAGGAACTGCGCCGAGACCAGGTCGAACACCCCGGACGGGAACGAGCGCGCCAGGTCGTGCCGCTGCCAGTCGACGCGCGCGGCCAGCCCCAGCCCGGTCGCCCGCGCCGCACCCCTGGCCAGGGCCACGGCGGACACGTCGACGGCGGTCACCCGCCAGCCCTGCTCGGCGAGCCACAAGGCGTCGCCGCCCTCGCCGCAGCCCAGGTCGAGCGCGGTGCCCGGGTCCAGGTGGGCGACCTCGCGCACCAGCAGCTCGTTGGCCTTGCCGGTCCACACCTGGTCGCGGTCGCGGTAGAACGTCTCCCAGTACTCCTCAGTTGCGTCCATGCCCCGATAGTGCGGACACCTGCGGCCAACCGGCAAACAAAGTTGCCGATCCGGCAACTCGCGCGCCGGTGCAACCCGCCGGGGCACGAGTGCGTACTCGTGGTGACCGCAGGACATCGGGGGAGGGCGACGGGTGGGGCGCGACGAGGAGTTCTCCCGGTTCTTCGCGAGCCGGTTCGACCAGGCCCGCCGCACGGCCTACGCGCTGTGCGGCGACTGGCTGGAGGCGGAGGAGATCGCGCAGAACGCTTTCGTCCGCCTCTACGCCCACTGGCCCAAGGTGCGGCGGGAGAGCGCGGAAGCGTACTTGAGGACCATCGTAACCAGGCTGTTCCTCGATTCCCGACGCCGGGGCAGGGGACGGGAGCAGGCCGTGGCCTCGCCACCGGAGTCGACCGTCGAGGCGGACACCTCCAGCGACGAGCGCCAGCCGCTGCTGGCCGCGTTGCGGCACGTGCCGCCGCGGCAGCGGGCCGTGCTCGTGCTGCGGTACGTGCACGACCTGTCGATCGAGCAGGCGGCGGAGGTGCTGCGGTGCTCGACCGGCACGGTGAAGAGCCAGACCGCCCGGGGCTTGCAGACGCTCCGCGAGGCTTATCGCGGCGCGTCCACCCCCAGAGACCGCGTGACGGGGAGTACGTGATGTGGGAGGACGAGCACGAGTTGAGCGGTCGGCTGAAGTCCGAGGTGGACGGGCCGGCGCCCGCCGCGCGCACGGACCTGGCGGACGTGCTCCGGCGGGGCCGTCGCCGGCTGCTGGTCCGCCGCGCCGGGGCGTCGGCGGGCGTGCTGGCGGTCGTCGGCGTGATCGGCTTCGGCACGGCCGCGCTGGGCGACCTCGCCGCGCCGCCGGACGCGCGACCCGGGAGCGACGGGCCCGTGGTGACGACGGCCCCGGCGACCGCCGGTCCGGAGTGGACGACCGTGGACCAGCCGCCGCGCGTCCCGTACGGCACGTTCACCCCCGCGTGGACCGCGCCTCCGCCCGCCGGCCGCGAGATCCTGCGGGTGCCGCAGTGCGACACGGGCCCGGGCGGCAAGTTCGTCACGTGGACCTCGCCACGCCCGCCCGCGTCCGTGCTGGACGCGTGGAGGCTCGCCGTCGCGCGGGTCGCGTCGCCGGCGCGGGTCGACGAGCCGAACACCCGCGTCACCCCGGCCGACGAGGCGAAGCGCCCCGACTCGGTGGAAGGGCACGTCCAGTGGCTCGACATCACCGACGAGCGGGGAACCGGCAGCGTCGACCTGAAGGTCGGCCGCACCACCGTCGACCCGGTCGCGGCGGCCGACGACGAGGCGTTCGCGGAGGGCAACTGCCTCCCGCCGCGACGACTGGTCCGCTCGGACGGCGCGGTGCTCCAGTCCTACCCGATCCGGGTGAGCGAGCCGTTCCAGTCGGTGGCCCGGGTGCTGCGCGTCTACACGACGACCGGCGCGACCTACGCGATCACCGTGAAGAACTACGGCAGCCCGGACTTCGTGGTCCGCGACGAGGACGGCTCGGTCGACCGCACCGGCGCTGGACGCGAGACGCTGCCGTTGACCGAGGAACAGCTCAGCAGGATCGGCCTCGGGATCACCGACGCCGGGTGACGGCCGCCCGTGCCACGAGGCGGACGCCGGGTGACGGCCGCTCGGCGCACGCGGAAATCGTTGTGTAGTCGGGGGGTTAACTCGATCGTGTAGTCACCTATCGCTCGAACGAGTCGAGGTCTTTCGGGTTCTACGCTCCCCTTCCGATATCGGGATCACACCGACCGCTTGCGCGCGGCGGCTGTCTCCACGGGCCGTTATCTCGATGGGAAGGGTCGCGTGACCGGTTACCTCGAACTCGCCGCGTCCGCGGTGCTGTACGCGCTGGGCATCGTCGCCCAGTCGATCGCCTCCCGGCGCGCCGACGACGGTGGCGGCGGCGGGCTCGGGCTGCTCGCCAGGCTCGCCCGCGACCGGCTCTACCTGCTCGGCTTCGCGGGACAGGTGGGCGGGTTCGCGCTGGCGTTCCTGGCCCGCGCCCAACTGCCGCTCTACCTCGTCCAGGCCGGCTCGTCGTGCGCGGTCGGCCTCGCCACGCTGTTCGGCATCGCGGTGCTCGGCTGGCGGGTCCGCGTGATCGAGGTCGTGGTGCTGGTCGTGATGGCGGCCGGGTTGGTGCTGCTCGTCGCGGCGGCCACGCCGTCGCCCGCGCGCGACGTGCCGCAGGGCGCCGGTTTGGTCCTGTTCGGACTGCCCCTGGTCGCGCTCGTCCTGGCGCAGCGCCGGATCGGCGGCGTCGTGCCGCTGGCCGCGTCCGCCGGCGTGGCGTTCGCGGTGGTCGCCATGACCAGCCGCACGCTGGCCGACGAGCCGTTCCCCACCATCCCGCTGTACCCGCTGGCGTGGCTGATGATCATCGCCGCGCTCGTGGGCCAGTCCTACCTGGCGCTGGCCCTGCGCCGCGGCTCGGCCACCTCGACCGTCGCCACCATGGACGCCACCACCGTCGTGCTCACCTCGGTCATCGGCATCGCCGCCCTCGGCGACGCGATCACGCCCGGCCGCGAGTGGTGGGTGGCGCTGGGCGTCGCGTTCGTCGTGTCCGGGGTGCTCCTGCTCGGGTACGCCGACCGCTTCACCACGTCGCCGGCGGAGGTGGCCGGGTGAACACCGCCAGCGTGTCCCTCGACCTCGACAACCTCTGGGCCTACCTCAAGACCCACGGCGACGCCGAGTGGGAACGCCGTCCCAGCTTCCTGCCCACCGCCGTGCCGCGGCTGCTGGAGGTCTTCGGCGCGAACGGCCTCACCACGACCGTCTTCGTCGTCGGCGCGGACGCCGAGCGCGAGGACGGCGCGCGGGCCGTCGCCGACATCACCGCCGCCGGGCACGAGATCGGCAACCACTCCTACGGCCACGAGCCCTGGCTGCACCGCTACACCCGCGACCGGCTCGAAACCGAGCTCGCCCGCACCGAGGAGGCCATCGTGGCGGCGGGCGCGCCGCGGCCGACCGGGTTCCGCGGCCCCGGCTACAGCGTCACCCGCGACCTGCTGGAACTGCTCGCCGAACGCGGTTACCGCTACGACGCCAGCACGTTGCCCACCTGGATCGGCCCGCTCGCCCGCGCCTACCACAACCGCACCGCGCCGACCGGTGGCGAACGCGACCTGTTCGGCGGCTTCTCCCGCGTCCGCGCGCCGAACCGCGCCTACCGCTGGCGCGTCGGCACGGGACTGGTCGAGCTGCCGGTCACCACGATGCCGCTGCTGCGCGTCCCGATCCACGGTTCCTACCTGCTGCAACTGCACCAGCTCTCACCTCGGGTGGCTCGTGCGTACTTCACCGCAGCGCTGCGATTGTGTCGGGCACGTGGCGTTCAGCCGTCGCTGCTGCTGCACCCCACGGACGTGCTCGGCGCGGCCGAGGCGCCCGGCATGGAGTTCTTCCCCGGGATGGCGGTGCCCGGCGCGCGGAAGGTCGAGTTCCTCGGGTGGGTGCTCGGGGCGCTGCGCGAGCACCACTTCGAGGTGATCGGCACCGGCGCCCACGTCGACCGGCTGGACGCGGGCCTGCGCGAGCACGACACCGGGCTGCTGACGCGGTGTGGCGGGTGACGCCGGGGGTGGCGGGTCGGGTGGTGTCGGGGGTGGCGTCGGGGGTGGCCGGCCGGGTGGCGATGGGGGTGGCGGGCTGGGTGGTGCCGGCGGTGATGGGCGGGGTGGCGGCGCGGGTGGCGTCGAGGGTGGCCGGCCGGGTGGCGTCGGGGATGGCGGAGCGGGTGGGGGCAGGCCGGGTGGTGTCGGGAGCGGCAGGGTGGTCGGGGGCGGGGTGGTTGGTGCGGGTGCTGGCGTGCGCGACGGTGTTCGCCGCGCCGTTGGAGGGATACCTCCTCCAAGTGCACGGCCACCTGGCCAAGGTGCCGTCCGCGCTGCTCGTGCTCGTCTGGGCCGTCCTGAGGGTGCGGCAACGTCGCGCGCCCGAGCCGCACCCAACGCACGTGGTCCTCGCGGCGCTCGCCGTCGTGCTGCTGGCGTCGTGGGCGGTGCACGCGGGCGGGCCGTTCGCGACCGGGTACGCCTTGCGGTGGTTGCCGTTCCTGCTGGTCACGGTGGTGCTGATCGACGTCGTCTCCCGTGAGGTGCCGCTGAGGGCGGTGCTCGTCGCGACCGCGGCGGGAGCGGTGGTGGCGGCGGTCGGCGCGTTGCTGGGCATGGTCGCGGAAGGGCAGGCGCGGGCCGCCGGGCCGTTGGAGGACCCGAACGACCTGGCCTACTTCCTGGTCGCCGCCCTGCCGCTGGTGGTCGCGCTGCGCCACCGCGTGCCGACCGCCGTGGCGGCCGTCGTGCTGGCCGCCGGCGCGGCGGCGACGTTCTCCCGGGGCGGCGCGCTGGCCCTCACCGTCGCCGTGGCGTGGCTGCTGGCCCGTCGCGCGGTGCCGCTCAAGGCGTTGGCGGGCGGCGTGGCGGCGCTGGCCGTGCTCGGGGTGGCCGCCGTCCTGTTCGCCGGACCGGAGCTGGACCGGGCGGTGCGGGAGAAGGTCCACGTCGCCGGGACCAACGTGGACACCCGCGAACTGCGCTGGCAGGCCGCCGCGCGCATGGTCGCCGAGCACCCGGCCCTCGGCGTGGGGCCGGGCGGGTTCCGCGAGGGCTACCCGGCCGCCTCGAACAACGCCGAGATCGACGAGCAGACCCCGGTGGCGCACAACATGTACCTGGAGGTCGCCGCCGAACTCGGCGTGCCCGGCTTCGCGCTGTTCGCCGCGCTCCTCGTGCTCACCGCGGTCACCGGCGAACGCGTGCGCCGCACCACCGACGACCCGCTGCCGATCGTCGCCGTCCAGGCGTCCCTGATCGCGGTCGTGGTCGCCTCCACCTTCCTGTCCCAGCAGTACTACCTGCCGTTGTGGTCGCTGGTCGCGGTGGTGGCCGCGGCCGACCTGCGGCTGAGGAGAGCGAGCGACGTTGCGTGTGCTCCACGTGATCAGTGAGATGGGTACCGGCGGCGCCGAAGCGCTCGTCGCCGGGATGGCCAGGTCCGGCAACCAGTTCGGCTGGCAGTCGGCGGTGGCCAGCGGCGGCGGGCACCGGGCCGAGGCGTTGCGCGCGTGCGGCGTGCCGACGTTCACCGTGCCCGTGGCCCGGCGCCGGGCGGCCGGCGTGCTGCGCGCGACCACGGCCACCAAGGCCGCGATCCGCAGCTTCCGGCCGGAGGTGGTGCTGGCGCACAACGTCTCGGCCAGCCTCGTCGCGCGCCTGGCCGTGCTGCCGGGCAGGCTGCCGCTGCTGACGGTGTTCCACGGCGTCGCGGAGACCGACTACACCGGCGCGGCCCGCATCCTCAAGCGCACCTCGCACACCGTCGTCGCGGTCGCCGACGCCACGGCCGACCGGCTGCGGGCGGCCGGCGTGCCCGACCCGGTGGTGATCCCGAACGCGGTGTTCCCGCAACGCGAACGGGTGGACCGGAACGCGGTCCGCGCGGTGCACGGCGTCGCGCCGGACGCGCCGGTCGCGCTGTGCCCGGCCCGGCTCGAACCGCAGAAGCGGCACGACGTGCTGCTGGAGGCGTGGGCGGAGGTGGACGGCGGCGCGGTGCTGTGGCTGGCGGGCGACGGCAGCCTCCGGGACGTGCTGCGCGTGCGCGCCGCCGAGCTGGGCATCGCGGACCGGGTGCGGTTCCTCGGCAACCGCTGCGACGTGCCCGACCTGCTGGCCGCCGCCGACGTCACCGTGCTCACCAGCGACTGGGAGGGCATGCCGATCGCGGTGCTGGAGTCGCTGGCCGCCGGACGCCCCGTGGTGGCGACCGACGTGGACGGCGTGCGGCAGGCGCTGGCCGGTGGCGGTGGCCTGGTGGTGCCGCGCCGCGACCCCGGCGCGACGGCCGAGGCGTTGCGGTCGCTGCTGTTCGACCGCCGGGCCCGGGAGGAACTGGCCGAGGCGGGCCTCGCGTCCGTGCGGCGTGAGCACGACCCGCGTCTGCTGATGCGGTCCTACGACGAACTGCTGCGCACCGCGATCGGAGGGTCATGATGGAGCTGAGCGTGTCGCGGGTCCGGGCCGCGCTGGGGGAGCCGCGCGTCCCGGAGGTCCTGAAACGCCCGCTGGCGCTCAGCCTCGGGATCGCGCTGCTGGTCGCGACCGCCGTGGTGGTCGCGGTCGAGGTGGCGGGCAAGGAGTACGAGAGCCGCGTCGGGGTGCTCGCGGTGCCCGCCGTCGGCGATCCCGACCAGCCGCCCGAGGCGAGCTTCGGCGAGGTCGTCGCCCTGTCGCTGCCCGCGCTGGTCGAGGTGTCGCGCAGCCCGTCCGTGCTGCGGGTCCCGGCCGAGGAGCTGGGCACCACGATCGACGACCTGGCCCGCCGGGTGTCCGTGGAACTGGTGCCCGCCTCCGGCCTGGCCCGGTTGTCCGTGCGCGCCGAGACCGCCGACCGGGCCGCGCAGGCCGCGACCAGGATCGCGCGGACCGTGGTGGAGGCCGACCTGTTCGCGCCCTCCGCCCGGCTGCGGCTGCTCGACCGGCCGGAGACCACCCAGGTCGCGCCGGACCGGCCGCTGGCCTACGGCCTGGCGCTGATCGCGGGCGTGCTGGCGGGCCTGGCCGCGCACGCCGTCGGCCACCTGCGCCGGACCCGGCCCCGTGACCAGGTGCGCGCCGCGCTCACCGCCGGTGGCGTGCGGCGACCGGTGGCCGTGCTGCCCGGTGACGATCCCGGGCTGGCACAGCGGCTGGCGCTGCTGTGCGAGGCGTCCGCCCGGCCCGCGCGCGTCGTGGCGGTGGTGCCGGAGCTGGCCGAACGTGCCGAGGCTCTGGCCGGTGAGCTGCCGGAGAAGACCGGGGAGCCCGCCGACGGTGACGCGGTGATCGCGGTCGTCCCGCGCGGGGGGTCGCAGGAGGAGTTGGCGACCGTGGTGGGCGCGTTGCCGGCGACGGCGACGGTGGTGGCGGTGGTGACGTGCTGAAGACCGTTGCGGCGAAGAGCGTCGCGGTGAAGGCCGTTGTGTTGAGGAGAGTGGCGGTGAAGGCCGTTGCGGTGAAGGACAAGGTGTGGGTGGTCACCGCGTTGGTGGCGCTGGTCGGCGCGGTGGCGTCGTGGCGTGCGTTGCGGCCGTCGTGGCAGGTTCCGCTCCCGACGTCGGCCACCCTGTCCGAGGAACGGGTGCAGGACTTCCGGGACGCGCTGTACTTCCCGATCCGGGAGTTCCTGGCGGGCGGCAACCCGTACCACCCGGCGACGATGCTGGAGCACTGGCCGGTGCGGCAGAGCTTCAACCTCTACCAGCCCTACCACCTGCTGCTGCACGCGCCGTTCGCGCTGCCGGGGTACCGGGTCGGCGCGGTGGCGTTCGCGGTGGCGTCGTTGGTGCTGCTGATCGCCCTGGCGGTGCTGGCGGCCGGCCGGATGCGCCCGCACGTGCCGCCGGCGCTGGGCACGGCGGTGATCGCGACCCTGCTCGTGCTCAGCCAGGTGGGCAAGGCGCAGCTGTACGTCGGCCAGGTGAACCCGCTGATCGCGCTCGGCGCGGCGGGGGCGTTGCTGGCCCGGCGGGACGCGCCCAGGTGGGCGGCGGTCGCGTTGGCGCTGGCGTGGCTCAAGCCGCAGTTCGGCCTGCCGCTGGCGGTGCTGCTGTTCGTGCGCGGGTCGCGGCGGGTGGCGCTGACCGGGACGGCGGTCGCGGCGGTGGCGAGCCTGGTCGTGGTGGTGCCGTTGGTGGCGCGCGGCGGTGGTGTCGGCCCGTTCCTGGACGTGATCGCGGCGAACCTGGCCCACGCGAGCGAGACGGCGTACGGCGCGGTGGACTCGATGACGGCGCAGCGGGTCGACCTCGCGGCGGTGTTCTACCGGGTCACGGGCTGGCTGCCGGGAGGCGCGGAACCGTTCGTGCTGCTGGCCGTGCTGGTGGTGACCGCGGTGCTGGTGCGGCGGCTGGACCGGATGGGCCAGCCCGCGGCGGCGGACCTGCTCACGTGCCTCGCGGTGGTGGCGGCCGTGGTGCACCAGCCGGGTGACGTGCTGATCGCCGTGCCGTCGTTGGTGGCGGTGGGTGTCGTGTGGTGGCGGGGCCGGTGTGAGCGGGACTGGCGGCTCGGGCTGTCGGTGGTGCTGCTGCTGGTTCCGTTCGCGCACCTGCACTTCGTGAGCCAGGCGATCCGGGCGGTGGCGGGGGCGCGGGTGGACGTGACGGTCGACGGGGTGGCCGTGGTGGTGGCGTGGGGGTTGGCGGCGGTGTTCGCGGGTACGCGCCGGTGTTCGGCAGTGGGCACGGTCCGGGCGTGACGCCGGGGTTGGGGGCGGGTCTGGGTCTGGGTCCGAGTCGGGTGCGGGGACAGGGTCGGGTGCGGGTGTGAGCGCGGGGGTGGGAGCGCTGTGGTTGTTCCTGGTCAACCTGGTCGGCAAGGGCAGCCAGATGGCCGTCACGCTGGTCCTGGCGGCGTTCCTCACCGAGGAAGGGCTGGGGCTGGTGGCGCTGGCCGTCGCGCTGGTCAACATCGGCCAGGTCGTCCAGTCGATGGGCGTCTACGACGTGGTCAGCCGGACCGACCGCGACCCGCGCCGGGTGGCGGGCACGTTGCTGGTGCTCAGCGCGGGCACGGGGGTGGTGCTGGCGGTGGCCCTGGTGCTCGCGGCCGACCCGATCGCGCACGCGTTGGACGCGCCGTCGGTCGCGCCGCTGGTCCGGCTGGCGGCGGCGAGCCTGCCGTTCTCGGCGGTGGCCGGCGTGCAGATGGGGCTGCTGCACCGGGACCTGGACTTCCGCCGCCGGCTGCTGCCGGACGCGGGCGGCGCGGTGCTCGGCGCGGCGGTGACGGTCGTGCTGGCGGTGCTCGGCGCCGGGCCGTACGCGCTGGTCGTCGGGTTGCTGTGCACGGCGGTGGCGCAGCCCGTGCTGGGGGTGGTGGTCGGCGTGCGGGTGCGGCCGGTGTGGGACGCGGGCGCGGCGGGCGAGGCGTCGCGGTGGATCGCGGTGGTCGGACCGGGCGCGGTGGTGGCCGTGCTGCTGATCAACGTGGACTACCTGGCGATCGCACGGGCGCACGGACCGGAGGCGGTCGGCGTGTACTCGTTGGCGTACCGGATCGCCTGGGTGCCGTACATCCTGGTCGCGGTGGTGCTGGGCGGGGTGGTGCTGCCCTTGTGCGCGAAGCTGATCCGCGAGGGTGCCGAGCTGTCCGGTGTGGTCGAGCGGTTCACCTCGGCCGTGCTGGTGGTGACCGGCGGCCTGTACGCGGTGACGGCGGCGCTGGCCGACCGGGTGGTGGTGTTCGGGGCGCGCTGGGCGGAGGCGGCCCTGCCACTGGCCCTGTTGTGCCTCTACGGCTTGGGGATCAGCCTGCTGCACCTGTGGTACCAGGTGCTCAAGGCCGCCGGCCACGCCCGTCGTTACCTGGCGCTGGAGGTGAGCCACC
This sequence comes from Actinosynnema sp. CA-299493, assembly GCF_050946825.1. NCBI lineage: Bacteria > Bacillati > Actinomycetota > Actinomycetes > Pseudonocardiales > Pseudonocardiaceae > Actinosynnema > Actinosynnema sp. CA-299493. The sequence goes on from NZ_CP191993.1 coordinate 2,894,341, forward strand.
TCGTGCTGCTGGTGGGCGGGCTGGCGGTGTTCACCCGGCACGGGGTGGTGGCGGTCGCGCTGGTGCAGGTCGTGGCGGCGTGGCTGGTGGTGCCGTGCACGTGGTGGGCGTTGGCGCGGCGGGGGATCGGCCCGTCGTTGACGTCGCTGGCGCGCGGAGTCGGCGGGGTGGTCGCGGCGGCGGCGTGCTGCGCGGTGGTCGCGTCCGGGATCGGTGACGTGTTCGGACCACCCGCATCCGTGGTGGCCGCGTTGGGCGAAGGGGTCGTGTTGGCGGTGGTGTGCGTGGTGGTCGTGCTGGTGGCGAACCCGGAGGTGGTGCGTCGGTGAGGGTCGTGCACGTGAGCCAGCCCGTGACAGCGGGGGTGGCCGCGGTGGTGCTGGAACTGGCCCGTGCGCAACGAGACCTCGGGTGGTCGGTGACCGTCGTGTCCCCGCCGGGACCGCTGGCCGATCGGGCGCGTGCGCTGGGCGTGGAGGTGCGGGTGTGGCGGGCTCGTCGGCAGCCGGGGATCAGGACGGTGGGGGAGGTGGCACGGCTGCGGCGGGTGTTGCGCGGGCTGGAGGCGGATGTCGTGCACCTGCACAGCTCCAAGGCGGGGTTGGTCGGGCGGCTGGTGGTGCGCGGACGTCGTCCGACGTTGTTCCAGCCGCACATGTGGTCGTTCCAGACGACGGGTGGGGTGGTGGCGCGGGCGGCGAAGGTCTGGGAGCGGGTCGGGGCGAGGTGGACGCACCAGTTGGTGTGCGTCAGTGACGACGAGCTGGCCGCCGGCCGTGCGATCGGGGTGCGAGGGGAGGCGGAGGTCGTGTGCAACGGCGTCGACCTCGACCGGTTCCGGCCGGGGGACCGGGTGAGGGCACGGCGACGGCTGGGGTTGCCGGACGTGCCGACGGCGGTGTGCGTGGGGAGGTTGGTGACGTACAAGGGGCAGGACCAGCTGCTCGCGGCGTGGCCGGCGGTGCGGGCGCAGGTGCCGGGCGCGCGGCTGGTGCTGGTCGGGGACGGCCCGATGGGGGAGAAGTGGCGGGCGGCGTGCGACGACGAGTCCGTGTGGTGGTGGGGGCACGACGACGCGGTCGCCGATTTCTACGCCGCCGCGGACGTGGTGGTGATGCCGTCGAGAGCGGAGGGGATGGCGTTGGTGCCGTTGGAGGCGATGGCGTGCGGGCGGTCCGTGGTGGCGTTCGACGTGAGCGGGGTGCGGCAGAGCGTCGGGGAGGCGGGGGCGGTGTTGGCGGCCGGTGACGTGGCGGGGTTGGCGGAGGCGGTGGCGGTGCGGCTGGCCGATCCTTCGGCGGCGGACCTGGAAGGTGCGCACGGGCGGCGCAGGGTGGAGTTGTTGTTCGATCGGCGGCAGGTGGTGGATCAGGTGGCGATGTTGGTGGACAAGTTGTTGGTGGGAGCGAAGTGAGGGTGATCGGTAGGAGAAATCGAGTCCGGCTCGATGTGACATGGGGCCCTTACGGGCACTCCAGGCAGGCCAAAGCCGGCAGGCCCGGCGGAGAAGAGCGTCCCGCCAAGCCTGCCGGCTTCGTCCAGCCTAAAGCACCCGAACCCATGTCAAATCGGGCCTCGGTGGGGATGTTGCGGGTCCGTTGTGGATTGGGGAGTGGGAAGTGAGCGGGCGGTTGAGGGTGGCGTACGTGTTGACGCAGGACAGTGGGGGGCCGGTGGACGTGACCGTTCGGTTGGCGCGGGCGGTGATGGCGTCGGGGGAGGCGGAGGTGAGGGTGTTCGGGCCCGTGCCCCGGCGGGGGGCGGAGGTGTTGAGCGGGCATCAAGAGGTGGTCGAGGTGGGGGACAAGGCGGATGTCCGGGCTGGGCGGCGGGCGCGGGCGGTGGTGCGGGAGTGGCGGCCGGATGTGGTGCACGCGCAGGACCGGCGGGCGGGGTTGGTGAGTGCGGGGTTGCGGTTCGGGCACAAGGTGGTGCAGACGTACCACGGTGTGCCGGATGACGTGGGTGAGGAGTGGTTCCGAGGGTTGCGGGGGGCGGCGGGGCCTTCCGCGTACACGCGGGCGGTGTTGGCGGCGGATGCCGTGGTGGCGAGGGCGGTGCATCGGACGGTGGTGCCGGCGCAGGCCATGGGGAGGTTCTTGAGCGGGCGGTTGAGGGTGCCGGGGGCGAGGTTGGCGCACATCGACAACTGCGTCGAGCCCGCGCACGTCCAGCCGCCGGTGGGGGTGGTGCGGCGGTTGGTGTTCGTCGGGTTGTTGGTGGAGCGCAAGGGGTTGGCCACGTTGTTGACGGCGCTGGCGTTGCCCGGGGTGATGCCGGCGGACGCCACGTTGACGGTGGTGGGTGACGGGCCGGAGCGGGCGAAGGCGGAGGCGTTGGCGCGCGCGTTGGGTGGGAGGGTGGAGTTCCTGGGGTTCCGGACCGACGTGCCCGACCTGCTGCGGCACCACGACGCGCTCGTGCTGCCGTCCGCGTTGGAGCAGCAGCCGTTGGTGGTGGCGGAGGCGATGGCGGCGGGCAAGCCGGTGGTGGCGACGGACACCGGTGGGGTGGCCGACATGCTCGGGCGGGGTGCGGCACTGGCTGCGCCGGGGGACGTCGACGGGTTGGCCGCGCGGTTGCGCGCGTTGTTCGAGGAACCCCATCCGGGTCGGATCGGGTTGGAGCTCGCTGAGCGGGCGCGGGCGCGGTTCGCGCCGGACGTGTGCGCGCGCCGCCACCTCGACCTCTACCGACAGATCACGGGCATTGCGGGTATCGCGGGTGCTACGGGGGCCACAGGTGCCACGGACGTCATGGGCTGAGTCGGTTATGAGGTCGGGGTTGTTGGGTCGGTTGTTGTTGTTGTTGTTGTTGTTGGGTCGGTGGTGGTGGCGGTGGTTGGTTCGGTGGTCATGGGGTTGGTGGTGGTTGGGGTGGTGGTAGCGGTGGTTGGTTCGGTGGTCATGGGATTGGTGGTGGTGCTGGTGGTAGTGGGGGTGGTGGTCGTCGTGGTGGCGGTGTCGATGGTGGTGGTGCCGGTGGGGGTGATGAGGACGATGGCGTCGCCGGCGGCGATCTCGATGGTGGCCGGGGCCTTGGCGCCGCCGTCGATGTTGACCAGGCCCGGTGGTGGGGTGATCTTCGCGGCTTTGCCGGTCGGGTTCACCGCTACGTAGCCGCCGGTGAAGCGGCGGTCCCACACGCCGGAGGGGAGGCGGTTCGCGGTTTCGGTGGCTTCGCCCAGGGCGGCGTCCTGGTAGCGCGACCAGTCGGGGTTGCGGTAGTCCTTGGTGGTGGCGCCGGACCAGCACGTGTGCGGGCTGGCCAGGAGGGCGGCGGTGGCGTAGCCGACGCGTTCCTCACGTGCCCCCTTGGTGTGGGTGATCAGCAGGAGCCACGTCTCGCCCAGCGCGGCCTGCGACCGGAGTTCCTTCCACTCGTTGCCCTTGAAGGTGAGCAGTTCGCCGGTGCCGGTGTCGCGCAGGCCGAAGTTCTCCTCCATCGCGCCGTCGTAGCGCGAGTGCGCCGTCCACCGTCCTGCGGTCAGGTGGGATTCGGACACGTTCGGGATCAGCATCTTCCCGGCCTTGTGCAGGGCGTCACCGGCCGTGGTGAGGAACGTGTCCATGCCCTCGCGGATCACCCGGTCGGACTCGGCGGCGTCCTCGGTGCCCTTGAGCACGGCCGACGAGTAGTACTTGAGGGAGCTGAAGTCGTTGTCGGCCAGCACGCCGTCCCAGCCCTCGCGCACCACCTCGGCGGTGACGGCGTCGCTCCACGCCTTCTGGTAGGCCGGGTCCCACACGGTCATCTGCCAGTGCTTCGGGTAGGAGTTCCACTCGATCCGGTTGTTCTTGGTGTCCACCGCGAACCAGTGCGGGCTCTCGCGCTGGGCCTTGAAGTAGCCGATCCCGGTGGGCAGGAACGGCGCGTCCACGTCGCCCACGACCGCGCCGGGGTAGTTGCGCGCGCTGGAGAAGTCCTTGTAGACCAGCACCTTGATCTTCGGGTTGAGCTGCTTGAGCCGGCGCAGCGACATCGTCTCGGTGGCGTTGAGCACGACGAGGCCGTAGTGCTGCGCGGCGAACGTGATGTCGCGGTTGGACGGCGGCTCGCCGATGCCGTACCACCAGCCGCACGGCGCGAGCGCCTTGGGCAGGGGGCCGAGCGGGGCGTGCGGCGGTTTGTCGGCGGCGGCGCCCACCGTGCACGCCGCGCTCGGCGCCAGGAGCGCGGCGGCGCACAGCAGGCCCAGGAGGCGGTGGGGTCGTCGGTTCAGCGGGTCCTTCGGCACAACAGCTCACCCACCGTCTGCAACAGGATTTTCACGTCCAGCCACAACGACCAGTTGGCTATGTAGTAGTTGTCGTACCGGGACCTGTCGACAATCGAGGTGTCACCCCGCAGACCGTGCACTTGCGCGAGCCCGGTCAGCCCCGTGGGAACTCGGTGGCGGGCCCAGTATAGCTCGTGGATGGCCGAGAACTCCCGGACGAAACCGGGGCGTTCCGGGCGCGGTCCCACGATGGACATGTCGCCCTTGATGATGTTCCACAACTGGGGCAATTCGTCCAGCGAAGTGCTGCGCAGGAATCGTCCGATTGGTCCGACCCGGCGATCTCCGACCACCGACCAGGTGACTTGGGAATCGTCTTCGCCGTTCATCCTCACGCTGCGCAGCTTGTAGAGCACGAATGGCTGATCGTCCATCCCGACCCGGACCTGGCGGAAGACCACCGGCCGGCCGCTCTCCAGCAGCACGGCCAGCGCGCACAGCCCGATCACGGGGGAGAGCACGACCAGCGCCACGGCGGCCAGGACCACGTCCATGGCGCGCTTGACCCACCAGCTCGGCCTGCTGGTGGGCGCGGTGCCCAGCCGCATCAGGGGGTAGCTGCGCAGCCGTTCGATGTCCGGCCCGTCCTGGTGCAGCTCGAACATCCGGGGCACGACCAGGGTGGTGCAGCCGAGCCGGTGCGCGGTGATGGCCGAGTCGACCACCGACGACTCGCGGGCGTGCGAGAACGCCAGCACGACCGTGCCGACACCCAACCGGGTGATCGCGTCGGCCAGGTCCTCGTCCATCAGCCCGACCGGCAGGGCGGCGCGGTCGAGCGCGGGTTCCGGGTCGACGAAGCCGACCGGGCGCAGGCCGAACTCCGGGTGCGCCAGCATCGCGCCGACGAGGTCGACCCCGACCTTCCCGGCGCCCACCACGATCGTGCGGTCGCAGCGGTCGAACCTCCGCCGGCACCAGCGGCCGAAGGCGAACACGAGCAGCCGCGCCGGTTCGCTCAGCGCGGCGAACGCCAGGACCGCCCACTGCGTGGCGAGGGCGGTGCCGGGCGACGCGCCGCCGGCCATGCCGGCCAGCGTGACCAGGGCGAACGCCACGGCCGTCGCGCCGAGCGAGCGCGGCAGGTCGTGGAACCAGGACAGCCACAGCCGCCGGCGGTACAGCCGGCACGCGGCCCGCACGCCGAGCAGCGCCGCCGCCACCACCGCGGTCCACCGCGCGCCCGGCGAGTACCGGGCCGCCACGGCGGCCACCGCGGTCACGTCCACCGCGACCAGCAGCACCGCCACCGCGTTCACCCGCCGCAGCAGGTCCGACCCCGACACCTCGCGGGGTCGCTGGTGCCGCCACCTCGACACCGGGGTCGGGGTGGTCGCCGAGCCGACCCCGCTCACCTCGGACCGCCCTTGCCAGGGACCGAGCGCGTCCCGTCCACGCCACGCCACATTCGGACGACGTCCTTCCCGCCATGAACCCGATTATTCTGGTCACCCGTTCGAGATCATCCGAACGGGGCTCTCTGCTCACTCGGTGTATATCAAGCGTGATTCATCGGCTCTCATTCACTCTGTCGGTGATCGCTATTCTCCTTTGTGGGTGACGGTCTGGCTCGGGTCCTGCGGTAATTCATCCAGACGTGCGACAGGAGGCCACCGGGGTGGTCGAATCCCGCGGCGGTCCGGAGGCGAATAATTCTGGACCGTCATCCGCCATCCAGTGAAATGGGGCCCATTGAGCGTCGATGAAGGAGACGTGCGCACCGCGTCGGAAGAGGGCGGACCGGCCCTTTCCGACGGCCCGCGCACCCACGCCCGCGCCCACGTCGTGCTGCCCGCCTACAACGAGGCGGCCTCGCTGCCGCCGCTGCTGACCCGGCTCGCCGAGGCGACCCTCGTCGGGAAGCTCACCGCCTGGGTCGTCGACGACGGCTCGTCCGACGGCACCGCGGACCTCGTCGCCGAGGGGTGGCCGGGCCTGGACGTCCGGTTGGTCCGCCACCCGGTCAACCTCGGCCTCGGCCAGGCCGTCCGGTCGGGGCTGCGCGCCGCGCTGGCCGAGGCGGGCGACGACGACGTCGTCGTCGTGATGGACGCCGACGACACCCACGACCCGGCCCTGATCCACCGGATGGAGCAGGAGATCTCGGCGGGCGCGGACGTGGTGATCTGCTCCAGGTTCGTCGACGGCGGCGACGACGCGACCGCGCCCCCGCTGCGCCGGCTGCTCTCGCGCGGCGCGGCCGTGCTGTTCCGCCGCGTGCTGCGGGTCGACGGCGTCCGGGACTGCACCAGCGGCTTCCGCGCCTACCGGGTCAGCCTGCTGGCCCGCGCCGAGCGGCACTGGGGCGAGCGGCTGATCGAGGAACGCGGGTTCGCGTGCATGGTCGAGCTGCTGCTCAAGCTGCGGCACTGCCGACCGGTGGTCACCGAGGTGCCGCTGGCCCTGCGCTACGACCGCAAGCGCGGCCCGAGCAAGATCCGGATCGTCCGCACCATCGGGCAGTACGTGAAGCTGCTGGTCCGCGACCGGCTCACGCCCGCGCCGTACCGGGCGCTGTGATGCCGGAGGCGGACCGCGGGCACGTGGTGGTGGTCGGCGGCGGCATCTGCGGCTTGGCCACCGCGCACCGGTTGGCGCGCGGCGGCACGAGGGTGACGTTGCTGGAGGGCAGCGACCAGCTCGGCGGGCTGGGCACCTTCTTCGCGTGGCGCGACCGCTGGGTGGAGCGCTTCTACCACTGCGTGATGCCGACCGACGACCACCTGCTCGACCTGCTCGGCGACCTGGGCCTGCGCGACTCGATCACGTGGCGGCCGACCCGGATGGGCATGGTCGTGGACGGCCGCGCGTTCCCGTTCAACACGGCCCGGGACCTGCTCGGGTTCACCCCGCTGGGTGTGCTCGACCGGCTGAGGTTCGGCGCGGTCTCGGTGCTGCTGCGGCGGTTGGGCCGGGGCAAGGACCTCGACGGCACGCGCACCGAGGACTGGTTGCGCGGCCTGTACGGCGACCGGGTGTGGGAGCTGCTGCTCGCGCCGCTGTTCGGCGCGAAGTTCGGCGCGCGGTTCGGCGACGTGCCCGCGCTGTACCTGTGGCAGCGCCTGGGGCGCGAGGGAGCCGTGTCGGTGCGCGGGTACCCCGAGGGCGGCTACCGGGCCGTCATCGACGCGTTGAGGGCGTCGATCGAGGCCGCCGGCGGCGTGGTGCGGCTGGACGCGCCGGTGCGGCGGATGGGCGTGACCGGCGGGCGGATGCGGATCACCCTGGACGGCGGCGAGTCGGTCTCGGCGGACCACGTGGTGTCGACGCTGCCGCTGCCGCTGCTGCGGCAGCTCGCCGACGAGGACCTGGCCGCGCGGCTGCCCGACGTGCGGCTGCCGTACCAGGGCGTGGTGAACGCGCTGTTCTTCCTGCGCCGGCCGCTGTCGGGGCACTACTGGACGCCGGTGGTGCGGTCCGGCACGGAGTTCGACGGCCTGATCCAGATGACGCCGCTGGCGGGCGTGGAGCGGTACGACGGGCGGCACCTCGTCTACGCCATGCGGTACACCGACCGGGAGTCCGCGCTGTTCCAGGAGGACGACGCGGCGGTCGCGGCGCGGTGGACCTCGCAGCTGCTGGCCCTGCACCCCGCGCTGTGCCGCGCGGACGTGGAGGACGTGCGGGTGTTCAAGGCCCCGTTCGTGGAACCGGTGTACCCGCTCGGGTACCTGGCACGACGGCCGCCCGTGGTGGTCGCCGGCACCCCGCTGCTGCTGGCGACCACCGCGCACGTCTACCCGGACGTCACGAGCTGGAACTCGAGTGCGGGACTCGCGCGACGGGTCGTCGAGAGGCTGGCGGAGGCACCACAACCTGTTCCGGGCTGAGCCGCCGGGCGTGCACCGGTTCGCCGCGGACCAGCTGCCGGAGCGCGGCGGCGATCCGGGCCGACGGCGAGCCGGTGCCGTAGGGCGACGGGATGTGCTCCAGGCGTTCCCGGTGGCCGGCCACGTCGTCCAGCCACCGCAGCACCTCCGCGCACACGCGTGGCCCCGGCGGGACCAGGGTGCCGAACGTGCCCTCGATCTCGGGGCGCTCCGTGCTGCGGCGCACCACGACCACCGGCCGCTTGAGGACGCTGACCTCCTCCTGGATGCCGCCGGAGTCGGACACGACCACGGCGGCGCACCGGGCCAGCGCGAGGAACGCCGGGTACGCCTGCGGCTCGACCACCTTGAGCCGGCGCAGCAGCGCGGTCAGGCCGAACGCCTCGACCCGCTTGGCCGTGCGGGGGTGCAGGGGCAGCACCACCGGCAGCGGCAGCCGGTTCAGCTCGCGCAGGATCGCCTCCAGGTTGACCGGGTCGTCCACGTTCTCCGGCCGGTGCACGGTGGCCAGCACGTAGCCGTCGTGATCGAGCTCGTGCGCGGCCAGGACGACGGTCTCCTCGTCCCGTCCGGGCAGCGCCGCCGCGAGGGCCTCGACCACGGTGTTGCCGGTGATCGCGATGCGCTCCTCGGGCACGCCCTCGGCCAGCAGGTTGGCGTGGTTGAGCGGGGTCGGCGCGCAGCACAGGTCGGCGAGGTGGTCGATGGCGACCCGGTTGTGCTCCTCGGGCATCGCCCGGTCGAAGCTGCGCAGCCCCGCTTCGACGTGCACCAGCGGCACGTCGTTGGCGTTGGCGGCCAGCGCGCCGGCGAGCGCGGAGGTCGTGTCGCCCTGCACGATCACCGCCCCGGTCGGGTGCCGCGCCAGCAGCTCGTCCACGGCCGCGACGGCCGCGCCGAGCTGGCCGCCGCGCGTGCCGCCGCCGACGGACAGCTCGTGGAACCGCCCGGGGCGGCCGATGTCCTGGCGGATCCGGTGGTACATCGCGGTGTCGTAGTGCTGTCCGGTGTAGACGACGGTCGCGTCAACGCCCATCACGCGGATCAGCGGCGCGAGCTTGATCAGCTCCGGCCTGGTGCCGCACACCATCGTGACGGTGCCGGGGACTCCCTGGTCTATCGGACCCACCTCCAGTCGCGGATGACGCGCGCCCGGGGCGCGATCGCGGTGAAGGTTAGAGTCCCGGTGGCCGATTTCCCTTGTGCCTCAGTCCATCGAGTGAACTTCACCGTGGTAGGTCGTGAGTTGTCGCCGTGGCTCACTAGATTGTGAGTGGATCATTCTGGAGTGGACGGGTTGTTCGGATGATGCGAAGACACGTGGCCCTGGTCACCACGGCGTTGCTCGTGGCGGCGGGGGTGGGGCCGTCGCACGCGCAGGAGAGCGAGAAGGTGCTGCTGCCGGACCTCCGGCAGGCGCCGGTGGGGTGCGGCGGCGGGTTCTCCGGCAACCCGTCGTGGTGCGTCGACTGGGACGTGTGCCCGGTCGTCGACCCGGCCGCGCCGAACGGCGAGTGCGTGCAAGTGGGCCCGATCGGGGCGGTCCGGTTGAGGTTCACCACATCGGCGGACAACGTCGGCGACGGGCCGTTGCTGATCCACGGCAGCCGGGCCGATGCCGGGCAGCGGGAGATGACGTCGCGGCAGGCGTTCCAGTCCGCTGTGGACGGTTCGATCCCGATGGCCTACGACCAGGCGCAGCACCCCGTGCCGGCCACCATGTACTACGAGCCGGCGGCGACGCACGAGCACTGGCACCTGCTCGGCTTCGAGCACTTCCAACTCCGCACACCTTCAGGTGACGCGGTGGTGACCGACCGCAAGACCGGCTTCTGCCTCGGCGACCGGTACGAGACCCGGGACCGGCTGCCGAACCGCCCGACCGCGGACGACAGCCCGCAGAGCCGGTTGGCGGCGACGTTGCAGCTGAACCGGTGCGGCCACCACGCGCCGGGGGCGTTGAGCGTGGTGCAGGGGATCTCGGTCGGCCACGGTGACGACTACCTGCACACGGTCGACTTCCAGTGGCTGGACATCAGCGAGGTGCCGTCCGGGGTGTACGACGTGGTGAACATCGTCAACGGCGATCGCAGCCTCGTGGAGAAGTCGTACGCGAACAACGCCTCGGCCATGGCCGTGTCGATCCGCTGGCCGGGCAACGCCGTCCGGCCACCGGCCACCATCACCATCCCGCCGCAGGTCCGGCTGCTGCGGAACTGCCCGGGTGCCGAGCGGTGCGCTGCTCCGCGCGGGTGACGCGCCGGCGGTTTGGCCACCTCGTCATCCGGGAATTCGGCAGACGTCCGGATAGGCGACCGAAGGGTGGGGCCATGTCGTTGGCCACCGAGGACCGCGTGCTCGAAGGTCGCTACCGGTTGACGGACAAGCTCGGCACGGGCGGTTCGGCCGAGGTCCACCGGGGGTGGGACGTGCTGCTCCGGCGGTTCGTCGCGGTCAAGGTGTTCCACGGTGACGAGGTGGACGGGCGCCGGTTCGACAACGAGGTCCGGACGCTGGCCGGACTGTCGCACCCGGGCGTGCTGTCCGTCTACGACGTGGGCACGTGCGACGGCGCGTCGTACGTCGTCATGCAGCTGGTCGAGGGCACGACGCTGCGCGACCGGCTGCTCGCCGGCACGTTCACGCCCGTGCAGGCGCGCGCCCTCGGCCACCAGATCGCCGACGCCCTCGCCCACGTGCACGAACAGCGCGTCGTGCACCGGGACGTGAAGCCGTCGAACGTCCTGCTCGACGGCTCCGACACCGCCTACCTGGCCGACTTCGGCCTGGCCCGCTCGCTCGGCTCGGCCCCGGTCGCCAAGACCAGCCAGGTCGTGGGCTCCGCCGCCTACCTGGCGCCGGAGCAGGTGCGCGGCGAGGAGGTCGGCCCGCCCGCCGACGTCTACGCGCTCGGCCTGCTCCTGCTGGAGTGCCTGACCGGCTACCGCGAGTACCAGGGCAACCGGGTCGACGCCGCCATCGCCCGCCTGCACCGGCCGCCGCGGGTGCCGCACGACGTGCCCGCCGGCCTGGGCCGCCTGCTCACGCTCATGACGTCGCTGTCCGCGCACCGCCGTCCCACCGCCGCCCAGGTCGCCGACGAGCTGCGCCCCGCGCCGGCCGCGCTGCCTCGCGACCGGCTCCTCTGCGGTGTCCGCACGCCCGGGCGCCCCGCCGCCTAGAGCGCCGCGAGGAACCGCTCGACCGCGTCGGTGAACTCCGCCGGCCGTTCGAGGTTGGGCAGGTGGCCCGCGCCGGGGATCACCGCGAGCGTCGAGCCCGGGATGGCCGCGTGCATCCGCTCGGCCACGGCGACCGGCGTGTACTCGTCCTCCTCGCCGACGACCACGAGGGCGGGCACGGCGACGCGGGACAGCGAGTCCAGGTAGTCGGGCCGTTCCGCACGTCCGCGCCACCCCGCCGCCGCACCCTCCGGCGGCGTGCCGCGCATCATCCCCAGCACGTGCTCGGCGACGGCCGGCAGCGCGACGACGTTGTGCGGCGAGATCATCTTGGCCAGCACCTCGTCGGCGTACGGGGCCATGCCCTCGCGCAGCACCCGGGACGCCAGCGCGGTGCGCAGCTCACGACCCGCCGTCGTGTCCGCCTCGGGGAACGTGTCCGCCAGCACGAGCGCCCGGACGCGTGACGGGTGCGACCGGTGCAGTTCCATGGCGATCTGGCCGCCCATCGACAACCCGCACAGCACCACCCGGTCCAGGCCGAGGCGGTCGAGCAGCCCGATCAGGTCGTCGGCGAACACGCTCAACGGCGTCTTGCCGGGCACGACCGTCGACTCACCGTACCCACGCAGGTCGGGAGCGACGACCCGGTAGCGCGAGCGGAGCCGGTCGACCTGGGGCCGCCACATCGAGCGGTTGAACGGGTGGCCGTGCACGAGCAGCACCGGGACGCCGCCGCCCTCGTCGTCGTAGGCGATGTCGATGTCGTTGACCCGCATGGCGCCCCCAGTTCCGGTTGACGTCAGGAGCCTAGGAACGCCACCCTGCTCGGTGCAATTAAAACAATGCTCTCGGTGCAATGTGGGGTGCTCTCGTGGCGGACTACCGCCTGATCGCCGACCGGCTCGCCGCCGAGGTCGAGGCCGGCCGGCTCAAGCCGGGCGACCGCCTGCCGCCGCAACGCGCGTTCGCCCGCCGGCACCGCATCGCCGGCTCCACCGCGGCCCGCGTCTACGGCGAGCTGATCCGACGCGGGCTCGCGGTGGGCGAGGTCGGGCGCGGCACGTTCGTGCGGGCCGCACGGCCACCGGTCGAGCCCGCGCTGGCCGAACCGGGCGGCGCGCGGGTCGACCTGGAGCTGAACTTCTGCGTGCTGCCCGACCAGCCCGCCCTGCTGGCGCCCGGCCTCGACCGGCTCATCCGGCACGGCCTCGGCGACGCGCTCACGCCGATCGGCGTCCGCGGCACGCCCGGAGCACGCGCCGCCGTCGCACGCACGCTGGCACGGGGCGGGTGGACGCCGGACGAGCGCCAGGTGCTGTTCACCGGCAACGGCAAGCAGGCCATCGCGGCCGTGGTGTCGGCGCTGGTGCCGGTCGGCGGGCGGCTCGGGGTGGAGGCCGTCACCTACCCGGTGGTGAAGGCGATCGCGACCAGGCTGGGCGTCACGCTGGTGCCGCTGCCGGTGGACGACGCTGGTGTGCTGCCGCAGGCCGTCCGCGGGGCCGACGTGCGCGCCGTCTACCTCCAGCCGACCCTGCACAACCCGCTCGGCACCACCATGCCCGAACAACGCCGCGCCGAACTGGCCGCCGCCGTGCGCGAGCTGGACGTCCAGGTGATCGAGGACGCCATCTACGCCTTCCTGGGCCCCGAGCTGCCACCGCTCGCACCCGAGCGCACGACCGTGGTGGACAGCCTGTCCAAACGCCTCGCGCCCGGCCTGTCGGTCGGGTTCGCCGTCCCGCCCGGGCGCCTGGTCGACCGGGTCGCCGCCGCCGCGCGCTCCGGCGGCTGGGCGGTCGGGCACTTCGCGCTCGCCGCCGCGACCGAGTGGCTCACCGACGGCACCCTGGAGTCCATAGTGGACCGCAAACGCGCGCTCGCGCACGAACGGCAGCAGCTCGCGCGCACGCACCTGGCCGGCTTCGACATCAGCGGCTACCCCGGCTCCTACCACTGCTGGTGGCGGCTGCCGGACCGGTGGCGGGCCGAGACGTTCGTGGCCGCCGCGGCACGGCGGGGCATCGCCGTCACGCCCGCCGCCGCGTTCGCGGTCGTGCCCGGCCACGCGCCGAACGCGGTCCGGCTCGCCCTGGCCGCCGTCCCGACCCCGACCCTGACCGCCGCGCTGGACGTGCTCGCCGCCCTCGCCGCAGGCAGCCCGGAGGACGAGCAGGTCGACTAGGGTCCGCGCACGACCAGGCCCGCGGGCACCCCGGACGCGTGTGGTTCGAGGTCGACGTGCCGCCAAGGAGCCTTCGAAGTGGCTGACCCCGCACAGGACCCGCGTGCTCGACCGGTGGACGCCGACGTCCGGTCAGGAGTCCGTCAGCCACGACATCAGGCGGCCCCGCGACCAGCAGCGGCCGACCGCCTCGACGTGCCGGGTCGAGCCGTCGAACACCGCCAGGCCGATGGTGCTGTGGCCGGAGGCGCGGCGGTCGCCGAGCGTCGGCATCGACGGCGCGACCCCGACGCCTTCCACCGACACCCACGCCACCGGTCGGTCCGCCGCCGCTTCGCCGAGGCGGTGCGGGAAGCGCGGTCGGCTCTCCGGCGGGAAGCTCGACAACACCCACGTCGTGATGACGACCGGCAGGGCGTCCGCCGGCACTCGGGCGACCGCGTCGGGCAGCACGTCGACGGCGTCACCCCGCACCAGCAGCGGGGGGTCCGTCGCCGCCAGCGCGATCTCCGCGTCCAGCCTCGCCATCCGCTCCGGCTGGTCGGGCGGCAGGCAGGCGCGCAACCAGCGGACGTCGTCCGCGTCGGTCACGTCGACCGGGTCGAGGTCGACGCCGACCTTGGCGACCACCTCGGGCATCGCCCGCGTCGGCACGCGCCGGCCACCCACGATCGACGCCGTCAGCCGCACGGGAGACGAGGGGTCGCCGAGCGACTGCCCGTTGCCGTAGGTGATGCCGACGCGGTCCACCGTGAGGTCGAGGCCGGCCGAGCAGCCCACGTCGATCAGCCCGACCGCGGTCGCGCCCACCCGGCGTGCCACCTCGGCGACGGCCGGGTACAGCACGGCGCCGAGTCCGGTCTCGTCGGCGCGGAGCCGTCGGCGCGCGGCGAGGTCCACGACCCGTTCGGTCAGGCGCAGCAGCGTGTCGACGGCCGCGACGGCGGCGGCGTCCCCGTCCCCGGTGGCGTAAGCCTCGGCGAGCGCCGGGGCGCGTCCGGCGAGGGCGAGGTCGTGCAGCGCGGCCAGGATCACCGCCGGGCGCCGCTTGCGCACGGGCGCGGAACCGATGGCGCGCAGTGCCTCGTCGGACTCGCTCACGGCGACGGCGACGCGCTCGTGCAACGGCGACGTCCCGGCGGCGTCGACCTCGCCGAAGCGCCGGTACACCTCGGCGAGCGTGCGCGCCCGCCCTCGACCCGGCATCTGGACGACCTTATCGTTCGGCCGGTGCCGGCGTGCCGGCGGACGCGGCGGTCAGGGGGCTTGGCGATGGGTGACTTCACGGTCGAGCAGGACTTGGTGCGGGCGTTGCTGCGGGAGCAGCACCCGGACCTCGCCGACCTCGAACTGCGGGACGTCGACGGCGGCTGGGCCAACCAGGTGTGGCGGCTCGGGGACGAGCTGGCCGTGCGCCTGCCGCGCACCGAGGACGCGCCCGCCCGGCTGCGGGCCGAGCTGACGTGGCTGCCGGCACTGGCGGACCGCCTGCCGCTGCCGACACCCGTCCCGGTGCGCGCCGGTCGACCGTCGAGCCTGTTCGAGCACACCTGGACGATCGCGCGCTGGGTCGACGGCGAACCGGCCGACCGCGCGCCGATCACCCACCTCGACGCGGCCGGGACCCTCGCGGAGTTCCTCCGCGCGTTGCACGACCGGGCGCCCGCCGACGCGCCGGCGAACCCGGCTCGCGGCGTCCCCTTGGCCGACGTGCGGGACGGGACCGACGACTGGTTCCGGCTCATCGCCGACCACCCGACCGCCGCCAGCGCGCGGGAGGTCTGGGAGCGGGCCCTGGCCGCGCCCGCCTGGCCGGGTCCGCCGCTCTGGCTGCACGGTGACCTGCACCCGGCGAACGTGGTCGTCCGGGACGGGACGCTCGCCGGGGTGATCGACTTCGGCGAGCTGTGCGCGGGCGATCCCGCGACGGACCTCTCCGCCGCCTGGATCCTGCTGCCCGCCGGCGCGGCGAGCCGGTTCTTCGACGCCTACGGGCCGGTCGACGAGGCGACCGTCACCCGGGCCCGCGGCTGGGCGGTGCTGCGCGCCCTGGGCCTGATCGGGATCGGCCGGAACGGGCGGCTCGGCCTGGCCGGCGGCAAACCGACCTGGGAGCCGGCGGGCCACGCCACGCTGGAACGGGTCCTGGCGGCCGGCTGACGGCAGCCCGGGGCGGCGCGTCAGGCGAACGCCACCAGGTACGTCGCCAGCACCCCGAGCAGGTAGACCGGGTAGCCGACCCGCGAGGCGCGGGCCAGCCGCCGTTCCGCGTCGTCCCGCCGCACCGATGCCAACCGCTTGCGCAGCATGGCGATCAGCACGCACGCGACGGCCAGCAGGATGAACGCGTAGTAGCCCCACTCCAGCGCCACCGTGTAGCTGACCGACGGCAGCTGCGACGTCACGTTGTTCAGCAGCACGGCGGTGCTGAGGATCGCCGTGACGCCCATCGACACCGGCGCGGCGCCGTCGGCGGCCCTGAAGAACAGCGACAGGTACGTGACGCAGATCAGCAGCAGCAGCGGCAGCAGGTTCTTCAGCAGGAACGGCAGCGTGTCGCGGACGATCTCCACCTCGCCCGTGTACTGGCTGTAGTAGATGCCCTCGGCGACGCCGCCCGCGGAGCCGTCACCGAGGGCGTCGCTGCTGCCGACGGTCCGCTGGAAGAACCGGGCGGAGGTGGCCAGCCAGTTCGGGATCGCGTTGATCGTCGCCTCGGCGTCCGCGCCGCTGCGCAGGTGGTGCTCGGCCGGCTGGTCCAGCACCTCCTTGTCGGTCACGTACACGACCTCGTCGGCGGTCCTGGTCCGGTTCTGCAGCACGACCCGGAGGTGCTGGTGGTCGAACGGGAAGCTGCGGAACTCGAAGCCGTTCTTGAACCGGTCGGCCACCCGGTACAGCCGGTAGGTGCCGTCCTCGTCGGTGACGTCGCGCAGCGGCTCGCCCAGCTCCAGGTCCGCCTTGACCGCGTTGACGAACTGCACGTCCGCCGCCGTGTGCGGGCCGGTGTACTTCAACCACAGGAAGAAGTCCACGAAGTACGTGCCGTCGCGGGTGTCCAGGTCCCGCACCTCGTTGAGGTTGATGCCGGTGGCCACGACCTGGCGGCGGGTCAGGTACCGGTCGCCGATCGCGATCACCGTGCCGTCGGCCAGGGCGGTGCTCAACGCCTCGGCCGACGGCGGCTCGTACACCGTCAGCTGCACGGGCGAGGACACCAGCCGGGTGCCGTCGCTGGTCACGAACGACACCGGCATCTGCGCCGAGCCGCTGGCGGTGAAGTACAGCGGGCCGAGCAGCGCCGGGAAGGCGTTCTTCTTGTCCTTCAACGAGGCCAGGCCGTCGCGCAGCCGCCTGCGGTCGTCGGCGACGGTGGTCGCGTCGAGGCCGATGCGGTGGGTGGTGAGGACGTGCAGGCCGACGTTGAGCGCCTGCCGCGAGGTGGCGGCGTGCCAGCGCGGGCGTTCGCCGTACCGCCGCTGGTAGTCCTCGGCCCAGGTCAGCGCCGGGCCGGACAGCGAGTCGTTCGCCATCGGCGTGGCCAGGTGCAGGTCGCGCGTGGCGCCGCCCAGGGCGTCGTGGAACGACGTGGTGCCCAGGGTGGCGGTGCCCAGGATCGGCCCGGTCATGCCCGCGGCCCGCAGGCCCTTGACCAGCGGGACGCCGTTGCGGTCCTCGGTGGCGAGCAGGACCGGCGTGCCGGGGTCGAGGGCCTTGACCCGGTCGATCGCCGCCTGCGGGTCGTCGGTGACGGGCACGGTGGCGACGACCTCGCCGAACCGCCGGTAGGACTCCGCGAACGCGGCCTGCGCGGACCGGCCCGAGGCGTGGTCGTCGTGGATGACCGCGATCTCGTGGGCGCCGAGCACCTCGGCGGCGTAGACGGCGAGGAAGTCGCCCTGGGTGCGGTCGCCGAACGTGCTGCGGAAGTACCAGTCGCTGTCGTCGGTGATGCTCGACCCGCTGGCCGACGGCGTGATGGCGGGGATGCCCGCCGCGCGGTAGACCGGGGCGGCGGCGAGGGACGTGACCGTGACGCCGTGCCCGATGACGTAGAGCGCCTTGTCCTCGCGGACGATCTCCTCGGCGATCCGCTTCGCCTGTTCGGGCTGGTCGGCGTCGTCGTAGACGAGCAGTTCCACCGGGTGGCCGTTGACGCCGCCGGCGGCGTTGACGTCGTCCAGGCGCATCCGCACGCCGCGTTCGACGTGTGCGGCGGCGGCCGGGTCGCGCCCGGTCAGGCCCGCGACCAGGGCGATGTGCACGGGGGTGTGGGTGGCCTGGCTGACCGCGGTCCACACGCCCGCGCCGGTCAGCGTCACCAGCACCACGACACCGGCGGTGACCAGCGATTTCAGCTTCGCGCGGCGTTTCGGCGCGTGGTCGACCGGGTCCGGGCGCGGTGGTTCGACCACGTCGTGCGCCTCGGCCGGCGCTTGCGGTTCGACGCCGCGCAGCGCGCGCCGGGCCCGGTCGGTGGCGGGGTCGGCCTTGATCGCGTACGCCCGGTCGAGGCAGAACAGGCGCTCGGCGTCGTCGGTGACCAGTTCGGCGAGCCAGCGCCAGGCGGGCTCGTACTCGGTGTCCTTGGCCAGCGCCACGCCGAGCAGCCCGCGCGCCGCGGTGGGGTCCGCGGCGCGCAGGGCGATGGCCTGGTGGGTGAGCGTGACGGCGGTGTCGGGCCTGGCCGGCGTTTCGGGCACGGGACGCAGGCTAGGCAGACCACCCCGTGCCCGGTGGAGGATCCCCTGATCGTGGCACGGTCACCTGATCAGACCATCCGTTGGGGCACACCGGTCACTCGCTCGGCCGGCCGTCTTCGTCCTCGACGTGCATGGCCGCGTCCTCAGGGCCGCGCAGGTAGCCCGACCCGGCCTCGTCCGCGACCGACGTCGGCTCCTCGTCGACGAAGTCACCGTCGTCGTCGGGGGCGGAGTACTGCGGACCTGCTGTTCCGGGATCGCGCCGCAGGCTGTGACCCTCCGTCGCGCCCCATCGCGGTTCCATCGCCTCCTGCTGCTCGGACATCGGTCCTCCATCGCCTCGCGCTCGGTCGTCGGCCATGGTCGGTCTCCTCCCGTGCCGGTCAGGGGACACACCGACGGGTTACCCGGTTACGTCAGTCGGACACCGTTCCGTTTGCGCGCGCGTGAGCCGGTGAACCCGGAGGTCATGACGAGGACCGGCAGGATGGCGGTGTCGGTCGACGCCTGGGGCGTCGACCTGGCCGCCGACCTCGGCGTTCCGTCCGATCCGGCGGGTGTGGTGGTGTTCGCGCACGGGTCGGGCAGCTCGCGGCACAGCGGGCGCAACCAGGCCGTGGCGGAGTCGTTGCGGCGGGACGGGTACGCGACCCTGCTGCTCGACCTGCTGACCGAGCGCGAGGAGCGGGAGGACCGGGTCACCGGCCGGCTGCGGTTCGACATCGGGCTGCTGGCGGAGCGGGTGGCGGCGTCGGTGGAGTGGACGTCGAGGGCGCCGGCGACGCGGGGGTTGCCGATCGGCTTGTTCGGCGCGAGCACGGGCGCGGCGGCGGCCCTGGTGGCGGCGGCCGGCACCTACCTGGTGCGGGCCGTGGTGTCCCGGGGAGGCCGGCCGGACCTGGCGGGTCGGGCCTTGTCACGGGTGCGCGCGCCGACGTTGCTGGTGGTCGGCGGTCATGACGAGGAAGTGCTGGACCTGAACCGCGCGGCGGCGGAGGAGCTGGCGGTGCTGTGGCGACTGGAGGTGGTCGAGGGCGCGACGCACCTGTTCGTCGAGCCGGGAGCGCTGGACCAGGTCGCCCACCTGGCGGGTTCGTGGTTCCGGGACTTCCTCTGACCTTGCCGTTTAAGCTTTTCGGCGGGGTTTGGTGCCCTTCTTGTGGTGGGCTGGTCGGGTGTGTGCCTGGCCGGTGGCCAGGAGTAGGCAGACGTCGAAGCGTTGCGCGACAACACGATTCTTCAATCCGGCTGGTCGTCCCGGGCCGGGTTGGACGGATTTGGGTACTTCTGCTGGGCGGGCGATTTTCGTGTGGAGGTTCCGGAACCCGCGCCGGACGCGGGCCGGGGTGAGCCTGGCGGGTTCGGCGGGGCGTTCCCAGGGGTGGCGCAGGTCGGCGACCAGTGGGCGGGCCAGGCGGAGTTGGGTGCGGGCGGCCAGGACCGGCCAGGCCAGCGGTCGGCGGCCTCGGGATCGCGCAGTCGGGGCTTGGCCGCTTCCATGATCAACCGGATGCACGTCACCGACCGGGACCTTGAAGACAAGCTGACGCCGGGTGCCAGGTCAGGGCTGAACGAGTGACTGGACCTTGTTCACGTACTTGCCGATGTGCAGGTAGTTGTACTCCCTGCCGGAGAACTGCTGGAGGACGAGCATCGCGTTCTGCAGCGCGTATCGGACTTTGTCCCCGCAGTCCTTGAGCAGGACGAGGGATGGGAGCAGTTCGGCGTACTCGTTGATGGCCCAGTTGGCGGGGCGGTCCAGGGACTCTGCCCAGCTCGTGTAGTCCTCGTGCGAGCTGATGGCCATCCCCCCAATGGACTGCAGTGTGATGTTCTGGTACTTGTTCGAACCTGATTTCGTGCTGTTCTTCTCCTCGGCCTGCTTGTAGTTCGCGCCACCGCCGACACCCCTGAACGTCGCGGAGACGGACGCGCCGAAGTCCTTACGCTCCGTCTCGGCCTGGGAGAACTCCGTGATTTCGGTGGTTTCCGTCGCGTACACGAGTCCGCCGAGCGTGAACAGTGTCGGCACGTAGAAACCCCAGTCGTCCAGCACGGCGACGAGGTCCTTGTAGTTGTCCTCCGTCGGGGAACCCTCGAACGTGGCGGCCTTGTCGACCTTCTCCACGAACTCCGCAGCCGGGCCCATCTTCTCCAGGTACTGCTTGAGAATGACTTTGCGGACCACGAACCGGTTGACCAGGCGCTCCGAGACCGTCTTGTGGTCATGGGACTGCTTCTTCTCGTGCTCGTACTCCGCCTTGGCCTCGCCGAAGGGCACGGAAAGCGACACGGAGCCGGACTGCACCCCGGAGACCTCCAGATGACTGGTGACCTCGGAGAACCGGTAGGTGGTCGCCTTCTCCGTGGTCACGTCGGGGCGGTTGTGGGCAGGCAGTTCGCGCCAGGTGCAGACATCGCGGAAGGTCTTCTTCAGCCCCTCCTTGCGCAGTGTGCGACCGCGCAGAACACCCACTCCTCCCAGTACCTCCCACTTCTGCGTGTCCGTCAGCTGCCAGTACTTGAGCGCGTTCTCGTCGTCGAGAGACTTCTCCCGCACCTTTCCGACGAAGATCGTGTCGTCCTCGTCCGCGTCGATGATCTCCGACAACGTGGTCGTGCCCTCGGCGCTCCTGTCCACCGGGGAGTCCTTGAAGAGGAAATCGGCTTCCCCCCACATGATCCCGTCTTCTTGCAGCTTGCCTCGAACCAGCGTGAGCGTCCCTTCACGGTCGAGCTGGAACGACTTGCTCATGCCGCGGGTGTTCCTCACGGTCGTCAGGGTCAGGGTCATGAGCTCTTCCTCTCCGCTGCGGTCGGTGTGTACCGGACCGTCCCTCCGTCTCGTCTCCCGGCTGGCCTGTACGTCACATCCAGGAGTCGGGGGGTGGGGTGTTGTAGCCTTCGATTACTTTTTTGGCGGTCTCCCAGTCCCGGAAAACGAAGAAGTAAACGACGACTTGACCCAGGGCTTGGTCCCACGGATCCGTAGTCACGTCGGCGATCCACCCGAATTTCTGTTCGGACCCGGCGCCGGGTGTCGGCTTGCCCGGCTTTGTCGAGCCTTCGGGGATCATGCCGGTGGGTTCCGCGTCACCGGGGATCTGATTTGGTGGGTAGGTCCCGCTTGCGTCCCGGTACCTCGTGACGGCCCTGGAGGTGAATATCACCTTCTGCAGCGCCAGGATCTCGTCCTTGGGCGGCTTCGATCCCTGTCCGGTGATCTGGATGGTCTTCTGGACCGACTGGTACCGCCCGAGGGAGCCCGTCACCCAGTGCTCCTCGTCCCCCGGGCTGCACAGGAACAAGCTGGAGGCGATGGCGTCCCCCTGCTCCGGGCGGACCGTGAACTCGAAGCCGAGTTTCGTCTTCGAGCTGAGGTCGAACGTCACCACGCTGTCGGCGACCACCGCGCAGAGGTTGGTATAGGCACCGATGACCTTCGTGCTCGTGGGCACGACGTTGGACAGCATGAGCGGCCGGAACGCGCCGACGCGCTGGTTCTGGTCCTTGGCGCTTTGGTCGTTGTCGTTCAGCCGTACCCGCACGGCCAGTCTTCCCTGCTGCAACCAGTCCTTGCTGATGCCCACCCAGTCGGTGCGAGCCGCCTTCACGTTGGTGATCATGACGTTGTCGGAGTGGAGGACGTACTCGAGGCTGACGGCTTCTTCAAGGTCCCGGGAGATGACCGCCTGCCCCTTCGTGACGTCCTTGGCGTTGGGGTTGACGAAGCGGTAAGCCACCTCCTCGTCCTTGTCCGGGGGGAGGAATCCGTCTCCTTCGAGGTCTGCCCGGATCCGAGTGAGCTTCCAGCCCTCCTCGACGTCGCACTTCTTCTCGTCCCCTTCATTGATTCCCTTGTGGAAGGTGACAGTGATGCTCTTGCCCATGGCGTTGCTCCTCTGGTCCATCCCCGACCCGCGACCCGCCCGCGCGCTCCGGTCGCCGCGTCCGGGGCCCGGGGTCCGCGTCGAACCGGCACTGACCGGGCGGCCTCAGGCATCCGGAAATTCAGGGCCACTTCGTGCGAGCACTTCTCGGTGTCCCGTGACGCCACCGACCGCCCGCGTCCCTCGGAACAGGTCTCGGAACGACCATCGCCTGGCGTTCGCCTGCTTGCCGGGTGCACGACGTGGGTGGACTGCTCGGCCCTGCGCCGCACCCGCCGTCCGGGCACCGTCGGCACCGTAGGCGAAAACTGCTCGCAGAACACGCATGTCCAACCCTCCATCGCCGGGACGCGATGACTGGCGGGTGCCCGCCCGCGCACGGCTCATCCGCATGCCGATCACAATTCCCTCGAACCGGTGAGGGCGGCCCGGTCCGCCGGCACGTGCGACTCGCTGAGCACGCGCCGTCCCGACGGTTCCCCCTTCCGGCGGTCGCCGAACGCCCCGCGCCCCGCATCCGTGGTCTGCTGGATGGACGAGACCCGCCGCGTGAGGGTGAGGGGAGAGCGACATGTTCACCAGGAGCCAGTTCAAGAAAGCTGCGCAGGACGTGAGGGCCCTGTACCGGGACGCGGATCTCGACCGCACCTGGGACGGGAAGGACGCTTTCTCCGATGCGGCCGTCACGGTGGCCTGGAGTGTCTACGACGCCGTGGTGAGGGCGAGCGACAAATCCGACTTCATCGGCTTGATCATCGGCAGCCTGCGGATCACCAACCAGCCGCCCGACCTGGATGGCAGCGGCATCGACCCGGACGTGAAGAACAACTTCTGGACCATGCACGAGGCCACGAAGAAGTTCGGCCCTGGCGGCGTTCTGAAATCACACAACTGGTCGATCCTGGTGAACGACGCCTGGTTGCTCGGTGGAGTGCACACCCGGCTCAAGTTCTTCCTCGCGTCACCCCGGACGACGAACAACGTCTACGACACGACGCGGAGGAGGCTCCGGGTCTTCGGGCGCGAACTGGCTGGCTTGGCCTACTTCGACTACGGGTACGTGGACCACCAGTGGCCCCAGCTGGGCGAGGTGCAGGCGCCTACGTCGAAGACCTGGGACCCCACCTTCCGGGAGTACCAGACGAAAGGCGCCGCGCACTACGAAACGGGCGACAGGTGGAAGGCGCTGCTCAAGGACGGGTCCTGAGAACCTGCCACCGATCGGGGCGAGCACCGTCCCCGCGGCCCGGGCTGTCGCTCCTGCTGGTGGGGAGGCCGGAAGTGTTCACCCGTCCGGTGGGTGCTTCCGTGCGTCGGCTCGAAAACACATGACGACAATGGTGCACATCTCCCGTCCGTCGCGCCGCGGCCGGACGACCCTCGTCGTCCCCTGCGGGAAGGAGGAAGACGTGCCCCCGAAGAAGAAAGTAGAACGCTTCGGGGGCACGTACTACGACCCTGGAGAACACGAGCAACTGGCCGAGGAGCTCTACGCCGTGGGGAAGAACTGGGACCAGGCGGACAAGGACCAGTTGAAGAAGGCAGCGGCCGGCGCAGCCATCGGTGAAGGCGGGTTCAGCGCCAACTGCGTCAACGAAGAGGATGTGGAGGTGCGGCACATCAGCAAGGGAAAGCGGGGGAAGGAGGGTACGGCCACCATCTTCTACTACCTCCACCGGGGAAATCTGGCCGTGGTCGCCGCGGGCAGGCACAGCGAGCGAAAGAACGGCTGGTACGAGATCGACCCGGAGATCGGCCAGAAGAAGGCTCCTTTCGAGAAGAGGCGGACCGTCGGCACGGACGGCGAGGAACCTGGCTGAGCACCGCCGATCGTCGGGACGGCGTTCGTCCACGAGGACGCGGCGCGATCGCGGTGTCCGCATCGCGCCGCGTCCAGCCGGTGGTGGAGTCCTAGCCGCGACGCCACTTCTGGTTCGCCGTGCCGCCGCACTCCCACAGTTGCAGGACCGCGTCGTTGCCCGGGTTCCAGTCGGCGATGTCCACGCACTTGTTGGCCTGCGGGTTGACGAGGTCGCCCGCGGCGGTCAGGACGAACTGCTGGGCTGGGTTGCCGCTGCACGTCGCGACCTGGACGGCGGCGCCGTTGGCGGTCGAGCCCCAGGCCACGTCCATGCACATGTTGTTCTGCGTGCGCAACGCGCCGCCGGTCGCCTCCCACTTCTGGTTCGTGCCACCGGTGCAGTCCCACACGATCAGGCGCTGGCCGTCGGCGAAGTTCCAGTTCGGCACGTCGACGCACTTGCCGTGCCACGCGCTGACGATGCTGCCCGCCGGCGCCGGCGGGGGAGTGCCGCCACCGCCCGTGAACGGCGTCAGGACGATCCCCGCCGAACGCGGATCACCGTCGTGCACCAACGACTCCTGCGCCTGCACGTCGTCGAACGCGAAGCCGTAGGCCTTGCCGTCCACCATGTTCCGGTGCACGAGCCGCGAGTAGTGGTTGGTGATCGAACCCTGGTAGAAGTCGGCGGGGCCGCCTCCGGGCTGGGTGTCGATCCTGCCGAGCGTGGAGCGGTGCAGCGCGGCGCACAGGGTCCGCGCGATCGGGCCGACGACCTGGTCGTTGGGCGCGTGCAGCGCGCCGTCGCAACCCCACACGTTCGACGTGGACGGTTTGGCGAACGACGCCACCTGACGTCCTGCCGAGTCGGTGAAGGTCATGGTGGCGCCGGACGTGCGGCCGGAGTAGCGGATGTCCGGCCGGTCGCCGAACGGCACCACCGTCACCGTCTTGGTGGTGTAGGCGTTCCACGCCTGCGTGATGTACGGGTCGAGGTAGTCGCGGTCGAACAGGCCCGCGTCGGCGGCCTTGCCCGGCGCGAGCACGCGCACCACCGTGCCGTCGGCGCGGGTGCGGATCGAGTTCGCCCAGCCGGCCTGGTCGCGCAGGCCGTTGATCACGTTGTCACGGCCGTTCGCGACCAGTTCGCCGGTCTTCTTCGTCGTGCCGCTCGCGCCGGTGACGGTGACCGCGTGCGGCACGGCGAACATGTCCACCTGCGAGCTGTTCAACCACAGGCCCGCGTCGTTGTAGGTGAACTCGCTCCAGTCGAACAGGATGTCCCGGTTGGGGTCGCTCGGCGACCACGGCGCGGGCTGCACCAGGCCGTCCGGGGTGAGGAAGAACTTCAACTTCTCGCCGAACGACATGTAGACGCGGCCGGAGATGAACCGCGGCACGCGAAGGCTGACGCTGCCGCTGTTCGCCGGGCCCGCGATCGACACGTCCGGTGCCGGGGAGGGAGGGTTCGCTCCAGCCGGCCACGGGGTGAACGCGCCCGACTGGTTGACGTACCCGAGGCGTCCGTTGCGGATGTCGGTGCCGAGGACGTACAGGTGGACGGCCTCGGACCGGCCGCTGTTGTTGGTGATCGTGAGCGGTAGCAGGTCGGGTCCGACGGCCGCGGCCGGTGTGGCGGCGGCCAGTGACGCCGATGTGACGAGCGCGGCGAAGGCGCTCAGCCACTTCGTCGGGGTGCGCATGGTGGCGACTCCTCGGTGCAGGGTGGGTGGTCCGGACCACTCGGCCGGTTTCAGGGCGGCCAGGCGGTCGGGCGCCGACGCGGACGGGTCCGTGAGAGCGCTTCCATAGGGTTGTGCGATGGTTGGACCACTGTCAAGGGCGGAACGTGACCCGGACCACTGGAGTCCGATGTGGATCGGGGTCAGAGTGGTGGCATGACCTACGACGTCGACTCCGTCCGCGCCCGCTTCCCCTCCCTCGCCACCGGCACCGCCCACTTCGACGGTCCGGGCGGCTCGCAGGTGCCCGCCGCCGTCGCGGACGCCATGCGGGACGCCATGACCTCGTCCCTGGCCAACCGCGGCGTGGTGACCGACGCCGAACGCGCCGCCGACACGATCGTGCTGGACGCCCGGCGCGCGGTGGCCGACCTGCTCGGCGCGCCGCCGGAGGGCGTGGTGTTCGGGCGCAGCATGACGCAGCTGACCTACGACTTCGCCCGCACGCTGGCGCGCACCTGGCGGCCCGGTGACGAGGTGGTGGTGACCAGGCTCGACCACGACGCGAACGTGCGGCCGTGGGTGCAGGCCGCCGAGGCGGTGGGCGCGGTGGTGCGGTGGGTCGGGTTCGACCCGGCGACCGGCGAGCTGGACGACGTCGCCGAGGTGTTGTCGGAGCGGACCCGCCTGGTGGCCGTCACGGCGGCGTCGAACCTGATCGGCACGCGTCCCGCGTTGGCGCGCATCGCCACCGCGGCGCACCAGCGCGGTGCGCTGTTCTACGTGGACGGCGTGCACCTGACCGCGCACGACGCGGTGGACGTGGAGGCGTTGGGGGCGGACTTTTTCGCGTGCTCGCCGTACAAGTTCTTCGGGCCGCACTGCGGTGTGGTGGCGGGTCGGCCGGAGGTGCTGGCGGACCTGCGGCCGGACAAGCTGCTGCCGTCGTCGGACGCCGTGCCGGAGCGGTTCGAGCTGGGCACGTTGCCGTACGAGGTGCTGGCCGGCTGCACGGCCGCGGTGGACTTCATCGCCGACCTGGCGCCGTCCGGGGGCACGCGCCGGGAGCGGGTCGCGGCGTCGTTGGCGGCGGTGGGCGAGCACGAGGACCGGTTGCGGGAGCGGGTCGAGGCGGGGCTGGCGGAGCTGCCCGGCGTGACCTTGTGGTCGCGGGCCCGGCTGCGCACGCCGACGGTGCTGGCGACGTTCGCCGACCACGCGGCGGCGGACGCCTACCGGCACCTGGCCGGGGTGGGCGTGAACGCGCCGGCGGGCTCGTTCTACGCGATCGAGGCGTCCCGGTGGCTGGGGCTCGGCGACACCGGTGGGCTGCGGGTCGGCCTGGCCCCGTACTCGACCGAGGCCGAGGTGGACCGGCTGCTCGACGGGCTGGGCGCGTTCCTGCGTTCGGCCTAGCCGCGACCCCTGACGTGCCGGGACGACCGGGGTGCTCTCGTCTCAGCGGTGGCGTGGCCCGAACGTCATCCGCATCCGGCGGACGGCGACGCCGACCAGCGGCCGGTGGGGCAGCAGCCACGCCAGCGGCCCGGCCGGGTCGATGTGCCAACGAGCCCTGACCGGGGCCACGCGACCGGTGACGCGCAGGGGAGTGCGGGCCACGCCGTCACCGAACGCCTGCCACGTCGACCCCGCCGCCGGCAGCCGCACGTCGAACCGGGGCGCCCGCGCCCGCACCGTCGCGATGGGACCGCGCTCGTCGCGGGCGGACGCGGTGAGGTCGCGGTCCCACTCGAACCCGGCCAACTCCTTCGGGATGCCCCACAGCTCACGGCCGCCCGCCCGGGACGCCGGGCTGTCCACCCAGATGCGCGTGATCGACACCCCGAACCGCCACCCCCGCCGCACCAGCACGGCGGCCAGCACCTCGTGGTACGCCAGGCCGGGCGGCCGGTAGTCCACGAACGCCGTGCCGACCACGGCCCGCCCGAACACCGTCACCGGCGGCACGGGCAGCGGTGGCAGGGCCGTCGCCCGGACCAGCCACACCGACACGCACGCGCGGCCGTGCAGCTCCCACGGTTCCGGCGGATAGCTCATCGATCACCCTTCGCGGTCGGGGTCTCCATTGTCGGGCCACCGCGACATCGCCCGCTCGCCGAGCGCGGCGCCGACGTGATCTCCCACCGGCCGGAAGTCGGCCAGGTCCGCCCGCGCCGTGCGCCGCCGGTACTCCCACACCAGGCCGGGCCAGTTCGTGGTGATCCGGCCGCCGTCCGCGCGGTACCAGCTGGAGCACAGGCTCCACACGCCGTGCCGCAGCCGTCGCCGCACCTCGGCGTCGAACGCCTCCGCCACCTCCGGCCGCACCTCCAGCGCCGGCACGCCCGCGGCGACGAGCCGGTCGAGCACCCGCAGCACGTACCGGACCTGCGCCTCGATCATGGTCAGCACCGAGTTGCCGCCCAGGTTGGTGTTGGGGCCGTAGAGCAGGAACAGGTTCGGGAACCCCGGCACGGTGACGCCGAGGTGCGCGCGGGCGCCACCGGCCCACGCGTCGGCCAGCTCCCGCCCGTCCCGGCCGCGCACGCGCACGGGAGCCAGGAAGTCGGCCGCCGCGAAACCCGTGCCGTAGACCAGCACGTCGGCCGGGTGCTCGACGCCGTCGGCGGTGCGCACGCCGTGCTCGGTGAGCTCGGCGACCGGCGAGGTGACCACGTCGACGTCCGGCCGGGTCAGCGCCGGGTACCAGTCGTTGGAGAACAGCAGCCGCTGACACCCGGCCGGCGCGCCGGGGGCCGGCTTCGCCCGCAACACCGGGTCGCGCACCCGCAGGCGTCGGTGCAGCCCGGTCAACGCCTCCACCACCCCGCGCGAGCGCGGCCCCGACGTCAGCGCGGCGGTCAGCAGCTCGCCGGTCAACCAGGTCGCCGCGCGGCCGACCCGTCCGCCCAGGAACCACCGCGATCGGGCTTCGGCAGCACGTGCGGGGCGGTGCGCTGGAACACCGTCACGCGGCGCGCGACCCGCCGCACGTGCGGCACGAACTGCACCGCGCTGGCACCCGTGCCGATCACCGCCACCCGCCGTCCGCGCAAGTCCACGTCGTGCCGCCAGCGCGCGCTGTGGAACGCCGGCCCGCCGAAGCACCCCGGCAGGTCGGGCACGGACGGCCGGGACAACTGGCCGACGGCGCTGATCAGCACGTCGCACTCGACCACCTCGCCACCGGCCACCTCACCGCCGGCCACCTCCACCCGCCAGCGGCCGTCCTCGTACGCGGCGCCCGTCACGTCGCGGCCCAACCGCACGAGGTCGCGCACGGGTTCGGCGGCTTTGCGCAGGTAGGCCAGGATGTCCGGCTGCGCGGCGTACCGGCGCGGCCAATCGGCGCTCGGTGCGAACGAGTACGAGTACAGCGACGACGGCACGTCGCACGCCGCGCCGGGGTAGGTGTTGTCCCGCCACACGCCGCCGACGTCGTCCGCCCGTTCCAGCACGGTGACGTCGGTGAACCCCGCCCGGCGCAGGCCCAGCGCCATGCCGATGCCCGCGAACCCCGCCCCGATCACCACGACCGCCGTCACGTCGGCGACGTTAGGGACGAACCCCCCGAACGCACCAGGACATCACCGGCCGGGTAATCGACAATGGTGGCCATGGCGACGTTGGCCGAGCCGGTGGTGCGGCACTGGGACTTCCGCCGCGGCATCGCGAGCGTGGCCTTGCTGGTGCGCTTCGGGGCCGACCACGGCATCGGCGCGGACCGGTTGCTCGCGGGCAGTGGCCTGGACGCGGCGCACCTGGCCGAGCCGGGTGTGGAAGTCGGGGCGCGGCAGGAGTTGCGGGTCGTGCGCAACCTGGCCGCCGTGCTGCCGGACGGCGGTGTCGACGTCGGCCGCCGGTACCACGCGACCACGTTCGGCATCCTCGGTTACGCGTTCCTCAGCTGTGCCACCGTGCGGGACGCGGTCGACACCGCGACGCGGTACCTGGACCTGAGCTTCGCGTTCACCAACCCGACCGCGTCGGTCGACGGTGACCGGGTGCGGGTGGAGCTCGACGGCACCGCGCTGCCCGCCGGGGTGGCCCGGTTCCTGGCCGAGCGCGACCTGGCCGCGATCCACACGGTGATCGGTGAGCTGGCGCCGGGTGGGGTGCCCGTGCTGGAGGTGGACTTCCGGTTTCCGAAGCCGCACGATTCCGACCGGTACGAGGCCGTTTTCGGTGTGCGGCCGACATTCGGAGCGCAGCGCTGCGGTTTCTCGTTCGACATTGCGTTTCTGGGGCGGGCTCTGCGATTGGCGAGTCCCGAGACCAGCGCGATGTGCGAGGCGCAACTGCGCGACCTGGTGGCCCGCCGGCGGGACCGGCTCGGGGTGGCGGGTGTCGTGCGGTCGCGGTTGGCCGGGTCGGACGACTTCGACGTCACGGTCGCGGAGGTGGCGGGGGAGTTGGCGATGAGCGCTCGGACACTGCGCCGCCGGCTCGCCGCTTGCGGCACCAGCTACCAGGAGCTGCTGGACGAGGCGCGGGCGGCGCGGGCGGAGGAACTGCTGACCACGACCGACTTGCCGGTGGAGCGGATCGCGGCACGCCTGGGCTACGCGGAGGCATCACCCTTCATCCACGCCTTCCGCCGCCGGCACGGCACCACACCGGGCGACTACGGCCGACGCCGACGCCTGGGCTGATCGCCGCCGGGACCCGCTCGATCGCCTCAGGTGAGACCCGCACCCAGGCTGCGGAACCGACCCGCGCGACCACGACGCCGGATTCCTGCTCGCGAAAGGGCTTCCGACGCGCCGCGGTCGGGTACTGTGCCGCGCCAGTAGCCGGTAGCGGGTCATCCGACGGAGGCAGGCGCAGCGTGGTCACCGCCATCGAGGAACGCGCGCCCGCCGGGGAACGAAGACAACCGGCGTTCCGCACCGACATCCAGTCCCTGCGCGCCATCGCGGTGCTCGCGGTGGTGGTCAACCACCTCTGGCCGGCCGTCCTCACCGGCGGTTACGTCGGCGTCGACGTGTTCTTCGTCATCTCCGGCTTCCTGATCAGCTCGCACCTCGACCGCGAGATCACGTCCACCGGCCGCGTCCGCCTCGGCCGCTTCTACGCCCGCCGCGTCCGCCGGCTGCTGCCCGCCGCGTTGCTGGTGCTCGGTCTCAGCGTGGCCGCCGCCTACTACCTCTTGCCGTACCCGCGCTGGGAGGCGACCGCGGCCGAGGCGTTCGCCAGTGCCCTGTACTGGGAGAACTGGCTCCTCGCGGCGAAGTCGGTCGACTACTCCGCGGCCAACTCGGCGGCCAGTCCCGTGCAGCACTACTGGTCGCTGTCGGTGGAGGAGCAGTTCTACCTGGTCTGGCCCGTGCTCCTGGTGGTGCTGTTCAAGGTCCGGCGACGACGGGCGCAGGTCGTCGGCATCGCGGCGGTCGGCGTGGCGTCGTTGGCGTTCAGCGTCCACTACACGCAGGTCGAGCCGAACCAGGCGTACTTCGTCACGCAGGGTCGCGTCTGGGAGTTCGCGGTGGGCGCGCTCGTCGCGCTGGCCGGCGTGGAGGTGTCGAAGCGGCTCGCCGGCATCGCGTCGGCGGTCGGCTTCGCCCTGATCCTCGGGTCGGCGTTCCTCTACGACCACGCGACACCCTTCCCCGGTTACCTCGCGCTGGCGCCGACGGTCGGCACGGCGCTCGTCATCGCGGCCGGGCAGCGACCGGGACGGCAGTGGCACGCGGTGGTCACGGCGTCGCCGCCGGTGCAGTTCCTGGGCGGCGTCAGCTACTCGCTGTACCTGTGGCACTGGCCGCTGATCATCGTCGCGCCGTTCGCGTTCGCCGGCGCGGCGGACGCGGGCCGGCTGACCACGCCGCTGCTGCTCGCCGTGCTCGCGGTGTCGCTCGTGCTGGCGCACCTGTCGAAAGTCCTGGTCGAGGACCGGGGCGTCGCGGTCCGACTCGGGACCGGACCCACGTTCGCCGCGATGGTGGTCGGCCTGCTCGTCGTGTCCGCCGCCGCGGCCGGGTTGGACTCGGCCTACGCGCGTGACGTCGCGCGAGCCGAGCGGAAGGCCGAGGAGTTCCGCACCGGGTCGTGCGTCGGCGGGCAGGCGATGATCCCGGCCAACGGCTGCCCGGACCCGTTGGGACCGGCCGAGGTCGTGCACATGGGACCCGCCAACGCGTACTTCAAGGCAGCGCCCGGCTGCGCCGTCGAAGGCCCGGCCGGCGTCTCGAAGTGCGACTACAGCGGGGGATCGACGTCCGCGCGGGTGGTGTGGCTCGTCGGCGACTCGCACGCCCAGCAGTGGCAGCCACCGGTGGTGGACCTGGCGCGCGAGCACGGCTGGGTGCTCAAGTACGCCTACCTGGGCGGGTGCCCGATGGCCGCGGTGGACTTCGTCGGCTACCGCGGGGCCGCGACCGAGGAGGACAGGCGCGGCTGCGCCGACTGGTCCGCGCGGATGACCGACGTGATCGCGGCCGACTCGCCCTCGCTGGTGCTGACGTCGTTCCACTCGCGCCGGGAGCTCGTGGACGACGGCAGCGGCCGTTCGCAGGCCGAGCAGTACCGCGACGGGCTCGAACCGCGGTGGCGGCGGTGGACCGACGCGGGTGCGCGCGTGGTGGTGTTGGGCGACCCGCCGCTGAACGGCGACGTGCGCGACCCCCAGTGCGTGGCGCTGAACCCCGGCGACCCGGCCGTGTGCTCGGTGGACCGCGCCACGGCGCAGCCACCGGACCCGTTGGCGGAAGTCGCCCGGACCGCCGACAACACCGGCGTGTCCGTTGTGGACTTCACCGACTACCTGTGCGACGAGCGCGAGTGCCACGGCGTGGTCGGCAACATCGCCGTGTACTACGACCCCGACCACCTCAACGCCGCGTTCAGCCGCAGCCTCGCGCCGATGCTGGCGCAGGAGCTGAACCGGGAGTAGTCACCGGCCGAGCCCGCGACGCGTGCGCGCCGGTGGTGGCGGGGTGTCCTCGGCGTGCAGTCCGGTGTAGGCGGCGAGCCACCCGGTGGCGCGGTAGTCGCCGCGACGGGTGAACACGGCTACCCCGGTCTCGGTCGGGTCGTCGTCCTCCGCCGGCGGATAGGCGACGGTCGCGGTCGTCGTGGGCGTGGTCCAGGTCCGGCCGCGCCAGGCGACGGCGGACGCGCCCGTCCCGCCCGTGACGGTGGCGTGGTCGGCGTGCGCGGCAAGGGTGTGGTTGGTGGTGCGTTCGCGCAGCAACGCGGTGTACCCGGCGTGGTCCAGGACGCACCCCGCCGGCGAACGCCCGGGTGGCCAGTCCGGCGCGCGCAGACCCCGGGCGACCGCCGAGCGCCACAGGCCCGGCACCACGTCCCTGAGGTGGGCGCGGGTGGCCATCTCCTCGCACATCCACAGCAGCCTGCCCGCGCCGCGTCCCGGCGCGAGGCTCCGCCAGCGGACGCGGTGGTCGAGGTCGGCGGCCACCACCGCGATCCACGGGTGCACGGTGCCCAGCACGCCCTGCGCGGCCAGCCACGCCAGGAACCTCGGCGCCTGCTCGTACACCGGGTGCAGGGTGGCCAGCGGGATGCCGCCCGCCACCCGCCGCCTCGGCGAGTCGAACAGGTGCGGCGACCGGGCCGCGAGCAGCAGCGCCGCCCACGCCAGGTCGCCCGGCGCGGTGGTCGTCTGCGAGCCCAGGCCCTTCACCGACGTGGTGTTGGTGATCTGCGACGTCTTGCCGCCCGCCTTGATCACCGTCGCCACGGCCGGCCGTACCGGCTCCGGCACCGGGATGCCCGCCAGGTCGCGGACCGCGACCGACAGGACCAGGCTGAGCGCGGTCTCCGCCTCGTCCGCGTCCTGCGGCACGGGCAGCAGGCCGAGCGTGCGGCGCAACCGGTGACCGGTGTGGGTGGACACCATCATCCGCGCGGTGAGCCGTCCCAGCTCGGTGATGTCGAGCCGGTCGCCGGTCGCCGTCAGGTGGCCCTCGTCCACCAGGAACGCCACGGCCTCCTGCACGGGCTCCAAGTCGTCGTCGCCCTGCGCGTGCGCCAACGTCTCGACCCACCACGCCTGCGCGTCGTCCACCGTGCCGATCCGGCCCTGGAGCACTTCGGCCAGCACGTGGTCGGGCAGCGAGTCGCGGATCCGCGAGTAGACCGAGTAGCCCGCCACCAGCCTGGTCTGCCAGTCGGCGCGCTGCGTCTCGTCGACGACCAGGTACGACCAGCCCTCGGTCTCGCCCGCGCCGATGCGCCCGGCCCGGCCGAACATCTGGAGCACGGTGGAGGTGTCGATCGGCTCGCCACCGATCGACACGTCGCGCACGATCACGGCCCGGGCGGGCAGGTTCACGCCGGCGGCGACGGTGGAGGTGGCGACCAGGACGTCAGCCTCACGCGCGCGGAAGGCCCGTTCGGCGGCGTGCTTGTGCTCGTAGTCGGCGTAGTGCAGGCGGACGCCGACTTCCGCGCACACCTTGGTCAGGCCGTCCACGTCGTCGGGGGCGACGGTGTGCACGGGCGCGCCCCGGTCGGCCGCGATCGCCATCGCGGTGGAGCGGACGTTGCGCTTGGAGCCGCAGAACACCAGCACGCTGCCGCCCTCGGCGGTGTGCCGCCGGGTCAGGTCGAGCACGACCTGTTCGCGCAGCCGGTTGTTCGCGGTGAAGCCGGAGGCGGCCGGGATCGTCGGCAGCTGCCAGGTCACCCTGGACGGCCGCCAGGTCGTGGCCACGAGGTCCGCCTCCAGCCACTCGGCGACCTCGGCGGCGTTGGACACGGTCGCCGAGAGCCCGACGATCCGGACCGGCGAGTCGATGCCGCGCACGCGCGCCAGCAGGGCTTCCAGCAGCGCGCCCCGGTTCGGGCTGCCGAGCAGGTGGATCTCGTCCACGACGAGGCAGCCGACCTCGCCGAGGGCGGCTTGCAGGGAGGACGCGCGGCAGATCGCCTCGAACTTCTCGGTGGTGGCGACCCAGAGGTCGGCCGCTTTGACGGCTTCGACGTCGACGGCGTACTCGCCGGAGAGGCGTTCGACGCGGAGGCCCTCGTCGCGCCAGGCCTCGAGTTCGCGGTCGAGTTCGTCGGTGAGCGAGCGTTGCGGCACGAGCCAGGCGGCTTTGCGGCCTTCGTGCAGGATCGCCTTCAGCACGGCGAGCATGCCCATCGCGGTCTTGCCGGCGCCGGTCGGTGCGGTGATCAGCAGGTGGGAGTCGCCGTCCACCAGGTGGGGTGCGGCTTGGGCCTGGGCGGGGTTGAGCACGGGGAACGGCAGGAACCGGGCCCAGTCGGCGGGGACGTGCCGGGCGATGGGGACGGGGCCGGTGCCCGTGGGGGTCGCGGTGCCGGTCGCGGTGTCGGGGTCCGGTTCGTGCAGGTCCCACAGCATCTCGAAGGCCAGCCGGGCGGCTCGCGCACCCTCGCCGACGACCGACTCGCACCGCTCCGGCACCACCCCGCCCACGTCGGACAGCCAGGCGGTGGCGGCGGTCGCGGACACTTCTTCCTGTTCGAGCCAGTGGCGGATGGCTCTGAACGGCACCCCGGCTGCTCCGAGTCGTTCTTTCAGCGGTGCAAATTCGGACAAATCGGGCAAAACGACACGAGCATCCACCTCGGTCGGCACGTCAGGCACGTCGAAGTCGGGATCGACCGTCTTGCACCACCACACGGGCCGCGACTCCAACGCCGCCAACGCCGGCGGCAGCACGGGAACCGCCGCCGAACGCACCGCCGGCGCCACCTCCGACCCACTGAGGATCGACCGGATCCGAGCCGCCATCGCCACGGTGGAAACCCGCCGCCCCACCCGAACCCGCGCCGCCCCCGCACCGTCCGACGCGCCCTCCGCCTCACCCCCGGCGTCCTCCGCGGTCCTTACCTCGCCTCCAGCGCCCCCCGCCTCGCCTCCGGCGTCCTCCGCGACCTCCGCCTCACCTCCGGCCCCCGCCGCGACTCTCGCCTCACCTCCGGCAACCACCCCCGCCCGCCGCACCTCCTCCGGCGACCCAACGGCGGCTTCCGACTGCCGCGAACCCGGCTCCGGCCCCCCGGACCCCACCCCCGCCCGCCGCAACCCCTCCTCCGGCGACCCGGCCCCGGCCTCCGCCCGCCGCGCCTCCTTCGACGCCCCGGAATCCACCCCCGCCCGCCGCGAACCCTCCTCCGGCGACCCTGCACCCGATTCCGTCCGCCGCGAATGCTCCTTGGGCGACCCTGCACCCGATCCCGTCCGCCGCGACCCCGTCCCCGAGGCCGCAGACCCCGCCCTCGTCCGCCGCGAATCCGTCCCCGGCGACTCAGGCCGCCGCGAGCCCGATTCCGGCGATCCGGCGCGCGGCCCCTGCTCCCGTGCCCCCTGCTCCCGTGACCCCGTCTCCAACGGCAGATCCAGCCCGGTCCCGGGCTCGTCGATCCCGGCACCCGGCGCGGCGGCGCGGTCGTGGTCGTGGTCGGTTCGCGTCGGCGGGTTCGGGGGTGGGCTCTGGGGCCTGGGCGCGATCCGGGGCTGGTCAACGCCCCGCGGCCGGGTGGCGTGCGAGCGGGCCAGGGCTTCGAGCTGGGCGTCTTCCGCGAGGCGGCGCGACACGGCGTCCGGGCGCAGGTCGCCGAGCACCGAGCGTTGCGCGAGCTTCAGCTCCCGCAGCGTGAACGACGCGGGGCACGCGGGGCACACGACGGCGGCTTGCAGCTGCTGCCTGCCGCGATCCGGGTGGGCGCGGTACAGGCCGTGCAGTTCGCCCCCGCACTTCGGGCACCGGCGGTCGACGGGCAGGGGTGCCAGCTGCCAGCCGGGTTCGGCGTACCGGGCGATCGCGGGCTCCGGGCGGACACCCCACCTGGCCTCCACGACCCCGGCGACCGACGTGTCCACCACCGGCGACCCGTGCTCCACTCGTCGCCTCCCGTTCCCGGCCGCGGTCGTGTCGGCGGCGAGCCGGCGCCCTGGCGTCCCGGAGTGCGGGCGCTTCGGGCACCCCCTGGCGGCCGACACGTGATGCTATGCCGAGCCGTGTCCGGGCGGTGGTGGTGGGGATGGGTGGGGCTGGTCGGCGCTCGGTCAATTCAACCGAGGTACGAGAACACTGTTTCCGTACATTTCCGGGCCATGATCACCCGATCGTGTTCAGGACCGGGATGTGCTGTTCCTCCTCCGTCAGCGAGCCGTGGTGCCCGACGAAGGTAGTGAGTCCCGGCTCCGCTGTCGAACGCACCACGGCCAGCGACCTCTTCGCCGCCACGACCAGGTCGCCGATCCGCGGCAGCACGTGATCAGCCACCCGAGGTCCGAACCACCCCGCCGCCACGGCCTCCGCGCGCGACGCGATCCACGCCCGATCACCCAACCGCGCCACCCACCGGTCCCGCACGGCCTCCGCCGCCGACGTGTAGACGTGCCGCACCCGGGCCTCGCCGCCGAGCGCCCGCACCCCCTCCCGCAGCACGTCGTCGGTGTCGAAGTCCACCCGGTCGTCCGCCGCCACCATCCCGTGGTCGGCGGTCACGACCAGCGCCGCACCCGCCGGCAACCCGTCCGCCACCGCCGCCGCCAACCGGTCGACGAACCGCAACTGCCACCGCCACGCCTCGCTGCCCGGCCCGTACACGTGCCCGAGCGCGTCCAGCTCGGCGTGGTAGGCGTAGCAGAGCACCCGCTCGTCCGACCGCATCGCCTCCGCCACCCGCGCCACCAGGTCGCCGAACCCGAGCACGCCCTGGAACCGCCCACCCCGCAGCACCGCCCGCGTCAGCCCGCTGCCCCTCTGGTCGCGCGGCAGCACGAGCCGCACCGCCACCCCGGCGTCGGCCGCCACCTCGAACGCCGTCCGCCTCGGCTGCACCTCCTCCGGCACGAGCACGTCCCGCAGGTCGACGTGCGAAGCCGCCCCGTGCCGCGACCACCGCAACGCGTTCACCATCTCGCCGCCCTCGGCGAACGAGTACCCGACCACCCCGTGCTCGCCGGCCGGCACGCCGGTGCCCAACGAGGCCAGGCTGGTCGCCGTGGTCGACGGGAACCCGGCCGTGATCGGCGGCCCGGCCAACGACGCCAGGAACGGCGCGTCCGCCTCGTGCTCGCGCAACAACCGCCACCCGAGACCATCCACGAGCAGCACGCACACCCTGGACGGGCCGGAGATGCCGAGCACGTCCACCATCCCGGGCACGCCGAGCCCGGCGAGCAACGACGGCACGACGTCGGCCAGCGATCCGGCCCCGTACCGGGGCACCAGCGGGTCCATGGCGCCCGACCCTAGCCCGCCGGGGAGGATGGCCCGCATGACCACCGAACGGATCGGTCCACCGCTGCGCGCCGGTGAGCGGGAGACGCTGCGCGCCTTCCTCGACTACCACCGCGCCACCCTGGCCATGAAGTGCGAGGGCCTGTCCACCGAGGACCTGCGCCGCCGCTCCGTGCCGCCGTCCACGCTCACCCTGCTCGGCCTGGTCCGGCACATGGCCGAGGTGGAGCGGACCTGGTTCCGGCGCGTGATCGGCCACGAGGACGTCCCGCTGGTCTGGTCGGCCGACGGCGACTTCCAGGTCGCCTACGACGCGTCCGCCGCGACCAGGTCCGAGGCGTTCGAGGCGTGGCGGGCGGAGGTCGAGCACGCCCGCCGCGTCGAGCGCGGAGCCGACTCGCTCGACGTCACGGGCTACCACGAGCGCTGGGGCGAGGAGGTGTCGCTGCGCCTGGTCATGCTCCACCTGATCCACGAGTACGCCCGGCACAACGGGCACGCCGACCTCCTGCGCGAGGGCATCGACGGCACGGTCGGCGCTTGACGGCGCTTCTCCGCCGAACTGCGCTGCGCGTGAGGGTGGAGAACTCGAACGAGATCTCCGGCGCGGTCGCCGGACCGGTGGTGCGGAAGGGCGTCGTGCACGGCGGGGTGCACGTCGTCGGACGAGTCGCTCGACCACCTGCACCTGACCGGGGACCTGCCGGGCGCGCAGGACGCCTGGGCGCGGGCGCTGCTGATCTGCGACAGCATCGGCAGCCCGGAGGCCGACCAGGTCAGGGCGCGGTCGGCCGGCTGATCCGGGCCACCAGTTCCACCGACGCCGCCGCCACCGCGCCGACCGCCAGGCCCACCAGCAGCCGCTGCGGCGTCACGTCCAGCAGGAACACGTCCGTCGCCAGCGCCGGCACGGCCAGGATCACCGCCGCCGTCGTCGCCAGCCCGGCTAGCAGCGCCACCTTCCACCCCGTCAACGGCCGCGCCGGCAGCGACAACGTCCACAACGACGCCACCAGCACCACCACCGTCGCCACGGTCTGACCGGCCACCGGCCCACCGCCCCGGTCGAGCGAGCGGATCACCAGGTCGCCGCCGAACGCGGCCAGCCCGATCACCACGCCGGTCGGCACGGCCAGCCGCAGCACGCGTCCCAGGAAGCCCGGCACGTAACGCCGCCGGTTCGGGCCGAGGGCCAGCACGAAACCCGGGACGCCGATCGTCAACGCCGAGATCAGGGTGAGCTGGATCGGGGCCAACGGGTAGGCGATCCCGCCCACCAGCACGACCAGCGCCAGCACCAGCGAGTACACGTTCTTCACCAGGAACAGGTTCGCCGCGCGCTCGATGTTCGCGATCACCCGCCGCCCCTCCGCGACGACGTCCGGCAGGTGCGCGAACCGGCTGTCCAGCAGCACCAGCTGCGCCACCGCCCTGGTCGCGGCGGCGCCGTTGCCCATCGCCACGCCGATGTCGGCGTCCTTCAACGCCATCGCGTCGTTGACGCCGTCACCGGTCATCGCGACCACGTGCCCGCGCCGCCGCAACGCGCCCACCACGGCCCGCTTCTGCTGCGGCGTGACCCTCCCGAACACGGCGGACTCCGCCAGCACGTCGGCGAGCGCGTCCGGGTCGTCGGGCAGCGTGCGCGCGTCCACCGCCTCGCCCGCGTCCGAGATGCCGGGCACGCCGATCGCCACCGCGACCGCGCCGACCGTGCGCGGGTTGTCGCCGGAGATCACCCGCAGCGTGACGCCCTGCTCGGCGAAGTACCGCACCGCGTCGGCGGCGTCGTCGCGGATGCGCTCGGCGAGCACGACCAGCGCGCGTGCGCCGAGATCGGCGGGCAGCGACGTCCCCCGGGCGGGAGCCTCGGCGGAGGCGAGCACCAGCACCCGCTTGCCCCGCGCGGTGAAGTCGGCGGCGCGGTCGGACAGCGGACCACCCTCGGGGAACACCACCTCCGGCGCGCCGAGCACCCACGTGCCGTGCCCGTCGGTGTCCGCGGAGGACCACTTCCGGGTCGACGAGAACGGCACGCCGCCCGTGCGCCGCCAGGTGGTGGAGGTGAACGTGCCGGCCAGCGCGGCGGAGGTCGCGTTCGCGTCCGGGGCCGTCGCCAGCAGCGCCAGCGCCTCCCGGAGGTCGTCCTGCGGTCCGTCCGCCACCAGCTGGTCGAAGACGATGTCGCCGTGCGTGAGGGTGCCCGTCTTGTCCAGGCAGACGACGTCGACCCGGGCCAGCACCTCCACCGCGGGCAGTTCCCGCACCAGCGTCCGCTTCCGGGCCAGCGCCACGGCGGCGACCGTGAACGCCAGGCTGGTGAGCAGCACCAGGCCCTCGGGGACCATGCCGACCAGCGCCGCGACCGCGCCGGTCATCGCCTCCTGCCAGTCGTCGGTGTCCGGGCTGCGCAGCTGGCTCCACAGCAGCAGCGGGCCGACCACCAGCATCATCAGGGAGATCCACCGCAGCAGCTTGTTCGTGCCCGCCACCAGCTCCGACCGGACCGAGGTGAACCGGCGCGCGTCGGCGGTGAGCCGGGTCGCGTAGGAGTCCGCGCCGACCGCGGTGGCCCGGAACCGGCCCGATCCCGCCACCACGACCGACCCGGACCGCACGTCGTCGCCGACGGACTTGCGCACCGGGTCGGACTCGCCGGTGAGCAGCGACTCGTCCACTTCCAGGCCGTCGGCGCCGGTGACCACGCCGTCCGCCACGACCTGGTCGCCGGTGCGGAGGTCGACCAGGTCGTCGGCCACCACGTCGTCGACCTCGATCTCGGACGTCACACCGTCGCGCGTCACCCGGGCGTGTGGCGCGTTGAGCACGGCGAGGCGGTCTAGGGTGCGCTTGGCCCGCAGCTCCTGGACCACGCCGATCGCCGTGTTGGCCACGACCACCAGCCCGAACAGGCCGTTCTGCCACCGCCCGGTGGCCAGGACGACCAGGAACAACGCGGTCAGCAGCCCGTTGAACGGCGTGATGACGTTCGCCCGCGCGATCTGCCCCGCGCTGCGGCTCGTGCGGGAGCGGACGGCGTTGGTCCGCCCGTCCGCGACGCGCTCCGCGACCTCCGCCGAGGTCAACCCCTCCTGCCGCGC
This sequence comes from Actinosynnema sp. CA-299493, assembly GCF_050946825.1. Taxonomy (NCBI): domain Bacteria; kingdom Bacillati; phylum Actinomycetota; class Actinomycetes; order Pseudonocardiales; family Pseudonocardiaceae; genus Actinosynnema; species Actinosynnema sp. CA-299493. The sequence goes on from NZ_CP191993.1 coordinate 2,935,179, forward strand.
ACCGGCGACCTCGGACACAGCCACCTCCCGCGCCCATGGTCGCCCGCCGTCCCCCGTCCCGCTGGTTCGAGTTTCGGACCCCCGTGATCAGAGCTAGCGTCGGGGCCATGCCGTCGACCGAGCACCCCGCGGACGACCTCGACCTGCTGGACGCCTACTGGCGCGCGGCCAACTACCTGTCCGTCGGGCAGATCTACCTGCTCGACAACCCGCTGCTGCGCGAACCGCTGCTCCCCGAGCACGTCAAACCCCGCCTGCTCGGGCACTGGGGCACGACACCCGGCCTCAACCTCCTCTACGCGCACATGAACCGCGCCATCCGGCGACGCGACCTGAACGCCCTGTACGTCACCGGGCCCGGCCACGGCGGACCAGGTCTCGTCGCGAACGCCTACCTGGAAGGCACCTACAGCGAGGTCTACTCGGGCATCGGCGAGGACCTGGACGGCCTGCGCGCGTTGTTCCGCCAGTTCTCCTTCCCCGGCGGCATCCCCAGCCACGTCGCGCCGGAGACCCCCGGCTCGATCCACGAAGGCGGCGAGCTCGGGTACGCCCTCCTGCACGCGTACGGCGCGGTGTTCGACAACCCCGACCTGCTGGCGCTGTGCGTGGTCGGCGACGGCGAGGCGGAGACCGGGCCCCTGGCCGCCAGCTGGCACTCGAACAAGTTCCTCGACCCCGCCCGGGACGGCGTCGTGCTGCCCGTGCTGCACCTCAACGGCTACAAGATCGCCAACCCCGCGCTGCTGGCGCGCATCCCGGACGACGAGCTGGCCTCCCTGCTGCGCGGCTACGGCCACACGCCGCACTTCGTCGTCGGCGACGAGCCCAAGGCCGTGCACGAGCAATTGGCGTCCACATTGGACAGGGTGCTGGACGACATCGCCGAGATGAGGCAGTCGAAGACCCGCCCACCGTGGCCGATGATCGTCCTGCGCACCCCGAAGGGCTGGACCGGCCCGCGCGAAGTGGACGGCAAGCGGGTCGAGGGCACGTTCCACGCGCACCAGGTCCCCCTCGCCGCCACCCGCACCGACGCCGCGCACCGCGCGCAGCTGGAGGAGTGGCTGCGCGGCTACCGACCCGAGGAGCTGTTCGACGACGCCGGCAGGCTCGTGCCCGAGCTGCGCGCCCTCGCGCCCACCGGCGACCGGCGGATGAGCGCCAACCCCCGCGCCAACGGCGGCCGGTTGCTGCGCGACCTGAGGATGCCCGACTTCCGCGACCACGCGGTGACCGTGGCGCGACCCGCCGTCGAGAGCAGCGAGGCCACCAAGGTGCTCGGCGGGTTCCTGCGGGACGTGGTGCGCCGCAACCCGGACAACTTCCTCGTCGTGGGCCCGGACGAGGTGGCGTCCAACCGGCTGTCGGCCCTGTTCGAGGCGACGGACCGCAAGTGGCGGGCGGACACCGTGCCCGGCGACGAGCACCTCGCGCCGGACGGCCGGGTGCTGGAGGTCCTGTCGGAGCACCTGTGCCAGGGCTGGCTGGAGGGCTACCTGCTCACCGGCAGGCACGGTCTGTTCACCAGCTACGAGGCGTTCATCCACATCGTCGACTCGATGCTCAACCAGCACGCCAAGTGGCTCAAGACGACCCGGAAGATCCCGTGGCGCGCGCCGATCGCGTCGCTGAACTACCTGCTGTCCTCGCACGTCTGGCGGCAGGACCACAACGGGTTCAGCCACCAGGACCCCGGTTTCCTCGACCACGTGGTGAACAAGAAGGCCGAGATCGTCCGCGTCTACCTGCCGCCCGACACCAACACGCTGCTGTCGGTGGCGGACCACTGCCTGCGCAGCAAGCACTACGTGAACGTGATCGTGGCGGGCAAGCAGCCGTCGCTGACGTACCTGGACATGCCGGACGCGATCGCGCACTGCGCGCGCGGGCTCGGCATCTGGGACTGGGCGGGCACCACCGAGGGCGAGCCGGACGTGGTGCTGGCGTGCGCGGGCGACATCCCGACGCTGGAGACCCTGGCCGCCGCCGAACTGCTGCGCGAGCACCTGCCCGACCTGAAGGTGCGCGTGGTCAACGTCGTGGACCTCATGCGCCTGCAACCGGACACCGAGCACCCGCACGGCCTGCCCGACCGCGACTTCGACGCGCTGTTCACCACCGACAAGCCGGTGGTCTTCGCGTTCCACGGCTACCCGTCGCTGATCCACCGGCTCACCTACCGGCGGACCAACCACCGCAACCTGCACGTGCGCGGGTACAAGGAGGAAGGCACCACGACCACCCCGTTCGACATGGTGATGCTCAACGACCTCGACCGGTTCCACCTGGTCATGGACGTCATCGACCGGGTGCCGTCGTTGGGCGGCACGGCGGCGTCGTTGCGGCAGCGCATGTCGGACGCCCGGCTCGCCGCGCTCCAGCACACCCGCGAGCACGGCGAGGACGACCCGGCGATCGCCGGGTGGACGTGGGGTTGACGTGCGGGTCCTGGTGGTCAACGCGGGCTCGTCCAGCCTGAAGCTGCGACTGCTGGCGGCCGACGACGAGGTGGAGCGCGCCGCCGACGTCGAGCCGGACCCGGAGCGGCTCGCCGACGTGCTGGCGGACTGGCCCACGCCGGACGCCGTCGGGCACCGCGTGGTGCACGGCGGCACCCGGTTCACCGAACCCGTCGTGCTGGACGACCTGGTGCGGCAGGCGTTGGTCGACCTGACCTCGCTCGCGCCGCTGCACCAGCCGAAGTCGCTGGCGGGTCTGGACGCGGTGCGTCGGCTGCTGCCGGACGTGCCCGCGGTCGCGTGCTTCGACACCGCGTTCCACACCACCATCCCCGCGGCGGCGGCCACCTACGCCGTGCCCCGGGCGTGGCGGGACCGGTACGCGATCCGCCGGTACGGCTTCCACGGCCTGTCCCACGCCTACTGCGCGCGCCGGGTGGCCGAACTCGGGTCGCCCGGCGCGCGGGCCGTCACCTGCCACCTGGGCGCCGGCGCGTCCCTGACGGCGATCGCCGACGGCCGCAGCGTCGACACCACCATGGGCTTCACCCCGCTGGAGGGCCTGGTGATGGCGACCAGGTCCGGCACGGTCGACCCCGGTCTGGTGCTGTGGCTGGAGGAGCACGAGGAGCTGACGCCGCACGAGGTCGCGACCACGCTGGAGAAGGAGTCCGGGCTCACCGCGCTGGCCGGCACCGGGGACATGCGGGAGATCGACGCGGCGGCGGCCGGCGGCGACCCGGACGCCGTGCTGGCGCTGGACGTCTACACGCACCGGCTGGTCGGCGGCATCGCCTCGATGGCCGCCGCGCTCGGCGGGCTGGACGTCCTCGCGTTCACCGGCGGTGTGGGCGAGAAGTCGGCCACGGTGCGCCGCCGTACCGCCGAGCGGTTGGGCTTCCTCGGCGTCTTGATCGACGAGGAGCGCAACGAGGACGTCGACGGCGACACGGAGATCACCGGTCGGGACGCGCGGGCGCGGACCTTCGTCGTCACGGCACGCGAAGACCTGGAGATAGCGCACGGCACCCGGAGCGCGCTCAACCGCTGATCGCACGAGGACCACGGCCGCACCGCCGAACGCCGGCACGTGTGGCGTGTGGCTGGTGCTCCAGCCGTAGTTGATGATCTCGATCGTGAGGGGCACCGGGGAGGCAGTGGGCAGCGTCGATCATCTGGACGAGATCGACCGCGACGGACCAGCAGACCCGGCGCTCTGAGGGGGGGACGCGAGGCGGCCGGTCCGTCGACGACACCCTCGGGTGTCGAAGGGGGCGTCCGACCGCGTCGGCGAACGCGACGCGGTCGGACGGGTGAGGGGTCCCGGTGGCCTGCCCGATCACGGCGTCGCCTGCCATGATGGGTGCCGAGCCCGGGAGGCCGCCGTGTCCGACCCTCGCGACGACATCGAAGTGAAGATCCCCGACGTGACGGCCGTGCCGCTGCGGGACCTCGCCGCCATCCCCGTCGAGGCGCTGTCCGAAGCGCTGCGGCCGTTGCTCAGGCGGTCCCTGGTGGGCGCGGAGGTCCAGGAGCAGGCCGACGACGACTGGCCGCCGGAGGAGTCGCCTCCCCGGCGGTGAGCTCGGCCAGGTGCTGTCGGGTGCGCTCCGCGACCGGCGCGGCGGTCGCCGCGGGCAACGCCTCGAAGATCGCGAGCGCCTCGGTCCAGCACCGGGCCGCCTCGTCGTCGCGGCCGAGCTCGCGGTAGGTGAGGCCCAGGTCCTTCAGCACGCTGCCCACCGCGTGGACCGCGCCGAAGTCCCGGAACGTGCGCAACGCCTCCAGGTGGCAGTCCACCGCCTCGGCCGGCCGGTCCGCCACCCGGTAGGTGACGGCGAGGTTCGCCATCGTCCGCGCGTAGCCGTGCCGGTCGGCCATGTCCTCGACGATGCGCAGGTTGGCCTGGTGGCACTCGATCGCCTCGGCCATGCGGTCCAGCTCCCGGTAGGCGATGCCGAGGTGGTCCAGCACCCGTCCTTCCAACAGCGGCCACTGGTGCTCGCGGGCCAGCGACAGGCACTCCAGGTGCAGGGCGACCGCCTGGTCGAGCTCACGCCGCCGCCGGTGGACGACCGCCATGTCGTGCAGCGCTCCGAAGTACGAGGGCATGTCGCCTGTCTCCAGGAGGAGCGTGGCCGCCCACCGGTGGCAGGCCATCGCCCACTCCAGCCGGCCCGTGTTGCGGAAGCGCTGGCCGAGCCGGTTGAGCGAGAGGCCGAACAGCTGCCGGTCACCCAGTCGCCGGGCCAGGGACATGGCGTCGCGCAGGTAGCGCGTCGAGAGCTCCGTGTTCAGCATCTGGCCGTGCCCGACGCCGAGCCCGTGCCGCAGGCGTGCCTCGCCCGCCAGGTCCCCGGTCCGTTGGGCGACCGCCAGGGCCAGCTCGTGGGTGGTGATCCACTCGCTCCAGAGCTTGCGCAGGGAGAAGTACTCGATGAGGCCGCTCGTCATCCCGATCACGTGCGCGGCGTGGCCGGTGACGTGGGCCAGGTCGATCACCGGGACCAGCTTGGCTCGTTCGGCGTCGACCGCCCGCACCGCCTCGGTGCCCGCCCGGACCTCGCCGTGGTGGTCGGTGGTGGCCCGGACGGCGGCCAGGTAGTGGTCGAGCAGCCGGACGACCGCTCGGTCGCGTTCCGGGTCCTCGGCGGCCTTGTCCCGCGCGTACAGCCTGACCAGGTCGTGCATCCGCCACCGCGCCGCGGACCCGGCGGGCTGCACCAGGTGCGCCGCCCGCAACCGCCGGACGAGCCGGGTCGCGGTGGCGCGGTCGGTGTCGGCGATCGCGGCGATGGTGTCGAGGGCGACGTCGGGCCCGGGGTCGAGGGCGGTGAGGCGGAGCACCCTGGCCTGGTCGGGGTCGAGGAGCCCGTAGGACAGGTCGAACGCGGCGCGCACGGCGAGGTTGTCGTCGTAGTCGAGCTCGCGCAGCCGCTGGTGGCCGTCGGCCAGCGCTTCGGCCAGGTCGGCCATGGTCCGCTCGGGGTCGGCGACCAGCAGTGCCGCCGCCACGCGCACGGCCAACGGCAGGCCGCCGCACAGCCGGGCGACCTGTTCACCGGCCGCGAGGTCGTGGGCGCGGGTGTCGTCGGGGTCGCTCATCCGCAGCACCTCGACGAGCATCCGCACCGCGTCGGGCACGTCCAGGACGTCCAGGTCGACCAGGCGGGTGAGGTCGAGGCCGGCCAACCGGTGCCTGCTGGTGATCAGCACCCGGTGTCGCGGGTCGCCGGGCAGCAGCGGCACGACCTGGTCGGCCCCGGAGACGTTGTCCGCCACCACCAGCATCCGCTCCCGCCGGGCGAGCAGCGAGCGCCACAGCCTGACCCGGTCCGCCTCCTCCGGCGGGATGTGCTCGCTCGCCACGCCCAGCGCGCCCAGCAGCGCGACCAACGCGGTCGAGGCCGTGACCCGCTGGTCGTAGCCGCGCAGGTCGGCCATCACCACCCCGCCCGGGAACCAGCCGGCCGCGACCGCGCGCCGCGCCGCCGCGACGGCCAGCGCCGTCTTGCCCACGCCGGGCAGCCCGCCGACGGACCACACCAGCACCGGGTCCGGGGACTCGGGTCGCAGCGCGGCGGTCAGCCGGGACAACTCGGCCTCCCGGCCGACGAACACCGCGAGCGGCGGCAGCCCGGCGACCGCCGTCGGTCGCGCGTCCGGAGAGGTCGTGGTCACCTGACCGATCTGCACGACGTCGCCGACGACGTGCCCGGCGACGACGTTGCGCACCTCGGCCACGTCGTCAGGTGTACCAGCCGATCACGCGCGGTGCGACGTCCTCCGGGATGGTGACGGCTGCCGTCAGTGCCCATGTGCGCGTACGGGACCCACATGGCCGGCGGCGCACCAGCGCGAGGCCGAAGTCGTGCAGGTGCGTCGCGTGCCCGGTGTCGCCGTTCTCGGCCATGCGAAATGCTCCGCGCACCGCCCGGTGATTGTGGGCGGTGCGCGGAGCCGGTGACGCCGTTCGTTCGTGGCTCAGGCGTCCGATGGCGATGTCATCGCCTTTTCAGTGCTTTCTCGTGGAGAACTCAGAGCACGTCGACCAGGACCTTGGAGACGTCGATGTCGTCGATGATGTCGGCGTCGTTCAGGGCGTTCACCAGCGCGCTCTTGAAGACCAGGTTGTCCTCGACGTTCACGTCGTCGATGACGTCCTTGACGGTGACCTCGATCGCGTCCAGCTCGGCACCGTCGAGCACCTCGATGGTGTTGCCGCTGAGCACGTCCCCGATGGTGATCACCGAGTCGGGCAGGTCGATCGGCACCTGCACGGTGGTGTTGATCGTGCACACGATCACGTTGACCAGTCCGGTCGGGTCGGAGTTGATGCACGACGCGTCGGGAACGGTGGTGGCCTGCGCGGCGGAGGAGCCGCCGAACACCATCGCGCCGGTCATGGCGGCCAGCGCGACACCCGAGGCAAGACGCTTCAACACGAGGTCTCCTTGGTAGTGGAATCCTTCTCGATTTCGCCGGGATCGGCGACAACACGAATAAAGCAGATGACGCCTGCCGTGCGCACCCCTGTGAACAGGGCATCGGACGATCAGGCGGTCTTGAATTGCTCCGATCGCTCGCCGGCACCCCGCGATAGGATCGGGAACTAATGTGTTTCGCTTCACCGATCGTGAACGGCATTGCGCTGAGAGGGTGGCGCGGGCTTCCGGTGAAGCCGAGGGTCTCTAGCGTTCGCTCCGGATGACCCGGCGTGCCAGGGACCTCGCGGGCCAGTTCGACGGGCGTGCCACGCGCAGGGTGCTCCGCCAGGGTGGTGGAACGCGCTCAAACATGCCGTTGCGGCGAAATCGCGCCGAGTCCGAGCGATGGGAGCACGGTGTTCTGCGTCACGTGGGCGCGCCTTGCTGCGATGGTCGACGTGGCTTTCCCCCGATCGGCCGCGACGTGCCGGCGGCAGCGGGCCGGACCGCGGCGCCGGCTATCGTCGCGGTCATGACCGTGGTCCGCTCGCTGTTGTTGTTCGTGCTGGCCGCGTTCGCCGAGATCGGCGGCGCGTGGCTGGTGTGGCAGGGCGTGCGCGAGCACCGGGGCCTGCTCTGGATCGGCGCGGGCGTGGCGGCGCTCGGCCTGTACGGGTTCGTGGCGACGTTGCAGCCCGACGCGCACTTCGGCCGCATCCTCGCCGCGTACGGCGGGGTGTTCGTGACCGGGTCGCTGGCCTGGGGCGTGGTGGTCGACAAGTTCCGGCCCGACCGGTGGGACTACGCCGGCGCGGCGATCTGCCTGGTCGGCGTGGCCGTGATCATGTACGCGCCGCGCCCGTGATCGTCCCGGAGGCGCTGACGGCGTCGTACCACCGCACCGCGTGGGGGCGGGCGTGGCTCGCCGCGCTGCCTGTCGTCCGGGCGGACGGCACACCCGCCGTGCTCAAGCTCCAGCCCGTCACCGAGGACAACGCCGCCGCGCCGGTCGGTCTGCGCACGTGGGACGGCGCCGGCGCGGTCCGGCTGCTCGCCGACGAGCCGGGGACCGTGCTGCCGGAACGGCTGGACGCGAGCCGCCCGCTGTCCTCGGTGGCCGACGACGTGGTCGCGCTGCGGATCGGCCCTGATCAGGCCGGTGGCGGGTTGCCGCGCGGGCGCAGCCTGCCCATCGGCAGCGGCGGGGCCGGTAGCCGGTCGCCGGGGTAGCCCTCGACCTGGCCGAAGCGCTCCGACTCCGCCTGCCACTGGTCGCGGAAGCGGACGATCTCCTCGTGGCTGCGGCCGACGAAGTTCCACCACATCACCAGGTCCTCGCCCAGCGGTTCGCCGCCGAGCAGGACGACGCGGGCCGGGGCGTCGGTGACGTTGGCCAGGTGCAGCACCGTCGCACCCACCCCGACGTAGCCGAGCGTGCCGCGCGCCAACGCCGTGCCGCCCAGCTCCACCGCGCCGACGTCGACCAGCACACCGTGCTCGAACGCCACGTCCACGTCCAGCGCCAGCCGGGCGCCCGGCTCCAGCACGACCTCCGCGCCCAGCAGCGGCGTGAACGTGCGCACCGGCGACGTCCGGCCCGCGAGCGTGCCCAGGAAGACCCGGGCGGAAGCGCCGTCCAGCGCCACCGCCTCGGGCGCGTGGTGCTGGAAGTCGCGAGGCGCGTCGCGGTGGGCGTCCGGCAGCGCGATCCACAGCTGCACGCCGTGCAGCACGGTCGTCCCCGGCGTCGACACCTCGGAGTGGCAGATGCCGTGCCCGGCCGTCATCAGGTTCAGCTCGCCCGGCCGCACCACCGCGTGCACGCCGAGGCTGTCGCGGTGCTCGATCTCGCCGCTGAACAGCCAGCTCGCGGTCTGCAACCCGGTGTGCGGGTGCGGCGCGACGTCCATCCCGCCGCTGGTCGACACGTCGTCCGGCCCGTAGTGGTCGGCGAAGCACCACGCGCCGATCATGGACCGGGACCGCTGCGGCAACGTGCGCCGCACGGTCATCGCCCGCGGCCCGCCCAGCGGCACGTCGCGGGGGTCGAGGACCTCGACCGCCGCGACACCGGACGCGCTCTCGCAGATCAGCTCGGACGGGTCGGTCTCCACGTTGCTCATCGCGACCCCGTTCGGACGGCCATCAGACCATCCTAGAGGCGCTGGTACTCCTCCCACGTCCGCTTCGGGCTCACCGCGGGCCCGTCGTCCGCGCCCCGGTCGGCCAGCCCGTTGAAGCCGAGGTAGTAGTCGCCGGCCTGGTTGCGCGCGCCGGTGGACAGGTCCGGGTCGCCCAGGGCGATCGCGTGGATGTGGTAGTCGAAGCCCTGCGCGGGGGTGCGGATCCACGCCGCGAACCCGACCTGGCGCAACACCCGGGCCACGGTCGTGCGCGTCGTCGCGGTCATGCCCGACACCGAGATGTCCAGCGCGCCGCCGCCGTCGTGGGTGCCCGCCGAGCCGGGCACGCCGCCCGGGTTGTACGAGCCCTGGGTGATGCCGAGCGACCGGCCGAGCAGCCGTTCCGCCTCGACCAGCGCGGCCTTCGTGCGGGTGTTCATCAGCGCGCCGCGGTAGGTCACCCGGCTGCCCGCCGACACCACGCGGGTGACGGTGTAGGTCGGCTCGCCGAGCAGCCGCAACGACGTCGGTCCGGGCATGCCGGACGCGTCGAGGCCGGTGTAGCCGAGCGAGCGCTGGTAGGCCGCGTAGGCGTCGATCGTCCGGGTGCCGAAGTGCCCGTCCACGTACGTCGAGGCCAGGTGCCCCTTCGCGGCGAGCGCCTGTTCCACCAGCCGCACGCTGTCGCCGCTGCCCGGTGTGATCGCCGAGTCGGCCCGGCGCGGGTCGATCTGCGCGGCCTTGAGCACGGACTCCATGTCGACCACGGGCAGTGCGACGGCTCGCGGCGCTGCGGCGGCGGGTGCCGCCAGGCCGACCAACCCGATCAGCGCACCGACCACCGCGACTCTGACGTTGACCACGTCCACCTCCGGTCGACCTCCGACGAAGCGCGACAAGTCAAGCGCGAATCGGCGGTTCTTGGCAACATCTCTCCGTAGTTGGTTGGATGTTGACGAGACTGAGCCGTGCTCGTCCAGGGCCCGCGCGTGGAGTAGAGTTCGGTGGGTTGGGGCACGAGCTGTCGGCACTCGGTCGACGCGGTCCCCGATCCAGTCCGGCCGCATCCCAGGGCCGGGGACGGGAGCACCGGCTTGTCGCCGGATCATCCGTTCACATCATCTACCCCTACGGCCCGCAGGCACGCCGGTCTGATCCACCACGCTCTTTCCACGCGTGGCGCGGCCCTGCCGGCAGGGGAGGCGGGGTCGTCATGACGCAGACCAGACCTGGTCGATCACAGGGTGCCGCAGTCGGTTTCGCCGACGCGAGGGCCGCGGCCGACAGGGCCGAGACCGTCCAGCGCAGCCAGGCCGCCCGCACCGTAGCGGACAACTCGGTCGACGCGAACGACTGCCGCGAGCTGCTGCTGATGCTCGGCCTGCCCGACCCGCCCGCGGGCGACGCCCCGGTGCGCACGCGCAACGAGCGGGCGCAGGACCAGCGTGCGGCCGAGCACCGCGTGCCCGACTACCCGTACCAGGACGCGCCGGTCGCGTCCTACCAGGCAGGAGCACGCGAATGACCCAGGGCAAGATCAAGTGGTTCAGCGGGGCCAAGGGCTTCGGCTTCATCACGCCCGAGGGCGGCGGCTCCGACCTCTTCCTGCACTACTCCGAGATCCAGGACTACGACCACCGCGGCCTCGCCGAGAACCAGGCGGTCCGGTACGAGGTCGGCGAGAGCGCCAAGGGCCCCCACGCCGTCTCGGTCCAGCTGGTCTGAGACCACGAGCGATCGCGTCGACCTCACTCGTCCGGGTGAGTTGTCGATCCCCGCGCATCAACGGCCGACCACGGCGGTAGCCCCTCTTGTGGCGTGTCCACGAGGGACACCCTGAGGAGGTTCGAGCGCAGATGGGCATTGGCGACAAGTTCGACGACTTGAAGGGCAAGGCCAAGGACGCTCTCGGCCAGCACGGCGACAAGGCCGACGAGGGTCTCGACAAGGCCGGCCAGTTCGTCGACGAACGCACCGGTGGCGAGCACTCCGAGCACATCCAGAAGGGGACGGACAAGGCCAAGGAAGGCCTCGACCGCTTCCGCGAAGGCCAGTAGCCCCAAGACGGACCAGGGCCGCCCTCTTACGACGAGGGCGGCCCTTCTCGTGCGCTCACGCCCGCGTGAGACGCGAGCAGCGCCTTGCCCCGCCCGGCAGTCGTCGAATAAGTGCCGTACCCCTACGGATCACTGCCCCTGTTGTTCCCGTCCGGGCGTCGCCCGACAGTGGGATGGGCCACCTCACCTGCCGAGGTGGCGGGAAGGGAACACACCGCGCCCCGCTTCGGCGACTGCGCCCCGTGAACCGCCCGACCCCGCCGCAGCGCCCCGGCCGGCCCCTGCCCGGTCGGGGCGTGTCAGCCGTCGAGCTCGGCCCACACGACCTTGCCGTCGGCGGTCGGGTCCGTGCCCCACGACCGGCTCAGGGCGGCCACGATGATCAGCCCGCGCCCCCGTGCCGAGTCGACCTGCACGGGTCTCTGCTGGGGCAGGGCGGACGACTCGTCGGCCACCTCGATCCGCAGCCCGGAGTCCGTCCGCGACACGGTGAGCCCGACCGGGCCCATCGCGTGGTCCACCGCGTTGGACACCAGTTCCGTGACCACCAAGGCGGCGTCGTCGGCGGCGTCGTCCGACAGTCCCCAGGCCACCGCCACGTCACCCACCACCTGGCGGGCTTGCGACGATGCGCCCGCTGAGGCGGGCAGCGTCACGGCCACCGGCGCCGCTGGCTCGTTCCGCACATCCGCTCCCCGTTGATCGGCCGTCACCGCATGGTCGCACATCCACCGGTCGCGGCACCGGGCGGTCGCGCCGACCGGCTCTCCGGCAGCGCGTCGTGACGCGGTATCGGCATGGGGCCGGTCCGGTGGCTAGGCTCGTGCACCATGGAGTTGCAGGTGCGCAGTGAGGTGCGGGACGGCTGGACGGTCGTCGCGGTGTCGGGTGAACTGGACGCGGACACGGTCCCCGTGCTGTCCGACCGCCTCGAGGAGAGCACGGGCGCCAACGTCGTGGTGGACCTGAGCGGGGTGCCGTTCATGGACACGACGGGGCTGTCCCTGATGCTCGACTGGCACCGCAGGCTGGACGGCGAGGGCGGCGAGCTCCGGATGGCGTCGATGCAGCCGTCCGTGCACAAGTTGTTCCGCCTGACCGAGTTGACCGAGGTCATGCACATCCACGACACCGTCGAATCGGCCACGACGACCACGTGATCCCCGAGACGTTCCGCAACTCACCGATACCGCGCGACCGGAACTGGCTGGCCACCCTCCCCGCCGCCATCGAGCACCGCCTGGAGGTCTGGGACCTCCGCCCCGACGGCGACGTCCGGCACGGCTCGCACGCCCTGGTCATCCCGGTGACCCGCGCGGGCACCCCTCTCGTGCTGCGCATGAACGCGCCGAGCGAGGACGTGACGGCGCACATCGAAGCCCTGCGCTTCTGGCGGGGGAGGGGGACCGTCCACCTGGTCGACGCCGACCCGACCGCCGGCGCCATGCTCCTGGAACGCCTGGACTTGGACCACAGCGCCCTGGACCTGCCGTCCGAGGAGGCCATGGCGGTGCTGGGCGCGATGGCCCGACGACTTGCCGTGCCGGCCCCGCCGACCGTCCGTTCGACGGCCGACCTGGCCCTCGCCCGAGCCGACAGCCTGGAATCGGACTGGCTGCGCCAAGCCAAACCCTTCGACCGAGCGTTCCTCCGCGCGGGGGAGAGGGCGGTGGCGACCCTGGTGACCACCGAGTCCACGCTCGCCGTCAACGGCGACCTGCACTCCGCCCAGGTCCTGGCCGGAACCCGTGAGCCCTGGCTGACCGTCGACCCGATCCTGCTGCGCGGCGACATCGCCTACGACCTGGCCAGGGTCCTCTGGACCAGGCTGGACGACATGCCGGACGACGCCGCGATCACCGAACACCTGGCCATCGTCGCCGACACCGCCAACCTGAACCACGACCACGCCCGAAACTGGATCATCTTCCGCGCCGTCGACTACTGGTTGTGGGGCCTGGACGCCGGCCTGACCGAAGACCCCCTCCGCTGCCACCGCCTGATCACCGCCCTGACCTGACCCCCCACTGACCACAAAGGCCTCACACCCCACCCTCAACGGACCCCACCTCGCCCTCAACGGACCCGCACATCCCCACCCAGGCCCGATTTGACATGGGTTCGGGTGCTTTAGGCTGGCCAAAGCCGGCAGGCTTGGCGGGACGCTCTTCCCCGCCGGGCCTGCCGGCTTTGGCCTGCCTGGAGTGCCCGTAAGGGCCCCATGTCAAATCGAGCCGCCCGCACCATCAACCGCCGACCGTTCAACTCACCACCCCTGAACGTAGGACTCTCGCGCCTTGAACGTAGGACTCACCCCTCGCCAACGTAGGACTCTCGCGCCGCCAACGTAGGACTCTCGCTGTTCCGAGCGTTCAACTCGGGGTACCGGAACGTAGGACACGCGGGACGCGAACGTGGGACACGCGCGGGGTCAGTCTTGTTCCAGGCCCAGGTAGAAGGCGATCAAGCGCAGCAGGTGTTCGGTGTCCACCGGCTTGGTCACGTAGTCCGTGGCCCCCGAAGCCAGCGACTTCTCCCGGTCACCCTTCATCGCCTTGGCCGTCACCGCGATCACCGGCAGGTCCTCGTACCGCGACATCGCCCGGATCGCGGACATGGTGGCATTGCCGTCCAACTCCGGCATCATGATGTCCATCAGCACCAGCGTCACGTCGTCGTACTGCTCCAGCGCCCGCACACCGGTGATCCCGTTGTCCGCGTAGATCACCTGCAACCCGTGCAGCTCCAGCACGCTCGTCAACGCGAACACGTTCCGCAGGTCGTCGTCGACGATCAGCACCTTCTCGCCGTGGAACCGCATCGGCGCGGGCGGCAGCTCCGCCGGCGCGACCAGTGACTGCGTCGCGTGGTCGGCGGGCGTCAGCAGCTCCGGCACGGCCTCCGGCTCCACCTCGGACGTCGGCGCCAGGCCCTGCTCCGCCAGCGGCAGGTACAGCGTGAACGTCGACCCGAGGCCCGGCTCGGACCGCACGTCCAGCCGACCGTCGAGCAGCGCCGACAGCTCCCGGCTGATCGACAGGCCCAACCCGGTGCCGCCGTACTTCCGCGACGTCGTGCCGTCCGCCTGCTGGAACGCCTCGAAGATCACCGACAGCTTGTCCGACGGGATGCCGATGCCGGTGTCCTGCACGTCGAACGCGATCGAGCCCTCGCCCGCCCGGATCCGCAGCTTGATCTCACCGTCGTGGGTGAACTTCACCGCGTTGGACAACAGGTTCCGCAGGATCTGCTGCAACCGGTGCTCGTCGGTGTGCAGGGTGGGCGGCACGTCCGGCGCCACCACGACCTCGAACGCCAACCCCTTCTCCGCGGCCAGCGGCGAGGTCAACGCCTCGACGTACCCGACGACGTCGGTCACGTGCACCGGGTCCGTCTGCACCTGCATGTGACCGGCCTCGACCTTGGTCAGGTCCAGGATGTCGTCGATCAGCTGCAACAGGTCCGTGCCCGACGAGTGGATCGTCTTGGCGAACTCCACCTGCTTCGGGTTCAGGTTCCCGTCCAGGTTGTCCGCCAGCAGCTTCGCCAGGATCAGCAGGCTGTTCAACGGGGTGCGCAGCTCGTGCGACATGTTCGCCATGAACTCCGACTTGTACTTCGACGCCGACGACAGCTGCCGCGCCCGCGCCTCCAGCTCGACCGAACCGGCCCGCAGCTCCTCGGTCAGCCGCTGCGACTCCACCAGCAGGCTGTCCGTCCGGGCGTTCGCGAGCATCGTGTTCAGGTTGACGCCGATGTTCTCCTTGAGCTGGTCCAACAGGTCCAGGTGCACCTCGGTGAACTCGCCGAACGACCCCAGCTCGATCACGCCGAGCGTCTCGCCCTGGAACACGATCGGCAGGATCACCAGGTTGGCCGGCGGCGCCGACCCGAGCCCGGAGCCGATCTCGATGTACCCCGGCGGCACGTCGGTGACCAGCACCGTCTTCTTCTCCGCCGCGACCTGCCCGATCAACGACTCGCCGCGCGAGAACCGCGTCGGCCGACCGCCGCGCGGCGAGTACCCGTAGGCCGCGGTGAGGTCCAGGGCGTTCGACTCGGGGTCCGCCAGGAAGAACGCGCCGTGCTGCGCCGACACCAGCGGCGTCAGCTCGCTGATCACCAGCGACGCCATGGCGTTGAGGTCCCGGTGTCCCTGCATCTGGCCGGACAGCCTGGCCAGGTTGGTCTTCAGCCAGTCCTGTTCCTGGTTGGCGCGGGTGGACGCCCTCAGGTTGCCGATCATCCGGTTGATGTTGTCCTTGAGGTCGGCGACCTCGCCGGAGGCGTCGACGGTGATCTGCCGGGTCAGGTCGCCCGCCGTCACCGCCGTCGCCACCACCGCGATCGCGCGGACCTGCCGGGTCAGGTTCCCGGCCAGCTCGTTGACGTTCTCGGTCAGCCGCTTCCAGGTGCCGGAGACACCTTCCACCTCGGCCTGGCCGCCGAGCTTGCCCTCGGTACCGACCTCCCTGGCCACGCGCGTGACCTCCTGGGCGAACGAGGACAGCTGGTCGACCATGGTGTTGATGGTGGTCTTCAGCTCCAGGATCTCGCCGCGCGCGTCGACGTCGATCTTCTTCGACAGGTCGCCCAACGCCACCGCCGTCGTCACCTGGGCGATGTTGCGCACCTGCGAGGTGAGGTTGTTCGCCATGAAGTTGACGTTCTCGGTGAGGTCCTTCCAGGTGCCCGCCACGTTCGGCACGCGGGCCTGGCCGCCGAGGATGCCCTCGGTGCCGACCTCGCGCGACACGCGGGTGACCTCGTCGGCGAAGGCGCGCAGCGTGTCCACCATGCCGTTGATGGTGTCCGCCAGCGCCGCGACCTCGCCCTTGGCCTCGACCGCGATCTTCTTGGACAGGTCACCGCCCGCGACCGCCGTCGCCACCGCCGCGATGGACCTGACCTGAGTGGACAGGTTGTCGGCCATCACGTTGACGTTGTCGGTGAGGTCCTTCCACGTCCCGGCGACCCCCGGCACCCGGGCCTGGCCGCCGAGCCGTCCGTCGGTGCCGACCTCGCGCGCCACGCGCGTGACCTCGTCGGCGAAGGAGGACAGCTGGTCGACCATCGTGTTGATGGTCGACTTCAGTTCGAGGATCTCGCCCCGCGCGTCGACCGTGATCTTCTGGGACAGGTCGCCGCCGGCCACCGCCGTCGTGACCTGGGCGATCGACCGGACCTGCGCGGTCAGGTTGTTGGCCATGAAGTTCACCGAGTCGGTCAGGTCCCGCCACGTCCCGGCGACCCCCGGCACCTGCGCCTGGCCGCCGAGCCGTCCGTCGGTGCCGACCTCGCGCGCCACGCGCGTGACCTCGTCGGCGAAGGAGGACAGCTGGTCGACCATCGTGTTGATGGTGTCCTTCAACTCCAGGATCTCACCGCGCGCGTTCACCGTGATCTTCTGCGACAGGTCGCCCCGCGCCACCGCCGTCGCGACCTGGGCGATGTTGCGGACCTGGGACGTCAGGTTGCCGGCCATGAAGTTCACCGAGTCGGTCAGGTCCCGCCACGTCCCGGCCACGCCGGGCACCTGCGCCTGACCGCCCAACCGCCCGTCGCTGCCGACCTCCCGGGCCACGCGCGTGACCTCGGCGGCGAAGGAGGACAGCTGGTCGACCATCGTGTTGATCGTGGTCTTGAGCTGCAGGATCTCGCCCCGCGCGTCGACGTCGATCTTCTGGGACAGGTCGCCCTGCGCCACCGCCGTCGTGACCTGGGCGATGTTGCGGACCTGGGACGTCAGGTTGCCGGCCATGAAGTTCACCGAGTCGGTGAGGTCGCGCCAGGTCCCGGCCACGCCGGGCACCTGCGCCTGACCGCCCAGCCGTCCGTCGGTGCCGACTTCCCGGGCGACGCGCGTGACCTCGTCGGCGAAGGAGGACAGCTGGTCGACCATGGTGTTGATGGTCGACTTCAGTTCGAGGATCTCGCCCCGCGCGTCGACCGTGATCTTCTGGGACAGGTCGCCCTGCGCCACCGCCGTCGCGACCTGGGCGATGTTGCGGACCTGCGACGTCAGGTTGTTCGCCATGAAGTTCACGTTGTCGGTGAGGTCGCGCCAGGTGCCGGCGACGCCCGTCACCTGGGCTTGGCCGCCGAGCCGTCCGTCGGTGCCGACTTCCCGGGCGACGCGCGTGACCTCGTCGGCGAAGGAGGACAGCTGGTCGACCATCGTGTTGACGGTGTCCTTCAGTTCGAGCATCTCGCCCGCCACCGTCACGGTGATCTTCTGGGACAGGTCGCCCTGCGCCACCGCCGTGGCCACCTGCGCGATGTCGCGGACCTGCTTGGTCAGGTTGTCGGACATGAAGTTGACGGAGTCGGTCAGGTCCTTCCACGTGCCCGCCACCCCCGGCACGACCGCCGTGCCGCCCAACCGGCCGTCGGTGCCGATCTCGCGCGCCACCCGGGTGACCTCGCCCGCGAACGTCCGCAGCGTGGCCGTCATCGAGTTGAAGCTCTCGACCAGCGCGGCGACCTCGCCGCGCGCGTCCACCACGATCTCCTGCGACAGGTCGCCCTCGGCGACCGCGGCGAGCACGCGGCTCAGCTCGGCGGTCGGCTTGGTCAAGTCGTCGACCAGGCCGTTCACCGAGTCCGCCGCCGTCGCCCAGCCGCCGGTCGAGGTGCTCGGGGCCAGCCGCTCGCCCAGCCTGCCCTCCTGGCCGACGGACTGGCGCACCCGCACCAGCTCGCCGACCAACCACTGGTTGCGCTCCGCGATCTCGTTGAAGACCTCGGCCAGCTCCGCTGTCACCCCGTCGCGCTCTCCGGCCCTTTTGGGCACCACGAGACGACGGCGGAAGTTGCCGTCCTTCATCTCGCGCATCGCGGTCAGCAGTCGGGACAGGGTCACGTCCGTGTCGTCCTGGGCGGTCGTCACACGAGCCTCCGATGTCAGCGGAACTGCGCCAAGCCTGCCACTGTTGGTGGCAACTTGTCCGATAGGTTGGGTCAACCCGACACACAGGAGCCGTGATGGCCCAGGGCTACCGGCAAGGCGCCGACACGGGCCTCGACCTCGACGCATGGCGTCGCGTGGTCGACGGCTTCCACGAGGCCGTCGTCGTGCTGGACCCGGAGGGTGTCGTCCGGTTGGCCAACCCTCTCGCACCCGTGCTGTTCCCGCAGGCCCGGACGGGCTCGATCCTGCCCGGTGACGCCTTCGGACTGCCCGGTGACGCCGTCACCGCCGCCGGACCGCCCGGTGACGCCGTCGACGGCGCCCGTCGCGGCCGGCGGCAGGACCTCGGTGACGGCTGGGTCGCCCTGTACCGGAGCGTGGACGACTTCCTGGACGAAGCGACGCGCCGGATGGCGTCGCTCACCGAACGCGTGGCCGCCGTGCGCGCCGTGGTCGAGCTGGCCCCCGCCGAGCACACCGTCGTGGTGCTGCCCGGACCGCGTGGCCGGCTGGAGTGGTGGCGGCGCACGCCCGCCGGCGACGTGGCCGTGGCCCGCACCACCCGCAAGGCCGCCGGCACCGCGCCCGGCCTCACCGCCGTGCTGGAACGGTTGGTCGACCACGCCGAGCTGACCGAGCTGGGCGAGGGACCGTGGAACGCGTCCGGGGTCGGCGTGGCCGTGCCGCTGACCGAGGGCGGCGCGCTGGTCTGCTTCGGCGGCACGTGGCACGTCGAGCTGCTCAAGCGGTACGCGGCACGGGCCGCCGCGGTGATCGAGGTGAGCACCCGGTTCAGCGACCAGCAGCGCGCCGTGGAGACGCTGCGGGCGGACCTGCTCCCCCCGCCCCTGCCGGAAGTCCCGGGCGTCCGCCTGGCCGCCGTCTTCGAGCCGGCGCACCGGCGGGCGATGGTGGGCGGCGACTTCTACGACGTCCACCCGCGTGAGGACGGGAGCGCGGCCTTCGCGCTTGGCGACGTGGCGGGCAACGGGCTGGAGGCCGCCGCGCACAGCGGCCGGGTCCGGCAGAGCCTGCACACCCTGCTCGTGGTCGAGCAACGGCCCGCGCAGCTGCTGCACCTGCTCAACACCGCTCTGCGCGCGGCGGGCAGCCGCCTGTTCACCACGCTCGTCGTCGGCACGATGATGCCCGTCCAGTCCGGTGGCCTGCGGTTGACCCTGGCGGCCGGCGGCCACCCCGCGCCGCTCGTGCTGCGGGCCGACGGGCGGGTGGACGAGGTGGCCGTGCACGGCGGGATCGTCGGCGTGCTGCCGGAGGTGCGGTTCAACCAGACGACCGTCACCCTCGCGCCGGGGGAGACGTTGCTGCTCTACAGCGACGGGATGACCGAGGCGCGCAAGCACGACGACCGGCAGGAGCTGTTCGGCGACGTGCGGCTGAAGGCGGCGCTGGCGGACTGCGCCGGGCTCTCGGCCGACGCGGTGGCCGACCACCTGCGGCGCGTCGTGTTCGACTGGCTCGGGCGGGCGGAGCACGACGACCTGACCTTCCTGGTGGTCCAAGCGGCCCGCTGAACGCCGTCCGCGCGCGAGTCGTCGATCCCTAGGATCGGGTGGTGTGAAGCCACCCCTGGACGCGGTCGCGCACGCCCACCGCCGGTTGCTCGACGTGATCGCCGACCTGACCGACGCGCGGGTCGCGGCACCGTCGCTGCTGCCCGGTTGGACGCGCGGGCACGTGCTGGCCCACCTCGCCGACGCCGCCCGCGCCCGCAGCCGGGTGGTCGAGCACCGGTCGCGGGGCGAGCGGGTCGCGCTGTGGGAGCCCGGTGAGCGGGACGCGATCATCGAGGCCACCGCGTCCCTCGACGCGGCCGGGCACCGTGCGGCCACCGCCGAGATGTCCGAACGCCTGGAACGGGCGTGGGCGGGCATCGCGGACTGGTCGGCGCCGGTCGGCCCCGACGAGGACGACCAGGTCCCGCCCGTGTTCACGCGCTGGCGCGAGGTGTGGATCCACCTGCTGGACCTCGACCTCGGCGTCCGGCCCGCCGAGTGGAGCGCGGAGTTCGCCGTGCACACCATCGGCGTGCTGCGGCCGAGGCTGCCCGCCGGCGTGTCCCTGCGGGCGACCGACGTGCCCAGGACGTGGGGCGCGGGCCCGGAGGTGGTCGGCGGGGTGCGCGACCTCGCCGCCTGGCTCGCCGGCCGCCTGCCCGACGAGCCGCCCACCTCCGCCGCGCCGCTGCCGGAACTCGGCCCGTGGCCGTCGTACCCGGCGCGCCGTCAGGACTTGCCGGACTGGTCCGACCAGGGCTGATCCGGAACTCACCGCCCCGAACCCGCTTGCGAGGCCGGCACGTCCGGTCCAACGCCTCCCGCGCACCCGGCACGTCCCCGCGGTGCTCCAGGTCGTAGGCGGTCCGGGTGAACGACGCGACGCCGGGCTCCAGGTCAGAAGGTGGGGTCGGGGCTTCCGGTGAGTGGAAGATCCCGTTGACCCTGCTCCGGCGCGCTCCTTAACGTTCGGCCACGTCCCGCCGCACGGCGCCACGTCCCCGCTGCACGGCACCGCCGGTTCCGGCCACGCACAACCGGAGGTCGGATTGGCCACCATCGCGCCCCTCGCGGAGGCCGTCGCGCACGTCGTGCGCGACGGTGACACCGTGGCCTTCGAGGGGTTCACGCACCTGATCCCGTTCGCCGCCGGGCACGAGGTGATCCGGCAGGGCAGGCGTGACCTGACCCTGGTCCGGATGACGCCCGACGTGCTGTACGACCAGCTCATCGGCGCGGGCTGCGCGCGCAAGCTGGTGTTCTCGTGGGGCGGCAACCCCGGCGTCGGCTCGCTGCACCGGTTCCGCGACGCCGTGCAGAACGGCTGGCCGCGTCCGCTGGAGCTGGAGGAGCACAGCCACGCGGGCATGGCCAACCGGTACGTCGCCGCCGCGTCCGGGCTGCCGTTCGCCGTGCTGCGCGGCTACACCGGCACCGACCTGCCCGCCCAGACCGCCAACATCGCGTCGGTGACCTGCCCGTTCACCGGCGAGGTGCTGACCGCCGTCGCCGCGCTGGAGCTGGACGCCGCCGTCGTGCACGCCCAGCGCGCCGACCGGCACGGCAACGTGCAGCTGTGGGGCATCACGGGCGTGCAGAAGGAGGCGGTGCTGGCCGCGACCCGCTCGCTGGTCACCGTCGAGGAGGTCGTGGACGAGCTGGAGCCGCGGCCGGGCGCGGTGGTGCTGCCGTCGTGGGTGGTGGACTACGTCGCCGAAGTGCCGGGCGGCGCGCACCCGTCCTACGCGCACGACTACTCGGTGCGGGACAACGACTTCTACGTGGCGTGGGACGGGATCAGCCGGGACCGGGAGAGGTTCGCGCAGTGGTTGGGGGGCGTGGCGTGAACCGCGGTGATCACAGCCCGGACGAGATGATGACGGTCGCGGCGGCACGGGCGTTGCGCGACGGCGCGGTGTGCTTCGTCGGCATCGGGCTGCCCAGCACCGCGGCCAACCTCGCCCGCCGCACGCACGCGCCGAACCTCGTGCTGGTCTACGAGTCCGGCACGATCGGCGCGAAACCGGACCGGCTGCCGCTGTCGATCGGCGACGGCGTGCTGGCCGACACCGCGGTCAGCGTGGTCGGCGTGCCGGAGATCTTCAACTACTGGCTGCAACCCGGCCGGATCGACGTCGGCTTCCTCGGCGCGGCCCAGCTGGACCGGTTCGGCAACATCAACACGA
Source organism: Actinosynnema sp. CA-299493 (assembly GCF_050946825.1). Taxonomy (NCBI): domain Bacteria; kingdom Bacillati; phylum Actinomycetota; class Actinomycetes; order Pseudonocardiales; family Pseudonocardiaceae; genus Actinosynnema; species Actinosynnema sp. CA-299493. Next base: position 2,956,861 of record NZ_CP191993.1, read on the forward strand.
CCGTGATCGGCGGTGACTACCGCAACCCCGGGGTGCGGCTGCCCGGCGCGGGTGGCGCGCCGGAGATCGCCGCGTCGTGCCGCGAGGTCGTGGTGGTGGTGCGGCAGACCGAGCGGGCGTTCGTGGAACGGGTCGACTTCGTCACGTCGTTCGGCTTCGGGTCCGGGCCGGGTGAGCGGGAGCGGCTGGGCCTGACCGGCGCCGGGCCGCAGCTGGTGATCACCGACCTGGGCGTGCTGCGGCCCGACCCGCGGACCCGTGAGCTGGTGCTGACCGCGTTGCACCCCGGCGTCGACCTGGCGACCGCGCGCGAGCGCACCGGCTGGGACTTGCAGGTCGCCGACGACCTGGGCCGCGGCGAGCCGCCGACCGACCGCGAGCTCGCCGTGCTGCGCGAGCTGACCCGCTAGCCAACCCGCCGGCCAACCTGCCGGCCAACCCCTCTCGGCACGACGAACAGGAGACCTCGGTGCCGACCCACACCTATCGACCGGACACCGCGTCGCACCCGCCCGTGAGCTTCCCCGAGTACCGGTCCAACGTGCTGCGCGCCCCGCACCGGCCGTTCGAGCTGCTGCCGCAGCGGCTGGGCGAGATCACCGGGCCGCTGCTCGGCGAGGGCCGCGTCGGTCCGCACGACCACGACCTGACCCTCGGCCACGACGGCGAGCCGCAGGGGCAGCGCATCATCGTCGCCGGCCGAGTGCTCGACGGTGACGGCCGGCCCGTCGCGGGCACGCTGCTGGAGGTGTGGCAGGCCAACGCGGGCGGCCGGTACCGGCACGACGCCGACCGCCACCCCGCGCCGCTCGACCCGAACTTCACCGGCGTCGGCCGGGTCGTCACCGACGCCGAGGGCCGCTACTCGTTCACCACGATCCAGCCCGGCGCGTACCCGTGGCGCAACCACGACAACGCCTGGCGGCCCGCGCACATCCACTTCTCGCTGTTCGGCACCGCGTTCACCCAGCGGCTGATCACCCAGATGTACTTCCCCGGCGACCCGCTGCTCGGCCACGACCCGATCTTCAACTCGGTCCGCGACCCGAAGGCCCGCGAGGCGATGGTGGCCCGCTTCGACCTGGGCACCACCGTGCCCGAGTGGGCGCTCGGCTACCGGTGGGACATCGTGCTGCGCGGCAAGAACCCCACCCCGCTGGACGAGGAGGACGATGATGAGTGAGCTGCGGACGACCCCGTCGCAGACGGTCGGCCCGTTCTTCTCGTTCGGCCTGGTGTGGCCCGACGGCCCGTTCGTGGTGCCCGAGGGCACGCCGGGCGCGTTCCGGATCGGCGGCACGGTGTACGACGGCGCGGGCGTGCCGGTGCCGGACGCGGTGGTCGAGACCTGGCAGGCAGACCCCGACGGCCGGTTCGACCACCCCGACGACCCGCGCGGCGCGGTGCGGTGGAAGGATTTCCGCGGCTTCGGCCGCAGCGCCACGGACCCCGGGGGTCGGTACTCGCTGCTGACCGTCAAACCAGGCCCGCTGCCCGTGACCGGCGGTGGTGCGGAGGCGGGCGGCTGGGAGGCACCCCACCTCGACGTGTCGGTGTTCTGCCGGGGCATGCTGGTGAGACTGGTCACGCGGATCTACTTCCCCGACGAGGAGGCCAACGCCGACGACCCGGTGCTCACCTCGATCGACCCGACCAGGAGGGCCACGCTCATCGCCGAGGGCGAACCACCTGGTTACCGCTTCGACATCCACCTGCAAGGGGAGCATGAAACCGTCTTCTTCGACCTCTGAGCACGGCGGCCGGTCCTCCGGGCCGCGGGAATCGGGCACGCGCTCGCTCTGGGGCACCCTGTTCACCGACCCGGACGTGGACGACGAGACCTGCGACCGCGCGTGGCTGCGCGCGATGCTGGACTTCGAGCGCGCGCTGGCGATCGTGCAGGCCAGGGCGGGCATCGTGACCGAGGAGGCCGCCCGGATGGTCGTCACGGCCATCGACGTGGGCAACTACGACCCGGTCGCCCTCGGCGAGGGCGCCCTCACGTCGGGCACGCCGGTCGTGCCGCTGGTCCGGGCGATCGGCGCGCACGTCACCGCGGAGGGCCGCGCGGCCGTGCACAACGGCGCCACCAGCCAGGACGTGCTCGACACGGCGTTGTCACTGGTCGCCTTCCGCGCTCTCGGGCCGATCCTGGACGGGCTGCGCGGGGTGGCCGCCGAGTGCGAGCGGCTCGCGCGACGGCACCGGGACACGCTGATCGCCGGCCGCACGCTGACCCAGCACGCGCTGCCGACCACGTTCGGGCTCAAGTGCGCGGGCTGGCTGGTCGCGGTGGACGAGGCCGAGACCGCGTTGACCCGGGTGCGCACCCAGCGGCTGGCCGTGCAGTTCGGCGGCGCGGCGGGCACGCAGGCCGCGGTGCGCTCGGGCGTCGACCTGACCGGGCAGCTCGCCGCCCAGCTGGGCCTGGTCGCGCCGCTGATCCCGTGGCACACCAACCGGACCAGGGTGGCGGAGCTGGCGGGCGCGCTCGGCGAGGTGTCCGGGGTGCTGGCCAAGATCGCGCAGGACGTGGTGCTGCTCGCGCAGACCGAGGTCGCCGAGGTGGCCGAGGCCGACGGCGGCACGTCGTCGGCGATGCCGCACAAGCACAACCCGGTGCGCGCGGTGCTGGTGACCGCGTGCGCCCGCCGCGTGCCGGGTCTGGTGGCCACGGTGCTGTCGTCGATGGCGCAGGAGCACGAACGGGCGGCCGGCGCGTGGCACAGCGAGTGGCAGACCGTCACCGAGCTGCTGCGGCTGGTCGGCGGCGCGGTGCGCGGCACCCGTGAGCTGCTGTCGCGGCTGCGCGTCGACCCGGAGCGGATGCGCCGCAACCTCGACCTGACCGGCGGGCTGCTGATGGCCGAGAACGTGGCCGTGCGGCTGGCCGGCAGGATCGGCCGGTCCGAGGCGCAGGAGCTGGTCGCCGAGGTGTGCCGGACCGCGGTGGCGGCCGGGCAGTCGTTGCGCGACGCGCTGCTGGCGGACCTGCGGATCGGGTTGTCGGAGAAGGAGATAGACGACGCGCTCGACCCGGCCGGGTACACCGGCAGCGCGGGCGAGTTCACCGACCGCGCCCTCGCGGCGCACCGGGGGAGGAGCCGGCCGTGAAGCCGTACTACGAGTTGAGCGGACCGCCGGACGCGCCGGTCGTCGTCCTGGGCAACTCGCTCGGCACCACGACCGCGTTGTGGGACCGGCAGCTGCCCGTGCTGCACCGGCGGTTCCGGGTGCTGCGCTACGACCACCGCGGGCACGGCGGCTCCGGGGTGGTGCCCGGCCCGTACCGGATCGACGACCTCGCCGACGACGTGCTGGAGCTGCTGGACGCGCTGGGGCTGGCCCGCGTGTCGTACTGCGGCGTGTCGATGGGCGCCATGGTCGGCATGTGGCTGGCCGGGCACGCGCCGGAGCGGATCGAGCGGTTGGTGCTGTGCTGCACGGCGGCCGGGTTCCCGAGCGCGCAGACGTGGCTGGACCGGGCGGCGGCCGTGCGGTCGGCCGGCACCGGTTCCCTCGCGTCCGCCGCGGCCGGCCGCTGGTTCACCCCGGCGTTCCGCTCCCGGTCGCCCGAGGTGGCGGCGGCCTTCGAAGCCGGTCTGTCCGAAGTGGACGACGAGGGGTACGCGGGGTGCTGCGAGGCGTTGGCGGTGATGGACCTGCGGTCCGTGCTGCCGGTGATCGAGGCGCCGACGGTGGTCGTCGCGGGCGCCGCCGACGAGGCCACGCCGCCTGCCTGCGGGCGTTTCATCGCCGACTCGGTGCCGGGCGCGTCGTTCCACCTCGTGCCGGGGGCGCACCTGGCGAACGTGGAGGCGGCCGACGAGGTGTCGGCGATCCTGGAGGCGCACCTGTGAGCTTCGACGAGGGGATGCGAGTGCGGCGGGAGGTGCTCGGCGACGAGCACGTGGACCGCGCGGTCGCGAGCACCGACGCGTTCACCGCCGACTTCCAGGACTTCATCACCCGCTACGCGTGGGGCGAGGTGTGGACCCGGCCGGGTCTGGACCGGCGGACGCGGTCGTGCGTCACGCTCGCGATGCTGGCCGTCCTCGGGCAGGAGCACGAGCTGGCGATGCACGTGCGCGCGGCGCTGCGCAACGGCGTGACGGCGGAGGAGATCAAGGAAGTGCTGCTGCAGGTGGGCGTCTACGCGGGCCTCCCCGCCGCGAACCGCGCGTTCGCCGTGGCCCGACCGATCCTGGCCGACCTGTCGGCGGAGTCCTGACGACCGGTCGGCCTGCCGGTCGACGCGCGGGAGCCTTCATCGATCACGACACCGGGGCCGGTCACGCCGACGGCGCCGGGCCCGGCAGGGGCGGCGCCGTCGGCGTGTGGTGACCGGTTACTGGTTGCGGACTTCGGACTTGACGGTGTGGCCGGACTCGCGGGCGTGCTGGCCGACTTCCTGGGCTGAGCCCTTGGCCTGCTCCACGGTCGTCTGCGTGGCCTCCTGGGCGACCTGCTTGACCTGGCCGGCGGCCTCGCCGACCACCGTGCTCGCGTCGTCCTTCAACTTCTGGGCGGACTCCACGAGCGCCTCCTTCACCGGCTCCATGGCGCTGCCCGCGCGTTCACCGAGCTGCCGGACGGCGTCCTGCTCGGCCCGCGTCGCCGGGATCAGCGTGGCGACCAGCGCACCCGCGCCGAACGCGATCAGCCCCGCCGCCAGCGGGTTGCCGCGTGCCTGCTGCCGCGCCTGGTGGGGCGCCTGCTGCACGGCGTGCGCCGCCTCCTGAGCCTTCTCGCCGACGGCAGCCGCGGCGTGCTGCGCCTTGTCGCCGACGGTCGAGGCGGCGTCCTGCGCGCGCTCGCCGACGGCGGTCGCCATGCCCGCCGTGCGGTCCTGCACCGTCGCCGCGGTCTCCGGAACCGTGCCCATCACTCGCTCCTTCAACGTGCTCATCCGGTGCCGGACCCGGTCGGCCCGGCGGTGCGCGATGTTGCGCGGCCTGGCGTGGTCGACGATCCGGTTCGCGTCCGCCACCAGCTCGGCGCGGGTCCGGTCGATGTCGTGCCTTATTTGGTCGGGTGACGGGCCCATTCCACGTCCTCCTTCAAGGTTTCGATGGTGCGCTCCGGCTTGGGGTTCACCTTGCGCAGCCGGGCGCGGCCGGCGGAGAACAGGGCGAACCCGGCGATGCCCCACAGCACGGCGACGACGAGCGTCGCCCAGCCCAGGCCCATGAACGTGGCCAGGCCGAACGCCAGCGCGAGGCTGAGCAGGACCGCGGTCATGTAGCCGGCGAACCCGGCCACGCCGAGCATCCCGGCCGCCTTGCCCGCCTTGGTGGCCTCCTGCCGGATCTCGGCCTTGGCGAGTTCGAGCTCCTGGCGCATCAGCCGGGACAGGTCCTCGGCCAGGTCGCCGACGAGCTGGCCCAGCGAGGGCTCGTCCTCGGTCGGCGGCACGGCTCCGCGCGGCGGCACGGCTCCGAGAGGCGGTGTCGCCCCGGTCGGCGGCACGACGCGGGGGTGTGGCGCGCCCCCGGTCGGCGGCACGGTCCCGGTCGCGGAGGACACCGTGCCGGCGAGCGGCACGGGCTCCGTGACCGGCACGGCCCCGCTCGGCGCGCGGCTCTCCGGCACCTGGCTCGTCGGCGCCTGGTCGCCCGGCACCCGGCCGTCGGGCGTGCGGTTGCCCGTCATCCGGGCCTCAGCGCTGGACATACGGCGATCCCTCCGGCTGGTAGGGGGCGCGCGGCGACGGCGTCCGGTGGTCGGCCGGGACCTGCGGCGCGGGCATCCCGTACTCGGCCGGCACCGGCGACGGCGACGAAGGCGTCGAGGTCGGCATCGGCGCGGCGGTCGGCGTGGTCACCGGCGTGGTCGGCACGTGGTCGGTGTAGCCGTGCTGGGGCTGCGCCTGCTGGTTGCCGGCGTTCATGCTCTTCGCGGCGCGGGCGACCAGGAAACCGGCCACCGCCGCGCCGATCAGGAACGTGCCCGGCTTGCGCCGCGCGAAGTCCTGCGCCGAGTCGAGCAGCCCGCGCGCACCCCGTTCGTCGAGGTAGCGCGCCGCCTGCCGACCGGCGTCGGAGACCTGGCGCAACGCGCCCGCGGTCAGCGAGTCGGGGCCGGAGCCGTCGGCCATCGTGCCCAGCTCGTCGGCGATCCGGTCGATCTGCCGCGACACCCGCCGCGCCTGCTCCTCGGCCTCGGTCGCGACCCGTTCCCGCATGTCGTGCACCACGTGCTTGGCCTGGCCAGTCGCCTCGTGGGCCACCTGTCCCACCTGCTCACGCGCGGTCGACCGCACCTCTCCGGCGGCCTGCCTGGCGTGCTGCGCCACGGCTGCGCCCTCCTGCCCGGCGGTCTCGCGGACCGCACCCACCTGGTTCTCGTCCACGACTGACTCCTCAAGGTCGGCGTGCTCTCGCCTACCCACCTACCCCCGTGCCGGAGGGTTAACCACCTTCGCGACAACATCCGTCTCGGCGCGCGGCACGGGTTCGCCCGCGGGCGCGAAATGGTGGGAAAACAGGTGACGACCCCGCGGCCGGTGTTCGGCTGCGGGGTCGTCGTGGGTTGTGGTTGGTGATCCGGTCAGCTGGTCAGAACGAGAAAACGGCGCCGGTCTCCTGCTCCATCACGCACCGGTTCGCGAATTCCTCCACGTACTGCACGGGAGTGCCCCGCCACGAGCCGAACGCGACCACGGTCACCGGCCGGTAGTCGAAGGTGCACACCTGCGGTTCGGTGCCGGCCAACTGCGTGAAATCACCGTCGGCGGCCTCGATCTCACCGCAGGCCGCCTGCGCGGCCCGGTGCTCTCCGGCCGCCGGATCGCAGGTCAGCCGGGTGCTGTCCACTCCGGTCTCCTCCTGGTAGACCGCCAGCACGAGGTCCGTCTCCGCCGGTGCGGCGGACGCCGTGCCGGCGGCGATCAGCGGAGCGGCCAGCAGGCCGGACGCGAACAGGGAAGCCATGAGGGTTCGTGTTCGTCGCATGGCACCGGGGTGACCCGATCGGATGGCGCGTAGTCGCTCGAATTCTCATCTCACCGGTATGTCGTAATCTGTGAATTAACATTTCCAATTCACCGGGAATTGCTCACCAAGTGGGTCGGGCGCTGACCCCGCCGTCCACTACCAGGTCATTTCCGGTGACCCAGGACGCCATCGGCGAGGCGAGGAAGACGCAGGCGTCGCCAACGTCCTCGGGTCGACCGAGCCGACCGAGCGGCGCGGCGGCGGTCCAGCGGGCGACCCCGTCGGGCCAGTCGTCGGCGAGCCCGGGGCGGTCGACGAGGCCGGGCGAGACGGTGTTGACGCGGATGCCACGCGGCCCGTACTCCAACGCCGCCGACCGCGCGTGCATGATCAGGGCGGCCTTGGACGCGCTGTAGTGCGCGTGCCCGGCGGCGGGGCGCGTGCCCTCGATCGAGGCGATGTGGGTGATCGAACCGCCCGCCGGCAGCACCTCCGCGGCGGCCTGCGTGCAGGAGAAGGCGCTGGTGAGGTTCACGTCCACCACCTCGCGCCACTGCGCGGCCGTCATGCCCGCGAGCTCCTGGACCGGCTGCACGCCCGCGTTGTTCACCACGGCGTCCAACCGACCGCCCCACTCGGCCGCCTCGCGCACCAGCCGGCGGCACTCGTCCTCGTGGGTCAGCTCGGCCCTGATCCCGACCGCCCGTCCACCGGCCGCCGTGATCCCGTCGACGAGCGCCGTCACGTCACCGCGTCGGCTGTGCGCCACCACCGCCGCCCCGGCCTGCGCGAACCGCAGCGCGATCCCGTGCCCGACGAGCCCACCGGCCCCGGTGACGAGCGCGACCGCGCCCGTGAGAAGTCCTGTCACGGGCACGGAGAGTAGTGCTTCGACAACGATCAGGCTTCGTGCGGCGGATGGCCGCGGCTCCGTCAGACCGGGATCAACGGGGTGTGGGGTTCGGCGGGCAGTTCCACGCGGATCTCGTCGCCGGGGCGGATCTCGCCGCCCACGAGGACGATCGACATGATGCCCGCCCTGCGGACCACGTTGCCGTGCTCGTCGCGGCCGACGACCTCCTTGAGCAGGCCGTCCTGGAAGGCGTCGATCTGCGGGCACGGGTTGCGCAGGCCCGTCACCTCCACGACGGCGTGCGGGCCGAGGTGCAGGCGCGTGCCGGTCGGCAGCGCGAGCAGGTCGACGCCGCGCGTGGTCACGTTCTCGCCCAGCCGGCCCGGTTCGACCCGGAAACCGGCGGCGTTCAGCTCGTCGTGCAGCTCGGCGTGCATCAGGTGGACCTGGCGGAGGTTCGGCTGGGTGGGGTCGCGCTTCACGCGTGACCGGTGCTTCACGGTGACGCCCTGGTGCGCGTCGCCCTCGACGCCGAGCCCGGCGAGCAGGGTGACCGAGTCCTGGTTGGGCTTGGTGAACGCGTGCTCCCCGCTCCGGCTGACGGCCGTGATCGTCCCCATGCGATCGACCCTACCCAAGTAAGACTTCGGGACGCTGCGGCGATATGCCTGGTGCAGGACTTTCTGGGGATGACGGTGAAGATCATGGACGACGAGTTGAACTACCGGGCGCGGGCGTTGCTGCGGGCGATCGCGGCGGGGCGTGCCGAGGTGACGCGCAGCAGCGAGCCCGATCTGAAGGTCGACGGGCTGCTGTGCAGCGACCAGGGCGCGGCGCGGGAGCTGGCGCACGCCGGCTTGCTCCGCCCGGCGCCACGTGCCGCGTCCGGACCGTGGGTGCCCGCCGAGTTGACGGCCGCGGGCCGCGCGGTGCTCGCCTGACCGACCGGCGCTCGCTGACCGGGCGGTGCCCGACTGACCGCGGTGCTCGCCTGACCGGGCGGTGATCGCGTGACCGGGGTCGATCGGATCGCGCTCGGCGCGTGGTGCTCGCCCGGTCGCGGGGCCGGTGGACCCGAATGGGCGCGCCTGACCGGTGTGTCCGGGTCGTCCCCGCACTTCCGACTCTTGACGCTGCGTGCACGTAGCGGTTGACTGCGTGTCCGTAACCGGTTTCGGTACCGGTTCCGGGGTCACCGTTGACCGTAGTCGAGGAGTGCACTGTGCGAGTCACGATCGCCGAAGTCGCCCAACGTGCCCAGGTGAGCAAAGCGACCGTGTCCCGCGTCCTCAACGGCAAGCCGGACGTCGACGCGGCGACGGCGGCACGGGTGCGCCAGGTGATCGCGGACGTCGGGTACGTGCCCAGCGCACGCGCGGTCGGGTTGGCGCGCGGGCGGGCGAGGACGGTCGGGATGCTGGTCCCGTCGTTGACCTGGCCGTGGACCGGTGAAGTGGTGCAGGGCGCGGTGGACGAGTTGGAGGCCGAGGGCTACGGGCTGCTGCTCTACACCGTCAACCGCGGCGCGGAGTCGTTGGCGCAGTTCGCCAGCCACGTGTCCGCGAAGGCGTTCGACGGGCTGCTGGTGATCGAGCCGCCGGACACGTTGAGCTACATCGAGACCTTGCACGACCAGGGGCTGCCCGTGGTGATGATCGACGACCGGGGCAGCCGGCCCGGGTTCCCGTCGGTCTCCACGACGAACCGCGAGGGCGCGCAGGCGGCGGCGCGGCACCTGGTGGCGGCCGGCCGCACGGGCTTCGCCGTGGTGACCGGGCCGTCGAACTTCGGGTGCGTGCGGGAGCGGTTGGACGGGTTCCTGGACGCGCTCGGGGAGGCGGGCGTGCACGTCGACCCGAGGCTGGTGGTCGAGGGTGACTTCGGCACCGATCGCGGCGCGGTGGCGACCGAGAAGCTGATGGCGACCGGGTTGCGCTTCGACGCCGTCTTCGCGCAGAACGACCTGTCCGCGCTCGGCGCGATGAGGGCGCTCGCCGCCGCCGGGCGGAAGGTGCCCGACGACGTCGCCGTGGTCGGCTTCGACGACATACCGATCGCCGCGCACGCCGAGCTGACGACCGTGCGCCAGCCGATGAGGGAGATGGGCGAGGCCGCCGCGCGCCTGCTGCTGTCCCGGCTCGAAGGCGCGGCGCCGACGCGGGAACCGGTCGTGCTGCCCACGACCTTCGTCGCCCGCCGTTCGGGCTGACCGCTCACCCGTTATCAGGAACGCTATCGCCGTGCGTTAGCCCGGATGTCGGTTCCGAGCGCTCTCTATTGGTCCATCTGGACGGGTGCACGCTCATGTGGCGGTTGGTTGACTCGAAGCCGTGTACCAGGCTCGTCACCGACCGTGACGAGCTGTGCATCGTCGCAGAACCCTGGGGGAAGTGCTCATGGCACCACAATCGCAGTTATCGCGTCATGCCCCGCTCATCCCGGAACAACCCGGCCACCGCGTGCGCGTGCGCCTCGACGGTGACGTGCCGGTGGGCGGCGAGGGTCCGGAGTTGTCGGAGACGACCCACTTGGCGGCCGTCACGGTCGACTTCACCACGTGCGCCGACGGGCCGGATCGGCGCAGACAGGTCTGCGCCGACGTGCTGGACCGCTGCACGGGTCACCTGGTCACGCCGGGCTGCGTGACCGCGCTGGTCTCCGGCACGTCGACCCGCACCGTCCGCGCCGAGCAGGACCGGCTGGTGCGGCGGCTGGAGAAGCTGGTCGCGAACCTGCCGATCGGGGTCTCCCGGGTCGGCCGGGGGACCGAGCGGGACGAGCTGGTGGCCGAGGCCCGCCGGGCGGCGACCTACGCGAGCCTCGCCCTGGCCGCCAGCCCGACCAGCGTGGACGCGCACCCGCTGGAGGAGGCCATGCTCGCCAACGGCGAGCTGACCTCCACGATGACGGCCCTGCTCGACCCGCTGGCCGACCACCAGGACTTCATCCACACGCTGTACCTGTACCTGGCGTTCGACCGCGACCGGCAGCGGGTGGCGCGGCACCTGACCGTGCACCCGCGGACGGTGGACTACCGGCTGCGCCGCATCGCCGCGCTGACCGGCCTGCACCCGCAGACGGTGTCCGGCGCGGGCAAGCTCCTCGCCGCGCTCATCAGCCGGACGCACCACCGGCTCACGCCGCGGCACTGAGGCGCCGAAACCCGCGCTCTTGTCCTCGGTGACAATTGTGCCAAGTGACAAACCTCGTCGCTGGAATCACGCCAGGGGCCTTGATACGGTTGCCCAGCTAGCCGGCGCGAATCACGGATCATGTTCGGTGCAGCACACTGGGGGCTCGGTGGGTAGTACTGCTCGTATTCGACTGTCGCCTTACCAACGGGACATCTGGGTGGCCGGGGCTCAATTTCCGGAGCTGGACCAGTACACCGTCTTCATTTATGACCGGTACCGCGGTGACGTGGACGAAGACCGGCTGGTCCAGGCCATGGCCGCAGCGGCCCGGCGGACCGACGCATTTCGACTTCGTTTTTCCGAAGAGGACGGTGAGCCGTACCAGTGGCTCGCCGACGACGTTGATTTCACGGTCCGCCGGGTGCGGCTGAATCGGGAGTCCGAAGTCGAGCGGTGGCTTGCCGATGAATTTTCAACTACTTACGACCTGACCGGTGACCGGCTGGTCGACCTCGTCCTGCTGAACGCGGGCGGGAGCGTGTACGCATATGTCCGGACGCACCACATCATCTGTGACGCGTGGGGCCTGCAACTGTTCTTGACACGGGTGCGCGCGGAGTACCTGGGCACCGCGACCGAAGCGCCGTCGTTCACCGAGGCGACCGCCGAGGACACCTACGTGGGTTCCGCGCGGCACGAGGAGGACCGGGCGTTCTTCGCGCAGGCCGTGGCGGGCGTCGAGCCCGTGCTGTTCACGCGCCGCGCCCCGCGTGGCCGCAGGCGCACCCGGCGGTACTCGTTCCCGCTGGAGCGGGCGCTGGTCGACGCCGTCCGCGACCGCGGCGAGTCGCCGTTCGTGGTGTTCTCCGCCGCCGTCGCGCTGTACCTGGCGAAGGTGCACCAGGTCGACGAGGTGGTGCTCGGCGTGCCCGTGCTCAACCGGTCGGGCGCCCTGGCCAAGCAGACCGTGGGCCAGTTCGCGAACACGCTGCCGCTGCGCGTGGACACCCGCGCCGAGCTGACCGCGGCCGAGGTGCTCTCCCGCGTGCGGCAGGACACCAGGGCGCTGCTGAAGCACCAACGGCTGCCGCTGGGCGACCTGGCGGGCGGGCCGCTGTTCGACACCACCGTGGCCTACCTGGGCAAGCCGGCGGCGACGCCGATGCCGGGCGTCTCCTACGAGACGGTGGCGCGGACGCACGCCCACGACCAGGACGCCCTGGCGATCTGGGTCTCGGAGTTCGACCGCGCCGAGGACCCCCGGGTCGACCTGGAGTGCGCGACCGACGTGTTCGACGCGGACTTCCCGATCGAGGCCGCCGCACGGCACATCCAGGCCTGCTTCCGGGCGCTGGCCACCTCGACCGGGCAGCCGGTCGGCGAGCTGGACCCGCTGTCGGAGCGGGAGCGGCACGACCTGGTCCACGCGCACAACGCCACCGACGCGCCGTTCCCGGATGACGTGACCCTGCCCGAGCTGTTCGCCCGCCAGGTGGAGCTGACGCCGGACCGCGTGGCGCTGGTCGAGCCGGGCGGCGTCACGGTCACCTACGCCGAGCTGGCCGCGCGGGTGGACGCGGTCGCCGCCGCGCTGCGGGCCCGGGGCGTGACCCGGGACGACCCGGTGGCCGTGCTGGTCGAGCGCGGACCGCACCTGCTGCCCGCCGTGCTGGGCGCGCAGCTCGCGGGCGGCGCGTACGTGCCGGTCGACCCCACCTACCCCGCCGAGCGGGTCCGCCTGCTGCTGGCGGACAGCGGCGCGAAGGTCGCCCTCCTCGGCGACGTCGAGGTGGACGCCGCCGCGCTGGGCCCGGTCGGCACGGCGCTGCGGGTCGCCGACATGCCGGCTGCCGAGCCGGTCGCGCCGCTCGCGTCCCCGACGGACCTGGCCTACGTGATCTACACGTCCGGCTCCACCGGCCGCCCCAAGGGCGTGATGGTCGAGCACCGCTCGGTGGTGAACCGGCTGTGGTGGATGCAGCGCCGGTACCCCATCGGCGAGCACGACGTGCTGCTGCAGAAGACGCCGGTGTCGTTCGACGTGTCCGTGTGGGAGCTGTTCTGGTGGGGCTTCACCGGAGCCCGCCTGTCGCTGCTGCCGCCCGGTGCCGAGAAGGACCCGCGGGAGGTGCTCCGCGCGGTCGAGCGCGACGGCGTCACGGTGATCCACTTCGTGCCGTCGATGTTCGCGCCGCTGCTGGAACTGCTGGAGGACGACCCGGACGCCCGGCGGGCCGCGTCGTCGTTGCGGCTGGTGTTCTGCAGCGGCGAGGCGCTGCCGCCCGCGCAGGTCGCCCGGTTCAACCGGGTGTTCGGCGACGGCGCGCGGCTGGTCAACCTCTACGGGCCGACCGAGGCCACGGTCGACGTCTCGGCGTACGACTGCCCGCCCGGCACGCCGACCCGCGTCCCGATCGGCTCGCCCATCGACAACATCCGGCTGCACGTGCTGGACCGCGCGGGCAGGCCGCAGCCGGCGGGCGCGCCCGGCGAGCTCCACATCGGCGGCGTCGGCGTGGCGCGCGGCTACCTGAACCAGCCCGCGCTCACCGCCGAGCGCTTCGTCCACGACCACCTCACCGGCGAGGGCAGGCTCTACCGCACCGGCGACCGGGCGCGGCGGCTGGCCGACGGCACGCTGGAGTACCTGGGCCGGGTGGACGACCAGGTGAAGATCCGGGGCAACCGGGTCGAGCCGGGCGAGGTACGCGACCACGTGGCCGCGCTGCCCGGCGTGCGCGAGGCCGCGGTGGTCGACCGGCGCTCCGACGCCCTCGGCACGCACCTGGTCGCCTACTACGTGGCGGACGACGAGCTGGACCCCGCCGGGCTGCGGGCCGGGATGGCGCGGGCGGTGCCCGAGCACCTGATCCCCGCCTTCTTCGTGCGGATCGACGCGATCCCGTTGTCGCCCAACGGGAAGCTGGACCGCAAGCGGCTGCCGGAGGTCGTCGGCGCGCCGCGGGACGGCAGGCCGCGCACGCCGGTCGAGGCGGAGCTGGCGCAGGTGTGGGCCGAGGTGCTCGGCGTGCCCGAGGTCGGCGTCCACGACAACTACTTCGCGCTGGGCGGCGACTCGATCGTCATGCTGCGCCTGCGGGCCCGCGCCGGACGCCGCGGCCTGCGGTTCGAGCCGGCCGACCTGCTGCGCCACCCGACCGTCGCCGAGCTGGCCGGGCAGCTGTCGGCCACCGTCGCGCCCGAGTCGCGGCTGGCGCCGTTCGAGCTGGTGTCCGAGGTGGACCGGCCGAGGCTGGCCGGGCTCGCGGACGCGTTCCCGGTCAACCGGCTCAGCCTGGGGCTGCTGTTCCACTCCAGCAGGCACCCGGACTCCTCGGTCTACCACGACGTGTTCCGCTACCGGTTCGCCGTGGCGTGGGACGAGCGGGCGTTGCGGCGGGCGTTCGACGCCGTCCTCGCCCGGCACCCGGCGCTGCGGTCGTCGTTCGACCTGGCGGGTTCCTCCGAGCCGCTGCAACTGGTGCACGAGCACGTGACCGGCGGGCTGGAGGTCGTCGACCTGCGCGGGCGCGCCGACGCGGAGGCGGTGATCGGCAAGCACGTCGAGCAGCGCCGGTTCCACCGCTACGAGCTCGACCGGGCCCCGCTGCACCTGTTCACCGCGTTCGTCCGGGACGACGCGCTGGACCTCGTGCTCAGCTTCCACCACGCGATCCTCGACGGCTGGAGCGTGGCCAACGTCATCGTCGAGCTGATGACGCTCTACCGGGGCGAGCCCGCGCCGTCCGCCGCGCCGTCACCGGCCTGGCAGGCGAGGGAGGAGCGCCGCGCGCTGGCGTCGGCGGAGACCGCGCGCTACTGGGCGGACCTGCTCGACGGCGCGGCGATGACCTCGCTGGACGGGTTCCGCGCGCACGAGCCCGTCGAGGAGCCGCGGTTCGCGTCGCACCGCGTCGACCTGCCCGCGGACCTGCTCGACCAGCTCCGGGCACGGGCCGCCGAGCACTCGTTGCCGGTGAAGTCGCTGGTCCTGGCCGCGCACTGCCTCACCCTGCACCTGTTCTCCCGCGCCGACACGGTGGTCACGGGCGTCGTCGCGCACGGCAGGCCCGACCTGCCCGAGGCCGACCGGATGGTGGGCCTGTTCCTCAACACCGTCCCGGTCCGCACGGACGTCGCCGGCCGCACGCGGCTGGACGTGGCCCGCGAGCTGTTCCGCCAGGAGCGGGACGGGCACGAGCACCGGCGCTACCCGCTCAGCGCGATCCAGCAGGCCCACGGCGGCGTGCTCCAGACCGCGTTCAACTACGTGGACCTGCACGTGCTGGAACCGCTGCGGGAGCTGACCGGCCTGCGGGTGTGGGAGGAGACGAACTTCGCGCTGTTCGTCAACGTCATCGCCGACCCGGTCGGCGACGGCACGTTCCTGCGGGTCGACACGGACGGCCGCACGATCACCCGCGACCAGGCGGCGCTGATCGCCGAGACCTACGTCGGGGTGCTGCGGCAGCTGGTGGACGACCCGCACGGCTCCGGTTTCGCGTTCCTCGCGCCACGCCAGGACGTCGTGCCACACCCCGAGCCGCTGCTCGACGTGGTGACCCGGTTCGCGCGGCAGGCCGAGGCCACGCCGGACGCGCTCGCGGTCACGTCCGGGGACGACCACGCGTGGACGTACCGGGACCTGGAGCGGGTGTCCCGGTCGGTCGCGACCCGGCTGATCCGCGGCGGCGCGGAGCCGGGCGCGACCATCGGCGTGGCGCTCAACCGGTCGCCGGAGATGATCGCGGTGATCTGGGGCGTGCTGCGGGCCGGTCTGGTCTGCGTGCCGCTGGACGTGAGCTACCCGGCGCACCGGCTCGCGCTCATCCTGGACACCGCCCGGCCGCACCGGGTGGTCGCGCACCCCGAGCACGCGCACGTGGCGCAGGACGACGGGATCGTCATCCCGGTCGCCGACGTCATCGCCGACACCGGCATCCCCGCGGATCCGGCGGACCACGTCGAGCTGCCGACACCGGACCTGGACGACCTGGCGCTGCTGCTGTTCACCTCCGGGTCGACCGGCCGGCCCAAGGGCGTCGAGCTGACCCACCGGATGTGGGCCGGGTACACCCAGTGGCAGCTGCGCGTGCCCAGCGGCGAACCCGGCCTGCGCACGCTCCAGTTCGCGCCGCTGAGCTTCGACATGTCGTTCCAGGAAATATTCTCGACCCACTGCGGCGGCGGCGAGCTGCGGCTGGTGACCGACGAGACGCGGCTCGACCCGATCGCGCTGCTCCGGTTGCTGGACCGGCACGGCGTGCAGCGCGTGCTGCTGCCCGCGGTGGCGTTCCAGCGGCTCGCGGAGGCGTCCAACGCGGTGGACGTGCGACCGGGCGCGTTGCGCGTGGTCGTGTCGTCCGGCGAGCAGATGCGGATCACCGAGGAGGTCCGCGCGTTCGCCGCCGCCCTGCCCGGCCTGCTGCTGGAGAACCAGTACGGGCCGACCGAGACCCACCAGGTCACCTACCACACGCTCACCGGCGACCCGGCGCGCTTCCCCGACCTGCCGCCGATCGGCCGGCCGCTGGACGGCGTCGAGGCGCAGGTGCTCGACGCCGACCTGCGGCCGGTGCCGGTCGGCGTGACCGGCGAGCTGTTCCTGGGCGGCGACTGCCTGGCCCGCGGCTACCACCGCGCGCCGGACCTCACCCGGGAGCGGTTCCTGCCGCACCCGTGGCGCGCGGGCGCCCGGCTCTACCGCACCGGCGACCTCGCCCGGCTGCTGCCCGACGGCAGCGTGATCTGGCTGGGCCGGGCCGACACCCAGGTGAAGGTCCGCGGCTTCCGCATCGAGACCGCCGAGGTGGAGCTGGCGATCATGCGCCAGGCCGAGCGGCACACCGGTCTCGGCGGCGCGGCGGTGGTGGCCCGCAAGCGGCCCGACGGCGACGCGTTCCTGGCCGCGTTCCTCATCGGCGAGGCCGACGGCGTCGACCTGGCGGACCTCGCCGGGTCGTTGCGCGCCGAGCTGCCGGAGTACATGGTGCCGTCGTACTTCGGGTGGCTGGACGCCTTCCCGCTGACGCCCAGCGGCAAGCGCGACGACGCGGCGCTGCGCGAGCTCCCGCTGACCCGCGACGAGTCCACCGCACGGGTGGCGCCGCGCGACGAGTACGAGCGCAACCTCGCCGAGGTCTTCACCGAACTGCTCGACCTGTCCGAGATCGGCGTGGACGACGACTTCTTCGCCAACGGCGGCACGTCGTTGACCGCGATGCGGCTCGTCGTCACGATCGAGAAGCGCTACGGCGTGGGCGTCCCGCTGGCCGCGCTGGTCGAGACGCCGACCGTGGCGGGGCTCGCCGAGCGGCTGCGGGTGAAGTCGGCGGTGGCGGAGTTCGACCCGCTGGTGCCGATCCGCCGCGACGGCGACCGGCCGCCGCTGTTCCTGGTGCACCCGCTGGGCGGGCACGTGCTGTGCTACCTGCCCATCGCCCGCCACCTGCCGCCGGACCAGCCGGTCTACGCGCTGCAAGCGGCGGGCAGCGACCGGGGCAGCACGCCCGCCCGGTCCATCGAGGAGATGGCCGCCTCCTACCTCGCCGCGATCCGGCGCGTGCGGCCGGAAGGGCCGTACGTGCTCGGCGGCTGGTCGTTCGGCGGGTTCGTCGCCTACGAGATCGCCCGCGTGCTGCGGGAGGAAGACCCGGACGCGGTGTCGGAGCTGGTGCTGCTCGACTCGATCACCATGCGCCGCGACCACGACGTGACGGTCGGCGACGACGCGCTGATGGAGTTCTTCTACTGGGAACTGGTGTGGTTCGAGCGCAGCCTGGACGCGGTCGAGCAGCTGCCCGCGGAGTTCACCGAGGACGAGAAGCTGGACCGCGTCCTCGACCGCGCGATGAGCACCGGGGTGCTGCCCTGGGGCACGTCGCGCGCCACCGTGAAGCGGCTGTACGAGCTGTTCCGGGCCAACTGGCGGGCGTTGATCGACTACCGGCCGCCGGTGACCGACCTGGACGTGACGCTGCTGCGCGCGGACGGCCCGCTGCCCGACTCGCTCAAGCCGATGCACCAGGCGGCGGGCACCCTGCACGCCGAGCCGGACAACGGCTGGCGGCACTGGACCACCGGCCGGCTCGACGTCGTGGACGTCTCCGGCGACCACCTGGTGCTGATGGAGGAGCCGCACGTCGGGGGCGTCGCCGACGCCATCACCACGCTGCTGAGCCCGAACCGGGCCGAGGGGACCGCACCGTGAGCAAGAGCAAGAAGATCGTCATCGTCGGCGCGGGCATGGGCGGTCTCACGGCCGCCGCCGCGCTCGGCCGGGCCGGCTTCGAGGTCGAGGTGTACGAGCGGGCCCGGGAGCTGCGCCCGGTCGGTTCGGCGCTGTCGCTGATGAGCAACGCGCTCACCGCGCTGGCCGCGGTCGGCGTCACGCCCGAGTTCACCGGCCGGTCGCTGGTGTTCGAGTCGCTGCGCTTCCTGACCAAGCGGGGCCGTCCCATCCGGGCGATCCAGTTCGGCGACCTCGCCCGCCGGATCGGGCAGCCGAACCTGGCCATCCACCGGGCGAGCCTCCAGCAGGCGCTGCTGGAGCAGGCCTCCGACGCCAAGATCGAGCTGGGCGCCGCCGCCACCGGCTACACCCGCGACGGCGACGGCGTGGTGGTCTCCTTCGACGACGGTCGCGAGGTGCGCGCCGACGTGCTGATCGGCGCGGACGGCTTCAACTCCGCCATCCGCCGCGCGATCGCCGGCCCGGAGGAGCCGCTGGACTACGGCTACGTCGTCTGGCGCGCCACGCCCGCGTTCCGCCACCCCAAGGTCACGCACGCCTACGCCGCCCACTACTGGGGCCGGGGCCAGCGGTTCGGCCTGGTCGACATCGGCGGCGGCGACGTCTACTGGTGGGGCACCAAGAACATGCCCGCCGGGCAGGCGGCGGACTGGCGCGGCGGCAAGGCGGGCGTGCAGGACCTGTACGCGGGGTGGGCCGACGAGGTGCAGCAGGTCATCGCCGCCACCCCGGAGGAGGGCATCACCAGCCTGCCCGCCCAGGACCGGCCGTTCCTGGAGCAGTGGGGCGACGGGCCGGTTACCCTGCTCGGCGACGCGGCCCACCCGATGCTGACCAGCCTCGGCCAGGGCGCCGCCATCGCCATCGAGGACGGCGCGGTGCTCGCGCACTGCCTCAAGACCATCGACGACCCGCAGACCGCGTTGCGCGCCTACGAGGACCGGCGGCGCGACCGGGCGCGGGGCATGGTGCTGGCCTCCCGCGGGCTCAGCCGCACCGAGCAGCTCCAGAACCCGTTCCAGACCTTCGCCCGCGGCCTCTACTTCCGGTTCGTGTCCGAGCGGACGCTCGACCGGCAGAACGAGCAGGCCCTGATCTTCCCCGGAGTCGACTGATGGCCACGCCGATCCGCCCGCTGTCGCCGGTGGAGCGCTGGTACTGGATGTGCGACCAGCTCTCCACGCTCAACGTCATCTCCCGCACCAGGGTGCGCGGAGAGCTGCCGGCCGACGTCCTGCGCCGCGGCCTGGACGCCGTGCAGGCCAGGCACCCGTTCCTGCGGCTCGCGATCGTGGACGACGACGGGCTGGACCCGCACTGGACGCCCACCGACCGCCCGATCCCGCTGCGGCACGTCCGGCGCGAGCACGAGGACCAGTGGGTCCGCGAGATCAACGAGCGGGAGCTGGTCGACCGCGTCGACCCCGCCACCGGCCCGCTCGCCCGTGCCGTGGTGATCAGCGGCGACGACGTGCACGACCTGCTGGTCGTCGTGCCGCACATCATCGCCGACGGCACCACGGTGATCACGCTGGCGCAGCAGTGGCTGGACCTGGCCGCCGCCGACGGGCCGGTGGAGTCGTCCCGCGAGCTGCCGCCGCCCGACGCGCTGCGGCCCGCCCGGCACACCGGCGAGGAGGGCGCGGCGCGGCTGGCCGAGCAGACCGCCCGGGACGAGGAGCTGATGGCGCGCACCCGGCCCGGCCGGGTCGAGCCGACCACCCGCGTGCCGCTGGAGGGCCGACGGTCCCGGCTGGTGCACCGGGAGCTGACCGGCGAGCAGCTGGACGCCGTGGCCCGCGCGGCGCGGGAGCACGGGACCACCGTGCACGGCGCCGTCACGGCGGCGCTGGTGCGTGCCGCCGCCGCCGACGCGGGGGACGCGCACGACCACTTCGCGGTCGGCTCGCCGATCGACTTCCGGGGCGAGCTGGAACCGCCCGTGCGCCCGGACGAGGTCGGCACCTACGTGGCCACCGTGCCGTCCGTGGTCGACCCGGCGCTGCCGTTCTGGGACCTCGCCCGCGCGATCACCGAGGACCTCACCGCGCGCAAGGCGAAGGGCGACCACTTCAACCTGGTCACGATGGTGGTCGGCGCGTGCCCGCCCTCGGTGGCCGAGGCCCGGCCGTTCATGGAGTTCATGGAGGCCGAGGGCCCGATCAACCTGTGCTCGTCCAACATCGGCCGGTACGCCTTCCCCGACCGGATCGGCCCGTGGCGGGTGTCCGACGCCCAGTTCCTCACCGGCATCTCGGTCAACGGCTACTTCGTGGCCACGATCAACTCCAGCCACGGCCGCCTGTTCTGGAACTTCACCCACATCGCGGACGTCGTGCCCGACGACCGCGCGCGACGACTGGCGGACGACTCGCTGAGCACCCTGCTGTCGGAGATCACCCAGAGTTCGCCCGCGGGCGCGTGAGGAGTAGATGGTGTTCACCGCCAAGGCACTGCCGCCGACCGGCCGGACCGTGCTGATCACCGGCGCGTCGACCGGCCTGGGCCGGGAAGCCGCGCTGCACCTGGCCGAGCAGGGCTTCCGGGTCCTGGCCGCGGTGCGCAAGACCGAGGACGGCGACCGGCTCGTGGCCGACTGCCCGTCCGGCCGGATCGAGCACGTCGTGCTCGACGTGACCGACCAGGCGTCCATCACCGCCGCGGCCGACGAGGTGGCCGGGAAGGTCGGCGACCGCGGCCTGTGGGGCCTGGTGAACAACGCGGGCATCTGCATCTCCGCGCCGCTGGAGGTCGTGTCGACCGACCTGCTGCGCCGGCAGCTGGAGGTCAACGTGGTCGGCCAGCTCGCGGTCACGCAGGCGTTCCTGCCGCTGCTGCGCGCCGCGCGCGGCCGGCTGGTCAACGTGACCTCCGGGCTCGGCACGGTCGCGATCCCGTACCTGGGGCCGTACTCGGCGGCGCAGTTCGCCAAGGAGGGCATGAGCGACGCCCTGCGCCGCGAGCTGGCGCCGCTGGGCGTCACGGTGTCCGTGGTCTGCCCCGGGTCGATCTGGACCCCGATCTGGGCCAAGATCGCCCAGGACGGCCACGACGCGCTGGCCGCCGCGCCCGCCGCCGTCGCCGACCTCTACCGCGCGACGTTCCTGCGGTTCCTCGGGTTCAACGAGCAGACCGCGAAGGACAGCAAGACCCGGCCCGCCGAGGTGGCCGTCGCCATCCGGGCCGCGCTCACCTCGGTCAGGCCCAAGACCCGCTACCGGGTCGGCGCCGACGTCCGGCGCGGCACCGTGCTGGCGCGGGTGCTGCCCGACCGCGCCATCGACTCGATGTTCAGCAAGATCGTCACCCCGCTCCCGACCGACCAGGAGGCCCACCGTGTCGGGTCCTGAACTCCGCCTCGGCGAAGAGCTGATCTCGCCGCTGCACCCGCTCTACGACGGCCTCCAGGTCGACGGCGCGCCCCGGCCCGCCCACCTCGCGCCCGACCACCCGGTGTGGGTCGTCACCCGGTACGCCGACGCCAAGAAGGTGCTCTCGCACCCCGGCGTGCGGCGTGACGCGAAGCAGGCGGCCGAGCTGTACGCCAAGCGCACGGGTGAGCAGCGGGCGGCCGTCGGCGCCTCCCTCACCGCCCACATGCTCAACGCCGACCCGCCCGACCACACCCGGCTGCGCGCCCTGGTCGGCCGCGCGTTCACCAGCCGCCGGGTCGAGCTGCTGCGCCCGCACATCGAGCAGCTGACCGGCGAGCTGCTGGACGCGATGGCGGCGCGCGAGCAGGCCGACCTGATGGGCGACTTCGCCGTCCCGCTGACCATCGGCGTGATCTGCGAGCTGCTCGGCGTGCCGCCGGCCGAACGCGACCACGTGCGCTCGGCGTGGGAGCGGCAGGCCGAGCTGCTGTCGCCGGAGGCCGCCGAGGCCTTGGCCGAGGAGCAGGCGGACTACCTGCGCGGCCTGCTGGAGGCCAAGCGCCGCGACCCGGCCGACGACGTGTTCAGCGCGCTCGTGCAGGCCGCCGACGAAGAGGGCGGGCTGTCGCCGGACGAGCTGGTGGCCATGGCGCACCTGCTGCTCATGGCCGGGTTCGAGACCACCATGAACATGATCGGCAACGCGCTCGTCACGCTGCTCCTGCACCCCGAGCAGGCCGCGTCGCTGCGCGCGAACCCCGACCTGCTGCCCGCCGCGTTGGAGGAGCTGGTCCGCTACGACAGCGCGGTCCGCGCGTCGATGCTCCGGTTCACCGCGGAGGACGTCGACCTCGGCGACGTCACCATCCCGGCGGGGGAGTACGTGCTGGTCTCGAACCTCACCGCCAACCACGACCCCGAGCGGTTCGCCGACCCGGACCGGCTCGACCTCACCCGCAAGGCCGACGGGCACCTCGGCTACGGCCACGGCGTGCACTACTGCGTCGGCGCGCCGCTGGCCCGGCTGGAAGCCCGGATCGCGATCGGCGGGCTGCTGGCCCGCTTCCCCGACCTGCGCCTGGCCGTGCCGCACGACGAGCTGGTCTGGTTGCCGATCACGTTCCTGCGCGCGCTGATCAGCGTGCCCGTCATCCCACAGCCCGTGCTCACCGGAAGGACGTCCGCATGAACGCCCAGGAGATCCTGACCCGCAGCCTGGAGTTGCTGGAGAACGGCGACGCCCGGGGCTGGTGCGACCTGTTCCACCCCGAGGGCGTGCTGGAGTTCCCCTACGCCCCGCCCGGCTGGCCCAACCGCTTCGAGGGCCGCGAGGCCATCTGGCAGCACATGCAGAAGTTCCCCGAGCACCTGACGGTGAAGTTCACCGAGGTGACGTTCTACCCGACCGCCGACGAGGACCTGGCCATCGGCGAGTTCCACGGCGACGGCACGGCCGTCCAGTCCGGCGGCACGCTCTCCCAGGACTACATCTCCGTCCTGCGCACCGACGGGGAGCACATCACGCTGTACCGGGACTTCTGGAACCCGGTCAAGCACATGGAAGCGCTCGGCGGGGCCGAGGCCGCCGCCGCGATCGTGCAGGGCTGAGGCGTGGCACGGGCCGCGGTGCTCGCCGGGCTCGGCACCCACGTGCCGCCCGACGTGCTGACCAACGACATGCTCGCCGAGGTGCTCGACACCTCCGACACCTGGATCCGCACCCGCACCGGCATCCGGCAGCGGCACATCGCGGACGAGCGGACTACCACCGGCGACCTCGCGGTGGTGGCCGGTGAACGCGCGCTGGCCTCGGCGGGCGTGACGCGGGTCGACGTGGTGGTGGTCGCCACGACCACCCCGGACCGGCAGTGCCCGGCCACCGCGCCCACCGTGGCGTCGCGCCTGGGCATGTCCGGCACGCCCGCGTTCGACGTCTCGGCCGCGTGCACCGGGTTCGTCTACGGCCTGGCCACGGCCTCGTCCATGATCAACGCCGGGCTGTTCGACAGCGCGCTGTTCATCGGCGCGGACAAGTTCAGCGACACCCTGGACCCGGCCGACCGGGCCACCAGGGCGCTCATCGGCGACGGCGCGGGCGCGGTCGTGCTGCGCGCGGGCGAGTCGGACGAGGACGGCGCGCTGCTCTCGTTCGACCTGGGCAGCGACGGCGAGCACGTCGGGCTGCTCAAGGTGCCCGCCGTGGGCCGGGCCGAACGGGCGGCGGGCGTGACGCGCGGCTACTTCCACATGGAGGGCAAGCCGGTGTTCACCAAGGCGGTCACCGCGATGACCGACTCGGTGCACCGGGTGCTGAGCCAGGTCGGCTGGACGACCGCGGACGTGGACCGGCTGGTGCCGCACCAGGCCAACGCCCGCATCCTGGCCGCCGTCGCCGACCAGCTCGACCTGCCCGCCGACCGGGTGGTCAGCAACATCGCCGACGTCGGCAACACCGTCGCCGCGTCGATCCCGCTGGCGCTCGGGCACGGGATGCGCCACCAAGGCTTGAGATCGGGGCACAACGTCGTGCTCACGGGGTTCGGCGCGGGACTGACCTGGGGGTCGGTCGCGGTGCGCTGGCCCAAGATCAACGACATCGGCAGCTAGGGGGAACCAGTCATGCGTTCTGCGGTCGAGGACCGGCTCGTCGTGCTGATCAGCGAGATCAGCGAGGTGCCGGCGGAGGACATCACGGCGGAGACGCCGCTGGAGGACCTGGGTTTCGACTCGCTGGTCCTGGTGGAGCTCGCGATGAAGCTGCGCAAGGAGTTCGGGGTCGTCGCCTCGGACGAGGAGCTGGACGAGGTGGAGACCGTCGGCGGGCTGCTCCGGTTCGCCACCAGGGCCCGGTCCGCGTAGGTCATGGACCTGCGTCAGGAAGTGCGCGCGTTCGCCCGGACGCACCTGCTCGACGGGCCCGCCGACCTCGCCTCCCGCACGGCGGCCTGGCACGCCGCCGGGCTGGCGAACTGGTGGCTGCCCGTCGAGCACGGTGGCCGCGGCCTGTCCCTCCGCGAGGGCGTCGACGTGGTCGACGAGCTGGCCTACGCCGACGCCGGGTTCGCCTTCTCGTCCCTCGTGGGCGTGATCGGCTCGACGCTGGTGTCGCTCTACGGCGACGACCGGCTGCGTGCCGACGTGCTCGGCGACCTCGGCCGGGAGGGCGGCTTCTTCGCCACCGCCGTCACCGAGCGGGAGGCGGGCAGCGAGCTCGACCGGTTGCGGACCACGGTCGTGCCCAAGGGCGACACCGTGGTCGTCACCGGCGAGAAGCTGTTCTCGACCAACGCCGACAGCGCCCGCTACCTGCTCGTGGTGGGGCGGCACGAGGCCGGCGCCGACGACCAGCCGCACGTGGCCGTCGTCGTGCCGCGCGACGTGGACGGGGTGTCGGTGTCCGAGCCGTGGCGCACCACCGGGCTGACCGGCTCGCCGGTGCACCGGGTCACGCTGGCCGACTGCGCCGTGCCCGCGGGCAACGTGCTCGACGGGCACGGCCTGCGGCTGCTGGAGGTGGGGCTCAACGCCAGCCGGGTGCTCATCGCGGCCACCGCCGTCGGCATGGCCAGGCGCGTCCGCGACCTGTGCCTCGACTTCGCCGCCGGCAGGCGGCTGCGCGACGGCGTGCTCGCCAAGCACCCGCTGTTCGCCGACAAGATGGCCCAGGTCGAGGTCGAGATCGAGACCATGCGCAGCCAGTGCCGCACCGCGGCGGACGACTTCGACGCCGTGCGGGCGGACCCCGACGCGGCACAGCGGTTCGCCCGGCGCGGCGCGTTGAAGTCCGCGCTGGTCGCCAAGGTGTTCTGCGGCCAGGCCGGCTGGCGGGTGGCGGGCACCGGGTCGGAGGTGTTCGGCGGCCTCGGCTACACCGACGAGGTCCCGATCGGCGCGCTGGTGCGCGACCTGCGCCACGTGTCGCTGGTCGAAGGCGGCGAGGACGTGCTGCGCGACGTCGTGTACCGGCGGTTCACCGCGCCACGCGCCAGGCGCGCGTGATCGTCCCGCCCACACCGGAGGAGTCTGCGCTTCAGATGTCGGACCTGTTCGAAGAACACATCGGCCAGCACCAGGCGCTGGCGGTCGAGCACCAGCCGGAGTCCGCCTTCTACGCGCGCTCGTCGGGCTCGGCGACCATCATGACCCTGGCCAACTTCCCCGACGACGTCCTGCCGCTGTTGCAGATGGAGAGCCTGGCCACCGCCGAGGCCATGCCCTACCTGGGCTGCGACACGCTGGTCGAGCTCGGCTGCTACGACGGGCGCGCGTTGGAGGTGGCCCGGCACCTCGGCGTGCGCTACCTGGGCGTCGACCTCGACGCGCGGGCGGTCGCCACGCTCGCCGCGCGCATCGAGCGCGAGGGCATGGCCGAACGGGCGCGCACGCTGGTGGACGACCTGTTCAACCACCACCGGTGGGACCGGGACCTGGTGGGCGAGCGACCGCTGTACACGCTGCCGTTCAACCTGCTGGGCAACTTCCGCCACCCGCCGCGGCTGCTGAGGTCCCTGGCCGGCGCGTCCGGCGCGGCGGTCATCTCGGTGTTCGGCGAGGGGCTGGAGGCCACGAAGGTCCGCCACGCCTACTACACGCGGTGCGGCGTGCGCGGCCTGGAGTTCGAGCTGACCGGCGACGGCGGCGTGCTGTTCACCGGCGCCGACGGCTTCTACTCCAGGTCGTTCAGCGAGCCCCGGTTCCGGGCGCTGCTGCGCGAGTGCGGGCTGACCGTCGTGCGCGTGCGGGGCAACTCGCTCGGCTACGCGGCGACCGTGCTGCTCGGCGAGGCGCCGTCCGAGGCGCGTCGGCGGTAGGTTCGCCACTAGCGAACTGCGGGCCGTCGAGTTGATTGGGTTGCGACGATCAGGCTACGTTCCGTAGTCGAACGGCATTGTTCACGCACGGCATTTTTCACGTATGGAACATGGGGGAACGGTGGACCTCGCGGCAGCGATCCTGGCCCGCTCGAACACGCAAACTCCGATGGCGCACGACCCGCTGTACGAGCAGTTGCTTCGGTCGCGGATCGTGCTGCTCGGCTCCGAGGTGAACGACGAGGTCGCCAACCGGTTGACCATGCAGTTGCTGGTCCTCGCGGCCGAGGACGACGAGGCCGACATCCAGATGTACATCAACTCGCCGGGCGGTTCGGTCACGGCGGGCATGGCCATCTACGACACGATGAACCACATCAAGCCCGACGTGTCCACGATCGGCCTCGGCTTCGTGGCCTCGATGGGCCAGTTCCTGCTCTCCTCGGGCACGCGCGGCAAGCGCTTCGTGCTGCCCAGCACGCGGGTGCTGATGCACCAGCCGTCCGCGGGCATCGGCGGCACGGCGACCGACATCGAGATCCAGGCGACGATCTTCACCCAGATGAAGAAGCGGATGGCCCGGATCACCGCCGAGCAGACCGGTCAGACGGTCGAGACCATCGAGCGGGACGCGGACCGCGACAAGTGGTTCACCGCCGAGGAGGCCCTGGAGTACGGCTTCATCGACCGGATCATCACCAACATCTGACGCGACGCCGGCTCGCCGCCGGCGTCGCCGCACCGCTGAACCTCTTCGGGAGTCCGTACCGATGCCCTTAGCCGTCTACGTCCTCGGGCTGGGCATCTTCGCCCTGACCACCAGCGAGTACATGGTGTCGGGGCTGATGCCCGCGCTGTCCGCCGAGTTCGACGTGTCGTTCGCGGCCGTCGGCTACCTCGTGACCGTCTACGCGGGCGCGATGGCGGTCGGCGGCCCGCTGCTGACCGTGGCGCTGCTGAAGATGTCGCGCAAGACCGCCCTGCTCGGCCTCGTCGCGGTCTTCGTGGTGGGCCAGGTGCTCGGCGCCGCGGCGCAGGGTTACGGGACGATGGTGGTGGCCCGCCTGGTCACCGCGGTCGCGGCGGCGGCGTTCTTCGGCGTGGCGCTGACCGCGTGCGCCGAGCTGGTCGGCGGCGAGAAGTTCGCGCGGGCCTCGTCGCTGGTGCTCGGCGGGCTGATGTTCGGCACCGTGCTCGGCCTGCCGGCGGCGACGCTGATCGGCGAGCGGTTCGGCTGGCGGGTCAGCTTCCTGGTGGTGGCGGGCGTCGCGTTGGCGGTCGGCCTGCTGCTGGTCAAGGCGCTGCCCGCGATGCCGGCCCCGCCGCCGACGCCGATGGCGGGCCAGCTCGCGATCTTCCGCAGCGGCAAGCTGTGGGCCATCTACGCGACGAGCCTGCTGCTGATCGGCGCCACGTTCGCGGGCTTCACCTACTTCGTGCCGATCCTGACCGAGCTCAGCGGGTTCTCCGCCGGGATCGTGCCGGTGCTGCTCGTGGTCTACGGCGTGGCGACGATCGTCGGCAACAACGTGGTGGGCAGGCTGGCGGACCGGTTCACCATCCAGGTGCTGGTGGTCGGCCTGGTCGTGGCCGTGGCGGCGATGGCGCTCTTCGCGCTGTTCGCCCAGTCGGCCGTGGTCGCGGTCATCGCGCTGGTGGTGATCGGCCTGACCGGTGTGTCGATGAACCCGGCCCTGGTGACCAGGGGCGCGCGGGTGGGCCAGAACAACATGCTGGTCAACTCCGTGCACACGGCCTGCATCATGCTCGGCGTGATGGTCGGGTCGTGGATCGGCGGCCTCGGCATCGACTGGGGCATGGGGCTGCGCGGCCCGCTGTGGATCGGCGCGGCCCTCGGCGTGCTCGGCCTGCTGACCCTGGTGCCGGACGCGCTGGCCCTGCGCCGGCGGCCCGCCCCGGTCGCCGAACAGGCCTGAAACCCGCTCCTCGAACGCGCCGGTGGTCCTTCGACCACCGGCGCTTTCGTCGGGCAGGACACGTTTCGGCTTAGCGACCGCTCGTCCCGGGTACCACCACCGTGATCGTCGGGGGACGAATCCACGTTGGGAGCCGACATGCCTTGGGTCGAACGACACCGCCGCCGCCTGCCGCACAGCTGGTTCCGCACCACGTCGGTGGACCGGCACTACCGCAAGTCGCCCGCCACCATCCCGACCATCATCGCGGTGGCCCTGGCGATCGTGCTGCTGATCGTGCTCCTCTGAGACCGCTTCCCGGTCCCGCCGACGGCCGCCGGTGATCGCCGGACCACCGGGCGGGAGAGGCGTCGGCGAGGTGCGCCGGGCGGGCGATGCGCCCGACCCGGCGCGGCGGCACCCGATCGGTCGAGCCGGCCGCGCGTTCGGCGCGGCCCGTCACGACCGGGTGCCCGACCAGGCCGCCCACAGCTCCGCGTAACGGCCGCCGGCGGCCAGCAGCTCCTCGTGCGGGCCGCTCTCCACCACCCGGCCCGCCTCCAGCACGACCACGCGGTCCGCCGTCACGGCCTGGGTGAGCCGGTGCGCCACCAGCAGACCGGTCCGCCCGTCCAACGCCCGCGCGGCGGCTTCCTCCAGCTCCCGCGCGCCCGCGCTGCCCGCGTCCGCGGTCGCCTCGTCCAGGATCGCCACCGGTGGGTCGGCCAGCACGAGCCGGGCCAGCGCCAGCTGCTGCGCCTGCGTCACGGTCAGCCGGTGCCCGCCCTCGCCGACCACGGTCTCCAGGCCGGAGGGCAGCGCGGAGGCCCAGCCGAGCGCCCCGACCCGCGCCAACGCCGCGGAGATCTCGTCCTCGGTGGCGTCCGGCCGGGCCAGCCTCAGGTCGTCGGCCAGCGGACCGGCGAAGACGTGCACCTCCTGCGTGATCAACGCGACCGACCGCACCGCCGACCCCAGCTCCACCCCGCCGATGGCGATGCACCCGGTAGTCGGCTCGTGCACGCCCGCGATCAGCTTGGCCAACGTCGTCTTGCCCGCGCCGGAGGCCCCGACCAGCGCGACCCGCTCACCGGCGGCCAGCTCCAGGTCGACGTCCCGCAGCACCGGGTGTCCGTCCACGTAGGAGTAGGAGACCCCGGCCAGCTTGACCGTGGTGTCCGCCGGCCGCACCCGGCCCTCCTGGACGGGCATCGGCTCGTCGGTCACGCCCACCAGCCGGGACAGCGACGCGGTGGCCGCCTGCGCGTCGTCGGCCAGCGCCAGGGCGGCGTTGAGCGGGTTGAACAGGCCGTGGAAGTACAGCGCCGCGGCGGTCGCCGTGCCCACCGACGCCGACCCCGCGCCGACCAGCCAGAACCCGGTGACCAGCACGCCGGCCAGCCCGATGAACTCGGCCGCGTTCAGCCGGCCGTAGAACCGGGTCAGCAGCCGGATGCCGCGCAACGCCAGGTCGACCGCCGCCTGCGACCGCGACCGCACCCGGGCCACGTGCGCCGAGGCCAACCCGAACGTCCGCACGGTCGCCGCGCCGCCGATGGAGTCGAGCAACTGCTGCTGCTGGACGCCCACCGCCACGCGCTGCGCCGCGTACAGCTCCACCGCCCGCCCGCCGTACCAGCGCACGGTGTGCACGTGGATCGGCATCGCCAGCAGCACGGGGATCAGGAACCGCCAGTCCAGCACCGCGATGCCGACGACGGTCAGCCCGATCGTCAACGCCGACCGCGCCATCACCGGCAGCGCGTTGCGCACCGCGTCGGCGATCACCTGCACGTCCCGCGTCACCCGCGAGGTCAGATCGCCCGAGCCCGCCTCCTCCACCCGCCCCAGCGGCAGGTGCAGCGCCCGTTCCACGAACTTCTCGCGCAGGTCGGCGAGCATCCCCTCGCCCAGCCGCGCCACCAACGACGTGCCGACCGCCGTCGACAGCCCCTGGACGGCGGCGACCAGCACCAGCACCGCCACGGGCCACGTGATGGCGGACGACCCCGCGCCGACCAGGTCCACGATCCGGCCCAGGACCGGCGCGGTCAGCAACCCGACCGCCGTGCCCGCCAGCAGCACCAGCAGCGCCGCCCACGCCAACGCCCGGCGCGGGCGGACCAGTTCGCCGACCACCGCCCAGGTCCGGGCGCCGGAGGCGGTCGCGAGCAGCTCGCCCATCAGCCCGACACCACCCGTCGGCGCGTCTCGTCCGTCGTCGGTCCGGCCATCAGCTCAACACCACCAGTCGGTAGTCCTCGTCCGCCACCAGGTCCGCGTGCGCGCCGGACGAGACGACGGCGCCGGCGGCCAGGAACACCACGCGGTCCGCCGCGGCCAGCAGCGCCGGGCTCGTCGCCACCACGATCGTGGTCAGGCCCGCCCTCACCCGCTTGATCCCGGCGGCCAGCGCCACCTCCGTCACCGCGTCCACCGCGGTCGTCGGGTCGTGCACCACCAGCACCGGGGGAGCGGCGGCCAGGGCGCGCGCCAGCGCCACCCGCTGCCGCTGCCCGCCCGACAGCGACCGGCCGCGCGCCGAGATCACCGTGTCCAGCCCGTCGGGCAACGCCCGCGCCACGTCGTCCACCCGTGCCGCGTCCAGCGCCTCGCGGAGCCCCTCGCCATCGGCCCGCGGCCCACCGGCGGCGACGTTGTCCCGCACCGAACCCTCGAACAGGTCCGCGTCGTGCGCCGCCACCAACACCGCCCGCCGCAGCGCCGAACCCTCCACAGTGGACAGCGGCACGCCGTCCAGCGCCACCGCGCCGTCCACGGGGTCCACCTCGCGCGCCAGCACGGCCAGCAGCGACACCGCGTCCGCCGGGTCGCGCGCCACCACGCCGAGCAGCTCGCCGGGCGCCACCGCGAACGACACCCCGCGCAACGACCCGGACACCACGCCGTCCAGCTCCACCCGTCCGGCGACCGAGGGCAGCGGCGACGAGCCGGGCGGCACGTCCGGTGGCGCGGCCAGCACCTCGGCCACCCGCGCGGCCGACGCCCGGCCCTGCGCCAGCAACCCGTTGACCCAGGAGAAGATCGACAGCGGCCACAGCAGGAACTGCGCCAACCCGACCGCGGCGACCAGTTCGCCGACCGTGATCGTCCCGGCCGCGGCCAGGTGCCCGCCGACCAGTGCCACGATCGCCAGGAACACGCCGGTCATCGCCAGCATCGAGCCGTCCAGCCAGGCCCGCGACCCGGCCGCGCGGATCGCCGCCGCCATGGACGACCGGCTGGTCACCCGGTACCGCCGCGCCGCCGCGTCCTCCGCGCCGATGCCCTTCAACGCCCGGAGCCCGGCGACCAGGTCGGCCGCCACCCCGGACGCCAGCGCGGCCCGGTCCTGCTCGGCGTCGCTGCGCCGTTCGAGTGGCTTGCCGAGCACGTGCGCCAAGCCGAGCAGGACCGGCGCGGCCACCAGCACCAGCAGCCCGAGCACCCAGGACACCCGCAGCAGCGCCACCGCGCCCACCAGCACGCCGATCACCGCGGAGAACGCGATCGGCAGCGCCAGGTTCACCTGCCCGACGCGCTGCGCGTCGCTGGTCGCGATGTTCGCCAGCTCGCCGGACAGCCTGCCGCGCGCCGCGCCGCCGTCCGCCGACAGCACCCGGGCGGCCAACGCCGACCGCACCTCGTGCGCGGCCTGGTGCGACGCCTTCTCACCGCTGCGCAGGGAGAAGCGGAAGCTCAGCGACAGCGTCACGAACACCGCGGCCAGCACGCCGATCCAGAGGACCAGCCGCCCGCTCGCGCCGGTGCGCACCGCTTCGTCGATCACCACGCCGATGAGCAGGGGCACGGCGGCCTCGCCGGCCTGGTGCGCCGCGCCGAGCGCCGAGGCGACGCTCACCGACCTCCACTGCCCGGTCACGGCCCTCTTGAGGACCTCGGTCCTGTGGACGGTTTTCACCCCGGTGCCCGCCTTCCGCTGAAGTGCGAGGTGAGGCTACCCTAATCACGAGAGAGGCCTGGATCACTCCCGCGAGGGATCAACTTAGGTTAGGGTAACCAAAGTTCGATCACCCTGTTTTCGCACCGATGGGACAGCCATGCCACAGCCACCGGTCTTCGACGTCCTCGGCGTCGGCTTCGGGCCGTCCAACCTGGCCCTCGCGATCGCCGTCACCGAGTACAACGCCAGCGCGCGCGCCGAAGACGTGGTGACCGCCCACTTCCTGGAACGGCAGCCGCGGTTCGGCTGGCACCGCGGGATGCTGCTCGACGACGCCACCATGCAGGTGTCGTTCCTCAAGGACCTGGTGACGCTGCGGAACCCGCACAGCACCTTCACCTTCCTGAGCTACCTGCACAGCAGGGGCAGGCTGGTCGACTTCATCAACCACAAGAACATGTTCCCGCTGCGCGTCGAGTTCCACGACTACTTCGAGTGGGCCGCCGGTCGCGTCGACGACCTGGTGTCCTACGACCACGACGTGGTGGACGTGCGGCCGGTGGCCGAGAACGGTGTGATCACGCACTTCGACGTCGCCTCGCGCACGTCGACCGGCGAGGTGGAGGTGCGCCGCGCCCGCAACCTGGTGCTGGCCACCGGGTTGCGCCCGGCGCTGCCCGAGGGCGTCCGGCCGTCCGCGCGGGTCTGGCACAACCGGGACTTCCTGCACCGCGTCGAGTCGCTGGCCGACCCGCGCCGGCTCGTCGTCGTCGGCGCCGGGCAGAGCGGCGCCGAGGTGACCGCGTTCCTGCACGAGCGGTTCCCGACCGCCGAGGTGTGCGCGGTGTTCGCCCGCTACGGCTACAGCCCGGCCGACGACAGCTCCTTCGCGAACCGGATCTTCGACCCCGCGGCCGTGGACGACTACTTCGACGCGCCCGAGCAGGTCAAGCGCAAGCTGATGGACTACCACGGCAACACCAACTACGCGGTGGTCGACAGCGACCTGATCGCCGAGCTGTACCGGCGGGTGTACCGGGAGAAGGTGGTGGGGCGGCAGCGACTGCGGCTGCTCAACCTCTCCCGCGTGGCCGAGCTGGACGACCGCGAGGGCGGCGTGGCGGTGACCGTGGAGTCGCTGGGCACCGGCGCGCGCGAAGTGCTCGACGCCGACGCGATCGTCTACGCCACCGGCTACCGCGAGGCCGACCCGACCGGCCTGCTGGGCGACCTGGCCGGGCGCTGCGCCCGTGACGCGCGGGGCAGGCTCAGCGTCGGCCGCGACTACCGCCTGGACACCGACGACGACCTGGTGGCCGGTCTCTACCTCCAGGGCGGCACCGAGCACACGCACGGCATCTCGTCGTCGTTGCTGTCCAACACGTCCGTGCGGGTCGGCGAGATCCTCCAGTCCGTGCTCGGCCACCGCGCCCCGGTGGCGCACCCGTCGGTGCCGTCGCCGGCACCCTCGTCCGTGCCCTCGCCGCCCGAATACGCGATCAGCGTCTCACGGGTGAGCTGAAACGCCTCGCAATTTGTTAGGTTATGCAAACCTAACGAAGTCCAGCCCCGAAGATCCAGCACGGTACAGCGGCGCCGCCGCGCCTCCGAAAGGGAAACCCTGTGATGTCCACGAAGTTCAAGCTGGTCGCGGCCGTGTCGGTCGCGGCGCTGGCGCTGGCCGCCTGCGGGGGCGGCGGCGACGCCGGCTCCGGCGGGACGAGCCAGACCGACTCCGCCCCCACCGGCGCGTTCCCGGTCTCGGTCGAGCACAAGTACGGCACCACCGAGATCAAGGCCGAGCCGAAGAAGGTCGTCACGCTCGGCCTGTCCGACCAGGAGCCGGCGCTCGCCCTGGGCGTCAAGCCGGTCGGCGTCGTGGACTGGTTCAAGGAGCGGCCGTACGGCAACTGGCCGTGGACCGAGGAACTCTGGGGCGACACCCAGCCCGAGATCGTCGGCGAGCGCGACGAGTACAACCTGGAGAAGGTCGCCGCGCTCAAGCCCGACCTGATCCTCGCCGTCTACTCCGGCATGAAGCAGGAGCAGTACGACACGCTGTCCAAGATCGCGCCCGTGGTCGCGCAGCCCAAGGCGTTCCCGGACTACGCCGCGCCGTGGCAGGACCAGACCCTGCACATCGGCAAGGCGCTGGGCAAGGAGGAGGAAGCGCGGGCGCTGATCGACGGCGTGGCGAAGAAGTTCGGCGACGCCAAGGCCGCGCACCCCGAGTGGGCCGGCAAGAAGATGGTGGTGGCCGACAGCTTCAAGCCCGGCCAGTACTCCGCGTTCGCGCCGACCGACCCGAAGGCCATCTTCATGAAGGAGCTGGGCTTCACCCTCGTGGACGAGATCGGCAAGCTCGCCGGCCAGCTGAACGTGGCCGAGTTCAGCGAGGAGCGGTTCGACCTGCTCGACGCCGACCGGCTGGTGTGGCTCATGTTCGACCAGAGCGCGTGGGAGCGGGTCAAGTCCGTGCCCGCCTACCAGCGGCTCAAGGTCGTCAGCGAGAAGCGCGACCTGTTCCTCACCTACATGGACCCGCCGATCGGCGCGGCCATGTCGTTCAACACGGTGCTGAGCGTGCCCTACGGCATCGAGCAGGTCGTGCCGCTGCTGGAAGCGATCAAGAACTAGCTGTGTTGGATTGCCGCTGCTCCGCAGACGGCGGCGAGGTCGCCCGGAAGTCGGTCGTTCGCGCCTGATTTCCGGCGATCGAAAAGCGTGATCACCGCAAATCAAGCGCGAACGACCGACGCGACCTCGCGGGTGGGGGTGCCGTTGTGCGCCCTCACCCGCGGTGTGTGAAGAGGGATGTCGGGAAGGAACGGGAAGGTCGTGACCGTGGTGCTGCCCTTGACCGGTGCTCAGACGGGTGTCTGGTTGGCACAGCAGCTGGAGCCCGACAACCCCGTCTACAACGTGGCGTGGTACCTGGAGCTGCGCGGACCGGTCGACCACGACCGGCTGGAAGCCGCCGTCCGGCAGACGATCGGCGAGACCGGCGCGCTGCACGTCCGGTTCACCGAGGACGGCCAGGTCCCGACGCCGCCGACCACCGACGTCACGCTGCGGTCGTTCGACTCGCCCGCCGACGCGCGGGCGTGGATGGACGACGACATGGCGCGGCTGACCGACATCGCGACCGGCCCGCTGTTCCACCACGCGCTGCTGCGCATCGCCGACGACCACGTGCTCTGGTACCAGCGCTACCACCACCTCGTGGTCGACGCCTACGGCTGCGTGCTGATCACCCGCCGGGCCGGCGAGCTGTACGAGGGCGACACCGAGCCGCGGTCGAAGCCGGTGCGAGCGCTGGTCGACGCGGACCTCGCCTACCGCGACTCGCCGGCGCGGGAGTCCGACCGGGCGTTCTGGCACGCGAAGATGGCCGACCACCCCGAGCCGGTGCGGCTCGTGCCGCGGGCCGCCGGGCAGGTGCGCGAGGTCATCCGCCGCACCGTCGAGCTGCCGACCCCGTTGACGTCACGGCAGGTCATCGCCGCCGTCGCCACCTACACCCACCGCGTGACCGGCGCGTCCGACCTGGTGCTGGCCATGCCGGTGACCGGTCGGCGCGACGCGGTCAGCCGGGTCACCCCGGGCATGGCGTCCACCGTGCTGCCGCTGCGCGTCACCGTGCGGCCGGACAGCACCATCACCGGCCTGATCGCCGACGTCGACCGCGAGATCCGCGAGGTCGTCCCGCGCAGCGCCTACCGCGGCGAGGACCTGGCCCGCGAGCTCGGCCTGCGCGACGGCATCCCCGAGCTGGTCGGGCCGACGGTCAACTACCTGGGCTTCGGCCGGGAGATGGGCTTCGCCGACCTCGACCCCGCGTTCCACATGCTGTCGCTGGGACCGGTCAACGACCTCACCACGTCGTTCCTGCAACGCGCCGACGGCCGACTGGTCGTGACGTTCGAGGCGAACGCCGCCGTGTGCACCCCGGCGGAACTGGCCGACCACCAGCGCCGCTTCCTGCGCGTGCTCGACGCCGACCCCGACCAGCCGGTGGCGTCGATCGACCTGGTGGACGACGCGGAACGCGCCCGGCTGCTGGAGCTCGGCACGTCACCGCGCGAGGTGGACGAGGTGACGTGGCCCGGCGCGTTCGAGCGCCAGGTCGCGCTGCGCCCGGACGCCGTCGCGGTGGTGTGCGAGGACGTGTCCTTGACGTACGCCGAGCTGAACGTCGCCGCGAACCGGCTGGCCCGCGCGCTCGTCGCCTCGGGCGTGCGGGCCGAGGACGTGGTGGGCGTGGCCCTGCCCCGCTCGGCGGACCTGGTCGTCACGCTGCTCGCGGTGATGAAGGCGGGCGCGGCCTACCTGCCGCTGGACCTCGACCACCCGCGCGACCGCGTCGACCACATGGTCGCCGACTCGGGCGCGAAGCTGGTCATCACGCCGCAGACGCGGTTCGAGCTGCCCGACGACGGCTCCGACCTGGGCCTGCCCATCGCGCTGGACCAGGCCGCGTACGTGATCTACACGTCCGGCTCGACCGGGCGGCCCAAGGGCGTCGTGGTCACGCACGAGGGCATCGGCAGCCTCATCGCGACCGCGCTGGACCGGATCGGGATCACGCCGGACAGCCGGGTCGTGCAGTTCGCGTCCGTCGGGTTCGACGTGGCCGTGTGGGACCTGTGCATGTCCCTCGGCGTCGGCGGTCGCGCGGTCGTCGTGCCGTCGCACCGGCGGGTCGCGGGGGAGGAGCTGACCTCCTACGTCGCCGCGCACGGGGCCACGCACATGATCCTGCCGCCGTCGCTGGTCGCCGCGCTGCCGCCGGAGTGCGAGCTGCCCGCCGGCGCCGTGCTGATCGTGGGCACGGAGACCGTGCCGACCGAGCTGATCGCCCGGTGGGCGCGCCGCCTGCGGGTCGTCGCCGCGTACGGCCTGACCGAGGCCACGGTGAACTCCACGCTGTGGGCCGCCCGGCCGGACTGGACCGGTCCGGTGCCGATCGGCGTGCCGGACCCGAACACCCGCTGCTACGTCCTCGACTCGGCGTTGCGGCCGGTGCCGGTGGGCGTCGAGGGCGAGCTGTACGTCGGTGGGCGCGGGCTCGCGCGGGGCTACCGGGGACAGGCGGCGCTGACCGCGTCCCGGTTCGTGGCCGACCCCTTCGCCGGACCCGGTTCCCGCATGTACCGGACGGGCGACCGGGCCCGGTGGCGCGCCGACGGCGCCCTCGACTTCCTGGGCCGGTCCGACGGCCAGGTGAAGATCCGGGGGTTCCGGATCGAGCCGGGCGAGGTCGAGAGCGTGCTCATGGCGCACCCGGAGGTCGCGCAGGCCGCCGTGCTGGTGCGGGAGGACCACCGCCGGGTGAAGCGCCTCGTCGCGTACGTGGTCGGCACGGCCTCGCCGGTGGACGCGCGCGAGCACGTCGCCTCGGCGCTGCCGGAGTACATGGTGCCGTCCGCGGTGGTGCCGATGGCCGGGCCGCTGCCGCTGACCCCGAACGGCAAGCTGGACCGCGCCGCCCTGCCGGAGCCGGACTGGACCGCCCTGGCCGGTGACGCGCCGGCCACGAACCCGGTCGAGCAGGCGTTGGTGGACCTGGTCGGCGAGGTGCTCGGGCTGACACCCGGGATCCACGACAACTTCTTCGAGCTGGGCGGCGACAGCATCGTCACGATGCAGCTGGTGTCGCGGGCGCGTGCCGCGGGCCTGGAGTTCACGCCGCGCGAGGTGTTCGAGCACCGGACCGCGGCCGGGTTGGCGCGGGTGGCGCGGGCGGTCGGCGCCGAGCTCTCCCTCGACGGGTTCTCGTCGGACGTGCTGCCGGCGTCGCCGTTGCAGGAGGGCTTCTTCTTCCACGCTCAGTACGACACCGACGATTCTTACGTGGTGCAGGAAGTGCTGAGCCTGGACGTCGGCCGCGAGGCCGTGCAGGGGCTGCTGGACCGGCACCCGTTGCTGCGGGCGGGTTTCCACCAGACCGATCGCGGGCGAGTGGAGCAGGTGATCGCGGAGGCGCTGCCGCTGCCGTGGCGCGAGTACCCGGCCACCGATGACGTCGAGGCCGTGCTGGCGGCGGAGCGCGCCGAACCGTTCGACCTGTCCCGGCCGCCGTTGCTGCGCGCGGCCCGGCACGGTGACCGGCTGGTGCTGACGCTGCACCACATCCTGCTGGACGGGTGGTCGGTCGGGCTGCTGCGGCGCGAGCTGGTCGGCGGCCGGGTGGAGCCGGTCGACCACCGGCGCTACTTCGCG
Source organism: Actinosynnema sp. CA-299493 (assembly GCF_050946825.1). Lineage (NCBI taxonomy): Bacteria > Bacillati > Actinomycetota > Actinomycetes > Pseudonocardiales > Pseudonocardiaceae > Actinosynnema > Actinosynnema sp. CA-299493. Next base: position 2,995,262 of record NZ_CP191993.1, read on the forward strand.
TGGCTGGCGAGCCGCGACCGCGCCGCGGCGCACGAGGCCTGGCGCGCGGCCCTGTCCGATGTGGACGAGCCGACCAGGATCGCCGGTCTGTCCACAACCTCCTCCGCGCGGCCCGGAACCGTCGGCCCCGGCCGGCAGAATCACAGCAGGGGTCCCCTGGGAGGGGACGCCGGCGAAGCACTGCCGTCAGTCGAGGTGTCGCCGCGGCACGGGCAGCACCGGGTCCGGTTGTCCGCCGAGCTCAGCGCGGCCCTCGTCGGTGAGGCGAGGCGGCGTGGTCTGACGCTCAGCACGGTCCTGCACGGCGCCTGGGGGCTGCTCCTGGGCGGCCTCACCGGTCGGGCGGACGTCGTCTACGGCACCACCGTGGCCGGCCGGCCGGCCGAGGTGCCCGGCATCGAGAACGCGGTCGGGCTGTTCATCAACACCGTCCCCGTCCGCCAGCGGTGGCGGGGGGACGACAGCCTCGCGACCGCCTTCCAGCACCTGCAGAGCGAGCAGGCGCGGCTGCTGGACCACCAGCACCTCGGCCTCGCCGAGATCCAGCGCGTCACCGGGCACGGCGAGCTGTTCGACACCCTCGTCGTGGTCGAGAACTTCCCCGACGTGGTCGACGACGTCGAGATCCGCGACCAGGTGCACTACCCGCTGGCCCTGATCGCGATGCCCGGCGACCGCATCGAACTGCGCCTCAAGCACCGCCTCCCCGACGCCGAGGTCGCCCGGGCAGCCGAACGACTCGTCCGGCTGCTGTCCGCGTTCGCCACCACCCCCGACCGGCCGGTGGCGAGCCTCGACCTCGTCTCCGACGCCGAAGCCGAGTGGCTCGACCAGCTCAACGCGACCACCGCCGACGTGCCGGAAGGCACGCTCGTCAGCCGCATCGCCGCGCAGACCGCCCGCACCCCCGACGCCGTCGCGGTCGTCTACGGCGACGTCACCCTCACCTACGCCGAACTGGACCGACGCGCCACCGCGCTGGCGGGCACGCTCCACGGCCACCGGGTCGTCGGCGTCGCCGTGCCGAGGTCCGCCGAGCTGCTGGTGGCGCTGCTGGCCGTGCTCAAGGCCGGCGCCGCCTACCTGCCCCTCGACCTCGACTACCCGGCCGAGCGCGTCGAGTTCATGCTGGCCGACTCCGGCGCGACCACCGTCCTGCGGCCCGAGGACTGCGTCGACACCTCGACCCCGCCCGCCGACCTCCCCGCGCCCCACCCGGACCAGCCCGCCTACCTGATCTACACCTCAGGCTCGACCGGGCGGCCCAAGGGCGTCGTCGTCACGCACCGCGCGATCGTGAACCGGCTGGCGTGGATGCAGCACGAGTACGGCCTCACCGCCGACGACCGCGTGCTGCAGAAGACGCCCTCCAGCTTCGACGTCTCGGTGTGGGAGTTCTTCTGGGCGCTGTGCGAGGGCGCGGCCGTCGTGCTCGCCAAGCCGGACGGCCACCGCGACCCCGCCTACCTCGCCGGGCTGATCCGCCGCGAGCGGATCACCACGCTGCACTTCGTGCCGTCCATGCTGGCCGCGTTCCTCGGCGTCCCCGAGGTGCACGAGGACAGGTCGTGGTCGGCGAGCCTGCGCCGCGCGTTCAGCAGCGGCGAGGCGTTGACCGGCGACGTGGCCGGCCGGTGGCTCGCGCTCACCGCCGTGCCGCTGCACAACCTCTACGGCCCCACCGAGGCCGCCGTCGACGTCACCCACTTCGAGTACGACGCCGCGCCCGACCCGGCCGTGCCCATCGGCCGCCCGGTCTGGAACACGCGGCTGCACGTGCTCGACCCGTTCCTGCGGCCCGTGCCGGTGACCGTGCCGGGCGAGCTGTACCTGGCGGGCGTCCAGCTCGCCCTCGGCTACCACGGCCGGTTCGCGCTCACCGCCGAGCGGTTCGTGGCCGACCCGTTCGGCGCGCCCGGCGAACGCATGTACCGCACGGGCGACCTGGTGGTGCGCCGCCCGGACGGCGTGCTGGTCTACCTCGGCCGCACCGACCGGCAGGTCAAGGTGCGCGGCAACCGGATCGAGCTGGGCGAGGTCGAGTCCGCGCTGGTCGAGCAGCCGGGCGTGCGACGGGCCGCCGTCATCGCCCGCGGCGACCAGCTCCTCGGCTACGTGACGCCGGCCGACGTCGACCTCGACGCGGTGCGGGCCGGCGTCGCCGACGCCCTGCCCGCCGCGATGGTCCCGCACGCGGTCGTGGCGCTGGCCGACTTCCCGCTCACCCCCAGCGGCAAGCTCGACCAGGCCGCGCTGCCCTCGCCGACCCTCGCGAAGACCGGCCGACGTGCGCCGGAAACCGACCGGGAACGCCTGCTGTGCGAGGTGTTCGCCGACGTGCTCGGCCTGGCCGACCTCGGGGTGGACGACGACTTCTTCGTGCTCGGCGGCGACAGCATCACGTCCATCGCGGTGTCCAGCCGGGCGCGCGGGCTCGGCATCGGGATCAGCCCCCGTGACGTGTTCGAGCACCGCACGGTCGCCGCGCTGGCCGCCGTCGAGGCGACCGCGGCCACCACCGCCGCCGACGCGCCGCTGCTCGTGCTGACCGACGACCAGCGCGCCGCACTGCCCGAGGCGGAGGACGTGTGGCCGCTCTCGCCGTTGCAGGAGGGCCTGTACTTCCACTCCAGCTACGACACCGGCGCGCTCGACGTCTACCTCTCCCAGGAGACGATGGACTTCGCCGGCCGGCTGGACGTCGACCGGCTGCGCCGCGCGGGCGCCGCGCTCCTGGAGCGGAACCCGAGCCTGCGCGCCGGGTTCACCAGCGACGGCGTGCCGTCACCGGTGCAGTTCATCGCACCCGGCCTGGAGATCCCGCTGCGCGTGGTCGAGGCGGACGACGCCGAGGCGCCGGAGCTGCTGGCCGCCGACCGGCGCGAGCGGTTCGACCTGGCCGCACCGCCGCTGTGCCGGTTCCTGGTGCTGCGGCTGCCCGACGGCCGCGACCGGCTCGTCATCACCCACCACCTGATCCTCTGGGACGGCTGGTCGGCATGGCTGTTCCTGGAGCAGCTGCTGGAGCTGTACCGCGACGTCGACGCCGAGCTGCCGCCGCCCGGCACCTACCGCGACTACCTGGCGTGGCTGGCCCGGCAGGACCACGACGCGGCGCTGCACGCCTGGCGCACCGCGTTGTCCGGCCTGCGCGAGCCGACCCTGGTCGCGCCCGTCGACCGGTCACGCGAGCCGGTCATCCCGGCCGAGTTCCACGAGGAGCTGGACGAGGAGCTGACCGACCGCGTCCGAACCCGGGCCCGGCAGCACGGCCTGACCGCGAACGCCGTGTTCAACGCCGCGTGGGCGATGGTGCTGGCGAGCCAGGTCGGCCGGGACGACGTGGTGTTCGGCACCGCCGTCGCGGGCCGCCCGGTCGAGGTCGACGGCGTCGAGCACGTCATCGGCATGTTCCTCAACACCATCCCCACCCGCATCGCGCTCGACCCCCGCGAGACCGTGCTGGAGCTGCTGCGGCGCGTCCAGGCCGAGCGGACCGCGCTCATGTCCTACGAGCACGTCGGCCTCGGCGAGATCCAGCGGGAGGCCGGGCACCGGCAGCTGTTCGACACGCTGTTCGTGCTGCGCACCGGCGACGGCGACGACCGCCAGGGCGAGTTCGCGTCCCGGCACGGCGTGCTGGAAGTGTCCAACGTGGACGGCACGCACTTCCCGCTCACGCTCATCATCACGCCCGGCGCGCGCACCCGCGTCACGCTCGCGTCCCGCCCGGACGTCTTCCCCGCCGACGCCGCGCGGGCACTGCTCACCCGCTACACCACCGTGCTGCGCCGGCTGCTCGACGCGCCGGAGGCGCTGGTCGGCACGCTCGACGTGCTGCCCGAGCACGAACGGCGCTCGCTCGAAGCCGAGTGGGACGCCAGCGCGAACCCGCTGGTCGAGGAGACCATCGCGGACCTGCTCGCCGCCCAGGCCCGCCGGACCCCGGACGCGACCGCGCTCGTGTTCGGCGACCAGCGGCTCACCTACGCCGGGTTGCAGGACCGGATCGACGCCCTGGCCCGGCTGCTGATCAGCCGGGGCGCGGGACCGGAACGCGTGGTCGCGCTCGCGTTGCCGCGCACGACCGAGATGGTGGTGGCGTTGTTCGCGGTGCTCCGCACCGGGGCCGCCTACCTGCCGCTCGACCTCGACCACCCGGCCGACCGGCTGCTGATGATGATCGAGGACACCAAGCCGCTGTGCGTGCTCTCGACCACGGCGGTCGGGCTGGTGCCGGACGCGCTGTGCCTGGACGAGCTGGGCGTCGACGACCTGCCCGCCGCGCCGGACGAGGTCGAGTGGCCGGCGTTCTCGCTGGACCACCCGGCGTACGTGATCTACACGTCCGGCTCCACCGGCCGGCCCAAGGGCGTCGTCACGCCGTACCGCGGCCTGACGAACATGCAGCTCAACCACCAGCAGGCGATCTTCGCGCCCGCCATCGCGGCGGCCGGTGGACGTCGGCTGCGCATCGCGCACACCGTGTCGTTCGCGTTCGACATGTCGTGGGAAGAGCTGTTGTGGCTGGTCGAGGGCCACGAGGTGCACGTGTGCGACGAAGAGCTGCGCCGGGACGCGTCGGCCCTGGTGGCGTACTGCGACGAGCACCTCATCGACGTGGTCAACGTGACCCCGACCTACGCCCAGCTGCTCATCGAGGAGGGCCTGCTGGAGGGCCACGTGCCCGCGCTGGTGCTGCTCGGCGGCGAGGCCGTGCCCGAGTCGGTGTGGCAGCGGCTGCGCGAGACGCCCGGCACGTACGGCTACAACCTGTACGGGCCGACCGAGTACACGATCAACACGCTCGGCGCGTCCACGGAGGACAGTGAGACGGCGACCGTCGGCAAGGCGATCTGGAACACCCGGGCGTACGTGCTGGACGCGCGCCTGCGGCCGGCGCCGCCCGGCTCGCCCGGCGAGCTCTACATCGCCGGCGTCGGTCTGGCTCGCGGCTACCACGACCGGTTCGCGCTCACGGCGGAGCGGTTCGTCGCCGACCCGTACGGGCCGCCCGGCACCCGCATGTACCGCACCGGCGACCTGGTGCGGGCGCGCGCGGACGGCAACCTCGACTTCCTCGGCCGCACCGACGACCAGGTCAAGATCCGCGGCTACCGGGTGGAGCTGGGCGAGGTGGAAGCCGCGCTGGCGGTCCAGGCCGGCGTGACGCACGCGGCGGTCGTGGTGGACGCCGGTCCCGGTGGCGTGAAGCGGCTCGTCGGGTACGTCGTGTCCTCGGCGGAACCCGCCGCGCTGCGGGAGAACCTGAAGCGCGGCCTCCCCGACTACATGGTGCCGGTCGCGATCATGCCGGTGGACGCGTTGCCGCTCACCGTGAACGGCAAGCTCGACGTGCGGGCCCTGCCCAAGCCGGTGGTCTCCGGCGCGGCGTCGTCGCGGGCCGCCGCCACGCGTGCGGAGGAAGTGCTGTGCGGGCTGTTCGCCGACGTGCTCGGCGTGCCGGCGGTGGGCGTGGACGACAACTTCTTCGACCTCGGCGGCCACTCGCTGCTCGCCACCCGGTTGGTCAGCCGGGCGCGTTCGGCGCTGGGCGTGGAACTGGCGATCCGCGACCTCTTCGACGCGCCCACGGTCGCGGAACTCGCTTCGCGGGCCGGTGGCGGGTCGGCCCGGCCGCCGCTGGTGCCCGTGCCGCGGCCCGCCGAGCTGCCGCTGTCGTCGGCGCAGCAGCGGTTGTGGCTGATCCAGCAGATGGAGGGCACGTCCGCCGCCTACAACTTCCCGCTGGTGTTCACGGTGCGCGGCGCGCTGGACGTGGCCGCGTTCACCGCCGCCGTCGGTGACGTGGTCGACCGGCACGAGGCGCTGCGGACGGTGTTCGGCGAGCACGAGGGCACGCCGTTCCAGCGGGTGCTGCCCGACGCCGAGCCCGTGGTCGTGGTGCGGTCGGCCGGTGCGCACGAGGTGCCCGACATCGTGCGCGCCGAGGTCGAGCGACCGTTCGACCTGCGCGCGGAGCTGCCGTTGCGGGTCACGGTCGCGACGCTGGCGCCGGAGGAGCACCTGATCGTCATCCTGCTGCACCACATCACCACCGACGAGTGGTCGGACCGGCCGTTCCTGCGCGACCTGGCGACGGCGTACCGGGCGCGGCGGACCGGTGAGGCGCCGCGGTGGACCCCGCTGCCCGTGCAGTACGCGGACTACACCGTGTGGCAGCGCGACGTGCTGGACGTCGTCGGCGAGCAGCAGCTGGACTTCTGGGCGCGGACGCTGGCCGGCGCGCCGGAAGAGCTGGAGCTCCCGGTGGACCGGCCGCGCCCGGGACGGCCGACGTTCCGCGGCTCGGACCTGGAGGTGGTGTTCCCGCCGGAGCGGGCCGACGCGCTGCGGGCGTTCGCGCAGACGTCCGGCGCGTCGATGTTCATGGTGTTGCAGGCCGCCGTCGCGGCCCTGCTCGGCCGGTTGGGCGCGGGTGACGACATCCCGCTGGGCGCGCCGATCGCGGGCCGCACCGACGAGGCGTTGGACGACCTGGTCGGCTTCTTCGTCAACACGCTCGTGCTGCGGGCCGACCTATCGGGCGACCCGGGCTTCGCCGAGCTCGTCGAGCGGGTGAAGGAGACGTCGCTGGCCGCGTTCTCGCACCAGGACGTGCCGTTCGAGGCCGTGGTCGACCGGCTCAACCCGACCCGGTCGGCGGCGCGCAACCCGCTGTTCCAGGTGATGGTCGGCTACCACGGCCGGGGCGGTGACGCGGGGTCGTTCGACGGCCTGCCGGTGACGTGGGTCGGCCACGAGACCACGACCGCGAAGTTCGACCTGGTGTTCAGCTTCACCGACGTGGTCGGCGGCCCGGTGGTGTGCCGGCTGGAGTACGCGACGGACCTGTTCGACCGGGTGACCGTCGAACGGCTCGGCGCGCGGCTGACCACGCTGGTCGACGCCGTGCTGGCCGCGCCGTCCGCGCCGGTGAGCGCGGTGGACCTGCTCGCGCCCGACGAGCGCCGGCGCGTGGTGGACGAGTTCAACCGGACCGAGCGGGTGGTGCCGGAGGAGACGTTCACGACGATGTTCGCCCGGTGCGTCGCCGCGAGGCCGGACGCCGTCGCCGTGGTCGACCGCAACCGCTCCGTCGACTACGCCTGGCTGGACGCCCGGTCCGACCGGATCGCCCGCCTGCTCGCGGCCCGCGGTGTCGGCCACGAGTCGGTGGTGGGCATCGCGGTGCCGAAGTCGGCGGACATGGTCGCCACGGTCGTCGCCACGCTGAAGCTCGGCGCGGCCTACCTGCCGCTGGACCTCTCGCACCCGGCCGACCGGATCGCGTACATGATCGAGGACTCGGCGGCGTCGGTCGTCGTGACCACGTCCGACGCGCCAGTTCCGGCGCCCGCCGTGCTGCTGGACTCCCCGGACGTGGTCGCGGAGCTGGCCGCGCTGGACGACTCCGCGGTGGAAGGCGGGCCGCTCGGGCTCGACTCGGCGATGTACGTGATCTACACGTCGGGCTCGACCGGTCGGCCCAAGGGCGTGGTGGTGCCGCACGAGGGCATCGCCAGCCTCGCCGCGACCGCCATCGACCGGATGGGGCTCACCGCGGAGAGCCGGGTGCTCCAGTTCGCGTCCGTCGGCTTCGACGTGGCCGTGTTCGAGCTGACCATGGCGCTGTGCGTGGGCGGCCGGCTGGTGTTCGCGCCGGACGAGGTGCGCGTCGCCGGCCCGGAGCTGACCGACTTCCTGCGCGACCGGCGGATCACGCACATGATCCTGCCGCCGTCGCTGGTGTCCGCGCTCCCCGCCGACTGCGAGCTGCCCGAGGGCTCCACCATCCTGGTGGGCACCGAGACCGTGCCACCGGACGTGATCGGGCGCTGGGCCGGCCGGCTCGACCTGCTCGCCGCCTACGGCCTCACCGAGGCCACCGTCAACTCCACCCTGTGGAAGGCCGTGCCGGAGTGGGACACGGCCGTGCCGATCGGCGTCCCCGACCCCAACACCACCGTGTACGTGCTGGACGACCGGCTGCGGCCGGTGCCGCCCGGCGTGGTCGGCGAGCTGTACGTGTCCGGTCGCGGCCTGGCCCGCGGCTACATCGGGCAGTCCGCGCTGACCGCGTCCCGGTTCGTCGCCTCGCCGTTCGGCCCGCCCGGAGCCCGCATGTACCGCACGGGCGACCGCGCGCGCTGGCGCGCGGACGGCAACCTCGACTTCCTCGGCCGCGTCGACACCCAGGTCAAGATCCGGGGCTTCCGGATCGAGCTCGGCGAGATCGAAGCCGCGCTGACCCGGCACCCGGCCGTGGCCCAGGCGGCCGTCGTCGCCGACCGCACGGGTGACGTGACCAGGCTCGTCGGGTACGTCGTCGGCTCGACCGAGGACGACCTGCGCGCGCTCGTCGCGGAACGGCTGCCCGAGTACATGGTCCCGGCGACGGTGATCTTCCTGGACGGTCCGCTGCCGCTGACGCCCAACGGCAAGCTCGACCGGCGTGCGCTGCCGAAGCCCGACTGGTCCGCGCTCACCGGCGACGACCGGCCGGTGACACCGGAGCAGAAGGCGATCGCGGAGCTGTTCGCCGACCTCCTCGGCGTGTCGCCGGGCGTCCACGACAACTTCTTCACCCTGGGCGGCCACTCGATGGCGTCCATGCGGCTGGTCGGCAAGATCCGGTCGGTGTTCGGGGTCGACCTCGCGCTGCGCGACGTGTTCGACTCGCCCACCGTCGCCGGGCTGGCCGGGCGGCTGACCGGCGCCACGTCGGCCCGACCGCCGCTGCGCCGCTTCGACCGGCCGGTGGACCTGCCGCTGGCCCCCGTGCAGCGGGGTCCGGTGGTGTGGGACCACGCGCTGGCGCTGAGGGCCACAACGCCCTTCGACGTGCCGGCCCTGGTCGACGCGTACGCCGACGTCGTCGCTCGGCACGAGCCGTTGCGCACGGCGCTGGACGGCGCCGCGCAGCGCGCGGTCCCGGTGCCGCCGCTGGAGGTCGAGCCGGTGGTGGCGCTGGACGAGGCGCTGCCCGCGTTCGCCGCCGAGCCCGTGGAGCCCGGCCGCCCGCCCGTGCGCGCCCGGTTGCTCGTGGACGCGTCCGGCGCGCAGGCGTTGCTGCTGACCATGAGCTACCTCGCCGTGGACGAGTGGTCGGTCGTGCCGCTGTTCCGCGACCTCCAGCACGCCTACGCGGCCCGCCGGCGCGGTGAGGCTCCACAGTGGACCGAACTGCCGGTGACCTACGCCGACTACGCGTTGTGGTCGGGGGAAGTGGTGGAGTCGGTGGGGGAGGGGCAGCGCGCGTTCTGGCGCGACGCGCTGCGCGACCTGCCCGAGCTGGCGTTGCCGTACTCCGGGGACCGGCGGCCCGGCCGCCACCCCGCCGCGGTGATCCCGTTCTCGCTCCCGTCCGCGCTGCACGCGGCGATCGACCGGCTGGCCGCCCGGACCGGCACCAGCACGTTCATGGTGGTGCAGGCCGCCGTGGCCGCCGCTCTGACGCCGTACGGCACGGACCTGCCGATCGGCACGATGGTGGCCGGGCGGACCGAGGAGGCGCTGGCCGACCTGGTCGGCTGCTTCTTCAACCGGGTCGTGCTGCGCACGGACACCGCCGGCCACCCCAGCTACACCGAGCTGCTGGCCCGCGTCCGCGCCACCGACCTGGCCGCGTTCGACCACGCGGACGTGCCGGTGCCCGCCGAGCCGCAGGTCATGATCGTCCACCACGAGAAGGCGGTCCTGTCGACCCTGGAAGGCGGCACGGGCTCGCTCGAAGCCGTCCCGACCGGCACGACACCCGCCGAGCTGACCGTCAGCTTCTACGAACCGCGGGACGACGGCCCGGTGCCGTGCTACCTCGTCTACGCGACCGACCTGTTCACCGAGGCCACCGCCCGCCACCTGGCCGACGCGGTGCTGCGCCACCTGCACCACGCGACAACCGACCCCGACCGGAGGATCCAGCCGTGACCAACCCGTTCGAAGACCCCGAAGGCCGTTTCCACGTCCTGGTCAACGACGAGGGCCAGCACTCGCTGTGGCCGTCGTTCGCCGACGTCCCCGCCGGCTGGACCAGCCGCTTCGGCCCCGACACGCGCGACGCGTGCGCCACCTACGTCGAGGAGCACTGGACCGACCTGCGCCCCCTGTCCCTGCGCTGAATCAGCGTCCCAGCAGTACGTGAAGCAGCTGTCGCGCGTCGTCGCGGAACACCTCGCTCCACCGGGCGAGGTTCCGCGCGGCGCGCACCCGGACGTGCCCGGGCACCCGCTCGTCGAACGCCACCTCGCGTGCCGCGATGACGGCCGGTTCGCGCTGCTCCCGGTGGTTGGCGACGAGTGCCTCGGCACTGCGCAGCCGCGCCACCGGCGGGAGATCGCGATCCCGCGTCATCGCGCGCAACGGGTGCGTCGCTTGTAGCGGTGCGATGGCCGCGATGGCCTTCAACGCGTGCAGCCTGTGCAGCGGGTTGTCGGTGCCGCTCAGCTCATCGAGGATCGCCAGCACTTCCGTCCGCCTGCTCCGCGCCGCCTTCTCCAGCACCTCGGCCGCCCGAACCCGGCTGGTCAGCGGCAACTTCTCGTCCCTTACCATCGCGTGCGCGATTTCGGCAGCCTGGGCACGACCGGGCGCACCGAATCGCACGAGATCCGACGCCGCCGCACACCGCAACGCCGGTCGTTGCCCGGTGTCGGCCGCGATCGACCGGAGCACTTCGGCTCCTCTCGCCCGGTCCTCCGGTCGATAGTCGATCAACTGCGTGCACGCGAGCCGTCGAACGGCTGGAGAGACGCGCTCGTCATCGCGGATCGCTCGAATGCCCTCGCCCCCGTCCACGTGGCGGAGCCGGAACAGCGCATCGAGCCGCTGTGGCCAGGAAGCCCGCTTGTCCAACACCACCCGCCGCAGGAAGTCCAGTATTTCGGCAGGTGGGATTTCCCTGAGTTCGGTGACCAACTCGGCGGATCGGAACCGGCTGTGCAGAGGGGCGGCCTTGTCCTCGACCACACGCAGGGCGGCGGTCACCACTTCACGTCGGTGCGACGTGCCACAACCTGCCAGCGCGCGCCAGGCGCCGAACCGGGTGCTGCGGTCCGTGGACATCTCGACCAGTGCCCTGACCACCTCAGGCACGGACTCGCGCGAAGAGCCGGCCAACGCGACAGCCGCCGCGACACGGTCGGCGGGGGACGACTCGATCGCGGTCATCACCTCACGTGCGGCCGTGATCACCGCTTCGGTCAACGGGCCGTCGGCCTGCCCCAGGAGGCGTGCCGCGACCGGTGCGGCGATATCCATAACGAGGTCCCGGAGGACGACCTCTCTCGCCTGATCGGTGATCAAGTGAAGGGCGTTGCGCCGGATGAGCGCCGATGTGGCCGGGTGACGCACGACCGCGAGACCGAGCTGGTTGGCTTCGTGGGGCTTGAGGGCGTTGAGGCGAAGAAGGCTCTCGACCAGATCGACCTGCTCCTCCGGGATGACCAGCGGGTGGAGGAGCAACCGCTTCAGCGTCGCGACGCACCTGTGCCACTGGGACCGGTCGAGTCGGGCCAGATCATGGGCGGCTTGGCCGCGCTCGTGAACCCAGGCATCCCCGTCATTCAGGACCACCTCCAGGTAGCCGATGGCGTTCGTCGCGGACGGCTCGAACCGGGCCAGGGTCATGAGGGCGCTGCTGCGCGTGGTGAAGGGCAGGTGATCGTCGGTGATCAGCCGCCGAAGCTCACGAGCAGCTTCCTCGGTGGGTTGTCCACGCAAATCGATGATCAAATCCGCGCTCTGCTGCTTCGTGTAGGTATCGACATCCCCGTTCAACTGGGCGACGACCTGTGCCGTCACGTCGGCGCCCGAGCGCGCCAGTTCCAGCAACGTGTCCTTCCACAACCAAGGTGATCTCGGAAGGACGAGGTGGGGGACCACGTCGACCGCTTCCGCGATGGAGCGAACATCGTGCGAAGCCAGGATGGTCGCGGCTCGGGCGCGGGTGCTCGGCAGAGCCAAGTGGTCAAGCATGACACCACGCGCCAACGACGCGGTCGGCTCGTCGTAGTGGCCGAGCGTGATCAGCACCTTCACTCCGGCGACAATGACATCGGGATCCAGGTCCGCAACGATCACGTTCCGAACGTGGTCCGCCAACCGGGCCCGCACCTGCGGTCCTGCTACTGAGAAAGCTTCTGCCAGCCAACACAGGGTGTCCATCGAGTCCTTGCCCCACAGCTCGATGATTGTGGTCGATATGGGTATGTGAAAGCTGCGGTGACGTATCAGCAGTCGATAGCACGCTCGGACGCGAATGTGCCCGGGGGCGCTCGTGTCGGCAATCATGTGCAGCAGCTTGTCGGTGACTTGGTCGAGGTTCTCGTGCTTTCTCGACAGGAGCCCGAAGTCGGCTCTCGTGTACGAGTCGTGACTGTCGACCAAAAGAGTGATCTGTGCTTCGTCGGCCGCCTCCACGTATCGGGTTTCGAGTGAGGCGAGCATCTGCCAAGCCTGGGAGGCGGCATTGGGTTCCAGGTCACCCGCGAGGATGTCGAGCAGGTTCTCCACCACTTCACCGTGGAATTCCGGCCCGAGGCGGCGTAACTCGTCCGCCGCGTCGCACCGGAGGCTCGGATCGGTGTCGAGGTCGGCGAGATCACCGCGCAAACGGCTGATGGCGTCGGTCCGGTGCGGTTCGCCCAACTCCGCCAGCCGACCGAGCGCCGACTCCCGCTCGAAGCCGGACACCAACGGGTCGTCGGCGATGCGCCGCAGGTACCGCGCCACCTCGTCGTAGTACTCCGGCCCGAAGTCGGCGAGCATTCGGGCCGCCCAGTAAACCGCGTTCTCCCCCGCATCGTGATCGTCGATCGTTCCGCGCAAGTGGATCGCGGCGTCGTGGGGGTGGAGCACGCCAAGGTCGATCAACGCCTCGAGAATGGTGTGTCGGTCGGAATGCGTCACGCGGGGTTCGATCATCATCGTTCTCAAGTGCTCTCCGGCGGAGATGCGGTGCACCGGACCCAACTCACCCAGTGCCTTCGCCGCGGTGACACGCTCGTTCAGGTGGAGCCACTTCTGGCTGACCAGCAGGCTGAGGGCGGTCGCGGCTTGTTCCAGGTGCTGAGCGCCCAACGAGGCGAGGGCTATCGCGGCGTCCGTGCGCCCGACCATCGAATCGACCGGATCGCGCAACACCGACCGGAAGATTCCGGCGCACTTGTCGTGGAACTCGACGCCGATCTCCACCAAACCGGTCGCCACTTCAACGAGGTCGCCGTTCGGCATGAGAGGGTCATCGACCAAGTCGAGCAGGGACTTCGAGGCGTCGGCGCGTCCCTCAGCGCTGAGGGACGCGAGAACGACCGCTGCGGTGCGGTGGTCCGACACGTCGGCGTGTGGGGCCGCCAGGACGGCTCGCAGGCCGCGTTCGGCCGCCTCGCGTTCCGAGGGCCCGCACTGCGATAGCGCCTCTGCGGCGGCGAGGCGGTCCTTCACCCCGATGGTCGCGTCGTCGGTGACGGTGGTCAGTAACCCCACCGCTTCCGACGTGTGGGCGGTGCGCAAGCGGGTGGACAGGGCAGCGGCCGCCTCGACCTTGGACTGCCAAGGTGCGTCCTCGTCGCGAATGAGGTCGAGCAGCCACGGGACCAGAGCGGGGTGGTGGGCGGCACGGCTCGCGTGGCCAAGGATCTCGACAGCCCGGTACTCCGTCGTCATCGCCCACGCTCGGGTCGTGGACAGGAAGTCGTCCACGACCTCTGGGCCGGCTGGGAGGTGCTGGGCGAGGAGCTTCGCCGCCAGGACGTGGTGGGTCGCGCCGCCCGCGTGCAACCACCGCACCACGTGATCGGCTTGGTCCGGGTGCAGGCGGGTGTAGTGCAGCAGCACAGCCCGCGCATGGCGGCCCTGATCACCCTGCAGAGCTGTGTGCAGCAGGACCTTGAAGTCGTCGTGGTCGGCGGTGAAGAAAATAGGCAGCTCACGGGCACGCGCCGTGGCGGCCAGGTGCTCGGCGAAGCTGTGGTGCAGGAAGCGCAGGTCGCCGCCGCGCTGGACCAGCAGTCCTACGTCGATGAGAAAGGTCGTCAGCTCGTCGGTCCACCCGACCACCCGCACGGGCAGGCGTTCGGAGACCCACGTGCGGGCGGCCGTCATCAGGGGGGTATCGGTCTGGAGTCGGATGCGGCCCAGGTATTCCAGCAAGTCGTCCCGCAGGTGGGTGAACGGGCCGGGAACGGTCGGGCGCGCGGTGAGCAGGTAGTCCAGGTACGCCTTGTAGAGCTCGTACTGGTTGTCCGGCAGCGGCCGGTCGCCGAACTGCTCGAAGATGATCGCCGCGATGGTCGCCAACAGCGGTACGCGGACCAGTTCGTCCAGGTGGGCGGCCTGGAGTTGGCGGACGAACCGGTCGGCCTCGCCGGGGTCGCCGTCGAACCAGTTGTGCGCGAAGCGACGTAACGACTCCTCGTCGAACGGTTGCAGCTCGTACCGGGCGGCGGACGCGCGCTGGAGCGGTGCGAGGATCGAGCCCTCGATCGGCCTGGTCGTCACCACGACGCGGTAGGGCGAGCCCGGCGCGGCGCAAGCCTCCAGCACGTGCAGCAGGCGGCTCTGGTCGGTCGGGTCGGCGACCTCGTCCAAGCCGTCGACCAGCAGGAGCCACCGGCAGCCGGCCACGCGTTCCGCGACCTGGGCCGGACTGACGTCGGACCACAGCAGCGAGCCGTACTCGGCGGCGGCGCTCTCCACCAGCGCCTTCGGGAACGGCAGGTCGAGGCGGGTGGCCAGCTCGCGGGCGGTGAGCCGCAGCGGGACCACCGGCTCGGTCAACGGCGCGGCGGCGTCGCTGCCGGACCACCGCGCGGCGATCTCACCCGCGAGCCGGAGCGAGAGCGTCGACTTGCCCTGACCCGGACCGCCGGTGACCAGGACGTGCTGGTCGTCGTCCAACGCCTGCTGCACCGTGCGGGCCGGCGGTCGGACGGTCAGCCGCGGCTTCGGCGCGGCCCGTTCGCGCAGCAGGCCGCGCTCGTCCAGCTCCGGTTCCGTGCGGTGCTGGTCGTCGTGGGCTTCCTCGGTTCCGGTTCCCAGTTCCTGGCGGACGTACACCGTGTCCAGTGACGGCTTGCGCGCGCCGGGCAGCCGGTACGGCAGGTCGCGGGCAGCGACTTCCTGCGCCCGCAGCAGCGACCGGACCTCGGCGGGCAGGACGGGCAACGACGACCAGTCGTCGGGAGCTTCCTGCCGGCTCGACCGCTCCGCCCCACGCCGTTGCTCGCGGCCCTCCCACGCCGCCTTCCACAGCTGGACCGCCCGTTCCCGGTCCATGGCCAGCGCGGTGATCAGCGCGTCCAGGACCTGTCGGCTCGGCAGGTAGCGGCCACCGCACACCTCCGACACCTTGGAGCGGGACAGGCCCACGCGCTGCGCGACCCAGTCCTGGGTGACGCGGGCGGTGGCGCGGTGTCGCTCGACCTCGGCGGCAAAGGCTCGTTCCTGCGCGGACGGCTCCACTCGTCACCCCTCGACGTGTCCCCTGCGGTGTCCCGGAAACGTCCCTTCGCTGTCGGGACGTCCACCGGTCGACCCACGCTAGCGGCAGCCGAGATCACCGGACGGGTGGAAAGGGGACGACATGGCGAACGAGCTGTCGATCACCGCGATCATGTGGTTCGTCGGGTGCGCCGTCCTGTCAGGGCAAGCGGTCCTGCTGGCCCTGCTGTGGCGCGCCCTCCGGGTCTCCGCGTCGTCGGTCACCGTGAACGTCGTGGCCGGGACCGCGGAGGGCGTCGTGCAGGCGGGCAGCGTCGGACCTGGGTAACCGCACCACGCCGTGGTCGAGGTCGATCGCGTGCGGGGGTGCGGCTTGGGTGTCTTCCTCGCGCATGACGGCCACGGAGTCGCGGTGGTCGAGTTCCATCCGCTTGGAGCCGTAGAACATCGCGGTGATCTCGTTGACGGTCGTGGTGGCCAGCGGTGTGCCCTTGCGCTTGCGGCGGCGTTGGCGCAGCAGTTCGTAGACCGCGACCCCGACCACCGACAGCGTCCCGCCGGGGATGCTCCACGCCAACACCGTCTCCACCGCGTCCACACCACCCGAACGGGTGGGGGCGGGGCGGGGTTCCCGGTTCCTCGTGGGGTGGCGCGGAAGCCACCCCACGAGGAACCGTCACGTCAGTACACGAAGCACTCCGTGCTGCTGCCCGCGTAGCCCGCCGCACGCACGTCGGCCGGGGCGAACGAACCGGCGAACCGGCGCTCGACCTCGGCGCGCTCGGCGGCGTTCGGCAGGTCGTTGCGGCACGACACCGGCGCGCTGGAGCCGGACATCAGGTCGGCGCACAGGCCGGTCCGCCGGTCCGGCAGGCCGAGGATGTGGCCGATCTCGTGCGTCGAGATCCGCGGCCGGTAGTAGCCCTGCTGCACGGCCTGGCGTCCCATGTAGACGGTGCCGTTGCCGAGCGACGACACGTAGGCCCGGGGCCAGCCGTCGTCCGCCAGGATGCGGATGTTGACCCCCGAGGTGTTGGTCCGGCGGGCCAGCTTGACGTTGGACACCGAGTTGTTCCAGTTGGTCGCGGCCCGGTCCCAGTCCGCGACGAACTCCTGGGCCTGGCTCACGTCGTAGTACAGGGTGCGCGCCAGGGCCTGCGGCTCCGCCGACGCGCTCGGTGCGGCCACCGCGACCAGCGGCAGCAGCAGGCCCAGCACGCCGGCGAGGACGCCGACGACCTTTCGTACGAACATGGTGGTCTCCTTGGGTACAGGGAAGGGGAGCCGTGTGACAGGGGAGGCTCCCGCCATCCAACGAACCAGTGCGCGACCGTTCGTCACCAGCCCCATACGTAGGGTTGTTCCGGTGTGATCGGGGCCGTCCGCCGTGTGAGGCTGCGGCCATGACAGCCGAGATCACCGTCTCCCGGTGGCGCGACCAGGCCCTCGCGCCCCTCCTGCTCGCCTACCACCTGCGGACCGAGGCCGAGAAGGGCGTCGCGGTGTCCGCCGTCGGGGACCTCCCGCCGCGCTACCGGACCGAGGTGCTCGACCCGCGGGCCGCGTTCGCCGCCGACGCCGTGTGGGTGGCCGAGACCGGGGGGAACGCGGTGGGCTGCGTGGCGGCGTCCGCGTCGACCGGCGGCTCGCTGGAGGTCAAACGGCTGTGGGTGGACCCGGCCTGTCGGGGCAGGGGAGCGGCGAAAGCGCTGGTCGGCGTGGTGCTCGGGCACGCCGCCGACACCGGCGCGGTCTCGGTGCGGCTGTCGGTGTGGCACTGGCGGCAGGACGCCATCGGCCTCTACGAACGCCTCGGCTTCACCCGTGTGGACTCCTGGGACGACCGGCCCGGCCTGGTGTGCATGGAACGTCGACTGGCAGTTAGTTGACACTGACTAGTCGCTCATGAATAGTCAGAGATGACTAGGAGGTGGGCGGTGAAGTCCAAGCGGAAGGTCGGCAACCTGCTCGGGTTGGCGGTGCTCGGCTACCTCGTCCGCGAGCCCACGCACCCCTACGAGCTGAGTAGGCTCATGCGGGCGCACGGTGACGACCGCAGCATCAAGTTCACCCACGGCTCGCTCTACATGGTGTTCGGGCAGCTCCAGAAGGCCGGGTTCATCGTGGAGCACGAGACGTCCCGCGAGGGGCAGCGGCCGGAGCGCACGGTCTACGCGTTGACCGACGCCGGTCGCGCCGAGCTGAAGGACTGGATGCGCGAGCTCGTCGCCGAACCGGTGCACGAGCACCCGCGGTTCGTCGCGGCGCTGTCCATGATCGCGGCCCTGCACCCGGACGAGGTCGTCGCCCTCCTGCGCGACCGGCTCGACGGGCTGGCCCGGCAGGTCGGCGAAGCCGAGGCGATCCTGGCCGGCGCCGACGCGCACCCGCTCTTCCTGGTCGAGGAGGAGTACCGCGTTGCGCTGCTGAACGCCGAGGTGGCGTTCGTCCGGCACTTCCTGGCGCGCATCGACGACTGGCGCCCGCTGTGGGCGGGCTTCCACGAGGGGGAACGATGAGGGCGACCGTGATCGGCGGCGGCATCGGCGGGCCCGTTGCCGCGATGGCACTGCGGAAGGCCGGGATCGAGGCGACCGTCCACGAGCGGTACGACCGCACGGCCGACGGCTCGGGCGGCGCGCTGAGCATCGCGCCCAACGGGTTGCAGGCCCTGGAGGTCGTGGGCCTGGCCGACGCGGTGCGCGCGATCGGCACACCGATGACCGCGATGGAGTTGCAGAGCTGGACGGGCCGGACGCTCGGCCGGTTCGGCAGCGAGCCGCCGCAGCTGCTGGTGTGGCGCTACGACCTGTACCGCGTGCTGCGGGAGGAAGCGGTCCGGCGGGGGATCACCGTCGAGCACGGCCGGGACCTCGTCGCCGCCGACGATCGCGGCACGCACGTCACGGCGCGTTTCGCCGACGGGTCCGAGGTGGACTCCGACCTGCTGGTCGGCGCGGACGGCATCCGGTCGACCGTGCGGCGGATCATCGACCCGGACGCGCCGGGTCCGCGCTACGCCGGTCTGCTCGGCTTCGGCGCGCGGCTGGCGCGTGCCGGTGCGCCGTCGTCCGGCGGCGCGATGCGGCTCGTCTCGGGCAAGCGCGCGTTCTTCGGCTACCAGGTCGACGACGACGGCTCCGGCGGCTGGTTCGCCAACCTGCCCCGCAAGACGCCGTTGACCACGGCCGAGGCGCGGGCCACGAGCCCGGAGGAGTGGCTGGCCGTGCTGGGCGGGGCCTTCGCCGCCGACCGCACGCCCGCCGCGGGCATGATCGCCGCCACCGACCCGGCCGACCTCGTCGTGACCGGCGCGCTGGAGGACGTGCCCAGCGTGCCGAAGTGGAGCCGGGGCCGGCTGGTCCTGGTGGGCGACGCCGCGCACGCCACGTCGCCGAGCTCGGGCCAGGGGGCCTCGCTGGCGTTCGAGAGCGCCGTGCAACTGGCCCGCTGCCTGCGCGACCTGCCGCACGACGAGGCGTTCCGGGCCTACGAGACGATGCGCCGCGGCCGGGTGGAGCGGATCATCGCCCAGGCCGCGCGGACGAACCGCGACAAGGCGGCCGGCCCCGTCGGCCGCCTGCTGCGCGACGCCCTGATGCCCCTGGCGTTCAAGTTCGTCGACCCGGCGAAGTTCACCTGGCAGTTCGACCACCGGATCGAGTGGGACGACACCCTCAGCCACGCCTAGGGGATCGCGTGCCCGCGTTCGCCGCCGCTCGGCCGGTGGTGCGACGGTGCGCTAGGAGAACCGGCTCAGCAGCAGGTCGAGGCGGGCCCGGCGGTGGGTCGGGCGCAGGCGGTGGCCGTGGTCGAGGGTGGCTTGGCCGTGCAGGGCGCTCCAGAACACCTCGATCCTGGTCTCCACGTCGTCGTCACCGGCCAGGGGTTCGATGACGGCGACGAACTCGCCGAACGCGGCCCGCAGCTCGGGTGGGGTGTCGCCGGAGCCGAACGCCAGGTCGACCTCCCGCACGAACATGGCTTCGTACAGCGCGGGCCGCTCGGCGGCGAAGTCCAGGTAGGCGACCGCCAGCGCGCGCAGCGCCTGCCCGGGTGAGCGGTGGGCCGTGCGGGCAGCGCGCATCCGTTCGGTCATGTCCACGAAGCCCTGCACGGCCACCGCGCGCACGATCGCGTCCTTGCCCTTGAAGTGGCTGTAGAGCACCGGCTGGCTGTACTCGACGCGCTCGGCCAGCCGACGGGTGGTGACCGCGTCCCAGCCCTCCGCCTCGGCCAGCTCCCTGGCCGCGTCGACGATCAGCCGGCGCCGCTCGGCGCGCTCGCGCTCACGGCGCTCCTGGATGGACACGCTCCCGATGCTAGCAGCGCTAGACATTCGAGCGCGATTGGAGCTAGTGTCGCTCTCGTACCTAGCACTGCTAGAACTTGGAGCGGACATGTCCCACCAGCGGATCAACACGGTCCTCGCCGTGCTCGTCGTCCTCGCGGGCTTCTACTTCGGCTTGAGCTTCCTGCTGAACGGGCAGGGCTCGGCGGCGGGCTTCGGCATCGACCCGTGGCCCGAGGGCAACGGGTACTTCGTGGTCAAGGGCGTCCGCGACATCGCCTACGGGCTGACCGCGCTCGTCCTGCTGCTGCTCCGGCACCGCCGCGCCCTCGGCTGGGTGGTGCTCGCCGACGCGATCATCCCCATCGGCGACTGCATCGCCGTGATGACCAACGGCGGCACGGTGGCCTACGCGCTGGCCGTGCACGGCTCGGCGGCCGTGCTGGTGCTCGTCACGGCGGTGTCGCTGCTGTGGGAGACCCGCAAGCGGGAGATCGCGACGGCGGACACCCTCAAGCCGCAGACCCTGAAGCGGTGAGCAGGAACGCGGGGGACCACCAGTAGTCGTGCAGCCGGGTGACCCGGACCTCGGTGAACCCGGCCCGCTCGACCTGCTCCGCCCACCGCGCCGCGGGCTGCTCCCAGGTGGCCCGGGTCGCGCCCGGCACCAGTTGGCCGGTCAGCACCGGCATCAGGAACCCCTGCGCCACCAGGTCCCGGTCGGCCCCGTACTCGGTCAGCCCGCGCTCGTACGCCTCGGCCAGGAACCGGCGGTGCTCCGGGCTCCCGTGCGGCAGGTCCGGCACGTCGAACTCGACCACGGCCAGCACGCCGACGTGCCCCACCAGGTCGGCCAGCACGCGGTCGCGCACCTCGTGCGGCAGCGTGTGCAGCGCGAACGTCGACTGGGCCACGTCGAACACCGCGTCCGCCGGCAACTCCGCCGCGAACGGCTCCACCCTGGTGCGCCTGGCGTCGACGTCGTGCCCCGCCAACGCCCGCACCGCCTGGTCGAGCAACGCGGCCGAGGGCTCGACCAGCGTCACCGAGGCCGGCGCGTGCGCCGAGGCGAGCACGGGTCGCAGCGCCCGCCCGTCGCCGCAGCCGATGTCCAGCAGGCTCGACGGCCGCACCCCGGCGCACACCCGCCCCAACGCCTCGGTGACCGCCCCGTACAGCCCCACGTTGCCGCCGCCGTCGATGAACGCCTCGAACGCCGCGGGCTGGTCGTACACCGAGCCGTCGCGCGTCGCCGCCAGGCGCTCGGCCAACGCCGCCGCCAACGGTGTGCCCCCGCCCCGCAGCGCCTCCCTCGCGCCGCCGACGTCGCCGTCCGCCAACGCTCGCAGAGCCTCGTCGATGTGGTTCGTCACCGCACGAGCATGCCAAACACGCGCGGGGAAACCGGGCGTTGGCCGGACGTTGGTCTGTCGTTGGCACACCGTTGTCCACTGTCACCTGGGCAATTCCGGGCAGGGGGAAAGATTTCGTGGTGACGCGAGGGCACGGCGGCGACGCGGCCGGGGAGGGCCTGCGATGACCGACCAGTGGACCGGAGCCGGGATCTTCGAGAGCTATTCGAGCTTCGTCAAGACGATCGAGGGCGACGCGCAGAGCGAGACCGAACGCGTCCTGGACCTCACGTTCGGCGCGATCGACGTGGTCGCCTCGACGGTGGCGCTGGCCATCGACCCGATCGGCACGCTGCTGGCGGCCGGCATCGGCTGGCTGATCGAGCACGTCAGCTTCCTGCGCGAGCCGCTGGACATGCTGATGGGCGACCGCGACGCCATCCAGGCGCACATCGAGCTGGTCAAGGCCGACGCCAAGCAGATCCGCGACCAGGCCGAGCTGCACAAGACCGCGATGGCCCAGTTCACCGGCTGGGAGGGCAAGGCCGCCGAGGCGTTCAAGCAGAGCATGGACCGCCTCGGCGGCGAGCTGGACTCGCTGGCCGAGGTCGTGGACGGCACGGCGCGCGTCACCGCGGTGACCGGCACGCTGATCATCATCCTGCGCGACATCGTGCGCGACCTGATCGCCGGCCTGCTCGCCCAGCTCGTCAAGGGCGCGCTGATCGCGGCGGCGGCCGCGGTGTTCACCCTGGGCGCGTCCATCGTCGGGTTCATCGGCTACGCGGTCGGCGCGGCCACCGCGCTGGCGGTGCAGATCGGCGCCCGGATCGCCAAGCTGATCGCCGCGCTGGGCAGGCAGGCCGCGCGGCTGGGCAAGCTCGGCGGTTCGATGGGCTCGATCGCGCAGGGCTTCTCGCGGTTCGGCGACGCGGGCGGCATCGCGCACGAGGGCGTCAAGGCCGGCGGCGGGTACGGCGACTTCTACGGCGACGGCAAGAACGGCGCCCCGCAGAACGGCGACCAGCCCAAGGCAGCCGGCTGATGGCGCGCCACGGAGGCGGCTCCTCGTCGGGTGATTCCTCACCACCCGGCAGCCCGGACAGCACCACCAGCACGACCAGCAACCCGTTCAGCGACAGGCACGAGGTCAGCCCGCCGCCCTCGCCGAACCCGTTCTCGGACTTCTACGCGATCAGCGACAACGGCAGCGCGATGAGCCTGGACAACCTGGGCTGGCAGGCGCAGAACCTGGACAACCTGGGCGACGGCCTCGCCACGACGAGTCAGCACCTCGGCTCGCACCAGGCGACGGCGGAGGCCTACGGCGCGTTCGGCAGCATGATCGCGTCACCGCTGAACACCACGATCAGCCAGGGCGCGGACACGACCAAGGCCGCCGCGGACGCCGCCGCCAACGCCGCGCGGAAGGTCCGCGACTCGGCCGAGACGATGCGCACGACCGACAGCGACATCACCGACGACCTGAACAGCATCGGGCAGGACACCAACGTCTACCAGGGGCCACCCGGTTCGTCGGGCGGCCGTCCCGGTGGCGATGGCGGCAACGGCCAGAACACCAACGGCCAGGGCGACACCAACGGCCAGGGCGACACCGTGCCGCCGCCTCCCGAGGTGTCCGGTGACGGCCCGATGCCGCCACCGCCGAACGCCACGCAGATGCCGAACCCGGACCCCAGGCCGATCGGCGACCGCATCGGCGACATCCGGCAGCAGCTCGGCGTGAACAACGACGTCGGCGCGGTCGTCGTGCCCACGGGCACCCGGCCGGACGGCCGCCCGTACACCCTGGACACGCCGGTCATGGACCTGCCGCCGGAGAACCGCCACGGCCTCACCTCCGCGCAGCAGGGGATGACGCTCGGCGAGATGATGGGGTACCCGCCGGACCTCATGGCCGACCCGGACTTCGCGGGCACCCCCGCCAAGGACGCCCTCGACATGCAGGGCGGCGGCGCCTACAACGGCGACAGCAACCTCCTGATGCTGGACGACCAGCACAACGACAACGCGACGTTGCTGCACGAGGTCGGGCACGCGAGGCAGAACGAGCACGGCTTCACCCACCACAACTCGCACAACACGTTGCTGGAGTACCAGAACGTGCTGATCAACGAGAACGCCCACCACGAGGCCAACGGCAACCCGCCGCGGCTGTCCTACCAGCCGCCGCCGGGTCAGCCCCAGACCGACTGGAACGGCCTGCGCGACTACGTCCAGGGCAACACGGTCACCGTGGGCGGTCAGCAGCTCACCATGGACCCCGCCCAGCGGGACCAGAGCCTGGTCCTGCTCGACCAGATCGAGCAGCTCACCGGACCCGGCGGCCCGTACGCGGCCAACGGCCCGCAGGTGCGCGACAACCTGATCAAGGAGTTCTTCGCCAAGGAGAAGCAGTCGCAGGGATAGCGCGCCCTGCTCCCGCCACCTCCCCGGCTGCCGCGCCCGCTCTCGCCCCCGGCTACCCGCGGCCGGGGGCGGGACTGCGCATCACGATCAGGTCGCCGTGCCCGCCGTAGCCCAGCACGGGCTCGGCGTACTGCGTGCCGTCGAACGTGATGAGCCACCACTCGCGGCCGACCGGCAGCAGCACCGGGTGCGGGATGTTCGTGCCGTACGGCGCGTCGAGCGTGCCCAGCTTGCGCATCGCCAGGTCGTACACCGGGTACTCGCGGGCGTCGCCGTCGCTGGCGAACACGTACCACTCGCGGCCGACCCGCTGGATGATCGTGCCCTCGGTCTGGTCCACCGCGTTGTCCGCGCCGACCAGCCGCGTCGCGGTGTAGTCCGCGCCGGGAGCCGCGACGGCGAGCGCCGGGTGGAAGACGAACGCGGGCTGCTGCGCCTCGCTCTCCACGAACGCCAGGTGCCAGCGGTCGCCGACGCGGGTCAGGGCCGGGTCCCACGAGCTGACGGAGGTCGGCAGCGGCAGCCGCTCGGTGCGCAGGACGTGCACGCCGCGCAGCACGTTCGCGGTGGTCGTGGTGTGCCGGACGTGCACGCCCCGGAACGCGAAGTCGCCCCACGAGCTCATCAGCAGGATGAACCGGCCGGTGCGGTCGTCGTACACGATCTGCCCGGCGTGGTCGCCCAGCACCACGCCGTCGCGCTCGAAGAACAGGATCGCGACCTGCTCCAGCCTCGACGGGTCGGCCAGGTCGATCGTCCACACCGCCCAGTGCGCCTGCTGGAAGAAGCCGAGCCCGGCGTTGGTCATGGTCAGGTACAGCTTGCCGTCGCGGATGAAGGGCCTGCCGTCGGCGTGCTGCACCACGTGCGGGTCGCGGACGCCCGCCTGGCCGAAGTAGCCCGCGCGGACCCGGCCCAACCGCACGTCGCCGCGCCCGCCGTAGGCGTAGTCGAGGCCGCCCAGCACTGCGGGCACCCGTAGGTCGACCAGCGCGCGCACGCCGTCCCGCTCGGTCAGCACCGGTTGCCAGCCGGCGCCCGTGCCGGTGGTGTCGACCAGGACGGTGACCGCGTTCTCGTTGACCACGACGGCGAACCGGAACGCGCCGGTCACGCGCACGTCGGCGGTCTTCACCACGGTCGTGGCGCCACCGGTGGTCACCTCGATCGACGCCTTGCCGGTGGTCGTGTCGAGCGTGCCGAGCACGGACGTGGCGCCACCGGCCAGGCCGGCCACCACCACGCCCTCGGCGCGCTGCACCTCCACCAGCACCGAACCGAACGGCGCACGGGGCCCCACACCGGTGCCGACCAGCGTGTCCGAGGCGGCGGGTGGTCGGGTGATCGCGCTGTCGTACTGCACGAACCGCGGTGCGACCAGGTCGAACGGGCGGTGCTTGTGCGTCACCGCGAAGTGCAGGTCGAACGGAGTCGTGGCGGGCTGACCCATCGCCGGCACGGTACCGAACAGCGTCGAGAGCGCCCCGACCGCACCCGCCGCCCCGGCGTGGCGCAGCAGCGTGCGTCGATCCATGTCCCGTGCCGCCATCGGACCTCCTCGGACTCCTGCTGTTACTTGTCAACCATGTGTTACAGGCAG
This sequence comes from Actinosynnema sp. CA-299493, assembly GCF_050946825.1. Classification (NCBI taxonomy): domain Bacteria; kingdom Bacillati; phylum Actinomycetota; class Actinomycetes; order Pseudonocardiales; family Pseudonocardiaceae; genus Actinosynnema; species Actinosynnema sp. CA-299493. The sequence goes on from NZ_CP191993.1 coordinate 3,020,376, forward strand.
ATGTGGCCAAGTGTCCAGGGGTGGTTCGGGTCCGGTCCTCCGCCGTGGCAGGCCGGAGGGTCGCGCGACCTACCGCTCGGGACGGCACAGCAGCGGGTTCTCCAGGTCGGCGCACGGCTTGTCGCCCGCGTTGCGGATGATGTCCTCGCCCACCTCGTTGGTCAGGTAGCGCAGGAAGCTCGCCGCCGCCGAGTCCGCTTCCGGCTCGCCGTAGGTGTAGGCGTACTCGGTCTCCCAGAACGGGTAGGCGCCCTGGTCCGCGCCCTCCAGCGTGGCCGGGTGGCCGTCGATGCGCACCAGCACGACCCCGTCGCGGTCGGTGGCGGCGGCGACTTCGTTGTAGCCGACTGCGCCCGGCGTGCCCGCCACCGCGGTCAGCACGTCGGCGGACGAGCCCTTCTCGCAGCGCGGCGGTCCCGGCTGCCCACCCGGCTCGACCTCGCGGCAGTCGTAGGAGTTGGCGGCGGGCTCCCACGTGCCGCCGAGCACCTGCCGCTGGAACGCCTGCCGGGTGCCGGAGTCCGGGTTGCGGCTCACCACGGAGACCGGCACGTCGCCGCCGCCGAGCTCCGACCAGTTGCGGACCTCGCCCCGGTACAGCCGCCGGACCTGGTCGAGGGTGAGGTCCTCGACACCGGCGTCGTCGTTGGCCACGAGGGTGAACAGGGTGAACGCGATGGGCCGTGGCAGCAGCCGGGGGTGGCCCTCGCGCTTGGGGCCGTCGGTGAACGCCAGCAGCGCGGGGTTGGCCTCGCCCTCCCGCTGCAACCGGTCGACGCCCTCGCCGCTGCTGTTCGGCTCGATCGCGAACGACGCGGCCGGGCAGCGCTTGCGGTAGGACTCGGCGGCCTCGCGCAGCACGGGCGCGAACGCGGTGGACCCGGTGACGGTCAGCTTGCCCTCCGCGCAGTCCAGCGGCGCGGTGTCGTCGAACGCCGAGACGGTGAGCTGGCCGAGGATCACCAGCGCCAGGAACGCGATCAGCGCGTACGTCTTGCGGGAGGGTCCGGTGCGGTTCACCGTGTGGCGCAGGGTGCCGCCCTTGATGTTGGCGTTGACCCGCGCGTCGCCGAACGGCACCAGGCCGCTCTCGGCGTCGCCCGGCTCGACCGGGATGCGGTCCAGCGCGAACAGCACCTTGTAGTAGTGGCCCCGGTTGATGGTCACCTTGGGCAGCTCGACCACTCCGACCGGCCCGCCCCGGTCGGAGTTGCGCAGCTCGACCGCGCCCTCCTGCTTGAACGGCAGGCCGAGGCCCGGGTCGCTCAGCTCGGTCACCACCATGCCGCGCACCCGGCGGCCGGGGAACACGACCTCGACGCCGACGTTGTCGGCCTTGGAGTTGTAGTCGCCTTCCTCGATGGTGCTCACGCCCGCGTTCTCGATGCGCAGCAGCACCAACGACGGCGCGATCAGCCGGTCCTCGTCGTCATCCTGGTTGAGCAGCCGCAACGCGCCCGCGTGCTGCAGGACCTCCGCCTCGGTGACCGGGATCGCGCCGGTCGCGGGGGTGTCCATCTGGATCCGGTAACCGAGCCGCTTGCGCCCGACGAAGACGAACTCCCGCAGGAACGCGGCCAAGGTCACCAGCACACCGAGGATGCCGACCACGAGCCCGACGATGTCCGCCACAGCCGTCCCTTTTCCGTGTCCCGGGATGCGTCGGCGTGATCGTCCCAACGGGTTTCGCGCGGCGGGGGTCAGTTCGCCCGATGTTCACCCGCGTCCGGCCGAGGCTGACCGGAGGATCGACTCGACCCGCGTGTCGGTTAGCCTTACCTAAACTTCGGGGAGGTGCGGGTGTCGCGCGACGCGGTGCGGGGGATCGGCCTGCTGGTGTCGATCGGCGTGCTGGGCCTGATCGTGCTGCTCAGCCTGTGGATCGGCACCAAGAGCATCCCGTTCGCCGACACCTTCGCCCTGCTGCTCGCCGACGACGGCACCGGCGACGCGGCCATCGTGCGCGACGTCCGCGTGCCCCGGGCCGTGCTCGGCCTGCTGGTCGGCGCGGCGCTCGGCCTGGCCGGCGCGGTGATGCAGGCGCTGACCCGCAACCCGCTCGCCGACCCCGGCCTGCTCGGCGTGAACATGGGCGCGGCGGCGGCGATCGTGTCCGCCATCGCGTTCTTCGGCATCACCAGCCCCACCGGGTACGTGTGGTTCGCGCTGCTCGGGGCGGCGGGCACGGCGACGGCCGTCTACGTCCTCGGCGCGTCGGGTCGGGGCGCGGCCACCCCGGACCGGCTGGTGCTCAGCGGCGCGGCGCTGACCGCCGTGCTCCACGCCTACGTCTCGGCGATCCTGCTGCTGTTCACGCACACGTTCGACTCGTTCCGGTTCTGGAACGTCGGCTCGCTCGCCGGCCGCGACTTCGAGCTCGTCGGCCAGGTCTCGCCGTTCGTGCTGCCCGGCATCCTGATCGCGTTCCTGCTCGCCCGCAACCTCAACGTGCTGGCGCTCGGCGACCACACCGGCAAGGCGCTCGGCGCGAACGTCAACCGCACCCGTGCGTTCGGCGTCCTGTCCGTGACGCTCATGGCGGGCGCCGCGACCGCCGCCGCCGGGCCGATCGCGTTCGTCGGCCTGACCGTGCCGCACGTGGCCCGCATGATCGGCGGCAGCGACCAGCGCTGGGTGCTGGCGTACTCGGCGGTGCTCTCGCCGGTCCTGCTGCTCGGCTCGGACGTCGTCGGCCGGGTGGTCATCGCCCCGCAGGAGATGGAGGTCGGCATCATCACCGCGTTCATCGGCGCGCCCGTGTTCATCGCGCTGTGCCGGCGTCGGAAGTTGGCCACGCTGTGAGGACCGTCCGCACCCCCGCCGTCTCGCTGCGGATCAGCGAACGCGCCCTGCTCGTCAGCGTGGCCATCGCCGTGCTGACCGCGGTCGCCGCCGTCGCGACCATGGTCACCGGCGACTTCCCGCTGACCGTGGGCGAGGTGCTGGCCACGGTCGCCGGGCAGGGCGACGGCTACGCCGACTTCGTCATCTTCACGCTGCGCCTGCCACGCCTGATCACCGGCCTGCTGGTCGGCGCGGCGCTCGCGCTCAGCGGCGCGATCCTGCAGAGCCTGTCCCGCAACCCGCTGGCCAGCCCCGACATCATCGGCTTCACCCAGGGCGCGGCGACCGGCGCGATCGCGGTGCTCGTGCTGGCGCAGGGCAGCATGGCGGCCACCGCGCTCGGCGCGACCGTCGCGGGCCTGCTCACGTCCACCGCCGTCTACCTGCTGGCGCTCAAGCAGGGCGTGCAGGGCTTCCGGCTGGTGCTCATCGGCATCGGCGTGAGCGCCATGATGCTCGCGGTCAACTCCTACCTGATCACGCGGGCCACGCTGGAGAGCGCGTTGGCCGCGCAGACGTGGCTGGTCGGCGGCCTGAACAACCGGGGCTGGGACCAGGCCCAGGTGGTCGCGGTCGTGCTGGCCGTGCTGCTGCCGTCGGCGTTGGCGCTGGGACGGCGGCTGGCGCTGCTGGAGATGGGCGACAGCGCCGCGACCGGCCTCGGCGTGAACGCCGAGCGCACCCGCCTGGCGCTGCTCGCGGTGAGCGTCGGCCTGGCCGCCGTCGCCACCGCCGCCGCCGGGCCGATCACCTTCGTGGCCCTGGCCGCGCCGCAGGTCGCCCGGCGGCTCACCGGCGCGTCCGGGCCGGGCCTGGCCGCGTCGGCGCTCACCGGCGGCCTGCTGCTGGTCGTCGGCGACTTCGCGGTGCAACGGCTGTTCCCGACGACCCAGCTGCCGGTCGGCATCGCCACCGGCGCGATCGGCGGGCTCTACCTGGTGTGGCTGCTGGCCCACGAGTGGCGGAAGGGGAGCACGACGTGACCGTGCCAGGGGCGGGGCCGGCCGCCGGACGACTGCGGGGTTCGGGACTGACGCTGTCCTACGACGAGCGCGTCGTGGTGTCCGGGCTGGACGTCGAGATCCCGGACGGCTCGTTCACCGTCATCGTGGGCCCCAACGCCTGCGGCAAGTCCACCGTGCTCAAGGCGCTGGCGCGGATGCTCAAACCACGCGCCGGCGCCGTGTACCTCGACGGCGCGGCGATCTCGGCGTACCGCTCCAAGGAGGTCGCGCGTCGGCTGGGCCTGCTGCCGCAGACCTCCATCGCGCCCGGCGGCATCACCGTGGGCGAACTCGTGGCCCGGGGCCGGTACCCGCACCAGCGGCTGCTGCGGCAGTGGTCCGTCGAGGACGAGGAGGTGACCGCCGGCGCGATGCGGATGACCGGCGTGCACGACCTGGCCGACCGACTGGTGGACGAGCTGTCCGGCGGGCAGCGGCAACGCGTGTGGCTGGCCATGGTGCTGGCCCAGCAGACGTCGATCCTGCTGCTGGACGAGCCGACCACGTTCCTCGACATCGCGCACCAGGTCGAGGTGCTCGACCTCTGCGCCGACCTGCACGAGGACGGCAACCACACGCTCGTCGCCGTGCTGCACGACCTCAACCAGGCGTGCCGCTACGCCACCCACCTGATCGCGATGAAGCCCGGTGTCGGCGTGGTGGCGCAGGGCAAGCCGGCCGACATCGTGACCGCCGAGCTGGTGCGGGACGTGTTCGGCCTGCCGTGCCGGGTGATCGCCGACCCGGAGACCGACACACCCCTCGTCGTGCCGCTGCGGCGCCGGCGCGTCACGGCGTAGCGGTCGCTCCGGCAGCGCGTCACCGCGTGGCGGTCACTCCGGCAGCGGGTAGGCGCCGGCGGCGATGTCGGCGAACAGCGTCGGACCGGTCGGCGTCCAGCCGAGCAGCTCCCGGGTGCGGGCGCTCGACGCGGTGAGGTCCATGCCGGCGAAGTGCCCGATCCAGCCGAAGTGCGCCTCGGCGTCCTCCGGCGCCACCGACACCGTGTGCAGGCCCAGGTGGTCGCCGAGGGCGGCGGCGATGTCGCGGATCGGCAGGCCTCCCTCGGCCACGGCGTGCACCCGCGACCCCGCCGGCGCCTGTGCCAGCGCGAGCCGGACCAGCCGCGCGGCGTCGGAGCGGTGCACGGCGGGCCAGCGGTTCGAGCCGTCGCCGAGGTAGCCGACCGCGCCCCGCTGCTTCGCGACCTTCGTCAGCGTCGAGACGAAGCCCGGGTCGCCCATGCCGTGCACGGACGCGGCGAAGCGCACCGCCACCGGCCGGACACCGCGGTCGGCGTAGGACAGGGCGAGGTTCTCGCTGCCGCCGCGCGGTGAGTCGGCGCCGTGGTGCGGCGACGGGTCGTCCTCCGTCAACGGCCGGTCGGTGATGTCCGAGGCCACGCCGGAGGCGAACAGGAACGGCTTGCCGGTGCCCTCGATGGTGTCGAGCATCCGCCGCACGGCGGCGTGCTCGCTGCGGCCGGCGCCGGCGTAGTCGGCGAAGTCGTGCTTGAAGGCGAGGTGGACGACACCGTCGGCGGCCTCCGCGCCGGCGGCCAGGCTGTCGACGTCGTCCAGGCTGCCGCGGTGCGCGGTCACGCCCCTGGCCTCCAGGGCGGCGGCCGATTCGTCGGAGCGGGCGAGGCCGACGACCTCGTGGTCGTGGGCGAGCAGTTCGTCGGTGACGGCCGAGCCGATCCAGCCGGAGGCCCCGGTGACGAAGACGCGCATGGTGTTCCTTCCGCTATGTCAGTGACTGACATCGACCGTAGCACGCCATGTCAGCGACTGTCATCACTACACTCCCGGTCATGAGCCGCTGGGAGCCGGACGCCCGCGGGCGGATGATCCGCGCCGCGATGGACCTCTTCGCCGAGCGCGGCTTCGAGCAGACCACCGCCGGGGACATCGCCGAACGCGCCGGCGTGACCGAGCGGACGTTCTTCCGTCACTTCGCGGACAAGCGCGAGGTGCTCTTCGACGGCGCCCAGGTGATGGAGCAGGTGGCGTCGACCGCGATCCTCGCCGCGCCGCCCTCCGCCGAACCGCTCGACGCCGCGCTGGCCGGCGTGGTCGCGGCGGGCGCCCTGCTGGAGGACCGGCGCGACCACGCCGTGCGGCGGAACCGCTTGATCGAGGCCAACCCGGGCCTGCGGGAACGCGAGCTGCTCAAGCTCGCGGCGCTGGCCGACGCGACGGCCGGGACGTTGCGCGAGCGGGGCGTCGCCGACCAGGTCGCCGACCTCGCCGCCCACAGCGCCGTGACGGTGTTCCAGGTCGCCGTCGCACGCTGGGTGTCGGAGGAGGAGCCACCCCCCGTCGCCGCCTGCATTGCGGACAGCGCGGCGGTACTGCGCGCCCTTTAGGCCGGTGAGCGGGCCAAGGGCCATCACGCGCCCGACCGGTCTCCGGGGTCCACCGAGCGGCGGACCCCGGAGACCGGGGGAGTCGCGCGGGTCAGGCCCGCGGGAGGGTGAAGATCAGGCCTTGGCTCATCTTCGACCGGATGCCCTGCACGTCCACGCTGACGACCTTCGCCCGGTGCTGCGTGTCGGGGGTCAGCCCGGTCAGCGTGACCTGGTTCTGGGTGACGAAGCCGGTGTGCCCCCCGTCCCCGTCCAGGTACACGTCGTAGCCCCCGATCGGGTTCCACCAGGAATAACCCCGCCAGGTCAGCGTCACCGACGTCGGGGTCGTCGAGACCACCGTCAGCCCGTCGGGGCGCGGCGGTCGCTCCATGATGACCCCCTGCAACGACACGGTGCCCAGCAGGTCGTTCTGCGCCGGATCGTGCGTGCAGGACGCGGTGATCGTGCCCAGTGACGTGCCGTTCGCACGCTTGGGGCGCAGGGTCAGCGTCAGGTCGTCCACGCGCACGTCGTAGGACCCGGAAGTGTTCAGGTACTGCGCCGGGAAGCTGCCCGCGGCCCGCGCCGCGGTCCCCTGGGTGGTCTGCAACCACTTGGGCGCGAAGGTGAACGAGGCCTCGGTGGTCCGCGTCCCGCCCGGACCGACGATCCTCGCGCCGAGCTTCGCGGTGCTGTCGCCGTCCAGGCGCACCCCTTCGGCCAGCGTCAGCACCGGGCGCAGCTCGCGCAGGTCCAGGTCCACGTCGATGTAGAAGTACTGGCTGGTGGGAGCGCTGTTCGAGCCGATGCCCTCATTCGGCAGGCCGCCGACGACCCACACGGTCAGCTGGGCGCTCGGCCAAGCGGAGGTCGTGCACGTGTACTCCATGCGCACCGCCGTCGTCTCCGCCGACGCCGGGCTCGCGGCCCCCGTCAGCGCCCCGGCGGCCACCAGGGCCGACGCCAGGGACAAGGCGGTGACGCGAAATGAAGTCCATTTTCTACGCAACTTTTACGTCCTCTCCGTGTTCACCCGCCCACGGACAGTGTCCCGCAGATCAACCCCTACACGGGTGGACCATCCAGACGCACGGGGAATGAAGAAGGAGGAAATAAGACGCTCGGCGGGCGATCACCGGCTGTCGCGCACCACCTTCGCCGCCGCCGTGCCGCGCGCACGCCTCACCCGACCCGCGACCCTGCCCCCTGCTGCCAGGTCGTCACCGGTCAACGACAGCAGCGGGAACGGCCTCCACGTGACCGGTCACGTCACGCGATCGGACAGTCCGACGCGGGTCCCGTGAAATATGTCGGGGAAGGTGATAAGAATGAAGGTCGACTTCGCCTGAAATGGCGGAAGAAAGACAATCCCAGTATATCACAGGGGGCAAGCGTGACCACCGGGGAATTGTCCGCCGAACAACAGCGGATCACCTTCCTGCACGATCGGCTGGCGCGGGAGCAGGCTGCGGCACGAGCGGAGCTGGCCGCCGCGCTCAAGGACGGCGACGAACAGCGCTGGCACCGCGAGGTGGCCGTCCGCACGTTGTCCGAGCAGGTCAGCCGCCTGGGCGCGGCGGAGGAGAACCTGTGCTTCGGCCGCGTCGACACCACCGAGGACCGCGTCTACGTCGGCCGGATCGGCTTGTTCGACACCGAGCGCGACTACGAGCCGTTGTTGACCGACTGGCGCGCGCCGGCCGCCCGCCCGTTCTACACCGCGACCGCGGCGAACCCGGAGGGAGTGACCCTCCGCCGCCATTTCCGGACCAGGGGCGGGCGCTTGGAAGGCTTCTACGACGACGAGCTCCACCTCACCTCGAAAGCGCTGCTCGACGCGGTGCGGGCGCCCCGCTCCGCCACCATGCGCGACATCGTGTCCACCATCCAGGCCGAGCAGGACGAGGTGATCCGCCTGCCGCACCGGGGCGTGCTGGTGATCGAGGGCGGACCGGGCACGGGCAAGACGGCCGTGGCGCTGCACCGCGTGGCCTACCTGCTCTACGCGCAACGCGACCGGCTCTCCCGCCAAGGCGTGCTGGTGGTCGGCCCGAACCCGGGGTTCCTGCGGTACATCGGCGAGGTCCTGCCGTCCCTGGGCGAGACCGACGTCGTGTTCGCCACGCCGGGCGAGCTGTTCCCCGGCGTCCGGACCGAACGCGAGGACACCCCGGAGCTCCAGGTCCTCAAAGGCGGCCGGTCGGCCGTCGACCTGCTGGTCGCGGCCATCGCCGACCGGCAGGAGCTGCCCGCCGAGCCCATCCCGGTCGAGCTGGAGGACGTCACCGTCGACCTGACCGCCGAGATCGCCGCCCGCGCCAGGGAACGGGCGCGCGCCGCCGGGCTCAAGCACAATGAGGCCCAACCGGCGTTCCACCGGGCGCTGGTGGACGCCCTGGTCGCACCCGCGCTCGACCTCATCGGCGAGGACTGGCCGGAACTGGCGGCCGACGTGCGCCGCGAGCTCACCGGCCACCCCGACGTGCGCCGCGCCGCCGCCGAGCTGTGGCCGATCCTCACGCCCCGACGACTCCTGGCCGACCTCTACGCGGGCCGCTGCTCCGCCCTCGGCCACCCCGAGCTGCGCCGCGAGGACCCGCACGCGTGGACGGTCTCCGACGTGCCGCTGCTGGACGAGGCCGCCGAACTGCTCGGCTCCGACGGCGAGGCCGAACGCCGCGCGGCGGCGGAGCGGAGGCGTGCCGTCGAGTACGCGCAAGGCGTGCTGCACGTCATCGACACCGACCCGGCGATGCACACCGACGAGTTGCGGGCCGTCGACCTGGTCGACGCCGAGTGGCTGGCCGACCGCCACACCGCCGCGGACCACCGCGTCCTGGCCGAGCGCGCCGCCGTCGACCGCGAGTGGACCTACGGCCACATCGTGGTCGACGAGGCGCAGGAGCTGTCCGAGATGGACTGGCGGCTGCTGGCCAGGCGCGGGCCGAACCGGTCCATGACCGTCGTCGGCGACCTGGCCCAGCGGCAGGCCGAGGCGGGCGCCCGCGACTGGCGGACGGTGCTGGACCCGCTCGCCCGGGACCGCTGGCAGCACCGCAGGCTCACGGTCAACTACCGCACACCGGCCGAGATCACGGCCTACGCCGCCGGCGCGCTGGCCGAGGTGGACCCCGACGCCGTCCCGCCGACGTCCGTGCGGCACGGCGAGCCACCACTCGAGGTCACCGGCGCCGACCCCTGGTCGTTCCGCCCGGCCACCGGCACGTTCGCCGTGATCACCCCGACCGGCCCGCTCACGCCGCGCGCGGCGAAGGGCTTGGAGTTCGACACGGTCGTCGTGGTCGACCCCGAGCGGATGACACCGGCCGAGCGGTACGTCGCCCTGACCCGCGCCACCCGCCGCCTGGTCGTGGTGCGCACCTGAGGAACGGCCGGGGACGCGTCCCCGGCCGACCTGGGCAGATCAGGCGTTCACCGTCGCCGGCCCGGGTGCCGGCCCGGCCGTCGCGGGCACGCCGCGCAGCACGGTCACCGCGAGCGTGGCGGCGCCCGCGACCAGGACCGCCGCCACCACCGCGGCCACGTTGAGCCCATTGGTGAACGCCGCCCGCGCCGGTTCCACCAACGCCCGCGCCGCCTCCGCGGGCAGGTCGGCGGCGGCGGCCAGCGCGCCCGGCAGCGAGTCCGCGGCCTCGGCGGGCACGCCGGACGGCATGGTGGCGTGGTAGACGGCGGTGCCGATGCTGCCCATCAACGCGATCCCGAGCGACACGCCGAGGTCGCTCGCGGTGCTGCTGACCGCCGACGCGGCGCCCGCCTTCTCCGGCGGCGCGGCGGTGATCACCAACGTGGTGGTCAACGCCATCGTCGGCGCGATGCCGGGGTAGAGCAGGTAGAAACCGGTGATCAGCAGCGGCAGCCCGCCGACGCCGCCGACCTGCGTCAGCACCACGTACCCGGCCACCGAGAACACCGCACCGCCCGCCACCACGTACGCCGGCCGCACCCGCCGGGCGATGATCGGCGACAACGTCGACACGGCCACCAGCGCCAGCGCGGCGGGCAGGATCCACAGCCCCGCCGCCAACGGCGACAGCCCGGCGACCAGTTGCAGGTACTGCGTGAACAGCAGGTAGATGCCGCCGAGGGCGATGGCGGACAGCAGGAACACGCCCAACGCGCCGCTGAACGTCCGGTTCGCGAACAGCCGCACGTCCAGCAGCGGGTGGTCCAGCCGGAGCTGCCGGCGGGCGAACAGCACCCCGAACGCGACGCCGACGACCACCGTCACCGCGGACGTCACCGTCAGCCCGGACTTGGCGAAGTCCTTGACGCCGTAGACGAACGGCAGCAGCGCCGCCATCGACAGCAGCACGCTCGGCACGTCCGGGAGCCCGACGCCGGGCGCGCGGTACTCCGGCACCGCCAGCGGCGCCACGACCACCACCAGCGCCATCACCGGCACCCCGATCAGCAGCGCCGCGCCCCACCAGAACGACTCCAGCAGCAGCCCGCCGACCAGCGGCCCGACCGCGACGCCGACCGACACCGACGCGGCCCACAGCCCGATCGCCGTGGCCCGCTGCCGCGCGTCCCGGAACATGGTGCTGACCAACGACAACGTGGACGGCATGACGGCCGCCGCGCCGACGCCCATCAGCGCGCGGGCCGCGATCAGCGCCTCGGCGTTCGGCGCGAACGCGGACCCGATGGACGCCATCCCGAACACCACCGCGCCGAACACCAGCACCCGCCGCCGGCCGATCCGGTCGCCGACGGTGCCCATGGCCACCAGGAGCCCGGCCATCACGAACCCGTACACGTCGTTGACCCACAGCAGCTGACCGCTGGTCGGCCGCAGGTCGGCGGCGATGTGCGGGGTGGCCAGGAACAGCACGGTCATGGCCAGGAACAGCAACGCGGTCGGCAGCAGCAGCACCGCGAGTCCGAACCACTCCCTGGTCCCGGCCCGGTCACCGACATCGACATCGACAGACATGGTGTTTCGTTCCCTTGCTCGCACCGCCCGGGCGGGTCATCCCGCCCTGGTCACCCCACGGTGGCCGGGGCCGCTCCAGGAACCCTCCAGATCGACTTCGGGTACGGTCGGACCGTGCGTTTCGGGGTGCTGGGCCCGCTCTCGGCGTGGACGTCGGACGCCCGCCCCGTCCGCGTCCCCGAGGTGAAGGTCCGGGCGCTGCTGGCCCAGTTGGCGATCGACGCGGGCCGCGTGGTGCCCGCCGACCGGCTGATCGACCGCCTGTGGGGCGACCGGCTGCCCGCGAACCCCGCCGGCGCGTTGCAGACCAGGGCGTCCCAGCTCCGGGCCGCGCTGGACGACGCCGAACCGGGCGCGCGGCGGCTGGTCGTCTCACGCCCGCCCGGCTACCTGCTCGACGTCGCGCCGGACGCGGTGGACGCCGGCCGGTTCGAGGCGCTCCTGGCCGAGGCCGCCACGGGCGACCCGCGCGTCCGGGTCGAGCTGCTGGACGAGGCCCTGGCGCTGTGGCGGGGACCGGTGCTGGCCGACTTCGCCGACGAGGCGTTCGCCCGCGAGGCCGCCGCCCGGCTGGACGAACTGCGGCTCACCGCGTGGGAGCAGCGCGCCGAGGCCCGGCTGGAGTTCGGCGAGCCGGGCGTGCTCGCCGACGAGCTGGGCGAGCTGGTGGCCAGGCACCCGTTGCGCGAACGCCTCCGCGCCGCCCACCTGCGCGCCCTCTACCGGGCCGGCCGGCAGGGCGAGGCGCTGGTGGGCTACCGCGACCTGCGGGCCCGGCTGGTCGCGGAGCTCGGCGTCGAGCCCGGACCGGTGCTGGCCGCGCTGCACCGGGCGATCCTCGACCAGGACCCGTCGCTCGGCGGCGCGGTGGAGCCGCCGACGAACCTGCCGCACCCGCTCGGCGACCTGGTCGGCCGGGACGCCGACGTCGACGAGGTGCGGGCGCTGCTCGCGGCGGACCGGCTCGTCACCCTCACCGGGCCCGGCGGCGTGGGCAAGACCCGGCTGGCCCTGGCCGTGGCCCGAGACCTGCTGGCCGGCTTCCCGGACGGGACCTGGCTGGTGGAGCTGGCTACCCTGCCCGCGGGCGCGCCGCCGGACGAGGTGGCGGCCCTGGTCGCGGCGAGCGTGGGCGTCCGCGACGGCGTGGCGACCGACCTGGTGGGCACGCTGGCCGAGGCGGTGCGCGCCAAGCGGATGCTGCTCCTGCTGGACAACTGCGAGCACGTCGCGCCGGCCGTGGCGGAGCTGGCCGCCGGGCTGCTGCGCGCCGCGCCGGGGCTGCGGGTGCTGGCCACCAGCCAACGTCCGCTCGACGTGGCCGGCGAGCTGCTGTGGCCCGTGCCGACGTTGGCCGGGCCGAGCGCCGTCGAGCTGTTCGTGGCCCGCGCGGCGGCGCGCGCGCCGGGCTTCGCCCTCGACCCCGCCAACGCCGACGCCGTCGCGGCGATCTGCCGCCGGCTCGACGGCATCCCGCTGGCCCTGGAACTCGCCGCGACCAGGGTGCGCGCGTGGGGCGTGCACGAGGTGCTGGCGCGGCTGGACGACCGGTTCCGCGTGCTGACCGCCGGGCACAGCGGCGCGCCCGCCCGGCAGCGGACCCTGCGGGCGGTGCTCGACTGGAGCTGGGAGCTGCTGACCGAGGCCGAGCGGACCGTGCTGCGCCGGCTGTCCGCGCACGTGGACGGCTGGACGTTGAGCGCGGCGGAGGCCGTGGCCGGTGACGACGACCTCGACGTGCCCGACCTGCTGGCCCGCCTGGTGGACCGGTCGCTGGTCACCGCCACCCTCGGCGACGACCCGCCGCGCTACCGGCTGCTGGAGTCGGTCGCCGAGTACTCGGCCGCCAGGCTGCGCGAGGCGGGCGAGGCCGCGGCGGTCGAGCGGCGGCACCGCGACCACTACGCGCGCCTGGCCGCGACCGCCGACCCGCTCCTGCGCGGCCCGGAGCAGCGGCGGTGGCTGCGCCTGCTCGACGCCGAGACGGCCAACCTGCGCGCGGCGATCGACCACGCGGCCCGGGACGGCGAGGCGTTGCCGCTGGTGGACTCGCTGGCCTGGTACTGGGTGCTGCGGGGCAGGCTGGGCGAGGGCCTGCGCGCGTTCACGGCGGCACTGGCCGGTGGCGGCCCGGCGGACCAGGCGGGCACGGTCCAGGCCTGGCACACCGCGTTCGGCCTGCTCACGGGGGTGACGTCGAGCCTCGTGCCGCCGCCCGGCGCCCGCCCCGCCGACCGGGACGCCGCGGCGCGCCGGGCCCGGGCCGAGTGGTTCCTCGGGTTCGTCGGCGTGGGGATCGGCGAGCCCGGCCTCGGCGAGGACCTCGTCCGGTCGGCGCTGGCGGTGTTCCAGGACCAGGGCGACCCGTGGGGCACTGCCGCCGCGCTCGGCACCCTCGCGCACTACGCGTCGACGCGCAGCGACCTGGACGCCCTGGCGCGACACGGCGAGCGCAGCATGGCGCTGTTCGCCGAGGTGGGGGACCGCTGGGGCCGGCTGCACGCGACGTTCGGGCTCGGCGCGCACGCCGAGATCGTCGGCGACTACGACCGCGCCGCCGCCCTGCACCGGGAGGGCCTGCGGATCGCCGAGGAGCTGGGCCTGGGCACCGAGGTGGCGGACGAGCTGTCCGCGCTCGGCCGGATCGCGCTGCTGACCGGCGACTACGAGCAAGCCGACGAGCTGCACGCCTGCGCCCGGGCGCAGGCCGCGGCGCAGGGCTACACGCTCGGCGAGGAGTTCGCCGAGCTCGGCCTGGCGCTGAGCCTGCGCCGCCAGGGCCGGTTCGCCGAGGCCGAGGCGCTGCTGCGCAAGTGGCTGGTCTACGACCGGCGGCTGGAGTCGGAGATCGCGGTCTCCCTCATCGTCGCCGAGCTGGGCTTCATCGCCGAACTGCGCGGCGACCCCGACACCGCCCGCGCCCTGCACCTGGAGGGCCTGGCCGCGGCCCGCAAGGCCGCCGACCCGCGTGCCGTGGCCCTAGCGCTGGAAGGGCTGGCCGGCGCGGAATCCCTGGCCGGGGACCACGCCCGGGCGGCCCACCTGCTGGGCGCCGCCGCCACCCTGCGGGAAGGGGCGGGCGCCCCGCTCCCGCCCGGTGAGCGCGGCGACGTCACCCGCATCACCGCGACCACTCGCGCCGCGCTCGGCCCCGAGCGCTTCACCTCGGCGTTCACCCGGGGCCGAACCCGCGGCGCGGAACCGGACCTGCTGGTCCCCTAAGTCCCCGGCCGCACCCTCACCCCGTGGGTGGGGTCTCGTTGGGCGCGGGCCGGTTGGGCGCCGGCGGCTCCGGGGTGGGCGGGATCGGCGGCTCCGTGCCGGGTGACGGCTCCCTCGGCGGTTGTGGCACCGGGGGCGGCACCGGGACGGGACGCGGTTCGGGCGGTTGTGGCTGGACCATGTCAACCTCCTTCCCGCCCGGACTACCCACTTCTCGTGAGTCCTACATCCACAACTCGAGAGTCCTACGGTCAAACCCCGCGAGTCCTACGTTCAGAACACCCGTGTCCTACGTTCGGAACACCCGAATTCAACGCTCAGAACACCCGGCGAGCTTGTTCCGCCCGAAACACCGACGATTCCGAACACGAGAACGAGAGGTTCGGTCGATCGCGGTCACCGGGACGGGTCGGACTGGTGGGCCGCCGTGAATTCGACGGTCAGGACGCGCGGTCCGCGGCCCGTGCCGGCGACGGGTCCAGGTTCGGCAGGACCTCCCGGCCGAACAGGCGGATCGTGTCGAGCACGGCTTGGTGGGGGAGACCGCCTATGTCGACCATCACCAGCTGCGCGTCCAGGCCCAGCAGCCCGGTCAGCCGGTTCAGCCGCGCGGTCACCTCCGCCGGATCGCCGCACACCGCCGCGCCCTCCATCAGCAGGTCGACGTCCACCTCGCCGTCACCGCGCCACGGGTCGGCGAACTCCGCGTACGCCGCCAGGTGGGGCCGCCACGTCTCCCGCGCCTCCGCCGCCGTCGGCGCGACGAACACGTGACTCGGCAACGCCACCCGCCCGCCACCGCCCATCGCCGCCCGGTAGCGCTCCACCACCGACCGGTGCGTGCCCGGGTCGCGCAACGTGCTCGGCAGCATCAGCGGCAGCTCCAGCTCCACCGCCAGGTCCGCCGACACCGCCGACCCGCTGCCGATCCACACCAGCGGCCGGGGCTGCTGCACCGGGCGCGGCGTCGTCGTGACGTCCACCAGCGGGCTGCGGTACTTGCCCTCCCACGTGACGTGCTTCTCCTCCAGCAGCCGCAGCAGCAGCCGCAGGTTCTCGTCGAACCGCGCCCGCAGGTCGTCCTGCACCCCGAACGCCACGTCGGTGCGCTGCGACACGCCCCGCGCCACGATCAGCTCCGCCCGGCCCCGCGACAGCACGTCCAACGTGGCCACGTTCTCCGCCACCCGCACCGGGTCGTGGTGCGCCAGCAGCGTCACCCCGGTGGACAGCCGCAACGTCGACGTGCGGTCGGCGATCGTGGCCAGCAGCAGCTCCGGCGCCGACACGATGTACCGGGTGAAGTGGTGCTCGCCGATCGCCACCCCGGTGAAGCCGGCCTCCTCCGCCACGACGGCCTGCTCGACCACCGCCCGCAGCCGGTCGCACTCGGTCACGGCCCGGCCGGTGTACGGGTTGGGCAGGTGATCGCCCAAGATCAGCAGGTACACGTCCATCAGACAATCTTGCACGCCGCGACTACCGTGACACCCGCCAGTCCAGAGCGTGGAGGAGCACCCGTGACCGCTGTGTCCGTGTCCGACAACCCCGAGCAGTCCCGCTACGAGGTCCGACTGGACGGCGAGCTGGGCGGTTTCGCCGAGTACACCTCGGCGGACGGCGTCGTGACGTTCACCCACACCGAGGTCGCCATCGAGGGCAAGGGCCTGGGCAGCCGGCTCGTCCGGCACGCCCTGGAGGACGTGCGCGCCAAGGGGCTGACCGTCGTGCCCGAGTGCCCCTTCGTGCGCGGTTACCTGGAGAAGCACCCCGAGCTCCGGACCGGGTGACGCGCCGCCGCGTCCGCACGTCGCCGCCCAGTCGAATAGGCGCACCCGCTCACCAGCGCATACCGGGCCGAGGTTGCCCCTGAGTGTGAATCGTCACAAATGGGGGTAACAACACGGCCAAGTAGGCGGCTTTTGGTCAACAGTGGTAGCTGATCGTGTCAACATTGCTGATCGTGGCCTCACTCGTGCTCGATCCCCGCCATGATGGTGATGTCGTCGACGGCAGACGCGGTCGACGGGGACGAGGACCGATCACGAGACCGATGAGGTGGGCCTGGCTGTGACCGCTGAGGTGAGCGGAAGTGGCGCGCGCACGGACGGACCCACCCGCAGGGTGGGCACGTGGTCGGAGGTCATCCGGCAGGTTCCACCCCGGTTGTTGCGACTCGGCGCGCTCGGCGGGCTGCTGATCGCGCTCGGCGGCGTCGGCGCCGGCGCGGTGCTGCGCCGCGACCCGTTGCTGACCGGCACGATCCTCAACGCGGTGCGGTACGGCCACGGCCGCGACCTCGCCACCGCCGTGGTCTTCGTCGGCGTGGGGCTGCTGGTCTACTCGTGGGTCCGGCTCGGCCGGATGGTGCGCGCCGCCCAGGTCGACGGCCGCGGCGTGGTGCTGGCCGCCGCCGCGTGGACCGCGCCGCTGCTCATCGGCCCGTCGCTGTACAGCCGGGACGTCTACAGCTACCTCGCCCAGGGCGCGGTCGCGCTGCACGGGTTCGACCCCTACACGACCGGCGCGTCCGTGCTGCCCCTGTCGCTCGGCGGCAACGTGGCGTCGCTGTGGCAGGACACGCCGTCGCCGTACGGGCCGCTGTTCCTCCTGGTGGCCAAGTGCGTGGTGGCGATCACCGGGGACAACGTGATCATCGGCGCGGTCCTCATGCGGCTCGCCGTGTTCAGCGGGCTGGCGATGCTGGCCTGGGCGATGCCCGGACTGGTCCGGCACCTCGGCGGGCGCACGTCGGTGGCGCTGTGGCTGACCGTGGCGAACCCGTTCGTGATCGCCGTCGGCATCGGCGGCGCGCACAACGACATCCTGATGGTCGGCCTGATGGCGGTCGGCGTGCTGATGGTGCTGGACGGCAAGCACGTGCGCGGCATCGCGGTGATCGCCCTGGCGACCGCGGTCAAGGCCACCGCGGTGCTGGTGATCCCGTTCCTGATCTGGGTGTGGGTGGCGCGGATGTCCGGCCCGGCCCGCCAGCGGTTCTTCCAGGCGTGCGCGGTGGGCGGCATCACGTTCGCCGGCGTCTTCGCGCTCTCCACGATCATCGCCGGGGTCGACCTCGGCTGGGTCAACGTGCTGCAGAGCCAGACGCCGCTGCTGACCTGGATGTCGCTGCCCTGCGCCGTCGCCGAACTGCTCTACTACTCGGTCGGCCGGCACATCCCGGGCGCGACCTACGAGGGCTTCCTCGGCTTCTTCCGGTCCGCCGGCGTGTACGTCCTCGCCGCCGTGCTGGTCCGCCAGTGGTGGCTGGCCAGGGCGGGCGGTGTGGACGCCGTGCGGCGTGCCGCGATCGCCCTGCTCGCCGCCTCCGTGCTGGCCCCGTCCGTCCTCCCCTGGTACTTCACCTGGGTCCTGGCGCTCGCCGCCGCGTTCGCGTGGAAGGACCGGTGGCTCGCCGCCGCCGCGGGCTTCTCGGTCTGGATGGTCCTCATCACGCTCCCCGACGGCACGATCGTCGCCCGCTGGCACTACGGTTCGGCGAACCCCGTCGTGTGGTGGTCCTACCTGGCCGTCACCGTCCTGATCGGCGTGTGGGTCGGCCGGTCGCTCCTGGGCCGCCAACCGGTGTGGTCGCTGTTGAGCGAGCTGCGGGCGCGGTCGGGCGAGGCGGACCGGCCGAAGCTGCTCGTCGAGCAGGCGCCGCGACTCGTCCAGCAGGCGCCGCCGCCCGTCACCGAGCAGGCGCCGACCGAGGTCGAGATCGAGGACGACGACGTGACGGGCGAGCCGGACGCGGCCGGGAAGCAGCGCGGGAGCACGGGTGGTTGACCGGATCGAACAGCGGGTGCTGAGGTTCGCCCCGCTGGTGTTGTGCTTGTCGCTGGGCTGGTACTTCTGGCGCTTGGGCGTGCCGAGCGGCTGGGGCATGATCGACCTCAAGGTCTACTGGAGCCTCGCGCCGAACCTGCTCACCGATCAGCTCTACACGATCGACATGCCGTTCACGGCGGACTTCCCGCTGCCGTTCACCTACCCGCCGTTCGCGGCCGTGCTGTTCCTCCCGCTGTCCTGGTTGCCGTGGGTGGCCGCGCGGATCGTGTGGCAGGTGTTGTCCCTGGTCTGCCTCTGGTGGCTGGTCCGCACCGCGTTGTCGCTGGTCGCCGCCAGGTCGGGGCAGCGTTTCGACGCCACCTGGTCGCGCCGCGCGCTGCTGTGGACGGCGCTCGCGCTGTGGTGCGAGCCGGTGCGCAAGACGCTCGACTTCGGGCAGGTCAACCTGGTGCTGATCGCCGGCACCTTCGCCGCGATGGTCGCCACCCGGCACCTGGTGGCGGGCTTCGGCGTCGGCGTGGCGGCGGGGCTGAAGCTCACCCCGGCGATCTCGGTGCTGTACTTCCTGGTGACGCGCCGGTTCAAGGCGGCGCTGTGGACGGCGGTCGGCTTCGCGTTCACCGTGGCCGTCGGCTTCGCCGCCTCCGCGTCGGACTCGTGGCGCTACTGGTTCGAGCTGCTCGGCGCGGCCGACCGGGTCGGCCCGGTCGGGTCGGCGATCAACCAGTCGTTGCGGGGCGCGTTGTCGCGCACGCTCGGCCACGACGTCGGCATGACGTGGCCGTGGCTGCTCGCGGTGGCGGTGTCGGCCGTG
The DNA here is from genome assembly GCF_050946825.1 of Actinosynnema sp. CA-299493. Taxonomy (NCBI): domain Bacteria; kingdom Bacillati; phylum Actinomycetota; class Actinomycetes; order Pseudonocardiales; family Pseudonocardiaceae; genus Actinosynnema; species Actinosynnema sp. CA-299493. The sequence goes on from NZ_CP191993.1 coordinate 3,039,362, forward strand.
CTGACCGGGTTCGCGCTGCGCGCCGCGGTGAAGGCCGGGGACGCGCTCGCCACCGTGGTCGCCGTGCAGCTGTTCGGGCTGCTGCTCTCGCCGATCTCGTGGAGCCACCACTGGGTGTGGGTGATCCCCCTGGTGCTGTGGGCGGTCTACGGCGCGCGCCGCTCGTGGCCCGTCCTGGCGGTCGCCGCGGCGTGGGTCGTGGTGACCGGCGCGGACCTGATCACCTTCCTGATCGACCAGCAGCCGACCATCTGGGAGATCCCCCGGCCGTGGCCGCTGGCCGCGCTCGGGTGGTGCTACCCGCTGCTCGGGCTGCTCACCCTCGCGGTGATCCCGTCGGGGCTGCGCGGCGAGACCCGCGAGCCGGCCGCCGCCACGCCGCCCGCCACGACGTCGAAGGTCGAGCCCAGTGTCAGCTGAACCACCCTCGTCCGCCGCGCGCGTGCTCGTGAAGGCCGAGCGGTGGCTGCTGGTCGCCGCGCCGGTGCTGCTGGTGGCGTCCGTCGTGGGCCGCGGCTGGACCATCGTCACCGGGTTCGGCAACGAGACGATCGACCTGTACGTGTACTGGGCGCTGGCGCCGCACGTGCTCTCCGGCGACCTCTACGACGTCACGTCGCCGAACTCGCCGCCCGACTTCCCGCTGCCGTTCACCTACCCGCCGTTCGGCGCGCTGGTGTTCCTGCCGATGACGTGGCTGCCGTGGGTCGCCGCGCAGTGGGCGCTGCGGCTGCTGTCCGGGCTGTGCCTGTACTGGATGGTGCGCGTCGCCCTGCGCCTGGTGGCCGGCGAGGGCTGGACGGCGGACGCCGCGGTGTGGCGCCGTCGGGCGCTGCTGTGGACCGCCGTGCTGCTGTGGTTGCAGCCCGTGGTGCACACGTTCGACTTCGGGCAGGTCAACCTGCTGCTGGCGGCGGTGGTGCTGGGCGCCATGACGGCCCGGCACTCCCGGCTCGCGGGCCTCGGCATCGGCCTGGCGGCGGGCGTGAAGCTCGTGCCCGCCATCTCCGGGCTGTACTTCCTGGTCACGCGCAGGTTCGCGGCGGCGGTGTGGTCGGTCGTGGCGTTCGCGGTGAGCGTCGGCCTCGGCTTCCTGGTGGACCCGGCGCAGGCCAAGCACTACTGGTTCGAGCTGCTCGGCGCGGCCGACCGGGTCGGCCCGATCGGCACCGCGCACAACCAGTCGTTGCGCGGCGCGTTGTCGCGGACCCTCGGCTACGACGTCGAGATGACGTGGCCGTGGGTGCTCGCGGCGGTGGTGTCGGCCGTGCTCGCCGGGTTCGCGCTGCGTGCCGCCGTGCGGGCGGGCGACGTGCTGATCGGCGTGCTGGTCGTGCAGGTCCTCGGTCTGCTGCTCTCGCCGATCTCGTGGGACCACCACTGGGTGTGGATCGCGCCGCTGCTGATCTGGCTGGCGCACACCAGGATCGCGCCGTGGGCCCGGGGCGTGCTGCTGGTGCTGTGGTGCCCGGTCATGTTCTGGGACGTGATCGCCTTCCAGCTCGACCGGCAGCCCACGATCTGGACCATCCCGAGGCCCGGCTACCTCTCCGCGATCGGCTGGGCCTACCCGGCGTTGGCGCTGCTCACGCTCGCCGTGATCCCGTTCGTGGTGAAGGCGGTGGCCCGGCGTGCGCCGGCGACCGCGTCACTGACGGGCCACACCGGGGTTACCGGCAAGTAGGATCCGGGGATGGAGTGGACCGAACCCGGAGTCTTCGAGGTCGCGCCCGGTGTCTACCGGATCCCGCTGCCCCTGCCCAACGACGGGTTGCACACCGTCAACGTGTACGCGGTCGACGACGGTGACGGCCTCGTCCTGATCGACTCGGGCTGGGCCCTCGACGCGGGCGAGACGGCGCTGGAATCGGCGCTGGGCGCGCTCGGGCGCGGTTTCGAGGACGTCCGCCGCTTCCTGGTCACGCACGTCCACCGCGACCACTACACGATGGCCGTGGCCCTGCGCCGCCGGTTCGGCACGAAGATCGCGCTCGGCGCGGGGGAGCAGCCGTCCCTGGCCAAGGTCATCGGCCGGCGCCGGGATGGTGTCCGCGACCTGGCCCGGTGGGGCGCGCCGCACCTGGCCGAACGGTGGGAAGCGGTGGTGGCGTCGATGGGCGAGGCCGAGCTGCGGGACTACGAGGAGCCCGACGAGTGGCTCCGCGAGGGCGACCTGGCCCTGGAGAAGCGGGTGCTGCGCGTCCTGCCGACGCCCGGTCACACCCGCGGGCACGTGGTGTTCGTCGACGTCGAGTCGTCGCTGCTGTTCGCGGGCGACCACGTGCTGCCGCACATCACGCCGTCGATCGGCTTCGAACCCGCCCGGCCCGCGCTGCCGCTCGGCGACTACCTCGACTCGCTGCGCCTGGTCCGCGACTTCCCGGACCTGCGGCTGCTGCCCGCCCACGGCCCCGTCACCGAGTCGAGCCACGCCAGGGTGGACGAACTGCTCGCCCACCACGAAGACCGGCTCACGGCCACGCTGGACGCCGTGCGGGCGGGCACCGGCACCGGCTTCGAGACCGCGCGCAAGCTCGGCTGGACCAGGCGCGGCCGGAAGTTCGACGAGCTGGACCTGTTCAACCAGGTGCTGGCCACCGGCGAGACGGCCGCGCACCTCGACGTGCTGGTCCACCGCGGTCTGCTGAGCGCCACCGAGGAGGAGGGCGTGGTGCGGTACGCGATCGGCTGACGCCCCGCACGCCGTCCGGCCTAGCGGGGCAGCTTCACCACGGTCACGAAGAAGTCGTCGATCTGCCGGACGACCTCGATGAACCGGTCGAAGTCCACCGGCTTGGTGACGTAGGCGTTGGCGTGCAGGTTGTAGCTGCGCAGGATGTCCTCCTCCGCCTCCGACGTGGTCAGCACCACCACCGGGATCGACCGCAGCGTCGCGTCCGCCTTGATGTCGGCCAGCACCTCGCGGCCGTCCATCTTCGGCAGGTTCAGGTCGAGCAGGATCAGCCCCGGCCGCGGCGCGTCCTCGTAGCGGCCCTCGCGGCGCAGGAACTCCAGCGCCTCGACGCCGTCGCGGACCACGTGCAGCTGGTTGCGGATCTTGTGGTGCTCGAACGCCTCCTGCGTCATCAGCGCGTCGCCCGGGTCGTCCTCCACCAGCAGGACGTCGATCACGTTCAGCGGGTTGCTCATTGCTCGTCGTCCTCTACTGCCGGCAGCGTGAACTTGAAGGTGGTCCCGGTGGCGCCCTCGCTGGTGTCCAGCCAGATCGTGCCACCGTGGTACTCCACGATCTTCCGGCACATCGCCAGTCCGATGCCGGTGCCGGGGTAGTCGTCCTTGTGGTGCAGGCGCTGGAAGATCACGAAGATCCGCTCAGCGTACTCGGCGTCGATGCCGATGCCCTGATCGCTCACCGTGAACGTCCAGAACTCGCCCGTCCGCTCCACGTCCACGCGCACGTGCGGTGGGTCGTCGCCGTGGAACTTCACCGCGTTGCTGATCAGGTTGCCGAACACCCCGCCGAGCAGCGACGCCTCGCCGCGCACCGTCGGCAGGTCGGCCACCTCGATCGTCGCCCCGGTCCGCTCGATGGCCTCGGAGTAGCTGTCCAGCACCTCGGACACCAGCTCGTCGCAGTCCACCAGGGTCTGCTCGCGGGCGAGCCTGCCGACCCGGGAGAACGCCAGCAGGTCGTTGATCAGCACCTGCATCCGCTTCGCGCCGTCCACCGCGAACCTCAGGTACTGCTCGCCGCGCTCGTCTAGCTCACCCGAGTAGCGCCGCTCCAGCAGCTGGCAGAAGCTCGCCACCTTGCGCAACGGCTCCTGGAGGTCGTGCGAGGCGACGTAGGCGAACTGCTCCAGCTCCGAGTTCGACCGCCGCAGCTCCTCCAGGTCGGACAGGATGCGCACCCGCATGGCCTCGACGTCCTGGCCGAGCATCACCGTCTCCTTGGGCCCGCCCGCCTCGACCGCGTGCGCGTAATCGCCCGACGACACCTGCCGCACGTCCGCCGCGAGCCCGCTCAACGGCGCGATCACGATCCGGTACAGCATCACCGCCACCCCGGCGATGATCAGCACCAGCAGCAGGCCCAGCCCGACGACCAGCCAGAACACCTGCGCGGCCACGTCGTTCACGTTCGCCCGGCCGGCGGCGGAGACCTCCTCGACCTTGGTCTTCAAGGCCACCATCGCCGCACTCGCGCGGTCGAACAACGTCTTGCCGCGCTCGGCGTCGGCCAGGGTGGTCTGGGGGATGCCCGACACGTACACCAGGTCGACCAGCGGGTCGGCGTAGCTCTGCCGCCAGTCGGTCGCCAGGCGCTCCACCTCCTCCAACTCGCGGGCCAGGTCGGGCCGCGCCACCGACAGCAGCGAGTGGGCGGACTCCACGGCGTCCAGCTCGGCCTGCTGGCCGTCGGTGTAGGGGGTGAGGAAGTTCCGGTTGGCGGTGAGCACGTACCCGCGCACACCGGTCTCCTGGTTGACCAGCGCGGTCTGCATCTCGAGCACTTCGCGGCTCGTCGGGTCGATCCGCTCCAGCAGCTCGGTGCGGGCGTCGGTCAGGTTGTCCAGCGCGACCAGGACGCTGCCGATGGCGCCCGCGCAGACCACGATCAGGATCGCCACGGCCGCGCCGAGGAGCTTGCTCGCGGGCCAGCGGGTGCGGTAGTCCGTCATGCGCGGTCCGAGATCAGCAGCACGGCCATGTCGTCGTCCAGCTCCCCGCCGTTGAGTTCCTTCACCCGGCTGATCAGGTCGTCCAGCAGTGCCGCCGGCGTTCGTGGCCAATCCGGTCGCTCCTCGGTGATCTCGCCGATCAGGTCGATCAGCCGTTCCGAGCCCAACCGCTCGCTGTCGCCGTGCACCCGGCCCTCGACCAGGCCGTCGGTGTAGAGCAGCATCGACCACCCCGGCGGCAGCGGCACGTCGAGGCCGCTCCACGTGCTGTCCGGCAGCACGCCGAGCGGCAACCCGGCCCGGTCGCGGGGCAGCTCCACCACGCGGTCGCCGACCAGCAGCATCGGCTCCGGGTGCCCGGCCAGGTAGACCCGCGCCCACCGGCGGTCCGGCGAGATCGTCACCATGCACGCCGTGGTGAACAGGCCGGGCTGGTGGCGTTCGTGCTCCAGGATCTCGTGCAACGTGCGCAGCACCCGGGACGGCTCCTGGTCGGCCAGCACCAGCGCCCGCCACGCGATGCGCAGGAACACGCCGATCGCGGCCTCGTCCGGGCCGTGCCCGCACACGTCGCCGATCAGCACCTGGAGCGTGCCGTCGGCGGTGCGCACCACGTCGTAGAAGTCGCCGCCGAGCAGCATCCGGCTGCCGCCGGGGCGGTAGCGGACCTGCCAGCCGATGTCGTCGCCGTGCATGATCGGCGACGGCAGCAGGCCGCGTTCCAGGCGGGTCTTCTCCGCCGCGAGCAGCTTCTCGTCGCGCAGCTGGCGCTGGGTCTCCTCGACCCGCTTGCGGCCGACCGCGTAGCGGATGCTCCGGGCCAGGGCCACGCCGTCCACCTGGCCCTTGACCAGGTAGTCCTCCGCGCCCTGGGCGACCGCCCTGGTGCCCTGGTGCTCGTCGTTGAGACCGGTGAGCACGATGATCGCCACCGGCGCCGGGTCGGCGAGCAACCTGGTCAGGCCGTCGAGGCCGGTCGTGTCCGGCAGGCCGAGGTCGAGCAGCACGCAGTCCGCCTTGGCCAGCAGGCCCTCGGCTTCCCGCAGCGTCCGCGCCCGGTGCAGGGCGACGTCCGCGTCCACCTCGTCCAACAGGGCCTCGACCAGCACGGCGTCGCCCTCGTCGTCTTCGACGAGGAGCACGTTGATCCGGTTCACCGCGGTCCGCGGTGCGGGGAGCCCTGCCACGGGGGAGGAGATTAGTCGAACTCGATCAGAGCCGGGCGAGGGCGGTGCGGTGGGGCGCGGTGACGGCCTCCGCGGCCATGGCCGAAGATCCTGGCGTGACGTTCTCCCAGATGGTGGCGCTGACGACCCGCTTGCCCCGACGGGGCCGCGGTTTCTGGTACTCCGTGGCGATCGACCTGCTGTGGCCGCTGGTGGTGCTGTTCGTGCGGATGAGGATGGCGGGCCGGACCAACATCCCGCGCGAGGGCGCGGTGCTGCTGGCGTCCAACCACCTGTCCTTCGCGGACCCGGTGACGCTGACCGCGTTCGCGCTGGCGTCCGGCCGGGTGCCCCGGTACCTGGCCAAGGCGAGCCTGTGGAAGGCGCCGGTGCTCGGGTGGGTGATGTCGTCGGGACGGCACATCCCGGTCGACCGCGACAGCGTGCGGGCCGGTCGGGCGCTGGACAGCGCGCGCACGTCGTTGGACGAGGGGCAGTGCGTGATCGTCTACCCCGAGGGGACCTTCACCAACGACCCCGACGGGTGGCCCATGCGCGGCAAGAACGGCGTCGCGCGGCTGGCGCTGACCTCCCGCACGCCGGTCGTGCCGGTGGCGCAGTGGGGCACCCGGGAGCTGCTGCCGCCGGGGAAGTTCGTGCCGCGGCCGTGGCGGAAGGTGTCGGTGGTGGCGGGCGCGGCGGTCGACCTGTCCGACCTGTACGGGCTGGAGCCGACCAAGGCCGTGCTGGACGAGGCGACCGCGCGGATCATGGACGCGGTGACCACGCTGCTCAGCGGGGTGCGCGAACTGCCCCGGCCCGCGACCGGCTGACGGTCAGGGGCTCTTCCCGGCCCTGCCCGAGCGCTCCCGCTCCCACCGCAGGTACTGGCCCGTGACGGTGGACACGCTGGTGAGCAGCCACACGGCCACGCCCGCGTCGTCGGTCACGCCGATCAGCGGCAGCAGCTCGGGCAGCAGGTCGACCGGGGAGACGAGGTAGAGCACGGCGAACGCCCACGTGGCCATCGTGCCGGTCGGCAGGCCGTAGGCCTTGCGCTCGCGCAGCAGCCGGGGCAGGGCCTTGGCCCGGTCGAGGACGTTGCCGACCGGGCGCGGCTCGCCGTTGCGCTCCCACCGGCGCCGCCTGCGCACGACCCACAGCACGCCGGCCGCCACGCCGAGCACGACCAGGGCGGAGCCGGCGACGACGGGGGGCAGGCCGACCAGCTCGTCGTCACGCCACAGCAGCGTGCTCAGCCCGAGCAGGGTGAAGACCACGCTGAGGAAGATCACACGGTCATGGTAGTGGCGGCGGGGGGTGCCCGCGGGCGGAGCGGGTGCGGATTCCGGGTGCGGCGTCACGGCGCAGGACCACGGCGCCGGGTCATGGCGCGGGGCCACGGCGTCGGATCACGGCGCAGGACCACGGCGCCGGGTCATGGCGCGGGGCCACGGCGTCGGATCACGGCGCGGGGCCACGGCGTCGGGTCACGGCGCGGAAACTTCCGGATCAACCCCGGGGTGGCGCGGTCGGTCCGGTCCATACGATGGCCCGGTGAGCGATTCTCCCCGGTTACCGCCGCGATCCGTCGTCGTGGTGCTGTTCGTCGTGGCCGCGTGCGCCGTCCTCGCGGCCGGCGGGTTGACCGCCGTGGTCCTCGCCGACGACCGGCCTCGTGAAGCCGTGCCGGTGGCGGCCGGGCGGCCCTCGCCCACCGCCCGCGCGGACACCACCCGACCCGTCGGGCCGCCGTTGTGCCTGATCGGCTCGTGGCGCACGGTGGAGGAGCAGGTGATGGTCAAGTTCTACAACAACGAGGACCTCCTCCCGATGGTCACCAGCGGGCGGGTGTTCGAGTTCCGGCCCGACGGCACCGGGACCGAGCGGATGACCGACGTGGTGTTCCAGGGCACGTTCAACGGCAACGAGCTGCGGCTCGTCGGCAACGGGGTCATCGAGTTCACCTGGACCGCGACGGACAGGGCCATCGCCTACGGCGCCCAGACCAAGGCGGAGTTCACCTGGGCCTACTACGACCAGCGCGGTCTGGTGGAGACCCAGACGATCCCCTCGGAACAGGCGCGGCACGAGGTGGACGACTACGCCTGCCAGGGCACGCAGCTCGTGGAGAGCAACTCCCGCGGCTACCGGTCGGTGTGGGCGCGGACCGCCGGGTTCGGGGTGTACGGCTGATGCGCGCGGTGTTCGCCGCGGCGGCGTTGCTGGCGCTCACGGCCGCCCCCGCCGCCGTTCCCGCGCCTGTCGCGGTCGCCGCGGTCGTTCCCGCTCCCGCCGCGGTCGCCGCTCAGCCGTCGAGCCCGGAGGAGCTGGCCGCGGCCATCGCCCGGCCGGCGATCGTGTTCATCACCGTGCAGTGGCACGGCTGGGTGCGCGACAAGCGCACCGGCGAGGTGTTCGGCGGCGCGAACGGCTACGTCGTGAAGGCGACGTGCAGCGGCGTGGTGATCCGGCCGGACGGGCACGTGGCCACCGCCGCCCACTGCGTCCACACCGGACCGCAGGGCGGCGCGGGCGCGTTGTTCGACGCGGCGATCGAGGACCTCGCGGCGGTGGGCCGGGTCGTGGACCGGGCCAGGGCCAAGGCGCAGCTGGCCGAGCACGCCGTCGCCGAGGGCGCGGACCCGGACCGCCCGGTCGACCGCGCGATCCAGGTCGAGCGGATGGAGGCCACCGGCGACGGCCCGATCAGGGACGTCGCGCCGGCCACCGTGGTCGACCTCGTCGCGCCGACCGAGGGCGACGTGGCGGTGCTGAAGGTGCCGCGCGAGAACCTGCCGTCGTTGGGGATCAGGACCGACCAGACGCCGGTCGGCACGCCCATCCTGGCCATCGGCTACCCCGGTTCGGCGGGCGCGGCGGTCGACCCGAGCCTGGAGCCGAGCAACAAGAACGGCCAGGTGTCGGCTCGTCGGACGCAGAACGACCGGCCGTTCTACGAGTTCAGCGCCGCCGCCACGCAGGGGATGAGCGGTGGGCCGGTGGTCGACATGGACGGCCGGATCGTCGGTCTGGTGAGCCAGGGCTCGCCGGGGGAGACGCAGTCGTTCAACTTCGCCGCCGCGTCGTCGACGTTGTCGGACGTGCTGGCGGGCAAGGACGTGAAGGCCGAGCCCGGCGCGCACGACCACGACTACCGGGCCGCGCTGGACCGCTACTTCGCGGACGACTTCGACGGCGCGGTGGAGGGTTTCGACGACGTGCTGGCCGCGTCGCCCGGACACCTCCAGGCGACCGAGTACCGGCGGCTCGCGGTCGACCGGGGCGGGTCGGCCGGCGGGAGCTCGTCGTGGCTGATCGGGTTCGCGGTGCTCTGCGGCGGTGTCGCGGTGGCCACGGCGACGGCGGGCACGGCCATCGCGCTGACCCGCCGGCGCCGGCTGTCGCCCGCCGTGCCGCCGCCGTCGTCGGCCTCGCCGCCGGTGGTGTCCGATGTGGACACCCCGCCGCTCGGGATCCCGGTGCGGTTCGCGCCCGTCGCCCAGCCGCCCGTCGCCCAGCCGCCCGTCGCCCACCCGGTGGTGGTCCCGCCGGCGATGGACGGCGAGGCGGAGACCGCCAAGGTGCGGCGGCGCGACGACGAGGGCGGGGGCCGGGACGAGGACGAGCCGACCACGCGTGGTTAGCCGTGCAGGTCGCGGTAGGTGGCGGCGGCTCCCGGGTGCAGTGGCAGGCCCGCGGTGCCGATCAGGCTGCGCACGTCCAGGAACTGGGTGCCCACCGTCTGCCGGGGCACCAGGGCGGCGGCGCGCGAGATCAACGTCCGGGTGACCGCGGCGGCTGCCCCGTCCGGCAGCGACGCCCGGCACACCAGCAGGTTCGCCACCCCGATCGTGGGCACCTCGCGGGCCGCGCCGTACACCCCGACCGGCACCGGCACCTGCTCGTACACCGAACCGTGCGCCGCCCGCAGCTCGGGCACCAGGTCGGCCAGCGGCAGCAGGCGGATGCCGGGCAGCCCGTCCAACGTCGGCGTCGGCACGCCGCCCGACCACAGCAGCGCGTCGACCCGCCCCGCCGCCAACGCCTCCGCCGCGTCGCCGAGCTTGCGGTGCTCCACCCGCACGGAGCCGCCCAGTCCGAGCGCGACGAGCATCCGCTCACCGGACAGCGACGCGCCGGAGCCCTCCGCGCCGAGCGACACGGTCCGCCCGGCCAGGTCGGCGGGCGTCCGCGCCGGGTCGCCCTCCCGCACGACCAGTTGCAGGTAGTTCTCGTACACCCGGCCGAGGGCGCGCAGCTCCAGCCCGGGATCGGCCACGAGCGCGGAGTCGGCCAGCGCGAGCGCGACCTGGGCCTCGCCCGACGCCAGCAGCGCGAGGTTCGCCAGGCTGCCCTCGGTCTCCAGCGCCCGGCCGCGCACGTCCACCAGCTGCTCCGCGAGCAGGGTGGCGAAGTCGAAGTACATGCCGCCGCGCTCACCGGCGGCGATGGCCAGCTCACCCGCCGGCGCGCCGGTCGCGCACCCGGCGGCCAGCAGCCCGAGCAGGAACACCCGCCGGTTCACAGCGCCGGCTCCAGCGGCAGCTCGACCCGGGCGGTGAACCCGTCCGCCGACGACAGGGCCAGCACGCCCTGCCGCGCCTTGACCAGCTGCTCCGCGATAGCCAGGCCGAGCCCCGTGCCCGGCTGCCCGGACCGCCCGCGCCAGAACCTCGACGTGGCCAAGGCCAGCTCCTCCCCGCTCAGGCCGGGACCGTCGTCGTGCACCTCCACCCAGCCGACACCGGCCGCGCGGTCCGCGCCGAGCGACACCCGCACCGCGCCGCCGTACTTGACCGCGTTGTCCAGCAGCACGTCCAGCACCTGCGCGAGGTCCGACTCCGGGCAGCGCACCAGCACCGCCAGCGCGGGCGTGGACGGCACCGGCACCTGCCAGAACCCGGCCCGGTCCACGGCCACCGCGCCGACGTCGGTCAGCTCCGGCTCACGCCCGCCCGCCGCGACCTCGGTGGCCGCGCTCTCCGCCGACGCCAGCGCCAGCAGCCCGTCCAGCAGCGACTCCAGCCGTTCGATCTCGGCCACCCCCGCCGTGTACGCGCGCACACCCTCCGGCTTGACCTGGCCGCTCAACGTGTCCATGCGCAGCCGCAACGCCGCCATCGGGTTGCGCAGCTGGTGCGAGGCGTCCGCGATCAGCCGTCGCTGCTGGTCGGCGGCCTCCGTGACGGTGTCGGACATCCGGTTGAACGACTCCGACAGCTCGCGCACCTCCGGCGGCCCGCTGCCGCTGGCCACGTGCGCGCGCCGTTCGCCCGCGGCCACCGCCCGGACGCCGGTCGCCAGCTCCGCCAGCGGCTTGAGCAGCCACCGGGTGACGGCCAGCACCAGCAGGACCGAGATGACGGCCGCCGCCAGCGCGCCGCCGAGGACCAGCAGCCACCGCCCGGTCACGTCCGCCGCCGCGCGGTCCACCGACGCGCGCAGCACCACCGCCCCGGCCACCCGGGTGCCCGTGCCCACCGGTCGGGCGAACACCACGTGCCCCGACGACCACGGCGCCAGCGTCGGCACCGACGACGCGGGCTGGTTGCGCAGCGCCGCGTCCAGCACCCGCGCCAGCGCGGGGTCGTCCGAGGTCAGACCGGCCTGGGCGACCGGCTGCCTGCGGGCGTCGACCACCACCACCGGGTCGCCGTACAGCTCGACGTACGCGGCGACCTCGTCCTCCAGCGCGGCCTCGTCGCCGGTGGTCTCGGCCTGCTGGGCGAGTGCGGCGAACCGGTCCAGGTCACCGGTGCGGGCCAGCACGAACCGCTGGGTGCGCTCGGTGGCCGTGGACGACAGCAGCGGCACGGCGAACGCGGCCACGGCGGCGGCCGAGAACAGCAGGAGCACCAGCAGCAGGCGGCGGCGCATTCACTCCCCCGTCCGGCCGTCGGCTCCGCCGGGGCCCAGCCGGTAGCCGAAACCGCGGATGGTGGTCAGCAGGCCGGGGCGTCCCAGCTTGGCCCGCAGCCCCGCCAGGTGCACGTCCAACGACCGGGACACGGCCAGGTAGGCGTCACCCCAGACCTCGTCCATGAGCTGCTGGCGGCTGACCGCCGTGCCCGCGCGGCCGGCCAGCGCGGCCAGCACGTCGAACTCCTTGGTGGTCAACAAGACCTCCCCGTCGCCGACGACCACCCGCCTGCCCTCCAGGTCGATCTCCACGTCGCCGATGCGGACCGTCCGGTCCTTCGGCCCGGTGAGCGCCGCGCTGCGCCGCGCGACCGCGTCCATCCGGGCGAGCAACTCTCCGAGGCGGACCGGTTTCACCAGGTAGTCGTCCGCGCCGAGCCGCAGACCACGCACTATCGACCGCTCGTCGCCCCGTGCTGTGAGAACCAGCACCGGCACCGGCGACACCTTGCGGATCTTGCGCAGCACCTCCAGCCCGTCCGTGTCGGGCAGCCCGAGGTCGAGCAGCAGCAGGTCGAAGTCGCGGTGCACCAGGAGGGCGTCCGAGCCGCGCGCCACCCGGCTCGGCCAGTGGTCGTTGGCCTCCAGCGCCTCGACCAAGGCGTCCGCGACCCCGTCGTCGTCCTCGACGAGCAGCACGCGCACCCGTCCACCCCCTTTGGTTGGGGCGATTATGGCCTTCAAGGTGTAAACAAGTGGCTGTGAGCATTGAGGAACACGTGCCTGCGTCCCTGCTGGACGAGGCCAGTGAGGCGCTGGAGGAGCTGGCAGGCGTGCTCGCCGACGGCCAGACCCTGAACGACGCCCTCCAGCAGCTGGCCGACTCCGCGGCACGCGTCATCCCGGACGCGGAGAACGTCTCCGTGACCGTCATCGACCAGGATGGCGCGTCCACCGCGGCCTGGACCGACGAGAAGGTCGTCGAGGTCGACCGGGACCAGTACGCGGCGGGCAACGGACCGTGCCTCGAGGCGGCCAGGACCCAGCGGCCGGTGCGGGCCACCGTGGTGGGCGGCCGGGAGAAGTGGCCCGAGTTCGCCGCCGCGGCCGAGCGGGCCGGCGTGCGGGCGTACCTGTCCGCGCCGATCTCGGTCGAGGACGACATACTCGGCTCACTGAACCTCTACAGCTCGGAAGACCGGGCGTTCGACCCGTTCGACGAGGCGTTGTTGCGGCTGTTCGTCACCGCCGCGTCCACCTCCATCACCGGGTTCCGCCGGTACGAGCGGTCCCGCCGGCTGGTCGAGCACCTCCAGCACGCGCTGGAGTCGCGTGCCGAGATCGACCAGGCCAAGGGCGTGCTCATGGCCGCGCACGGCGTCGACGCGGGGGAGGCGTTCGCCCGGTTGGTGACCGAGTCGCAGCAGAACAACACCAAGCTGCGCGAGGTCGCCCGCAACCTGCTCGCCTCGGTGCGGAGACCTTGATTGTCATGTCCCTGACAAAAGGCACAGTCGATTTTTGGTTTTAGCAACAGGCGTGAATTGAGCGGTTCCGGTACTCCTCGGTGCGGTTAGAGTGGTCGGGCAGAAAGTCGATTTCCCCCATTCCGGTCCGAGGAGAAGCATGCGCAAGAACCGTGTCGCCGCGGCGGGGTTCGCCGTCGTGGTCTCCGCCGCGCTCACCGCGTGCGCCGACGACCCGTCGTCGGCGATGAGGACGTTCGACACGCCGCAGGCGCTGGCCGAGGCGAACCGGGTGGCCGCCGAGGGCAAGGGGTCGGTCACCGTCGACCTGGACCTCGCGACCAACGGCAAGGGCAGCTGCGGGTTGCGCACCGACGACTTCGCCGCGTCGTGCCGGATCGCCATCGCGGACGCCGAGGAGGTCTCGTACGTGATGGTGCCGGACGGCATCTTCGTGCGGATACCGCGGGGCCAGGCGCCGCAGCCGGCCAAGCCCTGGCTCCGGATCGACCCGGACGACCCGACCAACGCGCTGGCGCGTGCCATGGCGGACGTCGCCGTGCGCATCCGCGACGCCGCCGACATCCGCAAGGCGCTGCCGGAGGGCGCGCGGATCGTGGAGAGGGCCGAGGAGCCGGTGTCCGGCAGGCAGACCATCCGCTACACCGCGCACGTGGTGGTGGACGGGCGGACGTCGGTGCTCAAGCTGTGGGTGGACGACCAGGACCTGCCGGTGAAGACGGAGGCGAGCACGCCGGTCGAGGGCGGTGAGCCGGTGCTGGTGGTCGCGAACTACCGCGACTGGGGCAAGCCGGTCGACGTCACGCCGCCCACGCCGGACCAGCTCGCCGAACTGCCCGCGATGCCCGGCTGACACCGCGCGATCGGCCCCCTCCGGGTCTGCCGGAGCGGGCCGATCGCGGTGGCGGGCAAGGACGTGTCAGGTGCGCCGGCGGGTCCGGCGGAGGTGGAGGAGCAGGCCGGCGCCCACGGCCAGGAGCGCGCCGCCGAGGACCAGCGGGCCCGTGATCGAGGAGCCGGTGTCGGCTAGCCCCCTGTTGTCCGGGTGCGCCACCGGGACCACGGCTTGCGACGTGGTTGTCGTGCTGCTGCTGGTGGTGGCCGACGTCGTGGTGCTGGTGGCCGCGCTCGTGGTGCTGGACGTCGGAGCTGTTGTGGTGGTGGACCTCGTGGTGGTGCTGGTGGTGGTCGGTTGAGTGGTGGTCGTGCTCGTCGTCGTGGTGGTGGTCGGCCGAGTGGTCGTCGTCGTGGTTGTGGTGGTTGTGGTGGTAGTCGTCGGACTCGTCGTGGTCGTCGTGGTGGGATCGGTAGTGGTGCTCGTGGGCGACGTAGTGGTCGTGGTGGTGGGTTCCGTTGTCGTGGTGGTGGGGTCGGTGGTGGTGGTCGTCGGCTCCGTGGTGGTGGTGCTGGTGGTCGTTGTCGTGGGTTCGGTCGTCGTGGTGGTGCCCTCGGGCCGCACCGTGAACTCGTGCAGGCGAGTCGACTGGCCCGGCTTGAGCGTGCACGGCGAGGTGAACGTGCCCAACCCCGTCTCCGAACCGTCGGCGGTGCGCGGGGTCAGGGTGGTCACGAAGTCGCCGACGTCGATGGTCGTGGCGCCCGCGAAGGGGAAGCTCAACGACGGCGTGGTGCCCGTGGCGACCGTGTCGAACTCGCCGGACTCCGGGACCGCGGTCTCGGCCACGGTGAGGTCGGGCAGGATGTCGAGCACCAGCCCCGCGTTGTCGATCACGGTCTGCGCCGTCGCGGTGCCTTCGACGGTCACCGCGCCGACGAGGTGCAGGCCCTGCGTGGCCAGCTCCGGCGCGGTGGCGGTGGCGGTCACGCGGGCCTCCGGGACGGGTTCGCCGACCACCGCGGTGTCCGGGAGGTCCTCGACCACGATCTCGACGCTCATGTCCTGCGCGCCGATCAACGGGAACGGGCAGTTGTAGACCAGGGTCAGTCGTGCCGTCGCCGCGCTGCCGACGCCCGCGCCCCACAGGGCCGATCCGCCGACCACCACCGCGGTGACACCCAGCGCGGCCACCCGGTGCCGCAATCTCATGTCAGGTCCTCTCCTGGCGGGAACGTCGGGGCGGGCCGGCGACGTCGCCGGCCCGCCCGCGGTCGGATCACTGCCCGGTGCCGTCGACGACGGTCAGGCCGCCGACACGGTGAAGGTGTGGAGCAGGGTGTTCTGGCCCGCCTTGAGCGTGCAGGCGGAGGTGAACGTGCCGAGGCCGGTCAGGCTGCCGTCGGCCCGGCGCGGCGTCAACGTGGTGCTGAAGGCGCCGACGTTGACCGTGGTGGCGCCGGCCCTGGCGAAGGTGACCGGCGCCGTGCCGCCCGTGGCGATGGTGTTGAACGAGCCGGACGCCGGGATGTTCGTCTTGGCCACCACGAGGTTGGCCACGACCTCCTGCACCGCGCCCGCGTTGTCCACCGCGGTCTTCGAGACGGCGGTGCCTTCCACGGTCGTCGCGCCGACCAGCCTGAGCCCCAGGGTCGCGCTCGCCGGCACGGTGGCGATGGCGGTCACCCTCGTCGCCGGGACCGGTCGGCCGACCACCGCGGAGTCGGCCAGGTCGGCCACGGTGATGCGGACCGACATCTCCTGCGTGCCGATCAACGGGAACGGGCAGCTGTACGCCAGGGTCAGGCTCTTGGTGGCGGCCACGCCGGTGCCCGCGCCGGCGAACGTGACCGATCCGACGACGGCGGCGGCGACCGCGAGTGCGCCGAGGACCGTCCGGCCAGTGAGTTTCAGCATGTGCGTCTCCTCGTCGAGAGCAGTGCGGAAAACAGGGTTTTCGATGTGCGGCGGAAGGCTACTCGTCAGTAAAGTAGCTTTGTCGTCCAGGTTGGGCAAGTATCTGTTTCACGTTTTCCGGCAGGTGTGGGGGGTGCGACAAAAGCGCCGGAAAGAGTTGTCACCCGCGTGACAAATCATTGATCGGCGCTTGTGCGGACCGGGTTCGGGAAAGTATTTTCGCGGAATGAGCGGAGCGGTGCGGTGAGGATCGCGGCGGTGCTGGCCGCGGTCGCCGCGCTGCTGGGCGCGGCGCTGACCCCGACGTGGGTGGTGCGCCACGCCGAGGTGCGCGCGCCGGTGCCGACGGCGGGCATCGAGGTCGTCTACCGGGTCGAGGGGGTGAGCCGGATCCACAAGCTCCAGTCCGACCTCGCCATCGGCCCCGGCCTCCTCGAAGCCGAGATCGACCTCGTCAGCGGCACCATCACGGGCGAGCTGTCACTGCCGCCGAGCCTCGGCTACTTCATCGCGTTCGGCTTCGTGCCCACCACCGCGCGCACCGACCTGATCCCGGTCGCCGAGGTCACCGGGACGATCCAGGACGGTGACGTCAGGGCGAACACCAGGCTCGTCGTCAAGCTCGCCGACGTCGCCGTCGCCGAGCAGCCGTTGGACGTCGGCGGGACGTGCCAGACCGTCGAACCCGCGTCGATCGACCTGGCGGGGCCGTTCGAGCTGGCGGAGATGCGGATGACGGGCGTCTACGCGATCCCGCCCTTCGCCGGCTGCCAGGGCCGTGAGCGGCTGGACCCGCTGCTGACCGGCCTGGTCTCCGGGCCGGGCAACGCGCTCGACCTCACGCTGACCTTGCTCCCGGGGGTCCCGTGAACCCCCGCGGGCCCGCTGGCCCGAGCCGGCGCGGCTGCCCGGCCGCGCCGCCCAGCAGCCGCAGCGCCCGCAGCGCGATGCCCATGTCGAACAACGCGTCCGGGTCGTGCAGCTTCGCCCCGAACAGCTCCTCCAGCTGCCGCAACCGGTAGCGGACCGTCTGCGGGTGCACGGCGAGGCTCGACGCGACCTCCGGCGCGCTGCCGCGCGTCTCCACCCACGCGGTCATCGTCTCCCGCATCCGCTGCTGCTGCTTCGGCGTGAGCCCCTCCAGCGGCGCCAACGTCCGCTTCACCAGCTCGCGCACCAGCTCCTCGTCACCGAGCAGCAGCAAGGTCGACAGGTGCTCGGTGGTGTCCACCATCGGCCGGTCCGCGATCACACCCGACTGGATCAGCGTGATGGTGCGGCGCGCCCAGCGCAGCGACTGCCGCGCCGACGTCAGCGGCACGACGGGGCCGACGGCCGCGCGCCACCCGCCGAGCTTCTGCTCCAACGCGACCAGCTGCCGTTCCGGGTCGGTGAGCAGCAGGCACGGCTCGCTGCCCTCCAGGTCCATCAGGATGTCCTCGTGCAGCACCGGTATCGGCAGCTGGTGCTGGTCGGTGCGCCGTTCCAGCGCCACCACCAGCACCTTCTCCGGCAACGGCCAGTGCGCGGCCTCGGCCAGCTCGGCGAGCGCGTTCGGGTGGTAGCCCGGCTCGCCCAGGAGCAGCTCCAGCAGTCGCTTGCGCCGTCGCTGCACCGCGCCCGCGTGCCGGGCCTGCGCCTCGGCGTAGCCCTCCATCGACCGCAGCGACAGCTCGTCGATGTAGGCGAAGATCGCCTCGGCGATCAGGCACATGGTGGCCAGCGGCACCCGTTCGGTCTGCCCGAACTCGGAGATCCGCCGCCACGCCACCCGCGCGCCGATCCGGTACGCGGTCTGCAGCAGGTCGAGGCTGCGGCCCGCGCTGACCTCCAGCTTGCCCAGCAGGCGGAACAGCTTGGCCCGGTCCTCCCGCTGCGCGGTGGGGTCGACCATCCGGTCGATGAACTGGTGGATCGCCTGTTCCACCCCCTCGACCACCACTTGGCCGAACATCCCCTCCAACTTCTGTGAATACTCGGCGATCTGGTTCTGGATTTCCCGGACCATGTCCACGGCCACGTCCCCGGCCCTGGCGCGGAACTTCGGCGCGAGATCGGCGGGCAGTTGCTCCCACAGGTCCGCGTGCCCGATGAGCGGTAACTCGGAGGCTCGGCGTTCTCCGGTTCTGTTCATGCTGATCGCCCACCACCAAACGGTCGGGTGTGATTCCTAACACTGTATTTTTGATCAAGAAAAGTTGTCAACCACGGCGCACTCGGGTGGCGGAGTCGCCAGTGTTGTCGTACGCCGCGTGACGGCGACCGGGCTGCCCGCCGCCACGATCGGAGCAGTCGCCGGACCGGTCCCGGCCACGGGGCAGGCGGTCCGGCCTTCGGGATGTCGCGTCGGCCGGCCGGTCTCCGGCGGACCCGGTGTCGCACGGCGAGCACCACGTGCGCACCACCCCCGACTCTCGGCAACGGCCATCATTGGTAGCCGCAACGCGGGCCGCCGCGCCAGGGCGCGATCGGGTTTGTGCACGCGGGTGAGTGTTCCTCACACGGTTTTTGTCACGTGCTTGACAAGGATTCCAGGTTGCTTGTGCGGTGCGTCATCCGTTAGTAACGTACTCACCGGTAACGTCATTTCGGTTTATTCGCGCCGCACTTTCGGAGAATACCTGTGGCATTGCGCCGTCGCCTGCTGGGGCTGCTGTTCGCCGCCCTTCTCGTCGCGCTGTGCGGCTTGTCCGTCGCGGCGTACCAGAAGGTGTTCACGCCCCGGGTGACCGTGCTGCTGCGCACCGACCACGTCGGCAACCAGCTCCAGACCGAGTCGGACGTGAAGCTGCTCGGCGTGCTGGTCGGCGAGGTGCGGGCGATCCGCTCGCGCGGCGACGGCGCCGAGCTGGAGCTCGGCCTGAGCCCGGACCAGGTCGACCGCATCCCGGCCAACGTGTCCGCCCGGCTGCTGCCGAAGACGTTGTTCGGCGAGAGGTTCGTCAGCCTGGAGCTCCCCGACGACCCGGCCGGCGCGCTCGACGACGGCGCCGTGATCGAGCAGGACCGCACGTCCGGCGCGGTCGAGCTGGAACGGGTGCTCGCCGACCTGCTGCCCACGTTGCAGGCCGTGCGGCCGGACAAGCTCTCCTCCGCGCTGACGTCGATGGCGCGGGCGCTGGACGGGCGCGGCGCGACGCTGGGGCAGGCGATCGTCCAGCTCGACGCCTACCTGCGCGAGCTGAACCCGCAGCTGCCCGCGCTCAAGGAGGACATCAGCAGGTTCGCCGACGTCACCGGCGTGTACGCGGACGCGGGACCGGACCTGGTGCGGGCGTTGACCGACGCCACCGCGCTCAGCCGCACGCTCGCCGAGCAACGGGCCGACCTCGACGCCGTGTACTCCAGCCTCACCACCGCGTCCGCCGACCTGACCGGGTTCCTCCGCGCCAACGGCGAAACGGTGGTGGCGCTCGCGGACCGGTCGCGGCCGACGGTGGAGTTGGTCGCCACCTACTCGCCCGAGTTCGGCTGCGTGCTGAGCGCGGTCAACGCCATCCGGCCGCGGATGGACGAGGTGCTCGGCAAGGGCACGGACCAGCCGGGCGTGCACGTGGAGTTCACCGTCGTGCCGCCGGCCGAGGCGTACGTGCCCGGCCGGGACGACCCGGTGCACCGGGGCGGCGGCCCGCACTGCCCGTCGGGCCCGGCCACCGCCGTCGCGCCGGACCGGGTGCCCGACTGGGCGGGTCTGCTGATGGGGGTCGAGTGAGGGGGACCGATGAGGGGCGTCACCGCGCCGCTGGCCAAGTTCCTGGTGTTCGTCCTGGTCACGGTCGCCGCCACCGGGTTCCTCGCGGCGACCGTCGCGGGCAGCCGGGTCGGCTCGACGGCCGGCTACCAGGCCCGGTTCACCGACGTCACGGCGTTGGCCGAGGGCGACGACGTGCGCATGTCCGGGGTGAAGGTGGGCCAGGTCGAGTCGCTGGAGCTGGTCGACGACGAGCTGGTGGACGTCGGGTTCTCGGTCGCCGACGGCCGGTCGCTGTCCGCCGACGTCACCGCCACCATCAAGTACCGCAACCTGGTCGGCCAGCGGTACCTCGCGCTGGAGCAGCCCGCCGGGCGGCTGGGGGAGAAGCTGCCGCCCGGCGGCCTCATCCCGGTCGAGCGGACCACCCCGGCGCTGGACCTGACCACCTTGTTCAACGGGTTCAAGCCGCTGTTCCAGGCGCTGAACCCGGAGGACGTCAACAAGCTGTCGCACGAGATCGTCCAGGTGTTGCAGGGCGAGGGCGGCACGGTGGAGAGCCTGCTCGCGCACACCGCGTCGCTCACCACCACGTTGGCGGCGAAGGACGACGTCATCGGCAAGGTCGTGGCGAACCTGAACGCCGTGCTGGAGACCGTGAACTCGCGGGACGACCGGTTCGGCGAGCTGCTGACCTCGATGCGGCGGCTCGTGTCCGGGTTCGCCGCCGACCGGGAGCCGATCGGCAACGCGATCACCGGCTTGGCCGCGTTGAGCGACAGCACGGCGTCGTTGCTGGAGCAGGGACGCCAACCGCTCAAGGACGACATCGCCGCGCTCGGCCTGCTTGCGGGCAACCTCGGCGACGCGCCCGAGCTGGAGCCGTTCATCCGGAACCTGCCGGTGAAGTTCGAGGCGATCGGCCGCACCGCGTCCTACGGCTCCTGGCTCAACTTCTACCTGTGCTTCGCCTCCTCGCAGGCGCCGCCCGCGCCCGGCGGACCGCCGGTCGGCATCCCCGTCACCGAATCGAGGTGCCACCGATGACCTCCAGCAGGTTGGAACGCGGACCGGTGCTGCTGGGAGCCGTCGGCCTCCTGGTCATCGCGCTCACCGCCCTGCTCACCTTCTTCCTGGAGGACCTGCCGTTCTTCGGCGGCGGCGCCGAGCACACCGCCGAGTTCACCGAGGCGGCCGGCCTGCGCGTGGACGACGAGGTCCGCGTCTCGGGCATGAAGGTCGGCGCGGTGACCGACGTCGGGCTGCACGAGGGCCGGGTGCGGGTGGCGTTCCGGGTCTCCGGCGTCGAGCTGGGCGACCGCAGCCGGGCCGAGATCCGGATCAAGACCCTGCTCGGGCAGAAGTACCTGGCGTTGGACTCCGAGGGCCGCGACCCGCTCACCGACACCATCCCGGTCGAGCGCACGACCTCCCCGTACGACGTGGTCGAGGCGTTCAACGAGCTGTCGACCACGGTCGGCGGGATCGACACCGACCGGCTGGCGCAGAGCTTCCAGGTACTCTCGGAGACCTTCCGCGACTCCCCCGAGCACGTGAAGCAGGCGTTGGAAGGGCTGTCGGCGCTGTCGAAGACCATCTCCTCGCGCGACGAGCAGCTGGCGTCGCTGATCAAGGGTGCGCACCAGGTCAGCGGGGCGTTGGCGGAGCGCAACACCGACTTCGCCGCCCTCATCGCCGACGGCAACCTGCTGCTGGAGGAGATCGGACGCCGCCGTGACGCGATCGCGGCGCTGCTCGACGGGACGCGGGCGCTGTCCCGGCAGCTCTCCGGCCTCGTCGCGGACAACGGCGAGCAGCTGCGGCCCGCGCTGGAGCAGCTGGAACGCGTCACCGACGTGCTGCGGGACAACCAGGACGCGCTGGACCGCGGCCTCGCGCTGGCCGGGCCGTACTACCGGGTGCTGAACAACGCCCTCGGCAACGGCCAGTGGGTGGACACCTACCTGTGCGGGCTCGTGGTCGAGCCCGGCGCGCGGCGCGACTGCCCGACGGGAGGCCGCTGATGTTCGTCCGGACGAGGGGCCGTCGTCGGCTGGTGGTGGCGTTGGCGCAGGGGTTCGCGCTGGTGCTCGTGGCGACGGCGGTGGTGTGGTGGGTCTTCCTGCGGCCTTCGCCCACCCGTGTCGCCGCCTACTTCACCGCGGCCGTCGGCGTGTACGAGGGCTCGGACGTGCGGGTGCTCGGGGTGAAGGTCGGCCGGGTGGTCGGCGTGCTGCCCGAAGGCGGTTCGGTCCGGGTGGACCTGGAGCTGGACCACGACGTGGAGGTGCCCGCGGACGCCCGTGCCGTGGTCGTGTCGCCGAACATCGTGGCCGACCGGTACGTGCAGCTCACACCCGTCTACACCGGGGGCGACCGGATCGCGCCCGGGGCGGTGATCACCAGCGCGCGCACGGCGGGCACGGTCGAGCTGGACGAGCTGTACTCCAGCCTGGACGCGTTGCTGACCGCGCTCGGCCCGAACGGGGCCAACCGCGAGGGCGCGTTGTCCGACCTGCTGAGCACGGGCGCGGCGAACCTGGACGGGACCGGCGCGGCGTTGGGCGAGTCGATCCGGCAGCTCGCGGACGTGGCGAAGACGTTGGCCGGGTCGAAGGACGACCTGTTCGGCACCGTGGACGACCTCCAGTCGTTCACGTCGATGCTCGCGGCGAACGACGAGCAGGTGGGGCGCTTGGCCGACCAGCTGGCCGACGTGTCCGGGTTCTTCGCCGAGGAACGGGACGACCTGGGCGCGGCGTTGGGCGAGCTGGCCACGGCGCTGGAGCAGGTGCGCGGTTTCGTGCACGACAACCGCGACCGGGTGAAGTCCACTGTGGAGGACCTGGCCGTGCTGACGGGAACCCTGGTGCGGCAGCAGGAGTCGTTGACCGAGGTGCTGGAGGTCGCGCCGGTCGCCTTGCACAACGTGGTGAACGCCTACGACCCGGCGACCGGGACGCTGAACGCGCGGGCCAACCTGACCGAGTTCGTGACCGACTTGCTGAGCGTGCCCGGCCAGGCGGGTGCGCGGTGAGGCGGCTCGCGGCGGTGGGGGTCGTCCTGGTGCTGACGGGGTGTTCGGCGATGCCGAGCGCGTACGACCTGCCGCTGCCCGGCGGCGCGGACCTCGGCGACCGGCCGTACCGGGTGACCGTCGAGTTCGACGACGTGCTCGACCTCGTGCCGCACGCCGGCGTGAAGGTGGACGACGTGGCGGTGGGCGAGGTCGAGGACATCGGGTTGTCCGAGGACGGCTCCACGGCGTTGGTCCGGGTCGCGGTGCGCGGTGACGTGCTGCTGCCGTCGAACGCGCTGGCCCGGCTGCGGCAGTCGAGCCTGCTGGGGGAGAAGTACGTGGAGCTGGCCGTGCCGACCGGGCGGTCGGGGTCGCCGCTGGCGGACGGCGCGGTGATCCCGGTGACGCGGACCAACCGCAACCCCGAGGTGGAAGAGGTGTTCGGCGCGTTGTCGATGCTGCTCAACGGCGGCGGCATCGCGCAGATCCGGGACATCTCGCGCGAGCTGAGCGCCGCGTTGTCCGGCAACGAGGCCGCGGTGCGGTCGCTATTGTCCACTGTGGACTCATTCGTGGGCGCGCTGGACTCGCACAAGGACGAGATCACGCGCGCGCTCGACGGGATGAACGAGCTCGCGTCGTCCTTGGCAGCGCGCAAGGGGGACATCGGCGAGGTGCTGGACGGGCTGGAGCCGGGTCTGCGGGTGTTGCACGACCAGCGCGGGCAGCTGGTCGGGCTGCTGAACGCGTTGCGCGAGCTGTCCGACGTGGCGGTCGACACGGTGAACCGCAGCCGGGAGGACCTGGTGGCCGATCTGCGGGCGCTGGAGCCGACGTTGCGGCGGCTCGCCGAGTCCGGGCAGAACCTGCCGCAGTCGCTGGAAATGTTGCTGACGTTCCCGTTCACCGACGCGGTGCTGGACGGCATCAAGGGCGACTACCTCAACACCTACCTGACCCTGGAACCTGGAGCGCGTTGATGATCACCCGGCGGATCAGGTTCCAGGTCGCGCTGTTCGCGGTCATCGCGCTGCTCGGCGTCACGTACGTGAGCGCGAAGTACGTGGGGCTCGTGGTGGTGGACGACGGGTACGTGGTCCGGCTGGAGCTGGCCCGGACCGGAGGTCTGTTCACCGGTGGCGAGGTGACGTACCGGGGCGTGCCGGTGGGGCGGGTCGGGCCGATCCGACTGGGCGACGGTCAGGTCGAGGTCGAGTTGCGCATCGCGGCGGGCACGCCGCCCATCCCGGTGGACCTGGACGCCGTGGTCGCGAACCGCTCGGCGGTGGGGGAGCAGTACGTCGACCTCCGGCCGCGCGGCGACAGCGGGCCCTACCTGGGCGACGGTTCGGTGATCGCGCGGTCGCGGACCAGGCTGCCGCTGCCGGTGGAGCAGGTGCTGACCAGCCTGGACGACCTGGCGCGTTCGGTGCCGGTCGAGTCGCTGCGGACCGTGGTCGACGAGCTCGACCAGGCGTTGCGGGGCACCGGACCGGACCTCCAGGTGCTGCTGGACGCGACCACCGAGTTCATCGGGACCGCGAGCGCGCACCTGCCGCAGACCACGCGGTTGCTGAACGACTCCGCCGCCGTGCTGCGGACGCAGCTGGACCACTCGGCGGCGATCAACTCCTTCGCCGACAGCGCGCTGCTGGTGGCGTCACGGCTGCGCGAGTCGGACGGCGACCTGCGGCGGCTGATCGGGGCCGTGCCGGGCGCGTCGGCCGAGGTGAGCGCCCTGCTGCGGGAGTCGGGGCCCAACCTCGGCATCGTGCTGGCCAACCTCCTGAGCACGGCGGACGTGCTCGTCACCCGGCAGGCCGCGGTGGAGGAGGTCCTGGTGACGATGCCGGACGCGGTCTCGGTGGGCGCTTCGACCGTCGCGTCCGGCCAGGCGCGGTTCGGGCTGGCCCTGACGTTCTTCGAACCACCGCCGTGCGAGGCGGGCTACGAGTCCACCCCGCGCAAGAGCGGCCTCGACACCTCCGCCGGCCCGTTCAACACGGCCGCCGCCTGCACCCTCCCGCGCGGCTCCGCCACCGGCGTCCGCGGCTCCCAGAACGTCCCGCGCTAGTCGGGGACGTCGACCAGGTCGGGCGGGTCCTCGGCGAGGGCGGTCACGAACTCGTCCGGGACCCGCAACCCGGACCCGCGCGTGGCGGAGAGGGTAGGCATCAACGCCGGCCTGACACCCCGCGCGACGACGCCGCGACCCTGCAACATGCGGGTGATGCGGTCGACCGGACCGGTGAAGCCCTGCACGCTCTGCTCGTTGATGGTCGAGATCATGTAGATCGCCGTGTTGGGGATGAACCCGCCCAGACGCGCCGCCTCACGGATGACGTCTGCCTGGGGCCGCTCCTCGAAGTCGAGGTGGCGCAGCAACTCGGCCACGCCGTGGGGTGTCCAGGCCGCTTCCTCCTGGCTCTCGCTCACCCGCGCGACATCGCTCACCGATTCACTGCGCACCTCGACGTCGAGCGTGGCCGCCCGCCGGATGAGGTCGACGGGCCGCATCAGGTAGAGCCGCTGGTCGGACCTGGCGGCGAACTCCTCCACCAGCTCGACGCGCGGACCGAGGAACTCCGACCGGTAGCGCCACCACCAGTCCTCCTTCTCGTCACCGGTCACGAAGAGCAGGTCGGCGCCGCGGCGCACCGCCTCCTCGACCGCCTGCGCCCAGACCAGGTAGTCGCCGGCCGCGCCCTCGGGCAGGCTGGAATCGTCCTTGCCCGCGTCGAGGTAGCCGGGCGGCTCCTTGGCGGCGGCCCGGCGCTTGCCCTCCTTGACCAGCTCGTCCCACTGCTTCGGCTCGGGCTTCGCGCCCACCTTGCCGCGCAGGAGCGCTTCCAACTCCTCCAGCACGGGTTCTCGACCGGGTGCCCCCGGTGAGTCGGGCGACGGCGGGGTGTGCGACCCGATGGCGGCCACCAGCTCCCGGTGCAGCTCGGCGACCTTGCGCACGAGGTCGTCGCGAACCGCGTCGGCGAGGGCCGTGGTCTTCGCCCACTGGTGCAGCGCGTCGTCAGCGGCCCGCTGCTGCTTGGCCAGCGCCGTGAGCACCTGGTCGGTCGACGCCGCGCGGCCGGCCAGGACCGTCAGCCGGTTGCGCCAGAACTCGCGCATCACCTGGTGCGGTATCCACAGCCGGTCGCCCACCCCGCGCAGCAGGCCGAGCAGGTCGTCGCGGGTGGACTCGTTGTACCGGTAGAGGTTGAGCAGCACGTTGGCGTCGACCACGACCAGCGCGGAGCGGAGGGCCTCGGCCAACTCCTCCTCGGACGGACGGCGGTAGCCCGGGAAGGCGTCGTAGATCCCTGAGTTGCCGTCCGGCTGCTCGACCATGTCCGGTAGATCGTCCTGGTGACGGCCGGCGTTTCAGGCGGGGGAGACGTAGCGCCAGGAACCGTCCTCGCGGACGAAGCGGCTGTTCTCGTGCAGCACGTCGCGCTGTCCCCGCCAGCGGTAGTGGGCGCGGAACTCGACCGTGCCCGTCGTCTGGAACGGGGTGCCGCCGGTGTGCGAGAGGATTTCCAGGTGGGTCCAGCGCTGGTCCGGGTCGAGGTCCAGCGAGGCCGGGCGGGTGTCGGGGTGCCAGGTGGCCAGCAGGTAGTCCTCGTCGCCCAACGCGAACGCGCTGTAGCGGGAGCGCATGAGTGCCTCCGCGGTGGGCGCCTTGCGCCGCCCTTGGTGCAACGGCCCGCAGCACTCGTCGTACGGCTCACCCCGGCCGCACGGGCAGCGGTCGCTCATTCCGGCCGGTCGCACGCGGTGCGGCCGGAGCGGTCGTAGCGCACCCACGCCAGCGCGTTCTCCGCTTCACGGTCACCGGCCGCCGCCTCCGCCGACAGCGAGGCGT
This sequence comes from Actinosynnema sp. CA-299493, assembly GCF_050946825.1. NCBI lineage: Bacteria > Bacillati > Actinomycetota > Actinomycetes > Pseudonocardiales > Pseudonocardiaceae > Actinosynnema > Actinosynnema sp. CA-299493. The sequence continues at coordinate 3,065,841 of NZ_CP191993.1, forward strand.
GCACCTGGTACCGCAGGTCGGCGGGCACGGCGGGGTTGGTGAGCAGGTTCGCGCGGATCGCGGGGCTCGGGTCGTCGGCGAGCGCCGCCAACGCCTCGGCGGGCGCGGACGGGTCGGTCGACAGCGCCTCGCGCACCGCCGCGGACATCGGTTCGGTCACGTGCACGAGGATATAAGGAGAGCGGCTCCCCTCCCGTTGACTGCCAGTCGGGGAGGGGAGCCGCTTCGGGGGCTGGGGCTACGGCGTCAGCCGCACGCCGCACCGTTCAAGGTGGGAGAAGTGAACGGTGGGGTACCGCCGCTGAAGCTCGCGTTGTAACCGATGGTCGCGGTACCACCGGTCGCGAGTCCGCCGTTCCAGGCCGCGTTGCCGACGCGGACGATGTCGCCGCCGTCGGTCCACGTCCCGTTCCAGCCCTGGGAAACGGTCACGCCGGGCGCGGAGAACGTCAGGGTCCAGCCGGTGAGGGCCGGGCCCCGGTTCTCGATGACGATTTCGCCGGTGTAACCGCCCGACCACTGGCTCACCACGCGGTGCGTCACCCTGCATCCGTCCCCTGGAGGCGGAGTGGTGGTCGTGGTGGAAGTGGTCGTGGAAGTAGTAGTGGTGGTTGTCGTCGTGGTCGTAGACGTCGTGGTGCTCGTGGACGTCGTCGTGCTGGTCGGGCCCGCCGCGATCGCCATGTCGTACGCCCGCTGCGGCACGAACTGCCCCGCGCCCGCGATGCAGCCGTCGGCCTCACCGGGGAGCTTGATCCACAGGAACGCGTCGATCTGCGGGTCGCCCGTGGCGGTGGTGCTGGCCGTGCCGATCGCCCGGCCCGCCGGGTCGCACCACGTGTCACCCAGCGGCCCGTTGCCGTTGCGGCTGGTGTCGATGACCGCCTTGAACCGCGAGTCGCCCAGGTTGTTGAGCACGGCCTTGGCGAACGACACCTCGTCACGGGTGTACCGGTAGTTCGACACGTTCGTGGCGATGCCGTCGGCGCTGTTGGCGATGTCCGCCCCCCGCAGCCGCTGCCCCGCCTCGGCCGGCGTGAGCCACGCCGAGTGGCCGATGTCGAAGTACACCTTCGTCTGCGCGGAACCGCTCTTGAGCTTCTTGCCCGCGTAGGCCATCGACGCCATCGTCTCGGCCTGCTGGGAGGAGCTCTGGCAGTTGGTCATGATCGGCAGCACGTCGGGTTCCAGGACGATGGACGCCGGACGGCCCGCGACACCCGCGGCCACCTGGTCGATCCACGCCCGGTAAGCCGAGTGCGAGGGCGCGCCGCCGCCGCTCGCGCCCCCGCAGTCTCGGTTCGGCACGTTGTAGACGACCAGGATCGGGATCTTCCCGGCCGCCGCCGCCGCGCCGACGTATGCGTCGACCTGCCCCCTGACCTCGGAGGTGTTGGTCGTGGTGTACCACCGCGCCTGCGGTGTGCTGACGATCCGGTCGCGGATCACCGCGGTCCGGGAGTCGTTCGGGTTCTGCGCGACCCACCTCGCCGCCGAGGTGTTCGGGTCGACGTAGAACGCCGAGTCGGCCGCTTGCGCGGTCGTCGCGCCGCCGCCGAGGACCAGGGCCACGGCACTGGCGACCAAGGCGCCGGAGAGCGCGCCCGCCGCGGCCAACCTCGCCCGGTGGCGTGGTCGGCGGACGTCGGTGCCGGATTCGTGGGCGTTGAGTGCTCGCATCGGAAGGTCCTCGCAGCGTCGGTGCTGAACGGGGGCTGACTTCGGCTGGGAGCGCTCCCAGGTGGCAGGACTGTAGCCAGTCGGAAACGGTGAAGAAAAGAGGGCGTGATCGGAAGGTGACCCCCGCCGTTTCTCACGTTCCGTGAAGAAAACGCCGAATGAACAGTGGCTGAGACGGGCAGGCCACCGTCGAAGGCGGCGTTGACCACTGAAGGTGAACTTTTGTGGGGTCCATTAGTCCGATCAGGTGACTGAGATCCACGTCACGGCCGAGTCGAAGTTGATGTCGAAAATTCGTCGAATTGCGCCGTGCGGCAGCGGTGGCGCTACGCCGAAAAGGTCAGCACTGGTGCGAAAAGCCGGACATTCCTACTCTGGGAACGCTCCCAGCCCTCTTTCGGACCCTGTTCCCGACCCGGAGGCAACGCAATGACGCGCACTCCCTCCCGACCCGTCGCGGTGGCCGCGACGACGGCCCTCCTGGCGGCCGTCGCCCTCGCCGCCACCGTGCTGGTGCCGCACCTGCGACCGGTCGCGACCGCCCAGGTGGCGGCCCAGGTCGACCCGCGGGTGGAGCAACTGCTCGCCCGCATGTCGCTGGACGACAAGGTCGGCCAGATGACCCAGGTCGACCGCGGCGCGCTCAAGTCCACCGCGGACCTGGCCACCTACCGGATCGGCTCGCTGCTGTCCGGCGGCGGCTCCGCGCCGACCCCGAACACGGCCCAGTCGTGGGCCGACATGTACGACAACTTCCAGCGCACGGCCCTGTCCACGCCGCTGGGCATCCCGCTGATCTACGGCGTGGACGCGGTGCACGGCCACAACAACGTGCGCGGCGCGACGATCTTCCCGCACAACATCGGCCTGGGCGCGACGCGCGACCCGGAGCTGGTCAAGCGCATCGGCGAGGTCACCGCGAAGGAGGTCGCGGGCACCGGGATCGACTGGAACTTCGCGCCCTGCCTGTGCGTGGCGCGCGACGACCGGTGGGGCCGCACCTACGAGTCGTTCGGCGAGGTGCCGGAGATCCCCACCGCGATGACCACCTACGTCGACGGCCTCCAGGGCGCGACGCTCGGCGGCACGGCCGGCTCCGTGCTCGCCACCGCGAAGCACTACATCGCCGACGGCGGCACCGCCGCCGGCGACGACCAGGGCGACGCGCGGATCACCGAGCAGGAGCTGCGCGCCGTGCACCTGCCGCCGTTCGAGGCCGCCGTCGACCGGGGCGTCGGCTCGGTGATGATCTCCTACAGCAGCTGGAACGGCGTCAAGGCGCACGGCCACCGGTACCTGATCACCGACCTGCTCAAGACCGAGCTCGGCTTCACCGGCTTCGTGGTCTCGGACTGGGCGGGCATCGACCAGATCGACGGCGCGACCGGGTTCACCGGCGCCGAGGTCGCCGCGGCGGTCAACGCGGGCATCGACATGGTGATGGTGCCGACGGACTACCAGCGGTTCACCGGCCTGCTCAAGGCCGAGGTGCAGGCCGGTCGCGTGAGCACGGCCCGGATCGACGACGCCAACCGCCGCATCCTGACCAAGAAGTTCGAGCTCGGCCTGTTCGAGCGCCCCCTCACCGACCGCTCGCTGACCTCGACGGTCGGCTCGGCCGCGCACCGCGACCTGGCCCGCCAGGCGGTGCGGCAGTCGCAGGTGCTGCTGCGCAACGACGGCGTGCTGCCGCTGGCCAAGTCCGGCCGGTACTTCGTGGCCGGCAAGTCGGCCGACGACATCGGCAACCAGAGCGGCGGCTGGACGATCTCCTGGCAGGGCGGCAGCGGCAACACCACGCCGGGCACCACGATCCTCCAGGGCATCCGCGACCTGGTCGGCACCGGCGCCGCGATCACCCACGACCGCTACGGCGCCGGGGTGGACGGCTCGTACGACGCGGCCATCGCGGTGGTGGGCGAGACCCCGTACGCCGAGGGCCAGGGCGACCGGCCGTACGGCCTCGGCCTCGACCGCGAGGACCTGGAGACGATCAACCGGCTCCGGTCCGCGGGCATCCCGGTGGTCGTCGTGCTGGTGTCCGGGCGCCCGCTGGACATCGCGAGCCAGGTCGGCGACTGGGACGCGCTGCTCGCCTCCTGGCTGCCCGGCACCGAGGGCCGCGGCGTGGCCGACGTGCTGTTCGGCGACCACAACCCCACCGGAAAACTGCCCGTGACGTGGATGAGCAGCGGTTCGCAGCAGCCGATCAACGCCGGTGACGGCAAGGCCGCCCTCTACCCGCTCGGGCACGGCCTGAGCTACCGGCCGACCACCACCAGCACCACCCCGACCAGCACGTCCACCACCACGACGACCACGTCCACCACCGCCACCACGAGCACCACGACGACGACCTCCGCCCCGCCGCCCGGCGGCTGCGTGGCCACGGCCCGGGTGACCGGCTCCTGGCAGGGTGGGTTCCAGGCCGAGGTCACCGTCGTCAACCCCGGCGCCGCCCGGCTCAACGGCTGGACGGTCACCTGGACGAGGGCCGGCGACCAGGCGATCACCTCGCTGTGGAACGGCAGGCTGACCCAGACCGGCACGGCCGTGTCCGTGGACGACGTCGGCTGGAACGGCACGCTCGCGCCGGGGGCTTCGGGGTCCTTCGGGTACACCGCGAGCGGTTCGGCGGCCACGGCCGAGCTGACCTGCCGGGCGAGGTAGCACCGCGTCGTGGTCACTTTCTGGGAGCGCTCCCCCACGCTGGGTCATTCAGCCCAGCGCGAGCCACCGTTCAGCCCACACTCCGGGAGACCGCAAGCCGAATTTGTCAAGGCTTTGTGGCTGAACCCTCTTTTCACGGTGTTTCGTTGCCGTTACAGTCCCGGACTGGGAGCGCTCCCAGAAACCTCCACCGCCCTGCCCCTCGGAGGCACCGCATGCGACGACGCATGTCCGGTGCGCTGGCCGGCACGCTCGCTGTGCTGGTCAGCGCCTTGACGCTGACCCCGTTCCAGCCGTCCGCGACGGCCGCGCCCGCGTTCAACTACGGCGAGGCCCTGCAGAAGTCGATCTGGTTCTACGACGCCCAGAGGTCCGGTGACCTGCCTGCCGACAACCGGGTGAACTGGCGCGGCGACTCGGCGCTGCGCGACGGCAGCGACGTCGGACTCGACCTCTCGGGCGGCTTCTACGACGCGGGCGACCACGTCAAGTTCGGCCTGCCGTTCGCGGCCACGATGTCGATGCTGGCGTGGGGCGCGGTGGAGAACCGCGACGCCTACGAGAGCTCGGGCCAGCTGCGGCACCTGATGGCGAACCTCAAGTGGGGCACGGACTGGATCATCAAGGCCCACCCGTCGCCCAACGTGGTGTACGGGCAGGTCGGCAAGGGCGACGACGACCACAAGTGGTGGGGCGCGGCCGAGGTCATGCAGATGGCCCGCCCGTCGTACAAAGTGGACGCTTCCTGCCCCGGCTCGGACCTCGCGGGCGAGTACGCGGCGGCGATGGCGTCGGCCTCGATGGTGTTCAAGGCGACCGACCCGACCTACTCGGCGACGCTGCTGACCCACGCCAAGCAGCTCTACGGCTTCGCCGACACCTACCGCGGCAAGTACAGCGCCTGCATCACCGACTCGGCGAACTTCTACAACTCCTGGAGCGGCTACCAGGACGAGCTCGTGTGGGGCGCGATCTGGCTGTACCGCGCCACCGGCGACGCGAGCTACCTGGCCAAGGCCAAGGCGGAGTACCCGAAGCTGTCCACGGAGCCGCAGACCACCACGCGGTCCTACCGGTGGACCATCGCGTGGGACGACAAGTCCTACGGCGCCTACGCGCTGATGGCCAAGCTCACCGGCGAGGCCGAGTACGTCGCGGACGCCAACCGGTGGCTGGACTACTGGACCACGGGCTACAACGGCAACCGGGTGCGCTACTCGCCGGGCGGCCAGGCGCACCTCGACACCTGGGGCTCGCTGCGGTACGCGGCCAACACCGCGTTCGTCGCGCTCGTCTACAGCGACTGGCTGCGCGACCGCGACGCCGCAAGGGCGACCGCCTACCACGACTTCGGCGCGCGGCAGATCAACTACGCGCTGGGCGACAACCCGCGCAACGCCAGCTACGTCGTCGGCTTCGGCGCCACCCCGCCGCGCAACCCGCACCACCGCACCGCGCACGGCGCGTGGGCCGACACCATGCAGGATCCGGTGACCAGCAGGCACGTCCTGTACGGCGCGCTGGTCGGCGGCCCCGGCACGAACAACGACGCGTACAAGGACGACCGCACCGACTTCGTCGCCAACGAGGTCGCGCTGGACTACAACGCCGGGTTCACCGGCGCGCTCGCCCGGCTCTACAAGGAGTACGGCGGCACGCCGCTGACCACCTTCCCGGTCGCCGAGGCGACGGACGGCCCCGAGCTGACCGTGCAGGCCTCGGTCAACCAGAGCGCGGCCGGCTTCACCGAGGTCAAGGCGTTCGTGCTCAACAAGACCGCGTGGCCCGCCCGGGTGTTCAACGGCTCGCTGCGCTACTACTTCACCCTCGACGGCGCCACCACGCCGGACCAGGTCACCGTCGCCACCAACTACAACCAGTGCGGCACGCCCAGCGGTCCCAAGCAGCACAGCGGCTCGGTGTACTACGTGGACGTGCCGTGCCCCGGCGTGTACCCCGGCGGCCAGTCCGCGCACAAGCACGAGGTGCAGTTCCGCATCACCAGCGCGGGCGCCTGGGACCCGTCCAACGACTGGTCGTTCGAGGGCCTCGGCACGGGCAACACGGTCGCGCTGACCGAACGCCTGGTGCTGGTCCAGGACGGCCAGGTGCAGTGGGGCAAGGAACCCGGCCCGGCCGTGGTGGACCGCGAGGCCCCCACCGTCCCGACCGGACTGCGCGCGTCCAACGTCGGCGCCACCAGCGCCACGCTGACCTGGACCGCGTCCACCGACAACGTCGGGGTGACCGGCTACGACGTGCTCCGGGCGGATGGCACGTCCGTAGGTGCCCCGGCCACCCCGACGTTCCAGCTCTCCGGCCTCGCCCCGGCGACCTCCCACACGTTCACCGTGCGGGCCAAGGACGCCGCGGGCAACCGCTCGGCCGCGAGCGCGGTGATCACCGTGGTCACCACCGACACCACCGGCGACCGCGAGTCGCCGACCGTCCCGGGTGGACTGTCCGTCTCCTCGGTCACCAGCACCGGCGCGACGCTCACGTGGACCGCCTCCACGGACAACGAAGCCGTGGCGGGCTACGAGGTCCTCCGCCCGGACGGGACGGTCGCGGCCACCACCACGGGGGTGGGCCACCAGCTGACCGGCCTGACCGCGGACACCGCGTACACCTTCACCGTCCGCGCCAAGGACACCTCCGGCAACGTCTCCTCGCCGAGCACCGCGGTGGCGTTCCGGACCACCCCGGGCGGCGCGACCGGCCCGGTCGCCGTGCAGCAGCGCGGCAACGGCTCGGCGAGCGCCAACCAGATCGGCGCGACGCTCGCCGTGGTCAACCGCGGCACGACGGCGGTCGACCGGTCCGCCGTCACCCTCCGGTACTGGTTCACCGGTGACACCGCCAACGCCAACTACCAGGTGTTCTGCGACTGGGCGGTGGTCGGCTGCGCGAACGTGCGCGCCACCGTGGTGAAGCTGCCCACCGCGCGACCGGGCGTGGACTCCTACCTCCAGGTGTCGTTCGCGGCGGGCACGCTCGCCGCGGGCGCGAGCACCGGCGACATCCAGTTGCGGGTGGCCAAGTCCGACTGGTCGACCTTCAACCAGGCCGACGACCACAGCTACCGGGTCAGCGCGACCCTCACCGACTTCGACCGGGTGACCGCCTACACCGGCGGGACCCTCGCCTGGGGCACCGAGCCCTGACCCAGACTCGGCACGGGGCGTTCTGCGCGCCCAGGCGTCCCGTGCCGACTCCACTCTCCGCCACGCCCTTTCAAGCTTCGCGGGTCAATGGCTGATCCGTGCAGGAGGAGGACGCATGAGGTACCGCACCAGAGCGGGACGGTTGCGCACCGGTCCGCTCGCGCTGATAGCCGCGGCGGCAACTGCCGCGGGTGTTATGCCGTTCGTCGCGCCGGTGGCGAACGCGGCCGTCGCGTGTACGGTCAACTACCAGGTCACCAACCAGTGGCAGGGTGGCTTCGGCGCCAACGTGTCCGTCCGCAACGAGGGTGACCCGGTGAACAACTGGCGCCTCACGTGGACCTTCCCGGATGGCCAGCGCGTTCAGCAGGGTTGGAGCGGCACGTTCTCGCAGAGCGGCGCCGCGGTGACCGTGGCGGCCCCGGGTTGGGCTCCCAACCTCGGTACCGGCGCCACCGTGACGCCGGGCTTCAACGGCTCGTGGACCGGCCAGAACCGGCCGCCCACGGACTTCGCCCTCAACGGCACGCGCTGCACCGGCCCGAACGTCAACGTCAACCCGACGGTGTCGCTGACGTCGCCGACGACCGCGCAGTCGTTCCAGGTCGGCCAGGCGGTCCCGCTGGCGGCCACCGCGGCCGACACCGACGGCACCGTCGCCAAGGTCGACTTCCTGGCCGACGGCGTGGTGGTCGCGACCGACACGAGCGCCCCGTACACGGGCTCGTGGACCGGCGCGACCGTGGGCGAGCACGCGATCGTGGCCCGCGCCACCGACGACAAGGGCGGCATCGGCAACTCCAGCATCGCCAGCATCCGCGTCATCGCGGGCCAAGCGGTGCAGGTCAGCCCGCCGTCGTTGAGCGTGAAGCAGGGCGCCACCGGCACCTTCGGCGTCTCCCTGGCCACCGCGCCCACCTCGTCGGTGACGGTCACCGTCGCGCGTTCGGGCGGTAGCACCGACCTGACCGCCGGTCCGGCCTCGCTGACGTTCACCACGGCCAACTGGGCGACCAAGCAGAACGTCACGGTCACCTCGGCGGCCAACGGCGGCGACCTGGCCACGGCCACGTTCACCGCCAGCGCGACCGGCGCCACCGCGGCCACGGTCGAGGTCAAGGAGATCTCCGACTCCGCGTCGGACTTCGAGCAGGCCTTCCTCGACCAGTACGCCAAGATCAACGACCCGGCGAGCGGCTACTTCCGCACCTTCTCCGACGGGCTGAAGGTGCCGTACCACTCGATCGAGACGCTGATGGTCGAGGCGCCGGACCACGGTCACCAGACCACGTCCGAGGCGTTCAGCTACTACCTGTGGCTGGAAGCCAGCTACGGCAAGATCGTCGGTGACTGGGCGCCGTTCAAGAAGGCCTGGGCCTCGATGGAGAAGTACATCATCCCGGCCAAGGCGGACCAGCCGACCAACGACAAGTACGACGCCTCCAAGCCGGCGACGTACGCGCCGGAGCACCCGCGCATGGACCAGTACCCGTCGGTGCTGGACGCCGGCGTGCCGGTCGGCCGCGACCCGATCGCCGCCGAGCTGAAGTCGGCCTACGGCAACAGCGACATCTACGGCATGCACTGGCTGATCGACGTCGACAACACCTACGGCTTCGGCCGGTGCGGCGACGAGTCCGACGCGGCGCCCGCGTACATCAACACCTACCAGCGCGGTTCGTCGGAGTCGGTGTGGGAGACCATCCCGCAGCCGTCCTGCGACACCTTCGCGCACGGTGGCCCCAACGGCTTCCTCGACCTGTTCACCAAGGACGCCAGCTACGCCAAGCAGTGGAAGTACACCAACGCCCCGGACGCCGACGCGCGTGCGGTGCAGGTGGCCATGCTGGCGCAGGAGTGGGCGACCGAGCAGGGCAAGGCCAGCGAGGTCGCGCCCGAGCTGGAGAAGGCCGCCAAGATGGGCGACTACCTCCGCTACGCCATGTTCGACAAGTACTTCAAGAAGATCGGCAACTGCGCCAGCACCAGCTGCCCGGCCGGTACCGGCAAGGACAGCGCGCACTACCTGATGTCCTGGTACTACGCGTGGGGTGGCGCGACCGACACGTCCGCGGGTTGGGCGTGGCGCATCGGTGACGGCGCGTCGCACCAGGGTTACCAGAACCCGCTCGCGGCCTACGCGTTGGCGAACGTGCCCGCGCTGAAGCCGAAGTCGGCGACCGGCCAGCAGGACTGGGCCACGTCGATGACCCGCCAGCTGGAGATGCTGCAGTGGCTCCAGTCGGCCGACGGCGCCATCGCCGGTGGTGTCACGAACAGCTGGGAGGGCCAGTACGCCGCCCCGCCGTCGGGCACGCCGACGTTCTACGGCATGTACTACGACGCCCACCCCGTGTGGCGCGACCCGCCGTCGAACCGCTGGTTCGGCTTCCAGGCGTGGCAGATGGAGCGCACCGCCGCCCTGTACGAGAAGACGGGCAACGCGGCGGCCAAGAAGATCCTCGACAAGTGGGTCCCCTGGGCCATCGCGAACACCACCGTCGGCACCGGTGGCACGTTCCAGATCCCGTCCGACATCGAGTGGACTGGCGCTCCGGACACCTGGAACGCCACCAACCCCGGCGCCAACGCGAGCCTGCGCGCCCGGGTGCTCAACTTCAGCCAGGACGTCGGCATCGCCGCGTCCTACGCCAAGACGCTCCTCAACTACGCGGCCAAGTCGGGCAACGCCCAGGCGAAGACCGTCGGTGAGGGCCTCTTGACGGCGCTGCTGGCGCACGAGGACGACAAGGGCATCGCGGTGCCGGAGGAGCGCAAGGACTACAACCGCTTCGACGACGTCTACAACACGTCGACGCGTGAGGGTCCGTACGTCCCGACCGGCTGGTCCGGCGACATGCCCAACGGCGACCAGATCAAGCCCGGTGCGTCCTTCTTGGACATGCGTTCGATGTTCAAGCAGGACCCGGAATGGCCCAAGGTCCAGGCGTACCTGGACGGCGGCCCCGCGCCGACCTTCACCTACCACCGGTTCTGGGCGCAAGCTGAGATCGCCACGGCGTTCCAGCTGCACGTGGAGCTGTTCGGGTAGACCCGCGAAGGTCGCCGACACCCCCCTCACGACGTGGTGAGGGGGGTGTTCGGCATGTCTCGGGGCGTCTTGATCGTGGCAGCCGCCGCCGGTGGGACGACTTCGGCACTCCGGTGTTGACTCCGATGAGAGAGCTGTGCCACATTTCTGGCACCCCGCCCGCTGACCCAGGTCGGCGTTGTTGTCGCAGCAATCGAAACGATTCGATTCAGTGAGCTGCAGCTTCGAACAATTCGACGACCGCGAGAGGTGTGCCGTGGACCCGCTGCCGTTCCGCGATCCGGGTCTGCCGGTCGAGGACAGGGTGACCGACCTGCTCGGCCGGCTGACCGACGAGGAGAAGGTGGCGCTGCTGCACCAGCACCAGCCCGCCGTGCCGAGACTGGGGTTGGCGGCGTTCCACACCGGCATGGAGGTGCTGCACGGCGTCGCCTGGGCGGGGCCCGCCACGGTGTTCCCGCAAGCCGTGGGGCTGGCGTCGTCGTGGGACACCGGACTGGTGCGGCGGGTCGGCGAGGCGACCGGTGTGGAGGCGCGGGGTTTCCACCACCGCGACCCGGTCGCGCACGGGCTGAACGTGTGGGCGCCGGTGGTGAACCCGTTGCGCGACCCGCGCTGGGGCCGCAACGAGGAGGGCTACTCCGAGGACCCGACGCTGACCGCCGCGATGGGCACGGCGTACGCGACCGGCCTGCGCGGCGACCACCCGCGCTACCTGCGCACGGCGCCGACGTTGAAGCACTTCCTGGGCTACAACAACGAGGACGACCGCTGCGTCACGTCGTCCGACCTGCGCCCCCGGGTGCTGCACGAGTACGAGCTGCCGTGCTTCCGGGGGCCGGTCGAGGCGGGCGCGGCGGTGGCGGTGATGCCGTCGTACAACCTGGTCAACGGCCGTCCCGCGCACCTGAGCCCGTTGATCGAGCAGGAGTTGCGGACGTGGGCGCCGGACGGGCTCGCGGTCGTCAGCGACGCGTACGCGCCGTCGAACGTGGCCGGTTTGCAGGCGTACCTGCCCACGCAGGCGGAAGGGCACGCGGCGTTGCTGAACGCGGGCCTGGACAGCTTCACCGACCAGGACGCCGACCCGACGTTGACGATCGAGAGCGTCACCACGGCGCTCAAGGACGGCCTGCTGGACTTCTCGGCGGTGGACCGCGCGGTGGGCAACGTGCTGGCGCTGCGGTTCCGGCTCGGCGAGTTCGACCCCGTCGACGACAACCCGCACGCCTCGATCACGTCGGACGTGATCGGCACGCACGGCGAACTGGCGTTGGAGGCGGCACGGCAGGCGGTCGTGGTGCTGCGCAACGAGTCGGCGCTGCCGTTGCGGCGCGGCGCGCAGCTCGCCGTGATCGGCACGCACGCCGACACGCTGTTCGAGGACTGGTACAGCGGCACCCTGCCCTACCAGGTGACCGTCCGAAGAGGACTGGAGGAGTTCGCCTCGTCGGTTTCCTGCACCGAGGGCGTCGACCGGATCGCGCTGCGCGCGGCGGACGGCCGCTACCTCGGCGTGCGCGGCGGCGTGGTCGGCCTGGGTGAGCGGGCGCTGTTCGACCGGTTCGACTGGGGCGACGGGGTGTGGGCGCTGCGCGACGTGGGCTCCCGCCGGTACCTCGGCGTGGCCGAGGACGGCTCACTGGTCGCCACCGCCGCGATGCCCGGCGGCTGGGACGTGCGCGAGCTGTTCGAGCCCCGGCTCACCGACGGCGGTGTGGTGCTCCGCAACAAGGTTCAGGGCAACGACACCGTCCCGTTCGAGGTGGAACGGGTGGTGGACGGGATCGCCGCCGCGGTCGAAGCGGCCTCCGCCGCCGACACCGCCGTGCTGGTGCTGGGCAACGACCCGCACGTCAACGGCCGCGAGACCGAGGACCGCACCACGTTGCGCCTGCCGTCGCTCGACCTGGTGCGCGCGGTGCGGGAGGCCAACCCGAACACCGTGCTGGTGCTCGTGAGCGGCTACCCGTACGCGTTGGACGGCGAGGAGGAGCACCTGCCCGCCGTCGTGTGGACCGCGCACGGCGGGCAGGAGCAGGGCCGGGCGGTCGCGGAGGCGTTGTTCGGCGCGTTCTCCCCGTCGGGCAAGCTCACCCAGACGTGGTACCGGTCCGACGACGACCTGCCGGACATCTTCGACTACGACATCATCCGCGCGGGCAGCACGTACCTGTACTTCACCGGCGAGCCGCTGTTCCCGTTCGGCCACGGCCTGTCCTACACCACGTTCGAGTACGCCGACCTCGCGTGGGCCGACGGCGTCGCCACGGTCTCGGTCACGAACACCGGTGACGTCGCGGGCGCGGAAGTCGTGCAGCTGTACTCCGCGGCGCTCGACTCGCGGGTGCGCCAGCCGGTGCGCAAGCTCCAGTCGTTCCACCGGGTCCACCTCGCGCCGGGCGAGACCGCGGTGGTCGACCTGCGGTCCGACCAGCTGTGGCACTGGGACGTCACCACGGGCCGGCGGGTGGTCGAGGCCGGTCGGTACGAGCTGCTGGTCGGGTCGTCCTCCCGCGACATCCGGGCCCGGCTGGTGGCCGACGTGCCGGGGGAGACCCGCGTGCCGCGCACGGGCGCGTTGCCCGCCTTGACCTTCGACGACTGCGACGGGGTGCGACTGGTGGACGACGAGGTGGTGTTCACCCGCGAGGGCGCGTGGATCTCCTTCCGGGACGTGGCGCCGGGGTCGCGGTCCGCCCCACCGGACACCCGGCTCTCGGCGGACGGCACGTCGCTGGTGCTCACCGCCGACGTGGCCGGCGTGCGCGTGCGGGAGGTGCGCTGACGTGGTCACCATCGCCGATGTCGCGCGGCACGCCGGAGTCGCGCCCAGCACCGTGTCCTACGTGCTCACCGGTCGCCGCTCGATCTCCACGGCCACCAAGGCGAGGGTCGAGGCGAGCGTGCGGGAGCTGGGTTACCACCCGCACGCGGGCGCCAGGTCGTTGGCCAGCAACCGCGCCAACGTGCTCGCGCTCGTGCTGCCGATGCGCGAGGGCATGCACATGCCGGTGCTGATGCAGTTCGTCGTCGCGGTCGCCAACGCGGCCCGCCGGCACGACCACGACGTGCTGCTGGTGACCGCCGACCAGGGCGCGGCGGGCCTGCGCCGGGTGGCGGGCAGCGCCCAGGTCGACGGGCTGCTCGTGATGGACGTCGAGATGCACGACGAGCGCGTGCCCGTGCTGCGGGACCTGGACCGGCCGTCGGTGCTGATCGGCTTCCCCGCCGACGCGGCCGGGCTGACGTGCGTGGACCTGGACTTCGCCGAGGCGGGTTCGCGGTGCGTGGACCACCTGGCCGACCTGGGTCACACCTACGTGGCGCTGGTCGGCGCGCCGCGCGCGGTCTACCAGCGCGACACCGGGTTCGCGCACCGGACCATGGCCGGGTTCAGCGCGGCGGCGATGCGGCGCGGCGTCTCCTCGACCACGCTGCCCACGGAGCCCGACCACGAGTCGGTGCGGGTGGCGATCACCGGTCTGCTGGAGCGCCACCCCGGGGTGACCGGCCTGGTGGTGCACAACGAGGCCGCGCTGCCGTCGGTGGTCGAGGTGCTGCGGTCGCTGGGGCGCAAGGTGCCCGACGACATCGCGGTGATCGCGATCTGCCCGGACGACCAGGCCGAACGCCTGATGCCGCCGCTGACCTCGGTGGCCGTGCCCGCCGAGCAGCTGGGCCACCACGCGGTGGCGCTGCTGATGGCCAAGCTCGACCGGACCCCGACCCCGCCGCTGACGTTGCTGCCGCCGCGGCTGACCGAACGGGCCAGCACGACCCGCTGACCACCGCCCGCCCGGCGCCGCCGCTACCCTCCGGAGGATGAGCGACAACCACGTCGTGGTCATCACCACCACCGACAGCGAGGACGCGGCCGGCGCGTTGGCGAAGGCGATCGTCGAGGCCCGGCTGGCGGCGTGCGTGCAGATCAGCGGCCCGGTCCGCAGCGTCTACCGGTGGGACGGCGAGGTCAGGGACGACCACGAGTGGCAGCTCTGGATCAAGACCGCCTACGACCGGGTGGACGAGCTGACCGGGTTCGTGACGGCGCGGCACACCTACGACGTGCCCGAGGTGCTGGCCCTGCCGGTGCTCGGCGGCAACCCCGACTACCTGGCGTGGCTCACCGACGAAACCCGCCCCTGACCCCGCGAGTCCTACGTTCACGCCCCGAGAGTCCTACGTTCACGACCTCTGAGTTCAACGCTCACGACCCGTGCCGCCTGACGTGAGCGTTGAACTCGAGGTGCGTGAGCGTAGGACTCTCGCGACCTGGACGTAGGACTCTCGCGAGGTCAGAGGCGCAGCCGCCGCCGGAGCAGGGTGGCCGTGTGCACGGGTTCGGCGGCCGAGCCGTGCCGGACCTGCGTGCGGCAGCTGAAGCCGTCCGCCACGACCGCGGTGTCCGCGCCGGCGGCCCGCACGGCGGGGAACAGGGTCTGCTCGCCCACCGCCATCGACACGTCGTAGTGCCCGCGCTCGAAGCCGAAGTTGCCCGCCAGCCCGCAGCACCCCGCCAGCACCGACGCGCTCACCCCCGCCTTGGCCAGCAGCTCCCGGTCCGCGTCCAGCCCCAGTTCGGCGTACTGGTGGCAGTGCGGCTGGACGACCGCCCGGACGTCACCCGCCACCGGCTCCAGCAGCGGCGACACGTGCTCGGCGAACGTGCGCACCGACTCCGCCAGCCGCACCACGTCCGGGTCGTCGCCCGCCACCTCCAGCGCGTCGGACCGCAGGAACGCCGTGCAGCTCGGCTCCAGCCCCACCACCGGCACGCCGTCCCGCGTCCACGGCCGCAGCAGCCGGGCCGTCCGCCGCACCACCCGCCGCGCCACGCCCAGCTGGCCGGTGGAGAACCACGTCAACCCGCAGCACACCGCGCCGCGCGGCACCTCGACGGCCTGCCCCGCGTGACCGAGCACCGCCGCCGCGTCGAACCCGACCTCCGGCTCGAAGTGGTTGGTGAACGTGTCCGGGAACAGCAGCACCCGCTCACCGCCGCCACCACCACCGGAGAACCGCGACTGGAACGTGCGCACCGGCGTCGGCAACGGCCGTTCCGGCGCCACGCCGCCGAACCGCCCGAACCGCGCGCTGAGCCCGTTCACCAACCGCAGCCGCAGCCACAGCGGCAGCCACCCCATCGAGTAGTGCGCCGCCGGCCGCACCCGTCCCCGGTAGTGGTGGTGCAGGAACTCCGCCTTGTAGGTGGCCATGTCCACGTCCACCGGGCAGTCCCGCTTGCACCCCTTGCAGCCCAGGCACAGGTCCAGCGCGTCCCGGACCTCCTCGGACCGCCACCCGCCGCGCACCACCTGCTCGCCGAGCATCTCGAACAGCAGCCGCGCCCGGCCCCGCGTGGAGTGCTTCTCCTCCTTCGTCACCCGGTAGCTCGGGCACATCACCCCGCCGGACGTGTTCAGGCACTTGCCGACGCCGACGCACCGTCGCGTCGCCGCCGCCAGGTCGCCGCCGTCGGCGCGCAGCGCGAGCTTCGCCCTGGTCGGGATCACCGGGGGAGCCACCAGCACGCGCAGGTCGTCGTCCAGCTTCGCGGGCGCGACGATCCGGCCCGGGTTCATCAGGCCGCCCGGGTCGAACGCCGCCTTGAACCGCCCGAACGCCTCGATCGCGGCCGGCGGGTACATCCGGGGCAGCAGCTCCGACCGCGCCTGCCCGTCGCCGTGCTCGCCGGACAACGACCCGCCGTGCGCCACGACCAGGTCCGCCGCGTCCTGGAGGAACGACCGGTGCCCGCGCCGGAAGTCGAAGTCGATCCGCACGTGCAGGCAGCCCTCGCCGTAGTGCCCGTAGGTGACGCCACGCCTGCCGTGCCCGGCCAGCAGCGCGTCGAACTCCCGCAGGTAGGCGCCCAGCCGCTCGGGCGGCACGGCCGCGTCCTCCCACCCCGACCACGCCTCGCCGCCGTCGGCCATCCGCGTCGCCAGCCCCGCGCCGTCCTCCCTCACCCGCCACAGCGCGCGCTGCCGCGCCGGATCGGTCACCACCACCGAGTGCGGCGCGAGCGCGGCGGCCAGGTGCGCGACCGAGTCCTCCGCCGCCTCGACGAACAGCCAGCTCTCGCCCCGCGGCAGCAGCCGCCGCGCCCCGCCCGCGGCCCGTGCCAGCTCGACGTTCAAGCCCTCGATCGTGAGCACGTCCAGCTCGCGCAGCCGCGGCGCCAGGTCGGCGGCGTCGTAGGGGCCGTCGAAGCCGAGCACGGCCAGCACCCGGCGCGGCGGCGCCTCCACCAGCCGCACGGTCGCGCCGAGCACGGTCGCGCACGTGCCCTCCGAGCCCACCAGCGCCCTGGTCAGGTCGGGCAGCGCGTCCAGCCGGTAGCCGGACACCCGCCGGTCCAGCGCGGGGAACCACGCCGGGTCCACCTCCGGCAGGTCCAGCGGCGGGGGAGTGCGCGTGTCGAACCGCCGGCCGTCGGCCAGCAGCACGTCCAGCGCGTGCACGTTGTCGCTGGTCTTGCCCCAGGCCACCGAGTGCGCGCCGCACGCGTCGTTGCCGATCATGCCACCGAGCGTGCAGCGGGAGTGGGTGGACGGGTCGGGCCCGAACACCAGCCCGTGCGGCCGGGCCGCGTCGTTGAGCCGGTCCAGCACCACCCCGGGCTGCACCACCGCGACCCGCTCGACCGGGTCCACCGAGATCACCCGGTCGAGGTACCGGGAGAAGTCGATCACCAGGCCCGCGCCCGCCGAGTTGCCCGCGACCGAGGTGCCCGCGCCCCGGTTGGTGATGGGCACGCCGTGCTCGACCGCCACCCCGACCGCCGCCACCACCCCGTCCACCGAACGGGGCCGCACCACGACCACCGGCACGTGGCGGTAGTTCGACGCGTCGACGGAGTACAGCGCGCGGTCGCCGGGGTCGGCGAGCACGTCGCCCTCCACCACGGCCCGGAGTTGCTCGACGAAACCGGTCACCACCCGATTGTGATCCACCTCCGGCCAATGGTGGCGTACTTCGGGGTAGGGGATAGCCTCGCCCGGCATCAACCAGCAGCGATGGGAGCAAGCGTGTCGAGGTCCGTTCTGGTCACCGGCGGCAACCGGGGCATCGGTCTGGCGATCGCGCGGGCGTTCGCGGCGCAGGGCGACAAGGTCGCCGTGACGCACCGCGGGTCCGGCGCGCCCGAGGGCCTGCTCGGCGTGAAGTGCGACGTGACCGGCTCCAGCGAGGTGGACGCGGCGTTCGCCGAGGTCGAGGCCGCGCACGGGCCGGTCGAGGTGGTCGTGGCCAACGCGGGCATCACCGACGACACCCTGCTGCTGCGGATGACCGACGAGCAGTTCACCCGGGTCCTCGACGCCAACCTGACCGGCGCGTTCCGGGTCGCCCAACGCGCGTCCAAGGGCATGCTGCGCAAGCGCTACGGCCGCATCGTGTTCATCTCGTCCGTCGTCGGCCTCATGGGCGGCGCGGGCCAGGTCAACTACGCGGCCAGCAAGGCGGGCCTGATCGGCGTCGCCCGGTCGATCGCCCGCGAGCTCGGCACCCGCAACATCACCGCGAACGTCGTCGCGCCCGGCTTCATCACCACGGACATGACCGACGCGCTGCCGGAGGACCGCAAGAAGCAGATCCTCGCCCAGGTGCCGTCGGGCCGGTACGGCACGACCGACGAGATCGCCGCCGCCGTCACCTTCCTGGCCTCCGACGCCGCCGCCTACATCACCGGCGCGGTGCTGCCGGTCGACGGCGGCCTCGGCATGGGCCACTGAACCGCCGGACCACGGTGCCGCCGAACCACCGGGCGGGCACCACTACCAAGCACAACACCTCGGAGGACGGGTTTCAGTGACGGGACTGCTCGAAGGCAAGCGGCTGCTGATCACCGGCGTGATCACGGACGCGTCGATCGCCTTCCACGTGGCCAAGGTCGCCCAGGAGCAGGGCGCCCAGGTCGTGCTCACCGGCTTCGGCCGGATGAGCCTCGTGGAGCGGATCGCCAAGCGCCTGCCGCAGGCCGCGCCGGTGGTCGAGCTCGACGTGCAGAACCAGGAGCACCTGGACACGTTGGCGGACCGGCTGCGCGAGCACGTGGACGGCCTGGACGGCGTGGTGCACGCGATCGGCTACGCCCCGCCGTCGTGCCTGGGCGCGCCGTTCATGGACGCGCCGTGGGAGGACGTGGCCACGGCCATGCACGTCTCGGCGTACTCGTACAAGGCGCTGGTGAGCGCCACCCTGCCGCTGCTGGGCAGCGGCGCGTCGGTGGTCGGCCTCGACTTCGACGCCCGCCAGGTGTGGCCCGCCTACAACTGGATGGGCCCGACGAAGGCGGCGTTCGAGTCGATCAACCGCTACCTGGCCCGCGAGCTCGGCCCGAAGGGCATCCGGATCAACCTCGTCTCGGCGGGTCCGGTGCGCACGATGGCCGCCAAGTCGATCCCCGGCTTCCCGGCCCTGGAGGCCATGTGGGGCGAGAAGGCCCCGCTGGGCTGGAACGTGGACGACCCCGAGCCGGTCGCCAAGTCGGTGTGCGGCCTGCTGTCCGACTGGTTCCCCGCCACCACCGGCTCGATGGTGTTCGTCGACGGCGGCGTGCACTTCCTGGGCCTGTAGGCCCCTCCCCGGTAGCCGACTCGCGCCTGTTCGACATGGCTTCGGCCAGCGTGGGGTGCCCGTAAGGGGCCCATGTCAAACAGGCGCGAGCCGGCGTGCGCTCGAATCACGCCGACCCGGTTGTGCGGCCCGGCCCCGGCGGCGCGAGGATGTCCGGGTGAGTTACGACGCGCTGCTCTGGCTGTCCTTCGGCGGACCGGAAGGACCCGACGACGTCCGCCCCTTCCTCGAGAACGTGACCCGTGGCCGCGGCGTCCCGCCCGAGCGGTTGGACGAGGTCGAGCAGCACTACCAGCACTTCGGCGGCGTGTCGCCGATCAACGCGCTCAACCGCGCCGCGATCGAGGCCGTGCGCGGCCTGGTCGACCTGCCGATCTACTTCGGCAACCGCAACTGGCACCCGATGGTCGAGGACACCCTGGCCGAGATGAAGGCCGCCGGCGTCCGGCGCGCCCTCGTCTTCCCGACCAGCGCCTACGGCGGCTACTCCGCGTGCCGCCAGTACGACGAGGACATCCTGCGCGCCCGCGCGGCGGTCGAGGACGCGCCCGAGCTGGTCAAGCTGCGCCAGTTCTTCGACCACCCGCTGTTCGTGGCGTCGTTCGCGGACGCCGTGCGCGCCGCCGCGGCCGAACTGCCCGGCGACGACTACCGGGTGGTGTTCACCGCGCACTCCGTGCCGGTGTCGGCGGACCGGGCGGCCGGACCGCCCGAGGACGGCGGCCACCTCTACTCCCGCCAGGTCGCCGAGGCGTCACGGCTGGTCGCGGAGGCCGTCGGCGTCGCCGACCACGACGTGGTGTGGCAGTCGCGGTCCGGGCCGCCGCAGGTGCCGTGGCTGGAGCCGGACATCGTGGACCACCTCGACACCCTCCACGACAAGGGTGTGCGCAACGTGGTGGTCTGCCCGATCGGGTTCGTCAGCGATCACCTGGAAGTGGTGTGGGACCTCGACACCGAAGCCCGTGAACGCGCCCAGGAGCTGGGCATGGGCTTCGCCCGCGCGGCCACGCCCAACGACGACCCCCGGTTCGCCGAGCTGGTGGCGGAACTCGTCGCCGAGCACGTGGCGGACGCCCCGGCGCGCAAGCTCTCGGACTTCCCTACCCGCGGCTGCACGGTCGACGGGGCGTTCTGCGCCACCCGGTGCTGCGAGCCCGTGAAGCGGCCTGGTGCGGGCCGGTGAGCGTGGACTTCAGCTGGTCGCCGCGGCCCGCCGACTGGCGTGACGCGCTGCGCACCTCCGTGCCGCTGTACCGGTGGGCGCCGTGGTTCGCCGCGGCGCTCGGCGCGCTGGGCGTGGTCGTGCTGGTGATGGGCATGACCTGGGCGGGCGTGTTCGGCCTCGCGCTCGCTGTGATCATCATCGCACTCGTCCCGGTGGGCACCGCGGTGAACTTCCACAACCACCCGCTGGCGGCCAAGGCGGTGACCGGCACGGCGGACGCGCACTCGTTGCGGATGTCCGTCGGCGAGGCCGCGCGCAGCGAGCTGAGCTGGGCCGAACTGCCCGGTTGGGTGGAGACGGCGCGTGGCTTCGTGCTCCGGACCGGCACCACCGCCGTGTACGCCGTGCCGCACCGCGCGTTCGCCGACGCCGAGGCGGTCGAGGAGTTCCGGTCCCTGCTGGTGGAACACGTCGGCCCGGCGGCCTGAGCCGGCGGAGGGCCCGCGTACCCTCGGCAGGCGTGTCTTGTGCGAGTGCGACGCTGGTGGTCTGGACGTCAGCCTGGCTGCATGGTGCGGCCGCGGCCGACGACGTCCTCGACGCCCTGGGGTTCTGGGCCGGGCTGCACGAGGTGGTGGCCGATGACGACGGCACCGCGACGGCGCTCGACCTGCCCGGTCCCGACGAGGCCCCGGTAGGCCCCGCGCTGCTGCTGGCGTCGTTGCGCCGCGCGTCCGCGACCACCGCCCGGCTGGTCATCCCCGTGCCCGGTGACGTGCGCGGGCTCGGCGCCAACGGGCCGCTCGGCAAGTCCGCGTTGCGCGCGGGCGAGGCCGCCGTGCTGCCGGAGGTGGGCGTGGGGCTGGTGCCGAAGCTGGTGGCCGACGGCGTCGTGCGGTGGACGGTGTTCGACCTGCCCGGCGCGCCCGCCGGCGAGCACGTGCCGATCGGCGAGGCCGAGCACGGCCTGTCCTCGGCGATGCGCGAGGCGGCCACCGCGCTGGTGACGTTGGACGTGGCGCGGCACCGGCCGAACGTGCGGACCGAGATCGCCGCGCTGGCCGCGGAGCACACGGCGCTGGAGTGGCCCGCCGGGATGCCTCCTCGTGCCCTGCGCGTGCTCCAGCGCGCCTCCGAGGTCGCCGCGATCCTCACCGTGGCGGCGTCCGACGCGCCGGGCGGCGCCGTGTCGGCGACCGCGACGAGGGCGCGGGACGAGGCGCTGCGGCCGCTGTCCGAAGCCGTGCGGCTGGCTCGGCTCGCGGCCGTGGACGAAGCCGTGCGAGTGCTTTCGGATCAGGGCGCCGGCCGCCATTAGGCGGCATCCGCCGTCGAATATTCGACAGCTATTCGGTGACCTTCGAAATAGCGGGTAGTCCCGTTGTGGGCGACCCAATCGAATATTCGACTGTGAACGTACGACCGAACCGCGCCGACCCTGGGCTGAACAGGCGATCAGGATGACGACCGTTCGCGGTCCGAATCGATTCCGGCCGATCGGGAAGCGACAAATCCGGCGGCTGTCCGAGTACCGTTAGCGCAGCTCAGCGGCTTGGAGCAGGGTACGTGCCCGGGTATAGCGGCGGATTATGTCCAGGTCAACCCCTCGTCAACACGAGGTGTCGTGCGTTACGGTACGTCTGGGAGCGCTCCCAGGCAGCTGTTTCGGTCTCGCGTCGAATCCCGATTCGGCGAAATCGCTGGGAGCGCTCCCAGATGGCGGGTTGCTCGCAAGGAGGCGATGCATGAGTCTGCGCACATTCGTACGCTCCCGGAAGTTGACCGGGGCATTGGCGGTGACCTCGGTGGCGGCGTTGTCCGTTGCCGGGGTGGTGGCTTCGACCGCCACCGCCAACGCCGCACCCGGTTGTCGGGTGGCGTACCAGATCACGAACCAGTGGCAAGGCGGATTCGGCGCCAACGTCACGGTCACCAACCTCGGTGACGCCATTTCCGGCGGTTGGACGCTGGAGTGGGACTTCGCCGCCGGCCAGCGGGTCCAGCAGGGGTGGAGTGGCACGTTCTCCCAGTCCGGGACGCGCGTGACGGTCCGCAACCCCTCTTGGGCCGGCAACCTCGGAACCGGCGCGTCGGTGACGCCGGGCTTCAACGGCTCGTGGACCGGGTCCAACCCGGTGCCGACGCAGTTCAGGCTGAACGGCACGGTGTGCACGGGGTCGGTCGACACGACGACCACGACCACCACCACCAGCACGACGACCAGCACCACGACCAGCACGACGACGAGCACGACGACCACCACGGGCAACCCTGGCGGTCCGAAGGTCGACAACCCGTACGTCGGCGCGGGCGTGTACGTCAACCCGCAGTGGTCGGCTCGCGCCGCCGCCGAGCCCGGTGGCTCGCGGATCGCGAACCAGCCGACGGGTGTGTGGTTGGACCGGATCAGCGCGATCGCCGGCAACGGCTCGCCGACCACCGGTTTCATGGGTCTGGCGGACCACCTGAACGAGGCCGAGAAGCAGCGCGCGGCCCGTTCGGACGGTCAGCTGGTCTTCCAGTTCGTCGTCTACAACCTGCCCGGCCGCGACTGCGCCGCGCTGGCCTCGAACGGTGAGCTGGGCCAGACGGAGATCGGTCGCTACAAGACCGAGTACATCGACCCGATCGTGAGCATCGTGTCGCGGCCGGAGTACGCGAAGCTGCGCATCGTCCCGGTCATCGAGATCGACTCGCTGCCGAACCTGGTCACCAACGTTTCGCCGCGCGCCACGGCTGTGGCGAACTGCGACGCGATGAAGGCGAACGGCAACTACGTCGAGGGCGTGTCCTACGCCATCGGCAAGCTCGGCGCGGTCGCCAACGTCTACAACTACATCGACTCCGGCCACCACGGCTGGATCGGGTGGGGCGACACGGTGCCGGAGTACGACAACTTCTACGCCGCCGCCAAGCAGTTCGCGGCCCTCCTGGGCAAGAACGGCGCCACGAAGGACAAGATCCACGGCTTCGTCACCAACACGGCGAACTACTCCGCGCTGGAGGAGCCGTACTGGACGGTCGACGACCTGGTCGGCGGTCGCCCGGTGAAGGAGTCGGCGACCTGGGTCGACTGGAACGACTTCAACGGTGAGCTGGGCTTCGCCACGGCGATGCGCGCCGAGCTGGTCAAGCAGGGCTTCGACAGCAGCATCGGCATGCTGATCGACACCTCGCGCAACGGCTGGGGCGGCCCCAACCGGCCCACCGCCAAGTCGACCGCGACCAACGCGAACGACTACGTGAACCAGTCTCGCATCGACCGTCGTGCCCAGAAGGGCAACTGGTGCAACCAGGCCGGTGCCGGTCTCGGTGAGCGGCCGAAGGCCGCGCCGAAGCCGAACATCGACGCCTACGTCTGGATCAAGCCGCCGGGTGAGTCCGACGGTTCGAGCACCCAGATCCCGAACGAAGAGGGCAAGGGCTTCGACCGGATGTGCGACCCGACCTACGGTGGCAACATCCGCAACGGCAACAACCCCTCGGGTGCCCTTGCCAACGCGCCGCTCTCGGGCCACTGGTTCTCGGCCCAGTTCCAGGAGCTCATGGCCAACGCCTACCCGGCGCTGTGACCATCGGCTGACTGGCACGACAACTGAATAGCTCTGCACACCGTAGGCGGCGTCCGTTCCTGGGCGCCGCCTACGGGCGTTCATCCATTTGTGGTCGTCTTCACCGTGGCACGGGTGGACGTCGAGGAGATCACCGGTCGGTTGTCCCTGCGGTTCGGCCCGGCGGTGGCCGAGTGGTGCGCGCGCGGTGCCCTGGCCCCGATGGTCGCCATCGCCCACCTGGACGACGACGCGGCCAGGACGGACCTGCTGACCCTGGCCGCCTGACCACCGACCTGCGCCCACCGACCTGCGCCCGGTCATCGCCGACCGCTCTGCCGGGTCCCGCCCGGCCGTCGATGCTGCGCAGGGGTCCCCGCCCAAGGGACCCCTGTTTTCATTCTCCCAGAGGGGTCCGACAATTCTGGCCCCGTCGGGGCGTTCCGGCGGAAAACCCGAGGTGGAGTGGCTTCACGTCGACCGACGGCCGATCAGTGCGTAACTTCGGTGGAGTGACCTCTGACCTTCCCACCACCGCAGGCGCCCTCCGCGAGGCCGGTTACGTGCCGCGCGGGGTCAAGGCCGAGATCCGGGAGAACCTCCTGGCCGCCCTTCGCGACGGCCGCGACCCCTGGCCCGGCATCGTCGGCTTCGACCGCACCGTCCTGCCGCAGCTGGAGCGAGCCCTCCTCGCGGGGCACGACGTGGTGCTCCTCGGCGAACGCGGGCAGGGCAAGACGCGCCTCCTGCGCACCATCGTCGGCCTGCTGGACGAGTGGACCCCGGTGATCGAGGGCGCCGAGCTGAACGAGCACCCGCTCGACCCCATCACCCCCGAGTCGAAGCGCCGCGCGAAGGAGCTCGGCGACGAGCTCCCCGTCACCTGGAAGCACCGCGACGAGCGGTTCGCCGAGAAGCTCGCCACCCCGGACACGAGCGTCGGCGACCTGGTCGGCGACGTCGACCCGGTCAAGGTCGCCCAGGGTCGCAGCCTCGGCGACCCGGAGACCATCCACTACGGCCTGCTGCCCCGCTCCCACCGCGGCGTCATCGCCGTCAACGAGCTCCCCGACCTGGCCGAGCGCATCCAGGTCGCCCTCCTCAACGTGATGGAGGAACGCGACATCCAGATCCGCGGCTACACGCTGCGGCTCCCGCTGGACGTCCTCCTCGTCGCCACCGCCAACCCCGAGGACTACACCAACCGCGGTCGGATCATCACGCCGCTCAAGGACCGCTTCGGCGCGGAGATCCGCACCCACTACCCGCTGGAGATCGAGGCCGAGGTCGAGCTGGTCCGCCAGGAGGCCCACCTGGTCGCCGAGGTCGGCGACCACCTGCTGGAGGTCATCGCCCGGTTCGTGCGGCACCTGCGCGAGTCGTCCTCGATCGACCAGCGCTCCGGCGTGTCGGCCCGCTTCGCGGTCGCGGCGGCGGAGACGGTGGCCGCCAGCGCCCTGCGCCGCAGCGCGCTGATCGGCGAGAACCCGCCCATCGCCCGCCCGATCGACCTGGAGTCGGTGACCGAGGTGCTGCGCGGCAAGCTGGAGTTCGAGGCCGGCGAGGAGGGCCGCGAGCAGGAGGTGCTGGTCCACCTGCTGCGCCGCGCGGTCGCGGACACGGCGCGGTCCACGTTCGCGGGCATCGACTTGAGGCCGCTGGCCGAGCTGGTGTCCGACGGCCACCCGGTGGCCACCGGCGAACGGGTGCACCCCGGCGACCTGCTGGCCGCGCTGCCGGAGCTGCCCGTGCTGCACGACGTGGCGCAGCGGGTCGGCGCGGGCCCGAAGGACCCGGCGGGACGCATCGCGTCGGCCGTCGAGCTGGCGCTGGAATCGCTCTACCTGACCCGTCAGCTGTCCAAGGACAGCGACGACGACCGAACGGTGTACGGATGAGCAGCTACCGGTACGGCCGGTACGTCGACGGGCCAGACCCGCTCGCCCCACCGACCGACCTGCGCGCGGCCATGGACGAGATCGGCCGCGAAGTCATGGAAGGCGCGTCACCCGACTCGGCGCTGCGCGAGCTGCTGCGCCGGGGTCTGCCCGGTACCCGCGGCCTGGACGACCTGACCGCGCGGCTGTGGCAGAAGCGCGCCGCCCTCACCCGCCGGCACCGACTGGACGGCACGTTGCAGGAGGTCCAGCGGCTGCTGGAGGAGGCGTTGGCCGCCGAACGGGCCGCGCTGTTCCCCGACCCGGACGACGACGCGCGGTTCCGCGAGGCCCAGCTGGACGCGTTGCCGCAGTCGACCGCGGCGGCCGTGAGCGAGCTGGGCGAGTACGACTGGCGCTCGCCGCAGGCCCGCGAGTCCTACGAGGAGATCCGCAACCTGCTCGGCCGCGAGCTCATGGACCAGCGGTTCCAGGGCATGAAGCAGGCCATGGAGAACGTCCGGCCCGAGGACGTCCAGCGCATCCAGTCGATGCTGGACGACCTCAACGCGCTGCTCGCCGCGCACGCCGCCGGTGAGGACACGGCCGAGCCGTTCGAGCGGTTCATGCGCGAGCACGGCGAGTTCTTCCCGGAGAACCCGGGGTCGGTGGACGAGCTGATCGACGCGCTGGCCGCCCGGTCCGCCGCCGCCCAGCGCATGATGAACTCGATGTCCGAGGAGCAGCGCCAGGAGCTGTCGACGTTGTCGCAGCAGGCGTTCGGCAACTCGGGCGTCGGCACGCAGCTGTCCCAGCTCGACGCCCTGCTCCAGGGACTGCGGCCGGGCGAGGACTGGAACGGCTCCGCGAGGTTCCGCGGCAACAACCCGCTGGGGCTGGGCGAGGGCGCGCAGGCGATGGCGGACCTGGCCGAGCTGGACGCGCTGGCCGAGCAGCTCTCGCAGGGCTACCCCGGCGCGCGGCTGGAGGACATCGACCTGGAGGCGCTGGTCCGGCAGCTCGGCGGCGAGGCGGGCGTCGACGCGCGGCGGCTGGCCGAGCTGGAACGCGAGCTGCGGTCGCAGAACCTGCTGGAACGCGCGCCGGACGGTTCGCTGCGACTGACGCCGAAGGCGTTGCGGCGGTTGGGCGAGACGGCGTTGCGCGGCGTGATCGACAGCGCCCGCGAGCGGGGTCAGCGGGACAACTCGTCGGCCGGCGCGGCCGGTGAGCTGATCGGGTCGACGCGGCCGTGGCAGTTCGGGGACACCGAGCCGTGGAACGTGCCGCGGACCGTCACGAACGCCGTGCTGCGGTCGGCGGGCGGCCCGGTCCGGCTCGACGTGGTCGACGTCGAGGTGAGCGAGACCGAGCAGCGGTCACGAGCCGTCGTCGCGTTGTGCGTGGACACGTCCTGGTCCATGGTGCAGGACGGCCGGTGGGTGCCGATGAAGCGCACCGCGCTGGCGCTGCACCACCTGGTGCGGACCCGGTTCCGCACCGACGCGCTGGAGCTGATCACGTTCGGCCGGCACGCCGAGACCGTCGACATCGGGCAGCTCACCGCGTTGGAAGGGGTGTGGGAGCAGGGCACGAACCTGCACCACGCGCTGCTGCTGGCCGGTCGGCACGTCCGCAAGCACCCCGACGCGCAGCCGGTGGTGCTGGTGGTCACCGACGGCGAGCCGACCGCGCACCTGGAGGCGACCGGCGACGCCGAGTTCCACTACCCGCCGCTGCCGCGGACCATCGGCAAGACCCTGGTCGAGGTCGACGCCCTGGCCCGGCTGGGTGCGGCGATCACGGTGTTCCGGCTGGGCGACGACCCGAGGCTGACCCGGTTCGTCGACACGGTGGCCCGGCGGTCCGGCGGCCGGGTCGTCGCGCCCGACGAGGACGGCCTCGGCGCGGCCGTGGTGAGCGATTACCTGAGGTCCCGCAAGCGCCGCTGACGGCGTCCGCGCGGGCCACGGCGGCTCCGCGCTCCACCTGGTCGTGGAGCGCGGAGCCGCCGTGGCCCGGAAACCGGCTCAGCCGGACAGCGACAGGTCGGTGGAGTCGGCCAACGCCCGATAGTCCGCGTCGTCGCCCGCGTGGACGACGAGCGGGCCACGTCCACCGGCGATGAGCAGAGCGGGCTCAGTCGTCCTTGCGCTCGCGGTCGGTCGACGCCAGTGCCGTCTCCGTCGCCTTGTCCGGGGGAACCTGGCGCTTGCCCGGTCGGGTGAGCGAGAAGTGCGACTCGTCCCGCATCCGCTCCACCATGTGCGGGTAGTGCAGCTCGAACGCGGGCCGCTCGGACCGGATGCGGGGCAGCTCGGTGAAGTTGTGCCGCGGCGGCGGGCACGACGTCGCCCATTCGAGGGAATTGCCGAAGCCCCACGGGTCGTCGCGCCCGGCCGGGTCGCCGAACCGGTAGCTGCGCAGCACGTTCCACACGAACGGCAGCACGGACGCGCCCAGCAGGAAAGCCCCGATCGTGGAGATCATGTTCATCAGGGTGAAACCGTCGCTGTGCAGGTAGTCGGCGTAGCGGCGGGGCATGCCGACGTTGCCGAGCCAGTGCTGGATCAGGAACGTGCCGTGGAAGCCCAGGAACGTGGTCCAGAAGTGCAGCTTGCCCAGCGGCTCGTTCAGCATCCGCCCGGTCATCTTGGGGAACCAGAAGTACAGGCCCGCGTAGGTGGCGAACACGATCGTGCCGAACAGGACGTAGTGGAAGTGGGCCACCACGAAGTACGTGTCGGTGACGTGGAAGTCCAGCGGCGGCGAGGCCAGGATGATGCCGGTCAGCCCGCCGAGCAGGAACGTGACGAGGAACCCGATGCTGAACAGCATCGGCGTCTCGAACGTCAGCTGCCCCTTCCACATGGTGCCGATCCAGTTGAAGAACTTGATGCCCGTCGGCACCGCGATCAGGAACGTCATCAGCGAGAAGAACGGCAGCAGCACCGCGCCGGTGGCGAACATGTGGTGCGCCCACACCGCCACCGACAGCGCCGCGATGGCGAACGTGGCGTAGACCAGCCCTTTGTAGCCGAACAGCGGTTTGCGGCTGAACACCGGGAAGATCTCCGACACGATGCCGAAGAACGGCAGCGCGACGATGTACACCTCGGGGTGGCCGAAGAACCAGAACAGGTGCTGCCACAGGATCACGCCGCCGTTGGCGGGGTCGAACACGTGCGCGCCCAGGTGTCGGTCGGCGGCCAGGCCCATCAGCGCGGCGGTGAGGATCGGGAACGCCAGCAGGATCAGGATGCTGGTGACGAAGATGTTCCAGGTGAAGATCGGCATCCGGAACATGGTCATGCCGGGCGCGCGCAGGCAGCACACCGTCGTCACCATGTTCACGCCGCCCAGGATCGTGCCGAGGCCGGACACCGCCAGGCCCATGATCCACAGGTCGGGTCCGACGCCCGGCGCGTGCACCGCGCTGCTCAGCGGCGTGTAGGCGGTCCAGCCGAAGTCCGCCGCGCCGCCCGGCGTGAGGAACCCGGCCATCACGGTCAGCCCGCCGAACAGGAACAACCAGTAGGACAGCGCGTTGAGCCGGGGGAACGCCACGTCCGGCGCGCCGATCTGCAGCGGCAGGATGTAGTTGGCGAACCCGAACAGGATCGGCGTCGCGTACAGCAGCAGCATGATCGTGCCGTGCATGGTGAACAGCTGGTTGTACTGCTCGTTGGACAGGAACTGCAGCCCCGGCCGGGCCAGCTCGCCCCGGATGAGCAGCGCCATCACGCCGCCGACCATGAAGAACACGAACGACGTGCCGAGGTAGAGCAACCCGATCTGCTTGGGGTCCGTCGTGCGGAACAGACCCAGCAGCACCGAGCCCTTCGACCGCCGCCGAGCCGCGCCCGGGTGGGCGATCACGGGTTCCGGCTTGAGCGCGGTCATGCCGCCTCCCTCGTCCGACGACGTGAGCCAGACCACATCGTCCCCCCGTCCGCCGCACGGGGCAAACGCACGGCCCCGCTCGACGATGCGCGCTGCCCGCGGGGCCGGGTGCCGGCACGCCCGGCGCGCCGAGGGTCATGTCCAGGCTCGTCGCGACCCCTTCCCAGGTCGGAGGGCACGCCCGCGTTCCGGGGCGTGGACGTTTCGTCCCCGGTCCGATCGGCGAGTTAGGGTCGGTCACATGCAGACCTGGTCATCCACTCCTGTCCCGCGGGTAGCGGGGGAGCCGCGTCCGTTGCGGCTGTTCGACACCGCCACCGGTGAGGTGCGCCCGACCGCCCCCGGCGCCACCGCCAGGCTGTACGTCTGCGGCATCACCCCGTACGACGCCACGCACCTGGGCCACGCGGCCACCTACCTGGCGTTCGACCTGGTCCACCGGGTGTGGCTGGACAACGGCCACGACGTGCACTACGTGCAGAACGTGACCGACATCGACGACCCGCTGCTGGAGCGGGCCGAGCGGGACCAGGACGACTGGGTGGTCCTCGGCATGCGGGAGACCGCGCTGTTCCGCGAGGACATGGTGGAGCTGCGGGTGCTGCCGCCGCGCGACTACGTGGGCGCGGTCGACGCGATCCCCGAGGTGGTCGAGGTCATCGGGAAGCTGCTGGCCGGTGGCGCGGCGTACCGGGTCGACGACCCCGAGCACCCGGACGTCTACTTCGACCACACGGCGACCGGGCGGTTCGGCTACGAGTCGAACTACGACCTGGAGACGATGGGCAGGTACTTCGCCGAGCGCGGGGGCGACCCGGACCGGCCGGGCAAGCGCCACCCGCTGGACGCGCTGCTGTGGCGCGCCGCCCGGGAGGGCGAGCCGTCGTGGCCGTCGGAGCTGGGCCCCGGCAGGCCCGGCTGGCACATCGAGTGCAGCGCCATCGCGCTGAACCGGCTGGGCACGTCGTTCGACGTGCAGGGCGGCGGGTCGGACCTGATCTTCCCGCACCACGAGTTCTCCGCCGCGCACGCCGAGGCGGTGACCGGCGAGCACCCGTTCGCGCGGCACTACGTGCACGCGGGCATGATCGGGCTGGACGGCGAGAAGATGTCCAAGTCGCGCGGCAACCTGGTGTTCGTGTCCAAGCTGCGCGCGCAGAAGGTCGACCCGAACGCGGTGCGGCTGGCGTTGTTCGCGGGCCACTACCGCACCGACCGGCCGTGGAGCGACGGCCTGCTGGCCGAGGCGGAGGCGAGGCTCGCGACGTGGCGGCTCGCGGCGGCGTTGTCGACGGGGCCGAGCGCGCTCGCCACCGTGGCCCGCCTGCGCGACCACCTCGGCGACGACCTCGACACGCCGAAGGCGTTGGCGGCGATGGACGCGTGGGCGGCCGAGGCCCTGTCGACCGGCGGCTCGGACCAGGAGGCCCCGACCCTCTTCCGCGACGCGGCCGACGCGCTGTTGGGCGTGGCGCTCTAGCCTTCCTCGGCCGTGGTGCACGGGGCCGCCTCCTGGGAGGCGGCCCCGCCGCGTTCAGAACCGTTCAGAGCCGTTCAGAGCGCTCAGACGTCGAGCGTCCAGCTGTTGATGTAGCCCGTGTCCAGGGACGCCGCGTCCCGGACGCGCAACTGCCACGTGCCCGCGGCGGCCTCGGAGGAGGCGTTCACGGTGAAGGTGCGGTTGATGTTGTCGGCGCTGCCGCCGCTGCGGTTGTGCAGGTTGTAGACCGAGCCGTCCGGCGCGACCAGGTCGACGACCAGGTCACCGATGTAGGTGTGCACGATGTTCACGGCCACCGAGGTCGTGGCGGAGGCGTTGGTCGCGCAGTTCACCGCGATCGTGCTGCTCACGGTCGAGTTGTCGCCGATCGCCACGTCGGTGTCGTTGGTCACCGCGTCGCAGGACCCGCCGGTGGACGTGACCGTCCACGAGAACGCGGTGCTGCCGGTGCGCGACGCCGCGTCGGTCGCGGTCACCGTCACCGAGGACGTGCCGGTGGCCGTCGGCGTGCCGCTGATCAGGCCCGAGGAGCTGATCGACAGGCCGGCGGGCAGGCCCGTGGCGGTGAACGCGTACGGCGCGGTGCCGCCGCTCGCGGACAGCTGGAGGCTGACCGGCGTGCCGACGACGGTCGACTGGTTGCCCGGGTTGGTCACCGACGGGCCGCCGGGGGTCGACGTGCCGGTGAACAGCAGCTTGTTCGGCGAGCCGGTGCCCGGGCTGGTGATCTTGTCGGCCGTGGCGGCGGCGATGATCGCCGACTGCACCGCCGGCGGGGTCGCGGTCGGGTTGTCCGCCAGGTACAGCGCGGCGGCG
Organism: Actinosynnema sp. CA-299493; assembly: GCF_050946825.1. Classification (NCBI taxonomy): domain Bacteria; kingdom Bacillati; phylum Actinomycetota; class Actinomycetes; order Pseudonocardiales; family Pseudonocardiaceae; genus Actinosynnema; species Actinosynnema sp. CA-299493. The sequence continues at coordinate 3,097,806 of NZ_CP191993.1, forward strand.
CCCGCCACGTGCGGCGACGCCATCGACGTGCCGCTGATGGTGTTGGTGGAGGTGTCGTTGGTGTTCCACGCCGACGTGATGCCCTCGCCGGGCGCGAAGACGTCGGTGCAGGTGCCGAAGTTCGAGAACGACGCGCGCCCGTCGGTGCGGGTCGAGGCGTTCACGCTCAGCGCCTCGGCGACCCGCGCCGGCGAGTAGTTGCACGCGTTGGCGTTGGAGTTGCCCGACGCCACCGCGTAGGTGACGCCCGCCGCGATGGAGTTGCGCACCGCGGTGTCCAGGGCGGTGTCGACGCCGCCGCCGAGCGACATGTTCGCGACGGCCGGCTTGACGGCGTTCTGGGTGACCCAGTTGACGCCGTTCACCACGCCCGCCGTGGTGCCGGAGCCGGCGCAGTTGAGCACCTTGACCGCGATCAGCTGCACGCCCTTGGCGACGCCGTGCGCGGTGCCGCCGACCGTGCCGGCGACGTGGGTGCCGTGGCCGTTGCAGTCGGTGTTGTTCGTGTCGACGGTGTTGGTGCCCCAGGTCGCCCGGCCGCCGAAGTCGGAGTGGGTCGTCCTGATGCCGGTGTCGATGATGTACGCCCGCACGTTGCTCGCGGTGGTGGCGTAGTTGTAGGCGCTGTCCAGCGGCAGGTTGCGCTGGTCGATGCGGTCGATGCCCCAGGACGGCGGGTTCGGCTGGGTCGCGTCGACCGAGATCGGCAGGTCGGCCTGCACGAACGCGACGCGCGGGTCGGCGGCGAGGCGCCGGGCCTGCGCCGCGGACATGGAGGCGTGGAAGCCGTTGAGCGCGTGCTGCCAGGCCACGCGGACCTGGCCGCCGTACTTGCCGACCAGAGAGGACGCGGTCGAGGCGGACGCGGACCTCGGCGAGGCCGACTCGTGCAGGGCCACGATGTAGGAGCCGGGGACGGCGTCGGCGCGCTCCGCGCCGAGCACGTCGCCCTCGGCCGCCGCCACTCCGACGTTCGAGAAGGCCAGCGCGGCCGCCGACACGGCGGCTAAGCCGAGCACGGCCAGTCTTCTGGTGGTACGGGCGTCTCCCATGGAGGGTTCTCCCTTGTGGGCAGGGCTGCGCGGCCGTGCCGGGCGGGTGCGCCGGTCGGCCGTGCGATGCAGGGGATGGGACGTCCGCGCGAACGGGGTGGAGCGACCTGGTCACATGCATGGTCGGGAGAAAACCGACCCTCCAGTAGCGCCGATAGTCGTAACTACGTCGAATCGGGACCGATCAGTACGGTTCGGAGGGCCGGTCGGGTGAACCCGGCGCGCCCAGACGCTCGTCCCGGTACGTCCGCCAGTGCCGGAGCATGTTCGGCAGCTCGGCGTGGAAGAACTCGAAGAACATGAGGGTCTCGGAGATCCGCCTGCCGGCGGGCGTGTCGGCGCCGAGCGCGCTGATGCCCTCCCGGAGGGGGCCGGTCATGCGGCGGAGCATCTCGTCGCGGCGGAACAACGCCTCGTACCAGAGGTCGTCGAGCACGCGGTAGATGTCGCGGCGCGTGCCCGTCTCCCGCTCCCGGCTCACGAGGCCGACCTGGGTGAGGTAGCGGACCGCGCCGGAGATGGCGGCGGGGGAGACGCGCAGCAGCTCCGCCAGCTCGGCGGAGGTCAGCTCGCCGGAGTCGGAGGCCAGCAGCGCGACGAACACCCGGGCGGGCATCCTCGCCATGCCGGACTCGGTGAACACCGAGGAGAAGCGCTCGATGAAGCGCAGCACCGCCTGATCGTCCCGCTCGCCCACCTGTGCCACCGCCGGATCATCCCTTCGGGTCCGCTGATCGGGTGGCAGTTTATACGCTTCCTTAACTTCACGACTTTGTGAAATCACTGTAACTTTCCGCGCATGACTGCTGCGATATCCGTGTCGGGCCTGGTCAAGACCTTCGGCCCGACGCGAGCACTGGACGGTCTCGACCTGACCGTCCGCGAGGGGGAGGTGCACGGCTTCCTCGGCCCCAACGGGTCGGGCAAGTCGACCACCATCCGGGTCCTGCTGGGTCTGCTGCGCGCCGACGCGGGGTCCGCGTCGCTGCTGGGCGGCGACCCGTGGCGCGACACCGCCGAGCTGCACCGCAGGCTGGCCTACGTGCCCGGCGACGTGAGCCTGTGGCCGAACCTGACCGGCGGCGAGGTCATCGACCTGCTCGGCAGGCTGCGCGGCGGGCTGGACGAGAAGCGCCGCGCCGACCTCCTGGAGCGCTTCGAGCTGGACCCGCGCAAGAAGGGCCGCGCCTACTCCAAGGGCAACCGGCAGAAGGTCGCCCTGGTCGCGGCGCTGGCCTCGGACGTGGAGCTGCTGATCCTGGACGAGCCGACCTCCGGGCTGGACCCGCTGATGGAGGCCGTGTTCCAGGAAGCGGTGCACGAGCTGCGCGGCGAGCGGACCGTGCTGCTGTCCAGCCACATCCTGGCCGAGGTCGAGGCGCTGTGCGACCGGGTCAGCATCATTCGCAACGGCCGCACGGTCGAGACCGGCACGTTGGCCGAGCTGCGCCACCTCACCCGCACCAGCGTCTCCGCCGAGCTGGTCGGCGTGCCCGCCGGCCTGGCCGGGCTGCCCGGCGTGCACGACCTGGTGGTCGACGGGAACCGGGTGCGGTTCGAGGTCGACACCGACCACTTGGACGCGGCGCTGCGCGCGCTGGTCGGCAGCGGTGTGCGGACGCTGACCAGCCAGCCGCCCACGTTGGAGGAGCTGTTCCTGCGCCACTACGAGGACGAGCTGCCCGCCGGGCAGGCCGAGGGGGCGGTGTCGTCGTGACCGGCCTCGGCTCGCTGGTGCGCCTGGCGCTGCGCCGCGACCGGCTGCTGCTGTCCGCCTGGGTCATCGGGCTGGTCGGCATCACGCTGTCCACCGCGTCGACCGTCGGCGAGCTGTACGGCTCGGTCGAGTCGCGGCAGCAGCTGGGCGCGACCGCCGGCGGCAACCCGGCGTTCCTGGCCATGCTCGGCCCGCTCTACGACGCGTCGACCACCGGTGGCGTGCTGGCCTGGCGGTGGGGCGTGTTCGGCGCGCTGCTGGTCGGCTTGATGTGCGTCTTCCTGGTCACCCGGCACACCAGGGCGGAGGAGGAGACGGGCCGGTTGGAGCTGATCGGCTCGGGCGTGGTCTCCCGGCACGCGCCGCTGGCCGCCGCCGTGGTGGTGGCGCTGCTGGCGAGCACGGTGATCGGCCTGCTCGTCGCGCTCGGCCTGACCGGTCTCGGCGAGTCGGCGTCCGGGTCGTTCGCGCTCGGCCTCGCGTTCGCGTCCGTCGGCTGGGTGTTCACCGGTGTCGGCGCGGTCGGCGCGCAGCTGTCGGAGAGCGCCCGCACGGCCAACTCGATCTCCGGCGCGGTGCTCGGCGTCGCCTACCTGCTGCGCGCCGTCGGCGACGCGGCGGGCGACGAGGGTCCGACGTGGCTGACCTGGCTGTCGCCGCTGGGGTGGCTGGAGCGGACGAGGGCGTTCGCGGGCGACCGGTACTGGGTGCTGGTGCTGCCGGTGGCGACGTTCGCGGTGCTGGTCGCGGTCGCGGCCGTGCTGGTGACCAGGCGCGACCACGGCGGCGGCCTGCTGCCGACCCGGCTGGGCCCGGCCCGCGCGCCCAGGTCGCTGGGCAGCGCGTTCGGCCTGGCCTGGCGGTTGCAGCGGGGCGCGCTGCTCGGCTGGACGCTGAGCCTGTTCGTGCTCGGCGCCGTGTACGGGTCGGTCGCGCGCGGCGTCGAGCAGATGCTGGAGGCCAACCCGGCGTTGCGGAAGATCATCGCGCAGATGGGCGGCGCGGGCGCGGTCGTGGACGTCTACCTGGCGTCGATCATCGGCATCATCGCCCTGTTCAGCGCGATCTACGGGGTGCAGTCGACGTTGCGGCTGCGCACCGAGGAGACCGCGTTCCGCGCCGAGCCGGTGCTGGCCACGCCGGTCAGCCGGTTCGCGTGGGTGGGCGGCCACGTGCTGTTCGCCACCGTCGGCACGGCCGTCGTGCTGGCCGCCGCGGGGTTGGGCGCGGGTCTGGTGCACGGCGCGCGCGTCGGTGACGTCGGCGGCCAGGTCGTGCGGCTGATCGGCGCGGCGTTGACGCACGTCCCGGCGGTGTGGGTGGTCGCGGGCCTGGCGCTGGCGCTGTTCGCGCTGGTCCCGAAGCTGGCGTCGGCGAGCTGGGCGGTGATCGTGGTGTTCCTGGTGCTCGGCCAGCTCGGGCCGCTGCTCCAGCTCGACCAGTGGGCGATGGACCTGTCGCCGTTCACGCACGTCCCCAAGGTGCCGGGCGCGGAGGTGACCGCGACCCCGTTGCTGTGGTTGACGCTGGTCGCGGCGGCGCTGGTGGCGGTCGGGTTCGCCGGGTTCCGCAGGCGGGACGTCGGCTGATCATCTGAAAGAATCCTTTCGAAAGAACTCTTTCAGGTATACCGTCGGGGCCATGGATCTCCCCGGGCCCCGACGGGTCACCGATGTCGACGCGTTGAAGGCGCTGGCGCACCCGCTGCGCGTGTCGTTGCTGCACCACCTGCTGGCGGTCGGCCCGCGCACGGCGAGCGAGTGCGCCGAGGCGGTCGGGTCGACCGCGTCCAACTGCAGCTGGCACCTCCGGCAGCTGGCGAAGTCCGGTTTCGTCGAGCGGGTCGAGGCGGGCGACGGGCGGGAACGGCCGTGGCGGGCCACCTCGGTCGGCTACGACGTCGGCGCGTTCGACGACGACCCCGAGGTGCGCACCCAGCAGGACGCGCTGATCGCGATGGGGCTCAACGAGGACAACCGGCTGGTGCGGCGGTTCCTGGACCGGCAGCACGAACTGCCGGCCGAGTGGCTGGCGGCGTCCGCGATGCACGGCTACACGGTCACCGTGACCGCCGAGGAGCTGTCCGGCCTGCTCGGCTCGATCGACGACCTCCTGCGGCCGTACCTGGCGCCGGTGCGCCAGGACGTGCCCGAGGGCGCGTTGCCCGCGCACGTCGGCATCCGGGCGTTCCCGCGATGAGCGGCCCGACGACCGGCCTGGTGAACGGCCGGGTGAACGGCCCGCTGGGCGTGCCCGCGTTCCGCCGGCTGTGGGTCGCCGGGTTCGTCTCCGAGATCGGCGACTGGGTCCTGCTGGTCGCGCTGCCGGTGTACGTGTACCAGCGCACCGGCTCGGCGGCGGCGACCGCGACGACGTTCGTGGTGGCGTTGCTGCCGAGCCTGGCGCTGTCGCCGCTGGCCGGCGTGCTGGCCGACCGCTGGGACCGGCGCAAGCTGATGCTGCTGGTCAGCCTCGCGCAGGCGGTCTCCCTGCTGCCGCTGCTGACCGGCGACCTGGTGCTGGTGAACGTGGTGACGGCGGTGCAGGCCGGGTTGGCGGCGTTGTTCGAGCCAGCCAAGAACGCGTTGCTGCCGACGTTGGTGCCGCGCGACCAGGTGCCGGCGGCCAACGGGCTGGTGGGCTTGAACGCCAACCTGGCGCGGCTGGTCGGCGCGTCGCTGGGCGGCCTGCTCCTCGGCTGCACCGGGCTGCCCGGCGTGGTGCTGGCGGACGTGGCGTCGTTCCTGCTCGCGGCGGCACTGCTCGCGACGCTCGGCACCGCGGACCCCGTCCGGCCGGCCGGGAAACCCGCGTGGCGCGCCTGGCTGGACGGCCTGCGCGAGATCCGCGGTCCGTTGCGGCCGATGGTCGCCGTGGTCGGGTCGATGGCGATCGGCCAGGGCCTGTTCGTGGTGCTGTTCGTGGTGTTCGTGACCGACCGGCTCGGCGGCGGCGCGACCGAGGTGGGCCTGCTGCGCGGCGTCCAGGCGGTCGGCGGGCTGCTCGGCGGCCTGCTGGTCGGCGCGCTGGCCCGCCGGCTCGCGCCCGGCAGGCTCCTCGGCGTGTCGCTGGTCGGCTTCGCCCTGGTCGCCGCGCTCGGCTGGAACGGGCCGCACGTGACCACCGCCCTGGTGTTCTACCTGGCCGCGTTCGTGGTGGTGGGCGTGCCGGGCGTGGTCGCGGGCGCCGGGATGATGTCGGTGCTCCAGCTGCACGCGCCCGACGAGGTGCGCGGCCGGGTGATGGCGACGTTCGTCAGCCTCTACGACGGAGGTCAGGCGCTCGGTATGGTGCTCGCCGGCGCCCTCACGCCCGTGCTCGGCCTGTCCGTGCTGCTCAACGGCCAGGCCGCCTTCTACCTGGTGGCCGGTGTGCTCGCGCTGGCCACCCTCGACACCCGGACCCCGGTCAGCCCTCGAAGAACGTGATGGCGAGCCGGGCCGGCCGGTCCGGCCCGCGCGAGCTCTCCAGCACGATGATCCGACCGCCCACGACGGTGAACACCGCCACGGAGACCACCTCGCCGCCCACCGAGCACCACTTCCTGCTCGGGCGTGGCGCCGTCGGCCTGCTCGGGCACGTGCGCGTCGACCGGCCGAGCTGGAACGGCTGAGCCGCGCTCATCGAGGTGACCGGCGGCCGAGCAGCAGGACGGGCGGCCCGGCCGAGCCGGGTCACATCCCGGTCGGCCCGCGTCCCGGGCCGCGACCACGCCGCCGCAGGTACCGCTCGAACTCGGCGGCGATCGCGTCACCGCTCGCCTCGGTGATCTGGATCTCCGCGTCCCCGCGCTCCTCCAACGCCCGCACGTAGTTGCGCACGTCCTCGTCCTCGTCGGCCATCTCGCTGACCGTCCGCTCCCACTCCTCGGCCTGCTCGGGCAGCGCGCCGAGCGGCACCTCGACGTCCAGCACCTCCTCGACCCGGTGCAGCAGCGCGAGCGTCGCCTTCGGCGAGGGCGGCTGGGAGACGTAGTGCGGCACGGCCGCCCAGAACGACAGCGCGGGCACCCCCGCCTGCACGCACAGGTCCTGGAACACGCCGACGATCCCCGTCGGGCCCTCGTACCGGGACCGCTCCAACCCGTACTTCGCCGCCGCCGCCTCGTCGTACGCGGTCCCGGTCACGGGCACCGGCCGGGTGTGCGGGGTGTCCATCAGCAGCGCGCCCAGCGTGACCACGGTGGTCACGCCCAGGTCCTCGATGTGGCCGAGCAGCTCGGCGGCGAACTTCCGCCACCGCATGTTCGGCTCGATCCCGTGCACCAGCACCACGTCGGTGGACGACCCGGGCGGGCGGCAGACCGACAGGCGCGTCGTCGGGAATTCAACCCGTCGGGTGACGCCGTCCACCATGCGGACCGTGGGCCGGGTGACCTGGAAGTCGTAGTAGTCGTCCGGATCGATCTCCACCAACGGCGTCGCGTCCCACGTGAGCTGCAGGTGTTCGATCGCCGTGCTGGCGGCGTCGCCTGCGTCGTTCCAACCCTCGAACGCCGCCACCATGATCGGGTTGGTGAGCGGCTCGCTGGGGTCGAAGGGGCTCTGGGCGGCCTGGTCCGGATCGGTCACGCGGCCAGACTACGACCACCGCCGCGGACCCGACGCCGTAGGCTTGGCGCATGTCGGTTCGTGTCACGCAGCCTCTCCGGGGCGCGCCGGCCGACTGCCTCCGCGTCGCGGACCGCGCGCCGGGTGCCGGCCGACGGTCAGACGCTCCGATCCCGGACGATTTCGCAGGTCACCGGGGTCGCGTCAAGATCCTGTACGTGACGTGGCCCGACGCCGCGCGCCAGGCGGGGCGGGCCGCCACGGAGCCGGCGCGGCCGTCGTGGAGGCCGACACCTTCGGGGCCGATCGCCTGGACCTGGTCAGGTGCGGCGGCCCGGAAATGAGCCGCGGCGGCCCGGAGGAAGATCACCTCGGGGTGCCGAACCCGCCTGTGACGCCCGCCTCCGATCACACTCCGTGCCCACCGCTGCGGGATACTTACGTCGAACAGGTGAACGGCGTGGTCGTGGCGCCCGCCCGGGAGCGAAGTACTTTCAACGAAGGACGCACATGACGGTCGAGGCTGTGCTGTGGGACATGGACGGCACGCTGCTGGACTCCGAGAAGCTGTGGGACATCCCGCTCTACGAGTTCGTCGAGAAGCTGGGCGGCACGCTGTCGCTCGCGACCAGGCAGGCGATGGTCGGGTCGAGCGTGCCCCGGACGATGTCCATGCTGTTCGCGGAAGTGGGCGTCGAGCGACCCTCCGAGGCGGAGGTCGCCGACGGCGCCGCGTGGATCATGCGGCGCACCGAGGAGGTGTTCCGCGCCGGCCTGCCGTGGCGGCCGGGCGCGCGTGAGGCGTTGCGCGCGGTCCGCGACTCGGGCGTGCCGATGGCCCTGGTGACGTCGACCGAGCGGCAGTTGACCGAGGTCGCGCTGGACACCATCGGGCGCGACCTGTTCGACGCCACGGTGTGCGGCGACGAGGTGGACCGCCGCAACAAGCCGCTGCCCGACCCGTACCTGAGGGCCGCGCGGCTGCTCGGCGTCGACCCGACCCGGTGCGTCGCGGTCGAGGACTCGCCGACCGGCGTCGCCTCCGCCGTGGCCGCCGGCTGCACGGTCCTGGTCGTGCCCTGCGACGTGCCGGTGGAGCAGGGCGAGCGCCGCGTGTTCCGCGAGTCCCTGGTGGGCGTGGACCTCGGGACGCTCGCCCCGCTGCTAGACCGCTGACACCCGCTTCGCCCGACGCGTGGCCGGGTCGACGAGCAGGCCGAACACGACGCCGAGACCGAGCCACAGCGTGGCCGTCTCGGCGAGCGACGCCAGCCGGAACTCCCACAGCACGCTGCCCGGCACGTCCGACGGCACCGCGTCCGGCGTCGCCGGGAACACGACCAGCAGCACGACCACCGCCGCCACCACGGCCGACGCCACGGCGGTGGCCCGGACCGGCGCGCCGAGGTGGCCCAACCGGGACGCCAGCAGGCTCGCGCCGACCGCCACCAGCAGCCCGGCCGCGATCAGCCCCAGGTAGAGCACCGTGCGGTACTCCACCGTGCCCGGGTCGCCCACCGCCGGCGGGTTCGCCGGGTACTTCACCGCCGGCAGCAACGCCGCCGCGCCGAACGCCGCCGCCGACAGCGCCACCGCCCGGACGAACGGCGCCTTCGACGTGAACCAGCGCCGCGAGCCCGCGTAGGCGGTGGCGAACAGCGCGCCGACGGCGACACCCACCACCACCGCGGCGATCACACCGCCGACCACCTGCGTGCCGCGGCTGAACAGCTCGCCGTGCCCGTGGCCCGCGTCGGGCCGCGCCCGCTCGACGGCCAGCGCCGCCCGGATCGGCGCCTCGACCACCAGCACCCCGACCAGGCCCGCGAGCAGCCCGGCCACCGCGCCCGCGCCGACACCGCGCAGCAGCAGGCCTTTGTAGGTGTTCGTCGACATGTCGGCCGCGCCTAGTGGCACGGGACGCCGAGCGCGTGGCGCCCGTCGTGGAAGAACTCGTGCACGGTCTCGGCGGCGTGGCCGAGCGCGATGCCGTTCTCCTGCAGGACCAGCCAGGTCACGGTCAACGCGACCAGTGCGACGGCGTAGGCCCACCTGGGGAGGGGAGTGGGAAGGGGGTGCGCGGGGCTCGTCATGACGGCCTCCTCCATACCTCGTGGAAGGTCAACAACAACTCGTGCCGCAGCCGGTCTCCTGACTCCCGGATCGACGCCGTCCCCGCGTCTTCCCAGCCGCTGCGCGCGGCCAGTGACGTTCTCGGCGGGTTGGCTCCCCGGTCACAGTGGCGAGGACCGCGCCGGATTCACACCGGCTTCCCGTCCACTGCGGCGCTGCGACCGTAGAGGCGGAGCGCGGGCCGGCACAACCGACCAGACGAGTTGTCGTGTTCCGCGCCTCAGCGCGGCGGCAACGGGCAGTCCCCGCACGTGCCGCCGCCGTCGAGCCGGTAGTACAGGCAGCAGCTGCGCCGCCGGAACGCGATCTCGCCGGGGAACGGGATGAACTCGCCGGTGCCCTTGAGCGGCGGGTCGGCGAACAGCTCGTCGACCAGCGCGGCGCAGTCCACGCCGCTGCGGCTGATGGTGCGCAGCGCGCCCGCCATGGACGACCCCGCGTTGCCCCACAGCAGGCCGCGGGCCACCGACGTGACCGCGTGCACCGCCTCCACCACCGGCTCCAGCGACTCGGCGACGCCGACGCCGCCGACCGGGTCCTTGAGCCGGACCTGGAACCCCTCCGGGGTGTAGCGCCACCACAGGTTGTCGGGGCGGATGTCGGGCACGACTCCGCCGACCGCGCGCGCGGCGACGACCGGGCTCAGCAGCCGCGCGGTGTAGCCGAGGAAGAACAGCGACGCGGCCACCCGCCGCTCCCGGGTGCGGTACCGGGCGGAGATCAGGTCGAGGGTGTCGGGCAGGGCGGTGCCGTGCGACAGGGCCGCGCCGTCGTGCCAGGTGTCGTCGGGGCGGCCGACGTCCAGGGCGAAGAACGGGCTGAGGCCGCGGATCTGCCGCAGGGTGGCCAGGACTCGGGCGAACTCGGACACGTGTCCTAGTCTGCCGTGGACGCACTGGGGTGCGGATCGCGCGCCCAGGGCACCCACACCCCGGACAGCGACTGGGACCTCGCCGTCTGCTACCGGGGCGACTTCGACCCCGCCTACCTGCGCGCGATCGGCCGGCAGGGCGAGGTCTCGGAGATCGGCGGCTGGGGCGGCGTCTTCAACGGCGGCGCCTGGCTCACCGTCGACGGCCGGCGCGTCGACGTCCACTACCGCGACCTCGACGCGATCGTGGCGGGACTGCGGCCGGAGCCCGAGGCGTTGGCGCGGTCGATCGCGCGAGCGCGGGAGCTGTTCCGGGCCGCCACCTGACCTACACCAGGTAGAACGTCATCAGGTCGCCGCGCACCGGCGGGAACAGGGCGTGCACCAGCTCGGCGTCCGGGCCCGGGTACACGTCCGGGAAACGCGCGGTCAGGCCCTCGATCCCGTGCGGGCCGAACAGCAGCGACGCCAGCAGGTCCGGCGCGACCCCCGCGCCACCGGCCGCGCCCGGCGCCTGCATCCGCCCACCCGCCACCACCGGACCGACCTCGCCCGCCGCGAACGGCAGCCGCACGTGCGACCGGTAGAACGAGACGACCGCCTCGCCCTCCCGATCGGCGAACCCGGCCGCCGCCAGCCGCCGCCCGAACACCGGCCGCAAGCGCTCCAGCACCGCGATCGGGTCGCCGACGCGCACGTAGTACGAGTTCGCCTCCGCTGCGGCTGGCCCGAGGAACGGCTCCAGCGCCTCACCCGCTACCGACCCCGGCCGCTCGGTCACCTCGGCGGCCTCGGTCAACGCGAGCAGCGCGTGCGCCGCCGCCTCGTCCACGGCCGCCACCTCGCCCAACCGCCCGCCTTCCTCCGGCGGGGTGGTGCGCCCCGTGGCGACCGGCACGCCGTCGCGCTCCACCAGCCACTCGGTGCTGCCGTCCCGCGCCACCAACCACCGCCACAGGGCGGGGGAGTGCGGCATCCGCAGGTCGGCCCGCGCCTGCTCGGCGTCCTGGAGCCGGGCCATCGCCGGGATGTCCTCGACACCGGCCTCGCGCACCGCGTGCCCGCCGCCGTCGGGACGGCTCGTCACCGGCCGGGTGGCGGAGATCGGGATCGCGTAGGTGTAGCCGAACTGGCGGTAGAAGTAGGGGATGCCGAGCATCACGTTCACCAGTTGGCCGCGCGCGGCGGACCGTTCGTGCGCCCAGCCCATCAGCGCGCGCACCAGCCCGCGGCCCTCGTAGTCGCGGTGGGTGGCGACCAGCTCGACCTGACCCGCCGGGAGTTCCACCCCGTCGAGAACCAGCGTCTCGTCCAGCAGGGTCGCGGTGGACACGACCCGGTCGCCGTCCACGACGACCGCGCACGCCTCCCAGCCCGCGTCCGGGTCCTCGACCACCAGGCGGTGGTCGACGGCGTCCTCCGGCTCACCCCGGTCGGCCAGCAGCGCGCCGATCTGGTCGAGGTCTTCCGGGCGCGCGGTCCGCAGCACCAGCCCACCGGTCATCGGTGCAGTGTGTTCGGTGTGCCCGAAATCGCGCCATCGGTTTTTCGGTGGCGGTCGCGCCCCCGGCCGACGCAGAATCCGCGCCATGCCGTGGCTCCCCGCTGACTTCGCCCACCCCACCCACGTCCCGCTCGACGACGAACACCACCTGCGCCCCATTCGCGAGTCCGATGTGGACGTCGACTACCCCGCCGTGATGGGCTCGCGGCAACGGCTGTGGTCGCTCTACGGCGAGCAGTGGGGCTGGCCGCCCGCCCACATGACCCACGAGCAGGACCGCGTCGACCTCGCCCGGCACGAACGGGAGCAGGACGCGCACCAGTCGTTCAACTACGCCCTCTTCAACGCCGACGAGACCGAGCTGTTCGGGTGCGTCTACATCGACCCGGTCGAGGACGAGGAGCACGTCGACGCACGGATCTCGTGGTGGGTCGTGGACGACCGCGTGGGCACCGACCTGGAGCGCGCGCTGGACGCGTTCGTGCCGAGGTGGATCGCCGAGGTGTGGCCCTTCACCGGCCCGCACTACGGGATCTAGGGTTCGCCCGGTGACGCCGTTGGCGAAGTGGACCATCGTCTCGATCTGCCTCACCGTGCTGGCCGCGCTCGTGCCGTGGGCGACCTACGGCGACGTCGACGTCGAGCTGTCGCGCCTGCCGCTGTGGTGGGCCTACCTCGGCGCGGCGGTCGTGGCGCACGCGTCGGCGAAGGTCGCCTGGCCGGTATCGGCGGTGTTCGCCGTGGTGGCGGTGGTGGCGGCGGCGGTCGTCGCGACCGGCTACGACGAGGCGTCCCACGTCTTCGGGCACGTCGCGCCGATGGCCGGGCCGCGTCCCGGGCCGGGCGTGGTGTTCGCGGTGGCGTCGGCGGTGGCCCAGGCGGCGGGTCTGCGGGCGCGGGTCCGCGCCGCGCGGTCGGTGCACGCCTGACCTGGGTGCCTGCGGCCGTTCGGGGGATGGGAGGATCACACCCCGTGAAGACCTTCGACGAGCTGTTCGCCGAGCTGAGCGAACGCGCACGCACCCGCCCTGAGGGCTCCGCCACCGCCGCGGCTCTGGAGGCCGGGGTGCATGCGCAGGGCAAGAAGGTGCTGGAGGAGGCGGGCGAGGTCTGGATCGCCGCGGAGCACGAGTCCGACGAGCGCTTGGCCGAAGAGGTCTCCCAGCTGCTGTACCGGGTGCAGGTGCTGATGCTCGGCCGCGGCCTCACCCTCGAAGACGTCTACAAGCACCTGTGATCCTGGAAGTCGCCGCGCTCGACGTCCGCCCCGGCCTGGAGGCGGACTTCGAGCGGGCCTTCGACCAGGCGCGGGAGGTCGTCGCGAGGTCGCCCGGGTTCGTCTCGCTCGACCTCCAGCGGTCGGTCGAGCACCCGTCCCGGTACCTGCTGCTGGTGCGGTGGGAACGGTTGGAGGACCACACGGTCGGCTTCCGCCAGGGTCCGCTGTACCCGCGGTGGAAGGCGTTGCTGCACCACTTCTACGACCCGTTCCCGACCGTCGAGCACTATCACGCGGTCTGACGGCGCAGCAGTTCGACCACCTGGTCGTCGGTGGTCTGGTCGAAGTGGCCGTAGAACCGGCCGACCGCCCGGAAATCCGTCCGCGGGTGCGGGCAGACCACCAGGTCGGCGTCCGCGCTCACCGCGCGGATCCCGTCGGCCGAGCCCACCGGCACCGCGAGCACCAGGCGGCGCGGGTCCTGCTCGCGGGCTTCGCGCAGCGCGGCGCGGGCCGTGACGCCGGTGGCCAGGCCGTCGTCCACGACCAGCACGTCACGGCCTTCGAGCCGCACGGGGCCGTCGCGGTACAGGTCCAGCCGCCGTCGAGCCTCCCGCCGTTCGGCCTCGCACGTCTCGGCCAGGTCCTCGCGGGTGAGGCCGAGCGCGCGCAGCGCCTCGTCGTCGAAGATCGGCTCACCGGCCGCGGTGACCGCCCCGATGCCGTACTCGGGGTGGCCGGGCGCGCCGATCTTGCGCGCGACGGCCACGGCCAGCTCACCGCCCAGCGCCGAGGCGACCTCGAACGCCACCGGCACGCCACCCCGGGCGAGCCCGAGCACCAGGGGATCGGTCCACGACTCGCCGGCCAGCGCCCGGGCGAGCACCCGTCCGGCGTCGAAGCGGTCCGCGAACCTCATCCCCCCATGGTGCTCGCGTCACGTGCCGGTGGCGACTGTCAGCGCTCCCGCACGAACAGCGACTGCGCGCTGCGCCCCACGGGCCCGTGCTCGTCGTGCAGGACGCTGCTCGCCACGCCGACACCCGACGGTCCGATCACCGTGCGCGCGTCCAGGGCGAACCACTCGCCGACCGGTTCGCGGTGCAGGTGCACGGTCAGGTCGGTGTTGATCGCGTACCACGTGCGGAGGTCCAGCCGGCTGGACACGCCGCTCGCCGAGTCGGCCGCGGTGAACAGGCGTTGCGCCGGGGTGGGTTCCTCGCCGGCCACCACGCGCACCCGCGACCGCGCCCACACCACCGCGTCGCCGGGCGTGAAGACGCCGCCGCTGACCGAGCGCCACTCCATCGCGGCCAGGTAGCCGCTTCGCCAGTGCTCCGGGACGTCCATCGGCTCGCACCCGGCCGGCGGGACCGGCGGCGCACCCGCGTCGGACGCCACCGCCGCCGTGTCGCCCGCCACGATCCGCCACGCGTTCGCCCGCAGCGCCGGGCGGCCCTCGTGGGCCAACTCCGCCGACAACAGCTCCACCGAACGCCCCGGCCGCACCACCGACGCGGTCACCGTCAGCTCCGCCACCGGCACCGGGCCGAGCACCTCGAACGCCACCCGGGACAGCACCGCCTCCGGCCGCGGGGCGCACCGCTCCAGCGCCCGCACCAGCAGCGCCGACGGCGGCCCCAGGTGCTGGCTGCCGTTGCCCCACGGACCGGTGGTGTGCCCGGTGGAGGCGAACCGGTCGTCGTCCAGTCGTTCGTAGAACGCGTCCATCAGCAGAACCCCATCAGCGTCGAACCCGCGGCGGTCGCGGCTTTCGTCAGTCGGCCCGGTCCAGCGCGGTCTCCGTGCCGGCGTCCGGCTCCGGCCAGCCCGGGTACGGCGGCGGCGTGCCGTCGAACGCCGGGCACAGCGCCTTGTGGTCGCAGTAGTCGCACAACCGACCCGGGTTCGGCCGGAAGTCGCCGGACTTCGCCGCGCGCAGGATGGCGTCCCAGATCGCCTCCAGCGTGCGCTCGAACCGGGTCAGCTCCGCCTCGTCGGGCTGGTAGGCCAACGCCTGCCGGTCGGCCAGGTACATCAGCCGCAGCTGCCGCGGCACCACGCCGCGCAGCCGCCACAGCACCAACGCGTAGAACTTCATCTGGAACAGCGCCTTGGCCTCGCCGACCTCGCGCGGCGCGGCGCCCGTCTTGTAGTCGACCACCCGGATCTCGCCGGTGGGCGCCACGTCCACGCGGTCGACGTACCCGCGCAGCAGCACCCCCGAGGGCAGCTCCCACTCCACCAGCAGCTCACGGGCGTCGGCGTCGAACCGGCGCGGGTCCTCCAGCCCGAAGTAGCCGTCCAGCAGCTCCTCCGCCGACGCCAGCCACCGCTCCTGCTCGGGATCGCCCTCGGCGAACAGCTCGGCGAACTCCGGCCGCTCGGCCCGCACCCGGTCCCACGCCGGACCGACCAGCGCCCGCGCCGTCTCCGGCAGCCGTTCGTCGGCGGGCAGGCCGAACAGGTCCTCCAGCACCGCGTGCACCACCGTGCCGCGCACCTGCGCCCTGGTCGGCTTCTCGGGCAGCCGGTCGACGGCGCGGAAGCGGTAGAGCAGCGGGCACTGCTTGAAGTCGCCCGCTCGCGAGGGCGACAGCGCTGGCCTGCGCACGGGGCGCTCGGTGATCGTCGGCACTGCCATGGCCCAGAACCATAGGCCAACCCCCCGACAAGATCAGGTCCGAACCGCGCGGGAGCTACCCGGCGGCGTGCGCGTAGTCCGGCAGGTCGATCTTGTTCGTGATGCCCTTGCCCGCCTTCGGCATCAGGCCGAGCAGGAACTCGTTGCCCAGCAGCCCGTTGCGCGCGCGCAGGGCGAACCGGCTCGCCGGCGCCAGGAACCTCCCCGTCCGGTCGCCGCCCTTCTGGCACCGCCGGGCGTAGTCGCCCATCCGGTCCTCGTAACGCCGGAACGCCGCCTCGTGGTCGCCGTTCGCCGTGGCCGGCTCGCCGGCGAGCACGTACGCGCCGACCACGGCGGTGCCCGTGCCCATGCCGCCGGTGGTGGCGCCGCAGGCGGACGTGGGCGCTCGCGCTGCTGCCGGGCTTCGTGCGCCACCCGTGGGTGCTGGAGGCCACCATGGGTCCGCGCGTGGTCGGTCCGAACGAACTGGCCTGGATGGAGACCGCCCTGGCCGTGCTCGACGGCGCCGGCCTGGGCGGCGCCGAGCGGATGGACGTGCTGGCCGTCCTCGCCGGGCACGTCCGCAACATCGCCCAGCAGGGCGCGACGACACCGGACGGCGACGCGGGCACGCGGTTCGGCGCGATCCTGGTCGAGGTGGTGCGCGAGCGCGGCGACCGGTACCCGGCGGTGCGGGCCGCGCTGGCGGAGGCCGCCGGGGGAGGGGAGGACGAGGCGCTCGGCTTCGGCCTCGACCTCATCCTCGACGGCCTGCGCGCCCGGCTCGGCGACCTGTCCTGACCTGAGCCGGCCCGCCCCCCGTTCGACCTGATCCGACCCGACCCGCCCGACCCGGCCGCTGATCCAACACAGTCCTGATACACCCGGCCGCCTAGGCTCTGCACGTGGCGACGACGGGTGGTTGGCGACGGCAGGTCGGCCGGGACGGTGGGCTGCCGCTGTTCCGCGTGGCCGGCATACCGGTGCTGCTCGCGCCCTCGTGGTGGCTGGGCTCGGCGGCCATCGTGGTGCTCTACGCGCCGCTGGTCGGCCGCATCGCGCCCGGCACGGGCGGCCTCACCGGCGTGCTCCTCGCCGCCACCTTCGCGATCTTCCTCGGGCTCTCCGTGCTGGCGCACGAGCTCGGCCACAGCCTGGTCGCCCTGCGCCTGGGCCTGCCGGTGCGCCGGCTGCGCCTGTTCCTGCTCGGCGGCGTGTCCGAGGTGATGCGCACGCCGACCCGCCCCGCCCACGAGGGCGCCATCGCCGCCGCCGGCCCGATCGTCTCCATCATCCTGGCGGGCGCGTTCGCGGTGGCCGCCTCCACGATCCCGCAGCCCGACGCGGCCTGGCTGCTGATCGCCCAGACCGCGTTCGCCAACGCCGCCGTCGCGGTGTTCAACCTGCTGCCCGGCCTGCCGCTGGACGGCGGCCGGATCCTGCGCGCGGGCGTGTGGGCCGTCACGGGCCGCCGCGCGACCGGCACCAAGGCCGCCGTGATCGGCGGCGGCGTGGTGGCCGCGCTGCTCGTCGTCTGGGCGGTCTGGGGCGTGCTCGACGGCGCCGAGGACCGCTGGCTGCGCTTCGGCGTGTGCCTGCTGACCGCGTGGTTCGTGGTGGCCGGCGCGCGCGGCGAGTTCACCGCCGAACGCCGCAGCACCTGGCCGGACGGGCTCACGCTGGGCGAACTCGTCCGACCCGTGCTCCAACTGCCCGCCGAGAGCCCGGTGTCCGGCGCGCTCACCGCGTCCGCCGGCCGGGGCGTGGTCCTGGTCCGCGCGGACGGCGTCGCCGCCGGCCTGCTCGACCGCGAGCTGGCCCGCCGGCTGGCCAGCACCTCGCCGCACGCGCCCGCCGAGCAGGCCGCCGTGCCGATCCGGCCGGAGACCGTGCTGCTGGAGAACGAGACCGGCGCCGAGGTGGTCGAACGCGTGCACGGCACCGCCGCCTGGGAGTACCTGGTCGTCGACCTTGAGGGACGGCCCGCGGGCGTGCTGCGCCGCGAAGACCTCAAGGCCGCGCTGCACCGCCGCTGACCTGGCCGTCCTCGCCCTGGCCGCCGATCAACCCGGCCTCCTGCGCCAGGATCGCCGCCTGCACCCGCGACCGCAGGCCCAGCTTCGTCAGCACCCGCGACACGTGCGTCTTCACCGTCGTCTCGCCGATGTGCAGCTTTCGCCCGATCTGGTGATTCGACAGCCCTTCACCGAGGCAGTGCAGCACCTCCACCTCGCGGTCGGTCAACGCGTCCAACCCGGCCGGTCGCGCCCGCGGCACGGCCGAGGCGAACTCCCGCATCACCCGCCGCGTCACGCTCGGCGCCAGCACGCCGTCACCGGCCGCGACCTGCCGCACCGCGTCCACCAGCGCGGACGCCTCCACCGACTTGAGCAGGAACCCCGCCGCGCCCGCCCGCAGCGCGCCGCGCACGTACTCGTCCAGGTCGAACGTCGTCAGCACCAGCACGTCGCACACGCCGCTGAGCTGCCTGGTCGCCTCGATGCCGTCCACACCGGGCATCCGGATGTCCATCAGCACCACGTCCGGCGCCAGCCGCTTGGCCAGCCGCACCGCCGTCGCGCCGTCCGCCGCCTCGCCGACCACCTCGACGCCGTCCGCGTCGCCGAGGATCATCACCAGGCCGGCCCGGATCGCCGCGTGGTCGTCGGCCACCACCACCCGGATCACAGCGGGAACTCCGCCCGCACGACCCAGCCGCCGGCCCCGTCGAGACCCGCGGTGAACACCCCGCCGACCAGGTGGGCGCGTTCCGCCATGCTCACCAACCCCGTTCCCGTCCCCGTGCCGCGCGGACCGTCCACCACGTCGTTGCGCACGACCACCACCAACCGCATGACCTGCCGTTCCAGCGCCACCGACGTGCGCGCGCCCGGCGCGTGCTTCACCGCGTTGGTCAACGCCTCCTGCACGATCCGGTACGCCGCGACGTCCACGCCCACCGGCAGCTCGCCCACGTCCGCGCCGCGCAGCTCCACGTCCAGCCCCGCCGCGGCGGCCGACTCGACCAGCCTGCCCGCGTCCGCCAGCCGCACCGCCACCGGCTCGTCCACCGGCTCGTCGGCCCGCAGCACGTCGATCATCGTCCGCATCTCCGCCAGCGCGCGCACGCTGTTCTCCCGGACCGACTTCAACACCGCGCGGGCGGTCTCCGGGTCGCCCGAGCGCAGCGACAGCACGGCCTCGGACTGGATCGCGATCGCGGACATGTGCCCGGCCACCACGTCGTGCAGGTCGCGGGCCATCCGGTTGCGCTCGGCGTTCACCGCGGCCCGCCGGTCCAGCTCGGCGATGCGGGCGACCTGCTCGGCGCCCTCCCGGTGCCGCCGCACGTTCGTCGCCCACCACACGGGCACCACGAGCAGCGAGAACACCTGCAACCCCGTGTAGAACGACAGCCGCCAGTCGCCGATCACCGCGACCGTCGCCGTGACGCCGACCGTCGCCGCCGCGACCAGGCCCACCAGCACTAGTCGCAACCTGCGCGAACCGTCCAGGGCGGCGACGAACAGCACGTCGATGCCGACCATCATCACGGGCATGCTCACCCCGAGGTGGAGGTCCGCCGCCGCGGCCGCGCCGACCACGCCCAACGCCGCCACCGGCGCCCGGTGGCGGAACAGCTGGCCGACGCACGCCACCGCGAGCACCGCCACCCGCAGGCCGATCGGGGTGTGCGCGTCCCGGTCGCCCGTCACCTTGTCCAAGCCGAGCACGTAGGCCAGCAGCCCCACCGCGAAGAAGGCCGCCACGACCAGCGCGTCGCGGCGGTTCGGGCGGAGCTCCACCCCGTCATCACAGCACAGGGCCGGGCCCGGGGCGTCCTACGAACTGATGACCCGGGATCGGTCGGCCCGCCGACGCGCGCAAGATCCGCGGACGGCAGCATTGAGGACGTGGTTGAACCGTTGGTCGTCCTCATCGTCGCGTGTGAGATCGGGTTCTGGGTGGTGCTGGGCGCGGGGTTGCTCGCCCGGTACGTGCTGCGGATGCGCAGGTTGGGGGCGGTGCTGCTGGCCTGCACACCCCTGGTGGACGTGGTGCTGCTCGTCGCGACCGTGTTCGACCTGAGGTCCGGGGGCGAGGCGTCGAGCGTGCACGGGCTCGCCGCGATCTACCTGGGGGTGAGCGTGGCGTTCGGGCACACCATGATGCGGTGGGCCGACCAGCGCGTCGCCCACCGGTTCGCCGGTGGTCCGCCGCCGGTGAAGCCGCCGAAGCACGGCCTGGCGAGGGTGCGCCACGAGTGGCGCGAGTGGGGCAAGTTCGCGGTGGCGTGGGCGATCGCCTGCTCGGTGATGCTGCTGCTGATGTACGTCGTGGGCACGCCGGAGCGCACGCAGGCGCTGTGGGGGCAGATGGGGAGCATCACGCTCGTCGGTGTGATCTGGCTGGTGGGCTGGCCCGCGTACCACACGGTGACCGAGCTGGTGAAGGGCCGGCTCACGCGGGAGGTCGCCGACAAGGGGGAGTGAACGCGTGGCCGCACGCTGGTGGGCGGCCACCGGAACGCGTGGCGCGCGCTGGTGGCCGGCTACCCGGCACGCGTGCGCGCGCTGGTGTGGCGAGCTACCGGAACGCGTGGCCGGGCGTCGGTAGGCCGCTACGGGCCGTGTACGGCGCCCGTGCGACCATCGTGCGCTGTTGACACGCGTTTAAGCAGGAGGTTCGCCGCGGTGAGCACCGCCAGTGGTCCGTTCCAGCCGGGAGACCGGGTGCAGTTGACCGATCCGAAGGGACGGCACTACACGATCGTGCTCGAACCGGGCAAGGAGTACCACACGCACCGCGGCGCGTTGTCGCACGACAAGCTGATCGGGCAGCCCGAGGGGTCCGTGGTCGTCTCGGTGGGCGGCACGTCGTTCCTGGCGCTGCGCCCCCTGCTGTCGGACTACGTGCTGTCCATGCCGCGCGGCGCCCAGGTGATCTACCCTAAGGACGCCGCCCAGATCGTCATGTACGGCGACGTGTTCCCCGGCGCGCGGGTGCTGGAGGCCGGTGCCGGCTCGGGTGCGCTGACCTGCTCTTTGTTGCGCGCGGTCGGCGAGAAGGGCAGCGTGACGTCGTACGAGGTCCGCCAGGACCACGCCGACCACGCCATCCGCAACGTCGAGCAGTTCTTCGGCGAGCGGCCGGGCAACTGGTCGCTGACCGTGGCCGACGTGAACGAGCACGAGGGCGAGGTGGACCGGGTCGTCCTGGACATGCTCGCGCCGTGGGACGTGCTGCCCGCCGTGTCGCGCAGCCTCATCCCCGGCGGCGTGCTGGTGGTGTACGTGGCGACCACGACGCAGCTGTCGAAGGTCACCGAGGCGATCCGGGAGCAGCAGCACTGGACCGAGCCGCACGCGTGGGAGACCCTCGTGCGGCCGTGGCACGTGGTGGGCCTGGCCGTGCGGCCGGAGCACCGGATGATCGGGCACACCGCGTTCCTGCTGACCACCCGCAGGCTCGCCGACGGGGTCACGCCGCCCCGGCCGCAGCGCCGGCCGTCCAAGGGCTGACCACAGGGTTCTGACCAGCGAGAACGGCCCCGCGCTCGGCTGAGCGCGGGGCCGTCGTGCGACTGGGGGCGTTACTCGCAGGCGACCCAGCCGTCGTCGGTCTTCGTGAAGTCGATCTTGGTTTCCTGGTCCTTCATCATCGTCTTCATCTCGTCCGGCACGTTCTCGTACTTGATGAGGACGTTGGCCACCGCCGCGGTGTCGGACTTCTCCTCGACGCTCTGCACGGAGAGGGTGATCTTCACGTCCTTCGCCGCCTCGATCGACTTCTTGGCCTCTTCGCGCATCTCCTCCGGCAGGCCCTCCAGCTGCTTCTCGATCTCCGCGCCGAGGGTCGCCGGGTCGTAGAGCTTCTTCATGTCGTCGACCTCGTCCTGCTTGTCGGCGCAGGTCAGGGCGCGGACCTTCTCGAAGTCCTTCGCCGTGACGGCGGCGGCGAACGAGTCGGCGGCGTCCTTGGCCGTGCCGTTGCCGCCACCGCCCATCGTCACGACCAGGACGACCACGACGGCGATCACGGCCACCGCGCCGACGGCGCCCAGGATCCACGGGAGGGGGCTCTTCTTCGGCGGCGTGCCGTAGGGGTCGCCGAAACCACCCGGTTGGCCGTAACCGGGTTGGTTGAACTGGCCGGGTGGGCCGTACGGCGGCTGGCCGGGGCCGGGCTGCCCTTGCTGCGGGTAGCCGCCGGGCGGCGGGCCGTAGCCCGGTTGCTGCCCACCCTGTGGGAACCCCTGGGCAGGCGGCGGGTACCCGCCGGGCTGCTGGCCGTACCCCGGCTGCTGGCCGAATTGGCCTGGTTGCTGGCCAAATTGACCCGGCTGCTGACCGTACGGACCCGGCTGCTGCGGCGGGACGGACATCACGTTCTCCTAGAACTTTCCGCTGGTGGCAGTGGACACTGCCCGGACTGCGCGCGTGCGACTCGTTATGGGACGCACGGTAGCGGGTAGGAGGTTCCGGCAGACACCGGTATGGAGCAGTTGATCCGGCCGAGCGGGCGGTTGTGTGATCACACGACGCTCGGGAACCCGCTGGGTGGCGGCTTTTGTCGGTGATCGCCGGTACCGTTGTCGTACGAACACGGGAGGAGGGTGCCGACATGCAGCACGGTCATCCCGGCAGCCAGCCCGATGAGGGTGGCGAGCTGAACAAGGGCAACAACTCTGGTGAGCTGACAGCGCAGATCAGGTTCCTGGAGGACGAGATCGCGTTGCTGCGCCGCAAGTTGACGGAATCCCCACGACACGTCCGCCTGCTGGAGCAGCGGTTGGCGGAGGCGACGGAGCGCGTCAGCCAACTGACCGAGCGCAACACGAAGCTCATCGACACCCTTCGAGAAGCGCGGAGCCAGCTGCTCGCGCTGCGTGAGGAAGTAGACCGCCTCGCGCAGCCGCCCAGTGGCTACGGCGTGTTCCTGGCCAGGTTCGACGACGGCACGGTGGACGTGTTCACCTCGGGCCGCCGCATGCGGGTCTCGGTATCGCCCGCGGTCGAGACGCCGTCGCTGGTCCTCGGCCAGTCGGTGCGCCTGAACGAGGCGTTGACCGTGGTCGAGGGCGGCGACTTCGAGCGCACCGGCGAGGTCTGCACGCTGCGTGAGGTGCTGTACTCCGAGATCGCGGACAGCTCGATCGGCCGCGCCTTGGTCGTCGGACATGCCGACGAGGAGCGGGTCGTCTGGCTCGCTCAGCCGCTGATGGACTCGCCGCTGAAGCCGGGCGACTCCCTGCTGGTCGACTCGAAGGCGGGCTTCGCCTACGAGCGCGTGCCGAAGGCCGAGGTCGAAGACCTGGTGCTGGAGGAGGTGCCCGACGTCCGGTACGAGGACATCGGTGGCCTCTACCGGCAGATCGAGCAGATCCGCGACGCCGTGGAGATGCCGTTCCTGCACGCCGACCTGTTCCGCGAGTACAAGCTGCGCCCGCCCAAGGGCGTGCTGTTGTACGGCCCTCCCGGCTGTGGTAAGACGCTCATCGCGAAAGCGGTGGCGAACTCCTTGGCCAAGCAGGTCCACGCCGCCAGGGGCGAGGACCACCGCGAAGCCAAGAGCTACTTCCTCAACATCAAGGGCCCCGAGCTGCTCAACAAGTTCGTGGGCGAGACCGAGCGGCACATCCGGCTGATCTTCCAGCGCGCCCGGGAGAAGGCCTCCGAGGGCACGCCGGTGATCGTGTTCTTCGACGAGATGGACTCGATCTTCCGCACCCGCGGCAGCGGCGTGTCGTCCGACGTCGAGACCACGATCGTGCCCCAGCTCCTCAGCGAGATCGACGGCGTCGAGGGCCTGGAGAACGTGATCGTGATCGGCGCTTCCAACCGCGAGGACATGATCGACCCGGCGATCCTGCGGCCGGGCCGGCTCGACGTCAAGATCAAGATCGAGCGTCCGGACGCCGAAGGCGCGAAGGACATCTTCAACAAGTACCTCACGCCCGACCTGCCGATCCACGCCGACGACCTCGCCGAGTTCGGCGGCGACCCGGTGGCCTGCATCGACGGCATGGTGCAGCACACGGTCGAGCGGATGTACGAGGAGTCCGAGGAGAACCGCTTCCTCGAGGTCACCTACGCCAACGGTGACAAGGAGGTCCTGTACTTCCGGGACTTCAACTCGGGCGCGATGATCCAGAACATCGTCGACCGCGCGAAGAAGGCGGCCATCAAGAGCCTGCTGGACACCAAGCAGCCGGGCTTGTCGGTGCGCCACCTGCTGGACGCGATCGTGGACGAGTTCGCCGAGAACGAGGACCTGCCCAACACGACCAACCCGGACGACTGGGCCAGGATCTCGGGCAAGAAGGGCGAGCGGATCGTGTACATCCGCACGCTGGTGACCGGCAAGAACCAGGAGTCGGGCCGCGCCATCGACACGGCCACGAACACCGGTCAGTACCTGTAACACCTGCTACCGCCTCAACCAACCCGCCTGGAGAACCCGTCCGGCCACCGCGCCGGACGGGTTCTCCGCGTTCCGGGCCGTGAGCTGGGCCCGGACACCTCGTCCCAACCGTTGACCAGGGCGCTGACCTCGGCGTTCACCTCATAACCGGTGACCAGGCACAACTCGCCGCACCACCGCTGCGGGCCGAGCACGGCCAACCTTCCGGTGTCTCTACACCACCACCAGCCGATCGCCCCTGAACTCCCGATCCACGCTTCCCGGGTCGGCGACCAGACCTCTCTCGAAGCCCAGCTGTTCTCCCGTGGCGGCGTCCCACAGCGGTCACCGCACGCAACCGGCGCACGCCCAGGCGTTCCTGGGCACGCCCAGCGGCCGTGTACTCCCGTTCCTCCTTTGTCACTCGATCGGGTTGTCCGGCGATCCACTTCTCGGCCGTGGCCCGCCGCAAAGCAGCGCGCCGGGGTCGCGGTCCGCCTCGTGCCAGTTGGGCTCGCTTGATCAGCGTCGCCGCCCAGTCACTGTCCCCCGGTGCGGTAGTTGACGGACACCGCGCTTACATGGGCTCCGTGGTCGGCACCACCGCACAACCTGGCAGAGCCGGTGCGGCGGCGGGAGATTGCGATCGGGTGGCCGATCGTCAAGACCGGGCGGTGACCAGGCCGGACTCGTAGGCGGCGATGACCAGTTGTGCCCGGTCGCGGGCCCGGAGCTTGTGCAGCAGGCGGCCGACGTGGGTCTTCACCGTGCCGGCCGACAGGTACAGCTCGGCCATGATCTCGGCGTTGGAGAACCCGCGGGCGATCAGCAGCAGCACCTCCTGCTCGCGTTCGGTGATCCCGTCGAGGCGGATCGCGCGGGGCGCGGGCGTGCGGGAGAACTCGGCGACCAGGCGACGGGTCACCGAGGGCGACAGCAGGGCGTCGCCGGCGGCCACCACCCGGATCGCGGCCAGCAGGTCGACCGGAGGGGTGTCCTTGAGCAGGAACCCGCTCGCGCCGGCCCGCAACGCCGAGTACACGTACTCGTCCAGGTCGAACGTGGTCAGGATCAGCACCCGGGCCGCGCTGAACGAGCTGATCTCGCGGGTGGCCGCGATCCCGTCCACGTTCGGCATCCGGACGTCCATCAACACCACGTCCGGCGACGTCGACCGCACCACCGCCACCGCCTCGGCGCCGTCACCGGCCTCTCCGACCACCCGCAGGTCGTCCGCCGAGTCCACGAGCACCCGGAAGCTGCCGCGCAGCAGCGCCTGGTCGTCCACGACCACCACGTCGATCACGACAGCGGCACCTCGGCGCGCACCGCGAACCCGCCGCCGGCCAGCGGGCCCGCCGAGAACGTCCCGTCGTAGACCGCCACCCGTTCCCTCATCCCGATCAACCCGTGCCCCCCGCCGCCACCGGCCAACACCCGTTCACCCGGTCCGTCGTCGACCACGCGGACCTCGACCGAATCGTCCCCGACGACGATCGACACCTCGCAAGCGGCCGGCGCCGCGTGCTTGACCACGTTCGTGACCGACTCCTGCACGATCCGGTACACGGTCAGGCCCAGCCCCTCGGGCAGCGAACCGGACACCGACAGCGAGACGTCCACCCCGGCCAGCGACGCCCGCGTCACCAGTTCGGGCAAGTCGGCCAGGCCGGGCATCGGGGCCAGTTCGGCCTCCGAGTCCTCCGACCGCAGCACACCCAGTAACCGCCGCATCTCGACCAGGGTGCCGCGCGAGGCTCTCTCGATGACCTGGAGCGCCTCCTGTGCCTGCTCCGGCTGCGACGGCGCCACGTGGGCGGCGACACCGGCCTTGACCGTGATCAGGCTCAGGCTGTGCGCGACCACGTCGTGCAGCTCGCGGGCGATGCGCATGCGTTCTTCGGCGACGGCCTTGGACGACGCCTCGGCGGCTTGGCGCGCCTCGTAGGACCGGCGGATCCGGGTGGTGCGCCCCAACGCCCAGGCGGCGCACACCACCAGCGCGAGGAACACCGACAGCCCGGCGGACTCCGGCCACGCCTCGCCGATGAACACCGCCGCCCACGCCGAGCCGAGCGTGACGGCCAGCGCGCCCACGGCCACCCGTGAGGAGCAGGCCGAAGCCACCATGTACATCGCGAACGCCGTGGCACTGTAGGGCTCCAGCGTGATGTGGGTGACGGTGGCGACGTTCTGCGCCATGAGCACGATGCCGAGCGTGAGCAGGGGCCGCTTGCGGCGCAGCGCCAACGGCGCGCCGACCAGGAGCGCCAGCGGGTAGCCCAGCCACGGCGGCACGGTGCTCATCCGGGCGAAGTCCAGGTACACCATGACCAGCACCACGGCCGTGGCCGTGTCCAGCGCGTAGAGGTAGGCGGTGGGCAGCATCCGCAGGACTCGCGACGTCACGACCAGGACGGTAATCGGCGCGGGCCGCCGCCGGCGTCGGACCACGGTCCGACCTCGAATCGCAGACCTCGGTCCGATCCGCCCACCACCCCACCCCCGGCAAGCTCCTCCCCATGATCGAAGTAAGGCACCTGACCAAGCGCTACCGCGCCACCCGGGCCGTGGACGGCCTCTCGTTCGAGGTGAAACCGGGCTACGTCGCGGGGTTCCTCGGCCCCAACGGCGCGGGCAAGTCCACCACCATGCGGGCGATCCTCGGCCTGGACCGGCCGACCAGCGGCGAGGCGCTCGTCGACGGCCGCCGTTACGCCGGGATCCGCCGGCCCATGCACCACGTCGGCGCGCTGCTCGACGCGGGCGCGGTGCACGGCGGCCGGTCCGCCTACGACCACCTGCGCGTGCTGGCCCGCAGCAACGGCATCAAGGACAGCCGGGTCGTCAAGACCCTGGAGCAGGTCGGCTTGGCGGGGGCGGCGAAGAGACGTGTGGGCTCGCTGTCGCTCGGGATGAAGCAACGCCTCGGGGTGGCGGCGGCCCTGCTCGGCGACCCCGGCGTGCTGCTGTTCGACGAGCCGGTGAACGGCCTCGACCCGGAGGGCATCCGCTGGATCCGGCACCTGATGCGCGACCTGGCCCGCGAGGGTCGCACCGTGCTCGTGTCGAGCCACTTGATGAGCGAGATGGCCCTGACCGCCGACCGGGTGATCGTGATCGGCCGGGGCAAGCTGATCCTGGAGGCGTCCATGCAGGACCTGCGGGAGAAGTTCAAGAAGGACGTGCTGGTCCGCACCCCGGCGTCGGAGGCACTGGTGACCGCCCTGGCCGCCGCGGGCGCGAGAACCCAGTCCGAGGGGGGAGCACTGCTCGTGCAAGGGCTGGAGGCCCCCGGCATCGCCGACCTCGCCGCGCGCAACGGCATCCCGATCCACGAACTGACACCGCGCAGCGCGTCCCTGGAGGACGCCTACCTCGAACTGACCGAGGACAGCGTGGAGTACCGCACCAAGGAGACCGCCCGATGACCGACGTGCTGAACTCGGAGTGGCTGAAGCTCCGCTCGGTCCGCTCGACCACCTACGTCCTGATCGCCCTCGCCCTGTGCCTGCTGGTCGGCACGCTGGTGTCGTACCTGATGACGGCCGACTGGGACACCTCGCCGCCGGACCTGCAACAGAAGTTCGGCGCCGCCGACCCGGGCGTGATGGTGATCCCGTTCGCCCAGTTCTGCCTCGGTGTGCTGGGCGCCCTGGCGATCACCTCGGAGTACGGCAGCGGCATGATCCGCACCGCCCTCGTCTCCGTGCCGGGGCGCAAGGCCTACCTGCTGGCCAAGACGGTCGTGGTGGCCGGCGCGTCGCTGGTGATCGGCCTGGCGACCGTCCTGCTCGCCTACCAGACCGGTGAGCTGATCACCGGCGACCGCCCCGAACCGATCTCGGCGTACGGCTCGTTCACCGACGCCCTGCCGACCCTCCTGGCGAACACCGCGTCACTGGTCCTGATGGCCCTGATCGGCCTGGGCCTGGGCTTCCTGCTCCGCTCCACAGCGGGCGCCCTGGTCTCCCTCTGCGCCCTGCTCTTCGTCCTACCGTCACTGACCCTGATCCTGCCGTCCCCCTGGAACGAACGCGTGTACTCCGTGATGCTGCCCGTCCTGGCACCCCAACTATCCGCCGAATCCCCAGGCGCCCCACTATCCCCACCAGCCGCCGGCCTGGTCATGCTGGCCTACCTGCTCCTCGCCCTGGGCTCCGGCCTGCTCACCCTCCTCCGCCGGGATGCCTAGATGAGTAATGCGTCAGTCGGTGGCGGATGGCCTTGAAGCGGCGGCTCGCCCGGGTGCGACTTGCGGTTGCGGTAGGAAGGCCGGATCAGTCGGGCTCCGCGTTCGGCGAGGAAGCGGTCCGGTTCGCGGAAGACGTAGCCCTTGTCGGTGATGATCGGCAGGCCGGGGTGGTCGGCGGGCAGCTGGGGCTCGTGGTCGCACCGGCTGTGGGCATCTCCCGTCCGTCGATCTTCGGATCGGTCGGAGCACAGGTGATCGGCAGCCTGGCTAGGAGCGCAGGCCAGGTGCAGGTGCAGGCCCCGGGACCAGCGGGAGTGGGATCGGCCGCGTTCCACCGGGGTGGAGTCGACGATCCAGACTGGATCGTCAGACCGAAGACGATCGCCACTCCGGACGCACCTCAGAGCACAGTGCACCGGGCGAGGGAACGACAGGCGGCGGTGTAGGAAGCATCAACCCGGCGACCGGCGGCACGGAAGATCGCCGGTTACCGTGTCGGGCGTGCCCGATTTCGCTCTCGGCTTGGCCGCGCTCGGCCGACCCGCCTACATCAACCTCGGCCGTGAGCACGCGTTGCCCGACGACCGGGACGTGGACGCCATGCGAGCCCACTGCCACGCCGTCCTGGACGCAGCCCACGCGGCAGGTGTGCGGCGGGTCGACGCGGCCCGCTCCTACGGCCGTGCGGAGGAGTTCCTGGCGCAGTGGTTGGCCGCACGGGGCCACCAGGACGTGCAGGTGTCGAGCAAGTGGGGTTACGCCTACGTCGCCGACTGGCGCCGGGACGCGGACACGCACGAGGTGAAGGAGCACTCCGTCGAGCGGTTCACCCGGCAGTGGCGGGAGACCGAGGAGCTGCTCGGTGCGCACGTCGGCCTCTACCAGGTGCACTCGCTGACGTCCGACAGCCCGCTGTTCGGGGACCCCGACCTGCTCCTCGCCCTCGGCGGCCTGCGCGACTCCGGCGTCCGCCTCGGCTTCTCCACCTCCGGCCCGCGCCAGGGCGAGACGATCCACCGCGCGTTGGAGCTCACCGTCGAGGGACGGCGGCTGTTCGACAGCGTCCAATCCACCTGGAACGTCCTGGAAACCTCCGCGGGGGCGGCGCTGGCGTTCGCCAAGGAGTCCGGCGCGGAGGTGTTCGTCAAGGAGGGCATGGCCAACGGCAGGCTCGCCGTCGACCCGCCACCACCCGTGCGCGAACTGGCCGAAGAGCACGGTGTCGGCCCGGACGCCATCGCGTTGGCCGCCGTGCGCGCGCAACCGTGGGCCGACGTGGTGCTCTCGGGCGCGGCGAGCCCGGACCAGCTGCGCGCCAACCTCGGGGCACGGGACGTCGACCTGGCGCCGGACGTGCTCGCCGACTGCGCCGAACCCGCCGAGCGGTACTGGGCTACTCGGGCTTCGCTGGCTTGGGAATGAGCCTGACGCTGCCCGAGTCGAGGTCCACCGGCCCGCGCGGTGGCGCGCCCGCCTCCTCGTCCTCGCCCAGCATCAACGTCACCTGGCGCTGCCGCAGCTCGACGTGCTTGCTGCCGTTGAACAGGGTGGTGAACTCCTCCATCGCGGTCGCGGACACGGCCGGGTGACCCTTGCGCCGGCGGACCCACCGCCACAGCCGCTCGCCGGAAGCGAGGGCGAGCAGCAGCAAGGCGAGGCCGGGGATCGACATCGCGAACATCATTCCCATGTGAACCACTCCCGGATCAGGACCCGGCCGTCCGGCACGACCGGCCAGCCGGGGTCCTCCGCCAACGCCCGCACCTCGTCCGCCCCCATCCAGCCGCCCCACGCCACTTCCTCCGGCTGGTGGACGAACGGCCCATCGCTGCGCACGTCGTAAACGTGCGCGACGTAGCGGATGGTTCCGTCCACGAACGTCGTCCTGAACCGGAACGCCGGCGTCGCCGAGATCCCCAGCTCCTCGGCCAACTCCCGCGCCGCGCACTCGTCCGGCGTCTCACCCGCCGCGACGACGCCGCCGCACGTCGGGTCGTACAGCCCGGGGTAGACGTCCTTGGTGTCGGTGCGCCGGTGCACGTACAACCGGGTTCCGTCGAGGGAACGCACGACGATCACGGCACACGCGTGCCACAGGCCTTCCGCGCGCATCCGGGGGCGTGTCGCCGTGCCGATGGGCGTGCCGTCCGGGTCCACCACCACTACGTGCTCCACGCCAAGATCCTCCTCTGGTAGTACCGGGTCGTGCTACCTCGGGCCGACGCCTGCCGACGCCCGTTGTTCCTACCGTCGTGGCGTTCGCGTCACGAGGAGGAGTTGTGCCCACATCCCTGCGGCTCGCGGTCGCCGAGTTCCGCAACCGGCCCGGTCGCGCCGCGCTGCCCGGCGTCGCCCTGGTGGTCGGCGTCGCCTGCCTGCTGGCCGCCCTGATGCTCAGCGACGCGATGGTCCGCGCCACGAACGAGGGCGCGCCCGCCGTGCCCGCCGGCGTCGACCTCGTCGTCCGCCCACCGCTCTTCGGCACGGCCGCGGTTCTCGACCAGGCGACCGCCGATCGGGTGGCGCAGGTCGCCGGGGTGACGGTGGCGCAACCGATCCGCGAGGTCCGCGCCGACCTGCTGCTCGACGGCGGCCGGGCGGGCGACCGCCGCGCCACCGCCGACATCGAGCCGGACCGCGCCGAGCTGCACCGCGTGCCGATCCTGGAGGGCCGCTCGCCGGGCTCGGACGGCGAGATCGCGATCGACCGGGTCACCGCCTACGAGCACGGCCTCAAGCCGGGCGCCGCGGTCAAGGTCGCCGACGCGGCGGGCAGGCCCCTGGACGTGGTCGTCCGGGGCATCACCAAGCGCGGCTCGCTGGGCGAGGAGCCGATGATCGTGGTCGGCGAGGGCCTGGCCGCCAAGCTCGGCGGCACGCCCCGGGTCGAGGCGATCTACGTGATCGGCGGCGACCGCGCCGCCGTGGCCCAGGCGGCCGGCGCAGGGCTCCCGGTGGACACCAGGGCGGAGATCGCCGCGGAGCCGCCCAACAACGACCTGGCGGCCGTGCTGCTGCCGTTCAGCATCCTGGCGCTGGCCACGTCCGTCTTCGTCGCCTCCGCCACCTACCGCGCCGTCTACGCGCAACGCCAGCGGCACACCGCGCTGCTGCGCTGCCTCGGCGCGCACCGAGGCCCCCTGGTCTGGGCGAACCTCTTCGAAGCGCTGCTCACCGGCGCGGTCGCGGGCGCGGTCGGCGCGGTGCTCGGCGGGTCGGTGGCGTGGCTGCTGGCCAGGCTCTTCGACGGCACCGGCCTGTCCTCGCTGCTCGGCGCCGTGGAGCTGAGCCCGCCGCTGCTGCCCGCGGTCGGCCAGCTGGTGATCGGCGTCGTCACGGCGGCGACGCTCAGCGCGTTCGCCGCGGTCCGGCCCGCGCTGGCCGCCGCGCGCATCTCGCCGCTCGCGGCGCTGCGGACGTCCGAAGGCCAGACACCCGACCAGGCCGTGGTGCGCCGTCGCCGGATCTTCGGCATCGTCCTCGTGGTGGCCGCGGCCCTCATGGGCGCGTTGGGCGTGTTCGCCCAGGGCTCGTTGGCGGCGATCTTCCTGGTCCTGTTCTCCGGCATCACCGCCGTGTTCGGCCTGTTCGGCGTGCTCGGGCCGGTGGTCGTGCCCGCGCTGGGCCGGATCTTCGGCACGGTCGCGAGCCGCTTCGGCGGCGCGCAGTGGAAGCTGGCCGCGGCCGAGGTGCGGCGGGTGCCGCAGCGGTCGGCGTCGGTGGCGATGCCGCTGCTCCTGGCCGCCGCCATGGTCACGTTCTTCGCCGTCACGGTGGGTTCGGCGCAGCGCATGGAGGACGAGTTCAGCAACGAGCCGCGGCCGGACGCGGTGGTGGCGGACTCCGGCGGGCGCGCGCTCGCCGGCGGTGTCGGCGCGGCGGCCAACCGCCCGGAGGCGGCGGTCACGGTCGTGCTGCACGGCGTCGAGGGCCGGCAGCGCGACGCCGAGGGAGGCACGGTGCCGACCCAGGTCGTCGGCGTCGACCCGGAACCCCTGCGCGAGTGGCTGAGCAGGCAGAACGCGAACGCCGACGACTTCGGGCCCGGCACCGTCCTGGTCGAGGAGTGGTACGCCGAGCGGTTCGGCGCGCAGGTCGGCAAGCCGTTCACGGTCGAGGGACTGCCCGGCGGGCCGCGCACCGCCACGGTCGTCGGCACGTTCACCGGATCGGTGCTGGACGACGCCGACGTGGTGCTGGCCGAACCGGACCTGGCACCCGCCTCCAAGGTGCTGGTGGCGTTCGAACCGGGCGCGGACCCGGCCGCCTACGAGGCGGGCGTGCGGACGGCGCTGGCCGGCTCGCCCACCGTTCTGGTGAAGACGAAGGCCGAGACGACCGCGCAGAACCAGCGCTACCTCGACCTGGGGATCGTGATGCTGATGGTGCTGCTGGGGCTGTCCGTCGCGGTCGCCGTGACCGGTATCGGGACCGCGTTGACGATCTCCGTGCAGGAGCGCCGCAAGGAGCTGGCGCTGCGGCGCGCGCTCGGCGTGACCAAGGGTGGCCTGCAAGGTGGCGTGGTGGCCGAAGCGGTGCTGTTGGCGCTGGTAGGAGTGCTGGGCGGGGGTGTGTTCGGGCTCGTCTACGCGGAGTTGACGCTGGCCGCCGTCGGTGTGTTCGTGTGGCCCACGGCGGCGGCGCTGCCACTGCTGGTCGGCGGCGCGGGCGTGGTGGTCCTGGCGGTGCTCGCGGCGTTCGGTCCGGCCCGGGGCGCGTCCCGGATCAGGCCCGCCGCGGGACTCGCGGCCGGCTGAAACGTGACCTGGGTCCGGGCGGTGTGTCGGTGGAAGGTCGTAGTCTGCGTACATGCGGCGGATCATGGGAACCGAAGTCGAGTACGGCATCTCGGTGCCGGGTGACGCGACGGCGAACCCGGTGCTCACCTCGACACAGGTCGTGCTGGCCTACGCGGCGGCCGCCGACATACCGCGGGCGCGCCGGGCGCGCTGGGACTACGAGGTCGAATCGCCGCTGCGCGACGCGCGCGGCTTCGACCTCGGCGCGCCCGGCGGGCACTCGGGCGACAGCGATGTCGAGGACCTGGGCGCGGCCAACGTCATCCTCACCAACGGCGCGCGCCTCTACGTCGACCACGCGCACCCGGAGTACTCCGCGCCCGAGGTCACCAACGCGCGTGACGCGGTGATCTGGGACAAGGCGGGGGAGCGGGTGATGGAGGAGGCCGCGATGCGCGCGGCCACCGTCCCCGGCCAGCCGCGGTTGCAGCTCTACAAGAACAACGTGGACGGCAAGGGCGCCAGCTACGGCACCCACGAGAACTACCTGATGCAGCGCAGCACGCCGTTCACCGCGGTGATCGCCGGGCTCACGCCGTTCTTCGCGTCCCGCCAGGTCGTGGTCGGCTCCGGCCGCGTCGGCCTCGGCGCGGCGGGCGAGGAGGCCGGCTACCAGCTGTCCCAGCGGTCCGACTACATCGAGGTCGAGGTCGGCCTGGAGACCACGCTCAAGCGCGGCATCATCAACACCCGCGACGAGCCGCACGCCGACGCGGACAAGTACCGCCGGCTGCACGTCATCATCGGCGACGCGAACCTCGCCGAGTACTCCACCTACATCAAGTGCGGCTCCACGTCGCTGGTGCTCGACATGATCGAGGCCGGCCGCCGGTTCGACGACCTGCGGCTGCAGGAGCCGGTCCGGGCGGTGCACCAGATCAGCCACGACCCCACCCTGAAGGTGAAGGTCGAGCTGGCGAACGGGCGCAAGTTCACCGGGTTGGACCTGCAGTTCGCCTACTACGAGCGGGCCTCGGCGTTCGTCGAGCAGGAGGGCCACGGCGACCGGGACGTGCTGCGCGTGTGGGGCGAGGTGCTCGACGCGCTGGCCCGCGACCCGCAGGAGTGCGCCGACCGCCTCGACTGGGTGGCGAAGCTGCGGGTGCTCGAAGGTTATCGCGCCCGGGACGGCCTGGCCTGGGGCTCGCCCCGGCTGTCGCTGGTCGACCTGCAGTACTCCGACGTGCGGCTCGACAAGGGCCTGTACAACCGGCTGGTCGCCCGCGGCTCGATGAAACGCCTGGTCAGCGAGGAGGAGGTGCGGGCGGCCGTCCTCTCGCCACCGGAGGACACCCGCGCCTACTTCCGCGGTCGCTGCCTGGAGCGCTACCCCACCTCGGTGGCCGCCGCGTCGTGGGATTCGGTGATCTTCGACCTCGGTCGTGAATCACTCGTCCGGATCCCCACCCTTGAACCGCTGCGCGGCACGAAAGCGCACGTCGGAGCCCTCCTGGAGGCCTCGGAAACGGCCGAGCAACTGGTGGAGGCGCTCACCCGGGGCTGATCACCAGACCCGAGTGGCAGGCGCACGGTGTCGTGCCTGGTGGGTAGTGTTTAACTCGCAGGACCCGAAGACCGGGAGGTCGACATGGCCCAGGAACAGGTTCAGCGCCAAGGCGGCGGTGACGGCGACGAGAACGGCGACGGCGCGGCCGGCGCCGGCCAGGAGCGTCGGGAGAAGCTCGGCGAGGACGTCGACGCCATCCTCGACGAGATCGACGACGTGCTAGAGGAGAACGCCGAGGACTTCGTCCGCGCGTACGTGCAAAAGGGCGGCGAGTAAGAAGCCGCCGGCGGGACAGGAGAGAAACGCACACATGGACCACAGCTCGACCGGGCACTACCCGGCCGCGTCGCTGCCCCCGGCCTACCTCAGGCCGGGGTCGTCGTCGTTCACCGATTTCCTCCGCGCCCAGGCCCCCGAACTGCTGCCGTCGAGCCGTCCGCTGCCCGAGGGCAGCGTGGTGCAGGCTCCGCACGGCACGACCATCGTCGCCCTCACGTTCAAGGGCGGCGTGGTGATCGCGGGCGACCGGCGCGCCACGATGGGCAACGTGATCGCCCAGCGCGACATGAAGAAGGTGTTCATCACCGACGACCACTCGGCGGTGGGCATCGCCGGCACGGCGGGCATCGCGGTCGAGATCGTCCGGCTCTACGCGGTCGAGCTCCGGCACTACGAGAAGATCGAGGGTGTCTCGCTGTCGTTGGACGGCAAGGCGAACCGGCTCTCCGCGATGATCAAGGGCAACCTCGACGCCGCGCTCGCGGGCCTGGCGGTCGTGCCGCTGTTCGCGGGCTTCGACACCGCCGCGCCGGACCCGGACCGCGCGGGCCGCATCATCTCCTACGACGTGACCGGCGGGCGGTACGAGGAGTCGCAGGGCTACCAGGCCGTCGGCTCCGGCTCGCTGTTCGCGAAGTCGGCGATCAAGAAGCTCTACGACCCCGACGCGGACGCCGAGGCCGCCACCAGGACCGCGATCGAGGCGTTGTACGACGCGGCCGACGACGACTCGGGCACCGGCGGTCCGGACGTGATCCGCAAGATCTACCCGGTGGTCGTGACGATCACCGCCGAGGGCGCGGTCCACCTGTCCGACGCGGACACCGCCACGCTGGCCGAGTCCGTCGTCGAGGGCCGTCGGGCCAAGCCGTCGGGCTGAGCGCCGTGTCGAACCACCACCCCACCCGCATCCGCCGAGCCCGGGAGCCGCAGCAGTGACGATGCCGTTGTACGCCTCACCCGAGCAGATCCTCCGCGACCGCGCGGAGTACGCCCGGAAGGGCATCGCCCGAGGCCGGAGCGTCGTCGTGCTCCGGTACGCCGACGGCGTGCTGTTCGTGGCGGAGAACCCGTCCGCGACCCTGCACAAGGTGTCCGAGATCTACGACCGCATCGCGTTCGCCGCGGTCGGCCGCTACAGCGAGTTCGAGAACCTGCGCCAGGCGGGCATCCGGTTCGCCGACATCCGCGGGTACCAGAACGACCCGCGCGACGTGACGTGCCGCTCGCTGGCGAACGTGTACGCGCAGACCCTCGGCTCGATCTTCGCCGAGCAGATCAAGCCGCTCGAGGTGGAGATCTGCGTGGCCGAGGTCGGCGTCGAGCCCGAGCAGGACACGCTGTACCGGCTGACCTACGACGGTTCGATCGTGGAGGAGCCGCAGTACGTCGTGATGGGCGGCCAGGCCGAGGCGACGGGCACCGCGCTCAAGGACGCCTACACCGAGGCCCAGTCGCTGGCCGACGCCGTGCGCACCGCGGTGAAGGCCCTCAGCGCCGGCAGCACCACCACCGGCAACGGCAAGCCCGACCTCCTCGACCGCGGCAAGCTGGAGGTCGCGGTCCTGGAACGCGCCCGGCCGCGTCGCGCGTTCCGCCGCATCACGGGCGCCGCGCTGGCGGCACTGCTGCCCGGTGACGACCCGGCGCCCGAGGCCGCGGCGGAGGAGCCGCCGGCCAAGGGCGGCAAGAAGTCCGTGACGGACGTGAACCTCCCGCCGAACGACGACAAGGCGTAGGTCCCACCCGAGACCCCGGAGGCCCCCGACACCACGTCGGGGGCCTCCGGCGCGTTCACCGGAGCCCTCGGGGCCCGGAGCCTGGCGGGTCCGACCTGAGGAGCGAAGGGGGCACTCGAACGCGTGAATGCCCCCTTCGCCTCACCTCACGCCCGCGCCAGGGGTGACGGCAGTTCGGTGAAGTCCGCGGTCCGCTCCAGGCCGGCCAGGACGGCGAGCAGGTCCTCCGCCGGCGCGACGAGCCTGCGGGCGTCCAGGTCCAGCCAGCCGCCCGTGGTCACGACGGTGGCGGCGGTCCGGCCGTCGGCCTTGACGATCTTGTTGTGCAGGCGGAACCGCGCGCCGTCCGGCGCGAGGCCGGCCAGGCGCAGCTCCACCGCGATCGGGTCGAGCAGGCGCGTCTCGGCGCGGTAGCGGAGGTCGTCGCCGTGGGAGATCGGGCCGATGCGGCGGGCGGCGAACTCGGTCACCGGGAACCCCGCCGACGCGAAGTACCGCATCCGGTTGTCCTCCGCCGCGTCCAAGTACGCGGTGGTGCGCATGTGGCCGTTCTGGTCGACGTCCGGCCAGCGCACGTGGGTGGTGGTGGTGAAGGGCATGCGCCGAGTATGCGGATCTCCACCGACACCACCCGCGGGGCTACGCGACCGCTTCGGCCAGCAGCCGCCCAGTCCGCTCGCGCACCGCCGGCGTGTCCAGCCCGCGCACCACCACGGTGGTCCGCCGCCGCAGCACGTCGTCCACCTCGGTCGCCCACTCGTACCGCTGCGCGTGCGCCACCTGCGCCCAGATGTCCGGCCCGTCCGGGTGCACCCGGTCCAGCAACGACGGGTCGTCCAGCGCCAGCGCCAGCACCTCGTGGCTCACCGTGCCGTAGTGCGTGGCCAGGTGCCGGAGCACGTCGTCCGGCACCGACGGCAGCTCACGGCCCAGCTGCGCGCTGACCCGCTCGGGCAGGGCCGCGCCCGGCAACGCCGCCGGCACGCCGTCGAACGCGTGCGACAGGTCCCGGCCCAGGGCCTCGCCGACCCGGGCCAGCACCGACGCGCCGATCCGCCGGAACGTGGTCCACTTGCCGCCCGCCACGCTGATCATCCCGCCACGCCCGCGGGTGATCACGGTCTCGCGCTTGGCGTGGCTGGTGTCGCCGGACCCGCCGGGCAGCACGCGCAGCCCGGCGAAGGCGTACGCCAGCCGGGAGCGGTCCAACGCCGACCCGACGATGCCGACCGACGCCTCACCGAGGATCTGGTCGACGTCGGCGGGCGAGCACCGCACGTCGGCCGGGTCGCCCTCGTACGGCTCGTCGGTCGTGCCCAGCAGCAGCTGGCCCTCCCACGGGATCGCGAACGACACCCGCACGTCGTCCACCGGGATGGTCATCGCCGCGCGCCACGGCGTGTCCGTCCTCAGCACCAGGTGCGAGCCCTTGGACAGCCGGATGCTCGGCCCGGCCGCCGGGTCCTCCAGCCGCCGCACCGAGTCCAGCCACGGCCCGGTCGCGTTGACCACCACCGACGCGTCCAGCCCGAACGACCCGCCGTCCACCTTGTCGCGCAGCTCGACACCGGTCACCAGCCCGCCGCGCTTGCGCAGCCCCACCACCTCGACGTGGTTGAGCAGCACGGCGCCGGCCTCGGCCGCCGCACGCGCCGCCGTGATGGCCACGCGCGCGTCGTTCATCTGGTGGTCGTAGTAGAGCGCCGCGCCCCGCAGACCCGATGTGCGCAGTTGGGGCACGTACTCGACGGCCCGCCGCGCCGACAGCACCTTGCCCACGCCGTCGCCGAACCCGGACAGGGCCGAGTACAGCACCACGCCCGCGCCGAGCACCGACCGCGAGTGCGGCCCGCCCCGGTACACCGGCACCAGGAACGGCAGCGGCCGGACCAGGTGCGGCGCCAGGTGGTCGCCCAGCGCGCGCCGCTCGGCGTGGTTCTCCCGCACCATCGGCACCGCGCCCGGACCCATCGCCAGGTACCGCAGGCCGCCGTGCACCAGCTTGGACGACGCGCTGGACGTGGCGCCCGCGAAGTCGCCCGCCTCCACCAGCGCCACCCGCAGACCCGACCGCGCCGCCGCCCACGTGGTGGCGATGCCCAGCGCGCCGCCGCCGATCACGACCAGGTCGAAGGCGCCGTGTCCCAGCGCCTCGCGCGCCCTGGCCCGTTGCTCACTCATCGTTGTCGTCCTCGTCCATCCAGCCGACGGTCCGCTCGACCGCCTTCTTCCACTTGCGGTAGCCCTTGTCACGCGTCTTCGCGTCCATGGTCGGCAGCCACTCGGCGGCCTTGTGCCAGTTCTCGCGCAGGGTCTCGGTGTCCGACCAGTAGCCGACCGCGAGGCCCGCCGCGTAGGCCGCGCCCAGGCACGTGGTCTCGGCGACGATCGGCCGCACCACCGGCACGTCCAGCACGTCGGACAGGAAGCCCATGAGCAGGTTGTTGGCCGTCATGCCGCCGTCGACCTTCAACGCGACCAGGTCGACGCCCGAGTCGGCGTTCATCGCGTCCACGACCTCGCGGGTCTGCCACGCGGTCGCCTCCAGCACCGCGCGGGCGAGGTGGCCCTTGTCGATGTAGCCGGTCAGGCCCGCGATGACGCCGCGCGCGTCGGACCGCCAGTGCGGGGCGAACAGGCCGGAGAAGGCGGGCACGAAGTACGCGCCGCCGTTGTCCTCGACCGAACGGGCCAGCGTCTCGATCTCGGCCGCGCTGGAGATCAGCCCCATCTTGTCCCGGAACCACTGCACCAGCGCGCCGGTGACGGCGATCGCGCCTTCCAGCGCGTACGCGGCCGGCTGGTCCCCGATCTTGTAGCCGACCGTGGTGAGCAGCCCGTTCTCCGAGACGACCGGTTTGTCGCCGGTGTTGACCAGCAGGAAGCTGCCGGTGCCGTAGGTGCACTTGCCCTCGCCGGGCGAGTAGCAGGTCTGGCCGAACAGCGCCGCCTGCTGGTCGCCGAGCGCGGACGCCACCGGGACGCCCTCCAGCGTGCCGGTGGCGTGGCCGTAGACCTCGGCGGAGGAGCGGATCTCCGGCAGCATCGCCTTGGGCACGCCGATCGCGTCGACCAGCTCGTCGTCCCAGTCCAGCGTCTCCAGGTTCATCAGCATGGTGCGGCTGGCGTTGGTGACGTCGGTGACGTGGCGGCCGGTGAGCTTCCAGATCAGCCAGGTGTCCATGGTGCCGAACAGCACCTCGCCGCGCTCGCCGCGCTCACGCAGGCCGTCCACGTGGTCGAGCAGCCAGCGGACCTTGGGTCCGGCGAAGTAGGTGGCCAGGGGCAGGCCGCACTTCTCCCGGAACCGGTTCTGCTCGCCCAGCTCCTTGACCAGCTGGTCGGTGCGGGTGTCCTGCCAGACGATCGCGTTGTGCACGGGCTTGCCGGTGGCCCTGTCCCACACCAGCGTGGTCTCGCGCTGGTTGGTGATGCCGACGGCGGCCAGGTCGCGCACGGTCAGCGACGCCTTCTGCAACGCGCCGTGCACGACGTCGAGCACGTTGACCCAGATCTCCTCGGCGTCGTGCTCGACCCAGCCGGGCCTGGGGAAGATCTGCCGGTGCTCCTTCTGCGCCACGGAGACGATCCCGCCGCCGTGGTCGAAGACGATGCAGCGCGAGGAGGTCGTGCCCTGGTCGATCGCTGCCACGAAGGACCGGGTGGAGTGGGTGCTCACGGTGGGACGCTCCTCAGTAGACGGCGATGTCGACGAGCCCGGCCAATGCTCCGCCGATCAGGGGACCGACGACGGGGATCCAGGCGTATCCCCAGTCCGATCCACCCTTTCCGGGGATCGGCAGGACGGCGTGCGCGAGGCGCGGGCCGAGGTCGCGCGCGGGGTTGATGGCGTAGCCGGTGGGTCCGCCGAGGGACATGCCGATGCCGACGACCAGCAGGGCGACGATCAGCGCGCCGGTGCCGGAGGTCTCCAGGCCCTTGGTCTGGCCGGTCGCCAGGATGACGAACACCAGCACGAACGTGGCGATGACCTCGGTGGTCAGGTTCTGCGCGCGGTGGCGGACCTCGGGGCCGGTGGCGAAGACGCCGAGCACGTCGCCGGTGTTGGCGCGGAACTGGCCGAGGTAGGCGAGGTAGCACAGGACGGCGCCGGTGAACGCGCCGAGGAACTGGGCGGTCAGGTAGAGCGGGACGGTGCCCCAGTCGCCGTTGTGGATGGCCAGGCCGACGGTGACGGCCGGGTTGAGGTGCGCGCCGGACAGCGGCGCGACCGCGTAGGCGCCCGCGAGCACCGCGAAGCCCCAGCCGAACGTGATCACCACCCACCCCGCGCCGTGGGACTTCGACTTCGCCAACACCACGCCCGCGACCACGCCGTTGCCCAGCAGCAACAACAACGCGGTGCCGAGGAACTCACCGATGAAGATCGACTGGCTGGTCATCCACGCGCCCTCTCTGGCCTGAATGCCGTTCGACAATGTCGTACGGTGCGCGTGAATCCTGTGCCGACGCTCAACAAGATGTCAACCCTTCCGGAACGCCCGCGTCACCAGGGGATGGCGCCGAGCTCGCGCGAGATGGACCGCGCGGCCTCGCGCACGTAGGACACGAGGTCCGTGCGCGGCTGCTTGTCCTCGTCGCACAGCCGCTCGACCGGCCCGGAGATCCCGACCGCGCCCACGGTCACCAGCCGCCGGTCCCGGATGGGTGCGGCCAGCGACACCTCGCCCTCGACCAGCTCCTCGACCTCGGACGCCCAGCCGCGGTGCCTGACCTGCTCCAACGCGTCGCCGAGCCGGTCGAGGCCGGTGATCGTGGCGGCGGTGTAGGCCTTGAGGGGCTCGGCCTCGGCGAGGCCGAGGCCGACCGGGTCGTCGGCGAGCAGGACCTTGCCCAGCGCGCTGGCGTGCGCGGGGAGCAGCGCGCCCACTTCGAGGACCTGCCGCGAGTTGTCCGGGCGGAAGACGTGGTGCACGACCAGCACCTGGTTCTCGTGCAGGGTGCCGATGCGGACGCTCTCCATGCTGCGCGAGGCCAGCGAGTCCGACCAGTTCAGCGCGCGGGTGCGCAGCTCGTTGCCGTCGAGGTAGCTGCTGCCGATGTGGAACAGCGCCGCGCCGAGCCGGTACTTGCCCGTGTCCGGCGACTGCTCGACGAACCCGACCAGCTGCAACGTCCGGAGGATGCCGTGCACGGTCGGTTTGGGCAGCCCGAGGGCACGGGCGAGCTCCGCCACCCCCATCTGCCGCGCGCCGCTCGCCAGCAGCCGCAACACCGCGGCTGCCCGTTCGATGGACTGGATGGGACCGGGCACGCGATCACTTTACCGCGTCACCGTTCGACCATGTCGAACCACGATGCCCGCCTTCGGGTCAGCGGCGTTCCGGGGCCGGCCCGAGCGGGCATCGGCACTCGGGCGGCATGTCGACGCCGTCCGCGATCCGCTCGATCGTGTCCAGCGCGGGCAGCCGCCGGCGCGACGGTGTGGCGTCACAGCTCCAGCGACCAGGTCTGCGCCTCCACGTCGCACCCGAACAAGCGTTCCGGCGTGCTCCCGACCATCCGGAAACCGGCCTTCTCGTAGAGGTGCCGCGACGCCGCCAGTCCCGCCACGGTCCACAGCTCCACCCGCTCGTACCCGACCCGGCGGGCGAAGCGGAGGCACTCCTCCACCAGCCGCGCGCCGATGCCCAGCCCGCGCGCGGCCGGTTCGACGAGGAGCAG
Source organism: Actinosynnema sp. CA-299493 (assembly GCF_050946825.1). Classification (NCBI taxonomy): domain Bacteria; kingdom Bacillati; phylum Actinomycetota; class Actinomycetes; order Pseudonocardiales; family Pseudonocardiaceae; genus Actinosynnema; species Actinosynnema sp. CA-299493. The sequence continues at coordinate 3,140,085 of NZ_CP191993.1, forward strand.
CCGGAGCTTGGCGGTGCGGTCGTCCACCCTCACGCAGAAGATCGAGCCCACCGGTTCGCCGTCGACCTCGGCGATCCACGCCGCCTCGTGGTCGGGGGAGTGGCGCCGCCCGTACTCGCCCACCACCCCCGCCACCAGGGCCTCGAAGGTCTGGTCGAAGCCGCACTCCTCCGCGTACCGGACCCCGTGCCGGTTGACCACCCAGCCCAGGTCGCCCGGCCGCAACGGCCGCAGCAGGTACGCCCGGGGCACGCCGGTGAGAAGGCGTTCGACCTTCCGCATCGCCGCCGCCAGCTCGACCCGGTCCGACGGCGGCACCCGGTCCAGCAGCGCGCCGATCTCCGCCTCGGACCGGGCGTCCAGGTCGGCGAACACCGACTCGCCGCGCGGTGTCAGGGCGACGACGTGGCGGCGCGAGTCGCGCTCCGACGCCGTGCGGGTGACGAGGCCGTCCCGGTCGAAGGAGGACAGGATGCGGCTCAGGTAGCCGGCGTCCAGGGACAGCGCGGTCCGGAGGTCGGCCGCCTCGCGCGCGCCCGCGGCCAGCTCGAACAGCACCCGCACCTCGGTCAGCGAGTACGGCGAGGCCAGGTAGCCGCGGTCGAGCACGCCGATCACACCGGTGTAGAAGCGGTTGAACGCGCGGACGTCCGCGACCGTCATCGTTGACTCCCTCAACAAAAACGTTGACAGAGTCAACCTTATCCCTGGGGTCGGTAGATGGCCAGGGCCGCCGGCCGTGACCGGAACTCGAAGGTGGACCCGGTGGGGCCGACCTCGCCGTCCGTGGCGATCGCCACCGCGCCGTCGAGCAGCCGCACGTCCAACCAGCGCGTCTCCAGGTGCGCGTAGGTCCGGCTGCGGTGCAGGGAGCCGAGCATCGCGCCGAGGAAGAACCGCGCCCGCGAGAACCGGGTGTCCGCGCGGATGTACCGGACGTCCATCAGGCCCGCGTCCAGGGCGGGCCGCATGGTCGGCGCGAAGCCCTTCGGCCGGTACGGACCGTTGCCCACGAACAGCATCCACACCAGCCGCCGCTCGCCGTTGAGCTCCACCCGCATCGGCCGCGACGTGCGCAGCACCCGGGCCAGCGCGATCGCCGCCGCCGGCCACTTGCCCCACTTGTCCTGCAACTCCTCCCTCAGCCGCACCATGTCGGGGTAGCCGCCGAGGCTCGCGGTGTTGACGAACCAGCGCGGCCCGTCGCCGTCGACGGACACCGCCGAGAGGTCCACCAACACGCCGTCGCCGTCCGCGACCGCCCGCGCGGTGTCGTCCAGCCCCTGGACGCCCACGTCCCGCGCGAAGTGGTTCAGCGTCCCGGCCGGCACCAGCACCAGCGGCAACCGGTGCGCCGCCGCCAGCGCGGCGACCGCCGCCACCGACCCGTCGCCGCCCGCCACCCCCAGTGCCTGCGGAGCGTGATCGGCGATCACCGTGTCGAGATCCTCGATTCCCACGATCGTGGCTTTGGGCCATTCGTGCACGATCCGGTCCGTCGGGTCGTCCGCGCCCATGCCCGCGCTCGGGTTCACCACGACCACGAGACCCTCGCCGTCGACCAGGGCCGCCAACGACCGGTGCTCGCGCGCCGTCGCGGGCTCGGTCCGCCCCAGCGGCCACCACCGCCTGGTCAGGAGGGCCGCGCCGACCCCGATCGCGGCGCCGGCGGCCACGTCGGACGGCCAGTGCACGCCCGTGTGCACCCGCGAGTACGCCACCGCCGCCGCGACCGGGGCGATCGCCACCGCCAACGCGGGCGACTCCATCGCCACCGCCGTGGTGAACGCCGCCGCCGACGCCGCGTGCCCGGACGGGAACGACGACGACGTGGGGCGCTTGGTCAACCGCCGGGGCGCCGACAGCAGGTCGGCGGCGGGTCTGCGCCGCGGGAACAGGCGCTTCGCGACCAGGCTCGCGGAGAAGCTCGCGCCCCCGATCGCGGCCGCCCCGCGCAACCCCGCCCGCCGCGTCACCCCCTTGCGCACGGCCAGCACGGCCGCCACCACGAGCCACAACGCGCTGTGGTTGGCGGCGCGCGACAACCTCTTCATCCCCACGTCGAAGGAGGAGGCGCGCAGTCCCCCTGTTCGGGTCATCAGGGCAAGGTCCAGGCGGTTCACTCGTCGGAGCACAACAGGAACGTTATCCGCGAAAACGGCGCGACGCCCGATTGGATCACTGAGGAAAGCTCTGAATGCGCCTACTGTTAGGGGATGCAGCGGCGGATCTTCGGCATTGAGACTGAGTTCGGGGTGACCTGCACCTTCCACGGGCAGCGCAGGCTGTCCCCGGATGAGGTCGCGCGTTATCTGTTCCGCCGGGTCGTCTCGTGGGGACGCTCGTCGAACGTCTTCCTGCGCAACGGCTCTCGGCTCTACCTGGACGTGGGCTCGCACCCCGAGTACGCCACGGCGGAATGCGACGACCTCGCCCAGCTCGTCACGCATGACAAGGCTGGTGAGCGGATCCTCGAAGACCTGCTCGTCGACGCCGAGCGCAGGCTCGCCGACGAGGGCATCGGGGGAGACATCTTCCTGTTCAAGAACAACACCGACTCCGCGGGCAACTCCTACGGTTGCCACGAGAACTACCTGGTCGCGCGGGCGGGGGAGTTCTCCCGCATCGCCGACGTCCTGCTGCCGTTCCTGGTGACCAGGCAGCTCATCTGCGGTGCGGGCAAGGTGCTCCAGACGCCGCGCGGAGCGGTCTACTGCCTCTCGCAGCGGGCCGAGCACATCTGGGAGGGCGTGTCCAGCGCCACCACCCGGTCCCGTCCGATCATCAACACCCGCGACGAGCCGCACGCCGACGCGGAGCGCTACCGCAGGCTCCACGTGATCGTCGGCGACTCGAACATGTCCGAGGTGACCACGCTGCTCAAGGTGGGCAGCGCCAACCTGGTGCTCGAGATGATCGAGCAGGGCGTCCAGTTCCGCGACTTCAGCCTGGACAACCCGATCCGCGCCATCCGCGAGATCAGCCACGACCTGACCGGCAGGCGCACCGTGCGGCTGGCGGGCGGCAAGGAAGCCTCGGCGCTGGACATCCAGCGCGAGTACTACGAGCGCGCGGTGGAGCACGTGGCCAAGCGCGCGCCGGACCCCATGGCCGAACGGGTGCTGGAGCTGTGGGGTCGCACGTTGGACGCGGTCGCGTCGGAGGACCTGTCCAAGATCGACCGCGAGATCGACTGGGCCATCAAGTACCGGCTGATGGAGCGCTACCAGGCCAAGCACGACATGGACCTGTCCAACCCGCGCATCGCCCAGCTCGACCTCGCCTACCACGACATCCGGCGCGGCCGGGGCATCTTCGACCTGCTCCAGCGCAAGGACCAGGTGGAGCGGGTGACCGACGACGTCGAGATCGAGGCCGCCAAGGACACCCCGCCGCAGACCACGCGGGCCAAGCTGCGCGGTGACTTCATCGCCGCCGCGCAGGCCGCGGGCCGCGACTTCACCGTCGACTGGGTGCACCTGAAGCTCAACGACCAGGCGCAGCGCACCGTGCTGTGCAAGGACCCGTTCCGCGCCGTGGACGAGCGCGTGGAGCGGCTGATCTCCTCGCTCTAGCCGGGCGGGGCACGACGGGGCGACCCCGGGCCACGTGGTCCGGGGTCTCTCTCGGTCCGATTGACAAAATAGTTTTTTACGTACAAGATAATTTTTGCGATGAGAGACGTCCTGTACCTGGAGCAGATCGAGCAGGCCGAGGCACTGCTCAAGCCGCACCGCATCGACGTGCTGCGGCAACTGGCCGAGCCGCGGTCGTGCACCGAGGTGGCCGCCGCGCTCGACCAGACCCCGCAGCGGGTCTACTACCACGTGAAACGCCTGGTCGAAGCCGGTCTCGTGACGCAGGTGGCCGAGCGTCGCGTGCGCGGCGTCACCGAAGGCGTGTACCAGGCGAGCGCCCGCTCGTACTGGCTGTCGCCGGGACTGGTCGGCCACCTCGGGCTGCGCCGCGCGCAGGACGAGCTGAGCCTGGGATACCTGCTGGACCTCGTGGAACAGGTCCAGGCGGACATCGCGGGCCTGGACCGGACCCGGCCCGAGCTGCCGTCGCTGGGCGTGTCGGGCGAGATCCGGGTGCGGCCCGAGCAGCGGCAGCGGTTCTTCGACGACCTGAAGACGACCTTGCAGGACTTGTTCGCCCGCCACGGCGGCGCGGAGGGCGACGCCTTCCGGCTGGCCGTGGCGTGCTACCCGACGGAGGAGCAGACCGATGAGTGAGACCGTGGTCCAGCGCGCCCGCACCACCGCGCCCGTCGACCGGGTGCGCCGGGCCCTGACCGACGCCGGCGAGCTGGCCACGTGGCTGGCCGAGCACGCGGCCGTCGAGCTGCCCGACCGGTTCGAGTTCTGGGGCCGCCACACCCCCGAGGGCGACGCGCCGCACCAGGCGTTGCGGCACGTGGACGAGGACTCGCTGCGGTTCGACTGGACGATCGGCGGCGAGGACACCACCGTCGAGATCCGCTGGGCCGAGGAGGACGGCGACACCGTGGTCACGGTGTCGCAGAGCCACTTCCCGGGCTGGGACGTGGCCGTCGCGGAGACCAGCGTCCTGGGCTACCTCTACACGTACTGGTGCCTGTCGCTGGCCAACCTGGTCGACCACGTCGAAGGCCGCCCGCTCACGCCGAAGGTGGACTTCGCCACGACCGAGATGCGCGGCGAGGTGCTGATCGGCGCCCCGGTCGACGCGGTGGCCCACTCGCTGGTCGACGCCGAGGAGTACTCGCGGTGGTTCGGCGCGAAGATCGACATCGAGGCGTGGGAGGGCGGCCGGGTCGCCATGGGCGGCTTCGACGTGAACCCGCAGCCCGCGAAGGTGGTCGACTTCGAACCCGGCAAGCGGATGGGCGTCGACTGGGACGGCATGGTGTCGACCTGGGAGCTGGCCGAGTCCGCCGGCGGCACGCGGCTCACGTTCGTGCAGAGCGGGTTCGACACCGGCCGGCCGCCCTACGGCGCGTGGGCGGGCTGGCTGTCGGGCGTGGCGGAGCTGCGCCGGTTCCACGAGCTGGCCGACTGGCGGCCCATCTGGCTCCGGCCGGACGTGCCCGGCCTGCCCGAGGGCATGCTCACCGGGGGCTGAGCCGGATCAGCTTCAGCTCCACGGCGGTCCGCACGGCCGCCGTCCTGGTCTCCGCGCCCAGCTTGTCGAAGATCCGCACCAGGTGCGTCTTCACCGTCGCCTCGCTGATGAACAGGGCCTTGGCGATCTCGCGGTTCGACAGGCCGCGGGCGAGGTGGTCGAGGATCTGCACCTCGCGCTTGGTGACCGCGGGGGTGGCCGCCGGCCGGAGCAGGCGGCGCGCGATGTCGGGGGACAGCACGGTGCGGCCCGTCGACGCCTGGCGGACCGCGGCGGCCAGCTCGTCCGGCGGGCAGTCCTTGAGCAGGTAGCCGGTCGCGCCCGCCTCGACCGCGCGCACCACGTCCGCGTCCGAGTCGTACGTGGTCAGCACCACGACCTGCGGCGGGTCGGGCAGCGCGCGGACGCGCCGGGTGGCCTCCACACCGTCGATGCCCGCGCCCAGCTGCAGGTCCATCAGCACCACGTCCACGTCCCGGGTCGCGGCGAGGCGGACCGCGTCCTCGCCCGTGGCGGCCTCCGCGACCACCTCGAAGTCGCGGGACAGCAGGCCGGCCAGGCCGAACCGGACCACCGGGTGGTCGTCCACCACCAGCACCCGCAACGGCCCGGTCACGGCGTCGGCACCCGCACGGCCAGCGCCGTGCCCTCGCCCGGCGCGCTCTCCACCGCCACCGTGCCGCCCAGCTCGGCGACCCGGTCGCGGATCGCGGCCAACCCGTAGCCGCGGCCCGGCTCCGGGCGGATCGCGGCCGGGTCGAACCCGCGGCCGTCGTCGCACACGTCGAGCGTCACCGCGTCACCCAGGTACGTCAGCGTGATGACGGCGGTGGTGGCCTCGGCGTGCTCGCGGACGTTGGCCAGCGCGCCCTGCGCCACCCGCAGCAACGCCACCTCCACCGGCACCGTCAGCGGGTACGGCTCGCCCTCCACCTCGACCCGGTCGCACAGGGCGCGCAGCGCGTCGGTCAGCGTGCGGCCGGTCAGGGGCGAGAGGTCGCGGACGAACCGGCGCGCCTCGGCGAGGTTCTCCTTGGCCACCTCGCGGGCGCGGGCGGTGTCGCCGAGCTCTAGCAGCAGGGCGATGCTGGACAGGCCCTGCGCCAGCGTGTCGTGGATCTCCCGGGCCAGCCGCTGCCGTTCCCGCAGGGCGCCGGCCTGCTCCAGCAGCAGGCGGCGGTCGAAGAACACGGCGGCGGTGATCACCGCGACCCCGATCGGGCCCAGCACGGGCGCGGCGGTGTCGCGGTGCGGACGGCGACGACGATCACGGTCGACGCGGCCGTCCGGGCGGCCCAGGCGGCGCTGGACGCGGCCGAGGAGGAAGGGCGCCGGGCCGCAGAGCGAGGAGTCGGCGCGCCGCAAGGCGTTCACGTCGGTGTCGTTCAACGCGCCGACGTCGGTGCTGGCGGGTCGCGTCACCGGCGCCGGCGCGACGCTGCGCGACATCCCCGGCACGCTGTTCCTGGCCGGCGGCGTCCCCGTGGTGGCCGACGGCGGGCCGGTAGCGGGCATCGGCGTCGGCGGCGCGCCCAGCGGCGACCTGGACGAGCGCTTCGCCCGCGCCGGCCTCGCCGCGATCGGCGGCTGACCCTGCCCGGTGCCTGACCTGCGCGAACGGGGCGTCTCCCGGGCGGAACACGGCCTGGGTGACGCCCCGAAGGGCGTCGGGGCGCGGTCCGGCAATCGGCTGAATGGACCATTCACCCGCATTCAGGGCGGGGATGGCGTCACCGGGTGTTCGTCCGGGGTTAGGGTTCCGGTGTGGCCATCGCACGTGCCGAACGGCTCGTCAACCTGGTGCTGTGCCTGCTGTCGACCCGGCAGTACCTGACCGCCGAGCGCATCCGCGCCATCGTCCCCGGCTATGCCGACGCCCCGACGGACGAGGCGTTCTTCCGCATGTTCGAACGCGACAAGACCGAGCTGCGCGACCTCGGCGTGCCGCTGGAGACCGGCCGCAGCACGGGCTTCGAGGCGATCGACGGGTACCGCATCGCCCGCCGGGACTACGAGCTCGGCGACATCGACCTGGAACCCGACGAGGCCGCCGCCGTGGCGCTCGCCGCCCGGCTGTGGGACTCGCCGCAGTTCACCGGCGCCGCGCACGGCGCCCTCATCAAGCTCCGCGCCGCGGGCGTCGACGTCGACCAGGACGTCCACGTGCCGGTCGAGCCGAAGGTCCGCACCAGCGAACCCGCGTTCCCGCCGCTGCTCGCGGCCGTGCAGGAGGGGCGCGTGGTCGAGTTCGACTACCGCCGCCCGGCGCCGGTCGAGGTGCGCGCCCGCACCGTCGAACCGTGGGGCGTGGTCGCCTGGCGCGGCCGGTGGTACCTCGTCGGGCACGACCGCGACCGCGACGCGCCGCGCTGCTTCCGGCTGTCCCGCATCGTCGGCGACGTCCGCGTGGTCGGCAAGGCCGGCGCGGTGCGCCGGCCCGACCAGTTCGACCTGCTGTCGTTCGTGGTCCGCAACCAGCCCGCCGCCGACCAGCCGCCCGCCACCGCGAAGCTCTGGGTGGCCCGGGGCCGGGCGCAGGGCGTGCGCCGGCGGGCCGAGGTCGTCGGCGCCCGGGACTTCGACGGCGAGCCCGGCGACGTGCTGGAGATCGAGCTGAGGTTCCCCGACTCGGCCGCCGGGTGGATCGCGGGCTTCGGCCCCGACGTGGTGGTGCTCGAACCGGAAGTGCTGGCCAAGACCGTGCGGGAGAAGCTGCTCGGCGCGCTGCGCGGCGCGGGGGTGCGCGCGTGAACGCCGCCACCGACCGGCTGCCCCGGCTGCTCGCCCTCGTGCCCTACCTGCTGGCCCGCCCCGGCATCCCGATCGACGAGGTCGCCGCCGACTTCGACGTCACGCCCAAGCAGATCCGCAAGGACCTCGAACTGCTGTGGATGTGCGGCCTGCCCGGCTACGGCCCCGGCGACCTGATCGACCTGTCGTTCGAGGGCGAGACGGTCACCGTCACCTTCGACGCGGGCATGAGCCGCCCGCTGCGGCTGACCGCCGCCGAGGCGACGTCGCTGCTGGTCGCGCTGCGCGCGCTGGTCGAGACGCCCGGCGTGGCCGACCAGGACGCCGTGCGGCGCGCGGTGGCCAAGATCGAGGCCGCTGTCGGCCAGGCGCAACCCGCCGGCGTCGCCGTCGGCCTGGCCCTGCGGGAAGCACCCGAGACATCCCGTCTGCGGGACACCATGTCCGACGGTGTGCTGCGCAAGCGCGCGCTGCACCTGCGCTACTACACGCCGTCACGGGACGAGATCACCGAGCGGGTCGTGGACCCGATGCGGATGCTGCTGGTGGAAGGCCGCAGCTACCTGGAAGCCTGGTGCCGCGCGGCGGACGGCGTGCGGCTGTTCCGCCTCGACCGGATCGACGCCGTCGACGTGCTCGACGAGCCCGCCGCCCCGCCGCCGCACGCCACGCCCACCGACACGTCGGAGGGGTTGTTCCAACCGGACCCGTCGCAGCGCACGGCCGTGCTGGTGCTCGAACCGGACGCCCGCTGGGTGGCCGAGTACTACCCGACCGACGGCCTGGTCGAACTCGCCGAAGGCCGGGCCAGGGTGCTCATGCGGTACGCCGACACGGCCTGGATGGTGCGGCTGCTGCTCGGGTTGGGCGGTGAGGCGCACGTGGAACAACCACCCGACCTGGTGGCCGAGGTCACCCGGCAGGCGGAGGCGGCGTTGCGCCGGGCGGATCACCTCCCGGCAACCTAGGGCAAGTACGGTGGTGCCGTGCCGTACTTGCCGAGCCTCGTGCTGATCGTCCTCGGGGTGGCCGTGCTCGTCCCGACGGCGGTCCGGGTCATCCGATCCTTGCGCCGCTTCCGCGTCGCAAGCACTCTGGTGGGTGACAGGGTCGGCGATGGCGTCGGTCTGCTGCGGGCGCGCTCTGCCGCGCTCGGGGTGGCCCTCGCCGAACGGCGTCCGGATCACGCCCGTGAGGGCAAGCCCCGCGTACCATCGGTGGACCGGGGGAGACAGGAGGACAACCGTGCCTAACCTCGGACCAACCGAGCTGATCATCATCGCCGTGGTGATCATTCTGCTCTTCGGCGCGAAGAAGCTGCCCGACATGGCGCGCTCCATCGGTCGTTCGGCGAAGATCCTCAAGGCCGAGACCAAGGGCCTGCGCAGTGAGGACGACCCCCAGCAGCAGGGCACGACGACGGCGCAGCAGGTCCCCGCGCCGCAGCAGCTGCCCGTCGCCCAGCCGCAGGTGGTCCAGCAGCCGGTCGCGCCGCCCCAGCAGGTCGCCCAGCCGGTGGCGCAGCCCGTGCAGCCGCAGGTGACGCAGGTGGCCCCGCCCATCGAGCAGTCCGCGCAGAACTTGCAGAACAAGCAGAACACCAACTAGAGCCGCGTCGACGAGAGCCTAAGGACGGTCCGCACGGTGGGGGCAAGTCCGGTCCGGTGGTGGGCCCAGCGCAGGGAGCGCCGCAAGATCACGAGTCGCCGGGCCAACCCCGACGGCACCATGTCGTTGAAGCACCACCTCTACGACCTCCGGCACCGCCTGGGGTTGGCATTGCTGTTCATCGCGTGCGGCGCGATCTTCGGCTTCTTCTGGTGGAGCTGGCGGCCCCTCGGGCTGCCCAGCCTCGGCTCCATCGTCATCGACCCGTACTGCGAGATCCCGGAGACGCTGCGGCTCACCCAGGAGGGCAAGGGCTGCCAGCTGCTGCAGACCAAGCCGTTCGAGGCCTTCATGATCCGGCTGAAGGTCGGCGCCGGCGCGGGCATGGCGTTGACCGCGCCGCTGTGGCTGTACCAGCTGTGGCGCTTCATCTCACCGGGCCTGTACGCCAAGGAGCGGCGCTTCGCCGTCGTCTTCGTGGCGTTCGCGTCGGTGCTGTTCGTCGCGGGAGCCACGCTGGCGTTCTACGTCGTGCCGCAGGGCCTGGCGGTGCTGATCGGCTTCGGTGACGGGCAGTTCCTCACCGCCCTCACCGCCGGCGAGTACATCAGCTTCGTCATGACGCTGCTGCTGATCTTCGGCGTGAGCTTCGAGCTGCCGCTGGTCGTGGTGATGCTCAACCAGGTCGGCGTCGTCAGCTACGCGAAGCTGCACAAGTGGCGGCGCGGCATCGTGTTCGGCCTGTTCATCTTCGCCGCGGTCGCCACACCGGGCACCGACCCGATCTCCATGGTGGCGCTGGCCGTGGCACTCGTGCTGCTGTTCGAGCTGGCCATCCAGATCGCCCGGGTGCACGACCGGCGGCTGGAGCGCAGGCGCAAGGCCGAGGGCCTGGACGACATCCCGGACGACGAGGCCGCGCCGTTCGACTACACGCCGACGGCGGTCGAGGAGCCCTCGCCCGAACCGGCGCCGTCACCGGAGCCTGTGCCCACGCCGGAGCCTGTGCCCACGCCGAAGTCGGCGTCCGCGCCGGAGCCGCCCGGCCGGGTGCGCTACGACGACGTGACCTGAGCGAGATCACTCGATCCGGTGAAGCCTTTGTAGGCTTCGCGACCATGTCGACGTCAACGCGGGCGGCCCTGCTGGTGTGCCCCGCCTCGGGCAAGGGCAGGGCCGCCCGCATGGCCGGCACCGTCGCGGAACGGTTGCGCGGCGCGGTCGACCGGCTGGACCTGCACGTGGCGCCCACCGCCGAGGGCACCACCGAAGCCGCGCGCCGGGCGGTGGCCGACGGCGTGGACGTGCTCGTGGTCCTCGGCGGCGACGGCGGCGCGCACCTGGCCCTCCAGGCGTGCGCGGAGTCCTCCACGGCACTGGCCGTGGTGCCCGCCGGCACCGGGAACGACCTGGCCACGGCCCTGGGCGCCACCTCGGTGGACGACGTGGTGACCGCGTTGCGCGAGGGCCGCCGCGCCAAGTTCGACCTCGGGCGCGTGGAGCACGGCCCCTGGTTCGCCACCGTGCTGTGCGCGGGCTTCGACTCGGCGGTCAACGAGCGCGCGAACGCGATGCGCTGGCCCGCCGGACCCCGCCGCTACGACCTGGCGATCCTGGCCGAGCTGGCGGCGCTGCGGCCGCGACCGCTCGTCGTCGAGACCGAGGACGACGTGCTCGAACTGGACGCGCTGCTGGTCGCGGTCGGCAACACCACCAGCTACGGCGGCGGCATCCCGGTGTGCCCGGACGCCTCCCCGACCGACGGCCTGTTCGACCTGACCGTGGTGGGGGCCGCGCCACGCCGCACGCTGCTGCGGATGCTGCCCACGCTGCGCACCGGCCGGCACGTGGACCACCCCGCCGTGCGCACGCTCCGGGCCCGTTCCGCCCGGCTGTCCGGGCCGCCCTGGGTGGCCTACGCCGACGGCGAGCGGCTCAGCGGCGTGCCGTTGACGACCACGTGCGTCCCGGGGGCGCTCACCGTCGTCACCGGCGCCGGCTGAGCAGGCGTGATCGGCGCCGGCCGGGCACGCGTCACCGGTGCCGGCTGAGCACGTCGCGCTTGCGCCACGAGGCGTGCGGCTCGACCGTGCCCCGGTCGAACAGCCAGCCGGCGACGGCCAGCACCCCGCCGGCGGCGTCCAGCGGCGTGTCGTACGCCGACTCGACGGTCTCGATCTCGTGCCTGCCGCAGTCCCGGATCGCGTCGCAGCGGACCGAGATCTCGCCGTCCACCTGCCACGGCGGAGGGGGCTTGACCACGTCGCGGTGCGGATCGCGCGGCAGCGAGACGTGCACGTGGAAGGCCACCTCCTCGAACTCGGCGAGGGCCGACAGCCCCGCGTAGGGCGCGCCGGGCAGGTGGTCGAACACCAACCCCGCGCCCGGTCTGCCGAGCCGGTCGGCCAGCCGCTCGATCCGCGACTCGGCCAACCTCAGCACCGCGAGCACCGGGTCGACCTCGGCCAGGTCGGGGAACACCCACCTGAGATCGCCCTCCGACAACGGGATCGCTTCCACGGCTGTCGAGTCTGCCGCATGCCTCGCCCCTATGGTCCCTATAGCTTCAGTGTTGATTAAAGGAAGCCATCGGGGGCGCGTCGCGACGATGTTCCGGGGTCCGCTGCGGATCTGAAGCGATTTTGTCGGTCCCATATGACAGCCTGGACAGGTGTCAAGCACTCCGCGGTCTCCAGCCGACTCGTACGCGGACTTCCGCCGCCGCTCGTCCCGACCCAAGCTGGCCGACTTCCTGGGGGTCATCTCGTTCGAACTCGACCCGTTCCAGGAACGCGCCTGCGAGGCGTTGGAGGACGGGCACGGCGTGCTGGTCTGCGCCCCGACCGGCGCCGGCAAGACGGTCGTCGGCGAGTTCGCCGTCCACCTGGCCCTGTCCGAGGGCCGCAAGTGCTTCTACACGACGCCGATCAAGGCCCTGTCGAACCAGAAGTACGCCGACCTGGTCGCCCGCTACGGCGCCGCCAAGGTCGGCCTGCTCACCGGCGACACGTCGGTCAACGGCGACGCGCCCATCGTCGTGATGACCACCGAGGTCCTGCGCAATATGCTGTACGCGGGCTCCTCCACGCTGAACACCCTCGCGTACGTGGTCATGGACGAGATCCACTACCTCGCCGACCGGTTCCGCGGCCCGGTGTGGGAGGAAGTGATCCTGCACCTGCCCGAGTCCGTGCGGCTCGTCGGGCTGTCCGCCACCGTCAGCAACGCCGAGGAGTTCGGCGAGTGGCTGGTCGAGGTGCGCGGCGACACGACCGTCGTGGTCGACGAGCACCGGCCCGTGCCGCTGTGGCAGCACATGATGGCGGGCGGCCGGATGCTGGACCTCTTCGCCGGAGAGGGCCCCGACGGGCACACCCGCATCAACCCGCAGCTGCTGCGGCACACCGAGGACCTCTCCCGCTTCCACGTGCCGTGGAGCCGCAACCGCAACAACAAGGACCAGCGGGGCCGGCCGCCGCGCGGCTCGGGGTTCAAACCGCCATCACGGGTCGACATCGTGCAACGGCTCGACGGCGCGGGCCTGCTGCCCGCCATCGACTTCGTGTTCAGCCGCGCCGGCTGCGACGCCGCCGTGCTCCAGTGCGTGCGGGCCGGGCTGCGGCTCACCTCGGTCGACGAGGTCGAGCGGATCCGCGAGGTCATCGAGGCGAAGACCAAGGACCTGCCCCAGGGCGACCTGATGGTGCTGGGCTACTGGGAGTGGCGCGAAGCCCTGGAACGCGGCATCGCCAGCCACCACGCCGGCCTGCTGCCCGCGTTCAAGGAAACCGTCGAAGAGCTGTTCGTCAACGGCCTGGTCAAGGTCGTGTTCGCCACCGAGACCCTCGCGCTGGGCATCAACATGCCCGCGCGCACCGTCGTGCTCGAGAAACTGGTCAAGTACAACGGCGAGGCCCACGTCGACCTCACCCCCGGCGAGTACACGCAGCTCACCGGCCGCGCGGGACGGCGCGGCATCGACGTCGAGGGCCACGCCGTGGTGGTGTGGCAGCCCGGCGTCGACCCGAAGGCCGTCGGCGGCCTGGCGTCCACCCGCACGTACCCGCTGCGGTCGTCGTTCCGGCCCGGCTACAACATGGCCGTCAACCTGGTCAACCAGCTGGGCGCGGCGGCGGCCCGGGACATCCTGGAGCAGTCCTTCGCCCAGTTCCAGGCCGACCGGTCGGTGGTCGGGCTGGCCCGGCGGATCGAGCGCAACCGCGAGGCGCTCGGCGGCTACGCCGAGGCGATGACGTGCCACCTCGGCGACTTCACGGAGTACGCGTCGCTGCGCCGCCGGGTTGCCGAGCGGGAGAAGGCGTTGGCGCGGCAGAACACCTCGGCGAAGCGGGCCGAGGCCGCGCAGTCGCTGGAACGGCTGCGCAAGGGCGACGTGATCGCCGTGCCGTCCGGGCGGCGGTCCGGGCTGGCCGTCGTGATCGACCCGGGGCTGGAACCGCTGGGCGAGGCGCGTCCGTTCGTGGTGACCGAGGACCGGTGGGCCGGCCGGCTGTCGTCCGCGGACTTCCCCCTGCCGGTGGAAGTGCTCGGCAAGATGAGGCTGCCCAAGCAGGTCGACACGCGGTCGCCCAAGTCGCGGCGCGACCTGGCGGCGTCGTTGCGCGCCACCGGGATCGTCGCGCCCGCCATGCGCAAGCGCCGTTCGACGGCGGACGACGACGCGGAGCTCGCCACGTTGCGGCGGGCGTTGCGCGCCCACCCGTGCCACGGCTGCGAGAAGCGCGAGGAGCACGCCCGCTGGGGCGAGCGGTACCACCGGCTGCTGGCCGAGACCGAGCAGGTGGAGCGCAAGGTCGCGGCCACCACGCACTCGTTGGCGCGCGAGTTCGACCGCATCCGCGGCCTGTTGCGCGAACGCGGCTACCTGCACGTCGAGGAGAACGGGCCCGGCGAGGAAGTCACCGCCCACGGCAAGCGGCTGACCAGGCTCTACAGCGAGTCCGACCTCCTGGCCGCGGAATGCCTGCGGCACGGCGTGTGGCGCGACCTCGACCCGGCGGAACTCGCCGCGGTCGTGTCGGCGCTGGTGTACGAGGCGCGCCGGGACGGCCCGCTGGAAGCCAGGCTGCCACCGGGCAAGGTGGCCGACGCGCTGACCGCGACCGCGCGGCTGTGGGCGGAACTGGAGGACGACGAGCGCAGGCACCGGCTCGACCGGACCCGGCAGCCCGACCCGGGGTTCGCGTGGGCCGTGTACCGGTGGGCGCGCGGCGAGTCGTTGGAGAAGGTGCTGTCCGCGGCGGAGGAGAACGGCTCCGAGCTGGGCGCGGGCGACTTCGTGCGGTGGTGCCGGCAGGTGATCGACTTCCTGGACCAGATCCGGGACGTCGTCGGCGGCGGTGATCCGGTGGGCGCCGCCGCGCGGAAGGCGGTGGACGCGTTGCGCCGGGGAGTGGTGGCGATGGCCACCGTTTGACAAAGCTTTGCGGGGCGGGTGGGTACTGTCAGCACACCTGTGGTTTGATCGCGCCCGCAAGCCTTGAACAGCTTGTCCAGATCGTTGTCCAGACCGACCTTGTCCAGACCGACCGTCGGAGGCCGAGCATGACCAGTCCGTACGGACCGTCCGGAGGGAACGACCCGCAGCCGCAGTGGGGCCAGCAGCAACAGCCCTACGGTGGTGGGTACCCGGGCACGCCGTCGGGTGGTTTCCCCGCTCAGCAGCCCAATCCTTACGGGCAGCCGGATCCCTCGCAGCAGCAACAGCAACAGCAGCAGTGGGGGCAGCAGCCGGGTCAGCAGCCGTACACGCAGCAGTACCCCGCCGGGTACGACCCGAACAACCCGCAGTCGAACCCGTACGGGCAGCCGCAGCAGGGTCAGTACGGCCAGCAGCCGGGGCAGTTCGGCCAGCCGGGTCAGCCCGGCCAGTTCGGTCAGCAGCCGGGCCAGTACGGGCAGCCGGGGCAGTACGGCCAGCCGCCCGCGCCGAAGAAGTCCAGCGCCGTGCTGTGGGTCGTGGTCGCGCTGGTCGTGCTGGTGGTCGCGGCCGTCGGCATCACCGGTTTCGTCGCGCCGGGGTTCTTCAACACCAAGGTCTTCGACCAGGCGGCCGTGCAGAACGGCGTCGTCGGCGTGCTGAAGGACGACTACAAGATCTCCGACGTCGAGGGCGCGACCTGCCCCGCCGAGCAGGAGGTCAAGCCGAACACGACCTTCGAGTGCAAGGTGAAGGTCGGCGGCAAGGACAAGACGGTCAAGATCACCGTGAAGACCGAGGACGGCGAGTACGAGGTCGGCCAGCCCGCCGGCTGACCTCCCGGTCCACGCCTGAGGCCACCCCCGCTCTCTCGACGCGGGGGTGGCCTCGTGCTCTGTCGTGGACGTGCATTCTCGGGCGATGGAACTCGTTAGCGGTGCGAGCGACTCTGAGGCACCATGCCGGGGTGACCGACCACGACATCCGCGTGCTGGACGACTCCCGGTACCGGACCGCCCACACCCTGTTCCGCGGCACGCTGCACCACACGCCCGCACCCGACGACCAGTGGAAGTTCGCCCAGGAGTCGTACCACGAGGGTCGCGCGTTCGGCGCGTTCGCCGACGGGGAGATGATCGGCACGCTCCAGTCGTTCCCGTCGCGGCTGGCCGTGCCGGGCGGGGCCGTCGTGCCGCACGCCGCCGTGAGCCGGGTCGGGGTTCGGGCGGACTGGACGCGCCGCGGTGTGCTGAGCGCGATGCAACGGGCGCAGCTGCGGGCGCTGCGGTCGGCCGGCGACGTGGTCGCCACCCTGCGCGCCTCCGAGACCGCCATCTACGGCCGGTACGGCTACGGCGTCGCCACCAGGTACCGGTCCCTGCGCATCGACCGGCTCAAGGCCGCGCCGCGCACGCGCCCCGTCGGCCGGGTGCGGCTGGTCGAGGGTGAGGCGGGGGAGCGGATCGCGCGGGGGCTGTTCGACGAGCTGTCGCCGGGCCGGGCGGGCACGATCGCCCGGTGGCCCGCCTGGTGGAGCCTGAACGTCCGGCGCGTGGCGGCCGAGGAGAACGTCAAGATCGCGGTGCGCTCCGGCGCGTCCGGCGACGACGACGGCTACGTGGCGTTCAAGGTCGCGCCCGGCAGGCACGACTCGAACGAGGACAAACCGACCACGCTGATGGTCCTGGACCTGTGGGCCCGCAACGCCGAGGCGTGGGCCGACCTGTGGCTGTTCGTGCTCGGCGTCGACCTGGTGGCGGAGATCTCGGCGTTCGGCAGGCCGCTGGACGAGCCCGTGCAGTGGCTCCTGGGCGACCGGCGCGCGTGCCGGGTCACCGACGAGGCCGACGAGACGTGGCTGCGCCTGCTCGACCTCCCCGCCGCCCTGGCCGCCCGCACGTACCGCCACGCCGAGCCGGTGGTGCTCGGCGTGCGCGACGCGTACCTGCCGGAGAACGCGGGCTCGTACCGCGTCACGCCGGACGGCGTGACGCGCGTCGACGACGCGCCCGAACTGGTGCTGGACGTGGACGTGCTCGGCTCGGCCTACCTGGGCGACGTGTCCTTCACCACCCTGGCCAACACCCGCCGCCTGGACCTCATCGCCCCCACCGCCGCCGCCCGCGCCGACGCGCTGTTCGAAGTCTCCACCCCACCCTGGAGCGGCACCTTCTTCTAACCCCGCCCGCGCCCCGCCCGCTCTTCCAACCCCGCTCGCGCCCTGCCTGCTCTTCCAACCCCGCCCGCGCCCCGCCCGCTCTTCCAACCTCGCCCGTGCCCCACTCGGCCCCGGCCTCAGCCACCACCCGGCCACCGCGCCCACCAACCGCCTCCGCCAGCGCCCCGCCGTCGTCGCGAGCAATCGCGCTCCGGCGCCGGCGGTTCGGGGCCCGCACCGGTGATCGCCGCCCGGTGATCACCGACGCGGCTCGGCACACGTGCTCCGGTGACCGAGGTCCGCTGGGCGGGCTGGTGGCTGGGGTTGGTGCGGCTAGCGGCGGTCCAGCGCGGACAGCAGCCTGGGCAGCGAGCTGCCCAGGCCCCAACGGCGGGTCAGCTCGGCGACGCGGTCCGGATCGGCGGGGGCCGACGGCACGACGTCCGAGCGGTCCATGACGATCTTCGCGTCGGTTGCCACGTTGACCACGGTCGGCGCGACGGCGAGGTAGTCCTGGGCGTTGAGCAGGGCGGTGCGGGCGCGGGTGGTCAGTTTGCGGTCGCGGCCGTCGTGCACGGCGTCGAGGACGGCTTGCAGCGAACCGAACTCGCTGATCAGCTTCGCCGCGGTCTTCTCGCCGATGCCGGCCACGCCGGGCAGGCCGTCGGACGGGTCGCCGCGCAGCACGGCCATGCCCGCGTACGCCCGTCCGGCGTCGTGCACCGGCAGCGCGTACTTGGCGGCCAGCTCCTCCGGCCCGAGCAACTCGGCCTTGGCCCAACCGCGGCCGAGGTACAGGACTCGCACCGGGGTCGGCTCGTCGCGCACGACCTGGAACAGGTCGCGGTCGCCGGTGATCACCTCGACCGGGTCGGCGGCCTCGCGGGCGGCGAGGGTGCCGATGACGTCGTCGGCTTCGTAGCCGTCGGCCTCGGCGGTCGCGATGCCCACCGCGTCCAGCACGTCGAGGATGATCGGCACCTGCGGGGTGAGGGTGTCGGGCACCTCTTCCTCGCCGTCGGTGGCTCCCTCGGCGACGCGGTGCGCCTTGTACGACGGGAGCGCGGCGACGCGGAACTCCGGGCGCCAGTCGGCGTCGAGGCAGGCGACCAGGCGGCTCGCCTTCCGGTCGGTGATGACCTTCGCGATCGTGTCGACGAACCCGCGCACCGCGTTGACCGGTGTGCCGTCCGGGGCGGTCATCGACTCGGGCAGCGCGTAGAACGCCCGGAAGTAGAGGCTGGCGGCGTCCATCAGGACGAGCGGGTTGCTCACCCGGGACAGCTTGCCAGAGACCTCCGACATCGCGGACCGGTCTGGCTGGTCCTGTGGACAACCCCGGATTCCCGGCCCAGCAGGGAAGGAGGGGAGGGCTGATGTGGGGGAGGCGGGGTGGAGGAGGAGGGGGAAGGAGTGGGGAAGGTGTGGAGGTGGGGAGGGGCTTGGGCATGGGGGTGGTCGCGGCGGGCCTCGTTGTTTCAACCGACGTTTCAGGGGGCTGGAAACGGCGTTATTTTTTGTTGGATTTTTAATGATCACCCGGTCGTGGTTGGGGTCGGCGGGAAATGGCAGGTGAGGTGGGGTGCTGCCCCGAAAGGGGGATAGGGCGGGCGGCGCGGTGGCTTGTGGCGTGGGACGGGCGCGGCACCACTAGGCTGCCCTGCATGTCGACCCAAGTTGGGCCCGTCGACGTGGACGCCCTGCGCGCGCGCCTCGACCGGGCTACCGCTGCCGCCGCCATCGCGGGCGTTGACGCGTTGCTCATCGCGCCCGGTTCGGATCTGCGCTACCTCCTCGGCGCGGGCGGCACGTCGTTCGAGCGGTTGACCTGCTTGGTGCTGCCCGTCGGCGGGTCGCCGGTGCTGGTGGTGCCCAAGTTGGAGCAGCCCGGCTACGACGGCGTCCCCACCGACGAGCTCGGGGTCGAGGTCGCCACCTGGGTCGACGGCGAAGACCCGTACGCCCTGGTCGAGAAAGCCCTGAAGGGCAACCGGACCGCTGTCTCCGACATGATGCCCGCGCTGCACGTGTTGCGGTTGCGGGACGTCGTCGGCGCGGAGCAGGTGTTGGCCGGGCCGGTGTTGCGCGAGCTGCGGATGCGCAAGGACGAGGCGGAGGTGGCCGCGCTGCGCAAAGCGGGCGCGGCGATCGACCGGGTGCACGCGCGGATGGCCGAGTGGCTGCGCCCCGGTCGCACGGAGGCCGAAGTGGGCGCCGACATCGCCGCCGCGATCGTCGCCGAGGGTCACGTGCTGGCCGAGTTCGTCATCGTCGGCTCGGGCCCGAACGGCGCGTCACCGCACCACGACCTGTCCGACCGCGTGATCGAGGCGGGCGACGTGGTGGTGGTCGACATCGGCGGACCCGTCGCGGAGGGCTACAACTCCGACTCCACGCGCAACTACGTGCTCGGCGAGCCGCGTGACGCGGACGTGTGGGAGACCTACGCGGTCCTGCAGGCCGCGCAGCGGGCCGCGGTCGAGGCGGTGCGGCCCGGCGTCACCTGTGAAGCGGTGGACGCCGCCGCGCGCGACATCATCGCCGACGCGGGTTTCGGCGAGTACTTCGTCCACCGCACGGGCCACGGCATCGGGCTGGACGTGCACGAGGACCCCTACATCGTCGGCGGCAACGACCTGCCGATCGAGCCGGGCATGGCGTTCAGCGTCGAACCGGGCATCTACCTGCCCGGGCGGTGGGGCGCGCGGATCGAGGACATCGTGATCGCCACCGCCGACGGCGTGGAGAGCGTCAACAACCGACCGCACGAGCTGGTGGTGTTGCCGACGTGACCCTGGAGCCGATCGACCGGGCGATCCTGCGCGAACTGGCCGCCGACGGCCGGTGCAGCTTCACCGACCTCGCGGAACGGGTCGGGTTGAGCGTGTCCGCCGTGCACCAGCGGGTGCGGCGGCTGGAGCAGCGCGGCGTGGTGCGCGGCTACGCGGCACGGCTGGACGGCGACGAGGTCGGCCTGCCGCTGACCGCGTTCATCTCGCTGACCCCGATCGACCCGGCGGCTCCGGACGACTACCCGAAACGGCTGGAGCACCTGCCGCAGATCGAGGCGTGCTACTCCGTCGCGGGTGACGCCTCGTACGTGCTGCGGGTGCGGGTGGCGTCGCCGACGGCCTTGGAGGAGCTGCTGAGGCAGATCCGCGAGGTGGCGAACGTGTCCACCCGCACCACGGTCGTGCTGTCCACGCCCTACGAGGACCGGCCGCCCGCCGTCTGATCCGCGCGGGAAGCCGGTAGTCGATCACGCGCAGAAGGTGCGGCGGGCGTCGGCGGGTCTGCTCAGACGGGGTCGCCGGTGATCGCGTCGTAGGCGGCCTGGACGCGGGCGAGCGCCGAGTCGTCCACGGTGAACTCGACGTCGTCGATGCGTGACACCACGACCACGCCGATCGAGTTGGTCAGGAACGCGCCCCGGTAGCGGCCCACGTCGGCCGACCGCACCGGCTCGCGCCGCGACGGCAGCTCCCGCTCCAGCAGCTGCATGGTGATGCCGTGCAGCCAGTCCGCCCGAGGCCACACCACGCCGTCGCCGTCGTCGAAGAACGCGATGTTGGCGATCGAGCCCTCCACCACCAGACCGCCGGCGGTGAGCAGCGCGTCGTCGTAACCGGCCCGCTCGGCGCGGCGGGCGTGGTGGCGCTGGCCGAAGCCTCCGATGTGCTTCACGTGCGGCAACGGGCGGGTGTAGTCGACGGACATCAGGCGTTGGGGCGTCGTCGGGGGAGTGACCGGCGGGCGCACCACGACCATCACCGACGGCGCGTCCAGGCCGAACACGACGACCCGCACGGCCGCGTCGCGCACGTCGTCGGCCAGCGCGTGCGAGATCAGGGCGCGGACTCGGTCGCCGTCCAACGGCGCGTCGTACAGCTCCCGGTTCGCCTGGTCGAGCCGGCGCAGGTGCAGGTCGAGGCCCTTCACCCGGCGGTCGCGGACCTGCATGGCGGTGAAGTGCCCGTAGTTGGCCAGCAGGCCGGGCACGAAGTCCTCGGCGGTCGGCGGCTCGCCCTCGATCTCGATCCTCGGCACGGGCACGACCGTAGCGTGGCGGGAATCGAGGGTCGGCGGTCGTTGCCGCCGTCCCGGGAGCCGGAGAGGGTGGGCGGTGTGGAGCGCGAGGTGCTGGTGGTCGGGTACGACGGTGCGGCGCTGACCGACATCGGTGGCCCGGCGGACGTGTTCGCCGGGGCGAACCGGGCGCTGGCGGCCGACCGGACGGGCGACGGCTACCGCGGCGACGACGGTCACCGGACGGGCGACGGCTACCGGGACAGCGACGGTCGCCGGGACGGCGGTGGCTACCGGGTGAGGTTGGCGGGGATCGGCGGCGGGTTCGAGGTGACCGGGGGGTTGCGGATGGAGGCCGAGGACCTGCGGGAGGTGTCCGGAGGGGTGGACACGGTCCTCGTGGTCGGTGGCTTCACGTTCGCCGACGCGGCCCGTGACGTCGAGCTGCGGCACCACCTGCGGCGGGTCGCGGGTGGCGCGCGGCGGGTGGCCGGCGTGTGCACGGGCGCGTTCGTGCTGGCGGCGGCCGGGTTGCTGGACGGCGCGCGGGCCACGACGCACTGGGCGTTCTGCGACCGGCTCGCGGCCGACCACCCGTCGGTGGACGTGGTGCCGGACGCGATCTACGTGCTGGACGGGCGGCTGGTCACGTCCGCCGGCGTCACCGCGGGCATCGACCTCGCGCTGGCCCTGGTGGAACGCGACCACGACGCGGCGCTGGCCCGGCTGGTCGCCCGCTGGATGGTGGTGTTCCTGCAACGCCCCGGCGGCCAGTCGCAGTTCAGCGTCCGGTCGCGGGTGCCGCCGGTGCGGGAGCCGGGCCTGCGGGCCGTGCTCGACGCGATCACCGACGACCCGGCGGCCGGCTGGACGGTCGAGGGGATGGCCCGCCGCGCCGCGATGAGCTCCCGGCACTTCGCCCGCGTGTTCCCGCGCCGGGTCGGCGTGTCACCCGCCCGGTACGTCGAACGGGTCCGGGTCGAGGCGGCGGCGGGGTTGTTGGAGGCCGGTGACGAGGGGTTGGACGTCGTCGCCAGGCGCACGGGTTTCGGCTCGGCGGAGACGCTGCGCCGGGCCTTCCTGCGGGTGCTCGGCGTGACGCCGGGTGGTTACCGCGACAGGTTCCGCACCACCGGTGCGGCATGACGACAGGGGGAACGACGTGGACGTGGCTTTCGTGCTCTACCCGAAGATGACCGCGCTGGACCTGGTGGGGCCGTACGAAGTGCTCGGCCACCAGCCGGAGGTGACCTCGCACTTCGTCGCCGCCTCACTCGAACCGGTGACCACCGACGCCGGGTTGACGATCGTGCCGACGACCACGTTCGCCGAGCCGGTCCGCGCCGACGTGATCGTGGTGCCCGGTGGCGGTGGCTGGGCGGAGGTGTTGGCGGAGGGCGTGGTCGCGGCGTGGCTGCGCGTGGCGCACCCGACCGCGACCTGGACCACGTCGGTGTGCAGCGGGTCGACGCTGCTCGCGCAGGCGGGTGTCCTCGACGGCCGTCCGGCGACCACGCACTGGGCGTTGCGCGACGAGCTGGCCTCCCTGGGCGCGGTGGTCAGCACGGACCGGGTGGTGGTCGACGGGTCCGTCGTGACCGGCGCCGGGGTGTCCGCCGGGATCGACCTGGCGCTCACCCTCGTCGGGCTGATCTGGGGTGACGAGCGGGCCCGGTTCACGCAGCTGCTCATCGAGTACGACCCCGAGCCGCCCTACCGGGCCGGTTCCCCCGAGTCGGCGCCCGCCGAGCTCGTCGCCCTCGCCCGCGGCGTGTTCGCGGGGCGTTGACCGGGTCACCGCGGCCAGCACGGCGGGCTGCCCGCCGTGCCGGCGCAGGACCCGCAGCGGCAACCCGGCCAGCGCCAGCACCGAGCCCTCCGCGAACAGCTCGCCGTCCAGGTCGAGCGTGCCGCTGAGCACGATCACCAGCGCGTCGCGCCACTCGTCCGGGTCGTACGGTTCGGCGGTCGCCACGGTCACCAGCCGGACGTCGAAGCTCACAGCGTCGCCGGGAGGCCGAAGAGCGGGAACAGGGCCGACGGGAACGTGGTGATCTCCGCGATCGCGCCGTCCTCGATCCGCAGCACGTCCAGCGCCACCGGCCGGAAGTGCTCCTCGCCGGGCTTGCGGGCGTAGTTGGCCAGGGCGGGCTGCCGGTTCGCCCGCGTCTCGACCACCTTCCACTCGCCGAACGCACCCGGGCCCACCATCACCGACGCGCTGATCTCCACCACGGCGTCGCGGCCGAGGTGCCACTCGGGCTGCGGCGGCATCGTCCAGGTGACGTCCTCGCGCAACGCCGCGGCCATCAGGTCCATGTCGCAGCGCTCGGTGGCCTCGACGAGCTTGCGGACCACCGCCTTCTCCTTCGGGTTCGGCTCGCCCGACCAGTCGGCACGCCGTTGCGGCAGGTGCTTGCGCATGGTGACGCGGGCGCGTTGCAGCGCGCTGTTCACCGCGGGCACCGTGTCCTCCAGCAACGCCGCCGTCTCGCTCGCCGGCCAGCCGAGCACGTCCCGCAGCACCAGCACCGCCCGCTGCTTGGCCGGCAGGTGCTGCACCGCGGCCAGGAACGCCAGCTCGATCGTCTCCCGCGCCACCACCTCCGCGTGCGGCTCGGCGTCCAGCAGGGCGTCCGGGAACGGCTGGAGCCACGGCACGTCGGCCACCGGCACCTGCTCGGTGACGCCGTGCGCGGGCCGGCGGTTGATCACGTCGAAGCACGCGTTCGTGGCGATCCGGTACAGCCAGGCGCGGAACGACGACCGGCCCTCGAACGTGTCGCGGGCGCGCCACGCCTTGAGGAACGTCTCCTGCACGAGGTCCTCCGCCTCGTCGAACGAGCCGAGCAGCCGGTAGCAGTGCACCCGCAGCTCGTGCCGGTGCCGCTCGGTCTCCCGCGTGAAGTCGACCGTCATCCGCTCAACCTCGTTCATGGTCACCCTCCGGGCTTGTACGGTGGCGTGCCGGTCGCACGCCGCACAAGTCGAGACTCGGCGGGCCCGGGAAACTCATCGGTCGGCGCGGGATCGGGGGAGCGGGTGGTCGGGGGCACGGGGTTCCGCGCGGTGTTCGCGGTGCCGGAGTTCCGGGCGCTGTGGTCGGCCGCGGTGCTGTCGACCGTGGGCGACCAGCTGGCCCGGGTGGCGTTGTCGGTGCTGGTGTTCCAGCGCACCGGGTCCGCGGCGTGGACGGCGCTGACCTACGCGTTGACCATGCTGCCCGCGCTGGTGTCGGGGGTGCTGCTGACGGGGCTGGCCGACCGGTACCCGCGCCGGACCGTGATGGTGGCCGCCGACGCGGTGCGGGCCGTGCTGCTGGCCGTGATGGCGGTGCCGGGCGTGCCGCTGCCGGTGGTGGCGGCGTTGCTGGTGCTGTCGCAGCTGGCCGAGCCGCCGTTCGCCGCCGCGCAGGGCGCGCTGCTGCCGTCCGTGCTGGGGGAGGAGTACGAGGCGGGCCAGTCCGTGCACCTGATCACCCACCAGGCGGGGCTGCTGCTGGGGTTCGTGGGTGGCGGGCTGGTGGTGGCGTGGCTGGGCACGTCCGGCGCGCTGCTCGCCGACGGGGTGACGTTCGCGGTGTCGGCGTTGCTGCTGCGGTTCGGTCTGCGCCACCGCCCGGCGCCGGCGTTCGTGCCCGCCGCGCGGGCGCGGATCCGGGCGGGTGCCGCGCTGGTGTGGCGGGACCGCCGGCTGCGGCTGCTGGTCGCCCTGGGGTGGCTGGCGCTGTTCACGGTGGTGCCGGAGGGGCTGGCCGCGCCGTTCTCGGCGGAGGTCGGCGCGGGCGCGGCGGGTGTCGGCCTGCTGCTGGCCGCCGACCCGGCCGGGATGGTGCTGGGCACGGTGCTGCTGCGCTTCCTGCCCGTTTCGACGCGCGTGCGGTTGCTCGGGCTGCTCGCGGTGGCCACCGCGTTGCCGCTGGTCGGGTACCTGTTCGCGCCGGGCCTCGTCGGCGCGGTGGCGTTGCTGGCGTTGAGCGGGGTGTTCAGCGCGTACCAGGTGACGGCGGGCGCGACGTTCGTCCGCCTGGTGCCGGACGAGCAGCGCGGCCAGGCGTTGGGCTTCGCCCGCAGCGGCCTGGTGGCCGCGCAGGGCATCGGTGTGGCCGCGGGCGGCCTGCTGGCGTCCGCGACGGGCTCGGCGGGCGCCGCGATCGCCGTGGCGGGCGTCGCGGGCACCGTCCTGGCCCTCGCCGTGACCACCGCGTGGTCCCGCGTGGCGCCGGCCGCGGTGGCCGAGCGTTGAACTCAGGCGTTCTGAACGTAGGACACGGTCGTTCTGGAGGTAGGACTCTCGAGGGCTGGAGGTAGGACTCTCGCGTGCTGTGGCGCAATCGGTCGTTCCTGGTGCTGTGGGCCGGGCAGTCCGTGTCCCTCGTCGGGTCCCAGGTGACGGTGGTCGCGGTGCCGCTGGTGGCGGCGTGGGCGTTGGGCGCGGGCGCTTGGGAGGTCGGGGTGGTGACCGCGTGCGGGCGGTTGCCGTACCTCGTGTTCGGGTTGCCGGCCGGGGTGTGGGTCGACCGGTTGCCGCGGCGGGTGGTGGCCGGGGTGTGCGCCGTCGGGCAGGCGGTGAGCCTGGGGGTCGTGCCGGTCGCGGCGGGGCGGGGGCTGCTGTCGGTGGGGTTGTTGGCCGTGGTGGCGGCGGTGGCGGGGACGTTCGCGGTGGTCGGCGACATCGCCGGGTTGGCGCTGGTGCCGATGGTGGTGCCCGCCGGGCAGCTGACCCGGGCCCAGGGCGTCGTGGAGGTGGGGCAGGCGACGGCGCAGGTGGCCGGGCCCGCGCTGGGCGGGTGGCTGGTCGGCGCGGTCACGGCGGCGGGCGCGGTGGCGGTCGACGCGATCAGCTTCCTGGTCGCGGCGGTGGCGTTGGCGTGGGTCCGGGTCGTCGAGCGCCCGCAGGCCGGCGCCGGCGTGTGGGCCGGGGTGCGGGCGGTGTTCGGCCACCAGGGGTTGCGGCGGGTCACGTTGTGCACCGCGACGCAGGTCTTCTGGTTCAACGCCTTCACCGTCGTGGTGCTGCTGCACCTGGTGTCGGCGTTGGGGCTGTCGGCGGCGCAGGCGGGGCTGACGCTGTCCGTCGGGGCCGTCGGGGGACTGCTCGGCGCGCTCGTCGCGGCCCGGTTGGGCGAGCGGTGGGGCCGTCGGCGGACGATGGTCGCCGCCATCCTCGTCACCGGCGCGGGGCAGGCGGCGGTCGCGGCGGACCAGCTGGTGATCGGCGCGGTGGCGGTGATGTGGTTCGCGCTCCAGGTCTACAACGTGCACCAGGTGCCGGTGCGCTACGAGGCGACGCCCGCCGCCCTGCACGGTCGGGTCAACGCGACCATCCGCACGGCGGTCTGGGGCACCGCGCCCGCCGGCGCGCTGGTGGGCGGCCTGCTCGGCGACGCCGTCGGCCCGCGGGCGACGCTCGTGCTCAGCGGCCTGGGCGTCGCGACGGCGTGCCTGTGGCTGCTCCGGGCACGCGTCGGGTGAGCGCGCCGGCCGCGGGAGTCGGGGTGCTCGCCGCGGCCCGCGCGTGACCTCGGGTGGTGTCGTTCACCTTCGTGGGAACCCGTCTTCACCAGATCTTGTCGCGCATGGCGGCGCACCTCCCCTCGACGTGGCACTCGGCGGGAACACCGGCAGCAGGGGGATCACCAGATCTTGTCGCGCACGACCACACCTCGCCTCCGTCTCGACACGGCCTCCGAGCAGCGGTCTCACCAGATCTTGTCGCGCACCGCGATCACCTCCAGTGGGTCGCGTCACCCCGGTAGCGGCTGACATCGCCACAGGTCACCATTACCGTGACCCTCCGTCCGGACACCATGACGGTCCGGGTGAGACAGTCGTGAGGAACCATGGGCAGAGCGCGTTCGACGTCGTCGGGCGATCGACGCTGGTCACTATGGTCCCTGCCCGGGCAGGCCCTGGTGTACGTGCTGTCGGTGGATCTGCTCGCCGTTCTCGCGCTCGCCGCGACCACCGCGTGGCCCGTGCCCGCCGGCTCGTGGACCACGTTCGCCGTCCTGGCCGGCTGCGCCGCGCTGCACCTGCACTGCTCGCGCTGGATCGAGCGCATCCGCCGCGACCACAGCCACCTGCCGCACGTCGACCTGTGCAGCATCTGGATCCTGGCCGGCGCCCTCGTGCTGCCGCCCTCGCTCGCCGTCGCGCTCGTCGTGCTGATGTACGCGCACCGCTGGTGGGTCGTCGGCCGCTGGGACGCCTCGCGCCCCCCTCACCGCAACGTGTTCACCACGTCGATGATGGTGCTGGCCACGCTCGCCGCGAGCGGCGTGGCGGGGCTCACCGGCCTGCGCGAGCACCTGCTCGCCGGTCGGCCCGGCGGCGCGCTCGACCTCGTCGGCCTCCTCGGCGCGGGCGCGGCGCAGTGGCTGGTCAACACCGCCCTGGTGGCCGCGGTGATCCTGCTGACCGTGCGGCCCCGCTCGGTGAAGGACGCCATCGGCAGCGGCGCGGACAACCTGCTCGAAGCGGGCCAGCTCGCGATGGGCGGCTTCGTCGCCCTCGCCGTGGCGTGGTGGCCCGGGTTCGCGCTGCCGATGGTCGTCGCGGCCGTCGCGCTGCACCGCACCGTGCTCATCCACCAGCTGGAGCTGGCCGCCCGCACCGACGCCAAGACCGGCCTGCTCAACGCCGAGGCCTGGCACCTGCAGGCGACGCTGGAGCTGCGACGCACCCGGCAGCAGCCGCCCGGCGCGCGGGTCGGCCTGTTCATGATCGACGTGGACCACTTCAAGGACATCAACGACACGCACGGCCACCAGACCGGCGACCTCGTGCTGCGGCGCATCGCGGCGGCGTTGGAGAGCGCGGTCCGGCGGGGCGACTCGGTGGGCCGCTTCGGCGGCGAGGAGTTCGCCGTGCTGCTGCCCGGCGTGGACCACGAGGAGGCGACGGCGATCGCCGAGCGGGTGCGCTCGGAGGTCCACCGGGTGCTCGTGGACGTCGGCGACGGCGGCGTGGTGGCGGGGCTCACGGTCAGCATCGGCACCGCGGTGTGGCCGGAGGTCGCCGAGGACACCGTGTCCGGGCTGCTCGCGGCGGCGGACTCGGCGCTGTACGAGGCGAAGCGGCTGGGCCGCGACCAGGTGCAGTCGGCGGGCGGTCACCGCCGCGCCCGGTGGACGCCCGCGGCCCGCTCCGAGCGCCCCGGGGTGTAACAACCGCGACTACCCGCGCGGATCCGCTACAGGTCAGGCCCTCCGGTGGCGTAGTTTCTGCCCGCCACCTCCGACACGGTGGACACCCTCCTCGCCTGCAAGGGTCGTGAGCCAGTGGACCTCGGTGCCCCGCACGGCATCCGCTTCCGCTTCGAAGCGGGGCTGCTGCGTGCCGTCCTGCTCGACGTGCACGGCAAACCGCCCGTCGACGCGGGCGAGGAGCTGACCGCCGAGGCGGGCGCCCGCGACCTGCTGGTCGAGGAGACCCGGGACGGGCACGTGCGCGCGGTGCTGCGGCAGCGGTTCGACCTGCCCGCGCCCGCGCGGTGGCGGCTCGCCGTGGACGCGCCCGCCACCGAGACCGCCGACGGGGTGTCGTTCGCCCTGCCGGACTCGGTGACGCTGCTGGTGTCCGGCTCGGCGCCGTGCGAGGTCGTGCCCGGCGGCGTCCGCGTGCTGCTGCCCGCCGGCGAGTCCGACCTGGACGTCACGGTGATCAGCGAACCCGTGTTCGAGGTCGGGGACACGGTCGTGGTGTGCCGCCCGGACCAGCTGCGCGAGGCCGCGGTCGTGGTGTCGTGCCTGCCCGCGGACCGCGTCACGCCCGTCGTCGCGCTGAGGCCCGGCGACTCCTCGTCGCACCGGCACGACCGGTTGGTGGCCCACCTGCTCGGCACGATGGGCGTGCGCCGCGTGGTGTTCCTCGCCGAACCGGACGGTGCGCTGTTCGCCGACCTGCCCGACCACCTGCACCTGCCGTGCGAGGACCCGGTCGGGCTCACCGCCAAGGCGTGGGAGCTGCTGCGCGGTGTCGGCGAGCCCGAACGCACGCTCGACGTGGCGCCGGACGCCGACTTCGTCGCTGCCCTGTTCACCGCCCTGCGCGCGGGCGCGGCGCTGCGCGTGGACGAGGACGCGCCGCCGGTGCCGTTCGCCGAGCACAACCCGGACGACGGCGACGAGGCCGTGCTGGTCGAACGCACCGGTGGGGTGGACGGCCTGATGGCCGCCGTCTACGCGCACCACCGGGGCGCCCGGCTGGTGGTCGTCCCGGCGCCGGACCTGGCCGTGGTGGGCGCGGTGGTGGCCGAGGAGCAGGAGCGGGTCACCGCGGCGGCGGGCGCGATCGGCGACGCGGTCAAGGGCATCGGGTTCGTCGAGGCGCTGTGGCGGTACCTGTCCAGCGGCGGGCACGACCCGTACGCGGCGGTGGAGGCCGTGGTCACCGCGCAGGTGCCCGCCGAGGCGGTAGCGGAGGTGGGCGACCGGCGGCTGACCGCGTTCACCGCCGGCCTGCCCTACCCGTTCGTGCACACCGAGGACGTGAACTGGGCGCGCAAGCCGATCGGGCACGTGGTGGCCGACCCGGCGCTGGTCGTGCTCACCGAGCTGCACCGCGCGGGCGTGGCGCGCGAGCCCGGCGCGTTCAGCCTGGTGTTCGACTCCGGCGCGTTCCAGGAGCACCCCGGGACGGCCGCGTCACCGGTCCACCACACCCACCCGATCGTGCTGTCCGAGCGGGACGCCTCGCCGGACGCGCTGCGCGCGCTGGTCGTGGACCTGCCGGTCGAGCTGGTGTTCTTCAACTGCCACGACGCCGACGACGCGATCGTGCTGGGCGGGCACGCGCTGCCGGACGACGACCTCCCGGTGACGCTGCGGCACCGGCCGATCGTGTTCAACAACTCGTGCCGGTCGTGGACGCGGTTGGGCCGCGAGTTCGTCCGCGCCGGCGCGCGCGGCTACATCGGCACGCTGTGGACCATCCCGCCGAACCTGGCCGCCGGGTTCGCCCGCACCGTCGTGCGGCGGCTCACCGCCGAGGAGACGCCCGCCGCGCGGGCCATCGTCAACACCGGCACGCCGGGCGGTCTCGAGCGCTCCTACCTCTACGTCGGCACGGTCAACGGCCGACTGGACGAGTGGCGCGACCGGTCCACCACCGACGTCGAGGCCGCGTTGACGGGGTGCGAGCTGCTGGCCGCCGCCGTCCGCGACCGCGCCGGCCCGCTGGCGCCCGTGCTGCGCCGGGAGCTCTCCGCGCTGCGCGAGGTCGCCGACACGGGCGAGGCGACCGGCACCCCGGCCTACGCCGACGTGCTGCTGGCCGAGCTGGGGCTGGAGGACGACGACGAGCGGGCCGCCGTCCTGGTCGAGCGGGTCGACGCGCTGCTGACCGGGCTCGACCTGCCCGAGGACGAGCTGGAAGCCCTCTGGGCGACCAGGTTCGAGCTGACCGGCGCCCGCGCCGAGCGGCGTGGGGAATACGGGGCCGCGCTCGCGGACTTCGAACGGTGTGTGGGCTTGGGCGACGCGTGCCGCGACCGAGCGGACGTCCTGCTGCGGATGGCGAGGCTGCTGATGCGCGAAGGCAGAACCGACGAAGCCGGACAGGCTGCGCGGCTGGCGTACGAGGAGCACCGGGCGCGGGGTGACGGACCGGGGCAGCTGGAGTCGATCGCCGTGCTCGACGACCTCGGCGACGCCGACCCCGAGACCGCCGTCCGGTACGCCGTCGAGGGCCACGACCTGGCCGAGGAGCTGGGCGACCGCGCCCGGCAGGCCGAGTTCAAGCTCGCCGAGTGCGACCGGCGCCGTGAGCGCGGCGAGCTCGTCGAGGCGATCGAGGCCGGGTCGCGGGCCGTGGAGCTGTTCCGCGACCTGGGCGACGGCCGGCGGGAACTGGCCGCGTTGCGCCGGCTCGGCGCGTGCCACCGCGACCGGGGCGACCTGGAGACCGCGCAGCACTACGCCGCCGTGGGCCTGGCCCGGGCCGAGCAGGTGGGCGCGGCGGCCGAGGTGGCGTCGTTCCACGACGACCTGGGCGGCGTGCTGAGCGCGCGCGGCGAGCACGGCCAGGCGTTGGGGCACTACCGGCACGCCGTGGAGAAGCTGGTCGCGACCGGCGCGTGGGAGCGCGGCGCGGAGCTGCTGCCGCACCTGGCCGTCGGCGCGGTCCGGGCGGGCGACCCGGAGGCGCTGTGGACCGCGGCCCTGAGCGGCGGCCTGATCTGCGAGGTCGCGCCGCGCGAGGTGTGGGCGTCGGTCGTGCCGCTGGTGGTCGACTCGATCAAGCGGGCCATCGAGACCGGGCCGCTGGAGCTGACCGAACGGGGCATGACCGACTTCGCCAGCGCGGTGACCGCGGGCAAGCGGGAGGACATGCCGTTCCAGGTCGGGCTGCTCGCGGACGTCGTGGTCGTGCTGCTGGCGTGGCTCATGGACCGCGCCGACCAGGGCATCGTCGCCTTCGCCCGCGAGCTGGACCGCACCAGCGGCGGTGTGTTCGACCTGGTCGGCTACCTGGCCGTGCCGTACGCCGACCGCGCCCGCAACCCCGGGACCGGCCGGTCGCGGCCTACCAGTGGCGGCCCGCGCTGAGGTCGTCCAGCTCGGGGCGTGACAGGTGCAGCACCTGGAACCGGACCTCGGCCTCGGGCGCGGTGCGCCACAGGCTGAAGTGGACCAGTTCCCAGTTCCGGGGGTCGATCGCCACCGCGGTCGAGTGCAGCGCGGGGTCGTCCTTGAGCCGCGCGAGGTCGTCGAGGGCCTGGTCGATCGCCTCGGTCGGGTCCGCGTCGGCGGCCAGGCGCCACGTGCGCTTGGTGGCCGCGGTGGCGTCGTCCGCGGCGCCGCGCTCGAACGCGAGGCCCGCCCAGTGCTGCACGGTCGGGCGGCCGAAGTCGGCGCTCAGGCCGCGGAAGCCCGGCCCCCACAGGAAGCTGTTCATGCCCTCGGCGGTGCGCCACAGGTAGAACGGCGCGTACTGGTTGACCGGCGAGCCGTCGACACCGCGTTCCCGCACGCAGTAGGCCTTGAGCCCCAGGCCGGGGAACGCGTCCAGCGCCGAGCCCCTGGTGGCGACCCGGGTGCGGATGACGTCCATGTCGTAGTCGGCGGGCAGGGTGATCTCGTAGTGCATCGCTTGCATGGTCAGGTCCCCCGGTACTCGGCTGCGGTGCGTGGGTAGAGCTCGCGGTAGGCCGCGAGGTGGCCCCAGGGCGTGGTGACGGAGTCGGCTCGGAGCAGGCCGTGGACCAGCGCCCGGGCGAACACCGCGCGGGCGGCGGCGAGCACCGGGGCGGGGTCGGCGTCGTGGGTCCCGGTCGAGGCGGCGAAGACCGTGTCGCCGTCGGTCAGGCCGTGGGCCGGGCGGACGGCGGTCGCGAGGCCGTCCTGGGCGGCGTCGGCGAGGGCGAACAGGTGCGGCAGGCGGGCGTTCGTGGCGACCACGCCGATGACCGTGTTGAACGGCTGGGCGTGCCCGTCCCTCCGGGCCGCTCGCAGGTCGTCGCCCCGGTAGGCCGGGAACTCGCCGGGCAGGCCGAGGTGCGCGGCGAACGGCAGACCGGTGGCGACGTCGACCGACGGGCCGACCGCGTTGAGCACGGCCACCGCGCCCACGACCACGCCACCGGGCAGCGTGGCGCTCGCCGTGCCCAGGCCGCCCTTCAGCGTCGCGTTGAGCGCGCCCGTGCCCGCGCCGACGTTGCCCTGGGCGAAGTCCGCGCCCGCGCCGCGCACCGCCTCCGCGCCCTCCTCCTGCCCCGGCCGCGCGTGGAAGTCCCCGCCGCGGCCGAGGTCGAACAGCGCGGCGGCGGGCACGAACGACCCCAGCTCGCGCGCCGCGCCGTCAGCCGCCGCGAGCCCGTACGCGCTACCACCGGTCAACACCACGCCACGCACGTCCCGTCCGCCGTGGCGCGGGTCGAGCGCGGCCGTGTCCCGCGTCGCCGGCGCGCCACCACGAACCTCCACAGTGGACAACGTGCCGGTCGGGAACAGCACGGCCGTCGTGCCGGTCAACGCACCGCCACCGTTGCGCGTGGCGTGCCCGACCAGCACACCCGGCACGTCGGTGATCGCGTTCCGCACGCCGTCGATGCTACTTGTCCACCGTGATCGGGATCGCGGAGGCGAGCAGGCGGGCACCGAGTTCGCGGACGACGGAGGCCAGCAGGTCGACGTCCTCGTCCGTGGTGCGCCAGTTCACGATCGCCGGGCGCAGGGCGACCATGCCCCGGTACGCGGTGGTGCCCGCGTAGACGCGGCCGTCCTCGACCAGGGCTTCGCCCAGCCTGCGGTTGAGGTCGTCCAAGTCCTCCTCGGGCACGCCCGGTGGGCGGTAGCGGAAGCAGACGACGAAGACGGTGATCGGGGCCAGCAGTTCGAGGTCGGGGGATTCCTCGATGCGGCGGCCCAGGCGCAGGGCGAGGTCCTGGTGGCGTTCGACCATGGCCCGGTGGCCGTCGCGGCCGTAGGCGCGCAGCGTGGCCCAGATGGGGAACGCGCGGGCGCGTCGGGACGACTCGGGGCCCAGGTTGTTGTAGTTGACGGACTCGTCGCCGGGCTCGGGCAGGTAGGCGGCGTTCCAGGTGCCGAACGCGCGACCCAGCGCCGACCGGTCCCGCACGAACGCCATGCCGCTCTCGTACGGCACGTTGAGCCACTTGTGGCCGTCCGCGGCCACCGAGTCGGCCCGCTCCACCCCGCGCACCAACCCGGCCGTGCGCGGTGACAGGGCGGCGAACAGGCCGAACGCGCCGTCCACGTGCAGCCACGCGCCGTGCCGCTCGGCCAGGTCCGCCATCTCGTCGAGCGGGTCGAAGTCGCCGCCGTTGACCTCGCCCGCGTTGCCGATCAGCACCGCGGGCCCCGACGACGCCAGCTCGCGGTCCAGCGCGGCCACGTCGAGCCGGCCCGCGTCGTCACGGGCGAACGTCCGCACCGAGTCCCGGCCCAACCCCAGCAGTTGCAGCGCCTTGCGGCTGCTCGGGTGCACGTACCCGCTGGAGAACACCGGCATGCGCGGCAACCCGGCCAGGCCGTCGGCGGTCACGTCCACCCCGTGCCGCTCCGCCCACCAGTGCCGCGCGCACGCCAACCCGGTCAGGTTCGCGAACGTCGCGCTCGGCGTGAGCACCGCGCCGTGCGACAGGGGCAGCCCGAACAGCTCCTTCAACCACCGCAGCACCACCGTCTCGGCGCGCGCGGCCAGCGGCGAGGCCACCCACATCCCGCCCGCCTGGTCCAGCAGCGACGTCACCCAGTCCGCCGCCTGCGCCGCCGGTGTCGCGCCGCCGACCACGAGGTGGAAGAACCGGGGGCCGGACGAGTGCGTGGCGGCCCGCGTCCCGATCCGCACCAGGTCCGCGACGGCCGCGATGGTGCCGTCACCGGCCTCCGGCAGCGGTCCGTCGAGGTCATCGAGCAGGTGCGCGTGCGTGGCGTCGCGCACCGGCAGGTGCGGCAGCGCGTCGAGGTACGTCCCGGCGGCCCGCGCCACCATCCCCAACGCCTCCGCGGCGTCCTCTCGAGCGTTCAGCGGATCACCCATCATGGCAGGGTAGGCGCTGATGACACGACGTGGACAGTTCCGCGGCCGGGCGGTCGACGCCGAGGTGGACGCGTTCCTCGGCCTCCGGTACGCGGAGCCGCCGTTCGGGGCGCGCCGGTTCGCCGCGCCCGTCCCCGCCGACTTCGCGGGCGACTGCCTGGAGTTCGGCCCGATCGCGCCGCAGTCCGCGCGGTTGCCCGGCGCGCCGACGTGGCGGCCGGGCGACGAGGACGTGCTGACCCTCAACGTCTGGACGCCGTCCACCTCGGCCGGGCCGTGGCCGGTGCTGTTCTACGTGCACGGCGGGGCCTACGCGTTCGGGTCGTCCGCCCAGCCCGACTACGACGGCGCGGCTCTGGCCCGGGCCGGGCTGGTCGTGGTGACGTGCAACTACCGGCTCGGGTTCGAGGGCTTCGGGCACGTGCCCGGCCACCCGGACAACCGGGGCCTGCTCGACCAGCGGACCGCGCTGCGGTGGGTGCGGGACCACATCGCGGTGTTCGGGGGAGACCCGGGCAACATCACCGTGGGCGGGCAGTCGGCGGGGGCCGGGTCGGCGTTGTTCCTGGCGGCGTGGGAGCCGGTGCGGCGGGTCATCGCGCACAGCGTGCCGAACCGGGTCTGCACGCCGGCGTTCGCGCGTCGGGTCGCGCGGTGGATCGACGCCGGCACACCGGAGTCCGCGGTGGCGTCGGCCGACGCCCTGGCCGCCGCGCAGCGCACCGGGCCGTTGAGCTACGACCCGGTGCTGTTCGGGCCCGTCGCCGACGCGCTGCCCGCGCTGCCCCCGGAGACCGACGCCCTGCTGTGCCACACGGACGTCGAGTACGCGCTGTTCGACGCCGTGGGCACGTTCCGGCCGCCGGCGGACCTGCGGGCGTTCGGCCGCGCCTGGGGCATCCCGGACCACGTCGTGGCCGCGTACGAGCACTTCGAGGACGCCCACGTGCGGCTCGCGGGCGACTTCGTGTTCGCCGAACCCACCACCAGGCTGGCCGAGGCGCACAGCCGGGCGTTCCTGGCGCGGTTCACCCGGCGGCCCGCCTGGCACGCGGCGGACGTGCTGTTCTCGTTCGGCAACCTCGGTGGAGCCGGCCAGGGAGGTGGGTTCAGCCTGATCGGTGGTCCTGCCGGTGACGACGAGCGCGCGCTCTCCCGGCGGATGCTCCGGGCGTGGGTCGACTTCTGCACGACCGGCGACCCCGGCTGGACCGGCGTTCGGCACTGGGGCGACGAGGTCGAGGCCCGGCGTGAGCCGTGGCGCGGAGTCGACCTCGCCGTGCCCGTCGACCACCCCGTGCAGCCGGTCACCTGACCGCCTCTCGCGCGGCGGGCGTCCCGGCGTTGGTTCGCGGTGCGAACGAGTATCGTGGCCGCGCGGTCCGGGTCGGGCTGACGCCCGAGGGCAGCCGGCTCGCCGACGAGTTCTACGCCGAGACGTGGGTCAGGCGGCGGCGGGGTCGACGCCGAACAGTTCCACGAACACCTCCGCGTGCCGCATCACGTACCCGGCCATCGTCGCCCAGCGCGTGGACAGTGATCAGTAGTTCGTCCTACGAACCGCAATAGTTCGTAGGACGAACTGGCACATCACTGTCGAGGTGTGCGAGGGGTGGTCAGCGCGGGTCGTCGCGCTCCCGCCGCACGGTGACCTTGCGGCCCTTGATGGTCGCGCCCCGCAACGACGCGATGACCTGCTGCGCGGCCGAGTCCGGCACCTCCACCAGCGAGAACCGGTCGGCGATCTCGATCGCGCCGATGTCGCGGCCGTTGAGCCGCGCCTCGCCCGCGATCGCGCCGACCAGGTCCTGCGGCCGGATGCCCGAGCTGCGGCCCGCGCCGACGAACAGCCTGGTCATGCCCGCGGACGGGCGGCGCGGCTTGCGCGGCTCACGGCGTTCGCCGCCACCCTCGCGGCCACGGCGGTCACCGGACGGTCCGGACCTCGGCACGTACTCCGGGATCTCCTCCTCGTCCGCCGCCGCGCCGGTGGCCTCGTGCGCGAGCTTGACCGCCGCCAGCGCCACCTCCATGACGTCGAACTCGTCGGTCAGCGTCTCCACCACGACCCGGAAGCCCTCCAGGTCGTCCTCCAGCAGGCTCTCGTGCAGCGCGGCGCGGGTCAGCTCCAGCTTGCGCGCCCGCAGGTCCGCGATCGTCGGGACCTTCTCCATGTGGATGCGCTGCTTGGTGACCCGCTCGATGGTCTTGAGCATGCCGTGCTCGCGCGGCTCGGCCAGGGTGATCGCCACGCCCTCGCGGCCTGCGCGCCCGATCCGGCCGATGCGGTGCACGTAGGACTCCGGCGCGGACGGCACGTTGTAGTTCACGACGTGCGTCAGCTGCTCGATGTCCAGGCCCCGGGCCGCCACGTCGGTGGCCACCAGCAGGTCGGCCGTGCCGTTGCGCAGCCGCGCCATCACGCGGTCGCGCTGCTCCTGGCTGATGCCGCCGTGCAGCGACTCGGCCCGGTAACCGCGCCCGTTGAGCGTCTCGGTGAGCTGGTCGACCTCGTCACGCGTGCGGCAGAACACGATCGCCGCGACCGGCGCCTCGACGTCCAGCACCCGGCCCAGCGCGGCCGGCTTGTGCGCGCGGGGCACGACGTACGCGCTCTGCCGCACCTTCGGCGCCTCGCCCGGCTCGGCCTGCTCGCGGCCGATGGTGATGCGCACCGGGTCGGACAGGTGCGTGCGGGCCAGGCGGTCGATGCGGCCGGGCATGGTTGCGGAGAACAACACGGTCTGCCGACCCGACGGCGTCTCGGCCAGGATCGTGTCCAGGTCCTCGGCGAAACCCATGTCGAGCATCTCGTCGGCCTCGTCGAGCACGACGACTTCCAGGTGCTCCAGCTTCAGCGTGCCCCGGCTGAGGTGGTCGACCGCGCGGCCCGGCGTGGCCACCACGACGTCCACGCCCTGCTCCAGCACCCGCAGCTGCCGACCGATGGGCTGGCCGCCGTAGATCGGCAGCACCCGCGCACCCAGCTCCCGGCCGTACCGGTGCACCGCTTCGGAGACCTGCACCGCCAGTTCCCGCGTCGGCACCAGCACGAGCGCGAACGGCGCCCGCCGGTCGCGCTCGCCTGCCGCCATGCGCTCCAGCACGGGCAGCGCGAACGCGGCCGTCTTGCCGGTGCCGGTGGCGGCCTGTCCGAGCAGGTCGCGGCCGGCGGTCAGCGGTGGGATGGCTTCACGTTGGATGGGGGTGGGCTCCTCGTAGCCGAGGCCGGACAGCGCCCGGAGCAGTTCGGGGCGCAACCCGAGGTCGGCGAAGCTGGTCCGGTCGTCGGGCTCGTCGTTCATGCCCTCAAGTCTCGCTGATCGCCCTCGAACCGCTCGGTGAGGGGGTCGCGTGAGGCGGCCGGTCCGGGATTCCGCGGTCACCGCGAATCCTGTCGCACCCGTCCGGCTCGGGTTCCGGGCGGCGGCGCGCGCCGGTCGCGCGGTTCGCGACGCGGTCACGCCGTCAAGGGTCGAACGCACCACGAGGGATATCGGTGGTCGAGTCCGCGGATCGCGGTAATCGACGGTCGACGGCCGGGCCGCCGTGCGCCGGACCGAAGTGCCGGTAATGCGGGAATCGGGCCGCGGGCGGACGTGGCGGAATTCCGGTGACGTCATCGGACGAGCCGCGGCGACCGCTCGGGGGAACGCCGGTGCGACCGATCGCCACGACCGGCGCCGGGGATTTGCCCGGAGGAAACACCTCGGTCGTCCGCTATACCTCTCCTATACTTGGCGATCCGCTTCCCCGCCCATGGTCAACTTCCCGGTAACGTGCCGTGGGATCGACACCGAGCGTGAGTGTCCGACCTGGGGAAGTGGTGCGCGTGGCGGTGGACGACTTGGACGGGCACTCCGGGCACGACGTCCGGCCGGTCTCGTTCGGCCTCGACGGCGTGTGGTTCGAGATCCGCCTCGGCGCCGCCAACGCGGCCGTCCTGCGTGCCGTCCTCGACCGGTTCGTGCGGGTCGCGCGGCGGGTGCCCGGCGGCGCGCCGGCACCGGTACGCAGCGCCGATGCCCCCCTGGCGCAGGTCGTTCGGCAGTGGGCGCGCGAGCACGGCTACCGGATCTCCGACCGCGGCCGGCTGTCGGAGATCGTGCTGGAGGCCTACGAACGCGCCCACCCCGGCCGTCGGCACGCGGACCGGTCGCCCCGAACTCCTTGATCACCCGCGGCGGCCGGGCGACCGTGACGCGCGGTGACCGTGACCGCCGTGGGGCCCAAGTCCGGCGGGCGCCGCCACCGCGCCCGGAGTCAGGCGCTGCCCTGATCGGCGGCATACCGCGACGGCACGCGCCAAGTGGTCCAAATGATATTTCCCCCCATCGTGACCGGCTGGGCACCATGTCACACGCTTTGGTCGGGAGATTTCAGGGTTCGACTGCCGGCTACCGCGCTCTGCGTCGTCTAGAGACTGGGGGTCGTGACCATGCGGGTGCAGATTCTCGGTGCTGTCGCCCTCGCACGTGAGGATCGTCGGATGGGTGTCGCCGCTCGTCAGGTGCGCACCCTGCTCGCGCTGCTGGCGCTTTCACCGGGCGCCCCCGTTCCGTTCGACCAGCTGGTCGAGGAATTGTGGGCCGGCAAACAGATGGGAAACGCCCGCAACGCGCTCCAGGCGAATGTGGTGCGGCTGCGCAAACTGCTGGAGCAGTTCGCCGACGTGCCGGGCGACTGCCTGGTCCGCACGGTGAGCAGCGGCTACGTGCTCGACCTGCCCGCCGCGGCGGTCGACGCGCACCTGTTCCGCGAGCTGGCCGACCTGGGCTCGGCCCTGGTGCCGCACCGCCCCGACGAGGCGATCGACCTGCTGGAACACGCGTTGCGGCTGTGGCAGGGGCCGGCGCTGTTCGACGTGAGCGACGGCACGAGGTTCCGCATCGAGGCGGCCCGGCTCGACGAGCGCAGGCTCGGCGCCCGCGAGGACCTCATCGCCGCCAAGCTCGCCAACGGCGAGGACCGCGGCGTGGTGCCCGAGCTCAAGCAGCTCGCGGCCGAGTACCCGGAGCGGGAGCGGTTCAGCGAGCAGCTGATGGTCGCGCTGTACCGCAACGGCAGGCAGACGGAGGCGCTGGACGTCTTCCACCACACGCGCAGACGTCTGGCGAGCGAGCTCGGGTTGGAGCCCGGTCGCGCGATGCGACGGCTCTACCAGGCGATCCTCGTCCACGACCAGGTACTGCTGTAGGAGGCGAAGTGCTGGAGTTCCGGGTCTTGGGACCGGTCGAGGTGCACCACGACGGGCAGGAGGTGCCGCTGGACGGGTCGAAACCGCGCACCGTCCTCACCGCGTTGCTGCTCGCCGACAACGGCGTCGTCTCCGACACCCAGATGAGCGATTTCCTGTGGGGCGACCACCCGCCCGCCACGTTCAACGCGCAGATCTACACCTACGTCTCGCGATTGCGCAAGACGCTGCGGCGCGAGGTCGGCATCACCCGCCGTTCCCGCGGCTACGAGCTGCGGCTCGCCGAGTGCGCGTTCGACCTGCGGGAGTTCGAGGAGCAGGCGGCACGGGGCCAGTCCGCGCTCGCCGCCGGCCACTACGAGGACGCGGCCCGGCTGCTGCGCGCGGCGTTGCGGCTGTGGCGCGGTCCCGCGTTGACGGGCGTGTCGGAGCACCTGGCGGACGCCGAGGCGCCGCGGCTGGAGGAGACGCGGATCGCCGCGCTGGCCGGCCGCGTCGAGGCCGACCTCGCGTTGGGCAGGCACGCCCAGCTGCTGCCCGAGCTGACCAAGCTCGTGCGCCGGCACCCGTTGCAGGAGCGGTTCCGCGCCCAGCTCATGACCACGTTCTACCGCTGCGACCGGCAGGCCGACGCGCTCGTGCTCTACGAGGAGGGCCGCCGGATGCTCGCCGACGAGCTGGGCATCGACCCCGGCTCGCTGCTGCGCGAGGTGCACCTGGCGATCCTCACCGCCGACCCCGTGCTGGCGTCGCCACGCCGGGTGGCGGTCTAGCCGGGTGTCCGAAGTGGACCGGGCAGCGGCGCCGCGGCGGTGACGGAGGACGGCCGGCTGCGGCCGGCTCTGGTGCGGTGTACTGAGCGTTGAACTCGGGGGTCCTGAACGTAGGACTCACGCGTTCTGGGTGTAGGACTCGCGGTGAAGCGGTTAAGGTGCTGAGGGTGAAGCCGCTGCGTTGGGGTGTCCTCGGGGCCACTGGGCACATCGCGAGCCGGGTGGTGCCGGCGATCCACCGGACGGCGGGCAACGCGGTGGTGGCGGTGGCGAGCAGGGCGGGGCGGCGCGCGAAGGCGGTAGAGGTGGCGCGTCCGTTCGGGGCCCGCGTGCACGACGGGTACGACGAGCTGCTGGCCGACCCGGACGTCGACGCCGTGTACATCGCGCTGCCCAACACCCAGCACGTGCCGTGGACGTTGCGCTCGCTCGACGCGGGCAAGCACGTGCTGGTGGAGAAGCCGATGGCGTTGTCCGAAGAGGACTGCGTGCGCGTCGAGCGCGCCGCCGCCGACCTCGTGGTGATGGAGGCGTACATGTACCGCTTCCACCCGCAGCAGCGGCGTGCGGCCGAACTGCTGGCCTCGGGCGAGATCGGCGAGCTGCGGGTGGTGCGGTCGGCGTTCGCCTACCCGACCGCGGTCGAGGACAACATCCGGTTCGACCCGGCGCTGGGCGGCGGCGCGACCTGGGACGTCGGCTGCTACGCGTTCGACGTGCCGCTGTGGGCGTTCGACGCCGAGCCGCGCGCGGTGCGGGCCCGGTTCCACTCGCGGGAGGTCGACCTGAGCGCGGTGGCGACGCTCGACTTCGGCGACGGCCGGTGGGCCGTGATGGACTACAGCCTCGAGTACGGGCCGCGCGCGACCTACGAGTTCCAGGGCACGCGCGGATCGATCTCCGTGCGCAACGCGTGGACCCGTCCGGACGAGGAAGGGCTGATCACGGTCGTCACGCTGGACGGCGTGCGCGACGAGGCGGTGCCGGCCTCCGACGCCTACGAACACCAGGCCGCCGCTTTCGCCGAGGCGGTCCGCGAGCGGATCACGCCGCTGGTGTCGCCCGCGCACTCGGCGCGCACCGCCCGGGTGGGCCAAGCGCTCGTCCGGTCGGCCGCGACCGGCGCCGAAGTGGACCTCCGCCGCCGGCCGTGACACGTCAGCCCGCCGCTTTCCACCGGCGGGGTGCGCGGCGTCGCTGCGAGCCCTTGCGGATGCGGGTCTTCATCAGGCTGCGCGCGGGCCGTCAACACCTTGCGGGCGCAATGCGGTCGGACGACATCAACCACCCCCTTGAATCGGAGATAGATTCACGTTCTTGCTCGCCACGCGGGGACCTATCGCTGTGTGCGGAAGGGCGAAGTCACCGTTTCCGTAATTTCTGTTGAAGACACAACGAATGGTTGGCGGTCGCGTGAACTCCTCCTCTCGCGTTCACCCCGTGGGGTAGGTTGGAACGGCCGCCCGGCACGAACGAGGCGGGTGCGGGAAATCCCCGAACCCGCCGGAGTTAGTGGACCCCGAGTAACGACGCGAAGGGGTTGGATGCATGCACCTGGAGATACGTCACGCCAGGGTGGTCACCACCCTTGCCGAGGCCGGCAGCATCTCGAAGGCCGCGGCGAAGCTGTCCCTGCCCCAACCGAGCCTCACCGCCCAACTGAGACGGATCGAGAAGGCGGTCGGCGGCGACCTGTTCGTGCGTTCGGCCTTCGGGATCACTCCGACGCCGCTGGGGGAGCGATTGATCCCGATGCTGGCGGATCTCGCCACCAGGGCCGACGCGGTGGTCGCGGAGGCGTCCTCGCTGTCCTCCGGAATTCTCCGCATCGGCAACGCCGAATGGACACCGGTGACGCTGCGGCGCGCGTTGCAGTCGTCACTGCCCTCGGTCGAGGTGCAGACGGTGACGCTCGACCCGGCCCTCGGCGTGGACGCGGTCAGCCGCGGCGAGCTCACCGCGGCGCTCGTGCCCAGCCCGGAAGCGGTGGACGGGGTGCGGGACCTCGATCCCGCGCTGGCCAAGGAGATCATCGTGCGCGAGCCGATCTGGCTGGCGCTGCCGCGTGATCACGCGCTCGCGCGCAGGACTACGGTGAGCCGAAGGCACATGCTGTCGCTGAGCTGGGTGCACCACGTGCCCGGGCACTGGTTCCACGTCGTCGAGGAGCACCTGTTCCGCAGGCTCGACCACCCCACGCCGGAGGTCATGCACTACGCGGGCGGGCACGCCGAGGCGATGAGCTGGGTGCGCGACGCGGGGGCGGCGGCGTTGGCCACGCCGACCGGGTCGACGTCGGACGTGAGCCTGGTGGCGATGACCGAGCCGTTGCGCAGCAGGCTGCTGCTCGTGTGGCGGCCGGGGTCGATCCACCCGAACACGCTGCGGCTGCTGATCGACGCGTTGCGCCGGTACTACTGCGAGTACGCCCGTTCGATCCCGCGCTACTGGAACTGGATGACCGAGCGGCCGACCGACTTCCCGGAGCTGGCCGCGTTCCTGCCGCGCCCGACCCGGTGGTGGCCGCGCGATTCGGCCGGTGACCAGCCACAGGCCCAGTCCTCCCGCACCGCCGCCACCTGAGCCCCGCGAGTCCTACGTCCAAGGTTCGAGAGTCCTACGTTCGCGACCCCCGAATTCAACGCTCAGACACCCCGCACCGGGACGTGAGCGTTGAATTCGGGGGGCCTGGACGTAGGACTCTCGAACCGCGAACGTAGGACTCGCGGGACTTGAGGGCGACGGTCACCGGGGAGTCGGGTCGGGGCGACCCGTTCCGGGTGGGCGTCGGCTCACCGCGGCGAACCCCGCCAGCCACCGCGCCACCCCGGCGGCCGACCGCAGCCGCACCCAGGGCACCCCGGCCCGCGCCAGCTGGCCGGGGTACTCGGCCCGGTGCCTGCGGCCGGCCTTCACGGCCCACACCAGCACCGAGTCCCGGCCCACCAGGAACGCCGGCCGTTCCCGGTTGCCGTTCCACAGCACGGTCCGGCGCGCGATCCGGGCCGTGCTGCGGCGCGCCAACCGCGGCAGGGCCACCCGGAGCGGCAGGTCCAGCCACACGATCAGGTCCGCCCGGTGCCACAGCACGTCCGCCGTCACCGAGGCCAGGTTGCCGTCGACCACCCACGCCGGCCCGTCCGTCACCGCCGCCACCCGCGCCCGGATCTCGTCCGCCGGTGGCGTCGTCCAGTCCGGGCCGTGCTGGATCGCGTCCAGCTCCACGTGCGGGCCACCCACGAGAGGCGCCAGCTCGCGCGCCAACGTCGACTTGCCGGCGCCGCTCACGCCGAGCACCACGATCCGCCGCGGGGTCATGCGCCCAGCCTCCCAGCAGGGGAGGTGACCGAGCCGGCCCGCTCTCACCGGGCTGGAGGCCCACCGCGGTGGTGCCGCACGGCGACGGGTCCGACAGCTGTGGGTTCCCCCTGTCCACCGCCGTCAGTGACGTGTCAGCGGGTTGTCAGCCGTGTTCGCGAGGATGTGGTCGAGAGCGCTTCCCGGTCGGTCGGGCCGCTCACCGGGCTTGACGAGAGAGGGACGACAACGTGGCACCTGCCTTCGCGGTGATTTCGGGCGCTCAGGTCGACGAGGTACTGCGAGGGCGCGAGAAGCACGTGCTCGAACTCGTCGAGGCGGCCTACCGGTGGCACGGTGAAGGCGCCACGATCAATCCACCGTCCTACTTCCTGCGGTTCCCCGAAGACCCCTCGTCGCGGATCATCGCGCTGCCCGCCTCCATCGGCGGCGACATCGGCGTGCACGGGGTGAAGTGGATCTCCAGCTTCCCCGCGAACGTCGCCGCAGGCCTGCCGCGCGCGTCCGCGGTGCTGATCCTCAACGACCGCGAGACCGGCTACCCGATCGCCTGCCTGGAGAGCTCCATCGTCAGCGCGGTGCGCACCGCCGCGTCCGCCGCGCTGGCCGCGGACTGGCTCAGCCGAGGCCGGCACCGCCCCGCCAGGGTCGGGTTCGTCGGCACAGGCCTGATCGCCCGCTACATCCACACCTACCTGACCGCGACCGGGTGGAGCTTCGACCAGGTCGGCGTGCACGACCTGAGCGC
The DNA here is from genome assembly GCF_050946825.1 of Actinosynnema sp. CA-299493. Lineage (NCBI taxonomy): Bacteria > Bacillati > Actinomycetota > Actinomycetes > Pseudonocardiales > Pseudonocardiaceae > Actinosynnema > Actinosynnema sp. CA-299493. The sequence continues at coordinate 3,184,712 of NZ_CP191993.1, forward strand.
CGACTCCGCGAACGGCTTCCGCGAGTACGCCCTGGACGCGGGCGACGGCGCGGTGGAGGTCCACGACAGCGCCGAGAGCCTGATCCGGTCGAGCGACCTGGTCGTGTTCGCCACCGTCGCGGGCACGCCGCACGTCACCGACCCGGCGTGGTTCGACCACAACCCGCTGGTGCTGCACGTGTCGTTGCGCGACCTGTCGCCCGAGGTGATCCTCGCGTCCGCGAACGTGGTGGACGACGTCGAGCACTGCCTGAAGGCGAACACCTCGCCGCACCTGGCCGAGCAGCTCACCGGCAACCGGGAGTTCCTGTCCGGCACGTTGCACGACGTCATGACCGGAGCGGTGACGCCACCGGCGGACCGGCCGCTGGTGTTCTCCCCGTTCGGCCTGGGCGTGCTGGACCTGGCGGTCGGCAAGCACGTCTACGACGAGGTGTCGCGGGCGGGTCGGCTGGCCGTGGTCCCGGACTTCTTCCACGACCTCGACCGCCACGGCAAGCGCTGAACCGCCTGACCGTGCACCTCGCCTAGGAGTCGGCGCATGCCAGTGATATCGACGCCCCAGGATTTCAACGTGGACGACCTCTACGTGGACCTCCGGCGGCTCTCGGGCCACCCGCTGTACCTCAAGTGCGAGGGGTTCAACTTCGCCGGGTCCATCAAGCTCAAGGCCGCCAACGAGATGGTGTCCGCCGCCGTGCGCGCGGGCACCCTGCGCGAGGGCGCGACGCTGGTGGAGAGCTCGTCGGGGAACCTCGGGGTGGCGCTGGCGATGGTGGCGGCGAGCCGCGGCTACCGGTTCCTGTGCGTCACCGACGCGCGCTGCAACCCCGCCACCAGGCAGCTGATGGAGGCGTTGGGCGCGCGGGTGCACGTCATCACCGAGCCCGACCCCCAGGACGGCTACCTCGGCGCCCGCATCCGCTACGTCAAGCAGGTGTGCGAGGACGAGGGTTTCGTGTGGCTCAACCAGTACGCCAACCCGGCGAACTGGATGGCGCACTTCCAGAGCACCGGCCCGGAGATCCTGAAGAGCTTCCCCGAGGTCGACGTGGTGTTCATCGGCGCGGGCAGCACCGGCACGCTGATGGGCTGCGCGCGGTACTTCAAGGAGAACAAGCCGTCGGTGCGGGTCGTCGCGGTGGACTCGGTCGGCTCGGTCACCTTCGGCACGCCCGCGCTACCGCGACTGCTGCCGGGCCTGGGCACCAGCGTCCGCCCGCCGCTGCTGGACGAGTCGTTCGTGGACGAGGTGCTGCACGTGGCGGAGCGGGACACCGTGCGCGCCTGCCGGTCGTTGCTGCGGCACGGCTTCCTGTTCGGCGGCTCGACCGGCACGGTGATTTCCGGCGCGGCCGACTGGCTCGCGCGCAACCGGCCCGACGGCGACGTGATCGCGGTGGCGATCGCGCCGGACCTCGGCGACCGCTACCTGGACACCGTCTACCGGGACCAGTGGATCAGCGACAGTTACGGCGCGGACCTGCTCGCCGAGGACGCCACGCCCGCGTAAAGCCTGCCGTGACCCGACGGCCGCCCCTGTCCGCCGGTCGCCGCCCGTGGTCGAGATCGCGGAGTTCCGCACCCTGATGTCGCACTGCCCGACCGACTGCCAGACCGACTGACCGCGCGTGGGCGGGCCGGCCGGCCTTACGGCAGTTGGAGAACCACGATCGCCCCGGCGGCCCCTGTCGCCGGGGCGATCGCGCGCTAGCCTCGGGGAGGTGGCCCGGTTCTCGCCAGTGATCACCAGGTACGCGCCGGAGAACTTCGACCTGTGGCCGGTGTCCGGCGACGGCGGCTGGCTGCACCTGGACGGGAGGGTGGGGCAGGACGACGTCGGCTCGGTGCTCTGCGCGATGTACCTGCACAGCGGCGGCCGGGACGCCCGGACCGCAGCCGCGGCCGTGCACGAGCTGATCGGCTTCGACACCCTGTGCGGGCGTGGCGGGCTGCTCCTCGACGGCGACGACGGCGTGCGCGTCGAACCCGTCGGCACCGACCTGTTCGAGTGGCGCACGTGGTTGCACGCGCTGCACCGCGCGCCGGTCGACCTCGGCCACCCTCCCGCGCCGTGGGTCGAGTACGTCGGCGTGGACGTGGTCCGCGTGTGGGTGCACGAAGGACGCGACGTGCCGCACGTGGACGTGCCCCGGACCGCGCTGCCCGCGATGCTGCGCGCCGCGCAACGCGACCTGGCCGACTTCCTCGGCCCGTTGCGCAGCTGGGCCGGCGTCCACTCGCCCCACCAGGTGGAGCTGCTGGTGGCGAGCGTGGACGCCGGCCTGCAGATCACCGAGCCGTTGCCGCTGTAGCCCAGGCCGGGATCAGCGCACGCAGTCGACGGGCGGCGAGGTCCGACCGGGCGCCTCGGTCTCCGTGGCGGGTGGCGGGACGGAGTGGCCGCCGGTGGGCGTGCCGGTGGCACCGTCGGCGAGGAAACCCGCCATGAACGTCCGCACCGCCACCGGGTCGACCTGGTGGCCCCGGCCCCCGTCGACGTCGACCTCGTCGCCGAGCGGGATGATCGCGGTCCGCACGGTGGGGGTGAGCCGCCCGGCGAGGTCGAGCACGTCCAGGCCGGGGTCGACGCGCACGCTGGTCGCCACCAGTTGCGCCAGCCGGGCGACCTGCGCCGGCCCGGCCTCGGCCACCTTCGCCGCGAGCGAGCGCAGGAACGCCTGTTGCCGCAGGATCCGGTCGAGGTCGCCGTTCGCGAGCCCGTTGCGCTGCCGCAGGAACGCCAACGCCTGGGCGCCCGAGACCGACTGCGGCCCGGCGGGCAGGTCGATGCCGGAGAGCTCGTCGCGGGCCGGGCGCCGGAGGCAGACGGGCACGCCGCCGACCGCCTCGGACAGCGTGCTGAACGCCGCCATGTCGACCGCCGCGTAGTGGTCGACCGGCACGCCGGTCAGCGACCCGACGGTCCGGACGAGCGACTCCACGCCCGCCGAGTCGCCGTCGCGCCCCTCGGCCCGCGCCGCCTCGTGGGCCCGGGCGTAGGCCGAGTTCAGCCGGCCCCGGCCCACGCCGGGGATGTCGACCAGGGCGTCCCCGGGCAGCGCCGCCGCGCTGACCACGCCGTCGACGCCGACCTTCGCCAGCACGACGGAGTCGGTGTTCGCCGCCCCGTCCAGGCCGATCAGCAGCACGGTCCGCGCGGTCGTGGTCGCGGGGGGCGCGGCCGGATCGGTGGTCGGCGGCGCCGCGCTCCGGTCCACGGTCAGCGGCACGACCACCGCGACGGCCGCGGCGACGACGGTCAACCCGGCCGCGGCGAACAGCGCGAAGGGCCGCCGCCGGGTCCGCTCGCCGTGCAGGTTCGCCAGCACGGTCCGGCGGTCGACGGCCTGGCCGGCCTCGGCCGAGATCGCTTCGCGGATGAGGGCCTCTTGCCGGGTGTCGGTCATCGCAGCACCTCCGACGGCGCGTTCTCGTTGACCCGCAGCGTGTGCAGCGCGCGGGAGATGTGGCTGCGGACGGTCCCCTCCGTGCAGCCCAGGATTGCGGCGATCTCGGCGTCGGTGCTGTCCTCGTAGTAGCGCAGCACGAGCGCGGCCCGCTGCTTGCGCGGCAGCACGGCGATCCGGGCGCGCATCGCGTCCCGCTCGGCGTGGCGCACGGCCGGGTCGGCGACCGCGGGGGCCAGGTCGTCGAGCACGACGTGGGTGGAGGACACGTCCCGGGCCGCCCGGCGGCGACGCCACGACAGGTACTCGTTGGTCACCATCCGCTTGACGTACAGGTAGGGCACGTCGACCGCGCCGATCCGTGCCCACTTGTGCCGCGCGCGCACCAGCACCTCCTGGACGATGTCCTGGGCCAGGTGCTTGTCGCACGTCAACGCGGTGGCGTACCGCAGTAGTCGATCAAGACGCTCGGTGACGAACTGGTCGTAGTCGGCCGGCACGTCGCCCCCTTCCGCCGCTCTCGGGTTTCCGTTGCGGACGGGAAACCCTCCGGAGGACGTCCCCCGTTGAACCACTCGGGTGTGACCTGTGACACTCTCTGCCCACGGCCCGTGCCGAAGATCGGCCCGACCGGCGTGGTCCGGCGGGAACTCCGACCACTCGTCGCGCGGTCAGGCGGACGTCCCCGGTCCGCCGAGGCCGGCGGTGGCGTGCAGACCGGTCAGGGCCGCGGCGGCGGTGAAACCGAGGATCGGGTCCGGTCGGTCGGAGAGCAGGCTCGCGTACAGCGGCCGGTAGTGCGCGACCTTGCGCGGCGTCCGACCGTCACCGCCGTGCTCGGCCAGCAGCTCCCCACCCCGGCACGCGAACCCGGTCATCGCCGTGTGATCCAGCCACACCTCCACGTCACCGCAGGTGAAGACGGTGGACTTGCTGCTCGCGCCGGTGCGCCAGGTGGTGTGCAACCGGGCCGTGCCCACCGCGCCGCGGGACCGGAACGACGCCACGGCCCAGCAGCTCGTGCGCTCGTCCCGCAGCGACGTCACCTCCACGACCCGCACCAGGCGGGCCAGCACGGTGAGCTGGTTGATGCCCGAGTCCGTCCACGCCGAGATGTAGGACGTGAACGCCTGCTCGCCCTTGAGCACGTACGGGTCGGTGAACGCCGACGTGACGGCGGTGACCGGCCCCCACTCCGGGTGGGCGGCCACCAGGTCGGCCGCCCACCGCACCTCGGGCGAGAACGCGAAGTGGTGCGCGGTGAACAGCCGGTCGTGCGAGCCGGGCAGGTCGCCCAGCCGGTCCACCGACGCCGGGTCCGGCGCCAGCGGCTTCTCCACCAGCACCCGCGCGTCGGAGCCGGTCAACACCGACGCGGCGAGGTCGGCGTGCGAGTCCGCCGGTGTGGCGATCACCACCAGGTGCGGCCGGTGCGCTGCCAAGGCCTCGTCGAGGTCCCGGTGGTGCGCGGGGACCGCGCCCCGGAACACCGGCGGCTCGGCGTGCGGGTCGACGGTGAACACGAGGTCCACCTCGGGCCGTTCGGCGAGCACCTCCAGGTGCGTCCGGGCGATGGCGCCGACCCCGACCAACCCGACCCGTGTCCGTCCCTCGACCGGTTGCACTTCGGCAGCGTCCACACCCGGCAGTATCCCCGCGCCCCGCACGACGCCGATCGGGCGGGGCCGCCGCCTTCTTGATCGTGACGACCAGGACACATCGCGTGGCTCGGCGGCACCGCGACGAGGTAGTTTCGGCCTCGTCCGGCGCGCACCAGCCACGGGGAGCACATGCGATTCCTCTTCCGCCCACCCGCCAGCGAGGCCGGTGGACTGCTCTCCCTGCCGTGGGCCCAGCCGTTGGAGGAGTGGGACGAGAAGCTGCTGCTGACCGTCCCGCAGCGGGGCATCTCGCGGCACGTCGTGCGGTTCGTCGCCAGCGAGGGCCGCGTGTACGCGCTCAAGGAGATCGCCGAGTCGCTGGCCCGGCACGAGTACGCCGTGCTCGGCGACCTGGAGGGCGAGGGCATGCCCTCGGTGTCGGTGCTCGGGCTGTGCGTCGACCGCCCGGACGACCAGCAGGCCATCCTGGTCACCCGCTACCTCGACCACTCGATGTCCTACCGCTACCTGTTCTCCAGCCCGCGCGGCGAGCACTCGGCCGAGCGCCTGGTGGACGTGCTGGTCGAGCTGCTGGTGCGGCTGCACCTGTCCGGCACGTTCTGGGGCGACTGCTCGCTGTCGAACACGCTGTTCCGGCTCGACGCGGGCAACCTGGCCGCCTACCTGGTGGACGCCGAGACCGTCGAGCGCCACCCGCAGCTGTCCGCCGGCCAGCGGACCTACGACGTGGACCTGGCCCGTGAGCGCATCGGCGGCGAGCTGATGGACCTGGAGGCCGGCGGCCTGCTGCCGTCCGACATCGACCCGATCGAGGTCGCCGACAGCGTGCCCCGGCGGTACGCCGCGCTGTGGGACGAGGTGACCCGCGAGGAGTTCTTCCAGCTCGACGAGCAGCGCTACCGGGTGGCCGAGCGCCTGCGCCGGCTCAACGACCTCGGCTTCGACGTGGACGAGGTCGAGCTGGTCACCTCGGACAGCGGCGCGCGGCTGCGGGTGGACATCCGGGTCGCCGAGATCGGCCAGAGCCGCCGCGAGCTGTTCAAGCTCACCGGCCTGGAGGCGCAGGAGGGCCAGGCCCGGCGCCTGCTCAACGACCTGCGCTCGTTCCGCGCGTACCTGGAGCAGCGCGACGGCGCGCCCGTGCCCGAGACGACCGCCGGCCACCTGTGGCGCAACGAGGTCTACGACCCGGTGGTCGCCGCCGTGCCGCCCGACCTGCTCGGCGTGCTGGCGCCGGCGGAGCTGTTCCACGAGGTGCTGGTCCACCGCTGGTTCCTGTCCGAGAACGCGGGCCGCGACGTGGGCACCACCGCCGCGCTGCGCTCCTACCTCGCCACCGTGCTGCCGGAGCAGGAGGCGTCGGATCGGGACAGCTCGCCCGGGGACGACGACTTCGAGTGACCGGCCGTCTACATTGGCCGGCATGATCTTCGGGATCGCGGCGCTCGTGCCCGCCCTGTTCTTCGTGGTCGGCGTGATCCGGGACCGGCGGCGCCTCGGCAACGCGGTGTGGCTCGGCGTGACGCTGGTGCTCCTCCTGCTGTGGCTGGTGTTCCGGGCCTCGGCGACCGGCGGGTGGCCGGCCGTCGCCGTCGGGTACGCGTTCGTGGCCGTGCTGCTGGGGCTGGGTTTCGTGCTGCCGGGCGCGCTGGTCGCCAACGGCGTGCTCATGCTGCGCCGCGAGGGTCTCGGCCTGGCGAACCTGCTCTCGCTGCTCGCCGGGCTCGCGATCTTCGGCCTGGTGGTCGCGTTCGGGTTCGCCACCGCGCACACCGGGCCGGTGGTCGACGCGGTGATCGGGTCGCTGCTGATCGTCTCGGCCTACGTCGCGTTCCTGTTCGTCAGCCTGCTGCTGTACTCGATCGCGTACGGCAGCGTCGGCCGCCGCACGGGCTTCGACGCGATCGTGGTGCTCGGAGCGGGCCTGATCGGCGACCGGGTGCCGCCGTTGCTGGCCGCGCGACTGGACCGCTGCCTGCACCTGTACCGCCGGGAGGTGGCCGCGGGCCGCACGCCGCTGCTCGTCGTCTCGGGCGGGCAGGGGCCGGACGAGGCGGTGTCCGAGGCGGCGGCGATGCGCGACTACCTGCTGCGCCGGGACGTGCCGGACGAGCTGATCGTGCTGGAGGACCGCGCGACGACGACCGAGGAGAACCTGTCCTACAGCGCGAAGCTCCTCGCCGAACGGCGGTGGACGGGCCGTGCGGTCGCGGTGACCAACAACTTCCACGTCTTCCGCGCCGCCGTGCTGGCCCGGCGGCTGCGGCTGCGCATGCAGATCATCGGCGCGCCGACGGCGTGGTACTTCCTGCCCAGCGCGTTCCTGCGCGAGTTCGCCGCCCTGCTGGCCCAGAACCCGGTCGTGCACACCGCCACGTGCGGCCTGCTGGTCGGCCTGCACCTGCTGCTGACCCTGTCCTGAGCCTCCGCGCGGCGGTCTCCCGCGGGGATCACGTCGGAGCACGCGGCGGAGGGGGTTCAGCGGAGGTGGTCGGTGAACCAGGAGACGATCAGTCCGATGGTCGCGGCGAGCCCTTCCCTGGCCCACTCGTGACCGACGCCGGGGTGCAGCACGAGTCGCGTCGGTTTGCCCAGCTCACGCAGCCTGCGGTACATCCGCTCGGACTCCGCCGGGTCGACGTTGGCGTCGTTCTCGCCGTGCATGAGCAGCACCGGCGCGGTGAGGCGGTGCGCGTTGCCGAGCGGGCTGCGCTCGGTGAGGACGGCCACGTCGGCGGGGTCGTCGGGATCGCCGATCCAGTCCACCGCCCGCTTGCGCCAGGTCGGCGGGAACCCCTCGATGTCGCTGAGCAGGTCCGACGGCCCGCACTCGCTCACACCGGCCCGCCACAGGTGCGGCAGCCTGGTCAGGCACGACAGCGCGGCGAACCCGCCGTACGACGCGCCGTGCACGCCCAGCCGCGTCGTGTCCGCCCAGGGCACGTCGTCCAGCAGCCGCACCGACGCCTCCAGGTCGGCCAGGTCGCCGCCGCCCCAGTCGCGGTAGATCAGCCGCTGGTAGCGCATCCCGCAGCCGGACGAGCCGCGGGAGTTCGGCGCCAGCACGCCGATCCCGCGCGCCAGCAGCGACTGCACCAGTGGGTCGAACATCGGCTTCGCCTGGTACTCCGGTCCACCGTGGACGGTCACCACCACCGGTGTCGCGCGGTCCGCGCCCGCCGACGGCGGCCGGTAGAGCAGGCACGGCACGGTTTCGCCGTCCGCGCTGGTCGCGTGCACGAGGGTCGGCGGCACGATCGCGTCCGGCAGCCGTGCGCCGCAGTCGGTCAGCTGCCTGGCCCGGCCGCCCGGCAGGTCCACCAGGAACAGGTCGGTCGCCCCGTCCGGCCGGCCGAGCTGGACCAGCAGGTCGCCGGCCGCGGTGAACCGCGGCGCGAAGCCGTCGAGGCCGAACTCGGTGACCGCGACACCGCGCGGGAGCCCGGTGACGTCGGCGGGTGGGCCGCCGACCTCCGCCCACCTCAGCCGCGTGCAGCCGTTCTCGTTGAGGCCCCACGCCAGCCGCGTGCCGTCCGGTGCGAGGGCCCCGCCCTCCACATCGGACTCGGGGGTGTCGAGCCAGGTCAGCCCGCCGTCCAGGGACAGCGTGGCGAGACCGAGGAAGTCACGGCCCTGGGTCGTGCACAGGTAGACGCCGGAGGAGTCGGGCAGCCACGCGAACGGGTGGTACTTCGCCGGGCCGTCGTGCGGGGTGAGCAGCCGGACCTCGTCGGTGGCGAGGTCGCACGCGAACAGGTCCTGCTCGGTGTTCTGGTGCAGCCGCAGCACGAGCAGCAGCCGCGCGTCGGGGGAGAAGGCGATGGGCAGGTAGCGGTCGTCGCCGCGCAGCACGATCCGCTCGCCGCCGGTGCGCAGGTCGCGCACCAGCACGTCGAACACCTCGCGGTCACGGGCGTTGGACGCGTAGGCGAGCAGCGACCCGTCCGGGCTGTAAGGCCGTCCGTTGCTGCCGTGCGGGGTGCCGATCTCGCACCGCACGCCCTCCTCGGCGACCAGCCACTCCACCTCGCCCGTCACCGGGTCGACCTCGGCCAGCCGGTGGTCCTCGCCGCCGTTCGGGTCCGTCAGCACCAGCAGCCGCGCGCCGTCCGGCCGCCACACGCACCGGCGGACCGACCCGGCCACCTCCACGTGACGAGGGGTTCCGCCCAGCGTCGACACCCACGGCTGCGGCCGGCCGGAGGCGTCGCCGACGAACACCACGCCCCGGCCGTCCGGGCTCGGCTCCGCGCCGGTCAACCACTCGAAGTCGGTCCAGCCCGCCGTGCCGCCGTGCTCCTCGCCGACCTGCCGCGCCGATCCGTCCACGCCGCCCCCAAGTGATTTCAAATTGTGCAATCAGTGACAGTGAACCAAATCGCCGGCGGACGCGGCAAGGGCGGGTGGGTTAGCCTCGGCGGCGTGCCGGTCCCGTCTGACCACCCCGCCCGCGACGCCACGGTCGAGGAGCTGAAGGTGCTCGCGCACCCGCTGCGGTGGCGCGTCCTGCGGTTGTGCTGGGACCGGGCGTTGACGAACAAGGAGCTGGCGGACCGGCTCGGCGTCGCGCCGGCGACCGTGCTGCGGCACGTGCGGGCGTTGGTGAAGCAGGACTTCCTGGTCGCCGAACCGGTGCGCAGCGGCGCGCGCGGCGCGGTGGAGCGGCCGTACCGGTCGACCGGCCGGACGTGGCGGTTGGGGCTGGTCGACGTCGAGGGCGAGGGCCTGGTCCAGCGGGTGGACCTGGCGATGCTCGCCGCGCACCGGGCCGAGGTGCTGGAGGCCGGGCCGGACGCCTACCGGGACACCGCCCGGGGTGTGCTGCGCCTCGGGGCGGAGTCGCAGGCGGAGCTCAACGCCCGGATGATCGCGCTGATCACCGAGTTCGTCGAGCGCGACGACGCGGACGGCGAGCCGTTGAGCTACCTGTGGTCGTTGGTGGCGCGTCCGGAGCGGTGAGCCCGGGTGCCCGATCGGACGATGGTTGTCCCCTTGGTCAGCCTTGGTTGCAGTCCACTGGGGACATCGGTGGATCTCACGTCATTCCGGGATGCGATGACGGTGTGGCGGCGCCGGCCGTGCGGCACTGAACCTGGTTCTCGGCGGCGCCGTGCCCGTCCCTCCGGGGGTGGGTCCGGCGTCCGGCGTGCTGCCCGAGCACCACGCCGGACAGCACGAGCACGAGTCCGAGCGCTTGGCGCGCACCCAGCGACTCGTCGGCCAGCAGCACGCCGAGCACGACCCCGGTGACCGGGTTGAGCAGGCCGATCAGCCCCACCGTCCCCGCGTCCAGGTGGCGCAGGCCGGTGAACCAGGCGACGAACGCGAGCGCGGTGGCGACCACGGACACGAACGCGAAGCCGAGCAGACCGGCGCTGGTGAGCGGCGGGGGAGCGCCCTCGACCACGAGCGCCGGCCCGACGAGCACCGCGCCACCCGCGAGGAGCTGCCACGACGTCACCGGCAGCACGTCCGCGCCCGCGCCCCAGCGCTTCGTGAGGACGTGCCCGAACGCGGACATGGCCATCGCGGCGACCGACACGAGGACCCCGATCGGGTCGACGGCGTTCAGGCCCGAGGCGAGCATGAGCACCACGCCGACGATGCCCGTGAGCGCGCCCAGCACCGCCCGGCCGCGTGGTCGTTCACCGAGCAGGGGCCACGCCAGGGCGATCATCACGACCGGCGACGTGGCCATGATGGTCGAGGCCAGGCTGGTCGGCAGCAGCTGCGCGGCGAGGTAGACGAGCGCGAAGAACGCGCCCATGTTCACCGTGCCGAGCACGAGCGACCGCCACCACCACGGGCCACGAGGACGTTCGCGGCACAAGAGGAGCAGCAGCACGCCGGCGGGGAGCGCGCGCAGCACCCCGCCCCACAGCGGCTGGTCGGCGGGCAGGAAGTGGTGCGTGACGTAGTACGTCGAGCCCCACGCGACCGGGGCGATGGCGGTGACCAGGCCCCACCGGACAGTTTCCACGGAAGACACTATAGCTTCCACGGAAGCTATAGTGTGGTGGCATGGAACTCGACCGCGTGGCCCGGATCCAGGCCGAATGGGCTCGGGAACGGCCGGACCTCGACGTCACGCCCCAGGGCGTGATCGGCAGGCTGCACCGACTCGCGGCCGTGCTGACCGAGCAACTGGCCGTGGTGTACCGGCGGCACGGGCTCGGTGAGGGCGAGTTCGACGTGCTGGCCGCGTTGCGCCGCGCGGGCGCGCCGTACGAGCGCGCGCCGGGGGAGCTGGCCCAGTACACGATGGTGACCACGGGCGCGATCACCAAGCGCATCGACCGGCTGGAGCGGGACGGCCTGGTGACGCGGAGGGCGGGGCAGGACGACGCCAGGCGGCGCGTGGTCGCGTTGACCGAGGCGGGCAAGCGGGTGATCGACCAGGCGTTCGCCGAGCACATGGCCAACGAGCGGCAGCTGCTCGACGCCCTCGACGCCGACGACGCCGGGCACTTGGAGCGGATCCTCACCACCTGGCTGGCCCGCTTCGAACCGCCGCGCTGACCGCCGCGCCCACCGCCGTCGCACCGGCGTCGTTTGCCCGCACGCGCGTCGGGTAGTCGGACGGCAACCGAAGTGGGTATCCGCGAGGCAACGGGAGTCGACATGTCCAGACCCGGCACAGCGACGACACGCACACCGGTCCAACTGGCGGCGACGGTGGTGGGCGCGGTGTTCCTCGTGGTGGGGATCGCCGGGTTCATCCCGGGCATCACCACCGACTACGACACGCTCCAGTTCGCGGGGCACGAGTCGCAGGCCAAGCTGCTCGGCGTGTTCGCCGTGTCCATCCTGCACAACATCGTGCACCTGGCGTTCGGCGTCCTCGGCCTGGTGATGGCCAGGACGTTGCGCAACGCGTTCCTGTACCTGGTCGCGGGCGGCGTCGTCTACCTGCTGCTGTGGTTGTACGGGCTCATCATCGACCACGACAGCTCGGCCAACTTCGTGCCGCTGAACGGCGCCGACAACTGGCTGCACCTGCTGCTGGGCATCGGCATGATCGCGCTCGGCTTCGCGTTGGGCCGACCGGCTCGGTCGAACCGGGCCGCCGGCAACGGGTAGGTCGGAGGGAGGCGACGACTGTGGCGACCGTTGATCCCGGTTCGGGGTCGGAGCCCAGGTCCGGGTCCGGGTTCGAGGACACGCCGACCGGGGGGCTGCAGCGGTACGTGCGGGACGTCGTGGTCGAAGTGGGGTCGGCGCGCGGGTGCTGGCGTGCCGACCCCGGTCCACCCGCGACGGCGTACCTGGTGGTGGACGGGGACCTGCCGTCGTTCCCCGGCCGGGACTTCACCCTGCTGTGGGACGAGGAGTACGGCTGGGCCGCCGCCGTCCGGACCCGGCCGGCCGAGCCGCCGGTGGTGATCACCTACCGGGGCGGCGACGTGCTGCCGCCGGTGCCGGAGGTGGCCGCGTACGTGGCGGCGCTGAGGCGCGGCGACCACCCCGGCGACCCGAGGCCGATCCGGCTGCGCGCGTACGGCACACCGGACGACCTGACCGACCGCCTGCGCACCTACCGACCATGACCGGCCTGTCGGGCGTCCGGCTCCGACTGACCGACAGGTAGACGTCGGGGTCCGGCGATCGGTGGCTGACCGGTCGCCGGCGCCGGCCGGTCGGCGTTGGCGTTCGGTGGTGGCTGACTGGCCGGTCGGCGTTTCGTGCCGGCTGACCGGCCAGTCAGCGTTCGTGCCTGGTGGCGCTCGGCACCAGGGTGGTGTGGCCGGTGCTAGCCGTCGTTGACCGAGGCCTCCAGCGTCTCCGGCCGGCCGGTGGCCTGGCGGTACAGGCGGACCGTCTCGGTGGCGATCCTGGTCGTGCTGTACCTCGCCTCGACGCGGTCGGTGGCGGCGATCCCGTAGGCGTCGCGGCGGGCGTCGTCGGACAGCAGGGGGCGCAGCGCGCGGGCCAACAGTCGCGGGTCGTGCGGTGGCACGAGGAGACCCGTGACGCCGTCCACGACCGTGTCCGTCGAACCGCCCACGCTCGCGGCCACCACCGGCACGCCGCACGCCATGGCTTCGAGCGGTGTGACGGCGGCGTGGTCCGAGGCGACGCCGTCCGCCCCGGCGCAGACCACCACGTCGGCGGACCGCAGCAACGCGGGCATCGCCACCTGGGGCACGCGGCCGACCAGCCGGACCCGGTCGCCGACGCCCGACGCGAGCGAGTGCTCGCGCAGCCTGCGGACGTCCTCGGCCCGCCCGCCCACGACGACCAACTCCGTGTCCCACACCGCTCGCAGCGCCGTGATCACGTCCTCGGCGCCGATCGGGGGCGAGACCAACCGGTGCCGCAGCGGCCGGTTCAGCCGGGGCCCGTCCGGCTTGAACCGCTCGACGTCCACCCCCGGCGGCACCACGGCGACCCGTGTCCGCGGCACGCCCATGCGCACCAGGTGCGCCTTCTCCTCCGTGCACTGGGCCACGACCCGGCTCGCCTCGCGTCCGATCAGCCGTTCGGTGGACAGCCGCGCCTCCGGCACGCCCTCGTCGCCCGCCTGCCGCGCCACCACGCCCAGCGAGTGGAACGTCTGCACCACCGGCACGTCGAGGCCGTTGGCGGCCAGCACCGACGCCACGCCCGACGTCCAGTAGTGGGCGTGCACGACGTCCGGCGGGTCGGCCCGCCACTGCGAGCGCAGGAACCGGGTGAACTCGTCCAGGTGAGGCAGCAGTTCGTCCGGGTGAATCGGACCGGGCGGCCCGGCGGCGACGTGCACCACGTCGTAACCGAGCCGGGTGCTCACCACATCGGGTGATCGGGGGGAGTCGCGCCGGGTGTGCACGACGACGTCGTGCCCGGCCGCGACCAGTGCCGCCGACAAGTCGGCGACGTGGACGTCCTGACCGCCCTCCTCGGCGTCGCCGAGCACGGGCAGCGGGCTCGCATGCGCCGAGACGACCGCGATCCTCATGGTTCCTCCAGCCAATGAAATGGCTCGCGCCAGACCAAGGCTGTCGTCTCAACCCGGTTCGCACGCTACAAGCAACCCACGACCCCTGCCACTCAGCGCGACCACGTCCGAGTGGCGGGTGGTGCGGTCGGTGGTGAGTTCGGCGGAGTGGTCGGCGCGGTGGATTGGCGGCGCGGTTGGCGGGTATGGCACAGGGCGAACCGACCAGACCGAGGAGGGGCCATGGCCACCGGCGAGACCGGATTCGACGACGTCAGCTACGACCTGATCTCCGTGCAGTACCACGCTCTCAAGGCCGGCCATGACTACGGCCAGTACGTCCGCGACGCGGAGAACGCGGGCAAGCAGGAGATCGCCGCCTTCTTCCGCCGGGTGATGGAGGAGGACTCCGCGCGCGCCAAGCAGTGCCACGAGTTCCTCAAGGAGCTGAGCGGGAGCGCCGACTCGGGCCCGGCCATGAGCTGACCCGACAGGTCATGCGGGTAGTCGTGCTGTCGGACACCCACGCGCCCCGGCGGTGGAAGTCCTGTCCGCCGGGGGTGGCGGAGCACCTGCGCCACGCGGACGTCATCCTGCACGCGGGTGACGTCTGCGTGGCGTCCGTGCTGGACGAGTTGGCCCAGTACGCGCCGGTGACCGCGGTGTGCGGCAACAACGACGGGCCGGACGTGGTCGAGTGGGGCGCGCCCGACACCGTCGAGCTCGACCTCGCCGGGCTGCGCGTGGCGATGATCCACGACAGCGGCCAGGCGACGGGACGTGCCGCGCGCATGCGCCGCCGGTTCCCGGAGGCGGACCTGGTGGTGTTCGGCCACTCCCACATCCCGGTGGACGTCACCGGTGACGGTGTGGGCGGTGTGCGCGTGTTCAACCCGGGCTCGCCCACCGACCGCCGTCGCCAACCGCACGGGACGATCGGGTTGCTCGACGTCGTGGAGGGGGAGTTGGTGTCGGCCCGGATCGTGCCGGTGACGTGAGGCGCGGGGCGCTCCCCACGCGGCTCACGCCCCCGCGGCCGGCGGAGCCTGGAGAAGGCGACCGCGGCGGTCCGGTCCGTGCGCGCCGGCGACGACGCCCAGCTCGTCCCCGGCGCGCGGGGAACGACGCGAACCGCGTCGGTCAGGACTTGGACCGGGCGATGAGCACTCCGCCGGGCACCTCGTCGTCCGGGCCGAGGAGGACCTGCGCCTCGATGGCGAAGCCCGCGTCGCGCAACCAGCCGGCCACCCGCTCGACCGGACGCCGGTGGACGTGCAGGGACATCGGGTGGCCGCCGTAGCCCTCGGTCTTGAGGCGGACGCGGTCGCCCACGTGGAAGCCGAGCATGGCGACGCCGCCCGGCCGGAGCACGCGGTGGAAGTGGGCGAGGGCGGTCGGCACTTCGGCGTCCGGCACGTGGATGATCGAGTAGAACGCCAGCACGCCGCCGACCGAGGCGTCGGCCAGGTCGAGGTCCGTCATCGAGCCGACGTGGAACCGCAGGTCGGGGTAGCGCTGTCCGGCGAGTTCGACCATCCGGGGTGAGAGGTCGACGCCGAACGCGTCCAGGCCCAGGCCGTGCAGGTGGGACGTGATGAGGCCCGGTCCGCAGCCGATGTCGGCGACGGGTCCGCCGACCTCGCGGACGGCCTCGGCGAACACGGCCAGGACGCCGCGCAGGAGCGGGGCCTTCGCCAGCGCCTCGCGCGCGAAGTCGAGGTAGCTGTCGGCCACCGTGTCGTAGGAAACCCTGGTGTCGGTCATCCAGTCGTCCGCGCGCACGGCGGTCACGGTAGCGGGACGTGGTCGGCTCCGGGCCGGCCGGGCGAAGGGCCGGGTGGGCGAAGGGCCGGGTGGGCGAAGGGCCGGGTGGGCGAAGGGCCGGGTGGTTCGAGGGCGGTGAGCGGGCCGGGTGGAGGATGGGGTGGTGCGACCTCCAGGTTCGGGAGCGGCTGCGGTGGGTTCGTCGGTTGGTCGGGTGGTCGTCCCGTGAGCGGTCGGGTCGGGTTGGGGACCATCGTCCGCGAGTGGGGGCGGATCGGGTGCGTCGGGTTCGGTGGGCCGCCCGCGCACATCGCGTTGCTGCGCGACCTGTGCGTGACCCGGCGGGGGTGGCTGTCCGATCGCGAGTTCGAGGACGGCATCGCGGTCACCAACCTGCTGCCGGGTCCCGCTTCGACCCAGCTCGCGATCCTCTGCGCGTGGCGGTTGCGCGGCGCGGTGGGCGCGGTGGTCGGCGGGGTGTGCTTCATCGTGCCGGGGCTGCTGCTGATCCTGGCGTTGGCGGTGCTGTTCCTGGCCGACGACGCGCCCGCGTGGGTGACGGGGGCGGCGGCGGGCGCGGGGGCGGCGGTGCCCGCGGTGGCGGCGCACGCGGCTTGGGGGTTGATCCCGGGCAGCTACCGGCGGGTCGGCACGGCGCGGGTGGCGCGGGCGCGGTGGTGGTCGTACCTGGCGGTGGGCGCGGTGGCGGCGGCGGTGACCGGGCCGTGGTTGGTGCTCGTGCTCGTCGCCGCCGGGCTGGTGGAGGTCGCGGCCCGGACGCGGCCCGGCCGCGCGGCGAACTGGCCCGTGGTGCTGGCCCTGCCCGCCGTGGGCGGGGGGTTGGGCGCGTTGGCGTGGGTGGCGGCGAAGGTCGGCGCGCTGTCCTACGGCGGCGGCTTCGTGATCATCCCGTTGATGCGGCAGGACGCCGTGCACACGTACGGGTGGATGACCGACGCGCAGTTCCTCAACGCGGTGGCGCTCGGGCAGATCACCCCGGGACCGGTCGTGCAGACGGTCGCGGTCGTCGGGTACGCCGCCGCCGGGCTCGGCGGCGGGCTGCTGGCCGCGTTCGTGGCGTTCGCGCCGTCGTTCGCGATGGTCATCGCGGGCGGCCCGAGGTTGCTGCGCCTGCGGGACGACGACCGGGCCCAGGCGTTCCTGACCGGCGCGGGCGCGGCGGCCATCGGCGCCATCGCGGGCTCCACGGCGCCGCTGGCCTGGTCGCTGTCCGAGCCGTGGCAGTTCGTCCTGCTCGGCCTGGCCGCGCTGTGGCTGCTGGCCCTGCGCCGGGGCGTGGTGAGCGCGCTGGTCGCCGCCGGCGTCGTCGGCGCCCTGGTCCCGCTGTTCTGAGCGGGACCAGGGCACCGACGACCGGACCTCAGTCCATCGCCGCGCGCAACGACGCCGGCCGCATGTCGGTCCACACCTGGTCGACGTGCGCCGAGCACTCGTCCTTGGTGCCCTTCGTGCCCTCGAACCGCCACCCGGCGGGCACGTCGTGGTGCGCGGGCCACAACGAGTACTGACCCTCGTCGTTGACCAGGACCTGGTAGGTGATGTCGTCCCTCATGCCTTGTTCTCCTCTTGTGCTTTCGCGTACCCGCGCAACGTCGGGCTGACTGTGACGAAAATAGTGATCGACAAGATGCCCACCGCGCACACCACGACGGCGGTGCGGGCCGACAGCGCCTCGGTCAGCAGGCCGCCGACCAGCGGGCCGACCGCACCCGCGCCACCCACGACGACACCCATCACCCCGCTGAGCCGTCCGCGCAGCTCGTCCGGGGTGAGCAGCAACTGGTGGGTGCCGATCGTGGTGTTCGCGGTCGGCGCCAGGAAGCTCATCAGGGCGAACAGCACCCCGACCAGGTAGGCCGACTCGACCAGCAGCGCGCACGGCACCAGCAGGGTCAGCACCCAGAACACCGACGCGATCGATCGGTGCGGCCCGAGGACGCGGTGCAGCGTCGGAGCGGCCAGGGCGCCGAGCACGCCGCCGACGCCGAGCATCGCCGCCATCACGCCGATCTCGCCGAACGACGCGCCCCGGCCCTCCACCAGCACGATGACGACCACGTAGAACGCGGTGAAGAACAGGTTCAGCACCACCGCGCACAGCGCCGTCACCCGGATCTCCCGCCGGCCCCACACCCACCGCAGGCCCTCGCCGATCGACCGCAGCAGGGGCGGGTGCGACTCGACCGGCGCGGCCGGCGGCACCCGCAGGAACAGCAGCGCCACGAACGCCACCACGTGCGTGAGCAGGTCCACCAGGAACGGCAGCCAGCGCGCCACGCCGACCAGCACACCGCCGAGCGCCGTCCCCGACATCTGCCCCAACGACGACCGCGCGCCGTTCATCGCCACCGCCGTGGCCAGTTGCGACTCCGGCACCAGCCGGGGCAGGCACGCGTCCTCGGCCGGTTCGAACAGCGCCCGGCACACGCCCAGCACCGCGGCGACCGCCAGCACGTGCGGGATCGTGACCGCGTCGGCCCACACCGCCACCACGAGCCCGCCCAGGGTGAGCACCCGGACGGCCTCGCAGCACAGCATGATCCGGCGGCGGTCCCACCGGTCGACCAGCGCCCCGGCCGGCAGGCCGACCAGGAGCTGCGCGGTGGCGTCCACGGTGAGCACCAGGCCGGCCAGCACCGGCGACCCGGTGATCGCCAGCACGAGCAGCGGCAGCGCGATCATCGAGGCGCTGAACCCCACCTCGGCCAACGCCTGACCGCCCCACAGCAGGGTGTAGTTCCGGTTGCGCGCCAGCGACGTCGTCACACCGCACCCCGGCAGTCCGCGGCGATGGCGCGCAGCGCGGCGGCGAAGTCGGCGGCCACGCCCTCGATCTCCGCGCCGGAGTGCACCGAGGGGTGGTAGTACCAGGTGAAGCCCAGCGTCTTGCCGGCGTCGCCGACCACGTCGAGCACGTGGTGACCGGCGTCGGCCGGGTCGTGCTCCAGGCCGACCGACGGCCGCACCTCCCGGTACAGGCCGGTCGACTCGGCCGAACCGCCGTCGAACTGGCCCAGGTAGTTGAACGACACCGCGGGCCGCCCGCCGTCGGGCACCAGGCCGTGCTGGCGCAGCGCGCCGTAGCCGAACCCGTTGCCCGGCACGGCCCGCAGCTGCCGCCGCACCGCCTTCACCCGGTCGCGCCACCCGCCGTCGGGCACCTCCAGCGTCACCGGGAACATCGTGGTGAACCAGCCGACGGTCCGCGAGAGGTCCACGTCCAGCACGTCCTCGCGCCCGTGGCCCTCCAGGTCCACCGCGACCCGCGACGTCCCCGTCCACCTCGACAGCGCCCACGCCAACGCGGCCAGCAGCACGTCGTTGATCCGGGTCCGGTAGGCGGCGGGGGCGCCGCGCAGCAACGCGTCGGTGTCCTCTTCGGACAGCTCCACGGTCACCGCTTCCGGCGTGCCGGTCGGTGTCGGGAACGGCGGGAACGACTGCTCCCAGTGCGCCACCTCGTCGTCCAGCGCGCCGCCGAGCACGTGCGCCTCCAGCCGCCGCGCCCACTCCTGGTACGAGGTGGTCTTGGCGCCCAGGTCCTCGCCCCGGTAGGCGGTCTCCAGGTCGTCCAGCAGGATCCGCCAGGACACCCCGTCCACCACCAGGTGGTGCGCCACCAGCAGCAACAGCGGCCGGTCGGACTCGGATCGGCCATCGGCCCGGAACAGCACGGCGCGCAACAGCGGCCCGGTGGCCAGGTCGAACGACGCGTGCACCTCGTCGGCGACCTCCTCCAGGTCGGCCACCCCGTCCACGACGGTCAGCACGTCGACGTCGCGGACGTCGTCGTTGTGCTGCCGCCACTTCCCGTCGACCGTCGTGAACCGCAGCCGCAGCGCGTCGTGGTGCGCCATCAGCACGCCCAGCGCCCGCCGCAGCGCCGCCACGTCCACCGCCGGGTCCAGCTCCACCAGGTGCGACTGGTTGAAGTGGTGCGGGCTGCGCCGCCGCGAGTTCAGGAACCAGTGCTGGATCGGCGTCAGCGGCACGTCGCCCACCACCGGCGCCCGGTCGGCCGACGACGCGTCCTCCACCGTCACGTGCGGCGCCAGCGACGCCACGGTCTGGTGCACGAACAGGTCACGGGTGGCGAACCGGTGACCGCCCTGCCGCGACCGCGCCACCACCTGCATGCTCAGGATCGAGTCGCCGCCGAGGGAGAAGAAGTTGTCGTGCGCGCCGACCTTCGGCACGCCGAGCACGTCGGCCCACACCGCCGCCAGCGCCTCCTGCACCGGCCCGGACGGCGGGACGTACCCGTCGCCGACGAGCGCGCCGAAGTCCGGCTCGGGCAGCCTGCCCCGGTCCACCTTGCCGTTGGGGCTGATCGGCAGGGCGTCCACCGGCACGAACAGCGACGGCACCAGGTAGTCGGGCAGCGCGTCGCCCAGGAACTCCCGGACCTCCTCGACCCGGAACCGGGCGGCCACCACGTACGCGACCAGCCGTTTGTGGCCGCGTGCGTCCGCCCGCGCCACCACGACCGCCTCGCGCACGTCGGGGTGGCGCAGCAGGGCCGTCTCGATCTCGCCGAGCTCGACCCGGAACCCGCGGATCTTCACCTGCTCGTCGGCCCGGCCGACGAACTCCAGCACACCGGTCGCGTTCCAGCGCACCACGTCACCCGTGCGGTACATGCGCGACCCGGGCGGGCCGAACGGGTTGGCCAGGAACCGCGAGGCGGTCAGCCCCGGCCGGTCCAGGTAGCCGCGGGCCAGGCCGACACCGGAGACGTACAGCTCACCGGCCACGCCGACCGGCACGGGCCGCAGCTCCGCGTCGAGCACGTGCACCCGCGTGCCGGGGATCGGCCGGCCGATCGGCGGCGTGCCACCGGGTTCCAGCGGCCCGCTCCACGACGTGACCACGGTCGACTCGGTCGGCCCGTAGGCGTTGACCATCCGACGCCCCGGCGCCCAGCGGCGCACCAGGTCCGCCGAGCACGCGTCACCGCCCACCACCAGCGTGCGGAACGTCGGCATCGCCACGTCCGGCACGGTGGCCAGCGCGACCGGCGGGATCAACGCGTGCGTCACGCCGAACTCGTTCACCACCTCGGCCAGCTGGTCGCCCAGCAGCGGCCCCGGCGGCGGCACGACGAGCGCCGCGCCCGCGGGCCACGCCATGCACAGCTCCAGCACCGAGGCGTCGAAGCTGGGGGAGGAGAACTCCAGCACGCGGTCGCCCGGCGTCACCTCGAAGTGCGCGATCTCGGCCGCCGAGAACGTGGCCAGGCCGGCGTGCGACACCACCACGCCCTTCGGCCGCCCGGTCGACCCGGACGTGTAGATCACGTACGCCGGGTGCTCCGGCCGCACCGCCACCCGCGGGTTGCCGTCGGGCTGCCCGGACACGTCGACCGGACCGTCCAGCACGACCAGCGGCCGGGCGTCGTCGAGCATGAACGCGATCCGCTCGGCCGGGTAGTCCGGGTCGACCGGCAGGAACGCGGCGCCGGCCTTGAGCACCGCCAGCTCCGCCACCAGCAGGTCCGCCGACCGGGGCAGCCGCAGCGCGACGATCCGCTCCGGACCGGCGCCCAGGCCGATCAGGTGGTGCGCCAACCGGTTGGCGCGGGCGTTCAGCTCGGCGTACGTCACGTCCGCCGCGCCCGTCAGCGCCACCGCGTCCGGCGTGCGCTCGACCTGCGCCTCGACCAGCTCCACGAACCCGGGGCCGTCGACGGCCGGGCCGGACGAGCCCCACGCCGCCAGCAGCTCCCGCTCGGCGTCGGGCAGCACCGGCAACGCCCACAGCGGGCGGTCGGCGTCGGCGGCGATGCCGGCCAGCAGCACGCCGAGGTGCTCCACCAGCCGCTCGACGGTGCCCGCGTCGAACAGGTCGGTGTTGTACTCCACCGAGCCGTGCAGCCCGCCGTCGTCGTCCTCGGTGAACTCCACCGTCACGTCGAAGCTGCTGGTCACCGCGGTCTGCTCGACGTCCTCCGCGTCGAGCCCGGGGAAGCCCGCCGCCTGCGGCGCGTTCTGCAACGCCACCACGGCCTGGAACAGCGGCGTGCGGCTGGTGTCGCGGTCGGGTTGGACCGCGTCCACCACCCGTTCGAACGGCACGTCCTGGTGCGCGAACGCGTCCAGCACGGTCTTGCGGGTGCGGACCAGGAACTCGCGGAACGTCGCCGACGGCTCGATGCGCGCCCGCAGTGCCACCGTGTTGACGAAGAACCCGACCAGGTCCTGCGTCTCCGGGCGGTCCCGCCCGGACGCCACCGTGCCGATCGCGAAGTCGTCCTGCCCGGACCACCGGTGGAACAGCACCTCGCACGCCGCCACCAGCGACATGAACACCGTGCCGTCCACGGCCCGCGCCAGCTCCCGCAACCGTTGCGCGACCTCGGCGGGCACGGTGAACTCGGTCCGCGCGCCGGGGGTCGTCTGCACGGGCGGTCGCGGCCGGTCCGCGGGCAGCTCCAACGCGGGCACGCCGGTCAGCTCATCGCGCCAGAAGGCGAGCTGGGCGTCCAGCGGCTGTTCCCGCTGCCAGGCCGCGAAGTCGCCGTACCGGATGGCTGGCGGCGGCAGGTCCCGGCCGCCGTACAGCGCGGCCAGGTCGGTCATCAGCACACCGCCGGACCAGCCGTCGGTGATGATGTGGTGCATCGTCAACGACAGCACGTGGTCGTCCGGCCCGCGGCGCACCAGCACCGGCCGGAACAGCGGCCCCTCGGCCAGGTCGAACGGCGCCGGCGCGGGCATCTCGTCCACCACCGGCAGCGTGACCTCGACCGGCCGCACCACGGCCACCGGCAGCCCGTCCACCGCCGGGAACACCGTCCGCAGCGCCTCGTGCCGCTCGACTAGGGCCACCAGCGCCCGCTCCAGCCGCGGCACGTCCAGTCCGTTGCGCAGCCGCACGGCCAGCGGCGTCACGTACTCGGTGCCGCCGGGCTGGAACTGGTCGAGGAACCACAACCGCTGCTGCGCGAACGACAGCGGCGCGGCGCCCTCGACCCGGGGGATCACCGCGTCGTCCGAGACGGACCCGGACAGCCGGGCCGCCAACGCCGCCACGGTCGGGTGGTCGAACAGGTCGCGCGGCGACACGGCGAACCACGACCGCAGCCGCGACACCACCCGGATGCTGGAGATCGAGTCGCCGCCGAGGGTGAAGAAGTTGTCCTCGGCGCCGACCTCGGACAGGCCCAGCACCTCGGCCCACACGTCCGCGACCCGTCGTTCGGCCTCGGTGCGCGGCGCGACGAACCCGCCGTCCGCCGACGCCTCCCGTGCCGGCGCGGGCAGCGCGGCCCGGTCCAGCTTGCCGTTGGCGCTGAGCGGCAGCCGCTCCAGCACCACGTACGCGGTCGGCACCATGTACTCGGGCAGCTGCCGCCCGGCGTGCTCGCGCAGCTCGGCGGCGGTCACCCCACCCTCCGGCACGCAGTAGGCGACCAGGCGGTTCTCCCGCATCACCACGGCGACGTGCGCGACGGCGTGGTGCGCGGCCAGCACGGCCTCGACCTCGCCCAGCTCGATCCGGAACCCGCGCAGCTTCACCTGCTGGTCGGCGCGGCCCACGAAGGCCAGCTGGCCGTCGTGCCGGACCCGGACCAGGTCGCCGGTGCGGTACATGCGCGACCCGGGCGTGCCGAACGGGTCGGCGACGAACCGCTGCGCGGTCAGCCCCGGCCGGTCCAGGTACCCGCGGGCCAGGCCGGCGCCGGTGACGTACAGCTCGCCGGTGCCGCCGACCGGCACGGGCCGCAGCGCGTCGTCCAGCACGCGGACCGAGGTGCCGGGGATCGGCCGGCCGATCGGCGGCGTGCCACCGGGTTCCAGCGGCCCGCTCCACGACGTGACCACGGTCGACTCGGTCGGCCCGTAGGCGTTGACCATCCGCCGGCCGGGCGCCCACCGCCGCACGAGGTCGGCCGAGGTCGCGTCACCGCCCACCACGAGGGTGCGCAGGGTCGGCAGCCCGTCGTCCGGCACGGTGGCCAGCGCCGCCGGCGGGATCAGCGCGTGGGTGACGCCGCGGTCGGTGGCGAACGCGGCGAGCTCGTCACCGAGCAGCGGTCCGGGTGGCGGCACGACCAGCGTCGCGCCGGTCGGCAGCGCCAGGCACAGCTCCAGCACCGAGGCGTCGAAGCTGGGCGAGGAGAACTGGAGCACCCGGTCGCCCGGCGACACGGCGAAGTGCTCCGCCTCGGCGGCGGAGAACGTGGCCAGGCCGGCGTGCGTCACGACCACGCCCTTGGGCTTGCCGGTCGAACCCGACGTGTAGATCACGTACGCCGCGTGCTCGGGCCTCAGCGCCACGTCCGGCGCCTCGGCGGGCAGCCCGGACACGTCCGGCAGGCCGTCGAGCACGAGCGCCGGCCGGGCGTCGCCGATCATGTAGGCGATGCGCTCCTCGGGGTAGGAGACGTCGACCGGCAGGTAGGCCGCGCCGGCCTTCAGCGTGCCCAGGACCGCGACCACGAGGTCCGGCGACTTCGGGATCTTCAGCGCCACCACCGCCTCCGGCCCGACGCCCGCCGCGACCAGGTGGTGCGCCACCCGGTTGGACCGCTCGTCCAGCTCCCGGTAGGTCAGCTCGACGCCCTCGCCGAGCACGGCGACCGCGTCCGGCGTGCGTGCGGCCTGCGCGGCGAACAGCGACGGGATGGTGTCGGCCGCGGACGCCCCGGACTCGGGGCCCCGCCACGACGCGAGCACCCGGTCGAGGTCGGCCTCGGACAGCCACGGCAGCTCGGACACGCGTCGGTGCGGGTCCGCGCCGATCGCGTCGAGCAGCCGGGCCAGCCGGTCGGTCAGCGCCGAGACCGTGCCCTCGTCGAACAGCCGGGGGTCGTAGCCCAGTTCGAGGCGCAACGACTCGCCGTCCACGTAGGCGCGCACGGCGAGCGGGAACGTGGTGGTGTCCAGCCCGTCGACCCCCTCGACCGACGGCCCGTCGTCCGGGCCGTCCTGGCCGACGGGGTAGTTCTCGAACGCGAGCAGGCTGTCGAACAGGCGGGTGGTCCCGGAGTCCGACCTGATCCCGGCCAAGCCCTGCACCTGCGCCAACGACACGAAGTCGAACCGCCGCGACTCCATCTGCGCTTCCTGCAGGCCGCGCAGCCACGTGATCACGTCGGCGTCGCCGTCGACCGACACCCTGGTGGGCACGGTGTTGATGAACATGCCGATCATCGACTCGATGCCGGGCAGCTCGGCGGGCCGGCCGGACACCGTGCTGCCGAACACCACGTCACGCTGACCGGACGTGCGCGCCAGCAGCACCGCCCACGCGCCCTGGACCAGCGTGTTCACCGTCAGGCCGTGCGTGCGGGCGACCGCGTCCAGCCGGTCGGCGGGCAGGTCGAGCGAGACCTGCGCGGACGACTCGGCGCGGTGCGCCTGCGCGGGCGGCCGGTCGAACGGCAGGGGAGTGGGATCGGTGAACCCGGCCAGCAGGGCGCGCCAGTGCGCCTGCGCGGCGGTCGGGTCCTGCTCGCCCAGCCACGCCAGGTAGTCGCGGAACGGCCGGCGCGGTGCGGGCTCGACGCCCGCGTACTCGGCCAGCACGTCACCGAACACCTGCGGCGTGCTCCACCCGTCCAGGATCAGGTGGTGCGAGGTCCACAGCAGGTCGACCTCGGTGTCGGACACGCGTCCGATCGCCAGCCGCATCAGCGTCGGCCCGGCCAGGTCGATCCCGGCCGCGGCGTCGGCGGCGACCAGCTCGTCGGTCACGTCCGCGTAGGTGACCGGCACCCGCACGTCGCGCCGCACGACCTGCACCGGCTCGTCCAAGCCTTCCCAGACGACACCGGAGCGCAGCACGGGGGTGCGGTCCACCACCCGCTGCCACGCCTCGCCCAGCCCGCGCGGGTCGGTCACCCCGGTCAACCGCACCCGCATCTGGTTGAAGTAGGCCGTGCTCTCGTCCACGAGGTCGTGGAACAGCATTCCCGTCTGGAGCGGGGTGAGCGCGTAGACGTCCTCCACGTCCAGGTCGACGATCCGGTCGACCTGCTCCTGGGTCAACCTCGCCAGCGGGAAGTCCGACGGGGTGCGACCCCAGGCGTCGGACCGGGCGCAGAACTCCGCGATGCCGCGCAGCGCGTCGAGCATCCGGTCGGCCAGCGCCCGCACCTCGGTCTCGTCGTGCGCCTCGGTGGAGTAGTCCCACTCCACCACCAGCTCGCCGCCCGACACCGCGGCGGTGATGTCGAGCAGGTGCGGGCGGGTGAAGTCGTCCGGCACCTCCCGACCGTGGTCGGCCTCGGCGACCCCGCCGTCCCACTGGCCCAGGTAGTTGAAGCACACCTGCGGCAGGACGCCGGTCAGGCCGCGGTCGTCGTACCGCAGCGCCTCGTAGCTCAAGCCCTTGTCGGGCACGGCGCGCAGCCGCTCCTTCACCGCCTTGAGCGCGGCGCCCCAGTCACCCTCGGGGACCTCCAACCGCACCGGGAACTGGGCGGTGAACCAGCCGACGGTGCGCGAGAGGTCCACGCCGTCGAACAGCTCCTCGCGGCCGTGGCCCTCCAGCGCCACCAGCGCCCGCCCGCCGAACGCCGAGGCGAGCGCCGTCAGCAGCACGTCGTTGACCTGCGTCCGGTACGCCTCGGGCACGTCGCGCAGCACCGCGTCGGTCTCGGCGCGGCTCAGCCGCACCTTGACGGAACGCGCCGTGTCCGCCCGGGTCGGCACCCGCTCCTCGACCGGCACCGCCTCCCAGTGCGGCAGGGCGGCGTCGAACCCGCCGGCGCGGACGTGCCGGTTCAGCCGCCGCGCCCAGTCGGCGAACGCCGTCGACTTCGGGCCGAGCGTGCCGCCGGCCAGCAGCACCTGGAGGTCGGACACGATGATCCGCCACGACACCACGTCGACCACCAGGTGGTGGGCGGTCAGGAACAGCCGCCCGCCGGGGAACAGCACCGCCCGCAGCAACGGGCCGTGCCGCAGGTCCAGCGACGCGCGGGCGCGGGCGCCCTCGGCGCGCGGGTCGTCGGTCGCGATCCGGAACACCTCGGCGCCGGTCGTCCCGGTGCTCCCGGCCTCGGCGACCTGCTGCCACCACGTGCCGTCCACCAGGCTGAACCGGGTGCGCAGCGCGTCGTGGTGGGCGATGAGGGCCTGCACGGCGTCGCGCACCGCGTCGGGCTCGGCCTCGCCCAGGTCCACGACCACGGACATGGTGAAGTGCGCCTGAGGTTCCCCGTCGACCGCGGCGCACTCGCCGAAGAACCAGCGCTGGACCGGGGTGAGGGGGACGGGACCGGTGACGGCTTCGTGGACCTGGCCGGTGTGCTCGGTGGCCACCAGGGCCAGGTCCTCGACCGTCTGCCGCAGGAAGATGTCCTTCGAGGTCAGCTTCAGCCCGGCCTGACGGGCCCGGGACACCACCTGCATGCTCAGGATCGAGTCGCCGCCCAGCGCGAAGAAGTTGTCCCGCGCGCCGACCCGCTCGACACCGAGCACCTCGGCCCAGATCTCCGCCAGCCGCGCGGGCACGCCCGGCTCCGGCGCGACGTAGCCGGCGTCGTCGGCGAACACCGGCGCGGGCAGGGCCCGCCGGTCCACCTTGCCGCTGGGCGTCAGCGGCAGCGCGTCCAGCGCCACGAACGCCGAAGGCACCAGGTAGTCGGGCAGCCGCTGCTTCAGCCACGACGACAGGTCGGTCGCACCGCCGACGGTGTAGCCGACGAGCCGGTGGTGGCCGTTGTGCTCGTGGGCGACCACGGCCGCCTCGGCGACCTCCGGGTGGGCCAGCAGCACGGCCTCGACCTCGCCGGGTTCGATGCGGTAGCCGCGGATCTTGACCTGGTCGTCGGTGCGGCCCAGGTATTCGAGGGCTCCCGACCGTGCCTGGTCGTCCGCTCCGCCGACCGCGACCCACCGCACGCGGTCGCCGGTGCGGTACATGCGGGCGCCGGGCTCGCCGAACGGGTCGGCGAGGAAGCGCTGGGCGGTCAGGCCGGGCCGGTCCAGGTAGCCGCGCGCCACCTGCGGACCCGACAGGTACAGCTCACCGGGCACACCGACCGGCAGCGGCCGGAGGTCGTCGTCCAGCACGTGCGCGGTGAGGTTGGCCGTCGGCCTGCCGATCAGCGCCCGGTCGCCGGCGACCCGCGTGGCGACCGAGTCGACGGTCACCTCGGTCGGGCCGTAGTAGTTGAACGCCGCGGTCCGCGACCCGGCCAGGTCGCGCCACAGCGGGGCGGGCAGCGCCTCGCCGCCCAGCATCACCACCGCGGGCGCGTGCTCGCCGTCGAGCAGCCCGGCCGGCAGCAGTTGGCCCGCGTAGGACGGCGTCAGGTCGAGCATGCCGATCCGGTGCTCGCGGACGTAGGCCACCAGGGCGTCGGGCTCCAGGCGCACGTCGTCGACGATCACGTGCAGCTCGTGGCCGGCCGCCATCAGCAGCGGCCCTTCCCACGAGGTGTCGAAGGAGAACACGGCGGTCAGCGCGACCCGCAGGCGACCGAAGCCGCCGAACGCCTCCCGGTGGTCGTGGAACAGGTTCGCGAGCTGCCGGTGCTCGACCACCACGCCCTTGGGCAGGCCCGTGGACCCGGAGGTGTAGATGACGTAGGCGGCCTGCTCCGGCAGCACCGGCGCCTCCGGCGCGGTGGCCGGGTACCCGGCCAGGTCCGGCACCGCGTCCAGCACCAGCACCGGGTTCGCGTCGGCGAGCAGGTACTCGACGCGGTCGGTCGGCAGGTCCCGGTCGACGGGCAGGTAGACCGCGCTCGCCTTGTGCACGGCCAGGATCGCCACCACGGAGTCCGCCGAGCGCGGCAGGGACACCGCCACGACCCGCTCCGGACCCGCGCCGTGCGCGAGCAGGTGGTGCGCCAGCCGGTTGGCGCGGGCGTCGACCTCGGCGAAGGTCAGCCGCGTCGGTCCGCACACCAGCGCCGTCGTGTCCGGGGTGCGGGCGGCCTGCTCCGCGAACAGCACCGGGAACGGCGTGCCCGGGACGGCCATCGGCTCGCCCCGCCCGTCCGGTTCGTCGCCGAGCAGCAGGGGCACCTCGGCCAGCGGCCGGCCCGGGTCGGCGGTGACGCCCGCCAGCAGCGCCACCAGGTGCCGGGACATGCGGTCGATCGTGTCGGCGTCGAACAGGTCGGTGCTGTACTCGACCGCGCCGCGCAGCTCGCCGCCGGACTCGCCGAACTCGAACGTCACGTCGCAGGTGGAGGTCAGCAGCGGCAGCGGGACCTCCTCGACCCGCAGGCCGGGCAGGTCCGGCAGCGCGTCGCCGGTGTTCTGCAGCAGCACCATCGCGTCGAACAGGGCGTTGCGGCTCGGGTCGCGGTCGGGGCGCACGGCGTCGACCACCCGCTCGAACGGCACGTCCTGGTGCGCGAACCCGTCGTGCACGGTGGTCCGCACGTCGGTCAGGAACTCGTCGAACGACCGCCGCAGGTCCACTGTGGACCGCAGCACGACGGTGTTGACGAACAGGCCGACCACGTCGTCCAGCTCGGCGCGACCGCGCCCGGACACCGCGGTGCCGACCGCGATGTCGTCCTGCCCGGTGTAGCGGGCCAGCAGCGCCTGCGTGGCGGCCACGAGCGCGGTGAACAGGGTGTCACCGCGGCGCGCGGCCAGCGACCGCAGCGCCTCGGCGACCGCCGCGGGCACGGTGAACTCGTGCATCGCGCCCGCCGCGCCGCGGACGGCGGGGCGGGGCCGGTCGGTGGGCAGCTCCAGCGGCGGCAGCCCGGTCAGCTTCCCGGCCCAGTAGTCGGTCGGAGGCGCCTCGTGCCAGGCCGCGTAGTCCAGGTACTGCACGGGCAGCGGCGGCAGCTCCCGGCCCGCGTACAGCGCGCCGAGGTCGCGCGCCAGCACGCCGCTGGACCAGCCGTCGGTGACGATGTGGTGCAGGGTCAGCACCAGCACGTGCTCCTCGGGCGCCACGCGCACCAGCCGCGTCCGCAGCAGGGGTCCCCGCCGCAGGTCGAACGGCGTGCTCACCTCTTCGTGGAGCACGTCCTGCCAGGAGCCCTCCTCGACGGTCAGCGGCACCTCGTGCGGCTCGCCCACGATCTGCGCGCCGTCGTCGAACGTGGTGCGCAGCGACTCGTGGCGGGCCACCAGGCCGACGAGCGCGCCGCGCAGCGCGCCGACGTCCAGCGGGCCGTGCAGGCGCATCGCCATCGGCGTGACGTACTCGGTGCTGTTCGGCTCGAACTGGTCCAGGAACCACAGCCGCTGCTGGGCGGTCGACTGCGGGTGGACGCCATCACGCGGGATCACCGGGATGGCGTCCACCGCGGTCGTTCCGGAGATCGCGGTGGCGAGGCCGGAAACCGTGGGGTGTTCGAACAGCGCGCGCGGCGAGAGTTGCACCCCGAAAGCCGCGCGCAACCGGGAGGTCACCCGGATGCTGAGGATGGAGTCGCCGCCGAGGGCGAAGAAGTCGTCCTCGGCGCCGACCTCGGTCACGCCCAGCACGTCGCCCCAGACCTCGGCGACGACGCGCTCGGCGTCGGTGCGCGGCGCGACGTGCTCGCGCACGCGGGTGGGCTCGGGGTCGGGCAGCGCCCGGCGGTCCACCTTGCCGTTGCGGCTCAGCGGCAGCTCGTCGAGCACCACGACCGCCGCCGGGACCATGTAGTCGGGCAGTTCGCGCCCGGCCAGCTCGCGCAGCCCCGCCACGTCGGGCGAGGTTCCCCCGGCGGCGACGACGTAGGCGACGAGCCGCTTGACGCCCCGCTCGTCCTGGCGGGGCGCCACCACGACCTCGGCGACCGCCGGGTACCCGGCCAGCACGGCCTCGACCTCGGCGAGCTCGACCCGGAAGCCGCGGATCTTGACCTGGTCGTCGGCCCGGCCGACGAACTCCAGCTCGCCGCGCGCCGTCCACCGCGTCAGGTCACCGGTGCGGTACATGCGCTCGCCGGGCACGCCGAACGGGTCGGCCAGGAACCGCTGCGAGGTCAGCCCGGGCCGGGCGAGGTAGCCGCGGGCCAGGCCGGCGCCCGAGACGAACAGCTCGCCCACGACACCCGGCGGCACGGGCCGCAGGTCCTCGTCGAGCACGTAGGCGCGCATGCCGTCCAGCGGCGTGCCGATCGGCACCGGCTCCGGCACCGGGTCGGCCGCGGTGAGCACCCGGCGGGAGGCGAAGGTGGTGGTCTCCGTGGGGCCGTAGCCGTCGACCACGGTGATGCCGGGGCAGGCGTCCAGCACCCGGCGCACCGCCGCGGCGGGCACCACGTCACCGCCGGTCCACACCTCGCGCACGGTCGCCAGGCAGTCCGGCGCCTCCTGGGCGACCGCGCGGAACAGGCCGGCGGTCAGCCACAGGGCGGTGACGCCGCCCTCGGCCACGACCCGGCGCAGCGACTCGGCGTCGAGGTCCTCGGGCGGGGCCACCACCACCGCGCCGCCGCGCAGCAGCGGCACCCACAGCTCGTAGGTGGAGGCGTCGAACGCCGTCGGGGAGTGCAGGAGGACCCGCTCGTGGCCGCGGTCGAAGGCGCGGTCGGTCGCCAGGGCCGCCACGTCGCGGTGCCGCACCGCCACGCCCTTCGGCGTGCCGGTCGAGCCGGACGTGTGCATGACGTACGCCAGGTTCTCCGGGTGCACGGCGACGCCGGGGTCGGTGTCCGGCTCGTCGGGCGACTCGCCGAGGAGCACCACGGGCCCGGCGTGGACCTCGCGGGCCACGTCGGCCCAGTGCGCGTCGGCCAGCAGGACCGAGGCCGCGGTGTCGGCCAGCAGCAGTCGCAGCCGCTCGCGCGGCGCGCGGACGTCCAGCGGCACGGAGGCGCCGCCCGCCTTGGCGACCGCGAGCTGGGCCACCACCAGGTCGACCGACCTGCCGGCCAGCAGGCCGACCCGGTCGTCGGGGCGGACACCCCGCCGCACCAGGGCGTGCGCCAGCCGGTTGGCCCGCGCGTCCAGTTCGGCGTAGTCGAGCGTGGTGTCCCCGCTCACCACCGCGGGGGTGTGCGGCGCGTTCCGGACCTGGGCGGCGAACAGGGCCGGGATGGTCGTCACCGGGCCGCCCGCGCCGGTGTCGTTCCAGTCGACCAGGACCGCGCGCAGCTCCTCGTCGGTGGCCATCGGCAGGGCGCGCACGGGTCGTTCGGCGTTCTCGGCGATCCCGCGCAACAGCACACCCAGGTGGGTGACGAGCCGGCGCGCGGTGGCCTCGTCGAACAACGCGGGGTCGTACAGCAGCCGGGCGCCGAGGCGGTCGGTCAGGTGCGCCACGAGCGTGAGGGCGAAGTTGGTGCCCTCCTCCACGTGCACCTCGCGGACCCACACGCCGGTGGTCTCGGTGACCTCGCTGAGCGGGTAGTTCTCGAACACCACCGCGCTGTCGAACAGCCGCGTGCCCGTCCACTGGCCGATCTGCGCCAAGGACACGAAGTCGAACCGCCGCGACTCGCTCTGCCCGGCCTGCAATTCCCGCAGCCACGCGACCGCTGGGGCGTCGCCGTCCACACCCACCTTGACGGGCACGGTGTTGATCAGCATGCCGATCATCGACTCGACGCCGGGCAGCTCGGCGGGCCTGCCGGACACCGTGCCGCCGAACACGACGTCGCGCTCGCCCGAGTGCCGGGACAGCAGCAGCGCCCACAGGCCCTGCACCACGGTGTTGACGGTCAGCCCGTGACGCCGCGCGGTGTCGCGCAGCACCGCCGACTCGTCGGTGGTCAGCTCCAGCCGCACCACCCCGGTCCGCCGCACGCGGTGCTCCTCGGTGGGCAGCCGGTCGAACGGCAGCGGGGTCGCGCCCTCCACGTCGGACAGCACCGACCGCCAGTGCGCCTCGGCCTCGGCCGGGTCCTGCTCGGCCAGCCAGCCCAGGTAGTCGCGGAAGGGGCGGCGGGCGGTCGGCGCGGGCACGTCACCGGTGGTGATCGCCCGGTAGTGCTCCAGCACCTCGGCGAACACCTGAGCGGTGCTCCAGCCGTCCAGCAGCACGTGGTGCGAGGTCCACACGACCTCGACCCGGTCGTCGGCCAGCGGGGTGATGCCCACCCGCATCAGCGGTGCGACCGAGAGGTCGAGCTCCGCCGGGTCGAACCGGTCGGACAGCTCGTCGGCGCCCGTCACCGCGAGCTCGACCCGCCGGCGCACCACCTGCACGGGCTCGTCCACGCCCTCCCACACCACGGAGGTGCGCAGGACCGGCGTGCGGTCGACCACCCGCTGCCACGCCCGCGCCAGCGCCTCCGGGTCGTCCACGCCGTCCAGCACGAGCCGCATCCGGTCCACGTAGGCGCCGGGCTCGACCAGGCTGTGGAAGACCATCCCTGCCTGCAATGGGGTGAGCGGGTAGATGTCCTCGACGTCCGGACCCGCGATGGCGTCGACCTGCTCCTGGGTGAGCCGGGCCAGGGGGAAGTCGCTCGGCGTGTGCCCGCCGGCGTCCGGACGCGCGCAGTGCGCCACGATCCCGCGCAGGCCGTCGAGCACCCGCTCGGCCAGCCGCCGCACGGTCGGCTCCTCGTGCAGGTTCGCCGAGTAGTGCCAGGTCAGCTCCAGCTCACCACCGTCGACCAGGCCGGTGACCTCCAGCAGGTGCTCGCGGGTCGTGCCGGGGTCGACGTCCGACCCCGCGCCGCGCCGCGCCCGGTAGAAGCCGCCGTCGGCCACGTCGAACCGGCCGTGGTAGTTGAAGGAGATGGCGGGCAGCGGCCCACCGCCCGCGCCCCCGTGGTCGAGGGCGCCGAAGCTGAGGCCCTTGTGCGGCACCGCGCGCAGCGACTCCTTGACCGCCTTGAGGGTGCGCCCCCAGTCGTCGGCGTGCGTGCGCAGCACCACCGGGAACTGGGCGGTGAACCAGCCGACGGCGCGGGACAGGTCCACGCCGGGCAGCACCTCCTCGCGGCCGTGGCCCTCCAGCGCCACGCTCACCTCGTCCCGCCCGGTCCACTCGGCCAGCGCCCGGCCCAGCGCGCTCAGCAGCACGTCGTTGACCTGCGTCCGGTACACCGGCGGCACCGCGGTCAGCAGCGCTTCGGTGGTCTCGCGGTCCAGTCGCACGGACACCTCGCGGGCCGAGCCCGCGGTGTTCGCGCCCTCGCGGTCCACCGGCAGCGGTCGCGGCTCGGGCAGCGCGTCCCAGTGCGCCCGCGCGTCGTCCAGCGCGCCGGAGCGGACGTGCTCGTCCCAGCGGTGGGCCCACTGCGTGAACGGTGTGCCGACGGGTTCCAGCGGCAGACCCCGGTAGGCCCGTTCGAGGTCGCCGAGCAGCACGCGCCACGACACGCCGTCCATCACCAGGTGGTGGACGACCAGCAGCAGCTCCGGTCGCCCACCCGGGAAGAACACCGCGCGCAGCAGCGGCCCCGCGGTGACGTCCAGGCTCCGCTGCACCCGCTCCGCGACGGCCTCCACGTCGGCGCCGTCCTCGACGCCGAACACCTCGTCCCGGTCGGCGCCCGCGGGCGCGACCTCCTGCGCCCATCGGCCGTCGACCTCGCGGAACCGCAGGCGCAGGGCGTCGTGGTGGTCGACCGCGGTCCGCACGGCGGCGCCCAGCGCCTCGGCGTCCACGCCCGGCTCCAGCTCCAGCAGCAGCGTCATGGTGTAGTGCGGCAGCGGGCCGTGCCCGTCGAAGAACCACCGCTGGATCGGGGTCAGCGGCGCGGGGCCGGTGAAGACCCGTTCCGGTTCGGCCTCGGCCTCGGTGGAGACGACCAGCGCCAACTCGGCGACGGTCTGGTGCCGGAACACGTCCCGCGAGGTCAGGCGCAGCCCGGCCTGGCGGGCCCTGGACACCAGCTGGATGGACAGGATCGAATCGCCGCCCACGGCGAAGAAGTTGTCCTCGACCCCGATGCGCTCCGCGCCGAGCACCTCGGCCCAGATGCGGCACAGCTCGGCCTCGACCGGCGTGCGGGGCGCGACGAAGTCGCGGTCGCCGACGACCTCCGGTGCCGGCAGGGCGGCCTTGTCCAGCTTGCCGTTGGGGGTGAGGGGGAGGTGGTCCAGCGCCACGAACGCCGACGGCACCTGGTAGTCGGGCAGCGACCGGCGCAGGTGGGCGCGGAAGTCCACCGGCCCGTCGGAGACCACGTAGGCGACCAGCCGGGTGTGGCCCTGGTCGGTGCGGGCGACCACGGCCGCCTCGCGCGCCGCCGGGTGGGTGAGGATCGCGGCCTCGACCTCGCCGGGCTCGATGCGGTAGCCGCGGATCTTGACCTGGTCGTCGGTGCGGCCCAGGTACTCCAGCGTTCCGTCGGTCAGCCACCGCACCTTGTCGCCGGTCCGGTACATGCGCGTGCCCGGCTCGCCGTGCGGGTCGGCCAGGAACCGCTGCGCGGTCAGGCCCGGCCGGTCGAGGTAGCCGCGGGCGACCTGGGGACCGGCGATGAACAGCTCGCCGGGTAAGCCCACCGGCGTCGGCCGCAGCTCTTCGTCCAGCACCCGGGCGGTCAGGTTGGCCACCGGGCGCCCGATGACCGGCCGGTCGCCGGACACGACCGTGGTCACCGCGTCGACCGTGGCCTCGGTGGGACCGTAGAAGTTGTAGACGCGCACGTCCGTACGCGCCAGCTCGCGCCACAGCGCCGCGCCGAGCGCCTCGCCGCCCAGCGACAGCACGTCCGGCACGTGCCCACCCGCCAGCAGCCCCGCCGGCAGCAGCTGCCGGACGTAGGAGGGGGTCAGGTCCATGAAGTCGATCCGGTGCTCCCGGACGTAGGCGACCAGGGCCTCCGGTTCCAGCCGCACCTCGTCGGGGATCACGTGCAGCTCGTGCCCGTCCGCCATCAGCAGCGGACCCTCCCACGACGTGTCGAACGAGAACACCGCGGTCAACGCCACCCGCATGTGGCCGCGGACGAAGTCGGTGACGTGGTTGTGGAAGAGGTTCGCCAGCTGCCGGTGCTCCACCACGACGCCCTTGGGCAGGCCGGTGGAGCCGGAGGTGTAGATCACGTAGGCCGCGTTGCCCGGCCCGAACGCCACCTCGGGCCGGGTCGGGTCGCACGCCGAGGCGTCGACCGGTTCGTCGATGACCAGCACCGCGCCCGAGTCGTCGAGCATGTGCCGCCGGCGCGCCTCCGGCAGACCGGGGTCGACGGGCAGGTACACCGCGCCCGCCTTCATGATGGCCAGGATGCCGACGACGTACTCCGCGCCGCGCGGCAGCGACAACGCCACCACCTGCTCGGGCCGGACACCGCGGGCCACCAGGTGGTGGGCCAGCCGGTTGGCCCGCTCGTCGAGTTCGGCGTAGGTCAGCCGCTCGTCGCCGCACACCAGCGCGGTCGCGTCGGGGGTGCGGCCGACCTGCGCCTCGAACAGCTCGGGGAACGTGGTCGCGGGCACCTCCAGCAGGCGACCACGTCCGTCCGGCTCGTCGCCGAGCAGCAGCGGCACCTCGCGCACGGGCCGGTAGGGGTCCGCGGTGACGCCGTCGAGCAGGGCCAGCAGGTGCCTGCCCATCCGCTGGATCGTGTCCGCGTCGAACAGGTCGGTGCTGTACTCGACCAGGACGTGCAGGCCGTCGTCGGTCGGGGTGAAGTCGATGCTCAGGTCCAGGATCGCCTGGTCGCGGGTCAGCGGGTGCTCCTCGACCCGCAGGCCCGGCAGCTCGGGCAGCGCGCGACCGGCGTTCTGCAGCGCCACCATCACGTCGAACAGCGGGTTGCGGCTCGGGTCGCGGGTCGCGCCCACCGCCTCGACCACCCGGTCGAACGGCACGTCGTCGTGCGCGAACGCGTCCAGCGCGGTGCGGTTGACCTCCGCCAGGAACTCGGCGAACGACCTCGACGCGTCCACAGTGGACCGGATCACCACGGTGCCGACGAGGAAGCCGACCACACCGGCCAGCTCAGGCCGGTTGCGCCCGCTGGTGACCGTGCCGACCGCGATGTCGTCCTGCCCGGAGTAGCGGGCGAGCAGGAGCTGGCACGCCGCCATCAGGGTGGTGAACAGCGTGGTCTCGTTGACGCGGGCCAGCTCGGCGAGGTCGTCCGCCAGCCGTGCCGGCACGGTGAACTCGTGCAGGGCGCCCGCGGTGGTGCGCTCCGCCGGCCGGGGCCGGTCCGCGGGCAGCTCCAGCGGAGCCACGCCCGCGAGCCGGTCGACCCAGAAACCGGTGTCCACCGGTCTGCCCCGCTGCCAGACGGCGTAGTCGGCGTACTGAAGCGCGGGCGGCGCCAGGGTGTCACCCCGGTACAGCGCGCCCAGCTCGTCGGCCAGCAGGCCGAGCGACCAGCCGTCGACCACGATGTGGTGCGAGGTGAGCAGCAGCACGCGCGCGTCGGCCGACTCGGTCAGCAGCGCCGCCCGGAACAGCGGGCCGCGGCGCAGGTCGAACGGCTGGTCCAGCACCTCGCGCAGGTCGTCGACGGCGACCAGGTCCACCTCGACCCCGTCGTGCACGACCTGCACCGGGCGCCCGTCCACCTGGTCGAACGTCGTGCGCAGCGACTCGTGCCTGCGGACCAGCCCGCGCACGGCCTCGGTCAGCCGGGCCACGTCGACCGGACCGGTGATCCGCAACGCCATCGCGCTGGTGTACTCGGTGCTCTCGGGCTGGAACTCGGCCAGGAACCACAGCCGCTGCTGACCCGCCGACAGCGGCAGCGGCGCGTCCCTCGGGGCGGGAGGGATCACGTCGGCCACGGGGGCGCCCCGACCGGCGAGCCGCGCGCGCAGCTTCTCCCGCAGGTGTTCCGGCAGCGCGGAGATGCGGTCGTTCTTGGAAGTGGTCATTACGGGTCACGCCTCCGTGTCGGCAGCGAGTGCTTCGAGGTCCGCCAGGACCAGTTCCTCGACCAGTTCCGCCAGGGAGGCGATGGTGCGAGTGGTCAGGACGTCCCGCGGTGAGAGGTCGACGCCGAACGCCGCCTTGGTGCGCGAGGTGATGTGCAGGCTGCGGATGGAATCGCCGCCCAGGGTGAAGAAGCTGTCCTCGACACCGACCCGCTCGACGCCGAGCACCTCGGCCCAGATGTCGGCGATGGCCTGCTCGGTCTCGGTCCGGGGCGCGACGTACTGGTCGGACGTGACCGCGTCGCGCTCGGGCGCGGGGAGCGCGACGCGGTCGAGCTTGCCGTTCACGGTCAACGGCATGCTTTCCAGTGCGACGAACGCCGCGGGCACCATGTGGTCGGGCAGGACCCTGGCGGTGTGGTCGCGCAGTTCCGAGGCCGTAGTCGGCTTGTCCGGCACGTAGTACGCGACCAGGCGTTGTTCGTCCGCCACTACAACGACCTGGGCGACGCCGGGATGCGCGGCGAGCACGGATTCCACCTCGCCCAGTTCGATCCGGTACCCGCGGATCTTGACCTGCTGGTCGTTGCGCCCCAGGTAGTCGACGGTGCCGTTGTCGTTCCACCGGGCCAGGTCGCCGGTGCGGTACATGCGGGTTCCCGGCGGGCCGAACGGGTCGGCGAGGAACCGCGACGCGGTCAGGCCCGGTCGGTCGAGGTAGCCCCGGGCCACGGCGGGACCGGCCACGTACAGCTCACCGGGCACCTCGGGCGGCACCGGGTTGAGGTCGTCGTCCAGCACGTAGACCCGCAGGTCGGGCATGGCCGCGCCGATGCTGCCGTCGGCCTCGGTGTAGGTGACGTACACGGTGGTCTCGGTGGGGCCGTACATGTTGACCAACTTGCCGGGGCCGTGCCAGCCGTCGAGCTTGCGGACCTCCAGCGCCTCGCCGGCGAAGACCACGCACCGCAGGCTGAGCCCGGTCGGCCGCTCCGGGATGAGCCGGTAGAACGCCGACGGCGTCTGGCACAGGACGGTCACGCCCTCGTCGGCCAGCAGCCGGGCGAAGTCGCGCGGTGCGCGGGCCACCTCGTGCGGCACGACCACGAGCCTGCCGCCGTGCAGCAGCGGCGCCCACAGCTCGAACACCGAGACGTCGAAGGAGTAGCTGTGGAACAGCGTGACCACGTCGTCGGGGCCGAACCCGAACCAGTGGTCGGTGGCCGAGAACAGCCGCACCACGTTGCCGTGCGGGACCACCACGCCCTTGGGCCGTCCGGTCGAACCCGAGGTGTAGATCACGTACGCGGCGTTGCCCGGCAGCAGCGCCGTCGTCGGCGCGGTCGCGGGCAGGCCGGTCAGGTCCGGCACCTCCGACAGGGTGGCCACCGGCGCCGCGTCCGCGATCGTGGCGGCGATCCGCTCGGCCGGGTACGCCGCGTCCAGTGGCAGGTAGGCCGCGCCCGACTTGAGCACGCCCAGCACCGCGACCACCTGGTCCAGCGAGCGCGGGAACCGCAGCGCGACGATCCGCTCCGGCCCGGCGCCGAGCCCGATCAGGTGGTGCGCCAACCGGTTCGCGCGCTCGTCCAGCTCGCGGTAGGTCAGGTGCTCGCCGTCGCAGGTCAACGCCACCGCGTCGGGTGTGCGGGCGGCCTGCGCGGCGAACAGCTCCGGGAGGGTGGTGGTCGGCTCGCCGACCGCGGCGCCGTTCCAGTCGAACAGCACCCGGCGGATCTCGTCCTCGGCCAGCCACGGCACGTCGGCCACCGGCCGGTCGGGGTCGGCGACCAGGCCGACCAGCAGCCGGCGCAGCCGTTCACCGAGCCGTTCGACGGTGGCCCGCTCGAACATCGCGGGCTCGTAGCCGAGCAGCAGGCCCAGCCGTTCCCGCGGGTAGGCGGTGGCGCTGAGCGGGAAGCTCGTGGTCTCGACCGCGGCCAGCTCCCGCAGCCCCATGCCCTCGGCCACGTCGGCCGGGTAGTTCTCGAACACCACCACGCTGTCGAACAGGTTCGTGCCGCGCTCGACCGCGCTCCAGCCCTGGATCTCGGTGAGCGGGACGTGCTCGAACCGCCGCGACTCGACCTGGGCGTCCTGCAACGCGCGCAGCCAGTCGGCCACCGGCGCGGCGCCGTCGACCCGGACCCGCACCGGCAGCGTGTTGATGAAGATGCCGGTGATCCCGTCCACGCCGGGCAGCTCCGCGGGCCGGCCGGAGACCGTCGCGCCGAAGCACACGTCACGCCGGCCGCTCGACCGCGCCAGCAGCAGCGCCCACGCGCCCTGCACGATCGCGCTGGGCGTGACGCGGTGCTCGCGGGCGAACTCGTACAGCCGCCCGGACTCGTCGTCGGTCAGCTCGACGGACAGCCGTGCCGAGGACGTGCCGTGCTCGGCCGGGTGGTCGGCGGGCAGCGGGGTGGGCGAGTCGAAGTCGCCCAGCACCGCGCGCCAGTGCGTCCGCGCCGCGTCCTGGTCCTGCTCGGCCAGCCAGGCGACGTAGTCGCGGAACGGCTGCCGTTGCACCGGCTCACCGCTCTTGAGCACGTCGGAGAGCACGTGGAAGATGCTCCAGCCGTCCAGCAGCACGTGGTGGAACGTCCACAGCACCTGCACGCTGGTCGGTGACAGGCGGGCGATGGCGACCCGCATCAGCGGAGGCACGGCCAGGTCGATGCCCTCGGCCCGGTCCTCGGCCAGCAGGTCGCGCATCCGGTGGGCGCGGGTCGCCTCGTCCAGACCGCTCCAGTCCAGGAACGTGAACGGCACTCGCACGTGCTCGTGCACGATCTGCAACGGCTGCCGCACGCCCTCCCACAGCACGCTGCTGCGCAGCACCGGCGTCCGGTCGACCACCCGCTGCCAGGAGGCGGCGAACGCGGCCGAGTCGGTCACGCCGTCCACCACGAACGTGGTCTGCTGGAAGTACACGCCCTTGTCGCCGAGCCCGTGGAACACCATGCCCGCCTGCATCGGCGTGAGCGGGTAGGCGTCCTCGCCGGTGATCCGGTCCACCTCGGCCTGGGTCAGGCGCGCCAGCGGGAAGTCCGACGGCGTGCGCCCGCCCGTGCCCGGCTCGGCGCAGTGCGCCACGATCCCGCGCAGCGACGCGGCGAACGAGTCGGCCAGCAGCGCGACCGTCGCGTGCTCGTGGGTGTTCCCGCTGTAGTAGAAGGTGAACTCCATCTCGTCGCCGCGCACCTGGCCGACCACGTCCAGCAGGTGCGGTCGCGGCGCGCGCGGGTCCGCGGACAGCTCCAGGTCGCGCTGGTCGGCGTCGAACCGGCCCAGGTAGTTGAACGACACCCGCGGGTCGCAGGCGGGCGCGGTGCGCGCGAGGTGGCGCAGCGCGCCGTACCCGATCCCGCGTCCCGGCACGGCCCGCAGCTGCTCCTTCACCGACTTCAGCGCTTCGCCCCAGTCGCCGTCGGGCACGTCGAGCGCGACCGGGAAGACGGTGGTGAACCAGCCGACCGTGCGGGACAGGTCCACGTCGGCGAACAGCTCCTCGCGGCCGTGGCCCTCCAGGTCCACCAGCACGCGGGGCCGGCCGGTCCAGTCGGCCAGCACCCGGCCCAACGCGGTCAGCAGCACGTCGTTGACCTGCGTGCGGTACACGCCGGGGACGTCGCGCAGCAGCGCCGCGGTCTCCTCGGCGGTGAACCGCACGGTGACCTCGCGCTGGGAGTCGACGGTGTTCGGGCCGTGCCGGTCCACCGGGACGTCGGTCGGCGTGGCGGCCACGGCCCTCCAGTGGTCCAGCTCGGCGTCGAAGCCGTGCAGCGCGTGCTCGGCGAGCCGGGTCGCCCAGTCGCGGAACGAGGTGGTCTTGCGCCCGACGCGGACGGTGTCGCCGGCGCGGGCCTGGCGGTAGGCCGTGGTCAGGTCCTCCACCAGCACGCGCCACGACACGCCGTCGACCACGAGGTGGTGCGCGGTGAGGCGGACCGACCCGTCGTCGAGGATCTCCGCCCGCAGCAGCGGTCCGCGGGTGAGGTCGAAGTGGGCCGGCGCCACCGGGTCGGCGTGCGTGACGGGGCCGACCACTTGGCGGTCGCCCTCGAACCGGGTGCGCAGCGCGTCGTGGTGCTCGACCAGCGCGGCCAGGGCGGTGCGCAGCGCGGGCACGTCGAGGTCGGCGTCCAGGTCGAGGACGACGGACTGGTCGAAGTGCTCCGGTCGCACGCTCTGGCTGTCGAGGAACCAGCGCTGGATCGGGGTGAGCGGCGCGTCGCCGGTGACCACGCCCTGGTCGGCGGCGGGCGGCAGGTCGCGGGTGACGTGCGGCGCGATCGCGGCGACGGTCTGGTGCGCGAAGATGTCCCGCGAGGTCAGCACCAGGCCCGCGCGGCGGGCGCGGGTGACCACCTGGATGCCCAGGATCGAGTCGCCGCCGAGGGCGAAGAAGTTGTCCCGCACGCCGACCCGGGCCGCGCCGAGCACTTCGGCGAACACGCCGGCCAGCACGGCCTCGACGGGCGTGCGCGGTGCGACGTAGCGGATTTCGGCGCGTTCGTCGGGCGGTGCGGGCAGTGCGGTGCGGTCGAGCTGGTCGAGGCCGACCACCGTCGTGGGCACGGCGTGCGCGGGCAGCACCTGGCCGAGGAACGCTTGCAGCGCCGAAGGGCTGACGGGCGGGGTCACGTAGGCGACGAGCCGCTTGTCCGCCACGACCACGGCCGCGTCGGCGACCTCGTGGTGCCGCAGGACCGCCTGCTCGACCTCGGCCAGGTCGACCCGGAAGCCGCGGACGCGCACGGTCTCGTCCGGCGGGAAGTCCAGGGGCACCAAGGCGCGCAACGGCCGGTCCGGGTCGTCCACCACCTGGCGCAGCAACGTCTCCAGGTCCGCGCCCAACGACTCGATCGTGGCCGCGTCGAACAGGTCGGTGTTGTACTCGACGGTCAGCGCCAGGTCGTCGCCGCGCGGCCAGAACTCCACCACCAGGTCGAACCGGGCCACCGGCCGGGGCAGGTCGTGCTCGGCCGCGGTCAGCCCGCCGAACGACGCCTGCTTCAGCAGCGGCTGCTGCAACGCCACCACGGCCTGCACCAAGGGCGTGCGGCTGGGGTCCGGGTCGGGGCGCACTGCCTCCACCACCCGGTCGAACGGCACGTCGTCGTGCGCGAACGCGTCCAGCGCCGTGTCCCGCACCTGGTCCAGGAACGCGGTGAACGGCAGGTCGGGGTCGACCCAGGAGCGCAGCACGAGCGTGCGGACGAAGAAACCGACCGCGCGTTCCAGGTCGGCGCGTTCGCGACCCGAGCTGACCGTGCCGACCGCGATGTCCCGCTGCCGGCTGCGCGCCGACAGCAGCACCTGCACGGCGGCGGTGAGCGTCATGAACAAGGTGGCGTCGTGCGCGCGGCCCATGCCCGCCAGCCGGCGGACCAGGTCGGTGGGCAGCGGACGCCGCAGCACCGCACCGGACGTGGTGCGCAGCGGCGGCCGGGGGCGGTCGGTGGGCAGCTCCAGCGCCTCGATGCCGTCCAGCCGTGCTTGCCAGTACGCCGGGTCGCCCTCGGGCCGGTCCCGGTCCCACGCGCTGAAGTCGGGGTACTGCACGGCGGGCTCGGCGGGCTGCCCGCCCGCGTACAGCT
Organism: Actinosynnema sp. CA-299493; assembly: GCF_050946825.1. Lineage (NCBI taxonomy): Bacteria > Bacillati > Actinomycetota > Actinomycetes > Pseudonocardiales > Pseudonocardiaceae > Actinosynnema > Actinosynnema sp. CA-299493. The sequence continues at coordinate 3,227,696 of NZ_CP191993.1, forward strand.
CGGCCAGCTCCTCCAGCAGCACCTGCACCGACCAGCCGTCGGTGACGATGTGGTGCTGCACCAGGACCAGCAGGTGCTCGTCCGGGCCGAGAGGTCTGAGCGCGGCGCGGGTCAGCGGGCCGTGCCGCAGGTCGAACGGCTCGTCCAGGCCGAGGTCGGCGGTGGTGGCCCGCCCGGTCAGCACCCGCAGCGGGATCGTGCCGTGCGCCGCGACGACCTGCACCGGCTCGTCGCCCACCACGTCGAACGTGGTGCGCAGGGCGTCGTGCCGGCAGGCCAGCGCGTCCAGCGCCTTCGCCAGCCTCGGCACCTCCAGCGGCCCGGTCAGCCGGATGCCCACGGCGGTGTTCTGCTCGGCCGTGCCGTCCAGCGAGAACAGCCGGCGCTGCGCCGCCGACAGCGGCAGCGGCCCGGTCCGCGGTCCGCGGGGTATCGGCGTGCCGTCCTCGGCGGGCAGGACTTCGGCGAGCGCGGCGACCGTGCGGTGGTCGAACATCGCCCGCACCGGCAGCCCGCCGAGCCGTGACAGCGCCCGCACGGCCAGGATCGAGTCGCCGCCGAGGGCGAAGAAGTCGTCGTGCGCGCCGACGTGCGGCACGCCGAGCACGTCGGACCACACCTCGGCGACGCGGCGTTCGGTGTCGGTGCGCGGTTCGACGTGGTCGTCCGGGACGTCCCCGACGACCGGGTCGGGCAGCGCGTCCCGGTCCAGCTTCCCGTTGGGCGTGAGCGGGAACGCTTCCAGCGCGACGAAGGCGGAGGGCACGAGGTAGTCCGGCAGGCTGCCGACCAGGTGTTCCCGGAGCCCTGCGACGTCACCGACCACGTACGCCACCAGCCGCTTCGGCTCGCCACGCGCGATGACGACGGCGTGCTCCACCCCGGGCCGCTGCCGCAGCAGCGCCTCGATCTCGCCGGGCTCGACCCGGAAACCCCGGATCTTCACCTGGTGGTCGGCGCGGCCGACGAACTCCAGCTGGCCGTCCGCGCGGGTGCGGACCACGTCGCCGGTGCGGTACATGCGGGCGCCGGGCTCGCCCACCGGGTCGGGCAGGAACCGCTGCGCGGTCAGCCCGGGCCGGCCGAGGTAGCCCCGCGCCAGGCCGATGCCGGTCACGTACAGCTCGCCCTCGGCGGCGGGGCGCAGGTCGTCGTCCAGCACGCGGACCTCGGTGCCCGGGATGGGCCGGCCGATGGGCGGCGTGCCGCCCGGCTCCAGCGGCTCGCTCCACGACGTGACCACAGTGGACTCGGTGGGCCCGTAGGCGTTGATCATGCGGCGACCGGGCGCCCACTTCGCCACCAGGTCGGGCGGGCAGGCGTCACCGCCGACGACCAGGGTGCGGAACGAGGGCAGCGCGACGTCGGGCACGGTGGCCAGCGCCACCGGCGGGATCAGCGCGTGCGTGACGCCGAACCCGGCGATCACCTCCGCGAGCTGCTCGCCGAGCAGCGGCCCGGGCGGCGGCACCACGAGCGCCGCGCCGGCGGGCAGGGCCATGCACAGCTCCAGCACCGAGGCGTCGAAGCTGGGCGAGGAGAACTGGAGCACCCGGTCGCCCGGTCGCACGTCGAAGTGGGCGATCTCGGCGGCGGAGAACGCCGGTAAGCCCCGGTGCGGCACCACCACGCCCTTGGGGCGGCCGGTCGACCCGGACGTGTAGATCACGTAGGCCGGGTCCTCGGGCCGGATCGCCACCTCCGGCGCGGTGGCGGGCCGGTCGGCGAGGTCGGCGGGGTGCGGCAGGTCGGAGAGCACGAGCAGCGGCTCGGCGTCGGAGACCATGAAGGCGATCCGGTCGGCCGGGTAGTCCGGGTCGATCGGCAGGTACGCGGCGCCGGTCTTCAGCACCGCGAGCCGCGCCACCACGTTGTCCACCGAACGCGGCATGGCCACGGCCACCACGCGCTCCCGCCGCGCCCCCTTGGCGACGAGCACGTGTGCGAGCCGGTTCGCGCGTTCTTCGAGTTCGCGGTAGCCGACCGCGCCCTCGGCCGATATGACCGCGGGTGCGTCCGGAGTGCGCAGCGCCTGCGCGGCGATCAATTCCGGCAGTGTGCGGGCGTGCGTCATCGCGAGAAGTACCTTTCTGGCTCGGGGGCGCGTGCTACCCATTACGGGTGAGGTTCAAACGTGTAATTCAAGACACTTTCGCGGCTTGCCTGCGCGCCAGCCGGCCGCCGATCTGGATCCACCGGATCCCGCCATCGCCCGGGTCCCGCAGGAAACGCCCGGTCTGGTTGGTGTCGCCGGTGTCCGAATCCCGCATCGCGAACACCAGGCCGTCGAACAACGACAGGTCCGCGAACGGCTCGCCGTCCACGGTGAGCGCCAGGCGCTCCCGGCCCACGGCCCGCACGGCGTATTCGACGTCCCCGTTGCGGAAGCTGCCGGTGCAGTCCGCCGGCGGGGCGATGCGGTGGTGCAGACCGCTCATTCCGTCGTAATCGGCCACCGGCAGGCCCGCGGCGACCAATTCCGGCACGAGCTCGCGCCACAGGCCCCACCCGCTGCTGCCGTTGGTGGTCAGCGCCACCGCGGTGCCGTCGGCCGGGTTGATCCGCAGGTGGCACGACGTGCCGTCGGCGGTGCCGTCGTGGCCGACCCAGCGGACGCCGTCGCGCTGGAAGAGGGCGAGGCCCAGGCCCCAGCCGTCGGCCATGCCGAACGGCTCGGCGTGCCGCACGGGCTCGCGCATCAGCTCGAGGTCGTCCGGGGACATGATGTGCGGCGCGGCGCCGCCGAGCATCCGGCCGAACGCCACCAGCTCCGTCGCGCTCACGGCCAGGGCGCCCGCGGGGGCGTCGACCGGTGCGAGCGACTGCGCCACCGGCACCACGCGGCCCGTGGCGGCGTTGACCGCGTGACCGGTGACCACGTCGGCGTCGGGGCTGGTGGTGAACCGGGCGCGCACCCCGAGCGGGCGCAGCAGGACCGCTTCGACCGCTTCCGACCAGGACATCCCGGTCGTCACCTCGATCAGGTGGCCGATCAGGGAGTAGCCGATGTTGGAGTAGGAGAAGCCCGCGCCGGGCTCGTGCAGGGGGTGCAGCTCGCGCAGCGCCTGCCGGACGTGGTGGCGCAGGGACGTGGTGCGCACGTCCTCCGGGGCCGACGGCAGGCCGCCGGTGTGGCTGAGCAGGTGGCGCAGCGTCAGTTCGCCGGCCGCCACCCCGGGCAGGTGGTCGGACAGCGGCGCGTCGAGTTCGAGGTCCCCGTCGGAGACCAGGGCCATGGCGACGGTCGCGGTGAACGTCTTCGTGATCGAGCCGATGGGCACGGCCGCGTCCGCGGCCAGGCCCACCTCGTGCGTCCAGGTGCGTCCCTCGTGGTGTACGGCGAGCTGCGCCCCGGGCACGAGGTGCTCACGGGTCAACGTCGCTAATCGGGTGGAGATCCGGTCGGTGTCCATGCGTGATCCTTCGAGAATGAGCCACGGTGTCGATGAGTAGCCGGGCGCAAGGGCAACGTTGACGGTCGCCGGGAGATCGTCGCGACCGCCGAACGGAGCATTTCACGAAAGGTCATTCCCTATTTTGAGGAGTCTGTAACCAGGTGTTAGAAGAGACACTTCCGGGATTCACTCGAACGGACGGTTTGGACCGTGGGGTCTCGTATATACGTGCAGTACGCGAGGGTTATTCGCAGTCGCGTGTCAACACGTGTGGTGGACGTGAGGTGGGGATTGCGCGCGTCCGGAGACGGTCCATCGGGGGCCCATGAAATAACTTCGTAGTCCGTTCAGACGGATTTTCGACGATATTTCTGGGATGGCCGTAACCTTCTCCGCCCGGCGTCGTTTGACGTTACTCGGACGTAGTGCTCTCGGCGGTCGCGCAGTGACCTCCGACACGTCCTTGATTAACTCTGCGAGTCCTACGTTCAGCGCGCGCGAGTCCTACGCTCAGGACGCGAGAGTCCTACGTTCAGGGCGGGAGAGTCCTACGTTCGCGTACCCCGAGTTCAACGCTCGGGGCGGCGCGGTCAGTCGCGCTGGACCTCGTGGTGCAGCGCCTGCATCCGGGCGTCCAGCTCCGCGGCGATGGCGGCGGTGGCGGTCAGCTCCTCGACGAAGCCCGCGGGCACCTGGTCGTCGTACTTGTAGTAGAGCTTGTGCTCCAAGGTGGCCCAGAAGTCCATCGCGATGGTCCGCAGCTGCACCTCGACCTTCACGTGCTCCACCCGGTCGGACAGGAACACCGGGATCCGCACGATCAGGTGCAGGCTGCGGTAGCCGTTGGGCTTCGGCGCGGCGATGTAGTCCTTGGTCCGCAGGATCTCCACGTCGTTCTGCCGGGCCAGCATGTCGCGCACCCGGTACACATCGGACACGAACGGGCACACCACTCGCACGCCCGCGACGTCGTCCAGGTGCTCGGCGGCCAGCGCCAGGTCCGCGGCCAGGCCCTTGCGCCGCAGCTTGTCGAGGATCGCGTCGGGCCGCTTCACGCGGTGCGTGACGTGCTCGATGGGGTCGTGCCGGTGGACGAGGTCGAACTCCTCGCTGAGGATCCGCAGCTTCGTCATGAGCTCGTCGACCGCGAACTTGTAGACCACGAGGGACCGCCGCAGCAGGTCATCCGCTACGCCGATGTCCATGATCCCCACGATACCGGCAGGCCGGTCGTCTACGATTCCGGCCGTGGACACCCACTGGCACGTGGTCCTTCCGCCGCCGTGCGCCTGACCGGGCGCACTCGCTGACGCACGCCTCCCCGCCTGCCTGACCCGACCGGCTCGACCGGTCCCGGTCACGCGGTGCGCCCGTTCGCGTCCTCTTCACCCTCGTCTCGCGAACGGAGACCTCGTGTCGACCTCTGCCGTGGAAACACGTGCTCGTTCCCCCCGCGGACCGCTGCCGATCCTGGCCGCGTGCGTCCTGTGGGGCACCACCGGCACCGCAAGCTCGATGGCGCCCGCCTCCGCACCGGCCGCGGCCGTGGGCGCGGCGGGGCTGGTGGCAGGTGGTTGCCTGCTGTTCCTGACCGCCCGCGGCACGCGCGCCGTGCTGCGGACCGCCGACTGGAGGTTGTTGTTGCTCGGCGCGGTGACCGTGGCGGGCTACGTGCTCGCGTTCTACCCGGCCGTCGCGCGCACCGGTGTGGCCGTGGGCACCACCGTGGCCCTGGCCGTCGCGCCGATCGTGCTGGGGCTGCGGTCACGGCCGCTGCCCACGTCGGCCGCCGTGGTCGGCTGCACGGCGCTCGTGCTGGGCGACGGCGACGCCCGCGTCGACCTCGTCGGAGTGGCGTTGGCGTTGCTCGCGGGCTTGTCCTACGCCGTGTACTCGGTGGTCTGCGCGCACCTGATCGGGCTCGGGCACCCGTCCCGGGCCGTGGTCGGCGTGGTGTTCGGCGGTGCGTCGGCGTTGACGTCGCCGGTGCTGGCCGTGGTGGGCGTGGGCTGGGTGGCGAGCTCGTCGGGGCTGGCGGTGACCGCGCACCTGGCCGTGTTCACCACGTTCGCCGCGTACCTGTTGTTCGCACGGGGACTTCGACACACGGGCGCGGCGGCGGCGACCACGTTGACGCTCGCCGAACCCGCGGTGGCGGCGGTGCTGGGCGTGGTCGTGCTGCACGAACGGCTGCCGCTGGTGTCCTGGTGCGGGATGGGCGTGCTCGCGGTGGCGTTGGCGGCGCTCGCGCGGAAGTGAGGTGAGGGGCCGGCGTCCCGGGCGGGGCGCCGGCCCCGGGCCTCACTCGTGCGGGGTCAGCTCCCACTCCTGGCTGCCGTCGTCACGGGGCAGCTGGATGTCGACCCGCGGCGGGTAGACCCACGCGGGGGACCTGTCGAGCCGCAACCTCTCGTCACCCTGGACCGAGGAGATGTGCACGCGGTCGGGCGCCGAGCCGACGCGGACGGACCACGAGTGGGGGTAGGGGGTGGCGACGACGAGCCGGTGCTGTTCCGGCGAGCCGCCCCCGAGCCCCAGGTAGAGACCGCTGTGCAGGTTCCTGATGAGCTGGGTGGTCCGGCTGTCCCGGACGATCTCCCACTCCTGATGACCGGGTGCGCCGAACGGTGGCAGGAGGACGGTCGGCGACCCCTCCTGGACCGAGAGGTGGGTCAGCAGGGCGTCCTCGTCGCCCTGGAACGCGATGCCGTAGACCCCGTCCGGCACCACCGTGGTGGCCGAGGCCGGTGGCGCGGCGGTCAGGCCCGTCACCACGCCGATCACGGCGGCCCACACGACCGTCTTCCTGGTGGCGCGTCGGAGGATCATCATCAACGGTCCCTTCCCTGGGGTGCGCTCCTCGCGGTGACGAGAGGCACCACAGGCATACCGCCATTCGGCTGCCGGGGCAGTAGGTCGAATGGTGGTAGTGCCGGTGCGGAAGTGGGAACTGTCGGTGACGGAGCGCTAGTCGGGCCGGTGCGCCCCGCCGCCCAGGCCGTAGAGGATGCGCTGGATGACCTCCGGGTCCACGTCCGGCTCGTCGCCCAGCGCCTCGGCGGCGGGCGAGCGGCGTGGCTCGCGGCGGGGGAGCGGCACGGCCGAGGCGTTCATGCCCGACGGCAGGGCCAGTTCGCACCACACCAGGTGGCCGCCAGCGGTGAGGTCGACCAGGCCCGCGCGGGAGCCGACCAGCTCCGGCGGCAGCGCGACGCGGTTGCCCTCGACCTCGACCACCAGGTGGGCGCCGGTCAGCCGCAGGCGCACGAGCAGGAAGCCGGGCGCACTCCGGTCGGCGACGTCGACCGCGGCCCCGACCAGTCGGCGGACCGTCTGCGCGGCCTCGTCCTGCATCGCGCGCAGGCGCCATTCGCCCAGCGAGAAGCGGACGAACAGGTCCGCCACGTTCACCGCGGTGGGCAGCGCGACGAGTCGAAGGTCGTCGACCTGTTCGGTCTGGGCGTTCACACCGATCCTCCTCGCCTGCGTCCGGCGCGTGCTGCGCCAGATGGTGCCATGAGTGCGTCCGATATCACCCACGTGGTCTACCGACCGTGAGCGGACTGTGTCCGCACCGAGTTCTACCGCTTCAGTGCCAATCGAAGCAAAACTCTGGTTCCACGGTCTACTACGGGTGGAGACGGCACGTGGTTCAGGCAGGTTGCGACGGCACGGCAGAAGTTACCGAAATGCGCGGTGAAATGGAATGACGCTCAGATTCGCTCGGCCTGGTGACTTGCCCCACGCAGAGTAGGTGCGGCATGAGGGCGTGGTGAAGCGGGGTCGACGCCGTGGCGGCGGGTGATCAGGGACCGTTCCCGACCGCTGGGGATCGACCGAGGACGACGCGGGCTGGGCGGAGGCGGTGGGTGGGACCGCGCGGCCGGGGGTGGAACTGCGCCGGACGCACGGCGACGAGCCGGGCGGGCGGCGCCTCACCCGGTCCTGACGGCCACCGGCACCGGCGTGGCGCTCCGGGTGACCAGGCCGCCGTAGCGGCGGGCGTACTCGGCGCGCGCCTCGGCGGGCGTGCCGACGACGGCGAAGGCGTGCAGCACCTCATCGGGCACGAGGCCGGTCATCTCGTTCCACCGCCCGCCCAGGGACAGCTGGTGCAGCTCCTCGTGCAGGTCGCCCCAGCCGTGCAGGTCCAGGACCTTGCGGTAGGCCGGGGTGGAGCCGTAGAACGCGATCAGCCGCCGGATCTTGACCACCGACCGGTCGTCGTGGGCGATCAGGGAGGGGCCCTGGATCTCCAGTGGCCGCAGGCCTTCCGCCCTGGCCCGGCCGCGGGCGAGCGCGGGCAGGGTCACCTCGCGCAGGTACCGCTCGGTGGTGAAGCTGTGGCAGAGGAAGCCGTCCGCGACCTCGCCGGCGACCTCGGTCATCCGCTCGCCCACCCCGGCCAGCCACACGGAGGGGTTGCCGAAGGGGTTGGGGCCCGGGTCGAAGACCGGTGTCATCAGCGTGTGGGTGTAGAACTCGCCGCAGAACCGGAGCTGCTCCCGGGTGGCCCAGCTGTGCCAGATCGCGCGCAGCGCGAAGACGAACTCGCGCATGCGCGCCGCGGGCCGTGACCACGGCATGCCGAACCGGTTGGTGACGTGCGCTTCCACCTGGGTGCCCAGGCCCAGGTGGAAGCGGCCGCAGGAGAGCAGTTGGAGGTCGTTGGCCGCCATGGCGGTGGTCATCGGGTTGCGCGCGAACGCCACCGCGACGGCCGTGCCCAGGTCCAGCTCCACCTCGCCCGCGACGCGGCCCAGCGCGACGAACGGGTCGCGAGAGGTCTCGGCCACCCAGAACCCGTCGCAGCCGTCCTCCTCGGCGCTGCGCGCGAGGTCGAGCACCCTCGTGGGGTCCGGGCCGGCTTCCACTCGGTCCGTTTTCATGGCGTGGAAGCTACTGGCGCGCCGTGCGGCCCAGGCGGTCATCGAGCGGGCACGGCGCGATGATCGCCTGATCGAGCGACGGGACGGCGCCGGGTGACGCATCGGCGGGCGTCCTCGGCGGCACGGTCGGCGGCGTCCTGGTCGGCACAGCGGTGTTCCGGTCGGGCCACGGCAGAAGGCCCGCCCACCCGGGAATCGGGTGTCGGCGGGCCTTCCGGGAAGCGTGGGTCAGACCTGCTTGACGGCCTCGATCTCGAGCAGGATCGTGATCTTGTCGCCGACGACCGCGCCCGCCGGGCCGCCGGTCACGCCGAACTCGCGGCGGTTGATCTCGGTGGAGGCGGAGAAGCCCGCGACCTTCGCGCCCTCGAACCCGTCGCCGAAGCCGTTGATCTCCAGCTCCAGGGACACGGTCTTGGTCACGCCGTGCAGGGACAGCTCGCCGTCGACGAGGAAGCCCTCGCCGTGGGCGCGCACGCCGGTGGAGGTGAAGGTCAGCTCGGGGAACTTCTCGACGTCCAGGAAGTCCTCGCCCTTGACGTGGGCGTCGCGCTGGCCGTTGCGCGTGTCGACCGAGGTGGCGTCGATCTTCGCGGTGACCGTGGACTCCAGCGGGTTCTCGGCCGTCACGATCGTGCCCTCGAAGGTGCCGAAGTGGCCGCGGACCTTGGACACGCCCAGGTGGCGGACCACGAAGGAGACGTCCGAGTGCACCGGGTCGATCGCCCACGTGCCCGCGAGGTAGCCGGGGATCTGCACAGTCTGCGAGGTCATTGATGGTCCTTCTGGGTTGGTCTGGTTGAACTCTCAACAGAACATAGCGCATCCTGGTTGAAGGTTCAACAACGACCGTATGATGGGAGGCATGAGCGACGTGCGGTGGCTGAGCGCCGAAGAGCAGCAGGTGTGGCGTGGCTTCATGACCGCCGTGACCAAGTTCACCGAACACCTCGACCGGCAGTTGCAGCGCGATTCCGGGATGCCGATGGCGTACTACGAGATCCTGGTCGCGCTGTCCGAGGCGCCGGAGCGCTCGCTGCGGATGAGCGAGCTGGCGGCGGTGTGCCACTCGTCGCGGTCGAGGCTCTCCCACGCGGTGGCCCGGCTGGAGAAGGAGGGCTGGGTCGAGCGCCAGGCCTGCCCGTCGGACCGGCGTGGTTCCAACGCGGTGCTCACGGACGTCGGGTTCGGGGTGCTGGAGGCCGCGGCGGCGGGGCACGTGACGGCGGTGCGGGAGCACTTGTTCGACGTGCTGACGCCGGCGCAGCTGCGATCGTTGGCGGAGATCAGCCGGGCCGTCGACGAGGGCTTGACGGTCGAGTGCGCGAAGGCGCGGCGGGAGGAGTTCGCCGACCTGTGAGACCGGCCCGCCGCTCGAACCGGGCGGGGGCGCCCAGGCCGGCAGGTCGTCCGGTGGGCGGCGGAGGAAGGCGCCCGGCGCCGGGCGCCGGGCGCCCCTCGAACTCGTGCACGCCTACCTGCTGCCGACGCGCGGCTACCCCGAGCTGGTGCTGACCGGGCACGAGGTGCGGGACGCGTTCGAGCGGCAGGGCGGGCAGTGGCCGGCGGAGGCGGCGGACTCCGTGCGCGACCTCGTGCCCGAGGTGAAGACGTCGCTGGTGGTCGACCAGCCCGCCGCCGCGATGATCGCCGCGTCCCGGCGCGCCCGGCTCGTCGTGCTCGGCTCGCAGGGGCTCGGCGGCTTCGCCGGGATGCTCCTCGGCTCGACCAGCCAGGCGCTGGTCCACCACGCGCCGTGCCCGCTGGTCGTCGTTCGGGCGGACTGACCCACCGCACCCGCCGGCCGAGGTGATCTTCGGGCATGATCGCACCGCGAGGTGATCGCCTCGGTCCGTACCGGCGACGCGGCGGGGGAGCGGAATGGTCGCAGTGCTCGGCGGTCTGCGGGACAACCGGGACCTGGCGGTGCTGGCAGGCGGGTCCGGGGTGGCCGGCCTCGGCGCGCAGCTCACGCTGATCGGGTTCACCACCGAGCTGGCCGGGGCCGGCGCGTTCGCCGTGGCCGGGCTGTTCGTGGCCGTCGCGTTCGGCGCGGTGCTCGGCACGCCGCTCGCCGACTGGGCGGTCGACCGGGCGCCCCACCGGCTGCTGCTCGTCGTCGCGGTCTTCGCGCAGGTGCTGCTGCTGGTCGGCCTGCTGCTCGGGTACGGGCGGCTGCCGGTGCTGTACGGCCTGGTGGCGTTGCTGGGCGTGTGCGGCGCGGTCGTGCGGACGTGCGCGTCCGCCCTGATCCCCGTGGCCACCGGTGAGGACGGCGCGGCACGCGGCCACGCGGCGTTGTCGTCGGCGCGGAACACCGGGGCCGTGGCCGGCATCGTGCTCGGCGGCGTGATCGCGGTCGGCCCGGGCGTGCAGTGGGCCGTGATGCTCGACGCGGTGTGCGCGTTCACGCACCTCGCGCTGGTCGTGGTGTGGCTGCGGGCGGACCGCGACCCGAGGCGGGACGACGGCGGCACGGCCGCGCCGAGCGGCCAGTGGAGCGGCTGGGTGCTGCTGCGCAGCGACCGGCTGCTGCTGGGACGCGTCGTCGCGCAGGCCGTGGTGGGTGTGGCCGTGGCGATCGCGCTGGTCAACCAGGTGTTCCTGGTCCTGGGCCCGCTCGGCGGCAACGCGTTCACCTACGGCGCCGTGCTCGCGTGCTGGAGCGCGGGCCTGCTGCTCGGCGCGAACCTGACCCGCCGCGTCACCACCACGCGGGGGCTGGTCGCGGCCTTCGCCGCCGCGAACCTGGTGCTGGCGCTGGCGCTGGCCGCACCGGCCCAGCTGCCGCACCTCGTGGTCAACGCGGTCGCGTGGCTGGTCGCCGGCGCGTGCGGCTCGGTGCAGAACGTGACGCTGAACGGCCTGGTCGAGGCCAGGACCTCGGACGCGGTCCGGGGACGGGTGGTCGCCACCGCCGGTGCGGTCACCACCTGCTCGGGTGTGGTCGGCCTTGTGGTGGCGGGCGTGGTCGTCGGCACGGCCGGCCCCCTGTCGGCGCTGACCGCGGCGTCGGGGTTCGCCCTGCTGGCAGCGCTGATGGCGGTGCTTGCGGTGCTGCGCCGCGACCACCTGCGCGCTTCCGTCGTCGCACCGGACTTCGACCACACGCCCGACTCCAGCCGCACGCCGGACTCGGACCGCACGCCCGACTCGGACCGCGCGACGGACCGTCAGGGGACGCTGGTCGCGGGCTCGGGCCGGTGGACGCCGCGTGGCCGGTAGGGCAGGGCGTCGGCCAGGCCGAGCAGGTCGGCGAGCAGCCACACCACCGCCAGCCACATCTCGGTGCCCTGGAGACCGGGTGCCGTGGCGGGGAGACCGGCGGTCGTGGGGTGCGGCGCCTGGAAGCCGAAGCCGGCGCCGTCGGACCAGTGGCCCAGCGCGTCGGTGAGCAGTCGCCGCGCGACGTCGAGGACCTCGCCGGCGCGGTGCCCGGTGTGGCGGGTCAGCCAGAGCGGGTGGGCGACGTCGAGCACGGTGCAGGCGTCCTGCCGCTCCGGGCGGAAGAAGCGGGCGTCGCGGACGTGCTCCAGGACCGTGTCGATCACGCGTTCCGGGTGCGGCACGGGCAGGCCGAACTGGGCGAACGTGCCGCGTGAGGCCCGGTAGCAACCGTTGACGAGTTGGCGCAGGCCGTCCTCGGGCGACGGCCGGCCCCACATGCCGGTGCGGGGGTCCGCGTTGACGACCAGCCAGCCGAACAGGGCCTCGGTCGCGCCGGGTGCGTTCGGGGTCCCGCGTCGCCGGTTCCAGTGCAGGGCGGTGCCGAGGGCGTCCACCCAGGCGCCGGCCGACCAGGCGTTGGTGGTCCACGGCTGCCGTGCCAGCCCGGCGACCACCTCTCCGGCGTCCGCCCGGGACACCACGTGGATCGGCTCGGGGAAGCCGCTGCCCAGCAGGTCGAGCGCGTAGCCGACGCACAGGACGTGGTAGGCGGCGTCCGGGTCGGCCAAGCCGTCCACCGGGTGCGTGGCGCCGTCGGGGCGGAGCCTGCCGACCAGGCCGGTTCCCGGGTCCTGCCAGCCGCGCAGCCGGTCGACCTGGGCCCGGGCGGGCAGCTGGTCGGGCGCGCGACCGAGCAGCAGGTCGGCGACCTCGATCGCGTCGCACTGGGCGCGGACGGTCGGCGCCGATCCCGGCTTGTCGGTGAACAGGCCGAGGTCGGCGTCCCAGCAGCGCGCCAGCACCCCCTGCCCCTGGGCGCGGGCGGTCTCGGCGAACGCGGTGAGCCTGCCGACGAGGTCGTCCCCGCGCGGTGCGGGCGCGGGCACGCGCCAACGCAGGACCTTGGCGGGGTTGCCGCCGACGATCGCGCCGGGCGGGACGTCCTTGGTCACCACGGCGCCGGCGGCGATCACCGACCGGTCGCCGACCGTCACCCCGTCGAGGACGACGACGTGCGACCCGATCCAGACGTCGTCGCCCACGGTGATGCCGACCGAGCGCAGCGGTTGCCGGAACACCTCGGTGTCCGGGTCGTCGACGGTGTGGTTGAACGCGAGGATCGAGGTGTGCGCGCCGATGCGCACGGCGTCACCCAGTCGGATGTCGCCGCGCACCACCGCGTACGGGTTGATCGAGCAGTCGCGCCCGGCGCGCAGCGACCCGCTCAGGTAGGCGCCCGCGGCGACGTAACCGCCGGGACCGAGGCGCAGCTCGTCGTTCTGCACGGAGGCCAGCTCGGAGAGGAAGCAGCGCTCGCCGATCTCGTAGCCGCGGTGCTCGACCAGGTGCCGCCGGACGTCGAGCTGGCGTTGCCGCGCCTGGTCGTCGGCCTCGTCCCAGAAGGACCAGGGCGAGTAGTCGAAGTGGGTGCGGTCGAACGGGCCGCCGACGCCGGGGAGGCCGGTCACGGTCGGGCGCCGGAACGCACGAGGGGACGCACCGAGTCGCGGACCACGATGTGGGTGCCGAGCATGACCCGTTCGGGCGGGCCCGACTTGTCCCGTGCGCGGTGGAGCGCCATGCGCACCGCGGTGCGGCCCAGCTCCTCGTGCGGCACGTGGACGGTGGTGAGGCCGATGTCGGCCGCCGGTGGCAGGTCGTCGAAGCCCACCAGGGAGATGTCGTCGGGGATGCGCAGGCCGTGCTCGATCAACGCCTGGCGCGCGCCGGCGGCGATGAGGTCGTTGCCGGCGAAGACGGCGGTGAAGTCGGCCGGCCCGGCGGCGAGCCGTTCGCCGATCATGCGGTAGCCCTCGTGCCGCTCCATGCCGCCCTCCACCTCGAGGCCGGGGTCGTGGTCCACGTGGTGGTCGGCCAGGGCCTTGCGGTAGCCGGCGACGCGGCTCTCCGGGGTGGTGTGGTTGTCGCGCCTGCCCAGGAACAGGATGCGCCGGTGGCCCGCCGACAGCAGGTGGCTGGTGATGGCGTGGGCGCCGCCGGTGTTGTCGTACTCCACGACCAGGGCGGGCACGTCGGGACCGAGCGGCGGGCGTCCGCACAGGACCAGCTGGGACCCGGCGAGCGCCAGCGCGCGGGCGTACTCGGCCATGCGGTCGCGGTACGCCTCGTCCGCCACGACGTTGCCGACCAGGATCACGCACTCGGCGTGCTCCTCGCGCATGAGCTGGACCGTGGCCAGCTCCCGCTCGGGGTCGCTGCCGGTGGTGCCGACGATGCAGAGCTTGCCCTCGATCGCGGCCTGGGTCTGCACGCCCTGCGCGACGTGGGCGTAGTGCGGCGACACGACGGAGTTGACGATGATGGCCACGCTGCGGCTGCTCGCGCCCGCCAGCCCGCGCGCGTTGGCGTTGGCCACGTAGTCCAGCTCGCGCACCGCCCGCAGCACCCTGGTGCGCGTGGCGGGCGCGCCGGGGTAGGTGCCGGAGAGGATGCGGGAGACGGTGGCGACGGACACCTTGGCGTGCGCGGCCACGTCCCGGATCGTCATCGCTCGCGGCCCATCGCTGTCGGACGCCGCTCGCCGAACCATCCCGCCTCCGTCTGCCCTGGTACGCCTCGCTGGTAAACGTTTGCACCCGATGCTTCCGGTGGACTGTCCCGCTGTCAATCACCATTCCGGCCGACGGCCGGGCGGATCCGGCCTCGCCCGACCGCTTGGCTGAAACCGCATACTCCTGGCGAGCGGTCTCTTGACAGGAACTGCTTCTCATGCTGACATTTACGACATGTAAACGTTTTCATTGCTTCATCAGAGTCCCGCTGGAGGTGGTGCACGGGTGAGCGGGTGGCGGTTCGCGGTGAGCACGCTCGGCGCGCCCGGCGTGCCCGTGGCGGAGAGCGCGCGCGTGGCGGCCGAGCACGGCTGCCACGGCCTGGAGGTCCGCGTGCACCCCGACGAGGAGGTCCACCTCGGGATGTCGCCCGTGCGGGCGGCGCGGGCGCGTGACCGGATCGCCGACGCCGGGGTGGCGGTCGCCTGCCTCGCGGGCTACCCGAAGGTGTGCCGGCCGGGACCGGACGGGCCGGTGGTCGGCGAGCTGCGGGCCCTGGTGGAGTTGGCGGCGCTGCTCGGTGCGCCGTCGGTGCGGGTGTTCCCCGGCGGTGAGCGTGCCGGCGCCGACGGGCGGGCGTCGGAGCGGATCGCCGCCGTGCTGCCCGACCTGCGCTCCGCCGGCGTCCGGCTGCTGGTCGAGACGCACGACTCCCACCCGACCGGCGAGGCGGCGAGGCGACTGGTCGCGCCGTTCGGCGACCCGGGGCGGGTGGCGGTGCTGTGGGACGCGGTGCACCCGTGGCGCGCGGGCGAGCCGCCGGAGCGCACCCGTGCGGTGCTGGGGGAGTACTTGGGGTACTTCCAGGTCAAGGACGTGGCCGCCGCCGACCCCACCCCCGTCCCGCCGGGTGCGGGCGACGTGCCGTTGACGCGGTGCGGTCGGCTGCTGGGGGACTGGTCGGGGTGGGTGTCGCTGGAGTGGGAACGCGCCTGGCACCCCCACATCGCGCCCCTCCCGGCGCCACTGCGCGCGGCGGCCGGCTGGTACGCCCGCTGGCGACCGTGACCCGCCGGCGGTGACCGCTGACCGGGGAACGCGGTGGCGACGTGCTCACCCAGGCGTTCCAGGAGCGGTTCGGCGCGGGTCAGGCAGGTGACGACGTCGGGCTTCACCTCGCTCAGCCGGGGGTGCAGGCCCGGACGTCTCGGCCGGCTCCACGACCGCGACCCCGGCGCGGACCGCGTAGCGAGCGTCGACCGGACGTCCCAGGGGATCGGTCGACCTCACCGGCACCGCGGTGAAACCGGCGGCGAGCAGGGGGTCGAGCGTGTCCTCACCGCCATCGGCGACCGGGCGCTCGTGCACGACCGCGCCGTGGCGGCGCAACCCCCGCGCGACGGCGGCCGTGGCCCGTCGTGCGGACAGCGAGCCCTTGAACGAGTCCAGGGCCACGAGGTGGACCGACTGCGGCGGGAGTGCGGTCACCGACCTGTGGAAAGCGCTTTCCGTAGTGGTGTCAAGCGCGGAAGCGACCTTGACTGGGTGTGAGCCGGGCCGGAATACTTGCCGGAAAGCGCTTTCCGAGCACAGGGGGTCCGCGTGGAAGAGGTCGTCATCGCGATCCGGGACCAAGGCGGGCCCGACGAGCCGGAGTCGTCGCGGTGAGCGCCCTGGCCGTGCGGCACGACATCGGGTCCGCGCTGACCCTCCGCGCCGGTGACGTCGACCTCGCGCGCTACGTCTACGTGCCCGACACGCCGGAGCTGGAGTCGCCCAAGCCGTTCCTGCACCCGGTCCGCACGCGGGCGGGGCGGGTGGTGAGCCTGTTCCGGCCGCACGACCACGTCTGGCACAAGGGGATCGCGTGGTCGTTGCCGAACGTCGGTGACGAGAACTTCTGGGGCGGTCCGACGTACGTGCACGGGCGGTCCTACGTGCAGCTGGACAACAACGGCACCCAGCTGCACCGGCGGGTGGTCGACGTCGGGGTGCAGGCGGAGACGGCCAGGTTCACCCACGAGTTGGACTGGATCACCCAGGCCGGGGACACGGTGATCACGGAGCGCCGGACGATCACCGCGTCCCTGCTGTCCGACGCGGCGTGGGCATTGACGTTCGACACGACGATGACGAACACCTCGGGCCGGGAGATCGCGTTCGGCTCGCCGACCACGCGCGGCCGGGAGAACGCGGGGTACGGGGGCCTGTTCTGGCGCGGGCCGCGCTCGTTCACCGGCGGCACGGTCGTGACGCCCGACGGAGCCGGTGGCGACGAGGTGCGCGGCCGGCGGGCCGGGTGGATGGCCTTCGCGGGGCGGCACGACGGCGACGACGCGCGATCCCTGGTCCTGATGGTCGACCACGAGGCCAACCCGCACCACCCGCCGCGGTGGTTCACCCGGTCCGAGCACTTCGCGTGCCTGAACCCGGCCCCGTTCTTCAGCGAGGAGCTCGTCGTCGCGGCCGGGGACGCCGTGCGGTTCCGCTACGGCATCGGGGTGGCCGACGGCGGCGAGGAGGACGCCGCCGCGCTGGCCGATTCGGTGCGGGGCGTGTTGGGTGAGTCGGTGTGAGCACGTTCCCCGGCGGGACGTCGTTGTCCTTCCTCGACGTCTACGACGACGCGGCGCCTGACGGTGTGGTGGGCGGCAGCCCGCACGTGCACCTGGCGTCGACCGAGTGCTACGTGGTCGTGGGCGGCGAGGGCGAGCTGCACGCGGTGACCCTCGACGGCTGCCGCGAGATCCCGCTCGCGGCCGGTTCGGTGGTGTGGTTCACCCCGGGCACGATCCACCGCGCGGTCAACCACGGCGGTCTGCGGGTGGTCGTGGTGATGGGGAACGCGGGGTTGCCCGAGGCGGGCGACGCGGTGATGACGTTCCCTCCCGAGGTCGTCGCCGACCCGGACCGCTACCGGGCCGCGGCGACGTTGCCGGTCCGGGACACCGAGGCCGAACGCGCCGTCGACGCCCGCCGACGCCGTGACCTGGCGGTGGCGGGTTTCGCTCGGATCCGGGACGCCCTCCGGGACGGCGACCGGGCTCCGCTGCGCGAGTTCTACGCCGCGGCGGCGGCGTTGGTCCGGGACCGGGCCGGCGCCTGGTCGGGGATCGTGCGCGACGGGCCGCTGAACCAGGCCGAGGCCACCCTCGCCATCACGGAGGACGTGTCGCGGGGCGTGGTCGCGCACTTGGCGCGGGCGGCCGTGACCAGGGCGCCGGCACCGGAGCGGGTGTTCGGCATGTGCGGCCGGCTGCGCCCGGTCGACGTGGGCTTCCACCTGTCAACCGCAGCGGACGAGGAGCACCTCTCGTGACCAGTCGTAGCTACACCTGCGCGATCGTCGGCACGGGCGCGATCGCCGGCGCGCACGCCGAGGCGGTCCAGCGGCTCGCCGGGCGGGCGCGGCTCGTCGGCGCGGTCGACCTCGACGCGGACCGGGCCGCCGCGTTCGCCGCGACCTGGGACGTGCCCGCCTACCCGACCCTGACGGCGCTGCTCGAGGACGGGCGACCCGACCTGGTCCACGTGTGCACGCCACCGGGCACGCACCTGCCGCTCGCGTTGGAGTGCCTGGCGGCGGGCGCGGTGCCGGTGGTCGAGAAGCCGCCGGTGCTGTCGTTGGCCGGTGTCGACCGGCTGCGCGCGGCGGAGGAGGCGACCGGCGTGCCGATGGCCACCGTGTTCCAGCACCGGTTCGGGTCCGGCGCGGTGCGGTTGCGGCGGCTGGTGGCCGAGGGCGCGCTGGGCCGGCCGCTGGTGGCGTCGGCGAGCACGTTGTGGTTCCGCGACGACGACTACTTCGCCGTCCCGTGGCGCGGGAAGTGGGAGCTGGAGGGCGGCGGGCCGACGATGGGGCACGGCATCCACCAGTTCGACCTGCTGCTGTCGATCCTGGGCCCGTGGAGCAGCGTCACCGCGATCGCCGCGCGCCAGGCCCGGCCGACCGACACCGAGGACGTGTCCGCCGCCCTCGTGCGGTTCGAGTCCGGCGCGGTGGCCACCGTGGTCAACTCGGTGGTCTCGCCGCGCCAGACCAGCCAGCTGCGCTTCGACTTCGAGCGGGCCACCGTCGACCTGGAACACCTCTACGGCTACGCGGACGCGAACTGGACGTTCACCGCCGCGCCCACGGCGCCCGACGTCGTCTCGGCGTGGGACAGCGGTCCGGCCGACACGCCCAGCGGCCACACCGCCCAGCTCGCCGCCGTGCTCGACGCCCTGGACACCGGCGGGACCCCACCGGTGTCCAGCGCCGACACCAGGACGACCATGGAGTTCGTCGCCGCCGTCTACGCGTCGGCGTTCACCGGCGGCACGGTCGACCAGGGCGAGATCACCGACGGCCACCCGTTCTACGACAGCATGGCCGGCACCGGCGCGCCCTGGCTGACCGCGTCCGACCTCCGGTCCTTCCGGTCTTCCCGGTGACGCGGGCCGTTCGTGACGGGCGCGGGGTCTGCCGCGCCCGTCGGGGTCAGGCGACCTTCGGGTGGAGCTGGGTCTCCCGGCCGGTGACGGCGTCGATCGCGAAGACCCGTTCGACCCGGGGGTTGGCCTGGAGGGTCGGGAAGTCCGCCAGCTCCACCGGGTCGTCGTCGGCGCGGTTGGGTCCGACGAGGACGTAGACGTCGCCGCTCGCGCTGCGCGCCGGGCTGGCCGCGACGTCGTCCGACAGTTCGCGTTCGGGCCGCCCCGCCTCCCCGGGGTCGGCACCCGGCTCGACGCGACCGTCCAGGTTCGTCATGAACTCGGCCAGGTCCATGAGGGAGTGCCGCTGACCCTCCGCGTCGATGGTGTCGCCCGCCCAGAAGAAGGAACCCTCGCCCTTGGTGGCGAGGATGTCGCGGATGTTCTCCTGCCAGCGCTCGCCTTCCTCCGCCGGGAGGTCGCGCAGGTCGAGGCAGGGCTTGCCGTCCACCGAGGTGATCGGGAACCCGTGCTGGTCACGCTCGCCCCGCACGACATCGTCCGCACCGCCACCGTGCCCGCCTTCGGCACGATCACCGCCGTCGTGGTCGCGGTGCTCGCCGCCTTCGCGATCACGGCCGGGGCGCTCGTGGTCCGAGCCGTCGCGACCACCCCGCTCCCCGGAGGACTGCTCACCGGGACGACGATCGTCGAGGTCCGGCGCCGACGGCGTTCCCGCACCGCCACCCGACGAGCCACCGGCCGTGCCCGTGCCGCCACCTGTGCCGAGGTCCGGGATTCCGGTTTGCTTGAACAGGTCTTTCGGCACTTCGGGGATCGGCGGCATGGGTGGAGGGGTGGTGCCGCCGGTCGGCGTCGTCGCGCCGCCGGTCGACCCGCCGCTCGTGCCGAGGTCGGGGGTTCCGGGCTGCTTGAACAGGTCCTTGGGGACCTCGGGGATGGGCGGCATGGGCGGCGGGGTCGTGCTGCCGGCCGGGGTCGTCGCGCCGGGGGTCGTCGGCGAGGGTGATCCGCCGCCGGTCGATCCGCCACCTGTGCCGAGGTCCGGGATTCCGGGTTGCTTGAACAGGTCCTTGGGCACTTCGGGAATGGGTGGCGTCGGCGGCGGGGTGGTGTTGGCCGAGGGGGTGGCGCCGCCGCCGGAGCCGTTGGGGACGGGAGGCGGGTCGGGGATCTCGGGGAAGTCGGGGATCGGCGCGGCTTGCGGAGTCGTGGCTTGTGGTGGCGGGGCCGAGGTCCGGGCGGCGGCGGTGTCGGGTGCTCCGGCGGAGCCGGCGCCGTTGGCGGTGGGCGCTCCTGCCGGGGTGGACGGCTTCGTCGGGGAGTCGGCGGTGGGGGTGCCGGGCATCGGGGGCGTCGGGGGCATCTGGCCGGTGGGGGTGCCGGCCGCCTGACCGGTCGGTGCGCCGCCGCCCTGGCCCGTGGGCGTGCCGCTGCCCTGACCTGTGGGCGTGCCGCTCTGGCCGGCGGGGGTTTCCGTGTAGGCCGAGGCTTGCGTGGTGCCGTTCGCTCCGGGGACGTCGGTCGTCGGCGGGACCTGCGGGCCGGGGGTCGGGGAGGCGTTGCCCGAGCCACTCCCGGAACCGCCGGGGATCTCCTGGGTCGGGGTGACCGGTGGACCCTGGGGCGTCGGGGTGCCGGCGGAACCGCCTGCCGGTGCGCCCCGGGGCCCTTCGGTGATCATGGCGGGTTCGACCGTGGCGAACTGCTCGCCGCTGGCGCGGTCGGCCTCCTGCTGCGTCTGCGCGGTGGCCTTGAGGCCGTCGCCGACGAGCCCCAACGTCGCGGCGGCCTTACCCGTGAGTTCGACCGACCTGGTGTTGGAGGCGTTGAACGCCTCGACGGCGAACGTGCCCGCGGTGCCGAAGGCGTTGCCGGCGAGGACTTGGCCGGACAGCTTGGAGGAGACCTCCTCGTAGCCCGTGCGCAGGTCGCCGGCCTGCTGCTGGAGGGTGTCCATCGCGGCCGGGTCCATCGTGAAGCCGGAGTCGCCGCCGGGAGGTGGTGGCGTGCTGATCGTGGTGGGTGTCAGGTTGGTGACCATGGCGTTGCCTCCGCGGAACGCAGGGAAGTGGACGGGGCGGGGAGTTCTCGGCCGGACGGTCCGGGGACCGTCCGCGCCTACTCGGTCTCCACGACCCGGGTTGCCTGCGACAGCGGCTCGGCCTGCACGTGGACCGCCCGCATCATGGGTTCGGCTTGGACGGCATGGCGCGCCTGGAGCGGCTCTTCCACGCGGCTCGTCTGGAGGAACGGCTCGGCCTGGACGGCGTGACGTGCCTGGACCGGCTCGTCCACGCGACTCGCCCGCACGAAGTGGGTGGGCTCGTCGGGCAGGAGCCGACCGGTGAACCGCTCGCTCGCCACGGCCTGCACGGGTCGCAGCGCCGCTGCCTCCTCGACCACCATCGCCCGAGTGGCCTGCATCGGCTGGAGGGCTTCTCTTTCCTCGACGGCCATGGCGCGAGTGGCTTGCATGGGCTGGAGCGCTTCCGACTGCTCGACGGCCATGGCGCGGCCGGCCTGCATGGGCTGGAGCGCTTCCGACTGCTCGACCGTCATGGCGCGAGTGGCCTGCATGGGTTGCAGTGCTTCCGACTCTTCGACGGCCATCGCCCGAGTGGCCTGCATGGGGCGGAAGGCTTCTGTTTCCTCCACGGCCATGGCGCGAGCGGCCTGCATGGGGCGCAGCTGACCCTGAACGGTCTGGTCCTCGCGCAGCAGGCGGGTGGACGCGGTGTGTGCCAGGGCCGCCTCCGAACCACCGCTCGCGGCGGCCTCGAACCGTTCCCACGCCCGGCCGACCTCGTCGGAGAGCTCGTCGAGCTGCTTGACCCGGTCGACCTGGCGGGTCAGGGCGGCGTTCAGGTCGTTCATCTTCGCCGCGATGCTCGCGCCGAGCTGGGTCGCGCTGTCCACCACCGAGGCCAGGAACATCGCGATGGACGCGCCGAAGGTGATCGGCGCGAAGACGTAGGCGCTGATCGCGCCCGGCACCAGCGAGTTCGAGTAATGGCCGACGGTGTGCAGCAGCGCCTCCCGCAACGCCCGCACCATCGCGCCGCTGTTCTCGACCACCACGCCCTTCGCCGCCACCGCGCCGGCCAGCGAGTCCAGCTCCCCGCCCAGGGTGTCCATGCTGGTCTGGTAGGCCTCCTGCGCCTTGCCCGTCCACCCCTGGGGTGTGGCCAGCGTGTCGCGCTGCGCCCCGGCCAGCTCGCGCATCCGCTCCGCGGCCGAGCGGATCGCGTCCACGGTGGCCTGCACGCTCTGCGGGTCGCCCTGCAACTGGTCGATCGGCTCACGCAGGAAGGTCACGTAGTCGACCGCCCACCCCGCGACGCCCCGCAGGCTCGCGAACGGGTCCTCCGGGAACTGCCCGCCGGTCGGCCTGCCCACCACGGAGTCCGGCTCGGCCGCCGCCTCCGCGCCGATCGCCTCGATCCGCTGGTCGACGTCGGCCCTGGCCGCGATCTTCCTCCGCGCGGTGCGCGTGGGGGCCAACGCGGCGGTTCCTGTTGCCATGAGCCGGACCTTCCTCGACAGCGCTGGGGTTCGAGCCGGACTGGATGCCTGGCCCTGGCAGTCAAATGACCACCGCCAACGTCGCGCCAACGTTGTGCTAACGATCAACGCGGTGTCCGCCGGCAGCGGAACCGCTGCCGGCGGGAGCCCGACCTGCGTCACGATGGCGACATGGCGGACATCCTCCCTTTCCACCAGAAGCGCGCGCGGGACCGCACGCCCGACCACGGGCCGGAACCGCTGTGGCGCGACCTGCTCGGCCGGAGCCTGCGAGCGGTGCGGGAGGAACGGGGCAGCCGCCTCGTCGACGTCGCGGAGCGGGCCGGCATCTCGCCGCAGTACCTCTCGGAGATCGAGCGCGGCCGCAAGGAACCCTCCAGCGAGATGATCGCCGCCGTCGCCGGCGCGCTCGGCGTCGAGCTGGTCGACCTGCTCGCCGACATCGCGGGCGACATCACGGGCGACGTCCGTCGCCGGCGCGGCACGGGCCCCGCGGTCGGACGCCCCGTGGTCGGACGCCCGGCGGGGCCCGTGCTCATGGCCGCCTGAGGCGCGGTCTCAGGCGCGGTGTTCGAGGACGCGGTCCGCGAGCCCGTAGCGGATGGCCCCCACCGCGTCGAACACCCGGTCGCGGTCGGTGTCGTGCCGCAGTTCCGCGACCTCGCGACCGGTGTGCAGCGAGAGGATCGACTCCAGCTGGGACCGCACGCGCACCACCTCGTCGGCCTGGAGGATGAGGTCCGGGATGGTGCCGCGACCCTGCGCCGCGGGCTGGTGCAGCACCACCCTGGTGTGGGGCAGCACGAAGCGGTGCCCGGCCTCGCCCGCCGCCAGCAGCACCGCGCCGGTCGCCACCGCCTGGCCGACGCACGTCGTGGACACCGGCGCTTTGATGTAGCGCATGGTGTCGTACAGCGCGAGCATCGCGGACGGGTCGCCGCCCTCGTTGTTGATGTAGAGGTTGATCTCGCGGTCCGGGTTGTCCGCCTCCAGGTACAGCAGCTGGGCGATCAGCGCGTTGGCCACACCGGAGTCGATCGCGGTGCCGAGGTAGACGATCCGCTCGGAGAGCAGGTGCGAGTAGACGTCCATGATCCGCTCGCCGCCCAGGCCGCGGGTGATGACGTTGGGGATGGTGTAGGTGCTCACGCGCGGACCCCCGTCCGCGAACCGAGGCCCAGCTCGTGCGTGCGCACGGGCACGACCTGGTCGAGGCGCTCGACGACGTGGTCGATGAAACCGTAGTCGAGCGCCTGCCCGGTGGTGAACCAGCGGTCGTGCAGGGAGTCGGTGAAGATCCGGTCGATCGGCTGGCCGGTGTCCTCCGCGATGAGCCCGAGCACCGTGTCCCGGGTGTGCCGCAGGTCGTCCGCCTGCACCTGCACCTCGACGGCCGATCCGCCGATCCCCGCCGAGCCCTGGTGCATCAGGATGCGCGCGTGGGGCAGGGCGTAGCGCTTGCCCGGTGTGCCCGCGGACAGCAGGAACTGCCCCGCGCTGCACGCCAGCCCCAACGCGAGCGTGGCCACGTCGCATGGCACGAGCCGCATCACGTCGCGGATCGCGAGCATCGCCGGGACCGAGCCGCCCGGCGAGTGGATCCACAGCGCGACGTCCTTCTCGGGGTCCTCGGCGGCGAGGGACAGCAGCTGCGTGGCCAGCACGGTCCCGTTGTCGTCGTCGAGCGGGCCGTCGAGGACCAGCACCCGCCGGCTGAAGAACCGGTCCCGCAGTCGGTGGTCGAACAGGGGTTGCTTGTCGTTGTCGCTCATGCCCCCGACCATGCCGCCGCGCCGGTGCGTCGCGCGGGTCTCGCTGCTGTGGGCAGATCAGCCCTCGGCAGTCGGTGAGGGCTCGGTGCCGCGCGCGGGCGGAGACCGGTGCGCCCCTCGACGAGCGGGAGGCGCACCGGCGGGTGACATCGCGGGTCAGGGGCTGGTGCAGCTCAAGGTCGCGGCTGCCGAGGTGCCGTTGGCGATGAACCCGAAGGTGGTGGAGGCGTTGGCGCCGAGCGAGCCGTTCCACGAGGCGTTGCGGATCGCGGCCTGGCTGCCGGAGCCGACGGACACGCCGCCCCAGACCTGGGTGATGGCCTGCCCGGAGGGCAGCGTCCACCGCACGGTCCAGCCGGAGATCGCCGAGCCGGCGGTCACCGTGACGTCGGCCTGGAAACCACCCTGCCACGAGTTGACCGTGCGGTAGGAGGCGGCGCACGCCCCGGTCGGAGGCGTGGTCGTCGTGGTCGAGGTGCTGGTTGTCGTTGTCGTCGTGGTGGTGCTGGTCGGCGGGGTGTCGGTCGGTGCGACGGCCCGGCCGGTGGAGGGGGAGATCATGCCGGCGCAGAGGTTGCGGGCGGCGAGGTTGGTGGCGATCTGCGGGATGGCGTTGATGGTGGTCTGGTAGCCGTCGTGCATGAGGATGACGCCACCGTTCTGCAGGGTGGAGGCGGCTTGCACGATCTGGGCGGTGCCGGCGTTGTTCCAGTCCTGTGAGTCGACGCTCCAGAGCACTTCGGTGAGGCCGAACTGGGCTTCGACGGTTTTGAGGGTGCTGTTGGTCTCGCCGTAGGGCGGGCGGAAGAGTTTGGGTGCGGCGCCGGTGGCCGTTTGGATGGCCTGTTGGGTCTGGGAGATCTCCGAGGTCATCTGGGCTTGGCTGAGTTGGGTCATGTGGGGGTGGGACCAGCTGTGGTTCTCGACCCACATGCCGGCGTCGCGTTGGCTGCGGGTGAGGGCCTGGTTGGCTTGGACGTTGTTGCCCTGGTTGAAGAACGTGGCGCGCAGTCCGGCCGAGCGCAGTGCGTTGAGCAGTGCGGTGGTGGTGGCGGCCTTGGGTCCGTCGTCGTAGGTCAGGGCGACGTAGCCGCTGGAGCAGTCGGCGGCGCTGGCCGCGTTCGGCAGCACGACGGCCACCGCGCCGAGCAACCCGACCGCACCGACCAGCGCGGCGACGCGGCGCCGCACGCCACGTGTCATCGGCCTGCCGGCACCGGTGGCAGCAGTTCTGGACATCACTTCCTCCAAGGGGTCGAACCGGGAGCGACCGGGTCGAGGCGTCGCCGACCGAAAGTTGCGATACATCAGGTGTGCTATTTCGGAAGCTAAGGCCGCCCAATCGCCGGAGTCAAGCGTGGGGTTCACCTATAGAGACGCAAGGCCGCAGGTAGAGCTGAGTGCCCTGGCCGGCCGGAGGTTTCCGAAACTATCGGAGTCGGTCCGCTTTGCCGCATTCTGGCCGGGTTCTCCTGGGTGGACAACCGCGTCACACCGCCGTGACGAATAGCACAAGCGGTTTCGTCTTTTCTGGCCCATTAGGGTGATTTGTTGACCTATTGAGCGTCACTCGAACGGGTGAAGGATGGTGCGGTCCCGCCGGGCAGGACGAACTCCGCCCGGTTTCCAGGTCCCCGAAGGGCTGCACCACGTGGCTAGAAAAGGCATTGTCGCCCTCGCCGTCCCCGTCGTCCTCAGCGCGCTGCTGACCGCCGGCGTCGCGCCGGCCCGGTCGCAGGCGCCGTCGCAGAGCCCGATCGACATCACGCCGGCGTCGATCCGCCTCGACCCGCACCTGCCCCCGTTGCAGATCTCCTACGGCCACCACGCCGCCGGCGACCTCCACTACGTCCGCAAGGACGCCGCCGCGACCGACGGCTGCGCCGTGCGCGACCACGAGGAGACCGAGGAGTTCGAGGTCGAGCCCGGCGCCGGCCACGTCACGCTCTCCGGCGTCCGGTACGACCTCGTGCAGCTCCACTTCCACACGCCGTCGGAGCACCGGTTCGCCGGGCACGCCGACCCGCTGGAGATGCACCTGGTGCACCGCAGCGCGGCGGGCGCCCTGCTGGTGATCGGCGTGCCGCTGCGCGTCGGCCCGGCGTCCACCGCGGACGAGGTGCTGGCGCGCCTCGCGCCCGAGTGCGGCGAGGAGGTGCACCTCGGCGACATCGACCTCGACACCCTGCTGCCGGTGAACCGCGCCACGGCCCGCTACACCGGTTCGCTCACCACGGCGCCGTTCACCGAGGGCGTGCGGTGGTTCCTGATGGGGGAGAAGACGGTCACCCAGGCGACCGTCTCCCGCTTCCAGGGCCTGTTCTACGCGGGCAACGCGCGCCCCGTGCAGCCGCTGAACGGCCGCACCGTGCAGGTCGAGCTGCCGCACCTGTGACGGGTCCGGTGGCGGCGCCGACCGCGCCGCCACCGGGCACCTCAGTCCAGGGTGGTGTCGGCGCTGTCGCGCACGGCGACCGCGGCGGCGTTCTCCTGGTAGCTCTGCTCCGACACGAGGGTCACCCGCGCGGTGGACTGGAAGACCGGGATGGTCGCCGCGCCGCAGGACGCCATCGTGGCCTTGATCTTGGCCACGGTCAGCGCGAGCGCGTCGCCGAGGTCGCCGACGTACGGCACGTAGCCGTCGACGCCCTCCTCGAAGTGCAGCTTGTCCTCGCCCTGGTCGTAGCGCTGCCAGTTGCGGGCGCGGCTGGAGCCCTCGCCCCAGTACTCCTTGAAGACCGAGCCGCCGATGCGCACCTTCTTGCCCGGCGACTGGTCGAACCGCGCGAAGTAGCGGCCCATCATCACGAAGTCCGCGCCCATCGCCATCGCCAGGGCCATGTGGTAGTCGTGCAGCAGGCCGCCGTCGGAGCAGATCGGCACGTACTCGCCGGTGCTCCGCGCGTAGGCGTCACGCGCCTCGGCCACGTCCATGACCGCGCTGGCCTGGCCCCGGCCGATGCCCTTCTGGTCGCGCGTGATGCAGATCGAGCCGCCGCCGATGCCCACCTTCACGAAGTCCGCGCCCGCGTCGGCCAGGAACCGGAACGCCTCGCCGTCCACGACGTTGCCCGCGCCGATCGGCACCTCCGGGAACTCGCGCTTGACCCACCGCAGCGCCTCGGCCTGCCAGTCGCTGTAGCCGTCCGACGAGTCCAGGCACAGCACGTCCGCGCCGGCCGCGACCAGCGCGGGCACCCGGTCGCGGTAGTCGTGCGTGTTCACGCCCGCGCCGACCCGGAACCGCTTGGCCGCGTCCACCACCGCGCCGGGGAACTGCTTGTGGTCGGCGTAGTCCGAGCGGAACACGAGGTGCTGCAGGTGCCCGGCGCCGTCCACGACCGGCAGGCAGTCGAGGCGGTCCTCCCACAGCAGCGTGTTGGCCTCGGAGAGGGTGATGCCCTCCTTGCCGCAGGTCAGGGTGTCCGCGGTGCGCATCCGGTCGGCGACCGGGAGGTCGAGGTCGTGCCGGTCGGAGTGGAAGTCGCGGGAGGTGACCAGGCCGACGAACCGGCCGTGCGGCGTGCCGTCCTCGGTCACCGCGGCGGTGTTGTGGCCGGTGGTCTTCATCAAGCCGACGAGGTGGCGCAGTGCGTCGGTCGGGCGGACCGTCGTGTCGCTGACCACGAAACCCGCCTTGAAGTTCTTCACGAACCGCACCGCGTCCGCCTGGTGCTCCACGGACTGGTTGTGGTGCAGGAAGCTCAACCCGCCCGACCGGGCCAGGGCCACCGCCAACCGGGGCGAGCTGACCGCCTGCATGATCGCCGACGTGAACGGCGCCGACAGCCGGATCGGCGACGACCCGCCGACGGCGTGCCGCACCAGGGGCGTGCCGAGGTCGACCTTCGCGGGTGTGCACTCCGCCGTGGTCCGGTTGGGCAGCAACAGGAACTCGTTGAACGTCCGCGACACACCGGGCACGATCTCGACCACGAGCAGCATCTCCGAATCGCCAGGCCGGGCATCCCCGGCTCCGCCTTGTGGGGCGCAGCCTCCCACACCGCGAGGGGCACGCCGTGTCGCGAGCGCGCCGGCCGCCGCCTATGCTCGACGGATCCCCGCCGCGCCGTACCCGCCGGTCGTGCCGCGTGCACGACTCCCGCGACCGGCCGTGTCGAGCCGGCCCTCTTGTCCCCCTGTCGGGGGACCACACGCC
The DNA here is from genome assembly GCF_050946825.1 of Actinosynnema sp. CA-299493. Lineage (NCBI taxonomy): Bacteria > Bacillati > Actinomycetota > Actinomycetes > Pseudonocardiales > Pseudonocardiaceae > Actinosynnema > Actinosynnema sp. CA-299493. The sequence continues at coordinate 3,255,770 of NZ_CP191993.1, forward strand.
CACTATCGAGGATCGGAACACGTGACCTTGCCCTACGGGTCGGACGACGACCACGCCGCCGACCGCTTCATCAACAACGCGCTGCGCAGCCGTGACGAGGAGACCTGGCGACTCCTGGCCTCCGACGCCCGCGTCGAGCAGACCGACCGGGTGCTGCGGGCGATGCTCGACCGGATCGCGGCGACGCGCGTGCACCGCACGGCCGAGCGCGCCACCGCGCGGGCACGGGCGCTCGACGGGGAGATCAGCCAGGCCGAGTACCAGCGCGACGCCGCCGAGGACGCCAACCGCGCCACGAAGACCGCCCACTTCGAGACGTTGGTGCGCGAGCACCACCGGCTGATCGCGGCGGCGGCCCGGCGGCTGCGCGGCGACGACGTCCGCGACGAGCTGACGGACCTCGTGCTCGCCCTGGGTTCCGCCGTCGACGCCCACCGGTCCGCCGTGCTCGCCGGCGGGTCCGAGCCCTCCGAGGCCGACCGGGCGCTGTGGGCGCGGCTGGCGACGCTCGACGTGCCGGACACCTCCGACGGCGAGGGCCGCACCTCGGTGGAGGACCTGGTCCAGCGGCACTCGTCGCGGCAGGACGACTTCGGGCGCGTGCTGGCCGGGATCGTCCTGGACGTGGCGGGTGACGCGACGTCGGTGCCGCGCGCCGCGCTGCTGACGGCGTGGAAGAGGGAGGTCGCGCCGATGCTGGCCGCGGCGCAGAAGAACGAGTTCGCGGCCAAGGGCAAGGGCTCGCTGGTGACCGAGAAGCTCCGCAAGACCATGGGCCACCTGGAGCGCAAGGGTCTGGTCAAGCGTTCCGGCACGGCGGACGAGCAGCGGCTCGACGTGCTCGACCGGCCCGGCCTGGAGGCCCTGGCGGGCGGGAACGGGGAACCGCCGGCGTGACGGTCCCCCCGCCGCGTCGGGTCACGGCGTCCAGCGGATCTCGGGGTTGAGGCGGCCGGACCAGTCGAAGGTCGCCATGTTGTCCCAGCCGTTGCCGCTGTTGGCGATGTCGGCCGGGTCCCAGCCGTTGCCGGGGACGGCGTACCAGGTCGGCTCCCAGTAGAAGACGCCGATGGCGCCCGCGTTGCGCGCGGTGTTCTGCACGTGGGCGAAGTTCCTCGCCTGGCCCGCCCAGGTCAGCGGGTAGTCCGCGCAGCCGGAGGTGATGGAGTTGCCGGTGCCGTCGGCGTTCCCGCTGGTGAACGGGTAGGCCGTTTCCGCGAGCACGACGTCCTTGCCGTAGCGGGAGCGCACGTCGGTGATGACGTTGTGGAGGTTGCCCAACGTGCCGTGCCACATGCAGTAGTACGACAGCGCGGTGATGTCCCAGGCCACGCCCTTGGCCCTGATGCCGTCGTAGAACCAGCGGGCGTGCTCCAGGCTGTCGGCGTTCGCCGTGTGGATCATGACCTTGGTGCCGCCGTTGCACGCCTTGGTGGCGTTGTAGCCGGCCTTCAGCAGCAGGCTGAGGTTGGTGAAGTCGTTGTTGACGACCTTGCCCTCGTTCCACAGCATGCCGACGTTGATCTCGTTGCCGATCTGCACGCTGTCCGGCGTGGTGCCCTGGGCCTTGAGGCCGGCGCACACGTCGTGGGTGTAGTTGTAGACGTCGGTCTGCAACTGGCCGATGGTGTGGCCCGACCAGGCGGCCGGCTTGTACTGCTTGCCGGGATCGGCCCAGGTGTCGGAGTAGTGGAAGTCGACCAGCAGCTTGAGGCCCTTGGCCTTCACCGTCCTGGCGTAGGCCAGGACCTTCGCCTTGTTGTTGTAGCCGCTGCGCGGGTTGTTCCAGACGCGCAGGCGGACGTAGTTGACGCCCGCGCCCTTGAGGATGTCGAGCGGATCCCGGGCGGCGCCGGACGCGTCGTAGTACTTCGCGCCGAGGTCGAGGGCGCGTTGCGCGGTCGAGACGTCCGCTCCGAGCATGCTCAGCGAACCGGCCGCGGAGACCGGCGGGGTGAGCGTGGCCAGCGGGAGCACGGCGGTCGCCAGGGCGAGGGCGGTCTTGACCGCCCGGGTGGGTCCGGACATCCGATCTCCTTTGATCGAGGGTACGGCGCGGCGGCGATGGACTGTGCACGTGCACAACATGAAAGCGCAGAACTTGGCCCAGCTCAACCTTTCACTGGAGTTGCCTGACTGGGAACGTGCACAGCGGTGGCCCGCTCGTCCGGACGAGCGGGCCGCACCGGCTGCCTCAGTCGAGCTCGGAGACCTGGTAGTGGCTGATCAAGCCGTCCTTCACGACCACGCCGAGGTGCGCGCGCAGCGTGGGCCGGTCCACGAAGGAGAAGTCCACGTCCAGGTAGCCCAGCACCACGCCGTCGGCGAGGTCGCGGGTCTCCCGGATCCGGTACCGCGCGGTCAGCCCGAGCGGCTGGGAGGCGTAGTACCCGGCCACCGCCTCGCGGCCCACGCCGTAGGGGCGCAGACCTTGGAAGATCGCGTCCTCGGCGAAGTTCGCGGCCACGCGTTCGGGTTCGTGCGCGTCCACGGCCTCCTTCCACCGGTCCAGGACGTCCCGCAGGACCTCGTCGGCCGCCACGTCAGTGCCCCGCGTTCTGGCCGCCGTCGACGTGCAGGACCTCGCCGGTGACGAAGCCGGCCTGCTCCAGGAAGGCGACCGCCTCGACGACCTCGTCGATCTCGCCGAGGCGGCCGACCGGGTGCAGCGCGGCGAGGAAGTCGTGCGTCTCCGGCGCGTGCATCGGCGTGCGGATGACGCCGAGCGCGACGGCGTTGACCCGGATCTTCCTGGTCGCGTACTCGGTCGCGAGCGACTTGGTGACGGCGGTCAGACCGCCCTTGGTCAGCGCGGCCAGCGCCGACGGGACCTGGGACAGCGCGTGGTCGACCAGGCTGGTGGACATGGTCACCACGTGACCGCCCTCGCCGCGGTCGAGCATCGCCGCGATCGTGCCGCGGGTGATGTCGAAGAAGCCCCGCAGGTTGGTGCCCGCGACGGTGGCGAAGTCCTCGTCGGTGTAGTCGGTGAACGGCTTGGCGACGAACACACCCGCGTTGTTCACCAGCGTGTCGACCCGGCCGAACCGCGCGAGGGCCTCTTCGACGACGCGCGTGCCGTCACCCGGCTGCGACAGGTCGGCCCGCACGGTCAGCACCTCGGGGTCGTCCGACGCGTCGATCGAACGGGAGGTGGCGACGACGGCGTAGCCGAGCTTGCGGTAGGCCGGGACGAGGGCCGCGCCGATGCCCTGGGAAGCGCCCGTGATGATCGCGACCCGCTGGTTGGTGGTCATGTCGGATACCCGCTTTCGACGGATTCGAAGTAGCCGTGGACCTTGCTCCTCGATCCTGCGCGCGGATGGTCTGACCTGCCACGACTTGTTTCCTCCCGGCTGGGAGGCTCAGCCTCCCAGCGCCCGGTGGGGGTCGTCCGCGGGCAGCCACACGCCGTCCCGGCGCAGGCCGAGGTCGCCCACGTCACGCGTGACGGCGTCGGCGACGGCCAGCACGGAGGGCCGGACCTCGTCGTCGCGGCGGACGAGGGACCACGTCCACATCACCTCCGGGTCGACCACCGGGCGGTGGACCAGGTCCGGCGGCAGCGGCGTGGTCTGGCCCTTGGGCGAGTTGAGCACCGGGGTGGTGCACTCCCGCACGTGGTCGAAGAACGCCGGCCCCGTGACCGCGCCGTTGTGGATGCGCACCACGCGGGCGCCGGTGTCGCGGGCGAACTCCTCGGCGAACTCGTTCCAGGACGACCACGACGTGACGTCGTCGTCCACGAGCACGGCGGTGTCCGCGGCCCGCACCGGACCGGTGTCCGCGCCGGTCGACACGGCGTAGAGCCGGTCCGCGCCGAGCAGCCGCGCGGTCAACCCGTGGTGCGCGAGATCGGCGGCGCGCACCCAGCACACGGCCAGGTCGAGGCTGCCGTCGGCGACCCGGGCCGCCTGCGCGTGCGACGGCACGACCCAGGTGTCCACGTACAGCTGCGCGGCCCCGGCCGTGCGCGTGGTCAGGTCGGGCGGCAACCAGTTGACGTAGCCGAGGCGCACCGGATCGGCCCCGGACAGCTGCCGCGCCCGGCGACGCAGCTCGTCGGCCCGGTCGAGCAGCGCGCGTGCCTCGGGCAGCAACGCGGCGCCGGTCGCGGTGAGGGCGACCGTCCGGCGGTCGCGGGCGAACAGCGGCACGCCCAGGTCGCGTTCGAGCGCCTTGATCTGCTGCGACAGCGACGGTCCGGCGATCAGCAAGCGGGCCGCGGCGCGACCGAAGTGCAGTTCCTCGGCGACCGCGACGAAGTACCGGAGCTGCCGCAGTTCCACGGGACCGCATCCTAGGAGGCGGATCGCCGGCACGAGAGGCCGACCGGCTCGCGTCGTGGTCGTGGTGGGCGACTGACGCCCGACCTCCGGGCGCGGTCGCGGGACCCGCGCCGGGTTGACGGGCGACCCCGGAAGTCCTTGGATCCGATCATGTCGATGGGACCGACCGCCATGGGTGACCGGGTGCTCGCCAAGGTCGCCGTCCGGATCCTGCCGTTCCTGGCGCTGCTCTACTTCGTCAACTACCTGGACCGCGTCAACATCGGGTTCGCCGCGCCGAACGGGCTGAACGACGAGCTCGGGCTCACCGCGACGGCGTTCGGGTTCGCGTCCGGCGTCTTCTTCCTCGGCTACCTGCTCCTGGAGGTGCCGAGCAACCTCGCCCTGCACCGGTTCGGCGCGCGCCGCTGGCTGGCCCGGATCATGATCAGCTGGGGCGTGGTGGCCACCGCCATGGCCTTCGTGCCCAACGCGGCCACCCTGGTGGTCCTGCGGTTCCTGCTCGGCGTCGCGGAGGCCGGGTTCTTCCCGGGGATCATCCTGTACCTGACGTACTGGTTCCCGGCCGCGCAGCGCGCGAAGGCGGTCGCGCTGTTCATGGTGGCGGTGCCCGTCTCCTCGGCGATCGGGTCCACCGTGTCCAGCCTGCTCATCACGCACGGCGACGGCGTGTTCGGGCTGTCCGGCTGGCGGTTCATGTTCCTGGTCGAGGGCGTCCCGGCGATCCTGCTCGCGTTCGTCACCTGGTTCTACCTGACCGACCGGCCGGAGCGGGCCGCCTGGCTGACCGAGGACGAACGCCGCTGGCTCGCCGGGGAGCTGGAGGCCGAGCGCCGCGCTAAGGAGGCCGAGCACCACTGGCCGCTGCGCAAGGCGTTGCTGCACCCGCGCGTCCTGGGGCTGGCGTTCGTCTACTTCGCCATCGCCTACGGCCTGTACGCGCTGGGGTTCTTCCTGCCGACCATCATCGCCGGGTTCGGTCAGCAGTTCGGGACGAAGCTGACCGTGCCGCAGGCCGGGCTGGTGACCGCCGTCCCGTACGCGGTCGCGGCGACGGTCATGGTGTTCTGGGCGCGTCACGGCGACCGGGTGGACGAGCGGAAGTGGCACGTGGCGCTGCCGATGCTGGTCGGCGGCTGCGCCATCCCCGTCGCGCTCCACCTCGGCAACCCCTACGCCGCGATGGCCGCCGTCACCGTCTGCGCGGTGGGCGTGTGCTGCGCGCTGCCGACGTTCTGGGCGCTGCCGTCGAACTTCCTGTCCGGCACGGCCGCGGCGGGCGGCATCGCGCTGATCAACTCGCTCGGCAACACCAGCGGGTTCGCCGCGCCCTACCTCACCGGCTGGCTCCGCGACCTCACCGGCAGCCAACGCGCCGGCATGTGGCTGGTGGGCGGGTGCATGGTCGCCGGAGCGCTGCTCGCCCTCGCGTTGGGCGCCACACCGCGGTCCGGCGACCCACACCGCGGTCTCGGCGACCCGTCGGCCCGGTAGCGGGGACCACCGGACCGTCGGGCTCCGTCCAGCGTGCGCGTGCAGGTTATACTCTATAACCAGCCGTCATGGCCTCTCAGACCCCGGAAGTGGTGAACGGTGGCCGACCCGACCGGGCCGTACGAGACGAAGAGCGAGTACGCCTACGGCTACCTGCGTCGGCAGATCCTCGGTGGCGAACTGGCGCCGGGGGCGGGCATCAACCAGTTCACGCTGGCCAAGGCCATCGGGATCAGCACGACGCCGCTGCGGGAGGCGCTCAAGCGCCTGAAGAGCGAGGGCCTGGTCGAGCTGGACGCGCACCGCGACGCCCGGGTCACGCCGTTGCGGGCGGAGGAGGCCCGGGACCTGGTGGAGCTGCGGCGTGCGCTCGACCCGCTCGCCGTCGCGCTGGCGGCCGAACGGCGGACCGCCGCCGACATCGCGGCGATCCGCGAGGCGGCGGAGGGGCTGCGCGCGCTGCCGGGCGACCCCGACCACGAAGAGCTGCTGGCCCACCGGCGCTTCCACGCGGCCCTGTACCGGGCTTCGCACAACGTGCTGCTGGTCGAGACGCTGGACGGCCTGTGGGACAAGGCCGACCGCTACCGCAGGATGGCGCTGGAGGTCGACCGCGGTGACGCGGCGCGGGCGCGGAAGGACCACGAGCACGGCGCGCTGGTCGACCTGGTGGTGGCCGGTGACGCCGAGGGAGCGTCGGCCGTGATGCGCGAGCACGTCGACACGAGCCTCGGCGCACAGGCCGCGTGGCGCTTGCGCGAGCAGCGCTGACGGTCCCCGCCGGCCGGAACCGTTGCGGCGCGGGCACGACGGGCTCACCGGTGACTTCGGCGCCGGGGTTCGGTGCGGGGTTGGCGGGCCGGCGCGGCGCGAGGACGATCGACCCGGCACCGCCGATCGTGTGGTGGGAGCGACGCGCACCGTCCTCCCACCGCGGCAGAGGGGAGCACCATGCGAGGAGCGAGGAACCTCCGGGGCGTCGTGATCGGGACGGCGGCCGTGGCGTTGTTCTGCGCCGGGGTGTCGACCGGGACCGCGCACGCCGCGTCGGGGACGCCGGTGGGGCTGGCGCTGGACTACACGTGCGCGGTCGCGTCCGGGCCGGAGCTGACCGTCACGGCCGACGTCACGTTCGTGCTGCCGGACGAGGGGATGGCGGGCGGCGACGTCCCGCACTACGAGCCCGCGTTCATCGACGTGGACCTGGCGCTCGGCGGTGACCGGGCCGGGTTGGCCGCGCGCGGCGGGGTGCGGTTGGACGGCGACAGCACCGCGACGCTCGCCGCGAGCTTCACCGGTCCGGTCACGGTGCGGAGCGAGGCCGTGCTGGCGTTCGCGCCGACGTGGGTCACCGCGTCGGGCGGCGGGCTGCCGCTGGCGGCGGCGGGCGGGTTCCCCGCGCTGCTCCTCCAGCAGGCCGGCGACTACGCCATCCACCTCGGCGACCTGGCGCTGTCGCTGCGGCCCGAGCGGGCCGACGGCACGCCGCTAGGGACGATCACCGCCACGTGCACGCCCGACCCCGCGCAGAGCGCCCTGCTGGGCACGCTGACGTCCGAGTCGAGCATCGTCGAGCACCCGGTGCGGCCGTCCCGGCTCCAGGTGACGGCGGTGACGCCCACCAGCGTCTCGTTGTCCTGGCACGCGGTCCCGTGGTGGTTCGAGACCTGGGGCTACGAGGTCCACCTCGACGGCGTGAAGGTCGCGTTCGTCACCGGGAAGCAGGCGACGATCACCGGCTTGGCGCCCGACAGCCAGCACCGGGTCAAGATCGTGACCCGGGACGTGCGGAGCTTCTCGTCACCGCCCAGCCAGGGCCTGGTGTTCGCCACGCCGCCGGTCCGCGGCTGACGGCGGACCCGGGCGGCGGCCCGCCCTGACCGCGGATCAGCGCCACCGGGGTCAGGGCGGACGCCGAGTCGCCGCACCGGAACGCGTACAGCAGGCAGTCGCCCACCCGCCAAGCGGCCATGCGCGAACCCAACGGCGCGGAAAGCGACCGCACGGACCGCTGCCGACCTGGGTGCACCGGCCGCACAACCCGCACAGCCCATTGTACGGGCAGTGATCATGCGGTAGCGATGAGCGCATGGAAACCTACGTGCTCGACCCGACCGGTCGCGACATCCAGTCGGAGGCGGCGGAATTACGCGCCCGCGGCCCGGCGACGCCGGTCGGACTCCCGGGCGGCGTGCGGGCGTGGTGGGTCGGCGACCTCGGCCTGCTGCGCGGCCTGCTCACCGACCCGCGCGTTTCCAAGGACGCCCGCCGGCACTGGCCCGCCATGGCGAACATCCCGCAGGACTGGCCGCTGTACCTCTGGGTCGCGGCGCGCAACATGTTCACCGCCTACGGCGCCGACCACCGCAGGCTGCGGCTGCTGATCTCCAAGGGGTTCACCGCCCGGCGCACCGAGGCGTTGCGCCCGCAGGTGCGGGAGATCGCGGCCGGCCTGGTCGACCGGCTCGCCGCCGGACCGGACCTGGCCGACGTGCGCGCCGGGTTCGCCTACCCGCTGCCGATCGAGGTCATCTGCCGGTTGATGGGCGTGCCCGACGACGCCCGCGCGGAGCTGCGCCACATCGTGGACAGCCTCTTCGCCACCACGACGACGCCCGAGCAGGCGATCGCCAACCAGGGCCGGCTCTACGAGATCCTGCACGACGTGGTGGCCGCCAAGCGGGCCGCGCCGGGCGACGACCTGACCAGCGCCCTGATCGCCGCCCGTGACGAGGGCGACGCCGGGCTGGCCGAGGCCGAACTGGTCGACACCCTCCTGCTGATGATCGCCGCCGGCCACGAGACCACCGTCAACCTCCTCGACCAGGCCATCACCGCGCTGCTCACCCACCCCGACCAGCTCCGCCTGGTCCGCTCCGGCGAGCGCGCCTGGGGCGACGTGATCGAGGAGACGCTGCGGTGGCAGGCCCCGGTGGCGAACCTGCCGCTGCGCTACGCCGTCGAGGACATCGAGCTGGACGGCGTGACGATCCGCCGGGGCGAGGCGATCCTCGCGGGCTACGCCGCGGCCGGGCGCGACCCGGCGCACCACGGCGACACGGCCGAGCGGTTCGACCTCACGCGCGCGGACAAGACGCACCTGTCGTTCGGCCACGGCGTCCACCACTGCCTCGGCGCGCCGCTGGCCCGGCTCGAGGCCGAGGTGGCGTTGCCCGCGTTGTTCGACCGCTTCCCGGACATCGCGCCCGCCGTGCCCGCCGACGAGCTGGCGCCCGTCCACTCGTTCATCTCCAACGGCCACCGCACGCTGCCGGTCACACTGCGGTAGCCAGCCCCTGGTAAGCGGCGAGCACGAGACCGAGACCCCGGCTGTCGCCCAGCGCGCCCTGCTCCAGCATCTGGTTCATCGCGTACGCCACCGTCAGCCGGGTGTCCAGGTCGACCACCACGACGGAACCGCCCCACCCGCCCCAGGAGCACGTCCGCCCCTCGACCCGGTAGCCGAGGCCGTACCGGATCGGCACGTCCAGGTAGCGGTCCACGCCCCGGAACTGCTCCTCCAGCACGCGGCGGCACCCGGCCTCCGACAGCAGCCGCACGCCGCCGACCGCGCCGCCGGACGCCAGCACCGACTGCACCAGGCCGACCGAGCGCGCGTTGCCGTGCCCGCCCGCCGACGGGATCTCGGCCCGGCGCCACGCGGCGGTGTTGGCGTCCCGCGCCACGATGGAGGGGTTGGGCTCCTCACCGTCCAGGCCGGGCGCCGGGGCGTCGGACGCGCCCGGTGGCGGGATCACGGGCGCGACCCGGTGGTCGTGCTCGGCGGGCAGGCCGATGTGGAAGTCCGCGCCGAGCGGCCCGGCCACCTCCTCGGCGAAGAACGCGCCCAGGCCGCGGCCGGTGACCCGGCGGACCACCTCGCCGATCAGGAAGCCCTGCGTCAACGGGTGGTAGCAGCCGACCGCGCCCGGCGCCCACCGGGCGGGCTGCGCGGCCAGCCGCGCCGTCGCGTCCTCCCAGTCGAACAGCTCGGGCACGGTGATCGGGTCGGTCCACGTCGGCAGCCCGGCGGTGTAGCCGAGCACGTGCCGCACCCGCACGCCGCCCTTGCCCGCCGCGGCGAACTCCGGCCAGTACTCGGCGACCGGCGCGTCCAGGTCGATCACGCCCCGGTCGGCGAGCATCAACGCGCACAACGCCACCATCGTCTTGGTGGTGGACCAGACGTTGACGATCGTGTCCCGCTCCCACGGCGTGGTGCGCTCCGCGTCGACATGGCCGCCCCAGAGGTCGACCACCGGCTCGCCGTCCACGTACACGGCGACCGACGCGCCGACGTCGTCCGCGTCCAGGGAAGCCGCGAACGCGTCGCGCACGGGGCCGAACCGGTCATCGCACGTGCCCTGGATCTCCGCCACCGCCGGAACGTAACGCCACCCGCCCGGGTCGGGCGACCGGTTTGTTGCCCAACCGCGCGGTGGCCGACCCGGGCCAGGACGATCACGCTGCGCTGTTCGGCGCAACCTCCCCCCGGCGACGCGCAGCGCGCCACCGGCGCACCTAGGGTCTGGTTCATGAGCCACTCCGGCGATGCCATCTCCCGCCGCAACTTCCTCGGGGCCTCGGCCGTCGCGTGGTTGCCGGTCGGCGCGCTGCTACCGGGTGAGGGCGCGGGCGACCCGCCGCCCGCGTTCCCGGCGGGGATCGACCTGTACCGGCAGTCCTACCGGAACTGGGCGGGCGAGATCCACACCGACGACCTGTGGACGTGCGCCCCGCGCACCCCGCAGGACGTGGTGCTGCTCGCGAACTGGGCGCACGGCCAGGGCTTCACCCTGCGGCCACGGGGTTTCCGGCACGGGTGGTCGCCGCTGACCGTCACCGCGGGCACCACCGGCGCGGACCGGGTCGTGCTCGTCGACACCACCCGGCACCTCACGGCCATGGCGCTGCTGCCGAACGCGGTGCGGACGCAGACCGGCGCGTCGATGGACGACCTGCTGGCGTTCCTGGAGGACGCGGGCCTCGGTGTGACCAACACGCCCGCGCCGGGCGACCTGACCGTCGGCGGCGTGCTCGCGATCAACGGCCACGGCACGTCCGTCCCGGCCGTCGGCGAGACCCGGCCGCCGGGCCACACCTACGGCTCGCTCAGCAACATGATCATCTCGCTGACCGCCGTCGTCTGGGAGGGCGGCGAGTACCGGTTGCGCACGTTCCAGCGGCACGAGCCCGAGTGCGCCGCGTTGCTGACCCACGTGGGCCGCGCGTTCCTGACCGAGGTCACCCTCCGCGTCGGCGCGAACCAGAACCTGCGCTGCGTCAGCCGGGTCGACATCCCCACCAGCGAGCTGTTCGCGCCGCCGGGCAGCGGCGCGACCCGCACGTTCGCGAGCTTCCTCGACCAGGCCGGCCGGGTCGAGGCGATCTGGTTCGCCTTCACCGACCGCCCGTGGCTCAAGACGTGGAGCGTCGCGCCGACCAAGCCGCTCACCTCGCGCCACGTCGTGACGCCGTACAACTACCTGTTCTCCGACAACGTCCCCAAGCCCGTGTCCGATCTCGCGGACCTGCTGATCACCGGCGCGTGGGCGCTCACCCCGACCTTCGGCCAGTTGCAGTACACGACCGCGACCGCCGGGCTGACCGCCACGCTCACCACGGACCTGTGGGGCGCGTCGAAGAACCTGCTGCTCTACGTCAAGCCGACCACCCTGCGCGAGACCGCCAACGGGTACGCGGTGCTGACCAGCCGGGCGGAGGTCCAGCGCGTGGTCAGCGACTTCGCCGCGCACTACGAAGACCTCCTGCTGTCCTACAAGAGCCGAGGCCTGTTCCCGGTCACCGGCCAGGTGGAGATCCGCGTCGGCGGCCTGGACGACCCGGCGCACGTGGGCGTGGCGGGCGCGCGGAAGCCCGCGCTGTCGGCCGTCCGACCGCGCGAGGACCACCCCGAGTGGGACGTCGCGGTGTGGTTCGACGTGCTGACGTTCCCGACCGCCCCGGGCGCGGCGGCGTTCTACCGGGAGCTGGAGCAGTTCTTCTTCAGCCACTACACGGGCGCGTACGCGACGACCCGCGCCGAGTGGTCCAAGGGCTGGGCCTACACCGACGAGGCGGCCTGGGCCGACCACACCGTGCTCACGTCCACCGTGCCCGACAGCTACCGGCAGGGCCCGGACCCGAGTTGGGACGCGGCGCTCGCCACGCTCGACGCCCACGACCCGCACCGGGTGTTCAGCAACCCGTTCCTGGACGTGCTGCTGCCCTGAGAGTCCTTACCGGGAGACCTTGCCCAGTTCCTTCAGCACGGCCTTCAGCTGCGCACCGCGGAGCTTCCCGGAGAAGGTCCAGGTGTCGACCACGTCTGCGGCCTTGACGACGCTCATCTGGTCGAGCCGGACCCAGTAGACGCCGATCGAGGTCTCAACCTCGACGGCGCGGGCGCGGTCCGCCGGCTTGGGCCTGGTCGAGTCGAACCGGGCGATCCGCACCGCGTCCGCGCCGTCCAACGCCAGTCCGGCCTCGAGGACCGCGACCTTCCGGTGGTTGTGCTTCATGATCGTGCCGACGTGCTTCGTAGCCATCCGGCGAGCCTCCGAGTGAGGGGGAGCTTGCACCGTAGGCACTACGCCGCGTGGTTGGCGACATCCGAACGGACTAACTCGTCACCGTTCAGGCGGCAGAGAACGGGGTCGAGGGTCAGCGGTAGGTCACCGATGCGCGGCTCGACGTCATCGTTCCTCCCGGCTCAGGCCGCGCAGCGCCGACACCACGAGGGCGCGGGTCAGCGGGACCTTGAAACCGTTGCCGGCCAACGGCTCCGCGCCCGCGAGCTCCGCGTCGACCGCCCGCCGGAACACCTCCTCGTCGGCCGGTGAGCCGAGCACCACCTCCTCCGCCCGCCGAGCCCGCCACGGCTTGTGCGCGACACCGCCGAGCGCGATCCGCGCGTCGCGCACCACGCCGTCCTCGATCCGCAGCACGGCCGCGACGGACACCAGCGCGAACGCGAACGACGCCCGGTCGCGCACCTTCCGGTACGTCGACCGCGTGCCCGGCGGCAACGGCGGCAGGTCCACCGACGTGATCAGGTCCGACGGCGTCAGCACGGTGTCGCGATGCGGCTCTTCGCCGGGCAGCCGGTGCAGCCCGACCAGCGGGACCACCCGCCGCCCCGCCGCGCCGAGCACGACCACCCGCGCGTCGAGCGCCGCCATCGCCACCGCCATGTCCGACGGGTGCGTGGCCACGCAGTGCGCGGACGCGCCCAGGATGGCGTGGTGCCGCGTGCAGCCGCCGATCGCCGAGCACCCGGTGCCCGGCTCACGCTTGTTGCACGGCGCGGTGAGGTCCCGGAAGTACGCGCACCGGGTGCGCTGGAGCAGGTTGCCGCCGGTCGTGGCCAGGTTCCGGATCTGCCCGGACGCGCCCGACCGCAGCGCCAGCGCCAGCACCGGGTAGTCCCGCCGGACCACGGGGTGCGCGGCCAGGTCGGCGTTGCGCACGGTCGCGCCGATCCGCAGCCCGCCGTCCGGCAGCCCGGCCACGGTGTCCAGCGGCAGCCCGCTGATGTCGACCAGGACGTCGGGCGCGGCGAGGCCGCGCCTCACGTGGTCGACCAGGTCGGTCCCGCCGGCGAGGAACGCGACGCCCGCCGACCCGGCCGCGGCGGCGACGGCGCCCTCGGCGTCGGACGCGCGTCGGTAGTCGAACGGCATCACCGCGCACCGGCCGGCACCGCGAGCGCCGGGCGCGTGATCGCGCGCCGCCCGTCCACGCGCGGTTCGACCCCACCGTCCACGGCCCGGCTCCTCCGACTCGGCGTCCTCTTGGACTTCCCGTGCCCGGCCGGGTCAACCGACGATCCGTCGAACGGTTCAGCCCTCCGATGTATGAAGAGATTTCGTGCGCGATTCAGGCTTTCGCGCGGCGAGGGGTATCGACACTTCGGATGTCTTGTTATCTTCGCCACCGAAGACCGACGCAGACGAGGCGGTAGCCGAAGTGGACCAGCGGACGCTCACGCTCTGGTACGACGAGCCCGCCACCGACTGGGAGACCGAGTCGCTGCCCATCGGCAACGGCGCGCTCGGCGGCGGCGTGTTCGGCGGCGTGGCGGGGGAGCGGATCCAGCTCAACGAGAAGACGTTGTGGACCGGCGGCCCCGGCTCGGCGGAGGGCTACGACTTCGGCAACCCGACCGACCCGCGACCGGACGCGCTGCGCGAGGTCCAGGAGCTGATCGAGCGAGACCACCGGGTCGCGCCGGAGGCCGTCGCGGCGATCCTCGGCCGGCCGCGCCGTGGTTTCGGCGCTTACCAACCGTTCGGCGAGCTCGTCCTGGCCCTCACCGACCCGCCCGCCGAGGGCGCGGAGTACCGGCGTGACCTCGACCTGTCCCGCGCGGTGGCCTCGGTGTCCTACCAGGCGGACGGCGTCCGGTACACCCGCGAGTACTTCGCCAGTGCGGCCGACGGCGTGCTCGTGGCCCGGCTCTCCGCCGACCGGCCCGGCCGGATCGGGTTCACCGCCTCGATCACCGCGCCGGACAACCGATCGCGGCGGTTCACGGCGAACGACGGCCGGGCCACCTTCACCGGGGCCCTGCACGACAACGGCCTGCGCTTCGAGTCGCAGTTCCAGCTGCTCAACCAGGGCGGCACGCGCACCGACAACGCCGACGGCTCGGTCACCGCGACCGACGCCGACAGCGTGGTGCTGGTGTTCGCCGCCGGCACCGACTACGCCGGGCACCACCCGGCCTACCGCGGCCCGGACCCGCACGACCGCGTCCAGCGCACCGTCGACGCCGCGTCGGCGAAGGGGTGGGACCGGCTCCTCGACGCCCACCTGCGCGACTACCGCGCGTTGTTCGACCGGGTGCGCCTGGACCTCGGCCGGCAGCCGGTCGACGTGCCCACCGACGAGCTCCTGCGCGGTTACGCCACCGCGCCCGCCCCGGCCCGGCGGGCGCTGGAGGTCCTCTACTTCCAGTACGGCCGCTACCTGCTGATCTCCTCGTCACGGCCCGGTTCGCTGCCCGCGAACCTGCAAGGGGTGTGGAACGCCTCGGTCACGCCGCCGTGGAACGCCGACTACCACGTGAACATCAACCTCCAGATGAACTACTGGCCCGCGGAGACGACGAACCTCGCCGAGACCACCGGGCCGCTGTTCGACTTCGTGGACGGGCTGCGCGAGCCGGGCGCGGTCACGGCCCGGCAGGCGCACGGCGCCCGCGGTTGGGTCGTCAACAACGAGACCAACCCGTTCGGCTTCACCGGCGTGCACGACTGGCCCACCGCGTTCTGGTTCCCCGAGGCGGGCGCGTGGCTGGCGCGGCACCACCACGAGCACTACCTGTTCACCGGCGACCGCACGTTCCTGCGCGAGCGGGCGTACCCCGTGCTGAAGGAGCTCGCCGAGTTCTGGCTCGACGGGCTGAGGGTGGACCCGCGTGACGGCGGGCTCGTCGTCACGCCGAGCTACTCGCCCGAGCACGGCGACTTCTCCGCGGGCGCGGCGATGTCGCAGCAGATCGTCCGGCAGCTGTTCGCCGACGTCGTCTCCGCCGCCGACGACGTGGGTGACGTCGCGTTCGGGGCCGAGGTCCGCGAGGCGCTGGACCGCCTCGACCCCGGCACGCGGATCGGCTCCTGGGGCCAGCTGCGGGAGTGGAAGGAGGACTGGGACGACCCGGCCGACACCCACCGGCACGTGTCGCACCTGTTCGCGTTGTTCCCCGGCAACGGCATCAGCCCGCTGGAGACCCCGGAACTCGCCGCCGCCGCGCGGACGTCGCTGACCGCGCGCGGTGACGGCGGCACCGGGTGGAGCAAGGCCTGGAAGATCAACTTCTGGGCGCGGCTGCACGACGGCGACCACGCGCACCGGGTGCTGGCCGAGCAGCTGACCGGCAGCACCACCGCGAACCTCTGGGACACGCACCCGCCGTTCCAGGTCGACGGCAACTTCGGCGCGACGGCCGGCGTGGCGGAAATGCTGCTGCAGAGCCACGACGGCGTGGTGCACGTGCTGCCGGCGTTGCCGGGGGAGTGGCGCGACGGTTCCTGCACCGGCCTGCGGGCACGCGGTGACGTCACGGTCGACGCGCGCTGGTCCGACGGCGTGGCACGGGAAATCGCGCTGACCACCGGCCAGGACGGCACCGTCACCGCGCGCAGCACCCTGTTCGGCGGCGACTTCCGACTCGTGGACGCCCGGACCGGCCGCCGGGCGCCGGCGCGGACGGACGGCGACTCGATCACCTTCACCGCTTCCGCCGGCCACCGCTACGTCGCCACCGCCCGCTGAGCCGCTACCGGGTGAGTCGCCCCGGTGAACTCGGCGTCCGACGGGTAGTGCGGCGTGGTGTCCTCGCCGGCCGTCGAACAAGGCGGTCCCGTGCCCGACGGCCGGGCACGGGACCGCTCACTCGGTCACGTGGTCACGCCGGACGCCTCAGCCGATGGGGAAGCTCGGGTGCGGCGGCTGGTTGTAGGCGGTGTTCTGCCAGGCCACGGCGACCCGGTACTGCCGGTCCTGCATCAGCGACGGCCGTGAGATGCCGGTGGAGTCCGTGGTGGCGTAGATGCGCAGCTTGGTGTTGTCCGACGTGCGCCAGATGACCTCCTCGCGCCAGTCGCCGAGGATGTCGGCCGACAGCGCGGGGGTGGACTTGGTGCCGTTGTTGGAGGCCACCCCGGACCCGGTCAGCAGCCGCGTGTCGCCGCTCGTGCCGTACTTGTCGATGTGGGTGCCGTCGAGCAGCTCGCGCTGCGCGTCGCCGTCCCACCAGATCACGAAGTTCGCCGACGACGGGATGCGGCCCACGCTGGAGCCCGAGGCGTTGAGCAGGTTCGACGGCGCGCCACCGCCGGTCGCCCAGAACTCCGCGCCCGCGTTGCCCGCGTAGATGTCCGCGGCCACACCGCGACCGGGGCCTTCCGCGCCGGTGTTGTTCGGCTTCGAGAAGATGATCGCGCCGGTCCGCGCGTCGTGCAGCTCGAACCCGGTGCCGCCGCTCTCGTGGATGTCGAACACCTCCAGCCCGGCCCGGCTGGGCACGAAGTCGCCCACGTGCAGCGCGTCACCGTGCCCGAGCCGCGTGGTGTAGAGGCCGGAACCGTTGTCGTCCACCGTCATCGCGCCGTAGATGATCTCGTCCCGGCCGTCCGCGTCGACGTCGGCGACGGACAGGTTGTGGTTGCCCTGGCCCGCCCACGTCGAGCCGTTGGTGGAGCTGTTGCTGTCGAACGTCCACCGCCGGGTCAGCTGGCCGTTGCGCCAGTCCCACGCGGAGATCACGGACCGGGTGTAGTAGCCGCGGGCCATGATGATGCTCGGCCGCGAGCCGTCCACGTACGCCGTGCCCGCCAGGAACCGGTCCACCCGGTTGCCGTACGAGTCGCCCCACGACGACACCGTCCCGCGCGGCGGCACGTAGTCCGCGCTGGCGAGCACCGCACCGTCGCTGCCCCGGAACACCGTCAGGAACTCCGGCCCGGCCAGGACGTAGCCCGACGAGTTGCGGTGGTCGGCGCTGGAGTTGCCGATCACCTGGCCGGTGCCCGAACGGGTGCCGTCGGCGGTCTTCACGACCACCTCGGCCCGGCCGTCGCCGTCGTAGTCGAACACCTGGAACTGCGTGTAGTGCGCCCCGGCGCGGATGTTGCGGCCCAGGTCGATCCGCCACAGCCGGGTGCCGTCCAGCCGGTAGGCGTCGATGAAGACGTTGCCCGTGTAGCCGGCCTGCGAGTTGTCCTTGGCGTTGGTCGGGTCCCACTTCAGCACGATCTCGTACTGGCCGTCGCCGTCGAGGTCGCCGACACTGGCGTCGTTCGCGGTGTAGGTGTAGTTCTCGCCGGACGGCGTCCGACCGCCCGCCGGGATCTGAAGCGGCACGTCACGCGTGCTCGCCGCGATGCCGACGTCGTCCGTCGTCGCGGTGAACCGCAGCGAGGGGTCGGCGTCGGCCGCGGTGACCTGCTCGACGCCGTCGACGACCGGCCGGACGGTGTAGTCGGCGTTCGCGGGGGCGCCCTGGTCGACGTGGTTGGACGACCCGGCGATCGGGGTCGCGTTCACCTTGACGCCGTCGCGGTAGAGGTTGAAGGCGGTGCCCGGCGCGTCGCTCGCGAGCACCCGCCAGCTGATGTAGTTCCCGGCGCCGGTGTGGACGCTGACGACACCCCGGTTCAGGCGTTCGCCCTGCTGTGTCCCCGCGCTCTGCGGTATCCCCGTGCCCGGCGCCGATGTCGCGGCCGGGGCGGACACCGCGGCCGACGTCGACACCGACGCGGCCACGAGGACGGCCGCGGCCAGTCCGCGACCGATGGTCTTTGCGCGCACGCTACCTCCACCTGTGCGATAACTCCGTTGTTATGGCGTGGAAAGGACACGCGGTGACCGGACCGGTCGACCACGTGCGGCGGCGACGATCTCACGATCGGCCGCGACTCCGAGTAGCGGCCTGGATGGGGACCGTACACACGCCCTGGGGCGCGCGCAACGGTCTGAAACGTATCAGTGTGTCGGTGTCAGCATCTGGCTACAGCGGCGCGGCGGACCGGGGAAGCCGTTCCTTGACGGGTCACCGGAGCCTGGATAGCGTGACCGGCAGAGAATGAAACGCTTCATGGCCGACGCTGCGCCTTCGGGAGCATCGCGCCGAAGACCACGCCCACCACCGTCAGCCCGGCCGCGACGGCGATGGCCACCCGGAAGCCGTCGGTGAACGAGGCCGCCGAGGCGTACGTGCCCGACGCGCCGAAGGCGGCGGCCAGGACGGCGATGCCGAACGCCGCGCCCAGCTGCCGCATCGTGCCGAAGGCGCCGGATGCCTTGCCGATGTCACCGGGCGCGCTGGTGCTGACCACCGCCTTGGTCACCGCCGGGATGGCCAGCGCGAAACCGATGCCGCCCAACGTCATGGGGCCGACCAGCGACAGGTAAGGCGAATCACCGGCCGCCACGAGCGCCAGCCACGCCAGACCGACCGAGTACGACGTCAGGCCGGCCACGACGAGCGGGCGTTCACCGAGCCGGTCGGCGAGGGCGCCGGCGCGCGGCGCGATCAGGAACGGCGCCAGACCCCACGGCAGCAGGCGCAGCCCGGCCTCCAGCGGATCGTGCCCGAGCGCGACCTGGAGGTACTGGGCGATGAAGAAGATCGCGCCGGTCAGCGAGCCGTTGAGGAGGAAGATGACGGCGTTGCCCGCGGCGAACGCGCGCGACCGGAACAGGTGCACGGGCAGCATCGGCGTGGCCGCACGGGTCTGCCGCCGCACGAAGAGCCCGGCGAAGACCGCGCCGCCGACGAGCGCGCCGACGACCTCGGCGCTGCCCCAGCCCGCCGCCTCGGCGCGGACCAGGCCCCAGACCAGGCCGACCGCGGCGACGCTGAACAGCAGCAGGCCGGGCAGGTCGATCGCGACGCCCCCGCCGAAGCTCTCCTTGACGCGGGCCAGCACCAGCGGGATCGCCACGACACCGATCGGCACGTTGAGCCAGAAGATCCACTCCCAGGCCAGGGCCTGGGTGAGCACACCGCCGATGACGGGGCCGAGCAGCGCCGCCAAGCCCGTGACGCCACCGTAGATGCCCAGCGCCCAGCCGCGGCGGTGCGGCGGGAACGTGGCGTTGAGCAGGCCGAGCGCCAGCGGCATGACGACGGCCGCGCCGACACCTTGAACGGTGCGCGCGGCGATCAGCGCGCCGGCCGACGGTGCCAGCGCGCACGCGACCGAGGCCAGCGAGAACAACGCGAGCCCGCCCGCGAACAACCGCCGACGGCCGAACCGGTCGCCCAGCGACGCGCCCGTCATCAGCAGGACGGCGAAGCTCAACGTGTACGCGTTGACGGTCCACTCCAGGTCCGCCAGCGACGCGCCCAGGTCGCGTTGGATCGCGGTCAGGGCGGTGGCGACGGCCAGCAGGTCGAGCACCACCACGAAGGAGCCGACGGACGCCAGCACCAGCACCCACCGCTGTCCCGCGCTCACGGCCCGATCCTCTGCCACTGACGGCTCCTGTCGGACGACGCGGCACCCCGGCACCGAGCATGCCGCCCGACCGCCCGGAAGTCTTCTTCCCCGGTGCCGTCGTCGGGACTACCCGGCCGTTCCCGACCAGGTGACCGGCAGCTCGTGCACACCGTAGATGTTCATGTCCGACTTGAGCCGCACCTCGTCGGCGGGGACGGCGAGCGCCAGCGTCGGGAAGCGGCGCAGCAGGCCGCCGAAACCGGCGCGCATCTCGATGCGGGCCAGCTGCTGCCCGAGGCACTGGTGGATGCCGTGGCCGAAGGCCAGGTGGCCGCGCGCCTGGCGGCGGACGTCCAGCGTGCCGGCGTCCTCGAAGCGCAGGGGGTCGTGGTTGGCGGCCAGCAGCGACACGACCACGGTCGAGCCCTTAGCGATCGTCTCACCGCCCAGCTCGACGTCCTCCGTCGCGTAGCGGTAGAAGATGTCGGCCACCGACAGGTAGCGCATCAGCTCCTCGACGGCGCCGGGCAGCAGCTCCGGGTCCTCCCGCAGCGCCGCCAGCTGCTCGGGGTGCTCCAGCAGCGCGAACGTGCCCAGCGACAGCATGTTGGCGGTGGTCTCGTGGCCCGCCAGCAGCAGCAGGAACGCGATGCCGGTCAACTCCTCGACGGAGAGGTCGTCGTGGCGGGCCAGGTCGGACAGCAGGTCCTCGGCGGGCTCGGCCCGCTTGCGCGTGACCAGCCCGGTGAGGAACGCGTTCATCGCGCCGAACGCGGCCATCTTCTCCTCGATCGCGATGTCCCGCTCCAGGAACCTGGCCGAGTCGGCCTGGAAGTTCTCCCGGTCCTCGTAGGGCACGCCGAGCAGCTCGCAGATCACCAGCGACGGCACCGGCAGCGCGAACGCCTCGACCAGGTCGACCGGCGGCGCCAGGCGCGCCAGCTCGTCCAGCTGCCGCTCCACGATGTCGGCGATGTGCTCTTCGAGCTGCTTCATGCGCTTCACGGTGAACGCGCCGGTGAGCCTCCGCCGCAGCCGGGTGTGGTCCGGCGGGTCCATGCTGATGAACAGGCCGGGCATCTGCGGCGACGGCTCGGTGGGCGCGGGCATCCCGGGCGTCTCGTACGGCACGTGGATGACGCCGAGGTCCTGGCGCGAGCTGAACCGGGTGTCGGCCATGAGCCGGCGGACCGCGTCGTAGCCGGTGACGAGCCAGCCCTCGTGACCGTCGGGGAACAGCATCGGGCTGACCGGGTGGGCCTCGCGCAACTCGGTGATCCGGCTGGGCGGGTCGAAGGGGCCCGCATCGCGCTCCATGGGCAGACCGTGCGGGATGGGAACCGTCCGGCTCATCGGGTGTCCTCTCGTGGTGGCTGTCGCGACCACGATCACCGGCCGGCCGGACACCGCGCTGACACCGGCCTGACACGGCCCTGACACCGCGTCCTAGGTGGTCGAGGCCCACTGCGAGAGGACGGCGAAGAACACCGCGAAGGCCACGAGGACGACCACGAAGCCGAGCGTGCCCGCCAGTACCAGCCCGGTGCCGACCGAGTTCCACGGCGGCCGGAAGAACTTGAGCACGCACCCCAGCACGGTCGAGCCGACCGCGACCCCGATGAACGCGTACGCGTACTCGCCACCGCGCCAGCCCGCGTCCGCGAAGTACCCCGCCTGGAACGCCGCGAGCACCGCGACCTGCGCCGCGAACGGCGCCAGGAAACCCGCGAACGCCACTCCGGGTCGTTTCCGCCGCTCGACGTCGATCACGCGGCCAGTCTCGCCGACCACCCGATGCCGCGCATCAGTACGACTACGCACGCCGGCGGTCCGGAGCGAGGTGCTCCGGGCCGCCGGCGTGCGAGCGGTCAGGCGAGGGTGCCCGTGACCGACGTGCCGGACTTGGTGACGTAGTAGGTCACCGTGGCGCCGCTCCAGTAGTGGAACGTCAACGTGACCCGCGAACCGTCCGTGACCTCGGCGAAGAACTCGGGCTTCAGCGTCGTGGCGCTCGCGGTGTAGTCGGGCGCGAACGTGACGTCGAACTCCTTGTACGAGGTCCAGTTGTGCGGGCCGGCGTTGCTGCCGTCCGCGTACTTGGCCTCCATCGTCGCCAACTGGTCGCCGCGGAACTGGGTCGGGATGGCGAACGCGCTCGTCGTCCCGGTCGCGTTCTGCAGCACCGGCTTGTCGTAGGTGACCAGGTTGATCCGCCACGGCACGCCCGCCGAGAACCGGGCCGACAGCGTCGCGTTCGTGCCGTACGCCCGCGAACCGCTCAACCGGGTGATCGCCGCCGCCGTGATGGTCAACTGGTCGCCGCTCACCGAGTAGTCCGTGCCGCGCACCAGCTCGGTGCTGCCCTGGCGCAACCCGACGAACGACGTGCCGTTCAGGTTGAGCGTCAGCGTCTTCGCGGTGATCGCCGACGACTTGGCGCTGAACACCTGGTCCGACGACGCCGTGCCGGACCGGGTCGTCCAGCTCGACTTGATCTGCGCGATCAGCTCCGGGTCGCTCCACTGGAACGACGTGCGGCCGAAGTGCTGGCCGTTGTCCCACAGCATGGTGGTGATCTTCTTCGTCCGGGCGTAGTGGCCCAGGAACTCGAAGAACTTCAGCTTCTCGCCCTGCTGGATGGTGCCCGTGTGCCGGTCGAAGCCCAGCAGGCCGTACTCGCCCAGGATGACCGGGACGCCTCGCGCCACGAACGCGTTGGCCACGCGGTCGAACGAGTCGGTCAGGTCCTTCTGCACGGCCGCGTCGAACTTCGTGCCGCCCGCGACGTTCACGCTGAACGGCCAGTAGCCGTAGAAGTGGAACGTGGCGATGAGGTTCGGGTCGTTCAGGGTGGTGAACGTGGCCACCAGCTCGTCGACCCGCGCCTGCTCCGACGACGTGTGCAGGGTCGGCAGGACCAGCAGGCGGGTGGCGTTGTTGCCGCCCGAGCCGCGCACGATCCGGTGGAACGACGTGTTCAGCTCGTGGAGCAGCTGCGCGTTCTGCGCGTCACCCGAGCTGTTGGCGAACTGCGGCTCGTTGACGCTCTCCAGCATCAGCTTCGGCGAGGCGTCCCGGAACGCGGTCGCGATCTGCGTCCACGCCGCGTTGTAGCGGGCCAGCACGTTCGTGCGGTCCGTCGGCATGGCGTTGATCCACTGCCACGAGTCGTGGTGGATGTTGATCATGACGTAGAAGCCGTCCGCCAACGCCCAGTTCACGACCTCCTTCACGCGCGCCAGGTACGCCGCCTCGATGGTGTAGCCGGGCGCGCCGCCCTGGTGCGCGCTCCACGTCACCGGGATGCGGATGCTCTTGAAGCCCTGCGCCCGGACGTTGTCCAGCAGCGCCTCGGTGATGCGCGGGTTGCCCCACGACGTCTCGTCGGCGCCCGTGGCGTCGAGCGAGTTGCCCAGGTTCCACCCCGGCTGCATCTCCGCGACCCGCGCCATGGCGTCACCCGCCGGCGGGTTCGTGGTGGTGGTCGTGGTCGTGGTGGTCGTCGTAGTCGTTGTGGTGCTGGTGGTCGTCGTCGTGTCACCGGTGCAGGTGACGCCGTTGAGCGCGAACGACGACGGGTTCGTGTTCGTGCCCGTCCACGAGCCGTTGAAGCCGAACGACACCGAGCCGTTGGTCGGGATGGAGGCGTTGTAGCCGACGTTGACCGCGGTGACCTGGCTGCCCGACGCCGTGACGGTGGCGCTCCACGCCTGGGTGACCGTCTGACCGGACGGGAACGCCCACGTCAGCCGCCACCCGTTGGTGATCGGGTCGCCCAGGTTGGTGATGCTGACGTTGCCGCTGAAGCCGCCCTGCCACTGGCTCGGCACCGAGTACACGACCCGGCACCCCGCCGCCGCCTGGGCATCGGTCACCGCGACCACGCCCATGCCCGCGAGCAACGAGGCCATCCCGGTGGCCAGCAGGCCAACCCGCCAACGGATTTTTCTCAGCTTGTCTCGCATGTCGGCCATGACGCTCCTCGTAATCGCGTGCGGCAGCGGGAGGGGTGGGAACCGAACGCGCGCGAGCGGTGGGCCGTCGCAGTGGGATATCTCCGGATGCGCCGGTCGCCGCCCCGCGCACCCGCACGCCACGACCGTGGGAACCGGGCGTGGCGGCGTGTTCCAGCGCTGCCTCGCCATGATGTTGGCGGTAACGGATGGGTGACGCAAGGGTTTCGACGCGAATCGACTCCGGATGCGTCCCCGCCAATTCGCAATCGCCTCCGGAAGTCGACATCATTCGACGCTGGCGCCGTCCGCCGTTCGACGAATCCGTCGAACGAATTCGACATCGGACCACGCCAACACCTCACCCGACCGCCGCCGCCCCTCTCTCCTGTCTGCCTGCCGTCTCCTACTGCTCTGCGATGGTGAAGACGAACCTGTAGCCGACGTCCTGCGAACCCGACCGCTTCACCTCGCCTTCACCGCGTGCGACGGTGTAGGCGCCGGTGCCGCCCGTGATGGCCACGGCCGTGTCCTCGAAACCCGCCGCTATCGACTTGTACTTCCGCATGCCGGAGAGGTGGAGTTCGCCGTCGGGCAGTCGGAACGTCGACGTGCAGTGCGCGGTCACCTCCGGCGGCACCGCCGTCGAAACGGCGATCGCGGCGCAGTGCGAATAACCCTCGCCGATCCGCGTGGCGCCGTCGGCTTGGAACAGTTCGCCGCCGCTGACGAACCCGAGGCCGACCGCGGGCGCGACCGGCGCCGAGATGAGCGTTCGCTTCGTCACCACTTCCAAGGTCGTCTGCCGGGTCGTTTCTCCGGCGCGAACCTGGTCCGCGCCCACGAGACCGCCTACGAGCGCGAGGACGAGCCACGGGTTGACCTGCACGACGACACCTCCGGGTTGCGTGATGAAACCGTGTGTGCGTCGGAAGGTAGTTCGCCGCTGACCGCCACCCTCGGTCAACTCCACGTTGGGTTGAAGAATGGGCCACCAACGTGTGAGATCACTTCACCCGACCATGGTTCTGGTCACAAATGTGAATCGGGTCATGAATGTGAACCACATCGTTGATCATTGGTCCGAGAAGCGGATCGACCCCGGTCAATTCCACTGATAAGAAGCAGGCATGACGAGAACAGCGGTCGTGACCGGTGGTGGGACGGGTATCGGCAAGGCGGTCGCCACCGAACTGGTCAAGCGGGGTTTGGACGTCGTGGTCACCGGCAGGCGGGAGGACGTGCTGACCGCCGCCGCGGCGGAGATCGGCGCACGGGCGGTCGTGTTCGACGCCGCCGACCCCGAGCAGGTGCGGGAAGCGCTGGCCGAACTGCCCGACCGGGTGGACGTCCTGGTGAACAACGCCGGCGGCAACATGGCCCGCCGCCGTCCCGCGCCCGAGGGGCTGGCGGACGTGCGCGAGCTGTGGCTGGCGAACTTCGAGTCCAACGTCCTCAGCGCCGTCCTGGTGACCACCGCCCTGGAACCGCGCCTGGCCGACGACGCCAGGGTGGTCACGATCGGCTCCATCGCGGCCCGGCGCGGCTCGGGCAGCTACGGCGCGGCCAAGGCGGCGATCGAGGCGTGGACCGCCGACCTGGCGTTCGCGCTGGGCGGGCGCGGGATCACGGTCAACGTCGTGTCGCCCGGCGTCACCGAGGAGACCGAGTTCTTCGGCGGCACGCTGTCCGAGGAGCGGCGCAAGAAGCTGGTCGGCAACCCCGCCAACGGCCGCACCGCCACCCCCGCCGACATCGCCGCCGCGGTGACCTTCCTGACCTCCCCGGAAGCCGGCCACCTGACCGGTCAGGTCATCGGCGTCAACGGCGGCGCAGGCCTCGGCCGCTAACCCACCCCACCTCGCCTCCGCTCACCCCGCCTCCACCTGCGTCCGCGCCTGCCCACCCCGCACCACCCACCTCCGCGCCTTGCCCGCCTGCCTGGCCCGCGCCCTGACCCGCCCAGCCCTGCGCCCTCGCCTCGCCCTCGCTCCGGTTCAGCCCGCCCTGGCCCGGCTGGTCGGTGGTCTCGGCAGGTCGGGTGGTGACCGTGGTGGCGCTTCGTCGGGTGGTTGGGTGGTTGGGGTCGTGTCGGGCGGGTCGGGTGGGGCGTCGTACCGGGGTCGTGTCGGGGTATCGGGGCGGGCGGGGTGGGGTTGGGCACCTGTGGTCGCCGCCGGCCGGCCGTTTTATCCGGCTAACGTGAGTAATGCTGTTTGGGTTGTCGTAGGTTGCGTTCTTCGCCCGGTCGAGTGATCGGGGCTTGGCGTGGAGGTCGTCGCCCTGCGGCCGAAACCCTGATCTGCCAAGAGCCTGACCTACCGTGCGCCCATGCGGGTGTGTGTTCTGCGGATCTTCCACTGATCGACCACATGGTGGAGGAGGGGTGCCTCAAACCGCCCTACCGGGACGTGCTGCCGGCGGACCACGACTTCGATCGGCTCCTCGCCCGCTGCGCCGACTACCGGATTCCGGACTACACCTGGGGCGGCGAGGAACCCCTGCCGTGGCGGCGAAACCCCTGCCGCACCACGGAGAACTGAGTACGGTGTGGGTCAAAGCGAAGGGATTTCGCAAAGTTTCACGCCATCCGGGGGGAGCAGGCGATGGACATCAACCACTGGCGTCGGCGTTTGGCGGAGCTGTGCGAGGCGCACCGGGTACCCGGCGCTTCACTGGCGGTCCTGGTCGACGGCGAGATCCACGAGTGCGCGACCGGCGTGCTGCACCGCGGCACCGGCGTCGAGGCGACCGCGGACTCGCTGTTCCAGATCGGCTCGATCACCAAGCTCTACACCGCGACCCTGATCATGCAGCTGGTCGCCGAGGGCGCGCTCGACCTGGACGCGCCGGTGGTCTCCGTGCTGCCCGGGTTCGCCGTGGCCGACGCCGTGGCGACCGAGACCGTGACGCCCCGCCACCTGCTGACGCACACCAGCGGCATCGACGGGGACTTCTTCCGCGACACCGGGCGCGGCGACGACTGCGTGGCCGCCTATGTCGCGGCGTGCGCGAACCTCGGCCAGAACCACCCGCCGGGCGCCACGATGTCCTACTGCAACAGCGGGTTCACCGTGCTCGGCCGGATCGTCGAGGTGCTCACCGGCCAGGTCTGGGACGACGCCCTGCGCGAACGCCTGCTCGACCCGCTGGGCGCGCACGACACGATGACCCTGGCCGAGGACGTGCTGAGGTTCCGCTCCGCGCTGGGCCACCTCGGCGAACCCGGCGACGAGCCCGTGCCCGCGCCCATGTGGGGCCTGGCCCGCTCCGCCGGACCGGCCGGGACGATCAACGCCACCGCCGCCGACGTCGTCCGCTTCGCCAAGCTGCACCTCGACGGCGGTCGCGCCCCCGACGGCACGGTGATCCTGCCCGCCGAGCACGTGGCCGCGATGCGCCGGCCGCTCGTGCAGCTGCCCGCGAGCCAGGCGCACCGCATGTGCTGGGGCCTCGGGTGGATCGTCTACGACTGGCCCGGCGGCCCGGTGATCGGGCACGACGGCGCGACGGTGGGGCAGAAGGCGTTCCTGCGGGTCGTGCCCGGCGCGGGCGTGGCGGTCGCGCTGCTGACCAACGGCGGCGTGCCCGCCGAGGTCTCCCAGCGGTTGTTCACCGAACTGCTGGCCGAGCACGCCGGTGTCGTGGTGCCGGACTTCGAACCGCCCGCCGAGCCGCCGGCGCTGGACGTCTCCCGGTACGTCGGCTCCTACGTGCGCGAGGGCTACGACGTGGAGGTGACCGAGCGGGACGGCGTGCTGCACCTGCGCGGCGAGAGCGTCGGCGAGCTCGCCGAGATCAACGCGGTGACCAACGCGGTGCTCGTGCCGGTGGAGGAGGGGTTGTTCGCCGCACGGCGCAACGAGCACGAGCCGTGGGTGCCGGTGGTGTTCTACGCGCTGCCGGACGGCTCGCCGTACCTGCACTTCAGCATGAGGGCCACCCCGAAGAGCTGAGGTGCGCCAGGCCGCCGTCGCGGCGACCGATCAGCGGCTGGTGGCGCTGCCGGCGGAGGAGCCACTGGTGCGGCAACGGCTTGTGCACGACCTGCACGACCTGGCGCAGGCGGACGCGGAGGGCCACCTTCCGGATCACGCTGCCCGTGCCCTGAGCCCCGCCGTGGGTCAGCTGTCCTTGATGGTGATCCCGAGCGTGTGGGCGAACGCCGGCGCGAGGTCGATCGCCTGGGTGGAGGTGATCGTCGCGCCCCGCAGCGAGGCGAAGCCGCTGCGGATGCCCAACTCGGCGGCGTCGCGGAGGTCCACCTCCTTCAGCTTCACGTCGTCGAACCGGAGGTCTTCGAGCGTCGAGCCGGGGAACGTGACGTCGGTGAGCCGGGCGTCGGTGAAGTCGACGTCGCGCAGGACGCAGCCGACGAACGCGACGTCGCGCAGCACGGCGCCGCGCAGGTTGACCGAGACGAGCTTGCAGCCGTGGAACGCGACGCGGCTCAACCCGGCCTCGAACATCGCCACCCCGGCGAACGCGCTGTTCACGACTTCCGCGTCGAGCCACCCGGTCTCGGCGAGGTCGGTGCCGATGACCTGGACGCCGTGCAGCCACACGTCGTTGAACCGCGCGCGCCGCAGCGACCCGTCGGTGAACCGGACGGTGGACAGCGCCGACTCGCTGAACCGCGCGTTGCCCGCGGTGAGCTCGGGGAACTCCCGGTCGGCGATGTGGACGACGTTGTAGTCACCGCCCGACTCCAGCGGCCCGCCGTCGTGGTCTTCGAGGTAACCGGTGAACGGCAGGTCGGCGAGCGCCCGGGGTTCCGACATGCGGGGATGGTAGCCGGCGGTCGACCGGTCCCTCCCGCGTGGCGGTGCCCACACCTCATACCGATAACGATAATCATGTTGCTAGGTTCGGCGTGCTCTGTCACCGAACGCTGGGACGACCCGTGCGCCACCGCTCCTCCACCGCCCTCGCGGCGTGTGCCCTGCTGCTGACCGGGTGCTTCGCCCCTGGCGCGGAACCGTCCGACGGGCGGATCAAGCTCGCGATGCTGCAACCGCCCCGGTCGGGCCTGACCCCGTTCAGCGACGACGCGTTCAAGCTCTCGCGCTGGTCCACCGCGGAAACGCTGGTCACCCTCGACGCGGCCGGCGACGCCCGACCCGGCCTGGCCACCGGGTGGCGGCGGATCTCCGAGCACGCCTGGGAGTTCACCGTCCGCCCGGGCGTGACCTTCCACGACGGCACCGCGTTGACCGCGGCGGCCGTCGCCAACACCCTCACCCGTGCCACCACCGCCTCGCCCAAGCCGCGGATCCTCGACGGCGTCGAGCTGACCGCCGAGCCGGCGGGGGAGGACGTCGTCGTCACCACCGCCACCCCCGACCCCCTGGTGCCGCAACGGCTCTCGTCGCCGCAGTTGGCGATCCTCGCGGAGAGCGCCTACCGCGCGGACGGCGTGGTCGACCCGGTGGGCACCGGCACCGGGCCGTTCCGGCTGGTCGCGGTGAACGGCACGACGACGGCCACGCTCGACCGCCACGACGGCTACTGGGGACCGAAGGCCGCCGCCGAGGGCATCGACGTGTCGTTCGTCCCCGACGGCGCCGCGCGTGCCGCCGCGATCCGCAGCGGTGAGGCGCACATCGCGGAGGCCGTGCCGGTCTCGCAGGCGGCGCTGCTCGACCAGGCGACGATCACCGAGGTGCCGATGCCGCGCACCAACACCCTGTACCTGAACACGGCGGCGGGACCGTTCCGGGACAAGGGGCTGCGCGCCGCCGCACGGGAGGCGATCGACGCGGCCGAGATCGTCCGGAGCGTCTACGAGGGCCGGGCGGACGTCGCCGAAGGGCTGCTCGGACCGGCCCTGCCGTGGGCCGCCGCCGGACGCGTCCCGCTCGCCGACCGCGTCCAGCCCGCCGAGCCCGGTGGCGTCGCGATCACCCTGGCCACCTTCTCCGACCGTGCCGAGCTGCCCGAGGTCGCCTCGGTCCTGCAACAGCAGTTGCAGGACGCGGGGTTCACCGTGACGCAGGTCGTGCGCGAGTACGCGCACATCGAGGAGGACGCGCTGGCCGGGAGGTTCGACGCGTTCATCCTGTCCCGGGCGACCGTGCTGGACTCGGGCGACCCCGTCGCGTACCTGCGGTCGGACTTCACCTGCGCGGGCTCCTTCAACCTCGCGCGGCTGTGCGACGGTGACGTGGACGCGACCGTGCGGACCGCCGCCGCCACCGAGGCGGGCGACCAGCGCCGCGCCGCGATCCTGGCGGCCGAGGCGGCGGTGCTGCGAACCGACGCGGCGATCCCGATGCTGCACGAGCGCGTGATCCAGGGTGACGCGACGTCGGTGGTCGACTCGGCCAAGGACCCGCGCGAGCGAACGCTGGTCACGTCCGCCACCCGGCTGCGGTGACCACCCCGGTCTCCCGCTTCACGCGGCACAGCGCGCTCGTCTCCCGCGTCGGACGGCACGGTGCGTCGGTCTCCCGGGTCGGTGGGGTCGTCGCGGTCGTCGCGGTGATCGGGCTGCTGCCGTGGTTGTCCGGGCGCGACCCGGCGCTGTCGGTGCTGCGCGCCCGTTCCGCCGAGCAGGAGCCGACGGCGGAGGCGCTGGGCGCGGTGCGCCGCGAACTGGGCCTGGACGCGGGTCCGGCGGCGTTGTTCGGCGACTGGCTGGGCGGCGCGCTGCGCGGCGACCTCGGCCGGTCGTGGGTCGGGGGCGGCGAGGTGCTGCCCTCGGTGCTGGCGGCGCTGGGCGTGTCGCTGGCGTTGACGGGCGCGGCGCTGGTGGTGGCGCTGGCGCTGGCCGGCGCGCTGTCGGCGTCGTCGTTCGTGCGCGGTGCGAGGGGGACGGCACGCGCGCGCACCGGTGCTCCGGCGGCCGTCCTCGCCGCGTTGCCCGAGTTCCTGGCAGCCGCGGTGCTGCTGGTGGTGCTGTCGGTGTGGCTCGGCTGGTTCCCGCCCTACGGCTGGCAGGGACCGCGGCACCTGGTGCTGCCCGCGTTGGCGCTGGGACTCCCGGCGGGCGGCATCCTGGGGAGGCTGGTGGACGACGCGCTGCCCGCCGTGTTCGAGGAGCGCTGGGTCGTGCTGTGGCGGTCGTGGGGGTGCTCGCCGCGGGTGATCGGCCGGGCCGCGGCACGTCGTGCGCTGCCCGCCGTGCTGCCGCAGTTCGGGCTGGTCGCCGTCGGGTTGACCGGGGGAGCGGTCGCGGTGGAGGTGGTGTTCGCCGTGCCGGGCCTCGGCCGGACCGCGCTGGGTGCGGCGCGGGCGCAGGACCTGCCGCTGCTGCAAGGGTCCGTGCTCGTCCTGGTGCTGCTGGGGCTGGTGGGCGGTGCGCTCGTGGCCGGTGTCCGGCGGCGGATGCTCGGCCGGGCGTTGCGCGACGAGGCCCTCTCCGCTGCGCCGCCCGTGACGGCGCCCGTCGGTCGGCTGCACCGCGTGGTCGTCGTGGTCAGCGCGGTGGCGTCGGCGGTGGTGGTCTGCTGGGGGCTGTCGCGGGAGCCGCTGCGGGTGGACCCGGCCGCCCGGCTCGCGCCACCGGACTGGGCCCACCCGTGGGGCACCGACGCCCTGGGCCGTGACGTGCTGGCCAGGGTGGGGCACGGCGCGGCGGCCACGCTCGGCGCCACGGTGTCGGTGTGCCTGTGCTCGTTCGCGGTGGCGGTGGTCGTCGGCTTCCTGCCCGGCCTGGCCGAGGGCGCCGCCGAGACCGCCAACGCCGTGCCGCCGGTGATCGCGGGCATCCTGGTCGCGGCGGTCGTCGGACCGGGCACGGTCGGCGCGTCCATCGCGGTCGGTCTCGTCTCCTGGCCGCCCCTCGCCGCCCACGCGGCGGCCCTGGTCCGGGAGAACCGCGCGGCCACGCACGTCACCGCGTTGCGGGCACTGGGCGCCGGGCCGTCCTGGATCGTGACCCGGCACGTCCTGCCCGCGGTCGCCGGTCCCGTCGCCCGGCACGCCGTGCTGCGCCTGCCCGGTATCGCGTTGGCCTTGGCGTCGTTGGGTTTCCTCGGCCTGGGCGCGTCGCCGCCGACGCCGGAGTGGGGCCTGATGCTGGCCGAGTCCCTGCCGTACCTGGAGCGCGCGCCGTGGGCGGCCCTCGCCCCGACCGCGATGCTGCTGCTCCTGGCCACTTCGGCGGTCTCGCTCTCGACCCTGACGGGGCGACGGCGTGACCAGTCCACTCAGGACTCCCGATTGTTCACCCGGAAGAATGGCGCGAAACGGGAATAGGCGGCTGTGGACCACGGGTTGGTGCGGGCATGACCGACACAGGGTTCGACCCGCACGCGCTGCTCGCGAAGAGCCGGATCGGCGTGCTCGCGACGATCAAGGCCGACGGCCGCCCCCAGCTCTCCCCGATCATGCCCTCCTACGACCAGGCCGCGGGCGTCATCCGGGTGTCGACCACGGACCGGACCGCCAAGGCCGCGAACCTGCGCCGCGACCCGCGCGTCGCGCTGGAGGTGACCAGCGAGGACGGCTGGGAGTGGGCCACGGTCGAGGGCACGGCCACGCTCACCGGTCCGGGCACGGACCCGCACGGGCCGGAGGTCGAGGCGCTGGTGGAGTACTACCGCCTCGCCGCGGGCGAGCACCCGGACTGGGACGAGTACCGGTCGGTCATGGTGTCCGACCGGCGGGTGCTCGTGACGATCGAGGTCGACCGGGTGTACGGCCAGAAGGCCAACTGACCGCCTCGCCCGTGCGGTCCACCGGGAACCGCACGGGCGTTCGCCGGGCCGGCTCAGCGCAAGGTCGGCACGTCGCCGTTGCCCACCCGGACGACGTCGACACCGCGCAGCCCGCTCCGCCACGAGGCAACCACATCGGCGAGCACGGCGGCGGACACCGGGTGGCGGCCCAGCCCGATGGCGTACCGCACCGCGTCCGGCGTCCGCTCGACCGGCCGCGGCCACGCGTGCGCGTCCGGCGTCCCGGCCACCTCCAACGCCGTCAGCAACGCCCGCACCCGGCCGCGTACCGGCCCGACCACCTCGTGCGGCACGGTGAGCAGCGCCCACGCGGCGTGCGTCCGGTGCGCGTCGGGTGGCGCGGTCAGCCCGGGAGCGCCGGCCGACACGATCTCCCACGCCCGGTACAGCTCGGCCGTCAGCAGGTCCCGGAAACCCGGGCCGACCTGCTCGGTGCACGACCGCACGGGCGCGGTCGGCGTCATGATCGTCACCGGCGCGCCGGTGCGGCCCGGCGACGTCGTCAGACCGATCGGGTCGCGCCAGTCCCACGCCGCCCACGTCGCGAAGAACCCGGTCGGCAGATCCGGCCCGTCCCACTCGCGCACGGTCCGCGCCGCGAGCACCGACCACCCCAGCCCCGGCACGCCACCGAACGGCGCCGAATCCAGACCACGCGCCCGCGCCCACGCCTTGACCACCCGCGCGAGCCGCGCGAAGTCCTCGGCCCGCCCACCGACCGCCGCCGTCACCGCCTCCGCGTCACCGACGGCGCTCAACGCCACCCCGTCGTCGGCGGCCACCGCGAGGTCCACCCCGAGCCCGTCCACGACCAGGCGGAACCCGGGCGACCGGGCGCCGACCACCGGCCGCACGACCACCCCGGGCAGCGCGGCGGCCACCCGTCCGGCCACCGCCGCCGGCTCCGCGGCCTCGGCGACCAGGTCCAGGTCGGCGTCGGGCAGCCCGCAGCCCATCCGCCGCGAGCCGACGACGTGCACCGCGTCCAGCGCGGCCGACAAGGCGCGGGTGACGCGGTCGGCCACCGCGTCCAGCGACGGTCCCGGCGCGGTGGCCGGCTCCTCGAACCACCGCACCTCGCCCGTGCCGAGCGCGACCGCCGCGCGGGGCAGCACGGGACCGTCGCCCCGCCTCGACAGCAGCACCACCTCGTCCACCCGGTCCGACCGCGCGCCGATCCGCTCGGCCGCCTGCCGGGACCCGCCGACGGTGAGGTGCGGGGTGAAGTCGTGCCCGGTCCGGCAGGCGGGGAACCGCCGCCGCACCGCGTCGTGCAGCGCCGTCCACGGCGTGCGACCGGCCGCGGCCGGGTCGAGCCACACCACGCCCCGCCCGAACTCCCGCACGCCGTCCACCCGCACCGGGAACGGCGGCACGCCGGCGACCGCCTCGGCCAGCAGCGGCACGGCCCGGTCGAAGTCGGACTCCGGCACGAACCCGAACAGCAGCGTCACGTGCGGCGGCCACCGGTCGGCCCGGCGGTCGTGCTCCCGCCGCACCCGTTCGACCTCCTCCCACGGCCCCGGCAGCCACACCACGGCGGTCCGCGGCGTCGGCGGCGAGTCGAGCACGTCGGCGGCCGGCACGACGGCCGCCAACCGCGCCAGCACCCCGTAGTGGTCGGAGGCGAACAGGCCGTCGACGGGCCGGTCACCGACCAGTTCCGCGCCGACGCACCTCGATCCGCCGCGCACGAACACCCGGTCCAGCCGCGACCGCCGGCCGGTCAGCGAGGACACCGCGGCCAGGGGGTTCACCACCGGGTCGAACGTCGGCGGCTCGTCGTCACACGCCTCCAGCCACGCGTCGCGCATCCCGAGCGCGGCGGCCGGCCGCCGGCCGCCGTCGTTGAAGTCGCCGACCAGCACCACGTCGCCGGCCACCCCGGCGAACGCCTCCGCGACCCGCCCGAGCTGCGCGCGCCGCTTGGCGGGCCCGTTCGCGGTGTGGTCGCTGGTCAGGTGGGTGGCCGCGACCACGAGCGGTCCACCGCCGGTCTCGACCACGACCGCGCCGACGGCCTTGTGCGCGCCGAGGGGGAACCGGGCGGCCTCCAGCACGGGCAGCCTGCTCAGCAGCAGCAGCCCGGTGCGGTCGACGTCCGGTCCGGTCGGGTCCACGTCGAGCGTGTAGCGCGCACGCACCCACGGCTGGGCGAGGAGCGCGGCGAGCAGGTCGGGCTCGACCTCCTGCAACGCGATGACGTCCGCGTCGGCCGCGGCCAGCTCGCCGAGCATCAGGGGACGGCGGCGGGCCGTGTCGATGCGGTCGCTGTCGTAGCGGTCCCACAACACGTTCCAGGTGAGGACCGTCGTGGGTCGCACCGCCTCCGACGTCACGGGCGAGGTCGCGTCGGTCGGGGTCGTGGCGGCGGGGGTCGTGTCGGCGGGCGACCAGCCGTGCAGCGGATCCCAAGCGTGCGGGGTGCTCGCCGTGAACACCGGCGCACGCAGGCGGCGCGGCGCGCGCACCCGTCCCGCGCCCGACTCGCCGACGCGGTCGAGCCCGGTGGCCCGGTCCCACACCACCTCGCCGTCCGCCTCCACGAACAGCACCCGGTGCCACGGCACCTCGCCGCCCGGCGTGAACGAGGGCAGCGCGACCCGCTCGGGCCCCGCCCCGCGCCGCCGCACGCCGAGCACGAACCGCGCCGGGTCGAACCGCGGGTCCCAGCGGACCTGGTGGTAGACCTCTTCACTGGTGCGCATCACGACTCCCCGGCGGCGTCCACGTCGTCCACGGCGCCGCCCGCGCCGACGTACCAGGTCCGGTGGGCCTGCCACGGGTACGGCGGGCTGAACCGGCGGACCTGGGCTTCGAGCACCGGGGCGGGCACGGCGTGCGACCGCGACCCGTTGCGCCGGGCGACCTCCCGTTCGTCGACCAGCAGCACCGCGTGCGTCACCATCGCATCGTGCCGCCGCGCGACCGCGTGCACCAACGCCCGTTGCGGCCCGACCAGCGAGGTCGCGTCCCAGACCACGGTCCGGTGCGCGCGCAGCGCCGCGTCGAGCCGGTCGAGCCCCGCCCGCAGCACCCGGCCGTCGGCCCGCTGGTCCGCCCGGTCACCCGCCTCCTCGCGCAGGTCGTCCAACGACACCCGGGCGTCCGCCGCCACCCCGGCGGCGAACGTCGACTTGCCGCTGCCCGACAACCCCACCAGGTGCACCAACGACGGGAAGTCGCCGGAACGCCACCGCCACGTCGCGGGGACGGCCTCCGCCACGTCCAGCACCCGGCCGGCCCGGATGCTCGCGTCCCGCGCCTCGGCCCAGCACCGGTCGGCGGCCGGCCCCGTGCGACCACCCGTGCCCGACCGCTCGCCCAGCCCCGACCGCAACCGGTCGAACGACCCGACGTCCTCGGCGTGCAGGGCGGACCAGGCCACCTGGTCACGCGCGTCCGCGTCGGGCGTGACGGCGGCCGACACGGCGTGCAGCGCGTCGAGGTCCACCGCCGTGGCGAAGCGCAGCAACCCGGCCCGCCGCGCCTCGTCCGGGAACGGCTCGTGCAGCAGCCGGTGCAACCCCACGAGATCGCCGACGCGCCGCGCCACCCCGACCCCGAGCGGACCCGCCAGCAGCGACACCACCCGCCCGCGCCGAAGCCGGTGCGCCGCCGCCGCCAGCACGCCCACCAGCCGGGTCTCCCCGCTCAGCTCCGCCGCCACGGCCGCGGCCGGCTCGACGTCACCCTCGATCCCGACCGCGTCGAGCAGCGCGGACACGTCGAACGGCGCGCCGGACCGCACGTCCCACAGCACGGCGCCGGGCCCGAGCCCGTTCGCCACCACCGGCGCCGTCATCCAGTGCGCGTCGGTCCGCACGTGGTGCGGGCGCACCCACTTCGCCACCCGCCGCCCGAACTCGGCCCGCCCGAACCCCTCGGCGGTCCGCACCACGAACCCCTCCTGCCGCGCCGGGTCGACGCGCAGCCGGCGCAACGCCCGCTCGTCGAACACCCCGCGCCACAGCACCGGGGGAACCGGCACGCCCAGGTCGCGCAGGAACCGCGCGGTCCGGTCCCAGTCGAGGCAGTGGTCGCCGTCCCACACGGAGAACCCGTAGAACCAGCTCTCCAGCTCCGCGTACCCGATCGAGTGACGTGCGTAGACGTTCTCGCCGCAGATCCGCCACCCGCCGGGCAACCGCGCCCCGATCCGCCCCTGGAGCCCCTTGACCCACGACCGGGACGGGTGGTGCCCCGAGTCGAGCGACCGCGCGTGCACCCCGTCCGCGTACAGGGTGGTGTTCTCGCCGTCGAGCTTCTCGGTGACCACCACCTCGCGACCGCGCCACGCGGCGAGGTCGGCGACCCGCACGTCGTCCGCCGCCGCGCCGGGCGACCACGGCAGGTGCGGCGTGCGCGGGTACGGCGTGCGCATGACCCCTCCGACCACTGGATTCGGGTGAACCATAGAGATCGCCCGGCCGGGTCATCGACCGGTTTTCGGCGGTGTCCCGGCCGGCCGGGCGACTGGATACGATGACGATTCGACGAAGGTCGAAGAGAAAGGACGAACGTGGAGACGCTCGAGTTCCAGTCGGAGGCGCGTCAGCTCCTGCGGCTGATGATCCACTCGGTCTACTCGAACAAGGACACGTTCCTGCGGGAGCTGGTGTCCAACGCCTCCGACGCGCTGGACAAGCTCAGGCTGGAGACGTTCCGGGACAAGGACCTGGTCGCGGACACGTCCGACCTGCACGTCGCCATCGACGTGGACCGGGAGGCGCGCACCCTCACGATCCGGGACAACGGCATCGGCATGACCCGCGAGGACGTGATCGGGCTCATCGGCACGATCGCCAAGTCCGGCACCGCCGAGTTCCTGCAGAAGCTGAAGGAGTCGAAGGACTCCGCCGCCTCGCAGGACCTCATCGGCCAGTTCGGCATCGGCTTCTACTCCTCGTTCATGGTCGCCGACAAGGTCACGCTCGTGACCAGGCACCCGCGCGGGGAGGGCGTCCGGTGGGAGTCCGCCGGCGAGGGCACCTACACGATCGAGGATGTCGAGGACGCGCCGCAGGGCACCTCCGTCACCCTCCACCTCAAGCCGGCCGACCCCGAGGACCACCTCGCCGACTACACGTCGACCGCGAAGATCACCGAGGTGGTCAAGCGGTACGCCGACTTCATCACCTGGCCGATCAGGATGGCGAAGGAGGACGGCGCGGAGCCGGCCACGATCAACTCGCGCAAGGCGCTGTGGGCGCGGCCCGCCTCCGAGGTCACCGAGGACGAGTACGCCGAGTTCTACCGGCACGTCAGCCACGACTGGAACAAGCCGCTCGAGACGATCCGGATGCACGGCGAGGGCGTGTTCGAGTACCAGGCGCTGCTGTTCATCCCGTCCCAGGCGCCGCTGGACCTGTTCATGCGCGAGCGCAAGCGGGGCGTGCAGCTCTACGTCAAGCGCGTCTTCATCATGGACGACTGCGAAGAGCTGATGCCGGAGTACCTCCGGTTCGTCAAGGGCGTGGTGGACGCCCAGGACCTGACGCTCAACGTGTCGCGCGAGCTGCTCCAGCACGACCGCCAGATCCAGCAGGTGCGCCGCCGGTTGGTGAAGAAGGTGCTCTCGACCGTCAAGGGCATGATGGCCGACAAGCCCGAGTCGTACGAGACGTTCTGGCGGGAGTTCGGCGGCGCGGTCAAGGAAGGCCTGCTCGCCGACCCCGACAACCGCGAGGCGATCCTCGACATCGCCTCGTTCGCCTCGACTGCCGACGCGGAGAAGCCGACCACGCTCGCCGGCTACGTCGAGCGGATGAAGGACGACCAGCGGCACATCTACTACATGACCGGCGACTCGCGGGCCACGGTGGAGAACTCGCCGCACCTGGAAGCGCTGCGGGCCAAGGGCTTCGAGGTGCTGATCCTCACCGACCCGATCGACGAGATGTGGGTCGACGCCGTGCCGGGGTACCGGGACAAGACGTTCCAGTCGATCGCCAAGGGGCAGGTCGACCTGGAGACCGAGGAGGAGAAGGCGCAGGCGCAGGAGCGGCAGAAGGACTTCGCCGACTTCCTGGCCTGGCTGACGACCACCCTGGCCGACCAGGTCAAGGAGGTGCGGCTGTCCTCGCGCCTCACCACGTCGGCCGCGTGCGTCGTCGGCGACGCGCACGACCTGACCCCGACCCTGGAGAAGATGTACCGGGCGATGGGCCAGGAGCTGCCGCCGGTCAAGCGGATCCTCGAGCTCAACCCCGACCACGCCCTGGTCTCGGGCCTGCACCAGGCCTTCGCCGACCGCGGCGGGGACGACGCGTCGCTCGCCGAGTCGGCCGAGCTGCTGCACGGCATGGCGCTGCTCGCCGAGGGCGGCGACCTGCCCGACCCGTCCCGCTTCGTCCGGCTGATGTCGGACCACCTGGAGCGGGCGCTGTGAAGTCGTGACCGGCGCGGTGGCCCCCACCACCGCGCCGGTCACCGTTCTCGCGGTCGGCGGCTGCGCCGACCGGTCCCCACCTCGACCGCGGCTTCCGCGCCGAACTGATATTGGGCAGACTCTGGACCGCCGTCACGAAACTGCCGTATGTTCGCCGTCATGGAGCTGCGAGGGAAGGTCGCCCTGGTCACCGGCAGCGGCCGTGGCCTGGGCCGGGCGTACGCCGAAGCCCTGGCCCGGGCGGGCGCGGCGGTCGTGGTCAACGACGTGGACGCCGAGGCGGCGGGCGCGGTGGTGGAGGCGATCGTGGCCGGGGGAGGACGCGCGGTCGCCGCGGTCGCGCCGGTCGGGCCGACCGCGACCGCCGACCGGCTGGTCACGGCCGCCGTCGAGGAGTTCGGCGGGCTGGACGTCCTGGTCGCCAACGCGGGCATCCTGCGCGACCGGGTGCTGTGGAAGATGTCGGACGACGACTTCGACGCCGTGCTCGACGTGCACCTGCGCGGCACGTTCACCTGCGCCCGCGCGGCGGCGGTGCGGATGCGGGAGCAGGGCCGGGGCGGCAGCCTGGTGCTGATCTCGTCACCGGCCGGCCAGCGCGGCAACTTCGGGCAGACCAACTACGCGGCGGCGAAGGCGGGCATCGTCGCCATGGCCCGCACGTGGGCGCTGGAGCTGGCTCGCGCGGACATCGCGGTCAACGCCGTGGTGCCGGTCGCCGCGACCGGGATGACCCGGACCATCCCGGCCTTCGCGCCCGTCATCGAGGAGGCCGAGCGCACCGGCGCGCCGTTCCCGGACTGGCTGCGCCGGGACGAGGGCCTGGGCACGGTCGAGGACGTCGCGTCGCTGATCGTCTACCTGGCCTCCGACGCGGCCCGGCACATCACGGGCCAGGCCATCGGCATCGGCGGTGACCGGCTCGCCCTCTGGTCGCACCCCCGGGAGAAGGCGGTGGCGCTCGCCGACGGCGGGTGGACCACGGCCGCCATCGCCGAGTCGTGGGCCACCGGCGTCGGCGCGGAACCGGAGACCTACGGCATCCCCGCGCCCACCCCGCCGGCGGCGTGACGTGGTCCTCGCCCTGGACGACCTCGTGGCCATCGACGTCCACACCCACGCGGAGGTGTCGAGGGACGGCCACCCGTCGTTGAGCCCCGAGCTGCTGGCCGCCTCCGCGAAGTACTTCGGCGCGCACGGCCACCGCCAACCGACCGTCGACGAGATCGCGGCGCACTACCGGGAGCGGCGGATGGCGGCGGTCGTCTTCACGGTCGACGCCGAGCACGCCACCGGCCACCCGCGCATCCGGAACGAGGAGGTCGCGGAGAACTGCGCCGAGCACTCCGACGTGCTGATCCCGTTCGCGAGCGTCGACCCCTGGAAGGGCCGGGCGGGCGCGCGGGAGGTGCGCGGGCTGGTCGAGCGGCACGGCGTGCGCGGCTTCAAGTTCCACCCCAGCCTCCAGGGGTTCGCGCCGAACGACCCGATGGCCTACCCGTTGTACGAGGTCATGGAGGAGCTCGGCGTGCCCGCGGTGTTCCACACCGGGCAGACCGGCATCGGCGCGGGCGTGCCCGGCGGCGGCGGGATCCGGCTGAAGCACTCGAACCCCATGCTGGTGGACGACGTCGCGGTGGACTTCCCGGAACTGCGGATCGTCCTGGCGCACCCGTCGTTCCCGTGGCAGGACGAGGCGCTGGCGGTGGCCACGCACAAGCCGCACGTGCACATCGACCTGTCCGGGTGGTCGCCCAAGTACTTCCCGCCGACGCTCGTCCGCTACGCCGACTCGCTGTTGCAGGACAAGGTGCTGTTCGGCTCGGACTACCCGGTGATCACCCCGGACCGCTGGCTGGCGGACTTCGCGGCGCTCGACCTCAAGCCCGCCGTCCGCCCCAAGATCCTCAAGCACAACGCGGCCAGGCTGCTGGGCCTCGGCACGACGGACTCGGAGCGCACATGACCACCACCGTCAACGGGTCGGCGGAACTCCTCGCGCTGGCCGGGCACGACCTCGGGCGCACCGGCTGGCGCGAGATCGTCCAGGACCGGGTCGACACCTTCGCCGACGCCGCCGACGACCACCAGTGGATCCACGTCGACCCGGCACGGGCGGCCGAGGGGCCGTTCGGCACGACCATCGCGCACGGCTACCTCACGTTGTCGCTGATCATCCCCATGTTCGGGGAACTGCTGGCGGTCGAGGGCGTCCGGCTGAGCGTCAACTACGGGCTGGACAAGGTGCGCTTCCCCAGCCCCGTGCGCGTCGGCGACAAGATCAGGCTCGCGGGCCGCGTCGTCTCGGTGGACGAGGTCGCGGGCGACGGCG
The DNA here is from genome assembly GCF_050946825.1 of Actinosynnema sp. CA-299493. Classification (NCBI taxonomy): domain Bacteria; kingdom Bacillati; phylum Actinomycetota; class Actinomycetes; order Pseudonocardiales; family Pseudonocardiaceae; genus Actinosynnema; species Actinosynnema sp. CA-299493. Next base: position 3,296,859 of record NZ_CP191993.1, read on the forward strand.
TCCAGCTGGTGCTGGACTTCACCGTCGAGATCGACGGCTCGGACAAGCCGGCGTGCGTCGCGCGCGCCGTGTACCGGCACTACCCCTGAGGGGGCCACCATGTCGAACCCGCCTCACCCCCCGGACTTCCCCGACACCACCGGCGTGCCCGATGGGCCCGGCGCGTCCGGCGCGTCCGGCGCGCCCAACGTCCAACTCCGCCGCGCCGTCGCGTCGAGCTTCGTCGGCAGCGTGATCGAGTACTACGACTTCCTGCTCTACGCCACCGCGTCCGCCGTGGTGTTCAACAAGGTCTTCTTCTCCTCCCTCGACCCGCTCGTGGCCGTCATCGCCAGCTTCGGCACGTTCGCCACCGGCTACCTGGCCCGCCCGGTCGGCGGGGTCCTGTTCGGGCACTTCGGCGACCTGCTGGGCCGCAAGCGGATGCTCGTGCTGACCATGGCGCTGATGGGCGTGGCCAGCTTCCTCATCGGGCTGCTGCCGACCTACGCCCAGGTGGGCTGGCTCGCACCGGTCGGCCTGGTCGTCCTGCGCGTGGTGCAGGGCATCGCGGTCGGCGGCGAGTGGGGCGGCGCGGTGCTGATGTCCGCCGAGCACGCCACCCGCAGGCGCGGGCTGTGGGCCGGGTTCACCAACGCCGGCGCGCCGTGCGGGATGGTGCTGTCGACGGTGGCGCTGACGGCGACCGCCGCGCTGGTGGGCGAGCGGGCGTTCCTGGAGTGGGGCTGGCGCATCCCGTTCCTGATCAGCGTCGTCCTGCTCGGCGTCGGGTTGTTCGTGCGGCGCCGGGTCGAGGAGACGCCCGCGTTCCGGGCCGTGCGGGACGCGGGCGGCAAGCGCCGGGCGCCGGTGGTGGAGGTGCTGCGCGACCACCCGCGCGTGCTGCTGCTGGGCATCGGGGTGGGGCTGGCCGCGTTCGTCTCGCAGTCGACGTTGACGACGTTCGTCCTGGCGCACGGCGTGGCGGCCGGTCACGCGCGGCAGACCGTGCTCAACGCGCTCACGCTGTCGTCCGCCTGCGCCGTCGTGGGCATCCTGGGGTGGGCGGCGGCGTCGGACCGCTTCGGCAGGCGGCCGGTGGTGGTGGCGGGCGCGGTCGCGATGGGCGCGTACGCGTTCGTGCTGTTCCCCTTGGTGGACAGCGGTGACGCGGCGTTGCTGACGGTCGCGCTGGTGCTGGGCCAGGGCGTGATCCACCCGATGATGTACGGGCCGCTCGCGGCCCTCTACAGCGAGCTGTTCAGCACCGGGCACCGCTACACGGGCGCGTCCCTCGGCTACCAGGTCGCCGGGCTGGGCGCGGGCCTCGCGCCGCTGTTGTTCGCCGCGATCCAGCGGGCGACCGACGGGCGGGGGTTGACGCTCATCTCGTCGACCATCGCCGCGTTCTGCGTGCTCACCGTCGTGTGCGTGCTGGCGTTGAAGGAGACCGGCACGCGTGACCTCAGGTCGGTCGCCGCTTCCTGAGCCCTTCGCTGACAGGAGGACCGAAGTGCGGAACTCGGGGCTCGGCAGTTGGCCCTACCGGCGGGCGCTGATGTCGCCGGGACGGGTCGCGATCGTCCACTCCGGACAGCTGACCTACGCGGAGCTGGCCGTGCGCGTCACGCGCCTCGCGCACCGGCTGCGCGCGGCGGGCGTGGGCGGGGGTGACCGGGTCGCCTACCTGGGGCCCAACCACCCGTCGTTCGTGGAGGTGATGTTCGCCGCGCACGTGCTGGGCGCGATCTTCGTGCCGGTGAACTTCCGCCTCACCACGCCCGAGGTGGAGCACGTGCTGGCGGACTCGGCGCCCTCGGTGCTGGTGTGCGCGCCGCACTGGGCGGACGTCGCGCGTTCGGCCTTCTCCGGCGTGGTCGTCGCGGTGGACCCGGACTACGAGGAGTGGTTGGCGGAGGGGCCCGCCGCCGCGATCGACGAGGCGGTGGCGCCCGAGGACGTGGCGCTCATCCTCTACACGTCCGGCACGACCGGTCGGCCGAAGGGCGCGATGCTCACGCACGCGAACCTGATCTGGAACACCTACAACCTGTTGGTGGGCGTGGACGTCACCAGCGACGAGCGCACCCTGGTGTCCGCGCCGCTGTTCCACGTCGCCGCGCTCGCGCAGACGTTGCTGCCGACGTTCATCAAGGGCGGCACGGCGGTGATCACCTCGTCGTGGGACGTCGACCAGGTGTACGACCTCGTCGAGCGGGAACGGGTGACGCTGACGTTCGGCGTGTCCACGATGTACGCCGACCTGGCCGCGTCACCGCGCTGGGCCACGGCCGACCTGTCGTCGTTGCGGCACCTGCTGTGCGGCGGCGCGTCCGTGCCCGACTCGCTCATCCGCGCGTACCAGGAGCGGGGGCTGACGTTCTGCCAGGGCTACGGCCTCACCGAGACCGCGCCCGGCGCGACGTTCCTGGAGGCGGGGGAGAGCGTCCGCAAGGCCGGGTCGGCCGGGGTGCCGGTGTTCTTCGGCGAGGTCCGGGTCGTGCGTGACGACGGTGTGGACGCGGGGGCGGACGAGCCGGGGGAGGTGCTGGTGCGCGGCCCGAACGTGACCCCCGGCTACTGGCGCGACCCCGGCGCGACGGCCACCGCGTTCGCCCGCGACGGGTGGTTCCGCACCGGTGACGTCGGGCGGCTCGACGACGAGGGCCACTTGCGCGTGGTGGACCGGGTGAAGGACATGTTCATCTCCGGCGGCGAGAACGTCTACCCGGCGGAGGTGGAGAACGCGCTGGTCGCCCACCCGGACGTGGTGGAGGCCGCGGTGGTGGGCGTGCCGGACCCGAGGTGGGGCGAGGTCGGGCGGGCGTTCGTGCGGTACGCCGACGGCGGCGGGCCGTCGGAGCAGGCGCTGCGGGCGTTCCTGCTCACCCGGCTGGCCAAGTACAAGGTGCCGGTGCACGTCGACGTGGTGGACCGGCTGCCGCGCACCGGCTCCGGCAAGGTCCGCAAGTCCGAGCTGCGCCGACTCCCCCCACCCTAGAACTCGCGCGAGTCCTACCTTCACGCCGCGAGAGTCCTACGTTCGGAACGCGCGTGTCCTACGTTCGCGTACCCCGAGTTGAACGCTCAGGTCACGCGGACCGCGCGGTGAGCCAGGTCGTCGAGCCGTCGTCCGATCGCCTCGGCGGCGGCACGCAGGTCCGGCACGAGGCGGTGCAGGTCGGTGCGTACCGAGCGGACCACGATGCCCAGCGCGCCGGGTGGTTCGTGGCCGTCCGTCGGGATCGCCACGGCGACCGAGCACGAGCCGAGGGTCATCTCCTCGCTGGTCAGCGCATACCCGCGGGACGCCGTGGCACGCAGTTCGCGCGCCAGCCGCGCCCGTTCGGTGATCGTGTAACGGGTGCAGCGGAGCAGAGGGCGTTCGAGGTAGCCGCGCACGAACCCGGGGTCGGCGCGGGCGAGCAGGGCCTTGCCGACACCGGTCGCGTGCAGCGGCAGCCGCGCCCCGACGTGGGAGACGATGGGCACCGAGCGGTGACCGGCGAGCTTCTCCACGTACAGCGCGTCGAACCCGTCGTGCACGGCGAGGTGGACGTTCTCGCGCGTCACCTCGTAGAGGTCCTGCATGAACGGCAGGGCGGCCTCCCGCAGCCGACCGGCCACCGGCGCCAGCGTCGCCGCCTCCCACAGCCGCAGGCCGATGCCGTAGCACCCGTCCGCGTCACGTTCCAGCGCACCCCACGACACCAGTTCGCGGACCAGCCGGTGCACCGTCGCCAACGGCAGGTCCGCGCGCCGCGCCAGCTCGGTCAGCCTGAGCCGCGGGTGCTCGGCGTCGAACACGCCGAGCAACGCCAGCGCCCGCCCGGCCATCGACCGCCGGGGCGCGTCGCGGTTGACCGCCATGCGGCTCCTCCCTCGAACACCGGACTTCCGGACGCTGGAACGCCGGGCACCGAACGTAACCTCGCGTCCGGTTCGGAATCGCCGCCACTTTCACCCAGTGGAAGTCGATCCTGGCGAACGGCCGCACGTCGCCCTTGGCTTGACCCATGCGAACGAGAGTCGGAATCGTCGGCGCGGGTCCCGCCGGCCTGGTGCTGTCCCACCTGCTCGCCGAACGCGGCATCGACTCCGTGGTGGTCGAGACGCGCGGCCGTGCGGCGATCGAGCAGACGATCCGCGCCGGCGTCCTGGAACAGGGCACGGTGGAACTGCTGACCGCGATGGGCGTCGGCGCGCGTGCGCTGGCCGAGGGCGCGCGGCACGAGGGGATCGAGCTGCGGTTCGGCGGCCGGAGTCACCGGGTGGACTTCAGCGGGCTCACCGGCCGGGCGGTCTGGCTGTACCCGCAGCACGAAGTGCTCAAGGACCTGATCGCGGCCCGGCTCGCGGCCGGGGCGGACATCCGCTTCGAGGCGAGCGACGTGGCGTTGCACGGCATCACGTCCGACGAGCCCGTCATCTCCTTCACCGACGCCGACGGCACGCCGGTCGAGCTGCGCTGCGACGTGATCGCCGGCTGCGACGGCTCGTCGGGCGTCAGCAGGCGGTCCATTCCCGACGGCCACCGCACCGACTACTTCCGCGCCTACCCGTTCGGGTGGTTCGGCATCCTGGCCGAGGCCCCGCCGTCCTCGAAGGAGCTGGTCTACGCCCACTCCCCACGCGGGTTCGCCCTGATCAGCACCCGGACGCCCCGGGTGCAGCGGATGTACTTCCAGTGCGACCCCGGCGAACGCGCCGACGACTGGAGCGACGACCGGATCTGGGCCGAGCTGAACGCGCGGGTCGCGGGCGACGGGTTCAGCCTGGCGGAGGGCCGCATCTTCGACCGGGGCGTGATCCCGATGCGCAGCTACGTGTGCGAGCCGATGCGGCACGGCCGGCTGTTCCTGGCCGGGGACGCGGCGCACGTCGTGCCGCCCACCGGCGCGAAAGGACTGAACCTCGCCGTGGCGGACGTCGTCGTGCTCGCCCGCGCGGTGGAGGAGTACTTCGGCACCGGGTCCACCGGGTCGTTGGACGCCTACGGCCCGACCGCGGCCCGGCGGGTGTGGCGGGCGCAGCACTTCTCGTGGTGGATGACGTCGATGCTGCACACCGACCCGGCCGGCTCGCCGTTCGACGTGAAGCGGCAGCTCGGCGAGCTGGAATCGCTCATCTCCAGCACGGCCGCCGCCACGCACCTCGCCGAGGCGTACACGGGCTGGCCGCTGTAGCCACACCCCGGCACGGGTCCGCACAGCTGCGATCGGCGTAATCCGACTGCCGGTAATCGGACCACGGTGAACGATAAAGTTGCGAATCTTCTTTCGAACAGTTTCGAAGGTCGTCGAAGATGGGGCCCGACGCCCGACAACTTCGGTCAGTATCGGTTCAGGTGGCCTGAACCTGGTGTCCAGACAGGGCTTTCGATCCGACCGGCTGAACTGCGCCGAGTCGTTGTGGACTGGTTCGACCGCCCGTTGACCCGTCAGACTGTTGCCTGCGGTCCGGTACGGGTTCGCCGGGTCACCGTGTTTCGGTGCTTGCCAGACCTATCTGTTTCGGTTAATACTTCTAAAAGTTTCAGGCCGGACGCGGTCGGGTGCCGCCCCCGACGGTTCTCGCCTGCGCTGCGCACGCTCTGGAGGACCGACTCAACGACCTGTCGTTGGCGTGGAGGAATCCTGCGGCACCGGGCCCTCCTCCGCCAAGTGCGCGGATCCGGACCACCCCGCCCAGGCGGTCCGGGTCGCCCCGGCAACCAACCACCACCTGCCGAACCCGCAGGTGCTCCGAGAAGGTGCAAACATGAAGCTGACATCGAGGTCAGTGTTGCGAGCGACACTCGTGTCGACGTTGGTGACCGCCACCACGGGTGCCGCGGTGCTCCTGGCGACGTCGGCCAGCGCCGGGACCACGCTCGGCGCCTCGGCGGCCGAGTCGGGCCGCTACTTCGGCACGGCCGTCGCCGCGAACAGGCTCAGCGACTCGACGTACGTCGGGATCCTCAACCGTGAGTTCAACATGGTCACGGCTGAGAACGAGATGAAGATGGACGCCACGGAGCCGAACCAGAACCAGTTCAGCTACGCCAACGGCGACCGGATCGTCAACCACGCCCGGGCCCAGGGGATGCGGGTGCGCGGTCACGCGTTGGCGTGGCACTCGCAGCAGCCGGGCTGGATGCAGAACATGTCGGGCACCGCGCTGCGCAACGCGATGCTGAACCACGTCACGCAGGTGGCCACCTACTACCGGGGCAAGATCTACGCCTGGGACGTGGTGAACGAGGCGTTCCAGGACGGTAGTTCGGGTGCGCGTCGTGATTCGAACCTGCAGCGGACCGGCAACGACTGGATCGAGGCGGCGTTCCGGGCGGCGCGGGCGGCGGATCCGGGTGCGAAGCTCTGCTACAACGACTACAACACCGACGACTGGACGCACGCGAAGACCCAGGCCGTCTACCGGTTGGTGCAGGACTTCAAGCAGCGTGGCGTGCCGATCGACTGTGTCGGCCTCCAGTCGCACTTCAACAGCCAGAGCCCGGTGCCCGGTAACTACCAGACCACGCTGTCGAGCTTCGCGGCCCTGGGCGTGGACGTGCAGATCACCGAGTTGGACATCGAGGGCTCCGGCTCCGCGCAGGCGTCGAACTTCGAGCGCGTGACGAAGGCGTGCCTCGCGGTGACGCGCTGCACCGGCATCACGGTGTGGGGCATCCGCGACACCGACTCGTGGCGCGCCTCGGGCACCCCGCTGCTGTTCGACGGCTCGGGCAACAAGAAGGCCGCCTACACCTCCACGCTCAACGCCCTCAACAGCGGCGGTTCCACCGTGCCCACGTCGACCACGACGTCCACGACGGACCCGACCGACCCCACCACCACGACCACCACTACGACGACGACGATCCCCGGCAACGGCGGCTGCACCGCCTCGGTGTCGCTGAACTCGTGGAACGGCGGCTTCGTCGCCACGGTGAAGGTCACCGCCGGGTCGTCGGCGATCAACGGCTGGACGGTCACGACCGACCTGCCGTCCGGCGTGTCGGTCACCAACGCGTGGAGCGCCGAGCGCTCCGGCACCTCCGGCACCGTCCAGTGGCGCAACGTCAGCTACAACGGCCGCGTCGCGGCCGGGATGTCGACCGAGTTCGGCTTCCAGGGCACGGGTTCGGTCTCGGGGATCTCGCCGAGGTGCACGGCCAGTTGATCACGGCCGGTTGATGCGCCCGGCTGATCGCGGCCGGCCGATCACGCACGGCTGATCACGACGGGCGAAGCCCGGTGCGGGGACCCGCGTCGTCCCCCACCGGGCTTCGCGCTGTCGGCTCTTCCTCGACGCGCACGTCACGCCCCCGTCGTGGAACCGGGGCGCACGATCATCAGCACGACCACGACCGCCCACAGCAGGTTGAACACGCCGGTCGTCATGGCGAGCCGCTTCGCCACGCCCGTCGCGCCGTCGAGCGCCCGCCGCTGCGCGGGCAGGATCGCCAACGCCAGCAGGCCCGCCGCCACCGCCGTCAACACCAACGACACCAGCAGCCACGCGTCACCGAGCACGCCGAGGCTCGCGCCGGTGGCGATGCCGAAGACCGGCACGGCGATGCCGACGGCGGTGTACGTGCGGCACGTCCGGTGCAGGAACACGGCGACGCCGGTCGGCGACTCGCGCGCGAAGCGGGGGAACAGCGAGGCGGCCACCGCGATCGGCCCGACGGCGAGGATCGCGGCGATCACGTGGACCGACAGCAGCAACTTGGTCACCGGGGAACTCCTTGGTGCGTAGACAGCCAACATATGTCGGCTGCCAATAGGTACCACAGCTACCTAGATGGTGTGTAGGCTGCCAACCCATGAAGGCGGACGCGGTGCGCGGGCACCTGGACGCGATGGTGCTCGCGGTGCTCGAACCGGGCCCGCTGCACGGCTACGCGGTCATCACCGCGGTCCGGCACCGCAGCGGCGGCGCGCTCGAACTGCGCACCGGCACCGTCTACCCGGCGTTGAACCGGTTGGCGCGGCTGGGATTGCTGCGCAGCCGCCGGCAGCCCGTGTCCGGCCGGCCCCGACGCTGCTACGAGCTCACCGACGCGGGTCGGCGGCACCTGGCGGAGGCGCGGTCCACGTGGCGGGACTTCACCGCCGCGATCGGCGCCGTCCTCGACCTGACGCCGTCCGCGCGGCACGCCACGTGAGCACCGCGCGGCACGTCGACCCGGTCGAGGACTACCTGGAGGCGCTGACCGCCTCGCTGCACGGCCCGGCGCGGGCGAAGGCCGCGATGATGCGGGAGGTGCGCGACGGCCTGGACGACGCGGTGCAGGCGCAGACCCGCTTCGGCGTGCCCCACGCGCAGGCCGTCCGACGCGCGGTGCGGGACTTCGGCGCGGCGGAGGAGATCGCGCCGTCGTTCCAGCGCGAGCTGACCATCGCCCAGACCCGCCGCACCGCCCGCGTCGCCGCCGTGACCGTGCCGGTGCTGGTGGTGTGCCAACTCCTCGTGCACACCGCCGTCGGCGACTGGCGGTCGGGCGCGCTCGCCGTCCACCTGGCCGCGCTCGCCACCGCCGCCGGCCTGCTCGCCGTGACGGCGCTGGTGGCCACCGGTCCGCTCACCCGCGTGCTGCCCACGCCGCACCGGCTGCCGCTGGTCGTGGCCTGGACCGCGTCCGCCGCCGCCGTGGGCATGGCGCTCGCGGCCGTCGCGCTGGGCGCCACCTCGGCCCTCTCGACCGACTGGCCGCTGACCGCCCTCGCCGGCGTGCTGGCCACCGCATCGCACGGCGTGGTCGCCGCGTCGGCCCGCGAGTGCCGCCGGTGCGCCCAGGCCGGGTTCCGCTGATCGGGCGCAGGCCGGGCGACACGGAGCGTCACGGAGCGTCACGGCGGAATGTCAGGGTGTGAGACAGGCTCTGTACGGACGCGCGGGTTCCGGTGTACGTTCCCGACGGGTCTGGGAGCGCTCCCAGACATCCTTCGAGATGAGGAGGGGCTCAGTGAAGCGCTCCACCGCACTGCTTGCGGCTTGCGCGGTGGCCCTCGGCTCAGCGGCGACGATGCTGCCGAACGCCGTGGCCGCCGCCCAGGGCTGCAAGGTCGACTACGCCGTCACCAGCCAGTGGTCCGGCGGGTTCCAGGGTGGCATCAAGATCACCAACCTGGGTGATCCCATCAGCGGCTGGTCACTGACCGTCGCGTTCCCGAACAGCTCCCAGCGGGTCGTCCAGGGCTGGAACGCCACCTGGACCCAGTCCGGTTCCACGGCCACCGCGACCAACGTCGACTGGAACCGGACGCTGTCCACCGGCGCGTCGACCGACCTGGGCTTCGTCGGCTCCTACTCGGGCAGCAACCCGACGCCGACGTCGTTCGCGCTCAACGGCGTCGTCTGCACCGGTTCGACCACGGGCACGTCCACCACGACGACCACCACGACGACCACGACCACGACCACGAACCCGCCGGTCGGTCGCAACCCGGTCGAGATCAACGGTCAGCTGCGGGTGTGCGGCGTCAACCTGTGCAACCAGTACAACCGCCCGGTCCAGCTGCGCGGCATGAGCACGCACGGCATCCAGTGGTTCGACAAGTGCTACAACAACAACTCGTTGGACGCGCTGGCGAACGACTGGAAGTCCGACCTGCTCCGCATCGCGATGTACGTGCAGGAACAGGGCTACGAGACCAACCCGACCGGGTTCACCAACCGGGTGAACAGCCTGGTCGACATGGCCGAGGCCCGCGGCATGTACGCGATGATCGACTTCCACATCCTCACGCCGGGTGACCCGAACTACAACATCAACCGGGCCAAGACCTTCTTCGCCGCCGTCGCGCAGCGCAACGCGAACAAGAAGAACGTGATCTACGAGATCGCGAACGAGCCGAACGGCGTGAGCTGGGCGTCGATCAAGAGCTACGCCGAGCAGGTCATCCCGGTGATCCGCGCGGCCGACCCGGACGCCGTCGTCATCGTCGGCACGCGCGCCTGGTCCTCGCTCGGCGTGTCCGAGGGCTCCAGCGAGTCCGAGGTCGTCAACAACCCGGTCAACGCCACGAACATCATGTACGCGTTCCACTTCTACGCCGCGTCGCACAAGGACAACTACCGGGCGACCGTCAGCCGCGCCGCGCAGCGGTTGCCGCTGTTCGTGACCGAGTTCGGCACCGTCCTGGCCACCGGCGGCGGCACGTTCGACCGGGCGAGCACCACCGCCTGGCTGGACCTGCTCGACCAGCTCAAGATCGGGTACGCGAACTGGACGTACTCGGACGCGAACGAGAGCAGCGCCGCGTTCCGCCCGGGCACCTGCAACGGTGGTGACTACGCCGGCAGCGGTGTGCTCACCGACTCCGGCGCGTTGCTCAAGAGCCGGATCAGCACGCCGGACAACTTCCCGACCAGCTGACCCGCGCTCCACCGAGGACGGGGCCTCGCGTTCGCGCGCGGGGCCCCGTTTTCTTGTGTCGCTCGATCGGGTGACCCGGCCGACGAGGGGGCCGGATCTCCGTCACGAGACGGTGGACGCCTTGGCCGAGGTCGCCGCTCACTCACCCCGTTCCTGACCCGTCGGCGTCCTTCTTGCGGTCGGTGTGCCCGAGGTCGCGGTCAGGGGCGATCCGGTCCCGCACGAGCTGCTTCAACGCGGCGAGCTCCGGGAACCCACCCTGCTCCTTGCGCGACCACAGCGTCTCGTCCCCGAGCCTGACGTCGAACACCCCGCCCGTGCCGGGCACCAGCGCGACCTCGCCCAGCTCGGTGGTGAACGTCGTCAGCAACTCCTGCGCCGTCCACCCGGCCCGCAACAACCACCGGCACTGGGTGCAGTACTCGATCTCAAGGCGGGGCTCTCTCACCGTCACACCCCCAGTATCGCCGGTAGAGGTGAAGCGAGCGCCCCCGCCGCCGGGCGGCCTCGTCCACTCGCCACCCGTGTGGGGAGGTCACCGCTACTGTTCTGCGGCATGTACGTGAAGTTGTGCGGACTGCGCACGTCGGGCGATGTCGCCGCCGCGGTGGACGCGGGGGCGGACGCGGTCGGGTTCGTGCTCAGCGCGAGCGTCCGGCAGGTCGATCCCGGGACCGTGCGGCGGCTGGTGCGTGAGGTGCCGTCGCACGTGCTGTCCGTCGGCGTGTTCAGCGGGGTGGCGGCGGGGGACGTGCGGCGGCTCGCCGAGGAGGCCGGCGTCGGCGCGGTGCAGTTGCACGGTGATTACCCGCGTGCCGCGTTCGACGAGGTGGCGGCGGCCGGGGTGCCGCTGGTCCGGGCGGTCGCGTTGACGGCGGACACCGACGTGCGGGTCGGCGCCTACGGCGAGCGGATGCTCCTGCTGGACTCGCCCCAGGCCGGTTCCGGCCACCGGTGGGACCTCTCCGCGCTCGACGGAGCCCGGCCGGACGGCCACTGGCTGCTGGCGGGCGGTCTGGGCGTGGACAACGTCGCCGAGGCCGTCGCCCGCGCCCGGCCGTGGGGTGTGGACGTGTCGAGCGGCATCGAGGTGAGCCGCGGGGTCAAGGACCACGGGCTCATGCGGGAGTTCGTCGCCGCCGCGCGTTCCGCGTGATGGCTGCCGCCTGACGGGCAGGACGATCGCCGACGGGTGTTCCGGGCCGTCGTGGACGTGGCCGCTGCCAAGAGGACGGACCGCGAGCGGACCCTCGACGGGGGTCGGGGTCTGTAGGGTCGAGCCCGTGTCCGAGGAACGGTTGTCCGACGTGCTCGCCCGCCGGGTCGTGGTGGTGGACGGTGGCCTGTCGACCGCGCTCACGGCGGCCGGCCACGACCTGTCCGACTCGCTCTGGTCGGCCCGCCTGTTGATGACCGACCCGGACGCCCTCGTGGCAGCGCACCTGGCGTACTTCCAGGCCGGTGCGGAGGTGGCGATCACGTCGAGCTACCAGGCCACGTTCGAGGGCTTCGCCCGACGCGGGCTCACCGGGGCGGAGACGGCCGGGCTGCTGCGGGACAGCGTGGCGCTGGCCCGGCGTGCCGCGTCCGAAGTGGATGGACCGCGGTGGGTGGCGGCGTCGGTCGGTCCGTACGGCGCGATGCTGGCCGACGGCTCCGAGTACCGCGGCGGGTACGGGGTGGGCGGGGGAGCGCTGGAGTCGTTCCACCGGCCCAGGATCGAGGTGCTGGCCGAGGCGGGGGCGGACCTGCTGGCGGTCGAGACGATCCCCGACGTGGCGGAGGCGGAGGCGGTGCTGCGGGTGGTCGCCGGGTCGGGCGTGCCGCTGTGGCTGTCGTACAGCGCGCGGGGCACGCGGACGTGTGCCGGTCAGCCGTTGGCGGAGGCGTTCGAGGTCGTGCGGGGGGTGCCCGAGGTGGTCGCGGTCGGCGTCAACTGCTGCGACCCGGCCGACGTCGACGAGGCCGTGGCCACCGCCCGGCGGGTCACGGGCAAACCCGTCGTCGTGTACCCGAACAGCGGCGAGAGCTGGGACGCCACCGCCCGGAGCTGGACCGGCACGCCGGCCTTCGACCCCGCACGCGTGGCCGGGTGGGTGGCGGGCGGCGCGCGGTTGGTCGGCGGCTGCTGCCAGGTCGGTCCGGGGACGATCCGCGACCTGGCCGCCGCGCTGACGGGCTGACGGGCTGACGAGCTGACGGGCCGCCACGCTGACGGGGCTGACGGGTTGACGGGCCGGCCGGGCGGTCAGCCGCGGCCGATGAACGGCATCGTGGTCGCCATGACCGTCATGAACTGCACGTTCGCGTCCAGGGGCAGGCCGGCCATGTAGCGGACCGCGTCGGCCACGTGGGTGACGTCCATGGTGGGCTCGGGCGCCGTCGAGCCGTCCGGCTGGGGGACGCCGCCGCTCATCCTCTCGGTCATCGGGGTCGCCGCGTTGCCGATGTCGATCTGGCCGCACGCGATCCGGTGGCGCCGGCCGTCCAGGGAGATCGACTTCGTCAAGCCGGTGATGGCGTGCTTGCTCGCGGTGTACGGGGCGGAGCCCGGGCGCGGGGTGTGGGCGGAGACGGAGCCGTTGTTGATGATCCGGCCGCCCTGCGGGTCCTGGTCGCGCATCACCCGGAACGCGGCCCGCGCGCACAGGAACGCGCCGGTCAGGTTCGTGTCCACCACCGTCGCCCACTGCTCCAGCGCGACCTCCCCGAACGGCGTCGAGGCGACGTTCGTCCCGGCGTTGTTGAACAGCACGTCGACCCGTCCCCACCGCTCGCGCACGGTGGCGAAGAGCGCGTCGACCGACGCCTCCACCGTGACGTCGGTCGGCACGACCAGGACGTGCCCGGCCGGCGCCCGGTCGGCGGTCTCGGCCAGCGCGTCCGCGCGTCGCCCGGCGAGTGCCACCCGGTGGCCGGCGTCGAGCAGCGCGCGGGCGACCGCGCGCCCCACGCCCGAACCGGCGCCCGTCACCACGGAAACCTGGGTCATCGCGTTCTCCTCCCGAGTCGGTGCACAAGGTCTACCAGCGTCGATCGCGCGAGGTCACCCGGGCGAGGCGGTACGGTGTTCGCCGTGGTGGCGGACATCGGCAGGACACCCAGGGCGGCGCAGGTCGGGGCGACGCGGCAGCAGATCCTCACCACGGCGGAACGGCTGTTCGCCGAGCAGGGCCTCTACGCGGTGTCCAACCGGCAGATCAGCGCCGCCGCCGGGCAGGGCAACAACACCGCCGTCGGCTACCACTTCGGCACCAAGTCCGACCTCGTGCGGGCGATCATGCTCCGGCACACCTCCCGCATCGAGTCGCTGCGGCAGGACGCGGTGGCCGCCGTGGACGGGTCGCGCGACGTCCGCGACTGGGTGGCCTGCCTGGTCCGCCCGGTGACCACCTACCTGGCCTCGTCGGGCGACCCGACCTGGTTCGCCCGGTTCAGCGCGCAGGTGATGACCGACCCCGCGTTCCGGGTGGTCATGGCCGAGGAGGCGCTGGCCGAGGACTCGTTGCGCCACGTGGTGGACAACCTGATCGGGCTCCTGCCCGACATGCCGGCCGACGTGCGCGAGGACCGTGCCGCGATGGTCCGGCACCTCATCGTGCACGTGTGCGCCGAGCGGGAACGGGCCCTCGCCGAGGGGACCGAGACGCCGAGGTCGACGTGGGACGAGACGGCGAACGGCCTGGTCGACGCGATCACCGGGCTGTGGACGGCGCCGCACACCGCCGACACCCGGTAGGCAGCGGCGGGGAAGCGGTCCGCCTGCGGGAAGGGCCGCGCGTCCGGGGCGGCTCCACCTGGGCGACTCCACCGGGGCGGCGACCGGGGGAGCGGAACGACCGGCGACCGGCCTCGGCTTCCCGAGTCAGGCGAAGAACTCGGTGAAGTGGTCGATCACGGTCTGCGGTGACTCCTCGACCAGGTAGTGGCCCGAGTCGGGGACGACGACGATCCGCACGTCCGTCGCCTGGTTGGGCAGGGTCGCCCGCATCTGCGCGGCGAAGGCGCCACCGGCGAGGTTGGACACCATGCCCAGGACCGGCGCCGTCACCCGGTCGTAGTCGGCGAGGTCCACCACGTCCTGCCCGAACGTGCCGTACCAGGCGTTGCCGCCCCGGATGTTGTCCGGGTCGTCGTAGTGGTGCGCGTACACGGCGCGGTCCAACTCGCCGACGGCGTCGCGGTCCACCAGGAAGTTGTCGAAGATCCAGTCGACGAGCAGGCGGGAGCGCCCCGCGAGGAGCCGCTCGGGCAGCCCGGCGACCTGGTTGAACGCGAACCACCAGGGGTGGTACGGCTGCCCGGGCAGGGGCACCATGCGCAGCTCGTACACCGACTCGTCCGGGTGGAGGATGTCGAGCATGGCGATGCGGTCGGTGGCCTCGGGGTGGTTGGCCGCGAAGCTGAACGCGATCTGGGCGCCGATGTCGTGGCCCGCGAGGTCGGCCCGGTCGTAGCCGAGGGCCCGCACCAGGCCGAGGACCACGGTGGCCATGCTCTTCTTGTCGTAGCCCCCGGCCGGTTTGGCGGAGGTGCCCATGCCCGGCAGGTCGGCCGCGATGACGCGGTGCCCGGCGGCGGCGAGCGCGGGCATGATCTTGCGGAACTCCCACCAGGTCTCCGGCCAGCCGGGCAGCAGGACCAGCGGCTTGCCCGTGCCGCCCGTGACGTAGTGCAGGCGCAGACCGTCCACGGTGACGTGGTCGCTGCGGAAGTCGCCGCCCAACGATCGGGCCAGCTCGGCGTCGGTGGGCACGGCGGCCCCCGGTGTGCCGGCGAAGGTGTTCGTCGAAGTCTTCAGCTCATTGTTCCTCGTCACGTCGTATTCCTCTTCCCAACGTCCGGGCACGCCGGCGGCCATCGCGTTCCGCGATTTCGCCGGGTATTCCAAGCGGCGTGGGCGAACGTCTCTGTTCGGGTTCCGGTAATACGATCGTGTATTACGGAACCGGCCAGTGCTTCTTCCAGGTTGCCCTTCGTCGGAAAGGTGTGTCGTCCAGGGGTCGGTGTCTGTTAAGGGCGGAGGAGTGCGGTGTCGCGCCATTCGGTCGGCACGCGACGCCGGGTGGTTGTGGCATCCGGGTGATGCGGATCGGCATCACATCGGAGCGTGGCCGGTCATCGAGGGGATTTGCGCTGGTCGCCGCCGAGAGATGAGTGCAACTCACGAGTTGCGCGTCTTGCGCACGTTGTGCAACCATTCGATTGCTTTCAGTGTCGATCAGTGCCGGCCGGCTCCCGCCCCGTCGTGAGGACGACCACCCACCACGCGGGCACGTCGACCCTCCGCCGCGCGAATCGCGGCGGACGCGCCCTCGACCCCGAACGCCATCCGCGACGACGCGGGCAGCCTCGTCGACCGACCACGGCCGGCCCGACGACGTGCCGCTGTCGACCACACCGGGTCCTGGAGAGGAACCACCTCTTGACTGCCGACACCACCACCTCGCCGGCCCGCTTCACCGGCCGGGAGCGGCTGATCCTGCTGATCCTGCTCGGCTCCGGGTTCATGCTGTCCGTCGACTTCTCCATCCTCAACGTCGCGCTGCCGCAGGTGGGCGAGGGCGTCGGGTTGGACCTGGCGGCGCTGCCGTGGATCGCCTCCGCCTACGCCCTCCCCGCCGCCGGCTTCACCCTGCTGTTCGGGCGGTTGGCCGACCTGTTCGGCAGGCGGCGGCTGCTCCTGGGCGGCATGGTGCTGCTGACCGGCGCGTCGCTGCTCGGCGGCTTCGCCACCAACCCCGAGATGCTGCTGGGCGCGCGTGCGCTCCAGGGGCTGTCCACCGCCATGACCATCCCGGCGGCGCTGTCCCTGCTGACCACGACGTTCAAGGAGGGCGCGCGGCGTGACCGCGTCCTGGGCCTGAACGGCGCGCTGCTGTCCGCCGGCTTCACCGTCGGCGCGCTCATCGGCGGCGCCATGGTCAGCCTGCTGAGCTGGCGCGCGGCGTTCTTCATCAACGTCCCCGTCGCGGTGCTGATCCTGGTGGCGACGCCGATGCTGATCAGCGAGAGCAGGACGCCGGAGCGGGTGAAGCTGGACGTGCCCGGCGCGGTCGCCGTGACCGGCGGTCTGCTGGCCGTGGTCTACGCGATCGTCGAGCGCAGCGTCGTCGCGGCGGTCGTCGGCGTCGTGCTGCTGGCCGCGTTCTGGCTGATCGAGCTTCGTGCCGCCGCCCCGTTGACGCCGGTGCGGATCCTCAGGCGCCCCACCGTGAAGTGGGGCAACTACGCCGGTCTCGTCATCCTCAGCATGGAGACGGCGATGATCTTCCTGATGACGCTGTACCTGCAGCACGTCCTCGGGCTCACCCCGTTGCTCACCGGTCTGGTCTTCGGCGTGCCGGGGCTGGCGGCGGTGTTCGCGGGCCCGGTCGCCGGGCGCTTCATCGGCCGGTACGGCTACCGCAAGGTGTTGGTCACCAGCATGACCGTGCAGGCCCTCGCGACGGTGCCGCTGGTGTTCGTGGGCACCGACCGCCTCGGCCTGCTCATCCTGCTGCCGGCGCTGTTCATCGGCTTCTTCGGCCACGTGGCGTCCATCGTCGCCTACACCGTGACCGGCACGTCCGGCCTGCCGAACGAGGAGCAGGGCCTGGCCACCGGCCTCACCTCGATGACCCAGCAGGTCGCCATCACGATCGGCATCCCGGTCCTGAGCGCCATCGCCGCCACCCAGAGCACCGAGCTGGCCGGCATCCACCTGGCCCTGACGGTCAACGTCGTCTTCACGTTCGCCGGCATCGCGCTCGTCTGGTTCGGACTGCGCCCGCGCGTCGAGGTCGAAGCCGAGACCCCGGCGCCGGCCGCGGTCCGGTAGCGAGTGCGGTCGGCATTTCCCGGAAGGTCGCGGCGACGGTTCACCGGCCGTCGCCCGGCATTTACCGACGCATTCCCGGTGGGTGCGGAACAATGCCGTCCGGTGGTGCCGGGAGCAAGCCGCGAGTAGTTCCCGACAGGCCTCCGCCATAACGTGGGGTGAGCGGGCCGGTTCCGGCCGGCGCTCCCCACGTGAGGAGAAGCATGGACATCACCGGCAAGGCGATCCTGGTGACCGGGGCCAACCGCGGCATCGGGAGGGCGTTGGTCGAGGAGGCGTTGGCACGGGGTGCCGCGCGCGTGTACGCCGGCACCCGTCGACCACTGTCGCACCCGGACGAGCGCGTCGTGCCGGTGATCTTGGACGTCACCGACGCCGCGCACATCCGGGCGGCCGTCGAGCAGGTCGGCTCCCTCGACGTCCTCGTCAACAACGCCGGTGTCCTGGAGTTCGACGACCTGACCGACCGGGAGCTGCTCGACCGGATGCTCGCGGTCAACTTCTACGGCGTGCGCGACGTGACCATGGCGTTCCTGCCCAAGCTGGTCGAGGGCGGCGGCGCCGTCGCGAACAACATCTCGGTGAACGGTTTCGTGGCGCTGCCCCTGAGCGCGTCGTACTCGATCTCGAAAGCGGCGGTGCTCGCGCTGTCGCAGTCGCTGCGCGCCATCCTGGCGTCCCAGGGGGTGAGCGTGCACTCGATCCTCACCGGCCCGGTGGACACGGACATGACCGCGGGGCTGGAGATCGCCGAGAAGGCGTCACCGGAACTGGTGGCGCGCAACATCCTCGACGGGATCGGGGAAGGCGCCGAGGACATCTTCCCCGACCCGTTGTCGCAGGGCCTGGCCGACGACTGGCGCGCCGGCCTGCACAAGGAGCTCGAACGGCAGTTCGCGACGGTCTACGAGGCCGCGAAACGGGGGTAGCGCTCAGGAGGGGGACGTCAGCGGACCGGGCGGGCGCTCGCCCCGCCGCAGCGCGACGGCGAGCGCGGCGAGGAAGACGATGCCGGCGACCACCGTCAGGCTGTTGAGCACCACGACCGTCGTCAGCATCCCCGCCGTCACGACGCCCGCGGAGGTCTGGGTCGGCGCGATCACCGCGATCAGGAACGTCAGCACGCCCGAGGCGGCCAGCACCAGCCACGTCAGCGCCGCGCCCGCCACGTGCGCGGCGTTGCGCCGCCAGGCCCACCACACCCAGACGGCCAGACCCGGGGCCGCCCACACCCAGTGGAACGGCCACGAGACCGGTGACACCAGCAGGCCGGTCAGCGCGCAGGTGAAGACGCCGACCGCCTCCTGACCACGCCGGCTCGCCCACGCGGCGACCCCGAGCCCGACGGCGCCGATCGGGACCGCGAGCACCAGCCAGAACCACTGCGCGTTCAGCACCCCGGGCAGGTGCGCGAGCACACCGCGGATCGACTGGTTGAACGGCGCCGCGCCCGGCGTCATCATCCGCCCGATGTCCACCACGAGCCCGCCCGCCCACCGCGCCGACGGACCGGGCAGCACGAGGAAGCCGACGAGCACGGTGGCCGCGAACGTCCCCGAGGCCACCGCGGCGGCCCGGGCGCGGCGGGTGAACAGCAGGTAGGCGATGAAGATCAGCGGGAGCAGCTTGATCCCCGCCGCGATCCCGATGGCGACGCCCTGGAAGCGCCCGGTCCGGCGGGTCAGGTCGGCCACCAGCAGGAGCAGGAGCAGGATGTTGATCTGACCGACGGCGAAGTTCAGCATCACCGGCGCCAGGGGCAGCGCCGCCGCCGCGGCCAGGAGGGCGAACGTCGCCCGCCGGTCCCGCGACCGCGGCGCCACCAGCCCGAGGGCCAGCCAGATCGCCGTCTCAAGCGCGAGCACGTTGACGAAGGTCCACCCGGCGAACGCCACCGGGACGCTCGCCAGGCCCAGCACGGCCAGCACCACCGCGCCGAACGGCGGGTAGGTGAAGGGGTACCCCTCCACGGTCGCGACGTCGTAGGGCGAGATCCCGTCCAGCACCGCCGAACCGGCCACGTGGTAGACCCGGAAGTCCGGTCCGATCAGCCACAGCGGGTCGGGCCGCGCGATGGCGGCGACGAGGACAACCGTCACGGCCGCCGCGAGGGCGAGCGCGGCCACCACGATCCCGGCGGAGGGGCGGGTCGTCGTCGCGGTGTGCTCCGGGACGTCGGTCCTCGTCATGGGGTCATTCCTCACGTCGCCGGGACCAGGGGCGCGCCACCGCGGACTCCGGGCGCCGCTCCACCTGGCCGAGCGCGCGTGATTCCACTCCCGCGGTCCTGCTCCGTTCCTCTCTACCCGGTCCCGGTTCGCACCGACTACCGCTGACCGGGCGACCGCGGCCGGTGCCGAACCGATGCCGACGCGCGATCGGGAGACCACGTTGCGTCGCGGCCCGATCGCCGGCAGTCTTAAGTCAGTTGATTGAATCAAGTCAGAGGAGGCGGTCCCGGTGGCGCTCGGAGACACCGACCACGTGCTGGACTACCCGATCCCCGGTCCGGCCGCGCTGGAGCCGCCCGCGGCGTGGGCCGAGCTGCGGCAGGGGTGCCCGGTCGCCCACGTCCGACTGCCCAGCGGCGACGCGGCGAGGCTGCTGACCCGCTACGAGGACGTCAAGCAGGTGCTGGCGGACCCCCGGTTCACCCGCAACCTCGACGCGCCGGACGCGGCCCGGATCGCCGCGAACGAGTCCGGCGGCGTGTTCAACAGCGGCCTGGGCAAGGCCATGCGCGAGGAGTACCACCAGCAGTGGCGGCGCATGGTCGGCAAGTGGTTCACCGCCAAGCGCATGACGGCGCTGCGGCCGGGCATCGAGGCGATGGCCGAACGGCTGGTCGACGACATGGTGGCGGGCGGCGCGCCCGCCGACCTGAAGGCCGCGCTCGGGTTCCCGCTGCCGGTGTGGGTCATCTGCGACATGCTCGGCGTGCCGGAGAGCGACCGGGACAAGTTCGCCTACTGGTCGAACACCCTGCTCAGCCTCACCCGCTACACGCAGGCCGAGATCGACGCCGCCCAGGCCGAGTTCGCCGCCTACATGAGCGCCCACATCGCCGCGACCAGGGCAGACCCGGGTGAGGACCTGATCAGCGAGCTGATCACCGCCGCGGCCGGCGCCGGCCACGTCATGCCCGACGAGGCGCTGCTGGCCACCTCGCAGGGCCTGCTGGTGGCCGGGCACGAGACCACGGCCAACATGATCGGCAAGATGGTCGGGATGCTCCTGGCCGACCGGACGCGGTGGGAGGCGCTGCTGGCCGACCCGTCACTGGTGCGCACCGCGGTGGAGGAGGCGTTGCGCGCCGACGCCAACCCCGGGTTCGGCATCCCCCGCTACATCACCGAGGACGCCGAGATCGGCGGCAGCGTCATCCCGCGCGGCACGACCGTGGTGTGCAACCTGGCCTCGGCCAACCGGGACGAGGACGCCTTCGCCGACGCCGCCGAGCTCGACCTGGCGCGCACCCCGAACACGCACCTGGCGTTCGGCTCGGGCGCGCACTCGTGCCTGGGGCAGTCGCTGGCCCGCACCGAGCTCCAAGCCGTGCTGGACGTGCTGCTGCGCCGCCTGCCGACGCTGGAACTGGCCGTGCCCGCGGCCGAGCTGGAGCGCGTCGACGGCCTCGTCATCGGCGGCCTGCAGGAACTGCCCGTCCGCTGGTGACGGCCCACGAACCGAAGGAGCGCGACAGATGAAGGTCTCCGTGGACGAGGACAAGTGCTGCGGGGCGGGCTCGTGCGTGCTGGCCGCGCCCGACGTGTTCGACCAGCGGGACGAGGACGGTGTGGTGGTGCTGCTCGACCCCGAACCCGCCGAGCACCTGCACGCCGCCGTCCGCGAGGCCGCCGACGTGTGCCCGGCGGCGGCGATCCTGCTGGGCGACCGGGCGTGACGTCGCTCCCCGAGGTGTCCGACGTGCTCGTCGTCGGCGCCTCGGCCGCCGGCCTGGCCACCGCCGAGGCGTTGCGCCGCAAGGGTTTCACCGGCGGGCTGACGCTGCTCGGCGACGAGGAGCACCCGCCGTACGACCGGCCGCCGCTGTCCAAGCAGGTCCTCTCCGGCGCCTGGGAACCCGAGCGCGCTCGGCTGCGCGGCCAAGCCGTGCTCGACGAGCTGGGCGCGGAGTTCGTCCTCGGCGACCCGGCGGTGTCCCTGGACCTGCCCGCGCGCGCCGTCCGCACCGCGTCGGGGACCGTGCTGCGGGCCGACGCCGTGGTCGTCGCCACCGGCGTGCGGCCGAGGACCCTGCCGGACCAGGCGGGGATGGGCGGCGTGCACGTGCTGCGCACCGTGGGCGACGCGGTGGCGTTGCGGGCCGACCTGCTCACCGCCTCACGGCTGGTGGTCGTGGGCGACGGCGTGCTCGGCGCGGAGGTCGCCGCCACGGCGCGCGGCCTCGGCCTGGACGTCACCCTCGCCGGACCGCAGCCCGCGCCGCTGGCCGCCCAGCTGGGGCCGCTCGCGTCCGGCCTGCTCGCCGAACTGCACGCCGGGCACGGTGTCCACCTGCGCCTCGGCGCCGCCGTGCTCGGCCTGACCGGGCGGGACGGGCGCGTCACCGGCGTGCGCCTGGACACCGGCGACGTGCTGCCGGCCGACGTCGTCGTGGTCGCGCTGGGCGCCGTCCCCAACACCGACTGGCTGCTCGGCAGCGGCCTGCCGCTCGACCACGGCGTGGTGTGCGACGCGAGGTGCCGTGCCGCGCCCGGCGTCTACGCGGTCGGCGACGTGGCGCGGTGGCACCACGAACACCTGGGCTCGTCGCTGCGCCTGGAGAACCGGACCAACGCCACCGAGCAGGCCGGGGTGGTGGCCGACAACATCCTGGGCGCGGACCGCGCGTACACCCCCGTGCCGCACTTCTGGACCGACCAGTTCGACGCCAGGCTCCAGGTCTTCGGCTCGCTGCCCGTCGACGCGGAGGTGTCCGTCGTGGACGATGACGTCACCGCGCGCCGGTTCGTCGCGCTCTACCGGCGCGCCGGTTCGCCGGTCGGCGTCCTCGGCTGGAACATGCCCAAGCAGGCACGCCTGCTCCGGCAACGCGTGCTCGGCCAGGTCGTGGCCGCGGGAGGACGACCATGACCGTGCGACCGCCGAGTGCCCGTGCGGCGGCCGGGGGTCACTTGGACCAGGTGATGGGGGACTTGTCGTAGCCGTCGCCGTTGGCGTAGCTCGCGGCGGCGACCGCGGCGCCCTCGCGGGCTCCCTGGAGCACGCACGTCTCGTACTTCGCGCCCACCGTGGTGAAGTCCTTCTTCGCCGTCTCCGACTCGCACTGCTTGGTGTCGCCGCTGATGATGACGCCGGTGCCCTTGCCGTCCGCGCCGAGCGCCCGCAGGCTCAGCGAGCTGTAGGACAGGTCGGTGCCGCCGACGTTCTCCACGGTCACCCTGATGTAGAACGGCGTGATGCCCTTGGCCTTCTCGCCGAACGCGGCCAGGTCGGCGTTGGCGCCCTGGTCGATCGCGGTGACGGTGATGGCGATCGTGCCGTTCTTCTCCGTGCCGTACTTGAACGGGATCACCGCGCGGTCGCCGACCTTGAGCTCCGTGCCGGGCGCGGTGACGTCGCTGACGGGGGCGTCGTCGGCGGGGGCCGGGGCCGTGCTCTTCGACGTGGTGCTCGTGGTGGACTCGGTGGTTTCGGTCGCCTCGGTGGTGGCGGCGGGCGCGGCGGTGCCCGTGGTGGCGTCACCGCACGCCGTCAGCAGCAGCGCGAGCGCGCCCACGGATGCGACCAGCGTGCGATTGACCTGCATGAACGACACTCCTCGAACTGAACGGGGCCGGCGCGTGCGCGCGGGGGCGGTGCGCGGCCGAAGTCGCCCTGACCGCACGGCCGACCGTAGCCGCACTCGGGCCAACCCACTGTGGTCCGTTCGTACCACAAGCCCCGCCCGCTGCCTGCCGCCCCGACTGCTGCCTGGGCCCGCCGCCCGCCGCAGCGACCGCCGTGTCAGCCGCCGGCCGCCGTGCCGACCGCGACGGGGCAGCACGACGGTCGTGCTCGGGGTCAGGTCAGGTTCTTGCGCAGCACGTCCCACTCGGTCGCGCACAGCCCGCAGCCCGCGCCCACGAACTGGGCCTTGCTCGCCTGGTCGCCCTTGAGGTGCCACTTCAGCCAGTGCCCGCCGACCCGGCCGAACTCGCCGCCGTTGGGCTGGTCGAACGTGCCGAAGTGCCCGACGTCGAGGTTGCCCATGAACGCGGGCAGCCCGGCGGGCAACCGGCCCCAGTCGTCCACCGCGTTCTCGTAGGCGATGTCGGTCGGTCCGCCGATGAAGTAGGCGATCGGCACGCGCAGTCGCTGCAACAGGTAGTTCTGCGAGTCGTTGAGCAGG
Source organism: Actinosynnema sp. CA-299493 (assembly GCF_050946825.1). NCBI lineage: Bacteria > Bacillati > Actinomycetota > Actinomycetes > Pseudonocardiales > Pseudonocardiaceae > Actinosynnema > Actinosynnema sp. CA-299493. The sequence continues at coordinate 3,320,379 of NZ_CP191993.1, forward strand.
CCGCTGTTCCACAGCGCGGTGGTGGTCAGTCGTGGGTCGGACGCGACCTCGTAGGTCTCGATGCCGCCGCACGACTGGCCCATCACGGCGATCTTGGTGGTGTCGATCCGGCCGTAGTACTTGCTGCTGCGCCGGGAGTTCTCCGCGATCGTCCAGTCGATGGAGTCGGTGAGCATCCCGGAGTCGGTCGAGCCGCTGCCGCCCGGTCGGCCGTTGGCGATGACCAGGAAACCGTGCGAGGCCCACTCGGTCAGGATGTTCTCGAACCACGTCCCGTCCGCACGGCACGCGCCGTTGCCCCAGGCGACGATGGGCAGCTTGACGCCGGCCGGCAGGGTGTTGGGCCGGTAGATCGTGTGGTTGGTCAACCGCAAGGTCGTCTCGTAGCCCGCCGAGTAGGGACCCGAGCCGCCCAGAACCGAGGGTGGCCCTCCGACTCTGACCCCGGCCCCCGTTCCGGCCGCCGCGCCGATCGTGCCGGTGGTCGTCGCGGTCAGCACTCCGGCCAGGGCGAGGACGGTGAGGATCGCACTGCGCAATCGCATGGCTTCTCCATCGGTGGCGTGGGTGGATTGGTGCGACGCCACCGGAATCTGGCGCACCGCACCCACCCACCGCCAGCGCTGGCGCGAGGGACGGGCAAAACCACCGATACCCCACCACCCGCCCCCGGCACGGAACCGAACCGCCACACGTCACCGCACGGGTGGTCCTACCCATTCGCGACCAACGGCCGCCGCAGCAGGCGTTCCACAACGTCCGGCTCTCCCGACGGTGGGGCCGTGCCGAGTCTGCTGTTGGGACGGAGGAGTGATTCGCCCACTCGATCGGGTCAGGAGTGCAACCTGTGACAACCCGAATCGCATTACTCGTGTTAGCCGGATAAAACGGCCGGCCGGCGGCGACCACGGGTGGGCCGGTGCGGATCGGTGGAGTCAGGAGGTCGGCCTCCTCGGGTCGTAGGTCGTAGGTCGTAGGTCGTGGGTGCGGGGTGGTGAGCGCAGCAACGGCTTAACCGATTCACGTAAGGCGGTACAGTACGTCCGATCGAGCGTGAGACTTGACGCTTAACCGGTTAACTGATTCCATTCGTCTCCGAACCGAGTGTGTCCCGCCGCCGTCCCGCCGGTTCGGATGTCAACGATGTCAACGACGACATGGTGAGGTAGACGTGGTCAAGCGATGGGCTTTGGTCGTGGTGGCGGTGCTGCTCGCGTCGTTGCTGAGCACCCCGGCGGCGTCGGCCGCGAACGGGTTCTACGTCGGCAACGGGCGGTTGTACGACGCGAACGGCAGCGAGTTCGTGATGCGTGGGGTCAACCACGCGCACGCCTGGTACCCCGATCGGACGACGCAGGCGCTCAAGGACGTCAAGGCGCTGGGCGCCAACAGCGTGCGGGTCGTGCTGAGCACGGGCGCGCGCTGGACGTGGACCAGCACCTCGACGGTCTCCTCGATCGTCTCGCAGTGCAAGGCCAACAAGCTGGTGTGCGTGCTCGAAGCGCACGACACCACCGGCTACGGCGAGCAGGGCGGTGCGGTGACGCTGAACCAGGCCGTGGACTACTGGCTGGGCGTCAAGAGCGCGCTCGTCGGCCAGGAGAAGTACGTCATCATCAACATCGGCAACGAGCCGTACGGCAACAACAACTACGGCAACTGGACCAACGACACCCGCAACGCCATCTCGCGGCTGCGGTCCAACGGCTTCACCCACACGCTGATGGTGGACGCGCCCAACTGGGGTCAGGACTGGTCGAACACCATGCGCAACAACGCTTCCACGGTGTTCAACGCCGACTCCCAGCGCAACACCGTCTTCTCGATCCACATGTACGGCGTTTACGACACCGCGTCCGAGGTGACCTCGTACCTCACCGCGTTCGTCAACGCCCGGCTGCCGATCGTGATCGGCGAGTTCGGCGACAACCACTCCGACGGCAACCCCGACGAGAACACGATCATGGCCACGGCCCAGTCGCAGCGCCTCGGCTACCTCGGCTGGTCGTGGAGCGGCAACGGCGGCGGTGTCGAGTACCTCGACATGGTCTCCGGCTTCAACCGCGCCAGCCTGACCAACTGGGGCAACCGCATCTTCAACGGCTCGAACGGCATCAGGTCGACGTCCCGGCAGGCCACCGTCTACTGAGGACAGAGCGCCGAACGGGGACAGGGGCGGGGACCGGGAGGTCGGTTCCCCGACCCGATCGTCAGATGGGGGAGGCGGTCTGTGCGCGTGGCCGGTGGTGGTCGTGATTGCGCTAGGTTGGCCGGGGTGGAGACGGGTGATGATGTGAGTCGGCGGTTCGCTGTGCTGATCCGCGGCCTGCCGGGCACGGGGAAGACGACGACGGCGGCCTTGCTGAGGGACGCGTTGCCCCCTTCGGTCCGGGTGTCGAACGATTCCGTCAGGTACATGGCGCACCCGCGCGACTTCACCGCCTTCACCCTGGAGGCGTCCGAACTCGCGTGCCTCGACCTCGCCCTGTCCTATTGCGACAGCGGGTTCCTGCCGGTCGTGGACGGGGTGTTCGAGGACGTCGACTTCCTGGCCGGCCAGGAGTTGCGCTTCGAACGGCGCGGTTACCGGCTCATCACGGTCTCGCTCGCCGCCGACGTCGAGGACCTGCTGCACCGCAATCGGCTCCGCGACCCGTTCCAGCGGGTGGACGAGGACCGGGTCCGCCGGTTGCACGCGGCGTTCCGGCCGGTCGGCGTGTCCCTCGGCATCCGCGGGAAGCTGCCCGAGGAGGTCTGCGACGACGTGCTCGACATCATCGAGCAGGCGCGGACCGACGTGCCGTCGGTCGAGGTGGGCGACCACGAGGTCGACGTGCTCTTCCTCCGCCACGGCGCGCCCGAGCACCCGCACGAGGTGCACCCGGACCCGTTCGCGACCGGGTTGTCCGCGCTCGGCCGGGCCGAGGCCGGCGTCGCCGCCGCCGCGGTCCGGAGGTTCGCGCCGGACGTCGTGCTCAGCTCGGACTTCGCGCCGGCCTGGGAGACCGCCCGACTGGTGACCGCCGGACTGGACGTGACGGTCGAGCGTTGCGAGGCGTTGCGGGAACGCGTCATCGGCGACAGCGACCTGGCGGACATCGCGCCGGACGAGTCCTGCGAAGCGGCTCGCCGGCGCGTGTGGTCGTTCTTCGACACACTGCCCGCGCGCTACGGCGGCAAGCGCGTCCTGGTCGTCGGCCACGCCGGGCCGCACTCGTGGTTGGTGGCACGGGCCGCCGGCGTGGACCTGAAGGGCGCGGACCTGAAGGGCGTGCGCCGGTTGCGCTGGGACACCGGCTGCTTCAGCCGGTTCACACTGTCGGCCGAGCAGACCCGGCTCGAGGCGATGAACCTGCCTCCCGTCGCGGTGGTCCCCGGCCGGCGGCTCGGCGCCGTCTGACGTGCGGGCACCCTCGTGCACGACCGTCGCGGGCGGGTGTCACGGTCGGTGGATGGTGAGGGTGGTCGGGCCCGTCACGCTCGCCACCCCGCCGATCAGGCACTGCGCGACGTTCGGCGTCACCAGGGTGATCACCTGCACCGCGCCGGCGGGCGCGAAACCACCGGAGGTGATCACGCCGGTGTTCGTCACCACGACCTGACCGGCCACGGCGTTGGAGGTGACGTTGTACTGGAACTCGCTGGGCGCCACCGTCCCGCCCCAGGTGAACGTGCGCAGCGCCGACCCGGAGTCGAACAGCACCAGGCAGGACGCGGTGAGGGTGAACTCCTCGGCGTACGTCGCGGTCACCGCGCCCGCGTTCGTGCACGTGGGGTAGACGCCGCTGACGGTGACGGTGACCGGCCGCGAGGTGAGGGTGAGCGGCGGGTCGAAGGTGGTGACCTCCGTGCCGACGCAGGTCTGCTCCACGGTCAGGGCGTGCGCGGGGACGGCGGACAAGCCGGCGGCCAGCACGGCGACCAGGGCGCAGTGGACGAGTCGTGACAGTCTCATGGTCGGACCTTCGCCACGGCCGCGCCGCCGTTAGCCGATCAAGGCGGGCACCACCCGCTCGACCGGACCGCCCACCCGAATGGCCGTCGGTCGAACGCACGATGTCGCTGTGCCGCACCGTCCCTACGTTCGGTTGATGACCAACGACTGGATCGGCAGACGGGCACTGCTGCGCGGGACGGTGGCGGCCGGCGTCATCACGGTGGTGGGCGCGGGCACGGCGAGTGCCGCTGTTCCGGGGTTCTACCACCCCTTCAGCGGCTACCCGATCACCGGCACCTGGCAGGACCACCTGAACAGCGGCTCGCTCGGTGGAATCGACTTCGGCATGGCCGTCGGCACCCGGCTGCCCGCGGCGGGCGGCGGCGTGGTGACCAACATCCCGTACAACGGCACGGGCGGCCACACCGTGACCATCCAGCACGACAACGGCTACCGCACCCAGTACCTGCACCTGTCCCAGTTCCTGCTGGCCAACGGCACGCGGGTGGGCATGGGCGGTGTCGTCGGGCTGTCCGGCGGCGCGGTCGGCGCACCGGGGTCGGGCTCGTCCACCGGGCCGCACCTGCACTGGCACATGATCAACCCGAGCGGCACGCGCATCAACCCGCTGCTCTACGTCGGCGGTGGCGGCGGCTCCGGGTTGCCGAAGACGACCACCGAGCAGGACGGCGTCCCCGGCCCGGTGATGTGGAAGCGGGCGCAGAACTGGCTGCGCCTCGAACAGGGGTACACCGGGCCGATCGACGGCGTGCCGGGGCCGAACACCTACGCGGCGTTGCAGCGGGCGATGCGGGCTTACGGGTACGGGGGTCCGATCGACGGTGCGCCCGGTGCGAACACGTGGGCGGCGGTGCAGCGGTTGGCGGCGCGGTGGGGCTACGCGGGCCCGATCGACGGGGTGATGGGCCCGAACTCGTGGCGGGGCTTCGCCCGCTTCCTCAACCAGGACAAGTACGACTGAACCGCCGGTGACGCGGGGACCCCGCCGGACGGGGTCCCCGCGCCGGATCAGGCGTTCGGGTCGAACGGGATGCCGCTCGGCTTCGCCTGCGCGAGGTTGTAGTTGAACGCGCTGTCCTTGATGGCCAGGCTCGCGCTGCCGAAGTTCGCGTTCACCAGGATGTCGCGGATGCCGGCGGGGAAGCGGTCCCAGCTGACCAGGTCCGGGTACTGCCACGCGCCGTAGTGGTTCTCCGGCTGCTCGCTCGCGCTCGCGAGGCGGAAGCAGTGCGTGCTCAGGCCGTCCTTGTGGTAGACGATCTTGGGGTGCGTGCCCTCCCAGGCGACCTGGGAGCGCGGGTAGGTCGAGTACTTGCCGTGGGCGGACGTGGAGACGTACTGGGCCTGGTCGCCGCTGACCCACACGACCACGTGCTCGATGTCGTGGCGGTGGCCGCAGCAGTCGATGCCCGGCACGGCCTGGTCCTTCTCGAAGTACAGGTCGTAGAGGTAGGCGCACCAGTTGTTGTTGCACTTGGAGCGCGAGTACGAGTTCGTGTTGTCCAGGTCGGACTGGTCGCGGCACTGCCCGTTGAGGGCGCCGGAGTTCTTCAGCCCGGTGGCGACCGCACCGGACGGCGAGATCGCCGGCGTCGGGTAGCAGCCGTCGGTGTCGTAGTCGAACGCCGGCTGCCACTTGCCGTCCTCGGCGGCGTGGTTCGCGGGCAGGGCCTGCGGCGGCTCGGCCCACGCGGCTCCGGGCAGGAGCACCGCGAGCAGGGTCGCGCCCACCAACGCGCTCAGCAGTCTCACGGCGGTCCGTCGAGCGCGCGAAAGGGCGGGGGTGCGTGCCGAGGCGTGGGCAGGATTGCGGGAGAGGGTGCGGCTAGCGGTGCGGGGAAGGGTGTGAGCGGTGCGGGACGGGTCGGTCAGCTGGGCGGTCACGACGACCATGCCCTCCATCCGGTGTCGAGTGGCACGGCGGCGGAGCGGCCGGTGTCGCGGAGATCATCGGCCGGCACCGAGGTTCCCGGCAGGGGCGTGACGTCGTCAACCCGCCGATGGTCGCACCGAAGCGAACAGGGGGCGAACATCGGCGGACCCGGGTGGCGGAGGCCGGCACCCGGGCCGCGACCTCGGTCGGCGGGTCGTCAGTGGAGCGGGTCGTCAGTCGGGCAGGTCGTCAGGTGAACGGGCCGTCAGGTGAACGGGCCGTCAGTCGAAGGGATCGTCAGTTGAACGGGTTGTCGTAGAACGCGCCGCCGAAGACCGGGGTGGCGGTCGAGCCCGAGAAGTGGAGCCCTTCGTAGACCAGCCCGATGTTCTGCACGACCCCGGCGTACGGCACGTCGACGTTGACCACGCCGGACATGCCGTGCCCGCCGCCGCAGACCGCCGGCCGGTAGCCGTCGTGGTGGGAGTACCACTGGTGGAAGGCGCCGTTGACGTTGACCGTGAGCTTCGTGCTCGTGTAGCTGGACTGGCGGCACAGCGTCAGGTCCAGCCGGTAGAGCGAGTTGCCGTCGTCGAACCGGACCGAGCCGACCAATCGGCCGACCAGCGTGGTGTAACCGCCCGAGGAACCGCTGAGCTGGATGTCCACCGGTTGTGCGGGACCGTAGGTCGCCTGAGCGGGGGTGGCCGTCAACGAGACGCCGAGGACCACGGCGGAGGTGAGGGCGAAGAGGGTGGTCAGGTGTCTGCGCAAGCCGCTGCTCCGAGACATGCGAGCACTCCTAGTGTTCGGGGTGGGCCGCGCTCGTCACCGTGAACGCGGCGGCGGATGGTGGTTGGGGCTTGGAGCAGGGTGAACGCCGAACCGGCGGCTCACCAGCCGCTGTCCAGGCGCAACTGTGAAGTTGGCCTGTTCGCGGCAGCGGTGTGCCACCACCGGGAGCCCGAGGCGCTCGCACGAGTGGACCGGGTTGCGGAACGTTGCGCAAAAGCGCGTCGCGGAAGGGGCGGTTATTCGCGTCGGCGATGGAATGCCGCGGTGCCGGTGCCGGTGCCGGTGCGGGTGCGGGTGCGCCGACGTGCGGGTCCGGGTTCGTCAGCTCTGGTCGAGCAGCGGCAGGGTGAGCCGGAAGCGCGCGCCTTCGCCGAGGGTCGTGGCCAGCTCGACGTCGCCGTCGTGCGCGCGGGCGAGGGAGCGGGCGATGGCCAGGCCCAGCCCGGCGTTCGCGCCGCCCGTGCGGTGGCGCGAGTGGTCGGCTCGGTAGAAGCGGTCGAAGACGCGCGCCGCCTGCTCGGCAGCCAGGCCGGGGCCCTCGTCGGCCACTTCCAGCACGGCGCGGCCGTCCGCCGTGCCGACGCGGATGCGGACGGCGGTGCCCGGCGGGGTGTGCGTGGCGGCGTTGCCGACCAGGTTGGCGACCACCTGGCGCAGGCGGTCCTCGTCGGCGTGCACCGGGGCCGGGCCGGGCGGTGCGGCGCCGTCGAGGCCGGTGAGCTCGACCGCCCGGGACGGGTCGAGGGCGCGCAGGTCGTGCCGGGCGTCGTTGGCCAGGGTGCGCAGGTCCATCGGGGTGCGGTCGAGCTGGCCCTCGGGCGCCTCGTCGAGCCGGGCGAGCAGCAGCAGGCCCTCGGTGAGGGCGGTGAGCCGGGTGGCCTCGCGGTCGATCCGGCGCATCGCCTCGTCCACGTCGGCGCGACCGGGCATCGCGCCCATCCGGTAGAGCTCCGTCGAGCCCTTGATGCCGAACAGCGGTGTGCGCAGCTCGTGGCTGACGTCCGACAGGAACGCGCGCATCCGGGTCTGCACCGCGGCCCGGTCGGCGAAGGCCTGTTCGAGCTGGCCGAGCATGGTGTTGAGCGACGCCGCGAGGTGTCCCACCTCCGTGGTCGGCGCGGCGAGGACGGGCACGCGTCGGGTGAGGTCGCCGTCGGCGATGGCGGCGGCGGTGTGCTCGATCCGGCGCAGCGGGCGCAGGCCGCGGCCGAGCGCGAACCAGCCGACCGCCGTCAGCAGCACGAGCAGCACGGCGCCGCTGACCAGGCTGGTGGCCCGGAGCCGGGCGACGGTGGCGTCGGCCTCGGCGAGCGGCGCGGCGGCGATCACCGTCCCGCCCCAGCCGGTGGTCGGCCGGGCGACGGCCCGCCACCGCGTCGAGCCGGACGCGGCACGCAGGTCGACGGCGTCGCCGCCGGCAGGGACGGTGCGCAGCCCGTCCCGCGAGGGTGCCGTCGCGAGGTCCAGCCCGCTGGTGTGCAGGCCGCCCGCCACCTCGCCGTCCTCGTCCAGGTACACCAGGTACGGCGTGCCGACCAGGTCGAGGGCGGGGTCGACGAGTTCGGGGTGGCGACCGGGGGCCGCGGCGCCGGGCGGCCCGGTGGTCGACACGCCGGAGACGATCGCGGCGAGCGAGCGCAGCTGGTCGTCGATCCGGGCGAGCTGGTAGCGCTCCAGCTGGTCGGAGACGACCGCGCCGATGAGGCCCAACCCGGCCAGCAGCAGGCCCGAGGTGAGCAGCAGGAGCCTGGCCCGCAGCGAGAACCGGCCCAGCAGCCGCCTCACCCCGTCGGCTCCCGCATCACGTAGCCGACGCCGTGCACGGTGTGGATCAGCTTGGGGTCCTCGACGTCGACCTTGCGCCGCAGGTAGGAGATGTAGGTGTCGACGATGCCCGCGTCGCCGCCGAAGTCGTAGCGCCACACCCGGTCGAGGATCTGGGGCTTGGACACCACGCGCCCGGCGTTCTCCATCAGGTAGCGCAGGAGCCGGAACTCGGTGGGCGAGACGCGGACGGCCCGGCCCGACCGCGTCACCTGGTGCCCCTCGGCGTCGAGCGCGAGCGCGCCCACGGTCAGCACGCCGGCCTGGTGACCCGAGGTGCGGCGCAGGATCGCGCGGATCCGGGCGATCAGCTCCTCCAGGTCGAACGGCTTGGTCACGTAGTCGTCCGCGCCGAGGGACAGCCCGGTGACCTTGTCGGCCTGGCGGTCCCGCGCGGTGAGGAACAGGACCGGCACCGGACCGCGCCGGCCCTCCGCGCGCCGCTCGCGCAGCCGCCGGACCACCTCGAACCCGTCCACGTCCGGCAGCATCACGTCGAGCAGCACGAGGTCGGGCGGCTCCGCGACGGCCGCGGCGAGCGCCTCCGCGCCGGTCGCCGCGGACGTCACCCGGAACCCGGCGAACCTCAGCGTCGCGGACAGCAGCTCGCGCACGGTGGCCTCGTCGTCCACCACCAGCAGTGTCATCGCCCGACCCGGTCCGTCCACGCCGGCCAGGATACGGACGCCACCCTGAGGACACCGTCGACGAGCAGGCTGCCCGAGAAGCCCGCCGCCGCGCCGGCCGCGATCCCGAGGCCCAGCGCGACCAGGGGGTCCGCCGCCAACCGCGCGTCCAGGACGGGGAAGGAGAACCCGAACGCGCCGACGCCCAGTTCCACCGACACCCGCGACAGCAGCGCCGACACGCCGAGCGCCGCTCCCACCACCGGCGCGAGCCGGAGCGCGAGGCGCGCGGCACGACGCGGCGGCGTGCCGTCGCGACCACGGGACAGGGCGGCGACGACACCGAGGCCCAGCAGCACGACGACCGCGACCCACGTCAGCGGCCCACCTGGAGCCGGCGGCCCGACCCGTCCAGGACGCACGACAGCGCGCCGTCCGAGGTCACCGCCCACGGCACGCCCAGCCCGAGCGACACCGCGCCCGACACCACCAGCGGCAGCACGAGCAGCACGGCGCCGGCCGCCGCCGCGCCGGCGAACACCCACGCGCCGACCAGGCACACGACGGTGAGCGCGGCGGCCGTCCACAGCACGCCCCGCACCGCCACCCGGAAGCGCGCGACCGCCCGGAACCGCGCGACCAGCAGGCACACCCCGACGACCACGAGCACCCAGCCCAGCGCGCCCGCCAACGCGGGCCAGACCGGCACGGCGAACCCGGCGCCGAGCGCGTCGACGGACCCACCCCGGCCGAACGGCCCCATCGCCGGGATCCCGCACACGGCCGCCCCGGACCCACCGCCCGTCACGCCTCCCGGCAGCGTCACCGCGCCCCTGGCCGACCACGCCACGGCGGCGAGCCCCGCCGGGAACGCCACGGCCGCCGCCGCGCCGCGGGCGGGCAGACCGTCCCGACGCCGCAGCAGCAGCCACCCGAGCACCACCGCGCCCGCCAGCGAGACGCCCAGCGGCATCACCGCGACGCCACCCCGCACGGTGAACGGCAGGTCACCCGCCGGAACCGCGCCGACCTCCGCCGAGCCGCCCACGGCCAGCGCGACCACGGCCGCCGTCAGCCCGCCGAACCCGCCGATCCGGTCGGCGTCGAGCAGGGACAACCCGGCCGCCGCGACACCCGCCATGGCGGCCAGGGCCGCGACCGCCGCCACCACGCCCCGGCCGACCTCCTTCGGCGTGCCCATCACACGTCACGCCGGTGGAAGAGGGCGAACGCGGCGACCAGCACGGCGGCGACGCCGAGGCACATCCCGCCCAGGTTCAGCCAGGGGTGCGGGTAGGCGGGGTCCGGCACCGTCGCGAGCACCGCGACGGCTCCCTTGCTCGGCCAGAAGTCGAACAGGCCCTGGAGCCACGACGGGAACAGGCCCGACAGCGCGGGCACCAGGAACACGATCCCCACCAGCGTGGCGAGCGCGCCCGCCGTGGCCCGCGTGATCGCGCCGAGACCGACCGCCAGCAGCGCGATCACCGCGAGGTAGAGCCCACCGCCCGTCACCGCGGGGAGCACGCCGGGATCGCTGAGCCCCGCGTGGGGCGCGCCCCGCCCGGCGAGCACCGCCTGGCCGAGCAGGAAGGCGGCGAACATCAGCGACTGGCCCGCCACCGCGGCGACGGCGGTCGCCACCGCCACCTTGGCCGCCAGCAGCCGGCGCCTGCGCGGCGTGGCGGCCAGCGACGTCCGCACCAGGCCGGCCGCGTACTCCGAGGTGACGACCAGGATGCCGAGCACACCGATGATCAGCTGGGCGACGACGTACGTGGTCAGGCTGAGCTCGGTCGGATCCCACGCGAGCCGTTCCGCGGCGGACGCGCCGCCGTGCTCCGCGCCCGCCGCGCTCATCGAGAGGAACGTGATGCCGAGCCCCACCGCGAACAGGCACGCCAGCGTGTGCCAGGTGGAACGCAGGCTGCGGAGCTTGACCCACTCCGCGCGCAGGGCGTGGCCGAACCCCGCCCGCGTCACGGGCCGGCTCACGCCGCCGCTCCCTGGAACTCGACGCTGTCCGCGGTCAGCGCCATGAACGCGTCCTCGAGCGAGGGCCGCTGCGGTGTGAGCTCGCTGAGCGCGATGCGGTGGTAGGCGGCGAGCTTGCCGATCTCCTCGCTCGTCAGCCCGGAGACGACCAGCGAGGACTCGACCCCGTCCCGCACGGTGGCGCCGGACGCGGTCAGCCGCAGCGCGAACGCGGCCGGTTCGGACGTGCGGACGAGCACGCCGCCCTGGCCGTGGTCGCGCAGGAACTCGTCCACGCCGGTGTCCGCGACGAGCCGGCCGCGACCGATGACGACCAGGTGGTCGGCGGTCTGCGCCATCTCGCTCATGAGGTGGCTGGAGACGAGCACCGCGCGCCCCTCGCGGGCCAGGGACCGCATGAGGTCCCGGATCCAGCGGATGCCCTCGGGGTCGAGCCCGTTCACCGGTTCGTCGAAGATCAGCACGCGCGGGTCGCCCAGCAGCGCCGCCGCGATGCCGAGCCGCTGCCTCATGCCGAGCGAGAACCCGCCCGCCCGCTTGCCCGCCACGCCTTCGAGCCCGGTGCGGGCGAGCACCTCGTCGACCCGCCGCCGGGGCAGGCCGTTGCTCAGGGCGAGCGCCAGCAGGTGGTCGTGCGCCTTGCGGGCGCCGTGCACGGCCCCCGCGTCGAGCAGCGCGCCGACCTCGGTCAGCGGCACGGGCAGGTCGCGGTAACGGCGCCCGCCGACCGTGGCGGAACCGCTCGTGGGCGCGGCCAGACCCAGGATCACCTTCATGGTCGTGGACTTGCCCGCGCCGTTCGGCCCGAGGAACCCGGTCACCTGACCCGCCTCGACGGTGAACGACAGGTCGTCCACCACGGTGTCGGGCCCGTAGCGCTTGGTCAGGTTCCGCACGTCGATCATCGTCATGGGACCGAGCCTGGCGCGCCGGCCTGACCGATCCCGGTGTGCTCCTGGGAGAACCCTGGGAATCCGCCGCCCCCGACCCGGCACCGCGCACTACCGGGCCGGCGCACTCACAGGGAACGCGCGGGTTCGGGGTCGCTCGTCGGTGACCCGGCATCGCGACGGCCGACCCGCAGGGGACACCCGGACCCGGGTCGTCGGCGTGCCGCGCGCCGACGACCCGGGCCGGTGGTACTCATGCGAGCGAGAGCCGCGGGTTGTTGATGTCCATCCACACGCCGAAGTCGATGGCCCGCTCCATCCCCAGCCGGGTCGTGCGCTGGACCGCGTCCGCGTCCTGGTCGCTCGCGTCCTCCAGCCACTTCCGGTTCACCAGTTCGAACACGCCGTGGTCCTTGCGGGACAGCAGGTCCTTGCACTGGGCCTGCAACTGCCGCACGTAGTACGGGTCCTGGGTCGACGGGTAGGGGCTCTTCACCCGCCAGGCGACCGACTCCGGCAGCAGGTGCTTGACCGCGCCGCGCAGCAGGCTCTTCTCCCGGCCGTCGTAGTGCTTGAACGACCAGGGCGCGTTGTAGACGTACTCGACCAGCCGGTGGTCGCAGAACGGCACCCGCACCTCGAGCCCGACCGCCATGCTCAACCGGTCCTTGCGGTCGAGCAGGAACCGCAGGAACCGGGTCAGGTGCAGGTTGATCATGATCCGCATCCGGTACTCGTGGTCGTCCTCGTCGTCACCCCGCTTCACGTCGCCCACCGCGGTGTCGTACTGGTCGCGCCGGAACTCCTCCAGCTCCAGCTCGTCGAGCAACGGCTGGTTCAGCCCGTGGCCGTCCTTGTCGAGCGGGCCGATGTTGAACGCGATCCAGGGGAACGCGCGGGCCTTCTGCACGTCGGGGCTGTGCATGTGCCGGTACCCGCCGAAGATCTCGTCGGCCGACTCGCCGGACAGGGCCACGGTCGACCGCTTCCGGATCTCCTTGAACAGCAGGTACAGCGACAGGTCCATGTCCCCGAGGGTGATCGGCACGTCCCGCGCGGTCAGCACGGCCCGGCGGACCTCGGGATCGGCCAGCGTCTTCGGGTCGAGCACGAGGTCGGCGTGCTCGGAGCCGACGTGGTCCGCCACGTCGTGCACGTACTGGGTGTCCGCGGTGTCGTGGAACTCGTTGGGCGTGAAGTTCTCGGCCTGGCCGATGAAGTCGACCGAGAACGTCCGCACCCGCTCGTCGCCCATGTGGGCCGCGGCCAGCGCGGTGAGGGTGCTGGAGTCGAGGCCACCGGACAGCAGCAGGCAGCGCGGCACGTCCGCGACGAGCTGCCGCCGCACGGTGTCGTCCAGCAGTTCGTGGACGCGCCCGACGGTGGTCTCCAGGTCGTCCTCGTGCGCGCGGGTCTCGAGCCGCCAGTAGGTGCGCTCGCGCACGCCGTCGACGTCGACCGTGACGACCGTGCCGGGCTCGACCTGGCGCATGCCCGCCCAGATGGCGTGGCCGGGCGTGAAGACGAACGCCAGCGACTCCCGCAGCCCGTCGGCGTCGACCACCCGCTTGGCGATCGGGTTGGCCAGGATCGCCTTCGGCTCCGAACCGAACAGGATCCCGTCGGGTGTCCGGTAGTAGTAGAGCGGTTTGATGCCGAGCCGGTCGCGGATCATGACCAGCTTGCGGTCCCGCGCGTCCCAGATCGCGAACGCGTACATGCCGTTGAGCCGGTCGGCCAGCGCCGCGCCCCAGCGCAGGTACCCCCGTAACACGACCTCGGTGTCGCTCGACGTCGTGAACCGCTCACCCAGCTTGGCCAGCTCGTCGCGCAGTTCGACGAAGTTGTAGGCCTCGCCGCTGTAGACCAGCGACACCTCGCCGTTCGGCGTCCGCACCGACATCGGCTGGGCGCCGCCGGGAAGGTCGATCACGGCCAGCCTCCGGTGCCCGAGGGCGGCGTGCCGATCGACCCACGTGCCGTGGGCGTCCGGGCCGCGACAGGCCATCGTCCCGGTCATCGCTTCGAGCGTCTCGCTCTCCCGGGTGAGGTCGCGATCGAACGAGACCCAGCCGGTGATTCCGCACATCCGTGTTCCTCCTGTGGTGTTCCGGAGAGATTCGGCAATCCCGCGCCGTCGACCCGAGCGGCCACGGCTGCGCGAAGACCGCCTCGCGACGGTTCAAGGCACCCCGGACGCGCAGCTCCGCCCATCACGACGACGGCCTCGGCGCACCGGGAGATGCTCGGGTGACCTGCTCGTGAGCGGCCTGATACCCCCGTCCGGCCCCTCTCGCACGAGCTGTCTCAACATACATTTTTTACGGAATAGAAGCTCGTGCGTTCGACGGCAAACCCGTAGGGACGGAGAAATTCGCGGTGAGCTCGACTATTTTTCGCGAGGCGGGTCAGGCAGCGGGTCCGAGAAATCGAAAGCTTTCGAATAATTCTGGAAACGCTTCGTTCGCTCACTCGTTCGGCACAGTGCGGATGCCGAGGGGGTGGACTCACTTCGGCGGCGCGGTGCTCTCGCGGACGACGAGGGTGGTGGCCAGCTCGACCCGGCTCTGGGCGGGCGTCCGGCCGGCGGCCAGGGTCAGCACCAGCTCCGCGGCGGCGGCGCCCATCTCGACCATCGGCTGCCGCACGGTCGTCATCGGCGGTCCGCACCAGCGCACGGCCGGTATGTCGTCGAAGCCGACCACGCTGAGGTCCTCGGGGATGCGCAGGCCCGCCTGCCGGGCCGCTTCGTAGACGCCGAGCGCCTGCAGGTCGTTGCCGCACAGCACGGCGGTGGGCGGGTCGGGCAGCCGCAGCAGCTCGCGGGCGTGGTGGTAGCCCTCCTCGAAGGCGAACCACTGCCCGACGCGCACCAGCCGCTCGTCCAGGGGCACGCCGTGCTCGGCCATCGCCGCCCGGATGCCGCCGAGCCTGGCCCGCGCGCACATCCGGTCGGCCGGACCGGCGATGACCGCGATCCGCTCGTGACCGAGGGAGAGCAGGTGCCGGGCCGCCGCGATGCCCCCGCTCCAGTTGGCCGCGCCGACCGACGGCACCGAGTGCTCCGGCTCGCCCGTCGGGTCCAGGGCCACCAGCGGGATGCCGCTCGTGGCCAGCAGGGCGTGCTGCTCACTGGTGAAGCCCAGGTGGACGACGACCACGCCGCACGGCTGACGTGACAGCAGGTCGTGCGCCCACGACCGGCCGGTCGCGGACTGGCGCGCGGCGTCGGTGAAGCCCACGGCCAGCCGGTGCGCGCCCGCGACCCGCTCGACGCCGTGCATGACCTCGACCGCCAGGTAGCTCTGCATGCCGAAGAAGACGACCTCCACGTTCGGCGACCGCACGACCGCCTCCGGCCGCCGGTAGCCGTGCTCCCGCAGCGCCGCCTCCACCCGCCGCCGCGTCGTCGCCGCCACGCCCGTCCGCCCGTTGAGCACCTTCGACACCGTCGGCGCGGACACGCCGGCCAGCCGTGCGACGGCCGCCACGGTCAGCTCGCCGCGCTTGCGCCCACGCGGTCGCACGTCCGCGAGCGCGCCCGGCCGCTCTTCCGCCCGCGGGTTGCGCACCGCGTCCACCTGGTCGAGCAGCCGGGTCCGGACCGCCTCCGCCTCCCGGTCGGCCGCGGGCCCGGCGGGCACCGTCTCGGTCAGGTACCGCCGCTTGCCCGAGCCCGGGTCGACCCCGGCGTACACCCGCACCCGCAACGACCCGCTCGGCAGCCGTTCGACCTCGCCACGCGCCTGCCGCCGTGCACCGGGGGTTCCCATGGAGCCACGGTACCGCAAAGATAGCTCCACGGCGACCGATGACTAGCTCCACGAAACCGACTTCTCCGCACCTGTGTTTAGCTGGTGTCGGGTGCGTCGTCCGATTCGCTGGTTGCGTGCGATCGCGAGTACCGGGTGGACTGGACCGTGGCTCCTGACTTCGGCTACGCGTGGGCGACGAGGACCTCTCCGGGCTGGACCCGTCCTGCCTGACGAGTCGTTGCGGGCCTGGCTCGTCGACGCCGCGCGACCGCCGTCCGGAGCGCCGGGTGGCGTCCGGACGGCGGTCGGGCATCACTGCGACGGGGTCAGTCCCGCCAGTGGTTCTGCGGCGCGCTGCACACCCTGGCGTTGGTGGTGTTCCAGCAGACCGTGACCTTGGTCCGGTCGAACCCGCCCACCCTGTCGGGATCGCCCAGGGTGATCGGGAAGTCGCGCGGGCCGTTGTACACCGTCCGGGTGTCGCTGTCGATCTTGGTCGTACCGGCGTACGCCTCGAAGATGGCCGTCACGTACCCGCCCGGGAGATCGTTGACCACCGTGCCGGTGATGTTCGCGCTCCGGTTGCTCCAGGTGATCCAGCCGAGGGTGTAGCCCTCGCAGTCGTCGACTTGGGGCACGCACACCGCGAAGTAGTCCTCGGCCCAGGCGGCCTCGGTCTCGGCGGACGCGGCCGGGACGCCGACCACCGCACCCAGGCTCAGGGCCAGTGCGACGGCCGCGACCACGCGTCGAATTCCGATCATGTGCTTCCCCCTGTGTTCTCGGACTTCCAGTTCCGGTCCCGAGCATCACCGGGAGCGCTAACAAGTCGCTAAGCGCCCACCCTGGACACGATGGCGGTCCGGGAGGGGCAGAGCGCGGCGCAGGGCGCGACCACCGGTTCGGCCGGCCACGGGCGACCGGGCGCACGGCGCGGTCGTGTCTTCCGGCACCCGCTGTCGCACCCGCGGCCGGGGACGTCCGTCGCTACTGTGGGTCGGGTGCCACGAAACCGCCTGTACCGCGACGGCGCGCTCGCGGAAGAGGACTTCCCGGTCGCCGACCTGCCCCGGTTGCTCCGGGACGAGAGCGCCGTCGTCTGGCTCGACCTGTGCGGCCCGGCCGAGTCGGACCTGGCGGTCATCGCGGGTGAACTGGGCCTGCACGAGACGTCCGTGGAAGACGCCCTGGAGGCCCACGAGCGGCCCAAGCTGCACCAGTACGACACGTACCTGCTCGTGAACGCGTACGCGGTGACCTTGGACGAGGCGTCGGGCCGGTTGACGACGGCGGAGCTGTCGGCGTTCGTGACGGCGCGGGCGTTGATCACGGTCCGCAACGACGAGCGGTTCGACGTCGACGCGCTGACCAGGCGGTGGGACGAGTCGTCGGACCTGGCCGGGAGCGGCGTCGGGTTCCTGCTGCACGGGCTGCTGGACGTCGTGGTGGACAGCCACTTCGACGCGGTGCAGGCGCTGGACGACCACATCGAGGGCCTGGAGGACCTGGTGTTCGCCGAGCTGCCGAACGACCCCGACACGCAGCGGCGGGCGTTGGCGATGCGCAAGTCCCTGGTGACGCTGCGCCGGGTCGTGCTGCCGATGCGCGACGTGCTCGGCGCCCTGATGCGCCGTGAGCACGCCGTGGTGGACCGCCGGATGACGCCGTACTACCAGGACGTCTACGACCACGTGCTGCGCGCGTCGGAGTGGACGGAGTCGTTGCGGGACATGGTCGCGACCATCCGCGACATCCAGCTCAACCTGCAGGGCAACCGGCTCAACCTGATCATGAAGAAGGTGACCGGCTGGGCCGCGATCATCGCCGTGCCGACCGCGGTGACCGGCTTCTACGGCCAGAACGTGCCCTACCCGGGCTTCGACCGGGTGTGGGGCTTCTGGGCGTCGACGGTCGCCATGCTGGTGCTGTCGGCCGGGCTGTACCGGCTGTTCAAGCGTCGCGACTGGATCTGATCGACCGGCACGCGGGAGGATGGCCGGCGAAGGGGGTCGACATGACGGAGCAGGGTGACCGTCAGGCGCCGGGTGTCGAGGCGCTGACGGACAAGATCAGGCAGCTCGTGCACGAGGGCAACACGCGCCGGGTGGTCGTGCGCAACGACAAGGGCGAACCGGTGCTGGACATCCCGGTGACGGCCGGCGTGGTGGCCGCGGTCGCCGCGCCGGTGGTGACGGCGGTGGCGGCGTTCGCGGCCATCGTCGGCCCGTGGACGGTGGGCGTGGAGCGCCCGGAGCCCACCGCCGCCGAGACCGGCACCGATCTCGCGACCGACACCGATCTCGCGACCGACAGTGCGGCCGGGACCGACGGCGTGCCGCCGGCGAAGGGCTGAGGACAGCCGGGTAGGCGAACCGGGGAGGGGTGGCCGGCCGCGTGCCGGCCACCCCTTTTCCACGTCCGGGTCGCCGCGGCTCCGCTGTCCTTTTCGGTCACGTGCTTCGGAGATGCGCAGGTCGGTGGCCGGTCGGCCCGGCTGCGCCGTCTCGATCGGTGACGTGCCGGTTCACAGCACTCCGCGGAGAACCTGTCGACTGAGTTAACGTGAAGATCGACTGAGTGACCGTCGATCGCGCCGTCTATACGGCACCTATATCACCATGTTACGACGGTACTCGGACGTGCCGCAAGTCCGAAGGCGTTCAACCGCCCGTTCGGCTCGATTTGACACCCCTTCCAGGTCTGGCTAGTTTGCCGCGCCCGACAATGTGAAGAGCGTTCTGGTTCAACGTTTTGAGACGGATTTGTCAGCGTGCTGCGCCAATCGGCTGATTGTGATCGACCGACCTGTTGGCCAAGGTGGTCGGTGCTGATGAACGGGAACTGCTCGATGCTTGTTAGAAGCTGACGATCCCGTTCGGTGATCAGTCACCTCCACGATCTGCGCAGATCAAGGAGGTGACGGCACACCCCTCAGTACTGGGGCGGGGTGCGCAGTACCGTGACGCGTGGTCCGCCGGCCGCGCGCGAACTTCCAACGAGGACAACGGCAGTGAATACGATCTCCTGTCCCAGGGGCCCGTTCACCGCCGTTCCCGAACTGTTCGGGAACGCGGTGCGCGGGGCGGGCAAACGTGAGTCGGGCACTACCGGCGGTGACTCGGGTGGCGCGGTCGACACCGCGCCACCGGGCACCACGCCGAGTCGTGCGCAGCGGTCGCACCCGTGGCACGTGTCGTGTCCGACGCGTGCGCCACGTGCGGCGCGACCCTTCTCCTAGCGCCCCCGCGCGAATTTCCGGCACCCCGCGAGCGGTCGCGGGTGAAATGTGCCCCGAAAGCCTCGGCTCACGTTCTGGTTCGTGAGCCGCCCACGCCTGTCCGGGCGGTATTGGCGAATGCGTTCCCGCACGGGGTTTTCGCGCGCCGCCGGACCGGGTCCATTCCGCGTCAACGCCCCGGTGGGTGTCCGATGAACGAGGAACGAGGGCAGAGCCATGCTTGTGAACGAACACGGCGGGGAAACACCCCTGGCACACGTCACCGAGCGCTGCCACGCGCTCATCGGCGTGCTGCGTGAACGCGGGGTCGTCGACGGCGACCGGGTCGTGCTGTCGGCGCGCAACTCCGACGACTTCGTGGTGCTCCTGTTCGCGCTGGTGGAGCTGGGCGTCTCGGTCGGCCTGGTCGACCCGGGCCTGCCACCCGCGCAGGCCGCCGAGCACGTGGTCGACTCCGGCGCCCGCTGGTTCGTCACCGACGCCGACCAGGCCGACCCCGCGTTCGACCGCATCGCGGCCGGCCTGCTCGACCTGCACGGCCTGGTGAAGACCGCGCGCGACCTGCCGGTGACCGAGGCCCCCGAGCTGACCTTCGACCGGTGGGGTCGTCGGCGCGACGCGCTCGTGGTCTGGAGCTCCGGCAGTTCCGGCAAGCCCAAGGGCGTCGTGCGCTCCGGCGCGTCCGTGCTGCGCAACGTCGAGCGCACCCAAGCGCGCATGGGCTACGTCGAGTCCGACGTGCTGCTGCCCCTGCTGCCGTTCACCCACCAGTACGGGCTGTCCATGCTGCTGCTCTGGTGGAACGCCCGCGCCACGCTCGTCATCGCCCCCAGCCGGCGCGTCGACCAGGCGTTGGACGTGATCGCCCGGCAGCGCGTGACGGTCGTGGACGCCGTGCCCGCCACCTATGACACGATGCTGCGCGTCGTGGACCGCCGCGACACCCGCGACCTCGGCTCGGTGCGCATGTGGTGCGTCGGCGGCGAACCGCTGCGCGACGAGCTGCGCGCCCGCTTCGAGACCCGCTTCGACGCCACGCTCCTGGACGGCTACGGCAGCAGCGAGGCGGGCAACATCGCGCTGTCCTCGACCGAGGACCCGGCCTACTGCGGCACGCCGCTGGACGGCGTCTCGGTGGAGGTGCGCGACCCGCTGGGCAACCACGTGCCGCCGGGCGAGATCGGCGAGGTCGTGGTCCGCACCCCCGACATCATGGTCGGCCTGCTCGAACCCGGCGGACGCGTCCGCGAGGTCGAGCGGCAGGAGTTCCACACCCGCGACATCGGTTACCTCACGCCCGCCGGTCAGCTCCGCGTGCTGGGCCGCAAGTCCGCCGTGCACCGCTTCGGCCACACGCTCTACCCCGACGCCATCGCCGAGAAGGCCGGCGCGTGCGGCGCGCCCGTGCGGGTGATCCCCGTCGAGGACGAGCAGCGCGGCACCCAGCTCGTGTTCGTGATCACCGACCCGACCGGGCAGCCCGTGGCGCACTGGAAACGTGCGGTGTCCCGGTTCGTCGCCGCGCACGAGCAGCCCAACCGCGTGGTCGTGCTCAAGGAGCTCCCGCTGGGCGGCAACGGCAAGGTCGACCTCCAGGCGCTGCGCGACATCGCCGCCTCGACCGTGGCCCTGGAAGGCGTCAAGGGCGTCTTCCCCCGGGGCCACGGCGACGCCGACCCGTCGGCCATCCCGTTCCCCGACCGGCTGGCCCGGCTCACGGACCTCGCCCAGCTGCTGCGGGAGCGCCGCACCGAGGTCATGTCCCTGCTCACGCAGGTGATGAGCTACAAGACCGCGTACGGCGAGATCGACGCCTCGATCGCCGCCCTGGAGGGCGCCGCGGCCGAGATCGCCCGGTACCGGCCGCCCGCGATCGGCCAGATCGGCGTGCTGATGCCGTCGAACATCCCGCTCTACAGCTACGTGCTGTACCTGGCGATCCCCAGCCTCTACAGCGAACGCGTCGTGTTCCGGCCGTCGCGGCGCATCTCCGACCAGCTGCTCAAGCTGCACGAGCTGCTCTCGGGCGTGCACCACCTGCCGATCGTGCTCGACGACGGCGACCAGCGGGAGTTCCTGGAGGGCGAGGGCGCGCGCTCGGACGTGCTGGTGTTCACCGGCACGTTCAACAACGCCGAGAAGATCCGCGCCGGGCTGCGCCGCGACCAGCTGTTCCTCTACTTCGGCCAGGGCGTGAACCCGTTCGTGGTCGGCGCGGACGCCGACATCCCCAAGGCCGTGGACGGCCTGCTGCGCGTGCGGATGCTGAACTCCGGGCAGGACTGCTTCGGCCCGGACGTGGTGTTCGTGCACACCTCGATCAGCGCCCAGTTCTGCAACCTGCTGTGCCGCCGGGTGGACAACCTGCGCTACGGCCGGTTCGACGACCCGAACGCCGACTACAGCCACATGTTCTACCTCGACGCGTTCGACGCCTCGCTGGACTACCTGCGCTCCGGTCGCGAGCACCTGGCGGCGGGCGGCGAGGTCAACTTCGTCGACGACCACCTCAGCCCCACCGTGCTGATCCGGCCCGCCGACACGAAGATCACCCCGCCCGAGCTGTTCGCGCCGATCTTCAACGTGGTGCCGTTCACCTCGGCGGACTGGTTGCACCAGATGCTCGACCACCAGTACTTCCAGGAGCGGGCCATGGCCGCCACGGTCTACGGCGACCTGCCCGAGACCGTCGAGCTGCTGCGCCGGCGGCACACGGTCAGCGTGGACGAGACCGTGATCGACATCGAGGACGGCAACGCGCCGTTCGGCGGCACGGGCATCCGCGCCAACTACGCCGCGCTGGGCCGCAAGCGCCACGCCGAACCGCTGCTGATCTCGAAGGCCGTCGCGGACCACCTGGGCGCCGACCGCCTGGCCGCGTCCGACGCCACCGGCCGCACGGCCTGACGGCCGCCGAAGGAGATGGGTGTGATCGAGATGGAACCGCCGACCCCGGACGACGTGCCGGCCATCCACGTCGTGGGCGAGCAGCGCCCAGGCCACCACGTCCGGGGCGCCTGGCACGCGGCGGCCCGGCTGCTCGCCGAAGCGGACGTCGAGGTCGTGTTCGGCCTGCCGGACGACGACCTGGACGCGCTCGGCGCGCTGCACGCCGCCGGTGTCCGGCTGGTCGTGTGCCGGGACCAGCGCAACGCCGTGTTCATGGCCACGGGCTACGCGTTGCGCTCCGGTTCGCTCGGCGTCGCGCTCGTCGGCAAGGGCCCGGCGGTGACCAACACCGTGACGGGCCTGCTGGAGGCGGCGTCGTCCGGCGCGCCCGTGCTGCTGCTCTCCGGCGGCACGGCGGCCGAGCGGCGGGGCAGCGGCGCGTTCCAGGAGCTGGACCAGCAGGCCGTCGTCGCGCCCCTGGTGAAGTCCGCGACCCGGGTCGAGCACCCCGACCGGGTGGCGCCCGCCGTGCGCCGCGCCGTCCTGGTGGCCACCTCCGGCGCGACCGGGCCGGTGTACGTGGAGCTGCCCGACCACCTGCTGAAGGTGGACGTGCCCGTGCCACCGCCCGCGCCGCCCGTCGAACGGCCGGCGTCGGTCCCGGCGTCCGGCGACTCGGCCGCGCTGGACGTGCTGCGCCACGCGCGCCGCCCGATCGTGCTGGTCGGCGGCGGGATGCGGCACCGCGACGCGGGCGGCGTGGTGGAGCGGTTCGCCGAACGCGTCGGTGCGGCCCTGTCGTGCACGGCCAGCGGGCGCGGCGTGGTGGACGAGTCGTCGGTCCGGTTCATCGGGCTGGCCGGCCTGTACGCGTCGGACCGCGCCAAGGCGCTGTGGGCGGAGACCGACTGCGTGGTCGTGCTCGGCAGCAGGCTGGAGGAGACCGCGACCTACGGCTGGCCGGCCGCGCTCGGCACGACCGTGCCGGTGGTGCAGGTCAACGTGGACCCGGCGGGCGTGGCCACCCAGTACGCCGGGCCGGTCGTGCTCGGCGACGGCGCGGACGTGTGCGCGGCGTGGCTGGAGCAGGTCGTGGACCACGCGCCCGTCGAGTGGTCCAAGCGGGTGGACGAGGTGCACCACGGGCTGCGCGCCGACCACCGCCGCGAGCTGGCGGACCTCGCCGCGAAGCCCGGCCTGCACGTCGTGGAGGTGCTGGCCGCGCTCGACGCCGAGCTGCCCGCCGACCGCGTCCTGGTGCAGGAGAACGGCTTGCAGGACATGTGGTCCTACAGCTTCCCCCGGTTCGAGTGCGCGCACGGCGCGGGCTCGGTCGTGCCGTCCGAGCAGACCAGCCTCGGGTTCGGCGCGGCGGCGGCGATCGGCGTGAAGGCCGCGTCCGGCGACCGGCCGGTGGTGGCCTTCGTCGGCGACGGCGCGTTCGGCCTGTTCGACGCCGACCTGCCGACGGCCGCGGCCCTCGGCTCCGGGCTGCTGTACGTGGTGCTGCGCAACGGCGGCTACGGCTGGCTGCACTCCCAGCTCGGCCCGCACAACGAGGGCCTGGCGGGCACGGCGTTCGTGGACCCGGACGCCGTCACGGCCCGTGCGCCGCGACTGCGCGGCGTGCACCAGGTGACCGTCACCAAGGAGTCGTTGCACGCCGACGTCGCCGACGCGTGGCGGCGCTCGCGGGAGGGCGAGGTCGTCGTCCTCAACGTCCCCACACGCCTGGAAGACGCGCTGTTCGCCGACCACGAGCTCGGCGGCGCCTTCCCGGTCGCCGACTGATCACGACTCCAAGCGAGGAGCAGCACATGGCTGAACGGCACGGCAGGCGGGTCGTCATCACCGGCTGGGGCGTGGTGTCCCCGGTCGGCCTCACCGCCGACGAGACGTGGGACGCGCTGGTGGCCGGGCGCAGCGGCATCGGGAACGTGACCGTCATCGACGCCTCCGACCTGCCCACCGACCTGGCGGGCGAGGTGAAGGGCTTCGAGCCGAAGAAGTACCTGAACCACAAGCAGCTGCGCCGCATGGACCCCTACGCGCAGTACGCGTTCGCCGCCGCGGCCGAGGCCGTCGGCACGGCGAAGCTGGAGATCACCGAGGACAACGCCCACCGCGTGGGCGCGCTCATCGGCAGCGGCTACGGGCCCATGCACTCGCTCGGCGAGCACGTGGTGGCGCTCAACGCGAAGGGGCCGCGCGCGGTCAGCCCGTTCGCGCCCATCACCGGCGCCATCGACAGCGCGGCGGGCGAGATCAGCCTGGCGTTCGGCGTCACCGGGCCGACCCGGGCGGTGAGCAGCGCGTGCGCGACCGGCACCGACGCCATCGGCGAAGCGGCCCGCTGGGTGCGCTACGGCGTGGTCGACGCGGTGATCGCGGGCGGCGCGGAGAACATCCTCACCCGCGTGGACATGGCGGGCAGCGGCAACGCCAAGGCCCTGTCCACCCGCACCGACGCGCCAGCCGAGGCGTGCCGGCCGTTCGACGAGGACCGCGACGGGTTCGTGATGGCCTCCGGGTCCGGGATCGTCGTGCTGGAGTCCGAGGAGCACGCGCTGGCGCGCGGCGCGACGATCCTGGCCGAGGTCGCGGGCTACGCCGCCACGTCCGACGCGCACCACTGGACCGCGCCGCACCCCGAGGGCCGGGGCGCGCGGGCCGCCATGCGCGGCGCGTTGGCCGACGCGGGCCTCACGCCCGAGGACGTCGGCTACGTCAACGCGCACGGCACCAGCACCGTGTTCAACGACCAGTCCGAGCTGGACTCGATCCGCGCGGTGTTCGGCGAGCACGCCGAGCGCGTCCCGATCAGCTCCACGAAGTCCATGACCGGTCACATGATCGGGGCGGCGGGCGCGGTGGAGGCGATCGTCGGCGCGATGGCGATCAACCGCGGGCTCGTGCCGCCGACGATCAACTGCCACCGGCCGATCGACCGCGCGGTCAACTTCGTCGCCCACGAGGCGCAGGCGCACGACGTGGACGTGGTCATGAGCAATTCCTTCGGCTTCGGCGGTCACAACGCCGTGGTCGTGCTGCGCCGGTGGCAGGGCTAGGACCACGGGGCCAGGGCTAGGGAGGACCAGGGACATGAGCGAGGACAGGCGGCGGTGGCCGCTCTCCCCGGGGCAACTGGGGATCTGGTACGGCCAGCGGTTGAACCCCGACAACGTGTTCGTCATGTCGGAGTACCTGGAGATCCACGGCGCGGTGGACGTGGCGCTGTTCGAGGAGGCGTTGCGCCGCACCGTGCTGGAGGCCGAGACCGTCCAGGTCCGGTTCACCGAGGACGCCGACGGCGTGTGGCAGTTCCTCGCCCCCGACCCGCACCTGCGCTTCTTCGACCACACCGACCGCGCCGACCCGGTGGGCGACGCCGTGGCGTGGATGGAGGACGACCTGTACCGGCCGATGGACCTGGAGCGGGGCCCGCTGTCGGTCGACGCCCTGTTCCGGGTCGAGGCCGAGCGGTACCTGTACTACCAGCGCAACCACCACGTCATCGCCGACGGCGTGAGCGGGCGCATCTTCACCGACCGACTGGCCACCGTGTACTCGGCCCTGGCGGCGGGGGAGGACGTGCCCCCCAGCGCGTTCGCCACCCTCCAGCAGTACCTGGACGACGACGCCGCCTACCGCGCCTCCGACGCCTACCGCCGCGACCGGGAGCACTGGCGGACCCGCCTCGCCGACCGGCCCGCGCCCGTCGGCCTCACCTCCGGCACCGCGCCCGCCAGCGCCCGCCCGGCCCGCGCCACCGCGCACGTCGAGCCCGCGTCGATGGCCCGGATGAAGGAGCTCACCCGGGCCAACGCGTCCACCTGGCCGATGGCGCTGACCGCCGCCACCGCCGTCTACCTGCACCTGGTCACGGGCGCGCGCACCACGCCCGTCGGCTTCCCCGTCATGGCGCGCAAGAGCAAGCTGCTGCGCGACACGCCGGGCATGGTCAGCAACATCCTCGCGCTGTTCGTGGACCTCGGCCCGGAGTCCACGTTCGTCGACGTGCTGCGCCGCACCACCGCGGAAGCCCGCACCACGCTCAAGCACCAGCGGTACCGGCAGGAGGACGTGCTGCGGGACCTGGGCCTGGTGCGCGGCGCGGGGCAGCTGGCGAACGTCGTGGTCAACATCATGCCGTTCGACTACAACGTCACCTTCGGCGGACACCCCGTCACGGCGCACAACCTGTCCAACGGCGTGATCGACGACGTGGAGATCACCGCCTACGACCGGTCCGACGGCAACCCCGTGCGGATCGACCTGGACGGCAACGAGTTCCTCTACGGCGAGGAGGAGGTGGCCGGCCACCTGGACCGGCTGCTGCGGTTGCTCGACCGGCTGCTGGCGGAGCCGGACGCGCCGCTGGCGTCGTTCGACCTGCTCGACGCCGTCGAGCTCGACCAGGCGCTGGACGGGTGGAACCGCACCGACGCGCCGTTGGACGACGCGGACGGCGTGGTGCGCCGGGTGCGGGACCACGCCCGCCGCACGCCCGACGCGGTGGCGGTGGTGGACGACGAGGGGCCGACCACCTACGCCGAGCTGGCCGGGCGCGCCGGTGCGCTCACCCGCCGGTTGCGGGAGGCGGGGGTGGAGCGCGGTGACGTGGTCGCGCTGCCCACCGCGCCGGGCCGGGACTTCGTGGTGTCGGTGCTGGCGGTGTTCGGCGCGGGCGCGGCCTACGTGCCGGTGGACTCCGACGCGCCGGTCGCCCGTGGCCGCGCGCTCGTGGCCGACAGCGGCGCACGGCTCGTGCTCGCCTCGCCCGCCGTCGCCTCCTTCGCCGCCGAACTAGGCGCGGACCTGCTGCCGGTGTCCGACGAGGTGGCGGACGAGTGGCCCGAGCCGGTCGGTGCGGGGGACGACCTGGCGTACGTGCTGTTCACGTCCGGGTCGACCGGGAAGCCCAAGGGGGCCATGGTCACCCACCGCGGCATGGTGAACCACCTGCTGACCAAGGTGGAGGACTGCTCCCTGTCCGAAGTGGACACGGTGGTGCAGAACGCGCCCCTCACGTTCGACATCTCCATCTGGCAGATGCTCGCCCCGCTCGTGGTGGGCGGCACGGCCCGGGTCGTCGCACGGGAGTTCGCGGCCGACCCGCGCGCCCTGTTCGACCGGGCCGACGCCGAACGCGTGGCCGTGCTGGAAGTCGTGCCGTCACTGCTGCGCGCCGCACTGGACCTGTGGGACGCGGACGGTGGCCGGCCGGGACTGGCTTCGCTGCGGCTGCTCGTCGCCACGGGCGAGGCGCTGCCCGCCGACCTCTGCGTCCGCTGGCTCGACGCGTTCCCCACCATCCCGCTGATGAACGCCTACGGCCCCACCGAGTGCGCCGACGACGTCACGCACGCCTTCATCACCTCGCCCGACGACGTGGCCGACGGCGTCCCGATCGGCCGCGCGCTGCGCAACACCCGCCTGTACGTGCTGGACGACCGGCTGCGGCCGGTGCCCGTCGGCACACCCGGCGAGCTGTACGTCGGCGGCGAGGGCGTCGGCCGCGGTTACCTCGGCGACCCGGGCCGCACGGGCGCGGTGTTCGTGGCCGACCCGTTCACCCCGCGCCCCGGCCGCCGCATGTACCGCACCGGCGACTACGTGGTGCGCCGCGCGGACGGTTCGCTGGTGTTCCTGGAGCGGCGCGACCACCAGGTGAAGGTCCGGGGTCACCGGATCGAGCTGGGTGAGATCGAGGCGGTGTTCGCCGGGCACGTCGGCGAGGTCGCGGTCGTCGTGCGCGAGGACCGGCCCGGCGACAAGCGGCTCGTCGCGTACGTGACGCCCGCCGACGTGGACCCGACCGCGCTGCGGGCGACGGCCGAGGAGCGGTTGCCGGGCTACATGGTGCCGTCGGCGTTCGTCGCGCTGGCCGCGCTGCCGCTGACGCCCAACGGGAAGCTCGACCGGCACGCCCTGCCCGCGCCCGACGCCGGCGCGACCGGCCGCGCGCCGCGCACGCCACTGGAAGAACTGCTGGTGGCCGTGTTCGCGGACGTGCTCGGTGTCGAGCGGGTCGGCGTGGACGAGGGGTTCTTCGACCTGGGCGGGCACTCGCTGCTCGCCACCCGGCTGATCAGCAAGGTGCGGTCCGCGCTCGGCGTGGAGCTGTCCTTGCGGTCGGTGTTCGACCACCCCACGCCCGCCGGGCTCGCCGAGGTCGTGGACGGCGCCGCCGCCGCCCGCTCACGGCCCGTCGCACGGCCGCGCCCGGACCTCGTGCCGCTGTCGTCCGCCCAGCGCCGCCTGTGGTTCCTGCACGGCATGGACGAGACCGGCGGCACCTACAACGTGCCGCTGCCGCTGCGCCTGACCGGACCGCTCGACCGGGCGGCGCTGCTGGCCGCCCTCGGCGACGTCGTGACGCGCCACGAGCCGCTGCGCACCCGGTACCCCGAGGTGGACGGCGAGCCCGTCCAGCACGTGCTCGACGCGGCCGACGCGGTGCGCCTGCTGCCGGACCACGTCGAGACCGCGGCCGTCGCGGACCCGGCCGAGGAGATGACCGCCGCCACCGGGCACCGCTTCGACCTCGCGCACGGCCTGCCGTGGCGGCTCTGGCTGTTCGAGACCGGCGCGGACGAGCACGTGCTGCTGCTGGTCGTGCACCACATCGCCGCCGACGGCTGGTCGCTCGCGCCGTTGCTGCGCGACCTCGGCGCGGCCTACCGCGCCCGGCACGCGGGCGTCGCGCCGGAGTTCGCGCCGCTGCCGTTGCAGTACGCGGACTACGCGCTGTGGCAGCGGGACGCGCTCGGCGACGAGGATGACCCGGACGGCGTGCTCAGCCGCCAGGTCCGGTTCTGGCGCGACCGGCTCGCCGACCTGCCCGAGGTGCTGGACCTGCCCGCCGATCGGCCGCGCCCGGACGTGCCGTCGCACCGGGGCGCACGCGTGCCGCTGACCGTGTCCGGCGAGGTGTACGGGCGACTGGCCGAGATCGCGCGCGACACGCGCACCAGCGTGTTCATGGTGCTGCACGCGGCCGTGGCGGCGTTGTTGACGCGGTTGGGGGCGGGTGCCGACATCCCGTTGGGGACGGCGGTGGCGGGTCGTTCCGATGAGGTGTTGGACGACCTGGTGGGGTTCTTCGTGAACACGGTGGTGTTGCGGACGGACACCTCGGGCGATCCGACGTTCCGGGAGTTGCTGGAGCGGGTGCGGCAGACGGACCTGGCGGCGTTGGCGCACCAGGACGTGCCGTTCGAGCGGTTGGTGGAGGTGCTGAACCCGCGCCGGTCGTTGGCCCGGCACCCGCTGTTCCAGGTGATGCTGGTGCTCCAGAACACCCCCGACCCGGACGTCGAGCTGCCCGGCCTGGACGTCGCCGTGGCCGACCTGCGCACGGCCGTGGCCAAGTTCGACCTGTGGTTCGACCTCTACGAGACCCGCGACGACAACGGCGCGGTGACCGGTGTCGCCGGGGCGCTGGAGTACGCGCTCGACCTGTTCGACGAGGCGACCGCGCGGCGCCTGGTGACCCGCCTGGGCACGCTCCTCGCGGCCGTCGCCGCCGATCCCGCCACCTCGCTCGGCCGCCTCGACCTGCTCACCGCCGAGGAACGGCACGCCGAGCTCGTCACCTGGAACGACACCGCCCGCCACGTCGACGCCACGTCCCTGGCCGCCCGGTTCGAGGCGCGGGCCGCCGCCACGCCCGACGCGCTCGCCGTGGTGTCCGACACGGGCTCCCTCACCTACGGGCAGCTCGACGCCGAGGCCGACCGGTGGGCGCACCGGCTCGCCGCCGCCGGCGTCGGCGCCGAGACGCCGGTCGCGCTGCTGGTGGACCGGTCGCCAGCGCTGGTGGTCGTGATCCTCGCGGTGCTCAAGGCGGGCGGCTACTACGTGCCGCTGCACGAGTCGTACCCGGTGGAGCGCCTGGACTTCGTGCTCGCCGACCTGGGAGCGCCCGTCCTGGTCACCGACCGGCCCGAGCTGCCTGCCGGGCTGACCGCGCCCGCCCACGTGGTGCGCACCGACGAGCAGCCGCCCGCCGCGGGTCCGCTGCACCGGGCTACGCACCCCGACCAGCTCGCCTACGTCATGCACACGTCCGGCTCCACGGGTGTGCCCAAGGGCGTCGCCGTCACGCACGCGAACGTCGTGGAACTGGCCACCGACCGGCTGTTCACCACGCCCGCGCACGCCCGCGTGCTGCTGCACTCGTCGCACGCCTTCGACGCGGCCACCTACGAGCTGTGGGCGCCGCTGCTCTCCGGCGGCACGCTCGTCGTCGCGCCGCCCGGCGTGCTGGACATCGCCACGCTCGGCCGGGTCGTCGCCGACCACCGCGTCACCGCCCTGTGGCTGACCGCCGGGCTGTTCCGGCTGGTCGCCGAGGAGGCGCCGGCGTGCTTGGCGGGCGTGCGGGAGGTGTGGACCGGTGGTGACGTCGTGCCCGTCGCCGCGGTGGCGCGAGTCCGCGCGCACTGCCCGGGACTGACCGTGGTCGACGGCTACGGCCCCACCGAGACCACGACGTTCGCCACGCGCTTCGCCCTGCGCCCCGGCGAACCCGACCCGGAGGCCATGCCCATCGGCCTGCCGATGGACAACACGCGCGTGCACGTCCTCGACGCCGACCTCGGCCTCACGCCGCCCGGCGCGGTGGGCGAGCTGTACGTGGCGGGCACCGGTCTCGCGCGCGGCTACCTGGGCCGGGCGGGGTTGACCGCCGAGCGGTTCGTGCCCGACCCGTACGGTCCGCCCGGCGACCGCATGTACCGCACCGGCGACCTGGTGCGCCGCCGGCCCGACGGACGGCTGGCGTTCCACGGTCGGGCCGACGACCAGGTCAAGCTGCGGGGTTTCCGGATCGAGCCGGGCGAGGTCGAAGCCGTGCTGGCCCGGCACCCCGACGTGGCGCACGCCGTCGTCGCCGTGCGCGCCGACCACCGCGGTGAACGCCGTCTCGTGGCTTACGTGGTGCCCGGCGCGGGCGTGGCCGTGGACGGGGCGGCGTTGCGCGCCCACGTCGGCGACGCGCTGCCCGCGTACATGGTGCCGTCGGTGGTGGTGGAGCTGGAGTCGTTGCCGCTCAACGGCAACGGCAAGGTGGACCGCCACGCCCTGCCCGCGCCCACCACCGCCACCGCGTCACCGTCACGGGCGGCGCACGGCGTGGAGGAGGTGTTGTGCGGGCTGTTCGCCGACGTGCTCGGGGTGGGGTCGGTCGGCGTGGACGACGGCTTCTTCGACCTCGGCGGCCACTCGTTGCTCGCCATGCGGCTGATCAGCCGGGTGCGCGCGGTGCTGGGCGTGGAGGCGCCGATCCGGGCGGTGTTCGAGCACCCGACGCCCGCCGGCCTGGCCCGGGTCCTGCACGACGCGGCGCCCGCCCGTGCCCGCGTGACCCCGCGACCCCGGCCCGACGTGGTGCCGCTGTCCGCCGCCCAGCAGCGGCTGTGGTTCCTCGACCGGCTGGACGAGGTGGGCGGCATGTACTCCGTGCCGCTGGCCGTGCGGCTCACCGGCGCGTTGGACGACGCCGCGCTGCTCACGGCGGTGGCCGACGTGGTCGTCCGGCACGAGGTGCTGCGGACCGTGTTCCCCGAGGTCGACGGCGCGCCGCGGCAGGCGGTGCTGGACCCGGCGGCGGCTGTCGCGCTGCTCAGCGCCGCGACCAGGCGCGTCGACACCACCGAGGACGAGGTGACCGCCGAGCTGGCCGGCGCGGTGCGGCACAAGTTCGCCCTGGCCGACGACCTGCCCGTAGCCGTCCGGTTGTACCGGCTCGCCGCCGACCACCACGTGCTGCTCCTGCTGCTGCACCACGTGGCCGCCGACGGCTGGTCGCTGGCGCCCTTGCTGCGCGACCTCGGCGTCGCCTACCGCGCCCGGCACGCGGGCGTCGCGCCGGAGTTCGCGCCGCTGCCCGTGCAGTACGCGGACTACACGTTGTGGCAGCACGACGTGCTCGGCTCCGACGACGACGAGCAGAGCGCCTCGCGCGCGCAGCTCGACCACTGGCGTGCCCGGCTGGCCGACCTGCCCGACACGGTGGACCTGCCGACGGACCGGCCGCGTCCCAGCCGACCGGAGAACGCGGGCGGCTCCGTGCCGCTGCGCCTGGACGCCGACGTGCACGCCCGCGTGGCGCGCCTGGCCGCCGAGCACGGCGCCAGCCCGTTCATGGTGCTGCACGCCGCGCTGGCCGCGTTGCTGACCCGGTTGGGCGCGGGCGTCGACATCCCGGTCGGCACGCCCGTGGCCGGTCGGCGTGACGAGGCGTTGGACGACCTGGTCGGGTTCTTCGTCAACACGCTCGTGCTGCGGGTGGACACCTCGGGCGAGCCCGCGTTCGGCGACCTGCTCGACCGGGTGCGCGACGTCGACCTGGCCGCGTTCGCGAACCAGG
Source organism: Actinosynnema sp. CA-299493 (assembly GCF_050946825.1). Classification (NCBI taxonomy): domain Bacteria; kingdom Bacillati; phylum Actinomycetota; class Actinomycetes; order Pseudonocardiales; family Pseudonocardiaceae; genus Actinosynnema; species Actinosynnema sp. CA-299493. Next base: position 3,352,597 of record NZ_CP191993.1, read on the forward strand.
ACGTCCCGTTCGACCGGCTGGTCGAGGAGCTGGCGCCGCAGCGGTCGCTGGCCAGGCACCCGCTGTTCCAGGTGCTGCTGGTGCTGCAGAACAACGCCGACCCGGACCTCGACCTGCCGGGCGTCACGCCGGAGGTCGTCGACCTGCCCGCCGGATCGGCCAAGTTCGACCTGTCGTTCACGCTGGCCGAGCGGCACTCCGGCGGCGAGCCCGCCGGCCTGCGCGGCGAGCTGGAGTACAGCCGGGACGTCTTCGACGAGGACACCGCGCTCCGGATCGCGACCTGGTTCGCCCGGGTCCTGGACCAGGCCACGGCCGAGCCGGCGCGGCGCGTCGGCGAACTGGACCTGCTCGCGCCGGGCGAGGCCGACCACCTGGCCCGGGGCGCGGCCGGTCCGGTGGGCCCGGCGCCCGACCGGACCGTGCTCGACCGGTTCGCCACGACCCACGGCGACCGGACGGCGCTGGTGGCGGGCGAGGTGCGGCTCACCGGGACCGAGGTGGAGCGGCGCGCCAACCGGCTCGCGCACTCGTTGCTGCGGCGCGGCACGGCGGTCGGCGACGTGGTGGCGGTGGTGCTGCCGCGCTCGGTCGACACGGTCGTGGCGCTGCTGGCCGTGCTGAAGGCGGGCGCGGTCTACCTGCCGCTGGACCCGGACCACCCGGCGGAACGGCGGCGCGCCACCCTCGCCGACGCCCGGCCAGCCCTGGTCATCGAGGGCTCGGCCGCCGCCCACACCCTGCCGGACGTGCCGGACACCGCGCCGACCGATGCCGACCGGACCCGGCCGCTGACCGCACGCGACGCCGCCTACGTCATCTACACCTCCGGTTCCACCGGGCGGCCCAAGGGCGTCGTGGTCGAGCACGGCTCCCTGGCCAACCTCCTGCGGCACCACGAAGAGCACGTCTTCGGACCCGTCACCCGCCGCCTCGGCCGTGACCGGGTGCGGGCGGCGCTCACCGCGCCCGTGGCGTTCGACGCGTCGTGGGACCCGGTGCTGTGGATGCTCGCCGGCCACGAGCTGCACGTCATCGGCGACGACGCCCGCCGCGACCCGGACGCCCTCGTGGCACACCTGCGCCGGGAGCGGATCGACGTCATCGAGACCACGCCGTCCTACGTGGACCACCTCGTCGCGCGCGGCCTGCTGGACGGCGCCGAGCGGTACCCGTCGGTGGTGCTGCTCGGCGGCGAGGCGGTGCCCGCCCACCTGTGGGGGACGCTGCGCGGCACGCCCGGACTGGTGGCGCTCAACCTCTACGGGCCGACCGAGTCCACGGTGGACTCGATGATCGCAGACCTGGCCGACCACCCGACGCCGGTCGTCGGCACGCCGGTGCTCAACAGCCGGGCGCACGTCCTCGACGCGTGGCTGCGGCCCGTGCCGGTCGGCGTGCCCGGCGAGCTGTACCTGTCCGGACCGAACGTCGCCCGCGGCTACCTCGACCGGCCCGCGCTCACCGCGCACCGGTTCGTCGCCGACCCGTTCGCCGGTGGCGGCGCGCGCATGTACCGCACCGGCGACCTCGCGCGCCGCCTGTCCGACGGGCACGTGGAGTTCCTCGGCCGGGTCGACAGCCAGGTCAAGGTCCGCGGCTTCCGGGTGGAGCCCGGTGAGGTGGAAGCGGCGCTGCGCCGCCACGACGGCGTGGACGCGTGCGCCGTGCTGCTCCGCCCGGACCACGGCGGGACGCCCCGGCTCGTCGCCTACGTCACCGCCACGCCCGGCGGGCAGCTGGACACCGCGGCCCTGAGGTCCGCGCTGCGCGCCGAGCTGCCCGACTACATGGTGCCGGCCGCCGTCGTGGTGCTGGACGCGCTGCCGTTGAGCCGCAACGGCAAGCTCGACCACGCCGAGCTCCCCGCACCCGCCGCCCCCGACCCGGCACCGCGGTCCGGCGGCACGCGCACCGCACGCGAAGAGGCGCTGTGCGCGGTGTTCGCCGACGTGCTCGGCCTGCCCGACGTCGGGGTGGACGACAGCTTCTTCGACCTCGGCGGCGACAGCATCGGCTCCATCCAGCTCGTCAGCCGCGCCCGCCGGGCGGGCCTGGTGTTCACCCCCCGCGACGTGTTCGAGCGCAAGACCGCGGCCGAACTCGCCCTGGTGGCCGTCGAACCCGCCGACGCGCGCCTCGTCGCCGACCCGACCGGCAGCGGGCCCGCCGTGCTCACGCCGGTCGTGCGCTGGTTCCTCGACAGCGGCGGCACGCTCGACGGCTTCAACCAGGCCCAGCTCGTCGCCGTGCCGGCCGAACTGGGCCGGGACCGGCTGCTGGGCGCGCTCGACGCGCTGCTCGACCACCACGACGCCCTGCGCTCCCGCCTCGCCCGCGACGACGAGGGGGAGTGGGTCTACGAGATCGCCGACCGGGGCGCGGTGCGCGCGGCCGACGTCACCAGCCGCGTGGACGTGACCGGGCTGGACGCCACCGCGCGGGCCGCCGCCGTCCGCGCCGAGGCCGACACCGCGTGGCGACGCCTCGACCCGGCCCGGGGCCTGCTCGTGCGGGCGGTGTGGTTCGACGCCGGCCCCGCGCACCCCGGCGACCTGCTGCTGGTCGTGCACCACCTCGCCGTGGACGGCGTGTCGTGGCGCATCCTGCTGCCCGACCTCGCCCAGGCGTGGCACGCCCTCGCCGCCGGCCGCGAGCCCGTGCTCGAACCGGTGTGGACGTCGTGGCGGCGCTGGTCGCACCTGCTGCACGACGCCGCGCACGACCCGGCGCGCGCCGACCAGCTCCCGTACTGGACCGCCGTCCTGGACGGCCCGGACCCGCTGCTCGGCGCACGGCCCCTCGACCCGGCACGCGACACCGTGGGCACCGCCCGCACCAGCGAAGTCGCCCTCACGGTCGAGGAGACCGCGCCGCTGCTCACGGAGGTGCCCGCCGCGTTCCACGCGGGGGTGGACGACGTGCTGCTGACCGCGCTCGCGCTGGCCGTCGGCCGGTGGCGGGAACGCCGGGGTCGCGGCGCGGAGACCTCCGTGCTGCTCCAGGTCGAGGGCCACGGCCGGGAGGACGTCGTGCCGGACGTGGAGCTGTCCCGCACGGTCGGCTGGTTCACCAGCGTGCACCCGGTGCGGTTGGACCCCGGCCGGGTCTCCTGGCCGGAGCTGCTGGCCGGCGGTCCGGCTGCGGGCACGGCGCTCAAGCGGGTCAAGGAGCAGGTGCGCGAGCTGCCGGAGAAGGGCGTCGGCTACGGCCTGCTGCGCCACCTCAACGCCGACACGGCGGGCAAGCTCGCGGGCCTGGGCGCCCCGCAGATCGCGTTCAACTACCTGGGCCGGGTCGACACCGCCGCGCCCGGCGGCGACCGGCTGTGGCTGCCCGCGCCCGGTTTCACCGCGCCGGTCGGCCACGACGACCTGCCGTTCGTGCACACGATCGAGGTCACGGCCGTCACCGAGGACACCCCGGACGGCCCGCGCCTGGCCGCCACCCTCGCCTGGCCCGCCGACCTGCTCGTCGACACCGAGGCCGACGACCTCGGCACGGCGTGGCGGGAGGCGCTGCGCGGGCTGGTCGAGCACGTCCGGGGCGCGGCGGCGGGTGGGCTCACCCCCTCCGACGTGGACCTGGTCCCGCTCAGCCAGGACGAGCTCGACCTGCTGGCGGACGACGAAGACGACGAAGACGACGAGAGCGAGGACTTGGACCGATGAGCAAGAAGTCCGCAGTCGAGGACGTCCTGCCGCTGTCGTCGTTGCAGGAGGGATTCCTCTTCCACGCCCTGTACGACCGCGACGGCCTGGACGTCTACACCGTGCAGATGGCCACCGAGCTGACCGGCGCGGTGGACGTGCCCGCGCTGCGCGCCGCCGCCGACGCGCTGCTGCGCCGGCACGCGAACCTGCGCGTCGGGTTCCGCCACAAGGGCCTCGACCGGCCCGTGCAGGTGGTGCGCCGCGAGGTGCGCGCGCCGTGGCGCGAGGTCGACCTGACCGGCGCCGCCGACGCGGAGGCCGAGTACGCCGAGCTGGTCGACTCCGAACGCGCCCGCCGCTTCGACATGGCCCGCGCGCCGCTGCTCCGGTTCGTGCTCGTCGTGCTGCCCGGCCAGGTGCACCGGCTGCTGCTGACCATGCACCACATCCTGATGGACGGCTGGTCCACGCCGGTGTTCCTGGACGAGCTGTTCACCCTCTACGAGCACGCGGGCGACGACTCGGCGATGCCCCGCGTCACGCCCTACCGCGACTACCTGGGCTGGCTGAACCGCCAGGACGCGGCCGGCGCGCTGGCCGCCTACGACGACGTGCTCGCGGGCCTCGACGGGCCGACGCTCGTCGGGGCCGCCGCCGACAACGCCTCCGTGGTGCCCGAAGGCGTGCTGGTCGAGCTGGACGACGAGCTGACCGACGCCCTCACCCGCACCTCCCGCGCCCGCGGCTGGACCATGAACACCCTCGCCCAGGGCGCGTGGGGCGTGGTGCTCGGCCGCTACCTCGGCCGCCGCGACGTGGTGTTCGGCGGCACGGTGTCCGGCCGGCCCGCCGAGCTGCCGGGCGTGGAGACGATGCTCGGCCTGTTCATCAACACGCTGCCGGTGCGCGTGTCGTGGACCGGCGGCCAGCCGCTGGGCGACCTGCTGACCGCCGTGCAGGACCGGCAGGCCGGGCTGATCGCGCACCAGCACGTCGGTCTGGCCGACGTGCAGCGCCGCACCGGCCACGGCGAGCTGTTCGACACCACGATGGTGTTCGAAAACTACCCCGTCGACGTCGACACCGCGCCCGTGCTGGGCGGCGGCGTGCGGATCACCGACTTCCAGGCCCGCGACGCCACGCACTACCCGATCAGCCTCGTCGGCCTGCCCGGCGAGCGGCTGGCGTTCCGGCTGGACTTCCGGCCCGACGTGCTGGGCCGGGCGACCGTGGCCCGGATGGGGGAGTGGCTGCGGCTGGTGCTGCGCGCCATCGCCGCCGACCCCGACCGGCCGGTGGACGCCGTCGACCTGCTCGACGCGGCCGAGCGCGATCGCATCCTGGTCGACTGGAACGACACCGACCACGCCGTGGAGCCGCTGCACCTGACCGCGCTGCTCGACCGGCAGGCCGCGGCCACGCCCGACGCGACCGCCGTCGTGCACGGGACCGACGTCCGCACCTACGCCGGGCTGCACGCCGACGCGAACCGCCTGGCCCGCCTGCTGGTCGAGCACGGCGCGGGCCCGGAAGCCCTGGTGGCGGTGGCGCTCCCGCGCGGCGCCCGCCTGGTGACGACCCTGCTCGCGGTGCTCAAGGCGGGCGCGGGCTACCTGCCGCTCGACCCGGACCAGCCCGCCGAGCGGCTCGCCGACATGCTCGGCGAGACCCGGCCCGTGCGGCTGGTCACCGACGCCGCCCTCGCGCCCGGGCTCGCCGCGCTCGACGTGCCGGCGCTGGTCCTGGACGAGCTGGACGACCACGCGTTCTCCGCCGACCCGCTGACCGACGCCGACCGACGCGCGCCGCTGCGGGTGGAGCACGCCGCGTACGTCATCTACACCTCCGGCTCCACCGGCCGTCCCAAGGGCACGCTGGTCGAACACCGCGCGGCGGTGAACTACCTCCAGTGGTCGGTCGACGCCTACCCGTCGGTGCGGTCCGGCGCGTTCCTGCACTCGCCCGTCACGTTCGACCTCACCGTCACGGGCCTGTACGCGCCGCTGATCTCCGGCGGCGCGGTGCACCTGGGCGACCTGGCCGACGACGGCATCGACCCGGCGAGCCCCACCGCCGGGGGTTTCGCGTACCTCAAGGGCACGCCCAGCCACCTGTCCGTGCTGGACGTCCTGCCGGACACCTACTCGCCGACCGCGGAACTCGTCCTCGGCGGCGAGCCGCTGCCCGGCGCGCAGCTCGACGTGTGGCGCGAACGCCACCCGGGCGCACGCGTCGTCAACGAGTACGGCCCCACCGAGACCACGGTCGGCTGCACGTCGCTGGTGATCGAGCCGGGCGACGAGATCCCGGCCGGGGTGCTGTCGCTCGGCCGCCCGCTGTGGAACACGCAGGCGTACGTGCTGGACGACGCGCTGCGCCCGGTGCCGCCCGGCGTGATCGGCGAGCTGTACATCGCGGGCGAGAACCTGGCCCGCGGTTACGTCGCCCGACCCGGCCTCACCTCCGGCCGGTTCGTCGCCAACCCCTACGGGCCGGCCGGCTCGCGCATGTACCGCACCGGCGACCTGGCCCGGTGGGGCGAGCACGGCGACCTGCTGTTCGCCGGCCGCGCCGACGACCAGGTGAAGATCCGCGGCTACCGGGTGGAGCTGGGCGAGATCGAGTCCGTGCTGTCCCGCCACCCCTCGACCGGCCCGGTCGGCGTGGTCGTGCGCGAGGACCAGCCCGGCGACCAGCGGCTCGTCGCCTACGTGGTGCCCGCCGAAGGCCACGACTTCGACCCGGTCGCCCTGCACGCGCACGTCGCCGCCGCCGTGCCGGACTACATGGCGCCCTCGGCGTTCGTGCGGCTCGACGCGTTGCCGCTGACCACCAACGGCAAGTTGGACCGCCGCGCCCTGCCCGCGCCGGACGTGGCCGGCGGCACCGCGACGACCGGCCGCGCGCCGCGCAACTTCACCGAGGAAGTGCTGGTCGGCGTGTTCGCCACGGTCCTCAACCTGCCGTCGGTGGGCGTGGAGGACAGCTTCTTCGACCTCGGCGGCCACTCGCTGCTCGCCACCCGCCTGGTCAGCCGCGTCCGGTCGGTGCTGGACGTGGAGCTGTCCATCCGCTCGGTGTTCGAGGCGCCCACGCCCGCCGCGCTGGCCGCCCTCGCCGAACGCGCCCGGGGCACCCGCCACGACGTGGAGGTGCTGCCCCGCCCGGACGTGCTCCCCCTGTCGCACGCCCAGCGCCGGCTCTGGTTCCTCGACCGACTGGAGGAGGCGGCGGGCCTGTACAACGTGCCGCTGCCGCTGCGCCTGACCGGGCGGTTGGACCGGGACGCCCTCACGGCGGCGTTCCGAGACGTCGTGGCCCGGCACGAGTCGCTGCGCACCACGTTCCCGGAGGTCGACGGCGAACCGCGCCAGCACGTCCTGGACGCGCCCGCCCTGCCGGTCGTGCACGTCGAGGTCGACGAGGACGACCTGCCCGCCGCCCTCGCCGACGCGCTCGACCACCGGTTCGACCTGGCCGCCGAGATCCCCTGCCGGGTGTGGCTGTTCGAGCTCGCGCCCGACGAGCACGTGGTGCTGTTCCTGGTGCACCACATCGCGGGCGACGGCTGGTCGTTGACGCCGTTGCTGCGCGACCTCGGCACGGCCTACCGCGCCCGGCTGGCCGGCTCGGCGCCGGACCTGCCGCCGTTGCCGTTGCAGTACGCGGACTACACGTTGTGGCAGCGGCGCGTGCTCGGGTCCGACGAGGAGGAGGGCAGCGCGCTCGCCGCGCAGGTCGAGTTCTGGCGCACGCGGCTGGCCGGGCTGCCCGAGGTCCTGGAGCTCCCGGCGGACCGGCCGCGCCCGGCGGTGGCGTCGTACCGGGGTGGGCGGGTGCCGTTGCGGCTGGACGCCGACGCGCACGCCAAGCTCGTCGCGCTGGCCCGGCAGACCCGCACGACCGTGTTCATGGTGCTCCAGGCCGCCGTGGCGGCGTTGTTGACGCGGTTGGGCGCGGGTGCCGACATCCCGTTGGGCACGGCGGTGGCGGGTCGTTCCGACGAGGCGTTGGACGACCTGGTGGGGTTCTTCGTCAACACGGTGGTGCTGCGCACCGACACCTCGGGCGATCCGACGTTCAAGGAGTTGCTGGAGCGGGTGCGGCAGACGGACCTGGCGGCGTTGGCGCACCAGGACGTGCCGTTCGAGCGGTTGGTGGAGGTGCTGAACCCGCGCCGGTCGCTGGCCCGGCACCCGCTGTTCCAGGTGATGCTCGTGCTCCAGAACACCCCGGAGGCCGACCTCGACCTGCCGGACCTCGCCATCGACCTCGAAGAGGTGCCCGGCGGCGCGGCCAAGTTCGACCTGCTGCTCGACCTGCGCGAGACCCACGACCAGGCGGGCCGGCCGGCCGGCGTGGAGGGCGACCTCGAACACGCGCTGGACCTGTTCGACGCGCCCACCGCCCGCACCCTCGCGCGGCGGCTCGTGCGGCTGCTGGAGACCGTCGTCGCCGACCCGGCGATCCGCCTGGGCGACGTGGACGTGCTCGACCCCGCCGAACGCGAACGCGTGCTGCACACTTGGAACGACACCGCGCGGCCCGTGCCGGACGCGTTCGTGGAACAGCTCATCGCCCGGCAGGCCGCCCGCACGCCCGACGCGGTCGCCGTCGTCGGCACCGACCGCACGCTCACCTACGCCGAGCTGGACGCCCGCGCCGACCGACTCGCGGCGCTGCTGGTGGCACGCGGGGTGCGGCCGGAGACGCTGGTCGCGGTCTCCCTGCCACGCACGTCGGACGCGGTGGTCGCGTTGCTCGCGGTGCTGCGGGCGGGCGGCGCGTACGTGCCGCTGGACCCCGGCCACCCGGCCGCCCGCATCGCGTTCGTGCTGGAGGACACGCGCCCGGTGTGCGTGATCATCGACGACGCCACCTCGGCGCGGCTGGGCGTGGCCGCCGACCGGCTCGTCCTGCTGGACGACCCGGCCGTCGCCGAACGCCTCACGCGGCCCGTCGCGCCGCCGGTCCCGGACGTGCACGGCGGGTCGCTCGCCTACGTCATCCACACCTCCGGCTCCACCGGCCGGCCCAAGGGCGTGGCCGTGACGCGGCGCGGCATGGCGAACCTCGTCGCCTGGGCCGCCGACCACTTCACCGCCGACGAGCTGTCCTCGGTGCTGCTGTCCACCTCGCTGAACTTCGACGTGTCCGTCTTCGAGCTGTTCACGCCGCTCACCGTCGGCGGACGGGTGGAGGTCGTGGAGAACCTGACCACCCTCGTGGAACGCGGCGGCTGGACCGGCGGGCTGGTCAGCGGCGTGCCCTCGGTGTTCGCCCAGGTCCTCGCGGCCGGGGTGCGGCTGGACGCGCGGGCCGTCGTGCTCGCCGGCGAAGGCCTGCCCGCGAGCGTCTTCAACGACGTGCGCGCCGCCCTGCCCGCCGCCCGGATCGACAACGTCTACGGCCCCACCGAGGCCACCGTCTACACCCTCCAGTGGGGCACCGCGGCGCCCGACCCGCTCGACGGTCCCGCGCCCACCGGCCGTCCGCTGTGGAACACCCGGGCGTACGTCCTGGACGCCGCCCTGCGGCCCGTGCCCCCCGGCACGCCCGGTGAGCTGTACCTGGCGGGCGAGAGCCTGGCCCGGGGGTACGTCGGGCGCGCCGCGCTGACCGCCGAGCGGTTCGTGGCCGACCCGTTCGGCCGGGGCGGGCGGCTCTACCGCACCGGCGACCTCGTGCGCTGGGGCGTGGACGGCCAACTGGAGTACCTGGGCCGCTCCGACGACCAGGTGAAGCTGCGCGGCTTCCGGATCGAGCTCGGCGAGGTCGAGTCCGCGCTGGCCCGGCACGCCGAGGTGGACCGCGCCGCCGTCGTGGTCCGCGAGGACCGGCCGGGGGACAAGCGGCTCGTCGGGTACGTCACGGGCCGCGCCGTCGACCCGGCCGCCGTGCTCGACGCCGTGCGCGCGGCCCTGCCCGCGTACATGGTGCCCGCCGCGCTGGTCGTGCTCGACGAGTTCCCCCTGAACGCCAACGGCAAGCTCGACCGCCGCGCCCTGCCCGCGCCGGACGCCGCCGCGATCGGCGACGCCGCGCCGCGCACCCCGGCCGAAGAGGTGCTGTGCGCGGTGTTCGCCGACGTGCTCGGCCTGGACCGGGTCGGCGTGGACGACGGGTTCTTCGACCTCGGCGGCCACTCCCTGCTCGCGACCCGCCTGGTCGGCCAGGTGCGTGCGGCGATGGGCGTGGAACTGCCGCTGCGCGCGGTGTTCGAGGCGCCGACGCCCGCGATGCTCGCCGCACGCGCCACCACGGCCGGCGTCGCGCGCCGCGGCGTCACCCGCGCCGAACGGCCCGAGGTGGTGCCGCTGTCGTTCGCCCAGCGCCGGCTGTGGTTCCTCGACCGGCTGGAGGACGCCAACGGGATGTACAACATCCCGATCGCGCTGCGCTTGTCCGGTGACCTGGACGTGACCGCGCTGCGCGCCGCGCTCGGCGACGTGCTGGCCCGCCACGAGTCGCTGCGCACCGTCTTCCCCGACTCCGACGGCACGCCGCGCCAGCTCGTGGTGCCCGCCGCCGAGGCCGACGAGATGCTGACCCGGGCGTTCAGCGTGCGCACCACCGACGCGAGCGTGCTGCGGGAACGCCTGGACGACGCGGCGGCGTGCACGTTCGACCTGTCCCGCGAACTGCCGCTCAAGGCGTGGCTGTTCGAGGTGTCGCCCTCGGAGCGCGTGCTGCTGCTGGTGCTGCACCACATCGCGGGCGACGGCTGGTCGTTCACGCCCCTGACCCGCGACCTCGGCCACGCCTACCGCGCCCGCCTCGCCGGACGCGCGCCGGACCTGCCGGAACTGCCCGTCCAGTACGCGGACTACGCGTTGTGGCAGGCCGACGTGCTGGGCGCGGACGACGACCCCGGCTCGGCGGGCACGGCGCAGCTGGAGTTCTGGCGGCGGCAGCTCGACGGTATCCCCGACGCCCTGGAGCTGCCCGCCGACCGCCGCCGGCCCGCCGTCGCCTCCCACCGGGGCGGCCTGGTGCCGTGGCGGGTGGACGCCACCCTGCGCGCCGACCTGCTGACCCTGGCCCGCCGGACCGGCACGAGCCTGTTCATGGTGCTCCAGGCGGCGATCTCGGCGGTGCTGACCCGGCTGGGCGCCGGCGAGGACGTGGTCCTCGGCACGGCCGTGGCGGGCCGCACGGACGCCGCGCTGGAGGACCTGGTCGGCTTCTTCGTCAACACCCTCGTGCTGCGCACCGACACCTCCGGCGACCCCGCGTTCGAGGAGCTGCTCGGCCGCGTCCGGCAGACCGACCTGGCCGCGTTCGCGCACCAGGACCTGCCGTTCGACCGGCTCGTGGACGCGCTCAACCCCGAGCGGTCCGTGGCGCGGCACCCGTTGTTCCAGGTGATGCTGGTGCTCCAGAACGCGCCCGAGCCCGACCTGGAGCTGCCCGGCCTGAGCCTGGACCTGGTCGACCTCGGCGAGGGCCCGGCGAAGTTCGACCTGTCGTTCGACCTGGGGGAGACCGAGGCGGGCATCGAGGGCACCATCCAGTTCGCCGCCGACCTGTTCGACCGCGCCACCGCCGAAGCCCTCGGCGCACGCCTCACCCGCGTCCTGCGCGCCGTCGCCGCCGACGCCACCACCCGCGTGAGCGCCCTGCCGGTGCTCGGCGAGGGCGAACGCGGCATCGTGCTGGACGTGTGGGGCCGCAACCCCTCCCACCGGGAACGCGGCACGGTCGTCGGCCGCTTCCGCGCGCAGGTCGCGAAGACACCGGACGCGGTGGCCCTGGTCGACGGCGACCGCGAGCTGACCTACGCCGAGCTGGACGCCCGCGCCCGCGCGCTCGCCCACCACCTGCTCGACCACGGCGTGCGCGCCGAGACCCGGGTGGCCGTGCTCGCCCGACGCACCGCCGAGCGGACCGTCGCCACCCTCGCCGCGCTCTACGCGGGCGGCGCGTACGTGCCGCTGCACGACGGCAACCCCGTCGAGCGGCACAACCTGATCCTCGCCGACACCGCCGCCGCCGTCCTGCTCACCGACCGCGCCGACCTGCCCGCCGGCCTCGTCGCACCGGCCCACGTCCTGGACCTCACGGCCGGGTCGCCACCCGCGCCCGACACCGACCTGCCGGCGCCGCACCCGGACCAGCTGGCGTACGTCATCCACACCTCCGGCTCCACGGGCGTGCCGAAGGGCGCGGCCGTCACCCACGCCAACGTGGTGGAGCTGGCCACCGACCCGATCTTCACCACGGGCGCGCACCACCGCGTCCTCGTGCACTCCTCCTACGCCTTCGACGCGAGCACGTACGAGATGTGGGTGCCGCTGCTCAACGGCGGCACGTCGATCGTCGACTCCCCGGACGAGGTGGACATCGCCGGCCTGGCCGCCGCGATCCGCCGGCACGACGTGACCGCGCTGTGGCTCACCGCCGGTCTGTTCCGGGTCGTCGCGGAGGAGGCCCCGGAGACCCTGGCGACCCTGCGCGAGGTGTGGACCGGCGGTGACGTGGTCTCCGAGCACGCCGTGGCCGCCGTGCGCCGGGCGTGCCCGGACCTGGTGCTGGTCAACGGCTACGGCCCCACCGAGACCACCACGTTCGCCTCGCGCCACGCGGTGCTGCCCGGCGAGGTGGCCGCGAGCCCGCTGCCCATCGGCGCCCCGATGGCCGGCACCGCGCTGCGCGTCCTGGACCACCGGCTCCAGCCCGTGCCGCCGGGCGTGACGGGCGAGCTGCACGTGGCGGGCGGCAAGCTGGCCCGCGGCTACCTGGCCCGGCCGGGGCTCACCGCCGAGCGGTTCGTGCCCGACCCGCACGGCGCGCCCGGCGACCGCCTGTACCGCACGGGCGACCTGGTCCGCTGGTCCCGCGACGGCAGGCTGGAGTTCGTCGGCCGCACCGACGGCCAGGTGAAGCTGCGCGGCTTCCGGATCGAGCCGGGCGAGGTCGAGGCCGTGCTGACCGGCCGGGCCGGCGTCCGCGGCGCGGCCGTCGTGGTCCGCGAGGACCGGCCCGGTGAACGCCGCCTCGTCGCCTACCTCGTGGGCGACGACGTGGACGTGGCCGAGGCGCGGGCCGTCGCGGTCGCCGCGCTGCCGGACTACTCGGTGCCGTCGGCGTTCGTGGTGCTCCCGGAGCTGCCGCTGACCGTCAACGGCAAGGTCGACCGCCGCGCCCTGCCCGCGCCGCGACGCGAGGCCGCGCCGGTCGCCGTGCCGCGCACGGTCGTGGAAGAGGCCCTGGCGGCTGTGTTCGCCGACGTGCTCGGCGTCGAGCGGGTCGGCGTGGACGACGGGTTCTTCGACCTGGGTGGCGACAGCATCATGTCCATCCAGCTCGTCAGCCGCGCCCGCACCGCCGGCTGGGTGTTCACCCCGCGCGACGTGTTCGAGCTGAAGACCGTCCGCCGCCTCGCCGACGTCGCCGCGCCGTCGGCCGGGCAGGACGACGACGTGGCCGACCCCGACGGCGTGGGCGAGGTGCCGCTGCTGCCGATCGTGGAGTGGCTGCGCGCCGGCGGCGGCCCGGTCGACGGGTTCAACCAGTCGCACGTGGTCGCCACGCCCGCCGGGCTCACCACCGGGCACCTGGTCGACGCCCTGGCCGTCGTGCTGGAGCACCACGACGCCCTGCGCACCCGGCTGCGCCGCGATGACGACGGCTGGGCGCTGGAAGTCCTGCCGCACGGCGCGGTGCGAGCCGAGGAGCAGCTGACCCGGGTCGACGTCGCCGGCCTCGCCGAGGACGAGCTGGCGGCCGTGATCACCGGGCACACCGAGGCCGCCCGCCGCGCCCTGCGGCCCGACGACGCGGTGGTGCTGCGCCTGGTGTGGTTCGACGCCGGGCCCGACGCGCCCGGCCGGCTGCTCGTCCTGGCGCACCACCTGGTCGTGGACGGCGTGTCGTGGCGGATCCTGCTGCCCGACCTCGCCACCGCCGCGACCGCCGCCCGGCTCGGCGTCACGCCCGAGCTGCCGCCGGTGCGCACGTCGTGGCGGCGCTGGGCCACCCGCCTCGCCGAGGTGGCGACCGAACCGCGGTGGGCCGAGCAGCTGCCGCACTGGCTGGCCACCGCCGACACCGCCCAGCCCGCCCTGGGCGCCCGCCCGCTCGACCCGCGCCGCGACACCCTCGCCACGGCGCTGACCACGGTGGTCGAGGTCGACCCGGACGTGACCACGGCGTTGCTGACGACCGCGCCCGCCGCGTTCCGCGTCAGCGTGGACGACGTGCTGCTCACCGGCTTCGGCCTGGCCGTGCGCGAGTGGCTGGCCCGACGCGGCGAACGGCTGCCCGACGGGCTGCTGGTGGACCGCGAGGGCCACGGCAGGCACGAGGACGCGGTCGCGCCGGGCCTCGACCTGTCCCGCACGGTCGGCTGGTTCACCAACCTCTACCCGGTGCGGGTGGACGTGCCGCCGCTGCGGTGGGACGACGTGCTGGCCGCCGGCGAACCCGTGGGCACGGCGCTCAAGCAGGTCAAGGAAGGGCTGCGGGCGGTGCCCGACCACGGCCTCGGCTACGGCCTGCTGCGCCACCTCAACCCGGACACCGCGGGCAAGCTCGCCGCCTGCCCGGCGCCGCAGGTCGGGTTCAACTACCTGGGCCGCACGAGCGTCGGCGCGACCGGCCGCGACTGGACCCCGTTGACCGACGCGGGCGGCGCGGTCGGCGACGACGGGCTGCCGTTCGCCCACGTGCTGGAGGTCAACGCGTTCACCGAGGACGGCGCGGACGGGCCCCGTCTCGTCGCCGCCCTGTCGTGGCCCGCCGCCCTGCTCGACGAACCGGACGTGGCCGCGCTCGGCGGGCTGTGGCGCGACGCCCTGACCGCGCTCGCCGCGCACGCCCGCGACCCGCGCGCCGGCGGCCTCACGCCCTCGGACGTGGCGCTGGTCCCCCTGTCGCAGAAGAACATCGACCGCTTGGAGGCCATGATGAGGAAGGCACGCCGGTGATGGGTGACACGAGCGCACCGCGCATCGAGGACATCCTCCCGTTGGCCCCGTTGCAGCAGGGCCTGCTGTTCCACGCCCTGCACGACACCGACGGCCCCGACTTCTACACCGTGCAGGTGGCCGTCGACCTCTACGGCGAGCTCGGCGCGGACGCGCTGCGCGACGCCGTGGAGGCGCTGGTGCGGCGGCACGCCGGACTGCGGTCGGTGTTCGTCCACGAAGGGCTCGACCAGCCCGTCCAGGTCGTGCTCGACCACGTCGACGTGCCGTGGGAGGTGGTGGACTGCTCGACGCTGCCCGTCGCCGAGGCGGAGGCCCGGTTCGAGGAGCGCTACGACGCCGAACGGCTGCGCCGCTTCGCGCTGCACGAGGACGTGCCGCTGCGGTGCGTGCTGTTCCGGATGCCGTTCAAGGACTTCCGGCTCGCGGTCACCGTGCACCACATCGTGGTCGACGGCTGGTCGCTGCCCGTGCTGCTGGACGAGCTGTTCGAGCTGTACGACCGGCACGGCGACGAGAAGGGCATGGCGCCCGTCGCCCCCTACCGCGAGTACCTGGCGTGGCTCGACGCCCGCGACCACGAGGTGTCCCGCAAGGCGTGGGACGCGGTGTTGCACGGCGTCACCGGACCCACGCTGGTCGGCGGCCCGGGACGGCCGGGCGAGCAGGAGCCGCCCGCGCACGTGCGGGCGAAGCTCGGCGAGGAGCTGACCGGGCGGCTGTCCGAGCTGGCCCGCGAGCGCGGCTGGACGGTCAACACCGTCGTGCAGGCCGCGTGGGGCCTCACGCTCGGCGTGCACACCGGCCGCACCGACGTGGTGTTCGGCGGCACGGTGTCCGGCCGGCCGCCGGAGCTGCCGGGCGTGGAGCGCATGATCGGCCTGTTCATCAACACGCTGCCGGTGCGGGTGAGCTGGTCTCCCGACGACACCGCCGCCGACCTGCTCGACGCGCTCCAGTCGCAGCAGACCGGCCTGCTGGAGCACCAGCACGTCAACCTCGCCGACCTCCAGGGCCGGGTCGGTCGGGGACCGCTGTTCGACACGACCCTGGTGTTCGAGAACTACCCGGCCGGCGGCGACGACAACACCGAGCTGGCCGGCGGCGCCTTCCTGATCGACGTGGAGGCCCGCGACGCCACGCACTACCCGGTGACGCTGGTGGGCGTGCCCGGTCCGGACCTGGCCTTCCGGCTGGACCACCGGCCCGACCTGGTGGACGCCGCCACCGCCCGCCGCCTGGCGGACTGGCTGCTGCGCACCCTGGCGGACCTGGTCGAGCACCCGGACCGGCCGCTGAGCGAGTGCACGCCGCTGGACGGTTCCGACCGCGACCGCGTGCTGCGCGCGTGGAACGACACCGCGACACCGGTCGAGGACGTCACGCTCACCGACCTGCTGGACCGGCAGGCGGCCACCTCGCCGCACGCCACCGCCGTCATCGACCACGACCGCGTGCTGGACTACACCGCGCTGCACGGGTCCGCCGACCGCCTGGCCCGCCGCCTCGTCGCCGCCGGCGCGGGACCGGACGCGCTGGTGGCGGTGTCCTTGCCGCGCTCGGCCGACCTGGTCGTGACGCTGCTGGCCGTGCTGAAGTCCGGCGCGGCCTACCTGCCGCTGGACACCGACCTGCCGGCCCGGCGGCGCGCCGTGCTGCTGGCCGGGGCACGGCCGGTGTGCGTGGTGACGGACGACGCGGCGGCGTTCGACGGCCTGCCGGTGGTGGGGGTGCACGGCGACGACGTGCCGGACGTGACGGCACGCCGGGCCTCGCCCGACGACCTGGCGTACGTCATCCACACCTCCGGCTCCACGGGCACGCCCAAGGGTGTCGGCGTGCCGCACCGGGGCATCGTGAACCGCCTGCTGTGGATGCAGGACCGCTACCGGCTCACCCCGGACGACCGGGTGCTGCTCAAGACGCCGTACACGTTCGACGTGTCGGTGTGGGAGTTCTTCTGGCCCCTTATCACGGGCGCGGCGGTCGTGGTGGCCAAGCCGGACGGGCACCGCGACCCGGCCCACCTGGCGCAGGTGATCAACGACCACGGCGTCACGACCGCCCACTTCGTGCCGTCCATGCTGGACGCCTTCCTGGTGCGGCCGGTGGCGTGCCCGACCTTGCGGCGGGTGGTGTGCAGCGGCGAAGCGCTCCTGCCCGCCACCCGGGACCGGTTCCTGGCCGCGTACTCCGCCGAGCTGCACAACCTCTACGGCCCCACCGAGGCGTCGGTCGACGTCACGTCGTGGCAGTGCGCCGCCGACGACCCGCGCGTGCCCATCGGCAGGCCCGTCTGGAACACCCGCGCGTACGTGCTGGACGCCCGCCTCGCGCCCGTGCCGCCCGGCGCGCCGGGCGAGCTGTACCTGGCGGGCGTGCAACTGGCGCGCGGCTACCTCGGTCGCCCCGGCACCACCGCGACCCGGTTCGTCGCCGACCCGTACGGCCCGCCCGGATCACGCCTGTACCGCACCGGCGACCTGGCGCGCTGGGACGAGGACGGCGCGCTCGTGTACCTGGGCCGTGCCGACGACCAGGTGAAGCTCCGGGGCGTCCGGGTCGAGCTGGGCGAGGTGGAGGCCGCCGTGGCGCGGTGCGCCGGGGTGGCGCACGCGGCCGTCGCGGTGCGCGAGGACGTGCCGGGCGACCAGCGGTTGGCCGCGTACTACGTGCCCGAGCCCGGCGCTTCGCCGGACCCCGACGAGGTGCGCGGGCACGTGGCCGCCGACCTGCCCGCGCACCTCGTGCCCGGCACGTTCACCGTGCTGGAGGAGCTGCCGCTCAACGCCAACGGCAAGCTCGACCGCCGGGCCCTGCCCGCGCCCCGGGGCGTCGCCGCCGGCGGACGCGCGCCGCGCACCCTCGCCGAGGACCTGCTGTGCCGCGTGTTCGCCGAGGTGCTGGGGGTGGACGCGGTCGACCCGGACCGGGGGTTCTTCGCGGCGGGCGGGCACTCGCTGCTGGCCGTGACGCTGGCCGACCGGGTGCGGTCCCGCTTCGACGCCGACGTGACCGTGCGGACGGTGTTCGAGTCGCCCAGCCCGGCCGAGCTGGCCCGCCGCCTCGACGGCGACCCGACCGCGACCGGCGTGGACGCGCTGGGCCCGGTGCTGCCCCTGCGGGTGGGCGGCGACGCGCCGCCGCTGTTCTGCCTGCACCCGGCGTCCGGGCTGAGCTGGTGCTACACCGGGCTGCTCGGCGCGCTCGACCCGGACGTGCCGCTCTACGGCCTCCAGGCCGACCTCGCGGTGTGCGACCCCGGCACGATCGGGCAGCAGGCCGCCCGGTTCGTCGGCCACATCCGCGCCGTCGCGCCGCACGGCCCCTACCGGCTGCTCGGCTGGTCGATGGGCGGGCACCTCGCCCACGAGGCCGCCGTCCTGCTCCAGGAGGAGGGCGAGGAGGTCGAGCTGCTGGCCGTGCTCGACTCCTACCCCCGCGTCGGCACGACACCGCTGACCACCGAGGAGGTCTTCGCCGACGCGTTCGCCGGCACCGGCCTGAGCCCCGAGGACCTGGCCACGCCCGAGGGGCACGCCCGCGCCGTCGCCGTGGTGCGCAACGAGCTCGGCGGCTACGAGCAGACCACCGACGACCTCGCCCGGGCCGTGCTCGACACCTACCTGGCCAACGGCCGCGCGCTGTCCGCCCACGCACCGCGCCGCTTCGACGGCGACCTGCTGTTCTTCCGCGCCACCGACGCCGCCGACCACCCGGAGCGCGACCCGGGCCGGTGGGCGCCCCACGTCACCGGCGCCATCCGCGTGCACGACGTGCCCGCACCCCACGAAGAGATGACTCGTCGAGACGTCCTCGACGAGGTCGCCAGGGCGGTCGACGCCGCCGTGGCGACGCCGCGACCCGAAGGAGACCCGCGATGAGCACCAACCCGTTCGAGGACGAGAACGGCACCTACTTCGTGCTGGTCAACGACGAGAACCAGCACTCCCTCTGGCCGCACTTCATCCCGGTCCCCGACGGCTGGCGCGTGGTGTTCGGCGAGGCGGGCCGCCAGGAGTGCCTGGACCACGTCGAGGCGAACTGGACCGACATGCGCCCCCAGAGCCTCGTCGACGCCATGGGCGCCTGAGCGGACCCGTCCACGACAAGGAGGCGCGCATGGCGGCCACGACCACCGCCGACCGCTGGCTGCGCACGCGCACGCCCCGGCCGTCGGCCACGACCACCCTGGTGTGCCTGCCGCACGCGGGCGGATCGGCGAGCTACTACCGCGACTGGGGCGCGCGGCTGCCCGCGTCGGTCGAGGTGCGCGTCGTGCAGTACCCCGGCCGGGAGGAACGCCTCGTCGACGAGCCGGTGGACGACATGGCGGCGATGGCCGACGTGCTCACCGCCGTCCTCGCGCCGCTGTTCGACCGGCCCGTCGTGCTGTTCGGCCACAGCATGGGCGCGGCCATCGGTTACGAGGTGACCCGGCGGTGCGAGGAGCGCGGCCACCCGCCCGCGCTGCTCGTCGCCTCCGGGTTCACCGCGCCGCACCGCCGCACACCCCACGACCTGCACACGCGGGACGACGACGCGCTCGTCGCCGAGATCACCCGCGTGTCCGGCGCCGACGCCGCCGCGCTGGCGAGCCCCGACCTGCGCGAACTGCTGCTGCCGATGATCCGCGCCGACTACCGGCTCATCGAGCGGTACGCGCCCACCGCGCCGGACCCCGTGAGCACGCCGCTCGTGGTCTACCGGGGCGACGCCGACCCGGACGTCGACGCCGGGGGCGGTGCGGCGTGGCGCGACCTCGCCGCGTCCGGCGAGCTGCGCGAGCACCGCGCGTTCGACGGCGGCCACTTCTACTTCCGGCACGACCCGACCGCCCTGCTCGGGGCGATCTCCGCACACCTCGGGCGGGTCCGCCCGGTGACGACTCACTGAGGGTGAGGGACATGTTGTTGGCCAACGAAGACACGCTGACCACCGCCACGCTGGACGCGGTCGAGCACGAGTGGCTCGACCGGATCGCCCGCGACCTGCTGGACGTGGCGGGCGGGCGGCTCGACAGCCCCGAGTGGGTGGCCGCCGCACGCCGGGCGTGGGAGGACGCCCCCGCGTCGCTGCGGCACGCGCTCAAGGAGTTCCGCCGCGACTCGGGCGCGGGCGGCGCGCTGCTGCTGCGCAACCTGCCGGTGGACGACGACCTGCCGCCCACGCCGAAGGCCGAGGGTTCCGTGGTGCGCGAGGCGACGGTGTCCGCCGCCGTGCTCGTGCTCGTGGCGCACGGCCTGGGCGACCCGGGCGCGTTCCGCGCGGAGAAGTCCGGCGCGCTGGTGCAGAACGTGGTGCCGGTGCCGGGCCGGGAGGAGGTGCAGGGCAACGTCGGCTCGGCGCACCTGACGTTCCACACCGAGAACGCGTTCCACCGGCACCGCCCCGACTTCGTGCTGCTGGTGTGCGTGCGCCCGGACCACGAGCGGATCGCCGAGCTGCGGCTGGTGTGCTCGCGCCAGGTGCTGCCGAAGCTGGGCGAGCAGGCCCGCGCGGCGCTGTCGTCGGCGGAGTTCGTCACCGCGCCGCCGCCCTCGTTCGGCGCGACGTCCGGCGAGGTGCCGCCGCGCGCCGTGCTGCACGGCGACCCGGACGACCCCGACCTGTGCGTGGACCAGGCGGCCACCGAGCCCGTCACGGAACGGGCGGTCGCGGCCATGGCCGAGCTGGGCGAGCTGTTCGACAACTCGTTCAACGCGCTGCGGCTGACCGCGGGCGACCTGGCGATCGTGGACAACCGGGTCACCGTGCACGGCCGGTCGGCGTTCACCCCGCGCTACGACGGCGCGGACCGCTGGCTGCAACGCACGTTCGTCTTCGCCGACCTGCGCCGCTCCCGGGGCCACCGCCCCGACGACGGCTACGTGCTGGAGAGCTGAGCCGTGGACCTGCTCAAGGGCAAGACCCTGCTCGTGACGGGCGTGCTCACGCCCAACTCCATCGCCTACCACGTGGCACGCCTGGCGCAGGAGGAAGGCGCGAACGTCATCCTCACCGCCTACGGCCGGGTGCGGCTGGTGGAACGGCTCGCGCAACGCCTGCCGTCGCCCGCGCCCGTGGTGGAGCTGGACGTCACCGACGCCGACCACCTCGCCTCCCTGCCGGCCCGGCTGGGCGCGCACGCGGACCGCGTGGACGGCGTGCTGCACTCCGTGGCCTACGCGCCGCCCGAAGCGCTCGGCGGCAACTTCCTCACCGCGCGCTGGGACGACGTCGCGCCCGCGTTCCACGTCTCCGCCTACTCGTTGCAGGCGCTGGTGCGGGCCGTGCGGCCGATGCTCGGACCGGGCAGTTCCGTGGTGGGGCTGGACTTCGACGCCTCGCAGGCCTTCAACGAGTACGACTGGATGGGCGTGGCGAAGGCGGCGCTGGAGTCCTGCGCCCGGTACCTGGCGTCCTACCTGGGTCGTGACGGCATCCGCGTCAACCTCGTCGCCGCGGGGCCGCTGCGCACCACCGCGGCCGTCGCGATCGGGCCGGGCGGCGACGAGGCCGCCCGCCGCGAAGGTGAGCGGTGGCACGGCAAGTCGCCGCTCGGCTGGGACGACCGGGAGTTCACCCCCGTGGCCCGCGCGTGCGTGGCCCTGCTGTCGGACTGGTTCCCCGCGACCACCGGCGAGATCGTCCACGTCGACGGCGGCGCGCACGTGGTCGGGGACCGGCCCGGCGTGCCCGCGCCGGCGGAGTCGTGATCGTGGGGGACGCGGGTGCGCCACCACGCGGAGGAGCGACGGTGACCGCGGCCGTCGAGGCGCGAGGCGTCGTCAAGTCGTACAAGGCGCACCGCGCCCTCGACGGCGTGGACCTGACCGTGCCCACCGGGACGGTGCTGGGGCTGTTGGGCCCCAACGGCGCGGGCAAGACCACGATGGTCCGGGTGCTGACGACGTTGCTGAGGCCGGACGCGGGTGACGTCCGCGTGGCCGGCTACGACGTGGTCTCGCAGTCCGCCGACGTGCGCCGCTCCATCGGCCTGTCCGGGCAGTACGCGGCCGTGGACGAGAGCCTGACCGGGTACGAGAACCTGTACCTGGTCGGCAGGCTGTACGGCTTCAAGGCCGTCGCCGCCCGGGCGCGTGCCCGGGAGCTGCTGGCGTTGTTCCGGTTGGAGCAGGCGGCCTCCCGGCTGCTGCGCACCTACTCCGGGGGGATGCGGCGGCGGCTCGACCTGGCCGGGGCGCTCGTCGCCCGGCCGCCGGTCGTCGTGCTGGACGAGCCGACCACGGGCCTCGACCCGCGCTCCCGCCTCGACACCTGGGAGATGGTGCGGCGGCTCGTGGACGACGGCGCGTCCGTGCTGCTCACGACCCAGTACCTGGAGGAAGCGGACCAGTTGGCCGACTCGATCGTGGTGATCGACCGGGGTCGGGTGGTGGAGCGGGGCACGTCCGACGAGCTGAAGGCCCGCGTCGGCAGCGAACGCCTGGAGATCGTCGTCGCCGACCACGCGGACCTGCCCGCGTTGACGCGCGTGCTCGCCGAGGTGGGCGCGGCCGAGCCCGTGGTGGACGACCACCTGCGCCGGGCGCACGTGCTCGTGCACGTCGGCCCGAAGACGCTGATGGAGGCGTTGACGCGGCTGGACGCGCTGGACGTGCGGGTGCTCGACGTGTCGCTGCACCGGCCCAGGCTCGACGACGTGTTCCTGATGCTCACCGACCGCGCCGACGAGGGGGAGGACTCGTGACCGCAGTGGCCAAGGTCGCCGTCGACGGCTGGATGATCGCCTGGCGCAACCTGCTGCACGTGCGGCGCAGCGTCGACTGGGCGTTCGCCGCGGTGGTGCAGCCGGTGATGTTCGTGCTGCTGTTCGGGTTCGTGTTCGGCGGCCTGCTCGGCGGCGCGGCGTACCGCGAGTACCTGCTGGCGGGCATCCTGGTGCAGACGCTGGCGTTCAACTCCGCGTTCACCGTCATCGGCCTGTCGACCGACCTGCGCAAGGGCTTCATCGACCGGCTGCGGTCGCTGCCGATGTCCGGCGTGTCGGTGATGGTCGGCCGGACGCTGTCGGACCTGGCGGTGAGCGTCGTGGCGATGCTCGTGACGTGCCTGTGCGGGCTGCTCATCGGCTGGCGGGTGCGCGGCAGCTTCCTGGACGCGGTGCTGGCGTTCCTGGTGCTGCTGGTGTTCGCCTTCGCCATGTCGTGGATCGGGGCGCTCATCGGGTTGGTCTCGCCGAGCCCGGAGGCCGCGCAGAGCGCCGGGCTGATCTGGCTGACCCCGCTGACGTTCGTGTCGTCCGGCTTCGTGCCGGAGGAGTCCATGCCGGGGCCGCTGCGGGTGATCGCCGAGTGGAACCCGCTGACCGCCGTGATCAACGCGGTGCGCGGGCTGTTCGGCAACACGGTGCCCGGGCTGGACGTCGTGTCCGGCTCCTGGCCCGACGACCACGCGCTGGCTTACGCGTGGCTGTCGTCGCTGCTGGTCGTGGCGGTGTTCGTGCCGCTGAGCATGCGCGCCTACCGCCGGGTCGCGGCTCGGTGAGAGAAGATGGCGGTAGGTGGGACGGGCGCCCGTCCCACCTACCGCGCGGCGGCCAGGGGAGGCCGCCGAGTCCCGGTCGACGTCACCGCCGCCGGGTGGCGACCATCGACCGGTACACCGCGGTGATGACGAGGATCAGCACGCCGACCATCGCCACCGTGATCGCGACGTTGGCCACGTCGGACACCTTGCCGCCGATGAAGTACTGCTTGATCAGGTTGGCTCCGACGATCAGGACGACGTACACCCACCACGGGGCCCACCGACCGTCGTTCACCTTGCCCTCAGCCACTTGTCCTCCTCGCCGGGCGCGGGCACACCCTCAGCACAGTTCCTTGATTTTCGCGGCGCCGTCGGCGATGTCCTCGGATTTGTCCGACAACAACTGGCGGGCCGCGGCCAACACCTTGGCAGCTCGCGACGACTCGTCCATGTTCCCGGCGATGTCGTCGATTACCGAACCCAATGTCTTCGCCGCTTCGCTCTTGCCGTCGGGACCGGCGGACACCCATCCGTTCGCCACGTGGCACAGCAGGGTCGTGCGGCCTTCATCGGTGTTGTCGCCAGTCGAATTCTGGTTGGCGACCGGGTCGCAAGCGCTCAGCGCGAAAGCCGACACCACCGCCAGTGCTACCGCCACGCTTTTCATGGTGACATCCGCTCCTCTCGGTGTGGTCGGCGGGCCGCACGCCTGCCGTGAGAACATCATCGCGAAGCGGACGGGCGTGCGGCATCGGCGGTCGGAGCGATCACGGGTCATCACTTCGGCCGATGCGAGCCGCGGTGGCGTGTGCTGTGATCGCGCGGTGCAGGCCGGCATAACTCGCGCCGTCTCCGGGCTCCGGAAGTTGCCGGAGTGGCAGCACGACGCCCTCATCGTGATCAGCTCGTTGCTGGTCGGTTCGGTGTTGTTCGCCACCGGCCTGTACCCGTTGTTCCGCCTCGACGACCCGATTCCGCTGTGGGTGCGGGTGCTGTTGTTCGGCGGTGTCTGCGTGGTCGAGGCGTTCCGCCGGATCGCGCCGGGAACGGCCCTCGCGGTCGGCACGGTGTTCCTGCTCGTGGACTGCTTCATCGGGGTCAGCACGCCGACGCTCGTCGTGTACGCCGACCTGCTCTACGCGGCCACCCTCTACGGCCCGCGCCGGCTCAGCCGCGACATGGTGCCGATCGCCGTGCTGACGTCGATCAGCACGATCACCGCGACCGTGCTGCTGGTGCCGGGGTGGCGCGCCACGGTGCTGGCCGCGTTCGCCGTGCTGCCGTTCCTGCTGATCCCGGTGTGGTGGGCGACGAACGTGCGGCAGCACCAGCGGATGGCCGAGGTGGAGCGGGCGAACGCCCGGCAGCTCGCCAAGATCGCCCAGCTGGACCGGACCGCCGCGGTCGCCGCCGAACGCGCGCACATGGCCCGTGACCTGCACGACGTCATCGCCGGGCACCTGTCCGCGATAGCCATCCAGGCCGAGGCCGCGCTGTCGTTGAAGGACGAGGACCCGATGACGCGAGTGGTGCTCAAGTCCGTGCGGGAGAACAGCGTCAGCGCGTTGGACGAGATGCGTGCCATGATCAACCTGCTGCGCGCCGACGTCACCGACCCGGACGAGCCGACCGCGCCCGCGCGGCTGGCCCAGCTGTCCCGGCTCATCGAGTCGGCGCAGGCGGGCGGCATGCGGCTGGACGTCCGGGTGGAGTACGACGACACCGAGCCGCTGCCCGCCGCGGTCGACCTGACCGCGTACCGCATCGCGCAGGAGGCGCTGACCAACGCCATGAAGCACGCACCGCGCACGAGCGTCGTCCTGGACCTGCGCCGCACCGACACCGAGATGGTGCTGGAAGTGGTCAACGAGCTGCGTGACGGCGGTGCCGGGGGAGGGTTGGGCACCGGGCTGCTGAACATGCGGGAACGCACGGCGGCGGTCGGCGGCTCGCTCACCGCCGGACCGTCCGACGGCGCGTGGAAGGTCCGCGCGGTGCTGCCGCTGCCCGGGGTGGAGCGGTGAGCATCAGGGTGCTGGTGGTGGACGACCACGCGGCCATCCGCGCGGGTCTCGTGCTGATCCTGGGCAACGCCGAGGGCATCGAGGTGGTCGGCGAGGCGGGCGACGGCGCGACGGCGATCAGCCAGGCGCGGGCGCTGCGGCCGGACGTGGTGCTGATGGACATCCGGATGCCCGGTCTGGACGGCATCGCCGCGACGAAGGCGTTGCACGGCGACAGCGTGGCCCAGGTGCTGGTGCTGACGACGTTCGACCTGGACGAGTACGTGTTCGCCGCGCTGCGCGCGGGCGCCGCGGGCTTCCTGCTGAAGTCGGTGGACGCGCCGCGGCTGGTGGAGGCGGTGCGGCTGGTCGCGGCGGGCGAGAACGTGCTGGGCCCGGAGATCACCCGCAAGCTGATCAAGGCCTACGCCGAGGCGCCGGTGAAGACCCAGCCGGTCCTCGACAGCCGCCTCGACCAGCTGACCGAGCGGGAGCTGGACGTCCTGCGCTGCCTCGGCCGCGGTCTGTCGAACGCCCAGATCGCGCACGAGCTGTTCATCAGCGGCGCGACGGCGAAGACCCACGTCTCCCGGATCCTGACGAAACTGGACCTGCGCTCCCGCGTCCAGGCCGCCATCTACGCCCAGGAGAACGACCTGGTGTGAGCCGCGGGGTCAGCCGGTTTTCACCAGCCGAGGTGCGCCGGGTCTCACCGGCTTCACCAGCCGAGTGCGCCGCCGCCCGTGACCGGGATCGTCGCGCCGGTCACGTAGGTCGAGCCGGCGACCCAGCGCACCACCTCGGCGATCTCCTCGGGCCGGGCCAGGCGGCCGAGTGGGACCTGGTCGATCAGCGCCTGCCGCTGCCGGTCCGTCAGCGCGGCGACCATGTCGGTGTCCACCGGGCCCGGGGCGACGACGTTGACCCGCACGCCACGCCGCCCGTACTCCAGCGCCACGGACCGCGCGAACCCCTCCAGCGCCGCCTTGGCCGCCGCGTAGTTCGCCTGACCGGGCGACCCCGCACGGGCCGACGCCGACGAGACCAGCACGATCGACCCCGTCCGCGCCTTCGCCATCGCGGGCAGCACTCGCTGCACCACCCGGAACGCGCCGAGTTGCGTCACCTCGATGATCTCCCGGTAGTGCTCCTCGGGCATCCGCGCGACCAGCCCGTCGCGGGTCACGCCCGCGTTCAGCACGACCACCTCCGGCGCGCCCTGGTGCGCGGTGACCTCGGCGACGGCGTCGGCCACCCGCCCGGCGTCGGCGAGGTCCAGCGCCACCCCGAACACCCCGTCGACCGGCACGCCCGAACCGCGGTGCGTGCCCGCCACCCGGTCGCCGGCGCGCGCGAACTCCCGCGCCACCGCCTCGCCGATGCCCCGGCTCGCGCCCACGACCAGCACGGACCGCGTCATGACGCCAACTCCACGACCGCCTCGCCGCGCGCGACCGCGACGCCGTCGTCCCGCGTCGCCGTCACCTGGACCCGCGCCGTCCCGGCCGCCACGTCGACCGACGCGACCTTCCCGCCGCACGTCACCCGCGCGCCCAGCGGCGTCGGCGCGGTGAACCGGGCCTTGAACGACCGCAGCGCGCCCGCCGCCGGCCACGACGTGACCAGCCGGCCCAGGTGCGCCATGACGAGCATCCCGTGCGTCACGACCCCGTCCAGCCCGCCCTGCCGCGCCGCGTCGTCGTCGAGGTGCACGGGATTGTCGTCACCGGACGCGACTGCGAATTCCCGAAGCTTCTCCCGGGTGATCGCGGGCACCTCGGTCACGGGCAACCGGTCACCGACCGCGGGCGCGTTCACGCCGTCTCCCCTTCCTCGATCACGAGCACCTGTCGCAAATCCACCAGGTGTTCGCCGGCCCGGTGCACGGACGTCTCCTGCACGATGAACTCCAACCGCCCGCCCATCCGCCGGTACACGTCGGCGACCACGCTCTCGAAGCGCAGTTCCTCACCGGCGTGCACGCTCCGGTGATAGGTGAACGACTGCTCGGCGTGCAACACGCGCAACGGGTCGAGGCCCATCTCGACCAACAACCCCTCGCCGCGGGCCTCCAGTTCCAACCCGAACAACATCGTCGGCGGCAACACCACTTCCGGATGACCGGCGGCCCGGGCGGCGTCGATGTCGACGTGCACGGCACCGTTCTCGCCGATGGCCCGCGCGAATGCGACGACCCGTTCCCGGGGCACCTCCAGCACAACGGGATCGAGTCGTTTTCCGACGAATTCCGCAGCGATCATCGGCGCACCGTACCCGCGCCCGCCGCCGCGCCGCGAGGGTGCGCGCGAATACCGCGACGGTTTACCGAAATCTATATTTTCACGATATTCCCGACAATCGTTCACCGGCCGCGCCGGGTGGACGACCAGCCCGCCGGCGCGGAACGACCCGGTCCACGCGCACCGGGTCGTTCCCGCGCGGCCGGGTCGTCAGTGGCAGCAGTCGCCGTGCTCCGCCGACGCGGGGGCGGAGACGGATACCGAGACCTTCTCGCCCTCGGCGGTCTCGGGCGCCCACCGGTCCACGGGGTCGACGTTGGGGTACGAGTCGCGCCACTGCCACCACGTGTACGCCGGGGTCTGGGGGTAGCCCTCGGGCGAGTCCTCCCAGTGCTCCTGCCTGCCGAGCGCGGTGATGTCGAGGTAGCTGAACGTGCTGCCCAACGCCTCGTCGCCGCGTTCGTTGACGAAGTAGGTGCGGAACACCCGGTCGCCCTCGCGGATGAACGCGTTCGTGCCGTGCCACTCGTCCACGCCGAAGTCGACGTCGAAGTCGTCGAGCATGCTGACCCAGGGCATCCGCCAGCCCATCCGCGCCTTCAACCGCTGGATGTCGGCCACCGGTGCGCGCGAGGCCAGCACCAGGTTGGTGTTGCGGGCGTTGAGGTGGGCGACGTGCCCGACCTGGTCGGCCGTGATGAACGAGCAGCCGTGGCACGCGTAGTCCGGCCAGCCGCGCACACCGGGCTCGTAGAACGCGCGGTAGACGATGAGCTGCCGGCGGCCCTCGAACAGGTCCAGCAGGCTCATCGGGCCGAGCGGGGTGTCGAACGAGTACTCCTTCTCCACCTCGAACCACGGCATCCGCCGACGTGCCGCGGCCATCGCGTCCCGTGCCCGGGTCAGCTCCTTCTCCTTCACCAGCAGTTCCTGGCGAGCGTCCTCCCACGCCGACGCGGAAACGACCGGAGGGGTTTTCATCGAGGGTGTCCACCTTCCAATTTCAGGGTGACGCGCACGGTCCGGCCCGCCGTCGAGGTGGGTGGACCGTGATCAGCCGCGGGTTCTTCGGGTGCATCCGGTGGGACCGCGGTGGGGACGTTGCGGTCGAGGTGGTCCTTCAGCGCGCTGAGCGGTCCGTCCCAGTCACGCGCCAGTGATGCCAGGTACTGCTGTGCCACCCGCATCGGCGCGGAGCGCAGGCGGAACCGCACCCGGCGTCGTTCGCCGGGTTCCGCCAGCACCAGGCCCACGTCGGTGAGCAGGGCGAGGTGCTTCGCGATCGCCTGCCGGGTGATGGGCAGGCGATCGGCCAGGTCCGTGGCCGTGGCCGGGCCGCTCGCGGCCAGCGCCGCCAGGATGGCGCGCCGGGTCGGGTCGGCCAGGGCGGCGAAGACCTGCTCGGCCACCGCCTCGATGTCCGGTGGCATCGACGTCAAGCGGGTTCGAGGTGGCCGACCAGCTCCTCCAACTCGCTCGCCCAGCCCTGGTTGTGCGCGTCGTACGCCTTGCCGTGACCGTCCTCCGGCAGTTGCGCGAACCCGCTCTCCACGACCTTGAGCCGCGTGCCCGCGCCGATCTCCTCCAGGGTGAACTCGACGTACGTGCGGCGCGGGTCGTCGACCGGCATGCCGAACACCGGCCACGTGAAGGCGAACACGGTGGGCTCCTCCACCCGTTCCACCCGCAGTTCGACCGTCGGCCCGCCGGTCCAGGTCATCCGCGCGGCGCCGCCCGGACGCAGGTCGATCGTCGCCTCGTCGCCGAACCACTCGCCCAGTCCCTCGGCCGTGGTGATCGCGGCCCACACCCTGGTCGGCGGTTGCGCGAGCTCCACGACCCGCTCGATGCGATCAGGAAAACCCATGACGGCCCCTCGCGAGTAGCAAATCCTACAATCGCGAGGTTATCGCAACCATTCGGTTGCGTCCACGTGGCGGGCGGTCTCGATCGGGTGATGCACAGGATCGCTGGTCAGATCCCCACGGTGAGGGCGCCGACCAGGGACAGCCGGGAGACGCCGGTGGTGGCGCAGCTGATCGGGTCGGGGTTCAGCGCGGTCAGCTGCACCTTCGCCGGTTCGGCGGCGAACGTGCCGGAGCTGATCGAGCCCAGCAGCACGATGACGATGTTCGCGCCGACCCGGCTGGACGTCCGGTTGTACGAGTAGGTGCTCGGCGTGACGGCCGGATCGGTCCACGTGAAGACCCGCGTGCCGGCGCCCTGGTAGAACAGCGCCGTGCAGGTGTAGTCGGGCAGGGTGGCGGTCTCGGTGTAGGAACCGGTGGCCGCGGCGCCGTTGGCGCAGTTGAAGAGTTGGCCGTTGACGGTGACGCCGACCGTCTTCGGCGTGTTGGTCACCGGCTCGCTGAAGGTCACCACTTCGTTGACCAGGCAGAGCTGCCCGTCGGCCGCGTTCGCCGTCGGCGTGACGCCGGACAGCGCCGCGGCAGCGGCCAGGCAGGCGACGGCAGCGGCCTTGCTCGCGTTCATCCGGGACCTCCGAAGTCTCGACAACGGGACGTGGTTTGTCATCGGCCGGACCTCGCGGCCCGTTACCGGTCGTGCGCCGACCGTGTGGGCGCGGGGCGCGCGCCGGCTCGTCCAGCCGACCAGCCGGACCACCGGTCAGCCGGTGGCGGCCAGCGGCATCAGGTAGACCAGCACGTCGTCCACGCCGTCCAGGCACAGCACGTCGTGCGCCATGTCGTCGTAGAAGCCGCCGATCATCCCCAGCGCCAGCCCCGACGACGCGGCCACCAGCGCCAGGTTCTGCGCCAGGTGCCCCGCCTCGGTGAACGCCAACCGCAGCGCCCGCAGGCCGTAGGCCGCCCGCAGCGCGCCGACCCGCGCGTAGAGCGCCAGCACCGCGGGCGTCGTGGCCGGGTCCACCCGGCCTTCCCCCTCGCCGAACCACATGGAGCTCGCCCGCACGTCGTCCACCGGCGGCGCGGGCGCGACCTGGACCAGGGTCCGCCCCACCTCGTCCACCTCGTACACACCCGGCTCCAGCCCGGTCACCCGCCACGCCACCACCCGCAGCCGCGCGCTGTGCCGAGCCCCCGCGCTCGGGTACGGCCTGCGCCCGTCCGGCAGGGCGCCTTGCGCGGACCACAGCAGGGTCGCCAACCGCGCGGCGTCGAGCGGGCCGGCCAGTTCCGCGCCACGCGCGGTGCGCCGGGTCAGCAACGCGTCGGCCAGACCGCCGGCCACGGGCGCGGCCTCGGGCAGCGGCACGGCCGGCCACCACGGCAGGAGCGGCGACGTGAGGTCGACCTTGCGCGGACCCTGGTCCGGCACGCCGGAGTGGAACTTGCTGGCCGCCAGGTAACGCCGGTCGGCCGCCGCGGCGCCGTCCTCGTGGAACGGGGTCGGCCCGTCCGGGGCCTCGGCCGTCATCGCCACCAGCCGGCAGACCGCGCGCTCCTCCTCCGGGTCGAGGCCGAGCCGGTTGCACAGCATGTGCAGCTGCGAGGCCCAGGCGTAACGCGGCAGGTCCGCCGCCCGCACCTGGTCCACCCAGTACGCCACCGCACCCGTCGCGTGCGATTCGAGCCGGTCCCACCGGGCCGCCAGGTGCGTCGCGCGCGCCTCGTGCAGCTTCCGCGCGGCGACGTGGGAGCCGAGCGCGGGCGGTGCGACGGGTTCGCGCGCCTGCCGCCACCCCGTCGCCAGGGAACGCAGCCACGACGCCGCCTCCACCCGGCCCAGCCCCAGCGCGATCGTCGTGGCCATCACCAGCTCCACGGCCGCGGTGAACCGCGACCCCGCCGACCGCAGCACGGCCACCGCCACCTCGGTGCTGCGGCAGAACACGTCCTCGGCCACGGGCAACGCCGCCGGCCCGCCGTACCGCTCCACCTCCGGCTCGTACCGCGTCTCCCGGACGTCACCGTGCGGCAGCCAGTCGGGGCCCGCCTCCAGCACCGGGTGATCGGCCTGCGCCACCAGCGCGCGCACCCGGTCGGCCAGGTCGACGGTCGCGTCACGCGCCCGGACGCGCAGGTGCGGCCCCTCCTCCCAGTACCGCACGTAGAACCAGTCGCCGACCCGTCCCGCCGCGCGGTGCCCGTCCAGCTCCGGCGCGAGGACGCCGGCGATGAACGCGTCGACGTCCTCGACCGCCCACGACAGCCGCACGTGCAGGCTGGTCCAGGTCATCGCGCCTCCAGCGGGGTGAGGTCGTAGGTGAAGCCCGCGCCGCGCGAGCGCCCGGCGAGCAGCAGGTAGAGCAGCACGTGCGACGCGGGCGCGCCGACCAGGGCCTCCAGCGGACCGTCGTCGGTGCTGCGCGCCGGCCGGCAGAACGCCCCGCCGGACGCCGCGGCCGTGCACACGTGCTGCGCCGTCGCACCGGCCGCGCGCAGCAGGGCGCGGTAGCCGTCCGGTCCGTCGGACGCCACCGCGGCGGCCGGGTCGCCGGTCGTCACCAGCGCGAGGTTCATCGAGGCGACGTCGATCGTCCCGGGCGGGTGGCCGAACACCGGCCGCAACCCGGCCACCGCCGGTCCGGGCGACACCAGCCGCAGCCCGCCGGTCACGTCGTACCAGCCGTCGGCGACGCCCTCGACGTTGCGCACGGCCAGCCGGTGCCGCAGGTCGTCGCGCACGGGCGAGCCGGCCGGTGGGTCGGTGACGGCCTCGACCACGGCGTCCAGCACGCGGGCGGGCAACGGCCGGGGATCGGCCGCGATGCCGCGCGGACCCACCCCCGAACCGCGACGCGGAACGGGACCCGGGCCGGGTGCTGGACCCCCGTCGAACGCCACGGTGACCGTCAGCCCGGCGACGCTCGCCGCCATCCCGAGCCGTGCCGCGTGCTCGACCAGCGCCGCCGCGACGTGCCCCACCTCCAACTCCGTGAGCACGTCGCCGAAGTCGCGGTAACCGGGGGAGAGGCGGTCGCGCCGGCGGACCAGTTCGACCCGCACCGGCCCGTCGACCACCGGCGTCCCGTCGCCGACCAGCGCCCGCCGCACCGGGTCGAGCGTCCACCGACCGCCCACCACCAGGTCGACGGTGGCGGCGGCCCGTGCCGACGGGTACGCCCGGTGGTCGTTGTACTGGTTCCACGGCTCCCACCGCAGCGGTGTCGCCACCTCGGTCAGCAGCCGTGCCAACGCCGCGCCGAAACGTCCCCGCAAGGCCGTCAGCGGCACGCGCGGCCCCTGCGGAGCCGCCGTGCGCGGCGACGTCCCGGGCTCGACCACCCGCCCCGGACCGTGGGTGTACGCGGCGAGCAGCGCGTCGGCGTTCACGGGAACGGGTGGGGCAGCGGGGCGCCGGCGAGCCGCAACCTCGGCAGGCCGTGCGTGCGCCGGTTCAGCTCGCCGAACGTCATCGGCACGGCGCCCGGCACGATCACCTTCGCCGAGTGCAGCCCGAGCCGGTCGCGCACCACCGGGTCGCTCTGGTCGACCGCGATCACCTCCAGGTCCAGCGCCGCCCACTCGCGCACGTAGTGCTCCAGCAATGCGTCCAGGTCGTCCAGCGGCACGTCCGGCACCGCCAGGTCCACCTCCGGTCCGGGCACCAGGAAGTCGTACCGCTCGACGGCCTCCGCCAACCCGTTGACGTTGACGTGGTCGTCCATGCTCCGGATCCGCCGCGGCTCGCGCAGCAGCCCTCGCAGCCGATCCACGTCGTAGTCGCCGGGCTCGACGCGGTAGCGCTTCGCACCCGCCTCCACGTCCATCGCCACCTCGGCCGCCGCCGACCACATCGCCGAGACCGGGTCGAGCCCGGCCCCCGCCGCGAAGAACGCGTGGGGGTGCCGGGGGGAACGCGCCAGTGACAGCACCGACGGCACGCCCAGGTCGTTGGTGGCGTCGTAGAGCTCCAGCCGGTAGCCGAGCTGTTCCAGCCGGTCCGCGATGTGCGCGGTGGAGTCGTCGCGCACCCGCAGGCTCCGCAACGGCGTCCGCTGGTACCAGGCCATCAGGAACGCGTCCCGCTCGGCGACCTCGAACAACCCGTACAGCACCGCCTCGGTGAGGCTGTTGCCGGTGCCGCACCCGTTGGACGTCTCGTCCAGGAACCGCGCGCCCTCGCCGAGACCCCAGTAGGCCACGTGCTCGGGCACGGCGATCGGCCGCCCGCGGGTGTACGACCAGCCGTGCACCCACCGGGTCCGCACGTCCGGGTGGTACGGCACGACGTGCGGCGACTCGTGGTCGGGCAGGCCGAGTCGGGTGGGGTCGAGCGCGCGCTCGCCCAGCTCGGCGTACGAAGCCTCCAGGACCGTGGTGACGCGCCGGGGCCGCAGGCCCGCGTGCCGTTCCACCGCTTCGTACAGCGCGACCCGTTCGGCCTCGGCGTAGTCGGTGGTGCGACCGAACCCGGCCTGCCCGCCGCCCAGCTCGGCGCTCACCGCCGCCACGGTCAGGTCGCCGATGCGGTGCATCCCGCCGACGGGGCCGTGCCTGAGGTCGAACAGCTCGCGGCGCAGCGCGTCGCCCTCGGTGAGCGGGTTCGGCCCCCGCACGGTGCCGGGCACGACCGGGACGGGCCGACGCACCACTGTCTCCGGGCCGTCCTCGGGCACGGGGCCGCACGTCGCGCAGCCGCCGGACCGGGGCCGGACCCGGTGCTCGCCCACGGTCGCCAGATCGGTCCGCACCGCCAGCACCTTGTCGCGGTGGGCCTCCGGATCGGCCAGCACGCGCTCGACCAGCACCTCGATCAACGGGCGCAGCGCCGAGGACGCCAGGCCACCCACCCTCATCCGCCGATCGCCACGCGGCACGGACGCGCCGAGCGTGGCCAGCCGCGCGTCCTCGGCGCAGCTCACGCACACGCCGTCGGACACCGGCCCGATCAGCACCAACGCGCCGTCGAACCGCACCGGCAGCACCGGCCCGTCCGCGCCGACGCCGACCAGGTCGCCGATCGCGTAGTCGGTCAGCTCCACCACCCGCACGGTCACCGTCCCGCCTCCGACACCGCGAACGCCACCAGTCCGGCGGCTTCCAGCACCGGACCGAGGTGCACCGGCTCGACGTCCGCCCCGAGCCCCCGCAGGTCCTCTTGGAACGCCTCCTCGCCGGCACGCAGCCCGTACGGCCAGTGCCAGTCCCGGTTCGTCCACGGCGCGGCGGCGCCGTCGGGCTCGGCGAACGGCGCCGCGCCGCACAGCACGACGGTCTCGGCGACCCCGGCCTGCGCCCGCCCGGCGGCGGCCATCGCGGCGAACGCCACGGCGTCCGCCGGTTCGGCCTCGACCGCCCAGGACAGCTCCGCACCGTCGGCCCGCACCACCGCGCGGACCACGCGTGGACCGAGCCTGGTCACCTCGACCTCGGCGGGCAGGGCGAACCGGAGCGCCACGGCCTTCCACCAACGCCGGGCGGTCGGGTCGGCGGCCCACTCGTCCTCGCCGACCGGCGTGCCCGCCAGGGGCCGCACGGCCGTGCGCAAGGCCAGGCCGAGCGCGTGCACCCGGTCCGCGCCGAGCGCCGCACCGTCCGGCGCGAGCGCACGCGCGGCGCGGAGCAGGGCGTCGAGCCGGGAGGCGTGCTCGGTGGCGCCGAAACCGACCACGTCACCGGACGCGGCCAGCTTGACCGGCAGCTGCGGCAGCTCGCCGGGCAACGGGGTGGGCACCGGCCCCAGCTCCCGGTCACCCAGGACGTCCAGCACCGCGCCGCCGGGCTCCCGCGGCCGGACCTCGGACAGCCACGGGTGGTACTCGGCGTGCAGCGGGTCGACCCGCGCGACCAGGACGGCCTGGTGCGGCGGCCCGGTCGGCGGCACGTCGCTCCACATGTCCACCACCTCGGTGGACGGGTCCGGCAGACCGCCCAACGCGCACACGAGCCGGTGCGCCGCGGCCGATCCGACCAGCGCGGCCAACACCTCCGGCGGTGCGCCCGGCGCGCCGGCCAACCGCCGCGCCACCGCCGCCGCGTCGGCCTCCACGTCCGCGACCGCGCCCGGCGCGACCACGAACCCGACGTCGGCGGCACACCCGGCGGCCACCGCGTGGGTGTCGACGGCCAGGAGCAGCCCGGCGCCGGGCCGGATCGGCGCGACCGCGACCCCCGCGGCGACCAGCGCGCGGTGCGCGTGAGCGGCCAGAGCTCCGTCACCGGTCACGGTGACGGTGGCCGACCGGAGCCGCCGCCACGCCTGCACCGGCGCCGGCGCGACGGCTTCCAGCCAGGTCGCGATGTCCTCGGGCGGGGCGTCCCCACCCCAGTGGGCGGGCACCTCCACCAGCATGTCGTGCTCGTGCAGTTGGCCGATGAGCAGCTCCAACGCGCGCGCCACGGCCGGCGGCGCGTTCTCCGGCACCGCCAGCTGCGCCGGCGGCACGCCCTGGGCCAGCGGACCGGCCAAGCGCTCCCAGATCGTCCACAGGCCCTTGCCGCCGTCGAGGGAGAAGCTGGAGCGCCACCCCCGCACGTGCAGGCCGGTAGCGGTCGGCGTCGCGTGCACGATCGGCCGCAGCCGCACCAAGTTCCCGCTCATCGGGCCACCTTCGTCATCTGGGCCACGTGCTCGGACCAGCCGATCCCGGTGATCCGCTGCACGGCCCGCACGACCAGACCGGCCGCCAGGTAGCGCTCGGCGGGGGTCACGTCGCACACGGCCAGCAACTGGTAGAGCATGTTGGTGCCGAAGCGGTACACGGTCACGGGCCGCTGGTAGTCGGGGTGGTCGAAGTCGACCTCCCGCAACCGGTCGTGGTAGTCGCTGATCCGGTCGGCGTGGTCGCGGTGCCAGCGCCGGATCGCCTCGTCCTCGCCCATCTCCAGGGCGCGCTCGCCGAGGTGCGCCGAGTACTCGGTGGGCAGTTCGCCCCGGTCGTACACCTCCTCGACCACCGCGCGCGTGCCGTCCGTCCACGCCACCCACGGCGTCGCGACCGAACCCTCGGCCACCCCGCGCACGGTCTCCACCACGTTCTCGGCGTTGCGCTCCCACACGCCGTCGAACCGGCCGCGCAGCACGCCGTCGGGATCGCTGTGCAGCAGGAAGCTCTCCAGGTGCGACAGGAACGAGTGGTAG
The DNA here is from genome assembly GCF_050946825.1 of Actinosynnema sp. CA-299493. Classification (NCBI taxonomy): domain Bacteria; kingdom Bacillati; phylum Actinomycetota; class Actinomycetes; order Pseudonocardiales; family Pseudonocardiaceae; genus Actinosynnema; species Actinosynnema sp. CA-299493. The sequence continues at coordinate 3,388,902 of NZ_CP191993.1, forward strand.
CCGTTGACCAGCCCCGCCGGGAACCGGCTCGCGTGCGCCGTCATCGCCACCACCGCCAGCCGCACGCGCGACTGGCTCGTGCCGTCCGCGGCCACGGCGTCGCGGATCGCGGGCACGCCGAGCCGCAGGCACCGGGTGCGCAGGTCGACCAGCACGTCGGAGACCAGCAGCTCCCGCAGGGCGGTGAGGTCCGTCGGCTCGACGACGACGGTGTTGTCCGGGTGGATCGGCTCGTACGGCGGTGGCACGAGCTCGGCGATCCCGTTCTGCCTGGCCTGGGCGAGCAGCACGGCGACGTCCAGGTCCACGGTGGAGGGACGGGTGGCGAGGTGGGCGCGCAGGCGGGTCGCGAGCTGTTCGGCGACCTCCGGCGGTCCGTCCAGCCGCACCCGCACGTGCGGCCCGTGCAACCAGTGCCGCTCCACGTGCCCGGTCGCGCCGGAGCGCTCCGCCTCGGCGAGCGCGGGCAGCACGGCCTCGCGGAGCAACGGCGCCTTCACCGGGTTGTGGTAGTAGCAGACGACGTCGGTCACGAGGCCCTCCAGTACGTTTCCGCGATCAGTTCGACCACCCGGCCGCCGTCGGCGCCGGGCACGGGCAGCGCCTCGGTCAGCCGCACGCCGTCCGGGAACCGCGCCAGGAGGCGTGGCAGGCAGCGCAGGTGCAGCGGGTCGCCCAGGTCGGCGTACTGCGGTTTGCCCGCCGTGAGCGCGTGCCGGTAGGCGTCGGCCGACATCGGGGCCCGGTCCGGCCCGACGAAGACGTGCTCCGGCAGGCCGTGCCGGGCGCGCAACCGGGCGACGTCGAGCGCCGCCCGTTCCTCCGCCCCGATCGACGGCGGCGCGGTGAAGTCCCAGGAGCGGCGCGCCAGCACCACGTCCCCGTAGGTCAGGCGACCACGAGCGGTCACCCCGTCGTCGGTGGTGGTGGCGGTGCGCAGCCCGTCGAGGTCGACCCACCCGCAGGCGAGGTCGGAGTACAGCGGCACCTGCCGGTCCGGCAGCGCCAGCGGGATCAGGAAACCCAGGTACAGCACGTCGAGCGGGACGCCGCGGTGCGTCAGCCGGACCTCGTCGGTCGCGGGGTCGTGCCGCACGTCCAGATCGTCCGCCGCCAGGTCGGCCCACCGGGCGTCCTCGCCGACCTCGCGCGCCCCGAGCAACGGGTGCAGGTTGGCGTTGAAGCCCTGCACCGGGCGGAACTGCACGGGGTTCGTGGTGTGGCGGCGCACCTGGTGGGTCACCGCGTCGCGCGCGCCGGGCAGCAGGTCGAGGAAGCGGCTGGTGAACTTGCCGAACCCGGCGTAGACGCGGTTGACCACGAGCCGGCCGTCGTGGGTCGGCTGGGCGAAGAAGCCGTACGAGCCCGTGCGGCGGGTCGCCCACGCGGGCAGCAGGTGGGCGGCGGAGGCCAGCACGTCGTCGGTGACCACGCCGTCGTGGATCTGCCCGGCCAGCTTGTCCCGGGTCTCGATGACGGCGCGCACGTCCGGGTCGGCCAGGCCGTCGACGTCCATGGACTCCTGCCACGCCTGCGACAGCGTGCCGGAGCAGTCGGCGAGGGTCGCGACACCGCCCACGCCGAACCGCGCCACGAACCTGGTCCGGATCAGCCGGCGCAGCAGCACGTGCTGGTCGAACGCCACCAGCAGCGGGGTCAGCCGGGGCAGCGCGGGCGCGGCGCCGGGCGGCACCGGCACCGGTTCGGGCAGCACCACGTCCTCGACCACCGGCGTCACGCCGGTCAGGTCCGCGCCGACCCGCTCGCCGAGGTCGCGCCACCCGGTGGAGAGCTCCGCGAGCACGGCGGCGCGGCGCGGCGGGTCGGCGGCGGCGAACGCGGCGGTGGTCGCGGCCAGCGCGGTCAGCCGACGGGCGGTGCCACCGTCGGTCGGGGCCAGCCAGGAGGCCAGCGCGCCCACCGCGTCCGGGTCCTGCGGGTGGATCGGGGAGACCGGCACCAGCAGCCCCAGCTCCAGGGTCTTCGCCACGAACCCGCGGGCCGTGCGGTCCGCGTCCGGGGTGGTCAGCTTCGCCGCCAGCGCCGCGGCGATCCGGTCCGGCGCCAGCCCTCCCGGGCCGGCCTCGCGCACGACCTCGACCACGAACCGCAAGGGCCGGGTCGCCGCGACGTCGACCTCCTCCTCGCGGACCACCGCCGCCCGTCCGACACCCTCGACGGGCACGTCCCGCCGGAACAGCAGGCGGCCGTCGCGTTCGCGCAGGGCCGGCGCGAGCCGGTGCGGCAGCCTCGGCCCCAGCGCGTCGACCAGCCTCGTCACGAGCAGGCGGTGCGCCGCCGGGTGCGACACCGGCTCCGCCGCCGGCCACGGGCCGTCGCCCCACACGCCCCAGCCGACGTGCGTGTACCAGGACAGGGGACTGGTCTTGGACGTCGCGCGCAACGCGTACCGCAGCACGGTCGGCTCCGCCTTGCGCGCCTTGCGGTCGGGCTCACCGCCACCGCGCGCGGTGCGGTCCAAGCCGTGCAGCAGGTCCGGGCCGGTCAGCGCGCTCGCCCGGCGCAGCGCGTCGCTCGCGCACACCTCCGCGAGCCATCCGCGGGCCGCGGCCAGGTCGTGCGGCCACGCCGCCAGCGCCGCGTCCACCGCGCGTGCCCGCTCCTCGTGCGCCGCGAGCCACTGCGCCAACCGCGGCACCCTGGCCGGCAAGGCGCCCAGGTCCGCCGGACGCGGGACGCGGCCGTTGTGCACGTCGCGGCGCAACGGCAGCACGACCGCGCGGTGGAACGCGGGGGAGTGGCCGTCGGCGCTGTCGTGCAGCGCGTCGGCGAGGTCCGGCGCCAGCGCGGCGATCCGGATCTCGGCCGCGACGACCGCGTCCAGGCTCGCCCGGAAGTCCGACCCGGCCGGCCGGGGGTGCGGCAGCGCGGCCACCCGGACCAACGCGTACGGCGCGAGTTCGGTGGTGGTGCGGTCACTGGCCATCCGGTGCTCCTGTGGTGTGGGCCGGGAGCGCCCGCGAGCGGACGCCCCCGGCTCCGGCTCGACTCAGCCCAGCGTCGGCAGCGTCGGCAGTTGGGGCTGCTGACAGCAGCAGCACGAGGTGCTGCTGCACGAGCACGCCGCCGCCGAGGCGCCGGTCTCCGGGAGCGCGACGGCGTCACGCATCGCGGTGACGGCCAGGTCGCCGAGGTCGAGTTCCGAGTCGTCGAAAGTCAGGTCCATCGGTCACGTCCTTTCTGGAGGAGTGCGGTGGCGCCGGTCGGCGCGCGCCGCGTCGGTCGACCCGCACCGGGATCGTCCCCGGCCCCGCCGTGCCGACCGGACCGCCGCGCGCGTGGCGTTGCGGTACTCCGAATCGGGATCCGGTGGGGCCATCGGGTGCCCTCTCCGCGGTGCGGGCGCCGCGCCGCACGCTTTCACCTGCCGGTATACGTCCGGTATGTATTGCGGTGACCGATGGATCCAGCCGTGCGGCTCCCCGTCGCGCACCGGTGGCCGACCTACCGTGTGCGGTGACCGATGGGGGTTCGAAGTGGGGAGATTCGGGGTGTCGACCTGTTCGACGTCACGTGTGCGGCGGGAGATCGTCATCGAGCTGTTGGCCGGGCCCGCGGTGTGCGGTCCGGAGAAGACCGGGGTCGTGCCGGGAGGGGTGAAGTCGCGGACGTTGCTGGCCGCGCTGGCGCTGGACGCGGGTTCGGCCGTGTCGACCGAACGCCTGATGGACTACTTGTGGGAACGGGAGCCGCCGCGCAGCGCGCTCAAGAACCTCCAGCTGTACGCGTCACGGCTGCGCCGCTGCCTGGACGCCGCGAACGCGGGCTTCTCGCGCCTGCTGGTCCACGTCGGCCACGGCTACCGGCTGGACGTGCCGCCCGAGGCGGTGGACGTGCTGAGCGCGGGCGGGCTGCTCCGCTGCGGCGTGGACCGCCTGCGGCGGGGTGATCCGCACGGCGCGGTCGCCTCGCTGACCGCCGCGCTGACGGGGTGGCCGGTGGACGGGCTGGTCGGGCTGGTGCCGTCCGGTCCGGCCACGGCGGTGGCGGCGTTGTGGCGGGAACGCCGGATCGCGGCCGTGGAGCACCTGGCGACCGCCAAGGTCGAGCTCGGCGCGTGGGAGGAGGCGGCCGACATCCTCGCGCCGCACGCGTCCGCCCACCCGACCCGGGAGTCGTCGCAGGTGCTGCTGATGCGCGCGCTGGCCCACCTGGGCGACCGCGTGGGCGCGATCGACACCTACCGCCGGTTGTGGCGGGTGCTGGACGCGGACCTGGGCATCCGGCCCGGCCGCGAGGCGCGGGCGGTGTTCGAGGGGTTGCTCACCAACGTCTGACGCCGGCCGCCCCCGGCCGCTCGGTGATGGCGCCGGTGATCGTCTCCTTGATGGCGAGCGCGGCGCCGGACCGGGCCCACTCGCTGAAGTCGAACGGCCGCACGTCCAGCTCGATCAGGTCCGGGTCGTCCTCGTAGGTGTCCTCGATCCCGTCGTGCACCAGCGGGGACGACACCTCGTACAGCGGCAGGCCGTCGCCGGTGAGCAGCACCTTCTGCGGGTCGATGACGTTGGCGACGGTGCCGATGAGCACGCCGAGCGCGTAGCCGGCCTCGTCGAACACCTGCCGGGCCTGCGGGTCGCCGGCGCGGACCCGGTCCAGGGCCTCCTCGTAGGTCGGGTGGCCGGTCAGCCGGCGCAGCAGGACGTGCGTCATCAGGTAGCTGGAGATGCAGCCGCGCCGGCCGCAGCCGCACTGCGGGCCGTTGGCGTCGACGAGGGTGTGGCTGAAGTGGGGCGGCAGGCCGTGCGAGCCCGCCACGAGCGTGCCGCCCACGATCAACCCGGTGCCGACGCCCGCGCCGACGGTGATCACCGCCAGCGACCGCAGCCCCGCGCCGGGACCGAACCAGTGCTCGGCGGCGGTGAGCGCCTGCACGTCGTTGTCCACGGCGGTGGGCACGCGGGTCGCCCCGGTCACCGCCGCCTTGAGCGGGACGTCGACCCAGCGCAGGAACTCGTCACGGGCCACCACGCCGTCGAGCACGACCCCGCCCAGCGTCACGCCGATGCCGGTGACGCCCGGGAACCGGCGCGCGACGGCGGCGATCTGGGCGACGACCTCGTCCGGGTCGCCGGAGCGCAACGGCTCGTCGGCCGTCGCGACGGGGGTGGCGGTCAGGTCGGTGACCGTGGCGAAGAGCCGTTCGGCGGTCAGCTTCACGCCGAGGAACCGGTGGGCCGCGCCGCGCACGTGCAGCATCTCCGACGGACGGCCGGCCGAGGCGCGCGGTCTGGTGTCGCCCTCGACCAGGAGTCCTTGCGCCACCAACGACTTCGTCACCCTGGTGAGGGTCGGCCGGGACAGGCGCAGGCGGGCGGCGATCTCGGCCCGGGACAGCGGGCCGTGGATCAGCGCCTCCAGCAGGACGTCGCGCGCGACCTCGGAGAGCTTCGGCCAGGAGGAGGTGATGAGGCGGGTGGCGGCGTCGGAGGTCACCGCTCGAACATAGCGGCGATGTGGGATCGCTCCCAGAGGTCGACCCATCGGACGATCACCCAGCGCGATGTTGCGCAACTCGGATCTTGACGCCCGGACGGCCTTGACCGTAGCGTGGGCGTATAAGTTCCGTTCGGAAACTAATGGTGTGCCCTTCAGGTGTCACTGAGCGAGAGCTTTTCTGGGAGCGCTCCCAGGATTGTTGGAGCCGGTAGGGACGTCGACTCAATGAGGTGTCGAGAAGCCATGAGAAGCAGAATCGCCGTCATCGGTGCCGCGCTGTCCATCGTCGCGGGCTTGAGCGCGACGGCCCTGTCGCAGGCGCGGGAAGAGCCACGAGCCGCCGCGGTGGGCTTGCACGTCAGCGGCACGAAGATCGTCGAGGCCGACGGGCGGCCGTTCGTGATGCGCGGCGTCAACCACCCGCACGTCTGGTACACCGGTCGGACGAACTCGTTCGCCGACGTGAAGGCGTTGGGCGCGAACACGGTCCGGGTCGTCCTGGGCACCGGCAAGCGGTGGGGGCCGTCCACGGACACCGCCGCCGTCATCGACCTGTGCAAGCGCAACCGGATGATCTGCGTGCTGGAGGTGCACGACACCACCGGGTACGGCGAGGAGGCCGCGGCGGCGTCGCTGGACGAGGCGGCGAACTACTGGATCAGCCAGAAGAACGTCCTGGTCGGCCAAGAGGACTACGTCGTCGTCAACATCGGCAACGAGCCGATCGGCAACGTCGACGCCGCCCAGTGGACCGACGCGACCGCCAACGCCATCAAGAAGCTGCGCGCCAACGGTTTCCAGCACCTGCTGATGGTGGACGGGCCGAACTGGGGCCAGGACTGGCAGCACGTGATGCGGGACAACGCGCAGAAGGTCCTCGACGCCGACAGCGCGCGCAACACGGTGCTGTCCATCCACATGTACTCGGTGTACAACACCCCTTCCAGCATCACCGACTACCTCGACCGCTTCCAGACCAACGGGTGGCCGCTGGTGATCGGCGAGTTCGGCTGGCGGTTCGCCTCCGGCGAGGTCGACCACGAGACGATCCTGAGCGAGGCGGGCAAGCGCGGCCTGGGCTACCTGGCCTGGTCGTGGAGCGGCAACAGCGACCCGATCCTGGACATGGCCCTCGACTTCGACCCCGCCCGGCTCACCACCTGGGGCGAGCGCATCTTCAACGGGGCCAACGGCATCAAGTCCACCGCCGTGGAAGCGTCCATCTTCGGCGGCACCCAGCCGACGAGCACCACTACCACCACCACCACCACGACCACGACCACGACGACCAGGCCCGGTGGCGGACTCGCCTGCACCGCCGGGTACACGGTCACCAACCGGTGGCCGGGCGGCTTCCAGGCCGAGGTCAGGGTCACCGCGGGCGCGTCGGCGATCAAGGGCTGGACCGTCACCTGGACGTTCGCCGACGGGCAGGCCGTCACCAACGCCTGGAACGCGGTGGTCACCAGCAGCGGGTCGACCGTGACGGCGCGCAACGCGAGCTACAACGGCGGTCTCGGCGCGGGAGCCGGCACCTCGTTCGGGTTCACGGCGTCGTCGGGCAGCGCGAACAACGCCCCGACGGCGTCCTGCGTCGCGAGCTGACCGGCTCCACCGGTGCGCGGACGTGCGGGCGTCCGCGCACCGGTGGCCTACTCGAACCGGATCGACTCCGCCCGGGGGTACTTCCGGCCGGGCGACGGCACCGGCGAACCGGTGAACGACACCGGTGTGCCGGTGGGCAGCATGGCGAGGCCCGTGGGCAGGTCGTCGCGGGAGGCGTACCACGACCCGCCGCGACTGTCGGTGATGAACCCGTGCGGCTGCCCGGGCTTCCACCCGGTCACCGTGCCGCGACGGCGACCGCGAGGCGTGCCGGCGGGCGAGGCCACCACCTCGGTGGAGCGCACGAACGGACGGCTCAACGGGTAGCCGAGGCGGTCGGCGGGCGCGAACAGGTCGTCGAACGCGGGCGTCAGGGTCGCCGCCGCCCGCAGCGGCGCGGCCGTGCGCGGCGTCCAGGCGGGTTGCAGCTCCGGCGCCGACCGGTCGTCCACCACGGGCACCACCACGTTGACGCCGCGACCGGTCAGCCGGGTGGCCAGCGGCGTGAAGTCGGCGTCGCCGGTGATCAGCACGACCCACTGCAGCGGCACGGTGGTCGCGAGCTCCCACACCTCGAGTGCGAAGTGGACGTCGACGCCCTTCTCCTTGCCGCCGTGCAGCGGCAGGTCGTGCCGGGTGACCCCGGCGGCGGCCAACGCCGCATCGAACGACGCCGCCGGTGTCTCGATGCGCCCGCGCACGTAGTGCGCCTCGTGGACCACGCAGTCGTCGAGGGGGACCCCCGTCCGGGTGTGCAGGTGCCAGCGCACGGCGTCGTGCAAGCCGTCCAGCGAGATCCGCGCCCGACGCGGATGGGCGGTGGCGTAGAAGTCGCTCAGGTAGGCGAACCACGTCCCGTCGTAGAACACCCCGATGCGCACGATCTCCCCTGCTGGTTGGGCCGTCACCCGAAGGGATACACCATGGCGACGACCACACCGGAACCCGACCCCGCCGCGGCGGGGGAGCCCGCGCCCCGGTCAACGGCTCGCGGGCCCGGCCTGTGCCTCGATCCGGTGGACGGTGCGGGCGGTGACCGCGCCCAGCTTGTCCGGGTTGGCCACGTTGTGGATGGCGGTGATGCGGCCGTCCTGCGCCAGGTCGAAGGTGACGGTCGCGACCACCCGGCCGCCGCCGCTGAACACGATCCCCGTGCCACCGTTGAGCTCCACCACCTCGGCGGTCATGTCGGCGGGCAGGACCCCCTGGTACGGGCGGGCCGCGATGCCGGCGAACCAGGTCGCCACCCGGTCCCGGCCGATGACCGGGCGCAGCGCCTGCCTCACCTTGCCGCCGCCGTCGGTCCACAACGTCACGTCGGGCGCCAGCAGGTCCATGAGGGTGTTGATGTCCCCGCCGGTCGCGGCGGCGAAGAACGTGTCCGCCACCTGACGCTGCCGGGCGCGGTCGGCGTGGAAGCGGGGCCGCCGGGCCTGGACGTGCGCCCGCGCCCGGTGGGCCGCCTGCCGCACGGTGTCCTCCGACCGCTCGACCGCGGCGGCGATCTCGGCGTGGCTGAAGCCGAAGGCCTCCTTCAGCACGAACACCGCGCGCTCCAACGGGCTCAACGTCTCCAGCACCACCAGCAGGGCCATCGACACCGACTCCGCGGCGTCGGTGTCGTGGGCGTCGGTGAGGATCGGCTCGGGCAGCCACGGCCCGACGTAGGTCTCCCGCCGCCGGGTGGCCGACCGGAGCCGGTCCACCGCCAGGTTCGACGCGATCCGCACCAGGTACGCCTTGGGGTCGGCCACCCGCGAGCGGTCGGCGGCGGACCACTTGAGCCACGCGTCCTGCACCGCGTCCTCGGCGTCGGCGGCGGTGCCCAGGACGCGGTAGGCGACCGAGAACAGCAGGTTCCGGTGCTCGTGGAACACCTGCTCCGCGGTCACCCGCTCCCCGGTCATCGGGTGTGCCGGCCGCCGCGCGGCCACACCGAACCGAGCGCGGGGAACCGGGCGATCCGGCCGAACGTCGGCCACGGGGCGCTGGTCACCGCCTCCTTGTACCAGACGGCCCGGCGACCGCTCAGGAAGATCGGCCGCGGGCTGCCGTCCGGCTTGGTGAACTGCACCACCGCGTCGTGGCGGCCCAGGCTGATCGGCGTGTGGTAGTAGCCGAACCGGAACGGCTCGGGCTGCTCGCCCCGCAACTCGCGCGCGAGCGAGGCGGCGACGTGCCCGCCGGTCGGCATACCGCTCTGGCAGGTGCCGTGCAGCGGCCCGAACCCCTGCTCGACCGCCGCCGCGTCGCCGATCGCGTAGACCTCCGGGTGCGTCACCGACCGCAGCGCCCGGTCGGTGACGACGCGGCCCCGGCCGTCCACCTCGAACCCGGCGACGGCCGCCAACGGCGGCACCCGCACCCCGCTCGTCCACAGCACGGCGTCGGCCGCGATGCCCTCGCCGTCGGCCGGCTCCACCGAGTCCGGCAGCACCTTGACGATCTCGGCGCCGGCGCGGACCGCGACGCCGAGCCGGTCGAGCGCGGCGCGCAGGTACGCCTTGGCCTTCGGGCCCAGGCCGGCCCCCGGCTCCTCGCGGCCGGCCAGCACGACGTCCAGGTGGGGGTGCTGCTCGGCGATCTCGGCGGCGGCCTCGACACCGGTCAACCCGCTGCCGCACACGACGACGGCGCCCTCGAGGCCGTCCAGTCGCCGGGCCAGCGACCCGGCGTCGTGCGCGCTGTCGAGCGTGTACGCGTGGTCCTCGACGCCGGGCACCGCGGTGGTGTCGGCGACCGCGCCCAGCGCGTAGACCAGGCGGTCGTACTCGATCACCCGCTCGTCGTCCACGCGCACGGTCCGCGCCGCCGCGTCGACGCCGGTGACCCAGCCGGCGACGAACTCCACGCCCGTGCCCGTCAGCAGTTCCGGGATTCGCAGGTCGGCGACCTCCTCGCCCGACGCGACCTGGTGCAGCCGCAGCCGCTCGGTGAACCGGTCGGTGGCGTTGACGAGCGTGATGCGGACGTCGTCACGGCCCTTGGTCCGACCGGCCAGGCCGACCGCCGCCATCATGCCCGCGTAGCCGGCCCCGATGATCACGATCTTGTTCATGGCGCGCCCTCTTCCCCGTGCTCCTCGAACTGACGACCACCAGACGAGGCGGGTCGATCGGAACGTGAAGCGAAGTGGCGCAGGTCATAGTCCGGTGGGGTGACCGCGATGCCCGTCAGCGCGCGCACAGGATCGCGATCCCCACAGGTCCCGGTCCGGCGACATCAGGGGTGACGCGGAGATCCTCGACCGGTCGCGTCCCCTACGGGCTGATCCGAGTGGTGTCGACCACCGCCGGCCGTGACCCGGCCGTCACGGTCGGCGGTGTCCGGACCTCGGCTCACGGGCTGACGCAGGTCAGCTCGCCCGGCGGGTTGGCGTTCGGCCCGTTGGCCACGTAGCCGAACGTGGTCGACGCGCTGCTGCCCAGCGAGCCGTTGTACGGCGCGTTGCGCACCGACACGGCTCCGCTGGTCCCGGTGCTCACCCCGCCCCAGAGGCTGTTGACGGTGTGGCCGGACGGGAGGGTCAGGCGGACCGTCCACCCGTTGAGCGCCGCGGTGGAGGTGTTGGCCACCTTCACCTCGGCCTGGTAACCGCCGCCCCACGCGTTGACCACGCGGTAGGTCGCGGTGCACGCCCCACCGCCAGGCTGGCTCGTGGTGGTGGTGGTCGTCGTAGTTGTCGTGGTAGTTGTCGTGGTCGTGCCGGGGTCGTCGACGCTGCCGGGGACGGACAGCAGCGCGTTGTGCCAGGCGGTGGCCATCTTCGAGTAGCCACCGGCGTTGGGGTGCACGCCGTCGGCGAGGTCGGCGGTGGTCAGCGCGCGGTACATGTCGACCAGGTGCACCTTCTTGCCCGCGTTGGCCCTGCTCTGCACCATCGGGGGGATCGTGGCGTTGAACGCCCGGACGGTCGCGTCGCCGGACGACAGGGGCACGATCGTCGCGACGAACAGCTCCGCGTTCGGCGCCAGCGCGGTGATCCGGTCGACCAGGGTGGCGAGGCGTTGGGGCGCGCCGCCCGGGTCGCCGCCGTACATGTCGTTGGTGCCGATGTGCAGCAGGATGGTGCGCGGGGTGTAGGTGCGCAGCCAGGTGGTGATGTTGCTGTCGACCTGGGCGATGGTCCAGCCCGAGTGGCCTTCGTGGTTGCGGTCGCCGAGGTTGGTCGGGCCGTTGGTCATCGACCCGACGAAGTCGACCGTGCGGCCACCGGCGACGAGCTTCTGCCACAGGTCGACGCGGTAGCCGCCGGGGACGTTGAAGCCGTCGGTGATCGAGTCGCCGAGCGGCATGACCTTCACGCCGCTGTCGGCCTGCGCGGTGCCGACGGCGAGCACCGCGCCGGCCACCAGGGTGAGCGCGGCGGCGGCGCTCGCGAGCAGGTGCCTTCGTTTCATGGACCGGACCTCCGGGGAAGGTGAGCTCGGTGGGTGGGTCGGCGGCGTTCGTCAGGCGGCAACGCGGTCCTGCCCGGTGCGGGCGAACGACGGCGGTTCGCCGATGTCGCCGGTCTGGTGGGCGGCCTCGAAACGTTCCGGAGTGTGCGTCGGGACAATTCCGTTTGGCAAGGCAATCGAGACGCGGCCACGACCGGTCGCCGTGCGTCGCGTGCAGCCGATTGCCGGTGTGCCGCCACTGCGCCGCCCGACCCGGCGGGCGCTCGGTCGAATGCCCGATCGATTCGGTGAACTGCGCGATCGTCCACCCGCCCACGCCTCGAAAACGTTGCGGTGGACCGAGTGCGGCGCGGTCACGCGACCGTGCGCTGAGCCGTTCGGGCTAGCCGGGGGCTTTCGGCCGGGCCGCGAGATCGACGTCTCGTTTCGGGATTTTCAGCTCAATGGCCGATGGCACGGCCCGACTTGAGCCACCAGGGCGCGATCTGGCGCGGCCGCAGGGTGATGGCGTCGCAGATCAGCGTGACCGCGTCGGCTCCGACGAGTCCGGTGTAGACGCTCGTGGTGGCGACGCCCCGGCCTTTCCGGGCCAGGCCGCGGAACCAGGTGTCGAACGCGGCCTTCGACGCGCGGTGGCCGCCCCAGCGGGCCGGCAGGGGCAGGCGGAGGTGCGCGGGGGAGACGTTGATCAGGTGGGCCGAGCCGTCGGTCCCCAGCGCGGGGAGCAGGCCCCGGATGAGCGTCGTCGGGCCGGTGTAGTGGGTGTCGATCGGGTACGGGGGGTCCCGGCGGGACGGCTGCCTCGGCGGCGTGCCGGCGGTGTGGATCACGATGTCGAGGCGGTCGTGCTCGTCGAGCAGCCGTTCGGCGAGCACGCGCATGGCGGCGGGCGTCGCCGGGTCGGCCCGGTAGACCGACACCTCGCCGGTGGGCCGGTGGGCGGGGTGGGTGGCGACGAGGACCCGCGCGCCCGCACGGGTCAGGTGACGCGCCGCGGCGTCGGTGGCGCCGCAGGACGTCCCGGTGAACAGGATCGTCCTGCCGGACACGGCGTGCCGGAGCCGGGCGTCGTTCACGCGCGGCCTTCCGCGGGTGACTCGACCGGGCTCACGTCGCGCGCGCCGCCGTCGGGCACCCACGCCAGCGCCAGCGCGCCCCCGGCGACGGCGAGCAGGAAGCCGAGCAGGAACCCGCCGAGGTTGGCGCCCACCAGGCTGAGCAGGCCGGCGATGAGGGCGGCCACGCCGGCGAAGTGCCTGCGGGCCGGGTCGAGCAGCAGGGTCGCGCCCGCGACGACCAGCACGCCGCCGAGCAGCCAGCTCCCCGGCGCGCCGGCGCCGGCGAAGCGCAGCGCGCCGGGCACGGCGCCGACCACGAGGACCAGTTCCAGCCCGGCGGCGGTGGTGAGCAGGCCGGCGACGAACGGGCAGGAGCGCCGGAAGCGGGTGACGCGGCCGTTCACCGGCCCTCTCCGTCCGGTGTGGACGAACAGCCCTCGTCGCCGGTGTGGTAGCCCAGGTCGAGGTCCGCGATCGTGAACGTGCCGGCGGTGACCGCGCCCGCGGTGATCTCGAGGTCGGTGAGCGTGGTCCGGCCCGCCTGGTAGCCCGGCGTGCCGCCCGCGTCCGCCAGCGGTCCGAGCAGGAGCTGGCCCACGTCCAGGCCGCCGGTGATGGCGCGCACCTCCAGCACCAGGTCCGTCGTGCGCACGTGCGGCGCCCGCAGCACGGTCGTCACGCGCCCCACCACCGGCAGGTCGGCCGTCATCGACTGGCACAGCCCGGACAGCTCGGCGGTGGGCAGCCGCGCCAGCAGGGTGGGCAGGCCCGGGTCGCCGGCCGAGGGGCCGGGCACGATGAGCAACCCGTCGGACTCCACCCGGTCCACCGTCACGGTGAAGGGACTGCCGCTGGTGAACGACACCCCGATCACGCCCTCGGCGATGCCGCCGAGGACCACCGCGCAGGCGACCACCGTCGGCACGAGCACGGCGGCCAACCTCGGCCAACTCGTGCGACCCGTCGGACGATCACGCTGTTCCATCGACACTCCTCGGCTCGCGCCTGTCGGGGCCGGGACACCGGACCTCGGTCCGCGGCCATGATCCGCGCCGGCCCGGGTGACCGGCCATTACCCGGGCGCGTGACCCGTGCTCACTCCCCGTGGTCACGGCTGCTCGGACCCGTCGAGCCGCACCCGCCGGAACACCGATCGGTGCTCGACCAGGGCCGGCGGCGACTCGGGGATCGACTCCGGCAGTGACTCCCGCGTCGGCTCCGGGAGCGGCCGGCCCACCGACGCGCGGGCGGCCGGCGTGTCGCGACCGCGGCGGTACCACCACGCGAGGACCGCCCGCAGCGGCCGGGAGACCAACCCCGCGCCCAGTTCGGCCGGCAGGCACCACCACGGACCCAGGCTGTGCCGCCGCGTGCACACGGCGGCGCACACGGTGTGCGCCGCGTCCAGGACGTCCAACGCCGGCACCCGGCGCGTGGCCAGCAGCGGCGCGCTCATCCTGGTGTCCACCAGCCCGAGGTAGACCGGCACGACCCGGACGCCGTCACCGGCGACCTCCGGCGCGAGCGCCCGCAACCACACGTCGAACGCCGCCTTGGACGCCTGGTAGCCGCCCCACCGGGGGAACGCCGGCATCCGCGTGGCGAAGGTGGACACCGACACGATCCGGCCGTGCCCGGCCGCGCGCATGGCCGGCAGGAGTTCGAGCGTGAGCCGCAGCGGGCCGAGGTAGTTGACGTCGGTGAGCCGCCGGAAGTCGTGGAACCGCCGCCCCGACAGCTCGACCGAGCGGCGGATCGACTTGCCCGCGTTGTTGACCAGCACGTCGACCGGCCCGTGCTCGGCGAGGATCCGCTCGGCCACCTCGCGCACGGCGGTGAAGTCGGCGAGGTCGACCGGGTAGGCGTCGGCCCGCCCGCCGCGCGCCCGGATCTGCTCCACCAGCTCGACCAGCAGGTGTGCCGACCGGGCCAGCACGAGCACCGTCGCGCCCGCTTCGGCCAGCATCCGCGCGGTCTGCCTGCCGACGCCGTGCGAAGCGCCGGTGACCACCACGACCCGGTCCCGCACCGCCCGGCGCAACCGGGCCGGGCGCACCCGTGAGCGGGAGAAGAGCAGCCGCCCGAGCACCCGGCTCACGCGAACCGCAGCGCGTGGTGGTCGGCCGTGCGGGGCAGCGGGCGATCCGGCGTCAACCGGACGCCGCCGACCTGCCGCAGCCCCTGGTCGAGCAGCGCCGAGAGCAGGGTGGCGCTGGTGAACAGCACCAGGTGCTGCCCGGGGCACTCGGCCGGACCCCGGCTGAACGGCGCGAGCGCCCAGTCCCGCGCCGCCCGCCCGTCCAGCCACGCCTCCGGCTCGAACCGGTCGGCCTGGGGCAGGCGGCTGTCGTCGCGGTGGAAGTAGGAGCTGTGGTAGACGACCGCGGTCCCCTCCGGCACGGTGCTGCCGTCGGACCAGGTCGTGCGCCGGGTGGTGTCGCGCAGGATGGCCAGGGTCGTCGGCCACAGCCGCAACGACTCCCGCACGCACGCGCGCAGGTAGTCGTGGTCGGTGCGGGCGCGGTCGGGGTGCCCCGCCAGCAGCCCCAGGGCGAGGAAGGTGGCGATCGGCGCGGCGTCGAAGGCGAACAGCCAGTGCTGCGCCTGCGCCTGCGGCAGGGTCAGCGTCGTCTGCGGCGCGTCGGCGACGCACGAGGCCAGCCCGCCGGACCCGGCGTCGAGGTAGCCGAGCACCCGGTCCCACAACCGCCCGCGCACCGCGTCGCGCCGCGGGCGCAGCCGGAACCAGTTGGCGTCGGCGCGCAGCGCGTCGAGCAGCGCGGTGAGCTGGTCGTCGTCCTGGGCGACGTCGCCCAGCACGACCCGCCGCACGATCCGCCGGTAGGCGCGCGCGAACTCGTCCCAGGTCAGCTCCGCCCCGCGCCCGGTGGTGCGGTCGATCAGCGTGGCGGCCTCGGCGCGGACGGCGGCGTCGAAGGACGGGCACAGCCGGTGGTCGGTCTCGGGGTAGTCGAGCACGGACTCGTTGAAGCGGCGGCGCTCCTCCCGGATCAGGCCGCGCGAGAGCAGCACCGCGCCGGGCTCGAAGTGGCCGAGGGCGGCGACCTTGTCCCGGCTGGCGGCGGTGAGCGAGACCGTGGTCTGCGCCAGCGCGTGCCGGGCGTCCTCCGGTGACAGCAGCAGCAACACCCGGCGGTGCAGCACCTTGACCAGCAGCGGTCCCGTGCCGTGCTTGTCGCGCAGCCGGCGCAGCAGCCGGCACGCCCAGTCGTTGGTGTCCCACCGCGCGGCCAGTCCCACCGCCCGCCGCCGGCGCAGGATCGCTCCTTGGGCGAGCGTGGGCACGAGCACCAGCGCGCCGAGCGCGATCGTGTCCACGAGCGAGGCCCGTGCCGGTCGACGTGAGGTCATGAGGAGGTCCTTCCGGGACGACGCAGGCCGAGGCGCAGGTGGATCAGCTCGGTGATGTCGGCGACCGTGCCACCGGACCGGGCGAGTTCCAGGGGAGGTATCTCGACGTCGAAGCGGCGGCGTGCGGAGACCAGCAGCTCGGCGGCCATCAGCGAGTCCATGCCGTAGTGGTCGACGCGGCGGTGGTGGTCGATGGCGGCCGGGTCCATCCGCAGCACCTCGCCGAGCAGCGAGGTGACCTGCCCGGCGATGAGGGCGACCGCCTCCTCCTCCGGCAGCTGGGCGAGGCGGCGGATCAGCTCCTCCTCGCGCTCGCCGGCGCCCACGTCCGACTGCCGGACCAGCGCGCCGAACCGCGGCGTGCGCAAGGTGGGCATCAGGGTGCTCAACCTCGGCCAGTTGAACCGGCCGACGAAGGCCACCGGATGTGCCGAGGCCGGCAGTTCCCCCACCGCGTGGAGCGCGTCCGCCGGTGTGATCGGGTCCAACCCGAGCGCGGACATCGCGGCCTCCATCCCGGTGCGGGCGACGTAGCCGGTCTCCCCGATGGCGCCCCACGCGATGGTGGTGCCCGGCAGGCCGTGGGCATGGCGGCGGCGCGCCAGGGCCTCCAGGAACAGGTTGCCCGCGACGTAGGGCGCCTGCTTGAGGTTGCCGACGAGCGCGGCGGCCGACGAGTAGAGCAGGAACAGGTCCAGGTCGAGGTCCCTGGTCAGCTCGTCGAGCACGACCGCGCCGCCGAGCTTCGGGCTGAGCACGGCGTGGAGGCGATCGTCGTCCAGCTCGGTGAGCGGCGCGTCGTCCAAGTGCATCGCGGCGTGCACGACACCGCGCAGCGGCGGGTCCAGTTCGGTGATGATCCGGCGCATCGCCACCGGGTCGGCGGCGTCGGCGGCGTGCGCCGTGGCGTGCGAGCCGCGGGCGGTGAGTTCGGCGAGCAGCTCCGGCGCTCCGGGCGAGTCCGCGCCACGTCGTCCGACGAGGGCCAGGTGCCGGGCCCCGCGCTCGGCCAGCCACCGCGCGGTGGCCGCGCCGAAACCGCTCAGCCCGCCGGTGACCAGGTACGTCCCGTCGGGATCGAGGCTGGGCGCCGCCGGCGTGCCCGTCGCCGTCACCGGTTCGGCGCCGGGGTCGAAGGACACCACGACCTTGCCGACGTGCCAGGAGTGCTGGAGCTGCCGGAACGCCTCGCCGATCCGCCCGGCCGGGTGGACCGTGTGCGGCAGCGGTCGGTAGCCGGTTCCGCCCATCACCTCGGCGAGCAGCTGCTCGCCGACCACCGGGTCGGTCGACAGCGCGGACAGGTCGACGCCGAAGAAGGCCAGGTTGTTGACGAAGGGGCGCAGCGGGAGGTCGTTGTCCTCGTACATGTCGCGCTTGCCGAGCTCGACGAACCGGCCGCCGGGGCGCAGCAGCTCCAGACCGAGGGCGATCGCCGGGCCGGCCAGGGAGTTGAGCACGACGTCCACCCCTCGCCCGCCCGTGATGCGGCGGACCTCGACGGCGAAGTCGAGGCTGCGGGAGTCCAGCACGTGCTCGACACCGAGGGTGCGCAGGAGGGCCCGCTTGACGGGGCTGCCGGCGGTGGCGATCACGGTGGCGCCGCGGGCCTGGGCGTACTGGAGCGCGGCCAGCCCGACACCGCCCGCCCCGCCGTGCACCAGCACCGTCTCGCCCGCCTCCAGCCTGGCCAGCCGGCCGAGGCCGTAGACGACGGTGCCGAACACCACCGGCATCGTCGCCGCCTCGGTGTCGGTCATCGACCCGGGGATCGGCATCAGCGACCGCGCCGGGGCCACGACCTCGGAAGCGAGCGAGCCCGGCGCGAGCCCGGCCACCCGGTCGCCCACGGCGAACCGGGTCACCCCGGCGCCGACCGCCGTCACCACGCCCGCGCACTCCAGCCCGGGCGCGTGCGGGCCGGTGAACCCGTAGCTCTCCGCGGGCAGGAACCCGGTGGCCTGCATGACGTCCCGGTAGTTCAGCGCGGCGGCCCGCACCGCGACCCGCACCTGGTCCGGCCCCGGTTCGGGGCGTTCGACCGCGCGCCAGCCGAGTTCGTAGGACAAGCCGGGCGAACGCACCTCCAGCCGGTACGCGACGGGATCCGGCAGCGTGTCGGGCAGGTCGACCTCGCGCGGCGTGAACCGGCCATGAGGGGTGAGCGCGATCTCGTCCTCCGCGCTGGGGGCGAGCAGTTCCCTGGCGAGCCGCTCCGCGGAGTCGCCGGTACGGGCGAGGGAGACGCGGCGCACCGCCACGTCGGGGCACTCGTTGGCCAGCACCCGTGCCACGCCCCAGACCGCCGCGTCACCGGCCGCCTCGACTTCGGTCGGGATCGCGCCGCAAGGCCTGGTCACCAGCCACACGGCGCCCGCGCCGGGTTGTTCGGCGATCGACCGCAGCAGCGCGGCGCACCGCGTGGTCCGCTCCAGGAGCGGCGCTGCCGGGTCGCCGAGGATCAGCACGGGGTCCGTGCCGTCCGGCGTCCACCCCCGCGGCCGGTCGGACCCGCGGCTCGGGACAGCCGGCCACGTGCAGCAGCCGTGCGGTGTGCTCGGCCAGCGACGTCTCGGCGGGGGTCTCGGCGAGCAGCGTCCAGCGCTGCGCCGGGTCACCCGGCGGCAACGGGGGCCGGTTGCGGTCGGTGTGCGGCGCCGTCGCCATCAGCACCGAGAAGTCCCGGTGGAGCCTCCCGGTCCCGACGCCGGTCTGGACGACGTCGGTGAAACCGGTGCGGTGCAACAGGTCCGGCCACCGGTCGCGGTCGAGCAGCACGGTGTCCGGCCGCAGCTCCCGGTCCTCGGCGTGCCAGAAGCCGTCCGACAACCCGAAGACCGGTGCGAGCACGACGGGGTTGTGCGATTCGCAGGCGATCAACCTGCCGCCGGGCGCCAGGAGGGCGGCGACGTTCGTCAGCGCCCGGGTCAGGTCCTTGGCCGTGTGCAGGGCGTTGGCGGCGAGCACGATGTCGAACGCGCCCTCGCTGAACCCCTGCCCGGTCACCGGCCGATCCGGGTCGAAGGTGCCGTACTCCACCCATTCGTGGTCGGCGAACCGCTGTTCGACGCGGGAGGCGGAGTGCGACGACACGTCGGTGAACGTGTAGCGGGCGCGGTCGGCGGGCAGCACGGGCAGCACCGCGGCGGTGAGCCCGCCGGCGCCCGCGCCGACCTCCAGGATCCGCAGCGGCCGGTCCGCCGGCCAGTTCCGGACCACGTGCCGCACCAACTCCTGGACCACCAGGTTGTGGAAGCGGCAGACCGGTCCCAGGTCGGCGGACTGGGCCAGCAGCCGCTGGTTCTCGTCGGTGGCCAACCGCTCCAGTGGGTCGGACCCACCCCGGAGCAGCCCGGCCACGTCGTGGAGGACGGTGAGGGTGACCAGTGCTTCCGCCGCGGACGACGGTACTTCCGCCAAGACCTGGCGCAGGAGCCCGTCCGCGTCCGGGACGTTCTCGGAGAACCGCCACCTCCCGGGGGCGACCGCCCGCAGGAGACCCGCGTCCACGAGCGTCGGCAGCAGCAGCTCCACGAATCGGAGGTGCTCGGTCAGCACGCCCGAGGCCACCAGGTCGTCGAGGGAGAACTCGACCGCGCCCGGCAGCGAGCCGCGCACCGCTTCGGCGATGCGGTGCGCCACGGCCGACCCGGTCAGCTCGGCGGCGCGTGCCAGTCCGGCTTCGGAGGTCTTCCGCAGTTCCTCGATCCTGGGCCGTGCGGCGGCCAGCAGCGCGCCCGCGCCGGGCAACGGGCTCGGCGGCGCCGGCTCGTCGTGGTGCGGCGCGGCGCGCAGCACGGTGTGCCCACGCCGGATCTCCGTCCTGTGCACACCGGCCATCCGGCGCAGCCGGGCGCCTTCGACCTCGACGGTGACGGTGCCGTCGGGGTCCAGCACGGTGATGTCCCAGCACGCCTCCGCCGCGGTCGGCATCCGCTCCCGGACGTGCACCAGGCCTTCGGGCGCCGGCGTGCGCCAGACTCGCAGCGCGTCGAACGCGGCAGGCAGGAACGCGTGCACTCGCAGTTCGCCGCTGATCAGGGGTGCCCCCGCCTGGATGGCCCCGTCGAGCAGCACGGGGTGCAGCACGAAGTCGCACACCGGGCCGTCGTGCCGGTAGGAGGCCAGCACCCGACCGCCGCCGACGAGCAGTTCGGTGAGCACCTGGAAGGCGGGACCGTAGCTGAGGCCGTGCCCGTCCAGCTCGGCGTACTGGTCCGGGCCGTCGACGCGGCGGGTCAGCCCGGCGCGCAGGGCTCCGACGTCCTGCGGCGCGGGCGCCCGGCCGATCAACCGGCGGACCCGACCTCGGACGTGCGGACGGGGATCGGGATCGGCGCCGTGGGTGCTGGTGATGGTCACGGTGCCGGCGCGGGGGTCGACCGAGACCTGCGTGTGCACGCTCGCCGCGTCCGGCCAGGGCACCACCAGGGGGCGGCTGATCTCCAGGTGCCGCACCTCGACCGGGTGGCCGAGGGCCCGGTTGCCGGCGGCGAGGGCCATCTCCACGAAGCCGGCGGCGGGCATCACCACCGAGCCGGCCAGCCGGTGGTCGACCAGCCAGGGCACCCGCACCGGCTCGACCGGGCCGTGCCACAACGGCTGCGGCGACGGCAGCCGCTCGCCGAGCATGGGGTGGTGGACGAGGCCGTCGCCGCTGGTGCGCAGCCAGTGCTC
Organism: Actinosynnema sp. CA-299493; assembly: GCF_050946825.1. Lineage (NCBI taxonomy): Bacteria > Bacillati > Actinomycetota > Actinomycetes > Pseudonocardiales > Pseudonocardiaceae > Actinosynnema > Actinosynnema sp. CA-299493. The sequence continues at coordinate 3,409,474 of NZ_CP191993.1, forward strand.
GGGAGTGCCTTCCCAGTGCCGCTCCCGCTGCCAGGGGTAGGCGGGCAGGTCGGTGACGCGCCCGGGGGTCGGGAAGTAGCGGTCGCGGTCGGCCCGGCCGCCCGCCGCGAGCACGGTGGCCACGGTGGTGCGGGTGGCGGCCGGGCCGTCGGCGTCGCGGTGCAGGGTCGGCACGACCGCGGTCGGGGTCCGCGGTCGCGCGGCGGCGAGCTTGCGCAGGTAGCCGCGCAGCACGGGGTGCGGGCCGATCTCGACCAGCACGTCCACGCCGTCGGCGAGGGCGTGGGTGACGGCGTCGGCGAAGCGGACCGGCTCGCGGACGTTGCGCCACCAGTAGTCCGCGCCCAGCTCCGCGCCGTCGACCGCGGCGCCGGTGACGGTGGAGATCAGGGGGATGGTGGTGGCGGCCGGGGCCAGGCCGGACAGCGCGGCGCACAGGGGTTCGCGGACCGCGTCCATCGCGGCGGTGTGGAAGGCGTAGTCCAAACCGAGGTCGGTGCAGGCGACCTCGTGGGCTCGCAGGTCGGCGACCAGGGCCGCGACGGCGTCCGCCGGTCCCGCGACCGTGACGTCCCCCGGCGTGTTGATCCCGGCGACCTCCGCCGCCGGGTGCAGCCGCCGCAGCTCCTCGGGGGACAGCGGCACCGCCGCCATCCGGCCACCGGCGGTCGGCGCCTGGGCCCGGCTGCGCTCGGCGATCACCCAGGCGGCCTGGTCCAGGGACAGCGCGCCGGCGGCCCAGGCGGCGGCGACCTCGCCGACGCTGTGGCCGAGCACGGCCGCGGGCACGATGCCGTTGGCGCGCAGGACCTCCGTGACGCCGACCTGGACGGCGAACAGCAGCGGCTGGGCGACCTCGGTGGCGGCCAGCTCGTCCTCGGTGACCGTGGTGAGGCGGTCCAGCACGGACCAGCCGAGGTACGCGGTGAGCGCGGTGTCCACCTGTTCCACGGCGACCCGGAAGTCCTTGTCGGACAGCAGGTCCGCGCCCATGCCGGCCCACTGCGAGGCGTTGCCGGAGTAGACGAACCCGACCCGGCCCTCGCCGACGGCCTCGACCGGCGTCGCGTCGGGCAGCAGGCGGGCGGCCTCCGCCGGGGTGCTGGCGAGCACCGCCCGGCGGTACCGGTGGTGGCCTCGGCGCACGCACGTCGTGTAGGCGAGGTCGTAGAAGTCACCGGCGCGGCCGAGGTGGTCCACGAGGTCGGCGGTGGCCTGCTCCAACGCCTCCGGCGAGCTCGCCGACACCAGCACCGGGCGCGGCTCGTCGCCCCGGGGCTCGACCGGTTCCGGCGCGGGGGGCGAGGCCAGCACGACGTGGGCGTTGGCGCCGCCGAAGCCGAAGGAGTTGACGCCGGCCACGATCCGGTCGTCGCCGGGGATCGGCCGCGGCGCGGTGGCCACCTCCAGGCCGAGGCCGGTGAAGTCGATGTCCGGGTTGGGCGGGTCGGCGTGCAGCGACGGCGGGATCAGCCGGTGCCGCAGCACCAGCACGGCCTTGAGCAGGCCGACGATGCCGGAGGCCGGTTCGAGGTGGCCGACGTTGCTCTTGACCGATCCGATCGGCAGCGGCCCGGTGGTGCGGTGGCGGCCCAGCGCCCGGCCGATCGCGGTGCACTCGATCGGGTCACCCACGGGCGTGCCGGTGCCGTGCGCCTCGAAGTAGGCGACCTCGTCCGGGTGCAGCCCGGCCCTGGCGTAGACCGCGCGGAGCAACTCCTCCTGGGTCTCGGCGTTGGGCAGGGACAGGCCCGCGGTGCGGCCGTCGCTGTTGCTGCCGCCCGCCAGGACCACGGCGTGGACGCGGTCGCCGTCGGCCCGGGCGTCCGCGAGCCGCTTGAGCACGACCAGCCCGCCGCCCTCGGCGCGCGCGAACCCGTCGGCGTCGGCGGAGAACGCCGCGCAGCGGCCCTTCCTCGACAGCATCGACGCCTGCGAGAAGCCCACGTAGTGGTAGGGGCTGACCAGCGCGTTCACCCCGCCGCACAGCGCCACCCGGCTGGTGCCGCCCAGCACCGCCCGGCACGCCTGGTCGAACGCCACCAGCGACGACGAGCAGGCGGTGTCCACGGCCATGCTCGGTCCGCGCAGGTCGAGGCAGTAGGAGATGCGGTTGGCGGCGATCGAGGACGCGGCGCCGGACATGGTGTAGGCGTTGATCCGGCGCGGGTCGACCATCTGGAGGCCGCCGTAGGCGTTGTCGGAGATGCCGACGAACACCGCCGTGTCGCTGCCCGCGACGGCTTCGCGCGCGATACCGGCGTCGTCCAGCGCCTCGGCCGCCAGCTCCAGCAGCAACCGGTGCTGCGGGTCCATCTGGCCGGCTTCCTTCGGGGAGATGCCGAAGTGCACCGCGTCGAAGCCCGCGAGGTCGTCCAGGTACCCGCCCGCCGTGGTGTAGCCCTTGCCCGGTCGCGGCAGGTCCCGGTCGGTGAACCGGTCGAGGTCGAACCGGTCCGCGGGCGCCTCGCCGACCAGGTCCCGGCCGTCGACCAGCGCCCGCCACAGCCCGTCGAGGTCGGCGATCCCGCCCGGCAGCCGGCAGGCCGCGCCGACGATGGCGACGGAGTGGTCCTCGTGATGGTTCCCAGTGTGCACGCCTCACCCTTCGCCACCGCCGGCCCGGTCCGCCCACAGCCTTGCCGGCCGCCGCACGGGCCCGCCAACGCAGACCGCCAGGTTCACCCGGACCGGTGTTCGAAGGCCGGCGGTCACGCCTCCACCTCGGCCCGCAGTCGGCCCGCCGTGTCGTCGAGGACCGGTTCGCCGCCCGCGAGGCGGCACCACCTGGTCGGCGCGGTGGGGCGTCCGCGAGGTCTGCCCGGGCAACCCGCACGGGTGATTTGTCGTCGGATACCGGATCGGTCGTGCTGCACTGGACCAGGTGTCCGCGATCCCGTTCGCGGACAACGACGATCCCGACTCCGGAAGTGGTCCGATGAGTGTGCCCGAGCCCGTGCCGGTCCTGGTCGAGACGCTCGGTGCCGTGCCGCCGGTGGGTCCGGAAGAGCTCACGCAGGGGTACGGGCTGACCGAGCTCGGCGCGGCCGGCGAGGACGGTGAGTGCGAGTGCGGTTGCGGCTTGGGGCGCGAGGTCGTTCCTTGACCGGGAGACCGGGGTGCCGCGTCGGCGTCGGACGTCGTTGCGCTCCACCACACGACGAGGTGGCACCGCTGTGACCGTCGAGACCGAACGCACCCGCCGGGACACCCGGACCACCTGGCACGGCCTGCACGTCCACTACTACGACCCGGACAAGGACCGGCTCATCCTCGACGCGGTGCGCCCCGTCTTCCAGCACCTGCGCTCCCGCGTGGCCGGCCTCTACCTCACCCGGCACTGGCGCCAAGGCCCGCACCTGCGCCTGTTCGCCAAGACCGACCCGGAGACGTGGGCACGCGTGGTCCGGCCGCGCATCGAGGCCGTGGTCGGCGAGTACCTGGCCACGCACCCGTCCACGGCGGAGCCCGACTTCGAGCACGACCTGGCCCAGCACCGGCTCCTGGCCCGACGCGAGCGGGAGCGCGGGCCGCTCGTGCCGTGGTTCCCGGACAACTCCATCCACGAGCAGCCCTACGACACCCGGCCGCACGTGATCCGCAGCGCGGAGACCGGCGAGCTGATGGCCGCGTTCGCGTCCGAGAGCACGAACCTGCTGTTCCGGATGCTCGACCGGGTCCGCGCGGGAGACGACGCGAAGGAGCTGATCGCGCTGGAGCTGGTGCTGGCCACCACGGTCGCCGCGTGCCCGCCCATCACCGCCGGTTTCGCCTCCTACCGCGCCCACGCCGAGGGGTTCCGGTACTCGTGCGCCGACCCGGAGGCCGTCCGCGCGGCGTTCGACGCGCACTACGAAGCGCACCGGGAGGCCCTGGTCGCCCGGACGCGGGCCGTGCTCGCCACCCTGGAGGGCAGCGCGAACACCTCGCCGTACGCCCGCCGGTGGGCCGCCCGGTGCCACGAGTACGGCCGCCGCGTCGACCCGCTGATCAAGCGCGGCCTGGTCTTCCCCCCGATGCCGGCCGAACCGCCGGCCGAACCGCCGGCCGAGCCGTGGGCCGAACCGTCCGCCGACCCGCCTCGCCCCCGGCCTGTCGCCCCGATGCACGCGCTGATGTTCGGCAACCACGCCTACCGGGACACCGTGCTCCGCACCCCGGACTTCCTCCGCTACCGGTTCCTCCTCACCTGCACCTACCTCCAGGTCAACCGGCTGGGCCTGACCCCGTTCCAGCGCTTCCGCACCTGCCACGCGGCGGCGAACGCGGTGGAGGAGATCCGCGGCGTCTCCGCCGCGGACACCGTCCGGACCTACGCGGAAAGCCACCCGAACCCGGTGACCTGACCGAGCCGGCGGGCTCACCGGGCAGGAGCACGAGATCGGCGAACCGGCCCGCACCGGGCACGGCAACCTGCTCTGACACCGACATTTCGGGTGGCGCCCGGGGGGAACAGTAGCGGGGCGGTGGGGGCCGCTCCCGCCATGTGGGCGGCATGGACAGCGCATCCGTTGCGTCCCAATGCTCTCGGGCATGAACAGAGTTCTGGTCTTGGTGCTCGCAGTGGTCTTCGCGGCGGTGGGCGCGACCCCGGCGGGCGGGTCGCCGCAGCGCCGGGTGGACGTGGTGGCCGAGTGGTTCGACGTGACGGCGGCGACGGTCGCCGCGGCGGGCGCGTCCGCGCAGTCGACCAACAGCCGGACGTGGGCGATCGGCTGGCTCGCCGCCGCACGGGCCGCGCACGACATCCCCGGCGCACAACGCGACCGGGTCGACGCGGCGGTGGCGTCGGCGGTGCACACCGCCCTGGTGGCACTGGCCCCCGCCCGCGAGGCGGAGTTGGACGCCGCCTTGCGCACGACGCTCGACCGCCTCCCGCCGAGCGGGCAGCGCGACCTCGGCGTGGCGGACGGTCTCAGGGAGGCGGGCGACCTGCTCGCCGAACGCGCGGGCGACGGCCTCGACCCGGCCTCGGTCAACGCGCCGTTCGAGGTGCCCGCGCCGGCGCCGGGCGTCTGGCAGCCGACGCCGCCCTCGCTCACGCCGCCGCAGCAAGCGGGCAACCGGCTGGCCCGGCCGTTCCTGCTCGCCCGCCCCGACCAGTTCCGCCTGGCGCCGCCGCCCGCCCTCGGCTCACCACGCGACCAGGCGGACGTGGCGGAGGTGCGTGCCTACGGGGCCGTGAACAGCACCGTGCGCACGGCGGCGCAGACCGCGACCGCGCAGTTCTGGCTCCAGGGCTCGCTGGTCGGCTACACCGAACCGCTGCGCGCGGCCGTCGACCGGACCGGCGGGTCGACCGCCCGCCGGGCCGCGCTGATCGCGGCGTTCCACGTGATCCTGGTCGACACCCAGATCGCGACCTCGGACACGAAGTACGCCCACCTGCGCTGGCGGCCGGTCACCGCCATCCGGACGACGGTCGATCCACAGTGGACGCCGCTGCACGCCACGCCCGCGCACCCGGACTACCCGAGCGGCCACAACACCTACGCCGGTGCGGCCGAGGTGGTGCTGACCGCGTTCGCCGGACCGTCCGCCCGCCGGCCGTTCACCGCCACCAGCCCGACCGCGCCCGGCGTCACCCGGACCTACCAGCGGTGGGCCGAGCTCACGAAGGACAACGTGGACGCGCGCGTCTGGTCCGGCATCCACACGCGCACGGCGGACGAGGCGGGAGTCGTCCTCGGTCGCCGCGTCGCCCAGTTCGGCCTGAGCCGGTTCGCCTCGCTCCTGGGCTGAGACCGAGCCCGATCGCGGTGCTGCCCGGCTGGTGGTCGATATCGTCCACCAGCCGGGCACTCCTTGACACCGGCGCGGTTCGCGGCCTCCCGAGGCGGAGAACGGCTGTCCACGATGTGGACGTGGTCGGAGGTGGCGGAACAGCGCCGTTGTCCCAGGAAACACGGCGATTCAGGTGGCGTAATGCGGTCGTTACCGAGCAACTCGGGACGGGACCGCAGACTGTGCCGCATGAGCAGCCCCCGACCGAGTCCCACGGAGCGGCGCCTGCGCGCCGACCGGGCGCGACAGGCTGCCGACGTCATCCGCCAGCTCGTCGTGCAGCGCGCCTTCCCCGACGGCGTGCTGCCCGACGAGCGGTTCCTCGCGGCGGAGTTCTGCGCGTCGCGCAACGGCATCCGCGAGGCGTTGGACCTGTTGCGCGAGGAAGGACTGATCGAACGCGTGCCCGGCGTAGGCACGGTGGTGGTCGCGCAGAAGTACGCGCACGGACTGAACCAGCTGATGGGGCTGGCCGAGACGTTGCACGAGCACGGCGAGGTCGGCAACGACGTGCGGACCGCGGGTCTGGTCCGACCGCCCGGCCCGGTGGCGCAGCGGCTGCGGCTCGCCGAGGGCGAGCAGGTCGTCTACGTGGAACGGCTGCGCAGGCTCAACGGGCTGCCGCTGTCGCTCGACCTGACCTACCTCCCGCGCGACGTCGGCGAACCGCTGCTGGCCGAGGACCTGGAGAACCAGGACATCTTCTCGCTCATCGAGCGCACCACCGGGCTGCGGCTCGGCGCGGCGGCGGTGACGCTGGAGGCGGTGAACGCCGACCTGCACTCGGCCGCCGTGCTGGAGGTCCCGCGCGGCTCCGCCCTGCTGGTCGTGGAACGGTTGAGCCACCTCGCCGACGGCCGCCCGGTGGACCTGGAGTTCATCCGGATGCGCGGCGACCGGCTCACCATGCGCGCCGAGCTGCGGCGCACGCCGTCGGGGGAGGCGCGGTGAACGTCGCACCGCGGTTCCGACTGCACGTGGACCTGCGCCGCCAGGCCAGCGCCCTCTGTCGCTGACCCACCGCACCTCACGCCGCGTCCACCCCGGCGCACCCACCGCTCCCCGCACACCCACCGCTTCCGCCGCGTCCGCTCCGGACGTGGCGCGGTTCCGCACGCCCCCGCCCACCCGGTGACGAATCCCAGGAGAACTCCGTGGCCCTAGTGAACAACCGCGCCGACGTGCCGGTGACCATCGACCAGTCGCTGTGCATCGAGGGCTGCCGCCTGTGCGTGGACGTCTGCCCGCTCGACTCGCTCGCGATCAACCCCGAGACCGGCAAGGCGTTCATGCACGTGGACGAGTGCTGGTACTGCGGGCCGTGCGCGCTGCGCTGCCCGACGGGCGCGGTCGAGGTCAACATGCCCTACCTGCTGCGCTGAGGGGAACGACGATGCTCAAGCGAATCCTCGGCGCGGCACTGGTCGCGGTCGCGTCGACCTCGTGCGTGGCCGGCGCGGCTTCGGACGACGAGGTGACCGTCGTGGTCGGCTACCAGTCCAAGACCATCAACACCGTCACCGCGGGCACGCTGTTGCGGGAGTTGGGGCACTTCGAGCGGCGGCTGGCCGACCTGGGCCGCCGCACCGGCAAGCGGTACGAGGTCACCTGGCAGGACTACGACACCGGCGCGCCGATCACCGCGCAGATGCTCGCCGGGAAGGTCGACATCGGCTCGATGGGCGACTTCCCGCTGCTCATCAACGGATCACGCGCGCAGAAGCAGGGTGACGACGGCACGCGGATGGTGTCGGTCACCGGCTACAACGCCCGCGGCGCGCTGAACATGGTCGTCGTGTCGCCCGACTCCACCGCGACCACGCTCGCCGACCTCGCCGGCCGCAAGGTGTCGACCAGCGTCGGCTCCGCCGGGCACGGCACTCTCGTCCGCGCGCTCGGCGACACCCAGGTCACCGTGGAGAACCAGCAGCCGTCGGTCGGCGCGTCCGCCCTCCAGGCGGGCAACGTCGAGGCGCTGGCCCAGTTCGTCGCCTGGCCGGGGCAGCTGGTGTTCGCGAAGCAGGCCAAGCTGCTCTACGACGGCGCGGAGCTCGACTTCCCGACGCTGCACGGCGTGGTGGTGCGCGACCGGTTCGCCCGGGAGCGGCCGGACGTCCTGGCGGAGTTCCTGCGCGCCCAGGACGACGCGACCCGGCACCTGCACGAGAAGCCGCTCGACGCCGCGCACGTCGTGGCGAAGGCCACCGGTCTGCCCGTGGAGGTCGTGTACCTCTACAACGGACCGAACGGCATCGCGACGTTCGACCTGAGCCTCAAGCCGGTGCTGCGCGACGCGTTGCGGCAGGACGTGCCGTTCCTGAGGTCCATCGGCAACATCGAGGAGTTGGACGTCGACCGGTTCATCGACGAGGGCCCGCTCCAAGCCGCCGTCGGCGCGGGCACGGCGGACACCGCCAACCCGGCCCGGATCACCGGCCGGGACAGCGCGTGCGAGGTGGACGTCACCGATCCCGCCACGGCGAGCGAGGTGTGGTTCGAGGGCGAGGAGGCGACCCGCCCGGCCGCCGACCCGACGTGCCTGCTCAAGCTGATCAACCAGGTCGGGAAGGAGGTCCGCGTGGCGTACGTGCCCGATGCCGTGACCGGGACCAGGTGGTTCGCCGACCACGCGTTCTGGGTGCGCGGCGACGACGGCTCCCTCCGGCCGCACACGACCCGTGCGGCGGCGCGTGGCGACGTGCTGGACTTCTCGCAGGCCCTCGCCGCGGCGGGCACGCCGTGACCGCGCGGTGGGTGGTGCGGATCGCGTCGTTGGCGTCCGGTCTGCTGCTGTGGCAGGTGCTGACGGCCACGGAGACGGTGGCGTGGCTGCGGTTCGACCGGCTGCCGACCGTGGTGGAGGTGGCGCGCCGGCTGGTGGAGGAAGCCGCCGCCGCCCAGTACTACACGGACCTCGGCGCCAGCCTGGCCCGCATCGCGGGGGGCTTCCTGCTGGCCGCCGCGCTCGGCATCCCGCTCGGGATCGCGGTGGCCCGGTCGCGGGTCGTCGGCGACGTGCTCCAGCCGCTGCTGGAGGTGGTGCGGCCCATCCCGGCGATCGCGCTGGTGCCGATCGCGATCCTGCTGTTCCCCAGCGACGAGCAGGGCATCGTGTTCATCACCTGCACGGCGGCGTTCTTCCCGGTCCTGGTCAGCACCCGGCACGCGGTGCGCGCGCTGCCGACGATGTGGGAGGACGCGGTGCGCACGATGGGCGGCGACCGGCGGCACGTGCTGCTCAAGGTCGTGCTGCCGGGCACGTTGCCCGGCGTGTTCGGCGGCCTGTCGGTGGGCATGGGCGTGGCGTGGATCTGCGTTATCTCCGCCGAGATGATCTCCGGCCGGTACGGCGTCGGCTACCGCACCTGGCAGGCCTACACGATCGTGGACTACCCCGGCGTCATCGTCGGCATGGTCACCATCGGCCTGCTCGGCTGGCTGACCTCCTCCGCCGTCGAGCTGGCCGGCCGCCGCGTCACGCGGTGGCTGCCGAGGGAGGCACGGGCATGAGCGTGCGGGTGGAAGGGCTGGCCGTGCGCTACGGCGCGGCCACCGTGCTCCGGTCGTTCGACCTGGACGTGGGGACGGGGGAGATCCTGGTGGTCGCGGGGCCGTCCGGCTGCGGCAAGTCGACGTTGCTGCGCGCCGTCGCGGGCCTGGCGCCGATCGCCGCCGGCCGGGTCCTGGTCGACGGCCAGGAGGTGCGCGGCACGTCGAAGGACCGCGCGATGGTGTTCCAGGACGACGGGCTGCTGCCGTGGCGCACGGCCCTGCGCAACGTCGAGCTCCCGCTGGCGCTGCAAGGCGTGCCGCGGGCCGAACGGCGCGCCCGCGCGTCGGCCTGGCTGGACCGGGTCGGGTTGGCCGGGTTCGACCGGCACCTGCCCCGTGAGCTGTCCGGCGGCATGAGGCAGCGTGTGCAGCTGGCCCGGACGCTGGCCCAACGACCGAAGGTGGTGCTCATGGACGAGCCGTTCGCCGCGCTCGACGCGCAGACCAGGGCGGACATGCAGCGACTCGTGGTCGAGGTGCTGCGGGAGGCGGGCACGACCACCGTCTTCGTCACCCACGACGTGGACGAGGCCGTGCTGCTCGGGGACCGCGTGGTGGTGCTCGGCGCGGGCGAGGTCGACGTCCGGCGAGAGGCGATCCTGGCGGCGGTGATGGCGTGATGACGACACCGCTGGAGATCCCCGAGGTGTCCCGGCGCGTCCACCTGGAGTGCGACGTGCTCGTGATCGGCGGCGGCACGGCCGGCTCGATGGCCGCGATCACCGCCGCCGAGCACGGCCGGGACGTGCTGCTGCTGGAGAAGGCCCACGTCCGGCACTCCGGCGCGCTGGCGATGGGCATGGACGGCGTCAACAACGCCGTCATCCCCGGCAAGGCCACGCCCGAGGACTACGTCGCCGAGATCACCAAGGCCAACGACGGCATCGTGGACCAGCGCACCGTCATGCAGACGGCGACCCGCGGGTTCGCCATGGTGCAGCGGCTGGAGCGCTACGGCGTGAAGTTCGAGAAGGACTCCTACGGCGACTACCACGTGCGCCAGGTCCACCGCTCCGGCAGCTACGTGCTGCCGATGCCGGAGGGCAAGGACGTCAAGAAGGTGCTGTACCGGGTGATGCGGGAGCGCCGGATGCGCGAGCGCATCCGGATCGAGAACCGCGTGATGCCGGTGCGGGTGCTGGTGTCCGAGGGCCGGGCGGTCGGCGCGGTCGGCTTCAACACGCGCACCGGCGAGTTCGTCACCGTCTCCGCGGGCTCCGTCATCCTGGCCACCGGCGCGTCCGGGCGGCTCGGCCTGCCCGCCAGCGGTTACCTCTACGGCACCTACGAGAACCCCACCAACGCGGGCGACGGCTACTCCATGGCCTACCACGCGGGCGCGGAGCTGTCCGGCATCGAGTGCTTCCAGATCAACCCGCTGATCAAGGACTACAACGGGCCGGCGTGCGCGTACGTCGGCAACCCGTTCGGCGCCTACCAGGTCAACCGGCTGGGCGAGCGGTTCGTGGACTGCGACTACTGGTCCGGGCAGATGATGGCGGAGGTGGCCCGCGAGATCGCCTCGCCGCGCGGCCCGGTGTACCTGAAGGTGACCCACCTGCCCGAGGAGTCGATCGCCGCCCTCGAAGGGATCCTGCACACCACCGAACGACCCACCCGCGGCACCTTCCACGCCGGGCGCGGGCACGACTACCGCACCCACGACATCGAGATGCACATCTCCGAGATCGGCCTGTGCGGCGGGCACTCGGCGTCCGGCGTGTGGGTGGACGAGAACGGCGCCACCACCGTGCCGGGGCTGTACGCGGCGGGCGACCTGGCGTGCGTGCCGCACAACTACATGATCGGCGCGTTCGTGTTCGGCGACCTCGCCGGCGCGCACGCGTCGCGGCACGGCGGCACGCCCGGGCCGCTGCCCGAGGACCAGGTCGCCGCCGCGCACGAGCTGATCTACCGGCCGCTGCGCAACCCGGACGGCCCACCGCAGCCGCAGGTGGAGTACAAGCTGCGCCGGTTCGTCAACGACTACGTGGCGCCGCCGAAGACCGGGGCGAAGCTGCACGTCGCGCTGGAGGCGTTCGCCCGGATGGAGGGCGAGATCGCCGCGATGGGCGCCACGACGCCGCACGAGCTGATGCGGTGCGCCGAGGTGACGTTCATCCGGGACTGCGCCGAGATGGCCGCGCAGGCGTCCCTGATGCGCACGGAGAGCCGCTGGGGCCTCTACCACGAGCGCCTGGACGTGCCGGAGCGCGACGACGAGACGTGGTTCCACCACCTCAACCTGCGCAAGAACGACGCGGGCGAGATGGAGTTCGTCAAGCGGCCGGTCCACCCGTACCTCGTGCCGGTGGACGGCGTCGAGCACCGGACCGGGCAGGTGGAGCACCTCGGGTCGCTGTCGGTGCGGACGGCGGAGGTGGTCGGCGCCCGGCACGCGGGCGGTGTCGCCGGCTCGCCCCGGCTGCTGGAGCTGGTGGCGCTGGCCGAGGAACAGCCGGACCTGGCCGCGTTGGAGCCGTACCTGGGCGACGCGGACCCGGCGGTGCGGCGCGCCGCCGTCGTGACCATCACCGAGGTGGTGCCGGCCGGCTTCGAGTTCGCCCTCGTGCGCGCGATGGCCGACGACCGGGACGAAGTCCGCTCGGCCGCCGCGGCGGGGCTCAGGGAACTGGTCGAGGTCGTGCCGCGCGGTGACGACCTGCGGCGGGCGTTGGAGGGGTCGCCGGCCCGTTCGGTCGCGCTGGAGGTGTTGTGGGCGCTCAAGCTCGGCGCCACCGACGTGTACGCCGAGGCGTTGGCCGACCCCGACGCCTCGGTGCGGTCGGCGGCGATCCGCGGTCTCGTGTCGCTGCGCGAGCACGCGCTCGTCGCCACGGCCGCCGCCGACCCGCGCCGGGAACTGCGCGTCCAGGTGGCCAAGGGCCTGGGCACGGTGGGCGATCCGGCTGCGGCCGACCCGCTCGGCGTGCTGGCGGGCGACCCCGATCCGCTGGTGCGCGCGGCGGCGCTGGAGGCGATCGGGCGGATCGGCCGCCCCCCGGCGCTGCGGGACCTCGCCGCCGCCGCGCTCGTCGATCCGGCCTGGCAGGTGCGGGTGGGCGCGGCGTGGGCGGTCGACGACGCGGACCTCCTCCTGCCGTTGCTGGACGACCCGAACCTCGACGTGCGCAAGGCGGCGGTCCGCGCGGTGACCCGGTGGGCGCGCCTGCCCGCGGTGGCCGAACGGCTGGCGGCGGCTGCGCACGACAGCGACGCCGACGTGCGCGCCTATGCCCGCCACGCGCTGGAGGAGGCGTCCGCCACCGCGCCGAGCCCCTGACCCGTCAAGGGCGCTCAGCGGTCCTCGACGTCACCGGCACGGCCCGTCGGTCATCGGGGCGGCCGGCCGGAACAGCGGAGGGGCGGCGACCGGCGGGTGCCGGTCGCCGCCCCGTTCCGGGCGTGGGGTCAGAGCTTGCCCGCGCCGGAGCCCGCCGTGACGGACGACTTCACCGTGCCGACGGCGTCGGCGGTGTAGCTGTACGGGATGGCGGCCACCGTGCCGTTGACCTCGCAGGGGCCGGAGTTGGTCAAGGAGTTGTCGCGCGCCACCAGGCGTCCGGGGTCGGAGTCCGCGTAACCGCTCGCCGACCAGCACGCCTGCTGCACGTTCTCGAAGACGTTGCCCTCCACGAGGAGACCGGCGTCCATGAGCGACGCGATGGCGTACGAGTCGGCGTTGTTGTTGACGTTGGTGTAGTAGTTGTTGAACACGTGGACCGTCTCGCCGAAGCGCACGCGGGGGCTGCGTTCGAAGGTGCGGTCGAACCAGTTGTGGTGGTAGGTGACCCGCAGGTGGCCGCGGTCCTCGCCGCCGTTGCCGTCGGAGTGGCCGACGAGCGAGGTCTTCCAGTGGTTGCGGATGACGTTCCACGACACGGTGATGTAGTCCGCGGCGTGGGTGATGTCCAGCATGCCGTCGTAGTAGTCGGGGCTGTCCTCGATGGTGCTGGACATGGTGTTGTGGTCGATCCAGACGTGCGTGGCGCTCTCGATCGCGATCGCGTCGCCGCCGACCTTGCCCCGGATGTTCAGGTTCTGGATGATCACGTTGGCCGGGCTCATGTCCTCGATGTTGAGCGTGGTCCCGGAGACGCCCGAACTCGACCCGACACCGCGGATCGTCTTGTTCGCGCTGATCTCGACGGTGCCCGTGCCGCTGAGCATGCCGTTGACCAGGATGGTCTTGGCGCCGGCGGACTGCGCCTGCGTGCGGAAGTCGGCGAAGGTGCCCACGGTGACCGTGGTGCCGCCCGCGCCGCCGGTGGTGCCACCGGCCTGCGCGGCCCAGCCGACGAGCCCGCCGGGCGGTTGCGGGTCGACGCCACCGGCCTCGACGTCCAGGTAGTCGACGTTGGGCAGGCCCGCCGAGCCGGTCGGGTTCAGCCGGATCGTGTTGCTGCCCGCGACCAGCGGCACGCTGACCGTCTTGGTCACCCAGGTCGACCAGGCGCCGGTGCCCTCGAACGACGGCGTCTGGACCGCCGACCCGTTCACGAGCAGGGTGGCGGACCGGGCCGCGGTGGTCCCGTTGGCGAACCGGACGCCCACCGTCGCCGTGCCCGCCGCCGCGGCGCTGACGGTGAACTGGAGGTAGCCGCTGGTGGAGTTCGCGCCGTTGCAGAACCCGCTGCCGGAGTACCCGGTCCAGTCGGTGTCGATGGCGCCGGAGCAGACCGCCGGCGAGCTCTCCGCCTCGTACCGGGTGGGAGCGGCCTGCGCGGTGGACGACGCCACCGCGACCAGCGCGCCGGCTAACAGGCCGACGCAGGCAATCATGGGTTTCACGCGCATAATAAGTCTCCGTGGCGTAGGGAAATAGCCGATTCCGACGCAGTGGAAGACACAGTGCCCCCTGGTGCTTCATTGCGCCGCAGGACGGGAAATCGCTTTCCCTTTGGATGCTATGAGGTCCGCAACGGCAGGTCAACGGTGCTGCCGCGAAAAGGCCCGCTGGTCACGCTTGTGAACAAATGGTCGGGGGTCGGTCATACTCGTGAACCGGTGGCGTGCTTTTGCGCGGCCGGTGCACAGATATGTGAATTCACGCCGGACCGGCGAACAGCCGATACAGGGGTTGCGCCGGGCGCGTCGGCCTCGCGAGACTGCACGTCCGCTCACGGTTGGGGGACTCCATGCGGACGTTGCTCGTCACCGCGCTGGCCGCGAGCCTGCTGCTGGTGGCGCCCGAGGCGGAGGCGACGACGATCGCCTGGCACCCCTGCCCGGACCAGCCCGCGGCCGACTGCGGCACGGTGTCCGTCCCACTGGACTGGGCCGACCCGCGCGGTCCGCGCGCGGACCTGGCCGTGTCACGGGTCCGCGCCACCGACCCGGCACGTCGGATCGGCGTGGTGTTCGTGGACGCGGGCGGTCCCGGCGGGTCCGCCGCGGAGTTCGCCCGCGCCCCCTACCTGAGCGCCGGGGTGCGGGCCAGGTTCGACGTCGTCGGCTTCGACCAGCTGGGCACGAACGGCAGCTCGGCGATCCGCTGCTCGTTCGACGTGGTGGCGCGCGACCCCGGCGACGACCCGGCGGACGAGGCCGAGTTCGCCGCCCTCGCCGAGTACAACCGCGCCGTGCGCGACGACTGCCGCGCCGACCACCCCGTGTTCGACCACGTGGACACCGCCCGTTCGGCGCGGGACCTGGACGCGGTGCGCAAGGCGTTGGGCGAGCGGCGGATCAGCTTCTACGGCATCTCCTACGGCACGCTGCTCGGCCAGCAGTACGCGGAGCTGTTCGGCCGGCGGGTGCGCTCCATGGTGCTGGACGGCGTGATCGACCACAGTGCCGAGCTGCCCCGGCTGCTGCTGGACCGGGCGCGGGCCGTGGAGGAGGCGTTCGGCGTGTTCGTGGCGTGGTGCGCGGAGAACGCCACGTGCGCGTTGCACGGCCAGGACGTCCACGCGGCCTGGGAGCGGGCGCTGGTCGAGGCCGACGCGATCGGCTGGGGCCGGGGCGAGCTGATCCACGGCGCGTTCTCCGCGATCCGCGGCGGGGAGTGGGAGGGCCTGGCGTCGCTCATCGCCGACGTCGGCGGCACGCGGGTCTCGTTCGAGCCGAACTACGACTCCCTGCGCCACGCCGTGGTGTGCCAGGACTTCGCGCTGCGGTTCGCGGACTTCGCCGGGTACCGGGCGTCGCGGGAGGCCGAACTGCGCGCGGCGCCCACGCTGCGCGGCACGTTCCTCGGCCACCAGGAAGCCGCCACGTGCATCGGCCTCACCGACCGCCCGACCAACCCGCCGCACCGCCTCGACGTCGACCGGGCGCCGCCGCTGCTCCTGCTGACCAGCCGCTACGACGTGGCCACGCCCTACCGGTGGGCGCAGGCCGTGCACCGGCAGGCGAGGGGCTCGCACCTGGTCACGTTCGACGGCCCGGGCCACGGCGTCTACCACGCCAACGAGTGCACCCGGACCGCCGCGGACTCCTACCTGCTCGGCGCCGCGCCCGCCCGCGACGCGACCTGCTGACCCGACGGGCAGAACTCGGCGAACACCGCTTGGAGCGCGGCGTCCTGGGCCGGGACCGAGGTCAGGTTCGTGGTGACGCCGACCGTGATCTGCCGCCGGGCGTCGGGGGAGTGCATCGTCCACGTGTGGTAGCCGGGCACCGAGCCGTTGAAGCCCCAGACCTCCGGCGCGGCGCAGCCCGTCGGCAGCGGGATCCGCATGAGGCCGAGCCCGAACTCCAGACCCGGGATGCCGCTGGGCACGGTCTGGCGCATCTCGGCCGCCTGCGCCGCCGGCACGAGCCCGCCCGCGAGCAGGGCGCGGAAGAAGCGGTTCAGGTCGTCGACCGTGGACACCAGGTTGCCCGAGCCCCAGAACCGGGACATCTCGTAGTCCGTGACGTCGGTCGGCGCGGCGTCGGGGCCGTGCAGCCACTCGTAACCGCGCGCGGCCGGCCGGTCGACGTGGGGGTGGCGGTAGGGGAGGTAGCTGTCCCGCATCCCCGCCCGGTCCAGCACGCGCCGCTGCAACTCGGCGTTCAACGACCGGCCGGTGAGCTCCTCCACGAGCTTGCCGAGCACCGCGTAGTTGGTGTTGGAGTACTCCACGCCCCGTCCCGGCGGGAAGGACAGCGGCTTGCCCTCGGTCCCCAGCCGGATCGTCTCGTCCGGCGGCTGGTGCCGCCACCGCGTCGTGTCGACCTCCGCCGGGGTGGCCCACCGCTCGGTGAACGGGATGCCGCTGCTGTGCTGGAGCAACTGGCGCACGGTGATCGGTTCGGGGTATGGCAGCAGTCCGGGCAGCCGGTCCTGGATCCGGTCCTCCAGCCGGACCCTGCCCTCGCCGACCAGTTGCAGCACGGCGGTGGCGACCACGGTCTTGGTGATGCTGCCGGCCCGGAACTGCCCGCGCGGCTTGGGCGCGGCGCGGTCGACGAGGTCGCCGACCCCGCTGTGGCCGTACCACTGGCCGCCGGCGTCGAGGACGCCCGCGTAAGCGCCCGGCGAACCGACGGCCACCGCGCCGTCCAGCGCCGCTTGGAGCCCGATGCGCACCGGCGCGGCCGTGGCCGGTGCGACCACCGCACCGGTGAGCAGGACCGTGCCGGCGGCCAGGGTGGACGCCCGGCGCAACACACGATTCATGGAGATCCCCCAGGATCCGTCAGCGTCGTGAACCAACGCTGAGCACCCTAGGGAATTCCGGTTCCGCCGGTAACCGGTTGTCCCGCTATATGTTTTCTATATTCGACTTCGACGTTTCGACTTCCACGCGCTTGCCCGCGCTTCGGCGCTAGGCGTCGCCGCGCATCGACCGGCGGATTTCTTCGAGCTTGTCGATCCCGGCCTGCCGCCGCGCCTCGAACTGCTCCTCGACCGCCTTCGCCGCCGAGGTGTCCCCGGCGAGTTCCTCCGCGCCGATACCGGTGGCGACCCGACCCTCGATCCGGTCGCGGACGTGCTCGAACGTGGGCACGCCGTCCTCGGTGTAGTCGGCGGGCGGCACCACCACCGGGGCCGCCTCGTACTCGACGATCTCGGCGTCGACCACCGGTTCCCGTTCCCCGCTCATCGCCACTCCGTTCACTGTGCCGACCCCGAGGCTACCCCGCGAGGATCACCCGGGCCGGTGCGGTGGGCACGCCGGTTTCGCCGGGCTGGTGCTGGAAGACGACCACGTCACGCTGTGGTGGAAGGGTGGCGTTTAGGGCCGGGGCGACGTCTACACCGGCGAGTACGTGTGCCGGTCCGGCATCACCAGCGCCCGCACGACCGGCGCACCGGTGTGCGACATCAAGGTCCTCTTCTTCTACGCCGACCGCGAGGACCTGGTGGAGGGCGAGCAGGTGAACGGCCAACCGGCCGCGCGGGTGGGCGACAGCGGCGGACCCGTGTACGGCCCCTCGTCGTCGGGCGGCGTGATCGCCAAGGGCACCGTGACGAGGGCGGCGGGCGCGCGGATCGGCTTCCAGGACTTCCGCACCGCGAACCGCGACTTCGGCGTCTACATCCCGCTCTGACCGCGTCCGTCGGGTGGTCAACGCGACCCGATGTGCTCCTCCGAGGACGCCGACGCCGGGCGTGGCGCGAGGACGTTGGCGAAGCCCACGGCCAGCAGGCACAACGCCACCGGCACGAGGAACGCCACGTTCAGCGGGATCCAGTGGGCCAGGCCGCCGATCAGCGCCGGGCCCGCGAGCAGACCCACGTAACCGAGGCCCACGACCCGCGCCATCAACGCGCCGGACGACCGCTTGTCCAGGTTGCCCGCGGCCGAGAAGAGCTGCGGCACGCTGCCCGACAACCCCAGGCCGAACAACGCCCACCCCGCGAACGCCGACCACACCCACGGCGAGAACACCACGAGCAGGAGACCGAACGCGGCCAGCGCCGCCCCGTACCGCACGATCGCGACGGGCCCGACGAGCGCGGCGACCCGGTCGGTCGCGAACCGGCCCACGGTCATCGCCACCGCGAACGACCCGTAGGCGAACGCCGCCGTGCTGGTGGACGTGCCGAGGACGTCCTCGGCGTGCAGCGCGGCCCAGTCGTTGGCCACGCCCTCGGCGAGCATCATGGCGAACGCGATGGCGCCCAGCAGCCACACCAGCTTGGTCGACGGCTTGGCCGCCGGCGCCTCCGACGCGGCCTCCGCCGGCTCGGGACGGCCGTCCACCAGGAACCGGCCGGTCACCAGCGACACCACGATGGTGAACACACCGCACGCGCTCAACGTCACGGCCGTGGGCACGTCGGCGCCCAACGTGGCCGCGCCCACCAGAGCCGCGATGGCGCCGCCGATCGACCACATCGCGTGGAACGACGCCATGATCGGCCTCGGGTAGGCCCGTTCCACGACCACGGCGTGCGAGTTCATCGCCACGTCGATCGTGCCGTTGCCGAAGCCGAAGCACAGCAGGGCCAGGCCCAACGTCCACCACGACGTGGCCAGGCCCGGGAAGAACAGGGCGATGCCGAGCAGCACCCCGGCCGCGGGCAGCAGCTTGCGCTGGCCGAACCGGTCGGCGAGCGGACCGGCCACCTGCATCCCGAGGAACGCCGCCGCGCCGAGCACGAGCAGCAGCCCGCCGAGGGCGCTGTGCGAGATGCCGGTCGCGCGTTCGACGTTCGGGATGTGCACCACCCACAGCCCGACGGCGAACCCGTTGATGGTGAAGTAGACCCACGTCGCGACGCGTGCGGCACGGGGCAGGGCGGTCGTCACAGGTTCTCCAGTCGTTCGGCTACGTGCACGAGCACACCGCGTGCGGCCAGCTCACGGCGCACGTCGGCGGGGGAGTCGGAATCGGTGACCAGCACGTCCGGCCGGTCGGCGGGGCAGACGTGGGCCAGCGCGGTGCGGTCGAACTTCGTGGCGTCGGCGAGCGCGATCGTGCGACCGGACACGGCCATCGCCTGCTGCTTGACCTCGGCGTCGGCCAGGTTGTGCGCGGTGAGCCCGGCGGTCAGGTCGAACGCGCACGGGCTGAGCACGGCGACGTCGAACCGCAGGGCCCGCAGCGACGCCAG
The DNA here is from genome assembly GCF_050946825.1 of Actinosynnema sp. CA-299493. Lineage (NCBI taxonomy): Bacteria > Bacillati > Actinomycetota > Actinomycetes > Pseudonocardiales > Pseudonocardiaceae > Actinosynnema > Actinosynnema sp. CA-299493. The sequence continues at coordinate 3,428,801 of NZ_CP191993.1, forward strand.
CGCCAGCGGGCCGACCATCGCCAGCTCGCCGGGCCTCGGCTCGCCGCCGGGCAGCAGCAGCCGCACCTCGGGCGCGTCGAGCAGCTCGCGCACCGCGTGCAGGGACAGCGGCATCACGGTGACAGGGCGACCACGCAGCAGCTTGGCCACCTCGACCGCCGTCGTGCCGCTGTCCAGCACGATCGTCTCGCCGTCCCGGATCAGCCCGACGGCCGCCGCGGCGATGGCGCGCTTCGCCTCGTTCGCGGTCGCGGTGCGGGCGGTGAACGGCGGCTCGACGCCCGCCGGGCTCAGCGGCACCGCCCCGCCGTGCACGCGGCGCAGCACACCGCCCGCCGCGAGCAGGTCCAGGTCACGGCGGATGGTCATCTCCGACGCGCCGGTGGCCGCCGCCAGCTCCGCCACGGCGACCTGCGCGCCGGAGCGGAGCCGTTCGATGATCACCCGGTGGCGATCGGTGCTCTTCACGTGCGCAACCGTCGCAAATTATGTGCGATCGAACAAGTGGTTTGTGCTTACGATCGCATCCACTCAGGTCGAGTAGGCCTCCAGCTCGTTGACCCGCACGTAGCCGGGCTGGTGGGCGGGGCCCTGCGAGGCGCTGATCCGGACCAGGCGGGTGGTCCGGACGGGGAAGGTGACGGAGACGCCCAGGGACGTGTTGTCCGTGACGTCCGCGACGGTCACGAACGCCGCGCCGTCCCAGACCTGCACCCGGAACGCCCGGATCGGGTAGCCCTCGCTGGTGTGGACGGCGACCCGGCGGACCGCCTCGGCGCTGCCGAAGTCGACCTGCACCCACTCCGGGCTGCCCGGCGGCCACGTGCCCGGCGCGTTGGCCCAGCTGCTCGCGCCGCCCACCCGGGTGTCGCGGACGCAGTCGTTGACGCGATCGGGGGAGTAGCCGACGTGGGTGCCGGACGCCGACGCGGTGCTCGCGCACGCCAGGTTGCCCGTGACGCCGTCACCGCCCTGGCCGCACGTGGTGAACCGGACCGAACCGGTGTCGTGCTCGCGGTGCGCGGAGTCGGTGAACCACACCACGGCGTGGCCCGCGTTGTCGTCGCGCTTGCGCCACGTGACGGTCGTGGTGATCGTGCCGCCGGCGGTCGGGATGGACAGGGCCACGTCGACCTGCGGGCCGCCGTCCTCCTCGTACCACTGGTAGGCGAGCACGTCACCGTGCACCGAGCGGTCCCACGTGGTGACGAAGACCCCGGACGCCTGCCACGAGCCGATGTCGTCCTGCGCCACGCCGGGCAGCACGACCCGGCGCAGGACGGCGCCCGTGCTGGTGACGACCAGCACCCGCAGCTCCCGCTCGCCCTCGAACCAACTGCCGAACGCGGCGCGGTCCGGCACCCGCCACTGGTGCAGGTGCTCCAAGCCCTTGTCGCGGCGCACCCCCGTCGGCTCGCACACCGACTGGTCGCGTACCTCCTGTCCGCCTGCTTCCTCCGCCTGGGGGGCCGGGAGGGGTGAGGTCGGTTCGTGGACCGACAGCACCCACACCTCCTTCGTGGCGGCGTAGGCCTCGTCGATCGCGTCCGGCAGCTGCCGGACACCCCCGGTGGGCGAGAGGGCGAACCCTGGGGCGCTGGTGGCCCGTTCGTCGGCGGGTGCCACGGTGAGCACGACGTCGTCACCGGTGGTGATGCCCTCGTCGGCGTACGGGATGTGGACCTGCGCCTCGTAGGAGAAGCCGTTGACGCTGCGCAAGCTCGCGACCGCGGTCTTCAGCTCGACCCACCACGGCTCGTGCGGGTTGACGACGTAGGAGTCCTCGGCGGCTTCGACGACCTCTCGCAGCAGCGCGTCGGTGTCGCCGTGGGACCGGGTCCGGGCCAGGTAGCGCACGAGCGCTCGGAGTCGGCCGTCGGCCGACGCGGTCAGCACCGGCTGGACCAGGGCCCGCAGCTCCTGGTTGATCACGACGTCGTCGGCGGCGGGCGCGGCGGCTGCGGGCAGTGGTGCGACGGCCGCGAGCGCGGCGCCGACGAGCAGTGCGGTGAGCGTGGCGGCGATGGATCTTGTTCGTCCCATGGACGAGGACCTCCCCGGGTTGCGTGGTGGCAACGCTCCCTCCCGCGCCGGGAACCCACCATCCGCCGACCCGGTCAGGGCGGTTGCCGGCGAGGCCGTTCGGCGTTCGAGGGGCAGGGGTGCTCATCACGACTCCAGATTGATGATTGATTAGTCACTCACTAGTCGCACAGCTCATCGCGTGGTGGAGAACCTGTCAAGCAGAGCCGAGAATGCGACCGGTTCTGGCTGGTGAGTGTTCAGTTACTCTTGCCGGTTCGGTAACGGTCGCGCGAACCACCCCGATGACCTGCGTACAGCCGTTCGGCGCAGAGGAGTGGGCGTGATGGTGGAGAACTCGGCGTTAGGTCTCGTCATGCTGGAGGCCGGGGTCCCGGTCGTCGTGACGGGCGAGGAGGACCACCAGGCGTGGCTGGCGAGGTACCCCGTCGCGCCAGGCGGGCAGCGGCGCGTCGCGGTCGGGTTGACGTGGTGCGTGATCGGTTCGGGCAAGCACCGCGGCCAGTACGCCATCGAGGTCCGGTTGGACGGGCAGCGGATCGGTGAGCTGACGTACCTGATGTCCCGGCGCTACGCCGACATCATGGGCCAGGTGATCGACGCCGGTGGCGTGCCGGGGTGCGAGGCGGTGGTCCGGGTCGGCGACCGGGGCCTGGAAGTCGTGCTCTACCTGCCGCGTGACGCCTCGGGCGTCGTCGTGCCGCCGCGGCCGGCCGTCTTCGCGCCGCCGGCACAGCGGAGATCACGCCGTCCGATGTGGATCGCCGCCGGGGCCGTGGTGCTCTTGTTCGTCGTGATCGGGGCGCTCGCGGACGAAACGCCATCCACCGAGGACACCGCTGCCGCCCTCACCACGAGCGCGACCGGCACGACGACCACCGTGCCGACCACGACCACCACAGCCGTGCCGACCACGACGACCACCACCACAACGACGACCACTACGACCACCACCACCACGACAACGCCCGTCGCCGAGCCTGCCCCGGAGCCCAGGCCCAACCCCGAGCCTGCCCCGCAACCCAACCCGCAACCCGACCCCGCGACCCAAGCCCCGCCGCCGCCCGCGCCGAACCCGGGCTGCCACCCCAGCTACGAGCCGTGCGTGCCCATTGCGAGCGACGTCGACTGCAAGCCCGGCAAGGGCAACGGTCCCGTCTACGTGACCGGGCCGATCAGGGTGATCGGCCCGGACGAGTACGGCTTGGACGCCAACGGTGACGGCGTCGGCTGCGAGTAGGCGGGCGCCTGCCCGGCCCGCGTCAGCCGCGGTGCTGGGAACGGCGGGCGTGGGGGGAACGGGCGACCGGCGTCACCAGGCGATCGGGAGGGTGGCGATGTAGTCGGTGAGCAGGGTGTTGATCAGCCGGTGGTCGTTGAGGGAGAAGTGCCAGTCGCAGCCGAGCCGGTCGAGCCTCGGGTCCTCGTAGTTCCAGAAGCGGACCCGGCCGTCGCCGCGGGCGTTGCGGTCGGTGACAACCTGCTCGGCGGCCTGCGCGAAGAGGCTCGTGGCGCTGACCACGATGACGGTGTCGGGGCCGTACTGGGTGCGCAGCTTGTCGAGGAAGCCCTGGTACGCGGACTTGTAGGCGGCGGTCAGGCTGTCCGGGGTCCACTGCTCGCCGGGGTTGATCGCGGTGGAGAAGTCGTTGGTGCCCAGGCCGACCACGACCAGCTGGGGCCGCCACGTGGCGGGGTTGCGCCACACGTCGCCGGGCACGTTCTGCAGGCCGCGCTCGTAGAAGGTGCGGAAGGTGGTGTCCGGCTCGCCGCCGTTGTAGTTGCGGACCATGCCGCGACCGGAGTGGGCGTTGACCTGGTAGTCGGCGCCGAGGGCGCGGGCGGTGAGCGGACCGAACGCGAGGTCGGTGTTGGTGTTGCGGTCGACGCCGCCGTTGGCCGAGCAGTCGCGCGTGGTGGAGGTGTTGCCGTAGCCGGCGGTCAGCGAGTCCCCGATGAACTCGATCTGGCGGGTGCGCGCGGTCGGCTTGGCGAGGATCTCACCGCCGGCGGCGGGCAGGAACCCGCCGAACTGGCCGCTGGCCCAGGCGCTCTCGGTGCGCTTGACCAGTCGCACGGTGTGCTCGGCGTTGGTCAGGCCGTTGATCCACCGGGTGATCCGGCCGGGCGTGACGAGCGTGGCGACGGTCTTCCCGTCGACCTGGACGTCGTAGTCGTTGGCGGTGTCGTCCAGCACGATGCCCACGCCGGTGCCGCGGAAGCGGCTCTCGAAGTAGATGCCGGGCCACGTGTACCGCGCGGCGGACTCGGTGGCCCGGACCCGGCCGACGGTGTGCGACTGGCCGAGGACGTCGGTCACCGGCGGTGTGGACGTGGTCGTCGTCGTCGTCGTGGTGGTCGTGGTGGTGGTGGTCGACGTGACGGTGGTCCCGGTGCAAGGGGTGCCGTTGAGGGCGAAGTCGGCGGGCACCGGGTTCGAGCCGGTCCACGAGCCGTTGAAGCCGAACCCGGCGCTCGCGCCGGTGCCGAGGCGGCCGTTCCAGCCCAGGCTGTCGACCTGGACCCGCGCGCCGGACTGGCTTGCCGTGCCGTTCCAGAGCTGGGTGATCTTCTGGCCGGCGGCGAACGACCACGTCAACCGCCAGCTCGGGACCGGGTCACCGAGGTTGGTCACGCTCACGTTCGCGCCGAAGCCGCCCGACCACTGGTTGGTCACCTGGTAGGCGACCCGGCAGCCGGTGGCCGCCTGGGCGGGCGCGGTGACGGCCGCGGCGGTGAGGGCCGCGGTCACGCCGACGACGACCGCGCCGGCGATCGCCGACCGAAAGCGGGTGGTGTGCACGTGATCCTCCACGAACAGGTTCGACAATGGACCTGGGAGCGCTCCCAGGGACGGTAGCGAACAAGTTGCGCAGCGAGAAGGGCTGGAGCGGATCCGGGCCGGAGCGTATCGATTGGCACCTGGCCCAGGCCCGGTTCGAAGACGGCGCGGCTCGGCGGCCTGTCCTTCGTGCGCGACGGGCGGTCACGCGCCGGTGTCCGAGCCGCCCTCGGCGACGGTGTGGCGTCGGTCTGAGCGCCGCCGGTCTGGGACATGGTCCGAACCTTTGTTCAGGGTTGCGCGGTGCGGTCGTGGGAGCGCTCCCAAACTGGGCCTTGTTGTTGTCTTCTGCTGGTGTTTGTGGATAGATGAACGATGTTTGTGATGGGCCTCATAGTCGAGCCCTGAGGAGAGTTCCATGCCCCGTGCCGCCGGACGGCTGTCCGCCCTGTTCTTGGCACTCCTGCTCACCCCCGTCATCGCCACCACCGCGACCGCCGCCGCCCCGCTCGCGCACGGCCTCAAGGGCGAGTACTTCCGGATGTCCGCACCCGGCGCCCGCGACTTCGCCGAGTCCGGCGGCGCCACCCTCGACCCGAACGTCGACTTCGCCGACCTGACCGGCGTCTTCCAGCAGCTCACCGGCCGCACCGAGCACACCGCGGCCCGCTGGACCGGCAGCCTCACCGCGCCCGCCACCGGCGACTACACCTTCCACGCCATCGGCGACAACGGCTTCCGGCTGTTCCTCGACGGCGCGCCGGTCATCGACCACTGGGTCGGCGACTGGGACGTCGAGCAGCACAGCGCGCCGGTCCACCTCGTCGCCGGCGAGCGGCACGACTTCCGGATGGAGCTGTTCCAGGACGTCGGCGGCGCGAACCTGCGCCTGCGCTGGTCCACGCCGACGCTGGCCAAGCAGCCGGTGCCCGAGACGGCCTTCCTCCCGCCGGCGGACTTCCCGGTCTACCCGGTCGGCCTCACCGTGTCGCCCGACGGCAGGCGGCTGGAGGCGGCCTTCGACCGGCAGGTGCACCACCTCGGCGACGTCGCGTCGCACCTGAAGATCGAGGTCGACACCGTGCCGTTCCCGATCGAGTCCGCCGCGCTCGACCGCCGCGACCGCACCAAGATCGTCGTGCGGCTCGGCGCGACCATCCAGGAGCCGCAACGAGTCCGCGTCACCTACGACGGCGACGGCGGCCTGGTCGTCGGCGCGGAGACCGTGCCCCGGATCATCCGCGGCGCGACCAACACCTCCACCCGGCGCTTGCTGACCGAGTGGGGTGAGCGGGTCGACGAGGACCACCCGCTGCCCGAGTACCCGCGCCCGCAGCAGAAGCGCGACGAGTGGCTGAACCTCAACGGCCAGTGGGAGTTCTCCGCCGCCACCGAGGGGCAGCAACCCGCGTTCGGCCGCACGCTCCCCGAGCGGATCACCGTGCCGTTCCCGGTGGAGTCCCAGCTGTCCGGCCTGGAACGCCACGAGGACCACATGTTCTACCGCCGCCGGTTCGAGGTGCCGCGCGACTGGCGGGTCGGCCGGGGCCAGCGGCTCAAGCTGAACTTCGGCGCGGTCGACCACCACGCCCGGGTGTGGGTGGACGGCACGCCGGTCGCCGAGCACACCGGCGGCTACACCGCGTTCACCGCCGACATCACCGACGCCCTGCGCGGTGGCGGCGGGCACGAGCTGATCGTCGCGGTCACCGACACCACCGGCGACAACCAGCCGATCGGCAAGCAGTCCCGCAACCCCGGCGGCATCGTCTACACGCCGTCCTCGGGCATCTGGCAGACCGTGTGGCTGGAACCCGTGCCGGACAGGGCGATCGACGACGTGACGACCACGCCGGACATCACCAAGGGCACGCTCGCCGTCCGGGTGTCGTCCTCGACCGCCTCGCCGAACGCCGAGGTGACCGCCACCGCGCGCGACCACCGGGGCAAGGCGGTCGGCACGGTCACCGGCGCGCCGAACGCCGACCTGACCCTGCCGGTGCCGAACCCGCGCCTGTGGAGCCCCGAGGACCCGTACCTGTACGACTTGGACGTGTCACTGGAGGACGGCCGCGGCGAGGACGAGGTCGAGAGCTACTTCGGCATGCGTTCCATCGGCGTGCGGGACGTCGCCGGCTTCCCGAAGCTCGTCCTCAACGGCGAGCCGGTGTTCTCGCTGGCCATGCTGGACCAGGGCTTCTGGCCCGACGGCCTGAACACCGCGCCCAGCGACGAGGCGTTGGCGTGGGACATCAAGGCCCAGAAGGACCTCGGGTTCAACGCGCTGCGCAAGCACATCAAGGTCGAGCCCGCCCGCTGGTACTACCACGCCGACCGGCTGGGCGTGCTGGTGTGGCAGGACTTCGTGAACGTCAACGTCACCGACGAGAGCGGCCAGCGGGCGTTCCTGACCGAGGGCCGGCGCACGGTGGAGCAGTTGCGCGACTCGCCCGCCGTCATCGGCTGGGTCGTGTTCAACGAGGGCTGGGGCGAGTGGGACCGGGAGGAGACCGGCCGCATCACCGAGTCGGTCGAGGCCGCCGACCCGTCCCGGGTCGTCAACGCGCACAGCGGCGTCAACTGCTGCGCGTCGAAGGGCGACTCCGGCAAGGGCGACGTGATCGACCACCACGACTACAACAACACCGACCCGGCCTGGCCGGACGCCACCCGCGTGGCGATGGACGGCGAGCACGGCGGGTTCACCCTGCGCACCCCCGGCCACCAGTGGCCCGGCGCACCGGCCGTGATCTACAGCGGTGTGGCCGACAAGGCGGCGCTGACCGCCAAGTACGTGTCGAACACCGCGACGCACTACCTCGACGCGGCCGGCGCGGAGCTGTCCGGGTCGGTCTACACGCAGATCACCGACGTGGAGACCGAGCTGAACGGCCTGTGGACCTACGACCGGCGTGAGATCAAGGTCGACCCCGGTCCCGTGCGCGAGATCAACAAGCGGGTGGTCGCGGCCGGTGCGGCGGCGGCCGAGCGCACGTACGACGGGAAGGGCGCGTGGCCGTTGGACGGCAACGGCGACGACACGAGCGGCGCGCCGAACCCGGTGTCCCTCAACGGGGACGCGGCGTGGACGACCGGCGTGCGCGGGCAGGCGTTGGCGTTCGACGGCAACGGCGACTACGCCGAGACCGCCGGGCCGGTGCTCGACACGACCGGCTCGTACTCGGTGTCGGCGTGGGTGCGGCTGGACTCGCTGCCCGGCAACTACGCCACCGCCGTCAGCCAGGACGGCCGGCGCGTGGAGAACCCGTTCTACCTCCAGTACGGGCAGGGGAGGTGGGCGTTCAGCGTGCCCGGTGGCAGGCGGGCCACGCTCGCCGCCACACCGGAAACGGGCCGCTGGTACCACCTGGTCGGCGTGCGCGACGAGGCGGTGGGCGAGACGCGCCTGTACGTCGACGGCGTGCGTGCCGCCGCGATCCCGATCGGGCCGGACGAGGTGGGCACCGGGCCGTTGGCCATCGGTCGCGCCAAGTACGCCGGTGTGCGCGGCGACTTCTGGCACGGCTCGGTCGACGAGGTCCGCGCCGTGGACCGCGCCCTGACCGACGTGGAGGTGGCGGAGCAGCACGCCGCCCGCTGAGCGCACCCCCTTCCGGTCCGACCTCGGACCGGAAGGGGCGGTGGCCGGCACTTCCGCCTCGGGCCGGTGGTGTGGCCGAGTGGGGGAGCGCCTGCGTCTCGGCTCGTCATTCGGCACGGCGGCGGCCTACGCGTGGAGCGGGGCGTCATCGCCATTCGGTGACGGTGACGGTGTCGCCGACGGCGATCTCGCCGGGCGTGAGCACGGACGCTTTGAGGCCGAAGCTGACGCCGTCGGGTTCGCGGCGGTAGTCGGCCAGGGTGCGCAACGGCTCGGGGCCGGCGCGGACGCCGGTCGTCTGGTCGACGAGGGTGACCGCGCAGCGGATGGCCAGTTCGCCGAAGCCGACCTCGACGCCGCCGAGCGCCATCCGGGCCACCCGGTCCTCGGTGTGCGGCTCGGGCCAGCCGCTGATCACGACGTTGGGCCGGAACCGGTCCATCGGCACCGGAACGGCTCCCCGCCGCGCGATCCGCTCGTTCAGGCCGTCCAACGTGGACCGGGACAGGACCAGCAGCGCGGTCGGGTCGGCGCCGTTGCGGGCCCGGTTCGCCCGCGCCGGTTCGCGCACCAGGCGGACCGCCTTGCCGATCGCGCCGGACAGCCACTGCGCCGCCTCGTCGCCCTGGTCGATGCCGGACCCGGGCCACTTCTCCACCTCGACCGGCCGGGCCGGGCCGTCGGCCGCCACGTCCAGCACCAGCTCGCCGGCGCCGGGCGCGCTCAACGCCAGCTTCGCGCCGTCGTGCAGCACCTCGACCCGGACCGCGGCCAGCCGCGGCGCCTCGCCCTGCCAGACGATCCCCCCGTCCGGCCCGACCGGCGCGAACAGCCGATCGTGGACCAGCCCGGTCCGGGTGACCTCGGCCCGCTCCACCACCACCCCGCCACAACCCTTGATCGGGTACAACGCCAGCGCGGAAACGGTTGCCATGCGGTCGAAAGTACCTGCCGACGCCGGCGCGGCACCACGATTTCCGACGGATCTCCGGACGCGCGCCGGGAGAGCCGTTGCCGAGGGGACTCGGCCACGCACCCGCCCGCCGCCGACGCCTCCGCCCGGGGCGCGGCCGCCGAGCTGGTCCTGGTCTTCTACGGCCGCGTCCCGGTGGACACCCTGGAGCTCGACGGCGACCGACGCCTGTTCGACCGGTTGGTGGCCTGGGAACCCGCCTGAGCGGGGGGCGCCGCACAACTCGACGCCCGCCACCGCGTCCGGACGGGCGCGGGCGCGGCACTCCACCCGGCCCGCGCTCCGCAGCACCGGTCACACCCGGCCGCCTCCCGTGGCGTGTGAACACGGTGACCGGCGACCAGGGCCCGTCGCGGCGGGCGTCACTGCTTGGGCGGTGCGGGGTGGCCCTCCGACGCCTGCACGACCACGATGCCCTGGCCCGACAGCGCGAGCTGGTACGCCTCACCCGAGCCGCGCCCGATGGCGGCGCCGAGCTTGGCGGTCCTGCGGATCGAGGACTGCAACGAGGTGGACCACAGGACGGAGGACTGCATGTCGACGAACGTCGGCACGTCCACGTTCAGCACGACCGGCGTGCCGAACGCGGTGACGGCGAGTGCGCCGGTGCCGGTGAACGTCGTGTTGAACAGGCCGCCGCTGAGCATCGACGCGCCCTCGACGCGGTTGATGTCCCACGTGAGCGTGCTCTCGAACGCGAGCACGTTCTTGCCGTTGACCGTCACGCCCTCGTTCTCCAGGTACAGCACGAACACCTCGTCGGCGTCCTGCGCGAGGAACACGTCACCGCTGCCGGACACCTTCATCAGCGACATCCCCTCACCGGTGAGGGCCTTCTTGAACAGCTTGCCGAGGCCGCCGCTGCCCTCGTAGGCGAAGTCGACATCGCCCTGGTAGGCGACCATCGACCCCTGCTTGGCGAAGAAGAACCCGCCGCTGCCGGTGAGGTCGACCTTGAGCATGCGGTCGTTCTGCAGTTGGAAGCTGCCGGGCTCGACGGACCGCTCGGCGTGGTTGAACAATGAGCTGCGCATACCCCCGATAGTGCAGGTGATCACCGGCGGTCGCAGCACCGGGGTGTCGACCGGCGCGCTGATCGGCCGCGGTAATCCGATTGCCCCGTTCCCGGTCCGCACTAGGCTGCCGCCAATGACCGAGAAGGCGCTGACCGCGGCCGGGCAGGACTGGGAAGAGCAGGCGCGGAACTGGATCGCGTGGGTGCGCAAACCCGGTTTCGACTCCTATTGGCGTTATCGCGACGCGTTCTTCGCGCTGGTGCCGACCGCCGGTCGGGCCACCCTCGACCTCGGCTGCGGCGAGGGCCGGGTGTCCCGCGACCTCGTCGAGCGCGGGCACCGCGTCACCGGCGTCGACGCTTCGCCGACGCTGCTGGAAGCGGCGCGGCGGGCCGACCCCGGGAGCCGGTACCTCCAGGCCGATTCGGCCGACCTCCCGTTCCCGGACAACAGCTTCGACCTCGTCATCGCCTACTGCGTGCTGATGGACGTCGACGACGTGCCGGGCACCGTCGCCGAGATCGGCCGCGTGCTCGAACCCGGCGGCAGGCTCTGCCTGTCGATCACCCACCCGATCACCAACACCGGCAGCCGCCGTGACGGCGTGTTCGTCCTGGACCGCCCCTACTTCGGCCGCCACCGCTTCGAGGACGAGGTCGAGCGGGACGGGATGCGGATGAAGTTCCAGGGGTGGAACCACCCGCTGAGCGCCTACACCACGGCCATGGAGGAGTCCGGTCTGCTCATCGAGGCCCTTCGGGAGCCGCGGGTCGGCGAGGACACGTTCCCCTGGCACCTGTGGATCAGGGCGGTGCGCGTGACGGGCTGACCTCGGCCACGTGGTCCGGGACGCCGCCCGCGCCGGCTAGGAGACGGCTTTCAGCGGTTGGCCGGCGCCGCGCCAGGTGGCGGCCAGCTCGTGCAGCGGCAGGTCGAGCGCCTCGCTGAGGCAGACGATCGTGCCGAACCCCGGTGACGGCAGGCGGCCGGTCTCGATCTTGCGCAGGGTTTCCGGCGAGATGCCGGCCGCCTGGGCGACTTCCGCCGGGTCGCGTTCCGCTCGCGCGCGGCGCAGCAGGACGCCGAGACGCCTGCCGGCTTCGATCTGCTCTGGGGTGAGCGGTTGGCGGACCATGCCCCCAGGATAGGGTTGGGATAGTTATACCGGCAAGTGCTACGGTGTCGGTATAACTATCCCAACACCGGGCGCGAGGTAGTCGTGATCGAGTTGAAGACGCCTGCGGAGATCCGCCGCATGCATGTGGCCGGGCGTTTCGTCGCCGAGGTGCTCGACGAGGTCGGCCGGCTCGCCGACGTGGGCGTCAACCTGCTGGACCTGGAGCACCACGTGCGCGGCATGATCGAGCGGCGCGGCGCGGAGTCGTGCTACTGGGACTACGCGCCGTCCTTCGGCAGCGGACCGTTCCGCAACGTCATCTGCCTGTCCGTCAACGACGCGGTCCTGCACGGCCTGCCGCACGACTACGTGCTGCGCGACGGTGACGTGCTCAGCGCGGACCTCGCGGTCGGCGTCGACGGCTGGGTGGCCGACTCGGCGCGCACGGTGATCGTCGGCACGCCCGCCGAGGAGGACCTGCGGATCATCCGCGCCACCGAGGAGGCGCTGGAGGCGGCGATCGGGGTGGCGCGGCCGGGCAACCGCCTGGGTGACATCTCGGCGGCCATCTGGGCGGTGGCCCGCGATCACGGCTACCCGGTCAACACCGAGTTCGGCGGCCACGGCATCGGCCGGACCATGCACGAGGACCTCCACGTGTCCAACAAGGGCCGGTCCGGTCGCGGCCTGAAGCTCCGGCCGGGGCTGACGCTCGCGCTCGAACCCTGGTTCACGCGCACGACCGACCGGATCGTCTACGACGACGACGGCTGGACCATCCGCTCGGCGGACGGCTCGCGCACGGCCCACTCCGAGCACACGATCGCCATCACCGAGGACGAACCCCTGGTGCTCACCCGGCGCGACTCGGAGGAACCCGCGACGACGGCCGGTCCCGCCGGGTCGCTCCGCTCCGAGTGAGCAGTGGCCGGTGACCAGTGGCCGGTGACCCCGAACCCGCTCACCTCGCCGACCGCCGGTGCCGTCGAACGTGGCACCGGTCCGCGCCACCGCGCCGTTGACGCTGATGTCGGCCGGACGGTTGGTGGAGCCCTCGGCGTACCGGGTGGCGAGGGCGCGGTTCGCCAGGTGTTCGTCAGGTGCGCCCGGCCTCGGGTCGGGGTGGTGCGAGCTCGGCGATAGGATTCCTCGCAATGCCCGGGTCGTAGCGCAGAGGCAGTCGCTCCGCATGCCTGTGCGGATCACGCCGGTTCGAATCCGGCCGCCCGGGCAGGCCGACCGGTCCCGTAGCGCAGAGGCAGGCGCCCCGCCTCCGCAAGGCGGTCACACAGGTTCGAATCCTGTCGGGACCACGACGACCGGGGGAGACGGGCGGGATGGACGAGGACGAGCAGGCGGTGTTCCACGCGGCCGTCGCCAGGCTCCGGGCACTGCCCGCCGACGATCCCGTGCGGCTGCGCGCGGAGCGGGTGGCGGAGTCGTTCGTCCGCGACGGCAAGCAGCGGCGCAGGAAGGCGCGTGCCGTGGAGCGCGCGGCGGTCGACGCGGCGGTCGACGCCACGACCGCCACCGGTGGCCGTGATCGCCGTGACGACGCCCCGCTGCGCGTGGACCCGACCGCGACGGCACGCCCGCTCGCCCGCACGCGCCGGTGCTACGTCTGCAAGGCGGGCTACCGGCTGGCCGACGCGTTCTACCACCGGCTGTGCCCGACCTGCGCGGCGGAGAACGCCGAGCGCCGGGCGGCGCGCACGGACCTGGCCGGACGCCGCGCGCTGCTCACCGGCGGCCGGGTGAAGATCGGCTTCCACCTCGCGCTGATGATGCTGCGCGACGGCGCGGAACTGATCGTCACCACGCGCTTCCCGCACGACGCGGTGCGGCGCTTCGAGGCGGCGCCGGGCAGCGAGGCGTGGCTGGACCGGCTGTCGGTCGTCGGCGTCGACCTGTGCGACCCGCGCCAGGTGCTCGGCCTGTGCGAGTCGCTGCGGGACGAGGGCCGGCCGCTCGACATCCTGGTCAACAACGCGGCCCAGACCGTGCGCCGACCGCCCGGGTCGTACGCGGCGCTGGTCGGCGGCGAGACCGGCGCGCTGCCCGCGAACGCCCGCCTCGCGCCGGGTTTCCGCCCGATGTCCGCGCTCGCGACCGGCCACCACGCACTCACCCCCGTGCCGTCCGGGCTGACCGGGCTGACCGGGCTGACCGGGCTGACCGGGCTGACCGGGACAGCGATGACCGTGGCCGGGGCGGTGGTGGACGAGGCCGGGTTGCTGCCCGACACCGCGCCCGCCAACTCCTGGTCGGCGCGCATCGGGGAGCTGGATCCGACCGAGCTGCTGGAGGCGCAGCTGGTGAACGCGCTCGCGCCGACCCTGCTGTGCGACCGCCTGCTGCCGCTGCTGCTGGCGTCCACCGCCCCGCGTCGCTACGTCGTCAACGTCTCGGCGGTCGAGGGCCGGTTCGCGGTGCGGAACAAGACCGCCGGCCACCCGCACACCAACATGGCCAAGGCCGCGCTCAACATGCTGACCCGCACCAGCGGCCCGGACCTGGCCCGGCGGGGCGTCTACATGTGCGCGGTGGACACCGGGTGGATCACCGACGAGAACCCGGCGCCGAAGAAGGCCCGGCTCGCCGGACGCGGTTTCCGGACGCCGCTGGACGTCGTGGACGGCTCCGCGCGCGTCTACGACCCGATCGTGCGGGGTGAAGCGGGCACCCCGGTCGCCGGCGTCCTGCTCAAGGACTACCGGGAGGCGCAGTGGTGAGCCCCGTGGGACCACGTCCGGCGGGCGACCTCGAACCGCTGCTGTCGTGGCTGCGCACCGGCGGCACGACGGACCGGCGGCTGGACTTCCCGGCCGGCACCGCGCTCCCGGACGGTCGCCTCGACCTGTGCAAGCAGGCGCTCGGGCCGACCGGGGCCGGGCTGGTCGTCGACGCGCTGCGCCCCGGCGTGGTCCGGCACCTGCTGCTGGGCACCGACGGGCTCGGCGACCAGGGCGCGGCCGAGGTGGCGGGTCGGGCCGTCGAGCGCGAGGTGGAGACGCTGTACCTGGGCTGCAACGGGATCACCGCCGGTGGGGCCTGCGGCATCGCGGACAACCTGCGCGCGTCACCGCAGGCGGCCCGGGTCACCGGGATCTGGCTCAAGCGCAACCCGCTCGACGGCGGCGCGGGCGAGGCGGCGGCGGGGATCGTCGAGTCCGCCCGGTCGCTGCGCACCCTCGACCTGGTCCAGACCGGTCTGGACGTGCCGGGCCTCGCCGTGCTGGTGGACGCGCTGGTCACCGCCGCCGCGTCCGGGCGTCGGGTGGAACGGCTCTACGTCGGCGGCAACCCGCTCGGCGCGGAGGGGGCGGCGCACCTGGCCGCGCTCCTGCGCGCGGACGTGATCAGCGAGCTGTACGTGTCCGCCGCACGGCTCGGCGACCGGGGAGCGGAGACCCTCGCGGACGCGCTCGTGCCGGGCGGGCGGCTGCGGCGGCTCTCCGTCGCGAGCAACGGCATCGGACCGGTCGCCGCCGCCCGGCTCGTGGTCGCGGCGGTGGCGGCCGACGTCGAGGTGTTCGACCTCGGCCGGGTGAGGGCGGCGGGCATCCTCGGCGCGCGGGACAACCGGCTAGACGAGACCGCCACGGCCACGATCGCCACCGCGCTCGCGGCCCGGCCGCACCGGTTGCGGCACCTCGTCCTGAGCTCCACCGGATTGCGCAGCGGCGGGGCGCACCGGCTGCTCGACGGCGCGCTGCGGGCGGTCACGCCGACGCGCTTCGCGCTGGGCAAGGGCATCGCGACCAGCGTCCGGCGCAGGTTGGACGCGTTGAGCGCGGACGTCCCGGACCGTCCCGCGCCGCACGCCGACGTGTCCGCCGTGCTCAGCGTGCACCGGCAGCCGCCGCCCGCTCCGCTCTGACGAGCCGGCCGCGCACCGTCCCGAAGCCCGGTCGGTCGCATTCGAGGGCGGTGGGTCGGACCGGCAACCGACCCGGTCACCAGGGGACGGCGCCCTCGTCGTCGAAGAAGCCGCCACGCGGACCGTCGTCCGGCAGGGTGGCGAGCCGGATCGCGATCGCGGCGCCCTGCTCGGGCGTGCGCGGCGCGGCGAACCCGGTGAAGTCGGTCGCGACGTAGCCGGGGCAGGCGGCGTTCACGATGACGTTCGTGTCCGCGAGCCGGCGGGCGTACTGCGCCGTGACGCTGTTGAGCATCGACTTCGACGGCGCGTACGCCGCCATGACCGGGCCGGTCCGCAGCGTGAGCGAGCCCATGGTGCTGGACATGTTGACGATGCGCGGCGAGCCCGCGCGGCGCAGCAGCGGGAGCATCGCGTTCGTCACCCGGACCACGCCGAGCACGTTCGTGTCGAGGACGGTGCGGACGACGTCGAGGTCGAGCGTCGTCGGGTCCTGCGCGCCACCGTCGAACCGGCCTGAGATGCCGGCGTTGTTGACGAGCACGTCGAGCCGTCCCGCCGTCCGCTCGACGGTCGTCGCCGCCGCCGTGGCGCTGTCCTCGGAGGTGACGTCGAGGGCGACCCCGAACGCGTCGACGCCCGCCGCGCGCAGCCGTTCGACGGCGTCCTCGCGCCTGCCCTCGTCGCGCGTGCCCACCGCGACCGTGAAGCCGATCGCACCGAGGCCCTGTGCGATGGCGAAACCGATTCCCTTGTTCGCGCCGGTGACCAGCGCGATCTTCGTGTCGTCCACCCCGCTCATGCTCGGCGCGGCGCGCCGCGGTGTCCAAGATCGATCCGGTAAGCCGTGATACTCGCCGGGTATCACGGCGGTAGGCTTCCTCCGTGCCCGACCTCGAGACCCGCGAACTCCGGTACTTCGTCGCCGTCGCGGAGGAGCTGCACTTCGGCCGTGCCGCCGATCGGCTCGGGATCGCGCAGCCGCCGCTGTCCCGCGCGATCCGCCGGCTGGAGCAGCGGCTCGGCGTGCGGCTCTTCGACCGGGACCGCCGCGGCGTGGCGCTCACCGACGCCGGCGGGGTGATGCTCCGCGAGGCCCGAACGGCCCTCGACGCGGTCGCCGCCGTCGCACGTCGGACCCGCCGCGCCGGGGACCCGGAGCGACCCCTGGTGCTGGTGACGAAGGCCGGAGCGGCGCACGAGCTGCTGCAACGGCTCCTCGACGCGCAGGCCCGCGAACCCGGCGCGGCGCCGGTCGAGGTCCTCCTGTGCGAGGTCGGCGAGCAGGCGGGGCTGTTGCGCGACGGGAGCGCCGACGTGGCGCTCATGCACCGCCCGTTCGACGACCTCGTCGGCTTCGACACCGCGGACCTCCACGTCGAGGGCCAGGTCGCGCTCCTCCCCGCCGGGCACCCGCTCGCGGCCCGCGACCGGCTCGCGCTGGCGGACGTCCGCGACGTGCCGGACCTGCCGATCGCCCGCTGGCCCCGGCTCGACGGGTCCTACCCGGACGGGCCGGGACCGGAGGTGCGCACCCAGTCGCAGCTCGCCCAGCTCGTGGCGCTCGGCAAGGCGCTGCTCGTCATCCCCGCCTCCAGCCGTGCCTGGCAGTGGCCGGACCACGTCGCGGTGCCCGTCGTCGACGCGCCGGACGTCACCACGGTGCTCGCCTGGCCGGCCGGCAGCCGCTCCAGGGCGATCGCGTCACTCGTCCGCTCGGCGTCCGGGTTCCGCGTCGCCGCGCGGGCGGACTGAGGGCCGGTCGCCACATCCACTCGATCGTGCGCCCCGGCGACCCGTTCGGGCGTTGTCCGCCGGCTCCCGGCGGCACCATCCTGTGTGCCGTCCAGGTCACCCGATCACGTGCGTACGGAGGTTTCGTGCCGGTCAACGACATGCTCAAGGCGAAGATCAACCACGGCTTCGCCCAGTTGGACGTCGACGGGGACGGCCTGCTCACCGAGCAGGACCACGTCCTGATGGGCAAGAGGGCCGCGGCGGCACTCGGGCACGCCCCCGACTCGCCGCCGGAGCAGCGCATCGTCGACGCCTACCTGCGGATCTGGCGCGAGCTGCACCTGCCGCACATCCCGGGCGGCGGCACGTCCCTCTCGCGCGAGCAGTTCGTCGCCTCCACCGGCTCCCTCGCCGACGACCCGGACGCCGCGCGCGACAGCGTCGGCGCGCTGGCCGAGGCGTTCCTGGCCATCGCCGACATCGACGCCGACGGCCGCGTGAGCCCGGAGGAGTACCGCGCGTTCCAGCGCGGGCACTTCCCCGGCCTGACCGAGGCCGAGGCCGCCGAGGCGTTCGACCACCTCGACGCGGACGGCGACGGCTACCTCACCGCCGAGGAGTTCACGCGCGCGTCCGTCGAGTTCTGGTCCAGCACGGACCCGGACGCGCCGGGCAACTGGTGGATGGGCCGCCCCGCGCTGTGATCCGGCCGCGGGCCGGCTCCCGGCCCGCGACCGGTCGGCGCGCCACCGGTGACGGAGAAGTCGACGCTGAGCGCGGGGGACCGGCGGCGCCGTGATTGCGCTCGTCGGGTTCGGGGTGCACGATCTGCTCCTTGTCGTCCGCGGTCGTCCACAGTCGTCCGCAGTGGACGAACCGGTTCGACCACCGGTGGGCCGTGCGGGCGCGAACCTCGCTAGCGGAGGCGGGCGCCGGTGCTCGACCGCAGGGAGACGGCCGGTTCCAGCAGGGCGTTGCGAGGCGTCGCGGCGGGGTCGGCGATCTGCTCGACCAGCAGGTCCACGGCGAGGCGGGCCATTTCCTCGGCGGGCACGTCGGCCGCCGTCAGCGGTGGGTGGAAGCCCTCGGCGAGGCGGCCGGCGACGACCCCGGTGATCGAGAAGTCGCGCGGCACGTCGAGGTGGGCCCGGTGCAGGGCCTGCTGCAAGCCGGGGAGCGCGGCCTCGTTGATCGTCACCGCCGCCGTCACCTCGGGCCAGCGCCGGCGGATGTCCTCGAAGCACGTCAGGCCGGCGGCCGGCTCGTCGGCGCAGTACACCGTGCGCGCGGTCAGCCCCCGCGCGTCCGCCGCCTCCAGGAAACCGGCCGACGACCGCAGGGCCGGCCCGTAGCCCGCCGCCACCAGCTCGTCGGACCGGTTGATCAGCACCACCTCCCGGTGGTCGAGGTCGGCGAGGTGGTGCACGCAGCGCCGGATCAGCGCCGCGTAGTCCACGTCGACCCACCAGGACGCGCCGGGGTGCTCGACGTGGCCGATGGTCACGAACGGCAGGCCCGCCTGCTCCAGCCGCGCCACGCGCGCGTCGTCCAGCAGGATCTCCATCAGGATCACGCCGTCCACCCGGCGTCCGGTGACGATCCGCTCGAACGACCGGTCGTGGTCGCCGCCGCTCGGCGACAGCAGCACGTCGAGGTCGTGCGTGGCGGCGGCCTCGACGACGCTGGCCACGAAGCCCAGCTGCGCGTCGGTGAGCCGGCTGCTGGCCGGCGGTATCACCAGGCTCAACGTGCGGGTCCGCCCCTCGGCGAGCGCCCGCGCGCTGGCGTTGGGCCGGAAGCCCAGCTCGTCGATGACCTCGTTGATCCGCCGGGCGGTCGCCGTGGACACCGGGCGCTTCCCGCTCAGCGCGTAGGACACCGTGCTGCGCGACACGCCCGCCCGCTTCGCGATCTCGCCGATGTTCATGCGCTCTCCGTTCAACCGGTTCGACAGAGTGTCGATGATAGGCCCGTAAGACCTTGCACGGCTCCTCCGGGGAGGCTACGTTGGCCGGACGTCGCACGGGTCGAACCGGTTCGACTCCGAAGGTCTTGACGGGTCGTCAGCGCAGCCGCCAGGAAGGACCACCCCCGTGAACCCCCCACCGATCGCCCGACGGTTCGCCGTCGCCCTGGTCGCCGCCGGTCTGGCCCTGTCCGCCTGCACCTCGTCCACCGGGGACCCCGGCGACGGCGCGGGCGGCAAGTTCGCCGTGTGGGACCCGTACCCGCAGTTCGACGACGGCTCCCAGTGGGTGGAGGTGGTCGAGGACTGCGGCGCGCGGGCCGGTGTCCAGGTCGAGCGCCAGGCGTACGACACGTCGGACCTGACGAACAAGGTCCTGCTCGCCGCCCAGCAGGGTGTCGCGCCGAACGTCCTGGTCGTGGACAACCCCGTGGTGTCCACCCTCGCCGAGGCGGGCGTGCTGAAGGCCAACCAGGACACCGGTGCGGACGCCTCCCAGGCGTCGCCGAACCTCATGGCGGCGGGCGAGTCGGAGGGGAAGACCTACGGGGTGCCGATCGGCGCGAACACCCTGGGGCTCTACTACAACGAGGCGGTCCTGACGGCGGCCGGCGTCGACCCGGCATCGATCGACGACTGGGCCTCGCTGGACGCGGCGCTGGCGAAGGTGGTGGCGTCCGGAAAGAAGGGCATCACGTTCTCCGCGATCGGCACGGAGGAGGGCACGTTCCAGTTCCTGCCGTGGTTCTGGGGTGCGGGCGCCCAGCTCACCGACCTCTCCTCGGCGCAGGCGGTGGCCGCGGTGGAGCTGTGGAAGTCGTGGGTGGACAAGGGGTACGCGCCGAACTCGGTCATCGGCAACACCCAGACCACGAGCTGGCAGGAGTTCGCCACCGGCGAGTACGCCTTCGCCGAGAACGGCACGTGGCAGCTGGGCAACGCGGCGAAGGCGGGTTTCGAGCACGGTGTCATCCCGATCCCGGCCCGCGACGGCGGCGTCGCGCCCGCGCCGACCGGCGGCGAGTTCGTCACCGTGCCCACCCAGGACGACCCGGGCCGCGAGGCGACCGCGGCGAAGATCGCCAACTGCCTCACCGGCCCGGACACCGTGCTGGCCACCGACACCGCCCTGACCTACGTCTCCGCCGTCGCGTCCGTGCGGGAGCGGCAGGTCGCCGAGAACCCGGAGCTGGCGGTGTGGGCGGACGCGGTGCGGGCGGCCAAGGGGCGCACCGGCGACAACCTCGGCACCCGCTACCCGCGCATCTCGCAACCGCTGTGGAACGCGGTGCAGGCGGCGCTCACCGCCGCCAAGACGCCGGCGGACGCGCTGAAGGACGCCCAGGCCGCCGCGGCCTCGGCGAAGTAGGGCACATGCGCAAGAACCTCGTCGGGTGGGCGTTCCTGAGCCCGATCGTGGCCTACCTGCTCCTCTGCTACGCGTACCCGCTGGTGACGGCCATCGACCTGAGCGTCCGCGACTACACCGTCCGGTCCTTCGTGCGCGGTGGCGCCCCGCTGACGGGGTTCGCGAACTACCTGACCGTGCTCGCCGACCCCACCTTCCGGACCGCGCTGCTCAACACGGTGCTCTTCACCGCCGTGTCGCTGGTGCTCCAGTACGGCATCGGGCTGGCGCTGGCGGTGTTCTTCTCGCGGAGCTTCCGGCTCTCCGCGACCCTGCGGGCGCTGTTCCTGGTGCCGTGGCTGCTGCCGCTGATCGTGTCGGCCTCGACGTGGGCGTGGATGCTCAACAGCGAGGCGGGCGTGGTCAACGCGCTCCTCGGCCTCGTGGGCGTCGACGGCGTGCACTGGCTGACGTCGCCGGACTGGTCCCTGGTGTCGGTGACCATCGCCAACACCTGGATCGGCATCCCGTTCAACCTCGTCGTGCTCTACAGCGGCCTGCGCGACATCCCGACCGAGGTGCACGAGGCGTCCGCGCTGGACGGCGCGAGCTCGTGGCAGTCGTTCCGGCACATCACCTTCCCGCTGCTGCGGGCGGTCTCGACGGTCACGGTGCTGCTGGGCCTGGTCTACACGCTCAAGGTGTTCGACCTCGTCTGGATCATGACGCGCGGCGGGCCGAGCGGGTCGTCCACCACCCTGGCCACCTGGTCCTACGAGCTCGGCTTCGGCAACGCGCTGCCCCACTTCGGGCCCAGCGCGGCGGTGGGCAACGTGCTCATCCTGATCGCGCTGGTGGCGGGCCTGGTGTACGTGCGGGTGCAGCGCGAGCGGGAGGCGTCGTGACGCGGTCGTGGTGGCGGACCGGGGTGGGCCTGCTGCTCACCGCCGTGATGCTGTTCCCCGTCTACTGGATGGTCAACGTCTCGCTCACCCCGGCGAACCGGCTGCGCAAGTCGCCGCCGGACCTGTTCCCCGTCACGCCCACGTTCGAGGGGTACGCGCGCGTGCTGGACGAGCAGCTGCCGTACTTCGGCACCAGCCTGCTGCTGGGGGTGGGCACCGTCGTGCTGACGTTGGCGCTGGCCGCGCCCGCCGCGTACGCGTTGGCCAAGCTGCGCCCGCGCGGTCGCGGCCCGCTCGTGTTCGTGCTGCTGGTCGCGCAGATGATCCCCGGCATCGTGATGGCGCTGGGCCTCTACGGGATGTTCGTGCGCCTCGGCGTCACCAACACGGTGTGGGGACTGGTCTTCGCCGACTCCACCATCGCGGTGCCCTTCGCCGTGCTGATCCTCACCTCCTTCATGTCGACCGTGCCCGACGAGGTCGTGCAGGCGGCGCGGATCGACGGCGCGGGCGCGTTCCGCGTGTTCTGGTCGGTCGTGCTGCCCGCCAGTCGCAACGGGATCGTCACCGCCGGGCTGTTCGCGTTCCTGTGGGCGTGGTCGGACTTCCTGTTCGCCGCCACCCTGGACAGCGGCGGCGCGCTGAAACCGCTGACCCTCGGCATCTACCGCTACATCGGCAACAACAACCAGGAGTGGAACGCGATCATGGCCACGGCCGTCGTCGCGTCCGTGCCCGCCACCGCGCTGCTCGTGCTGGCCCAGCGCTTCGTCGCCGCGGGCATCACGTCCGGCGCGGTCAAGGACTGAAGGGGAAGCCTGTGGACGACTTCTCGGTGCGGGAGATCCCGTTCAGCCACCCGGGGGCGTGGTTCGGCCTCTCCCCGGTCACCGCGCTCGCCACGTACGCCGACGACCTGCACCTGGTGTCACACCGCAACGGGATGCACGCGGTGCTGTCGTTGGTCCCGCTGCCCGGTGGCGCGGACGTGACGGCCGATCCGGCGGTGCTGACGTGGACCTCGGGGCGGGGGAGGGCCGAGGCCGCCTTCGAGTCGCCCTCCGCGCTGCGGATCACCGGCCACGGCCTCGGCCTGCGCGTCGCCGCCGCGGACCCGACCCTGACGCCGTTCACCGGAACCTACTTCTTCCACGACCCGGTCACCTCGTCGCACGTGTTCACCTCCTACGAGACCGGGCACCGCTACCGCGTGACCGTCCTCTCTGGACAGTCCCGGGCGGTGGGCGCCGCCGCGCTGGGCACGGCCGAGCGGGCGGTCCTGGTCGGCGAGGACGGCGGCGGGTGGGAGATCGCGGTGGAGGAGTTCACGACGGCCCGCCGCGCCTTCTCCTCCGACGCGACGTTCACCGAGGTGGCCGCGGCGGCACGGCGGTCGTTCGAGCGGTTCACCGACGCGGTGGCGCCCTGGCGCGGCGACCGCACGCCGGCCGCCGAACTGGCCTGCTACGTGCTGTGGTCCGCGACCGTGGCGCCGGCCGGGTTCATCACGCGGCCGGCGGTGCTGATGTCCAAGCACTGGATGGACAAGGTGTGGAGCTGGGACCACTGCTTCAACGCCCTGGCACTGGCGCCGGGCGCGCCGGAGTCGGCCTGGGACCAGCTCCAGGTGGTGTTCGACCACCAGACCGAGGAGGGGGCGCTGCCCGACTCGATCACCCACGCCGAGGTGCTGCACAACTTCGTCAAGCCGCCGATCCACGGCTGGGCGGTGAGCCGCCTGCGCGAGCGCCTGCCCGGTGGGCTGCCCGCCGCCGAGCTGCCGCGCCTGTACCGGCAGCTGGCGGCGTGGACGACGTTCTGGCTTGACCACCGCCGCGTGCCGGGCGAGCCCTTCGCGCACTACGAGCACGGCAACGACAGCGGTTGGGACAACTCCACCGTGTTCCGCGGGCAACAGCTCGTGCAGACCGCCGACCTGGCCGCGTTCCTGGTGGTGCAGCTGAGGGAACTGGCACGCCTCGCGGGCGAGATCGGCGACTCGGCCGCCGTGACGCGCTGGACGCGTGAAGCCGACACCATGCTCACCGCGATGGTCGAGCGGCTGTGGGACGGCGCCAGGTTCACCGGACGTGCCCTCGACGGCACGCCGCGCGCCACGGCGAGCCTGCTCGACCTCGTGCCCGTCGTCCTCGGCGCGGAGCTGCCCGCGGACGTGCACGCCAAGGTGGCCGCGGCGGTGGCCGCCCACCTGACCCCGGTCGGCCTGGCCACCGAGCTGCCCGACTCGCCGTGGTACGAGGCCGACGGCTACTGGCGGGGACCCGTGTGGGCGCCGGCCACCGTGCTGGTCGAGGACGGCCTGCGGCGTGGTGGCGCGGTGGCGCTCGCCGACGAGGTCAGCGCGACCTTCCGCGCGGTGTGCGAGAAGTCCGGCTTCGCCGAGAACTTCGACGCGCTGACCGGGCAGGGCCAACGCGACCGCGCCTACACCTGGACCGCGAGCGCCTACCTGGTGCTGGCCGGTGACGCCGAGCGCCGACGGCGCGACCCCGCCTCCTGAACAGTCGGCGGACGAGCCTGAACCATCGGGTGCGCCGCTCGTTCGGGCGGCCCCGCGCCCATCGATGTGCGCGTTCACAACGAGGGTGAACCGCGTGCCTCTTTGGTTAGGCCAGATGGCGTAGCGCGACCACGAACCTGCTGCTCGCAGTGCTGGATTCGGCTTGGGGGATGGTGTATGGCCGGTTCTGGCAGCTAGGTGAGCGTTCACATGTTCCGCCCGTCATAGCGTTGACTCGCTCTGGGTGCGGCGCTACATTGACCCGAAAGTTCAGGTGTAAAGACCAAAACATTCAGCCAGGACGCTCGTCGGGTGCGCAGCCCGGCGGGACCGCTGCCCGGCTCGTCCCGAGTGGACGACGCCGAACACCGAACACCGAGCACAGCGCCGGGACAACGCAGTCCAGGAGGTAGCCCATGTTCCCCGTCGATGAGAGCGCTCGTCGGTGCGTCGACCGCGGTCGACGCTTACCGGGATCCGGCTCGCACGGGCGGAGCGCCGCCCCGGGACCGCTGTGCTCCACCTCCCCGGTCACGGCGCCCACCCGTCCCTGAGGGTTCGGCGCACGTCTCCCAGGTCCATGGTCCAAGCCGGCACGGCGCCAAGGGCCGGCAACGCCCGCCTCGCCGGCGGTGCGGTGCCGGAACACGCCGTCCGGAGCCTCGTGTGCGGGAGATCCCGGTGAACCGACAACGGGTCACGCTGGCCGACGTGGCGAAAGAAGCCGGCGTCTCGGTCACGACGGCCTCGCTCGTGCTGTCCGGCCGGAGCCGCGACCTGCGGATCTCGACGGCGGCCGAACTGCGCGTGCGGCAGGCCGCGAAGGACGTGGGCTACCGCTACCGCCGCAAGGTCCTGTCCGCCGGCCTCGGCGCCGGCTTCACCCACACGCTCGGGTTCATCTCCGACGCGGTGGCCACGTCCGGTCTGGCCGGGGACATGATCCGCGGCGCCGTCGACACGGCCCGCGAGCACGGCGCGCTGCTGTTCGTCGGCGAGACGGACGGCGACCGGGAGTCGGAGCAGGACCTGATCAGGGCCATGCTCGACCGCCGGGTCGACGGGATCGTGTACGCGGCGACGCACACCAGGCACCTCTCCGTACCCGACCAGATCGAAGGCGGTCGCGCCGTGCTGCTCAACGCCCTGCCCGACCGGCCGTCCCCGCTGCCGGTCGTCGTGCCGGACGAGGTCGAGGCGGGTCGGACCGCGGCACGCGCGCTGCTGGACGCCGGGCACCGCGACGGCATCCACCTCGTCGGCGCGGGCGTCGGCCCCGACGACGTGCCGCCGGACTCGGTCACGGCCGCCGAACGCCTGATCGGCATCCGCGAGGTGCTCGACGCGGCCGGCGTGGAGATCGCCGGCGCGCGGGCGTGCCGGTGGTGGCTGCCGGAGCACGGCTTCGCCGCCACCAAGGCACTGCTGGAGCGCGACCGCCCCCGGGCCCTGATCTGCTTCGACGACCGGCTCGCGTTCGGCGCCTACCAGGCCCTGGCCGACGCCGGCCTCGCCGTGCCGGCCGACGTCTCGGTCGTCTCCTTCGACGACCACCCGCTCGCCGGGTGGATGCGCCCCGCGCTGACCACCATCGCCGTCCCGCGCTACGAGCTGGGCGCGAAGGCCGTCGAGGTCCTCCTCGCCGAACAGCGCTTACCGGCGCCGACCGTCCACCGCGTCCCCATGCCGAGGCGGGACCGCTCGTCCATCGCGTCGCCCCGTCCAGCGGACCGGTGACCGGCGCGGTCCCCGTTCAGCGTCACCACGACCGACTCCGCCACGACCGCACCCTGGAGCCGCCATGCCTCCGCTCGCCCACCCGCGCCCCCGTCTCCGGCGGCTGACGCGCGGACTACCCGCCGCCGCCGCGACGATCCTGCTGACCGCCGGCCTGGCCCCCGCCGGCGCCCAGGCGGCGGACGGGTGGACGCCCGGGTCGTCGTACACGTCGACGGACCAGGGCGACGGGACCTACTCCGTGCCGCTGCTGAACTCCGACGTGCCGGACGTGAGCGTGGAGCGGGTGCCGGCGGCCGAGAACGACGAGGGCCGCGACCTCTACTACATGATCAGCACGACGATGCACCTGAGCCCGGGCGCGCCGGTCATGAAGTCCTACGACCTGGTCAACTGGGAGGTCGTCAACTACGTCTTCGACCGGTTGGACATCGGCGACCCGTTCTCGCTGCGCAACGGCCAGAACTCCTACGGCCAGGGCCAGTGGGCGTCGTCGTTGCGCTACCACGACGGGACGTTCTACGTCGCCTTCAACACGAACAACCTGGGCGGCTCCTACCTCTACCGCACCGACGACATCGAGGACGGCGCGTGGACGCGGTTGCCGCTGGGGCGCGCGTTCCACGACCCGTCGCTGTTCTTCGACGAGCGGGACGGCGGCACGCCCTACATCTTCTACGGGTCGGGTTCGACCAGCGCGGTCAAGCTGAGCGACGACCTGACCCGGGTGGTGGCGGAGTACCCGGGCATCCTGCGGCCGGCCGACTACCCGGGGTCCCCGTTCCTGGGCGGGTTGTTCGAGGGCGCCCAGGTGCAGTACATCGACGGCAACTACTACATCGTGATCATCACGTGGCCGTCCGGGCAGGGACGCCAGGTGGCGCTCTTCCGCTCGCCCGAGCTGCTCGGTCGGCACGCGACCGCCGACGGCGCCAACCCCTACCAGGCGCGCGGCGCGCTGAACTCGAACGGCTTCGCCCAGGGCAGCCTCGTGCCGATCTCGCGCGACGGCGGTCGGACCGACTGGTACGGCATGTTCTTCCGCGACTCGTTCCCGGTGGGCCGCATCCCGGCGCTGATCCCGGCCACGTGGCAGGACGGCTGGCCGACGTTCGGCGCCGCCGGGGTGGTGCCGGTGAACGGGGTGTTCGACAAGCCGATCCGGCTCAGCCCGGCGCAGGAAACCCTGGAACGGCAGAAGAGCCTGGTCGCCTCCGACGACTTCGCCAACGACGCCCCGCACAAGGCGTACATGGACGAGCGGTGGACCATCCCGTCCCCGCCCGACGTCGACGAGTCGCTCCTCGGCGTGGAGCTGGTGCGCAACCCAGGGTTCGAGTCCGGCGCGGTGTCGCCCTGGGCGGCCCAGTTCGGCGCGCGGCTCGCCCTGGAGCCGGCCGACGGCGCCACGGCGCTGAGGGTGGCCGACCGGACCGTGAACGGCTCGGGCCCGAACCAGCAGCTGGACGGCGTGCTCCAGCGCGGCGTGACCTACGCGGTGTCGGCGAGGGTCCGGCACGCGGCGGCCCCGGCGAGCGTGCGGTTCAACCTCGTCGCCGACTGGGGCGCGGGCGTGCAGGTGATGGCGTCCGGGGACGTCCCGGCCGGCCGGTGGACGACGGTCTCCGGCCGCTTCACCGTCCCCGCCACGGCCGCGGTCGACAAGGTGAAGTTCGCGGTCGAGACGCCCTGGGCGAACCCGCAACCGCCGTCGTCGAGCGTGGAGTACCTGCTCGACGACGTGTCGGTGATGGGGCAGCCGGTGACCACCGAGCACCCGACCGAGGCGGAGGTCGGGCCCAACGGCTCCCGGCTCGGCCTGGCGTGGGAGTGGAACCACGCCCCGGACAACCGCCACTGGTCGCTGACCGACCGCGAGGGCTGGCTGAGGCTCACCACCGGCAAGGTCGTCACGGGCGACTACCTCTACGGCAAGCTGTCCAACCGGGCCGGGCTGACGTGGTTCGAGGAGGCGCGCAACACGCTCTCGCAGCGGACGTTCGGCCCGAGGGGCTCGGCGGAGACCAGGCTCGACTTCGCCGGGATGAAGGACGGTGACGTCGCGGGCCTGGCGATGTACAACCGCGGGTTCTCCTACGCCGCGGTGAAGCGGGTCGACGGGCGCACCACGCTCGGGGTGGTCAACCGGGTGCAGCCGTTCCCGGTGACGTTCGACCGGGCGGCGGCGGAGAGCTTCGTGCCCGGCACCGAAGTGCCGCTCGGCGACACCACCGAGGTCCACCTCAAGGGCGACGTGGAGTTCGACGCGCCGACCGGCCAGGGCTGGACGACGTTCTACTACAGCCTCGACGGGGTGGCCTGGCACGCGCTGGGCCGGCGCGTCGGGCCGCAGACCCTGGACGGCAACCTGGCCCACTTCATGGGCCACCGGTGGGGCCTGTTCAACTACGCGACCGAGCACGCCGGCGGGAACGTCGACTTCGACCACTTCCTGCTCAGCGACACCCTGACCGCGCAGGGCGAACCGCTCGACACCACCGCCCTCGACGCCGCCGTCACCCACGCGTCCACTTTGGACGAGCACCACTACCCAGCCGAGACGTGGTCCGCCATGCGAGCGGCCCTGGGCAAGGCCCAGGCCGCGCGGGAGTCCGCTCTCGGCACGCAGAACCAGGTCGACGCGCCCGAGCGGGCGTTGAGCCTGGAGCTGGCCCGGCTCGGGGTGGCGCGGGTCCCGGTGGCCGTGGAGGCGTCGGCGCGGACCCGGTGCGCCGGACCCCACGTGAAGCTGACCGTCGAGGTGGTGAACCGCGAAGCGGTGCCGGTGGACGTCTCGGTCACCACGCCGTACGGCGCCAAGTCGTTCCGCGACGTCCCGCCGGGCAAGACCCGCTCGCACCCGTTCACGACCCACCGGTCGAGCGTGCCGGCCGGATCGGTGTCGGTCACGGCGTCGGCGACGGTCGACGGAACCCCGCGCTCGGTCGTGCTCGAAGTCGGGCACGACGCGCGCGCCTGCAAGTAAATCCGCCGAATCGCACAGCACAAGGAGAACCCCGTGGATCGACCACGTCCGCAGCGGTCGGGGCGGCGAAGAGCCGCCGTCCTCGCCGCCGTCGGCGCCCTGTTCGCCGCCGGCCTCGCGGCCACCCCGGTGGCGACCGCCGCCGAGCCGAACCTCATCACCAACCCCGGTTTCGAGGACGGCCTGACCGGCTGGACCGCCAACAGCGGCAACGCCACCGACGGCGCCGTCCTCGCGCCCACCGCCGACGCCCACAGCGGCGCCGGCGCGGTGCGGGTGACCAACCGGAGGACGACCGGCTCGGGCCCGGCGCAGGACCTGGCCGGCAAGGTCCAGGCAGGCAAGACCTACACCGTCACCGCGCGGGTGAAGTACGACAACCCGGACAGCCCGGCCACCAAGCAGTTCTTCGTGACCATGCACTACGGCGGCTCCACCTACACCAACCTCGGCACCGGCACGACGCCGCGCGGGCAGTGGGGCCTGCTCCAGGGCACCTTCACCATCCCGGCCGCGCAGGGCGTCGCGACACCGCGGATCTTCGTGGAGACGCCGTGGACGGCGGACCCGGCGGCGGCGCCGGCGGTCCACCTGATGGACTTCGCGGTGGACGACGTCACCCTGCGCGAGTTCACCCCGTCGACCACCATCGAGGTGCTGGGCAAGAACCCCGGCGAGGGCAACCCGCTGATCTCGCACAAGTTCGGCGCGGACGGCAACGCCTTCGTCCACGACGGCCGGGTGTACCTCTACATGACCAACGACACCCAGGTCTACCAGCCCGGACCCGACGGGACCTCGCCGACCAACACCTACGGCGGGATCAACACCATCACCGTCATCTCCTCCGACGACCTGGTCAACTGGACCGACCACGGCGAGATCCCGGTCGCCGGGCCCAACGGCCTGGCGAAGTACGCCTCGCAGTCGTGGGCGCCGGCCGTCGAGAGCCGCGTCGTGGACGGGAAGGAGCAGTTCTTCCTGTACTTCGCCAACAACGGGGCCGCGACCGGTGTCCTGGTCGGCGACTCGCCCCTGGGGCCGTGGCGCGACGAGCGCGGCAGCCTGCTCGTCACCAGCCAGACGCCGGGCGCTTCCGACGGCCGCAACTGGCTGTTCGACCCGGGCGTGTTCGTGGACGACGACGGCCAGGGCTACCTCTACTTCGGTGGCGGCGGCAACGACGGCTCCAACTCCGCCGAGAACACCAACCACCCCAAGTCCACCCGCGTCATCAAGCTCGGCGCCGACATGATCAGCACCGAGGGCTCGGCCGAGACCATCGACGCGCCGTTGATGTTCGAGGCCGGTCACGTGTTCAAGCGCGACGGCAAGTACTACTACTCCTACTCGTCCAACTTCGGCTTCGGCGGCCCGATCGACCCGAACGGCCCGCCGACCGGCGCCATCGCCTACCTCGTGGCCGACGACCCCATGGGGCCGTGGACCCCGGCGAACTACGCCGGCGTCATCTTCAAGAACCCCGGCGTCTACTTCGGCGCCGGCGGCAACAACCACCAGTCCGTCTTCGAGCTCGGCGGTGAGCACTACTTCACCTACCACGCCCAGACGCTGAACCGCCGCATCACCGGCGGCGCGACCCAGGGCTTCCGCAGCCCGCACATCGCGAAGCTGGAGTTCAACGCCGACGGCACCGTCAAGGAGGTGCTGGGCACCTTCGACGGCGTCGAGCAGATCCGCCACCTCGACCCCTACCGGACCGTCGAAGCGGAGACCATCGCCTGGCAGCAGGGCCTGGCCACCAAGCGCCTCACCGCGCCGAACGACGTGCCGCAACTGGCCCTGCACGACGTCGACAACGGTGACTGGACCTCGCTGTCCTCCGCCGACTTCGGCACCGGGGCCACCGGCGTGTCGGCCCGCGTCAAGCCGCTCACCCCGGGCACGACCATCCAGGTCCGCCTGGACGACCGCACCGGCCCGGTCGTCGCCACCATCCCGGTCGACGCGCCGGTCGGGGAGTGGACCGACGTCGAGGCCGGCCTCGACGGCGTGACCGGCGTCCACGACGTGTACTTCACCTTCGCCGGCCCCGACGGCAAGGACCTCGTCGAGGTCGACAGCTGGCAGTTCGCCAAGCCGGCGCTGGAGGTCGCGGCCGAGGCCGACACCCGCTGCGCCGGCCCGCACGTCAAGCTCACCGTGCACGTCACCAACAACGAGTCCGTCCCCGTCGACATCGACGTCGAAACGCCCTACGGCGTCAAGTCGTTCGACGACGTCCGGCCGGGCAAGACCCGCTCCCACCCGTTCAACACCCGCAAGTCGACCATCACCGCGGGCACGGCGACCGCCACCGCCACGGCGACGGTCGACGGGCGCCAGGTGTCGACCGACGTCGCCATCCCCTACGAAGCACGCACCTGCCGCTGACCCGAGCCGGGGGCGGCCCGGAAACTCCCGGGCCGCCCCCGGCCCCTGTCCGCCCTCCACCGGCGGCACCGCACCGCCTGGTCGAGCGGTCGCCCCTCGACGGTCCGGCCGGCGGTGATCGGCGAAAATGCCCTGGCCGCAACGGCGGTGTGCGCGAAGATGTCCTGCGGTCGGCCCGAACGGGGCCGGCCGTCATGACACAGGGGGGACCATGTCGAAGCGAAGATCGCTGCTCGCGCTCTGCGGGGCCGTCGCCGTCGCGCTCACCGCGCTGCCGGGGACCGCGACCGCCGCGCCTCACCACACCCGGCTCAGCCCGGTGCTGGCCGCGCACACGGACTCCGCCGCGCCGCACACCGCGTTCCCGTGGGCCGGCCAGAACGTGCCGCTGGGCGCGTCGAAGCCGGACGGCCGGCCGCACGTGTCGCGCGTCTACCTGACGTTCGACGTCGCCGCGCTCGCGGGCGCGGTGGTCAGCGCCGCGACCCTGAACCTGCGGGAGGGCGCGGTGGCCGACTGCGCCAAGCGCGCGATCGAGGTGTGGGAGACGAAGACCGCCACCGCGAACCCGACGTGGGCGGACGCGCCGGAGCGCAGGCGCTGGGTGGCCGACTTCACCGCCACCGGCCTCTGCGTCGGCTACCCCTCGTTCGACGTGGCGGCGGTCGTGCGCGACGCGCTGAGCCGGGGCAGGTCCCGGGTCACGCTCGAGATCGCGGTGCCCAGGCAGTTCGAGCGCGACGTCACCTACGGCCGCACGCTCGACGGGTACCACGGGGCCTCGCTGACCGTGCGGCACAACCGGGCTCCGTCCATCGTGGAGCAGCACCGCTACAACGGTGGGCTGGCGTGCGCCACCACCGCCCCGTACCCGACGTTGAACCGGCACTTCGTCGTGCTGGAGGCCCTGCCCGCCGACCCCGACCCGGACGACCAGCGGGGTTTCGGGGGCGCGGTCGACTTCGCGCTGTGGCCGCAGGACGACCCGGCGACCCGGACCGAGCAGCGCGCGCAGCACATCGGGACCGACCGGGTGGCGCGGTCGGAGTTCTGGGCGGGCCTGCTCACCGACGGACGCACGTACTCGTGGCAAGCCCGCGCCACGGACGGCGTGGACACCTCGCAGTGGTCCGAGCCGTGCCACTTCACCGTCGACGGCACCGCACCGCCCACGCCCGCGGTGACCTCCGCCAACTACCCGCTCGACGAGTCCGGGTGGGCGCCGGTGGGCGAGCAGGGCGTGTTCACCTTCGACGGCGGTGGCAACGAGGACGTCGCCGGCTTCGAGTGGACCTGGGGCGAGTTCTCCGTGTCCGGCTGCACCCACGGCGAGCTGAACAGGCTGATCTGCCCCGACCGGTTCGCCGGCGGGAACACCGTCCGGGCCGACCGGCCCGGCGGCACGGCCACGGTGAACCTCACCCCGCCCGGCTCGGGATTGCAGAGGCTGCGGGTCAGGACCGTCGACGTGGCCGGCCTCGACTCCGAGCCGCTCCCGGTCCAGATGTTCGTGCCCAGCAGCTACCCCGAGGTGTCCGTCGTCGGCGAGCCGCCCCGGTTCGGCCACGACGTCACGCTGAGGTTCACGCCGCACGCGGACGTCGCCGACCGCACGGTCGACTTCACCTACGAGTTCGACGGGCAGGAGCAGCGCGTCGTCCAGGCCGGCCCGGACGGCACGGCGACCGTCACGTTCCGCGCCGACCGGGAGAACGGCCACCGGGTGGCCGTGCGCAGCCGCAGCGACAACGGCTGGACGTCGGACCAGACGTCCTGGTCGCTGAGCTTCCCGCCGTGGCCGGGCGTCACCTCGGAGGCCTACCCCTCCGACGGCAACCCGCACGGCGGGGAGGGCGTGCCGGGCACGTTCACCTTCACGCCACCGCCGACCTGGTCGGGGGTCGCCGCGTACCGGTACTCCTTCGACTGGCTGGAGCCGCACACCGAGGTCGCGGCCGGCCCCGACGGCACCGCGACCATCACCTGGACGCCGCCCGGCCCCGGCTGGTACAGCCTGAGCGTCTACCCGGTCCGGCCCGACGGGAGCGTCGGCGACCACGACGCCACGTACTCCTTCGGCGTCGCCTGACCCACCCGGCCCCTCCCCGTCCCGCGACGGGGAGGGGTTCGGCGGTCTGGGGTCAGGGCCGGTCGTCCTCCTGGAAGTCGACGATCGCCCCGCCGTTGTCCCGCGCCCAGTCGGTGAGCACCTTGATCGGCTCGACCAGCGTGCCGCCGAGTTCGGTCAGGCGGTACTCGACGCGCGGGGGCGCCTCGGCGTACGCGCGCCGCTCGACCAGGCCGTAAGCCTGGAGCCGGCGCAACGTCTGGGTGAGGACCTTCCGGGAGATGCCGCCGATGAGCTCGGCCAGGTCACCGGGTCGCCGCGGTTCCAGGCTGAGCGCGAACAGCACGATCACCGCCCACTTCTCGGCGAGGATCTCGACCGCCAGGCGGGTGGGGCAGTCGGAGAGGAAGACCTGCCCGCCGGCGTCGTTGTGCACAGGTCGAAAGTTACCAGCGGGTGCCTATCGGCTCCTTAGCGTTCTTCCCGAACCCACCGGGAGCTGAAGGAGCCACCCATGCCACGAGTAGTCGTGTTCGACCAGACCGGCGGTCCGGAAGTGCTGCGCGTCGTCGAGGAGCCGGCCGTCGAGCCCGCGGCGGGCGAGGTGCGGGTCCGGATCGAGGCGTTCGCCGTCAACCCGCTCGACCGGATGGTGCGCGCCGGCGAGGCGCCGCGACCCGTGCGGCTGCCGCGCGCCCGGCTGGGCGTCGAGGGGACCGGCGTCATCGACGCGCTCGGTCCCGGCGTCACCGGGCTCGCGGTCGGCGACCCGGTCATCCTCGCCGCCGTCCCCGACTTCGAGACCAACGGCGCCTACGCCGAGCACCTCGTCCTGCCGGCGAACCGGGTGGTGCCCCGGCCCGCCGGTCTGGACGTCCTCGGCGCGGCGGCGCTCTGGGTGGCGCACTTCACCGCGTACGGCGCGCTCGTCGGGAAGTCCGGGATGCGACCCGGCGACCACGTCCTGATCACCGCGGCGTCGGGCGGTGTCGGCCGCGCCGCGATCCAGGTCGCCAACCAACTCGGCGCCGTGCCCATCGCGGTCACCCGGCACACCGCGAAGCAGGAGGCCCTGCTCGCCGCGGGCGCCGCCGCCGTGATCGCCACCGACCGCGAGGACGTGGCCGAGGCCACCCGGCGGCACACCGGTGGAGCGGGCGCCGACATCGTCCTGGACGCCGTCATGGGCCCCGGCCTGGCCGAGCTGTCCCTCGCCGCCAAACCCGGCGGCACGCTGGCCACCGTGGGGTGGCAGGACCCGAGGCCCGCGTCGTTCCCGCTGAACCCCTCGCTGACCATCCACCGCTACATGGCGTTCGCGGACATGGTCGACCCGGACACCACCAGGCGCGTCGCCGCGTTCCTGGCCGCCGGCGTCCGCACCGGCGTGCTGCGGCCCGCGGTCGACCGGGTGTTCGACCTCGACGACGTCGTCGAGGCCCACCGCCACCTGGAGGGCGGAACGGGGGCGGGCAAGATCGTCGTGACGGTCCGGGACCGGGCTCCGGCGCGGTCGGCGTAACAGTGTCGCCGAACTTGAGACCCAGGTCACAGCGGTTTTCGCACGTGCGCCGGAGGTCGCCGGCACGCCCTTGCGAAGTCCCGAAGACCACCCCGGCGGACCCGACCCCTGTGCCTCCTCGGTAACGGGCCGCTCACGTCCCGTGTCGGCCGGATGACATTCCCGGTGACCAGGCCCAAGGCGACCGGCCGCTCGGTCGGTCGCCTCTAGCCCGGCCGGAGTCGGACCCCGGTCACGGCGCCCGACCGGCCGCTCGCGGGGGTCGGGGCTAGGGGAGCCCTAGGGGTTGGCCCTGTTCACCGGCCGGTCGTAGCTTTGCGCCATGGCTGGTGGGATGGAATTGAATTCCATCACCGCCTCGGCGCCTCCCACCGAATACCTCGCCGCGCACGTCGTCGCCGACGACGCGGAGATGTTCGGTGTCGCTCAGGACAAAGACGTCCGGAAATCGCTCAGGGTCGGTCGGGTGCCCATGCCCGAGATCGCCCCCGACGAGGTGCTCGTTGCGGTGATGGCCAGTTCGATCAACTACAACACGGTGTGGTCGGCGACCTTCGAACCGGTCTCGACCTTCGAATTCCTGCGGAAGTTCGGCAAGCAGGGCGGGTACGCGGCGCGGCACGACCTGCCGTACCACGTGCTCGGCTCCGACGCCTCCGGCGTGGTCGTGCGGGTCGGCGACGGCGTCCGGCACTGGAAACCGGGCGACCACGTCGTGGTGAGCTGCGTGCAGGTCGACGACCAGCAGCCCGCCACGCACGCGGACGGCATGCTCGGCGCCGACCAGCGCATCTGGGGCTTCGAGACCAACTTCGGCGGCCTCGCCCACTACGCGGTGGTGCGCGCCAGCCAACTGCTGGTCAAACCCGCCCACCTCACGTGGGAAGAGGCGGCGTCCGCGCCGCTGTGCGCGAGCACCGCCTACCGGATGCTCGTCAGCGACAAGGGCGCCCGCGTCAAGCAGGGCGACGTCGTGCTCATCTGGGGCGCCACCGGCGGTCTCGGCGCGAACGCCGTGCAACTGGTCAAGAACGGCGGCGGCATCCCGGTCGGCGTCGTCGGCTCCGAGGCCAAGGCGGAGGTCGCGCGCGCACTCGGCTGCGACGTCGTCATCAACCGCGCCGAAATAGGCCTCACCACACCCCGCGACGGGCAGCACGCCATCGAAATGGGCAAGGTCCTCGGCCGGGCCATCCGCCGGGAAGTCGGCGAAGACCCCCACATCGCATTCGACTACATCGGGCGCGCCACGTTCGGGATCTCCGTTTTCGTCGTCCGCAAGGGCGGCACCGTGGTCACCTGCGGATCGAGCACCGGGTACCAGCACGAATTCGACAACCGCTACCTGTGGATGAACCTCAAGCGGATCATCGGCAGCCACGCGGCGAACCTCCAGGAGCAGTGGGAGTGCAACCGGCTGTTCCAGCTCGGCCACATCGTGCCCGTGCTGTCGGCCGTCTACCCCCTGGAAGACGTCGGCGAAGCCGCCCGCCTGGTCCAGAACAACGAGCACGTCGGCAAGGTCGGCGTGCTGTGCCTGGCGCCGGAACCCGGTCTCGGCGTGACCGACCCCGACCTGCGGGCACGCATCGGGGAAGACCGCCTCAACCTCCTGCGGGTGACGCCGTGACGAGCATGCGGGAGCGGGTCGACGAGCTCACCGCGCTGCGCGAGTCGGTGCACCAGGGCACCGACCCCTCCGCCACCCGCCGTCAGCACGACAAGGGCAAGCTCACCGCGCACGAGCGGATCGCGCTCCTCGTGGACGAAGGCTCCTTCCACGAGATCGAACCGTTCCGCAGGCACCGCGCGGTCGGGTTCGGCATGGAGGACCGCAAACCGCACAGCGACGGCGTCGTCACCGGCTGGGGCGTCGTCGAAGGCCGCACGGTCTTCGTGTACGCCCACGACTTCCGCGTCTTCGGCGGCGCGCTCGGCGAAGCGCACGCCGAGAAGATCCACAAGGTCATGGACCTCGCCGCCGCCGCGGGCGCACCGCTGGTCGGCCTCAACGACGGCGCGGGCGCCCGCATCCAGGAAGGCGTCACCGCCCTCGCCGGCTACGGCGGCATCTTCCGGCGCCACAGCCGCAACTCCGGCGTCATCCCGCAGATCTCCGTCATGCTCGGACCGTGCGCCGGCGGCGCCGCCTACTCGCCGGCCCTGACCGACTTCGTCTTCATGGTCCGCGACACCTCGCAGATGTTCATCACCGGACCGGACGTCGTCCAGGCCGTCACCGGCGAGCAGATCGACATGAACGGGCTCGGCGGCGCCGACGTGCACGCCGCCGTCTCCGGCGTGGCCACCTTCGCCTACGACGACGAGGAGAGCTGCCTCGCCGACGTGCGCTACCTGCTCTCCCTGCTGCCGGCCAACAACCGCGAGCTGCCGCCCACCGCCCACTCCGGCGACCCCGCCGACCGGACGACCGACGCGCTGCTCGACCTCGTCCCCTCCGACCCGCAGCAGTCCTACGACATGCGCGCCGTCATCGCCGAGATCGCCGACGGCGGCGAGTACTTCGAGATTAGCCCCACCTGGGCCGGCAACATCCTGTGCGCCCTGATCCGCCTCGACGGCCACGTCACGGGCGTCATCGCCAACCAGCCCGCCGTCCTCGCCGGCGTCCTGGACATCCACGCCAGCGAGAAGGCCGCGCGGTTCGTCCAGATGTGCGACGCGTTCAACATCCCGCTGGTGACCCTGGTCGACGTGCCCGGTTTCCTGCCCGGCGTCGCCCAGGAGCACGGCGGCATCATCCGGCACGGCGCCAAGCTCCTCTACGCCTACTGCAACGCCACCGTGCCCCGCGTCCAGCTCATCCTCCGCAAGGCCTACGGCGGCGCCTACATCGTCATGGACTCCCGCTCCATCGGTGCCGACATCTCCCTCGCCTGGCCCACCAACGAGATCGCCGTCATGGGCGCCGAAGGCGCGGCCAACGTCATCTTCCGCCGCGAGATCGCCGCCGCCGACGACCCCGCCGCGATGCGCGCCCAGAAGATCAAGGAATACCGGAGCGAGCTGCTCCACCCCTACTACGCGGCCGAGCGCGGCCTGGTCGACGACGTGATCGACCCGAGGCACACCCGGCTCACGCTGATCAGGGCACTGGACATGCTGCGTGGCAAGCACGCGGACCTCCCGTCCCGCAAGCACGGAAACCCGCCGGTCTGATGACCGCGCGACAGACATCCATCCAGGTGATCCGGGGCGGAGTCCCAGACGACCGGGAACTCGCGGCGCTCACCGCCGTCGTGCTCGCCCTCGCGGCGGGCGCGCGGCGGAGCGCCGGCCCTCCGGAACGCCCCCGAGCGGGGTGGAACCGCATTCCCCCAGTGCGGTTCCACCCGGCCGGGTCCTGGCGCTCGTGAGGAGTGGACACGTGCACCGCAGACAGCCCGTCGGGATCCTCGGGACAGGCTCGTACCTGCCCAAGGAGGAGATCGGCAACGCCGAGATCGCGGAGCGGGTCGGCGTCACCCCGGAGTGGATCGAACGCAAGACCCACATCCGCACCCGCCGCTTCGCCGCACCCGGCGAAGCCACCTCCGACCTCGCCGTGCACGCGGCCACCGCGGCGCTGGAGCAGGCCGGGCTCGACGTGGACCGGGTCGACTACCTGATCGTCTCCACCTCCACCGGCGACCACCCGCAACCACCCACCGCGTACGTCGTCCAGCACGCCCTCGGCGCGTACCGGGCGGCCTGCCTCGACGTGAACGTCGTGTGCAGCGGATTCGTCTACGCGCTCGCCCTGGCGCACAGCCTGGTGACGCAGAAACCCGGCGCGCACGCCCTGGTCGTCGCCGCCGACGTGTACTCCCGCATCCTCGACCACTCCGACCGGCGCACCGCCATCCTGTTCGCCGACGGCGCGGGCGCGGCCGTCGTCGGACCGACCGCCGACGGCGGTGGCGGCATCATCGGGTTCGACCTCGCCAGCCGCGGCGACGAGCACGGCCTGATCCGCGTCGAAGCGGGCGGCAGCAGGCTCCCCGCCTCCGCCGAGACCATCGCCGACGGCAGCCACTACTTCCGCATGGAGGGCCGCAAGGTCCGGGAGTTCGTCGAACGCGAAGTGCCGCCCGCGCTGGCCGGCCTCGCGCACCGAGCGGGCGTCGACCTCGCCGACGTGCACCACTTCGTGCCGCACCAGGCCAACGGCGTGATGATCGACGACCTCGTGCGGCTGTGCGGCCTCACCTCCGCCACCACGCACCGCACGGTCGAGAAGTACGGCAACACGGGCAGCGCGTCGGTCGCCGTCGCGCTCGACGAAGCCAACCGCACCGGCCAGCTGGCGCCCGGCCAGCTGGTGCTGCTCGCCGGGTTCGGCGGCGGCATGGCGATCGGATCCTGCTTGATGAGGTGGGCCTCCTGATGGGCGCGACAGTCGAGATGGGTGAGACGGGCGTGGCGGTCGAGATGGTCATGACGGGTGAGATGGCCGTGACGGGTGAGATGGCCGTGACCGGTGACGTGGTTGTGACGGGCGAGATCAAGAAGATGGGCGTCGTCGGCTGCGGCACCATGGGCGCGGGCATCGTCGAGGTCGCCGCCCGCGCCGGGCTCGACGTCCTGGTCGTGGTGTCCCGACCCGCGTCCGAGGCAGCCGGCCGCGCGAGGCTGACCAGGTCGTTGGCCAAGGCCGTGCACAAGGAGAAGATCACCGAGGCCGAGCGCGACGCGGCGCTGTCCGCCGTCGTGTTCACCACGGACCTCGCCGACCTCGCCGACCGGCAGCTCGTCGTGGAGGCCACCACCGAGGACGAGGACGCCAAGCTCTCGGTGTTCCGCCACATCGACGCGGCCGTCGAGGCGCCCGACGCGATCCTCGCGTCGACCACGTCGTCCATCCCGATCTCGCGGCTGGCCAAGGTCAGCTCACGACCCGACCACGTCATCGGCGTGCACTTCTTCAACCCGGTGCCCGCCATGCCGCTGGTGGAGCTGATCGGCTCGCTGCTCACCGACCCCGACGTGTACGCCCGCACCGAGGCCTTCGTCGCCGGGACCCTGCGCAAGCAACCCGTGCGCTCCGGAGACCGGGCCGGGTTCATCGTCAACGCCCTGCTGATCCCGTACCTGCTGGCCGGGATCCGCATGGTGGAGAGCGGCTTCTCCTCCGCCGAGGACGTCGACAAGGCGATGACGCTCGGCTGCGCGCACCCCATGGGCCCGCTGGCGCTGGCCGACCTGATCGGGCTCGACACGGTCTCCGCCATCTCGGCCGCGATGTACGGCGAGTTCCGCGAACCCCACTACAGCCCACCGCACCTGTTGCTGCGCATGGTCGACGCCGGCCTGCTCGGCCGCAAGACCGGCCGCGGTTTCCACATCTACCAGCCGTGACGGGTGGAGGAACGATGAGCAACGCGGACCCCTTCCCGGGCCTGCCGGCGGACCTGCCCGCCGACTTCCCCGATGACGCCGTCGCCGTCATCGGGCTCGCGTGCCGCTTCCCCGGCGCGGCCGACCCGGACGAGTACTGGCGACTGCTGCGCTCCGGCGGGGACGCGATCGGTGCCCCACCCGCCGACCGGGGACTGCCGCTGTCGGTGCGCGGTGGTTTCCTGGACCGGGTCGACGGGTTCGACGCGGCGTTCTTCGGCATCTCCCCCCGCGAAGCCGCCTCGGTGGACCCCCAACAGCGCCTGGCGCTCGAGCTGGCCTGGGAAGCCCTGGAAGACGCCGGCCTCGTACCCCCCGGCACCCGCCGCCCATCGCACGACCGGGTGACGAATGGCCGAAATGACAACCAAACAGGCCTCTCAAAGCATGCCGTTAATGACGGACGCGGCAACGGGGCAGACGAAGGCCACCCGCTCCCGGCCCGACCGGACTCGACCGACGCGGGCTCCGGTGTCGGGGTCTACCTCGGTGCGATCTGGGACGACTACTCGCGCCTGGCCGGCGAGATCACCCAGCACACCGCCACCGGCGGCAGCCGGGGGATGATCGCCAACCGGGTCTCGTACCTGCTGGGGTTGGACGGGCCGTCGATGGTCGTCGACACCGGC
The DNA here is from genome assembly GCF_050946825.1 of Actinosynnema sp. CA-299493. Lineage (NCBI taxonomy): Bacteria > Bacillati > Actinomycetota > Actinomycetes > Pseudonocardiales > Pseudonocardiaceae > Actinosynnema > Actinosynnema sp. CA-299493. The sequence continues at coordinate 3,469,423 of NZ_CP191993.1, forward strand.
CAGTCGTCGTCGCTGGTCGCCGTGCACCTCGCGGCCGAGGCGCTGCGGCGCGGTGAGGTGACGGTCGCGCTGGCCGGCGGCGTGAACCTCAACCTGCACCCGGACACCTTCGAGGTGAACCGGAAGTTCGGGGCGCTGTCCGCCGACGGGCGCAGCTACACCTTCGACGCCCGCGCGAACGGCTACGTGCGCGGCGAGGGTGGTGGTGTCGTCGTGCTCAAGCCGCTGGCGGACGCGATCCGTGACGGTGACCGCGTCCACGCCGTGCTGCTCGGCGGCGCGGTGAACAACGACGGTGGCGGGACGACGCTCACCGCGCCCTCGCGTGAGGGGCAGGAGCGGGTGTTGCGCAGCGCGTACGCGCGGGCCGGGGTGGATCCGGGGTCGGTGGCGTTCGTCGAGCTGCACGGGACCGGCACGCCGGTCGGCGATCCGGTCGAGGCGGCGGCGCTGGGTGCGGTGTTCGGTGTCGGGCGGGGCGAGGCGTTGCCGGTCGGGTCGGCGAAGACCAACATCGGCCACCTCGAAGGGGCGGCGGGGATCGCCGGGCTCATCAAGGCGGTGTTGTGCCTGCGGGAGCGGGAGTTGGCGCCGAGCCTCAACTTCGCCACGCCCAACCCCGCGATCCCGTTGGCGGAGCTGCGGCTCCGGGTGAACGACCGGGTGCTGCCGCTGGAGGGCCTGGTCACGGCCGGGGTCAGCTCGTTCGGCATGGGTGGCACGAATGCGCACGTCGTGCTGTCGGCGTGGGGTGACGGGGCGGGCAAGCTGGCCGAGTCCGTCGAGGACGGTGAGGCCGGTGAGCGGCGCGAGTCGGCGGCCGGGACGGAAGCGAGGGCGGGAGCCAAGGCGGGAGCCGAGGCGGGAGCCGAGGCGGGAGCGGGAGCCGAGGCGGTTCAGTGGCCGGTGCCCGTGTTGTTGTCCGGCCGGACGCGGGATGCGTTGGCGGCGCAAGCGGAGCGGGTCGCGGGCGTCGGTGAGTCGGTGGCGAACGTGGCGCACTCGCTCGCTACCACCCGCACGCACTTCGAGTACCGCGCGGTCGAGTGGGTCACCGGGCTGGACGGGCTGCGCGGGTTCGACGCCACCGGGCGCGGGCCGGTGGTCGACGGTGGGTTGGCCGTGCTGTTCACCGGCCAGGGCAGCCAGTGGGCCGGGATGGGGCAGGCGCTGCACGCGCGGTTCCCCGTGTTCGCCGAAGCGTTCGACGCCGTGTGCGCCGGGTTCGACCTCGGCCGGCCGTTGCGGGACGTCGTGTTCGGCGAAGACGACGAACTGCTCGCACGGACGAAGTTCACCCAGGCCGCGCTGTTCGCGTTCGAGGTCGCCCTGTTCCGGTTCCTGGAGCACCACGGCGTCACCCCCGACTTCGTGATGGGTCACTCGATCGGTGAACTCGCCGCCGCGCACGTCGCCGGTGTGCTGAACCTCGCCGACGCCACCGCACTCGTCACCGCCCGGGGCACGCTGATGCAGGCCCTGCCGACCGGCGGCGCGATGGTCTCCGTCCAAGCCACCGAGGACGAGGTGCGCGCCGCGCTGGAGGACGGCGTGACGATCGCCGCCGTCAACGGCCCCGTCTCCACCGTCGTCTCCGGTGACGAGGCCGCGGTGTCGGCGGTCGCCGCGAAGTTCGAGAAGGTCCGCAGGCTCAACGTCAGCCACGCCTTCCACTCGCACCTGATGGACCCGGTGCTGGCCGACTTCCGCCGCGTCGCCGAGAGCCTGACCTTCCACCCGCCGCGCATCCCGGTCGTGTCCAACCTGACCGGCGGGGTGCCGGGTGCGGAGATCACCACCGCCGACTACTGGGTGCGGCACGCCCGCGAGGCCGTCCGGTTCCTCGACGGGATCCGGTGCCTGGAGGACCGGGGTGTCCGGACGTTCCTGGAGGTCGGCCCCAAGGCCGTGCTCGCGGTGATGGGCCGGGACTGCGTGCGGCGGTCCGACTCGGCGTTCGTGGCGACCGCGCGGGCCAACCGGTCCGAGACCGACGCCGTGCTCAACGCCCTCGGCGACCTCCACGTCCGCGGCACGCGCGTCGACTGGACGGCGTTCACGCCCGGCCGCCGCGTCACGCTGCCCACCTACCCGTTCCAGCGGAGCAGGCACTGGCTCGGCGAGACCTCCGCCGAGCCGACCCGCACCTCCGCCGAGCCGACCCTCACCGCCGATGGGCCAACCCACACGACCGACGGGCCTGCCCGCACCACCGACAGCCCGACCCGCACGACCGCGGTCGAGGACGTCGAGACCCTGGTGCGCAACGAGATCGCCAAGGTCCTCGGCGCCGACCCGGCGTCGGTCGAGTTCGGCCGCACGTTCCAGGCGCTGGGCTTCGACTCGGTGATGGGCGTGGAGCTGGGCGACCGGCTCACCGCGGCGACCGGCGTCCGGGTGCCCACCACCCTGGTGTTCGACCACCCGACCGCCGACGCGGTGACGCGGTTCCTGCGCGCGGAGCCGGAAGGGGCGCCCCTCCGCCAGACCGCGACCGCCGACCAGGACGACCCGATCGCCATCGTCGGCATGAGCGTCCGCCTCCCCGGCGGCATCGACAGCCCCGAGGACTTCTGGCGGCTGCTGGACGAGGGCGGTGACGCCATCGGCACGTTCCCGACCGACCGCGGCTGGGACCTCGCCACCCTGCACGACCCCGACCCGGAACGCCTCGGCACCTCCTACACCCGGCACGGCGGCTTCCTCGCCGACGCCGCCGGTTTCGACGCCGACTTCTTCGGCATCTCCCCGCGCGAGGCGCTGGCGATGGACCCGCAGCAACGGCTGTTCCTGGAGACCTCCTGGGAGGTGTTCGAGAGCGCGGGCATCGACCCGGAGTCGTTGCGCGGCAGCGACACCGGCGTGTTCGCGGGCGTGATGTACCACGACTACGGCACGGGCAACGCCGCCGCCGGCCTGGAGGGCTTCCGGATGACCGGCGGCGCGGGCAGCGTCGTCTCCGGCCGCGTCGCCTACACCCTGGGCCTGGAGGGACCGGCCGTCAGCGTCGACACGGCGTGCTCGTCGTCGTTGGTGGCGCTGCACATGGCGGTCCGCGCGCTGCGCGGCGGCGAGTGCTCGCTCGCGGTCGCGGGCGGTGTCACGGTGCTGGCCTCGCCGTTCACGTTCGTCGAGTTCTCCCGCCAGCGCGGGCTGTCGCCGGACGGCCGCTGCAAGTCCTTCGCCGCGGCGGCGGACGGCACCGGCTGGGCCGAGGGCGTGAGCACGGTGCTGCTGGAACGGCTGTCCGACGCCCGCCGCAACGGTCGGCGGATCCTGGGCGTCGTCCGCGGCACGGCGGTGAACCAGGACGGCGCCTCCAACGGCCTCACCGCGCCCAACGGCCCGGCGCAGCAACGCGTCATCCGCCAGGCCTTGATGGACGCGGGCCTGCGACCGTCCGACGTGGACGCCGTCGAGGCGCACGGCACCGGCACCCGGCTGGGCGACCCGATCGAGGCGCAGGCGCTGCTGGCCACCTACGGCCAGGACCGCGCGGAGCCGCTGTGGCTGGGCTCGGTCAAGTCGAACATCGGCCACACGCAGGCCGCCGCCGGTGTCGCGGGCGTGATCAAGACCGTGCTGGCCCTGCGGCACGGCGTCCTGCCGCGCACCCTGCACGTGGACGAGCCGTCGCCCGAGGTGGACTGGACCGCGGGCCGGGTCGAGCTGCTCATCGGCGCGCGGCCCTGGCCCGAGGTCGACCGGCCCCGGCGCGCGGCGGTGTCGTCGTTCGGCATCAGCGGGACCAACGCGCACGTCATCGTGGAGCAGGCGCCTGCCGAGGAGGAGGACGAGCACCACGACCTCCCGGGCCTCCCGCTCATCGTGTCCGCCCGCACGCCGGGCGCCGCCGCGGCACAGGCAGAGCGGCTGACCGCGTTCCTGGCCGACCACCCCGGGCAGCGCCAGGTCGACGTCGCCCACACCCTGGCCTCGCGCGCCGCCCTGCCGCACCGGCTGGTGCTGCGCGACGGGCGGGAGGTCGCGAACGGCGTCGCCGGCGGCAAGCTCGCCCTGCTCTTCACCGGGCAGGGCAGCCAGCGGCTCGGCATGGGCCGTGAGCTGCGCGAGCGCTTCCCGGTGTTCGCGTCGGCGTTCGACGCGGCGTGCGCGGCGCTGGACGCCGAGCTGGACCGGCCGCTCAAGGACGTCGTCGACGGCGACCCGGACGCCCTGGACACCACCGCCTACACGCAGACCGCGCTGTTCGCGTTCGAGGTGGCGCTGTTCCGGCTGCTGGCGAGCCTCGGCGTGGCGCCGGACTTCGTGGCGGGCCACTCCATCGGCGAACTGGCCGCCGCGCACGTGGCCGGGGTGCTGAGCCTGCGGGACGCGGCCTCGCTCGTGGCGGCGCGCGGCCGGCTCATGCAGGCCCTGCCGGCCGGCGGCGCGATGGTCTCCGTCCTCGCCACCGAGGCCGACGTCCGCGCCGCGCTGGAGGACGGCGTGGCGATCGCGGCGGTCAACGGACCGGCGTCCACGGTCCTCTCCGGCGAGGAGCAGGCGGTCCTGCGGGTCGCCGCGCGGTTCGCCAAGAGCAGGCGGCTCCGGGTGAGCCACGCGTTCCACTCGCCGTTGATGGACCCGATGCTGGCGGACTTCCGGCGCGTCGCCGAGGGGCTGACCTACCACGAGCCGACCGTGCCGGTCGTCTCCAACGTCACCGGGCAGCCCGCCGGTGACGAGATGCGCACGCCCGAGTACTGGGTGCGGCACGTCAGCCAGGCGGTCCGGTTCGCCGACGGCGTCCGGGCCCTGCGGGAGGCGGGCGCGACCACGTTCCTGGAGGTCGGGCCGGACGCCGTGCTCACCGGCATGGGGCAGGACTGCCTGCCCGACGACGAGGTCGGCTTCGTGCCCGCGCTGCGGCGCGACAAGCCCGAGGCCGCCACCCTCGTCGACGCCCTGGCCAAGGTCTGGGCACGTGGTGTCCCCGTGGACTGGACCGCGCTGCTGGAGCCGACGCGGCCCAAGCCGGTCCCACTGCCCACCTACCCGTTCGAGCACCGCCGGTTCTGGCTCACCGCGCGGAGCGGCGAACGGGCCACCGGGCACCCGCTGTTCGGCACGGGCGTCCCGCTGGCCGCCACCGAGGGCCTCGTGCACACGGCGAAGCTGTCCGTGGCGGAGCACCCGTGGCTCGCCGACCACGCGATCATGGGCACGGTCGTGGTGCCCGCCGCCGCGATGGTCGACCTCGCCCTGGTCGCCGCCGACGAGCTGGGCTGCGCCGGGATCGAGGAGCTGACCCTCGAAGCGCCGTTGGTGCTGCCCGACCAGGGCGCGGTGGACGTGCAGCTCACCGTGGACGCCCCGGACGCGGCCGGGTCGCGCGCGTTCCAAGTGCACTTCCGCTCCGCTGACGGGCCGTGGACCAGGCACGCCCAAGGCTCCCTCGGCCCGGTGCCGGACGCGCCGGACGCGCCGGTGACGGCCTGGCCGGCGGACGCCGAGCCGGTCGACCTGGCCGGCTGGTACGCCGACCTGGCCGCGGGCGGCTTCGACTACGGTCCCGCGTTCCAGGCGCTGCGGTCGGCCCGCCTGCGCGGTCGCGAGGTGTTCGCCGAGGTCGAGCTGACCGAGGGCCTGGACGCCGCGCGCTTCGCCCTGCACCCGGTCGTGCTGGACGCCGCGCTGCACGCGATCGGCCTCGGCGCCCTGCCGCCGGCGCCGGGCCGGACCCGGCTGCCGTTCGCGTGGAGCGGGGTCCGGCTGCACCGGGCGGGCGTCGCCGCGGCACGGGTGCGCGTCGCGCCGGTCGGCGACGACGCCGTGTCGATCCTGCTGACCGACGAGCACGGCGCGCCGGTGGCGTCGGTCGAGTCGCTGACCGTCCGGGAGGTGTCGCCGGACCGGCTCGTCCGCGCCGACGACGCCCTCCTGGAGGTGACGTGGACGCCGAGCCCGTCGGGCCGCCGGACCGGACCCCTGGCGGTCCGGCGGCTCGCCACCACCACCGGTGACGTCCCGCGGGCCGTGCGGGCGGCCGTGGACGAGGCGCTGGCCGTCGTGCGGGAACGGCTCGCCGGCGACGACGAGACGCCGCTGGTGCTGGTGACCCGCGACGGCACCGGGGACGCGGTCGACCTGGCCCACGCCGCCGTGTGGGGCCTGGTGCGCTCGGCGCAGACCGAGCACCCGGGCCGGTTCGCGCTGCTGGACACCGACCGGGACGTCACCGACGAGGAGGTGGCCGCGTTCGCGTCCTCCGGCGAGCCGCAGCAAGCGTTGCGCGGGGACGTCGTGCTCCGGCCGCGCCTGGCCGGCGCCGTGCGCCGGCCCGCCGACCGCACCTGGGACCCGGAGGGCACGGTCCTGGTGACCGGCGCGACCGGGGCGCTGGGCGCACTCGTGGCCCGGCACCTGGTGGGCGAGCACGGCGTGCGGCGACTGCTGCTCGCCTCCCGGCGACCGCAGGACCCGGTGCTGGTCGCCGAGCTGACCGCCAACGGCGCGGACGTGCGCACGGTCGCGTGCGACGTGTCCGACCGCGACGGCGTGCGGGCACTGCTCGCCGGTGTCCCCGCCGAGCACCCGCTCACCGCCGTGGTGCACGCGGCGGGCGTGCTGGACGACGCGCCGATCGGGGCGCTGACCCCGGCGCGGGTGGACACCGTGCTGCGACCCAAGGTCGACGCCGCGTGGCACCTGCACGAGCTGACGCGCGAGCTGGACCTGAAGGCGTTCGTGCTGTTCTCCTCCGCGTCCGGCGTGGTCGGCGCGGCGGGGCAGGCGAACTACGCGGCGGCCAACTCGTTCCTCGACGCCCTGGCCCGGCAGCGCGCCGCCGCCGGGCTGCCCGCGACCTCCCTGGCCTGGGCGCCGTGGGCGGAGCTGGGCATGGCGGGCACGCTCGACGGGGCGCACCTCAACCGGCTCGCCCGGATCGGCATGTCGGCGCTGTCCACGACGGACGGCCTGGCCCTGTTCGACGCCGCGCTGGCGCTGGCCAACCCGGAGCTCGTGCCGCTGAAGGTGGACCAGGCGGTGCTGCGCGCCCAGGGCGAGGACCTGCCGCCGCTGCTGCGCGGTCTGGCGCCGGCCCGACCCCGCCACGTCGAGCGCACCGTGCCGGACGTCGCGTTCGGCGACCGGCTGGCGGGCATGTCGGCCACCGAGCGGGTCAAGGCCGTGCTGGACCTGGTGCGCGCCGAGGTGGCGAAGGTGCTCGACCACCCGGACCCGGCGGGCGTGGACGTGCGGCGCGGCTTCAAGGAACTGGGCCTGGACTCGCTGACCTCGGTGGAGCTGCGCAACCGGCTCAACCGGGCCTCGGGCCTGCGGCTGTCGCCCACCGTCATCTTCAACTACCCGACACCGCGCGAGCTCGCCGAGCACCTGCGCGCCGAACTGCTCCCCGAGGCCGAGGCCGAGGAGCGCACCACCCCGCCCGTCGAGCGGGTCGACGGACCGGACGTCGACGCGCTGGACGTGGCCGACCTGATCCGACTGGCCCGCGCCAGCATCGAGGACTGAGCCCGCCGGCAGACCGGCGGAGTAGTGGGGGAGTGGGATGACGAACACCGAAGCCGTGGTCGCCGCGTTGCGCGACTCGGTCAAGGAGATCGCCCGGTTGAAGGAGGTCAACGCCAGGCTGGCCGCGTCGACCGGTGAACCGATCGCGATCATCGGGATGACCTGCCGGTTGCCCGGCGGCATCACCTCGCCGGAGGACCTGTGGCGGGCCGTCGAGGCGGGCGCCGAGGGCGTCGGCGGGTTCCCGACCGACCGCGGCTGGGACCTCGCGCACCTCTACGACCCCGACCCGGCGCGGACCGGGACGTCGACCTCCGACCAGGGCGGGTTCCTGTACGAGGCGGCGGAGTTCGACGCCGCGTTCTTCGGGATCTCGCCGCGCGAGGCGCTGGCCATGGACCCCCAGCAGCGGCTGCTGCTGGAAGCGTCGTGGGAGGCCGTCGAGCGGGCCGGGATCGACCCGCTGTCCCTGCGCGGCAGCCGGACCGGCGTCTTCGCCGGGCTCATGTACCACGACTACGCCACCGGGATCACCGAGCTGCCCGAGGGCATCGAGGGTCAGCGGCTCACCGGCGGCGCGGGCAGCGTGCTGTCCGGCCGGGTGTCGTTCACCCTCGGGCTGGAAGGCCCGTCGCTGACCATCGACACGGCCTGCTCGTCGTCCCTGGTGGCCTTGCACCTGGCCGCGCAGTCGCTGCGGGCGGGGGAGTGCTCGCTCGCCCTGGCGGGCGGTGTCACGGTCATGTCCACGCCGGCGACGTTCGTCGAGTTCTCCCGCCAGCGCGGCCTGTCGCCCGACGGCCGGTGCAAGTCGTTCGCCGCGTCGGCCGACGGCACGGGCTGGGCCGAGGGCGTGGCCGTGCTGCTGGTCGAGCGGCTCTCCGACGCCGAACGGCTCGGCCACGACGTGCTCGCCGTGCTGCGCGGGTCCGCGGTCAACCAGGACGGGGCGTCCAACGGGCTCACCGCGCCCAACGGGCCGGCGCAGGAACGCGTCATCAAGGCCGCGCTCAAGGGCGCCGGCCTGTCCACCGCGGACATCGACCTGATCGAGGCGCACGGCACCGGCACCCGGCTCGGCGACCCGATCGAGGCCTCCGCGCTGCTGGCCACCTACGGGCGCGGTCGCGCCGAGCCGGTGTGGCTGGGCTCGGTCAAGTCGAACATCGGCCACACCCAGGCCGCCGCCGGCGCGGCCGGTGTCATCAAGGTGGTCCAGGCGATGCGGCACGGCGTCATGCCGCGCACCCTGCACGTGGACGAGCCGTCGCCGTTCGTGGACTGGGAGTCCGGCGGCGTGGCGCTGCTGACCGAGTCCCGGCCCTGGCCGGCGGGCGACCGGCCCAGGCGCGGCGCGGTGTCGTCGTTCGGGATCAGCGGCACCAACTCGCACGTCGTGCTGGAGGAGTACCGGCCCGCCGAGGACCGGCCGGAGCGGGAGGCGCCGGGGACACCGCGGGTCGTGCCGTTCCCACTCGCGGCCAAGAGCCCGGAAGCGCTGCGGGCGCAGGCGGCACGGCTGCGCGACCACCTCGACGCCCGGCCCGACGCGGACCTGCCCGACCTGGGCTTCTCGCTGGCCACCACGCGCGCCGGCCTCGACCACCGGGCCGTCGTGCTCGCCGCTTCCCGGGACGAGCTGAGCGCCGGGCTGGCGGCGTTCCCGGCCGGCGCGGCGCGCGGCGAGGTGACCCGGGGCGGCGGGCTCGCGGTGCTGTTCACCGGACAGGGCAGCCAACGCCTGGCCATGGGCCGCGACCTGCACGCCGGGCACCCGGTGTTCGCCGCCGCGTTCGACGAGGTGTGCGCGCTGCTGGACCGCGACCTGGACCGGCCGCTGGCCGAGGTGGTGTTCGGCGACGGCGACCTGCTCGACCAGACCCGCTACACCCAGGCCGGTCTGTTCGCCGTCGAGGTGGCGCTGTACCGGCTGGTGGAGAGCCTGGGCGTGGTGCCGGACTTCGTGGCGGGCCACTCCATCGGCGAACTGGTCGCCGCGCACGTCGCGGGCGTGCTGTCGCTCCCGGACGCCTGCACGCTGGTCGCCGCGCGCGGCCGGCTGATGCAGGCGTTGCCGACGGGTGGCGCGATGGTGTCCGTGCTGGCGTCGGAGGAGCAGACCGCCGACCTGGTGTCGGACCGGCTCGCGCTGGCCGCGGTGAACACGCCCGGCTCGGTCGTGCTGTCCGGTGACGCCGACGCGGTGGCCGAGGCGGAGGCGGAGCTGGCGGCGCGCGGCCACAAGACCCGGCGGCTGCGCGTCAGCCACGCGTTCCACTCGCACCTGATGGCGCCGATGCTGGACGAGTTCCGACGGGTCGCCGCGGGCCTGGCCTTCCACGCGCCGGACATCCCGATCGCGTCGAACCTGACCGGCGGCGCGGTGTCGGCCGAGGAGATCACCTCACCGGACTACTGGGTGCGGCACGTCCGCGAGGCGGTGAGGTTCGCCGACGGCGTGCGGTGGTTGCGCGGTGAGGGCGTGACGACGTTCCTGGAGCTGGGCCCGGACGCGGTGCTGACCGCCATGGGCCGCGAGACGCTCGCCGACGACCCGGAGGTGGGGCTGACCGCCGCGCTGCGCCGCGACCAGGACGAGCCCCGGACGTTGCTGACCGCGCTGGCCGAGGTGCACGTGCGCGGTGTGGACGTGCGGTGGGACCGGCTGCTGCCCGGCGCGCGGCGCGTCGACCTGCCGACCTACCCGTTCCAGCGGGAGCGGTACTGGCTGGCCGCCGAGACCGGTGGCGCGTCGGAGACCTGGCGCTACGAGGTCGCCTGGACCGCGCTGCCCGAGCTGCCGGCGCCGGTCACCGCGCGCCGGTGGCTGGTGCTGCTGCCGGCCGGCGGCCACGGCGCGGAGGCGTTCGTGGAGGCCTTGGCCGCGCGCGGGCTGCGGACCGTCGCGGTCGTGGTGGACGCGGGGGCGGTCGACGGCGCGGCGCTGGCCGAGCGGCTCCGGACCGTGGACGGGCAGCCGTTCGACGGCGTGCTGTCGCTGCTGGCCCTGGACGGCCGGCCGGGCGCCGGGGTGACCGGAACGCTGGCGGTGCTCCAGGCGGCGGCCGTGCTGGACTGGGACTCCCCGGTGTGGGTGGCCACCAGGGGCGCGGTCGCGACCGGTCCCGCCGAGCCCGCCGCCGACCCCGTGCAGTCCCAGGTGTGGGCGTTGGGCCGGACGGCCGCGCTGGAGCTGCCCCGCCAGTGGGGCGGCCTGGTGGACGTGGCCGACGAGGCGGGGTTGGCGGCGCTGCCCGCGGTGCTGGAGCACGCCGGGGACGAGGACCAGGTCGCGATCCGCGGCACGGACGTGCTGGCCCGCCGCCTCGTGCGGGCCGCGGCGGGCCGGGCGGCGGGCGCCCGCTGGACACCGCGTGGCACGGTGCTGGTGACCGGGGCCGACGAGGCGATCGCCGCGCCGGTGGCCCGGTGGCTGGCCGGCGCGGGCGCCGAGCACCTGGTGCTGGTCACCTCCGACGGCTCGACCCCCGCGTTCGCGGCGGAACTGGCCGGCGTGGAGGTGACCGTGACCTCGCGGGGCGACGCGCTCGCGGAGGAGCCGGCAGCCGGGACGACCCCGGCAGCCGGCGCGCGGGGGCCGGTTCCCCCGGCGCCGCGTCGGACGGCCGGCATCGGGGGGACCGGGGCCGCGTGGCCCGATCCGCTCGCCCTGCCCGTCGACTCCGTCGTGCACATCGCGCCGGTGGGCGGCACCACGCCGCTCACCGACATCACACCGGCGGACCTGCTGCCACCGCGGTACGTGCTGGACGGTTCGCTCGACGCGTTCGTGGTCCTGACCTCGATCGCGGGCGTCTGGGGCAGCGGCGGGCAGGGCGCCGCCGGTGCGGCCAGCGCCTACCTCGACGCCGTCGCCGACGGTGTGCGGCGCGGCGGCGGGAAGGGCATCTCCCTCGCGTTCGGCCCCTGGGCGCTCGCCGCGGACACCGGCGAGGAGGTCGAGCGGCGCGACCGGCTCACCCGGCTCGGCCTCGTCCCGATGGACGCCGACCGGGCCGTCTCGGCGTTGGCCGACGCGGTCACCCACGCCGGCGCGGGACTGGTCGTGGCCGACGTCGACTGGACGCGGTTCGCACCCACCTACACCGCCGCACGCCCCAGCCCGCTGTTCACCGCCCTGCCCGAGGTCGGGAAGGCGCTGGCGGCGGACGACGGCGACGGCGGCGGGAGCCTGGCCGAGGCCCTCGCCGGGATGACCGATCCCGAGCGGGAACGGCACCTCCTCGGGATCGTGCTGACCGAGGTCGCCGCCGTCCTCGGCCACGGCTCGGGCGATGCCGTCGAGCCGCGCAAGGCGTTGCGGGAGATGGGTTTCGACTCCCTGGCCGCCGTGTCGTTGCGCAACCAGCTCGCCGCCGTGTCGGGCGTGCCGCTGCCCACCACGCTGGCGTTCGACCACCCGACGCCGCTCGCGGTCGCCGAGTTCCTCGCCACGCAGGTCACGCCGCAGGCGCCGACCGTGTCCGTGGACGAGCAGCTGAACAACCTGCGCGCGGCACTGGCCGCGGCGCCCGACGAGCACGCGCGGGCGGCCCTCGTGGGACGGCTGCACGACTTCCTCACCGAGCTGACCTCGACACCCGCCGCCGCCACCGCCGTCATCGGCGACGACACCAGCGACGAGGACCTCTTCGCCCTGCTCGACACCGAACTGGGCTGACCGGCCGCGACCGCAAGGAGGAGTGAGTGCCATGTCGGACGAACAGAGGCTCCGCGAGTACCTCAAACGCGCGACCGTCGAGCTCCAGGAGACGCGTCGGAAGTTGCGGGACGTGCAGGAGCGGCACAACGAACCCATCGCCATCATCGGCATGGCGTGCCGGTTCCCCGGCGGCGTGACGTCGCCGGAGGAGCTGTGGAAGCTGGTCGAGTCGGACGGGGACGCCGTGTCGGCGTTCCCGGACGACCGCGGCTGGGACGTGGAGGGCCTGTACCACACCGATCCCGACGAGCTGGGCAAGTCCTACGTCAAGGAGGGCGGGTTCCTCCACGACGCCGCCGACTTCGACGCGGAGTTCTTCGGCGTCTCGCCGCGCGAGGCGCTCGTGGTGGACCCGCAGCACCGCGTGCTGATGGAGGTGACCTGGGAGGCGCTGGAGCGGTCGGGCATCGACCCGACGACCCTGCGCGGCAGCCGGACCGGCGTGTACGCGGGCGCGGTGACCAACGACTACGCCGCGCTGCTGGCCGGCTCGCCCGACGACGTCGAGGCCTACCGGATGACCGGCGCGGCGCAGAGCGTGCTGTCCGGCCGGGTCGCCTACGCGCTCGGCTTCGAGGGTCCCGCCATCACCGTCGACAGCGCGTGCTCCACGTCGCTGGTCGCGCTGCACCTGGCGATGCAGGCGCTGCGCCGCGACGAGTGCTCCCTGGCCGTCGCCGGCGCGGCGACCGTGATGGCCACCCCCGTGTCCTTCGTGGACTTCAGCCGCCAGCGCGGGTTCGCGCCGGACGCGCGGGCCAAGGCGTTCGCCGACGCCGCCGACGGCACGATCTTCGCCGAGGGCGTCGGTGCGCTGGTGGTCGAGAGGCTGTCCGACGCGCTGCGCAACGGCCACCCGGTGCTCGCCGTCGTGCGCGGCAGCGCGATCAACCAGGACGGCGCGTCCAACGGCCTCACCGCGCCGAACGGCCCGTCGCAGGTGCGCGTGATCGAGCAGGCCCTCGGCAGCGCCCGGCTCACCGCCGGCGACGTGGACGCGGTCGAGGCGCACGGCACCGGCACCATGCTCGGCGACCCGATCGAGGCCCAGGCGCTGCTGGCCACCTACGGCCGGCGCACTGCGGCCGAGCCGCTGTGGCTCGGCTCGGTCAAGTCGAACCTCGGCCACACGCTGGCCGCCGCGGGGTTCGCGGGCGTCATGAAGATGGTCATGGCGATGAGGCACGGCAGGCTGCCCCGCACCCTGCACGTGGACGCGCCGACCTCGCACGTGGACTGGGACAGCGGCGCGGTGCGCCTGCTGACCGAGCCGCGCGACTGGCCCGACACCGGGAGGCCGCGGCGGGCGGGCGTCTCGGCGTTCGGCATGAGCGGCACCAACGCGCACGTGATCATCGAGCAGTTCGTCGAGGAGGCCGAGGACCTGCCCGCGTCCGACGCCGTGCCGCCGCTGCTGGTGTCCGGCCGCAGCGCCGGCGCCCTCGCCGCGCAGGCGGGCAAGCTGCGCGACTACCTCGACGCCACCGACGTGCCGGTCGCCGACGTGGGCTTCTCCCTGGCCACCACGCGTGCCGCGCTGGAGCACCGGGCCGTCGTGCTCGGTCCGGACCGGGCCGCGCTGGTCGGCGCGCTGGACGCGCTGTCGCGCGGCGAGTCGGCCGACGGCCTGGTGTCCGGCGGCGTCACCGACACCGGCCGCACGGTGTTCGTCTTCCCCGGCCAGGGGTCCCAGTGGGCGGGCATGGCGCTGGAACTGCTGGACAGCAGCCCGGTCTACGCGGCCCGGCTGCGCGAGTGCGCCGACGCCGTGCAGCGGCACGTCACGTGGTCGGTCGAGGACGTGCTGCGGCAGCGGGAGGGCGCGCCCGCGCTCGACCGCATCGAGGTGCTCCAGCCGGTGCTGTTCGCGGTGATGGTGTCGTTGGCCGAGCTGTGGCGCTCCCACGGCGTCGAACCGGACGCCGTGGTCGGGCACTCGCAGGGCGAGGTCGCCGCCGCGTGCGTGTCCGGCGCGCTGTCCGTCGAGGACGGGGCGAAGCTGATCGTGCTGCGCTCACAGCTGTTCGCCGACGAGCTGGTCGGCCACGGCGCGGTCGCCTCGATCGCGGCCGGGCGCGCGGAGGTCGAGGCGCTGCTGGACGACCGGCTGTCCATCGCCGGGGTGAACGGGCCGGGCGCGGTGACCGTCTCCGGTCCGGTGCCCGCCCTGGAGGAACTGGTCGCCGAGCTGACCGGGCGCGGGATCAGGGCGCGGGTCATCGCCTCCACGGTCGCCTCGCACGGCCCGCAGGTCGACCGGCTGCGCGACCGGATCGCCGAGCTGCTGTCCTTCGTCAAGCCCCGCAGGGGTTCCGTGCCGCTGTACTCGACGGTCTCCGGCGAGGTGCTGGACGGCTCCGAGCTGGACGCTGGCTACTGGTTCGAGAACTGCCGCCGCCCGGTGAACTTCGAGCCGGTCGTGCGGGCGCTGCTGGTCGACGGGTTCCGCACGTTCGTCGAGTCCAGCCCGCACCCCGTGCTCACCACGGGCGTGGACGGGACGGCCGAGGAAGCGGGCATCGACGCGGTCGTCGTGGGCACGCTGCGGCGGGACGCGGGCGACCTGCGGCGGTTCCACACGTCGCTGGGCGAGGCGTACACCAGGGGCGTCCCGGTCGACTGGTCCGCCCTGTTCGCCCCCATCCCGGCGCGCCGGGTGGACCTGCCGACCTACGCGTTCCAGCGTCGCCGCTACTGGGCGCGTGGCGCCACCAGCCCCGCGGTGGCCGACCGGTCCGCCGCCGGCGGCGCCGGCGCGCTGGACGTGGTGGGCGTCGACCCCGCCGAGCGGGCCAGGCTGGTGCTGGAACGGGTGCGCGTGGAGATCGCGACCGTGCTCAAGCAGCCCGACCTGGGCGCCGTCGTGATGAACCGGCCGTTCCTGGAGATGGGCCTGGACTCGCTGACCACGGTCGAGCTGCGCAACCGGCTCAACGCGGCGACCGGCCTGCGGCTCACCGCCCGCGAGATCCTGGAGCTGCGCACGCCCGAGGCGCTGGTCAAGCACCTGCGGTCCCGGTTGGAGGGGACCGCGGTCGACGAGCGGCGGTCGGAGACGACCACGTTGTTCGAGCGGGCGCGGGCGGCGGGCGACGCGGCGGCGTTCACCGAGGCGCTCATCGCGAGCAGCACCGAGCGGGCCGCGTTCGACTCGCCCGTCGGCGCGACGGCCGCCGACCCGCTCCGACTGGCCACCGGGCCTCGCGGCCCCAAGCTGATCTGCCTGCCGACCGCGCTGGCCGACTCCGGGCCGCACCAGTACGCGGCGTTCGCCAAGCGGTTCGCCGGGCAGCGGGACGTGGTCGTGCTGACCATGCCGGGCTTCGCGGCGGGCGAACTGGTGCCGGCGAGCTTCCCCGTGCTGGCCGAGCACGTCGCCGAGGTCGTCGCCGACATCGCCGACGGCGAGCCGTACGTGCTCGTCGGCTACTCCTCCGGCGGCCTGGTCGCGCACACGGCCGCGAAGCTGCTGGAGGAGCGCGGCACGCCGGCCGCCGGGCTGGCGCTGCTGGACACCTACCCGTGGGACGCGGCGATCATCACCGCGATCCGGCCGCAGCTCTTCGCCGGCGTCGCGGCGCGGTTGACCGAGGTGGACGACACCCGGCTCACCGCGATGGGCGCCTACCTGCGGCTGATGGACGAGTGGAAACCCGCCGGTATCAAAGCGCCGACGTTGTTGGTGCGGGCCGACCGCCCGATGCGGGAGTGGCCCGAGGAGATCACCTCCGTCGACGGCTGGCAGTCGTACTGGGCGGAGCCGAGCACGGTGGTCGACGTCGAGGCGGACCACTTCAGCGTCATCGACGCGAACGTCGACGGCGCCGTGCGCGCGGTCGAGACCTGGTTGGACGACGAACTGATGGAGCGGTCGTGAAGTCGAGGACGACGGTGGTCATCGTCGGTGCCGGTCCGTGCGGTCTCACCGCCGCCGTCGAGCTGCTCGGGCTCGGCGTGCAGGTGCGGCTGCTGGAGGCGTCGACCGAGAAGATGACCGGCACGCGGGCGTTGCAGCTGTGGCCGCCCGCGCTGGACATCTACGAGGGCATCGGCATCCGCGAGGAGGCCGAGCGGCTGGGCGTCACCGTGCGCACGAACGTCTACAACATGGCGGGCGGCAAGGTGCTGCGCGTCGCGCTGGGCGCGGAGAACGAGCCGCTGCTGCTGCCGCAGGAGCACACGGTGCGGCTGCTGGAGGAAGCGCTGGAGGCCGCCGGCGGCAAGGTGGAGCGCGGCGTGCGGTTCGAGGACCTCGTGCCGGGCGAGGACTCGGTGACCGTGCAGGTCACCGGCGCGTCGGGCACCGAGCTCATCGAGGCCGACTGGGTGATCGGCGCGGACGGCGTGCGCAGCGCCGTGCGGGAGCGGCTGGACGTCGGGTTCCCCGGCCAGCGGGTGCCGACGAACCTGATCCTCGCCGAGGGCCGGATCGAGGGCGACTTCGAGGAAGGCGCGGTGCACTACTTCCTCGGCCGCGGCGGCTCGCTGGTGTTCGCGCCGATGAGCGGCGGCCGGGTGCGGGTCTCCGCGCCCATCCCGCCCGACCTGCCGATCGACGAGACCGGTGTGCAGCGCCTGCTCGACGACCGCGGACCGGGGAACCTGAAGGTCGTGTCGCTGGACCACATCGGCACCTTCTCCAGCTCCGAGCGCATCGCGTCGTCGTTGCGGCGCGGCCGGGTGTTCCTCGTGGGCGACGCCGCGCACACCCACTCCCCGCTGGGTGGCCAGGGCCTCAACCTGGGCCTTCAGGACGTGCACAACCTGACGTGGAAGCTCGCCGGAGTGGTCCGCGGCAGGTTCGGGGCGCAGGTGCTGGCCGGCTACGAGGTCGAACGGCGGCAGGCGGCCGAGCAGATCGTCGGCATGACCGGCCGGATGATGAGGATGTTCATGCTCAAGCCCGCCGCCGCGCGGGTCCGCAACGCGGTGTGGGGCGGCCTGGAGCGGACCGGCGCGCTGCGCCGCTGGTTCGTCCCGCTGCTCGCGGGCTGGGGCGTGCGCTACACCGACGAGCTGCTGCGCGTGGGCGCGAAGCGCGGTCGGGCCAAGCCGGGAACCCGCACGCCGCACTGGGTGCCCGCCCGCGACACCGACGGGCGGCTGCGACTGCTGACGACGGGCGACGCCTCGGCGCCGCCGGTCGCCGGGGCACGGGCGCTGGCGGAGCGGAACGGGTCGCTGGTCGCGCACGACCACTTCGCCGGCCGCGCCGAGGGCTTCCTGGTGCTGCGCCCGGACGGGTACGTGGCGGCGTCCGGCACGTCCGTCGCGGACCTCGCCGAGGTGGAGACCCGGATCAGGGCGCTGGCCACCGCGGCGGCGGGAGGACCGGGGTGACGAGGTCGAGCCGCCGGGCCGAGCCCGGCCCACCAGGGTCACCCGACGAGTTGTGGAGAACCGATGGGCGTTGAGTCGCTGGAGACCGGGCTGCTGACGGGCCGGCTGGACGTGGGCCTGCTCGGGGACTTCCCCGAGCAGGACGCCGCCGACCGGGCCGCCGGTGACGCGTGGGTCGCCCGCACCCGGGCGTTCGTGGCCGAGCACGTGCCCGACCCGGACGGGGTGGACGCGACCCGCGCGTTGCCGGTCGGGCTGATCGACGGGTTGCGGCGCGAGGGATTGCTCACCGCGGCGTTCGCCGAAGAGCTCGGCGGTGCGGCGCTGTCGCCGTACAACGTCCTGCGCGTGGTGGCCGCCGCGTCGGCGAAGTCCGTGCCGGTGGGCCAGATCATCGCCATCCAGGCCGGTGTCGGTGTGGGCGCGCTGCACCCCGCGCTGCCCCGAGGGCCGTTGCGGGACATGGTGCGCGACCGGATCAGGGACGGCGCGCTGTCCGGGTTCGGCGACACCGACCAGGCGGGGCAGAACAACCGGCTGCCAACGATGACCGCCACGCTCGACGGCGACCACTACGTGCTGCGCGGCGAGAAGCTCTACACCGGCAACGGTCCCGTGGCCGACCTGCTGGCCGTGTCGGCGACCGTCGAGGGCGGCATCGGCGTGTGCTTCGTGGACACCGCGAGCGAGGGCTTCTCCGTCGAGTCGGTCGTGGAGTTCGTCGGCAGCAACGGCCTGCCCAACGGCGCGCTGGGCTTCGACGGCGTCCGAGTGCCCAAGGAGCACGTCCTCGCCGGCGCGGAGGGCCAGCTGCGGCTGCCCGCGATGATCAACTCGATCGCCTTCCTCGGCCGGGTCTACTTCACCGGCGCGCCCGCGTTGGCCGTGGCGCGCAACTGCCTGGAGTGGTCGCGCTCCTTCGTCAACCGGCGGATGATCGACGGTCGGCCGCTGGGGGACTACGACCGCGTCCAGCGCATGGTGTCCCGCGCGATGGCCGACGTCTACGCGATGGACAGCGTGGCGCGGTGGAGCCTGATCGGCGGCGGCCTCGCGGACCGGTGGCTGGAGCGGTTCGTCGCGAAGAACGTCCTCACCCGCACGGCGTGGAAGCTGGCCGATCGCACGGTCGCGCTGATGGGCGCGGAAGGCCTGGAGACGGCGGCGAGCAAGCGGAGGCGCGGCGCGCCGGTCCTGCCCGCCGAACGCGCGCTGCGCGACGCCCGCGGGTTCCGGATGGCGGGCAACGTGGACTTCCAGCTCGACAGCCAGGTGGCGCAGCTGCTGCTCGCGGCCTACTACCAGGGCGAGCGACCGACCCCGGGCGAGACGGCGGTGGACACCTCGGCGCTCGACCTGTCGCCGCGCAACCAGGTCCACCTGGACGCCGTGGCCGAGCAGACCAGGTGGTTCGCGCAGAGCTGCGCCGAGGCGACGAGGACGGCGCGGGCCGAGCTGTTCGCCGACGAGGAGTTCCTGGTGACCTCCGGCCGGATCGCGGCCGAGCTGGTCGCCGCGTCCGCCGTGCTGGCGCGCACCGCCGCGCTGGGCACGGCCGAGGCGCAGGACCTGGCGGACGTGCACTGCACGGCCGCGCTCACCCGCCTGGCGGGCCTGTGGCGGCGGCTGAGCCCGGACGGGCGGCCCGAGCACCACAAGATGAGCCGGGGCTGGCTGACCGGATCGACCTTCGAGTTCCTCACCACCACGTGAAGGCGAGCATGACCACCGAACACCTCACCCGCGCCGACCCCCTGCCCGACGTGCTCGGCGGGATCGACCTGACCGACCACGACAACTTCGCCGACGGCGTGCCGTACGACCTGCTCGCCCGGCTGCGCGCCGAGGCGCCCGTGCTGTTCCACCCCCACGGCTCGTCGCGCGACGACGGTTTCTGGGTGCTGACCAGGCACGCGGACATCGAAGCCGCGGCGGCCGACCCGGCGTTCTCGGCGCAGGGCGGCGGCGGGCGCGAGGGCGGCGGCACGCACCTGGAGGACCTGCCCAGCGGAATGCTCACCGGCGTCCTGCTGTTCATGATGGACGACCCGCGGCACGAGCTGATCAAGCGCGTGCTGCACCCGTTCGTCACCGGTCGGGCGATCGCCGGGCTGGAGCCCGCGCTGCGCGCCCGGACCGGGGAGCTGGTCGACGCGGCCGTGGCCGCCGGCCGGGCCGAGGTGGTCACCGCCATCGCCGAACCCCTCGCCCTGCAAGCGATCACGTCGCTGCTGGGCGTGCCGCCGGAGGACTGGCCGCGGCTGCTCGACCAGGTGCGGGCCGTGCTCGGGTTCACCGACCGCCGCACCGGCCGCGCGACCGATGAGTCGCGTGCCGTGTTCGACTCGATGCGCGAGTACTTCCGGCGGTTCGTGCTGGCCAAGCACGCCGACCCGCGACAGGACCTCGGCTCGGTCATCGCCGTCGGCGAGGTCCCCGGCGACGAGCCGCTGTCCGAAGTGGAGCGGGACACGCACGCGGCGGTGCTGTTCGTGTCCGGCTACGAGCAGCCGCGCAACACGATCGCGGCCGCGATCCGGGTGTTCGCCGAGCACCCGGACCAGTGGGCGCTGCTCAAGGCGGACCGGTCGCTGCTGGCCGGCGCCGTGGAGGAGGTCCTGCGCTGGGCGCCCGCCAACCCGTACAACCGGCGGACCGCGACCAGGGACGTCGTCGTGCGCGGGCAGCGTATCCGCGCCGGCGAGAAGGTCACCTTCTGGTGGCCGTCGGCGAACCGCGACCCCGAGGTGTTCGCCGCGCCGGACGTGTTCGACATCCGCCGCGGCCCCAACCCGCACATGGCGTTCGGCTCGGGCACGCACGCGTGCTCCGGGGACGAGTTCGGCCGGCTCCAGCTCCGGCTCGTGCTGACCGCGTTGCTCGACCGGGTCGCCGAGATCACCCCCGACGGACCGGTCGTGCACGCGCCGAACAACAAGCACACGGTGCTGCTCGACGCACCGGTCCGACTCGTCCCCACGGTGCAGGAAAGCTAGAGAGGAAGTCTTCGATGACCCAGACCACGCCGCCACCCCCGGCGCCCGACGTCCTGACCTACAGCCCGGAGACCGCGGCCAGGATGCTGCCGTTCGACGTCTTCGACGAGGAGTTCCACCAGGACCCGTACCCGCACTACCGCCGGCTGCTGGCCGAGCACGGCGGCCTGCTGCACACCTCGGCGGACTCGCTCGCGGTCTTCGGCTTCGACGAGGTCTCGGCGGTCATGAAGGACCCGCGGTTCGGGATCGGCCACGGGAAGAAGTCGATGATCTCCGACCAGTTCGTGGAGAACCAGAAGGACGGTGAGTCCGGCCGCATCCTCATGTTCATGGACCCGCCGGACCACACCCGGATCCGCGGCCTGGTGAACAAGGCGTTCACCCCGCGCACGCTGGACGACCTGCGCCCGCACGCGCTCGGGTTCGCGGCCGACCTGCTGCGCGAGGCCGCCGGCTCGGGCTCCGACGAGGTCGACCTGATGGCGGCGTTCGCCCGGCCGCTGCCCGCCCTGGTGCTCAGCCACCTGCTCGACATCCCCGAGCGCTACCACCCGATCTTCTTCGCCAGCGCCAAGGAGTCCGGCCGCGGCCTCGACCCGGGCTTCACCCTGACCGACGAGCAGAAGGTGGGTCGCGACTTCGCCCGCGACATGTTCATCAACGCGGGCATCGAGATGGCCGAGGACCGCCGGTCGAACCTGGGTGACGACCTGATCAGCGAGCTGGTGCGGGCGGAGCAGGAGGGCGAGCGGCTCACCGAGTGGGAGCTGGCCATGCTGCTGATGAACCTGCTCGCGGCCGGCTTCGGCGCCACCACGGCGATGATCGGCAACTCCGTGCACAACCTCCTGGAGCACCCCGACCAGCTGGCGTGGCTGCGGGCGAACCCGGACCGGATCGCCCAAGCGGTGGAAGAGCTGCTGCGCTACGACACCACGCTCCAGATCACCACCCGGATGGCGCTGGAGGACGCGGACGTCCTGGGCGTGCCGGTCGCCGAGGGCAGGCACGTCATCGTGATGCTGGGCGCGGCCAACCGCGACCCCCGGGCCTACGACCGCCCGGACGTGCTCGACCTGTCCCGCCCGGTGGCCCGCAACCTCGGCTTCGGCCACGGCATCCACTTCTGCGTGGCGGCGCCGATCGCCAAGATGATCACCCAGGTGGCCCTGACGGCGCTGCTGGAGTACGCGGTCGAGCAGGGCGAGCAGGAGATCGAGCGCTGGCCCGGCACGTTCCTGCGCGTGATCGGCGCGCTGCCGGTCAAGCTCGGCTGAGCGCGGTCGGTCGCGGAGGACCGTCGAAAGTGAGGGACACGCCCCGGCCTCGTGCCGGGGCGTTCCTGTGTGCGCCGCGGGTCCCTGGATCCGCGGAAGCCTTCGCGCCGGCACGAGGTGGCCGGGTCTGTGCCGGTGTGGCGTAACCGGGGGACTTCGCGCTCGCACGCGCGACCGGTCCGCGAGGCCCGGCGCCGGCGCGACCTGATCGGGTCCGCGGGGCCGGCGCCGGGCGCGGGCTGACCGTGCGCGGGGACCGCGGTGGCTAGCGCGAGGCGACCGGGTCGGCGCCGAGGGTCCTCGTCAGGTCGAGCATCTCCGCCCGGAACAGCTTGGCCGGGTCGACCAGCTGCGACCGCAGGTGGCCGTAGATCTCCAGGGCGACCTGCCCGTGCATCCGGCCCCACGTCCGCAGGGCGAGCGCGACCGCCGCCGGCGGCAGGTCGGGGAACAGCTCCTGGACGCGGCGGGCGTAGGCGTCGCCGAAGTCGGGCCAGTCGTACGGTTCGGCGGCCGGGTGCTCGGGCACCGGCCAGCCCGACTCGACCAGTCGCAGCAGCACCGCGCACGCGCGGTCTTCGGCTTCCCGAACCGCGCCGTCCTCCGGCGCCTGGTAGCCGGCGACGGGGTCGCCGTAGATCAGGCGGAACTCCTCGGGGTGCGAGATCGCCCACTGCCGGTACGCCGTCGCGACGGCCAGGACGCGGTCCGCCGGATCGGTGTCCGGACCGCCCGCGCCCGCCGCTTCCATGACGTCGGCCAGGGACGCGTAGGAGTCCGCGATCAGCGCGGTGATCAGGTCGTCGCGGGTGTCGAAGTAGCTGTAGATCGCGCTGGCCGTCATGCCCATGTCCCGGGCGATCGCGCGCAACGACACCGCTTCCGCACCGCCCGCGGTGAGGTGCTTCAGCGCGATGGTCTTGATCTCCGAGCTCGTCTCCGCCCGGATCCGGTCCCGCCGTCGTGGCGTCGGTCGTCCCATGCTTGACACCTTACCCCGTACGTATAGTATCCGGAGTGCAAGAACTGAACGGCGTTTAGTGAATGAACGCCATGTAGTCCACCTCGCGTCGACGACGCCGCGGTCAACCCCTTCCCGGCCCTGAGCGCAGCCGCGCGCGGGGGCAGCCCTTGTCACGAAGAGAGTTCCTAGCTGTGGTCGCTACCGATAACCCGACATCGAGCAGGTCCGGTCTCCGGCTCGCGCTCCTGGCGCTGGCGCAGTTCATCATCGCCATCGACTACAACAACGTGTATGTCGCGTTGCCTGAGATCGGCAGCGCACTCGGCTTCTCGGACCAGTCGTTGCAGTGGGTGGTCAGCGCGTACGCGGTCGCGTTCGGCGGCTTGCTGCTGCTGGGCGGTCGTGCCGCCGACCGCCTCGGCGCCCGGCGCATGTTCATCGGCGCCCTGCTGGTCTTCGGGATCTCGTCCCTCGTCGGCGGCCTGGCCACCGAGCAGGGCGTCCTCGTCGCCGCCCGCGCGGTCCAGGGCCTCGGCGGCGCGCTGCTGTTCCCGGCCGTCCTGACCCTCATCGTGACCCGCTTCCCCGAGGGCAAGGAGCGCAACCGCGCCCTGTCCGTGTGGGGCGCCACCGGCAGTGGCGGCCTCGCGGCCGGCGCGCTGCTCGGCGGTGTGATCACGCACGGCATGGGCTGGCAGTGGGTCTTCTTCATCATCGTGCCGGTCACGGTCATCGCCGCGATCGCCGCGCCGAAGCTCATCGCCCCCGACGCGGAGGTCCAGCAGCGCGGCGGCTTCGACCTCCCCGGCGCGCTGGTGGTCACCGTCGGCGTGTCGCTGGTCGTCTTCGGCCTCGTCAGCGGCCCCGAGGTGGGCTGGGACTCGATCCGCGCCTGGGGCGCCATCGCGCTCGGCGTCCTCCTGGTGATCACGTTCTTCGTCATCGAGCGCACCACCAAGGACCCGCTGGCGCCGGTCGCGCTGTTCCGCAACCGCAGCCTGGTGACCGCCATGGCGGTGGCCTTCCTGCACCACGCCGCGCTGAGCTCCGGCTACTTCATCTTCACCATCTACATGCAGAACACCCTGCAGTACAACGCCCTCGAGGCGGGTCTGGCGTTCCTCCCGCTCGGCGTGTTCGCCATGATCGCGGGCGGCAAGGTGGCCTCCACCGTGCTGACGAAGTTCGGCGTCGGCGCGGGCCTCGCGGTCGGCATGATCATCTACGCGGTCGGCCTCGGCGCGCTCGTGGCGGGCATGAGCGCGGGCGGCAGCTACTGGGCCGTGCTGCCGGGCGTGGTGCTGTACGGCTTCGGCGGCGGGCTCGCCTTCACCGCGATCTTCGTGGCCGCGTCGTCCGGTGTCGACGCCTCCCAGCAGGGTGTCGCGTCGGCCCTGGGCTCCACCGCGCTGCAGATCGGCGCGGCGGTCGGCCTGGCGATCATCCTGGTGATCGCGAACGCCGGGTCGTCGTTCCTGGACGGGCTGAAGATCGCGGGTTACGTCGCCGCGGCGGGCGCGCTCCTGGGCGGCCTGCTCGCGTTCAGCCTCAAGAAGCCCGCTCCGGCGCCCGTCGAGGAATCGCCGGCCGTCACGCCGGAGGCCGCGATCTGAGAGGTCTGACGACGAACGGGTGAACACCGCTTCGCGAGTTCGCGTCCGGGGTGGCGGCTGACTGGTCGTCATACCCGGACGCTTTCGCGGGACGGGCGGATACCTCGGTGGCAAAGGGAAAGCCGAGCGGTTGTCGACCGGCGGAGCCGGGCCGAAGCGCTATCCGGCGGCCCGTCGCGATCGTGGTGGAGATCATTATGCTGGGGTGACAGCGGGGTCGCTCAGGCGGGTGGCGCGCGCGGTGCGCGACCCCGCCGGCAGGTCACCTCACCGGGGAGTATGGCGCGGCCCGGCGACTGGGCGTTCGCCGTGGCCACGCCCCCTGTGGTGGCCGTGGGTAAGTCGAGGCAGTCTTCGGCGCGAATCATCGAAGTGGTCTGGGGGACCAGTGATGTTCGAACGGGAAACGCAATTATCCGACTTACGCGGGCTGTTCGCCGAATGCCGACGAGGCAAGGGGCGAATGGCGGTAGTCAGCGGGCCGGTGGCCACCGGCAAGACCGAACTCCTCGACCAGTTCGCCGAGGAGGCGGTGGTCGGCGGCGCGGTGTTCCTCTCGGCTTCGGGGTGCCGGGCCGAACGCGCCGTCCCCTTCGGCGTGCTCGGGCAGCTGTTCCGCAGCGCGAACCTGTCGGCGGAGGCGTCGACGCACGTGTCGTGGCTGCTCGCCGAGGCGGCGCGCAGCTCGCCGGTCTCACCGGTCGTCCACCACGGGCTGTGCATGGCGCTGCTGGACCACGTGGAGAATTCGGACGCGCCGCTGCTGATCGGTGTCGACGACGCGCACAACGCCGACGACGAGTCGTTGGAGTGCCTGTCGTCCGTGGTGCGCCGGGTGCGGTCCGGCGGCGTGATGATCGTGCTGAACGAAGGGCTCTTCGCGGGCGAGCGGCACCCGCTGCTCCGCGCCGGCCTGCCGCGCGCGCCGCTGTGCCGCCGCATCCGGCTCGAACCGCTGTCCCGCAACGGTGTCGCGGCGCTGCTCGCCGAGTCGCTCGGCCCGGCCCGCGCGCTCGACCTGGCCGCGGCCTGCCACGCCACCACCGGCGGCAACCCGCTGCTGGTCCGCGCGCTGGCGGAGGACAACGGCGGCACCGGGCCGGGTGACGAGCTGGTGATCGGCCCGGCGTTCACCCACACCGTGCTGAGCTGCCTGGACACCTGCGAGGTCATGCGGGCGGTCGCCCGCGGCCTGGCGGTGCTCGCCGAGCCGTGCCTGTCCCTGCTGCTGGGCAAGCTGGCGGACGTGGCGCCGGAGTCGGCGGTCCGCGCGACCCTCGCGCTCAACGAGTGCGGCGTCCTCGACGGTGGCTGGTTCCGCCACCCGATGGCCCGCGCGGCCGTGCTCGACGGCATCCCCCCGGCCGAGCACACCGAACTGCACCGCCGCGCCGCGACGCTGCTGCGGACCGAGGGGTCGGGCGCGGCGAGCATCGCCCGCCAGCTCGTCCAGGCGGGCGCGGCCGTCGAGCCGGACCTGATCCCCGTGCTGCACGAGGCGGCGGAGCAGGCGCTGGCCGAGGACGACATGGACCACGCCCGCGCCTGCCTGTGGCTGGCCAGGCAGTCCGGCGGCGACGAGCGGCAGCGGGCCACGACGACCGCCATGATCGCCCGGGTCCAGTGGCGCGTCGACCCGGTCGCCGCGGCGGCGCACATCGGCGAGCTGACCGAGGCCGCCCGCGCCGGCCACCTCACCGAGCGGTACACGGGCATGGTGGTCCAGCTCCTGTCGTGGTTCGGCCACGCGGAGCGGGCGAAGGCACTGGTGGCCCCGGCCGCCGGCGGGACCACCGGCCCGCACCTGCTCGCCCTGTCCGAGCTCGTGCCGACCGGCGGCGACCGGCGGGGCGCGAAGGGCCTGGCGACCGCCGAGCGCGTGCTCCAGACCGGCAGGGTGGAGGAGCACACCCTCGTGCACACCGTCGGCGCCCTCACCGCGCTGATGGCGAGCGGCCGGCTGGCCGACGCCGAGTCGTGGTGCAAGCGCCTGGTCGACGAGGTCTCCGGCCGCCACATGCCGACGTGGCACGCCTTGCTGAGCGCGATCCGCGCCGAGATCGCCCTGAGGCGCGGTGAGCTGGGTGAGGCCCAGCGCCACGGCAGGCTCGCGCTGGACCTGCTGCCCACCGAGGGCTGGGGCGTCGTCATCGGCCTGCCGGTCGGCACCCTGGTCCGCACCCACCTGGCCGCCGGTCGGGTCGAGGACGCCTCGGACCAACTCCGCACCCCGGTGCCGGACGCCGTGTTCCAGACCGCCATCGGCCTGCACTACATGCGGGCCCGGGGCCTCTACTACCACGCGACCGGTCGTCACAGGGCGGCGCTGGACGACTTCCAGTCGTTGGGCGAGCTCATGGCCAAGTGGGGGGTCGACTCGCCGACGCTCGTGCCCTGGCGCACGGACGCCGCGCAGACGTGGCTGAGGCTCGGCGACCCGGACCGCGCCCGGCAACTGGCCGAGGAGCAGGGCGAGCTCTGCGAGCCGGAGGACGCCCGGCTGCGCGCCGTGTCGATCCGGATCGTCGCGGCCACGACCGATCCGAACCGCCGGGTCGTCATGCTCGGCACGGCCGTGGAGGCCCTGCAGGGCACCGGTGATCGGCTGGAACTGGCCCACACCCTCTCGGACCTGGGGTGGGCCTACCACGAGCTGGGCAACTTCAGCCAGTCCCGGTTGGCGTTGCGCAGCGCCGGGCTGATCGCGAAGCAGTGCGACGCGCCGGCCCCCGGCCGGACGTCCCAGCCCGCGACGTCCGCGCTCGACCTGGCGCCCGCGGACGGCCGGTCGTTGAGCGACGCCGAGGCCAGGGTCGCGATGCTGGCCTCGTGGGGGTACAGCAACCGGCAGATCGCCACCAAGCTGTTCATCACGGTGAGCACGGTGGAGCAGCACCTGACGCGCACCTACCGGAAGCTGAAGGTGAACCGGCGCTCGGAACTGGCCAGGGGCCTGTACTCCGGCGCGGTCGAGTCGATCTGAGCACCTCTCCACCCCCGGCTGGTACCCCGCCGCTCGCTCGACGGGGTACCAGCCGGGGGATGGCGGCGTGAGGGGCCGGTTCTTCACGTCCGGTAGACGTTGCCGTCACTCGGTCGGGTGAATTCCTGGCTTGGACTTCGACACCCCGGAAGCGCGTGCGCCCGGGAGCGGGGAGCCGGTTCGAGTCGGCGCGCCCTCCTCAGGCCCGGACCGGCTTGTCCTCGTGGTCATGACGGCTGGGCGAGGTGTCGGCCGCCCGGTCGAGCACGGCCGCGCGCATCCGGGCCGCGACGGT
This sequence comes from Actinosynnema sp. CA-299493, assembly GCF_050946825.1. NCBI lineage: Bacteria > Bacillati > Actinomycetota > Actinomycetes > Pseudonocardiales > Pseudonocardiaceae > Actinosynnema > Actinosynnema sp. CA-299493. Next base: position 3,497,096 of record NZ_CP191993.1, read on the forward strand.
GGGACCGCTCGGCGCCGGCCGCAGGCGGGCGTGCGGCCCGAGGTGGGTTTCGCGGAGCTCGTCCATGAAGGCTTCCCACACCGGCTCGCCGCCGGCGGCGAGCACCTCCGCGCGGGCGGCGTGCTCGTCGGTCACCGCCAGGTGGCGGATCCCCCAGACGTTGAGCTGGACGAAGACGGGCACCAGCTGGATCGCCTGCTCGGTCAGGCTGTAGGTGACCTTCTGCTTGTGCGAGGGGTCGTCGGACTTGGTGAGCAGCCCGTGGTCGACGAGCGCGGCCAGCCGGTCGGCGAGGACGTTCGAGGAGATCCGCTCCGGGAGTGCGAGCAGCTCCCGGAAGTGCCGGGCGTCGGCGAAGATCACGTCCCGGAGGACCAGCAGCGTCCAGCGGTCGCCGAAGATCTCCAGCGACAGGCTGATCGGGCAGCTCGACCGCGTGTCCTTCCGCACCGCACACACCTCCGCACGTTTGCTCGCACCCGCCATTGTGCCCTAGTGTGCAACCGGTTGCGGAAAAAGAGCAGTTTGCGGCTCGGGTACGGCGCTGGGCAACCTGCCCGACGTGGTGTCGCGCACCGACTCGACGTCGCGGCGAAGCCCCCGCGACGACGAGAACCACGCAGGAACCCCCGAAGGAAGGTCTCCATGAGTACCCAGCAAGCGGCACCAGGTCGGAGTGGCACAACCCTGGTCCTGGTCACGCTGTTCTTCGGCGTGTTCGTGATGGGCTGTGCGGAGATGCTCGTGGTCGGTGTGCTGGACCTGATCGCGGCCGACCTCAGCGTCTCCGTGTCCGCCGCCGGCGGGCTGGTGACCGCTTTCGCGCTGGGCATCGCCATCGGCGGCCCGGTCCTGACCATGCTGACGATGAAGATCGACAAGCGGACCGTGCTGATCGGCGCGCTCGCCGTGTTCATCGTGGCCAACCTGGTCCTGGTGCTGGCCGACGGGTACGTGTTGTTCCTCGCGGCGCGGTTCGTCGCCGGCGCGGTCGAGGGCCTGTTCATCGGTGTCGCGTTCGTGGCGGGCATGGCGATCGTCCCGCCGGAGCGCGTGGGCCGGGCGATCGCCCTGATCATCTCCGGTGTCACGGTGTCGGCCGCGCTGGGTGTGCCGCTGGGCACGCTGGCCAGCCAGGGGTTCGGCTGGCGCGGCTCGTTCACCGGGATCATCGTGCTCTGCGTGCTCGCGCTCATCGCGACGTTGGTGCTGGTGCCCTCGGTGGCGGGCTCCGGGTCCGGCGCCCCGGCCGACGCCGGCCAGGCCAAGTACGCCTTCGCGCCCCGGGTGCTCTTCATGCTGACCGTGAACGTCGTGGTGTTCACGTCGTTGTACACCGCCCTGACCTACATCGTGCCGTTCCTGCAGAACGTCACGGGCATCACCGGGGCACTGATCAGCGCGTTCCTGCTGGCCTACGGCGTGGCCACCGCGGTGGGTTCCTTCGGTGGCGGCCGGTTCGCCGACAAGAACGCCTCGGGCACGTTGATCGTCGGGACCGCCGGCACGGCCGTCGCCCTGCTGGTGCTCTACCTCGTCGGCTCGAACCCCATCCTCGTGGCGGTCGTGATGCTGTTCTGGGGCGTGCTCACCATGAGCATGGCCCCGTCGCTCCAGCTCCGCGTGGTGAGCCTGGCCGGACCCGGTGGCCGGGTGGCGTCCTCGCTGCCCGCGTCCGCGGTCAACATCGGCATCGCGGCGGGCTCGGCCGCCGGCGGGGTGGCGATCAGCGGGTTCGGCCCCTCGGCCCCGATCATCACCGCGTCGGCCATCGCGGCGGTGGGCATCCTGCTCGCCTGGGCCACCAGCTACCTCAAGCCGCCGGTGATCGAGAAGGCGACGGAGCCGGCGGCCTGATCCGGCCTCGCGGCCACTGTGGATCGAGCTCGCTCCCGGTGCGGAGGTGCCCCAGGTCGATGACCTGGGGCACCTCGCGCGGTACGGGTCCGCTGCGCGGCAGGAGGGCGGCGGTTGTCCACACAGGACAGATCCGGTCTGTGCGAAACGCCGGGGGCGTTCAGTCCCCGCTCGGCGTCAGCACCACGGGCAACGCCGCGTGGCCGTTGGAGATGAACGACCCCAACGGGCGCAGTTCCCCGGCCGGCACCGCGAGCCGCATCCGCGGGAACCTGGTGAACAGGGCGGGCAGGCCGACGGCGGCTTCCAGCCGGGCGAGCGGCGCGCCCAGGCAGTGGTGCGTGCCGTGGCCGAACGCGAGGTGGTCGCGGCGGGTGGCCCGGGTCGGGTCGAACTCGGTGGCGGTGTCGCCGTGCGCCTTCGGGTCGCGCCCGCCGGCGGCGAAGGCGATGACGATCGGGTCGCCCTTCGGGATGAACACGTCGCCGAGGTCGATGTCCTCCACCGCGTAGCGCAGCGGCAGGTTCGTGATCGGCGCCTCCAGGCGCAGCGACTCCTCGATCACGTCCTCCCACGGCACCGAGCCGCCGAGCGCGGCGGCGCGCTGCGCGGGGTGCGTGAGCAGCAGGGTGATGCTCTGGTCGAACAGGTTGACCGTCGTCTCGTGGCCGGCGGTGAACATCAGCATGATGGTGGCGACCAGCTCCTCCTCGCTCATCTGGCCGCCGTCCTCGTTCTGCGCCTGGATCAGGCCGGTGGTGACGTCGTCACCGGGCCGGGTGCGCTTGACCGCGACCAACTCGTGCAGCAGCCGGTCCACCTCCAGCGCGTTGGCCATGACCTGGTCCGGCGTGGCGGAGGTGTCCATGACCTCGTGCACCGCGGTCAGCAGCGGACCGCGGATCTCCTCCGGCACGCCGAGCAGCCCGGAGATCATCTGCACGGGGAGCGGGTAGGCGAACCGCTCGCGCAGGTCGACCACCTCTCCCGCGGGCACTTCTCCGAGGCCCGCCAACAGCTCCGCCGTGCTCGCCTCGATGCGCGGGCGCATCGCCTGCGTGCGACGGGCGGTGAACGCCTTGGCGACCAGCTTGCGCAGCCGGCCGTGCTCCGCGCCGTACGCGCTGATCATGTTGCGCTTGGCGACCCACATCGAGAGCGACCAGGTCCTGGCCAACTCGCTCTCGCCGTTCTCCCAGGCGGGCCAGTGCTGGTAGGTGTCGCGGGACACCCGCCGGTCGGTGAGCAGCTGCTTGATCAGCGCGTGGTCGGTGACCCACCACGCGATCACCTGGCCGGGCAGCTCCACCTGCACCGCGCGGCCCAAGGCGCGCAGGCGTTCGGACTCACCGTGGATGTCGCGCCCGGTCGTGTCGATGACCGGGTGGCTCGTTTGGCTCGTCATGCTGACTAGCTCCCGTCTCAGAGGATCCGGCCGGTACTTCGCCGAGCCGTCCGGCATGATGGGCCACCGGTCCCGTCACCGGAAGCCTAGCCACAACAAGGGATCCGGTCGAGGAAAGACGGCACGGGGGTACGGCTCCGCGCCGGTGGGCAAACGAGTGACAACGGCCGGCGCACGGGCTCCGACCTGTCGGTCGTCCGTTCCGTTGGGTTAGTCTTCTCGTTTGTGGGAAAGGGAGTTCAGGCGGGACACGAGGCGGTGCGGTCCGGAAGGTGAACCCGGACGTCCGACGGCGTCGTGCGGACAGGGATTTCCCGCCACCGAGGCGATCGCGACCGGCGTGGCGGGCGGAGCAGTCCTCACCGGGGGAGATCTCGTCATGGCAACTGCCGAAGCACCCAGGGCGCCGGGTTGGCTGCCGCTGCTGGGTCACACGATTCCACTGCTGTCACAGCGGACCAGGTTCACCTCGTCGCTGCACCGCTACGGCGACATCGTCGAGGTTCACATCGGTTCGCAGCCCGGGTACGTGCTGACCGACAAGGCGCTGGTGCACCAGGTGCTCGTCGCCGACGCGGGCAACTACGAGCGGGGTCGGGTCTTCGACAAGCTCCGGCCGTTCATGGGCAACGGGCTCGTCACGTCGACCGGCCGGCAGCACCGGCGGCAGCGGCGGTTGATGCAGCCGGCGTTCCACCGGCGCGAGCTCGCCGGGTACGTCACGAGCATGTCGGAGGCCGCCACGGAGATGGTGGACTCGTGGCGGGCCGGGGAGGCACGCCCCATCGACGACGACATGCAGGCCGTCGCGGGCACGGTGGTCGCCAAGGCCCTGTTCTCCGACAGCCTCGACACCCCGGCGCTGCGGGAGTTCCTGCGCTGCAACAGGATCCTCGTCGCCCACAGCACGGTGCGGGCGATGTCCCCGGCCGTGATCGGCGCGCTCCCCCTGCCGGTCAACCGCCGGTTCGACCGGGCGGTCGCGCACGTCCGGCGGGCGGTGCGCGAAGTCGTCACCGAACGCCGCGCCAACCCCGAAGAGCACTCCGACCTGCTGTCGATGCTGTTGGCGGCGCGTGACGAGGACACCGGCAAGGGCATGACCGACGAAGAGGTCCACGACGAGATGATCACGCTGTTCGTGGCCGGGGTCGAGACGGCGTCCCGCGCGCTGGCCTGGGCGTTCCACGAGATCGGTCGGCGGCCGGACATCGAGTCCCAGCTGCTGGCCGAGGTCGACGAGGTGCTGCGGGGCCAGCCGGCCGGGATCGAGGACGTCCCGCGCCTGACCTACACCCGTCGGGTGATCAACGAAGTGCTCCGGTTCTACGGGCCGTGGTTGCTGATGCGGCGGCCCATCACCGACGTGGAGCTCGGCGGCGTCAAGTTGGCCGCGGGCACCGAGCTCATCGTCAGCCCGCACGCGCTGCACCACGACCCCCGCAGCTTCCCCGACCCGGACCGCTTCGACCCGGACCGCTGGCTGCCCGAGCGCGCCGCCGAAGTGCCGCGCCACGCCTACATCCCGTTCGCCGCCGGCGTGCACCAGTGCATCGGCAGCGCGTTCGCGCTGACCGAGATCACCGTGGTGATCGCCACCGTGCTGGCCCGGGTGCGCCTGGCGCCGGTGCCCGGCAAACCGGTGCGGGAGTTGGTGACCAACGTGCCGGTGCCGAGCCAACTGCCGATGACGGTCGTGCCACGAACCCACGCCGAGGTGTGACGGCGACGGCGGGGTGGTGCTCTCCGGTAGGTGACGTCGAAGGGCACGGCGGCGTTTGGCGCTTCACCGGAACGGGGACCCGCGTACTCGCGGAATGAGTGCGGGGGAGGCGCGGTGGACGAGGAGGTTCGGCGGGCGCGTGACGAGGTGGTCAACGTGGTGGCGGCGCGTCCGGTCGGGACCGTGACCGGCCACCGGGTGTTGCCACGCGCGCACCTCCGGCGCGACCTGGGGCTGTCGGTGGCGGCCGGCGTGTCGGACCTGTCGGCCGCGGTGGCGGTGGTGGCGGTGGGACCGGACGCGTGGTTCACCACCGCGGCCGGTGTCGCGTTGGCGGCCACCGGCGTGAACGCGGTCGTCGAGGCCTTCCAGGAGTCGCGCCGGCGCCGGGGAGAAGTCGCGCGCATCCGCGAGCACGGCGCGGACGAGGTGGACACCCTGGTGCGGCTGCGAGCCGACGCCCCGTGGCCCCGGTGGGCCGTGGTGGTCCGGGTGCTGTGCGAACTGCTCCTGCTCACCGCGGTGGCGACGGTCCTGGTCTGGTCGGCGGGGACACCCGCCCGGGTGGTCGTGGTGACCGCCCTGGCCTGCCACCTCGTTGCCACCGTGCTGGGTTACCGGTACGCCCGCCGCCGCGAGCGGTGGAGGAGGGACTTCCTGCGCGAGGAGGACGTCGTCCTGCCTCCGCTGCCGGACCGCTGGCGCGGGCTCGTGCCACGCCGACCGGAGTAGCCCGCGCGGTCGCGAGACGGCCCGGTAGGCTCTCCGGTCCGGACGCAGCAGGGGGAGGACGGCCGTGACCGGCGACGACGTGCTGGAGGTCCTGGACGTGCTCCGGCGGGCAGGCGGCGACGTCTGGATCGGCGGCGGCTGGGGTGTCGACGCGTTGCTGGGCAGGCAGACCCGCCCGCACCGCGATCTGGACCTCATGCACCGCCGCGAGCAGGAGCAGGCGGTCGTCGCGGCCCTCGTCGAGGCGGGCTTCGCCGAAACGCTCGACTGGCGTCCCGTGCGCTTCGTCGTCGCGGACGCGAAGGGGCGTGAGATCGACCTGCACCCCCTCGACTTCGCCCCCGACGGGAGCGCCACGCAGTCCTCCCCGGAACCCGGGCGCCCGTTCACCTACCCGGCGGCCTGCTTCGTCACCGGCACGATCCAGCGCAGCGCCGTGCCCTGCCTGTCCGCCGAGCAGCAGGTCTACTTCCACCAGGGTTACGAGCCCACCGACCGGGACCGCCACGACATGGCACGGCTCCGCGAGGCGTTCGGGATCGCCACGCACTTCTGATCCCGGTCGGTGGGGACTCCCGGTGGGTCAGGAACCGCCGCAGGTGGGTGACGGCGGCGAGTTCCGGCTGGTCGAGGTGCCGACGAAGCCGAAGGTCGTGCTGGCACCGGCCGCGATGCCGCCGTTGTAGGACACGTTCTTCGCGGTCACGGACGCGCCCTGGGCGGTCAGCGCCACGTTCCACGACGAGCTGATGGCCTGCCCGTCGGTGAACGTCCAGGACACCTCCCACCCCCGGACGGCCTCCGCGCCGGCGCTGACCGTGACCTCGGCCTGGAAACCGCCCTGCCACTGGCCGGTGATCCGGTAGGTGGCGGTGCAGCCCGTCGGCTGAGGATCGGTGGTCGTGGTCGTAGTGGTGGTAGTCGTTGTGGTGGTTGTGGTGGTGGTCGGGTTGCCGAAGGCCGTGCTCATGGCGTTGTAGGCGGGCTTGGGCTGGAGGTTGCCGTCGAACGGCAGCGCCGCGCCCTCGCCGGGGAACACGCCGGGGATCCACGAGTGGTTGTCGCTCAACCCCCACGTCGTGATGCCGACGCACCTGGCCACGCCCAGGCAGGCGTTGACGACCTGGGTGTAGTCCCGAGCCTGCTGGGCGAGCTTGGCGCTGTCGGCCGGGGTCTTCATCCGGATGTCCAGCTCGGTGATCGCCACGTCGACACCCAGGTCGGCGAACCGCTGGAGGTTCTGCCGCAGGGTGGACGGCACCTGGCCGACGATCAGGTGCGCCTGGAAGCCGACGCCGTCGATGGGCACGCCCTGCTGCTTGAACGCCTTGACCATGTTGTAGACGCCGTCGCTCTTCGCGCCGATGCCGTCGGTGTTGTAGTCGTTGTAGTACAGCTTCGCTCCGGGGTCGGCGGCGCGGGCGGTGCGGAACGCCTCCGCGATGTAGCCGTCACCGAGCTTCTGCTGCCAGAACGACTGCCGCCGCGTGCCGTCCTCGGCGAACGCCTCGTTGACCACGTCCCAGGCGAACAGCTTGCCCTTGTAGTGGCCCATGACGGTGTTGACGTGGTTGACCATCGCCGAGCGGAGGTCGGTCGCCGAGAGGTTCTGCGCCCACGTCGGGGTCTGGCTGTGCCAGACCAACGTGTGGCCGCGCACCTTCTGGTTCGCCGCGACCGCCCCGGCGACCACCTGGTCGCCGCGGGCGAACGTGAAGCTGCCGCGATTGGGTTCGGTGGCGTCCCACTTCATCTCGTTGCCGGGCGTCACCACACCCGCCTCCCGTGCGCTCAACGCGCGGTAGGCCGAGTTGTTGAAGTCGCCCGCGGTCATGGCGTTGCCGAAGTACCGGCCCTTGGCCGCGGCGAGGTCGCGCAGGGGTGAGGCGGCCGACGCCGCCGGGGACAGGACGAGGGTCAGCGCGGCGGCGGACGCCAGTGCCACCGCCACCGCCCCGAGCCTCTTCGTCTTGCTGGTCACGGAACCTCCTGTTCGGAACGGTCCATCACGCGGTGTGGCACCGGGTGTTGTTGAGCGTGAACGCGGTGGCGGCGCCGCTGTTGCCGGTGTGGCCGGCCTGGAAGCCGATCGACACCGACCCGTTCGCCGGGATCTGCGCGTTGTACTCGGCGTTGCGCGCGGTCACCTGCCCGCTGGTGGGGGAGTAGGCGGCGCTCCAGCCGCCGGTGATGACCTGTCCACTCGGGAGGGTGAACTCCAACTGCCAGCCGTTCAGCGCGAAGCTGGTGTTGTTCGTGATGGTGAGGGTCTCGGTCAGGCCGTTGCTCCAGGCGTTGACGACCGCGGTGACCCGGCACGAGTCGGTCGGGCCCGGGATCGTGGTCGTGGTGACCGGCGTCGTGGTGGTCGTGCTCGTGGGTGTGGTGGTTGTGGTCGTTGTTGTGGTGGTGGTTGTGGTTGTCGTGGTGGTTGTGGTGGACGGGCGGTCCAGGCCGAGGAAGCCGATGGAGTACGCGAGCATCCCGTTCTGCGGGAGGGTGTGGCCGGTGCCCTGGATGCTGATGCCCTCGATGGCGTTGCCGTAGCGGGTGCGCGTCCAGCTCGACTGCGGGTAGTCGGTGGACGTCGGCGTCCGGCTCAGCCCGTGGAGGTTGGTCCACTGGTCCAGTTCCTCGCCGAAGTTCGGGTAGGCGAGCGTGGTGTCGGTGGAGCCGTGCCAGAACTGCATCCGCGGGTACGGCCCGGTGTAGCCGGGGTACATGGCCCGCGCCTGGTCGCCCCACTGCTGCGGGGACTTCAGGAGGTTCCCGCCCGAGCACTGGCTGTTCCACAGCGACCCGTTGGTCGTCGCGAAGCACCCCGCCGGGACGCCCGAGTACGCCGCGCCCGCGCTGAACACGTCCGGGTACTGGGCGGCCAGCACGTTGGTCATCATCGCGCCGGAGGAGAAGCCCGCCACGACGATCCGGGCCGGGTCGGCGTTGTAGCGCTGCCGCGCGTGGGACACCATCGCCATGATGCCCGTCGAGTCGCCGCCACCGTTGCGGCGCAACGCGTTCGCGGTGGACACGTCGAAGCAGCGGCCCTCACGGGTGGCCTCCGGGTAGACGATCACGTACCCGTAGCGGTCCGCAGCGGTGACGTAGTCGCGGCCGTTGCCGTTGTGCACGGCGCTCGCCGAACCGCCGCAGTAGTGCACCATCAGCAACAGGGCCGGCCGGGTGGCCAACCGATCGGGCGCGTAGACGTACATGTTCAGCCCGGTCGGGTTGGCGCCGAAGTCGGTCACCCGCGTCAACGACGCCGCGTTCGCCGGTTGCGCGACCACCGCGAGCGTGAGCGCGGCGATCAGCGGCAGCACGGCCGCCACCACGGCGGCGATCCTGGTCCTCACGATCGTCATCCCGGGTCAGCTCCCCGCGCAGGTCGGGTTGAGCCCGGTGCCGCTGCCGGTGCCCTGGAAGCCGAACTCCGTGGACTGCCCGGCCGCGATGGCGCCGTTGTAGTCGACGTTGCTCCAGTTCACCGTGCCGGTGTCGCCGCTGCGGTTGGCGCTCCAGGAGCCGGTGACGGTCGTGCCGGACGGCAGGGAGGTGGTGACCCTCCACCCGCGCAGGCCGATCGACCCGGCGGTGACCTTGACGGTGGCCACGAAACCGCCGGTCCAGGAGTTCAGCGACACGGACGCGGTGCAGCTGATCGGGAGGGGCCCGCTCGTCGTGGTCGTCGTGGTCGTCGTGGTCGTGGTGCTCGTCGTCGTGCTTGTCGTGGTGCTCGTCGTGGTGGTCGTGGACGTGTTGGTGACCGTGGTGCCACCCTCGTTGAGGGCGTTGAGGACGGAGGTGTAGGCGGCCTTCTTGTTCCCGCTGCTGTCGAACAGCAGGGGGTTCTGGCCGGTGCGCCAGGAGTCGCTGTCGCGGATGCCCCAGACGGTGATGCCGGTGCACCGGGTGACGGCGAGGCAGGCCCTGGTGACGGCGCCGTAGGCGGTGGCCTGGGTGGAGCCCGAGATGTCCAGCTCGGTGATCTGCACGTCGACGCCCAGGTCGGCGAAGCGCTGGAGGTTGGCCTGGTAGTCCGATGGCGCGGAGTTGCTCAGGTGGGACTGGATGCCCACGCAGTCGATGGGCACGCCGCGGGCCTTGAAGTCGCGCACCATGTTGTAGATGCCGGTGCTCTTGGCGTTGATGCCGTCGGTGTTGTAGTCGTTGTAGCAGAGCTTGGCGTTGGGGTCGGCGGCGCGGGCGGCACGGAAGGCGGCCTCGATCCAGTCGTTGCCGGTCCGCTGGAGGTTGGAGTCACGCCGGCCGCCGGAGTTGCCGTCGGCGAACGCCTCGTTGACGACGTCCCAGGAGTGGATCTTGCCCCGGTAGTGGGTGGCGACCTGGGTGACGTGGTTCATCATGGCGCTGCGCAGGTCGGAGCCGCTGAGGTTCTGCGCCCAGCCCGGCTGCTGCTGGTACCACAGCAGGGCGTGGCCGCGCACCCGCTTGCCGTTGTTGAGCGCCTGGTTGAGGATGCGGTCGCCGTTGGTGTAGTTGAACTGGCCGCGGTTGGGCTCGGTGGCGTCCCACTTCATCTCGTTCTCGGCCGTGACCATGCTGAACTCGCGGTTCAGGATGGTCGTGTAGGTCGAGTCGCCGAGCTTGCCCGCCGCCACGGCGGTGCCGTAGTACCGGCCCGTCTGCGCGGCGGCGGCTCCCAGCGTGGTGGCCGCGCTCGCCGAGGAAGCCATGATCAACGTCGCGCCGAGCGAGGCCGCCACGGCGGTCATCACGAGCGCGGCTCGGGGCGCTGACTTCGCTGTCAGGTTCATGCTCCACCCTTTCGGGAGGTCACCCGGGTGTGCCCGGGTGGTGGGCAGGACGATCGGACGACACCCGGCGAGGTCGGGCCGGAACGGGCGTTCGCGTGGCGCACCCCGCAGCGGTGGAACGGGGTGGAGCCCCGGTCGGGAAGGTGCCGAGCAGGAGTCTGACAGTCGAATGTTCACGCTCACAAGAGAGCGTTGTGGAATTACCCGGGATATTGCGCTGTTTGGCGTAGTGAAATCAGGGAGCGCTCCCAATTGCCTCCTGAGATGCGTTCTGGGCGTTTAGTTGCATTCGAGGCAGAGTTGATGTTGCTGAAGTTAGCGCTAACATCTTTAGCAAACGCGGTCGAGCTGTCCGCAGGATCGGGTGGTCCGGGCACGCCGAACGGCCGACACCGGCGCGCGTCGGACCACGCGCGCCGGTGCCGGCCGCCACCCCTCGTGCGGGGATCAGAAGTTCTTCTTCGCCACCACCCAGGGAGCCTTCGCGGCCAACCCGGACGGGCTGAGGACGTAGGCGCGCGCGGTCTCGTTGCCGTTGAGCACCATGTCGAGGAACTGCACCACCGTCGTCATGCCGTCGGTCAGCTGGCTGCCGGTGATGAACCCGGTGTGCCCGGCCTGCGGGTGCCGGGCCAGCACGGCGGGGACGCCCGCCAGGTCGTAGGTGGCCTGGTTGTTGGCGTAGGCGACGTCGGAGGAGCCGCCGTCCATGAACAGGGCCGGCGTGTGCAGCTTGCCGACTTCCGAGCGCGGGTAGCCGAAGGAGCCGTCGGCGAAGAACCCGCTGTTGAGCGAGACGACACCGGACACGCGGCGGTCCTGGCCGGCGACCATGGCCTCCAGGCCACCGCACGAGTGACCGGCCGTGGCCACCTTGGTCAGGTCGAGGCGCCGGTGCAGGACCGCTCCGGAGCGGTCCTGCTCCCGCTCGGCCCACGTGATGGCGTCCGTCAGCAGGGAGGGGATGGGCGACCCGCTGGGCACGCCGTTCGGCGAGCCGTCCACCGAGCCGGTGTCCACCACGACGAAGCCCTTCGACGCGACGAACGTCAGGATGCGCGTGACCTCGCTGTTGTTCGTGTGCGCGCACGCGCCGTTCCCGAACGCCAGCACGGGCAGCGGGCGCTCGACCGCCTGGGGGTTCGACGGGCGGAACACGGTGAAGCGGTTGTCGCCGTAGGCGCCTTCCCGGGTGACGGAGAAGTTGTTCTCGATCATGGGGCGGGTCGGCTGGGGCGTCGTCGTCGTAGTGGTGGTCGTGGTGGTCGTGGTGGTGGTGCTCGTTGTCGTGGTGGTGCTGGTCGTCGTGGTCGAGCCGGTGCACGCGGTGCCGTTGAGGGTGAACACCGCCGGGGACGTCGGGCGGGAGCCGGACGTGGCGTTGAAGCCGAACGACACCGTCGCGCCGGTGGCGAGGCCGCCGTTCCACGCCGCGTTCGCGGCGGTGACCTGTGCGCCCGACTGGGTGTGCGTCCCGTTCCAGGACTGCGTGATCCGCTCGTCACCGGGGAACGTCCACGACAGCCGCCACCCGTTCACGGGATCGCCGAGGTTCGTCACGGCCACGGTGGCGTTGAACCCGCCCGGCCACTGGGAGGCGACCGAGTAGTCGACCCGGCAACCGGCGGCGGCCGACGCGGCCTGCGTGCCGATCAGGGCGCCGCTCGTCGCGACGAGCGCCACGGCGGCCACCAGCGCGGCTGACCGCGTCGCGCGGGAATCGTTCCTGGGCATGGCATTGCTCCTTCCACTGCGGCGGCGGCTCGGCGGTGCGCGAGGGGGTGCGGGAGGGCCCGTGACGAGCCCTCCCGCACCGGTTCAGCCGACGCGGCAGGAGAGGCTGGGCCAGCTCCAGTTGCCGCCGTGCTGGATGGTGAAGCCGAAGGAGTTGCCGCTGCCGTTGGGACGCGCGGTCATGACGTTGGCGCTCTCCCAGGTGGCGGTGGTGTTCCAGGTCGCGATGATCCGCTGGGGCGAGGTGACGGTGACCGTGACGATCCAGTTGCTGCTGCCGGAGACCGTGACCTGACCGTTGAAGCGGTCACTCCACTTCTGGCCTTCGGAGTAGGTCGCGGTGCAGCCGCCCGGGTTCTGCGACGTGGTCGTGGTCGTGGTGGTGGGCCCGGTCGGGTCCGTGGTCGTCGTCGTGGTCGGCCCCGTGGGGTCCGCGGCGTTGAGGGCGTTCAGCGTGGAGGTGTAGGCGGCCTTCTTGTTGCCGGAGCCGTCGAAGAGCAGGGGGGTGCCGGAGGCGCGCCAGGAGTCGGTGTCGCGGATGCCCCAGACGGTGATGCCGGTGCAGCGGGTGACGGCGAGGCAGGCTTGGACGACGCCTTGGTATTGCTGGGCTTGGGTGGTGCCGGAGCCTTCGATGTCGAGTTCGGTGATCTGGACGTCGACGCCGAGGGCGGCGAAGTTCTGCAGGGTGGTGTGGTAGTTGGAGGGGACGGGGTTGCCGCTGTTGAAGTGGGCTTGGAAGCCGACGCAGTCGATGGGGACGCCGCGGGACTTGAAGTCCTGGACCATGCGGTAGACGCCCTGGGTCTTGGCGTGGGACCAGTTGTCGGTGTTGTAGTCGTTGTAGCAGAGTTTGGCGGCGGGGTCGGCGGCGCGGGCGGCGCGGAAGGCGGCTTCGATCCAGTCGTTGCCGGTGCGTTGGAGGTTGGAGTCGCGTCGTCCGCCGCCGGAGCCGTCGGCGTAGGCCTCGTTGACGACGTCCCAGGCGTAGATCTTGCCGCGGTAGTAGGTGGCGACCTGGGTGACGTGGTTGAGCATGGCGTTGCGCAGGGAGGTGCCGGACATGTTCTGCATCCAGCCGGGTTGCTGGGAGTGCCAGGCGAGGGCGTGGCCGCGGACGCGTTTGCCCTGGCCGCGGGCCTGGTTGACGATGCGGTCGGCGTTGCCGTAGCTGAACTGGTTCTGGTTGGGTTCGGTGGCGTCCATCTTCATCTCGTTCTCGGCCGTGACCATGTCGAACTCACGGTTGAGGATCCCGACGTAGGTGGAGTCACCGAGCTTGTTGGCCGCGACGGCGGTACCGAAGTACCGACCGCTCTGCTGGGCGGCGGCGGCGAGGGTCGAGGCGGCGCCGCTCGCGGGCGAGGCCACCAGGAGGGTGGCGCCCGCAGCGGCGGCTACCAGGGTCGACACGAGCGCTACCCGTGCGACTGACTTCGCTGTCAGCGTCATGTTCGGGGCTTTCTGGGGAGCACCCGCGACACGCGGGTGGAGGGCGGATCGGATTCGGGCGGCGGTTGGTGGTCCGCTCGGTGCGTGGCCGGGGAGCACGCGTAGCCGCACACCGTTCGGATCGAAACGTTAAGCAGTATTAACCGAAACTGTTTGGCCGATCAAGGCTTGTCTGAGCTCGGCCTCACGGGCAGGTTTACATCCATGAACGCCGACGAACCGGTTAAGCGTGATCTTCGAGCGCTGCCGAAATCCCAGGTGAACCGCCGTTTGCGCCGGGTGTTCCCGGTTGGGGCCGCACGGTGTCGAACAGGGCGTTGACGGGGTGTTATTTCGCAAATATTCGAAACTATATTCGCAAATTTCGATGCTTCGGACGGTTCGGGTGAGCCGAGGCGGTAGTCGCCGACGCTGTCGGCGGGGTCTCGGCCGACGCAGTAGCCGTACGAAAATTTCTCTCTGTAGTGAGAACGTTGACCAAAACACTCCTGGTGGTTCACCATGCAAGCCGAAGGCGCTCTTCTGGGAGCGCTCCCGGTCCGCAACACTGTCGTTCTGGATCGAGAACGTTTCGGCCAGGGTGGCGGCATGGTCCAAGGAGGATCTGTCCGTGCGCACTCATCATCGACTTCGTCGCGAGGTGGCGTTGGCGGCGGCCCTGGCACTCGCCGCGGCCACCCTGACGCCGTCCGCCGCGCTGGCGGCTCCCGACGCCGGTCCCGCGGTCAAGGTCAACCAGGTGGCCTACGTGCCCGGCCTGCCGAAGCAGGCCACGGTGGTCAACGGCTCGGGCTCGCCCGCGGCATGGGCGCTGCGCGACGCTTCCGGGGCGACCGTGGCCTCGGGCCAGACCAGCGTGCGCGGCGCGGACCCGTTGTCGGGCGACAGCGTGCACATCGTCGACTTCTCGTCGTTCGACACGCCGGGCACGGGTTACGTGCTGTCGGTGGCGGGGGCGAGCAGCAACCCGTTCGACATCTCGGCCGACCCGCTCAAGCGCCTGCGGTACGACTCCCTGGCGTTCTTCTACCACCAGCGCAGCGGCACGCCGATCCAGGCCGAGCACGTCGGCGCGCGGTACGCACGGCCCGCCGGGCACCTCGACGTCGCGCCGAACAGGGGCGACAGCGGGGTGCCGTGCCGGGTGTCGTGCGGCTACACGTCCGACGTTCGGGGTGGCTGGTACGACGCCGGCGACCACGGCAAGTACGGCGTGGACACCGGGATCGCCGCCTGGCAGCTGATCAACGAGTACGAGCGCACCCTGCACGTGACCGGCGCCGACCGGGCGGCGCTGGGCGACGGGAAGCTCGCCATCCCCGAGCGCGGCAACGGCGTGCCCGACATCCTCGACGAGGCGCGGTGGGGCGTCGAGTTCCTGATGAAGATGCAGGTGCCGCCGGGGCGGACCGACGCGGGCATGGTGCGGCACAAGGTCAGCGACGAGAACTGGACCGCCCTGCCGATGCGCCCGGACCAGGACCCCCAGCCACGCCTGCTGTCGGCCGTCACGACCGCCGCCACGCTCAACCTCGCCGCCGTGGCCGCGCAGGCCGCACGGGTGTGGCGCGGCATCGACGCGGAGTTCGCCGCCCGCGCCCTGACCGCCGCCCAGCGCGCCTACACCGCGGCCAAGGCCAACCCGACGCGCTACGCCGATCCGAACGACGGCAACGGTGGCGGCACGTACGTCGACAACACCGTTACCGACGAGTTCTTCTGGGCCGCCGCCGAGCTGTTCACCACCACCGGCGGCGGTGACTACCGGGCCGACGTGACCGGGTCGTCCCTCTTCCGGGGCAGGGGGTTCGACCAGGGCGGGTTCGACTGGTGGTGGACCTCGGGCCTGGGCGACACGACGTTGGCGCTGGTGCCCAACGGCCTGTCGGCCTCGGACGTGTCGGCCACCCGCGCGGCGTTCGCCTCCTACGGCGACCGGTTGCTCGACCAGGCGTCGGCCCAGGGCTACCCGGCGCCGGCGAGCGGCTACTACTGGGGTTCCAACGGCGTGGTCGCCAACGCGGCGAACGTGCTGGCGCTGGCGCACGACTTCACCGGCCAGGCCAAGTACCGGGCGGGCGTGTACCAGACGCTGGACTACCTGTTCGGGCGCAACCCGTTCAACCACTCCTACGTGACCGGCTACGGCGAGCGCGCCACCCGCAACTCCCACCACCGGTTCTGGGCCAACCAGCTGGACCAGTCGCTGCCGATCCCGCCGGCCGGGTTGCTGGCGGGCGGTCCCAACACCGACCTCCAGGACCCGGTGGCGCAGCAGCAGCTGGCGGGCTGCAAGCCCCAGAAGTGCTACCTGGACGACATCAACGCCTGGTCGGTCAACGAGGTGGCGTTGAACTGGAACGCCGCGCTGGCGTGGCTGTCGGCGTGGGCGGCGGAGAAGGCGGGGCCCGGCTCGCCCGCGGACACGACCGCGCCCAGCACGCCGTCCGGCCTGACCGCCTCGGCCTCGGGCGGCTCGGTGTCGCTGTCGTGGGGCGCGTCGACCGACGACGTCGGCGTGACCGGCTACGACGTCCTGCGCGCCACCGGCACGTCCGGCACGTTCACGCGGGTCGCCACGGCGCCGGGCACGTCCCACACCGACAGCGGCCTGGCCGGGGGCTCCTACCGGTACCAGGTGCGGGCGCGGGACGCGGCGGGCAACACGTCCGCCGCGTCGTCGGCGGTCCCGGTCACCGTGCCGGGCGGCGGCGCCGGCTGCACGGTCGCGGCCACGACCCAGAGCCAGTGGGGCACCGGCTACGTCGTGCAACCGGTGCGGGTGACCAACACCGGGACGTCCGCGATCACGTGGGCGGTGACGTTCACCCTGCCGTCCGGCGACTCGGTCATCGGGTCGTGGAACGCGGCGGTGACGACCAGCGGCCAGACCGTGACCGCGCGGGCCCCCCGCTCGCTGGCGCCCGGGGCGACGGCCGAGTTCGGGTTCCAGGCGGCACGCCCCAACGGCGGCGCCGCGCTGCCCTCGGGGTACACCTGCACGGGCTGACCGGCGTCACGGCGGCGGCGCGGTGCTGCCCCGGACGACGAGCTTCGTCGGCAACTCGACGCGGTCGTTGTCCGGCTCACCGCCCGCCGCCAGGGTCAGCAGCATCCCGGCGGCCTCCGCGCCCATCCGCCGCAAGGGCTGCCGCACGGTGGTCAGCGGCGGATCGGACCACTGGGTGAACGCCAGGTCGTCGAAGCCGACCACGCTCAGGTCGTGCGGCACGCGCAGGCCCGCCTCGCGCGCGGCGTCGTACACGCCCAGGGCTTGCAGGTCGTTGGCGGCGAAGACGGCGGTGGGCGGGGTGGGCAGCCGCAGCAACTCGCGCGCCGCGTCACGGCCACCGTCGTGGTAGAGGGGCGCGGTCCGCACGAGCTTGCGGTCCTGCGGCACCCCGGCCGCGTCGAGGGCCGCGCGGTAGCCGTCCAGTCGGGCGCGGCAGCACAGGAACTCCGACGGGCCGTTGACCATGGCGATGCGGCGGTGGCCCAGCCCGATCAGGTGACGGGTGGCGACCAGGCCGCCGTTCCAGTTCGTCGCGCCCACCGACGGGATCGAGTGGGTCGGCTCGCCGGTGGGGTCCAGCGCGACCAGCGGGATGGCGCGGCTGCCCAGTTGGGCCAGTTGCGCCTCGCTGAACTCGGCGGAGACCGCGATGACGCCGACCGGCCGGCGGGCCAGCATCTGCCGCGCCCACGCGCTCTCCGGGGTGTGGCCGCCCTGCATCTCGGTCAGCGTCACCGCCAGGCCGTCCGGGCGGACCGCCTCCTCGACCCCGCGGATGATCTCCAGCGCCCACAGGCTGTCCAAGGACTGGAAGACCACCTCGACGATCGGGACCGCCTCGGTCTTCTCGTTCTTCTGGAAGCCGTGCTCGCGGATCAACTCCTCGATGCGCCTGCGCGTCCCGTCGGACACCCCGGGTCGCCCGTGGATCACCTTCGACACGGTCGAGGCGGACACCCCGGCCAGGTCCGCGATCCGGGAAACCCGCACCTCACCGCCCGCGCGCCCATCCACAGCCACGAACGGCAGCCTACGCGAAGCGGCCCCGGCGACCGGTCATCACCGCCCGCCGCGCCCACAGCCGACCACTTAGGACGGTTCACGCGCCGACCGGGCGTGGGCGATGATGGGGACGTGAAGTGGACCACGGCGGTGCGGCATGTCGAGGAGTTGGCGGTCAAGTGCGAGGAGGTGGCGGGCCTGCCGAAGTCGTTCAGCCCGTTGCGGGTGGTGCAGCTGTGGGCCGCGGGTGAGGTCCTCGGTGAGCCGCGCGACGTCGAACGGGTGACCGTCGCCGTGGTGGTCGACCTCCCGGTCGAGGACGTGCCGTGGTTGGGCGAGCCGCACGGCGCCGAGCACTGGGCCAACGCGACGAGGGTGTCGCGCAACCCCATCAGGGCGTTGTGGCGCTCCGCGCACGCGCCGGTCTGGAACCACCACGTCGAGCGGCCGGCCCTGGTCTGGGACGCGGCGGACGGGCCGGCGCGGGAGTCGCTCGCGGCCCTGGCGGAAGGACGCGGCGAGGACGTGAGGCTGCCCGCTCCCGGCGAGGACGAGTTCCGCGCACGGCTGCGCGCCGAGCTGGGGGTGAGCTTGCGGGCGCTGCGCCGCCACACCCGCGCGTACGAGGAGAAGCGGTGGGCGCCGGGCAAGCTCACCGCGGTCTCGGACGCGCTGTGGCGCGTCAGCGACGGCTACCTCGACCTGCTGGACGCCGTGGACGACGACAGCCGCGCGGTTCCACCCCGATGAGCCGATCGGCCTGCGAAGAACGACCGGCGCGCGTCTCGCGGTGCGCGTCGGTCGACCCCGCCGGTCCTGACACGCACCCGGCCACGCCCAGGGGAGAATTCCGCGCATGTCCCTGGCAAACCCGACGCGGCGACGGCTCGTCACGCCCGTCCGCGTCTACATCGCGGGAGATTCGACCGCGTCCACCTACGTGTCCTCACTGGCTCCCCAGGCCGGATGGGGCCAGGCGTTGCCGCTGTTCCTGACCTCGGACGCGGTGGTGGTGAACGTGGCCAAGGCGGGCGCCTCCTCCAAGAGCTTCGTCGACCTCGGCCGGCTCGACCACGTCCTGGCCCGGATCGAGCCGGGCGACCACCTGCTCATCTCGTTCGGGCACAACGACGAGAAGATCGAGGACCCGGCCCGCCGCACCGAGCCGTCCACGACCTACAAGTCGTACCTCTCCCACTACGTCGACGAGAGCCGCGCCAAGGGGGCCGTCCCGGTTCTCGTCACGTCCGTGGAACGCCGCCGCTTCACCGGCGCGGGGGTGATCTCCCCGACGCACGGCGCTTATCCGGCGGCGATGCGCGAGCTCGCGGTCGCCGAGCGCGTGCCGCTGGTCGACCTGACCGCGTCCAGCACGGCGCTGTGGAACCGCGCCAGCGTCGAGGGCACGAAGGAGCACTTCCTGCACCTGGCGGCCGGGCAGCACCCCGGCCACCCCGACGGCGTCCAGGACGACACGCACTTCCAGGCGTCCGGCGCGATCGAGGTCGCCCGCCTCGTCGCCTCCTCGCTGCGCGACCAGGGCGTCCTGCCGGCCACCGCCTTCCGCCAGTTGACCGCCCCCGTCCCCGCCGGCGCGATCGTCTGGCCGACGACCCCGCCGTACTGAGGACCGCCCGCGGCTGAGCGGCCCGACCGCCGCGACCCGCCGGAGCCTGTCGATGCGCACCCTCTCGAATGCGTTCGACGGTCGTTCCCATACGAGATGCGACCGTTGACGGTAGTTCGAGATCAACGCAACTATTTCGCCGGAAAAGTCCTCTCGACCTGGCGGCCAGGCCGCCGCGTCGACTCCAGGCGAAAGGCACGCACATGACATCGTCGTCATGCGGTGCGGTCATGCGTTCGGCACTGGTGCTCGTGACCGGCGCGGTCGCGGCGCTCGCGCCGACCGCGCCGTCCGCCCAGGCCGCGGCCGTCGACACCACGGCCACGTACGTGGTGGTGGCTCGGCACAGTGGCAAGGCGATGCAGGTGGGGTCGACGGCGGAGGGTGCGCGGGTTTCCCGGTACGACGTGAACTCGGGCGCGGACCAGCAGTGGCAGCTCGTCCGGCTCGGCGCCGTCCCTGGCGACCTCGTGCCGGCCGGCTGCACCGGCGCCGGCCCGGTCACCTGCCACTACGACGTCGCCCCCGGGCACTACGACGTGACGGTGCGGTTGGGCAGCTCTTCGCGCGCGGCCAACACCGGCGTCACCGCCGAGGCCCGCCGCCGGGTGCTCGCCGCCGTCGACACCGGCGTGGGCCAGTTCGCCGACCGGGTGCTCACCGTCAACGTGCGCAACCCCGAAGGGCAGCCGACGGGCCAGGGCGGCACGGGCACGCCGGGGTTGACGCTGGTCTTCGACGGGCGCTCGCCCGCGGTCGTGGCGGTCACCGTCAAGCAGGTCAGGCCGGCGGCACTGTTCCTGGTCGGCGACTCGACGGTGTGCGATCAGCCGACCGCCCCCTACACCGGCTGGGGCCAGCAGCTGCCCGCCCGCCTGCGTGAGGGCCTGTCGGTGGCGAACTACGCGGACTCGGGCGAGAGTTCCGGTTCGGTGCTGTCCAACGCCGCGTTGTTCCCGGCGGTGCGGTCGCAGACGCGTGCGGGTGACACGGTGATGATCCAGGTGGGTCACAACGACAAGCGGACCTCGGCTGCCGCCTTCCGCGACAACCTCACCCGCATGGTGCGCGACGTGCGCGCCGCGGGTGGTGCGCCGGTGCTGGTGACGCCACCGGTCCGCCGGTTGTTCGACTCGGCCGGCCGCCTCACCGGCACCGCCTGGCACGTCAACGAGGTCGGCGCGAACCTGCCCGAGGAGATGAAGGCCGTCGCACGGGCGCAGGGCACACCGCTGGTCGACCTGACCGCGCTGTCCGCCGCCCTGGTCCGGCAGCTCGGCGTCCCGGCGTCCGAGCAGCTCTTCCTGACCCGGGAGAAGGGCGACAACACCCACTTCTCCGACTACGGCGCGACCGCCATGGCGAACCTGCTGCTGGACGAGGCGGTCCGGCTGGGCGTCATCCGGTCGACCCAGGTCCGTTGACGTCGTGACCTTTGCCGAGAACGACATGGAGGATCGATGAGGACTTCTTCGCGGAACAGGTTCACGGCGGTCGCGGCGGCTGTCTTCGCCGCGATGGCGGCGGTGGTGGCGCCGGCGCAGGCCGCACCGGCGCCCGCGCCGTGCGTCGCGCCGCAGGCCGCCGGCGCGGGCGCCGCCGTCGCGCCGTTCAAGGTGTGGTTGGCGGGTGACTCGACGATGGCCAACGGCGGCAGCGCGTGCCCGGTGGGCTGGGGACGGGAGTTCGACCGGCTGTTCAACGACGACGTCACCGTGGTCAACAACGCGGTGGGTGGTCGGAGCATCCAGACCTGGCTCTACGAGTCGAACGTGAAGAGCACCAAGGATTCGGCGGGGGAGTGCGTGGTGAGCCCCCGCACCTACGCCTCGCGCTGGGCGGACATGCTGTCGACCAACGGGATGCAGGCCGGTGACTGGCTGATCGTCCAGTTCGGCATCAACGACGGGGACCCCAACTGCCCGCGTCACGTCGGCACCGCGCGCTACCGCGAGTTGTTGGGCACGATGGGCCGTGAGGCGAAGGCGCGTGGTGTGAAGCCGATCTACGTGACGCCGGTGTCGGCGATCCGGTGTTCCGGTTCGACGGCCGTGGCCACCCGCGGCTTCGTGAACGAGACGGTGGCCCAGGCGCAGGCCGACCAGGTGCCGGTGATCGACCTGCACCAGCGCAGCATCGCGCTGTACAACTCGCTGCGCCTGTGCCCCAACAACGGCGACTACGGTCAGGGCGCGGTCGGCGCGTTCTTCTGCAACGACCACACCCACTTCGAAGCCGCCGGCGCCGCCCGCATCGCGGAGACCGTCGCCGCGGCACTGCGCGAACAGAGCATCGGTCTCGCCTCCTCCCTGCGCACGGCCTCGTCCGCCTACAGCCTGGTCGCGCAGCACAGCGGCAAGGCGGCCGACGTCAGCGAGGCGTCCACCGCGGCCGGCGCCAAGCTCGTCCAGTGGGCGCCCAACGGCCGGCCCAACCAGCAGTTCGAGTTCGTCGACACCGGTGACGGCCACGTCCGCGTCAAGGCCGGGCACAGCGGCCTGGTCCTCCAGGTCTCCGGCAACGCCAACGGGGCCGACATCACCCAGCAGCCCGACACCGGCGCCACCAGCCAGCAGTGGCGCGTCGTCGACCACGGCGGCGACGTGATCAGCCTGGTCAACCGGCAGTCCGGCCTGGCCCTGGACGTGTGGGAGAAGTCGACCGCCGACGGCGCGCGGATCTCCCAGTACACCTACAGCGGCAGCCCCAACCAGCGCTTCGCCCGCCTGCGCGGCTGAACCCCGAGCGGTCGGGGACGCCTCGCGCGTTCCCGGCCGCGGGTGGGTGGGCGTCAGGCCGGTCGGCCCGCGTGCAGCCGGGTGTAGGCGCCTCCGCCGCGCAGCAGCTCGTCGTGGGAGCCGATCTCCTGGATCGCGCCGTCCCGCATGACGACGATGCGGTCGGCGTCCTGGATGGTGGACAGGCGGTGGGCGACGACGAAGGTGGTCCGACCGCGCACGAGCCTGGCCAACGCCTGCTGGACCAGGGCCTCGGAGTGGGTGTCCAAGGCGGAGGTGGCCTCGTCGAGGATCAGCAGGCGGGGGTCGCGCAGCAGGGCTCGGGCGATGACCAGGCGTTGCCGCTGGCCGCCGGACAGGTGGGCGCCGCGGTCGGCCACCGAGGTGTCGAGCCCGTCGGGCAGGCGGTCGACGAACTCCAGGGCGTTGGCGTCGCGCAGCGCCGTCCTGATCGCGGCCTCGTCGGCGTCGGGCATGCCGAAGGCGACGTTCTCGCGGACCGAGCCGTCGAACAGGATCGGCTCCTGCGGCACCACGGAGATGAACCGCCGGTAGGTGCGCAGGTCGAGTTCCGCCATGTCGGCGCCGTCGAGGAGGATCCGGCCCGCCTGGGGTCGGATGAAGCCGATGAGCAGGTTGAGCACCGTGGACTTGCCCGCGCCCGAAGGGCCGACCAGCGCGATGGTCTCGCCCGGCGTGACGGAGAGGGTGAAGTCCCGCACCGCCGACCGGCCGGCCCCGTCGTAGGTGTGGCCGACGGCCTGGAAGTCCACGGCCCCGCGGACCTCGGTGACCACCGCCTTGCCCCTGTTGTCCTCCAGGGCGGGGGTGCGCAGCACCTCGCTCGCGGAGCGGATGGACTCCAGTCCCTTGGAGATGACCGGCGCCAGGGTCATCAGGGTGGCCAGGGAGGTGGTGGAGGTGGTCAGGAAGGCGCTGAGCATGACGACGTCGCCCGCGCTGACGCCCCAGGCGCCGTGGTAGGCGACCAGCGCGGAGGCGGTCAGGAACAGCACGCCGAGGATGTTGAGGAACACCCACGACAGCGAGGCGACCCGGCCGTTGAGCAGGTCCAGCCGCAGCCCGGAAGCCAGGACGCCGCGCAGGGTGTCGTCCATCCGCCGCAGGGCGTGGCGCTCCAGGCCGTGCGCGCGGGTCACCGGGATGAGCTGCGCCATCTCGTTGACGCGGGCGGCCAGGCGTTCCACGTCGTGGCGGAAGACCTCGTTGTGGTCGCGCAGGCTGGTGCGCAGGCGCATCACCACCAGGGACGCGAGCGGCACGATCACCAGCAGCAGGGGCAGGAAGTGCGGCGCGCGGACGCCGACGATGGTCAAGCCGCCGATCAGGACGGTGATCGCGCTCATCCCGGTGTCGGTGGTCTGCTGCGCCATCTGCTCGACGGTCTCGACGTCGCGGACGACCTTCGCCTGGAGCACGCCCGCGCTGGTCCGGTTGTGGTAGCCGATGGACAGCTCCTGCAACCGGGTGCACAGGGCCGACCGCAGCTCGGTGCCCGCCCGGCGCACGCTCCCGTGCAGCAGGCGGACGTAGAGCAGGTGCAGCGGGTAGTTGACGACCAGGATCAGCATGATCAGACCGGTGGCGACCCACATCCCGTCCAGCGGCACGTGCAGCACCACGGTGTCGACGATGGTGGCCGTGACCAGGGGGAGCAGCCAGACCGGGCTGTGCTTCACGACGAAGACGGCCAGCGCGCCGCCCAGGCGTCGCCGGTGGGGGCGGAACAGGCGGCCGAGCGCGCGCAGGGCGCCGTCACCCGGGTCGCGGTGTCCTCGCGGGGTGTCGGACGAGGTCACCGGGAGTGCTCCTTCATCGGCGGGAACCGGGCGCCACCGGCGACCCGACGGCCACTGGAAAGCGCTTTCCTCGATTCTCTGGAGTGATGCGGGCACTGTCAAGGCCGGTCGGGGTGACATCGGTGACCGGGCACGGCGGCGGCTCGTGGGTGCTCGCGTGTGCCCGAGCCCATCGGCTCGGGCACACGCGAGCGCTTCACCAGGAGGGTGTCAGCCGGCGTAGTGCACGTCCGGCCACGGCGGGGTGGTCATGCCGCCGCCGATGTGGAAGCTCGGGTGTGGTGGCTGGTTGTAGGCGGTGTTCTGCCAGGAGATGGCGACCCGGTACTGGGTGTCGTGCATCAGCGTGGGGATGCGCCGGTCGGTCTGGTTCGGGGTGGAGTAGATGCGCAACGCGCGGTTGTCGCTGGTCGGCCAGACGACTTCCTCTCGCCAGTCGCCCAGGATGTCGCCGCTCAGCGACGGGGTGGACTTGGTGCCGTTGTTGGAGTGCACGCCCGCCGCGGACAGCAGGCGGGTGTCGCCGCCGGTGCCGTACTTGTCGACGTGGGTGCCGTCGAGCAGTTCGCGGCTCGGGTCGCCGTCCCACCAGGCCAGGAAGTTGGCCGATGACGGCTTGCGGGCGATCCCGGTGCCGCGGGTGTTGCGGATCTGCGTGTCGGCGGAGGACCAGGACTCCGCGCCGGGGCTGCCGGCGTAGATGTCGGCGGACACGCCGCGGCCGTTGTCGCCGGCCGGCGCGGTCTGCCACAGCACCTGGCCGGTGCGGGCGTCGGCGAACCACGTCGCGGGCTGGTTGCCGTTCTCCGAGACCTTGTAGTACTCCAGGCCCGGTCGGGACGGGTCGAGGTCGCCCAGGTGGGCGGCGTCGCCGTGGCCGAACCGGGCGTTCCACAGGCCGCGGCCGTTGTCGTCGATGGTGGCCGCGCCGTAGACGATCTCGTCCCGGCCGTCCTGGTCGACGTCGCCGATGGTGAGCGAGTGGTTGCCCTGACCCGCGTAGCCGGAGTTGCCGGAGGCGTTGGAGTCGAACGTCCAGCGCTTGGTGAGCGTGCCGTTGCGGAAGTCCCAGGCCGCGATCACCGCGCGCGTGTAGTAGCCGCGCGCCATGATCAGGCTGGGCCGGGCCCCGTCGAGGTAGGCGGTGCCCGCGAGGAACCGGTCGACGCGGTTGCCGTAGCTGTCGCCCCAGGAGGAGACGGTGCCGCGCGGCGGGTCGTAGTTCACCGTGGACATGGCCGCGCCGGTCTGGCCGTTGAACATGGTCAGGAACTCCGGCCCGGTCAGGACGTAGCCGCCGGAGTTGCGGTGGTCGGCGGAGGCGTTGCCGATCACCGTGCCGCGACCGTCACGGGTGCCGTCGGCGGTCTTCATCGCGACCTCGGCCCTGCCGTCGCCGTCGTAGTCGTAGACCTGGAACTGGGTGTAGTGCGCACCCGCCCGGATGTTGCGACCCAGGTCGATACGCCACAACCGGGTGCCCTGCAACGTGTAGGCGTCGATGAAGACGTTGCCCGTCACGCCCGACTGCGAGTTGTCCTTCGCGTTGGTGGGATCCCACTTCAGCACGAACTCGTAGTCGCCGTCACCGTCCAGATCGCCCACGCTGGCGTCGTTCGCGACGTAGTCGGAGCCCGGCGGCTGGATCGGCACGTCCCGGTAGCCGGAGCCGAACCCGAGCGACGCCGGCGAGGCCGCCTGCTCGGTCCCGTTCACCACGGCCCGCACGGTGTAGGAGGCGTCCGCCGCCGCACCACCGTCCAGGTAGTTGGTGGACGCGGTGACGGGGGAGGAGTTCAGCCTGGTCCCGCCCCGGTACACGTTGAACGCCACGTTCTGCGGGTCACCGGCCAGCAGACGCCAGCTCACCAGGTTGCCCGACCCCGAACGGACGCTGACCACACCGCGGTCCAACCGCTCCACCTGCTTGCGACCCGTCGGATCACCCGGCTCCGACCCGGGATCGGTCGTGGCCGTTGTAGTAGTCGTGGTTGTGGTGCTTGTGGTGGTCGACGTCGTGGTGGTCGACGTGGGGTCGACACCGCCCGTGCAGACCGTGCCGTTGAGGGTGAAGGTCGACGGCGTGCCGACGTCGCTGCCGGTCATCGTGCCGTTGAAGCCGAACGACGCCGTGCCGCCGGTGCCGATCTGCCGGTTGTAATCCACATTGGAGGCCGTCACGCTCGCGCCGGAGGCCGCGAACGTCGCGCCCCACCCCTGGCCGAAGCGCTCCGAGCCGGGGAACGCCCAGGCGAGTCGCCACCCGTCCACCGGATCGCCCAGGTTGGTGATGGTCACGTTGGCGGTGAACCCGCCCTGCCACTTGTTCTGCACCGCGTAGTCGACCTCGCAGCCGGGAGCGGCGGATGCCACTCCCGCCACTGCGAGGCCGCCGGTCAGTGCGCTGATCGCCGCCGCGGCGGCGACCATGCGCACCCGCGAGTTCGAGAGCACCGTTGCTCCATTCGCTCAAAGGTCCTGGGAGCGCTCCCAGAAACGATCCGGTGAATCCTGTCGGACGAAAGCAGGCGATGAGGCCGTCATCAGCGGTGAAACGATTCAATTTTACCGCGGCAGAACCTCTGGAAAGCGCTATCCAGATGGCGGTCCTCGCAGTCGACGCACTTGCCCTGCTGCCTTGGCTGCCGCCGGATGTCGTTCTTGCTCAAGATCTTCCGACACCGGGGCAGTGGATCCGACCGTACGAACGGCACCGTCCCGGTGTCAACGGTCTGGCCGAAAAATTTTCGAAGCACCACCGAGGGCGCCGGGCGTCGTCGAACGCCGTGGCAGGTCGGCGATGAGCTGATCGTCCGCACTGGTGGGCGACCGCATGGCGTAACGCGGCTGCACCGCAGTTCTGGGAGCGTTACCGGAAAAACTCCCGCCCTGGGTCGCCGGTGTCGGCCCCGGACCGCGGGGCCGACCACCCCGGCACGGTCAGCGGGACCAGGCGGTGGGCACCGCGTACCCCCTCGTCTCCCACCACGTCGGCCGGCGCGGTTCGGGCACGGGTGGGGCGGCGGGGGTCGTCGCCAGCAGCACGACGGTGAGGGCGGCCAGTTCCTCCGCCGTGGGATCGCCCTTCAGCACGCGGAACAGCGGTGTCGTCATCTGAGCGCCTCCGGGGATCAGTAGGGCGGGTTGCCGTGCTTGCGCAGCGGCAGGGCCCGGGTCTTGCGGCGCAGCATGGCCAGGCCGTCCGCCAGCACCCGCCTGGTGTCCGCCGGGTCGATCACGTCGTCCACCAAGCCCCGTTCGGCCGCGTAGTACGGGTGCATCAGCTCCTGCTCGTACTGCTTGATCTTCTGGTCGCGGGCCGCCTCCGGGTCGCGGGCCGCCGCGATCTCCTTGCGGAACACCACGTTCGCCGCGCCGGCCGCGCCCATCACCGCGATCTCGTTGGTAGGCCAGGCGAACGACAGGTCGCAGCCGATCGAGCGGGAGTCCATCACGATGTACGCGCCGCCGTACGCCTTGCGCAGGATGACCTGCACGCGCGGGACGGTGGCGTTGCAGTAGGCGTAGAGCAGCTTCGCGCCGTGGCGGATGATCCCGCCGTGCTCCTGGTCGCTGCCCGGCAGGAAGCCCGGGACGTCGACCAGCGTCACCAGCGGGATGCTGAACGCGTCGCAGGTCTGCACGAAGCGCGCCGCCTTCTCCGCCGCGTGGATGTCCAGCACACCCGCGAGCGCCGCCGGCTGGTTCGCCACCACGCCCACCACGTGCCCGTCGATGCGGGCCAGGCCGCACAGCACGTTCGTCGCCCACGTCCGGTGCACCTCGAACAGGTCGCCGTCGTCCACGATGGACTCGACCACGCGGCGCATGTCGTAGGCGCTCGACGGGTCGGCCGGGACGATGTCGAGCAGCTCGGCGGTGGCGCGGTCGGCCGGGTCGGACGGCGGCACGGCGGGCGGCTCCTCCCGGTTGTTCGCCGGCAGCAGGGTGATCAGGTGGCGGACCTCGGCCAGGCACTCGACCTCGTCCTGGTACACGAAGTGCGCGGCGCCCGACACCGAGCCGTGCACCGCCGCGCCGCCGAGCCGGTCGTGGGTGATGTCCTCGCCGGTCACCGCGCGCACCACGTCCGGGCCGGTGATGTACATCTGGGAGATGCCCTCGACCATGAACACGAAGTCCGTCAGCGCCGGCGAGTAGGTGGCGCCGCCCGCGCACGGCCCGAGGATCACGCTGATCTGCGGGATCACCCCCGACGACCGGACGTTGCGGCTGAAGATCCCGCCGTACCCGGCGAGCGCCGTGACGCCCTCCTGGATGCGGGCGCCCGCGCCGTCGCTCAGGCTCACCAGCGGCGCGCCCGCGGACACCGCCAGGTCCATCACCTTGTGGATCTTCTCCGCGTGCGCCTCGCCCAGCGAGCCGCCGAAGATGCGGAAGTCGTGGGCGTAGAGGAACACCTGCCTGCCCTCGACCAGGCCCCAGCCGGTGACCACGCCGTCGGTGGGCGGACGGCGGTCCTCCAACCCGAACGAGGTCGAGCGGTGGGTGCGGAACCGCTCGATCTCGTGGAACGTGCCCGGGTCGAGCAGCAGGTCGATGCGCTCCCGGACGGTCAGCTTGCCGCGCGCGTGCTGCGCCTCGGTCGCCTTGGCCGACGGTCCGTCGACGGCGGCGGCCGAGGCCTCGCGCAGCTCGGCGATCCGCGCGAGCATGCTCGGTTTCGGCTCGGTGGTGGTCATCACGCGCCCCTGTTCGTGGTTGCGGCGGGCGTCCCGCTGGGTGTGGGGAACCAGCCCGCGTCGATGAAGAACCGGACGTAGGTGTCGAACAGCTCCGCGCCGAGAGCCGGGCACACGACCCCGGAGCCGGTCAGGTCGCGCTCGGTGCCCGAGACGTCCATGGCCGGGTAGAAGCCCTCCGGGTCGTCGGTCATCAGCTCGAACGCGTGCAGCAGCGGGACCAGCGCGTTGTCCCGGTCGGCGCGGACCCGGTCGCGCCAGGTGTCCCGGTCGACCACGTCGAACTCGTACCCGGCGGCCCGCAGCCGGTCCACGAACTCCGCGAGGTCCATGGCGGACTCGTTGTGCAGGTGGTAGGTGCCGCCCGCGCCCCGGTTGCCGAGCTCCACGACGGCCGCGCTGACGTAGTCCACGGGCAGCAGCCGGATCGGCGCGCGCAGCCCCTCGGGCACGGCCCGCGCCTGGATGAGGCCCTTGATGCTCAGCCAGACGAAGTCGCGGGTCTGGCAGGCGCCGGTCCGCTGGTCGCCGCTGACCACGTCGACCCGGTACACCGACACGGGCAGGCCGCGTTCCCGCGCCTGCGCCACGAGCTGCTCGGCCACCCACTTGGTGCGCAGGTAGCCGCTGGGCAGCTGTCGCGGCGGACCGGTCGGGTCGTCCACGCGGGTCGGGCCGCCGTGCGCGGCGCGTCCGGCGAACACCCCGACCGTGGACACCACGTGCACCGGCACGGTGCGGTGGCGGGCAGCCAACCGGAGCACCTCGGTGGTGCCGCCGACGTTGGCCGCGCGCAGCGTCTCGTACGGGTGCAGCCAGTGCACCGAGGCGCCCGCGTGGTAGACGACGTCGACCGTGCGCGCCAGCTCGTCGAAGACGTCGTCGGGCAGGCCGAGACCGGGCTCCGCGAGGTCGCCCGCGTGCACCCGGACCCGGGACAGGTCCACGTCCCCGGTGAGCCGGAACCAGGCCAGTGCCTCCGCCAGTCGCCGCCGGCCGTGCTCGGCGTCGTCGGCCCGCACCAGGCAGTGCACGACGTCGGCGGGCGTGCGGCGCAGCAGGTCCCGCAGCAGGAACGCGCCGAGGAACCCGGTGGCGCCGGTCAGCAGCACCTCCCTCGGCGGACCGTCCACCACGGTGGACGAGGGGCGGACGTCCTCGGGCAGGCGGGCGTCGGCGGCGAAGTCCGGCCCGGTGTCCTCGGGCGCGTCCTCGGCCAGGCCGTCGCCGAGGAAGGCGGCCAGCCGCGCGGCCGTGGGGTGGTCGAAGGCCACCGTGGCGGGCAGGGTGCGACCGGTGACCGCGCTCAGCCGGTTGCGCAGCTCGACCGAGGTCAGCGAGTCGAAGCCGAGCTCGGGCAGCGGCCGGTCGGCGAGCGACGCGTCGGTCGAGCCCAGCCCGAGCACCTCGCCCACCTGCGTCAGCACGAGGGTGAGCAGCGCGGCGGCCCGTTCGTCCGCGGGCAGGGCGCCCAGGTCGGCGAACGACGGCCCGACCTCGGTGTCCCGCGCGGCCGGGCGGGCGGTGGTGCGCAGCAGGCCGCGCAGCACGACGGGCACGTCCGTCGCGGTGCGCAGGGGGTTCAGGTCGACCGGTGCGGCCACCACCGCGGCGACCCCGGTGCCCAGCGCCGCGTCCAGCAGCGCCGGACCGCGTTCGGTGGTCACGGGCCGGAAGCCGCCGGCCGCGATGCGCTTGCGGTCCACGTCGGTCAGCTCGCCGGTCAGGCCGCCGGCCCGGTCCCACAGGCCCCACGCCACCGACGTCCCGGCGAGGCCTCGGGACGCGCGCAGCGCCGCGAGGCCGTCGAGGAACGAGTTGGCCGCCGCGTAGTTGGCCTGGCCGGGGCCGCCGGCGAGGGCCGCGATGGAGGAGAACAGCACGAACCCGGCGAGGTCCAGCCCGGCGGTCAGCTCGTGCAGGTGCCACGCCGCGTCCACCTTGGGCCGCAGCACCGCCGCCAGCCGGTCGGCGGTCAGGTTCGTGACCAGGCCGTCGTCGTTGACGGCCGCCATGTGCACGACCGCGGTCAACGGGTGCGCGGCCGGGATCTCGGCGAGCCGGGCGGCCAGGTCGGCGCGGTCGGACACGTCGCACGCGGCGACCGTGACCTCCGCGCCGAGGTCGGACAGGTCCGCCACCAGTTCCCGCGCGCCGTCGGCGTCCGCGCCGCGCCTGCTGAGCAGCAGCAGGCGCCGGACGCCGTGCTCGACGACCAGGTGGCGGGCGAACAGCGAACCGAGCGAGCCCGTGCCGCCCGTCATCAGCACGGTGCCCTCGCTGACGTCCGGGTGGTCGTGGATCGGCGCCACCGGCCGCAACCGGGGCACGCGCACCCGCCCGCCGCGCAGCAGCACCTGCGGTTCGCCGGACGCCACCGCCGCGTCCAACGCCGTGCCCGGTGCGTCGGGTTCGACGTCGACCAGCAAGATCCGGCCGGGCGCCTCCGACTGCGCCGAGCGGACCAGGCCCCACACGGCGGCGCCGGGCAGGTCGGTCACCCCCTCGCCGACCGCGCCGCTGGTGGCCACCACGAGCGGGACGCCGGTGGTGCGGTCGTCGGTCAGCCAGGCGCGCAACCGCTCCAGCACCAGGGCCGTGACCTCGTGCGTCGCCGCGGCCGGGTCGCCACCCACCGCGTCGACGCGCAGCACCACGGCGTCCACGGTGGACGGGTCGACGCCCGGCGTGCCCCAGCGCAGCGCGGGGGCGTCGTCCACGACGACCGGCGTCCACACCGTCTCGAACAGCGCGCCGCCGCCGCGCTCGGCGGGAGCGATGGTGTCGGGTCGGGTGGACACCGCGTCGACGGTGGCCACCACCACGCCGGCCGGGTCGGTCAGCACCAGGCCGGTGCCCTCGGCCGACCGGGTGATCCGGGCCCGGACGGTCGACGCGCCCGCCGCGCGCACGCGCACCCCCGACCACGTGTCGGCCAGGCCGGGCGCGGTCAGCCGGACGGCGGCGGCCAGCAGCGCCGGGTCCAGCACGACGCCCGCCGGCGGGGTCGTGGCCAGTTCGGCGAACACCTCGGCGCCCCGCCGCCACGCGGCGACGACCACCGGGTCGTTGGAGGCCAACGGCTCGGCGTCCTCCGGCGGCCACGGCGTCGCCTCGACGGGCCGGACCGCCCGCACCGCCACCACGCCCGCCGCGTGCCGCACCCACGCCGCCGCCACGCCGTCCGGTCGCGAGTGGACGGTCAGCTCGCGGCGGCCGTCCTCGTCGGGCGCGCCCACCCGGACCTGGAGCTGGAGCGACCCGTGCGCGGGCGGCGCGAGCGGCGCGTCCACGGTGAGGCGGTCCAGCGTCGTGCAGCCGAACTGGTCGCCCGCCGCCACCGCCAGCTCGACCAGGGCCGTGTCGCCGTCGGTCAGCCACGGGTGGGTGCGGGCCGACACCAGTGCCGTGAACAGCGCCTCGTCCTGGTCCGCGACCGTCAGCGCGGTGCCCAGCAGCGGGTGGCCGACGGCCGCCAGCCCCAGGTCGCCCGGGTCGGACGGGCCCGCGTCCACCCAGTACCGGGTGCGCTGGAACGGGTAGGTCGGCAGCGCCACCGGGCGCGGCCGGTGCTCGCCGAGCATCGCCGACCAGTCCGGCACGACGCCGGCCAGGAACAGCGCGCCCACGAGGTCGGACACCGCCAGCGCGTCGTCACCGTCCCGGCGCAGCGAGGCGATGGCGGTGTGCGGGCCGTCGAGCACGCGTGACACCAGCGGGGTGAGCACCGCGTCCGGCCCGAGTTCGACGAACACGGTCGCGCCGCGCTCGGCCAACGTCCGCACGGCGTCGGCGAACCGCACCGCCGAGCGCATGTGGCGGGTCCAGTAGTCCGCGCTCCCCAGCGTCGCCGCGTCCACCGGCCGACCGGTCAGCGTGGAGACGATCGGGATCGTCGGCTCGCCGAACGACACCCCTTCGCACACCGCCGCGAACTCCTCCGCCACGCCGTCCACGTGGGGGGAGTGGAACGCGTGGCCGACTTCCAGCCGCCTGGTGCGCCTGCCCTCGGCGGCGAACCGGTCGGCCAGCGCCAGCACGGCCCGCTCGTCGCCGGACACCACCACCGAGTCCGGCGCGTTGACCGCCGCGATGTCGACCGTCGTCCCGTCGACCAGGGCGCGGACCTCGTCCTCGCCCGCGGCCAGCGCGACCATGGCGCCGTGGTCGGGCAGCGACTGCATCACCCGGCCGCGCGCGGCGACCAGGGTCGCGGCGTCCGGCAGGGTGAGCACCCCGGACACGTGCGCCGCCACCAGCTCGCCGACCGAGTGGCCCGCGAGCAGGTCCGGCCGGACGCCGGACGCCTCCAGCAGCCGGAACAGCGCCACCTCCACCGCGAACAGCGCCGGCTGGGCGTACTCGGTGCGCGCCAGTCCCTCGCCGGTCCCGATGACCTCCCGCAACGGCCGTGCCAGGTGCTTGTCCAGCTCGGCGCACACCGCGTCGAACGCCGCGCCGAACGCCGGGAAGTCCTGGCCCAGCGCCAGCGCCATCCCGACCCGCTGCGAACCCTGGCCGGTGAACAGGAACGCGGTGCGCCCCGGCGCGGGCACGGCGGTGACCGGCGCGGTGCCCTCGGCCAGCGCCCGCAGCCCGGCCCGCAGCTCGGCGGGCCCGTGCCCGGTCACCACGGCACGGTGCTCCAGCGCCGCCCGGCGGGTGCCCAGGGCGTGCGCCACGTCCAGCGGGTGCGCGTCCGCGGTCACCTCCAGCAGCCGCGCGGCGGCGTCCCGCACGGCCTGCGGCGACCGCGCCGACAACACCCACGGCACGGCGCCCGGCTGCGTCCCGGACGGCGCGGGCGGCGTCGGCTCGGCCCGGTCCTCGACGGGCGGGGCCTGCTCCAGGATCACGTGGGCGTTGGTGCCGCTCACGCCGAACGCCGACACGCCCGCCCGGCGCGGCGCACCGGTCCGCGGCCACGCGCGCTCCTCGGTGAGCAGCTCCACCGCGCCCGACGTCCAGTCGACGAGCGGGGACGGCGCGTCGACGTGCAGCGTGCGCGGCATCCGCCCGTGCCGGATCGCCAGCACCGCCTTGATCACCCCGCCGACGCCGGCGGCGGCCACCGAGTGGCCCAGGTTGGACTTCAGCGAACCCAGCCACAGCGGCCGGTCGCGCTTGCGGCCGTAGGTGGCCAGCAGGGCGTGCGCCTCGATCGGGTCGCCCAGCCGGGTGCCGGTGCCGTGCGCCTCCACCAGGTCCACCTCGGCCGGCGAGAGCCGCGCGTCGGCCAGCGCCCGGCGGATCACCTCCTCCTGCGACGGCCCGTTCGGCGCGGTGAGGCCGTTGGACGCCCCGTCCTGGTTGACCGCCGACCCGCGCAGCACGGCGAGCACCTCGTGCCCGTTGCGCCGCGCGTCGGACAGCCGTTCCAGCAGGACCACGCCCACGCCCTCGGACCACGACGTGCCGTCGGCGGCGGCGGCGAACGACTTGGACCGCCCGTCCGGCGCGAGGCCGCGCTGCCGGGAGAAGTCGATGAACCCGCCGGGCGTGGCGGTGATCGTCGCGCCGCCCGCCACCGCGAGCACCGACTCGCCGCGCCGCAGCGACTCGGCCGCCAGGTGGATCGCCACCAGCGACGACGAGCACGCCGTGTCCACGGTGATCGCCGGACCGGTGAACCCGAACGAGTACGCGACCCGGCCCGACGCGACGCTGCCGAGCTTGCCCGTCAGCAGGTAGCCCTCCAGCTCGGCGGGGCCCGCGGTGCCGAGGTAGCTCTGCTCCACCAGCCCGGCGAACACCCCGACCGGCGCGCCGCGCAGCGCGGTGGGATCGATCCCGGCCCGCTCGAACACCTCCCACGACGTCTCCAGCAGCACCCGCTGCTGGGGGTCCATGGCCAGCGCCTCGCGCGGTGAGATCCCGAAGAACTCCGCGTCGAACTCGCCCGCGCCGTCCAGGAAGCCGCCGTGGCGGGTGTAGGACGTGCCGGGCGCGGTCGGGTCGGTGTCGTAGAGGCGCTCCAGGTCCCAGCCGCGATCGGCGGGGAACTCCGAGATCGCGTCCCGGCCGGCCGAGACCAGCGACCACAGGTCCTCCGGCGAGCGCACGCCGCCGGGGAACCGGCAGGCCATGCCGACGATCGCCACCGCCTCGCGGTCGCCCGCCTCCAGTTCGGCGATGCGGGCCTTGGCCCGCTTCAGGTCGGCCGTCACCCGCTTCAGGTAGTGGACGGCCTTCTCCTGCTCGTTCACGGGGTTGCACTCCTCGTCGGGTCAGCCGAGCGGGCTGTCGAGTTCGCGGTCGATGAACGCGAACAGCTCGTCGGTGGAGGCGTCGTCCAGGTCGGCGGCCGGTTCGTCCTCGGTGGGCCCGTCCCCGGCGGCCAGCCAGCGGGACAGGGTGGTGCGCAACCGGGTGGTGATCACCGCGCGCCGCTCGTCCTGGCTCGGGACGCCGTCGAGCACCGCGTCCAGCTCGTCCAGTTCGTCCAGCACGGTCCGGCGCGCGTCGTCGGCCGGGAACCGCTCCAGCAGGTGGTCGGCGAGCGCGGCGGCCGTCGGGTGGTCGAACACCACGGTGGCGGACAGCGTGACGCCCGCCGCCGCGCCCAGCCGGTTGCGCAGGTCGATCGCGCTGAGCGAGGTGATGCCCAGGTCGGTCAGCGGCCGGTCGGCGGGGACGGCCCGCGGGTCGGCGTGCCCGAGGGCGCCGGCCGCCGCCCGGCGCACCACGTCCAGCACGACCGCGCGCCGGTCGGCGGCGTCCAGGCCGGCCAGGCGACCGGCCAGGTCCCCGGGCGCGGCGGGCGCGCTCGTGCCGGTGCGCAGCACGACCGGCACCCGCGGCCGCGACCGGGCGGCGAGCACGTCCAGCGGGGTGGCGACGACCGCGGCGGCACCGGTGGCCAGGGCGGCGTCGAACAGGGCCAGGCCCTCCGCCGCGTCGACCTCCCGCAACCCGTCCTCGGCGAACCGGGTCCGCACGGCCTGGTCGAGCCCGGCGGTCACCCCCCGGTCCCAGCCACCCCAGGCGATGGAGGTGGCGGGCAGGCCCAGTGCCCGGCGGTGCTCGGCGAGCCCGTCCAGGAAGGCGTTGGCCGCCGCGTACGCGCCGTGCGCCGGGGCGCCCAGCACGGCGGTGACCGAGGAGAACAGCACGAACCGGGTCGCGTCGCCGACCAGCTCGTGCAGGTGCCAGGCGGCGTCCGCGCCGGGGCGCAGCGCGGCGTCCAGCGCGGCGCGGTCCAGTGTGGCGACCGTGGCGGTGGTCAGCGCGTTGGCGGCGTGCACCACGGCGGTGACCGGGCGCTCGGCCACCGCCAGCGCGGCCTCCAGGGACGCGCGGTCGGCGCCGTCGCACGCCACGACCCGGGCCGTCGCGCCCAGTTCGGCCAGCTGCGCGACGAGGTCGGCGGGGTCGGCGCCCCGGCGGTTGAGCAGCAGCAGGCGCCGCACGCCGTGCTCGGTGACCAGGTGGCGGGCGACGAGCGAACCGAGCGCGCCCGTGCCGCCGTAGACGACGGTGACGCCGTCGGTGTCCCAGGAAGCCGGTTCGCCGCGGCCGGCGGGCACGAGCCTCGGCACGAACGCGACGCCGTCGCGCAGCGCGACCTGCTCCTCACCACCCCCGGCCAACGCCCGCAGCGCCTCCGTGTCGGCCGGTCCGTCGACGAGGACCACGCGGCCCGGCTCCTCGGACTGCGCGGACCGCACCAGGCCCCACACGGCGGCTTCGGCGGGGGAGACGTGCTCACCGGGCCGCGCGGCGACGGCGCCCGTGGTGCGCACCAGCAGCCTCGTGCCCGCGAACCGCTCGTCGCCGAGCCACGCGTGCAGGGCGTCGAGCACCGCGCCGACGCGGTCGTGGGCGTCGGCGGACTGGTCGACGGGCCCGTCGGCGGACGTCCTGGGCACGGTCAGCACCACGGCGCTCGCCGTCGTGCCGACCTCCGACAACCCGCCCAAGTGCGGCAGCCCGTCAACCGGCTCGCCGACCGCCACCACGTCACCCGCCACGGGGGCGGGCAGCGCGTACCCGGTCCAGTCGACGATCCGCAGCGCGCGGGCGGCGGTCGCGGCGACGTCGGCGGTCCCGGCGTCCACCAGCGTGACCACCGCCGTCGCACCCGAGTCGAACAGCACACCGACCGGACGCGCACCGACTCCACCGATGTGGTCGGCGCCGAGCTCGCCCGTGCCACCGACGTCGCCGCCCGTGCCACCGACGTCGCCGCCCGTGCCACCGACGTCGCCGGCCGGGCCGACGACGGCCGTGGTCGGCGCGTCGTCCTTGCCGGCGCGCAGGTCACGCCAGCGCAGCGGCACGCGTCCGGGCAGCAGGTCGGCGAACGCGGCCCGCCACACCGCCGGGTCCACCAGCCAGCGCGGGTCGGCCCCGGCGGCGACCTCGACCGTCGTGCCGGACACGTCGGGCAGCGACTCCTCGATCCGGTCCAGCACGCCCGCGCCCAGGGCGGTCCACTCGCCGCCGGCGTCGACGTGCACCGTGACCGGCCGCCCGCCGTCCGGCTCGGCGCCGCCGACGCGGACCTGGAGCGGGGCTCCCTCCTCCGGCGACCCGACCAGGTCCAGCACCCGGACGCGCGGGTACTCCAGCGCCACCCCCGAGCGCAGCACGGCGTCGGCGACCGCGAACACCCGGTCCGCCGGTTCGCCACCGGCCGGGATCGCGCCGGTGAACAGCCACTCGTCGGTGCCCGCGACCGGGTGCGCGTCCACCAGCACCGGGTGGTCCACGCCCGCCGCGCCGCGCCGCGTGCCGGGCAGCGTGCCGGGCAGCGGGTCCAGCCAGTAGCGGCGGCGGTCGAAGGCGTAGGTCGGCAGGGACACCCGGCGGGCGCCCGAGCCCGCGAAGTGCGCCGTCCAGTCCACGGCGACCCCGCGCACGTGCAGTTCGGCCAGCGCGGCGACGAAGGCCTCGTCCTCGGGGCGGTCGGCCCGCAGCGCCGCCACCGCGTCGACGTCGGCGGACCGCGCGGCCGGTGCGAGCACGGCGTCCGGTCCCACCTCGACCATGGTGGTGAAGCCCGAGGCGACCAACGCGGACACCGCCGCGCCGAACCGCACCGGCTGCCGGACCTGGCCCACCCAGTACTCCGGGTCCTGCCACTCGGTCTCGACCGGCGTGCCGGTCACCGTGGACACCACGGGGATGCGCGGCCGGTCGAACGCCAGTCCCGCCACGACCTCCCGCAGCGCGGGCAGCGCGGAGTCCATGTGCGCGGAGTGGAACGCGTGGCTCACGGTCAACGCCTTGGTGCGGTGGCCGGCCGCCCTCAGCTCGTCGGCGAGGCCGTGCACGGCGTCCGCGTCGCCGGAGACGACCACCGCCGCCGGGCCGTTGACCGCCGCCAGGTCGACACCGGGCCGATCGGCGAGCAACGGCGCCACCACCTCTTCGGGCACGGCCAGCGCCACCATCGCCCCGCCCGGCGTGGCCGCCTGCATCAGCCTGCCGCGCGCGGCGACCAGCTCCGCCGCGTCGGCCAACGACAGCACGCCCGCCACGTGCGCGGCGGTGATCTCGCCCAGCGAGTGGCCCGCGACGGCGGCGGGGGTGACACCCCGGGCCGCGAGCAGGCGCACGAGCGCGACTTCGACCGCGAACAGCGCGGGCTGCGCGAACTCCGTGCGGTCCAGGCGTTCCGGGTCGGCCATCACCTCGCGCAGCGGCGCGGACAGGTGCGGGTCCAGCAGGTCGCACACCTCGTCCAGGGCGGCGCGGAAACCGGGGTGCTCCTCGGCCAGCCGCGCGCCCATGCCGACGCGCTGCGCGCCCTGCCCGGTGAACAGGAACGCCACGCCGCCGTCACCTCGCTCGCCCCGCGTCAGCTCCGGGGCGTCGCCGCCCTCGGCCAGCGCGGTCGCCGCGCGCAGCAGGTCCGCGGGGTCCGCCGCGACGACGGCCGCGCGGTGCGCCAACGCGGACCGGGTGGTGGCCAGCGCGGCGGCGACGTCCAGCGGGTCCAGCCCCGCCTCCACGGCCGCCACGACGGCCTTCGCCTGACCGGTCAGCGCGGCGGGCGTGCCGCCGGAGAACACCCACGGCAGCACGGCGTGACCGCGCACGTCGCCGGCGGGGGCCGGGTCGGCGTCCGGGGCCTGCTCGATGATCACGTGCGCGTTGGTGCCGCCGAAACCGAACGACGACACCCCGGCCCGGCGGGGCGCGCCGGTCTCCGGCCACGCGGTGCTGCCCCGCAGCAGGCTCAGGCCCGAGGTCTCCCAGTCCACGTGCGGCGTCGGGGACTCCGCGTGCAGGGTGCCGGGCAGCACGCCCCGGCGGATCGACTCGACCACCTTGATCACGCCGCCGACGCCGGCCGCCGCCTGCGCGTGCCCGATGTTGGACTTCAGCGAACCCAGCAGCAGCGGCCGGCCCTCGCGCTGCGCGCCGTAGGTGGCGGCCAGCGCGTTGGCCTCGATCGGGTCGCCGAGCGTGGTACCGGTGCCGTGCGCCTCGACGGCGTCCACATCGGACGGTCGCAGGCCCGCGTCGGCGAGCGCGGCGCGGATCACCCGCTCCTGCGCCCGGCCGTTGGGCGCGGTCAGGCCGTTGGACGCGCCGTCGGAGTTCACCGCCGACCCGCGCAGCACGGCGAGCACCCGGTCGCCGTCGCGCCGGGCGTCGCCCAACCGCTTGAGCAGCAGCAGACCCACGCCCTCGGACCAGCCCGTGCCGCCCGCGTCCGCCGAGAACGACCGGCACCGGCCGTCGGGTGCCAGCCCGCCGAGGCGGGAGAACTCCACGAACGCCACCGGCGTCGACATCACCGTCACACCGCCCGCGAGCGCCAGGTCGCACTCACCGCGCCGCAGCGCCTGCGCCGCCAGGTGCAGCGCGACCAGCGACGACGAGCACGCGGTGTCCACGCTGATCGCCGGGCCCTCCAGCCCGAACCGGTACGCCACCCGGCCGCACGCGATGCTGCCCGCGCTCCCGCTGAACAGGTAGCCCTCGAACTCCTCCGGCGGCAGGCCGGGGCGCGCGCCGTAGTCGCTGTACATCACCCCGGTGAACAGGCCCGTCCGCGAGCCGCGCAGCGACTCCGGCGCCAGCCCGGCCCGTTCGAACGCCTCCCACGCGGTCTCCAGCAGCAGCCGCTGCTGCGGGTCGGCGGCCAGCGCCTCGCGCGGCGACATGCCGAACAGCTCCGCGTCGAACAGGTCCGCGTCGTGCAGGAACCCGCCCTCGCCCGCGCTGGACGTGCCCGGCCGCCCGCTGCCGTCGAGCAGGTCGGCCAGCGGCCAGCCCCGGTCCTCCGGGAACGGCGACACCGCGTCCACGCCGGCGTCCGCCAGCTCCCACAACTGCTCCGGGGTGCGGACGCCGCCGGGGTAGCGGCACGCCGCGGACACGATGGCGATCGGCTCCCGGGCGCCCTCCTCGACCGCCCGCAGCCTCGCCTTGGCGTCCTGCGCGTCCGCGATCGCCCGTTTGAGGTACTCCCGCAGCTTGCCCTCGTCTGCCACGTCTCTTCGCTCCTTCGTGGGTGCTCAGTTGCGGGTCGGTTGGTCGAGGCCGTCGACGAGGGCGAACAGGTCGTCGTCGGAGGCGGAGTCGAGGTCCGGCCCTGTCGCGGGGACCGGTTCGGCGGCGCGCAGCAGCGCCCGCAGCCGTTCGGCCAGGTCCGGGTCCAGCGCGTCGGGCGCGGCGGCCACCGCGTCGGCGAGCAGGTCCACCGCGTCGGCCACCGCGAGCGACCCGCCCGGTGCGCCGGTGTCGTCCGGCGCGACCAGGGTCGCCAGGTGCGCGGCCAGTTCCGCCGGGGTCGGGTGGTCGAACACCAGCGTGGTGGGCAGCCGCAGGCCGGTGGCGCCGGCGAGGCGGTTGCGCAGCTCCACCACGGTCAGCGAGTCGAACCCGAGCGCGGTGAACGGCGACCGGTCGGTGACCGCGCCCGTGCCGGAGTGCCCGAGCACGCCCGCCACCTCGCCGCGGACCAGGTCGGTCAGCACCCGCAGCCGCTCACCCGCGTCCAGCCCGGCGAGCCGTTCGGGCAGGGACCGGGCGCCGGTCGTAGCGGTCGCGACGGCCTTGCGCACGGGCCGGGGCCGTCCGCGCAGCACGGCGGGCAGGCCCTCCTTCGGCCCGCGCAGCCGTGCGGCGTCCAACCTGGTCACGGCCACGGCCGGGTCGTCGAGCGCCAGGGCGGCGTCGAAGAGCGCCATGGCCTGCGCCGAGGCCAACGGTTCGAGCCCGATGGACGCGAGCCTGCGCACGTCCACGTCGGTCAGGTCGCCGGTCAGCTCGCTGCCCTGCGCCCACAGGCCCCACGCGAGGGACGTGGCGGGCAACCCGGCGCCGCGCCGCAGCCTGGCCAGGGCGTCCAGCGCGGTGTTGGCCGCCGCGTACGCCGCCTGCCCGGCCGTGCCCAACCAGCCCGCGACCGACGAGTACAGGACGAACGCCGCCAGCTCCCGGTCCCGGGTCAGCTCGTGCAGGTGCCACGCCGCGTCCACCTTGGGCCGCAGCACACCCGTGAGCTGCTCGGGCCGCATCGAGGTGAGCACGGCGTCGTCCAGCACGCCCGCCGTGTGCACCACGGCCCGCAGGTCCGGCAGGTCCGCGACCAGCGCGGCGGCGGCCTCCCGGTCGGACACGTCGCACGCCACCACGCGGGCCCGCGCACCCGCCGCGGCCAGCTCGGCGACCAGTTCCGCCGCGCCCGGCGCCTCCGGGCCGCGCCTGCTGACCAGCACGAGGTCGTCCGCGCCGTGCTCGACGGCCAGGTGCCGGGCCAGCACCGCGCCCAACGTGCCGGTGCCACCGGTGATCAGCACGGACCCGCCGGACCACACCTCTGCCGCGTCGTCGTGGGCGGTGGATCGCGGTTCCCGGCCGGCCGGCGCGGTGGCGGGCGCCACCCTCGGGACGAGCACCACACCGTCGCGGACGGCGAACTGCGCCTCGCCGGTCGCCAGCGCCGCCCCGAGCACGTCGGCCCGGGGGTCGGGCAGTTCGGCGAGCACCAGCCGGTCCGGGTGCTCCGCCTGCGCGGCCCGGACCAGGCCCCACACGGACGCCGCCACCGGGTCCTCCTCGGTGCCGCCGGCGGTGGCCACGACCAGCCGCGCGTGGGCGTACCGGTCGTCGGTGAGCCACTCCCGCACCGCCGCGGCGACGTCGGTCAGCCGCGTGCGCACCCGTTCGGGCAGGTCGCCGGGGACGTCGGTGTCCACCGGCAGCACCACCGCGTCGGGCACGTCGTCCAGTTCCGCCAGGTCGGAGACGACGACGCGCGCCACGTCACCGCCGTCCAACGGCAGCGTGGTCCACCGCAGGGCGTGCAGCCCGTCGACGGTGGTCGTCGTGCCCGCCGGCCGCAGGGTCAGCTCCGCCACCGACAGCACCGGTGCTCCCGTCGGGTCCACGGCGGTCAGCGCGACGGACGCGGCGCCGTCGGCGGTGCGTTCCACCGCCAGCCGCACCCGCAGCTCACGGGCGCCGGTGGCGTGCACGGCCAGACCCGACCAGGTGAACGGCAGCACCGCGGGCACGTCCGCGTCGACGACGGTCGGCACCAGCGGGTGCAGCGCCGCGTCCAGCAACGCCGGGTGCACCAGGAAACGGGGGTCGGCGGCCTCTTCGGGCAGCGCCACCTCGGCGAACAGCTCGCCGTCCGCGGTGAAGGCCCGGCGCAGGCCCCGGAACGCGCCCCGGTAGTCGAACCCGTGCTCGGGCAGCCGCTCGTACACCCCGGCCAGGTCGACCTCCACCGCGCCGGCGGGCGGCCACTGGGCGAGCCGGTCCACCGCGGCGGGATCGGGCTCCTGCCCGCTCGTGCCGACGAGGGTGCCGCCGGCGTGCGCGGTCCACTCGTCATCACTCCCGTCCGGTCGCGAGTGGACGGACAGGGCGCGTGCGCCGTGCTCGTCCGGCGCGCCCAGCACCGCTTGCACCACCACGGCCCCGTCCCCGAGCACCAGTGGCGCGGCCAGGGTCAGCTCGGCCACCGCCGTCCCGGTGCCGGCCGCGATCGCGGCGGCGATCTCGGCGAACGAGGTGCCCGACAACAGCGCCGCGCCGCGCACCCGGTGCTCGCCGAGCCAGTGGTCCCGGGACGCGCTCAACCGTCCGGTGTAGACGGTGGTCCCGGAGTCGGCGACGTGCACGGCGGCGCCGAGCAGCGGGTGACCGGTGCCGGCCAACCCGAACCGGCCCGCGCCCCTGGTCGAGGTGTCCGCCAGCCAGTGGCGGGCGCGCCGGAAGGCGTAGGACGGCAGCACGACCGGCTCCGTCGTGCCGAACAGCGCGCCGGCCGCCGGGTCCGCGCCCCGCACCCACAGCCCGGCCACGGCCGACGCGACGGTCTCCGCCTCGGGCCGGCCGGACCGCAGCACGGGCGCCGCGCTGCCGACCCCGTCCGGCAGGCACGCGTCGACCAGCGCGGTCAGCACCCCGTCCGGGCCGAGTTCCAGGAACTCGGTGACGCCCAGCGCCGCGAGGGTGCGCAGGCCGTCGAGGAAGCGGACCGGCTCGCGGATGTGCTCGGCCCAGTACGCGGGCGAGGTGAGCTGCGCCGCGGTGGCCGGTTCGCCGGTCGTGTCGGAGACGACCGGGATGTGCGGCTCGTGCCAGGTCAACCCGGCGGCGACCCGCTCGAACTCGGTCAGCACGCCGTCCATGTGCGGTGAGTGGAACGCGTGGCTGACCTCCAGCCGCTTGACCCGCCGACCGCGCTCGCGCCACGCCTCGCCGATCGCGTCCACGACGGCCGCGTCACCGGACACCACCGTGGAGGTCGGCCGGTTGACGGCGGCGACGGCCACCGCGCCCGCCCGGTCCGCCAGGTCGGCGAGCACCTCCTCCTCGGACGCCTCGACGGCGAGCATCGCGCCGTCGTCGCGGGCCGACTGCATCAGCCGGCCGCGCGCGGCGACCAGCGCGCACGCGTCGGGCAGGTCCAGCACGCCGGCCACGTGCGCGGCGACGACACCGCCGATCGAGTGGCCCAGCAGGTGGTCCGGCCGCACGCCCAGGTGCTCCAGCAGCCGGAACAGCGCCACCTCGACGGCGAACAGCGTGACCTGGGTGTAGGCGGTCTGGTCCAGCAGCGCCGCGTCCGCGGAGTCGGGCGCCGCGAACAGCACGTCCTTCAGCGGCCGGTCCAGCAGCGGGTCCAGGTGGGCGCCGATGTCGTCGA
The DNA here is from genome assembly GCF_050946825.1 of Actinosynnema sp. CA-299493. Classification (NCBI taxonomy): domain Bacteria; kingdom Bacillati; phylum Actinomycetota; class Actinomycetes; order Pseudonocardiales; family Pseudonocardiaceae; genus Actinosynnema; species Actinosynnema sp. CA-299493. Next base: position 3,540,801 of record NZ_CP191993.1, read on the forward strand.
GCGCGGCGGCGAACACCGGCGACGTGGCGTACAGCTCGCGGCCCATGTCCGCGCGCTGGCTGCCCTGGCCGGTGAACAGCAGGGCCAGCCGCCCGCGCGGCGCGTCGGAACCCGTGACGACCCCCGGCGCGTGCTCGCCACGCGCCAACGCCTCCAGCCCGGCGGTCAACGAGTCCTGGTCGGAGCCGACCACGGCGGCCCGCGCGGCGAGCCGCCCGCGCCCGGTCATCAGGGCCGCGCCGACCGCCGCGACGTCCGCCCCGGTGAGGTCCCGTCCCGCGACGAACCCGGCGAGCCCGGCGGCCTGGGCGCGCAACGACCGGTCGTCGGCCGCCGAGAGCACCCACGGCACCGCGGCCACGGCGGGGGAGTCGTCGCCGCGCACGGGCTCCGGCTCGGGCGGGGCCTCCAGCACCACGTGCGAGTTGGTGCCGCTGATGCCGAACGACGACACGCCCGCCCGCCGCGGCCGGTCGACCTCCGGCCACGGCCGGGCCCGGTCCAGCAGCGCCACCGCGCCCGACTCCCAGTCCACGTGCGGCGACGGCGCGTCCAGGTGCAGGCTGCGCGGCAGCGTGCCGTGCCGCATCGACATGATCATCTTGATCACGCCGCCGACGCCGGCCGCCGCTTGCGCGTGCCCGATGTTGGACTTCAGCGAACCCAGCCACAGCGGCTCGTCGCGGTCGGCGCCGTAGGTCGCGAGCAGTGCCTGCGCCTCGATCGGGTCGCCGAGCGTGGTGCCGGTGCCGTGCGCCTCGACGGCGTCCACGTCGGACGGTCGCAGGCCGGCGTCGGCGAGCGCGGCGCGGATGACCCGCTCCTGCGCGGGGCCGTTGGGCGCGGTGAGGCCGTTGGACGCGCCGTCCTGGTTCACCGCGGTGCCCCGCACCACGGCGAGCACCTGGTGCCCGTTGCGCCGGGCGTCGGACAAGCGCTCCACCAGCAGCAGCCCCACGCCCTCGCTCCAGCCGGTGCCGTCGGCGGAGGCGGCGAAGGACTTGCACCGACCGTCGGGCGCGAGCCCCCGCTGCCGGCTGAACTCGACGAACGTCGTGGGGCTCGACATCACCGTCACGCCGCCCGCCAGCGCCAGGTCCGTCTCGCCGCGGCGCAGCGCCTGCACGGCCAGGTGCAGCGCCACGAGCGACGACGAGCAGGCCGTGTCCACGGTGAGGGCGGGCCCGCCCAGGCCGTAGGTGTAGGACAGCCGCCCGGACACGACGCTGGACAGGTTGCCCGCCAGCAGGAACCCCTCGTACTCCTCCGGCGCGTCCGCCAGCCGCGAGGCGTAGTCGTCGTACATCACGCCGACGTACACGCCGGTGTTCGACCCGCGCAGCGTCGCCGGGTCCACCGACGCGCTCTCGAAGGTCTCCCACGCCGTCTCCAGCAGCAGCCGCTGCTGCGGGTCGGTGGCCGCTGCCTCGCGGGGCGACATGCCGAAGAACGCGTGGTCGAACCGGTCGGCGTCGTGCAGGAAACCGCCGTGGCGGGTGTAGGAGGTGCCCACGTGGTCGGGGTCGGGGTCGTACAGCGCGTCGAGGTCCCAGCCCCGGTTGACGGGGAAGCCGGAGACGGCGTCCACGCCGTCGGCCACCAACTTCCACAGGTCCTCCGGCGAGGCGACACCGCCGGGGAAGCGGCAGGCCATGCCGATGATCGCGATCGGTTCGTCGGCGTCGGCGGACGTGGTCGCCCGCACCTCCGTCGTGGTCGTGCCGCCGACGCGGGAGAGCAGGTGCTCCGCCAGGGCGGCCGGGCTCGGGTGGTCGAACACGGCGGTGGCCGACAGCCGCACGCCCGTCGCGGCGATGACGCTGTTGCGCAGCTCCACCCCGGTCAGCGAGTCGAACCCGAGGGCGCGGAACGCCTTGCCGGCGTCGACCGAGGCGCCCGAGGCGTGGCCCAGGGCGGCGGCGGTCAGCGCGAGCACCTCGGCCAGCACGGCGTCGCGGCGTGCTCCGGGCGCCAGCGCGGCCATCCGCTCGGCCCAACCCGAACCGGCCGTCCCGCCGGTGGCGGCGGCCCGGCGCCTGCGCCGGACCAGGCCGCGCAGCAGCGGCGGCACCGGGTCGACGGCGCACCGGGCGGGGTCGAACACCACCGGCACGGGCGTCGGGTCGGCACTGCCCAGCACGGCGCCGAGCAGGGCGGCGCCGCGCTCGGGGGTGATCGGGTCGATGCCGCTGCGAGCCCACCGGGCCACGTCGGCGTCGCCGAGCGCCGCGCCCATGCCGGTCGTGCCGTCCCACAGGCCCCACGCGGGGGCGGACGCGACGAGACCGGTGGCGGCGCGGTGCGCGGCGAGCGCGTCCAGCCAGGTGTTGGCGGCGGCGTAGTTGGCCTGGCCCGCCGTGCCCAGCAGGCCCGAGACGGAGGAGAACAGCACGAACGCGGCCAGGTCCAGGTGGCGGGTCGCCTCGTGCAGGTGCCACGCCGCGTCCACCTTGGGCCGCAGCACGGCCGCGAGCCGTTCGGGCGTGAGCGTCGGCACGGTGCCGTCGGCCAGGACGCCCGCGGTGTGCACGACGGCCGTCAGCGGGTGCTCGGCCGGGACGCCGTCGACCAGCCCGCGCACGGCGGACGCGTCGGCGACGTCGGCGGCGACCACTCGCACGTGCGCGCCCAGCCCGGTCAGCTCGGCCACCAGGTCGCCGACACCGGGTGTGTCGGCGCCGCGCCGCGAGGCCAGCAGCAGGTGCCGGACACCGTGCGCCGCGACCAGTTCGCGGGCCACCAGGGCGCCCAGTCCGGCCGTGCCGCCCGTGATCAGGACCGTGCCGCCTTCGGCGAGCCGGGGCTGGTCGGGCGCCGCCGTGGCGCGGGCCAGGCGCGGCACCAGCAGCCTGCCGGCGCGGACGGCCACCTGCGGCTCACCGGTCGCCAGCGCCGAACGCACCGCGGCGTCGTCTTCAGGGCTTCCGGTGTCCTCGGTGTCGAGGTCGACCAGCACGATCCGGTCCGGGAACTCGGACTGCGCCGCGCGCACCAGGCCCCACACGCCGGCCTGCGCCAGTCCCGGCACCGCCTCGCCCTCGCCGGTCGCGACCGCCCGCCGGGTCGTGACCACGAGCCGGGTGTCCTCTTCGGACAGCACCCGCCGCACGCCGGCCAACACCTCGGCGGTGATGGCGTGCGCGGCGGCGGGGCCGTCCCCGGCGTCGACCGGGGCGGGCAGCACCACCACGTCGACCGGCTCCGCGTCGGCCGACACCAGGCCCACCGGGGTCCACCGCACGGTGTGCAGCTCGGTGGGCGCCTCGGTGGTCTCCCCGGTGGTCTCCGCGCGGACGGGCAGCAGCGACAGCGCCCCGGCGTGCAGCACCGGCGTGTTGGCCGGGTCGACGGCCAGCAGCTCGACGCCCTCGTCGGTCGTGGTCAGCCGGACCCGCAGCCGGGCGGCGCCCGTCGCGTGCAGCGCGGCGCGCGACCAGGAGAACGGCAGCCGCACCGTGCCGTCGGCGCCCGCCGCATCGAGCACCAGCGGGTGCAGCGCGGCGTCCAGCAGGGCCGGGTGCAGCCCGAAGCGACCGACGTCGTCGGTGGCGCCGGCAGGCAGCTCCACCTCGGCGAACAGGGTGTCGCCCCGCCGCCACGCGCCGCGCAGCGCCCGGAACGGGCCGGAGTAGTCGTAGCCCAGCGCGGCCAACCGGTCGTAGGCGTCGGTGACGTCCTCGGGCGTGGCGCCCGGCGGCGGCCACTCGGCCGGCATGTCCGGGACCGTCCCCGGGTCGTCGGTCAGGAACCCCTCGGCGCACCGGGTCCAGGCGCCACCCTCCCGGGCGTGCACCGAGAACGGCCGGTCACCGGTCGCGGACGGCGGCCCGACCTGCACCTGCACCCGCACCGCGCCGTCCGGGGGCAGCACCAGCGGTGACGTCAGGGTCAGCTCGCCCACGCCGCGCGCGTCGACCCGGTCGGCGGCGGCCACCGCCAGGTCGAGCAGCGCCGTCGCGGGCACCAGCACCCGGCCGGCGATCCGGTGCCCGGCGAGCCACGGGTGCGTGGCCACCGACAGCGAGCCGGTGAGCAGCACCTCGTCCCGGCCGGCCGGCTCCACCACACCGCCGAGCAACGGGTGGTCGGCGGTGTCCACGCCCGCCGCGCCGCGCGGCGCGGGCGCCAACCAGAAGCGCTCGCGGCGCAGCACCGTCACGGGCACGTCCGCCGGCCGCGTGCCCGGGAAGAACCCGGCGAGGGAAGGCGTGCGGCCCAGCACGTGGGCCCGCGCCACGCCCTCGGCGAACGCGACGGCCTCCGACCGGCCGCCGCGGACCAGGGCCAGCGCGGTCGAGTCGGGCCGCCGCACGGACTCCGCGACCATCGCGGTCAGCGCCGAGTCCGGGCCGACCTCGACGAACGCGGTGACACCGTCCGCCTCCAGCGTGCGCACCGCGTCGAGGAAGCGGACCGTGCCGCGCAGCTGCGCCGTCCAGTGGTCGGGGGAGGCCAGCTCCTCGTCGGCGAGCACCCGCCCGGTGGCGGTGGACACGACGGGCAGCCGGGCCGGCGCGAACGGGATCCCGCTCGCGACGGCGTGGAACTCGGCGAGCACGCCGTCCAGGTGCGGCGAGTGGAACGCGTGGCTGACCCGCAGCACCTTCACCGACCGCTCGCGCGCCCGCCAGCCCTCGGCCACGGCGCGCACCCGCTCCGCGTCACCCGCGACGACCACCGAACCGGGGCCGTTCACCGCGGCGACGACCACGCCGGTGCCGTCCAGCGTGGGCAGCACTTCCTCCTCGGAGGCGCGGATCGCCGCCATGGCACCGCCGCGCGGCGCGGACTGCACCAGCCGGCCGCGTGCCGCCACGAGTGCCGCCGCGTCGGGCAGCGTGAGCGCGCCGGCCACGTGGGCGGCGGTCAACTCGCCGATCGAGTGGCCCGCCACCGCGTCGACGACCAGGCCGTGGTGCTCGGCGAGCCGGAACAGCGCGGTCTCGTACGCGAAGAGCGCGGGCTGGGTGTAGCGGGTCTCGTGCAGCAACGCCGAGCGCGGGTCGTCCTCGTCGGCGGACATCACCTCGCGCAGCGGCACGTCGAGGAGGCCGTCGAACGCGGCACACGCCTCGGCCAGCGCACCGGCGAACACGGGGTGCGCGGCGGCGAGCTCACGCCCCATCCCCGCGCGTTGCGCCCCTTGGCCGGTGAACAGCACGGCGGTCAGCCCGCCGTCGGGCGTGCCGGTGACCACGTTCGGCGCGACCCGGCCGGCGGCGACCACCCGCATCCCCTCGGCCAGGGCCTCGCGGTCCTCGCCCACCACGACCGCCCGCCGCGGCAGCACGGCCCGAGCGGTGGTCAGGGCGAGACCGACGGCGGCCGGGTCGCCCGGCGCGTCCGCCACGGCGGCGGCCTGCGCCCGCAGGTGCTCGTCGTCGATCCCGCTCACCACCCACGGCAGCGGCCCGACCGGTCGAGCGGCCGGGGCGGGCTCGTCGTCCTCGTCGGCGGACTCCACCACGAGGTGGGCGTTGGTGCCGCTGATCCCGAACGACGAGATCGCGGCCCGGCGCGGGCGGTCCACGGCGGGCCAGTCGGTCGTCGCGGCGACCAGGTCGACCGAGCCCGAGGTCCAGTCGACGCGCGGGCTGGGCGCGTCCACGTGCAGGGTCGCCGGCACCACCCGGTGGCGCAGCGACAACACCACCTTGATCAGCGCGGCGACCCCGGCGGCGGCCTGGGCGTGACCGATGTTGGACTTCAGCGAGCCGAGCAGCACGGGCGTGGCGCGATCACGGCCGTAGGTGGCGAGCAGGGCGCCCGCCTCGATCGGGTCGCCGAGCGCGGTGCCCGTGCCGTGCGCCTCGACCACGTCCACGTCGGCCGGCCGCAGGCCCGCGTCGGCCAGCGCGGCGCGGATGACCCGCTGCTGCGCCGGGCCGTTGGGCGCGGTGAGGCCGTTCGAGGCGCCGTCCGAGTTGACCGCCGAGCCGCGCAGCACGGCCAGCACCCGGCGCCCGGCGCGGCGCGCGTCCGACAGCCGTTGCAGCACCACGAAACCGACGCCCTCGGCCCACGAGGTGCCGTCCGCGGCGGCCGCGAACGGCTTGCAGCGGCCGTCCGCGGCCAAGCCGCCCTGGCGGTCGAACTCGACGAACATGCCCGGTGTCGCCAGCACGGCCACACCGCCGGCCAGCGCCGTCGACGTCTCGCCCGACCGCAGCGACCGCATCGCCAGGTGCACCGCGACCAGCGAGGACGAGCACGCGGTGTCGACCGTCAGCGCCGGACCGGCCAGCCCGAGCCGGTAGGCGACCCGGCCGGACACCACGCTGTTGGTCGACCCGGTCAGCACGTGGCCCGCCACCTCGGGCGGCGCCTCGTGCATCGGCGCGCCGTAGTCGCCCTCGGTCGCGCCGACGAACACGCCGGTCCGCGTGCCCGCCAGCGAGGTGGGCGCGATCCCCGCCCGCTCCAACGCCTCCCACGCGGTCTCCAGCACGAGCCGCTGCTGCGGGTCCATGGCCAGCGCCTCGCGCGGGGAGATGCCGAAGAACTCGGCGTCGAAGTCGGCCGCGCCGTCCAGGAACCCGCCGAGGCCGGTCGCGTCCCAGCCCCGGTCGGTCGGGAACGGGCCGATCGCGTCGCGCCCGGCCAGCAGGAGGTCCCACAACTCGTCGGGCGACCCGACGCCGCCGGGCAGCCGGCACGCCATGCCGACCACGGCGATCGGCTCGTCGGCCGAGGCCGCCGCGACCTCCTCGACGTCCTGGTCCGCGCCCGCCAGCTCGGCCGCGAGGTGCGCGATGAGCCGGTCAGGGGTGGGGTGGTCGTAGAGGACGCCGCCGGGCAGCGGCAGGCCGGTCGCGTCGGCCAGCGCGTCGCGCAGCTCCACCGCCATGAGGGACGTGAAGCCCAGGTCGCGGAACGGCGCCGCGGTCTCGATCGGCTGGTCGGGCGCCTGGCCCAGGACGGCGGCGACGTGCCCGAGGACCAACCGGGCCAGGTCGCGTTCCGCACGGCGGGGCGCTTCCTGCCGCACCCCGGCGGGTGGCTGTTCGATGCGTGCCGGTTCGGGTCGGGCGCCGGTGAACTCGCGGGCGGCGCCCAGGTCGTCCACCCAGTGCCGGGTGCGCTGGAACGCGTAGGTCGGCAGCGGGACCGTGCGGGCGTCCGGGTGCACCGCCGCCCAGTCCAGGTCGACACCGCGGACGAACAGCTTCGCCAGCGCGGAGGCGAGGGTGACGGCCTCCGGGCGGTCGGCGCGCGTCGCGGCGACCGCGACGGTCCCGGCCTCGGCGGACTCGGTGACCATCGGCGTGCAGGCGGCGGCGGGCCCGATCTCCAGCACCGTGCGGACACCCTGGGACTCCAGCGCGCGCACGGCGTCGCGGAACCGCACCGCGTGGCGCGCCTGGCCCACCCAGTACTCGGCGGTGCGCAGCTCGTCACCGGCCACCGCGCCGGACACCGTGGACACCAGCGGGATCTCCGGCGACCGGAAGCCGGTCGCCTCGGCGATCTCGCGGAACCCGTCGAGGGCGGGTTCGAGGTGGCGCGAGTGGAACGCGTGCCCGACGGCCAGGCGCTTGGTCCGGGCGCCGCGCGCGGCCAGCACGTCGGCCACCGCCGTGACCGCGTCGACCGTGCCGCTGACCACCAGCGAGCGCGGGCCGTTCACCGAGGCGATGTCCACTTCGGACGTCAGCTCGGCGGGCAGCGCCGCGTACTGCTCCTCGGTGGCCTCCACGGCGACCATCGCGCCGCCCTCGGGCAGGGCCTGCATCAGCCGGCCGCGCGCGGCGACCAGCGCGCACGCGTCGGGCAGCGTGAGCACACCGGCCACGTGCGCCGCGGCGAGCTCGCCGATGGAGTGCCCTGCCACCACGTCCGGGCGCAGGCCCCAGGACGCCAGCAGCCGCACGAGCGCCACCTCGAACGCGAACAGCGCGGGCTGGGTGTACTCGGTGCGGTCGAGCGCGGTGCGGTCGGCGAGCACGTCGTCGAGCGGGCGCTCCAGGTGCCGTGCGAACTCGGCGTGCACCTCGGCCCGGGCCCGCGCGAACACGGGGTGCGCGGCGGCCAGCCCGTCACCCATGCCCACCCGCTGCGCGCCTTGCCCGGTGAACACGAACGCCAGGCCGCCCTCGGTCGCGGACCCGGTCGCCACGTTCGCCGCGGGCACCCCGTCGGCGAGGGCGGACAGGCCCGCCAGCAGCTCGTCGCGGTCCGCGGCGGACACGGCGGCGCGGTGGCGGAACGCGGTGCGGGTGGTCAGCGTGGACCGGGCGACGTCGGTGGAGGTGAGCGCCTCGTCGCCCGACAGCGCCGCGCGCAGCGCCTCGGCCTGCGCGGGCAGCGCGCCCTTGGTGGGCGCGGACACCGCGGTCACGCTGACGACCGGTGCGTCGACGGAGGTCCCGTCGGCCGGCGCGGTGTGGGGGATGTCGGCCGACGGAACCTCCTCCGACGCACCACCACCCGCGCCGGACCCTGATCCGGTCGCGGCTCCGGTCGCGGATCCGGTCGCGGATCCGGTGGCAGGTCGTGGTGGTGGGCCGAGTACGACGTGGCAGTTGGTGCCGCCCATGCCGAACGAGCTGACACCCGCGTACAGCGGCCGGTCGGGGTGGGGCCAGGGGCCGGTGGCGCGCTGCACCTCGATGTTCAGCTCGCCGAACGGGATCGCCGGGTTCGGCGTCGTGAAGTTCAGGCTGGCGGGCAGCTCCCGCCGGTCGATCGCCAGCACCGCCTTCACCAGGCCGGCGATGCCCGCCGCGCCCTCCAGGTGGCCGATGTTGGTCTTCACCGAGCCCACGCGCAGCGGGTCGCCGTCCCGTCCCCGGCCGTAGGCGGCGCCGAGCGCCTCCGCCTCGACCGGGTCGCCGACGGGCGTGCCCGTGCCGTGCAGCTCGACGTACTGGACGTGCGCCGGGTCGATGCCCGCGCGCCGGCACGCCGTGCCGATCACCTGCGCCTGCGCCCGCGCGCTGGGCACGGTCAGCCCGGGGGTGGCGCCGTCGTTGTTGACCGCGCTGCCGTGGATCACCGCGAGCACGCGGTCGCCGTCGGCCTCGGCGCGCTCCAGGGTCTTGAGCACGACCACCGCCGCGCCCTCGCCGCGCACGTACCCGTTGGCCCGGCTGTCGAAGGTGAAGCAACGGCCGTCCGGGGACAACCCGCCGAAGGCCTCCGCGCCCATCGCGCCCTCACCGGTCAGGTTGAGCGTGACACCGCCCGCCAGCGCCAGCTCGGCCTCACCCGTGCGCAGCGCCTGGGCCGCCGTGTGCAGGGCGACCAGCGACGACGACTGCGCGGTGTCCAGCGTGAGGCTCGGACCGCGCAGGCCGAGGAAGTAGGAGACCCGGTTGGCGATCAGGCCCCGGTGGGTGCCCGTGTTGGTGTGCTGGGTGATCGCGTCCGCGCCGCGTGCGTGCAGCAGGGTCGTGTAGTCGTCCCGCAGCGAACCGATGTAGACGCCGGTCGCGGTGTCGCGCAGCGTGCCCGGGACGATCCCGGCCCGTTCCAACGCCTCCCAGGCCAGTTCCAGCACCAGCCGCTGCTGGGGGTCGGTCGCGGCGGCTTCACGCGCGGAGAGCCCGAAGAACGCCGCGTCGAAGTCGGCCACCGCGTCCAGGAACGCGCCCGAACGCGGCGCGCCGGTCCGGTCCCGCACCGCCGGGTCGCCCGATGCCGACTCCCAGCGGTCGTCGGGCACGTCGCCCACCGCACTGCCGCCCGAGGTCAGCAGGCCCCAGAACGCTTCGGGATCGCCACCGCGGGGAAACCGGCAGGAGAGCCCGACGATGGCGACTGCCGCACCCCGAGCGGTGTTGTCGTCCTGTCCCGTCACCTCGCGCACGTTCGCGTCACTCCTTCGACAGCGCTGGTTAGTCGAATCGAATGGGAATAGCCACGCACGTCGGCGGTGGATTCCGCTCGAATGCGGTTCAGGTTGCCAGCGCGGGTGCCTGCCGGGGTAATACCCCACTCACTGGGTAGTAATGGGTCCGAAGGCTGACCGGGGCATTACCGAGTGGTGAGAGCACATTCGTCCGGTGATTCGGGAAGCCGTAGGCCGGGGAGGTTTCGACAGCCGCACGACGGTAATGGGGACCCGGCCGTCGGTAAACTCCGGGCGGCCGAGGCCGAACGGCTGTTGAATTGCGTCACCGAGATGTTCGCCGGTCCGTTGTGCGGGATGCGCTGGACAATGGCCCGGAAGTGTGTCCTCGGCCGGCCACCTCGGGTGACCGTCCTGGATCGCGACGCGGCACGCCACCCGCGGCCCTCCGCACCCGCCGCCGACCGCTCTCCGCCGCCGCACATCCGACCCTCGTGCGGCGGCGGTGCGCGGGGTGGTCAGAGCAGGTCGACGTGGGTGGAGAGGAAGTCCTTGTCGGCTGCCGCGCGGTCGCGTTCGGCGGCTTCGCCGGCGGCGGTCAGCTCGCCGAACAGCGCCACACCGAGCACGTCCCGCGCGGCCGAGGTGATGCGGTCCACGTCCTGCCGCTCCTCCGCGGGTAGGGGCGCGTCCAGCGCGTCCCGGACCGCCCGCGCGACGCCGAGCAGTCGTGCCGCGGTGTCCGGGCTGCCACCGACCCGGTGCGCGCCGGCCAGGCCCTCCACGGCCAGCGCCACGGCCCGCCGGTCACCGGTCGCCAGCGCCGCGTCCAGCCCCGACCGGTGGTGGACGTGCGCGGTGGCCGCGTCGCCGCGCTGCTCGGCCACGAACCCCAGCTCGGCCAGCGTCAGCGCCAGTCCGTTGAGCGCGTTCATCCGCTCCATCCGGGGCACGAGCCGCTCCAGCAACGCCTCCGCCTCGTCCAACCTGCCCTGCCGCCGGTAGCTGATGGCGAGCCCCGTCTCGGCGAACGCCTGCCACGGCATGTTGGCCTGCTGCTTGGCCAGCGCCGCCGCGCGTTCGTGCAGGTCGTCGGCGGTGGGGTAGTCGCCGGCCAGCAGCGCCATGCGACCCAGCATCGCCAGCTTGCGCGCGGTCTCGCCCCACAGCCCCAGGTCGGCGGCGATCCGCAGGCCCTCCTCGTGCAGCCGGGTGGCCCGCCTGCGGTCACCCCGGATCTCGGCCAGCACGCCCAGCAGGTCGGTGGACCTCAGCAGCCCCCACCCGTCGCCGAGCGCCTCGAACAGCTCCACGCACTCCGTCGCGGCGGTGTCCAGCGCGCGCAGGTCGCCCCGGCCGGTGGCCAGCGCCGCGTCGGTGGCCACGGAGGCCGCCGTGCCCCACCGGTCGCCTCGCGCCCGGAAGTGCGGTAACACCACGGCGTTGAGCTTCTCGCTCTCGGTGAACGCGCCCACCGTCCAGCGCGCGTACGCGAGGAACCACCACGCCCGAGCCAGCCCGTCGGGCGCCGCGGCCAGCTCTTCGGGGTCGGGCGCCACCGGGCCGGGTGGCTCCGCCCCCGTGGTCAGCAACGCGAAGCCGCGGTGCCAGACCAGCGTCTCCGCCCGGTTCAGCGTCGGCCCGACGGCCTTCGTGGCGTCGAGCACCAGCTGCAACCGCCGGTGCGCCTCCGACAGCCGCCCGCGCAGGAACCAGTACCAGGTCTGCGAGTTGACGTGCCGGATCACCAGGTCGCAGCGCCGCAGCCGCAGCCACGTGTGCAGCGCGCGCTCCAGGTTGGCCGCCTCCACGTCCAGCCGTTGGAGCACGTCGTGCTGGCACGGCCCGTACAGCTCCTCCTTCGAGGCGGCGACCAGCCCCGTGTAGTGCTCGGCGTGGGCGGTGTGGGCGGCCTCGGCGTCGCCGGACTCCTCCAGCCGCTGCCTGCCGTACTCGGCCATCGACTCCAGCAGCCGGTAGCGCTGCTTGCCGGCGTGCTCGTAGACCACCACCAGCGACCGGTCCACGAGCCGGCTCAGCAGCGGCAGCACGTCGGCGGGCTCCATGGCGCCCACCGCGCACGTGTGCTCGGCGGCCTCCAGCTCGCAGCCCTGCGCGTGGGTGGACAGCCGGGCCAGCACGAGCCGTTCCGGCTCCGTGCACAGGTCCCAGCTCCAGTCGATCATCGCGCGCAGCGTCTGCTGCCGGGCGGGCACGCCGCGCCGCGCCACGCCCAGCACCCGGAACCGGTCGTCCAACCGCGCCAGCAGCTCGTCGAGGCCCAGCGCGCGGACCCGGGCCACCGCCATCTCGATCGCCAGCGGGATGCCGTCCAGCCGGCGGCAGATCGCCGCCACGGTCTCCAGGTCGCCCGGCCGGGGCCGGAACCCCGGCACCGCCGACGCCGCCCGGTCCAGGAACAGCTCGATGCTGCTGAACCGGGGGATCACCGCGGCCGGCGCGCCCGGCGCGGGCAGGTCGAGCGGCGGCACCTCGATCAACTGCTCGCCGACCACGCCCAGCAGCTCGCGGCTGGTGGCGAGCACCCGGAGGCCGGGCGCGCCGGCCAGCAGCACCAGCACCAGCTCGGCGCACGCGGCGAGCACGTGCTCGCAGTTGTCCAGCACCAGCAGCGTCCGCTTGTCCCGCAGGATGGACACCAGCCGCTCAGTCGCGGCCGGCGGCTCCGCGCGGCGGTCGAGGGCCGGCTCCTCGCGCAGGTCCAGCGCCGCCGCCACCGCCTCGGCCAGGTCGTCCGCCCCGCCCGCGCCGGCGGGCGGCAGCCCGGCCAGCTCGACCACCCACGTGCCGTCGACGGAGTGCTCGTCCGGCCCGCGCGCCACCTCCGTGGCGAGCCTGGTCTTGCCCACCCCGCCCGGACCGACGAGGGTCACCAGGCGGTGGGCGGCGAGGGTCTCCCGGATCAGGGGCAGCACCCTGGTGCGGCCGACGAGCCCGGTCAGCGGCACCGGCAGGTTGCTGCCGCGCACGGTCACCGGCCGGTCCGCGCCCGCCTGGAGCTCCCGGTCCTGCTGGAGCATCGCGTGGTGCAGCCGGACCAGCTCCGGGCCGGGGTCGATGCCGAACTCCTCGGCCAGCTGGCCGCGCAGCGTGTCGTAGAGCCGCAGCGCCTCCACCGCCCGCCCGCTGCGGTACAGCGCGAGCAGGTGCGCCGCGCGCAGCCGCTCCCGCAGCGGGTACCGCTCGACCAGCTCCGTCAGCTCACCGATGATCGACTGGTGCTCGCCCAGCCCCAGCCGGGCGTGCGCGCGTTCCTCCAGCACCACCAGCCGCTGCTCCTCCAGCCCGAACGCCAGCGCCGAGATGGACGGGTCGTCGGCGAACCCGTCGAACGCCGTGCCCCGCCACAGCGCCAGCGCCCCGTCCAACGCCGCCACCCGCTCGGCCGGCGGCTCCAGGGCCAGCGCGCGGGCCGCCAGCTGGTCGAACAGCCGGAAGTCGACGTCCTCGGCGGGCACCGCCAGCACGTACCCGGCCGGTGTCGAGCCGAGCAGCGCCCGCCCGCCGTCGCACGCCTGGTCCAGGGCCCGCCGCAGCTGGGAGACCTTCACCTGGAGGGACGCGGTCGGGTTCGCCGGCGACGAGTCCGGCCACAGCAGCTCGATCAGCCGGTCGGCCGACACGGCGCGTTCCTGCCCGGCCAGCAGCGCGGCCAGCAGGGCGCGGACCTTCGCCTCCCTGACCGGCACGACCTCGTCACGCTCCGTGCGCATCTCCAGTGGTCCGAGCACCCCGAAGCGCACTCGCACGCGGTCGCTTATGGCACACCCCCAAACCGGTTCGCGCCCTGCCCCCAAGAGCATCGAAAGTCGATCGAAAGTGTCCCACAAGCGCGTTGGGTCAGTGTGGTGGACGGAGGTACCTGCCGGGTGCGCGCAGAACTGCGACGGAGTGTCGGCGGATCGCCTGGCGAGGGCTCTGACCGGCCGGAACACCGGTCGGGAGCAGGGTCTTCCCCGCGCAGCGGGCACCACGGCACGGCGTCACCGGATATGTCGGCCTCGGCACCAATTCGGTCCGGGGTGTTCCGTCATGCTCGCCGGGGGAGGAAGTGCGCATGAGATTTCGTGTACTGGGGCCGCTTGAGTTAACGGATGGCCGCGACCAGGTGGACGTCCACGGCACGAAACAACGCGCGGCGTTGGCGTACCTGCTGTTCAACGCCAACCGCGTGGTGTCGACGAGCGAATTGCTGGACATCCTCTGGCCATCGGGCGAGACGCCCAACTCGGCGCGCAAGATCCTGCACAACGCGATCTGGGGACTTCGGGGTGTGCTGACCCCCGAAGTACCGGCCGCGGATCGCGTGTCATTGGTCACACGGCCGCCCGGTTACGTGCTCCAACTGGAACCCGAGCTGATCGACCTGCACCACTTCCACCACCTGGCGGCCGAGGGTCACGCGCAGTTGAGCGCGGGCCTGCTGGACCGGGCGGGTGAATCGCTCGCCCGCGCGCTGGGGCTGTGGCGCGGCGCGGTCCTCGCCGACCTCGTGGAGGCGGGGTTCGGCTGGCCGGAGCTGGCGGCGGTGGAGAGCGCCCGGGTGGACGCCCTGGAGGACTACTTCGACGCCGAACTCGGTCGGGGCAGGCACCACGCGGTGCTGCGCGAGATCGAGACCACCGCGGAGCAGGAGAACCTGCGCGAGCGGCTGTGCGGTCAGCTGATGCTCGCGTTGTACCGGTGCGGCAGGCAGACCGACGCGCTGGACGTCTACAAGCGGATGCGCGACCGCCTGGTGGAGGACCTCGGCCTCGTGCCCGGTGTGGCGTTGCAGGAGCTCCAGAGCGCCATCCTGCGCCACGACGAGTCGCTGCGCCTGGAACCGCGCGAGCCGGTGGTGGCGGGTCGGGTCACCGCCGCGCGCGTGGCGGCGGGCGGCGGCACGTCGAACGGCCTGCGCGCGGTGGTGAACACGGCCGACCGCCCTCCCCAGCCACTGTCGTCCGTGCCGGCGTCGCGCAAGCAGGTCCACGTCGTCTCGGTCCCCGCGCCGGCCGGGCACGGTGACGTCGCGCCGGCGCCGCGCCGCGAGGAGCTGAGCGTGCTCATGGCGCAGGTGTCGGTGACGGCCGAGGGCGAGCGGGACCAGGTGCGGCTGGACCGGGCCATCGCGGCGTTCCGCGCCACGTTCCAGCACGTGGTCGAGCTGCTCGGCGGCACGATCGCGGCGGGCTCGGGCAGCGCCCCGATGGCGTGGTTCGCGGGCCGGGAGGACCTGGCGGCGGCCCAGCGCGTGGTCTCGGCGGCGCTGGCCGTGCTGGCGCCCGCGAACGACCGGATCTCGGTGCGGGTGGCCGTGGCGACCGGCGACGCGGTGCTGTTCACGCTGCCCAGGTCGGTCGACGACCGGCTGGTGATCACCGGCCCGGTGGTCGACTCGTGCCAGGCGCTGCTGGCCCGCACCGCGCCGGGCACCGCGCGGGCGTGCGCCACGACCCGCGGGCTGACCGGCGGTTCGGCCGCCTACGGTCCGCCCTCGCCGGGAGCGGGCGGCAGCCGCATCCGGTCCGCGCACTGGCACTCGGTGGCCCACCAGTCCATCCCGATCGTGGACCGGGACTGGGAGCTGGACATGCTGAGCGGCATCATCGACCGGTCGTGGCACCGCGACGTGTCGCAGCTGATCACCGTGCTCGGCGGGCCCGGGGTGGGCAAGAGCAGGCTGGTGCTGGAGTTCGAGCGGCGGGCCATCGCCAAGTGGGACACCATAGAGTTCCTGGTGGCCGGCCCCGACTCGGCGAGCTCGCCCTACGGACCGCTGCGCGACCTGCTGCTGACGCTGTGCGCGACGGACCAGTCCGTGTCCCGGGTGGAGGCGCTGCGCGCGCTGGCCACCACCCACGTGGTGGACCTGGCCGAAGCCGAGCAGGTGGTGGCGGCGCTGACCGACGTGGTCACCCGCACCGACGACGTCCCGCCCACCCCGGCGTCGGTGACCTCCGCGCTGGCGGCGGGCGCCGTGCTGCTGCGGGCGGTGGCCGCCGAGCGCCCGCTGGTGGTGTTCGTCGACGACGCGCACGAGCTGGGCGACCCGGTGCTGGACTTCCTCACCGGGCTGATCGCCGACCCCGGGCACCCGACGCTGATCCTGATGCTCGCGGCCCGGCCCGAACTGCTGCGCCGGCGGCCGGACTGGGGCGCGGGACTGCCGCACGCGACCACGATCACGCTGACGCCGCTGTCCGACTCCGCGATCGACCGGTTGGCCGACATGGTCGTCGCGGGCGTGCGCCGGCGGCGGATCGCCACGCCGCCGTGCCGCATCCGCACCAGCCTGACGGACCAGGACCGGCTACCGCACCGGCGCGCGGCGATGCGGGTGCTGATGCTGGTCGACGCCCTGCCGGTGCCGGCGGGGCACTCGTTCACCACCCCGGCGCCCGCCGTCGTCCCGGTGCTCCCGGACTGCGACGAGCTGGTGGCCTAGGCACGGCCGGTCGTCCGACCCCGCGGACGACGCGGGGCCCGCCCGGCAGCAGGGCGGGCCCCACGACAGCGCGGGTCAGCCGGAACCGAGCAGCGCCTCGCCGTCCTGGGCGCGCAGCACCGCGCACGCGTCGCGCAGGCCGTCGGCGAGCTGGTCGACCTCGGCGTCGCCGATGAACACCGACGGCTCGAACCGCAGCGTGTTGGGCGAGCTGGCGGTCGGGAACGTCCGCACCCGGTGCCGGCGCAGCAGCAGGCCCGCGATGGCGTACCCGAGGGTGCCGCCCGCGTCGTGCTCGCGGATCGCCGCGTCGGCGGACCCGGACTGGTCGGCGAACTCCAGGCCCAGCATCAGACCGCGGCCGCGCACGTCGACCACCACGTCCGGGAAGTCCGCGCGCACCGACTCCAGGGCGGAGGTGATCCGCGCCCCGCGCTCGGCGGCCCGCCGGTACAGCGCGCCGTCGTCGGCCTCCAGCAGCTCCAGCACCTTGAGCGCGATGGTCGTGGAGAACGCGTCCTTGGCGAAGGTGGAGCTGTGCACCAGCTCGAACTCGCCGCGGTAGCGGGACGCGCGGACCAGCATCACGGCCGCCTTGGCGATCCCGCCGCCCAGGCTCTTGGCCAGCGCGTAGTAGTCGCCGCGCAGACCGACCGCCGAACCGGCCAGGAACGTGCCCGTGCGCCCGAGGCCGCTCTGCACCTCGTCCACCAGGACCGGGCAGTCGACCTCGGCGCAGGCGGCCTGGATCAGCTGCGCGGAACGCCGGTCCAGCACGTGGATGCCGCCCTCGCCCTGCACCGGCTCCACGGCGAAGGCGCAGAACACCGGCAGCGGTCGGGGCACGAGCACCACCCGGCCGTCGCGCACCTCCACGTCGAGCAGGTCGACCCGGTCCTCGTCGAACAGCTTCGGCAGCGACGTCAGGTCGTCGACGGCCACGAACCGGGTCGTCAGGCCGAGCGCGGCGAACGGGTTGCGGTAGGCGGTGTTGTGCGTGAGCTGCACGCTGCCCACCAGCTTGCCGTGGAAGCCGCCCTCCAGGGCGAACAGGACCGGCCGGGTCGCCGCGCGTTCCGCGTTGGTCGCCTCGACGCGCGCCGCGAAGGACTCGAAGTCCTCGTCGCACACCGCGGTGCCCGCCTCGACCGCCGCCCGGGCCGCCTCCACGTTCGCCGTGATCGCCGACCGCAGCGCGCCGACCTTGAGCACCCGGTCCAGCTCGGCGTGCTTGACGGCGGCCTCGACCGCCTCGGCGCCGCTGTTGGCGAAGATCGCCGAGTACGGCTCGTCGTCGCCGTGCTCGCGGTGCAGCACGCGGTTGAGCTCGCGCGCGAGGTCCCGGGCGTACGGGTGGCGGGAGAACTGCGCGTGCACCGGCACGCCGCCCGCGAGCAGGTCACGCGCCAGGGCCACGAGCTCCGGGTGGTTGTGGCCGAGCAGCAGCGAGCCGTAGCCCCCGGCGAAGTCCACCACGGCCACCTCCCGCCCGTGCTCGTCGAGCCGGTACAGGTGGTCGCCGGCGGCCCGCGTGTAGTGCGCGTCGAGGTGCACCGATTCCAGCCAGCCCAGCAACAGGGGCTCGGCGAGGTCCAAGTCGTCGTCCATGGTGGATCGTGGCTCCAGTCCGGGGTCAGTGGTACTGGGTGATCGTGGGTCCGACGTCGAGCAGCGCGCGGGCGTAGTCCTCGGCGATCATCGGCGTGCCGAGCATCGCGTGCCGGCTGCCGACCTCGAGGTCGCGCCAGTAGACCTGCAACGGGTTGGCCATCGCGAAACCGCTGGTGCCCGCGACGTCCAAGGCCTTCTGCACGCCGTCACGGGCGCTGCGCAACGCGGAGGAGGAGTGCATCCGGGCACGGGCGCGTGCCAGGCGCGGCATCTCCTCGCCGGGCAGCACCGCGTCGAACTCGTCGGCCACGTGCAGCATGTGCAGCCGGGCCGTGTCGATCAGGTGCGTCGCCTCGGCGAAGTACAGCTGGATGGTGGGGGAGTCGGCGGCCCGCCGGTAGCTGGAGTAGATGATCCCCTTGCCCCGGTCCAGGTTCTCCCGGACCAGGTCGAGCACGCCGCAGGCGCCGCCGACGAGCGCGGACAACGAGTGCAGGTTGCCCCGCACCAGGTCCGTCGGCGACAGCAGCTCCTCCAACCGGCTCAGGTCCTCCTTCTCCACCACCTGCGCCAGCATGTCGGGCACGAACACGTCGGCGACGGCCATCTTGTGCGTGCCGGTGCCGCGCATGCCCGCCGCGTCCCACGTGCGGCTCACCGTGGCGTCGGTCAGCGGCACCAGGCAGGTGATCGCGCCGATCCGGCGCTCGCCCTCGTACAGCGGGATGCCGATGAGCAGGGCCCAGTCGGAGATCTCGCAGCCCGACGCGTAGGGCGCGGTCGCGGTGACCCGCAGGCCGCCCGGCACCCGCTCGGCGCGCGAGTCCGGCGTGCAGCCCGCCGACAGCATGATCGCGTCGGGGTTGTCGCCGAAGACCTTGTCGGTGGCCTCCTCGGTCAGGATCAGGGTGAACTCGGTGGACGCGGCGTGGTTGGCCACGATCCAGCCGGTGGACGCGCAGCCCCGACCCACCTCGGCGATGATCTCCACCTGGGTGCGCATGCTCGGGTGCAGCCCGCCGTAGGAAGGCGGCGTGGTGAGCCGGAACAGCTCCGCCTCGCTGAGCGCCTTGAGGTTCTCCGGGGTCGGGTTGCCCAGCTCCTCGGTCCGTGCGAGGTTGGACCGCAGCAGCGGCACCAGGTCGCGGGCGCGGGCGACGAGTTCCCCCGGTGGTGCCGAGTTCCGGTGCGCGGACTCCTGCTGCGTTGCTGTCATGGCTGCTCCTTCTCTGACCGGTGGTGTGCGACGGCCGGACGGCGGGCGCCGTGCGCTTGTTCGTGCCGGAACGGCGTCGGGACGGCGTCGGGACGAAGCGGCCCACCTCGAGCGGGTCTGCCTCCGCGGACGCGACGAGAGTAAGTCGGCCGCCGGTGACGAAGGTCATCCCTGGCTCTACGGGCGGTCATTCCGCGTCGGGGTCGGGGCGAAGAGACGGGGATGAGCGGGCAGTTGTCCAGGGCCGGCAACGTTCCGGACGGGCTCGTTGTCCGGGCGGGCTCCCGCCGCCGGCACAACCGGTCCACACCGAACCGATCGACGCGGAGGAGAAGTCGTGGGAAATCCAGGTCGTGACCGTGCGGTCGTCCTCGGCGCGGGCATGGCGGGACTGTTCGCCGCCCGCGTGCTCGCCGAGTCGTTCCGGGAGGTGGTCGTGCTGGACCGGGACGAGCTGCGCGACACCGACGAGCCCCGCAAGCGCGTGCCGCACGGCCGGCACGTGCACGGGTTGCTGGCCAAGGGACTGGAGGTCATCGAAGAGCTGTTCCCCGGCGTCACGGCGGACTTCACCGGTGCCGGCGCCGCCGAGGGCGACCTGACCGGTGACGTGCGGTGGGTGTTCGACGGCGCGGCGCTGCGGCAGCCCGTGTCGGGGCTGCGCATGGTCTCCGCGAGCAGGCCGCTGCTGGAACGGGTGGTGCGCGCCCGGGTCGAGGCGCTGCCCAACGTGACCGTGCGCGGCGGCAGCGACGTGCTGGAGCCGACCACGGTCGGGACCGACGGCGGTCGCCGCGTCACCGGGGTGCGCGTGCGGACCGGCGAGCACACCGAGGACGTCGCCGCCGACCTGGTGGTGGACGCCGGTGGCCGCAGCGCCCGCACCCCGACGTGGCTGTCGTCGTGGGGCTACGAGCCGGTCGAGGAGGAGACCTTCAAGATCGGCGTCGGGTACACGACCCGGCACTACGACATCCCCGCCGCCGCGATGGGCGGCGACGTGTCGATCCACGTGGTCGCCACGCCCGCGAGCCCGCGTGGCGCGGTGTGCGCCCGGGTCGACGGGGGCCGGGTCGTGGTCACCGCCTACGGCATGAACGGCGACCTGCCCAGCTCCGACGAGGAGGGCTTCACCGGCTTCCTGCGTTCCCTGTCGGCCCCGGACGTGGCGGACGCCGTCGCGCAGGGCACCCCGGTCGACGAGTTCGCCACCTACCGCTTCCCGGCGGGCCTGCGCCGCCGCTACGAGCGCCTGACCGCGTTCCCCGAGGGCATGGTGGTCATCGGCGACGCGGTGTGCAGCTTCAACCCGACCTACGCGCAGGGCATGACCGTCGCGGTGCTGGAGTCGCTGGTGCTGCGCGAGCACCTCGCCCGGCCCACCCTGGACGCCGTCGCCTACTTCGCCGACGTGGCGGCGAAGGCCGTCGACGGCTGTTGGGCGATGGCCACCGGCAACGACCTGGCCCGCTCCGGGCAGGTCGACCCCGACGACCCCGCCGCGCGGGCCGCCGCCGCGGTCCTGGCCGCCGCGACCCGCTACGACGAAGTGGCGATCGCCTACATCCGCGTGGTGAGCCTGGTCGACCCGGCGCAGTCGCTGGCCGGACCGGACATCGCGGCCCTCGTCGAGCGGCGGGACACCGGGCGCGTCGAGCGGATCCCCGTGCGGGACCTGGTGTTCGACGTCCGGCTCGCGGGCCCGGAGGACGGCGACCCGGTCGTGCTCCTGCACGGCTTCCCGCACAACTTCCGCTCCTGGCAGGACGTCGAGCCGCTGCTGCACGCCCAGGGCCTGCGGACCATCGCGCCCAACCAGCGCGGCTACTCGGCGGGCGCCCGCCCCCAGCGGGTCGAGGACTACCGGCTGCCGCTGCTCGCGGGCGACGTGCTCGACCTGCTCGACGCGCTCGGCGTGTCGTCGGCGCACGTCGTCGGCCACGACTGGGGCGCCATCGTCGCCTGGTACCTGGCCGCCCACCACCCCGAGCGGGTGCGCACGCTGACCGCCACCGCGTTCCCGCACCTGGACGCCTACCAGGACGCCTACAAGGTGGACGCCGAGCAGCAGCTCGCCTCGTCCTACATCGACAGCTTCACCGCGCCCGGCTCGACCGAGGCGTGGCTCGCCGACGACGCCGCCCGGCTGCGCGGCCTGCTCGCGTTGCACGACAACGCGCTCACCCCCGAGCAGCAGGCCCGCTACCTCCGCTTCCACACCCAGCCCGGCACGTTCCACGCCGCGCTCGACTGGTACCGCACGGGCGTGCTGCTCGACGGCTCCAGCCGGCTGGGCAAGATCACCGTGCCGACGACGTTCATCTGGAGCGAGGCCGACGCCTCGGTCAGCACGATGGCCGCCGAGCGCACCGCCGACTACGTCGGCGCCCCCTACCGGGTGGTGACCCTCCCGGCCCCCGCTTCGCACTGGCAGCCGCAGGAGTTCCCCGCGCTGGTCGCCGAGGAGGTCGTGGCGCTGGCGCGCGGCGACCGGCCGAACCCGTCCGCGACCGACGCCTGAGCATCGGAGCGCAGCATGCCCACGGATCCCAAGACGTTCACCTCCGCCATGGCGTCGGTCGCCGGGCCGGTGGCCGTGGTGACGACCATCGACGAATCGGGCCGACCGCGGGGCTTCACCGCCAGTTCCTTCTGCTCGCTGTCGCTGGACCCGCCGCTGGTGCTGGTGTGCCTGTCCCGCACCTCGTCGTCCCACCCGGCGTTCGCCGCGGCCAAGTCGTTCACCGTCAACGTCCTCGCGCACGACCACGCGGAGCTGGCCCGGCACTTCGCCCGGCCGAGCGAGGACAAGTTCGAGGGCGCGGTGATGACCGAGTGCGAGCGCGGGCTGCCCGGCCTGGTGGACGCGGCGGCGCGGCTGGCGTGCTCGGCGCACGCCGTGCTCGACGGCGGCGACCACAGCATCCTGGTGGGGCTGGTCGAGGAGGCGGTCACCCTCGACCGGACCCCGCTCATCTACCACAACCGCGCGTTCACCCGCCCGCACCGCGCTTGACCCGCTGTGAACTGCTCCGATTACCGGCCGGTGACCGCCCGGCGCGAGCGGTGCGCGCGACGTCGATACGGTCGGGGCCGTGGAGAGAGCAGCAACGACCGCAGACGCCCCGATCCTCGTGGTCGGCGGCACGGGCAAGACCGGCAAGCGAGTGGTGTCGCACCTGCGGGCGCGCGGCGCGACCGTCCGCGTGGCGGCCCGCCGCAACGCCGACGTGGCGTTCTCGTGGACCGACCGCGACACCTGGGCGCCGGCCCTGGCCGGGGTCCGCGCCGTGCACGTCGTGCCGATGGACGACGTGTCGCCGACGGGGGAGTTCGTCGCCGCCGCGATCGACGCCGGCGTGCGCCGCTTCACCCTGCTCTCGGCGCGGGGCGTGGACGTGCCCGGTTACTACGGGGTGGACAACCCGGGCACCGCGACCCACCTCGACGGCGAGAAGGCGCTGCGGGAGTCCGATGTGGACTGGACGGTGCTGCGGCCGGGGTGGTTCATGCAGAACTTCGACGAGGGCTTCTTCCGCGACGACGTGCTGCGCGGTGAGCTGCGGCTGGCCGCGGCCGACGGCTCGGCGGCGTTCGTCGACGCCGAGGACATCGGCGAGGTGGCGGCCGCGGCGCTGACCGAGGACGGTCACTCGGGTCGGGTCTACGACCTGACCGGGCCGCGTGCCCTGACCTTCCACGAGGCGCTGGCCGAGATCGCCGAGGCGTCCGGCCCGCGGGCGGAGTACGTGCCGCTGTCCGAGGAGGAGTTCGTCGCCGAACTGGTCGAGGCGGGCTGGTCGCCGTCGGACGCGGCGGGGTGGTCCGACGCCCTCGCCCCGATCCGCCGCGGCGACGAGGGAGTCCTCGCCGACGGCGTGCGGCAGGCGTTGGGGCGCGAACCGCGCGACTTCACCGCGTTCGCCGCCGCCGCGCGGGACGCTTGGCGCGCCTAGGAGTCGCCCGCACACCAGCAGTCCGCCTTCCCGAACGGGGGCGCCCGGTCCGCCGGGCGCCCCCGTTCGCATGGTCGGGGAAGCTCGCCCGGTCCGATTGCGGATAGTCAGTCCGTTTCGCCCGATCGGGGCCTGTCTCCGGTGACAGTCGGGGAGGGTGGACCAACGTGCCGCGAAAGGAGTTGACACGCAGTCACATATATACCTTCGGGTTCGCTCGTTCGGATTACCGGCCAGTGAGAGGCGTCTGGTTAGTTTTGGCCGCCCAATCGCTTCGACCGGAGGTCAACGAGCATGTCCGCACTGTCCCGCCGGAACTTCCTCCGGCACACGGCGGTCACCGGGGGTGTCGCGGTCGCCCTGCCGTCACTCGGCGCGGCGGCGGTGGCCGACCCGGCGCCCGCCGCCCCGGGCGCCGACGTCCCCATGACCGTCTTGCGCGACGACCCCCGCTACGCGGGCCTGCTCACCGGTTCGAACCAGCGCTGGGTCGCCTCGCCCGAGTGCGTCCGCCTGGTGCGCTCCGCCGACGAGGTGGTCTGGGCGGTGCGCGAGGCGCTGCGCAGCGACCGCCGGATAGCCGTGCGCAGCGGCGGCCACTGCAACGAGGACTTCTCCAGCAACGACGCGCCGGTGCTGATCGACCTGGCGCTGATGGACGACGTCTCCTACGACCCGGGCCGCAAGGCGTTCGGCATCCAGCCCGGCGCCAACCTGGGCACCATCTACCGGAAGCTGCACCGGGGCTGGAACGTCACGATGCCGGGCGGCACGTGCCCGACGGTGTGCGCCGGCGGCCACATCGCGGGCGGCGGGTACGGCGCCCTGTCCCGCCTGCACGGCCTGACCGTCGACCACCTCCACGCGGTGGAGGTCGTGGTGGTCGACCGGAACCGCCGCGTCCGCAAGGTGGTGGCCACCAGCGACCCCGGCGACCCGAACCGCGAGCTGTGGTGGGCGCACACGGGAGGCGGCGGCGGCACGTTCGGCATCGTCACCCGGTACTGGCTGCGCACCCCCGGCACCGCCGACCTGCCGCCGGAGCGGCAGCTGCCCACGCCGCCCCCGAACCTGATCGTGTCCGACGTCGGCTGGTCGTGGGCCGACCTCGACGAGCGCTCCTTCACCCGCATCCTGCGCAACTACACCGGGTTCTTCGAGCGCAACTCCGGGCCGGACTCGCCGTACACGGCGTTGTTCAGCCAGCTCAAGCCCGCGCACAAGGCGGCGGGCGGGTTCACCATGAGCACGCAGGTCGACGCGTCCGCGCCGAACGCCCAAGGGTTGCTCGACACGTTCCTCGCGGCTGTGGGCGAGGGGACCGGCGTGCGGTACAAGGTGAACGACCGCACCACCGTGCCGTGGACGTACGCGGTCAAGGAGTGGTTCGGCTTCGTGCCCGCCGCCATGCCCCGGTGGAAGGCGAAGTCGGCGTACCTGCGCAAGGCGTTCCCGCAGGAGCAGGCGCGGGCGTTCTACCGGCACCTCACCCGGGACGACTACGACAACCCGGCGGCCACCGTGGTGATCGCCGCGTACGGCGGCCGGATCAACGCCGTCGGCGACGGCGAGACCGCCACCGCGCAGCGCGACTCGGTCGTCAAGATGCTCTACGTCTCGCTGTGGACCGACGCGGCGCAGGACGAGAAGCACGTGCGGTGGGTCCGCGAGTTCTACGCCGACGTCTACGCCGCGACCGGGGGAGTGCCCGCGGTCGGCGGCGTCACCGACGGCTGCTTCATCAACTACTCCGACGCCGACATCGCCGACCCGGCGATCAACACCTCGGGCACCCCGTGGCACGAGCTGTACTTCAAGGACGGCTACCCCCGGCTCCAGCGGGCGAAGGCGACCTACGACCCGCTCGGCCTGTTCTCCCACGCGCTGGCGGTGCGCGCCCGCTGACGACCGGTCACCCGGTGTGCCGGCCGTGCGCGCCCGCCGCCGACGTGGTGCCGGCGTGATGAGTCGCGGATGACCGCCGGGTGATCCGGGTGGTGTTGCATGGGGGTGTGGGTTCGACCGGTGGTGGCGTGCGCGGCGTGATCAGCGCGCCGGGTCGGGGTCGAAGTGCTCCACGAGCACGCCGAGCCGGGTCGCGGCGGCCTCGGCGTGGCGCTTGCGGCCCAGGTCCGTGGCGCTCACGTCGACGATGCGCCGGTCGCTCTCGCACAGCTTGCGCTCGACCAACCCGTCCCGCTCCAGCCGGGCGACGGTCCGGGACAGCGCGCTCTGGCTGAGGTACATGTCCTGGGCGAGGTCCTTCATCGGCCGGTACTCGGTGCCCGGCTCGATCAGCCGGTCGAGGGTCTCGAACTCGTTCAGGTTGAGGCCGTGGGCGGTCTGGAGCACCTGGTCCAACTGGCTGGCGACGTCGTTGTACGTGGTCAGCAGCCTCCGCCAGGTGGCGAGCACGTCGGTCGCAGCCTCCATGACCAGAGGTTAACATGCGCTAGCAATTCGTGTCATGACATATAATGCCTTGACATCATATGTCATGACACATTACTTTGGGTCATCAAGCGAACGCACTCCGGAAAGGAACCCGTCCGATGTCCACGAACGCGGCACCCGCCGACCAGCCACGTGCCGGGCTGCGGCAGTGGTTCGGGCTGGTGATGCTCCTGCTGCCGACGGCGCTGATGACGGCCGACCTCGGCGTGCTGTGGCTGGCCACCCCCTACCTCACGGCAGACCTCCAGCCGACGAGCTCCCAGTTGCTGTGGGTCACCGACAGCTACGGCTTCATGACGGCCGGCTTCCTGGTCATCATGGGCACGCTCGGCGACCGCATCGGCCGTCGCAAGCTGCTCATGATCGGCTCGGTGCTGTTCATCGGCGCCTCGCTGATCACCGCCTACGCGCCGACCGCCGAGATCCTCATCCTCGGGCGCGGTCTGCTCGGCGTGGCGGGCGCGTCCGTGCTGCCCTCCACCCTGTCGCTGATCAGCCACATGTTCGTCGACCCCCGGCAGCGGGGCACCGCGATCGCCGCGTGGGTCACCGCGCTGTCGGTCGGCCTCGGCATCGGCCCGGTGCTCGGCGGCCTGCTGCTCAACACCTTCTGGTGGGGCTCGGTCTTCCTGATCGCCGTGCCGATCATGGTGCTGGCGCTGGTGACCGCGCCGATCCTGCTGCCCGAGTACCGCGACCCCAACGCCGGGCGCCTGGACCTGCTCAGCGTGCTGCTGTTCCTGCTCGGCATCCTGCCGGTGGTCTACGCGATCAAGCACGCGGCGGAGAGCGGCTTCGACCTCGCGTTCGGCGTCGCCGTCGTGGCGAGCGTCCTGTTCGGCACGCTGTTCGTGCGCCGCCAGCGCTCCCTGCCCGACCCGATGATCGACATCAAGCTGTTCTCGAACCGCACGTTCACCATGGCGCTGGTCACGCTGCTGCTCGGCATGATGGCGCTCAACGGCGTCGAGTACGTCGTCCCGCAGCTGCTCCAGCTGGTCAGCGGGATGTCGCCGATGGAGGCGGCGCTGTGGCTGCTGCCCAGCGCGGCGGGCCTGATGATCGGCTCGCAGCTCACCCCCCTGTTCGCCCGCTTGGCGCGCCCGGCCTACGTCATCGGCGGCGGCCAGGTCGTCGCCCTGGTCGGCTACGCGATGATCTGGGCGACCGGCGAGGGCCACGGCGGCGGCGTGCTGGCCTCCCTCGGCCTCACCGTCGTCATGTTCGGCGTCGCGCCGATCTCCGTGCTGTGCACCGGGATCGCGGTCGGCTCGGTGCCCGCCGAGAAGGCGGGCGTCGCCGCGGGCACCGGCCAGACCAGCTACGACCTCGGCTTGGCGCTCGGCATCGCGATCGTCGGCAGCGTCTCGGTCGCGGTCTACCGCTCCGACGTCGCGGGCACCCTGCCCGCCGGCCTCACCGAGGACGCCGCCACGCAGGTCCGGGACACGCTGGGCAGCGCGGTGGCCGTGGCCGACACGCTGCCCCAGCCGCTGGGC
Source organism: Actinosynnema sp. CA-299493 (assembly GCF_050946825.1). Lineage (NCBI taxonomy): Bacteria > Bacillati > Actinomycetota > Actinomycetes > Pseudonocardiales > Pseudonocardiaceae > Actinosynnema > Actinosynnema sp. CA-299493. Next base: position 3,567,778 of record NZ_CP191993.1, read on the forward strand.
GGCGAGGTCGCGACCGCGGCCCGGGACGCGTTCCTGAACGGCTTCCACGCCTCGGCGATCTTCAGCGGCGCCGTCGCCCTGGTGCTGATCGTGCTGGTGGTGACGCTGCTCAAGGACGTCCCGGCCACCCCCCGCGCCGCCGAGCCGGAGGAACCCGCCCAGGACCACGCTGCCGACTCCTCCGGTGCGGCAGCCGACGATCGGGAGCGGATCGAGCGCGTCTAGTCCCCCAGCTGGACGTAGCCCCCGCGACCGTACCGGGAGCCGTGGACCCGGTGAGACCCCAGCTCGCCGCGGTCCACGGCTCCCTCGGACCCAGACACACGAGGAAAACCAGCATGATCACCGCTCACGAGGTCCGGCTCGTCGCCCGCCCCGACGGCGCGCCCCGTCCGACGGACTTCCGCCTGGCCGAGGTGGAGGTGCCCGAGCCGGGCCCCGGCCAGGTCCTGGTCCGCAACACCTGGCTGTCCATCGACCCGTACATCCGGCTGATGCTCAACGACAGCGACTCCGAGGTCTTCCCGCCGTTCGCGCTGGACGGTCCCGTCGAGGGAGCCGCGATCGGCGAGGTCGTGGCGACCGGCCTGGCCGGGGTCCCGGTGGGCGCGACGGTCGCGCACTTCCAGGGGTGGCGCGAGTACGGGCTGCTGGGCGAGGACGAGATCCGGGTGGTCGACGTGGACGACGTGCCGCCGCAGACCCACCTGGGGCTGTTCGGCCTCGCGGGCCTGACGGCGTACGCGGTGCTGACCGACGTGACGCCGGTGGAGCCGGGCGACACGGTGTTCATCTCGGCCGCCGCCGGCGCGGTGGGCAGCGTGGCCGGTCAGCTCGCCCGGAAGCTCGGCGCCACCAGGGTCATCGGTTCGGCGGGCGGTCCGACGAAGGTCAGGACGCTGGTGGAGCACCTGGGCTACGACGTGGGCATCGACTACCGCGAGGAAGACCTCGCCACCGCCCTCTCGGCCGCCGCGCCGGACGGCATCGACCTGTACGTGGACCACGTGGGCGGAGCGCACCTGGACGCCGCGTTGGCGGCCTTGAAGCCGAGGGGCCGCGCCGCGCTGGTCGGCGCGATTTCCGGCTACAACGAGAAGACCGCCACCCTGTCCACCGACAACCTGTTCCCGGCCGTGGAGAAGGAGCTCACGTTGCGCGGCATGCAGGTCACCTCGCACCTGGACAAGCTCCCGGCGTTCACCGAACTCGCCAAGCCGTGGCTGCGGGACGGCACCGTCCGGATGCCGGAAACGACGACCGAGGGCATCCACACCGTCGTCGAGGCCTTCATCGGCGTCCTGAACGGCGCGAACACCGGCAAGACCCTGGTCCGCCTCTGATCGTGCGGTCAGTCGTGGTGACGCCCGGGCCGGCGAGTGTTCGACGGCCGGGATGCGCACGACCGCACCGAGCCGGTGCGGGGGTGGCAAGCTCGCTCCGACCGATGTCCGCGGGGTCCGCGGCGACCGGAAGGGGAGTGCCATGCCGAAATTCGTGACGATCGGGTACGGCGACCAGGAAGGGTACGACCGCACCGACGCGGCGGTGCGGGACGAGGCGCACGCGCACGACGCCCGGTTGCGTGCGATGGGGGTCGTCACGGGGATCGCCGGCTCGCCGACGCAGGTGCGGAACCACGACGGCGCCGGCGTGACGGTGGACGGCGGGCCGTTCATGTCCTCGGCTCTCCCGGTCGCCGGGTTCGCGATCATCGAAGCGGCCACGCTGGAGGAGGCCGTCGAACTCGCCTCGGCGACCCCGTGCGCGGTGGCGCACGGGGTGGTCGAGGTCTGGCCCTTGCGGGAGGCGCCGTAGGCCCGGGGCGTCCCGGGGTCAGGCGCGGCCGAGGAGGTGGCGGGCGGCGGGCAGGTCGCGGTGGCCGGTGAGGAAGTCCTGGACGGCCGTCTCGAACTCGGCGCTGTTCAACGTGCCGTCGCCGTTGTGGTCCAGGTCGCGCAGGGCCGCGACGAGCTCGTGGCGGCGTGGGCTGTGGTCGAGCAGCCGGGTGTACTCGGCCGCCCGGACCTCGCCGTTGGCGTCGCGGTCGATCAGGTGGCGGATGGTGGCGGCCACGGCGCCGTAGCCGCGCTCGGGGTCGGGTGGACCGGGGTAGCGGTCGTCGGTCAGGGCCTTGCGGTAGCGGGCGAGGGTGACGGCGCCGTCGCGTGGCGTGCCGGTGGCGGTGCACAGCTGCGCCCACCACGACTCGAAGGCGTTGTGGGTGGCGGTCTCGTCGTGCTCGTCGAGGTCGAGGTGGGTGCTGAGCTCCCGCGCCATGGCCAGCAGGTCGCTCCACCGCAGCACGCCGTCGCCGGTCTGGTCCAGGACGCTGGTGAAGAACGACTCCGGGGTGGGCGCCGCCAGGGACGACGGCTTGACGGCGTTCGCCCTGATCGACGCGGAGGCGAACGGCAGGTAGCGCCACGGCTTGGGCAGCAGGTCCGTGGCCAGCCGTGCCGCGCGGTGCACGCCGAGCACGAGCAGGTCCGCGCCGGGCACCACGGTCAGGCGCAGGCGTTCGCGGTAGACCTCGGGCAGCGTGGCGACCGTGGCCTGGACGACGGCGGAGACCACGAGGTGCCGCACCGGCGCCCAGACCAGCGCGGGGATCGGCAGGCCGGGCGGTGGCGGGACCCGGTGGATGCTGCCCGACAGCAGGTCCCGGACCGTCGCGTTGTCCTCCAGCACGTCGGCGACCGTGCGGTCGAAGTACTCGCGGAAGTCCTCGGGCGTGGCGGGCATGTCGTCCTCGGCCAGGCCGAAGACCTGACCGAGGCGTCGCCACTCGGTGTAGAGCCGGGCGGTCTCCTCGGGGGACAGGGGGTCCCCTCCCAGCCGCTGCGCGGTCAGCACCGCGTCGTACAGGGTCAGGTGCACCCACGCCCGCGCCTGCACGTCCGCGGCGGTGAACTCCCGGCCGCGGTCGTCGGTGCCCTGCATCCGGCGGTGCAGGCGTTCGAGCCGGGCCAGCTCGCGGCGCTGCTCCGAAGCACTGCCGTAGACGTAGGTCTGCAGGCTCTCCAACGTGCGGAACAACCGCCGCCACGGGCGGGCGTTGTAGACGGAGAAGCGGCTCACGGCCGCGCCGATCGCCGGGTGGGCGGCCTGAAGCAGCAGCGACCGGTGGATCACCAGCAGCAGTCGCCACTGCCCGAGGCGGTCCCACGTGGCCGATCCCGGTCCCAGCGGCACCTCGGCCGTCATCCGCCACCTCCGAACAGGTTCGAACCCACAAGACCGGGCCCACGCTAGCGGCACGCGGGCACGACGAGGACACGTTCCGCGACGGTCCACCCGATGTGATGCCGGGCCCCGCGCACCGCGGCGGAAGGGTGGCCGGTCAGCCGAGCTCGGCCAGGCGGCCGGTGATCGGGGCGAGCACGCGGTCGACCCAGCGTGCCTGGTCGCCGTCCGGCGACAGCAGGACGACGGTGTCGATGCCCAGGTCCGCGTAGCCCGCCAGGGCCTCGGCGCACCCGTCGGCGTCTCCGGGCAGGTCCCCGAGGTGCACGACGGTCTTGCGGATCGCGTCGTAGTCGCGGCCGAGCTCGTCGCAGTGGCGGCGCAGCACGTCGAGCTTGTGCGGCACCTCGGCGGGCGACGGGAGCAGCAGGTTGCAGGCGTCGGCGTAGCGGGCGACCAGGCGCAGGGTCTTCTGCTCGCCGTTGCCGCCGATCATGATCTCGGGGCGCGGCGTGCTCACCGGCGCGGGCACGCACAGCGTCTCGGCCAGGCGGTAGTGCTTGCCGTCGAACGGGCCGTTGTCCGCCGGGTCCCACATCTGCAGGCAGATCCGCAGCGCTTCCTCCAACCGCTCGAAGCGCTCGCCCAGCGGCGGGAACGGCACGCCCAGCCCCCGGTGCTCGCGCTCGTACCAGGCGGCGCCGATGCCCAACGTCGCGCGACCGCCCGACAGCACGTCCAGCCTGCTCTGCCACCGACGGCCGCGACGCTAGCGGCTGGAGCGCGCTCCAGGTCAACCCCGGGGTGACCGGTGGGCCGTCGCGGTGACGGCCCACCGGTGGTCACGTGCGGCGGCTCAGCGTGGCGAAGTCCGGGTCGGCGCCCAGCACACCGCCCTCGGCCCAGCGCTCGCGCGGGACCTCCTGGACGTAGACGGTGATCTTGTCCATCGGCGCGCCCGTCACCTCGCGCACCGTCTTGGTCAACTCCTCCACCAACCTGCGCGTCTGGTCGTCCGAACCGGGCCAGGTGGTCACCGACACGATGGGCATGGGTCCTCCTCAGATCTGGGTGGTGTCGACGGTCGTGTGCTCGTGGAACCCCGGCGCGGTCAGCTTCAGCTGGGCGTGGACGTCCCCGCCCAGGCCGAACTGCCCGATGGCGCCGCCGTAGCTGCGCTGGTAGCTCATCCACAGCACGATGACGTTCACGACCCGGTTGCGCCCCGGGCGGTCGTGCGCCGGGAACGGGTCGGGCAGGGTCGCCGAGTAGCGGGCCGCGCCGCGCCGGTCGGTGGTGAAGACGTTCGGCACGCCGAGCGGTCCGGGCCTGGTCGGTCCCGCCGGGTCCAGGTCCCGCTCGCGCAGCGACATCACCGTGTACAGGCTGTTCGGGACCAGGTCGGCGAAGTCGAAGTCGAAGTCCGCCCGGCCGCGGTCCGGCGACACGCGCACGGTCACCTCGCCCCGCGCCCGCAGCCACTGCCCGAGGGTGATCGGCTCGGTGATCTTGGGTCCGTCCTCGGCCCGCAGGTCGGGGATCGGCACCCGGTGCAGCGGGTAGCTCGGCACGTCCCGGGCGCCGGGCGGCTGGTCCGGCGCGAACGTCATCGGGTAGTTGTTGCACGGCAGCGGCACCGGCAGGGTGTGCAGCACCATGTCGTCGTCGTCCCGGGTGAGCGGGCGCACGACGGCGTGCGGCAGGTGCCGGCCGAACTCCGGCACCGGGCTGTCCGCGCTCACCAGGACCGACTCCCACGGCGAGGTCACGCCGCCGGCCGCGGTCGCCCGGTTCACCCGGCCCACCACGACGAAGTCGCCGTCCGCGTTCATGATCTCGCTGGGCGGGTAGAGCGGCCCCTGCGTGGTGACGCTCAGCGCGACCGTCGTCATCACGCCTCCACGCGCTCGTAGATCGTGGTGTAGAGGCCGCGCTCCCCGCCGGCGATGTAGTCGGCGCCGGCCTGGCGCACGATCTCCTGGTACCGGGGACTGGTGAACACCGCGCCGTACCGCTCGGGCGTGGTGTCGAAACCGGACACGAACATCACGCCCGGCTCGGTGCTCAGCAGCGAGTGGTAGGCGAGGAACACCTCGACCTCGGCGGCGTGGCGCACGACGTCGAAGATCGTGCTCTCCCGCCACCGGCGGTAGTCGGCGAACACGGCGGGCGGCACCTCGATGTGCCGCAGCTGCACGTAGCGCGTCGTGGGCACGGCGGCGTCCGTGGACTTCGGGGCCTCGACGAACCGGAGCACCTGGCGGCGGAAGTCGCCGACCACGTGGGGCGCCAGCTCGGCGAACTGCCGGTCGAACAGCTCCACCTCGGCGGCGAGGCCGGCCAGGCCGTCCAGCGGGGTCAGCTCCATCAGCGTGTCGCCGGCCAGTGCCCGGTACAGCACGCTGCCCGAGCCGGAGTCGGCGCGCAGCCGAGCCCATTCCTTGGCCGCGCTGTCGAGCGCGCCCGGTGCGGTGTCGACCTCGGTGACCAGCAAGGTGATCGCGGGCATGGCAGTTCCTCTCTCAGTGGGGTGGTGGTGCGACCGCCGGTGGGTCACCAGCGGATGAGGGACAGGCCCATCGACATGCCGCCGCCGAACGCGGCGAGCACGACCAGGTCGCCCTCGTCGAACCGGTGCTGCGCGTCGGCCAGGGTGATGGGCACCGAGGCGGCGCCGGTGTTGCCGTAGCGCTCGACCGTGTAGTGCGCCCGGGCCGCCGGGAGGGCCAGCCTGGTCTCCAGCTCGGCGAGCATGCGGCCGTTGGCCTGGTGGGGGACGAAGTGCCGGACGGCGTCCTCACGGCACCCGGCCTCGGCCAGGAAGGTCCGCACGGCCGCCGGGACCTCCCGGTCGACGAACTCCCGGACGCCGCGGCCGTCCATGGCGAAGTAGTGCTCGCCCGCCGCGAGGGACTCCTTGGACGTCGGGATGCGGCTGCCGCCGGCCGGCACCCGGATCATCCCGGCGTGCTGGCCGAAGCTCGCCAGCGAGGAGGCCACGATGCCGCGGCCGGCGGGCGTCGGCCCGAGCACGACCGCACCCGCGCCGTCGCCGAACAGGACGGCGGTGCGGCGGTCGGTCGGGTCCAGGATGCGGGAGTAGACGTCCACGCCGACCACGAGGGCGTGCCCGCCGTCGGAGATCAGCCGGCGCGCGGTCTCCAGCGCGAACACGAACCCGCTGCACACCGCGTTCACGTCGAACGCGGCCGCGCCGACGGCGCCGATCTTGTCCTGGAGCACGCAGGCGGTCGCCGGCTGCGGCGAGTCGGGCGTCGACGTGGCGACGACGATCACCGACAGGTCCGCGGCGGTCAACCCGGCCCGGCTCAACGCCTCCTCGGCGGCCGGCGCCGCGAGGTCGGAGGCGGCCTGCCACGGCGCGGCGCGGCGGCGGGTCCGGATCCCGGTCTTGCGCTCGATCCAGGACTCCTCCACCCCCACCTCGACGGCCACGACGTCGTTGCCGACCTCCTGGTCGGGCAGGTAGCTGCCGCAGCCCAGGACACCGATCCCGGTGGCCCGCGCCGACTTCCGGTGGAACGGGACGCCGACCGGTTCGGCCAGGGCACACCCGCAGAAGCAGTCGTCCTTCACGCCGCCACCCCTTCCAGTCGCAGCCACCGGTTGCGGTCGGCGTGCCTGCCGAGCTCGGGGTCGACGCCCACGGCGACCGGGTGCCCGACCTCCAGCAGCAGCGGCAGGTCGCTGGCGTGGTCGCCGTAGCCGAAGCTCAGCGGCAGCGAGATGCCCTCCCGCCGGGCCAGCTCGCGCACGGCCTGCGACTTGACCGGGCCGATGACCGACCGGTCGACCTCGCCGGTGAGCAGGCCGTCGGGACCGGTGGCGGGCACGGTGCACAGCACGTGGTGCGCGCCCAGGGCCTCCGCCAGCGGCTGCGTGCACGCCGGGAACGAGCCGCTGACCAGGACCACGCGGTGGCCGGCGAGACGGTGCCGCACCAGCGCGGCGACCACCTGCGGCTTGACGAAGCCCGTGCTCCGGCGGCTGCGGGCGAACCACTCCAGCCCCTGCCGCCGCACCAGGTCGGCCGGCACGTCGCGGTAGATCCGGTAGTACTCCTGGTTGGCGGTGTGCCGGGACACGCCGCCCGCGCCCACGAGACGCTCCCACTCCGCGAACCGCGCCGCCTGGCCCACCCGGGGGGTGCGCTCGTCGGCCAGGTGGAACCGCAGGAAGTCGAACATGCTCTTACCGGTGATCAGTGTTTCGTCGATGTCGAAGAACGCGCCGACCCGGGTCATATCACCACACCTTCCCGGTCGCGCTGTCCGCCACCAGAGCCTGCACCGCGGAGGTCGCCCGGCGCAGTTCCGACCGCTTGATGCGGTGGTCGTCGAACGCCGCGAAAGAAATGTCCGCGCGCGCCGCGGAAATACCGGCCTGGGTGATCCCCATGGTCACCTGGAACGTCATCCGCTCGGGATCGGAGACGTCGGACCCGATGATCTCGCAGGTGATCTCGGCGGGCAGCGGGAACAGGAAGGACTCGAAGGTGACCGACATCGAGTTCCACACCACGTAGTAGTGGCGGTCCGGGTGGTGGACGCCGTGCTCGGCCTCGAAGACCGCGATGAACATCTGGCGCATCGCCTCGGTGACGATCATGCCCTGCACGTGCTGCCCGGTCTGGTGGTCGAGCAGCAGCTCGTTCTCGCCGTGCACCACCAGGCCCGCCTGCCGCCGTCCGTCGGGCAGGGCGCGCAGGTCGGACAGCAGGACGTTCTGCTCCCGGTGCTTGTGCACCAGCGACCTGGCCACCGGCGTGCCGGCGGCGGCCACCACGGGCACGCCCCGGGTGTCCTCCCGGAGGGCGAGCGCGGCGTGCAGGTAGTCGAGCTCGTAGCTGCCGAGGCCCTGCCCGACGACGATCGCGTCGGGCACCGGCGCACCGCGCCGCAGGTCGCCGACCAGTCGGCTCAGGGTGTGCACCCCGGGCACCGCCCCCATGCCGGTGAACCTGTCGCCGACCAGGCAGACGACGTTGTCCGTCGGGTCCCGGTCGGCCTCCGCGGCGCGGTGCCCGGATAAGTTGACAGCGGTGTTCGCGCTGGACATCAGAAGTTTCCCCTTGGGTGCTGCGTTGATTGTCGGCAATGCTTCGCGACGAATGTCGGTTGATTCAGGCGGCGGGCCGACGCGGCACCGATCCGAGCCGGACCCGATTCGGGGGAACTGTCCCCGTCGGGATCTCCGGACCTCACCATGATGCACGCGCCGGCGGTTGGCCACAAATCGGATATATTCGCTTACCGGGCGAATAGTCGAGCTATTCCGCGGTTCGGTGCGCTTTTCGGGTGACGAGTACCACGATCAGCGCCGCGCCGACGAGGATCGCGCCGATCCACGTGACCGAACGAACTCCGGAGGAGTGCACGGCGAGTCCGCCGCCGAGCGCGCCGAGCGCGATGGCGCCGTTGAACACCGCCACGTACAACGAGGACGCCGCGTCGGTGGCCTCGGGCGCCGAGCGCAGCACCCAGGTCTGAAGGCAGACCGGCAGCGCCGCGTACGACAGGCCCCAGGTGACGAGCAGGACGACGGCCGCCACCGCGGAATCCGCCCCTGTCAGCGACAGCACCAGCAGTGACGCCGCGAGCAGGCCCACGCCGCCCAGCAGCGCCCGGCGCAGCCCTCGGGCCACGGCGCCGCTCGCCAGGAAGTTCCCGGCGATCCCCGCCGCGCCGAACACCAGCAGCAGCACGCTGACCAGGCCCGGCGAGATGCCCACCACCTCCTGGAGGTACGGCGTCACGTACGTGTAGGCCAGGTAGTGGCCGATCATGGTCAACGCCGCCACGCCGATCGCCACCAGGAACGGGCCGTTGCGCAGCAGCGCCGGGATGGCCGCGAGGCTCCCGCCGTTGCGGGCGGGCATCGACGGCAGCAGCACCAGCACCGCGAGCATGACGAGCAGACCGAGGCCGGCCGCCGCCAGGAACGCCACCCGCCAGTCGGCCACCTGCCCGATGGCGGTGCCCAGCGGCACACCCACCACCGACGCCACGGAGATGCCGCCCAGCACCACGGACAGGGCCCGCACCGCGCTGGCGCGGTCCACCAGGCGCGTGCCGACGGCGGGCGTGGTCGACCAGAACACGCCGTGCGCGAAGGCGATCAGCACCCGGCCCAGCATCAGCACCGCGTAGTTGGGCGCCACGGCGGACACGAGGTTGCCCAGCACCAGCAGGCCGAGCAGGCCCACCAGCAGGCGGCGGCGGTCCATCCTGCGGACCAGGGACGTCAGCGGTGCGGCGGTCACCGCGGCGATGCCGCCGTAGACCGACACCACCAGCCCGGCGACGCCGATGGGCACGCCCACGCCGGCGCCGATGGACGGCAGCAGCCCGATCGGCAGCAGTTCGGTGGTGACGAACAGGAAGGTGCCCAGACCGAGCACCCACACGGCGGGCCACGACCGGGGTTCGGCGTCGGTGGGCGGCGCGGCGGTGGGCTGCGATGTGGTGGTCACGGGGTGCGCTCCTGCTCCGGGATGGCCGCGTCGGCGTCGGCGAACAGCTGTTCGGCCCGGTAGAGGGCGTTCAACGACCGCGGGATGCCGACGTAGGGGCTGAGGTGGACGAACAACGCGACGATCTCCTCGCGGGTGGCGCCGGCCCGGAGCGTCGCCGGGATGTGGGTGTCGAGCTGCGGCTCGCACCCGCCCTGCGCGGCCAGCAGGGCCAGGGTCACCAGCTGCCGGGTGCGCAGGTCCAGCTCGGGGCGGCCGACGACCTCGCCGAACGCGAATTCCACGATCGTGTGGCCGAACCGCTCGTCGAGCGAGGCGACCGAGGCGATCACCGCGTCCGGGTCGATGCCCAGCACACCCATGACCCGCCGGCCGACGGCGTCCCGGTCGCTCATGCCCGCGCCCCGAGGGCGTCGGGGTCGGCGGTGTTCGGCATGGTGGCCGCCGGGTAGCGGTCGCCGTGCACCCGGTCCGGCGCGAAGGCCGCGTCGAGCGCGGCCACGTCGAGGGCGCTCAGCGAGATCGCCGCCGCCGCCAGGTTCTCCCGCAGGTACTCGAGCCGCTTGGTGCCCGGGATCGGGATCACGTGCTCGCCCTGCGCGAGCACCCACGCCAGCGCGACCTGCGCGGGTGTGGCGCCGTGCCGCTCCGCCACCGCGGTCACCGCGGTCAGCAGCGGCAGGTTGGCCGCCAGGTTCGCGTCGGTGAACCGGGGGTTGACCCGCCGGAAGTCGTCCTCGGCCAGGCCGTCGCGGTCGCGCAGCGCGCCGGTGAGGAAACCCCGTCCCAGCGGTGAGTACGCCACGAGGGCGGCGCCCGACTCGCGGGTGGCGGCCAGCACGCCGTCGGCGATCACGTCGCGCGTCCACAGGGACAACTCGCTCTGCACCGCGGCGATCGGGTGCACGGCGTGCGCGCGGCGCAGCGTCGCCGCGCTCACCTCGGAGAGCCCGATGTGCCGGACCTTGCCGGCGCGCACCAACTCGGCCAGCGCGCCCACGGTGTCCTCGACCGGCGTGGCCGGGTCGAGCCGGTGGACGTAGTAGAGGTCGATCGTGTCGATCCCGAGCCGGCGCAGGCTCGCGTCGCACGCGGTCCGGGCGTACTCCGGGCTGGAGTCGTGCCAACGGCGGCCCCCGTCGCGGCGGATGCCGAACTTGGTGGCCACGAACGCGTCGTCGCGCCGGTCGCGCACCGCGCGGCCGACCAACTCCTCGTTGTGGCCGTCGCCGTACATGTCGGCCGTGTCCAGCACGGTCACGCCGGCGTCCAGCGCGGCGTGCACGACCTCGACCGACCGGGCGTCGTCCCGGCTGCCGTAGAACTCGCTCATGCCCATGCAGCCCAGCCCGAACGCGCCGACCGGGCGGTTGCCCAGCTCGCGCACCGGCAGCCCGGTCTCGGGGTGTGTGTTCGTTTCGGTCACGGTGTCGATCGTGCGGCGTCCGGAGCCGCACCGGCAGGACGCGTTCCACCCTGGGAGTCCGGTGCCTGGGTGCGCCACTGCCAGGCTGACCGGCCGCACCCGTGGGACCATGGGCGCATGGCCCAGCAGACGGATCTCAGCACGTTCCTGCGGTCGCGGCGGGCCAAGGTCCGGCCGGCCGACATCGGGTTGACCGACGGGCACACCCTCCGGCGCACGCAGGGCCTGCGGCGCGAGGAGGTCGCCGCCTCGGCCGGTGTCAGCGTCGACTACTACACCCGGTTGGAGCAGGGGCGGGAGCGCAACCCCAGCATCGCGGTGCTGGAGTCGCTGGCCTCGACCCTGCTGCTGGAGGGCGAGGAGCGCGACCACCTGTTCCGGCTGGCCGCGCACTCCGGGAAGCGCACCGCGCCCGCGCCGGCGACGACCCGCCGGGTGCGCCCGGCCGTGCGGCAGCTGCTGGACACCGTGTCCCCGTCACCGGCGTACGTGCTCAACCGCTGCAACGACATGCTGGCCGCGAACGCCGCCGGTCTCGCGCTGCTGGCCGGACTGGACTCGTGGCCGCCCGCCCGCCGCAACACCATCCGCTACATCTTCCTGCACCCGACCGCGCGAACGCTGTTCGTCGACTGGGACACGATCGCGCGCAACGCCGTGGCCCACCTGCACGCCATGGAAGGCGTCCTGCCCGGCGACCCGGCGCTCAAGGCGCTGGTCGAGGAGCTGAGCGCCAAGAGCGAGCAGTTCTCCAGTCTGTGGCACCAGCACGACGTGCGCAGCCTGTCGACCGGCCGCAAGGTGCTCGACCACCCCGGCGTGGGCCGGATGACCCTGACCTACGAGGTGCTGGACGTGCTCACCGACCACCAGCGCGTGGTGGTCTACCAGGCGCCGGCCGGCACCGTCGACCACGACTCGATGATGCTGCTCAACCTGATGAACCCGGAACCCGACCCGTCCGCCACCGACCGGCCGCGCTCCCACTGGCACTCCGACCAGCTCTGACCTCCTGACGCGCGGCACCGGCGGTGCGGGCCGGTGATCACGGCTCTCAGTCGGGCATCCCGGACGCCATGGCCAGCAGCAGCACCATCATCGAGCCGCACACGAGGGTCGTCACGGCGCTCGCCGCGGCGAGTCCGACCCGTTGGCGGGTCGCCCCGGTGATCTTTCCGCTGACCGCGAGTTGCCACCCGAGCGCGAGCAGGGCGGGGAACAGCACCGAGTGCGGGATGAGCAGGACGTGGTAGGAGAGGCTCGCCGGGTCCCACGGCGCCACGACCAGCGTGACCGGGAAGTAGAACGTCCAGTAGACGATGAACGTCACCACCGTCCTCGTCGCCCGGTGCTTCACGGCCGGGCGGGGCTCGCGGGACCAGGTCCACGCCAGCACGCCCGCCGCGATCGTCGTGGCCGCGAGCAGGCCGAGGGCGAACAGGAACCACGGGCCGTCGAAGAGCCACGACCACCACGGGTACTCGGCGCGGATGTCCGCGGCGGCGGTTTCCGGGACGACCAGCGACTCCAGGTGCACCCGGTGCGAGCCGGGGCCGTAGTCGAAGGAGCGGGTGCAGGCGGTGTCCCGCGAGTCGTAGGTCGCCGTGCACGACAGCACCCTGGTGGGGGCGGTGTCCAGCCGGACGCCGAGCACCTTCCCGTCGACGGTGGTGGTGCAGGTGGCCACCCGTCCGGCGTCCTTCACGCAGTCGATGTCGTGGTGGCTGATGGAGAACTGCGCGGTGGTGATCTTGTACAGGCCGTCGGTGGCGCGGGCCGGGGAGACCGGCGCGATGGCCAGCGCCACGAGGAACAGCAGTCCGGGCACCAGCAGCGGTAAGTAGCGCAGGGGTCCGGCGGTGGTGCGTGGGATGACGGGCGTCGTCACGGTGGTCCCCCTCGGGTCGCTTCCGGAATCGACGCGCGACGCCGGCCCGTTAGCCGCATCCCGGGACGCACCCGGAAACCACCCGTACGCCGCACCGACCTCCGGTTCGCCGACGGTGCCGACGGGTGCCCCGCCACCGCGCGGTCAGCGTCGGTAGGCGCCCATGTCGTGGACCGGGAGGCGGTCGATCCGGGCCACCATCTCGTTGTCGTCGTGGCCGATCGCGACGGGAAGTTCCTGCCAGTGCGCGAGGTCGCGGCTGACCGCGTGGCCCCACGAGATGTCGCCCCACGAGTTGCCGTTGGGGTGGGCTGCCCTGCGTTCCTGCTCGGAAAAGCGGTGCGGTGGGGCCGGTAACGCGGGCTGATGGTAAATCGAATTATCAAGGCGAACAAGGGACACTTGGGTGTAACGAAACGGTAAAGTTGCCTCGTTACCACCTTGTTTACCTCAACCGCCTACCTCCAGCATCGGCGCTCACAAGGTTTCGATTTATCACCTCAACGTCGAGGAGGCGTCACATGGCACGTCATGCCGCCGGCGGCCTGGTGCGTCACGCCAGGCTCCTGCTGGTCGCCCTGATAGCGGCCACGTCGCTCGGTCCACCGCTCGCGTCCCAGGCAGCCGCCGCGGAGCCCGGGGTGCTCACCAACGCCGGGTTCGAGTCGGGGAACCTGACCGGGTGGACGGCACAGGGACAGGCGTTCTCGAACGCCGTGTCCTCCGAACCCGGCTGGGGCTGGGGTTGTTGCTTCAACCAGCAGGGGACCTACCACCTGTGGGGTTTCAAGAGCGGTGGTGACGCGGCCACCGGCACGCTCACCTCCGACCCGTTCACGTTGACCGGCACCGGCGTGGTCAGCGTCCTGATCAGCGGCGGTCGCAACGAGAACACCCTGTACGCGGCGCTTACCACGGCCGACGGCACGGTCATCCAGAAAGCGACCGGCACGGACGACGAGGCGTACCGCAGGGTCACCTGGGACGTCCGCGACCGGCTCGGCCAGCAGCTGCGGATCAAGCTGGTCGACCAGGCCACCGGCGGCTGGGGGCACATCAACCTCGACGACGTCCGCGTCGGGCTGGACCAGCCGGCCGGCGGCGGCGTCGCCAACACCGGGTTCGAGTCGGGGAACCTGGCCGGGTGGACGGCGCAGGGGCAGGCGTTCGCCACCGCGTTGACCACCGACACGAGCTGGGGCTGGGGTTGTTGCTTCAACCAGCAGGGCGCCTACCACCTGTGGGGTTTCAAGAGCGGTGGTGACGCGGCCACCGGCACGCTCACCTCCGACCCGTTCACGCTGACCGGCACCGGCGTGGTCAGCGTGCTGGTCGGCGGCGGCCGGGACGAGGCCGCCCTGTACGCGGCGCTGACGACGGCCGACGGCACGGTGCTGCACAAGGCGACCGGAGCCGACGGCGAGGCCTACCGCAGGGTCACCTGGGACGTCCGCGACCGCCTGGGCCAGCAGTTGCGGATCAAGCTGGTCGACCAGTCCACCGCCGGTTTCGGCCACCTGAACTTCGACGACGTCCGCATCGGGCTCGACCAACCCGTCGGCTCCACCGCGGCCCACTGGGACTTCCGCGAGGGATCGGGCGCCTCGACCGTCGAACGGGTCAGCGGCCAGGCCGACCCGATCAGCTACGTGTTCAACCAGGCGGTCTACAAGCCCAAGAGCGATCCGCTGTGGCAGCCCGCGAACGACGGCAAGGGCGTGCTGTCCAAGGCACTGCTGTTCGACGGCTACTCGACCTGGGTCAGCCGCGACGCCGGGGCGGTGCAGTTGGCGCAGGACGCCCTGACGGTGGAGGCGTGGGTCGCGCCGCAGGGCTTCGAGTGGGGCGACGAGGGCAAGGTCTCCGCGATCGTCAACCAGCAGGAGCAGACCGCGAACCGGGGCTTCTCCCTGGGCGTGGGACGGCACGGCGCCGTGAAGTTCGGCATCGGCACGGGTGACGCCTGGCGCGAGGTGGCCACCCCCGCGTCGGCCGCGTTGCGCACCGGCGCGTGGGCGCACCTGGTGGGCACGTTCGACCCGGCCCGGGGTCGGGTGCGGCTCTACCTCGACGGCGCGCAGGTGGCCGAGGCCGCCATCCCGACCGGCGCCCGGCTCCAGCAGGCCGGTGTGCCGCTGCTGATCGGCAAGCACAACCAGCCGGTGATCATCAACGGCACGTTCGCGGTGAACATGTTCAGCGGGCTCGTCGACGAGGTGAAGCTGCACCGCAAGGCGCTGAGCCCCGCCGAGGTCGCCGCCGACCACGCCGCGGCCCTGGCCACGTTCGCCGGCGGGACGATCCCGGCCGCCGACATCGTGCAGGACCGCGCGCGCTACAACGGGGACAAGTACCGCCCCGGGTACCACTTCACCGCGCCCAACCACTGGATGAACGAGCCGCACGCCCCGATCTTCGCCAACGGGCAGTACCACCTGTTCTACCAGCACAACGTGCACGGCCCGTACTGGCACAACATCAGCTGGGGCCACGCGGTCAGCAAGGACCTCGTGCACTGGCGCGACCTGCCGGTCGCCTTGGCGCCGACCGCGGGCAGCGTCGCCCCGGACGGCGTGTGGTCCGGTGGCGCGACCCTCGACCAGAACGGCGACCCGGTGCTGTTCATGACCGCGGGCGACGACTCCAAGCGCCCCAACCAGGCCACCGGCATCGCCCGCCCGGTCGACCCGGACGACCCCGACCTCGTGCGGTGGCGGATGGAACCGCGCCTGGTCACCGAGCAGCGGGCCGACCTCGACGTCGGCGCCGGTCGCAAGGTCCGGTTCGGCGAGTTCCGCGACCCGCACGTGTGGCAGGAGGGCAACACCTGGTTCCAGCTGGTCGGCTCGGGCGTGCAGACCACCGGCGGCGCCGACGTCGGCGGAACCGCGCTGCTGTACACCTCGACCAACCTCACCGACTGGGCCTACGCCGGCCCGCTCATGACCGGTGACGTCGTCGCCCACCCCAAGACCGGTCAGGTCTGGGAGCTGCCGGTGCTGCTGCCGCTGGGCAAGGACGCCTCCGGACGGCAGAAGCACGCCCTCGTGGTCAACCCGGCGTTCACCAGCGCGAGCCCGCACAGCAGCAAGAACACCTTCTACTGGGTCGGCAACTGGGACGCGGACGCCCGCCGCTGGACCCCCGACACCACCACGCCGAAGCTGTTCGACTACGGCGAGCACTTCACCGGACCCAGCGGCACGGTGGGCCCGGACGGTCGGTCCCTGCTGTTCAGCATCGCGCAGGACCGCCGCACCGAGCAGGCGCACCACGACTCGGGCTGGGCGCACAACGCGGGCCTGCCGGTGGAGTTGGGCGTGCGTCCCGACGGCGACCTCGGGATCAACCCGGTCCGCGAGGTGTCCGCCCTGCACGCCGGCGCGCCGCTGCTGGACGTGAAGACCCCGGCGGGCATCGACGCCGTCAACAACCAGTTGGCCGGGGTCAAGGGCGACATGCTGCACGTCCGGCTGACCGTGAAACCCGGCCCGGCCCAGCGCTTCGGCCTGGACGTGCTGCGCAGCCCCGGCGACGAGGAGCGCACCCGGCTGTTCCACGACGTCGGCAGCGGCCAGTTCGGCGTGGACCGGACGCGCTCGGGCAACCGGTCCAGCCTGGAGGCCGACCTCGGCGTCCACAGCGGACCGCTGGCGCTGGAGGGCGGCAAGGTCACGCTCGACGTCTTCGTCGACCGGTCGTCGGTCGAGGCGTTCGCCAACTCGCACAAGTCGATCACGACCCGCGCGTACCCGCACCGCGACGACTCCCTCGGGCTGCGGCTGTTCGGCGACGGGGCGGTGATCGAGTCCATGACCGTCTGGCGCATGGGCGCCATGACCGGCTGACCCGCCCGTCCGGCGCCGCGCGGGAGCACCCGCGCGGCGCCGGACCCGTACTGTTCGCGGGCAGCAGGGCGAGTGGACGAGGGGTGACGATGACGAGTGGACGACGGGTGACCATGGCCGATGTCGCCCGCACGGCGGGCGTGTCGCCGACGACGGCGTCGTTCGTGCTGTCCGGGCGGGAGGGCGTGCGGATCTCCGAGGCCGCCCGCGCCAGGGTGAGGGACGCGGCCGAGGCGCTCGGCTACCGTCCCAACGCGACCGCCCGCAGCCTGCGCACCAAGAGCACCAGGACCATCGGCTTCGTCTCCGACGGGATCACCACGACCCCGTTCGCGGGCGACGTGGTCCGCGGCGCCTTGGAGGCGGCGGCCGAGCGCGACCACGCGCTGATCATCACCGAGACCGGCGGAGCGGGTTCCTCCGAGTCCGCGGTGGTCAACGTGCTGCTGGACCGGCAGGCCGACGCGGTGATCCTGGCGACCATGTTCACCCGCTACGTCGTGCCGCCGAAGGAGCTGCACGGACGCCGGGTCGTCCTGCTCAACTGCCTGGCGCCGGGTTTCGACGCGCCGTCGGTGGTCCCCGACGAGATCGAGGCCGGCCGGGCGGCCGGGCGCGTGCTGCTCGACGCCGGCCACCGCTCGGGGATCTGGGCGATCGGCGGCCACCAGGCCGTGCCCGCCACCCCGGAGGGCATCTTCGCGGGCATCGAGCGCATGCGCGGTCTGCAGGAGGTCCTGCGCGCGGAGCGGGCGATGCTCGACGGGGTGGTGGAGTGCGAGTGGAACGCCGAGGACGGGTACCGCGAGGTCCGGGCGCTGCTCACCTCGGGCGTCCCACTGCGGGCGCTGGTGTGCTCGACCGACCGCGTCTCCTTCGGCGCCTACCAGGCGCTCGCCGAAGCGGGCCGGTCGGTTCCCGGGGACGTCTCGGTCATCTCCTTCGACGACCAGGACATCGCCTCGTGGCTGCGGCCCGCGCTGACGACCCTGGCCCTGCCGCACTACGAGATGGGACGCCGCGCGGTGGAGCTGGTCCTGGACGGGGAAGCGCAGGCCTCCGCCGTGCACCGGGTGGCGATGCCGCTGCGCGCACGCGGATCGGTCGCCGCGCCACGTCCCTGAACGCCGACGAGGGCCCGGTCGGGATGATCCCGGCCGGGCCCTCGCGCGACGGTGCGGTCAGCTCGCGCGGGTGCGCAGCCCCTCCTGGTCCGCGGTGGTCGGCAGGCCGCCGGCGGTCAGCTCCCAGACGTCGACCACGTGGTCCAGCGCGCCGAAGGCCCGCAGCCGCCACGGGGTGGGCCCGGTCGGGTAGCACCGCAGCGTCACCGTCTCGCCGCTGTCGAGGAACACCTCCACGATCGAGCCGTCCACGATCACCCTGAGCTCCACCGGGCTCCGCTGCCCGGACAGCGGGACCGGGTAGCGCCCCGTGCGGGCGCGGGGGTCGAGCGAGGCGTGGTCGCGGTCCACGACCAGCTCGCCCGCGACCGGGTCGACGACGAGGTCGAGGTGTTCGCCGGCGGCGGTCTCCAGCCGCAGGCCGCACGGCTCGTCCGAGCGCGGGCGCAGCCGGGCGGTGAGGTCGAACGCCGTGCCCACCTCGCCGAGTTCGGCCGGACCGGGATCCGCCGCGGCGGACCAGCCGGTGGCGTGCACGACCTTGCGCCCGCGGTACCCGAGGACCTCGGTGGCGGGTTGCTGGCGCACCGTCCCGTCCTCGGCGAGCGAGAGCTCCCGGGGAACGGTGAGGACGCCCGCCCAGCCCGCCTCGCGCGACCACTGCTGGTCGCGGGCCTCCCACGACCAGCCCCACAGCAGCCAGCGGCCGTCGGGCGCGGGCAGCAGGGCGGGCGCGTACAGGTCCGGACCGTGGTCGAGGGGCCGGTGACCGGTGGACGCGAACCGGCCGGTCCGCTCGTCGCCCACGTAGACGCGCGTGCTGCGGGGGCCCGCGACCGCGTCCCACAGGCTGACGACCAGCACCCCGCGGTCACCGAAGGTGGCGTACTGGGGGCACTCCCACCCGGTCCAGCCCTCCGCGCCCGTTCCGTCGGCGAAGAACGGCCCGAGGTACCGCCAGTCCGCGAGGTCCGACGACTCGTACAGCAGCGCCGCGCCGCGCTCGCCGGTGACGCTGGCGCCGACGAGCATCCGCCACCGGTCGCCTTGGCGCCAGACGTAGGGGTCGCGGTACATCGACGTGCCCTCGGGCGGCGTCGGGATCACCAGCTCGGGGTGCTTGTGCCAGGTGAGCCCGCGGTCCCGGGACTCCGCCGCGGCGATGGGCTGCCACCAGCGATCGGTGCGGTAGGCGGAGTAGAACGCCAGCATCCGGTCACCGTCGGAGACCGCGTTGCCGGAGAAGCAGCCGTCGGCGTCGTCGCCGCCGGGGGTGGGCGCCAGCGCCACCGGCAGCTCCTCCCACGTGACGAGGTCCGCGCTGCGGTGGTGTCCCCAGTGGATGCCGGTGTGGTCGGGGCCGTTCGGGTTGTGCTGGAAGAACACGTGGTAGTGGCCGTCGTGGAAGGCGAGCCCGTTGGGGTCGTTGATCCAGTTCCGGGGTGGCCTCAGGTGGACCGTGGGCAGGTGGGGGTCGGGAGTCGACAACGGAGTCCTCGAGGTCGGAGCGGTCAGCCCTTGACGCCGCTGGAGGCGATGCTGTTGATGAAGGACCGCTGGAAGGCCAGGAACAGCGCGAGCACGGGGACGGTGATCATGGACGAGTACGCCATGATCTGGCCCCAGGAGACGTTGAGCTGGAAGAAGTACTGGATGCCGACCATCACCGGGCGGAGTTCCTCGTCCTGCACCACCATGAGCGGCCACAGGTAGGAGTTCCAGGCGGGCAGGAACGTCAGGATCACCACGGTCGCGATCGCCGGGCCCGACAGCGGCATGACGATCCGCCGGTAGATGCCGAACCACCCGGCTCCGTCGATCAGCGCGGCCTCGTCCAGTTCCTTGGGGATGCTCTGGAAGTACTGGTGGAACAGGAAGATCGAGAACGCGTTCGCGACGAAGGGCAGGATCTGCACCCGGTAGGTGTCCAGCCACCCCTCGGTGAGGGTGAGGCGGAACCCGTTCAGCTCCAACCAGGGCAGCTTGTCCACCCACCACACCATCGGCAGCGCGAAGGTCTCGAACGGCACGATCAGCGTGGCGATGATGACGGTGAGCAGGACCTTGCGGCCGGGCCAGCGCATCCTGGACAGCGCGAAGGCGGCCAGGCTGTTGACCAGGACGCCGAGCACGATCGTGATCGCCGAGACGCCGAGCGAGTTGAGCAGGAACCGGACCGCCGGCACGCGGTCGAACACCGCGGTGTAGTTCTCCAGCGACAGGCTGCCGACCGGCAGGAACGCCCGGGGGCTGCCGAGGTCGCCGAAGATCTGCTGGTCGGGCTTGAACGACGAGACCAGCATGAACACCACGGGGAACGCGAAGAACGACGCGAGCACGACCCGCAGGGCGTACCCGGGCAGCCGGCGCGGCGCCGCCGGGGGAGCGGACCGGGGTGACGTGGTCGACATGTCAGTCCTTCTCCCTGGTGAGGTGGCGCTGGACGAGCGAGACGATCAGCACCAGCACGAAGAACACCAGCGAGATCGCCGAGGCGTACGCGGTCTGCTGCTGCTGGTACCCGCTGCGCACGGCCTGGTGGACCAGCGTGGTGGTCGAGTCCAGCGGCCCGCCCTGGGTCATCACGTTGACCTGCGTGAACAGGCTGAACGCCGAGATGGTGATGGTGATCAGCACGAAGGTGCGGGTCGCCCGCAACCCCGGCCAGGTCACGAACCGGAACCTCGTCCACCGGCCCACGCCGTCGATGGAGGCGGCCTCGTGCAGCTCGGTCGGGATGGTCTGGAGCCCGGCCAGCCAGATGATCATGTGGAAGCCCGCGCCCTGCCAGACGGACATGAACACGATCGCGGCCAGGGACGTCGATGGGTCGTTCAACCAGTCCGGTCCCTGGACCAGGCCGAACGTCACCGCGTCGATGATCCTGTTGAGCAGGCCGTCCTTCTGGTACAGGAACGTCCACACGATCGACACCACCACCATGGAGGTGACCACCGGGATGAAGTAGACGGTGCGGAAGAAGTTCGTGCCGCGGAACCGCCCGTTGACCAGGAGGGCCAAGCCGAGGGCGAGACCCGCCTGGACGGGCACCACGACGGCCGCGAAGGTGAACGTGTTGAGCACCGAGCGGAGGAAGACCGGGTCCTCCGCCAGCATGGCGAAGTTGCGCAGCCCCACGAAGCGGGCGGGGGTCGGCGAGATCAGGCGGGCACTGGTGAAGGCCAGGGCGAACGCCAGGACGACCGGGATGACGAAGAAGACGAGCAGCAGCAGCACCGCGGGACCGGCCATGCCGATCGCGGTCACGCCCTCCCGGAGGCGGGCGGTGCTCCGCGTGCTGCCGCGGGCGCGTCGCAGGCGGGGGAGAAGGGGAACAGCGGCGGTCAACGAGACCTCCGGGCGAAGCGGGCGCGCCCGGTGAAGACGACCGGTCTCCACCGGGCGGGCGAGGCGGAGCCGTCAGCCGGCGTAGAAGTCGTTCAGCTCGAGGTTGGCGTCGATCTGCTTGACGGCCTCGTCCAGCGCGGAGTCGGGATCGGCGCCCGCCACGATGTCCTTGGCGGTCTTCTCGAACACCGACGCGATGTAGGGGTACGCGGGCGTCGCGGGGCGCACCACCGCGAAGTCCCTGGCCGAGCGGACGAAGGACTCGTACCGGCCGCCGGGCTCGTAGCCGGGGATCTGGGCCGCGGCGGCGTCCGTCGCGGGGATCGTGCCGGTCGCCTTGGCGAACGCGGTGAAGTACTCGGTCTTGCGGGCGAACTCCAGGAACGCGCGCGCGCCCTCGGGCTTCGCGCAGTTCGAGCTCATGGCCCACTGCCAGGAGGCCCCGCCGATCTTGGGCCCCGCGCCGAAGTCCACCGGCGGCAGGATCAGCAGGTCGTCACCCAGCTTCTCGACGTTCTTGGCCGCGTCCCAGCTGCCGTCCCACTCGATGGCGGACTTGCCGTTGAGGAAGTCGTCGTTGGGGCTGGACCCCGACTTCTGGGCCATGTGCCCGTCGGTGACCAATGAGCGGAACCACTTCGCCCAGTCGAGCGCCTCGGGGCCGTTGAGCGCGCCTTCGGCGGTCTTGTAGGAGGAGCGGTCGACCAGGTCGCCGCCGAAGCTCTGCAACTGCGGCGAGTACGCGTAGGGCCACCACTCACCGCTGCCGCCGGTGCCCATCTCCAGCGGGTGCTCGAACTTGCCGCCGGCCTTGAGGTCGGCCAGCGCGGAGGAGAACTCCGCCCGGGTCCACGGCTCGTCCGGCGTCGGGACCCGGATGCCGTGCTCGTCGAGCACCGACTTGCGGGCGAACATGGTCAGGGCCACGTCGTAGAAGCCGAAGGCGTAGACCTTGTCCTGGTACTTGCCCACGGTGCTGGGCAGCTGGTCGTCCAGGGGGACTTCGCCACCCGTGAGCTCCAGCGGGGCCAGGTACCCGCCCCAGGCCCAGTTCGGCACGTTGGGGCCGTCCACGTCGAGGATGCACGGCAGCTTCTTCGCCGAGGAAGAAGCGACGACCGCGTCGTTGTAGGAACCCTGGGGGAACGCCTCGATCTCGACCTCGTACGTGGTCTGGCTCGCGTTGAAGTCGTCGACCACCTTCTCCACGACGTCGTACTCGGCGGCGTTGCCCGCGTTGTGGGTCCACAGCTTCAGGACTCCGCCGCGGGCGTCCGAGCCGCCGCCGTCGCCGCCGCAACCCGCGAGCGCGGCCGTCGCGGCGACGACCACTAGACTCGCTGCGGCGAGACGTCTGGTCTTGGCATTCATGGTTCCTCCATCGTGCTGGGCTGGTTCTCGTCGGGCGGCCGGTGCAAGCGGCCGCCCACTCGTGTCGCTCCGCCGTTCCAGTGGTCAAGACCGGTGCGGCGGGGCGACCGAGTCCCTGCTCACCAGGGGGCAGTGCAGCACCTCCTGGAGCGCGGGGCCGGTGGTGGTGTCCGACTGGTCGATGAGGCCTTGCAGACGTGCCACCGCCCGCGCGCCCATCTCGTAGTGGGGCAGGGCGACGGTGGTCAGGGCGGGGTGGAGGTTCTCGCTGATCAGCTCCTGGTTGTCGAAGCCGATCACGGACACCTCGGCCGGGATGGCGAGGCCCAGTTCGCCCGCCGCGCGGTAGGCGCCCATCGCCATGCGGTCGTTGAAGCAGAACAGGGCCGTGGGCCGGTGCGCGGACCCCAGCAGGGCGCGGGCCGCGCGGTAGCCGCCGGGCGCGTCCGACCGGTCCGCGACGACCAGCTCGGGGTCGAACCCGATGTCCCGCTCCGCCAACGCCGCCCGGTACCCGGCGAGCCTGCCCCGCGTGGCGGGTATGTCGTCGGTGTTGGTGAGGAACCCGATCCGGCGGTGGCCGTGCGCCAGGAGCTCGCGGGTGGCCGTCAGCCCGCCCTGCTCCTCGTCGGGCACGACCGAGGGGACCGCGGGGTCGTCCGCCCTCGCGTCCACCAGGACGGTGGGCACCGAGCGCAGCTGGTGCGGCACCTGCACGACCCGGTGGTACATCGACGCGTAGAGGATGCCGTCGACGCCGTGCTGCACCAGCAGCGTGATCGCCTTGCGCTCCAGCTCCGGGTCGCCCCCGGTGTTGAGCATGAGCAGCAGCAGGCCGAGTTCGGCGCCCGCGTCCTGCGCGCCCTGGATGATCTGCCCCGCGTGGGGGGTCGTGGCGATCTCGTCGCCGACGAAGCCCACCGTGTAGGTGCGGCTGGTTCGCAGCCCGCGCGCCATGCTGTTCGGGCGGTACCCCAGCTCACGGGCCACGCGGAGCACGGTGGCCCGGGTGTCGGCGTTGATCCGCTTGCCCTCGACCTCGTTGAGGATGTGGGAGACCGTGGTCGCGGAGACACCGGCCGCCGCCGCCACGTCCTTGATCCCGATGCGCTTCACCCGCCACCTGCCAAATCGTTTGGGCACTTGGTTCGGTGAAGGATTCATCAGGATGAAGCGGCTGTCAACGGCCTGTTACGCACCCGTGTCCGACGCCGGAGGCGCGAGCTCGCCCCTGGCGGCGGTGGACGAGGGCGTCCTGCCGGACGACTGGGCGGTGTCGTTCGCCTCGCCGGGTCGACGGGCGCGACGCCGGCGCCGCGGCGGTCCCTGCGGCGGATTTCGTGATCGGCACACCATCACACGAATGGGTATTCACTCGTTCGTGGTAATCCCATGCGGGGATGCCCAAGGTCGGTCCGGGGTTGGACGATGGAACGGCCGCACGCTGCTTTTCTCATTCCCGATGTGCACGGATTCGCCAGGGGGTAAACCATGACGGCAGCACACGTCGCCGTTTCCATCGAGGCGAACGCCACGGCGCGGAGCGGGGGAGGCCACGTCGCCGCCGGCTGGCTGGTCGAACCGGACCGGGTCGTGGTGCCCGACCCGCCGCCCGGCTTGCTGGACGGCAGCCTCGACGTCACGGTCGTGCTCGCCGGGGCCGACGAAGGCCCGGTCGAACGCATCCCGTCGACCGGGGTGAACGCCCTGCGGCTCGCCGGCGCGGAGTTCGCCGTCCTCGACCTCGCCTCGGCGTCCCGGCACGCGCCGAACGCGGTGATGCCCGAGCCGGTGGCGCTGGAGGCCGCGATCGTCGCCCACGGCGGTGACGTGCGCGCGGCGTTCGAAGCCGCGGGTTCCGTCGTGCCGACACCGCCGGGCGCCAAGGCGTGCGCGAAGCACAACATCGTCAACTGCGGTCGCTGCTCATGACGTGGAGGCGGTTCGCGCCGGTGGTCGCGGACGTCGCGCTCGCCCTGGCGGCGAGCGCGATGGACGTGGTGCTCTACTCGCACATCCCGCTGCGGCCGGAGGAACCGGACTTCTGGTTCGCCCTGTCGTACCTGGGTCTGGTGTTCGGCGTGCTCGTGGTGCGGCGTCGACACCCGGTGGCGGTGTTCGTCGTGGTGCTGGCGGTGGCCGCGCTGTCCTCGTCCGTCAGCGGCTTCGACTTCCGTCCCGAGATCGCGGTGTACCTCGCCCTGTTCACCGTCGCCGAGCGCTGCCGGGTGCGGGTCGCGGGCGTGGCGCTGGCCGGCGCGCTGCTCTACGCGTTCTCCACCTCCACCCCCGACCTGGACCCCGGCGGGCTCGAAGACGCCCTCGTGGACATCGCGGCGGCGGCGTACCTGACCCTGTTGCCGCTGTCGGTGTGGGCGACCGGCCGGTGGGTCCGGACCAGCCGGGAGCACGCGCGGGCGCTGGAGGAGAGGCGCCGGCTGGAGGCGCGCCAAGCGGTCACCGAGGAGCGCGGCCGGATCGCGCGGGAACTGCACGACGTGGTCTCCCACGCGGTCACCGTGATCGTGCTCCAGGCCGCGGGCGGTCGACGGGTGCTCGACCGCGACCCGACCCGGGCCGCGCGCGCGTTCGACACGATCCAGCACCTGGGCGAGAACGCGATGGGGGAGCTGCGCCGGATGCTGGAGGTCCTGCACGCCGAGGGGGAGCCGGCCGGGCCGCGGCTCGGCGCGGACGACATCCCGGCCTTGCTGGACTCGTTCCGGGCGGCGGGACTGCACGTCGAGTCGCGCGTCACCGGCGACCCCCGGCCGGTCGAGCCGACCCTGGGCCTCGCGGTGTACCGGGTGGTCCAGGAAGCCCTGACCAACGTCACCAAGCACGCGGGCCCGGGCACGTCCGCGGAGGTGCTGCTGACCTGGTCCGCGACCCGCGTCGAGATCCGGGTCGGCGACGGGGGCGGGCCGGGCGCCGCCCACCGCGGTCCGCTGTCCACCGGCCACGGCCTGGCCGGTCTGCGCGAACGGCTGGCCGCCCTCGGCGGTGGCCTGAGCACCGCCCGGACGCCCACCGGCGGGTTCCTGCTCAACGCCGTCCTGCCGCTCGCCGACTCCGTCGACCCGGAGGAGGGCCACCCGGCGCCCCTCCGGCGGTCGGAGCCCGGCGTCCGGCCTCCTCGTGGACGTCGTGGCCGGGGCGGGCGAGTCGTCACCACCGGAGCGCGGACACGTCCGGAGGAGGAGGTCGCGCCGGGCGTCGAGCCCGGGCACCCGCGATGACCGGCCGGGCCGGTTGACGTCGGCCGCGTGCCGCCCGGCGGTCACCTGCCTTCCGGCGGGCCGTCGGCGTGACCGGACCGGGGTTATCGCCGGGTCGTCGCCGCGATCAGGGTCGAGGAGATGAACGCCCGCTCGGGACTGGTCGGGACGAAGAGCGTGTCGATGCCGCTCAGGTGCCGGTTCATCCGGGCCATCGGTGGTGGCGTCGGGGGCCGTCGGTGACGAAGTCAACCCCCGGTGCGGGTCGTGGCCGGCGCCGGGGGAAATGCGGGGAATTCGTTGTGGTGGGCGTGCCGATCGTGGATGGCGTTGCCCGCGCCCATTCATGAATGTGAATGTTGTTGCCTGTTGCGCACAGTTGCGCAATGCTGCCTGGGAGCGTTCCCAGAAGTTAGGTGACCGCTGTCCACGAGTGCTGTTCGCAAGGAGGCGACGCATGAGTCCGCGATTTGGCAGACGCACGAAGGGCCGGGCCGCCGGTATTGCCGCGGTCATGTCGGTGGCGGCTTTGACCGGGGGTTTGGTGATGGCCGCCGGCACCAGCGCCAGCGCGGCGGCCGGGTGCCGGGTCGACTACCAGGTGATCAACCAGTGGCAGGGCGGGTTCGGCGCCAACGTCACGATCACCAACCTCGGTGACGCGGTGTCGGGCTGGACCCTGGAGTGGAGCTTCGCGGCCGGCCAGCAGGTCACGCAGCTCTGGGGCGGTGAGTTCGCCCAGTCCGGCAGCGCCGTGACGGTGCGCAACGCGAGCTACAACGGCTCGCTGTCCACGGGCGCGTCGGTCACGCCGGGCTTCAACGGCTCGTGGACCGGCAGCAACCCCGCCCCGACCTCCTTCAAGCTCAACGGCGTGGCCTGCACCGGTTCGCCCACCGACACCTCCACGTCGACCACGACCTCGACGTCGACCTCCACGTCGACCTCGACCACCACCTCGACGTCGACGACGACCTCCACCACCACGACCACCACCACGAACCCGCCCACCGGCGCGGCGACGGGTTACGCGTCGCAGAACGGTGGGACGACGGGCGGTCAGGGCGGGGCGACGGTCCGGGCCACCACGGGCACCCAGATCCACCAGGCCCTGTGCACCCGGGCGTCCAGCTCGACGCCGATCATCATCGAGGTGTCGGGGACGATCAACCACGGCAACACCGCGAAGGTCTCGGGCAACAGCTGCTCGACCGCGGCCGGTGTGATCGAGCTGAAGCAGATCAGCAACGTCACCATCGTCGGCGTCGGTGGCGGTGCGGTGTTCGACCAGCTGGGCATCCACATCCGGGATTCGCGCAACATCATCATCCGGAACGTGACGGTGCGGAACGTGAAGAAGTCCGGTTCGCCGACGTCCAACGGTGGTGACGCGATCGGGATGGAGAGCAACGTCCGCAACGTCTGGGTGGACCACGTGGACCTGTTGGCGTCGGGTGGGGAGTCGGAGGGTTTCGACGGCCTGTTCGACATGAAGGACAACACGCAGTACGTGACGCTGTCCTACAGCAGGCTGCGCAACTCGGGCCGCGGCGGGCTGGTCGGGTCGAGTGAGAGCGACGTCTCGAACGGCTTCATCACCTATCACCACAACCTGTACGAGAACATCGACTCGCGGACTCCGTTGCTGCGAGGTGGGATCGCGCACATCTACAACAATTACTACGTGAGCCTCAACGAGTCCGGGATCAACTCGCGGGCCGGGGCGAAGGCGAAGGTGGACAACAACTACTTCAAGAACTCGCGTGACGTGCTGGGCACGTTCTACACCGACCAGGCCGGCTACTGGCAGGTCAGCGGGAACGTCTTCGACAACGTGACCTGGTCGGCCCCCGGCAGCGATCACAAGCCCGCCGGTCCGGACGTCAAGTCGACCACCACGGTCACCGTGCCTTACAGCTTCCGGCTCGACCAGGCCAACTGCGTGCCGACCGTCGTGAACCGCACGGCGGGCCCCAGCACCGGCCTTCAGGAATCAGACGGCAGCTGCTAGCAGGGTTTCGTGCGATTCGGTCGAGCTCGGTGATTCGACCGCCCGCGGTCTGGGCGGGTTGCCCGAAGGTGTGGCAGCCCGGCCAGGCCGCTTCTTTTGTGGAGAATGCGCGGGGCGCACGTCGTGCCGGCATCGCGCGAGCCGCGGGGGCGGACCGCGGCGCATCGGTTGTTGAGCATTGAAAGAAGAGCTCGCGACGTGGAATGCGCGAGGGGTCGCCGCCCGGTCGGTCGCGACCCGGGTTCGCGCCACGTCGTCCACAGTGGACCTTCGACTGGCGGTCACGTCGGACCTGCGGCGACCCGCGCCCTGGTCCGCCGGGAAGTGCCACTTGGCATAATCGCCGGAATATGAACCGGGTCACACCCGGGAATTATCGGCAAGGCTTCGGGTTGGCGAAGTGGTTTGGGGGTTGCGAGGCGCGGAATCGATCTGGAAAGTTGGGGGTCGGGGAGGCGGCACGGGGGATGGTGGGGAATTCAACAACGGCGTCACGTGCTTCGTGGCCACCCTTGGTTGATTAGCGACTCGCATCGGCAAAACGTGCACGGGGGTGCCTGGCTGATGGGTAATGGTGTTCACGCGGAGCCCGTGGCGGTTGTCGGGCTGGCCTGCCGGTTACCCGGCGCGCCTGATCCGGCCGCGTTCTGGAGACTGTTGCGGGAAGGGCGCAGCGCCATCACCGATGTGCCCGTCGGCCGTTGGCCGGAACACCGCCGTGGCGGGTTCCTGACCGATGTCGAACTGTTCGACGCGGAGTTCTTCGGCATTCCACCCCGCGAGGCGGCGGCGATGGACCCGCAGCAGCGGCTGACGCTGGAACTGGCCTGGGAGGCATTGGAGGACGCGCACGTCGTGCCCGCGTCCCTCGCCGGCACGGCCACCGGCGTGTTCGTCGGCGCGATCGCCGACGACTACGCCAAGCTGACCGCCGAGCCCGACCGCTACACCGTGCCGGGCAGGCACCGGGGCATGATCGCCAACCGGGTCTCGCACCTGCTGGACGCCCGCGGCCCGAGCCTGGTCGTGGACACCGGTCAGTCCTCCGCCCTGGTGGCCGTGCACCTGGCGTGCGAGAGCCTGTGGCGGGGCGAGACGACGCTCGCGCTGGCGGGTGGCGTGAACCTGAACCTGCTGTTCAGCGGCACGGTCGGGCTGGAGCGCTTCGGCGCGCTGTCCCCGGACGGCGTCTGCTACACCTTCGACGCCCGCGCCAACGGTTACGTGCGCGGCGAGGGCGGCGGGTTCGTCGTGCTCAAGCCGTTGTCCCGCGCGCTGGCCGACGGGGACGACGTCCACTGCGTCATCCGCGGCGGCGCGGTGAACCACGACGGCGGAGCCGGGCCGCTGACCGTGCCGGACGCGGACGCGCAGGAAGCCGTGCTGCGGCGCGCGTACGAGCAGGCGGGCGTGCCCGTCGAGGACGTGCAGTACGTGGAGCTCCACGGCACCGGCACACCTGTCGGCGACCCGGTCGAGGCCGCCGCGCTGGGCGCGGCCCTGCGGGCGTCGCGCCCGCTGGTGGTGGGCTCGGCCAAGACGAACGTCGGACACCTCGAAGGCGCGGCCGGCATCGTCGGTTTCCTCAAGACCGCGCTGGCCATCCGGCACCGCGAGCTGCCCGCGAGCCTGAACTTCGCCACGCCCAACCCGCGCATCCCGCTGGACGAGCTGAACCTGGTGGTGCAGACGGGGCTGACGCCGTGGCCCGACGAGGACCGGCCGCTCGTGGCCGGTGTCTCGTCGTTCGGCATGGGCGGCTCGAACTGCCACCTCGTGCTCGCCGAAGCGCCGACCCGGGCCACGACCCCGGTCGGACCGGAGCGCCGGGGCGGCTCGTCGCCGCTGCTGGTGTCGGCGCGCTCGGAGCCGGCCCTGCGCGCTCAGGCGTCCCTGCTGGCCGGAGTGGACGCCGACGAGGCCGACCTCGCGCACTCGCTCGCGTCCGGGCGCACCGCCTTCGAGCACCGCGCCGTCGTGTTCCCCGGTGGTCTGGCGGCACTGGCGGCGGGCGGTCGTTCGCCGGACGTGGTGCGGGACGTGGCCGGGCCGGGCCTCCGGGTCGCGCTGATGTTCGCCGGCCAGGGCAGCCAGCGACCCGGCATGGGCGCCGAGCTGGCCTCGGCGTTCCCGGTGTACGCGGCGGCCTTCGACGAGGTGTTGTCGCACTTCACCATCCCGTTGCGCGACGCGATGGCGTCGGACTCGGTGCACCGCACGGAGTTCACCCAACCGGCGCTGTTCGCGCTGGAAGTGGCGTTGTCCCGGCTGTTGGAGCACTGGGGCGTGCGGCCGGACTTCCTGGTGGGGCACTCGATCGGCGAGCTGAGCGCCGCGCACGTGGCCGGCGTCCTGTCGCTGGCCGACGCGACGAAGCTCGTGCAGGCGCGGGGCGCGCTGATGCAGGCGTTGCCCGCCGGTGGCGCGATGGTCGCGGTGCAGGCGGCCGAGGCCGACCTGCTCGCCGCGATGGCGGGGCGGGAGGACCGGGTCGGCGTCGCCGCGGTCAACGGTCCTGCCGAGACGGTGATCTCCGGTGACGAGGACGTCGTGCTGGAGATCGCCGCCGACTTCAAGGCGCGTGGGCACGGCACCGCCCGGCTGAAGGTCGGCCACGCGTTCCACTCACCTCGCATGACGCCGGTGCTGGCCCGGTTCGCCGAGGTCGCGCAGGGCCTGGTGGTCCACCCGCCGACCATCCCGATCGTCTCCACGGTCACCGGACGACCGGTCACGGCGGCCGAGCTGGCGTCGCCGGAGCACTGGGTGCGCAACGTGCGCGGTTCGGTGCGCTTCCTCGACGCGGTGCGCTCCCTGGACGCGGCGGGCGTGACGACGTTCCTGGAGGCGGGGCCGGACGGTGTGCTCACCGGCATGGTCGAGGACTGCCTGGACCCGACGCCGGACACCCGGCTGGTGCCCACGCTGCGCCGCGACCACCCCGAGGAGCGCTCGGTCCTGGAGGCCGTCGCCCGGCTGCACGTCGCCGGCGTGGCGGTGGACTGGACCTCGGTCCTGCCGCGCGGCAGGCGGGTGCCCCTGCCGACCTACGCCTTCCAGCGGACGCGGCACTGGGTGAGCGAGGCCGTCGAGACCGTCGCCGCACCGGCCGCCGACCTCCTCGGCCTGGTCGTGGCGCAGACGGCGGCCCTGCTCGGGTACGCCGAGGTAGCGCCGGACCGGACGTTCCAGCAGCTGGGCCTGGAGTCGCAGGGTGCGGTGGAGCTGGTGCAGCGGCTCTCCGCCGCGACCGGGCTGGCCGTGGCGCCCGCCCTGGTGTTCGAGCACCCCACGCCGACCGCGCTGGCCGCCCGGCTCGCGGTCGAGCGGCCCGTCGTGGCGCGGTCGTTCGCACCGGGAGCCGCGCCGGACTCCTCGGGACCGGCCTTGTCCGGACCGGTGCCGTCCGGATCTGTGCCGTCCGGATCTGTGCCGTCCGGACCGGTGCTGTCCGGGCCGGTCGCGTCCGCGCCCGTCGTGGAGCGCGTGCCGATGCCGCGGGCCGAACCGGACGAGCCCATCGCCATCGTCGCGATGGGGTGCCGCTACCCGGGAGGCGTGCGGTCGCCGGAAGACCTCTGGCGGCTGGTGGCGGACGGGGTCGACGCGGTCGGCGGCTTCCCGACCGACCGGGGCTGGGACGTGGACCTGCCGTTGGCGGAGGGCGGTTTCCTCTACGACGCGGACCGGTTCGACCCGGCCTTCTTCGGCATCTCGCCGCGCGAGGCGCTGGCCATGGACCCGCAGCAGCGGTTGCTGCTGGAGGTGTCCTGGGAGGTCTTCGAACGCGCGGGCATCCCGCCGGCGTCGCTGCGCGGCGACCGGGTGGGCGTGTTCGTCGGCGCGATGTCGCAGGAGTACGGGCCGCGGCTGCACGAGACCGCCGACGACCTCGCCGGCTACCGGCTCACCGGCAGCACGGCGAGCGTCGCGTCCGGGCGGCTGGCCTACACGTTCGGGTTCGACGGCCCGGCGATCACGGTGGACACGGCGTGCTCGTCCTCGCTGGTCGCGCTGCACCTGGCGGTGCAGTCGCTGCGCCGGGGCGAGTGCACGATCGCCCTGGCGGGCGGTGTGACCGTCATGGCGACGCCGGGGCTGTTCACGGAGTTCTCCCGCCAGGACGGGCTCGCGCCGGACGGCCGCTGCAAGTCGTTCTCGGCCGCCGCGGACGGCACCGGGTGGGCGGAGGGCGTCGGTGTGCTGCTGGTGGAGCGGCTGTCCGACGCGCGCCGCAACGGGCACCAGGTGTTGGCGGTCGTGCGCGGCACGGCGGTGAACCAGGACGGGGCGTCCAACGGCCTGACCGCGCCGAACGGCCGGTCGCAGAAGTCGGTGATCCGGCAGGCGCTCGCCGACGCCGGTCTCGCCGCCTCGGACGTCGACGTGGTGGAGGCGCACGGCACCGGCACCCGGCTGGGCGACCCGATCGAGGCGCAGGCGCTGCTGGAGACCTACGGTCAGGACCGCTCGACGCCGCTGCTGCTGGGGTCGTTGAAGTCCAACATCGGGCACGCGCAGGCGGCGGCGGGCGTCGCCGGGGTGATCAAGGTGGTCGAGGCGATGCGCCACGACCTGGTGCCGCGCACCCTGCACGTCGACCGGCCCTCGCCGCACGTCGACTGGACCGCCGGGCTGGTGGAGCTGGTGACGTCGCCGACGGCCTGGCCGCGTTCGGACCGGCCGCGGCGGGCGGGCGTGTCGTCGTTCGGGATCTCGGGGACGAACGCGCACGTCGTGATCGAGGAGTTCGCCGCCGAACCCGCGCCGTCGAGCGGTCCGGCCGTGTTGACGCTGTCGGCCCGGACGCCGCGAGCCCTGCGTGCCCAGGCCCGTGAGCTGCACGACTACCTGACCTCGCGGGAGGTCGACCTCGCCTCGGTCGCCGCCGGCCTGGCCGCGCGGACGAGGTTCGACCACCGGGCGGCGGTGCTGGACCCGGGGGCGTTGACCGCGCTGGTGCGGGGCGAGCCGGCGGCGGGGCTGGTGACCGGGACCGCCGCGCCCGCGCGGACCGCGTTCGTGTTCCCGGGCCAGGGTTCGCAGTGGTCGGGGATGGCGACCGAGCTGCACCGCTCGTCACCGGTGTTCGCGGCGAAGCTGGACGAGTGCGCGGCGGCGCTGCGCCGGTTCGTGGACTGGGACCTGCTCGACGAGCTGTCCGGCCCGCTGGACCGGGTCGACGTCGTGCAGCCCGCGTTGTGGGCGGTGATGGTGTCGTTGGCCGAGCTGTGGCGGTCGTCCGGCGTCGAGCCGGCGGCCGTGGTCGGCCACTCCCAGGGCGAGATCGCGGCGGCGGCGTTCGCCGGCGCGCTGTCCGTCGCGGACGCCGCCCGGGTGGTCGCGTTGCGCAGCAAGGCGTTGGTGGCGCTGGCTGGCCAGGGCGGCATGGCCTCCCTCGCGCTGGGCGCGGAACGGGTGCGGGCACGCCTGGACCCGTTCGGCGACCGGTTGTCGGTGGCGGCGGTGAACGGCCCGAACGCCGTCGTGGTGTCGGGCGAGGTCGCGGCGCTGGACGAGCTGGTGGCGTCGTGCCAGGCGGACGGCGTGCGGGCGCGGCGCATCCCGGTGGACTACGCGGCCCACTCGGCGCAGGTCGAGGTGGTCGAGGCGGAGCTGCTGGCGGCGCTCGACGGCATCACGCCGACGTCCGTCCCGGTGCCGTTCTACTCGACCGTGACGGGCGGGCGGATCGACACCGGGACCCTGGACGCCGCCTACTGGTGCCGCAACCTGCGGGAGACGGTGGAGTTCGAGCGCGCCACGCGGAGGCTGGTCGCGGACGGCTGCACGGTGTTCGTGGAGGCCAGCCCGCACCCGGTGCTGACGCCCGCCGTCCAGGACACCGTCAACGCGGCCGGCTCCGGCGCGGTCGCGCTCGGGTCGTTGCGGCGGGACGACGGTGGCCTGGCGCGGTTCCACGCGTCGCTCGCCGAGGCGTTCGTGCGCGGTGTCGACGTGGACTGGGGGTTCGGCGGCGGACTCCTGGCGGACGTGCCGACGTACCCGTTCGAGCGGCAGCGGTTCTGGCTGGACGGTGCTCCCGCTGCCCGACGCCGGTCCGTCGTGGACCGGTACCGGGTGGAGTGGGAGCCGGTCACCCCGCGTGGGACGGTCACCGGCACGTGGGTCGTGCTCGCGCCGGCCGGCGAGGACTTGACGCTGCCCGGCGCGCGGCGCGTCGTGGTCGACGGTCCGGTGGACCGGGCGGAGCTGGCCGCGCGCATCGGCGAGGCGCTGGCGGGTGAGCGGCCGGCCGGGCTGCTGTCGTTGCTGGCCTTCGCCGAGGAGCCGCACCACCGGCACCCGGCGGTGCCGGTGGGGTTGGCGAACACGGTGGCGGCGGCTCAGGCGTGGGGCGACCTCGACTTCACCGCGCCGATGTGGTTCGGGACGCGGGACACGCCGGTGCAGGCACAGGTGTGGGGCCTGGGCCGCGTGCTGGCCGCCGAACACCCGGAGCGGTGGGGCGGTCTGGTGGAGCTGCCGGGGCCGCTCCCCGCGGCCGAGTCCGGTGTGGTGTCCGGGAAGACGGAGTTGGGTGAGCGGCTCGGGGCGGTGTTGGGTGGGGACGAGGACCAGGTCGCCCTGCGTGCCGACGGTGTCTTCGCCCGGCGGGTGGTTGCCGCGCCGCTGGGCGAGCCGGGGGAGTGGCGCACCCGTGGCACGGCGCTGGTCACCGGCGGCACCGGCGCGTTGGGGTCCCACCTCGCCCGCTGGCTGCTCCGCGCCGGTGCGGAGCACGTCGTCCTGCTCAGCCGCAGCGGGCCGGGTGCGGCCGGCGTGGACGGCCTGCGCGCCGAACTCGGGGACCGGGTCACGATCGTCGCCTGCGACGCCGCCGACCGGGACGCCCTCGCGGAGGTCATCGAGACGCACCCGCCGCGCACCGTCTTCCACGCGGCCGGGGTGTTGGACGACGCGGTGGTCGACTCGCTCACGCCGGCCCACCTCCAGAACGCCCTGCGCGCCAAGGCGGTGGCGGCGTGGAACCTGCACGAGCTGACCGGCGACCTGGACGCGTTCGTGCTCTTCTCCTCGGTCGCCGCGACCTGGGGCGCCGCCGGGCAGGGCGGGTACGCGCCGGGCAACGCCTTCCTGGACGCCCTGGCCGGGCACCGCGAGGCCGCCGGACTCCCCGCGACGTCCATCGCCTGGGGACCGTGGTCGGGCCGGGGCATGGCCGCCGGTGTCCGGTTCGACGACTACCGGCCGATGCCGCCGCACCGGGCGCTGGCCGCCCTGGGCCACGCGCTGGCCAACGGCGACACCTGCGTCACCGTCGCCGACCGCCGGGTCGAGGAGGTCGGGGGGACAGCGGCCACGACCCGCACCGCCGACACGTTGACGCTGGTCCGCGCGCTCGCGGCGGAGGTGCTCGGCCACGACTCGGCCGACGCGATCCCACCGGACACGGCGTTCCGCGACCTGGGCTTCGACTCCCTCGGCGCGGTCCGGCTCAGGACGAAGCTGAACGGGGCGACGGGCCTCAAGCTGCCGAAGACCGTGGTGTTCGACTACCCGACCCCGCGGGCGCTGGCCCGGCACCTCGGTGGCGAGGTCGCCCCGACCGCGCCCGTCACCACGACCGGCGGCGACGAGCCGATCGCCATCGTGGCGATGGCCTGCCGCTACCCGGGTGGCGTCACGACCCCGGAAGACCTGTGGCGACTCACCCTCGACGGTGTCGACGCGATCACCGGTTTCCCGACCGACCGCGGCTGGGACCTCGACCGGTTGTTCCACCCCGACCCCGACCACCCCGGCACGACCTACGCCCGCGCGGGCGGGTTCCTGCACGACGTGGCCGACTTCGACCCGGAGTTCTTCGGCATCAGCCCGCGCGAGGCGCTGGCGATGGACCCCCAGCAGCGGCTGCTGCTGGAAACCTCCTGGGAAGCCTTCGAACGGGCGGGCGTCAACCCGGAGTCGCTGCGCGGCAGCCGGACGGGCGTCTTCGTCGGCCTGACCTTCCAGGACTACGCCTCGCGCGTCACGAACCCGCCCCGCGAGCTGGAGGGCTACCTGCTCACCGGCAGCACGGCGAGCGTCGCGTCCGGCCGGATCTCCTACACGTTCGGGTTGGAAGGCCCGGCCGTCACGGTCGACACCGCGTGCTCGTCGTCGTTGGTGGCACTGCACCTCGCGGCACAGGCCCTGCGTCGCGGCGAGTGCGACCTGGCCCTGGCCGGCGGTGTCGCGGTGATGGCGAGCCCGCACGTGTTCCTGGAGCTGGGCCGCCAGCGAGGGCTCGCGGCGGACGGCCGCAGCAAGGCGTTCTCGGCCGCCGCCGACGGGTTCGGCGCCGCGGAGGGCGTCGGCGTCCTGCTGGTGGAGCGGCTGTCCGACGCGCGGCGCAACGGCCACCCGGTGCTCGCGATCGTCCGGGGCACCGCCGTCAACCAGGACGGCGCGTCGAACGGGCTCACCGCGCCGAACGGGCCGTCGCAGCAGCGGGTGATCCGCGAGGCGCTGGCCGGCGCTGGTCTGTCCACTTCGGACGTCGACGTGCTGGAGGCGCACGGCACCGGCACCAGGCTCGGCGACCCGATCGAGGTCCAGGCGTTGCAGGCGACCTACGGCCAGGACCGCTCGACGCCGTTGCTGCTGGGTTCGGTCAAGTCCAACATCGGGCACACCCAGGCGGCGGCGGGCGTGGCGAGCGTGGTCAAGCTCGTGCAGGCCATGCGGCACGGCATCGTGCCGCGCACGCTGCACGCGGCCGAGCCGACACCGGAGATCGACTGGGACGCCGGGTCGATCGAGCTGCTGACCGAGCAGGGCGCGTGGCCGGACACCGGGCGACCGCGCCGTGCGGGCGTGTCGTCGTTCGGCATCAGCGGCACCAACGCGCACGTCGTGCTCGAAGAAGCGCCGCCGGCCACCGGACCGGCCGAAGCGGACGGCCCGGTGACGTGGGTGCTCTCGGCGAAGACGGCGACCGCGCTGCGGGAATCCGCCCGAAGGCTCGCCCGGCACGTCGAGGAGCACCCCGACCTGCGCCCGCAGGACGTGGCCGCCACCCTCGCCACGCGCCCGGTGTTCGAGCACCGGGCGGCGGTCGAGGGTCGGGACCTGGCGGAACTCCTCGACGCCCTCGCCGCGGTCGCCTCGGGCGAGGCGGCGCCGGGTGGGACGGCCGCGGCCGACAGCCGCCCGGCGCGGGGCCGGATCGTCGAACTGCCGACGTACCCGTTCGAACGGCGGCGGTACTGGCTGGACCCGACGCCGAACCAGGACGGCGGGCTCGACCACCCGGTGCTCAGCCGGGCGGTCCCGCTGGCCGGTTCCGACGAGTGGGTCTTCACCGGGCGGCTGGCGCCGGACACCCACCGCTGGCTCGCCGACCACACCGTGTGGGACGCGGTGGTCGTCCCGGGCACCGCGCTGGTCGACCTCGTGGCACGGGCCGGCGCCGAGCTGGGCCTGCCGGTCGTCGCGGACCTCACCCTGACCGCGCCGCTGGTGGTGTCGGAAGGTGTGGACGTGCAGGTGCGGGTCGACGCGGCGCGCCGGATCACCCTCTCCGCGCGGCGCGCGGACGGCTCCTGGACCACGCACGCCACCGGTTCCCTCACCACGGCGGCCGACGTCCCGGACATGCCCGACGAGTGGCCGCCGGCCGGCGCGGAACCGGTCGCGGTGGACGGGCTGTACCCGGGGTTGGCCGAGCGCGGGTACCGCTACGGCCCGGAGTTCCAGGGCCTGCGCGCGGCGTGGCGGCGCGTGTCCCCGGTCGCACCGCAGGTCACCGAGGTCTTCGCGGAGGTCGAGGGCGCGGTCTTCCCGGCGCTGCTGGACGCGGCCCTGCACACGGTCTTCCTGGCTCGCGACGGCGAGGACACCGTGCTGCCGTTCCGGTTCCGCGGCGTGACGCTGAACCCCACGTCCGCGACCCGGCTCCGGGTCCGGTTGGCCGGTGACGGCGTCGTGGCGACCGACGAGACCGGCGAACCGGTGTTCGCGGTGGAGTTCCTGGAGGTCCGGCCGATCCCCCGGGACCGGCTCCGGGAACGCGGCGGCTCGCTGTGCGTGGTGCGGTGGGACCGGGTTGCGACGACCGCCGAGGGCCGGCCGGCCGAGGTGTTCGTGGCGCCCCGGGGTGACGTCCGGGAGGTCACCGCCGCCGTGCTCGCGCGGCTCCGGCAGGACGCGGACCGGTTGGTCGTCGTCACGCACGACGCCGTGTTCACCGCCGACCCCGATCCGGCGCAGGCCGCGGTGTGGGGCCTGGTGCGGTCGGCGCAGACCGAG
The DNA here is from genome assembly GCF_050946825.1 of Actinosynnema sp. CA-299493. Classification (NCBI taxonomy): domain Bacteria; kingdom Bacillati; phylum Actinomycetota; class Actinomycetes; order Pseudonocardiales; family Pseudonocardiaceae; genus Actinosynnema; species Actinosynnema sp. CA-299493. The sequence goes on from NZ_CP191993.1 coordinate 3,605,945, forward strand.
CGCCCCGGGCGGTTCGCGCTGGTGGACGTGGACGACGACCGGGCGATCCCGATGGCGGTCGCGTCCGGTGAGCCGCAGGTGGCGGTGCGGGACGGCGTCCTGCACGCGCCCCGCCTGGTGCTCGCGCCGCCGGCCGACGGCACGCGCTGGTCGCCCGGCACGGTCCTGATCACCGGCGGCACGGGCCTGCTCGGGCGGCTCGTCGGCGCGCACCTGCGCGACCGGCACCGCGTGGTCCTGCTCAGCCGGTCCGGGACCCCGGTCGAGGGGTTCGAGACCGTGGCGTGCGACGTGACCGACCGCGACGCGGTGGCGGCCGTGCTGGCGGGCATCCCCGACCTGACGGCCGTCGTGCACGCGGCGGGCGTGACGGACGACGGCGTGGTCGACGGGCTCACGCCGGAACGGCTCGACCACGTGCTGCGGCCCAAGGTCGACGGCGCGGTCGTCCTGCACGAGCTGACCCGCGTCCCGCTGGTGCTGTTCTCGTCGGCGGCCGGGTCGCTCGGCTCGGCCGGCCAGGCGGCCTACGCGGCGGCCAACGCCTACCTGGACGCGCTGGCCGAACACCGCCGCGCGCAAGGGCTGCCGGGTGTCTCGCTCGCGTGGGGGCTGTGGGAGCAGCGCAGCGCGATGAGCGAGCACGCGGACGTCCGCCGGTTGGCCGGGATCGGCGTCGGCGAGCTGTCCACCGAGGACGGCCTCGCGCTGTTCGACGCCGCGATCGGCCGGGACGAGCCGGTGCTCGTGCCCCTGCGACCGGCGCGGGACCTCACCCGCGGCCTCCCGCTGGCCCGGGCGGAGGCCAAGCCGGTGGCGGTGAAGGGCTCGCTGCTGGACGTCGTGCGCGGCGCGGCGGCGGCCGTGCTGTCCCAGTCGGTGGACCGCGTGCCCGCCGACCGGGCGTTCGCGGAGCTGGGCTTCGACTCGCTGGCCTCGGTGGAGCTGGGCAACCGGCTGAGCGCGGCGACCGGGCTGCGCCTGCCGTCCAGCCTGGTGTTCGACCACCCCACGCCCGCCGTGCTCGCCGCCCACCTCCAGCAGGCCCTGTCCGGGCAGCGGGCCGCCACCACCGAGGTCGCGGCGACCCCGGTGGACGAGCCGATCGCGATCGTGGCGATGGCCTGCCGGTTCCCCGGCGGCGTCCGCACGCCCGAGGACCTGTGGGAGCTGCTGGCCGAGGGCCGGGACACCGTGGGCGACCTGCCGACCGACCGCGGCTGGGACCTCGGCGCGCTGTACGACCCCGACCCCGAGCGGCGCGGCACCTCGTACACCAGGAAGGGGTCGTTCCTCGACGACGCGGCCGACTTCGACGCCGCGTTCTTCGGGATCTCCCCGCGCGAGGCGCTGGCGATGGACCCGCAGCAGCGGTTGCTGCTGGAGACGGCGTGGGAGGCGTTCGAACGGGGTGGGATCGACCCGGCGTCGGTGCGCGGCTCCCGGACCGGCGTGTTCGCGGGCGTCATGTACCACGACTACGGGGGACGCCTGCGGCACGTGCCCGAGGACGTCGAGGGCTACCTGATCAACGGCAGCGCGGGCAGTGTCGCGTCCGGCCGGGTCGCCTACGCGTTCGGGCTGGAGGGCCCGGCCGTCACGGTCGACACGGCGTGCTCGTCGTCCTTGGTCGCCCTGCACCTCGCGGCGCAGGCCCTGCGGCGCGGCGAGTGCTCGTTGGCCCTGGCCGGCGGCGTGACGGTGATGGCGACCCCGGCGCCGTTCGTGGAGTTCAGCAGGCAGCGCGGGCTGGCGGTGGACGGTCGGTGCAAGTCGTTCGCCGACGCGGCCGACGGCGCCGGCTGGGGCGAGGGCGTCGGGTTGCTGCTGGTGGAGCGGCTGTCCGACGCGCGTCGCAACGGTCACCCGGTGCTGGCGCTGCTGCGCGGGAGCGCGGTGAACTCCGATGGCGCGTCGAACGGTCTGACCGCACCGAACGGTCCGTCGCAGCAACGCGTGATCCGGGCCGCGCTGGCCGCCGCCGGTCTGTCCACTTCGGACGTGGACGTGGTGGAGGCGCACGGCACGGGCACCCGGTTGGGCGACCCGATCGAGGCGCAGGCGTTGCTGGCGACCTACGGCCAGGAACGTGCCACGCCGTTGCTGCTGGGGTCGGTGAAGTCCAACCTCGGCCACACCCAGGCCGCGTCCGGAGTCGCGGGCGTGATCAAGGTGGTGCAGGCGATGCGGCACGGCACGGTGCCCAGGACGCTGCACGTGGACGCGCCGTCCTCGCACGTCGACTGGACGGCCGGCGCGGTGGAGCTGGTGACCGAGCCGACGCCGTGGCCGGTGCTCGGCCGGGCTCGACGGGCGGGCGTGTCGTCGTTCGGCATCTCGGGCACGAACGCGCACGTGATCCTGGAAGAGCCCCCGTTCACGCCCACGCCACCGCCGGTGGTGCTGCCCGCCGTGCCGCTGGTGCTGTCGGCGAAGACGCCGGAAGCGTTGCGCGAGCAGGGAGAGCTCCTGCACCGGCACCTGACCCGCACCGAGCCGGACCTCGCCGACGTGGGCGCGACGCTGGCGGCGCGGGCGAGGTTCGAGCACCGGGCCGCGGTCGTGGACGTCGAGGACCTGCTGCGGTTGCCGGTCGAGCGGGCCGAGGACCGGGAGTTGGCGTTCCTGTTCTCGGGGCAGGGCAGCCAGCGGCCGGGCATGGGCCGCGAGCTGGCCGAGGCGTTCCCGGTGTTCGCCGAGGCGCTGGACGAGGTGTGCGCGCGGTTCGACTTCCCGCTCCGCGAGGCGATGGCGTCCGAGGACGTGCACCGGACGGAGTTCGCCCAGCCCGCGCTCTTCGCCTTCGAGGTGGCCCTGTTCCGGCTGCTGGAGCACTGGGGCGTGCGCCCGGACGTCCTGGTCGGGCACTCGGTCGGCGAGCTGGCCGCGGCGCACGTCGCCGGGGTGCTGTCGTTGGCCGACGCCGCCGCGCTGGTCGCCGCGCGGGGCGCGCTGATGCGCGAGGTGACCGGGCGGGGCGCGATGGTCGCCGTGCGGGCCGGCGTGGAGGAGGTGCGCGACCGGCTCCGGCCGGGGGTGGAGATCGCCGCCGTCAACGGGCCGAGGTCGGTGGTGCTGACCGGCGACGAGGACGCCGTCCTGGCGGTCGCGGCGGAGTTCGGCTCGGCCAAGCGGCTCCCGGTGAGCCACGCGTTCCACTCCGCGCACCTGGACGGGATGCTCGACCGGTTCCGCGCGGTCGCGTCGACCCTGGCCTTCCGGCCGCCCCGGCTGCCGATCGTGTCCACGCTGACCGGCGAACCGGTCGCCGAGGAGCTGTGCTCACCGGACTACTGGGTGCGGCACGTCCGGCACACCGTGCGGTTCGCGGACGCGGTGTCGCGACTGGGCGGCGCGACCATGCTGGAGATCGGACCGGACAGCACGCTCAGCGCGATCGTCGACGCCGTGCCCACCCAGCGCCGCGACCGGCCCGAGCCGATCGCGCTCGCCGCGGCGCTGGGCCTGCTGGACGCACGCGGCGCGGCCGTGGACTGGGCGGTGTACTTCCGCGGCGCACGGCACGTCGACCTGCCGACGTACGCGTTCCGGCGGCGGCGGTTCTGGCTGGCGGAGAGCGCGCCGCTGATCGAGAACGCCGTGACGCTGCCCGACTCGGGCGCCGCGGTGCTGACCGGCGCGCTGTCGGTCGGCAGGCAGCCGTGGCTGGCCGACCACCGGGTGCACGGCCAGGTCGTCGTGCCCGCCGCCGTGTTCGCGGACCTGGCGCTGCGGGCCGGTGAGCACGTCGGCTGCGCGCACGTGGCCGAGCTGACGCTGGAAGCGCCGCTGGTGCTGACCGAGCCGGTGGAACTGCTGGTGTCCGTGGACGCGCCCGACGACGGCGGCCGACGCCCGCTGCGGGTGCACAGCCGGACCACCGGCGAGTGGACCAGGCACGCGACCGGTGTGCTGGACCGCGGTGGCGCCGCCGCCGAGTCGTTCGACTGGCCCGACGGCGCGGACGTGGACCCGGCGGAGGTCCACGCGGCGCTGCGCGCGAGCGGTCTGGAGTACGGACCGGCGTTCCAGGGGCTCCGCGAGGTGCGGCGGGTGGGCGACGAGGTCTACGCCGCCGTGTCCGCGGAGGAGTTCCCGGCGCTGCTCGACGCCGCCTTGCAGGGCCTGGGGCTGGTGGCGGGCGAGGGCCTGCCGTTCGCCCTGACGGGGATCTCGCGGTTCGGCCCGGCCACGTCCGCGCGGGCGCGCCTGACCCCGCACGAGGGTGGCGCGTCGGTCGTGCTGACCGATGAGCACGGCGGACCCGTCCTGGCCATCGAGTCGGTGGTGGTCCGGCCGCAGCGGGGACGGCGGCACGCCGACCTGCACGTGCCGACGTGGGTCCCGGTCGAGGTGACCGAGGTGGACACCGACCGCACGGTCGTCCGGATCGACGCCGACGACCCGCACACCGCCGCGCTGCGGGCGCTGGAGGCGGTCCAGTCGGACGCGGAACGGCTCGTGCTGGTCACCGACGGCTCGCTCGCCACCGCCACGGTGCGCGGTCTGGTGCGGTCGGCGCAGGTCGAGCAGCCCGGCCGGGTCGTGCTCGTCGAGACCGACGGCCCGGTGGTCGTGCCCGCGGGCGAACCCCACGTGGTCGTGCGGGGCGATCAGGTGCTCCGGCCCGGCCTGAAGCGCGCGCCGGCGTCCGAGCAGGACGTGCGGCTCACCGGGACGGTCCTGGTCACCGGCGGCACCGGGGCGCTCGGCCGGCACGTCGCCCGGCACCTGCGCGACGCGCACGGCGCCCGGGTGCTGCTCGCGAGCCGTTCCGGCACGCCGGTGGCCGGGTTCGAGGTGGTGGCCTGCGACGTCGCCGACCGCGCGGGGCTGGCCCGGCTGCTCGCCGAGCACCGGGTGGACGCCGTCGTGCACTGCGCCGGCGTGCTGGACGACGGCGTGGTCGAGTCCCTGACCCCGCGCCGGCTGACCGAGGTGCTGCGGCCCAAGGTCGACGCCGCCCGGCACCTGGACGAGCTGACCGACGTCCCGCTGGTGTTCTTCTCCTCCACGGCGGGCACGCTCGGCTCGCCCGGCCAGGCCAACTACGCCGCCGCCAACACCTACCTCGACGCGCTGGCCGAGGACCGCCGGGCGCGTGGCCTGCCCGCGGTGTCCATCGCGTGGGGCTGGTGGGACGACCCGGACGGCATGGTCGGCCGGTTGACCGACGTGGACCGGGAGCGGATCGCCAGGTCCGGGATGCGCCCCCTGAGCCCGGCCGAGGCCGTGGTGCTGTTCGACGCGGCGCTCGGCCACGGGTCGCCCACGCTGGTGGCGGCGAGGCTGTCCCGCCCCGAACCCGCGCCGAGACCCGTGCTCGGCCTGGCGGAACGGCTCGCGGGCGCGCCGCCGGAGCGGCGCGCGCACCTGCTGCTGGACGTGGTGCGGGCCGAGGTGGCGGGCGTGCTGGGCCACGCGACGGCCGCGGAGATCGCGCCCGACCGGGGCTTCCTCGACCTCGGGTTCGACTCCTTGACGGCCGTCGAGCTGCGCAACCGGCTGGGCGCGCTGTCCGGCGTCCGGCTGCCCGCGACGGTCGTGTTCGACCACCCCACGCCCGCCGACCTGGCGAACCGGCTGGGGCGGGAACTGCTGCCCGAGGAGCGACCGGCGGACGACCTGGCGTCGGCCACCGCCGAAGAGCTCTTCGCGTTCATCGACAACACGCTCAACGTGAAGCGAGGTCCCGGTGGCCGGTGACGAGAAACTGCTCGACTACCTCAAGCGGGTCACCGCCGAGTTGCAGGAGACCCGGCAGCGGTTGGCGGACGCGGAGGAGCCGATCGCGATCGTGGCGATGGCCTGCCGCTACCCCGGCGGCGTGCGGTCGCCGGAAGACCTGTGGCGGCTGGTGGACTCGGGTGGCGACGCCATCACCGGGTTCCCGGCCGACCGCGACTGGGAGGGGGAGGGCCTCGGCGGTTTCCTCCACGACGCCGCGGACTTCGACGCCGGCTTCTTCGGCATCTCGCCGCGCGAGGCGCTGGCCATGGACCCGCAGCAGCGGCTGCTGCTGGAGGTGTCCTGGGAGGCGTTCGAACGCGCCGGCCTGACCGCGGACGCCGTGCGCGGCAGCCGGACCGGTGTGTTCGCGGGCGTCATGTACGACGACTACGCGTCCAGGTTCCGCACGCCGCCCGAGGAGGTGGCGGGCCACCTGGGCACCGGCAGCGCGGGCAGCGTCGCGTCCGGCCGCCTCGCCTACGCGTTCGGGCTGACCGGTCCGGCGGTCACGATCGACACCGCGTGCTCGTCCTCGCTGGTCGCGCTGCACCTGGCGGCGCGGTCGCTGCGCGCGGGCGAGTGCGACCTCGCGCTGGCCGGCGGTGTCGCGGTGATGGCGACCCAGCGGACGTTCACCGAGTTCGCCAAGCAGGGCGGGCTGGCCGCCGACGGCCGGTGCAAGGCGTTCTCGGCCGACGCCGACGGCACCGGCTGGTCGGAGGGCGCGGGACTCCTGCTGCTGGAGCGCCTGTCCGACGCGCGGCGGCACGGCCACCCGGTGCTGGCGGTCGTCAACGGCAGCGCGGTCAACCAGGACGGCGCGAGCAGCGGTCTGACCGCGCCCAACGGACCGGCGCAGGAACGGGTGATCCGGGACGCCCTCGCCGCCGCGGGCCTCACCCCGGCCGACGTCGACCTCGTGGAGGCGCACGGGACCGGCACCCGGCTCGGCGACCCGATCGAGGCGCAGGCGCTGCTGGCCACCTACGGGCGCGACCGGGACGCGCCGGTGCTGCTCGGCTCGGTGAAGTCGAACCTCGGCCACACCCAGACGGCCGCCGGTGTGGCGGGCGTGATCAAGGTCGTGATGGCCATGCGCCACGGCACCGCGCCGAAGACCCTGCACGTCGGCGAGCCCTCATCGCACGTGGACTGGTCGGCGGGCGCGCTGCGGCTGCTCACCGAGGCCGCGCCGTGGCCCGACACCGACCGGCCGCGCCGGGCCGCGGTGTCGTCGTTCGGCATCAGCGGGACGAACGCGCACGTCATCGTGGAACACGCCGCCGCCGAGCCCGCCGAGCCCGCCGAGCCCGCCGAGCCGGTCGAGTCCGCCGAGCCGGCCCCCGGCTCGGGTCAGGTGCCCGGGGTGCTGTCCGCCGAGCCCGGCCGGGCGCCTTGGGCGCTGTCCGCGAAGAGCCCGGCAGCGTTGCGGGAGCAGGCTTCCCGGCTGCTGGACCTCGACGCCGACCCGGCCGACGTGGCGTGGTCGCTCGCGCACACCCGCACGCCGTTCCGCTACCGGGCCGTGGTGCTCGGCGACGTGCGCCCGGGCCTGGGCGCGCTGTCGCGCGACGAGCCTGCCGTGGACGTCGTGACCGGTGAGGCGACCGCGTCCGGCGGGGTGGCGCTGATCTTCCCCGGGCAGGGCGCGCAGTGGTCCGGGATGGGCGTGGAGCTGTACCGGTCCTCACCGGTGTTCGCGGCGAAGCTGGACGAGTGCGCCGCCGCGCTGCGGCCCCACGTGGACTGGGACCTCGTCACCGAGCTGTCCGGCCCGCTGGACCGGCCGGACGTGGTGCAGCCCGCGCAGTGGGCGGTCATGGTGTCGTTGGCCGAGCTGTGGCGGCACCACGGCGTCGTGCCCGCCGCGGTGGTCGGCCACTCGCAGGGCGAGGTCGCGGCGGCGGCGGTCGCGGGCGCGCTGTCGCTCGACGACGCGGCCAGGGTGATAGCGTCGCGCGCCAAGGCGATGTCGTCACCGGCGGTGCGCGGCGGCGTGGCGTCCGTGCCGCTGCCGGTCGACGAGGTGCGCGCCCTGCTGGAGGACGGACTCGGCATCGCCGGCGTCAACGGCCCCAGCTCCACCATCGTCTCCGGCGAGACCGCCGCGCTGGAGCGGCTGCTCGCGCGGGAGGAGCTGCGGGCCAAGCGCGTGCCGGTGGACTTCGCCGCGCACTCGCCGCGCGTGGACTCGATCCGCGAGGAGCTGCTGGCCGCGTTCGCGCCCGTCCGCCCGAGGTCGTCGGCGATCCCGTTCTACTCGTCGGTGACCGGCGCCCTGGTCGACACCACGACCCTCGACGCCGACTACTGGTACCGCAACGCGCGTGAACCGGTCGAGTTCCACCGCGCCACGCAGGCCGCGCTGGCGGACGGGATCGGCGTGCTGCTGGAGTCGAGCCCGCACCCCGTGCTCACGACCGTCCTGGGGGACGGGCCGGTGGTGCTGTCCACCCTGCGCCGCGACGACGGCGGCCCGGACCGGTTCGCGCACGCGCTGGCGGAGGCCCACGTCCGCGGCGTGGCGGTGGACTGGCGGCTGCCCGAAGCGCGGCGGACCGACCTACCGACCTACCCGTTCCAGCGGGAGCGGTTCTGGCTGGCGACCGACCTCGACTACGGCGTCACGTCCGGCCACCCTCTGCTGACCTCCGCGGTGCGGCTGGCCGACGGCGACGGCGTGCTGCTGGCGGGCCGGTTGTCGCTCGACGCGCACCCGTGGCTGGCCGACCACGCCGTGCTCGGGGAAACCGTGGTGCCCGGCGCCGCGCTCGTCGAGCTGGCCGTTCGCGCGGGCGAGCGGGTCGGGTGCCCGGTGTTGGCGGAGCTGGTGCTGCACGCCCCGCTCACGGTGCCGGCCGAGGTGCAGCTGGCGGTGCAGGCGCCGGACGACCGGGGCCGCCGCCGCGTCACCGTCCACTCCCGGCACGGCGACGACTGGACCACGCACGCCACGGGCGTCCTCACGGCGGACGGCGCGCCGCCGCGGGGCTTCGACCGACCCGCCGACGTCGAGCCGGTCGACCTCGCGGGCCGGTACGAGCGGTTGGCCGACCAGGGCTACCACTACGGCCCGCTGTTCCGGGGCCTGGAGGCGGCCTGGCGCTCCGGCGACGACCTCTACGCGGACGTGCGGCTGCCCGGCGACGCGGGCCGGTTCGACCCGCACCCGGCCCTGCTCGACGCCGTGCTGCACGTCCTGGAGACCCCGGCGCACGAGGTGCGGGTGCCGTTCTCGTGGAGCGGCGTGAGGCTGCGCCGGTCCACGGCGACGAGGCTGCGCGTCCGGGTCCGCCCGAACGGCGACGGGCACGAGATCACGGCCGTGGACGAGGACGGCGTGCCGGTGTTCGCGGTCGAGTCGCTGGTCCTGCGGACGGTGGGCGCCGGGCACGCGCGGTCGCCGCTCTCCCGGGTCGAGTGGGTGCCGCTGACCCTGCCGGAGGCGGGCGTCGAGGCGGACGTCCTGCACGTCACCGGCGCCGACGACCCGATCTCCGGCGCGCGGGACGCGCTGGCACAGGTGCTCGGGGCCGTGCGGGAGCACTTGGCGGGTGACCGGCCGCACCTGGTGGTCGTCACCCGGAACGCGGTCGGCGACCACGTCTCGGACCTCGCCGCCGCCCCGGTCTGGGGCCTGGTCCGCTCGGTGATCGCCGAGCACCCCGGCCGGGTGTCCATCGTGGACACCGACGAGGCGTCCGCCGACCTGGTCACCCGCGGGGTGGCCGCCGGCGAGCCGCAGGTGGTGCTGCGCGGTCGCGAGGCGTGGACGCCGAAGGTGGTGCCGCTGGAGGTGCCGCGCACGCCGGACACCGACTGGCACTGGGACGTCACCGAACGCGGGACGCTGGAGAACCTCGCGCCGGTGCCGTCCCCGCGCGAGCCGCTGGGGCCGGGCGAGGTGCGGATCGCGGTCCGGGCGGCGGGCCTGAACTTCCGGGACGTGCTGATCGGCCTCGACCTCTACCCCGGCGACGACGCCAGGATCGGCGGCGAGGCCGCCGGCGTGGTGCTGGAGGTCGGCTCGGAGGTCACCGGCTTCACCGCCGGCGACGAGGTGATGGGCCTGTTCGCGGGCGGCGCGATGGGGCCGGTCGCGGTCACCGACCACCGGATGCTGGCCCCGGTGCCGACCGGGTGGACGTTCGCCCAGGCCGCCTCCACCCCGGTCGTGTTCCTCACCGCGTTCTACGGCCTGGTCGACCTCGCGGGCGCGCGCCCCGGGCAGTCCCTGCTGGTGCACGCCGCCACCGGCGGTGTCGGCATGGCGGCGACCCGGCTCGCCCGCCACTGGGGTCTGGAGCTGCACGGCACGGCCAGTCCGCCGAAGTGGCCCGTGCTGCGGTCGCTCGGCTACCCCGACGAGCGGATCGCGTCGTCGCGCACGCTGGAGTTCGAGCAGCGCTTCGCCGACGGCGTGGACATCGTCCTGGACTGCCTGACCGACGAGTTCGTGGACGCCTCGCTGAGGCTGCTGCCGCGCGGCGGGGTGTTCCTGGAGATGGGCAAGGCCGACATCCGGGACGCGGCCGAGGTCGCCCGGCGGCACCCCGGTGTCGTCTACCGGGCCTACGACCTGGTGGAGGCCGGGCCCGACCGCATCCGGGAGATGTTCGCCGAGCTGGGCGCGCTGTTCGAGGCGGGCGCGGTGACGCCGTTGCCGGTCACCGCGTGGGACCTGCGGCAGGCGCCGGAGGCGTTCCGGTTCCTGGGCCAGGCCCGGCACACCGGCAAGCTCGTGCTCACCGCGCCCGCCGTCGAGTTGGGCGACACCGTGCTCATCACGGGCGGCACGGGCACCCTGGGCACGCTCCTCGCGCGGCACCTGGCGACCGCGCACGGCGTGCGCAACCTCGTGCTCGTCAGCCGCGGCGGTGGCCCGAACCCGCTGCCCGACCTGGACGCCGACGTCCGCGTGGTGGCCTGCGACGTGGGGGACCGCGACGCGCTGGCGGCGCTGCTCGCCGACCTCCCCGGCCTGACCGCCGTCGTGCACGCGGCCGGCGTGCTGGACGACGGCACGGTCGAGTCGCTGACACCCGAGCGGCTCGCCACCACCCTGCGCCCGAAGGTCGACGCCGCGTGGCACCTGCACGAGCTGACCGACGTGCCCCTGGTGTTCTTCTCCTCGCTGGCGGGGGTGCTCGGCGGCGCGGGGCAGGCGAACTACGCGGCGGGCAACGCCTTCCTCGACGCGCTCGCCCAGCACCGCCGCGCCCGAGGCCTCCCCGCGGTCTCCATCGCCTGGGGCCTGTGGGCCGAGGACAGCGGTCTGACCGGCGGGTTGGGCGAGGCGGACCGCGCCCGGCTGGCCCGCAGCGGGTTCGCCCCGCTGACCACGGCCGAGGCGCTGGCCATGTTCGACAGCGCGTTGACGGCGGACCGGCCGCTCGTCGTCGGCGCCCGTGCCACGGCCGTCACGCCCCCGTCGAAGTCCGACCACGGCACCGTGCTGGACCTGGTGCGCGCGCACGTCGCCACGGTCCTCGGCCACGGCAGCCCCGACTCGGTGGACGTGTCCCGGCCGTTCAAGGACCTCGGGTTCGACTCCCTCACCACCGTCGAGCTGCGCAACCGGCTGGCCGCCGCGACGGGCCGGTCGCTGCCGACGACGCTGGTGTTCGACCACCCGACGCCGACCGCGCTCGCCGAGCACCTGGCGGGGGAGCGCCGACCGGTCGTCACCGCGCCGGTGGCCGCGCCGAGCCAGGAGCCGATCGCGATCGTCGGCATGGCCTGCCGGTTCCCCGGCGGTGTCCGGTCGCCGGAGGACCTGTGGCGGCTGGTCGAGGCTGAGGCCGACGTGGTGGGCCCGTTCCCGACCGACCGCGGCTGGGACCTGGCGGGCATCTTCGACACCGACCCGGACCAACCGGGCACCACCTACACCCGCGGCGGCGGGTTCCTCGACGTCGCCACGACGTTCGACGCGGCCTTCTTCGGCATCTCGCCGCGTGAGGCGCTGGCGATGGACCCGCAGCAGCGGCTGCTGCTGGAGGTGGCGTGGGAGGCGTTCGAACGCGCCGGCATCGACCCGGAGTCGGTGCGCGGCTCCACGGCCGGCGTCTTCGTGGGCACCAACGGCCAGGACTACGCCGACCTGTGGCGGGGCGACTGGGACGCGGTCGAGGGCTACATCGGCACCGGCAACTCGGCGAGCGTGCTGTCCGGGCGGGTCGCGTACGCCTTCGGGCTGGAGGGCCCGGCGGTCACCGTGGACACGGCGTGCTCGGCGTCCCTGGTGTCGCTGCACTGGGCGGCGCAGGCGTTGCGGCGCGGTGAGTGCTCGCTGGCGCTCGCCGGTGGCGCGACGGTGATGGCGACACCGGGCACCTACACGGAGTTCAGCCGGCAGCGCGTGCTGTCGGAGGACGGCCGCTGCAAGTCGTTCTCGGCCGCCGCGGACGGCACCGGGTGGGCGGAGGGCGTCGGTGTGCTGCTGGTGGAGCGGCTGTCCGACGCGCGCCGCAACGGGCACCAGGTGTTGGCGGTCGTGCGTGGCACGGCGGTGAACCAGGACGGGGCGTCCAACGGCCTGACCGCGCCGAACGGCCTCGCGCAGCAGCGCGTCCTGCAACGCGCGCTCGACGACGCGGGGCTTTCCCCGGCCGACGTCGACGCCGTCGAGGCGCACGGCACCGGCACCCGCCTGGGCGACCCGATCGAGGCGCGGGCGCTGCTCGCCACCTACGGCCGGGAGCGCACCGAGCCGCTGTGGGTCGGGTCGCTCAAGTCCAACCTCGGCCACTCGCAGGCCGCGTCCGGGGTCGCCGGCGTGATCAAGATGGTGCAGGCGATGCGCCACGGCGTCCTGCCGCGCACCCTGCACGTCACCGAGCCCACCCCGCACGCCGAGTGGGGCGTCGACACCGTGCAGGTGCTGGCGGAGGCCAGGCCGTGGCCCGAGGCGGGTCGCCCGCGCCGGTTCGGGGTGTCGTCGTTCGGCATCAGCGGCACGAACGCCCACGTGATCGTCGAACAGGCCGACGAGGAGACCGCCGAACCGACCGACGACGCCCGACCGGTCGCGTGGGTGTTGTCCGCCAAGGACGACGCGGCGCTGCGCGACCAGGCACGACGGCTGCTCGCGCACCTGGAGGAGACGCCCGAGCACCCGCTGGACGTGGCGTGGACGCTGGCCACCACGCGTGCGCACCTGGAACGCCGGGTCGGTTTCGCCGGCGGCTCGCGCCAAGCCCTGGTGGAGCGGCTCGCCGAGGTGACGGGCGGGCGCGACGACGCGGGGCGGGTGGCGTTCCTGTTCTCCGGCCAGGGCAGCCAGCACCCGGGCATGGCCGCCGACCTGCACGAGGCGTTCCCCGCGTTCGCGCGGGCGTTCGACGAGGTGTGCGCGCACCTGGGGCTGGGCGACGCCCTCGACACCGACGCCGTGCACGAGACCGGGGTCGCGCAGCCCGCGCTGTTCGCGTTCGAGGTGGCGTTGTTCCGGCTGCTGGAGCACTGGGGCGTGCGACCCGACTTCGTGGCCGGGCACTCGGTCGGCGAGATCGCCGCCGCGCACGTCGCGGGCGTGCTGTCGCTGGCGGACGCGTGCGCGCTGGTCACCGCGCGCGGCAGGCTGATGCAGGCGCTGCCGACCGGTGGGGCCATGGCGGCGGTCGTCGCGTCCGAGCAGGACGTGCTGCCGCTGCTGAGCGACCGGGTGGCCATCGCCGCGGTCAACGGTCCGCGGTCGACGGTCGTGTCCGGCGACGAGGACGCGGTGCTCGCGGTGGCGGCGAGGTTCGAGCGCGCCACCCGGCTCAAGGTCAGCCACGCGTTCCACTCGCACCTGATGGATCCGATGCTGGACGGGTTCCGGGCCGTGGTCGAGGGTTTGTCCTTCGGTGAGGCGGTGATCCCCGTGGTGTCGACGTTGACCGGCACGTCCGTCGAGTTCACCGCGGAGCACTGGGTGCGGCACGCCCGCGAAGCCGTGCGGTTCCACGACGCCGTGCGACACCTGGAATCCCTCGGCGTGCGGACGTTCCTGGAGGTCGGGCCCAGCGGCGCGCTGAGCGGCACGGGCGAGTTCATCCCCGCCCTGCGCCGCGACCGGCCCGACGAGGAGACGCTGCTCGACGCCGTCGCGGAGCTGCACGCGCGCGGCGTCGGGGTCGACTGGACGCGCGTGTACGAGGGCCGCCAGGCGCGGCGGGTGCAGCTGCCGACGTACGCGTTCCAGCCCAAGCGCTTCTGGCCCGGCGCCACGGCGCGGCGGCGGTCCGGCGCCGAGCACCCGATGGTCGACGCGGTGGCGGAGCTCGCCGAGCACGGCGGGCTGCTGCTGCACGGGCGGCTGAGCACCGCGACCCACCCGTGGCTGGCCGAGCACCGGGTGTTCGGGCAGGTCGTCGTGCCCGGCACGGCGTTGCTGGAGCTGGCCGGGCACGCGGCGACGCGCGTCGGCGCCGGCCGGGTGGCGGAGCTGACGCTGCACCACCCGCTCGTGGTGCCGGACGGCACGGCGGTCGAGGTGCAGCTCGTGGTGGCCGACCGGGACCTGACCGTCCACGCGCGTCCCGAGGGCGGCGAGTGGACCAAGCACGCGACCGGCGCGCTCGGCGACGACCCCGCACCCGCGGTGTCGCTCACCGAGTGGCCGCCGGCGGGTGCGCGCGAGATCGGGATCGACGAGCTGTACGAGGACTTCGCGGCGGCCGGTCTCGACTACGGGCCGGTCTTCCGCGGCCTGCGCGCGGTGTGGCGCCGGGTGGCCCGGGACGCGGCCGGCGCGGAGGTCGCCGAGGTCTTCGCGGAGGTGTCCGTCCCCGACGGCGAGGGCTACGGCCTGCACCCGGCGCTGCGGGACGTGGCGCAGCACGTCGTGGTGCCCGGCGGCCTGGTGGTCGGCGCCGGGCACGCGTTCCTGCCGTTCGCGTGGACCGACGTGACGGTGCACGGCCGGGGCGCGTCGGCGCTGCGGGTGCGCCTCACCCCGACCGGCCCCGAGTCCGTCTCGCTCGTCCTCGCCGACGACTCCGGCGCGCCGGTGGCCACGGTGGGCGACCTGGCCCTGCGTCCCGCCGCCGCGCCCCGACCGCTGCACCGCGTCACGTGGGCGCGGGAGCCGGTGCCCGACGGGGTGGTGCGGCACGTGGTCCCGGTGTTCGAGGGCGATCCGCCCACCGCCGCCCGGGCCGCGACCGCCGACGTGCTGGCGCGGTTGGGCGCGTGGCCGGCCGACCCGAGGTCGGCGGGCTCCCGGTTGGCGATCGTGGTGTCGGACGACCTCGCGCACGCCGCGGTCCACGGCCTGGTCCGGGCGGCGCAGGCCGAGTACCCGGACCGGTTCCTGCTGGTGCGGGGCAACGAGGTGGTGACACCCCGGTTCGCGCCGGCGCCACCGGCCCCGGACGGCGAGCTGCCCGGCGGCACGGTGCTGGTCACCGGCGGCACGGGTGCGCTGGGCCGGCTGATCGCCCGCCACCTCGGCGACCGGGCGGTGCTGGTCAGCCGGAGCGGGACGCCGGTGGCCGGGTTCCGGACCGCGGCCTGCGACGTGGCGGACCGGGACGCGCTGGCCGCGTTGCTGGCCACGATCCCGGACCTGGCCGCCGTCGTGCACGCGGCGGGCGTGCTGGACGACGGCGTGCTGTCCTCGCTGACCCCGGACCGGTTCGACGCGGTGTTCCGGCCCAAGGTGGACGCCGCCTGGCACCTGCACGAGCTGACCGACGTGCCGCTGGTCCTGTTCTCCTCGGCGGCCGGGCTGCTCGGCGGCGCGGGCCAGGGCAACTACGCGGCGGCCAACGCCTTCCTCGACGGGCTCGCCGAGCACCGGCGCGCCGGGGGACTGCCCGCCGTCTCGCTCGCGTGGGGCCTGTGGGACGTGGGCATGGGCGGGTCGCTGTCCGACGCGCACCGCGAGCGGCTGGGGCGGGACGGGGTCGCGCCGCTCACCGAGGCCGAGGGGCTCGCGCTGTTCGACGCCGCGCTCGGGCTCGACGACGCGGTGCTGCTGCCGGCCAGGGTGTCCGCCGCGACCCTGCGGCCACGCGCGGCCAAGGCCGTCGAGGTCAGGAAGGACGTCGACCCGCTGACGCTGGTGCGGTCGACGGTCGCCACCGTGCTCGGCCACGGCTCGGCGCAGGACGTCCCGGCCGGCCGGCCGTTCACCGACCTGGGGCTGGACTCGTTGGCGGCGGTGGAGATCCGGCGTCGCCTCGACGCGGCCACCGGGCTGCGGCTGCCCGCCACGGTCGTGTTCGACCACCCGAACCCGACCGCGTTGGCCGACCACCTGGCCGAGCGGCTGCGCCCCGACCACGCCGCCGCCGCGCTCGCCCAGGTGGACGTGCTGGCCGAGTCGCTGGCGGCGCTCGGCGAGGAGGACGGCGCGCGGGTGCGGCAGCGGCTGGAGGAGCTGCTGGCCGTGCACGTCGCGCGGGAGGCAGCCGTCGAGCCGGACGACCTCGAACTGGACACCGCCGACCTCGACCAGATGCTCGACATCATCGACCAGGAACTCGGGGCGACGTGATGGCCGACGACGAGAAGGTGCTGGAGTACCTCAAGCGGCTGACGGCCGACCTGCGGCAGACCAGGCAACGGCTCCGGGACACCGAGGAGGCGGCGCGCGAGCCGATCGCCGTCGTGGGCATGGCCTGCCGGTACCCCGGCGACGTGCGGTCGCCGGAGGACCTGTGGCGGCTGGTGGCCGAGGGCCGGGACGCGGTGACGCCGTTCCCGGTCGACCGGGGGTGGTCGGCCGCGGACGTCGCGGCCAGCCACACCCGGGAAGGCGGGTTCCTGCACGACGCGGGCCACTTCGACCCGGCTCCGTTCGACATCAGCCCCCGCGAGGCGCTGGTGGTCGACCCGCAGCAGCGGCTGCTGCTGGAGACCGCGTGGGAGGCGTTCGAGCACGGCCGGATCGACCACACGACGTTGCGCGGCAGCCGGACCGGCGTGTTCGTCGGCGTGATGTACCACGACTACGCCTCCCGGCTGCCGGAGATCCCCGAGCAGGCGCACGCGTTCCTCGGCACCGGCACGGCGGGCAGCGTCGCGTCCGGCCGCGTCTCCTACGTCTTCGGCCTGGAGGGGCCGGCGGTCACGATCGACACCGCGTGCTCGTCGTCGCTGGTCTCGGTGCACCTGGCCGCGCAGGCGCTGCGCCGGGGCGACTGCACGCTGGCCCTGGCCGGCGGCGCGACGGTGATGGCCTCGCCCGGCCCGTTCCTGGACTTCAGCCGCCAGGACGGGCTGGCCCGCGACGGCCGGTGCAAGTCGTTCTCGGCCGACGCCGACGGCACCGGGTGGGCCGAGGGCGCCGGGATGCTGCTGCTCGAACGGCTCTCCGACGCCCGGCGCAACGGGCACCCCGTGCTGGCCGTGATCCGGGGCAGCGCCGTCAACCAGGACGGCGCGTCGAACGGCCTGACCGCGCCCAACGGCCCGTCGCAGCAACGCGTGATCCGGCAGGCGCTCGCCGACGCCGGTCTGTCCGCCTCGGACGTCGACGCGGTCGAGGCGCACGGCACCGGCACGGTGCTCGGCGACCCGATCGAGGCGCAGGCCGTGCTGGCGACCTACGGCCAGGACCGGGACAGGCCGCTGTCGCTGGGCTCGCTGAAGTCCAACCTCGGCCACACCCAGGCCGCGGCGGGCGTCGGCGGCGTGATCAAGGTGGTGCTGGCGCTGCGGCACGAACTGCTGCCGCGCACCCTCCACGCCGAGCGGCCCAGCCCGCACGTCGACTGGTCGGCGGGCGCGGTGGAGCTGCTGACCACCGAGAAGCCCTGGCCGGCCGGGGAGCGCCCGCGCCGGGCCGGTGTGTCGTCGTTCGGGTTCAGCGGCACCAACGCGCACGTGATCGTGGAGGAGCCGCCCGCGGCGCCCGCCACGCCATCCGGGCCCGGTCGGTCCGTGCCGTGGGTGCTGACCGCCCGCACCGGACCGGCGCTGCGGGAGCAGGCCCGGCGGTTGTCGGCCCACCTGGCGGCCCATCCCGAGGTCCGGCCGGTCGACGTCGCGTACTCGCTGCTCACCACCCGCGCGCCGCTCGGGCGCCGGGCCGCGTTGACCGACCTGGACGCGTTCACCGGCGTCGTGGACGAGCCCGTCGAGGGCAAGGTGGCGTTCCTGTTCTCCGGGCAGGGCAGCCAGCGGGCGCGGATGGGCGTCGCGCTGCACGCCGGGTTCCCCGTGTTCGCGGCGGCCTACGACGACGTGCTGACGC
Organism: Actinosynnema sp. CA-299493; assembly: GCF_050946825.1. NCBI lineage: Bacteria > Bacillati > Actinomycetota > Actinomycetes > Pseudonocardiales > Pseudonocardiaceae > Actinosynnema > Actinosynnema sp. CA-299493. Next base: position 3,623,862 of record NZ_CP191993.1, read on the forward strand.
GGTTGGGCGTGCGCGACGCGGTGTTCGGGGGCTCGGCCCTCGACCGCACCGACCTCGCGCAGCCCGCGCTGTTCGCGCTGGAAGTGGCGCTGTTCCGGCTGGTCGAGTCGTGGGGCGTGCGACCGGACTTCCTGGCCGGGCACTCGGTCGGCGAGATCGCCGCCGCGCACGTCGCGGGCGTGCTGTCGCTGGACGACGCGTGCACGCTGGTCACCGCGCGCGGCCGGTTGATGCACGCCCTGCCGCCCGGTGGCGGGATGGTCGCCGTCGCCATGTCCGAGGAGGAGGTGCGGCCGCTGCTGTCCGACCGGGTGGGCATCGCGGCGGTCAACGGACCGCGCGCGGTCGTGGTGTCCGGCGACGAGGCGGCGTTGGCGGCGTTCACCGGGCGGCGGCTGCGGGTCGGGCACGCGTTCCACTCGCCGTTGATGGACCCGATGCTGGACGGGTTCCGCGCGGTGGTCGAGGGGTTGTCGTTCGGTGAGGCCGTGATCCCGGTGGTGTCGACGTTGACCGGCACGTCCGTCGAGTTCACCGCGGAGCACTGGGTGCGGCACGCCCGCGAAGCCGTGCGGTTCCACGACGCCATGACCCGACTGACCGCCGAAGGCGTGCGGACGTTCCTCGAACTCGGCCCGGACGGCACGCTCGCCGCGCTGGCCGACGACGTGGTCCCGCTGCTGCGCGGTCGGATCGCCGAACCGGAGGCCGTCGGCCTGGCCGCCGCGCGACTGCACCTGCGCGGCGTCGACCCGGACTGGGACGCGTTCTTCGCCGACAGCGGCGCGCGGGCGGTGGACCTGCCGACCTACGCGTTCCAGCGGCGGCGGTTCTGGCTCGAAGCGCCGCCGAAACCCTGGCTGGACGACGGGATCGAGTCGGCCGAGTCGGACGACGTGCGGCACCTCGGCACGATCTCGACGGCCGACGCGCCGTGGCTGGCCGACCACGTCGTCGGCGGCGCCGTGCTGCTGCCCGGCACCGCGTTCGTGGAGCTGGCGCGGCAGGTCGGCGCCGGGCGGCAGCTGGCGGAGCTGACGCTGGAGGCGCCGCTCCCGCTGGCCGGTCCGGTCCAGGTGCAGGTGCAGGTGGTCGTCGGCGCCGCGGGCCGGTTCACCGTGCACGCGCGGACGGACGGCCCGTGGAACCGGCACGCGTCCGGAACCTTCGGCGGCGCCCCGGCGGCGCCCGAACCGCTGGGCGAGTGGCCGCCGAACGGTGCCGCGGTCGACGTCGGCGACGTGTACGAGCGGCTCGCCCACGGTCCGGCGTTCCAAGGCCTCCGGGCGGCCTGGCGGGTCGGCGAGGAGGTGTTCGCCGAGGTCGAGCTGCCGGTCGAGGCCGGGTTGTTCGGCGTGCACCCGGCGCTGCTGGACGCCGTGCTGCACGCGGCGGGCGGCTCGGACGAGGTGCTGGTGCCGTTCGCGTGGCACGGCGTGCGGTGGCACGCGACCGGTGCGACGAAGCTGCGGGCACGGCTCACCCCGGTGGGCGAGCACGCCCTGGCACTGGCCGCGTTCGACGAGTCCGGCGCGCCCGTGGTCACGGTCGACCAGGTGCGGCTCCGGCCGCTGGCCGGGCTCCGCGACGCCGCCGCGCCGCTGTACCGGGTGACCTGGCGCGCGGGCGAGGCGTTCGAGCCCGACGCCACCATCGACGAGCCCACCGCGGAAGCCGCCGTGCTCAGGGCGCTGGAGCTGGCCCGGGACGCCGGTGACCGCCTGGTCGTGGACACGCGCGACGACCTGGCGGGCGCGGCGGCGCGCGGGCTGCTCCGCTCGGCGCAGTCGGAGGACCCCGGCCGGATCGTCGTGCTCACCGAAGGACGCGAGCACACCGTCGAGCTGACCCGGGTCCGGGCCGCCGACGCGGTGTCGCCGTTCGGGCCTGGTAGCACGGTGCTCATCACGGGCGGCACGGGCGCGTTGGGCCTGCTGGTGGCCCGCCACCTCGTCACCGCGCACGGGGTCCGCAGGCTGGTGCTGGCCGGCCGGCGCGGCGGCGCGGCGCCGGACCTGGACGCCGACGTGACCGTGGTGGCCTGCGACGTGGCCGACCGCGACCAGCTCGCGAGCCTGCTCGACACCCACCCGGTGACCGCGGTCGTGCACTGCGCCGCGGTGCTGGACGACGGCGTGATCTCGTCGCTCACCCCCGACCGGGTCCGGGAGGTGCTGCGCCCCAAGGTGGACGCCGCTCGGCACCTGCACGAGCTGACCGATGTCCCCCTGGTGTTCTTCTCCTCGGTGGCGGGCGTGTTCGGCGGACCGGGCCAGGGCAACTACGCCGCGGCCAACGCCTACCTGGACGCGTTGGCCGAACACCGCCGCGCGCAAGGGCTGCCGGGCGTCTCGCTCGCGTGGGGACCGTGGGGGAGCGGGCTCGCGGGGGAGGTGGACGAGACCGCGTCGCGCCGCATGGCCGCCGCGGGCCTGCGACCGCTGTCCGACGCGGTGGGGCTGGCGTCGTTCGACGCGGCTCTCACCCTGGACGCGCCCGTGATCGCGCCCGTGCTGATGGACCGGCGGCCCGCACCGGCGGCGGTCGCGCCACGACCGGCCCGTGACGTCGCCGACCTCGGCGACCTCGTCCGGGCGGAGGTGGCCGCCGTGCTCGGGTACGACGAGGTGGAGGACACCAGGGCGTTCGCCGAGCTGGGCTTCGACTCGCTGACCGCCGTGGAGCTGCGCAACCGGCTCGCCGCCGCCACCGGTCTGAGCCTGCCGTCGACCCTGGTGTTCGACCACCCCACGCCGGCGGCGCTCATCGCACACCTGCGCGGGACCGGACGCGTCGAGGAGGCGCCGGTCGCCCGGGTGGCCGACGACCCGATCGCGATCGTCGGCATGGCCTGCCGCTACCCCGGCGGCGTCCGGTCGCCGGAGGACCTGTGGCGGCTGCTGGCGGACGGCGGCGACGCGGTGTCCGCGTTCCCGACCGACCGGGGCTGGCACCTCACCGGCGAGGGCGGGTTCCTGCACGACGCGGCGGCGTTCGACCCGGCGTTCTTCGGCATCTCGCCCCGTGAGGCGCTGGCGATGGACCCGCAGCAGCGGCTGCTGCTGGAGACCACGTGGGAGCTGTTCGAACGGGCCGGGATCGTGCCGGAGTCGTTGCGCGGCAGCCGGACCGGGGTGTTCGCGGGCGTGATGTACCACGACTACGGCTCGCGGGTGCGCAACGTTCCCGACGACCTCGCCGGGTACCTGGGCAGCGGCAGCTCGGGCAGCGTCGCGTCCGGCCGGGTGGCCTACGTCTTCGGGCTGGAGGGCCCGGCCGTCACGGTGGACACGGCGTGCTCGTCGTCCCTGGTCGCCCTGCACCTGGCCGCGCAGGCGGTGCGCGGCGGCGAGTGCTCGATGGCCGTCGCGGGTGGTGTCACGGTGATGTCCACGCCCGACACGTTCGTCGAGTTCCGCCGCCAGGGCGGGTTGGCGGCGGACGGTCGGTGCAAGTCGTTCGCCGACGCCGCCGACGGCACCGGCTGGGCCGAGGGCATCGGGTTGCTGCTGGTGGAGCGGCTGTCCGACGCGCGCCGCAACGGTCACCCGGTGCTGGCGCTGCTGCGCGGGAGCGCGGTGAACTCCGATGGCGCGTCCAACGGCCTGACCGCACCCAATGGTCCGTCGCAGCAACGCGTGATCCGGGCCGCGCTGGCCGCCGCCGGTCTGTCCACTTCGGACGTGGACGTGGTGGAGGCGCACGGCACGGGCACCCGGTTGGGCGACCCGATCGAGGCGCAGGCGTTGCTGGCGACCTACGGGCAGGAGCGCTCCACGCCGTTGCTGCTGGGGTCGGTGAAGTCGAACCTCGGCCACACCCAGGCGGCGGCCGGTGTCGCCGGTGTGATCAAGGTGGTGCAGGCGATGCGGCACGGCACCGTGCCCCGGACCCTGCACCTCGACCGGCCGTCGTCCGAGGTGGACTGGTCGGCGGGCGCGGTGGAGCTGCTCACCGAGGCCAAGCCCTGGCCGGTACCCGGCCGCGCCCGGCGGGCCGGGGTGTCGTCGTTCGGGATCAGCGGCACGAACGCCCACGTGATCCTGGAAGAGTCCCCGGACCAACCGGAACCGGCGAACCAACCGGGCCACCTGGACCGACCGCACCAGCCCGGCCGGCCGGACCGGTCTGGGCAGCGACACCGGTCGGATCAGCGGGACCAGGTGGGTGGCGGGCCGGTCGTGCCGTGGGTCCTGTCCGGTCGGTCGCCGGAGGTGGTGCGCGAGCAGGCCCGCCGGTTGCGCGAGCACGCGGCCGACCTGCCGGTCACGGCCGTCGGGCGCACGCTCGCCGCCGCCCGCCAGGCGTTCCCGTTCCGGGCGGCCGTAGTCGGTGACCGGGCGGCCCTGCTCGACGCGCTGGACGCCGTGAACCCCGAACGCGTCGACACCGGCCGGGTCGGCTTCCTGTTCGCCGGGCAGGGCACCCAGCGCGTCGACATGGCCCGCGAGCTGTGCGAGGCCTTCCCGGCGTTCGCCGACGCGTTCGCCTCCGTCCGGGCCGAGCTGGACCGCCACCTGGCCCGTCCGCTGGACGACGTGCTGGGCACCGAGGAGGTGCACCTCACCGAGTTCGCCCAACCCGCCCTGTTCGCGGTCGAGGTGGCGTTGTTCCGGCTGTACGAGTCGTGGGGCGTGCGACCCGACTTCCTGGTGGGCCACTCCATCGGCGAGTTCGCCGCCGCGCACGTCGGCGGTGTGCTCACCCTGCCCGACGCCGCGAAGCTCGTCGCGGCACGCGGCCGGCTGATGCAGGGCGCGCCCGGCGGCGGGGCGATGGCCGTCCTCGCGGCGGCGGAGGAAGAGGTCGTGCCGCTGCTCGCCGACGGCGTGGTCGTCGCGGCGGTCAACGGCCCGCTGGCCACGGTCGTCTCCGGTGACACCGACGCGGTGGAGCGGCTGATCACGGCACTGGGCCGCAAGGCGACCAGGTTGGCGGTCAGCCACGCCTTCCACTCCCCGCACGTGGACCCGGTCCTCGCGCCCTTCCGCGACGTCGTGGCCGGCATCGACTTCCAGCCGCCCACGATCCCGTTCGTCTCCACGCTCACCGGCAAGCGCGCGAGCGACGAGCTGCGCACGGCCGAGTACTGGACCCGGCAGCTGCGGGAGCCGGTGCGCTTCGCCGACGCCCTGGCGCACCTGGAGAACGAGGGCGTGACCCGGCTGGTGGACATCGGCCCGACCGACCCGCCGAAGGTCGTCACGGCCCTGGCGAAGCTGCACGTGCGCGGCGTCGAGGTGGACTGGGCGGCGTTCTTCCCGCCGACGGCGCTCGCGGACCTGCCGACCTACCCGTTCCAGTACGAGCGGTACTGGCTGGACGCCGACGAGATCACCGCGCCCTTCGACGAGCCGTGGTGGGCCGACCACGTGGTGGACGGCAGGCCGATCGTGCCCGGCGCCGCGTTCGTCGACCTCGCGCTGCGGGCCGGGCCGATCGGCGAGCTGACCACCACCGGGCCGCTCGCCCTGCCCGCCGCGGTCCGCCTCGCGGTCCAGGGCGACACCGTCCAGTGCACGGCGGACGGTCGACCGCACGCGATCGGCACCCTCGCGGCGGCGGACGCGGCGGTGGATGCGACACCCGTGCCGCTGACCGAGTGGCCGCCGGACGCCGAAGAGGTCACCCTGACCGGCTTCTACGACCAGGTGGCCGAACTCGGGCTGCGCTACGGCCCGGCGTTCCGCGGGCTCGCGCGGGCCTGGCGGGGTGACGGCGAGGTGTTCGCCGAGGTGGACGTGCCGGTGGACTCGTTCGCGGTCGGGCTGGACGCCGTCCTGCACGCCGCCGCGTTCCTGTTCGAGCCCGACCAGGCCCTGCTGCCGCACGTCTGGCGCGACGTGCGGCGGCACGGCGACACCCGGATCGCCCGTGCCCGCCTCACCCGGCTCGGCGCCGCCGAGGCGCGCGTCGACCTGGCCGACGAGCACGGCCGCCCGGTGGCCTCGGTCGGGTCGCTCGCGTTCGCGCCCATGCCGGTGGACCTGCCGCTGCACCGCGTCGAATGGCGCGAAACGGCCCCGAAGGGCATCGGCGGCACGTCGATCGTCGAGCTGGACGACACCACGACGGTCGAGGACGTGCTGGTGCTCCTCCAGTCCGCAGAGGAGCCGCTCGCCATCGTGATCGGGTCGACGCTCGCGCACGCGCCGGTGCGCGGCCTGGTGCGGTCGGCCGCCCTCGAACACCCCGGTCGGTTCACCCTGGTCGAGACGGACGGCAGCGTGCCGCCGGACGAGGCGGTCGGCCTGGGTGAGCGGGAGGTCCGCGTCCGCTCCGGCCGGCTGTTCACCCCCCACCTCGTCCCCGCCACCCCGACCGCGCCGGGCAGGCTCGGCGGGACGGTCCTCGTCACCGGGGGTTCCGGCGCGCTCGCGGGTGCGCTCGCCGCGCACCTGCTGCGCGCCCACGACGTGACGGAGGTGGTGCTGGCCAGCCGCAGCGGCCACGCGCCCGAGCTGCCCGGAGCCGTCGGCGTCCGCTGCGACCTCGCCGACCGCGACCAGGTCGCCGAGCTGCTGGCGTCCCTGCCGGGCCTGAGCGCGGTGGTCCACGGCGCCGGGGTGCTGGACGACGGCACCCTGCACTCCCTGACCCCGCAACGGCTCCGCGCCGTCCTGGCGCCGAAGGCCGACGGCGCGCGGCACCTGCACGAGCTGACCGACGTGCCGCTGATCCTGTTCTCCTCGGCGGCGGGCACGCTCGGCGCGCCCGGCCAGGCGAACTACGCCGCCGCCAACGCCTACCTCGACGCCCTCGCCGAACACCGCCGGGCACGCGGCCTGCCCGGCGTGTCGCTGGCCTGGGGGCCGTGGGAGCTGGGCATGGCCGCCGACCGCAACCGGTTGGCGCGCAACGGCATCGCACCGCTGACCACCCGGGAAGGGCTGGCGTTGTTCGACCGCGCCCTCACCGCCGACGAACCGGTGCTGGTGCCGATGCGCCGGGTGCACGTCGAGCGGGCCGTGACGGACGAGGACGGGCTGACCACCGTGCGGCGGGTGGTGGCCGAGGTGCTGGGCCACCGCGAGCCCGTGTCGCCCGAGGCGTCGTTGGCCGACCTCGGGTTCGACTCCCTCACCTCGGTGGAGCTGCGCAACCGGCTCACCGCGGCGACCGGTGTCCCGCTGTCGGCGACCGTCGCGTTCGAGCACCCCACGGTCGCCGACCTCGCCCGGCGCCTGCGTCCGGAACCCGCCGCCGACGACGGTCTGGCCGCGTTGTTCGACCAGGCCAAGGCGGCGGGCAGGCTCATGGTCGGCATGGAGCTGGTGCGGGTCGCGGCCCGGCTGCGCCCGACGTTCACCAGCGCCGAGCCACCGCCGCCGATCCGCCTCGCGCACGGCGCCGGCGGGCCCGCCCTGCTGTGCTTCCCGGCCGTGGTGGCGCTGTCCGGCGCGCACCAGTACGCCCGGTTCGCCGAGCACCTGCGCGGCCGGCGGGACGTGACCGTGCTGCCGCAGCCGGGTTTCCGCGCCGGGGAACCGCTGCCCGCCACCGTCGAGGCGGTCGTCGAGACGCACCTGAAGTCCATCCCGGACGGTCCGGTGGCGTTGCTCGGGTACTCGTCGGGCGGCTGGATCGCGCACGAGGTGGCGCGACGCCTGGAGGAGCTGGGCAGGCCCGCCGGGGCCGTCGTCCTGCTGGACACCTACGTCCAGGCGGAGATGACGCCCGAGCTGACCGACGAGTTCGTCGCGGGACTGTTCGCCCGCCGCACGGACACCGACGCCACGTCCCTCACCGCGATGGGCGGCTACTTCGAGGTGTTCCAGACCTGGGCGCCGCGACCGATCGCCACCCCGACCCTGTTCCTGCGCGCCGAGCGGGTGCTGGCCGGTCGGCCGGCCGGCTGGGCGCACGCGGACGAGTTCCGCACCACCCCGGGCGACCACTTCACGATCGTCCAGGACCACGCCGGATCCACCGCCGACACCGTGCACGACTGGCTGTCCACCACCGAGGAGCAACGATGACCACCGTGACGCCCGAACTCGTCGCCGCGGCGTACGCCGCCCTGCTGACCGGCGACCGGGCCAAGATCGCCGAGCACTGGTCCGAGGACCTGCGCTTCCACGCGCCCGGCCAGCACAGGTTCGCCGGGTGGCACGAAGGGCTCGACTCCTTCCTCGACTACCTGACCGGCGTGTTCGTGGCGTCGGGCGGCACGTGGCAGACCGACGTCCTGCACTCGGTCATCGGCGGCGACCACTCCGTGGAACTGGTGCGGGTGCACGCCGTGCGGGCCGGCGCGAAGCCGGACAGCACCTCACCGTTCGACGTCCTGGACATCACCGGCGCGCAGATCAGCCGGTGGGAGGACGGGAAGGTCGTCGAGGGCACCGCCGGCTACTTCGGCGACGGCGCGACCAACGCGAACCAGTGGTGGTCGCCGATCGGCCCGAACGGCGAGCGCCGCGACGTCTGACCCGCTGCCCCCGCCTGATCGACACGCGACAGCCGCCGACCGGTTTCGGCGGCTGTCGCGTCCGCGTGGCGGTCGTCCGGTCGATGTCACCCGGTCCCGTGGTCGAACGCGGTCGAACGGAAGTCCAAGTGAGACGTCGGCCGGCTCCGGTCGGGTGAATCGTTGTCCGGTTGCGGACAGGCGGGATTGACAGGGGAATCGGTGCGCGCCGATGGTTCAGCGAATCGCTCTGGGAGCGCTCCCAGAAAGCCGGAAGCCGAAGGGAACGAGATGTCCCGCAAGCCTGCCCTGCACGCCCTCGTGACGGCCCTCGTCGCGATGCTGGCGTTCGCCGTGGCCCAACCCGCGTTCTCCTCCGCCGCGCCGGCCGCCGCGAGCCCGGTGCGGATCATGCCCCTCGGCGACTCGATCACCGCCGGCCCCGGCTGCTGGCGCGCCTACCTCTGGGACCGCCTGCAGAAGACCGGCTACACCGACATCGACTTCGTCGGCACCCAGCCGGGAGGTGGCTGCTCGGTGCCGTTCGACGGCGACCACGAGGGCCACGGCGGCTACGCGGCCACCGGCATCGCCGAGCAGAACCAGCTGCCGCCGTGGCTGGCCGCGGCCCGGCCCGACGTCGTGCTCATGCACCTGGGCACCAACGACATGTGGGGCAACTTCCGCCCCGTCGAGTCCGTCATCGCCGCGTACTCCAAGCTCGTGGACCAGATGCGGGCGAACAACCCGGACATGAAGATCCTCGTCGCGAAGATCATCCCGATGGCCTGCCCCGAGTGCACGCACGTCGTCGCCCTGAACAACGCCATCCCGGCCTGGGCGGCGGCCAAGACGACCGCGCGGTCGCCGATCACCGTGGTGGACCAGTGGACCGGCTTCGACACGACCACCGACACCGGTGACGGGGTGCACCCGAACGACGCCGGCTTCCGCAAGATGGCCGACCGCTGGTACCCGGCCGTCGCCGCCGCTCTCGGTGGCACATCACCGACCACCACGACGACCACGACCACCACGACCACGACAGTCCCGCCCGTCGGGGCCTGCGCCGCGACCTACCGCGTGGTCGGCCAGTGGAACGGGGGCTTCCAGGGCGAGGTGACCGTGCGCAACAACGCCTCGGCGACGACGGCGGGCTGGTCGGCCACGCTGACCTTCGGCGGCGGCCAGCAGCTCACCCAGGCGTGGAACGCCACCGCCGTGCAGAGCGGGACGACGGCGACCGCGCGGAACCTGAGCTGGAACGGCGCCCTGCCACCGGCCGGCTCGGCGACCTTCGGCTTCCTCGCGAGCGGAACCGGCACGGCCGCGACGGTCGGCTGCACGATGAGCTGATCACCACTCGCACTCCTCGAAAACCGCGATAAGTCGAAGACAGAATTACTCGCAGCACGACAGATCGTGCATCGGGAGGAATGAGGATCCGCGCGTTGATGTCATGAAACTCCGTGCCGCGCAAGCATTGTGGGCGAACCCGTCCACGGAGCGGGAAGGATGATCGGGAGAACCGCTTTTCTGTACATTCACCACCGGTTCCCCACCTCCCCGTTCGGCACGGAGTTCCCCCATGGCGCAGAAAGAACCGCGGCGCGCCGCGTTGTCCGCCACGCACTCGGTCCTGGTGCGCGTGGCGGCGGTGCTCGTGCTGCTCGCGGCCTGGGAGTTGCTGGTCCTGGCGAGGTTCTGGCCACCGGCCGTCCTGCCCGGACCGGTCCAGGTGTGGGACCAGCTGCTCGCCGCCTCCGACAGCGGCAACGGCCAGGGCGGGTACGCGGGCTCGACCGTGCTCGAACGGCTCGGCGTCAGCCTGCGGCGGGTCGGTTACGGCTCCGCCTACGGCATCCTGGTCGGCGTGGGGCTCGGCCTGCTGATGGGCCTGGTCCCGCTGATCCGCGCGGTGGCCGAGCCGTTCGTGACGTTCCTGCGCGCCCTGCCGCCGCTGGCCTACCTGAGCCTGCTGGTCATCTGGTTCGGCATCGACGAGGAACCCAAGGTCTACCTGCTCGTCGTGGCCGCGTTCCCACCGGTCGCGGTGGCCACCGCGGCTGCCGTGACCGGCGTGAACAGGCAGTACGTGGAGGCCGCGCACGCGCTCGGCGCCGGCCGGCTCGGCGTGGTCGGCACGGTGGTGCTGCCCGCGTCCGCGCCCGAGATCCTCACCGGCGTCCGGCTGGCCGTGGGCGTCGCCTACAGCTCCGTCGTGGCCGCCGAGACCGTCAACGGCGCGGACGGCATCGGGGGCATGGTCCTCAACGCCCAGCGCTACAACCAGACCGCGGTCGTCCTGCTCGGGCTCGTCGTCATCGGCGTGACCGGGCTGCTCATCGACACCGCCATCCTCGCGCTGCAACGCGCCGTCTCGCCGTGGCGCGGACGGGCATGAGCGCCGACACCGGGAGCACCGCCTTGTCCGTCACGCGCAGATCGGTCCTGTCCCTGCTCGCCGCCGCCCCGGTGCTGGCCGCGTGCGGGGTCGGCGGCTCGTCCCCGGCGAAGTCCGGTGAGCGCCAGGTCCGCATCGCCTACCAGAACTTCGCCGACAGCACCCTCCTGGTGAAGGACCAGGGCGTGCTGGAGAAGGCGCTGCCCGACCACCGGATCGCCTGGACGTCGTTCGACTCCGGCGCGAGCATCAACACCGCGTTCCTGGGTGGCGCCATCGACCTCGCGGTCATCGGCAGCAGCCCCGCCGCGGCCGGGTTGTGCCCGCCGCTGAACATCCCGTACCAGGTCGTCGAGCTGCTCAACGTGATCGGCGACAGCGAGGCCTTGGTGGTGCGCAAGGCCAGTGGGGTCACCGACATCAAGGGGCTGGTCGGCCGCAAGGTCGCCGCGCCGTTCGGCTCCACCGCGCACTACAGCCTGCTGGCCGCCTTCCAGCAGGCGGGCGTCGACCCGGCGTCGGTGACGCTGGTCGACCTGGAGCCGCAGAACATCCAGGCCGCCTGGCAGCGCGGTGACATCGACGGCGCGTACGTGTGGACGCCGGTCCTCAGCGTGCTCCAGCAGGACGGCCTGACCCTCACCGACAGCGCCCGGCTGGCCGCCGCGGGCAAGCCGACCCTGACGTTCACCGTGGCGCGCAACGAGTTCGTCGAGCAGAACGGCGACGTGCTCGTCGCGTGGCTGGCCGCCACCGACGAGGCCATCAAGAAGATCAAGGACGAGCCCCGAGTGGTCGCCGAGGCCGTGTCACGGCAGATCGGCGCGAGCGTGGAGGACGCGTTGTCCCAGCTCAAGCAGAACATCTACGTCGACCACGCCGAACAGCTCGGTCCCGAGTACTTCGGCACCGCCGACGCGCCGGGCAAGCTCGCCGAGCAGCTGCGGGCCACCGCGGAGTTCCTGCACGGGCAGAAGAAGGTCGACACGGTGCCGGACGTGGCGACGTTCCGCGCGGCCCTGCGGGCACCCCGTGGGTGAGCCGCTGGTGGAGTTGGTCGACGTCGAGCACCGCTACCGGGCCAAGGGCGCCGACGTCCCGGCGCTCGGGCCGCTGGACCTGCGCGTGGACCCGGGGGAGTTCCTGGTCGTGGTCGGTCCGTCCGGGTCCGGCAAGAGCACCCTGCTGCGGCTGGCCGGCGGGTTCGAGCGGCCCGCCGCCGGCGTGGTCCGGGTCCTCGGCGGCACGCCCGTGGCGGGCCGGGACGTCGGCACGGTGTTCCAGCAGCCCCGGTTGTTCCCGTGGCAGACCGTGGGCCGCAACGTCGCCACCGCGCTGCGCTGGGCGGGTGTGCCGCGCGCCGACCGCCCGCGGCGCACCCGCGAGCTGCTGGACCAGGTCGGCTTGGCCGAGCTGGGGCCGCGCCGCACGTGGGAGATCTCCGGCGGGCAGCAGCAGCGGGTGGCCATCGCGCGGGCGCTCGCCGCCCGGCCGCGCCTGCTGCTGATGGACGAGCCGTTCGCCGCGCTGGACGCGCTGACCCGCGAGCGGCTCCAGGAGGACGTCCGCTCGTTGACCGACGGCGAGCGGGGAGTGGTGTTCGTGACGCACAGCGTGGACGAGGCCGTGTTCCTGGCCAGCCGCGTGGTCGTGCTGTCCGACCGACCGGGCCGGGTCGCGTTGGACCTGCCCGTTCCGCTGCCGCGGTCCGGGGTGTCGGCCGACGAGCTGCGCGGGTCGGCGGACTTCGCCGCGCTGCGCGGCGAGGTGGCGGGCGCCGTCCGTGCCGTGGCGGCCTGACCAGTAGGGAGAGATCGTGACGCACATCGAGCCGCTCACCCCCACCCTCGGCGCACGGGTCACCGGCGTCGACCTCAACGACATCACGTCCGCCGAAGCGGCCTCGACGCTGCGGACGGCCCTGGTCGAGCGCAAGGTGCTGGTGTTCCCGAACCAGTCGCTGACCCCGACGGCGCACCGGGCGTTCGCGGGCGCGCTGGGCGAGCTGACGCCGGCGCACCCCGTCGTGCCGGGCCTGGACGCCGACCACCCCGAGATCTACGTGCTGGACGCGAGCGACGGCGGCAAGGCCCCGGTGTGGCACACGGACGTCACCTTCATGGCCCGCCCGCCGCTGGGTTCGGTGCTGCGGGCGGTGACGCTGCCGCCGACCGGTGGCGACACCTGCTGGACCGACCTCGAAGCGGCGTACGCGTACCTGTCCGCGCCGCTGCGCGAGCTGGTGGACAAGCTGACCGCGCTGCACGACGGGCGCAAGGACTTCGAGGAGTACCTGCACGAGCGGCTGGGTGGCGAGGGCAACACGTGGGAGGGGCAGCGCATCCGTTCGCTGGAGCCCGTGGAGCACCCCGTGGTGCGCACGCACCCCGAGTCGGGTCGGCGCAGCCTGTTCGTGAACCCCGGTTTCACCACGCGGCTGCTCGGCGTGACGGAAGCGGAGAGCCGGGCGTTGCTGGACGTCCTCTTCGCGGCGGTGGGACGACCCGAGTTCACCGTGCGGCACCGGTGGAGCGAGGGCGACGTGGTGGTCTGGGACAACCGGAGCACGGCGCACTACGCGGTGGACGACTACGGGGACCGGCGGCGGGTGATGCACCGGATCACCCTGCGCGGTGACGTGCCGGTCGGGGTCTGACGCGCCTTCCGGTGCCGAGCACGTGCTCGGCACCGGAAGGGCGGACCCGCCGAGAAGTCGTGTCGGGACGACCTCAGGCGGTCGTGCGCGACCACTGCTGGTTGGTGCCGGTGTTGCAGGTCTGCTGCTGGATGTCCACGCCGTCGCCCGTGCCGGAGCCGACGACGTCGAGGCACTTGCCGCTGTGCCGCGCCACGATCCGGTGGTAGCTGCCGGTGGCCTGCCACTGCCACTGCTGGTTGGCGCCGCTGCCGCAGGTGTACTGGATGACGTTGGCCCCGTCGGCGGTGGAGCCGCTCGGCACGTCGAGGCACTTGCCGCTGTTCTGGTTGACGATGCGGAAGTAGCCGCTGCCCGCGTCCTGGAACTGCCATTTCTGGTTGCTGCCACCGTTCCAGGTCCACTGCTTGACCTCGGCGTTGTTCGCGGTCGAGGCCGACACGACGTCCATCACCCTGCCGCTGTTGCGGTTGGTCACGCGGTAGGCGGGCGTCGAGCCCGGCACGTCGGAGACCGGCAGGATCGTGCCGTGGCGGCAGCCGGGGCACGTGATCTGGCTCAGGCCCGACCAGGAGTCCAGGTTCGGGCTGGTGGCCGTCCAGATGCCGCCGTTGGTGTACTTGTCGATCCAGATGCGCCAGGAGCCGTCGCCCATCCGCAGCACGGCCGGCCCCTCGTAGCCCGAGCTCCACAGCTGACCCCGGTTGCTCCACCCGCTGGTGAGGCTCGTGCTGGTCCAGTGCTCGATGTACTTGGTGGTCTCGTTCTTGGTGAAGGCGTGGTAGGTGCTGTCCGACTTCACCACGTAGGTGTCGATGTAGTTGTAGCCGAGGCCACCCATCTGCGCCGGTCCGCTCCAGGAGGTCAGCGCGCTGTTCTGGGCGGTGAAGACGTAGGGGCGGAAGCAGTTGGAGCACGTCGTCCGGGCGATGCTCACGATGACCCGGACGGTGCCGCCCTCGACGTAGAACTCGGGCGCCCAGGTGAACCGCGTGTCGGCGACACCGGAGTCGACACTGGCCACGTGCGTCCAGGTGACCAGGTCGGGGCTCGATGCGATGTTGAAGTGTGTTGAGTTCGTGGTCCACGACTGGACGGTGTGCGCGAGGTAGTAGAGCCCGTTGTGCTGGATGACGCTGGGGTCCCGCAGCACCCCGGACGGGCCGCGGTAGTTCGTGTCGGCCAGCACGGAGAAGTTCGTGCCGTTGGTCGAGGAGTAGACCCAGAGCTCCTGGTCGGCGGCGGCGTCGCCCTTGAACGTGGTGTACACGTAGCCCGGGGCGGCTTGCGCGGGTGACACGACGGCTACCGCGGTGGCGGCGACGGTGAGCGCCACAAGGCTCAGTCTGGCCAGCCAACGCCTGGTCCTCGGCGTTCTGTTCACGGATGATCTCCTCGCGGGTGGGGTGCCGACGGAGGTCGACCCGGGACGAGGCGACCGTTGGGCGGGGCGCGGCGTGGACGGGGTGGCGCGTGGACGACGGGGTGGCGCGGGGACGACCGGCGTCACGAGGCGGTCGACATCGGCGTCCCCACTCGGGTGGCTCCGGTGTGACGGGCGCCACCATCCTGTGTGAACGCTAACAGGACGCCGCCTACTCGCTCAAGAGTGAACTGCGGGTTACAGGAATCAACAGAGGAGGGGATGCCACCGCCGGTCACCCGGTCAGGCGCTCCTCGGCGGCCTGCCACGCCCGGTGGTCACCGCTCGGCTCGTACCGGACCAACCCGGTCGAGGACCGCACCAGCTCGCGCAGCTCCCGCAGCCCGCCGGTGACCACGCCCAGCGCCCTGGCCTGCACGAGCGCGTTGCCGTAGGCGGCGGCCTCGACCGGTCCCGCCACGACCGGCAGGCCGCAGGCGTCCGCGGTGAGCCGGCACAGGAGGCGGTTGCGCGCGCCGCCGCCCACGACGTGCACGACGTCGACCCGCCGCCCCGACAGCTCCGCGGCCTGGCGGACCGCCCGGCGGTGCGCCAGCGCCAGGCTGTCCAGCACGCACCGGACGATCGCGGCGGGAGTGGAGGGCGGGGTCTGCCCCGTCCGCGCACAGGCCTCCCGGATGCGGGCGGGCATGTTCCCCGGGGGGATGAACGCCGGATCACCCGCGTCGACCACCGCGGCCAACCCCGGCTCGGCGTCCGCCGCGTCGAGCAGCCCACCGAGGTCCGGGTCGCCCCACTCGCGCAAGCACTCCTGCAACAACCACAGACCCATCACGTTGCGCAGGTAGCGGACCGTGCCGTCCACGCCGAGCTCGTTGGAGAAGTTCGCCGCGCGACCGGCCTCGGTGAGCACCGGGCCGTCCAGCTCGACCCCGACCAGCGACCACGTCCCGGTGGCCACGTAGGCGAAGTCCTCCGTCGCGGCCGGCACTCCGACGACCGCCGACGCGGTGTCGTGCGACCCGACGGCCACCACCGGCACGGGCCCGGTCAGGCCGGTCTCCGCGAGGACGTGGTCGCGCAGCGCGCCGACCTCGGTCCCCGGCTCCACCAGCGGCGCGAACAAGCCGGCGGCGAGGTCCAGGCGCGCCGCCAGCTCCGCCGACCACGTCCGCGTCCGCGCGTCGAGCAGGCCGGTGGTGGAGGCGTTGGTGACCTCGGTGACGCCCGCGCCGGTGAGCCAGTGCCCGAGCAGGTCGGGGATGAGCAGCAACCGCCGCGCCGCGTCCAGCTGCGCCGTGCCGCGGGCCGCCGCCAACTGGTAGACGGTGTTGAACGGCAGCACCTGCAACCCGGTGACCCGGTACAGCTCGGCCGCCGGCACCCGCGCGTGCACGGCCTCGGGCACGCCGTCGGTGCGCCGGTCGCGGTAGTGGACCGGGTTGCCGAGCAACGCCCCGGTGGCGTCCAGCAGGCCGTAGTCGACCGCCCACGAGTCGATGCCGACCGAGTCCAGCCGCGGCCCGGCCGCCCGCAGGCCGTCGAGCACGCCCCGGTACAGGCCCAGCACGTCCCAGTGCAGCGTGTCGCCGAGCCGCACCGGCCCGTTGGGGAACCGGTGCTTCTCGACGAACGTCGCCCGACCGGGCGTGATGTCGAAGGCCATCACGCGTCCGCTGGACGCGCCGAGGTCGACCGCCGCGACCCGGACCGCAGGCCCGGCCATCAGCGCAGGAAGGCGGCGGCGACGCCGGAGTCGACCGGCACGTGCAGGCCGGTGGTCTGGGACAGGTCGCCGGCGGTGAGCGCGAAGACGGCGGCGGCGACGTGCTCCGGGAGCACCTCCCGGCCCAGCAACGTGCGCTTGGCGTAGTAGGCGCCCAACTCCTCCTCCTCGACCCCGTACACGGCGGCCCGCTGCGCGCCCCAGCCGCCCGCGAAGATGCCCGACCCGCGCACCACGCCGTCGGGGTTGACGCCGTTGACCCGGATGCCGTGCGGCCCCAGCTCGGCGGCCAGCAGCCGCACCTGGTGCGCCTGGTCGGCCTTGGTGGCGCCGTAGGCGACGTTGTTGGGCCCGGCGAACACGCCGTTCTTGCTGGAGATGTAGACGATGTCGCCGCCGACGCCCTGCTCGACCATCACCTTCGCGGCGGCCCGCGACACCAGGAACGACCCGCGCGCCATCACGTCGTGCTGGAGGTCCCAGTCGCGCACGGTCGTCTCCAGCAACGGCTTGGAGATCGACAGGCCGGCGTTGTTCACGACCAGGTCCACCCCGCCGAACGCGAGCACCGCCTCGGTGAAGGCCCGCTCCACGGCCGCCTCGTCCGACACGTCCGCGGCCACGCCGATCGCCACGTCCGCGTCGCCGATGCCCTCGGCGACCGCCGCCGCGCGTGCCGCGTCGAGGTCGGACACGACCACGCACGCGCCCTCGGCGGCCAACCGCTCGGCGATGGCCTTCCCGATGCCCGACCCCGCGCCGGTCACCAGCGCCACCCGCGTGGCCAGCGGCTTCGGCTCGGGCATCCGGGCCAGCTTGGCCTCCTCCAAGGCCCAGTACTCGATGCGGAACTTCTCCGACTCCGGGATCGGCCGGTAGGTCGACACCGACTCGGCGCCGCGCATCACGTTGATCGCGTTGACGTAGAACTCGCCCGCCACCCGCGCGGTCTGCTTGGTGCGGCCGAACGAGAACATGCCGACACCGGGCACCAGCACGATCGCCGGGTCCGCGCCGCGCATCGCCGGCGAGTCCGGCGTCGCGTGCCGCTCGTAGTAGGCGCGGTAGTCCTCCCGGTACGCGGCGTGCAACTCCATCAGCCGCGCGATGATCTCCTCCACGCCCGCCGTGCCGGGCAGGTCCACCACCAGCGGCTTGACCTTGGTGCGCAGGAAGTGGTCCGGGCACGAGGTGCCGAGCTCGGCCAGCGGCGCGAGCTTCTCCCGGGACAGGAAGTCCAGCACCACGTCGCTGTCGGTGAAGTGCCCCACCTGCGGGAGGTCGGTCGACGCCAGGCCGCGGACGGCGGGGAAGATCGCCGCCGCCCTGGCCCGCCGCTCGGCCTCGGGCAGCGGTTCGCGGCCGGGCGCCACCGGGCCGAACGGCTCGGCGGACCCGTGCCGGGCCAGGAACTCCTCCGCCGTCCGGATGATCTCCGCGGAGTGCGCCTCGCACTCCTCGGACGTGTCACCCCACGCGGTGATCCCGTGCCCGCCCAGCACGCACCCGATCGCCCGCGGGTTCGCCGCCTTGATAGCCGCGATGTCCAGGCCCAGCTGGAAACCGGGACGGCGCCAGTCCACCCACGCCACCCGGTCGCCGAAGCACCGCCGGGTCAGCTCCTCGCCGTCGGCCGCCGTCGCCAGCGCGATGCCCGAGTCGGGGTGCAGGTGGTCCACGTGCGGCGCGTCGACCAGCCCGTGCATGGCGGTGTCGATCGACGGCGCCGCGCCGCCCTTGCCGTGCAGGCAGTAGTCGAACGCCGCGACCATCTCGTCCTCCCGGTCCACGCCGGGGTAGACGTCCACGAGCGCCCGCAGCCGGTCCAGGCGCAGCACCGCCAGGCCGGCGGGGGTGAGGGTGCCCAGGTCGCCGCCCGAGCCCTTCACCCACAGCAGCTCGACCCGGTCGCCGGTCACCGGGTCGGTGTCGCTGCCCTTCGCGGAGGTGTTGCCGCCCGCGTAGTTGGTGTTGCGCGGGTCGGCGCCCAGCCGGTTCGAGCGGGCGACCAGCGCGGCGGCGGTCGTGTTGTCGGTCATCTGCGGGAAGCTCCTCGTGGGGCGAGCGGTGTCGAGGGGTGTCGGGGGTCGTCGGGGGTCAGAGCCAGCCGGCCTGCGTGCCGCCGACGCGCGCAGCGGCGATCTCGGCGGCGTAGCCGGAAGCGCGGTAGGCGGCCATCGGGTCGCGGGGCAGGCCCTTGGCCTCGCGCCGGTCGGCCAGCGCGCCGCGCACGTCGGTGTGGAAGGCGTCCATCAGGACGTCGTGCGCGCCGATCACGTCACCGTCGTCCTGGGCGGCGGTCAGCGCCCCGGTGTCGACGAGCAGCGCCTTGGCCAACGCCTGCTCGACGTTGAGGACCGACCGGAGCTGGCCCGCGATCTTGTCCTCGATGTTGTGGCACTGGTCGAGCATGAAGTTCACCCCGGACGCGGGGCGGTGCGCGTCGACCGCGACGATCTCGACCATGATCCGGAACAGCTGGAACGGGTCGGCCGACCCCACGATCAGGTCGTCGTCGGCGTAGTAGCGGGAGTTGAAGTCGAAGGCGCCGAGCCTGCCCGCCCGCAGCAGCTGCATGACGATGAACTCGATGTTCGTGCCCGGCGCGTGGTGACCCGTGTCGAGCACGACCTGCGCGCGCTCGCCCAGCGCCTGGCAGTGCAGCAGCGCGGTGCCCCAGTCGGGGACGTCCATCGCGTAGAAGTACGGCTCGAAGAACTTGTACTCCAGCAGCAGCCGCTGGTCGGGACCCAGCGCGGCGTAGATCTCCGCCAACGAGTCGGCCAGCCGGTCCTGCCGGGCGCGCAGCGAGGCCTGCCCCGCGTAGTTCGTGCCGTCGGGCAGCCACAGCTTCAGGTCGGCCGAGCCGGTCTCCGCCATCACCGCCACGCAGTCGAGGTGGTGCGCGACGGCCTTGGCCCGCACCGCCGGGTCCGAGTGCGTCAGCGAGCCGAGCTTGTAGTCGTCGTCCTGGAAGAGGTTCGAGTTGATCGCGCCGATCCGCACGCCGTGCTCCGCGGCGTGGGCGGCCAGCGCCCCGAAGTCCTCGACCCGGTCCCACGGGATGTGCAGCGACACCCGCGGCGCGAGCCCGGTCAGGGCGTGCACCCGCGCGGCGTCGGCGATCTTCTCGAACGGGTCGCGCGGCGTGCCCGGTGTGGTGAACACCTTGAACCTGGTGCCGGAGTTCCCGTACGCCCAGCTCGGCACCTCGACGGTGAACCCGTCGAGTTCCGACAGCACCTCCTGAAGGGACATCACACGCGTTCCTCTCGGCAGCGGGTCAACCGGTGTGGCGCCGACGGTAGCCGACCTTGGAACGTTTCACAACGGACCGGTGTGGAGTGGAATCGGCTGTCCGGCGCACGCTTTCCTTCCTGCTAGGCTTCGCCGAGACGTGGGTGCTTGGACGTTTCACCTCCGAACCGCGTCGATCACGAAGGAGGGTGGGCGGTGTCCGCGCCGAGCATGAAGGATGTCGCCGCGCACGCCGGCGTGGCCGTGGGCACGGTGTCGAACGTGCTCAACCACCCCGAGCTGGTCGCGGAGAACACCCGCAAGCGGGTGCAGGCCGCGATCGCGGAGCTGGGCTTCGTGCGCAACGAGTCGGCGCGCCAACTGCGCGGCGGCACGAGCCGCACCCTCGCCTACGTGGTGCTCGACACCCGCAACCCCTTCTTCACCGACGTGGCCGCCGGCGCGCAGCGGGTGGCGGAGGACGCCGGGCTCGCCATGTTCCTGTGCGACGGCGGTGAGGACCCCACCCGCCAGGCCAGGTACCTCGACCTGCTGGAACAGCAGCGGGTGGAGGGCATCCTCATCACGCCGGTCGACGCGGAGGACCCGCGCCTGGACGCGCTCGCCCGGCGCGGGACGCCCGTCGTGGTCGTCGACCGCGGCGCGGGGCCGGACCGCTGCTCGGTGTCGGTGGACGACGTGCTCGGCGGCGACCTGGCCGCGTCGCACCTGCTCGACGCCGGGCACCGCCGGATCGCCTTCGTCGGCGGCCCGCGCTCGATCGGCCAGGTGGCCGACCGCCTGACGGGCGCCGAGCAGGCCCTGGCCCGCGCCGGCGCCGAACCGCTCACCGTGCTGGAGACGGCACGCCTCGACGTCGCCGAGGGCAGGCGCGCGGGCGAGCGGCTGGCCGGCCTGCCCGCGGCCCGGCGCCCCACCGCCGCGTTCTGCGCCAACGACATGCTCGCGCTCGGCCTGCTCCAGCAGGCGGTCCGGCTCGGCCTGCGCGTGCCGCACGACCTGGCGATCGTCGGCTACGACGACATCGAGTTCGCGGCCGCGGCGGCGGTGCCGCTGACCTCGGTCGCCCAGCCGCGCCAGCTCCTCGGTCGCACGGCGGCGGAACTGCTGCTGGCCGAGGCCCGGCACCCGGAGGGCCACGTGCACCAGCAGCGGGTGTTCGAGCCCGAGCTGGTGGTGCGGGAGTCCACCAGCATGCGCCGGCTGGACGGCGTCGCCTGATCCGGTGACGTCCGGGCCCCGTGCCGGGGTGGCGGTCTTCGTCGACAGTTGCGCAAGTATTGAAACGTGTCATTCCCGATCCTGTGCAGCGATGCTCCGGGGTGAGCATGATGACGCAATGATGACCGCACCCACTCGGGAAACGGTGCCTGCCCACCGTTGACGGTGAGCTCGGATTGCCCCTAGCCTCGCGCATCAGCACCGCATTGAAACATTTCAGTGAAGGAGGTGCCGGGTGGGCCCAGAACACGCGACCCCGCTGCTGGAGGTGCGCGGTGTCGCCAAGTCGTTCGGCGCCGTGGTGGCAGTCCGCGACGTGTCGTTCCCGCTGCACGGTGGCGAGGCGCACGCGCTGGTCGGGGAGAACGGCGCGGGCAAGTCGACGATCGTGAAGGTGCTCGCCGGTGTGCACGAGCCCGACGCGGGCGTCATCGTGCTGGACGGCGAGGAGCGGCGGTTGGTCGGACCCGCCGCCGCGCGGGCGGCCGGCATCGCGGTCATCCACCAGGAGCCGACCCTGTTCCCCGACCTGTCGGTCGCGGAGAACATCTTCCTGGGCCGCCAGCCGTTGAGGCGGTTCGGGCGCGTCGACCGGGCGGCGATGAGGGCCGGGGCGGTGCGGCTGTTCGACCGGCTCGGCGTGCGCCTGGACCCGGACCGGACGGCGCGCGGCCTGTCGATCGCGGACCAGCAGCTGGTCGAGATCGCCAAGGCGCTGTCGCTGCGGGCGCGCGTGCTCGTCATGGACGAGCCGACCGCCGCGCTGTCCGGCGTCGAGGTGGAGCGGTTGTTCGCGGTGACGCGTGCGCTGTGCGCGGAGGGCGCCGCGGTCCTGTTCATCTCGCACCGCTTCGACGAGGTCTTCGCGCTGTGCCACCGGCTCACGGTGATGCGCGACGGCGCGTGGGTGTCCACCGATCCGGTGGCCGACCTGACCGTCGACCAGGTGGTGCGGCGGATGGTCGGGCGGGACGTCTCGACGCTGTTCCCCAAGGAGGACGTCGAGCCCGGTGACGTCGTGCTGGAGGTCGACGGGCTGACCAGGCACGGCGTGTTCGCCGACATCGCGTTCTCGGTGCGGGCGGGCGAGATCGTCGCCCTCGCCGGGCTGGTCGGCGCCGGTCGCAGCGAGGTGGTGCGCGCGGTGTTCGGGATCGACCGCTACGACGGCGGCGAGGTCCGGGTGGCGGGCGGGCGGCTGCCCGCCGGTTCGCCCGCCGCCGCCGTGTCCGCCGGGCTCGCGCTGGTGCCGGAGGACCGCCGCCGGCAGGGCCTGGTCATGGAGATGTCGATCGAGCGCAACGCGACGCTCACCCGGCTGAAGCCGCTGGCGAGACTGGGGCTGCTCGGCGGCGGGCGCGAGCGCCGGTCCGCTCGCGAGTGGACGAAGCGGTTGCAGGTCAAGTACGGGCGCTTGGCGGACGCGGTCGGCACCCTGTCCGGTGGCAACCAGCAGAAGGTGGTGCTGGCCAAGTGGCTGGCCACCGGACCGAGGGTGCTGATCGTCGACGAGCCGACGCGCGGCATCGACATCGGCACGAAGGCCGAGGTGCACAGGCTGCTGTCGCGGCTGGCGGCCGATGGCGTCGCGGTGGTCATGGTGTCGTCGGAGCTGCCCGAGGTGCTGGGGATGGCCGACCGCGTGCTCGTCATGCACGAAGGTCGGATCACCGCCGAGCTCGGCCGCGCCGAGGCGACGGAGGAAGCGGTCGTGTTCGCGGCCACGGGCCGGCAGGGGGCGACCGCGTGAGCACCCGGTCGACGGCGCCACCGGTGGAGGCGGACGGGAGCAGGACCCGGTCCGTCCGCGACCTGTGGTCGGCGCGGGAGTTCGGCATCGTGGTGGCGCTCGGGCTGCTCGTGCTCGTGACCACGCTGGACAACCCGGCGTTCCTGTCGCCGCAGAGCCTGCGCGACCTGCTGCTCGGCGCGGCGATCCTGGTGGTCCTCGCGGTCGGGCAGACGGTGGTGATCATCTCCCGCAACATCGACCTGTCGGTCGGCGCGGTGCTCGGCCTGGTCGCGTTCGCCACCGGCACGCTGCTCAGCTCGGCCCCGGGCACGCCGACCGCGGTCGTGGTCCTGGTCGGCGTCGGGCTGGGCGCGGTGTGCGGTGTGGTCAACGGCGTGCTGGTGGCCGCGGCGCGCGTGCCCGCGCTGGTGATCACGCTCGGCACGCTCTACGCGTTCCGCGGCATCGACCACTCCTGGGCGCGGGGCCGGCAGATCAACGCCTCCGACCTGCCGCGCTCGTTCCTCGGGCTGGGCACGTGGACCGTGCTCGGCGTCCCCGTGCTCGCCGTCATCGCCGTCGCCGTGACCCTGGTCGTGGGCTTCTACCTGCGGTCCTACCGCAGCGGGCGGGAGCTGTACGCGATCGGCTCGGAGCCCGCCGCCGCGCGGCTGTCCGGCATCGCGGTCGGCCGCCGGGTGTTCACCTCGTTCGTCCTGTGCGGCGCCCTGGCCGGTCTCGCCGGTGTGCTGCACGCGGCGCGCTTCGGCACCGTCGACGCGACCGTGGGCACGGGCATCGAGCTCCAGGTGGTCGCGGCGGCCGTGGTCGGCGGCGTGGCGATCTTCGGCGGCAGCGGCAGCGTCTACGGCGCCGCGCTCGGCGCGCTGCTGCTGACCACCATCGGCAGCTCCCTCGCGGTGCTGCGGATCAACCCGTTCTGGCAGCAGGCCGTGGTCGGTGGCCTCATCCTCGCCGCGATCGGACTGGACCGGCTGCTGGCCGTCCGGGCGGCGAACCGCTTGCGAGGGAGGTCGCCCCATGGCGCGTGACGCGGTGGCGGTGGACGCCCCGGAGACGACGACCGCGGGCGTGCTGCGATCGGTGTTGCTCCGGTGGGACACCGTGCTCCTCGTGGTGCTCGCCGCCGTGGTGGTGATCGCCGGGGTGCTGGTCGAGGGGTTCGCGAGCGGGCGGAACCTCCAGTTCCTCCTGCTGGACGTGATCGCGGTCGCGTTGATCGCGCTGCCGCTGACGCTGATCGTCGTCACCGGCGAGATCGACCTGTCGGTGGCCAGCACGCTCGGGCTGTGCAGCGCGGTGATGGGGCAGCTGTGGGTGGCGGGCCTGCCGCTGGAGCTGGTCGTGGTCCTCGTCGTCGGACTCGGCGCGGTGCTCGGCGCGGTGAACGCGGTGTTCGTGACCAAGTTCGCGCTGCCCTCGCTCGCGGTGACCATCGGCACGCTGGCCGCGTACCGGGGCCTGGCGTTCGTGGTGCTCGGCGACCAGGCCGTCGCCGACTTCCCGTTCCGGTGGACCGACGCCGCGAGCAGCACCGTCGCCGACGGCGCCGTGCCGTGGGCCGCCGTGGTCACGATCGTCCTCGCGGTCGTGTTCGGCGTCGTGCTGCACGCGACCCCGTTCGGCCGGTCCCTCTACGCGATGGGCAACAACGCCGAGGCGGCGACGTTCGCCGGCATCCGCGTGGCCCGCGCGAAGTTCTGGCTGTTCGTCGCCTCCGGTGCGGTGTCCGGCCTGGCCGGGGTGTACTGGACGCTGCGCTTCGCCAGCGCGCGGGCGGACAACGCCGCCGGTCTGGAGCTGGCCGTGGTCGCCGCCGTGCTGCTCGGCGGTGTCTCCATCTTCGGCGGTCGCGGCACGGTGGCCGGCGTGCTGCTGGGCGTGCTGCTGCTCGGCGCCGTCCGCAACGCCCTCCAGCTCGCCGACGTCGCCGCCGACACGCTCAACGTCGTCACCGGCGGACTGCTGATCGCCTCGGTCGTGGTGCCGAACGTCGTCACCAGGGCCCGCACCCGATGGCGACGGCGCAGCCGCACCGCCTGACCCTCGGACCACTCGAGACAACGAAGTCACCGCCGAGAGAGGGAGAACCATGTCCACCCAGCCCAAGCGCACCCTGCGCCTCGGCCTGATCGCCACCACCGCGGCGGTCGTGCTGGTCAGCGCCGCGTGCGGTGGCACCACCCGTGGTTCCGAGGACGCGAACCCCACCGGCAACCGGGCCACCGGGCAGGCCGACCCGAACGCGCCGCTGGCCGAGGGCCTCGACGTGGCGTTCCTGCCCAAGCAGGTCAACAACCCGTACTTCACCGTGGCCGACGGCGGCGGCAAGAGCGCCACCGAGGAGTTCAAGGGCAGGTACAAGGAGGTCGGCCCGTCCGAGGCCAGCGCCTCGTCCCAGGTCAGCTACATCAACACGTTGTCGCAGCAGCAGACCGACGTCATCGCGACCTCCGCGAACGACCCGAACGCGATCTGCGGCGCGCTCAACAGCGCCCGGCAGGCGGGCGCCAAGGTCGTCACCTTCGACTCCGACACCAAGCCCGAGTGCCGGGACGTGTTCGTCAACCAGGCGACCGCCGAGGGCATCGCGGCGAACCAGGTCGAGCTGATCGCCGAGCAGATCGGCGGCACGGGCAAGATCGCGATCCTGTCCGCCACGCCGAACGCGACCAACCAGAACGCGTGGATCGAGCTGATGCGCGCGGAGCTGAAGAAGCCCGAGCACAGCAGGATCGAGCTCGTCACGGTCGCCTACGGCAACGACGAGGACCAGAAGTCGTTCCAGGAGACCCAGGGCCTGCTGCGCTCCTACCCCGACCTGAAGGGCATCGTCTCGCCCACCACGGTCGGCGTCGCGGCGGCGGCGCGTTACCTGTCCGGCTCGGAGTACAAGGGCAAGGTGGCGCTGACCGGCCTCGGCACGCCGAACCAGATGCGCGAGTTCGTCGAGGACGGCACGGTCGAGGCGTTCGCCCTGTGGAACCCCGCCGACCTCGGCTACCTCGCCGCCTACGCCGGCGCCGCGCTCGCGTCCGGCCGGATCACCGGCGCGGAGGGCCAGAAGTTCACGGCGGGCAAGCTCGGCGAGTACACCATCGGCGCGGACGGCGTCGTCGTGCTCGGTCCGCCCACCGTGTTCGACCGGGGCAACATCGACCAGTTCGACTTCTGAGCCCGGTGGGCGCGCGGCGCTGGTCCCACGGTCCGCGCGCCCACCGGTTTCAGAGGGTCGGGACGATCGGGGCGATGGTGCCGTCGGCGTTGAACGTCAAGCGGTCCACGGTGGTCTCGCGGTTGGTGCCGCTGCCGCCGGGCACGGCGAAGCGGTGGTAGGCGACGTGCCAGGTGTCGCTGCCGGGAGCCTTGACCACCGAGTGGTGGCCGGGTCCCTTGATGCCCAGCTCCAAGCGCTTCTGCAGCACCACGCCGCGCTTGGTCCACGGGCCGAGCGGGGACGTCCCGGTGGCGTAGGCGACGCGGTAGTCCTCGCTGCGGGTGTCGTTCTCCGACCACATGAAGTAGTAGGTCCCGTTGCGCTTGACCACGAACGAGGCCTCGCGGTAGCCGCTCGGCGTGATGTCGCGGACCTCGGCCGGGTCGAAGGAGACCATGTCGGCGTCGAGCGGCACGACGTAGGCGGTGCCGTTGCCCCAGTACAGGTACGACTGCCCGTCGTCGTCGGTGAGCACCATGGGGTCGATGGCCTGCCCGGAGTACGCGCCCGCGCGGATCAGCGGCCTGCCGAGGGCGTCGCGGAACGGACCGGTGGGGGAGTCCGACACCGCCACACCGAGGTGCTTGCCCGTGTCACCGGACGCCGCGCCGCCGCTGAAGTACAGGTAGTAGCGGCCGTTCTTGGCGACCACGGCGGGCGCCCAGGCGGAGTTGTCGGCCCACGACACGTCCGGCCCGTGGTCGAGGATCATGCCGTGGTCGGTCCAGTTCACCAGGTCCGTCGAGGAGAACGCCTTGTAGTGCGGCGAAGCCCAGCCCGCGTAGCCGTCCGTGGTCGGGTAGAGGTAGTAGCGGCCGTTGAAGTTCGTGATGTGCGGATCGGCGTACAGCCCCGGGATGACCGGCCCCTTGGTGGCCTTCGGGCTCCACGGCGCGGTGAGGCGGAACGAGCTGTCCGCGCGGAACTGGGCCGTGTCCTGGTAGGTGTCCAGCCACAGCTCGTAGTTCCGGTGCCGGAGCCGGCGGTCCGGGTGGCTGAACGACGCCAGCGCCACCGACCCGGACGTCGACCCGGCCACCGCGCAGAACGTCGCGTCCTCGCGGAAGCGCGCGTCGCCGATGTTCGGCTCCAGGCGCACCCGGTAGTCCAGGTGCCGCAGGAACGAGCCGTTCTTGGCCTGGAAGGAGTGGCACGACGGCGAGGCCAGGCCCGAGGTCACGGTGAAGGTCGCGTCCAGCTTGGTCTGCGCCGTGCTCGCCGACGTCACGGGGTCCACCCGGCCGAGGTAGTCCTGGTGCCGGACGTAGCGGCCGGGGAAGTTCACCGACTCCAGCGAACGCGCCCCGGTCGGCAGCACCTCGGCGAACGCCGGTGACGGCACGGCCACCGTCGTGGCGACGAGGCAGGACAGCACCACGCAGGTGCGCGTTCGACGACGCATGGTCGACTCCGAGTTCTGTTCCGCGGGCGAGGGCGTTGAGCCGGGAGAAGGGCACGCTTGTTAGCGTTAACATCACGGTGGGTCGACCAAGGCGACTTCGAGCAGCACGGACGTGAGTCGAACGACGCGGGCAGATGTTTACGCTAACATCGTGGCCCGGTCCTAGTGTGTGAGCAAGACCATGTCGGTGTCAAGGGTGTGCGGGCCGTGACCGGTCCACGCCGGCGTGCTCAGTGGTCGCGGTGCACGATCGCCCGGGCGAGGGCGGCCAGTTCCGCCGCCGCGCGCGGTGCGGACGTGATCGAACCGAGCGAGCGCAGCGCTTGGTCGAGGAGCAGTTCGGCCTGCCGCTCACTCCAGGCGCGCCCGCCGGCCGCCTCGACCAGGCGTGCCGCGCGGGTCGGGTCGGCGGCCACCTGGCGGCCGTCCCCCTCGTACAGCGCGGCCAGCTCCCGGCCGGCCGGTGTGCCGGAGGTCAGCGCGGCGACCACCGGCAGGGACTTCTTGCGGGCACGCAGGTCGCCGTGCGCCGGCTTGCCGGTCACCGCCTCGTCGCCCCAGATCCCCAGCAGGTCGTCGACGTGCTGGAAGGCCACCCCGAGGCGCAGGCCGAAGTCGCGCAGGCCCGCGACCTCGGCGGGCCCCGCGCCCGCGAACACCGCGCCCAGGGCGCAGGCGCAGGCCAGGAGGCCGCCGGTCTTGCGCTCGGCCATCGCCACGCACTCGGCCACCCCGATGTCGTGCCTGCCCTCGAACGCGAGGTCGGCGTGCTCGCCGTCGACCAGGTCGAGCACCGCGGTGTTGAGCGTGCGCACGCCGGTCAGCGCGGCCGGGTGCGCGCTGGCGGCGAGCACGTCGAAGGCCAGCGCCAGCATCGCGTCCCCGGCGAGGATGGCGGCCGGCACGCCGAAGACGTGCCACGCCGCCGGCCGGTGCCGTCGGGTCCGGTCCCCGTCGAGCACGTCGTCGTGCAGCAGCGTGAAGTCGTGCACCAGCTCGACCGCGACGGCGGCCGGCACGGCGGTGGTCGCCGCGCCGCCGACCGCCTCGGCCGCCAGCTGGACCAGCACCGGGCGGATCGCCTTGCCCCCGCCGGCGTCGGTCGGGTGGCCGTGCTCGTCCCACCACCCCAGGTGGTAGCCGGCGACGCGCCGCACCGAAGCGGGCAACCCGTCGACGGCGGCGCGCAGGACCGGCTGCACCATGCCGCGACTCCACGCCACGATCTCGCGGACTGATCGGGCGGCAGCGGTGGCTTCGGGTGGCACGGGCACCTCCGGGTCGGTCGGGTCGGGCGGAGCCGCCGGGGTCAGGCCAGCTGCCGGTCGACCACGTCCGGCGAGAGGACGTGCTGGACGACCATCGCCGCCGCGCCGAGGACACCGGCGTCGTCACCGGCCTGCGAGGGGACGATGCGCAGGTTCCCGGTGGCCAGCGGCAGTGAACGCCGGTAGATCGCCTCGCGCACGCCGGCCAGCAGCATCTCGCCGGCGAGCGAGACGGTGCCACCCACGACGATCAACGACGGGTTGAACATGCTCACGCAGGCGGCGAGGACCTCGCCGATGTTGCGGCCCGCCTGCCGCACGGCCTGGCCGGCTTCGAGGTTGCCTGCCCGGACCAGCGCGACGACGTCGGCGCTCGTGTGCGCCTCGACGCCCTTGGCGCGCAGCGCCGCCGCGATGGCGGACCCGCTGGCGACCGCTTCGAGGCAGCCGGTGTTCCCGCAGCGGCACGGCACGTCGCCGGCGTGCGGTGCGAGGATGTGGCCGAGGTCGCCCGCCGCGCCCACCGCGCCGCGGTGCAGCATGCCGTTGCTGATGAAACCGGCGCCTATGCCGGTGGCCACCTTGATCACGATGAGGTGCTCGGCTTCCGGGAAGCACTTCGTGTGCTCGCCGAGCGCCATGAGGTTCACCTCGTTGTCGACCAGGACCGGGACCCCGAAGTCGGCGCCGATGCGGCCGGGGACGTCGTAGCCGTCCCACCCGGGCATGATCGGCGGGTTGTTCGGCCGGCCGGTGGAGTGCTCGACGGGACCGGGCAGGCCGACGCCCACCCCCGCCACGCGCATCGACCCGAGGCCGGCCTCCTCCAGCAACGACCGCCAGGCGGAGACGAGCCGGGGCAGGACCACGTCCGGGCCCTCGGCGATGTCCTGCTCGAACCGGCCCTCGGCCAGCGGCGTGCCGGCCAGGTCGGTCACCGCGATGGTGGCGTGGGTGGCGCCCACCTCGGCGGCGAGGACGATCCTCGCGCGGGCGTTGAACACGAACCGGCCGGCCGGACGTCCGCCGGTCGACGCCTCACTGCCACCGTCGCTGACCAACCCCGCGTCCAGCAGCGCGTCCAACCTGGCTCGCACGGTCGACCTGGCCAGGCCGGTGACCGCGGTGAGTTCGGAGCGGGTGCGGGGCACGCCGTCGCGGAGCAGGCGCAGCAGCTCTCCCGGAGATGCGGCGCCGACGGTGGAAACGTCTTCTTTCACGACTCAATTGAACCAGAGCCAACAGTCATACGGCGTCAACCGTCGAAACCTGTCCGACTTTTGGTTGACATCCGCCATTAGTCATCTTACGGTTCGCCGCATGACTGTGACCCACCTAACTCACACGGCCGGCAGCGGTCACGCCGGGCCCCGGACGCCGCGCGTCGCCGTGGTGGGCGCCGGCTTCATGGGCCGCGTGCACGCCGAAGCGGCGCGCCGGGCGGGTGCCACGGTGGTTGCCGCGGTCGCGAGCACTCCGGGGAACGCCGACCAGGCCGCGAAGACCGTGGGCGCGGAACGCGGTTACGCCGACTTGGCCGCGCTGCTGGCCGAGGCCGGGGCCGATGTGGTGCACGTGTGCACGCCCAATGTGCGGCACGCGGAGGCGGTGGAGGCCGCTTTGGCCGCGGGTGCGCACGTGATCTGCGAGAAGCCGCTGGCCATCGGTGTGGCTCAGGCCGAAGGTCTGGTCGACGCGGCGGTGGCCGCCGGTCGGGTGGGGACGGTGCCGTTCGTCTACCGGTTTCACCCGATGGTGCGGGAGTTGCGGGCGCGGCTGGCGACGGGGCAGGCGGGGGTGGTGTCGACGGTCAGCGGCGGCTACCTCCAGGACTGGCTGTCGCGGCCGGGTGACGACGACTGGCGGGTGGATCCGGCGGTCGGTGGTCCGTCGCGGGCGTTCGCCGACATCGGTTCGCACTGGTGCGACTTGTTCGAGTTCGTGACCGGTGACCGGATCCACCGGCTGTCCGCGCAGACGGCGACGGTCCAGCCGCGACCCCGGCCGTCGACCACGCCGACCGAGGACGCGGCGGTCGTCCAGTTCACCACCGGGTCCGGCGTCCTGGGCACGGTGGTGGTCTCGCAGGTCGCGGCCGGCCGGAAGAACCGGCTGCACCTGGAGGTCTCGGGCACCGAGTCCAGCTTCGCGTTCGACCAGGAGGACCCGGAGCGGCTGTGGGTGGGCCGGCGGGAGGGCAACCAGGTGCTGCTCCGCGACCCGGAGACGCTGTCGCCGTCAGCGGCCGAGTACGCGCGCCTGCCCGCCGGTCACGCGCAGGGTTACCAGGACTGCTTCGACGCTTTCGTCGCCGACACCTACCGCGCGGTGCTGGGGGAAGACCGGCCCGATGGTCTGCCGACGTTCGCCGACGGCCTGCGCGCGGTCCGGATCACCGAGGCGGTCCTGGCCTCCGCCGCGTCCGCCGGGGCGTGGATCGAGGTGGGCCCATGACCGCCGAGGGCGGTGTCGTCGTCCGGCTCACCGGGATCACCAAGAGCTTCCTCGGGGTGCCGGTGCTGCGTGGCGTCGACCTGGAGTTGCGCGCGGGTGAGGTGCACGCGCTGATGGGTGAGAACGGCGCGGGCAAGTCCACGCTGCTCAAGGTGCTGGCGGGGGTGCACCGACCCGACTCCGGCCGGATCGAGATCGACGGCGAACCGGTCTCGTTCGGCACGCCGCGCGAGGCCCAGGAGGCGGGCATCGCGATCATCCACCAGGAGTTCAACCTCCTGGAGCACCGCACCGTCGCGGAGAACGTCTACCTGGGCCGCGAGCCGGTCCGCCGGGGTCGGGTGGACCGCCGGAAGATGGAGGCGGACACCAAGGGGCTGCTGGACTGGCTCGGCGAGGAGGGCGTCGACCCGGCCGAGCACGTCACCCGGCTGTCGGTGGCGCAGAAGCAGGTCGTGGAGATCGTGAAGGCGCTGTCCACCGACGCCAGGGTGTTGGCGATGGACGAGCCGACCGCCGCGCTGGCCGACCACGAGGTGGAACTGCTGTACGACCTGGTCGAGCGGTTACGCACGCGGGGGATCGCGATCCTTTACGTCTCGCACCGGATGCGCGAGGTGTTCGACCTGAGCCGGCGGGTCACGGTGGTGAAGGACGGCGCGTTCGTCACCACCGCCCCGACCGCCGAGCTGACCTCGGACCAGTTGGTGCGTCACATGGTCGGGCGCTCGTTGGACGCGCTCTACCCCGACCGCGCGATCCCGGACGATCTCGGCGACGTGCGGTTGGCGTTGCGCGGCGCGGGCAACGGCCGGGTCCGTGACGTGACGTTCGAGCTGCGGTCGGGGGAGATCGTCGGCATCGCCGGGCTCCAGGGCTCCGGGCGGTCGGCCATCGCGCGGGCGATCTGGGGCGTCGAGCCGTTCACCACCGGCACGCTGGAACTCGACGGGGTCGTGCGGCGGATCACCGGCCCGCGTGCCGCTGTGCGGCTGGGCATCGGCTACGTCACCGAGGACCGCAAGGGCGAGGGGTTGGCCCTGCGGCAGTCCATCCGGGACAACGCGCTGCTCGTGCGGCGGGCCGCGCTGCCGGGCAGCGGCGGGCGCAAGCGGTCCGACCTCGCCGCCCTGCTGGAGTCGGTGGCGGTGGTGGCGCGGGGTGAGCACCAGGAGGTGCGCTACCTGTCGGGCGGCAACCAGCAGAAGGTGGTGCTGGCCAAGTGGCTGGCCGTGGGGCCGCGCGTGCTGGTCGTGGACGAGCCGACGCGGGGTATCGACGTGGGTGCGAAGCAGGCCGTGCACCGGTTGTTGCGTGAGTTGGCGCGGAGTGGGGTCGCGGTGCTGATGATCTCGTCCGAGCTGCCGGAGTTGATCGGCATGAGCGACCGGATCCTCGTCGTCCACGAAGGCGCGATCGCGGGTGAGCTGCCCGCGGGCGCCAGTGAGGAGGCCGTCATGGGGCTCGCCACCGGGCACGGGATCGGGGAGGTGGCGTGAGCGTCGTGCCGCAGAAGGCCCGGGTCACGCGCGGGGCTGCCCGCACCGCGTCCCGCCGGTTCGCCCCCACGCCGACCGTCACCGTCTACCTGGCGCTGGTCGTGCTGCTCGTGGTCGGCAGTGTCCTGGTCGGTGTGCAGGGCGGTGTGCTGCTCGACCAGGGCGGCATCCTCAACATCCTGACCCGCAGCACCGTGCTGGGGTTGGTCGCGGTCGGGCAGACCATCGTCATCATCACCGGTTCGCTGGACCTGTCCGTGGCCTACCTGGTGGGGCTGTGCTCGTTGGTGGCGGCGGAGACGATGGCGGGCAGTGGCGGGATGGTGGTGCCCGGCGTGCTGCTGGCGCTCGGTGTCGCCGCCGTGGTCGGTCTGGTCAACGGGCTGATCGTCACGGTGCTGAAGGTGAACGCGTTCATCGCGACCCTCGGCGTGGCGTTGATCCTGCGCGGCTACCTGGAGCAGAACTACACGGGGCCGGCGGGCAGCGTGCCGCGCGCGTTCCAGCACCTCGGGTTCGACCGCATCGGCCCGGTTCCGATCGGTGTGCTGCTCATGCTGGCCGTCGCCGCGTCGGCGTGGTGGTACCTGCGGCGGACCCGTGCCGGCTACCACACCTACGCGGTCGGCGGCGACATCGACGTGGCACGCCTGTCCGGTGTGCGCACCGGTCGCACGATCGTCACCGCGCACGTGCTGTGCGCGGTCGCGGCGGGTCTGGCCGGGGTGTTCCTGGCCAGCCGGCTGGGGTCCGGTGCGCCGTACGTGGGCACGGACGCGGGGTATGACCTGGAGTCCATCGCGGCGGTCGTGCTGGGTGGCGCGGCGTTGGCGGGCGGTCGTGGCGGTGTCGTGGGCACGATCGGCGGGGTCCTGATCCTGGCGACCCTGGACACCGTCTTCGACGACCTCGCGGTGGACCCGTTCTTCAAGGACGTGGTGCGCGGGGTCGTCCTCATCGTGGCGGTGGCCCTCTACGCGCGCCGCAAGCTGACTTCCGGGAGGTCCGTGTGACCGCGCCGACCACGTGGCGTCCCCGTTTGGCGGAGGGCACCGCGCCGGTGCTGGCGGTGCTGGCCGTGCTGCTGGTGGCATTGGCCTTCACCGGCCCCGCCTACTCCGAACCGACCGGCTACCTGGCGCTGCTCAAGCGCGCCGCGCCGCTGGTGCTCCTCGCCATCGGTCAGTACTTCGTCATCGTCTCCGGCGGGTTCGACCTGTCGGTCGGCTCACTGGTCACCGCCGAGGTCGTCATCGCCGCGCGGCTGATCGAAGGGGACGACGCGAACACCCCGTGGGTGATCGCCCTGCTGCTCGGGTTCGGTCTGCTGGTCGGCCTGGTCAACGGCCTGATCACGACCAAACTGCTGGTGCCCTCGTTCATCGTGACGTTGGGGATGCTGCTCATCCTCGACGGTGCGGTGTTCCTGTGGACCGGCGGCGCGCCGCGTGGTGCGTTGTCACCGTCGTTCCGCGTGTTCGGCCGCGGTGGGGTGGACCTGCCGGTGCTGGGGCACCTGCCGTGGTCGGTGCTGATCCTGCTGGCCGTGTTGGTGGCGGCGGTGTTGTTCATGCGCGGCGGCACCGGCCGGACGCTGGTCGCGGTGGGCGACAACGAGAACGCCGTGCGCCTGGCGGGTGGTCGGGTGGATCGGCTCAAGGTGCTGGCGTTCGTGTTGTCGGGTCTGCTCGCGGCGCTGGCCGCGATCCTGCTCGGCGGGTTCGCCGGCGTGTCGGCCCAGGTCGGGGAGGGGCTGGAGTTCCGCGCCATCACCGCCGTCGTCCTGGGCGGCGTCCTGCTCGGCGGCGGCAAGGGCTCGGTCGTGGCCGCTGCCGCCGGCGCGCTCACCCTCGAAGCCCTCTTCTCGCTGCTCAACCTGCTCGGCGTGTCCGGTGCGCTGGAGTCCGCCGTGCAGGGCGTGATCATCATCGCCGCCGTCGCCTACGCCGCCCTCGGCGTGAACCAGAAGCTCGGGTTCCGGCGTCGCACCGGCACGCCCGAGTCCGCTGCCCGTCAGTCACCGCCGCTCAAGGAGATTCGATGAACAGGAAGTGGTCCGTCGTGGCCGTCGCGGGCCTGCTGGCGCTGGCCGGTTGCAGTAGCGATCTGCCCGCCGACACCGGCACGCCCGGCACGACGGGCGCGTCCGAGGACGCCGGCGCGAAGTCGGAGTTCTTCGACCAGGCGGAGTACGAACGCCAGTTGGCGTTCCGGTCGGCCACCGCCGAAGGTCCGGCCGACAAGCCGTGGGAGCAGATGCTCGACCCGGAGTTGGTCGACACCACGACGTTCGCCAAGCCGGGCGGTGACTACCACCTGTGCTTCTCCAACGCGGCGGTCAACAACCCGTGGCGGCAGGTCGGCTTCACCACCATGAAGGAGGAGGTGAAGCTGCACCCCGAGATCACCAAGTTCACCGTGCTCGACGCGGAGGGCAAGGACGACAAGCAGATCAGCGACATCCAGTCCTTCGCCTCGCAGGGGTGCAGCGCGCTGATCGTGTCACCGAACACCACCGCCACCCTGACCCCCGCCATCGAGGCGGCGTGCAGGACGAACGTGCCGGTGGTCGTGTTCGACCGCGGCGTCAACACCTCCTGCCCGGTCACCTTCGTCCACCCGATCGGCGGGTTCGCGTTCGGCGCGGACGGCGCGGAGTTCCTCAAGGAGAAGGTCAAGGCGGGCGGCAAGGTCCTCGCCCTGCGCATCCTGCCCGGGGTGGACGTGCTGGAGCAGCGGTGGGCGGCGGCCAACGAGATCTTCGCGGGCAGCGAGCTGAAGATCGTGGGGGTCGAGTTCACCGACGGTGACGCGGCCAAGACCAAGACCATCGTCAACGACTACATCCAGCGCGAGGGCGAGATCGACGGGGTGTGGATGGACGCCGGCGCGACCGCCGTCGCCGCCGTCGAGGCCTTCCAGGACGCGGGCGTCCCGATCCCGGCGTTCGTCGGCGAGGACCAGCAGGACTTCCTGCGGATGTGGGCCGACCAGAAGATGACCGCCGTCGCCCCGACCTACCCGACCTACCAGTGGCGCACTCCGGTCATCGCGGCGCTGAAGGTCCTCACCGGTCAGCAGGTGCCCAAGGAATGGGTGCTGCCGCAGCCGAAGGTCACCCAGGACACCCTCCAGGACTTCCTCCGGCAGGACATGCCGCCGCTGCACTACGCCATGTGCGGGTGCGAGTCGATGGCCGGCTACCCCGCCCCCTGGAAGTAGTCCCACCACACGCCCGAACGGAGCAACAGTGCACGCGATCGGTGTGAGCACGTGGGTCTGGACATCGCCTCTGCGCGACGTGACGCTCGCCGAACTCGCCACCCGGGTGGCCGGTTGGGGGTTCGACGTGCTCGAACTCCCGGTGGAGCAGGTCGGCGACTGGGACCCGGCGCACGCCGCACGGGTCCTGGCCGACCACGGGCTCACCGCCACCGTGTGCCTGGTGATGCCACCGGGCCGGGAACTGGTCGCGGCCGACCCCGCGACCGTCACCACCACCCAGGACTACCTCCGACACGTCGTCGACATCGCCGCGGAGGTCGGTTCGCCGGTCATCGCCGGCCCCGCCTACGCGTCGGTGGGCCGCACGTGGCGCATGTCGGAACAGGAGCGGCGCGACGCGGTGGCCGAACTGCGCGACAACCTGGCACCGGTGGTCGAGCACGCCCGCGCCGCGGGCGTGCGGGTCGCGGTCGAACCGCTCAACCGCTACGAAACCAGCCTGCTCAACACCATCGGGCAGACCCTGGAGGCGTTGGACGGCCTACCGGTCGACGGCTGCGGCGTCGCGGTCGACGTCTACCACCAGAACATCGAGGAGCGGCACGTCGGTGACGCGATCCGGTCGGCCGCCGGCCGGATCGCGCACGTCCAGGTCTGCGGCAACGACCGCGGCACACCCGGTGCCGACCACCTCGACTGGCCCGACGTCGTCGCCGCGCTCGCCCAGGCCGACTACACCGGGCCGCTGTGCATCGAGTCCTTCACCGGTGAGAACGCCAGCATCGCCACCGCCGCGTCCATCTGGCGACCCCTCGCACCCACTCAGGACGCACTCGCCGTCGACGGACTGAAATTCCTCCGGGAGGTGACAGGCACCAGTTGATCGGCGTCATCCTTGAATCGTGAGCGAGTTGGTGGAGGAGGGTGGCCAATGACGGACGAACCCACCGGGCTGTGGCTGATCGGGGCCCGCGGATCGGTCGCGACGACGGCGATCGGGGGTCTGCTGGCGCTGCGCGCGGGCCTGGCGCCGCCGACGGGCTGCGTCACCGAACGGCCCGAGTTCGCCGGCGTCCCGCTGCCGGGCTGGCACGACCTGGTCGTCGGCGGGCACGACGTGGTGGACACGCCGCTGGTCAAGCGCGCGGAGCAGTTGGTGGACGGTGGCGTGCTGCCGCACCGCCTGCTCGGCGCGATCACCGACGGTCTGCACGCGGCCGACGCCGAGATCCGGCCGGGCTACCACCCGGTGACGCACCGGGGCGGTCAGGCGGAGGCGGCTGACCGGTTGGCCGCGGACATCGCCGACTTCCGGGAGCGGCACGGTGTGGCGCGGGTGGTGGTGGTCAACGTGTCCTCGACCGAACCGCCCGTGCCCGCCGCGCCCGAGCACGACGACCTGGCCGCGTTGGAGGCGGCGTTGGCCGATCCGGGACGTGCGGTGCTGCCGCCCAGTTCGGTGGCCGCCTACGCGGCGTTGCGCGCGGGGTGCCCGTTCGTGGACTTCACCCCGTCCACCGGTATCGCGCTGCCCGCGCTGGACGAGCTGGCCCGCCGGGAGCGGTTGCCGTACGCGGGGCGGGACGGGAAGACGGGGGAGACGTTGTTGCGCACGGTGCTGGCGCCGATGTTCACCGCGCGGGCGTTGCGGGTGCGGTCGTGGGCGGGCACGAACCTGCTCGGCGGCGGCGACGGGGCGACCCTGGAGGACCCCGCGCACGCGAACAGCAAGCTGGAGTCGAAAGCGCGCGGGTTGGCGGCGTTGCTGGGCGAGGGCGTCACCGCGCCGCTGCACATCGACAACGTGCCCGACCTGGGCGAGCAGAAGACGGCGTGGGACCACGTGTCGTTCGAGGGTTTCCTCGGCGCACGCATGTCGCTGCAACTGACCTGGACCGGGTTGGACTCCGCGCTGGCCGCGCCGCTCGTGCTGGACCTGACCCGGCTGGTCGCGGCGGCCCACGCGAACGGCCGGGTCGGTGCGCTGGGCGCGCTCGGGTTCTTCTTCAAGGACCCGCTGGGCAGCGACGAGCACCGGTTCGCCGAGCAGACCCGGGAGCTGTACCGGTGGGCGGGGGAGCTGGCGTGAGGGCTTACGCGGAACTGGTCCGCGCACCGGCCGCGTTGACCGTGCTGGGTGACACCCTGGCCGGTGCGGCGGCGGCCGGTGTGCCGTTGCGGGGCAGGCGCTTGTTGCTGCCGCTGTCGTCGGTGGCGTTGTACTGGTCCGGGATGGCGCTCAACGACTGGGCCGACCGCGAGCTGGACGCGGTGGAGCGCCCCGAGCGTCCGATCCCGTCCGGCCGGGTCAGCCCCCGTGCCGCGTTGTCCGTCGCGGTCGCCCTCAGCGCGACCGGGCTCGGCCTCGCCGCGTTGGCCGGTGGCCGGGACGCGGTGTCGGTCGCGGTGCCGGTGGCGGCGGCGGTGTGGGCCTACGACACCTTGCTGAAGGACACGGCGGCCGGACCGTTGGCGATGGCCGCGTGCCGAGGGCTGGACGTGGTCCTCGGCGCGGGCCGCGAACGGGCGGTGAGCGCGCTGCCCGCCGCCGCGGTCCTGGCCGGTCACACGCTCGGTGTGACGGTGTTGTCGCGTGGGGAGGTGCGGGGCGCGTCCTCCGGCGCGGCGAGGGCGGTGCTCGGCGGCACGGTGGTGACGACGTTGGCCACGATCGCCCGACCGGGGCGGACCTGGCGGCACCGAC
The DNA here is from genome assembly GCF_050946825.1 of Actinosynnema sp. CA-299493. Classification (NCBI taxonomy): domain Bacteria; kingdom Bacillati; phylum Actinomycetota; class Actinomycetes; order Pseudonocardiales; family Pseudonocardiaceae; genus Actinosynnema; species Actinosynnema sp. CA-299493. The sequence continues at coordinate 3,662,443 of NZ_CP191993.1, forward strand.
TGGGCGCGGTCGCCGGCGCGGCCGCGTACGCCGCCACGGTGGGCCGTGCGCAGCTGGCGGCGGTGCGCGACCCGGGCGCGGGCACGGTCCGCTCGGCCACGAAGTCCGGCATCCACGGCATGGTGCCGTTGCAGTGCGCCCTCGTGGCGCGAGGCGGGTCGCCCGCCGTCGCGGCCGGTCTCGCGCTGGTGCTGCCGCTGGCGCGCAAGCTCAGTCGGAAGGTAGGGCCGACATGACGTTCCACCTGGGTTACGGCACCAACGGGTTCGCCAACCACCGGCTGGACGACGCGCTCGCCGTGATCGCCGACCTCGGCTACACCGGGGTGGCGCTCACGCTCGACCACCACCACCTCGACCCGTTCGCCCGGGACCTGCCGCAGCAGGTCGAGAAGGTGGCCGCGCGGCTGGACCGGCTCGGGCTCGGCGTCGTGGTGGAGACCGGCGCGCGGTTCCTGCTCGACCCGTGGCACAAGCACCACCCGACGCTGGTCAGCGACGCGCAGGAGGTCCGGGTGGACTTCCTGCTGCGCGCCGTGGACATCGCGGCCGACCTCGGTGCCGACTGCGTGTCGTTCTGGTCCGGCATCGTGCCCGCCGGCGTGGACGACGACGAGGCGTGGCGGCGGATGCGGTCCGGCGTCACGGCGGTGCTGGCCGGCGCGGTCCGGCGCGGCGTGCCCCTCGCGCTGGAACCCGAACCCGGGATGCTGGTCGAACGGCTCGACCAGGCCCTGCGGCTGCACGCCGACCTCGGCTCGCCCGAGCTGCTCGGGATCACCCTGGACGTGGGGCACTGCGTCGCGGTCGAACCCGAGGACGCCGCCGCCTGCATCCGCCGGGCCGGGGACCTCCTGCTCAACGTGCAGCTGGACGACATGCTGCCCGGCGTGCACGAGCACCTGGAGTTCGGCGAGGGCGACCTGGACCTACCCGCCACCCTCGCCGCACTGGACGACATCGGCTACACCGGCCTGGCGGGGGTCGAACTACCCCGCCACAGCCACGCCGCGCCGGACGTGGCGCGCAGGGCGATGAGCGCCCTGCGCGAGGCATCACCCAGACGGGAGGCGCCATCCGAGCCGGTGGCCCCGCCCAGCCGGGAGGTGTTGCCCGGCCCGGAGGCGGTGCACCCGTGGTTGGCGGAGGCCGAGCGTTCGGTGCGGGCCGATCCCACGGCGATCCGGTCGTTGTTCCCGGCGGTCGGTCGAGCGGTGGGCAAGCAGGCGCTGCGCGGCGAGGCCGACCCGCTCGGCGTCGTGCACGGGACCGTGGACGACGCGGCCCGCACCAGGCTGCTGGCCGTGCTCGCCTCGGTGACCGGCCCGGAGGAGTTGGCGGCGGAGCTGGCCTCGCTCTACCGCTTCGGTGACGACGCGGAACGCCGTGGCGTCCTGCGCGCGCTCACCGACATCGGCGACCAAGCGGCCACGGCCGGTGTCGACATCGTCAAGGACGCGTTGCGCACCAACGACACCCGACTGGTCGCGGCGGCGCTCGGGCCGTTCGCGGCCGACCACCTCGACGCCCACACCTGGCGGCACGGGGTGCTCAAGTGCCTGTTCCTGGGCATCCCCCTCGTCGCCGTGGCCGGGCTGGACCGGCGCGCGGACGCGGAGCTGCGGCGCATGGTCGGCGCGTTCGCCGACGAACGCCGCGCCGCCGGCCGCGCCGTGCCCGACGACGCGCTCGACCTGCTGAGGAGCCAGACCTGATGCGCATCTTCGACCCGCACGTCCACATGACCTCCCGGACGACGGACGACTACGAGGCGATGCACGCCGCCGGTGTGCGGGCGGTGGTCGAGCCCGCGTTCTGGTTGGGCCAGCCCCGCACGAGCGTCGGCTCCTTCACCGACTACTTCGACGCCCTGATCGGCTGGGAGAGGTTCCGGGCGGCGCAGTTCGGCATCGCACACCACTGCACCATCGCGCTCAACCCCAAGGAGGCCAACGACCCGCGCTGCGTCGAGGTGCTCGACGTGCTGCCGCGCTACCTCGCGAAGGACGGCGTGGTCGCGGTCGGCGAGATCGGCTACGACTCGATGACGCCGGAGGAGGACGAGGTGTTCGCCCGGCAGCTGGAACTCGCCGTGCGGCACGACCTGCCCGCGCTGGTGCACACGCCGCACCGGGACAAGGCGGCCGGCACGGCGCGCACGCTCGACCTGGTCCGGGAATCGGGGCTGCCTCCCGAACGGGTGGTCGTGGATCACCTGAACGAGATGACGGTGCGCGCGGTGGCCGACTCGGGGTGCTGGATGGGCTTCTCGATCTACCCGGACACGAAGATGGACGAGACCAGGATGGTGGCGCTGCTGACCGAGTACGGCACGGACCGGGTCCTGGTGAACTCCGCCGCCGACTGGGGCCGGTCCGACCCGCTCAAGACGCACAAGACCGGTCTGGCGATGCTGGCGGCCGGCTTCGAGGAGTCCGACGTGGACAAGGTGCTGTGGCGCAACCCGGTCGAGTTCTACGGCCAGAGCGGCAGGCTGGCGCTGGACGAGCCGGACGCGTCGCCGACGTTCGCGGGCAACTCGATCCTGCGGGGTGGCTCGTGATCCCGGCGTACTGCACCAACGTCCACCCGGCCGAGGACCTGGCCGGTGTCGTCGCCCAGCTGGACCGCTACGCCGTCCCGGTGCGGGAGGCGCTCGGCGTCGACACCCTCGGCCTCGGGCTGTGGCTGGCCGAACCGGTCGCGCGCGGCCTCGCGGAGGACGTGACGGCCAGGCGGCGCCTGGCGGCGGACCTGCGGGCCAGGGGACTGGAGGTGAGCACGCTCAACGCCTTCCCGTACGGCGGGTTCCACCACGAGGTCGTCAAGCACTCCGTCTACCACCCGACGTGGACCGACCCGCGACGCACCTCCTACACCCTCGCGTGCGCCACCGTGCTCGCGGACCTGCTGCCCGACTCCGCGTCCTACGGCAGCATCTCGACGTTGCCGCTGGCCTGGCGGGAGCCGTGGAGCGCGGACGACGACGCGCGGGCGCAGGCGGCGCTGGACACCGTCGCCCGTTCCCTGCGCGAGGAGGCGGCACGGCACGGCAGGCCGATCAGGCTGGCCGTCGAGCCGGAGCCGGGCTGCGTGCTCGACACCGCGGCCGACGCCGTCGCGTGGCTGGCCGACCGCGTCGACCACGACCACATCGGGATCTGCCTGGACACCTGCCACCTCGCCGTGTCCTTCGCCGACCCGGCCGAGACGGTCAAGGCGATCCGGCACAGCGGGCTCTCGGTGGTCAAGGTGCAGGCGTCGGCGGCCCTCGAGGTCGCCGAACCGGGCACGGAGGAAGGCAGGCGGGCCATCGCGGAGTTCGTCGAGCCGCGCTACCTGCACCAGGTCCGGGAGAACACTCCCGCCGGTGTGCTCGCGGCCGACGACCTGCCCGAGGCGTTGACCGACCTGCCCGCCGAACACCCGTGGCGGGTCCACTTCCACGTTCCCCTGCACGCCCGACCCGCCACCCCGCTCACCTCCACCACCGACGTGCTGCTGACCGCGGTCGAGGCGGTCCGCTCCACCACGGACGCCATGCCGCACGTCGAGGTCGAGACCTACACCTGGACCGTGCTGCCCGGCGCGGGCGACGACCTGGCCGCCGGCATCGCCGCCGAACTGCGCTGGGCATCGGAGAACCTCGGAGGCACGGCATGAAGCCACTGGTGGTCATCGACGTCGTGGGCCTGACCCCGCGTCTGCTGCCGCACATGCCCAACCTGACCCGCCTCGGCCGCCGGGGCTGGCAGGCCGAGCTGGGCACGGTGCTGCCCGCGGTGACGTGCAGCGCCCAGTCCACGCTGCTGACCGGGCTCACCCCGGCCGAGCACGGCATCGTCGGCAACGGCTGGTACTTCCGCGACCTCGGCGAAGTGCACCTGTGGCGGCAGCACAACCGGCTCGTGCAGGGCGAGAAGCTCTGGGAGACCGCCCGCCGCGCCCACCCCGGCTACACCGCCGCGAACGTCTGCTGGTGGTACGCCATGGGCGCCTCGACCGACATCACCATCACCCCGCGCCCGATCTACCACGCCGACGGCCGCAAGTCGCCCGACGCCTACGTCCGCCCACCCGCGCTGCACGACGAGCTGGTCGGCGAACTGGGGGAGTTCCCGCTGTTCCAGTACTGGGGACCGACCGCGACCCTGAAGTCCAGCGAGTGGATCGTCGGCGCGGCCCGCCGCGTGCTCGCCGCGCAACGCCCCGACCTGCTGCTGGTCTACGTCCCCCACCTGGACTACGACCTCCAGCGGTTCGGACCCGACAGCCCGCAGGCCGCCCGCGCGGCGGCCGACGTCGACGCCGCACTCGCACCGCTGCTCACCGACGCCGACGCGGCCGGCGCCACGGTCGTGGCGCTCTCGGAGTACGGCATCACGGAGGCGCACCGCCCCGTCGACGTCAACCGGGCGCTGCGCCGGGCCGGGCTGCTGGAGGTCCACACCCAGGCCGGCATGGAACTGCTCGACCCGTGGACCTCCCGCGCGTTCGCCGTCGCCGACCACCAGATCGCCCACGTCTACGTCGCCGACCCGGCCGACCTCCCCCGCGCGCGGGCGGTCCTGGAGGAACTGCCCGGCGTGGACGTGGTGCTCGACCGGGAAGCGCAGGCAGGCGTCCACCTCGACCACGAACGCTCGGGCGAACTGGTCGTCGTGGCCGAACCCGACGCCTGGTTCACCTACTACTACTGGACCGACGACGACCGCGCCCCCGACTTCGCGCGCGGGGTGGAGATCCACCGCAAACCGGGCTACGACCCGGCCGAGCTGTTCTTCAACCCCCACGACCCGCTCGTCAAGGCCAAGGCCGGGCTGAACCTGGCGCGCAAGAAGCTCGGCCTGCGCTACACGATGAACGTCGTGCCACTGGACCCGTCCTGCGTGCGCGGCACCCACGGCAGGCTGCCCGACCGCCCCGAGGACGGCCCGGTGCTGCTGTGCTCCGACCCCGCCGCACCGGCCGCGGTCGAGCGCACCGGCCGCATCGCCGCCACCGACGTCCGCGACCTCCTGCTGGACCTGCAAGGCCTGTCCGCGCCGGTCGCCGGAACCGGGCGGTGAGCCGATCAGGGCCAGGGCACCCGTGACCCGAAGCGGCGCTGCCGCCGACCAGCCTCCTGCCGGCGCCGTACGCGCGACCCACCCGCCCCGAAGGGCGGGTGGCGCGCTATCCCCCCTGCACGAGTGGCCCCGGCTCCCCACCGGAACCTCCCGACACCAGGGAAGAGCGGCGTGGGCGGCGCTGGATACACCCGGCTGAAGAATTTCACCGGGCAGGCTCGACGGCGCGCACCCGCTCGCGGCCCGGCGTCCACCAGGTGAGGTCGCCGAGCATCGCCATCGTGGCCGGGACGAGCAGGCAGCGGACGACGGTCGCGTCCACCACGATCGCGACCGCCATGCCGAGGCCGAACATCTTGATCGTCGGGTCGTCGTTGGGCACGAACGCGAGGAAGACCCCGACCATGATCGCCGCCGCCGCCGTGATCACGCCGCCGGTGCCGATCAGCCCCTCGCGGACCGAGCTCAGGTTGTCCCCGGTCAGCCGCCGGCGCCGGCGGATGTCGCTGAGCAGGAACACCTCGTAGTCCATCGACAGGCCGAACAGCAGGGCGAAGAGCATGAGCGGCACGAAGCTGGGGATGGGCACCGGACCGGAGAGCCCGATCCACGTGACACCCCACCCCCAGGTGAACACCGCCGTCAGGACGCCGTAGGCCGCCCCGATGGAGATCAGGTCCACCACGGCGGCCTTGAGGGCGAGCAGCGGCGCGCGGAAGGCGAGCAGCAGCACCGCGACCGACAGCAGCAGCACGACCCCGATGACGAGCGGCAGCTTGTCGGTGACCCGGTCGGCGAGATCCGCCCGGGCGGCGGCGCCACCGCCGACGTGCACGGTCATGCCCGGCACGGTCTGGGCCCGCAGGCGGTGGACGAGGTCCGCCGTCGCCGGGTCGCCGCCCGAGGTCGACGGGACCAGCTGGACCGTGACGACCCGCCCGTCCGCGGTGGGCGTCGCCGGCCCGACGGAGGCCACCCCGGGCTGGGCCCGCACCACCGCCACGAGCTGGGACAGCCGGGGGTCCCGGGCGTCGACGGCCGGCGTCGACAGCCGGCCCAGCACGGTGAGCGGCGTGCCCGCGCCCGGCCCGAAGGCCGCCGAGACGGCGTCGTCCGCCTGGCGGACGGCGGTGGACGTGGGCGAGGACCCGGCGTCGAGCTGGCCGAGTCGCAGGTCGGTCGCCGGTGCGGCGAGCAGGGCCAGCAGCACCAGCGCGGACCCGCCGGCAGGCCAGGGACTGCGGGTCACCCGGTCCGCCTGACGTGCCCAGTAGCCACCGGAGCCGGCCCGGCGGCCCCACCGGCGGTGCAACGCCCCGCCGCGCGCGAGCCGACGGCCGGCGAGCGACGTCAGCGCGGGGAGCAGGGTGAGCGCGGCGAGCACGGCGAACAGGACCGCGATCCCGCACGTCCAGGCGAGCGTCCGCAGCAGCGGCACGTCGGTCAGCACCAGCCCGGCGAGCGCGAGGGCGACCGTCACACCGGCGACGACCACCGCCGTGCCCGAGTCGGCGGCGGCGCGTTCGACGGCCTCCGGCACCGTCAGGCCCGACCGCGCCAGCGAGCGGAAGCGGTTGAGCAGGAACAGCGAGTAGTCGATGCCGACGCCGAGGCCGACCATGAGCGCCAGGGTCGTCGCCACCGCCGGCATCGAGGTCAGGTTCCCGGCGAGTCCCACCACCTGCAGCGTCGCGAGCACCGAGAGCGCCGAGGTCAGCAGCGGCAGCACCGCGCCGACCAGGCCGCCGAGGGCCAGGAAGAGGATGACGGCGGCCAGGACCAGGCCGAAGTACTCGCCGCCGGTGCTGCTCGAGCCGTCGACGGCCTGGGCGAGCGCCCCGCCGGGCAGCACCCGCAGGCCGGCGTCGGCGGCGGGTCGGGCGGCGTCGACGACGGCGTGCGCCACGTCCTCGGTGAGCTCCGCCCGGCGGACGTCCAGGCCCACCGCGAACCAGCCGGTCCGCCCGTCCTCGGACAGCGACCCGTCCCGCGTCGAGGGAGGTCTCACGGTGGTCACGTGCTCGGCTCGGCGCAGCGAGGCCGCCGCGTCCGCCAGCACACCGGAGCGGGCCTCGTCGTCCAGCCGCCCGTCCTCGGCCACCAGGATCACCGTGCCGGACGTGAGCGGGGCCTCCGGTGACGCGATCAGGTCCCGCACGAGCTGGGCGTCGGTGCCGGGCAGGCTCACGTCGTTGTCCGTCGGCGTGCCGATCACCCTCGACGCCGTCACCAGCGCCAGCACCAGCAGCACCCACGCGCCGATCACGGTGAACCGCCGCCGGACGCACACCCGGCTCACCAGTGCGACGGCTCGGGCCGCCCGACCGTCGGGTGGCGCAGTGCTCATCGATCCCCCAGACCTCACCGGCGCCCTCGCGGACCGGGCACGCCACCGAGATCATCCCGACAGCCGGTGAAATGCGCGTGCGGTCTCGGGTACGGTCGCTCACCGTGTCCGGGCAGGCGGCGTCCCGGACCGGACGACCTCCTGACCCGCCGGTCACGGGGTTGACCCTGACACGGTGACAAGGTGTCCACTGGGCGCAGGAGGTGGTCCCGATCCCCACGACAAGAGGAACCCCGCAGCACAGCCCGGTGGCCGACGCCCTCGGCGCCGAGGACTCGTCGGTCCGGCTCCAAGCGGCCCTGGCGGTCGGCACGAACCCGGACCCCGGTCTCCTGGAGGCGCTCGTCGAGCGGTGCGCGGTCGAGCCGGACTTCTTCGTCCGGGACATGCTGTCCTGGGCGCTGACCCGCCTCGCGCCGGAGATCACCCTGCCCCGGATCCGCCGGGAACTCGACTCCGGGCGCACCCGGGCCCGCAGCCAGGCGTTGCACACGCTCTCCAAGATCGGTGACAGGAGCGCGTGGGCCTGGATCACGCGCGACGTGCTGCGTGACGCCGACGAGGAGGTCGCGCGGACCGCGTGGCGCGTCGCGGTGGCCTTCGTGCCCGAGGACGAGAAGCCGGGCCTGGTCGAGGAGCTGGTCACGCAGCTCGCCCGCGGCGACCGCGAGGTGCGGCTGAGCCTGAGCCGGGCACTGGTCGACCTCGGCGACGTGATCACGCCCGCCCTGGAGCGGGCGGCGGCCGACCCGGACCCGGAGGTGGCCGCGCACGCCCGTGCCACCGAGGTGCTCCTGGGTGACCCGGACGCCGGTTTCGACCTGGCCGTCGCCGAGGCGACCCGGGTCGTCGCCCTCGGCCCGGCACGAGCCGCCGCAGCGGCAGGGAACGTCGAGCCGGAGGCCGCCCCGGAGGCCACGGCTTGCTGATCGGCGACGTGGCCCGTCATTCCGGGGTGAGCACGCGGATGCTCCGGCACTACGACGCGCTCGGGCTGGTCCGGCCGAGCGGTCGCACCGTCGGCGGCTACCGCGAGTACTCCGCCGAGGACGTCCGCAGGATCTTCCACGTGGAGGGCCTGCGGTCCCTCGGGCTCTCGCTCAAGCAGGTCGGGCGCGCGCTGGACGACCGGGCGTTCACGCCGTCCGCCCTGGTCGGCGACCTCATCAAGTGGACGGAAGACCGGGTGGCGCGGGACCGGGAGCTGCTCGAACGGCTCCGCGCGATCGACGCGTCGGCGCCCACCGGCTGGCAGGACGTCCTGCGCGTCGTCGGCCTCATGCAGGGGCTCGACTCGACCAGCGCCGCGCGCCGGCAGCAGGCCGTCCTGTCCCGGCCGGACGACGTGCCGGTGGCCGCCGAGCTGCTGGCCGGCGCGGTGCTGACCGAAGCCGACACCAACGTCGCGGGCGCGTTGCGCTGGGCGCTCGCCCGTTCGGGTGGCGACGGCATGGCGACGCTGGCCGCCGGGGCGCGTTCGGTGGATGCCGAAGTCCGGCGGCGCGCCGTGCTGACGATCGCCGAGATGCCGGAGGCGCCGGGTGCGGGCGCGGTGCTCGCGGACGCGCTCGGCGACCCGGACCCGGCGGTGCGCGGGCCCGCCGCCCTGGCGTTGGGCAGGCGTGGCGCGACCGAGGCCGTGCCGACGCTCGTCGCCATGGTGGTCGAGGGCGTCAACGACGTCGACGCGGCGGAGGTCCTCGGCACGCTGTCCCGGGATCCGGGGCACGCGGACCGGATCACGACCGCGCTGGTCGGCGAGCTCGCCGAACCCACCGCGGGCTCCGCGATCCGGATCCGCCTGACCCAGGCGCTGGTCGAGCTGTCAGGGGCCGCCGCGCGGGAGGTCCTGCGCCGACTCGCCCACGACGACGACCACGCGGTGGCCCTCGTCGCGACGGCCCTCGTCGGGGTTCTCGAGGAGCGGTCCGCCGACCCCCGGGACGGACCCGGTCAGCGGAAGTAGCCGTCGAACATGATCCGGCTGATCCCGGTGGTGGTTTCCAGGCCCACGTCGTACCCGTTCTCGACCACCCTGGTGTTGTTCATGATGGCGAGGGTGTAGCGCTCGTCGGGGCCGACGAAGCCGACGGAGTTCATCAGCCACGAACCGTCGTCGTTGTCGTCGGACCAGCCGTTCTTGTTCCCCGGGCGAGCGGCGGCGCCGGCGCCCCAGACACCCCACCGCTGGTTGGCGTCGACCGAGCGCATCTCGTTGACGATGTAGTCGCGGTGGGCGACCGGGAGCTTGGTCAGCACGTAGTTGATCAGGCGGTCGAGGTCGTCGGCCGTGGTGAGGATCCAGCCCCAGTGGTGCGGGTGCTCGTCGGTGAACCGCATGTCGGTCATCCCGTAGGACGGGAAGCGGGACGCGAACTCCCGCTCGCCGCCGTAGCGGGTCCACAGCGCGTGCGCCGCGTTGTCGTCGCTGGAGTTCAGCATCCGGTGCATCAGGTCGCGGTCTTCCGCCGTCAGGCTCACGGTGCCGGCGTCGTCGCGCAGCAGCAGGTCGACGACCATGGCGAGCTTGGGCGTGGAGCAGGCCCAGACGAGCGCGTCCGAGTGGCCGTTGCGCCAGACCGCGCCGGTCTTCCGGTCCCGCACCACGATTCCGGCGAAACCGGGGCGGCTTTCCGCGTAGGCGTTCGCCCGCCGGATTCTGTTCAGCAACGTCCAGTCGAAGTGCGTCTTAGTGGCCACCTGATTGGCGTAGGCCGTGCTGGACGCGGTGGCGGGAGCGGCGACAGGAACGACGTCGGGAGCCGCGGTGCTGATCGCCGGAGCCACCAACGGGGTGAAGCCCGCGACCACGACCAGCGCGGTCACGGTCATGCGTTTGTCGAGTGCCCTCATGTCGACGGAAGGTAGCAGGGTGGGGGCCGACCCAGTGGGGAAGTCGGGTGACCATGGTCATCATAACGGAACAATCACGAGGACAACCCGAGAGCGGGCACTCCGGTTATCAGCGGAAATGTCGGATTCACGGCACGTTATCGGGATGCGCGGGTGGTGCGGGCCTGTCCCGCCGGCAGGAAATCAACTGATCGGATGCCGCGGAAATGGACGACCCGGCCCGCGCCCCGGTCAGCGCGGCAGTCGGGCCGGCACCCGGACATCGGCGACGGCGGCGGTCAGGAACAGCGCGGTGACGGCGGCCAGGGCGAGCATCAGGCCGTCCGGCGGGAGGAGGTTCAGCGCGGCGCTGCCGATCAGCGGGCCGATCAGGCTGCCCAGGGCCCACAGCACGGTGGCGCCGGCGTTCGCGTCGACGAGCTCGTCCTCGGTGAAGTCCTGGCCGATGCGCACCAACCCGAGCGTGTAGACGCCACCCGCCGCGGCGCCCAGCACCACCAGGGCGGGCCACACCAGCACCGGCACGTCCAGCAGCAGCGGCATGCCCAGGGCCGGCAGCAGCACGAGCACCGCGCACCCGATGTGCAGCCGACGGCGGTCGACGTGGTCGGCCCACCAGCCCAGCGGCACCTGGAGCAGGGCGTCGCCGGCGAAGACCGCGCCCACCATGAGGACCGCGACCGCCTCGGTGTGCCCGTGCGCCATGCCGTACAACGGCAGCAGCGCCAGCACCGCGCTGTCGAAGAAGGAGAACATCAGCACCGCGAGCGCGACGGTCGGCGCGGACCGCGCGAAGGCGAGGGCAGCGGCCGGCTTCCCGGCCTTGAACCCGTCGATCCGGCACGAGCTGACCGCCAGCAGGGCGATCCCGGGCAGGTGCGTGAGCACGGCGACCAGCAGCGACCACTGGGCGGCCGAGCCGAACAGGGCCAGCAACCCCGGGCCCGACACCTGGCACAGCGTGAACACCGAGGTGTAGAGGGCGATCCAACGTCCCCGCGTGGCCTCCGCCGTGACGGCGTTGATCCAGGTCTCGCCCAGCACCAGCAGCAGCCCGGCGAACACGCCGACGGCGAACCGGAGCACCAGCCACACCGGGACGGCGTCGGTCACCGCGAGCAGCCCCGTGCTCACCGCCGAACCGAGCATCCCGGTGATCAACAACGGCTTGACCCGCCACCGCCACGTCAGCGGGCCCAGGCACATCACCGCGGCGAGGATGCCCACCGCGGGCAGCGCGGCGGTCGTCCCGATCAACGCCGACGACGCGCCGCCGCCGCTGAGCCGCAACGACATCAGCGGCACGGTCAGCCCGGTGACGAGCCCGACCACCGCGACGGTGCAGATCGCGGCGACGGGCTCCCAGCGCCCGCTCAGCACGTGCTGCCCCGCCGCGCGACCGGGGCCGGGCGGGCTGCGGATCGGGGCACGGCGAACCACCTTCGCGACGGTCGGAGGGGGAACGGGGGAGGGACAGCGCGTCCCGGGGAAGCGAGCGCGGGGTTCCGGTGATCCAGCCGCGCGGACCGCGTGCTCACACCTGCCTTCGCGTGCTGCCCAGACCGGCCCGGGAGCGGTCTTGTCCGTCCTGGTCGCCGGTCTCGGTGGCGATCCGCGCGTCGACCGGTTCGGCCCGGGTCACCGGCTTGCCGTGCGCGAGGGCCGGCAAGACGAGCACGGCCTTGCGCCCGGCGGACCGAGGGCGGGCGCGGTCCCGTCACGCCAGGCCCTGATGGGACCGAGCACCTGGACGGCCAGCACCCGCCGCTCCCCACCTGCCCGACCCGACACGATCCGTGACCCCATCGTGGCACGGCGTGCGAAGCGGCTCCACCGGCCATCCAGCCGATTCCTCCCGGCGAGCGAGGAGCGTGGCAGTCCGCAGGGAACGGCCGCGTGCGGGCCGGCCGTACCGCAGCGTTCCCGTTGCGGGCACGGGTGTTGCGGGGTAGCCGCCTGTAGTCTGCGACGGTTGCGAACCGGTCCGCCCACTGCCACCGAACGACCGCGTGACCGGTTCGGCACCTGGGGCACGGACGAACAACGCGGCGCATGGGGGAACATTGCGTGTGGTGACGTTACGGCGGAGCGACGTGGGTCCATCGCGAGCCGGGCGGAGGGCCGGGACATGACGTCCACGAGGACCGCGACGGGGTGGTCGCTGCTCGGCGGGTTACCCGAGCGGGTCGTGTCCGGTTGCCTGTACGACTCGGCCGGTTGGCTGCGCATGTGGGAGACGACCGACATCGAGCGCCGGACCCGGCACGGCTACGTGAGCGCCGAAGGGCAGGTGCTCCCGCTGTACGCGCTGAGCGGCTCGCCCTTCTGGCACGGGTACATCACCCAGGCCGGGCAGGAGCACCTCGGCAGCCGCCACGTCTTCGCTGGCTCCACCTATTCCATGTACACCAAGCGCGACGCCTTCCCGGCGGACCTGGCACGCGGCGCCCACGCCACGGCGATGGAGTGGATCGCCGCCGGCGAGGCGGACCTGCTGATCGCGCCGAACCTCACCGACGCCGCCGCCGCCATGTGGGAGGACGCGGTCGGACCGCCGGCCGGTCGGGTCCTGCTCGACCGCACGTACAGCTCCGACCTGTCCGGCGGCTTCGACGACCACCTCGGCCGGTTGCCCAGGAAGCTCCGCATGGACGTGCAGCGGCGGTTGCGGCGCGCGGAGGAGCGCGGACTGCGGATCGACGTGGTCGACGGGCCGGAGGCGCACGGGTTCGTGCCCTCGGTCCTGCCGCTGGTCGTCGGCACCACCGACGAGCACGGCTGGCCCGCGCTGTACGACGAGGACACCCTCCACGCGCTGCTGCGGACGCCGGGCGCCCTGCTCGTCGTCGCCCGGGTGGACGACCGGATCGCCGGTGTGTTCTTCGGCTTCCGGCAGGACGACGAGGTCACGTTCCTGTGCGGCGGCGTCGACTACTCGGGCCTCACCGAGCTGAGCACGTACGTGGCGATGATGTACCGCTGCACCGAGTGGGCCTACGCCGGCGGGTTCCGGCGGATCGAGTGGGGTCGGGACAACTACCGGTTCAAGGAGCGGCACGGGCTCGTCGGCGCCGACCTGTGGGCGCTGGTGTACTCGCCGGACCCCGGGCCGGCGCTGGCCGAGGCCCTGACCGAGATGCACCGCGTGCTGGCGGCCTACGTCGAGGGCAGTGGATGAGCCCCGGTCGGAGCCGCGTCGCGCTGTTGTTCGGCGCGCTGCTGAGCGTCAACGCCTCCTACACGCTGCTCATCCCGTTCGTGCCGGACCTGGAGGAGCGGGCGGGTGCGAACCCGACCGTCGTCGCGTTGACCTTCGCCGTGTTCGCGGGCGCGAAAGCGGCGGCCCAGCCGTTCGGCGGGATGTGGGTCGACCGGTGGCGGCCCGGTGACGTCGGGTGCGTCGCGCTGCTCGTCGCGGCGGCGGGCATCGTGGTCACGGCGATCGCCCGCGACCCGGCGACGTTGCTGGCCGGGCGCGCCCTCTGGGGTGTCGGCGAAGGTCTGGTGACCCCGGCCCTGTACGCGGGCATGGCCGCGCTGTGCCGCCGCTACGACCTGCCGACCAGCCGGATGATGGGCAACTTCGGGACCTTCGCGGTGGCGGGCTTCCTGCTCGGCCCGTTGGCGGCCGGCATCGCGGCGCCGTTCGGTCTGGACGCGTTGTTCCTGTTCGGCGCGGCGGTGACCGTGGTGACCGCGTTCGGGCTGCGGTGGGCCGTGCCGCGCGACGTGCCGGCGCCGGTCGACGAGGAGCAGGCGGACGACACCGCGACCGGCCAGGGGGCGACCGGCGGCCGGTGGTGGACCTGGGTGCTGGCGCTCGGCGCGCTCGACCTGTTCACCAACCTCACCTACTCGGCGCTGGAACCCGTGCTGCCGCTGTACTTGAGCGCCGACGGCACGGAGTCGGCGCGCGGCGCCATCTCGCTGGTGTTCGCCATCGGCCTGGCCGCGTTCGGGGTCGTGAGCTGGCTGCTCGGCCGCTACGCGGGCAAGCTCGGGCTGGTGGCGATGGCCGTGCTCGGCCTGGCGTTCGCGGCCGTCGGCACGGCCGGGCTGTACGCCAGCGCCGAGGTGTGGCCGGTGGCGGCGTGCTTCGTCGTGCTGATGGTCGGCCAGGCCGCGCTGTACCTGACCGCGCGGCGGGGCGTCGTCGAGCTGCGGTCGGCCATGACGAGGCAGGGCAAGGCGTTCGGGCTGTTCGGCCTGGTGTCCGACATCGGCAACATCCTCGGCCCGCTGCTGGGCGTGGCGCTGTACCAGCTGACGGGCCGGGTGTCGTTCCTGGTCATCGGCGCGCTCAGCGGACTGCTCCTCACCGCCCTGCTGGTGGGCGCGCGGAGGTCCCGCGCCGTGCCGGGCACGTCCGGTGCCGTGTCGGGTCCGGGCGTCGCGGACGGCCACGTGCGGACGGTGGTGCTGTTCGACCACGCCAACCCGCTGGAACTGGAGTCCGGCCGGACGCTCGCGCCCGTCACGGTGGCGTACGAGACCTACGGCGAGCTGAACGAGGACCGGTCGAACGCGATCTTCGTCTGCCACGCGCTGACCGGCGACTCGCACCCGGCCGCCCACCACCCCGACGACCGGCCCGGCTGGTGGCGGGACATGGTCGGACCCGGCCGCCCCGTCGACACCGACCGGCACTTCGTGGTGTGCGCCAACGTGCTCGCCGGCTGCTCCGGCACCACCGGCCCGACCTCGCCGGGTCCGGACGGCGGGCCGTGGGGACCGGACTTCCCGCTGATCGGCATCACCGACATGGTCACGGTGCACCGCGCGCTCGTGGCCGAGCTCGGCGTCGGACGGCTGCGCGCCGTCATCGGCGGTTCGCTGGGCGGGATGCAGGTCCTCGAATGGCTGCTGCGCGCGCCGGACGACGCCGACGACTTCCTGATCGTCGCCGGCACGGCCAGGCACACCGCGGAGAACCTCGCCTGGAACGCGGTCGCCAGGACCGCGATCCGGTCCGACCCGGCGTTCCGGGAGGGCCGGTACCCGCCGGGCGGCGGACCGGCGGCGGGCCTCGGCACGGCGCGGATGATCGGCCACCTCACGTACGTCTCCGAAGACATGCTGGCCCGCAAGTTCGGCCGCGAACCGCGCGCCGCGAACGGCACGGGCACTTCGGTGACCACGGGCCCTTCGGCGACCACCGGGCCGTTCGCCGTCGAGGGCTACCTGGAGCACCAGGCCGCGAGCCTGGTCGACCGGTTCGACGCGAACAGCTACCTGTGCCTGATGAACGCGATGGACAGCTTCGACGCGTTCGCCGACGACCGCCCGGTCGCGCCGTTCCGGCGCAGGCCGCGGGTGCACCTGTTCAGCTTCGACTCCGACCGCCTGTACGGGCCGGACCACGCGCGCTACATCCAGGCGAACCTCGCCGCCCGCGGCCTGCCCGCCGAGCACCACCAGGACCACACGACCGACCGCGGCCACGACGCGTTCCTGCTGCACGTGCCGTCGTACCTGCGCCAGGTCGCGGAGGTGCTGGCCCGGGAGTCGGTCGTGCGCGGCGCGGACGACGCGGGCTGACGCGCCGTGGCGAGCTGGTGGGCGACGGCGTTCGACAGCGATCACGGCCTCCGCCGCCTGCACGAGCAGGCGGCGGAGAGCACGGACGGCCAGGTGGCGCTGATCGAGCGGGAGCTGGGCCTGGCGGCCGGCTCCCGCGTCCTCGACGTCCCGTGCGGCACCGGGCGGCACGCCGTGTCGCTGGCGGCACGTGGGCACCGGGTCACGTGCGTCGACCTGAGCGAGGACTACCTGGACGCCACCCGGCGGCGGGCGGCGGAGCGCGGCGTGACCGTGGACGCGGTGCGGGCCGACATGCGCGAGCTCACCGCCCTGCCGGCGGCGTCGTTCGACGCGGCCGTGAACATGTACACCAGCTTCGGCTACTTCGACCGCGACGAGGACAACGTCCGCTCGGTGGCCGCGGTCGCGCGCGTGCTGCGGCCCGGCGGGCGGCTGCTCGTCGACGTCGTCAACCGGGACTGGTTCGTCCGCAACCTCTTCCCGTCGGAGTTCGCGCCGGGTGCCGGGTTCGTCGTCCGGGACTACGAGGAGGTCGACGGCGAGCTCGTCCTGCACCAGAACGTGTTCGACCCGCGCACGAGCCGCCTGCGGTGGACGTGCCGACCGGTCGGGGTGGAGCGGGAGCGCGTGGTGGTGGACTACCGGATGTACAGCTTGCACGAACTGCTCGCCGTGCTGCGGGCCGGCGGGCTGACCCCGGTGCGCACGCTGGGCGGCTACGACGGCAGGCCGTACGAGCTGTTCTCACCGCGACTGCTGTGCGTGGCCGAGGCCGGAGGCGGCCTGCCCGGGGCCTGACGCCACCGCCTCCGGCGACCAGGTGCTCGACGACGGACTCGTGCTCGCGGACACCGGCCCGTCAGATGACCGCGCGCCGCTCCGCACGGGCCGCGACCGCGGCGCCGAACCCGGTGAACAGCGCCACCGACACGAGGTCCGTGGCCGCGTACCACTCGGGGTGCCACTGCACGGCGAGGCAGAACGTCGCCCCCTCGGCCGACGCCGCCTCCACCACCCCGTCCGGCGCCACCGCTTCGACCCGCAGGCCGGGCGCGAGCCGGTCGATCGCCTGGTAGTGCAGCGAGTTGACCTCGACGCTCGGTTCGCCGAGCAGCCTCCGCAGGACGCCGCCCTCGGTCAGGCGCACCGGGTGCGCGGGCAGGTACTGCTCGTCCCGGGGCAGCGAGAGGTCCTCGGTGTGCCCCGGGACGTCGCGCAGCGTCCCGCCCAGCGCGACGTTGAGCTCCTGCAAGCCCCGGCAGATGCCGAGCACCGGGACGTCCGCGCGCAGTGCGGCGGGGATCACGCTGAGCGCCAGCTCGTCCCGGTCGGGGTCGGAAAACCCCGAGCCCGGCTCGCCGCCGTACCACCGGGGCAGCACGTTGCTCTGGTGGCCGCCGAACACCACGCCGTCGAACCGGTCGACCAGGTGCGCCAGGTCCGGGGCGGGTCCGCCGATCACCACGACGTGGCAACCGGACACCTGCTCCAACGCCCGCACGTACACCTCGCGCACCGCCAGGTGCGGCACGCCGTCCACCTGTTCCGCGGCTGCCGCGAGCGCGACGAGTGGCTTGCCCGTCACCCGGTCACCGCCGGGCGGGGCACGTCCGCCTGTTCCGCCGCCGCGACCGGCGGTCTGCCCGTCACCCGGCCACCGCCAGCGCGCCCGCCAGGTCGGCGAGCAGGTCGTCCACGTGCTCCAAGCCGATGGCCAGCCGGATCGACCCCGGTGTCACCCCGGCGGCGAGCCGGTCCGCCTCGGGGAGCTGGGCGTGCGTGGTGGACGCGGGGTGGGTGGCCATCGAGCGCACGTCACCGATGTTGGTCACGTGCGAGATCATCCGCAGCGCCTCGATGAACCGCGTGCCCGCGGTCAGCCCGCCCGCCAGCTCGAACTGCACCAGTGGACCGCCGTTGCCGCCCGTGTACCGCCGCAGCCGCTCGACCTCCTCGGCGTCGCCGAGGCCCGGGTGCCGGACGGAGACCACCGACGGCTGGTCGGCCAGGTACCGCGCCACCACCTCGGCGTTCTCGCCGTGCGCCCGCATCCGCAGCGGGAGCGTCTCGATGCCCTGGATCAGCAGGAACGCGTTGAACGGGCTGAGGCACGGCCCGAGGTCGCGCATCAGCGTCTCGCGGGCCTTGAGCAGGAACGGGCTGCGGCCCAGCGAGCTGTCCAGGTTGGCGCCCGCCTCGGTCCACACGATGTTGCCGTGCGCCGGGTCCGGCGCGGTGAGCAGCGGGTGCCGGTCGGCGTGCCGCGCCCAGTCGAACCGGTCGGAGTCGACGATCAGGCCGCCGAGCGCGCTGCCGTGGCCGCCGATGTACTTCGTCGCCGAGTAGACCAGGATGTGCGCGCCGAACTCCAGCGGGCGGCACACCAGCGGCAGCATGGTGTTGTCCAGCACCAGCGGCACGCCGACGTCCTCGGCGATCGCCGCGACCTCCTCGATCGGGAACAGCCGCAGCTTCGGGTTGGGCAGGGTCTCGCCGAAGTAGCACCGGGTCCGCGAGTCGGTGGCGTCGGCGAAGTTCTGCGGCTTGTCCGGGCTGACGAACCGGGTCTCGATGCCGAACCGGGCGAACGTGTTGGCCAGCAGGTTCCACGTGCCGCCGTACAGCTCGTTGGAGCTGACCAGGTTGTCGCCCGCCTGGCACAGGTTGAGCAGCGCCAGGGTGATCGCCGCCTGGCCGGAGGAGACGGCCAGGGCCGCCGGTGCGTCGTCCACCGCGGCGATCCTGGCCTCCAGCACGTCGCACGTCGGGTTGTTCAGCCGCGTGTAGGCGTGGCCGTCGACGCGCAGGTCGAAGATGTCGGCGGCGGTGGCCGCGTCGGGCAGTTCGTACGCCGCGGTCTGGAAGATGGGCGTCACCACCGGGTCGGTGATGCCCAGGCGCAACTCGGCGCCGCCGTGCACGACGCCCGACTCCACCCGCCGGTAGACCTTCCCCGACGACCTCGGCCGCTCAGGCTGCGACATGCGGCTGCTCCGGCTTGTAGGTCATCGACTCCACGATGGCGCTGATGGCGCTCTGCTGCCCTTCCGGCCCCTTGGTGAACAGCCCGCCCAACTGGCGGTCCACCTCCGCGTAGTTCGGGTCGGCCAGCCGCACCTGCCGCGCCTTGCCGAGGTTCCAGAACGGCGTGCGCGGGTCCAGGTGGTGCTCCAGGTGGTAGTTGTCGTTGTGGATGCCGGTGAGGAACTTCTCCCACGTGCGGCTCTTGCGGTTGCGCGTCATGTAGAGGTCCACGTTGGAGTCCCGCACCAGGGGGGTGTGCTCGGACAGCTCGATGTACCAGCCCAGGATCTGGAAGCTGGTCAGGTAGGGCACCACCCAGAACAGCAGCAGTTCGAGCAGCCAGCCCTGCGACGCGCACACCGCGACGACGGTCGCCCAGAACGCCCAGAAGCCGACGCGGTCGAGCACCCGCTTGCGCTTGCCGATCGGGGTCTGCGGCGTGTCCGCCGACCGCACGCGGCCCTGCTTGAGCAGTCGGTAGCGGTTGCGCACCAGGTACTTCAGGTAGGCCCACGTCTGCGTGCCGAACAGCGGCATGATGACCGTGCGGAGCACGTACGCGCGCGGCGAGGACATCTCGTAGGCCCGCTGCTCGATGAAGAACCTCAGGTCCGGGTCGCCCTCGGGGTTGCCCAGCTTGGGGTGGTGCGTGAAGACGTGCGAGATCTTGTACGCGTAGTGCTGCTGGAAGATCGGGTAGGCGGTGAGCACGGTGCCGACGAACATCTGCACCTTGCGGTTCGACGCGCCGATGCCGTGCGCGCAGTCGTGCAGGATGGTCGACAGCCCCCGCTGACGGGCGCCGATCACGAGCACCGCCACCGGGTAGAACCAGTAGGACACACCGACGCACAGCCAGGTGCAGAAGGCCATCCACACGAGGTCTTCCAGCCAGGCCAGCGCGGCGTGCCAGTTGTCGCTGCGGTTGAGCTCCTTGAGGCCGCTCTCGACTTCCTTCGGGAAGCGGTACATCCGGTAGCGCTTCCCGTCGAACGCCCAGGTGTACTCGTCGGACATCAGCGGCTCCTCTTCAACACCAGGCTCGTTGCGGCGCACCGGTCTCAGCGGTCGGTGGCGCGGAAGCAGTGACTGGGCAACGGCGGGAAGCCGTTGAACCCGACGGACGCGTACGGCGTCGTGTAGGCGCCGGTCGCGAGGATGTCGATGTGGTCGCCTGGTCGCAGGTCGACCGGCAAGGACACCGGTGTGCGCTCGTACAGGACGTCGGTGCTGTCGCACGTCGGCCCCGCGAGCACGACGGGGACCGCCTCGTCGGCGAACCCGCCGTCCGCGCGGACGGCGACGACGGGGAACGCGATGGCCTCGTCGTCGGTCTCGACCAGGCCGTTGTACCGGCCGACGTCGAGGTAGACCCAGCGCAGGCCGTTCTCCCGCTCGGTCACCAGCACGACCTCGGAGCGGATCATCCCGGCGTCACCGGGCAGGTACCTGCCCGGCTCGACGATCAGCGTCGGCCGGGTCGGGAAGGACGCCGTGACGGCGCGGTCGATCGCCGCGAAGTACGTCTCCAGCGACGGCACGGTCGCCTCGTAGCGGACGGGCAGCCCGCCGCCGAGGTTGAGCAGGTCCAGTTCGACGCCCTCGGCGGCCAGCTTGGCCGCGACGCGCGCGGCGGTGGCGACACCGGTCGCCCAGCTGTCCGGCTCGCGCTGCTGGGACCCGACGTGGAAGGTGGTGCCGCGTGGCGTGAGCCCGAGTGACACCGCGTCGCGCAGCAGCACGACCGCGTCCTCCTCGGTGCAGCCGAACTTGCGGCTGATCGGCCACTGCGCGCCGGTCGTGTGGACGATGAAGCGGCAGCAGACCTCCGCGCCGGGCGCGGCCCGCGCCACCTTCTCCAGCTCCGCCGCCGAGTCGACCGAGTAGAGCCGGATGCCGCGCTCGTGCGCGTAGCGGATCGCCGACTCCTTCTTCACCGTGTTGCCGAACGAGATCGACACCGGGTCGGCGCCCGCGGCGAGGCAGGAGTCGACCTCGCCGACGCTGGCGACGTCGAAGCCGCAGCCGAGTTCCACCAGGTGCCGCAACAGGTCCGGGTCGGCGTTGGCCTTCACGGCGTAGTAGACGGCGGCATCCGGCAGGCCGGCGCGCAGTTCCCGGTACCGGGCGGCGACGATGTCGAGGTCGAGGAGCAGGCACGGCGTCTCGGGCCGGGTGGCGTCGAAGAAGTCTCGGTGCGCCGCGTAGAGCGCATGGTCCACCGGTCGGTCGTCGATCAATGTGAAGCCTTCCACCCCAGGCGGCGACGTGTGGTCCGACCTCGGCAACGTGGCTGCTGACACCGCCGTCGTGACTGGCGGTCATCATGCCGACGCGCCGGACGCGGTGTCAACGAATGCCGACGCCGTGACTTCGGAATACCCCTCGGGTGGAATTTCCCCGTGTCGGCACGGGTGTCGGCCCGCTCGACGGCGGGCCGGCCGGACCGGCGGTCAGCCCTCGGGCAGCACACCGCGCACGAAGGCGGCCTGGCCGACGTGCTGGAGGTCGTCCTCGATCACGCTGAGCAGCCTCACGGCGAGCGTCACGGGCGGGTCCCACGACTCGTCCACGACCCTGGTCAGGTCCTGGCCGGTCAAGCCCCGCAGGTAGGCCTCGGTGCGCTCGTGCACCGCCCGGTGGTAGTCGCGGAGCAGGTCGGCGGGCGCGTCGACGGCGGCGACCTGCTCGCCGCCGTGACCGTAACCGGTGTCGTCGGCGGGCAGCGGCAGGTCGAAGCGCTCCACCCAGCCCTCGGCGGTCCAGACCTGGTCGGTGCCCGCGACCTCCGCCACGTGGTCGTCCTGCACCCGGGTCAGGTGCCAGACCAGCCAGGCGATCGAGTTGGCCGAGCCGCCCACCCGGTGGGTCAGCCGCGGTCCGGTGAGGCCGTCCAGCACGCGTTCCACGGACTCCCGGACCCGCTCGAACCCGTCCACCAACACGTCCACCGCGGTGACCTCGGCCATGAACGCCGCCTCCCGTCCGTCGTCGTCCTCCACCGCGGCACGCTACCGCCCGGCCGTGATCCGCGCGGGCCGGGCGGTGGCGCCGGAGGGAGGCCGACGAACGGTCACTCGAAGAACTTCAGGCTCCAGCCGGTGTCCGCGGTCGCGCCCGGGACGTTGGCGCGTCGATAGGTCGTATTGCCCCACCAGGCGAACGTGCCGGTGTACCAGTACCGGTTGTCCCAGTGGTACGCCGTTCCCTTGGGCACCGCGTGGTACACCAGCGGGAACCTCGGGCCGGCCGGCGGACTGGTGGCGATGTCGCCGTCGAGCAGGACGAACGAGTGGTGACCGGGTCCGTTGACGTGCAGGGTCGGGTCCCAGCCGGCCATCATGGTCGCCCGGTTCGAGCCGAACAGGCACCCGTTGGACTTGTACCAGTCCCACACGTGCGTGGGGTCGCCGCCGACGCGCAGCCGCAGGTCCGCCAGGCAGTACTGCTCGCTCCAACTGCCGTTGGCCGAGTACACCACGTGCAACTGGCCGTTGGGGTCCTTGATGACCTCGGGCGCCTCGTTGACGAACGGGTTGCCGACCACCCGTTCCCACGGCTCGCGCGGCTGCGAGATGACGTAGCGGTCGCCGACCGGTGTCAGCGGGTCGGCCATGCGGGCGAGGTAGAGGTTCTGCTCGACGTTGGTGGCGCACTCCCAGCCCGACCAGATGAAGTAGCGCCGACCCTCGAACGTCACCGGCACGCCGTCGATGGCCCACCGGCCACCCGGCAGGGCGAGTTCGACCTCGCCGGTGTAGCCGGCGTCCGGCGAGGTCGAGCTGATCGCGTACATCCGGTGCGCCGCGTCGTCGCCCGCCGTGAAGTAGATGTAGTACCGACCGCTGTCGCGGACGATCTCGGGCGCCCACACCGAACCCAGGTTGCGCGCGTCGCGCCAGACGAGGCGGGCGGGTGCGGCGGCCAGGCCGTCCGGGGACGACGCCTGGCGCACCTGGATACCGCCACCGCCGACCTGCGCCGAGATGTAGGTGGCGCCGACGCGGATCACGCTCGGGTCGGCCGCGCGCAGGCCTGTCCGCCCGAGCGTCGACATCCGGCAATCTTCGGCCGCGGCCGGTTCTGCGGCGGAGGCCGGCTGCCCGGCGAGGGCGAGCGCGAGGGCGGTGACGACGGTGGTCGCGGCTGCCGTGAGCCGCCTGATCGGGGTCGGGGGTGTTCCTTCGGTGCCGGAGGAGAAGCGCATGGGGGCTCCTTAGCGGTGCCTCGGACGCCGGTGGGGCGGTAGGGCTCGTCCCACCGGCGTCCGAGGGCGGTGCGTCAGGTCACGGGTAGTTCACCAGGTTGCTGGGCACGGTGCCCGGCTGCGTCACGCCTCCCGCGTCGTTGATCACGCGGGTGATGAGGCCCTGGTAGTTGAGCGAGACGGTCGCCATGTTGTGGAACTTCACGCCGGCCGACCGGGGCGCCTCGAACGCGTGGTACGAGCTCACCGAGGGGTTGACGTTGAAGAAGCAGTAGCTGCCCAGCCCCCACGCCTCGTGCGTGGTGACGTTGTCGCCCACCTTGTAGGCCGCGTACCCGTTGACCCCCGGCGCGCTCATCCAGGACGCCTGGTTCGGCACGTCGTAGGGCATCTCGTTCTGGTAGAAGATCGTCCGCCCGCCCTGGCCGTTCCAGATCACCTGGTGCTTCTGGTAGTGCTCGACGAACAGACCGGTCGCCAGGACGTTGTTCCCGTTGACGACGAGCCCCGTGTCGCCCGTCGCCTCCGTCCACCCCCACGTGCCCGCGTTGCCGTGGTCGGCGCGCCAGGCCCAGATGTGGTCGATGATCACGTCGTGGCTGTTGACGACCAGGCTCGTGGTCGCCTTGCCCGCGATCGCGCCGCCGATGCGGAAGAACACGTCCTGCAACGTCGTCGGATCGGCCGCATGACCGGCGTTCGAACCCGCCGGGCCGACGGTCAGCAGCGCCGCCGAGTTGGTGGTGCCCGCGTCGAACAGGATGCCCTTGATCCGGACGCCGTCGACGTCGGCGACCCGCATGGCGTCGACACCGTTGTCCGGGATCAGGGTCGGGTAGCCGATGCCCAGCACGACGGTGCCGGCCCGAGTCACGTTCAAGGTCTGGTCGAGGTGGTAGACGCCGGGGGTGAAGAACAGGTGGCAGCCGGCGGCCAGCGCGGAGTTGATGGACGACGCGGTGTCGCCCGACTTCACCACGTAGAACCGGCTCATCGGCAGCGACGTGCCGGGGGTGCTGCCGTTCGCCCAGCTCGCGCCGGAGGCGTTGGTGCGCAGCGCGGGCTGGAACACCCGGTACCTGCCCGAGCCGTCGAGGTAGAGGTAGGGCACGTCGCGGGAGACGGGCGTGGTGGCCAGGGTGGTGTGCGGCGGGTTCGGGAACGCGGTCGGCGGTGCGCCGGGCGTGCCGGAGAACACCATGTTCCACACGCCGCCGGCCCAGCTGCCCAGGTTGCTGTCCCTGGTGTACCACTGCTGCTGCGAGACCGACGAGGCCTGGCCGGAGACCTTGGTGTCCGCGATGTACCCGCCGCTGGCGAAGCCGTAGCTCGCCGGGTAGAGCTGGAGGTTGCCGCGGATGTCCATCCGGCGGAACGGGGCCGCCTGCGCCACCGCCCACCGGTTGGCGCCGCTGCTCGGGTTGACGGCCATGTTCTCCGCCGACCGCCAGAAGTTCTGCAGCGCCACGCCCTTGTCGGACTCGTTGAACGCGTCCACCGTGATGTCACCGTTGATCACCACGTCGCCCGGGTTCTGCCCCAGGCCCGCGACCGAGGTGTAGTAGCCGACGTCGTCGTGCACGCGGTAGCTGCCCGGCTTGAACAGGTGCGCCACCCGCCGGCCGGCCATCTGGGCGGTGATGGTGTCCTTCTGCGCGGCGAAGTCCGCGTCGAGCTGCGCCTGGATGGTCGTCGCGGGCATGCTCGGGTCGAAGATCCGGGTGTTGGGGCCGAAGTCCGGTGTGTCGGACTGGGTGGGGCACCCCGTCGAGGTCCCGATCGTGTAGGTGGCGCCGGCCACCGCCGAGTTCGCCAGACCGGACTTCAGCGCGATCGCGTTCACCGTCCTGGTGGTGGGCACGCTGATCGGTCCGCTGTACGGCGTGGAGGACGCGGTGGGGGTCGAACCGTCCACTGTGTACCGGATGGTGGCGCCCGCCGTGGCGGTGGAGATCGTCACCACCTGCGCCGTCGGGTAGGTGCCCGTCCCGGGGCTGAACGTCGGCGTGGCGACCTGGGAGCCGGTGCCGCCACCGTGGGTGTAGGTGAAGTGCGGCGTGTCGTACTGCGGACCGCTCTTCTCGTAGGTGAACCAGTAGTCCAGCACGGTGCCGGTTACCAGGGAGCCGACCGTCCGCTGCCACGTCCCGGCGTTGTTCGTCATCCGGAAGTTCTGCTGGCCCGCGCCGGTGGCGATGTAGTGGACGTCCACGTAGAGCGCGGCGGTCGTCGGCGTGAAGTCGATGCGCGCCTGCGTGGCGTCGACCCGCGTGACGCTCTGGGTGTAGTCGGCCTCGGCCTCGGCGGCGCCCGTCAGGGACAGGAGGGCTGTGAGGACGGCGAGGAGGAGCGCGGCCGGGCGGGAACGCCGGCGGGTGGGGTGGTGAGGGCTCCGGATCACGTTGGTGCCACCTCCGTGCAGGGGGGAACAGCCGATGACGTGCGTGAGAGCGCTCTCACGGATGAGCGTAGTACGGCGACCGCCCCTCGGGAAGGGGTGTCGGGGGACCGGGCCGGAAAGTCGGCCGGAACACGACGCGGGGGCGGCGCCGCAGCACCGCCCCCGCGTCATCGCTCCCGCTACGCCCGCGGCGACTCCAGGGCCTGGATGATCCGGGGCCGGAGCTCGACGGCCGGGACCACGGCGTCGACCGAGCCGACTTCGACCGCACGCCCGATGCTGTGGATCCGGTCGAACTCGCGCGCGATCTCGCTCTGCTTCTCCGCGCGGATCGCGGCGCGCAGCTCGTCCAGCTCCGCCGTCAGGGCGGCCCGGTCGGCGCCGGTCGCGGCGGCGCTCCTGGCCTCCAGGTCGCGGACCCGGGGGTCGGCCGCGGCACGGGCCGTGACCTCACGCGTGAACACCACGGCGGCGGCCGGCGCGCCACCGAGCACGGAGGCGAACGAGCCCTCCACCGCGAGCACGGTCATGTTCGGGTTCAACGCCTTGGAGAACACCACGAACGCGCCGCCGTGGTACCGGGAGATCACGCAGAACACGATCGGGCCCCGGAAGTTCACCACGGCCCGGCCGATCTCCGCGCCGTACTCCAGCTGGAGCTTGCGCATCGACTCGGGTGAGCCGTCGAACCCGGACAGGTTCGCCAGCACCACGACCGGCCGGTTGCCGCTGGCCGCGTTGATCGCCCGCGCCACCTTCTTGGACGACCTCGGGAACAACGTGCCCGCGGTGTAGGTGTCCGGGCCGTCGGTGGGCGGGAAGCCGCGCCGCTCCACCGGACGGGACTCGATCCCCACCAGGCTGACCGGGATGCCGCCCAGGTGCACGTCCTGCACGACCGCGGTCTCGGCGTCGGCCATGCCCGCCCACCGCTCCAGCACCGGTCGGTCCTGGTCGGACAGCGCGCGCATGACGACCCGGATGTCGAACGGCTTCTTGCGGTCCGGGTTGTCCTGGGCGGAGAAGATCTGCCCGACCGTGGTGAAGTCGCTGCCCGCCGCCTCGTGCGGGTAGCCGGTGACGTCGCGGTCGTGCGGGTCGGTCGTCGCCACCCGGCGCGGCCCGTCCTCGCCGGGCTCGACGTAGGTGTGGTCGTAGTAGGCCATCAGCAGGTCCCGGGCCGAGGGCAGGTCCGGCGCCCAGTACTGCGCCTGACCGTTGGGGCCCATGACCCGGTCGTAGCCGCCGATGCCGAAGTTGTCCTCGGCGGACACGCCGCCGGAGTAGTCCAGCGACTGCTTGCCGGTGAGCACCATGGCCGAGTCGGGCGTCATGACCAGGACGCCCTTGGTGTGCATGAGCATCGTGGCCTCGGCGTTCCAGTACGGCTGGGCGCCGACGTTGATGCCCGCCACCACCACGTTGATCTCGCCGCCGCCCTGGGTGAACTCGACGATCCGCTTGAGCGCGGCGGCCACCCAGTCCATGTTCTCGGTGCCGGACTCCATGGAGATCCGGGCGCCGGCGGACAACGCGTACCACTCCACGGGCACCCGGAGCCGCTCGGCCAGGTCCAGCGCGGCGATCACCCGGCGGCACTCCGGCTCGGACAGCGCGCCGAGGGAGTCGGTCGGGTCGCCGAGCAGCACGACGCGCGTGACGCCCTGCGGGTGCCGCGCGGTCGGGGTGCGGACCACGCCCGCGACCACGGCCGCGGTGTTGCGCCCCTTGGGTCGGTCCACCGGCGCCAGCGCGTGGGTCTCGTCCAGGTCGTACTCGGTGAACTCGCCGATCATGCCGGTGATCTCGTACGGGTACACCGTGTTGCGGCTGCTCGCCCGCAGCACCTTCTGCCGGTAGCCGTCCAGCGGCGGGATCGGCTCGTCGGAGGGCTCGCCGATGGTGAGCGCCGGGGTGCCGGTGGCGTCGAAGGAGATCCGCAGCGCGACCCGCGCCAGCTCGCCGGACTCGCGCCGCTGCCGCAGGATGAACTCGATCTCCTCCAGGCCCGCGCCCGCCGTGGTGGGCAGGATCCGCTTCGCCAGCATCTCCAGCTCGTCGCGGGTGATGTCGCTGGCCGGCCAGACGTAGACCACGATGCGGTTGGTGTTGAACCGCGCGGACGACGACCGCAGCGACTGGGCCCGCCGGATCGAGTCCAGGCAGGTGGCCAGCGTGTTCTCCGCGGTCGGCAGCGCCGCGAGGCGTCCGTCCTGGTCGCGCAGGGCCACCAGGTCCCGGATCTGGCTGAAGGCGACGATCCGCTCGTCGGCGCGGTTGCCGCGGGCGACGCAGTGGAACAGGTAGACGTCCTCGTCGGAGGACGGCTGCCGCGTGAGGTCGAACTCGCGCAGCCGTTCCAGGTGCATCCGCTGGGCGATGTAGGGGTGCAGGCCCCGGATCAGCCGGTCCTCGACCATGCCGGCCCCGACCACCCCGGTCCCGACCACCCCGGTCCCGGCCGTGCCGGACTCGGGCGTCGCGGCCTCGACCGGGCGGAACGTGACGTGCTGGTGCACGACCGCGCCGCCGCGCCCCGCGACGGTGAGCGTGAGCCTGCGGACCTGCTCGGGCAGCGGGTGCGCGCCGACCACGGCCGCCAGCGCGGCGGCCAGTTCGGTGGCGTCCTCCGGCTGGTCGCGCCACGCCAGGTAGACGTCCGCCTCCAGCGTGCCGGTCCTGGACGCCAGGGCGCCGAGGCTGCGCAGCGCCTCGCCGAGGTCGTCGTGGCCGGTCGCCGTGGACACCACGGTGAAGTCGGTGCGCTCGGCGATCACGAAGGTGCGGTCGGCGATCGTCTCGGTCCGGATGCCGACCAGGCGGTTGTTGCCGTAGTACCGCCGGGTCAGCACCTCCAGCATCAGCGCGTCGTCGAGCGGGCTGCGCTCCAGGTACTGGCTGAACAGCCGCACGAGCGGCTCGGTGGTCCGCACCATCCGGGCGACCCGCTCGTCGCGGTCCGCCGCGTCCGGGTGCTCGGTCAGGTACCGCACGTGCTTGCGGACCTCGGCGTAGGCGCGGGCCCGGTTGCGGCGCAGCAGCGGCTGGCCGAGCCAGGCGAACACGACACCGCGCGCGAGGTCGGCGACGGCGGGGAACCGCACCTGGGTGGCCGAGACCAGGTGCTCCAGGGCGAGCCCGACCGTGTCGCGCAGCGCGTCGTCCGGCGGCGCCTCGCTCAGCCAGGACCGCAGGATCGCCGCGACGACCCCCGCGTCGGCGGTGGCCCGCTGGAGCGCGAGGAAGATCCGGAACACGGCGGCTTCCAGCTCCGGGGTGCGGTCCAGGCTGGTGACGCCGTAGTGGGCGAGCGCCTTGGCGAGCCTGCGCTGGAACCGCTCCGGCAGGCCGGAGCGCTCCACGTCCAGGCTTTGAAGATAGGTGTGGAAGAACTCGCGGGCGCTGTGCACGTGGCCACCGCCGCCGGCGTCCTCGCCGGCGGGGCGGTTGCGGCTCAGCTCGGCCAGGTCGGCGAAGGCCGTGAGCAGGGCGACTTCCCCGGTCAACGGTCGCCGACCCGCGTCGGTGGCCTCCCGCCGCGCGTCGAGGTAGTCCCGCAGCACCTTCGCGTCGTCGTGCGGGTCCACGTCGAAGCCGAGCAGCTGCCCGCGCAGCTCCTGCAGGCCGCGGTCGACGCGGTCGGCGGGGGAGGCGTCCGGGAGCGGGGCCAGGTCGAGCTCGACCGGCTGGTCGGCCGCGGTGTCGGCGACGTCGTCCTCGGCCAGGGGTTCCAGCCGCAGCAGCGGGGCGCCGCTGGCCACCTGGCTGTTGACGGCCACCGCGCATTCCTTCACCCGGGCGCGGAACGGCGCGCGCAGCACCGTCTCCATCTTCATGCTCTCCAGCACGAGCACCGGCGCACCGGCCTCCACCTCGTCGCCGACCCCGACCGGGGTGGCCACGACGAGCGCGGGCGCGGGGGAGCGGAGCACGCCGCCCTCGTCCCGGCTGACCCGGTGCGCGACGCCGTCCACCTCGATCAGCACGACCGGCCCCGTGGTGCCGATGAGCAGGCGGTGACGGGTCCCGTTGACCCGGACCTGCCCGGAGTGCAGGTCGAACCGGTCCAGCTCGACGTCGGCGGTGCGGACCTGCGAGCCCGCCTCGATGCCCACCCGGAACCGCTGCGCGCCGACCCTGGTCACCCGGACCCGGTAGGTGACGCCCCGCAGCTTGAAGTCCAGGCTGCGGCCGTACTCGTGCCGCACCTGCGGCCTGCCGCCGAACGCGGTGGACAGCAGGCGCTGCTGCTCGGCGCCCTCTTCCTCCTCGTAGGCCTGGATCGCGGCGGTGGCGACGGCCACCGCGGCGTGGCGGTGCGCGACGAGCCTGCCCTCGCCCCGGACCCGGTCGATCCAGCCGGTGTCCGCGCTGCCGTCGAGGACCTCGGGCTGGTCGAGCAGGTCGAGCACGAAGCTCTTGTTGGTCGCGCCGCCGTCGATGACCACCGTCGTGTCGGCCATGGCCCGGCGCAGCCTGCCCAGCGCCTCGGTCCGGTCGCGACCGTGGGCGATGATCTTGGCGATCATGGAGTCGAAGTCGGCCGGGATGGTGTCGCCCTCCCGGACCCCGGTGTCCACCCGGATGCCGGGCCCGGAGGGCAGGGCGAGCCGGGCGATGCGCCCCGGCGACGGCGCGAAGTCGCGGTCGGGGTCCTCGGCGTTGAGCCGGGCCTCGACGGCGTGGCCGCGCTCGACCGGCGCCGCGCCTTGCAGCCGGTTGCCGGCCGCCACCCACAACTGGGCCTTGACCAGGTCGAACCCGGTGGTGGACTCGGTGATCGGGTGCTCGACCTGGAGCCGGGTGTTGACCTCCAGGAAGGCGAACGCCCGGTCGCCGGGGTGGTAGAGGAACTCCACGGTGGCCGCGCCCCGGTAACCGACCGCGTTGGCCAGCCGCTCGGCGGAGGCCTTGAGGTCGGCGGCCTGGTCGGCGTCGAGCACCGGGGACGCCGACTCCTCGATGATCTTCTGGTTGCGCCGCTGGACGGAGCAGTCGCGGACCCCCAGCGCCCACGCCGTGCCCTGGCCGTCCGCGATGACCTGCACCTCGACGTGCCGGGCGCCGGTGACCAGGCGTTCGAGGAAGACGATGCCGCTGCCGAACGCCCGCGCGGCCTCCTGGCTGGTGCGCTCGTAGGCGTCGGACAGGTCGGCCTCGTTGGTGACCACCCGGATGCCCCGCCCGCCGCCGCCGGCCGTGGCCTTCAGCATCAGCGGGTAACCGATCCGCTCGGCGGCGGCGAGGGCCGCGTCCAGCGACTCCACCGGACCCCGGCTCCACGGCGCGACCGGGACGCCGACCTCCTCGGCGAGCAGCTTGGCGCCGATCTTGTCACCGAGCCTGCGCATGGCGTCCGCGCTCGGGCCGACGAAGGCGACCCCGATCTCGTCGCAGAGCGCGGCGAACGCCGGGTCCTCGGCGACGAAGCCCCAGCCCGGCCAGGCCGCGTCGGCGCCGGTTTCCACCAGCGCCGCCTTGAGCACCTTCAGGTCGAGGTAGGGGCGGTTGGACGCGGGCCCGAGGTCGTAGGCGACGTCGGCCTCGTGGACGAACGCGGCGCCGCGGTCCACGTCGGTGTGCAGGGCGATCGTCTCGATCACCGCGCCTGTCTCCTCGGCCAACTCCCGGGCCGCGTGGATGAGCCGCATCGCGGCCTCTCCTCGGTTGACGATCGCGATACGGCGGAACATCCGACCGGTCATTCCCTTCTGTACGTGCCCTCGAGCCCTGTGGTGCTGGTTCAGGTCGCGTCCATGCTCTCCTGAACCGACCCGCGCGGTGCCGGGTCGGCCTGGGAAGACTACGGCCAACGGGCCGGTCCCACCGCGACGGGGAAGGCCGTCGTCGCGGTCACAGGTGCCTCTAGCAGCGCGTTCGCCACGACCGCGGTCAGAAGCCGCGCCGCACCCACCGCGAAAACCATACCCGGAGAAGTCTCGGGCTTTCGTGGTGACCACGTGGTGAGCAGCGGTCGTCAAAGTCGCGGGCCAATGGAATTCGGTGGGCCCGGAGGTGGTCGCCGCGTTTCTTTCCGGAACACCACCCGGTCCATTTTCCGGAGGGCCGCCTCAGCGCTCGAAGTCGAACCGCATGACGACCCGGCGCAGGGTCGGGTGGCTGACCTGCGTGAACCCGGCCTCCTCGAACACCTGGCGCGCGCCGACGCGCAACTCGCCCCAGATCACGTCCCGGCCCGGCTCGGTGATCATCGGGTAGGCCTCCAGCGCACGGGCGCCGCGGTCACGGGCGAAGTCGACCGCCGCGCGGGCCAGCAGGTAGGTCAGACCGCGGCCCCGGAAGCCCTTGCGGACCACGAAGCAGGTCACCGCCCACGTCGTGCCGTCGTCCTTGTCCTCCTCGCGCCCCTTCCAGGGGATGCGGGACGTGCGCAGCTTCGGGTACGCCGTGCGCGGCTCCACCGCGACCCAGCCCGCCGGATCGCCGTCGACGTAGGCCACCAGACCGCTGGTGACCCGCGCGTCCGGGGCGCCGCACCCGGTCTGCTCGCGCAGCATCGCGTCGCGCTCGCCCTGGGTGGTGTCGCGCCAGAACCAGCCGACGACCTTCAACCGCTGGCACCGGCACTGCCCGGGTTCGGAGGCGCCGAAGACGTCCCGCAGGTCGTCCCACGACGCCTCGTTGGCGGGGACGACCCGGACCTGCCCGTCGGTGATCGGGCCGGGCGTCCCGACGCCCGGTGCGCGGAGTGGGGTGTCGTCGGTCATGCGCGGCACGCTAGCGGCGAATCCGGACGATCTGCTTCCGCAACCGGGCAAACCTGGGACCGGTAGGGCCTCCGGCCGCCGCACGA
Source organism: Actinosynnema sp. CA-299493 (assembly GCF_050946825.1). Classification (NCBI taxonomy): domain Bacteria; kingdom Bacillati; phylum Actinomycetota; class Actinomycetes; order Pseudonocardiales; family Pseudonocardiaceae; genus Actinosynnema; species Actinosynnema sp. CA-299493. Next base: position 3,694,698 of record NZ_CP191993.1, read on the forward strand.
TGTGATCACCACGTCAGCGTCTCGGGAGGCAGGGCACCGTGTTCAAGAAGATCCGCGACAAGATCGACAACGCCACGCGGCAGGCGACGGCGGCGGCCGAGCAGGACTTCCAGCGGCACGCGGCGCGGTTCCAGCGGGAAGCCGCCGCGCAGGGCCACGACATCCGGCCGCAGCTGCCGACGCCCGGCATGGTGTCGCACGCGTTCGGGACGATGACCGACGACCCGGCGATGGCCGAGTTCCTCGCGCTGCCTGCCGAGGAGCAGCTGCGCCAGCAGCGCGAGGTCACCACCTACGGCCTGAACCTGCGGTGGCTGCACGAGTCCGGCGTGCCCGCCACCGCCGTCGTCCGCACCCTCGACCCGACCGGCCGGGCGGTCGCCGGCCAGCTCCAGTACACCTCGACGATCGACGTCACCCGGGTGGACGGCACGACCTACCAGACCACGATCACCCACCTGGTGCCGACCACGGCGTTCTCGCAGTACACCCCGGGCACCAAGCACGACGCCCGGATCGACCCCGCCGACCCGGCCAACGTCGCGGTGTTCGGGCTCGTCGACTGAGCCACCGGCCGTTCGACGACACCGGACGAGGAGGTCTCGTGTTCCCCTACGGGAAGCTGTGGTGGGGCGGCTGGGGTCTGCCGGACGACCCGGACCGGGACCGCGAGGTCCGCCGCAAGGCGTGGCTGCTCAGCGTGCCGACCGCGCTGAGCTGGGCCGTCGTCGGGTGGTCCGGCGCGCTCGGGCTCCTCGACGAGCTCCGGCTGATGTCCCTCAACCGGGCGGGCTCCTGGGAGCAGGCCCCCTCGGCGATCTCGCTGATCGTGATCTTCAGCGTCTCCGTCACGATCGCGTCCATGCTCGGGTTCGCCATGAGGTGGGCCGACTGGAGCGCCTCCGGGTGGCCGGGCACGGGGTTCGGCGTCGGCGGTTTCGCCACGTGCCTCGGCCTGGCGATCGGCACGGCCCTCGCGGCGACGTCCTGGACGGCCCCCGAGTCGGTCGGCGAGCGGTTGCCGCTCGTCGCCGGCCGGCCGGCGGAACCGTGGACCTCCGTGGACTGGGTCGTCTACTACGAGCCGTACCTCCTGCCCGGCGTGTTCGGCGAGCTCGCGGTGGTGGCCGGCGCGCTGCTGGCGCACAAGGCGCGCCAGGCGCGGAAGACCGCGAAGCGGCAGGACGCACCGCCCGACCTCGAACAGCGGGGATGGCGGGTCACCGGGCGGATCGAGCACGTCGAGTTCACCCGGGACTGGGGGATGGGCAACCCGCGGTTCGCGGTGCACGTCTCCTACCAGGGCACCTCCGGTCCGCGCACCGCGGCGGCCACCATGGTCACCTCGATGTTCGCCGCGCCGGTGGTCGGCGCCGCGGTCGACGTCTTCTACGACCCGGACGACGACGAGTCGATCGTCGTGCGGGCACGGCACGACCAGTCCTGGCGTTTCCCGTACTGACGCGGTCCCGCGTTTCCCGGGCCGACATCCGACATGATGTCCCGATGACCGCACTCACCTTCAGCCACGAGGACGCGCTGATCATCGTCGAGGGCCAGGTGCTGGAGGTCTTCCGGCGTGGCAGCGAGGGATCCCTGCGCGTGCCGCTCGCGTGGCTCGGCGTCTGGCTCGACGCGGGCGAGCCCGGCCGGACGCGGATCGCGATCGGCGCCCGGACCTCCCCGGGAGGGCCGGTCCGCACCGAGCGGCCACAGGAGCTCTACCCGTTCTGGCGGCTCTCGGTGCCCGCGCAGGACGTGACGCGGTACCGGGACTTCTTCACCGAGGTCGCCGCTCTCGCGGGCCGTCCACCAGTCTGACGCCGCCGGTGGGCGGACTGATCGGATCGGTCCGCCGCGATCGGGCGCGACCCCGCCGCCGTCGGTCAGGGTTGAGGTCGAAGGGAGGCCACGTGATCTCGGCACTCAACCGGCTCGTCGACCTGGTCGAGGAGCGCCTCGGCGAGGAGGCGGACGTCGACGGGTTGGCCAGGGCGCTCGGCACGACCGGGTACCACCTGCGCCGGATGTTCTCGTCGCTGGCGGGCATGCCGCTGTCGGAGTACGTGCGGCGGCGTCGCATGACCGTCGCCGCCGCCGACGTCGTCCGGGGCGAGGACGACCTGCTGGGCATCGCCGTCCGGCACGGGTACGGCTCGACCGAGGCGTTCGGACGGGCGTTCCGGGCGGTCCACGGCGCCAACCCCGGTGACGTCCGCCGTGACGGAGGCCCCCTTCGCGCACAACCGCAGCTCAGGTTCCGCCTGACCGTCGAAGGGAGCACCCCCATGGACACCCGCATCGTCGACCGGCCCGCGTTCCGGCTCGTCGGGCACGCGACCCGCGTGCCGCTCATCCACCACGGCGTCAACCCGCACATCCAGGAGCACATCACCGCACTGCCGCCGGAGGAGCACGTGCGGCTCAAGGCCCTCGGTGACACCGAGCCCCGGGGCCTGTTGCAGGTCAGCGACGACCTCGACCCCGACGCCACCGAGGGCAGCGAGCTGACCTACCTGCACGGGGTCGCCGTCACCCGGGACACCCCGACCCCCGACGACCTCGACGGCATCGAGGTGCCGGCGGGCAGGTGGGCGGTCTTCCGCACCACCGGGGCGTACCCGCGGGCCTTGCAGACGACGTGGGCCGCGACCGCGACGGAGTGGTTCCCGTCCAACCCGTGGCGCCTGCGGCCGGGACCCTCGATCGTCACGGTCCTCGACCGCGCGGACGACTTCAGCACCGCGACCTGCGAGCTGTGGCTGCCCGTCGAACCGAACTGACCGGCACGCGGACACAACCGTCCACTGTGGAGAAGCCGGCCGGGCGTCCGCCCGGTCGGCTTCTCCGGCGTGCGCGCACCGAAGCGCCGGAGTGGCCGCGGCAATCCCCGGATACCGGTGCCGGAAAAGGCGATGCGGTAGGTCCGTCGAATATTCGACGGGTCGCCCATTCGAGATGCGGCCGTTGACCGCGGCGCGAATCCGGCGCGACCATCGGACCGGAGAACGTCCTCCCGTCCGGCGGCTCCGCCGCTGTGCAAACTACAGGTGAAAGGCACGTACATGACATTGTCGTCATGCGGTGCGGTCGCGCGATCGGCGCTGGTGGGCGTGGTCGCGGCCCTCGCCCTCGCCCTCGCGCTCGCGCCGACCGCGCCGTCCGCCCAGGCCGCGACCGTCGACACCACGGCCACGTACGTGGTGGTGGCTCGGCACAGTGGTAAGGCGATGCAGGTGGGGTCGATGGTGGATGGTGGTGCGGTGGTGCAGGCGACGAGGTCGGATTCGTCTGCTCAGCAGTTCCGGTTCGTGGACTCGGGTGGTGGGTTCTACCGGTTGATGTCGCGTCACAGCGGCAAGGTGGTGGACATCGCGTCGGCTTCTACGGCCAATGGTGCGGAGGTGGTGCAGTGGACCGATCGTGATGCGGTCAACCAGCAGTTCGGTCTGGTCGACGTGGACAGTGGTTATGTCCGGTTCGTGAATCGGAACAGTGGTAAGGCGTTGGACGTGTGGGAGCGCTCGACCGCGGACGGCGCGCGGATTTCCCAGTACGACGTGAACTCGGGCGCGAACCAGCAGTGGCAGCTCGTCCGGCTCGGCACCACCACGCCGGGCGGCGACGGCTCGCCGACCGACCCGAACGTCAAGTACTTCGGCCGGTGGAACACCGCCGACCCCACCGCGTACGTCTCGGAGTGGGCGGGCGCCTACGTGACCGTCGGGTTCACCGGGCGGACGGTGCAGCTCAAGCAGCGCAACGCGATCGACTTCTTCGTCAGCGTCGACGGCGGCCCGGACGTCTCCTACGTCAACCGCAGCGGCACGGTGAACCTCACCCCCACGCCGCTGGCGGCGGGCAACCACACGCTGCGCGTGTCCTACCGGCCGATCGCCGGCTCCTACCGGGGTGACGCGGTCTTCCGGGGCGTCCAGCTGGACGCGGGCGCGACGACCTTCGCCCCGCCCGTCCCGGCGAAGCTGATCGAGTTCGTGGGCGACTCCATCACCGTGGGCCAGCAGTCGTCCAAGCAGGCGCTGACCGCCTACGGCTGGCTGGTCGGCGAGCGCCTCGGCGCGGCGCACACCCAGATCGCGGTGGGCGGCGCGTGCCTGGTCTCGGCGGCCGACGGGTGCATCGGCATGAGCGACCGGTTCCTGCGCACCGGGTTGCAGGCCACCGCGACGAACTGGGACTTCTCCCGGTACCGCGCCGACGCAGTGGTGATCAACCTGGGCACCAACGACGTCGGCCACAGCGTGACCGGGGCGCAGTTCCAGAGCGCCTACGTCACCCTGGTGCAGCGGGCCCGGCAGAAGTACCCGAACGCCACGATCCTGGCGATGCAGACCTTCCGCAAGCGCTTCATCCCGGAGACGCAGGCCGCGGTGAGGATCGTCAACGACCCGAAGGTGCGGTTCGTGGACACCACGGGCTGGATCGTGGAGTCCACCGACACCACGGACAACGTGCACCCGAACGACCAGGGCCACCGCAAGATCGCCGACCGGCTGGCGCCGATCCTGTCCTCGGCCCTCTCCACCGGCTGAGCCGGCGTCTCCGGGCACCCCTGCCCGTTCCGCGTCCGGGCCTGCCTCCTGGCCCGGACGCGGAACGGCCTCCGGGCCGTGATCGGCGAGTTCGCCCGGTGGCGCGGCGCGGTGGTCATGGGATGCTGGGTCCGGGAACGCATCCGGGGGTGTGCATGGCGTCGAAGCGCAGGGGTGGTGTCGCCCCGTACGTGGCGCTGCTGGTGGCGGTGGTCATCTTCGTGCCCGCGGTCCGGGAGGTCGTCGTCGACCTCTTCGGCCCGCTGGTCGACCTGATCAAGGACGTCAACCCGTTCCGCGGCTGACCGGACGTGCCGGGGTCCCGCCGGTGGTGGCTTGACGGGCCGAGTCAGGGCAGGATGGCTTCTTGACCGATACACCTGGTGTGAGGAGCGACATGACCGCGATTGTGCGCGTCGTGGGACGACAGGTCCTGGACAGCCGCGGCAACCCGACCGTCGAGGTCGACGTGGAACTGGCGGACGGGTCCGTCGGCCGCGCGGCCGTGCCCTCGGGCGCGTCGACCGGCACGAACGAGGCCGTCGAACTGCGCGACGGCGACAAGTCCAGGTACCACGGCAAGGGCGTGCTCAAGGCCGTCGCCGCGGTGAACGGCGAGATCGCCGACGCGGTCAAGGGCTTGGCGGCCGAGGAGCAGTCCGTCGTCGACCGGACGATGATCGAGCTGGACGGCACCCCGAACAAGGCCAGGCTCGGCGCCAACGCCACCCTCGGCGTCTCGCTCGCGGTCGCCAAGGCGGCCGCGGCGGCGCACCGCCAGCCCCTGTACCGCTACGTCGGCGGCGCGTTCGCGCACGTGCTGCCGCTGCCGATGATGAACATCATCAACGGCGGCGCGCACGCCGACAACGCCATCGACTTCCAGGAGTTCATGATCGCGCCGATCGGCGCGGAGAACTTCGAGGAGGCCGTCCGGGTGGGCTCTGAGGTGTTCCACACGCTGCGGGCGAGCCTGCGCAAGGCCGGCCACAACACCAACGTCGGCGACGAGGGCGGGTTCGCGCCGGACCTGAACTCCGCGGACGAGGCGCTGGAGTTCGTGGTCGGCGCGATCGAGAAGGCCGGTTACACCCCCGGCGAGGAGGTCGCGCTGCTGCTCGACCCCGCGGCTTCGGAGTTCTACGCCGACGGCGTGTACGACTACCGGGGCGAGGGCCGCAAGCGGTCGGTCGAGGAGCACGTCGCCTACCTGACCGAGCTGGTCGACAAGTTCCCGATCGTCTCGATCGAGGACGCGATGGCGCAGGACGACTTCGACGGCTGGAAGCAGCTCACCGACACCATCGGCGACCGCTGCCAGCTGGTCGGCGACGACCTGTACTGCACCAACGTCGACCTGCTGCGCAAGGGCATCGAGCTGGGCCTCGCCAACTCCATCCTGGTCAAGGTCAACCAGATCGGCACGCTCACCGAGACGCTGCTGACCTCGAACACGGCGTTGCGCGCCGGCTACTCGGTGGTCATGTCGCACCGCTCCGGCGAGACCGAGGACGCCACCATCGCCGACCTCGCGGTGGCGCTGAACTGCGGGCAGATCAAAACCGGCTCGCTGTCCCGCTCCGACCGCACCGCCAAGTACAACCAGCTGATCCGCATCGAGCAGGAGTTGGGCGCGCAGGCCGAGTACGCCGGCGGCCGCACGCTCAGCGGTCGTCGCTGACAGTCGATCCCGCCCCGGGTCCGGACGCGCGCAAGCCGCAATAATTCGGAACGGGCGCGATGTGCGCGCTGCTCGCCATTACGCCGACGGTGTGACCGGGCGATGCCACTCGGCACGGATGTCGTGCCGGTGCGCATCCGCCCGGTCCACCGGCGGTTCCAGGGCGGCTCAAAGGTTGTGCGAACGTTTGGTAAAACACATTTTGATTCGATTGTCCGGTGCTGTAAAAATACCGTAAAAATCGCCGTTCGCGACTCGACGGAAATGCCCGGCGGTCCGACCATTCCGGAGCGGGCATCGTTGACGAGGAGGCGCGGTGGAGGCCAATCGGATCGTGGTCGGATTGGACAACTCGGCGGCCAGTGCCGCGGCCCTGAGATGGGCGGTGCGCCACACGCGGGACGGCGGGGTGGTGGTCGCGGTGTCGGTGTGCGGCATGCGCACGCCCAAAGGCGGCATGGACCTCTTCCACACCGTCCGGCTGCGCCTGGTGGACGACGCCGTCACGCGGATGGGGCCGAACCCGAGCGTGCGCGTCGAGCGGTCGGTGCTCGACGGCGAACCCGGCCCGACGCTGGTGGAGCTGGCCGGGGAGGCCGACAGCCTGGTGCTCGGCCGCCACGGGTACAGCCGTGGCGGGATGACGATCCTCGGGTCGGTGATCAGGCACTGCCTCGAGCACGCGACGTGTCCGGTCGTCGTGGTGCCGGTCGGGGAATAAGAGCCCCGCTTGGAATCAACTGTTTCGAAACAGCACTCTTTTGCCGATTGACGCGCGTGGTCGCCGCGCAGCAGGTTCACCGGGAGTTCATCGGCGGCCTATTTCAGATCAGGCGGAATGAAGGCGGCTGGGATCGGACGATCGATGCGGATCCTGTGGGTGTGCGCGCTCGTCGGTTCCGCGCTCCCGGGTGGCGCCGGACTCGGGAACGCGGGCGCCGAGACCGCCGCGCGCCAGGTGGTGTTCGAGAACTCCGGGTCCGACGAGCGCCGCCTCGACGTCACCTCGTACGCCGGCGGCACCATCAGCAACCTCGGGTCGGGGCGCACCACGTGCCTGGACGTGAGTTCCTACGTCGACTACTCGCCCGCGCTGATCTTCCCGTAACCCGCTGACCGCGCCACGGCTCACCGTAGGATCCGGACCGGGATCCGGACGGTGGCGGGGGACGCGGTGAGCGGTATCAGGGTGTTGGTGGCGGGGGCGAGCATCGCGGGGCCCGCGCTGGCCCACTGGTTGCGTCGGCGGGGGGCCGAGGTGACCGTGGTGGAACGGGCGCCCGAGCTGCGTCCCGGCGGGCAGGCGGTGGACGCGCGCGGGGTGGCCAAGGAGGTCATCGGGCGCATGGGGCTGGACGCGGCGGTGCGCGCGGCGTGCACCGACACCGCCGGCGCGTACACCGTGGATGCGGACGGGCGAGTGCTGGAGACCTTCCGCGCCGAGGACGACGGTGGCGACGGGTTCATCGCGGACATCGAAATCCTGCGCGGGGACCTGTCCAGGGTGCTCTACGACGACACCCGCGACGGCGTCGAGTACGTGTTCGGCGACCGGATCGCCGGACTCACCCAGGACGAGTCCGGGGTCGACGTGGTCTTCGCGGGCGGGGACCGGCGGCGCTTCGACCTGGTGGTCGGGGCCGACGGTCTGCACTCGGCGCTGCGCGCGACGGTCTTCGGGCCGCACGAGCGGTTCGTGCGCCACCTCGGGCACGTGCTGGCCTTCTACAGCGTGCCCAACGAGTTCGGGCTGGACCGCTGGCTGTTCGAGCACCAGGATCGGGAGTCCGGGCGCTCGGCCCTCCTGCGCCCCGTCCAGGACGCCACCCGGGCGATGGCGATGTTCTCCTTCCCCTCGGCCGACTTCGACGTCGACCACCGCGATGTCGCGGCCCAGAAGGTCCTGCTGCGTGAGCGGGTGGCGGGCCTGGGCTGGCTGGCGCCGGACATCCTCGCGCACCTGGACGACACCCCGGACTTCTACCTCGACCAGGTCGCCCAGGTGGTGATGGACCGCTGGTCGAGCGGACGGGTGGGGCTGCTCGGGGACGCGGCGTTCAGCTCGTCCCCGATGTCCGGGCAGGGCACCGGTCTGGCCCTGGTCGGCGCCTACCTGCTGGCCGGCGAACTGGCCGCCGTCGGCTGGGACCCCGCCGCCGGGTTCGCCCGCTACGAGGCGCGGATGCGCCCGTTCGTCGAGGCCAACCAGGAGATCGGCCGGCTGAACGCCCGCAGCCGCGCCGTCCCCGGTCCGGACACCGACCCGAGCCCCGACTTCACCGGCGAGTGGTTCACCGAGCTGATCGGCCGCGCGATCAACGGCGTCGAGCTGCCCGACTACGCCGGGGCACAGGACTCCGCCACCCCGACCGAACCACCGGCCACCTCCTCGACCACCCCGTAAGCCACTGCCTCGGCCCGGCGAACCGGCGATCCCCGTCGAAGCCGACGGTGACCTGCTCCACCGACTGCCGGTGCGCTCGGCGGTCTGGCTCGGCCGTGCGTCGCGAGCACCCTGTACTCGGCATGAGCGCGCGTAAGCCACTCACGACGAGCTGTCGGGAGCTTGCCTTGGTGAGCCACGCCGCTGGCACGATAGGCCTGACCGGGCTTGAACAGGACCGCCTCTGGAGGGTGCCGTCGTGGAACGCGGACCGGATCATGACGGCGGGGTCGGCAAAGAGCGCGTCGTCAACCACCTGGAGTCGGCCTATGGCCACGTCGTGCAGGCAGGGGCTGTCCACGGCGGCGTCCATTTCCACACCACGACGGTGTTCCCGGAGTCGTCTACCATGCGCCCCACTTCGGGTGGTGTACCACTGGTGCCGAGAAACCTGCCGCGGGACCTCGCAGACTTCACCGGCCGCGAACACGAACTCCGCCAACTGCTCGTCGCCGTCGAACAAGCCGCCGACGATGGGGCCACTGCCGTCGCCATTCACGCCATCGACGGCATGCCCGGCGTGGGCAAGACCACCCTGGGCATCCACGCCGCCCACACACTCGCTTCGAGGTACCCCGACGGCGCGCTGTTCCTCAACCTCTGGGGCCACACCTCTGGGCAGAAACCCCGCGATCCCTTCGACGCCCTGCACGCGCTGATGGTGGACATGGCGGTGCGAAGCGATGTCCTCGCCCGACACCGCACCCTCGATGATCGCACGCGACTGTGGCGCAGTGTGGTCGCCGATCGCCGGCTCCTGATCCTGCTCGACGACGCGGCCGACCAGCATCAGGTCGCCCCTCTTCTCCCCGGTACCAAGGGAAGTCTGGTGCTCATCACCAGCCGCAAGCACTTCCCCGGACTCGACGGTGTCCACCCCCTCACCCTCGACATCCTTCCGACCGCCGAGGCCATCCGGATGCTGCTGCGTCTGGCCCACCGGAGACCCGACCCCGCCGAAGCCGAGCAGGTGACCCGACTGGTCGAGTTGTGCGGACGGCTGCCGCTGGCGATCGCCATCACCGCGTCCCAACTCCGCACCCATCCGGCCTGGCCCGTCCGCCACCTCGCGGACACCGTCGCCGCCCAACTCGCCCAAGACGCCGACAAGCTCGAAGAATTCGACTACGGAGACCGTTCCGTCGAAGCCGCCTTCGACACCTCCTTCCACGACCTGTCGGAAGACCTGCGCTCGATGTTCACCCTCCTCGGCGTCCACCACGGTCCCGAGATCGACATCCCCGCCGCCGCGGCCCTCGCGGGGATCATCCCCATCCGCGCACGCCGAACACTCGACGCTCTGCACATCCGCCACCTCGTCCAGGAGACCAGCCCCGGGCGCTACCGCCTGCACGACCTGCTCCGCGCCTACGCCCACACCCATGCCAGCCGGCTGTCCCCCGAGCGCAGTGGGCAAGCCACCACCAGAGCCCTTGACCACTACCTGCACACCGCGCACACCGCCACCCGTCTCCTGCCCGCACGCCGCGCACGCAGCACACCGATCGCTCCCGCTTCTCCGGCACACCCCGTTCCGATCACGACCACCGACCAGGCCTTCGACTGGCTGACCACCGAACTACCCACTCTCGTCACCGCTGTCGAGCACACCCACACCACGCACCCCACCCATACCCTGGGCCTGTCGACCGCCCTCTACCCGTACTTCCGCGCGGTCGGGCACTGGCACCACGCCCGCGTCATGCTGCGCACCGCCCTGACCACCGCCACACGAACCGGCGACCTCCGCGCCCAAGCCGCCGTGTTGAGCGATCTCGGCTACGTGTACCGCAGACAGGGCGACCTGGACGCTGCACTAGCCACTCTGACCCGAACCTTCGAGCTGTACACCCGGAACAGCGACGCGCTTGGACAGGCTGCCACGCTCACCGACCTCGGTTACGTGCACCTGCTCCGGGGCGAGTCGGACGAGGCCCGCGACACTTCCAGTCGCGCGGTGGACCTCTACGCCCGCAGCAACGACCTGCCGGCCTGGGCCAACGCCCTGAACAACCTCGGCTACGTACAACTCCTACGGGGAGAGGCCGACGAGGCGGGCGACACTCTGGCGCAGGCGGTCGACCTGTACCGCCGTAGCGAGGACCCGTTGGCACAAGCCAACGCGCTGAACAACCTCGGCTACGTGCACCTGCTGCGCGGACAGACGGACCAAGCGGTCGACACGCAGACACGGGCACTGGACCTGCACCTCCGCAGAGGGGACCTGCTGGGGCAGGCGAACGCGCACCTCGGCGTCGGCACCGCCCACCACCGACGGCACGAACCCAGTCCCGCCCGCTTCCACCTCACCCGTGCTCTACACCTCTTCACACGAGGCGAGGACATCGACGCCCAAGCCGAAACCCACAACGCCCTGGGTGACCTCGCCCTCGACCACCCGGAGAGTGGATCCGCCCAAAACCACTACACCACCGCACTCGGGCTCGCCCGAACCTGCGGCACCAAACGCCACGAGGCCAACGCCCTCATCGGCCAAGCCCACTGCCTCCACCACGCCGGTGACACCCTCCAAGCAATCTCACGCCTCCACGAAGCACTCGCCATCCAGCGTGCGATGAACACCCCGCAAGCAGTCCGGACCGCCCAATTCCTCGCCAACCTCGACGTTGAACGGCCGAACCCCTGACGACTGTGCTCAAACCAGTCGGACCGTCACGGTGACGTGGTCGGCAGCGGGGTGAGGTCGGGGGTGCTGATCGGGCGGCGCTGGTGCTGGTGCTGGTGGTCGGGGAACAGGGTGATGAAGTACTCGCTCCAGCCGCCCATGCGGACGCGCAGCAGGTCGTGCTGCTCGGGGTCGCGGCGGGCGTCGGCCATGGTCTCGGGGTTGGCGCAGGTGATGGTGAGCAGGTTGGAGCCGGTGCCGCGGGCGAACTTCTCGATGACCTTCACCAAGGCTTCGTGCGGGAAGTCCTCGCGGATGTTGTAGTCGGTGGGTGCGGCGTCCCAGAGGGCTTCCGCGCCCTTGCCGGTGAAGCCCCGCAGCGACGCGATGATCCCCTCCTCCTGGTGGTCGACGGGCTTGTCGACCGGGCTGGGGGTGGGGCTGAGGTCGGAGGCCGGCGTTTCGCCGCGTCGTCGTCCCTCGGGGGAGGCGCCGTTGGCCGCGCCGAACTCCAGGTAGTTCTCGAACGTGCCCACGCCGGGCTGGAACTGGACGCCGAAGGGGCGCTCGCGGGTGCCGATCCGCTCGGCCAGCCGACCAGGGTGCGCGCGGTGGAGGGCGCGGGGTCGGTGAGGACCGAGACCACGGTGTCGGAGACGCGACGCAGGAACCGGTTGCCGAACTCGTCGACCGACTCGTGCCCCCGACCGTAGCGGGGCAGTGCCAGCGCGGCCTTGCGCAGGTCGCGGAAGCGCTCGGCACGGGCGGCGATGCGACCGGCGCCCACCGTCGAGTTGGTGAAGGGCTCGGCCATGGACTCGCCCCAGTCGCACATCAGGGCCTCGACCAGTTCGGACAGTGAGGTGGCGGCGGTGGTGGGGTCGTAGACGAGGTGCCCGATCGCCAGGAGTGAGTTGATGGCGTTGGGCAGGGCGATCGGCCGCCTGCCGTCGTGGCAGGCGGCCGATGGGCCCGGATCAGGCGCGGAAGAACGTCCGCAAGTCCTCGGCGAGGACGTTCGGGCGCTCCATCGCCGCGAAGTGCCCCCCGTCGGGGAACTCCGACCAGTGCACGATGTGCGAGTTGTCCCGCTCGGCGAAGGCCCGGATCGTCTTGAAGTCGTCCGCGAAGACCGCGACTCCGGTGCGCGACGGGTTCACCGCCGGCTCGTGACCGGCCTTCGCCTCTTCGAAGTGGTAGCGGCCGGCCGTGGCCTGGGTGTTGGTGAACCAGTAGAGGGAGACCTGGGTCAGGATCTGGTCCGTCGTGACCAGGCTCGTCCCGTTGCCGAAGTTGTTGAACAGCTCGCTGTACGCGAGCTGCCCGACCGGTGAATCGGCGATGGCGGCCCCGATGGTCTGCGGGCGCGTCGCGTTCATCTGGTTGTAGCCGCCGACGGACTGGAACCACTCGAGGTGCTGGAGCGCGGCGTAGTCCTTCGGTTCGAGCTTCTCGAACTCCGCCGGGTCGCCCGAGGGGAACGAGAAGAGCTGCAGCACGTGCAGGCCGAGGAAGCCCTCCGGCTGCATGAGCCCGAGCTCGCGGGAGATCATCGCGCCGCCGTCGCTGCCGTGCGAGCCGTAGGAGTCGTACCCGAGACGGCGCATCAGCTTGTCGAACGTCTCCGCCGCCTTCCGCATGGTCCAGCCGCGGCCGGTGAGCGGCGTGCTGTAGCCGAAGCCGGGGATCGACGGCACCACGACCGAGAACGCGTCGGTCGCGTCACCGCCGTGCGCGACCGGGTCGGTGAGCGGACCGATCAGCTCGAGGTAGTCGGCGAACGAGCCCGGGTAGGTGTGCAGCAGCAGCAACGGAGTCGCGTTGTCCTCTTTGGACGGGACGTGGATGAAGTGGACGTTCTGCCCGTCGATCTCGGTGATGTGGTGCGGGAACTCGTTCATCCGCGCTTCCTGCGCGCTCCAGTCGAACTTGGTCCGCCAGTAGTCGACCGTCTCGCTGAGGTAGCTGTTCGGGGTGCCGTACTGCCAGTCGTCGGTGGGCGCCGGCCGCGGCAGCCTCGTGCGGGCGAGGCGCTCGTCCAGGTCGTCCAGGTCGGCCTGGGGGACGTCGATGCGGAACGGGCGGATCTCGCTGTTGTTCGTCATGAGACAGACTTTATGACCTGTATAGGAACATTAGGTTCCTATACGATCGGCTCGTGCTCGAAACTTCGTCGCGGTTGCTCGCCCTGCTGGCCCTGCTCCAGTCACGGCCGGCGTGGCCGGGCTCCGAGCTGGCCGAGCGGTTGGCCGTCAGCGGGCGGACGATCCGCAACGACATCGGTCGGCTCCGCGAGCTGGGCTATCCGATCGAGGCCGTGCGCGGACCCACCGGGTACTACCGCATGGGCGCCGGGGCGAAGCTGCCGCCGTTGCTGCTCGACGACGAGGAGGCGGTGGCGGTCGCGATCGGGCTGCGGGCCGGCCGCGGGGTCGCGGGCATCGAAGAAAGCGCCGCGCGGGCGTTGACGAAACTGGAACAGGTGCTGCCCAGCCGGCTGCGGCGGCAGGTGGCCGCGATGCGCGAAGCGGTGTCGGAAGGGCCGGCGAACACCGGCACCAACGTGGCGGATCCGGTGGTGGACGCGGCCGTGCTGGCGACCATCGCGGCGGCGGTCCGGGACTCGGAGCTGCTCCGCTTCGACTACCGCGCCCCGGATCGCGAGGACGACGCGCCGCGGCGCAACGACGCCTCGGCGCCGTTCGGGGACTGGCCGGTGCTGGTGGAGCCGTATCGGCTGGTGAGCTGGGAACGGCACTGGTACCTCGTCGCCCGGGGCCCGGAGACCGGCGAGTGGAACACCTACCGGGTCGACTGGATCTCGCTGCGGATGGCGACCAACCGCCGCTTCACGCCGGCTCCGCTCCCCGGCGGGGACTACACGAGCTTCGTCCTGCGCGATGTGGCCACCGCGGGCTGGAAGGTGCACGTCCGGATCACCGTGCTCGCGCCCGCGCAGGACGTGCTGGCGCGGATCAACCCGGCCGTCGGCGTGGTCGAGGCGGTGGACGAATCGACCTCGGTGCTCGTGACCGGCGGAGACAGCCTGGAGATCATCGCGGTCTACGTCGGAATGCTCGGTCTCGACTTCCGGGTCACCGAGCCGCCCGGCCTCGTCGAGCACGTCCGGACCCTCGGCGAGCGCTACCTCCGCGCCACCGGGTAGAGCCGATGACCGTGCCGGCTGAAGAGCAGGTACTCGGCGGTCATCGGGCGCATCGCCAGGAGCAGGCTCGACGCCGCCGCGGCGGCGACCAGGACGGGGGTGACGACGAAGACCACGGCCGCGGCCGGCGGTTCGCCGGCGTCAGCCGCCACCACGGTCAGGGCGTGGAGCAGGTAGCCCCCGCACACCCAGAACTCCAGCGCGGCACCGGTGACCAGCGCGCCGCGCCCGCCACCGATCGCCAGCCGCACCCCGCCCACGATCAGCAGCACCGCCGCCACGACCTGGGTGAGGACCACCGACCACGCGAGGAGTGCGAACCAGTCCGTCCCGACCGGCTCGGCCAGGACCACTCCGGCGAGCACGCTGCCGATGAGCGTCCCGACCCCGACGATCACGCCGAGGATCGCGGCGCAGGTCGCCGATCCCGGCCGCAGCCCCGCCTCGTCCAGCAACGCGTCCAGTCCCGTCACGGCGCTCCTCCGGCTCGACCACTCCACCTCCGTATCGTCGCGTCCTCCCCGACCGTTGCGCGTCGGCATGATCCGCGGTCGAGGTTCCCGCGGGCGCAACCGGATGTCGATGTGCCCGTGATCGAGTCGGGTTCGGTGGACTCGTCGTAGCGGCTGTACGCCTGGGGTTGCAGACTCAGCCGTGGCACGTGCCACGGCCGAGTCTGCCCGTTGTCGGAGTTTGTGGTGTCAGCAGGGTTTGCGGAGGATGGCGCCGGACGTGCCGGCCAGTGAGACCTCGGTGACGGAGGTGCCGCGTTCGTTGACGTGGCCGCCGTCCAGCGGCACGGTGACGGACCGGCTGTCGGTGCGGTTGGCGTTGACCACGACCGTGCCGCAGGTGAAGTCGCGGACGAAGACGTTCGTGCCGACGGACTTGTAGGGGCCGGTCGGTGTGCCGAGGGTCCAGTCGTACTCGGCGCGCCACGGCGAGGCGTCGCCGTAGCCGTCAGTCTGGTCGATGCTCGCGATCGCGGCCTGGTCGCCGGCGGCCATCAGGTAGCTGGCCAGGGCGAACCGGTAGGGCCGGTCCGCGCCCTGGGTGTGGTGCGGCTGCACCCAGGTGATCTTGCCGCGGGCTTCGTTGGAGGCGATCTCGGCGACCTGCCTGCTCCACCCCTCGGGGTACTCCGAGAGCAGGTTGGTGTCGTCGAAGGTCAGCCACCACTCGTCGAAGCCGCCGTCGAGGTGCTCGGTGTAGGCGTCCCACGCGCCGGCGTGCAGCCGGGCGTTGGACAGGTTGGCGACCGTCTTCAGGCCGGCGGCGACGAAGTCGTCACGGGTGTTGGCCAGCATCGACTTGTACGCGTCCTGCAACGCCGCGTCGGTCGGGTACTTCGCCGGGCACACGCCCTTGTGGTAGGCGTCACACGGGAACAGCGCGTTGTCCATGAACACGCCGTCGAATCCGGACGCGGTGCTGCTCTTGATCACGTTCGCGGCCCATGCGTTCTGGTAGCCGGTGTCGCCGACGTCCATCTGCCAGTGCCCGGAATAGCCGTCGTACTCGAACCTGCGGCCGTCCGGGTCGAGCAGGAACCACTCCGGGTGGTCCTTCTCGGCCTGGCAATACCCGACACCGGTCGGCAACTGCGCGTCGTCCACCCCGTTGCGGCACGCGTACGACCGCGTGGACGACAGGTCCTTGTAGACGAAGACCTGCACGGCCGGGTTCGCCGCCTTGAGCTTGGGGACCAGCCCGCCTTCCCACGCGTTCAGCACGACGTAGGCACGCCGACGTGCCTCGGTGGCCAGCACCTCGTCGGAGACGGACGTGCTGTTCATGTGCAGCCAGAAGGACTGGACGGTGCCACCTCCGCTCGCGACGGGTTGTTCGGCGGCGCTGACGGGGCTGGAAGGTGCGATCACCGCCGCCGCCATGGCGCAGACCACGACGGGTAGCAGTATGCGGGCCCGGCCACGACGCGCGAGGCGATGGCGGACGCGGTCATGGCGATTGAGCAGGGACATGCCGGACTCCCGGTTTGTTGCAGGCGTCACCCACCGTCGGGCACGGCTAATAAGTAAGCGCGACAGGAATGGGGCGCGCCCGCCCTCGTATCGGTAGCGCGTAGATCACGTACCGACCGGTAGGTGATTGCGCGATCGAAGTAAAACCGCTGCTCCTCCGGCAAGTCAAGTAACGTGCGCCACACCACGCACGAATCACTCGTCTCTATTGGTCACAGCCTTCGGGTCAACTGTTCATTGATCACGGCCTGCCGGGTTCGCGCTGGGTAGCCCCGGTCTACCCAGCGCCGCACCTCGGCTGCGGACTGTCGGTCCGCAGGCGTTCGAGCGCCGGTGGAAGGTCGAGGTCGGCTGTCCAATGGTCGACCTCGATCAACGCCACCATGGAGAATTTTCCGTCCTGGTGGCGTGGGCTGCGGTGAGTGGTGTTCTCAGGGGTGAATCAGGCGGGGGTCCGGGAAAACCCTGATGGCGAGCTTCCTAGCCGCGGGCATGCTGGAGGCGTCAAGGACCATTCGCAGTTCGAGGAGAGCCATGAGCGAGTTCAAGCCCGAGTACCCCCGTGCCGCCGTCGACGCCGTGGTCGACGCCGTTCGCGGTCTGGTCAGCGAGGGCGTCAACCGCCGTGTGGTCGTGCGTGACAGCAAGGAAGACGTGGTGCTGGAGGTGCCGGTGGCTCTCGGGTTGGTCGCGGTGCTGGCCGCTCCGGTGGCCACGGCGATCGGTACCGGTGTCGCGCTGATCGGCAAGTGTGGAATCACGTTCGAGAACCGCCGGCAGTCCGGCAGCCGGCCCGCGCCAACGACCGACACCGAGCAGGTGTAGTCAGCAGCTGCGGATTGTCGAGCCGCAAGTGTTCGGCCGGGCGCTGCCCGCACCGCCCGTCGATTGCTGACCGGTGGAGCAGAGCGGCTCAGCCGCTCGCCGTCGGTGCCCACACCACGTCCACCCAGTAGTGGGATTCCTCCGAGCTCCGGTCGGGGAACCCGCCGCCGTAGCGGTACAGGCCGTTGGGGCCGTCGACGCCGCTCGGCAGCGCGGTGAGCGGTTCGAGGTAGGTCCGCCGGCGGCTGTAGTGGCTGAAGTACTCGATGTCGGCCGAGTAGCGGCCGGTGGGGGTCAGGTAGGACACGACGTAGGTGGTGTTCGCCGCGACCTGCACCGGGGTCCCGAACAGCAGGGTCTGCCAGCCGCTCGCGGTCTCGTTGGCGAACGTGCCGGTACCCAGGCGCTGACCGGTCGAGGTCCACAGGCTGCCGGTGTGCGTGCCGGTGTTGCCGGAGCTCTTGTAGAACCGCACGCCGCGCACGTAGCCGCTCCGGTCGGCACGCCACTTGACGCCGAGCTCCAGCGTGGAGCCGTCGGAGAGTTCTAGCTCTGCGGGCCGGTCGTCGTTGGTCCACATGCCGCACGGGCAGGTGGCCGCCGACGTGGTGGGCGTGGCCGTGACGGGCGTGGAGAGGTTGAGCGAGTCGTCGACCGCGCGCACGCGCAGGCTCGCCGGGCCGGACCTGGCCGGGGTGTGGGTGTAGCTCCACGCACCGACTCCCGGCTGCCACACCGCCGGGTGCCAGGACTGACCGTCGGTGGAGACCTCGACGCCGGCGACCTGGCCGGCCGCGTCGGTGACCGTGCCGGAGAAGGTGTGGGCGACGCCGACGGTGGGGGTGGTGGGCACGGTGGTGATCGCCACGACGGGCGGCACGGTGTCGGTGCTCGCGGTGGCCGCGCTGAGGGTGGGTTGGAGCGTGGAGGGCCGCACACCCATGTCGGCCAGGAAGTTGACCGTGGCCTGCTGCATCCGCACGTCGGAGGTCGGCGTGTTGGTCAGGTAGGCGTGCTCGTCGTCCACGCCCCACGCCCACTGGACCGTGCCCGCGCCGAACACCAGCGCCCCGCTCGGGTGCCGGTAGTAGGTGACGGAGTGGGTCGCCGTCCCCGAGGTGTAGAGGTCACCGTGGTTCTTCAGGAGGTACTCGCCGTCCAGGGCCACCGTCGTCGACGACATCTTCGCCACGCCGTCGGGCTGGAAGCCGTTGTCCGGCACCGTGTTCCACTCGTAGCCGAGGGTGCCGGGCTTGAAGGTGTAGGTGCTGTCGGCGGCCATGCCCTGGAGATCGGTGTGCCGCCACAACCGCATCCTGCCGTACGCGGCGGGCACCTGGAGGTGGTCGTCGCGGCGACCGTTGACCGCGAACAGGTTGCCCAGCAAGGCGTTCTCGGGTCGTCCGCCGTCCTGGGGCGGGCTGCGGCGCGGGTCGCGCCAAGTGCCGGTCCAGTCGGCCAGGCCGTCGCTCTGCGTGCCCTTGGTCTCCTTGTAGCAGGCCAGGGTGCGCCAGTCGGCGCGCGAGGAGTCGATGGACTTCTCCCACCGCGTCTTCCAGAAGATCTCGTTGCCGGTCAGGAAAGCCAGGTGCACACCCGCGTCCCGGGCGGCCTCGACGTTGGCGCGCTGCTCCTCCGACCAGTACTCGTCGTGACCGACCGCCATGAACACCCGGTGGTTCCTGATCAACTGCCCGCGGCGGGCCGAGTCGACGTCGGTGGTGTAGCTGAGGTCGTAGCCGTTGCGCTCCAGGAAGCGCAGCATCGGGTACTCGGCGTTGAAGATGAAGTTCTCCTCGCCGTCACCGCCGGTGTACGGCCGGTTGTAGCTGACCTTGTAGGCCTGCCCGCCCTGGCCGGGGCCGTCGCCGAAGTACAGGCTGTTGCCGCCGTAGCGGTTGTAGGCCACCCAGGTCGAGTCGGAGGTCTGGAACAGGACCTTCGACGTGCTGGTGTCGTCGCGCACCACGAACACGACCTCGTTCGTCGCGCCGTTGTCGTTGCGCCGCAGCCGCGCGTAGTAGATGCCCGACACCGCGTCGAGCGGCACGGTCCAGTTGGCCGACACCGCCCAGTTGCCGCAGTCGATCAGCGCGCTGCCGTCCGCGCCGCGCAGGCACGCCGGCTGGGTCAGGCGGCTGCTCCGCGAGGTCGAGCCGATCAGCCGCGCCCCCGCGCCGCCGTACCAGCCGAGCCGGTAGACGTCCACGCGGTAGGACGTCGCGTTGGTCTTCACCTTGAAGTCGACCCGGCTGCCGGGGGTCGCGCTGATGTCCGTGGTGAAGCCGACGATGGACGGGTCGCGGTAGTTCACCTGCCAGTCGGCCGCACCGGCCTTGGTGTTCTCGCACGCCACCTTGTTGACCACCGGCGCGTCGCACACCGCCGCCGCGGCGGGCTGCGCGTGGACGGGCCTCGGCCGGATGTCGCCGACCGCCACGACGGACGCCGCCGCCAGGACGAGCACCACGAGGGCGCGCATCGACAACACCCGGGACCCGAGCGGTCTTTCCTGTCGTGCCGACATGGCTCCCCCAGAGAAGAAGAACAAGCCCCCGAATACCGGCAGATGCGCGACACGTCCGATAACGAACAACACCGAAGTCGACGTCGCCGACCTGAGAATTACGCCAAGTCAACCTATCAGACCGGCTCCTACCTGGGGAAACGTCCTCACTCGTTCGGCCCCTCCCGTCACCGCGCAATGACCGCGCACCGGCATCGGCAATCGACCTCGCGGACGCACCCGGCCAGCCCTGGGCAACTCCGGAATTCGGCCTCTCGAAATGGGCTTTCCGGCCGAACGGCATCCATTCCGCCCGACGACCGACCCCTCAAATGGGGGATTGGCCTGCCCTGGGCGCCTCGTCCACCAGGTCGTGCGCCCTGCGGTGAACTCGCGGACCCGCTCGTGCTTCCGGGTAGACGCCCGTGCGGGGTGGACAGCCCCCTGAGCCATCCACCCCGCACGACAGGCGATGCTGAACGCGGCGTACGTCGCCGATCGGATGGACTGGCCCGCGCGCGAGGTGAAGCGGTTCTGGAGTGCCGTCTAGTGTGTCGTGCCGGAGACCTCCGGCGTTGGGTCGAGGTCGTCCAGCTGCCGCTGGACGCGGTGAACGTCGGCGGCACGCCCTTGCTCCCGGTACAGCCGCAGGGCCTCCTGCCACGCCACGCGGACCTGCTCGCGCTGACCGAGGGCGGCGTGGGCGTGGCCGAAGTGGTCGAGGACGCCGGCGGCGTAGAACGTGTTGCCCAACTCCTGGTACAGGGTGAGGGCCTGCCGGTAGCGGTCGAGGGCTTGCTCGTGGTGGCCGGTGTGGTGGGCGATGAAGCCCAGGCTGTCCAAGGTGTGCGCCTCCCCGACGGGGTCGTGGTGGCGTCGGTGCAGGATGAGTGCCGCCTGGCAGTGGTCACGGGCGGTGTCGTACTCGCCGACGCCGGCGGCGTACCAGCCCACCGAGTTCAGCGCCACGGCTTCCCGCCCGGGCAGGTCCGCGGCGCGGTACAGGCCCAGGGCCCGCCTGGCGTGCGCCAGCGCCATGCGGTTGTCACCACCCAACTCCCAACTGGTCGCCAACTCGTGGTGGGTCAGTGCCTGTTGGGCGAGGTCGTTGTCCTCCTCGGCCAGGGCGAGAGCACGGTGCAGGTGGCCGAGCGCCTCCTCGTGGCGACCCAATCCGGCGCAGGCGAAGCCGACACCCCGGTGGGCCCGCACGGTGGAGACCGGATCGGGCAGGTCGGCGGCGGCGGTCAGCGCGGCTCGCCACGCGGTCAGGTCGCTCGAGAAGTCTCCGCGCTGGTAGTGGAAGGTCCTCAGGACCTGGGCCAGGTGCGACACCGCCCGGTGACGGCCCAGAGCGGCGGCGCTCTGCTGGGCGGCCAGCAGGTTGGTGTGCTCGGCCTGCAACCAGGCCAGCGCGGTCGGGCGGTCGGACAGCGGCTGCGCGCGCACACCCGGGACGGGCGGGCCGAGCACGGTCTGCTCGACGCGGGGGTCCAGGAGGCGGTCGGCGTCATGGGCGGTGTGCAGGTAGAAGTCGTTCACCCGCGTCAACGCCGCCTCCCGCACCGGTCGGGGGAGGGCTCGGGCGTGGGTGGTGGCGTAGGCGCGGACCAGGTCGTGCATCGTGTGCCGGCCGCCGGGAGCGCGGTCGACCAGGGAGGCGTCGGCCAAGTCGCGCAGCACGATCCGCGTCCTGGCCGAGGGCAGGCCGGTGAGGCAGGCGGCGGCGGGCAGACCGGTGTCGGGACCTGGGGCGATGCCCAGCAGCGCGAACACGGTGCGTTGCTCCTCGGTGAGCAGGCGCAGGGACCAGGACAGCACGGCGGGCAGGCCGGCAGTGGGGTCGTCGGCGTGGTCGAGGGCGTCCAAGCCGAGTTCGCGCAGTTCGGCGACGACCTCGTCCACGGGCAGGTGGGGCTGGGTACGAGCGCGAGCGGCGATCAGGCCGAGCGCGAGCGGGAAGCCACCGCACAGCGCGATCAACTCGGTGATCGCCTGCCCGGCCTCCCCGACGCGATGCGGCCCCAGTGAGGCTTGGAGCACGGCGTGGGCCTCGGCGTCGGTGAGAACTCCCAAGGGCAGCGGGTGGGCGCCGTGTCGGGCGACCAAGCCGCCCAGCCGGTTGCGGCTGGTGACCAGCACGGTGCACGAGGCACCTCCGGGCAGCAGCGGGACGACCTGCTCGGAGGTGGCGGCGTTGTCCAGCAGGACCAGCATCCGCTTGTTCGCGGCCCGGCTCCGGTACATCGCCGCCCGCGCGTCGACGTCGGCCGGGATGCGGTCGGGGTCGACCCCGAGGGCTTCGAGGAAGCCCTGCAACGCGTCCGCTGCCGACTTCGGCCGGTCCGTGGGGCTGAAGCCGTGCAGGTCCACGAACAACTGCCCGTCGGGGAACCGGTCGAGATGACGGTTGGCCCAGGACAGTGCCAGCCAGGTCTTGCCGATCCCGCCCGCGCCGCCGATCGCCGAGATCACCAGTGTCGCCCCACCCGTGGGCGCCGCACCGGTCCCCGGGGCCGACGAAACGGTCGAGGGACGCAGCGCCCGGTCCAGTTCGGTCAACTCCCCGACCCGCCCGGTGAAAGTGCCGGGCGTGGCGGGCAACTGCTGGGGCACCACGGGCGCGGGGCGCGGGTGGAAGTGCTGCTCGACGGTGACCGTGGCGTCCCGCCCCGCCTGCACCACCGTGGCGGTCGACGAGGCGACCACCCACTGCCCGACCGCACCACCACCGTCCGCATCGGCCAAGGGCCGAGGGGCGGAGAGGCGTTCCGACTCGGGCACCGCGGGCACCTCCCGACCGCTGCCGCCACCGTCGACCCCAGCGTTCCAGCCGGCCCCACCGCCCGCGGGGACGGCAACCGGAAATCACTCACTCGTGCGACCCATTCCGCAAAAACACGGGTGGAACGATGTCGTCACCGGGCTGCCAGGCGGGGTGCCGCTACTACGGGGCCCCGGAGCGCCGGTCGTCGCACCGCGCTTCGACAGGTGCCGGTCTCTGGTTTCGAGAGGGCCTCGTCGACACCTGGCTCAGGGCGGCTGCCGTGTGCGCAGGCGGTACTTCCTGGCGGAGCGCGAGCAACCCCATGCCCGACGACCGCGAGTCGCGGGTTGTCAATGTGGCCGGCCCATGCGCTGCGGCCGCGCTTGACAGCGTTCCGCCTGTCGCAACACATTCGGGTGCCGCTGCGCTTTCGTCAATCGCGACTGTTCGTCGCTTTCGGAAGGTACGGGTCGATGGGACGTGTGCGTGCTTTCGTGGCGGCTGCCGCCGCTGCGGTGACGGTCGTGACAGTGGTCCCGGGCGGGTCGGTGGCACTGGCCTGGCACCAGGGCGATACCCGGCGCACCACGTTCGAGGTCCAGGTGTCGGGCGACGGTTCGTCCTGGTCGACGGTCGTGGCCCGCAGGACGAGCGGCGGGTCGACGTCGCAGCCGGAGGTCTACGACCGGTCCGGGCAGGTGTCGCCGTCCGGACGCAGCCACGGCGAGACGTCGACCGCGAGCACCAGCCGACCGTCCGTCGCGCGGGGCAGCGGCAGCCCCGGCCAACGCGGCCCGTACTCGTTCGGTGTCGATCCGGCCGTTGTTGACCGCGTCGTACAGCCCGCCGTGCCCGCGTCGGTGCTCCGGCGCCGGCGACAGGCCGACCAGGGTCGAGATGGTGCACACTGATCACGCAGCCCTTTGGTCGATCATCCTTCTGTCGCAAGAGTGATGATCAACCAAGGGCTGCTTCCATGATCAACCGGGGTGCACGTCACCCGTCCGGGACCTAAAAAGGCAAGCTTAGTCGTCGGGCAGATTCCACCTGCCCGAGATCGACAACTGCTGCCCCAGCACGTCCAAACCGCCGTCGACCCGGATGATCTGGCCCGTCGCCGCCCCGAACGAGTCGTCCGCGACCATGCTGACCGCGTTCGCGAGTTCCTCGGGCTGGACCAGCCTGCCGAACGTCGTGTGCTCCTTGAAGTACCGGAGGGACTCGTCGTTCACCGCGACGCTGGTCGCCTCGGTGTCGACCACGCCCGCCGCGACCACGTTGACCGTCACGCCATGCCGAGCCGCGAAGCCCGCGACGTTGCGGGCGAACGTGTTGAGCGCGGCCTTGGCCGTGGCGTGCGCGATGCTGCCGCCCACGAGGTCGGCGGCGGTGCTGGAGATGTAGATGATCCGCCCGGACCGCTGCCTCTGCATGATCGCGAGCGCCTGCTTGGTGAGGAAGTACGAGCCCGCCAGCTCACCCGCGACCTTCTCGTGGAACCGGTCCCACGACAGGGAGCCGAAGTCCTCGAACGGCGGGTCGACCGTATTCGCGTTGCACACCAGCAGGTCGACGCTGCCGTGCGCCTCGTGCACCGACGTGACCAGCTTCGCGACCTCGTCCGGGTCGCACACGTCCGCCTGCCTGGCTTCCGCGCTGCCCCCGGTGGCCGCGATTTCCGCTACGACGGCGTCCGCCGCCGCCGCGTTCGAGCGGTAGTTCACCACGACGTGGTAGCCCGCTTGCCCCAAAGCCTTCGCTATCGCGGCGCCGATGCCCCGGCCCGCGCCGCTGACTATTCCGACACGCATTCCTGTCCTCCTGTTGCTAGCGCCGGACGCTGACGAACCGCTCGTACCGGGTGTTGGGGTCGGACGCCTTGACCGGCGAGGCGCTGAGCAGCCCGTTGATCAAAGTCTTCATGTGGGAGGCCGCGTGCTCCTCCGTGGTCCACTCGGAGAAGATCAGCACGTGGTGGCCCTCGGTGCTGATGTGGAAGTTGGCCGACACGGCGCCGGGGTAGGCCCGGTCCGAGCCCGTGGACCGCTCCTCGTGGCCCAGCAACCCGTCGATCCAGCCGCTCGCGGACTGGTCACCGACGTCGAAGAACGCGATGGGGAAGCACCTCGGTTCGACGCGGTGCTCCAGCCCGCCGCCCACCGCCCGGTACAGGCGGTACGGCACGTAGGGTGCGAAGTCGACGTCCGGGACGTCGGGGAACTTCAGCACGTCGTCGATGCGTGCGACGACGGGTTCGCCCGAGAACTGCGCGTATGCGAGCACGCGCATGCCGTCGGTGCTGGTGTACAGGTGCAATGACACCAGGTCGGCGGGCCATTCGCTCTGCTGCCAGTGCGCGACGACCGCCTCCGCCGCTCGCGCCTGCGCGTGCCGGTCGGGCACCTCGGTCGCGCTGAACAGCGAGTGGACGACGGCGGGGTCCTGCATTCGGGGCAGCGCGAAGGAGATGTACGGCATGGCAGGCCTCCGCGGACCGCTACAGGTGGGTGGTGTTGGGTTCGAGCCCGCACAGCACCCGGCCGTGCAGTTCGACGTTGGTCAACGGGTTGAGCAGCGCGTGCGCGGTCGTTGCGCCGAGGTCGCGCTGGATGCGCCGGATCGGCACCTCCAGGAACAGCGAGGAGCCGCCCGCGGCCTCGGCGAGGATGTCCGTGGCGCGCTTGGTCAGCTGGCCGACGCGGCCGATGTCGACGCGGGCGCGCACCCGCTCGGCCTGGGTCCACGGTTCGCCCGCGGCGACCTTGCGGTCGAACAGGTCGGCGAACCGGTGGGCCCGCTCCTCGGCCTCCTCGATCAGCAAGCTCGCCTCGCCGACCTGGAGGTGGGTGATCGGCGCCCCGGCCTGATCCGGGTAGTTCGTGTAGGAGATGCCGCGCCCGGAAATCCGCTCCAGGAACGATTCCAGCGCGTACTTGGCCGCACCGACGAGCTGTCCGATCGAGACCGCGGTGGACAGCACGGCGATCGGCGTCTGGTAGAGCTGCTTCGTCGAGTTGACCTCGGACAGGCATTGCCCCTGCACGTTGTCGGCGGTGTGGATGACGCGCCGCTCGGGCACGAACAGGTCTGCGGCCGTCGTGGTCACGCTGCCCGTTCCCTGCAGGCCGATGGTCTTCCAGTCGTCGACGACCTCCAGTTCCCGCGAGGGGATGAGGGCCATGATCATCTCGGACCCGTCGTCGAGCATGGCCGTGGTGATCTTCCAGTCGCTGTGCAGGAAGCCGCTGGTGAAACCCCATCGACCGGTGAAGAGGTACCCGCCGTCGACCTTGGTCGCGATGCCCGAGGGCGCGGTGGTGCCGCACACCTTCACGTTGGGAGTCGCGAAGACCTCGTCCAACACGTCGTCCGGCCAGAGACCCGCCATCCAGTTCAGCAGGGCGTAGACCGACACGACGAACGCCGTGGAGCTGTTGCCGCGGGCCAGTTCCGCGTGCACGTCGACCGCGGTCCGGGCGTTCGACTCGTACCCGCCGTACTGGCTGGGTGCGTACATCTTCAGCAGCCCGGAAGCGTTCAACGCTTCCACGACGTCATCGGGCAGCCTGCGGTGCTCGTCGATCGAGAGCGCGTGCGAGCGCAGCAGCGGTACGAGTTTGGCCGCGGTCTCGACCAGTTCGGCCTGCGGGGGTGTCGTGGTCTCCAATTCGACTCCTCGTTCGATGTGGGAGGTCGGGGAACGTCAGGGGATGTTGCGCTTGCGCGGGACCAGCTCGTGCGGCTCGACGTCGGGGTCCTCGATGCCGAGGCTGATGACCCGGAACGGCCTGATCCGGATGAACGGGCCCTCGCTCTGGATGTAGGCGTTGATGGAGGAGTCGCCGGTGTCCTCGACGATCTCGGCGACGCCGCGGATCTCAAGCGAGCTGATCCGCCACGGGTCGAAGGACCTGATGTTGTCGACGACGAGCGCGGCCCGACCGTTGTGCACGATGTTGCGGTACTTCTGGCTGGAAGTGAGCCGATAGCCGCCGATGTCGATGCTGTCGGTGGGCACGTTGTTGACGAACCGCACCGGGCACACCTGGACGGTTCCGTTGGCCTGCACCGTGGCGAGCCTGCCGATGGGCTGGCCGGCCAGGTACTCCGCCTCAGCGGGAGTGAAGATCATCATCGCCTCTCCGTGGAATCGTGATCGGCACCGACGGGCGGTGCTCAACCGGAATAAGGTCGCGCGGCGCGGGCGTCCCTCAGCGCGAGCGCCCACCAGAGCAGCCCGTCGAGCAGGGTTTTCGCCACGCCGGCCAGGAGATCGCGGTCCTTGGGCTTGCCGAGGTCGTCGCACACGGGCTCGCCGCCCGCGAAGCTGGCCGTGTCGCGGATGGTCACCGCGTGCAGTTCGGTGAAGACGTGCCGGAGCTGCTCCACGGCCGGCATGCCGCGGCTGATGCCCCCGCTGTAGGACACGAATCCGACCGGCTTGGCCTGCCACTCGGTCGTGTGCCAGTCGATGAAGCTCTTGAGCGAAGCGGGAAAGCTCCGGTTGTACTCCGGGGTGACCACGATGAACGCGTCCGCCGCGGCGAGCCTCGCGCTGGTGCCCGCGAGGACCCGGGCGGTCTCCTCGTCGGGGTCGAGGACCGGGCCGGTCGACGTGAGCGTCACGTGCGCCAGGTCGATCAGGTCCGACGACATCTCCTCGCGTTCGCCGATGACCTCGGCCAGCCACTCGACGAGGACCTTGCTGGTGCGCCCTCGACGGGCACTGCCGTTGACGATCACGACGCGTACGGGTTCGGTCGACACCCCGGCTCCTTCCGTGGTTCGAGTGGTCACGGCGCGACTCGGCGGGCCCGGTCCGTGGACGCCACGACGACGCCCACGACGCCGAGGCAGGTGACCAGGACCAGTGCGGTCCGATGTCCACCGACGTCGAGCAGCACTCCGGCCAACGGCAGGAAGACGACGGTGCTGACCTGGACCGAGGTCTGCAACAGGCTCTTGGCGGCCGGGTGGTTGGCCGAGGTCTCACGTGCCGCTTGGACGTTGAGCGGGGCGAACGAGCACAGGTAGGCGATACCGATGGCGAGGGCCGGGAGCAGCACGCCGAGTCCCCAGCTGCCCGGATCGGGCCTCCACAGGTAGAGCGCGCAGGTCGCGGCGGCCACGGCCGCGCCGGTCGTGATCAGCCGCGCCGTGCCCCACCGTTCGACCATCGGCTTGGCGTACCACGCCGAGAGCATGAGCGTGGCGAACGCGGGCGTGCACACCAGCGCCGCGTGCAGCGACGACCAGCGGAGTCCGTCCTGGAGCTGGAAGTTGACCACTACCACGAAGCCGAGCGAGGCGCCGTTGAGCGTCGCGGCGCCCAGGCACGCCCTGAGCAGCGGCGCGGTGATCGTGAACCGCGGCTTCGGCGCCGGGGCGGCGGACGCGCCGTCGTTCGGCACCGTCGCCAACGCGGCGATCCCCAGCGCCAGCACCACGGGCAGCGGCACCAGCAGAGCCAACCGCCAGCTCGTCTCTGTGAGCGCGCCGGACACCAGCATGCCCCCCGCGGCCCCGGCAGAGCCCGCGAGCGAGTAGACGAAGGTCGTCCGGAGGGCGTCACCCCCTGCGGTGGACGCGGCGCTCAGGATCATCATCCCGGCGGGCGCGCTCAACGCCGCGCAGGCGCCCTTCACCAGTTCCGCCAGCACCAGGACCTCGACGTTCGGCGCCGCGCCGCCCACGACCAGTGCGAGCCCGAAGGTGAACACCGCACCCAGGTACGTCCGGCGCAGCCCGACCCGTTCGACAATCGACAGGCCCGGTGCGAGCAGCGCGGCGAAGCCGGTCGCGAACGCGGCGGGCACCAGCAGCGCCGTCGCGTGCGTCAGGTCGAACGCGGACCGGATCGTCGGCAGCGCGATGACGAGCAGCGAGACCTCGAGGGTGTCGACGAGCATCGTGCCCGACAGGGCGAACAGCAGGACCCGGCGCCCGGGGCGTCGGTGTCCGGCACCGCGCGTCGGCGGTGGAACCGGGACGTCCATGCGAACACCACCGTTCTCGAATCGGCTACACCAGCACCGCGGTCGGGGACTCTCCGCGGCCGAGGAACCGGCCGTAGTCCTCCAAGGCGATGTACGGGTTGAACCTGGCGTGCCTGCTGCCGACCTCCAGGTCCCGCCAGAGGCGCTGCAGCGGATTCGAGCGCGAGAACGCGGACGCGCCGCCGAGGTCGAGCAGTTTCGACATCGCCGCGCGTGACAGCGAGATCGCCGACGACATGTCCATCCGAACCCGCAGCCGACCTTCCAGCGGCATGGGCCGGTCGGTGGGCGCCGCGTCCAACTGGTCGGCGACGACCCGCATGTGGTGGTACGCCGAATCGATTTCGTGCTTGGCCTCGGCCAGCGACTGGCGGGCCGAGGGCGAGTCGGAGATGTTCGCGTACACCGTGTCGGTTATTGGTCGGCCGACGTCGAATGAATGGCGCACCAGGTCGAACGCGCCGTGCGCGGCGCCCACCAGGGCCGGCAGCTCGATCGCGACCGCACGGAGGAGGTGCTGCGGCAGCGGCAATCCCGTGAACGAGTTCTCCTCGGTGCTGAACTCCGACACCGTGCAGTGGGAATCCGGCACGAAGACGTCTTCGGCGACCACGGTGTGGCTACCCGTTCCGTTCATGCCCGCGGCGTTCCAGGTCCTCTCCACCTTGAGGTCGGACGCGGGCAGCAGCACCGAGACCAGCCGCTGCCCGTTCGACCCGGACACCGCCACCGCCCAGATCACGACCCAGTCGGCCACCTCGCAGCCGGAGGTGAACCGGCCGCTGCCGGTGATCCGGTAGCCACCGTCGATCCTCGTCGCCGAGGCCTGCGCGTTGCCGACCGAGCTGACGAAGACGTCCGGGTCGGCGCGCAGGATGCCCTGGCTCACGAGCGGGAACCTGCCCAGCGTGAGCTGCTTGGCCGTCGAGTTGATCCCCACCAGCCACGCGGTCGACGGGCAACTGCGGGCGAGTTCGACCGCGACGGCCATCTGGGCGCGGAGGTTCGCGCCGAACCCGCCGAGCTCCACGGGGACCTCCAGCCGGAACAGACCCGCGTTCCGCAGTGCCGTGATCACCTTCTCGGTAGGCCTCGTCAACTCCTCCGTCAGCGCTGCCTGCTCGCGCAGCAGGGGCACTATGTCCCGCGCGCTTTCCAGCTCGACCGGAATGATTTCCTGCTGCTCGTGCGGAACGTGTGAAAGTGACATTCGGACTCCTGGCGCATACTTTCGAGTCGACTCCGTCTGGCTCGAACCTAAGCAACGCCTGGACCTCACGGACTAGGCTGTGTGATGCGCGCCACAGTCAATTAGTGGTGTGTCCGCAATGCTCGATGGAATGCCTTGACCGCGTCACCGGCGGGATGGGAGGGTGCGCGAACGGCCATCGTCGATCGGTCGCCGCAAGATGATTAAGGAGTAGGTGTCATGGCGCACCCTGCTGTCCACGAAGCGAGCCGCGAGGTCGTGGTGACCATGCCCGCGCCAGTCGTCCACCGGCTCGTCACCGAAGTCGGTGAATGGCCGTTGGTATTCCGGTCGGTGATTCACGTGGAGCGCGACGGCGACCCGGACCGGTTCCGCTGCTGGCACGTGGTGAATGGTCGGGTGCGGAGCACGACGCTGCTCCGAGTGTCGGACGCGGACCGGTCGACGGTCGAGTTCCGGCACGGGTCGGGGTCGGTGGCGGAGGCGTGGTCCGTCGAACCTCTGACGGCCGGGACGTGCCGGATCAGGGTGACCGAAGGGTCGCCGGCCCGGCTCGCCGAACTGCGGGCGCACGTCGATGCGCCGGAGCGCGTCCGGTTCGCGTTCTCCGAGAGCATCCGGATCGACACCGCGTCGTGGGTCCCGTACGACTTCCTCGTGCGCGCCGACCGGTGGGCGCGGGCCCTCCCGCACGTGGAGTCCGCCCGGGTGCAACAGACCGATCAGCACGATGTGCAGGTACTGGAACTGGGTGCGCGGATGCCCGGTGATCACATCCTGGCCACCACGAGCCACCGGGTCTGCCTGCCGGATCGCGGACTCTTCGGCAAGGACGTGGTGCTACCCGCCCTGATGGTGTTGCACCTGGTGAACTGGACTTTTGTAGCTGACGGAGCTGGACTTCTGGTGACCGCCGGGCACACCGCGGAGCTGGAACCGGCGAACGTGGAGGCGGTACTCGGCGTGGGCGCAGGGGTGCCGGAGGCACGCGCGCACATCCAGGACGCGCTGGCCGCGCACGACCGGGTCACCCTGCGCCACGTCAAGGACCTCGCCGAGTCGGCGAGGCCGGGCCGGTCGGACTAGCGCCCGGCGGGCGTCCTCGCGAGTTCGTCCCCGATGATCGACTCCAGTTCCTCGACCGACAGTGCGCCGCTCACGACAGTTCCCTCGTTGAAGCGGAAGGCCGGGACGCCGTGGATCCCGGCCCGGTGCGCCGCGGTCTCGTCCCGGCGGACGACGTCGCCGAACTCACCGCTCTCCAGCACCGCCCTGACTTCGGCCTCGTCCAGCCCGCCTTGGCCGCCCAGCTTGCACAACGTGTCGTGGTCGGCGATGTCCATGGTGGTCGCCACGAACGCGTGCGACACCAGTTCTCGCACTTCCTTGCCCCGCCCCTTGGAATCGGCGAAGTGCAGCAACCGGTGCGCGTCGAACGAGTTCGCGGCCCGTGATTCCTCCATCCGGTAGACCAGTCCGACCTCGGCGGCGGAACGGGCGACGAACTGTAACGTCTGCAGCGCCCGCGGCAGCGGCATGCCCAGTGCCGCCTGCATGTACTCCGGCACCGAATACCGGCCCTGCTCGGGGCCGTCCGGATTGAGTTCGAAGCTGCGGTGCCGCACCGTGATGTCCGCCACTCCGTCGAATTTGCGGGCTGCCGCCTCGAACTTGCGCTTGCCGATCAGGCACCACGGGCAAACGACGTCCGACCAGATCTCAACCTGCATCTTGACCATTGCTCCAGGCTACCCTTTCCGTCTGGTGATGTGTTCCCTATTGCCACCGAACGGGTGAACAGCTCATCGATTTGGAATAACCTCCGAACCGACTGGCCGTTCACCCGCCCGGTCGTCATGCCGGCGTCGCGGACGGTGGTCAGACCGCTCGCCAGGTCGTCGGGTTGTCGAAACCGGCGACGCGTTCGAGGCGACGCCAGAGCGCGCGCGACCGGTGGTCGGTCCGGTCGTGCCGGGCGGTCGCGGCGGCAGCCGCCCGGGTGTGCAGGACCGCCATCAGCGCGGCCAGTTCCTCGGGGCGGGGCTCGCCCTTCTCCACGATGATCGTCATGGCGGTCCGTTCACTGGGGTGGGTTGCCGTGCTTGCGGCGCGGCAGGTCGGCGTGCTTGCGGTGCAGCATCGCGAAGGCGGAGACGAGCACCGCGCGGGTGTCCCTCGGGTCGATCACGTCGTCGATCAGTCCACGTTCGGCCGCGTAGTACGGGTGCACGAGCTCTTCCCGGTACTCGGCGATCTTCCGGGCGCGGGTGGCGTCGGGGTCGGCGGCCGACGTGATCTCCCGTCGGAAGATCACGTCGGCCGCCGCCTCGGCGCCCATCACCGCGATCTCGTTGGTCGGCCAGGCGAGCGCGACGTCCGCGCCGATCGACCGCGAGTCCATCACGATGTAGGCACCGCCGTACGCCTTGCGCAGCACCACCGAGACCCGCGGCACGGTCGCGTTGCAGTAGGCGTAGAGCAGCTTCGCACCGCGCCGGATGATGCCCTCGTGCTCCTGGTCGACGCCGGGCAGGAAGCCCGGCACGTCGACCAGCGTCAGCAGCGGGATGTTGAAGGCGTCGCAGAACTGGACGAACCGCGCGCCCTTCTCGCTGGCCTTGATGTCGAGCACCCCGGCGAACACCGAGGGCTGGTTGGCGACCACGCCCACCACGCGGCCGTCGATCCGGGCCAGCGCGCAGACGATGTTCGGCGCCCACGAGGCATGCACCTCCAGGTAGTCGCCGTCGTCGACGAGCTCGGCGATCACGTCGCCGACGTCGTACGCGCGGTTCCCGTCCAGAGGCACCAGCTCCAGCAGCCGGTCGCCACGCAGGTCGGCCAGGTCGTCGCCCGGCACGACGGGCGGCAGCTCGCGGTTGTTGGCGGGCAGCATCGACAGCAGCGCGCGGACATCGGTGAGGCAGTCCACCTCGTTGTCGTGGACGAAGTGCGCGAGGCCCGACACCCCGCTGTGCACGTCCGCGCCGCCGAGGTCTTCCATCGAGACCTCCTCACCGGTCACGGCGCGCACGACGTCCGGCCCGGTGATGAACGTCTGGGAGATGTCGCGCACCACGAAGACGAAGTCGGTGAGCGCGGGGGAGTAGGCGGCGCCACCCGCGCACGGTCCGAGCATCACGCTGATCTGCGGGATGACGCCGGAGGCCCGCGTGTTGCGCTGGAAGATCCCGCCGTAGCCCGCGAGCGCCGACACACCTTCCTGGATGCGCGCGCCCGCCCCGTCGTTGAGCGAGACGAGCGGCGCGCCCGCGGCGATCGCCATGTCCATCAGCTTGTGGATCTTCTGCGCGTGCGCCTCGCCGAGCGCCCCGCCGAAAATCCGGAAGTCGTGGGCGTAGACGAACACGGTCCGGCCCTTGACCTCGCCCCACCCGGTGACCACGCCATCGCTGTACGGCCGCTTCGCCTCCAGGCCGAAACCGGAGGCGCGATGCCGCCGCAGCGGTTCCACCTCGGTGAAGGTGCCCTTGTCCAGCAGCAGGTCGATCCGCTCGTGCGCGGTGAGCTTGCCTTTGGCGTGCTGCCGTTCGGTGGCCCGCACGTCGGGCCCCAGCCGTGCCGACGCCTTGAGCTCGTGCAGCGCGTCGACCTGGTCCAGGAAACTGCCCGGTTCGTTCACGGTTGTCATCGGCCTCCCGCCCTCTCCTCCCCCGCTCAGTGGAACCGACCGCTCAGCCCAGCATCGTCCCACCGCTGGCGTCGATGAACGCGCCGGTGATCCAGCGGGCCTCGTCGGTGGCCAGGAACGTGACGACGTCGGCGACCTCGCGCGCCGTGCCGACCCGCTTGAAAGCCGAGAACTGCGCCATCTGCTCGACGACCTCGGGGATGTCGAAGACGGGGCTGCCGTTGTCGGTGATGCCCAGCGCGACGGTGTTGATCGTGATGCCGCGCGGCGCCAGGTGGCGGGCCAAGTGCAGCGTCACCTGCTCCAGCGCGCCCTTGGTCATCGCGTACGCCACCTGGTCGGGCTGCGCGACGCGGGTCAGGCCGGAGGAGATGTTGATGACGCGACCGCCCTCGGGGAGCAGGCCGAGCGCCCGCTGCACGATGAAGAACGGCGCCTTGGCGTTGACCTTGTAGAGGTTGTCGAAGGCCTCGGGCGTGACGTCCTCTGGCGCCAGGCCGGCCGGGGTCTGCGCGCCCGCGTTGTTGATCAGGATGTCGAGCCTCGTCTCACCGGTCCGCTCCTTGAGGCCCTGTTCGAGGCCGAGGAACAGCTCGTGCACGTCGCCGGGGACCCCCAGCTCGGCGCGCACGAGGAACGCGCGGCCGCCGTCGTTCTCGATCAGTGATCGGGTCTCCTCGGCCGCGTCCTCGTTCGACGCGTAGTGCACGGCGACGAGCGCGCCCTCCTCGGCCAGCCGCAGCGCCGTCGCCCGGCCGATGCCGCGGCTCGACCCGGTGACGAGTGCCGTCTTGTTCGTGAGCCTGCCCATGGTGTCGCCTCTCCGCTTCCGTCAGGGTTGTGGTCGGCCGACGCCGCTGATCGCGCCGGCCAGGTGGGTACGGACCGCGTCGATCCGCATGAGTTCGGTGAAGGTCTCGCGGATCGGTTCGATCTCCGGCCCGCCGAGCAGCAGCAACGTTTGCGCCTGGATGTTGTTCAGGGTCCGGGCGCCGACGGGGTGGCGCCGGTCGTGGTAGAGGTCGAGTTCGTCGTCACCGCCGCCACGCAGCCGGGCGAGCAGCCGCTCGGCCAGCTCGGCGGCGTCTTGCAGGCCCAGGTTCACCGCCTGCCCGCCCACCGGCATCTGCCGGTGGGCGGCATCGCCCGCGAGCAGCACCCGACCCGAGCGGTACCGCCTCACCTGGCGCCGGGTGTTGTCGAACGCGTTGAGCCAGAGGGATTTCCCGGCCGAGATGTCTTCGCCGGTGACCTTCGCCCACGCGGTCACGATCTCGTCGAACGCCGGCTGGCGCGCCGACGGCCGGGCGCCGAAGAGGTGGACCATGACCCGGGTGCTGCCGTCGGGCCGGCGGAAGGCGGTGGCGAGCCCGTCGGGATGCCGTTCGAACCGCCGGTCGGGGATGGTGATGCCGTCGACGTCGGCCCGCAGCATCTCCAGCGTCGCGTCCTCGCCCGCGAAGTCGAACTTCGCCAATGCCCGTACGGTGCTCTGCTCGCCGTCGCACCCGGCGAGGTACGCGGCAGTGAGCACCTGCCGGTCCCCGTCCGGCCCGTGGGTCTGGACCGTGACGCCGTCGGCGTCCTGCGCCAGCCCGGTGACCCGTCGTCTCCTGCGCACCCGGGCACCGAGTTCGACTGCCCGTTCGGCCAGCACCGCTTCGAGCCTGGTCTGCGGGCACTTCCACTGTCCGGCGAACCGGTGTCGCGGGTCGGCCCGCGCCAGGTCGAGCGGGATGCCACCGAAGTGCCCGGGTCCGCCGTCGGGCAGCTCACCCAGCCTGCCCAGTATCCTCCGCTCGTGCAGGAGCTCCATCGTGCGGGAGTGCAACGTCGACGCCCTGGACTCCGTGGTCGGGTCCGCCAGCTGCTCCACCACGGTGACCCGGGCGCCACCCGCGCACAGGTCGCCGGCGAGCAGCAGCCCCACCGGTCCGGCGCCCACGACCACCACATCGGTGTCCGGTTCCGCGCCCACCGGTCAGCGCCGTGCTTCCGCGTACTGCTTGGCGTGTCCCAGAGTGGCCCGGCTGTTCGTGCCGAGCGCTTCGCGGATGAACGCCCGCGCCTCGTCGACACCGGCGTCCGGCCCGAGGACCTTGGCGATGTTGTCCGAGTTGATGGTCACCGTGTGCTGCGAGCTGGCCGTGGTGACGCCGTCGGCGTCCTCCTCGAACAGCCAGTGGCCGGTGTGCAGGCTCATCAGCGCGGGCAGGGTGGTCTGCTTGTAGACGATCCGGTGGTGTGGGATGCACACCCGGACCGACTCGGTGGTGTGCTTCGAGCCGTCCTTGGTGAGCGTGTCCATCCGGAGCACCTGCAGGCCCGGCGTGTCCTCGGTCAGCCGCACGTCGGCGACGTGCGGCAGGCGCTCGGTCCACCTGTCGGCCTCGTTGATGAAGTCGTAGAGGTCCTTGCCGGAACCGTTGACCTGAAGCGAGTCCACGAACGAGAAGGTGAGCTCCGACCGTGCGGTCAGTGCTTCGGTGGTCGCCTTCAACGACGCCAGCTCACTGCGGCTGTTGCGGTCGACCGCCTGGTCGATCCACTCCAGGGCGGCTTGGTCGTCGTCGACCGCCCGGTAGGTGTGGAGCAGCCGCAGCCGGGCGCCGCCGCCGTCGAGCCGCTCGGCGATCCAGGTGCCGCTCATCTGGGCCACCGGTGGCGCGGACACCTCCTGCCAGAACGTGATCCGCAGTGCCGCCGGATCCAGCTCTCGCCGCGAGGTCCAGTTCTTGGGCTCGCCGTTGGCTGTGGCCCAGATCCGGATCCGCTCCGTGTTCCCGTGCTGCTCCACGCGGTCCACGTAGATCGACGGCGGGAAGATGTGCGGCCAGTTCTCGACCTCGGCGATGAGGCGGAACACCTCCGCCGCGTCGGCGGCGACGGTGATCTCGTGCTCCACCTGGCGAATCGGGTACCCGGTCATGCTCGTCTCCCTTCCCTGGCTGTGGCGGATCAGAAGTTGCCGAGCCCGCCGCAGACGTTCAGCGCCTGCGCGGTGATCGATCCGGCCGGGTCTGAGGCCAGGTAGCCGACCAGGCCGGCCACCTCCTCGGGTGTGGAGTACCGGCCGAGCGGGATCTTGGCGGTGAACTTCTCCATGATCGCCTGCTCGGTGGTGCCGTACGCCGCCGCGTAACCCTGCCGGACCCGTTGCGCCATCGGCGTTTCCACGTAACCGGGGCAGACGGCGTTGACCGTGATGCCGGTCGGCGCGAGCTCGTTGCCCAAGGCCTTGGTGAAGCCGACGACCCCGTGCTTGGACGCCGAGTACGGCGCGCCGAGCACCACGCCCTGCTTGCCCGCGGTGGAGGCGATGTTGATGATCCGGCCGCGGTCCTTGCCGCGCATGCCGCCGGTGGTGAGCACCTCGCGGGTGACCAGGAAGACGCTGGTGAGGTTGGTGGCGATGACGTCGAGCCACAGGTCGTCCTCGATGTCGGCGGTCACGCCGCCGCCGCTGCGGCCCGCGTTGTTCACCAGCACGTCGATCGGCCCGTAGCGGTCCACGGCGGCCCGCACGACGCGGCGGATGTCGGCCTTCTCACGCACGTCGCCGGTCGTGCCGTCGACGTCGAGGCCCTCGTCCTGGAGGTTCTTGACGGTGCGCAGCAGCGCGTCCTCGCCGCGGGCGCACAGGAAGACCCGGTGACCCTGCTCGGCGAGCAACCGCGCGGTCGCCAGGCCGATGCCGCTCGTCGCGCCGGTGACCAGCGCGACCTTCGCGTCTGCCATGGTGCTCCTGCTCTCTGGAGTGGACGGCTCAGGCCGTCTGGTTGGTCAGCTGCGTGTTCACGAGGTCGATCAGCTCGCGCGGGGTCTTGGCGGAGGCCACGGAGTCCTCGTCGAGCGAGACGCCGCACTCGCGCTCGATCCGGCTGGTCGTCTCCAGCAGCGCGATCGAGTCATAGCCGAGGTCACCGAACTCGACATCGGCGATGTCGGCGTCGAGGTCCATCTCCTCGTCGGCGCCCGCACCCGCGCGGAGGGTGCGGCGGAGGTCGTCGAGGGTGAACGGGTTCGCGGTCATCACGGTCGTCCCTTCGTCGGTGTTCAGCGGGTCGCGGCCCGGACGACCATGGCGGAGTTGAAACCGCCCTGGCCGCGGGCGAGCACGAGCGCGCAGTCGAGTGCGGCGGGGCGGGGTTCGCCCGTCACGAGGTCGAGGTCGTAGCGGCTGGACAGCGAGGTGCCGATGGTCGGCGGGATCACGCCGTCGCGCATCGAGAGGAACGCGGCGGCCAGGTCGAGCGGCGCCGCACCGGAGTACAGGCGGCCGGTCGTGGTCTTCGGCGCGGTCACGGGCACCCCGTGCGGCCCGAAGACCGCGCCGAGCGCGTCGGCCTCGGCCCGGTCCAGCTCGGGGACGGCCGCGGCGTCGGCGAAGACCACGCCGATGTCGCCGGGGGACGCATCCGCGTCGGTCAGCGCCAGCTCGATCACCCGGCGCAGCCCTGATTCCCGCCCGCTGCCCGGTGGGGGGTCCATCGTGGACGCGTGCCCGGTGATCTCTCCGTACACGTGGGGTGCGCCGCGCTCCCGTGCGCGCACCTCGTCCTCCAGCACGAGCAGCGCGCCGCCCTCACCGGTGACGTAACCCGAGGCCCGGTCGTCGAACGGGAGGTAGGCGCGGTCCGGGTCGTCGCTGACGCTCATCCGGCCGCTGGTGAGCTGCGCGACCCAGCCCCACGTGCAGATCGACGCGTCGACGGCGCCGGAGACCATCAGCGGGGTGCCCCTGCGGATCTGCCTGCGGGCCTGCGCGACCGCGTCCAGCCCACCCGCCTGGTCGGTGACCACCACGCTGCTCGGGCCGCGCAGGCCGTTGCGGATGGAGATCTGCCCGCTGTTCACCGCGTAGAACCAGGCGAACGACTGGTAGGCGCTGACGTACTGGCCGCCTTGGCTCCAGAGGGCCTTCAGCTCGTTCTGGCCGAACTCGAACCCGCCGGAGTGACTGGCCGTGATGACGCCCGCGTCGTACCCCGACAGGTCTGCGGCCACGATCCCCGCGTCCGCGAACGCCCAGTCCGCACCGACCAGCGCCATCCTGGTCATCCGGTCGGTCTGCGGGAGCAGCCGGCCGGGCAGGTGGTCCTCGGCGACGAACCCGCGGATCTCGCCCGCCAACCGGGCCGGGTACCGCGCCGGGTCGAAGCGCGTGATCCGGCCGATCGCGTTGCGCCCGGCGAGCGTCGCGGACCAGTACTCCTCCAGCCCCAGCCCCGTCGGGGCCGTCACACCCAGACCGGTCACGACGGTCTTGCCCGACGTGTTCACCGGACGCTCCGATCCGGGTTCGCGAGCACGACCGCGCTCTGGAAGCCGCCGAATCCGCTGCCGACCGACAGCACCACGTCGGTGCGCCAGTCCCGCGCGGCGAGCGGCACGTAGTCCAGGTCGCACTCGGGGTCGGCGTGGTGCAGGTTGGCCGTCGGCGGCACGACGTCGTTGGCCATCGCCAGCACGGACGCCGCGATCTCGATGGACCCGATTGCGCCCAGCGAGTGCCCGACCATCGACTTGATGGAGCTGACCGGCACCCGATAGGCGTGCTCGCCGAGGCTGCGCTTGAACGCGGCCGTCTCGTGCCGGTCGTTCTGCTTGGTGCCCGATCCGTGCGCGTTGATGTAGTCGACATCCTCGGGGTTGAGCCGCGCCTCGTCGAGCGCGACCCGGATCGCCTCGGCCATCTCGACGCCGTCCGGGCGCAAGCCGGTCATGTGGAAGGCGTTGGACCGGCTGGCGTGCCCGGCGACCTCGGCGTACATCCGCGCGCCGCGACGGCGTGCGCTCGCCAGCTCCTCGAGCACGAAGAAAGCGGCACCCTCGCCGAGCACGAACCCGTTGCGGCTCGCGTCGAACGGCCGGGACGCGTGCTCCGGGTCGTCATTGCGCGGAGTGGTGGCCTTGATCGCGTCGAAGCAGGCGACCGTGATCGGGGAGATCGGCGCATCCGTGGCGCCTGCGACCATCACGTCCGCCGAGCCGTCCATGATCAGGTCCGCGGCGTAGCCGACGGCGTCCAACCCGGACGTGCAGCCGGTGGACACCGTTGTGCCCGGTCCCTCCGCGCCGACCGCCCACGCGACCTCGGTCGCGAACGAGCTGGGCACGAGGTAGTTGTAGAGATGCGGCACCGCGTAGGTGTGGTCGACGAGGTCGAGCGCGCCACCGTCGCTGACGATGCGGTATTCCTGGTCCAACCCCATGGTCGCGCCGACGGCGCTGCCGATGGTGACGCCGGTGCGTGCCGGGTCGAGCGCGTCGAACTGCAGCCCGCTGTCCGCGACCGCCTCCCACGCGGTCACCACGGCGAACTGCGCGGCCCGGTCCATCCGCCGCACCTGCTGCGGGGTCAACCCGGACAGCTCGGCGTCGAAGTCCACCTCGGCGGCCACGCGTGAGCGGAACGACGACGCGTCGAACGTGGAGATGGGTCGGGTGGCCGTGCGGCCGTCCGCCAGCAACTGCCAGAAGTTCTTCGCACCCACACCTCCCGGCGCGGTGACACCGACTCCGGTGATGACGACTCGACGGCTCACTTCGCGGTCCAATCGTAGAAGCGACGCGCCATCGCGTCGGCGGGCGAGCGCCAGGTCTCCGGGTCGTACGGGCTGATCAGCG
Source organism: Actinosynnema sp. CA-299493 (assembly GCF_050946825.1). Lineage (NCBI taxonomy): Bacteria > Bacillati > Actinomycetota > Actinomycetes > Pseudonocardiales > Pseudonocardiaceae > Actinosynnema > Actinosynnema sp. CA-299493. The sequence continues at coordinate 3,734,735 of NZ_CP191993.1, forward strand.
GCTTGAGGTCATCGCTGATCCGGATGAACCGCGGATCGGTCTTGGCGTTCTCGATCAGGTCGTGGCCGTTGTCGCGATCGAAGTCCTGCAGGTGGAAGTACAGGCCGTGAAACTCGAAGAGCTGCCTGCGCCGGGTGCCCATCAGACCTGGCATCTCGGTGTTGTCGAAGGCGTGGAACAACGCGGCGACCTCCTCGGCCGAGCCGGTCGCCATCTTGGCCACGATCAGGGTGCTGTGCATGTGGTCGAGTTCCTCCGTGTTCCAGGCGAGCGGGTGTCAGGTGGCCGGCCCGAACCAGCGGTCCAGGGCCATCGGCAGGTCGTGGTGGCTGCCGGGTGCGGCCCAGGCGACGTGGCCGTCGGGCCGGATCAGCACCGCGGTGGTCCTCGCGAGCGGGTTGTCGGGCGCCTGCTCGTCCCGTGTCGCGGTCACGATGTCGACCCGGTCGTGCCACGGCTTCGCGCGGTGCCGAAGGACCGCGTTGCCTGCCAGGTCCAGCAGCACGCCGCGGCCCGCGCGCAGCAGCTCGGTGCTGCTCGTCGGGCGACCGTCGCGGGTCAGCCCGAGGTGCGGCATCCGCAGTCCCAGCAGGGGGTGCGTGCCGCCGCCGACGTCGTAGCGGATGTCCAGCCCGGTCACCTTGGCGGCCAGGTGGCGTTGCACCTCGGGGTGTCGGACGAGTTCGGACAGCACCTCGCGCAGCGGCTGGGCCTCCTCACCACCCAGGATCAAGGTGCCCTGTGCGCGGGTGTTGGTGAGCAGCGCGCGGCCGACCGCGTGCCGCTCGTCGTGGTAGCTGTCCAAGAGGGACAGTGGTGCGGCACCCTTGAGCACGGCGGCGAGTTTCCACCCCAGGTTGAAGGAGTCCTGGATGCTGGTGTTCATGCCCTGTCCGCCGGCGGGCAGGTGCACGTGCGCGGCGTCGCCCGCCAGCAGCACACGGCCGCGGCGGTACTCGGTGACCTGCCGGGCGGCGTCACCGAACGCGCTGACCCACACCGGTTCGGCGTGGTCGATGTCGATGCCGGTCAGCCGCTTCCACATGTCAGCGACTTCCTGGAACGCGGGCGGGCCGGAGCGCCGGCGGGGCGGCACGCCGCGTTCGCCGACGATCAGCCGGTGGATGTCGCCCGGCAGCTTGGCGCTCATGACCATGCCGCCGGGAACCTGCTTGCCGATCGCGCTCGGCTCCAGGTCGATCCCCCGCACGTCCGCGACGAACAACTCGGTCGTCGCCGCCGTTCCGGGGAAGTCGAAGCCCGCGGCCTTGCGCACGGCGCTGCGGCCGCCGTCGCACCCGACGACGTAGCGGGCGCGCAGCGGTTCGCCGGAACCCCGCACGTGGACGTGCACGCCGTCGCCGTCCTCGGTGAGCCCGACGAATTCCTGGTTGTGCCGCACTTCTACGCCCAGGTCGCGGACCCACGCGGCGAGCACGTCCTCCGTGACGGACTGCGGAACCGCCCGCGCTCCCTGCTTGGCGGTGCCCAGCACGCCGAGGTCCAGCGGCACGCCACCGAAGTGCCCCATCGGGCTGGTAACGATCTCGCCGAAGCGCGGCAGCAGGCCGCGTTGGTCGAACACCTCCATCGTGCGGATGGTGAAGCCGATGGCCCGCGATTCCCCCGTGCGCTCGGGGAGGCTGTCGATGACGACGACGTCGACACCCGCCAGCCGCAACTCCCCGGCCAGCATGAGTCCCGCCGGCCCTGCTCCTACTACGGCGACCGATGAATCCATGCGTCACTCCCGAACTGTCGACGGAGAGGGGTTCGCGAACTCTTCGATCCGGCAGACGGTCACGCCGGAGACCACGGTCGAACCGGGCGTCGCGACCAGGCCGCGTACAACTCCCGCGCGGTGCGCGGTGAGGGGCTGTTCCATCTTCATGGCCTCCACCACCAGCACCAGGTCGCCCTGGACGACGTACTGGCCCTCCTCGACCGCGACCCGGACGACCGTGCCCTGCATCGGTGACACGAGGTCACCGCCGGTCAGCACCGCCACCGAGGACCGTCGGGCGGGCCGTCGCGCCTTGCGGGCGGGCGCGACCGCGGACGCGGCACGACCGATGGCGGGCAGGGACACCTCCAGCCGCCGACCCTCGATCTCCACGACCAGCGTCTCGCGCAGGGCCGAGTCGGTATTGGGCGGTGAGTCGGCGGTGCCGTGCGGTGGGATGGTGTTGGCGAAACCCGTTTCGATCCACCGGGTGTGCACGTCGAAGGGCTGGTCGGGGTCCGCGGGAGCGAACGCCGGGTCGACGACGATGGCGCGGTGGAACGGCAGTGTCGTTGCCAGCCCGCCGACCCTGAACTCGCCGAGCGCGCGGGCGGCGCGCTGCAAGGCCTGCTGACGGGTCGCGCCGGTGACGATCAGCTTGGCGAGCATCGAGTCCCAAGCCTGGCCGATGACGGTGCCGGTCTCGACGCCCGAGTCGAGCCGTACGCCTGTCCCGGTGGGTGGCGCGAACTCCGTCACGGTGCCGGGTCCGGGCAGGAAGCCGCGGCCGGGGTCCTCGCCGTTGACGCGGAACTCGAAGGAGTGCCCGTGCGGCGCGGGGTCGGTGTAGCCGATCGGTTCACCGCGAGCGATGCGGAATTGCTCGCGCACGAGGTCGACGCCGGTCACCTCCTCGGTGACGGGGTGCTCGACCTGGAGCCGGGTGTTGACCTCCAGGAATGAGATCGTCCCGTCGTCCGCGACGAGGAACTCGCAGGTCCCGGCGCCGACATAGCCGGCGTGGGCGAGGATCGCCTTCGACGACCGGTACAGCTCGGCGTTCTGCTCGGCGGTCAGGAAGGGCGCGGGCGCCTCCTCCACCAGCTTCTGGTGCCTGCGCTGCAGCGAGCAGTCCCGCGTGGAGACCACGACCACGTTGCCGTGCCGATCAGCGAGGCACTGCGTCTCGACGTGCCGCGACCGGTCCAGGTAGCGCTCGACGAAGCACTCGCCGCGGCCGAACGCGGCCACCGCTTCCCGGACCGCCGACTCGTACATCTCCGGGATCTCCTGGTGCGACCGGGCCACCTTGAGGCCGCGGCCGCCGCCACCGAACGCGGCCTTGATCGCGATCGGCAGTCCGTGCTCCTCGGCGAACGCGACGACCTCGGCGACCTCGACGACCGGGTCGGGTGTGCCCGCCGCCAGCGGCGCTCCGGTGGCCACCGCGATGCGCCGTGCGGCGACCTTGTCGCCCAGCGCGCGGATGGCGTCCGGCGGTGGTCCGATCCAGATCAACCCGGCGTCGATGACCGCTTGCGCGAAGTCCGCGTTCTCGGACAGGAAGCCATAGCCGGGGTGCACCGCGTCCGCGTCGGCGGCCGCCGCGGCCCGAAGGACCTTCTCGGGGTCGAGGTAACTGGTGGCGGCGGTGTCGCCGCCCAGCGCGAACGCCTCGTCGGCCAAGCGGACGTGCAGCGCGTCGCGGTCCGGCTCCGCGTAGACGGCCACGCTTCGGATTTCCTCATCGCGGCACGCGCGGACCACTCGGACCGCTATCTCGCCACGATTGGCGATGAGCACCTTTCGCATTCTGAAGTACTCCTTCCCGGCCGGTTGACACCGATTGGACGAGTGCGTGGGCTCGTCTTGGCGAGTGAACGCGTGCCATGAGTGCAAATCGGCAGCTTGGATTGCCTGCCGGCGTGAACGACATTCGTGCCCCCGGTGCTCGCGTTCGACTCTGGCACGGCCCGCAAACCCGGTGGAAGCGCGCGAGGGCGAGACTGGGGGCAGTCCGCACGACTGTTCGACGGGGCGGACCCCGGGCGTGATCACCGCCAAAGCGGTAACACCGTATTAGTGCACGGTGCCGTTATGGGCCGAAGCGCGAAGGGGCCAGGCGGGGGTGTGCCGAAATAGTGACATAAATCATATCTGATGCATCTTGACAAGGTCAATAGAATGTGCTTGTACGCACTATGGTCACGGTACGTGCACCGTGATGTCACTCGAGTGGCGTAGTCCGGCTGCCCGTACGCACCTGCGCTGACAAAAGCTTGCTGCATGGCGCGAGGCGGCTGTCGTACGATCGGATTGCCGACACTCTCGGGACCGGGTTCGAAAGGAAACGTTGCCTGGCTCGCGGTCGACGGACCGACGCGCTATTCCAACTCTTCCGTGCATAATCGAACCGATGGGATGCCGAGTTGTCGGTGTGAGCGTGGTGGAAGGCCGCGAACGATATCTGGGGGGATGTCGATCTTACTATGGGTAAGCACACGGGGGAAGATCCATCAGCGGAAGACCGCCAGCTCGTCTACGTGCCGGGCTGGCCGAACACGAAGATCACCAGCCCGGCCTTGCGGCGCGACGACGACCTGTCCAGGGCGCGCCTGCGCGCGACCAGGGCAGTACTGCTGGCGAACCGGGGGGTGAGCCGCGCGGAATCGGTCTCGTTGGCGTCGGAGTCGCTGGTGCTGTCCCGCCACCGCGATTCGGCCTGTGCCTGGTACTGCGTGATGGCGTTGATCTACGCCGAAGAGGTGGACCTGGCCGAAGTGGCGCTGAACCGCTTGGCGGCGGAACCGGTCTGGACCCGGTCGAGGCTGCACCGCGACGTGTTGTCGCTGCTGAGGAGCAGGGTTATGAGCCTGACCGGCCGATTGCGGGAGGCGCACGGCCTGCTGGTGACCGTGCTCGGCGGTGGTGCCGCCACCAGGTTCGACGAGGTCTCGACCGCCTGGCTGGTGGAAATCCTCGCCGAGTTGGGCGAGGTGGTGGCCGCGCGGGACCTGCTCGCCGAGCGCGGCTACTTCACGCCGGACAAGACGATCAGGGACTACCCGCTGCTGCTCGCGGCGGTGGCATCGCTGGAACTGGCGGCGGGACGGCACGAGCGAGGCCTGAACGACTACCTGGCCTGCGGTCGCCAACTGGCCGAACGCGCGGTGTTCAACCCGGCCGTGATCAGGTGGCAGTCCCAGGCGGCGATCTGTTCCGCGGCACTGCACCGTGATCATGTCGCATCGCACCTGGCCGAGGAGGAGTTGGCAGCCGCACGACACTGGGGCACCCCATGGGGCCAGGGGATGGCCTTGCACGCGCTGGCCGTGGCGCGGTCGGACGAAAGCACCTCCCAACTCTTCCGGGCGGCCTGCGCCCAGTTGGAGGTGTCGCCGGTGCGCCGTGGCCAGGTCCGGGTGCGCTACGACTTCGCCACCCATCTCTCGGAACGAAGTGATCCGGGTGAAGCGCGGCAGATGTTCGAACACTCCCTTCGGTTGGCTGAGCAGGACCGCAACGACGTCTGGTCCGCCCGCGCCCGCACCGGAATCGACCGCATGCGGGCCGCCGGTCCGGCGATGTCCTTGACGGTGGAGGAGAGGAACGTGGCCACGCTGGCGCGCATGGGCCTGACCAACGTGGAGATCTCGAGGAAGTCGAACATCACGGTGAGCACGGTGGAACAGCACTTGTCGCACGTCTACCGCAAACTCCGGATATCGAAACGGCAAGACCTGTCGTACGCGATGCTTCACTCGGCACAATCGCGGATGGCGCGGAGCAGGGCCTCATGAGCTGCGCGGTGCGCACTGTCCTGAAAGTGGAGGAGCCCGACCGCCAGAGCCGTGCGGACGTCAACCCGGCCGGTCTCGAAAGGATATTCGGCTTCCGTCCGTACGAACACCGCTCACCGGACACCGCGGGCGCGTACTGCCCCGCCTTGCAGGCGACCGGACTGCTCTTCCGGGGCGAGCAGCGCCTGTCCGCAGTGGCGCAGGCGGAGTCGGCACTGGCGAGCGACCACTGCCTGGCCCACGACAGTTGCGTCTTCTACGCCTTGCTGACCTTGATCTGCGCGGACCGCCTGCGGCTGGCGGAATCCCATTGCGCCCGGATCGCCACGCTGCCGCACTGGTCGGCCGGCACAGTGCCAGGTCGCCTGCTGGCGATCGTGCGAGCCAGGATCCGCCACCTGGCAGGCGATTCGTGCGGCGCGTTGGACATCTTCGCGGACACCATGCCGTACCTGAGCGGGCAAACGCCCACCACAGTGGCGATGACGTGGTGGTCGGAAGCACTGATCGACAGCGGCCGGCCGCGTGAAGCAGTCGGACTGCTGGAGCGCCACCGCGACGAGTTGCCGCAACGAAGCGGGATCGGGGGCTGCGCGCTGCTGGTGGGTGCGAAGGCGGCGGCCGAGGTGGCGACGGGCGACTACACGTCGGCCATCCGCGACTACGTGCTGTCCGGCCAAGACCCGTTGTCGAACCACATGCGCAACCCGGCCGTCGTCCCGTGGCAGACGGGAATCGCGTTGGCGGCCGTGGAACTGGGGGACAAGGAGCGAGCTCGGCATTTCGCCCGAATCGGCCTGACCGCGGCCAGGGCGTGGGGAACGGCGAGCGGAATAGGCCGGGCCTTGTACGTGGCTGCGGTGTCGAGCGACCGCGCCGACATGGCCGACGTGGCGTACGAGGTCGTCAACCTGCTGCGAGCAGCGGATGCGGACAACGAGATGCTGCGCATCATCGTCCCCCTGGGCAGGGCGATGGGGGCCAAGGGAGACCCGTCGATGGCGCGCAAACTCCTGGGTGAAGCCGTGAAGCTGGGCGTGGAACACCGCAACGAACACGTGGTCGTCCAGGCCAGGACGGCACTGCACGCGATCACCGCTCCTCGGAGCCTGACCCCGCAGGAGTTCGCGGTGGCCCGACTGGTGACAGCCGGATACGACAACGAGGTGATCGCCACGATGTTGTCACTGGCGAGGCGCACAGTGGAGTCCCGCCTTTCCTCCGTTTACCGGAAGCTGGGTATCTCGGGCAGGCGGGAATTGATGAACTCGGTCCTGTCGAGCTTCGACCCGAGAGGCCGCCTGTGGAGCTGAGGTGCGAGGGAACCCCATGAACGAGCAACCGAACCTGATCCACTCGACCGTGGGCGCGGTGGTGCTGACCGACGCGGTGGTGGACACCGGCGTAACCATGATCAATATCTTCGAGGTCCCGGTAGCGGAGTCGGACCGCTTCAAACGCCGCTGGCAGGACAACGCCGAAGTGATGTCCAGGCAACCCGGCTTCCAGGGCGCGCAGATGTTCGAGGCGTTGGCCGACGAAGCGCGGTTCCGCTTCGTGAACGTCGTCAAGTGGGCGACGGGGACGGACTTGGCGAACGCGCGCAAGCAGCCCGAATGGCGAGCGTCCGTACAACGTCTGATGGACGACGAGCAACTGCACGTCCGGGCGAATCCGATGGTGTACCGGACGGCGCTGGAGGTAGCCCTCGACGAACAACCGTGACGCCCGTCCCACAGCTACCGGCCCAGCCGCAGGCCCGGACGGGTTGACGGGCGGGAGGTTGGAACGAAGCAGGCGGCCGGACCACGGCCGGAGAACCACCTGCTCGACATCCACGGCGGTCGCGCTGCGCACCCTGGTCGAATCCCGCCCTGTTTGTGGTTGTGGGAACCCTGTGGCCGCACTATTAGCTTGTCTTTAACCTGTTCGGCGAGGTTTGGTGCCCTTCTTGTGGTGGGCCGGTCGGGTGTGTGCTTGGACGGCGGCCAGGACGAGTCCGACGTCGAAGCGTTGCGCGACAACACGATTCTTCGATCCGGCCGGTCGCCCTGGGCCGGGCCGAACAGGTCTGGGTGCTGCTGGGCGGGCGATCTTCGTGTGGAGGTCGCGGAACCCGCGCCGGACGCGGCCGGGGTGAGCTTGGCGGGTTCGGTGGGTCGTTCCCAGGGGTGGCGCAGGTCAGCGACCAGTGGGCGGGCCAGGCGGAGTTGGGCGTGGGCGGCGAGGATCAGCCAGGTCCAGCGGTCGGCGGCCCTCGGGTGAACGCAGCCGGGTCGGGTCCAACCCAGGTTCTGCTCGAACGGGCGGTGTGGTCGATCCAGGCGTTGCGGCGGGTCAGTCGTGGGTGCAGCCGGTTCCAGGCTTGTGCGGTGGCGGTGCCGCAGAGGCGGGTGTCGGTGCGGGTCAGCACGTCCTCGGTGTCCCAGGTGGTCGGTGAGCCGAAGACGAACTCGCCGCCGTGCTTGGGAAAGCGTTCGCCCAAAGGGTTGTGGATCGGGGGTGGGGTCGGGCGGCGCAGCACCCTGTCCGGCCGCATCCGCCCCAGCACGTGCACCGGCAGGTCATCGAGCAGATATGCGATGCGAGGCGCGTCGTAGCCGGCGTCGAGCACTACCAGGATAGCCAGGTCGCCTTGCTTCCAGTGGCTGGCGGCGATCAGTCGTTCGACCACCCAGCGCAGTTGGGCGACGGTCACCGCGGCGACGTCCGCGCCGGGTGGTAACCGGACCGCGTCCAGCGGCGCCGTCCACGAGGTACCGCCGGTCTCCAACGCGGCCGCGAACGAGTACGGCCATCCTGGGACCATGCGGTGCTCGCCTTGCCGCGTCCGTAGACGTGGCAGAACGAGCGACCCGGACAGGTGTCGCCGTCCGGGACGCAGCCAGGGCGAGACGTCCACCGCGAGCACCAGGCGACCGTCCGCCGCACGGGGCAGCGGCAGCCCGGCCAACGCGTCGCGTAACCGATCCGGGTCGATTCGGCCGTTGTTGACCGCGTCATGGAGGCCGCCGTGCCCTCGTCGATGCTCGGGTGCCAACGACAGGTCCGACCAGGGTCCGCACCGGCCCGTCGGCGCCCAGCACGGTGTCGGCCAGTTCGAACAACCCGTCCGCCCGACGGGTCAGACACCGGTGAAACTCCCGCCGGAACGCGGACAACACCCCGAGGGACCGCTTGCGGTCGAGATGGTGCACACCGATCACGCAGCCCTTGGTCGAACATCATTCTGCCGCAAGAGTGATGATCAGCCAGGAGCTGTTTCCGTGATAAACCGGGGCACGCGTCGCCGACCGAGACCTTAAAAGGCAAGCTTAGAAATGAAAAGAAATCAGCCAGTGCGGGAGGCTCACCAGTTGTGCTCGAAGTCGGCGCCGACCGCAGCTAGCCGAAAAAATCCAGAGGGGGTGCCCTGACGAAAAGACGCACAGAGACGCCAATCCCCCAGTTGATGCCGTCCCATCCAACCTCGACCGTCGTCCAAGGTCCTCCGAGTCCTGTCGAGTGGTCCCCCCACCAGCCGAGATCGTCTTTTGGTAGAAATCTGGGGTATCCATCACGGACGTGCACGTTACCGATTTTACTGTGCTCATTGGATGTGAAATACAAAACATGGACTCTGCGCAGGGTTGCCCGCTTGCCCTTGAGGAGGACTGGCGTTGGGATCGGGAAGTGAACCCACAGGTCCTTGCCGTCGGCAAGCGTTACCTCTGGTCCCCCGCCCAAGGTCATCCACGAGGGTGGCGGCGCCTGGGGTACGCCAGCTTGACCATGTACCCAGAAAGCAGATGTTTCGGCCATCGTGTCTCCCGGGGATCGTCGCACAAAGCAGCTCCAGGTGTTGCGAGTGACTACGAAGCCGCTGCGAACGACGTCAATGCAGCCTCGTGATCGGTGCCTCACGTTCCCGTGCTGGCGGTTCGTGGTGCGCAATCACCCGGTCGCTGTTGGGTTCGACGACGCGAGCGGAGGCGTGTCGGGCGTGTTCGGCGGGTCCGTCAGGCGAAGACGTAGGTGCCGACGCCCGAGGTGGTGGTGAGCCCGGGTTCGGTGAGGCAGGCGAGGAGGTCGAGGGTGAGCAGTTCGACGACGTGGGTGGTGGAGTCGCCGGTGAACTTGCCCGCGGTGACCGTCCCGGTTTCGGTGATGACCAGCGTGCCCAGGACGTAGGTGGCGGACCGGTTGTAGCTGATCGTGCTGGTCTCTCCGGTGTTCCAGGTGATGGTGTACGAGCCGCTGCCGGACGCCGCGAGGGTCGTGCACGATCGGTTGAGGCCGCGCACGGTTGCCCGCACGTACCCTCCCGTCACGGCCGGGTCGGTGGAGGACGTGCACGACAGGACGTTGTGCACGTCGACGTCCACCGGCCGTGGTGCGGTCAGCAGACCGGGGGAGTAGGACACCGACTCGTTCTCCGTGCAGAGGAGATCGACCGGTGCCGCGTGTGCGGAGGATGAGGAGAACAGCAGGGACGACGCGATCAGCGCGGTCGTGGCGGAGAAGGCAGCCTTCGCCCAGGCGGTGTTCTTCGAACCGTCGGAGCGGTTGTCCGTTTCCATCGTTGGCCGGTTCACCGGGCGGCGGTGACGGTGACGGTGCCGCTGACGTTGGTCAGGCCCTGTGGGGTGAGGCAGGCGGTGAGGTCGGCGGCGGGCAGGACCTTGGTCTGCACGACGGTCGCGCCCTGGAACAGTCCGCCGACAACGATGACGATCAGTGAACGCAGACGCATGAGGATCCCGTTCTCGCGAAACTGATGGATGGGTCGAGTTTCGCGACCGGCTCGTCCGTCCTCAATCGGCTGAACGGCTTGCGGTGGGACACGCAGACCGCGAACCTCGGTGTCAGCGCACCGGCGGCCGGCCCACAATCGCCGTGGTGGCGGGGAGATCGGCCGGAGAGCGGCGAGCCCGTACGACCGCGGGCCGAACCGCACCTCCGATCACCTTCGCCATCGCGATGGAGCAACAGCAGGCTCGGTGTGACGTTCGAAGGCCCGTGCCCGGCACGTGCTCGACCTCTGAGCTGCTGGTCGCACTTCGAGGCCTCCATCAGCGCGTCGATGGAGGTGTCGGGTCCGGATGGGCGTCACTCTGACCGGTGATCGGGGTGGAACGGTGGCAGGCGGCGGCGGGACTGCCCTTGCGCCGCCGGGGGCACGCCGGGCGTGCCTGTCCAACCCGGCATGCCTGGGGGAGCCCCCAACGCGGGTTACCGACCGTCTCGCGGAGGGCAGTGAGTCGACCGGAGCGGTTCGGTGTCGGGAATGTGGCGGATCGTGTCGACTTGTCATCCGTCCATGGTCTGAACGGGCTATCGGTTTGCAATTGGTGACCGCGGGTAATACCCGGGTCCCGACCGGTGGTGATCAAACGTGTGAGCGAGGCAGGCGATGGCGTCGTTTTCCCCTGTGCTGTGGTCTGCGGATCCGGGTGTGCCCGGTGTGCCGACAGTCGGCGTGGAAGAGGAGTTCCTGCTGGCGGACCTGTCCACCGGGCACCTGCTCCCGATCAGCGCCCACGTCGTCGAGGTGGCCGGCGATCTGGGCGGTGCGCTGGAACTGGAGCTGACCAGGGCGCAGGTGGAGATCAACACGCCGGTGTGCCGGACCATGGCGGAGGTGCGCGAGCAGTTGACGTCCCTGCGCTCCAACGCCGCCGAGGCGGCGGCGCGGTGTGGCGGCAACCTGCTCGCCGTGGGCACGGCCCTGGCCGACGACGCACCGGGACCGCCGATCACCGACGACCCGCGGTACCACAGGATCAACAACGCATACGGGCAGCTCGCGCCCGAGAACGTCGTGTGCGGGTGCCACGTCCACGTCGAGGTGCCCGACCGGGAGACCGCGGTCCAGGTCTGCAACCACGTCCGGCCGTGGTTGCCCGTGCTGCTGGCGCTCACCGCGAACTCGCCGATCCACCACGGCGTCGACACCGACTACGCCAGTTGGCGGTCGGTGATCGTCGGCCGCTGGCCGTGCGCCGGCGCTCCGCCGTACTTCGAGTCGCTCGCGCACTACGAGTCGGCCGTGGACATGGCCGTCGGCTCCGGCAGCGTGCTCGACGAGAAGATGGTCTACTGGGACATCCGGCCGTCCTCCCACCTGCCCACCGTGGAGGTCCGGGTGAGCGATGTGCAGTCCACCGTGGATGAAGCCGTGCTGTTCGCCGCTCTGGTTCGGGCGCTGGTCATGACGTCGTTGCAGTCCATCGAGGACGGTGTCGAAGCACCTCGGGTCAGCGACGACGCGCTGCGCATGGCGTACTGGCGGGCCGCGCGTGACGGACTGGACGGCGTGGGCGTCGACCTCGACACCATCCGGCCCGTTCCGGCCGTCGACCTGCTGCACCGCCTGCTGCGCCACGTCGAACCCGCGCTGACCACGACGGGTGACTTGCAGGCCGTGAAGACCCTCGTGGGCGAGTTGGTCACGGACGGCAACGGTGCGAGCCGGCAGCGACGGGTCTTCCGCCGCGACCACGCCGTGACCGACGTCGTGGCACTGGTGGCACAGCACGCCGAGCAAGACCGTTCACCGGACAACGTCGCCTGACGACGTCGGTCGGGAGAGGAGCGCTTCCCGCTCCTCTCCCGCCGCAGGCGTTATAGACCTTCTGCCGCAACAGCGACCCTGGAGGTCAGGGCTCCGGCCCGACGTGCGCGGCCGGACGACGGTCACCGGGCGATGGGCTTGTCCAGCACCAGCGCCGAGTAGCGGCAGGCGGCGCCCCAGACGAGGTGGGCGCGCACGCTCTCGTCCACGCGCCGCCAGTCGTTACGGGTCAGGTCGCGCAGTCCCGGCCAGCGCAGCCGCAACGCCCGGCGGCCGGCCTCGCTGGACGTGACGCGCAGCGCCGGGCGGGCGAGCCGCATCGGAAGTCCGAGCACCGGGCGCGTCCAGTCGTGCACGGCCCGGACGGTGAAACCGGCGTCGGCGGCCTTCCCGGTGTACCGGGCCAGGGGCTCGATCTGCTCGAAGTGCCACGCGGTCCGGACCACGCGGTCCGGGTCCACGTTGTCGATCGTGGTCGGGTCCGGATCCCGCCAGGTGAAGTCGACCAGCACCAGCCGCCCGCCCGGCCGCAGCAGCCGGAAGCACTCGGCCAGGAACGCCCGCCGCCCGTCCGGCCCGAAGTGGAAGGCGGCCTCCAGGCAGTGCACCCGGTCGAACGTGCCGTCAGCCAGCTCCACGCCGTCCGCGCTCGGCGGTGGCGCGGTGACGTCGGCGACCGCGAACCGGGTGTTCGGCCTGCTCCCGAACCGCCGGCGGGCCTCGGCGACCTGCTCGGGCTGCACGTCCAGCCCCACCGCGTCGCAGCCGCGTTCACCCAGCAGCGCGGTGGACAGACCCCGCCCGCAGCACGCGTCGAGCACCCGGTGCCCCGGCCGTGCGTCCAGCAGCGCCAGCGACCGCCGCAGCAACCTGCGCTGGAACCACCCCACCCCGCCCACGAGCAGCGGCAACGTCGGCACGGTGAAGTGGCCGACGTTGACCAGATCACCCCAGCCGACGTGCCGCAGCACGCGGAACAGCACGTTGGCGTCGCTGTAGGAATCGGCGATGTGCCACTCGTCGGTCATGGCGATGATCCTCCCCCGGTCGTTCGGAGTCGGGTGGCGAACGGCCCGGTGTCAGCGGCTTCGCCGATCAGAAATCCTCCGCCACGTCGTCAGTTCTGGCAGCCCCTCGCACCGGTGGAAGGATTGACGACCATGACCGACGCCACACCGCTGGGCGCCGACGAGGCCACGTTCATCGCGGCGGCCCGCTCAGGCGACACGGCGCGGTTCGCGCTCATCACGGAGCGCCACCGGCGTGAGCTGCAGGTGCACTGCTACCGGATGCTCGCGAACTACGAGGACGCCCAGGACATGACGCAGGAGACGTTCCTGCGAGCGTGGAACAAGCGGGAGTCGTTCAAGGGCCACGCCGCGCTGCGGACCTGGCTGTACCGGATCGCGACGAACGCCTGCCTCGACTTCCTGGACAAGCGCAACGACCGCACACCCGTGCCGTCCGGGCTGGCGGACTCCGCCTCCGAGGTGCTGTACCTGCAGCCGTACCCCGACCGGGTGCTCCCCGAGGACCCGCAGGAATCGGTGGTGGCGCGGGAGACGATCGAGCTGGCGTTCATCGTCGCCGTCCAGCACCTGCCGCCGCGGCAGCGGGCGGTGTTCATCCTGCGCGACGTCCTCGGCTGGCCGGCATCGACGGCCGCCGACGCCCTCGGGTTGACCGTCGCATCGGTGACCAGCGCACTGCAACGGGCGCGCGTGACGATGCGCGCGCAGCTGCCCGACCGCCGCCTCGACTGGCGGGGCCCCGCCACCCACGAGCTGTCGAACGACGAGCGCGGCGTGGTGAAGTCGTACATCGACGCCCATGAGCGCAACGACCTCGACGGGCTGATGTCCCTGCTGCGCCACGACCTGCGCTTCGCGATGCTGCCAGAGTCGGGCACCTCGGTCATGACGGCCGAGGACGCGGTGGACGGCTGGGTCTCCGGCGGGCTCTTCCAGCGCGGCCACGACGACTGGCGCGGTATCGCCACGACGGTCAACCGCATGCCTGCCGCCGCGCTGTACCTCCGCACTCCCGACGACCCGGAGCACCGGCTGTTCGCCATCGCGGTCCTGCGCGTCGTCGACGGGAAGATCGCCGAGCTCATCGGATTCGACGCCACCGACAAACCGTGGCTGGACCTGCCCCCGGCCCTGTGATCACACCTGTCCCATCGTCATCTCCGGCGAATCGGTCAACGGCTCGTTCGGAACGCGAGGAAGGTGCCGGGGGCAGGTTCCCTCACGAGCCCACGGTCTGGCCCGTGCTCATCGCCTCGTCTCGTAGCGGGTCAGCACCACGCCGCCGGGGAACGTCCGGGTCTCCACCAGGGCCAGGTTCACCCAGCTGTCCAGCGCGGTGAAGAACGGCGTGCCGCCACCGACCAAGACCGGCACGGTGACCAGCACGTACTCGTCGACCAGCCCGGCGCGCATAGCCGCCCCGGCGAGCGTCGCGCCGCCGATGTCCATCGGGCCGGCGTCCTCTGCCTTGAGCCGGGTGATCTCGGTGACCGCGTCGCCGGTGACCAGGCGGGTGTTCCAGTCGACCTCGTTCACCGTCGAGGAGAACACCACCTTGGGCATGTCCCGCCAGCGGCGGGCGTACTCGATCACCGCCGGTGTGGCGCCGGGCTGCTGGTCGGCGGTCGGCCAGTGGGGACTCATCGCTTCCCACAGCTTGCGCCCGTACAGCGCCAGGCCCGTCGCCGCCACCCGGTCGGACCACCACTGGAACAGCTCGTCGCCCGGTGACGAGTCCGGTCCCTCACCTCCGCTCCAGCCGAGGTCGTCGCCGGGCGCGGCGGTGTAGCCGTCCAGGGTCACATTCATGGCGAAGGTCAGTTTTCGCATGGCGTCAGCCTCCAGTGAGTCGATCTCACAGGTACAGACGGGCGCGGCGCGAAAACCTGATCTGTCCCTTGGGATGAAGCGGGAACCGCTTGGTGGCTCACTAGGATCGCCTGATGCGGACCGCCTTGGTGATCACTGCCGATCGGTATGCCGACCTTCCCCGTTTGCGCGCGCCGCGCCACGACGGACGGCGGCTCGCCAAGGTGCTGGCCGATCCCGGGATCGGCGACTTCCGGGTCGAGGTGCTGGCCGACACCAAGGCGGACCGGATCCGGCGGCGCGTGAACGAGGTGTTCGCCGGGGCGGGCCTGGACGACGTGGTGCTGCTGTACTTCTCGGGCCACGGCGTGAAGGACGTGTCGGGCGAGCTGTACCTGGCGGCCGTGGACACCCGGCGGGACCTGCTGCCCGCCACGGGCGTGTCCGCGGCGTTCGTGCGGGACCTCGTGGACCACTGCCGGGCGCGGCAGGTGCTGGTCTGGCTGGACTGCTGCTTCGGCGGGGCGTTCCCCGCGGGGCGGACGCCGAAGTCCGGCGGCGGCGACGTGGACGTCGTGCACCAGATCGAACCGGCGCAGGGCTGCGCGGTCATGGCCGCCTCCACCGCGATCGAGTACGCCTACGAACGCGGCGGTGACGTCGAGGGCGAACCGAGGAGCTCCTACTTCACCCGCGCACTGGTCGAAGGGCTCTCGACCGGTGACGCCGACCTCGACGGCGACGGGCACGTCGACGCCGACGAGTTGTACCGGTACGTCTACCAGCGGGTCGTGGCCGAGACGCCCTGGCAGCGCCCGACCCGCAGCGGCCAGGTCACCGGCGACCTGCGTGTCGCCCGAAGCCCGCGCGGCCCCCGGACCGGCGAGGCGACCGACGACGTGGCGCTGCCACCGGCACGGCGCACCCGGTGGCGACTGGCCGCGTACCCGGCCGTCGCCGTGCTGGCCGCCGCGGCGACGTGGTTCGGCATCGCCGCCACGGCCGGTGGTGACGACTGCGCGACCGGGACGGTCACGGTGGTCGGGAACACCGCGTTCGGCCCGACCCTGCGCGCGCTGGCCGGCAAGTACAAGGAGAAGTGCCCGTCGACGGCGATCTGGGTGAACGACTCCAACTGGCCGTTCTTCGACGTGGACAAGTGGCCGACCGCGAACCCCGGCCTCGCGGTGATCTCCGACGAGACCGTCACCGACCCGAAGGTGACGTCGACCCCCGTGGCCGTCGGCCTGTACTCCGTGGTGGTCAACGAGGGCGTCGGCATCACGACGCTCACCACGGAGCAGTTGCGGGAGGTCTTCACCGGCGCCCACAGCCGCTGGTCCGCGCTGGGCGGACGGGACGTGCCCATCCGCATCGTCGGCCGGAACTGGCAGTCGACGTTGCGGTCGAAGTTCGAAGAGCGGCTCGGCGCGCCCGACCCGCGGGTCACGTCGGACGACTGCGAGAACCTCGGCCGACCGGCGCCTGTGGTGCGGTGCGAGCGCTCGACCTCGGAGGAGGTGCTCGACGTGGTCGACCGGGTCGACGGCGCGGTCGGTTATGCGGTGACTTCGGACGCCACGCCGTTCTCGCACGTCATCCGGGTCAAGATCGACGGTCGGGAGCCGGACTTCGGCTTGGCGGAGGCCGGCGCCTACCCGTTCTGGAGCGTGCTGCGCCTGCACACCCTCGGCGCGCCCGACGAGGACGTGGCGTCGTTCCTCCGGTTCCTCGGCGGCGACGCCGCGGCCGGCGTGGTGCTGCGCGAGCATTTCCTGCCGTGCTCCACGGGCGGGACCCGCTCACCGCTGTGCGAACGATGAGCGGCCCCGGGGAACGCGGGCACAGGGTTTGAACCGTGGCTTTCGGGACCGGCGCCGCTCGCGCGATCGCGGAAGGGGCACTGGGCCGTGACCCTGGTCCCGTGGTGGTTGTCGACAGCAGTTCTCACCACGTGTTCGTCGGCGCCGACGTCATCGTGAAGATCATCGACGCGGCCGGCCACGCCCGGTTGGACCGGGAGATCGCGCTCGCACCCCACCTGCCCACCGGCCTCACGGCTCCGCTGCTCGCCGGCGGGCTCCACCGACTGGGCGGGCGTGAGGTCCGCTACGCCTGCTACACCCGCGTGCCGGGGACGTCACCGGGCATGGGCATGCCCGGAGTGGACGGCGCGACCGCCCGCCGGTTGGCCGAGCAAGCCGTCCAGCGGCTCGACGAACTGCACCACTGGACACCAGCCGGCCAGGCGGCGCGAACACTCGCGCAGCCCGTCGACCACGGCGGGTTCACCGGTCGGGCCGCGCTCGAAGCCGGGATCGAGAACCTCGCCGCCCGGGACCGTGACGCTGCCGTCCCCCACCGCGTGCTCGACGGTCTGGCGGCGATCGCGCAGCGCGCACCGCTGCACGCACGAGCAGCCGTCCCGGTCCACGCGGACTGCCACTGGGGCAATTGGCTCGCGCACCACCGGACCGTGACCGCGCTGCTGGACTTCGAATGGGCTCGCTTCGGCGATCCGGTCGACGACTGGTTCTTCCTGGCCCGGTTCAGCGGTCGGCACCGGGAAGCCGTCCTCGACGTGATCGCCGGCGCGTCGGCGACCTCCCCCGAGGACTTGCGCACGCAGTGCGAGGTCCGCGAAGCGGCCTACCTCACCTCCGACCTGGGCGTCGCGCTCGACCGCCGCGACCCTCCGGAACGGACCGCCTCCATCATCCGCGATCTCGAAGAACTCGTCGTCGGCCGCCTCTGGTGGCGCCACGCCCGGTGACGCCGACACCCGCTGGTGCGATGAGCACCTACGTCGCCGCGCGGTCCGGTACCGGACGCGTCCACCGGGCGTGCCGGGCATTCTGCTCCAGCGCGAACGTCTCTCACCGCTCGTGCAGCCGGGACCGAGTGGGTTGGCGTGCCTCGGTCCCGGCCGCGCTCCGTCACCGTCATCATGCCCTGGGCGTCGATGGTGATCAGGTTGTCGAGCAGGAGGTAGCGGCGGCGGCGTCACTGCGTGCGGGCGGTCGTATGGTTCGACAGGCCTCCGGGCAGCTACCGTGGGGGCACACCGCCGACAAAGGGTCCTGCTCCGCTTTGGAGGTCTTGTGGTGTTCTTGCGTTTTCTGACCCGAGTGGCCGGTGTGTCGATCCTGGTGGTCGGTCTGCTGGCCGGTGTGGTCGTCGGCACGGCCAGTGCCTGCCAGTGCCTGCCCGGCGGGGAGCCCGAGCGGTACGCGCGTGCCACCCACGTGTTCGCCGGTGAGGTGATCGGCAAGGTCTACGAGTCGCAGAGCAACCTTCGCTACACCTTCAAGGTCGGCGACGAGTACAAGGGCGACGTCCCCGACGTCGTCGTGGTCGGGACCTACGGGGTGGCGACGGCGTGCGGACTGGTCTACCTGCAGGTCGGTGACGAGTACTTGATGTTCACCACCCTCCGGGGCGACAGCCTGCGGACCAGCACCTGCGACGGGAACCGGCCCGCTTCCCTGGGCCCGCCCATCACGGAGTCGACCACCAGCGTCGCCTCCGCGGCCGTCTCCTCACCGTGTGACGCGGCCGTGGCCTGAGCACGTCGGTGCGTCCGGGAGCACGTCCTCCCGGACGCACCACCCCGTGCCCGGCGACGGCACGGATCCACCGGGTGTCGAGTGGGCGCACAGCGCGGGCGGCTCAGCCGGTGGTGCGCGCCTCGACCAGTTTCGCCAGCAGGCGTGGTGTGGGGTGTTCGAAGACGTCCCGCACGCCCAGGCGGACGCCGACGCGCTGGTGCAGGCGGGTCAGGAGTCGGACGGCGACCAGGGAGTCGCCGCCCAGGTCGAAGTAGGACGAGTCGGCGTCGACCGGGGCGTCGAGCACTTCCCGGTACGCGGCCTCGACGTGGGTCAGGACGTCGTGCGCGTCGTCCTCGACCGGTGCGGGCGGCCGGGAGGTGAACTCCGTGCGCAGGGCGGCGACGTCGACCTTGCCGGTGGCGGTGAGGGGCAGGGACGAACGGGCGTGGACGTGGTGGGGCAGCATGGTGCGGGGCAGGCGTGCCTCCAACGCGCGCATCACGTCGGCGGGGGTGGCCGGGTCGGTCGCGGACGGCAGGTAGACGCCGATGAGCGTCGGGTGCTCGCCGTCGACGGCGAACACGGTCGCGGTGGTCACGCCGGGGCACGCGGTCATGGCGCGTTCCACCTCGGCCGGTTCGACCCGGACCCCGCGCACCTTGAGCTGCCGGTCGCCGCGGCCGATGAACGACAGGCCGCCGTCCGGGCGGGTGCGCACCAGGTCGCCGGTGCGGTAGGCGCGTCCGGCGCGGCTCGGGGCGAACCGCTCGGCGGTGAGGTCCGGGCGCCGGTGGTAGCCCCAGGCGACGGTGGGTCCGGCGACGGACAGCTCGGCGACGCCGCCCTCCCGCGGTGTGAGGATCTCCTCGATGTGCGGCAGGGCGTGGCCGATCGGCACGTCGTCGGTGTCGCGCAGGGCGCGGCCGACCAGGCCGCCGATGTCGGCGGCGTGCGTGACCATCACCGTCTCGGTCTGGCCGTAGGCGTTGACCAGCCGCACGTGTTCCGGGACGTGCTCGGACCACAACCGCACGGTGCGGGCCCTCGCCTCCTCGCCGCCCATGACGACCAGGCGCAGGCTCGCCGGCAGCGGCTCGCCGGTGGTGACCAGGTGGTCCACCAGCTCGTTCCACAGGGCGGTGGCGAGGTTGACCACGGTGACGTCGCGGTCGGCGACCACGGCGAGCAGGGTGGCCATGGACGCGTCGGCCGTGCGGTCGTCGCACACCAGGGCCGCGCCGCCGAACAGCGTCGGGTAGATCTCCTCGCCGCTGGTGTCCCAGATCAGCGGGGTCAGGTTCAGCACCCGGTCCTGTTGCGTGATCCCGTACCGCTCGCGCAGCGCCGTGCCCGCGGTCAGCACCGCCCGGTGCGGCACCAGGACGCCCTTCGGGACGCCGGTGGACCCCGAGGTGAACATCAGGTAGGCGAGGTCGTCGGGCGAGACGTCCGGGGTGGACTCGTCGGCGCGCCCTTCGAACGACACCGGCGTCACGTCGAGACCGTGCAGGACGGGCGCCAGCGCGGCGAGGGTGGCGTCCCGGGCGAGCACCGCGACGGCGCCACCCGTCCTCAGCGCCGACCGCAGGCGGTCCCGGGGGTCGCCAGGGGACACCGGCAGGTACGCGGCCCCCGCGTGCAGCACGCCCAGCGCCCCGGCGACGGTGCTCCAGTGCCGTTCGGCCGGCACCGCCACCCGCGCGCCGCGGGGCACGCCGTGCGCGGTCAGCACGCCCGCGATCCGCCGCACCTCGGCCAGCAGCTGCCGGAACGTCAGCTCGCGGTCGCGGTCCAGCAGGGCGGGCGCGTCCGGTGTGGCGTCGGCGACCCGTGCCAGCTCGGCGGTGATGCTCACCGGGGATCCTCCAGGTGCTCGCGGAGCAGGGTCAGGTAGTCGTCGGCCAGCGCGGCGGCCGTGGCGTGGTCGAACAGGTCGGTGCTGTAGGCGGCGAAGCCGACCAGTCCCGCGCCGTCCCAGGCGAGTTCCAGCTCCACCTCGAACTCGCTGGTGCGGCTGGGCAGCGGCACCGGGGTGGCGGTCACGCCGGGCAGCCGCAGGTCGTCCTCGGCGAAGTCCTGGACGGTGAACACCGCCTGGAACAACGGGGTCCGGGTGAGGTCGCGCGGTGGTGAGACCGCCTCCACCACCTGCTGGAACGGCACATGCCCGTCGTCGTAGGCGTCGAACGCGGCCGACCGCACGCGGTGCAGCAGCCCGGTGAACCCGGACGTGCCGGACACGTCGACGCGCAGCACGACGGTGTTGGTGAACAGGCCGATCAGGGCTTCCTCGTCCGGACCTTCGCGACCGGACAGCGGCACGCCGACGCTCAGGTCGTCGACCCCGGATCGCCGGGCCAGCACGGCGAAGAAGTTGGCCAGCAGCACCATGAACAGCGTCGCGCCGTGCCGCCGCGCGCAGTCCCGGACGCGCCGCACGAGGTCCGGGTCGACGGTGAGCGGGACGCGCCCGCCGCGCGGCGACCGGATCCGGGGCCGCGGCCGATCGGTGGGCAGCGCGAGCGGCGGGGCGCCGCGCAGCCGCTCGCGCCACCGGGCGAGGGCCTCGACGTCGGGCGGCTCGGCGGACGCGCGCCGCACGTGCGCGGTGTAGCTGTCGCGCAGCGGCGGTGGCGGCTCGCCGCGGTAGAACGCGGCCAGGTCGCCGCAGAAGACCGGCAGCGACAGGCCGTCCGCGCAGATGTGGTGGAGCACCACCGAAAGGATGTGGTGGTCATCCGCCAATCGCACCAGCAGTACCCGGAACGGGTTCTCCGCGTCCAGTCGAAAAGGCCGTAGAACGTGATCTTCGTTTTCTCGGGCGGCCTCGGCCTCGGCATCCGGGTGCCCGGATAAATCGACCCGTTTGGCGGATGCGTGGGCCTCCGGCAGCACAACCTGTCGCGGTTCGCCGTCGCTCAGGTCGATCCGGGTGCGCAATGGTTCATGCCGTCGGACCAACGCCGACAACGCGGCGTCGAGCACATCGGCGTCGAGCGGTCCGCGCAACCGGTGGGCGAACGACATGTGGTATACGCTGGTGGGTCCGTCGAATTGTTCGGTGAACCAGATCCCGTGCTGCGCGGGGGACAGCGGCGTGCTCGTGGCCGCCATCCGGATTTCTTCCTGGGTCACATTCTCCCCCGCGAGGACGTGCGCCGGAAATCCTCAGCTGAGGATCTTCGCGACGAACTGGTTGACGTTGCCGAGCATCCGCGCGATCCGCTCGTCGTCGCCGATCGTCTCGGCGGGCTGCGGCGCCGACGGCCGCCGCTTGCGCCGCACGTAGGCGGAACAGGCCAGGTCAGCGCACACGTACGTGCCGACGGTGTTGCCTCTGCGACCGGCCGCGCCCGCCTTCGGCGCGGCGAACAACCCCACGTCGGACTGCACGTGGGTGGTCAGGCAGAACGCGCACGTGGACGACCTCAGCGAGCTCTTCGGCGGGTTGTTCGCGCGCAGCACGACGCCCACCACTCCCTCGTCCCAGGGCAGCACGAGGTAGGCGTTGTTCACCGCACGGGGGTCGACCCAACCGAGGAAGTCCGTTCCCGCCCAGTCCTGCGAATCGAGCCCGGCCGGCAGGGTGAGCTTCTTCGCTTCGCCTTTCGAGCAGTTGACGAACGACTTTCGAATTTCCTCCGCCGGGGTCGGTCGCACCCTTTTACCCTTCATTTCGCGGACGTGACGCCGAAGCCAGTATGCCCGACCGTCGGCGCGGGTCAACATGCGTCTGCGCGGCGCTTCGACTACACGCAAGATCGTGCTCGCGCAAGGGTTGCACGGCTGGTCCTGACGTCCGCTACGGGTCGTTGCCACGTGAGGTGGCCTGTGCTAGGAAGTGTTTGATCGCACTTGCCGGAAACCGGCGGGAAGGTTCTGGGGAGCTGGGCGGGGCGGCTGGCGCACATTCCGCGCCGGCTGATCACATTCTTGGGGAACGGTGGCGGTCGAGGCTGCCCCGCCCCGGTCTGTCGCGATGAGGGGCGGGTTGATCGTGCCTGGGGACTGGAATCGAACGGACTCGGCCTTTCCTGCCCACCGGGGGCTGCACGAGTTGGTCGAGGACCGCGTCGCGGACTCCGGCGACCGCACCGCCGTCGTCTTCGGCGACGAGCGGGTCACCTACGCCGAGCTGGACGCGCGGGCCAACGGGCTGGCGCACCGGCTGGTCGAGGCCGGTGTCGGCCTGGACGACGTGGTGGCCCTGTGCGTGGACCGGTCGGTGGAGATGGTGGTCGCGCTGCTGGCGATCCTCAAGGCGGGCGGGGCCTACCTGCCGCTGGACCCCGAGCTGCCCGCGAGCCGCGTCGCGCAGATCACGGCCGTCGCGCGGACCGGGGTCTGCGTGGTGGCCGACGGCTATCGCGCCCTGCTGCCCGGCGACGTGGCGGCGGTGTCGCCGTCGGCGCCGCCCCGGACCGACCGGCCGGACCGGCGCGCGTGCGGCGGGAACCTCGTCTCGGTCTACTTCACCTCCGGCTCCACTGGTGTGCCGAAGGGCGTGGCCAGCAGCCACGAGGGCTGGGTGAACCGGATGACCTGGTCGCAGCGCGAGCACCGGCTGCGGCCCGGCGACACCGTGCTGCACAAGACGACCCTGACGTTCGACGACTCGGCGCTGGAGCTGTTCTGGCCGCTGACGGTCGGCGCCCGGGTGGCCGTCCTCGAACCCGGCGCGCACCGCGACCCGCGGGCGATCCTCGACGCACTCGAAGCGCACCGCAGCGTGTACCTGCAGGTGGTGCCGAGCATGTTGACGATGCTGCTGGACGAGCTGGAGCAGCGCGGCGGCTGGGACCTGTCGGCGCTGCGCGACGTGACCTCCAGCGGCGAGGCGCTGTCGCCGGGGACCACCGGCCGGTTCCTGGCGCTGCTGCCGTCGGTCGGCCTGCACAACACGTGGGGCGCGACCGAGGTGTCGATCGACTCGACCAACCACACGTGCGGCGCGGCGGACGCGGCGGACACCGGCGCGGTGTCGGTCGGCGTGCCGTTCGACAACAACCGAGTGCACGTGCTCGACGCCGACTTCCGGGAGGTCGGGGTGGGCGAGGTCGGCGACCTGCACATCGCGGGCGTCGGACTGGCCCGCGGCTACCTCGGCGACCCGGTGGCGACCGCGCGGGCGTTCCTGCCGAACCCGTTCTCGCCCGGTGAGCGGCTCTACCGCACCGGCGACCGCGGCTACCGGCGGCCCGACGGCAGGATCAAGTTCGTCGGCCGGGACGACCACCAGGTCAAGATCCGCGGCATGCGGGTCGAGCTGGGCGAGGTCGAGTCGGCCCTGCGCCGCTCGCCGCTGGTCCGCGACGCGGTCGTGGTGCTGCGCCGCCTCGGTGAGGACGACCACCTGGTCGCCTACACCACCCCGGCCGAACCGGACCGCGCGCCCGAACCCGAGCAGCTGCGCGACCTGGTGGCCGACCGGCTGCCCCAGCACATGGTGCCGTCGGTGGTCGTCGTGCTGGACGCGTTGCCGCTCAACCCCAACGGCAAGGTCGACCGGGCGCGGCTGCCGACACCAGCCCGGCCGCGCGGCGGTGACGCCGAGTACGTGCCGTGCGAAGGTCCCGCGCAGGAGGCGGTCGCCGGGATGTGGCGCGACCTGCTCGGCCTGGACCGCGTCGGCGCGCGGGACGACTTCTTCGACCTCGGCGGCCACTCGCTCATGGCGACCCGCTTCTCGGCCAGGGTCCGGCAGCGCTTCGACGTCGACCTGCCGGTGCGCACGGTGTTCAGCACGCCGACCGTGGCGGAGCTGGCCGAGGAGATCGAGCGGCTGCTGGTGGCGAAGATCGACGACATGTCCGAGGACGAGGTGCGGGCGCTGCTCGGCGGTGCCGGGTGACGCGGCCGGACCTGGTGACGACGCAGAGGGAGTGGGCGGCATGGCCGAGCGCGAGGACGAGGACACCCGCACCTACGCGGTCGTGGTGAACGACGAGGAGCAGTACTCGGTGTGGCCCGCGGACCGGGAGGTGCCTGCGGGGTGGCGGGCCGAGGGCGTCACCGGCACGAAGGACGCGTGCCTGGCGCACATCGCCGAGGTCTGGACCGACATGCGCCCGCTGAGCCTGCGGCGAAAGATGTCCCAGGGCGTCGCGTGACGGCGCTGACCGGTCGGCTGGCCGCGAATCCGGCCGACCTGCTCCACGACGAGGTGCTGCGCCCGCAGTTCGAGCGGGAGGTCCGCCACCTGCTGCCGCACTACGTCGCGGTCGAACGGGTGCTGGTGGCGGAGTACCGGCGGATGGGCGTGCTCACGACCGGGCAGGCCGACGAGGTGGACGCCCTGCTCGCCGCGATCGGGCCGGACACCCTGACCGCCGACCCCGCCGCGAACCTGTCCGACGTCGCCTTCGCGGTGGAGCGGCACGTCGAGGCCGGGCTGTCGAACCCCGCGCCGCACTGGCACGTGGACCGCAGCCGCAACGACCTCCAAGCCTGCGCGCAGCTGATGTTCGCCCGTGAACGCCTGGTCGACCTCGCCGACGGGCTGCTCGGGCTGGCGGTGGCGGCGCACGACCTGGCCGCCGCGCACCTGACCACCCCGATGCCCGGCCACACGCACTACCAGGCCGCGCAGGTGATGACGCCCGGCTTCTACCTGGCCGCGCAGTCCGGCCGGCTGCTGCACACCGCGCGCCGGCTGCTGCACACCTACGACGGCATCGACGCCTGCCCGCTCGGCGCGGGCGCGATGACCGGGCAGAACCTGCCGTGGGACCGCGACCGGATGGCTCGGCTGCTCGGCTTCGCCGCCGCCGGGCGCAACGCGCTCACCGACGTGGCCTCGCGGGCGTGGGTCGCCGAGATCACCGCCGAGCTGTCCCTGTTCGGCGTGACCACCAGCCGGTTCGCCACCGACCTGATCACCTGGGCGGGCGCCGGGTTCGGCTTCGTCGACCTGCCCGACGAGCTGAGCGGGATCTCCTCGGCGATGCCGCAGAAGAAGAACTTCCCGGTGCTGGAACGCATCCGCGGCCGCACCGCGCACCTCACCTCGTGCCACGTGGACGCGGTGCTCGGCCAGCGCGGCACGCCGTACACGAACCTGGTCGAGGTGTCCAAGGAGGCAGGCGTCCAGCTCTACGACGCGTTGGACACCGCGCGGTCGGTGGTGCGGCTGCTCACCGCCGTGCTGCACCGGCTGGAGTTCCGGGCCGACCGGATGCGCGCGGCGTGCGAGCGGGAGTACCTGGGCGGGTTCGCGCTGGCCACGTCGTTGACGTTGCACGCGGGCGTGCCGTGGCGGCAGGCGCAGGTGCTGGCCGGTCGGTACGTCGTCGCGGCGCTCGACGCGGGCCTGCCGCCGACCGCGCCCGACGCGGACCTGCTGGCGCGCGTCGCCGCCGAGGCCGGGCACGTGGTGCCGGGGCCGGGTGCGTTGCTGGCGGAGGCGTTCGACGTCGACCGCAGCCTGCGCGCCACCCCGACCACCGGGTCGGCGCACCCGGACGCGGTCGCGGCCGAGCTGGACGTCCAGCACGCGGAGCGGGCGGCGCTGGCCGACGAGTGGGCGGCCCGGCGCGCCCGGCTCGACCGCGTGCGGGACATCGGGTAACGGCGGGAACCGGGGGAGGAGCCGACCATGATCTTCGACGACATCACCGACGCGATCGGCCACACGCCGCTGGTCCGCCTGCGCGTGCCGGCGGCCGAGGGGGTCGAGGTCTACGCGAAGCTCGAACTGCAGAACCTGTTCGGGATGAAGGACCGGGTGGCCGCGAACATCATCCTGGAGGCCAAGCGGGTCGGCGCGCTCGCCGACGGCGCGCACATCGTGGAGAGCTCGTCGGGCACGATGGCGCTCGGCGTGGCGCTGGTCGGCACCTCGCTCGGCCACCCCGTGCACATCGTCACCGACCCGCGCGTCGACCGGATGACGCTGGCCAAGCTGCGCGCCCTGGGCTGCGAGGTGCACGTCGTGGAGGCGATGACCTCGCACGGCTGGCAGAGCGCGCGCATCGAACGCCTCGAACGGCTGATGGCCGACCTGCCCGGCGCGTTCTGGCCGCAGCAGTACAGCAACCCCGACAACCCCGGCGCCTACCGCAGGCTCGCCCGCGAGGTGCTCGACGACCTCGGCGCGTTCGACGTGCTGGTCGGGTCGGTCGGCAGCGGCGGTTCGCTGTGCGGTACGTCGCGGGCGCTGCGGGAAAGCCTGCCAGACCTGCACGTGGTCGGCGTGGACTGCGTCGGCAGCGTCCTGTTCGACCAGCCCGACGAGCCGCGCCGGCTCCAGAGCGGCCTGGGCAACAGCCTGCTGCCGAAGAACCTCGACCGCACCCTGCTGGACGAGGTGCACTGGCTCAACGACCACGAGGCGTTCGCGGCGACCCGGGCGCTGGCGGTCGAGCAGCGGATCTTCGCGGGCAACACGTCCGGCTCGGTCTACCGGGTGCTCACCGACGTGGCCCGGCGTGCCGAGCCGGGCACGAAGGTGGTCGGCATCTTCCCCGACCGCGGCGACCGCTACGCCGACACCGTCTACAGCGACGGGTTCTGGGCCTCCTCCGGCCTGACCGACCTGGCCGTCGCCGACGCGCCCGAGCAGGTCGACTACGGCACCGAGGTGACCCGGTGGTCGCGGGCGGTCACCAAGTCCGGGTTGGACCTCGACCGGCACCTGGTGTTCGTGGAGTCCAACACCACCGGCACCGGCATGATCGCGCTGGACCTCGCCGCGGGACTGGGCCTGCGGCCGGTGCTGCTGACCGGCAAGCCCGAGCGGTACGCGGGGCTGGCCGCGACCGCCGCCGAGGTGCTGGTGTGCGACACGAACTCGCCGAGCGCGCTGCGCGCGGCCGTGCAGGACCGGTTCCGCCGCGAGGAGCTGGCCGGGGTGGTGAGCACCAGCGACTTCTACGCGCCCGCCGTGGCCGACTTGGCGGCGTGGCTCGGCTTGCCGCGCAACCCCGCGGACGCGGTGCGCACGTGCCGCGACAAGTCGCTGCTGCGCCGCCGGCTGGCCGACGCGGGCGTGCCGCAGCCCCGGTTCGCGGTGCTGGACGAGCCGGTGACGCCGGAGGCGGTGGCCGCGGCGGTCGCCGAGGTCGGGTTGCCGTGCGTGGTGAAGCCGGTGGACGACTCCGGCTCCAACCTCGTGCTGCTGTGCCACGACACCGCGCAGGTCGCCGCGCACGCCGACCGCGTGCTGGCCGTGCGGGAGAACGTCCGGGGCATGCCGACCGCCCGCAGCGTGCTGGTCGAGCAGTACGCGCGCGGCCCGGAGTTCAGCGTCGAGCTGTTCGGCCTGGCCGGGCGGACGGAGCTGGTCGGCGTCACCCGCAAGTCCGTCACCGGCGGGCCGCACTTCGTGGAGCACCGGCACCTGTTCCCCGCGCCGCTGGACCCCGCGGTCACCGACGCCCTGGCCGACGCCGCGCGGCGGGCGGTGCAGGCGGCCGGGATGGCGCTGGGCGCCACGCACACCGAGGTCGTGCTCACCGACGACGGCCCCGCCGTAATCGAGGTCAACCCGCGGCTCGCGGGCGGCATGATCCCCGAGCTGATCCGCCTGGCCACCGGGGTCGAGCTGCTGGAGCAGCAGCTGCGAGCGGCGGCCGGCCTGTCACCGGACCTCACGCCGTCGGACAGCGGCTGCGCCGGCATCGCGTTCCTGCTCGCGCCCGTGCCCGGTGTGCTGCGCGCGGTGGACGGCGTGAGCGACGCGGGGGCCGTGCCGGGGGTGACCGCGGTGACCGTCACCGCCCGGGTCGGCGCGACCGTGCGCCCACCCGTCAACGCCTACGACCGCCTGGGTCACGTCATCGCCCGCGGTGCGACGCCAGAGGAGGTCGACGCCGCGCTCACCGCCGCGCTCGACCGGATCGACACCCGCATCGACCCGGAGGCCGGCCAGTGATCGAGCTGCGCAGCGACACCTTCACCCTGCCCACGCCGGACATGCTCAAGGCGATGGTCGACGCGCCGCTGGGCGATGACGTCTACGGCGAGGACCCGACCGTGCGCGGGCTGGAGGAGCTGGCCGCCGAGCTGCTCGGCAAGCAGGCCGCCTGCCTCACTCCCAGCGGCACCATGGCGAACCTCGCCGCGATCATGGCCCACGCGCCGCGCGGGGCGAAGGTGCTGGTCGGAGACGAGTCCGACATCCACGTCTACGAGGCAGGCGGCGCGTCGGTGCTGGGCGGCGTGGTCTACGAGCCGGTCCGCACCGGCTCCGACGGCACGCTGGCCCTGGAGGACCTGGCCTGCGGCTTCCCCGACGACCCGGACGACCCGCAGTTCGCGCTGCCCGCGTTGATCTGCCTGGAGAACACGCACAACCGGGCGGGCGGCAAGGTGCTGCCACCGGACTACCTCGCGCGGGTGCGGCGGTTCGCCGACGAACGCGGCGTGGCCGTGCACCTGGACGGCGCGCGGGTGTTCAACGCCGCCGTGGCCTCGGGCGTGCCGGTCGCGCGGATCGCCGAGCACGCCGACTCGGTGCAGTTCTGCCTGTCCAAGGGCCTGGGCGCACCCATCGGCTCGATCGTCGTCGGGTCGGCGGAGTTCATCACCAGGGTCCGGCGGTTGCGCAAGATGCTCGGCGGGGGGATGCGCCAGGCCGGCGTGATCGCCGCGGCGGGCATCCTGGCCGTCACCGCGGCCGACCGGCTCGCCGAGGACCACGCCAACGCTCGCCGCCTCGCGGAGGGCCTGGCCGACGTGGACGGCGTCGAGGTCGACCCGGCCGCCGTGCAGACCAACATCGTGATGTTCCGCGTCACCGACCCCCGGTTCACCTGGCGGTCGTTCGTGGCCGCCGCCGCGGCCGAGGGGCTGGCCGTCGGTGAGCTGGGGCACGGCCGCATCCGCGCCGTCACGCACTCCGGCGTGAGCACGGCCGACGTGGACCGGGCGGTGGTCGTGGTCCGCGACGTGGTGAAGCGAGGGCCGAGGGGATGAGCACAGATCGGATGAACGCCGACCAGGGTGCCACGACCGGCGTCTACGTCTTCCCGGCGTCGCGCGCCCAGTACCAGATGTTCTTCGTGCAGCAGGTGGTCGGCGACGCGCCGACCTACCACGTGCCGTTGTGCTACCGGCTCAGCGGCGAGGTGGACGAGGACGCTTTGCGCCGGGCCGTCGCGGACGTCGTGGCCCGGCACGAAGCGCTGCGCACCCGCTTCGCGCTCGTCGACGGCGAGCTGGTGCAGGTGGTGGACCCGACGGCGGAGCCGGAGCTCACCGTGGCGCACGCCGTTGCGGCCGACGAGTGGGTGGCGCGCGAAGCCGCCCGACCGTTCGACCTGGAACGCGGCCCGCTGTTCCGCGCGGCCCTGCTGCGCCTGGGCGGCGCCGAGTCCGTCCTGGTCCTGACCATGCACCACATCGTGTGCGACGGCTGGTCGGCCGACCTGGTGTTCGGGGAGGTCGTCGAGGGCTACGCCGCGCACGTCGCGGGCCGCGACCCCGACCTGCCCGCGCCCGCCTTCCAGTACGCCGACTACGCCGGCTGGCAGGACGAGTGGCTGGCCGGCCCCGCGGCACGGGCGCAGCTCGCGCACTGGTGCGACGTGCTGGCGCACCCCCTGCCGACCTTGGAGCTGCCCGCCGGGGGTCCGGGCGGGCCACCGGCGGGCGCCGACCTGTCCTTCGACCTGCCGGCCGACGCGGTGGACCGGTTGCGGGCGTTGGCGGCCGAGTCCGGCGCGACGCTGTTCATGGTGCTGCTGGCGGCGTTCAAGGTCCTGCTGCGCGAGCTGTCCGGTGTGGACGACGTGATCGTCGGCACGGTGTCGGCCAACCGCGAGCGACCGGAGTTCGCCGGCACGGTCGGGTTCCTGGTCAACACCCTCGCCGTGCGCACCCGGCTGACCGGCGCGCCGACGTTCCGCGACGTGCTGCACCGGGTGCGCGGCACCGCGCTGAGCGCCTTCGCCAACCAGGACGTGCCGTTCGAGCTGGTGGTGGAGGAGGTCAAGCCGCCGCGTGCGGGCGACCGGCACCCGGTGTTCCAGGTGCTGTTCACGTTCTTCGAGCGGGGCGACGGCGCCCGCACGGCCGCCGACGTCGGCTTCACGCCGTTCCTGCTCGACTCCGGCACGGCGAAGTTCCCGCTCACGCTGGAGATCACCGACCGGGACCGCGGCGCGGGCGCGAACTTCGAGTACCGGTCGGACCTGTTCGGCGCCGAGCAGGTGGGCCGGTTCGCCGAGCGCTACGCGCGGCTGCTGGAGGACGTGGCCGCCGACCCGGACCGACCGCTGGACGCGGTCCCAACGCGACCGGTCGCGGCGGAGGACGACTGGGACGAGCCCGCGCCCTACGCCGCGCCGACCACCGCGGTGGAGGCCGTGCTGGCGGGCATCTGGTCCCAGGTCCTGGGCCGCGACCCGGTGGGCGTCGACGACAACTACTTCGAGCTCGGCGGCGACTCGATCCGCAGCGTCCAGCTGCTGGCCCGGGCGCGGGAGCACGGTCTCGGCATCAAGGTGACGGACCTCGTGCTGCACCAGACGATCCGCGAGCTCGCGCCGCGCACCACGCTGGTCGCGCCGGACCAACCCGTCGACGTCGGCCGGCTGGACCTGCTCGCGCCCGCCGACCGGGAGCTGATCGGCGACGACGTCTGCGACGCCTACCCGTTGTCGGCGTTGCAGGCGGGCATGCTCTACCACAGCGAGTCCGCCGACTCCGAGCAGATCTACCACAACGTCGCCACCTACCACCTGCGCGGCGAGTACTCGGAGGCCGCGTGGCGGGAGGCGGTGCAGACCGCCCTCGCCCGGCACGAGGTGCTGCGCACGTCGTTCGCGGTGGCCGGGTTCGGCGAACCCGTGCAGCTCGTGCACGCCGACGTGCCCACCCCGCTCACGTTCGAGGACCTGCGCGGCGAGGCCGACGTGGATGCGGCCGTGAGCGAGCGGTTCCGCGCCGAGCGGGCCCGGCCGTTCGACTGGACGCACCCGCCGCTGATCCGCTTCCACGTCCAGCGCCGCGCCGACGACGAGATCCAGCTGTGGATCGTGGAGCACCACGCGATCGTGGACGGCTGGAGCGGCCGGTCGCTGTTCGCCGAGCTGCTCACGCTCTACGTGCGGGCGCTCGGCCACGACCGCGAGGTGCCGCCGACCCCGAAGGCCCGCTTCCGCACGTTCGTCGCCCTCGAACGCGCCGCGCTCGCCGACGACGCGCAGCGGGCGTTCTGGACCGACCTGCTGCACGACGTCACGGCGGGCGCGCTCCCGCTGGGCGGGCCGGCGACGGCCGAGCCGGACATGGCGATGACGGAGTCCACCGTGCCGGCGGAGGTCGGCGCGGGCCTGCTCGCGCTGGCCAACCGGCTCAAGGTGTCGGTGCGCGTGGTGCTGCTGGCCGCCCACCTGCGCGTGGTGTCCCTGCTGTCGGGCCGCGACGACGTGGTGACCGGCGTCGTCTACAACGGCCGCGGCGAGGAGACCGACGGCGACCGCGTGCTGGGCCTGTTCCTCAACACCGTGCCCTTCCGGCTGCGGCTCGCCGACGGCACGTGGGCCGACCTGGTGCGGCAGGTGTCGGACGCGGACGTGGCGATCCAGCCGAACCGCCGCTTCCCGCTCGCCGAGCTGCAACGCGCGCACGGCGGCGAACCGCTGTTCGAGACGTTCTTCAACTACACGCACTTCCACGTCTCACGCGACCAGCCCTCCGACGACGTGCTGGAGCTGCTGGACGAGGACAGCGTGGTGCCGACCAACTTCCCGTTCGGCGCCGAGCTCCTCCGCGACGCCGAGACCGGCGAGATCGCCATCGGCCTGCGGCACGACCGGACCCGGCTGGACACCGAGCAGGTCGAACGGGTCCGCGACTACTACCTGGCCGCGCTGCACGCCCTGGTCACCGACCCCGACGCGCCGCACACCGACGCGGAGCTGCGGCCGGAGCGCGAACGGGCGCTGCTGGCGTCCTGGAACGACACCGACCGGCACTACCCGGGGCCGCACCTGCTGCACGCGCTCACCGACGGCGACCCGGACGCGCCCGCGGTGCGGTTCGAGGGCGCCGCGCTGACCTACCGGGAGTTCGACGGACGCGCCAACCGCCTCGCGCACCGGCTGATCGAGCTGGGTGTCCGCCCCGGCACGGTCGTCGGGGTCAGCGCGAAGCGGTCGGTGGAGCTGGTCGTCGCGCTGCACGCGGTCGTGCGCGCGGGCGGGGCGTACCTGCCGCTGGACCCGGACAACCCGCCGGCGCGCACCCGGGAGATGGTGGCCCAGGCGGAACCGGTGGTGCTGCTGGCCGACTGGGACCTGCCCGGCGCGCACCGGTTGGACCTCGCCACCGGCCACCCGGACACCGCGCCGGTGACGGCGGTGACGCCGGACGACCCCGCGTACCTGATCTTCACGTCCGGCTCGACCGGCCGTCCCAAGGGCGTCGTGGTCTCGCACCGCGCCATCGCCAACCGGCTGCTGTGGATGCAGGACGAGTACCCGATCGGGCCGGCCGACCGCGTGCTGCAGAAGACGCCGTACTCGTTCGACGTGTCGGTCTGGGAGTTCTTCTGGCCGCTGATGACCGGGGCGTGCCTGGTCGTCGCCCGACCGGGCGGCCACCGCGACCCCACCTACCTGACCCGGCTGATCCGGGAGGCCGGGGTGACGGTGCTGCACTTCGTGCCGTCGATGCTGCGCGCGTTCCTGGACGACGACGGCGTGCCCGCGTGCACGTCCCTGCGGCGGGTGTTCGCCAGCGGCGAGGCGTTGCCGCACGACCTGCAACAGCGGTTCTTCGCCACCCACCCGGCCGAGCTGGTCAACCTGTACGGGCCGACGGAGGCCGCGGTGGACGTCAGCCACTGGCGGTGCCGCGACGACGGTCGCGCCGTCGTGCCGATCGGCCGGCCCATCGCCAACGTCCGGCTGCACGTGCTGGACGCCCATCGCCGGCCCGTGCCGATCGGCGTGGCCGGCGAGCTGCACATCGGCGGCGCCGGCCTGGCCGACGGCTACGCGGGGCGGCCCGACCTGACCGCGGAGCGGTTCGCGGGCGGGCTGTACCGGACCGGCGACCTGGCCCGGCGCCTGCCCGGCGGTGAGCTGGAGTACCTGGGCCGGGTGGACGACCAGGTCAAGGTGCGCGGGTTCCGGGTGGAGCCGGCCGAGGTCGAGGCGGTCCTCGGCGGGCACGACGGCGTGCGGGAGTGCGCGGTCGTGGTCCGCGACGGCGCGCTGGCCGCGTTCTTCGCGGGCGACGCCGACCCGGCGCGGCTGCGGGCGTTCCTGCTGGACCGGCTGCCCGAGCACATGGTGCCGCAGCTGTGGCAGGCGGTGGACGCGATCCCGCTGTCCGCCAACGGCAAGGTGGACCGCAAGGCGCTGGCGGCCGTCGGGGTGCGACGCGACCGGACGTCCGCCGAGCCCGCGACCGAGGCCGAACGCGTGCTGCTGGACGTGTGGCGCGACGTGCTCGGCGTCGAGGACGTGGGTGTGCTGGACACGTTCAGCGAACTGGGCGGCCACTCGCTCAAGGCGCTGCGGCTGCTCACAGCGGTGCGCAAGCGGTTCGGCCGCGCGCTGCCGGTGACCGAGCTGCTCGACGGCGGCACGATCCGCTCGATCGCGGCCCTGCTCACCGGTGAGGACGCGGCCGTGGAGGACCGGCCGCGGCTGCGGGTGCTGCGCGCCGGCGGCGACGGCACGCCCGTGGTGCTCGTGCACCCGGCGGGCGGCACCCTGCTGGCCTACCGGGCGCTGGTGGAGGCGATCGACCCGCGCCACCCGGTGCACGGCGTCGCCGCGGCGGCACGACCCGCGGCCGACGTCGGCGAGACCGCCGCCACCTACCTCGACCTGCTGCGCGGGTTCCCCCGGCACCACCTGGCCGGGTGGTCGTTCGGCGCCGTCGTGGCGCACGAGATGGCGGTCCGCGCGCCGGACCGCACCGCCTCGCTGACCATGGTCGACCCGGCCTACCCGGGCCAGTACGACGCCGACGACGCGGACTTCGCCGAGCAGCTGCGCCACGAGCTCGGCGACGAGCACGTCCAGGACGCCGCCGCGCTGCTGGCCGTGTTCGAGGCCAACGTGCGCGCGCACACCCGGCACCGACCCGGGCTCCACGGCGGTGACGCGGTGTTCGTGCAGGGCGAGGAGAACCGCGAGCACGACAGCGCGGGCCGGTGGGCCGCGCACGTCGCCGGCCGCTTCACCACCCACGACCTGCCCGCCGACCACTTCGCGCTGGTGCGGCCACCGCACGCGGCGGCGGTCGCGGCCCTGATCGACCTCGGTGCCGGCTCCGACCCCGGGCTCGACCGGGGAGGCCGCACGTGACCCACATCGGCCACGGACGCGCCTCCGGCACGTTCGGCGAACTCCTCCAGGGCGCGTTGCCGGAGGACGAGCGCGACTTCCTCGTCACCCTGCCGATCACCGAGTACTCGACCGCGCGGTTCGAGCTGACCGGCGAGCACGACCCGGTGGTCGTGCGCCCGCCGAACAAGGAGAAGTCGCGGCGGCTGGTCGAGCGGATGCTCAGCGCGGGCG
This sequence comes from Actinosynnema sp. CA-299493, assembly GCF_050946825.1. NCBI lineage: Bacteria > Bacillati > Actinomycetota > Actinomycetes > Pseudonocardiales > Pseudonocardiaceae > Actinosynnema > Actinosynnema sp. CA-299493. Next base: position 3,769,680 of record NZ_CP191993.1, read on the forward strand.
GCTACCGGGGCGGCGGTGTGCTCGACCTGGCCGGCAGGCTGCCCGAGGGCAAGGGGCTGGCCAGCTCGTCGGCGGACCTGGTGGCGACCGCCCGCGCGGTGGCCGCCGCGCTGGGCCAGCAGCTCGACGCGGTGGCGATCGAGGGCTTCCTGCGGCACATCGAGCCGACCGACGGCGTCATGCACGACGGCATCGTGGCGTTCTACCACCGCGAGGTGCGGCTGCGGAAACGGCTGGGCTGCCTGCCGGTGCTGACGATCGTCGGCGTCGACGAGGGCGGCCAGGTGGACACCGTGCGGCACAACCGGGTGCCCAAGCCGTACACGGCGCGGGACCGGCAGGAGTACGCCGAGCTGCTGGAGGCGCTGACCGACGCGGTGCGGGGGCACGACCTCGCCGCCGTGGGCGCGGTGTCCACCCGCAGCGCCGAGCTGAGCACGAAGGTGCGGCCCCGGCCGTTGCTGGCGGAGCTGCGCCGCATCGGCGACGAGGTCGAGGCGCTCGGCCTGGTGATCGCGCACAGCGGGACGGTGATCGGCGTGCTCATCGCCGACAGCGACCCGGCCAGGGAGGACAAGGTGCGGTTCGTGGTGGAGGAGTGCCGGGAGCTGTCCGGCGCGGTGTCCGTGCACACCTCGCTGTGCGTCGAGGCGACGTGCGCGCCGCAGAGGGTGGGCGCCTGATGGAGGTCACCATCCCGGCGCGGTTCAACGGACCGCCCGACTCCGGCCAGGGCGGGTACGTGTGCGGCCTCCTCGCGGGCCTCGCCCCGCCGGACGCCGGCCGTGCCGTGGTCACCCTGATCGCGCCGCCGCCGTTGGAGACCCCGATGCGGCTGGAGGCCGGCACGCGCCGGTCCCACCTGTGGCTGGACGACGAAGTGGTCGCCACCGTCGGCGCGGCCACCCGGCCCGTCCCGGTGGTGGGAGCGGTGCCGCCGGACGTGGCGCGACGCGCGTCCGAGGGCTACCTGGGCCACCGCGACCACCCGTTCCCGACGTGCTTCGTGTGCGGGCACGAGCGGCCGGACGGGCTGCGGCTCGCGCCCGGTCCGGTGGCCGGCCGCACCGGCGTGGTGGCCTGCGAGTGGGTGCCCGAGGACACCTCGACCGAGGTGCTGTGGGGCGTGCTGGACTGCCCGGGCGGCTGGACCGCCGACCCGCGCGCGGACCCGATGGTGCTGACCCGGATGACGGCCGAGGTGCTCCGCCCGCCGAGGCCCGGCGTGCCGCACGTCGTCGTCGCCCGCCGGGAAGAGCGTCGCGGGCGCACCGCCGTGAACCTGACCAGTGTCTACGGGAGCGACGGCGACCTGGTCGCCACCTCGACCGCCCAGTGGACGGCCCTCGACACCGAAGGGATGTGACATGCGGACGATCCCGGCGCTGTTCGCGCGCCAAGTCACGGCCGTGCCGCGGCGGACCGCGGTGACCGGCGTCGGGCAGCGGCTGTCCTACGCCGAGCTGGACGACGCGTCCGCCCGCCTCGCCCACGCCCTGCGCGGGCGCGGCGTCCGGCGCGGGGACGTGGTGGCCGTCCACTCAGGACGGTCGCCGCTGGTGGCCGTCGCGCTCCTCGGCATCGTGCGCGCCGGCGGCTGCTACCTCGCGCTGGACCCCAACGACCCGCCCGAGCGCCGTGCCGCCCTGCTCGCCGACGCGGACGCGTCCGTCGTGCTGACCGAGAACGACGTCCTGGTGGGCGGACCGCGTGGCGAGGACGTCGAAGTCGGTCCCGAAGACCTGGCCTACATCGCCTACACCTCAGGGTCCACCGGCACGCCGAAGGGCGTGTGCGTGCCGCACCGCGCCGTGGCCCGACTGGTGCACGAACCCGACTTCGTCACCCTCGGGGCCACCGACGTCGTCCTCCACCACGCCCCGGTCGCCTTCGACGCCTCCACCCTGGAGATCTGGGGAGCCCTGCTCAACGGCGCGCGCCTGGCCGTCGCGCCGCCCGGTGAGCTCGCACCCGCCGAAGTCGCGGACTTCGTGCGCGCCGAGGGCGTCACCGTGGCCTGGCTGACCGCCGGGCTGTTCCACCAGGTGGTCGACACCGCGCCGGCCGACCTCGAAGGCGTGCGGCAGCTCCTGGCCGGCGGCGACGTGCTGTCACCGTCCCACGTGGACAAGGCGGTGGCGCTGCTGCCGGACACCTCGCTGATCAACGGCTACGGCCCGACCGAGAACACCACGTTCACCTGCTGCCACCCCGTCCGCGGGCGGCTCACCACGGCGACGGTGCCGATCGGCACGCCCATCCGCGGCGGCGGGGTGCACCTGCTCGACCCCGACCTGCGACCCGTCCCGGACGGTGAGGTCGGTGAGCTGTACGCGACGGGTGACGGCTTGGCGCACGGCTACCTGAACCAACCCGCGCTGACCGCTGAGCGGTTCCTGCCCGACCCCGCCACCCCGGGCGGGCGCATGTACCGCACGGGCGACCTCGCCCGCAGGCTGCCCGACGGCGCGTACGAGTTCGTCGGCCGCGCGGACGCGCAGGTGAAGCTGCGCGGGTTCCGGGTCGAGCCCGGCGAGGTGGAGGCCGCGCTCACCGCGCACCCCGACGTGCTGGACGTCGCGGTGGTGGCGCGGCCCGACCGGACGGGAGGCAGGCGGCTCGTCGCGTTCTACACCACCGACGGGCTGGTGTCGGTCGCCGACCTGCGGCGCTCGCTCGCCGCCGTGCTGCCCCGGCACATGGTGCCCGCCACGTTCAGCCGGCTGCCCGCGCTGCCGCTGACCGCCAACGGCAAGGTGGACCGCGCCGCGCTGGCCGCCACGCCGCTGCGCGGGCGGCCCTACCTCGACACCGACTACCGGGCGCCCAGCGGCGAGGGCGAGCTGTGGCTGGCCCGGCTGTGGGCCGACGTCCTGGAGGTCGACGACATCGGCGTGGACGACGACTTCTTCGAGCTGGGCGGCCACTCGCTGCTGGCCACGATGATCACCGCGGAGATCGGCAACGAGCGGGGCGCGTTCGTCCGGGCCCGCACCTTCTACGAGAACCCCACCATCGCCGAACTGGCCCGGCACCTGGACACCGCGCACCCGGTCACCGGGAACGACCCTGCGGGGGGACCCCGATGAGGCTCAGCACACCGACCGGCGACGAGGAGGTCGACCTCGACGCGGTGGACCTGTTCGACGCGGCCACCTACTCCGACGGCGACCCGCACGTGGTGTGGCACGCCATGCGCGACCGCGCGCCCGTGCACCGCCAGGTACTGCCCGACGGCCGCGGGTTCGTGTCCGTGACGCGGTACGACGACGTGAGCGCCGTGCTGCGCGACCACACCCGGTTCACGTCCAAGCGCGGCACCCTGCTGTCCATCCTCGGCAACGCGGACCCGGCGGCCGACAAGATGATGGCCGCCAGCGACCCGCCCGTGCACACCGCCATGCGCGAGCCGATGGCCAAGGCGCTGTCCTTCACCGCGCTGCGCGCCCGGCACCCGTCCGTGCTGAACGTGGTGCGGCGGCTGCTCGCCCCGCTCGCCGGCGACGAGCCGTGGGACGTGGCCGAGGCGGGCGCCGGGTTCCCGATGGAGTTCACCGGGGCGCTGATGGGCCTGCCCGAGTCGGACTGGCCCGAGCTGGCCCGGCTGACCACGATGGCCGTCGCGCCGGAAGACCCGTCGTTCGGCGCGGAGGCCGGGCACGGCTCGCTGATCGCCGCGCACCACGAGCTGTTCGAGTACTTCGCCGAGCAGGTCCACGGCCGCGGCGAGCGCGACGACCTGATCGGGTTCCTCAAGGCGATGGACGTCGGCGGTCGCGGCATGCGCGCCGACGAACTGGTCTACAACTGCTACAGCCTGCTGCTCGGCGCGAACGTCACCACGCCGCACGCGCTGGCAGGGACGGTGCTGGCGTTCAGCGAGCACCCCGACGAGTACGCCCGCCTCACCGGCGACGACGACCAGACGTCGATCGCGGTGGAGGAGGGGTTGCGCTGGGCCTCGCCCGCCAACCACTTCATGCGCTACGCCGTGGTCGACACCGAGCTGAGCGGGCAGCCGGTCCGGGCGGGCGAGGCCGTGGTGGCGTGGCTGGGCTCGGCCAACCGCGACGAGCGGGCCTTCGCCGACCCCTACCGGTTCGACGTCGCGCGCGCCCCGAACCGGCACGTGGCGTTCGGGTTCGGCCCGCACTACTGCATCGGCGCCCCGCTCGCGCGCATCGCGCTGCGCCTGCTGTTCGGGGAGGTCGTGCGCCTGGTCGAGCGGTTCGAGCTCGCCGGTCCGGTGGCGCACTTGAGGTCCAACTTCGTGGCGGGCATCCGGAGCATGCCGGTGCGCGCCGTCCTGCGGCCGGGCGCCGCGACCGAGCCGGGGGAAGGTGCCGATGTCGTCTCCGCCACGTCGAGGTAGGTGGCTGCTGCGGCGCCCCGACCCGGAGGCCGCCGCCCGCCTGTTCGTGTTCCCCTACTCGGGGCTGGGCGCGTCGATGTACGCCCGGTGGCCCGCGCGGGTCGGTGCGATGGAGGTCTGCGCCGTGCAGCCGCCCGGCCGGGAGAACCGCATCCGCGAGCCCCACTACGGCGGCTACGCCGACCTGGCCGAGGCCGCCGTGCCCCAGTTGCTGCCCTACCTGGACCGGCCGTTCGCGTTCTTCGGGCACTGCGGCGGCGCGCTCGCCGCGTTCGCCACGGCCGTGCGGCTGTGGGAGACCGGGGGACCGCCGCCCGCCGTGCTGTTCATGTCGTCCCAGGTCGCACCGCACGAGGGTCCGTACGGGCGCTTCCTGTCGATGACCGACGCCGAACTGGCCGTCGAACTGACCGCGCTGACCCGCGCGATGGGCGGCGCGCCGGACCCCGACATGATCGACCTGGGACTCGGGGTGCTGCGCGCCGACATCACCGCGAACCAGCGCTACCGGCTCGACGACCCGATCGAGCTGCCGAGCGCGGTGTGCGCCCTCGGGTGGGCCGACGACGTCGAGATCAGGCCGGAGCAGATGGGCGGCTGGTGCGAGTACGCGCCGGCCGGCCGGTTCTCCGCACCCGTGCTGACGGGCGGCCACCACGAGTTCCTCGGGGCGCCCGAGTACCTCGTGACCGAGCTGGACCAGACCATGGCCAAGGCACTCGCGTCACCCGGGGGGCGAACGTGGCCGAGCACGTCCTGAGCTGCTACCTGACACCGCCCGGCGCGCACGCCGTGCTGCAACCGCGGCACGACCAGAACGTCAGCCTGTGGCGGCGCACCGCGACCGACGTCGAGCTGGTGCGCCTGTGGGAGCTTGAGCGGTTCAGCGGGCAGAAGCACCACTACTGGCCGCTGCACACCCCCGGCCGCGTGGAAGCGGTGCTGACCGAACTGCTCGCCGCCGAAGGGCTCACGCTCGCCGACGTCCGCACCACGTGGGGCACGCCCTGCCTGCCCGCCGCCCAGGACGTGCCGGTGCCGCCCGGCGCCGAGGACTACGCCGTGCACTCGCTGGCGCACCTGTTCAGCGGGCTGCTCATGGACAGCGACGTCTTCGCCACCGGCACGATCGTGGCGATGGCCGTGGACGCCGCGCCGGACTTCGTGCTGGAGCGCGACACCAAGCCCTATTGGTACGCGGGCGCGGTGTCGCGGCGCGGCCGGATCACCTACGCGCCGGTCGAGTCGCCCGCGCCGCTGTACTCGGCGGCCGAGCAGCTGTTCGGCAAGGAGCCCGGCACGCTCATGGCGCTGGCGTCGGCATCGACGAACACCGTCGAGTTCGACGTCGGGGGCGTGACCGCGCTCAACCTCCTCGGCGGCCGGGTGCACCCGGTCTCCGAAGCGGTGCCGTTCGTCGCGTCGATCGTGAAGGCGGCCCACGAGCAGCTCGCCCACCAGGAGCCGGACCCGGACTTCACCGCAGAGGAGAACCTGCAGAGCGCGGTGATGAAGGTCGTGCAGCGGGCGTGCGAGCTGATCGCGGCGCGCAACGTGCGCAAGCTGTGCGACCTGGCCGGTGTCGACCCCACCACCGCGCACCTGTCGATGAGCGGCGGCTACGCGCTCAACTGCCCGACCAACACCGCCCTGCTCGACGAGTTCGGCTTCCGCGGCCTGCTCACCCCGCCGTGCGCCAACGACTCCGGCCAGTCCTACGGCCTGGGCCTGCTCGGCTTCTACGCTACCGGCGCGTTCGACACCGGCGCGACGGGTCCGGCCCGGCACCGGCTCGGCACCGCCTACCACGGCGCGGAGGTCACCGACCTGGACGACGCGCTGGCCGAGTTCGCGCCGTGGATCGAGGACGTCGCCGACTTCTCGCCCGAGCAGTTCGTGCTCGACGTGACCAAGGCGCCGCTGGCCTGGGTGGACGGCGCGGCCGAGATCGGGCCGCGGGCGCTGTGCCACCGCAGCCTGCTCGGCGACCCGCGGTCGATGAAGACCAAGCAGTCGCTCAACGAGCACAAGCGGCGCCAGTGGTGGCGGCCCGTCGCGCCGGTCGTGCTGGCCGAGCACGCGGGGGAGTGGTTCGCGGTGGACCGCCCGTCGCCGTTCATGCTGGAGGCGGTCGCCGTGCGTCCCGAAGTGCGCGACCGGGTGCCCGCGATCCTGCACCTCGACGGCTCGGCACGGCACCAGACCGTCACCGCCGCGGACAACCCGCTGCTGGACCGGGCGCTGCGCGCGTTCCACGAGGCGACCGGCGTGCCCGTGCTGTGCAACACCTCCCTCAACGACCGCGGCGAGCCGATCGTGGACACCGCCGCCGAGGCGCTCACGTTCTGCCTGCGCAAGGGCATCGGCGTGGCCTACGTGCTGGGCAGGCGGATCGCGCTGCGGGTCGATCCCGCCGCCGCGGCCCTCCCGCCGCGCACCCGCCGTGAACGGTTGTTCGCCGATCAGGAATCGGATCGCGACGCCGCCTGGAACAGGTGGGTGGACGCCGGTTACACCGAAAGTGCGATGTACCTGATGACGCAGATGCCGCAATTGCGGGCCGAACCTGATCCGGAGGCCGCCGAAGACCTGAACGGGTTGGCGGACTATGTTGGCTCGGTCGACCCGGCGTTCGAATTCTGGGTCGACGAGTTCCGACGCGACCAGGGGCCTGGTACCCGGTTTCCCTCCGGAAGGCACACGTGATGAATGGCCGGACCGGCAGTTTGTTCCGGCAGGCGAATTTCCGCAACCTGTGGTTCGGACAGACCCTGTCGTTGTTCGCGGCGGAGATCACCGCCGGGGTGATCCCGCTGCTCGCGGCGCTCACCCTGAACGCCAGCGTGCTGGAGATGGGCGTGCTGTCCGCCGTCTCCTTCCTGCCCTACCTCGTGATCAGCCTGTTCGCGGGCGTGTGGCTGGACCGGCTGCCCAAGCGGCCGGTGATCGTGGCGGCCGACCTGGCGCGCGGCGTGCTGCTGCTGCTCGTGCCGCTGGCCGCCGTGCTCGACCTGCTCAGCATGCCGTTCTTGCTGGTCATCGCGGTGCTGATCGGCATCGGCACGGTGATCGCCGACATCGGCAGCGCCTCGTTCCTGCCCAGCGTGGTGGGCAGGCGGGACCTGGTCGACGGCAACGGCAAGCTGGAGATCAGCAACAACGCCTCCCGGATGGCGGGTGAGGCGGTGGGCGGCGTCCTGGTGCAGGTGCTCACCGCACCGTTCGCGCTGCTGTTCAACACGGTGGCCTATGCGGCGTCCGCGGTGTTCACGCGGCGCATCCGGGTGGACCCGGACGCGGCGCCCGAGGACGACGATGACGACGAGGAGCAGCCCGACGCGCGCAAGCCCGACTTCTGGCGCGAGGTCGGCGAGGGGCTCCGGTTCGTCTTCGGCAACCCGATCGTGCGCACGCTCGCCATCACCGCGCTGCTGTTCAACCTGTTCACGTTCTTCATCGAGCCGGTGTTCCTGATCTTCATCACCCGGACGCTCGCGCTGGAGCCGATCTACATCGGCCTCATCCTGTCCTCGTCCGGCGTGGGCGGCGTGGTCGGCGCGATGATCTCCGGCTGGGTGTCGCGGAAGCTGCCGCTGGGCACGCTGCTGGTGGTGACGCAGTGGCTCGCGGGCGGCGCGTCCCTGCTGATCCCGGTCGCCACGCTGGTGCCCAAGCCCGCCGCGGTGGTGCTGATCATCGTGATGCACTTCGTGGACGCGGTCATGGTCATCGTCTACAACGTCAACCAGCGCAGTTACCGGTCCGCGGTCACGCCCGACGCCCTCCAGGGCCGGATGAACGCCTCGATCCGGATGATCGTGATGGGCGTCTGCCCGCTCGGCGCGCTGCTCGGCGGCGTGGTCGGCAACGTGCTCAGCGCCACCACCGCGCTGATCATCGGCGCGGTGGGCATCCTCAGCTCGGGCGTGTACATCGCGTCCACCCGCATCCGCTCGGTCAAGGAGATCCCGACCGAGCAGCCCACGTCCTAGACGCCGGGCAGGAGGGCCGCCCGCACCGGGTGGCCCTCCTCGTCGTGCCCGGTCACAGCGCCGCGGCGAGGTCCTTGGCGACGGCCTCGCGGTCGACCTTCCCGCTCGGCGTGCGCGGCAGCGCGGGCCGCACGGTGATCGACTGCGGCACGGCGTGCGCGGGCAGCACGCCTTCGAGGGCCTTGAGCAGGCCCGGCACGTCCAGCTCGGCGCCCGCCTTCGGGGTGACGGCCGCGCGCAGGGTCCGCGCGCCCTCGCCCGCCTCCACCACCACGCACACCGCCGCCGCGACGCCCGGCTGCTCCAGCAGCCACGCGTCCACCTCCAGCGGGTTCACCCGGTAGCCGCGGATCTTCACGTCGTGGTCGGCGCGGCTGAGGAACCACGCCACCCCGTCCGCGAACCGCACCAGGTCGCCGGTGCGGAACGCGCGGGTGTGACCGTGCGGCGTGCGCGGCACCTCCACGTACCGCCGCTCGTTCAGCTCCGGCTGGTTCAGGTAGCCCAGCGACAGCGGCAGGCCCGCCACCAGCAGCTCGCCCACGTCCGGCACGTCCGGGTCGGTCGGGTCGAGCAGCAGCTCGCAGCCCGGCAGCGGCACGCCGATCGGCGGCAGCGCGGGCCACGACGAGGGCGGCCCGGTGAGCACGTGCGAGCTGACCATCGCCGACTCGCTCTGCCCGTAGTGGTTGGTCAGCCGGCACCCCGGCAGCCGCTCGAACAGCTCGCGGATCGGCGGCGTGCACACCAGCTGCTCACCCGCCGTGTTGACCTCGACCAGCGACAGGTGCTCCAGCGAGTCCTCGGCGGACGCGGCCACGGCCAGCATGGTCAGCGCCACGTTGGGCAGGAACAGCCGCTCCACCCGGTGCTCGGCCAGCCAGTCCAGCAGCTCGAACGGGTCCTGGCGCAGCTCCTCGGGCACGATCACCAGCGTGCCGCCGCCGCCCAGCGTGCCCAGCACCTCCTGGAACGACACGTCGAAGTTCAGCGGCGCGAACTGGGCGGTGCGCAGGTCCGGCCGCGGCGAGTGGGCGCGCTGCCACTCGGCCATGCCGTCCAGGCAGCTGTGCGGGATCGCCACGCCCTTGGGCCAGCCCGTCGAGCCGGACGTGTAGATGACGTACACCGGCAGGTCGGGCGAGCACGCCACCACCTCGTAGGCCGCGCCCGCGCCGGGTCGCGGGATCGCCACGGGCACGGCGGCGGAGTCGAACCGGGGTCCCGTGCCGGTGTGCAGCAGCACCGACGCGCCGCTGTCGGTCAGCATGTGGGCGAGCCTGCGCTCCGGGTACTCCGCGTCCAGCGGCACGTAGGTGGCGCCCACCGCGGCCACCGCGAGGAACGCGGCCACCACCTCGGCGCTGCGCGCGCCCGCCACCGCGACCCGGTCGCCGGGCCGCACGCCGTGCCCGTGCAGCAGCGCGACGACCTCGCCGACCCACCCGTGCAGCCCGGCGTAGGTGAACGAGCGGTCGCCGTCCACCACCGCGACCCGGTCCGGGTGCTCGCGGGCCGTGGCCACCAGCGAGTCGAGCAGGCACGGCGGTCGCGCCGGGCCGCCCCACAGGGTCGTGGTCGCAGCGGTCATGTGCCCTCCACTCCGTCGTGCCCCAGCCCGTGCAGCCGCATGATCCGGCCCAGCTCCGGCTCGGTGCCGCGACCGGTCTCGTGCAGGCTCGCCATGATCCGGGACTGCACCTCGGGGGACTTCTCCTGGCTGAGCTTGAACATCGAGTCGACCGACTCGACGTGGAACCGGAACGCGCCGACGCCGACGATGATCCGGGTGAAGTACTCGTGGGACGACTCGGCCGCCCACCCGTCGCCGAACGACGCCTCGAACACCTCGACCGTCCGCTTCACCACCTCCAGCGAGCCCTCCGCGCCCTCGATCGGCTCCACCCGGCCGTGCAGGTGCACCGAGACGAAGTCCCAGGTCGGCGCGGCCGGCGTGGTCCGGTAGGCGGTCGGCGTGATGTAGGCGTTCGGCCCGGTGAAGATCAGCACCGACCGGGGCCGGTCGGCCAGCGCCCGCCAGTGCTCGTTGGCCCGGTTGAGGTGACCCCACAAGGTGGCCCCGACCAGCTCGCCGTCCTCCGGCGTGCCGGGAGGCCGGACCACGGGCAGGTGCGTGGCCAACGGCGCGCGGGGCCCGTTGCTGACCAGGGTGGCCAACGGGTAGTCCCGCACGATCTCGCGAGGCCAGCCGTCGTCGGTGGCGCGGTACATCGATGGCACGTACACGGAGACCTCCTCACCGCCTCTGGCCGAGGATCGACCGGACGATCTCCCCGGCCCGGACGGCCGTGGTGGACAACAGGCCCGCGGACAGCCCGTGCGACGACTCGGCGACCGCGCCCTGCAGGTAGATGCCGCAGTGCACGGAGTCGGAGGTCACCACCCGGTAGTCCCGGTCCAGGACCGGCCTGCCCGCTTCGTCGAGCTTGGCCAGGCCGCGCAGCATCGGCGTCGGGTCGGCCGGCCGGTAGCCCGTCGCGCACACCACGGCGTCCACGTCGAGGCGCGACACGGCGCTGGTCGGCAGGTGCTCGACCCGCAGCGCCACCCCGTCGTCGGTCTCGACCAGGCCGTGCAGCCGCGAGGCGTTCACGATCCGCAGCCGCGGCGTGCCCAGCACCTGCTCCTGGTAGTGGGTGCGGTAGAGCCGGGCGGACAGGTCGGCGTCGACCACCGAGTAGTTGGTGTTCGCGTGGTAGGCGAGCAACCGCGCCCGGGCGTCGGCCGGCGCGTCGAAGAACAGGTCGACCGCGTCGGGGTCGAACACCGCGTTGGCGAACGGGCTGTCGTCGGCGACGCTGTAGCCGTACCGGGAGAACACCGCCAGCACCTCGGCGCCGGGCAGTTCGCGGTGCAGGTGGTCGGTGACCTCGGCGGCGCTCTGGCCCGCGCCGACCACGGCCACCCGGCGCGGCGACCGCGCGCGCAGCTCCTCCACCCGGTGCAGCAGCTCGCCGCTGTGCCAGACGCGGGACGAGGTGGTCACGCCCGGCGGCAGGACCGGGGTCAGGCCGGTGGCGATCACGACGTTGCGGGTGCGGCGGGCCGTGGTGCGGCCGTCGCGGCGCACCACCACGTCCAGGTGCTCGACCGCGCCGTCCTCGGCGACCGGCTCGATGCCGACCACCTCGCTGCCGTAGGCGACGGAGTCGGCGAAGTGCCCGGCCACCCACTCCAGGTAGTCGTGGAACTCCACCCGCAGCGGGTACAGCGTCTTGCTGTTGATGAAGCCCGGCAGCCTGCCCTTGGCGTGCAGGTAGGCCACGAAGCTGTGCCCGCTCGCCGGGTTGCGCATCGACACCAGGTCCTTCAGGAACGACACCTGCATCGTCGCGCCGTCCAGCAGCATCCCCCGGTGCCAGCCGAACCGGGGCTGGCGCTCGAAGAACTCCGCCCTCAGCGCGTCGACCTCCGCCAACGCCACCGCGAGCGCCAGGTTCGACGGTCCGAACCCGACGCCGACGACGTCGGCCACCGTGGCGATCCCGCGCGGTACCGCAGCCAATCGCTCCGCCTCCCCAGTAGCAGTAGCGCGTCAGATGAAGTCGAGCAGCTCCTCGGTCAGCAGGTCCTCCATCGGCATGAGCCCGGCCACGACGGCGAAGTACCCCGCGGTCAGCTCCGGGTCCGCGGCGATGGCGCGCAGCACCGCCAGCCGCGCGTCGGTGACCTCCAGACGGGCCAGTTGCAGCGTGCCGTGGTAGCTCTCGACCAGTTCGTCGTCCCGCCGGGCGGCCCACGCGCGCAGGCCGGCGGCCCTCGTGCCGGGGTCGCGCAGACCGTCGCCGAGCGCGTCGGTCAGCAGCTCGGCCTGGAGGAACGCGTTGGAGATGCCCTGTGCGGTGATCGTGTCGCGGTGGTGGCCCGCGTCGCCCACCAGCGCCCAGCCGGGGCCGGCGGCCCGGCGGAAGAAGTTGCGCTGGTCGCCCGTGCCGACCAGCCTGCCGACCTGCTCGCCGCCGGCGAGCTGCTCGAACACCTCGCCGGCCGTGGTGGCCAGCGCGTCCAGGTGCGCGGCACGCGGGTCGGCGCGGACCTCGTCGAACCGGTCCTGCGGGAAGTACGTGGCCAGGACCGTCGCGCCCTCGTGCGTGGGGATGGTGGCGATCCAGCGACCGGTGCGCTCGTGGAACCCGAACCCGGTGTCGAGCCCGGTCCACAGCGAGTAGTACACGCAGCTCAGACGGGGGTCCTCGACCTCGGTGGGCGCGGCGACCAGGTCGGCGACCCGGGAGCGCATCCCGTCCGCGCCGACGACGAGGTGCGCCGGCGCGGCGACCTCGGCGCCCGAGGGCGCGCGGAACCGCACCCCCGTGACCGCGTCGCCGTCGGTGAGCAGGCCCCGCACCGACGAGGAGTCGGAGAACTCCGCGCCCGCCGCCACGGCCGCGTCCACCAGCACCTGGTCCAGCACGTGGCGCCGGGGGCCGTAGGCGGAGTCGACGCCCTCGAACGCGGGCGCGCGGCTGCTCAACCGCACGTCGCCGACCGAGTAGGTGACGGTGTCCAGCCGCGGCGCGCCCGAGGCGGTGATCGCGTCCAGCACGCCCCAGCGGGCCAATCGGGCCACACCCGGCTGGTGGATGTAGAGCGTGGACATGGTGTCGGAGGGGAACCGGGCCCGGTCCAGCAGCAGCACGCGGTACCCGCGGCGCGCGAGCAGCAGCGCGGTGGCCGCGCCGGCGCACCGGGCGCCCACCACCACGGCGTCGTACATGCCCGCCCTCCTCGGCTGCGCGCCCGGCCTGTCCGGCGCGGTGGTGACAAATGGCGGATAAAGCGATCGGTAAACAGGTCCGCTTAGATCGCGGAATATCGCTTATCGTTCGCAACGTAACTCATCGTCGGACGGAGCGCAACGGGCCGGAATAGCTGCGACAGCCAGCGGAAAAAGACCGGAGATCGTTGCCTTGACAACCCCTGGGGTGGCTGCTGTAGTGGCCTGGGAGAGCGGCGAGCGGCGGGGGTGGACATGTTCCGAGGTTCGTCGCAGTAGTCGTGTCGATTAGGCCGACCGGGTGTTCCGCAACCTGTTCGGACGCGTACGTAAATGTGGGTGGTGGCACACCGGAAATCTTCCGGAGCGCTGTTCGAGTACCCCGACGCACGATGCCGCCGCGCCTGTGGTCCGACCGGGGCGGGCGCGTCCGCGCATGTCCGTGAACGGATGGGATGACGATGGCTGACAGTGTCGCGCAAGCCAGGCGGGAGCTCCTGCGCCGGATGCTCTCGTCGGGGATGCCGTCCGGTGGGCGCGCGCCGGCCGAGCCGGTGCGGACTACCGAACGACCCGACCGGGTCCCGACGTCGGCCGCGCAGAACCGCCTGTGGTTCCTCGACCAGCTCAACGGTCCCAACGCCGCCTACAACGTGCCGTTCGTGCTGCGGCTGCGCGGGGCGCTGGACGAGGGCGCCCTGTGGTCGGCGCTGGACGACCTGGTGGCGCGGCACGAGGTGCTGCGGACGACGTTCGAGGTGGTGGACGACGAGGTCTTCCAGGTGATCGGCGAGGCACGACCGCTGCCGCGCGAGGTGCTGGACCTGCGCGCGCTGTCCGCCGCCGAACGCGACCCGGCGGCCGACGAGGCCATCCGGTCCGCCGCCGCCCGCCCGTTCCGGCTGGACGGCGAGCCGCTGGTGCGGGCGTCGCTGCTGCGCGTGGACGACCAGCTGCACCACTTCGTGCTGAACCTGCACCACGTCGTCACCGACGGCTGGTCCGAGACCACCTTGTTCCGCGAGTTCGGCGAGCTGTACTCCGCGCGCGCCCGCGGCGTGCCCGCCGACCTGCCGCCGGCCGCCCAGTACGCCGACTACGCGGTGTGGGAGGCGGAGCAGGCGGGCGGTCCGCTGTTCGCGGCGCAGCTCGCGCACTGGCGCGACCGCCTGTCCGGCCACCTGGGCGAGGCGGGCATCCCGGCCGACCGGCCGCGACCGGACGGGTCGAGCACGCGCGGCGACAACGTGCCGGTGGCGGTGCCCGACGACCTCCGCACCCGCCTCGGCGGCACGTCCCTGTTCACCGGCGTGACGACCGCGCTCGCGGTGCTGCTGCACCGGTACGGCGACCAGGACCGGGTGATCGTCGGCGTGCCGGTGGTCAACCGGACCCGCGAGGACTGGGAGTCCGCCGTCGGGTTCTTCGCCAACACGGTCGCGCTGCGGGTGGACCTGTCCGACAACCCGACGCTGGCCCAGGTGGCCGAGCGGGTGACGGCGGAGGTCCTGGACGCCCTCACCCACCAGCACGTGCCGTTCGACCGGGTGGTGGACGCGCTGGACGCCCAGCGCGGCGCGGGCATGAACCCGGTGTTCCAGGTGATGTGCTCGGTCAACGCCACCACGCCGCCACCGGCGATGACCGGCTTGGACGTGCGGCTGCGGGCGCTGGACAACGACACCGCGAAGTTCGACGTCGAGCTGGCCGTGGAGTACGACGAGCACGGCGTGGAGTGCCGCTTCGAGTACGCCACCGACCTGTTCGACCGGCCGACCGTGCAAGCGCTGGCCGGGCACTACCGCGTCGTGCTCGACGCCCTGCTGACCGCGCCGGCCACTCGTGTGGGCGACATCGCGCTGGCCGACGAGGCGGAGGCGACCGTCGTGCTGGACGGCGCCGAGGCCGTGCTGCGCGACCGTTACGGCGCACCGGTCCCCACCGGTGTCCCCGGTCGCGTGTGGACGGACGATCGCGAGGACGGCCGGGTGGCGAGGGTCCGCCGTGACGGCACGGTCGAGGCGGTGCTGGTCGGTGCGGGCGACACCGCGGGCGTGGAGGACTTCGTCGAGCCGGCCACGCCGGTCGAGCGCGAGCTGGCCGCCATGTGGGCCGGGGTGCTCGGTCGGGCTCGGGTGAGCCGGGACGAGAACTTCTTCCGCGGCGCGGGCGGCGACTCGATGCTGGCCACCAAGGTCGTGGTGCGGGTCCGGCGCAAGTGGGGCGTGCGCATCACCGTGCGCCAGATGCTCCAGTTCCCGGTGCTGAAGGACCTCGCCGCGCACCTCGCCCCACTGGTGCCCGAGACCGCGCCGGACGACGTGCCGGTGATCGACGCGGCGCCGACGGCGCAGGACGTGCCGCTGTCGTTCGCCCAGCAGCGCCTGTGGTTCATCGACCAGCTCGAACCGGACAGCGCCGCCTACAACATCGCCGAGCTGCTGGAGGTCACCGGCCCGCTGCGCGTCGACGCCCTGGAACGCGCCCTGAACGCGGTGGTCGCACGGCACGAGGCGCTGCGGACGTCGGTGGCGGTCGTGGACGGCGTGCCCGTGCAGCGGATCGCGCCCGGGCTGCGGCTCTCCGTGTCCGTCGTGGACGGTTCGTCGCCGGCGGAGGCCCGCGAGCGAGCCTGGCGGGAGGCGGACCGGCCGTTCGACCTGACCGCCGGGCCGTTGCTGCGCGTCACCGTCCACCAGACCGCCCCGGACCGGAGCCTGCTCGCGTTCACCTGGCACCACCTCGTGTTCGACGGCTGGTCGCAGGACCTGTTCTTCACCGAGCTGGCCGCGTTCTACGCCCGCGAGACCGGCCGCACCGCAACCGTGCCCCCGGCGCCGGTGATCCAGTACGCCGACTACACGCGGTGGCAGCGCGCGTCCCTGCGGGACGCGGAACTCGTGCGGTTGCAGGACTTCTGGTCCACGACCCTGGCCGATGCGCCCGCCTTGCTGGAGCTGCCCACCGACCGGCCGCGACCGGCCGTGCGCGGCACCGCGGGCAGCAGCAGGTTCCACGACCTGCCCGCGGACCTGGTGGACGGCCTGCGCGCGGTCGCCGACCGGCACGGCGTGACGCTGTACCTGGTGCTGTTCGCCGCGTTCAACGCGCTGCTGGCCCGGCACAGCGGGCAGACCGACATCGTGGTCGGCGGCACCACGGCCAACCGGGCCACCGAGGAGACCGAACGCGTCGTCGGCCTGTTCGTCAACACCCTCGCGCTGCGCACGGACGTGTCCGGCGACCCAGGGTTCGGCGAGCTGGCGGCCCGTGCGCGCGACACCGTCACCGCCGCGTACGCGCACCAGGACCTGCCCTTCGAGCAGGTGGTCGAGCTGCTGCGGGTGGAACGGTCCTCCAGCCGGACACCGTTGTTCCAGGTGCTGTTCGACTACCAGGAGGGCAGCTGGTCCACTGTGGACCTCGACGGGGTGACCGTCGAACGGGTGCGCGGCGCGGACAACGCGGCCATGTTCGACCTGACGTTCGTCGTCGTGGTCGACGACGACGGGCTGCACTGCGACCTCCAGTACGCCACCGACCTGTTCGACGAGGCCACCGCGCTGCGGCTGCTGGACCGGTGGGAAACCCTGCTGCGCGCCGTCGTGCGCGACCCGGACGCCCGCCTGCACGACCTGGACGTGCTGCCCGACCACGAGCGCGACCTGGTCACGCGGCGGTTCGGCACGCCAAGGCCCGCGGTCGGCGACCGGGAGCCGGTGACCGCGCGGATCGCGGCGCAGGCCGTGCGGCGGCCCGGCGCGACGGCCCTCGTGCAGGGCGACCGGCGCATGTCGTACGCGGAGCTGGACGAGGAGTCGGCCCGGCTCGCGGCCCACCTGGTGTCGTCGGGCGTCGGTCGCGGCGACCGGGTGGTGGTGTGCGCGCCGCGCGGGTTCGAGTACGTGATCGGCTCGCTGGCCGCGATGCGCGCCGGCGCGGTGTACGCGCCCGTGGACGCCGCGTTCCCCGCCGCCCGCGTGGCGCAGGTGCTGGCCACGGCCGGTGCGGCGGCGGTGCTGGTGACGGGGGAGACCCGCGGCCTGGTCGATGGCTTCGTCGGCGTCGTCGTGGCGGTGGACGAGCCGCGCGACCCGGCGCCCGCGCCCGACGTGCCGATCGGCCGGCACGACGCGGCCTACGCCATCCACACCTCCGGCTCGACCGGGCAGCCGAAGGGCGTGCTGCTCGACCACGGCGGCCTGGCGCTGCGCGTCGACTGGTACAACGCCGACTGCGCCACGACCGAGCACGACCGGGTGTCCCAGATCGCGGGCACCGGGTTCGACGTGTCGGTGCTGGAGATCTGGTCCGCGCTGACCGCGGGCGCCGAGCTGCACCTGGCCGACCCGGACACCACGGCCTCCGGCGAGCACGCCGTGCGCTGGCTGGCCGAGCACGCCATCACGGTCGGCTTCCTGCCCACACCGCTGTGCGAGCTGGCACTGGACGTGCCGTGGCCCGCGGGCAGCCCGCTGCGGGTGCTGAGCACCGGCGGTGACGCGCTGCGCAAGCGCCCCGCGCCCGACGCGCCGTTCACCCTGATCAACCTGTACGGCCCGGCGGAGGCCACGGTCGTCACCACGAGCTGCGCCGTGCCGCCGACCGGGCCGCGGGTGCCGTCCATCGGCATCCCGGTGCCCGGCGCCCGCGTGCACGTGCTCGACCGGCACCTCAACCCGGTCGGCGTCGGCGTGCCCGGCGACCTGCACGTCGGCGGCGGGGGAGTGGCCCTGGGCTACCTCGGCCGGCCCGACCTCACCGCCGACCGGTTCGTGCCGGACCCGTTCGGCTCCGGCGAGCGCCTCTACCGCACCGGCGACCTCGTCCGCTGGCTGCCCGACGGGACGCTGGACTACCTCGGCCGCATCGACACCCAGGTGCAGCTGCGCGGGTTCCGGGTGGAGCTGGGCGAGATCGAGGCGGTGCTGCTGGCGCACGCCGAGGTCACCGACGCCATCGTCGTGGCCCGCGACCTGCCCGGCATCGGCCTGCACCTCGTCGCCTACGTCGTGGGCGGCGCGGACACCGACGGGCTGCGGGCGCACCTGCGCGGCCGGCTGCCGGACTACATGGTGCCGGCGACGGTGCACCCGCTGCCCGCGCTGCCGCTCAACCGCAGCGGCAAGGTGGACCGGGCCGCCCTGCCCGAACCGGACCGCGCGGGCGACGAGGAGCACGTCGAGCCCCGCACGGACGTCGAGGTGGCCGTCGCCGCCGTCTGGTGCGACCTGCTGCGCGTGGACCGCGTGGGTCTGCACGCGAACTTCTTCGCCCTGGGCGGGCACTCGCTGCTCGCCACGCAGGTGGTCACGCGCCTGCGCGCCGAGCTGCACCGCGATCTGCCCGTGCGCCAACTCTTCGAGACACCGACCGTGGCGGAGCTGGCCGCGGTCCTCTCGACCGCCGCGACCACCGGGGCCGCCGAGCCCGCGGTCGTGCGGCGCGAACGCCGCCTGCAGCAGCTTCCAGTCACCTCCTGAGCAACGGAGCCACAGATGTCGGAGTCATTCGCCGCGCCCGCAGCGGCGCCGGGAGCACCTTCCGCCGAGCAGTGGTCGGACTGGCGCTGGCACATGCGCAACCGCGTCACGACCCTCGACAAGCTGCGCGAGTGGGTGAAGGTCAGCCCGGAGGAGGAAGAGGCGATCGCCGGGACGGCGGGCAAGTACCGCTGGAGCGTCACGCCGTACTACGCGTCCCTGATGGACCCGGACGACCCGGACTGCCCCATCCGGTTGCAGGCCGTGCCGGCGCACGGCGAGCTGCTGGAGTTCCCGGACGCCGACGTGGACCCGGTCGGCGACATGTTCTACCGCAAGACCAACCGCATCGTGCACAAGTACCCGGACCGGGTGATCATGCTGATCACCGAGTCGTGCCCGGTGTACTGCCGCCACTGCACCAGGAAGTTCCACACCACCGACGTGGAGGGCACGTACTTCCGCGACAACGAGGGCGGCGACTTCGAGGAGGACTTCCGCTACCTCCGGGAGCACCCGGAGATCCGCGACGTCCTGCTCACCGGCGGCGACCCGCTGTCCTACCGGGACGAGAAGCTGGAGACGATCATCTCCGGCCTGCGCGCCATCCCCAGCGTCGAGATCATCCGCATCGGCAGCAGGTTCCCCGTGCTGCTGCCGCAGCGCATCACCGACGAGTTCTGCGAGATGCTGTCCCGGTACCACCCGGTGTGGCTGAACACCCACTTCAACCACCCGCGCGAGATCACCCCCGAGTCGGCGGCGGCCGTGGACCGGCTGCTGCGCCACGGCGTGCCGGTCGGCAACCAGACCGTGCTGCTCAAGGGCATCAACGACGACGTGGACACGATGCGCAAGCTGATGACGGAACTGCTCCGCATCCGGGCCCGCCCGTACTACCTCTACCACTGCGACAACGTCACCGGCGTCTCCCACTTCATGACCTCGATCGAGAAGGGCTGGGAGATCATGGAGGCGTTGCAGGGGCACATGACGGGCTTCGGCGTGCCGCAGTACGTGCTGACCACCAGGATCGGGAAGATCCCGGTCAGCCAGCCCTACCACGAGGTGGTCGAGGACGGCCTGGCGCTGCGCAACTACCGGGGCCAGACGATGACCGTCACGGGCGAGCACTACCGGGTCACCAAACCACCATCGGCCTGACATCCGGCGAACGGCCGGCCACCTCGCCCGAAGGCGGCCGGCCGCTCGCCGTCTCCCCGACCTGTCGTGCGTTCCTGACAGGGCGGGGTGCGACCATTACCTCGCCCAACACGGCTCAGGGCGGCGCCAAAGTCGTGACATGGCAGTGTGACCTGCGGTTTCGGTGCGTCGTTGTGTTCGAGAATTGGCGGCAAATCGACGGTGAGTTGTGTCTCCAAGTAACCGACAGCGTGCTGGAAGCGGACTCCTTCCGGGCTGAGAATCGCGATATTCCGTCGTCGTGTGGACTGGGCCGCGTCCATTGGTACTGCGAGCCCTCGTACATGCCAGAGGGTGCGTCGCGGTAGGCCGAGTGCCCGGACACGGCGGCCATCGCCGGTGGGTGCGGCAGCAGCGCGCAAGCCGCTGGTGGACATCGCCGTGTCACCGTGCACCCGGCGGATCGGCCGGTCCGGAGTGGACCACCGCAGTCCTGGCGTGTCGTGGATGCGAGAGGTGAGCCTCGCCGTCCGGGCCCGCGACGCGCGTGAACAGCACTTCGGCGACGTATCGGCGCAGCGGTCCGGTATCCGTGTGCATCACCTCGCCACACCGAGAGCAGGAGCCGGACGGACTCGTGTCACCGGATGTGGTCGGCGGCGCCGAGGCCGGGAAGGGGTCGAGGAGCAGGTCGGTCTCCCGTGGTGGCGCGGTAGGCGGCGGAGACCTGGCGGAGGAAGAGGGTGTCCTCGACGAGGTCCGCGCCGCCGTTGACCGGGACGGGTTCGGAGGTGGGCGGGGCGCCGACGGCACGGGCGCGCAGGGCCGCCGCCACGGCCTCGGCCTCGACGGCGGCTTCGAGGGCGCGGCCGGTGAGTCCGGCCGCGGCGGCGCGGGCGTGGGCGGACGTGGTGGCGTCGGGGGTGCGGTAGGGCTGGAGGGCCAGCAGTCCGTCGCGGATCTCGATCACCCGGCGGTACAGGCGGAGCCGCAGGTGGCGTAGCACCAGGACGTCCGGCACGGTCGGCGGGTCCAGCGCGATGGCCGGGTCGGCGCGGTAGAGCGCCCGCCACAGCGGGCCCAGCCCGAGGTGCAGTCGGTAGCGGTCCAGCCAGTCCCGCGCGGCGGGCAGCGCGGCGCCGACCAGGACCAGCACGTACGCCGTGGTGGGGAGGACCTTGCCCGGCAGGGCGGTGCGACCGAACGGGAACTCGAAGCCGAGCCTGGGCGCCATCGCCAGCACGGACTTGTCGAGCAGGTACAGCAGCCCCAACGCGGTGCCGGCGACGACCAGCCGCAGGCTGACCCGCAGGACCCGGTCCTGCGCCCGCCGGGCGTAGCGCAGGCCCAGCAGGATCACCGCGGCGAAGGCGGGCACCTGCCCGGCGACGTAGGTCAGGCTGTACTCCATGACCCAGGGCGACTGCGGCAGCAGGTCGGGCAGCGCGGCGAAGAGCACGCACATCAGCGCGAAGGCCGCGGCTATCCACCTGGCGTGCCACCGCGAACCACGCGGCAGGCCGTTCACGCGGGCCATGAACTCCTGGGCCGCCCAGGCGGTGAACAGCATTCCCGCGTGGCTGACCAACCGCGCCGCGTGGGACTCCCCGGACAGCCGTCCCAGCGCCGCGTACACGACGGGCACCTGCGTGGTCAACGAGCACGCGAGGCCCAGCAGCACCCACCGCACGCAGCGGCGCGCGCCCTCGCCGCTGTCACGGGTGAGCACCAACGCCCACGCGAGCACCGCAGGCGCCCACTGGCGCAGCACCTCACCCATAACGCCCGCCGCCCAGGGCACTGCGCAGCCAGGCGGTGAGCGACGAGCCCGGCGCGTCGCGCTGGCGGATGAGGGAGGCGAGCAGTTCCGCCTCCCGCTCCTCCTCCGACGAGTAGCCGGCCCGCCCGAGGACTCGCCGCACGACCTCCGGGTCCAGGCTGGGGAACAGCACCCGGGCCCGCTCGGTCGCGGACAGCGACACCGGGTAGTGGTCGCACAGCACGTGGGCCAACTCGTGCAGGATGATGTGCTCCTGGTGCGGTGGCGTCGTGCCGCTCTCGTGGAAGATCAGGTCGGTGGTGTCCGTGGCGATCCACAGGCCGCAGACGTCCCCCAGGCCACTCAGGGGAACCAGCCGCATCGGCCTGCCCCGGCGCGCGGCGACCTGCCGGCACAGCTCGCGCACGTCGAACGGCACGGGCGTGGGCAGGTCGCGCAGGAGGGCGGCGTGGCGCCTGCGCAAGCCGGACCGGTTCACGCCTCGCTGCCCGGAGGGCTCGGGTGGGGCAGTCCTTCCAGCTCGCGGACCCGGTCGACCATCTCGGCTATGGCTTCCAGGCTCTTGGCGGACAGCCCGTTGGCGCGCAGCGCGATCTGCCGCACCGGCGCGTCGCGCAGCGCGGTGAGCAGCGTCAGTTCGGCGTCGATGCGCTCGGTCTGCGCGTCGTCGAAGAAGTACGCGGGCGGCACGCCGAAGAACCCGGCCAGCGCTTCCAGGTGGCGCTTGGTGGGGTTGTCGCGGATGCCCTTGCGCAGCTGCCACAGGTAGGTCGCGGAGATCGTGGGGCCCTGCTTGGCGCGGATCGCCGCGGCGACCTCTTCGAACGTGTACTCGCCGCCGTCGCGCGGGCGGACGGACCGGAACAGGTGGTCCACCTTGGCCGCGAGGGAACCGACGTGGTCCGACATGGCGACAGCCTACCGCCCCGACAACTGAGGTGAAGGAGAAGCGGTTCATCCATTTGCCCGCGTTGACAGGCCTCTTGAGCTGAGTTTACGGTTGCCCGAGCCTCATCAACTGACGTGAATTCGACCGCGAGCTGGAGGGGTGCCCGCGGTCGGGTGTGGTCGGGGGACCGCAGTCGGGATGGGTGGAACTCCAGCGCACGTCGCTTCGCACACCCGGGGGGAACTGTGGTCGTACCGTTAGCGCGCTCAGCGAACGGGTCATCACGCAGGACGAGGTTCTTGGCAACGGCGTTGGCCCTGGTGCTCGCCGCGAGCACCGCGGAGACGATCGCTCCTCCCGCGGCCGCGGCCCCACCGGAGCCGACGCCCGCGGCGACGGCCCCGGTGGAGTCGCGGCCGGACGTCGTGTCGGCGGCGGTCAGCGCGCGGGCGCAGGGCTCGCGCGTCGAGGTGGAGTCGATGCGGACCGAGACGTCGTCCACGTGGTCGAACCCGGACGGGACGTTGACCACGGAGGCCCACGGCGCGCCGATCCGCTTCAAGGACCCCGGCGGCCACTGGCGCACGGTGGACCTGAAGTGGCGCAAGGACCGGGATGGCAGCGTGGCCCCGACCGGCCACCCGTTGGGCCTGAAGCTGGGGAGGAGGAACGCCAAGGCCGGGACGTCCTTCGTCACGGCGGCGGCCGACCAGGCGCGTCAGGTCGAGTGGTTGGCGCCCTGGACGTTGCCGGAACCGAAGCTGGACGGGACCAAGGCCACCTACCCGGACGTGGAGCCCGGTGTCGACCTGGTGCTGCACACCCGCCGGTCGGGCTTCGAGTACGACTTCGTGGTCAAGACCCGCCCGGCCACCGCGCCGGTGTGGCGGATTCCCCTGCGCGTCAAGGGGCTGACCGCGAGGCAGCAGCCCGACGGCACGATCGACTTCCTCGGCGCCAAGGACGAGGTGCACTCCAGCATCCCGGTGCCGCTGATGTGGGACGCCGAGGTCGACGAGCGCAGCGGCGAGCACGTCAACCGCGCCGCGGTGGGCATCTCCGCCGAGACCGCCGCCGACGGGTCCACCACCCTCGTGGTCACCCCCGACCCGGTCTGGTTCAACGATCCCAAGCGGACCTACCCGATCACCGTGGACCCGACCTACGCGGTCGGCACGGCGTACTCCAGCTTCGACACCTGGGTCCAGTCGGACTACACCACCGACCAGTCCACCTCGTCGGAGCTGAAGCTGGGCACCTACAACGGCGGCGCGGTCAAGGCGCGGTCGTTCCTCAACTTCTCCGTAGCCCCGTTCAAGGGCAAGCAGATCGTGAGCGCGCACCTGTCGATGTTCGAGACGTGGTCCTACTCGTGCACCGCGTCGACGATGATCGTCCGCAGCACCTACGAGCTGGCGTCCACGGCCACGCGGTGGACCGCGCAGCCGACGTTCGGCTCGCAGTACGGGTCGACGAGCGTGGCCAAGGGGCATGACAGCGGCTGCCCGGCGGGACGGATGTCGGTGCCGATCACCCCTCTGGTGCAGGCGTGGTCGAACGCGCCCTACACCGTCGGCGGCATGGTGCTGGCGGCCGGCAACGAGGCGGACTCCAACTCCTGGAAGCGGTTCCACTCCAGCGAGAGCTCGGCCGACCCGTACGTCTCCTACACCTACAACCGACCGCCGGGCGCGCCGGCGACCGTGGAGCCGAGCGAGGCCGTCGCGTACGCGGCGCCGGGCGAGACGAGTTCGTGGCTGTACTCGTCGAGCCTGCGCCCCTGGGTGCGGACGAAGGCGACGGACCCGGACGGCAACACGGTGAAGTACGTCTTCGAGTTCTACACGGGCACGGGCTCGACCTTCAGCCTGAAGGGCACCTGCACGTCGTCGGTCTACGCGTCCGGCACGACGGCCGGTTGCCGTCCGGCGACGGACCTGCCGGACAACACCCTGCTCTACGTCCGGGCGAAGGCGAACGACGGCCGGCTCGACGGCCCCTGGGTCAACTACAACCAGCGGCTGCGCACAGGTGCGGCGACCCCGGCGTCGCCCGTCGTGTCGTGTCCGGCGCCGTACGACGTGAGCGACACCTGGCAGGACAACCCGCCCGCCACGGACGTCACGTGCACGATCACCGCGACCGGCACCGGCTACAACGCACCGGGCTACCTGAGGCTCATCGTGGACGGCAACCGCCCGGCGGCGAATTTCACCGGTGGCGCCGAAGGCCAGATCAAGATCACCCCGTCGAACGACCCGGCGGTCGCGAAGCACACCGTGACCTTCCCGAAGGACAAGGCGGGCCTGCACACCATCGTCGTGCAGGCCGAGACCCCGGCCGGCAAGCTCTCGCCGAACCGGACCCACAAGTTCGGCTGGGGCGGCACGACGCTGACCTCGCCGACCTCGACCCCCCGGATCACCACCACCGACAACATCCGCGTCACAGCCTCCGGCCCGCCGAGGGGAACCGCCTCGTCGGTGACCGCGAAGGTGAAGTGGCGCGTCTCCGGCTACGGTGGGAACAACGACCTGACCGGCTGGAACGACGCGACCGACCTGCCGGTGACCGACAACGGCGCCGGCGGCGTCAACGTCAACGCCCTCTGGGACACGAACCTCGCCAAGACCGACGCGAACCTGGACGCCGACCCCGACACCGCTGGCACCCAGCCCACCACGCTGAACGACCGGATCCCGGTCAAACTCGACATCCAGGTCTGCTTCAAGTACGGCACCACCGAGCAGTGCACCTGGTCCCAAGCCCCCGGCGCCACCGTGCAGCGCCTACCGCACGCCTTCGGCAACGGTTTCCCGGTCTCGGAAGCCGGCCCCGGCCAGGTCGCCCTGTGGACCGGCGAGTTCAACACCTCCGCGACCGACGTGTCGGTGCCCGGCTACACCGGCGACCTGTCCCTGTCCCGGTCGCACTCCACGTTCGCCGGCGCCACGGACGCGGTCACCGGCGTCTTCGGCCCCGGCTGGACCGCGCAGTTCGACGGCGCCGACGCCGGCGTGGCCGGGATGCGGGTCATCGACAGCACCCGCGTCGACGGCACCATCGTGCTGCTCGACGGCGACGGCAGCGCCCTGGTGTTCGAGTCCCCGAACGCAGCCCGACGCACCACGGCGTCCTTCCAGACCGGAACCTGGGTGGCCGCCGACGAGGACACCGCGCTCGATGCCGGCAAGTTGACCGTGACGGGCAGCGGCGCGGCGACCACCATCGCCTACACCGAGGACGACGGCACGATCACCACCTTCGCCACGACCACCGCAGACGCTCCGACAGCCGGCGCGGCCGGGAAGTTCCGGCCGGCGGGCATCACCGAGGCCGGGGTCGTGGGGAAGACCACCTACACCTACGACCCCGCGACCGGCCGCGTGACCCGCATCCTCGCGCCCGCCGCGCCCGGTGTCGTCTGCACCGACGCCCAGGGCGTCTACACCAACGCGGTGGGTTGCCGGTCGTTGCGGCTGGAGTACGGCACCTCCGGGTCGGCCAACGGGCGGCTGGTCGCCGCGTGGCTGGACATCTTCAACCCCGACAAGACCGGCGGTCCCGGCATGGACGCGGTCAAGGTCGCGGCCTACACCTACGACACGGCCGGACGCCTGGCGACGGCCACCGACCCGCGCGACAACCTCGGCACCACCTACGGCTACGACTCCGGCAACCGGCTCACGTCGGTGAAACCGGCGGGCCAGGTCCCCTTCCAGCTCGCCTACACCGCCACACCGAACGTCAAGCTGGCAGCCGTCAAGCGCGACCGACCCGCGGGCGACCCGACGGGCGGCGTCGCGACCCTGGCCTCGTTCGTCTACGACGTGCCGACCACCGGCACCGGTCTGCCCGACCTGTCGGCCGGCTCGGTCGGGCGCTGGAACCAGGCCGTCGCGCCGGTGAAGGGCTTCGCCGTCTTCGGCCCCGACCACCCGGTGAGCTCGACCTCAGCGGCGAACATCGCCGCCGGGGACTGGGAACACGCCGACCTGCGGTACACCGACGCCCAGGGCTACACCGTCAACACCGCCAAGTACGGCGCGGGAGCCTGGCAGCACACCGCCACCGACTACAACGCCCAGGGCAACGTGGTGCGCGAACTCGACGAACGGCCCCTGCGGCTGATCGTCGACCAGCAGCTTCCCCCCGCTGCCACCGCCGACCAGTTGGCCACGATCACCACCTACAACGCCGACATCGTCAACGGCGCCACCGTGGTGACCCCGGCGGGCACCCTGGTCACCGACACCTACGGCCCGGCGCGGACGGCCGCGCTGCGCGACGGCTCGCTGCGTTGGCTGCGCACCCACACACGCACCGACTTCGACCAGGGCGCGCCCAACGGCGGGATCAACCCGGCGACGACGCTGCCCTACCGGTTGGCGACCGCGGAGACGGCGTTCGCCCACGACCCCGGCACCGGCCAGGACGTCGAGGTGGTCTCGCGCACCCTCACCGACTACGCCGCCCCCGTCGCGGGCGACGCGGCCGGGTGGGCGCTGAGCCTGCCGGGCCGGGTGACCACCGATGTCGACCTCGACGGCACGCCGACCGCGGGCGACATCGTCCAGGTCACCCGCTACGACACCGAGGGCCGTGCCGTCGAGACCCGGCAGCCGGCCTCCAACGGCGCGGACGCGGGCACCACCAGGACCGTGCACCACACCGTCGCGGCGAACCCCGCGCACGCCGAGTGCGGCGGGAAACCGCAGTGGGCGGGCCTGGTCTGCAAGACCTTCCCGGCCGCCGCGCCCAGTTCGGGGCCGACCCTGCCCACGACCACCACGACCGGGTTCACCTACCTGCTCTCGCCGACCACGGTGGTGGAGACCTCCGGCGCGGTGACCAGGACGTCCACGACCACCTACCTGCCCGACGGCCGCACGGCGTCCACCTCGACGGCCGTCACCGGTCTGACCGGGTCGACGCCGAACACCCGCAAGGAGACCGAGTACGACCCGCTGACCGGCGCGGCCACCAAGGTGACCGCGAAGAACACCGACGGCTCGACCGCCGGCACGGTGACCACCGGGTACGACTCCTGGGGTCGGCAGACCACCTACCAGCCCTCCGGGGAAACGGCCACCACCACCGTCTACGACGCCTCCGGCGCCGTGGCGACCGTGACCGACGCCAACGGGTCCACCCGCTACACCTACGACGGCGCCGACGCCGCCGGCAGGACCGAACGCCGTGGCCTGGCCACCAAGGTCGAGGTGACCACCGCCGGCTCCACGTGGACGTCGACGGGGGCCTACGACGCCGACGGCGGCCTGGTGGTCCAGAAGCTGCCCGGCGGCATCACCCGGCACACCGACCTCGACAACGCCGGCGAACCGGTGGGCCTGCGCTACACCGGCCGGGTCACCGCGGTGGAGGAGGACGGGACCACCACCGTCGACCCCGACGGCGGCTGGCTCGCCTGGTCCCAGGACAACGACGTCACCGGCCGTGTAGCCCACGAGTGGACCCCGGAGGGCAGCGCCTTCACCGGCCCCGCCGGCAGCGGCCCCGGTGACGCCGTCCCCTACGACCGCGCCTACACCTACGACGCCGCGGGCAGGCTCACCCAGGTCCGCGACCGCACCGCCGCGACCACCGGCGTGGACATCACCGACCCGGCGGAAACCCCGGCCTGCGTCACCCGCTCCTACGGCTTCGACGGCAACCACAACCGCCTCACCAGGACCACCGCCCCCGCCGCAGTGGACGGCTCCTGCACCACGACCGGCGGCACGACCGTCAACCGCACCTTCGACACCGCTGATCGCCCCGTCACCGGGGCCGGTGGTCAGGGCGCCTACACCTACGACCCGTTCGGCCGCACGCTGACCCTGCCCGCCTCCGACGCACCCCGTCCACAGGTCGGCGACGTGGCGTTGACCTACCACGACAACGACCTCGCCAAGTCCATCGCCCAGGGCGGCGTCACCACTACGTTTGCCCTCGACGCCCTCGACCGCCGCGCCACCGAGACCGTCACCGGCACGGCGGGATCGACGCAGACCGTCCGGCACTACACCGACACCTCTGACAACCCGACCTGGGTCACCCGCAACGGCGTCACCCGCCGCTACGCCGAACTGGTCGGCGGCGATTTGGCCCTGACCGTCGACAACACCGGCACGGCAGAGCTGACCATCGCCAACCCCCACGGCGACGTGGTGACGACGGTCGACCTTCCGGCTGCGGGCACCGCCGCGACTTCGATCGCCGGGTGGAGCACGTACGACGAGTACGGCAACCCCTCCGCGGTCAACAGCACCACGACGGGCGAGGTCGAGTACGGCTGGCTGGGTGCCAAGCAGCGTGCGATGTCCGGTGCGGGCCTGACCCTCATGGGCGTCCGCCTGTACAACCCGGTGACCGGGCTCTTCACCAGCACCGACCCGGTGTCGGGCGGAAACAGCAACGCGTACACCTACCCTTCGGATCCGGTCAACGACGAGGACCTCGACGGCCGGTGGCGCAAACCGAAGTGGCTCACGTGGAAGAACGTGGGACGAGCCGCCGGCGTTGCCGCGTTCGGCGTCTGCGTCTTCGCCTCGGCCGGCCTCTGCCTCGGTGCAGGTCTGGCAGCGGGCGCCCTGGCGGCGCGTGGCAGCGCGGGCAGGTGGGGTGGCCGCAAGTACTGGAAGTCCTTCGGGATCAGCGCTGCTTGGGCGCTGGCGGGCGGCGCGGTGGGCAAGGGCATCTCGCGCATGTACGGGGCGCGGGCGACCAGCCATGCCAAGCACATGCGCATGGGTCGGTTGCGGAAGTTCTACCGCAACAGGATCTGGCGATCGAGCGGCCCCGTGTCGTCTCGTGTCGGTGTGCGCCATCACCGCTCACTGCACTACATGCACCAAGCGAAGACCGGCTTCGTGATGAACGTCTACCAGAATGGCTGGTACAAGCGAAAGCGCAAGAACTACGGCGCCGACTGAGCGCACCGGACGACGTTGCCTCGGTAGTCCCCGGCTCCGGCCGGGGACTACCGAGTCGCAGACGGAGCGTCACGGGTCCGACGCAGCACGGCGACCTCGTCGTAACGCCAGGCTTCACGATCATGCTCCTGCGGTCGGTGATGCACGATCACCGCAGGTCGGCAGCCCGGTGCAGAGTATCGACACCCACAGGACCTGACCTGAGCCTGTGGGAGACCGAGGTTCTGCGACTCCTCGTCGACGGTCGGACCAACGCCCAGATCGTCGCCGAACGGTGCCTGAGCGAACGGACCGTGCACCGGCACGGGAGCTTCCGAAAACCCGTTGACCGGCGGTCGGCGGGCCGGACATCATGGCCGACATGCAGCAGTGACCAGTGACCACCGGAGATGCCGCCGCGGGCTCGTTCCCGCCGCTCTCCGCAGTGCCGCTCGAAGCCCGCACCGCGTGATCGGTGCCGGGCCGCACACCACTGGTCCCGAGGCGGTGCACCACGCCTCCTGCACGAGCACTGGAGTCCACGGAAACCATGAGCGAACTCCGCCCTGCCTTCCTGCTCGCCGAACGCGTCGGGTCGGTCATCGACCGCGAAGCGCTGTGGGCGGTCGGCGCCCTCGGCCTGTCCGCCGTCCGCACAACGGGGGCGCCGATCCGCGAACGCATCCACGTACCACTGCTCGAACGCGATCGGCGGCGCATGTTCGAGGGCGACGAGCACGTCCACGGTCCGTCATCCGGCCGCGGGCGCCACGCCGTCCGGCACGGCCGCGTGCGAGCCCGAGGGGAGCGACACCTGGGCACCGGGGCCCGGCACGCGGTGCTCCGCGCTCGACTGCGGGGTCGAGGTCGCCGTCAGCTGTGAACAGCCGTCACCGAGGCGTTGCGACATGATGTCCGGATGTGGGTGGTGGCGGCCACCCACATCCGGTCCGGGGGCGGTCAGGCAGCGGCGGCGGCGCAGGCGGGGGCTGCGGCTGGGGCGGCCATCGCCGTGGTCGTCGCGGGCGGGCCGGCGTTCGCCGGGCGGGTGCCGGAGCAGTAGTGGGACGACACCTCGCCGTCGGCGGAGTCGCCGAACGCGAACACCAGGTACGACTGGCCGACGTAGAGCGAGAGCCCGCACATCGACCCGGCGTAGTGGGTCGTCACGGTCACGGTCGCCGGCACGTCGCCCTTGTACTCCTGGTCGACCTGCACGGTGTACGCGCGCAGGTCGTCCCAGACGTAGTCGGGCTTGCCGCGCTCCAGGACGGTGGACGCGGACACGTAGCCGCTGAACACGTGATCGGCTCGTGCGTAGCGCTGTGGTTCGGTGTCGTAGGGCGTACAGCTGCACGCACTGGCAGTACCGGTGAGCACGACGGCGGACAAGACGGCCGTCAGCACCACGGCACCGGTGGCGTGAGCGAGAAAACGCAAGCGCGCCAATGAAAGCTCCCCTGATCGGGTGAACGGCGGCGATGCTCTTCCAGCGTATCGCTCGACGCTCCGGCAGGCATTCGCCCAGTTGCCATTTCACCGAGTCAGGTGCTGCACATCGACGCCACCACAACCCTGTGCCGCACGGCGGACTTCCTCCACCTCGACACCGTGCTCGGCAGGCGCCTCTACGCGCTGGCGTCCCTCGAACACGGCGCACATCACCGGTGTCACCGCTCACCTACCTGGGAGTGGACGACGCAGCAGGCCAAGAACCCCGCCGCCGACTGTCGGGCTCTCGGGTCAGTAGTCGTCGGACGCCTGGCCCCGGCCCACGGCCTCGGCGCGGATCTCGTCCTGGCGCGACAGCGTGTCCGGGTCGGCCCGCACGAGTTCCTCGGGATGGTCGGTGCGCACCAGTTCGGGCTCGTCCTGAGTGATCGCGTCGGCGTCGAAGCTGAGCACCTCCTCGCCGGGCTCCGACGAACCGCCCAGGTCCGACGGGTCGCCCCGGTCGACCGGTTCGGGCGCGGGCGCACCGGGCTCGACGTCGGGCTGCTCCTCGGCGAGCCGCTCGTCCAGCGGACGGGGGTGGGACTCCTCCCACGGCGTCATGCCGTACTTGGTCACGCCGGACCAGTCCTCGGGCGGGTCCATCCCCGCCTCCAGCGGGTCCTTCCGGAGGCGGTCCTCATCGAGGTCCTCGGCGCTGTTCAACGCCGCCGGGTCGTTCTCGGCGGCGTCGGGCGATCCGGTGCCCTGGGGGTCGGCGTACGAATTCAGGTCCTCCGCGCTCATGGCGTTCGTGTACCCCCGAATGGCGGCTCCGGAACCCGCTTCCGCCGAATACGGCGGCTCGACCACTGACCTCTCGGACAGTCGACGTCCGACATCTCCCTCGACGACGTAGCTGGGCGCGCTGCCACCCGAACCCGCACCCGGCCTCTCGGTCGAGTTCAAGTGGGGCGATTACCGCGCCCTGGCCTACGCCGCGGGCACGACGTGCGCCTGCTCAGCCGCAACGGCCTGCCCCTCATCGAGGACTACCCCGAGGTACGCGTTCTGTCCGACCTCGTGGCAGGTCGACCGGTCGTCCTCGACGGCACCCTGCTCGTCGGCGTCCACGACCACACCGGCGTCCTGCGCTACGCCGGCCACGTCGGCATCGGAGCCGGCTGGACCACCGCCGGCCGCCTTCGCCACCCCCTTCCGGGGACTCCGAGCCGACCTCGACCCGCACGACGTGCGCACGTCCACCGGTTGACGCCGGAATTTCGACGTAGTCCGTGCTCTGACAGCGGGGACCGCGGTGGGCGGAGGCGTCGAGCATCCGTAGGCATCAGGACCGTTTGCACGGGCGCGGACCGGTAACCCCGCGTCCATGTCGATAGCCGAGTGGTGGCGTCACACCAGATCAACTTATGCCGGTGACGAACAGCGGCCGCTGGGCGGTTACGCGACGTCCCTCCTGTCGTACGCGGCGCTGGTCGGCGTGGCGACCGCTGTCGGCAGGCGGCGGGGCGTTCGCCTGCCGGAGCGGTGGTCCACCAGGGACGTGGTGTTGCTGTCGGTGGCCACGCACAAGGCGAGCCGGCTGGTGGCGAAGAGCTCGGTCACCAGCGTGCTGCGGGCGCCGTTCACCCGCTATGACAGCGCCGCGGGCGAAGCGGAGGTCAACGAGTCGGCGCGCGCCGGACATCGGCACGCGGTCGGTGAACTGGTGACCTGCCCGTTCTGCTCCGGGGTGTGGATCGCCGGCGCGTTGACGGCAGGCCGGGTCCTCGGTCCGCGCGTCACGCTGCTGCTGATGACGGCGCTGACCGCGGTCGCGGCGTCGGACTGGCTGCACCTGGCTTACGACTACGCCAAGCAGGCAGCGGCCTCGCGGTCCTAAGCGGACCGAGAGGCCACGACCGTCGGGGCACGACGACCACTGGCCGGCCGTGACGGGTGAACGGGCCGCCCGAAAGGGTGAAGGAACTGCCGGAGCCATTGGTCCGGCTGCGGGACGACATCGAGTTCCGGGTCCGGCCGGCCACCGGCGACAGTCGTTGTCTACAAACGATTGTCTGAGCTTGACCAGCAGGCGCAGCCGGCCCCGCAGACCGGTCACCTCACGGCGCCCGGGGACCGGTGGTGCTCCTCGTCGGTGCTCGCGCGAAGGCCGGGCCGGCTCTTCGGCCACGACGAGCACCGATGGGACGGACCGGCGCTGCCGAACGATCACCGCGTCCGGCCACCACGCCCGCCGCGGTGATCCGGACGTGGGTGACCGTCAAGGTTTGAGGACGACCTTCTCGCAGTTGTCCTGCTTGTTCTTGAAGATCTCGAAGCCGCGTTCCGCCTCGTCGAGCCGCAGGGTGTGGGTGATGATCCGGGTCGGGTCGATCTCCCCGCGCTCGATGCGCTCCAGCAGCGGCTTCATGTAGCGCTGCACGTGGCACTGCCCGGTGCGCAGGGTCAGCGATCGGTTCATCCACGCGCCGGCGGGGAACTTGTCCAGCAGGCCGCCGTACACGCCGATCACCGAGACCACGCCGCCACTGCGGCACGACATGATCGCCTGGCGCAACGCGTGCGGGCGTTCGGTCTCCGACCGCACCGCCTGCTTGATCCGGTCGTAGGCGCCGATGTGCGCGCTGCCGTGGGTGGCCTCCAGACCAACCGCGTCGATGCACTTGTCCGGGCCGCGCCCACCGGTCAGCTCCAGCAGCCGGGAGCGGACGTCGACCTCCTCGAAGTTCACCGGCGTGTGGCCCGCCCGTTCCGCCAGCTCCAACCGGTAGGGCTCCTTGTCGATGGCGATGACCTGCGCGGCGCCCAGGAGCCGGGCGCTGTCCATGGCGAACTGGCCGACCGGACCGGCGCCCCAGACGGCCACCACGTCGCTGGGTCGGATGTCGCACATCTCGGCGCCCATGTAGCCGGTGGGCAGGATGTCGGACAGGAACAGCACCTGCTCGTCGGTCAGGTCGGACTCGATCTTCAGCGGGCCGACGTCGGCGAACGGCACGCGCGCGTACTGCGCCTGACCGCCCGCGAAGCCCCCGGTCAGGTGGGAGTACCCGAAGATCCCGGCGACCGGGTGGCCGAACATCTTCTCCGCGATCCCGGCGTTGGGGTTGGAGTTCTCGCAGCAGGAGTACAGCTCGGCCGCGCAGGCGGCGCACGCGCCGCAGGCGATCGGGAACGGCACGACGACCCGGTCCCCGACGCGCAGCCGGCCCGGGTCGACGCCCGGACCGACCTCGACCACCTCACCCATGAACTCGTGCCCCAGGACGTCCCCGTCCTGCATGGTCGGCACGTAGCCGTCGACCAGGTGCAGGTCCGAGCCGCAGATCGCGGTCGAGGTGATCCGGACGATCGCATCGCGGTTGTTCAGGATCCTCGGGTCCGGCACGTCGCGGACCTCGACCTTGTTGCGGCCCGCCCAGGTGTTCGCCCTCATGCGTCCGCTCCCTTCGCGAGCTCGGAATCCGACAACGGTTGCGCCGGCCGTTGCGGGAACTCCTCACGCGCCCTCTTGCCCCACGGGGCGCCGTCGGAGCGGACCACCTCGCCGGTCTCCAGGACCTGCTTGAACCGGCGCAGGTCGTCGTCGAGCTGCTGGTGCGGTTCCTCGCCGAAGTACTTGGCGACCGCCTTGCCGACCGCGCCGCCCGGGATCTCGTACACCAGGACGACGAACACCTCGGTGCTCACACCGTCCGGGGCGGGCAGGAAGCGGACCGTGCCGGCGTTCGGCACGGCGGCCTCCCCGGTCGACCGCCACACGATCTTCTCGCCGGGCGTCTCGTCGGTGATCTCCGCGTCCCACTCGACGTCCTTGCCGAATGGGGCACTGGCCGACCAGTGGCTCGTCCGGCCACCGGTGGTGCGGACCTGTTCGAGGTGTGCCATGAACGTCGGGAGGTTCTCCAGGTCGCGCCAGAACGCGTAGACCTCCGACGCGGGTTTGCGAATGGTTGTCGTTGCTGTCAACTCCACAGATCCTCCTGTGCGTGCTCTCCGCGCCACCGGCACGGAACCGGCGCGTGTCGCTCAAGTGGCCTGCACGACGGTCAGCAGGTCCAGTGCCGTGATCCCGGCGACGGCGCCGGTGACCCCGACCAGCCGCCGTCAACAACCCGGCCGCGTGGACCAGTTCCCGCGCTCCGACGACCGGCACCACCGCCCGTGACCGAGCGGAGTCGTCCACGCCGCTGAGCCGGCGCACCGCGCCCTCCAGCCAGGCTCGCCGGTCGGGTCATGGGCAGCCTCCGCATCCGATCGCGTGCTGTCGAACGCCCCGGTGCACCACGATCCGGGACGCGACCGATGTGGACTGGGCTACCCCTCGGCAATCCCGCTAACCCGCCGACCGGCCACCGCGTACCACGAGACGCTGCCCGACCAGGCCGGTTGGTGCCGGGCGGCGCGTCTCCGCGCTCGAAGACGTCGAGCTGGTCGCCTGCACAACCCCGTGCAGGCACAGCGCTGTAGCGTCATGTCCTCCTTTACCGGCTGTCGTCACCGCGCACCGCCATCAGCGTGGGCCGGAGGCTTCCCGACCGCAGCGACACCCTCGTCCGAATCGGAGTCAAGGCCGCCGGTCGCGGTTCGGGCTGCTCCATGGAGTGGGGGTGAACGGGCGGCGCCGTTCGACAACCGGGTCCTGACCGGCACTTCGCGCACAACGATCTGCCCGTACGCGCACGAAGGCACTCGTCGTGGTCCGAACGGATCACGGATCTCCGAGAGTTCCTCACGAATGGTTCCGATCCAGCGGGGAGCTCCGATGACCATGCGCGCGATCAGCCAGACCGGGTTCGGGGGACCCGAGCACCTGGCCCTGACGTGGGTGCCCAAGCCGGTGCCGCTGCCCACCGAGGTCCTGGTGAGGGTGGCCGCGGTCGGGGTGAACCCGTGCGACTACAAGACCGGTCGGGGCGAGGCGATGGCGGCCGTGGTCGGTGAGCCGCCGTTCACCCTCGGCTGGGACGTGTCCGGTGTCGTGGAGGAGGTGGGCTTCGGCGTCACGACCCTGGAACCGGGCGACGAGGTGTACGGCATGCCGTGGTTCCCCCGCGCGGCCGGCGGCCAGGCCGAGTACGTGACCGCGCCGTCGCGCCAGTTCGCCCGCAAGCCGCGCAGCGTCGACCACGTCCGAGCCGCCGCCCTGCCGCTGGCCGCCCTCACCGCTTGGCAGTCGCTCGTGGACACGGCGGAGGTCCGAGCCGGACAACGGGTGCTGGTGCACGCCGGGGCGGGCGGGGTCGGGCACGTGGCCGTGCAGGTCGCCAAGCACCTGGGCTGCCACGTCACGACCACCGCGCGCGCGGAGAACCACGCGTGGCTGCGCTCACTCGGCGCCGACGAGTGCGTCGACTACACGGTGCGGCCGTTCGAGTCCGCGATCGACCCCGTGGACGTGGTGCTGGACCTCGTGGGCGACGACCACGACATGACCGGCAGCAGGTCCTTGGGGCTGCTGAAGCCCGAAGGGCTGTACCTGGCGATCGCGTCCGGTGCGCCGCACCACCTCGTCCACGAGTTCCGCGCCAGGGGCATCCGGGCCAAGTCGTTCCTGGTGGAGCCGGACGGCGCGACGCTGGGGCACATCGCCGGCCTGGTCGACTCGGGTGCGCTGCGCGTCGAGGTGGCCGACGTCATGCCGCTGGAGAAGGCGGCCGACGCCTACCGCCTGCTGGCCCAGGAGCACGTCCGCGGCAAGCTCGTGTTGGACGTGGCCCTCTGATCCCCAGCTGATGGCACCGCAGGGACGAGTCCACCGACGGGTGGTCTGCGATCGGGTGCGCGGCGAAATCCCGGACGTCGCGCCGATTGGGGCCGGGTTGAGCGGGTAGGCCCTGTGCATGGTTCCGATGACGTTGACCGCGCTCGCGCTGACCTGTTCCCTCAAGCCCTCGCCGGCGCCGTCGAGCACCGACAAGCTCGCCCGGCAGGTGCTGGACGAGCTCGCGACCCACGGTGTCCGGGGCGACCTGGTCCGCGTGGTGGACCACGACGTGCGTCCCGGCGTGGAGAAGGACATGGGTGACGGCGACGAGTGGCCGGCGCTGCGCGACCGCGTCCTGGCCGCCGACATCCTGGTGCTGGCCACCCCGACGTGGGTGGGGCACCCGTCCAGCATCGCCCAGCGCGTGATGGAGCGGCTGGACGCGGAGCTGTCGGAGACCGACGACGAGGGCCGGCTGCTGACCTACGGCAAGGTGGCGGTGGTGGCGGTGGTGGGCAACGAGGACGGCGCGCACAAGATCATCGCCGACTGCTTCCAGGCGCTCAATGACGTCGGCTTCACCATTCCCGCGAGCGGCGGGACGTACTGGAACAACGAGGCGATGACGCCCAAGGACTACATCGAGCTGGAACAGACCCCCGACCCGGTGGCCTCGACGAACAAGAAGCTGGCGGGCAACGCCGCGCACCTGGCCCGGCTGCTCAAGCAGGCCCAGTACCCGCCCGTCCAGTGAGGAGCGCCCGCGTGAGCGAGCTGGAAGTGGTGCACGAGTTCACCGGCCCGATGCCCACCGGGGTGAGCGTGTCGCACACCGGTCGGGTGTTCGTGAACTTCCCCCTGTGGGGTGACGACGTGCCGGCGACCGTGGTGGAGCTGCGGGACGGCGTCGAGGTGCCGTTCCCCGACCAGGCGTGGAACTCACCATCGGGTGATGACGATGAGGGCGCGTTCGTCTCCGTGCAGAGCATCGTGGTGGACCCGGCCGACCGGCTGTGGGTGCTCGACACCGGCAGCCCGCTGTTCCGGCCGACCAAGCCCGGCGGGCCGAAGCTGGTGTGCGTCGACCTGGCCACCGACACCGTCGCCAAGGTGATCACGTTCCCGACCGACGTGGCTTTGGGGACGACGTACCTCAACGACGTGCGGTTCGACCTGCGCCGCGGTGAGGCCGGGGTCGCCTACATCACCGACTCGGCCGACTCGGGGCCCAACGGCATCATCGTGGTGGACCTGGGCAGCGGCGAGTCGTGGCGCAGGTTGCACGACCACCCCTCCACCAAAGCGGAACCGCTGGAGACGTTCCGCCCGGTCGTGGAGGGCACCCCGTTCCTGGAGCGCCCGGCCGACGGCGAGCCCGAGCCGGTGGCGATGGGCGCGGACGGCATCGCGATCAGCGCCGACGGGACCCGCCTGTACTACTGCCCGCTGGCGTCCCGCCGCTGGTACAGCGTGCCCACTCATTCCGTGGTGGACCGGTCGCTGCCCGACGACGAGGTGGGGGAGCAGGTGGTCGACGAGGGGGACAGGGGAGGCGGCGCGGACGGCTTGGAGACCGACGACGCGGGTCGGCTGTACCTCACGAACTACGAGCACGACGCGGTGCTGCGCAGGCTGCCGGACGGCACGTTCGAGACCGTCGCGCACGATCCCCGGCTGCTGTGGCCGGACACGATGTCGGTCGCCGAGGGCTACCTGTACGTCACCGCCAACCAGCTGCACCGCCAGGCGAAGTACCAGGGGGGCGAGGATCGGCGGCGCAAGCCGTACCACCTGTTCCGCGTGCCGATCGACGCCGGACCTGTTCGACTCCGGTGACACCACGAGCCGAGGAGTGATCCGCTGGACCACCACGACGGTGCCGATGCCGGAAGCCCACCCGGGCGGGATCGACCTGGACCGGGCAAGCCGGCTGCGGCGATCGACGGGCTGGTCACGTGCGCCCAGGCGTGCACGGCGTGCCTGAGCGAGAGTCCGGTGGCGGAGTCGGCCAAGTGCGTGCGCACCGTTCGAGCAGGGCCGCGGGGCCTCGTTGTCGACCACGTCGGCATCCCCGAGGTTCGCCGCGTCGATGCCCCGCCCACCGGGCGGGGTGGCGTTTCGGCGCAGATCGCGTGGGAAGCCGTCCGTGGACGACGGAGGAGGCGGTATGAAGGCTGTGGTGTGGCACGGGACCGGGGACATCCGCCTGGACGAGGTGCCCGACCCGAAGATCCTGGAACCGAGCGACGCGATCGTGCGCATCACGCGCAGCGCGATCTGCGGCACGGACCTGCACCTGGTGCGCGGCACCATGCCCGGCATGGTCGAGGGCACGATCCTCGGGCACGAGGCGGTCGGCGTCATCGAGGAGGTCGGTCCCGCCGTGCGCGGGTTCACCCCGGGTGACCGGGTCGTGGTGACCTCCACGATCGGGTGTGGGACTTGTTCGTACTGCCGGGCCGGTTACTACGCGCAGTGCGACACGGCGAACCCGAACGGGCCGACCGCGGGCACGTCGTTCTTCGGCGGTCCGGAGATGACCGGTCCGGTGGACGGGTTGCAGGCGGAGTGCGCGCGGGTGCCGTTCGCGATGACCACCCTGGTGCGCGTCCCGGACGCGGTGACCGACGACCAGGCGATCCTGCTGTCCGACATCTTCCCCACGGCCTGGTTCGGCGCGCGGCTGGCCGAGATCGGCAAGGGCGACAGCGTGCTGGTGCTGGGCGCGGGCGTGGTGGGGCAGTTCGCCATCGCCTCGGCAAAGCGACAAGGTGCCGGGCGGGTGTTCGTCGTCGACGGCATCGCCTCGCGGCTGGACAAGGCGCGTGAGCAGAACGCCGAAACGGTGGACTTCAACCGGGAGGACCCGGTGGCCCTGGTCAAGGAGCTGACCGGTGGCATCGGCGTCGACCGGGTCATCGAGTGCGTCGGCGTGGACGCGCAGCGCCCGAAATCCGGACCCGCCGCCGAGGACGCTGCGTCGATGGTCGACCGTTTCGAGCGCGAACGACGGCAGGCCGCCCCCGAGGCGAACCCGGTCGGCGAGCAGTGGATCCCCGGAGACGCGCCCAGCCTGGCCCTGCGGTGGGCGGTGCAGGCGGTGGCGAAGGCGGGCAGCATCGGGGTCGTCGGCGTCTACCCGCCCGGCCTCGACGGCTTCCCGATCGGCGAGGCCATGAACAAGAACCTGACGGTGAAGATGGGCAACTGCAACCACCGCCGCTACCTGCCCGAACTGCTCGACCTGGTGGTCAGCGGCGTGGTCGACCCCACCGCGTTCATCACGCAGCACGAGGAGCCGGTCACCGCGATCGAGGCCTACGAGACCTTCGACCGGCGTGACGAGGGCTGGCTCAAGACCGTCCTGGACATCGCATGAGCGCCACCGTCGCGGACGCGCTGGTCCGACGCCTGCGGACCTGGGGCGTGCCCAGGGTGTTCGGCTACGCGGGCGACGGGATCGACCCGATCCTGGCCGCCCTGCACCGGGCGGGTGGCGACCCGGAGTTCGTGCCGGTGCGGCACGAGGAGATGGCCGCGTTCATGGCCACCGGCCACGCCAAGTACACCGGTCAGGTCGGCGTGTGCCTGGCCACCCAGGGCCCCGGTGCCATCCACCTGCTGGGCGGGCTGTACGACGCGAAGCTGGACCATCGGCCGGTGGTGGCGGTCGTCGGCCAGGTGGTGTCCACGGCGCTGGGGACGGGTTACCTGCAAGAGGTGGACCTGCACTCGCTGTTCAAGGACGTGTGCGGCCAGTACCTGCAGACGGTGTCCGCGCCCGAGCAGCTGCCCGTGCTGCTGGACAACGCGATGCGCACCGCGATCTCCGAGCGGGTGCCGACGTGCCTGATCGTGCCGCACGACGTGCAGCGCGCCGACGCGGTGCAGGAGCTGCCGCACACCCACGGCGTGGTGCCCTCCTCGGCGGTCGTGGCCCGGCCACGGGTGCTGCCGCGCACCGACGACCTGCGTCGCGCCGCCGACGTGCTCAACGCCGGCCGGAAGGTCGCGCTGCTGGTCGGGCGCGGTGCGGCCGGCGCGGAGCGCGAGATCGCCCGGGTGGTCGAGGCACTGGGCGCAGGAGTCACGGCGTCGCTGGTGGGCAAACCGGTGATCCCCGAGGACGCCCCGTGGCACACCGGGGTGATGGGCCACCTGGGCACCACCGCCTCGGCCGAGTTGATGTCGGGCTGCGACACGCTGCTCATCGTGGGCAGCAACGACCCGTGGACCGAGTTCTACCCCGAGCCGGGGCAGGCGCGTGCCGTGCAGATCGACATCGAGGCTCGCGTGGTCGGCAGCAAGTACCCCGTCGAGGTCCCGCTGGTGGGGGACACCACCGAGACGCTGCGGGCGCTGCTGCCGCTGCTGCGCCGCAACCCCGACCGCCGGTGGGAACAGGAGGTGTTCACCTCCGTGGCCCGGTGGCGGCGGATCGCCGGGGAACGGGCCCACGCGCCCGCCGACCCGCTCAACCCGGAGCTGGTGGTGCACGAGCTGTCCGGCCACCTGCCACTCGACGTGCGGGTGGCGGTGGACGTCGGCTCGGCCACCTACTGGTTCGCCCGCCACCTGGCGCTGCCGGTCGGCGTGCCCGCGCACACCTCCAGCTACCTGGCGTCGATGGGCTGCGCCCTGCCCTACGGCCTGGCGGCGAAGCTGGACGCGCCGGACCGGCCCGTCGTCGCCCTGGTGGGTGACGGCGCGATGCAGATGAACGGCCTGCTGGAGCTGATCACCGTCGCCGACCGGTGGCGCACCTGGGCCGACCCGCGGTTCGTGGTGCTGGTGCTGCACAACCGCGACCTCAACGAGGTCACCTGGGAGCAGCGCGAGATGGAGGGCGACCCGCGCTTCCCGACCTCGCAGCGAGTGCCGGACTTCCCGTACGCGGCCTACGCCGAGCTGCTCGGGCTGCGCGGCATCCGCGTCGACGTACCCGACCAGGTCGGCAAGGCGTGGCACGAGGCGTTCCACGCCGACCGACCGGTGGTCGTGGAGGCGATCGTGGACCCGGCCGTGCCGCTGCTCGCCCCGCACCTGCCCGAGGAGAAGGTGGACATGATCCACCAAGGACTGGACCAGGAGCCCGGTGGCGAAGCGGAACGGGAGCACCTGCGGCGGCAGCGCGCCGACGAAGGTCACCGGCCGTGAGTGGCGGCGCCCCGGCAGAGGCGGTGCGTGCCGGCGAGGCGAAGCCCGCCACCGGGCAGGAGGAAGGACTCGGCGAACCGGACTCGTCATCGCCCGACGACCAGCGGGACGACGACCCCACACCCGAGGACGACCGCGACGACACCTGACCGCGACGGCGTTGCGCGTCGGCCGCCATCCTCACGGCTTGTCCGATGAGGACTTAGTCGTGTGCTGCGCCGCCGGTAACGAGGAAGTCCTGGTTTCCGCCGACGTGGACGGTTTGCCGGACTCCGACGAAGCCCGTCGTGCTCGGACGACCTGCTGGACGACGTGTCGGCCGGTGGTGCCGATACCGGCATCACCGGAGAAGAAGCGGCCTCCGGTCGCCCCGGGGGAAGGCGCGGCCGGAGGCGGGCAGCCCCTGGCCGCGCTGGGGGAGGCAAGCGGCCGGGGGCGGGTCGAGGGGTCGGTACGGCGGTCGCCTCTCGGCGGGTGGCTCGACGCGGCTCCAGCCGAACGGTGTTCCGCGAAGGCGTTGTGGGTGAGGCCCGGGGGACACGGACCGCACCGACCACCTCGTACAACGGCACGACACGTCCCGGTGTTCCCCTACCGACGTTCGCCGTCGACAGGCCGCTCGGGCTCGGCGAGGGCGTCACGGCGGACGACCTGCGTGCCGCGGTCGAGGGACGTGTGCCGGCCGCCGGGACCCTGGTCGGGCTGTTCGGCCGTTGAGCGACAGGAGCGGTCACCGTCGAGGAGTGCGCCACGGGAACGTCCTGGCAGCAGGGGCAGCGGTGGATCGGTGACCGGGCGCGGGAGGTGGTCGGGGCCGGCGCCGACCGTGGTGCCGTGCCCGGTCGACCGTTTCGCTTCCTCGTCGTGCGACCGTGCCCGCGCCGCGCCGCGCCCGTGGGTGGGGAGCGGTGCGGCGTCGAGGTCATCGGTGCGCGTGGGCTCGGATCACGCGATTGCCGAAGGTCCCCGAGGTGTGGTAGACGTCGTTCGACTGGTCGGTGGTGAACCAGTAGGCCACGCTCGACCAGGACCCGTTGTTCTGCTGGGAGTCCGGCCTGACGCGCAGGACGATCGTCTCCCCGCCCCTGTGGGTGGTCACCACGCACCGGTTGGTCCAGGCGATGGGAGTGCTGACAGCCGGACTGCGGTACGGGAAGTCCACCCAGGAGTGGAAGTCGTCCGAGTAGTTGCACAGGGTGAGGCTGTAGGAGGGCGAGGCCGAGGCGGGCGTCGCGGTCGCCATGGCGGTGATCGCGGTGAGGGAGGTGGCCAGAGCCGTGAGGGCGGTCCGCAGCGCGCGGTAGGTGGACATGTGACTCTCCCGGAGTCGGGTGGACGCTGTCGTGAGAACCATGCGACCCGCCTGTTCGGTTCGTCCGCGTCCGCCGCGTCCTGGTGCCCCATAGGCCACAGGTCGTTTCCCCATCGTGCGATCACGTGCGGCGGGACGCGACCACGAGCCCTGCGGGTGGCCTGCTGAGTGCAGCGGCGGCACGGGGCCGTCGTTCGTGGTGCGGAGGAAACGGTCGGTGATCATCACGCCGAAGTGGTCCTGGCGGCTCAAGCGGCGGTTGCTCCGGATGTGGCCCACGCGGGCGCGTCGACCGGGTCCGCGGCGCCGTCCACCCGGAGTCCGCTTCCCGTCGTCTCCATCATGGTCCCGTCGTCCACCAACTCCGCGGAACCCAGGGCACCCACGTCGCTCGCGTCCGGTTCACCGACGTGCCGGTCTCGGGCCAGGACGGCGACCAAGTCATGCGGTCGTACACCTGGACATCTCCCCGCTGCGCGGCGACTACCACCCGCTCTACAGCCGGCTCGGCTTCACCGAGCACACCCCGAACGGCGCGTGGGGAGGTCGGGAGCCGTTGCGCGGCCACGCGAGCGTCTGCACCGTCAGTAGCGAGCCTTACGACGCCAAGCAGGCCGTTACGTCGGTGCTGCCCCGTCAGGCGATGTCGCCGAACTCCACCCCGTGGTTCATCGACCTGGCGGGCCACCGCGACGGGGTCGGCACTTACGCCCGGGACGAACTCGTCTCGTCCGGCGACGCGGCAGGGCAGGTCACCGCCCACCGTGCCGCGGGCACCACCCGGGCGGACACGCTGAGTGGCGGTGAGCGCACGCCCGCGCACTGCCGCTGAGCTGCGCTTTCCCGCACGGGTCACCCTTGGTGCCCGAAGGGGCGGGCCCTCACCTCGGCTGATCAGGGCAGCCGGACTGCGACATACGGTCCCGCCACGAGGACGGACCGGCGGAAAGTCGCCGATAGCGGCGCATCACCCACCGGTCCGTTCCGCCCCCTTGGAACCGGCTCGCACCGCATCGCAGTGGCGCGCGCCCCGTCGCGTGGAGCGGCCGCGTGAACACAGACACCGATGTGGCGATCGTCGGAATGGCGTGCCGGGTACCGGGGGCCGACGGTCCCGCCGAGTTCTGGGACCTGCTCGTGCACGGCAGGGTGGGGCTGAGCCGGTCCGACGCGTCGGGTGGCCCGAACTTCGTGCCGGTGCACGGGTCCCTCGCCGACGCCGAGCTGTTCGACGCCGAGTTCTTCGGGATGACCCCGGCGGAGGCGGCGGTGACCGACCCGCAGCAACGGCTGTTCCTCCAGGCCTGCCACGCGGCGCTGGAGGACGGCGGGTACGACCCCTCCCGCTACCCGGGGCTGATCAGCGTCTACGGCGGCGCGGCGCTCAACACCCATCTCCAGCGCCACGTCCTGCCCGTCGTCGACCAGGGCACCACCTCGCGGCAGTTCCAGGTGATGATCGGCAACGACAAGGACTTCCTGGCCACGAGGGTCGCCTACAAGCTCGACCTGCGCGGCCCCGCCTACACCGTGCAGACCG
Source organism: Actinosynnema sp. CA-299493 (assembly GCF_050946825.1). Classification (NCBI taxonomy): domain Bacteria; kingdom Bacillati; phylum Actinomycetota; class Actinomycetes; order Pseudonocardiales; family Pseudonocardiaceae; genus Actinosynnema; species Actinosynnema sp. CA-299493. The sequence goes on from NZ_CP191993.1 coordinate 3,814,162, forward strand.
CCTGCTCGACGTCGCTGGTCGCCGTGCACCTGGCCTGCCAGGGCCTGATCGCCGGCGAGTGCGACATGGCGCTGGCCGGCGGCGTGACGGTCAAGTTCCCGCAGGCGGCCGGGTACACCTACGAGGAGGGCGCGGTCCTGTCGGCGGACGGCGCGGTCCGCGCCTTCGACGCCGGCGCGAGCGGCACGGTCGCCGGTGACGGGGTCGGTGTGGTCGTGCTGAAGCTGCTGTCCCAGGCCCTCGCCGACGGCGACACCGTGCACGCCGTCATCAAGGGCACCGCCACCAACAACGACGGTTCGGGCAAGGTCAGCTACGCCGCTCCGAGCCGGGACGGGCAGGCCGCCGTCGTCGCGGAAGCGCACGCGGTGTCCCGGGTGGAGCCCGACACGATCACCTACGTGGAGGCCCACGGCACCGGAACCCCGCTCGGCGACCCGGTCGAGGTCTCCGCGCTCACCGAGGCGTTCCGCCGCGGCACCGACCGCACGGGGTTCTGCGCGCTGGGCACCGTCAAGCCCAACACCGGCCACCTCGACGCCGCCGCCGGGGTGGTGAGCCTGCTCAAGGCGACGCTCATGCTGCGCCACCGCGCGCTCGTCCCCACCCCGAACTTCACCCACCCCAACCCGGCGATCGACTTCCCCGCCACGCCTTTCTCCGTCAGCACGGACTTCCGCGAGTGGACCGCCGAGGGCCCGCTGCGCGCGGGCGTCAGCTCGTTCGGCATCGGCGGCACGAACGCGCACGCCGTGCTGGAGGAGGCGCCACCGGCGACGCCGACCAGCGTGCCACGCCCGCAGCAGGTGATCGTGCTGTCCGCGCGGACTCCGGCCGCGCTCGACCGGGTGCGGGCAGACCTCGCCGACCACCTGCGGGCCCACCTCGACCTCGACCTCGCCGACATCGCCCACACGCTGGCCGTCGGCCGTCGGCCGCACCCGTGCCGGTGGGCCGCCGTGGTGGCCCACCGGGAGGAACTGCTCGCGCTGCTGGACGGCGGCGGGTGGACCGAACCGCCCGCGGGGGAGCCCGCCGACGTGCTGCACGCCTGGCTCGCCGGCGACCCGGTGGACTGGGCCGGGTACTACGCGGACGAGCGGCGGCGGCGCGTGCCGCTGCCCACCTATCCCTTCGAAGGCGTCCTCCACCGGTTGCCCGCCGCGCCCGGGTCGGGGCTGCACCCGTTGGTGGGGGCCAACGTCTCGACCCTGCGCGAGCACCGCTACCGCAAGGCGTTCACCGGCGCCGAGCCGATCCTGTCCGACCACCGGGTGGGCGGCGAACCGGTGCTCCCGGCCACCGCCTACCTGGAGATGGCCCGTGCCGCGGGCGCACTGGCGGGGGAAGGCGAGGTCGTGGCGCTGCGCGACGTCGTGTTCGAACGCCTGCTGCGCGCCCCCGCCCAGGTCCACATCGGACTGGACGCGGACCTCGGTTTCGAGGTGACCTCCGCGGAGGGCGCGCACTGCCGGGGGCAGCTGGTCCTCGGCGACCGCCCGGCACGACGGGTGCTCGACCTTGTCGCCGTCGAGGCGCGCTGTGGCGAGGACGTGGACGGGGTCTACGACGTGCTGGCGAGCCGCGGTCTCGACTACGGGCCGTCGTACCGGGTGGTGACGAGCGTGCGGTGCGGTGACCGGGAAGCCCTGGCCGACCTGGAGCTCGCGGAGCACCCGGACGGGTGCCTGCTGCCCCCGGCGCTGCTGGACGGCGCGATGCAGACCGCCGTCGTGCTGCTGGCCCGCACCGGCCTCGCGCGCCACCTGCCGCTGGGCGTGGACGAGGTCCGCGTCGCCGGGCCGCTGCCCGCGCGTTGCCGGGCGCACGTCGTCCTGCGCGCTGCCGGGGACCACGCGGCCACTGTCGACATCACCGTGTGCGACGTCGCCGGCGAGGTGGCCGTCGAACTGCGGGGCGTGTCGGTGCGCTCACTCGCGGACGTGCCCCGGTTGCTGAGGCCCGAGTGGGTGGACGCCCCGCTGGAACCGGCCGCGCGCGACACCTCGGGCCGTGACCCGTCCGGCGTGGTCCTCTTCGACTGCGCCGACCGGGACGACGCCGTGCGCGACCTGCTGCACGTGACCCGGGACCTGCTGGAGCGGGGCCTCGACGGACCGACGCACGTCGTGGTAACCCACGCCCTCGACGGCGGCCGGGCACGACCGGAGCACGAGGCGCTCGGCGCGTTCGCCCGGTCGGCGCGCCTGGAACACCCGCACCTGCTCCTCCAGGTCGTGGGCGTCGAGGCGACCGACGACCCGCTGCCGCACGTCCTGGCGGATGACGCGGAGGTCGAGCTGCGCGTCGTCGGCGGCCGGCGGCTGGTCAAGCGGCACCGGCCCGTCGAGGTCGAGCCGACCGCGCGGTTCGCGGACGGCGGCGTCTACCTCGTCACCGGTGGCGCGGGCGGCCTCGGACTGCTCGTGGCCGAGCACATCGCGTCCTCGGTGCGCGCACACGTCGTGCTGGCAGGTCGGTCCGAGCGGCCGGCCCGGGACCTCGCCGCCCTGCGGGCCCGGTGCGCGTCGCTGACCTACCGCCCGGTGGACGTGGCCCGCGCCGACGAGGTCCGCCGACTCGTCGCCGAGCTGCGGGACCGGCACGGGCGGATCGACGGGGTGGTGCACGCGGCGGGCGTGCTGCGCGATTCCTTCCTGCTGCGCAAGACCGGCGACGACCTCGACGCCGTCCGGTCGGGCAAGGTCGACGGCGCGCGGCACCTGCTGGACGCCACCGCGGCGGACGACCTGGACTTCTTCGTCGCGTTCTCCTCGATCGCCGCGGCCGTCGGCGGGGTGGGGCAGGCCGACTACGCCTGGGCCAACGCGGTCCTCGACGGGCTCGGCGCGACCTCGGTGGCCTGGCCCGCGTGGCGGGACGGGGGCATGGCCCAGGACCCGGCCGCGGCCGCGGCCCTGCGCGCGCGCACCGGGTTCACCCCGCTGGCGACGGCCGAGGCGATGGCTGTGCTCGACCGGGTCCTCGGCGTGCCCGGCCCGCTGCTGGTGGCCGCCGGGGACACCGACCGGATCGTCGCGGCGACCGGCCGCGCCGGATCCCCGGCGCACCCGCCCGTCCGGCCGCGACACGACACCGACGTCGTCCGACTGGTGCGCGACCTGGTCGCCGAGGTGACCGGCAACGCCGACGTCGACCCCGACGTCCCCTTCGAGCACTACGGCATCGACTCCCTGGTCATCACCGGGCTGAACGCCGCGTTGGAGCGCCGCTTCGGCGCCGTGCCCAAGACGCTGTTCTACGAGCACGCGACCGTGCGCGAGCTGGCCGACCACCTCGCCGGCGCCGGGGCGCGCGCCGCGCGGATCGAGGTGCGCGAGCCCGAGGACGACGCCATCGCCGTCATCGGGATCAGCGCACGCCTCCCGATGGCGCGCGACCTGGACGAGTTCTGGACCAACCTCGTCGCCGGCCGGGACTGCGTCACCACCGTGCCCACCGGGCGGTGGGACCACGACCGGTACTTCGACCCCGACCCCGCCCGCGCCGGTCGGACCTACTCGAAGTGGGGCGGGTTCCTCGACGGGATCGACGAGTTCGACCCGCTCTTCTTCGGCATCTCGCCCCGCGAGGCCGCGCTGCTCGACCCGCAGGAGCGGCTGTTCCTCCAAGCGGCGTGGCACGCCGTGGAAGACGCCGGGCTGCGACGGTCCGACCTCGCGCCACTGGAGGTCGGCGTGTACGTCGGCGCGATGTACGACCACTACCAGCTGCACGGCGCGGCCGACGCCGAGCGCGGCGACGGGCCGGTCGCCGGGTCGTCGCGCGCCTCGATCGCCAACCGGGTGTCCTACGCGCTGAACCTGCGCGGACCGTCGCTCGGGCTGGACACCATGTGCTCGTCGTCGCTGACCGCGATCCACCTGGCCTGCGCGAGCCTGCGCGCCGGTGAGACCGACCTGGCCATCGCGGGCGGCGTGAACATCACCTCCCACCCCTACAAGTACGTCTACCTCAGCCAGGGCCGCTTCCTGTCCGACGACGGCCGGTGCCGGTCCTTCGGCGAGGGCGGCACCGGGTACGTGCCGGGTGAGGGCGTGGGCGCGGTCCTGCTCAAGCCCCGGGCCAGGGCGCTGGCCGACGGCGACCACGTCCACGGCGTCATCCTCGGCAGTGCCGTCAACCACGGCGGGCACACCCACGCCTACACCGTGCCCAACCCGGCGGCGCAGCAGCGGGTGGTCACCACCGCGCTGCGCCGCGCCGGAGTGCGGGCGAGCCGGGTCGGCTACGTCGAGGCGCACGGCACCGGCACCGCGCTGGGCGACCCCATCGAGATCGCCGGGCTCCGCGGTGCGTTCGACGCGGCGGGCGCGGCCTGCGCCATCGGGTCGGTGAAGTCCAACATCGGACACCTGGAGTCCGCCGCGGGCATGGCCGCGCTGGCGAAGGTGCTGCTCCAGCTGCGGCACCGGACGCTCGTGCCGTCGCTGCACGCCGACCCGCCCAACCCCGACATCGACTTCGCCGGGTCGCCGTTCACGGTGCAGCGCGAGGTGGCCGACTGGGCCGAACCGGCGGACGGCGGACCGCGCGTGGCCGGGATCAGCTCGTTCGGCGCGGGCGGCTCCAACGCCCACCTCGTGGTCCAGGAGCACCCGCGACCGCGCGCCGACCGGCCGGCCGCCGAGCAGCGGCTGGACCGGCCCGCCGTGCTGGTGCTCAGCGCCCGGGACGAGGACCGGCTGCGCGAGTACGCCGCCGACCTCTCCCGGTACCTGCGGCGGGAGCACGTGCCGCTGGCCGATGTCGTGCACACCCTCGCCGCGGGGCGCGAGGAGATGGACCACCGGCTGGCGCTGGTCTTCGACGACGGCGCCACCGCGGCGGCCGAGCTCGCGGCCTTCGCCGACGGCCGGCCGGGCGCCGTCCTGCTCGGCCGGGCGCGGCGCGGGGCCGGCGTGGCGACCGGCGACCCGGCCGACCTCGCCCGGCGGTGGGTGGAAGGCGCCGAGGCGCGGTGGCCGGACCTGCCCGGCCGCCGGATCCCCGCGCCGGTCTACCCGTTCGCCCGCGAGCGCCACTGGGTGGCCGACCGTCGCCCGGTCGAGCCCCGACCGCGCTGGGAGCTGGACGCCGAGGACCCGTCGCTGCGCGACCACTCGATCGGCGGCACCCGGCTGCTCGCGGGCGGGGCGAGCCTGCAACTGGTGCTGGCCTCCACCGGCAGGCCGCACGTCGTGCGGGACCTCACCTGGGTGCGGCCGATCACGTCCGGGACCGCGGTGGTGGCGGTGCGCGAGGACCGCTTCACCGTCGTGGACGAGGCCGGGGCGGTGCTGGTCACCGGCGCCGTCGAACCGGGACCGGGCACACCGGTCCCCCGGGTGGACCTCGCCCAGCTGCGCGACCGCTGCGCCACCCGGCACGCGGACGCCGACGTGCGCCGCCGCTACCGGGCGGGCGGCTTCCACTACGGACGGTCCTACGACGTGCTGGCCGAGGTCCGCGGTGGGCACGACGAGGCGTTGGTCCGCGTCTGCGCGCCCGACGGCGCCGAGCCGGGGTGGGCACGGGACGGCGCGCTGCTCGACGGCGCGCTGCGCGCGTGCCACTGGGTGCGCCCGGACGATCCCATGCACATCCCGTTCAGCCTGACCCGCCTGGAGGTGTTCGCGCCGCTGCCCGCCGCGTTCCACGCCCACGCCCGGCTGATCGGTGACGGCGCGGTCCGCCGCTTCGACGTCACCCTCATCGCCGAGGACGGCGTCGTCCTGGCCCGTGCCCACGACCTGGCCGGGAGGCCACCGCACCCGGCGGGCGAGCTGTACCGGCCCGAGTGGGTGGCGGAGGAGGTCCGGGCGGCCGGTGGGCGGGCCGCGACGCTGGTCGTCCTCGGCGGGTCGCCGGAGCTGCGCCGCGCCCTGGACGCCACCGGGGCGTGGGCGCGGGTCGAGCCGGGCGACCCGGAAGGGCTCGCCGAGGTGCTGGCCGGGCAGGACGGCGGGGTCGACGTGGTGGACCTGCTCGGCGGCGGCGCGCTGTCGGCGCTGCGGCTGCTGCACACCGTCGCGGACCTGCCCGGTGACGGGCGGGTGCGGTGCGCGTACGTGCACGGCGGCGGGCCGGAGCACGAGGCAGTGGTCGGCTTCGCCCGGTCGGTGCCGGCCGTGCTGCCGAGGCTGGAGCTGTGCGCGGTCGAGGCCGCGGAGGACGTGGACCTGGCCGCGGCGCTCGCCGCGGAGTTCACCGCGGGCAGCGGTTTCGCCGGGGCCGACCTGCGGTGGCGCGCCGGGCGGCGCTGGGTGCGCCGGGCCGGGCCGGTGCCCGACGTGCCCGACGCCCCGGTGCCCCTGGTCGAGGGCGGTACCTACCTGCTCACCGGCGCGACCGGCGCGGTGGGGCGGGTGCTGGGCGACTACCTGGCGGACCGGTGGCGGGCCCGGATGGTCCTGCTGTGCCGGTCCGAGCCCGACGAGCGCGTCCGGCGGTGGGAGGACGCCGGCGCACGCGTGCTGGTCGTGCGCGGCGACGTGGCCGACCGCGCCGACGTCGACCGCGCGGTGGCGGCGGCCCGGTCCGCCTTCGGCCGGATCTCCGGTGTGTTCCACCTGGCCGGCGAGGTGGACACCACCCCGGCCACCCGGCTCGACGCCGACCGGTTCGCCGGGAGCACCGCGGCCAAGGCGACCGGTCTGGTCCACCTCGACCGGGCCACCGCCGACGAGCCGCCGGACCTGTTCGTGGTGTTCGGCTCGATCTCCTCGGTGCTGGGCGACTTCGGCACCTGCGGTTACGCCGCGGCCAACCGGTTCGCCGACGCCTACGCCGAACAACGGGCCGGGCGGACCGTGTCGCTGGCCTGGCCGCTGTGGGACTGCGGCGGTGTGGACGCGCTCGTGGACGACCGGCAACGCACCCGGTACACCGAGGCCACCGGCCTGGAGCCGATCGACGCCCCCACGGCGATCCGCCTGCTGGAACGCGCGCTGGCGGTGGGGGAGACCCGGCTGATCCCGGTCGTCGGCGACCCGGCCCGCATCGAGGCCGTCCTCGCCGGACCGCGCCCGGTCGGCGCCGCCGAGGTGCCCGCCCTGCGCGACGACCTCGTGCAGCACCTGAGGGACCGGGTCGCGGGGGTGCTCGGGGCGTCGGCCGCCGTGCTCGACGTCGACACCCCGTTGATCGAGTACGGCCTGGACTCGGTGCTCGTCGTGGAGGCGGCGGCCGGCCTCACGCGGGTGTTCCCCGGCCTGCGCGCCACGGTGTTCTTCGAGCACCCCACCCTGCGCGGCCTCGCCGAGCACCTGCTGCGCGAACGCCGCCCCGACGTCGACCGGCTCCTCGGCGGCTCTACGACCCGCCCCGCACCGGCGTCCCCGGTCGCCGCACCCGCGGTCCCCGCCCGCGTGGACCCGGCGCGGCGGGCCCCGCGGTCGGAGCCCTCCTCCGACGAGGACATCGCGATCATCGGCATCAGCGGTCGCTACCCGCACGCGAAGGACCTCGACGGGTTCTGGGAGGTGCTGCGGCGCGGTGAGGACTGCGTCGACGAGGTGCCCGTCGACCGCTGGGACGCCGAGGCGCTGTTCGGCCCGGCGCCCTCGCCGCTGGGCCGCAGCTACTCGCGCTGGGGCGGTTTCCTGTCCGACGTGGACGCCTTCGACCCGATGTTCTTCGGCATCCCGCCGAAGCACGCCCGCAGCATGGACCCGCAGGAACGGTTGTTCCTGCAAACCGCCTGGGACGCGTTGGAGGACGCCGGTTACCCGCCCTCGGCACTGCCCCGCCCCAAGTTCTCCGAGGACGGGCACGACGTCGGTGTGTTCGTCGGCGTGATGTGGGACGACTACGCCGTGCTCGGGGCCGAGCTGTCCTTCGCCGGGCAGCACAACCTCGCGATGACCAACCGGTCCTCGATCGCCAACCGCCTGTCGCACTTCGCCGACTTCCGCGGGCCGAGCCTGGTCGTGGACACCGCCTGTTCCTCCTCGCTCGTGGCCCTGCACCTGGCGTGCGAGAGCATCCGGCGGGGCGAGTGCTCCCACGCGGTCGTCGGCGGCGTCAACGTGGCCGCGCACCCGTTGCGCTACACCCACCTCAGCCGCCGCAGGATGCTGTCGCGTGACGGCCGCTGTCGCTCCTTCGGGGCGGGCGCGACCGGGTACGTCCCCGGCGAGGGCGTCGGCGCGGTCCTGCTCAAGCGGCTCTCCGCCGCCGAGGCGGACGGGGACCGCGTGCACGCCGTCATCAAGGCCACCGCGATCAACCACGGTGGCCGGACCAGCGGGTTCACCGTGCCGAACCCGCACGCCCAGCGCGCTCTGGTGGCCGAGGCGCTGCACCGCGCCGGGATCGACGCCGCCACGATCGGCTACGTCGAGGCGCACGGCACCGGCACCGCGCTGGGCGACCCGATCGAGCACGCCGCGCTGGCCCGCGCCTACCGCGACCACACCGATCGCCGCGGCTTCTGCGCGCTGGGGTCGGTGAAGTCGAACATCGGCCACAGCGAGGGCGCGGCGGGCATCGCCGGCCTGACCAAGGTCGTGCTCCAGCTGCGGCACCGGCAACTCGTGCCCAGCCTGCACGCCGGGGACCCCAACCCCGACATCGACTTCACCGACTCGCCGTTCGTGCTCCAGCGCGAACTCGCCGACTGGCCCGCCCCACCGGGCGGTGGTCCCCGGCGTGCCGCGATCAGCTCCTTCGGCGCGGGCGGCGCGAACGCGCACGTCATCGTGGAGGAGCACGTGCCGGTGACCTGGCCCCGCCCGGCGCCCGCACCGGAACTGGTGGTGCTGTCCGCGCGCACCGAGGAACGCCTGCGGGCCCGGGCGGGCGTCCTGGCCGACTTCCTCCGCGAACCGGACCACCCGGCGCTCCCCGACCTCGCGCACACCCTGCGCACCGGTCGTGAAGCGATGTCGCACCGGCTCGCATTCGTGGCCCGCCGGGTGGAGGACGCGGTCGCCAAGCTGGCCGAGTTCGCCGCCGGCGAGCAGCCGGAGGGCGTCGTCCACGGTGACGCGCGCGGGACCTCGGCGCTCACCGACCTGTTCGACGTCGACGGTGGCCGGGACTTCCTGCGCCGGGTCGCCCTCGCCGGCCACGACGCCAAGCTGGCCCGGCTGTGGGTCGACGGGCTGGCCGTCGACTGGACCGTGCTGACCGACCGCGACCCCGGCCACCGGTCCACCGTCTCGCTGCCCGGCTACCCGTTCGCCCTGGAGCGGCACTGGCTCCCCGCCGCACGCCGCGCCACCGCGCCGCACGAGGCCGCCTCGCCGCGGCCCCACGCGCGGCTGCTGGAGCCGGGCGACCCGGTGGTGCGCGACCACGTCGTGGGCGGTAGGTCGATCCTCCCCGGCGCGGGCCACCTGGACCTGGTGGCCGCCGCGCTCGGCGGCGGACCGCTCGCGCTGGAGCACGTCCGCTGGACCGTGCCGCTGGTGGTCGACGCGGACCCGGTCGAGGTCGCCGTGGCGGTGGACGAGGACCGGGTGGAGGTGCGGGTCGGCGCCACGTCCCACTTCACCGCGAGGACGACCGCACTCGGGGCCGAACCACCCGCCGTGGCGGTGGCGGAGGTGGCGGCGCGGTGCGGGCGGCGGATGACCGGTGCGCAGACCTACCACGCGCTGGCCGACCGCGGACTGGCCTACGGGCCGTTCTTCCGCGCGGTCCACGAGCTGCGCGTCGGCGATGGCGAGGCGTTGGGGGTGCTGCGCGCACCGGCCGGGGGCGAGGGGCACGCCCTGCACCCCGGTCTGCTGGACGCCGCGCTGCACACCGCCGTCGGGCTCGTGCTCGACACCGGCTCGCCGCTGCTGCCCGCCGCCGCCCGGCGGGTCGAGGTCCACCGGGCGCTGCCGGTCCGCGGCCACTCGCACGTGCGCGCCCTGGGTGGCAACCGGTTCGACGTGGTGCTGACCGACGAGGACGGCCGCGTGTGCGTGCGCGTCACGGACCTCACCTGCCTGGCCGCCCGGCCGGCGCGCGGTTCCACCTACCGCCCCCGGTGGGTGGAGGAGCCGGTCGAGCCGGTCGCGCCGCCGGAGGGGCCGGTGCTGGTGGTCGGCGCGCGCCGCGCGGAGGTCGCCGCCGCGCTGCCCGGTGTGGACGTGCTGGAGCGGGTCGAGGACCTGACCGGCCCCCCTGAGTGCGCCTACTTCGCCGGTGGCGACGTGGTCGAGTTGTTCTCGCTGGTCACCGCGCTGGACCGACGGGGCTTCCTGGCCGCCGGGCGGCTGCGGGTCATCACGACCGGCGCGTTCCCCCGGGACGGCGAAGGGGGACCGGACCCCGACGCCGCGGCGCTGTCGGGCTTCTGCGCCTCGCTGGCCAAGGAGTTCCCGGGCTTGCGGGTGTCCTGCGTGGACCTGGGACCGGACGGGTCGCCGGGTGACGCGGTGCGGGAACCCTTCCCGCCCAAGCCCGTGCCGGTATCCGTGCGCGACGGGGTCCGCCGCGTCCGCCGCCTGGAACCGGTTCGCCTCGACCCGCCGCGGCGTTCGGCGTTCCGCGAGGGCGGCGTCTACCTGATCGTCGGCGGGCAGGGCGTGGTGGGGGCGGACACCGCCGTGCACCTGGCGTCGCGGTACCGGGCCAAGCTCGTCCTGCTCGGCCGCTCCGGGCCGGACCCCCGCGTGCTGGAGCGCGTCGAGCGGGCGGGTGGCGAGGTGCTGCACCTGTCGTGCGACGCAACCGACCCGGAAGCCCTGCGCGCCGCGGTGGCGCGGGTCAAGGACCGGTTCGGCGCGCTGCACGGCGTCGTCAACTCGGCCATGGTCCTGATCACCACCCCGCTGCGACGACTGGACGAGTCGGGGCTGCGCGCCGCCTTCGACGCCAAGGCGCGCACCACCGGCGCCCTGCACGAGGCGCTGCGGGACGAGGAGCTGGACTTCCTCCTGCACTACTCGTCGGGCGTGGCCTTCGAGGGCAACGCCGGGCACACCGGGTACGCGGCCGGCTGCTGCTACCAGGACGCCTGCGCGGCCCGCCCGGCGCCGTTCCCGGTCAAGGTCGTCAACTGGGGCTTCTGGCACGCGGGCGGCGACCCGGAGCGGGAACGGGTGCTGGCCCGGCTCGCCGCCGCCGGCGTCGAGCCGATCACCGCCGACGAGGGCATGCGGGTGGTCGAAGGGCTGCTGGCCGGCCCCCTGACCCAGGTACTCGCCACCAAGGTGGACCAGCGGACCCTGGAGGGCATGGGCGTCGACCCCGACGCCGCACCCACCGCGCCGCCGGTCCCGCCATCCGTGCCCCTCGCGCCATCCGCGTCCACCGCGCTGTCCGCGCTCACCGCGCCGCCGGTCTCATCCGTAACCGCTTCCCCCGCGACGGGCGTGGAGCACCGCGTCAGGTCCGTCTTCGCCCGCGTGCTGGGCGCGCCCGGAGAGGAACTGGATCCCCGGGTCCCCTTCGACCGGTACGGCGTGGACTCCCTGGTGGCGGTGGAGCTGGTCGACGAACTGGAGCGCGAGTTCGGCCGGTTGCCCGCCTCGGTGCTGCACGACCACGGCACCATCGCCGCCCTCACCGACCACCTCGGCCGCAACCCCGACCCGGCACCGGCCGAACCGGTCCCGGCGATGCCCGGCGACGGCCTCGTCGCCGCCGTGGCGGACCTGACCGACCAGCAGGTCCACGACCTGCTCGGTGCCCTGACCCCTCCGGCAGGAGAACGCCCGTGACCCCGAACCCCGAGCAGGACGAATACCCCCTCACCTCCCTGCAGCACGGGATGCTGCTGCACGCCCTCAACGCCCCCGGCGAAGGCGTCTACACCCAGCAGAAGGTGCTGACCCTGCGCCACCCCGTGGACGCCGCCGCCCTGGAGCGCGCGGTGTGCCGGCTGGTGGCGCGGCACCCGGTGCTGCGCACGACCTTCCACCTGGACGACCCCCGCGCGCCGAAACAGGTGGTCCACGCCGGGCTCCGGCCGCGGTTCACCCGCGAGGACTGGTCCGACCTGAGCACGCCCGTAGCCGACCGGAGGTGGGAGCGGTTCCTGGCCGCCGACACCGCCCAGCCCTTCGACGTCGCCGCCGAACCGCCGTCGCGGTTCGTCCTGGCCCGGCTGCCCGACCGGCACGAACTCCTGTGGACGTCGCACCACGCCCTGTTCGACGGACGGTCCTACGTGATCCTGCTCGGCGAGCTGTTCGACCTCTACGAGGAGGAGACCGGCGGACCGACCGCCGAGCTGCCCGACCGGGTCCCGTTCGGGAACTACGCGCGGTGGGCGGCCGATCTCGACCACTCCGCGTCCGACCTGTTCTGGCGCGAGCGGCTGGCCGGGGTGACCGGCGCCGGGCCGCTGCTGGTGCAGGGCGAGCACGCGCTCGCGGACGGCGTGCCCGCGTTCGGCAAGGTGTGGGCAGAGCTGTCCGAGGCGGCCGTCGAGCCGATCAGCGCCCTGGCCGCGCGCAACGGTGTCACCGCCAACACGGTGGTTCAGGCGGCGTGGGCGTTGTTGCTGCACGCCCACAGCGGCGACCGGCACGTGCTGTTCGGCGTCACCGCGTACTGCCGCTCCTTCCACCCCGACGGGTGGAACGCCGTCGGCCTGGTGATGAACACCCTGCCGCTCGGTGTGCGCCTGACCCCGGGCATGACGGTGCCCGACCTGCTGCGCGCGCTGCGCTCCGCCCACCGGTCGTTGCGGGGAGCGGAGCACACGCCGCTGGCCCGGGTCCACGAGTCGAGCCCGCTCCCGGCCGGCACGCCGCTGTTCTCCAGCGTCCTGGTCTTCGAGAACCACCCCATCGCCTCGGACCTGCGCGCCCTCGGCGGAGCCTGGCGGGATCGCGACTACCGGCTGGAGGACCGCACCAACTACCCCCTGACCCTCTGCGTCGACCACGACGGGCGCATGGTGTTCAAGCTGGGCCACGACCGCCGTCGGTTCACCGACGACGCGGCGCGCCGACTGCTCGACGACCTCCTGGCGCTGCTGGGCGACCTGGTGGCCGCACCGGATGACGGCGCGGTCGACGCGCTGGCGGTGCCCGCCGGCGCGGCGGCGCTGCGTCCCGGACTCGCCGAGGTCGACCGGCGGCGGGTGCTGGTCGACTGGAACGACACCGCCCACGACTACCCGCGCGACCGCTGCGCCGTGGACCTGGTGTTCGACCAGGTGCGCTTGCGCCCGGACGCCACGGCGGTGGTCGCGGGGGAGCGGGTGCTCACCTATCGCGCCCTGGGCGACCGCGTCGACCGCCTGGCCGCGGAACTGGTCGCGCGCGGCATCGGACCGGGTTCGCCGGTCGCGGTGTGCCTGGACCGCTCGCCGGACCTGGTGGTCGCCCTGCTGGCCGTGCAGAAGTCCGGCGCCGCCTACGTGCCGCTCGACCCCACCCACCCGCCGAGCCGGCTGGCCCACGTCCTCGCCGACTGCGCGGTGGGTCTGGTCGTCACCGAGTCCGGGGTGCGGGCCGCGGTGCCCGACGGGGTGGCCGACGTGCTGCTCCTCGACCGGGTGGACCTCGGCCACCACCGGATCGGCGCGCCCGGCCGCGCGGACCCCGAGGGAATCGCCTACGTCATCCACACCTCGGGCTCGACCGGGCGCCCCAAGGGGGTCCGGGTGGGCCACCGCGCGTTGACGAACTTCCTGTGCTCGATGGCGCGCGAACCGGGCTGCGGCCCGGACGACCGGCTGCTCGCCGTCACCACGCCCTGCTTCGACATCGCCGCGTTGGAGCTGTACCTGCCGCTGATCACCGGGGGGCAGGTGGAGCTGGCACCCGCCGAGGCCACCGCCGACGGGGTCGCGCTGCGGGACCTGCTCGACCGGGGGCGGCACACCCTCGTGCAGGCGACGCCCGCCACGTGGCGGCTGCTGGTCGCGGCCGGCTGGAGCGGGCACCCCGGACTGCGCGCGCTGTGCGGCGGCGAGGCGATGCCGCCGAGCCTGGCGGACCGGCTCCTCGACCGGGCGGACGAGGTGTGGAACCTCTACGGCCCCACGGAGACCACCGTCTGGTCTACTGTGGACCGCGTGCGGCGCGGCGAGCCGATCACCATCGGCCGCCCCGTCGCCAACACCCGCTGCCACGTGCTGGACCGGTGGGGGCGCCCGGTGCCGCCCGGCACGCCCGGCGAGCTGCACATCGGCGGCGACGGGGTGGCGCACGACTACCTGGGGCTACCCGACCTCACCGCGTGGCGGTTCGTCCCGGACCCGTTCGGAGCGCCGGGGGACCGGCTCTACCGGACCGGCGACCTGGCACGGCACCTGCCCGACGGGCGGCTGGAGCACCTGGGGCGGTTGGACGACCAGGTGAAGGTCGACGGCCACCGGATCGAGCCCGGCGAGATCGAGGAGGCGTTGCGCCGCGACGAGTCGGTGCGCGAGGCCGTGGTCGCGGTGCGCGAGGACGCGTCCGGGCACCGCGCGCTCGTCGCCTACGTCGTGCCCCGGTCGCCGGCGGACGGGGTGGACGCCGACCGGTTGCGCACGGCCCTGCGGGCGGTCCTGCCGCGGTACATGGTCCCGGCGGTGATCACCGCCGTCGAACGGGTGCCCCTCAACACCAACGGCAAGGTCGACCGCGGGGCTCTGCCCGCCCCGGTCGACGCGGGCGCCGGGCGCGGTGGCCGACCGTCGACCTCCGTCGAGGGGAAGGTGCTCGCCACCTGGCGCCGGGTGCTCGGCACGGACGGGATCGGCGTGGAGGACAACTTCTTCGACGTGGGCGGCAACTCGTTGCTGCTGCTGCACGTCCTGCGCGAACTGCGCGCGGAACTGTCCCCGGCGCTGTCCACGACGGACCTGCTGAGGTTCACCACCGCGCGGGCGCTGGCGGCGCACCTGGCCGCCGTGCCCGACCGCCCCTCCGAAGTGCCGCACCGGCGCGCCGGCGCGCTGACCGCCCGGCGGACCCGCGCCACCACCACCCAGTGAGCAGGAGAGCCACCATGACCCACTGCCGGATCTGCACCCTGCGCGACGGGCACCCCGGGATCACCCTCGACGACGACGGCGTCTGCAACCTCTGCACCCTGGAGTCCGCCGACGAGCTGCTGAAGAACTTCAGGTACACCAAGGAGGTCTTCGAGCGGTTCGACGCCGCCGAACCCCGCCGCGACGGCGGCTACGACTGCCTGCTCATGTACAGCGGCGGCAAGGACAGCACCTACGTGCTGGACCGGTTCGTCAACGAGCAGGGGCTCAAGGTGCTCGCCTACACCTTCGACGTGCCGTTCGAGAGCGCCCAGGCCGCCGACAACGTCCGGCGCGTCCGTGGGCTCATCGACGCGGACTTCGTGCTCGACTCCGACCACACCGGCATCAAGTCCGTCATGCGCGAGGTGTTCACCTCGACACCGGGGAAACCCGGCCGGTACCTGGACGAGAAGCTGCCCTGCGTCTCCTGCCGGACGTTCTTCGTGATCCGCGCGATCCTCTGCGCGGTGCGCCACGACATCCCCTACATCGTGCTGTGCGCCGACCCCCAGCAGACCCTGACCATGGAGTCCGACGTGCGCGAGGTCGTGCGCGGCTTCTACCGCACCTTCGGCCGCGCCCTGGCGGACCGACTGTTCGGCGGTGAGCTGGAGGACGTGCTGTTCGCGGACGAGGACGCGCTGCCCCGCATCGTGTTCCCGTTCGTCGGCACCCGCTACGCCTACGACCCGGACCGGATGATCGCGGAGCTGAAGGCCAAGGGCCTGTACGACTCCTCACCGCTGGAGACGCACTGCACGCTCTACCCGCTGCTCAACCTCTACTCGCTGCGGCACTTCGACTGCGCGTTCTACAAGCTCAACGCGGCCAGTCGGCTGCGCGCCGTGCGCCGCAACGAGGACTACGACCGCTCCACCTACAGCCTGAGGTTCTCGGGGACCGCGGACCTGCCCGACGTCGAGCGGCGGCTCAAGGCGATCGTGCTGGACATCGCCTCCGGCGAGACTGCCCCCGGTCGGCACGAGGAGGAGCTCGTGGACATCTTCCGCGAGCTGCACGGCGACGACGTCGCGGCCAGGTCCGTCGCCCGCAGCTTCCTCCGGCTGCGCGAGACCGCCGCCGAGCTCGACATCGCGCTGGGACACGGGGGGTCGCGGTGAGCGAATCCGACATCGCCGTCATCGGCCTGGCGTGCCGGGTGCCCGGCGCGAGCTCGGTGGACGGGTTCTGGCGGAACTTGGCCGGTGGCGTGGACTCCGCGACGTTCCTCACCGACGAGCAGGTGGCGTCCGGCGCGGCACCTGACCTGGCGACCGATCCCCGCTACGTCCCGGCCGGCCAGTTCCTCGATGGTGTGGAGCTGTTCGACGCCGCCGCTTTCCGGATCACCGACGACGAGGCCGAGATCCTCGACCCCCAGCACCGCCTGTTCCTGGAGTGCTCGCTGGAGGCCTTGGAGAGCGCCGGGTACCGGCCGGGCGACGACAGCGCGGCCATCGGTGTCTACGCCGGGGCCGGGATGAACACCTACCTGCTGCACAACCTGCGGGACCGCTACCGGATGGCGTCATCGGCGCAGCGCTACCGCATGATGCTCGCCGGGGACAAGGACTTCCTGGCCATGCGGGTGTCCTACAAGCTCGACCTGCGCGGCCCGAGCATGAGCGTCAACACGGCCTGCTCCACGTCGTTGGTCGCGCTGCACGCCGCGTGCGTGGCGCTGCTCGGCGGCGACTGCGACGTGGCCCTGGCGGGCGCGGTGAGCCTCAACCTGTCGCAGGGCGCCGGCTACCTCCACCAGGAGGGCATGGTCCTGTCCCCCGACGGGCGGTGCCGCGCGTTCGACGAGCGGGCCGCCGGCACGGTCCACGGCAGCGGTGTCGGGGTGGTCGTGCTCAAGCGCCTCGCGGACGCCCTGGCCGACGGCGACTTCGTCCACGCTGTGGTCAAGGGCACCGCGGTGAACAACGACGGCGCGGCCAAAGCCGGTTTCACCGCACCGTCCGCAGCCGGTCAGGCGGCCGTCATCAGGGCGGCCCAGCAGGTCGCGGACGTCACCCCCTCCTCGATCACCTACGTCGAGGCGCACGGGACGGGCACGCCGCTGGGCGACCCGGTCGAGGTCGCCGCGCTGAACGAGGCGTTCGCCGGCTCGCCGCACCCCGGGTGCGCCCTGGGTTCGGTGAAGACCAACGTCGGCCACCTCGACGCGGCGGCGGGGATGGCCGGCCTGATCAAGGTGATACTCCAGCTCCGGCACCGGACCCTGGTGCCCAGCCTGCACTTCGCCACGCCCAACCCCCGCGTCGACTTCGCCTCCGGCCCGTTCCACGTCAACGCCCGGCTGACCGAGTGGAAGTCGGACGGACCGCTGCGCGCGGGCGTGAGCTGCTTCGGCGTCGGCGGCACCAACGCGCACGCGGTGCTGGAGCAGGCCCCGCCCCGACCGCCCGGCACACCGTCGGGAGGTCCCCAGCTGCTCGTCCTCTCGGCCCGCTCGGAGACCGCGCTGGACCGGCTGACCACGGACCTGGCCAGGCACCTGAAGCGGCACCCGGACCTGTCGCCGGCCGACGTGGCCCACACGCTGGCGGTGGGGCGCTCGGCGCACCGGCACCGCCGGGCGCTCGTGTGCTCGGACCTGCGGGACGCGGCGCTGACCCTCGCGCTGGGCGATGCCGCGCGCGTGGTCACCGGAGACGTGGACGGTCCGGTCGCGGTGGTGTTCGCGGTCGCCGACCGGCTCGTCGACGGGGGTGGGCACGCGGTCGAGCTCTACCGGCGCCTGCCCGCCTACCGCGCGCTCGTGGACGCCGTCGTAGGGAACGGCGAGGAGGCGCTGTCGGCGGGTGACGACCGGGCCGCGTTCCTCGCCCACCTCGCCCTGGCGCGGCTGCTGGGCGACTGGGGTGTCCGGATCGCCCGGTTCGAGGGCGGCGACGTGGCCCGTCGGGTGGCGGACGCGTCGACCGCCGAGGTGCCGGAGGACCTGGTCGCCGGCACGCGGCCGGTGGTGTTCGACCCGTGGGCGCGCGAACCGGGCACGGCGTCGCTGCTGCACGCGATCGGCGAGCTCTGGGCGGCCGGGGCGGAGGTCGACTGGTCCCTGGTGCGGGGCGCCGGTCGGCGGGTGCCGCTGCCCACCACGCCGTGGGAGCGCACCCGGCACTGGGTCGAGCCCGACGTGGCCGTCGTGGGGGCCGGGACCGGTGACGGGCTGCGCGAGCGCCTGGAGCGCGCCCCGGAGGAGCACAGGCTCGGCGTGCTGATCGACTTCGTGAGCCGGGAGGTGTCCCGCGTGCTGGGGCGCGAGGAGCCCGCCGATCCGGACCGCAACCTGTTCGAGCTCGGTCTGGACTCGCTGATCCTCATCGACATCACCGCCCGGCTCGGTGACGAGCTGCGTGCGCGGGTGGAGGCTTCGGCGTTCGTCGAGCACCCCACGATCCGCGCGTTCGCCGAGCACCACGCGCACCTGGTCGGGGCGACCCCGGTCGTGGGCGCCGGCCGGGACGGGCGGACCTCCCGCCGTGCCGCAGCCCGGCGGGAGGGATCGCCGTGAACGGCCGGGCCAGGCTGCTGGACCTCCTCCGCCCGGCCGGGGGCGTCATCGTCGCCGGGGTGGCCGAGACCGCGGGCCGCCCCCTGCCGGAGGTGGTGCGCGCGGCCGTCGTGGACGCCGGGTGCCCGATGACCGACCTCGGGCTGTTCACCGAGCCCGGCACCTCCGCCGAGCTGCTCGCCGGTGTGCTGGGGGTGGCGGGGCCGGCGGTGACCTCACCCGGTGGCGAGCTGGTCGCACTCCGGCTGGCCCGCGCGGCGCTGACCGGCGGCTCCTGCCGGGTGGCCGTCGCCTGCGGCGACCCGGGCGCGGTGGTGCTCGTGGCGGCACCGGCCGGCCGGACCGCGCAGGCCGGGCTGCCGGACGCCGTGCTGTCGGACACCGACACGCTCGCCGGGGTCGTCCGCGCCCGCGTCACCTCCCGCACCGCACCGCCGGCGTACCACCCGGTGGGCGGCACGACGGTGTTCCTGCTCGCGGGTTTGGGATCGCAGCACTTCCACATGGGCGGCGGGCCGCGCCGGGTCGAACGGGTGTTCCGCGACGAGCTGGACCGGCTGGACGCGGTGGTCGCGCCCGAGGCCGGCGAATCCGTGGTGGCCCGGCTCTACGACCCCCGCGTGGGTCCGGCGGAGGTGTTCGACGACCCGGTGCTCACCTCCCCGGCGGTCGTCATGGTCGAACTGGCGCTCGCCGCACTCCTGCGGCACCGCGGTGTCGAACCCGACCTGCTGGTCGGCGCGAGCCTCGGCGAGTTCACCGCGGCCGTGCTCGCGGGCGCGCTGGACGAGGCGGCGTGCCTGCGCGCGCTCGTCCGGCACGCCAGGTCCCCGCTGGTTGCGCCGTCGGGCGGGATGCTCGCCGTCCTGGCCGACGACACCCTGCACGAGCAGGTCCCGGCGCTGCGCGACGGCACCGAGATCGCGGCCCGGTACCAGCCGGGGCACTTCGTGGTCTCTGGGTCGGCGGAGGCGCTCGACGCGGCGGAGCGGGACCTGCGGGACCTGCGGGTCCCCTGCCGCAGGCTGCCGGTGCGACACGCGTTCCACTCGCGGCTGCTCGACGACACCCGCGAGTCGTTCCTGCGCACCGTGGCCGCCGCCGGCCTGCGGGAACCCCGCCTCCCGGTCGTCTCGTGCGCCACAGCCGGCCCGGTCGACCGGCTGACCGCCGAGCACCTCTGGCGCGCGACGAGGGCGCCGATCGAGTTCACCGCGACGCTCGCCGGCCTGGAGCGCACGGGACCGCACCACTACGTCGACCTCAGCCCGGCGGGGACGCTGCACGGAATCGTGCGGGCCCTGCTCCCGACCGGGTCGCGGTCACGGTCGCGCGGGCTGCTGACCCACCTCGGCGACGACGTCCGGGCGTCGGACGACCTCCGCGCCCGGCCCGCCGCGCCCGCCCGCCGGGCCCGCCGGCGGGTGGTCGCCTTCCCCGGCCAGGGCGCCCAGGCGAAGGGCATGGGAGCCGACCTGTTCGACGCCTTCCCCGAGCACGTCGCCGCGGTCGACGACGTCCTCGGGTACTCGATCCGCGAGCTGTGCCTGCGGGACCCGGGCCGGGCGCTCCGGTCCACGGAGTACGCGCAGCCCGCCCTCTACGTGGTCTGCGCCCTCTCCTACCTGCACGGAGGGCACCGGCCCGACGTCCTGGTGGGGCACAGCCTCGGCGAGTACGCGGCGCTGTTCGCCGCCGGCGCGTTCGACTTCGAGACCGGTCTGCGACTGGTCCAAGGGCGCGGCCGGCTGATGGCCCGCGCCACGGGCGGCGGGATGGCCGCGGTCGTCGGGCTCGACCTCGCCCGGCTGGAGCGGCTGCTGGCCGAGCAGGGGCTGGACGAGCTGGACGTCGCCAACCACAACGCGCCCGAGCAGCACGTGCTGGCCGGCCCGGACGACGCGCTGGACCGCGCCCGGCCGGTGGTGGAGCGCGCGCACGGCCGCTGGGTGCGGCTGGGCGTCAGCGCCCCGTTCCACTCGCGGTACATGCGCCCCGCGGCGGAGGAGTTCGCGGTGCTGCTGGACGACGTCGAGCTGCGGGACCCGCTGATCACCGTGCTGTCCTCGGTGGACGGCGAGCCGTACCGCCCGGGCGGGGTCAAGGAGGTGCTCGCGCGGCAGATGACGAGCCCGGTGAGGTGGACGGACACCGTGGACCGCCTGCTGGCGGACGGCGACGTCGAGTTCGTGGAGGTCGGTCCGGGGCGGACCCTGACCGCCCTGGTGGAGGGGATCCGCGCCGCCGGCCGGGTCCCGCGGAACCGGTGAGAGGAGCCTGGCATGTGCGGCATCGTCGGATGGGTGGCCCACGAGCGCGACCTGACGCGCGAAGGGCACGTGATCGACGCCATGACGGAGACCATGGCCTGTCGTGGCCCGGACCAGCGGGGCACCTGGGTCCGGCCCCGGGTCGCGCTCGGACACCGCCGGCTGGCGGTGATCGACCTGGTCGGCGGGGTGCAGCCGATGGCGTCGGGGGAGGAGCTGCCGGTCGCGCTGGTCTACTCCGGCGAGGTCTACAACCACGGCGCGCTGCGCGACGAGCTGCGCCGCCGCGGTCACCGGTTCACCACCGAGTCCGACACCGAGGTGGTGCTGCGCGGCTACCTGGAGTGGGGCGAGTCGGTCGCGGAACGGCTCGACGGCATGTTCGCCTTCGCGATCTGGGACTCGTGGCAGCACCGCCTGGTCATGATCCGGGACCGGATGGGCGTCAAGCCGCTCTACTACTACCCGACCGCGGACGGGGTCCTCTTCGGCTCCGAGCCCAAGGCGATCCTGGCCAACCCGCTCGCCGAGCGGGTCGTCGGCCTCGACGGGCTGCGCGAGGTGTTCGGCGCGGTCAAGAACCCGGGGAACGCGGTCTGGGAGGGCATGCGCGAGGTCGTGCCGGGCACGGTCGTGACCGTCACGTCACAGGGAGTGCGCGAGCACGTGTACTGGTCGCTGACCACCCGTCCCCACACCGACGACCTGCCCACCACCATCACCCGCGTGCACGACCTGCTCGACGACGCCGTCCGCACCCAGATCAGCGCCGACGTGCCCCTGTGCATGCTGCTCTCCGGTGGTCTGGACTCGTCCGCGCTCACCGCGCTCGCCGTGCGGCACCTGGCCGGTCGGGGCGAGAGCCTGCGCACCTTCTCGGTCGACTTCGCCGGACCGGACGACTTCGTCGCCGACCAGCTCCGCTCCTCGCCGGACGCCCCGTTCGTGCACGAGATGGCCGGGCACTGCGCCACCGACCACCGGGACATCGTCCTGGGCAGCGACGAGCTGGCCGACACCGACCTGTTCGCCAAGGCCGTCGGAGCCCGCGACCTGCCCGGCGGCATGGGCGACCTGGACACCTCGCTCTACCTGCTGTTCAAAGCCGTGCGGCAGCACGCCACCGTGGCCCTGTCGGGGGAGTCGGCCGACGAGCTGTTCGGCGGTTACCTGTGGTTCCACCTCCCCCAGGTCCAGCAGGCCGACGCGTTCCCGTGGCTCGCCGCGATCCGGCGCTTCTTCGGCGACGGACGCGCCATCCTCGCCCCCGAGGCGGCACGGGCGCTGGCCGTGGACGAGTACGTGGACGACCACTACCGCGACGCCGTGGCCGCCGTCGAGCGACTGGAGGGCGAGAGCGACGAGGAGCACCGGATGCGCCGCGTCTCGCACCTGCACCTGACCCGGTTCGTGCGCTCCATGCTCGACCGGAAGGACCGGATGAGCATGGCGGTGGGGTTGGAGGTGCGCGTGCCGTTCTGCGACCACCGGCTGGTGGAGTACGTGTACAACACGCCGTGGTCGTTCAAGACCTTCGACGGGCGGGAGAAGAGCCTGCTGCGTGCCGCCACCGCCCACCTGCTGCCCCCTGCGGTCGCACAGCGGCCCAAGGCCCCTTACCCGTCCACCCAGGACCCGGCCTACGCGCGGGCGCTGCGAAGTGCCGCCGCCGGCGTGCTGGCCGACCCGGCGCACCCGGTGTTCGAGGTGGTGAGCCGCGACTGGTTGGCCGCCGCCGTGAGGTCCACCGAACCGGCCCGCGCGCAGGCCGACCGCAACGGCTTGGAGCGGACACTGGAGCTGGCGTTCTGGATCGACGCGAACGCACCGCGGCTGAAGCTGTCCTGAACCCTGTCCTGACGTGGTCCTGAAGCGGTCCTGACGTGGTCACCTGTTCGGGCACCCCGGTGTGACGAAGGGGTAAAGCCCCGACCGCCCGGGTTGTCCGGGACCCGCGGTCCAGGTGTGATTCGAGCTCAAGAGCAACGAGGAGGTCGTGGTGGACGACAACGCCTATCAGGGCAAGGTGGCGCTGGTCACCGGGGCCGCGAACGGCATCGGCGAGGCAGTCGCCAGGCGGTTGGCGGCCGGTGGCGCCCGCGTCGTGGTGGCCGACGTGGACGCTGCGGCCGGCGCGGCGGTCGCCGAGGACATCGGCGGGCTGTTCGTCCGGTGCGACGTGCGCGAGGTCGACGACAGCCGGGTCGCGGTCGAGGCCGCCGTGGAGGACTTCGGCGGGCTCGACATCGCCTGCCTCAACGCGGGCATCGTCAGTCGGGGTGGCGAGTTCGACGCCGAGCACTACCGCCAGGTCGTGACCACGAACCTCGACGGGGTGGTCTTCGGCGTGCAGGCGGCGCTGCCCGCGCTGCGGGCGCGCGGCGGCGGCAGCATCGTGGCGATGGCCAGCCTGGCGGGCCTGATCCCGATGCCCTTCGACGCGGTCTACGGCGCCACCAAGGCCGCGGTGGTGAACTACGTGCGTTCGCTGGCCCCGCTGCACGCCCACGAGGGCATCCGGATCAACGCCCTGTGCCCTGGCTTCGCCGAGACGCCCATCATCGACGGCTTCCGGGGGGTGATCCACGAGCTGGGCATGCCGATCCTGGAGGTGTCCGACGTGGTGACCGCCTTCGAGACCGTCGCGGACTCGCCCGGCACCGGTGAGTGCTGGTACGTCCAGTCCGGCTGGCCGAGCCGACCGCTGGTCTTCGCCGCACCGCCCGACCCCCGCGCGCCGGTCGCCGCGGGCTGATGCCCGTGGGGTGCGCACCCACGCGATGTACGACACGGTGATCCGGGGCCTGCTCGCGCGCCCCGGATCAACGCGTGCCCGGACCTCCGCCCGGACCGGCCCACCGGTGCGAATCGTCGGCCGAGCCGTTCGGTCCGCGTCCCAGCCTGGCGCGCAGGCCGTCCCGGGAGCGGGCTACCCCGCGTCGGCCAGGCGCTGCTGGGCCCGCCGCAGGTCCCACCGGGCGTCCAGCCGCTCGTAGAGGGCGTTGGCCTCGGCGAACACCTCGGCGGCCTCCGCCCGCTCGCCCCGCCCGGCGTGCAGCACGCCGGCGTCCTCCAGCACGCCGGCCAGCTCCACGACCCGGCCCGTCGACCGGTAGTGCGCGGCGACGTCCGCCAGTGCCTCCGGGGCGCGTGCCAGCAAGGCCGCGCAGTGGGCCGCCGCCGCGGTCGCCCCCGCCTTCGGCACCTCCCGCCCCGCCTCCCGCGCGCACAGCTCCGCCGCTTCGACCGCCACGTCCTCGTGGCCCGCGTCCAGCGCCGACCGCACCAGCAGGGGCAGCCACTGGTGGCGCGGCACGACCGGGTCACCGCGACCGCGCAGCAGCGCGGACAGCGCCCGGACCGCTTCCTCCGGCCCGCCCCGCCGCTCCGCCGCCAGCGCCGACGCCACCAGCAGGAAGTCCCCGCCGTCCGCCTCCGCCGCGGTGCCCGCCCCGGTCACCCCCGCCAGGTCCAGGTGCACGGCGGCGTTGGCCCACTCGTCGCGGCGGACCGCGATCAGCGCCGACAGGCCGTGCATCAGCCGCGCCGCCGGGTCCGGTGGCCGCACGCCGAAGAACGTCAAGCCGGGCGCGTCGCGGCCCACGCCGCTGAGCTCCACCACGGCGCGTTCCCAGTCGCCGGTCCAGTAGGACAGCACGGCGACGGGCACCTGCATCCCGATCGGCAGGCCCCGCAGGGCGATGTCGGCCCGTGCCTCCTCCAGCGCGGCCCTGGCCTCGACCAACCGGTCCAGGTAAGTCAGCGTCGACGCCCTGTTGTCCAGCAGGTCGTAGCGCGCCTCGGCCAGCTCCGGACGCCCGCGCACCAGGTCCAGCGCCGCGTCGACGTGGCGCAGCGCGCTGTCGTGGTCCCGCCGGGTGGTGGCGAGCCACCACCGGGTCCGCAGCGCGTAGGCAGCCTCGCAGGCGTCCCCGGCGGCGACCGCGGCGGCGTGCACCCGTGCCGCGTCGGCGTCCGCCTCGGCCGGACTCGGGGCGCCGTCCTGGCGCAGGTACGCCAGCAGGGCGTGATGGCGGATGCGCCAGACGTCCGGCACGCCGGGCGCCCGCACGGCGCTTTCCACGACCGCCACGGCCTCCGCCTGGTCACCCAGCCGGTGGCGCACGAGGGCGAGCAGGTGCCGGGCTTCGGCGGCCTCCGCCGGGGAGACGACGCCGCCCAGCACCTCGGTGGCCTCGGACCGCAGGTCCTCGCCCAGCCGGAACAGCGCCCGGAGCAGCACCATGCCCAGCGCGGTCCGGTCCGCGCCCTCCACCAGACCGCTGGCCAACACCCGTCGCAGCAGGTCGACCGCCGGCAGCGGCACCCGTTCGACGACCTCGTCGCGGTGCTCCACCAGCCAGAGAGCGACCCAGGAGTCGACCACCGACGGGTCGATCGCAAGGTGCTCGACCACCCGCTCGACGGGCACCCCCTTCGCGGCCAGCGCCTCGGCGGCCTGCCGGTGCAGGGCCACCCGCAGTGACTGGGGCACGGCCCGGTAGAGCGTCCACCGCACGAACGGGTGACGGAAGGCGAGCAGGTCGTCCGACGCCACCAGGAGATTGGCCTGCACGGCCTCGTCCAGCGGCCCGAGCAGCCGTACCGGTAACCGGCCGGTCACCGCGGCCAGGTCGCCGACGTCGAAGCTCATCCCCAGCAGCGCGGCCGACCGCAGCACCTCCCGCGCGTCCTCGGAGAGGTGCGCCAACCCCTTCCGCACCCCACTGCGCAACTGGTACGACGCGTCGGAGGACGACCCCTCCTCGATCTCCGCGACCCCGTCGACCACCCGCACGTTGCCGTCGCGCACCATCAGCCCGGTGATCTCCAGCGCGTACAGCGGGTTCCCGGCGGAGATGGTGGCCAGCGAGCGCAGACCGGGGCCGGACGAGGCGCCCACCACCGCGCCCACCAGGCGTTCGGTGTCCGCGCCGTCCAGCGCGAGGGGGGTGAGCAGCAGACCTCCGGAGGCGACCACCTCGCGCCGCGGCCGGCCCGTCCCGTGCCGCGCGCGGTCCGGCCTGCTCGCGCCCACCAGCAGCAGCGGCAGGTGGCCGGTGGCGCCCACCAGCCGGTCGAAGAACAGCAGGCTCGCGTCGTCGGCCCACTGGAGGCCGTCGAGCACCAGGACCATCGGCGCGGCGGCGCACAGCTCGCCGACGAAACCCAACAGCCGTTCCACCGGTGCCGTGCGGTTCCACGAGCGCTGGGCCAGCAGCCCGCGCACCTGGGAGGCCAGCTGCGCGCGCCGGGGGTCGGGGGAGGAGGGGGTGATGTCGAACGCCTCCAGCACCACTTGGAGCGGGAAGTCGGCGCTCGTCTCGTCGGTGGTCCCCCAGGCCAGGTGGCAGGGTCGCGCCGCGGCCCGGTCCAGCGCGGCGGTGAGCAGCGCCGTCTTGCCGATGCCCGCCTCGCCCTCGACCCAGACCGCGCGCCCCCGGCCAGCGAGCACGTCGTCCAGCGCGCCGGTCAGCGCCGCCAGTTCGGCGGCCCGCCCGACCAGTCCGCACGAGGGCAGGGGCGCCGAGCGCGGGGGAGCCACCCGCAGCACCGAGGGGCCTGCCACCGGCTCGTCCCGACCCGACAGCACCAGCCGGTGCAGCTCGACCAGCGCCCTGCCCGGTTCCAAGCCCTGCTCGGCCAAGGCGGCGCGCGCGTCGCGGAACACCGCCAGGGCCTCGGCGTGCCGACCGCTGCCGTGCAGCGCCAGCATCAGCAGCTCGCGCAGCGACTCGTCCAGCGGTCGGCGGCGCACCAGGTCGGTCAGCTCGGCGGCCGCCTCGGCGTGCTCGCCCACTTCCAGTCGGAGGCGGGCCCGCAGCCGCGCCGCGTCCAGCCGCAAGCCCGCCAGCCGGTGCCCGGTGCGTTCGATGAACGGGCTGCGCACCCCCGCGCAGAACTCACCGGACCACAGGCCCAACGCCCGGTTCAGCAGCTCGACCGCGCCGGCGCGGTCCCCGGCGGCGTGCCGCTGCTCCGCCTCCAGCCGGGTGGCCTCGAAGACCGCGCTGTCCAGCGCGCCGTGGTCCAGGCGCAGCACGTAACCGTCCGGATCGGACACCAGCACGTCGCGGGCCGGTCCCAGGGCGCGCCGCAAGCCGGACAGGTAGGTGTGCAGGTTGCCGGTGGCGCTGGCCGGGGCCGAACCTCCCCACACACCTGCGATCAGCGCCCGCTGCGACACGACCTGGTTCGCCTGCGCGGCCAGCACGGCCAGCACCGCCTGCTGGCGGTTGGACCCCAGTGGCAGTTCGCGGCCGTCCGCCCAGGCCCGCAACGGACCCAGCACCTGCACCCGCAACCCGCCGCCGACGTCATTGAGCACTGATCTCTCCGATTCGCACGCATCCACGCCGCAACACGCGTCCCGTCGGACGTACGCACCGCTCACGTCGATTCTTGCCCATCGAACCACCAGGACGGACAGGTCGCTCCACGGGTGAGCGCCTGTCCGGGCAGCACTGCGCGGACATTGGGGCACGCACCACCCCCGCACTCTGCTCAGCGCCGGCCGGCGTGGCCAAAACTGGCTTCGTGCATCGGAGCGCCGCTCGGCGCGTGGAACACCCGCACATCCGACAAGGGGACCTTCATGGCACCTATTTCCAACACCACGCCGGCGATGCAGCAGGCATCCGGCTACTTCGAGAACACGCAGAACGTCGCCAAGCAGGGCGTCGCCCGGGTCGAGGACACGATGGCCGTCCTCTCCCAGGTCTGGAGGGGTGACGCGTTCAACGCCTACCGCTCTTCCATGACCGGCTGGTTCAACGACTGCGCGACCATCATCAACGCCCTCGACGAGATGATCAGGTTGATGCAGGGCCACGCGACGCAGGTGACCCGCGGCGAGAGCGACAACATCCAGGTCGCGGCGAACATCCCGACCGGTGCCGGTCTGGGCATCTGACCGGCGCAACGCGAGGAGAACAGCACCATGACGGACTACACCTTCGACCAGCGCATCGCCGACCAGGCGCGCGACCAGATGGCCGAGACCACCAGGCGGCTCACCAAGGAGCTGGAGGACATGCACCTCCAGGTCGTGCAGACCCTCCAGGAGTGGAGCGGCGACGCCAAGCAGCAGTACCAGGTCGCCAAGTCCCAGTGGGACCAGGCCGCGGCTCGGATGCCGGCCAGCCTGTTCACCGCGGAGTCCGCCCTCGAACAGATCACCCAGGGTTACGTGCGAGTCGAGCACGCCGGCGTGAACGCCTTCGGCGGTTACAGCGTCAAGTAGCGACCCGACCGCGCCGGGCACCCGTCCGGCGCGGTCGGCCACCGGAAGGAGGAGCACGTCCCATGAAGATCGACTGGAGCCGGGTCGACGACGCCAACCAGTACCAGCAGGGCTCCGGCCCGGAGGGCAACGGGTACCAGGGTGACGAGCCGGACCTGCACCTGAGGGTCCCCCCGCCACCCCGACGGGAGGCCGGGGGCGGAATTGTGGTCAGCCCCGACGTCCTGAGGACCTTCGCCGCCAACCTCCGTGAGCTCAAAGGACTCCTGACCGAGTCCATCGAGAAGCTCCGCGAGATCTCCGTCGCGCCCGGCGCGTTCTTCGACGCGGTCCAGCTGGGCAGCAAGGTCGACGGGGACGCCGATGCGGGGATCGTCGCCTCGGTGGAGCAGTTCGTCCTCAGAGCCATCGACGCGCTCGAGGTGACCGCGCTGAACCTCGAACAGCTCGCCCACGACTACGACTCGACCGAGGAGCTGAACGGCCTCACCGCGGAGAAGCTCAACGAGCACCTCCAGGACGCGACGAAGTACATCAGCGACGCGACCGGCCTCAAGATCACGCCGGGCACCGACGGGAACTTCGACATGACGCCATGGGGCGGCGGCAACGGCGAAGGCGACGGCGGCAAGGGCGACGACAAGGGCGACGACAAGGACTGACCGACCCGCGCACGACGAACCGACCACGACGAACCGACCACGACGAACCGACCACGCACGACGAGCTGAAGGCGACCGGGAATGACTCAACCCAGCGACGAGTCGAACACCACCAAGACCGACAAGAACGGCGCGGTGTACCCGACCGGCGATGGGGGCAGCAGAGCCGACTACGACACCATGGACTGGAAGTCCATCCAGGCCGTGATCACCGGCAACGCCGCGGTCGGCAAGCGCCACGCCAACGGCCAGCCGATCGACCAGGCGGCGGTCGACGCTCGGGCGAGGGGTGTGTCCGACCCGGCGTCGCTCTGGCAGGCCGCGACCAACCTGCGGTGGGTCCAGGAAGCCCTGTCGATGGTCGCCCTCAGCCTCGAACAGCAGGTCACGGCGCTCACCGGTGAGGACGGCGCCTGGCGCGGCCCGGCGTCCGAGGCGTTCCGCACCGTGATGAAGCCGTTCATCGAGTCCTTCGCCAACGCCGCCGACCAGATCGCCGGTGGCATCACCGGATCGAGGTCGGCGCCGGCACAGCTCTGGGACGCGGGCAACTACCTCGAATGGGCCCGGCGGACCGTCTGGGAGATCAACCGCCACTACGCCGCCGAGATCGTGCGCATCGCCAACGCGTACGACGGCGCCGAGACGCAGGTCGACCCCCGGACCGGTCAGCCGATCATCGACCCCAACGGCGCGCAGACCAGCATCCGGTACCGGATGAGCAACGGCAACATCTGGATCAACTGGAACAAGCAGGTCGTCGAGATGATGTCCAACGACATGCGCGTCGTGCTCAAGACGCTGGCCGGCCAGTACGAGCACGTGGACATCAAGGTCAAGCCGGACGTGGTCACCATGCCGCAGAGCGGCAACGGACCGAACAGCAACGGACCGAACACCGAACTGCCGCCGTACCCCAAGCCACCCCCGTTCGAGTTCCCGCCGTTCCCCCCGCCGCCGGCGGCGGGACCGCCGCCGTCCCAACCCCCGCCGGTCTCCGTCCCCCCGCCGGTGCCCAACCCGCCGAGCATCGACGGCCCGGACCTGGGCGGTCCCGAGGGGTTCGAACCGCCGCCGCTCGAGAACAAGCAGTTCGAGACCCCGCCGCCTCCCGGGGTGGGAGCCTTCGATCCGGGCAATCCCCCCGGGACCGGTGGACTGCCCGGCCTGGACAGCCCGGAGATCGTCGGACCGGACGGACTCCCGCTGCCGAACCCCGACGCCTTCGACCCGAACGCCCCGGGCCTGAACGCCTTCGACCCGAACGCCCCGGGCCTGAACGCCTTCGACCCGAACGCCCCCGGTCTCGACGCGTTCGACCCGAACGCCCCCGGCGGACCATCGGGTGGGCTGCCCGGCGTCGTCCCGCCGATGATCAACCCGGTCACCGGCGGTCCCATGCCCGGCGTGGGCAACGTCCCCCAGCCCACGCCGTTCAAACCCGGCGCGCCCGCCGGCGGTGGTGCGACGCCGCCGGGACTGGGCGGCGCCAACCCCCCCGCGCTCGACGAGTTCGACCCCCTGGCCCCACCCGGGCTCGGCACGCCGGACGACTGGGAGACCGGCGTGCCACCGGCTCTCTCGGCGCCGAACCCCAGTGGTGCCGGTGTGCCCCCGATGATGCCGCCGATGTCTCCGATGTCGCCGCCGCAGCCGGCTTCGACGGATCGGTCCGACGCCTCAGGTCTGATCGGTGGCGAGGCCGCTCCGTGGGAGGGCGCCGGTGTGCCCGGTGTCGGTGATCCGGTGGGGCTGGCGGAGGTTCCGCCGGTCACGCCGGAGGACTGGGCCGCGCCCCAGCCGGGTGCGGTCGGCACGGGACTGGGCGCGGGTGCCGGTGTGCCCCCGATGATGCCGCCGATGTCTCCGATGTCGCCGCCGCAAGCGGCTTCGACGGATCGGTCCGACGCCTCAGGTCTGATCGGTGGCGAGGCCGCTCCGTGGGAGGGCGCCGACCTGCCGGACGTGGGCGATCCGGTGGGGCTGGCGGAGGTTCCGCCGGTCGCGTCGGAGGAGTGGGCTGCTCCTCAGCAGCAGGTTCCGGCTGGTGGTGTGCCGCCGATGATGCCTCCGGTGTCGCCGATGTCGCCGCCGCAGCCGGCTTCGACGGATCGGTCCGACGCGTCGGGTCTGATCGGTGGCGAGGCCGCTCCATGGGAGGGCGCCGGTGTGCCCGGTGTCGGTGATCCGGCGGGGTCGGCGGAGGTTCCGCCGGTCGCGTCGGAGGAGTGGGCTGCTCTTCAGCAGCAGGTTCCGGCTGGTGGTGTGCCGCCGATGATGCCTCCGGTGTCGCCGATGTCGCCGCCGCAGCCGGCTTCGACGGATCGCTCCGACGCGTCGGGCCTCATCCTCGGCGAAACCACCCCCTGGGCGGGCGTCGACCTGCCGAGCGGGGAGGACCCGCAGGACCAGGCGGTAATGCCGCCGGTCGCGCCGCAGGAGTGGGCCGCGACCCCGCCGGACCCGGTGACCACGCCGAGTGCCGATCCGGTCACGACGCCCGTCGCGGAGCCGACGGCCCCGGTCGGCGCCGGTCCGAGCCTGCCCCCGGAGGTCTCGGGACCGCCCGGAACGGTTGCGCCGCAGGCTGTTCCGCCACCGGTCGCCGTCGCGGCGCCGGCGCCTCCCTCCGCGGCGTCCCCTGTGGTCGTGCCGCCGGTCGTCCCGCTGCCCGTCCCGCCGACCGCCGCGCAACCACCCGCGGCCCAGCCGTCCGCCCCGCCGACGGGTGCCCAGCCGCCGGCCGCGCAACCGCCCGCGCAGCCCGGCCCTCCGTCGGGCCGCGCGGGCGGCGAGGGTGCCGGGACCGGTGCCCGCAAGGAAGAGGCGCTCCTGCCCGGTGGGGTGCTCCTGACCGGTCAGGAGCCACCGTCGGCCACCGTTGCGACCGGCCTCGTGCCCGAGGAGCCGGAGGACGTGGTTCCCGTCGTCACGGTCGACGGCGACGAGGACACCAGCGCCTGGGGCACGGCCGGCGCGGGTGGGTTGCTGTGGCTCTCCTCCAAGTCCGCCGAGCAGGACGGGGAGGCGGACGCGGAGTTCACCCCGGACTACGCGCTGCGCGACAGCGCGCCCTGGCAGCACTCCTCCACCACCGCCGTCCGCCCGGTGCCGCAGCACGTCGTGCGGTCCGACGGGGGCCACTCCATCCCGCGTCCCTACTTCCCCACCGACGACGTGCCGATGGCCGGTGAGCAGGAGCCGCCCGAGGAGCCCGACGTGGTCGAGGACGAGGGCGAGGAAGACGGCGAGGAACCGGAGCGCGCCGCGATCGACTTGCTCAAGCAGGACGAGCGGGCGTGGGGCACACCGGCGTCCAGGGCGCCCGGGGTCATCGAATGAGCACCACTACGGTCAAGCGGAGACCCCGCACGGCGGGCCCCGAACTGCCCGAGGGGCAGGAAGAGCTCCAGGAACCGCCGGTGATGCCGGAACCGGCGGCACGGGACTTCAGCTCCGTGCTGATGTTCATCCCGATGGCGATCGGCCCGATCGCGATGATCCTGGTGTTCTCCTCGGCGGGCACGGGTGGTGGTGGGTCCCCGCTCGTCTACGTGATGGGCGGCGCGATGGGCATCGCCATGGTCACGATGGGCCTGAGCCAGCTCGGCCGGGCCGGCGCGGAGCGCAAGCGCAAGCTCAACTCCGAGCGCCGCGACTACCTGCGCTACATCGACCAGCTGCGCACCCGCGCCCGCAAGACCGCCGACACCCAGCGCGCCGCCGTGGCGTGGAACAACCCGGACCCTTCCTGGCTGTGGTCGATCGCCTCCGGACCTCGCCTCTGGGAGCGGCGCGGCAGCCACGACGACTTCGCCCGCGTGCGCATCGGCCTGGGCACGCAGCACGCGGCGATGGAGTTCACCCCGCCCACGACCAAGCCGATCGAAGACCTGGAGCCGCTGTCGGCGATCTCGTTGCGGCGCTTCGGCGAGACCTACCGCACGGTGGGCGGCATCCCGATCTCGGTGGGGCTGCGCAGCTTCACCAGCGTGGAGTTCGCCGGCGACCCGGTCGCCGCGGTCGGTCTGGTGCGGGCCTTGCTCGGCCAGCTCACGACCTTCCACGCACCGGACGAGCTGCGCGTCGCGGTGCTCACCGGCGAGGCGGACCGGGCGGTGTGGGACTGGGTGAAGTGGTTGCCGCACAACGCCCACGCGACCACCCACGACGCCAGCGGCCCGCTGCCCGTGGTGGCCTGCGACCACGACGAGCTGATGGCCGTGCTCGGCCCGGAGGTCACCGGGCGGGGGGAGCACGACAAGTCCGCGTTCCCGAGCGTCACCGAGCCGTTCGTGGTCGTCGTCGCCCACTTGGCCCACATCCCCGACTCCTCGCCCCTGTTCGGCGGCGGCCTGCGCAACACCGTGCTGCTCGACATCACCGGCGTGATGCCCGGTGGGGCCAAGGTGCTGCGCCTGACCTGCCAGGACGGGCGGGTCGAGTTCGCGGTGGGCGACGGGTCGGGCTCCGCGACGGCCGACACCCTCAGCGCGGCGCGTGCCGAGTCGCTGGCCCGGCTGATCGCGCCCAAGCGCACCAGCGGCACCGTGGACGTGGTCGAACGGCCCTTCGAGTCCGACTTCGAGCTCACGACCCTGTTGGGCGTCCGCGATCCGCACACCTTCGACGTGGCCGCCCAGTGGCGGCTCAAGACCCCGCAGCGCGCGCGGTTGCAGGTGCCGATCGGTGTCACCGAGGACGGCGAGGTCGTCGAACTGGACCTGAAGGAGTCGGCGCAGGGCGGCATGGGCCCGCACGGCATGTTGATCGGCGCGACCGGCTCCGGCAAGAGCGAGCTGCTGCGCACCCTGGTGTGCGCGTTGGTGGCCACGCACTCCTCGGAAGTGCTCAACCTGGTGCTGGTCGACTTCAAGGGCGGCGCGACGTTCCTGGGCATGGACAAGCTGCCCCACACCTCGGCCATGATCACCAACCTGGCCGACGAGCTGCCCCTGGTCGACCGGATGCAGGACTCCCTCAACGGCGAGATGATCCGTCGCCAGGAGCTGCTGCGCGAGAGCGGCCACGCCTCGCTGTTCGAGTACGAGAAGGCGCGCTTGGCGGGCAGCCCGCTGCCGCCGCTGCCGACGCTGCTGGTCGTGGTGGACGAGTTCAGCGAACTGCTGGGCAGCAAGCCCGAGTTCATGGAGCTGTTCGTCTCCATCGGCCGCCTGGGCCGCAGCCTCGGCGTGCACCTGCTGCTGGCCTCCCAGAGGCTGGACGAGGGCCGCATCCACCGCGTCGAGGGCCACCTGTCCTACCGGATCGCGCTGCGCACGTTCTCCTCGATGGAGTCGCGCAGCGTCATCGGCGTGGGTGACGCCTACGAGCTGCCCTCCGCGCCCGGCAACGGCTACCTCAAGGTCGACACCACCACCCTCGTGCGGTTCAAGAGCGCCTACGTCTCCGGGCCCACCGCCGTCGCGGCCCCCGACGGCACGCCGGTCGCCGACGTCGCCCCGCCCGACGACGTGGTCCCCTTCCACACCCACGTCCACCCGCTGCTGCACGTGCCCACGACCGTCGGGGAGGAGGTCGAGGCCACGCCGAAGAAGCCCGAGGTCGCCGAGGACGCGCCCAGCCTGGCCGAGGTGCTCATCGACCGGTTGGCCGGGGCCGGGCCCGCCGCGCGCCAGGTGTGGTTGCCCCCGTTGGCCCAGGCGCCCAGCCTGGACACCTTGCTGCCCAGCGTGCTGCCCGACCCCGAACTGGGGATGAGCGTGCTGGACCCGGCGGTGCGCGGCCGGCTGCGCATCCCCGTCGGCGTGGTGGACCGCCCCTACGAGCAGGTGCGCGAACTGCTGGCCGCCGACCTGTCCGGTTCGGACGGCCACGTCGGCGTCGTGGGCGCCCCGCAGACCGGCAAGTCCACGCTGCTGCGCACCCTCGTCCTGGCGCTCGCGGTCACCCACACCCCGCAGGAGGTCCAGTTCTACGCGCTGGACTTCGGCGGTGGCGGCCTGATGTCGATCAGCGGTCTGCCGCACGTCGGCTCGATCGCCACCCGCATGGAGCGTGACCGGGTCAACCGCACCGTGCAGGAGGTCACCCAGGTCATGGAGCGGCGCGAGCAGGCGTTCGCCGAGCGCGGCTTCGAGTCGATGAACGCCTACCGCGAGGCCCGCCGCACCGGGCGGATCGACGACCCCCACGGCGACGTGTTCCTCGTCATCGACGGCTGGTTCACCCTCCGCCAGGACTACGGCGACCTGGAGAGCAGCCTCACCGAGATCGCTGCCCGCGGCCTGTCCTTCGGCATCCACCTCGTGGTCAGCTCCACCCGCTGGTCGGAGATCCGCCCGTGGCTGCGCGACGTGCTGGGCACCCGGTTCGAGCTGAGGCTGGGCGATTCGATGGAGTCGGAGGTGCAGGGCCGCAAGGCCGCCACCGTTCCCAACCAGCCCGGTCGCGGCCTCACCAGCTCCGGCTTCCACTTCCTCGCCGCGCTGCCCCGCCTGGACGGCAGTTCGGACACCGACGACCTGACCGCGGTCACCAAGGGCATCGCCGAGGAGGTGCGCACGTTCTGGCCCGGCCGCAGCGCGCCCGGCGTGCGGCTGCTGCCGATGAAGCTGCCGGTGGTCGACCTGCCCGCACCGGAGGGCGACCTGCGGATCTGCCTGGGGCAGGACGAGCAGCGGCTCGCCCCGGTGTGGCACGACTTCTCGGTCGTGCCGCACCTCATCGCGATGGGCGACGCGGAGACCGGCAAGACCAACGCCCTGCGCCTGGTGCTGCGCTCGGTCGTGCAGGGCTACCGGCCCGACCAGGCCAAGGTGGTGCTGGGCGACGCGCAGCGCGACCTCGACGGGATCGTGCCCGACGACTACCTCATCGGGCACGCCGTCGGTGTGGACGCGCTGGCCGACCTGGCGAACAAGGCCGCGGTGTCGCTGCACAAGCGCATCCCCGGCGCCGACATCTCCTCCGAGCGGCTGCGCCGGCGCGACTGGTGGGACGGGCCCCAGCTGTTCGTCGTGGTCGACGACTACGAGCTGATGGGTGCGGGCCTGGGCGCCGGGACGCCGCTGGACGCGCTGCTGCCGATGCTCGCCCAGGGCGTGCACATCGGTTTCCACCTGGTCGTCGCCCGCAGCAGTGCCAACGCCCTGAGAGGCATGATGGACCCCGTCCTGCGCAGGCTCTGGGAACTGGGCACCCCCGCCCTGCTGTTCTCCTACCCCAAGGAGGAGGGCAAGTTCCTCGGCGAGGCCGCGCCGCGCACGTTGCCGCCCGGCCGGGCCCAGCTCGTCACCCGCCGCGGCATCCGGCTCGTGCAGACCGGTTTCGTGCCCGTGCCCCAGTTCGCCGGGGACCGGTCGTGACCGCCGGGGCGGCGCTGTGCCGCGTCACCGTGACCGGGCCCGGGGGGCGTGCCGACCTGGCCGTGCCCGTGGCGACCACCGTGGTCGACCTGATCCCGATGCTGGTGCGGCACGTCGTCCCCGAGGACGAGCGGAACACCGACTACGGCTCGTGGGTGCTGCAGCGCGTGGGGGAGGCCCCGCTCGACCCGGACGGCACGCCGGAGACGCTGGACTGGCTCGACGGCGACCAGTTCCACCTGGTGCCCGCGCAGGACCCGCTGCCGGAACTGGACTTCGACGACGTGGCCGAGGGGATGGCCACCGTGATCGGCCGGCAGGGCGACCGGTGGACCGACACAGCCAACCGCAGGCTGTTCCTCACCCTGGCCGCAGTGGTGTTGTCCACCGCGGGCGCGGCGCTGGTCGTCGCACCCGACCGCGCCGCGCTCGCGCCCGCCGCCGCCGTGCTGGCGGTGCTGCTGACCGTCGCCTCGCTGGTGGTGGCCAAGACCAAGGGCGACCGCCCGCTGGCGGCCGTCGTCGGTGTCACGGGCTGCGGGTTCGCCTGGCTCGCCGGCCTGACCGGGCTGGCCGACGGCGGCGCGCCCACCCCGGTCGGTGCGCTGGTCGGCGCCGTCGCCGCGGTCGCCTGCTCGGTGCTGCCCCTGGCCCTGCAACGGCTCGTGGTGCGCGACCTGCCGGTGGTGCCCTTCGGCGTGGTCGTCGTCGCGGGCGCCGGCGCCCTGCTCGCCGGCTGGCTGCACCTGGGCCTGGAGCTGGACGGGGCGCAGACCGCCGCCGTGCTCGGTGCCGCGTTCTTCCTGATCACCCTGTTCACGCCCAAGATCGCGACCCGGGCCGCCCGGCTGCGCGGACCGCAGCTGCCGCGCACCGCCGACGAACTCCAGATCGACGTCGAACCGGAGCCCGCGGCCGACCTGGGCGCGCGCACCCGGCAGGCCGACCACTACCTCACCATGCTCGCCGTCGGCACGGCCCTGGTGATCGCGGCGGTCGTGCCCGTCCTGCTCGACGGGGGCGACTGGGCGCGGCACGTGCTGGCCGGCCTGCTCACCTCACTGGTGCTGCTGCGCGCCCGGGAGTTCCGCAACGTCGTGCAGCGCACCGCCCTGGCCGCCGCGGGCGCGTGGGGCGGGGTGCTCCAGGTCATCGTCCTGCTCGCGCCGCTCGACGTGGTGTGGCGGATCACCTCCCTGGTGGGCCTGCTGGGCGTGGCGGGGCTGCTCGTGGCGGCGGCGCTGCGCCCGCTGCACCGCCGCGCCCTGCCCCTGTGGGCGCACCTGGCCAACGTGCTGGAGATCTGCGCGGGCATCGCGGTCGTGCCGGTGCTGCTGCAGGTCCTGCACGTGTACGCCTGGGCTCGCGGATTGGCCGGGTGAGCCGCCGTGCAGACCCAACGCGACCACCTGCACGCCTACCAGACGATGGTCGGGCGGATGAGTTCCGCGCTGCTGCTCGGGGACACCAGCCACGGTGAGCCGCCCGCCAGGCGGGCGCTGTTCGGGCTGGTCATGGGTGTGGTGCTGGCGCTGTTGATCGGCGTCGGGTTCGGCGTCTACGGCCTGATCAAGCCGGGCGGGTCGCAGGCGTGGCGCAAGCCCGGCGCCGTGCTCGTGGAGGAGGAGACCGGTGCGCTCTACGTGCACCGCGACGGTGTTCTCCTGCCGGTGTCCAACCACGCCTCGGCCCTGCTGCTGGTCGGGGCGAGCGCACGCGTGGAGACCATCAAGCGCGCGTCGCTGGTCGGCCTGCCCAGAGGTCCGGAGATCGGCATCCCCGGAGCGCCCGACGCGGTGCCCGCCCGTGACGCGCTCGCCGGCGGGCCGTGGCTGCTGTGCCTGGCCCGTTCCGGCGGTGGGATGGGCTGGAACCTGTTGCCCGGCACGCCGTCCGCCGACGCCGGGGACGACCGGCACCTGTGGGTCGCCACCGAGACCGGCGAGCAGTACCTCGTGTGGCGCGACCGCAAGCACCGGCTGGCCGACGACACCGTCCCCGTCGCGCTGGGCCTGGAAGCGGGACCACCGCGCACCGCGCCCACCGCGTGGCTGGACGTGGTGCCCGAAGGACCGGTGATCGCCGCCGCCGTGATCCCCGACGACGGCCGCCCCGGCCCCGAGGTCGGCGGTGCCCGGCGCCGGGTGGGCGACTTGTTCGAGCAGGCCGCGCCCGGCGGCGGCACCCGCCACTTCGTGCTGCGAGCCGACGGCCTCGCGCCGCTGTCGCGCACCGAGGCGGCCCTGGTGCAGGCCAGGTTCGGCCGCCCGGCCGAGCCGTTGGACACCGGCGCGCTCGCCGCCGCGCCGCACTCCCCGGACACCTCGCTCGTCGACCGCCTGCCCGACCTCGTCGGCACCGCGCCGCTGGTCGAGCGGTCGGGCCCGGAACGCGCCGTGTGCCTGCGCCAGCAGCCCGACGGAACCCGCGTGGACAGTCGCCTGGTGACCGCGGACCCCGAACAGGCGCCACCCGCCACCGCCCGCACCGCGGCGCTGCTCAAGCCTGCCGCCGGCCTGCTGGCCGCCGCCGTGCCCGTGGCTCAGGGGCGCACGCCCGACCGCTACCTGATCACCGATCAGGGCGTGAAGTACTCGTTGCCCGACGACGCCTCCGTGGCGGCGCTGGGGTTCGGCGGCGTGCCGCCGGTCCCCGTGCCCGACGGCGTGCTCGCCTCGGTGCCCAGCGGCCCGACGCTCTCCAGCGCCGCGGTCGGTGTGGTGGAGAAGGGACGGAGCTGACATGACCCGGGTAGTGGGACGCCGCGCCGAATCCGGCGGCGGTGTGGAGATGACCAGCCGGATGATCGGCAACGCCCTCGTGGTCCACCCGCGCGACCAGTTGACCGCCGAGGCGCGCAACCTGGCCCTCGACGTGGCCGCCGACCCCCAGTACGACCTCGTCGTGGTCGACCTGCCCACCGGCAGCCCGATCGCGGCGTGGGAGTCGGTGGCCGACCTGATGCCCAGACCCCGGCGCGGCGTGCGCATCGTCATCGGCGGTCGGTCGCGCGAGACCACCGCGCTGGCGGGGCAGTGGCTCGCCGAACGCCTCAACCGCCCGGTCGTCGCGCCCGACGGGGTGATCGTGCCGGGCGTCGGCGGGTCGCTGTTCGTCGACGACGGCCGCCGCACCGGGTGGATCAGGTTCCAGCCCGGCAAGGCGCCCCGTTGGGACTCCAAGAGGTTCCCCAAACCCGACTGGGAGTCCGAGGACCTGGCCGAGGCGTCCGCCACCAGCGCCATCGGCATCGCCGAACCGGTGAGCGGAGGTATCTGGATCCGCCCGACGGGCGACGAGGGCAAGGTGCGGGCGCACCGCACCAGGCTCCACGAGAACCTGCCGTGCCAGGCCGATGTGCTGACCCTGGTGCTCGGGTGCCCCGACGCCCCGGCGATCTCGTTCGACGACGTCGCCCGCTTCTGGACCGGACTGCCCAAGTCGGTCCGGGTGAAGACCCGGCTGCTGCGCTACGGCAGGCTCTCCGACGCGGACGGCGACTCCTCCGCGCAGGCCCTCGCCGACTTCATCGGCGAGGACCTGGTCTGGTACACCGGCCTGCCCGTCGGCGCGGTCGTCGACCCCGACGTCTACACCATCCGCCCCAACGGCGTCCTGGGCTGGCGCAGCAACGCGCGCGAGCTCGGGTACTCGCCGGGTTCGGGCGACGGGACCGCGCTGCCCCGGCTGGTCAGCCACCGCCCGCCGGTCGCGGGGGTGTCCGAAGTCGGGCCCGCCGTCTACTGGTACGCGCCGGACGCGGTCGTGGAGGTCGTGCAGGCCGGGCTCTGGGTGCGCCCGTCGGAGGAACCGCCGCACGCCCAGTCCGTGCGCGCCACGCCGCTGGACCCCGAGCGCCACCTGATGCTGTTCGACGCGACGAGCGAGGCCGTCGAGGCGCGGATGCGGCTGCTGGCCGAGGACCTGGTCGCCCGCCTGGACCCGACGACGCGCTACCTGAGCGACCTCGTCCCCGTGCGGGGGCAGGCCCCGGTGCGCGCCGCGGGTCGCGGTCGTGCGCACGCCGGACTGGACCAGGACGTCGAGAACCACTCCGATGCCCAGGCGGCACCGGATCCGCAGACCTCCGCCGACCCGCGGACGTCGCCGGAGCGCGCGCCGGACGGGGAGGCGGTCCGGCAGTCGGGCATCGGGCAACGCCTCGGGACGGCGGACCTCGGCTCCGCGCCGGAGCACCTCCTCGTCGCCGCGGGTCCGGAGCTGCCCGGCTCCGCGTTTCCCGGTCCCGCGGTCGCGGAACCGGGGAACGCCGCACCGCCGGCGTCGCCCGCCCTTCCCGGGCCCAAGCCGGGGGTGGCGCTGTCGGAACTGTCGGAGGACAGCGGTCCGACCGCTGCGCCCGTCGTCCCCGCGTCACCGGCCCTCCCGCCCACGGGCTTCGCCCCGTCAGCCGGTCCTCGGCTCGCGCCGACGGCCGGCGATCCGGCTCCGGTCGCCCCCGCTCCGGTCACCGCTCCACCTCCGGCGCTCGGGCCGGCCGTCGTGCCGTCCACCAGCCCGCCACCCGGCGCGCTACCCCCGGTCGGCGCGCCCCCGGTCTCACCGCCGCCCGCCGCCACGCTCCCCGTCGCGTCACCCGTGCCCACCGCCACGTCCGCTCCCGTCGCACCGGCCGGCAGCACCACCGCCACGGGCACCGGCGTCGGCAACACCGAACCCGGCGGCACGCCCGAGACCGCCCGGCCCATCCGCGCCACCGGGGTGCAGCCGGTGCCCGCCGCGTCGGCCGCCGCCGTGGTGCCCAAGCGCGGGCTGGAGGAGGAGCGGGCCTGGCTGCGCCGCACGCTCAACCAGCAGTTCGCGTCGGTCGCGAACTCCGTCGCCCGCGTGCTGTCCGAGCACCCCAGCTTCCAGGGCTCCACCGGTCGCTCGTCGGACCTGCTCACCGACGCGGTGGCGGTCCGGCTCTACCTGTCGCCGGACGGCGACGGCGTGGACGCCGCCCTGCGCTCGGCGCAGGTGGGGCCGCACGTGCCGTTCGCGCGCTGCGCGGTCTCCGGGCTGACCCGGCTCCCCTCGCACCGGGGCATCGCGGTGATCACCGCGTCGCTCACCGAACACGAGCTGGAGCTGTACCGGGGCCGGAAGTTCCTCACCGAGTGGGGCTTCCTCAACGCCCTCTCCGCGCCGTGCGCCCGGCACGAGGGTGAGGTGGACGTGCTGCTGTGGTCGATGACCGGCCGCCGCACGCGGATGCTGGAACCCGACGTCGGAGCCGTGCCCGACCGGGTGCTGTTCGTGCCGGGCACCAGCTTCAAGGTGCTCGGCGTCACCGAACCCGCCGACGGCGCCCGCGGCCAGGTGCTGCTGCGCGAACTGGCCGCGGGCGAGGTCGACTCGAACGGCCGGGTGGACCGCAACCGGGTGTCGCTGGACGAGCTGGCGGTGACCGCGCTGCGCACCGCCGCGGACAAGTGGGCGAAGGCCGAGCGCGTCGCGCGCACCCCGGAGGGCTCGGCACCCCGGTTCCAGGCGTTGCCGGGACTGGTCTGACGTGCCGAACGGGAGAGGTTGCAGGAGATGAACCGACAGTTGCTGGTGGTGGCGCAGAACAGGTCGGACGCGTACCCGACCATCGGCGCCGCCCTCGCGGACGCCCGCGACGGGGCGATGATCAGCGTGCTGCCGGGCCGCTACGACGAGAACCTGGTGCTCACCAGGGTGGTCACGCTCACCGCCGAGGAGGGCCTCGGCACCGTGGAGGTGCGCGCGGCCACCGGCAGCGCCGTGGTGGTGGACGCCGAGGCGGTGCGGCTGACCGGCCTGGTCGTGACCGGGACGGCGCCCGACGCCGCGGCGCTGGACGCCCGGCGCGGCGAGGTCGCGCTCGACGGCTGCCGGGTGTCCAGCGCCTCCTGGGCGGCGGTGCTGGCCCGGGGAGGCGGCCGGGTGTCGCTGCGGGGCTGCGCGCTCACCGCCGCGGGCGGCGCCGGGCTCGTGATCACCTCGTCCGCGCAGAGCAGCGTCGAGGACAGCGAGGTCGCCGACACCGGCTCCTCGGGCGTGGTCGTGGCCGAGGACGGCGCGCTGGTGATGCGCCGGGTCCGGGTGCTGCGCGCGGGCGGCAACGGCATCTGCGTCAACGGGCGTGCCCGCGCGCTGGTCGAGGACTGCGAGGTCGTCGGCACGAGCAAACCCGCCGTGGTGGTGGAGAACGAGGCCGCCGTCGACGTCCGCGGACTTGTCGTCGGTGACAGCGAGAGCCTCGACCTGTACGTGACGAGCACCGGCCGGGTGACCGTGACCGGGTCGCGGTTCACCGGCGCGGGGGTGCAGTCCGCGCACCTCGCGGGCGCCACCCAGCCCGTCCTGAAGGACTGCCTGTTCACCGGGGCGGGGCGCAACGCCGTCCAGGTCACCGGCACCGCCGCGCCCCGCTTCGAGGACTGCCGGGTGGAGGACAGCCCGGTCGGGGTGGTCGCCGACGGGCAGGCCGCGCCCAGGTTCACCAAGCTGTGGGTCGGCGGCACGACGCACGGTGCGGTGCTCGTGCGCGCGGACGCCCGCGCCGAGGTCCGGGAGCTGCGCGCGGAGCCGGCGTCCGGTCCGGTGCTGGTCGTCCGGGACCGGTCCGCGCTGGCGCTGACCGACGCCGACGTCGTGGCCGGCGACGGCGTCGGCCTCGACCTGGCCGACGAAGCCCGCGCGGAGGTCGCCGACCTGCGGCTGGCCGGCCGGGCCGAGCACCTGGTGCGGGTCGGTGACCGGTCCCGGGTGGCGCTGGCGTCCGCGCTGCTGCGCGGCGGCGGTCTGCTGGTGGAAGCCGGCGCCGAAGCCGAGGTGCGCGACAGCGAGGTCGTCGGGTCCGCCGCGGACGGCCTGGAGGTCGTGGGCGGCACGCTGCACGCCGTCCGCTGCCGGGTCCGCGACGCCCGCCGCCACGGCGTCCACGTGCACGACGGCGGCCGGCTGGACGTGCGCGAGAGCGAGGTCACCGGCAGCGCGGGCGACGGTGTGCTGCTGGACACCGAGGAGAACGCCGCGGTCGTCGACTGCACCGTCACCGGCAGCGGCGGCACCCCCGTGCACCGGCGCGTCGAGCACGACCGGCTCACCGTCTCCGGCCTGGTCACCGGCGAGCGGCAGGTGGCCGTCGGCGTGGTGGCCTCCCCGGAACCGGTCGCGACGGGCGGCGGTGGCACGGGGCTGCCCGGCTTCCCCGGCGCCGAGGGCGAGGACGGCCGGCCGGTCGCCCTGGACGGTCCGCTGGCCGAGCTGGACGGGCTGATCGGCCTGCACGGGGTGAAGCAGGAGGTCATCGGCCTGATCAACCTGATCAGGATGAGCCAGCGCCGCAAGGAGCTGGGTCTGCCCATGCCGCCGATGAGCCGGCACCTGGTGTTCGCGGGCCCTCCGGGCACCGGTAAGACGACGGTGGCCCGGCTCTACGGCTCGGTGCTGGCGGAGTTGGGGATCCTGTCGCGCGGGCACATGGTCGAGGTCGCGCGGGCCGACCTGGTCGCCCAGTACATCGGTGCCACCGCCATCAAGACCGCCGAGGTGGTCACCAAGGCGATGGGCGGGGTGCTGTTCATCGACGAGGCGTACACCCTGTCGAGCCAGTCGGGCGGCAGCGGCCCGGACTTCGGCCAGGAGGCCATCGACACGCTGATGAAGATGATGGAGGACCACCGCGACGAGATCGTGGTCATCGTCGCGGGCTACTCCGAGCTGATGGAGAAGTTCCTCGCCTCCAACCCCGGCCTGGCCTCCCGCTTCACCCGCACCGTCGAGTTCCCGAACTACAGCGTCGAGGAACTGGTCACCATCACCGCCAACCTGTGCCGCAAGCACTACTACGAGCTGTCCGACGACGCGGTGCGGGCGCTGGGCGACTACTTCGACCGGGTGCCCAAGAACGACACCTTCGGCAACGGCCGCGTCGCCCGCAAGCTGTTCGAGGCGATGGTCAACAACCAGGCCTCCCGGCTGGCGAACCAACCGCCCGCCAAGGACTCCGAGTTCAACCGGCTCACCGACGCCGATCTCGTCCCGGAACTCGCCGCCCTCGGCCAGGCCGCGCCGTCCACCGGACCGCCCGACGCGAACGTCGACCCGACGGCGGCGCTGGCCGCCAGCCGCTCCTGGCGGCGCGTGAGCGAGCTGCACGGTGTGGACGACGTGCGCGAGGCGCTGGGCCGCGCCGTGCTGCGGCTGTGCGGGCTCAAGCAGCGGCGCAGGCCCCTGGCCCGGCAGGCGAGCGCGGTGCTCACCGGCCCGCGCGGCACCGGCCGCAGCGAGGTGGCCCGGCTCTACGCCCAGGCGCTGTCCGAGCTGGACCTGGTCGACACCGGGCACGTGGTGCGCCTCGCGGTCGGCCCCGACCTGTGCCCCCGCTGGCCCGGTCAGGCCGGCAGTCTGGTCGGCCGGGCGTTCGCGGACGCCGCCGGCGGGGTCCTCGTGCTCGACGCCGACACCGGCTGGCCCACCGACGCGCCGGAACTGCGCGCCGAGGCCGCCGAAGCGCTGGCCGACGCGATGCGCCGGGACGCGAACGACGTCGTCGTGCTGCTGCTGGGGGAGCGGACCGCGGTGCGCGCGCTGCTGGCG
This sequence comes from Actinosynnema sp. CA-299493, assembly GCF_050946825.1. Taxonomy (NCBI): domain Bacteria; kingdom Bacillati; phylum Actinomycetota; class Actinomycetes; order Pseudonocardiales; family Pseudonocardiaceae; genus Actinosynnema; species Actinosynnema sp. CA-299493. The sequence goes on from NZ_CP191993.1 coordinate 3,858,676, forward strand.
CTGAACCAGGGGCTGTCCGAGGGCTTCGCCGAGGCGTGGCAGTTCACCGAGCACCGGGTGGACGACCTGGTGCGGATGGCCGTGCGGCACCTGGCCCGACACGGCCACGAGGTGCCCGACGACGCGGTGGCCGCGCTGCGCGCCCGGTTGGAGGGCTCGGGCGACCGCACGGCCAGGGGCGCCCACCGGCTCGCCGACCACCTCGCCGCCACGGCCGCCTCGCGCACCCTCACCGCCGCCGACCTGAGGTCCCCGGCCTCCGGGGGCCTGGCCGCGGTGGGCTGATCGGGCAACCCGCCGTTCTCCATCGGGCCGACCACTCCCATCGCGGTTGAACCCCCTTCCCCGCCCGAGCCACTGTTGACCAGGAGGTCACCGTGTCCACTCCGCACACCGAACAGCTCGATCAGTTGCTCGCGCAGTTCCAGGAACAACAACGCGCACTGGTGGAGACGCAGCGCAAGCTGCGGGAGATCCGCGCCACCGCGACCGCGCCCCGCAACGTGGTGGCGGTGACCGTCGGGCACGGCGGTCTCGTCATCGACGTCAAGTTCCCCACCGCCGCCTACAAGCGGATGCCACCCGCGGAACTGTCGGCAGCCCTGGTGTCCACCATCACCGAAGCGCAGCGCAAGGCCGCCACCGAGGCCGCCGAGCTGATCGCGCCGCAACTGCCGCCCGGCATGGACGCCAAGGCGATGTTCTCCGGCGAGATGGACCTCGAGTCGTTCGTCATGCCGGAGTCCGGACTCCCCGAATCACTGCGCGCCGCGATGCGCACCGACGGCTGAGGAGGCTGCCATGACGGGACCGAGGGGCAACCCACCGGGCGGGGGGTCGGGCGGGTACGGGGGCCAGGCGCCACCGCCCGTGACCAAGCCGCTCGACACCCCGCCACCGGGCAGCGGCGAGCCCATGACCGTCGACACGGACAACCTGAAGACGGCAGCGGGGCTCATCCACGGCACCGCCGACCGGTTCAGGGTGGTGGGCAAGCAAATCGACAACTTGAAGTACAAAAAACCCCTCAAGAGGGAAAAGACCGATCCGTCCTGGAGGGAGTTCGAGCCGGGGTACACCAAGGCGATCGTGGGGTTGAGCACCGCCTTCACGATGATCGAGGAACTGTTCCGAGGCCTCGGCGACCAGTTGGGACTGCTCGCCAAGGCGCACGAGCAGACCGAGGAGAACAACATCCTGCTCGCGCAGGGCGTGCCGGAGTTCGGACCGCCGCCGCAGCAGAAGCACGTGCAGCCGCCGCCCGGTGGGGGTCCGCAGTCCGACACCCCGGAGGCGTACACCGGCGAGTACGTCACCGAAGGCCCGACAGCGGTGAAGACCACGCCCGGTGATCCGGTCGTCGAGGGCACGCCGCTGACCGGCGGGGCCGTCGCCGACCCGACCTTCACCTCGGTCCAACCCGTGCAACCCCCCGGGGGCGAGCAGAAGCACGTGGACCCCCAGGCCGGTGAGGGGCCGCCGCCCGGTGGGGGTCCGCAGTCCGACACCCCGGAGGCGTACACCGGCGAGTACGTCACCGAAGGCCCGACAGCGGTGAAGACCACGCCCGGTGACCCGGTCGTCGAGGGCACCCCGCTGACCGGCGGGGCCGTCGCCGACCCCACCTTCACCGCTGCTGAACCCGTGCACCCCGTGCAACCACCCGATGCCCGGCACAAGCAGGTGGAGACCGACGACCGGCCCATCGGGATCCCCCTGGTGCCGCAGGAGTTGAGGAACGCCGACGGGGAGACGATCGGCGTGCTCGCGCCCTTGGGCGCCGAGGTGCCGGACACCGGCGACCGGGTGGTGCTCACCGACGCCGACGGACAGCCCAGGGGCTTCTTCCAGCCCTACGGGGACCACACCCTGGACGAGGCGATCAGCGGTCCGATGCTGCCGGCGCTCAAGCACCCGGAAACCGTGCCGCTCCAGTTCGCCCACACCTACGGTGACGGTGACATCCCCGGCGTGCCGATGTCCCCACCCATCCCCAGCCTTGAGGGTCCGCCGATCTACACGGAAGTCCCCGAGGAGAACGTGCTGAAACCGGCGGGCGCGTCGGAGCTCTTCACCGGGGACCCACCCGATCCCCGGTCGCACGCCACCGATCCGGATTCGACGGTGGGCGTTCCCTTCTCCCGCGAAGGCGAAGAACTCGACGGCCTGACGCCCCCCGGTGGGCGTGCCGGTGAGCCGATGTCCCCCGTCCAGCCGGTCTCGTCGCAGAACCCGCCTCGGCGGGACTAGGCACGTGCTGGAGATGTGAGTCCGTCGTCCGTGGGCGCCGCGGTTCCGCACCGCGGCGCCCACGGACGTCATGCCCTCCCGTGATCCCCGCGGACCGAACCTCCCGACAAGGAAAACGCAGTGCCTGTTGATTTGGTTGCGAGTGATGGCACTAATGCGTTGGTGGTGTTGTTGGCGGGGCAGTTGTTGCCTGAGGTGGATTCTCGGGCTGCGTTTGTGTTGTCGGGTGAGTGGGTGCGGTTGGCGGGGGTGGTGGCGGGGTTGGGTGGGGCGGGTTCGGGTGCTGTGGGTTTTGTGGATGGTGGTGTGGGTGGGGTTGTGGGGCGGGGTTTTCGGGGTTTTGTGGGTGGGGTTGATTCGGTGGTGGGTGATTTGGTGGGGGTGGTGTCGGGTCAGGGTTCGTCGTTGTATGACCTGGGTGTGCAGGTGCAGCATGCGGAGTATTCGATTGTGGTGGAGTTGGCGTTTTTTTCGTATTCGATCGGGTGGGCGTTGGCGAGTCCTTTTACGGCGTTTTTGGTGCCGTCGATCGTGGCGGCGGGTCGGGCTGCGGTGGGTCGGTTGGTGGAGCGGTTGGGGTGGATGGTGCGGTTGTTGGTGGAGGGTGTTCAGGAGGGTGTGGAGGAGGTGTTGCAGGATGCGGTCGCGCAGTTGTCGCAGGTGTTGGAGGGGACGCGGCGTGAGTGGGATGGGATGAGTTCGTGGTTGTCGGCGGTGGGTGGTGCGGGTGCGGGGGTGTTGGTGTCGTTGGGTCGGTCGGGGGCGCCGGGGTGGTTGCGTGATCGGGTGTTGTTCCAGGGGGTGAACGAGGGTCATGCGGAGGTGCAGGTGGGTTGGGCGATGGCGGAGGGGATGGGTCAGGGTCATGGGGAGTTGTGGACGGGTGCGGTGGGTGGTGTGTTCTCGGGTTCTTTCCAGGCTGGTGTGGAGAAGTATTTCGATCCGGAGGTGTTGGACGGCCTCGGCGATATCGGTGATGTCGGCGAAGTAGGTGAATTCGGGGATGTCGGCGGTGTGGATGACGCCGGCGGAGCCGAAGACGTGGAACCGGGTGACGGGCAGGAGGAGTCGATCGCGGCACCGCCGGAACCCGATCCGTTCGGCGTCGAGCAGTCCGCGCCCGAAGGCCCCGGGACAGCGGGGGAACCAGTCGAACCCCCACCCGGTCCGCCTGAAATCGATGAGCCGGAGCAGTGGGAGCCAGAGGTCCAGGAGCCGGTGGCGCCTCCTGCCGACACCGGCGGTGGAAGTGGCCCGGGACCCGCGCTGATCGGCACCGCCATCGGTGTCGGGGTGGGCCTGGCCGCCGGCGCGGCGATCACCGCCGCCGGCGCGGCGGCGGGCCTCTTCGGCCGCACCCGCGCACCCGAGGCGGAACCGGGTGGAGTGCCGCTGGCCGACCTGCCCCCGGCCGCGAACAATCCCGATCCCGGCGCCGATCCCGGGGCTGGGGATTGGGACGGTGACCACCTCGCCCCGCCGCGCTACAGCGGGCCCCTGCCGGAATACGAGGAAGCGACCGCCGGTCCCGCGCCGGCGGCACAAGTCGGTGGTCACGCCGAGGGCGCGTTGCCGGCTCCTGGCACCGGATCCGCCACACCGGCACAAGCCACGGTCTTCACCCAGTCGCAGGCCGACGCCGGTCCGCCGCGGGCGGACGCCGGTCCGGCGCAGGTCGACGCCGATCCGCAGCGGGCCGACATCGATCCGGAGCAGGCAGATCCGTGGTCGCTCGTCGACTCGCGGTTCGCGGAGGATGAGGTGTCCCGGCCGGGAACACCGGTCGCCGGCCAGCCGGATTCCACGAGTCGTCTGCCGCTGTACTCCGCGGAGGACGGGTCCGGACTGCCGACGGACGTGGAGATCGGCTCGATCCCGCCTTCGCCAAACGCCGCACTGCCCCTCCCGGCCACCGCCTCGGCCACACCGGTTCCCCCAACGGCCGTTCCGCAGCCGCAAGCCGGATCGCAGGATCGTCCGACCCCACCCGGAACTCCGGTCGCGCCCGCCGATGGACCGGCGGAGCTGCCGAGCCACTCGGCTGTCACCCCACCGTCGCCGGACAGCGGTGGGACGCCGAGCCTGGCGCTCAATCCCGTCGAATCGCCAGTCGACGCGCTCGCACCGGTAGAACTCGACTTCACGGCACTGAACGCCGCACCGGGAGGGACCGCATCCCAATCGATCACCCCTCCAACCGAGCAGCGCACCACGCCACCCACCGCTTCCGGTCGACCCGATCCGGAACCGCAGAACACCACTCGCGTCCCGAGTCCGGTCGAGGCCCCTCCGACGACCGACCGACCAACCGCGGCGACCACGATGGACGACGGGCATACCCGGGAAACCGTGGACATCGCCACCTGGGTGATCGAAGGACCGACCCAAGACGGTACGCCCGGACAGAAGTCGGACACCGTTCCGCAGGAAACGCTGTTCACCGGCGAACCGGCAATGGAACACGTCCGGGAGGATCCCGCCGACGCCTCGTCGCAGTGGACACGAGCGGAATTGGCGAGAAGGGCGGGGCACGCGCGCCGGTTCTTCGCCGCGAATCCGGAGACCCGCACCGATGACCTGATCAGACGTGCTCGGATCGCGATCGCTGCCACCCATCAGACAGCCTTCCTGGAGCAGGACGGGCGTTTGGAGGAGCAGGTGGTGCTCGTCGTGGCCAGCACGTTGTCCAGGTCCGGGGATTCCGCTGCCGCCGTGGTTCTGGCCCGTGAGATCGCTGACGGGCTCGGTATCGGTCTGCCGGTCGTCCCTGCGGAGCGCTCCTCGGACGAGGTGGTACCCGGCAAGGCGCTGCTCGACCTCAGGACGAGGACGACCGGTGACCCGGATGCCGACAGGCTGGAGTGGACCAGGGAAAGCCTGAGGACTGCGGCGATCGACGGCCGTACCGACCTCGACGCGAACCTGGTCCTGCGCGACATCGCATACCGGCGGGCGGCGGCTGCCGTGTACTCGGTCATCTCGCCGGGGCGCGTAGAGGACAAGGCGGTGCTGGTGGACGTGATGACCGTGGTCGCCCACAGCCACATGTGGAACTCCGGCGACCGGGGCGACCGGGCACTCGCCACGCGGATCGTCCGCGACCTCGGCCTCGACACCACCGGCGAGCCGTACCTGGCGGCCACATCGCCGGAACTCGCGCTCACCGTTTCCCCCGGTGCCGCCCGCATCGACAACTTCCAGCTCGCCAGGGTCCGGACGCTGGCGAAAACGCTGGCCGACGCCGTCCGGGCGCGTACCGCGCTGGGCTACCTGCCCCCTGTGGTAGAGGTGTCCGGCCGTGCCGCGAGCGTCGCCCAGGTCGTGCGAGCGCTGGAGGGGCCGGACAACCCGGAGCCCGTCGTCACCACCTGGGAGGACTACGACGGCGCCCTGGTCTCGGTTGACTGGGAACTGCGCAAGGCGGAACCCCCTCACGCCGCCGAGCGCACGACGGCTGCGCCCGTCCTGACCTCTCCGGTCCGACTGCCGATTCCGCAGGTGGCGGATGATCAGGGCTGGCGGCACAGCAGGCGCTGGACCGCCGACTGGTTCACGCCGCACAACCCGGTGCCGGCGGACCGGGTCGCCGAAGCGCTGGCCGGAGTGCCCGCAACGGGGCAGGTGCGCCACACGGTGTGGCTCCCCACGGCGACTTCACAGGTCACTCCCGACGCGGTCACCCTGGACCCCGGCGAGGGGTTCATCACCTACGACACCCGGGTCGCCGAAGTCGACGGCACCTCGGTGCGGGACTTCACGGTGCGGCTGTTCCTCACCACGGGAAACGCCTCCGGTCCGGGGTCGCGTCCGGTGCCCGTCGCCCCCCACGTGGCGGCGCGGGTGCGGGAGCAGGCGGTGATCGGCGCGCGGGAGTACCTGAACCAGGGCTACCGGTTGCCCAGTGGGGAACAGTTCCACGTCACCATCGAGTTCACCACCGATCCCGAAGAGGCGCACAGTCACGTCCGCGTGCTCCCCACCGGAGGACATGCCCACCAGTCCGGGTGGCCGGCCGACATCCCCGCCCTGATCCTCGCCCATGAGGTCGCGCACTTCCTCGGCCTGGTCGACGAGTACGTCGGGCCCAAGAAGGACAAGCTGTTCCAGCTCCGGACGGGGCGCGGACACGTCGTCGACGACGAGAGCATCATGGGAATCGGTGAGGTGGGACCGGCACCGAGCCTGCTGCCGCGCCACCTGTGGCTGATCGACAACCACCGGCGTGCGCTGGAGCGATCCGTACGACTCGCTGAAGCCGCTCGACCCGGCGATGCCACCCGGCCTCCGCTCGCCCTTGCCGCGGACGCGCACCCGGAACCCACCGTCGACCAGTTCCGCGAGGTGCTCGGGGGCGGCGGGACTCCCGCCTCCCGGGACGGCGGGGAAAACAGCGAGCGGGTCCTCGCAGCCCTGCGCGAATATCACGCGACGTGGCGGAACACGCCGAAGGGGGACACACCGAACGGTCCGGTGGAACGGCTCAACCGGTTCCTCAACACCGTGGGACCGGTTTCCCGGCTGATCGGTCGCGTCACCGCCGAGACGTCCTCGGCGGCCATGGCCGCCCTGAGCGCCCACGTGGACATTTCAGGTCCGCCGGTGGTGGATCGGGAATCGTTCGAGCAGGTCTTGGCGCAGGAGGTGGTTCCCGGTGCCGCGGCGGCCGCCGTGCACCGCGCCCACCGGGTGATCCACCGCCTGGGCGGTGGATCACCGCCCAGGACCGAGGATCAGCTCGCCGAAGTGGTGGCCAACGGCTTCACAACCGGGGCGGGGACGCCCACGCCGTCCTTCCACGACCAGGTCGTGGCACCTGCGGTCAAGGTGTTCGCGAGGCGCGTGCAGGACCACCCGGCGTTGCTGGTGCTCTCCGCCACCGACCGGGCTCGCGTGGTCGCCGAGTCGACGGCGCAGGCCCGGTCGGCGATCCAGGCTCAGTTCGAGGACCTCTCCGGGTTCGCGGACATCGCGGTGGTCCTCGATCCGGGGATGCCGTGGCTCAGTGGCCTGCGCATGGAGGAGTTCCACCGACGAGTCGAAGCGCGGTTGCTGCACCGCCTCCACCAGAGCACCTCCTTGCCGACCGATCGGGCCACGTTCACGGCGGCGATGTCGGACCAGGTCGTGCGGGACGCGATGGGCAACGCCGTCCGGTCGATCACCGGCCGAGCACTGGTCGACGCCACGACGGCCGACATCTCCGCGATGGCCGACACCCTGTCCGAGGGGTTCGCGGTCGAGCTGCGTTCCCACCCCGCCTTGAGCGTTCTCGGGCAGCGCTACCGCGAAACGCTCGGCGTGCTCGTCCGCGATCGCGTCCGGGACGCGATCGCCGCTTCACCCGTGCCGCCGGTGACCCACGCCGAGGTCGCGTCGTTCATGGCGGAGGTCGCCCGCACCGCGATCGAGGTCGACCCCACCATCGAGCCGCCCGACAACGCGCCGGTCCTGAACTCCCACACGGGGTGGCAGTCCGAGCACCCGGCGCGGCTCGCCGCCCAGCGTCGGGCCGGTGACGCCCTGTCCGACACGATCGCCCGCAGGGACCCCCAGGCGGTCGTCGAACACCTGATCACGCTGTTCCCCGAGCTGGGGAGCGCGTTCCACCGGACTTCCCCCCAGCAGCCGCCGGCGCAACAGCTCACGTACACCCCGTACGAGCACGCGCAGATGGTTCTCGGCCAGTACTTCACCCTCTCCTCGGGAGAGGACGACGCGTCCCGCTTCACAGGCGTCGACGTCATCGCCAAGGCGATTCTCTTCCGCGTGCTCGGTCAGGCCCAAGGAGGTCAGGGGTACCTCGACACGTTGTTGGACCGCTACCGAGGGTTGTGGCGCGATGGCCGCGAGTTCGCCATCGCGCGCGCCGTGACAGGCACCTCCCCGGTACTGGCCTACCTCCGCGGCGGTGCCAACGCCGATGAGACCTTCCGGTTCATCCACGACCTGGCGGAGCGGACCGGTGACTCCGAAGACGCCGGCAAGTTGTTCCAGCAGCTTCACCAGCACCACCAGGCGGAGGTCGCTGCCCGTACCGCGTACAGCCGCTTCACCCGGCACGACGGCATCACCCGTTCCGGACCGCCCACGCCCGCCAAGCCGCTCATCGACATCGGCACCGGTCTCATGCGGACCGGCGACAGCCGCCACTACGAATACGCGCCGAAGAGCAAGTCGGCTCGCCTCCTCCCCGCGCTGACGACGATGTTCCGCGACCCCTCGACGATCGCCGAGCACCGCGAACGCATCCGTGAAGACGACTGGCGCGCGAGCGCGGCCACACCGGCGACCCAGAACTCCTTGAGTTCGGAGCGCGACGCGATCCGGGACGAGCACGCCGAAGCGGTCGAGCCGGAGGTCACCGACGCGGTGGTCGAACCCGTCGACCCGCCCTCCTACGACGACAGCTCCTGGCTGCCCGGCATGGTGCGCTCGGAAGCCGCGTGGGCGCGCTCGTGGGTGTTCTCCGGTTCACCGCAGCTCAAGCGGATCGCCTACCTGCGGGCGCCGTGGATCGTCGAGGGGGTTGCCTCGGGGGTCGAGTCGGGACTGCGGGCGGACCTGGTGGACGTCGCCGCCGCCGCACTGGTCCGGTCCGGGGACCTCACCGCCGCGGCAGCCCTGGTGGGACGCATCGCCGGGGACCTGGCCGCGCAGGAGCGGACCGGGATCGTGGCGTGGACGGCGCAAGCGGTCCGCGCGCGCGCCGAAAGCGCTCGTGCGGAACTGGCCTCCACCGGAGCGCCGCAGAGGGAAGCCGCCCGGCGGCGCGCGCGGACCCTCGTCGCGGATCTCGCCACGTACACGACCGTGGCGCCGGACGCGGCGCGGGACATCGCCGACGTCGTCGCCGCCGACCTGGCGGCGAGGGCGACCCGCCTGGCCGGGGTGGTCGCCGCCGTCGGCGCGGAACAGGCGCTCCTCTCGCCGGAGGCCGCCGACCGCGTGACCGCGGCCGTGGCGGTCGGCTTGGTGAGCGGCCTGGTCCTCGACCCGTCCACGGGCGTGCCGGTGTTCCCGGCGGGTCGCGTCGCCGACCTGCCGACGTGGGCGGGACCCGTGTCGGCGGACGACGTCGACACCGCCCGCCGGGAGTTGGACGACACCGACGGCCGACTGCGGAAAGCCGTGCTGCGGCGAGCGGAGGTGCTCCTCGGCACCGCGCGGGAGCAGTCCTCCCACCCCGTCGGGGACCTGGCACCGGTCGCCGCGGCGCGGCTCGCGCAGGACGTGCTCCGCCGGGCGAGGTCCGTCGTCCGGCCGGGGTTGTCGGAGGTCGAGGCGTCCGGGCAGGACCGCGAGGCGACCGTCGCGCTCATCGCCGCCGAGCTGGTGAAGGCCGGCGACTTCGGCCGGGACGCGGCGTTCCTGGCCCACCGGATGGCGCTCGACCTGGGCACCGCCCTGGACGTGCCCCAGTGGCTGACCGACGGGCTCTCCCGCGACGCCGTCGCGGCGAACGCGGCGCTCGGGAAGGCCGAAGCCGACGTCGTCCGGCGTGCGCGGAGCTCGGCCGGGAAGATCGTGGGCTTCCGGACCGCCAACTCCACGCTGCCCCCGCGAGCGCGGGACGACCTGACGGCCATCGTCGCGGCGGGGCTCGCCGTCGAGGGGTGGACGCCACCGGACGACGGCCCGTCGGGCTGGCTCTCGAACCTGCTGCCGTCCGCCGTCACCAACCAGGTGTCGTGGATCTTCGACGGGACCGGCCGACCGTCCCCGCGAGCCCCGCACCGCCTCGTGCTCGCCTTGGGCGCGGGGATCGGCGACCGCCCGTGGACTCGGGAATCCCTTGAGAGCACCGCCGCCCTGGCACACGACGTGCTCGCACTGGTCGACGACGACACCCGGGACTCCGCGCTGCGCAAGGCCGCCGGCATCACGGGGTTCCCGGCCCAGGGCCCCTTCACGTCCCCCGGGCCGGTGGCCGACATCACCGCCGTCCTCGCGGCCGAGTTCGTGGCCGGGAACGCGGCCGGGCGCCGACCGGACCTCGGTGGCCGGGACACGACCTTCCTCGCCAACCGGATCGCGTTCGACCTCGGCCTGGCCTCCGCGACCTGGAACCCCGCCGCCCTGGAGATCCGCGACGTCGTCCTGGCGGACAAGCCGTTCGTCCTGGAACAGGCGCACGACCTGCCGGACGGGGACGCGACGTTGGACCAGTGGCTGCCGACGGTCGTCGAACCGATCACCGCGCTGCAGGTCGCCCGGCGGAACGCGGGCTACCCGCACGCGCCGCTGCGGGTGGCCGGCTCGGACGCCAACACCGTCGCCGCCGTCGCGGACGCCTTCGTCGACCTGGGGTTCAGCCCCGTCGAGGTGTCCCACCACGGCCCGGACGACGCGGTGGAGGTGTTCGTCGACTGGAGCCTGCCCCACCGGCCGCCGAGCTTCGCCCTGTCGACGCTCGCGCCGGCGCACGGCGAGCCGTCGCAGGGCACGCCGCCGATCCCGCGATCCGCGTACGAGGTGTTGTCCGACCCGACGTGGAGGCACAGCACGGCGGACAGCGCGCCGTGGTTCGACCCCCTCGGCCCTGCGGACCGGGACAGGTCCGGCTTCGCCGAGGCGCGCGAGGCCGCGCCGGTGGTCGCCAGGGTGCGCGGCGAGTACTTCGAGGTGCTCGACTCCAGCTCCCCGACGGGGAACCGGCCCCGCGCCGACGGCGTGCAGACGATCATCGCCTACGACGTGCGGGAGTTCGAGGTCGGCGGCGTCGCGTGGCGCGACCTCACCGTCAACCTGCACCTGTCCGCGCTCGACCCCGACCACGTCATGCGGACGAGGGAAGACGCGGTCACCGGCGTCGAGCGGCTGTTCAACGAGCCCGGCTACCGGATGCCCGACGGCAGGCGGTTCCACGTCACCCTCCTGTTCACCCCCGCTGCCGAGGCGCACGCCGAGGTCACGGTCGGCAACTACCTCCGACCGGACCAGGTCCGCTGGCCGTTGCGGATCACCGAGGACGACGCCGCGCACGAGATCGGCCACTTCCTCGGGCTCCACGACGAGTACTTCGAGCGCAGCGCCCCCCGGCCGGTCCTCCGGGGACGGGAGAGCGGCGGGCAGGTCGTCGCCGACGACGGTCTGATGGGCGAGCGGTTCGCGGGCGCGGGGGGCACCACGGGTGCCGCGACGCTCAAACCGCGGCACCTGTGGTTGATCGCGAACCGCATGGACGCACTGCGCTCCACCGGCCCCGCCGCGCTCGTCGGCGGTCCGGTGGCCCTCGACGAGCGCTTCGCCCGACCGCAGGCGCCGCTCACCAGGCGCCGCCCCGCGGAGCGCCCCCTGATCGACCCTCCTTCCGGCGACGGGCCGGCCGGCGCCACGTGGACAGCGGCTGCCGTCGTGGCCCGCGGTGAGGCCGCGCGGCAGTGGATGCGCGACCAGCCGGGCTGGGCACCCCAGCTGGCCTACCCCCGGGCGCGGTGGGTCGTGGCGCTCACCCACGAGCCGGCAGCGCTCACCCCGGCCCTCCACGACGCTGTCGTGCACGTCGTCGCGAAGACCCTGGCGCAGCACCGGGGCCTCACCGAGGCCATCTCCCTCGGGCGGAGGATCGCGTGGCACCTCGGCACCGCACCGACACCGGTGCGGGACGCCACCGAGCACGTCGACGGCGCGTCACCGCCGTGGACGCCGGCAGCCCTGCGCGCGGAGATCGACCGGTCGTGGGACCTGCTGGCCGGGGTCGACGCGAGCACGAGCTCGGCCGGGTTCCGCATCGCGCGCACCATCGTGGGCTCCAGCACCAGGACCGGCCCGTCGGCCGACCCTGGGGTGTCGGCCGACCTCACCGCGGTGATCGCGATCGACCTGGTGCAGAACAGGGAGGTCGAGGGCTACTACCGGAGTGCGGTGGAACTGGCCCACCGGATCGCGTTCGACCTGGGCGGCCCCGCGTCGGGCATCGCCATGGCCGACCCCGCCGAGCGGTCACGCGTCTTCACCCCCGAGTGGTCCTACACCGCCCCCGGCGGGTCGACCGACTTGTCCGCCGCGCGCGAAGCGGACCTGTCGGCGCTGCGGGAGCGACTGGCCGCCGAGGACCTCGCCCGCCGCGAACGCGGCCACCTGCCGCTCCTGGTGCAGGTGGCCGGTGCCCACGCCGCACGAGTGCTGGCGGTGCTGGACGACGGGAAGTCGGTCCGGGCCGCGGGGCTCGACGGAGGTCCCGCCGACGGCGCGCACGTGTACGTGGACCGGAGCCTCCGGCGCAGGTCACCGCAAGCGGTCCGGACGCCGGACGCCGCGGCCCTCCACGAGCCGCCGGCCCCCGTCCGCCCGGAACACCGGCCCGTGTTCGACGAGCCGCGGGGCGCCGACGACGACAAGCGCACGCCACCGAAGGGCGAGCCCGACTCACCGCCGCCCTGGAGCGAGCGGGAACCGGTCGAATCGCACGACGCCGACGCCCGACCCGCGCCCGGGGAGGCGCCCGAGAACGCGCCCGGCTACGACACGGCCTGGTGGACGCCGGACCTCGTGCGCTCGGAGGCGGCACGGGCACGCGACTGGTTGTTCTCCGGTTCGCTGCGGGACCAGCAGGTCGTGTACCTCCGCGCGCCGTGGGTCCTCGCGGAGGCCACGGTCGGCTTCGACCCGGGCCTGCGGGCGGACGTGGTGGACCTCGTGGCCGGTGTGCTGGCCAAGGACGGCGACCCGGCCACGGCCGCGGCCCTGACCCGGAAGATCGCCGAAGACCTGCGCGGGGCGCCCGCCGGGCAGCCGCCGTGGACGGAGGAGCGGCTCCGCTCCCGCGCGAAGGCGGGCAGCGCGAGCCTGGCCGCCCTGAGCCCGGTGTTCCGGGACAGCGCACGCCGGCGGGCGCACGTCGTGGTCGCCGACCGCACCTCCTACTCCGCCGTGGCGCCCGAGGTGGCGCAGGACCTCGCCGAGGTCGTCGCCGCGGCACTCGCGGCGGACGTGTCGCCGTGGGCGCGGCGGATCGCCGATGTCGGCGCCGAGCGGTCGGGTGTCCCGCTCGACCTGACCGACCGCCTGACCAGGGCCGTGGCGGAAGGGCTGGTGGCCGTCACGGCGCCCACCCGTCCGACAGCGGCGCAGCCGGAGGTCGCCGACATCGCCCGCCGGGCGCTGGTCGGGTTCGACGGACAACTCAGGGAGGCCGTGCTGCGGCGCACCCGGGAATCCCCGGACCCGGTCGCCGGCCGGGCGAAGTACCGCCCCGCCGGTCGGGAAGACCTGGTCACGATCACCGCGGCGCTGCTGGCGAAGGACGTGCTCCAGCGGGCCCGGGCGGTCGTGCAGCCGGAGACGTCCGACGTCGTGGCGTCCGAGCAGGACCGGGAGGTGGCCGCCTCACTCATCGCCGCCGAACTGGTGACGACCGGCGAACCGTCCCGCAACGCCGCGCTGCTGGCGCACCGGGCGGTGCTCGACCTGGGAACCACCCTCGAGATGCCGCGGTGGGTGGTGCGCGGGATCGCCGACGAAGCCCTCCTGGCTTCAACGGTGATCGACAAGTGGAGCCAGGATTGGAGGATGGGCGAGGCTTGGACCACCGCCTCGCACATCGTCGGGTTCCAGACCGCCAACTCCGTGCTCTCCGAGCGCACGCGCTCGGACCTCGTCAAGGTCGTCACCGCCATCCTGTTCCGGGCGACCTGGTCGCGGCCCTACCGCGATCGTGACTACGCCATCGAGATGTTGCCGTCCGCCGTCACCAAGTGGGCGAACAACCACTTCGACATGCGGGTGGAGGGCCCACCCGTCGTCGACACCCGCTGGACCGGGTTCGCCCTGGGCACGTTGATCGGCAGCCGCCCGTGGACGCGCGAATCCCTGGCGGTCGCCGCTCGACAGGCACGTGCCGTCCTGCACCGGACCCGGCCCTACTGGCTGTCGCTCCTCAAGTACGCGTCGTCCACCACGAGTGACCCACGCGCTTTCGCCGTCCCTCCGGGTACGAAAGCCGACATCGCCGCCGTGCTCTCGGCCGAGGCGGCGCAAGTGCTCCACGGGGCGCTCATCGACCAGAGGACCGGACGTCGGGACGTGGGTCTGCTCACCCAGCGGATCGCCCTGGACCTCGGTCCGAGCGCCAGGGCGGTGGACCTGCCCGCCCCGCGGGACACCGACACCGCGCCACCCCGGGAGCCGTTCGTCCTGGAGCGGACGTACCGCCTCCGGCCCGGTACCCGGCCGTCCCCGGAGTGGCTGGAGGAGATCAGGGCCGGGATGGCCCCGATCACCCTGCGCCAGGCCGCCAGGCAACGGGCGCAGGACCCTCCCGCGCCGGTGCGGGTGTCCGGCTCGGCGGCCGGAGTCGTGGTGGAACTGCTCCGCCAGGCGAAGTTCACCGACGTCGCCGCGCGGCCCGGCGGTCCTGACGACGGCGTGGACGTGTACGTCGACTGGAGCCTGCCTCCTCGTCCGGTGGCGCACCTCCTCGCCCCCGCCACACCGTCGAAGCCCGGACCGGCACCGATCACCTCACCGTCCCCGCAGCCGCGCACGGTGCTGTCCGACCCCCGCTGGCGGCACAGCACCGCCTCCGGCGCGCCGTGGTTCGACCCCCTCCGCCCCGTGTCCTCGGGCAAGATCGAGAAGGCCCGCCGTTCCGCCGGCGAGAGCGTTTTCACCGTGCGCGGCGAGCAGTTCCATGTGGATCACCTGGACCACGGCGCCGGGCGGCACACGCACCTGAGCCCCACCCGGACGACCATCGCCTACGACGTGCGGACCTTCGAGGTCGGCGGCGTCGCGGTGCGCGACTTCACCCTCAAGCTGAACCTGAGCCCGAAGCTGGCCCTGGATGAGGGCGACGTGACGCCCCTCCAGGCGTTCTTCGTGAAGAGGAGGCTCACCAGCGGCGTCGACAAGGTGTTCAACCGCGGTTACCGCCTGCCCGGTGGTGAGCAGTTCCACGTCACCGTCGAATTCGTGCCGCTCCAGGAAGCGCACGCGCGGATCGACTTCAGGAGGTACCGGCCGCGCTCGTCGCAGGACTACTGGT
This sequence comes from Actinosynnema sp. CA-299493, assembly GCF_050946825.1. Taxonomy (NCBI): domain Bacteria; kingdom Bacillati; phylum Actinomycetota; class Actinomycetes; order Pseudonocardiales; family Pseudonocardiaceae; genus Actinosynnema; species Actinosynnema sp. CA-299493. Next base: position 3,873,911 of record NZ_CP191993.1, read on the forward strand.
CGCTGAACATCACCGCGATCCAACTCGCGCACGAGGTGGGCCACTTCCTGGGGCTCGACGACGAGTACTACGACGACGACGACGTGAACCCATCGGTGTTCCAGCACCGGCCGACCGGTGGGCACGTGGTCGACGACAACGGGATCATGGGCAAGATGGCCGGGACGCTGAGCACGGCCCTCTCCGCCCCGGCGCTCAAACCACGACACCTGTGGTTGATCGAGAACCGCATGAACGCGCTGCGACCCACCAGCGCCCACGTCCCCCCGCCCGCCCCGGAGCCCTATTTCCGGGCCTACCGCGCACCCTGGGCGCCCTCGTCCACCACCGCACCCGCGGCCGACCGGGTCCTGTGGACGGCGGACGACCTGGCCGCCATCGCGGCCGAGGCCCGCGAAGCGATCACGTCCTACGCCCAGGAGGAGCGGGTACTCGCGGACGGGAAGGCCACCTGGATCGTCGACCGGGTCGCCGAGGCGCCCGATCGGGAGCGCGCGTTCTCCGCCGCCCACCTGACGACCGTCATCGCGCTCGACGTGCTGGCGGGGGAGGACTTCGGCAAGAGCCTGCTCCTGGCCCGTGACATCGCCGAGGACCTCGGCATGTCGGCGGGGCCCGAGGTGTGGACCGCGGACCTGCTGCGCATCGCGGCCGACCGGGCGCGCGACGACTCGGCGCGCGACGGGGAAGACCAGGAGGTCCTGCGCCGCCGTGCCCACGACGTCGTCCTCGTCGCCGACGCCCAGCCGGAAGTGGCGCCCGACCTCACCGCCGTGGTCCACGCGGAACTGGTCGGCTCCCGGGATCAGCGGGCGGCAACCGCGCTCGCCCGGCGAGTCGTCGCGGACCTCGGCGCGGCGCGACCGGAGCACTGGCTGCGCCGGCAGGACGACCGGCCGTACCGCCGCCACGTCGTGCAGCGCTCCTACACCCGGCTACCGGGTGCCACCGGGCTGACCGAAGACCAACTCGCCGACGCGGCGGAGTTCGGCGCCGCGCTCACCGAGGCCGTCGGCGTCCGGGCGGACGCCGGCTACCTGCCGCCGGTGGTCGAGATCTCCGGCGGGGATGCCGGCGCGGTGGCCGAGCGGATGGACGTCGTCGGCGCCCGCGTGGTCGAGGGCGGTCGGGGCGACGGCGCCGACGTCTACCTGGACTGGGCGTTGACCAGGTCCGCGGACCGGTCCGGCGCGTCGGCCGAGCCGAGCGGTGGTCGGCAGGAGGACCCGCCGGAGCCGGTGCTCCTCGACGGTGGCCCGGGCAGCGCGTCCGGCGGCCGTGACGGGCGACAGACCCACCGGCCCGAGTCCGGGGAGGTGTCGCCGCGACCGGCCCGCGAAAGCGGCGCGGAAGACGAGGACAGCCCTCCGAACCCGATGCGTCGCACCGGACGGGAATCTCTCGGTCCCGTTCCCCCCGACGGATCGCCGGAGCCGCAGGACGCCGGACCGGCGGGTCCTCAGGAACCCGACGTCGCCCGAGCGGAGGTCGAACCGGAGGCCGAACCGGAGTTCGCGCCCGACTACGACACGGCCTGGTGGACGCCGGACCTGGTCCGCTCGGAGGCGGCGCGGGCACGTGAGTGGTTGTTCTCGGCACCGCTGTGGAGCCAACAGATCGTGTACCTGCGCGCGCCGTGGCTCGTGCAGGACGTCCGGAACCGCTTCGAGGCGGGTCTCTGGGCGGACGTGGTGGACATCGCGGCCGGCACGTTGGCCAGGGATGGTGACCTGACCGCGGCGTCGTCGCTGGTGCTGAGGATCACCGAGGAACTCGGCGCCGCGCTGCCGCCGACGACGCGGGCGTGGACGGAGGACGCCGTCCGCACCCGCGCCGCGCACGACCGCGACAGGTTGAACGCCTTGGACGAGGCGCTCCGGGACAATGCGCGCAGGAGGGCACGCGGCCTCGTCGCCGGCCGCACCGCCTACTCGCCTCTCGCGGAGGAGGTGGCGCGGGACGTCACCGACATCGTCGCGGCCGCCCTCGCCGCGAGGACGTCACTCCGGGCGGAGCGGATCGCCGGGGCGGGTGCCACGAGCTCGGACGTCACGCCGGAGCTCGCCGACCGCCTGACCGCGGCCCTGGCCCTGCGCCTGGTGCCCGGCACGGATCCCTCCTGGCAGGGCGACGTGGCGGAGAAGATCGACCTCGCCCGCCGAGAGCTGGCCGAGGTCGACGGCCGGCTGCGGAAGGCCGTGGAGCGACGAGCCCGCGACGTCATCGACCGGATCACCGCGCCGCGCGTTCTGCCCTCGCAGGTCATGGAGGACCTGGTCACGGTCATGGCGTCGCAACTGGCGACGGACGTGCTCCGCAGGGCGCGGGCGGTCGTCCAACCGCAAACGTCGCAAGCCCAGGCCCAGGCGTCCCAGGAGGACCGCGAGGCGGCCGTCGCGATCATCGCCGCGGACCTGGCGGTGCACGACACCGCGCGGAACGCCGAGTTCCTGGCACACAGGATGGTGCTCGACCTCAGGGGCGATTCCGCGCTGCCGCAGTGGGTGGTCGACGGGATCGCCGCCGAGGCCGCCGCCGTCACACCGCTGATGAGGACCAGCGACCGCTCGCAGGCGACCCGGGCGATAAGCCGGGCAACGCGTCTCGTCGCGCTCCGGACCTCCAACTCCTCGCTTTCCACGAGGGTGAAGGAGAACCTGGTCATGGTCGTCGCGGTGGAGATGCTCCTCCGCAAGGAGGGGTCGCGCCTCTCCGTCATGCGGAACGTGGTCGACCACCTGGTGCCGTCGGCCCTCACCGGTCTTTTCCGCACGGCTCTCGGCACGTCCCGCAAACCCGAGCGAACGGCGGACCTCCACTTCACCGAGTTCGCCCTGGCCGGTGGGATCGGCGAACCTCCCTGGACGCGTGAGGCCCTCGCGCACGCCGCCACCCGGGCGCGCACCCTGCTCCAGGCGACGAGCACGATCGTCCGGAACGCCGTGGTGGCGAAGGCCGTGGGTCTCACGGGCTACCCGGCGCAGGGTGCCACCACACCGACCGAGCTCTTGGCGGACCTCACCAGCGTGCTGGCCGCGGAACTCGTGACCGAGGGGACGCACGGGTACTCCTTCGACATCGGGCGTCGGGACGTGGGCATGCTCGCCCAGCGGATCGCGTTGGACCTCGGCCTGAGCGCCGGAGCGGTGGACTTCCGCGCCCCGCGGGTCCTGCACCTCGCGCTGCCGGCGGAGCGGTTCCTCCCGGAGCAGTCCTACCACTCGGATGCCGGGAACCGGCCATCGCAAATCTGGCTGGAGGACGTCCGGACCTACCTCGGCGCCATTACCGAACGGCAGATCGCCAGGCAGCGGTCGCAGTACCCGCCCGCGCCGGTGCGCGTGTCCGGCTCGGCCGCGGAGACCGTCGTCGGGCTGTTCCGCGAGGCGGGCTTCGTCGACGTCGACGTGTGGCCCGGCGGTCCCGCCGACCGCACGAACGTGTACGTGGACTGGAGCCTGCCCGCCCGGACAGCGCCGTACAACCTGGTGGTCAGCCGGCACCGGGGATCGCCGCTGGTGTTCCCCCCACTGCCCTCTCCGGAGAGGCAAGCCGTGCTGTCCGACACGACCTGGAGGCACAGCCGGGCATCGTCCGCGCCGTGGTTCGAACCGCTCAACCGGGTGCCCAACGAGCGCATCCGCGAGGTGCGGACGTCGGTGCCGGTGGAGTTCACGGTGCGCGGCGCGCACTACCAGGCGCACACCAACGGCACTGTCGCAGCGGGACGGACCGCGTTGTTCAGCACGCAGTCCGTCATCGCGTACGACGTGCGGACGTTCGAGGTGGACGGCGTCAAGGTGCGCGACCTGACCGTCAAGCTCCACCTGGCCGCAGATCGCCTCCACGACCCCGTGGTGACCATGGGAAGCGTCCGCGCCGGCGTCCGGGCGTTGTTCAACCGCGGCTACCGGCTGCCCGGTGGCGAACAGTTCCACGTCACCGTCGAGTTCGTCCCCCTGAACCAGGCCCACGCGCGGATCCGCATCGGCGACTTCGACCGCGCGTCGCAGGACTCCTGGCCGACCGGGGCCAACCCGCTCACGGTCGCCCACGAGATCGGTCACTTCCTCGGGCTCGACGACGAGTACCTGGAGCGGAACTCCTCCCGGCCGGTGTTCCAGCACCAGCCGGGACGCGGGAGGGTGGTCGACGACAACGGGCTGATGGGCAACTCGGCCTCGAACTTCGTGAGCGCACTCACCCACGCGTCGCTCAAACCGCGTCACCTGTGGCTGATCGAGAACCGCATGAACGCGCTGCGCTCCTCCGCCCCGCGCGCGTTCACGACCGGTCCTGTGCTCGCCGACCCCCACCGCTTCCGCCCGTACGCGCCACTCGACGGCCCCGCCCCCGAGGTCGTCGAGTGGACGCCGGAACTGGTGCGGCGGCGGGGAGCCGTGGCACGGGACTGGCTGTTCGACAACCCGCTGGCGTTGCAGGAGGTCCTGTACCGGCGGGCTCCTTGGATCATCGAGCGGGCGGTGATGACGACGCCCGGGCGGCTTCACCGGGGGCTGCACGCCGACCTGGTCGACATCGCCGCCGCCCTGCTGGGCCAAGGCGCGGACCTCGACACCGCGCTGCACCGGATCGGCGACATCACGGCAGATCTGGCCAGGGGGGCCGCACTCGCCGATCCGGGACGCCGACCGTGGACGGTGGAAGAGCTCGGCCGGGAAGCCCGGGCGAGCCGGCCGCCGGACGGGGCGGACGAGTGGGCCGTGGGCTTCGCCCGTCGCCGAGCGGCCGCCATCGTCGCGTTCCGGACTTCCTACCAGCAGGTGTCGACCGAGGTCGCCGGGTTCCTCACCACCGCGGTCGCGAACGGGTTGCTGGTCGGCGCGTTCGACGCGGCGCGTGGCATCGTCACCTCCGGCGTCCCCGCGAAAACCCTGACGGCGGAAGCCGAACAGCGCCTCGCGTCGGTGATCACCGCCGGACTGGTGGACCGGATCGTCCCGTCGAACGGGCCCGGCAAGGGCTTCCTCGACCACGAGCTGACGTTCAGGTCGACGGGCCGACCGGTCGACGACCTGCTGTCCGCGGCCCACGCCACGTTGAGCACGTCGGACGGGCAGGTGCGGGAGACCGCGCTGCGCCGCGCCGGGGAATTCCTGGGATCGACCGCCACCGCGGACCGCCCCGCGCGGAGGAGGGACGCGTGGCGGGTGCGCGACGCCGCCGCGCGGACCGACCAGGACGCGACGGAGGTCCTGCTGGTGGCCGCCGAACTGGTGGACGCCGCCGGCCACCGCGCCTGGCAGGTGCTCCGAACGGGTACCGGTGCGCGGTCGGTGCCCCACGAGGTCCGGCAGCACCTCGTCAGGATCATCGGCAACGCCCTGTTGTCGCGGACCGCGGTGGACGGCTCGGACCGTGAACTCCAGGTCTTCGCGCACCGGGTGGCGTTCGACCTGCGCGGCACACCTCCGCGGTTGCCGCTGCAGGTCCGGGAGCTGGAGGCCGCCACCGCGCTGGTGCGCTCCGCGACCGCCGGCCTGCGCCCGGCCGAGGAGCAGGCCGGCGCCATCGTCGAACTGTGGAACGCCCGGGCACTGCTGCCCGATCGGCACCTGGCCGACCTCCGCACGTTCCTCACCGCCGGTGTCCTGCTCGCCCGGGCGGGCGCCGACCGTCAGGTCGACGACGCGACGTCGCGCCGGATGGCGCGCGGCCTGCTCAGGACCACGCTCGAACTGGGCGTCAACAGCACGACCCACCCCTGGTCGTCCTCCGCGCTGCACCTGGCCGGCCGAGCAGCGGGCGAGTACCTCAAGAGGCTGCCCGAAGCCGAACGCCTGGTCGTCGGCAGACGTGCGTGGTCCACCCTGACCGCCCTGGTCCGCGATCCGCACTTCCGGGTCGAGAGCTGGGTGGTGAACCCGCTGACCGACGTCATCGCCGCCGAGCTGGCGGTCGCGTCCGCGCTGGGCACCGGCAACCGGCGGGCGGAGGTCGTCGCGCACCAGGTCGTCTTCGACCTCGGCCTGACCGACGTCCACGGCCGGGATGACGCGGCGTCGTTCGCCGACGTCGTGCCGGAGCTGTCCTTCCCCCTGAACCGGTACGGCCGGCTGACCTCCGACCGGTCGGTCGCGGACCACTTCATCCGGCAACTCACGCAGCTGCGCGACAAGCGCGCGGAATTGGGGCACACGTCCGGACCGCGGGTCCTGCTCTCCCGGGAGAGCTCGGCCCCGATCGTCGAAGCCATGCAGGAAGCAGGCTTCACCGACTTCGGGTTCACCAACGGCGCCACCGCGGGCGCGGTGGACGTGTTCGTCGACTGGAGCGTTCCTCCCCGTGCGGTGTCGCACGACCTCGCTGCCGTCCAGCGGCGGAAACCCTCGCCGGTGGCTACACCGTCCCCCCGGCCCGGGAACCAAGTGCTGTCCAATCCCGCCTGGCGGCACGACCCGGCCGCCGCTGCGGAGTGGTTCGACCCCCTCCGCCCGGTGTCCACCGACCTGATTCGACACGCCCGGGAGTCCGTGCCGGCGCAGGACGCGGTCGCGGTGCGCGGAGCGCACTTCCACGTCCTGGACAACAGCGTGGTCACCCTCGGCGAACGCACCCTGAACGGCGTCCAGACGGTGATCGCCTACGACGTGCGGGCCTTCGAGGTGGGCGGCGTGGCGGTGCGTGACTTCACCGTCAGGGTGGCACTGCCCCCCGACCTCCACCCGGACGACGCGCGGCGCCTGGAGGACGCTGCCACCGAGGGTGTCGACAAGGTGTTCAACCGGGGTTACCGGATGTCCGACGGCCACCAGTTCCACGTCACCGTCGAGTTCGTCGCCCACGACGCGCACGCCGTGCTCGCCCTGGGCGACGACATCAGGCAGAACCGCTGGCGGGTCGGGATGACACCGTTCCAGGCGGCGCACGAGATCGGCCACTTCCTCGGGCTCGACGACGAGTACGTCGGCCACGACGACCACCGCCCCGTCTTCCAGCACCGCCCCGGGCGGGGGCAGGTGGTCGGCGACGAGGCCCGGCGCGGCCGGCTGATCACCGCCCCGGGCATCATGGGCCGGTCGACGGTCCCCGTGATCGGGCGCGCGTTGCCGCCGAAGCTCAAGCCGCGTCACCTGTGGCTGATCGAGAACCGCATGCACGACCTGCGCGGGACGTCGCACCCCTCCACCGCCGCGCAGGTGGAGTTCGACCCGCGATTCACCACCCCGCGCGCTCCCGGCGACGCCCTGTCGACCGATTCCGATGATGACCTCTCGGTTGATTCCGGTGACGACCTGCCGATCGGCTTGGTGGCCCTCTCGGGCCGAGACGCCATGGCGGAGCTGCTGGACTTCACCGGACCCTGGACACCGGCCCTGGTGCGGGAACGGGCACGGGCGACGCAGGCGCTGCTGATCGATGAAGACGTCCTGCTCCAGATCGTCGTCCACCAGCGTGCGCCGTGGGTGGTGGCACAGACGGTGCGGTTGCCGGCCGGGCGCGAGCACCTGCGCGCCGACATCGAGGTCCTGGCAGCCGGGGCACTGGCCCTCCACACCACCACCAGCGCCGCTGTGGTGCTGGTTCAGCACATCGTCGACACGCTCGACGACACCACGTCGCAACAGGATGGCCCCGACGGCGCTGGTGCCGAGCGGTGGACGGCGTCGCGCTTGGCGGAGGAGGCCGGGAGCCTCCCCAAGTCGTGGGAAGGACCTCGCGATGTCACGCTGTCCGTCATCGTGCTGCCGCGCGCGGAGGACATCGTCCTCCTCAGGAAGATCCACGGGATGCTCGTCTACCCGGAGAGGAACAACCTCGAGGCAGTGGTGGCGGCGAGGTTGCGCGCCGCCTACCGGGAGCGTGCGCGGGACGTGATCACCCACGGTGTCGCGCGGCACGACCTCGCCCCGGAGGTGTTGGATCGGCTGAGCAGGGCGGTCGGAACCGTGATGCTCGCCGAGGGGTTCCGGGTCGAGCAGCTGCCGGGTGAAGTGGTCGAGCGGATGGACCAGTACCTGCGAGACCTCGTCCCCTGGTACGACGCCGTCGACGAGGCACCGGACGGCAGCGCCAAGGCCCAGGCACGCCATGCGTTGGAGGTCTGGAGAAAGCAAGCGCTGGAGGCCGTCTTCACGGTGGACGGTTACCAGGAGCAGCTCGTCGGGCCTCGCCCGGCATACGCGGCCAAGACCGCGGTCGAAGATCAGGTCCGCAACTGGTCCCCGATGCAGTTCCGGCTGCCGGGGGACTGGGAGCAGGTGGCGAGCGCCGAGTTGTACCGGTTCGCCGCCGCACAGGCGCGGATCCTCCTCGAGTGGGGCACGGAACGTCTCGGGGAGTGGAACCCGGACATCTTCGGGCAGTGGGGCTCGCCCCTCCTGGGAGGTGCCGAACCTCCGTCCCCCTCGCTGATGGCGACGCTCGAGTTCGAGTTGGCGAAGGCGGACGTCCGCGGCGACATCCGCCGGGACGCGGACCTCTTCGCGCTGCGGGTGGCGCTGGACCTCAACCCTCGCACGCACCGGCTGTGGACGCCGACCAAGTTGCACGTCTACGCGCAAGAGTCGCGGCAGATGTTGGAGAACGAGTACTTCAACCCCTACCGGTCGAAACTGATCGAACGGGTCCAGCCCACCGTGACAGCGGTGCTGTCACCGGACCCGGACATGGCAGCCGACCTGACCCAGCTGCTCGCCGGGGAAGCGGCGGCGGTGAGCCACGACCTCCCCGGCGGAGGTCTCGAGTACTACGAGGACTGGCTGAACCCGCTGCGGTCCTTCGAGATCGTGGGCTTGCAGGTCGTGTTCGACCTCGACCTCGCGGAGCACGACCCGGCGTGGGCGGAGCAGGCGCCGCCGTTCCTACCCGAGCTGTCCCTCACCTGGCCGCCGGGCACCACTCTGCTGTCATCCGAGCAGGTGGAGGAGTTGCAGGGCTTCGCCGCCGTTCTGGACGGCCTCGTGGTCGACCGGCCGCTGGGGAGCGGCCCGTCGGTGCGGGTCATCGGCGGGCCGGCCGCGCAGGTGCGCTCGTTGTTCGAGGGCCTGGACCTGGTCGAGGTGCGGCCCGATCTGGGTCGTGCCGATCGGGTGGACGTGCTGGTCGACCGGGCTTTCCGCGCCGCGCAGGCGGAGCGGGGTCCTGCGGATTCCGCCGACCTGCCCGACCTTCAGGACGTCACGTCGGTCGAGTTGTCCGACCACGAGGGTGCACGGGTGGGGACGGCGTTCCTGGCCGGCGAGGACGCCCTACTGATGCAGGATGCGTTCCGCAATGGCTTGACGCGGCAGTTCGCGCCGCTTCCGAGTGGTCGGCGGCGGTTCTACCTGGTGGCCCACCACGGACCCGCCGGATTCGGCGTTCCCCTGACCGGGAAGGACGCCCAGGGCCTTCCAGGTCCGGTGTTCCTGCGCCTGGCGGCAGCGATGGGCGCCGGCCGCGACGCGGTGGTGACCCTGCTGGCCCACGGTCTGCCGGCCGAGGACGAGTTGGTGGGTTGGACGCGGGAGGCCGGTTTCCGGGGTGGGGTGGATGTGCCCTACCTGGGCCGGGTGGAGATCGACCGCTCCGGCGAGGTCCGGCTGCTCGCACCTGATGAGGTGGCTGGGATTTCCCAGGACGCCGTAGTTTTCGGCGATCTCTTCGCCGTCGAGGGTGTGTGGACGCCTGATGTGGTGGGGGAGAGGGCGTCGGAGGCTCGGCGGTTGTTGTTCGAGGAGCCCGACCAGTGGCAGGTCGCGGCTTGTGTGCGCGCGCCGTGGGTGGTGCGGCAGGCGGCGAGCCTGCCTGTCGGGCACGAGCACCTGCGTGACGACCTCGTGGACATCGCCGCCTTCGTGCTGGCGAGGGACAAGAGCCTCGCCGCCGCGATGGCGGTGGTGGAACGAATCGCGACCGATCTCGGCACCGATGCGGTGGAGCGGGTCGGTTCCGAGCAGCCTTGGACGACGGCGCGACTGCGAGAAGAGGCCGAACGCGTCCTCGACGGGAACAGGAGTTTCGACGAAGGTCTGTGGGAGAGGGCCGGGGAACGCGCGCGGGAGATCGCCCATTCCAGGGCCCGGTACGGACCTCCCTTCTCGCCAGCCGACCACGGTGACCTCGTCACCGTCGTGCGGTCGCACCTCGCGCGCACGGCCGAGGAGCGGGCGGAAGCCGTCTTCCCCGAGGACGTGGGGTCGACCGACGTCCCACCCGTGGTGCCCGACCACCTGGTCTGGACCGCCGCCGGGGTCCTGCTGGTGAACGAGGCCACCTGGCCGGCGCGAGCGCGGACGCGCGCGTTCGAGCTTGCTCGGGACTACCTGGAGGACTACGACGTTTCGCCGGGGGCGCTGGACCGGATCGCGTCGTCCGTCCTCGGACCTGACGCGCCCGCGCTGCGCCACCTCGACCTCCACGTGGTGGAGCGAGCCCGTGAACTCGCGATGGCCGTCTTCCCCGCCCACTGGTGGGGTGGCCGGGAGTCGGCGGAACGGGAGGCCGTCGACCTCGCGGTCGCGGAGCTGCTCCGCGCGGCTGTCGAACAGACGCGGTCGATCCTCCCCCAGGGGAGGACCCGGTCCCGTGCCCGCATCGGGGACGAGGTGACCGGGATGGTGGTCGCCGAACTCCAGCGCTCGTTGGTCGGCGAGGACCTCCACCGGGACGTGGATCGGAGCGCGGATCTGCTCGCGCACCGGGTGGTGCTCGACCTGCGTGCCGGCGACCTGGAGCAGCCGTGGACGCTGTTCAGGCTGCGTGACGAGGCGGAGGCGGAGCGGACCTCGCGCGACCCGGGTTCCTTCGACGGTGTGGGGCGGTTCCTGGCGGTGGCGGCGCGGTCCGCCATCCGCGACGCGGTGCGCGAACCTCTGCACCCCTGGGTGGCCGACGACCTGACTTGGGTCCTCTCGGCCGAGCTGAGGAGCACGAGGACCGGCGAGTTCTTGGGCCGCGGCACGTTCCTCAGCGCACCCCTGAGCGAGGTCGAACGGGACTCCGAGGTCGTCCTCGCCAATCTGGTCGCGCTGGACCTGGACGTCGCCGCATCCCGTCGCAGCGGGGCGGAGCAGTCGCCGCCGTCCGCGCCGGAGCTGTCCCTCACCCGTCCGGCGAACACCACGCGTCTGTCGGAATCGCAGGTTGACGACGTGCAAGACCTCGTCATCGACCTGGAAGCCCGCCTGCGTGACCGAGGCGTCCCCGCCCGCGGTCGAGACGTGGGCCGGCCGTCGATCAGGGTCACCGGCGCAGCTGCGGAGCAGGTCCGAGGACTGTTCGAGGAGCTCGGCCGCGATCGGGTCGAGGTGCGGCCGGACCTGGGACGGGCGGACGGTGTCGACGTGCTGGTCGACCGGGTGCTGCGGCGCGTCGCGCCCGCCGGCCTGCCGGAGCGCGGTGATCACGACGAGCCGGGTGGTGCGGAGCAGTTCTCCGACGACCGGTTCGGTGACATCACGTCGCTCGGGTTGCTCTACCGCGAGCACGGCAGGTTCGGCGTGGCGTTCCTGGTCCCGGACCGCAATGTCGAGCAGCGGAACTTGGGCAGGGCCGTTTCGACGCCCAGCGGCACGAAGCAGAGCTTCCAGGTCGTGACCTACCGCAGGGAGGAACCGCGACACCGCATCGCGATCGGGTCCGCCAAGTCGGTGATCGCCACCTGGTTGCTGCCCGCGAGCGTCGACCCGACGACGGCGTTGATCACGGTGGCCAGGGACCTGGCGTCCACACCGCGGTTGCTCGACTGGGCGAAGATCCCCGATCACTGGTCACGGGCCGACGTCGACTACCTGAGCGGAGCGCGGATCGAATCCCCGCTCCTGTTCGAGTTGCTGGAGGAACCCAGGGCCATCGGGCTACCCGGTGTCCACGAGGTGTGGACACCCACCGTCGTGCGAAAGAAGGCGGAGGAGGCCAGACAGCGGTTGGACCATCGCAGCTTCGAGTTGCAGGTCATGGCGTACCGCCGGGCTCCGTGGATCGTCCGACAGGCGGCGGACCTGCCTGCCGAACATGAGCGGTCGCGTCGTGACCTGATTGACATCGCCGCCGCCGCAGTGGTCGAGGAGAGGAGCTTGGCGGGGGCGTCGCTGCTGGTGGAGCGCATCGTCGAGCACCTGCGGAGTTCCCCGGCTCCGGTGGACAGCTTCAGCGACGGGACCGATCCCAGATGGACAGCGGCGCGGTTGACCGAGGAAGCGCTCATCGCCCGCGCCGAGCTGGACATCCTTCCCCGATCCGTGCGTGTCGAGGCCGGACGACACGCCAGGAGAGCCATCGAACCTCTGGCCGGTGCTGCGGCGCTTCCGGTCGCGATGGCGGACGAGCTGCACACCGTCGTGGCGGGCGATCTGGCGCGCAGGATCATGTCGAGAATCCACGACCTCGGCGACGAGAGTTGGCGGTCGACTGGTGAAGTCCCGGAGACCTTGATCCGATCGAGCTGGACCGTTGCGACCTTCGTCGTGTCCGAGGGACGTCACCTGCGTGCCGTGTACGGCGACACGCTGGCATTGATCCGGGACTACCTCGCGAACCCGCACGTGACGGATGCCTGGAGGGAGGAGAACATCGCTCCCCTCCGCCCTCCGCTGCCTGACTGGAACAGGGTGCGCACGGTCGATGAGCACGGGAACGGCCGAGCGGTGGAGTTGGCCCGGGACTTCCTCTCGTCCCTTCGGAAGCTGCACTCCTCTCCCGATCCCCGTGCCGCACCCCGGCTCCGATCTCGCCGCACCCCCGCTTCTGCCCCCACCGATCTCGATGTCGATCGTCACGTCACACCGGACTTCGGCCGGATGGACGACGAGCAGGTGATGCACGACTTGACGGAGATCGTCATCGCCTCGTGGGTCCGCTCGACGGCCGCTGGCGTGTGGAACTACTTCACCTCCGACAACAGCCCTTCCCGCTTCCGCGGCCCGCTGTACCGATACGTGATCACCGCCATCGCGAAGGACACGTTCTGGCGGGGCGGGGTCGTGGATTGGCTCCCGCGAAAGGTGATTCCCGACCTGCTGGCCGACATCGTGGAACAGCCGTGGACGCCGTCCACTCTGGACGACGCGGCGCGGCTGACCCCTCACCTGATCGCCACACCCGGCGACAAGCACAAGAAGGTCTGGGGAAGCGCACGATCCTCGTTGAACCCGATGGTGGACCCGTGGCTGGACCCCGTCTCCGCCTGGAACGTGACCCGGGTCGTCGCCGACGAGTACGCGAGGAACATGCGGACCCGCAACGACGTGGTTCCGTCCCGCGATGTCGAGCACCGGCAGGCAACGGGCCAATCCGCACGGGTCCTGGCCGGACTGGTCGCACTGGACTTGGACGCCGCCACGTGGTCGCACGTCCGGAATGTGCCGCACCTGCTGGAGTTGTCCCTCACCTACCCGTCGGGCAGCACCCGGCTCTCGTCTGGTCAGGTGGAGGAGGTGCGGGAGTTCGCCGACGTGCTGAGAAGCCTTCCGGCCGACCCGCAGCTGTGGAAGCGCCACGGTGCGCAGGTGCGGGTCACCGGTGCGGGTGCGACGCAGGTGCACGGGCTGTTCGAAGGTTTGAGCCGGATCGAGGTGCGGCCCGAGCTCGGCCGGACCGACGGTGTCGACGTGCTGATCGGATGGTCTCTGAGTGCCGTGCTCACGGAGCGGAGGGCCTCCGGGGACGGGATGTTGTCGCGCGTCGTGCTGGGTGGCGAGGGTGACGGTGTTCCTGCTGTTGTGACTCAGGTACCGGAGCTGTCCGATCCGGCGGCGGTGACGCCGGTCGGGTTGTTCGACGGCGACGGCGTGCGGGTGGGTGCGGCGTTCCTGGCCAAGGGGGAAGCCTCACTGGTGCAGGAGGCGTTCCGCAACGGCCTGACGCAACAGTTCGCGCCGCTTCCTGTTGGTCGGCGGCGGTTCTTCCTGGTGGCTCATCACAGGGCCGCGGGTTTCCGGGTTCCGCTGTCCGGTGAGGACGGTCGGGTCGTGCCCGGTGCGGTGTTCCTGCGTCTGGCGGCGGCGATGGGTGCCGACCGCGATGCGGTGTTGACGCCGTTGGCCTGTGACCTGCCGGCCTTGGAGGAGCTGGTCGGGTGGGCGGAGGAGGCCGGTTTCCGGGGTGGGGTGGACGTTCCCCATAGTGGCCGTGTCGAGATCAGCCGCTCCGGTGAAGTCCGGTTGCTCGCGACCGATGAGGTGGCCGGGGTTCCCGAGGACGCCGTGGTTCTCGATGACCTGTTCGCCGTCGAGGGTGTCTGGACACCTGACCTGGTTCGCGAAAAGGCGTCGGAGGCTCGGCGGTTGCTGCTCGAACAGCCCCGGCCTTGGCAGATCGTGGCCTCCTTGCGCGCGCCGTGGGTGGTCCGACAGGCCGTGGTCCTCCCTGCCGGGCACGAGCACCTGCGCGGTGACCTGGTCGACATCGCCGCTTTGGTGCTGACGACGGAGAAGACCCTCGCCGCCGCGATGGCGGTGGCCGAACGCATCTCGGCGGATCTCGGCACCGTTCCCCCGGTGGAGTCGGTCCGCACCGCGCCGCCTTGGACGACGGTGAGGCTGAGGGAGGAAGCCGGCCGCATAATCAGGGAGAAGGGGAAGTTCGACGAGGACCTGTGGACGAGAGCCGGGCAATACGCGAGAGAGGTCGTCGACTTCAAGGCCGGGAACAGACTTCCCGTAGGCCAGGGTTACTACGACTTCCTCACCGTCGTGCGGTCACACCTGGCGCACGTGGCCGAGGAGCGGGTGCGGACGGTCTTCCCCGAGGACGTGGGGCCTGCCGACGTTCCACCGGTGGTCCCTGATCACCTGATCTGGACTGCTGCCGAGGCGCTGCTGGCGAACCCGGACACCTGGTCGGAACAGGCGCGGGCGCGCGGGTCCGAACTGGCCCGGCACTACCTCGTCGATCACGACGGTTCACCGGAAGAGCTGGACCGGGTCGCGTCGTCCATTCTCGGGGCTGACGCGTCCGCGCTACCCCGACTCGACCGCGACTTGGTGCAGTTGACGCGCGGAATCGCGATGACGACCCTCTCCTCCCAATGGGGGGAGCAGGTCGCACCCGCACTCGCCGACATCGCGGTCATGGAGTTGTTCCGCGAGGCTCTCGAGAAGGCGCGGACGATCCTGTCCTCGGGCAGGTGGCACTCGCGCGCCCTGATCGGGGACGAGGCGACCCGACAGGTGATCGCGGCACTCGGACACGAGTTGATGGACAACGACCTCCGAGGCGAGTTCGACCGGGAAGTGGGCCTGCTCGTACACCGCTTGGTGCTCGACCTGCGCGCCGAGGACTTGGAACCGCTGTGGACGCTGTCCAGGTTGCGCGAAGCGGCCCAAGCGGAGCGGGACCCCGGCAACTCCCACTACTACGACGGTGTGGGGCATTTCCTGGTCGCCGAGGCGCGGTCTGCCATCCGGGGCGTGGTGCGCGAACCCCTGCACCCCCGGGTGGCCGACGACCTGACCTGGGTTCTCATGGACGACTTGAGGAACAAGAGGACCGTGAGGGTCAAGAGACCCGAGGTGAGCTCCACCAACAAACCCGTGTTCCTCACCGCACCTCTCGCCGAGCAGCACCAGGACTCCGAGGTCGTCCTCGCCACGCTGATCGCGCTGGACCTGGACGCCGCCGCACCCCGCCGGAACAGGACCGGGCAGGTGTCGCCCTACTCGCCGGAGCTGTCCCTCACCTGCGCGCCGGGAACCACGACGTTGACGTCTTTTCAGGTCGGGAGACTGCGTGAGGTCGTCGCCGATCTGCAGGCCCGCCTGCGTGAGCTGGAGTCCTCGGACGTTCGGCGGGATGGGGGCCGACCACCGATCAGGGTCACCGGTGCGGCGGCGGAGCAGCTGTGGAGGCGGTTCGGGGGAAACGATCGTGCCGGGGTCGAGGTGCGGCCGGACCTCGGGCGGACCGACGGCGTCGACGTGCTGGTCGACCAGACCTTCCGCACCGGGGAGGTGGCCCACCCACCGAGGACCAGGTCGGTGGACCGGGGGTGGCGACGCGTGGTGCCCGGCGACCTGCGGCGGCGCGGCCGCGACGTGCCGGATGTCGTGGAGCCCTCCGCCGACGACCGGTTCGGGGATGTCACGTCGGTCGGGTTGTTCCACCGCGAAGGCGACCGGATCGGGGTGGCATTCCTGGCCGACGTGCCCGCGGAGCTCCAGTTCTTGCGTGGTTCCAGGGGCAACACCGCCGGGCCGTTCTCCGGCGGGAAGCAGCGCTTCCGCCTGGTCACCAGTCGTTACGACAGAGACCGGTCGCGCCCCGTCCTCTCCCACGAGCCCTACACGGTCGGCTGGGCAGGCACCTGGCTGCTGCCCGCGGGCGTCGACCCGACGACTGCGGTGATCACTGTGGCGCATGATCTGTCGGCCACGCCCAACCTGCTCGACTGGGTGCAGGACACCATTTTCCAGGGGCGGGACGACGCCGATCACCTCAGCGGGGCGCGGATCAGCCGTCCGGACGGAATCCGGTTGACGCCGGCGGACGACGCCGGGCACGTCATCCCGCCGACCGGTCATCGCGTCGTGCAGATGCCTGCCACCGTGCGGGAGGAGGCGGAGCAGGCCCGGAGGAAGCTGACCGCTCACTCCCTCCTGCCGCTGATCACCGCGTACCGCAGGGCTCCGTGGATCGTCCGGCAGGTGGTGGACCTGCCTGCCGGGCAGGAGCGGTCGCGCCGTGACCTGGTCGACATCGCCGCCGCCGCGGTGGCCGAGCAGAGGAGCCTCGGTGCGGCGGCGACGGTGGTGGAGCGCATCGGTGAGCGCCTGCGGGATTCCCCGGAGCCGGTGGACGGCCCCGACGACGGGGCCGTGCCGGGGTGGACGGCGGCGCGGTTGGCGCAGGAAGCGGTCATCGCCCGCGCCGAGCTGAACGCCCTTCCCCGGTTGGTGCGGGTCGAGGTCGGACGACACGTCAGGAGGGTCATCGACCCCCTGGTCAGTGCCGCGGCGCTTCCTGTCGCGGCGGCGGACGAACTGCACGCTGTCCTGGCGGTTGACCTGGCGCGCCAGGCCGTGGCCCGCACCCACCGCATCCTCACCGACCGGAGCGGGGAGTCGGGTGTCACCCGTGACGCCTTGATCCGCCTGAGTTGGGAAACGGCCATGGTGGTCGTGTCGGGAGAACGCCACCTCCCTGCCCTGTACGGCGACACGCTGACGTTGATCCAGGACTA
Source organism: Actinosynnema sp. CA-299493 (assembly GCF_050946825.1). Classification (NCBI taxonomy): domain Bacteria; kingdom Bacillati; phylum Actinomycetota; class Actinomycetes; order Pseudonocardiales; family Pseudonocardiaceae; genus Actinosynnema; species Actinosynnema sp. CA-299493. Next base: position 3,891,033 of record NZ_CP191993.1, read on the forward strand.
CCTCGCGAACCCGGCCGTGACGGGTGAGTGGAGGAACGCGAACATAGCTCCCCTCCTCCCCCCGATGGTCTTCAGGGAAAAGATCCAGGACATCGACCCGCGCAACCAGCCGGAGGTGGTGGCGTCGGCACAGGAATTCCTCAGGTCCTTGTGGAAACTGCAATCCCCTTCTCCTCCCATTCCCCTACCCGGCACGGTGCCCATTTCCCCTCCCGGCCCGATGTTCGAGCACCTGGCCGATCTGAGGTCCGGCTTCACCTGGTTGGTCGATGAGACGCGGAAGAACGACCTGGTGGAGATCGTCATCGCCTCGTGGGTCCGCTCGACGGCCGCACGCGTGTGGGCCCACCTCACCCCGGACGGCACCTCCTACCGCTTCCCCGCCGCGCTGTACGACTCCCTGCTCACCGCCGTCACGTGGAAAGTGCTCGACGAGGAGTCCGGCGACTGGTCCGGCGTGACCACGAATCGGCTGGTGCAAGAGGTCGTGCTCGGGTTGCTGGCCGACACGGTGGAACAGCCGTGGACGCCGGCCGACTTGAACGACGTGGCGCGACGAACCGCGGACCTGGCCGACATCCCCGACGACGAGGTGTTCAGGCAGGCGTGGGAACGCGGACGGTCCTTCTTCGACGATGTGGTGAAGCTGCCACTCGACCCCGTCTCGGCCTGGAACATGACCCGCGCCGTCACCGGCGAAATCGTGAGGAGCAAGTGGACCCGTCACAACGTGGCCCCGCCCTACTACATCACTCCCGAGTACCGAGGCGACCCTGCGAAGGTGCTGGCCGAGCTGATCGCCCTGGACATGGACGTCGCCACGACGTCGGCTCGGGTGCCGCAGGCGCCGCCGCACCTTTTGGAGTTGTCCCTCACCCACCCGTCGGGCAGCAACCGGTTGTCGTCTGCGCAGGTGGAGGAGGTGCGCGAGTTCGCCGACGGCTTGCGCGCCCTTCCGTCCGGTCATCCGTCGAGGGCGGACGGTCCGTCGGTGCGGGTCACCGGTGCGACCGCGGCGCAGGTGCGCGGGTTGTTCGAGGACCTGGGAGGAGTCGAGGTGCGGCCCGAGCTCGGCCGGGCCGACGGCGTGGACGTGGTGGTCGACCAGGATCTCCGCGCCGTGCTCACGGAGCGGAGAGTCCCCGGGAACGGGGCGATGTCGCGTGTGGTGCTGGGCGACGGTGCTCCTGCTGTCGTGGCTCCGGCCGTGGAGTTGTCCGATTCGGTGGGTGTGACGTCGGTCGGGTTGTTCGACGACGAGGGTGTGCGGGTGGGTGTGGCGTTCCTGGCGGGGGAGGAGGCGGCTCTCGTCCGGCAGGCCTTCGCCGGTGGCCTCACGCGGCGGTTCGCGCCGTTGTCGGGTGGTCGGCGGTTCTTCCTGGTGGCTCATCACCGGGCCGCGGGTTTCCGGGTTCCGCTGTCCGGTGAGGACGGTCGGGTCGTGCCCGGTGCGGTGTTCCTGCGTCTGGCGGCGGCGATGGGTGCCGACCGCGATGCGGTGCTGACGCCGTTGGCCTGTGACCTGCCGGACCTGGAGGAGCTGGTCGGGTGGGCGCGGGAAGCCGGTTTCCGGGGCGGGGTCGACCTTCCCTACCGGGGTCGGGTCGAGATCGGACGCGCCGGCGAGATCCGCCTGCTCGGGACCGAGGACATCACCGAGGACGCCTTGGAGCTGGGCAGGCGCACCGGGATGATGTTCACCCTGCCCGACCTCCGCGGAGACGACAGGGCGCGGTGGCGGGAACTCGACGGCCGGATGCCGTTGAAGAAGGGCGAGGTCCGACCGTTCCACGTGTACGCGCACTTCCACGAAGGCCGGTTCTTCGTGGAAGGCGCCTGGGCGACACCGGAGGCGCTGGCGGCCAGAGTCGGGATGACGCTCGTCGAAGAGGTCACGCCCAGGACACCGGTGGTCCTGGTCGTCGACCGGAGCGACTGGAGCGACGACCACGTGGGGGCCGCCCGGCGGTTCGCACTGGCGCTGCGCACTCCGCACGGCCCGTTCCGCCTGGTCCTCACCAACCAGGGTCCGGTGGGGATCGACCACGGGACCGGGTTCACCGACGTGCGGTCCACGCGGATGACCAGGGTGTCGGCGCCGCGTCACTCCGACGTGAGGTGGCAGCCCCTGCACGACAGCGCCGGCGTCCCCTCGGGCATGGCGTTCCACCTCGACGACGACAACGGCTACCGGTCGCTGCGCGATGCGGCGCGGCTGGTCGACGGGGCCTCCGAGCACCTCGTCGCCGTCCGCGACGCGACCGGTCGCCAGACCCGGCTCGCCGTGGCCCCGTGGGCTCCGACCACCGTCGGCTCGCGGGCTCGGTCGTTCGCGCTGCGGCTCCAGAGCGACAGCGGCGACTACGTCGTCGAACTCGACGACCGGCAGACCCTCCGGATGAAGGTCTGGGAGATGGAGCAGCTCCTGCGGGAGCACCCGTTCTACCTCGACGCGATGGCGGGCCCGGTGCGCCGCCCCCTGACCGTCCTCACCCGCGGCCTGCCGGAGGACGGTGAGCTGAACCAGGCGCTGCTCCACCGGTTGGGCTCCTGGAACAGCCTGGAGTACGCCGGACCGGTGGGACACAACGCCCTGCACCCGGTGCTCCTTCCCGAAGGCGGCGAGGTCGTCTCGGGGCCCCCGATCCGGATCGAGGACTTGCACCGCATCCAAGTCGGGACGACGCTCCGCCTGGACCCGCCCGGACGCCTCACCCCAGCGTTGGCACGGGTCGTCGACGCGATCGGACGAGGGGAGGTGCACCGCGCCCCCTGGGGTCGGCGGACGCCACTCGTGCTGGTGGCGGACACCACCGAGCGCCACGCCACCGTCCTCCTTCGTAACGGGGACGCCGTCGAACTCGACGGCCGCGAAACCGGGCGGGCACTGCTGCGGGACGAGGAGTTCGGATCCGAGCTGGAGCTGGACCCCGGCTTGCCGCTGGTGCTGGTGGGCGAGGGTGCGGGCGCACGGGAGATCGGCGGGTTCGGGTTCGACCTCGCCTCGGCGCTGCACGACGCGCACGACTTCCGCGATGTCTACGCCACCAGGCCGAACGGGCACGGCGGGTACTCGTTCCAACTGGTGTCGTACCTGCGCCCGGGCGACCTGGTCACGACCCGACTGAAGGCGGCGGACGGCCGCACGGCGGTACTGGTGGTGCGCACACCGGGAGACGAACAACTGGTGGAACAAGCGCGGCAGTGGGCTCTGAACTCCCGGCCCCAGACCCTGGCAGACGTGGTGGCGAGGGCCGGACTCGGGAACCTCGCCGAGACGTGGCCGGCCGGGCAACGGCCGCCGCTGGTGCTCGCCACCCGCGCCGGCCAGGGCTACGGCGCACTGCGCGCGGACGGCGTGCCCGTGGTCGTGACGGCCCTCCAACTCGCCGTCACCTTCGCCCACGACCTCGCGCTGCGCGCCGAGGCGGGGACCGACCCGAACCTGCCCTTCCTGTTCGCCGTCGGCAACAGCGCGCCGGTCGGCGTCGAGGACTTCGCCGCGGGCCTGGTGCGAGGTGGCTACTTCCGCGACGTGCTGTCCGTCAGCGGGACGCTGCGGTTGCGGGCCGACGGCAGCGTCGGCTTGAAGGGCTCCGGGATCACGCTGATCCAGCGGCCCGTGCCCAACCCGGACCAGGTCCTCACCCTGCCGCTGATCAACCCGAGGACCCGGCTCGTCGAAGGGCAGTACTTCCCGCTCTCGGATGACGACCTGGTCGTCATGCCCGCGGCCAGGCGTGCCGAAGTGGTCAACGCGCACACCGACTACACCAGCCTGGACCCGCTCGACGACAGCCTGACGAACGGGGTCGCCGAAGTGACCGACCACCCCTACGGGTGGCTCGGCTCGACCGTGCCGCCCTGGTACCTGCTGGCTCGCGGAACCGTGCGCGGCGTCCCGGTCCGGGTGCGCACCGGCTACGACCACCGCCACGGTGACGTGGTGCCGCTCGACCCGGAGGAGTTCGGGAAGATCGCCACCCTGAACTGGGTCTACACGTCGGAACCCCACCCCCCGGGCCAGCCCAAGGTGTCGTCGTTCGGCTTCGCCGGCGACGAGCGGGGGGCCGAGGCGGCGGCACGCCTCCGCCAGGCTTTCGTGGACGCGGACCGAGCGCCGGTGGCGCTGTGGGTCGGCACCGGCCGGACGACCCTGCACCCGGTCACCGGTCGTCGCGAGGTGCAGGGGCACTACGCGCAGGCCCCCGACCCGTCGAAGCGGACCGCGCGGCCCGCTGCCGAGCAACCCGCGCCGCCTCCGGGAACCGGTGCGCGGGCCGGAGCGCGGCCCGCGTACGAAAAGATCCCCCAGGACGTCGACTTCGTCGTCCTGAAGAACCCCGGGGGTCCGATCGGTCTCGGCTTCCTGCCGCCCGACGACGTCCTGATCGCCCAAGCCGCGTTCCTCAACGGCGCCGCCGACCTGCTGGCCGCCCCGGCCGACGGACGCGCACACCGCTTCTTCGTCGCGGTCCACCGCGAGCAGGACGGCTTCCACCTGCCGCGGAAGGGCGGTCGGCCGGACCTGGTCCTCGACGAGGCCGGGCTCGTGGAGCTGCTGACGCGCGTGGTCCGACCGGACTGGACGCTGACCCTGCTCGGCTGCGACGTCGCCACCGGCGACCTGGTGCGGGAGATCGCCGAGCGCGCGGGGCACGCCGGCCAGGTCCAGACCCTCCCCACCAAGGTCCGGCTGTACACCTCAGGGCGTGTCACGGTGTTGGCGCCCGACGCGAGGACGGGGGTGTCCGCCGACTCGATCGTCCTCTGAGGTGGCCCGACGTCCCTCACGTTCCGGCGGCGTGAGGGACGCCGGCCTGCGTGGTCCTCGTGGAAAGGGCGGCCGGGTGTGCCTGAACGCGCATTCGTCGCGGTATCAACGGACTGCCCGTGTCGGGTGGCGTTGTGCCGGGTGCCGCAGGCGGTTGGACTGGGAAGTCGCATCGCCGTGTCGCTGGTCTGGAGGCTGACCGTGCTCGTGTCGCAGATGGCGCGGTCTCGCGCGCCGAAGGCGTGTTCGGCGGCTCTTCGCGAGTCGCGGGTCTGACGGGGGGTCGGGGTCGTGCCTGTTGATTTGGTTGCGAGTGATGGCACTAATGCGTTGGTGGTGTTGTTGGCGGGGCAGTTGTTGCCTGAGGTGGATTCTCGGGCTGCGTTTGTGTTGTCGGGTGAGTGGGTGCGGTTGGCGGGGGTGGTGGCGGGGTTGGGTGGTGCGGGTTCGGGTGCTGTGGGTTTTGTGGATGGTGGTGTGGGTGGGGTTGTGGGGCGGGGTTTTCGGGGTTTTGTGGGTGGGGTTGATTCGGTGGTGGGTGATTTGGTGGGGGTGGTGTCGGGTCAGGGGTCGTCGTTGTATGACCTGGGTGTGCAGGTGCAGCATGCGGAGTATTCGATTGTGGTGGAGTTGGCGTTTTTTTCGTATTCGATCGGGTGGGCGTTGGCGAGTCCTTTTACGGCGTTTTTGGTGCCGTCGATCGTGGCGGCGGGTCGGGCTGCGGTGGGTCGGTTGGTGGAGCGGTTGGGGTGGATGGTGCGGTTGTTGGTGGAGGGTGTTCAGGAGGGTGTGGAGGAGGTGTTGCAGGATGCGGTCGCGCAGTTGTCGCAGGTGTTGGAGGGGACGCGGCGTGAGTGGGATGGGATGAGTTCGTGGTTGTCGGCGGTGGGTGGTGCGGGTGCGGGGGTGTTGGTGTCGTTGGGTCGGTCGGGGGCGCCGGGGTGGTTGCGTGATCGGGTGTTGTTCCAGGGGGTGAACGAGGGTCATGCGGAGGTGCAGGTGGGTTGGGCGATGGCGGAGGGGATGGGTCAGGGTCATGGGGAGTTGTGGACGGGTGCGGTGGGTGGTGTGTTCTCGGGTTCTTTCCAGGCTGGTGTGGAGAAGTATTTCGATCCGGAGGTGTTGGACGGCCTCGGCGATATCGGCGAAGTGGGTGCGGTCGGGGATGTGGGTGCGGTCGGGGATGTGGGGGAAGTCGGCGGAGCCGAAGAGGTCGAACCGGGTGGTGTTCCTGGTTCCGAGGAAATGGCGGAGGGTCCGGCTTCTGTAGACGATGGTTCCGGTCCTGTTGTTCCGGATGGTGAGGGGCCGGAGTTCGTTCCGGATGGTCCGGGTGTCGAGCCGCCTGTCGAGCCTGGGGTCAGTGAGCCGGGGGTTGTCGAGCCCGGGTTCGGTGAGCCGGAGCCGCCTTCGGAACCGCCCGTTGCACCGCCCGCAGCGCCGCCCACGGAACCGCCCGCAGCGCCCCCCGCGGAACCGCACGCAGCGGAAAGTGGTGGGTGGGGTGGTCTCAGTGATGTGGAGCAGGGTCTGGCCGGTGCGGCGATCGGCACGGGGGCGGGTCTGGTCGTCGGTGGGTTGATCGCCGGTGGTGTGATCGCGTCGGGTGCCGCCGGTGACGGCAACCGTCCACCCGACGCGGGGTCCGGGGGGAACCAGCAGGGAGACGGTCGCCCGGCGCAGCCCGGCCCGGAACAACCCCGTCCGGGGCAGGCCGGTCCGGGACAGCCCGATGCAGGGCAGCCTGGTCCGGGACAGCCCGGTCCGGGACAGCCCGGTCCGGCACAGCCTGGAGCGGACCAACCCGGTCCGGGACAGCCCGATGCAGGACAGCCCGATGCAGGGCAGCCCGGTGCGGGCCAGCCTGGGACGCGGCAGTCCGAGCCGGAGACCGTGCTCACGAACACGAACACGCGTGGTGATGGTCAAACCATCGCGGTGGCCCCGGAGCTCAAATCACCGAAGCCGATTCCCATCCCGCTGTCGGTTGCCGCGCTGGGCACGGAGATCCCGGAGCCCGCACCGAGCCCCGTCAACGGCGGTGTCCCGCGTGACGGCGCGTCTCCCGGACCGGCTCAGTCGAGCCCGTTCCCGCTCGGCACGACCCCGCCGGGCCGGGACGTCGACCCGTCTTCCGGGGAAGTGGGTGACGCGGCGTCCTACGCGGGGATCGGATCGCTCGGTACCGGTCACGTTCCCACGCCCGCGCCGACCATCGCCGTCCCGCAGACCGCGCCCGGCGCGCAGGGGCAGGCAGCGGCGCAGCAGGGGCAGAGCGCTTCGGCGGACGGAGCGCGGACCGGCTCGACGGGTCCGGTCGACAAGTCCCCGACCGTGGACGGCTCCGGCCAGGTCGGCACGGCTCCGGTCGGTCTGCCCGGGTTCGACACCGACCTGACCTCGGCCACGGGGTTCCCGGGCCAAGCCCCCGAGTTCCTGGAAGACGTGCAGCCCTCGACCGATGAGGTGAGCGAGGAGAACACCGTCGGACCCTGGCCGGCCACGGGTCGCATGCCGATGTACCAGAGGCCGGCTGAGCCTGCGATGGGTAGCCCGGAGATCCCGGGTATCGAGGAAGTCCTCGGTCGCGGGAACTCGGTGCCGCCGCCGGTCGGGCTGGCACTCCCGACGCCGGACCTCCCACTGCCGCCTCGCCTGGAGTTCCCGACCCCGATCACCACCACCGGGCAACCCGACCACTTCGGAACGGGCGACTCCTCCAAGTGGTCCGTCGCGAACATCCGGCGCGAAGCCGTCGATGCCGAGAAGACCTTCCGCGAACTCGGTGACGGGTCGAGTGAGCCCTTCCTCGACTCGGCGCGGGAAATCCTGACCGGGGTCACCATCGGCGACCCGGAGCTGCGCGCCGCCCTGGAAGTGGTGGTCGCCCTCCACGTGCACGAGCTCGGCGCGGACGACGCCGTGCGGTTCGCCCGGCAGGTCCTGACGGAGGCCGGTCTCACGCACTCCTCGACGGGAAGCACCTCCGAGGACGCGGCGCCCGCGCTCCACGTCGCCGACGACCACGCCGCCACCCACAGCCCACAGCAGCTGGGCCGGCCCGCTCCGGCGATCGAACCCGATCCGGAGGAGAGCCACGACGCCGCCGACGAACGTCCGGTGTGGACGGAGCAGAGGCTGGCGGACGTCGCTGGTGCGGTGTCCGGGAGTAGGTGGATCTCCAGGGTGCCGAAGGTGGACCAGCAGGCCGAGCAGATCCTCACGAGCACACACCGGTTCGACGAACAGGACCTCTGGCTGCGGCCGCACATCAAACTCGTGATCGGAGATGCCCTGGCACGTGGGCGCGACCTGGACCTCGTCCTGGACCTCGCTCACGACATCGCGAGCGACCTGGGGATTGCCGAGCCCTCCGACGACGACTCCCCGCCGTGGGACGAGGAACCGGCGCTGTGGTCACGCGATGATGTGCGGGACGTCTCCGAAGAGGCGTGGAACTACTTGAACTCCCGCCCGAGGAGCACCTTGAGGAGCGTGTTCCGGCAGGCCGGGCAGATCGTCGCCTTCACGCACGACACCAGTGCGCTCGACCCGGTTCTGTGGGAGCAACTCCAAGCCGCGGTCGGTGGTGTGCTGGCGCAGGGTCGGGATGTGGCCGCCGCGGTGGAACTGGCCCGGACCATCGCCGCGGACCTCGGACTCACCTCGCTCGACGACAGCGGTGACGACTCCTGGGAAGACGTGGTCGAGTCCGCGCCCGCTTGGACGTACGAGGAGGTCTTGGACCTGGCCGGGCTGGTGCGGGTCGACTTGCAGGGCGTGGGGGAGCAGGCGCTGCTGGGCACGCGTCGGCTGGCCGGGTGGATCGTGCAGATGACTCACGACCAGGACTCGCTCGAAGAGGACGGAGACCTGGCGGACGCCGTCGTCGACATCGTGATGAACGAGCTCGAACAGGACCGGGACATCCCGGACGTGATCGAGTCGGCTCGGACCATCGCCACCGATCTCCGGGTCCACGCCCTCCACGGAGAGGAACCCGGGTTCGAGGAGACCGCGCGAGAGTTGGCGGGGTTCGCGGCTTCGAGCCGGACCGAGCTGGCGGCGTTGGAAGCCCACGACCGCGATGGGCTGGTGAGGCGCGCGCACGGGTTGATCACCTCACTCACCGGCGCACCGACCCGTGAAGAGCACCCGTGGGTCACCCCCGCCGTCATGGACCACTTCGTCACCGTGGTCGCGGCCGACATGCACCTGCGGCCCGGGTACCGGCGCAACGCGGTGTTCGCCCGCTGGGTCGCCGACGGGTTGGGCATGGGCACCGGGACCGTCGTGCCGTCGTCGAGCGCGGACGTCCGCGACCGCTCGGTGGTTCCCGAACTGTCGCTCACCCCCGCCGGCGTTCCGCTGCTGTCGGATACCCAGCTGCGGTCGGTGCGCGACCTGGCCGACACCTTGACCGACGTCGCATCGCGGAGGGAGGAGTACGCACCTCCTGCTGTGCTGGTCAGGGGTGAGGGGGCAGCGGCGGAGCAGGTCCTCTCGCTGCTGCCGAAGGACCTCGGCGTGCGTTTCGAGGAGGCCGTCGGCCATCCGAACGTGGACGTCCACGTCGACTGGGACCTGCGACGGCTCAACCCGGCGGTGCTCGGACCGCCCGCGGCAGCCTTGTCGGACGCGGAGGAGGCGAGCACGCCCCCGCGTCCGCCGGCCAGGTCGGTTCACGACGACGAGCGCTGGCGGCACAGCACCAAGGCGACAGCCGGCTGGTTCGCACCGCGCGACCCCGTCTCCTCCGCCGCTGTCCTCGCGGCTCGTGCCACGTCCCCGATCACCGGTTGGGTACGTAGCCGACAGTCCTTCCCGATGCTGGGAAGCAGGATCGCGCCGGCGAGGTCGGCCCTGTCTGCGGTGTCCGGTTTCATCGCCTACGACGTCCGCGCTTTCGAGGTCGACGGCGTTCCCGTCCGGGATCTCACGGTGCGGCTCTTCCTCGATCCCGTGCGGGAGTCGGGTGAGCAGGTGCCACCCGAGGTGGTCGAGGACATCCGGCAACGCGCTGTGGAAGGCGTGGAACAGGCTTTCAACCAGGGCTACCGCCTGCCCGGCGGTGAGCAGCTGCACGTCACCGCCGAGTTCACCGACGACGCCGAGACCGCCCATGGTCGGATCCAGGTCACCCCACCCGGGGAACGGTGCAACCAGCTCAACTGGGCCGAAGACATCGAAAACTTCATGTTGGCGCACGAGATAGGCCACTTCCTCGGGCTGAAGGACGAGTACTTCGAGCACGACGTCACCAGGCAGGCGGTCTTCCAGCACCGGCCAGGTCATGGTGCGGTCGTCTACGACAGCTCCCTGATGTCGGCTTTCGACATCACGGTCAAACCGCGCCACGTCTGGTTGATCAACCGCACCATGAGGGCGCTGGAAAGCCCGAACGGACCGTCCCTCGTCCAACTCCCCGACCAGTTCGAAGTGGTGAACGTCTTCAACGCCCCCGTGCCCGTCGCCGTGCGCATCGTGCGCAGCCTCGATGGCGGGACGACCGACTGCCCCGTGAACCGGCCGGCCGTCGGTCCTGCGGCGTACACCGTCGCGCCGGAGGACTCCGAGGAGCAGGTGCGTGCCGAGGCCCACCGCACGGCGACCGACCCGGGCACCGACTTCCGGATGCCACGCGGCGGCGGGGAGCTCCGGCTGCCGACGGGGAGCGGGACGCCGGACATCCGGACCTACCTGACCAGGTCCACGGGTGACACATCCACCCGACCGTGGACCGCCGGTGAACTCGACCTCGTCGCGGCCCGCTACCGGCGCCTCTCCGCGGGGCGGACCGGTACCGCGCCTCATGCCGCCCACCGGCAGGCCGAGGACATCACCGACGCTGCGATCGATCGGTCGGCCGGTGACCCGGTGGTCCGGGCGAGCGTCGTCGCGGTGGTCGCACACGCCCTTATGGGTGACGGCGACCTGCGACGGGCTGGTGCGCTCGCGCACCGCATCGCCCGTGATCTGGGTATTCCCGCACCCCGGTCGGCGGTCGTGCCGGGTTCCTTGCCCGCGGGCGAGTCGAGCGGAGCTCCCGAAGCGGCGCCGGAGCCGGGCGACGTCGCCTCCGTCGAACTGCGCGACCGCGACGGCCAGGTCGTCGGCGTCGGCTTCCTGACCGGGGCCGAGGCCGCCACCGCGGTGGGCGCCTTCCGCGAACGTGGCGGTGACCGGCGGTTCCACGTCGCGGTGCACCACGACGAGCGCGGGTTCCAGGTGCCGTTGAAGGACGGACGCGTCGCGACGCTGGACCGGAAGGCGTTCCTGGCCCTCCTCCTCGGCTCCGGGGTCGTCGGACCGGACGCCGACCTGGTGCTGCTCGCCTGCGACGTGCCGGACGCGGCGGGCCTCCAAGGGCTGGGCAGGGAGCTCGGGCACCGAGGCACGATCGAGGTGTCCGCCGGAAAGGTCGTCCTGTCGGGCACGGGCTCGGTGGAGGTGCTGCCCGAAGGCGTGACCGTGCAGGACTCGGATGGCCGGTTGGTGTTCTCCGGACGGCAGAACACCCACCTCGTCAACCCCCCGACCCGCCTCGTCGACCTCCCGCCCAACTCGTCGGGGGCGCAGGGCGTCGCCTTCCCCCTGGACGAGGACGACGAGACTTGGTTGCGCGAGCGCCACGAGAGGTCGACGGCGCCTGCGGGGTCCTACCCCCCGCTGTACGTCTACGTGACGTTCCAGGAAGGCCGTTTCGCCGTACGGGGCGGAGCGGTCGACGGCACCGCCCTCGCCGTCGAGGTCGCGAACTCCCACACCTACTGGCTCCAGCGGGACGCCGTTCCTCCGGTGGTGTTGGTGCTGGACTCGGCCGACCCGTACGGCAGGGATCTCCAGCAGGCACGCGAGTTCGCCGAGGCGTTGCGCGGCTCCGGAGGCCACCGCCTCGTGCACGTGACCGGTGTGGGAACGAACCCGGAGCAGGTGTTGCGGGTGTCCTCCGTGGCGCTGACCGACCTCGACCCGACGGTGTGGAGGACCGGGACCGGCGAAGACCTCGCGCTGTCGTTGTCGGCCCGGGGAGACCTGGGGGCCGGCGCACTGGAGAGGTTCGCCGCGGACTTCACCGAGCACACGTTGCGCCACCTGCACCTGACCGACTCTGACGGACGACCTCGGGAGTTGGCTGCACCGTGGTCCGCCGCACTGGCCGGCAGGGCGCAGCCGTTCCTCCTGTTCCTGAGCTCCGTGGACGACCACTTCGTGATCGCGCCCCCCAGCGGGCAGCCGATCCCCGTGGAGGTGGACGAGCTGGCCCACCTGCTGGCGTCGCACGAGTCCTTCCGATCTCTGGTCGACGGGCTGGTGCGGCGGCCGATGATCCTGATCACCATCGGCGAGCACAACCGCGACCTCAACCTGGAACTGCTGCGTGAACTGGGCGACATCACCGGGCTCCGGTTCACCTACGAGTACTCGGGCCCGATGCCGGTGGAGAACACGTTCGGCGTCCTCGGGGTCGATCAGCCCGACGACTTCCAACAGGGACTCCGGCCGGACCTGCGGGACTCCCAGCACGTCTTCCAGGACCGGCTCTTCGCCTTCGACGCGCCCCATGACCTGGATGTCGTGCACGCCGCGATCGTGGACGCGCTGACGGGCGGGACGGCGTTGGACGGGCCGTGGGGCGAGTCCGAGGCGATCGTCGTGGCGGTGTCCGCGACGGAGCACTTCGGCAGCGTCTACTACCACGACGACAGTGCGTTGGACCTCAGCGGCGCGCAGTTCGCGGAGGGGCTGCTGGACCTCGACGCGTTCACCGCGGCCTTGGGACGGTTCGCGGGGCCGATCGTGCTCGTGGGCGCGAACGCGGGCGACCTGGTCGGCCCTGGTGGGTTCGGGTTCGACTTCGCGGGGGAGCTGCGGGCGAGGGGGATCTTCCTCGACGTGTACGCGGTGGCCGGCGGTGATGTGGAGGTGCGTCACGGCGTGGTGGCGCCGGAGCCGGATGCGTGGTTCGAACCGGTGTCGGTGCTGCGCGCCGGCGACCTCGACCTGACCGCCTTGCGGAACGCGAACGGGAGCTACCCCGGGTTCGCGCTGTGGGGCCAGGACCAGCAAGACCGCACGCGCGTGGCGCAGTGGGCCTCCACCACGACGGTCGACGCGATGTCCCGCTTCACCCGGGCCTCCGACGGTGTCGAGTGGGACACGCCGTGGGCCGGGAGCGGACTGGCGCCGGTCGTGGTGCTGGTCACCGGCTCGTCGCCCGAGCACCCGGTGCTGCGCCGGGACGGCGTCGTGCTGTCCGTCCCCACGGCCGAGGTGGGGGCGGTGTTGAGCCGTGAGCAGATGGTCCGGACCGTGGCGGGCACCAGCCCCGACGTGCCCTTCCTGCTCGCCTCGCTCGACGGCGGCCAGGTCGACGCGGTCGGGTTCGCCCGAGCCCTGGCGACCGGCGGCTACCACCGCCGGGTGCACTACCCGGAAGGGACGCTGCGGTTCCTGGCCGACGGTCGCCTGGAGGTCGACCGCGGCGGGTTCGCCACCGTCGAGCCGGCACCGGTGGAGTCCGCCGACGTGGTGGCCCACGAGCAGGGCTCGGGTGTGACCTTCCCCGTCCACCCCTTCGACGCGGCGATGATGGCCGCGGGCCGCGACCGGGCCGCGCACCCCGGGCGGTACGGCGACTTCCGCCGGCACCTCTCCGCGGCGAACGGGTGGCCGGGACTGGTGGACGGGCACGGGGAGGCGGACGGCGTGGTCGTCCGCCTCGCCACCGGCACCGCGCTCCTCGGCGACGTCGTCGCGCTGGACCACGGGCGAGCGGTGGCGATCTCCGGCGGCGAGGAGGACCAGGACCGCCCCGAACACTTCTCCCACAACACCGAGGACGACTTCCGCGACTGGCAGCGGGGGTACGCGGAGTTCCGCGTCGAGGGGTGGTCGACGGCCATCGCGTTCCCCGCCGACCACCAGCACCTCACCCACCTGCGCATGCTGCACAGCCGGCTGGTCGGCGAGACCGCGGCCCGGTCCGTGCTCGTCTACGCGGCGTACCGGGGGGGTGGGTTCGTGGTGCGGGGCGCGGTGGTCGACGGCGCGACCCTGGCCGCGGAGGTGTCCGCGGCGATGTCCCCAGGCGACGCGCGGAACACGCTGCCGGTGGTCCTCGTGGTGGTGTGGGCCGAACCGGGCGCCGACCACCGCCCCCAAGCACGCGTGTTCGCCGAGGCGTTGCGCGGTTACGGCCCTGCCGGCCAGGTGACGACCACAGCGGAACTGCCGATCACCACCACCGGCGAGTTCAACCTGGAATCGCTGCCGCTCGAGCTGGTGTCCCGGCCCAGGCCGTCCGAGGTGGCGCACCTGGTGGCGCAGAACCTCCAGGAAGACGACGTGGCCGTGTCGCTGATCGTCGACCCCGTCGTGAACTCCGGGATCACCGAGTTCCTCGCGCACACCACCGACCACGTGCTGCGCTACGTGCGCCAGACGTTCACGCAGTGGCGGACGGAAGTGGTCACGCCGTGGGCGTCCGCCACCGAAGGGGACCGGGCCCGACCGTTCCTGCTCTTCCTCCAGAACGACAGGAACGGTTCCTACGAGATCGTCTCCCACGAGGGTGTGGAATACCGCCTCGACGCCGAGGAGATGGCCGAGCTCCTGCTGGCCCACGACGTCTTCCGGCGGCTGGCGGGCGGACCGGTGCGGCGGCCGGTGGTCCTGATCACCTCGGGCTCGCGGGACCCGGAGCTGAACCGCCGGTTGCTGGCGCACCTGGTCCGCCTCAGCGGTGTCCGGCAGACCTACCACTACTCCGGGAACCTGACGCTGTCGGGCGACGGCCTGTTCGACATCGACGCCGAGGGAGACGGCGTCCTGTGGGAAGAAGACGGCTTCCTGTGGGAAGCGGCACTGGCGCCGGGCACGTACATCCGCGCGGACGGCCCGCGCGTGATCGGCTTTCCGACCGCGGAACCGTCGCACCCCGAGAACGACGCGGTCCTCTCGGCGCTGGTCGAGGGCGCACCCGTCGTCGGGCCGTGGGACGGGGCCGAGCCGCTCGTCGTGGCGCTGTCCACCACCGACCGGTTCGGCAGCGTCTTCGACGCCGGTGGTGGCGTGGCCCAGTTCGACGGCGCCGGGTTCGCCGCCAACCTCTTCGAGGACCGCGCGACCACCGAGGCGCTGCGCTCCTCGTCGGACCCGGTCGTGCTGGTGGGCGCGCACGCCGGTGACCTGGTCGGTCCAGGCGGGTTCGGGTTCGACTTCGCGGGAGGGCTGCGGTCGAGGGACGTCTTCCGCGACGTGTACGCGGTGGCCGGCGGTGGTGTCGAGGTGCGCGACGGCGTGGTCGTGCCCGTGCCGGGTGCGCGGTTCGAACTGGTCTCCGCCCTCCGCGGGGGTGATCTGCACCTCCTGTGGATGTTCGACGCGGACCGCGTGTCCGCCGCGATCCTGCTGCCCGAGGTGGACGGCGCCGAGCCACCGGCCGTCATGGAGTCCCACTTCGGCGAATCGCGGGACCGGGTCCTGCGCCCCGTGCGGCCCGACGGCACCCCCGTCCCGGTGCCGTGGGAGGACGGGAACAGGCCCCTGCCGATCATCCTCACGAGCACGCCAGACGGACACCGGGTGCTCAGGCGCGACGGGGTGGGGATGACCTCGTCCACGCACGAGGTGGGCGAGGTGCTGGCCGACGACCACGACTTCCGCAACCTCGCGGGCACCGACCCCGACGTGGCCCTCGTCCTGCTGCCGATCGGGAACGGGACGGTCGACGCCGAGGCGTTCGCCGCGGCGATGGCCCGAGGCGGCTACCGCCGCCGGATCCACTACGCCGAAGGACCGGTCCGCTTCACCGAGGACCGGGGACTGGTGGTCGACCGCGGGGGGTTCGGGACCGTCGAGCCGCGTGAGCTGATGGCCGACGACGTGGCGACCCACCCGCACGTCGCTCCCGGCACGGGCGTCGTCCAGGGCCAGTTCTTCCCCTCCGACCTCGGCGAGGTGGTGACGATGGCGGCATCACGCGCCCGGGAAGAGCGGTACAACGACGACTTCTACCTGCGCACGACGGGGGTGGCCGTCGGTGCCGGCGTCACGTCCGAGCAGGTCGAAGACCTCCTGCCGTGGGCCGAGGTGGAGGCTTCGCCGTGGCACGTCGACGCCCGAGGCGACGGACGGCACGTGCGGGTGCGGCTCTCCACCCGCGACCCGCACCGGTTGGGCGACTCCCTTCGGCTGGACGGCCGGACCGCCGGCCACGTCATCCGGACCGGTCGGCTCTACCGGACCTCGAACCACGACCCGCGCCACGGCCTGGCGCTGGGGTGGGGCCACTTCGCCGAGCCGGGGCCCGACGGGGTCACGGTCGCCGCCGCGGTCCGGCAGGTGTTCGAGGAACGGGAGATGGTCGCGTTCCCCGTGTGGGCGGCGGACCGGCCCACGCACTTCCACGAGGAAAGCCGGCGCCGGGTGGTCGGCCTCGACGGCGCGTTCGTCCAGGCGCGGTCGCTGCACCGCGACCCGGAACTGCTGCCCGCCTACGAGCAGATCCCCGCCGACCCGCCCCCCGCCTACGACCCGCCACCGGCGTACGGGCCGAGCCCGGACGTGTCGTTCGTCGACCTGGTCGACGCCGAGGGCACGCACGTCGGCGTCGGCTTCCTGGCCGGAGCCGAGGCGGACACCGCGGTGGCCACGTTCCGCGCCGACACCGCCGAGGGTGGCAGTTTCACGGTGGCGGTGCACCACGGTCCCGACGGGTTCCGCGTGCCGCTGCGCGGCGGCGGAGAGTTCGTGCTGGACGATCGGGCCTTCTTCGCCCTGCTGTTCAGCGTGGCCCGGGTGTCGGAGCACTCCACGCTGGTGCTGCTGGCCTGCGAACTCCCCGACAGCGCCGCCCTGCGGGAGGTGGTCCGCGGCTTCGGCCACCGAGGCCCGGTCATCACCTACCGGCCCAGGGTGGAGCTGACCGCGGACGGCGAGGTGCGGGAGCTGACCGACGACGGACCCGCGACCGCCGGTTCGATCGTGTTCAGCAGGGAACCGACGGCGGTCGCCCGCCACCGGGACGACGGCCTGGGCGAACCCGGGGCGCTGTCGGCGTCGCGGCACGGCGAGGTGACCGGCCCCTCGCGCCCACGACAGGGCCAAGCCCCGGAGCCGGTGCTCCCGGCACCGGAAGTCTTCCGACGGCCGGGCGTGGCGTCCGTGCGATTCGTGCGGTTGTTCGACGGCGACGACCAGCCGGCGGGGGTCGCGTTCGTGACCGGCGAGGAAGCCGAGGTGGTGCAGCGGGTGGCGCGCACCCACTTCCCCGTCGGGCAGCGGCGACTCGCCGTCGTGGTGCACCACTCCCACGACGACTACCGCGTACCGACCGGGGCGGATCGACATCTGTCGTTGGGAACCGACGACTTCACCTCCCTCCTGTTCCACCTGATGCCCGTACCCGACACCTGGCAGCTGGTGTTCCTCTCCTGCGACGTGCACCACCGGCACGAACTCCTCGACGCGATCCGCGCCCGAGGCCACCGGGGCGACGTCCAGACGTACCCCGGTCCGGTGCGGCTGTCGATCGCGCACGGCGTCGAGGTGTTCCCGGAGGGCACCGAGCTGCTGCCGATGGAAGCCGCGGTCGTGATGTCCGACAACCAGGCGTGGGAGCACCCGGACGCACCCGACCGCGAAGTGCGGGAGCTGCGCGGTCCCGACGGGGACCTCGTCGCGCTGTCGCTGCTGCCGGACGACGAGCACGACGACTTCGTCCGGGGAGTGGTCGAGACCTACCTGGCCCCGGCGGACGGTTCCGGCCCGCGGGACGCACCTTGGGCCGTGACGGCCGACGACGAGGACAACCGGCCCTTCGGCCTGATCCTGAGCACGGACCACGAAGGCATGTACGTAATCGGGTCCGACGGGGCCAGTACCACCCTGGACGCCCACGAGATGGCGGAACGACTCCAGGGCATCGAGGCGTTCCGCGACGTCGTGGAGACCGGCGCGGTGCGCAGGCCCGTGGTGCTGGTCACCATTGGCGAGCAGCACGAATGGGCGAGCAGAACCCTGCTGCGGAATCTGGAGCAACTGACCGGAGCACCGACCTACGAGTACACGATCCCGCCGACCGGGGACCTCGCGATCCCGCGGCCGACCGACTTCCGCTCCGGACCGACCTTCCGGGACTGCGATATCGCGACTCCCGTGGGCACCGACACCCTTCTCTTCCCCGCCCCCGACGCGGCCGACCCCGCCCTCGCGGCGGTCGACGTCGCGATGTCGGGCGGCGCGCGCATCGCCGGACCGTGGGGAGCGCGGGAACCGATCTTCGTGGTGGCGTCCACGACCGAGCGCCACGCCCGCGTCTTCGCCGACCGCGAGGACCCCGACCGGTTCGGGCGGTTCGGCGGAGCGGAGGTCGCCTGGAACCTGCTGAACGGCAGCTCGGAGGTGCTGGGGGAGGCGTGGGCGCTGCACGCGGGTCCCGTGGTGCTGCTGGGCGCCCGCGCGGGCGATCGGATGACCACCGGCGGGTTCGCGTTCGACTTCACGAGCGTGTTCCACGCCGAGGGCAGGGGTCGCGAGGTGTACGCGCTGGTCGGCGGTGGCGTGGTGGCGCGGGACGGCGTCCTGGAGCTCGAACCCGGCGCCCGGTTCGAGGCGGTGACAGCCCCACCCGCCACCGCCCGGGAGGACGTCATCGCCTCGGAGGAGGCCCTCGCCCCGGAGGACGTCACCGCCCCGGAGGACGTCGTGACCGCCCTCGACGAAGAACTTGAACGGCTCACCTCGGACTCGATCTTCTTCCCGACGAACCGTGCCCACGAACGGTGGCTGCGGCAGTTCGACCTGGAGTCGTCGGAAGACGTGACACCGCGCCCGGTCCGCGTGTACGCGGTGTTCCGGGACGGCCGGTTCCGGGTGGCGGGGGAGGAGGTCGACGGGGTCGGCCTCGCCGCCGAGGTGGCCGGGTCCCGGCGCTTCCGGGAAGCCGATCCGCGCACCCCGGTGCACCTCGTGGTGGACTTGGACCAACCGGGTGAGTACTGGGCGCAGGCGCGTGCGTTCGCCGACGCCCTGCGCGGCGACGGCCCGTACCGCGAGGTGCTGACCAACCCCGAGCCGATCCAGTACGCGATGGCCATGGCCGGCTTGGGCTTCCCCCTGGCTCCGGTGTCCGATCTGCGCCCCTCCGATGTCCAGCACGTGGTCCTGGATGGCGCCCGGGGCGCGGCGTCCGTCGTGTCGTTGCTGCCGGCGACCGCAGGCGGGGATCAGGTCTTGACGTTCGCCCGCAACCTCGGCGACCACTCGCTGCGCTACCTGAACCGGGTGCGTGCCTCGGGCGAAAACCTGTCGGTGCCCTTGCGCGACGTGACGGCCCCGTGGGTGCTCGCCACCGAAGCCGACCGGGGGCGGCCGGTGCTCGTCTTCCTGCGCGCCGACGGCAGAGGCGGGTTCGACATCAGGTGGTCCGACGGTGCGCGGACGACCGCGAGCCCTCAGCGGACGGCCGCGCTCCTGCTCCGCATCGACGCTCTCCAAGGCTCTCCGGGCCGGTCGCCGCTCAGGCCGGTGGTCCTGATCACCACCGGTGCCGCGAGCGTGGAGACCAGCCGGGAACTGCTGTCGTGGCTGGTCCGGCTCGGCGGCCTGCGGCAGACCTACCTCTACGGGAGGCAGTTCGAACGGCCGCCCATCTCGGCCGACGCGCTCACCCTGAAAGTCATCGGACCGAACGACCTGCGGCGCCCCCTCGTACCCGACCAGGACCGCTTCACACGCGTCCTGCGGGACGGCGCTTTCGCCTTCGGCGTCGACCCGGCACCGCCCGCGGTCGTGGCGGCGCTGTCGACCGGCGCGCGGGTGGCCGGACCGTGGCCCGAGCCGGACCCGGTCGTCGTGGTGGTGACCACGACCGGGCGGCACGCCGTGATCGCCGATCCCGTCGGTCCCGGCGCGGTGGTCACGACCGCGGAGTTCGACGGCGCCGAGTTCGGCGCCCTGACGCACGACAACGGTGGTGTCACCGAGGCGCTGGAGCGGTTCTCGGGCCCGGTGGTGCTGGTGGGCGCGCACGCGGGCGACCTGGTGGGTCCGGGCGGGTTCGGGTTCGACTTCGCGGGCGCGCTGCGGGCGAGGGGCATCTTCCGCGACGTGTACGCGGTGGCCGGTGGCGGGGTCGAGGTGCGCGACGGTGTGGTGGCGCCGGCAGCGGGTGCGCGGTTCGAGCCGGTGTCGGTGCTGCGCGGGGGAGACCTCCGCACGACCCGGCTGCTCAACAGGAACGACCGGGTGGGTGTGGTGGTGCTGGACGCGCCGGGCGACCAGGCCCACGTGACCCTGCTGACGGAGTGGGTGGCCGCGACGACACCCAGGCTCACCGAGGTCTTCCGCCCGACCAACACCGAGCACAACCGGTACACCAGGTACACCAGGCCGTGGCAGCACGACCGGGCACCACTGGTGGTCGCCTTCGGCAGCCCTTCCGGTGACCGGCACGGCGTGCGTGCCGACGGGGAGGCGCTCCCCGTGCACGAAAGCGACATCGGCGCGGTGCTGGCAGACGACGACGACTTCAGGACCGCGGCGGGCACGAATTCCGCCGTGCCGATCCTGTTGGTGCCGCTCGACGGCCGCGCGGTGGACGGTTGGGCGTTCGCGCAGGGCTTGGCCCGCGGCGGCTACCGACGTCGCGTCTACTTCCCGGACGGGGTCGTGCGCTTCGAGCGCAACGGGCGGATGGTCATCCACAGCGGCGGGTTCTGGACCGTCGAGCCGGGCGGCCTCAACGCCGACGACGTGATGACCCACCCGCACACCAGGCCGGGAGCGGAACGACCGGAGGGGCAGTTCTTCCCCACCGTGCCGTCGGACGTGGCGCGGATGGCGTCGGCATGGGTCCGGGAGACCGAGAGCGGCGTCAACCCGTACGAGTGGTGGGCCGCCGACGGCAGTCGCGTCGCCCACCGGTCTCCGTGGGCCCATCGGGACCTCCGACCGTGGATCGTGGACGCCGTGGCCGTCCGTCAGCCGGAGGACCTGGGCATCGAGGACGTCGAGTCCGACGTCGTGCAGGCGTCGGTCCGGCTCACCACCTGGCACCCGTACCGGTTCGGGGACACCGTCCGGCTGAACGGCGCCGCGTTCGGCGCGGTCGTCCGGAACAGCCGCGTCCACCTGGAGTCCGGGCACCCGGCCGGTCACGGCCTGGTGCTGCGGCAGGGGCCGTTCGGTGAGGTTCCCAGTGCGGCGGTGAGCACGTTCGCGGCCGAGGTCCGGGATGAGTTCGAGCAGTCGGAGGGGGTCGCCGTGCCGGTGTGGGCGCTCACCGCGGACACGACCTCCTACGACCCGCGGACCGGGGTGGCGGACGTCACCAGGGGCGCTTACGTCGAGGTCCCGCCGCCCGCGCAGCCGTACCTGCCCGCCTACGAGCCCGCTCGACCGCCGGCGATCCCGGGCGGACCGCCGCCGGCGCCGATCGAAGTCCGGCTGCCGGAGCCGACCGGGGACGTGCCACCGCCCTACTCGGAAGAGGCGCCTCCCCTGACAGCGGGTGACGTGCCGCTCGTGCGCCTGTACGACCGCGCCAACCGGTTGGTGGGCGTCGCTTTCCTGGAAGGCACCGAGGCGGATCTGGCCCGCGAGGCGCTCCTCGCCGACGGTCCGGGGGGCGCACCCGGAGGGATCACCCGGCACGATCAGGGCGGCATCCAGGTCCGGACGGCCGACGGCCGGGTGGTTCGTCTGCCCGACTCCGGGTTCGCGGCGCTGACCTCGGGCACGGCGCGTGCTCCCGAGAGCGGCCCGAGGCGGTTCTCGGTGGCGGTGCACCACGACGGGAACGGCTTCCGGGTGCCGCTGCGCCGCGGCGGCACAGCGGTGCTCACCGACCACGCGTTCATGGCACTGCTGTTCGGCATGGACGTCGTGGGTGCGGACGTCGAACTGGTGTTCCTCACCTCCGGAACAGGGGACGGGGAGAGGATCGACCGCCTGGCCCGGGACTTCGGCCACCGGGGAATGGTCGCGATCTCACGGCAGCTCTCGCGGGTGACGAGTGACGGCGTGCGGTCCTCGGCGGGTGCCCCGGCCGGCCCGTCCCGGACCGCCGCCGCCGCCGCTGGCGCGGACCACACGATGACGGGCGTAGTGCTCGTGGGCGGCGTGGGCCTGGGGTTCCCGGCACCGACCGATCCGACGGACCCGACGTGGTGGGAGGCCCTGCGCCGGGACGACCCGTCGTCATGACGGGGACCCGCTCCACCTCACAGGACGACGGGTGATCTCTCGACGTAAGCGAGCCGAGCGGTGTTCGCCGGATCGGCGCCCGGCCGCGCGCCGACGCCCGTTCGGGCAGGGTGTCCCTTGGCGATGGGGCAGGGGTGCCCTGCCGGCGTTGTCCGGTGTGCGCCCGGCGGCGCAACGTGAGGCTCCGAGGGTTTCCCCCTTGACGGAACCCTGCCCCGACCCCAGAGGAGCACCCGTAACCATGACCCTGCTCAAGCGCGCCGTCCTCGTGGCCGCCGCGTCTCTGCTGGCCGCCGTCGCGGCGCTCGGCACGGCCGGTGGCGCGCAGGCCGCGTCGAACAACTTCAGGCTGTGCAACTACGGCAGCGACTACGAGGTGCGCTCCGAGGCCGGCCCGTTCCTGTTCCCCAGCGGCTACGTGCGGCCCCAGCAGTGCACCGAGTTCCACATCACGCCGGGCACGTCGGTCCACCTGCGCTACAGGCGCATCTACGACGGCATGTCCAGGATGTCGAGCGCCGGCGGGACCTACGGCTCCGGCCGGACGCTGATCCAGACCTGGGGCTCCTTCCTCAGCCCTTCCTACGGCAAGCTGCCCTACTGACCCGCGGCGTCCCACGAGGGCGCCGCTCGACCACCGCACAGCACCGCTCCTGGACGGCCGGGGTGTCCACCACTCCGGCCGTCCGCGCGTCCCGACCCTGCCGGTACCGCCCGGTAACCCACCGGTGGGACCTGGCGGCAGGTGTGACCTGGATCCCTCCCCAAGTCGGTCGATTCGGCATCTCCACTGCTCAAAGCCGTCTCCAAGGGTTCTGAAGCGAATTGTGGTGGGTCTGTAGACCGAGTTCAGACGGCCTGTGGCGACCGTTGAGCAGACTCTGCGGCAGAACAACCCGAGTTCTTCGGAGGCGGCAGTGCAGAAGATCAAGGTGGTGCTCCAGGCAGTGGACCCGCTCAGCCTGGCCGGTTTGACGGGCTACCTCGAATCCTGTCCCGACGTGGCCCTGCTGCCCGTCGAGCAGCGGCACGTCGCCGATGTCGCCGTCGTGGCGGCCGACCGCCTGACCAACGACATCATCAGCGGGATGCGGCGCGCCGCGACCGAACTCGGAACTCCCGTGGTCCTGGTCGTCACCGACCTGGACGAGGACCACCTGCTGACCGCCGTCGAGTGCCGCGTCGTGGCGGTGCTGCTCAGGTCCGCCACCACCGCGGAACGCCTCCGCTACAGCGTCCTGTCCGCCGCCGCCGGTGACGCGGTCATGCCGCCGAACCTGGTCGGGGTGCTGCTCAAGGACATCGAGCGGCTTCAACGCCAACTGCTGGAGCAGCAGGGGAGCAGCCTCGGGTCCCGCCTCAGCGCACGCGAGGAGCAGGTGCTGCGGATGATGGCCGAAGGACTCGACACCGCGGAGATCGCCCTCAAGCTGTCCTACTCCGAGCGGACCGTGAAGAACGTCATCTACGGCGTCACGACCCGGTTCAACCTGCGCAACCGACCGCACGCCGTCGCGTACGCCGTCCGGTCCGGCCTGATCTGACACCACACGACCGACTCGACCCGCCAAGTGACCTGGAGGTCCTCATGAGCGCTTTCCTGCTGGACTCCGACGACGTGCCGGCCCGCTTGCGGTGGGAGGCGCGCAAGGCCCTGCGAGCCGTCCCCGACCTCGTCCAGGACGACACCGCCGCGACCCGGGATGCGTGGCGCATGGCCGACAACGGTCTGATCGAGGGCTCGTTCGACGAGATCGACCACTGATCCACCACCGGTGCCCGCGCCTCCGGGCACCGGTCCCCGACCTGGGCATCACGACGACGGGGCGGACGACCCGACACCCTCCCGCACCGGCCCGATCGTCACCGATCGCCCGACCGCGCCCGGCGGCCATCCCCCCGAAGTGGCCGTCGGGCGCACCCCCCGCCCGGCTCAGCCGGTCGCGCGCAATTCGCCCACGGCGGCCAACCGGGCTTGTGCCCGCCGCACGTCGACCACGGCGCCCAGCGCCGAGTACCCGGCCACGGCCTCCCGGTGGGCGGCCTCAGCCTCTTCCAAGGCACCGCGTGCCGCCAGCACCACGGACAGGTCCTCCAGCGCCTCCGCCGACTCCACCGGCCTGCCCACCGCGCGGTAGCGCGCCACGGCGGCCCGCAACGGCTCCGGGTCGCCCCGCAGGATGCCGCGACCGCGCAGCTCGGCCGTGTGGGCCCTCGCGGGCACCCGCTCCTTCGCCGCCTCGTCGGCGCACACCGCGTAGGCCCGCTCGGCCAGGTCGTACGCCTGCGACGACACGGCCAGGCGCACGGCGTTGGGCAGCCACTGGTGCCGCATCGTCGTGCTGCCCTCCGTGCCGCGCAGCAGCGGCTCCAGGTGGTCGAACACCTCCGCCGGGCCCGCGCCGCCGCACTCGGCGGCGTACGCCCGCGCGGCCAGCAGGAACTCGGCGTGCTCCTGGTCGGTGAGCAGGGCGATCGGGTGGTCGGCCGTGCCGGCCAACTGGGCCCGCGCCACGTCGTGCCGCCCCCGTCGCGATTGGATGAGCGCCACCAGACCCGGCACCAGCAGCGCGGGACCGTGGTCGCGCGTCCCGTAGTTGGTGACCACCTCCGACGCCTGCGCCAGCTCGGTCAGCGCCTCGTCCCACTGACCGGTCCAGTACAGGTACACGGCGGTGTAGGCGCGCAGGTAGGCCAGGCTCGGCCCCTGGCGGACGCGGGTCCGCGCCGCGCGCAGCGCCTGCCCGGCCTCGTCCATCCGGTCCAGGTTCTGCAGCGTGGACGCCCGGTTCTCCAGCAGCACCGGCCGCAGCTCGTAGAGGTCCTGCTGGTCGTTGAGCATGGTCAGCGCGAGGTCGACGCGGTCCAGCGCGTCGGCGTGGTCCCGGCGCACGGTGCTGACCTGCCACAGCACTCGCAGCGCCTGGCCGATCGAGAAACCGTCGGCCTTGTGCGCCCGGCTGATCGCGTTGTGCGCGGCGCGCTCGGCGGTCTCCACGTCGGCCTGCCCGGAACGGTGGATGTCGGCCATCAGCGCCTGCTGCCGCGTGCGGCAGGGTTCCGGCGTCGCCTCGTTCTCGACCGCGGCCCGCAGCGTCTCCAGCGCCAGGTCGTCGCGACCCTCGCCGGAGTACAGCATCGCCAGCACGGCCCGCATCTCGGCCGCCAGGTGCGGGTCCTTGGTGCGTGCCAGCACCGACCGCGCCTCGCTCTCGGGACGCTTGCCCTGCCAGAACTTCAGCCACGCCATGCACGACTCCAGCCGGTCGCGCTGGGCGTCGTTGAGCGACGGCCGATCGGCGACCGAGCCGACCAGGCGAACCGCCAACTCCTGGTCGGCGAGCATCACGTCCCGCGCGTGGTCGGCGATCCACGCCGCGCCCCACGCGTCGACCACCGGAGCGGCCCCGGCCAGCTGGCGCGCCACCTGCACCACCGACGCGCCCGCCTCCGACAGCGCCTGCGCGGCCTGCTGGTGCAGCGCGGTGCGCAGCGGCAGCAGCACCCCCTCGTAGAGGGCGTGGCGGACCAGCGGCTGGCGGAAGGTGAAGTCGGTGTGCGACTCGGCCAGCACCCCCGCGCTCATCGCCTCCTCCACCGGGGCCACGAGTTCCGACGGCGGGCGGCCCAGCACCACCGCCACGTCACCGATGGCGAACCCCATGCCGAACAGGGAGCCGGTGCGCAGCACCTCCAGTGCCGCCGGGGACAGGAAGTCCAGCCGGTGGGTGGAGGTGGCCTCCGGCACCCACGTCCCGTCCTGCGCCTCGTCGGCCATGTCGGCGACGCCGGCCTGCACCCGCACCACACCGCGGCGCACCAGCTCGTCCACCGCCTCCAGCGCGTAAGCGGGGTTGCCGCCGGCCTCCTCCACCAGCCTGCGCAGACCGGGGGAGGGGGTGGCGGCCAAGCGCCGCGCCACGACCTCCACGAGCAGGTCGTCGCTCAACGGGGTGAGCCGGATCACCTCACCGCCCGAGTCGAGCACGGCGTCCCGCAGCCGTTGCACGTCCTCCCTGCGCGGCATCGGGTGGCACGTGCCGACCAGCAGCAGCGGGGAGCGCCGGGCCAGGCGTGCCAACCGGTGCCACACCACGGCGCTGACCCGGTCGGACCAGTGCAGGTCGTCCACGGCCAGCACCAGCGGCCCGTCCGCGCACAGCTCCGACACCAGCGAGACCAGCCGTTCGACGGCGTCCTGCTCCGAGTCGAGGTCGACCTCGGCGGTCGTGTCGAGCAGCACCTCGGCCACCGCCGCGCGTCGCGGGTCCGGGGAGGAGGCGCTGATCTCCAGGCAGTCCAGCACCACCCGCAGCGGGAAGCCCGCGCCCAGCTCGTCGGCCACGCCCCAGGCGACCTGGCAGCCGCGCCCCCCGGCCTCCGCGAGCAGCGCGGCGAGCACCGCCGTCCGACCGACACCGGGTTCGCCCTCCAGCCACACGTGCCCGCCCCGGCCGTGCTCGGCCAGCTCGCCGACCACCCGGCGGACCACGTCGACCTCGCGGTCACGGCCCAGCAGGGGCGGCGCGGTGGGTGGCGTGCGGGTCGGCAGGACGACGCGCAGCGTCGTGGCCGGCGCGACGATCTCGCGCAGCAGCCGCTGGTGCAGCCCGACCAGTTCGGCGCCCGGCTCGATGCCCAGCTCCTCGACCAGCAGCCGGCGCGTGTCGCGGAAGACCTCCAGCGCCTCCGCGTGCCTGCCCGAGCCGTGCAGCGCCGTCATCAGCAATGCCCGCAGCCCTTCGCGCAGCGGGTGCTCGCCGGACAGCTCGACCAGCTCGGCCACCACCTCGGCGTGCCGCCCCAGCCCCAGGGCCAGCTCGGCCCGCCGCTCCGCCGTCACCAGGCGCAGCTCCGCGAGCCGGACGCGCTGGGTCGCGGCGAACGGACCGGGCACACCCGCCAGCGCCTCACCCCGCCACAGGGCCAGGGCGGCGTCCAACTCCTTCAGCGCACCCTCCGCGTCCAACGAGGCGGCGCGCTGCCGGTGCGCCTCGAACAGCGCCACGTCGGTCGCGTCCCGACCCAGTCGCAGCGAGTAGCCGAAGCCGGTCGACACGAGCACCTCGGACGCCGACCTCGCGGACCGGTGCGGCTCCAGCTGCCTGCGCAGCCCGGAGACGTAGGTGTAGACGCTCGCCTCGGCGTTGGCGGGCGGCTCGTCACCCCACACCGCGGCGACCAGCTCGTCGAGCGCCACCGGTTGGTTGGCGCGCAGCGCCAGCACGGCGAAGACGGAGCGCCGCCGGGCGGCGCCCAAGTCCACCTCGGTCTCGCCGAGGACGGCCCGCACGGGCCCCAGGAGTTCCGCGAAGAGCGGTTCTGAAGATGTCAAAGCCTCGTCCATTCGGCTGCGACGGACAATGGGGCGCTCGTACTCGTAGACCGTTGGTTCGCGGACGCTAACACGGGCATGTTTCTTCCAGATCTCCTCGGAACTGCGATGTCCGGGTGATATCGCTGCGTGTTTGATCGGATGTGGACGGTAAGTACTCCGGGCAAGTCCGGCAACCCGTTCGGGCAGCGGTCACGGCGACGGCTTCACGCCTCGGGACCGCTGCGGCGAGACTCCTGTGGACAGAACAGCGCGTGGCCGTTCCCCCGGACGGCGGGCGTGACCACTCGACGCGGAGAGGGCGCATGGCTGCCACCTGGCTCGACTACGACCCGCCGGCCGACCGGTCGCACCCACGCCTCCCGGTGGAGCGGAGCGACGGGCCGCACGGCCCCGGTCCGGCGGCCGAACGCGCTGTCTCCGCAGGTGGAGGTGTCGACCGCGGCCTCGGCACAGAGGTGCGGAACGACTGACCACCGCTCCGGGACAGGCATCGCGGTACCGCCGGGCGGAATCCCCCGGACTGGCCGGCGTGACGCGCCACGATGCCCGCCGGGTGCTCGACGTCGGCCACTCCCGCGCCGCCGTCGAGCACCTCGGAGCCGGTGCGCCGCCCGACCGCGGCGGCGCCGGGAGACGTACCCCTTGGTGCACTGTCCGGGTTCCCCTTCGGGCAACCCGAGCACCGTTCGTTGAGACTTCATGCACATCTGCGGATCCTTTGCGGCACACGTCCTGCACGGACGGTGACGACGTTCACTCGCACCGCGAGAAAAGGGGTCCGTCCCATGGCCAAGTACCGCGCCACGCTCAACATGGAGTACATCAAGGACGCCGCCAAGGGCTTCCGCTGGGGAGTCGGGAAGGCGGCCGAACTCGGCTACCGGTACGTCGAGCCGATGGTCCACACGGGATGGGACCTGCTCAGCGAGGTGGACTTCTTCCACTCCTTCTCGATGGAGGAGGACCCCTTGTTGATGAAGGAGATCTGCGACCGCGCCGGTGTGCGGGTGTCGGGCATCAGCGGCCACAGCCCGCTCATGAAGCCCGAGGCCGCCGTGCCCAGGCTCACCAGGGCGATCGTGTTCGCCGCCGCGTGCGGCGCGAAGTTCGTCAACACCGACGACATGATCAAGCCGGACTGGATGGACGACGCGTTCGCCCACGAGATGATGCGCTACACCCTCACCAAGGCCGGCTTCGTCGCCGAACGGCACGGCGTCGACGTCTGCATCGAGCCGCACGGCACGTTCAGCTGCACCTCCGCCGGCCTGCTGTCGATCGCCGACCTCGCGCCCTCACCCCGGATCAACATCAACTTCGACACGGGCAACTTCTACCTGGCCGCTCTCGAAGACCTCTACGAGGGGTTGGACCGGGTCAAGCACCGCGTGGTCCACATGCACGCCAAGGACATCAGCGAGGAGCACAGCGCCGACGAACGCGGCCTGGTCACCGGCACGCCGGTCGGCTGCGCGCTGGGCGAGGGGATGGTCGACTGGGAGCGGATCTTCGAGGTCCTGGAACCCCTGGATCGCGAGATCTTCCTCAGCGTGGAGTGCGGCCGCGTGGACGAGGCGGAACGCAGCATCAAGTTCCTGCGCGAGGTCCTCGGGGACGACCTGCTGGAGTGACGGTCCTCTTCGGGCACGGCGAGCCGCCGCGCGGGCAGCGACCGGACGCCACCGTTGCCGACCGCCCCGGGCTCTCGGGAGAGTGGTGGAGCCGGGTTCCGGAGGGACCCTCGACGTCGCGTTCGGACCGCGTGCCGGCGGCCCCGAACGCGATCCGTTCCAGGACCCGCCCACCCGGCCACGCTTCCCACCACCGTCCACCGGGAGTGTGACCATGACCTTCGCCGCGGTCGAACCGCTGCCGCCCTCCATCACCGCCCTGGTGCACCGCCACCGCACCGCGGTGCGGCACGTCCTCGCCGGCGTGGACGACCGGCTCCTCGTGATCGCGGGCCCGGGCCCCGTCCGGGAGGCCGGCGAGGCGCTGGACTACGCCGAGCAGCTCGCCCTCGCCTCGGCCGCCTACTCCGGCCAACTGGTCGTCGTGCTGCACGCGCAGGCCGATCGAGCCGAAGCGCACGTGGCGCGCCGGCTCCTGGTCGGGGTGCTGCACCTGGGACTCGCCACGGCCGTCGCATGGGGAGCACCGGCCATCGCGGCGCGCTCCGCCGACCTCGTCACCTACGTCCTCGCCCGAACCCAGGTCGACCCGGTGCACCGCCGGTCGGCGACGAGGCTGCCCGTGCCCGTCGGGTGGGAGAGTGTTCCGGAACACCTCGGCGACACCGTGGAGGCGATCCTGGAGAGCGAGCCACCCGTCGGCTTGTTCCCCGAGTCGCGGCAGATGAGGCGCACCGCCCACCTCGTGCTGCGCAACGGCGCCCACCGCCCCGACCACGACCCCGTCGCCACCGCGACGGCCCTGGACCGACTGGGGGCGGCCGGTCTCCCGGACCGCCTCGTGATCGCGTCCGGCCGCGCGGAACTCGCCAGGCAGCAACGCGTGGCGGCCTCGGTGGCGCGGCAGGTGTCCGAGGGGCAGCCCGGCGTCTGCGGCATCGTCATCGACTCGTCCCTGTCCGGGGGCGGCCGGCGCGAAGCGGCCCACGACGGCTCCTGCGCCGGGCGGCCGTGCCTGAGCCTGCCCGACACCGTGTCCCTCCTCGACACCCTGGCCATCGCCGTGGAACGCCGCCGGTTGCGCGGGTGGTGAGCCGCGGTCCCGCCGGGCAGGGATGCCTGAACGGGCGTCCGCCGTCGCACCAACGGACCACTCGTGGCAGGCGGTGTTGTCCCGGTCACTCCTCGGCCGCTGAACTGATCCAGCAGTACTGCCGCGTCGTTGGACCGCTGTGCCGCCGTTCGGGGAGGCTGACCGTGCTCGTGTCGCACGTCGCGCGGTTGAGCGCGCCGATCCCTTGCCTTCCCCTGTCATTCGAGTCGCGGGTCTGACGGGGGGTCGGGGTCGTGCCTGTTGATTTGGTTGCGAGTGATGGCACTAATGCGTTGGTGGTGTTGTTGGCGGGGCAGTTGTTGCCTGAGGTGGATTCTCGGGCTGCGTTTGTGTTGTCGGGTGAGTGGGTGCGGTTGGCGGGGGTGGTGGCGGGGTTGGGTGGGGCGGGTTCGGGTGCTGTGGGTTTTGTGGATGGTGGTGTGGGTGGGGTTGTGGGGCGGGGTTTTCGGGGTTTTGTGGGTGGGGTTGATTCGGTGGTGGGTGATTTGGTGGGGGTGGTGTCGGGTCAGGGGTCGTCGTTGTATGACCTGGGTGTGCAGGTGCAGCATGCGGAGTATTCGATTGTGGTGGAGTTGGCGTTTTTTTCGTATTCGATCGGGTGGGCGTTGGCGAGTCCTTTTACGGCTTTTTTGGTGCCGTCGATCGTGGCGGCGGGTCGGGCTGCGGTGGGTCGGTTGGTGGAGCGGTTGGGGTGGATGGTGCGGTTGTTGGTGGAGGGTGTTCAGGAGGGTGTGGAGGAGGTGTTGCAGGATGCGGTCGCGCAGTTGTCGCAGGTGTTGGAGGGGACGCGGCGTGAGTGGGATGGGATGAGTTCGTGGTTGTCGGCGGTGGGTGGTGCGGGTGCGGGGGTGTTGGTGTCGTTGGGTCGGTCGGGGGCGCCGGGGTGGTTGCGTGATCGGGTGTTGTTCCAGGGGGTGAACGAGGGTCATGCGGAGGTGCAGGTGGGTTGGGCGATGGCGGAGGGGATGGGTCAGGGTCATGGGGAGTTGTGGACGGGTGCGGTGGGTGGTGTGTTCTCGGGTTCTTTCCAGGCTGGTGTGGAGAAGTATTTCGATCCGGAGGTGTTGGACGGCCTCGGCGAAGTAGGCGAAGTAGGCGATGTCGGTGAAGTGGGTGAAGTGGGTGAGGTCGGGGATGTGGGGGAAGTCGGCGGAGTCGAAGAGGTCGAGCCGGGTGGTGTTCCTGGTTCCGAGGAAATGGTGGAGGGTCCGGCTTCTGTAGACGATGGTTCCGGTCCTGTTGTTCCGGATGGTGAGGGGCCGGAGTTCGTTCCGGACGGTCCGGAGCCGCCTGTGGAGCCTGGGGTCAGTGAGCCGGGGGTTGTCGAGCCCGGGTTCGGTGAGCCGGTGCCGCCTTCGGAACCGCCTGTGGCACCGCCCGCAGCGCCGCCCACGGAACCGCCCGCAGCACCGCGGGCTGATGGTGGGGGTGGTCTCAGTGATGTGGAGCAGGGTCTGGTTGGTGCGGCGATCGGCACGGGGGCGGGTCTGGTCGTCGGTGGGTTGATCGCGGGTGGGTTGATCGCCACGGGTGCCCTCGGTGACGGGAATCGTCCACCCGACGCGACACCCGAAGCGGATCGGCAGGGTGACCGACCGGGACGGCTTGGACCCGGGCAGCCTGAACCGGGGCAGCCTGGCCCGGGACAGCCCGGACCAGCCCAGTCCGGGGCGGCGTCCGACGACCCGCCGGGCCTGCCGGGGCTGGAGAGCACCCCTCACGTGCCCGTTCCGATCGGCAGCACGCCCCCGGCACAGGGCGGCTCACCGGCGGCGGGGACCACCCCGCCTCCCGATCAGACCGCGGCAACCGCCCAACCCGCTCCTGCCACCGCTACTGCCACCCCCGTCACTCTTGGCACCCCGGTCACTCCTGGCACCCTCGGCACGCCGACAGACGCCGCACGACCGGATGTGCCCGAGTCCCTCTCCACCCCGGAACGGGTCGGAGCCGCCACGGACGGCGACACCGCGTCTGCCGGCCCAGCCCCGGATCCCGGTGCCTCCTCACCACCACCGGTTCCGGTCCCCGCGGTGACCGAGCGCCCGACCCCGGACACCGGCACGGGGGTACCGCCGGGCACTCCGGACAACAGCCCGAGGGCGCTGTCGTGGACTGCGCAGCTGTTGGCGATGGACGTTCCCCTGTCCCAGCTCACCTTGAACGGTTTGTCCGACGCGGATCGCGTCGAGGTGCAGCGGGTCGCGATGGGGATCGTGCCCACCACGGAGGCAGACGGCGAGGTGCACCAGAACCTGGTGACCGCGGTCGCGGCGCGCTTGGCCGAGGGGCACGCCCAGCCCGTCATGGACAGGTTCGCGTCCCGCGTGTGGACCGACATCCGCGCCACCACGACGCCCGGGACGATCGAGGCCGGTGAAGGCGCGGCACGGGAAGTGTCCCCGCGGGCCGCGGACGCCCCGGTGCACGTCACCCCTGTCCCGGCCCTCGCCGTCGAAGCGCCGCCGGAGGTCCCCGCCGACGACGAGGGGTCCACACGCGGCACCGCGGTGCCGCCGTCCGCGCCCCCGCCGCTGCAGGCGGTGTCGGGAACGATCACGACCACGACGGGCAGCGATTCCGACACGTCGCCGTCGTCCGACGACGACCGGACGCCCTGGACCCCGGCAACCCTGACGCGGCTCGCCGACTCGTCGCGCGTCCTGCTCGGCCGTTACGAGATCCCGGCGCAGACGAACGCGCTCTCGCTCGCGTCACGGGTCGTGTGGAACACGCACGACGTCGAGCGGATGAACGACGAACTGCTGGACCACGTCGTGCGGGGGATCGCGGCGGCGGTGATCCAGGACCGCGCCATGCCGGTCGTCCTCGGACTGGCGCGCGACATCGCGTCCGACCTCGGTGTGGGCCTCCCGCTGGATGACGCCTCGGAGCGGGAGCTGACCTTGCCGCTCCTCTCCGCGAGTGCGGTCGACGAGCTGCGCGCCAGGCCCGGCGTCGCTGCCCGCACGCGCGGGGAGCGGTGGACGCCGGAGAGGCTGAACCGCGCCGCCGCCGAGCGGCGGCGGGACCTGGAGAGGCTGCCCGTCGTGGAGCGCGACGCGCGCGTCCGGCAGGCGCGGTCGGTCGTCGCGTCCCTGATCGACACCAGGTCGGTCCACACCGAACTGGGCACCACCGCCGCACGGGAACTCCTGGACGACCTCACCGCCGTCCTCGCGGCCCGCCCGCCCGAGACCTCCCACTCCCGCGACACCTACCTGCGTGCCTACGAGATCGCCGACGACCTGGGCATCGCCGCCGCACGGCCGCCACTGCCCGACCCGGCCACCGCCGGCAGCCGGTCCCCGGTCCCGGAGGTCGTGGTCGGCTACCTGCCCGGCGCCGACTCGCTCGACGAGCAGCAGCGGGAGGCGGTCCGCGAGTGGGCGACCGACTTCGCCGCCACGGTCGAGCGGCACGGCAGGCTCGGCTACCTGCCCCCGCGGGTGAAGGTGACCGGCGATCACCGCGACGTGGCGTGGGTCCTGGCCCTCCTGCCCGCCGCCGCACCGGTCACGAGCGCCGTGGACGACCGCCGGGGCGTCGAGGTCCAGGTGGAGTGGGACCTGGTCCCGGAACAGGAGCGGACGACGCCGTCGGTCCCGCCGGCCGAACGGGTCCTCGACTTCTCGTCCACGGCGGAGGAGGAGCCGAAGCGCTCCGCCTACGACGACGAGCAGTGGCGGCACGCCACCGACTCGGCGGCCACGTGGTTCGACCCGCGCGACCCGGTCCCGTCGCACGCCGTCAAGGCCGCGCGTGGCCGCGGACCCGGCGAAGTGCCGGTCACCGGTTGGGTGCGCGGCGAGGACGACGAACTGCGCGCCACCTCGGCGGTCACGCCGGGAGAGGTCCGGCTGGACACCGTGCGCGGGGTCGTCCGCTACGACACGCGCGCGTTCCAGGTGGACGGCACCCCGGTGCGGGACCTGACGGTGCGGCTGTTCCTCGCGCCGACCGACCGCGCCACCGGTGCGCGGCACGCGCCCGGAGTCCTCGACGTCGTCCGCCAACGCGCGCTGGCCGGCGTGGAGGACGTGTTCAACCAGGGCTACCGGTTCCCCCACGGGGAGCAGTTGCACGTCACCGTCGAGTTCACCGACGACCCCGCCGACGCGCACCACACGATCTGGGTCACCCGGCCGGGAACGAGGGCGACGCAGTACCACTGGTCGCCGGACTCGCCGCCCACCACGCTCGCCCACGAGGTGGGTCACTTCCTCGGCATGGTGGACGAGTACGTCGAACCGGTGGACGGCGTCACCGTCTTCCGTCGCAGACCGGGTTTCGGCCGCGTCCAAGCCGACCACACCCTCATGGCGGCCGGCGGCTCCACCGCGGGCGGGCACCTCAAGCCGCGCCACCTGTGGTTGATCGGCAAGACCATGAGCGCCCTGGAGAGCCCCCACCGGCCCGCGACCGACCCCTCCGCCACGTTGCCGGAGCCCGGGGCTCCCGGTGCGGCAGCGGAGTTCGGCGCACCGGTCGTGCCGGTGGCGGCCGACGACGGTCCGCCCGCGGAACCCCCGGCCGACGTCCTCCCGGTCAACGCCCTCGTGGCCGACGCCCTCGGGGCCGACCCGCGGTCGACGGCGCTCTTCCCGGAGCCGGCCCCGGACACCGCACCCCCCGCTCAGCCCGACACCGTCCCGGTGGTGCACGAGCCGGCCAGGGCGCTGCTCGCGCGGTCCGCGCCGGACTACTTCCTGCGTAACCAGGCGCTGGGCGCGATCACCGTCCCGGACCAGGGCGTCCACGGTTCCCCGAAGGTCGTCGACGCCCTGGACCGCCTGTTGTCGAACATCGACGACGCGACGCCCGAGGGTGTCGACCGGGTGCGCCAAGCCCTGGACACGGAGTTCGAGTCCCTGCTCGGCGGTGGCCGCACGTTCCAGGTGCGGGTGGGCAAGCAGTGGGTCGACGCGCACGTCACGGCCGTCCTGGTCCACCCCGCCGACGAGGCCGAGGCGACCACCACCCCGCCCGGGATCGTCATGCCCGACGTGCGGATGGTCAACAACGTCCAGTCTGGAACGGTCACGGACGGCTCCTCGGCGGGCGACCTGATGTTCGCGGGCATGGTGAGCCAGGGCGTGGGGGTCTACGGGATGGCGGTCGTGCGGACCCCGCGTTCCCACCCGCACACCTACAGCACCACCGCGACCTCCCTCAGTGACCAGACCGTCCTGCGCGCCGGCGCGTCGAAGGAGGTCCGGCTGCCGGTGCGGTACACCGTCGAGCTGCTCGACGAGAAGGGCGCCGGGTTCGCCCGCGAGGAGGTGGCCGGGCCGGACGTGGACGTCACCCTCCAGATAGCCGACGAACTGACCACGTCCGTCGACGCCGTCGGCGCCGCCGGCACCCCCGACGCCCCGCGGCCCGTCGCGCCGGCGGACCCGGGCTGGGGCACCCGGCTCGCACACCCCTTCTCGGAGGCGGTCACGGACTTCGACGCCCGGCGGGCCTTCGAGGAGGCCTCCGCCAGGCTGCACCCGTCGATCACCAAGCTCGGCGCCGACGGCCGCACCGCGCTGCGCGAGTTCCTGGCCCCGACCAACATCCGCGACCAGTTGATCCCGATGATCAACGGCTGGGTCCTGTCGCCGGACCTGCTGGCCCCGCACGGCGCGAAGGCCGGCGCGGTGCGCATGAGGGCGGTGCTGAAGGACGCCGAGCTGGTGGCCCACAACGACGCCGGGCGCCTGCGCAGCCGCTCGCAGGTGGTGACCAGCGGGGGCACCAGCGCGTCCGTCGCCACCGGCTACGACGCGAGGCTGTCGGTCGGCGCCGGGGTCGGGATGCCCGACCCGGTGATGTTCGGCGGGGTGGGCCTCACCGGTGGCCCCTCGGTGCGCAAGGTCGTGGGCGGATCGGCCGGGTACGCGACGACCCAACGCACGGGCGTCGAGATCAAGGGCGACGTCGGCACCTACAAGATCACCACCGACATCGTGATCAGCGCTCCCACCGGCGGGGACGTCGTGCTGCCGGCCTCCACGTACCTGCGGCTGAGCCTGACCGAGGCCGCCGCGCTCGGCCTGCCGGTGCCGCCCGGCACCAGGAACTCGCTCACCGAGCCGGACAGCGCGGGCACCCGCTTCCAACCGCCCTACCTGACCTCGGGCATCGCCGTGGGCAACGTCGAGGTGGGCGAGTTCGCCCCTGCCGCCCGGGTGCTGCCCCAGGTGGAGGAGGCGCTGCGCGCGCTGCCCGACCTCGCGGACCTGCTCCCCGCCTGGGGCCAGGACCTGCACCCGCGCGAGTCGGCGATCGTGCCGGACGGCCTGGCGGAGCAGCTCGCCAACCAGCGCGAGCTGACCACCAAGCTGTCCCCGGCCGCGCTGCGGCTGAAGGTCGAGGACCTGATGGGGCCGGGGGTCGCGGTTCGGCTCAAGCGGCGCGGCAGGCTAACCAAGGACTACGTCAACATCGTCGTGACGGCCAAGCTCGGTCCGGCGGCACACCTCGGCCGCACCGAGCGGCTGCACGTGCGCGACTACACCGCCGCCGGTCCCAAGCTGGGCAGTTCCACCACCACGACCAAGTCGCTGACGACGGGCGTGGAGGGCCGCGCCGGCTTCGTGCGCCGCAAGCTCGTCGTCGCCACCGTGCTGGTCCAGGCGGCGCTGCGCTTCCACTCCGCCAAGACCCGCAGCAACGCGGCCGGCGCGGTCGTCGAGGGCAGCTCGCTGAGCATCGGCAGCCCCGCCGCGCACGTCTTCGAGCACGACATCGAGTTCGAGGTGCGGATCACCTCGTTCAGCCGCCTGCGCACCAGGGTGCGCTGGCTGGTGCCCGGCTCGCCGTTCCGGCGCGTGCCCAGCCCGACGCTGCTGGCGGCGACCGGGAAGCCGCCCGGGACCGCTCAGGACGCGCCGCTGGTGCTGGAGCCCATCAAGGGCGAGGTGCACCTGTGGTTGGGCGAGGGCGCGACGAGCGGGACCGACCCGGTGCGGTTCCTGCCGAAGCCCGCGCGGGTGACCACGCTGTCGTCGGTGCCGGACATCACCTCGCTGGTCGCGCCCTCGGCCGCGCCCCCGAACCACGACTGGCTGCACGTCGACGCCCTGGCCGGGGTTCCCGACCTGCAAGCGGCCGTCATCGACGCCGTGAACCGCGCCGCGGACGGCGACACGTCGCTGACCACCCCCGGCACCGAGTCCCGCCACCAGTTGGACCTCCTGCTCAGCCCGTCCACCGTCAAGGCCAACCTGCGGCGGACGATGGAGACGGGTGTGCTGCACGGCGGGTTGCTCTACGACCGCCGGATCACCGACAGGGTCGCGGCGGTCGGCTTCACCGCGCGCCCGAGCGCCCCGCGCCTGGTGGACACCTCGCCCTCCACCGCGTCGGAGAACTCCATCACCGGCGGCTCCTACGCGAGCGACCTGCGGGCGTCCACCCGCGGCATCGACGTGATCTTCAACGCCGGCGCGACCATCCGGCGGAACTCGCACAACCCGCACGGCCAGGGCGGCGGGAACGTGCTCCTGCGGTGGATGCCCTGGCTGCGGACGACGCTGGCGGCCGAGCAGAGCATCGGTCTGGTCGACCGCAACCGGGTGACACCCGAGCAGGCGCGCACCGCGCTGGCCCAGTGGGACATCGTCTTCACGGTCGTCGCGGAGAGCCACAACGCCAACACCTTCTACTCGGGTGAACCCGCGCGTGAAGGTGCGGAGGTCGTGGTCGAAGGCGGCCTGTTCACCCGGGTCGCCGAGGCGACCGCCATCGCACTGGGCCTGCTCCCCGACCTGGAGCCGGCGGTCACCGACATCCGGGCCGTCGAGGCCCCGGCGGACGGGCTGGTGCCGTCGACCCTCCAACCGCCCCGGATGCTGGTTCCCGGCCGGCCGGGCGCACTGGGCATCGCGCTGCTGGAACCCGAGCGGGTCCCGGAACTGGCGGCCTCGGTGCGCGACCTGGTGGAGAAGATCGGCCGCGACCGGGACGCCTCCTCCGGGCACCCCCTCTTCCCTGACTCCGTGCTGGACGACCTGACCGCCAACCTCCAGCGCGTGGTCGACTTCTTCTCGCCCACCAGTGCCAAGGCCCTGATCGACAGCGCGCTCGACGGCGGTGTCCCCCTCCTGCTCCCCAAGTCGGGCAGGTTCGTGGGCAAGGACGTCTACCAGGTCGTGCTCACGGCCCGCCTGGTGGAGAAACCGCGGTTCCTCCGCGTGGTCAACGACGGGGTCAGCATCGAGCACGCCGTGGTCGGCATCCGGCGGAAGGTCGCCGGCACCGTCCGGGGTGCGAGCTGGAACGCGATGCTGCGGGTACCCGCAGCCCACTCCCTCGACCCGGAGCCCAACCGACCGGCCAACTCGGTGGGCGTGCTGCCCACGGCGGCCGTGGGCGGCGGGCACCGCACCCGCCACAGCCGCACCACCTCGGACGACTCCATCCGCCTGCGCGGGTCCGGCGGGCCCATGGCCCTCTACGAGGTGTCCATCGAGTTCGAGCTGTCGGTGGTGCGGGGGAAGCGGCTCGTCGCGAGAACCACCACCGCGCCGCAGCAGTTGCTGCTGCGCAAGCAGGCCGACCTGATGACCATCGCACCGCGACCCCCGGCGCCGCACCACGACGGCGCCGAGGTGAGACCCGCCACCGAGGCGGCGGCGGAGCGGATCGCCCGGTGGCGGGACGACTCGGTGGCACTGCCCGGCAGGCCCAGCGTCGAGGCGCTGCGCGGCGTGCAGCTCCTCAGGTCGACCGCGCTCGCGGCCCTGCGCCTGGCCGCCACCGACCAGGACCGGAGCGGGCTCGACGGCCTCCTGTCGGCCCACCGCCCCTCCGACCTGGCGGGGCTGACCGGCACGGACACCGGCGCGCTCAACACCCTGCTGTCGGCGCTGGGGTCCGAGCAGGTGCAGGCCGCCCTGCCCCGGATGGCCCGCGGCGAGGTGCTCGAAGTGCCCCGCCTGCACGAGTCGTCGATGGGCCCCGCCGCCCGGGCGCGCCTGGAGGTGCACGCGCTGTTGCGGGCGCCCAGCCTGGAAGCCCTCAGCAACGACCTGTTCGACATCGACATCGCCGCCGTCTCGACGACCACCTCCGACAACGTGGTCCGCTCGGAGACCAGCGAGGTGTCGGTGGGCTTCGGCAGCGGCGTCTACAACCACGTGGCGGAGAACCCCGACGGCAGCCGGGACGCGCCGCGCTCGGTCAACTTCATCACCAACGGGATGGACGCGCGGCACGTCCTCGACGTGGTCGACGCCGCTTCGGGCGGACTGAGCGCCTACCGGCAGCGCGACCCGCTCGCCATCGACTGCACCGGCGTGGTCTCGTTCGACGTGGTCTACCGGATCACCGCCGACCTGGGTGACGGCCGGATCGGTGTCTACGACCTGACCGTGCCCCGCTCCGCCGAGCTGCGGATGCCGCTGGCCGACGCCGAGGCGGTGTTGGGCAAGAAGATCAGCGGCGAGCTCGAACGGGCGCAGGAGGCGCTGAAAGCGGCGACGGACGCGTGGCGCGCCGCCGAACTGGTGGCGGACGCGGCCAGGCACGCCGCGCAGGACCTGGTCCTGGCCCTGGCGAAGGTGGACGGGGACATCGCCGACCGCCGAGCGGCCTCGGACGCCGCGTCGGCCGCGTTGCGCGAGCGCGGGGACGCCGTGGCGTCCGCGCGGTCGCTCGTCGCCGAAGCCGAGCGGCGGCTCGCCGAGCGCGTCGAGGACGTCGAGCGGTCACGGGCCGCGGTCGACGCCGGTGTCGAGGCCGAGCGCCGAGCACGGGAGACGGCGGACGACCACGCGCGCCGTCAGGTGGACGTCTTCCGGGCGTGGGACGTGGAGATCCGGAGGCGGCTCGCCGTCGCCGACGGCCGGATGAGGGAGATCGAGGCCGCCGCCTTGTCGGTAGCCGACCGCGCTTCCCATGCCGTGCCGTTCCAGGAGCTGACGCTCCTCTTCGCCGACTTCAAGGTGCAGCGTGCCGCAGCCGAGCGGGTGCGACGTGACCTCGCCCACGCCGAAGCGGCCCTGGGCGCGACCGGGACCCGTCCGGAAGTGCGACAGGCCGCCGCGGCCGTCGAGGTCGCACGGGCGCACCTCGCCGCCGCCGAGGAGAACGCGCTGACGGCACAGCGGGACCTCGACACCGCCCGGGACGCCGTTCGGGAAGCCGAGGAACTGGTTGTCCGGGCCGACCGGACCCACTCCGCGCTGCTCGCCGAGCACGACGACGTCGTGACCGACAGCACGGCGCTGCGGGAGCAGGTCGACGCCGCCAAGGCCGAGCTGACGCAGGCCCGCACCGCGGCCGAGGAGAGCAAGCGGGAGTGGTGGCGGGCGAAGGCCGTCGTCGAGCGCGAGATCGCCGCGTACAACGACCTCCCCGCCACCACCCCGCTCCAACCGGTGCCCGAGGAAGCCGAGCCCTCGGAGGAGACCGGGCCGGAGCCGCGGACCGAGCCGGAGCCGGAGACCGCGGCGCACCAGGTGCGCCTGCGAGCCGAGGTCCCCCCGCTGCTCGCAACCGGTGTCACGTCCCGGCGGTCCGCGTTCACCGAGCACCTGGACGGCCGGCTCGTCGCCGGAGCCGACGGCCCCGGCAGGACCGCCCTCCTGGACGTGGCGTCGTGGCAAGGCGACGTGATGGCGGTCGACGTCCCCGATGACCCGCTCGACCGGATGTCGCTGGACGGCGAGGCGCTCGACGCACCGGTTCCGGTCGAGGTGCGGTCGGACGAGGCGATGACCGACGCGCCACCGCTCGTCGGGACGGGACTCGTCGGGACAGGGCCCGTCGAGCTGGGGCATCGCGAGTACGCCGCCGCCGGCCTCGCCTTCCCGACCGACGCGGTCGACGAGGCACGCCTGCGTGCCCTCTACGAGGTGCTCTCACCGGAGATCGGCACACCCGTCCTCGTCTTCGCGACCGTCACACCCGACGGCGGGTACCTGGTGCGGGGCAAGCGCGCGAGCGCCGAGGAGGTCGCGGCCGAGGTCGCCCGCTCCTCTGATTACCGGGCCACCGGCCCGAACGATGCGGTCGTCCTCGTCCTGGGGCCGACCGGCACGCCCGAGGCGCGCCTGTCCGCGGCGGAGGAATTCGGTGTCGCGCTGCGCGGCGACGGTCCCTACCGCGCCGTCCTGGTCGCGACGGACTTGCCGGCTCCCGATGTGGACGGACGGGTGCGCCTCGCCGACGCCGTCCTCGAAAACGTGGCGTGGGCGTCGTCGAACGACCTGTCGGCGCTCCCCCTGCACGGCATGAACGGGGAGGAGCGCGGCTTGTCGTTCCTGGCGGACCACGCCCTGGACCAGAGGCTGCGAGCCCTGATCAACGGAGGCACCGACCACTCCCTGCGGTCGCTCGGCGTCTTGCACCCCGACGGGCGGCAAGAGGAGGTCGTCGCACCGTGGGTGGCCGCCACCGAAGGTGACCGGACACGGCCGTTCTTCGTGTTCCTGAAGGTGGAGAACGGTCGCTTCGTCGTCCCGACGCACGAAGGCGTTCCGGTCAACCTGAAGCCGCGCGAGATGGCGCGCCTCATCTTCGCCCACCAACACTCGGAAAGCCTGACGCGTGGACCGGTGCGGCGTCCCCTGGTGATCACCACACAATCCGAGACCGGGGAAGGCGAAACCCTCAACCGGGAACTGGTGGAGTTCCTGCTGGAGTTCGGCGGCCCGCGGGAGGTCTACCACTGCGCGGGTGAACTCGAAGCCACGAGGTTCTGGGTGCTCGCGGTGCACCACCCCGCCCGTTTCGAACCCGAGCCGGTGTCGGGTCTGGATGTGGTGCGGCATTCGGTGTTGCAGCGCGGATACGTGTTCCCGGGTCTCGATGTGTCGGGTTCCGGTGATGGCCCGGTCTTGTCGGGGTTGGTTTCGGGTGCGCGGGTGGAGGGCCCTTGGGGGGATGGTGAGCCGTTGGTGGTGGGGCTTTCCACCGCCGAGCGGTACGGCCGCGTGGTGGTGGGTGGTGGCTCGGTGTTCGGGGCCGATGCGGTGGTGGAGTTGGACGGTGTGGCGTTCGGTCGTGCTTTGCTGGGGGATCCGGGTTTCGTCGGTCTGGTGGGTGGTCATCGGGGTCCGGTGGTGCTGGTGGGTGCTGATGCGGGTTCGCGGGTGGGTATCGGCGGGTTCGGTTTCGACTTCGCGTCGGCGTTGCGCGCGGCGGGGCATTTCCACGACGTGTACGCCTCGACCGGTGCGGCGGAAGTCGTCGGGAACGTGGTTCGTGCGGCGGCGAACACTGGTGCCGGGTTCGTGTTGGTGTCGGTGCCGCGTGCGGGTGATGTGCGGGTGGAGGCGTTGCCGGGCGGTGACGGTCGCGCGATCGGTTTCGTGGTGCGGTCCCCGGGTGACGAGGAGGTCGTGGAAGACCTGCGCGCGTGGGCGATGGCGACCGACCCGGCGAAGCTGAGCAGTGTCCGCACCGAACTCACCGAGGTCGAGCAGCACACCCCGTGGCCCGCGGACAAGCCACCCACGATGATCTTCTACCGGACGGGGCAGGACGCCGCCTCGGCGATCCGCCCCGACGGGTTCGGCGGTGACACCTCCCTCGACGAGTTGGCGATTGTCCTGCGGAACGACGAGAACGTGCGGGCCGTGGCGGGGTCCGACACCGACCGGCCGTTCCTGGTGGCCGCGTTGGACGGCCCCACAGCCGACCTCGACGACTTCTCGACAGGCATGGCGGAGGGCGGGTACTCCCGCACGGTCTACCGCCCTGCCGACCGGCTGGTGCTCGAGGTCGACGGCCGGTTGCGCACCACCGGTCCCGGGTTCGTGGCGCACTCCACCGGAGGAGCGACGGCGGAGCGGGTCGTGTCGCATCCCTTGGTCGACCCGGTCACCGGCGTGGTGCACGGCCAACTCTTCCCGAGCAAGCCCTTCGACGCGGCGTGGATGTCGGCGACCGCCGCGCAGCGCCGGCTGACGGGCACGAAGCACTACATCAGGGAGTTCGAGGAAGGCGGATCGCCCGCCCTCGCGAATCGGGTACGCGTGCCGTGGGCGGACAGGACGATCCCACCGTGGCACATCGCGGGTCACAGCCATCGCACCTACGCGGTGTTCCGCCTGTCCAGCGGCAACCCCCACCGGTACGGTGACGTCGTCCACCACGACGGCGGGACCACGGCGCGGGCCGTCATCAGCAGCCTGGCCTTCAGGAAAGCCGCTCCGGACCTCGGCAACGGCGTCTCGTCCTCCTTCTGCCTGATCGGTGGAAGTCCGAGCGCCACCGAACCCGCGTTCGCATTCCAAGCGCGGCAGGAGTTGGAGCGGCAAGCGGGCAAGAGCGTGCCGGTCTGGACCTCCACCGACAAGGTGGACCACAAACCGGCCACCGGGCAGTGGACCGTGGTCGACGGTGGCCGGTTCGTCGAGGCGTTGCCGCCGGGCGTGGAGCACCCGGAGCCGGAGGTCCTGCCGGACGAACCGGCGCCGGAGTCCGCGGTGGGTCCGGAGGACGTGCGGATCACCGTCCTGCGTGATCGTGCGGGCAAGCCGGTGGGCGCGGCGTTCCTGACCGGTTCCGAGTTGGACGTGGTGCTGGAGTCGTTCCGCAACGGTGTCGCCCGTCCGGCGCGCTTCCACGTGGTGGGTCATCACGGTCCCGAGGGCTTCCGGGTTCCGCTGAAGTCCGGTGGGGAGGTGGTGCTGGACGACGAGGCGTTCGGCCGGCTGCTGCTGGAGGTGGGCGGGTTCGCCCGCGGCGACAGGGTGAGCTTCCTCTTCTGCTCGGTGGAGAACCCGGCGGCGCTCGTCGAGGGACTGAGGAAGCACGGGCACACGGGACCGGTCGAGACGTTCCCGACGAACGTGCGGCTGACCCGCCTCGGGGAGATCCGGGTGTTGGAGGCCGGTGACGACTCCGTGTCGTCCGCGGACTCCGTGGTGCTGGGCAACACCCACTCGGAGGTCCTGGACGCACCTGTCCGGTTCGCCGGTGTGGTCGAACCCTTCATCCTCCCCCCGCGCGGGAGGGTGGCTGCGGGGATGGCGTTCCCGGTCGACGCGGCGGACGCCGCCCGGGTGCGCGCCCTCTACGGCAGGATCGACTACGCGCCGGGGGAAACGGCTCTGCT
The DNA here is from genome assembly GCF_050946825.1 of Actinosynnema sp. CA-299493. NCBI lineage: Bacteria > Bacillati > Actinomycetota > Actinomycetes > Pseudonocardiales > Pseudonocardiaceae > Actinosynnema > Actinosynnema sp. CA-299493. Next base: position 3,935,157 of record NZ_CP191993.1, read on the forward strand.
CGTCCTGGCCCCCGGCACGGGGGAGGGTGGCTACCGCGTGCGCGGGGAGGCCGTCGAACCCGAGCGGCTGGCGCTGGAGGTGGCCGCCTCTCCCGCCTACCACCGCCTCACCGGCCCGCTGGACCAGGTGGTGGTCGTCAGCGAGCGGGCCGCGGACCCCGGGACGCACCGGGTGGCCGCGCACCGGTTCGCCGTGGCGTTGAACGGTGGTCGCCCCTACCGGAAGGTCTTCCTCGCGGAGCCGCCGGTCGTCGGCGCGGACGGCCGGGTGCGGCTGACCGCCGACGACCTGCACGAGGTTTCGCCGGTGTCGTCGGCCGACCTGTCCTCGATGCCGTTGTACGACGCGTACGACGACGACCTCGGTGTGTCGTTCCTGCGGAACTACGCCGACCGCCTGCGGTTGGAGGTCCTGAGCCGGGTGGTCACCGAGCACTTCCTGCGCTCGCTCTCCGTCGTGCGCCCTGACGGGCGGGAGGAGGAAGTCGTCCCGCCGTGGGCGACCGCCGCGGTGGAGGGACGGGCCCGGCCGGTCTTCCTGGTCCTGGAGGTCGGTGACGAGGGGTACGTCGTCGCGACGGACGACGACGTGGTGCAGGTGCTGTCCCCCGCGGTCCTGGCGCCGACACTGCTCCTCCACGAGCGCGTGCGCCTGCTGGTGGCCGGTCCCGTGCGACGGCCGCTGGTGCTGGTCAGCGTCGGGGACACCCCGCGGGCAGAGGCGTTCAACCGGGAGCTGGTCGAGGCTCTGGTGGAGCTGAGCGGCCCTCGGCAGACGTACCACCATGCCGGAGGTGTCGAGTTCACGTCGAATGAGGCGATGAGCCTCGGTCGATCCGCCCGCGTCGAGCCCGGGCCGGTGTTGGGCCTGGGTGTGGTGCGGCATTCGGTGTTGGACCGTGGGTATGTGTTCCCGGGTCTCGATGTGTCGGGTTCCGGTGACGGCTCGGTGTTGTCGGGTTTGGTTTCGGGTGTGCGGGTGGTGGGCCCTTGGGGGGAAGACCGACCTTTGGTGGTGGGACTTTCCACTGCCGAGCGGTATGGGCGTGTCGTGGTGGGTGGTGGCTCGGTGTTCGGGGCCGATGCGGTGGTGGAGTTGGACGGTGTGGCGTTCGGTCGTGCTTTGCTGGGGGATCCGGGGTTCGTCGGTCTGGTGGGTGGTCATCGGGGTCCGGTGGTGCTGGTGGGTGCTGATGCGGGTTCGCGGGTGGGTATCGGCGGGTTCGGTTTCGACTTCGCGTCGGCGTTGCGGGCAGCGGGTCATTTCCACGACGTGTACGCGTTGACGGGTGGTGGTGCGGAGCTCGTCGGGGATGTGGTCCGTTCGGTGGCGGGTGCGGGGTTCGTGTTGGTGTCGGTGCCGCGTGCGGGTGATGTGCGGGTGGAGGCGTTGCCGGGTGGGCCGGGTCGCGCGATCGGTTTCGTGGTGCGGTCCCCGGGTGACGAGGAGGTCGTGGAGGACCTGCGCGCGTGGGCGCTGGCGACCGACCCGGCGAAGCTGAGCAGTGTGCGCACCCGGTCCTCGGAGCGCTCCCGGCCTTCCCCGTGGCCCGCGGACAAGCCGCCCACGATGATCTTCTACACCGCCGGTCGGGACGGCGTGTCGGCGATCCGCCGGGACGGCGTCGGGTGGGACCTGGTTCCCGCCGACCTGGCGGCGGTGCTCCGGGACGACGAGAACGTGCGGGACGTGGCGGGGTCCGACACCGCCCGGCCGTTCTTGTTGGCCGCGCTGGACGGTCCCACCCCCGACCTCGAAGACTTCTCGGCCGGCATGGCGGAGGGCGGGTACTCGCGCGAGGTCCACCGGCCCGCCGGGCGGTTGATGTTCTCGGCCGACGGTGTGCTGCGGGTGACCCGTCCGGGGTTCTTCACGCACTCCACCGGCGCGGTGACGGCGGATCGGGTGCTGTCGCACCCCATCGTCGATCCCGACACCGGTGTGGTGTGCGGGCAGGTCTTCCCGAGCCAGCCCTTCGACGCGGTGTGGATGTCGGCGGGCATGGTGAACCGTCGGAAGGCCGGCCTGGACCACTACTCGACGGAAGTCGGGGTACCAGGTGGGAACGGCGGTTCCGCCACCCGGCACGTCCGCGTGCGAGTGCCCTGGGCCGGCAGGCCCAAGGCGCCGTGGATCGTGGACGGTCACGGCACCCGTGCTCACGCGGTGTACGCCCTCGTCACCGGCAGCCCTCACCGGCACGGTGACGTCGTGCGCTTCCCGGGTGCGATCGCCGCGCAGATCGTCGTCGGCAGCTCGGTGTTCGCGGATGCGTCTCCGGACCTCGCCGACGGTGTGGCGTTGCAGCTCTGCCACGTCGGCAAGGTCCGGAACGACGTTGATGCCTCGATCGCCTTGCAGGTGCGGCGTCAGCTGGAGCTGCTTTCGGGGAAGGACGTGCCGGTCTGGGCCGCTACCGGACGGGTGCTGATCTCGCCGAGGACGGGACAGGCGTCCGTGGTCGGCGGTGGCCGGTTCGTCGAGGCGTTGCCGCCGGGCGCGGAGCAGCCGGAGCCGGAGGTCCTGCCGGACGAGCCGGTGTCGGAACCACCCGCCGTGGTGGGTCCGGAGGACGTGCGGATCACCGTCCTGAGGGATCGTGCGGGCAACTCCGTGGGCGCGGCGTTCCTGACCGGTCCCGAGCTGAAGGTGGTTCGGGAGGCGTTCCGCAACGGTGCCGCCCGTCCGGGCCGTTTCCACGTGGTGGGCCACCACGGTCCCGACGGCTTCCGGGTTCCGCTGAAGTCGGGCGAGGTGCGGACACTGGACGACGAGACCTTCAGCCGGCTGCTGACGAGGTCGGGTCTGGTCGGCAAGCGGGCCAGGTTGAGCTTCCTGTTCTGCTCGGTGGAGAACCCCGGTTCCTTGCGGGAGGAGTTGAGGAAACGCGGGCACACCGGTGGGGTCGAGACGTTCTCGACGAAGGTGCGGCTGACCCGCCTCGGGGAGATCCGGGTGTTGGAGGCCGGTGACGACTCCGTGTCGTCCGCGGACTCCGTGGTGCTGGGCAACAGCCCTTCTTCGGTCATCGAGCCACCCACCCCGACCACGGCCGAAGTCGAAGCCGTGGCCGGTGCCGAACCGTTCACCCTGCCTCCACGGGGGCACGCGGCGGCCGGCATCGTCTTCCCCACCGACGCGACGGACGCGGTGCGGGCGCGCCTGCGCTACGACGCGATCGACTGCGAGGTCGACGGAACGGCCCTGCTGGTCCTGGCGCACAGCACCTCCGACGGCGGGTACCGGGTGCGAGGTGAACGCGTGAACCCGGAGGAACTGGCGGCGGAGGTGGCCGCCTCTCCCACCTACCACCGGCTCACCGGTCCGCTCGACCAGGTGGTGCTCCTCACCGAGCGGACCTCCGACTGGCACACGCACAGGACGGCGGCCTACCGCTTCGCGATGGCGTTGAACGACGGCCGCCCCTACCGCCACGTGCTCATCCCGCAGGACTCACCGGGTCCGGACGCGGACGGGCGGGTGCGGCTGGTCGGCGAGCACCTGGTCCTGGTCTCGATGGCGTCGTCCGCCCACCTGTCCTCGACACCGCTGCGCACCGCGCACGACGACGACCTCGGCGTCTCGTTCCTGCCGGGTTACTCCGCCAACCGGCAGTTGCAGACCATCATGAGGGGGGCCACCGACCACTTCCTGCGCTCCTTGGGCGTTCGCCACCTGGACGAGGACCGGGAGGTCACCTCGCCGTGGGCCGCCGCCGCCCACGGCGACCGGGCCCGGCCGTTCTTCCTGTTCTTGGAAACCGGGAACAGGACCTACCTCCTCGCGACGCACGACGACCTGGTGCTGCACCTGACACCGCGGGTGGTCGCCCTGCTCGTGCTCGCCGACGAGCGCGTGCGCCTGCTGATGGCGGGTCCCGCGCGCCGGCCGCTGGTCGTCCTCAGCGTCGGCGACCCCACCGAGGCGGAAGCCCTCAACCAGGAGTTGGTCGAGGCGCTGCTGGAGTTCAGCGGCCCGCGGCAGACCTACCACCACGCCGGCCCGATCGACCTCACGGCGACAGGTGCGCTGGACCTCGGCCCGCTCGATTCGATCAAACCGGGACCGGCGTTGGACCTCGGCCACGTGCGGCACACCGCGCTCGATCTCGGGTACGTGTTCGCCGAGCACGGCGGGCTGCCCACCGAGCACGGCGAGGTCGTCACGGCGCTGCTCTCCGGTGCGCGGGTGGAGGGCCCGTGGGGGGACGAAGACGCGCTGGTCGTGGCCCTGCCCGGCGCCGAGCGGCACGGCCGGGTCCTCGTGGGTGGTGGTTCCGCCATCGCGGGTGACGCCGTCGTGGAGGCCGACGGGGCCGTGTTCGGGCGAATGCTGCTGGACGACGCCGGGTTCGCCGGGGTGCTGGCCGCCCACGACGGTCCGCTGGTGCTGGTGGGCGCTCACACGGGCACGCGGGTGGCGATCGGCGGGTTCGGTTTCGACTTCGCGTCGGTGTTGCGCGCGGCAGGGGACTTCCGGGACGTCTACGCCATCGCCGATGGTGGGGCGGAGGTGACGTCCACCGGTGTGGAGCCGGAGTCGGGGGCTCGTTTCGAGCTGGTGTCGGTGTTGCGCGCGGGCGACGTGCGCGTGGACCCGCTACCGGACCGGGATGGTCGGGTGGTGGCGTTCGTGGTCCGGTCACCCGGTGACGACCAGGTCGTGGAGGACCTGCGCGCATGGGCGCTGGCGACCACCCCCGACAAGTTGAGCGCTGTCCGCGCCGGCGCCGCCGATCCCGCGCGACCCTCGCCGTGGCCGGCGGACAAACCGCCCACGATCATCCTCTACACCGCCGGGCCGGAGGGCGCCGCCGAGGCCGTCCGCGCGGACGGCCTCGCCGGGAACCTCCTCCCCGTGGAACTCGGCGCCGTCCTGCGGGACGCCGCGGACGTGCGCGACGCGGCCGGGGAGGACACCGACCGACCGTTCCTGGTAGCCGCGGTGAACGGCCCAACCCCCGACCTCGACGCCTTCGCGCTCGTCCTGTCGGAAGGGGGGTACGCGCGCGCGGTCCACCGTCCCGCCGGCCGGTTGCTGTTCGAGGCCGATGGCCTGCTGCGCACCACCGGCGAGTGGTTCGTGAGGCACACCACCGGCGGCATCAGGCCGACACGGGTGGTGTCGCACCCCTTGGTCGACCCGGTCACCGGCAAGGTCCACGGGCAGGTCTTCCCGAGCCGGCCCTTCGACGCGGTGTGGCTGTCGGCGAGCCTGGCGAACCGCCGGAGGCTCGGTCTGGACCACTACCGGCGAGCGGTCGACGTGCCGGACGGTCCCGGTGGCACCCGCACCAGGGACGTCCTGGTGCGGGTGCCCTGGTCGGACCGGACACCGCCGCCGTGGCTCGTCCTGGGCCACGGGAGCCGCTTGGACGCGAGATACCGCTTGTCGACCGGCGATCCCCACCGGCACGGTGACCTCTTCGACTCTCCGGGACGGATCGCGGCGCACGTCGTCGTCGGCAGTCGGGTGTTCGAGGACGCTTCGCCCGATCTCGCCAACGGCGTCGTGCTGAGCCTCTGCCTCGTCGGTGAGGCCCCGAGCAGGACCGACGCCTCCTTCGCGTACCTGATGCGACAGGAGTTGGAACGCCTGGCCGGGGAGGAGACGCCGGTCTGGGCCGCCACCGAGGAAGTGGCGTCCGGCATGCACGACGGCGAGCTGACCGTGACCGACGGCGGCAGGTTCGTCGAGGCGTTGCCGCCGGGTGCGAAGCAGCCGGAGCCGGAGGTGCTGCCGGACGTGCCGGCGCCGTCACCCGCGGTCGACCCGGACGACGTGCGGTTCACCGTCCTGACCACCGGTGAGGGCAAGCGGGTGGGCGTGGCGTTCCTGGCAGGTCGTGAGGCTTGGATCGCGAAGACGGCCTTCCGCACCGGGGCCGCCCGTCCGGGGCGTTCCCACGTGGTGGGCCACCACGGCCCGGATGGCTTCCGCATCCCGCTCAAGCTCGGTGGGGAAGTGGTGCTGGACGACGAGGCGTTCGGCCGGTTGACGACGGCGCTGAACCTGTTCGACCCGACGGACCGGCTGAGCTTCCTGTTCTGCTCGGTGCAGGACCCCGTCCCCCTGCGAGAGGCACTGCGGGAGTCGGGGCACCTCGGCCCGATCGAGACGTTCGCGACGAAGGTGAGGCTGACCCGGTCCGGTGAGGTCCAGGTGCTGGAGGAGGGTGACGACTCCGTCTCGTCGAAGGACTCGGTGGTCCTGGCGAGCAGCGCCGAGGCGGTGATGTTCAGCGCGACGGCGGGCGGCGCGGACCGCGACCGGTGGCGGTGGCTGCACCGACTCATGCCGCCGACCGCGGGACCGTTCCCGCCGGTGCACGTCTTCGCCCACGCCCGGGCGGGCGTGCTGTTCGCCGACGGCGGCTGGCACGACGGCGAGGGGTTCGCCGGCAAGCTCGTGGACGCCGGTGTCGCCGATTCCCCGCCGGCCGCGCCGCTGATCCTCGCCCTCGAACTCCTCCGGGCCGACCGCGCGCACGTCCCCGCGGCGCGCGCGGTCGCGCGAGTGCTGCGGGGCGACGGGCCGTACCGCGATGTCCTGGTGAATACCGCTCCACTGCGAGTCGACCCGCGCACCGGCTCGGTGGACGTCACCGCCGCCGGGTTCGAGCGCGTCTCCGACCTGCTGCCCGCGGACGTCCTCGTGCAACGGCTGGACAACCGGCGTGGCGACCCCCACGGGGCAGCCCTGCTGGCGTCCACCGAGCTGTACCCCGACCTGCGCGAGGCGGCGCTGTTCAGCAACGACTTCACCCTGCGCATCGCCCTGTACGCCGAGGACGTGGACAAGCCCCTCAGCACCTGGCAGGCAGGCGTGCTCGAATGGGCGTCGTCCACCGACGGCGACCGGGCACGACCGTTCCTGCTCCACCTGGAGAGCGACGGGCACTCGTACCTGGTCAGGACGTCCTCCGACCAGGCCCTGCGCGTCTCGACGCCAGAGTTGGCGGGCCTGCTGGCGGCGCGCGTCTTCGGCGGCGGACCGCCGGGCACGGCGGTCCGCCGTCCGATCGTGCTGGTCACCCGGTCGCCCGAGCCGGTGGGCCCGCTCAACCAGGAGCTGCTGAGGCTGCTGTTCGAGAAGATCGGCGTGCGGCCGTCGTACGAGTACTCCGGGCCGGTCGGGTTGCGGGACGAGGCCGGCGGCGAGGTCGTCGGGGTGTTCGACGCGCTGGTCCTGGCCACGGGTCGCACCTTTCGGCGCGGCCCCGCGGTGACCGGGGCCGACGTGGTCGTGCGGGGACTGGACGACCGATTCCTGCTGACCGGTGCGGACCAGCTCCCCCCTTCGCTGGGGGAGCTGGTGGACGAGGTGGCGACGGGCCGCGGGGGCACCCGGCCGTGGGGGGACCGGGAGGTGCTGGTCGTCGGTGCGCGGACCGCCGAGCGGCACGCCACCGTGCCGACCCGCGACGGGGGGCGTCTCGAGCTGGGCGGGTCGGAGGTCGGACAGGTCCTGCTGCGGGACGAGGACTTCCACCACGCGCTGCGCGCCCACCCCGACCGGCCCGTGGTGCTGGTGGGGGAGCACGCGGGAACCAGGGTGGGGATCGACGGGTTCGGCTACGACTTCGCCTCCGCGCTGCACGAGGCACACGACTTCCGCGAGGTCTTCGCCCTCGCGGGGTCCGCTCGGGACGGGGCGTTCGTCCGGGTGTCGGACCTGCGCGCCGGCGACCTGGTGCTGGAACCGCTGCTCAACTCCGCCGGCACGGAGGTGGCGGTGGTCGTCCGGTCGCCGGGCGACCACGTGGAGGTGGGACGCGCGCGGAGTTGGGCGCGCGACGCCACCGCAGAGACCATGAGCCGGTTCTGGGACGTCGACGCCGGGGCGTCGCAGGACTCGCCCTGGTCCGCCGGAACGTCGCCGCTGCTGATCCTGGCGGGAAGGCGGGACGACTTCTACCGGGCGCTGCGCTCGGACGCGGCGCCGGTCGGCATGACCCTGGAAGGGCTCGCCGCCGTCCTGCGCGACGACGTCCGAGTGCGGACGGCCGCGGGTTTCCTGCCGGAGCGCGACTTCGTGTTCGCCGCCCTCGACGGGGAGTCCGTCGAGCCCCGAGGCCTCGCTGAGGCCTTGTTCCCCGGTGGTTACGCACGCCGGGTCCACTGGCCCGTCGGACGCCTGGTGCTCTCCGCGGGCGGTGCGATCGGCGTCCTGGGCGGGGGGTTCCGGACGCTGGAGCGAGTCGCCGCCGAGCCTGACGACTTCGTGACGCACCCCCTGCTGAACGTGTCCTCCGGGCTCGTCGAGGGGCAGTTCTACCCGTCGGGTCCGTCGGACCTGGCGTTCATGTCGCTCGCGCGGTGGCATGAGGAGACCGCGCGGTACAAGAACTACTTCAAGGTCACCACCCGTCACGACGAGGGTGTCGTCGTGCGGCGGGAGGAGAAGCGCCGCATGAAGTGGCTGAAGTCCGCGGTCCCGCCGTGGTTCCTCGATGCGCACGGCCTACCCGGCGTGCTGATCGCCCGGCTGCGCGCCGGTGATCCCTTCCTGTTCGGCGACCGGGTGTACCTGGATCGCACGGTGGCGGGAAAGGTCCTGACCCTCAACCGGATCTACCGCTCGGCCGAGCACCCGGCCGGGCAGCAGAAGGTGGGCACGGTGTGCCTGCTGGCCGCCCCGCCGGAGGGTGGCGGCCCTCCGCTGGCCGTCTCCCTGGCCGACGCGTTCGGAACGGCGGACGGCGTCCCGGTGACCGTGTGGGCCGCGACCGCGTCGATCAGCGTCGACGCGACCAACGGCAGGCGCAAGGTCCACGACCACGGGCGCTACCTCACGGCGGTGACCCACTCGCAGGAGCTGCACGACCCGTCCTCCGACGACGAGGACTCCGACACCGACGCCGAAACCGGTGCGGACACCGGAGGAACCCGTCCGTCCACACTGCCCCCTTCGCACGTCGCGACGGCTGCGGTCGTGTTCCCGTTCGGCCCGGCGGACGAAGAGCACTGGCGCGGGCTCTACGACCGGATGCCGAAGCGGGCGGACGGCACCCGTCCGGTGTACGTGTTCGTCTACGGCGAGGACGGCCACTACTTCGTCGACGGCGAGTGGCTGCCCGGCGCCGCACTGGCCGCACGGGTCGCACCACTGCTCGGTCCCCTGGCCGCCGACCCGAGGACGCCGATGACCCTGCTGGTCGACGAGCCTTTCCCGACGGCGCACAGCCTCAGGGGAGCCGAGGAGTTCGCGGAGGCGCTGCGCGGCGACGGCCCCTACCGCGACGTGGGCGTCAACCTGACCCCCGTGGTGACCAGCCCCACCCACGGCCACACCGACGTGGGGGGCGCGTCGATCACCCGCGTGTCGCTGGTGCGGGCGACCGACGTGTCGTGGGAGCCGTTGTACGACGCGCACGGCCACGACCGCGGCATGACCCTGAACGGGGACGCCGACTTCCGGTTCCGGGCCCGCCGCTCCGCCCGCGAGCGTGCGGACCACGCCCTGGGCACGATCGGTGCCATCGTGGACGAACGTCCCGCGGAGGTGACCGCGGCGCTCTGGGCGGCGGCCACCACCGGGAACCCCGCCCTGCCGTTCACGCTCCACCTGGACAGCGAGAACGGGTCCTACGACATCGCGCTGCGCGACCGGAGGGCCCTGCGGCTGACGGTTCGGGACGTGCGGCGGATGCTGGCGGAGCACTGGTACTACCGCCGCCTCGCGGGTGGTCCCGTGCGCAGGCCGCTGATCCTCGTGGCGCGCAGCTCGGTGCCTGACAGCGCGCCCAACCGGGAACTGCTCGACGCCCTGGCCGAGGTCGACGGCGTGCGCCCGGCCGAGGAGTACTCCGGTCCGGTGGAGTTCGCACCCGGCTCCGGGGCCCCGGGCGCCGGCGCGCTCATCGAGCCGACCCCCGACCGGCCCGTCACCCCGGCCGACGCGCACCGCGTCCCGCTGCACGACGCGCACGGCACGTTCGTCGGCGTGGCCTTCCTGACCGGCGCCGAGGCAGAGGTGGCACGGAAGGCGTTCCGTGCCACCGCCGTGGAGCCCGGCCGCTTCCACGTGGTCGTCCACCACGGTCCACGGGGGTTCGAGGTGCCGTTGAAGACGGGCGGGCGCGTGGCGCTGGACGACGCGGCGTTCACGCGGTTGGCGATGGGCGTCGGTCTCGGTGACCCGTGGGGGACCCTGACGTTCCTCAGCTGCGACGTGGCCGACTCCGAGCGCCTCCGGGCGTTGGCGCGCGACGCCGGCCACCGGGGACCGGTCGAGGTGTTCCGCACCGGGGGGCAGCTGATCGACACCGGCGAGATCCGCGAGCTGTCGCCCGGTGTGGCACCGGCCCGCCCGAGAACTCGGTGACGTTGCGCCTGCGCGACTGGGACAACCGGCCGCGCAGGAGGCGCCCGGCCCCCGGCCCGATCGCCATCCGCCCCGCGCGTGACGCGCCCGGCGCCGAATCCCTGCCGGCGCCGGTGGGACCCGGCGACGGGCCGACCGCCGAGGTGCTCGACCGCTCGGGCGTCGACCGGCCACCGCCGGTGTCCGCGGCGCCGGGCGCGATCCCGCGCCTGGAGGACGTGCGGTACCACCTGCTGCCCGATGGCGCGGGGTGACCTTCCTGGACGACCGGGAGGCCCGCGTGGTGCACGACGCGGTCGACAACGGGTTGACCAGGAGGCTTCCCCGCTCCCGGACGACGGGTCGAGGCACGTCCTGGTGGCCGCGCACGGGCGCGCCGGCGGGGTCGGATCCCGCTGAGGTCCACCCCGAGAGGCCAACTCCAACCCTGACCATTAGTGGTCAGACGGAGTTGGCCTTCTTGGTTTTCCGGGCCAGGTTCGCCCGTGCGCCGCTGGTCAAGAGCGGACACCTGACGGCCAGAGCTATCGTCAAGACCTGTGGATGAAGTTCTTTAGGCGGCTTCCTCGTCGGGTCGTTCGACCAGGACGTCGTTGACGAAGGTGGCGCCGGCTCGGACGAGTGCGACGAGGTGTGGTGCGTTGACCGCCCGCCAGCGGGACTGGGCCGACTCGATCAGTGTGAACGCCATCGCCAGGCCGGCGGCTCGCGAGCCCGGCCCCTTGGTGACCTTGGTGCGATGCCGCACGGTGGCGAAGGTGGACTCGATCGGGTTGGTGGTGCGCAGGTGGATCCAGTGCTCGGCCGGGTGGTCGTAGAAGGCCGGCAGCTCGTTGAGGTCGTCGGTGATCTTGGCGACCGCCTTGGGGAACTTCGCGCCGGGTTGCGCGGACTTCGGTAGCGCCGCGAGCGTGTTGCCGATCTTGTGAAACCAGCATCTCCGTGTGCTGGTGGCGGGGAAGACCTCGGGCAGCGCGCCCCAGAACCCGAGCGCGCCGTCGCCGACGGCGAGGACCGGGGCGGTCATGCCGCGTCGGGCGCAGTCGCGCAGCAGATCGGCCCACGACTCGGTGGACTCACGGTAGCCGTCGGCCAGGGCGACGAGTTCCTTGCGGCCGTCGGCGCGCACGCCGATCATGACGAGCAGGCAGAGCCGGTGTTCCTCCAGTCGGATGTTGACGTGGACACCGTCCGCCCACAGGTAAACGTAGTCCACATCGGACAGATCGCGCTCGGCGAAGGCGCACTGCTCGGTCTTCCACCGCTCGGTCAGCTTCGTGACCACCGGCGCGGACAAGCCCTTGGTCGAGCCGAGGAACTGGCCCAGGGCGGGCACGAAGTCCCCCGAGGACAGGCCGTGCGGGTACAGCAGCGGCAGCACCTCGGTCTCCTCGGCACCACCCGCCGCGCGGCCCTGCCGCGCGGCGTTCAGCCCTGCTGAGCCGCCCCTCCCTCACTGAGCCACACCACATGCACCCGCGAGACCCCCGCCGATCGCGAGGAGATCTCGAACAGCGTCCGGGCGCTCTCCGCACTCTGGGAGTGCAGTTGGAAGTCTCCTTCCACGGAGTTGACGTCAGCTCGGTCCTCGTAGGCCAGGCCGTAGCCCGCAACGCGGGCGTCCTGGCCCTCCCCGAACTCCTCCACCAAGGCGAACAGCCCGGGTGCTTCGGCCAACGCCAGCTCCCGCATCAGGCCGGTGAACTCTTCCTTCGTCCACGGCGGTGCAGGCATGGTCGGTGCGGTCTGCTCAGCCAGCTCGGTCACGCGCTCTTCCTCTTCTCGTAGGTCTGGATCAGGTCGGCCAGCGCGTCACCGGGCCAGAGGACATTGCCTGCCTGTTCGGGGGTGACCAGCCAGATGACCGGCGTGGTCTCCAGGGCGCTCGGCGGCAAGGGCATCGGCATCCCGGCCTCCATCACCCGCGCCTCGTGGCTCAGCAGCACCGAGGGCAGCGGCGGCCGGACGAGGAAGTAGGCGATGGGCATGTTCGGGAAGGACAGCACCGGCGTCGGGAATGCGGCGAACCACGGGTCGTCCGCCAAGGCCATGACCAGCGACTCGCCCACCGCGAACGCCCCTAGTTCCGGACCGGTCACGGTGAAGACGTTGGCTGCGTGCAGCCCAGGCGTCGACCACCACGCGCGTACCACGTTGGCGTCAGTCGTCGCTTCCGCGATCGGCCGCAGGCAGGGACTGGTGACGGGCAGCTCGTCCACCGGGCTGGCGAAGTGACCGTCATGCCAGATGGCTCCGGGTAGGACGGGCCAACCCAGCTCGGCGTAGCTCAGAGCGGCCTGCAAGGTCGTGGACGGTTCGGTGTCCGGTGTGCTGGTCGGCACTGCCTTGCCTTTCTGTTGGGGGTCTGTTGTTGGAGCGGAGGCGGGCACGACCTCGAACAGGTCGTCACACTGCATGGGGGGCGAGGGCGACAAGGGCGCCACCGATGAACGCCGAGCAATGCTTGAAATCTGTGGATCTGAAGGGAAGGGGCGTACCTTCCCGATGATCTGCTGATGATCCTCAAGCAAGGCCGACGTTGGCGCGTCGGTCGGGAAGGCACGCCCATGCTCACCGTAGTCCCTGGCGATGAACCGAACGACGAGGGCACGGCGACGGTGGCGGGTTCGTCGTCGTTGATCGACGAGATCGTGCGGGAGGGTGCCCGGCGGATGCTGGCCAAGGCACTGCAAGCGGAGGTGGACGCCTACATCGCCCGGTTCCGCGAGGAGCTCGACGGGCATGGCCACCGGCTGGTGGTGCGTAACGGCTATCACCAGCCGAGGGAGGTGCTGACCAGCGCGGGCGCGGTGGAGGTGACCGTGCCGCGGGTCAACGACAAGCGCACCGACCCGGACACCGGCGAACGGAAGAGATTCTCTTCGGCGATCCTGCCGCCGTGGGCGCGTAAGACCCCGAAGATCACCGAGGTGTTGCCGCTGCTGTACCTGCACGGCCTGTCGTCCGGGGACTTCGTGCCCGCGCTCGGGCAGTTCCTGGGCAGTAGCAAGGGCCTGTCCGGACCGGTGGTCACGAAGCTGACCGAGCAGTGGAGGACCGATCAACGCGCGTTCGCCGGGCGCAGTCTGTCCGATGTGGACTTCGTGTATCTGTGGGCGGACGGGATCCACGTCAACATCCGCCTGGAGGAACACAGACTCTGCCTGCTGGTGATGATCGGGGTTCGCGCCGACGGCCGCAAGGAGCTCGTCGCCCTGGCCGACGGCTACCGCGAATCGACCGAGTCGTGGGCGGATCTGCTGCGCGACTGCGCGCGCCGCGGGATGCGCGCCCCGGTGCTGGCGGTCGGCGACGGGGCGCTCGGGTTCTGGGGCGCGTTACGCGAGGTCTTCCCCGCCACCCGCGAGCAGCGCTGCTGGTTCCACAAGATCGGCAACGTGCTGTCCGCGTTGCCGAAATCGGCGCATCCCGGGGCGAAGAAGGCCCTGGCGGAGATATGGAACGCCGAGGACAAACGGCATGCCCTGGACGCGGTCACCGCGTTTCAGGCCACCTACGGCGCGAAGTTCCCCAAGGCCGCCACGAAGATCACCGACGACGTCGAGGAGCTGCTGGCGTTCTACGATTACCCGGCCGAGCACTGGATCCACCTGCGCACCACGAACCCGATCGAGTCCACCTTCGCCACCGTGCGCCACCGCACCAAGGTCACCAAGGGCCCCGGCTCACGCGCCGCCGGCCTCGCGATGGCGTTCAAACTGATCGAGTCGGCCCAGGTCCGCTGGCGAGCGGTCAACGCCCCGCACCTGGTCGCTCTCGTCCGCGCCGGCGCCCGCTTCGAGAACGGCAAACTCGTCGAACGACCCGACGAACAAGCACCACCCACCGCAGCCTGAAAGATCTTCATCCACAGGTCTTGACTATTGCTCATGAACGCCGGACCGGGCTGGAGTTCACCGCTCACTACCCGCGCCACCGTGGAGCGGTTGACGTCCATCGCCTTGGCCGGCCCGTAGTCCGAGCGAAAGCCCGCGAGCCGCGCGGCACGGGTGAACATGTCGGTACGCAGCCGGATGGTGTACGGCATCCCCAGCGCCCTGTCCTATGTGGACGGCTTGGCGTAGGTAGGCGGCATAGTTGCGGCTCCCTTGTAGCGTGGGGTGTTGTCGGGTGGCCCCAAGCGCCAGGCGGTGCGGGGGACCACCGGGGCTTGCCTGGCGCTGGGACCGAGATCAAGAGTGGAATCCCGACGGGGCGACAGACAGCGCCGCTACAAGGCCCAGGTATCGCCCAAATGGGGCCAGCCTGATGCAGCGCTACGCTTGACCAGGCAGAACCCGCCCCGCGGAATGCGGTAGCCAACGCCAGGAGGTCACCCGATGGCAGTACGGCGAAGCGGCTTTGTCCGTGCCCGGAAGGCTGCCGGCTTCACCCAGGAGTCGTTCGCGGAGGTCATGCACGTCGACCGCTCCACGGTGGCCCGCTGGGAGCAGGGCACGCGTGAGCCGCTGCCGTACCAGCGTTCGAAGCTGGCCAGGTTGCTGAAGATCACGATGAATGATCTGGACGAGCTGCTGCATCCAGAGGTGGGAAGCGTTGCGGCGACGCAACATGCGAGCCCACCCGCAGTCGTGTTGCCCGCCCCACGGGTGGTCCATGCCGAGCTACTGACGCAGTACGAGGCCTTGACGAGCGCCTACCGCCAGATCGACTACCAGGCCGGCTCGGCAGCGGTGTACGAGCAGACCGTCTCTCAGCTCAACCGCCTGATGGGCATGGCTGACAACGTGCCGTCATCCCACTACCAGCGGTTCGCCCTGGTGCTCGGTGACACAGCTCAGCTCGCCGCCTGGTTGGCCATCGACCACCAGGACTACGGCGCAGCACGGCGCTACACGTCACTGGCCTTGTCCAGCGCGCAGGAGGGCGAAGACGCCCAGCTCCACGCCTACGTGCTGGGGATCATGAGCTACATCCACCTGCACGCGGGTCGAGGGCCGGACGCGTTGCGCCTGCTGCTGGCCGCGCTGCACCTGGCGGAGAACCCGCGCTTCGGCATCAGCCAAGCCGTCCACTCCTGGCTGTCGGAAGCCATCGGGGAGGCGTACGCCCTGGTGGGCGACCACCGGGCAGGAGCGGCTGCGCTGGCCAAGGCTGAGCGGTTGTTCGACGGCGTCGACAGGAGGGACGTACCAGCGTGGCTCGGCTTCTACAACGGTGCTGAGCACATCATGCGGTTGAAGGGCCGTTGCCTCGTGCGGCTCGGAGATGGTGCTGCTGCGGTGACCGCGCTGGAGGAAGCCGTCCAGGCGTTGCCTGTGCACTACGTCAGGGAGCGCTCCGGCACGCTCATCGACTTGGCCATCGCCCGCCTGATGCGGTCGCGCACCGGCCAGACCTCAGCGGTCGAACCCGAGGCTGCCGCCACCGCTGCCCTCGCAGCCTGGGAGCTACAGAGGTTGAATGATCAGGGTTAGCTTGCGGCGTGTCCGGCTGACTCGGGCGCGGGGATGCGGTAGGCCGTAGGGATGCGCTATCCCGATGGTGGTGGACTGACGGCCGAGGGACGTGCCCGGCGTGAAGCCGTGCGGTTGCGGGCGGCGGAGCTGTTCGCGCAGGACGTGTCGGTGTCGGAGATCGCCCGACGGCTGCGGGTGTCGCACAACGCGGTGTATGTGTGGCGGCGGCGCTGGCTGGCCGAAGGCGATGGCGGACTGGTGTCGAAGGGTCCTTCGGGCGCGGACTGCAGGCTCTCGCCGACGCAGGTGGATCGGCTGGCCGCGGCGTTGGAGGAAGGTCCCGCCGCGCACGGCTACATCGAGGACCAGCGGTGGACCCTGGCGCGGGTCGCGGACCTGATCGGCCAGCTGTTCCGGGTCCGCTACACCCTGCGTGGGGTGTCGATGCTGTTGCACCGCATGGGGTTCAGTCCGCAGATGCCCACGCACAGGCTGGTCGAACGCGACGAGGAGGCCGTCACGACGTGGCGACGGGAGGCGTGGCGTCAGGCAAAAGGTTAGCGGCCGAGCGTGGGGCGTGGATCTGCTTCGAGGACGAGGCGGGTCACACGCTACGGCCGCCGAAGGCCCGGACCTGGGCGCCACGCGGACAGACCCCGACAATCCCGGTCTCGGGCAAAGGATCCGGCCGCATCTCGGTCGCCGGACTGTTCTGCGTCCGCCCCGCGGAACCCGAACAACGCCCACACTTATTATACCGCCTCAAGATCCACCGCGCCCGCAAGGGCGAACGCCGCAGCTTCGCCGAGACCGACTACATCGCCCTGCTCGACGCCGCACACCAGTACCTCAAGGCCGAGATCGTGGTCATCTGGGACAACCTCAACACCCACATCAGCACCGCAATGCGAGACCTGGCCGCCAAACGGGACTGGCTGCACATCATCCAACTTCCCGCCTACGCACCCGACCTCAACCCCACCGAAGGCATCTGGTCCCACGTCAAACGAAGCCTCGGCAACCTCGCCGTCACCAACGTGGACCACCTGGTCGACATCGTGCGCAACCGACTCAAACGCATCCAGTACCGACCCGAACTCCTGACCGGCTTCCTCACCCAGACCGGCCTCACCCTCGACCCGGAACCACCCTAATCCTGACCATTCAATCTCTGTAGCCGTCCAGACCGGTTCCGGCCGCAACCAACGCCGGGTACGCGAGCTGCTGCCCCAGCTCCAGCCCTACCGGCGGCGAGTTCAGGCGGTGGGAGCATCTGCTTCGAGGAGTTCGGTGAATACCTCGCTGGGTTTTCTCCAGTCGTGGATCTTACGGGGTCGGTCGTTGATCTCGGCGGCGATGGCGGCGAGGTAGCGGGGGTCGGTGGGGATGTCGACGCCCTTGGGCAGGAACTCGCGGACAATGCGGTTGAGGTTCTCGTTGCTGCCGCGTTCCCACGGTGAGTGGGGGTGGGCGAAGAAGACCGGCAGTCCGGTGGCTGTCACCTGCTTGTGCAGAGCCATCTCGGAGCCGCAGTCCCAGGTCAGGGAGCGTTTGATGGAGGTCGGGAGGTCGCCGACGGCGGCGAAGATCGCGTCGGTGACGGTGAGTGAGTCGCGTCCGCGCAGCGGGACCAGGACCAGGAAGCGGCTGGTGCGCTCCACCAACGTGGCCACCGCACTTTTACCGCCCTTGCCGATCACCAGTCGGGTAGCGGGGACGCATTACTGCGTCCCCGCCCCCTCAGAACCGTGCAAGCAGCTTTCACCGCACACGGCTCAAGCAAGCCCCAAAGGCTCGCCGGCAGGCAACAGTGCTGGACTTGTCATCGCGGCGGTTCATTCCGTCGTTGACAATGGGCGTGGAGGAGGTGGATTCGTTGATCGCCCGGCGCACTCTCGTCTGGAAGCGCGATGTACTGCTTGGAGATCGCCTTCCGGATGACCACCCGCCATGTTTCCCATTCTCGTGGGCTTCGCGGCGGGTGGTCGGCGTACAGCAGGAGACCTCCGCAGGCTGGGCAACGACCGTGTTGCGCCTGTATGAGGCGCATGGTCATGGCGTCGACCGGCAGAGGTGTTCCCTTGCGGCGCCGCTGAGCCCAGTATGATTCCAGGGCGGGGTCGTCCGGGGACGCCCTTCCCTTGACCAACCGGTGCCGGACTATCTTCGTCCAGGAGAACTTGAGGAGGTAGGCGCCGCTGTCGCGGTCACCGAACACCCACCTGTCCTTCCTGGTCCTGTTGAACCGGCCGAAGTACTTGTCGGATACCCAGTGCTTCGACTTGTTCGGGTGGCTGTGCTTGGCCCACTTGTAAGCGAGCTTCCACATGTGGTTGTCCAGCGCCGTGAAGATCTCGCTGGACACCACTGTCCTGTAATAGGCCGACCAGCCGCGTACGATCGGGTTGATCTTCTTGAGCACCGCACCGGCGTTGGCCCCACGCAGGGCCAGCATCTCGGCGCTGAGCCGTTCCCGGATTCGTCGCCGGGCCGCCCTGCTCGGCTTGATCAGCAGTTTGCCGTGATAGCGGCGGACGTTGAACCCCAGGAAGTCGAACCCGCTCTCCGCGTGGACGATGCGCGTCTTGTCCTCGTGGAAGGCGAGTCCTCTGGGTGTCAGCCATGCCGCCAGTCGTTCCTTGACCTGTTCGGCCTGTTCGCGACTGGTGCACATCGCGACAAAATCATCCGAGTACCGGACCAGCACGGGGCTGCCGCTTTGCGCACTTCCGGCGTCCCTGCCGGTGGTGTAGTAGCGGACGCCCGCGGCCTCCTCCATTCCGTGCAGGGCCACGTTGAAAAGCAACGGGCTGATCACCCCACCCTGCGGAACTCCTTCCTCGGTCGGGGCGAACCGACCGCGATCCACGATCCCGGCCTTGAGCCACTGTCGGACCAGTCCCCGGGCGGGGAAGGTGCCGAGTGCGGCCATGAGCCGGGCATGGCCGATGCGGTCGAACGCCGCCGTCAGGTCCGCGTCGAGCACCCACGCACGCTGCGGATTCTTCCCGTTGAGCGTGGAGTAGACGGCTCCGATCGCGTCGTGACAGCCACGGCCGGGCCGAAAACCGTACGACTTCGGCTCGAACCGCGCTTCCCATTCGGGCTCCAATGCCCCCAATGCCACGGCTTGCAGGCACCGGTCGACAATGACGGGAATCCCGAGCCCGCGCTTCTTCGTGGTCCCCGACTTGGGGATGAACACCCGCTTGACGGGCTTGGGAATCCACGGTCGGGCCCGGTGCTGGACCCAGTCGGCCAGTGCGGCCTTGTCCTGGGACATCAGCACGACCTTCCCGTCGACTCCCGCCGTCGCGCGTCCAGCATTGATCTCCGTGACCCGTCGCACGCCCAGAAGCGTGTTCGAGCGGGATCGGAGCATCAGTTTCTGTAGATTTCGGACCTTCTTCAGGTCCCCTGCCTGCGATGCCGCGAAGATTCTCTGCCGCAGACGCCGTACGTCTTCCTCGACCCGCCGCCAGTCGATCGACGGCCAGTCCAAGTCCTCGCCCTCGGGTCCGTTCACCGGCGCAGAAACAGCCGAGACGACCGAGGCCGCTCCGCCCGTGATCCACACAGCGTCCAACTTGTCCCTCGGTTCCGTCGTCCTGTCCAGTGTTTCCCCACAGGCTCACCCGGCCCACGTCAGCACCCTTTCGGGTCCGGGCAGCGCACCCGTATCCGGACGGTTATCCGGGGCCACCGGCGGAGAATCCGGTCAAAGCGCCCAAGTTTCCCGTTTCCTTTCGGCTTCCGGCATTGGCTTGTTGGGCCGTCCTGTTCCCGCTGGAGAGTTGAGCCTTCCTTGCGGTCGACCGACCGGGCCACGAAGGCCTGGACCTCAACGGGTTTTCCACGTTCCACACGAGTGAGATACGACCGGGGTGGGTGCTCCCTTTACCCCGAGGCGGCGGTGTCCACCTGGCCGGAGAGACCTCTGCCAGCCAGCGCCTGCCGCTTCTCAACGGCCAGCCATGCACCCCACTAACACATTCCATCGGCGGGGCTTGGGATCACGAGGCATCATCGGGAGTTCACTTGCGTTCACCCGTCCGGTCTTCCCCTTGCCGGTAACTCCCGGATGGAACAGGAGTCCTTGGGCTTTCCCCCGAGCTTCGCACCACGCCGTTACCGGAATCGCACGTCGAGGGCGGGGACGGGTCATACGGACACGGACCCGTGACTGCACCTACGGCCTCATCAACCGCCTCTCCAATCGGTCAGTCCACTCACATTCGTGCGACTTCGTGTCGCACGGTCCCCTTCCCAGTGGCCGGGCACGGCCCGGTCGTCGGCCTCGGCGGGGCGTTCGTCCAGGTAACGGGGCTCGCGAATGCGTGGCGCCGGTGCCGGACGCGGCCCGCGGCGGGCCGTGCGGCCGGTCCGCAACGCGATCAGCTCCCGGTTCAGGGTGGCTACAGGTTGGGCGTAGACCCACTGGTAGACGGCCTCGTGGCTCACCCGCACAGCGTCCTCGCCGTCCTCGCCCCGTGCCAACCGGCCCGCGATCGACGCCGGTGACCAACCCGCCCGCAACAGCCCCGCCACCCGCGCCCGCAGCACCGGATTGCGGTCCACCGCCAGAGACTTCGGCCTCGACCGGGCGGTTTCCGCAGCCCGGTCGGCCACCACCGCCCGGTACCCGTCGCGACCGCCGTGCCGGGCCACGTCCCTCGACACGACCGAGGCGTCACGACCGATCCGAACCGCGATCTCCTTGTATTCCAACGACTCGGCCAGTCCACGGGAGATCTCCTCCCGATCGGCCAACGTCAACATCCGGCGCACGGCGGGCGATCCTTCCCCACCGAACTCCAAGATCACATGCTACGACCGTTTGAACCTGCCGGCAGCTCGGCGCTGTACGGACCCTGCTGGAGGCGGCCCCGTAGCATCGGCCCCGTGCCGACTGGAAGTGAAGACCGCACCGGAAGCGCCAGGTGATGAACCGCAGGAACTGGCTGCTGCTCGGGACGCTGTCCGTCTTGTGGGGTGCGGCCTACCTGGTTATCGCAGTTGCCTTGCGCAGCTTTCCGCCGGTGGTAGTGGTGTTCGGGCGAGTCTTCCTCGCTGCGCTGTTCTTGGTACCACTGGCCATCCGGCGCGACGTCTTGAGACCGCTCTTGAAACACCCGCGGTGGGTGCTGGTGACCGTCCTTGTGCAGTCCACTGCACCTTTGCTGCTTCTTACCTACGGGCAGCAATGGCTATCCGCTGGTCTCACGGGAGTACTCATTGGAGCGCAGCCGCTGTTCGTTGCGGCACTCGCTACCTGGTTTGCACCTGACGAGAAGCCGGAGGGCGCCAGAGGAATCCTCGGGCTGGTTATGGGCTTTGCTGGTATCGGGCTGTTGTTCGGGGTAGACATCGGCGGCAGTTCGCACCTGCTGCTTGGTGGTGTACTGATCACCGCGGCTGCCTTGTGTTATGCTATCGGTTCCATTCTGATCCACCGCAAACTGGGCTTTGCTCAGCCGCTTGGCGTCGCTACTTCGGCCATGCTGGTGAGCGGCGTGGCAACCGCCATTCCGGCCGTACTGCTGCTGCCTGATCAGGTGCCACCGTTCGTCAGTGTGGCAGCCCTGGTGGCGCTTGGCGTGGTGTTCACGGCTCTCACGCTCACCGTCTTCTACGGCCTGATTGCACGAGCCGGCCCGAGTAAGGCAACCCTGGCGTTCTATCTATCGCCGGGTGTAACAGTGGTGCTCGGCTGGCTGCTGCTTGATGAGCAGGTGCAGTGGTCGACGGTCGTGGGGTTGGCGGCGATTATTGCGGGTTCGGTGCTGGCGGCGGGCAGGGCAGAGGTCAGTAGTTAGTAACCAATCCACCGCAGCCGCACTTCTGCGGTGCGCTGTCCGAATTTATCAAAGTAATAGTACAGGTGGTAATCGCCGTTACTCTGCTCGGTCAGCATTGACGTGTAGGTGATAGGTTCGCTGTCAGGTGTGACGGAGACGATAAAGGTCGGTTCCGGCTCGTCGGGTACACAAACGCCGATGAAGAGCCGTTCGGGCTGGCCAGGACTGACCTGTAAATGATAATTGTTTTGATAGGGTGACTTGTGGTGCCGAACTGCTGCATGGTCTCGTGCCTCGTTTATGGTTGCTAGAAGCCCCACGAGAACCCGAGCAGTCCACCGAAAGCTGGGCGCATCTACCCCATGACCAAGGCGATGCCCGCTTCTGAAGAGTTGCCGCGGGGGTGTCCCTATGTCGTTGTCAAGCCGCGACTGGGCCGGGGAGGGCTTCGGGGTGCCGGTAGTGGGTCTTGTTTCGGAGCATGGCGAACAGGACGTCGCAGCGTCGTCGGGCCAGGCAGATCAGGGCGGCGTTGTGTTTCTTCCCCTGGTTGCGTTTGCGCTGGTAGTAGGCTCTGCTGGTCGGGTCGGACAAGGCCGCGAACGCTGCGAGGAAGAACGCCCGTTTGAGTTTGCGGTTGCCGGTGCGGGCCGGATGCTCGCCTTTGATGGAGGAGCCGGAGCTGCGGGTGACCGGGGCGATGCCGGCGTAGGCGGCCAGGTGCCGGAGGTTTGAATCCGGTGGCGTCGCCGATCTCCAGCAGGATGCGGGCTGCGGTCCTGACCCAGATGCCGGGCATCGAGGTCAGGACCTCGGCAAGAGGGTGCGCATCGAGTATCCCTTCGACCTCGCCGGCGACCTGTTTGCGTTGCTGGAGAACGCTTTCAGGCTGTCGGCAAGGCGGGGTAGCACAGTGTCCGCTGCCGTCGTGCCCGGGACGACAACGGTCTGCTCCTCCAGCGCTGCCAGGATCGCCGCGACCAGTCGTCGCCCACTCTCGGTGCGTGTGCGGTGGCGATCGAGGTGAGCTTGCGGCGCCCGGCCTTGGCGATGCCGGTCGGGCCGCCGCAGCGGGACAGGATCTCCAGCACCGCCGGGTGGGCGACGCGGGGGCCGATGGCGCGTTCGAGTGCGGGGTGGACGCCGGTGAGCAGGCCGCGGATGCGGTTCGCAATCCGGGTCGCTTCGCCGGCCAGGTCGTCGTCGAACCCGACCAGCACGTCCGGTTCGGCCAGGGCGTCGTCGCCGACGTCGACCGGCCGCAGGGTGTGCGGCAGGCTGCGGGCCGCGTCGGCGATGACGAACGCGTCCCGGGCGTCGGTCTTCGCGCGTCCCGGGCAGAGGTCGGCGATACGGCGCATGGCCAGGCCGGGCAGGTATGCCACCGTGTGGCCGGCCGCCCGTGCGACCGCGACCGGCAGCGCGCCGATCGTCGCGGGCTGGTCGACCACCACCAACAGCGGTCCGTGCGCGGCGAGTTTGTCGAACAGGGTCCGCAGCCTCGGTTCGCTGTTGGGCAGGGGTGCGTCGTGCAGCCGTTTCCCGGCGGGGTCCAGGCCCACGGCGTGGTGCTCGCCCTTGCCCACGTCCAGGCCGAGGAACACCCCGAAAGTGCTGGTCATCGGTCGTGCCGTTCGTCCGTCGCGGTGGTCGCGGGGTGGGCATCGTCGGCCGGCACCCACGTTACGACGAGACCTGCCCGGCGGGCGGCCGTGTCCCTGTCAGCGGTCCGGCGATGCCACCGGGTCCGGTGACACCACCCCCCGGATCATGCCTTCGACTGGGGACGTAAGTCATGCCGGACCCGGCGACCACAACTCCTCGGTCAGGAGCTACGAAAAGGTAACGGGGGGTGGGCGGCCTGGTGCGCGTCGTGCAGGTCGCGCACGGGCGCGCCGTGCCGCCCGGTTCCACCGAGGCGGTCGAGGACCGGCGGCGCGTGCACGTCGAGGTGGTCCGGTCCGCCTCCGGGTGACGGGCGGACCCGTGCGTTCGGGAAGCGGTCCCTGCCCCAACGCGCCGGGGGGCGGACGGCGACCTTGTGGGCGCGAGGACCAGGCGGTGGAGTGGACGGTGCCGGACCGCCGACAGGGCGCCGCGCGCGACAGGGAGACACGACGTGGAAGACGACTCGGACGTCGAGAACTGGTTCCTCATGATGGACCCGACGTGGGAGCCGGAGAGCGAGGACGAGGCGCCGCCGCTGGAAGCGGTGGTGGGGCTGTGGCCCGTCCTCCCCGACGGCGGCGTGGGTCCGTTCCGGGCAAACCCCTCCTACGTCCCGTCCGATCCGGACTCGCCCGCCGACCCGCTCGACGCGGTGCTGCGGATGCTCATCCGCGGCGAGGCGGAGGCCGAGCAACTCCAGCTGATGCTGCGCGACTCGCTGTTCGACATCGCCATGAACGGCGACGAGCGCCCGCTGATCCTCCGCTCGCCCGACGACGTGCCGTGCGTGGTCATCGCCACCGCCGAGGTGCACCGCCGCCGGGTCAGCTCCCCGGAGTGGCGGCGCATCGACCTGACCGAGCTGGTGACCCTGCTCGCCGACGACGTCGACGTGCTGTTCAACCCCGGCGGGCCCGCGTCGGCGCGGCTGATCGGCGACTTCATGCGCCGCGCCCTCACCCTGCCCGAGGAGCAGGTGAACGCCGCCTACGAGCGGTTCCGCGAAGGCCGCACGCTGGAGGTGCTGCCGTGGGACGTGCCCCCGGCCCCCTCCGGCGCAGTCGGTGCCGCTCCCGCGGCGGCGACCGTCATCGACCCGCCCGACCTGCCCGTGGCCTCATCCGAAGCCCCGGCCACCCCCGGCGCGGTCCCGTCGGCCGGCTGAGCCGTCGCGACCACCGCACACCGGAGCACGCGTCGCCGGGCGTCCCACCCCTCGTCACCGCGACGCGACACCCCGACGGCCAAGGAGGGCTAATGCCGCACGGGGTAGGCACGGGCGCCGCATGAAGGTGTTCGGGCGCAAACTCCTCCTCGGGAGGGCACTGCCGGGTCTCACGCGCAGGTCGCCGCGATCGCTGCGGCGCGGTGCCGTCGTGGTGGAGCGGGTGGGCGTGGCGTGCGTCATCCGCACCGCCGGCGACGACACCGGGCTGCGGGCACTGGCGCACCTGCT
Organism: Actinosynnema sp. CA-299493; assembly: GCF_050946825.1. Classification (NCBI taxonomy): domain Bacteria; kingdom Bacillati; phylum Actinomycetota; class Actinomycetes; order Pseudonocardiales; family Pseudonocardiaceae; genus Actinosynnema; species Actinosynnema sp. CA-299493. The sequence goes on from NZ_CP191993.1 coordinate 3,959,826, forward strand.
CCCCGCCGTCCCCGCGCCCCTCGTCGTCGACACCGCGACGCCCGCCGTGCTCGACCGGCTGGCCCGGGTCGTGGGCTCTGCCGCCCGGCGCGGCGGGCGCACCCTGCGCGTAGTGGCGCCCGCCGGGTTCCCCGACCTCGACCTGGCCTGGTGGCAGCGCTTGGCCGAGCGGACGGGGGTGGAGCTCCTGGTGCCCTCGGGACCGGTCGCGGTGGCGGGCGGGACGCTGTTCGCGCGGGGTGCCCGCGAGGACTCGACGGGCACCTGGTGGCGCTTCGCACCCCGCCGGCCGGCCGAGTCCCTCGGACCCCGCCACCCGCCGCCGCGCTGGCAGGTGACCGCACCGGGCGCCCCGCCCCGCGCGCACGGCCTGCTGGTCACCGAGCACGTGCCCGGAGGTGTCGTGCTCAGACCGCCGACCTCCGCGTCCGACCCGAGCTGGGCGAGCGTGCCACCCGACCCGGACCACCTCGTGGTCGTCGCGGGCGTGCCCGGCGGCCCTCGCGTGCGGGCCGCGGACGTCGCCGCCTGCCTGGGCGCGCTGCCCGAGGCGGCACGCGCCGCCGTGAAGCTGGGTTGCGCGGACGGTCAGGACGTGGTCGAGCTGGGCTTGCTCGTCGCCGGGTTCCTGGGCGTCGGCGTCACCGTGGTCGACGGTGTGCCCCACGTGCGCGACGGCGAGGTCCGGTTCGTCTTCCGCGACACCGTCGGCGCACCCACCTGGACCCCCTACCTCCAAGAGGTCCACTGCCCGGCCGGTGGCACCGCCGTGGTGCCGGTCCGGTGGCGCACGCCGTCCCCACGCCTCGTCCCGCACCTGCCCGGTGTCTTCCGCGTGGACGACCACTGGTTGGTGCTGGTGATGCGCAGCGGCCTGTGGGTCCGCTCGGCGCACCGCCCGCCGCAACCGGTGCCCGCCGGTCGTGCCGTCGACCCGTCGGTGCTGACGATCGCGGTGGGCGACCCCGGCGAACCGCTGCCGGGCACCGTGTGGCCGGTCGTGCGCGACCTGCTCGACGACCTCGAACCCCCCTCGCGCGACCGTGCCCGGCTGTCGGTCCTCGGGGTCCCGGACCGCGGTGGTCGCCGGGTGGCCGAAGCCCTGGCGGGCAGCAGGCGCGTCGGTCTGCGCCTGCACGCGCGGGACGGGGCGCCGCGCCGCTGATCCGTCGGCCCGACCTCCGACGCCCTGCTCGAACGGGCGGGCGCGCTGCCCGACCGGGCACACCGGTCTGGATCGATCTTGTCGCGTGCGCGCCGGGTGCCCGACCGTGGGGGAATGGGAGTGTTCCCGCTCACGTCGCGCCGCGCCGCGACCGCCTTCGCCGCCGCGTCCGCCCTCGTCCTCGCCGCCGCGTGCGGCACGACCGACGACACGGTGGAGGACAAGGCGGATGACGGCCTCACCATCGGCATCCGCTTCGACCAACCCGGCATGGGGCACCGCCGGGCCGACGGCAGGTACGTGGGCTTCGACGTGGACGTCGCCCGGTACGTCGCCGCCGGGTTCGGCGTGGAGGAAGAGGACATCACCTGGCGCGAGGCCCGTCCCGCGGACCGGGAGTCGCTGATCGAGGACGGCTCGGTCGACCTCGTCGTCGCCGCCTACTCCATCACCGACGAGCGCCGGGAGCGCGTCGCGTTCGCGGGCCCCTACTTCGAGACCGGGCAGAGCCTCCTGGTGCGGTTCACCGAGACCGCCGTCACCGGTCCGGAAGCGCTCGACGACCGGGGGCTGTGCTCGGTGACCGGCTCGACGTCGGCGCAGCGCGTCAAGGAGAACTTCGCGCGGGCCGCGCGACTGGTCGAGTACAACGACTACTCCGACTGCGTCATCGCGCTGCTGGCGGGCAAGGTCGACGCCGTCACCACCGACGAGGCCATCCTCGCCGGGTACGTCGCGGCGAACCCGGAACTGCTCAAGGTCGTCGGAGAGCCGTTCACCACCGAGCGCTACGGCGTGGGCCTGGCCAAGCACGACGGCGCGGGCCGGGCCGCCGTCGACGCGCTGATCGGGGAGATGGTCCGCTCCGGGGAGTGGCGCGCCGCGTGGGAGCGCAACCTCGGGGCCTCCGGATTGGACCTCCCCGAGGCTCCGCCGGTGACCGGTGGATAGCGCTCAAGGGCCGTGCGGGCAGGCGTTCCGGTCCTGGTGGGCACAAGCGGCCCACTACGGCTCCCCAGGACGACGACCACGTGGTCAGCTCGGTTCGAACTCCCGGAAGGAGCCCACCGTGACAACCCAGGCACACCAGGTCGAGGTGGTGACCCCGGTCCGCCCGACGCGGCGCGGCGCGGACGAGGTCGCCGAGTGGTACCGCCACCACTTCGGGTGGCCGGTCGACATCGTGGACGGTGGTGTCAACCTGATCCTCACCAGCGGCCTGGTCGGCTTCGAGCTGCCCGTCCACTTCGCCAGGGGAGTCCTGGCGCGGCTGGTCGACCTCGGCGCCGTCGGTCCGGCCCTGCGCACCGGCGTGCACAACGACCGGGTGGCCTTCCTGTGCGACGTCGACGAACTCGTCCTCGCCCAGGCCGATGTGCCGCTGGGGGTCACCTACCTGCGGACGGGCACCGCGCTGCCGTTGCCCTCGCCGCGGCCGTCGGCGGCGTGGCTCGTCGCCCCCGACCTCGGCCGCCGGTCGCTGCCCACCGCGAACGCGGTCCTGCACGCGGTGCGGCGCGCCGCCTCCGAGGCCGCCCGGTCGGCACCGCTCCGATCCCCGGGGCTCCGGGTCGGTCAGGCACGGGGCCGGAAGGGGTCGGCGTGATCGACCAGACGGGCCCCTACGGGGCGAAGTGGTTCTTCGCCGGAGACCTGCTCCTGCGGCTCGTCGCCGAGGGCAGGCTCGTCCTGGAACCCGCCGAGTCCGACCGGGTGGTCGAGGGCCTGCGCACCACCCTGCGCGTGCTCACCGAGCGCGTCCACGTGATCGAGCTGCTGCGCGGCACCTCGCTGGACAACCTCCGCCGCGCCCACCCCGAGGTGGAGCGCGCCGTCGTGGACGCGGTGTTCACCGACCAGGTCTCCGGGGGCGGCCTGAGCCGGGCGCTGGAGGAGCTGCCCAAGTACATCGAGGCGTTCGAGAACGCCGGGAAGCGCCCGGCCGGCGCGGTGGCGCGCGACGTGGAGGGCTCCGCGCCGACCGACCGCTGACTCAGATGATCCCCACGCGCGCGGCGTACGCCACGGCGTGGGAGCGGTTCTTCAGGTCGAGTTTGCCGGTCAAGGAGGTGACGAGGCCCTTGACCGTGCGCTCGGACAGGGCCATCTTCGAGGCGATCTCGCTGGTGTTCCACCCCTCCGCAACCAACCGCAGCACCTCGACCTCCCGGGCGCTGAGCACCGAGGAGGGCGCGCCGCACTCGGCCAGTTCCCGCCGGAGCCGCTCCACGTACTTGAGCAGCGTCCCGAGCAGGGCCGGCGGCAACTCCCCGCCACCCTTCGCCGCGCTGAGCGCACTGCGCGCCAGGTGGTCCGGAGTGGCAGCCTTGCGGGGCAGCACCGCCACCACGCGGCACTCCAGCGCGGTCAGCAGGTCCCGTTCGTCGAGCGGGTTCGCCGTCACCAGGACCACCAGCGGACCCGGCGCGCTCGCCGCCTCCCTGAGCCAGCACACCGCCTCACGGCTCAGGGCGTCCACCGCCAGGACGACGACCTGCGCGGACGTCGGCCTGGGCACGAGGAGCAGGTCGTCACGCCGGTCGAGCGACCTCGTCAGCCCGAGGCGGGTGACCCCGTCGAACGCGTGGACGGCCACGCGGACGCGCTCCGCCCCGCCGGTGGGCTTCGCGGTCGCCGCGGTCGACTCGGTCATGGCAGGCCCCCGGCTCGTGCCGGGCCGCCCGACGCACGGGGCACCGGGGCGCCTCGCCCGGTCGGCGTGCTCATCCGCGGTCGTGCGTCGGGACGCGGGGCCACGGCGCGGTCGGGGCATCGGTGTCGGCGAACAGGTCGCCGGGACGACCGACCCCGGCTCCGCGCGGGCGTGCGTCCGCCTCGTGGGCGTGCGGCGGCACACCGAGGTCGGTGGTCGTGCTCAGCCGCACCAGGGCCGGGCGCCCGCCGGAGGGGTCGGGCAGCCACACCAGGTCCATGAGCGAGCGCCTGCCGTCCGACGTGACGTGCAGGACGTGCCGCCGGCACGTGGTGTGCTCCGATTTGGGGCGGCGTGGGTCGAGCGGGTCGCTAAGCGGTTCTGCCGGGGGCTCTCCACTGGGCACGACGAAGGTCCTCTCACGGTGAAGGTCCTTTCACGACGGACTTCGGAGCGGCCCGCCGCCCTTCTCGGGCGGAGCGGGAACCGGCGGTGGAGGTCACCCCTGCGGTCGACGGGAACCGACATCGCCTTCCGAATCCGCGGACAGGTGAATGGTCGGCTTTCCGCCGGACTCCTCCCCGATCAGCGCGTCGACCCGGCGTCTTGGATCGCGGCGGTTGCGCCTTCAGGCACGGATATGATCAAGGGTTAACCAAGATTTGATGGAGAACCGGCTGGTGTCGGAAAAGGGAACGCGAATGCGCGCGATCCGTTCACCGAGGGGAATAGCCGAAGTTCTGCGTCCACCAGTGGCCGTCGGCGGTGACCACCAAGCCGACCCCGATCAGGTCGAAATCCGGGTGCACGATGTTCGCGCGGTGCGGCACGCTCGTCATCCACGCCAGGACCACCCGCGCCGGGCTCTCCTGGCCGAACGCCACATTCTCCCCTCCGGGGTGCTCGAACCCCTCGGCTTCCATCCGCTCGAACGGATCCGGCAGTCGCGGCAACCGGTGCGCCAGGGTCCGCAACCGGGCCATGTCACCGCTGTGCCGCCGGGCCGATCGTCGCAACCGCTCGTCCCTGCCCAGCAGCGCGAGACCGCGACTGCGCCGCTCGATGTTCGTCAGGGCGACGACCTTGTCCTCCCACTGGGCGCGCGTCACGTCACGCATCCGCCCACCTTCGTGGTTGACCGACCCGGCCGGGTACGGCATCCGCGGTCTGCTGCCCCTACGGGCATCGGCCTCTGCCTGGTGGTTCGGTGGCTGATCCCGAGCGCGGTCGGAGCCGCAGAGGTAGGACGCCCTTCCTGTTCAGGCACTCTTGGCGGGAATGCCGGACTCGCGGCCGTCGACCCGCCCCATGATGGCGCCGGACAGGTGTTCCGCCACCACCCGGAGGTAGCCCGCTCATGACCGGAGCAGATCGCGATGGCGCCGACGCGACGACGCAGGTGGTCCGGTGGCCCAGCCCGCCGGCCGGGCCGCAGGTCGCCGCGTCGGCCGACTGGGCCACCGGGCTGTTCCGGAAGCTGGACCCGCTGCCCGGTGACCGCGAACCCCTGCGGGTGGAGGTGGTGGGCGGTGGCCCGGTCGGGCTGTCGTTCGCCTGCACGCTGCGGGCGATGATGGGTGACCAGGTCGTGATCCGAGTCCACGACCGGCGGTGGAAGCGCCAGGGCAACAAGGTGGTGTGGCTCGGTCAGGCCGACGGCAACTTCCGGCGCGAGCAGGTGGTGACGCTGCAGAGCAACGTGTGGTCGACCCTGCCGCACCAGGTGCAGGAGCGCCTGTTCGTGGACGGCCGGTTCGGGGAGATGTGGCCGCTGGGCCCCGACTCGCCCGGGGCGAAGGGCCGCCCGCGCAACATCAAGATCCGGTGGATCGAGGACTGCCTGCTGGAGATGGCCCAGGAGCACTACGACATCGAGCTGGTGCCCGGTCGCTACGAGATCCCGCCGTCGTGGGACGGCACGCAGGTCCTGGTCGTCGCGGACGGCGCGAACTCGCCGACCAGGGCGGCGCTGAAGGACCACTTCGGCACTCCGGACCAGGACTTCTACTCGGTGGGCGGACGCCAGCTGGTGGAACCGGTACTGGGCATCCGGGTGAAGGGCAACTTCCCCGACGAGCACACCGTGCCGCTCACGGTGTCGCAGAACCGGTACCTGTTCAACTCGCTCGGGGGCGGGTTCATCAACATGCGGCTGACCGCCGAGGAGGCCTCGGAGATCGTCGCGATCGGCGAGAACAGCCCGGTGGACTGCATCCGCACGTACCGGTGCATGGTGCTGCCGCGTGGCAACCGGTTCGTGTGCGACCGGCACCGGTCGATCTTCAAACCCTCGGTGGACCGCCTGTCCTTCCTGTGGCCGCGCATCCTCGACGGCGCGCGGCTGTTCGGTGCTGGTCCGCAGGACATCCTGGGCATCACCATGTTCAACCTGTCCATGACGCAGAACGCCCGCTTCACCGCGCAACTGGGTCCGTCGACGTTCGCGTTCCTGATCGGCGACGCGGCGAACTCGCTGCACTTCTGGCCCGGCCGCGGCTTGAACACCGGGGTCAAGAGCGCGCTGTCGCTGGCCGGCACGCTGCGCTCGCGGTGGCAGGGCCGGCAGCTGCGCTCCTCGGACTTCTCCGCGCACGAGGGTCTGATGCAGCAGCTCCAGTACCGCGAGAAGGCCAGGGCGTGGACGACCATGGTCATGCCGGACGACACCGGGATGCCCCGCCTGGTCGAGGACCGGCTGCGCGACGGGCTGGAGGGCCCGCACGACCGGGAGGCGTTGACCGCCGTGCTGTGGGAACGGGTGAAGGTGGTCAAGTCGCGGTTGACGGGGCGCATGGGCCCGCTGCCCGACGACGACTGGTACCGACGGCGCTTCGACTGCCTGCCGGTCAAGACGCTCAAGCAGCTGGTCGAGACCGGCCCCTGGATCACCCGTGAGATCGGCGGTGACGAGGTGTCGGTGGACGTCGACTTCGCCGACATCGTCGCGGATCCCAACCCGCCGCCGGGGAACCCCGCGCTGCCGCGTGACCTCGCGCCGCCGAACCGCCCGCTGCCGGACCTCGTGCCGCAGGTCGACCCCGACCAGACGACGCTCACCCCGCTGCGCGCCCTGATGGGCACCCCACCGTCACCGGCGGCCTCCCAGGACTGCGCCGAGCTGACGGTCCTCACCCGGTTGAGCGACGTGCTCCCCACCACCAACGCGTGACCCCGCGGCACCTGCCGCCCTTCCCGCAGACCAACGCCGGCGCCGCACCCCTCACGGGTGCGGCGCCGGCGTTCTGGCCTCGGGTATCAGCGCAGGTCACCGCACGGCGTGGCGTCCGGGTCACCGGCCGCCCCCGCCACCCACCGCACGTGGCGGATGGTGACGTCGAACCGTCCGGCCGTCGTGAGCAGGAAGGGCGTGTTGACCTTCTTCGGGTCCACCCCGGCGGCGGTGAAGCACTCGACCGGGATCTTGACGCTCTGCCCCGTGCCGACCGACAGGCGCCGCAACACCCGGGTGGCGTCCAGCTCGGCCGCGCACGGGTACACGCAGTGCACGCCGATCACCGCGGCCGCGGTCGGCTGCTGGTGGACGACCAGGTCGACCACCAGGGCGCTCCCGGCGTCGGCGTGGGCGCCGAGGTCGCTGCCACCGCCGGTGTGCTGGAGGTACACCTGGCCGGGTCCGGTGCCGCTCCAGGTCACCCGCATCCCCGTCGGACCCTCCGGCGCGGCCGAGATCGCCTGGTAGGACGCGGTGCCGCCGTCGCCGATGGCCTTGCCCGCCCACTCGTCCTCCGCGCTGCCGAGCATGCCCCGGTAGGCAGTCGCCTCCCGACCGCGGTAGACCTCCAGGTCGGCCACCCCCACCACCCGCTGCCGCGCGGGCGAGGTGTTCACGGCGCTGGACGCGGGCGCCTGCGAAGACGCCACCGGCGCGGCCTGGGGCTCCTGCTCCTGCCGCGGATCGTCACCGGACGCCAGGACCGCCGTCGTGCCGACCGCCGCGACCGCGAGCACCGCCGCCACGCCGAGCCACCGGCGCTTCCGCGCCGCCACCGGTCGACGCGCCCGCGTCGGGAGGGTGAGTGGAGCGGCGGGGACGGGGACCACCGAGGACACGGCCGGACGACGCGCGGGAGAGGACGCCGCGCCGGTGCGCCGGGCGATGGCCGCCGCCCCGAGGGCGACGGTCAACTTCGGGTGCAGGGTGGCGTGGATGGGCTTGCCGAAGGTGGCCGACACCATCTGGCTCACCAGCGGGATGCGCGAGGAACCGCCGGCGAGCAGCACGCCGGCGAGGTTGTCCGATCGCAGCCTGGCCGAGTTGATCGTGCGGTGCAGCGCCTCCGTGGTCAGCGAAACCGAGTGCCGCACCATGTCGTTGAACTGCAACCGGCTGATCACCACCTGCCGGGTGCCGGCGGGCAGGGGCACGGACAGCGTGACGTCCGGTTCGGTCGACAGGACCTCCTTCGCCCGGACGCACGACGCGCGGGCGGCGGCCAGGGTGGCGGCGGTGTCCGGCGAGGCCGGGTCGAGCGCCGTGAGCGCACCGTCGAGCCGGGCGTCCAGGTGCGCCAGCATCGCCGCGTCGAAATCCATCCCGCCGAGCTGCTCGACACCCTCCGGCGTCCCGAGGATCTCCATCCCCGCGCCACGTGCGCGCAGCACGGTGGCGTCGAACGTGCCGCCACCGAGGTCGTAGACGGCGATCAGCTCACCGTCACCGAGCCTGCGCTCGACCGAGTAGTGCGTCGCCGCCGCCTCGGGTTCGGTGACGACGCGGACCTCCGTCAACCCCGCCAGCCGGTGCACCTCCTCGAAGTGCTCCCGCCGGTACGGTCCCCAGACGGCCGGGCAGGTGAGCACCACCTCTGCCGGCGGCGCGCCCTCGCGAGCCGTCACCACCGTGACCACGTCCCGCAGTTGCGCGGCCAGCAGGGCCGCCGGCGCATAAGCGACCCCGCCGATCACCAACGGCGTGGGATCGCCGAGCTTGCGCTTGTGCCCGCGCGACACCCGTGCCGGATCCGCGACCGCGGCCTCTTCCGCCGCGTCACCGGTCAGCAGGGTGCCGTCGGGTTTCGAGAACACCGTGGACGGAGCCACGACGTCCCGCCCCAACGGCACCACTCTCGTGCCACTCTCCCCGCACACGGCCGCGGCCGTGAACGTGGTGCCGAGATCGATGCCCAGGCCGTATCGCACCGTCGAACCTCCCCTGCGCGCTGCGTCACAGGAATCCTCACGCACACCCCGCGCCTCGACCTCGGCCGGAAATCCACCATGCCCATTCGGGAAGTCCACTGTGCCCGTTCTCCGCGGACGAGTGGGATTCTCGCGGAGCCGAACCGAATTCGGTGCTCGCGGCGCTCCGCCGGCGAAGGGGACCGTGCGGTAGGCCCCGAACCGCACACGGGGTTCGGGGCCGGCCCGGCGATCCGGACGCCGGTCAGCCCTCCGGCCGACCCCGGTCGTCGGGTGATTCGACGACCGTGTGCTGCACGTCGCGACCGTGCGGCGTCTTCTCCCACATGAACGGCGAGCGGACCAGCTGGAACAGCGCTCGCCACGCCGCCACCCAGTAGAGCAACCAGTAGCCGGGCAACAGACTGGCCATGTGACCGAACGAGATCTTGCGGTGGATGGCCGCGACGATCGTGATGCTCATCATCAGGCCGGTCGCGATCAGCAGCAGTTGTCCCGCGAACGTGCTGAGCCACCCCTGACCGATGGTCGACCAGCGGACCCCCACCAGGTTCAGCAGCAGGAGCGCGGTCGCCAGCGGTTGTCCGAGGAACGTCGCGGGACGTGAGGCGAGGATCCCCAGCAGGGTCACCATCCCGGAAGGCCGGAAACGGCGCAGGGACTTGACGGGGCGCTTGGTGTGGACGAGGACGGTCACCATGAAGCCCTTGAGCCAACGGGTGCGCTGGCGGATCCACGCCACCGGTGTGGAGGTCGCCTCCTCCCACGTCACGGAGTCGATCACGTCGACCCGGTAGCCGAGCGCGCGGCACCGCATGCCCAGGTCGGCGTCCTCGGTGACGTTCCAGGCGTCCCACCCGCCCACCGCGCGCAGGATGTCGGCCCGGAAGTGGTTGCTGGTCCCACCGAGGGGGATGGGTAGTCCGAGGCGTGCCAGACCGGGCAGGGTCATGCCGTACCGCAGCGAGTACTCCAGGGCGAACTGGCGGGTCAGCAGGTTGCGCTTGGCGTTGTAGAAGGCGAGTTCGGCTTGGACGCAGGCCAGCTTGCCGTCCGAGGACGCCGCGAAGGCGGCGGCCGACTTGAGCAGCTGGTCGGGGTCGGGGCGGTCCTCCGCGTCGAAGATGACCACGAGTTCCCCCCGGGCGAGCAGCAGCCCGAGGTTGCACGACCGGGGTTTGGTGCGGGGCGAGCCGGGCGGCAGATCGATCACGCGCATGTGGGGCGCCATGTTCGCGGCGAGCGCCGCCTGCCTGGTCGCAGGGTCGTCCTCCTCGATCAGGAACAGTATTTCGAGGCGGTCGGTGGGGTAGTCCAGTCGCGCCATGCAGCGGACGAGGTCGTTCATCACGGCTGCCTCGTCGTACAGGGGGAGCAGGACCGTGTAGAAGGGCAGTGCTTCCTCGGCGGGCGTCGCTCCGCCACCCGGCGTCCGCGTCGTCGGGTCGGTCGCCGACGAAGACCTCGGCAGGAGTGATGCGGTCGAGACCGTGACGTCGACGATCGCACCGATCAGGAAGATCACCGTCAGGATCAGCGCGAGGACGGTGGGCGCCACCACGAACAGCGCCACCGTCGACACCAGGGCGAGCACGCCCAGCGCGATCTGCCACCTCGCGAAGCCGGCCTTGGCGGTGAGCTCCGGATGGGTCCGGGGGAAGTTGTTCGCCATGTAATCGGCGATCTCCGGTCCACGGGCCCTGACGACGAACTCCTGCAGGGCCACGTGGTCCATTGGTTGGAACGTCAAGTGGCGGTCGGGCACCCGTCGCCGGACCTGCTCCTGGAGTCGCGGGTCGATCGGGGCGCTCGTCGCCACCGTCACCGAGTGGTCGTCGCACCCCACGGGCGCCCAACCTTCGGCGAGCATGTCGTGAGCCGGGATCGTCGACCAGAGGAGCGCCAGTTCCGGCGACACCTCCTCATTGGTGGCATCCGAAGGTGTGGTATCAGTTAACATGTCGGATCCTTCTGTCGAGGATTATTTGTTGCGCGGTGGTCGCTCGAAAGACTCATGTCTTCGGGGTGATATCTGCGTGCACGAATCCTGTGCCCGCCCACTTTTCCGGATGACTTACAGGTGTGTCGCCGGAGAATTTTCGTCAATGGACCGCGACTGTGCTGGGGGCAAACGGTAGAGGTGTCCCCGAGCGCGTGACGCTCAATCCGCGCCGGAGTTTTCCCCAACGCTTGGGGGCCTTACCCGATCGGGCAGGAGAGCCCGGCGCTGCCCGCGATGGGATCGTGGCGCTCGGCGTCCTGCCGCGTCACATCGACGTCACCTGCTGTTCAAGCGGTGAGGGGCCGGACCACTGCTGACGTCATCGAGGCGTCGCACGACGGGGCGGACACCGAACGACTCGGCGGGTCCACGCCCGTGGACCGTTCATCCGGGGGCAGGGGGCCCGATCAGGAATGCAATCGAACAGCGCATCGCCTTCGCCTCGACCACCGGGTCCAGGCGCCGCCTCTTCGGGACGGCGTGGCACACGCCCGAGCCATTTGCCAATGAGCCCCCACCTCGCGACTGCCGGGAGGACTGCGGATCTCGGACAAGGGTGCACGCGCGTGACGTGGATGCCCGCTACCTGGTCCACGCGCGCGACAGGAAGCGGCCGCGCGGTACGTACTGCGGCGGTGCGGTACGCACTGCGGCGGTGCTGCCGGGTGAGGAGCGGGGTCTCTGCCCGGCCCGCGCATACACCCTTGCTCACCGACCCGGCGGCGGGGGATGTCGGAGTGGGACCGTGGCCGGCCGGTCGAGCAGGTCGCCGACGGGTGGCACCGCCTGTCCGCGCTCAGCGCGGGCGACATGCAGGTGCGCGTCACGTTCGAACTGCCCTACCAGCTCCTCGACGACGAGGCGAAGACGGTGTTCGGATCAGCCCGTCCTGACCAACGGGTACCGCGCCCGAGCCCGAGTGCCGTGCGACCGGTTCGACCTGTCGGAGATAGCCGCGCGCCGCCCAACCTCACGCGCACCTGCGGTGAAGGCGCCGTTCCACCGATCCGCCGATCCGCCGGGTTGCCGGGTTGCCGGGTTGCCGGACGACGATCGCGCCGAGCAGCCGTCTCAGCGCCTGGCTCGCACCGCCGGCGTCGGCGGGCGTCGGGTCGCGACGGCCGCGGGCCGCTGCGGCTGCTGTCCGAAGTGGACCAGCACCACCCCGTCGTTGTCCCGGGGGACCTCCACCCTCCGGTAGAGCTTCTTCAGGTGCGGCTGGGCCAGCATCGCCAGCACGCGGGCCTTGAGCTTGCCCTTGCCCTTGCCGTGGATGATCTCCACGAGAGGAACCTTCTCCCGTGCCGCCCGGAAGACGACAGTGCGCACCGCGCTGTCGATGTCCCGGTCGCTGCGGAAGATCGGGTGGAGGTCGACAGTGAGCTTCTCCGGCACTTGATCTCCCATCGCGGTTCTCCCGAAAGGCTAGGGCCGTGGCACGCGAGACCGACGATCCACGACCGGAGTCCTGGCTGAACGGGCGGCGCACCGTGCCCGTTCAGCCACCACAGCTCACCTGCCCGACCGGGTCACCCGCAAGCCCGCAGATCCACGGCAGTCGGTGTGCCAGGTGCTCCACGAGCAGATCGGCCGGCGCGGTAGGGGTGGCCACTGCGCACGACGTGGCGGCTGAACGCCACACCGACCAGCGGACCACCGCAACCGGATCGGTGCCGTGATCCAGGGGACGATTCGACTCGACTCGGGTCGGTGGCGTGCTGTGCTGGAGCGCAACCTCGGCGAAGTCGGTCTCGCGCCGCGGGAGCTTCCAGCGGCGACCGCGAAGAAGCCGGCACCGGAGTCGCGGTGACCGGCGAGGGGGAGCCGAGTCGATCCGGTGCGCCGGTGACCTCCGTGGCCGCGGTGTCGACGGCCGAAGGTGCGAGAGCGGACGCCCGTTGGGGCTGAGTCGAGTTCGGGCGAGCACGTGGCGCGACGCGCGCGCCAAGACTGGCGCCGAAGCGGTATCCACAGTGACGTGGAGGAGCGGGATGCCCGTCGAGTTCGGCACGGATCTGCCCACCCGGATCATCACGGTCCTGCTCGCCGGCAGCCTGCCGCAGGAGATCAGCGTCAGCCGGATCCGCGCGGCGGCCGAGACCTGGGCCGACGCGGCGGCCTTGCTCAGGACCCTGGGCGAGAATGCCGCCGGGATGGTCGTCGGGACGATCCCGGCCGGGGAGGCCGCGGCCTTCGCGGCAGCCCGCGGCGCCCTTGCCAAGCTCGCCCTTGTCGCCGACGACGTCGAGGGCCTCTTGCTGGCGGTCGGCCTCGACGTGGACTCGGCCGAGCGGTCGATGGTCCTCGCGATCGTCCTGTTCTGCTCGGCGATCCTCCAGGCGATGTCCAGTCCGTTCACGGCCCCCTTCGTGCCGGTGCTCGTCCACCAGGGCAGGTACGCCATCGCGCTGGTGCTACAGCGCTTGCACTGGTCGGCTCGCCTGCTCGCGGAAGCGGTGCACGGCGGCGTCCAAGGTCTGCTCGAAGAGGCCGTGGTCCAGGTCAGCCAGTTCGCGGACGGCACGCGGAAGAAAGCCGACGGCACGAGCTTCCTGCTCTCCGGCATCGCGGAAGGGGCGGCCGGAGGACTGCACAGCGCGTTCCGCGGCGTGGCGGACCGGTACCTGGACCGCGAGCTCGTCGACACCGCGCTGTTCGACGGGCTCAACGAAGGCGCTGTCGAAGGGCTCGTGGGCACCGGCATGGCGCTCGCGCTGGGCCAAGGACTGGGCGGAGTCTGGACCGGGGTGGTCAACGGGGCCGCGACCGGCACCCTCGAAAGCGGCGCGGATCGCCACTTCGGTGACCTCGGCGGTGATCTCGACGGACTCACCACCACGTGGGGCGAGGTGGACGTGCCGGAGCCGGAGGACGGCGTGCCCACCGGGTCCGGCGGGATCGGCGCGGCCCGGACACCACCGGACGAGGTCGCGCCGAGCACTCGGGAACGACCCGCGAGCCACGCTTCGGAGGCGGTCGAAGAGCGGGCCGGTGACCGCGGCGCCGTCGATCACGACCTGCCCGGGCCGGACGGCACCGTCACGACACCGACCGCCGATGCCCGACCCCGAGGGGGTGGCCCGGCAGCCACCGGGCCGCAACCACCGAACGCGCCGACCGCCGCTCCCGCGCCCGCTCCAGGGCGAAGTGCGACCACGCGCGAACCCGGACACGCGGACGGATCACCCGTGACACGGAGCCACGACAACGCGCCGAGGACCCGAGATCACCCCGTCGTGCTCGACACGCCCCGCGACACAGCGCCGACACCGACCGGTTCGGCCATGACCGATCCTGGCCACGGCACCCCGGACACCCCGACCACTGCCGAGCCGGACCGTCGACCGGACGCTTCCCCGCCCGCTGCGGCAACCGACCTCGTCCGAGCGCCGGTGCCCGGCGGCGACAGCGGTTCTTCCGACCGCATCCCGACGACGGCGACCACTCCGGAGGCGTCGGGGCAGCAGTCGGCGGAACCTGCCGGACCGCCGTCGAACGCGCACCGCGACACAGCCCCGCCGTCGAGCGGCTCGGCCATGACCGATCCTGGCCACGGCACCCCGGACACCCCGGACACCGCCACCACCGCTGAGCCGGACCGTCGACCGGTCGCTTCCCCGCCCGCTGCGGCAACCGACCTCGTCCGAGAACCCGCGCCCGGCGGCGACAGCGGTTCTCCCGACCGACCAGCCGCCGTCGACGCGGACCCGACCGCGCACCCCGCTGCGGGAAGCGGGGTGGAAGGGCGCAGCGCCGACGAACCCGCGTCGGAGACACCGCTCCACCGCGGAAGCGGCGATTCGTCGTTCGAGAACGACACCGGGGGACGACCGGCCGAACACCGGGGCATCGACGATCCGGCGGCGGGCCGACCAGCGGAGATCGACACACCGGTCACAACGGCCGACCACGCCGGACGGCGGGGAGACCTCCCGATGCCGTCCCCGCTGCTGGACGGGACCGGCAACGTGCTCGGCGCGGTGTTCCTCGCCGGTCGCGACGAGCGGATCGTCCGAGACGCCTTCCTCAACGGCGCGGCGGCGGCCTTCGAGCCCTCGCCCGACAACGCACGACGGGTCTTCGTCGTGGCCCACCACGACCGGCGCACGTTCACCGTGGGAGGGGGCACGACCGGAGCGCACCAGGTGGATGGTCGGCGGTTCGTCGAGCTGATGGCGTCGGTCGGAGCACTCGGTCAGGGAGTGCGGCCCACCCTGCTCAGCTGCCGGATCACGCCGGGCCACCGCGAGCTGCTGCACGGGTGGGCCCGCGGGGCGGGCTTCCACGGCGTCATCGACACCTTCCCGGGGGACATCGGCCTCGTCGCGACCGGGGAGCTGCGAGCCGCACCGCCGGGTGCCGTCCTCGCCCGGTCCGACGAGATCGCGGTGCTCGGCGGTCCTGTCCCGCCGCTCATGTTCGCCTACACCGACACGAGGTCCGAGCTGACGCGGTGGAGCGCGCTGGCGGACCTGGTGCCCGCCGAGGGCGATCCGGAGCTGGTGGTGTTCGTCGAGCAGCGCGACGGGCTCTACCACGTCGACGGGAACCGGGTCGACGGTCCTGGCCTGGCGCGGGCGGTCGCCGGGTCGCCCGCCCTGCGGACCGGAGAGGCGGCACGCGTCGTCCTGCTCACCGAGTCGGGTGTGACGGGTGAAGCGGACCTGGCCGCGGCCGAGGACTTCGCGGCGGCGCTTCGCGACGGCGACGGGGTTCACCTCCCCGTCCTGGTCAACACCGGGCGAGTCGGTGTCGACCCGGAAAGCGGGTACCTGAGCAGGGTCGGGTTCCGGGAGGTCTCGTCCTCGCGCGCCGACGACGTGGCGACGGCGCGGTCCGGTCGCGCGGCCGGCCGGGTCGTCGGACCGACGCCGGCCGGTGAAGTCCCGTCCCTCGTCCACACCCTGGTCGACGAGCACGGGCCGGCGATCATCTCGTTCCCCGGGGATGACCGGGGGAGCGCCGGGGTCGACGTGGGAGCACTGCTCGCCTCCGCCTCCGCCTCCGCCTCGACGATCGATCGCGACGACGTCGCGGTCACCGCGTCGGTGCGGGCGGGGCGCGTCTTCGCGGGCGGGCAGGAGATCCCGCTGGAGACCTTCGCCGCGATCGTCGACAGCCGCGCGGGCGGCAAACGGGTCGTGCTCGCGATGCCCGGCGGCGACACCATCGTCCGGCCCTTGCGGCGTCTTCTCGGCGACACCGCCGTCGTGGCGTCCCGGGACCACCTCGTCCGGCCCACCCCGGAGGTGACCGTCCACGGCGCCCCGGATGCGCCGGTGACCGACCCGGTGACCGACATCGACCCGGCGATCGCGTCGGTCGGCGTGCCCAGGGCAGGGCTGCCGCAGGTCCCCGAGCTGATCACCGCCCTGCGCGGGCTCACGCCCGGTGAACCGCTCGACTCGACGTGGCACGCGCTGCACCAGTACCTGCTCGGCAACTACCGGTACCTCGTGCAGCCGAAGGGGTCCGAGGTCGTCGCGGGCGTCCCCCTGGGCCTCGGCTCCCACGAGGTGCTGATCGCGTTGGAGGTCGAGCCGGTCGGTCGTGTCGCGCGCCCCGCCGGCGCCTACCGCGGCGCCGAGACCGCCCCCGGCTCCGGACCGGACAACTTCAAGGCGGTCGGCACGATCAACAGCGTGTTCCGGCTGGGCGCGCACCAGGACCGCCACACCGGTCAGACCGGCGCGACCCGGCTCAACGCCTCCCTCTCCTTCGGCGTCGGTGTCGACGTGGGCCCGTTGCAGGTGCTGGCCGTGGGTGGAGGGCTGAGCGTCGCCCTCAACCAGAACATCCGCTCCACCAACCGCGTCCTCGACGCCGAGGGCGGGCACGTGGAGGACAACCGTTCCGAGCACGACCTGGTCCACTACCGGACGCGTTGGGTCGTGAGGTCCCGTGACGACCTGACGACACCGTGGTCACAGGCGAAGACCACGCAGGTGCCCGCGCTCCGCCCGGGGCACGAAGAGCGCGGCACGCTCCTGCTGTGGGTGGCCGACCACTACCTGCGTTCCCCTCCCGGACGGCCGGTGGTCGCCGACGTGACCGGGAACGAGCGGCACCGGCTGCCCAGCCACTACTTCGCCTCCGGTATGACGGGGATCCCGGCGCTGTACGACGCGGTGCTCACCCAGTTGGGCGCGAACGGCGTCGCCGTCACCGCGGACCGGCTGCTGCGCGGGGAGTTGGTGCAGAAGCTGTGGAACCTCGACGCGAACCTCGACCACGCGATCAACAACCCGCGGGGGTACCGGTTCGACCTCCACGACGACGAGGGCCGGGCGGTCGCGACGGTGGCCGTCCACACCGTCCGCGACCGCGGCGCGCGTCCGGTCGGCAGCCCCAGCGACAAGTCGCACATCGAGGACGTCCGCACCGCTGTCCACGGCACCGGAGGCGGCCACGCGCTGACCCAGTCGACGACGCTCAGCCTGCCCACCGCGACGGCCGGGCTGCGTGAGCTCGACGGGTCCGACGGCGGGCTCAACGTGTCGTTCAGCCTGTCCTACAGCAGGTCGCGCACCGATGGTCTCACCACCGCCCAGAACGGGCTGTGGGTCGTCGTGCCCCGGTTCGCCGGGCGCACCACCGGCGTGCTCATGGAGTTCACCCACTTCGCGCGCATCACGATCCGCGGCGGCGACTACCGGATTACGCCGGTGACACCCCTGGTGCCGGGCCGAGCCCTGGTCCGGATGCCCGAGAACGACGCCGTCACCCACGGACTGCCCGTCCACGGACCCGAGCCGCGCACCCCCGGCCTTCCTGCCGAGACCGGAGCCGGGAACGTTCCGGTGATCGTGGTCGATCCTCCACCCACTTCGACCGCGCCCGGTGCACCCGACACCGGGGGAGCGGCGTTCGTGCCCCCGCTCGTGCGGGCCGGCCGGGGAATCGGCACCGGGTTCGCGGTCATCGACCAGGGCACGGTCGACTCGCTGCTGTCGATGGTCACGTCGGAACTGCGCCGACACGGCTTCCTGCCCGGGTCGACCGACCACATGCGCGGTCAGCGCTGGTGGCACCACGGCGACGGTCTCGACAGCCGGCTGGCCAACGACGCCCTGCTGCACAAGGTGATCTCCCGGCACGGCATCGAGGCGAACTGGGACCAGATCCACCAGGACGGGCTGGTGTTCACGCTCCGGCACCGGCGCGGCGGCATGGGCGTCACCACCGACGTCGACTCGGCCAAGATCACCCTCACCGCGACGCCGACCCCCGACCGGGAGATCGGCCACCGGGGCACCAGCGGCGACTACCACGCCGTCAACCTGGCCATGGGCATGGGCGTCTTCGGCACGTTCACCGCGGCCGACCGCAAGGTCGCCCTCTCGGTGAGGCTCGGCGCGATCCAGCGCGCGCTGAAGTCGATCTCCGGCGGGGTCGGGTACGCGCGGGGCCACTCGGTCGGCAACAGCGTCACCTTCCTGACCAACCGGCCGGAACTCCTGGAGTACTCCGGCGGGCTCGACGAGTTCTCCACCAGCAGCGACTTCACCGTCACCATCGAGTACCAGCACTCCGGCGTGCGGGGGACCCTGCTCGAAGGGCGCCGCGATCCCGCACCGCTGCGGCTCGCCGGGCAGCCCGCGGTGGTGCGGACAGTCCCGTTGGAGGGCGAGAACGGCTACGAGAGCAGGCCGTCGATCGTGCCGCCGCAGTCGGTGCTCACCCACGCCGTGGTCCACTACCTCGACGGGACCGGGGTGCGCACGGCGCTGCGGGACATGCTCGACGTCCTGGTCGGCCCGGCCGGGCACGCCGACCAGGAGATCGACACCTTCGCCGGCACGACGGTGCTGCGCGCCTTCCTGAAGGAGATCGTCAACGGCGAGTTCACCACCGACCAGTTCTTCGAGCCCGGCTGGTTCGTGGACACCCACGGCGCGGCGGCCGTCGGCGCGTCGATCGGCGCCACCCGTTACGTCGGCAGCACCGCCGACCGGTTCGTGCTCGGCGTCATCAAGCTCTTCCTGTCGATCGCCGGCGACACCTCGACGCGGCGGTCGGAATGGGCGTGGGACCAGGTCGACGCCGCGTTCGGGGAGGCCGACCCCTCCGGGCCGACGGGCGCCGCGGGCGCGGGAGCGGGCCGCGGCTGGGGGTTCGGCGACTTCGCCGGCCTGTCCCGCACCGCGGGCGAGGAACTCATCCAGCTCGACTTCGACCGCGCCTACGTGTTCGAGTCGCAGATCGACTTCACCCTCTCGACCAGGGAGGAGCACCGGGCGAAGCTCCTGTCCCGGGACACGGCCGGGAACCGGCGGACGCTGTCGAGGACCATGCGGTTCGTGCTGGCCGAGCCCGAGGCGCTCGACCGCCACGCCAGGGGTGACCTGATCGTCGCCCCGGAACGCCTCGAAGACGCGCTGACCCGGTGGGCGGCCGGGGAACTCGACCTGAGCGGCAACGTCGTCGCCGGTGTCCTGGCCCGGTGGGCGGCCGACGTCCGGTTCGGCGGCACGACACCGCAGCCACGCCTGCGCGAGTGGGCCGAGACCCTGGCGCGGCGGCACGCCGAGGGCGGGCTGTCGACCGTGTCGAACTCCGACCGCCGCGACGCCTTCACGACCCACTTCGGCCACACCGTCGGCGACCTCGGTCCCCGCCTCGGCGTCACCGTGCCCGAGTACCTGGCCAAGCCCGGGACCCAGGACAACCTCCTGGGCCACAGCGGGGTGCGCGACGTGGAGTTCCTCGACCCGCTGACGGGACACCGGACCTCGTTGTTCAAGCAGGTCAAGGCACTGGTGGAGGCGGCGGCCCCCGGACTGCTCAGCAGCGACGCGGAGGTGTGGGGCTCGAAGGGCAGGCACATCGGCAGGCTGCAAGGCGGGGTGACCGGGATGCAGGCCCTGCTGGCGCAGGGGCGCGACCACGCGATGTGGGGCGACCTGCTGTCCCGCAACGGTGTCGTGCTGTACCTGGTCAACCCGGCGAACTGGGTGCTCGGCGACGTGGTGGAGATCAGGCTCGTCGCGACCCTCACCTCGCTGCCCGAGGTCGTCGACCAGAAACCGGGCTCGGGCCTGGAGAAGTACGGCCACGCCTACAGCGGGCACAGCACGGGCAAGGCCCGCCACGGCGGCCAGCACTTCGCCGTGGCCAAGTCCTCGGTCAACGTGGACGCCAAGGGAGGGCTCAGCGGGGGGCTGCGGGTCGGTGAGGGTCACCACCGCGCCACCAGTCGCAACGAGTCGCTCGTCGCCGAGCAGACCGCGTACGACTGGGGTGGCCACTACCAGTTCCGGTTCGACCAGCAGGTGCGGATCTCGGTGCGCCGGCTGGGCATGAACGGGCGGACGCTCAACAACTTCCTGATCCGGTTCGGCGCGGACCGCCTCCCGGCGGACGCCGATCCGCGGGCGGTCCACCGGACGACCGTCACCGGCACGCTGGACCTCCAGGTGCCCCGGTCGATCGCCGAGGGCAGGAGCGTCGCCGATCGTCGGCCGCGGACGTTCCAGCCCGTCGGGGCGCTGCCCGGTGACGCCGTCGTGGTCGGCACGCTGCTCGACGACCTCCTCCCCGTGGGGGAAGCCCTGCTGCGCACCGCGTTGGGACCGCACGCGCACGACCCCGACACCCACGCTTCGCTGAACCCGACGGTGCTCCTGTCCCGCAACCACCTCAACAACCACCTGCACGAGGCCATCGGCGGCAGGCGCTACCGGATCGCCGACAACCTGATGATCCCGGGCAGGCCGGGTGATCGGGCCACCGTCTGGCTCTCGGGCGAGCTCCACGACGTCGAGGTGCTCCTCGAATTCACCGGAGCGGGCACCGGCCGGTACTCGAAGACGCAGCAGGACACCGGCATCGCGCTCGACACCGACCACTGGCGCCCGACGGTCGACCTCGCCGGCCGGGGAACGACCGCCCTGGACGACGTCCAGCCCCACTCCTTCACCGCCGGACCGGCCCAACACCGCACGTCACCGGCCGGTCAGGGCGGCACCGACAACGTGAACTCCCGCCGGGAGCAGCACGTCAAGCAGATCGCCGGCCGCACGACGCCCGATCCGTCCGCGCCACCCGGACAGCCCTCGCCCGACACCGCGGGGGAAATCCCGGAGCGCACCGCGCTACCGGAGGAGACGGTCGTCCTCGCCCGACTGCGCGGCAGGTTCAGGCTCAGCGCCGAAACGCACCGCCACGCCGTGCTGACCTCCGAACCGACGGTCACCGGCCGGTACTCGAGCCAGTCGGTCACCGGCGACGTCTACGTCCAGGTGTTCCGCTCCGAACTGACCTCCTTCCTCGCCCACCCGCCCACCGTCATCGGGGCACGCCCCGACGCGCCGGAGCCGGTCGTGCGGGTGGTGGAGCACCCGACGCGCGGCGCCGTGGCGACCGCGGCCGACGACCTGACCGCCACCGCGGCCCGGTGGCACGCCGCGGGACACCGCCCCGCTCTCGTCGTCATCGGCCACGGCAGCCGCGAAGCGGCCGACGAGGTGGGCCGCCGCCTCGCCGCCCACCTGCGCGACAGCAGGACGTCGTCCGGCCACGGGCTCACACCGGCCCACGTCGACATCCGGGTGCTGGGACCGCACACCGGCACTGGCGGCGAGCGGGTCACCGTCGTGCTCTCGACCCTGGACGACGGTGACCGCGTGGCCGAGCCGGCGGATCTCGGCGAGCTGTTCGGGCCGGTGGACCTGGCCGCGGCGCTCGCGGACGTCGCCGCGGACGGGACGACGGCCCGCCGCGCACCGGAGGCGGTCGCGGCGCGGCTGCGCGCCGCCGGCGTCGGCGACCTCCCGGTCACGCTGGACCTCGACCGCGACGACCTCGCACGTCGACTGCTGCCGCCCGTCCTCGGCTGGGCCGCGACGCGGGTGCGGTCCAGTCCGGCGGCGAGCGACGTGGACCGGGTGATCGCCGACGACTACGACGTGATCGCGACGGAACCGCACGCGGTCCGCGAACCCGTCGGCTTGGTCGACGACGTGCTGCGACACGTCGCCCTGCTGGCCGCGGTCGACACGTCACCCCCCGACGACGTGCCGGGGCACGCCGGGTTCATCGCGTTGTCCTCCGACGTCCTCGCCCGCGGGATCGCCTTCGAACTGGGCGCGTCCGTGCGCATCGTCGAGACGTCGTCGACCGGTCGGACGCGTGAGTCGCGCGCCACGCCGGACGGTCGCCTCACCGGACATCCCGTCACCGCGGTTCACGTGGCGCCTCCCCACCCCTCGGCGACACCGGTCGACTGTCCCCCGGAGGTCGACTTCGTCCTCGACTTCGACGAGTCGGTGGTCCTGGAGCCGAAGGCCCGGCTGAGGCGGACGCCGACCACCGCGGAAGTGCTGACGGGCCTCGGCGCCGGTGGTGCCGCCCGAACGCCGTGAGACGAACCCGAGGAGTCGCGGAGGATCCGCGACGCGGAGCGCCTCGACGCCGACCCCGCACCGGAACGAACCCAGCCAGACCGAGAACGAGGAGACCGCCGTGGCCGTCGCTCCCCACCAGAACACCGGCCAGGCCGACCTGCCGGAGCCGTCGGAGATCGACCGCGTGACGACCGCCGGGTACGGCGCGCACGGTCGGATCGACGTGGACACCAGGGTGATGCGCGCCAGGGCGGTCACCTACGACAACTTCGCGGACCGGCTGGAAAGTGTCCGACGAGGGCTCGCTCCCGGCCTCCGGGCCGACATCACGAAACGGGGCGAGGACCACGCGGCGTCGGACGAGACGTACAAGACGCTGCGCCCGCTGCTGCACCACTCGACCGACGGGTTCCTCGCGGCTCTCGGTCTCGTCACCGCCGTCGTGGAGCACATGTCGAGCACGCTCGTGCGACTCGCCGTCGCGCACGAGAAGACCGAAGACGTCAACACCGCCATCAGCCGGGATGCGCACGGTCACGGGGGCTTCCGTCCCTGACCGCCGTGACGAGCCGCGGGAAGTCCCCGGCACGATCGGTGCCCTTGTGGTCCGGAAGAAGTGCGCGAAAGGCCCGCGCGATCGGGATCAACGTTGGTGTGACTGGGCCGACACCTCAACTCTTGGTCAAGAAAATGGGCTGACCGGCAGGTGGGTTGATCTACTGCACGAAGTGTTCCCGGCATCGGACAGGACGCAATGCAGGCCATTCTTCTGCTCAGCCTTCACCCCGCCGCTTCGGCCCGGTTGACCGATGCGCTCGGCGATTTGTTCGACCTCCGCCCGGCGAGCTCGGTCCGGCACGCGCGCGAACGACTCGCGGCCGAGCCCCGGCTCCGGGTCGTCGTGCTCGCCCTGGGCTCGGCGCCCTCCGTGCTCGTCCGGAGCCTCGTGCGGGCGACCCACCGGCAGGTCGACCGGCCGTTGATCGTGGTGACGGACGGGCGGGGCGGTCCGTCGGCCGCCGAGTTGTTCGCGGCGGGCGCCGACGAGTGCCTGGTGGACGACATGCCCGCGCCGGAGGTGCGGGCCAGGGTGACGGCGACCGTCCGGCGCGGGCAGTGGTCGGAGTTGACCGCCGTCACGCCGGAACGGGTGGCGGCGCGGGCGTCCACGCTGGTCGTCGGGAACCTGGTCGTCCGCACGGACGTGCGACGCGTGACGTTGGACTCCCGCGTGCTGCGCCCATCTCCCCGCGAGTACGCCCTGCTGCTCCACCTGGCCAGGAGAGGCGGCGAGGTCGTGAGCAGGCAGTCGCTGCTCAACCAGGTGTGGGGTGGGAGGCAGTGGAGCCCCCAACTCGTCAACGCCTACGTCGCCCGACTCCGCCGCCGACTGGGCGAGACCGCCGAGCACCCGCGCTACCTGCACGTCATCCACGGTGTGGGGATCAAGCTCGCCGCCCCCGGGCCCGAACACCCCCGGGCGGCGACGTTCCCGCCCGAGCGCGGCACGGTGATCCCCTTCTCACCACGGGCGGGCCGGCAATCCACGCCGACCGGCGCCCAGTGGTCGGGCTCATTCTTCTCTTAACCGCTTCAAGAAATCCTCAAGACGCGGATCCACGGCCAAAGGAGGCTCGGAGTGACCGGCGTGATCGAAATTCCGGAAAGAACGGGAAGAAGGAACGCGGGAGCGGTGCCGTCGGATCTCCGCCGAGCACTCGCCAAGATCGCCCGGACACCCCACCTGCTCGTCGCCTGTGATTTCGACGGGACGTTGGCGCCGTTCGTGGTCGACCCGCGCGCCGCCGAGCCGCTGCCCGAGTCGGTGAGCGCGCTGCGCTCGTTGGCGGGCCTGCACGAGACGACCGCGGCCGTCGTCTCCGGGCGGGCGTTGCGGGACCTCGCGACGCTGTCCCGGCTGCCCGCCGAGGTGCACCTGGTCGGCTCGCACGGTTCGGAGTTCGACGCGGGCTTCCTGCACGCCCTCGACCCCGGCGCGACCGCGCTCGTGCAGCGGCTCGGGGAGGAGGTCGCTGCGGTCGTCGCCGCCATCCCGGGCGCCCTGGTCGAGTCGAAGCCCGCCGCGGTCGCGGTGCACTACCGCGGCTGCGACGAGGGCGACGCGGCGCTGCTGCTTGACCGCCTCCGGCGCGGCCCGTGCACCTGGGACGGGCTCCACGTCACCGAAGGCCGAGCGGTCGTCGAGCTGGCCGCGGTCGAGGCGGACAAGGGCCGGGCGGTCGACGTGCTCCGGCGCGGCGCCTCGGCCACCGCCACGGTGTTCGTGGGTGACGACGTGGCCGACGAGCGCGCCTTCGGCCGCCTGTCCGGCTCCGACGTGGCCATCAAGGTGGGCGACGGCGAATCGCTCGCCGAGTTCCGCGTGCACGACCCCTTCGACGTCGCCGCCGTGCTGGCCTTCCTGCTGGAGGAACGCCGGGCGTGGTTGCACGGGGGCCACGCCGTGCCGATCGAGCGCCTGACGATGCTGGCGAACGAGCGGTCGGTGGCCCTGCTGACACCCGACGCCCGCCTCACCTGGCTGTGCCACCCGGAACCGGACTCGCCCGCCGTGTTCGCCGACCTGCTCGGCGGGCCCGCGGCGGGTCACTTCTCCATCAGCCCCGAGCACGGTTGTCTGCCGTTGGGCCAGCGCTATGTCCCCGGCACCATGACGGTGGAGACCCGGTGGTCACGTCTCCTGGTCACCGACTACCTGGACCACGACCCCTCCGGGTACCGGACCGACCTCGTGCGCCGGGTGTCGGGGTCGGCCCCCGCCGTCGTCGTGTTCGCCCCGCGACCGGAGTTCGGGCAGGTCCCCGTCCACCTGATCCGCGACCCCGAGGGCCTGCGCGTCATCGGGACGACGGAGCCCGTGGTGCTGAGGTCACCAGGGGTCGACTGGCAGATCACCACCGACGGCAACCAGGAGACGGCCACCGCGGTCGTCCGACCGGGACCGGGCGCGTCGGTCCTCCTCGAACTGCGCTGCGGCACCGACGACCTGTCCGAGTCGGCGCTGGACGAACCGCTCCGCCGCGCCGCCGCGGACGCCCACTGGTCGCGGTGGGCCTCCGGGCTCACCCTGCCCCCGGTGGAGCCCGATCTCGTCCTGCGCTCGGCGCTGACGCTCAAGGGCCTGGTGCACCACGACACCGGTGCGATCATGGCCGCCGCCACCACCTCGCTGCCCGAGGAGCTGGGCGGCATCCGCAACTGGGACTACCGGTACTGCTGGCTGCGCGACGCGGCTCTCACCGCACAGGCGCTGATCTCCGTGGGCTCCCTCGACGAGGCCGAGTCCTTCCTCGGCTGGCTGCACCGCGTCCTCGCCACCGTGCCCGGACCGGAACGCCTCCACCCCCTCTACACCCTGCACGGGCACGCGCTGGGCGCCGAAGCCGTCATCGACGCCCTGCCCGGTTACGCGGGTTCCCGCCCCGTCCGGGTCGGGAACCTCGCCAGTCAGCAGGTGCAGCTGGACGTCTTCGGCCCGGTGGTCGACCTCGTGGCCGACCTCGCCGGCGCCCGCGGCACCCTGACCGACCAGGACTGGGTCATGGTGGGCGCGATGGTGGATGCCGTCGCCCGCCGCTGGCGCGAACCCGACCACGGGATCTGGGAAGAACGCGACGAACCCCGCCACCACGTCTACTCCAAGGTCATGTGCTGGGTGACCGTCGACCGCGCCGTCAAGCTCGCGAAGGAGTACGGGCGCGACATCGACCCCTCGTGGCCCGCCCTGCGCGACACGATCGCCGCGGACGTCCTGCGGCGGGGGTGGAGCGACGAGGCCCAGGCGTTCACGACCGCGTACGACGGCGAGGACCTCGACGCGGCATCCCTGCACGTCGGCCTCTCCGGTCTGCTCGACCCGACCGACGACCGGTTCCAGGCCACCGTCACGTCCATCGAGGCCCAACTCCGCTCCGGCGCCACCGTGTACCGCTACCGGCGCCCCGACGGCCTGCCCGGTGACGAGGGCGGTTTCCACCTGTGCGCCGCCTGGATGATCGAGGCCTACCTGCTCACCGGCCGACGCACCGAGGCCGAGGAGCTCTTCTCGCAGCTGGTCGCCGCCGCCGGACCCACCGGCCTCCTGCCCGAGGAGTACGACCCGGTGGCGGAGCGCTCGCTCGGCAACCACCCGCAGGCCTACAGCCACCTCGGCCTCATCCGCTGCGCACGGCTGCTGTCGGGGGCGACACCCGTGCGGTGACCCGACCGGGCAGCACCCCGCGGTTTCCGGGCACCGTTGCCCGTGCGACTCGGCATTGCGGCGTCGTGGCCTGTTGCATCGCCCTCACCGGTGTGCTGCCCGCCACCGAGCCCCTCGGAGGCGACGTGCGAACGATCTTGCTGGTGGACGACGACGAGGCGATCAGAGCGGCGCTGACCCGTGCGCTGACCGGTCTCCGGTACGACGTGACCGCCGTGGGCACCGCGGCGGAGGCGCTGCGGGAGACCGCGCGGCGCGACCTGGACCTGGTGCTGCTCGACCTGGGGCTGCCGGACCTGCACGGCGCCGCGACGCTGCGGATGATCCGGGGGGTCAGCACGGTCCCGGTCATCGTCATCACCGCGCGGCGCGACGAGCACTCGATCGTGCAACTGCTCGACGCGGGCGCGGACGACTACCTGAGCAAGCCGTTCTCGATCGAGCACCTCACCGCGCGGATGCGGGCGCTGCTGCGGCGCACCACGCAGTACTCCACCGCGCCGGACGAGTGCTCGATCAGCGTGGGCGACCTGCACATCGACCTGCTCGAACACACCGCGTCCGTGGCCGGCGTCGAGCTCAACCTCGCCAAGCGCGAGTTCGACCTGCTCGCCTACCTCGCCGAGCGGCCGAACAAGGTGGTCACCCGCCGGGAGCTGCTGGAGCACGTCTGGGGCGAGTCGGACAAGGGCGGCGACCGGACGATCGACGTGCACCTGTCCTGGCTGCGCCGCAAGCTCGGCGAGACCGCGGCGAGACCGCGGTACCTGCGCACCGTGCGCGGTATCGGCGTCAAGCTCGTCCCGCCGCTCTGACGGAGCCGCCGCGCGGTCGGCCCGGCCCGATCGCCCGGACGCGGTTCAGCTCGCGCCCCGCCACAGCCGCCAAGCCCTGGGACGCGACTCGGGGTGCTCGTGCTCGGCCGAGCAGAACCGCAACCTGATCCGCGCACCACCGAGCCTGCCCTGTTCGACGTGGAGGGAGCCCCGGGCCTGTTCCGCCGCTGCCCGCGCGATGGCCAGTCCCAGGCCGGTCGAGCCGCCTCCGCTCACACCCCGGTGCACGGCGTGCTCAGGCGCGGCGACACCGGGGCCGCCGTCCTCGACGACGAACGTGACCCACCCGGCGTGCTCGACCACCTGCACGGCGACCGGCGTGCCGGCGGCGGTGTGGCGGAAGACGTTGTCCAGCACCGCGTCGACGGCTGCGGCCAACTCGTCACCACCCAGGTCCACGTGCAGCGGACGTGCCGGGACGTCGACGTCGCACGCCCGGCCCTGCGTCGAGGCGTGCGCCGACCAGAAGTCCATCCGCGAGCGCACGACCTCGGCCAGGTCGCACCTGCTCGACGCGACCACCGCCGGTCGCGTCGACTCGACGATCCGGTCGACCTCGTGGTTCAGCGCCGCCACCGCGCCGCGGATGCGGTCGGCCACCGCACCGCTGCCCAGGGCGTCCACGTCCAGCCGCAACACCGTCAACGGCGTGCGCAGCCGGTGCGACACGTCGGCGACCATCTCCCGCTCACCGGCCAGCAGCCGCTCCGTGCGCTCCGCGTTGCCGTTCACCACCGACGCGAGCTCGACGAGTTCCGGCGGGCCGGCCGAGTGGACGCGCACCGCACCGGTCCGCGCGGCCGAGACCAGTGTGCGCAACCCGTTCAGGGCAGGCGCCATCCGCCTGCGGCCGACCAGGACCGCGCCCGGCCAGGCCACCGCACCCACGCCGACCAGCAAAGCCAGTGAACGCAGCAACCCGGGGTCGACGGCCGACGCGGGTTCGGACAGCTCGACCACCGCGCGCCCCGGCAGCACGTGCCACGACGCCGGCACCGGACCTCCCCCCACCGCCGCTGAAACCCGCGCCGCGGACGCCTGTCCCACGCCGACGGTGCCACCGGCGACCAGGTGGACGGCGAGCCTGCCCTGCGCCCCGGCCGCCGTGCGCGCCACCGCCGCGCGCACCTGGTCGCGATCCGATGTCACCGCGACCACCGCGCTCACCGCCATCACGTCGGCGCGGTCGGCCGCCGCGGCCTCCCTCGCCGCGGACTCGACCAGCAGGACCGCCGCGGCGCCCACGAGCACCACCGCGACGAGTCCTGCCGTGCGTGCCAGTGCCCGGTTCAACAGCGCGTTCATGCCGAGAGGGTAGAACGAGGTTGCCCGCCGGTGAACGCCGTGTTTCGCACAACCGTGCCCTCGTCTTATGAATCCCTTAAGGGCAGCGCCATTACGTTCCTGCCCACGCACCAGGCGCTGGACGGACATGAGGAGTGTGGCGTGGCCGAAGTGGTTCTCACCGGGTTGGGCAAGTCGTACGCCGACGGCACCCGGGCGGTGCGCGACCTGGAACTCCACATCCGCGACGGCGAGTTCCTGGTCCTGGTCGGCCCTTCGGGCTGCGGCAAGACCACGGCGCTGCGCATGATCGCCGGACTGGAGCACATCAGCGAGGGCACGATCCGGATCGGCGAGCAGGTCGTCAACGACGTCCCGCCGCGTGACCGCGACGTGGCGATGGTGTTCCAGTCCTACGCCCTGTACCCGCACCTGAACGTCTACGACAACATCGCCTTCGGGCTCACGCTGCGCAAGCTGCCCAAGAAGGAGATCGACCAGCGCGTCCGGCAGGCCGCCTCGGTGCTGGAGCTCACCGAGCACCTGGACCGCAAACCGCGCAACCTCTCCGGCGGCCAGCGGCAGCGCGTGGCCATGGGCCGGGCCATCGTCCGGTCGCCGCAGGTGTTCCTCATGGACGAACCCCTGTCCAACCTGGACGCCAAGCTCCGCGTGCAGATGCGGGCGCAGATCGCCCGCGTCCAGCGAGACCTCGGCGTCACCACCGTCTACGTGACGCACGACCAGACCGAGGCGATGACCCTGGGCGACCGCGTGGCGGTGATGAAACGCGGTGTCCTGCAACAGGTGGGACCGCCCCAGGAGCTGTACGACCG
This sequence comes from Actinosynnema sp. CA-299493, assembly GCF_050946825.1. NCBI lineage: Bacteria > Bacillati > Actinomycetota > Actinomycetes > Pseudonocardiales > Pseudonocardiaceae > Actinosynnema > Actinosynnema sp. CA-299493. Next base: position 3,989,329 of record NZ_CP191993.1, read on the forward strand.
ACCGGTCAACCTGTTCGTGGCCGGGTTCATCGGCTCACCGGGCATGAACCTGGTCACCGCCCGCCTGCACGAGGACGGGGGGCGGCACTGGCTGTCGCTCAACTCGGACACGCTGCTGCTGCCCGAATCCGTGCTGCACTCGCGGCCCGCGCTGATGGACTACCTCGACCGGGACGTCGTGCTCGGAATCCGTCCGGAGGACATGGAGGACGCCGCGCTGGCAGGCGCCCAGGACGGGCAGATCCTGCACTCCGTGGCCGACCTGGTCGAGGCGATGGGCTCCGACGTCCTCGTGCACTTCCCGGTCGACGCCTCACCGGTGTCGAACGACGACACCCGCGCGCTGGCCGAGGACGCCGGCACCGCGGACCTGCCGGCGCCCGACAAGGGCACCGTGCTGGTCGGCCGCTTCTCGCCACGCACCCGAACCTACGAAGGCGAGCCCGTCGCGATCTGGGTCGACACCAGTCGACTGCACTTCTTCGACCCGCGCACAGGTTCCGCCATCCGGACCACGTCAGGAGAACAGCAATGAGGCTTACCGGACTGACCGTCCTCTGCGCGGCGCTGGTGACCGCGCTCGCCGGCTGCGGTGGCGCACCGGCCGCCGACGGCACCTCCGGCGGTGACGCGCTCGAAGTCGTCGGCACCTGGTCGGGTGACGAGCAGGAGCGGTTCGAGAAGGTGCTCGCCCGCTTCACCGAGCAGACCGGCCACCGGGTCGAGTACGTCCCGGCGGGTGACGAGCTGCCGACCGTGCTCCAGACCAGGCTCCAGGGCGGGAACCCGCCCAACGTGGCGCTGATCGCGCAACCCGGCCTCGTGGCCCAGTTCGTCGCCGAGGGCGAGCTCCGCCCGCTGGGCAGCCGGACGACGGCCGAGGTGGAGGCCAACTACGCGAAGGTCTGGAAGGACCTCGGCAGCGTCGGCGGCGTGCCGTACGGCGTCTACTTCAAGGCCGCCAACAAGTCCACCATCTGGTACGACGCGCCGTCGTTCACCACCGCGGGAGTGACTCCGCCCAAGACGTGGGACGAGTTCCTGGCGGTCGGCCGCACCCTCTCCGACGCCGGCCAGGCGGCCGTGTCGATCGCCGGCGCCGACGGCTGGACGCTGACCGACTGGTTCGAGAACGTCTACCTGCGCACCGCCGGCCCGGAGAACTACGACAAGCTCGCCAAGCACGAGATCCCGTGGACCGACCCGACCGTCAAGACGGCGCTGGCGGAGTTGGCGAGGCTGTTCGGCGACGCGGCGCTCGTGGCGGGCGGCAGTGCCGGAGCCCTGCAGACGGAGTTCCCGAAGTCGGTCACCGCCGTGTTCGGCGAATCGCCCGAGGCGTCGATGGTGTTCGAAGGCGACTTCGTCAGCGGTGTCGTGGCCTCCAGCACGAGCGCGAAGGTCGGAACGGACGCGTTGTTCTTCCCGTTCCCCTCGATCCGCGGCAGCGCGGACGCCGTGGTCGCCGGCGGCGACATGGCGGTGAGGTTCACCGACGACACCGCCACCGACGACCTGATGACGTTCCTGGCGTCGGCGGAGGGCGGCGCGGTGTGGGCCGCGGAGGGTGGCTTCCTGTCGCCCAACCGCAACATCGCGAACTCCGGCTACCCCGACGAGGTGACCCGCGAACTGGCCGGTCAGCTCGTCGACGCCGGCGACAACGTCCGGTTCGACATGTCGGACCTGGCACCCGCTGCGTTCGGCGGCACCAAGGGCGCGGGGCAGTGGAAGGTCCTCCAGGACTTCCTGGCCGACCCGGCGAGCGTGGACGCGACCGCGGCGAAGCTGGAGGCCGAAGCGGCGAAGGCGTTCACGCCGTGACGACCACGACTCCCGCGCGTTCGCGGCGCACGCGATCGGATCGGACCCCGGGCAGGTCCCCGCGGCACGCGATCTGGTTCCTGCTGCCCGCCCTGCTCGTGCTCGGCGTGCTCGTGGTCTACCCGCTGCTGTACTCACTGGTGCGCAGCACGTTCGACCGCGCGGGCACGGGGTTCGTCGGCCTGGGCAACTACGCGGACCTGTTCACCGATCCGCGGACCCTCACCGCGTTCCGCAACAACGTGATCTGGGTCGTGGTGGCACCCGCCGTCGTCACCGGCCTCGGTCTGATCTTCGCCGTGCTGACCGAGCGCATCCGCTGGGCCACGGCGTTCCGACTGGTGCTGTTCATGCCGATGGCGATCTCGCTGTTCGCCTCCGGCATCATCTTCCGGCTCGTCTACGAGGAAGACCCGGGCCGGGGAATCGTCAACGCCGTCACGGTCGGCTTGCACGACCTGTTCACCGACGGCTCGCCCTACCCCGGGGCCCGTCCCCGGTCCGGTGCGGCCACGCCGGAGGGGATCAGCCTGCCGGCCCACCGGCCGGGTGATGTGGTGACCGTGCCGCTGGTGGGGTTCGCCCCCGCCGAGGTGCCCGAGCAGGCGGCTCCCGCCGCGACACCGCCGGCCGACTCGCGCGAGCTGCGGGGCGTGGTCTGGCTGGACGTGTCCGCCGGAGGCCTCGCCGGACAGCGCGACGAGGGGGAGAGAGGACTGCCCGGCCTCGCGGTCGAGGCCCTCCAGGACGGCCGGGTCACCGGTCGCACCACAACCGGGGCCGACGGTTCGTTCACCTTCCCGGACCTCGCACCCGGCGACTACTCGGTGCGGTTGCCCGCCGAGAACTTCGCGGTCCCGTTCCGCGGCCTGACCTGGCTCGGACCCGGGCTGATCACGCCCGTGATCATCTCGTCCTGGATCTGGATCATGACGGGGTTCGCGATCACGTTCATCGCCGCCGGGCTGTCCGCGATCCCCCGGGACGCGCTGGAGGCGGCACGCGTCGACGGCGCCACCGAGGGGCAGATCTTCCGCCGGGTGACCGTGCCGCTGCTGGCGCCGGTGCTGCTCGTGGTCTTCGTGACACTGGTGATCAACGTGCTGAAGATCTTCGAGTTGGTGTTCGTCATCGCGCCGGGCTCGGTGCAGGAGGAGGCCAACGTGCTCGCCCTGCAGATGTGGCAGGTCTCCTTCGGCTCGGGCGGCGACCAGGGCATGGGCAGCGCGTTGGCCGTGCTGCTGTTCCTGCTGGTGGCGCCCGCGATGCTGTACAACATCCGCCGATTCCGACGGGAGCAGACATGAGCGCGGTCACCGAGGTCGAGCCCCGGGTCGTCGAGGTGGGGGTGGCCGGCACACCGCGCCGGGGCCTGCTCACCCGCCTGGTGGCGAAGCTCGGTCACGGCGGCGTCCAGGTGGCGCTCGCCGCCGTGGCGCTGTTCTGGTTGATGCCGGTGTTCGGCCTGTTCGTCGCCTCGCTGCGGGACGAGCGGGCCAACGCCGGGTCGGGCTGGTGGACGATCTTCACCGAACCCACCCAGTTGACCATCGACAACTACGCCGGCCTGCTGTCCGACGGCTCGGTGCTGCGATCGCTGCTCAACACGGTCTTCATCGCGGTGCCGTCCACGGTGCTGGTGATCGTGCTGTCCGCGCTCGCCGCCTACGCGCTGTCCTGGATCGACTTCCCCGGGCGTGCCTGGCTCACCGCCCTCGTGGTCGGCCTGCTGGTGATGCCGGTGCAGGTCGCGCTCATCCCGGTGGCCAAGCTGTTCGGCGCGCTCGACCTGTTCGGCACCATCACCGGCGTCGTGCTGTTCCACGTCGCCTTCGGCCTGCCGTTCGCCATCTTCCTGCTGCGCAACTTCTTCACGGGTATCCCGCGCGACCTCGTCGAGGCGGCCCGGATGGACGGCGCGACGGAAGCGGTGATCTTCAGGCGGGTCGTGCTGCCCATCGGGAAGCCCGCCATCGCGTCGCTGGCCATCTTCCAGTTCCTGTGGGTGTGGAACGACCTGCTGGTGGCGCTCGTGTTCGCGGACCAGGACTCCGCGCCGATCACGGTCGCGCTGCGCGGGCAACTGCGCCAGTTCGGCAGCAACATCGACCTGCTGGCGAGCGGTGCGTTCCTGTCCATGGTCGTGCCGCTGGCGGTGTTCCTGGCGTTCCAGCGCTACTTCGTGCAGGGCGTGCTGGCCGGGTCCACCAAGTAGGTCGACGACCGACCGCTGAGCACCGTCACCACGACCTCCACGGTCGACCTCACCTCCGTGGCGCCGGCAGGTGCCCTGCCCGTCGCGGTTACCTAAGAGGCACCGAAAACTACGCCATCGGGCGATCCGCGCCGCCGTCCGTTGCCCGCGCCGGGTCGCTCCCGGTCCACTGAGACCGCCACACCGTTGATCAGGAGGGCGACTGTGTCCACGCCGTACACCGAGCAGTCGGAACAACTGCCCGGTCGCAGTTCGAGGAGCGGCAGCGCACGCTGGTGGAGGTGCGGCGCGAGCTGCGCGACATCGGCGCGACCGCACCCCGCCGCCTCCGAGTCGCCGCGCGACCTGCCCCGGTTCCAGGGCTGAGGGGGACGACGATGGCGGTCAAGCCGGGTACCGGTGGTGGGGACGACTTCGACGGCGGGGGCGGCAACGTTCCGCTGAACGCGGAACAGCCCTACCTGCGGGAGACCTACGGACCCCTCACGGTCAGCACCGGCAGGTTGCGAGGCGGCGCGAGGCGCTACGGCCACTACGCGGACAACCTGAAGATCTTCAGCGCCCAGCACGGCCACCTGCGCGAGAAGCCGCTCAAGGACGACGACACCGACGAGACGTGGCGGCAGTTCGCACCCACCTGGTACGCCGGTCAGAAGGTGTTCGTGGTCACGGACATGATCGGCAACGCCCTGAGCGGCATCGAGGACGCCTTGGTGAACCTGGCCGAGACCCACGAGCGGACCGAGGACGACGCGATCGACCTCGGCCGCAACACGTTCAAGTCCGTCGCACCACCGCCGGGCGGGAACGGGGACGGAAACGGGGATGGCGGCTCGGGTTCCGGGACGCACCCGTTGCAGTCGGCCTTCACGCGCAAGACGCACTACGTGGACCCCTCGGGCAACCCCGTGCCGATGGTGAAGGGGAGCGGGATGCACCCCCTGGTGCCGTCCGGGCACGTCAAGCCGGGCGTGGTGCCCGACGGGAAGCTGACCGGCACCGTGCCGGACGGGACCGTGGTGGGACCCGACACCGGGTCCACCGCACCCGACCGCGCGCCCGTGCCGCAGCACGCCAACGCCATCCGCTCCGACGTCGGGATCCCGTTGGTGCCGCAGGAACTGGTCAACGCTTCGGGCGAGCGGATCGGGGTGCTGGCCCCGTGGGGCGCCACCGTGCCCGGCGACCAGACCACCAGGTTGACGCTGCTCGGCCCCGACGGCCGGCCCGAGGGGTTCTTCCAGCCCTACGGGCGGCACACGTTCGGCGAAGCCGTCGAGGGCGAGATGACCCCCGCCCGCACCCGTCCCGCGACGCGCGACTGATCGAGAAGAAGAACTGTGCCCGTCAACCTCGGCTCATCCAGCGGCGGCGACGTCTGGTCCGTCCTGCTCGCCGGCCAGAAGCTGCCCAGGGTCAGCTCCCAGAAGGCCTACGCGCAGGCGGCCGGCTGGGTTGCCGCCGGCCGGCAACTCAGCCGGCTGGGTTCGGGGATGACGGAGTTGCAGGGCTTCATCGGGAGCGCGGTGGGCGGGGCCACCGCCGACGCGTTCCGCGACTACGTCCGCAAGTTGCAGGACGTGATGCCCAAGCTGGTCGCGGCGTCCAACGGGCAGTCCGACGGCCTGCACCAGCTCGCGCTCCAGGTCGAGCACGGCGAGTACTCGATCGTCGTGGAACTGGCCTACTTCAGCCAGGCGGTCCTCTGGGCGATGGCCAGCCCGTTCACCGCGCCCCTCCTGCCGTCGATCTTCACCGCCGGCCGCATGGCCATCGCCCGTGTGCTGGAGCACCTGCACTGGGCCGTGCGCATCCTCACCGAAGCGCTCGAAGAGGGCATCGACGAGATCATCCAGGACGCCATCGCGCAGGTCGCGCAGTTCCTGGAGGGCAACCGCGTCGACTGGGACGGCACGAGCACGCTGCTGTCGGGCATCGGCGGTGCGGCGGCCGGCGGCCTGATCGGGGGCATGTTCCAGGGCATCCGCAGGTACGACCCGGACCTGGCGAACAACCCGGTGGTCCAGGGCGTGGTCCAGGGCACCGGCGAGGTGATCGTCGAAGCGGGCATGGCCGGCGCCCTGGGGCAGAGCATGGACGACCTGTGGGCGGCCGGGGTCAACGGCATGTTCACCGGCACGTTCCAGGGTGGCCTGGACAACTACTTCGGCCAGTTCGACCTGGACGCCATCACGCCACCGGACGAGTCCGCCTTCGACGGTGAGGGTGAGGGCGCCACCGGCGGTGCCGACGGCCTCGACAACCCGGAAGACACCACCGGCGGGCCGGGGGACCCCGGGACCGCGCCGGAGGACGAAGCCCCGCTCCCGCCCGCCTACGAGCAACCCCAGGGCACGGGCGACGCCACGCCCGGCGGTGGAGGTCTCAGCTCGGGCGCCGCGATCGGCATCGCCACCGGTGCCGGCGCAGGTGCCGCCGTCGCCGCCGCGATCGCCCGCGCGAACACGGGCACCACGCCGCCGACCGGGCAGAAAACCTTCCAGCAGGCCAACGCCGATCAGAACCCGAACGGCCCCATTCCTGCCGGTCAGGACCTGAACGGGCCCGCTGCGGCAGACCAGGATCCGAACGGTTCCGTTCCCGCCGCGCAGGACCCGAACGGACCTGCTCCCGCCGGGCAGGCTCCGATCGGGCCGGACTCGACCGGAGCCGCCCCGGCCCAGCAGAACCCCGCCGCGCAGGGCTCGACCGTCCAAGCCGCGCCGGACCGGGCCACGATTCCGCCTCCCGCCGCGCGGACGGACCCGGCCGCATCACCCGTCGGCATCCCCCGGACGGTCGACGCCCCCGACGCGGCCCGCCCGGACCAGGGCATGCCGAACACCGCCGTACCGGTCGGCGTGCCCACCGGTTCGCCCGAGCGCACCCCGTCGCCGTCCTCGGACGGGGAAGGGGCCGGGACCGCCGGCGAGGTCCAGGTCCCGAGCGCGGTGCAGCAGGCCGCACCGCCCGCGCCGTCACCGGTCCAGGGCGAGATGTCCGTCCCTCTCGCCCAGATCCCCGGCACGGCCGGGGACGACGCGCGACCGGTCACCGACGAGCGAAGCGGGCTACCCGCTCCGGGCGGGGCAGTGGTCCAAGCGCCCGTTCAGCCCGGCACCTCGCCGGAGGCGAACGGCTTCTCGGCCCAGCAGGCCCAGAGTGCTTCCACGCCCGGATCACGTCCCGGCACGGAGGGCCGTCCCGACGCGTCCACCGCCCCGGGCGGCCTGCCCGGCTTCGAGACCACGCTGACGACGGACAACGTCCTGTCCGGTGTGGAGCCCGAGGTCGAACGTACCGTCGCCGAGGACGGGGGCACGGGCCGGAGTCCGTTCATGCCCACCTACGAGCGGTCGGAAATCCCGGCCCTGGGGGAGTTCGACCTCTCGGACTTCGTGACGGCTCCGGACATCCTGAACGCCCCGCTGTCGTCGGACTGGGGACCACTCCCCGCGCCAGGCGGCCCGCAGGCGGGCAGCCCACAACCTCCGCGTCCGACCGCCCCGCCCACCGAGAGAGTCGACGGCACCCCGAAGTGGTCGATCCAGGGCATCCTCCAGGAGCTGCCCGGCGCTCGTGATGTCGTCGACGGGCTCGGAGGCGCACCGCTCGACGAGGCGCTCGGGCAGTCGCGGCGGATCGTGGACCGGTTCGCGATCGCCGATCCCGGGTTGCGCGGTGCCTTCGAAACCCTGGTGGCGGCCCACTTGGTCGAGCACGGCGCGACGACCGGCGAGGAGTTCGCCCACGAGGTCGCCGGGGAGGCCGGCATCCCGGCTGCGGACCAGGGCGAGAGCCGGGAGGACACCACCGCGCAGTCGTACGTGCGGCAAGCCCCCGCGGGCACGCCCGAGGGAGGCCTGCCGGGAATGCCACCCGACATCGCCGACGGACGGGTGGCGTGGACGACCCGGATGGTCGTGGACGTCGCTCTGGCGGCGAGCGAGAGCCTGTGGATCTCCAGGGTGCCGAACGCGCCCGGACGGGCCGAGCGGATCGTCGCGGCCACGTACGCGTTGGACGAGGAGACCGGCTGGCTGGGGGACTACCTGCGGAAAGTGGTCGAAGACGCCTTGGCGCGCGGGTGGGACCCGGTCGAGGTCGTGACCCTGGCCCAGAAGATCGGGGCCGACCTGGGGATCCCCGTGCCCTCCGGGAACGCCGCGGTCCTGGAGGACGTCGATCATCCCCGGTGGGCCCCGGAAGACGTCTCGCAGGTCGCAGAGGAGGCCCGCGAGCACCTGGAGCCCCTGCCGGGACCAGCGGTGCGGATCGCGTTCCGGCGGGCGGAGCGGATCGTCGCCCTCACCCACGACCTCGATGCGCTGGACACCGAGGTGTGGGTGCAGCTCCTGGACGTGGTCACCGGCGTCGTGTCGCAGGGACCGGACCTGGACGCCGCCCTGCGCCTGGCACGGGCCATCGCCGCGGACCTCGGCACCCCCTCGCCCTCCGACGACCTCGACGACGACGAGCACTGGCGCGGCGTCATCCAGCGCAGACCCGAGTGGACGCGCGAGGAAGTCCTGGGGCTGGGCGCGGCGTCACGCCGCCGCCTGGACGCGGCGGAGCAGTCGGCGTCGCGGGTCGCCACCGCGCTGGCGACCTGGGCCGCCGCGAAGGCGTACGACCCGGACGGGTTGGACGGCGACCCGGAGCTGGCCGAAGCCGTCTACGCCATCCTGGCGAACCAGGTCCACGACGACGCGGACATGCCGTCCGTGGTGGAGCTGGCCCGCACCATCGCCGCCGACCTCAGGATCGCCTGGCGACGCGACGAGGTGCTCGGCGGCGATACCGACGAGAGCGCGCTGGAGGCGCGGGGCACGGCGTGGCAGCTGGAGATGGTCTCGACTTCGAGTCGCGCCCAACTCGCCGACCTGCCGCCACCTGCCCGCGACGTGCTGATGCGCCGAGCGGACGGGCTGATCACGTCGGTCACCGTCGCGCCCGACCCCGACGACCACCCGGCGGTCACCCGCACCGTCCTGGACGACTTCACGGCGGTGGTCGCGACCGCGATGCTCCTGCGACCGGGCTACCGGCGCAACGCGCGGCTGGCCCACTGGATCGCCGAAGGGCTCGGCATCGCCAGGACCACACCGCTGCCGCTGGACTCGGCCCCGGCGGCAGCGGACGACGTCGTCACCCCCGAGCTGTTGTTGACCTATGACAACTCCCGGGACTCGTTGTCGGACGACCAGCTGGCCCCCGTGCACGACCTGGCGGTCACCCTGGCCGATCTCACCTCGAAGCGACGGCAGCAGGGCTACAAGCCACCCGCTGTCCTGCTCGTGGGGGACGACGAGTCGGTGGAGCGGACCCTCGCGCTGCTGCCCACGGACATCCGCATCAAGACCGAGGTGGACGAGCGGCTTCAGGGCGTGGAGGTGTACGTCGACTGGGACCTCAGGCGGCGCGACCCGGCCGCCTCGTCGTCCTGGGTGGTCCCGTCGACCGCGGTGGTCCCGCAGGTCGTGGCGGACCCCCGCCACGACCTGCGGCACTCCCCGGTCTACGACGAAGAGCGGTGGCGGCACAGCACCGCGCCGACGGCCGACTGGTTCATCTCGGACGACCCCGTGCACTCCAAGGACGTCGAGGCGGCCCGCGCCGACGTCCCGATCACGGGTTGGGTGCGAGGTCAGTACAGCGACGTGAGGACTCGGTCCAAGTTCACGCCCACGCAGGTCCGGTTGGACCCGATGGGCGGTCCTGTCGCTTACGACGTGCGTGCTTTCGAGGTCGCCGGTGTGCCGGTGCGGGACTTGACGGTGCGGTTGTTCCTCGACCCTGTGGGCCCGTCGGGCACGCCGGTGTCGCCGGAGGTGCTCGCGACCGTCCGGCGACACGCGGTCGCGGGCGTCGGGCAGGCGTTCAACCGGGGATATCGCCTGCCCGGTGGTGAGCAGTTGCACGTCACCGTCGAGTTCACCGACGACGCCGGCACCGCGCACGGCCGCATCGGCGTCACCGCCTCCGGTAGCCGGTCCAACCAGCTCGGTTGGGCCGCGGACATCAGCGCCATCACGGCGGCCCACGAGGTGGGGCACTTCCTGGGTCTGGCGGACGAGTACTTCGAGCGCGGGAGCAACAAGCCGATCTTCCAGAGCCGGCCACGCGGTGGCACGGTCGTGTTCGACATGACTCTCATGTCGAACCGGAGCGCCACGGTCAAGCCGCGTCACGCCTGGCTGATCGGCAACATCATGAGGGCCCTGGAAAGCCGGAACGGGCCTTCGGTCGTGGAAGTACCCGACCAGTTCGAAGTCGTGCACGTGCCCAACGCGCCGACATCGGATGCCGTGCGCGGGGGCGTCACGTCGCTGCGCAGGCGAGCGGGCCGCCTGGCGGGCAAGGGCATGGAGATCGTGCGACGCGTGACGATCGGCGCACCCGACGGCTGCGCCGCACCCGCGGCCGCCTCCGACGCCCACCCGGAGTCACCGGACGACGAGGTCGTCGCCGACGAGCCGCCGTACGTGTCGCTGGGCTTCGACTGGGCCACCGCCGAACACCCGTGGACCGCGCGCGGGCTGGCCTACGCCGCCGAGAGCCACCGCAAGCTGTTCCGGGCGTGGGACGACACGATGCGGACCAACGCGTTCCGGCGGGCGTCGAGGATCGTGGAGCGAGCGCTGGAAGGGCGTTCGGTCACCCCGGCGGTCCGGGCGGACATCGAGTCCGCCGTCGTGTACGCGCTGCTGGTGGACCACAGCACCGAGGATCAGGCGTCCGCGCTGGCGGGGCGCATCGTGCGCGACGTGGCGGAGATCGTCCCGACGGGGCGGGAGACGCAGTCGGCCACGGTCGACGGCCGGGCGACGTGGACGCCCGGGATGGTCGGGGACGTCGCCTCCCTGGTGGAGGCCAGGCCTTGGTTCCCCAGGGTGCCCAGGGCGCGGCAGCGGGCGGAGCGGATCGTCACGGGCACGTACTCGTTCGACGATCGGACCATCGACATCCGGGGGGACATCGTCTTCGTGGTCGAGGACGCCCTGGCCCGCGGGCGGGACCTCGACGACGTCCTCCGACTCGCCCGGGACATCGGCACCGACCTGGGAATCCTCGCGCCCCCGAACGCCGCCGCGCCGTGGGGCGTCGAGCCGACACCGTGGACGTCGTCGGATGTCGAGGTCGCTTCCGATCTGGTGGCGAAACACCTGCGGTTGCGCCGGGCGACGGAGCGGTGGGTCGCCTACCGGCAGGCCGAACAGATCGTGGCCTTCACCCACGACCTCACCAGGGTGCCACCGCGTACCCGGATGCCGGTCCAGGTGCTGATCAGCGGCCACGTGTTGCAGGGGCCGAACCTCGATGCGGCCGTGGAGCTGGCACGGACCATCGCCGCGGACCTCGAAGCCTCCTCGTCTTCCGACGGCGGCGGCCCGTCCTGGCGCGGCGCCGTCGACCGCAGGCCCGCGTGGACGAGGGACGCCGTCCTGGAGCTCGGTGCACAAGCGCGGCGCCCCTACGAACCCCCGACGCTGCGGGGCGCGCGCCTGCTCGCCGGGTGGATCCTCACGAGGACCAACGATTCGGACGCGCCGGACAACGACGCCGAGCTGGCGACCGCCGTCACCACCCTCGTGGCGGACGAGCTCCACCAGGACCGGGACATCGCCGCCGTGGTGGAGTTCGCCCGGGACATCGCCACCGATCTCGGTATCGCCGTCCCCGACGGCGAGCCGCGCGGCGGTGACGCCGAGCGGACGGCACGGGAATTGACCACGATCGCGGTGTCGTCCGAAGCGGTACTGGCCCCGTTGGACCCCCCGGAGCGCGACCGGTTGGTTCGGAGCGCCCGCGGTGCGGTCGCGTCGGCGACCAGCACGCTCGTCCCCGAGGACCACCCGTCGCTCGCACCCCACGTCGTCGACGCCTTCGTCACGGTGGTCGCGGCCGACATGCACCTGCGTCCCGCGTACCGGACGAACGCGCTGCTCGCCCACTGGATCGCCGAACAGCTGGGCATCGCCGCCGGGACCGCGCCACTGCGGTCGGAGCCGGTCGAGGGCGTCGTCCTCGACCGCGCCGTCCCCCCTGAGCTGTCGTTGACCTACACCAAGTCCAGGGGCGCGCTGTCGCACCGCCAGTTGCAACCGGTGCGCGAGTTGGCCGACACCCTGTCCGACCTCGCGTCGAGGCGGAGCCGGCAGGGCTACGCACCTCCTGCCGTCTCGCTCACGGGGGACGGGTCATCGGTGGAGCTGGTCCGCGCGCTGCTGCCGGCGGACCTCGTCGGCGAGGTCCGGGTGGTCCCCGACCGCCGGGGCGTGGACGTGCACGTCGACTGGGGTCTGCGGCGGTTCGCGCCCGTGCCGACCCCGTCGACCGGCGTGGCCCCGGCGGCCGAGGTGTCCCCGACCGTCGTGGCCCCGTTCCGGGACCTGGCGCACTCCCCGGTCTACGACGACGAGGGGTGGCGGCACAGCGCCGAGTCGACGGCCGACTGGTTCGCACCCGACAACCCGTTGCTGTCGGAGGAGATCGAGACGGCCCGCGCCGACGCCCCGGTCACCGGGTGGGTACGGGGTGACCAGGCCGTCGCGATGACCGACGACGTGATCGCACCGGTTCGGACCACCCTGCGGCCGGCACGCGGTCCTGTCGCTTACGACGTGCGTGCTTTCGAGGTCGCCGGTGTGCCGGTGCGGGACTTGACGGTGCGGTTGTTCCTCGACCCGGTGGGCCCGTCGGGCACGCCGGTGTCGCCGGAGGTGCTCACGACCGTCCGGCGGCACGCGGTCGCGGGTGTGGAGGAGTCGTTCAACCGGGGTTACCGGTTGCCGGGTGGTGAGCAGTTGCACGTCACCGTCGAGTTCACCGATGACGTCGGCACCGCGCACGGCCACATCCGCGTCACCGCCTCCGGTAGCCGGTCCAACCAGCTCGGTTGGGCCGAGAACATCAGCGCCATCACGGCGGCCCACGAAGTGGGGCACTTCCTGGGCCTGGCGGACGAGTACTTCGAGCGCGGGAGCGAAGGACCGGTCTTCCAGAGCAGGCCCCGCCGCGGCGCTGTTGTGTACGACCTCTCCCTCATGTCGACCCGGAGCGCCACGGTCAAGCCGCGTCACGCCTGGCTGATCGGCAACATCATGAGGGCCCTGGAAAGCCGGAACGGGCCTTCGGTCGTGGAAGTACCCGACCGGTTCGAGGTCGTCCACGCGCCGGGGCCGGAGATCGGCGGCGACGGTACCGCGGCGCGTGAGACCATTGTGAAGGTGCTGCGGCGCAGGACGATCGGGGCTTCCGACGGTTGCGCCGCGTCCTCGGAGCCGCCTGTCCTCCGCCGCACGAGGTCCGACCTCGGGGCCGGGGCGACGCGCGGCGTGATCCGGTTGCCGGCGGGTGACGAGCTGCCCTACGTGCCGAAGGACTTCGGTCCGGTGGACGCGGCGCCGTGGACCGCGGACGAGCTGGCCACCGTTGCCGCCCGGTACCGGAGCCTGTCACCCCGGTGGGGCGGCACCGCGTGGGCCGACGCGGTGCGGCGAGCCGTCGCGATCACCGGTCCCGCGGCGGACGCGGGGTCGCTGACCTCCGCCGTGCGGTCCGACGTCGAGGTCGTGGTCGCGCAAGCGCTGATGAACGGCGGCACCGAGGAGCAGGCGTCCGCGCTCGCGCAGCGCGTCGTTCGCGACCTCGGCGCGGCGGACGTCGCACGGCCGGACACCGCCGACGGGCGGATGCCGTGGACGTACCGGCAGGTCGGTGACGTGGCCTCCGAGGTGCTCCGGATCCCGCGGATCCCGCGGGCGCCCAGAACGGCGGAACGGGCGGCGCTGATCGTCGACGGCACGTTCGCGTTCGACGATCCGGACCTCCGGGTGCGACGGGATCTCCTGCTCGTGGTCGAGGACGCCTTGGCCCGCGGGAGTGACGTGGGCGACGTCCTGCGGCTGGCCGGCGACATCGCGACCGACCTGGGCATCGAGGCGCCCGCTGGTGCTGCCCCCGTTCCCCCGGGCGTCGAGCCGACGCCGTGGACGGTGGACGACCTCAGGGTCGCCGCCGAGCGGACGTTCCGCCTCCTGCTGACCCAGCGGGGACTGGAGCAGAGGTCGGTGTTCCAGCAGGCGGAGCAGGTCCTCGGCTTCACCCACGACCTTGACCGGGTGGCGCCCGACGCCCAGGGGATGATCCGGTTCCTGATCGCCGGCGCCCTGACGCAGGATCGGACATCCGGTCCCGCGGTGGAGCTGGCGCGGACCATCGCCAGGGACCTCGGGGCCACCTCGCCGGCCGACGGCGGTGACGAGTCCTGGCGCGACGCCGTCGGCCGCAGGTCCGCGTGGACGAGTGACGAGGTCCTGCAAATCGGTGTCCAGGAGCGGTTCAAGGCTGGTCGCGCGATGCCGCCATCGCGGCGTGCCGCGCACCTCCAGGCAAAGTGGATCATGATGAGGACCTGCCACGTGGATGTGCTGGGCAACGGCGGCGACCTGCCGGCCGCCCTCACCCTCGTTGTGGTGGGCGAACTCGAGCAGGGCCGGGACATCCCCGCCGTGGTGGAGCTGGCCCGGACGATCGCCACCGACCTGGGGATCGCCGCCGCCGGCGACGGGCGATCCGGTGGCGACGCCGACGAGGTGGTGTCGCAGTTGGCGACCATCGCGACCGAGGTGCGGACCGAGCTGGACGCGGTGACGCCCGGCGAGCGCGACAGGTTGACGCGGCGTGCCAGGGACGTGATCACGTCGGCCACCAGCGCGCTCGTGCTCGACCGGTACGGGCCGGACGGTTTCCGCGTCCTGGACGATTTCGTCACGGTGGTGGCCGCGGACCTGCACCTGCGACCCGGCTACCGGAGCGGTGCGCTGTTCGCCCACTGGATCGCCGAGAACCTGGGGCTGGCCAACGCGATCGCGCCTCTGGAGGCGGCTGTGGACGCCGCCGCACCCGGGAACAGCGGGACCCTGGAGTTGTCGCTGGTCCCGGCCGCGGCCGGGGGCACGCTGTCGGACGCCCAGCTGAAGCCGGTGCGCGAGCTGGCGGTGACCCTGGGCGCAGTCGGGACCAAGCGACGGGAGCAGGGGTACGACACCCCTGTCGTCCGTCTCGTCGGGGACGAGTCGTCGCTGCGGCAGGTCGCCACGCTGCTGCCGGCGTCCGACGTTGCGGTGGACCGACGCCCGCGCGGCGTGGACGTGTACATCGACTGGGAGCTGCGACGGTCCGCCGAGACCCCGACCCCGTCGACCGCGGTGGTTCCGGTCACCGCGGTGGCGAGCACGCCCTCGCAGGACCTGCGGCACTCGCCGGAGTACGACGACGAGCGTTGGCGGCACAGCACCCGGTCGACGGCCGACTGGTTCGCGCCGGACAACCCGGTCTCCTCGCAGGACATCGCCACGGCCCGTGCCGACGCCCCGATCACCGAGTGGGTGCGGGGCCGCACCACCGTCGCTATGACCGGCAGTTCGTTCACCCCGATCCGAGCGACCCTGGCCACGGCGCAGGGCGTCGTCGCCTACGACGTCCGCGCTTTCGAGGTCGCCGGTGTGCCGGTGCGGGACCTTACGGTGCGGTTGTTCCTGGACCCGGCGGGCAGGCCGGTGCTGCCCGAGGTGGTCGAAGGCATGCGGCGGCGCGCGGTCGCCGGCGTCGAGGAGGCGTTCAACCAGGGTTATCGCCTGCCCGGTGGTGAGCAGTTGCACGTGACCGTCGAGTTCATCGACGACCCGACCACCGCCCACGGCCGCATCACGGTCTCCCCGCCCAGCAGCGGGACCGACCAGCTCAACTGGCCCGAGGACGCCGCGGAACGGGCGTTCGCTCACGAGACCGGGCACTTCCTCGGCTTGCTCGACGAGTACTTCGACCGGAGGGCGTCCAAGCCGGTCTTCCAAAGCCGCCCGTACGGCAGTGGTGCGGTCGTGTACGACCTGTCCCTCATGTCGGAGTTCGGCAAGTCCGAGTTCAGCATGGCGGTCAAGCCTCGTCACGCCTGGTTGATCGGCCGCACGATGAGGTCGCTGGAGAGCCGGCACGAACCCGAGGCCCAGGCCACCGAGCGGTTCGATGCTGTGCACACCGCCCAGGCGCTGATGTCCGGCGCGGCGGCGCTCGACCGGCCCGCGGGTGGCGCATCGCACGGGGGTGGCGCGAAGGTCGTGCGGCACCGGACGACCGCCCTGCCCGGCGGTTGCACCGCCTATTCGACGGCACCCGCTCCCAGCTCCACGACCTCGGCCCCCGGTCCCCGGTTCGAGGTGCCGGGAGGTGGTGGGATCCGGTTGCCCGCGGGCGGTGAGCCGCCCTTCGCGCCCGAGGACCTCGGCCGGGTCGAGGAGGACCTGCGCGACGCGCGTGCGGGGCTCGACACGAGCAGCGCCGCGGAACGCCGCGCGGTCCTCGCCGCGACGGGCGAGCCGGCCACCGACGGGCTCTCCCCGGACGATGTCGCGTTCGTCGACCTGCGCGACGGCGGCGGCAACCGGGTGGGCGTCGGCTTCCTCACCGGAGGCCAGGCCGTGAAGGCGGCGGAGACCTTCCGCAACCGCCGCGACGACGGTCGCTTCCGGGTCGCGGTGCACCACGACGAGGCCGGCTTCCGGGTGCCGCTGCGATCAGGCGGGCAGGTCGCGCTGGACCGCGGGGCCTTCCTGGCGCTCCTGTTCCGCTCCGGCCTGGTCGGACGGGACTCCGCGTTGGTGCTGCTGGCCTGCGACGTGCCCGACGAGTCGGGTCTGCGGGCGCTGGGCAGGGAACTCGGCCACCGGGGGACGATCGAGGCGTTCGAGGGCAAGGTGGTCCTGTCGCCGAGCACCGGCGCGGTCCAGGCGCTGCCCCCCGGTGTGGTCCCGATGGTGTCGGGCGCCGAACTCGTCCTGTCCGGCGACCCGATCGAACTCGGCCTCAACCGGATGGGCGTGCGGGGTGTGGTCTTCCCCCTCGACCAGCACCACGAGGAGCGGGTGCGCGGCCACCACCACGGGGTGGTGAGCGTGGAAGCCGTGCAAACCCTGCGGGTGTACGTGGCGTTCCGGGACGGGGGCTTCACCGTGCGCGGCGTCCCCGACGACGGCACCCGCCTCGCGGAGGAGGTGGCCCGGACCACGGCCTTCGGGCGCACACCGCCCACCGCGCCGATCACCCTGGTGGTGGACCCGTCCGAACCGGGCGGTCGCGACGTCCAGGCGGCGCGGGTGTTCGCCGAGGCGTTGCGCGGCGCCCGCGAGTACCGCAGCGTGTGGGCGGTCGGCGTGGGCCTCGACCGGTCGTCGCAGCTGCGGGTGTCGCCGCTGCGCGCCTCGGACGTCGTCGCGCGGACGTGGCCGGCCCGGCTCACCGGCGAGTCCTTCGCGCTGTCGCTGATGTCGCCGCGGGACGAGTTCGCCGACACCCTGGGCCGGCTCGCCGAGGACTTCACCGAGCACACGCTGCGCTACCTGCGGTGGGTCATCCCGGACGGGCGCACGGTGGAGCTGACCGCGCCCTGGGCGACCGCCACGGGGGTCGGCCGCGCCCAGCCGTTCCTGGTGTTCCTCAGCTCCGCCCACGGTCACTACCTCGTCCTGACCCGCGGTGGCCGGGTGGTCCTCCTGGACGCGAGCGAGATGGCCGAACTGCTCGTCTCCCACGAGGGCTTCACGACCGCGGCCGGGGGGTTCGCGCGTCGGCCGGTGGTCCTGATCAACGTCGGCCAGTACGACCGGCGGCTGAACCAGAACCTGCTGCGGGAGCTCCAGAGGCTCGACGGACCCAGGTTCACCTACGAGTACTCGGGCCCGATGCCCGTGTCGAACGCCTTCGGCGTCCTGAGCGTCGCGCGACCGGACGACTTCAGGCCGGGACCGCGCCCTCGGCTGCGCGACCACCTGGCCGTCGCGGGGGAGCGCTTCTTCGCCTTCGACGGGATGGATCCCGGTGAGGCGATGGTGGTGAACGCGCTGAAGTACGGGGTCGAGCTGTCGGGACCGTGGGCGGAGCCGGACCCGATCGTCGTCGTGGTGTCCGCGACGGAGCGGTTCGCCCACGTCTTCGGGGGCGCCGGGCCGGCGGAGGAGTTCGGCAGCGAGGCGACCGACGGCGGGGGATCGGTCGCCGAGGAGGCAGCCGAGGACGACCGGTCGGTGGACGACGACCCGGTCGAGCCGGCCCCGGGTGCGGAACCCGGTGGCAGCTCGACCGACTGGGTGGTGGAGTTCGACGGCGCGGAGTTCGCCACCGACATGCTGGACGTCGAGGGGTTCACCAGGGCGCTCGACACGTCCTCCGGCCCGATCGTGCTGGTCGGCGACCACGCGGGTGACCACGTCGCGCCAGGTGGGTTCGGGTACGACTTCGCGGGCGCGCTGCGCGCCGCGGGGATCTTCCGCGACGTGTACGCGGTGGCGGGCCGCGGCGTCGAGGTGCGCGACCGCGCCGTCGCGCCGAGGTCGGGCGCGCGGTTCGAACTGGTGTCCGTGCCACGCGCGGACGACCTGCGGCTGACCGAGCTGCGCAACGCGGACGGGGACTTCGTCGGGTTGCTCCTGCACGGCGCCGGCGGGCAGGACCGGGAGGACCGCGTGCGCGCGGCGCGGGCCTGGGCCGACGCGGCGACGCCCGACGCGCTGGCCCGCTTCACCCGCACCTCCGACGGCACCGAGTGGGACGCGCCGTGGACCGCGGCGGGGGAACCGACACCCCTGGTGGTGTTCGTCACCGGCTCGGACCCGGGGCACCCGGTGCTGCGCCGCGATGACGTCGAACTGCTGTTCTCCACGGCGGGGGTCGGCGGATTGCTGAGCCAGGAGGGGAGGTTCCGGGCCAAGGCGGGCACCGACCCCGCCCTGCCGTTCCTGCTGGCCTCCCTCGACGGCGGTCGCGTCGACGCGGCCGGCTTCGCCCGGGCCATGGCGGGCGGCGGCTACCACCGCCGGGTGCACCACCCGGAGGGGGCGCTGCGCCTCGCGGCGGACGGCCGGCTGGAGGTCGACGAAGGAGGCTTCGCCACCGTCCGACCGGAGCTGGACCCCGCGGCCGTGGTGACCCACGCACTGGGCAACGGTCGGTTCTTCCCGGTCCACCCGTTCGACGCGGCGTTGATGGCCGCCGGGCGGGACAGGACCGACGACCCCTACCGCTACGAGAACGTCGCCGGGCACCTGTCGTGGGGCGCCGAGGACGGGTCGCCGTGGTTGCTGGACGCCCACCGCGGCGCGGACGGCATGATCGTCCGCCTCACCACCGACGCCGACCTGCCCGGTGACGTCCTGGAACTGGACCGGCGCCAGTCCGAGGCGGTCCTCCGCGCCGGTTCGCTGGACCCGGACCTGGTGTTCCCGCCGAGCGCCTCGACGGAGGACCTGTTCGCGTGGCGGCAGGGGGTCATGAGGCTCCCGTCCGATCGCGACACCACCGCCCTGGCCTTCCCCGTCGACCACGAGCACATCAGCCACCTGCGCCTGCTGCACCACCGCCTGCGCCCGGCCGACGTGGCCGGGCTCGTGCTGGTGTACGCGGCGTTCCACAGCGGCGGGTTCGTGGTGCGCGGCAGGTCGGTCGACGGCGCGACCCTGGCGGACGAGGTGTCCAGGGCGATTCCCCCGCGGGCCGCGCCGGACAGGCGTCCGGTGCGACTGGTGGTGCTGTGGCACCAACCCGGCTCCGACTACCTGCCCCAGGCGGCCGCCTTCGCCGAGGCGCTGCGCGGTGACGGCCCCTTCCGCCAGGTGCTGGCCACGCACGACCTCGACATCACTCCCCGGGGTGCTGTCGACCTGGAGGCATCGCGGTTCGTCGAGGTGTCCAGGCCCAGGCCGTCCGACGCCGCGCACCTGTCGACGCGTGACCTCGCCGGCAACGACTTCGCCCTGGCGCTGGTGGCGGACGAGACGGTCAACGCCGCGATCGCGGACTTCTCCTCGCGCGTCACCGACCACGTGCTGCGCTACGTGCGGCGGTCCTTCGTCGAGCCCCGGCACGCCGAAACGCCGGCTCTCTGGGCGTCGGCCGCGGAGGGGAGCCGGGCCCGGCCGTTCCTGCTCGTCCTGCAAGGCGACGAGCACGGCTACTTCACCTTCTCCTCCCGCGAGGGCATGCGGCACTTCCTCCCCCCCGATGAGATGGCCGCGTACCTGGCCGGCCACGACGGCTACCGCCGGCTGGCGGGCGGTCCCGTGCGGCGGCCGATGATCCTGGTCACCCACGGCCCGCGCAACGCGGAGCAGAACCGGCGGCTGCTGGTGGAACTGGCCCGGTTGGCGGGGCCCCGGCAGGTCTACCACTACTCGGGTCCGCTGCCGCTGGGCGACGGAGCCCTGGTCGAGATCGCCCGGCCGGAGGTGGACTTCGAGCCGGGACCGGCGCCCGCGCCGGGCACCTACGCACAGGTGCGTCGCCGCGGGGCCATCGGCTTCCCCGCGGTGGACCCGGCCGGCTCCCGGGACGAGGTGGTCTCCGCGCTGGCGGAGGGCGCGACCGTCGAAGGGCCGTGGGGCGACGACGAGCCCTTGGTGCTGGCGCTGTCCACCGGGCAACGGCACGGCAGCCTCTTCGAGGCCAACGGCCGGCCGACCGAGTTCGACGGCGCCGAGTTCGCCACGAACCTGTTCCACGACGACGAGGCGGTCCGGGAACTGGAGTCGTCCCGGACGCCGATCGTGCTCGTGGGCGCGCACGCGGGCGACCACGTCGCGCCCGGTGGGTTCGGGTACGACTTCGCGGGCGCGCTGCGCGCCGCGGACATCTTCCGCGACGTGTACGCCGTGGCCGGTGGCGGCGTCGAGGTGCGGGACGGTGTCATCGTGCCCGTGCCGGGCGCGCGGTTCGTGCCGGTGTCCGTCCCACGCGCGGGCGACTTCCGCATGAACAGGCTGGTCAACGGCGCAGGCCTGTCCGTCGTGGTCGTGCTGCGCACGCCGAACGACGACATGTCCCCGGACCTCGTGCGGTCCTACCTCGGCAGGTCCGTGAACCGGGGCCTGTCCCCCGTGCGACCGGACGGCACGCCGGTGGAGACGCCGTGGCTGTTCGAGGGCACACCGCTGGCGATCGTCCTCCCGAGCACGCCCCACGGGCACCCGGTGTTGCGGCGCGACAACGCCGAGCGGGTCGTGCCCACGCGTGAGGTGGGCGACGTGCTGGCCGACGACCAGGGTTTTCGCACCATGGCGGGCACCAACTCGGACCGGGCGCTCGTCCTGCTCCCGCTGGGCGACGGGTCGGTCGACGCCGAGGCGTTCGCCGAGGCGATGGCCCGGGGCGGCTACCGCCGCCGGGTCCACTACCCCGAAGGGCCGGTCCGCTTCACCGACGACGGCCGGCTGGTGGTCGAGAGCGGCGGGTTCCGGACCGTCGAGCCGGCCGAGCTGCTGGCCGACGACGTGGCGACCCACCCGCACCTGGTGCCGGGCACGAACACGATCCGGGGACAGTTCTTCCCCGACGCGCTGGGCGACGTGCCGGAGATGGCGACGGCGGGCGCGCTGGAGGCGAGGCACCGCAGCGACCACTACTACCGGATGATGCCGTCGACCGTCGACGGCGTCGTCTCGTACGTCCCGCAGGACGACCTCCTGCCGTGGGCCGAGGAGGAAGCCACGCCGTGGTTCGTCGACGCCCGCGGCGATCACCACCACATGCGGGTGCGGCTGGCCACCCACCACCCGCACCGGCTGGGCGACTCCCTGTGGCTGGACGGCCGCACCGCCGGCCGCGTCATCCGGACCGGCCGGCACTACCGGGAGGCCGCTCGGGACGTGGGCCAGGGGCTGGCACTGGGCGAGGGGAGCTTCGCGGCGGCGCCGGCCCCCGACCGGATGACGGTCGCCGAGGGCATCCGGCAGGAGTTCGAGCGGCAGGAGGGCGTCCGGGTCCCGGTGTGGGCCGCGACGAACGCCACGGGCCACACCCGCGGGGGCGGGCAGCGGGTGGTCGGCTTCGGCGGCGCCTACGTGGAGGAACAGCTGCCCCTCTACCCGACGGCCGCCACCGACGTGCCGCCCGGCTACGAGCAGCCGCCCGGCTACGGGCCGGACCCCGGCGCGACCGTGACGCCGGACGACGTGTCGTTCGTGCCGCTGAGGGACGCCCGGAACCGGGTCGTCGGCGTCGGTTTCCTGGCCGGTGCCGAGGCCGACGCCGTGACCACCACGGTCAGCGCCTCCGCGGACGACGCGGACGGCGACACCGACGCGGTCGACACCTTCACGGTGGCGGTGCACCACGGCCCGGACGGGTTCCGGGTGCCGCTGCGCTCCGGCGGGGAGGCGCTGCTGGACGACCACGCCTTCGCCGCCCTGCTGTTCGCCCGCGGCTGGGCGCCGCCGGGTTCCACGCTGGTGTTCCTGGCCTGCGGCATCACCGACGACACCGTGCTGCGCGACCTGGCCGCCGCGCACGGGCACCTCGGCCCGGTCGTCACCTACTCGTCCAGGGTGGAGCTGACGCCGGACGGCGAGGTGCGGGAGCTGTCGGGCGACGACCCCGGCACCCCCGGCTCGGTGGTGCTGTTCGGCGGCCGGGACAGCGCTTCCCACCTGCCGTGCGACGCGAAGGCCCAGGCCGTGATCGCCTTCCCGACGGGGTGGCGGCACCGGCGGAACCTGGAGCACCTGCACCGGGAGGTCCCGCCCACCGGGCAGTCGCGAGCGGTGTTCGTGCACGTGCCGGTCCGGCAGGGTCGGTTCCTGGTCGGCGACGACCTGCTCGACGCCCGCGGGCTGCTCGGCGAGTTGGAGAACGGCACCGAGGGCTTCCGCTTCCGCGACCCGGGCACCCCGGTGCACCTGGTGCTGGACCGGGCGGGCCAGGGTTCCGATCAGCAGGCTGCCGACCCCCTGGCGTCGGCGCGCGAGTTCGCGGTGGAGGTGCGCGGTGACGGTCCGTACCGCGACGTGTGGGCCACCACGGCTTGGGCGGGGTCCGGCCTGCTGTTCACCCGGGTCGACGCGACGGTGCGCGTGTCCCGGCTCCGGCACTCCGATGTGGTGCAGGACGTCCACTCCTCCGACTTCGGCCTGTCCCTGATCCCGGACGGCCTGCACGACGCCGACCTGGCGCGGTTCGCCCGCGGCTTCACCGACCACTCGCTGCGCCACCTGCACCACACCGGCCGGGGTGGGGAGCCGGTGACGCGGGTCGCGCCCTGGGCCGCCGCCGCCGACGGCACGCGGGCACGCCCGTTCCCGCTGTTCCTGTCGTCCGACGGGCACGGCTACGTCGTGGCGACCCCGCAGGGCGCCCGCCTTGTCCTGTCGGCGCGGGAGATGGCCGAACTGCTGGTCTCGCACCCCCGCTACCGCGCCCGGACCGGCGGCCCGCTGGTCGTGGTCACCTCCGGGCCTGCCTCGGCCGGCGCGCTGAACCGGAAGCTGCTCAAGGCCCTGGCCAGGTTCGACGGCCCACGGCCCGCCTACGAGTACGCCGGCCGGTTCGAGGTCGATCCCGAGGTCGGCCTGCTGGGGGTCGACCGACCGGACGCCTTCCGGCCCGGTCCCGTGCCCGCTCCTGACCGGTACCGGCACACCGCGCTGTCCGACCGGCTGGTCTTCCCGTCGCGGCGGGGGACGAACGCCGGCCACACCGCGCTCGCCGGCGCCCTGCTGACCGGGAAGCGCGTCAGGGGCCCGTGGAACTCGCCCCCGGTCGTGCTGGCACTGCCCACGACCGAGCGCCACGGCGAAGTCGTCGGCCTCGACGGCCGGGTGGCCGAGTACGACGGCGCCGAGTTCGCCCGCCTCGTGCTGGAGAACCCCGGCTTCACCGGCGCCCTCCGCTCGACCGCGGGTCCGGTGGTGCTCCTCGGCGAGCACTCGGGATCGCTGGTGGCCATCGGCGGGTTCGGCTACGACTTCGCGGGCGCGCTGCGCGCCGGGGGGATCTCCCGCGACGTCTACGCGCTGTCCGGCGGCGTCGCCGTCGACCGGGACGCCGTCTCGGCGGCCAGGCCCGCGCCCTTCGTGCTGGTGTCGGGCCCGCGTGCCGGTGACCTGGTGGTCGAGCCGCTGGGCGGTCGGGAGGGCGGTCCGCCGGCGGCCTTCACGTTCCGCTCGCCGAACGACCACGACCGCTTCGCCGAGCACACCCGGTGGGCCGACCGGGTGTCCGGTGGCTCGTCGGCCCACGTGCTCTCCAACGGCAGGAGGCAGCGCGCGCCCTGGGCGACCGGGGACGCACCGCTCGTCGTCTTCGTCCTGGGGAACTCCCGGGCCCTGCCACGTCCGGGCAACGCCTCGCTGGTGATCTCCGACGGGCAAGCGGGCGACGTGCTGCGGGACGATCCGGCGTTCCGCGACGCGGCGGGCACCAAGATCACCAAGCCGTTCCTGCTGATCCCGCTCGACGGCGCGCCGGCCGATCCCGAGGCGTTCGCCGAGGCGCTGGCCAGGGGTGGTTACCACCGCGCGGTCTACGCCCCGCTGGGCAGGGCGTGGGTGACCCCGGACGGCGGCATCGCGGCCGACCGCGGGTTCCGCGTCGTGGAGCCGCCCGGCCTGACGCCGGACGACCTGCTGACCTTCCCGCACGTCGTGCCCGGCACCGGGCAGTTCTTCCCGCTGCGCCCGTTCGACGCGGTGCGGATGGCCGCACTGGGGCTGGGCAGGTTCGGCGCCCTCCACGACGGGCAGCCGCGCCGCGGCCTGTCCCCGGTCGACCCCGACCGGTCCTGGTTCGTGACCGCCGAGGGCGACTCGCGCGCCATGTCGGCGGCCCTGGCGTCCGGGCACCCCTACCTGCCCGGCGACCGGGTCGCGGTCGACGGCGCGATGGCGGCGCTCGTCATCCACCACAACGGTGTCCGCCGACGGGCCGGGTACGGCGTGCGCCGTGACTTCGTGCTGGAGGGCGGCGCCTTCGCGGCGCCGCTGGCGGGCGGCGCGCCCGTGCTGGCGGCACGGGCGCTGACCGGGCTCAGGGCGCTGGAGCACCACGCGGTGGTCGTCTGGGCGTCGGCGACCCCGCGCACGGCCGCTGCCGGGCTGCCCCTGCCGTTGGCCGGGTTCGAGCGGGTGTCGGCGCTCCCCGAGGCGGGCCTTCAGCAGGCCGGCCCCTGGGCGGCCACCGACGACGACCCCGTGCGGTTCGTGCGCCTGTTCGACGCCGATGGCGAGCCGGCGGGCATCGCGTACCTGGTCGGCCGCGAGGCCGAGGTGGCGCAGGCGGTCGCGCGCACCCACTTCCCCGTCAGGCGACGCCGGTTCCACGTCGTGGCGCACCACGGCGCGGACGGCTTCCGGGTGCCGTTGCGCTCCGGGCGGGAGAGGGTGCTGGCCGATCGCGCCTTCGCCAGGTCCGTGTTCGACGTGGTGAGCGTCCCCGAGTCCTGGCGGCTGGTGTTCCTCGCCTGCGACGTGCGCGAGGTGGCGGACCTCCTCGCGGCGGCGCGCGGACGGGGGCACCGGGGGGACATCGAGGAGCACCCCGGCCCGGTGCGGCTGTCGGTCGCGCGCGGGATCGAGTACTTCCCCGAGGGGACCGTGCTGCCGCCGATGGCGGACGCGGTCGTGCTGTCCGGGAACCCGGTGAGCCTCGGTCGGGCCGCGGCCACCGGCGGGGCGGCCTCGGTCGCGGTCGCCTTCCCCGTCGACGCGGAGCACGAACGGCGTTCGCGCGCACTGCAAGCCCGGCTGCCGCACGGCGGGCAGCACCCGCCGGTGCTGGTCCACGCCGCCTACCGGCACTCGGCGCACGGGCAGCCTCCGTCGACGGGCGGGTTCGTGGTGCGCGGCCGGCTCGACGACGGAGCCGGCCTGGCCGCGGAGGTCCGGGCGGTCGAGGGCTACGCCGACACCGGCGCCGGCCACCGGGTGCACCTGCTGGTGGACTGGCCTGCCGACGTGTCCGACCACGCCGAGTTGACGCGGGCGTTCGTCGACGCTCTGCGCGTCGACGATCCGCAGCGCGACGTGTGGGTCAACACGCTCTCCGCGGCCGTGCCCGCCGACGGGGTGTTCGACTGGAACGTGCTCGCCCTGCGACGGGTGTCCGGACCGGACCTGTCCGAGGTGCGCCCGCAGGTGCTGCGCGACCGTGACGGCGTCGACACCGGCCTGTCGCTGATGCCGGACGACGAGCACGGCGACTTCGTGCGCGACACCGTCGAGGCGTGCCTGTACCCGGAGGACCCCGGCGGCGCGTGGGCGGTGACCCCTGATGTCGTCGGGAGTCGGCCGTACCTGCTGGTCCTGCGCGGGGACGAGGACGACATGTTCATCGTCCGCGTCGACGGGGGCACGCTCCGCGTGGAGCCCCGGAGGCTGGCGGCGATGCTGTTCTGCCTCGACCAGGTCCGCGACGCCCTGCTGGGTGGAACGGTGCGGCGGCCTCTGGTCGTGGTGACCATCGGCATGGGCGACATGGCCAACCTCGACCTGGTGAACGAGCTGAACGGGCTCGCCGGCCTGCGACCGGCCTACACGTACACGGTCCCGTTCGAGGAGTTCGGCGACCCCCAGATCCCGCGACCACGTGATTTCACGCCCAGGTCGACCTTCGTGCAGGGCGAGTACGCGACGAACCTGGCGCCGGACGTCCTGTCCTACCCCATCCCCCCGCACCACGACGGAAACCACTCGGAGGTCGTGGACGCCCTGTCGCACGGGGCGCGGGTGGAGTGGGACCGGCGCGATCAGCGCCCGGTCTTCGTGGTGCTGTCCTCGTCCAGGCGCTACGGCCACGTCTTCGGCAACACCGGCACGCCGGCGCTGTTCAGCGGTGCGGAGTTCGCCCGCAACCTGGTGCAGAGCGGCGCGTACATCCGCAACACGTCGTCGGGAGGACTCGGGGGACCCGTGGTGCTGCTGGGCGCGCACGCGGGTGACCTGATGGCTGCCGACGGGTTCGGGTTCGACTTCGCCGCCGCCCTGCGGGAGATGAGGATCCCCCGTGACGTGTACGCGTTGGCCGGTGGTGGTGTGTGGGTGGAGGAGGACGGCGTCATCCGGCCCGAGGCCGGCGCCTTCTTCCGGCTGGTTTCGACGACCGCGCCCGTGCCCGACCCGCCCGGCCCTGTTCCCGGCCCCGCCTTCGCCCTCATGCACAGCTTCCTGGACAGCCTCCTGGACAACGGCTTCGACGACGGTGACGCGGAGCGCTACTCGGCGTACGGCTATTCCACCGACGACTCCGAGCCGGAGTTGCTGTGGGGCTCGACCGAACTGCCCGCGCCACGGGGCCGGACCGGTCAGGTCCGGCGGTGGCAGCCCTCCGCGGCGACTCGACCGGACAGCGCGGAGCCGATCGTCTTCGCCGAGGACCCCGCCCACGAGCTGCGGCTGCGGGAGTTGCACGAGCGGATGCCGCACGATGAGGAAGCACCGCCGATCCGCGTGTACGCGGCGTTCCGGGACGGTGGGTTCGTGGTGCGGGGGAGGGTGGTCGACGGCGCCGCCCTGGCCACCGAGGTGGCCGGCACCCGGCGGTTCCAGGAGGCGTCCGCGACCGCCCCGGTGCACTTCGTCGTGGACCGGGGGGTGAGGACCGACCACGAACAGCAGGCGCGCGCGTTCGCCGCCGCCCTGCGCGGCGACGGCCCGTACCGCGAGGTGCTGGCCACCACCGAGCCGATCAACTCCTGGTCGCACGCGGTCGACCTGCTCGAACTGCTCGGAACGGGCGCCATCGGGCTGGAACGGATGTCCGAGCTGCGGCTGCCCGACTCGCGGCTCACGCTCGCCGGTGACGCCGAGGGCACCACGTTCGTGGTGTCCCTGCTGTCGGAGGCGTCGGACACGAGCGCTGTCGAGGCGTTCGCCCGCAACGTCACCGACCACTCGCTGCGCCACCTGAGGCGGACGCGGTTCGTCGATTCCCGCCCGACCGAGCACTACGACGAGGTCGTGGCGCCGTGGGCGTTCGCCGCGACCGGCGACAGGGCACGGCCGGTGTTCGTCTTCCTGAGCGCCGACGCCGAGGGCAGGTTCGTCCTGCCGCTGTCGAACGGCACGCGGATCACCGCCGGCCCCCTCGAAGTGGCCGAGCTGCTGCTGGGCCTCGACGGCCTCCGGGACCCGGCGAACCCGTCGCTGCTGCGGCCGGTGGTGCTGTTCACCACCGGCGCCGGCAGGCACGAGGCGAGCCGGCAGCTGCTGCGCCGGTTCGTCCGCCTCGGTGGCGTGCGGCAGCTCTACCGCTACAGTGGGAGCGCGGACAGGCTGCCGGTGTCGCGTGACTCCCTGGCGCTGGAGGTCGGCCGGCCGGACGACTTCCAGCGCGTCGACCTGGTCGAACGCGACCACGGCCGTTACGCGCACACCGCGTCGAATGACGTCCTGGTCGTCAACGCGCCCGAGTCCGCCGACCCCGGGGTGGCGGCCGCGGTGGAGGCGTTGTCGGGTGGGGCGTGGGTGGACGGGCCGTGGTTCGAGCGGAGCCCGATCTTCGTGGCGGTCTCCACCACCGGCGGGCACGCCGTGATCGGCGACACCGGCACCCTCACCGGGCGCCCCTCGGTCGCCGAGTTCGACGGCACGGAATTCGGCGCCATGACGCGCGGCAACCTGGACTTCACCGCCGCGTTGAACGTGTTCCAGGGGCCGATCGTGCTGCTGGGCGCGCACGCGGGCGACCACGTGGGCATCGGCGGGTTCGGGTACGACTTCGCGGGCGCGCTGCGCGCCGCGGGGATCTTCCGCGAGGTCTACGCGGTGGCGGGCGGTGGCGTCGAGGTGCGGGACGGCGTCGTGGCGCCGGTGCCGGGCGCGCGGTTCGAGCGGGTGTCGGTGCTGCGGGCGGGCGACCTCCACGTGGTCGAGCTGCCCAACCGCAACGGCCGCACCGGCGTGGTGGTGCTGCGCAGCTCGGGTGATCGGGAGCGGGTGGACCTGCTGAGGAGCTGGATGGCCACCACCCCGGTGACGATCCCCCGCGTCGTCCGGCGGGACGGCACGCCGCTGGCCCGGCCTTGGGAGGACAGCTCCGCACCGCTGGTCGTCGCGTTCGGCGACCCGTTCGCCGGCCGGTTGGGCACCCGCCGGGACGGACACGACGTGCTCCTGACCGATGGCGACATCGGCGCGGTGCTGGCCGACGACGAGGACTTCCGCCGCGCGGCGGGGACCGATCCCGAGGTGCCGATCCTGCTGCTGCCGCTGGACGGTACCCCGGTCGACGGCGAGGAGTTCGCCTCGGCGCTGGCTCGCGGCGGTTACCGCCGGCGGGTCCACGTCCCGGACGGTCGGGTGACCTTCGGGCGCGAGGGGCGGCTGGTGGTCGACGGGAACGGGTTCCGGACCGTCGAGCCCGGCCCGCTCGACGCCGCCGACGTGGTGACCCACCCGTACCCCGGTCCGGGGCGCACCCGGCCGGAGGGCCAGTTCTTCCCGTCCCGGGCCTTGGACACCGTGCGGATGGCGGCGGCACGGGCGCGAGAGGTCGCGTCCGGCTCCCACTCGTACCCCCGGCGCACCGCCACGGGGGAACTCGCGCTCGAACGGCTGCCGCGGACGGACGCGGACGACTCGCCGTGGGTGGTCGACGCCCGGGGCACCTCGACCGAGGCGCGGGTTCGGCTCGTCACCGGGAACCCGCACCGGATGGGGGACCTCGTCCCGCTGGAGGGGCCCGCGTTCGGCGCGGTCATCCGCAACAGCGCCGTCCACCGTGACTCCGGGCACCCCGCCGACCACGGGGTGGTGCTGCGCTACGGGCCGTTCGGCGCCGTGTCCGCGGACGCGACGACCTCGGTGGCCGTCGGCGTCCGGGAGGAGTTCGAGGCTTCGGAGAACACCACCGTCCCCGTCTGGGCGGCCCGTGCACCGGCCGACGAGCCGGATGACGACGACGTGGACTCCCTGGGGCAGGAGGTCCGCTGGGACGACGATGACGACCTGGACACCCGCGGGGCGAGCACCGGTGTGCCGACTCCCTGGAACGTCCCCCAGACCGAGGTGGTGCCTCCCTACCAGGCCGAACCGGCGCGGCGACCGCAGCGACCGCCGGCCGGCGACCCGCCTCCGTACGACGAGGCGACGCGACCCGCCCACCTGGCCGCGGACGACCCGCCGCCGCCCGCCTACACGCCGCCGGCGGTGGACGACGTGGCGGTGGTGCGCCTCCACGACGGTGCCGGCCGACTCGTGGGCGTGGCCTTCCTCGCCGGAGCCGAGGCGGACATCGCCCGCGACGCGTTCCGCGCCGGTGCCGCGGAGGCCGGACTGCCGATGCGCGTCGAGGCCGACAGGGGTGAGGGACGGGTGTCCCCGGCCGGCAGGGCGCTCAGTCCCACCGCCGCCGAGTTCCGGTGGCTGCTGGGCGAGCCCGCTGCGGGCTCCGGGAACCGTCCGAGCCGCTTCTCGGTGGCCGTGCACCACGGCGGCGACGGGTTCCGGGTGCCGCTGCGCTCCGGCCGCGAGGTGGTGCTCGACGACAGCGTGTTCATGACGCTGCTGTTCGGCACGGGTGTCATCGACCCGGCCGACCACCTGGTGTTCCTGGCCTGCGAGATCGACGACGACGGCCCGCTGAGGCAACTGGCGGGGCAGTTCGGTCACCGGGGCTCGATCACGACCTCGGGGTCCAGGGTCGAACTGAACCGCGACGGCCTGGTGCGGCACCTGGCCGCCGACCAGACCGCGACTCCCGGCTCCGTGGTGCTGGGCCCGTCCGAGTCCCTGCTGTTCCCGATCCACGAGGGCGACCAGGTCAGCCTCTACTGGCACGCCCTCGACGCCGCGATGCCCCGTGAGAACGAGGTGCGGGTGTTCGCCCACGCCCACAACGGCCTGTTGTTCGCCCGGGACGGGTGGCGCCCCGCCGAGGACTTCGCCGCGGTGGTGCGCGACGCCTCCGCCTACCGCACCGCCGAGCCCACCACACCGCTCGTGCTCGCCGTGCACCTGGACCGGCCTTCGGCGGACCACCTCGACGCGGCCCGGCGCTTCGCCGAGGCGCTGCGGGGCGACGGGCCCCACCGGCCGGTGGTGACCAACACCGCGCCGCTGGTGCTCGCGCCCGGCACGGCCAGGTTCGACGCCGCGGCGGCCCGGTTCGTGCAGGTGTCGTCGGTGTGGCCGCGGGATTTGGTGCCGGCCACCGGGCACATCACGCTCGGTGGTGGGATGGGGTGGGCGTTCGCGCAGGACGACGTGCTCCACATCCCCCTGGACGAGCCCGATGACGCGGAGCCGGTGGTGTTCCCGCACCTGCCCGGCGGTGAGGACGTCGTGCGCTGGCGCGACCTGCACCGGAGGATGGTGGTGTCGGACGAGGTGGTGGTGTTCGCCCACGCCGGTGCGGGCCTGTTCTTCGCCGACGGGTGGCGTGACGACCGGGGCTTCGCCGCCGCGGTCGCCCGCAGCCCGCGGTACCTGGCGGCGGACCCGACGACGCCGCTGGTGTTCGTGTTCGACACCGGCGACTCCGACGGGGTCGACCTCGACGCGGTGCGGCGCGTCGCGGAGGCGCTGCGGGCGGACGGTCCCTACCGCCCGGTCGCGGTCAACAGGGTCCGGATCGACCCCGACCCGTCCACCGGCCTGGTGCTGCGGACCGGGGAGGGGTTCACCGAGGTGTTCGCGCTCCGCCCGTCCGACGTGCGGGCGGAGGGTTTGCGCGACGTGTACCGCCGTGCCCAGGGTTTGGCCCTGGTCCCCGACCCGGACCTGCGCCGCGACCTGGCCCGCGCGGCGGCGCTCACCGCGGACACCGCGCAGGGCATGGCGCTGTTCGTCGACGACCTCACGGACCTGCGCAACCCTGACTTCGCGGTGCAGGAGTGGGCCTCGACGACGACGGGTGACCGGGCGCGACCGTTCCTGCTGCACCTGGCGAGCCGCGGGGGCCGCTACGAGATCGGGTTGAGCGACGGGCGGCAGGTCCTCCTGACCGCCGAGGCGATGCGGTCGGTGCTGCGCGAGCAGCCGTTCTACCAGGTGCCGGCCACCGGTCCGGTGCGGCGGCCGTTGGTGTTGATCACGCACACGTCCGAGCCGGACAGCGCGTTGAACCAGGCACTGCTGGCCCTGCTGCGCCAGGACGGGATCCGGGCGTCGTTCGAGTACTCAGGTCCGGCGATCGTCGTCGGTGGGACGTCGAACGGCAGGTTGGTCAACAGTGCCATGCTGGTGGTGCTGTCCAGCGACCACAAGTTCTCCCGGGGGCCCTCGCTGGGGCCCGAGGACGTGGCGCTGACCGGCGCCGGTCGCAGGTTCCGCCTGGCCGCCACGTGGGACGTCGACGGCGACCTGGCGGCGCTGGCCGACCGGATCGCGACCCGGAACAGCGAACCGCTGGTGCTGGAGGTGGACGCGCGGGTCGAGCACGCGGTCGTGCCGACCGTCGACGGCGGCCTGGTCGAACTCGGCGGCGAGGAACTCGGGTCGATCGCCCTGCGGCACGAAGGCATCGCGGCGGCGCTCCGGGAGAACCCGTACCGGTCGGTGGCGCTGGTCGGCGAGCAGGCGGGCGCCCTGCCGGGGGTGGGCGGGTTCGCCTTCGACTTCGTCTCCGCGCTGCACGCGGTCGGCGACTTCCGGCCCGTCCTCGGGGTGTACCGGGACGCGGGCGGGCGACTTCGGATCAACCCCGTCGGGGGGTTGCGGATCGGTGACCTGACCGTGGACGTGGTGTCCGACTCCTGGGGGACGGCGGCCGCGGTGGTGGTCCGCTCACCCGGTGACGAGGAGCGGTTCGAGCAGGTGCGCCGGTGGGCGCGGGCCACCACGCCGGGCACGTGGTCGGGGCTCCGCGCGGTCCTGGGCGTCGCCGCCGACGTGCCGGGACGTCCGGTGCTGCTCTTGGCCTCCCGGTCCGGCGCCGGCTACCTGGTCGCGTTGTCGAACTCGTCCCCCTTCGTGACCGACGCGGTCGGGCTCGCGGCGGTGCTGCGCGACCACGACGACGTGCGCGACGTGGCGGGCATCGACCCGCGGGTGCCGTTCGTGCTCGCCTCGCTCGACGGCGCCCCGGTCGGCGGCGAGGACTTCGCCCGCGAGCTGCTGCCCGGCGGCTACGCGCGGCAGGTCCACCTGCCCGACGGGCGGTTGCTGCTCGGCGCGGACGGCACGATCGGGGTCGACGGCATGGGTTTCCGGGCGGTGGAAGCGCCCCCGGTGCCGCACAGCCGGTTGGCCGTCCACCCCCTCCACGACCCCACGACGGGCTGGGTCATCGGGCAGTTCAGCCCTGGTTCCGAGGCGGACCTCGCCACCATACCGAACAGCCTGGCGTTCGAGGCGATCACGGAGCGCAAGCACTACCTGAGTCAGCGCTTCGCGTCGCAGGAGAGCGGCACGACACCGCCCTTCGACGTCAGGCGCCGGATGAAGTGGCTGCACTCGGCGATGCCGCCGTGGTACTTCGCCATGCACGGGCTGCCGGGCGTGACCCTCGCGAGGTTGCGCGCGACTCGTCACCGCCTGGGGGACGAGCACTACCTCGACCCCGCGGCCACGGGGAGGTTCGCGGTCGGGAACCAGGTCTACCGATCGGTGCCGCACCTGCCGGGTCGTCCTGTGGTGGGTCACGTGTGCTTCATGGCGACCCCCGGCCAGGGCGGCGAGTCGGTCGCGTCCCACGTGCTGGCCGCGTTCCGCGCGGCGGAAGGTCCGCAGGTCGTGCTCTGGGCCGCGAACCAGGTCGTCGCCATGAGCCGCCGGAACGGCATGAGGAAGGTGTACGGCGGCGGTAGGTTCCGCCGGGCGGCGCTGCCGGGGCAACCGGAGGAGGAGTCCTCCGACGACGAGTCGGTGACCGGCGCCGACGAAAGCGGTGCCGGCCCGGAGCCGGGCGCACCGGCCGGCGGTCAGGTCCTGCTCCTCGGCGCGGGGGTGGGGTTCACGCAGCCGACCACGTCGACCGGGAACCTCGGCGGCTACCCGATGCCGTCGACCGGTGCGCCGGACTCCCCGCCCGGCCTCGCCTTCCCGACGCACGCGTCGGACCTGGAGCGGTGGGAGGTGCTGCACCGGGGCCTCGCGTCGTCCGGGGAACAACCCACCCCGGTCCACGTGTTCGCCCACTACCGGAACCAGGAGTTCCTGGTGGACGGGAAGTGGTGCGACGCCCCGCGGTTCGCCGCCGGGAT
The DNA here is from genome assembly GCF_050946825.1 of Actinosynnema sp. CA-299493. Classification (NCBI taxonomy): domain Bacteria; kingdom Bacillati; phylum Actinomycetota; class Actinomycetes; order Pseudonocardiales; family Pseudonocardiaceae; genus Actinosynnema; species Actinosynnema sp. CA-299493. The sequence continues at coordinate 4,023,330 of NZ_CP191993.1, forward strand.
CGCCGCCGCGCCGGACTACCGGGCCGCGCCTGCGACCGCGCCGCTGTTGCTGGTGCTCGACGGCGCGGGCACCGACCGAGAGGACCTGGCCGCGGCCCGAGCGGTCGCGACCGCGTTGCGGGGAGACGACGCCCCCTACCGGAAGGTCAAGGTCAACACGGCCCCGGTGACCGCCCACCCGGTCACCGGGGTGGTGGACCGCGTCGGAGCGCGCTTCACCGTGGTGTCCCTGGTCCAGGGAGCCGACGTGCGGGGACAGGAGCTGCGCGACGCGCGGAACCGCGAGTACGGCCTGGCCCTGTTGCCCGACGCGGAGCACAACGACGACCTGCGCGTCGCGGCGTCGTTCGCCACGGACTCCGCGCAGGGCACGGCGATGTTCGTGGAGGACTTCACCGACCTCGACAAGGCGACGTTCTCCGCGCAGGAGTGGGCACCGGCCACGACGGGCGACCGGGCGCGGCCCTTCGTCCTGCACCTGGCCGCCTACGCGGGCCGCTTCGAGCTGCGGACCCGCGAGGGGGTGACGGCGAGGCTGAACGCGTCGGAGATGCGCTGGTTGCTGCGAGGGCACGAGGTCTACCGACGCCTGGCCGCCGGGCCGGTGCGGCGGCCACTGGTGTTGATCACGCGTGCGCCCGGGCCGGACCAGCGGCTGAACCAGGAACTGCTGGCACTGCTGCACCAGGACGGGATCCGCGCGTCCTTCGAGTACTCGGGCCCGGTGGGCACCTGGCCGCGCACGTCGGACGGCCTGATGAGCAGGCCGTACCTGCCGCTGCCCCTGTCGAGCCTGCACACCTTCTCCCGCGGTCCCGCCCTGCGGCGCGCGGACGTCGTGCTGACCGGGACCGGCCGCAGGTTCCGCCTGGCCGCCGATGCGACCCTCGCCGGCGATGTGGTCGCGTTGGCCGACCACCCCCGGATGAGCGACTCGCTGATCATCGAGCTGGACACGGAGGTCGACCACGCGGTCGTGCCGACGGTGGACGGTGGGCGGATCGAGGCCGGCGGCGAGGAGGTCGGTCGGATCGCCTTGCAGGACCGCCGGATCGCGGCCTTGCTGAAGGCCCGCCCGAGCCTGCCGGTGGTGCTGTTGGGCGAGCAGTCGGGTGCGCTGCCGGAGATGGGCGGGTTCGGGTTCGACTTCGCCTCGGCGTTGCACGCGGCCGGTGACTTCCGCACGGTCGTCGCCCTGCACCGGGACGAGAACGGGGTGTCGGCGTTCAGGGTCGTCTCCCGGCTGCGGGCCGGTGACGTGGCCGTGGAGTCGGTGCGCGACCGCGATGGCCGGGTGGCCGCGGTGGTGGTGCGCTCGCACGATGACGAGGAGTGGGTCGACCAGGTGCGGGAGTGGGCGCGGGCCACCACCCCGGACACGTGGTCGGGGCTCCGCGCGGTCCTGGGCCCGGCTTCCGGTGACGCACGGCCGGTGCTGCTCCTGGCCTCCCGGGCGGACGACGGCTACCGGGTGGTGCTGTCGAACTCGCGGCCCTTGGCCGACGTGGCGGCGCCCGAGCTCGCTTCGGCGCTGCGCGATGACCGGGACCTCCGCCGGGTGGCGGGCATCGACCCGCGGGTGCCGTTCCTCCTGGCCTCGCCCGACGGTGTCCCGGTCGGGGTCGACGACTTCGCGCGCGGTCTGCTGCCCGGTGGTTACTCGCGGAAGGTCTACTGGCCCGACGGGCCGTTGCTGCTCGGCGCGGACGGGTCGATCGCGGTCGACGGCACGGGCTTCCAGGCGGTGGGTCCGCACCCGCCCGACGTCGACCGGTTGGTGGTCAACCCGATCCACGAGAAGGGCAGCGACCGGGTCATCGGGCAGCACGCCCCGCGTGACGAGAACGACGCCGTGACGGTGCCCGGCAGCCTGCTGGTCGAGACCGACGCAGGGTGGCGGCACTACTGGAACCAGCGCCCGGGGCAGGGACCGGCCGGTGCGAAGCCGTTCGACGTCAAGCGCCGGATGAAGTGGTTGCAGTCGACGATGCCGCCGTGGTACTTCGCCGTGCACGGGAGCCCTGGTCGCACGATGGCGCGGATCCGCGCCGCCGGTCACCGCCTGGGGGACATGCAGGTCCTCGACCCGAGGACCACGGCGAGGTTCGCGGTCGGGAACGCGGTCTACCGGTCGGTGCGGCACCTGCCGGGTCGTCCCGTGGTGGGTCACGTGTGCCACATGGCCGCGCCCGGCCGCGATGGCGAGTCGGTCGCGTCCCACGTCCTGGCGGCGTTCCGCGCCGCGGAGGGTCCGCAGGTCGTGCTCTGGGCCTCGTTCCAGATGGTGGCGGTGAACAGCGGCACGGGCAAGCGGACGGTCCGCAACGGCGGTCGGTTCCGGAGGATGGCGCCGCCGGGGGAGCCGCTGGAGGAGTTCTCCGACGACGAGTCGGTGACCGACGCCGAGGAGGGTGGTGCGGCTCCCGGTGGCGGGCAGGACCCGACTTCGGACGGGCACGTCCGGCTCGGCGGCGGGATGGGGTGGGGCTTCCCGCAGCCGGACGAGGAACCCGGCGGTCGCCTCGTCCCGTTGACCGCCACACCCGGCTCGGCCGCCGGCCTGTCCTTCCCGGCGCTGGCGTCGGACTGGGAGGAGTGGCAGGCGCTGCACCGGGGTCTCTCCTCGTCGGGTGAGCACCCCGCACCGATCCACGTGTTCGCCCACTACCGGGAGCACGGGTTCCTCACGCACGGCGCGTGGTGCGCCCCTGAGCGGTTCGCCACCGCGATCGCCCGCACCTCGCGGTACCGGGTCGCCGACCCGACCGCGCCACTGGTGCTCGTGCTGGACGGCGCGGCCTCCACCCAGTCCGACCTGACCGCGGCCCGAGCCGTCGCGGTGGCGTTGCGGGGTGACGGTCCTTACCGGGAGGTCCGGGTCAACACGGCGCCGCTCACCACCGACCCGGACACCGGGGTGGTGGACCGCGCCGGAGCGCGCTTCGCCGTGGTGTCCCCGGTCCAGGGAGCCGACGTGCGGGGACAGGAGCTGCGCGACGCGCGGAACCGCGAGCACGGCCTGGCCCTGCTGCCCGATCCCGAGCTCAACGACCACCTGCGGATCGCGGCGTCGTTCGCCACGGATTCCGCGCAGGGCATGGCGATGTTCGTGGAGGACTTCACCGCCCTCGACAAGGCGACGTTCTCCGTGCAGGAGTGGGCCCCGGCCACGATGGGCGACCGGGCGCGGCCCTTCGTGCTGCACCTGGCGAGCCGCGAGGGCCGCTACGAGATCAGGACGGACACCGGGGTGGAGGCCCGGTTGACCGCCTCCGAGATGAGGTCGCTGCTGCGGGAGCACGAGGTCTACCGGCGCCTGACCGGCGGACCGGTGCGGCGACCGCTGGTGCTGATCACCCGCACGGACGAGCCGGACAGCGCGCTCAACCAGACGTTGCTGACGTTGTTGCGCCAGGACGGGATCCGCACGTCGTTCGAGTACTCGGGGCCGGTCGGCACGTGGAAGTCCGCGTCGAAGGGCCTGCTGAGGAGGCCGTACCAGCCGCCGCCCCTGTCGAGCCGGCACGGGTTCACCCGCGGCCCCGAGCTGCGGCGGGCGGACGTGGTGCTGACCGGCGGCGGTCGCCGGTTCCGACTGGCCGCCGACGGCGCCCTCGCCGACGAGTCGGTCTGGTTGGCGGACCAGGTCGAGGCCGGTCCGGTCGAGTCCCTGGTCCTGGAGCTGGACACGGGGGACGACCACGCGGTCGTGCCGACCGCGGACGGCGGACGCGTCGAGGCGGGCGGTGACGAGGTCGGTCGGATCGTCCTGGCGGACCCGGAGATCGCGGCCCTGCTCAAGGCCCGCCCCGACTTGTCGGTGGTGCTGGTCGGCGAACGGTCGGGGGCCCTGGCGGAGGTCGGCGGTGTCGGGTTCGACTTCGCCTCGGCGCTGCACGCGGCCGGTGACTTCCGGCCCGTCTACGCCGTGGACCGGGACGAGAACGGGACGCCCGGGCTCAGGATCGTCTCGCACCTGCGGGCCGGCGACGTGGCCCTGGAGTGGGTGCGCGACCGCGACGGGCGGACGGCCGCGCTGGTGGTGCGCTCGCACGACGACGAGGAACAGGTCGAGCTGGTGCGGCGGTGGGCGTCGGCCACCACGCCGGAGACCTGGGCCGGGCTGCGCACCACCCTGGGCGCCGGGGCCGGTGACGCCCGCCCGGTGCTGGTCCTGGCCTCCCGGGCGCACAACGGTTACCGGGTGGTGTTGTCGAACTCCTACCCCCTCGACGGCGTGGGGGCGGCTGGACTGGCAGCGGCGCTGCGCGATGACCAGGACCTGCGCCGCGTGGCGGGTGTCGACGCGAGCGTGCCGTTCGTCCTCGCCTCGCTCGACGGTGCCCCGGTCGGGGTCGACGACTTCGCGCGGGGTCTGCTGCCCGGCGGCTACTCGCGCGAGGTGCACTGGCCGGACGGACCGCTGCTGCTCGGAGCGGAGGGGACGATCGCGGTCGACGGCACGGGCTTCCAGGCGGTGGGCCCGTACCCGCCGAACGCGGACCAGTTGGTGGTCCGTCCCCTCTACGAGAAGGGGAGCGACCGGGTCATCGGGCAATACGCTCCGCGCGACGAGGTCGATTTCGTGAGGTTGCCCGGAAGCCTGATGTTCGAGGCGGCATCCGGGGGGAGGCACTACTGGAACCAGCGCTCCGGGTCGGAGGCGATCGCCGCGAGATCCGACTTCGACGTCAAGCGCCGGATGAAGTGGCTGGGGTCGACGACGCCGCCGTGGTACTTCGCCATGCACGGCGGGCCGGGCCGCACCGGCGCCGGCATCCACGCCGGTCGTGGCCGTCTGGGGGACAGGCAGCGTCTGAGCCCGGTGGACACGGCGGCGTTCGCGGTCGGGAACCGGGTCTACCGGGTGGCGAAGCCCCGAGGTGCGGACGTGGTGGGCCTCGTCTGCTCCATGGCCGCTCCCGGCTCTGACGGCGAGTCTGTCGCCTCCCACGTCCTGGCGGCGTTCCGGGCCGCGGAGGGGCCTCGGGTGGTGCTCTGGGCGACGAGCCGGGACACCGGGGTGAGCAGTGACCACGGCAGGCGGGTCGTGACCCGAGGCGGGCGGTTCCGCAGGGCTGCGCTGCCCGGCGAACCGGATGAGGAGTTCTCCGACGACGAGTCGGTGACCGGTGCGGAGGGGGTCGACACCGCGGAGGGCGGTGCGGCTCCCGGTGGCGGGCTGGACCTGGCGTCGGACGGGCACGTCCAGCTCGACGGCGGGATGGGCTGGGCTTTCCCGCAGCCGGCCGAGGAACCCGGCGGTCGCCTCGTCCCGTTGACCGCCACACCCGGCTCGGCCATCGGCCTTTCGTTCCCGGCGCTGGCGTCGGACTGGGACGAGTGGGACGTGCTGCACCGCGGGCTCTCCTCGTCGCAGAAGGACCCCACCCCGATCCACGTGTTCGCCCACTACCGGAAGCAGAGGTTCCTCACGCGCGGCAAGTGGCGCACCCCCAAGCAGTTCGCCGCCGACATCGCCCGCACTCCCCAGTACCGGGCCGTCGACCCGACCGCGCCACTGGTGCTGGTGCTCGACACCGAGGACTTCACCCAGGCAGACCTGGCCGTGGCACGCGTCGTCGCGATGGCCCTGCGGGGTAACGGCCCCTACCGCGAGGTCGGGGTCAACCAGGCTCCGCTGACCATCGACCCCGACACCGGGGAGGTGGACCGCGCCGGAGCGCGCTTCGCCGTGGTGTCCCTGATCCGAGCGTCCGACGTGGTGGCCGGGGAACTGCACGACGCGCACGCCCGCGAGCACGGTCTGGCCCTGCTGCCCGACCCGGGCCTCAACGAGGAGCTGCGGATCGCGGCGTCGTTCGCCACGGACTCCGCCCAGGGCCTGGCGATGTTCTCCGACGACGTCGCCACGTTGCTCAACGTGAAGTTCTCCGTGCAGGAGTGGGCCCCGGCGACGTCGGGGGACCGGGCGCGGCCCTTCGTGCTGCACCTGGCGAGTCGCGGGAACCACTACGAGGTCAGGACGCACTGGGGGGCGCCAACCCGGCTGAACGCCTCCGAGATGCGCTGGTTGCTGCGGGAGCACGAGTTCTACCGGCGACTGGCCGGTGGTCCGGTGCGACGTCCGCTGGTGCTGATCACACGTGCGCCCCGGTCCGACAACGCGCTGAACCAGGACCTGTTGGCCCTGCTGCGCGAGGACGGGATCCGCGCGTCCTTCGAGTACTCGGGTCCGGTCGGCACGTGGGAGCGCACGGAGCAGGGTCGGTTGAACAGGCCGTACACCCCACCGCCCCTGTCGAGTGGCCACGCCTTCTTCCGCGGCCCCGCGCTGCGGCGGGCGGACGTGGTGCTGACCGGTTCCGGTCGCCGGTTCCGCCTGGCCGCCGACTCGGCCCTCCCGGGCACCGTGGTCGCCGCGGCCGACCGGATCGGGTCGAGCGCGATCCCCTCGCTCGTCCTGGAGTTGGACACGAGAGCCGACCACGCGGTCGTGCCGACTGTGGACGGCGGCCTGGTCGAGGCGGGTGGAGAGGAGGTCGGTCGGATCGCGCTGGAGGACCCGGGGATCGCGGCCCTGCTCCAGGCGCACCGGGACCTGCCGGTGGTGCTGGTCGGTGATCAGGCGGGAGCCCTGCCGGAGATCGGCGGTGTCGGGTTCGACTTCGCCTCGGCGTTGCACGCGGCCGGTGACTTCCGCCCCGTCTACGCCCTGAACGAGCACGGGAACGGGGTGCCGGAGTTCGCGCTCGTCTCGCAACCGCGGGTCGGGGACCTGGTCGTGGACAAGGTGCGCGACCGCGACGGTGTGGTGACGGCGGTGGTGGTGCGCTCACCCGGCGACGAGGAGCGGTTCGAGCAGGTGCGGCAGTGGGCGCTGGCCACCACCCCGGACACGTGGACCGCGCTCCGCTCCACCCTCGGCGTCCCCGGCTCGGTGGAAGGGCGACCCCCGCTGATCCTGGCTTCCACCTCCGACGTCGGCTACCGGGTGCTGCGGTCGGACTCGCGTCCCTTCGGCGTGGTGTCCGCCGTGCTCGCGGGGGTGCTGCGCGACGACCCCGTCGTGCGCGAGGCGGCGGGAACCGACGTGCTCCTGCCGTTCGTCCTCGCCTCCCTCGACGGTGTCCCGGTGGGAGCCGAGGACTTCGCCCGCGGACTGCTGCCCGGTGGCTACGCGCGGAAGGTCCACTGGGCCGACGGGCCGTTGCTGCTCGGCGCGGACGGCACGATCGCGGTGGCCGGCACCGGTTTCCCGGAGGTGGGCCCGTTCCCGCCCGACCTGCGGCAGCTGGTGGTCCACCCGCTCCACGACCGCGGGAGCGACCGGATCACCGGGCAGTTCGCCCCCGGTAGCGAGGGCGACCTCGCGATGATCCCCGGCGTCCTGCTGCTCGAAGCGGCTGCGGAGCGGCGCCACTACTGGAACCAGCGCACCGGAGACGACGGCGCGGCCCCGTTCGACGTCAAGCGCCGGATGAAGTGGCTGGAATCGACGATGCCGCCGTGGTACTTCGCCATGCACGGAGGTCCGGGCGTCACGCGCGCCAGGATCCGCGCCCCTCATGGTGCTCTGGGAGACGTGTACTACCTGGGGCCCAAGTCCTCGGGACGGTTGGCGGTCGGGAACCGGGTCTACCGGTCGGTGGCGCACCTGCCGGGTCGTCCCGTGGTGGGTCAGGTGTGCTCCATGGCCGCTCCCGGTGCGGACGGTGAGTCGGTGGCGTCCCACGTCCTGGCGGCGTTCCGCGCCGCGGAGGGCCCGCAGGTCGTGCTCTGGGCCGCGGACCGGGTCCTCCGGCTCGACGGCGCGGACGGCAGGCGCGCCGTCTACAACGGTGGCCGCTTCCGGAGGGCGGTGCTGCCGGGCCAACCCCAGGAGGACTCCTCGGACGACGAGTCGGCGACCGGTGCCGAGGACGACGAGCCCCCGCAGCTCGACGCCGCGATGGGACGGGCGTTCCCGCCACCAGCCGAGCCGGCGTGAGGACGGGGTACCGGTGACCCCGGATGCCCTGGAACGGGTCGATGGGGAACCGGCGCGTGCCTCAACGCGCCGGGTGGCCCCGTGCGAGTTGTCCGGGCGTGACGCCTGCCCGTGCAATGGTCCACGGCCACAACACCGCGACAGGAGGACGACGTGGAGGTCGACGCCGACGTCGAGAACTGGTTCCTGCTGATGGACCACACGTGGGAGCCGCAGAGCCAGGACGAGGCGCCGCCGCTGGAGGCGGTGGTGGGTCTGTGGCCGGTGCACCCGGACGGGAGGGTCGGGCCGTTCCGCACCAACCCGGCCTACTTCCCCGGCGACCCCGACTCGCCGGCCGACCCGATGGACGCGCTGCTGCGGCAGGTGATCAACGGTCAGGCGCAGGCCGAGCAGTTCCAGCTGCTGCTGCGCGACTCGCTGTTCGACATCGCCATGAACGGCGACGACCGGCCGCTGGTGATGCTCTCACCGGACGACGTGCAGTGCGTGGTGATCACCACCTCGGAGGTGCACCGGCAGCGCGTCAGCTCGCCGGACTGGCGGCGCATCGACCTGGCCGACCTGGTGAACCTGCTCGCCGACGACGTCGACGTGCTGTTCAACCCCGGCGGCCCGGCCTCGGCGCGCCTGTTCGGCGACTTCATGCGCCGGGCGCTCGCCATGACCGACGACGAGTTGGCCGAGGCCTACGAGCGCTTCCGCAAGACCGATGTGCTGGAGGTGACGCCCTGGGAGGTGCCGCCGGTCAGCAGTGCCAAGACCGATGACGTGGTGGACCCCGTCGGAGCTCCCCACCTCGACGGCGTGCCCGTCCCGGACGGCGAGGCCGACGTCGAGGAGCAGGCGCCTCCGCCAATCGTCTGACGACTGCCCCGCCGGTGCCCGAAGAGGCGGACCTGACCGGCCGGCGTCCACTGTCCCCGCTCACGCGTTGCCCCGTCCGGCCGAGGTCGGCGACGGTCGTCACCGACGACCGATCACGCGGAGGAGCAGGTTCATGGTGTCGCCACCGAAGTGGTACTGGAGGCTGCGCAGGCGGCTGGTGAAGTTGGCGCTCCGGCGACCGCGACTGCCCCGGCCCTCTCTGCCCCGATTCTCCCTGCCCCGACTCTCTCTGCCTCGACTCCCTTTGGCCAGGTTCTCCCCGCCCAGGCTTCCGCTCACCAGGCACCGGTTGTCCCGGACCCGGTTCCTGGCCACCGCGGCGCTGCCCCGGCTCCGGCTACCCGCGTTCCGGTCGTCGTCGAGGCCGCCCAGGGCGGCGCTGCTGCTGCCGGTCGCGGTGGTCGCCGTCGTGGTGGTCCTGGCCGCCTTGACGATCAGCGGTGACAGCTTCGTGGGCGGCACGGCCGCGTCCCGCACCACGGCTGCCGTCCCCGCGACCTCCACATCGACCCTCACCCCTTCGTCCGCGTCCTCCTCCAGCGCCGCCGGCTCCCCGGCCCCGCTCCCCGCCGCGCCCGCGGCCTCCGACCCTCCCGCGCCCGTCGCCCCGCCCGCCGTCGTGAAGCCGATCGCGGCCGGCCCACCGCCGTGCGGCCGGTTCTTCGACGACTTCCGGTACTCCTCCAGCCGCGACGGGCGGCTGACCGCGGCGGGGTGGACCGTCCGCACCGACCCCGGCGGCCCCGGCCCGGGTGGCGCGCGGTGGTCGGCGGACGCCGTCACCTTCCCCGCCGTCGACGGTGAGTCGGTCGCCCAACTCGCCGCCTCCACCGACGGCACCGCCGCCGGTACCACCCAGGCCGAGTTGTTCCAGGGCGCGCGCAGGTTCCGCGAGGGCACCTACGCCAGCCGCGTCCGCTTCGCCGACGGCCCGACCACCGGCGCTGACGGCGACCACCTCATGCAGGCCTACACGACCCTGTCCCCGATGAACGGCGACTACGACCCCCTCTACAGCCAGCTCAGCCTCACCGAGTACACGCCGAACGGCGCGTGGGGCTCGCCAGGACCGATGCGCAGCCACGCCAGCGTCTACACCGTGCGTCCGGACCCGTACGACGCCAAGCAGGCCGTCACGACCATGACGAGCAGCGCGAACGGCTGGCACACGGTGGTGGCGCAGGTCGGCGGCGGTCACGTGCGCTACTACTTCGACGGTGCGCTGGTCGCCGACCACACCAGCGACGGCGAGGGGCACTCGGTGCTGCCGCGGCAGGGGATGGGGCTGTACTACAACACCTGGTTCGTCGACCTGAACGGCCACCAAGGCGGTCGCAGCACCTACGTGCAGCAGGTCGACTGGACCTACTACGCGCAGGACGCGTCGATCGCGCCCGGTGACGCGGTCGGGCAGGTGACGGGTCTGCGCTCCGGGGGTGTGGAACGCCTCGACACCCTCCGGGGCTCGACCGCCCCGTGCGGCTGAACGGTTCCGGGGACCTCGTCGCCAGTGGACGGTCTACTCAGGACGGCCCCGGCATCCTGCCGGTGCGAGGTTTCTCTCGCTCACGTTGAGCCGAACAGATAAAGCGTCCCGCCCGTTCGGGCAGCGACGTCCGATCGGCGTTGCCGAGCACGCGGCGACGGCGTGAGAGTACCGGTGTTCCAAGACGCCGTTGCACACCCTTTCCTTGGACATGAGGAGTGACCGCACCATGACTTTCCTGAAACGCGCCGTCCTGGCCGTGGCCGTATCGCTGCTGGCCGCCGTGGCGGCATTCGGCACGGCCGGCAGCGCGCAGGCCGCGACGCCTGCTTTCAAGCTGTGCAACTACGGTTCGGGCTACCTCGCGTTCGCCAGCTTCCCCGACCGGCGCATGTCGACGGTCGGTGTGTGGCCGAACCAGTGCGTCGAGATGGTGGGTGTCGGCGCGAACGAGAGGTTCGCGATCTCCGCCCGGCCGATCGTCGGCAACGCCCTGACCCCCTCCCGCGTGGACTGGACCTTCGCCGGCGGGCGGACCCTCGTGCAGACCTGGGGAACCTTCAACGCCTTCAGCTACGGCAAGCTCCCCTACTGACCGGTGGTCACCGCTGTGACCCGGACCGCGACCGCGGTCCGGGTCACGGCCGTTTCCGGGGCTGTGGACGAGCGGCTGTGGCCCGTGGTCGTCGACTCCTTCGCGAGGCTGCGGCGTCCGGTCGCTCTGATCGCGCATGGCCAAGCGTGCAGACGCCCCTACTTCCCCCCGCGTCCGGTGCGCTTAGTTGATCGTCACGGCGAGTAGCTCTCATGGAGATCGACTGCGCGTACGGTGACGGCCGTCGCGGGTTCACGTGAGGGATCACATTGGGGATCAGGTTAGGGATCCTGTTAGGGCACCACCCCCACCGGTCGGTGTAGAGGCAGGCCGGCATGCTGTAAGGGGATCCCTTGGTATCCCAGACTCGCTTGCCCGCAAGCCGGTGGACACATTGGGACGGACTGGTGCTCACGCTCCGGGCCCGCATGTCCCCTACGATTCCGCTCGTCCTTCGTCGCCTTGTCGTCCTGTCACTTCCGTTCTTTAATTTCATAGCCGGCGGGAAACGGTAGCGGCGGAGGCGCTTGCCGGCCATCGCGCCGAGCACCGCCAGCGGCCCGGGGCCACCCAGTCCGTCGGTTGGAGCGGCACCGTCGATCGGTTCGCGCAGCAGGTCGGACTGTTCGCCGAGTTGGGCCAGGTAGTCGGCGTGCTCGACCGCGGCGGCCTCCAGCGCGGGGTGCGGCAGTCCGCCCGCGCGCTCTCGCAGCTCGGCGGTCAGGTCGAGCCGTTCGGTGCGCACCACCACCTGCACCGGGGCGGTGAGCGAGTGCAGGTAGCGGCCGAACGAGGCGACCAGCGCCTCCTGCTCGTTCGGGGTCCGCAGCGCGAAGTTGACCGTGGAGGCGACCGCGACCACCGCCAGGCCGTCACCGCCCAGGTCCACCACCCCGGTCTCGGTCACCGCCTCGGCAGGCAGCCGCAGCGCCGAAGGGGAGACCTGCTCGGGTCGCTCGACGCGGCCCTTGCCGTCGGTGGTCCGGTTCGCGGTCGGGGTGAGCCACGCGGGTGCCGGTCGCACTCCCTCCGGGGCGGCGACGCGGTGGCGTGGGGCCAGGCGTTGTCGGATGGCGGCGAGCAGCAGTGTGTCCAGCGGCATCCCGTCGCGTTTGCCGACCGCGAGCATCGTCGCCGCCGCGCCGAGCGGGACGACGAAGGCCGCGAACACGGCGATCGGCACGAACGTGCGGGTGGCCGCCCAGATCAGGTAGAGGACTGTCCCGGTGGTGGCGAGGACGGCGAGTTGGCGTGCGGTCAGCGGGCCGAGTACTCGGTCGTGCATGTCGACATTGGCCGGGATGCGACTGCTCCCAGATCTCCCCGACCCTGGGCAGGTCGTCCAGCGTCGGCGTGGACAGCAGACTGCTGCCCACCCAGCCCAACAGGACGTTGAGCGACTCGCCGACCAGCAGGTGCAGGAACCCGGCGATGCCCTCCCCGATGCAGGCGCCGGGGTTGAGAATCCCGCACTCGGACTCCGCCGGACGCATCGGTGCGGGCAGGCACTGCGGCGGTGGAGGCTGACCCGACTGCGGGCTCAGGCACGGGTTCGGCGGCGCTGTCGTGGACGGCACCGTCGTCGGTGGCGATGCCGTCGGTGAGTTCGTCGTGCTCGGTGGACACGGCACCAGGCACGGTCCCGGGCCGGCGCACGGATCGGCGGGTTGCGCGGATGCCGACAGTGGTGACACCGCCGATCGATGGCGATGCAGACCCGAGGCCGGTCAAGGACATGTTCCGCTGGTGCGGATGCGCGGTGGATGCAGCGGACTTCTCCTGCTCGCCGGGGTCGCCGGCGCCGAATACCCGCCGCACACCGCCCACGGTGAGGAACACCGTCGCCAGTCCGGCGAGGATGCCCATCAACCAGTTGCGGATGTTGTTGAGCACCTCGTCAACGCTGCCCGCGATCGTGAGCACCACGGTGTCCGCCTGGGCGGCCGACCCTGGGGCGAGCAGTACCAGCAGGACCACCTTGGCGAGCACGAGCATGCGGCGGAACGCGCGGCCCGCATCGCGTGAGAGATCGGAGGATTGCAGTCCGCCGGCTGCACGGAGCGGAGCCGAGGCAGGTGGCCGGACGGACGTGCGAACTGGTCTCACAGTGGTCCGGTGCGCATCGGTCGACGGGTCGGTTGTGGGCGTGTCGGCGGTGGTGGCGAGGATGGACGGGGGTCCGGGTCAGGCGCATCGTGAGGCTCCCGGAGTCGGGCCCGACAGCCGCTGTGGCGGCTCGGGTGAGGAGGTGGTGGGCGCGGGGGAGGGCGAGGTCCTCCCGCGTCCGTGAACTCCGGAAAATCCGTCCCGCGGGGACAGGCGGTCCCGCGATTTCCGTGGCGCGCGCTTCCGTAAAGCCGTCACTTTGCGTGATGAACCGGTAGTGGAGATCGACCGTCGGGCGGCCGTGGTGATGACCACCGAGTCGACCGCCCGGGTCGCCGGATCGTCCTCGCCCGCACCGGTGTGCGTCGTGTCCGCGGTGTCGTCGAGCAGGTAGGCGACCAGGCGGTGCTCGGCACGCCGGCGCGCTTTCTTCACCGCTTGGTAGGACAGGTCGCGTGCCGCCGCGGCGTCGGTCAGGGACACGCCTTCGAGGCGGGTGGAGCCGATGAGTTCGGCCTCGGTCGCGGTGATGGCGCCCTCGGCGACGGCGCGGGCCAGGACGAAGTCGGGGTGGCCCCACGGGGGTTGTGGCGCGGTCGAGCGGAACCCCGGGCTGAACGGCATCGGCCGGTCGAGCGCCTCGCGCACGGCCGCGTGGCCGGCGCGGTAGGCCGCCCACCGCAACCGCAACATGATGCGCGGCCGACGCAGATCCACCTCGCCCAGCTCGGCGACGAACCCGGCGAGCACGGCGGCGTGGATGTCGCTGGGATCGCCGGCGAACTTCGCCGACAGCGCGGCGACGATGGAGATCAGCGCGGGCAGGGCGACACCGACCGCGCCGACGGTCCAGGTGCCGCCCTCGGTGCGGGCGAGCAGGACCAGGTGCGCCCACACCGCGTCCCGCAGCGCCTGCGGGCAACGGCGGTTCAGCAGCCGGTCGCGCAGCTCGTCCAGCGGCACCCGCCGCGCCGGCAGGCCGGGGAACAACCGGCCGTCGACACCCACCGGGTGCGGGCCGACGGTCAGCCACGCGAACGCGGACCGGACGGCGTCCAACGGCATGTCACCACGCTCGAAACCCGAGCGCGGAACGACGTCATGTGAAGTCATGGAACAGCTCCCGAAGCGAGTCGGAACAACGACTCGCCCAGGACGCCACAGCGGGTAGTACCAACCACTGACCAAACTAGTACCGCACAGGTACCGACGACCTTCCGCGCGCCTCCCTGATCATCCGCAGATCGACCTTCACGGTGAGCATGATCATCGGCTTGACGTTTTCAAGATCCTCAACGGCGCGGCGGTAATGCCCCTCTAGCTGTGCTTAGTCGGGTCCGGTACTAGTTCGGTACCAGTTTGGTCATAGCGGTGTCCCTCAGGCAGCGGCGCGAAAATGACGAGCCGACCGGCGACGACTCGCGCCGGAAACCGCCGCCACCGTCCCGCGTGAAAGCCGCCCTCCTCGCATGCGCGAAGGCGGAGCGTAAGCCTTCACCAGTTTCAACGTGACTATGGAGTCATTCGGAAAGTGGCCCACCGCATGTCCCCGGAGGGCCTTTATTCGGAGTTCTCGGGTGTCGTCAGCGTCCCGCACCGACGGGCGCACCCCACCTCAGCGACGGGAATCCCATGGCCCGACCCGAGCACTCCGACAGCCGCCCACCACAACGCCACGCCGACACCACGCACCCCACCCCACCCCGCCCCGGTGGACGGCAGGGCGCAGACCGTCGTCCCTGGCCGACCGCCCCGACCACCACCCGCGTCAGCCCCGCCAAGCCCACCGGCGACACCACCCGTTCCCGGCCGCGCGGCTCGACCTCCACACCCACCCCGGCCACTGTCTGGACCGCCACCGCGCACCCGATCGACCTCGACGCCACATGGCCCACGGCGCTGGTGCAACGCATCGTCACCTCGTTCAGCCGTCCCGCCGCACAGGTCGTCCTGCTCACCTGGCCCACCACCGGCCACCAACTACCGGGGACCGTTCCGGAGGGGATCGACGGCGTCATCGACCACGCGCCGGACGCCGAGCCGAACCCCGAACTCGCCGACGCCGTGCGCACGATCGAACACCTCGACCGGGCCGTGCGCGTCGAGCACGTCCCGGCCGACCCGACCGCCACCGACCCGGCCTCCCGCCCCTTCCGGGCCGACTTCCTCGACGACACCGGCCCGGCTTCCGCGACCGTCCCGACGACACCGGCAGTCGCCATCGAAGCCACGGCGCACCATGGTCTGCTGACGGCCGACGGCACCGCGGACCTGGTCATCACCAGCCTGCGCCCGCACCACTCCGATGACCGCGCGGCAGACCTCGTCGCCGTCCACGCGGCCCGCCTGCTGCGATCCGGCGGCACCCTCACCGTGCTCACGCACTGTGACTGGACCAGCGGTGAGCTGACCGACCCGACCGGCGCCGTGGTGACCGCCGGGCAGAACGCCGACCTCCTCTACCTCCAGCACGTCGTCGCCGTCCACGCCCCCGTCCGCGACGGACAGTTCCACCTCGCCGACACACCACCCACCCACCACCGCGACGGCACGTCAGACCACACCGACACCGACGACGCACAGGCCCGCACGCGGCACCGCGCGCAAGTACGCGGACTGCCCGCACCCCACCAACGCATCCACTCCGACGTCCTCGTCTTCGCCCAACCGCACGACCACCAACCCCCGACGGACGCACCCGTGCGGAAGGAAGACATCCGATGAGCGTGCCGCGCACTCCCCGTTCTACTCGACCCTCCGCCGACACCGACGCGAACCCCTCGACCGGCACCAGCGACGACCGGCCCGAGCCGCCCGCGGTCTCGGTGTGGACCACCGCGCAGGCGTCACCGGCGGCCCAACGCAAGAACACCTACGTCCCCGACTCGACCGCGCACCCGGCCAAGATGCTGCCCGAGGTCGTCCGCCACGCCGTCACCCACTACACCCGCCCGGGCGAGCTGGTACTCGACCCCATGTGCGGGATCGGCACCACCCTCGTCGAAGCCGTCCGTCTCGGCCGCCGCGCCGTCGGCGTGGAGTACGAACCCCACTGGGTGCAGGTCGCCAACACCAATCTCGACCTCGCGCGGAAGCAGAACGTCGGCGGTGAAGATTGCATTGATGCGCGGGTGTTCCACGGCGACGCCCGCCAGCTCGTGACGCTGCTGCCGGAGGAGTACATAGGGCAAGCGGCGCTGGTGGTGACCTCCCCGCCCTACGGCCCCTCGACCCACGGGCAGGTGGCGGTCGCGCCGGGCGCGTGGGGTGCAGAAGTACCACCTCATCGCGCACGAGGACGTGCTCGTCTTCCGCACCGCCCTGCACAAGACCGCTGGCGGGCCTGCGGCGAGCGTGACCGACCTCGGGCAGGTCCGTTCGACGCTGTCCACCGGCCACGTCGGTGACGGTTCCGCCCAGCGAGGACGGGCGGCATGACCCGGCACCGTCTACCCCGCTCGCCCCGTGTGCGGGCGGCACGTCCGCTCGTTCCTGCCCCGGCTCCGGCGGTGACGCCGGGGCCGGGGCAGGGCACCTCAAGCCTCGAATGCGGTCCGGTCGTGGGGTCGTTGTGCACCGGCTACGGCGGCCTGGACCTCGGCGTGCTGACCGCACTCGGCGGCGGCCGGATCGCCTGGGTCGCCGACCCCGACCCGCACATCGAGCAGATCCTCGCCGCCCGGATGCCGGGCGTGCCCAACCTCGGCGACCTGAGGCACATCGACTGGGCGGGAGTCGAGCCGGTCGACGTGCTCGCCGCCGGATGGCCCTGCCAGGACATCTCCTCCGCCGGCAAGCGCGCGGGCATCGAGAAAGGAGCCCGCAGTGGACTCTGGACCGACATCGTGGCGGGCCTTCGCCTACTACGACCAGCGCTCGTCGTCGTGGAGAACGTCGCCGCGCTTCGGTGGCGCGGGGGAGGACTGCACCGTGTACTCGGCGACCTGGCCGAAACGGGGTACGACGCGGCATGGCGTAGCGTCCGCGCCTCCGACATCGGAGCAGCCCACCGCCGCGAACGGGTGTTCCTGCTCGCCTGGCTCCGCGTGCCCCGCCCCGGTCGAAGGGGCGGGGATGCCGGCGATGTCGACCGCGCACGACGGCTCATCGAACGGTGCCGCAGCCGCGAGCAGGCAAGGTGGCCCGACGCCGGGCGAGCGTCCGCTACTGCCCACCCCGCGGGCCTCGGACACCGCAACGGCGGGCCGTGCGGCCGGACGGGGATCCCGGCCACCGCTGTCGCAGCAGGTGCTCCCACTCGTGAACCCGACAGGGTTACTGACGACACCGCGAAGTATCTAGGTGGTTCCGAGGTCGACGGTGGCGACATCGGTCCACTCGTACGCTTTGTGGTCGCGGTTGAGGTCGATCAGCGACACGGTCGACACGGTGACCTCGCCGGTGTGCCCGCCGTGGGTGCGGAGGGTTTCGGCGATGGGTTCGGCGGGACCTGCGGTGTTGGAGTAGCCCAGCGACACGTGTGCCCGGAAGCCCGTCTCGGGTTCGGGGACGTTGTCGGGACCCCGGATGTCGCCGATGGCGGCACGGATGGCCTGCCGCAACCCGGCGAGCGGCTCCAGCGGTCGGGCGGGCATCTGGATGGTCTCGGGGTCGACGTGGGCGGGGCCGATGGTGACGGTGAACGGTTCCAGTTCGGCGCAGCGTGTGCGGGCGGCGTCGACGATCCGGTTCACGTCGTGTCGGTTGATCTCGTCGGTGAAGCCGACGCCTTGCAGTGTCAGGTGCAGCCAGCGCGTGGGGACCGGGTCGAGTTGGGGCAGCGAGGCGAGCGCGGGCGCGTAGTCGGCGACGAGCCGCCGCGCGCCGGGCTGGTCGGCGAAGGTGACGTGCCAGGTGTAGAACGACCGCCCGGCCTTCCAGCCTGGCCGCCACCACCAGTGGTCCCGCATGGGTTCCAGCTCGTTCACGCGGTCAGCTCCCTCGTCGCGGTGTCTGCGCGGAAGTCGACGATAGCCTCGAGGATTCGTTTGGCGGCGGGGTCGGAGGTGTGGCCGGTCCGTGCTGTGAGCTCTCCGGCTTCGGTCACGCGGTGCACCAGCGGCCGGACGCGGTGGGCGGCGGGTGTGTCCAGTACAGGCCGCAACGCGTCCTCGGCGGCGGCGAGATCACCGAGCACCAGGTGCGCTTTGACCTGTTGGAGTCGGGTCATGCGCTCCGAGCCCGGGTTGCGGCGTTCGCGCGGGGCGGCCTCGAACTCCGCCACGGCGCGGTCGGCGAAGGCCAGTGCGTCCTCGGCGCGACCCATCGCCAGTTCGGTGTCCGACCACAGCGACCCGGCGCGGTCCACCGAACACATCAGCGGCCCTGCCAATTCGTCCTCGACCCGAGCCGCGGTCTCCGCGATGCTCTGCGCGCGACGCAGCGCGATGCCTGCGCCCTCGCTGTCACCACCGCGGGCGAGGTCCAACGCCAGTGCGCTGGACAGGAACAGCTTCGCCGTGCCGGTCGTGGTGTAGTTCAGGCCGTCGGCGGCGTACCGGGCCGCGGTCGCGTAGTCCTGTCGCCAGAACGACGCGGTGTGCTGTGTGGCCCGCACCCACGCCCGCAACGCGTGGTGATCGGCCCGCTCGGCGCACATCCACGCGGCACGGGCGTGGTCCTCCGCGGCGTCGGCCCGCCCCAGATCCACCGAGATCCACGACAACACGGTCAACGACCATCCGGCGGCGGCGTACAGCTCGCGGGTGTGGCGAGGATCCTGGTGCCCGGACAGCAGGGTGAACGCCCGATCCCGCAGCGCCTTGGTGCGCGCGAACAACGGCAGGGTCGGAACCTTCAGGTAGGAGTGGGCGATACGTCGGATCTCGGCGTGCATCTGATCGACGGTCAGGTCGCCGACGTTCGTGGACTCCGCCCATGTCAAGAAGGCGGAAGACTCCTCGGCCGCACTCATCAGCAGTTCCTCCACAGTCCCCGGTTCGGCCGCCTGCGTGACAGGCACCGCGGTAGCCTCGATCCGTGATGCTCTCTTCGACATCACCTGTTGGTGAAGTTGTTTCTGGTTACGTTTGCCTTGTTCGCGTAGCGCGATCAACGAGCCATTCGCGTCCAGGACGTGGTCGAGGGCCTTGACGAGGTCGACCGAGGGCAGGTTGTGGTCCAGACGCTCCGCCAGTGACACGTACTGCCTGGTGTAGCCGATCTTCGTGGCGAGCTGTGGCTGGCTGAGGCCTGCTTGGATGCGTCGGCGGCGGATTTCGTGGGCGAGTCGGACACCGGCCGCTTCGAGCACGGTGGAGTGTTCATCTCGTGTCATATCGCCTCCGCCTGCGCCAGGGGGCAAATAGGGGCAAATAGCATGTTGCCTCTTGCGTTGTTCCACGATCGTACCTGGTACGGCTGAAATACGTCTGGACGATACAGGCCTTGAATGGTCAGGATTATGGTGCTGCGTGTGGTTCGCCCCTCATGGCCATGGCCATGGCCGGGTCAGGGCGATTGCGTAGTCAGTAGCTGTTTTCGAGCTTGGGAAAGTTGTTGTCGTGCCCAATCTCCGCGGGCGGTTCCACCTCGGGTGCTCCATGCTGCTGTCTGACGACCTCCCACCAGCCCGTTCAGCGGGCGAGGCGTTATCCCGGTCGGCGGCCTGCTCGGCCTCTTGCTTCATCCCGGCACGGGCCGCAGCGCACACTACGATCGCCGAAGTGCCGCACAACGAGTGAACCGGGCGTCCGATGTCGTGCGGCCACGCGGCGTGCACCACCCGGACCCACAGCCGACCGGTCGAACGCCGGGGGAGCCGCTGCGGGACGGGGCACGGCTTGTAACAGCGGCACGTGAAGCGCCGATCACCGTCCGTGAAACGAATCCTCGTTGTCCTCTTGTCCGCGACCTTGATCGGGTCTCTGCTCACCGGGACGGCCCACGCCGCGCCGGCGGCGTACCCCGCTTCGCCGACCAACGGGTCGACGGTGGACGTCGGCGTGCCGCTGCTGATCGCCGGGTCGGCCGCGAACGGCGAGTCGGGTGACGTCACCGGCGTCGACATCACCTTCGACGGCGGCGGGACGTGGATCCCGACCGGGACCGGGGCCACCGGCGAGCTGTGGATGCACGAGTACCCCTCCGCGGAGGAGGGGATGGTCACCTACAGCCTGCGCGCGTCCGGCTCCCAGGGACCCGGCCTGGTGACCGGGCCGTTCCACTTCTTCGTCGGCGGATCGGCCACGCCGCCCGAGCCCAACTGCCTGGCGTGCGCGCTGAACCTGCCGAGGCTGCCGGGCAGGCCGGTCGTCCAGGACATCGACGACGCCCCGGTGGAACTGGGACTGCGGGTGCGGGTCGACCGCTCGGGCCACCTCACCGGCGCGGCCATCACCCGCGGCGCCTACACCGGCCCGCGGACCCTGCACGTGTGGTCGGCGGACGGGACGCTGCTGGCCGAGCAGGTCTTCCCCTCGAACGCCCCCTACTACCTGACGCTCCAGAGTCCCGTTCCGGTGGTCGCGGGGGAGGAGTACGTGGTCTCCTACTACACCCCGGAGGGCGGGTACGCCTCCACGGAGGACTACTTCAGCGCCTCGATGGTCATCGCGCCGTACACCATGTCGAAGGGCGCGGGCGTCTACTCGTACGGCGGCGGTTTCCCCGCGGACACGTGGAACGGCAGCAACTACTGGATCATGCCGACCTTCGGCCGGTAGCGCGCTACGGGCCCGCGTCCTCCGGTTCCCGGTCGCCGTGCTGGTGCGGCAGCACGGTGGCCAGGTAGGAGCGCGGCGCGGCGGTCGTGCCGACGTCGCGGCCCGCGTTCTCGGACAGGAACCGGTGGGCCGAGCCGATCCGGCCCGCCGCTCAGGGCATCGGGTCGGCGCACGCCGACACCCCGGCGACCTACCCGGCCGCGGGTGGCGCGGCGAACCGCAGCACCACCTGCGTCACCTGCTCCGGCCGGGTGTCGATCAGCTCGTAGGCCGAGGCCGCCTCCTCGGCCGGCAGCACGTGCGACACCAGCGGTCGCAGCAGGAGGCGCCCGGCCACGGCCAGGTCGATGACGGTGGTGTTCAGCCGCCGGCGGTCCCAGCGGTGGGACAGGCCGGGCGCGACGCCGGAGATCTGCGAGCAGACCAGGTCGACCCGGTTGTGGTGGAACTCCTCGCCGAGCAGCAGGCCGCGCGCCTCGCCCTGGTAGAAGCCGCCCGCGACGACACGCGCGTTGTAGGCGACGGTGCGGACGGCCTCGTTGAGGGCCCGCGGGTTGCCGCTGACGTCGAGCGCGACGTCCGCGCCGCGCCCGCCGGTCAGCACCCGCACCTGCTCGGCGACGCCGCCCACCCGCGCGTCCAGCGTCTCGTCCGCGCCGAGCCGCCCGGCCAGCTCCAGGCGGTGCGGGATGGCGTCCACCGCGACGACCCGCGCGCCGTTGAGCCGGGCCAGCTGCGCCACGATCTGCCCCACCACGCCCAGCCCGAACACCACGACCGTCTCGCCGACGTGGATGTCGGCGTCCAGCACGACGTTGAGGGCCACCGCGCCGATGTGGCTGAAGATGCCGAGGACCGGGTCGGCCCGCGGGTCGAGCACCCGGTCCGCCGCGTACGACTCCTCCACCACGGCCGTCGAACGGTGCCCCCAGGTGCCCCAGACCACCTGACCCGGCTGGACCGCGGTGACGTCCTCGCCGACCTCGACCACCTCGCCGACCTCCTCGTACCCGACCACCGCCGGGTACGAGGAGGTCGGCTGCCCCGGCACGAACAGGCGCAGGTCGGGGTCCCACGTCTTGACGAAGTGGGCGTTGGTGCCGCGGTACTGGGTCATCTCGGTGCCCGCGGAGATCCCCGAGTACAGGGTGCGGAGGCGGACGCCGGTCGGCCCGGGCGGCGGGTCTGGCTCCTCGGCGAGCGAGACGGACCTGGGCGCGTCCAGCCGTACTACCGTTCCCATCGCTGCCCTCCTGGTTCGCTTGCGAGGACGTCCAGCAGGAGCGCCGCCGTCCAGCTGAAGTGGTCGGCGCCCAGGCCGTCCCCGGTCACCGGGTCGAAGTACTCCCGGAACCCGGCGCCGGCGACCAGGCCGACCATGTCGGACGCCAACCGCTCGGCGTGCCCGGTCTCGCCCTGCCGCCGCAGCGCCGTCCACAGCAGCCAGTTGGTGTTCATCCAGGTCGGCCCGCGCCAGTACCGGTGGCGGTCGACGTCGGGCGCGGTGAGGTCGTAGCTGGGCACGCCGCGCACGTGCGGCGAACCCAGGCCGAACGCGGGGCCGGTGAGCGTCGCCAGCAGCGCCTCCCGCCGCCCGGCGGGCAGGTCCGGCAGCAGCAGCGGCACCAGACCGGCCACCGTGCGCCTGGGCACGGCACGGCCGGTGCGCGCGTCGAGCGCCACGTAGCAGCCCAGCGCCGGGTCGAACAGCCCTGCGTGGATCTGGTGCGCCAGCTCCCCGGCCCGCTCGACGTGCCTGCCGGGGTCCGCGCCGGCGCGTCGGGCCAGGTCCGCCAGCGCGCGCTCCGACCAGGCCAGCACGGCGCAGAACAGCGGGTCGACCACGCAGAACGGCAGGCCGGTCAGGTCGTCGTCGGCGTAGCCGCGGTCGCGGTAGGCGGCGACGATGCCCATGTAGCGGGCGTAGTCCCGGTCGGTGGGCCGGTGCCCGGCGTCGGCGTGCCGCAGGTCGCGCCGCAGGCCGGTGATGTCGTCGGCCGACGCGGGATCGGCCGCGCGCAGCGGCTCGTCCCACGACGGGCTGTTGTCCAGCCCCGACTCCCACGGGTGCACGATGCCCACCAGGCCGGAGGCGACGCGCCGCCGTTCGAACAGGTAGTCGTGGAACCGGGCGAGCGCGGGGTAGAGGCGTCGGACCGCCGCGTCGGTCGCGTCACCGGGGTGGCGTTCGGCGACCGTGAGCACGGCGGCGGCGTGCACCGGCGGCTGCACCAGGCCGGTGGTCGACACGCCCGCCGCCGGTCCCTCGGGCGGCAGCGGTCGCCAGAACCCCGGACCGGGGAAGTAGGCGTCCTCGGGGACGGTCGGGTTGAAGACGATCTGCGGCACCCGCCCGTCACGCCACTGCGCGCCGTGCAACGCGATCAGCTCGGCGAACGCCCGCCGCGGGCTGAGGTGGGCCTGGCCGATGGCGATGAACGCCGAGTCCCAGCTCCACTGGTGCGGGTACAGCGTGCCGGTCGGCACGGTGGCCGAGCCGCGCCAGTTGCGCAGCAGCGTCGCGGCGGCCCGCCGCCGCAGGTCGACGACGTCGGGCGCGGAGGTCGTCCCGGTGCTCACCGCCCTCACCCGCCGGCCTGCCGGAGCAGGCTCACCGCGGCCGGCAGCACGGACTCCGCCGGACCGGACAGGTCGCACGCCAGGGACACCCAGCCCCGGTGGCCCGCGGCGTCGAGCGCCGCGAACGCCGCCCACCAGTCAACGTGGCCCGCACCCGGTTCCAGCCCGGTGGAGTCGGCCAGTTCGACGTGCCCCAACCACGGCCCGGCGGCCAGCAGCGCACCGGGCGGGTCGACCTCCTCGACGTTCATGTGGAAGGTGTGCGCGGCCACCCGCAACGACGGCAGCCCGATCACCCGGCACAGCTCCACCGCCTGGTCGAGGGTGTTGACCGGGCGGCCCTCGTAGCGGTTGACCGGCTGCACGCACAGCGACACGCCCTCGCCCTCGGCCCGTTCGGCGAGCCGGCGCAGGTCGTCCAGCGGCGCCCGGTAGTCCTCGGCGGACGGCGCCGCCGCGTGCCCGCCGGTCACCGGCAGCACCACGACCCGACCGCCCAGCGCCGCGATCACGCCCATCCGCTCGGACACCTGCCCGATGAGGTCCACCCGCCGGTCCACGTCGCCGCCCAGTGGCAGCACGTCCAGGCACACCGAGGGCACGACGACACCGCGGCCGACGGCCCGGTCGAGGTCGCCGAGGCGGGCGTCGAACGCCTCGCCGCCCGGCGCGCGCAGCTCGATGCCGTCGAAACCCGCCAGCCGCGCGAACTCCCACTTCTCCTCCACCGAGGCGCCCGGCAGGAGGTGCTCCTGGCAGGCGATCTCCCACTGCGGCATGTCGGCCATTAATCCCGTCATCGGGCAGAACGGCAATGCGGCATACCGATCCCGGCCCGCCCCCGTTCGGCGAACGCCTGCGCAGCACCCGAACTCGGGCCCGAAGCGGTCTCCGGGTTGGCGCTTGTCACGGGACGAACACGGGTGTTCAGTGGCGCCCACTGACGCCAGGGACATGGCCCGTGCCAGGTCGCGGACCACCGGAAGGGAGCAACCATGACCGGACGAGGACTCCGCGTGCTCGCCGCCGCGGTGCCCGTCGCCCTCGTGCTGGCGGCCTGCGGGAGCGACGAGCCCGGCGGCTCGGCGGACGGCCCGCTCGTCTTCTGGACGATCGAGGACACCGCTGACCGCGTGCAGGCCCAGGAGCGACTGCTCGCCCGCTTCACCGAGAAGACCGGCGTGCGGGCCGAGCTCGTCGCGGTCGCCGAGAACCAGCTCACGACCGTGCTCACGTCGGCCGCCGCGGCCGACGAGCTGCCCGACGTCATCGGGTCGATCTCGCTGCCGATCATGAGCCAGCTGCGCACCGACGACCTGCTGGACACCGAGGCGGCCGAGCAGGTCGTCGACAGCCTGGGCGTCGACACGTTCGCGGAGCAGTCGCTGGAGCTGACCCGCGAGGGCGACGCGCAGCTGGTGGTGCCCAGCGACGGCTGGGCCCAGTTGCTGTTCTACCGCAAGGACCTCTTCGCGCAGGCCGGGCTCCGGCCACCCACCACGTTCGACGCCATCCGGGCCGCCGCCGAACGGCTCGACCAGGGCGACGTCGCGGGCATCACCGCCAGCACCACGCCGGCCGACGTGTTCACCCACCAGACGTTCGAGCACCTCGCCCTGGCCAACGGCTGCCGGCTCGTCGGCGACGACGGGACGGTGGCCCTGGACAGCCCGCAGTGCGTGAACGCGTTCCGCTTCTACACCGACCTGATCGGCGAGCACTCCGTGGCGGGCAACCAGGACGTCGACACCACGCGGGCGACGTACTTCGCGGGCAAGTCGGCCATGGTGATCTGGTCGTCCTACCTGCTCGACGAGCTGGCGGGCCTGCGCGACGACGCCCTGCCCACCTGCCCGCAGTGCCAGGGCGACACCGCGTTCCTGGCCAGGAACACCGGCGTGGTCGCCGGGCTGCGCGGACCCGACGGCGGCGAGCCGACCACGTTCGGCGAGACCGCGTCGTTCGCCGTGCTCAAGGACGCCGCCACGGACGACGCCAAGCGGCTGGTCGAGTTCCTGATGACCGACGGCTACCGGGACTGGCTGGCCATCGCGCCCGAGGGCAAGGTCCCGGTCCGCGCGGGCACCGCGCAGAACCCGCAGGAGTACGCCGAGGCGTGGCGAGGGCTGGACGTCGGCGTGGACACCAAGGCCCCGCTGTCCCGGTTCTACGACGCGGAGACGCTGACGGTGGTGCAGGACAGCCCGAAGACGTTCCGGCGCTGGGGTTTCAACCAGGGCAAGGCCGAACTCGCGGGCGCCGTCGCCGGGCAGCTCGTCGTGCCCAAGGCGCTGGCCGAGGTCGTCAACGGCTCCGGTGACGCGGCGACCGCGGCGGGCAAGGCGAACGAGCAGGCCGCGGCCATCGCCCGAGAACTCGGCGAGTAGGCCCGTCGTGGCAGCGGGAACCCGCGTCGCACCGGCGCGCCGCGGGCGCACGGTCAAGCAGCAGGACGCCCGCACGGGTCTGCTGCTCCTCACCCCGACCCTGGTGATCGTGTTCGCGGTCGTGCTCGTGCCGCTGGCGTGGTCGGTGCTCATCGCGTTCCAGCGGGTCCGGCTGATCGACGTCGGCCGGACCGGGCTGTTCGCGAGGCTCACGACGGACAACTTCGCGCGGGTGTTCGCCTCCGACGTGCTGTGGGAGAGCCTGCGCACCACGGTCGTCTACACCGCGGGCTCGACGGTCCTGGCGGTCTCGCTGGGGCTGGTCGCGGCGCTCGCGCTGCGCAACCCGTTCCGCGGCCGGTCGTTCGTGCGCGCGGCGATGCTCATCCCCTACGTCGCGCCGGTCGTCGCGGTCACGTTCGTCTGGCGGGTGCTGCTCAACCCGGAGTTCGGCATCGTCAACAGCTGGGGCAGGGAGCTGTTCGGGTGGGACGACCCGATCGCGTTCCTCTCCCAGGGGCGCGCCGAGGTCCCGCTGTTCGGCCTCGACGTGCCGGTGCCGACCGCGCTGCTGACCGTCATCGCGTTCGAGGGGTGGCGGTACTTCCCGTTCGCGTTCCTGTTCCTGCTCGCCCGCCTGTCGGCGCTGCCCGCCGACCTGGAGGAGGCCGCCACCGTCGACGGGGCGACGCCGTCGCAGCGGTTCCGGCACATCGTGCTGCCGCAGCTGATGCCGGTGATCGCCGTGCTGGTCGTGCTGCGCAGCATCTGGACGTTCAACGAGTTCGACGACATCTTCCTGCTCACCGGCGGCGCGGCGGGCACCCAGGTGGTCAGCGTGCGCGTCTACGAACTGCTCACCGTGCAGCGCAACGTCGGCGCCGCCGCCGCCCAGTCCGTGCTGCTCGCCGTCGTGCTGGCGGTGCTGCTCGGCGCGTACCTGTGGTTGCTGCGGCGTCGGGAAGGAGCCAGGCCGTGAGCCGGACCGCACCGCCGCGACCGTGGACGCGCGACCGCGTCGAGCGCGCCGTGCTCGGCGTCCTGCGGCCGGTGGTGATCGTGTTCTTCCTGATCGCCACCCTGCTGCCGTTCTACTACATGCTCGTGCTGTCGGTGCGACCGATCGAGGACCTGCTGCGGCGGCCCGACTCGCTGCTGGTCGACTTCTCCGAGCTGACCCTGTCCACCTACGCCACCGTGCTGCGGCCGGTGCGCGAGGGCGGCCAGGGATTCCTCAGCCTGCTGGGCAACAGCGCCGTCGTGGCGTCCGCGTCGGTGCTCGTGGCACTGGTGATCGCCATCCCCGGCGCGTACGCGGTGAGCAGGCTGGAGTTCTTCGGCAGGCGGCAGGTCAGCTCGCTGTTCCTGGTGGTGTACCTGTTCCCGGCGATCGTGCTGGCGATCCCGCTGTTCGTGCTGCTGACCCGGATGCAGCTGCGCGGCTCGTTGACGGGCCTGGTGCTGGTCTACATCGCGCAGACCGTGCCGGTCGCGATCTACATGCTCAAGAACTACTTCGAGACGATCCCGGAGAGCGTGGAGGAGGCCGGTCTGGTCGACGGGTTGACCCGGGTCGGCGTCATCCGCCGGATCAGCCTGCCGCTGGCCATGCCGTCGGTCATCGCGACCGGGATCTTCGTGTTCATGATCGCCTGGAACGAGTTCCTGTTCGCCCTGCTGTTCCTGGTCGAGCGGCGGGACCGGTGGACGGTCTCGCTCGGCTTGGCGCAGCTCTCCGGCAGCGTCGAGGTGCCCACCACGGTCCTGATGGCCGGGTCCGTCGTCATCACGCTGCCCGTCGTGCTGCTGTTCTTCCTGACCGAACGGCTACTCTCGCAGGGGCTGACCAGCGGCGCGGAGAAGGGCTGACCCGCCGGTGGCAGCCGAGCCGACGCCCGTGGCGAGGAGGGGACACCCGGTGGCGCGCAGCGGTTTCACGGCGTCGCCGGGCGAGATCCTGGTGCTCGTCCGGTCCGGGCGGGTGAAGACCCGGCGCGACCTCCAGGAGCTGACCGGGCTGTCCCGCTCGACGGTGTCGCTGCGGGTCGACCAGCTCATCTCGGCGGGCTACCTGCGGGCGGTCGAGCGGCGGCGCGGCGCCGCGGGCAGACCCGCCGAGCTGCTGTCGTTCGAGGAGGGCGACAAGCTGGTGCTGGCCGCCGACCTCGGCGCGACGCACGCCCGCTTCGCGTTGACCGACGCGGGTGGCCGGATGATCGCCGAACGCACCGAGGACCTGCTCATCGGGCAGGACCCGGACGTCGTGCTGAAGATCGTCATCAGGCGGTTCCGGGAACTGCTCAAGGGCGCGGGCCTGGACCGGGCGCGGCTCGCCGGGATCGGCGTCGGCCTGCCCGGCCCGGTCGACTTCCGGACCGGGCGCCCCGTGCAGCCGCCGATCATGCCGGGCTGGCACGGCGTCCCAGTGGCCAGGACGCTCGCCGACGCGCTGGGCTGCCCGGCGTTCGTGGACAACGACGCCAACGTGCTGGGCCTGGGCGAGGTCCGCGAGCGCTACCCCGATGTCGACAACCTGCTGTTCGTGAAGGTCGGCACCGGCATCGGGGCCGGCGTGATCCTCGGCGGCCGGCCCGAACGCGGCGCCACCGGCCAGGGCGGCGACATCGGCCACATCCGGCTCGCCCGCCCGGTGGACGGCGCGCGGTGCCGGTGCGGCGCCACGGGCTGCCTGGCCGCGCACGCGAGCGGGGCGGCGCTGGCCCGCCAGCTCACCGAGCGCGGCATCCGGGCCGGGACCAGCCGTGACGTCGTCCGGCTCGTCGAGCAGGGCGACCCGGACGCGATCACCCTCGTCCAGGACGCGGGCCGGCTGCTGGGCGAGGTGCTGGCGACCGCCGTCGCGCTGCTCAACCCGACCGTCGTGGTGATCGGCGGCGACCTCGCGCGCACCCGCGAGCACCTGCTGGTCGGCGTCCGCGAGCGCCTGTACGAGCGCACCGTGCCGGGGCTGACCAGCAGCCTGGCCGTGGTGGAGAGCCGGCTCGGGGACCAGGCGGGCGTGCACGGGGCCCGGCACATGGTGATCGACCAGGTCTTCTCCGCCGAGGCGGTGGACGCCCGGCTCCCGCACGAACCCGCGCGGGCCGCGCTCGCGACCTGACCCCCGGACGACACGACACCGAGACCGGGCGACCTCGAAGGAGCGCGATGCCCGCCGATCCCGCCGCACCCGATCCCGCCGCACCCGACCTCCCGATCACGCGGACGACCTGCGCCGGACGCCCCGCCTGGCTGCTGCGGACCGCGCGGAACGCGATGCTGCTGTCCGTCGCGGACGGCGGGTCGCTGCGCCTGGACCACTGGGGCGGCGACGGCGGCGGTCTCGGCGGCGACTCCTACCTGCCGCACATCCCGTGGAACCGGCCGTCGCAGGCCCACTTCCTGGACGGCGTCCCGCTGGCCTACTCCGCCCACGGCGACCCCGCCTTCAAGGAACCGGCCCTGGTCGTCGCGCGCGAGGACGGCTCGTCGGTCACCCGCCTCACCTGGCGGGAGGACCGGGTCGGGACCGACGCGGGCGCGCCCGTCCTGTTCCTGGTCTTCGAGGACACCGCCACGGGCCTCGTGGTCGAGCACCGGTTCACCGTCCACGCCGAGTACGGCGTCGTCGTCCGCGACGTGCGCGTGGAGAACCGGGGGCTCGCGCCGCTGCGCGTGGAGCGGATCGCGAGCGCGGTCCTCGGCCTGCCGCCGGCGCACTACGAGTCGTGGACGCTGCACGGCAGGTGGGGCGACGAGTACCAGCTGACCCGACGCCCGTTGGCGGCGGGCAAGCTGGTGCTGGAGAGCAGGCGTGGGTTCACCAGCCACGAGGCCAACCCCTGGTTCGCCGTCACGCGGGCGGGGGAGGAGGGACCGGTCTGGTTCGGCGCGCTCGCGTGGAGCGGGAACTGGGTGATCAGCCTGGAGACCGAGCGCAACGACGCGCTGCACGTCGTCGCGGGCATCCACCCGTTCGACTCGGCCTGGCACCTCGAACCCGGCGAGGACTTCCGCACCCCGGCGCTGGTGTGCGGCTACGCCGACGACGGCCTCGACGGGGCGGCCCGCCTCATGCACCGCTACCAGCGCGACCACGTGCTGCCCGCCCGGCACCGCGACTCGCCGCCACCGGTGCACTACAACACCTGGCTGGCCACCTCCTTCGACGTCGAGGTGGGGCACCAGATCGCACTCGCCAGGCAGGCCGCCGACCTCGGCGTCGAGCTGTTCGTGGTGGACGACGGCTGGTTCGGCGCGCGCACCGACGACCACGCCGGGCTCGGCGACTGGGTGGTCGACCGGACCAAGTTCCCCGACGGCCTGGGACAGCTCGTCGACGAGGTCACCCGGCTCGGCATGGGGTTCGGCATCTGGCTGGAACCGGAGATGGTCAACCCGGACAGCGACCTCTACCGCGCGCACCCCGAC
This sequence comes from Actinosynnema sp. CA-299493, assembly GCF_050946825.1. Lineage (NCBI taxonomy): Bacteria > Bacillati > Actinomycetota > Actinomycetes > Pseudonocardiales > Pseudonocardiaceae > Actinosynnema > Actinosynnema sp. CA-299493. Next base: position 4,053,418 of record NZ_CP191993.1, read on the forward strand.
TGGGTGCTGCACCTGCCCGACCGCGAGCCCACGATGTCGCGCGACCAGCTGGTGCTCAACTTCGCCAGGGAAGAGGTGCGCGAGGGCGTCCTGGCCCAGCTGCGCGCGCTGCTGACCGACCACCGGATCGACTTCGTCAAGTGGGACCACAACCGCCCGTACACCGAGGTCGGCTGGCCCACGGCGCGGCCGGAGCGGCGGCGCGAGGTGTGGGTGCGCCACGTCCGGGGCGTCTACGAGGTCATCGGCCGGCTGCGCGCCGAGTTCCCCGACCTGATGATCGAGACGTGCGCGGGCGGTGGCGGCCGGGTGGACCTGGGCATCCTGGGCCTGGCCGACATGGCGCAGGTCAGCGACAACACCGACCCGGCCGACCGGCTGCGGGTGCAGCACGGGTTCAGCCGCGCCTACGCGCCCCGGGCGATGGTCGGCTGGGTGGCCGACACCCCGGAACCCACCACCGGCCGCACCACCCCGCTGGAGTTCCGCTTCCGCGTGGCCATGCAGGGCGTGCTGGGCATCTCCGGCGACATCCTGCGGTGGGGCGAGGACGACCGGGCGCGGGCCCGCGAGCTGATCGCCGAGTACAAGCGGCTGCGCCACCTCGTCCAGGACGGCGACCAGCACTGGCTCGTCCCGCCCAGCGACACCGAGCCGTGCGCCGTGCAGTACGTGTCGCGCGACCGCGGCGAGGTGGTCGTGTTCCTCTACCAGGTGCGCGGTGTCGCGGGCGAAGGCCAACGCAGGATCGGGTTGCGCGGCCTGGACCGCGCCCGCCGCTACCGGCGCGAAGCGGACGGGCTGGTCACCACCGGAGCCGCGCTGATGGCCGCCGGCCTGCCCGCCGCGTTCCCGCCGCCGCCGGCGCCCGGGCACACCGAGGACTGGCGCAGCCGGGTCGAGTTCTGGCGCGCGATCGACGAGGAGGCGACCCGATGAAGGTGGCGTTGATCGGCACCGGCTACATCGCCGGGCGGCACGCGGCGGCGTTGACCGGCCTGGGCGCGGAGGTCGTCGGTCACGTCGGCCGCACCGACGTCGAGCGGGCCGCCGCGCGCTGGGGCGGCCGGGCCTACCGGGACACCGCCGGGCTGCTGGCCGCCGAGGAGGTGGACGCGGCCTGGATCTGCGTGCCGCCCGACGCCCACGGCGACATCGAACTCGCGCTCATCGAGCACGGCGTGCCGTTCTACGTCGAGAAGCCGGTGGGCCGCGACCTCGACGTGCCGCGCCGCATCGCCGCCGCGCTCGCCGACGGCGGGCCGATCGCCTGCGTCGGCTACTACTGGCGCGGCATGGACGTCGTCCCCGGGTTGCGGCGGATGCTCGTCGAGACCCCGCCGCACCTGGTGCGCGCCGCCTGGCACGGCCTCGTCCCGCCCGTGCCGTGGTGGCGGGTCGAGGCGCGCAGCGGCGGACAGGTCGTCGAGCAGGCGACCCACCTGTTCGACCTGGCCCGCTCCCTGCTCGGCGAGGCCGAGGTGCTGCACGCGGTCGCACGGCACTCCCCGGTGCCCGACCACCCGGACCTGGACGTGGCCACCGTCACCGCGGCCACCCTCGAATTCGCCTCCGGCCCGCTGGGCGTCTTCACCTCGACCTCCGTCCTGCACGCCACGGTGGACGCCGGCATCGAGTTCCACTGCGAGGGCCGCAAGCTGACCCTGACCACCAAGTCGCTGCGCCGCGAGGACGCCGGGGGCACGCACGAGACCCCGATCGGCCGCGACCCGCTCGTCACCGCCGACGAGCGCTTCCTGACCGCCGTGCGCGAGCGGGACCCGAGCCACCTGGTATGTGACTACGCCGATGCCTTGCGCACCCAGGAACTGTGCTGCCGGGTCCGCGACCTGGCGAGTCGAGCGGACGTCACATCACGTGGAACACCGCAGTGACACGTGGAAAGGGATAACAGCGGGTCGAGCCGCGCCGATCCCGCCGTGTGAACGGCCGTCCCGGCCGTGAGAGGCATACCTTCAGTAGTCACCGCGCGACGAAGGGGCGGCAGACCACCGGCACTGCTGCTCTCGATCGCCGTCACCGCGGCAGTGCCGGTGCTCTCCGTCGCGCCCGCCGCGCACGCGGGCGCGACGTCACCGGTCGTCCGGACAGCCGGGCCGACCGGCACCACCCCGGCCGACGGCGCGGGCAGCGTGGCGCTGACCCCGCCTCGTCCCGGGCGCCGTCCGGGCCCGGTGGGCGCAGGTGGTGAGCGGCACTGCCCGGTGGGGCGTCCGCCGTCGTCGAGCGCGTTCGACGGCGAGGTGTGAGCGACCTTCTTGTCGCGCCATCGCCCGCCGCCTCGACGAGGCGGTGACGAGCGTGTTGACCCGGTAGCAGTTGGCCGCCGCGAGAGCATGGAGACGTGCAGCACAACGAGATCAGTGGCGGGCTTTTCCTCAACGCGGTCGTCCAGGGGCGGAAGATCGTCATCAAGTTTCCACAGAAGATCACCCCGGCGCTGGGCGGGCTGCCCGACCGGTCGGCGGCCTTCGCGGGTCGGGACGACGTGCTGCGAGACGTGCTGGCGGCCTTGGACCCGGCAGCCGAGGAGGTGCTGGTGCAGGCCGTGTCCGGGCTGGCCGGCGTGGGTAAATCCGAACTGGTCAAGCAGGTGGCCCACGCGGCGCTCGGCAACGCGGGCTGGTTCCCGGGCGGGGTGCTGTTCGCGGACCTGTCCGGCCAGGACCCGATCCGCCGCCTGGAACCGGGGCAGGTGCTGGAGGGGTTCCTGCGCTCGCTGGCCATACCTCCGGCGCACATCCCACCGGACGTCCAGGACCGGACCCGGCTGTACACCTCGGTGCTGGCCGCGTACGCCGCGCAGGACAGGCGCCTGCTGGTCGTCCTGGACAACGCCGCGGACGCGGCGCACGTGCGGCCACTGCTGCCCACTGACGGGTCCACCCGCGCACTGGTGACCTCCCGCCGCCGGATGGGCGGATTGGACGCGCGGCTGGTTGATCTCGACGTGCTGACCCCTGCGGCGTCCGTGGACGTGTTGCGCGACGTGCTGCGCCTGGCACGTGGGCAGGGCGATCGCCGGGTGGACGACCACCCCCGGGACGCCACGACCGTGGCGCACCTGTGCGGCCACCTGCCCTTGGCGCTGCGGATCGCGGCCGCGCTGCTCGCGGACGACCCGGCGTGGTCACTCGCGGAGATGGCAGTCGCGCTGGAGGACGAGCGCGCCCGGCTGGACGAGCTGAGCAACGAGGACCGCGCGGTGCGCGCCGCTTTCGACCTCTCCTACGACCGCCTCGACGCCAGGCACGCCAGGATGTTCCGGTTGCTGGCGGTCAACCCCGGTCCGGAGGTCTCCACCCCCACGGCCGCCCGGCTCGCCGACGTTGACGAGCGCACCGCCCGGCGGATCGCGACGGAACTGGCCCGGGCCCACCTGATCGAGCACGGCACCGCCTCCGGTCGGTGGCGCATGCACGACCTGGTCCGCATCTACGCCGTGGAGCAGGGCGAGCGCAACGCCGAGGCCGACGACCGCGGCGCGGCCCTGGACCGGCTGCTGGACCATTACCTCACCACGACGCAGGCGGCCACTCGCGCGTCCTCCGGTGACGACGAGGCGGGCCCGTTCGCGAGCCGGGAGGACGCCACGTCGTGGCTGGACGTCGAACGCCCCAACCTGACGGCCGCCGTCCACGCCGCTGATCACCGGCCCGAGGCGGTGGTCGCCTTGGCCCTGGCGGTGGACGACTACCTGGGCCTGCGGCACCGGTACCCGGAGTGGATCGCCGTCGCCGACGCGGCGGTGACAGCCGCCCGGGGGTCCGGTGACCGACTCGGGGAAGGTCGGGCCTTGGAGAGCCTGGCCAACGCGTTGTGCGGGATCCACGCGGTGGATCAGGCCATCGAGACCGCGCGGGAAGCAATCGCGGTGCTGCGCGCGGCGAACCGGCCGGAGGAGGAGTCGGGCGCGTGGTCGACCCTCTCGTTCGCCTACGCCGCCGCCCGGCGTTTCAACGAGGCGACGGACGCCATGCACCGGAGCGCCATGGTCTTCTTCGAAGATGCCGACAGCTCTGCGAAAGCGAGCAGGGTCAGCACCGACGAGGGAACGTTGCTGGACACGATGCGGAAGTTCGACACCGCGTTCGAGACCTACGCCGAGGCGACGGCCGCCGCCCGGGAGTCCGCCGACCCGAAGGCCGCACAACGTGCGGGCGAGGAGCTGACCTTCGCCCTGACCGGCGAACGATCGGCCGACCGGGCAGACGAGGCGATCGCCGAGCAGATGCTCGACTCGGAGGCCGTGAACTCCGACCCGGGGTTACGGGCCGCGGCCCTCCACTACAGGGCGCAGGCCCTGGCACGTCAGGGCCGACTGGCGGAGGCCGTCGACGCCTTCGACGACGCCGTCTCGGCCGTGCGGCACGTGGACCGCTCCGACGGGCTGGCCCTGGCGCTGACCGACCGCGCGTTCCTGCTGCGGAGCGCGGGCCGGTACGACGAGGCCCTCTCCGACCTCGATGAAGGGGCGGAGCTGTTCCACGACACCGGTGACCTGCTGCGATCGGGCCTGGCCCGCAACAGCCTCGGCACCGTGCTCACCGGCATCGGTCGCCATGAGGAAGCGATCGAGGCGTTCCGCGCCGCGTTGGACGCCTTCGACCAGTCTCCGCACCGCCTCGCCCGGACCAACCGACGCGCCACGCTGAACAACCTCGCCATCGCCCTGGACCGGGCAGGCCGGCCGGACGAGGCCACCGAGACCCGCCACCAGGCCGAGACCGGGACCTGAAGACCGTGCCGGCCGTGGCCTTGGACCCGGTCCGAAGAAGCCGGTACACCCTGATCAGCAACCGGTGCCGGTCACGCACGACGAGTTTGTTCTCCACCACGATCCACTTGGCGAGGCCGATGATCCACAACCAGTCCGTCGACCACGACGTCCGTCACTCCGCTTCGTCGACGACATCGAGGCGCAACAGCAGGGGTTCCCGATCCAGCTCGCCGTTGTCGTAGGAGTGGACGAACGACCTCAGGGTCGCGCCGCCTTGGGACGGGGTGAGGAACTGGGCCGCCCGCGCCTTCAACCCGGCCCTGTCGCCGACCAGGATGACGTCGCGCGTGTCGTGGTTCGAGCGTCCGCGGGCGTCGGCGTTGCTCGCGGTGTTCGATGACCCGGACCGCGGGCTTGGACGCGCTGGTGACCGGGCTCTCCGGCGGGCAGCCGCTCCTGCCCGCCGACACGGTGAACCTCCTCCGCGACCCGTGCCTGCGCCATCTGCGGGAGGAGAAGAAGGACGGATGAGCGCCCGTGCCACGACGACGGCCGGGGCGCGAGCGGGATTCGCTCGCGGCCCGGCCGTGGTCGGTGGAGGGGTCAGGGGAGCACCTCCAGGTGGGCGTTGACCCGGTAGACGCCGCCGTGGCCCTTGTACCAACCGGACATGGTCGGCGAGCGGTGGTCGTCCCAACCGAGGTGGACCGGGTTGGTGTACATGAACTCGGCGTTCGACGGCAGCTTGACGTTCACGTGCTGCGGTGCGAAGACGTCGTCCTTGACGAGCTTGATCAGCCACCCGATGAAGACGTTGACCAGCCATGCGACCGCCTTGCCGATCGCGCCGGCGATGGCGGCGCCGAGGTAGGGCGAGAGCAGCCCGCCGATCAGCTTCTCGATCGCGTCCTGCACGATGCCCTTGACCTTCTCCCAGGCGGTCGTCAGGGCGTCGGAGAACCCGCCGAGATCCTCCTCGGAGAGGAAGACGCTGTGCCCGTAGTACCGCGGCCACACGCCGGGCTGGGACATGTCGAGCGTGGAGAACCGCTTGCCGCCGTTGCCGTAGGTGATGATCTCACCGGCGTCGAAGTCGTCGTGCACCTGGAACGGCGGGACCTTCTTGGTCACCCCGTCGGAACCGACGACCACCCCGCCCATCTCGATCTCGTCGCTGAACCACTCCTGGGAGGTCGTCTCGAAGCACTTCACCGACGTGATGTCCAAGGCGAGCGCCTTCACCCGCTTGATGGTGGACGGGTCGACGCCGAGCCTGTCGGCCTCCTCATTGACCTGCTGCTCGGCCGCGCGGCCTTCGATCGCCAGTTGGTCGGCCTGGCTGGTCAGCCGGGCGGTCAGCGCGGCCCGGTCCACCGGCAGCGTCTCGGTCTGGAAGACGCCCGCGAACCCCAGCCGGGCGTGCGTGGTCCAGTCGTTGCGGCCGTACTGGCCGAACTCGGCCATCCTGGCGTCGATGTCGGCGTTCACCATCGCCTGCGCCGAACGGGTGGCTTCCCGCAGCACCTCCGCCGGCATCGTGAGCATCCCGGCCTGGAGGATGGCCTCCACCGAGCCCTCCGGGTACACCCTGGTCGGGTCGGCCGCCACAACCGCCGTGGAGTACTCCAGGGCGTCCGCCGCGGCGCTGGTGACGGCCAGCACCTCCGGGTCGGTGCGGGTCGGGTCCGGCGTGGTCATCGGCGGGAAGTCCTGGTCCTCCCCGACCGTCGTGGCGGGGTTCACCAGTGCGACGGCCTGGGCCGGGACCAGCGTCGCGACCACGGCGGCGGTCACCAGGACGGCGGGCAGCGCGTAGCGCCGAGTGCTTCTCGGACGACTACGGAAGTGTGTATCCATCGCAGCTTTCCCCTCGGTTTCCGGGCGATCCCTGTCCGCCCGACACCGATAGGTCTACGGAGGTGTCGTTGTCCTGCGGTTGTGGTGCTGTTGTGACCGGTGCCGGGCACCTGGAACACCCTGCTGACCTGGTCAGATCCGATATCCGCGTGCTGGGTCCGGTCTGCGCGCACGGCTCCGGCGGCGCGGCGGCGCTGGCCGGCACCCGACAGCGTGCGGTGCTGGGCGTGCTCGCCCTGCACGCCGGCGAGGTGCTGTCCGCGTCACGACTGGTGGACGTGTTGTGGGGCGAGGACCCGCCGCGCACCGCACTGCGCACCCTGCACAGCCACGTCGCGCGCATCCGCCAGGCGCTGTCCGCCTGCGGCGTGCCCGAGGCGTTGACCACGCGGAACCCGGGCTACGTCCTGGACGTGCCGCGTGAGGAGGTCGACGCGCACCGGTTCGAACGGCTGGCGTCGGCCGGGCGGTCGGCCCTGACCGGGGGAGCAGCGGTCGACCGGGCGGTGGCGGTGCTGCGCGAGGCGGTGGGCCTGTGGCGGGGCGACGCGTTCGCGGGCACCGACCTGAGCTCGTGGGGCGAGCACGAGGTGGAACGCCTGCACGCGCTGCGGCTCTCCGCCGTGGAGGACCTCTGGGAAGCCGAGATCCGCACGGGTGGCCACGAGGCCGCCGTGCTGGAACTGCCCCGACTGCTGGCCGAGCGCCCGACCACGGAACGACTGGTCCGGCTGCACATGCTCGCGCTCTACCGCTGCGGCAGGCACACCGACGCCCTGGACGCGTTCGCCCGCCTCCGCCGCACGCTCGCCGACGAGTTCGGCGTCGACCCCGGTCCGGAGCTGGTGGACCTGCACACCGCCATCCTGCGCCGCGAACCCGTGCTCGACCCGCTGCCCGCGGCGGTCACCGTGCCGCCGCGGCAGCTCCCGGCCAGGGTCGGCCACTTCACCGGCCGCACCGCGGAGCTGGCCGAACTGGACCGGATGCTCGCACCGCACGACGCCCGGGACGGGTTCCCGATCGTGGTGGTCGCCGGCGCCGCCGGCATGGGCAAGACCTCGCTGGCCTTGGAGTGGGCGCACCGGGTCGCCGACCGGTTCCCCGACGGGCAGCTGTACCTGGACCTGCGCGGGCACGACCCGAAGCTGGCCCTGCCCGGCCGCGACGCGTTCGCCCACCTGCTGCGCGCCCTGGACGTGCCCGACGACCGGATCCCCGGCGAACCCGACGAGCAGGCCGCGCTGTACCGGTCGCTGCTGCACGGCAAGCGGTACCTGGTGGTGCTGGACGACGCGGCCGGAGTGGAGGACGTGCTGCGCTTCGTGCCGCCCGGCCCCGGGAGCCTGTTGCTGCTCACCAGCAGGCAGAACATGGCCGCGTTGGCCGCCCGGCACGCCACCCGGGTCGTCGGCGTGGCGGCCCTGTGCGACGACGAGGCGGTCAGCCTGCTCGGCAGCGTCATCGGGGACGACCGGGTGGCCCGCGAGTCCGGTCCGGCGGCCCGGCTGGCCCGGCTGTGCGGCGGGATGCCGTTGGCCCTGCGCATCGCCGCGGCCCGACTGGTCGGCCGGCCCGTCGGCGCGGTCGCCGAGTTCGCCGCCGAACTGACCGACTCCGAGCGGCTGGACGGCCTGGCCGTCGTCGGCGACTCCCGCACCGTGCGGACCGTCCTGAACAGCGCCTACCGGCCGTTGACCGCGGAGGTGGCCCGGGTGTTCCGCGGGCTCGGCCTGCACCCCGGCCCCACGTTCGGCGGCGACCTCGGTGCGGCCGTGTGCGGCCTGCCCGCCGCGGCCGGTCGACGTGCCGTGGCGGAACTGGCCGCGTCACACCTGGTCACGCCGGTGGAGCAGGGCCGCTACCGGTTCCACGACCTGATCCGCGAATACGCCCGCTGCCGCGTGCGCGCCGACGAACCCGACCACGACGGCACCGCGCGGCTGGTCGACTGGTACCTCGCGGCGGCGTTCCGGGCGAGCAGGCTCATCGACCCCGACCGCAGCCCGGTCACCCCCACCCTGCGGCACACGCCGGCCGAGCCGCCGTTCGCCCCGGACAAGCGCGCGGCGCTGGCGTTCCTCGACGCGGAGCGGGCCAACCTGGTCCCGGTCGTGGCGCACGCCCGGGAGAACGGCCACCTCACCGCGGCCTGGCAGCTGACCTCGCTGCTCACCAGCTTCTACGACGCCGCCGGCCACTGGCACGACCGCGTCGAGCTGTGCCGGCACGGCGCGGCGGCGGCCGGCGACCTCGGCGACACCGCGGCCGAAGCGGAGATGCTGCGGGCGCTCGGCGTGGCCTACTTCATGACCCGCAGGCTGCCCGAAGCGCTCGCGGCCAGCGACCGCGCCCTGACCGTCGCGCGTGCCGTCGGCGACCTGGCGGCCCAGGGCCACATCCACAACAACATGGCCAACATGCACGCCGAGCTGCGCCACTTCGACCGGGCCGTCACCGCCCACCACCTCGCCGTCGAGCACAGCACCGCCGCCGGGAACGACCTGGGCCGGGCGCTGGCCCAGCGCAACCTCGGCCACACGTACGTGCGGATGGGCCGGCCGGACCTGGCGTTCGCCCCGCTGCACGAGGCGCTGCGCCGGCTGCGCGAGCTGGGCCACGCCCGGCTGGAAGCGGGTACCCTCGACACCCTCGGCGAGGCGTACTTGCAGGTCGGCGAGCGGCACCGGGCGTCGGAGCACTTCGAACGCGCGCTGGCCATCAGCCGCGACATCGGCGACCGCTGGCTGGAGTGGGAAACGCTGCTCGACACCGGTATCGCGCGCCTCGACGGCGGGCACCACGCGTCCGCGCTGGAGCGCTTCGAAGAGGCGCTGGCCGTCAGCCGCGAGGTGGGTGACCGGCACGGCGAGTCCTCGACGCTGGGCCACATCGGTCGCACGCTGCTGCTCGTCGGCGACCTCGACGCCGCCCGCGAGCACCTGCACGCCGCCCTCGTCGTGAGGGAACGCGTGCCGGACCCCTACGAGGAGGCCCACGTCCACCGCAACCTCGCCGATCTCGCCGACCGCCTGGGCGACCCGGTCGCGGCCCACCACCGCCGGACGGCGATGAGGCTGTACGAGCAGGCCAACGCCCTGCCGGACGCCCAGGCGCTCAGCGCGTGACCGTGGGGGGCGATGACCACCGCCCCCCACAGTCAGCGCACTCCGCCACGCGGCCCGATCAGGTCGGGGGCCGCACCGTCACCGTCGCCCGGCTGGTGCCGACCGTCCCCGCCGACGGGTCGAAGATCTCGACCACGAAGTACCGGTCCGGCTCCCGCTCGGCACCCGGCAACAGCCGCACCGCGGCCACACCGGTCGTCGAGCCCGCGGGGATCGTGACCGTCCCCTCGCGGACCGGCTCGTAGTGCACGCCCGCCACGGCCGTCCCGCCGGACACGTGGAACCTGACGGTCACCGGCACCTCGGCCGCGGACGTGAGGTCCAGCTGCACGCCCGTCCACTCCGGGTCCCAGCAGATCTTGCCGCCGTCGAGCGACACCGACAGCGAGTCGTCGTCGTACACCGTGCCGAGGCCGAAGACGTCGTTGACGATGACGACCCCCTGCGGGTCGTACAACTCGACCGCGATCGACTCGTCCTTCTCGACCTCCTGGTCCGAGACCAGCGGCACCTTCACGACCAGCGGCTCCTGCCCGACCTGGAGCACCCCGTTCACCGGCGTGTAGTCGTTGTGCGCGGTCGCCCACCCTTCCACGCCGTTGTAGTCCTTGGTCCGGTACGCCACCGTCCCCTGCCCATCGCACCCCGGCGCCACGTCCACGGTGAACACCAGCGCGTTGGCCGCGTTCAGGCTGCCCTCGTACTGCCCGGCGTTCTGGATGGTCACCTCGGGCACGCACGTGGCGTGCGCGGTCGCGGTGTGCGCCATCATCGGCGTCAACGCCGCCGCGGCGGTGAGCACTGCCGGTATGAGTCTGCGCATCTTCCTGTCCCCCTCTGACTGTCTTGCCTGGTGACAGGAATACGCGAGCCCTGTTGCGGCCCGGTTGTGAACGTCCTGCGATGAGACGGGAGGCCCGGAGCAAGAGTCGTTCCGGGCCTCCGCGTCATCGGCTGGTCAGGCCTGCGCGGCACGTCAGGCTCGGCCGGTTCCAGTTGCCGCCGTGCCGGACGGTGCTGGTCGTAGGGCACATGGCCGCCGATTTCGTCGAACAACCGGCACATGCGCTTCACCACGATTCCGATGGGCTTGCCATCGGCATCCTCAACGACGTCGTCGAGCGCGGTGGCATGACCGGCCGTGAAGATCGCCCGCCGGCCCTCGTGTTCGACCAGGGAACCAAGCTTGCCGTTTAACCTGTTCGGCGGGGTTTGGTGCCCTTCTTGTGGTGGGCCGGTCGGGTGTGTGCCTGGCCGGTGGCCAGGAGTAGGCCGACGTCGAAGCGTTGCGCGATGACACGGTTCTTCGACCCGGCCGGTCGCCCTGGGCCGGGCCGAACGGGTTTCGGTGCCGCTGCTGGGCGGGCGAGAGGCTGTCGCACATCAGTCGACCTCAGGTCGTCAAGGGCGTGTCGTTGCTCTGTTCGGGGGATCACGCGGCAGCCATCGGTGGATGGCGTTCAACTTCACCGCTCGTGGCACCGGGGAGGCGTTCGCGCTCCCGCAGGACGTCCGTGACCGGCTTCCTCGACGGCATCTGTGCTGGAAGGTGCTGGAGGTGGTCGACGACCTCGATCTGTCCGGGTTCCTGGCCGGTTGCCGCCGCGCCGACACCGACGGCCGCGGCCAGGCTGACCCGAGCACGGATGGCGACCCTGCTCCGCCGAGCCGGCCGCCGGAACGACCCCGGCCTGGCCGAGCGGATCGTCGCGCAGCTGCAGACGCCGGCCCTGCGCCAACCGCCACCAGTGGAAGCAGGCTACGGTCACGCCGTCGCGGCGCTGCCGGCCATCGTGACCGTGATGCAAGTCGGTATCGCAGACCTCGAGGCCGCGTTGGCGACCGAACTCGGCCGGCACCCGACCGTCGAACTACTGCGCTCGGCACCTGGGCTGGGACCGATCCTGGCGGCGCGCGTGCTCGCCGAGATCGGCGATGACACCACCCGCTTCGCCACCGCTGGTGGGCCTTCGCCTCGATCACCAAGTCCGCTGGCGCCCGAGCCACTACGACCAACGCCGCGCCACCGGCGACAGCCACAACGCCGCCCTGCGCAACCTGGCCAACAAACTCCTCGGCCGCCTCTGGTGGTGCCACACCCACAACCAACCCTGGCGCGAAGACGCAGCCTGGCCCCAACCACAACCACCAAACAACACCCCCCGCTTGACACCTGACCCGCGTGAGGTGTCTACCTGCCCACGCGGGAGGGGTGGCTCTACCTGGCCACGGTGATCGACCTGCACAACCGCGAGGTCATCGGGTACGCGATGGCCGACCACATGCGCGCCGACCTGGTTCGCGACGCCCTCGACCTCGCCGTCAGGCGCGGCCTGACCAGCGATGATGCGGTTTTCACGCCGATCGCGGGTCGCAATACAGCTCCGGACTGTTCCGCTCCGCGCTCGCCGGTCACGGCATCCGCCCGTCGGCCGGCCGAACCGGATCGTGCTTCGATAATGCGGTCGCCGAGTCGTTCTCCGCCACCCTCAAGACCGCGATCCGCACCTCCGTCTGGGACACCCGCGACGACGCCCGACGCGACGTCTTCGCCTACCTGGGCTACTACAACCACGACCGTCTACATTCGACACTCGGCTACCGCACCCCGCATGAAGCCCGTGTCGGCTATCGTCAAGGCCTCGCCCTCGTGGCATAAAATCCGGTGTCCGGCCTCCGGGGACAACCTCGCCTGCTTCCAGAAGATCTGCCGCAGGCAACTCCGAGCCGGGCAGACCAGCCGCCGGGCGCGCAGATGCACGACGACCTGACGGCCGTCGACCGGCACGTCCTTCAGCATCCGATGGTGGTAGCCGTGCACCTTCGCCGCCGCGGTCTCGCACACCGGACACGGCACGGCCACATCCAGGGTGCGGGCCGTGACCGCCACGATGCCGCCACTGTCCGCCACGTCCTGGACGGCCAGCGCCGACAGTCCGAAAACACCGTTCCCACAAGGGAATCGACATCCATCACAAGGTCATGATCATGGCTGGCTACTCGGCGTCACCACCGACCACGGGTCAGAGCCGATCTTGAAACAGTCCCCGAGGCCTCGCTGTCCGTTGTGGCCACCCCGTGTGGGGGATGTCGACGTGACTGGTGTGCCGAGTTGTGGGCGATGCGTGAACGAGGCTAACTCACATGGGTGGTGGTCGGGGTGAACCAGTGTGTCGGGGCTTTCGGTGGTCGGGTGCGGTAGGGATGGTGGGACGGAGTCCCGGGCCCGCGTGGGTCCGGATCGTCGAGATCTGTGGGAAGGATGCCGAACCACATGGAACCGAAGATGTCCGACCAGCCACAGTGGACGCCAGCATGAGGAGGGCGGCATATGCGAACTACGCCGGAGTGTTCGACGCCCTCACCGGCAAGGGCGACGTCGAGGAGGTTAACCCGCCCCACGACTCGGAGAACATGGTGCTGACCTTCTGCCCGCCGGGCCAGGCGGTGCGCGAGGCCGACTTCGCTATTGCCTGGACGCCGGGCAACAGCGCCGGTGGCCAGGGCAACGCGTTTACCTGGATCCGGTACTGCCTGCGCTACACCCTAGTCGTGATCGCGGCCCTCGTATTCGGCCTGACATCGTCAACCGCAGCACTCGCGTCCGCCACAGCACCCGCAGCAACTTCGGCACAGACCCTGGTGGTGCCCAAGGATGCCTACACCGCGTACGGCCGCTGGAAGGCCAAGGACTGGCCTGAGGAACGCAAGTGGTACACCATCAACGGCAAGCACTGCTACGCGGGAGGCAAGTTCGAAAACCGGGAAGGTCTCCTGCCCGCTGGCGGCGACTACTACGAGTACGATATCTACTGCTACACCTCCGTACCCCCTCCCGGCGGCCGAGGGCCCAAGCGCATCGTCGTGGACATGAAGTTCGCACCACCGCGCGGCTACTACACCCCCGACCACTACCGCACCTTCCAGCGAATGTAAGTGCCCGTTTCCGAGCTTGGGCAGGCGAAGGCTCTTTGGTGCGCAGACGAGGGAACTCCTGGTAGATCGGACGTTGTCGAAGCGCCGCTCTGCCAGGAGTTCCATTGTTATCGTGCCCGATGCCCGCAGGCGGATCCATCGCGGGGGCCCTCTGTTGCCTTCTGGCGGCCTCTACTGGAGAGGCCCTCTCCGGTCCGGCACTCCGGTAGTTGTCAATTCAGATGAGACAGGTTGTGTTTATGGGGTCGGTTGCGGTTGCTCGATGGGCTGGTTGATCCAGGCCACGTCGGGCAGTGCGGGTGGACGGGGACGGCGTGCGAAACGCGCCGGATATCGGGCGTAGGCGCGGTCGAGGACGCCCTGGCGTTGGTCGCGGATCTGGTCGGCGGTTCCGAAGTGGACGGACGCGGGGGTGTGCATGCCGATGCCGGAGTGTCGGTGTTCGTGGTTGTAGGCGAGGAAGAACTCCTCGCAGAACGCGCGGGCGTCGGCCAGTGAGCCGAACCGTTCGGGGAAGTCGGGCACGTACTCCATTGTCTGTTCTCGTCTGTGCTCTCTGAGAGTTCCCGCAAGAGCGCGTGTGCTTTTCCCATGATGTCCAGCGCCATCCGGGTCCTGGTCAGGTCGGAGGTCAGTTTCTCGTTCTGCCGGCGCAGTTTCTCCATTTCGATCTGCTCGGCCGACCTGCGCGCCGGTGTCGCCGGGGCCGTCGATGCCGCGGGCCCACCACCCAGCCGCCCCGCGTCGCGGGCCCTGGTCCACTCGATCACGTGCGAGGAGTACAGGCCCTCGCGTCGCAGGATCGCGCCCTTCTCCCCATTTGGGGCGTTCTCGTACTCGGCGGCCAGGGCGAGCCTGTACTCGGCGGTGAACGTCCGCCGGGACGGGCTCGCGGCCGGATCGGCGGACGCCGCGCCGGAAGAACGCCGGGGCCGCTTGTCGGATGAGGTGGACACGAGCACCAGGATCTCCGATCCCGCCCTTGATCAGGAACCCCGCTCACACGAGGTGTCTCACAGCAGTCTGACCAAGAGGGGGCCGAGGTGATCAGGCAGCGCGCCGCCGCCCGCGAGTGACGTCGGCAGGCGCAGGACCGACATCGGTTCCACCCCGGACCGCCGGGGCGGATCCGCGGCCGGGGCGTCGGGTCGACTCGCCTGACACCGACCGGCCACCCCCCGTGCCGGGTCGTGGTTCCGGGTCGCCGAACCAGGGGGTGGCAGGGGTACACCCTTGTCGGCGACGGCTGTTAGCGTCCGCTGGCCGAGGTCGTTCTTCGTGGTCGCGTCCCGACGTCTCGCTGCGGGTGCCGGATCACCACACGGGAAAGCGTCTCAAATGGGCCACCACTTCGCTTTCATGACCGTGCCCGCGCACGGGCACGTCAACCCCGGGCTCCCGGTCGTCGCCGAGCTCGTGCGGCGCGGTCACCGGGTGACCTACGCCATCAACGACGAGTTCGCCCCGGTGGTCGCCGCGACCGGTGCCGAGGTGGTCGGTTACCGGTCGACCGTGCCGTCCGAGTCCGACCCCACCACGTCGTGGCCGGAGAGCGACATCGCAGCGCAGCGCATGTTCCTCGACGAACTCCTCGCGGTCACGCCCCAGCTCGACGTGGCGTATGCGGGGGACGTCCCGGACTTGGTGGTGCACGACGTGTGCGGTTGGCACGGAGCCGTGCTGGCCGCCGAGTGGGGGGTGCCCGCCGTGCAGCTCTCGCCGACGTTCGTGCCCTACGACGGCATGGCCGAGGACTTCGGCATCGACCTCTCGGCGCCGCCCGCGCCGGAGATGGCGAAGCTGCTGGCGGAGTTCGAGGGCTTCCTCAAGGCCCGCGAGGTGCCGCTGACCCCCTTCGGGATCATGTTCGGGCCGCGCCGTGGGCTGGTGACCATGCCCAGGGCGTGGCAGGTGCGCGGGGAGCGGGTCGCACCCAACTACACCTTCGTCGGTCCGGGTGTCCGCGCCGCGGCGGGCACCTGGCAGCCGCCCGACGACCGCCCGGTGCTGCTGGTGTCGCTGGGCTCGGCCTACACCGACAAGCTGGACTTCTACCGCCGGTGCTTGACGGCCTTCGCGGAACTGGACTGGTACGTGCTGATGTCGGTGGGTCGCTTCGTCGACCCGGCGGACCTCGGCCCGGTGCCGCCCAACGTCGAGGTGGTGCGCTGGGCGCCTCAGGTGGAGGTGCTGGCGCACGCCGCCGCGTTCCTCACCCATGCGGGCATGGGATCGACCATGGAGGCGCTGTCCTTCGGGGTCCCGATGGTTGCTGTGCCGCAGGCGTGGGACCAGTACCTCAACGGCAGCCGCATCG
Organism: Actinosynnema sp. CA-299493; assembly: GCF_050946825.1. Classification (NCBI taxonomy): domain Bacteria; kingdom Bacillati; phylum Actinomycetota; class Actinomycetes; order Pseudonocardiales; family Pseudonocardiaceae; genus Actinosynnema; species Actinosynnema sp. CA-299493. Next base: position 4,069,397 of record NZ_CP191993.1, read on the forward strand.
CGCAGCTCGGCGTCGGCGTGCACCTGCCGGTGGCCGAGGCCACGCCGGCCCGCCTGCGGGAGGCGGTGCTGCACGTCGCGGGTGATCCGGGCGTCGCGGCCCGGGTCGCCGCGATGCGGCGGGAGGTGCACGACGCCGGCGGTGCGGTCGCGGCGGCGGACGCGTTGGAGGCGGAGGTGGCGGTGTCCGCCCGCGCCGCGGTCCGATCCCGGCGATGAAGCCGGTGGACGGCGCGCACCCAGTGTGATCGACTGAATGTGACGGGTAGCGGTTCAGGTCTGATCGATTGGAATTCTTGATGGCGGCGAGGTAAAAGACGAGGGCTCGTGTTAAGTCGTCATGAGCAGTGTCGGCTATTGTTCCGCCACTTGTAACCGAGGCGTCCTCGCATGTGCCCGGCCGGGCGTTGCAGGCTTGCTGCCCGCACGTTCCGGCTGCTTGTTGGTGCTTTTGCGGCAATGCACTGCTCCGAACGGCGGTCATTCGGATCGCGATTTCCTGTCCGGTCAGCTGTGTTGACAAGTCTCCACATGCGGCCTTCTTCCGGTTACATTTGCACCGCTCCAGGGCGTGCCCGCAGCGCGCTCTCGGTGTCGGGGACAACGCGGTGGGGGAGTTCAATCGGAAGGGTGTTATGGCACTGGTCGAGCGGCATGAGGAATTGGCGACCCTGGACCGGCTGTATGCCGAGTGCGTGAATGGCAGGGGCCAGGTCGTCGTCGTCAGCGGCGGGGTCGCCAGCGGCAAGACCGAACTGGTGCACGAGTTCGCGGAGCGCGTGGCGGCACGCGGCGCAACGCTGTTGAGCGCCGCCAGCTCCCGCGCCGAGAGCACCCTGGGGTTCAAGGTGCTCGGCCAGCTTTTCCGCAGCCCGTCGTTGCCCGAGCCGGTAGCCGATCGCCTCAACGCGCTCCTGCGCGACCACGACCACGACCACGCCCGGCCGACGACGCCCGACGACCCGATGGCCATCGGGGACGCCAGCGCGGGTCTGCTCGACCAGGTGTGCACGGCTCTGCTGGAACTGGCCAGGGGCGAACCGCTGGTCATCTGCGTCGACGACGTGCAGTTCACCGACGTGCCGTCCCTGCAGGCGCTGCTCTACCTCCAGCGGCGGATGCGGTTCGCGAAGGTGCTGGTGGTGCTCGGCAAGTGGGTGCTGCCCAGACCGAGCCAGAACGCGTTCCGCACCGAGCTGACCCGCCACCCGCACACGTCCCACCTGAGGCTCGCCCCGCTGACCCACGACGGGGTGGCGGAACTGCTCGCCGGATCGTTCGACGAGGTCACCGTGCGGGCGCTGGCGCCGGTGCACCACGCGATCAGCGGCGGCAACCCGCTGCTGGCCAAGGCGCTGGTCGAGGACCACCTCGCGGCGGTCCGCCCGGGCGCGGCGCCCGCCGACGGCGATGTCGTCGTCGGGCACGAGTTCGGGCTCGCCGTGCTGACCTGCCTGCACAGGTGGGATCCCTCGATGCTGCGGGTCGCCTGCGGGCTGGCGCTGCTGGGCGACGCGAGCACCCCGGTGCTGCTCGGCAGCCTGCTCGACGTCTCCTCCGACTTCGCCGCGCAGATGCTCGACGTGATGGAGATGGCGGGCCTGCTCAACGGCGGGCGCTTCCGCCACCCGGTCGCCCGCGCGGCGGTGCTGGACAGCCTCACCGCCGCCGAGCGCGCCGCGCTGGACCTCGCCGCCGCCGCGCTGCTGCACGCCGACGGCGCCGCCGCGCCCGAGGTGGCCGCGCACCTCGTCGCCGCCGACCGGTTCGGCGGCCAGGTCACCGGTCAGTGGGCCGTCGCCGTGCTGCGGCACGCCGCCGGCGAGGACCTGGGCCACGGCCGGAGCGACGACGCCCTGGCCAAGTTCGACCTGGTCGTGCGGATCACGTCCGACGACGACGAGCGGGCCGACATCAACGCCCTGCTGCTGCAACTCGCGTGGAGCCGCAACCCGGCGGCGGTCGGCAAGTACCTGACGCCGCTGCGGACCGCCCTCGCCGAGGGGCGGCTGTCGCGGCACAACACGCTGCAACTAGCCAAGTTCCTGCTCTGGTACGGCTGCACGAAGGAGCTGTCCGGTGCACTGGTCGAACTCGCCGCGGCGGCGGGCGGCGCGGACGCCGGCGGCGAATTCGGGCTGGTGGTGCAGTGGCTGTCGTTCCTCTACCCGGCCGCGGCGCCGGTGCCGGCGCCCCGTCGTGCCGAGCGCCCGCGCGGCACCGTGTACGGCCCGTGGACGGGTGCGCTGACCATGCTCGAACGGCTGTGCTCGGGCGAGTCGGCCGACGAGATCGCGATGACCGCGGAGCACGTCCTGCAGAACAGCAGGTTCGGCGACCGCACGCCGGGGGAGCAGGTCGCCTCGGTGGCGGCGGTCACCGTGCTGGTGCACACCGACCGCGCCGAGGCGGCGGGCCGCTGGTGCGAGGCGCTGCTGGCCGATCCCGCTGTGGGCGGTCTGGAGATCTGGGGCGCGCTGTTCGGCGCGCTGCGCGCCGAGGTGCTGTTCCGGCAGGGCGACCTGCTCGCCGCCGCCGAGCAGGCCCGCGAGGCGCACGAACTGCTGCCGCCGCGGGGCTGGGGCGTCGTGGTCGGTGTGCCGCTGTCGGTGCGCGTCGCCGCGGCAACGGCGATGGGCAGGCACGACGAGGCGGCCGCGCTGCTGCGGATCCCGGTGCCCGACGCGGTGTACGACACCCAGTTCGGGCTGCACTACCTGTACTCCCGCGGGCAGCACCGCCTGGCCGTCGGGAGCCCGCACGCCGCGCTGAACGACTTCCGGCGCTGCGGCGAGCTGATGCGCGAGTGGCACCTGGACCTGCCCAACCTGGTGCCGTGGCGGATCGGCGCGGCGAAGGCGCACCTGCTGCTGGGCGACCGGCAGGGCGCGCGGGCGCTGGTCGTCGAGCACCTCGGCCTGCGCGGCGCCGACGGGCCGCGCGCCCGCGGCATCGCGCTGCGAGTGCTGGCGTCGACGGCGCCTCAGGAGCGCCGGACCCGGATGCTGCAGGAGTCGGTGGAGCTGCTGCGCGTCGCCCGGGACCGCTTCGAGCTGGCGCACTCGCTCCTGGACCTCAGTCGCGCGCACAAGGCCGAGGGCGACTGGGAGCAGGCGCGGGCGATGGCCCGGCGCGCCGGGCAGATGGCCAAGGCGTGCCGCGCGGAACCGCTGAGCCGGGAGCTGTCGATCGGCCGGGGCGACGAGGTCGCGGAGACGCGCGACCCCGGCGCCGGTGACCAGGACAGCCCAGACGCTTTGAGCGAGGCCGAACGCCGGGTCGCCGCGCTGGCGGGCCTGGGGCACACCAACCGGGAGATCAGCGAGAAGCTGCACATCACGGTGAGCACCGTCGAGCAGCACCTGACCAAGGTCTACCGCAAGCTCAACGTCACCAAGCGCGCCGAGCTGCCCGCCAGCCTGCCGCGCGAGGTGCTGTCGTCGGCGGAGAAGCACCGGCACCTCGGCTGAGGTCGTGAGGTCGTCGCGCCCCCCCCGGCCGGTGGTCCACCGGCCGGGGGCAAGCGCCCTGACCGGCACCGGCGCTTCAGCTCGTGGTCACCGCGCCGGTGTGCCGGGCGATCCGCCCGATCACGGCGGGGGCGTGGTGGTTGAGGTAGAAGTGACCGCCGGAGAACACCTCCAGCTCGAACGGGCCGTCGGTGTGCTCCGCCCAGCGGCGCGCCTCGGACAGGTCGACCTTCGGGTCGGCGTCGCCGACCAGGGCGAACACCGGGGTCCGCAGCTTCGGCCCCGGTCGGTACCGGTACAGCTCCGCGGCCCGGTAGTCGGCGCGCACAGCGGGCAGCACCATGCGGAGGACCTCGTCGTCGTCGAGCAGCCGGGACTCGGTGCCGTCGAGGCGCTTGATCTCGGCGATCAGGCCCTCGTCGTCGCGTTCGTGCACCCGCTCGTCGCGGTGCGCGCCGGGCGCCCGGCGACCGGACGCGAACAGCCCGGCCGGCTCGACCCCGCGCTCCTCCAGGCGCAGGGCCAGCTCGAACGCCACCGAGGCGCCCATGCTGTGCCCGAACAGCGACAGCGGCCGGTCGGCCCACTTCAGCACGACGTCCACCAGCAGGTCCGCCAGTTCGTGCACCGAGTCGACGCACGGTTCGTGCCGCCGGTCCTGCCTGCCGGGGTACTGCACCGCCAGCACCTCGACGTCCGGCGTCAGCGCCCGCGACACCGGGAAGTAGAAGCTTGCCGACCCGCCCGCGTGCGGCAGGCACAGGAGTCGGTGCCGCGCCCGCGGCGACGGGTGGAACCTGCGCACCCACGGGTCGGTGGGATCGGGGACGGAGAGCATGGAGCCGACCATCCCAGCGGGTGTCGGGGGAGGACAACCCCTACCGACCGGTGGCCCGCGCCGCGCCACCCCGCGTCAGCCGTAGTTGCCCTCGCACAGCGCGATGACCCGCTGCGACACCGCGTTCGCCACTGTGGACACGAAAACCCTCAGGTAGAAGTGGTCACCGGAGAACACCTGCAGCTCGAACGGTCCGGAAGTGACCTCGCCCCACTGCAGCACCTCCTCGACCGGAGCGCTGGGGTCGTGGCCGCCGACCATCGCCAGCACGTGGCAGGCGAGCCTCTCCCGGTGGTCCCACCGGTACGTCCGGAGCGCGGTGTCGTCACCGTCCCGTGCGGACTGGGGCACGCCGGCGCCGTCGAGGAACAGCACGGAGCGCGGCTCTGCGGGGTGGGGGAGCGACGGCGCGGGCGTGCCGGAGGCGACCAGGGCCAGCGGCTCCGCACCGCGGCGACGCAGGCGCAGGGCCGTCTCGAAAGCCACCAGCGCCCCCATGCCGTGCCCGAACAGCACCAGCGGCGGCGCCGAGCCGGTCGGCAGGGTCGCCACCACGCTGTCGGCCAGTTCGGTGATCGTGAGCACCGGCGGCTCCCCCCTGCGGTCCTGCCTGCCGGCGTACTGCACGGCGGCGACCGACAGGGACCGGGGCATGGCCTGGGCTATGTGGGAGAAGAACATCGCGGTCGCCCCCGCTGGGGCGAAGCACAGCAGTCGTGCGCAAGCGTCCTCGGACTCGCGTAACTGCGTCGTCCATGAGTCCCTCCCCGGTCCTGCACCCATGCTCTCCACACTTCTCTCCGCGGCGTCGGTGTCGCGGGCGGCGGACGGCGGACGGCGACGAGCGACGCGGGACCGGCTCGGCGGTCCTGGTTTGTGACTTGGTCAAGGTCTCGACCCACGAGGTGGACGGCAACCCCTACCGGGCGACCAGGTGATCGGGCACGCGTCTGCGCGGCGAGGTTTCGAGGAGGTTAAGGGTGCCTCTAGGGGGTGCCTCTCGGGGGCGTCCAATCAGGACTTCCGTCGAGGTAGGCCAGCACCGCCAGCACCCGGCGGTTGTCGTCGGGGGAGTCCGTTATGCCGAATTTCGCGAAGATGCTGGTGGTGTGCTTGCTGATCGCGCCCTCGCTGAGGTGCAGCCGCTGCGCGATGGCCGCGTTCGACCGGCCCTCGGTCATCAGGTGGACGACCTCCCGCTCGCGCGGGGTGAGCCGGTCCAGTGGCTCCTGCCTGCTGCCGCTGCTCAGCAGCGTGGAGATGACCTCCGGGTCCAGGGCCGTGCCGCCGCCCGCCACCTGCCGCACCGCGTCGATGAACTGGTCGCCACCGAGCACCCGGTCCTTGAGCAGGTAGCCGATCGCGCCCGCGCGATCGGCCAGCAGCTCCCGCGCGTAGAGCTGCTCGACGTGCTGGGAGAGCACCAGGACGGGGAAGCCGGGGGTCTCCCGGCGGGCCGCCAGCGCCGCTCGCAGGCCCTCGTCGGTGAACGTCGGCGGCAGCCGGACGTCCACGATCGCGACGTCCGGCCGGTGCTCGCGCAGCGCCTCCAGCAGCTCCACGCCTGTCTGCACCGCCGCGACCACTTCGATGCCGCGGGCGGTCAACATGTGCGTGAGACCCTCACGCAGCAGGTGCAGGTCCTCGGCGAGCACGACGCGCACTGGCACTCCGGTGATGAGGGGGTCCGGCGTCCCAGCGTAGCGCGATCACTCCTGCCGCCAGCTCTCGCACGGCACCCGCAGTGCCACTACGGTGGGTCCGCCCGCCGGGCTGTCCACCGAGAGGTCGCCGTCGAACGCGGCGAGCCTGCGCCCCAATCCCCGCAACCCGCTGCCCGCGCCGGGTTCGGCGCCGCCGACACCGCTGTCGCGCACCTCCGCGTGCAGCGCGCCGTCCCGGAACCGCAGCCGCAGCCACGCGCGCCGCGCCCCGGAGTGCTTGGCCACGTTGGTGAGCAGCTCGCGCAGCGCGAAGTAGACGGCGGACTCGACCGCGGCCTCGGCGCGGCCCGGCAGGTCGATCTCGGCGGTGACCTCCAGCGGCGAGTTGAGCGCCAGGGCGCGCACAGCGTCGCCCAGCCCTCGCTCGGCCAGGACCGGCGGGTGGATGTCGCGGATCACCGCGCGCAGCTCCACCAGCGTGCCCGCCAAGCCCTGCCTGGCCTTGGCGACCATCGCCTTGGCCTGTTCGGGATCGCGGTCGACCAGGTGCTCCACCGCGTCGAGCTGCATCCCGATCGCCACCAGCCCGGCTTGAACGCCGTCGTGCAGGTCCTGCTCGATGCGGCGCAGCTCGGCCACCTGCACCTGGTTGGCGTCGGTGCGCGCGTCGGCCAGCTCCCGCACCCGGCGGGCCAGCAGCGCCGCTTCGGTCGGCGCCAGCAGCGCCACACCCAGGCGGTCGTGCCACCGCAGCAGCCACGGCGCGACCAACGCGCCACCCACCACCACCAGCACGCCCAACACCAGGCCTGTCACCGGCGGCGCGCCGGTCGGCCACCCGGTCATCCCGGTCACCGCCCACCAGCCGAACGCCGGGTCGTAGTCCAGCCAGGACCGGGTCGGCACCCACCACACCCAGGGCCACACCAGCGCCGCTGCCGCGTAGCAGGTCGCGGCGATGATCATCGCCCCCGGCAGGCGCACCACCGGCTGCGCGGCGAGCCACAGCAGGTCGCGCCACGTCGCCTTGTCGCGCAGCACCCACCGGTACCGCCGCAGCCGCACCACCGGCCGCGGCGAGCGGACCAGCGTGCGCCCCACCAGGTACAGGCCGTCGCGGCGCGGCTCGGGCGGCTCCGGCGGCGGCAGGTAGGGCTCCGGCACCTCCCGGCCGGTCCGGCGTGCCAGCAGCCCGCGCCGCAGACCCAGGTAGGGCCGCACGACCCGCTGCGCGGCAGGCAGCAGCCACCCGCCCGGCACCAGGCACAGCACGACGAGCACGGCCAGCACCAGGTCCGGCCCGGCCAGCAGGACTCCCAGCGCCAGTTCGCCCAACGCCACCAGCCGCCCGCGCAGCCGGGCCAACGGGCCACGTCGCCCGGCGTGCGACCGGGCCGGCCCCAGCAGCGCCGCGGCAGACCGGCCGTACCCGCGCAGAGCGCCGGGCCCGACCGCGAGAGCCGCGGCGACCGCCACCACCGCCAGGGGCACGCCCGGCCACGCGGGCGCCGCCCACACCAGCGCGACGGCCGCCGCGAGCAGCGCGACCGGCACCAGCGCGGTCACCGCGCCCACCAGCGGGGACAGCAGCAGCCACAGCGCGTCCCGGCGCGTGGCCGGGTCCCGCACCAGCCAGTTCAGCGTCCGCTGGTACCGGGGCAGCGCTGGGGAGCGGTGGAGCTGGTCGCCCAGCCGGTAGTAGCCCAGCGCGTCGGCCTGCGGCGGCGCGGGTCGCGGGTGGTACGGGGAGGGGATGTCCACCCCGCACCACCGGCCTGCCAACGATCGGGTCAGCTCGACCAACCGCCGCGCGCCCAGGGTGGCCGAGAGCAGACCTGACAGCGTGCCCAGGAACCCGACCAGCAGCACCGGCGGGCCCAGCACCCCCAGCACTACCAGCGCGAACCCGCGCAGCGGCACCCGCGCGCACCGCTCGACCATGCCCCGTCCTCCCCACGCCGTCCGCGCCCAGTGTGTCCGATGCCCGTTCCCCACGCGTGACCCCTGGCGACCCCTACCGGCGCGTCGGCGGTTCCCCCCTAACTTGAGGCGCGGCTCCTAATACCGAGGTGACGGGCTTTTGCGCCTTCGGGTACGGCCATACGTTGTGGCGCGTGACTGAAGCGGTGGCGGTCGACGACCTGCGGAAGACCTACGCGAACTCGCCGGTGGCGGCGGTCGACGGGTTGAGCTTCTCGGTCGAGGCGGGGGAGGTCTTCGGCCTCCTCGGGCCCAACGGCGCGGGCAAGTCGACCACGATCGGCGTGCTGACCACCCGGATCCTGCCGACCGGCGGTTCGGCCCGCGTCGGTGGCGTGGACGTGGTGCGCGAGCCGTCGCGGGCCCGCAAGGCGCTCGCCGTGGTGTCCCAGCGCAACAACCTGGACCGGGGGGTGACCGTGCGGCAGAACCTGCTGTTCCACGCCGCGTACCACGGCGTGCCCCGCGCCCGCCGCGTCGCCGACGCCGACCTGGTGCTGGAGCGGATGGGGCTGGCCGAGATGGCGAACTCCCGGGTGGACTTCATGTCCGGCGGCCAGGCGCAGCGGGTGATGATCGCCCGTGCCCTGATGCACCGGCCCACCGTGCTCTTCCTCGACGAGCCCTCCAGCGGCCTGGACCCGCAGTCGCGGCTGTTCGTGCACGACCGGATCGCGGAACTGCGCGCCGAAGGCGTCACGGTCGTGCTCACCACGCACGACATGGACGAGGCCGAGAAGCTGTGCGACCGCATCGGCATCATCGACCACGGCAAGCTCATAGCGCTGGACACCGCCTCGGCGCTGACCCGGACGCTGCCCGGCAGCACCACGATCACCGTCGCGGTGCGCCTGGACGACGCGTCCGCCGAGGGCGTCTCCGCCGCGCTGGAGGGCGTCAACGACGTGGAGCGTGTCGAGGCGCTGGGTGCGCGGGAGGGCGCCGAGCAGTTCCGCCTCTACGCGGCCGCCGACTCCGACGTCGTCCTGCCGTCGGCGCTCAAGGTCCTGGGCGACTTCGGCTGCCGGGTCAGCGACCTGTCCATCGGCACGCCGAGCCTCGAGGACGTCTTCATCCACCTGACCGGCCGGGAGATGCGATGACCACCACCGATACGCGGGCCGTGGCGGAGCGGACCCTCGGGCCGCACACCGCGGGCGATTCCCTGCGCGCTTTCCTGGCGGTGCTGGGGCGCGACGTCTTCGTCACCGGCCGCGAACTGCCCTCGTTCCTGGCGCAGGTCGTCCTGCAACCCCTGTTCACCCTGTTCATCCTGGGCAAGGTGCTGGGCGACCTGGGTTACGTGGGCACCGAGTTCGAGAAGGTGCTGCTGCCCGGCGTGATCGGGCTCGCGGGCTTCGTCGGCGCGCTCCAGAACACGGCGTTGCCGCTGGTCCTGGACTTCTCCTACACCCGCGAGATCGAGGACCGCCTGCTGGCGCCGCTGCCGACCTGGTTGGTGGCGGTGGAGAAGATGGTCTTCGGCGCGGTGCGCGGCATGATCTCCGGCCTGCTGATGATCCCGTGCGGGATCCTGCTGCTGGACAACGTGGACTGGCCGTGGGCGCTGACCCCCGGGGTGATCGGCGTGCTCGTGCTGGGCACCCTGCTGGGCGCCGTCCTCGGCATGACCATGGGCACGTTCGTCCCGCCGCACCGCATCGAGATCATGTTCGCGGTGATCCTCACCCCGCTGATGTTCACCGGTGCGACCCAGTTCACCTGGCTGGCGCTGGAGAAGCTGCCCTGGTTCCAGGTTGTCAGCGCCCTCAACCCCCTCACCTACATCAGCGAGGCGCTGCGCGCGGTGGTGCTCGGCGACCAGATCCGGTCGATACCCCTGTGGGTGTCGCTGACCGTGATGGTGGGCGCGTTGCTCGTATTCGGCGTGGCCGGGGTGAAGGGCTTCCGCAAGCGCGCGCTGGACTGAACCGGCGACCCGGCGGTGGTAATTTCGAGTGATAACGTCCGGTGCGCATCGGACCACTATGGAAGGTTTCGCGGTGAACGAACGTTACCTGGGGCTGCTCGGTCTGCTCGGTCTGCTCGCCCTGCTGGGTTTCACGAACTCCTGGTTCTTCGCGTTCGCATTGTTCTTCCTGTTCTTCTTGTTCTTCCTGGTCAAGCCGAAGGCACGGCCCTAGCACAGGGGACGACGGCCCGAGGACCCTCCCGCCGCGGGGTCCTCGGGCCGTCGCACGTCCGCCGCGCCGGCGGTCTCACGGCCGCGCCCGCAGGCTCTCCTCCACCACGTCCGCGGCCCGCGCCACGCCGCCACCGGTGGCCATCTCCTCGCTGAAGCGCGCCACGCGTTCCCGCTGGGCGTCGTCGGCCAGCACCTCCCGGATCGCCGTGCGCAACGACTCCGGGGTCACGTCGGTGGGCGCCAGCGCGTGCGCCACACCCAACTCGCCCAACCGCTCCGCGACGTAGTCGTTCTCCACGTGCTGCGGCACGCACAGCAACGGCGTGCGGTGGTGCAGGGCCATCAGCGAGGTGCCGAACCCGCCGTGCGTCACGCACGCCGACGCCTGCTCCAGCACCGCGTGCAGCGGCAGCCAGGGGTGCGCCACGACGTTGGGCGGCAACGGCCCCAACGACTCGGCGACGCCGGACTTGCCCAGCGCCAGCAGGACGCGCTCCGGTTGGCCTGCGAAGGCCGCCGCGCAGTCCCGGAAGAAGTCCGGACGGTCGTTGAACGCCGAGCCGAGCGAGATCAGCACCAGCGGCCCGTCGCCGGGCGGTGCCTCGAACCCGCCGCGCTCCGCCGCCGGGTCCAGGCAGGGCCCGACGAACTCGAACCGGGCGTCGAAGGTCTCCTCCGCGATCTGCGCGCGTCGGGGCAGGAAGACCAGGTTGCGCGGCTCCACCTCGCCCAGGAACGCGCCCACGTCGGCGCCCGCCATGCCGTGATCGGCCAGCAGTTGCACCAGGCGCAGGAAGAACTCGGTGAACTTCGGGTGCCGTGGGTCCACGCCGTAGCGCGGCCCGGCGAGCTGGTCCACCGAGAACCGTTCGTGCTGCGCGAACGTGGGGAACGTGCGGATCGCGGGCACACCCAGGTTCCGGCTCAGGATGCGGCCGGCCGCGAACATCGTGGTGTCGTAGAGCACCAGGTCCGGCCGGTCGCGCTCCAGCACCGCCGGGCAGACCCGCATCGCGGCGATGTTCTCCCGCAGATAGGTCAGGGGCACCGCGGCGATGACGTCCGGCGTCATCTCGGTCGGAATGGGCTGCCGCGCCAGCGGCGAGCTGTACGGCACCGGTTCGGCGCCCGCGCCGACGACCACCTCGGCGTACTCCTCGCCCACCGCGTAGGTCACCCGGTGGCCGCGGGCGACCAGCTCGGAGACCAGGGGCAGCGTGGGCCGGACGTGCCCGTGCGCCGGCAGGTTGAGAAAAGCGACATGACTGCGCACAGCGGTTGTCCCCGCTTCACGAAGGCGTCGTGACGCCGGTTCCGACGATTTCCCACCACGTTAACACCGGCGCACCGCGACGTTCCCGCACACACCGCAGCATCCGGGGTTGCCGGGCCGGGGAATGGTGTGTCGGGATCGGGGTTAGGGGCGATTAGGGGTGTGGTCGGATCGCCGCCCGATTGTAACTTCAGTCGACCCCGCACCACGTCGGACCGGCCGATCGGTGTGGCTCGGGGCGCAATTCGGAGTACGCCCGCGCGGAACGGGAACATCGCGAAAGCCGAGGGGCGGGTGATCTTGTGGTGAGCCGGCCCGCTGTCGCACCGACCGGCGCCGACCACGACTGCGCGGTAGGGGTCGTCGGACTGGCCTGCCGGTTGCCGGGGGCGTCGGACCCCCGCGTCTTCTGGGACCTGCTGCGCGCCGGGCGCGACGCCGTGGCCGACGTGCCGCCCGGCCGCTGGCCGGACGCGGAGGAGGTCCTGGGCCGCTACCCGGCCGGGATCCGCCGCGGCGGCTTCCTGGACGACGTCGCCGGGTTCGACGCGGAGTTCTTCGGCATCTCCCCGCGCGAGGCCGCCGTCGTGGACCCGCAGCAGCGGTTGGTGCTGGAACTGGCCTGGGAAGCGCTGGAGGACGCCGGCACGACCCCCGAGGTCGCGGCCGGCCGCGGCGCCGGGGTGGTCATCGGAGCGATGGCCGACGACTACGCCACGCTCACCCGCTCCGCCGCCACCTCCCACACCCTCACCGGTCTGGCCAGGGCGATGCTGGCCAACCGCGTCTCGCACCTGCTCGGCCTGACCGGTCCCAGCCTGACGGTGGACGCGGCGCAGGCCAGTTCGCTGGTCGCGGTGCACCACGCCTGCCGGCTGCTGCGCCGCGGCGAGGCCGACACCGTGCTCACCGGCGGGGTGAACCTGAACCTGACCCCGGTCGGCAGCGCCGTGCTCGCCGAGTTCGGCGCGCTGTCCCCGACCGGTCGCTGCCACACCTTCGACGCCCGCGCGGATGGCTACGTGCGCGGCGAGGGCGGCGTGGTCCTGGTGCTGCGCAGGCTGGCCGACGCGCTGGCCGACGGCGACCGGGTGTACGCGGTGATCGCGGGTGGCGCGGTGAACCACGACGGCGGCGGCGAGGGGCTCACCGTGCCGCGCGCCGACGCGCAGCGCGACGTGATCCGGCTCGCCCACGCCGACGCCGGCGTCACCGCCGCCGACGTCGACTACGTGGAACTGCACGGCACCGGCACCCGCGCGGGCGACCCGGTGGAGGCGGCGGCCCTGGGCGCGGTGTTCGCCGGGAGCGGGCCGCTGGCCGTCGGCTCGGTGAAGACCAACATCGGGCACCTGGAAGGCGCGGCCGGCGCGGCGGGCGTGCTCAAGGCCATCCTCGCGGTTCACCACGGCGAACTGCCGCCGTCGCTGCACTTCGCGAACCCCAACCCGGGCATCGACCTGGACGGTCTGGGCCTGCGGGTCGTCACCGCGCTGGAACCGCTGGCCGGCGGGGTCCGCACCGCGGGCGTGTCCTCCTTCGGCATCGGCGGCACCAACTGCCACGTGGTCGTGCGCAGCGCCCCCGCCGAGAACCCGGCACCCGCCGACACTCCTGCACCCGGCGTCGACCTGCCCGGACCGGTGCCCCTGCCGCTGAGCGCGCGGTCTGCCGAAGCGCTGCGGGAGAGCGCCGCGCGGCTGAGCGCGTACTTGGCCTCCGAAGCCGTGCCGCTGTCCGCGGTGGCCACCACCCTGGCGACCGGCCGCGCGCGTTTCGAGCACCGTGCCGTCGTCCTGGCCGCCGACCGCGACACGGCTGTCCGCGGTCTCACCGCGCTATCCGAGGACCGGCCGGCGCCCTCGGTCGTGCTCGGCCGCGCCGGCGATCCGGGCCGGGTGGTGTTCGTGTTCCCGGGTCAGGGCTCCCAGTGGGTCGGGATGGCTGTGGAGCTGGCGGAGCAGTCGCCGGTGTTCGCGGCGCGGTTGGCGGAGTGCGCCGCCGCGCTCCGGCCGTTCTGCGACTGGTCGTTGGACGACGTCCTGGTTGATCCGCTCGCGCTGGAGCGGGTGGACGTGGTTCAGCCGGTGTTGTTCGCGGTGATGGTGTCGTTGGCGGCGTTGTGGCGGTCGTGGGGGATTGAGCCGGCTGCTGTGGTCGGCCACTCCCAGGGCGAGATCGCGGCGGCGTGTGTCGCCGGTGCGTTGTCGTTGGAAGATGCCGCGCGGGTGGTGGCGTTGCGGTCGCGGGTGCTGCGGAGGTTGGCGGGTCGCGGCGGGATGGTGTCGATCGTCGCCTCCGAGGACGAGGTGCGTGGGTTGATCGCGCCGTTCGGCGAGCGGATCTCGATCGCGGCGGTGAACGGGCCTTCGGCGGTGGTGGTGTCCGGTGAGCCGGGCGCGTTGGACGAGCTGGCCACGGGTGTTCTGCGGGCGAAGCGGATCGCGGTCGACTACGCGTCGCACTCGGCTCAGGTGGAGGAGTTGCGCGAGGAGCTGGCGGAGGTGTTGGCTCCGATCCGGCCGCGTGTCGGTGACGTGCCGTTGTACTCGACGTTGACCGGTGAGGTGGAGGACGGGTCGGGGCTGGACGCCGAGTACTGGTTCCGGAACCTGCGTTCGACCGTGGAGTTCGCCTCGGCGGTGGAGAAGCTGGCGGGTGACGGTTTCGGTGTGTTCGTGGAGTGCTCGCCGCACCCGATCCTGAGCACGTCAGTGCGAGAGCAGGCCGATGTCGTCGCGGTCGGGTCGTTGCGCCGTGACGACGGTGGCCTGGACCGGGTGCTGCTGTCACTGGGCGAGGCCGTGGTGCGCGGTGTCACTCCGAAGTGGACGGACGTGGTCCCGGACGGCGGGCGTGCCGACCTGCCCACCTACCCGTTCCAGCGCAGGCACCACTGGCTCGGTGGCGTTCCACCGATCACCGCCACCGCTCCGCCGCCACCACCGCGGGCGCAGGCCGTCCGCACCGGTCCCGGACCGGGCTTCGTGCTCGCGCACACCGCCGCCGTCCTGGGGCACGAGAACCCGACCGACGTCGACGCCGCCCGCACGTTCCGCGACCTGGGCTTCGACTCGGTGATGCTGGAGGAGCTGCGGAGCAGGCTGGCGGACCGGTCCGGCCGCACCGTGCCGGGCTCCACGCTGTTCGACCACCCCACCCCCGACGCGCTGTCCGCGTGGTGGGCCGATGGTGCCGCACCCGAACCCGTCCGCGCGAAGCCGCGGCGGGCGGACGGGCCGATCGCCGTCGTCGCCATGGCGTGCCGTGCCCCCGGCGGCGTCACGTCGCCGGAGGAGCTGTGGGACCTCGTCGCGGCCGGCGTGGACGCCGTCTCGGGCCCGCCGACCGACCGCGGCTGGGAACGGGCGCTGCCCGGCGGCACCTCCGCCGTGCGGGGCGGGTTCCTGCACGACGCCGCGGGGTTCGACCCGGAGCTGTTCGGCATCTCGCCGCGCGAGGCCGTCGCGATGGACCCGCAGCAGCGGGTGCTGCTGGAACTGGCCTGGGAGGCGTTCGAGCGCGCCGGCATCGACCCCGCCGCCCTCCCCGGGCGCGGCACCGGCGTGTTCATCGGCGCGATCCCGCAGGAGTACGGACCACGGATGCACCGCGCGGGCGACGACACCGCCGGCTACGTGCTGACCGGCACCACCACCAGCGTCGCCTCCGGTCGCATCGCCTACCAGTTCGGCCTGGACGGCCCGGCCATCACCGTGGACACGGCGTGCTCGTCGTCCCTCGTGGCACTGCACCTGGCGTGCCGATCGCTGCGCGACGGCGAGACCGACACCGCCCTCGCCGGCGGCGTGACGGTGATGGGCGCGCCCGGCATGTTCGCGGAGTTCGCCCGGCAGGGCGGGCTGGCACCGGACGGGCGCTGCAAGTCCTTCGCCGCGACCGCCGACGGCACCGGCTGGGCCGAGGGCGCCGGACTGCTCGTCCTGCGCCGGCTGTCCGACGCGCGGCGCGACGGTGACCCGGTGCTCGCGGTGATCCGCGGCAGCGCGGTCAACCAGGACGGCGCGTCGAACGGGCTGACCGCGCCCAGCGGCCTGGCCCAGCAGCGGGTGATCCGGGCCGCGCTCGCGGACGCGGGGCTGGAACCGTCGGACGTGGACGCGGTCGAGGCGCACGGCACCGGCACCAGGCTGGGCGACCCGGTCGAGGCGCAGGCGCTGCTGGCGACCTACGGCGCGGACCGACCCGCCGACCGGCCGTTGGCGCTGGGCTCGCTGAAGTCCAACATCGGGCACGCCCAAGCCGCGGCGGGCGTGCTCGGCGTGATCAAGGTCGTGCAGGCGATGCGGCACGGCGTGCTGCCCAAGACCCTGCACGTGGACGAGCCGACCCCGCACGTGGACTGGTCGGGCTCGGTGGAGCTGTTGACCGAGGCGCGACCGTGGGCGGGCGAGGGTCCGCGGCGTGCCGCGGTGTCGTCGTTCGGGATCAGCGGCACCAACGCGCACCTCGTCCTGGAACACGCCGTCGAAGCCCCCGTCGAAACTGTCCGGAACCCGGACCGGTTCGCGGTGTGGCCGTTGAGCGGGCACAACGAGGCGGCCTTGCGGGCACAGGCGTCCCGCCTGCGGTCCGCGCTCGACTCCTCGGCGGATCCGCACGCCGTGGCCCGGTCGTTGTCCGTCCGCGCCACGCTGGACCACCGGGCCGTCGTGGTGGGGACGACGATCGACGAACTGCTCGACAGCCTGACCGCCGTGAGCGAGAGCCGTCACGGTGCTGTGGTCCGTGGTGGGACGGCGTTCCTGTTCACGGGTCAGGGTTCGCAGCGGGTGGGGATGGGTCGTGGTTTGGCGGCGTCGTTCCCGGTTTTTGCTGATGCGTGGGGTGAGGTGTTGTCGTACTTCCCGGCTTCGGTGCGGGAGGTGCTGACCTCGGATGATGCACGGATTGACGAGACGGAGTTCGCTCAGCCCGGTCTGTTCGCGGTCGAGGTGGCGTTGTCGCGGTTGTTCGCCTCGTGGGGCGTGACGCCGGATGTGGTGGCGGGTCACTCGGTCGGTGAGGTCGTGGCTGCTCACATCGCGGGTGTGTTGTCATTGGAGGACGCGTGTCGTGTGGTGGTGGCGCGTGGTGCGTTGATGCAGGTGCTGCCCGCGGGTGGGGCGATGGTCGCGGTCGAGGCGTCGGAAGACGAGATCACCTTGACCAGGGGTGTGTCGTTGGCTGCGGTGAACGGGCCTCGTTCGGTGGTGTTGTCCGGTGATGAGGAGCCGGTGCTGGCGTTGGCGGCGGGGTTCGCTGCGCGGGGTCGTCGGACGAAGCGGTTGACGGTGAGTCACGCGTTCCACTCGGCGCGGATGGACGCGATGCTGGACGAGTTCCGGGCCGTTGTGTCGTCGGTGTCGTTCGCCGAGCCTCAGGTGACCTTTGTGTCGACTGTGGATGGTGGTTCGGTCGCGGACCCGGAGTATTGGGTTCGGAATGTGCGGCAGACGGTCCGGTTCGCGGACGCCGTGGCGGAGTTGCCGGATCAGGGTGTGGTGCGCTGCGTCGAGGTCGGGCCGGACGCGGTGTTGACCGCGTTGGTGCCGGACCTGCCGTGTTTCCCGGTTTTGCGCGCTGATCGGGATGAGGCGGTCACGGCTGTCTCCGCTCTGGGTTCCGTGTACGCCACGGGCGGCGTGGTGGACTGGTCGAGCATGCACGAGGGCGGCCGGATCGCGGACCTGCCGACCTACGCCTTCCAGCGCACGCACCACTGGCTCGCCCCCGACGACGCCCCGACCGCCGCTCGTCCCCGCGAAGACCTGGTCTACCGGGTGCGCTGGGCGCACCACCCCGATCCGGACACCGCCACCGCCAACGGCAGGTGGCTCGTCGTGGTCCCGGATGAGGTGGTCCACCCGGCGGCCGGAGGACTGCCTGCCGCGCTGGTCCACCGCGGCATCGACGCCGTGGTGCTCGCAGTGCCCGCCGCGGCCGGGCGCTCCGAGCTGGTCGACCTGCTCCGCCCGCACCTCGCCTCCGCCACGGCCGTGTTGTCCTTCCTGGCCCTGGACGAGCGCACACCCCCGACATCCGGCGTGCTGGCGCTGTTCCAGGCGTTGCAGGACCTCGACGCGGCGGTGCCGACCTGGCTGCTCACGTCGGGCGCGGTCGGCACGGACCCCGTCGACCCGCCGCGGTCACCCGCGCAGGCGGCCGTGTGGGGACTGGGTCGGGTGGCCAGGCTGGAGTCACCGCACCTGTGGGGCGGCCTGCTCGACCTGCCCGACGTGGTGGACGACGCCGTGCTGGACCGGGTGTGCCGGGTGCTGACCGCGCCGGGGCAGGAGGACCAGTACGCGGTCCGGGCACCCGGGACGCGGGTTCGGCGGCTGGTGCGCGCCGACCTCCCGGCCGGGGACTTCCGCCCGCGCGGCACGACCCTGATCACCGGTGGCACCGGGGCGCTGGGCGCCGCGGTGGCCCGTGACCTCGCGGACCGGGGCGCGGAACACCTGCTGCTCGTCGGCCGGCGCGGCCCGCTGGCTCCCGGTGCCGCCGACCTCGCCGCCGACCTGGAACGCCGGGGCGCGCGGGTCACCGTGGCCGCTTGCGACGTCGCCGACCGGGCCGCGCTGGCCGAGTTGCTGGCCGGCGTGCCGGTCGACCTGCCGCTGCACGCGGTGTTCCACGCCGCCGGGGTGGTGCAGGACGCCACCGTCGCCGAGTCGTCCCCGCAGGCCCTGGCCGTGATGGACAGGGTGAAGGCCGAGGCCGCGCACGCGCTGCACGACCTCACTCGCGACCTTCCGCTGACCGCGTTCGTGCTGTTCTCCTCAATCGTCGGCGTCACGGGCAACCCCGGCCAGGCCGGCTACGCCGCCGCGAACGCCGCCCTGGACGCCCTGGCCGAGTGCAGGCGGGCCGAAGGGCTGCCGGTGACCGCCGTGGCGTGGGGGCCATGGGCGGGTGCGGGCATGGCGGATGGGGTGTCCGACGGCCTCACCCGGCGCGGGCTGCGTCCGCTTGACCCGGCCGTCGCCGTGGCAGCGCTGCACGACGCGGTGGCGTCGGCCGAACCCGCCGTGGTCATCGCGGACGTGGACTGGTCCCGGTTCGCCTCTGTGCTGCGCGCCCCGCGTCCGTCCGGCCTTCTCGACGCGATCGTCCCGGCCGAGCCGGCGGCGGTTGCCGACACCCCGATCCGCGCGGACGCACCCGCCGCCGAGCGCCGCCGGGCCGCCTTGGCGCTGGTCCGCGCGCACGCCGCCGCCGTGCTCGGCCACACCACCCCGAACGCGGTGCGCCCGGACACGGCCTTCCGCGACCTGGGGTTCGACTCGCTGGCCTCGGTGGAGCTGCGCAACGCGCTCGGCGCGGCCATCGGCCACCGGCTCCCGGCCGGCGTCCTGTTCGACCACCCGACGCCCCGCGCGCTTGCCGAGCGGGTCGAGCGGCTCGTCTTCGGCGACGCCGCACCGGTCACCGAGGAGCGCGCCCGACCGGTCGAGGAGCCGATCGCCCTGGTCGGCATGGCGTGCAGGCTGCCCGGCGGTGTGCGGACCCCCGACGAACTGTGGGACCTGGTGGCGCGCGGTGGTGAGGCGATCAGCGGTCTGCCGACCTCGCGCGGGTGGGACCTCGACGCCCTGCGCGCGGCGGGAGTGGTGGACCGGGGCGGCTTCCTGCACGACGCCGACCGGTTCGACGCGGCGTTCTTCGGCATCTCGCCGCGCGAGGCGTTGGCGATGGACCCGCAGCAGCGGCTGCTGCTGGAGACGTCCTGGGAGGCGGTGGAACGCGCGGGACTGGACCCGCATGCGTTGCGGGGCACCGGGACCGGCGTGTTCGTCGGCGCTTCGCACCAGGAGTACGGGCCACGGCTGGATGCGGCAGGGGAGAACGTCGCCGGACACCTGCTCACCGGCGGGCACACCAGCGTCGCGTCGGGCCGCATCGCTTACGCGCTGGGTCTGGAAGGTCCGGCGTTGACGGTGGACACGGCGTGCTCGTCGTCGTTGGTCGCCCTGCACTTGGCGGCCCAGGCGCTGCGCTCGGGTCAGTGCGACCTCGCCCTGGCCGGTGGCGTCACCGTGATGGCCTCACCCGGTGTGTTCGTGGAGTTCGGCAGGCAGCGTGCGATGTCGCGGGACGGCCGCTGCCGGTCGTTCGCCGCGTCGGCGGACGGCACGGGCTGGGCCGAGGGCGTGGGTGTGGTGGTGCTGGAGCGGTTGTCGGACGCCCGGCGCAACGGTCATGGGGTGTTGGCGGTGGTGCGTGGTTCGGCGGTGAACTCGGATGGCGCGTCGAACGGGTTGACGGCTCCGAGTGGTCCGGCTCAGCAGCGGGTGATCCGGGCCGCGTTGGCGGATGCGGGCTTGGCTCCGTCCGATGTGGATGTGGTGGAGGCTCACGGCACGGGGACGACTCTGGGTGACCCGATCGAGGCCGAGGCGTTGCTGGAAGTGTACGGGCGGGACCGCGACGAGCCGTTGTGGTTGGGGTCGTTGAAGTCGAACATCGGGCACACCCAGGCCGCGGCAGGTGTCGCGGGTGTGATCAAGATGGTGTTGGCGATGGAGCACGGCGTGCTGCCCGGGACCCTGCACGTGGACGAGCCGACGCCGCACGTGGACTGGTCGGCGGGTTCGGTGGAGCTGTTGACCGAGTCCCGGCCGTGGACGGGTGGCGGCCCGCGGCGTGCCGGGGTGTCGTCGTTCGGCATCAGCGGTACCAACGCCCACGTCATCCTGGAGCAGGCCGATGCCGAACCGGCTGTCCCCGAACCGGCCGGTGCGGGGGAGCGGGCCGGGCTGACCGCGTGGCCGCTGTCGGCCAAGGACGAGGACGGGCTCCGGCGGCGGGCCACCGCGCTGGCCGACTGGCTCGCAGGGCCGGGCGACGCGGCGACGCCAGGCGCTGTCGCTCGAGCGCTGGCCGGTCGGACCGCGTTCGACCACCGGGTGGTCCTGCTTGGCCGTGACCGCGTGGAACTCGCCGCCGCGGCGCGCGCTCTGGGCGACGGCGTCGACGACCCGACCCCGCCGCGCGGTCGGGCGGCCGACGGCGGGCTGGCGCTGCTGTTCCCGGGTCAGGGCGGCCAGCGGTGGAACACCGGGCGCGAGCTGCACGGCGCCGAGCCCGCCTTCGCCGCCGCGTTCGACGAGGTCACCTCCGCCCTGGACCCGCTGCTGGACCGACCGCTGCGCGACGTGCTGTGGGCCGACGAGGGCTCACCCGCCGTCGGGCTGCTGGACCGCACCGAGTACGCCCAGCCGGCGTTGTTCGCCGTCGAGGTCGCCCTGTTCCGGCTCCTGCACGCCCGCGGGGTGCGCCCGGACCTGCTGCTCGGCCACTCGGTCGGCGAGCTGGCCGCCGCGCACGTGGCCGGTGTGCTGTCCCTGCCCGACGCCGCCGCGCTGGTCGCCGCGCGCGGCAGGCTGATGGGATCCCTGCCCGCCGGCGGCGCGATGGTGGCCGTTGCCGCGTCCGAGGACGAGGTGCGACCGCTGCTCGACGAGGGGGTGTCGATCGCCGCGGTCAACGGCCCCCGCTCGGTCGTGCTCTCCGGTGACGCCGACGCGGTGGACCGGCTCGCCGGGCGGTGGCGCGACCGGGGTGTGCGCACCACGCGCCTGCGGGTCAGCCACGCCTTCCACTCAGCGCACGTGGACCCGGTGCTCGAAGAGTTCCGGGTGGTGGCGGAGAAGCTGTCCTACTCCGCGCCGCTGCTGCGCGTCGTCTCGAACGTGACCGGTCGGATCGCCACCGACGAGGAGCTGACCTCGCCGGAGTACTGGGTCCGGCACGTGCGGGCCGCGGTGCGGTTCCACGACAGCGTCGTCACCGCCCTGCGGGACGGCGCGGACGCGTTCCTCGAACTGGGCGCCGGCGGCGCGCTCACCGCGATGGTCGCCGAGTGCCTGGGTGACGAGCCGCGTCCCCGACCGGTGGTGGCCGTGCCGCTGCTGGGCCGGTCCTCGCCCGAGGCCGACGCGGTCACCGCAGCACTGGCCCGGCTGCACGTCCACGGCCGGGCGCCGGCGCCCGTGCCCGGCGGTGCGGGCGGGCGCCTGGACCTGCCGACCTACCCGTTCCGGTCCGAGTCGTTCTGGCTCACCGCGCCCGCCGCGGGCGGCTCGAACGGCCACCCGCTGCTGCACGGCGAGACGACCCTGGCGGGCACCGGGGACCTGCTGCTGACCGGCGCCGTGTCCACGGCCGCGCAACCGTGGCTGGCCGGGCACGTCGTCGGCGGCCGGGTGCTGCTGCCGGGCACGGCCCTGCTCGACCTGGTCTGGCACGCCGCCGGCCGCGCGGGCGGGCACCGGGTGGACGAGCTGACCCTGACCGCGCCGCTGGTCGTGCCCGAGGGCGAGGAAGTGGCCCTGCAGGTGCGGGTGGAGCCGCCCGCCGAGGACGGTTCCCGCGCGGTGTCCGTGCACGCCCGCCGGGCCGGCGGCGCGTGGACCGCCACCGCCACCGGACGCCTCGCCGAGGACACCGGGCCCGAGCCGGAGCCCGCCGCCGCGCAGTGGCCCCCGGCGGGAGCCGACCTGGTCGACGCCGCCGCCCTCTACGACCGGTTCGCCGACAACGGGCTGGACTACGGGCCGGCCTTCCAGGGCCTGCGCGGTGTGTGGCGGCACGGCACGGCGCTGCACGCCGAGGTCGTGGCACCCGACGACCTGGTGGGCGCCGCCGGCGCCGCGCCGCACCCGGCCTTGCTGGACACGGCGCTGCACCCGGTGGGCCTGGGCACGCTCGACGGCGACCGGGGCAGCGGCCTGCTGCCGTTCTCCTTCGCCGGCGCCCGCCTGCACGGCCCCTTCACCGGCACGCCGCTGCGGGTCGCGCTGGAGCCGGTCGGGCCGCTGACCGTCGCGGTCACGCTCACCGACGACACCGGTCGGCTGCTGGCTTCGATCGACCGCCTGGCGCTGCGGCCGGTCACCCCGGAACTCCTGCGCGCCGCCCGACCGGCCGTCGACTCCCTGCACCGCCTCGACTGGAAGCCCCTGGACGACCGGGCCGCACCCGACCGGGACGCGCGGTTCGTCCTCGTCGGCCACGATCGGGAGGTGCGCGTGGGCGCGCTGCCCACCGCCGAGGAGGTGCACGCCCTCGCCGCCGACACCCTCGCCCGGATGCACGGTTTCCTCGCCGACCCCGGCACCGCCGACCGGACCATGGTCGTGGTCACCAGGGGCGCGGTCGCCGTGCGGGACGACGAGGACGTCACCGACCTGGCCGGCGCGGCGCTGACCGGTCTGGTGCGCTCGGCGTGCGCCGAGCACCCCGGTCGGTTCGCCCTGGCCGACGTGCCCGCCGCCGACGACCTCGACGCCCTCGCGGGCGCGCTGGCCGCCGGTGAGCCGGAGGTCGCGCTGCGCTCCGGCCGGGCGTTCGCGCCTCGACTGGCGCGCGTGACCCCGGACGAACGCGCCGGGACGCTCCCCGCCCTCGACCCCGACGGCACCGTGCTGATCACCGGCGGCACCGGTTCCCTGGGCGCCCACCTGGCCCGGCACCTGGTGACCGGGCACGGCGTGCGGAACCTGCTGCTGGCCGGCCGGCGCGGAGCCGAAGCGCCGGGAGCGGAGCGGCTCGCCGCCGAGCTGGCGGCCCTGGGCGCCCGGGTCGAGTTCGCCGCCGGTGACGTGGCCGACCCCGCCTGGTGCGCCGACCTGCTCGCCGCCGTCCCCGACGACCGCCCGCTCACCGCCGTGGTGCACGCCGCAGGCGTCTTGGACGACGGCGTGCTGACGGGCCTGACCCCCGAGCGGCTCACCGCCGTGCTGCGGCCCAAGGTCGACGCGGCCCTGACCCTGCACCGGCTCACCGCCGACCTGGACCTCGCCGCGTTCGTGCTCTTCACCGCCGCCGCCGGCGTCTTCGGCACGGCGGGACAGGCCAACTACGCGGCGGCCAACACCGCCCTGGACGCCCTGGCACGGCACCGCGCGGCCCGCGGCCTGCCCGCGACCGCCCTGGCGTGGGGGCTGTGGGCCGACGCGGGCGGCATGACCGGGCACCTGGCCGACGTGGACGTGGCCCGGTTGGGCAGGCTCGGCATCCGACCCCTGGCCGTCGAGGACGGGCTCGCGCTGTTCGACGCGGCCCTGCGCACGGGTCGACCCGCGCTGGTGCCGGTCGAGCTCGACCTCGTCGCGCTGCGCGAGGCCGATGGCGTGCCCCGGCTGCTCGCCGGGCTCGTCCCCGTACGGCGGACGGCACCGAGCGGTCCACGCGCGACACCCGACCTGGCGGCCCGCGTCGCCACGATGACGCCCGCGGAACGGGAGCGCGAGCTGCTCGCCCTGGTTCGCGGCAGGGTCGCCGCGGTGCTCGGGCACACCTCGGCGCTGAAGGTCGACCCCGACGCCGCGTTCACCGATCTCGGGTTCGACTCGCTGGCCTCGGTCGAGCTGCGCAACCAGCTCGCCGCCGCCACCGGGCTGCAGTTGACCGCCACGCTGGTCTTCGAGCACCCGACGCCCGTCGCGCTGGCCACCGGCCTGGCCACCCGCCTGGGCGACGCCGCGACGCCGTCCCCGCGACCGTCCCCGACCGGGTCGACGCCGGTCGGCGGGGTGCAGTCGCACCTCGACGGGCTGCGCCAGGCGCTGGCCGCCGCCCACCCCGCCGACCGCGCCGGCCTCACCGCCCGGCTGCGGGAGCTGCTGACCGACTGGGCCGGACCGGACGACCCGCCGGAGGTGCCGGACGAGGACGTGGCGGCCGCCTCCGACGACGAGCTGTTCGACCTGATCGACAAGGAGTTCGGCGACTAGTGGAGCGCACATCCCCCATCCGGCCGATCAGAGCAGGTGACCTCGCGTGACCACCGAGCAGAAGCTGCGCGACTACCTGAAGAAGGTCACCACCGACCTGCGCCAGACCCGACGTCGCCTGCAGGAGGTGGAGGCGGGCGCGACCGAGCCGATCGCGATCATCGGCATGGCCTGCCGCTACCCCGGTGGTGTGCGCTCACCGGAGGACCTGTGGCGGCTGGTCGCCGACGGCCGCGACGCGGTGTCGCCGTTCCCCGACGACCGGGGCTGGCCCGCCGACCTGCACGACCCCACCGGCCGCACCCCGGGCACCTCCCTGACCGGCGAGGGCGGGTTCCTGCACGACGCGGCCGAGTTCGACGCCGACCTGTTCGGGATCAGCCCGCGCGAGGCGCTGGCGATGGACCCGCAGCAGCGGCTGCTGCTGGAGGTGGCGTGGGAGGCGTTCGAGCGGGCGGGGATGGACCCGCGCGGCCGGCGCGGCAGCCGCACCGGCGTGTTCACCGGTGTGATGTACCACGACTACGCCTCCCGGCTCGACGGCGTGCCCGAGCACCTCGAAGGCTTCATCGCGAACGGCAGCGCGGGCAGCATCGTCTCCGGCCGCATCGCCTACACCTTCGGGCTGGAAGGCCCGGCGGTCACCGTGGACACCGCCTGCTCCTCCTCGCTGGTCGGCCTGCACTGGGCGATGCGGTCGCTGCGCGCGGGTGAGTGCTCGCTCGCCCTCGCGGGCGGGGTCACCGTCATGTCCACCCCGCACACGTTCGTGGAATTCTCCCGGCAGCAGGGCCTGGCGCTCGACGGCCGCTGCAAGTCGTTCGCCGAGTCCGCGGACGGCACCGGCTGGGCCGAGGGCGCAGGCCTGCTGCTGGTGGAGCGCCTGTCCGACGCGGTCCGCAACGGTCACCAGGTGCTGGCGGTGGTGCGCGGCTCCGCGGTGAACCAGGACGGCGCGTCGAACGGGTTGACCGCTCCGAGTGGTCCGGCGCAGCAGAAGGTGATTCGGGCCGCGTTGGCGGACGCGGGCTTGGCCCCGTCCGATGTGGACGTCGTGGAGGCGCACGGCACGGGTACGACGTTGGGTGACCCGATCGAGGCCCAGGCGTTGTTGGCGACCTACGGCCAGGAGCGCGAGACCCCGTTGTGGTTGGGGTCGGTGAAGTCGAACATCGGGCACACCCAGGCCGCCGCCGGCGTCGCCGGGATCATCAAGGTCGTCATGGCGATGCGGCACGGCCTGCTGCCGCGCACGCTCCACGTGGACGAGCCCTCCTCGCACGTGCCCTGGTCCACCGGCGCGGTGTCGCTGCTGACCGAACCGGTCACCTGGGCGGCGGGCGAACACCCGCGCCGGGCGGGCGTGTCGTCGTTCGGCGTCAGCGGCACCAACGCCCACGTCCTCATCGAGGAAGCCCCCGAACCCGCGCCGGAGCCCGCTTCGCACACCGCACCCGCCGGCCCGGTGGCGTGGCCGCTGGGCGGGCACTCGCCCGAGGCCCTGCGCGCCCAAGCCGACCGGCTGCGCTCGTACCTGGCCGACCGCCCGGACCTCTCCGCCACCAACGTGGCGTTCTCGCTGGGCACGGCCAGGGCCGCGCTCGGCCACCGCGCCGTCGTGGTCGGTTCCTCCCGCGAGGAGTTGCTGGCGGGCTTGGCGGCCGTCGACAGCCAGGGTGCTGTGGTTCGTGGTGGGACGGCGTTCCTGTTCACGGGTCAGGGTTCGCAGCGGGTGGGGATGGGTCGTGGTTTGGCGGCGTCGTTCCCGGTTTTTGCTGATGCGTGGGGTGAGGTGTTGTCGCACTTCCCGGCTTCGGTGCGGGAGGTCTTGTCTTCGGATGACGTGCGGATTGACGAGACGGAGTTCGCTCAGCCGGGTTTGTTCGCGGTTGAGGTGGCGTTGTCGCGGTTGTTCGCGTCGTGGGGTGTGCGGCCGGATGTGGTGGTGGGTCATTCGGTCGGGGAGATCGCCGCTGCTCACGTCGCGGGTGTGTTCTCGTTGGAGGATGCGTGTCGTGTGGTGGTGGCGCGTGGTGCGTTGATGCAGGCGTTGCCTACCGGTGGAGTGATGGTCGCCGTGGAGGCGTCCGAGGATGAGATCACCTTGCCCGAGGGTGTGTCGTTGGCTGCGGTGAACGGGCCTCGTTCGGTCGTGTTGTCCGGTGATGAGGAGCCGGTGCTCGCGTTGGCTCAGGGCCGGCGGAGCAAGCGGCTCACGGTGAGTCACGCGTTCCACTCGGCGCGGATGGACGTGATGCTGGACGAGTTCCGGGCCGTTGTGGCGTCGGTGTCGTTCGCCGAGCCTCAGGTGACCTTTGTGTCGACTGTGGATGGCGGTTCGGTCGCTGATCCCGAGTACTGGGTGCGCAATGTGCGGCAGACGGTCCGGTTCGCGGACGCCGTGGCGGAGTTGCCGGATCAGGGTGTGGTGCGCTGCGTCGAGGTCGGGCCGGACGCGGTGTTGACCGCGTTGGTGCCGGACCTGCCGTGTGCTCCCGCCCTGCGCGCCGACCGCGACGAGCCGACGTCGGTGATCACCGCCCTGGCGTCTGTGCACGTCCACGGCGGGTCGGTGGACTGGCAGGCCCTGAACCCCGGTGCGCGGACCGTGGAACTGCCCACCTACGCGTTCCAGCGGCGGAGGTACTGGCTCGACGCCGACCGCGCCCCCGCCGGCGACCCGGCGGAGGTCGAGTTCTGGGCCGCCGTCGAACGCGAGGACGCCGAGGCGTTCGCGGCGACCCTCGACCTGAACCCGGACACCGCCGGACACGTCCTGCCCGCGTTGGCGGCCTGGCGCCGCACGGGCCGGGACCGCGCCGCGACCGACGCCCTGCGCTACCGCGTCACGTGGTCGCCGACGTCCGGTGGTCGAGCCACGGCTCTGCCCGCGCACTGCTTCGTCGTGGCCGCCCCCGGTGACGTGCGGGCCGACGCGCTGGTCGCGCTCGGTGCCACGGCGGTCCCGGAACCGTCCGACCTGCCGCCGGGTGCGACCGTGCTGTCCCTGCTTCCCGACGCGGCGTCGACCCTGGAACTCGTCCGGTCGCTGGTGGGTGCCGACGTCCGGCTGTGGTGCCTCACCACCGGCGCAGTCCACCCGGCGACCGACCTCGACGCGGCGGGCGTGTGGGGCTTGGGCCGGGTCGTCGGGCTGGAGCACCCCGACCTGTGGGGCGGGGCGATCGACCTGCCCGCGGACCCGGACGCGACGACCTGGGAACGGGTCTGCGCCGTGCTCGCGGGCGATGAGGACGCCGTCGCGGTCCGCCACTCGGGGGTGCACCTGCGCCGGCTCGTCCCGGCGGCGGTGCGGCCCGGTGGCCGGCCGTGGACGCCGCGCGGGACCGTGCTCGTCACCGGCGGCACGGGCGCGCTCGGAGCCCAGGTCGCCCGGTGGGCCGCCGGCCAAGGCGCCCGTGACATCGTCCTGACCAGCAGGCGGGGGCCGGACGCGCCGGGTGTCGACGCGCTCGTGACCGACCTGGCCGGGCTCGGCGCGACCGCCACCGTCGTGGCCTGCGACGTGGCCGACCGCGACCGGCTCGCGGCGCTGCTGGCCGAACACCCGGTGGACGCCGTCTTCCACACCGCTGGCGTGGCCCGCGACCTCCCGCTGGTCCGGACCGGCGCCGACGAACTGGCCGACGTGCTGCGCGCCAAGACCACCGGCGCGCTGCTGCTGGACGAGCTGCTGCGCGAGTGTGACCTGAGCGCTTTCGTGCTGTTCTCCTCCGTCGCGGGGGTGTGGGGCAGCGGCGACCTCGGCGCGTACGCCGCGGCGAACGCCGGGTTGGACGCCCTGGCGGAACAGCGCCGCGCGCGGGGCGCGGTGGCGCTGTCGGTCGCGTGGGGTCCGTGGGACGAGGTCGGGATGGCCGCCGGTGACGCGGCGGATGGCCTGCGCCGTCGCGGCCTGCGCCCGCTCGCACCCGGGATCGCGCTGGCGGCCCTGGGCACCGCGCTCGCCAACGACGACACCTCCGTGGTCGTCGCCGACGTCGACTGGGACCGGTTCACGCCCGCGTTCACCGCCACCCGCCCGAGCTCGCTGCTCGACAGCATTCCCGCGGTGCGTGACGCCCGGCGTGCCACGTCGGCACCCGCCGCGCGACCCGACCTGGGCGACCTGACCCCTGAGGACGCCCGCGAGCGGCTGACCGGGCTGGTGCTCGACCGCGTCGCCACCGTCCTGGGCCACGAGCCGGACGCGCTCCTCGACCGGGGGAGGGCCTTCCGGGACCTCGGGGTCGACTCGCTGACCGCCGTCGAGCTGCGCAACGCCCTGAGCGCGGCCACCGGCCTGAGCCTGCCCGCCGGGCTGGTGTTCGACCACCCCACCCCGGACGAGCTGATCGCCTTCCTGGTCGGGGAGCTGACCGGCGCGGGCCGGGTGGCTCCCGCGCGGACCACCCGCGCGGACGCGGACGACGACCCGATCGCCATCGTCGGCATGGGCTGCCGCTTCCCCGGCGGCGTCGACACCCCCGACGCGCTGTGGGACCTGCTGGTCGCGGGCGGCGACGCCGTGCGGCCCTTCCCCGCCGACCGCGGCTGGGACCTCGCCGCGCTCATCGACCCCGACCCGTCCCGACCCGGCACCACCTACGCCCACGAGGGCGCGTTCCTCGACGACGCCTCGGCGTTCGACGCGGACTTCTTCGGCATCTCGCCGCGCGAGGCCGTCGCGATGGACCCGCAGCAGCGAGTGCTGCTGGAGGTGTCGTGGGAGGCGCTGGAGCGGGCCGGTATCGACCCGGTGTCGTTGCGAGGCAGCGACACGGGGGTGTTCGCGGGCACCAACGGCCAGGACTACGCCTCCGTGGTCGAGCACGCGGCCGAGCGCCCGGACGGCTACCTGGGCACCGGCAGCGCGGCCAGCGTGATGTCGGGTCGGGTGTCCTACGCGCTGGGCCTCGGAGGTCCGGCGTTGACGGTGGACACGGCGTGCTCCTCGTCGCTGGTCGCGCTGCACCTCGCGGTGCGGGCGCTGCGGGCGGGGGAGTGCTCGCTCGCGCTCGCGGGCGGCGTCACGATCATGGCGACCCCCATCGCGTTCACCGAGTTCGCCCGGCAGCGCGGCCTGGCCGCCGACGGCCGGTGCAAGGCCTTCGCCGACGCCGCGGACGGCACCGGGTGGGGTGAGGGCGCGGGGATGCTCGTGCTGGAGCGGTTGTCGGACGCGGTTCGCAACGGCCACCCGGTGTTGGCGGTCGTGCGCGGTTCCGCGGTGAACCAGGACGGCGCGTCGAACGGCCTGACCGCGCCCAACGGGCCGGCGCAGCAGCGGGTCATCCGCGCCGCGCTCGCCGATGCGGGGCTGGAGCCGTCGGACGTGGACGTGGTGGAGGCGCACGGCACCGGCACCACCCTGGGTGATCCGATCGAGGCGCAGGCGCTGATCGCGACCTACGGGCAGGACCGCGAACGGCCGTTGCTGCTGGGGTCGGTGAAGTCGAACATCGGCCACACGCAGGCCGCTGCGGGCGTCGCGGGCGTGATCAAGGCAGTGCTGGCGATGCGGCACGGCGTGCTGCCCAAGACCCTGCACGCCGACGTGCCCTCGTCCCGGGTGGAGTGGTCGTCCGGTGCCGTGGCGCTGGTGGGCGAGAACACGCCGTTCGCCGACGTGGACCGGCCGCGCCGGGTCGCGGTGTCGTCGTTCGGGTTCAGCGGCACCAACGCGCACGCCGTGCTGGAGCAGGTCGCGGTGCCGGTCGAGCCGTCGCGCCCGGGTCACCCGGCGCCGGCTGTGTGGGCGCTGTCCGGCCGCACGGCCGAAGCGGTGCGCGACCAGGCCGCCCGGCTGGCCCGGTTCGTCGAGGACCGGCCCGACCTGGTCCCCGGTGACGTCGGCCTGTCCCTGGCGACCACCCGTTCGGCGTTCGAGCACCGGGTGACCGTCGTCGCGCCGATGCTTGCCGAAGCCGTGGTCGAACTGCGTGCGGTGCCGAACCGCCTGGTGACCGTCGCGCGCTCCGGTGGGACGGCGTTCCTGTTCACGGGTCAGGGTTCGCAGCGGGTGGGGATGGGTCGTGGTCTGGCGGCGTCGTTCCCGGTGTTCGCCGAGGCGTGGGCTGAGGTGTTGTCGTACTTCCCGGCGGAGGTGCGGGAGGTCTTGTCCTCCGATGACGATCGGATCGACCAGACCGCTTTCGCTCAGCCTGGTTTGTTCGCGGTCGAGGTGGCGTTGTCGCGGTTGTTCGCGTCGTGGGGTGTGCGGCCGGATGTGGTGGTGGGGCATTCGGTCGGGGAGATTGCCGCTGCTCACATCGCGGGTGTGTTCTCCCTGGAGGATGCGTGTCGTGTGGTGGTGGCGCGTGGTGCGTTGATGCAGGCGTTGCCTACCGGTGGAGTGATGGTCGCCGTGGAGGCGTCCGAGGATGAGATCACCTTGCCCGAGGGTGTGTCGTTGGCTGCGGTGAACGGTCCGCGTTCGGTCGTGTTGTCCGGTGATGAGGAGCCGGTGCTCGCGTTGGCTCAGGGCCGGCGGAGCAAGCGGCTCACGGTGAGTCACGCGTTCCACTCGGCTCGGATGGACGCGATGCTGGACGACTTCCGCGCTGTCGTGGCATCGGTGTCGTTCGCGGAACCGAGCGTCACCTTCGTGTCCACTGTGGATGACGGGTCGGTCGCGGACCCCGAGTACTGGGTTCGGAATGTGCGTCAGGCGGTGCGGTTCGCTGACGCTGTCGCGCGGTTGCAGGGTGTGGCGCGGTGTGTGGAGATCGGGCCGGACGCGGTGTTGACCGCGTTGGTGCCGGACCTGCCGTGCGCTCCCGCCCTGCGCGCCGACCGGGACGAGACCGTCACGGTCCTCACCGCCGTGGGCACCGTCCACGCCACCGGGGGCGCGGTGGACTGGCAGGCCCTGCACCCCGGCGCGCGGACCGTGGAACTGCCCACCTACGCGTTCCAGCACCAGCGGTACTGGCTCGACACCGGCCGCGCTCCCGCGCACGACCCGGTCGACGCCGGGTTGTGGGACGTCGTGGCGCGTGGTGACGCCGCCGCGTTCGCGGCCGACCTCGACGTGGACCTGGCCGCCGCCGAACGAGTCCTGCCCGCGCTCGCCGCGTGGCGGCGTGATCGCGGTGAGGCTTCGGCGGCGGACGGCTGGCGCTACGGCTCCGTGTGGCGTCCCGCCGATGCCGTCGCAGCCGCCTCGGAGCTGCCGGGGCGCTGGTTGGTGATCGGCGGCGGTGAGCCGCTGCGCACGGCGTTCCCCGGCGTCGAGTCGATCGAGGTCGGCGCGGACCTGGCGGATCGGCTGCGCGGGCGTGCGGTCGACGGGGTGCTGCTCGACGCGACCGGGAGTGGACCCGACCTGCTGCTGCGCGTCGTGCGAGCGCTGTCCGACGCCGGAGTGGACGCCCCGCTGTGGTGCCTGACGCACGCGGCAGTGGCCGCCGACCCGACCGACCCGCCGGTGGACCCCGACCAGGCCGCCGTGTGGGGTTTCGGCCGGGTGGCGGCGTTGGAGCTGCCCGAGCGCTGGGGCGGGTTGGTCGACCTGCCCGCGCAACCGGACGCCCGCACCTGGCGCGGGGTGCGCGCGGTGCTCTCGTCCGGGAACGCCGACCAGGTCGCCGTGCGCCGGGGCACGGTTCTGGAGCACCGGCTGGTGCCGCTGGCCGCCGCGCGCGCCGGGTCGATCCGGTCCGGCGCCACGGTGCTGATCACCGGCGGCACCGGCGGACTGGGCGCAGCCGTCGCCCGTCGGGTGGCCGTGGCCGGCGCTGCCCGCGTGGTGCTGGTCAGCCGCCGCGGCCCCGACGCGCCGGGTGCCGCCGCGCTGCTGGGCGAACTGCGGGAGCTGGGAGCCGACGCGGTGGTCCGCGCCGCCGACGTCACCGATCGGGAGGCGGTGTCGGCGCTGCTGGCGGAGTTCCCGCCGGACGTGCTGGTGCACGCGGCCGGCGCCGGTGGTCGGCTCACCCCGATCGCCGACCTGTCCGACGAGGAGCTGGGCGAGGTGCTGCGCGCCAAGGTGGCCGGCGCGGTGTTGTTGGATGAGCTGCTGGGCGAGCGGGAGTTGGACGCGTTCGTGCTGTTCTCCTCCATCGCCGGGATCTGGGGCAGTGGACGCCAGGCCGCCTACTCCGCGGCGAACGCGGCGCTCGACGGGCTCGCCCGGTCCCGGCGCACCCGCGGCCTGACCGCGACCGCCGTCGCCTGGGGACCGTGGGACGGCGTCGGCATGGCGGTCGACGCGGACGTGCTCACCGGGCTGCGCAGGCACGGTTTGCGCCCGCTGGACCCCGACCGCGCCGCCGCCGCCCTGCTGCGCGAACTCGGCTCCCGGGAGCCGGTCGTCGTCCTGGCCGACGTCGACTGGGCGGTGTTCCACCCGGCGTTCACCGCGCGCCGCCCCGCGCCGCTGTTCGCGGAGATCCCCGCCGTCGCCGCGCTCACCCCCGTGCCGACCGCGGAGGTGCGGACCGACCTGTCCGAGGCGGAGGCCGTGCGGCTGGTGCGCACCCTGGCCGCCGAGGTGCTCGGCCACCGCGACGTGCACGCCGTGCAGACCGATCGGGCCTTCCGCGACCTGGGCTTCGACTCGCTCACCGCGGTCGAGCTGCGCGACCGGCTCGGTGCGGCCACCGGTGTGGCGCTGCCCGCCGCCGTGGTGTTCGACGAGCCGACACCCCGGCGGTTGGCCCGGCTGCTGGTCGGCGACCGCGGCGGCGACGACGTGCGGGCGGTCGCGGGCGCGCCCGCCGACGACCCGGTCGTGATCGTCGGCCTGGCCTGCCGCTACCCCGGTGACGTGCGCTCGCCGGAAGACCTGTGGCGACTGGTCGTGTCCGGGACCGACGCGGTGTCCCCGCTGCCGGTCGACCGGGACTGGCCGACGGACCTGCACCACCCCGACCCCGACCACCGGGGCTCCTCCTACGCCGGCGAGGGCGGCTTCCTGGCGGGCGCCGCCGGGTTCGACCCCGAGCTGTTCGGGATCAGCCCGCGCGAGGCGCTGGCGATGGACCCGCAGCACCGACACCTGCTGGAAGTCTCCTGGGAGGCGCTGGAACGGGCCGGGATCGACCCGCACGCGCTGCGCGGGAGCCGCACCGGCGTGTTCACCGGCACCAACCCCAACGACTACACCACCGTGCTGGCGCAGGCGGTCGAGGACGTCGGCGGCTACCTGGGCACCGGCAACGCGCCCAGTGTCGCGTCGGGCCGGATCGCCTACGCGCTGGGTCTGGAAGGTCCGGCGTTGACGGTGGACACGGCGTGCTCGTCGTCGTTGGTCGCGATGCACCTGGCGACCAGGGCGCTGCGCTCCGGGGAGTGCGACCTGGCCCTGGCCGGTGCCGCGGTCGTCATGTCGACGCCGAGCGTGTTCATCGAGTTCAGCAGGCAGCGTGCGATGTCGCGGGACGGCCGCTGCCGGTCGTTCGCCGCGTCGGCGGACGGCACCGGCTGGGCCGAGGGCGTGGGGATGGTGGTGCTGGAGCGCCTGTCCGACGCGGTCCGCAACGGTCATCGGGTGCTGGCGGTGGTGCGGGGTTCGGCGGTGAACTCGGATGGCGCGTCGAACGGGTTGACGGCTCCGAGTGGTCCGGCGCAGCAGCGGGTGATCCGGGCCGCGTTGGCGGATGCGGGCTTGGCTCCGTCCGATGTGGACGTCGTGGAGGCGCACGGCACGGGGACCACGTTGGGTGACCCGATCGAGGCGCAGGCGTTGTTGGCGACTTACGGCCAGAACCGTTCGACGCCGCTGTGGTTGGGGTCGTTGAAGTCGAACATCGGGCACGCGCAAGCCGCGGCGGGCGTCGCGGGTGTGATCAAGATGGTGTTGGCGATGGAGCACGGCGTGCTGCCGGGGACCCTGCACGTGGACGAGCCGACGCCGCACGTGGACTGGTCGTCGGGTTCGGTGGAGCTGTTGACCGAGGCCCGGCCGTGGACGGGTGGCGGCCCGCGGCGTGCGGGGGTGTCGTCGTTCGGGATCAGCGGCACCAATGCCCACGTCATCCTTGAGCAGGCACCGAACCCTGAGGTCATCACGCCCGCGCCGCCATCGGGGACGGCGTTCCCGGTGCACGCGCTGCCGCTGTCCGCCGCCGGTCCCGCCGCCCTGCGCGCGACCGCCGCGCGACTGGCCGAGTCCCTGCCCGACGACCTCTCCGGCGTCGCGCACGCCCTGGCCACCACCCGTGCGGGGCTCGGGCACCGCGCGGTCGTCCTCGGTGCCGACCGGGCGGAGCTGCTGGCCGCCCTGACCGCGTTCGGCGCGGGTGAGCCCACTGCCGACGTCGTGCACGGCGGACCGGCCGCGGACGGCGACCTGGCCCTGCTGTTCCCCGGTCAAGGGGCGCAGCGGCCCGGCGCGGGGCGCGACCTGGCACGCGCGCACCCGGCGTTCGGCGTCGCGCTGGACGAGGTCTGCGCCCACCTGGACCGCCACCTGGACCGCCCGCTGCGGGACGTGCTGTTCGACGCCGGGTCCGACCTGCTGCACGACACCGCCTACGCCCAGCCGGGGCTGTTCGCCCTGGAGGTGGCGCTGTTCCGGCTCCTGCACGACCAGGGCGTGCGGCCCGCGGTGCTGTTGGGTCACTCGATCGGGGAACTGGCCGCCGCGCACGTCGCCGGTGTGCTGTCCCTGCCCGACGCCGCCGCGCTGGTCGCCGCGCGCGGCCGGTTGATGCAGTCGCTGCCCACCGGCGGCGCCATGCTCGCCGTCGAGGCGGAAGAGGCCCGGGTGCGCGAGGCGCTCGCCGGCCACGACCCCGCCGCGGTGGACGTCGCCGCGGTCAACGGACCGTCCTCGGTGGTCGTCTCCGGCACGGCCGAGGTCGTCGACGCGCTCGCCGCCGGGTTCGGCGCGCTGGGCGTGCGCACCCGTCGCCTGCGGGTCAGCCACGCCTTCCACTCGCCGCTGGTCGATCCCGTGCTGGAGGAGTTCCGCGCCGTGGTCGCCGGGATCACCCTGCACGAGCCGCGGCTGCCGGTGATCTCCGACGTCACCGGCCGGCCCGCCGCTCCCGGTGAGCTGACCGACCCGGAGTACTGGGTGCGCCACGTCCGCCACGCCGTCCGGTTCGCCGACGGCGTCCGCGCGGCGGCCGACCTCGGCGCCACCCGCTTCCTGGAGGTCGGACCCGGAGCGGTGCTCACCGCGATGGCCCGCGCCGCGCTCGGCGACGACCACCCCGGCACGGCCTTCGCGCCCCTGCTGAGGCCCGGGTCCGACGAACCGCGATCGGTGGTCGCCGCGCTGGCGGCGGTGCACGTCGCGGGCGAGCCCGTCGACTGGGCCGCGTTCGCCGGGACCACCGCGAGCCGGGTCGAGCTGCCGACCTACCCGTTCCAGCACGTCCGCTACTGGCCGACCAGGCGCCCGGCCGGCGACCCGGCCGACGAGGCGTTCTGGGCGGCGGTCACCGGCGGCGACGCCCACGCGCTGGTCCGCGAACTGGACCTGCCCGCCACCGTCGACCTCTCGGCGTTGCGCTCGGTGCTGCCCGCCCTGGCCGGGTGGCGTCGCGCGCGCACCCCGGCCGCGGACCGGTGCTACGACGTCGAGTGGCACCCCGTCACCCCCGGCGCCGGCCCGCAGGGGCACTGGCTGGTGCTCGGTGACCCGGACGGGTCCGGCCCGCTGCGCGAGGCCCTGACCGACCGGGGCGTGCGGGTCAGCACCGATGCCGGTGCGGGCGGGCGCTTCGACGGCGTGGTCGCGGTGTCGGTGCCCGACGAGGCGCACGTCCTGGCCCTGCTGCGGTCCGGCGTCGAGGGCCCGCTGTGGTGCCTGACCGGGGGAGTGGACGACCAGGCAGCCGCCGGTGTCCACGCTCTGGGCCGGGTGGCCGCGCTGGAGCAGCCGCACCGGTGGGGCGGGGTCGTCGAGCTGGCCGCCGAACCGGACTGGGCGGCGGTGTGCTCGGTCCTGGGCGGGGTCGAGGACCAGGTCACCGTGTCCGGCGACCAGGTGTCGGCCCGGCGGCTGGTGCGCGTCGCGCCCGGCTCCGGGGTGTGGCGACCCCGTGGGACCGTGCTCGTCACCGGCGGCACGGGCGCGCTCGGCGGCCACGTCGCGCGCAGGCTCGCCGCCGACGGCGTCGAGCACCTGGTGCTGGTCGGCAGGCGCGGACCGGACGCTCCGGGCGCCGAGCGGCTGCGAGGCGAACTGGAGAAGCTGGGCGCACGGGTGAGCCTGGTCGCGTGCGACGTCACCGACCGGGACGCGCTGGCCGCCGTGCTGGCCGAACACCTGGTGGACGCCGTCGTGCACGCCGCGGGCGTCGCGCGGCTCGCGCCGCTGGCGGACCTGTCCGACGGGGAGCTGGCCGAGGTTCTCGGCGCCAAGGTGACCGGTGCGGTGTTGTTGGACGAGCTGCTGGGCGACCGGGAGTTGGACGCGTTCGTGCTGTTCTCCTCCATCGCCGGGATCTGGGGCAGCGGCGAGCACGGCGCGTACGCCGCGGCCAACGCCCGGCTCGACGCCCTGGCCCGGCGTCGCGCCCGGTCCGGGAAGGCGGCCACCGCCATCGCCTGGGGCCCGTGGGCCGGAGGCGGGATGGCGGGCTCCGCCGAGGTGGCCGACGGGTTGCGCCGCCGGGGCCTGACCCCGCTCGACCCGGCCGACGCGGTCGAGGCGATGCTGCGCGCGGTCGCCGGCGACCGCACCTGCGTCACGGTCGCGGACGTCGCGTGGCCGGTGTTCGCGCCACCGTTCACGGCGGCCCGCCCCAGCCCGCTGCTCACCGCGTTCCTGCCCGCGGCCGACACCGCCGCCGTACCCGCCGGGGAACGGGACGACGAGCGGGAGCAGCTCCTCGAACGGCTGGCCGCGCTGGACGCCGTCGACCGCAAGCGGGCGCTGCTCGACGTCGTGCGCGCCGAGGCCGCGAAGGTGCTCGGCCACACCTCGGTGGCCGCGGTGGAGAGTCGCCGCGGCTTCCTGGAGCTCGGCTTCGACTCGCTGACCGCGGTCGAGTTCCGCGCGGCGCTGGCGGCCCGCACCGGGCTGGCGCTGCCGCTGACGCTCGTGTTCGACCACCCCACGCCCGACGCGCTCGCCGAGCACCTGATGGGGGAGGTCGGCGGCGAAGACCCGCTTGCCGAGCTGGCCCGCCTGGAGGCAGGGCTGGCGCGGGTGCCGGACGCGGTCGGGTTCGCGGCCCGGCTGCGCGAACTCGCGGACCGCCTCGCGCCCGCACCGGCCCGATCCGCCCCGGCGGACGGTCCGGCGCTGGACGAGGTCAGCGCCGACGAGCTGTTCGACCTGATCCAGACCGAGTTCGGCAAGTCCTGACGATGCGGGCACACGGCGAGATCGAGGGCGGTGCTAGGTGACCGAGCGCTCCGGCAACGAGCAGAAGCTGCTGGACCACCTCAAGTGGATGACCGGTGAGCTGCGCACGGCCAAGCGGCGTGTCCAGGAGGCCGAGGACCGCGACCGGGAACCCGTCGCGATCGTCGGCATCGGGTGCAGGCTGCCCGGCGGCGTCGACTCGCCCGAGGCGCTGTGGGACCTGCTGTCGCAGGGCCGTGACGCCATCGGGCCGCTGCCCGCCGACCGCGGCTGGGACCTGGCCGCGCTCTACCACCCCGACCCCGACCACCCCGGCACGTTCTACGCGGCGGGCGGCGGGTTCCTCGACGACGTCGCCGGGTTCGACGCCGACCTGTTCGGCATCAGCCCGCGCGAGGCGTTGGCGATGGACCCGCAGCAGCGGCTGCTGCTGGAGACCGCGCACGAGGCGCTGGAGCGCGCCGGGCTGACCCGCGACGCGGTGCACGGCACCCGCACCGGCGTGTTCGTCGGCACCAGCAACCAGGGTTACGGCTCACTGCTCGGCGACCGGGACGGTGTGGAGGGCCACGGGCTCACCGGCACCGCGATCAGCGTCGCGTCCGGTCGGCTGGCGTTCACCTTCGGCCTGCGCGGACCCGCCGTCACGGTGGACACCGCGTGCTCGTCGTCGCTGGTCGCGCTGCACCTGGCGATGCGCGCCCTGCGCCGCGGCGAGTGCGACGCGGCCCTCGTCGGCGGCGCCACCGTCATGCCGACCCCCGGCGTGTTCGTGGAGTTCTCCCGGCAGCGCGGCCTGTCCCCGGACGGGCGCTGCAAGGCGTTCGGCGCGGGCGCCGACGGCACCGGCTGGTCCGAGGGCGTCGGGGTGCTCGTCGTGCAGCGGTTGTCCGACGCGGTGGCGCAGGGCCGACCCGTGCTGGCCGTGCTGCGCGGCAGCGCGGTCAACTCCGACGGCGCCAGCAGCGGCCTCACCGCGCCCAACGGCCCGGCCCAGCAGCAGGTGATCCGGGACGCCCTGGCCGATGCCGGCCTGGAACCCGCCGACGTGGACGCGGTGGAGGCGCACGGCACCGGCACCACCCTCGGCGACCCGATCGAGGCCCAGGCGCTGCTGGCCACCTACGGGCGCGGCAGGCCGCAGGACCGGCCGCTGCTGCTCGGCTCGCTCAAGTCGAACATCGGCCACACCCAGGCCGCCGCCGGTGTCGCGGGCGTGGTCAAGGCCGTCCTCGCCCTGCGCCACGGCACGCTGCCGCGCACCCTGCACGCCGACACCCCCACCCCGCACGTGGACTGGTCGGCGGGTGGGGTGGCGCTGGCGGCCGGGAACACCGCGTTCCCCGAGACCGGACGGCCCGCGCGCATCGCGGTGTCCGCGTTCGGGATGAGCGGCACCAATGCCCACGTCGTCCTGGAGAGCGCGCCCGGAGCCGCTGCCGAGCAGATGTCGGGTGCCGTCGCTGGGCGGGTGCCGAGTGCTGCTGTCGAGCAGGTGGCGGGTGCTGCCGAGCAGGCGTCGGAGGTCGCGGCGCCGCTGCTGTGGGCGGTGTCCGGTCGGGGCCGGGAGGCGTTGCGCGACCAGGCGTCCGCGCTGGCCGCGTTCGTGCGCCGGCGCCCGGAGCTGTCAGCCGCCGCGCTCGCGCGGTCCCTGGCGACCACCCGCACCGCCTTCGGCCACCGCGCGGCGCTGGTCGGCCGCACCCTCGACGACCTCCTGTCCGGGCTGACCGAGGTGGCGGCGGGCGCGGAGCCCGCGCTCGGGGGGCGCGGCGTGGCCGCCGAGGACCGCCGGGTGGCGCTGGTCTTCCCCGGCCAGGGTGCGCAGTGGGCCGGCATGGCGGTCGACCTGCTCGACACCGACGAGGTGTTCGCCGGGCGGCTGGCCGAGTGCGCCGCCGCGCTGGCCCGGCACTGCGACTTCGACGTGCGGGACGTGCTGCGCTCCGCGCCGGGCGCGCCGGGGCTGGACCGCGTCGAGGTGGTGCAGCCCGTTTTGTTCGCGGTGATGGTGTCGCTGGCCGAGACGTGGCGCTCAAGGGGGCTGCGACCGGTTGCCGTGGTCGGTCACTCGCAGGGTGAGATCGCGGCGGCCTGCGTGTCCGGTGCACTGTCGTTGGAGGACGCGGCGCGGGTGGTGGCGTTGCGTTCACGGGTGTTGCGCCGCTTGGCCGGTCGTGGCGGGATGGTGTCGATCGCGGCGGCCGAGGCGGACGTCCGGGCCCGGATCGAGCGGTTCGGTGAGCGGATCTCGGTCGCCGCTGTGAACGGGCCGTCAGCGGTCGTGGTGTCGGGTGAGCCTGGCGCGCTGGACGAGTTCGTTGCGATCTGCGATGCCGAGGGTGTTCGGGCGAAGCGGATCGCGGTGGACTACGCGTCGCACTCGGCGCAGGTGGAGGAGTTGCGCGAGGAGCTGGCCGAGGTGCTGGCGCCGATCCGGCCGCGCCGGGGCGCCGTGCCGATCTGCTCGGCGCTGACCGGACGCGTCGAGGACGGCTCCGGCTTCGACGCGGGTTACTGGTTCGACAACCTGCGCGGCACGGTGGCCTTCCACGACGCCGTGCGAGCCCTGCTGGACGAAGGTGTCGACACCTTCGTGGAGGTCAGCCCGCACCCCGTGCTCACCGTCGGCCTGGAGGAGACCGCGGGCGACGCCGACGTGCTGGTCACCGGCACGCTGCGCCGCGACGAGGACGGGCCGCTCGAACTGCTCCGCGCCACCGCCCGCCTGCACGTCCGCGGCGTCCCACTCGACCTCCCGGCGCTGCTGCCCGAGGCGGACCGGGTCGACCTGCCCACCTACGCCCTGCAACGCCGGCGGTTCTGGCCGAGCGGTGACGCGACCGCGAGCGGCGACCCGGCCGCGCTGGGCCTCACCGGCACCGGGCACGCGATGCTGGGCGCGGGCGTCGTCCTCGCCACCGGCGACGGGGCGCTGCTGACCGGCCGCGTGTCGACCGGCACCCACCCGTGGCTGGCCGACCACGTGGTCGACGGCCGGGTCGTGGTGCCCGGAACGGCCCTGCTGGACCTGGCCCTGCGCGCCGCCGACCAGGTGGACGCCCCGGCGGTGCTCGACCTGACCCTGGAAGCGCCGCTCGTGCTGCCCGAGCAGGGCGGCGCGCACCTGCAGGTGTCGGTCGGCGCGCCCGACGCCGCCGGCGCCCGGCCGGTCGCGGTCCACTCCCGCCCCGACACCGCGACCGACGACGAGCCGTGGACCCGGCACGCCACCGGCGCGCTGGGAGCCTTGCGCGCCGACCAGGGGATCGACCTCACCCAGTGGCCGCCTCCGGGCGCGCGAGAGGTTCCGATCGGGGACCTCCACGCGGACCTCGCGGACCGGGGCGTGGTCTACGGACCCGCGTTCGGCGGCCTGCGCCGCGTGTGGCGGCGCGATGACGAGGTGTTCGCCGAAGCGGCCCTGGACGACACCCTGCGCGGTGACGTCGACGGCTTCGCGGTGCACCCCGCCCTGCTCGACGCCGCCCTGCACGCCACCGGGTTCGGCGCGTTCGTCGGCGACCCCGACACCGGGTGGCTGCCGTTCTCCTGGCAGCACGTCACCCGCCACGCCGCGGGCGCCGACGCCCTGCGGGTGCGGCTGGCACCGGCGGGGACGGACGCCGTGTCGGTGACCGCCGCCGACGCCACGGGCGGCCCCGTGCTGTCGGTGGGCGCGCTGGCCTTCCGCCCGCTCGCCGCGCAGCTCCCGGTCGCCACGCGGCCGGGCGGGCTGTTCCGGCTGGACTGGGTGCCCGCGGACAGCGGCGAGACCTCGCCCGCGGCGGGCCCGTTCGACGCGCCCGACATGTCCGGCGCACTGTCCTCGGCCGCGTCGGGCGACGTGGTCTGGCAGGTCGCACCGGGCACGGACGCCCTCGACACCGCGCTCAGCCTGGTGCGGCACACGCTGTCCGAGCAGACCTCGCCCGACGTCCGGCTGGTCGCACTGCTCGACGGCGACGACCCGACGTGCGCGGCGGTGGCGGGCCTGCTGCGGTCCGCCGGGTCCGAGCACCCCGGCCGGTTCGCCGTCGTCGACGGGACCGCCGCCGTGCCGGTGGGTGGTGAACCGTGGGTGCGGGTGCGCGACGGTGTCGTCACCGCGCCCCGGCTGGTCCGGCACACCGGGGGGAACCGGGAGACCCCGGCGTT
The DNA here is from genome assembly GCF_050946825.1 of Actinosynnema sp. CA-299493. NCBI lineage: Bacteria > Bacillati > Actinomycetota > Actinomycetes > Pseudonocardiales > Pseudonocardiaceae > Actinosynnema > Actinosynnema sp. CA-299493. Next base: position 4,110,935 of record NZ_CP191993.1, read on the forward strand.
CCCGGCGGGTTCGCGGGTGTTGATCACCGGTGGTACCGGGACTCTCGGTGTCGTGCTGGCGCGGCATCTGGTGGCGGTGCATGGTGTGCGGGATTTGGTGTTGGTGGGTCGTCGTGGTGGGGAGGTGCCTGGGTTCGCGGGGTTGGATGCGCGGGTCGAGGTGGTGGCGTGTGATGTCTCGGATCGTGTGGCGGTGGCGAAGCTGTTGGCGGCGCATCCGGTGACCGCTGTCGTCCACGCCGCCGGTGTGCTGGACGACGGCGTGGTGACGTCGTTGACGGCTGAGCGCGTCGCCGGCGTGATGGCGCCGAAGCTGGGTGCGGCGTTGGTGTTGGACGAGTTGACGCGTGGGTTGGATCTGACCGCGTTCGTGGTGTTCTCGGCTGCGGCGGGGTTGTTCGGGAATGCTGGTCAGGGTGCTTATGCGGCGGCGAACGCTGCGGTGGACGCGTTGTGCGTCCGTCGTCGCACGGAAGGGCTGCCCGCGTTGTCGTTGGCGTGGGGTTTGTGGGACCGCGCCAGTGGGATGACCGGCCACCTGGGCGAGCAGGACCTCACGCGGATGAGCCGGGCCGGAGTGCGCCCGCTGACCGACGAACGGGGTCTCGCCCTGTTCGACGCGGCGATCACCTCGGACGAGCCGTTGCTCGTGCCCATCGACCTCGACCTCGCGGCGGTCCGCGCCGCGGATCGGGTGCACCCCCTGCTGCGCGCACTGGTGCGTCCCATGCCGCGCCGCGCGGCCGTCACCGACCAGACGGCCGACTCCGACCCGACCGCCTTGCCACCCGCGCAGCGCCGCGAAGCCCTGCTGCGGATCGTGCGCGCCCAGGTCGCCGCCGTCCTCGGCCACACCTCCGCCGAAGCGGTCGAGCCCGACCGCGCCTTCAAGGACCTCGGCTTCGACTCGCTGACCGCCGTGGAACTGCGCAACCGGCTGGCCGCCGCCACCGGCGAGCGACTGCCCGCCACCGTCGTGTTCGACCACCCGACCCCGCTCGCGCTCGCCGACCTCCTCCTGACGAGGTTGTCCCCGAGCGGAGGCAGCCACCAGACCCGGGCCTCGTCCGCCGCCCCGCCCGACGAGCCGATCGCGATCGTCGCGATGGCCTGCCGCTACCCCGGCGGGGTCCGGTCGCCGGAAGACCTCTGGGAGCTGGTGGCCTCCGGCGGCGACGCCACCTCCGGGTTCCCCACCGACCGGGGCTGGGACCTGCTCGGCGGGTTCGACCCGACGAACGAGCGCCCCGGCACGTTCTCCACCCGGGAAGGCGCGTTCCTGCACGACGCGGCGGAGTTCGACGCGGAGCTGTTCGGGATCTCGCCGCGTGAGGCGTTGGCGATGGATCCGCAGCAGCGGTTGTTGCTGGAGACCGCCTGGGAGACCTTCGAACGCGCGGGGGTCGACCCGCACGGGCTGCGCGGCACCCGCACCGGCGTGTTCGCGGGCGTGATGTACCACGACCACGCCACCCGTCTGCGCCACGTCCCCGCCGATCTGGAGGGCTTCCTCGGCACCGGTGGTTCCGGCAGCGTCGTGTCCGGCCGCGTCGCCTACACCTTCGGGTTGGAGGGTCCGGCGATCACGGTTGACACGGCGTGTTCGTCGTCGTTGGTGGCGTTGCACCTGGCGGCTCAGGCGTTGCGTTCGGGTGAGTGTGATCTGGCGTTGGCCGGTGGTGTGACGGTGATGTCGACGCCGGGCCTGTTCGTGGAGTTCTCGCGGCAGCGGGGGCTGGCGCCGGACGGGCGCTGCAAGTCGTTCGCGGCGGCGGCCGACGGGACGGGCTTCGCCGAGGGTGTCGGCGTGCTGTTGGTGGAGCGGTTGTCGGACGCGCGTCGCAACGGGCATCCGGTGCTGGCGGTGCTACGAGGCAGTGCGGTGAACCAGGACGGAGCATCGAACGGACTCACAGCGCCGAACGGTCCGTCGCAGGAGCGGGTGATCCGGCAGGCGTTGGCGAACGCGGGTCTGCGGCCGTCCGATGTGGATGTGGTCGAGGCGCACGGCACTGGCACCACCCTGGGTGACCCGATCGAGGCGCAGGCGTTGCTGGCCACTTATGGTCAGGACCGGGAAACCCCGCTGTGGTTGGGGTCGGTGAAGTCGAACATCGGGCACACACAAGCTGCGGCCGGTGTTGCTGGTGTGATCAAGATGGTGCAGGCGATGCGGTATGGGACCGCGCCGCGCACGTTGCACGTGGACGAGCCGTCGCCACACGTCGACTGGGCCGCCGGGGCGGTGGACCTGCTCACTGAAGCGCGCCCGTGGCCGGAGGTGGACCGCCCTCGCCGGACGGCTGTGTCGTCGTTCGGGGTCAGCGGCACCAACGCGCACGTCGTGCTGGAACAGGCTCCCGACAGCCCTCCGGCGGCCGGCCGTCCCGAGACCCCCGGACCTGTCGCTTGGGTGCTGTCCGGGCAGTCCGAGACCGCGTTGAAGGCCCAAGCCGCCCGGCTCGCGGACGTCCCGGAGGGCAACACCGCCGACATCGGCTTGGCGTTGGCCACGACGCGGGCGGCACTGCCGCACCGCGCGGCCGTCGTCGGTCGGAGCCACGACGAGCTGGTGGCCGGACTGCGCGCGTTGGCGGTGGAGGGCGGTGGGACAGTCGCGGTGCACGGCGGGACGGCGTTCCTGTTCACGGGTCAGGGTTCGCAGCGGGTCGGCATGGGTCGTGGGTTGGCCGAGGTGTTCCCGGTGTTCGCCGAGGCGTGGGACGAGGTGCTCTCGCACTTCCCGGCGGAGGTGCGGGAAGTCCTGTCGTCCGAGGATGCGCGGATCGACGAGACCGCTTTCGCCCAGCCGGGCCTGTTCGCGGTCGAGGTCGCGTTGTCACGGCTGTTCGCGTCGTGGGGCGTCATCCCGGATGTGGTGGTCGGCCACTCTGTCGGTGAGATCGCGGCTGCTCATATCGCGGGTGTGTTCTCGCTTGCGGACGCTTGTCGTCTGGTGGTGGCGCGTGGTGCGTTGATGCAGGCGTTGCCCACTGGTGGGGCGATGGTGGCCGTGGAGGCGGCCGAGGACGAGGTCACCTTGTCCGGGGGTGTGTCGTTGGCGGCGGTGAATGGTCCGCGTTCGGTGGTGTTGTCCGGTGATGAGGAGCCGGTGCTGGCGTTGGCGGCGGAGTTCGCGGCGCGGGGTCGTCGGACGAAGCGGCTCATGGTGAGTCACGCGTTCCACTCGGCGCGGATGGACGTGATGCTGGAAGAGTTCCGAGCCGTTGCGGCGTCGGTGTCGTTCGCCGAGCCTCAGATGACCTTCGTGTCCACTGTGGATGATGGTTCGGTTGCGGATCCGGAGTACTGGGTTCGGAATGTGCGTCAGACGGTCCGGTTCGCGGATGCCATTGACCGGTTGCAAGATGTGGCGCGGTGTGTGGAGATCGGGCCCGACGCCGTGCTGACCGGGCTGACCGGCGACCTCCCGTGCTCTCCGGCACTGCGCGCTGATCGGGACGAGGCGACGGCCGTCGTCACGGCCCTCGGTGCCGTGCACGCCACCGGTGGCGTGGTGGACTGGGCGGCGGTCTTCCCCGGTGCACGCCCCGTCGCGCTGCCCACGTACGCCTTCCAGCGCACCCGCTACTGGCTGGACGCGGGCGAAGCCCCCGGCCGACCGGCATCGCCCCTGGACGAGGTCTGCTACCAGGTCGACTGGGCACCGCTGACGGCAGACGTGGCGAAAACCCTGCGTGGGGACTGGGTCCTCCTGTCCGGCGCCGACGACACCGACCTGACCGCCGACCTGATCGACAGGGGTGCCCGCCCGGAGGAGATCGGTTCCCACCTGGCCGATGCGGACGGGTTGCTGCTGGTCACCCCGACCACGGCCGAACTGGTCTCCACGGTCCGCCGCCTGGTCGCCGACGACGTCCGGACGCCGCTGTGGGTCGTCACCCGCGACGCGGTGGCCGTGCATCCCGATGCCCCGGTCGACCCCGGGCAGGCGGCGGTGTGGGGCGCGGGTCGGGTGGTGGCGCTGGAGCACCCCGAGCTGTGGGGAGGGCTGGTCGACCTGTCCGGTGCACGCGCGGTGGACCGGCTCCCCGGCGTCCTGGGCGGGACCGAAGACCAGGTCGCCGTTCGCGGCTCTGGTGCGTGGGTACGCAGGCTCACCCCCGCGCCCGTCGCACCGGAGGACTGGACGCCTCGCGGCACGGTGCTGATCACCGGCGGCACGGGGGCGCTGGGGTCGCACGTCGCGCGCTGGGCCGCCGAGCGGGGCGCGGAGCGGTTGGTGCTGGTCGGCAGGCGTGGTCCGGACGCGCCGGGCGTGGCGGAGCTGGTCGCTGAGCTGGCCGGTGTCGAGGTGCACGTGGTGGCCGCTGATGTCGCTGACCGTGACGCGGTGGCGGCGTTGGTCGCGGAGTGGGAGCCGGATGCGGTGGTGCACACCGCGGGTGTCTCCTCCACTGGGCGGCTGCTCGATGTCACGCCTGCGGACCTGGCTGAGGCTGCGCGGGCGAAGGTGGTTGGTGCGCGGTTGTTGGACGAGGTGACGCGTGGGCGTGGGTTGGACGCGTTCGTGGTGTTCTCCTCGATCGCGGGGGTGTGGGGTAGTGGTGGTCAGGTGGCCTATGCCGCCGCGAATGCGGAGTTGGACGCGATCGTGCAGAACCGTCGCGCGTCGGGTCTGCCTGGTACGTCCATCGCGTGGGGACCGTGGGCGGGCGACGGCATGGGCGCGGGTCGGGTCGGCGAGGACCTGGCCGTGCTCGGGTTGCGCTCGCTCCAGCCGGAACGCGTGCTGGCGGCGTTGACCCGGACCGCGCACCCGCTGCTGGTGGTGGCGGACGTGGACTGGTCCCGGTTCACGGCCACCTTCACCGCCCGCCGCCGCAGTCCGCTGCTCGACCGCGTCGCCCCGCCGGCCACCACCGACACCGCGCGTACCGACCTGGCCCGCGACCTGCTCGCGCTGCCCGACACCGACCGGCTCGCCGCCCTGGTCGACCTGGTCCGCGCCCGCACCGCCGCCGTCCTCGGCCACGACGGTGTCACCGCCGTGCCCGCCGACCGGGCCTTCCGCGACCTCGGCGTGGACTCCCTCACCGCTGTGGAGGTCCGCGACGCGCTGAACACCGCCACGGGGCTCAAGCTCCCGGCGGCCGTGGTGTTCGACCACCCGACGCCCCGCGACCTGGCCCGCAAGCTGGACGAGGACCTCGCCGGACGTGCGGCCGACCACGCGGCCGTGGCCGCGACGACCACCGACGAACCCATCGCGATCGTGGGCATGGCCTGCCGGTTCCCCGGCGGCCTCGACAGCCCCGAGCAGCTGTGGGAGGCGTTCACCGAGGGCCGCGACGTGATCGGACCGTTCCCCGCCGACCGCGGCTGGGACACCGAGGCGCTGAGCGCCGAGTCCACGGCCCGAGCCGGCGGGTTCCTCGACGCGGCGGCCTTCGACGCGGACTTCTTCGGCGTCAGCCCGCGTGAGGCCCTGGCGATGGACCCGCAGCAGCGACTGCTCCTCCAGGTGTCCTGGGAGGCCCTGGAACACGCGGGCGTCGACCCGCACCGGCTGCGCGGCAGCGCGGGCGGCGTGTTCGTCGGCGTCAGCAGCCAGGACTACGTGTCACTGCTCCGCCAGGCCACCGAGGACGTCGGCGGGCACGTCCTGACCGGCAACGCGATCAGCGTGGTGTCCGGCCGCGTCGCCTACACCCTCGGGTTGGAGGGCCCGGCCGTGTCGGTGGACACGGCGTGCTCGTCGTCGTTGGTGGCGCTGCACCTGGCCGCGCAGGCGCTCCGATCCGGCGAGTGCGACCTCGCCCTCGCGGGTGGTGTGACGGTCATGCCCACCCCCGGCACGTTCGTGGAGTTCTCCCGGCAGGGCGGCCTGTCCCCGGACGGCCGCTGCAAGGCGTTCTCCGACGCCGCCGACGGCACCGGCTGGTCGGAGGGCGCCGGGGTGCTGGTCGTGGAGCGGCTGTCCGACGCGCGCCGACGCGGTCATCGCGTGCTCGCCGTGGTGCGCGGCAGCGCTACCAACCAGGACGGCGCGTCCAACGGGCTCACCGCGCCCAACGGCCCTTCGCAACGCCGTGTCATCCAACAGGCACTGGCCAACGCCCGCCTGTCGCCGGCCGACGTGGACGTGGTGGAGGCGCACGGGACGGGCACCGTGCTGGGCGACCCCATCGAGGCCCAGGCCCTGCTGGAGACCTACGGGGCCGACCGCGACCCCCGCCGGCCGCTGTGGCTGGGCTCGGCCAAGTCCAACCTCGGCCACACCCAGGCCGCCGCCGGCGTGGCCGGGGTGATGAAGGTCGTGCTGGCCATGCGGCACGGCCTGCTGCCGCGCACCCTGCACGTGGACCGGCCCTCCTCGCACGTCGACTGGTCCGCGGGCGACATCCGGCTGCTCACCGACGACCGGCCGTGGCCCGAGGGCGACCGGCCTCGACGCGCCGGTGTGTCGTCGTTCGGGATGAGCGGCACCAACGCGCACGTCGTGCTGGAGGAGCCGCCCGGCGAGGAGCCCGTGTCGCGGTCCGTTACCCGGTCGGCGCTGCCGTGGGTGCTGTCCGGCCGATCCGCCGCCGCGCTGCGCGACCAAGCGGACCGGCTCCTGTCGTCGGTGGACGGGCACGACCCGGCGGACGTGGCGTTCTCGCTGGCCACCACCCGTGCGGCGTTCGAACACCGCGCCGTCGTGGTCGGCACGGACCAGGGGGAGCTGACCGCCGGTCTGCGTGCGTTGGCCGAAGGTGTGGAGCATCCGGCGTTGGTGCGGGGGACGGTTTCGGACGCTGGTCGGGTGGTGTTCGTGTTCCCCGGTCAGGGTTCGCAGTGGGTTGGTATGGCGTTGGAGTTGGCGGATCAGTCGCCGGTGTTCGCGGAGCGGTTGAACGAGTGTGCTGCGGCGTTGGCTCCGTTCTGTGACTGGTCTTTGCGGGATGCTCTCAGTGATCCGCTCGCGTTGGAGCGGGTTGATGTGGTGCAGCCGGTGTTGTTCGCGGTGATGATGTCTCTTGCCGCGTTGTGGCGTTCGTGGGGTGTCGAGCCGGCTGCTGTGGTGGGTCACTCGCAGGGTGAGATCGCGGCGGCGTGTGTGTCGGGTGCGCTTTCGCTTGAGGATGCGGCGCGGGTGGTGGCGTTGCGGTCTCGGGTGTTGCGTCGTCTGGCTGGCCGGGGCGGCATGGTGTCGATCGCCGCTTCCGAGTCCGAGGTGCGTGGGTTGATCGCGCCGTTCGGTGAGCGGATCTCGGTCGCTGCGGTGAACGGTCCGTCGGCTGTTGTCGTGTCGGGTGAGCCGGACGCGTTGGACGACCTGGTCGCGGCTTGTGAGGCTGACGGTGTTCGGGCGAAGCGGATCGCGGTGGACTACGCGTCGCACTCCGCGCAGGTGGAGGAGTTGCGCGAGGAGTTGGCGCAGGTGCTGGCACCTATCGCGCCTCGCGCGGGTGAGGTGCCGCTGTACTCCACTCTGACCGGTGAGGTGGAGGACGGGTCGGCGTTGGATGCGGACTACTGGTTCCGCAACCTGCGTTCGACGGTCGGCTTCGCGGACGCGGTGGAAAGTCTGGTGGGCAACGGTTTCGGTGTGTTCGTGGAGTGTTCGCCGCACCCGTTGCTGACGATGGCGGTGCAGGAGCAGGCCGAGGACGTGATCGCGGTCGGCTCCCTGCGCCGTGACGACGGCGGGCTGAACCGGATGCTGCTGTCCCTGGGCGAGACCGTCGTGCGCGGTGTCGCCCCGAGGTGGCCGGATGTGATCCCCGGCGGTCGGCGGATCGACCTGCCCACCTACGCCTTCCAATCGACCCGTCACTGGCCCTCGCCGAAGCCGGTCTCCGGTGACGTCACGGCAGCCGGGCTCACCGCGCCGGACCACCCGATGCTCGGGGCGGTCGCGGTCCTCGCCGGTGACCGGGGGGCGTTGCTCACCGGCCGGCTGGCGCTGGACACCCACCCGTGGCTGGCGGACCACGTCGTGTCCGGCCGGGTCGTCGTGCCCGGCACGGCGCTGCTCGACATCGCGCTGCACGCCGCCGGGAAGGTGCGCGCCCCGGCGCTGGCCGAACTGACGTTCAACACGCCGCTGGTGCTGCCCGAGCACGGCGCGGTGCACGTCCAGGTCTCCGTTGACGAACACGGCTCCCTGCAGGTCCACTCCCGTGCGGCGGACGTCGCGGACGGCACGCCGTGGACCCTCCACGCGACCGGTTCTCTCGATGACCGGGCCGACACCGTGACCCACGACCTCGCGGTCTGGCCGCCGGTGGACGCCGAAGAACTGCCGCTGGACTCGCTGCACGACGACCTGGTCCGCGCCGGCCTGGTGTACGGGCCGGCGTTCCGAGGGCTGCGCCGGGTGTGGCGGCGCGGCGACGAGGTGTTCGCCGAAGCCAGGCTCCCCGTCGAGGCGGACGCCTTCGGCCTGCACCCCGCGCTGCTCGACGCCGCGCTGCACGCGGCGGGCCTCGGCGCGTTCGTCCCCGCCGGGGAGGATGCGTGGCTGCCGTTCTCGTGGCAGCGGGTGACCCTGCGCGCGACGGGCGCCGACCGGCTCCGGGTGCGGCTGGCGCCCGCTGGGGACCACGCCTTCAGCGTGCTGGCCGTCGGCGAGGACGGCACGCCGGTGCTCGCCGCGGAGTCGCTGGCCCTGCGCCCGCTGGGTGTGCTGCCGGTGGCCGCCCCGGATCCGCTGTTCCGGCTCGACTGGGTGCCGGCGCCGCGTCGCACACCGGTGCGCTCCTTCACCACCGCCGACCTCGGTGAGGCGATCAGCGGCGCGACCGCCGTGGTGCGGTGCCCCGACGAGGACGACGCGGTCGCCCGCGTGGCCGGGCTGCTGGCCGACCGGCTCGCCACCGACACGCGCCTGGTCCTGCTGGTCGACGCGACCACCGAGGCCGGCGCCGCCGTGGCGGGCCTCGCCCGGTCCGCCGCCGCCGAGCACCCGGGCCGCGTCTCGGTCGTGGACGCGGGAGCCTTCGACGCGCTCGACACCGAGGTGTTGGGACAGGCGCTCGCGGCCGACGAGCCGTGGGTGCGGGTCCGTGACGGCGCGGTCGAGCTGCCCCGCCTGGCGGTTCACCCCGAAAACGGGGCACGGCAGGTGTTCTCCGCGCGGGACCGCGTGCTGATCACCGGTGGGACCGGGACGCTCGGCGCCGCGCTGGCCCGGCACCTGGTGACCGCGCACGGCGTGCGTGAACTGGTGCTCACCAGTCGTCGGGGTCCGGCGGCGCCGGGTGCCGGTGCGCTGGCCGCCGAGCTGGCCGGGCACGGCGCCACAGCGCACGTGCTCGCCTGCGACGTGGCCGACCGCGACGCGGTGGCGCGGCTGCTCCGCGAGCACCCGGTGACGGCCGTCGTGCACGCGGCGGGCGTCCTGGACGATGGTGTGGTCACCGCCCTCACCCCCGAGCGCATCAGGGCCGTGTGGGCGCCGAAGGTCGAGGCCGCGCGGCACCTGGACGAGCTGACCCGCGATCACGACCTGTCGGCGTTCGTGGTGTTCTCCGCCGCGGCGGGCCTGTTCGGCAACGCGGGGCAGGGCGCCTACGCCGCCGCCAACTCCGCGCTGGACGCGCTGGTCGCGCGCCGGCACGCGGCCGGGCTGCCCGGCCTGTCGCTGGCCTGGGGCCTGTGGGAGTCGGCCAGCGGGATGACCGGCCACCTCGCCGACCGCGACCGGCGCAGGCTCGCCAGGTCCGGGGTGCGGCCGGTGCCCACCGACGTCGCCCTCGACCTGTTCGACCGCGCGCTGGCCGGTGACGAACCCCTGCTGGCGCCTGTGGGGCTGGACCTGCCCGTGATCCGCGCGTCGGCGCTGTCGGAGGGCGTGCACCCGCTGCTGCGGGGTTTGGTCCCGCCTCCGCCGCCCCGCGTCCCCGCCGCCCCGTCCGCCCCGTCCGACGGACGCGAACTGCTCGACCTCGTCCGGCAGCACGTCGCCGCCGTCCTCGGCCACGCCTCGGCCGACGCGGTGGACGACGACCGCGCGTTCAAGGACCTGGGGTTCGACTCGCTGACGGCGGTGGAGCTGCGCAACCGGCTCGCCGCGGCCACCGGGCTGCGGCTGCCCGCGACCCTGGTCTTCGACCACCCGACCCCGCGTGCGCTGGCGGACCTGCTGGCCACCGGGCTCACCGGCCCGGCGCCCGCTCCCGCGCCGGTCCACTCGTCCGAGCCGATCGCCATCGTCGCCATGTCCTGCCGCTACCCCGGCGGGGTCGACGACCCCGAGCAGCTCTGGCGGCTCGTGGCGGACGGCACCGACGCGCTGTCCGGTTTCCCCGCAGACCGGGGTTGGCGGGTGCGCGGCGACTACTCGCAGGTCGGCGGCTTCCTGCAGGACGGAACCGGGTTTGACGCCGAGCTGTTCGGCATCAGCCCCCGCGAGGCGCTGGCGATGGACCCGCAGCAGCGCGTCCTGCTGGAGATCGCGTGGGAGGCGTTCGAACGGGCCGGGATGGACCCCCGGTCGCTGCGCGGCAGCCGCACCGGTGTGTTCGCCGGCGTGATGTACTCCGACTACGCCTCCAGGCTGACCGAGGTGCCGGAGGACCTCGCCGGGTACCTCGCCACCGGCAGTTCCCCCAGCGTCGTGTCCGGCCGCTTGGCCTACGCCTTCGGCCTGGAGGGGCCGACGGTCACCGTGGACACCGCGTGCTCGTCGTCGCTGGTCGCGCTGCACCTGGCCGCGCAGGCGCTGCGCGCGGGGGAGTGCGACCTGGCCCTGGCGGGCGGCGCGACCGTGCTGTCCACCCCGCAGGTGTTCGAGGAGTTCTCGCGGCAGCGCGGGCTCGCGTCGGACGGGCGGTGCAAGTCGTTCGCCGCCGCCGCCGACGGCACCGGGTTCGGCGAGGGCGCCGGGCTGCTGGTGCTGGAACGGCTGTCCGAGGCGCAGCGGCTCGGGCACCCCGTGCTGGCCGTGGTGCGCGGCTCCGCGATCAACTCCGATGGCGCGTCCAACGGCCTCACCGCCCCGAACGGCCCTTCGCAGCAGAGGGTGATCATGGCGGCCCTGTCCGTCGCGGGTCTGCGGCCGTCCGATGTGGATGTGGTGGAGGCGCACGGTACGGGTACGACCCTGGGTGATCCGATTGAGGCGCAGGCGTTGCTGGCTACTTATGGTCAGGAGCGCGAGGTGCCGTTGTTGTTGGGGTCGGTGAAGTCGAACATCGGGCATACGCAGGCTGCTGCGGGTGTTGCTGGTGTGATCAAGATGGTGCAGGCGATGCGGTACGGGACCGCGCCGCGCACGTTGCACGTGGACGAGCCGTCACCGCACGTCGACTGGACGCAGGGAGAGGTGCGGCTGCTCGCGGAGACGACCCCCTGGCCGGAAGTGGACCGGCCGCGTCGGGCGGGCGTGTCGTCGTTCGGCATCAGCGGCACCAACGCGCACGTGGTCCTGGAGCAAGCCCCGGTCCCCGCCGTCCCGCCGAGCACCGCCGAGGCGCCGGTCCTGGCGTGGCCGGTGTCCGGTCGCACCGAGGGCGCGGTTCGCGACCAGGCCGCCCGGCTCGCCGCCTTCGCCGCCGAAACCCCGGACCTGGTGGACGCCGGGTTCTCCCTGGCCACCACCAGGGCCGCCTTGGAGCACCGGGTCGTGGTGACCGCGCCGGACCGCGACGCGCTGGTCACGGCGCTGCGCCGGGTGGCCGACGGTGGCCCGGTCGGCGAAGCGACCACCGGCCGGACGGCGTTCCTGTTCACGGGTCAGGGTTCGCAGCGGGTGGGCATGGGTCGTGGGCTGGCCGAGGTGTTCCCGGTGTTCGCCGAGGCGTGGGCTGAGGTGTTGTCGTACTTCCCGGCGGAGGTGCGGGAGGTCTTGTCCTCCGATGACGTGCGGATTGACGAGACGGAGTTCGCCCAGCCGGGGTTGTTCGCGGTTGAAGTCGCGCTGTCGCGGTTGTTCGCGTCGTGGGGTGTGACGCCCGATGTGGTGGTCGGCCACTCGATCGGTGAAGTCGCCGCTGCCCACGTCGCGGGTGTGTTCTCGTTGGAGGACGCGTGCCGTGTGGTGGTGGCGCGTGGTGCGTTGATGCAAGCGCTGCCCACCGGTGGGGCGATGGTCGCCGTGGAAGCGTCCGAGGATGAGCTTTCGCTGTCCCAGGGTGTGTCGTTGGCGGCGGTGAACGGTCCGCGTTCGGTGGTGCTGTCCGGCGACGAGGAGCCGGTGCTCGCGTTGGCGGCGGAGTTCGCTTCTCAAGGGCGCAAGACCAAGCGGCTCACCGTGAGCCACGCGTTCCACTCGGCGCGCATGGACGCCATGTCGGACGACTTCCGGGCTGTGGTGGAGTCGGTGACCTTCGTCGAGCCTCAGGTGACCTTCGTGTCCACAGTGGATGAAGGGGCGATCACGGACCCGGAGTACTGGGTTCGGAATGTTCGGCAGACGGTGCGGTTCGCGGATGCCATTGCCCGGTTGCAGGGTGTGGCGCGGTGCGTGGAGATCGGGCCGGACGGCGTGCTGACCGCCGTGGTCAGGACCGCCGCGGACCTGGACTGCGTCGCGACCCTGCGGGCGGACCGGGACGAGGCGACGACCGCCGTCACGGCTCTCGGCGCGGTCCACGCCGGTGGCGGCTCGGTGGACTGGCACGCGTTCTACGCCGGTGCGCGGACCGTCGAACTGCCCACCTACGCGTTCCAGCACACCCGCTACTGGCTCGACGCCACCCCGACCGCGCGGCGGGACGACTGGCGGCACGGGATCACCTGGCTGCCCGTGGACCTGCCCGCCGGTCCGGCGGACCTCGGGCACGTGGTCGTCCTCGGCAGGCACCGGGCGGCCGCAGCCCTGGCGGCGCGCGGCGCACGCGTGGTGGACCCGGTCGGGCACCGCGCGCTGTCCGACGAGCTGGCCAAGGCCGACGCGGACGGTCGGACCGCGGTGCTGGCCGTCGTGGACCACCCGGCCGCCGTCGCGGACCTGCTGCGGGCGCACCGCGCCGTCGACGCCACCACGAAGGTCTGGGTGCTGACCAGCGGCGCTGTCGCGGTGGACGCGACCGAACGACCCGGCCCGGCGGGCGCCGCGGTGTGGGGCGCGGGCCGTGCCGCCGCGCTGGAGCACCCCGACGTGTGGGGCGGGCTGGTCGACCTGTCCGCCGACACCGACGAACTGCCCGCCTCGGTCCTCGCGTGCGGTGAGGACCAGGTCGCGGTCCGGGCGTCCGGGGTGTTCGCCCGTCGCCTGGTCCGGACCGCCGGCCAGGGCGCGGTGTGGCAGCCGAGGGGAACCGTGCTGGTCACCGGCGGCACCGGCGCCCTCGGCGCGCAGGTCGCCCGCTGGGCCGCGACCGCCGGCGCCCGGCGACTGGTGCTGACCGGCCGACGCGGTCCGGACGCACCCGGTGCGGTCGCCCTGCGCGACGAGCTGGTCGGTGCCGGGGTCGAGGTCGTCGTGGTGGCGGTGGACGTCGCCGACCGGTCCGCGATGGCGGACCTGGTCGACCGCTACCCGCCGGACGCCGTCGTGCACACCGCGGGATCGGCCGCACGCCTGCCGCTGCTGGACGCCGACCCGGCGCACTTCGACGAACTGCGCCGCGCCAAGGTGGAGGGGGCTCACGTGCTCGACCAGGTGACCAGGGGCCGTGACCTCGACGCCTTCGTGCTGTTCTCGTCGGTCTCGGGGGTGTGGGGCAGCGGCGGCCAGGCCGCCTACGCCGCCGCGAACGCCGAGCTCGACGCGCTGGCCGAGCGGCGTCGCGCGAACGGGCTGCCCGCCGTGTCGATCGCCTGGGGACCCTGGGCCGGCGCGGGCATGGCCGGCGGTGACGCCGGAGCGGACCTGGCCCGCCGCGGCCTGCGGCCCATGCCGGCGGCCGACGCGCTCGCCGCGCTGGCCGCGAACGCCACCGCCCGCGGTGCCGTCGTGGTCGCCGACGTGGACTGGGCGAGGTTCTCGGCCACGTTCACCACCGGCCGCCCCAGCCCGCTGCTGGTCGGCCTGGTCCCGGCGCAGGACGAGCCCGCCGAAGGGCCCGGGACGGCGCTCGCCGACCGGCTCACCGCGCTGCCCGCCGCCGAACGGCAGCCGCACCTGGTGCGGCTGGTGCGCGGCCTGGCCGCCGAGGTGCTCGGGCACGGCTCGTCCGACGCGGTGCCGGCCGGGCGTTCCTTCCGCGACCTGGGTTTCGACTCCCTGAGCGCGGTGGAGCTGCGCGACCGGCTCGGCCGCGCCACCGGGCTGGCGCTGCCCGCGACGGTCGTGTTCGACCACCCCACGGCGACCGCCCTGGCCGCCCGGTTGCTCGCCGACCTGCTGCCCGACGACCTCCCGGACGGCGAGGAGGCCCGGTTGCACCGCGCCATCGCCGCCATCCCGCTGGACCGGCTGCGCGAGGCCGGCTTGCTGGACACCCTGCTCGACCTGGCCGGCCACCGACGACCGGACGACGACCCCGACGACGTGGATCCGGACTCCATCGACGAGATGGACGCGGACCGGCTCATCCAGCTCGCGCTGGACCACTCGGACTCCTGACACCGCCCGGACCTCCTGGAGCTCATGATGACCACGTCGAACGACAAGCTCGTCGAGGCGCTGCGGTCCTCCGTCAAGGAGACCGAGCGGCTGCGCAAGCACAACCGCGCGTTGCAGGCCAAGGCGTCCGAGCCGGTGGCGATCGTGTCGATGGCCTGCCGCTTCCCCGGCGGCGTCGCCTCACCGGAAGACCTCTGGGAGCTGCTGAGCAGCGGCGGCGACGCGGTGTCGGCGTTCCCGACCGATCGCGGCTGGGACCTCGGCGCGCTGTACGACCCGGACCCGGACCACCCGGGCACCTCGTACGCGCGCAGCGGCGCCTTCCTGGACGACGTGGCGGGGTTCGACGCGGACCTGTTCGGCATCAACCCGCGCGAGGCGCTGGCGATGGACCCCCAGCACCGCCTGCTGCTGGAGACCTCGTGGGAGGTCTTCGAACGCGCCGGGCTCGACGCGGAGGCGCTGCGCGGCAGCCGCACGGGCGTCTACGTCGGCACCAACGTGAACGACTACCCCGAGGTGCTGCGCGGCACCTCGGAGGACCTGGGCGGCTACATCGCCACCGGCAACGCGGCGAGCGTGGTGTCCGGCCGGCTGGCCTACACGTTCGGGCTGGAAGGCCCGGCGGTCTCGGTGGACACCGCCTGCTCGGCATCCCTCGTGGCCCTGCACCTGGCGGCGCAGGCGCTGCGGTCGGGGGAGTGCGACCTGGCCCTGGCGGGCGGCGTCACGGTGATGTCCAGCCCCGCCGCGTTCGTGGAGTTCTCCCGGCAGCGGGGTCTCGCCGCCGACGGCCGGTGCAAGCCGTTCGCGACCGGCGCGGACGGCACGGGCTGGGGCGAGGGCGTCGGCCTGCTGCTGGTGGAGCGGCTCTCGGACGCCCGCCGCAACGGCCACCAGGTGCTGGCCGTGGTGCGCGGCTCCGCGGTGAACCAGGACGGCGCGTCGAACGGGTTGACCGCGCCCAACGGACCCGCCCAGCAGCGGGTCATCCGCGCCGCGCTGGCCAACGCACGCCTGAGCGCCGCCGACGTCGACGTGGTGGAGGCGCACGGCACCGGCACCACCCTGGGCGATCCGATCGAGGCGCAGGCGCTGATCGCGACCTACGGGCAGGACCGCGAACGGCCGTTGCTGCTGGGCGCGGTGAAGTCCAACATCGGCCACACCCAGGCCGCTGCGGGCGTCGCGGGCGTGATCAAGGCAGTGCTGGCGATGCGGCACGGCGTGCTGCCCAAGACCCTGCACCTGGACGAGCCCAGCCCCCGCGTCGAGTGGTCCGCGGGCGCGGTGGAGCTGATCACCGACACCATGCCGTGGCCCGACTCCGGGCGCGAACGCCGTGCCGGTGTGTCGTCGTTCGGCATGAGCGGCACCAACGCGCACGTCATCCTGGAACAGGCGCCCGAGGACGCCGCCGAACCCACGCCGCACGAACCCGCGCCCGACGCCGGACCCGTCCTGCCGTGGTTCCTCTCCGCCGCCACGCCGGAGGCCCTGCGCGCGCGGGCCGTCGACCTGCTCGCCACCAACGGCGGCTCCGCCGTCGCCGTCGCCCGCTCACTCGCCACCACGCGCACCGCCCTGCGCTCTCGCGCCGTCGTCGTGGGCCGTGACGAGAACGCGCTGCGCGCCGCCCTCACCGCCTTCGCGACCGGCGTCGACCACGCCGCTGTGGTGACCGGCACGGCCGACGACACCGGCCGGGTGGTGTTCGTGTTCCCTGGTCAGGGTTCGCAGTGGGTCGGTATGGCGTTGGGGTTGGTTGATCAGTCTCCGGTGTTCGCGGAGCGGTTGAACGAGTGCGCTGCCGCGTTGGCACCGTTCTGTGACTGGTCGTTGGATGATGCTTTGCACGGTCGGGTGTCGTTGGATCGTGTGGATGTGGTGCAGCCGGTGTTGTTCGCGGTGATGGTGTCGTTGGCGGCGTTGTGGCGTTCGTGGGGTGTTGAGCCTGCTGCTGTGGTGGGTCATTCGCAGGGTGAGATCGCTGCGGCGTGTGTGTCGGGTGCGTTGTCGTTGGAGGATGCGGCGCGGGTGGTGGCGTTGCGTTCTCGGGTGTTGCGGCGGTTGGCGGGTCGGGGTGGCATGGTCTCGGTCGCTGCCGCCGAGGTCGAGGTGCGTGCGCGGATCGAGCCGTTCGGTGAGCGGATCTCCGTGGCTGCGGTGAACGGGCCGTCTGCGGTGGTGGTGTCTGGTGAGCCTGGCGCGCTGGACGAGCTGGTCGCGGCTTGTGAGGCCGAGGGTGTTCGGGCGAAGCGGATCGCGGTGGACTACGCGTCGCACTCGGCTCAGGTGGAGGAGTTGCGTGAGGAACTGGCCGACGTATTGGCACCTATCGCGCCCCGCGTGGGTGACGTGCCGCTGTACTCCACCCTGACCGGTCGGGTGGAGGACGGGTCGGCGCTGGACGCCGACTACTGGTTCCGCAACCTGCGTTCCACGGTCGGCTTCGCGGATGCCGTGGACGAGCTGGTGGCCGATGAGTTCGACGTGTTCGTGGAGTGCTCACCGCACCCGATCCTGACGATGGCCGTCCAGGAGCAGGCCGAGGACGTGATCGCGGTCGGCTCCCTGCGCCGTGGCGACGGCGGGCTGGACCGGATGCTGCTGTCGCTGGGTGAGGCCGTCGTGCGCGGTGTCACCCCGAACTGGGCGGACGTCATCCCCGCCGGTCGGCGGGTCGACCTGCCCACCTACCCCTTCCAGCACCGCCGGTTCTGGCCCGCCCGCAGTGGCGTCGCCGGCGACCTCACCGCCGCCGGCCTGGTCGGCACCGGCCACCCGCTGCTCACCGCGGCGATCACCGTCGCGGCCGACGACGGGTTGCTGCTCACCGGCAGGCTGTCCGTCGCCGGCGCGCCCTGGCTGGCCGACCACGCCCTGGGCGGCCAGGCCGTGCTGCCCGGCACCGCCTGGTTGGACCTGGTGCTGCGCGCCGGTCTTGAGGCGGGCCACGCCCGGGTGGAGGAACTGACCCTGCAAGCCCCGCTGGTCCTGCCCGCGGACCGGGCCGTCGCGGTGCAGGTCTCCGTCGCACCGCCAGTGCAGGGCACCCGCCGCGTGGAGGTGTTCGCCCGTCCGGTCGACGGCGACGAGCCCTGGACGCGGCACGCCACCGGCGTGCTGGCCGAGGACACCGCCACCGCGCCGGCCGGGCCGGGGGAGTGGCCGCCCGCCGACGCCGAAGAGGTCGCGCTCGACGGCCTCCACGAGCGGTTCGCCCGTGAGGGCGTCGAGTACGGACCCGCGTTCCGCGGTGTGCGCCGGGCTTGGCGGCGAGGCGACGAGACCTGGGTCGAGGCGACCTTCGAGGACGACGTGACCGGGTTCGGCGTGCACCCCGCGCTGCTGGACGCCGTGCTGCACGCCATCGCCGCCACGGGTGCCCAGGGCGCCTCGATGCCCTTCGACTGGCAGGGCGTGTCCCTGCACGCGACCGGCGCCCGCCGCGTCCGGGCCGGGATCACCCCGGCGGGGCAGGACGCCGTCTCACTGGTCGTGACCGCGGACGACGGCACCCCCGTGGTGACCGTGGAGCGCTTGGCCTTCCGCCCGGCGACCGCGCCCGCGGCACCGTTGCACCGGCTCGACTGGTCGCCGGTCGAGGCGACCACCGGAGTGGTGCTCGACGTCGCCGACGCGCTCGCGTCGACCGGTCCCGGCGCGGGCACCGTCGTGGTGCGCGGCACCGCCCTCGACACCGCGACAGAGCTGCTGCGCGACTGGGCGGCTCGGGTCGGAGGACGGCTGGTGCTCCTCGTCGAGGGTGACGACCCGATCGGCGCGGCAATCGGTGGACTGGTCCGCTCCGCCGCGAACGAGCACCCCGGCCGGTTCGCGGTCGTGGAGACCTCCGGTCCCGTTCTGCTGCCCACCGGCGACGAGCCGTGGACGCGGGTGCGCGGTGACGAACTCCTGGCGCCCCGACTGGTCCGTGTGACGGACGAGGCAGCCGCGCACGAGCCGTTCCCGGCGGGTTCGCGGGTGTTGATCACCGGTGGTACCGGGACTCTCGGTGTCGTGCTGGCGCGGCATCTGGTGGCGGTGCATGGTGTGCGGGACTTGGTGTTGGTGGGTCGTCGTGGTGGGGAGGTGCCTGGGCTCGCGGGGTTGGATGCGCGGGTCGAGGTGGTGGCGTGTGATGTCTCGGATCGTGTGGCGGTGGCGGAGTTGTTGGCGGCGCATCCGGTGACCGCTGTCGTCCACGCCGCCGGTGTGCTGGGTGATGGTGTGGTGACGTCGTTGACGTCCGACCGGGTCGAAGAGGTGCTGCGACCGAAGCTGGGTGCGGCGTTGGTGTTGGACGAGTTGACGCGTGGGTTGGATCTGACCGCGTTCGTGGTGTTCTCGGCTGCGGCGGGTTTGTTCGGGAACGCTGGTCAGGGTGCTTATGCGGCGGCGAACGCCGCGGTGGACGCGTTGTGCGTCCGTCGTCGCACGGAAGGGCTGCCCGCGTTGTCGCTGGCGTGGGGTCTGTGGGACCAGGCGAGTGGGATGACCGGCCACCTGGGCGAGCAGGACCTCACGCGACTGAGCCGCGCCGGGGTCCGCCCGCTGACCACGTCGACCGCGCTCGCGCTGTTCGACGCCGCCGTGGTCCGCGACGAACCGCTGCTCGTGCCGGTCGGGCTCGACCTCGCCGCGGTGCGCTCCGCCGCGGGCGGGGTGCCGCCGCTGCTGCGCGGCCTGGTCGCCCCGTCACGCGCCCGGCTGCGGTCCGTCAGCGACACCGCGCCCGCCGAAGGCCTGGCGGCACTGCCCGCGGCCGAGCGGGAGCGCCGGGTGCTGGAGCTGGTGCGCGCCCAGGTGGCGGCCGTTCTCGGGCACGTCTCGGCCGACGCCGTCGAAGCGGGTCGGGCGTTCAAGGAGATGGGCTTCGACTCGCTGACCGCGGTGGAGCTGCGCAACCGGCTGACCGCCGCGACCGGCGCCCGCCTGCCCGCGACCGCGGTGTTCGACCACCCCACGCCCCGGGCACTGGCGGGCTTCGTCTCCGCCGCGCTGTCGGGGAGCGCGAACGCGGCACCGGCGGTCGTCCCGGTGGTGGCCGCCACCGACGAGCCGATCGCGATCGTCGCGATGGCCTGCCGCTACCCCGGCGGGGTGCGCGACCCCGAGGAGCTGTGGGAGCTGGTCCGCTCCGGCACCGACGCCATCGGCGCGTTCCCCACCGACCGGGGCTGGGACCTCGCGGGCGGGTTCGACCCGACCGGCGAGCGTTCCGGCACGTTCTCCGCGCGGGAGGGCGGGTTCCTGCACGACGCGGCGGAGTTCGACGCGGAGTTGTTCGGTATTTCGCCGCGTGAGGCGTTGGCGATGGATCCGCAGCAGCGGCTGCTGCTGGAGACCGCGTGGGAGACGCTCGAACGCGCGGGCATCCCGGCCGAACGGGTGCGCGGCAGCCGCACGGGGGTTTTCGCGGGTGTCATGTACTCCGACTACGCCGGCAGGCTCACGGAGGTGCCGCGGGACGTCGAAGGCCACCTCGGCACCGGCAACTCCGGCAGCGTGGCATCCGGCCGCATCGCTTATGCGCTGGGGTTGGAGGGTCCGGCGATCACGGTCGACACGGCGTGTTCGTCGTCGTTGGTGGCGTTGCACCTGGCTGCTCAGGCGTTGCGTTCGGGTGAGTGTGATCTGGCGTTGGCCGGTGGTGTGACGGTGATGTCGACGCCGGGCCTGTTCGTGGAGTTCTCGCGGCAGCGGGGGCTGGCGCCGGACGGGCGCTGCAAGGCGTTCAGCTCCTCCGCCGACGGGACGGGCTTCGCCGAGGGCGTCGGCGTGCTGTTGGTGGAGCGGCTGTCGGACGCCCGCCGCAACGGGCATCCGGTGCTGGCGGTGCTACGAGGCAGTGCGGTGAACCAGGACGGAGCATCGAACGGACTCACAGCGCCGAACGGTCCGTCGCAGGAGCGGGTGATCCGGCAGGCTCTGGCCAATGCGGGTCTGCGGCCTTCCGATGTGGATGTGGTGGAGGCGCACGGGACCGGCACCACCCTGGGCGACCCGATCGAGGCGCAGGCGTTGCTGGCCACTTATGGTCAGGAGCGCGAGACGCCGTTGTTGTTGGGTTCGGTGAAGTCGAACATCGGGCACACGCAGGCTGCGGCCGGTGTCGCCGGTGTGATCAAGATGGTGCAGGCGATGCGGCACGGGGTGCTGCCCAAGACCCTGCACGCGGACGAGCCCAGCACCCACGTCCACTGGGACGCCGGTGCCGTGGATCTGATCACCGAATCCGTGCCGTGGCCGAAGACGACCCGTCCGCGCCGTGCCGGGGTGTCCTCGTTCGGCGTGAGCGGCACCAATGCGCACGTCATCATCGAGGAGGTCGCCGAACCCGCCGTCACCGAGCGTCCCGAACAGGCCGCCGGTCCGCTGCCGTGGTCGCTGTCGGCCCGGTCGGACGCGGCGCTGCGGGCGCGGGCGGCGGGCCTGCTCACCGCGCTGGACGGTGACCTCGCCGACGTGCCGGACCGGGACGTCGCGCACTCCCTGGCCACCTCTCGCGCCGCGCTGCTCGTGCGGGCTGTCGTCGTGGGTCGTGACGGTCTGCGTGCGTTGGCCGATGGGGTGGAGCATCCGGCCTTGGTGCGTGGGACGGCTTCGGACCCCGGTCGTGTGGTGTTCGTGTTCCCGGGGCAGGGTTCGCAGTGGGTCGGTATGGCGTTGGAGTTGGCGGAGCAGTCGCCGGTGTTCGCGGAGCGGTTGAACGAGTGTGCTGCTGCGTTGGCTCCGTTCTGTGACTGGTCTTTGCGGGATGCCTTGCGTGATCCGCTCGCGTTGGAGCGGGTTGATGTGGTTCAGCCGGTGTTGTTCGCGGTGATGGTGTCGTTGGCGGCGTTGTGGCGCTCGTGGGGGATTGAGCCTGCTGCGGTGGTGGGTCACTCGCAGGGTGAGATCGCGGCGGCGTGTGTCTCGGGTGCGTTGTCGTTGGAGGACGCGGCGCGGGTGGTGGCGTTGCGCTCGCAGGTGCTGCGTCGCCTGGCGGGTCGCGGCGGCATGGTGTCGGTGGCCGCCTCCGAGAGTGAGGTGCGGTCCCGGATCGAGCGGTTCGGTGAGCGGATCTCGGTGGCGGCGGTCAACGGTCCGTTGACGACGGTGGTCTCCGGTGAGCCGGGCGCGTTGGACGACCTGATCACGGCCTGTGAGGCCGAGGGTGTTCGGGCGAAGCGGATCGCAGTGGACTACGCCTCGCACTCGGCGCAGGTCGAAGAGCTGCGCGAAGAGTTGGCGGAGGTGCTGGCACCTATCGCGCCCCGTGCCGGTGGCATCCCGTTGTACTCGACGTTGACCGGTCAGGTGGAGGACGGGTCGGCGTTGGACGCCGGTTACTGGTTCCGCAACCTGCGTTCGACAGTCGGCTTCGCTGACGCGGTCGAGAAGCTGGCCGATGACGGTTTCGGGGTGTTCGTGGAGTGCTCGCCGCACCCGATCCTGACCATGGCGGTGCAGGAGCAGGCCGAGGACGTGATCACGGTCGGCTCCCTGCGCCGGGACGGGGGCGGGTTGGACCGGATGCTGCTGTCCCTGGGTGAGACCGTCGTGCGCGGTGTCACCCCGAACTGGACGAACGTGATCCCCGGCGGTCACCGGGTCGACCTGCCCACCTACCCGTTCCAACGCCGCCGCTACTGGCTCGACGCGGGAACCGCGGTCAGCGCGGGCACGGATGGCGACTTCTGGGACGCCGTCACCCGCGGCGACCTCGATGCCCTGGCCGGCACCTCCGACGAGGCGGCAAGGGGTGCGCTGCGCTCCGCGCTGCCCGTGCTGGCGTCCTGGCAGGACCGCCGCCGGGACCGGGCCGTGCTCGACTCCTGGCGCTACCGCCTGGGCTGGGAGACCGTTCCCGACCCGGCCGCGCCCGCCCGCCTGGACGGCCGGTGGCTCGTCCTCGTCCACGAAAACCACGTCGAGGACCCCTGGGTGCTCGCCGCGGCCGACGCGCTCGCCGCGCACGGCGCCACCGCGACCACCCTCGTGCTGCGCGACGCCGACGCCGACCGCGCCGTGCTGCCCGACCTGTCGGCGGAGCCGTCCGTCGGGGTGCTGTCCCTGCTCGGCCTCGCCGAACACCCGCACCCCGACCACCCGGAGCTGTCCGCCGGGCTCGCGCTGACCCTCACGGCGGTGCAGGCCCTGCACGACGCGGACCTCCGGACCCGCTTCTGGTGCGCCACCCGCGGCGCGGTCGCCACCGCGCCGTCCGAGCCGCCGGGCAGTCCGGTGCAGGCGCAGTTGTGGGGGCTGGGCAAGGTCGTCGCGCTGGAGCACCCCGCGCTGTGGGGCGGTCTGGTGGACCTGCCCGCGCACCCGGACGAGCGCGCCACCCGCAGGCTCGGCCACGTCCTGGCCGGGCTCGGTGACGAGGACCAGCTCGCCGTGCGCGGTGCGGGCGTGTTCGCGTCCCGGCTGCTGCGCGACGCGACCGGCGGCACGGCTCCCGCGTGGCGGCCCGGCGGCACCGTGCTGCTCACCGGCGGCACCGGGGCGCTCGGACCGAACGTCGCCCGCTGGCTGGCCCGCGCCGGGGCGGAACGCGTGGTGCTCACCAGCCGCAAGGGCGCCGACGCGCCCGGCGCGGTGGAGCTGACCGCGGAACTGGCCGGGCTCGGCACCACCGTCACCTTCGCCCGTTGTGACGTCACCGACCGCGACGACGTGCGGAGGCTGGCCGCCGACCTGGACGCCGCGGGCACACCGGTCCGGGTCGTGCTGCACGCCGCCGCGTTCATCAAGCTCAGCTCGGTCACCGCCACCGACCTCGCCGAGTTCGCGGAGGTGCTGCGGCCCAAGGTGCTCGGCGCGCAAGTGCTGGACGAGGTGTTCCAGGACTCGGTCGACGCCTTCGTGCTGTTCTCCTCCATCGCCGGGGTGTGGGGTAGCGGCGACCACGCCGCCTACGCCGCGGCCAACGCCCACCTCGACGCGCTCGCCGTGCACCGCCGCGCCCGCGGCCTGGCCGGGACGTCCATCCCGTGGGGCGTGTGGGCCGCGGCCAACGAGTGGGACGACGGGCACGTGCACGAGGGCGTCGACCCCGAGCGGGTGCGCCGGCAGGGACTGCCGTTCCTGGATCCGGCGCTGGCCGTCGAGGCGCTGGGCGAGGTCCTGGCCGCCGACGAGACCGTCACGGCCGTCGCCGACGTCGCGTGGGACCGGTTCGTCCCGGTGTTCACCTCGCTGCGCCCCAGCCCGCTGCTGTCGCGCGTCCCGGAGGTCGCCGCGCTGGTCGAGGCCGAGGCGCGGCGACCCGCCCCGGCCGCCACCGGCGGTCTGCGCGCCGAACTCGCCGGCCTCGACCCGGCGGAGCGGTCCCGGCACCTGGTCGAGGTGGTGCGCGTGCACGCCGCCGCCGCCCTGGGCCACGACGGCGTCGCGGCCATCGCACCGCGCACCGCGTTCCGCGACCTCGGCCTGGAGTCGCTGACCGCGGTCGACCTGCGCAACCGCCTCAACACCGCCACCGGGCTGCGCATCCCCACCACGGTGGTGTTCGACCACCCCAACGCGGTCGCGCTCGCCGCACACCTGGACGCCGAGCTGTTCGGCGGCCAGGTCGTCACCGCGGCGCCGGCGCGGTCCGCCGTCGCCGGGGACGAGCCCATCGCCATCATCGGCATGGCGTGCCGGTTCCCCGGCGGCATCACGAGCCCCGACGAGCTGTGGCAACTGCTCGCCGAAGGCGGGGAGGGCATCACCGGCCTGCCCACCGACCGCGGTTGGGACGTCGAGACCCTCTACGACCCGGATCCGGACAACCTCGGCACCACCTACGTCCGCGAAGGAGGTTTCCTGGCCGGGATCGCCGACTTCGACCCCGCGTTCTTCGGCATCAGCCCGCGCGAGGCGGCGGCGATGGACCCCCACCAGCGACTGCTGCTGGAGGTGGCATGGGAAGCGGTCGAGCACGGCGGCATCGACCCGGCGTCGCTGCACGGCACCCGCACCGGCGTGTTCGCCGGGGTCAACCACCAGGACTACGTCGGCAGGCTGCGCGGCACCGACGACGTGTCCGAGGGCCACTTGCTGGTCGGCAGCGCCGCGAGCGTCGTCTCCGGCCGCGTCGCCTACGTGCTCGGGCTGGAAGGCCCCGCCGTCACCGTCGACACGGCGTGCTCGTCGTCACTGGTCGCGCTGCACATGGCCGCCCGGTCGCTGCGCGCCGGCGAGTCCGACCTCGCCCTCGCGGGCGGTGTGGCCGTCATGTCGACGCCCGGCGCGCTCATCGGCTTCAGCAGGCAGCGCGGCCTGGCCGCGGACGGGCGCTGCAAGGCGTTCGGCGCGTCCGCCGACGGCATGTCGCTGGCCGAGGGCGTCGGCGTGGTGCTGGTCACCAGGCTCTCCGAGGCCCGGCGACGCGGCTACCGGGTGCTGGCCGTGGTGCGCGGCTCCGCGGTGAACCAGGATGGCGCGTCGAACGGCCTCACCGCACCCAACGGGCTGTCCCAGCAGCGGGTCATCCGGGAGGCGCTGGCCGATGCCGGTCTCGTCGCGGCGGACGTGGACTACGTCGAGGCGCACGGCACCGGCACCTCGCTGGGCGACCCGATCGAGGCCCAGGCGCTGCTGGCCACCTACGGCCAGGACCGCTCGACCCCGCTGCTGCTGGGTTCGGTGAAGTCGAACATCGGGCACACCCAGGCCGCCTCGGGTATCGCCGGCGTCGTCAAGGCCGTCCTCGCGCTGCGGCACGGCGTGCTGCCCAGGACCCTGCACGCCGACGAACCCAGCCCGCACGTGGACTGGTCGGCCGGCGCGGTGTCGCTGGTCGGGGCCACCACGCAGTGGCCGGCCGCCGACCGGCCCCGCCGTGCCGGTGTCTCGTCGTTCGGCATGAGCGGCACCAACGTCCACCTGGTGCTGGAACAGGCGACCGAACCCGAACCCGAACGTCCCGGCGACACCGGCGCGCCCGTGCCGTGGGTGCTCTCCGGGCGCACCGCCGGTGCACTGCGGGAGCAGGCCGCGCGGCTGCGCGACCACCTCGACGGCACCGACCACCGGCCCGCGGACGTCGCCCTGTCCCTCGCGACCACCCGCACCGCGTTCGACCAGCGGGCGGTCATCGTGGGCGGTGACCACGACGCCCTGCGCGCCGGCCTCGACGCCTTGGCCGAGGACCGTCCCGCCGCGCACCTGGTGCGGGGGACGTCCTCGGACACAGGTCGGGTGGTGTTCGTGTTCCCGGGTCAGGGTTCGCAGTGGGTCGGCATGGCCCTGGAACTGGCCGAGCAGTCTGCGGTGTTCGCTTCACGGTTGGCTGAGTGCGCTGCTGCTTTGGAGTCGTTCTGCGACTGGTCCTTGGACGATGCTTTGCACGGTCGGGTGTCGCTGGATCGTGTGGATGTGGTTCAGCCGGTGTTGTTCGCGGTGATGGTGTCTCTCGCCGCGTTGTGGCGTTCGTGGGGTGTTGAGCCGGCTGCTGTGGTGGGTCACTCGCAGGGTGAGATCGCGGCTGCTTGCGTCTCGGGTGCGTTGTCGTTGGAGGATGCGGCGCGGGTAGTGGCGTTGCGGTCGCGGGTGTTGCGCCGTCTGGCGGGTCGTGGCGGCATGGTGTCGATCGCGGCCTCTGAGGCTGAGGTGCGTGGGTTGATCGCGCCGTTCGGTGAGCGGATTTCGATCGCTGCGGTGAACGGGCCTACGGCGGTTGTGGTGTCGGGTGAGCCGGACGCGTTGGACGAGTTGGTCACGGACGGCTTGCGGGCGAAGCGGATCGCGGTGGACTACGCCTCGCACTCCGCGCAGGTCGAGGAACTGCGTGAGGAACTGGCCGAGGTGCTCGCGCCGGTCCGGCCGCAGGTCGGTGGCGTGCCGCTGTACTCGACGTTGACCGGTGGGGTGGAGGACGGGTCGGGGCTGGACGCCGACTACTGGTTCCGCAACCTGCGTTCGACCGTGGAGTTCGCGGACGCGGTCGAGAAGCTGGCGAGTGACGGTTTCGGTGTGTTCGTGGAGTGCTCGCCGCACCCGCTGCTGACCATGGCGGTGCAGGAGCAGGCGGACGAGGTGATCGCGGTCGGCTCGCTGCGGCGTGACGACGGCGGGTTGGACCGGATGCTGCTGTCGTTGGGTGAGGCCGTGGTGCGCGGTGTCACTCCGAAGTGGACGGATGTGGTCTCCGGCGGACGGTTGGTCGAGCTGCCCACCTACGCCTTCCAGCACGAGCGGTACTGGTTGGACGCGGCGGTCACCGGGACGGGTGACGTATCGGCCACCGGGCTGCGTGCTGCGGAACACCCGCTGCTGGGCGTCAGCGTCCCCCTGGCCGACGGTGGGGGGATCGTGCTGTCGGGCAGGATCTCCACCGCCACCCACCCGTGGCTGGCCGACCACACCCTGCGGGGTCGCGTCCTCGTGCCAGGCACCGGGATGCTGGAACTCGCCCTGCGCGCCGCCGACGAAGCAGGCTGCCCGCACGTCGAGGAACTGACCCTGGCCACACCGCTGGTGCTGCCCGCGCACGGGGCGCTGGACGTGCAGGTCGCGGTGCGGGAAGCCGACGAGGACGGTCGGCGTCCGCTGGCCGTGCACTCCCGTCCCGCGGGCGGCGACGGGCGGTGGACCGAGCACGCCACCGGCATGCTGGCCGCGCAGACGCCCGACGTGCCGGCGGTCGACCCGGTGTGGCCGCCGGCGGGCGCGACCCCGATCGGGCCGGACCCGCTCGACGCGGACGAGATCTACGCGGCGTTCGCCAGGGCGGGCTTCGGGTACGGCCCGGTGTTCCGCGGCCTGCGCGGCGCGTGGCGCTCCGGCGACGCGATCCACGCCGAGGTCGTCCTGCCCGACGGGGCTCGCGGCGACGCCGCCGCGTTCGGCGTGCACCCGGCACTGCTGGACGCGGCGCTGCACGCGGCCCTCCTCGACGTCCTCGACGGCGCGGGCGGCGGACTGCCGTTCGCGTGGAGCGGGGTGACCCTGCACGCCACCGGTGCCACCGCGTTGCGCGTCACCCTGCGCCCCACCGGTCGTGACGCGATCTCGCTGGTCGCCGCGGACCCCGCGGGCAAGCCGGTGTTGACCGTCGAGTCCCTGGTGTCGCGCAAGGTGTCGGAACGGGCGCTCGCGGACGCCGCGGTGCCGGACTCGCTGTTCCTGCCGACCTGGGCGACCACGCCCGCCGTGCCGCTCGACCCGGCCACCGCGATCGCCGACCACGCCGACGCGGACGCCCTGCTCGCCGCGCTCGACGCGGGCTCGGCCGCGCCCGGGGTGGCGCTGTTCCGCCGGGGTCACGACCGGGCGGGCGTCGCGGCGGACCTGCCCGTCCGTGCCCGTGACGCGGTGGTGGATGCGGTGGACCTGCTGCGTCGCCTGCTCGCCGACGACCGGCTCGCCGGCACCCGGCTCGTGCTGGTGACCTCACGGGCCGTCGCGGTTCGGGCGGGGGAGGACGTGCTGGACCTGGCGCACGCCCCGCTGTGGGGTCTGGTGCGCTCGGTGCAGGCCGAACACCCCGGTCGGGTGGTGCTGATCGACGTGGACGACCTCGACGCCGACGTGACCGGCGTGCTCGGAGTGGCCGACGAGCCGCTGATGGCCGTGCGCGACGGCGAGGTGCTGGTGCCGCGCCTGGCCCGCGGCACGGCGGGCGCGGCCCTGGTGCCGCCCTCGGGCGACGCGTGGCGGTTGGAGGCACCAGTTCGCGGCACCCTGGAGTCCCTGACCCTGGTCGACTGCGCCGACGAGGTGGCCGAACCGGGTCCGGGGCAGGTGCGCGTCGCCGTCCGGGCGGCGGGCCTCAACTTCCGCGACGTCCTGATCGCCCTGGACATGTACCCGGAGGACGCGCAGCTCGGCGGCGAGGGCGCGGGCGTCGTCACCGCGGTCGGCAGCGACGTCACCGGGTTCGCACCCGGTGACCGGGTGCTGGGCATGTTCACCGGCGGGTTCGGCACCACCGCCCTCGCGGACGCCCGGATGCTCGCGCCGATGCCGCGCGGCTGGTCGTTCGAGCAGGCCGCGGCCGTGCCCGTGGTCTTCCTGACCGCGTACTACGCGTTGCGCGACCTGGGCGGCCTGCGAGCCGGTGAGTCGGTGCTGATCCACTCCGCCGCCGGTGGCGTCGGGATGGCCGCGGTGCAGCTCGCGCGGCACTGGGGCGCGGAGGTCTACGGCACGGCGAGCCCCGGCAAGTGGGACGCGGTGCGGGCGCTGGGCGTGGCCGAGGACCACCTGGCGTCGTCGCGCACCCTCGACTTCGCCGACCGTTTCCCGCGGGTGGACGTGGTGCTGAACTCGCTAAGCGGCGACTTCGTGGACGCCTCGCTCGGCTTGCTGGCCGAGGGCGGCCGGTTCCTGGAGATGGGCAAGACCGACGTCCGCGACGCCGCCGGGCTCGGTGTCGCCTACCGGGCGTTCGACCTGCTCGCCGACGCCGGACCCGAACGGGTCGGTGGGATCCTGGCCGAGGTGCTGGACCTGTTCGCCGCGGGCGTGCTCGCCCACCTGCCCACCACGACGTTCGACGTCCGCCGGGCCCGCGACGCGTTCCGGTGGGTCAGCCACGCCCGGCACACCGGCAAGGTGGTGCTCACCACCCCCGCGCCGCTCGACCCCGCCGGCACGGTCCTGATCACCGGCGGCACCGGCGCCCTCGGCGGGCTGGTCGCCCGGCACCTGGTCACCCGCCACGACGTCCGGCACCTCCTGCTGGTCAGCCGCTCCGGCGGCGGGGCACCCGGCGCGGACGCCCTGGCGGCAGAACTGCGGGAGCTGGGGGCGCAGGTCCGGGTGGCGGCGTGCGACGTCGCCGACCGCGCGGCACTGGCCGCCCTGCTCTCCGAGGTGCCGCCGGCGCACCCGCTCACCGCGGTCGTCCACGCGGCGGGCGCGCTCGCCGACGGCACGCTCGACTCCCTCACCCCGGAACGGGTCGAGGTGGTCCTGCGGGCCAAGGTGGACGCGGCGGTCGCGCTGCACGAGCTGACCGCCGACGCCGACCTGTCCGCGTTCGTGCTGTTCTCCGCGGCGGGCGCCACGCTGGGCAGCCCCGGTCAGGGCAACTACGCGGCGGCGAACGCCTTCCTCGACGCCTTGGCCGTGCACCGGCGGGCGCACGGCCTGCCCGCCCAGTCCCTGGCCTGGGGCCTCTGGGACCGGGTCGGCGGGCTCACCGCCGGCGTGGACCGCGGCAGGCTCGCCCGCGGCGGCGTGCTGGCGCTGTCCGACGCCGACGCGCTCGACCTGTTCGACGCGGCGGTGCGGCTGGACGAACCGGTGCTGGTGCCCGTGCGGCTCGACCTGTCCCCGCGCGACACCGTCGCCCCGGCGTTGCGCGGCCTGGTCCGCACCCGGTCCGGCCGCCGGGCCGCCGAGGCCGCCGCCGGCGACGGCTCCCTGGCGCAGCGGCTCGCCGGGCTGGCACCCGGACCGCGGTCGGCACTGCTGCTGGACCTGGTGCTGGACCACGTCGCCACGGTGCTCGGGTTCGCCCACCGCGCCCAGGTCGACCCCCTGCGGCCGTTCAAGGACGTCGGGTTCGACTCGCTGACCGCGGTGGAGCTGCGCAACCGCCTCAACGCCGAGACCGGGCTGCGGCTGCCCGCGACCCTGGTCTTCGACCACCCGACACCGCGGGAACTCGCCGACCACCTCCTCACCGAGCTGTCCGACACCTCCGGACCGGCGACCGCCGTGCCCGCCCGGGACGCGGCGGCCCTGCTCGCCGACCTGGACCGCGTCGAGGCCGTCCTCGACGGCGCGGCGCTCGACCTCGGACCGGAAGCCGGCGTCGAGGTCACCGCGCGGCTGCGGGAGCTGCTGTCGCGGTGGACCGCGGCCGTCGAACCCGTCGACGACCCGGACCCGGACTCCGACCTCGCCGCCCGACGCCTGGAAGACGTCGGCGACGAGGACATCTTCGACTTCATCGATCAGCGCTTCGGTCGCTCGGAAAGCGTGTGAGGCAACCATGACCGACCAGAAGAAGCTGCACGACTACCTGCGCCGGGTCACCGCGGAGCTGGAGCAGACCAGCGACCGCCTCCGCGAGGCCGAGCTGCGCGACGGCGAGCCGATCGCGATCGTCGCCGCTGCCTGCCGCTACCCCGGCGGTGTCCGCTCGCCGGAAGACCTGTGGCGGCTGGTGGCCGAGGGCGGCGACGCGGTGACCCCGTTCCCCGAGGACCGGGGCTGGCCCGCCGACCTGCACCACCCCGACCCGGACCACCCCGGCACGTCCTACGTGCGCCACGGCGGCTTCCTGCACGACGCCGCCGGGTTCGACCCCGGCCTGTTCGGCATCAGCCCTCGCGAGGCGCTGGCGATGGACCCGCAGCAGCGACTGCTGCTGGAGGTCACCTGGGAGGTCTTCGAACGGGCGGGCATCGACCCGCTGTCACTGCGCGGCAGCGACACCGGCGTCCTCGTCGGCGCGGCCTACTCCGGCTACGGCTCGGCCGCCTACGACGTGCCCGAAGGGGTCGAGGGGCACCTGCTCACCGGCAACGCGGGCAGCGTCGTGTCCGGTCGCCTCGCCTACACCTTCGGCCTGGAGGGACCCGCCGTCACCGTCGACACGGCGTGCTCGTCGTCGCTGGTGGCGCTGCACCTGGCGGTCACCGCGCTGCGTCGCGGTGACTGCTCCCTGGCCGTCGCGGGCGGTGTCGCGGTCATGCCGACGCCGGAGGTGTTCACCGCGTTCAGCAGGCAGCGCGGGCTCGCCGCGGACGGCCGCTGCAAGTCCTTCGCCGCCGCCGCCGACGGCACCGGCATGGGGGAGGGCGTCGGTCTGCTGCTGCTGGAACGGCTGTCGGTCGCCCGCCGCAACGGGCACCGGGTCCTCGCCCTGGTGCGCGGCACCGCCGTCAACTCCGACGGCGCGTCCAACGGCCTCACCGCGCCCAACGGGCCGTCGCAGCGCAGGGTCATCCGCAAGGCGCTGGCCTCGGCCCGGGTGCCCGCCAGCCAGGTCGACCTGGTGGAGGCGCACGGCACCGGCACGGTCCTGGGCGACCCGATCGAGGCGCAGGCGCTGCTGGCCACCTACGGTCAGGAGCGGGACGAGCCGCTGTGGCTGGGGTCGGTGAAGTCCAACATCGGGCACACCCAGGCCGCCGCGGGCGTCGCCGGGATCATCAAGGTCGTGGAGGCGGTGCGCCACGGTGTGCTGCCCGCCACGCTGCACGTGGACGAGCCGTCCCCGCACGTGGACTGGAGCAAGGGGAACATCCGGCTGCTCGCCGAGGCCAGGCCGTGGCCTGAACTCGACCGGCCGCGCCGGGCGGCGGTGTCGTCGTTCGGCATCAGCGGCACCAACGCGCACGCCGTGATCGAGCAGGCACCGGCACCGAAGCCGCTGCCGGACAGCCCCGAGTCCGCCGGGGTGGTGGCGTGGCCGCTGTCCGGCCGCACCGCGCAGGCCCTGCGCGACCAGGCGTCCCGGCTGGCCGCGCACCTGCGGGCCAATCCCGACCTGGACCCGCGCGACGTGGGTTTCTCCCTGGCCACCGGCCGCGCCGCCCTCGCGCACCGCGCGGTGGTGGTGGGTTCGTCGCGCGAGGAGCTGGCGGCCGGGCTGGACGCCGTCGACAGCCGGGGCGAGGCCGTTCGTGGCGGGACCGCGTTCCTGTTCACGGGTCAGGGTTCGCAGCGGGTCGGGATGGGTCGTGGTTTGGCGGCGTCGTTCCCGGTGTTCGCCGAGGCGTGGGCCGAGGTGTTGTCGCACTTCCCGGCTGAGGTGCGGGAGGTGCTGACTTCCGATGACGATCGGATCGACCAGACTGCTTTTGCCCAGCCTGGTTTGTTCGCGGTCGAGGTGGCGTTGTCGCGGTTGTTCGCGTCGTGGGGTGTGACGCCGGATGTGGTGGTGGGTCACTCGATCGGTGAGGTCGCCGCTGCTCACGTCGCCGGTGTGTTCTCGCTTGCCGACGCTTGCCGGTTGGTGGTGGCGCGGGGCGCGTTGATGCAGGCGCTGCCCACCGGCGGTGCGATGGTCGCGGTGGAGGCATCGGAGGACGAGATCACCCTGTCCGACGGTGTGTCGTTGGCGGCGCTGAACGGGCCTCGTTCGGTGGTGTTGTCCGGTGATGAGGAGCCGGTGCTTGCGTTGGCGGCGGAGTTCGCGGCGCGGGGTCGGCGGACGAAGCGGCTGACGGTGAGTCACGCGTTCCACTCGGCGGGGATGGACGCGATGCTGGACGACTTCCGGGCTGTGGCGGCGTCAGTGTCGTTCGGCGAGCCTCAAGTGACCTTCCTGTCCACTGTGGATGATGGTTCGGTCGCGGATCCGGAGTACTGGGTTCGCAATGTGCGGCAGACGGTGCGGTTCGGCGATGCCGTCGCGCGGTTGCAGGGTGTGGCGCGGTGTGTGGAGGTCGGGCCGGACGCGGTGTTGACCGCGTTGGTGCCGGACTTGCCGTGTGCTCCCGCTTTGAGGGCGGACGGGGATGAGGTGGTTACGGCCGTCTCGGCTCTGGGCGCGGTGTACGCCACGGGCGGGGTGGTGGACTGGTCGAGCCTGCACGCAGGTGGCCGGACCGTCGACCTGCCCACCTACGCCTTCCAGCACGAGAGGTTCTGGCTCGACCCCCTTCCCGCACGCACCGCCGCGCCGTCGGGGGCGGAGACCTGGCTCTACCGCACCACCTGGCACACCACGTCCGTCCCCCCGACGCGTTCCCTGCCCGCCGGGTGGGTCGTGCTCCACCACGACGCCGACGCCGACTCGGTCCGCGCCCTGTGCGACCGCGGCGCGACGGCACTCCCGGTGCCCCGGGACGCGGATCGGGCGGCGCTGGCCGACGTGCTGCGCCAAGCGGGTCAGGTCACCGAGGTCGTGGCCCTGCCCGGCACGTCTGCCGAGGCGCTTGCCCTCGTCCAGGCCGTCGGCGACGCCGGCGTGGGCGCACGGCTGTGGTGCCTGGTGACCGATGACGACTCCGACGCCACCGAGGCCGTGGCGGGGCTGGGACGATCGGCCGCGATCGAGGTCCCGGACCGCTGGGGCGGGCTGGTGCGGGTGCCCGGCGCGCCGGACGCGCGTGCCTGGGACCTCCTCGTCGCCGTTCTGGGTGGCGACGAGGACGAGGTGGCCGTCCGCGCGGGCGAGGTCGTGGCACGTCGCCTCGTGCGGGCGACCGGTGTGAACGAGCGGTGGACGCCGCGCGGCACCGTGCTGGTCACCGGCGGCACCGGCGCGCTGGGCGCGGAGGTGGCTCGCTGGGTGGCCGGCGCGGGTGCGCAACGGCTGGTGCTGGTCAGCAGGCGCGGGCAGGCCGCACCCGGTGCGGCCGAACTGGCGGCGGAGCTGTCGGCGACCGGTGTCGACGTGGTGATCCGCTCGGCGGACGCCGCGGACCGCGACGCCCTCGCGGCCGTGGTCGCCGAGTTCCCGCCCGACTCCGTGGTGCACACGGCGGGCGTGCTGGACGACGGCGTGCTGGACGGGCTCACCGCCGAGCGGTTGGCCACCGCGTCCGCCCCGAAGCGGGACGCCGTCCGCGTGCTGGCCGAGCTGACCGGCGACTTGGACGCGTTCGTGGTGTTCTCGTCGGCCGCGGCCACCTTCGGCGCGGCCGGTCAGGGCAACTACGCCGCCGCGAACGCGGAACTCGACGCTTTCGCGCGCCGCAGGACCGCCGACGGCCACCCGACGACCTCGGTCGCGTGGGGGCCGTGGGCGGGCAACGGCATGGCGGCCGACCGCAAGGCCGCCGAACGCACCGCGCGAAGCGGGTTCACCCCCATGTCCGCCGGAGCGGCGCTGGACGCGATGGCCGTCGCGGTCGGCTCCCGGCTGCCCTCGGTCACCATCGCCGACGTCGACTGGGACACCTTCGCGCCCGCGTTCACCGCCACCCGCCGCTCGCCGCTGCTCGACGGCGTGCGCGAGGCGCGTCGTGCGCCCGCCGCCACCTCTGCCTGGGCGGACCGGGTCGCCGGCCTGCCCGAGGCCGAACGCGGTCGCGCGGCGCTCGACCTGGTCCGCGAGATGGCGGCGGCCGTGCTGGGTCATGCCTCCGCCGCCGCGGTGCCCGCCACCACGGCGTTCCGGGACCTCGGTTTCGACTCGCTGACCGCGGTGGAGTTCCGCAACCTGCTGGGCGCGGCCACCGGCCTGTCCCTGCCCGCGACGCTGGTCTTCGACTTTCCGACCCCCGCGGACCTCGCGGACGAGCTGGTGCGCTCGACCCGCGGCGCCGCACGGGTCGAAGCGCGGGCCACGACCCGTTCCGACGACGAGCCGATCGTCATCGTCGGCATGGCGTGCCGGTTCCCCGGCGGGGTCGCCGACCCCGAACAGCTCTGGGACCTGCTGGCCGCGGGCGGTGACGCCGTTTCCGGGTTCCCGGCCGACCGGGGCTGGGACCTCGACCGGCTGTTCCACCCCGATCCCGACCACCCCGGCACCTCCTACGTCCGCGAGGGCGGGTTCCTGCACGGCGTGGCGGAGTTCGACGCGGAGTTGTTCGGTATTTCGCCGCGTGAGGCGTTGGCGATGGATCCGCAGCAGCGGTTGCTGTTGGAGACGTCGTGGGAGGTGTTCGAACGCGCCGGGATCGACCCCCGCTCGGTGCGCGGCGCCGCAGGCGGTGTGTTCGTCGGGACCAACGGCCAGGACTACCTCCCCCTGATCACCGGGTCGAACGAGATCGTCGACGGCTACATCGCCACGGGCATCGCCGCGAGCGTGGCGTCCGGCCGGCTGTCCTACGCGTTCGGGTTGGAGGGTCCGGCGATCACGGTCGACACGGCGTGTTCGTCGTCGTTGGTGGCGTTGCACTTGGCGGCTCAGGCGCTGCGGTCGGGTGAGTGCGACCTGGCGTTGGCCGGCGGCGTGACGGTCATGTCGACACCGGGTTCCTTCGTGGAGTTCTCGCGGCAGCGCGGGTTGGCCACCGATGGCCGGTGCAAACCGTTCGCCGCTGCGGCGGACGGCACCGGCTGGGGTGAAGGCGTCGGAATGCTGTTGGTGGAGCGGCTGTCGGACGCCCGCCGGTTGGGTCATCCGGTGCTGGCAGTGCTGCGAGGCAGTGCGGTGAACCAGGACGGAGCATCGAACGGACTTACGGCGCCGAACGGTCCGTCGCAGCAGCGCGTGATCCGGCAGGCGTTGGCGAACGCGGGCCTGGAACCGTCCGAGGTGGACGTGGTGGAGGCGCATGGCACCGGTACGACGTTGGGTGATCCGATCGAGGCGCAGGCGTTGTTGGCCACTTATGGTCAGGAGCGGGAAACCCCGTTGTGGTTGGGGTCTGTCAAGTCGAACATCGGGCACACGCAGGCTGCGGCCGGTGTCGCCGGTGTGATCAAGATGGTGCAGGCGATGCGGCACGGGGTGCTGCCCAAGACGCTGCACGTGGATGCGCCTTCGCCGCATGTGGACTGGTCCTCGGGTGCGGTGGAGCTGATCACCGAGTCCCGTCCGTGGCCTGTGGTGGACCGCCCGCGCCGCGCCGCCGTGTCGTCGTTCGGTGTGAGCGGCACCAACGCACACGTGCTGCTGGAACACGTGGACGATGTGGAAACGGCCGTTGAGGAACGACCGGAGCCGTCCGCCGTGCCGTGGGTGCTGACCGCAGGGTCACCGACCGCGCTCGCCGAGCAGGCCGCCCGACTGCGGGCCGCGCTCACCGCCGACCTGCCGTCGATCGACGTCGCCCACACCCTCGCGACCGGTCGGGCCGCGATGCCGCACCGAGCCGTGGTCATCGGCCGCGACCGGGACGCGCTCCTGGACGGCCTGTCGGCCCTCGCCCGCGACGAGGCGTCACCCGCGTTGGTGCGTGCTGTGGCGGGTGAGCCGGGTCGGGTGGTGTTCGTGTTCCCGGGTCAGGGTTCGCAGTGGGTCGGGATGGCGTTGGAGTTGGCGGAGCAGTCTTCAGTGTTCGCGGAGCGGTTGGCGGAGTGCGCTGCCGCGTTGGAGCCGTTCTGCGACTGGTCCTTGCACGAGGCTTTGCGTGGTGAGGTGTCCCTGGACCGGGTTGATGTGGTTCAGCCGGTGTTGTTTGCGGTGATGGTGTCGTTGGCGGCGTTGTGGCGTTCGTGGGGGATCGAGCCTGCTGCTGTGGTCGGCCACTCGCAGGGTGAGATCGCGGCTGCTTGCGTGTCGGGTGCGTTGTCGTTGGAGGATGCGGCGCGGGTGGTGGCGTTGCGTTCTCGGGTGTTGCGGCGTCTGGCGGGCCGGGGCGGCATGGTGTCGATCGCGGCCTCTGAGTCCGAGGTGCGGGCGCTGATCGGGCCGTTCGGTGAGCGGATCTCGATCGCGGCGGTGAACGGGCCGTCGGCGGTCGTCGTCTCGGGTGAGCCGGACGCGTTGGACGCGTTGGTCACGGATGGCCTGCGGGCGAAGCGGATCGCGGTGGACTACGCCTCGCACTCCGCGCAGGTCGAGGAACTGCGTGAGGAACTGGCGGAAGTACTGGCTTCGATCACACCTCGTACGGGTGAGGTGCCGTTGTACTCGACGCTCACCGGCGAGGTTGAGGACGGGTCGGGGCTGGACGCCGACTACTGGTTCCGGAATCTGCGTTCGACGGTCGAGTTCGCTTCGGCGGTGGAGCGGTTGGCGGGTGACGGTTTCGGTGTGTTCGTGGAGTGTTCGCCGCACCCGTTGTTGACGATGGCGGTGCAGGAGCAGGCCGAGGACGTGATCGCGGTCGGCTCGCTGCGCCGGGACGACGGCGGGCTGGACAGGATGTTGCTGTCGCTGGGTGAGGCCGTCGTGCGCGGAGTTACCCCGAACTGGGCGAACGTGATCCCCGGCGGTCGGCGGGTTGACCTGCCCAGCTACGCGTTCCAGCGGCGTCGGTACTGGCCTGGCGCCACTCGCGCCGCCGTCGGGACCGATCCGGTGGACGACCTGTTCTGGGAGACGGTAGAGCGCGAAGACCTCGACGCCCTGTCCGGCGCGCTGCACGTGGATTCCGATGCCGGCTTGGCCGACGTGCTCCCCGCGCTGGCGGCCTGGCGGCGTCGCGGGCGCGAGCTGTCCGCGCTGGACTCCTGGCGGTACCGCACGACCTGGCACGCGCTGCCCGACACCGCCTCCGGGCTCACCGGCCGGTGGCTCGTGGTCGCCCCGGCCGGGACCGATGACGACTGGTGCGGGCAGGTCGTGGCCGCGCTGGACGCGGGTGGAGCCGAGGCCGTCCGCATCGACGTGACGCCCGGTGCGGAGTCGACGGCGGCGGTCGAGGGCTCCTGGGTCGGAGTGGTGTCCCTGCTGGCGCTGGACACCGCTCCGCTCGCGGACCACCCGCAGGTGCCCGCCGGTCTCGCCGGAACCACCGCGCTGATCCGCGCGCTCGCCGAGGTCGACGCGCCGCTGTGGTGCCTGACCCGGCAGGCCGTGGCCACCGGTCCCGGAGAGGCGCCGGACCCCGTCGCCGCGCAGGTCTGGGGTCTGGGCCGGGTGGCCGCGCTGGAGCACCCGCGCCGCTGGGGCGGCCTGGTGGACCTCCCGGGGACCGTCACCGGCCGGATCGCCGAACGCCTCGTCGGTGTCCTCTCGCGGGGTGACGGCGAGGACCAGCTCGCCGTCCGCACCTCGGGGGTGCTCGCACGCCGACTGGTGCGCGCCCCGCTCGGTGCGGTGCCCCCGCGGCGGCAGTGGAAGCCCACGGGCACCGTGCTGGTGACCGGTGGCACCGGCGCGCTCGGCGGGCACGTCGCCCGCTGGCTCGCCGGACGCGGCGCGCCGCACCTGCTGCTGGTCGGCAGGCGGGGCGAACAGGCTCCCGGTGCCGCCGAACTCGCCGCCGAGCTGCGCGGGCTCGGGTCGGAGGTCACCGTCGCCGCCTGCGACACCGCCGACCGCGCCGCGCTCGCCGCCCTCCTGGACCGGCACCCGGTGACCGCGGTGTTCCACGCCGCCGGGGTGCTGGACGACTGCGTGCTCGACGGCCTCACCCCGGAGCGGCTGGCCACGGTGCTGCGACCCAAGGTCGACGCCACCCGCGCCCTGCACGAGCTGACCCAGGACCTCTCGGCGTTCGTGCTGTTCTCCTCGTTGGCCTCCACCACCGGCGGCGCGGGGCAGGGGAACTACGCCGCCGCCAACGCCTACTTGGACGCGTTCGCCGAGTGGCGGCGCGCGCAGGGGCTGACCGCCACGTCCGTCGCGTGGGGCGCGTGGGGCGGCGGTGGGCTGGCCGAGGAAGGGGTGCGTGCCCAGCGGATGCGCCAGGGCGGCTTGGCCGCGATGGCGCCCGAACCGGCCGTGGCGGCGCTGGAGCAGGCGCTCGACCACGACGAGGCGGTGCTGACCGTCGCGGACGTGGACTGGTCGCGGTTCGTGCCCGGGTTCACCGCCGCCCGGCCCAGCAGGTTGATCGCGACCATCCCGGAGGCCGCCGCGATCGAGGCCGGTCCGGCGGAGCGGCGTGAGGCCGAGGTCGGCGGACTGCGCGCCCGACTGGCCGGGGTTCCGGTGGAGACCGCGACTGAGCTGGTGCTCGACGAGGTGCGCGACCAGATCGCCGCCGTGCTCGGGCACACCGGCAGCGACCGCATCCCGCCCGAGCAGGCCTTGAAGGACCTCGGCTTCGACTCGCTCACCGCCGTCGACCTGCGCAACCGGCTGGGCGCGTCCTGCGGTCTCGACCTGCCCAGCACGCTGGTGTTCGACCACCCCACCGCGAACGCCATCACCCGGTTCCTGTGCGCGCGGCTCGTGGACGGAGCCGATCCGTCGGTCGCCG
This sequence comes from Actinosynnema sp. CA-299493, assembly GCF_050946825.1. Classification (NCBI taxonomy): domain Bacteria; kingdom Bacillati; phylum Actinomycetota; class Actinomycetes; order Pseudonocardiales; family Pseudonocardiaceae; genus Actinosynnema; species Actinosynnema sp. CA-299493. The sequence continues at coordinate 4,150,049 of NZ_CP191993.1, forward strand.
CGCTGCGCGACCTGGCCGGGCTGGAATCGGCGCTCGGCGCGGACGCGCTGGACGAGACCACCCGCACCCGCATCCTCATCCGCCTGCGCGCCCTGCTCGCCGACGACACCACGACCGAGGTCGGCGAAGGCACAGCGGACGCGCTCGACGACGCCACCGACGACGAGATGTTCACCCTGCTCGGGACCAAGTTCGGCATCTCCTGACCGCACCGCCGCAGTCCAGGACCAGCCCGAGCGATTAGCTGAAGGAACCGCCGATGTCGAACGAAGAGAAGCTCCGCCACTTCCTCAAGCGCGCCACCGCGGAACTCGACGCCGCGCACGAGAGGCTGCGCATCGCGGAGGGCCGCTCCAGCGAGCCGATCGCGATCGTCGGCATGGCGTGCCGCTTCCCCGGCGGGGTGCGCACCCCCGAGCAGCTGTGGGACCTGGTCGCGACCGGCTCGGACGCGCTGTCGGACCTGCCCGCCGACCGGGGGTGGGACGTCGAGGGCCTCTACGACCCCGACGGTGACCGCCCCGGCACCTTCTACGCCCGGCACGGCGGTTTCGTTCACGACGCGGCCGAGTTCGACCCGGCGTTCTTCGGCATCTCGCCGCGCGAGGCGGTCGCGATGGACCCCCAGCAGCGGTTGCTGCTGGAAACGTCCTGGGAAGCCCTGGAGCGGGCCGGGATGGACCCGGTGTCGTTGCGGGGCAGCGACACCGGCGTGTTCGTGGGCACCAACGGGCAGGACTACACCAGCCTGGTCGTGGCCGCGGGCACCGCCGTGGACGGGCACCTGCTCACCGGCAACGCCGCCAGCGTGGTCTCCGGCCGGGTCGCCTACACGCTCGGCCTGGAGGGGCCGACGGTGTCGGTCGACACCGCGTGCTCGGCGTCCCTGGTATCCCTGCACCTGGCCGTGCAGGCATTGCGCGCGGGGGAGTGCTCGCTCGCGCTCGCCGGCGGCGCGACGGTGATGGCGACCCCCGCCCTCTACGTGGAGTTCTCCCGGCAGCGCGGCATGTCCGGTGACGGCCGCTGCCGCGCGTTCGCCGACGCCGCGGACGGCACCGGGTGGGGTGAGGGCGCGGGGATGCTCGTGCTGGAGCGGTTGTCGGACGCGGTTCGCAACGGTCACCAGGTGTTGGCGGTGGTGCGGGGTAGTGCGGTGAACCAGGACGGCGCGTCGAACGGGTTGACCGCGCCCAACGGTCCCGCCCAGCAACGCGTGGTCCTCCGCGCCCTGGCCAACGCACGTCTGCGCCCGGCGGACGTGGACGTGGTCGAAGCACACGGGACCGGCACGAAGCTGGGCGACCCGATCGAGGCGCAGGCCCTGCTGGCGACCTACGGCCAGGACCGCTCGACCCCGTTGCTGCTGGGGTCGGTGAAGTCGAACATCGGTCACACCCAGGCAGCGGCGGGTGTCGCCGGTGTCATCAAGATGGTCATGGCGCTGCGGCACGGCGAACTACCGCGCACCCTGCACGTCGATCGGCCCACCACGCAGGTCGACTGGACCGCCGGTGCCGTCGAACTGCTCACCGAACACCGGCCCTGGCCCGCGATCGACCGCCCGCGCCGGGCCGGGGTGTCCGCGTTCGGCGTCAGCGGCACCAACGCCCACGTCGTGCTCGAACAGGCACCGGTCGCCGAGGCCGCTTCCCCGCCCGACTCCCGGACCGGGGTCGTGCCGTGGCCGCTGGCGGCGCGTTCCCCGGAAGCGCTGCGGGCACAGGCTGCCGCGCTGCGCGCGTCGCTGACCGGCCGTGACGACTGGTCGCCGGTGGACGTCGGGTTCTCGTCGGCCACGACCCGGTCTGTTTTCGAGCACCGTGCGGTGGTGGTGGGTTCGTCGCGCGAGGAGCTGTTGGCGGGGCTGGACGCCGTCGACAGCCGGGGTGCTGTGGTTCGTGGTGGGACGGTGTTCCTGTTCACGGGTCAGGGTTCGCAGCGGGTGGGCATGGGTCGTGGGCTGGCCGAGGTGTTCCCGGTGTTCGCCGAGGCGTGGGCTGAGGTGTTGTCGTACTTCCCGGCGGAGGTGCGGGAGGTCTTGTCGTCCGAGGATGCGCGTATTGATGAGACCGCTTTTGCCCAGCCCGGTCTGTTCGCGGTTGAAGTCGCGCTGGCCCGGCTCTTCGCGTCGTGGGGCGTCATCCCGGATGTGGTGGTGGGTCACTCGATCGGTGAAATTGCCGCTGCCCATATCGCGGGTGTGTTCTCGCTGGAAGACGCGTGTCGTGTGGTGGTGGCGCGTGGTGCGTTGATGCAGGCGTTGCCCACTGGTGGGGCGATGGTGGCCGTGGAGGCGGCCGAGGACGAGGTCACCTTGTCCGAGGGTGTGTCGTTGGCGGCGGTGAATGGTCCGCGTTCGGTGGTGTTGTCCGGTGATGAGGAGCCGGTGCTGGCGTTGGCGGCGGAGTTCGCGGCGCGGGGTCGGCGCACGAAGCGACTTACGGTGAGTCACGCGTTCCACTCGGCGCGGATGGACGCGATGCTGGACGAGTTCCGTGCTGTTGTGGCGTCGGTGTCGTTCGCCGAGCCTGAAGTCAATTTTCTGTCGACTGTGGATGATGGTTCGGTTGCGGATCCGGAGTACTGGGTTCGGAATGTGCGTCAGACGGTGCGGTTCGCGGATGCGGTTGCCCGGTTGCAGGGTGTGGCGCGGTGCGTGGAGATCGGGCCGGACGCGGTGTTGACCGCGTTGGTGCCGGACCTGCCCTGTGCCCCTGCTCTGCGTGCCGATCGGGACGAGGCGGTCACGGCTGTCTCCGCTCTGGGCGCTGTGTACGCCACGGGCGGGGCGGTGGACTGGTCGAGCCTGCACGAGGGCGGCCGGGTCATCGACCTGCCCACCTACCCCTTCCAACGCCGCCGCTACTGGGTCGAACCCGAGGCGGCGGCGCCCGTCGCCGACCCGCTCGACGCGGCGTTCTGGACCGCCGTCGAGCAGACCGACCTGGACGCCCTCGCGGGCACCCTCGACGTGCCCGCCGAGTCCTTGCACGACGTGGTCCCGGCCTTGGCCACCTGGCGACGTCGCCGACACGAGGACGCGACGGCGGACGGCTGGCGCTACCGGGTGTCGTGGACGTCCGTGACCGTGCCGCCGACCGCGCTGTCCGGGACGTGGCTGCTGCTCGCCCCCAGCGGGCACGACCTCACGTCGGCCGTCGCCGACGCCCTGCGCTCGGCGGGGGCCGACCCGGTCGTGCTCGACGTGCCGACCGACGCCGACCCGGACCGGGCGCTGCGGGCCGCCCTCGCCGGCGCACCGAGCCCGACCGGCCTGCTGTCGCTGCTCGCCCTGGACGAGACCCTGGTGGCGGAGCGCGGGTCGCTCACCCGGGGTCTGCGCGCCACCCACGCCCTGGTGCGGGTGCTCGTGGACGAGCAGGTGACGGCACCGCTGTGGTGCGTCACCAGCGGCGCGGTGGCGAGCACGGCCGCCGATCCCGCGCCGTCCCCGGCCGCCGCGGCGGTGTGGGGGTTCGGCCGGGCCGTCGCCCTGGAGCAGCCCCGGTCCTGGGGTGGGTTGATCGACTTGCCGGGCGGCTTGGACGGTCGCGTCGCCGCCGACTTGGGCGCGGTCCTGGCCGGCGGTGACGAAGACCAGGTCGCCCTGCGTGCGAGCGGGGTGCACGCCCGCAGGCTCCTGCGGGCCGCATCGGTTTCCCGGAGCACCTGGCAACCGGCGGGCACCGTGCTGATCACCGGTGGTCTCGGTGCGGCGGGCGCGCACGTCGCCCGCTGGTGCGCGGACCACGGTGCCGAACATCTCTTGCTGCTCGGCAGGCGCGGCGAGGACACCCCCGGCGCGGAGGAGCTGCGCGCCGAACTGGTCGCGGCGGGCACGCGGGTCACCATCGCCGCCTGCGACGCCGCCGACCGCGACACCCTCGCCGCCGTCCTCCGCCAGCACCCGGTGGACGCCGTCGTGCACACGGCGGGTGTCCTGGACGACGGCGTGGTCACCTCGTTGACCGACGACCGGGTGGAGGCGGTGCTGCGGCCGAAGGTGGCGGCGGCCCACGTGCTCGACGAGCTGACCCGTGACCGCGACCTGTCGGCGTTCGTGCTGTTCAGCTCGTTGTCCGGGGTCACCGGCAGTGCCGCCCAGGCGCACTACGCCGCCGCCAACGCCGCCCTGGACGCGCTGGCCGAGCGCCGCCGCGCCGAAGGGCTGCCCGCGACCGCGATCGCCTGGGGCGCCTGGGGTGGGGGTGGCATGGCCGCGGCGGGCGCCGCGGCGACCAGGGTCGACCGGGGCGGCCTCACCCCGATGCCGCCCGCCGAGGCCGTGCACGTCCTGGCCCGCGAGGTTGCCGGCGGGGACGCCTGCGTCGTCGTCGCCGACGTGGACTGGTCCCGGCTGGCACCCGGCTTGGCCGCCGTGCGCCCCAGTCCGCTGCTGGCCGACCTGCCCGACGCACGAGCCGTCCTCGGCGAGCGCCGGCCCGCGACCGACGACCTGGCCACCGCGTCCCCCGAGCGCCGCGCCGCCCGGCTCCACGACCTGGTCCGCGAGCACACCGCGACCGTCCTGGGCTACGACTCGGCCGACGCCGTGCCCGCCGACCGGGTGTTCCGCGACCTGGGCATCGACTCGCTCACCGCCGTGGAGCTGCGCAACGCCCTCACCGGCAGCACCGGTCTCCCCCTGCCCGCGACCGTCGTCTTCGACTTCCCGACCCCCGGCGACCTGGCCCGCCACCTCGCCGGGCTGTTCACCGGCGCCGACGCCGCCGAGGTCGTCGACCGACCGCGCCACGACTCGGACGAGCAGATCGCGATCGTCGCCATGAGCTGCCGGTTCCCCGGTGGCGTCGGTTCGCCGGAGGACCTGTGGCGGCTGGTGGAGTCCGGGGTCGACGCCCTGTCCGGGTTCCCGGCTGACCGGGGTTGGGACCTCGACCGGCTGTTCCACCACAACCCCGACCACCCCGGCACCTCCTACACCGCCGAGGGCGGGTTCCTGCACGACGTGGCGGAGTTCGACGCGGAGCTGTTCGGTATTTCGCCGCGTGAGGCGTTGGCGATGGATCCGCAGCAGCGGTTGCTGCTGGAGACGTCGTGGGAGTCGTTCGAACGCGCCGGGATCGACCCGCGTTCGGTGCGGGGGAGTGCGACGGGGGTGTTCGTCGGCACCAACGGCCAGGACTACGCCATGCTCTTGGGCGGCGACCTGATCGAGCACGGCGGTTACCTGGCCACCGGCAACTCGGCGAGCGTGGTGTCCGGTCGGCTGTCCTACGCGTTCGGTCTGGAGGGGCCTGCCGTCACGGTCGACACGGCGTGTTCGTCGTCTTTGGTCGCGTTGCACTTGGCGGCGCAGGCGTTGCGTTCGGGTGAGTGCGATCTGGCGTTGGCCGGCGGCGTGACGGTGATGTCCACCCCGGCGGTGTTCGTGGAGTTCTCGCGGCAGCGCGGTTTGGCGACCGATGGTCGGTGCAAGGCGTTCGCCGCTGCGGCGGACGGCACCGGCTGGGGTGAAGGCGTCGGCGTGCTGTTGGTGGAGCGGTTGTCGGACGCCGAACGCCTCGGGCACCCGGTGCTGGCAGTGCTGCGAGGCAGTGCGGTGAACCAGGACGGAGCGTCGAACGGACTTACGGCGCCGAACGGTCCGTCGCAGCAGCGCGTGATTCGGCAGGCGTTGGCGAACGCGGGCCTGGAACCGTCCGAGGTGGACGTGGTGGAGGCCCATGGCACGGGTACGACGTTGGGTGATCCGATCGAGGCTCAGGCGTTGCTGGCCACCTATGGTCAGGACCGGGAGACCCCGCTGTGGTTGGGGTCCGTCAAGTCGAACATCGGGCACACGCAGGCTGCGGCCGGTGTCGCTGGTGTGATCAAGATGGTGCAGGCGATGCGGCACGGGGTGCTGCCCAAGACGCTGCACGTGGATGCGCCTTCGCCGCATGTGGACTGGTCCTCGGGCGCGGTGCGGCTGCTCACCGAGTCCCGGCCGTTCGAGCCGGTCGACCGGCCGTGGCGGGCGGGCGTGTCGTCGTTCGGCGTCAGCGGCACCAACGCCCACGTCGTCATCGAGCAGGCACCCGCACCGACTCCCGCGCCCGACCTGGAAGTCCCGTCGGCCCACCCGGTCCCGTGGGTGCTGTCCGGGCACACCGCCGAGGCGGTGCGCGAGCAGGCAGCCCGACTGGCCGCTACCGTCGATCCCGCCGACGACCGCGCACCGCTCGACGTGGGCCTGTCGCTCGCCACGACGCGGGCCGCGCTGGAGCACCGCGCCGTCGTGGTCGGCTCGACCGCCGGCGACCTGCTCGACGGACTGCGCTCGGCGCACGTCACGGCTGCTGCCACCGGGCGCACCGCGTTCCTGTTCTCCGGTCAGGGTTCGCAGCGGGTCGGCATGGGCCGTGGTCTGGCGGCGTCGTTCCCGGTGTTCGCCGAGGTGTGGGCCGAGGTGCTGTCGTACTTCCCGACCGAGGTGCGGGAGGTGCTGACCTCCGACGACGATCGGATCCACCAGACCGCTTTCGCCCAGCCCGGCCTGTTCGCCGTGCAGGTGGCGCTGTCACGGCTGTTCGCCTCCTGGGGCGTGCTGCCGGACGCGGTGGCCGGTCACTCCGTGGGTGAGATCGCCGCTGCCCACATCGCGGGCGTGTTCTCGCTGGAAGACGCCTGTCATGTGGTGGTGGCGCGTGGTGCGTTGATGCAGGCGTTGCCCACCGGTGGGGCGATGGTCGCGGTGGAGGCGTCCGAGGACGAGGTCACCCTGTCTGAGGGCGTGTCGTTGGCAGCGGTGAACGGTCCTCGTTCGGTGGTGTTGTCCGGTGATGAGGAGCCGGTGCTGGCGTTGGCGGCGGAGTTCGCGGCGCAGGGCCGTCGTACGAAGCGGCTCACGGTGAGTCACGCGTTCCACTCGGCGCGGATGGACGCGATGCTGGACGACTTCCGCGCCGTGGTCGGGACGGTCTCCTTCCGGCCGCCGACCCTGACGCTGGTGTCCACCGTGGCGGGCGGTTCGGTGGCGGACCCGGAGCACTGGGTGCGGCAGGTGCGTGAACCGGTCAGGTTCGCCGATGCCGTGGCCGACCTGGGCGGGACGGGTGTCCGCCGGTTCCTGGAGGTCGGCCCGGACGCGGTGCTGACGGCGATGGCGCAGGACGTCATCACCGACGACCGCGCGGTGTTCGTCCCCGCGCTGCGGTCCGCGACCGCCGAGCCGACCGCCGTCGTCACCGCGCTGGGCGCGCTGCACGCCGCCGGCTGCGAGGTCGACTGGGCGGCGTTCTTCACGGGCACCGGCGCCCGGACGGTTCCGCTGCCCACCTACGCCTTCCAACGCCGCCGCTTCTGGCCGGAACCGCACACCCCGGAACCCGCCGGTGATGCCGAGTTCTGGGCCGCGGTCGAGCGGGGTGACACCGAGGCCCTCGCGGCTTGGCGGTTGCGCAACCGGACCGGTCGGCAGGACCGCGCCTGGCACTACACCGAGAGCTGGACGCCCGTACCGGCGGCACGACCCCGTGCTCTGGACGGCTGGGCCGTGATCCACGTCGAGGACGACGAACGCGGGGTGGCGGCGCTGTGCGGGAAGGGCGCCACAGCCGTGCCGGTGCCCGCCGACGCCGACCGCGAGCACCTGGCCGGGCTGCTGCGCGAGGTGGACGCGCACGCCGGGGTGGTGTCGCTGCTGCCGTCCGCCGCGGACGTCCTCGTGCTGCTGCAAGCCGTCGGTGACGCCGACCTGGGCGGTCGGCTCTGGTGCGTGACCGACGACGACGGCGCGGCGGGGCTCGGCCGCACCGCCGGGCTGGAGCTGCCCGACCGCTGGGGCGGTCTGGTCCGCCTCGAAGGGGCGGACGACTGGGAGCTGGTGGCCGCGGCGCTGGGCGGTGACGAGGACGAGGTGACGGTGCGCGACGGTGGCCTGGTCGCCCGCCGGGTGGTGCGCGTGTCGCCGCCTGCTTCCGGGTGGACGCCGCGCGGCACGGTCCTGGTCACCGGTGGCACGGGCGCGCTGGGTGCGCACGTCGCCCGGTGGGCTGCCGGCGCGGGAGCCGAACGACTGGTGCTGCTCAGCCGCCGGGGCGCCGAGGCGCCCGGCGCGGCCGACCTCGCCGCCGAGCTGTCGACGGCGGGGACGGAGGTGGTGCTGCGGGCGGTGGACGTGCTGGACCGCGCCGGGTTGGCCGCGGTGGTGGCGGAGTTCCCGCCGGACGCGGTGGTGCACGCGGCCGGTGTGCTGGACGACGGTGTCCTGGACGGGTTGACGCGGGAGCGCCTGGCGTCGGTGTCCGCGCCGAAGGCGGGTGCGGCGCGGGTGTTGGACGAGGTGACCCGGGACCGGGACCTGGACGCCTTCGTGCTGTTCTCCTCGGCGGCGGCCACGTTCGGTGCGGCGGGCCAGGGCAACTACGCGGCGGCGAACGCCGAGTTGGACGCGTTGGCGCGGTCCAGGCACGCGCAGGGGTTGCCGGCGACGTCGATCGCGTGGGGACCGTGGGCCGATGACGGGATGGCGGCGGGCGCGGGCGTCGCCGAGCGCGGTGACCGCACCGGGATGCGCCCGCTGGCAGGTGGTCCGGCGTCGACCGCCCTGTCCGCCGCGGTCGGCTCCGGGTTGCCCGTGGTGACGGTCGCGGACGTGGACTGGGAGCGGTTCGCCCCGGCCCTGTCCGCGCTGCGCCCCCGACCGTTGCTGGAAGGCATCCCCGAAGCACGCGAAGCGCTGCGTGCCGGCCCGGGACGCGTCGACCTGCGCGATCAGCTCGCTTCGCGGTCCGCCGCCGAGGCTGACCGCATCGTGCTCGCCCTCGTGCGTGACACGGCGGCGGCCGTGCTCGGCCACGGAACCGCTGCCGCCGTCCCCGCCGACCGGGCGTTCCGCGACCTCGGGTTCGACTCGCTGACCGCGGTGGAGCTGCGCAACCTGCTCGCCGCCGCCACCGGGCTGTCCCTGCCCGCGGCGCTGGTGTTCGACCACCCGACCCCGACCGAGCTGGCCGGGGAGCTGCTGCGGCTGCTCGGCGCGCGCGAGGCGGCGACCGCCGAGGTGACCGCGCACCGCGACTCCGACGAGCCGATCGCCGTCGTCGCGATGGCGTGCCGGTTCCCCGGCGGTGTCGACACCCCAGAGCAGTTCTGGGAGCTGCTGCGCTCGGGCGGTGACGCGGTGAGCGCGTTCCCCGCCGACCGCGGCTGGGACACCGCGCTGCTGCACGGAACCGGGGACGGTGACGGCCTGTCGCACACCGCCGAGGGCGGGTTCCTGCACGACGTGGCGGAGTTCGACGCGGAGTTGTTCGGTATTTCGCCGCGTGAGGCGTTGGCGATGGATCCGCAGCAGCGGTTGCTGTTGGAGACGTCGTGGGAGGTGTTCGAGCGGGCGGGTGTCGATCCGCGTTCGGTGCGGGGGAGTGCGACGGGGGTGTTCGTCGGCACCAACGGCCAGGACTACGCGTCGCTGCTCATGGACGCCCCGCAGGACGTCGGCGGGCACATCGCCACCGGCAACGCGGCCAGTGTCGTGTCCGGTCGGCTGTCGTACGCGTTCGGTCTGGAAGGGCCTGCCGTCACGGTCGACACGGCGTGTTCGTCGTCGTTGGTGGCGCTGCACTTGGCGGCTCAGGCGCTGCGGTCGGGTGAGTGCGACTTGGCGTTGGCCGGCGGTGTGACGGTCATGTCCGGACCCGGCGCGTTCATCGAGTTCTCGCGGCAGCGCGGTTTGGCGACCGATGGTCGGTGCAAGGCGTTCGCCGCTGCGGCGGACGGCACCGGCTGGGGTGAGGGTGTGGGCGTGCTGTTGGTGGAGCGGCTGTCCGATGCCGAACGCCTTGGACACCCGGTGCTGGCAGTGCTGCGAGGCAGTGCGGTGAACCAGGACGGAGCATCGAACGGACTTACGGCGCCGAACGGTCCGTCGCAGCAGCGCGTGATTCGGCAGGCGTTGGCGAACGCGGGCCTGGAACCGTCCGAGGTGGACGTGGTGGAGGCCCATGGCACGGGTACGACGTTGGGTGATCCGATCGAGGCTCAGGCGTTGCTGGCCACCTATGGTCAGGACCGGGAGACCCCGCTGTGGTTGGGGTCCGTCAAGTCGAACATCGGGCACACGCAGGCTGCGGCCGGTGTCGCTGGTGTGATCAAGATGGTGCAGGCGATGCGGCACGGGGTGCTGCCCAAGACGCTGCACGTGGACGAGCCGACCCCGCACGTGGACTGGTCCTCGGGCGGACTCCGCCTGCTCACCGAGCCCGTCCCCTGGACGGAAGGGGACCGGCCGCGCCGCGCAGGGGTGTCGTCGTTCGGGTTCAGCGGCACCAACGCTCACGTCGTGCTCGAACAGGCACCGCCCGCGGCGCCCCGGCCGACCGGAGGCGTGCCGCGCCATCCGCTGCCGTGGGTGCTCTCGGCGGCTTCGGCGCAGGCACTGCGCGCGCAGGCAGCCGGCCTCGACGCGCACCTCGCCGCAGGTCATGCCCCGGAGCCCGCCGCCGTGGCCATCTCGCTCGCCACGACCCGCGCCGCCTTGGAGCACCGCGCGGTTGTGGTGGGCTCCGGTCTGGACGACCTGCGGTTCGGGCTGTCGCGCGTTGTCTCGGGCATCGCGCCCACCGGCACCGCGTCCACCGCCGGTTCCACCGCGTTCCTGTTCTCCGGTCAGGGTTCGCAGCGGGTCGGCATGGGTCGTGGGTTGGCCGAGGTGTTCCCGGTGTTCGCTGAGGCGTGGGACGAGGTGCTCTCGCACTTCCCGGCGGAGGTGCGGGAGGTGCTGACCTCCGATGACGATCGGATCGACCAGACCGCTTTCGCCCAGCCGGGGTTGTTCGCGGTCGAGGTGGCGTTGGTGCGGTTGTTCGCCTCGTGGGGTGTGACGCCCGATGTCGTCGCCGGCCACTCGGTCGGCGAGATCGCGGCTGCGCACGTCGCGGGTGTGTTCTCGTTGGAGGACGCGTGCCGTTTGGTGGTGGCGCGTGGTGCGTTGATGCAGGCGTTGCCCACTGGTGGGGCGATGGTGGCGGTCGAGGCGTCCGAGGACGAGGTCACCTTGTCCGAGGGTGTGTCGTTGGCTGCGGTGAACGGTCCGCGTTCGATCGTGTTGTCCGGTGATGAGGAGCCGGTGCTCGCGTTGGCGGCGGAGTTCGCGTCCCAAGGCCGCCGTACGAAGCGGCTCACGGTGAGCCACGCGTTCCACTCCGCGCGGATGGACGCCATGCTCGACGACTTCCGCTACGTCGTCACCGGGCTGTCCTTCGACCCGCCGGTCCTGCCCGCCGTGTCCGCCGTGACCGCGCGGCCGGTGGACCTGCTGTGGTGCGAACCGGAGCACTGGGTGCGGCAGGTGCGCGAACCGGTCAGGTTCGCCGACGCCGTGCTCGACCTGGCGGACTCCGGCGCACGCCGGTTCCTGGAGATCGGCCCGGACGCGGTGCTGACCGCGATGGCGCAGGACGTGGTGACCGACGACGACGCGGTGTTCGTCCCCGCCCTGCGCGCCGGGACCGCCGAGCCCGAGGCGGTGGTCACCGCGCTGGGCGCACTGCACGTCCACGGCGTTCCGGTGGACTGGCAGGCCTTCTTCGGCCACGTCCCGGCTCCGTCCGCCGACCTGCCGACCTACCCGTTCCAGCGCCGCCGCTACTGGCCGGAACGCGTGGTGCGGGCGACGTCGGTCGACCCGGTGGACGCCGAGTTCTGGGCCGTGGTCGACCGCGGCGACCTGGACGCCGTCGCCGACACGCTCGCCGTGGACGCGGAGCAGCTCAGCGTCGTCGTGCCCGCCCTGTCCGACTGGCGCAAGCGCAGGCGGGAGCAGCGGCCCGACCCGGTGCACTACGCCGACTCCTGGCTGCCCGTCGTGCTCGCCGGAGAGGCGGACGCCGTCGGCGTCACCGTGCTGGCGCCCGCCGGGTGGTCGGTGGCCGACGCCTTGCGCGACCGCGGTGCCGCCGTCGTGGACGACCTGACCGACCTCCCGGCGGGGACGACGTCGGTAGTCGTCCGGGCCGGCTCGGCCGCGGTCCTGCTGGCCGCCCTGCACGCCGTGCCCGCGGGCGTCCGGGTGTGGGCGGTCACCACCGGCGCGGTGTCCACCCGTGCCGGTGACCCGGTGCGGGACGCCGCCCAGGCCGCCTGCTGGGGTCTCGGCCGCGTCGCCGCGCTCGAACTGCCGGACCGCTGGGGCGGGCTGGTCGACCTGCCCGGCGACACCGGCGACACCGATCACCGGGTCGCCGCCGCGCTGGCCTCCGTGCTCGCTTCCGGCGACCACGACGAGGTCGCGCTGCGGGCGAACGGCGTCCTGGCCCGTCGCGTGGTGCGGGCCGAACCGACCGGGACGTGGACGCCGCGCGGCACGGTCCTGGTCACCGGTGGCACGGGCGCGTTGGGTGCGCACGTCGCCCGGTGGGCTGCCGGCGCGGGAGCCGAACGACTGGTGCTGCTCAGCCGCCGGGGCGCCGACGCGCCCGGCGCGACCGACCTGCTGGCGGAGTTGACCGCGCTCGGGGTGCGGGCGCACGCGGTGGCGTGCGATGTCGCGGACGGCGACGCCCTGGCCGACGTGGTGGCCCAATTCCCGCCGAACGCGGTGGTGCACGCGGCCGGTGTGCTGGACGACGGTGTTCTGGAAGGTATGACGGCGGACCGCCTGGCGTCGGTGTCCGCGCCGAAGGCGGGTGCGGCGCGGGTGTTGGACGAGGTGACCCGGAACCTCGACCTGGACGCTTTCGTGCTGTTCTCCTCGGCGGCGGCGACCTTCGGTGCGGCGGGTCAGGGCAATTACGCGGCGGCCAATGCGGAATTGGACGCGTTGGCCCGGTCCAGGCACGCGCAGGGGTTGCCGGCGACGTCGATCGCGTGGGGGCCGTGGGCCGAGGACGGCATGGCCGCCGGGGACGGGCTCGACCGGCGCTTCGGCCGCAGCGGGCTGATCCCGCTCGACCCGGACCGCGCCCTGCGCGCGCTGGCCCGCTGCGTGGCCTCCGGCCTGCCCGCGGTGACGGTGGCCGACGTGGACTGGGGGCGGTTCGGCCCGGCCTTCACCGCGGCCCGGCGCGGCAGGCTGCTCGACGCCATCCCGGAGGCCCGCACCGAGGCGCCGGCCGACCAGGCGGCTGCGCCGACCCTGACCCGGCGGCTCGCCGACGCGCCTGCCGGCGACCACGAGCGGATCGTCCTGGAACTGGTCCGGGACACCGCCGCCGCCGTGCTCGGCCACGACTCCACCGCCGCGGTGCCGCCCGGCAAGGCGTTCCGAGACCTGGGGTTCGACTCGCTGACCGCGGTGGAGTTCCGCAACCTGCTGGGCGTGGCCACCGGGCTGGCCCTGCCCGCCACGGCCGTCTTCGACCACCCCACGCCCCGGGACCTCGCCCGGTTCACCCTGTCCGCCCTGGCACCGGAGGGGACCGCCGGGGTGCCCGAGCTGCTGCGCGAACTGGACCGGCTGGAGCGCTCGCTGACCGACGCGGCGACCGACACCCTCGACCGGGCCCGGGTGGCGCTGCGGCTGCGCTCCCTGCTCGACGCCTGGACCGAGCACGACCCCGAACCCTCCGACGAGGACGCCGAGAACGCTCTGTCGGTCGACACCGACGAGGAGCTGTTCGCGCTGATCGAGCGCAACATCGGCAAACCGTGAAAACCCCGGCGCCACCCCCGATCGGCGGGGTGGCGCCGGGCAGGTCCCGTCCGGGTTCAGGGGGTTCGCATCCGGGGGGTCTAGGGGTTGTCGGTGCATTTCGGCGTCCATAGTGTGATGGCGAATCCGGAATCGGGCGCGGCCGGTTCCCCGCGAGGAATGGGGTGCTCGCGAGCATCGCCTTGTGCTCGAAACAGGGGTCCGCCCCTTGTCCATCCCTGTAGGGGCCACTGCGGTGGCATTGTGAGGCTCCATTGCGGAGGGTGTCGCGGGATGGCGAACGAAGAAAAGCTCCGTGACTACCTGAAATTGGTCACGGCTGATTTGCAGCGCACTCGCCGGCAGTTGCGCGAACACCAGGAGGCGGACTCCGAACCGATCGCCGTCGTCGCGATGGCGTGCCGCTTCCCCGGCGGTGTCCGGTCGCCGGAGGACCTCTGGGACCTCGTCGCGCGCGGCGGTGACGCCCTCGGCCCGTTCCCGGACGACCGCGGCTGGGACCTCGACGCGCTCGGCGACCCCGACCGGCCCGGCGCCTCCCTGACCGGGGAGGGCGGGTTCCTCGACGCCGCCGGCGCGTTCGACGCCGACCTGTTCGGCATCTCCCCGCGCGAGGCTGTCGCCATGGACCCCCAGCAGCGGATCCTGCTGGAGGTCTGCTGGGAGGCCTTCGAGCGCGCCGGGGTCGACCCGCGCGGCGTGCGCGGCGAGCGCGTGGGCGTCTTCGCCGGCACCAACGGCCAGGACTACGCCACCCTGCTGCTCAACTCGCCCGCCGACGCCGAGGGCTACCTGGCCACCGGCAACTCCGCCAGCGTCCTGTCCGGTCGGGTCTCCTACTGCTTCGGCGTCGAGGGACCCGCCGTCACCATCGACACCGCCTGCTCGTCCTCGCTGGTCACGCTGCACCTCGCCGCGCGGTCGCTGCGCGCGGGCGAGTGCACGATGGCGCTCGCGGGCGGCGTGACGGTCATGGCAACCCCCAACGGCTTCATCGAGTTCTCCCGCCAGCGAGGCCTGGCCGCGGACGGTCGCTGCAAGGCGTTCGCCGACGCCGCGGACGGCACCGGCTGGGGCGAAGGCGCCGGTGTGCTGCTGCTGGAACGCCTCTCCGACGCCCGCCGCAACGGCCACCCGGTCCTGGCGGTCGTCCGCGGCAGCGCGGTCAACCAGGACGGCGCGTCCAACGGTCTCACCGCACCCAACGGGCCCTCCCAGCAGCGGGTCGTCCTCCAGGCGCTCCGCGACGCCGAACTCGGCCCCGGCGACGTGGACGCCGTCGAGGCGCACGGCACCGGCACCACCCTCGGGGACCCGATCGAGGCGCAGGCCCTGATCGCCACCTACGGCCAGGACCGCAACCCCGAGCGACCCCTGTGGTTGGGGTCGGTGAAGTCGAACATCGGGCACACCCAGGCCGCGGCCGGGGTCGCGGGCGTGATCAAGGTGGTCGAAGCACTGCGGCACGCTGTGCTGCCCAAGACGCTGCACGTGGACCGGCCCAGCACCCACGTGGACTGGTCCGCTGGCGCGGTGGAGCTGCTCACCGAGTCCCGCCCGTGGCCCGAGGTGGACCGGCCGCGGCGGGCCGGTGTGTCGTCGTTCGGCGTGAGCGGCACCAACGCGCACGTCATCCTGGAACAGGCACCCGAGCCGGAGACCCCGGAACCGGCGCCGGTCCGCGCCGGCGGGCCCGTGCCGTGGGTGCTGTCGGGTCGCACCGCCGCCGCGCTGCGCGACCAGGCCGCCCGACTGCTCGACCGGATCGCCGACGAACACCCCGAGGACGTCGCGTCCACCCTGGCCGGCGCGCGGGCCGCGCTGGACCGCCGGGCCGTGGTGGTCGGCTCCGACCTTGCCGAGCTGACCGCGGCGGTGCGGGCGCTGGCGGAGGACGCCGAGCACCCGGCGCTGGTGCGCGGGACCGCTTCGGATCCCGGTCGGGTGGTGTTCGTGTTCCCTGGTCAGGGTTCGCAGTGGGTCGGTATGGCTTTGGAGTTGGTTGATCAGTCTCCGGTGTTCGCGGCCCGGTTGGCGGAGTGCGCTGCCGCGTTGGCACCGTTCTGTGACTGGTCGTTGGATGACGTTTTGCACGGTTGGGTGTCGTTGGATCGTGTGGATGTGGTGCAGCCGGTGTTGTTCGCGGTGATGGTGTCGTTGGCGGCGTTGTGGCGTTCGTGGGGTGTTGAGCCTGCGGCGGTGGTGGGTCATTCGCAGGGTGAGATCGCTGCGGCGTGTGTGTCGGGTGCGTTGTCGTTGGAGGATGCGGCGCGGGTGGTGGCGTTGCGGTCGCGTGTCCTGCGCGGGTTGGCCGGTCGGGGTGGCATGGTCTCGGTCGCCGCCGCCGAGGTCGAGGTGCGTGCGCGGATCGAGCCGTTCGGTGAGCGGATCTCGATCGCGGCGGTGAACGGTCCGTCTGCGGTGGTGGTGTCGGGTGAGCCGGGCGCGCTGGACGAGCTGGTCGCGGCTTGTGAGGCCGAGGGTGTTCGGGCGAAGCGGATCGCGGTGGACTACGCGTCGCACTCGGCGCAGGTGGAGGAGTTGCACGCCGAGCTGGCAGAGGTGTTGGCCCCGATCCGGCCGCGTGTCGGCGAGGTGCCGCTGTACTCCGCTCTGACCGGCGAGGTGGAGGACGGTTCGGGGCTGGACGCCGACTACTGGTTCCGGAACCTGCGTTCGACCGTGGAGTTCGCCTCGGCGGTGGAGAAGCTGGCGGGTGACGGTTTCGGTGTGTTCGTGGAGTGTTCGCCGCACCCGTTGCTGACGATGGCGGTGCAGGAGCAGGCCGAGGACGTGATCGCGGTCGGCTCGATGCGCCGTGATGACGGCGGGCTGGATCGGATGCTGCTGTCGCTGGGTGAGGCCGTGGTGCGCGGTGTCACTCCGAAGTGGACGGACGTGGTACCCGGTGGTCGGTTGGTCGAGCTACCCACCTACGCCTTCCAGCACCGGCACTTCTGGCTGCCGACCGGTCGCGCGGGCGGCGATGTCACCGCCGCGGGCCTCACCTCCGCCGACCACCCGCTGCTCGGCGCGGCCCTGGCCCTGGCGCACGACGACGGCGCGATCCTGACGGGACGCCTGGCCGTCGACGGCCAGCCCTGGTTGGCCGACCACGTGGTCGCCGGCCGGGTCGTGGTTCCCGGCACCGCCCTGCTCGAACTGGCCCTGCGCGCCGCGCACCAGGTCGGCTGCGACGCCGTCGCGGACCTGACCTTCGAGACCCCGCTCGTGCTGCCACCGCGTGGCGGGGTCCACGTGCAGGTCGCAGTGGGCGCGGATGACGGCACCGGGCACCGCGAGGTGCACGTGCACAGCCGCTCCGACGACTCGGCCGCCGACGACCCGTGGACCCGTCACGCCACCGGCGCGGTCCTCGCCGCGACCACTCCGTCCGACCCCGCTCCGCTGGCGGGCCAGTGGCCGCCGGCCGGGGCGCGACGGGTCGACATCTCGACGTGCTACGACTCGTTCGACGCCGCCGGCATCGCCTACGGGCCGGCGTTCCGCGGTCTGCGGGCCGCCTGGCGCCGTGGTGACGAGGTCTACGCCGAGGTCGCCCTGCCCGCCGCGCAGGCCGACCAGGCCGACCGGTTCGGCCTGCACCCGGCACTGCTGGACGCGGCCCTGCACGCCACCGGGTTCGGCACGTTCGTCGGCGACCCCGACACCGGCTGGCTGCCCTTCTCCTGCACCGACGTCCGGCTGCTGGCCACGGGCGCGACGGTGCTGCGCGTGCGGCTCACCCCCGCCGGAACGGACGCGGTCACCGTCACCGTCGCCGACCCGTCCGGAGCGGCGGTCGCCGAGATCGGCGCACTGGCGCTGCGCCCGCTGCCCTCCTCGCTGGACACCGACCCCACCGCCGCGGCGGACGCGCTGTTCGGCCTGGACTGGACGCCGCTGCACGCACCCGACCTCGTACCCGGAGACGGCGCACGCCCCGACGACACCGTGCGGATCACCGCGGGCGACGCCCGCACCGCCGTCCTCGACACCCTGGACCTGCTGCGGCGCACGCTCGCCGGGGACGGCCGCCTCGTCGTGGTCATGGACGGCGACGATCCCGCGGGTGCCGCGGCGGGCGGGCTGGTCCGGTCCGCGCAGGCCGAGCACCCCGGCCGGTTCGTGCTCGTGGACTGCCCCGACGACGACCCGGCCACCCTCGGGCGGGCGGTGGCGACCGGTGAGCCCGTGCTCCGCGTGCGCGACGGCGTGATCAGCGCCCCTCGCCTGGCACCGGTCACCGGCGGATCCGCCGAATCGCCGTTCGGTCCGGACAGCCGGGTGTTGATCACTGGTGGTACGGGGACGTTGGGTGTTGTGCTGGCTCGGCACTTGGTGTCGGTGCACGGTGTGCGGCAGTTGGTGCTGGTGAGTCGGAGTGGTCCGGGTGTGGCGGAGTTGGCGGGGCTTGACGCGCGGGTGGATGTGGTGGCGTGTGATGTCACCGATCGTGACGCGGTGGCTGGGTTGTTGGCTGAGCACCCGGTGACGGCGGTGGTGCACGCGGCGGGTGTGCTGGACGACGGCGTGATCACCGCGCTGACCCCGGAACGCGTCGCCGGTGTGCTGGCACCCAAGCTGGACGCGGCCCTGTTGCTGGACGAGCTGGCCGGTGAGTTGGACGCGTTCGTGGTGTTCTCGTCGGCGGCCGGTGTGTTCGGTGGTGCCGGTCAGGGTGCTTACGCTGCCGCGAATGCCGCGGTGGACGCTCTGGTGGCCCGCAGGCGTGCCGCGGGTCGGTCGGGGTTGTCGTTGGCGTGGGGGTTGTGGGAGCAGGCCAGCGGCATGACCGGCCACTTGGACGCGGACGAGCACCGCAGGCTCAGCCGGTCCGGCATGACGCCTTTGTCCACTCAGGACGGTCTCGCCCTGTTCGACCGCGCGCTGGGTCTCGACGTCCCGCTGCTGGTGCCGATCAAGCTCGACCTCGCCGCCGCTCGCGCCCGAGCCCGCACTGACGGGGTCCCGCCGTTGCTGCGCGGCCTGGTCCGCGCGCCCCTGCGCCGCGTCGCGCCGGCCGAAGCCGCCGGCGACGGCCTCGCGGGGACCCTCGGCGCACTGCCCGAGGCCGAACGCGAGGCGCACGTCCTGGAACTGGTCCGCGCGCACGTCGGCGCGGTGCTCGGCCACGACGACGGCGCCGGTGTGGAACCGACCCGGGCGTTCAAGGACCTCGGGTTCGACTCGTTGACCGCCGTGGAGCTGCGCAACCGGCTCGCCGCGACCACCGGCCGCAGGCTGCCCGCGACCCTCGTCTTCGACCACCCGACGCCGTCGGCGCTGGCCAGGCACCTGCTCGCCGACCTCCTCGACGCGCCCGCGCGACCGGCGGTCCAGGCCGCGTCGGTGAGCACCGCTGAGCCGATCGCGATCGTGTCGATGGCCTGCCGGTTCCCCGGCGGGGTGGACTCGCCCGAACAGCTCTGGGACCTCGTCGCGGCCGGTCGCGACGTCATCGCGGACTTCCCCGACGACCGGGGCTGGGACATCGAGCGGCTGTTCTCCGGGGACGGGCCCGGCACGAGCGCCACCCGCCAGGGCGGGTTCCGCTACGACGCGGCGGACTTCGACGCCGCGTTCTTCGGCATCTCCCCGCGCGAGGCGTTGGCGACCGACCCCCAGCAGCGGCTGCTGCTGGAGACCACCTGGGAGGCGCTGGAGCGGGCGGGCCTCGACCCGGCCGGGTTGCGCGGGAGCCGCACCGGTGTGTTCGCGGGTTTGATGGGCCAGGACTACACCGCCCGCCTGCTGGGCAGCCCCGACACCCTCGCCGAGGTCGAAGGCCACCTCGGCGCCAGTGCGGGCAGCGTCGCGTCCGGCCGCATCGCCTACACGTTCGGCTTCGAGGGCCCGGCGGTCACCGTGGACACGGCGTGCTCGTCGTCGCTGGTGGCGATGCACCTGGCGGCGCAGGCGCTGCGCGCGGGCGAGTGCGACCTGGCGTTGGCGGGTGGCGCGACCGTGCTGTCCACCCCAGGTCTGTTCATCGACTTCACCCGACAGGGTGGTCTGGCGCCCGACGGGCGGTGCAAGGCGTTCGCCGGCGCGGCCGACGGCACCGGCTTCGGCGAGGGCGCGGGCGTGCTGCTGCTGGAGCGGCTGTCCGATGCCGAACGCCTCGGGCACCCGGTGCTGGCAGTGCTGCGAGGCAGTGCGGTGAACCAGGACGGAGCATCGAACGGACTCACAGCGCCGAACGGTCCGTCGCAGCAGCGCGTGATCCGGCAGGCGTTGGCCAACGCGCGGCTGGAGCCGTCGGACGTGGACCTGGTGGAGGCGCACGGCACCGGCACCACCCTCGGCGACCCGATCGAGGCGCAGGCGTTGTTGGCGACTTACGGTCAGGACCGCGAGTTGCCGGTGTTCCTCGGGTCGGTCAAGTCCAACATCGGCCACACGCAGGCGGCGGCCGGCGTCGCGGGTGTGATCAAGGTCGTGCTGGCGATGCGGCACGGCGTGCTGCCCAAGACCCTGCACGTGGACGAGCCTTCTCCGCAGGTGGACTGGGAGTCGGGTTCGGTGCGGCTGATCACCGAGTCCGCCGCGTGGCCTGAGCTGGACCGGCCGCGCCGGGCGGCGGTGTCGTCGTTCGGCATCAGCGGCACCAACGCGCATGCCGTCCTGGAGCACGCACCCATCCCACGCCCCACCCAGCCTCCCGCCCCCGACATCCACCTTGCCCCAGCTGCCACCAGCCCTGCCGCCGCCACCAGCCCTGCCGCCATCCCGCGCCCGGCCGGCGACTCCAGCCCGGCCCCGACCGACACTCCGCACCTCGCCCCGGCCGCCGCCGCTCGTCCGATTCCGTTGCCGTTGCCGTTGAGCGCGGCTACCTCCGCTGCGCTGCGCGAGCAGGCCGCCCGCCTCGCCGACCACCTGCGCGACCACCCCGACCTGCCCCTGGCCGACGTGTCCTGGTCGCTGGCCACCACCCGGGCCACCCACGACCACCGCGCCGTGCCGGTCGCCGCCGACCGCGAAGAGGCGCTGGCCGCGCTCGCCGCCGTCGCCGGCGCCACCGAACCCGCCGCCGGTCCGGCCGCGCTCGCCTTCCTGTTCACCGGGCAGGGCAGCCAGCGCGCGGGCGCGGGGCGTGAGCTGCACGCCGCGTTCCCCGTCTTCGCCACCGCGTTCGACCAGGTCTGCGCGCGGCTCGACCCCGGCCTGCCGGTGCCGCTGCGGGAGGTCGCGTTCGCCGACCCCGGCACCGAACGGGCCGCGCTGCTGGACGACACCGGCTTCACCCAGCCCGCGCTGTTCGCGTTGGAGGTGGCGCTGGCGGCGCTGCTGGCGGACTGGGGTGTGCGACCCGCCGCGCTGCTGGGCCACTCCATCGGCGAACTCGCCGCCGCCCACGTCGCCGGCGTGTTCGACCTGGACGACGCCTGCCGCCTGGTCGCCGCCCGCGCCCGCCTCATGGCCGCGCTGCCCGCCGGCGGCGCGATGGTGGCGGTGGCCGCGGCCGAGGACACCGTGCGCGCGGCCCTGAGCGGCCGGGAAGCGGCGGTCTCGATCGCTGCGGTCAACGGCCCGGAGGCCGTCGTGCTGTCCGGTGACGAGGACGCCGTCCTCGCCGCGGCCGAGGAGCTGGGCCGTGCCGGGCATCGCACCAGGCGCCTCACCGTCAGCCACGCGTTCCACTCCGCGCACGTCGACGCCGTGCTGGAGGAGTTCCGCGCCGTCGCGCGGACCGTGACCTTCCACCCGCCGCGGGTGCCGCTCATCTCCAATGTCACCGGCACGCCGAACGACGACCTGGTGGTGACCGCGGACTACTGGGTGCGGCACGCGCGGGAAGCGGTGCGCTTCGCGGACGGCGTCGCCGCGCTCGCCGAGCGCAACGTGACGCGACTGCTCGAACTCGGTCCGGACGGCGTGCTGCTGGCCCTGGCCCGGGACACCTCCGCCACCGCGACCGGGGCACCCGCCCTGCACCGCGACCGGCCCGAGGCCCACACGCTGCTCACGTCCCTCGGCGTGCTCGCCGCGGCGGGCGTCCCGGTCGACTGGCGCGCCGTCGTCGGCGGCGGCCGGGTGGTGGACCTGCCGACCTACCCCTTCCAGCGGGAGCGCTTCTGGCCCGCCGAGCCCGCCCGTGCCGGTGACCCGACGGCACGGGCCGCCGACCCCGCCGACGCGCTGCTCTACCGGTCGCGGTGGACGCCCGTCGCGCCGGGCCGGCCCGCCCGGCTGGACGGGTGGTCCGTGCTCACCACCGCCGAACCCCGGTCCTGGCAGTCCGAGGCGGTCGCGGAGCTGGTCGGACGCGGCGCCCACGTCACCTCCGAACCCGCCGCGGACGCGGCCGGCGTGGTGGTGGCGGTGTCCGACGCCGAGGAGCTGCTGGACGCGCTGCACCGCACGCCCGCCGCCGTGCCGCTGTGGGCGTTGACCCGCGGTGCCGCCGAGGCGGGGGGCGCCGCGACCGCGTGGGGCTTGGGCCGGGTCGCGGCCCTGGAGGTCCCGGACCGGTGGGGCGGGTTGATCGACCTGCCCGACGACGGCTCCGGTTGGGACGCCGTGACCGCCGTGCTGGGCGGCGACGAGACCGAGGTGTCCATCCGCCCCGGGGGCGTCTTCGCCCGCCGGCTCGTGCGCGTGCCCGCGCCGGGACGGTCGTGGACGCCGCGCGGCACCGTGCTGATCACCGGCGGGACCGGCGCGCTCGGTGCCGAGACCGCCCGCTGGGCGGTGCGCTCGGGCGCCCGGCGACTGGTGCTGACCAGCAGGCGCGGCCCGGACGCTCCCGGTGCGGCCGACCTCATCGCGGAGCTGTCCCCGGACGCCGAGGTCGTGCTGCGAGCGGTGTCGTCCACCGACCGCGACGGCATGGCCGCCGTCCTGGCCGAGTTCCCGCCCGACGCCGTGGTGCACGCCGCCGGGGTGCTGGACGACGGTGTCCTGGACCGCCTCACCCCCGCCGGGCTGCGCGCCGCGGCCGAGGCCAAGGGCGACGCGGTCCGGGTGCTGGACGAGCTGACCCGCGGTTCGGACCTGGACGCGTTCGTGGTGTTCTCCTCCGCGGCGGCCACCTTCGGCGCGGCCGGTCAGGGCGCCTACGCCGCCGCCAACGCCGAACTCGACGCGCTTGCCGAACGCCGGCGCTCCGAAGGGCTGCCCGCCACGTCGATCGCCTGGGGGCCGTGGGCCGGGGGCGGCATGGCCACGAGCGGGAAGGCCGCCGCCCGGATCGCCCGCGGCGGTCTGCTCCCGATGGACCCGAGAGTCGCCACCGAGGCGCTGGGTGCCGCCGTGGCGTCCGGGCTGCCCGCCGTGACCGTCGCGGACGTAGACTGGACGACCTTCGCGCCCGTGCTCACCGCGACCCGCCCGACCCGGCTGCTCGACCACCTCCCCGAAGCCCGCCGCGCCGCCGTCCAGGGCTCGCGGGACCCGGGGCTCGCGCTGCGCGACGCCTCCGACGCCGACCGGCCCGCCCTGCTGCTGGACCTGGTGCGCCGGACCGCCGCCGCCGTCCTCGGGCACTCGGGGATCGACGCCGTGCCGTCGGACAAGGCGTTCCGGGACCTGGGTGTCGACTCGCTGACCGCCGTCGAGCTGCGCAACCTGCTGGGCGCGGCGACCGGGTTGGCCCTGCCCACGACCGCGGTGTTCGACCACCCGACGCCCGCCGACCTGGCCGCGCGGCTGGACTCGCTGTTCACCGGGACCGAGCGGCCCGCCGCCGCACCACGTGCGCTGCCCGTGGACGAGCCGATCGCGATCGTGGGGATGGCGTGTCGGTTCCCGGGTGGTGTGGCCTCGCCTGAGGACTTGTGGCGGTTGTTGGTGGAGGGTCGGGATGCGGTGGGTGCGTTCCCGGATGACCGGAATTGGGACTTGGGTGGGTTGTTCGATGCTGATCCGGACAATCCGGGTACGTCGTATGCGGTGGAGGGTGCGTTCCTGAGGGACGCGTCGGGTTTCGACGCTGATTTCTTCGGTATTTCGCCGCGTGAGGCGTTGGCGATGGACCCGCAGCAACGACTGCTGCTGGAGACCTCGTGGGAGGCGTTCGAACGCGCGGGCATCGCGCCCACCGCGCTGAAGGGCAGCGCGACCGGCGTGTTCGTCGGCACCAACGGCCAGGACTACGCCACGTTGTTCCTGGGCGGGAACGAGAGCGTCGGCGGGTACCTGGCGACCGGGAACGCGGCCAGCGTGGTGTCGGGTCGGTTGTCCTACACCTTCGGTCTGGAGGGGCCTGCCGTCACGGTCGACACGGCCTGCTCGGCGTCACTGGTGGCGCTGCACCTCGCCGCGCAGGCCCTGCGCTCGGGGGAGTGCGACCTCGCCCTCACGGGCGGTGCCACCGTCATGTCGACGCCTGGCGCGTTCATCGAGTTCTCGCGGCAGCGGGGACTGGCCGCGGATGGTCGGTGCAAGGCGTTCGCGGCCGGTGCCGACGGCACGGGTTGGGGTGAGGGTGTCGGTGTGCTGGTGGTGGAGCGCTTGTCGGACGCCCGCCGCAACGGCCACCAGGTGTTGGCGGTGCTACGAGGCAGTGCGGTGAACCAGGACGGCGCGTCGAACGGGTTGACCGCGCCGAATGGGCCGGCTCAGCAGCGGGTCATCCGGGCCGCACTGGCGAACGCGGGTCTCGAACCGTCCGATGTCGACGTGGTCGAGGCACACGGCACCGGCACCACCCTGGGCGACCCGATCGAGGCGCAGGCGCTGTTGGCGACCTACGGCGAAGACCGCGAAGAGCCGTTGTTGCTGGGGTCGGTGAAGTCGAACATCGGCCACACCCAGGCCGCCGCCGGTGTCGCCGGGGTGCTCAAGATGATCCTCGCGCTGCGCGACTCGACGGTGCCGGCCACGCTGCACGTGGACGCGCCTTCACCGCACGTGGACTGGTCCTCAGGCGCGGTGGAGCTGGTGACTGCCGCACGGTCCTGGCCCGAGGTCGACCGCCCGCGTCGCGCGGCGGTGTCGTCGTTCGGCGTCAGCGGCACCAACGCCCACATCATCCTGGAGCAGGGCGACCCGGAGCCCGACCCGGCGCCGAGCCCGGTCGGGCCGGCCGTCCCGCTGCTGCTGACGGCCAAGTCCGAGGCCGCCCTGCGCGAGCAGGCCGCCCGGCTCGTCGCGGCGGACCTGCCGCCCGCCGACCTCGCGATGTCCCTGGTCACCTCCCGGTCCGCGTTCGAGCGCCGGGCCGTCGTCGTGAGCCGTGACGGGCTGCGTGCGTTGGCCGATGGGGTGGAGCATCCCGCTTTGGTGCGTGGAACGGCTTCGGACACCGGCCGGGTGGTGTTCGTGTTCCCTGGTCAGGGTTCGCAGTGGGTCGGCATGGCCCTGGAACTGGCTGATCAGTCGCCGGTGTTCGCTTCACGGTTGGCGGAGTGTGCTGCCGCGTTGGAGCCGTTCTGTGACTGGTCGTTGGCTGACGCGTTGCACGGTCGGGTGTCGCTGGATCGTGTGGATGTGGTTCAGCCGGTGTTGTTCGCGGTGATGGTGTCGTTGGCGGCGTTGTGGCGTTCGTGGGGGATTGAGCCTGTGGCGGTGGTGGGTCACTCCCAGGGTGAGATCGCTGCTGCGTGCGTCTCCGGCGCCCTCTCTTTGGAGGACGCGGCGCGGGTGGTGGCGTTGCGTTCCCAGGTGTTGCGTCGGCTGGCGGGCCGGGGCGGGATGGTGTCGATCGCCGCCTCCGAGGACGAGGTGCGGGCGCTCGTGGAACCGTTCGGCGAGCGGATCTCGATCGCGGCGGTGAACGGACCTACGGCGGTTGTGGTGTCCGGTGAGCCGGACGCGTTGGACGAACTGGTCGTGGGTGGTCTGCGGACGAAGCGGATCGCGGTGGACTACGCGTCGCACTCGGCCCAGGTGGAGGAGTTGCGCGAGGAGTTGGCGCAGGTGCTGGCACCTATCGCGCCCCGCGCGGGTGACGTGCCGCTGTACTCCACTCTGACCGGTCAGGTGGAGGACGGGTTGGCGTTGGATGCGGACTACTGGTTCCGCAACCTGCGTTCGACGGTCGCGTTCGCCGGCGCGGTGGAAAGTCTGGTAGCCAACGGTTTCGGTGTGTTCGTGGAGTGCTCGCCGCACCCGTTGCTGACGATGGCGGTGCAGGAGCAGGCCGAGGACGTGATCGCGGTCGGTTCGCTGCGCCGGGACGACGGCGGCCTGGATCGGATGTTGCTGTCGCTGGGTGAGGCCGTGGTGCGCGGTGTTACTCCGAAGTGGACGGATGTCCTCCCCGAGGGTCGGCGGGTCGACCTGCCCACCTACCCGTTCCAGCACCAGCGCTACTGGCCGCAGCGGGTCGCGATCCGGGGTGACGTGACCGCGGCCGGTCTCGCCGACGCGGGCCACCCGTTGCTGGGCGCCGCCGTCGTGCTCGCCGACCAGCGGGGCGCGCTGCTCACCGGCAGGCTCTCGGTCGACACCCACCCCTGGCTCGCCGACCACGTCGTCGCCGGTCGGGTCGTGGTGCCCGGCACGGGCGTGCTGGAACTCGCGCTGCGCGCCGCCGACCACGTCGGTGCCGACGCGGTGGAGGAGTTGACGCTGCACGCGCCGTTCGTCGTGCCCGGCGGCGGTGCGGACGTCCAGGTGTCCGTCGGCGTGCCCGACGAGCACGGTCACCGGCCGATCTCGGTGCACACCAGGCCGGTCGACGAGGGCGCCGAGTGGACCCGCAACGCCACCGGCACGCTGGCCGACCGCGCCGAGGCGCCCGCACCCGACCTCACCACCTGGCCGCCGGAGGGCGCGGACGAAGTCCCCGTCGACTCCGCCTACGACGACCTCGCCGCCGTAGGCCTGGTGTACGGCCCGGTGTTCCGCGGCCTGCGGCGGGTCTGGCGGCACGACAGGTCCGTGTACGCCGAGGTGGCCTTGCCGGACGGGGTCGAGGCGGCGGCGTTCGGCGCGCACCCCGCCCTCACCGACGCGGCGCTGCACGCCGTGGGCTTCGGCGCTTTCGTCGCCGACCCGGCGCGGGCGTGGCTGCCCTTCTCCTGGCAGCGCGTGACCCTGCACGCCTCGGGCGCGAGCCGCCTGCGGGTGCGCCTCACCCCGGCCGGTGACAACGCGCTGAGCGTGGTCGCCGCCGACGAGACCGGCTCGCCGGTCCTGCACGTGGAATCCCTCGCGCTGCGTCCCCTGGCCTCCCCCGACCACGGCACGGCCTCGGCCGCCGCGCTGTACGGCGTCGACCTGGTCCGGCTGCCCGAACCGGCCGCTCACGACATGCCGCGGATCGGCACGTGGCCATCCGACCCGGCCGACGTGCTCGTGCTCGACGTCCCGCCCGCCGACGCGACGACCGCCCGCGACCGGGTGGTGGTGGTGCTGGACGCGGTGCGGGTCCTGCTGACCGACGACCGGTTCGCCGACAGCCGGCTCCTGGTGCGCACCGGCGGCGACGACCTCGGCGCGGGCGCGGTGCGCGGTCTGGTGCGCGCGGCGGCGACCGAGCACCCCGGCCGCTTCGTGCTGGTGGACGTGGCCGCCGTCCCGGACACCGGCCTGCTGGGGCGGGTCCTGGCCTGCGACGAGCCCGAGGTGCTGGTGCGCGACGGCGCGCTGTGGGCGCCCCGGTTGACCCGTGCGCAGACGCCCGCCACCGCGCCGGCCGCGTTCGGTCCGGACAGCCGGGTGTTGATCACCGGTGGTACGGGGACGTTGGGTGTTGTGCTGGCCCGGCACTTGGTGTCGGTGCACGGTGTGCGGCAGTTGGTGCTGGTCAGTCGGAGTGGTCCGGGTGCGTCGGGTGTGGCGGAGTTGGCGGGTCTGGACGCGCGGGTGGATGTGGTGGCGTGTGATGTCACCGATCGTGACGCGGTGGCTGGGTTGTTGGCTGAGTACCCGGTGACGGCGGTGGTGCACGCGGCGGGTGTGCTGGACGACGGTGTGATCACCGCGCTGACGCCCGAGCGGGTGGACGCGGTGTGGGCGCCGAAGGTCGACGCTGCCGTGCACCTGGACGAGCTGGCCGGCGACCTGGACGCGTTCGTCGTGTACTCCTCCGCGTCCGGGACCTTCGGCAACGCGGGCCAGGCCAACTACGCCGCCGCGAACGCCGCCCTGGACGCCCTGGTGGCCCGCAGGCGCGCCGCCGGTCGGCCCGGCCTGTCACTGGCGTGGGGTCTGTGGGAGCAGGCCAGCGGCATGACGGACCACCTGGACGCGGTGCGGTTGCGCCGTGCCGGACGTGGAGGCGGACGCCCGCTGGCCACCGCCGAGGCGCTGGCGCTGTTCGACGCGGCGCTCGGGTCCGACGCCGCGCTGCTGCTGCCCCTGAACCTCGACCTGGACGCCGTGCGGACCTCGGCCGCCGCCGAAGGTGCCGTGCCACCGCTGCTGCGCGGTCTGGTCCGCGCACCGCGCCGCCGTGCCGCGACGACTGCGACGACTCCGGCGACCCCGACCGCACCGACCGACGACCTCGCCGCGCTCCCACCGCGCAAGCGCGCCGAAGCGCTGGTGGACCTGGTCCGCTCGCACGTCGCCGCCGTCCTCGGCCACGCGTCGCCCGTCGCCGTCGACCCGGAGCGGGGGTTCCTCGACCTCGGGTTCGACTCGCTGACCGCCGTGGAGCTGCGCAACCGGCTCGCCGCGGCCACCGGTCTGCGGCTGCCCGCCACGACGGTCTTCGACCACCCGTCCTCGGTGGCGCTCGCCGCGCACCTGGACGAGCGCATCGGCGGCGGCGCGCCGTCCAACGCCAAGCGGGCGCTGAACGACCTGACGGCGCTGGAGTCGGTGCTGCGCGACATCGCACCCGACGACGCCGACCGGGACCGGGTCACCGCGCAGCTCCGGGCACTCCTGGCGGCTGTGAGCGGCGCCGCGGCGCCGACGACCGACGAGGACCTCGGCTCCGCGTCGGCGGAGGAGATCTTCGACCTGCTCGACAACGAACTCGGGATCTCGTGACATGTGCGGTCGGCTCAGTGGCTGCCTGGAGGTGGCTGTAGATGGCGGATGACGACAAGGTCCTGGACTACCTCAAGCGCGCGACCGCGGACCTGCGGGAGACCCGCAGGCGGTTGCGCGAGGCGGAGGACCGGCGACACGAGCCGATCGCCGTCATCGGCATGAGCTGCCAGTACCCCGGAGGCGTGCACTCGCCGGAGGACCTGTGGCGGCTGGTGGACGAGGGCCGCGACGGCATCGGCCGGTTCCCCACCGACCGCGGCTGGGAGACCGACGCGCTGCACGACCCCGACGGGCACGGCGCGCTGGAGGTGCGCGAGGGCGGCTTCCTGCACGACGCGGGCCTGTTCGACCCCGGGTTCTTCGGCATCAGCCCCCGTGAGGCGCTGGCCATGGACCCGCAGCAGCGGTTGCTGCTGGAGCACACCTGGACGGCGGTGGAACGCGCCGGTCTGGACCCCCGTTCGCTGCGCGGCAGCCGCACCGGGGTGTTCGCGGGTGTCATGTACCACGACTACGCCGTCCGCCTGCACGGCGCGGCGGAGGACGTCGGCGGCTACGTGGCCACCGGCAGCGCCGCCAGCGTGGTGTCCGGCCGCGTCTCCTACACGATGGGCCTGGAAGGGCCCGCGCTCACCGTCGACACCGCCTGCTCGTCGTCGCTGGTCG
This sequence comes from Actinosynnema sp. CA-299493, assembly GCF_050946825.1. NCBI lineage: Bacteria > Bacillati > Actinomycetota > Actinomycetes > Pseudonocardiales > Pseudonocardiaceae > Actinosynnema > Actinosynnema sp. CA-299493. Next base: position 4,179,210 of record NZ_CP191993.1, read on the forward strand.
CGCTGCACCTCGCCGCGTCCGCGCTGCGCCAGGACGAGTGCACCCTCGCGGTCGCGGCGGGCGTCACCGTCATGTCGAACGTCGGCAGTTTCATCGAGTTCTCCCGGCAGCGCGGGCTCGCGCCCGACGGGCGCTGCAAGCCGTTCGCGGCGGCGGCCGACGGCACCGGCTTCGGCGAGGGCGTCGGCGTCCTGCTGCTGGAGAAGCTGTCCGACGCGCGCCGCAACGGCCACCGCGTGCTCGCCGTGGTCCGGGGCAGCGCGGTCAACCAGGACGGCGCCAGCAGCGGGCTGACCGCGCCGAACGGCCCGTCTCAGCAGCGGGTGATCCGGCAGGCGTTGGCGAACGCGCGGCTGGAGCCGTCGGACGTGGACCTGGTGGAGGCGCACGGCACCGGCACCACCCTCGGCGACCCGATCGAGGCGCAGGCCGTGCTGGCCACCTATGGTCAGGACCGCGAGCGGCCGGTGTTCCTCGGGTCGGTCAAGTCCAACATCGGCCACACCCAGGCCGCCGCCGGCGTGTCCGGCGTGATCAAGGCCGTGATGGCGCTCCGGCACGGCGTGCTGCCCAAGACCCTGCACGTGGACGAGCCGTCCCCGCAGGTGGACTGGGAATCGGGCTCGGTGCGGCTCCTCACCGAGCCCGCCGCCTGGCCTGAGCTGGACCGGCCGCGCCGGGCGGCGGTGTCGTCGTTCGGCATCAGCGGCACCAACGCGCACGTCGTGCTGGAACAGGCCGTCGACGAGCCGGCGGAGACCGCGGTCGAGCGGTCGGCGCCCGCGGGCCCGGTGCCGTGGCCGCTGGCGGCGCGTTCCCCGGAAGCGCTGCGCGCCCAGGCGGCCAGGCTGCGTGCGGACTTGGCGAACCGTGCCGACTGGTCGCCGGTGGACGTCGGGTTCTCGTTGGCCACGACCCGGTCTGTTTTCGAGCACCGTGCGGTGGTGGTGGGTTCGTCGCGCGAGGAGCTGTTGGCGGGGCTGGACGCCGTCGACAGCGGCGGCGTCGCGGTTCGTGGTGGGACGGCGTTCCTGTTCACGGGTCAGGGTTCGCAGCGGGTGGGCATGGGTCGTGGGTTGGCCGAGGTGTTCCCGGTGTTCGCCGAGGCGTGGGCTGAGGTGTTGTCGTACTTCCCGGCGGAGGTGCGGGAGGTCTTGTCGTCCGAGGATGCGCGTATTGATGAGACCGCTTTCGCCCAGCCGGGGTTGTTCGCGGTCGAGGTGGCGCTGTCGCGGTTGTTCGCGTCGTGGGGCGTGACGCCGGATGTCGTCGTCGGTCACTCCATCGGTGAGGTGGCTGCCGCGCACGTCGCGGGTGTGTTCTCGCTTGCGGACGCGTGTCGCCTGGTGGTGGCGCGTGGCGCTTTGATGCAGGCCTTGCCCACGGGTGGGGCGATGGTCGCGGTCGAGGCGTCCGAAGACGAGATCACCCTGGTCGACGGCGTATCCCTCGCCGCGGTGAACGGCCCCCGATCGGTGGTGCTCTCCGGCGACGAAGAGCCGGTGCTCGCGGTGGCGGCGGACCTCGCGGCGCGGGGCCGCCGCACGAAGCGGTTGACGGTCAGCCACGCGTTCCACTCGGCGCGCATGGACGCGATGCTGGACGACTTCCGGGCCGTCGTGGCGTCGGTGTCCTTCGCCGAGCCCCAGACGACCTTCTTGTCCACAGTGGATGATGGTTCGATTGTGGACCCGGAGTACTGGGTGCGCAACGTGCGGCAGGCGGTCCGGTTCGCCGACGCTGTCGCGAAGTTGCAGGGTGTCGTGCGGTGCGTGGAGATCGGGCCGGACGCGGTGCTGACCGCGTTGGTGCCGGACCTGCCGTGCACTCCGGCCCTACGAGCCGATCGGGACGAGGCAGTCACCGCCGTGTCCGCCCTCGGTGCCGTGCACGCCACGGGCGGCGTGGTGGGCTGGTCGGGCCTGCACGAGGGCGGCCGGGTCATCGACCTGCCCACCTACCCCTTCCAGCGCGAGAGGTTCTGGCCGGAGCCCACCGCACCCGCGGTCGTGGACGACGGGTTCTGGGACGTCCTCGACCGGCAGGACCTCGACGCGCTCTCCGCCACCCTCGAAGTCGACCGGGCGCAGCTCGAACCGGTCCTGGCCGCGCTCGCCACCTGGCGCCGCACCCGCCACGAGCGCTCCGCCGTGGACTCGTGGTGCTACCGGGACGAGTGGGTCGCCGTCCCGACCGCGCCCCCGGTCGCGCTGGACCGCTGGCTGGTCCTCCTGCCCGAGGACGCCACCACGCCGTTCACCCGGGTCGCCGAAGGCCTCGCCGGTCGCGGCGCGCACGTCCTCCGGGTCGACCCCGCCGCGAACCGCGGTGACCTCGCCGCGGCACTGGCTGACCACGCTCCCGAGGGTGTGCTGTGCCTATGGCCGACCTCGGCCGGGGTGCTGGCCGCGGTGCAGGCCCTCGGCGACTCCGGCACGGCGGTTCCGCTGTGGGCGTTGACCTCGGGCGCGGTGTCCACCGGCTCGGCGGACCCCGTCACCGCGCCGGAACAGGCCGCGGTGTGGGGTCTGGGCCGGACCGCCGCCGTCGAGGTGCCCGAGCGGTGGGGAGGACTGCTCGACCTGCCCTCGGACCCGGACGACACCGCGGTCGACGTGATCGCAGCCGCTCTCGGCTCCGGCGAGGACGAGATCGCCGTGCGGCCGGACGGCGTGCACGCCCGACGCCTGGTGCGGCCGGCCCCCGGCGGTCAGGACTGGACTCCGCGCGGCACCGTGCTGATCACCGGCGGCACCGGCGCGCTGGGTTCCCGCGTCGCCCGCTGGTGCGCGGCCGGCGGCGCGACGCGGATCGTGCTCGTCAGCCGGCGCGGTGAGGCCGCCCCCGGCGCGGCGGACCTGGTCGGCGAGCTGGCAGCCGCCGGGGTCGACGTCCGGGTCGAGGCCGCCGACGTGGCCGACCGGGACGCCATGGCCACGGTGCTGGCCGAGCACGACCCCGATGCCGTCGTGCACACGGCGGGCGTGCTGGACGACGGTGTGCTCGACCGGCTGACCCCGGAACGACTGCGCGCCGTCACCACCGCCAAGGCCGCTGCCGTCCGGGTGCTGGACGAGCTGACCCGCGATTCGGACCTGGACGCGTTCGTGGTGTTCTCCTCGGCTGCGGCCACCTTCGGCGCCGCGGGTCAGGGCAACTACGCCGCCGCCAACGCCGAGCTCGACGCCGTGGTCGCCCGACGCCACGCCACCGGTCTGCCCGGCACCTCCCTGGCCTGGGGACCGTGGGCAGACGAGGGCATGGCGGCGGGCGGCAAGGCCGCGGCCCGCACCGCCCGCGGCGGGTTCACCGCGCTGCCCGGCGAGCGTGCCGTGACCGCGATGGCCGTGGCGGTCGGCTCCGGTCTGCCCGTGGTCACCGTCGCCGACGTCGACTGGGCGGTGTTCGCGCCCGCCCTGCGCTCGACCAGGCCCACCCGGCTGCTCGACGAGCTGCCCGACGCCCGCCGCGCGCTCCCCGCCGTCGGGCGCGGCGACCTGGCGGACCGGTTGCGCACCCTGCCCGCCGACCGCCGACGCCAGGAGCTGCTCACCCTGGTCCGCGACCGGGCGGCGGCGGTCCTCGGGCACACCTCCGCCCGCCAGGTCACCCCCGACCGCGCGTTCCGCGACCTGGGCTTCGACTCCCTGACCGCGATGGAGCTGCGCACCGCGCTCAACGCGGCGACCGGCCTCGCCCTGCCCGCGACCGCCGTGTTCGACCACCCCACCCCGGCGGAGCTGGCCGAGCACGTCGAAGAACTCCTCGCCGGGGCGACCGCTGCCCGCGTGCCGTCGGTCGTCGCCGCGGCCGTGTCCGACGAGCCGATCGCGATCGTGGGGATGGCGTGTCGGTTCCCGGGTGGTGTGGTGTCGCCTGGGGATCTGTGGCGGTTGTTGGTGGAGAGTCGGGACGCGGTGGGTGCGTTCCCGGATGACCGGAATTGGGACTTGGGTGGGTTGTTCGATGCTGATCCGGACAACCTGGGCACGACTTACGCGGTGGAGGGTGCGTTCCTGAGGGACGCGTCGGGGTTCGACGCTGATTTCTTCGGTATTTCGCCGCGTGAGGCGCTGGCGATGGACCCCCAGCAGCGGCTCCTGCTGGAGACGACGTGGGAGGCGTTCGAAAACGCCGGAATTCCCGCGCACGCGTTGCGCGGCAGCGCGACCGGTGTGTTCATCGGCACCAACGGCCAGGACTACGCGCCCCTGTTCACCGGCTCCACCGAAGGCGTCGAGGGCCATCTCGCCACTGGGAACTCCGCCAGCGTGGTGTCGGGCCGGTTGTCCTACACCTTCGGTCTGGAGGGGCCTGCGGTCACGGTCGACACGGCCTGCTCGGCGTCGTTGGTGGCGCTGCACCTCGCCGCGCAGGCCCTGCGCTCGGGGGAGTGCGGGCTCGCCGTCGCCGGTGGCGTGACGATCATGTCGACGCCTGGCGCTTTCATCGAGTTCTCGCGGCAGCGGGGACTGGCCGCGGATGGTCGGTGCAAGGCGTTCGCGGCCGGTGCAGATGGCACCGGTTGGGGTGAGGGTGTCGGTGTGCTGGTGGTGGAGCGCTTGTCGGACGCCCGCCGCAACGGCCACCCGGTGTTGGCGGTGATGCGTGGCTCGGCGGTGAACCAGGACGGCGCGTCCAATGGGTTGACCGCGCCGAATGGGCCGGCTCAGCAGCGGGTCATCCGGGCCGCACTGGCGAACGCGGGTCTCGAACCGTCCGATGTGGACGTCGTAGAGGCCCACGGTACGGGTACCACTTTGGGCGACCCGATCGAGGCCCAGGCGTTGCTGGCGACCTACGGCCAGGACCGCGAAGAGCCGTTGTTGCTGGGGTCGGTGAAGTCGAACATCGGCCACACCCAGGCCGCCGCCGGCGTCGCCGCCGTCATCAAGACCGTTCTCGCGCTGCGCCACGGCGTGCTGCCCAAGACCCTGCACGTGGACGCGCCTTCGCCGCACGTGGACTGGTCCTCGGGTGCGGTGGAGCTGATCACCGAGTCCCGCCCTTGGCCCGACGTGGACCGGCCGCGACGCGCCGGTGTGTCATCGTTCGGCGTGAGCGGCACCAACGCGCACATCGTGCTGGAGCAGGCCGACGAGGACGACGTGCCGGTGGCCGACGACGTCACCGACGCCGTGGTGCCCTGGGTGCTGTCCGCGCGGTCCGATGACGCGCTGCGCCGGCAGGCCGCCCGCCTGCTGGCGGTGGTGGACGGCGGTGCGGACGCCGCCTCCGTCGCCCGCTCGCTCGTCGGCAACCGGACCCTCCTCGACCGCCGGGCCGTCGTCGTGGGTCGTGACGGTCTGCGTGCGTTGGCCGATGGTGTGGAGCATCCCGCGTTGGTGCGCGGAACGGTTGCCGACACCGGCCGTGTGGTGTTCGTGTTCCCGGGGCAGGGTTCGCAGTGGGTTGGTATGGCGTTGGAGTTGGCGGAGCAGTCGCCGGTGTTCGCGGAGCGGTTGAACGAGTGCGCTGCCGCGTTGGCACCGTTCTGCGACTGGTCTTTGCGCGATGCTCTCAATGATCCGCTCGCGTTGGAGCGGGTTGATGTGGTGCAGCCGGTGTTGTTCGCGGTGATGGTGTCCCTTGCCGCGTTGTGGCGTTCGTGGGGCATCGAACCGGCTGCGGTGGTGGGTCACTCGCAGGGCGAGATCGCGGCGGCCTGCGTCTCGGGTGCGTTGTCGCTCGAAGACGCGGCGCGTGTGGTGGCGTTGCGCTCGCGGGTGTTGCGCCGCCTGACTGGTCGTGGCGGCATGGTGTCGATCGCGGCCTCTGAGGCCGAGGTGCGTGCGCTGATCGAGCCGTTCGGTGAGTGGATTTCGATCGCGGCGGTGAACGGGCCGTCAGCGGTCGTCGTCTCGGGTGAGCCGGACGCGTTGGACGAGTTGGTCACGGACGGCTTGCGGGCGAAGCGGATCGCGGTGGACTACGCCTCGCACTCGGCCCAGGTCGAGGAACTGCGTGAGGAACTGGCCGAGGTGCTCGCGCCGATCCGGCCGCAGGTCGGTGGCGTGCCGTTGTACTCGACGCTCACCGGCGAGGTTGAGGACGGGTCGGGGCTGGACGCCGACTACTGGTTCCGCAACCTGCGTTCGACCGTGGAGTTCGCTGACGCGGTCGAGAAGCTGGCGGGTGACGGTTTCGGTGTGTTCGTGGAGTGCTCCCCGCACCCGCTGCTGACCATGGCGGTGCAGGAGCAGGCGGACGAGGTGATCGCGGTCGGCTCGCTGCGGCGTGACGACGGCGGGTTGGACCGGATGCTGCTGTCGCTGGGCGAGGCCGTGGTGCGCGGTGTCGCTCCGAAGTGGACGGACGTCGTCCCCGGCGGTCGCCGGATCGACCTGCCCACCTACCCCTTCCAGCACCGCCGCTTCTGGCCCAAGGGCGTCGCGTTCGGCCCCGCGGGTCCGGCGGGGTTCGGCCAGGGTGCGGCCGGGCACCCGTTGCTGGGAGCCGTGGTGACCCTCGCCGACGGCGACGGCACCGTGCTCACCGGCCGGCTCGGTCTCGACACCCAGCCGTGGATCGGTGACCACGTGGTCGCCGGTCGGCTGGTGGTGCCCGGCACCGCCCTGCTCGAACTCGCCCTGCGCGCCGGTGAGCACACCGCCACCCCGCACGTCGAGGAACTGACCCTCCACCACCCCGTCGTGGTGCCGGACGACACCGCGCTGCGGCTCCAGGTGTCCGTGGGCGCGGCCGACGCCACCGGCCGGCGGCCCGTGTCCATCCACTCGCTGCCCGACGACGCCCCCGATGGCACGTCCTGGACCCGCCATGCCGACGGCGTGCTCACCACGGACGTCCCGGCCGGTCTCGGCCTCGACCTGGACGAGTGGCCGCCGCCCGGCGCCACGGAGCTGGACATCACCGGCCTCTACCCGGACTTCGCCACCCGGGACCTGTCCTACGGCCCGGTGTTCCGCGGCTTGCGCCGCGCGTGGCGGCACGGTGCCGACGTCCTCGCCGAAGTGCGGTTGGACGACACCGAGCACGACGCCGCCGCCCGGTTCGGCATCCACCCCGCCGTGCTGGACGCGGCGCTGCACGCCGCCGGACTCGGTTCCTACGTCGGCGACCCGACCCGCGGCTGGCTGCCGTTCTCCTTCACCGACGTGCGGCTCGACGCCACCGGCGCGGTCGCGCTGCGCGTGCGGATCACCCCGGCCGGACCCGACGCGGTCGCCGTCACAGTCGCCGACCACACCGGCGCGCCGGTCGCGGGCATCGGCTCCCTGGCGTTGCGCCCGCTCGACCCCGCCGCGCTGGCCGGACCGACGACGGCCGTCCTCTACGCGGTGCGGCAGACCGAACTGGCCGAACCAGAGCAGTTCTCCCCGGTGCGCGGCGCGATCTGGCCACTGGGCGTGCCCCTGGCCGAGGTCGACACCACCGCCCCGGTCGTCGTGCTCGACGTCCCGCCCGGCGACACCGCGCAGGACGTGCACGAGCGGGTGCGTTCGGTGCTGGACGCCGTGCGGCAGTGGCTCGACGGCGCCGATGAGACCGGGGCACCGCTGGTGGTGCTGACGCGTGGCGCGGAGGACGGCGACCTCGCCTCGGCGGCCGTGCGCGGGTTCGTGCGGTCCGCCGCGAACGAGCACCCCGGCCGGTTCGTGCTGGTCGACGCTTACCCCGACGTCCCGGCGGACGACCCGGCGGTGCTCCGCGCGCCGGCGTTCGAGGAACCCGAGCTGCTCGTGCGGGACGGCCGGCTGCTCGCGCCCCGCTTGGCCCGCGCCACGACGTCCACGTCCCCCGAGCCGTTCCCGCCGGGCAGCCGGGTGTTGATCACCGGTGGCACCGGCACCCTCGGCGGGCTGCTCGCCCGCCACCTGGTCACCGAGCACGGCGTGCGCGACCTCGTGCTGGCCGGTCGCCGCGGCCCCGACGCGCCGGGCGCGGCGGAGCTGGTCGCCGAACTGGCCGAGCTGGGCGCCACCGCGCACCTACCCACCTGCGACGTCACCGACCGCGCCGCTCTCGGCGCGCTCCTCGCGGAGTTCCCGGTCACCGCCGTGGTCCACGCGGCCGGTGTCCTGGACGACGGCGTGGTCACCGCGCTCACCCCGGACCGGGTCGACGCCGTGCTGGCGCCCAAGGTGGACGCCGCGCTGCACCTGCACGAGCTGACCCGCGACCGGGAGCTGACCGCGTTCGTGCTGTTCTCCTCGGCCGCCGGGGTGTTCGGCAACGCGGGCCAAGCCGGCTACGCCGCGGCCAACGCCGCGCTCGACGCCTTGGCGCGCCGCCGCCGCGCCGCCGGGCTGCCCGGCCTCTCGCTGGCGTGGGGGCTGTGGGCCAGTGCCAGCGGCATGACCGGCCACCTGGGTGCCGTGGAGCTGCGCCGCGCCGGTCGCGGCGGCTCCGGAGCCCTCGGCGACGCCGAAGCGCTGCGGTTGTTCACCGCGGCCGTGACCACGTCCGAGGACGTGCTGCTGCCCCTCGACCTGAACCTGACGACCGCGCGGGCCGCCGCCGGCAGCGGGGTGGTGCCGCCGCTGCTGCGCGCCCTGGTGCCCGCCGCGCGCCGCCGTGCCGCCACCGCCCGACCCGACGTCGAGACCTCCGGCCTGGCCGCGCTGCCCGAGGCGGAACGCGCGACCGCCGTGCTGGAACTGGTCCGCTCCCACGTGGCCGCCGTGCTCGGGCACTCCGACGCCGATGCCGTGGACCCCGAACGCGCGTTCAAAGACCTCGGGTTCGACTCGCTCACCGCCGTGGAGCTGCGCAACCGCCTCGCCGTCGCGTCGGGGCTGCGCCTGCCCGCCACGCTGGTGTTCGACCACCCCCGACCCGTCCTGCTGGCCGCGCACGTCACCGCCGCGCTCGCCGGGCAGGCCACCGCGGTGCGGGCGCCGGTCACCACCGCCGCACCCGCCGACGAGCCGATCGCCATCGTGGCCATGGCCTGCCGCTACCCCGGTGGTGTCGAGTCGCCCGAGGACCTGTGGGACCTCGTCACGGCGAACCGCGACGTCGTCTCCGGGTTCCCCACCGACCGGGGCTGGGACCTCGCCGCGCTGACCGGCTCCGGGCGCTCCGCCACCGCCGCGGGCGGCTTCCTGCACGACGTGGCCGACTTCGACGCCGGGCTGTTCGGCATCTCGCCGCGCGAGGCGCTGGCGATGGACCCGCAGCAGCGGTTGCTGCTGGAGACGTCCTGGGAGGCGTTCGAGCGGGCCGGGATCGACCCGTCGAGCCTGCGCGGCAGCCGCACGGGTGTTTTCGCCGGCGTCATGTACCAGGACTACGCCAGCAGGCTGGTGTCCGTGCCCGAGGGCGTCGAAGGGCACCTGGGCACCGGCAACTCCGCCAGCGTGGTCTCCGGCCGCGTCGCCTACGCGTTCGGGCTGGAAGGCCCGGCGATCACGATCGACACGGCGTGCTCGTCGTCGTTGGTGGCCGTGCACCTGGCGGCGCAGGCGCTGCGGTCCGGTGAGTGCGACCTGGCGCTGGCCGGCGGCGTCACCGTCATGTCCACGCCGGGGCTGTTCGTCGAGTTCAGCCGCCAGCAGGGACTGTCGGCCGACGGCCGGTGCCGGTCCTTCGCGGGCTCCGCCGACGGCACCGGCTTCGCCGAGGGCGTCGGCCTGCTGCTGCTGGAGAAGCTGTCCGACGCGCGCAGGCGAGGCCACCGGGTGCTGGCCGTGGTGCGCGGCAGCGCGGTCAACTCCGATGGCGCGTCCAACGGCCTCACCGCCCCCAACGGCCCCTCCCAGCAGAGGGTCATCCTGGCGGCGGTGGCGAACGCGCGCCTGCGCCCGTCCGACGTGGACGTGGTCGAGGCGCACGGCACCGGCACCACCCTGGGCGACCCGATCGAGGCGCAGGCGTTGCTGGCGACCTACGGCCAGGACCGGGACGAGCCGCTGTGGCTGGGTTCGGTCAAGTCGAACCTGGGCCACACCCAGGCCGCCGCCGGCGTCGCCGGGATCATCAAGGTGGTCCAGGCGCTGGACCACGGGATCGTGCCCGCCACACTGCACGTGGACCAGCCGACCCCGCAGGTCGACTGGTCGGCGGGCGCCGTGCGGCTGACCACCGAGAACCGGCCGTGGCCGGAGGTGGGCCGACCGCGCCGAGCGGGCGTGTCGTCGTTCGGCATCAGCGGCACCAACGCCCACGTCGTGCTCGAACAAGCCCCCGCCGCGACCGAACCGGCCACTCCCGCCGCGTCACGCCCCGGTCCGCACGCGTGGGTGCTGTCCGCCCAGGACGCGGCGGGCCTGCGCGACCAAGCCGTCCGGCTGCGCGCCCTGCTCGACGCCGACCCCGCCGACGTCGCCCGATCGCTGGCGACCACCCGCGCGGCGCTCGACCACCGCGCGGTGGTGGTGGGTTCGTCGCGCGAGGAGCTGGCGGCCGGGCTGGACGCCGTCGACAGCCGGGGTGCTGTGGTTCGTGGTGGAACGGCGTTCCTGTTCACGGGTCAGGGTTCGCAGCGGATCGGGATGGGTCGTGGTTTGGCGGCGTCGTTCCCGGTGTTCGCCGAGGCGTGGGCCGAGGTGTTGTCGCACTTCCCGGCCAAGGTGCGGGAAGTTCTGTCGTCCGATGACGCGCGTATTGACGAGACGGAGTTCGCTCAGCCTGGTTTGTTCGCGGTCGAGGTGGCGTTGTCGCGGTTGTTCGCCTCGTGGGGTGTGACGCCGGATGTGGTGGTCGGTCACTCGATCGGTGAGATCGCCGCTGCTCACGTCGCCGGTGTGTTCTCGTTGGAAGACGCGTGCCGTGTGGTGGTGGCGCGTGGTGCGTTGATGCAAGCGCTGCCCACCGGCGGTGCGATGGTCGCCGTGGAGGCGTCCGAGGACGAAATTTCGCTGCCCGAGGGCGCGTCGTTGGCGGCGGTGAATGGTCCTCGTTCGGTGGTGCTGTCCGGTGACGAGGAGCCGGTGCTCGCGTTGGCGGCGGGGTTCGCGTCCCGGGGGCGTCGTACGAAGCGGCTCACGGTGAGTCACGCGTTCCACTCGGCACACATGGACGCGATGCTGGACGACTTCCGCGCTGTCGTGGCGTCGGTGTCGTTCGCGGAACCGAGCGTCACCTTCATGTCCACTGTGGATGAGGGGTCGATCGCGGATCCGGAGTACTGGGTTCGCAATGTGCGGCAGACGGTGCGGTTCGGCGATGCCGTCGCGCGGTTGCAGGGTGTGGCGCGGTGTGTGGAGATCGGGCCGGACGCGGTGTTGACCGCGTTGGTGCCGGACCTGCCGTGCACTCCCGCCCTACGAGCCGATCGGGATGAAGCGGTCACGGCTGTCTCCGCTCTGGGCGCTGTGTACGCCACGGGCGGATCGGTGGACTGGTCCAGCCTGCACGAGGGCGGCCGGGTCATCGACCTGCCCACCTACCCCTTCCAGCGCCGCCGCTACTGGCTCGACGCCGGTGAGCTGCCCACCGCCGCGGCGGACCCGGCCGAGTCGGGTTTCTGGACCTCGGTCGAGCAGGCCGACGTGGCGGAGTTCGCGGCCACGCTCGGCTTGAGCAGGGACGCCGTGGCACCCGTGCTGCCCGCGCTCACCGCGTGGCGCCGTGCCCGCCGTGAAGCCTCCGCCGTGGACGAGTGGTGCTACCGCGTCGAGTGGGCACCGACGACGATCCGGGCGACCGCGGACCTGCCGGGTAACTGGGTGGTCGTCACCACGCCCACCACCGCCGACGTCCTGGCTCCCGTCGTCGCGAGGGGAGTGCGCCTGGTCGAGGTGGCCGCCGACGCCGACCTGACCGGTCTGCTGGACGACCTCGGGCCGGTGGACGGGCTCCTCCTGGCCGCACCCGACCCCCGCCTGGTCGTGGCCGCGGTGCGCGCGGTGGCCGGTTCGACCGCCCGGATCTGGGCGGTCACCCGCAACGCGGTGGCGGTCGACCCCGCCGACTCCGTCGAGCCGGACCAGGCCGCGGTCTGGGGTGCGGGGCGCGTCGCCGCCCTGGAGCACCCCGACCGGTGGGGTGGTCTGGTCGACCTCCCGTCAACGCCGGACGAACGGACCTGGGACCTGCTCGGCGGTGTGCCGACCGCGGCCGAGGACCAGGTGGCGCTGCGTGCGGCGGGCGCGTTCGCGCGCAGGCTCGTCGTGGCGCCCGACACCCGCACCGGGTGGACGCCTCGCGGCACGGTGCTGATCACCGGTGGCACCGGCGCGCTGGGTGCGGAGGTGGCCCGTTGGGCTGCCCGCGCCGGCGCGGAGCGGTTGGTGCTGGTCGGTAGGCGTGGTCCGGACGCACCCGGCGCGGCCGGGCTGGTCGCTGAACTGGCCGGTGTCGAGGTGCACGTGGTGGCTGCCGACGTGGCCGATCGTGATGCGGTGGCGGCGTTGGTCGCGGAGTGGGAGCCGGATGCCGTGGTGCACACCGCCGGTGTCTCCTCGACCGGGCGGCTGCTCGACGTCACGCCCGCGGACCTGGCCGAAGCCTCGCGGGCGAAGGTGGTTGGTGCGCGGTTGTTGGACGAGGTGACGCGTGAGCGTGGGTTGGACGCGTTCGTGGTGTTCTCCTCGATCGCTGGAGTCTGGGGTAGTGGCGGTCAGGTGGCCTATGCCGCCGCGAATGCGGAGTTGGACGCGATCATGCAGAACCGTCGCGCGTCGGGTCTGCCGGGTATTTCCATCGCGTGGGGACCGTGGGCGGGCGACGGCATGGGCGCGGGCGCGGCGGGTGCCGACCTGGCGCGGCGCGGCCTGCGCGCGCTGGAGCCGAGCCGCGCGGTAACCGCGCTGACCCGCACCGGTGAGCCGCTGCTCGTGGTCGCCGACGTGGACTGGGCCCGGTTCACGGCCACCTTCACCACCGCGCGCCCGAGCCCTCTGCTCGGTCGCGTGACACCACACGGGACCGCGGTCCCGGCGGCTTCACCGCTGCGCGGGCAGTTGGCCGACCTCGCACCGGCGGAGGTCCGCCGCCACCTCGTGGAGCTGGTCCGCGGCAGCGTGGCGTCGGTCCTGGGGCACGACTCCGCGGCCCGCGTCCCGGCGGGCAAGGCGTTCCGCGACCTGGGCATCGACTCGCTGACCGCGGTGGAACTGCGGGACGTGCTCGGCGCGGCCACCGGGTTGGTGCTGCCCGCCACCCTGGCGTTCGACCACCCCACCTGCGAGGACCTCGCCGACTTCCTGCGCGGTGAGCTGCTGGGCGCGGACGACGCCGTCGCCGGCGGGCGGCCGAGGAGCGCGCGGTCCGACGAGCCGATCGCGATCGTGGCCATGGCCTGCCGCTTCCCCGGCGGCGCCGACTCGCCCGAGGCGCTGTGGGAACTGCTCGCCGAGGGCCGGGACGCCGTGCGCGGCTTCCCCGAGGACCGGGGCTGGGACACCAGCGCCCTCTACGACCCCGACCCGGACAACCAGGGCACCTCCTACGCCACCGAGGGCGGTTTCCTCGACGGCGTCGCCGACTTCGACGCCGGGTTCTTCGGCATCAGCCCGCGCGAGGCGCTGTGCACGGACCCGCAGCAGCGGCTGCTGCTGGAGGTGAGCTGGGAGGCGCTGGAGCGCGCGGGGATCGACCCGAACCGGTTGCGCGGCAGCGCCACGGGCGTGTTCGTCGGCACCAACAGCCAGGACTACGGCGCGTTGCTGGCCGCCTCGGTCGAACCCGTCGAGGGCTACCTCGCCACCGGCAACTCCGCCAGCGTCATCTCCGGCCGCATCTCCTACACCCTGGGCCTGGAGGGTCCGGCCGTCACGGTCGACACGGCGTGCTCCTCGTCGCTGGTCGCCCTGCACTGGGCGGCCCAGTCGCTGCGGTCGGGCGAGTGCGACCTGGCCCTGGCGGGCGGCGCCACGATCATGGCGACGCCGACCGCGTTCGTGGAGTTCTCCCGGCAGCGGGGACTGGCCGCCGATGGCCGCTGCAAGGCGTTCGCCGCCGCCGCGGACGGCACCGGTTGGGGCGAGGGCGCGGGCATCCTGCTGGTGGAGCGGCTGTCCGACGCCCGCCGCAACGGCCACCCGGTGCTGGCGGTGCTGCGCGGCAGTGCGGTGAACCAGGACGGGGCGTCCAACGGGCTCACCGCGCCCAACGGCCCCTCCCAGCAGCGGGTCATCCGCCAAGCACTGGCGGCGGCCGACCTGAGCCCGTCCGACGTGGACGTGGTGGAGGCGCACGGCACCGGCACCGCGCTCGGCGACCCGATCGAGGCCCAGGCGCTGCTGGCCACCTACGGTCGGGACCGCGACGCCGACCGGCCGCTGCTGCTGGGGTCGATCAAGTCCAACATCGGCCACACCCAGGCCGCCGCCGGCGTGGCGAGCGTGATCAAGTCCGTGGAGGCGCTGCGGCGCGGCGAGGTGCCCGCGACGCTGCACGTCGACGCGCCCAGCCCGCACGTGGACTGGTCGGCGGGCGCGGTGCGCCTGGTCACCGAGCACGTCCCGTGGCCCCGGACCGACCGGCCGCGTCGCGCGGGCGTGTCGTCGTTCGGCATCAGCGGCACCAACGCCCACGTCGTGCTGGAGCAGGCCGAGGACGTCCCCGACTCGCCGGCGGTCCCCGCCGCGACGACGTGGCCGCTGCTGCTGTCGGCCCGGTCCGAGACGGCGCTGCGCGCCCGCGCCGGCGACCTGGCCGCACGGCTGCGCGCCGACCCCGCCCTGGACCACGCCGCCGTGGCCCACTCGTTGGCCACCACCAGGGCGCACCTGGAACTGCGGGCCGCCGTCCCGCCCTCCGACGACCCGGACACCGTGCTGCGGGCGCTGGACGCCCTCGCGGCCGGCTCCACCGCGGGCGTGCTGACCGGCGACACCGCCACGGCCGGCCGCACGGCCTTCCTGTTCTCCGGTCAGGGCAGCCAGCGGCCCGGCTCGGGCGCGGAGCTGCACCGCGCGGAGCCGCTGTTCGCCGCGGCGTTCGACGAGGTCTGCGCGCACCTGGACCCGCACCTGGACCGGCCGCTGCGCGAGGTGCTGTTCGCCGAGGCGGGCACCCCCGAGGCGGCGCTGCTGGACCACACCGCCTGGACCCAGCCCGCGCTGTTCGCCCTGGAAGTCGCGCTGTTCCGGCTGGCGCAGGCCCGCGGTGTCGTGCCCGACCTGCTGCTGGGCCACTCCGTTGGCGAACTCGCCGCGGCGCACGTGGCCGGGGTGCTCGACCTGCCCGACGCCTGCGCGCTCGTCGCGGCCAGGGGTCGGTTGGTGGGCAGCCTGCCCGGCGGGGGCGCGATGGCGTCCCTCGCCGCGAACGAGGCCGAGGTCCTCGCGGTGCTCGCGGACGTGCCCGGTGCGGGCATCGCCGCGCTCAACGGGCCGGACTCCACCGTCGTCTCCGGTGACGCGGACGCCGTGCACGCCGTCGCCGAGCGGTTCCGCGCGCAGGGGCGCAAGGTGCGGTCGCTGCGGGTGAGCCACGCCTTCCACTCCGCGCACCTGGACCCGGTGCTGGCCGAGTTCCGCCGCGTCGCCGAGGGCCTGACGTTCCACCCGCCCCGCCTGCCGATCATCACCAACGTCACCGGGACCGCGGCCACGGCGGAGGAGCTGACCTCGCCGGAGCACTGGGTGCGCCAGCTCCGCCAGGCCGTCCGGTTCCACGACGGCGTGCGGCACCTGGTCGAGGCCGGCGTGACGGCCGTGCTCGAACTGGGTCCGGACGGCGGGCTCGCCGGGCTCGCCGGCGCGAGCCTGGGCGCCGGCTCGGTGAGCGTGCCGCTGCTGCGCCCCGGCAGGCCCGAACCGCTCACCGCCGCCACCGCGTTCGCCGCGCTGCACGTGGCGGGGGTCGAGGTCGACTGGACGGCGGGCCGCACCCCGTCGCGGCCCGTCGCGCTGCCGACCTACCCGTTCCAGCGCGCCAGGTTCTGGCCACGCGCGTTCGCCGTCGCGGGCGACGTGGGCGCGGCGGGCCTGGGCGCGGCCGGCCACCCGATGCTGGGCGCCGCCGTCGAACTGGCGGGCAGCGACGTCCACGTGTTCACCGCGCGCCTGTCCACCCGCAGCCACCCGTGGCTGGCCGACCACGGCATCGGCGACGCCGTCCTGCTGCCGGGCACCGCGTTCGTCGACCTGGCCGCGCACGTCGGCGCCGAGGTCGGCTGCCCGCTCGTGGCCGACCTGACGCTGTCCGCGCCGCTGGTCCTGCCCGCGCTGGACGCCGTGCAGCTACAGGTGACGGCCGGTGCGCGCGACGAGCACGGCGCCCGCACCCTCACCGTCCACTCCCGGCCCGCCGGTGATCCGGCCGCCGAGTGGACCGCGCACGCCACCGGCCTGCTCGCCCGGGACACCCCGCCGGCTCCCGCGCCGGCGGGGGAGTGGCCGCCGCCCGCCGCCGAACCCGTGCCGCTGGACGGCTTCTACGACCGGCTCGCCTCCGACGGCTTCCGCTACGGCCCCTCCTTCCGCGGCCTGCGCGCCGTGTGGCGGACCGACGGCGCGCTGCACGCCGACGTCGTGCTGCCCGAGCCCTTCGGCGCGGACGCCGCGGCCCACGGCCTGCACCCCGCGCTGCTGGACGCCGCGCTGCACGCGCTGGCCTGCGACCCCGGCAGCGGCGGCGTGCCGTTCGCGTTCACCGGCGTCACCCTCCACGCGGCCGGCGCCGACGCGCTGCGCGTCACCCTGCGCCGCACCGCGTCCGGCGCGGTGAGCCTGGTGGCCGTCGACCCCGCCGGCGCGCTCGTGGCCACCGTGGACTCCCTGGTGCTGCGCCCCGCCGCCACCGCGCGGGCGACCGCCGCGGGCACCGCCCTGCTGCACCTGCGCTGGACCGACCCCACCGGATCGGCCGACACCGACGCGCCCGTGCGCTGGGCCGCGCTGGGCGTCCCGCCGCGCTGCGACCAGAGCCCCGACCTGGTCGCCGAAGCGCTGGACGACCTGGCCGCCGGGGGCGCGGCGAGCGTCCCCGCCCTCGTCGTGGCGAGCATCGCCACCGGCGGGACCGCCCGCACCGCCACCCACGCGGCGCTGGGCCTGGTGCAGCGCTGGCTCTCCGACGACCGCTTCGCCGACTCCCGGCTGGTGGTGCTGACCGAGGGCGCCACGCTCGACGCGCCCGACGCCGCGCACCTGCCCGCCGCCGCGGTGCACGGCCTGGTCCGCTCCGCCCAGTCGGAGAACCCCGGTCGGCTGGTGCTGTGCGACCTCGACCACGCGGGAGCCAACCTGCCGGTCGCCGCGCTGCGCCTCGCGGCCTCGGGCGTCGAACCGCAGATCGCCGTCCGCGACGGCGCGCTCAAGGTGGCCCGGTTGGGCCGCGCCGCCGACACCCCCGTGCTCGCACCGCCCGCCGGGACCGCCGAGTGGCACCTGGCCGCCGGCGAGGAACGCACCGTGGACGCGGTGCGGGTCGTGCCCTCCGACGCGTCCCGCCCGCTGGGGTCCCACGAGGTCCGGCTCGCCGTGCGCGCGGCGGGCGTCAACTTCCGCGACGTCCTCATCGCGCTGGGCATGTACCCCGGTGACGCCCCGATGGGCAGCGAGGGCGCGGGCGTGGTCACCGAGGTCGGCCCGGACGTCACCCACCTGCTGCCGGGGCAGCGGGTGTTCGGCATGGTGCCCGAGGCGTTCGGCCCGGTCGCCGTCGCCGACGCCCGGATGCTCGCGCCGATGCCGCACGACTGGTCGTTCGAGCAGGCCGCGGCCGTTCCGCTGGCGTTCCTGACCGCCTACTACGCGTTGCGCGACCTGGGCGACCTCAAGGCCGGGGAATCCGTGCTGGTGCACTCCGCCGCCGGTGGCGTGGGCATGGCCGCTGTGCAGCTCGCGCGGCACTGGGGCGCGGAGGTCTACGGCACCGCCAGTAGCGGCAAGTGGGACGCGGTGCGGGCGCTGGGCGTGGCCGAGGACCACCTGGCGTCGTCGCGCACGCTGGGTTTCGCCGAGCGGTTCCCGCGGGTGGACGTGGTGCTGAACTCGCTGGCCGGTGAGTTCGTGGACGCCTCGCTCGGCTTGCTGGCCGAGGGCGGCCGGTTCCTGGAGATGGGCAAGACCGACGTCCGCGACGCCGCCGGGCTCGGTGTCGCCTACCGGGCGTTCGACCTGATCGAGGCGGGACCCGAGCGCATCGGCGAGATGCTCGCCGACCTGGTCGCGCTGTTCGACAGCGGTGCGCTGCGCCCGCTGCCGCGCAAGCACTGGGACGTCCGCGACGCCCGCCGGGCGTTCCGGTTCGTCAGCCAGGCCAAGCACGTCGGCAAGGTCGTGCTCACCGTGCCCCGCCCGCGCGACCCCGAGGGCACCGTCCTGGTCACCGGGGCCACCGGCGCGCTCGGCGGACGCGTGGCCAGGCACCTGGCCACCGAGGGCGGCGCACGGCACCTGCTGCTGGTGAGCAGGCGCGGCCCCGACGCCGACGGCGCGCCCGAGCTCCTGCGCGACCTCGCCGAGGCGGGCGCGCGGGCACGGGTCGTCGCCTGCGACCTCGCCGACCGCGCCGCCGCGGCCGCACTGCTCGACGGCATCCCCGCCGAACACCCGCTCACCGCCGTGGTGCACGTCGCCGGCGTCCTCGACGACGGCGTCATCGGATCCCTCACCCCGCAGCGCCTCGACACCGTGCTGGCGCCCAAGGCCGACGCGGTGCTGAACCTGCACGAGCTGACCCGTGACCGCGACCTGGCCGAGTTCGCCGTGTTCTCCTCCGCGGCCGGGGTGTTCGGCGGCGCGGGCCAGGGCAACTACGCCGCGGCCAACGCCTACCTGGACGCGCTGTCCCGGCACCGCCGCGGCCTCGGCCTGCCCGCGACCGCGCTGGCCTGGGGACTGTGGGACGAAGCCGACTCGATGGCCGCCGACCTGGGCTCCGCGGACCGGGAACGCCTCACCCGCGCCGGGGTCGCCGCCCTGTCGACGCGGGACGCCCTGAGCCTGTTCGACACCGCCGTGGCCGCGCCGGAGGCCGTGTGCGTGCCGATGCGGCTCGACCTCGCCGGGCTGCGCGCCAACCCGGACGCCGCGCCGGCGCTGCTGCGCGACCTGGTCGGCGACGCC
Source organism: Actinosynnema sp. CA-299493 (assembly GCF_050946825.1). Taxonomy (NCBI): domain Bacteria; kingdom Bacillati; phylum Actinomycetota; class Actinomycetes; order Pseudonocardiales; family Pseudonocardiaceae; genus Actinosynnema; species Actinosynnema sp. CA-299493. Next base: position 4,198,139 of record NZ_CP191993.1, read on the forward strand.
CGCACCACCCGCAGGCGCGCCGGCCGCGCCGAGACCACCGCCGGTGAGCGTGGCCTGGCCGACAGGCTCGCCGGGACGTCACCGGAGGAAGCCGCACGACTGCTGCTCGACCTGGTGCGGACCCACGTCGCCGGGGTGCTCGGGCACAGCGGTCCCGACGCGGTCGAGCCGCGCCGCGCGTTCAAGGACAGCGGGTTCGACTCGTTGACCGCGGTGGAGCTGCGCAACCGCCTCAACGCCGAGACCGGGCTGCGGCTGCCCGCGACCCTGGTCTTCGACCACCCCACCCCCGTCGCGCTGGCCGAGCACCTGCGCTCCGAGCTGCTCGGCTCGGACGACCGGTCCACCGACGCGGCGCCCGCACGGGCCCGCTCCGACGAACCCATCGCCGTGGTGGGCATGGCGTGCCGGTTCCCCGGCGGGGTGGACTCCCCGGAAGCGCTGTGGCGGATGCTGGTCGAGGGCCGCGACGGCGTCTCCGCGTTCCCCGCCGACCGGGGCTGGGACCTGGCCGCGCTCTACGACCCGACGCTGGAACGCCCCGGCACCACGCACGTCCGCGAAGGCGGGTTCTTGCGCGGCGCCGGTGACTTCGACGCGGCGTTCTTCGGCATCAGCCCGCGTGAAGCGCTGGCGATGGACCCGCAGCAGCGGCTGCTGCTCCAGACGTCCTGGGAGGCGCTCGAACGCGGCGGCCTCGACCCGCACACCCTGCGCGGCAAGGACGTCGGTGTGTTCGTGGGCGTGGCGACCTCGAACTACGGCGCGGGCCTGCCCGCGTTCCCCGAAGGCGTCGAGGGCCACCTGCTGACCGGCAACGCGACCAGCGTCGCGTCCGGCCGGGTGTCCTACGCGCTCGGACTGGAAGGGCCTGCCGTCACTGTCGACACGGCGTGCTCGTCATCCCTGGTCGCCCTGCACCTCGCGGCGAACGCGCTGCGCGGCGGCGAGTGCTCCCTCGCGCTGGCGGGCGGCGCGACCGTCATGGCCATCCCCGGCGCGTTCACCGAGTTCTCCCGCCAGGGCGGCCTGGCGCCCGACGGCCGCTGCAAGCCGTTCGCCGAGGCCGCCGACGGCACGAGCTGGTCCGAGGGCGTCGGTGTCCTGGTCGTGGAGCGGCTGTCGGACGCGCAGCGCCTCGGTCATCCGGTGCTGGCAGTGCTGCGAGGCAGTGCGGTGAACCAGGACGGAGCGTCGAACGGACTCACCGCGCCGAACGGCCCGTCGCAGCAGCGCGTGATCCGGCAGGCGCTGGCCAACGCGGGCCTGGAACCGACCGACGTGGACTTCGTCGAGGCGCACGGCACCGGCACCGCGTTGGGCGACCCGATCGAGGCGCAGGCGTTGCTGGCGACCTACGGCCAGGACCGGGACGAGCCGCTGTGGCTGGGTTCGGTCAAGTCGAACCTGGGCCACACCCAGACCGCCGCCGGTGTCGCGGGCCTGATCAAGCTGGTCCTGGCGCTGCGGCACCGCGTGCTGCCGCGCACCCTGCACGTGGACCAGCCCTCCACGCACGTCGATTGGGAGTCCGGGGCGGTCCGCCTGCTCACCGATGCCGTCGACCTCAACGGAACCGGTCGGGTGCTGCGCGGCGCGGTGTCGTCGTTCGGCATCAGCGGCACCAACGCCCACCTGGTCCTGGAGCAGGCACCGGCGCCTACCGCCCCCGCACCGGCCGTCGCGCGACCCGTCGCGCTGCCGTGGTCGCTCTCGGGCCGCACGGAGAAGGCCCTGCGCGACCAGGCCGCCCGGCTGCTGTCCTCGGTGGACGGGCACGACCCGGCGGACGTGGCCTTCTCGCTGGCCACCACCCGATCGGCGTTCGAACAGCGCGCTGTCGTGGTCGGGCGCGATGGGGCGGAGCTGACGGCCGCGCTCCGGGCACTGGCCACCGACACCGAACACCCCGCGTTGGTGCGTGGTGTGGCGGGTGAGTCGGGTCGGGTGGTGTTCGTGTTCCCGGGTCAGGGTTCGCAGTGGGTCGGCATGGCCCTGGAACTGGCTGACCAGTCGCCCGTGTTCGCGGCGCGGTTGAACGAGTGCGCTGCCGCGTTGGAGCCGTTCTGTGACTGGTCGTTGGATGATGCTTTGCACGGTCGGGTGTCGTTGGATCGTGTGGATGTGGTGCAGCCGGTGCTGTTCGCGGTGATGGTGTCGTTGGCGGCGTTGTGGCGTTCGTGGGGTGTTGAGCCTGCGGCTGTGGTGGGTCACTCGCAGGGTGAGATCGCGGCGGCTTGCGTGTCGGGGGCGCTTTCGCTTGAGGACGCGGCACGAGTCGTGGCGTTGCGGTCGCAGGTGTTGCGCCGTCTGGCGGGTCGTGGCGGGATGGTGTCGGTCGCGGCGGCCGAGGCGGATGTGCGTGCGCGGATCGCGTTGTTCGGTGAGCGGATCTCGGTCGCTGCGGTGAACGGTCCGTCGGCTGTTGTCGTGTCGGGTGAGCCGGACGCGTTGGACGAGTTGGTCGCGGTCTGTGAGGCCGAGGGTGTTCGGGCGAAGCGGATCGCGGTGGACTACGCGTCGCATTCGGCCCAGGTGGAGGAGTTGCGCGAGGAGTTGGCCGGGGTGTTGGCTCCGATCCGGCCGCAGGTCGGTGAGGTGCCGCTGTACTCGACGCTCACGGGTCAGGTGGAGGACGGCTCCGCCCTGGACGCCGACTACTGGTTCCGGAACCTGCGCTCGACGGTGGGGTTCGCGGACGCGGTGGAGAAGTTGGCGGGTGACGGCTTCGGGACGTTCGTGGAGTGCTCCCCGCACCCGATCCTGACGATGGCGGTGCAGGAGCAGGCGGAGAACGTGGTGGCCGTGGGCTCGCTGCGGCGTGACGACGGTGGCCTGGAGCGGATGTTGCTGTCGCTGGGTGAGGCCGTGGTGCGCGGTGTCACTCCGAAGTGGCCGGACGTGGTCCCCGGCGGTCGGCGGGTCGACCTGCCCACCTACCCGTTCCAGCACCAGCACTACTGGATGACCGCGCCGGAGGGAAGCGGTCCGGCCTTGGCCGCCGACACGGTCGAGAGCAGGTTCTGGGACACCGTCGAGCGCGAAGACCTGGAACACCTCGCCGACACCCTCGCGCTCGACCCGGCCGCCCCGCTCAGCGCCGTGCTGCCCGCCCTGTCCGCGTGGCGGCGCAGGGGACGGGCCAGCTCCGCCGTCGACTCCTGGCGCTACCGGGTCGTCTGGCGTCCCGTGCCCGACCCGGCTCCCGCCGTCCTCACCGGCACCTGGCTGCTGGTCGTGCCCGGAGGTTTCGAGGAGGACCCGCTCGTGGGAGCCGTCACGGAGGCGCTGTCCCGGCACGGTGCCGCCGTGCGCGCCCTCGTGACACCCGCCGACGCCGACCGCGCCGTGCTGGCCGGCCTGCTCGGTGGTGGCGAACCCGCGGCGGGCGTCCTGTCCCTGCTCGCCCTGGCCGAGGAGCCCTTCCCCGGTCACCGGTCCGCCCGCCGAGGGGCTGTGCAGACCATCGCCCTGGTGCAGGCCGTCGGTGACGCGGGGCTGTCCGCGCCCGTGTGGTGCGCGACCAGCTCGGCGGTGGCGGTGTCGGACTCCGAGTCGCTCGACGCGCCCGTGCAGGCGTTGGTGTGGGGCCTGGGCCGCGTCGCGGCACTGGAGCACCCCGAGCGCTGGGGCGGCCTGGTCGACCTGCCCGCCGGGTTGGACCGGCAGGCGGGGGACCGGCTGGTCGCGCTGCTGTCCGGAGCCACCGGTGAGGACCAGGTGGCGGTGCGCGCGGCCGGGCTGTTCGGGCGTCGACTGGTGTCCGCCGCCCACACACCCGACCGGCCGGCCGACGAGCGCTGGCGTCCTGAGGGGACCGTGCTGGTCACCGGTGGCACCGGGGCGCTCGGCGCCAACGTGGCCCGCTGGCTGGCCGCGCGCGGCGCTCCGCACCTGCTGCTGGTGTCCCGCCGCGGCACGGGCGCGCCCGGCGCCGAGGAGCTGATCGCCGAGCTGACCGCGCTGGGCAGCCGGGTCACCGTCGCCGCCTGCGACGCCGGTGACCGCGACGCCCTCGCCGCCGTGCTCGCCGACGTGCCGGCGGACGTCCCGCTCACGACCGTCGTGCACACCGCGGCCGTGCTCGACGACACCGTGATCGACACCCTCGACGTCGCCAGGGTCGACCACGTCACCGGCCCGAAGGTCGACGCGGCCCTGCACCTGCACGAACTGACGCTGACCGGCTCGGTGTCGGCGTTCGTGCTGTTCTCGTCCTTCGCCGGCACCTTCGGCACGCCCGGCCAGGGCAACTACGCGCCGGGCAACGCCTTCCTCGACGCGCTCGCGGCGCACCGCCGGTCCCTCGGGCTCCCCGCCGTGTCCGTGGCGTGGGGTCCGTGGGGTGGTGCGGGCATGGCCGACGGCCCGGTCGGCGAGCTGGCCCGCAGGCACGGTGTGCCGGAGATGGACCCCGACCTCGCGCTGGAGGCGCTGCACCGCGCACTGGACGCCGGGGACGCCTTCACCGCGGTGGCCGACATCGACTGGTCCCGCTTCGCCACCGCGTTCACCGCGACCCGGCCCAGCCCGCTGCTCTCCGAGGTGCCGCAGGCGCGGGCGGTGCTGACCGAGGCGCGCCGCCACGCCGACGCGGCGGGTGGTCCCGACGACGGCGCCTCGCTGCCCCGGAAGCTGGCGGGTCTGTCGACCGCCGAACGGGACTCGGTGCTGCTCGACCTGGTCCGCTCGCACGTCGCCGCCGTCCTCGGCCACCGGGGACCCGACGACGTGGACCGCGACCGCGCGTTCCGCGAGCTGGGCTTCGACTCGGTGATGGCGGTCGAGCTGCGCAACCGGCTCGGCGCGGCCACCGGGCTGCGCCTGCCCGCGGGCCTGGTGTTCGACTACCCGTCCCCGACCGCGCTGGCCGCGCACCTGCGGGAAGAACTCGTCGGCGCCGACTCCGCGGAGGCGTCCTCGCCGCTGGACGAGGTCGACCGACTGGCGGACGCGCTGTCCTCGGTGGACGCGGACGCGACCACCCGGACCAGGGTGGCCCAGCGGTTGCAGGCGTTGTTGGCGCAGTGGCGCGACACCGAACCCGAGGCGCCGACCGCCGCGGCCGGCTTCGACTCCGCCACCACCGACGAGATGTTCGACTTCATCGACCGGGAACTGGGGCTGTCATGACCGGTCCGACCGCCGCGCGCGGAACGAAGGGGTGAGCCGGGTGGACGAGCAGGACAAGCTGCTGAGCTACCTCAAGCGCGTGACCGCGGACCTCCAGCAGACGAAGCAACGGCTGCGCGAGGTCGAGGAAGCACGCCAGGAGCCGATCGCCGTCGTGGCGATGGGCTGTCGCTTCCCCGGCGGGGTGCGCACGCCGGAGCAGCTGTGGGACCTGCTGGTCTCCGGCCGTGACGCCGTCACCGACGTGCCCGCCGACCGGGGCTGGGACGTCGAGGCCCTCTACGACCCCGACGCCACGCGCGTCGGGTCCAGCTACGTGCGGCGGGCCGCGTTCCTCGACGGCATCGGCGACTTCGACGCGGCGTTCTTCGGCATCAGCCCCCGCGAGGCGCTGGCGATGGACCCGCAGCAGCGGCTGCTGCTGGAGGTCTGCTGGGAGGCGCTGGAGCGCGCGGGCATCGACCCGCAGTCGTTGCGCGGCAGCGAGGTCGGCGTGTTCGCGGGCACCAACGGGCAGGACTACCCGTCGCTGCTCATGGGCGCGAGCGCGGACGTGATCGGCTACCTGGGCACCGGCAACGCGAGCAGCGTGCTGTCCGGCCGGGTCGCCTACGCGCTGGGGCTGGAAGGACCCGCGGTCACCATCGACACGGCGTGCTCGTCGTCGCTGGTCGCCATGCACCTGGCCGCCCAGGCGCTGCGGTCCGGCGAGTGCTCGATCGCCCTGGCGGGCGGTGTCACCGTCATGTCCACCCCGACGCTGTTCGTGGAGTTCTCCCGGCAGCGGGGACTGGCCGCCGACGGCCGCTGCAAGCCGTTCGCCGCCGCCGCCGACGGCACGGCGTGGGGCGAGGGCGCCGGTGTGCTGGTGCTCATGCGCCTGTCCGACGCCCGTCGCGACGGCCACGAGGTGCTGGCGGTGCTGCGCGGCAGCGCGGTGAACCAGGACGGCGCGTCCAACGGCCTCACCGCGCCCAACGGCCCGTCCCAGCGCCGGGTGATCCGGCACGCGCTGCGGCACGCCGGGCTCACGACCTCGGACGTGGATGTGGTGGAGGCGCACGGCACCGGCACCACCCTGGGCGACCCGATCGAGGCCGAAGCGCTGCTGGCCACCTACGGCCGGGACCGCGACGCCGACCGGCCGCTGCTGCTGGGGTCGATCAAGTCCAACCTCGGCCACACCCAGGCCGCCGCCGGCGTCGCCGGGGTGATGAAGGTCGTCCTCGCCATGCGGCACGGCGTGCTGCCCATGACCTTGAACGTGGACGAGCCCACACCCCACGTGAACTGGTCCGCGGGCCACGTCAAGCTGGCGACCGAGACCGCGCCCTGGCCGGAGGTGGACCGGCCGCGCCGGGCCGGCGTGTCGTCGTTCGGCATCAGCGGCACCAACGCGCACGTCGTCCTGGAGCAGGGACCGCCGACCGCACCCGCGGACCGGCCCGCGCCGGGTCCGGTCGTGGCGTGGCCGCTGTCCGGGCGGGACCGGCAGGCGGTGCTGGACCAGGCCGAACGGCTGGCGGAACTCCTCACCCGGCGACCGGAGCTCGACCCCGCCGACGTGGCCTTCTCGCTGGCCACCACCCGGTCGGCCTTCGACCACCGCGCCGTCGTCGTCGGCGCCTCCCGCGACGAACTGCTGACCGGACTGCGGTCGGTGGGGGAGCGCACCACCACCGCCCTTTCCGGCCGGACGGCGTTCCTGTTCACGGGTCAGGGTTCGCAGCGGGTGGGCATGGGTCGTGGTTTGGCGGCGTCGTTCCCGGTGTTCGCCGAGGCGTGGGCCGAGGTGTTGTCGTACTTCCCGGAGGAGGTGCGTGCGGTTCTCTCCTCGGACGATGTCCGGGTTGACGAGACGGAGTTCGCTCAGCCGGGTCTGTTCGCGGTCGAGGTGGCGTTGTCACGGCTGTTCGCGTCGTGGGGTGTGACGCCGGATGTGGTGGTGGGTCACTCGATCGGTGAAATTGCCGCTGCTCATATCGCCGGTGTGTTCTCGCTTGCGGACGCTTGCCGTTTGGTGGTGGCGCGTGGTGCGTTGATGCAGGCGTTGCCCACCGGTGGGGCGATGGTCGCGGTGGAGGCGTCCGAGGACGAGATCACTCTGCCCAGGGGTGTGTCGTTGGCGGCGGTGAACGGTCCGCGTTCGGTGGTGCTGTCCGGTGACGAGGAGCCGGTGCTCGCGTTGGCGGCGGAGTTCGCGTCCCGGGGGCGTCGTACGAAGCGGCTCACGGTCAGCCACGCGTTCCACTCGGCGCGCATGGACGCGATGCTCGACGACTTCCGGGCCGTTGCGGCGTCGGTGTCGTTCGCCGAGCCTCAGGTGACCTTCCTGTCCACTGTGGATGACGGGTCGATCGCGGACCCGGAGTACTGGGTGCGCAACGTCCGGCAGACCGTGCGGTTCTCCGACGCCGCCGCGAAGCTGTCGGACCACGACGTGGTGCGCTGCGTCGAGATCGGGCCCGATGCCGTCCTCAGCGCGCTGACCGGCGGCCTCCCCTGCACTCCCGCCCTGCGCGCGGACCGAGACGACGCGGTCACCGCCGTCACCGCCCTGAGCGCGGTGCACGCGACCGGCGGCACCGTCGACTGGCGGGCCGTGCACCCCGGTGGGCGGACCGTGGAACTGCCCACCTACCCGTTCCAGCGCAAGCGCTTCTGGCCCGAACCCCGCCGCGGCTGGTTCGGCGACCTCGCCGCCGCCGGGTTGGCCTCCGCCGAGCACCCGCTGCTCGCCGCCGTCGTCTCGCTGGCCGACTCGCACGGCCTCGTGCTCACCGGACGCCTCACGCCGGCCGGCCACCCGTGGCTGGCCGACCACACCGTGCTGGGCACCCCGATCCTGCCCGGCACCGCGTTCGTGGAACTCGCCGTCCGCGCCGGTGACCAGGTCGGTTGCCCGACCGTCGCCGACCTGGCCGTGGAAACACCGCTGGCGCTGCCCACCGACGGCAGCGGGGTGCAGCTCCGCGTCGCGGTGTCCGCCGCCGGGGACGACGGCGGGCGCGCCGTCACCATCCACTCCCGGCCCGAGGCGCTCGCCGACACCGACGAGTGGACCCGGCACGCCTCCGGTTCGCTGGTCCCGTCCGCCCCGGCGCCCGCCGCCGAGACCGAGCCCTGGCCGCCCGCGAACGCCGACGCGCTCGACGTGACCGACGCGTACGCGCACTTCGCCGAGCGCGGCTTCGGCTACGGCGACGCCTTCCGCGGGCTGCGTGCCGCGTGGCGGCGCGGTGACGACCTGTTCGCCGAGGTCGCCCTGCCCGAACCGGTCCGCGGCGACGCCGCGTCGTTTGGCGTGCACCCGGCGCTGCTCGACGCCGCGCTGCACGTCGTGCTGCTGGCCGCCCCGACCGGCGACCGGGCCGGCGCCCCGGCCGGTGGTCCGCTCCTGCCGTTCTCCTGGGGTGGCGTCACCGTGCACGCCACCGGTGCCACCGAGGCCCGTGTGCGCATCTCGCCGGCCGGTCCGGACGCCATCACCGTCACCGTCACCGACGTGGCGGGCAGCGCGCTGGTCACCGCCGAGTCCCTGGTGTTCCGGCCGTTGGCCGCCGAACGGGCGACCGGCGCCACCCGCTCCCTGTTCCGCACCCGCTGGGACCGGTGCGAACTGCCCTCCGCCGCCGAGGCGGTGCACCGGTGCGCCGACCCCGCCGCCGTCCGCGAGCTGCTGACCGCCGAACCGCCCGCGCGGATCGTCGTGGTGCCCACCGCCGCCGGTGCCGAGGCGCACGACGTGCACCGGGTCGTCAACGACGTGCTGGAGCTGGTGCGGGACTACCTGGCGGCGCCGGCCTGGGACGGTGTGCGGCTGGTCGTCAGGACCGGCGGTCCCGACGACCTCGCGGGCGCCGCGGTCCGCGGGTTGCTGCGCACCGCGCAGTCCGAGCACCCCGACCGGTTCGTGCTGCTCGACGCGACCGCGGAGCAGGTCCCGGACGCCGACGTGGCCGCCGCCGTGGCCTCCGGCGAGCCGGAGCTGGCCGTGCACGACGGCGTGTGGTCCGTCCCCCGCCTCGTCCGTGCCTCCGCCACACCGGACGACCGGGCGCCGTGGCGCGCGGACGACCGCGTGCTGATCACCGGCGGCACCGGCGCGCTCGGCGCGGTGATCGCCCGGCACCTGGTGACCGTCCACGGCGTGCGCGGCCTCGTGCTGGTGGGTCGCCGCGGCCCGGACGCGCCGGGCGCCGCCGAACTGGCCGCCGAGCTGCGCGACCTCGGAGCCGAGGTCGACGTGGTGGCCTGCGACGTCGCCGACCGCGACCAGCTCACCGCGCTCCTGCGCGCCCACCGCGTGACGGCGGTAGTGCACACGGCCGGCGTGCTCGACGACGGCACGGTGGAGGCGCTGACCCCGGAGCGGGTCTCCGCCGTGCTGCGCCCGAAGCTCGACGCCGCGCTGCTGCTGGACCAACTGGCGGGCGACCTGTCGGCCTTCGTGCTGTTCTCTTCCGCCGCGGGTGTGTTCGGCAACGCCGGGCAGGGTGGTTACGCCGCCGCGAACGCGGCGCTGGACGCGTTGGCCCGCCGCCGTCGCGCGCGCGGCCTCCCGGCCGTGTCGCTGGCCTGGGGCTTGTGGCAGACCGACGGCGGCATGACCGGCGACCTGGACGAGGTCGACCGGAACCGCATGACGCGCTCCGGCGTGCGGGCGTTCACCGCCGCCGAGGGCACCGAGCTGTTCGACGCCGCGCTGGCCGACGGGCACGACGTGCTGGTGCCCATCCGGCTGGACGTGGGCGTCATCCGCGCCCAGGCCCGCGGTGGCGCGGTGCCGCCGCTGCTGCGGTCGCTCGTGCCGTCCACCGCGCGCCGGGCCGCCGCGACCGGAAGCGACGACGGGTCGTCCTACGCGCAGCGGATCAACGGCCTCGACCCCGACGAGCGGGAACGGGTCGTGCTGGACCTGGTCCGCTCCGGCGTGGCGGGCGTGCTCGGCCACGCCGGGACCGACGCCGTCGCGCCGGACAGCTCGTTCGCCGACCTCGGGTTCGACTCGCTGACCGCGGTGGAGCTGCGCAACCGGCTCGCCTCGGCCACCGGCGTCCGACTGCCCGCGACCCTGGTCTTCGACCACCCCAGCCCGATCCGGCTGGCCGGTCACCTGGTCGAGCGGTTCTCCGACGCCGCGCCCGCCCAGGTCGTCGCCGTGGCCACCGCCACCACCGACGACCCGATCGCGATCGTCGGCATGGCCTGCCGCTACCCCGGCGGCATCACCACGCCGGAGCACCTGTGGCAGGTGGTGTTCGAGGGCCGTGACGCCGTGGGCCCGTTCCCCGACGACCGGGGCTGGGACGTGGCCGCGCTCTACCACCCCGACCCGGACAACCCCGGCACCTCCTACACCGCCGAGGGCGGCTTCCTGCGCGACGCGGGCGGGTTCGACCCGGTGCCGTTCGGGATCTCGCCGCGCGAGGCGCTGGCGATGGACCCGCAGCAGCGACTGCTGCTGGAGACCTCGTGGGAGGCGTTCGAGCGCGCGGGCATCGACCCCCGCTCGGTGCGCGGCACCGCCACCAGCGTGTTCACCGGCGTCATGTACCACGACTACGCGGGCAGGCTGCTCACCGTGCCCGAGGGGGTCGAGGGCTACCTCGGCACCGGCAACTCGGGCAGCGTCGCCTCCGGCCGCATCTCCTACACCTTCGGCCTGGAGGGCCCCGCCGTCACGGTGGACACGGCGTGCTCGTCATCGCTGGTGGCCCTGCACCTGGCCGCGCAGACCCTGCGGTCGGGTGAGTGCTCGCTCGCCCTCGCGGGCGGCGTCGCGGTGATGGCCACCCCGTCCACCTTCGTGGACTTCTCCCGGCAGCGCGGCCTGGCCGCCGACGGCCGGTGCAAGTCGTTCGCCGACGCCGCCGACGGCACCGGCTGGTCCGAGGGCGCGGGGATGCTCGTGCTGGAGCGGCTGTCCGACGCGCGCCGCAACGGCCACCCCGTGCTGGCCCTGGTGCGCGGCACGGCGGTGAACCAGGACGGCGCGTCCAACGGCCTCACCGCGCCCAACGGCCCGTCGCAGGAACGCGTGATCCGGCAGGCCCTGGCCAATGCGGGTGTGCGCGCGTCCGACGTGGACGCGGTGGAGGCCCACGGCACCGGCACCGTCCTCGGCGACCCGATCGAGGCGCAGGCGCTGATCGCCACCTACGGCCGGGACCGGCCCGCCGACCGACCCCTCGCGCTGGGGTCGATCAAGTCCAACATCGGGCACAGCCAGGCCGCCGCCGGTGTCGCCGGCATCATCAAGATGGTCGAGGCCATGCGGCACGGCGTGCTGCCCAAGACGCTGCACGTCGACCGGCCCAGCACCCACGTGGACTGGTCCGAGGGCGCGGTGGAGCTGCTCGTCGAGCAACGCCCCTGGCCGGCCGTCGACCGACCCCGCCGGGCGGGTGTGTCGTCCTTCGGCGTGAGCGGCACCAACGCCCACGTGATCCTGGAGCAACCGGTCCCCGACGCCGAGCCGCCGCGCGCGGAGCCGTCCGGAATCCCCGTGCCGTGGCTGCTGTCGGCGCAGAACGGGGAAGCGCTGCGCGACCAGGCCGCTCGCCTGCTGGCGACCGCGGGCGAGAACGACCCGGTGGACGTGGCGTTTTCGCTCGCCCGCAGCCGTGCCGCGTTCGAGCACCGCGCCGTCGTGGTCGGTGCGACCGGGGACGACTTCGCGGCGGCCTTGCGCGCGCTGGCCGAAGGGGACGTCCCGCGCAACGCCGTGCGCGGCCGGGCCACGCGGGTGGGCCGGCCGGTGTTCGTGTTCCCTGGTCAGGGTTCGCAGTGGGTCGGGATGGCTTTGGAGCTGGCGGAGCAGTCCGCGGTGTTCGCGGAGCGGTTGGCGGAGTGCGCTGCCGCGTTGGACCCGTTCTGCGACTGGTCCTTGCACGAGGCTTTGCGTGGTGAGGTGTCCCTGGACCGGGTGGATGTGGTCCAGCCGGTGCTGTTCGCGGTGATGGTGTCGTTGGCGGCGTTGTGGCGTTCGTGGGGGATCGAGCCCGCTGCTGTGGTCGGCCACTCCCAGGGCGAGATCGCGGCTGCTTGCGTCTCCGGTGCGCTCTCGCTTGAGGACGCGGCGCGGGTGGTGGCCTTGCGGTCGCAGGTGTTGCGCCGCTTGGCTGGTCGTGGCGGGATGGTGTCGATCGCCGCTCCCGAGGCCGAGGTGCGTGCGTTGATCGAGCCGTTCGGTGAGCGGATTTCGATCGCGGCGGTGAACGGTCCTTCGGCTGTTGTTGTGTCGGGTGAGCCGGACGCGTTGGACGCGTTGGTCACGGACGGTCTGCGGGCGAAGCGGATCGCGGTGGATTACGCGTCGCACTCCGCGCAGGTCGAGGAGTTGCGCGAGGAGTTGGCCGAGGTGCTGGCTCCGATCACCCCGCGGGCGGGTGCCATCCCGCTGTACTCGACGTTGACCGGTGAGGTGGAGGACGGGTCGGCGCTGGACGCCGACTACTGGTTCCGCAACCTGCGCTCCACGGTCGGCTTCGCGGATGCGGTGGAGAAGCTGGCGGGTGACGGGTTCGGCGTGTTCGTGGAGTGCTCGCCGCACCCGCTGCTGACCATGGCGGTGCAGGAACAGGGCGATGCGGTGGCCGTGGGCTCGCTGCGGCGTGATGACGGCGGCCTGGAGCGGATGCTGCTGTCCCTCGGCGAGCTGGTCGTCCAGGGCGTCACCCCGAAGTGGGTGGACGTGGTCGCCGGCGGCCGGCTCGCGGACCTGCCCACCTACCCGTTCCAGCACAACCACTTCTGGCTGCCCGCCGGGAAACCGGCCGGTGACGTCGCGTCGGCGGGTCTGCGCCCGGCCGGGCACCCCGTCCTCGGCGCCGCCGCCGTCCTCGCGGACGGCAGCGGCGCGCTGCTCACCGGCAGGCTGTCGGTGGAAACCCACCCGTGGCTCGCGGACCACGTCGTCGCGGGCCGGGTGCTGCTGCCCGGCACCGCACTGCTCGACCTGGTGCTGTGCGCGGCGGCGCACGTGGTCGGCGGGACGCCCGGCGTGCCCGAGCTGACCCTGCACGCGCCTCTCGTGCTCCCGGACCGGGGGGCGGTGGACCTCCAGGTGTCGGTCGGCGCGGACGACGGCGGCACCCGCCCGGTGACCGTCCACTCCCGCCCGGCCGACGCGGACGACGGCACGGCCTGGACCCGGCACGTCGCGGGCGTGGTCGGCCCGGTCGCCCCGTCCGGCGTCGACCTGCGGGAGTGGCCGCCCACCGGCGCGGAGGAGCTGCCGGTGGACGACGCCTACGAGGCGTTCGCCGCCGCCGGCGTGGAGTACGGCCCGGTGTTCCAGGGCCTGCGCCGGGTGTGGCGTCGCGACGCCGAGGTCTTCGCCGAGGTCGCGCTGCCCGGGCAGGTGGACGCGCGCGGCTTCGACCTGCACCCGGCCCTGCTCGACGCCGCCCTGCACGCGGTGGGATTCGGCGACTTCCTGGCCCGCGCCGACGAGTCGCCGTGGCTGCCGTTCACCTTCTCCGACGTGGCCGTGACCGCCACCGGCGCGACCGCGCTGCGCGTGCGGCTGAGCCGGGCGGGCGTGGACGCCGTCGCGGTCGACCTGGCCGACGTCGAGGGCGCGCCGGTGTGCTCGGTCGCGGGCCTGGCCCTGCGACCCCTGGCCACCGAAGCGCTCCCGGCGAGCACCGACGCCCTGTTCACCGTCGCGTGGACGGCGGTGGAGCGCCCGAGCACGCCCGGAGCGGTGCCCGCCGTCCTGGACGCCACGACCGGTGACCCGCGAGACGCGATCATCCGGGTGCTCGCCGCCGTGCGGGACCGGCTCGCCGACGAGTCCGACGACGGCCTCCTGGTCGTGCGGACGCGCGGCGCGGCGGGGCCGCACCCGGTCGACGTGGAGGGCGCGGGCGTCTGGGGCCTGGTGCGCACCGCGCAGTCCGAGCACCCCGGCCGGTTCATGCTCCTGGACACCGACCACGACCCCGCGCCGGCGGAACTGGCCGCGTGGGCGGCCACCGGCGAACCGCAGCTCGTGATCCGCGACGGCGCGGCGCTGGCACCCCGGCTGGTCCGGCCCGCGACCCCGACGCAACCGCTGCCGGAGACGTTCGGCCCGGACAGCGTGGTGCTGATCACCGGCGGCACCGGCACCCTCGGCGGGCTGCTGGCCCGCCACCTCGCCGGCACCCGAGGGGTGCGGAACTTCCTGCTGGTCGGCAGGCGCGGTCCGGAAGCGCCCGGTGCGGCCGACCTGGTCGCCGACCTGGGACCCGGCGCGCGGGCCATCGCCTGCGACGTGACCGACCGCGACGCCCTTGCGGCGTTGTTCGCCGAGCACGCCGTCACCGCCGTGATTCACGCGGCGGGCGTGCTGGACGACGGTGTGATCACCGCGTTGACGCCGGAGCGGGTCGCGGCGGTGCGGGCGCCGAAGCTGGACGCGGCCCTGTTGCTGGACGAGCTGGCCGGTGAGTTGGACGCGTTCGTGGTGTTCTCGTCGGCGGCCGGTGTGTTCGGTGGTGCCGGTCAGGGTGCTTATGCCGCCGCGAATGCCGCGGTGGACGCTCTGGTGGCCCGCAGGCGTGCCGCGGGTCGGCCGGGGTTGTCGTTGGCGTGGGGGTTGTGGGAGCAGGCCAGCGGCATGACCGGCCACCTCGACGAGGTCGCCCACCGCCGCATCGCCCGCTCGTCCACGTCCCTGTCGACGGCCGAAGCGCTGGAGCTGTTCGACCGCGCGCTGGCCCGACCCGAGCCGGTGCAGGTCCCTATCCGCCTGGACCTGGCCGCGGCACGGGCACGAGCACGCACGGACGACGTGCCGGCCCTGCTGCGCGCCCTGGTGCGCGCGCCGGCACGTCAGGCCGCTGTGGCGGTCGCCGCCGACCCGGCGGACCGCTTCGCCGCGCTGCCGCCGCAGGAACGGCTGGCCCGCCTGACCGACCTGGTCCGGGCACAGGCGGCGACCGTGCTCGGCCACGCCGGGCCGTCCGCCGTCGAGACCGACCGGGCGTTCAGCGACCTGGGCATCGACTCGCTCACCGCCGTGGAGCTGCGCAACCGGCTCAGCGCCGCCACCGGGCGCAAGCTGCCCGCCACCCTGGTCTTCGACCACCCCACCCCGCTGGCGCTCGCCCGGCACCTCGCGGGCACGTACGACGGCGCGACGGCGGCGGTGGTCCGGCGGAGCAGCGCCGACGACCCGATCGTGATCGTCGCCATGAGCTGCCGCTTCCCCGGCGGGGTCGGCACGCCCGAGCAGTTGTGGGACCTCGTCGCCGCGGGCGGCGACGCCATCGGCCCCTGGCCCACCGATCGGGGCTGGCCCACCGAGGCCCTGGTGCGGGCGGGCGCCACCGCGACCGGGCTGGGCGGCTTCCTGGCCGACGCCGCCGACTTCGACGCCGACTTCTTCGGCATCAGCCCCCGCGAGGCGCTGGCCATGGACCCGCAGCAGCGGCTGCTGCTGGAAACCGGCTGGGAGGCGCTGGAGCGGGCGGGCATCGACCCGCGCTCGGCCCGCGGCAGCCGCACCGGCGTGTTCGCCGGTGTCATGTACTCCGACTACGCCGCGACCGCGGGCCAGAGCGCGGAGGGCTACCTCGCCGGCAGCTCGGCCAGCGTGGTGTCCGGTCGGATGGCCTACACCTTCGGCTTCGAAGGGCCCGCGGTCACCGTCGACACGGCGTGCTCGTCGTCGTTGGTGGCCGTGCACCTGGCGGCGCAGGCGTTGCGGTCCGGTGAGTGCGACCTGGCGCTGGCCGGTGGCGTGACCGTGCTGGCCAACCCCGGCGTGTTCCTGGAGTTCACCCGGCAGGGCGGCGCGGCCTCCGACGGCCGCTGCAAGGCGTTCGCCGGTGCCGCCGACGGCTCCGGGTTCAGCGAGGGCGCGGGCCTGCTGCTGCTGGAGCGGCTGTCGGACGCGCGGGCCAACGGCCACCCGGTGCTGGCGGTGGTGCGCGGCAGCGCGGTCAACTCCGACGGCGCGTCCAACGGCCTCACCGCGCCCAACGGCCCGTCGCAGCAACGGGTGATCGGCGCGGCGCTGGCCGACGCCGGGCTCGGCGCAGGCGACGTCGACGCGGTCGAGGCGCACGGCACCGGCACCACCCTCGGCGACCCGATCGAGGCGCAGGCCCTGATCGCCACCTACGGGCAGCGCGACCCGGACCGGCCGCTGTGGCTGGGCACGGTGAAGTCCAACCTCGGCCACACCCAGGCCGCCGCGGGCGTCGCGGGCGTGATCAAGATGGTGATGGCGCTGCGCCACGGCGTGCTGCCCGAAACGCTGCACGTGGACGAACCCAGCCCGCACGTCGACTGGTCGGCCGGGCAGGTCCGGCTGCTCACCGAGTCCCGCCCGTGGCCGGAGGTGGACCGACCGCGGCGCGCGGCGGTGTCGTCGTTCGGCATCAGCGGCACCAACGCCCACCTGGTGCTCGAACACGCCGACGAGCCCGCGCCGGCGCCTTCCCCGGCCGCCCTGCCGGGTCCGCTGGCCTGGCCGCTGTCGGCGCGCACCGCCCCGGCGCTGCGCGCGCAGGCCGCCCGGCTGCTCGACCGCCTGGACGCCGCGAACCCGACCGACCTGGCCCGCTCGCTGGCCACCACCCGGTCGGTGTTCGAACACCGCGCCGTGCCGGTCGGACGCGGTGTCGAGGAGCTGCGGACCGCGCTGGAGCGGCTGGCCGACGGCCGCGCACCGGTGCCCCCCGCGCTCCGCGATGGCGGCCTGGCCTGGACGTTCTCCGGGCAGGGCAGCCAGCGACCGGGCATGGGCGCCGCGCTGCGCCGCGACGTGCCCGCGTTCGCCGAGGAGTTCGACCGGGTCGCCGCCGAGCTCGACCCGCTGCTGGACCGCCCGCTGGCCGACGTGATCGGCACGGACCTGGTCCACCACACCGCGCACACCCAACCCGCGCTGTTCGCGCTGGAGGTAGCGCTGGCGGCCGTGCTGCGCCGCTGGGGCCTGCGACCCGACGTGCTGCTGGGCCACTCCATCGGCGAACTCGCCGCCGCCCACGTGGCCGGGATCTTCGACCTGCCCGACGCCTGCGCGCTGGTCGCGGCCAGGGCCCGGCTCATGCGGGCGCTGCCGCCGACCGGGGCGATGCTGTCCCTGGTCGCCACCCCCGAGGAGGCGTCGGCCCTGGCCGACGGCGTGCCCGGCGTGCTCGACCTGGCCGCCGTCAACGGCCCGCGCGCCACCGTGCTGTCCGGCGACCTCGACGCCGTCGAGGAACTGGCCCGGCGCGCGTCCGCCGCCGGGGTGAAGACCCGCAGGCTGCGCGTGAGCCACGCCTTCCACTCCGCGCACCTGGACCCGGTGCTGGACGAGTTCCGGACCGTCGCGGCCGGGCTCACCGCGCACCCGCAGGTCGTGCCGGTGATCTCCGGCGTGACCGGCGCGCCGCTGACCGACGCCGAGGCCGCGGACCCCGAGCACTGGGTCCGGCAGGTGCGCCGCAGCGTGCTGTTCCACGACGCGGCCCGCTCCGCGCACGCCGCCGGTGCGGCCACGTTCCTGGAACTGGGACCCGACGGCGTGCTCACCGCCATGATCGGCGACTGCGTCGGACCCGACGCCGACGTGCGGGCCGCCGCCGTGCTGCGCGACGGCCGCGACGAGGCGGAGACCCTGCTGTCGGCCGTCGCCGCCGCCGCCGAGCGCGGCGCGCCGGTGGACTGGGCCGAGGTGCTGCGCGACCGCGGCGGCCGGGTCGTCGACCTGCCCACCTACCCGTTCCAGCGGCAGCGCCACTGGCCCGCACCGCACCCCGCCCGGGTCGGGGACCTGTCGGCGGCCGGCATCGACCAGGCAGGCCACCCGCTGCTCGGCGGCATCGTGCCGATGGCGGACGGCGGCGTCCTGGTCACCGCCGAGCTGTCCGCCGCCGCCCACCCGTGGCTGGCCGACCACGCGGTGTTCGGCACGACCCTGCTGTCCGGCACCACGTTGCTGGACCTGGTCCTGCACGTCGGTGACCGGGTCGGCTGCGCCGCGGTCGAGGAGCTGACGCTGGAGGCGCCGCTGGTGCTGCCCGCCGCCGACGCGGTCCGGCTCCAGGTCCGCGTCGACCCGCCCGGCCCGGACGGCAGGCGTGCCGTCGACATCCACTCCCGGCGGCGCGACGACGGTGACGGGACGTGGCTGCGGCAGGCCCGGGGTGTCCTGGCACCCACCGCGCCGCCGCCCGCCGCCGACACCGCCGCGTGGCCCCCGGCGGACGCGGAACCGCTGTCGGTGACCGGGTTGTACCCGGCGCTGGCGGCCGGCGGGTTCGGCTACGGTCCCGCCTTCCGCGGCCTGCGCGCCGCGTGGCGCCACGGCGCCGACGTGCTGGCCGAGGTCGAGCTGCCCGAGGCCGCCGGTGACGCCGCCGCGTTCGCGGTGCACCCGGCGCTGCTGGACGCCGCCCTGCACGCCGTCGCCCTCACCGGCGGCGACGCCCGCCTGCCGTTCGCCTTCACCGGCGTCGCGCTGCACCGGCGCGGCGTCGACCGGCTGCGCGTGCGGGTGCGCCCCGGTGACGCGGTGTCGGTCACCGCGCTGGGCCCGGACGGGACGCCCGGGGTCGAGATCGCGGGCCTGGTCCTGCGGCCGGTGTCCGCGGACCAGGTCCGGGGCGCGGACACCGACTCCCTGTTCCACATCGAATGGATCCCGCTCGCCGGCACCCCATCCGACGCGACCCCGTCCGCTGGGACCCCGTCCACCGCGAATCCCTTGGTGGTGAACCCCTCAGCGGCGAACCCCTCGGCCGCGCGCTGGGCGTTCCTCGGCGAAGAGGACTCGACCGCCGACCTGGAGCTGTCCGCCACCGGCACCGTCGACTCCTACCCCGACCTCGCCGGGCTGGTCGCGGCGATCCGCGCGGGCGCGCCCGTCCCGACGGCGGTGTTCGTCCCGCGCGGCCTGGCCGGTCCCCGCGACCGGTCGGCCCGCGCCGAGGTGGGCGGACTCCTGGCGCTGCTGCGCGCCTGGCTCGCCGCCGACGCCCTGACCGATTCCCGGCTGGTGCTGCTGACCAGGGGCACCGCCGCCGCGCTGCCCGGCGACCCGGTCGACCCGGAGCTCTCGGCGGCGGCCGGGCTGCTGCGCTCGGCGCAGGCGGAGAACCCCGGCCGGTTCCTGCTGCTGGACCTCGACCACGAGGAGGCGCTGCGCCGCGTCCTGCCCGCCGCGCTCGCCGCCGGCGAACCGGAGCTGGCGGTCCGCAGTGGACGGCTCCTCGCGCCCCGCCTGGTCCGCACGCCCGTGCCGGACGGACCCTCCGGGTCCTTCACGTCACGGGACGCGGTCCTGGTCACCGGCGCCACCGGGGCGCTGGGCCGCCTGGTCGCCCGGCACCTGGTGGTCGCGCACGGCGTGCGCGACCTGCTGCTGGTCAGCCGCAGCGGTCCCGCCGCCGACGGTGCGCGGGAGCTGCTGGCAGACCTCGCCGACCTCGGCGCTCGGGCCGACCTCGTGGCCTGCGACGTCGCCGACCCCGCCGCCGTCCGCGAGCTGCTCGCCGGGCACCGCGTCTCGGCGGTCGTGCACACCGCCGGTGTGCTGCGTGACGGTGTGCTCGACTCGCTCACCGACGAGCACCTGGACGACGTGCTGCGGCCGAAGGTCGACGGAGCCCGCGTCCTGCACGAGCTGACCGCGGACCTCGACCTGACCGCGTTCGTGCTGTTCTCCTCCGCCGCCTCGGTGCTGGGCAGCGCGGGTCAGGGCAACTACGCCGCCGCGAACTCCTACCTCGACGCGCTGGCACGCCGGCGTGCCGACGCCGGGTTGCCCGCGTTGTCCCTGGCGTGGGGGTCGTGGGCGCTGGGCGGCGGTATGGCCGCCGACCTCGCCGGGACCGACGTGCGGCGGATGAGCCGCGCCGGCGTCGTCCCGCTCGGTGAGCAGGAGGGCCTGGCCCTGTTCGACCTGGCGCTGCGCGGCGGCCACCCGGTGCGCGTGCCGGTGCGCCTGGACCTGACCGCCCTGCGGTCCCTGGCCGCGGTCCCCGCGCCGCTGCGGGCTCTCGCGCCCGCCGCGCCGCGCACCGCCGAGACCCCGGACGTCGTGACGCAGGTGCGCGACCGGCTGGCGTCCCTGCGCGGCGACGAGCTGGAACGCGCGGTGCGGTCGGTGGTGCGCGCCGAAGTCGCCGACATCCTCGGACACGCCGACCCGGGCGTGGTGGACACCGGGCGCGGCTTCCTCGACCTGGGCTTCGACTCGCTGACCGCCGTGGAACTGCGCAACCGGCTCAAGGCGCTCACCAACGTGCAACTACCCGCGACGCTGATCTTCGACCACCCCTCGCCGGACGCGCTGGCCCACCACCTGGCCGGGTTGCTGGCCGACACCGACGCGGGGGCGGCGGACCGCGCCGGTGCGCTGCTGGCGGAGCTGGACCGCCTGGAGGCGGAGCTGACCGGTGCCGCGCTGGACCCGGCGACCCAGCTCGGGGTCGCCACCCGGCTGCGGTCGCTGCTCAAGCGCGTCGGCGCCCGCGACGACGAGGACGACACCGCGGCCGCGGGTGTGGCGCTCGAAGACGCCTCCGACGAGGAGATCTTCGACTTCATCGACAACGAGCTCGGGGGGTCCTGACCGTGCCGACCCCTTCCCACCCTGCGACCGGCGAGGTTCGAATGGCCACTGAGCAGAAGCTGCGGGAGTACCTCAAGCGCGTCACCGCGGACCTGCACCAGACGCGCGAGCGGCTGCGCCGGGCCGAGGCCGCAGCGGGTGAGCCGATCGCGATCGTCGGCACGGCCTGCCGCTACCCCGGCGGCGTCGCCTCCCCGGAGGACCTGTGGCGGCTGGTCGAGTCCGGCGGCGACGCCATCGGGCCGTTCCCCGTGGACCGCGGTTGGGACGTGGCCGGGCTCTACGACCCGGACCCCGAAAACCCCGGCACGTCCTCGACCGCCGAGGGCGGGTTCCTGCACGAGGCGGCCGAGTTCGACCCCGCCTTCTTCGGGATCTCCCCGCGCGAGGCGCTGGTGATGGACCCGCAGCAGCGCCTGCTGCTGGAAACGTCGTGGGAAGCGCTCGAACGCGCCGCGATCGACCCGCGCGGGCTGCGCGGCACCGACACCGGCGTGTTCGTCGGCGTCATGTACTCCGACTACGCCTCGCAGATGCCCTTCATGCCCGAGGGTTCCGAGGCGTACCTGAGCACCGGCGCGAGCGCCAGCGTCGCCTCCGGCCGCATCTCCTACACCCTGGGACTGGAAGGCCCGGCGGTCACCGTCGACACGGCCTGCTCGTCGTCGCTGGTGGCCATGCACCTCGCCGCGCACGCGCTGCGGTCGGGGGAGTGCTCCCTCGCGCTGGCGGGCGGGGTGACCGTCATGTCCACGCCCGGCACGTTCATCGCCTTCTCCCGGCAGCGCGGCCTGGCCGCCGACGGCCGGTGCAAGTCGTTCGCCGACGCCGCCGACGGCACCGGCTGGTCCGAGGGCGTCGGGCTGCTGGTGCTGGAGAAGTTGTCCGACGCGCGCCGCAACGGCCACCCCGTGCTGGCGGTGCTGCGCGGCAGCGCGGTCAACCAGGACGGCGCCAGCAGCGGCCTGACCGCGCCCAACGGGCCCTCGCAGCAGCGGGTGATCCTGCGCGCCCTGGAGAACGCCGACCTCGGACCGTCCGATGTGGACGTCGTGGAGGCGCACGGCACCGGGACCGTCCTGGGCGACCCGATCGAGGCCCAGGCGCTGCTGGCCACCTACGGCCAGGACCGGCCCGGCGGCCGGCCGCTGTGGCTGGGTTCGGTGAAGTCCAACCTCGGTCACACGCAAGCGGCGGCGGGCGTCGCGGGCGTCATCAAGATGATCGAGGCCATGCGGCACGGCACGCTGCCGCGCACCCTCCACGTGGACGCGCCCTCGGCCAAGGTCGACTGGTCCGAGGGCGAAGTGGCCCTGCTGACCGAGCCCCGCCCGTGGGAGGCCGTCGCGGACCGGCCGCGCCGGGCGGGCGTGTCGTCGTTCGGGGTGAGCGGCACCAACGCGCACGTGATCCTGGAAGAGGCCGAACCCGCGGACCTCGTAGCGGACACCACCGAGGCCGCCGTGGTGCCGGTCGTCCTGTCCGCCAGGTCCGCCGCCGCGCTGCGCGAGCAGGCCACGCGCCTGCTGCCCCTGGCCGACGAGCACGCGCCCGCCGACCTCGCCCGCTCCCTGGCGACGACCAGGGCGCTGTTCGAGCACCGCGCGGTGCTGGTGAGCCGCGACCGGGCGGAACTGGCCGCCGGGCTGCGCGCGGTCGCCGCCGACGCCGGGCACCCGGCCGTGGTGACCGGCACCGCGAACGACCCCGGCCGGGTGGTGTTCGTGTTCCCGGGCCAGGGTTCGCAGTGGGTCGGGATGGCTCTGGAGCTGGCGGAGCAGTCACCGGTGTTCGCCGCCCGATTGGCGGAGTGCGCCGCTGCCCTGGATCCGTTCTGCGACTGGTCCTTGAACGATGCTTTGCACGGTCGCGTGTCGCTGGACCGGGTGGACGTGGTGCAGCCCGTGCTGTTCGCGGTGATGGTGTCTCTCGCCGCGTTGTGGCGTTCGTGGGGGATTGAGCCCGCGGCGGTGGTCGGTCACTCGCAGGGTGAGATCGCCGCCGCGTGCGTGTCGGGTGCGCTCTCGCTTGAGGACGCGGCACGAGTGGTGGCGTTGCGTTCGCGGGTGTTGCGCAGGCTGGCCGGTCGCGGTGGCATGGTGTCGATCGCCGCCTCCGAAACGGATGTGCGTGCGCGGATCGAGTCGTTCGGCGAGCGGATCTCGGTCGCCGCTGTGAACGGTCCCTCGGCTGTCGTCGTGTCGGGCGAACCGGACGCGCTGGACGGGCTGGTCGCGGCTTGCGAGGCCGACGGTGTCCGGGCCAAGCGCATCGCGGTCGACTACGCGTCGCACTCCGCCCAGGTGGAGGAACTGCGCGACGAGCTGGCCGAGGTGCTGGGTCCGATCCGGCCGCGGGTCGGTGACGTGCCGCTGTACTCGACGCTCACGGGCCGGGTGGAGGACGGCTCCGCCCTGGACGCCGACTACTGGTTCCGCAACCTGCGCTCGACGGTCGGTTTCGCCGATGCCGTGGACAAGCTCGTCGCCGACGAGTTCGGCGTCTTCGTCGAGTGCTCCCCGCACCCGATCCTGACCATGGCCGTGCAGGAGCAGGCCGACGACGTGATCGCGGTCGGCTCCCTGCGCCGCGAAGACGGCGGTCTCGACCGGATGCTGCTGTCCCTCGGTGAGACCGTGGTGCGCGGCGTCACCCCGAAGTGGACGGAGGTGATCCCCGACGGCCGGCGGGTCGACCTGCCCACCTACCCGTTCCAGCACCAGCACTTCTGGCCGAAGGCGACCGACCTCGCCGCGGCGCCCGCGCGAGCCGTCGAGGACGACGAGTTCTGGCGGACCGTCGACAGCGGTGACATCGACGCGCTCGCCACGGCGTTGGACCTCGATCCGGCCACCCCTCTCAGCGACGTGCTGCCCGCGCTGGCGGGCTGGCGCAAGAAGAGCCAGGACAGCACGACCGTCGCGGGGTGGCGCTACCGGATCGAGTGGAAGCCCGTCACCGGCGTCGTGCCGGCGGCGCCGGCCGGCACGTGGCTCCTGCTCGTGCCCGACACCCATCGCGACGACCGGCTCCTGACCTCGCTGACCGCCGCCCTCACCGCGCGCGGCACCCACTTCGTGCCGCTGGTCGTGGACACCGAGGCCGACCGGGTCGCCTTGGCGGACGCCCTCGACGCCCACCGCGACGTCGACGGCGTCCTCAGCGCGCTGGCGTTCGACGAGCGCACCCACCCCGACCACCCCTCGGCGGTGCTCGGCCACACCGCCACCGCGGCCCTGGTCCAGGCCCTGGGCGACCTCGGCGTGCGGGCACCGCTCTGGTGCCTGACCCGCGGCGCCGTCACCACCGGCCCCGGCGACGTCGAGGGCAACCCGGACCAGGCGCTGGTCTGGGGCTTCGGCCGGGTCGCCGCCCAGGAGTACCCCCAGCGCTGGGGCGGTCTGCTCGACCTGCCGCCCGCACCGGACGACCGCGTCGCCGACCTGCTGGGCGCGGTGCTGGCCGGCCGCACCGGCGAGGACCAGCTCGCGCTGCGCCCCACCGGGCTGCTGGCCCGCCGCATCGTGCGCGCCCCCGTCACCGGCTCCGGCCGGCCCTGGAAGCCGCGCGGCACGGTCCTGGTCACCGGCGGCACCGGCGGCCTGGGCGCGCACACCGCGCGCTGGCTGGCCGCGCAGGGCGCCGAGCACCTGCTGCTGGTCAGCAGGCGTGGCCCGGACGCACCCGGCGCGGCCGAGCTGACCGCCGAGCTGACCGCGCTCGGCGTGCGCGCCACCGTGGCCGCCTGCGACGTCACCGACCGCGCCGCGCTGGCCGACCTGCTCGCCGACGTGCCGCTCACCGCCGTGGTGCACACCGCTGCCGTGCTGGACGACGGCGTGATCGACTCGCTCACCACCGACCAGCTCGCGCGGGTGCTGGCGGTCAAGCGGGACGCCACCACCCACCTGCACGAGCTGACCCGCCACCTCGACCTCGACGCCTTCGTGCTGTTCTCCTCCATGGCGGGCACCTTCGGCGCGTCCGGCCAGGGCAACTACGCGCCCGGCAACGCCTTCCTCGACGCGTTCGCGCACCACCGCCGCGCGCTGGGCCTGCCGGCGACGTCGTTGGCGTGGGGACCGTGGGAGGGCGACGGCATGGCGGAGGGCGGGGTCGGCGCGCTCGCGCGCCGGCACGGCCTGCCCGGCATGGACCCCCGGTTGGCCGTGCTCGCCCTGGGACAGGCCGTCACCCAGCGGGACGTGCACGTGGCCCTGGCCGACATCGACTGGGACCGGTTCTTCGTGGCGATGACCGCCACCCGCACCTCCCACGTCCTGCGCGACATCCCCGAGGTGGCGACCCTGCTGGCCGCGCAGGCCGCGCAGGGCGGTCCCGTCGCCGAGCTGACCCTGGCCGACGAGCTGGCCGGGCTGAGCCGGGCCGACGCCACGGCCCGGTTGCTGGACCTGGTCCGGACGGCCGTGGCGCCGGTGCTCGGCCACGCCTCCGGCGAGGACGTGGGTCCCGACCGGGCGTTCCGCGACCTGGGCTTCGACTCGGTCACCGCCGTGGAGCTGCGCAACCGGCTGGCCGCGCTGACCGACCTGCGGCTGCCGGTCACCCTGGTCTTCGACCACCCCACACCCAGGGCACTGGCCGCCCACCTCAGCTCCGAGCTGTCCGCCGACGCGCGGGGCGACGTGGTGACCGCGGTGACCGCGACCGCCGAGCCGCGCGTGGACGACGACCCGATCGCCGTCATCGGCATGGCGTGCCGCTTCCCCGGCGGCGTGCGCGACCCCGAGCAGTTCTGGCGCCTGCTGGCCGAGGGGCACGACGCGACCGGTCCGTTCCCCGCCGACCGCGGCTGGGACCTCGACGCGGTCTACGCGCTGTCCGACGCCGAGGAGGTGCGGACCTTCCGGGGCGGGTTCCTCGACGACGTCGCCGAGTTCGATCCCGCCTTCTTCGGTATCTCCCCGCGCGAGGCGCTGGCCGTCGACCCGCAGCAGCGGCTGCTGCTGCAGACCTCGTGGGAGGCGCTGGAACGTGGCGGCATCGACCCGCGCAGCCTGCGCGGCACGTCTGTGGGCGTGTTCGCCGGCACCAACGGGCAGGACTACACGTCGCTGCTGATGAGCAGGCCCGCGAACCTCCAGGGGCAGATCGCGACCGGCAACACCGCCAGCGTGCTCTCCGGCCGCGTCTCCTACACCTTCGGGCTGGAAGGCCCGGCGGTCACCGTGGACACGGCGTGCTCGTCGTCGCTGGTGGCGCTGCACCTGGCCGCGCAGGCGCTGCGCAACGGCGACTGCTCGTTGGCCCTCGCGGGCGGGGTCACCACCATGTCCACGCCGGGGCTGTTCACCGAGTTCAGCAAGCAGGGCGGCCTGGCTTCGGACGGCCGCTGCAAGGCGTTCAGCTCCTCCGCCGACGGAACGGGCTTCGCCGAGGGCGTCGGCGTGCTGCTGGTGGAGCGGCTGTCGGACGCGCGCCGCAACGGCCACCCGGTGCTGGCGGTGCTGCGTGGCAGTGCGGTGAACCAGGACGGCGCGTCCAACGGGCTCACCGCGCCCAGCGGTCCCGCCCAGCAGCGGGTGATCCGCGCCGCGCTGGCCGACGCCGGGCTCACCGCGGCCGACGTGGAGTTCGTGGAAGCCCACGGCACCGGCACCACCCTCGGCGACCCGATCGAGGCCCAGGCACTGCTGGCCACCTACGGCCGGGGCCGGGACGAGCCGCTGTGGCTGGGCTCGGTGAAGTCCAACATCGGCCACACCCAGGCCGCGGCCGGTGTCGCCGGGGTGATCAAGGCGGTGCTGGCGCTGCGGCACGGCCGTATCCCGGCCACCCTGCACGTGGACGAGCCGAGCCCGCACGTGGACTGGGCCGAGGGCGCGGTGCGGGTGGCCACCGAGGCGCTGGACTGGCCGGAGACCACCGGCCCCCGCCGCGCCGGGGTGTCCTCCTTCGGCATCAGCGGCACGAACGCGCACGTGATCCTGGAGCAGGCCGACCCGGCACCGCCCGTCCCGGCCGACCGCCCCGCCCCGGCCGCCACGGCGTTGCCGCTGTCCGGCCGCACCCCGGCCGCGCTGCGCGACCAGGCGCGACGGCTCACCGCCGTGATCGACGCGCACGAACCCGTGGACGTGGCGTGGTCGCTGGCCACGACCCGATCGGCGTTCGAGCACCGGGCGGTCGTCGTGGGCCGCGACCGGTCGGACCTCACCACCGCCCTGGAAGCCCTGGCCCGCGACGAGGCGTCACCCGCGTTGGTGCGTGGTGTGGCGGGTGAGCCGGGTCGGGTGGTGTTCGTGTTCCCTGGTCAGGGTTCGCAGTGGGTCGGGATGGCTTTGGAGTTGGCCGAGCAGTCGTCGGTGTTCGCGGAGCGGTTGGCGGAGTGCGCTGCCGCGTTGGGCCCGTTCTGCGACTGGTCCTTGCACGAGGCTTTGCGTGGTGAGGTGTCGCTGGATCGCGTGGATGTGGTCCAGCCGGTGCTGTTCGCCGTAATGGTGTCCCTTGCGGCTCTCTGGCGTTCGTGGGGCGTTGAGCCGGCTGCGGTGGTGGGTCACTCCCAAGGCGAGATCGCTGCCGCGTGTGTTTCCGGTGCGTTGTCGCTCGAAGACGCGGCGCGGGTGGTGGCGTTGCGGTCTCGGGTGTTGCGGCGGTTGGCCGGTCGCGGCGGCATGGTGTCGGTCGCCGCCTCGGAGGCGGATGTCCGGACCCGGATCGCGTCGTTCGGTGAGCGGATTTCGGTCGCTGCGGTGAACGGTCCGTCGGCGGTCGTCGTCTCGGGTGAGCCGGGCGCGTTGGACGACCTGGTCGCGGCTTGTGAGGCCGAGGGTGTTCGGGCGAAGCGGATCGCGGTGGACTACGCGTCGCACTCGGCGCAGGTGGAGGAGTTGCGCGAGGAGTTGGCGCAGGTGCTGGCACCTATCGCGCCCCGCGCGGGTGACGTGCCGCTGTACTCGACGCTCACCGGTGAGGTGGAGGACGGGTCGGCGTTGGATGCGGACTACTGGTTCCGCAACCTGCGTTCGACGGTCGGCTTCGCGGACGCGGTGGAAAGTCTGGTGGGCAACGGTTTCGGTGTGTTCGTGGAGTGTTCGCCGCACCCGTTGCTGACGATGGCGGTGCAGGAGCAGGCGGACGAGGTGATCGCGGTCGGCTCCCTGCGCCGTGACGACGGTGGCTTGGACCGGATGCTGCTGTCGCTGGGCGAGGTCGCCGTGCGCGGCGTCACACCGAAGTGGGTGGCAGCCCTGGCCGGTGGACACCGCGTCGACCTGCCCACCTACCCGTTCCAGCAGGAGCGCTACTGGCCCGACCTGCCGGCGGCGGCTCCGGCGGCGCCGACCGCCTCCGCGGTCGACGCGGAGTTCTGGCACGCCGTGGACTCCGGTGACCTCACCGCGCTGGCGCTCGACCCGGCCACGCCGCTGCACGCCGCGCTGCCCGCCCTCGCGGCGTGG
This sequence comes from Actinosynnema sp. CA-299493, assembly GCF_050946825.1. Lineage (NCBI taxonomy): Bacteria > Bacillati > Actinomycetota > Actinomycetes > Pseudonocardiales > Pseudonocardiaceae > Actinosynnema > Actinosynnema sp. CA-299493. The sequence continues at coordinate 4,226,252 of NZ_CP191993.1, forward strand.
CGACGGGACCGGGACCGGGTCGCCGCGGTGGACACCTGGCGCTACCGCGAGACCTGGCACCACCTGCCCACCGGGCGCGCCGTCGACCTCGCGGGGACCTGGCTCGTCCTCGCCCCGGACGCCGAGGGCGCGCGGGCGTGGACCGACGCCGTGGTGGAGTCGCTGCACGTCCACGGTGCCACCCCGGTCCTCCTCACCTGCGCGGTGGACGTGGACCGGCTCGGCATCGGCGACGCCCTGCGCGACACCGACACCGACCTCGACGCCGTCACGGGCGTGGTGTCCCTGCTCGCCCTTGCCCACCGAGGTGACCACGCCGCGCCTGTCGCGGTGACCATGGCCGCCGTGCAGGCGTTGGGTGACCTGCGCGTCGAAGCGCCCTTGTGGTGCGCGACCCGGGACGCCGTCCAGGTCGGCCGCGGCGAGGCCGTCGCCCCCGAGCAGCACGCCGTGTGGGGTTTCGGGCGCGTGGTGGCGATGGAGCACCCGCAGCGCTGGGGCGGTCTGGTGGACCTGCCCGTCGCGCCCGACGCCCGTGACCGCACCCACCTCGCCCGCATCCTCGCGGGCGAGGAGGACCAGGTGGCGGTCCGCCCGTCCGGGGTGTTCGGCCGCCGGCTGGAGCGCGTGGTCGCCCGCCCGGTGGACGAGACCGACTGGACCGGCGGCGGGACCGTCGTCATCACCGGCGGCACCGGTGGTCTCGGCGCGGCCCTGGCCCGCAGGCTGGCTTCCCGCGGCGCGCGCAAGGTGCTGCTGCTCAGCCGCGGCGGCCCGCACGCGCCCGGCGCGGACGAGCTGGTGGCCGACCTGCGCGCGGCCGGGACCGACGCCCACGCGGTGGCCTGCGACGTCACCGACCGCGCCGCGCTCGCCGCCCTGCTGGACGACGAGCCGGTCACCGCCGTCGTGCACGCCGCCGGGCTGCTCGACGACGGCGTGGTCGACGCGATGACCCCGCACCGCGTCGACCGGGTGCTGAGGGTCAAGGCGCTGGGCGCGGCCCACCTGCACGAGCTGACCCGCGGGCACGACCTCGCCGCGTTCGTGCTGTTCTCCTCCGCGGCCGGGGGGATCGGCAGCGCGGGCCAGGCCAACTACGCCGCCGCGAACGCCTACCTCGACGCGCTGGCCGTGCACCGCCGCGGCCTGGGCCTGCCCGCCACCTCGGTGGCCTGGGGCGCGTGGGCCGACACCGGCCAGGCCGCCGACGGCGCGGTGCGCGAGACGCGCCTGCGCACCGGAGGGTTCCGGCCGATGGCGCCGGACGACGCGCTGACCGCGCTGGACCGGGTGATCACCACCGGTGAGCCGGTGGAGGTCGTGGCCGACGTGGACTGGGCGACCCTGCTGCCCGGCATCACCGCGATCCGCCCCGGACCGCTGTTCTCCGCCCTGCCGGAAGCCGCCGCGCCCGCCGCGCGGGAGTCGGGGGAGCCGGTCGTCGTCGGCCTGGCCGCGGTGCCCGCGGCCGACCGCGCCCGGGTGGCGCTGGACCTGGTGCGGACCCGCGCCGCCGCCGTGCTCCGGCACGCCGACGCGGACGCCGTCGAACCGGACAGGTCGTTCCGCGACCTGGGGTTCGACTCGCTCACGGCGGTGGAGTTCCGCAACGTGCTGGCCGCCGCGACCGGCGTGCGGCTGTCCGCGACCGCGGTGTTCGACCACCCCACGCCGTCGGCGCTCACCCACCACCTGCTGGCCCAGCTCGGCGACACCGGTCCGGATCTCCCGCCGGTGTCCCCGGCGGCCGTGCCGACGGCGGAGCCGATCGCCGTGGTCGGCCTCGGCCTCCGGTTGCCCGGCGGCGCCCACGACCCCGAGGCGCTGTGGCGGCTGCTGGTCGAGGGCCGTGACGCCGTGGGCGCGGTGCCCGCGAACCGGGGCTGGGACCTCGACGCGATCTACCACCCCGACCCCGACCAGCCCGGCACCTCCTACGCCCGCGAGGGCGGTTTCGTGCCCGAGGCGGGCGACTTCGACGCCGGTTTCTTCGGGATCTCGCCGCGCGAGGCCACCTCGATGGACCCGCAGCAGCGGTTGCTGCTGGAGATCTCGTGGGAGGCGGTGGAACGGGCCGGGATCGACCCGCACAGCCTGCGCGGCAGCAGCACCGGCGTGTTCGCGGGCATCAACTACCAGGACTACGGCGCGGTCGCCGGGGCGCAGGAGGGCGCGGAGGGTCACCTGCTCACCGGTGGCGCGGGCAGCGTGCTGTCCGGGCGCGTGTCCTACGCGATGGGGCTGGAGGGTCCGGCGGTCACCGTGGACACCGCGTGCTCGGCGTCCTTGGTGGCGCTGCACCTGGCCGCGCAGGCGCTGCGCGCGGGGGAGTGCGACCTGGCGCTGGCCGGTGGCGCGACCGTGATGGCGACACCCGGCATGTTCATCGGCTTCAGCCGGCAGCGCGGCCTGTCCCCGGACGGCCGCTGCAAGGCGTTCGCCGCCTCCGCCGACGGCACCGGCTGGGGTGAGGGCGCGGGCGTGGTGCTGCTGGAACGGCTCTCCGACGCCCGTCGTCGCGGCCACGAGGTGCTCGCGGTGCTGCGCGGCAGCGCGGTGAACCAGGACGGCGCGTCGAACGGGTTGACCGCGCCCAACGGCCCGTCGCAGCAGCGGGTGATCCGGCAGGCGCTGGCCAACGCCGGCCTGCGCCCGTCCGACGTGGACGCCGTGGAAGCGCACGGCACGGGCACGACGCTGGGCGACCCGATCGAGGCACAGGCGCTGATCGCCACCTACGGCCAGGACCGGGAGACCCCGCTGTTGCTGGGCTCCGTCAAGTCCAACATCGGCCACACCCAGGCCGCCGCGGGCGTCGCCGGGGTGATCAAGGCCGTGCTGGCGCTGCGCCACGGCGTGCTGCCGGCCACGCTGCACGTGGACGAGCCCAGCCCGCACGTGGACTGGTCGGCCGGGCGGGTCCGGCTGCTGACCGAGCACACCGAGTGGCCCTCGACCGGCGGGCCGCGGCGCATCGGCGTGTCGGCGTTCGGCATCAGCGGCACCAACGCCCACGCCATCCTCGAAGCGGCGCCCGCCGACCCGCCCGCGCCCCGGCCCACCCCGGCCGCCGTACCCGTGCCGTGGACGCTGTCGGGCGCCACCGCGGACGCGCTGCGGGCCCAGGCCGCGCGCCTGGCCGAGCACCTGCGCGCCGGACCCGAGCCCGTCCCGGTGGACGTGGCCCTGTCGTTGGCCACCACGCGGGCGCACCTGGAGCACCGGGCCGCCGTCGTGGGCAGCGACCCGGAGGAGCTGCTGCGCGGTCTCGACGCCGTCGCCGGGGGCCGGGCGGCCACCGGGTCGGCGCGGGGCAGGCACCAGGGCACGGCGTTCCTGTTCTCCGGGCAGGGCGCGCAACGCGCGGGTGCCGGCCGTGACCTCTACGCCGGGCACCCGGTGTTCGCCGACGCGTTCGACGAGGTGTGCGCCAGGGTGGACCCGCACCTGGACCGGCCGCTGCGCGAGGTGGCGTTCGCCGCGCCGGGCACCCCGGAGGCGGCGCTGCTGGACCGCACCGACTTCACCCAGGCCGCGCTGTTCGCCGTCGAGGTGGCGGTGTTCCGGCTGCTGGAGTCCTGGGGCGTGCGGCCCGACGTGCTGCTGGGGCACTCCATCGGCGAACTCGCCGCCGCGCACGTGGCGGGCGTGTTCGACCTGGACGACGCCTGCGCGCTCGTGGTCGCCAGGGGCACGCTCATGCGCGACCTGCCTGCGGGCGGTGCGATGGTCGCCGTGCAGGCCGCCGAGCACGAGGTCCGGTCCGCCGTGGACGGCGTGCCGGGGGTCGAGGTCGGCGCGGTCAACGGGCCGGAGTCGGTGGTGCTGTCCGGCGACGAGGACGCGGTGCTGCGCGTCGCCGCCGAGTTCGCCGCGCGTGGCCGCAAGACCTCGCGCCTGGCCGTCAGCCACGCCTTCCACTCGGCGCGGGTGGAACCGGCGCTGGACGCCTTCCGAACCGTCGCGCAGGGCCTGACCTTCACCGCTCCGCAGATCCCGATCGTCTCCAACGTCGACGGCGCCGTCGCGGGCGAGGAGATCGCGACGCCGGACCACTGGGTCTCCCACGCGCGCGGCGCCGTGCGGTTCGCCGACGGCATCGCGACCCTGCTGGCGCGGGACGTGCGGCGGTTCGTCGAGATCGGCCCGGACGGGGTGCTCGCCGCGCTGACCGCGGGCTGCCTGCCCGACGGCGAGAAGGCCGCCGTGGTGCCGCTGCTGCGCCGCGACAAGCCCGAGCGGGAGTCGCTGGTCGCCGGGGTCGCCGCGCTGCACGCGCACGGCGGGACCGTGGACTGGTCCGCGTTCTTCGCGGGCGCCGGGGCCCGCGTGGTCGGGCTGCCCACCTACGCCTTCCGGCACGAGCACTACTGGGCCCGCCCGGCGGTCCCGCCGGCGACGCCCGCCGAGCCGGTCGCGGACGCCGGTTTCTGGGCCGACCTGGAGCGCGCGGACGTGACCGCCCTGGCCGACCGGCTCGACGTCGACCCGGAGCACCTGGGCGGCGTGCTGCCCGCCCTGACCGCGCTGCGCAAGCGGCACACCGATCGCGGAGCCGCCGACGGCTGGCGCTACCGCACCGCGTGGCGGTCCGCCGCCGTTCCCGCGGCGGCGCTCACCGGTCGCCTGCTGGTCGTGCTGCCCGGGTCGGCGGGGGAGTGGGCGCACCCGGCGTGCGCCGCGCTCGCCGGCGACGGCGCCGAACCGGTGCTGTTCGAGCTGACCGGCGCCGAGGACCGCCAAGCGGTCGCGGTCCGGCTCTCGGCACTGCCCGACGTGGCCGGCGTCGTGTCGCTGCTCGCCTCGGGCGACGCGGGGTTCACCTCGACGCTGCTGCTGGCCCAGGCGCTGGACGACGCGGGGGTGGCCGCCCCGCTGTGGTGCCTGACCCGCGGCGCGGTCTCCACCGGCGCCGCCGACCCGCTGCGCGACCCCGACCAGGCGCAGGTGTGGGGCCTCGGCCGGGTCCTCGGCCTGGAGCGGCCCGAGCGGTGGGGCGGTCTGATCGACCTGCCCGCCGACCTCGACGCGACCGCGGCGGCGACCCTGAGGTCGCTGATCGCCGGGGCAGGCCCGGAGGACCAGCTCGCCCTGCGCTCCTCCGGCGTCCACGTCCGGCGCCTGGAGCACGCGCCGTCCCCCGCGGTCGGGCACGACTGGCGCACCAGCGGCACGGCCCTTGTCACCGGGGGCACCGGCGCGCTGGGCGCCCACGTGGCCCGTGCGCTGGTCGCCGCGGGCGCCGAGCACCTGGTGCTCACCAGCAGGCGCGGTCCCGAGGGCCCCGGCGCGGCGGAGCTGGTCGACGAACTGCGGGCGCTGGGCGCCGGGGTCAGCGTCGTCGCCTGCGACGCCGCCGACCGCGACGGGCTGGCCGCGCTGCTGGCCGACCTGGGCGAGGACCTGCGGACCGTGGTGCACACGGCGGGCGTCGGCCAGCTCACCCCCACGCCCCTGCTGGGCCCGGCCGAGGTCAGGACCGTGGTGCACGGCAAGGTGGAGGGCGCGCGGAACCTGCACGACCTGCTGGGCGACCGCGACCTGGACGCCTTCGTGCTGTTCTCGTCCGTCTCGGCCACCTGGGGCAGCGCGGGCCAAGCGGCCTACGCCGCCGCGAACAGCCACCTCGACGCGCTGGCCGAGCACCGACGCGCCCGCGGGCTGCCCGCCACCTCGCTGGCGTGGGGACCGTGGGCGCAGGGCGGCATGGCCGCCACCGGTGGCGCGGTGGACCTGCTCGACCACCAGGGCGTGCGCGCCATGGCGCCCGGCCCGGCGGTGTCGGCCATGCTGACCGCCCTCGCGGGCGGCGACACGCAGGTCACCGTCGCCGACGTGGACTGGGCGCGCTTCGCCCCCGCGTTCACCCTGGCCCGCCCCCGGCCGCTGCTCGACGAGCTGCCGGAGGCGCGGGCCGCGTCGGAGCCCGGGGAACCGGTGGGCGACGGCTCCGAGCTCCGTGCCCGGCTGGCCGGCCTGGACCGGGCCGGTGCGCGCGACCTGCTCACGGAGCTGGTCCGCGAGGAGGCCGCTGCGGTGCTCGGCCACCCCGACGCGGCGGCGGTGGAACCCGACCGGGCGTTCCGCGACCTGGGCTTCGACTCGCTCACCGCGGTGGAGCTGCGCAACCGGCTGGCCGACGCGACGGGGGCGGCCCTGTCGGCGGCCGTCGTGTTCGACTACCCCACCCCGGTGGAGCTGGCCGGGTGGCTGCTCGACGTCGTCGGCGGGCCGGAGGTGGACGAGGTCGGCGCGCTGCTGGCCGAGCTGGGTCGGGTGGAGGACCTGGTGACCGCGGGCGAGGTCGCCGACGAGGACCGCGCCCGCGTGGCGCTGCGGCTGCGCCGGGTGCTGTCGCACCTGGACACCGCCGAGGCGGCCACCGGACCGGACCTGGCGGACGCCACCGACCACGACCTCTTCGACCTGGTCGACAAGGACCTGGGGCTGCTGTGAACAGCCACGCCCGCCTGGAGGCCCCGTGACCGACAACGAGGACAAGCTCCGCGACTACCTCAAGAAGGTGATCGCCGAGCTGCACCGCACCCGGCAGCGCGTGCGGGAGCTGGAGGACGCCGAGCCCGACCCGGTCGCCGTGGTCGGCATGGGGTGCCGCTACCCCGGCGGGGTGCGCTCCCCGGAGGACCTGTGGGAGCTGGTGCGCACCGGCGCGGACGCGGTCGGCCGCTTCCCCGGCAACCGGGGCTGGGACCTGGCCGCGCTGCAGGCCGTCGACCTCGACGCCGGGTTGACCACCGAGGGCGGGTTCCTGCACGACGTGGCCGACTTCGACGCGGGTTTCTTCGGGATCTCCCCGCGCGAGGCGCTGGCGATGGACCCGCAGCAGCGGTTGCTGCTGGAGGTGGCGTGGGAGGCGTTCGAGCGCGCCGGGATCGACGCGCACTCCCTGCGCGGCAGCGCGACCGGGGTGTTCGTGGGGTGCAGCGGACAGGACTACACGCCGCTGCTGCTGGCCTCCGGGGAGCCGGTGGAAGGCCACCTGGCGACCGGCAACGCGGGCTCGGTGGTGTCCGGCCGCATCTCCTACACCTTCGGCTTCGAGGGGCCCGCGATCACCGTCGACACCGCCTGCTCGTCGTCGTTGGTCGCGCTGCACATGGCGGTGCGGTCGCTGCGCTCGGGGGAGTGCTCCCTGGCGCTGGCGGGCGGCGCCACCGTGATGGCCACACCGGGCGCCTTCCTGGAGTTCTCCCGCCAGGGCGGCCTGGCCGCCGACGGCCGGTGCAAGGCGTTCGCCGCCGCGGCCGACGGCACCGGCTGGGCGGAGGGCGCCGGGCTGGTGCTGCTGGAACGGCTGTCCGACGCCCGCCGCAACGGCCACCCCGTGCTGGCCCTGGTGCGTGGCACCGCGGTCAACTCCGACGGCGCGTCGAACGGCCTCACCGCCCCCAACGGCCCCGCCCAGCGCCGCGTCATCCGGCAGGCCCTGGCGGACGCGCGCCTGGAGCCCGCCGACGTGGACGCCGTGGAGGCGCACGGCACCGGCACCAGGCTCGGCGACCCGATCGAGGCGCAGGCCCTGCTGGAGACCTACGGCCGGGACCGACCCGCGGACCGGCCGCTGCTGCTCGGTTCCCTCAAGTCCAACCTCGGGCACACCCAGGCGGCCTCCGGTGTGGCCGGCGTGATCAAGACGGCCATGGCGCTGCGGCACGGCGCCCTTCCCCGCACCCTCCACGTCGACGCGCCCACCCCGCACGTGGACTGGTCGGCCGGTTCGGTGCGCCTGCTCACCGAGCACACGCCCTGGCCCGCGGGCGACCGGCCGCGCCGTGCCGGGGTGTCGGCGTTCGGCATCAGCGGCACCAACGCGCACGTCGTCATCGAGGAGCCACCCGCCCCGCACACCCCCAAACCCGACGACAACCGCGCCGACGACACCGGCACCGTCGCGGACGGCACCCGTGCGGAGAGGCCGGGCGCGGTGCCGTGGGTGCTGTCCGGGCACACCGCGGAAGCGCTGCGCGGCCAGGTGTCCCGGCTCCTGGCGCACGTGGAGACCGATCGCGACCTCCACCCCGCCGACGTCGCCCTCGCCCTGACCACCACCAGGGCCGCGCTCAAGCACCGCGCGGTCGTGGCGGGCTCCGGCCCGGAGGCGCTGGCCGCTGCGCTGCGCTCCTGGGACGGCCCCGTCCTCACCGCGTCCGCGGGCCGCACCGCGTTCCTGTGCACCGGCCAGGGCGCGCAACGCCCCGGCATGGGGCTGGCGCTCGCGGCGGCCCGACCCGAGTTCGCCGCCGCGTTCGAGGAGGTCCTGGCGCACCTGCCCGCCGAGGTGCGCGAGGTGCTGGCCACCGCCGACCCGGTGGTCGACCGCACCCGCTTCGCCCAGCCCGGCCTGTTCGCCGTCGAGGTGGCGCTGGCCCGCACGCTCCAGGCGTGGGGCGTGGAGCCCGACGTCCTGGTCGGCCACTCCGTCGGCGAGATCGCCGCCGCGCACCTGGCGGGCGTGCTGTCCCTGCCCGACGCGTGCCGCCTCGTCGTGGCCCGCGGCGCGCTGATGGACGCGCTGCCCGCCGGCGGGGCGATGGTCGCCGTCGAGGCCACACCCGGCGAGGTGGCGCCGCTGCTGTCCGACGCGGTGTCGCTGGCCGCCGTCAACGGCCCGCGCGCGGTGGTGCTGTCGGGCGACGAGGAAGCGGTGTCCGACGCCGTGCGGACGCTGGCCGGGCGTGGCCACCGGGTCAAGCGCCTGCCCGTCAGCCACGCCTTCCACTCCGCCCACGTCGATCCCGTGCTGGACGAGTTCCGGGCCGTGCTCCGCTCGATCGTCCTGCGCCGCCCGGAGCGGACCCTGGTGTCGTCGGTGACCGGCGGCCCGGTGACCGACGAGGTGACCGACCCCGAGCACTGGGTGCGCAACGCCCGCGACACGGTCCGCTTCGCCGACGCCGCCGCCGCGCTGCTCGCCCACGACGTGGTCCGGTGCGTGGAGGTCGGCCCGGACGGCGTGCTCACCGCGTTGGCGCGCGAGGTGCTCGACACCACCGGCGTGTGCGTGGCGGCGCTGCGGTCCGGGCACGACGAGCCGACCACGGTCGCGCACGCGCTCGGCGTCCTGCACGCCGCCGGCGCCGACGTGGACTGGCGCGCCGCCCTCCCCGGCGCACGACCGGCACCGCTGCCCACCTACGCCTTCCAGCACCGGGCGCACTGGCCGCGCCCGTCGGCGCCCCCGCAGGCGCCTGGCACGCCCGACGCGGACCTGTGGGCGGCGGTGCGCGCCGCCGACGCCGACGCGGTGGCCGCGGTCATCGACGCCGACCCCGCCGCCGTGCGCCCCCTGCTCCCCGCCCTCGCCTCGTGGCGGGAGGGCCGTGACCTCAAGTCCACGGTCGACGCCGTCCGCTACCGGGTCGCCTGGTCGCCGGTGGAACCGGGCGACACCGAGGACGGCCCGCGCGAGTGGCTGCTGGTCGCACCCCGCGCCCTGGTCGAACACCCGTGGGTGAGGACGGTGGCCGACCGCCTCACCGCGGCCGGCCGGGTCGTCACCGTCGTCGGCGTCGAGGACGACGAACCGGCCGCGCTCGTCCGCGCGCTCGCCGGGACCGGCGCGGACGACCCGGCGGTGCTGTCCTTCCTCGCGCTGGGCGGAGGCGACGCCCTGGTCCGGACCGTCGCGCTGGTCGCGGCGCTCACCGAGACCTGGCCCAACTGCCGCCTGTGGGCGGTGACGACGGCGGCGCGCCCGCGTGCCGACCGGCCGCACGGCGATCCCGCGCAGGCGGAGCTGTGGGCCTTCGGGCGCACCGCGGGGCTGGAGTGGCCGCAGGGCTGGGGTGGTGTGGTCGACCTGCCCGCCGTGCCGGACGAGGCCGCGACCGACCGGCTGGTCCGGGTGCTGACCACCCGGCACGACGAGGACCAGCTCGCCGTCGTGCGCGGCGGGCTGGAAGCCCGGCGGCTGGTCCGCGCGCTGCCGCTGGACCCCGCCGCCCCGACCTGGCGCCCGCGCGGCACGGTGGTCCTCACCGACACCGGGTCGACGCGCGCCCACCACGTCGCCCGCTGGCTGGCCCGCGGCGGGGCGTCCCGCGTCGCCGTGCTCGGCACCGTGCCGCCACCCGCCGACCTGGTCGCCGAGCTGGCCGCGCTGGGAGCGGCTTCGACGCACCTGCCGTGCGACCTGGCCGACCCGGTCGCGGTCGCCGCCGCCGTCGCCGAGCTCGACCGCGACGACCCGGTGCGCGCCGTGGTCCACCTGGCCGGGGAGGGGTGGCAGGAACCGGCGCCCGCGGGGATCATCGAGGGCCTGGCCGAGGCCGTCGGCGGCCCGGTGGCGGGCGCCCGGTCGCTCGACCTGGCCCTGGGCGAACGCGACCTGGACGCCTTCGTGCTGTTCTCCTCCGTCAGCACCACCTGGGGAGCGGCCGGCCAGGCGGTCCCGGCCGTGGCCGGCTGCCTGGTGGAGGCGTTGGCCGAGGAGCGCCGCACGCGGGGTCGCACCGCCACCGCCGTGGCGTGGGGACCGTGGGCGGGCGCGGAGCAGGACGACGACGGCGAGGCCGAGGCGCAGCTCCTGCAGCGCGGCCTGCGGCTGATGTCGCCCACCACGGCGTTGACCGCCCTGGGGCACGCGGTCGCGGCGGGGGAGGGCCACCTGGTGGTCGCCGACGTCGACTGGCCGCGCTTCGCCAACGCCTACACCGCCACCCGGCCCGGCACGCTGTTCGCCGAGCTGGCCGACGTGCGGAGCACGCTGCCCGGCGGTGAGGACGACAGCGCCGACGAGGGCGCGGTGCGCGGTTTCCTCGACCGCCTCGACGCGCTGCCGGTCACCGAGCGTGGCGAGGAGATGGTGGAGTTCGTGCGCCGGCACGCCGCCGCCGTGCTCGGCCACGCCGGACCGTCCGAAGTGGACCCCGAGCAGCCGTTCCTGGAAGCGGGCTTCGACTCGCTGACCGCGATGGACCTGCGCAACCGGCTGCGCGACGAGACCGGTCTGGCGCTGGCGGGCACGCTGCTGTTCACCCACCCGACGCCGACCGACCTGGCGACGTACCTGCTGTCGCGACTGGACGGCACGCGCGCCGCCGGTACCGACAGCGGACCGGGGCTGCTGGCGGAGCTGTACGACAGCGCGACCAAGGCGGGCCGCCTGGACGAGTTCCTGCCGCTGGTCAACGACATCGCCGCGTTCCGGCCCGCGACCACCGACCTGGCCCGGCTGCCCGCCGCCGCACCGGTGCGGCTGTGCCGGGGCGACACCCGCCCGACGCTGGTCTGCTGCAGCGGCCTGTCCCCGATCTCGGGCGCGCACGAGTTCGCGAGGGTCGCGGGCGCGTTGCGCGGCGTGCGGGAGGTCGTGGTCCTGACGCTGCCCGGCTTCGTGGAGGGCGAGGTCGTGCCCGCCGACGCCGACACCGTGCTGCGCCTGCTGGCCGACACCGTCGACCGGCACCTGACCGGGCCGATCGTGCTGGCGGGCCACTCCGCCGGCGCGATCCTGGCCCACGCGCTGGCCCGGCACCTGGAGGAGCAGGGCAGACCGGTGGCCGGTCTGGTCCTGCTCGACCTCTACAGCTGGGAGAACGCCGCGCCCATGGTGGAGTGGCGTTCGGAGCTGGTGGAGGGCGTGCTGGACCGGCAGGACGCCTACGTGTCCGTGGACGACACGCGCCTGACCGCGTCGTCCTGCTACTACGAGCGCTTCGTGGAGTGGAAGCCGACACCACTGGCCGCGCCGACGCTGCTGGTGCGCGCCTCGGAGCCGTTGGGCGAGTGGCACGGCGACGACGAGAGCTGGCGCGCTTCCTGGCCGTTCGAGCACACCTGCGCGGACGTGCCCGGCAACCACTTCAGCATGGTCGGCGAGCACGCCCCGCGCGTGGCGGAGGTCGTGGAGGACTGGCTGACCCGACGGACCACCCCGGACTCGGGGCACGGGGGAGGAACCGCATGACCGGCCCAGGAGGAATCGGCCCAGGAGCGGCCGGCCCGGCAGGAACCGGCCCGGTAGTCGGCTCCGAGGAGGTCGTTGCCGCACAAGGCGGCACGCACGCGGTGGTGCTCGGTGGAGGGCTCGCCGGGATGCTCACCGCCGCCGCGCTCGCCCGGCACACCGACCGCGTGACGGTCGTCGAGCGCGACGAGCTGCCGGACCACGCCGCGCCGCGCCGGGGCGTGCCGCAGACCCGGCAGTTGCACGTGCTGATGTCCGGCGGCGCGCGTGCCATCGACACCCTCGTGCCGGGCGCCACCGATCGGCTGCGCGCGCTGGGCGCACACCGGCTCGGCGTGCCCGAGGACGTGGTGACGCTGTCGGCCGACGGCTGGCAGCACCGGTTCCCGGCCACCCAGTTCATGATCACCTGCACCAGGGACCTGATCGACTGGGTCGTGCGCGACCAGGTGCTGCGCGACCCGCGGGTCCGGGTGCGCACCGGTGTGGAGATCGCCGGGCTGCTCGGCGAGGCCCGCCGGGTGACCGGTGTGCGCGTCGAGGCCGTGGACGGTTCCGGTGCGCTGGACCTGGCGGCGGACCTCGTCGTCGACTGCACCGGCCGGGCGTCCCGCTTGGAGCACTGGCTGGGCGCGCTCGGCACGCCGTCGATCCCGACGGAGGTCGTGGACTCCGGCCTGGCCTACAGCACGCGGATCTTCGCCGCGCCCGAGTCGCACCGCACCGGGTTCCCGGTGGTCAACCTGTTCGCCGACTACCGGGCGGGACGGCCGGGGCGCTCGGCGAGCCTGGTCCCGGTCGAGGACGGCCGGTGGCTGATCGGCCTGACCGGCACCCGCGGCGCCCGGCCGCCGGTGGACGAGGCGGGGTTCGCCGAGTACGCGGCGAGCCTGCGCGACCCGCTGATCTCCCGCCTGATGCGCATCGCCCGACCGCTCACCGCACCGCGCGGCTCGCACAGCGCGGCCAACCGCAGGCGGTACTGCGAGCGGGTCGAGCGGTGGCCGGACGGACTGGTGGTGCTCGGTGACGCGCTGGTCGCGTTCAACCCCGTCTACGGCACGGGCATGAGCTCGGCCGCGCGCTGCGCCGTGGTGCTGGCCGGCGTGCTGGCCGGGCACGGGCACGAACCCGGCCTGGCCCGCGCCGCCCAGCAGGCCATCGGCGAGCTGGTCGACACCCCGTGGCTCACCGCCACCACCCAGGACGTGCGCTACCCCGACTGCCGCACGTCCCTGGTCGACCCGAAGGCCCTGGAGGTGTCCGAGGAGCAGGACCGCATCGGGCGCTGGATCGGCGCGCTGTCGCTGCGGCACCCCGTGGTCAACGCGGCGATGACCGAGGTGATCACCATGACCTCGCCGCTGTCGGCCCTGCAGCGCCCCGAGGTGGTGGCGGCCATGGCGGGCGCGGGCAGCCGCCCGGTCCTGCGCGAGGCGCCGCTGCGCCCAGCCGAACGCGCACTGCTCGACGAGCACAGCGACCGCGTGGACGCCTGACCCGCGGTCGCTCACTCCCAGCGGAACGTCTTGGCGGCGATGCCGCTGAACACCGCGGTGTAAGCCGCCAGCAGCACCAGGTGCAGCGGTTCGGGGAACGTCCCGCTCCAGGAGTCGCGGACCGCCTGCAACGCCGCGCCCATCGGCGTCACCTCGCCGATCGTGCCCAGCGGCTCGGGCAGCAGCTCCACCGGCGTCCACACGCCGGCCAGGAACAGCAGCGGGAACATCACCGCCAGGCCGATCGCGGTCGCGGCCTTGCTGCTCGACGCCAGCGCGCCGATCACCAGGCCCAGCGCCAGCACCGTGGTCGCGCTCAGCAGGAACGCCAGCGCGAACCCGACCGCCTCGCCCGGCGGGCGCACGCCGAACGCGATGCGCGCGAACACGATCAGCAGCGCCACCGACGCGACCGCCAGCAGCGCGTTCACCAGGATCTGCGCCACCAGCAGCAGCATCGGCGACACCGGGGTGGTGGCCAGCCTGCGCAGGATGCCGCGCTCGCGGTAGGTGGCCAGGTACACCGGCATCACGCTGAGCCCCAGCACCGACAGCACCACCAGCACCGTCACGCCCGGGATGAAGGTGTCGATCACCGCGGCGCCCCCGAACCCGTCGTAGGGCTTGCGGAAGCCGGGGATGATCCCGAAGATCGTCATCAGGAACAGCGGGAACACCAGCGTCATGATCGCCGTGGACGGGTCCCGCAGCATCAGCTTGGACTCGGTGAAGGTGAGCTTGCCCAGTGCGCTCATCGTCGTGCCTCCTCGTGGTCGGTGGTGGCGGTCAACGCGCCGGTTCGCCGGTCAGGGCGAGGAACGCGTCCTCCAGGTCGGCGCGGTCCACCCGCAGCCCGGTGGGCACGACGTCCCGGCGCGCCAGCGCCGTCGTCAGCACCTGGAGCAGGTCGCCGGTGCCGCGCACCGACACCTCCTCGCCGTTGCGCTCCACCGAGTCGACCCCCGGCAGCGAGGCCAGTTCGGCGTCCTCGACCGGCGCGGAGGGCACGAACGTCACCCGCTGACCGCTGCCGGCGCGCGCGATCAGCCCGGCGGGGGTGTCGATCGCGGCGATGGAACCCTTGTCGAACACCGCGATCCGGTCGCACAGCCGCTCGGCCTCGTCCATGAAGTGCGTGACCAGCAGCACCGTCACACCCTTGTCCCGGATGCGCTCGACCAGGCCCCACGTCTCCCGGCGCGCCTGCGGGTCCAGGCCGGTGGTCAGCTCGTCCAGCACCGCGATGCTCGGGTTGCCCACCAGCGCCAGCGCGATGAACAGCCGCTGCTTCTGCCCGCCCGACAGCTTGCCGAACCGGGCGTTGCGCTTCTCGGCCAAGCCCCACTCGTCCAGCAACGTGCGCCAGTCGGCCGGGTCGGAGTGGAAGGAGCTGTAGAGGTCCAGGGCCTCCCACACCTTCATGTTGTCCGGCAGCGCGCTCTCCTGGAGCTGGACGCCGACCTTCGTGCGCAGCTCGGACGCGTCGCGGTGCGGGTCCTTGCCCAGCACGCTGATCCGCCCGGAGTCCGGTCGGCGCAACCCTTCGATGCACTCCACGGTGGTGGTCTTGCCGGCACCGTTGCGCCCGAGGATGCCGAAGACCTCGCCTTGCTCGACGGTGAAGCTCACGTCCCGCAGGGCGACGTGGTCCCCGTAGCGCTTCTCCAGGTGCTCGACCTCGATGATCGACATCTCGGCTCCTCTCCGGTGCGTGCCCGATCGTTGATCGACACCGTACGACCGGCGCGTACCGGTGCGGAATCCCGGAAGACCCCGTCCGGGGTGGGGCTGGCCCCACCCCGGCGGTGGGCCTGCGGGTGGCCGACCGGCACCCCTAACGGACGTGCGGCGCGACGAATTCACTAGGGGGTGCTCGCCGGTGAATAGGGGAATCGGCTGGCGTCGTTAAAGGCCGATCCTCTTTCGGGGTGGGTGCTCATTCGGTCCTGCCACCCCTCCTCGGGGCGCTGAGCAGTGGTTTCACTGTTCCGGGCACGACCGGCACCTATTTTCGCTTCGGTGGTCGGCAGCCCTTGGTTCGGTCGATCGTCCGGACTTAGCATTTAGCCTGTGTTCGGGGGGCGCGGCACGAACTGACGGGAAGTCACCGGTGGAAATAACGGGTCGCGGATTCATCGCCAGGAACCTGAGCGTGCTGTCCGACCGGCACGAAGACGTGCTGGCGCTGGCGGCGGGCGTGTCCTTCGTGTCCCCGGATGACCCGGACGCCGAGTTCTCCCGCGAGACCGCCCTGGTCACCTGGGCGGCGCAGCGGTGCCGCGCGCAGGGGCGGAAGCTCGTGCTGCTCACCACCGCGTCCGCCGCGGTCTACGGCACCCCGGGCTGCACCGGTGACGAGGAGTGCTCGCACCTGCCGACCACCCCGTACGGCAGGCACAAGCTGGCGATGGAGCGCATCGTCCGCGAGAGCGGCTGCCGGTGGCTCATCCTGAGGCTCAGCCACCTGGTCGGCCCCGACCAGCCACCGCACCAGCTCGTGCCCACCCTGACCAGGGACGTGCTCGCCGGCCGGGTCCGGATCTTCCGCGGCGCGCGGCGCGACATGCTCGACGTCCGGGACTTCGTGGCCATCCTGGACTCCCTGCTGGCCGCGGGCATCTCCGGCGAGGTGGTCAACGTCGCCTCGGGTACGTCGACCCCCGTGGTCGACCTGGTCCGGCACATCGCCGTGCTGCTGGCCGAGGACCCGCAGCACGAGTACGTCGACCGCGCCAGCGACCACCAGGTGTGCATCGACAAGCTCCTGAGCCTGGTCAGCCACCGCGACCACACCGTCGACCAGTACTACAAGCACGTGCTGAACCGCTACGTCCCGGAACTGTCGGCCCGTTGGCGAGCCCCCGGCCGGACCCCGGCGCCACGAGCCGGGGTGCCCTCCGGCGGCTGACCGCCACAGCGGGTACGAGGTGCCGCATCTGTGGCCTTGTTCTGTGCCTTGTGAGGCCACAGGCATCGAGGGCGTGCAGAACACTGTCGATCTTCCGCGAAAGAGCGTCGATCTCGACCCGCCCGACAGCCGCCCGTCCACAGCAGCCCTGATGGGACCGGTCGTCGGCGCGCAGTTGGTCGGCAACGCCTACCGGCATGCCCGAGCACCGCGGCGGTTGCGGGTGTACCGGTTTGTACCTGCCGATAACCTCATCCGAGCAGGTAGAGGACGTACGAAGCCCAAGTCCCCGAAGCGCTCACGGTCACGGCAGCCATCCGCCGTAGTATCGACCAGCGCGGCATGATCACCGGCTGTGCTGCTCCGACTGGCCTGCCTGGGCGTGACCAACGCCTTTGCGTTGCTGCGCCTGCTGCCCATGAGCGATCGGGACAAGGACGTGGAGATCCTGGCGCTGCGGCACCGGATCACCGTCCTGGAACGCCAACTGGGCAGGGACCGTCCGCGGTTCTTTCCCGGCGACCGGGCGTTCCTCGCGGCACTGCTGTACCGACTTCCCGTCGACACGCTTCGCCGGCTCCGACTGCTGGTCCGTCCGGAGACGGTACTGCGGTGGCACCGCAACCTCATCGCACGCCGCCACGCGATCAGATCCCGTCCCAAGCGTCCCGGCCGACCACGAACCATCCGCTCGATCCGGTTACTGGTGCTGCGCCTGGCACGCGAGAACTCCGCCTGGGGGTACCGACGTATCCACGGCGAACTCCTCGTGCTCGGCATCGAGGTCGCAGCCTCCACGGTGTGGCAAATCCTCAAGGACGCCGGAATCGACCCGGCAGCCAAGCGCACCTCGACACCGACACCGGCATCGTCCTGGCCCAGGTCACCGTGGACGCGAAGTCGAACGAGATCCCCGCGTTCACACCGCTTCTCGACGCCGTCCACAAGGTCGTGGGCACCCTGGAGGGCAGGGTCATTGCGTTGTGGGGTAGCTGCTGGTCACGGCGGTGATCAGGTCGTGTGATCGGCGGTTGGCGCGTCGGAGGGCGCGGGCGATGTTGGTGTCGCCGTTGGTGCGGTGCCGGCCGATCGCGGTGTTGCGCAGGGTCGCGATGACGGCGGTGCCGGTGCCGGTGCGGGCTTGGTGTGAGTCTTCACGGAACGTCACGTCGCGGACGTGGTGGACCTGGTTCTCGATGAGCCATTCGCGGCGGATCCAGTCCTGCAGCTCGGCCGGCGCGGCGTCGCCGGCGGGCAGGGACACGGTGAAATAGACCGTTTCGCGAGTCGTCTTCGCGCCGGTGGTGCGGCTGCGGGTGATCCGGACGGCCTGCTCGGCGTGCGGGAACGCGATGCCGCCGGGGGTGCGCGGGGTGACGGCTTTGACGGTGCGGGTCTCGCGGCGTCCGTGGCCGCGGTTTCGGGTGCGGTCCCCGACCGGGATTTCGGGCCAGGGTAAGGATGTGAGTTGGGCGAGGAGCTTCGGTTGGTTGCCTTTGACCGCGGTCATCAGGTGGGCTCCGCGGGCGGTGACCTGCCGGGCGTGGTCGGTTTGGGTGTGCAGTGCGTCGGCGACGAACACCACGCCCTCCAGGGCAGGGCGATTGCGTAGTCGGGCAGCAATACGCTGAGCTGGGAGTTTGCGGTGTGAAGGGCCTTCGTGGAGGCGATGGCGGCGGGTGGGACCGCATCGGTGATCATGGAGTTGCGACGCTTCACGACTCCGAGGAAGACCCACCCGCCGATGACATCATCTCCCATCACCGCACTGACCGTCACGCCGGCCCACGTCGGCAGCCCACCACCGCCCGTCACCGACGGTGAGCACGGTGATCTGCTGGACGCCCTGGCGAAGGTGCCGGACCCGCGTGACCCGCGTGGGATCCGATACCCGTTGTCGGCGCTGCTGATGGTCGCGGTGTGCGCGGTGCTGGCCGGGGCGTCGTCGTTCGCGGCGATCAGCGACTGGCTGCGGGATCTCGACGGCCATGCCCGTGAACGGCTCGGTTTCGACCGCATCCCTTCCGGCACAACGATGTGGCGGTTGTTGACCCGTCTCGACGCCGATCTGTTGGCGACTGTTCTCGCCGGTTGGCTCACCACCCGGGCCCGGCGATCACCACCGGTGCGTCCACGCCGACATCGTCATGTCATCGCCGTGGACGGCAAGACCCTGCGCGGCGCCCGCCTCGGCGACGGCCGACAGGTCCACCTGCTCTCCGCGTTGGACACCGACACCGGCATCGTCCTGGCCCAGGTCACCGTGGACGCGAAATCCAATGAGATCCCCGCGTTCACACCGCTTCTCGACGCGGTCCACACGGCCGTGGGCACCCTGGAGAACGTGGTGTTCGTCGCCGACGCCCTGCACAACCAGACCGGCCACGCCCACCGGGTCGCCGCCCGCGGAGCCCACCTGATGACCGCGGTCAAAGGCAACCAGCCCACGTTGCTCGCCCAACTCACATCCCTGCCCTGGCCCGACATTCCGGCCGGTAACCGTACTCGCGACCGTGGTCACGGACGCCGCGAGACCCGCACCGTCAAAGCCGTCACCCCGCGCACCCCCGGCGGCATCGCGTTCCCGCACGCCGAGCAGGCCGTCCGGATCACCCGCAGCCGCACCACCGGCGCGAAGACGACTCGCGAAACGGTCTATTTCACCGTGTCCCTGCCCGCCGGCGACGCCGCGCCGGCCGAGCTGCAGGACTGGATCCGCCGCGAATGGCTCATCGAGAACCAGGTCCACCACGTCCGCGACGTGACGTTCCGTGAAGACTCACACCAAGCCCGCACCGGCACCGGCACCGCCGTCATCGCGACCCTGCGCAACACCGCGATCGGCCGGCACCGCACCAACGGCGACACCAACATCGCCCGCGCCCTCCGACGCGCCAACCGCCGATCACACGACCTGATCACCGCCGTGACCAGCAGCTACCCCACAACGCAATGACCCTGCCCCGTCTCCCGCTACAACGAACGCCGCGACGACGGCAGACCCGATCGAAGCCGCACCGTCACCGCCCTCGACATCAGCGTCCTGGAACCCCCGGATCCGCAGCCCGCGCTGCCCACCGTCTCTCGGGACGACCGCAATATCACCCCTGCCGAGCGTCGCAGGCATCGGATCCTGGTTCTGTTACAGGAAGATTCCACCCGTCTCTGGCGACCTCGCGACATCGCGGTCCACTTTGGTGACATTACCCTCGACACCATATACAGACAGCTCTCCCGATGGGCCGACAGCGGACTCATCCACAAGATCGGCCCTGGCCTCTACGCCACCACGACGTGGTCACCGACTTCCCTGCAGGAGAACAAAAATCCTTAACTACCCGGCCTTGGGTCAGGGCCCGAGGAGTTCTCCGTGGATGCGGCGGTGGCCCCAGGTGGGGTTCTCTCGTGCCAGGCGCAGCGCCGGGAGCCGGATGGAGCGGACGGTTTGTGGTCGGCCGAGGGCCGGTTGGGGTGGGACTCGATTGCGTGGCGGTGGGAGAGGAGGTGTCGGTGCCAGCGCAGTACCGGCTCCGGGCGCGCCACGAGCCGGGGCCGATGGGGCGTGGCGGCCGGGAGGCGGTGCAGCAGTGCCGCGAGGAATGCCCGGTCGCTGGGGAGAACCGCGGACGGGCGTTGCCCGGTTGGCGTTCCAAAACCATGATCCGGTGCCGCAGCGCCAGGATTTCCGTGTCCTTGTCCCGGTTGCTCATGGGCAGTAGGCGCAGTAGCGCGAAGGCGTTGGTCACGCCTAGATAGGCCAGTCGGAGCAGTACGGTCGGTCATCATGCCATGTTGGCGGACGGCGTGGTGGACCTGCGCCCGCACCCGCAAGCATCTCGGCCCTACAAGCTGTCCAGGGCTTCAACCTGCATGGATGAGGTTTTCGGCAAGCACAAGATCCACTGCCGGATCAGGCGCCGCAAGCGTCACGGCGAGTTTCCCCGACCTGCTCACGAGCCTGCGCGCCCCAGTGCGATTACTTCGGTCGCGACCGCTGCCACGACGTCGGGTAGGTGGGCACCGACCTCTTCCATTACCAGGCTCCACTCGCCGAGCCGCAGGGCCTCGGCGATCAGCGGACTCGCCGTGGTCAGATCACTGTCCCGGAGCGCTGTCGCGGCGACCTGAAGCAGGACGATCGCCCGGTCGAACGGTTCGGCAGGCATGGCGCACAGCTCGAATGCGCCGGCCAGGTCTCCCCACTTGGTCCTAGCTTCGGCGAGAAGACTTGCGAGCATGCCCTGGTTCAGCAAGTCGTCCTGGTCGTTGGTGCGGAGACGGCCGACGACTCGGGCGACGAGGTCTTCGGCTTCGGCGGAGTCTCGCACAACGAGGACGGCTTCGGCTAGGGGCCCGAGGGTGGCGCTGGCGGGTTCCGGCTCGGGTGTCGCGCGGAGAAAAGCCTCAATGTCGGCGACGACGTCTAGTGCGCGCTCGGCCGCACCCACCTCGACCAACCGCCTGACGGTGATCGCGCGCAGCCACAGGCGGTCTTGGAGAGCCGTCACGGTGAAGGCGGACTTCTCGACCCTGAGCACGAGGGCGCGTGCCAGGTCGTGCTCGCCGGCGGCGAGCAGTGCCTCGTACAACGACTCCCAACCGCTCGTCTCGTTCTTGAACACGACGGACATTGCACGAGCCGTGTCGCCCGTGTGTGCCCAGGCCACCGCGATCGCTCCACACGCGTTCGACGGGTTGATGCCTTCATCGTCGGCCAAGCTCTCCGCTTGGTCGAGCAGGTCACGTGCCTGCGCCACATCACCCGACCGTGTGTGCGCTTCGGCGGCCCACGCGAGGACCCGCGCTGCGGCGGTGGGCGGCTTGAGCGCTTCGGCAAGGTCGATCAGTCTCGCGGGCGTGTCTGGGTCGGCGACGCCGGCGGTGACCTCCGCGTGCAGGAGTCGCGCCCGCTGCGCGGCCTCGGGCAGCCTATCCGTGATGATCCTGGCCCGGGTGAGGTCACCGGTCGCGATCAACGCCTGCGCGGTGGCCGCGTACCCGTCGGCTTCCGTGTGCGAGGTCTTGAGGCCGAGCACCGCTGCCTCGGCGTGTTGCAACAACGACTCGGCCCGGTCGGTTTCGCCACGCCGGATCAGGGCTCCCGCCACGACGGTCAGCGCTTCGGCCACGTCGCGCCCCTCGCCGAGGCTCCAGGCGGTGGCCTCGGCCTCGTCGAGATCGCCTATAGCGCAGAAGACGCGCGTCGCCTGGATAATGGTCGGGCCCTGGTTCGGGAAGTCGTGGGCTCGTCTGTCACGCAGGTCGTACGCGATTGCCCTTGCCCGAGCGGAGTTCCCGTTGAGGGCCAAGGCCAGTGCCACGTCGGCCAAGGTGGAGTGCCGGTCGTACGGCCCGATCCACAGCGCGATGACGTTGAGCGCCCACCGGTCTTCGCCCCGGCGGGCGTAGGCGACCGCCACGTGCATCGCGCAATTGGACCGGGCGTAGTCGTCGGCGATGTTCCTGATCACGATCCGCGCACCGATGAGATCTCCGACCTCGACCAGTGCTCGCACGGTGTTCTCAAGAGTGGAGCTGTCGTGCTCGTTGGGGCGCGCCCTGACGAGGAAGACCATTCTCCGGACGTGCATCCGCGCGCGTCGGCGCGCACCGACCGCTATCAGCCCGCGCGCCACAGCTGGCGCGGCATAGGCCCGCTCGACCGCGGTGTCCAAGTCCTGGGCCAGATCACGCGCTCGCCACGCCAGCTTGCGGGCACGCTTGTGGTCGCCGGTCAGCGCCAGCACGCGGGCCGTGTGCGCCAAGTCCACCGCCGGTGGCACCCGGCCGTCCACGAGCGACTCGATGTGGCGGAGCAGATGCCGCGCCCGCTCGTGCGCGCCCGACTCCGCCGGTTCTCCCGCTACCTCCAGCAGCGCCGTGATCGCCCAGGCGGGGCCACCTGCTCTGCGGTGCACCGTGATGAGCCGGTCCCACTCGCCCGCCTTGGCCAGGGTCTGCATGACCGACACCAATCGACTGTCGCGATCCACGAAGAAGGGCTGGGCGAGCGCTTCCACCACGGCCTGGTCGAGCACTTCGTGGGCGTGCTCGGGACGTCCGGCGGCGAACAGGGCCTCGGCGGTCTTCGTCAACGGGTCGTCGACAACCCGCCCGCCGGCCGATCGAGCCAGTGAGACCGCGCGGCCGGGAGATCCCAGAGCTACCCAGAGGGCGGGCAGTTCGGCCGGCAGATCGAAGTTGCGCTGGCGGAGGTAACTGTGATGTAGCGCCAGGCGGGCCAGCGCGGCCAGGTCCGGTGGATCGTGGTCTGCGAGCACGTCGAGCAGAGTGGTGAGCTCGTCCAGTGCTTGCGCGTCACCGCCGGAGAGGTGGAGCATGCGTTGGTGGCGGCCGGGGTCCGTGCTGAGCGCGACCGCCCGGTCGAACTCGCCGCCCGCTACCAGCATGGCGTGGTAGCCCTGCAGCAGGTACTCGGATGTGCCGGGCGGCCAGCCGGCGGCGCGGTAGTGCTCGGCCCACTCATGCAGCCGTCGCCGGTAGCCCGCCAGCCGGTCCTCACCGAACGCGGCCAGGACGCCGGCGTGCAGCTCTTCGTGGCCCAGGAGGTAGACGTCCGGCAGCTCCCTGGGCCGGAACCGGCTGTCGCGCCGGGTGAAGCTGCGACCGCCGACCGTACGCAGCTGGTCGTCGACCTGCTGCCGGGTTTTGCCGGTGAGCTCGGCGAGGTCGTCGCCGGTCAGGCCGCCACCGGCGGCGGCGAGTAGGCCCAGCAGGTCCTGCTCAGTGGCCGAGCCGTGCAGCAGGTGTTCCAGCTCGCGTTCCATGTCCGCCCGCGCCACCCATGCGGCCGTCGACGCGGTGAGCCGGTGGACGACGGCGGGCGAGCGCAGCGGGTGGTGCTCGGGTACGTCGCCCGGGACGGGCGGGTTCGGCCTGCTCGCGACGACCACGCGCATGCCCGCCGGGGGAGCCATCGGCAGCAGCGCGGCGATGCTGCGGTCCTCGCCTGGGCACGCATCCGCGCCCTGGTCCTCGTCGAGTCCGTCGACGAGCAGCACCAAATTCTCGCCGTCGGCCCGGCAGGCGTGGGCGGCGGTGTCGAGCATTCCAAGCAGGCGCGTCTCGCGGGTGGTGTCGGTGACGGCGGGTATCGGCCCGCCGACGAGCGCGTGCAGCTGCTCCAGGACGTTATCGACGAACGCGGCGCGGCTGTTCTGCCCAGCGAGACGGGCTGTCACGAAGAACGACACCACGCGCACGTCCTGCGGTGGGTGCAGCGCGAACCATGCCATCAGCGCCGTCTTGCCCGACCACGCGGGCGCCCGCCACCACGCATAGGCACCCGCCGCGGCCGGGTCGCGGCAGAACGCGGCCAGTTCGGCGAGCTCCCGCTCCGCGCCACCAGCTCGGGTGGTGCGATGCGGCGGACCTGGTGTAGGTACCCGCTGCGCGGCAGGCCGGTGGGCACCAGGTACACGTCGCCGATGTGCACGCCGGTGTTGGCGTACCCACTGGGACCCGCCGTGGCGTCACCGGTGTGGGACGCCTCGATACGTCGGCGACGAACCACGGGGCTCAGTCGAGCCGGACGCCGCTATTGGCATCGCCGTCGTCGGCCAGCGCGTCGCCAGTCCTGTCGACTCGCACGCGGCCCTGCATCCGACCGCGCACACCGCTGTTGGCCGCGCCGCCACCACGCGCTTCCGCCCGTCCGGTACGCCGCACGACCACCGATCGGCTCGCAGCGGAGGTCCGCAGCGCCGCCCAGACGGCCACGCCTACCGCAGCGACGGCGCCCAGTGCCGACGCGATCGCCGCCACCTTGTTCGCGTCGTCCCAGCGGGCCAGCGCAAACCAGCCGCCCAGCGCGGCGACGACCAGACATGTCAGCAGCAGCGCCGCACGCTCAGTGTTCACCCTGCCACGATCCCACAGCGCACCGGGCCGCGGCGGCGGTAACAAGATGGAACAAGCCGGATCAGAGGACCGGCCTGACTGATCCTCACCTCGTTTGACGGAGTCGGGTTACTGGAGTTCAGGCTACTGGAGCGATCCTGGTGTGTCGGAGTTCGTACTCGATCGGCGTGAGCATCCCGAGTGCGGTGTGGCGTCGGCGGTGGTTGTGGAACATCTCGAGGTACTCGAACAGGGCGTTGGCCAACTCGAGCCGAGTGCGCCATCGTCGGCGGTCGAGCAGCTCCGTTTGCACGCGTCCCCAGAAAGATTCGATCATGGCATTGACGCTCCTATAGTTGTCAAGCGGCCTGTGCGGTGCTGGTGGCGAGGGTGCGCAGGGGTCGTATCAGTGCCCAGATTTCCCTGGCCAGTAGGCGTTTGAGGCAGCGGATGATCTCGGCCTTGGTCTTGCCCTCGGTGGTTCGTCGGGCGACGTAGGCGATGGTGGGTTGGTGGAAGCGCATGCGGACGATGACGGCGCGGTAGAGGGCTGCGTTGGCCTGGCGGTGTCCGCCGCGGTTGAGGCGGTGTCGGTTGGTCATGCCGGAGGATGCCGGGATCGGGGCGACACCGCACAGCCGTGCCCAGGCGGGCTCGGAGCGGACGCGGTCGATGTTGTCGCCGGCGACGATGAGCATCTCGGAGGCGGTGTCGGCGCCGATGCCGAACGCGTCGACCAGTTGCGGCACAAGCCGTTCGGTGAGCTCGCCCAACAGTGTCTCGTGGGTCTTGATCTCCTCGTCGAGGTGTTGCCACCGGCGGGCGATGGCGCGCAGGGTGTGTTTGGTCGCGGCGGTGACGCTGTCGACCGTGCCGGGGCGCAGGCCGGCGCAGCGGTGGATCAGCGCCATCTTGGTCAGGGGTTGCAGTTGCTCGCGCAGTTCGGGGTCGGCGGTGACGAGCACGGCTTTGAGGGTGATCATGGCGGAGGTGCGGGCTTTGACCGCGACGTCCTTGGCGACCTTGATCTGGCGCAGCATCTCGACTGTGCCGTCGTTGGTCTTGGGCACGGCGGTGGCGGTGTCGTTGAGCACGGCGCGGGCGGCGTTCTCGGCGTCGATGGTGTCGCTCTTGCCGCGCAGCCTGCGGTCGCGGCGGTCGGTGCGCAGCACCTCGACCGCGCCCAGGCCGCGGCGGCGCACGGCGGAGGTCAGGCCGGCGCCGTAGGAGCCGGTGCCCTCGATGCCGAACACGAGCCGCTTCGCACCGAACCCGGCGGCCCAGTCCAGCAGCTGTCGGTAGCCGTCCTGGTCGGCGGTGAAGGAGCGGGTGTCGAGGCGTCCGCCGATGTCGTCCAGGGCGACGGCGACGTGGACGTGCTTGTGGGTGTCGACGCCGACGACGACTCGACGCAACCTCGGATCGCGCTTCACACTGGGCATCGCGGGCTCCACCTCCGGGACCGGGGACACGGGGTTCGTGACGCCGGCCGGTCGGGTGGACGGGACTGTGACGGGACCTGCTGCGATCAGGCTCCTATGAGGTCACTGCCCGTCCGGCCGGCACCACTGGGTGGTGCACCACCAGGCGGACGACAGATCAACAGCAAGGACACCCGAACCGCGGGGTCAGTCGTAAACAGGAGTCAGGCCGCCTGGTGGCGACTACCAGTCTCACAGTCGTAGCAGTCGCCGATCGAACCCATCGACGGCAGAAGCCCGGATTCCTTGGCACGCCTGGTGAAAGTCCACGACGTGAATTGGACTCCGTGGTTGGAGTGGATCACCGTGTCCGGCAGCGGGGACCGGTTCAAGATGGCCATGCCAAGCGCGTTGGTGGCGAGTGCGGCGGTCTGGCTGGAGTCGATCGACCAGTCGGCGACGCGGCGTGAATGGACGTCGAGCACGACCGCGCAGTACACCTTTCCTTCACGGGTGGGGTGCTCGGTGATGTCGGTGACCCACAGCTGGTTCGGCGCGGGTCTGGGCGAAGTCGCGGTCGACCAGGTCCACCGCGGTGGGCGTGTCGTGCCTCAGGCGCGGTTTGCGCCGGTTGGGCAGGCCTTGATTCCGTTGCGGCGCATGAGAAGCGCGATGGTGTTGTGCCCGACGGTGATTCCGCGGCCGAGGGTGAGCTCGGCGTGCACCCGCGGGGAGCCGTAGACCTGGAACGACTCGACGTGGATCTCACGGATGAGGTCGATGAGCCAAGCTTGGCGGATCGCCCGCGGCGAGGGAGCGCGGCCTCGCCAGTCGTAGAAGCCGGACTCGGACACCCCGAGCACCCGGCAGGCGAGCTGGATCGACCGCCCCTCGGAGGCGATCACCGTGACCGCCTCGTACCGCCTTTTGGGGTGCTGCCCTCCTTGAGCAGTTCGGCGGCGCGGCGGTGGACGGCGACCTCGGCCTCGAGTTCCGCGATCCGTCGACGCGCGGCGACCAGCTCGGCATTGTCCGCGCTGGTCGTCCCGGGCATCTGGCCGCTGTCGATGAGCTCCTGGCGGTGCCAGGCGTAGATCGTCTGGTCGCTGATGTCGAGGTCCGCCGCGACCTGGGCGACGCGGCGGCCGGACGCGACCAGGTCGAGCACCTCGCGCCGGAACTCGGGCGGGTACCGCTTGGGCATCGTGGGCTGTCCTCCGGGCTACTGAGATGAGCGATCATCCAGTAACCCGACTCCGAAGAACCAGGTGAGGATCAAAGACTCCGGGTTACCGGGGGAAGCTCAGTCGCTTCGCTGACCTGGTCCACCGTTCAGGTCAGCGGCCCGTCCGCCAGTAACGGGCGGCCTTGTGGATCGCAACTGCCAGACTGATAACGGCGGCCGTCACCTTGGCGATGGTCGTAATGGTCGGCAGCCACACCCATAGAGTGCGTGCGGCGTCGACGAGGATGATCTGCATCGGGGCCTCCCTGGCTCGATTCTGCGGACACCCCTGACGTTGGCGTTCGATCCGTGCAGGTTGGGGCAGTCTGGAAACGCTGGAAACTGGAGGGCCCGTGACACACGCACCGCTGGACGTGCTGGCCGATCTGCACTCGCTGGTGGGATCACCTGGGTATGAGGTGCTGGCGGGGCACGCCGTGGGGTTGTCCAAGTCGTCGGTGGGCAACCTGCTGACCGGCCGCACCAAGCCGCGGCGTGAAACCGTGGCGGCGTTCATTTCTGCGTGCCTCGCCTACTCCAAAGCCCACCGGTTCCGCGGTCTAGCCGCAGACCAACGTGAACAGAGCTTCTGGCAGAGCCGATACGAAGCGGCGAGGCGGCCTGCTGACCAGGCCGTTGACCGGGTTGTCAGGGATTACCTGGCGGTGGTCGGTGAGAGGTTCGGCAGGTTGGCCTTGGACACCTTGATCCCGCTCAACGACCAGGACGAGCATCCGCCGATGTGGCTGCGACAGGTGTTCGTCGGGCAGGACGTGCGGGCTGACCCGCCACCGGTGGACCTGCCCAAGGACGTGTGGCGCCGCGTCGTAGATGCTGGGTACCTCGCCGCGAGTGATGCGCACGGCGGTGTGGACCGTGAGGTGCTCGATCGGCTGCACCGTAGCTACCAGCAGCGTCCTCGGCGGTCGGTGCTCGGTGTGGTGGCGCACCCGTCCTCGATCAAGACGGTGTTGCTTGGTGACCCGGGTTCGGGCAAGTCCACCCTGGCCAGGTATCTCGCCCTCGCGCTGGCGGGCGGGGTGGCCCTGCCTGCGGAGTTGGAACCGCTGCGCGGCGTGGTGCCGTTGGTTGTCGAACTGCGGGTGTACATCTCGTCGAGCCAAGAGAGGGATTTCCTCGACTTGGTCGCCCACCTTTACGACACCGAGCACTTCGGCCTGCCCAGGGCTACGGTTGAGGCTTTGCTGACTTCCGGCCGCAGCTTGGTGGTCTTCGACGGGCTGGACGAGGTGTTCGACCCGGCCCTGCGGGAGACCATCACCAAGCGAATCATCGGCTTCACCGGCAAGTATCCGCAGGCCAAGGTGATCGTGACTTCCCGGCTGGTGGGTTATCAGCGGGCGCTGTTGGACACCGCCGGCTTCGCCCATCACAAGCTGGAAGACCTTGACCGGGATCAGATTGGCGCCTTTGTCGACCGCTGGTACGGCACGGCGTTCCCGGACGACCCCGGCGAGGTGGCAAGGATGTGCAGCCGACTGCTCTCGGCCGTTGACGGCGCCCGCGCGGTGGGCGACCTCGCGGGCAACCCGCTGCTACTGACCATCCTCGCCATCATCGGCAGGCGCCGCGAACTGCCCCGTGATCGTCGAGCCGTCTATCAGCACGCGGTGACCGTGCTGGTCCAGCATTGGGACATCGACAAGCACCTGGCTGGCATCCGAGTCGATGAGGGCCTATCGACCCTCGTCGAGGAAGACAAGCTCGAACTCCTGCGCCGGGTGGCCCGCCGCATGCAGGACGCACCGGCGGGCTTGGCTGGCAACCACATCCCGGGTACCGACCTGACCGAGGAGTTCGAGCGCTATCTGCGCGACGACCTCGAGTTGCCCGCACACCGGGCCCGCCCGGTCGCCAACGCGATGCTGGAGCAGTTCCGTCATCGCAACTTCATCTTGTCCCGCTTCGGAGCGGGTGTGTATGGGTTCGTGCACCGGGCGTTCTTGGAGTACTTGGCCGCTGACGACGTCGTACGGCGCTTCACCCACGAACGCAGCCTCGACGAGTCCGACCTCGTCGCTCTCTATGCCAACCGATGGAAGGACCCGGCCTGGCACGAGGTCCTGCGACACGTAGCAGGCATGCTCAACGAGAACTTCGCCCGCCTGGTCATCGAGCACCTGCTCAACCTCAATCCCACCTGGCGCCAATCACCGGATTCTCTGCCGCACCATCTGGTCTTGGCCGTGCAGTGCCTGGGCGAGATCAGACGGCTGGGTGCCCTCACACCGCTGAGTCGAGCCGTGGCCAAGGCCGTGACCGACCTACTGATGGTGGCAGGCCACCGTCAACGCAACTTCGACAGCAAGCTGACTAAGCTGATCGAAAGCAGTGTGGTGCCCGCGCTGTCCGAGTTCGGGCCCTATTGGGCCGGGCGCGAGGTGTTCCAGGAGTGGTACACGGCCGAACACGCCGTACTGGTTCGCCAAGCCCGCGACTGGGCCCCCGACGTGCCGACGCTCGCGACCCGCATCGCGGCGCTGCTCGCAGGGAACGATCCCGAGTTCCGCGATACGCTGCGCGAGCAGGCACGGACCGCGCCGGTTGCGACGCTCCGCGTCGCCGCAATCAACGGCTTGGCCTGCGGCAACATCACAATCGACGATGTCAGGCTGCTACGTGGACTCGTGGAGGATGACGAGGACGACACCGTCCGGGCAGCAGCACTCACCCATCTGATCCCCGCAGTCGCCAAGGACGAGCCCACGGCAATCTGGCTACGCGGCCTCACACCGCGCGAAGAGGGCTCCGCGCTGCCAGCCGCGGTGGTCTCCGCGCTGGCGACCGGATGGGCCGACCACCCCGACACCCTCCCGTGGCTCTACCGGCACCACATCGAGACGCCGACTGTGGTTCGAGTGCTGGCGACTGAGTGGAGCGGACACGAGGGCGTGCTGGCCTGGCTCCGCGAGCTGGTGGCGAGCGACGAGCCCATCAGTTCCCGCCGGCAGGCGGTCTGGGCGATCGGCCAGGGTTGGGGCCAGGTGGCGGGCGTCCGGAAGTGGCTGGCCGAACTGGCCGAGCACTCAGGGAGCGACGTGCGCGCGGAAGCGCTGGTCACGATCGGCGCCCGGTGGTGGCACGAGCCGGAGGTGATCAGGTGGTTGCGATCCCAGATCGAGGCCGAACGCGACCAAGGAGTTCGAAACCCCGTGATCGATCAGCTGTGCGAGGTGTGGACCGGGGAGGAGGCTGATGCTCAACTGCGGATATGGGGCCGCACTGATCGCGACGACGGAGTCCGACAAACGGTCATTAACGCCACGGCCGAGCGGGCGTCCGGCCCTGAACTGCGCGGCTGGCTGCGCGAGGTTTTCACCACCGAACACGGCTACCGCCCACGCACTGCGGCCGTGAGGCATTTAATACGGGCGGGCGAGGATTGGGCTTGGGTGGAGGCGCACCTCCTCCGCAACATGGACGCGAGTGTCCGGCTCGCGGCGGTGGCGGCCATCACCGCGCACTCGGCCAAAGACGACCTCCTGGCCTGGTTGAAGGACATCGCCACTAGTGATGCCTCATGGTTCGTACGCGAGAACGTGTTGAAGGTGATCGCTGCGGGGTGGCCGCGGGAACCGGCAACTCTGGAGTGGTTGCAGGAGCAGGCAGCCAGTGGGGATGTGAGAGGGGTGGCACTCACCGCGATCGCGACCGGCTGGCCCGACCAGCCGGGAACACTGGACCGATTGCGTGCCAAGGTCCACGCGCAGGCAAGCCACTCCGCCCGGTGGGCGGCCCTTGAAGTCGTGGTCGAGGACTGGTCGGCGGAGCCGACCACCCCACGTTGGCTGCTCACCCTCGCCGAGACCGACGTGGATCAGGACATCCGAGCCTCCGCTCTCACCGCAGTCATCAACACGCCACCGGAAGGCATTCCCCTGTTGGCATGGCTGTGCGACAAGGCCACCAACGATTGGGGCACGCAGGCGCGGGAAACCGCCATCAAGGCGATCGCCAAGCACTGGGGGGATGGCGCGGCCGTGCGGGACTGGGTAGTGGACCGGTTGCGGTCGATGGATTACCTCGGCTCCTGGCGGAGCAGCGGCACGATCAGGGATGCCTGGCTGAGAGACCCCGCAGTGCGAGCGCACCTAGTGGATCTCGCCGAGCAGGAACCCAACAGCGCATTTCGGAAGTTCGTGGTGGAGGCGGTGACGGAGGGTCGAGCGGATCTGCCTGCCGTCTCCGCGTGGCTGCGCAGCCGTGCGGTCGCTGATCCGGCCCCTGCGGTTCGGATGGCGGCCATGCGGCAGGCAGCGAGGCATACCGCGGACACGGAGTGGCTGGGCGCGATCTCGGCCACCGACCCGGATCCCGAGATCCGCGCCAGCGCGACAGCGTTACTGGCGGCGTCTCCCGAGGAGCTGCAAGAGGCATACCTGGCCGCGACAAATCCCGTCGAACGCCGGACGCTGTTGTGGGAGCTGATGTCCGCTTGGGCAGCGCGAGAAGACGCGCGCGCCTGGGTCCGGCAACTGGCCGAGAGTGCCGGGGACGCACAGGACCGAGCCTCGGCGCTGAATGCACTGAGCGCTTATTGGGAATGGTGGCCGGGAGCGTTTGACTGGTTGTGGGAGCGAGCCTCGGACGACAGCCCATTGGTGCGGCGAACCGCACTGGCGGCATTGGCGAACTCGTGGCAGTACCTACCTGATTTGGTAGATCGACTTACAGCGGTGGCTGACGACGATTGGGAAGTGCGGCTGGCGGTAGTGCGGTCGACCGAAGAATGGCCACCAGGTGCTGGGGCTGAGCAATGGTTGCGGGAGCAGGCCCGGAACGATATCGACCCGGCAGTCCGTGCCGTAGCCGTGACGTACGCAGCTGACGCTGCACCTGAAGACGGCGACTTGATCCCCTGGCTGCGGTCGGTAGTGGCATCCGACGAGGACTGGTTCCCTCGGAGCATGGCGGTGGAGGTGGCGGCAGTGTTCGGGGCGCGGTTGCCTGGGATCGTGGAGTGGCTGCGGGAGGTTGCCATCGGTGACAAAGATGCGCTGGTGCGGAGTGTGGCTGTCGAATGGTGGGCACTGGGGTGGGGGCACGACCCGGCAGTCCGGAACGAGCTGTCACGGCTAGGTGCAGAAGACCCACGCGCCAGCCAGCGACTGGCAGTAACGCGGGCGCTCGCCCAGTCGAGGCCCGGCGATACCGAGGTGACCGCGTGGCTGCGTGAGCAGGCCCAGGATCCCGACCCAGGTGTTGCCGCTGCGGCTGAGCGGGAACTGGGTGATCGGGCCGTAATCCCGGCACTGGTACTGGAGGCGGAATAGAGAAATATCTACTCGGCGGTTGGGGTAAGCAGGCCGTGGCGCGGATGCCGGTACCTGACCGGCGAGCGGAGGTTGCCCGGCAGCATGTCTGACGGTGCGCCGACCACCTCGACCAACTCGTCCTGCACCTGAAGCCCGAGCCGGATGTCCCGCAGACCAGCCCTCCCGGCACGCCCGCCGAGCCACCAGACACCGCCCAATCCAGGGCACGTCGTACCCGACACGCACGTCACTGGACCCGAAAGCGAACCCCGCACCGCGCGCCATCACGCCGCCAATCACCACAGGACAGGCTTTCCCTCGCCACCGGCAACGTCATCCGATCGACGGACACCGTCCGATCCGACACAGAAGGAACACGCGCCGCCGAGCGACCCGACAGTGCGGGGGAGCGTCAGAAGCGGAGACGCGGCGTCTGGCACTGCCGGCACCGACCGCACCCCTACGACGTGCCTCGCGCCGCAGAGGCGGCAGTCCGTCGCACCAGTCGGAGCGACCTGCGGAACACAAAGCCCCACGCCGCCTCCTGATAGACTCAGGAAAGCTTCGTGGGGCAATTGATGTGTCCGATTGCTCGTCCACTTGCTAGTGGGAAATCTCCCACCACCTTCGACAGGTAATGGTCCATGGGTACACCCTACCGGCTAAGATGACTCTATCGCATGCGTGGGAAATTTCCCACACCAGCTTTTGCTCAGCGAAACAGTTGGACGCCTCGGTAAGTACTCCCTGTGATGTCTCGGTGAGTCTGCGGCGCTCCTTCGGTCCACATCAGGCGATATGCTAACTGCGCACAACCGCGAAGACTGGCATGGTGACGGTTGGCCCCAGAGGAACCGTCTCTGCAGGAGGTCCCATCCAGAACCCGATTGCCTGGAAGACTCCGCTGTTCGGCCAGATTTACTGTAAAGCTCCGAGGGAACCGCCTCCGCTGAGTGAAATCATCGGTCGGGAAGATGGTTGATCTCAATTAGCGTGCCACCAACAGTAGCGCGAGAGAAAATTTGGCAAAGAACCGCTTGTAGGATCTCAGGCTGGCCGACGCAGATGCGGATCCAAATACCCGGAGAGGGACTTCTCCGACCTGTTCTACGTGCGATGGAAGGGCTGCTCCTGGATGCCGGGAGATCTGCTCGTGCCCGCCCGCCGCGTCTGGTACCGGCAGTAGGCTCAAGGACTGTGCGCGCGAGCTACCGGGAGCGCCCGCCCTGGTTGGCGCGGGTGGGTGAGGTCGGCTCGGGCGTGCTCATCGCACCGGACCTCGTGCTGACGTGCGCCCACGTCGTGCCCCACGATTCGGTGGACGTGACCCTGGTCCACCTCGGCGTCACGGTCGCCGCGTCGGTCGAGTTCCGTGACCCGGTCGAAGACGGCGACCTGGCCGTCCTGCGCCTGACCACCCCGGTTCCGGGCGCTGTGTGCGCGCCGTTGCGGGCGCCGACCGCGATGAGCGACCACACGTACCTGGTGCAGGGCTTCGCGGGCGGCCACCACACCGAGTCGCGCGGCCGGATCGGCGGGCGGGTCGGTCCGGGCTGGGTGCAGCTGGAACACACCTCCGGTCACCCCATCGCCCGCGGCTTCTCCGGTGCGCCGGTGTGGGACGACGACGTGCGCGCGGTCGTCGGCATCGTCGTGACCGCGCATAAGGCTGTGGGCGGCGGCAACCTCATCCCGGTCGAGGAGATCGTCCGGCGGTGGCCGTCCGCCGCCACCTACACGGGTTGGCGGGTCGACCTGGACGACGCGTTCGACACTCACTGGCTGCCCCGGGCGCGCGGCGTCGAACCGCACGAGCCCACCGACGTCTGGCACTTCGTCGGGCGGCACCGGGCGTTGACGGAACTGGCGTCCTACCTGCAAGGACCAGCCGACGGGCGGGTGCGGGCGGTGGTCGGCAGCCCCGGTTGCGGAAAGAGCGCCGTGATCGCGCGGACCGTCATGCTGGCCGATCGGGCGGGCCGCCCACTCGTGCCCGAGGACAGCCTCCCGCCCGAGGTCGCTCTCCCGCCGGTCGGCAGCGTGACCGTCGCCGTCCACGCCCGCGGCAAGACGTTGATGGACATCGTCCGTGCCATCGCCGACGCCGCCGATGTCGAAGCGGCCGACCAGATCGAGCTGCTGCAACGCTGCGGGCCCATCTCGGTCGTGGTCGACGCGCTGGACGAGGCGGCGGGCGACGCGCCGATGGCAATCGCCACCATGCTCAACCGGCTGGCCACGCACTCGGAGCGGCACGTCGTGGTCGGCACGCGCGTAGGCGCACGCGGGTCGACCACGAACGCCCTGCTGACCAGGCTCGGCAACCCAGTGGTGCTCGACCTCGACTCCGAGGGCTACCTCGACCACCAGGACGTGATCACCTACGTCGAACATCGGGTAGGCGACCATATTCGGGCCGCAGCCATCGCCGAGCACGCGGGCGGGAACTTCCTCGTCGCCCAACTGGCCTGCCTGACCGGCTTGGACCGGCTGCCGACTAGCGTCGGCGCAGCCGTCGACGACTACCTGACCGTGCGGTTCGACCGGCCGCAGTTGGCACGTGACCTGCTCCTGCCGCTCGCCTACGCCGAGGGCTCGGGCCTGCCGGAAGGACCGCTGTGGCTGGCCTTGGCCAACGCTGTGAGCGCCGCTGACTACACCGCCCGCGACCTTCGTGAAGTCCTGACTTATACGACCGGTTACCTGGTCGAGCAGACCGCCGGGACGTTCCGGCTCTTCCACCAGGCCTTGGACGATGCGTTCCGCGCCGAACGGCCGGGCGCGGAACCGGTGGTCTACGAAACCCTGCGCGGGCTGGTAACCAGGTGGGAGGACACGCCCGAGTACGTCCGCACGCATTTGACCCAGCACGCCGTCGCCGCCGGTCGTCTGGACGACCTGGTCGAAGACCTCGACTTCATGCTGGAGGTCGACCCAGAACGAATAGTGCCCCACTTTGCACACGTGACCTCCGAACGGGCCGGCCTGGTCCGCCACATCTATCGCCGCGCGCTGCACACCTTCAAGGACGGCGACCGCGCCCACCGTGCCGCCTGGTTCGCGTTGAAGGCGAGGCAGACTGGCTTCGACTCGCTCGCCGACGAGGTCAGCGGCCCGATCGCATGGCGCGCGGTGGTGTTGGCACAGCGACACCCGGAGGACAGTCACCAGGTGCTCGGCCCTGTTTCACAGCTGACGCGGGCTGGCATGTGGTTGGACTCTCGGGGTAACCCAGCAGTTTTGACCACCGGCCGCGACGGGGTCGCCGTACTGCACCGGTACCGGGATTACCGCCTTATCGAGGTGGACCGTTTAGTCACGGGTGACCCATACATTGAGGTACACGCGCAGGAGGTGCTGACTGACGGGCGAGAGGTGGGGTTGAGCACGAGCCGGGACGGCGTCCTCTTGAGGTGGTCGTTCACCGATCGGCTACACGTCACCGGGACAATCCAGCTCGGCGGGATGCGCGGCGTCGGCGACGTGGACACGACCGTCACCCAGGACGGCAGACTGCTCGCCAGCGTGGTGGACGGCTTCTCGCTGTGGGTCGTCGACTTCACTGACGATGTCCCCTCCCTGTTACACCGGGTGCCGCTCCCGGGCCACACGTGCGCGATCACCGCTGAGGGCGACACCGTCCATCTGGCTTGTGCTGACTCTGATCTCGTGCGATTCGCGGCCCTGACCTCGAATAGGGTCGTCATGCACGCGGCGACCCACCGGGCGGTAGGCACCTTCAGCGTCGTCCGCTTCGCTACCACGGCGGACGGACCAGTGCTGTTAGTCGCATTCACAGACCGGTCGCCGGGCCCGCTGGAGCAGATCGCCGATATACCGTTCCCCGTGGTCGCAGTAGGTATGAGGACCACGTCGCCCCCGCGGACCGCATGGCGGAACGTCCTCGCCACGGGCGTGCTGATGGACGGTCGGGCGGTCGCCGTGACGTCCGGCATGTTCGGCGGAGCCACGTTGTACGAGGTAGGTACCGAAGTTGTCCCGCTCGGCGAGCCCCTGGCCGTGAACCAGCCCATCGCCGGCTCGCTCGCGATCGGCAATGGCCCATACGGCGCTCCTGTAGTCCTCACGCACACTCTTGATCACGTCCAGATGTGGGACGTCGACCGGCCGCCGTCCTCGGCAGCCATACCGCCGGCTATCCCTGCCGACACCAAGGTGATTCGTTTCCTACGAGGTAACGGCACCGAGGTCGTCGCGAGGAACCTGCGAAGCGACGGCATGGAGGTGACAACGGTGACCGACTACCTCGTACAGCACGTCGAGACCGCAGCCGGGAAAGACATCGAAGTCATCACACACGCGCCCAACAGACCGGTGATCGCACTGCGTCGGCGCGCCGGAGCGGTGGAGTTGTGGGAGTACAGCCCGCAGGGATTCCGTAAGACGCGGCCAGCGATCACACCGGTCGGGCATCACGAGGATGAGTCGTACCTGTCCGTGGACGACACCGGGTCGCTAGTGGTCGTGTGGAACCCATACGGCGAGCTGACCTGGTGGAAGTGGGACGGCAACAGGTGGCACGCCACGACAGACCACTTCGAGGCGGACCCAATCGAACAGCGGGAGTGGCCTCAGCCCTACTGGGTGCGCGGTGAACCACGGATGCTCGTCACGGGCGCGGCGACATTCATCGCCCGTCCCGGCAAGCGGTTGGCCGATCTCGACCACGACTACATCGTCGAGGTCGCGATCGGGTACGACGCGGCTGAGCCGGTTGTCGCGTTGGACATCGGCGACCGCATTAGCCTGCTGTCGCTTGCGGCCGACCAGTTCGCTCCGTGGTCACGGCCATGGCACCACGGGCTCGCCTCGGTCCGCCGTGTCGACCTCGTATTTCCCACCGCTGGGCAGGCGCTCATCGCAGCTGGGGGTGCAGGAGGCCGGGTCCGCGTCTGGATGTGCGGTCGCGGCGGAACGGCCCGTGAACTGGCGTCGATCGACATGGAGTCCAAGCTGGAGGACCTGATCTGGACCCGGGACCACCGGCTGGTCGTGTGGCACACGGACGGCGTGTTGAAGCTGGACTTCGGCTAGTCTTTCTTGCTGTCGTCCCCGGTCTTGGGTTCGGTGGCCGCTGGCTTGTCGAAGAACGCGGGAACCTTCTTCAGGTGTTTTTATCGACCCGATCAAGAAGACCACCGCGATGAGGAACAGCACCAGGATCAGCAGGCCCAGCGGGAAAGGGCTTGCCGCATTCCTCCTCGGGATGTCGACTTGCTCTGTCGTTTACTGTCACATGACGCAGGGTCTCCCAGTATTACTCAATTATTCTGCTGTTTAAATTGTTGTGGGAAGCCTCGTTTGAAAGTTGCCGTGTTAGCATGGTGGACTTGGTTGAGTGTAACGCCGAAGAAATCGACCTCGCCTTCGAAGACGGCGTCAGTGAGCCAGAGATCCTGGGCAAACTTTACGCTGCCGTGAAATCGG
Source organism: Actinosynnema sp. CA-299493 (assembly GCF_050946825.1). Lineage (NCBI taxonomy): Bacteria > Bacillati > Actinomycetota > Actinomycetes > Pseudonocardiales > Pseudonocardiaceae > Actinosynnema > Actinosynnema sp. CA-299493. The sequence continues at coordinate 4,263,821 of NZ_CP191993.1, forward strand.
GCATCGCAGAGGAACTTGACGTGTCGGAGGGTGACGCTTTCCTGGAACCGTGTCGACATGAAGTTAGCCTCGTTACTATTTTTGGGGGGCCACCACTCGATCTCGGTTGTCGGTTTTCCTAGGGCGAGGTGTGGCTTGTTGTGGAAACATGCATGGTCGAAATTTGTCACGCCCTGTACGACCATCAGGGTGAAGTAGGTGTCTCCGTAAAAGTTCGCTCCGCCAAAATGGAGGTCTCCAACCTCGCAGCCATTGAGGCTGAAGTTCATTAGAGTGGCGCCCGTAAGGTCAAGTTCGACCCTAGTGTCGCCGCCCCAGTATTTATGATTGGTTGGCTTACCCTGTTTGTCGCGAAGTGGACTAAGGTGAGTGTTGAGCAGTTTTTGAGCGGTCAGACGGACCTCGCGTTCCCTGATGTTGATCTGATAGTCGGTATGCGTCTTCGATGTCTGGTCTTCTCTGGACGGTGGAGCTTCTAGCAGGGTTGGATCTGGAGGTTCGAACGGCATCCTGAGATAACCGCATACAAGGTCTAGGACAGCCTCCCGCCGCGAGTCGCTTTCTTGGGCAAGTTGTTCCAGGGTGAGCAGACCGGCTAACCTCACTGGTGCCGCGTCTGATCCAAGATGGCTGATGGCTTGGGTAAACTGGTCGGCTTCCCGGCGGGCGGCGGCTTCGATTGCGGTGTCAATGGCAACCTGTTTGGCGAGTTCGCGTGTGCCCTCGGCGGCTTGCTCGGTGTGCTCTTGGGCTCGGTCGCGTTGAGCCAGTTCAGCATGAAGAACGTCCACTTCGGCGCGGCGCGTATCTAGCTCTGCACGGCGGGTCTCCAACTCCTGCTCGTGGGTACGTTGACGACGTACGGCCAGGTAGGCAACGAACACGGCGCCCACGGCGCCCAACGTCGACACCGAGAGGGCTGCCGCCCGCAGTACGGCGTCCACTCGTTTGTCCGAAGGCAGCGGTTGGCTGTCAAGCCAAGCAAGCTGTGCCCATAACGCTCCCGAGGCAAGGAGCAGCCCCACTACGATGTACGAGAGGACCGTCCAGCCTGACAAGGGCTTGTTCGCGGTTCGCCGTGGGGGTAGAGGCGCGGGCGGTGTATCACCGGCAGCACGGTGATTGGTCATGCAGCCAGCGTCCCGCATCCGGCCTTTGCGTGTCTTCGCGCCATAAGGGGGATGCTCGTCCATGGCGTGATTAGGTATGGCGGTGACGGTCGGACCTGCGGTGTCGTACGCGACGGTGAGCATGGGGTTGCGTCCGCCTCGTGTCGTGGTGGTGTTCGACGCTGGGGTGCACTGGCATCACCGTGCTCGGCGGGCGTTGTACGCGGCGGGGCGGGTGTGGGGAGGCGCTGGCTTCGCGTTGGTGCCGCACCGCGATGGTCGTGTCGATCAGCGGTTGCTGCGGGCGTGTCGTGCCTATGACCCCGACTTCGTCGTCACCGTCTCGATGCCCTTGGGGGAATTGGAGCGGCTGTCGCCGGGATCGGTTTGTGTGAACCGGGAGGACGGGGAGCTGCTGAGCGGGGCCGAGCACGAGCAGTGGGTGGCGGAGAACCAGTTGCTTCCGCTGCGGACCCAAGGTGATCAGGTGGCACGTGACATGGTCGCCGCGGTGTGCTCGCCCTACCGCGTCAGGCTGGATGACGATTGGGATGAGGACGAGGACGAACTCCACGACGATGGCGGTCGGGTGCTCCAGTCCGCTCTGTCGGTGTCTGGCACGTTCCCCGGCAGCGAGGGGGTGACGTGTCCGGGCCAGCTGGTGGTTGCGGCCTGTCCGCCAGGATGGGGTGGTTCTGTCGGGCTGCTTGTTACCGATCACGTGGGTTTGGTCGAGTCCCCGGATGTCGACGCTGCTGAGCCGGTGATGGAGGGTCGGACGCTTGATCGGCTGTTGTCCTGGATGTGGGAGGCTTCGACACGGCGGCGCCCGAGGAACTGGTCTGGAGTCCGCCGGAAGGTCCGACCGTGCGGATGGATCGACTCCCGACCGCGTGGACGCGGTCGATGGCGGGGTTGGTGGAGGTGTCGAGCTTCGGCCGACGGCGCACGGGGGTGGTGGTCGTCGGTGACGAGTCCGAGGATTTCGCCTTGGCCCGTTTGTGGCGGTTGACCTATGGTTTCGCCGCCTGGCTGCCCACGTCCCTGGTCGACCGCGGCGCCGATGACCCTGCGGATGATCGGTTTGTCCGGTGTTGCGTACCGGACACGACGTCAAGGTGGTGGGCTACGGGTGGTGTCGACGTCGTTGCCGCCCGAGCGGGTCACGTCGGCATATGATCGATTGTTCCGTGATACGGCGTGGGCGGCCATGAAGGTCACCGCTGCCGGTGACAGTACCCGGTACGGGCCGTTCGTCCGCTTGGAGGCGCTCAAGGTACTCGCGGAGCTGGCCGACAGGATTACACCTGAAGCAGCTGCGGAACTGCTCGACTACCTGCTGCCGTACGTTCCGCGAAAATCCAACACCTACCACCACACCGACGACAGCCATGTCCGCGCTTGCGTGGGCATCGCCGCCGGTCACCCGGCACTGCGTGTCGCTGCGATCGGGCAGCTGCTCGACTTGGTGGCCGCGGACGACTCCGGCGTCTCGCGCAAGGCGGAGTACGAAGCCCACAACCTGTTCTTGGACTACCCCGAACTCATACGCGACCGCCTCGGCACGCTCGCCTCCGATGGCAACCGCTACGCGGCCTCGCTGCTATCCCGGATCACCGACGAACCGACGGAAGCGCAACTGAATGCGGCACAAGCCGCGAGTGCCAACCTCAGCGCAACCCTGAACAACACGGCGACTTCCATCGGTCTCGGCACCGACGCCGAACGTCAGGCGCTGCTGGCGATGCCCTTGCCGAAAGAAGACCGCAAGAACCTGGTCCGCATACAACTGGAACGGGTGCGATCACCGTACGAGCCGGGGTGGAACCGCAGTAACTACTTCCTCGCCGCCGGTCACCTCGCCCACGATCTCGACGACGTGGACGAGTTCTTCGAGCAAGCGATGGAGCATGCCGCCGACTCCACGCCGACAGCAGCCGACCTGGCGCTGAACATGGGCAGCCACCCGCTGGGGCCAGTCCAGGTCAGCGGCATGACCCTGGACACCCGCCCGTACGCGCTGGTGCTGGCCGCATCCCTCGCCCGGACACAGGATCAGCGGGACCGGGTCCGCAACCGTGCGATCAACCTTCTCGGCACGAGCGAGAGCAGCGGCCGACTCGTCGTGCGCGCACTGCGCACAGTCAAGCCGGACGACCTGGCCAGAGACGTACCGCTGCTCGCGGTGCAACAGGACTGGGCCGCTCGCGCACTCGCAGGCATCACCTGGGCGGCCGGTGAACCCAACGACCCCATGATCGGCCTACTCCTCGCCGAGGACCGCGACCAACGAGTCCGGCGCTCCCTCGCAGACGGACTACGCCACGCGGTCACCACACCGACGATCAAGGCGGTCCAGGACAAACTCCGTACCGACCCCCGCTTCAGCGTCCGACGACTCGTGGGGAGCCCTTGACGTGCGGGCCGGTGCCACGCGGCCACCCGCGGTCACGGACTGCACGCCTTCGGCACCAAGATCCTAGATTTGGGCTTGGCCGGCCAAGAGTGCCAAAACCCCGGCCGTTCAGTGTGCAGGTTCGAGTCCCTCTCAGCTCAGTCGGGCGCTCGCCGCCGCGACCGAGTCTAATTGGTGGTCCGCACCGTCGTGGTGCGTTCTCCCACGACAGCCATCACCGCTTCGAAGGCGATCGTCTGAACTCCGTCGCACCCGTCCGTCCGCGCCGGGGACGCCTGCCGGACTGCCGCGTCACAGGCGGCGTGATCGAGTTCGCCACCCTGCTCCGAGGAGTAATGCACGGTGGCCGGGCTGAACTCGGCCATCTCGGCGGCGTCGGGCGTGTAACCGAGCACGACGTGGGTGACTCCGGGGCATTCGTCGAAGAGGTCGAGAGCTGTGAGCCTGTCGGGGATGAAGACTGCTGTCGGCTTGGTCGATCGACAGCTGTCGATCCAGTAGTGGCGAGTGTAGCTGTGCACCGGGGGCGGGCGGTCGCCGTTTAGGGTGCGGGCGTAGCTCCACAGGCGCGCGGCACCTGGCATCAGGCGCTCGTTCCTCGTCGCCGAGCCTCCGAGGAAGAAGTACGGCGCCGACCCGGCGATCCCACCCACGGTGTCGCTGGACCGGTCGGTGGCCTCGTCGAGGACGAGCAGCGCGATCGGCGACTTCTTCGTCCGTTCCATGAATGACATCAGGCGCTGCAGTGCTTCGGTGAACGAGCTGCCGCTGTACTTGTCGTGGTCCGCGTCGGGAACGGAGACCAGGATCGTCCGGAACGGGCGGTGCGCGCGGCTGTGGTGTTGGGCCGCGGTGATGGCGTCGAGCCGGCGCGCGAGGGAGTCGGCCTGGTCGGCCGCGGGCGAGCGCAGGGGGGCGACCACGACGAGCGCGGGCGTGTCGGGTCGGGCCGAGGTTAGCCGATTCCCCTCGCGCATCCGCCGCACCACGTCCGGTGGAAGTGCCAATCGGTCCCATTCGGATTCGGCGACGACACCGACGCACTCGTCACCGCGCGCGGTCGTGGTCAACGTCTGATCGGTCTGGTCCCCGAGGGTGAACAGGGGAGCGCAGCGGAAGCGGTTGTACGTGGTCCACGTGGCGAGGAGGGCCCCGACGAGCGTCAGCACGACTGCCAGCCCGATCAGCCGACGGCGCGGTCTCACGGCCTCGTCGGCCGGCCGGGTGTCGGCGGCACGTGCGTAGAGCTGTTCCTGGAGGCGGACGTGGCGGAACTGGTAGGTGCCGCCGTAGTGGCGCAGCAGGCCGCGTGCGCGGGCGTCCGCGAGGAAGGCGGGCAGCCGTACCGGGAGCCGGCGGCGCGCGGCCAGGGCCAGGCGGGCGAGGAGGAAACGCGGCCAGGCACGGGTGAAGAGGATGAGGATCGCGGCACCGACGCCCGGCAGGACGGCGGCGGTGGTGATCTGGTCGAGCGGTGTGTCGAGGTCGAGCGGACCCAGGTCCATTCGAGGCCCGCCGTGCCGGCCCAACCCGTGGGCCACGACCGCACCGAGCAGTTCGCCGACGATGCCCGCGACCATCAGCAGCGGCAGGCTGGTGATCGCCGCGACGATGCCCGCGAGAGTCGCGCCCACCAGGGACGACCGGCGATCCTGGCGCAGGAGCAGCGCGGGCGTCGACCGGGTCGAGTGCTCGGGCCGGTCACCGAGCCAGTCGTGTGCCGCGACGGAGGCTCCCGCCACGACCGCGAGGCCCGACAACAGCGCCATCACGCCGACCTGATCGCTCACGAACGCGAAGGTGGACGAGTCGTGGGCGAGGATCAGGACGGTCAGGCCGGCGAGCAGGGGCGCTGCGGGCAGCAGGACGAAGGCCGCACCCACCCGGAAGCCGCGGCGGGCGCGGGCAGCCGAGCCGCGCACCCGCAGGTTCATGCGCTCGGGTTCGCGGCCCGTCGTGCCGAACCACAGCGCGGTCGCCAGGACCGTGAGGACGGCACCCGCGCCGAGCCCGAACAGGAACAGGTTCTCGCTGGACCTCACCCCGGCCACCGGTCCCAAGGCGACGATCACCAGGAGCAACGACAGTCCCGCCGCGGCCCCGAAGACCGGCGCGAGCCACGGCGAGACCAGCCGGTCACCCATCCGCCACCACGCCAGGTCGCGTTCGCGGTGGCGGTGCAGGTAGCGGGCGAGAAACGCCAACCAGCGCCGGGCCTGTGCGGCCGACCAGCGGCTCGACGGCACGGTGCCCAACTCGCCCGACGGCAGCGGATCGGGTGCGTAGGCCGCGTCCACCAGCCGGTGCACCAGGTGGTGCTCGACGGCGTCACGACCGGGGAACGCCCGTGCGTCGAGCAGCTGCGCCGGATCGCCCCCACACCGCTGGTAGGTGGTGCGAGCCAGGCTCACCATCAACGGCGTCGACAGGGCCGCGGCGACGGCCGTGGAACGACCGCCGCGGAGGACCTCGAAGACGGGCGCCCACGACGTTCCCGGCGGCCACGGCGCCACCTCGCGCAGGTAGGTGACGGCGTCCTCGCCGGACAAGGGCAGAATGCGTGCGGGCACGGCCTTGCGCAACGGCGGGGCGCCGTTGGCGATCATGTCCTCGTACTCGGCGATCCGGCAGGTCACCACGATCGGTCGATCGCCGCCCAACGCGGCGTTGACGCCTTGCACCGCGTTGCGCCGGTCGATCTCGGGCATCTCGTCCAGACCGTCGAGCACGACCAGGAGCTTGTCGTCCCGCAGCAGCCTCGTCGCGACGTCCCGGCGGCCGTTGTAGTACTCGGCCGCGATGATCCGCACGACCCAGTCGTCGAAGGACTCCTCCACCGGGTCCCACGACCCCGCCGAGAGCAGCACCGGAACCGGATCACCCGGCCGCCGGGCCCGCAGCAGCCCCAGGACGAGCACGATGGCGACGACCGTCTTGCCCGACCCGGGCTCGCCGAGCAGCAGCAGCCGCTTGCCGCGGATCTCCCCGTAGGCGCGCGCGAGCCTGTCGCCGACCTCCTCGACCGGGCCGTCGAGCCGCCCGGTGCCGCGGCCGTCGGTCCACGTCAGCGGCAGCAAGCGCGGTTGGTGGAGACGACGTGCGGCGACCTCGTCACGCCACTGCTCGCGCACCGTGCCGGCCAGGTCGTCGGCGAGGGAGTCGGTGTCGCCGACAGCACGGTCGTCGACCGAGCCGAGCCCGGCGACGGTCAAGGCGGACATCACCATCGCGATGAACGACGCCGACACGCTGCCGAGCTTCTCGCCAGTGTCCAGATCGCCGGTCAGCAACGCCACGACCACGACTGCGAACATAACCGCGAGAAGCATCAGTAGCACCACGCGGACGCCCCGGGAGGGCAACAATCTCATCAAACCGGCCTATCCAGGTCAGCTACACCGCGGCTAATTGAGCGAGGTGACCCGTATATCAGTAACGGGACCGCAAGGCAAACCGTTAGCCGCGTTGATCTGGGCAGATATGCAATGCTGCGGAAAATGTCACCCTAAAGTGGCGATTGGGCTGCTCAGTCTATCGAGGTGATCTCACCAACGGCGCTGCGGTCGTGCTGGTGTTCGGAGAAGCGCTCGGCCGTTCGCCCGACGACCTGCACGGCCTCGGCGAGAAGGACGGGGGTTCTTGGTGCCTTGAACCTTCCCGAATCCCCTGTCCGGTCCCCGAAGAACCCAGGGACCGGACAGGGCGGGTGGATGTCAGCTGGTGACCACGAGGAGCCTGCGATAGCCGATCTCGCCCAGGCGTGGGCCGCCTGATGTGAGGGCCAGGCGGGCGGCCTCGGCGATGTCGGCGGGTTTGAGCTTGATGCATCCCTCAGAACGGTAGTCCGCAGGGCCGTCCCAGCACTGGTTCTCCCGATAGGCGCCGGGGGCGCAGGCCTGGGTGCGGTTCGGGGTCATCTCGCTGTGGATGAACAGATCCGTGCGCATGGTGCCAGCTGCACACTTCTTGTTCTGCAGCCGCCATACCGTGCCGAAAATCAGGCCACCGTCGAAGTTGTCGCGGTAGGAGGTCTCTCGTGGATGGGCGTCGTAGACGCCGTTGGGCAACCAGCCGACGCTCGTGGCGCAGGGGTCCTGTCCCCGGCCGTTACCGCCGATGCCGGAGCCTGCGCGCCAGGATCCGAGGGTGACCCGGCGGACAGGGCCGTCCTTGTACAAGGTCAGCCGGTAGAGGGTCAGTCGGGAGCGGGTCGGGTCCTGGTGGTTCTTGCGGAACTCGAACCGGATCCGCTGGACCGGCCCTGCGGAGTCAAGGGTGGCCTGGTCCTCGGCGATCGCCTGGCTCATCTCCGCCGAGACTTCGCCGGTGTCCTGCCCTGCCGCAGGTGCGGCGGAGGAGGAGACAGGTCCGGTCACGAGGCTCGCGGTGGTGAGGGTGATCAGCAGTCCCAGCCGGAGCCGGGCTCGGAATCGTCGTGGACGGGTCATGAGCGTCCTTTCGTGTTGCATGACGCAGTGGCTACTGTGTGTGCTCGACTGCATCCCCTATGTCACAGTGTGTGAGTGGCGGGCGGCAATCGGCGGCGAGTGTTCCGGAACGTTCCGGTGCTCTGACCGGCCAAAATGTCGCGCCACTGAAACAGGAGACGATCACCGTGCCCATGTCCCCGGCCTCGCCGCAGCTCGTGCCCACCCAAGATCCCCGGAAGCGCCTCGCTGCCCTCATCGACGAATTGCTGTGCGACGCCAGCTCTAGGTTGAGTGCGCGGGAGATCGTGCGGCGGTCGCGTGACGCGCGGTACCCGACGAACTTGTCGAACACATCGATCTCCCGCTACCGCGCGGGTAAGCAGATTCCGATCCCAGAGGCGCTGGACACCCTGCTGGCTGTGTTGGAGGTCGCGGCGGAGGTGCGGCTCCGGGCGCGGCACCTGCGAGAGCTGGCCGCCTATCCACCAGCCGGCATCGAGCACGACCACGCCGATCGGAAGGACTCAACCAACTCCGACCCGCGCCTCCTGTCCGGTTCGCAGTCCGCCGGCTTTTTCGAGGCCGCGCCCTCCGTCGGAGACCGCCCATCCAGACACCGGCACGCTCGACCGGTCAGCGCCGCAGCCGCGATCGTGCTCGCCCTACTTCTGGGTGCGGACATGCCCCCTGTACCGGCTCCAATGCCACTCGGTTCAGCAGACGCGGTTGCGCTGGCCAAGGCCAACCGCGCGCGAGCCGAGTTCTACCGCGAGGCAAACCAGATCAAGCTGTACGACACCCGAAGCGACGGCTACACCACAGCATTGGACCTGCGTGTGGACGGCCGAGGCCAGCCTCCTGTGCACAACCCCAACAGCCAGTACCGCAACAGCCCGCAAGGCAGGGTCCTCAACCCGCCCTTGACCGTCGACCTGGACCCATACGGGCCGTGGACCACCCTGGAATTCCGAGCCTGCGCCACCCAATCGGCACCCTCGACCGGCCGCTGCGGCCCTTGGAACAAGGTGACCTCATCCCGCTGATATCGGTGTCCGGTGTGCACCCAACGCCCACCGGACACCGGACAGCAACGCCCGACACTCGTCCTCGCTCAGATCACCACTTCGGAGCGGATCGGACATGGCGCCCTTCCTTGTCGCCACATGGCGTCACCGGGAACGCCCAGCACGGGCTCCGTCTAACACGGGAGGATCAACCGTCCCGAGTGGTCGGGGAACCCACGGCCCATGTGTGTCGCTGCTCGGCGTCGCAGTGGTGGCGTCGTGGGGGTGTACGGGACATCCGGGTGGTCTGCGGCCGGGACGTCGTCGAGATCCGCCGGGATCACGCCGCCCGCATTCCGCGTGCCTGCGTCGGACGGCGAGAACGTCGGCGACGGCCTACGTCGGGATGGACATCTCGCCCTCTACCGGGTTGGCGGCCCACCGGATCACCTGATCGGGTGTACTTATCCCGTCAGGCGGTCGGCGCAGCCGGTTTTGTCGGTGTCCGCTGGTGGAGTTCCGACCATGTTGACGCTCCAGGATGTGGAGGACGCGGTGGGCGGGTTCGCCGCCGCCGATCGGGACAGCTTGGCCGACCATGCACGACACGTACGCGACACCGCTCGCCGAAAGGGCCTGACGGTGTTGGCGGCGTCGCTGGACGTCGACACCGTCGTGTTCGACGACGAGGTCACCCTGGACCAGGCTCTCGACGCCGCAGCCGCCTGCGGCGCGGTGCTGTTGTACCTCAACCATCGCACCGTGGACGCCGCGGCGGTGCTGGCCGCAGCCGGTGACCATCTCGCCGAAGCCGATCATCGGAGGCTGCGTACCACCTTGGACAGGATCGACGGCTGGACCCGGCAGGTGGAGGTCGGCTTCGCCCACGGTGGTGTGGTCAATCTCTGGTCCGCCGTCGCGGCCTGGTCGGAGCCGCTGGAGCAGTTGACCGACACGGCGGCGGACAGGGTACGCACTGCACGGTGGTCGCCGGAGGACGACGAGGAGGAGGCGTCCGCAACATCTGCCCGAGAACGTCGTGCGGCGGTGGGTGGACACCGTGGCGGCCCATCCGGGATTCCGGCGCGCGAACTGGCGCGGCCACCAGGCTGCGGCACGGGGCGTGCCCGGCTTGGACGAGCTGCTGGGGAACCCACGCCTTCGCTGGTATGAGAACCATATCGTCAGCGTGGCCCTGGAACTCGTGCGTGACCAGGTTGAACAGCAGGAACAGGCGCTGCTGTCACGGAGGGCGGAGCTGGCCGCCCGACTGGCCGCCGACCCGGGCTACGCCGCGTGCATCACCGCGGCGGCGCGCAAGCGCTACGCCGCCGAGTGGATGGTCGAACATGCCGAAGGACTGCGTTTGTCCGCTGACTGGATCGGGGAGCTGGTCGCTGTGGCCAAGAAGACGCCGACAGGCCAGTTGAGCCTATGACCGTCCCTCCTTCCACCACCGTGGTCCCGGCTGGCGACGGTTCGCGGTGATGGTTCCTCGCTTTCCGGTTAACGCGGGAGCGGGGAAGATGCGATACATGAGGTGTGAGAACCCGTCTCCGCGAGCCTGTGGCCGGCCGCCCCGCGACGGTCCTGCGCTGGCTTGCCGTGGTGTTTCTGCTGGTAGCCCTGGTCAACGCCGTGGTGGCGGTGTGTGATCTGGTGGTGTGGCCGGCGGGCGTCGCGATGGTGGCGGTGGCGGTGGCGCTCGGCCTGGAAGGTTCTCGATCGGCACGGTAGCCGGTGAACAATGTTGCCCGCCCCGTCGACGTGTGAGGGACCAGGCGTTGGACGTCGCGGATGATGTCGTCCAGCGGGCGCGCTGTCGGCTATGCGGTGGATCGGGCGAGCTCCACGGCTTCGGCCAGTGTGCGGCGCACTCCGAGCGGTTGCAGCGTGTCGGTCACTTCGAGCGCTCTGCGGGCTTGACGCCTGTTGGCTACGACTGCGAATCCGACGCCGCGGCGTTCGGCGTGCTGTCGGGCTTGCAGGAGGGCGGTGATGCCCAGGGAGCCGAAGAAGTCGACCGCGTCGAGGTCGACGACCACGGCTGTGGGTTGTTGGCGGAGCCGGGTGGCCAGTTCGGTGTCGATCACCTCGACGGTGCTCAGGTCGATTTCTCCGGTGATGGTGGTGACGAGTACGCCCTCGTGCTCGGTGTGGGTGATGCCGACGAGTTGCCCGCTCTCGGTGGTGTGTCCGTTCATGTCGTGCGCTCCTCGCGTGGCTGGGCGGGAACGGTCGTACGGGTGCAGGTCGCATCCCGGGGTTGCGTCCGCCGACGCTCCGCGTGGTCGCCGAGCGCATCGACGTTACGACGTGTCGTCATGGAAGTTCAACGGGTCGCGGGTCGATCGGCTCCGAATATGAGTGATCGCTGTATCGAGGTGTGCGCGCCGGGGGTCGGGGGTGTGCCCCTGGCGCTGACCGGTTCATCGGCGTACGCGCTGTTGGCGTAACACGATCACATCGGCGTCACCCGTTCGGAACAGTGCGGTGGGTACGACGGTGGATTGTTCGGTTGTCGTCGATGTGAATATGTGAAACGGCCTTGTGCTGCTTCGTGGCAGGGTGGCGTTTGAGCTTCCGAAGAAGGGGCACCTGGGAATGTTGGGAGTCTGAGGACCGGAAGGGTCGACGGTGTCACCATCCCACGGCGACGACCTGTTGGCCGGTCGCTACAAGCTGGCCGGAGCGCTGGGTTCCGGCGGCATGGCCGAGGTGTACCGGGCGTGGGACACGGCGTTGTGCCGCGATGTCGCGGTCAAGCTGTTCCAGCCCAGCGCGGACCTCGACGACCGGCGGCGGTTCGACAACGAGGTGCGCACCCTGGCCGGGCTGTCGCACCCCGGTCTGGTGTCGGTCTACGACACCGGCGGCAGCGACCGCGGCGCGTTCCTCGTGCTCCAACTGGTCGACGGGCGCACGCTGCGCACCCACATCGCGCGAGGGCCTCTGGCGGTCGAGGAGGTGCGGCGGCTGGGAGCCCGTCTGGCCGAGGCACTGGCCTACGTGCACGAGCGGGGCGTCGTGCACCGGGACGTCAAACCGTCGAACATCCTGCTCGACCGCGACGGCAGGCCCTACCTGGCCGACTTCGGGCTAGCCCACCTGACCGGCGCCACCCGGTTCACTCGCACCGGGCAGATGGTCGGCACGGCCCCCCACCTCGCACCCGAGCAGGTCCGCGGCGAGGAAGTGGGCACGGCGGCCGACGTCTACGCGCTCGGGCTGGTGCTGCTGGAGTGCCTGACCGGCCGCCGCGAGTACCCGGGCGGCGACGTCGAGGCGGCCGTCGCCCGGCTGCACCGTCCGCCGGCCGTTCCCGCCGACCTGCCCGGCGACCTGGTGCGCCTGCTGTCGCTGATGACCTCGCTGTCACCGCGCCGACGCCCCACCGCTCGCGACTGCGCCCACATACTGGACACGGGCCTTCCTTGCGCCACCAAGGGCCGGCTCGGCGACGCCCACGGACGGGATACGCCGACACCGCTGCCCGAACCCCGTTCACCCGTGAAGGTGCCGAGGAAGACGCTTGCCGCTTCGGCCGCGGGACTGCTGTCTGCCGTGTGCGTCGCCTGGGCCGTATCACCGACCTTCACTCCGGCGACCTCCGCGCCGAGCGAATCCACATCCTCCACCCCGATCACCACCACGCCACCGAGTCCACCGCCGGGCCCCGCTACCGCTCCTGACGCCGATGTCGCTTCCGAGACCGCCACGGTTCCGATCGAGCAGGAAACCGGCGGGCTCGTCGTCCGGCAACCGCCCGCTCCGGAACACCAAGACCAACAGCCGGGCCGGGCGAAGGACAAGACCACAGGCAAGGACAACAAGGCGAAGCCCTGAACCGTGGCGGAGCCGGAGCCACGTGCGGCACGTTCCTCCTGCGCACCGGCCGAGAGGAGTCGTGGTGCTCAGCCGGTGCGGTGGGTGTCGCCCATGGTGAGGCGGATGGTGAAGCCGTCGTCATCGGCCGCGAAGGTGACGTGGTGGCACAGTTGGTGGGCCAGCCACAGCCCGAAGCCGCCGCTGGACCGGTCTGGTGCGGGCAGCAGACCCGCGAACGGGTCGTCCGGTCCGCTGCCGCGGTCGTGCACCGTGACCACCAACTGCCCGGCATCCGACCAGGCCCGCAGCCGGACGGGTGGGCGGCCGTGGCGAAGGGCGTTGGTCACGACCTCGGTCACCGCCAGCAGCAGGTCGTCGACCTCGTCGGGGGACAGGCGGGTCCGGTTGGCGGCCAGCATGGCGTGACGTGCGGCGATCGGAGCGGGGTCGGTCAGGTCGACCAACGGCGGCGTCTGCTGGATCGGGAGGTCGACCAACGCCCGTGGCGCGGACAGGAACGACGGTGGCTCGACGTAATGGTCGTTGCGCAGGTGCCGACCGTCCGCGGTGGCCACGAAGGGATGGGTGCGCGCCACGTCGTCCAGGACGTGGCGTGGGGTGGTGCGGGTGTCATAGCCGCACATGCTGCGCAGCGGGAACTCGTCGTAGATGTGGTTGACCGCCGCTTCGTACCGCGCCCACCAGTCCCACGTGGCGCCCAGGCCCGACCGGGGGACCTCGCCGAAGATGCGGATTCGCTGTGCACCACCGGCCACGTATCCGGCCATCAGCTCGCGGTAGGACTTGATCGCGGCGGCGGGCCGGGCGTAGAGGTCGTCGGCGACGAGGAACGTCACGTCCGCCTCATCCGGCAGGGCGGCGCGCACCAGCTCGGCTTTGTCCGGCTCCAGCGACACCACGGTCGGCTCACCGGCGTCCAGCCCCGCGCGGACGAACGGGAGCACCACGCCGAGCAGTTCATCGTAGGACCCGTAGTACACCGCCGCGTGGTCGTAGCCACGCTCACCTGCATTGACGCTGGTCCTCATGCTGCCCGTTCCACGAACTCGCTCAGCCGACGCTCCCGCGTCGAGGGGATCGGACTGCGGGCTGCCCTAACCGTCCCGGCAGGATAAGGGCCACTGTAGCCCGTGGCGGCAAAAGGGTGTACGGATCGGCGACAGCAACAGGCTGTTTCGCGATCTCGACCACCTGACGCCACTGCGACGGAATTGACGTGGTCGGAGTGCTGACCGGGGCCATCGGTGCCAATCGATCACGAGGTGATGGTCGGGCGTCGCGCAAGTCGTGGCGAGACCACTCCGGTGCGACCGCGCACTTGACACCGGACAGGCGACGCCCGCAGAGACATCATCATCTACGAACCGCTGGTCCGCTCGGCCGACCGAGCGCGATCACACGGTCGGGTGAAACGCAGTGATGCCCGGCATCCTGTACGAACCTCTGCCGTGGGACGACTTGTACCTGCTCGACGGCTTGGTGTTAGTCACCCGTGACCGGTTCTTCGACTCACCTGGACCCGGCCCGGTGGGCCTGGGGAGCGTCCTGACCGAGGACCTGGCCGCCGCAGCCGACGAAGACGGCCTGCTGGCCGGCTTTGACCGGATCAACGTCGGGTGTCTTGCGGTCCTGCGGTATCTCGGGGCTGTCGTCGTCGGCGCCGACCTGCGGGTGGAGTCCTGCCGTTCAGTCGGTGATCACCCGCTCCTATGGTGATCAGATCGGGTCGTCTGTCTGTGTCGGTAGTTCGTTTCGGATAGTCGCCAACTGGGTGCGTAACCTGGTCACGGCGTGGTGAACCGAGGAGCGAACTTCGTTCGGGTCGGGCAAGGTCGGTAGATCCCCCAGGGGCGACCCTGGCTGCTCAAGGTCGTTGTTCACGCCGCTGCCTTACCCCGCCCACCGGCCCGCCAAACAACGTCTCCGGCCTCATCCGCACGTGATGCCCGTGTTCCCGATTGCGCAGGTTCAGCCGACTCCTGTGGCGACACGGGAACGCGTCCTCGCCGTCGCGGGAGTCGGCCGGTAGTCGAGGTCTGCGTGTAGCGATTGGTGCGGGTTCGCGTGGCGGGCGCTGCCGTCAGTGGTGATCAGAGCGGTATACCATCACCGGGTGTGACGAGGCGTCATGGTCACGTCCGGTGGTCCACTGCCAGGTCCTGGCTCGGCGCGGTCGTGCGCGTGTGTGCCGGTCACCTGGCAGCAAGCGTGAAAGGGGCCGGATCCACGTGGGTGCCGCGACCGGGGGCGAGGCGGTGACCGCGCCGCAGGGTGCCAACCTGACCGGCCTTGTCGACGGCATGGGCGTGGTGGCGTGGGAGGTCGACGCGGGGGAGCGGCGGTTCACGTTCGTCTCCAGGTACGCCGAGACGCTGCTGGGGTACCCGCCGGAGCGCTGGTCCGACGACCTGGACACCCTGGCCGAGTTGATCCACCCCGCCGACCGCGCCGAGGTGCTGCACGATGACACCGGCGTGCCCCTGCGGGTGCGCGGCATGTTGGCCGATGTGACCCGGCGTCGGATCGCCGAGCAGCGCAACCGCTTCCTGGAGGCGCTGGAGCAGCGGTTGCGGGGGTGGACGACGCCGAGCAGGTCGTGGTGGCCGCCACCGGGCTGCTGCGGGAGCACCTGGGCGCCGACCGGTGCGCGTTCGCCCTGGCCGAGGCTGACGAGGACCACTTCGTGATCAGCGACGACCGCGCGGGCGTGCTGCCGCCGCTGCGGGGCAGGTTCGCGATGTCGGCGTTCGGGGAGCAGGCGCAGACCTCGACATCGCCAGCGGTCCACTGCCCGAACTCACGTGGAGATCGCTTGAACCCCTGCCGCCACCGCCCGACCGCCCCGCCGAACCTTGACGACCGGTCCGCAGCGGGCTCGCAGATGGTCGCGGAACCGTCAGCCCGGGAAGCGGCAGGCGCAGCAGACGCCGCAACGCGCCCGCGGGGGTGCGGAAGCTCGGTCGGCACGCGTCACCGCAGGTCTGCGGTCTGGCATTGTTGTTCGCGCCGGCTGCGTAACACCGCCGGTCATCCTCACGATCTTGCTGTGAACCGGCACGACGGACCCGTCGTCCACGCATGGCCTTGTCGTCGACCACCAGGTGGTTCTCCATGTCTTCGAGTGCGCGCCCTGACGTCTCGTTACCTTGGTTGCGGGTGCTCCTGCGGGAAGCCGTGTGGCTGGCGCCGACGACGGCTGTGACGGTGTTCCTGGCGGTCGTGCTGCTCACCGAGGACGACGTCGAAGTGCTGGGCGCGGTGGTGGGGACCGTGCTGGCGATGCTGGGAATCGCGATCGCGATCGTCACGTTCCGGATCCAGTCCGCGGGGCAGAAGTCGCCGTGGGTGCTGTCACCGCGGGCGACGTGGGTCTGGCGCGGCGTCTCGGTGGCCGTCACCATCACGCTCGTCGCGCTGACCATGTCGTGGCCGTTGTCCGACGACGACCCGGACACCTACTTCGCCGACGACGAGCTCGTGGTCGGCATCAACGGCGACCTGCCTGGGTGGGGCGAGGACGTCGACGACGTCGCCACGGCCAAGGGGTTCGACGTCGAGCTCGCGAAGTTCCTGGCCCAGCAGTACGAGATCCCCCGGATCAGGTTCGTGCGCCTCACCCAGGCGCAGCGGCTCAACCAGTGGTCGGGTCCCGCCAAGTCGGACGTCGACATCGTCATCTCGGCGTTCTCCATCACGCCGGGACGGCTGCCGTTCATCGACATGGCCGGGCCCTACTACGTCGACCGGTCGATGAGCTTCGGCAACGGCGACAAAGGCCCCGTTCTGCCCGGCGACGAACCACGCGGTTGTGCCGTGGGGACCACCACCGGACAGGACCGTCTGGCGAGCGTGTCGAACATGCTGGCCACGCGGAAGAACGCCAGCCTCAAGACCATGAACTACGACGAGCTGAAGCCCTGCTACGACGCGTTCTTCGATCCCGGCACCGACATGAAGTTCATCGCCTCGGACTGGAGCATCATCAAGGCGTTCCGCAGCGGCACCACCATCACCTACGCCGACGACCCGAACCAGACCCCGGTGACCGACCTCGAGGAGCCGGAGAAGCTATCGGACGGCCGCGAGGAGTACGGCGTGGCCATCCGCGAGGACCATCCCGCGGTCTGTGCGGACCTGGCCGACAAGATCCAGCTCTTCCTCGACACCCGGTGGCAGTCGACGTTCGTCGACACCGTCGGCCAGCACGGCCTCTCACCCCTGTGGCACAAGCCGGAGAAGGTCAACAAGGGCTACTGCGCCAGCGACGGCGTCGTCGACCAGAACTGACCGCGGTGTCCGGCGCGTGCCGGTCGCGGTGGCGGCCTGGAGGGCGCGACCACCGCGACCTCGGTCAGTAGACGCAGTACCAGCTGTACGGATCGCCGCAGACGTCGATACCGCGCTCCCGCCAAGCGTCGAATCGGGTACACCAGGTGTCGTGGAGTTGGCCGACCTGCCTGAGCACCGACGGCGCGCGCTGCTGTGGCGTTATGCGATGGAGTTGGACCGCGAGGGTGTGGCCGATCTGGTGCGCCGGGCGGATCCCAGGTGGTGCCTGGGTCAGGTGACCGTCAGTGCGGAGCCCGATCCCGTATCGGTAGCGGTGCTCGGTGATGACGGGCTGCATCATCTGTGTGTCGGTGACGAGTACATGTGTGCTCAGGCACGGCGGCGTGCTGACGCCCCCGGACTGCTGCGCCACACCAAGAGGTACGGGTGGTGGATCGATCAGGACGGGTTGGTCGTCTCCGAACCGAGAGGTCCTCGGCCGCGAGGATGCGGCAGCCGGTTGGTCCGGGAGCGTGTGTTGACGGTGCGGTGGACGATTCGCCTGACCGACACGGTGACCGAGCCTGATCTGGTGCCCTACCGGATGCGCTGTCACCGTCACTACCACTGGCCGCCGTTGCGGACCACCCGCAATGGACTGGGACGGGTCCGGGCCGCGCTGATCGAGGCTTTCGGGGATCGCTGCCAGACCTGCGGTCGCCGAGGTGAGGTCGTCGACCATGACCACTTCACCGGGTTCGTCCGCGGATGGCTGTGCAAGTTCTGCAACCACATCGTCGACGACTGCCCACACCCGGCGGGCTGCCCGTTCGCCGAGTACCTCAACAACCCGCCCGCGACACCGCTGCGCCTGCGACATCCCAAGGCGGGCGACGACGCCCGGAAACCGGCCAGCCTGGCCCGTATCGAATGGCTCGGCTACACCCCTTTCACGTGACGCGAACACCGCGACTGAGGATGGAGCAGGGAAGCCTCTCGGGTACGGGGTCTGGGCGGGCGTAGGCGCCGGGAGATCAAGTGGAGTAGCGCTCGGCGAGGCGGTCGAAGAGGGTCGTCAGCCGTTGACGGTTGGTGGGGGTGTCGGTGAGTTCGGTGCCGCCGAAGCGGTAGACCTCGTAGCCGCGCAGTCGCAGCTCGCGGTCTTCGGCGACCATCTCGGCGTACCGGCGTGGGTCGGCCTGTCCGGTGGTGGGGTGAGCGAGGCCGAAGCGGGGTTCGAACCGGTCTGGTTCGCCGTCGACGTGGAGCACCTGCCCTTGCCACTCAATGCGGTCGCGGTCGGTGACGGGCTCGTTGGTGAACAGCCGCCACCGGGTGACCGCGGGGCGGCGGCCGGGTTCGGTCGGCTCGGTCGACCCGAGCGGTTGCAGGTGACCCCACATCACCCGGCGGGCGGCGTCGGAGCCGTAGTCGAGGTCGGGCGTGGGGTTGTCGTAGGCGTTGGTGACCGGGGTGGGGGTGACGACGAGGAAGCGGTGGGGAAGCTGCACGGCGGCCTCCGTTCAGTCGGTGCGGATGGAGAACGCGCCGCGCGGTACGGGCGGCGGGGGCGCAGGAGGTCGAGTTCGTCTTCGGTCAGGTACAGCCCGCCGCCCTCGTGCGCGGTCACCCACGAGTGGCTGCCGGTGGTCTCGGACTTGTTGCCGTCCGGCGGCGAGGCCAGCGCGCGCAGCACCGCGGTGGCGATCACGCCGGGCGTGGTCGAGGGCGGCGGATGCGGCAGGTCGGGGACGCGGGCGCGGATGATCGCCGAGGCGTCGCCGATCAGCACCGCCGCGCGGGCCTGCTGTTCGGCGGTCAGCTGTACCTCGGTGCGGGTTTGGACGTCGGCGATGGTCGCCAGCGGGACGGGAGCGGTCACGTCGACCACCTCCCCGATCACAGCGGCCGGTCAGCACCACCCGCATCGCCCGCCACCTCAACGAACAGGCAGCCTTGGCCCTCCGGCGCCGATCCGGACCGCAACCCGCACCGCACCACTCCCGACTGGTCACTGCTCACCATCGCCGAGATCCTGCGCAACTCCCGCTACACCGATGCCTGCGTCATGGAGCCACTGGGCGCCGATGCCTTCGTCGCTGTGGTGGCGGATCGGTGCGTTCTCCGGCACCGCAGTCGAGTTGCCCCGGCGGCGCGTCGTCACCCGCGATCGGGGAACGGGGGTCTGTCAAACAAGCGGCTCTGACGCACTTTCGGTGGTGACGATGAGTAGCCGTTCGGGTCATGATCTTGTGATGGATGCCGATCCCCTTGTGGGGACGGTGTTTCCGGACTGTCGGTTCCGTCGTTGGGTGCGTGGCGGAGGGCGGTGGTCGAGCGGTCCGCACCTGGGTTGTGGCGGTGCGTCCGCTGCCCAGGCTGCGATGACGAAGGCGTCGGCAGCCCGAAAGCACCTTGCCCGGCAAGGGGATCGATTTCCACCGCGAGATCACGACCACGAAGGCTACTCACCGTTACCACCGAAGTGCGCCAGAGCCGACGTTTGTACAGTCCCAGGCACGAAGGTCGAGAGCGGCCTCGTTCTTGATCAGAAGTCATTCGCGAGGCGCTTTACCGCCTCTCCGTCGGCGATAGCCGTGGATCTTTCGAGACGATCCGGATCAAGTCCGCATTTTTGCGCTTGTGCGGCTTGATTCGACTGCTCGGACCAGGAACACCTCCATTCGGCTGTATGTGCGCGAGCCCGTCATTCGGCCGACCGTTCGAATCGTGACACCCTCGGTTACGAAGCTTCCTGCGGTGCGGGATGCTCTCCCGATGACCAAGGGCAGGATGGTACTGATTGTCACTCTTGTCGCGGTGGCCGTGCTTGGTGTCTGGATAACCGTGGTGACGTGGGATGAAGCGAACAAGATCGCTGTTGTGGCATCGGCGCTGGCTTCCGTGACTGCGGTAGGGGTGGCTGTGTGGACTGCGCTGCGAGGAACTCGATCAGCCGACTCGATCGACGTGTCGAGAACCGGCGACGCGGTATCCAAGGGGAACGGGCAGGCGAACACGGGCCTGTCGGGAAAGGTGCGCCGAACCGGTTCCGTGCGCGTCCGCGACACCGGCAGGGCGGAGGCGACGGGTGGCGAGGCGAACTCCGGGTTCCGGGCTGACTGACTTCCCGACCCGGCGCTCTGGTCGACAATGAGGGCCAGCACGTGCGGGGCTCGACTGTAGGTGGAGATGAAATCTGAGAATCACACGGTGTCGAACACCGGGCACGCTACGGCGTCCGGGGATTCATCTATAGGCAACACCGGCTACCTGAAGATCGTCAAGACGTCTATCGTCTTCCACATCAGGGAACTCATCAAGTTCCACGTGGTGATCCCCCTGAAGGGAGGCGCGGCGGACGACCGCCCGGCCCCACCCCTGGAGGATGTCCCGGGCGTCGAGGCAAGCGATCCGTCGGAGTCGGTACACAGGGTGACCGTGTCACCCAAGGTGTTGCTCGCTGCCTTGCTCGCTGCCATTGCGTTGATCGTTCTGTCCTGCCTTCCAGACCCGGACGACAGGTTCACGGAGGATGCCGGGGAGAGGCCGGCCGGCGCTACGGATGACGCCGTCAGAACTGCGGTGCGCAACGCAATCACGGACTGCGCGAAGGCGATGGTCGCGGCACCGGCCAATTGCCCTCAGAGCGAAGCGGTGGTGCCGGGTGAGTCCGTCACCTGGTCCGTGCACGGTGATCCGGTGGACGGCCTCCAGAGTGCTTGGCGTGAGGACAGGTTCAACGTCCGTGGCAACGCGGTGATGTCGATCAATTACGAAGAGACATGGGGGCAGAAGACCAAGACCCGCGTGGTCGGATACTCGGCTGAGGTGTCCTGGTGGGACGGCAAAGCGTCTGTGTCTCCGATCACCGGCCTGCCCGATCCGGTCAAGACTGTTCGGAAGATCGCCCCCGACGTTTCCCTCGATGATGTCCGACCCCTGGTGAGAAGTGTTTTCGACGACTGTGCGAAAGCGGTCCGCCTGCCCTTCCCGGCACGCTGCCCGGAAGTGCACCTGGGTGGCGGAGGGTGAGCTTCCTGGACGTTCAGCGGCGATCCCTTGGTGAACGCCAGCATGGCATTTGAGGAGTCGAGCGGGTTGCTGCACGTGACGGGCAGTTTCGCGTCCGAGATCGAGTACGAAGTCCCGATCTTCGGCTCGGCGAAGTATCCGCTCTCGGGTGACTTCGATGCGCTGGTCGCGGTCGACGACGGCCGGCCGCTGGTTCTGGAGGTGCGGAAGACATGAGCACTTGATCTCGGCCGGACGGGCCTGAACCGGCAACACCCGAGCGGCCGTTTCCACTCGAGTTGCCGACCAGGCCCGCCACGACCGGGACCTCCGCATCCTTGCCGGCAGTCAGCCAAATGCGTTGACTCGCAGGGAGTTTGTGGCGAGAGCCAGTCACCGTCTCCAGCGGAAGTGGTGGACCACCGTGCCGGCGGCGGCCAACGTGGTCAGGACCGCCAGTTTCAGCAGCCGGTGTTGTCTGGTCGCCGGGTCCTGGGCCTGGGCGTACGGGATCGTCGTGTTCGTCACCATCGCGTGCAACGGCATCCACCGGTGGTCCAGGAGCGTGTCGCACGCCCGTTCCAGCCGCACGGCCGGGGAGCGGACGGTGTCGCACAGTTCCGCGAAGTTGTGCCGGGACATGGTCGCCAGGGTGTCGGTGTTGGGCTTGCGGCGGGTACCACCGGGGCCACCCTGGTCTCGAACGGGAAGGACATGGCGGTCCAGTCCCAGCTCGGGGTCGTCGCCCACCTGCATGCTTGATCCTTTACCAAGTACGCCTGTCGTTCAACCGCTCATCCCGGTCGAGCTGCCATCTGATCTGGGACTCGGCGGCCGAGGCGAGCGACGTAAAGAACCGGTGTTCGATGGAGCCGAGGGGCAGACGTGCGGCGACCTGCGTTGCCTTGTCGCGCTGTTCGACGTCCTCTTGGAACGGTTCGCCTGGTGTGCCGACGCGCATGCCGCGGACCGTGGCCGAGTGGAGCGCACCACCGATGGCTTTGACGCAATCCTCGTCGTATCGCTCGGCGATCGTCAAGGCTTCAATCACGAACGCGGTCCTGGTCCAAGCGAAGTCGCGTGGCGCCTCGTTCAGCGCGACGCCCGCGGCCAGCACGTGCGCCCGGCTGCCGGATCGGAGTGCGTCGGACAGGATCTTCAGGACTTGGTCGTGAAAACCTCCGGAGACTGCGGCGAAGATTTGAGAGCCCATGCGTTCGCGGATCCAGGATTTGGGGTGCTCGGCGATCCAGGCCAGGACGTGACGCAGGTGCTGTTCGAAATGCGTGCTGTCGGTGAAGCGAAGCGGCTTGTGCCACCGGAACGGCAAGGGTTCGTAGCGCGAGGTGTGGTCGCTGCGTTCGTAGGTTTCGACGCGGCGGAGGAGCAGCTCCAGCACCTGTTCAGAGTGCTCGGCCGACATCTCGGTCAGCAGCGTGGTGATGTGGTGCTCGTCCAGGGACGGGCAATCGTGCAACTGCTCGAACAGATCGGCTCTGTCGGGGCTGGTCAGTTCCCTCCACGACAGGGGGCCGGGTGTGGCGAGCACGGCCGCGACCTCGCCGGCGAGTGCCTTCGAGTCGGAGAACCGGACGCCGGTCACGAGTTGCCTGGCCAGGTCCCGGTTTTGTTCTCCGAGCATCCGCGTAGCGGACACGGCGAGCCTGCGTACGTCGGGATCGCCGTGGACGGCGAGGGTGCGGAGTAGTTCCGCTTCGCCGTCGAGCAGGGTGGCACGGTTCCCTCGTCCCCAACTGAAGGCGTGCGCGACGGCACGGGCGTTGTGGAGATCGGGGGTGTCGAGGAGCGCTCGTGCCAGGTTCATCGCCTCGTCGGGCAATGACTCGGTCAATGCGCCGAGAACAACCGCGACGAGTTCGCGCAGCACGACCGACGGGTCGGAAGCGCCGATGGTGGCAGCGGCGGAGTCCGAGGCGACCCGTTTCACGAGTTCGACACCGACCTCGGGGTGGTTACGCGCCAACGTCCATACGAACGGGGCAGGTGTCGCCACGCTGTCGCGGTGGGCGTAGTGATCCGCGACCAACCGCTGAAGGATCTGCTCGACAACATCGTCGGGTGGCCACCGGTTGCACATGTCCGCAGCCAGGCTGGTGAAGTAATCTCGCTGGCGTCGGCTGTGTTCGTAGTAGTCGTCCATGTCCGGCAGAGATGGCCCCCACCCGTCGTGCAGGACGTGGGCCAACCGGTATTCGACGTCGTCGGGCAGGGCCGCGATCACTGCCTGTGCCGCCGGATTGGTCCCTGCTTCGGCGTAGTGGGCGTGCGCTGCCACGGCTTTGCGGACGGCGACCGCAACTACCGGTTCCACACCTGGACCAGTGACCAGTTCGGCCATGCGCTCGATGACGTCGACGAACACCGGCATCCAGTTGGAGCGTTCGATGTCGTCGACCGGGCGACCGAACATCCCGATCGGGTAGCGGATTGCGGCTTCCAGGGCTTGCACGCCGCACACGGCGCGTCGCACGTCGTCCGCACGTGCTTCGGTGAAGGCCACGTCGACGACACGGTCCCGGATCGGGCGGACCACGTCGGCGACGACCGCGAGGGGGCGCAGGATCAGGGTGAGCCCATCGGTGTGGCGTTCCTCGGCCTCGGTGGCCAGCATCGGTTCCAGGACCGCGAACGGTGAGTACGGGTGCTCGGCGATGTCGTCCTCGCGGAGCCAGCGTTGCACCGCCGTGATCATCCGGTCCTGGAAGGCAGTGGGCTTGTTGGCGGTGTACTCGGCCAAGTCGGTCAGCACGCGCATGGGATGCTCCGGGTGCTGGTGTGGCGGCCTGGTGTCCCAGCGCGCCAACCACCACAGCAGGTCGACCGCCTCCTGCAAGTGGTCGAAGTGCAAGGCGATGCGGTGCAGGATGCCGGGAAGCTCCCGAATCAGACCGCCGTCGATCGTGGCGGCCGGCACCCAGTCGACGCGACCATCGCCCGCCGGACGCCCGAGTGCGGTGCGAACCATGACCATCGCATGGGCCGGTTGGAAGGCCGCGACCTGGCGCACCATTTCGAGGATGCGGTGCCGATGGTGCTCCGTGCCTGCTTCGAACGCGGCAAGGAGGGCGTTCCACAGAACCTCGACCGCCGGACTGCGGCTGCCGCCCCGGTTCCGGGTCTGCCAGTCCACACGGCTGGCGTTGACCATGGCATGAAGCAGCGGCGCGTCCGCGGTGGCCTGGCACACCCGCTCCAGGTAGCCGGTGGAGAGACCGGAGGGACCGTCCACCGCTGCCTCGGCTAGCACCACATCCCCCAGTAGATCGGGCACGATCCGTACGGATTCGCCGCGACGGATCAGCACTCCCGCCTCCTGCAATGCCCGTACGTGTCGCATGACGTGGTCGAACGGCCTGCCGGTCAGCGTCGAGGCAGCCTGCTGGAAGTCGGGCTGGTCGAGCCTGAACGGCTGTAGCGCGGCGATCGCGTGCAACACCTCCCGCCGCAGTTCCGCATCGACGCCGCCCGGCGTGTCGACCACGACGTCGCGGAACGCGCTCAGAATCTCCTCTCGGACACCCTCGTCGGCTTCCAGGCGCCCTGGATCGAGCATTCCCTTGGCGATCAGGTTGGCGCCGACGACGACCAGCAGCGGGCAGTCCGGAGCAGCCTCCGCCAACCGCCTCGCCACCCAAGACTCGGTATCGGCGCCCAGAATGCAGCGCGCCAGCGCTTCGGCCTCCGGGATGGTGAGGTCGTTGAGCTCCCATGTTGGGATCTCTGACGGATGCACGCCGACCTGTCGGAGGTCGGCGAGCAGGGACGTCCGGCCGTAGGGCCGCAACGACAACAGCACCTTGGCTCGCGGCCGAAACCGGCGCACACCGGCGACGATTGTGGCCATGTCGGTCCGGTCATGGACGTCGTCGACTACGACGACCAAGCCGTCGTCGGGCGGGAGCTGCTCGAAATCACGCATGTCGAC
Source organism: Actinosynnema sp. CA-299493 (assembly GCF_050946825.1). Lineage (NCBI taxonomy): Bacteria > Bacillati > Actinomycetota > Actinomycetes > Pseudonocardiales > Pseudonocardiaceae > Actinosynnema > Actinosynnema sp. CA-299493. The sequence goes on from NZ_CP191993.1 coordinate 4,288,858, forward strand.
GGCGGCGTTCATGGCCAGGAAGCGGACGCTGTTCCTTCCCTGCTCAACGAGTTCGTCGGCCAGGGCACGCAGCAGGCGGGTCTTGCCGATCCCTCCCCGGCCGACGAGCAACGCGATCGTCTCGCGCCGATCGCGGTTACCCGCCCAGCTCAACAGGTCGGCCAGCGCGTCGTCCCGGCCGACGAGTTGCCAGACGTGCGAGTAGATGCGGTCCCGGGCGTAGGGCCGGAAGAACTCCTCGGCCGTCAACCACGAACCGGCGGACGCCACTCCCAGGAACGCCTCGCGCCACCCGGGAAAGTAGGTATCCACCAGCCGAACGGCCGCATCCCGGTCCGGTAGGGACCGCACCGCCGCGGACAGGTCATCGACGTCCCACAGCTCCCATGAGGAGTACTTGCCGATCTCCTGTCGAGCCTGCGGACTGGCGACACGGGTCAGGAAGATCCGGCAACGGTCGACTTCGAGTGTCAGCTTCCCGACGGCTTCGGCGATCTTGACGGGTCCGAACTTCTGTTCACGTTTGCACTGGACTCCGGTCGTCGTGCCGTCCGGATGCCGAACGATGACGTCGATCCCGTGCTGGGTGTGGCCTTGACCGCCGTAGCGGTGCACCTCCGAATCAGGATGGAGAGCGGCGGTCAGATCTGCACTGAACTGCTCGAAGACGTCGGGCGGCAGTTCGTGCAGCGGCAGCTTGATGAGCAGCGGTTTGATCGGCGACCGTACTCCGACCGGGCCGATCGCCTTCTCGTGCGAACCTGCCGTGCCCCGCATCGGGGCGAAATCGACGGGAAGTTCCTCGGCGAGGCGAGCGATGACGGCATCCTCCGGGCGCGCCAAACCGCGCTCCCAGGCGCTGACGGCCTGTTGACCCACGCCCATTCGTCGTGCGAGATCCCGCTGGGTCCACCCCAGCGCTCCTCGCCCCCGCTTGACGAGGTCGCCGAAATCGTCTTCCATGTACCTCACTCTACCATACGCACGGTGTGCGTATGGATCATGGAACGCGACGGCTGGAAGGTCCCGATGCCCGCTCCCGACACCAACCAGCCCGACCCCTCCGAGCCGACCCCACTGCTCGGACTGCGCGCCGCGCTGATTCTTACGCTCGCGGCGCTCAGCGGCATCGGCACCGGCGTGCTCGTCGCCTTCGCGGGCTACCACCCTGCCGAGGCTGTCCTCGGCGGCTGCGGTGCCACCGCCGCGGCAGCCGCTCTGTTCAACTGGGTCATCGCCCGACGCTGACCACGCCGGGGAACCCTGCGCCCCGCACGGATCACGACGCAGCGGGGACGACAGCGGCTGGTCACCGTGGTCGGCATTCGGCGAGCGACTCGGCTATGCCCGCCGTCGGTCTCGCGGTGAAGTGGCCCGTCGACACTTGACCGCCGAAGCCCCGGCCGGGGGTTGCGGCTCGCGGGTCGCGAGGCTAGATGTAGTGGCCTATGAGGTTGGGGACGCGGCTGGCTGATGGTTGGCCTTGGAGTGCGGTGTGGCTGCGGTGGCGATTGTAGGTGTGTAGCCACCGCGGTAGCGCCGCTCGGCGTTCGGTTTCGGAGCGGTAGGATTGGTTATAGGCCTATTCATCGAGCAGGTGCGGTTGAAGCGTTCGACCGGTATGCGTCAACAACGTGTATGAGGTGCGATAACTAGGGCTGCACCGTTCGGAGCACGCCGCTACACTCAGTCATCCTTCGAGAGCGCGATGCCAGCTGAGGAGTACATGAACGAGCCCGTTGCGCCAGACGATGTCGTTGGCTCCGAGGGTAATAGGACGCCTGCGACGGCGGCTGCTCCCCAACACTCGGGCGCCAAGTCCGGCGCGAAGGCAGCCGGTGCGACTGAGCGGGGTTCGAGCACCTACGCGACCGGCGGTGGAGGGGTTTCGTTCGCGCATCGTGTCGCGACAGTCTACCTGGCCAGCATGCTGACCGGGGATCGGCGGGCCGAGGCATCTGAGCTTCCGGTGCGAAGGGTGTCGTTTCAGACCGGTCCAGCGCACCCGGTCGACGACCTTCTTGTCGAGTGCGGTGACGAGGCAACCGAGGTAACACTCGCCGTGGCCTGTCGAGCAACGCCTGACTTCGTCCAGAGCGATGACGAGACGGTGAAGCTGGTCGGGTCGCTGCTCGCCGAGGTCGAGAAGTTCGACACCGATTCCCTGCAGGTGGCGGTCGCGACCGCCGGTTGGTCCAATCAGTGGGAGCAGCTCGCGACGGTGTGCGATATTGCGCGAGCTCATGCGGACCCTGGATCGTTCCAAGCAGCCATGGATGTAGACGGCCGCTGGTCCAAACCGGTGCGTAAGAGGTTTAGCCAGTTTCTGAAGATGGTTGAGCAAGCTGTCGAAGACGGCACCTCGCCCGAGGAAGTTCTGCGGCTGGCGTGGCGGCTACTTGGACGGCTGCACATCCTGGGGTTCGCGGTTCAGAGCCCGGATGTGAGTGACCGCACTGCGGTGGCGACATCGTTGGACGGCGTGGCCTCGGCGCAGGTTGACGGGGCCAAGATCCGGGACCGGCTTGAAGTCGAGGCGACCCGCTACGACCTGACAGGCGCAGTGGTGGACCTCAGTCTCCTACGCCGCGACCTTCACGTCGTTCTGGACTCGGCCGCGACACGAAGTCGGCACGCATGGACCGTCGTCGTTGAACATCGAAAGCTGGCCGTTGCCAGTGTGCGGACTGCCATCGGTGATGAGTCGTCAGGTGGACCGGTCGAAATCGCGTTCGCCGGCCGTCGTGAAGAGCTCCGTGGTGCTCTGCGCGCAGCAGGTACTCCGGGGTCGGCTCTGCTGATATCCGGTGAGTCCGGCACGGGCAAGAGCGCGTTGACGCTGTCGACCATCGCAGAACTTGAAGCCGCGGACCCTGCGGGCTTCGAGGCTGTCGTGGTGAACTTCCGCGGCCTGCCGCAGTTGAGTTTGGAGCTTCGCGCCGCGCTCGGCATGTCGATGGAGGACGTGCTTGCCGAACTTTCGGCACCGAGCCGGGTCCTGGTTGTCGACGCCGCTGATGCCGCACTGGAGCGGTCCTCTGCTCTGTTGAGCGACCTTGTGCTGGCCGCAGTTGCTGCAGGGGTCGGGGTCGTCGCGATCGCCTCCGACGTGGCATCCAGCTTCGTGCGGGAGCAACTGGAGCGGGGCTTCGGGAAATCCATTTCGTCATTCACGATGACGCCGCTGGGAGACGAGGATGTCTCAGCGGTCTCGGACCGCATCCCGCTTCTGCGTGCGGTCCTGCGTGATCTGCCTGCGAACTCGCTGTTGCGACGGCCTGTTGTGTTGGATCTGCTGGCACGGACGGGGTTGGAGCCTGACAGTTCGCTGGGTGAGTGGGAGTGTCTGCTGCTGGTGTGGAGCAAGGTTGTCCGGGGGGATGGGCGCCCGGGAGTGGGCTCGGCGGAGGCTCGCGAACAGACGTTGCTCGCGGTGGCCGCATCGACGATGCAACTGCCCGAGGACCGACGACCTCGTGCCGGCGTGGATGCTGCAGCGGTCGATGCGTTGCGTCGGGACCATCTGCTTGCGCCCGCGAGCCCGTATCAGGACAGGCCGGAGTTCGCGCACGACGAAGTGCGGCGATATGCGACCGCCATCCTTCTGGTCCGTGGCCAAATCCCGACCGAGGTGCTGGGAGCAGCCGGTGTGCCTCGGTGGGCGCTGTCAGCCGCCACGCTGGCGTGCAAGGGCCTGCTGAAAGCCCCAGGCGCTCGACCTGTCCGCGTGTTCGTCCTGCTGCTCTCGCAGTTCACGTCGTTTGCGGCAGCACACGGGTCTCGGTGGGCTGATGTCCCCGTTGAGGCGGTTCTGGAGACGCCGTTCGCGTACGAGTGCCTGGAGGCGGCGTTCAGGGATCAGTCCGTTGGCCTGGTGCTCGGTGATGTGGTTCGGGTGGTTCGGCAGAGGCACAAGGTCAATGTGCTGGTCGACCCTGTCGTCTCGACCCCCCTCGTGCGGATTCTCCTCGATCAAGAAGAGCCGTGGGGCGTGTCGGAGGAGTCGTTCGAACTGCTCGCGGAGTGGTTGCAGGCCCTGTCCTTGGCGGACGTACCGGCGGGAAACGAGCTGCGCATCAGGCTGCGAAGCCGCCTTCTTGTCTACCGGGAGTCGTTCCCGCGGCGCGACACCAGCGGTGGTAATCTGCCCAGCTTGATGTCCGGGCGGCGTCGCCGCCGACGTCAGCTGGACTACCACCTCACCAAGGAAGAGTTCGTCGAAACCTTGGCGTTGCTCGGCCCTGACATCGACGACGCCGTCGAAGCCTGCCTGCGGGCCATCGCCGACGACGCGGCGGCGTTCCTGGCACCGGCTGCCGACTCGCCGTTGAGTGCCCGGGCCTTGGCGCAGAAGAGCCCAGAGCTGTTGGCGGTGTTGATGGAGGCTTACTACGTCGACGACGAGCACAGCTGGCACCGCCATGAGGGCGTCCGGGGGCATCAAGGCCGCTGGACCAGCGTTGGGCCACCGTACTCTCAGTACTACTTCGGCGGATTCTGGCAACTTTTCCAGACCGCACCGTTGCGGACGTCGGCGCGGGTGCTAAACAACATTTTGAACAGCGGTGCGTGGGCGCGGGTTGAAACGTTGTCGCGGCGCAGCCTGTTCGACGTCTCCGCTGGGTCGGCCGCCGAGCTGGGTGAAGGATCCGACGCCGAGACCGACGACACGAACGAAGACAGGCAGGACCGCGGCGCCGTCCTGAACCTCGACGGCACCGCTCGCTTGTACATGGGCGACAGCCACGTGTGGAGTTGGTATCGAGGCACATCGGTCGGCCCGAACTCGGCGATGAGCGCGCTGCAGGCGATGGAACGCCTCGCTGACGAGTGGTTGAGCAGAGGGGTGTCGCCGAAGAAGGTCGTCGAGCTGCTTCTGGCCGGATGCGAGAATCTGGCGGTCCCGGGGATGCTGTTCGGTCTGCTGGTACGCCACATGGAGAACATCGACACCGAACTCGACGCGTTCCTCGCCGAACCGGCAGTCTGGGAACTGGAGTCCGGCCGCCTGCCGAATGAGTACTTCGGGCTGCGTGCAACAACGGAAGGCCTCGTGAACCTGGAACGTCGCCGGTGGCCACCACATGAGGTGGCCATGCGGCTGATGATCCACGGTGGACAGGCGCGTGCCGAGGCGTTGAAGAAGGTCGCCGAACAGCTCGTCGAGAAGGGCAACCGGCTCGGCATCGGCCAAGAGGTTACGAAGAACTGGGCGGCAAGCCTGAACTCCGATCAGTACCGGCTCACGCAGCACGGCGACGACCACTACATCGAAGTCGTTCCACCGCCTGAGGTCCGGGCCGCGCAAGAGACGCACGCGGCGTATCAGCAGGTCGTGCAGACCACCATGCGGCTGCAGAACCGGTACTGGGGTTCGGCCAAGTACGACGCCGACTACGCACCTCCCTCCTCGGAGGAGATCGCCGCGGACCTGACTGTCGGCCGTTCGTTGCTCGAGTCCGATGAAGACGTGATGCCCCCTAGGGCTGCGGACGCGGTGGCCCACGTCGTCCGCGCAGCCGTCGAACGCGCTGCGGCCGGCGACATGGATGCGTTGGGCGACGAGGCGAAGTTCGCGACCGAGTTCGTTCTCGAAATTGCATTGACGCTCCTATAGTTGTCAAGCGGCCTGTGCGGTGCTGGTGGCGAGGGTGCGCAGGGGTCGTATCAGTGCCCAGATTTCCCTGGCCAGTAGGCGTTTGAGGCAGCGGATGATCTCGGCCTTGGTCTTGCCCTCGGTGGTTCGTCGGGCGACGTAGGCGATGGTGGGTTGGTGGAAGCGCATGCGGACGATGACGGCGCGGTAGAGGGCTGCGTTGGCCTGGCGGTGTCCGCCGCGGTTGAGGCGGTGTCGGTTGGTCATGCCGGAGGATGCCGGGATCGGGGCGACACCGCACAGCCGTGCCCAGGCGGGCTCGGAGCGGACGCGGTCGATGTTGTCGCCGGCGACGATGAGCATCTCGGAGGCGGTGTCGGCGCCGATGCCGAACGCGTCGACCAGTTGCGGCACAAGCCGTTCGGTGAGCTCGCCCAACAGTGTCTCGTGGGTCTTGATCTCCTCGTCGAGGTGTTGCCACCGGCGGGCGATGGCGCGCAGGGTGTGTTTGGTCGCGGCGGTGACGCTGTCGACCGTGCCGGGGCGCAGGCCGGCGCAGCGGTGGATCAGCGCCATCTTGGTCAGGGGTTGCAGTTGCTCGCGCAGTTCGGGGTCGGCGGTGACGAGCACGGCTTTGAGGGTGATCATGGCGGAGGTGCGGGCTTTGACCGCGACGTCCTTGGCGACCTTGATCTGGCGCAGCATCTCGACTGTGCCGTCGTTGGTCTTGGGCACGGCGGTGGCGGTGTCGTTGAGCACGGCGCGGGCGGCGTTCTCGGCGTCGATGGTGTCGCTCTTGCCGCGCAGCCTGCGGTCGCGGCGGTCGGTGCGCAGCACCTCGACCGCGCCCAGGCCGCGGCGGCGCACGGCGGAGGTCAGGCCGGCGCCGTAGGAGCCGGTGCCCTCGATGCCGAACACGAGCCGCTTCGCACCGAACCCGGCGGCCCAGTCCAGCAGCTGTCGGTAGCCGTCCTGGTCGGCGGTGAAGGAGCGGGTGTCGAGGCGTCCGCCGATGTCGTCCAGGGCGACGGCGACGTGGACGTGCTTGTGGGTGTCGACGCCGACGACGACTCGACGCAACCTCGGATCGCGCTTCACACTGGGCATCGCGGGCTCCACCTCCGGGACCGGGGACACGGGGTTCGTGACGCCGGCCGGTCGGGTGGACGGGACTGTGACGGGACCTGCTGCGATCAGGCTCCTATGAGGTCACTGCCCGTCCGGCCGGCACCACTGGGTGGTGCACCACCAGGCGGACGACAGATCAACAGCAAGGACACCCGAACCGCGGGGTCAGTCGTAAACAGGAGTCAGGCCGCCTGGTGGCGACTACCAGTCTCACAGTCGTTCCAGGATGCCGAGGACCAGCACCACGAGGGCCAGTACTTCGACCTGGGCGCAGACCGAGCCGTGGCCCAAGCCCTGCCCGCGTTCATCACACCTGCGATGACCGCACCCCTGGAGACTGCAGGAAGCTCGACCGGTGAGGTTGTCGAGGCTGGCCTTGCGGTGGCAGGCAAGGCACCCCTGGAGACGCGGCTACACTTGGCACGCGGATGCGACGTCGTCTGGACGGCGCCCTGCCACGGCGACCCTTGCATTCACCGGATCGCGTTGAACTGGTTGGTCGAGACCGCTCGTAGCGCAGAAATCGGGCCGTGGGACCAGGACGGCCAGCAGCGGTCGAACGTCGAAATCGTCGGCGACATCGCCGAACGCCTTCGAGGGCTGGCTGGAGACTCCATCGACATCGCCATGCTTGACGCAGCCATTCGCGGCCTCGGCGCAGCCGCAGCTGCGGACCACTGCTGCGCCGACGACGCAGCCACGCTGCTCGCCACCCTCCTCGACGCCGAGCGACGTGCCATGGTCGCCCACGAGGAGAAAGGCTGGACGGCGGACGACCGAGGAACACACACCCTCGTCGCCGCACGGGCTCTGCTCCACGGCTTTTCGAAGAACGGCGACGTCGAGCCCGTGCTCGAACACCTCGATGTCCTTCGCGTGGACGCAGGCTTGATGATGAACTTCCTCCACGGTCTCGCGGCAGCAGGCGCGGAGAACGAACGCCTGGCCGAGGCTGCCCGAAAGGTCTGGCCATCGTTGCTGCGCCGCGCCATCGACTACTTGAACGACGACCTGAACCCCTACCAGGACCGCCACTGGGGCGACTGGGCTGCCGATGCCCTTCTGCCGGACCCGCTGCCATGGGCGCAAGGCCCGGACAACGAGGTCACCGGTGCACCCATCGACTGGGTCCGCGCTGAAGACCTCGTCGAACTGATCGACGGCTGGCTACCCGCCGCCCGCCGGAAGGCCAAATGCGTCGACGGGCTCATCTGCATCCTGCGGAGGCTTCCGGTGGAGGTGCAGGTCGCTCGCGGCTTGCGCTGGGTGGCCGATCTGTGTGTCCAAGACGGCCGAGTCACCGTCAAGCAGTCGCAACTATCGAACGACTGGCTCAAGGAGATTCGCAGCACGGCGGAGGAACTCGACCACCTAGCCAAGTGGCAGGTACTCGTCGACTCCCTGGTCGTCGCCGGGAACGAAGGACTGGCACCGTACAGCAGGTGACGCCTGAACATCTCCTGCTCGAACTCTTAGTAGCTGTTTCCGAGCTTGGGCTGGTGGAGGGCCTTTGGTGCGGACACAAGGAACTCCTGGTAGATCGGACGGTGTCTATGCGCCGTTCCACCAGGAGTTCCGTTGTTATCGTGCCCGATCCCCGCGGGCGGTTCCACCGCGGGTACCCCCTGCTGTCGTCTGGCCGCGTCCCACCAGCCCACCCGACGACGGACGGGTCGTTATCCCACCGACGTCACCGACGCCCAGTGGGCCGAGCTGGATCCGCTGTTGCCCGATCCGGCGTGCCTGGCCGGTCGGGGCGGGCGGTGGGAGAAGCACTGCCGACGGGTCATCGTGGACGCCATCCTGTACGTGGTCGACAATGGCATCAAGTGGCGGGCACTGCCCGCGGACTTCCCTCCGTGGCAGACGGTCTATAAGCGTTTCGCCGCGTGGGAGAAGGCGGGTGCGTCGCAGCGGCTGCTCGACGCGTTGCGTGACCGGGTCCGCCTGGCCGAGGGCCGGGTGGCGGCGCCGTCGGCGGCGGTGATGGACTCGCAGTCGGTGCGCGCAGCGGAGACCGTGAGCCGGGCCACGCGGGGTTGGGACGGTGGGAAGAAGGTCCAAGGCCGCAAGCGGCACATCGTCGTGGACACCCTGGGTTTGCTGGTGGCCGTGTTGGTCACGCCCGCCTCGACGCAGGACCGGGTCGCCGCCCGCAGCCTGCTGCGCCGCCTGCGCGACACCGCCGGGAAACGGGCCGCACTGGTGTGGGCCGACGGCGGCTACACCGGCTCGCTCCTCGACTGGGCCCGCAAGACCCTCGGCCTGATGGTGGAGGTCGTCCAACGTCCGCAGGTGCCGTATTTCACCGTGCTGCCGAGGAGATGGGTGGTCGAGCGAAGCCTTGCCTGGATTACCGGACACCGCCGCTGCGCCCGCGACTACGAACGCCTACCCCACCACCACGAGGCCATGGTCCGCTGGTCCATGATCCGCATCACCAGCCGTCGACTCGCCCAACGCCCGTAGCTCGGAAACGGCTACTTATAGGACTTTCGAATCTGCCGCTGACCGATTACGGCAACCGGTTTCGATCAGCCCGGTCACCGCCATGGTGCTCTGGCGAGTGTGAGGCCGTACACGGCAGCGGCTGTGCCGCTCGAAAAGTCATCGCCGCAGGTCAGGTCGCATGGACAGAGTTTCGGCGCCCACGGAGTCACGGCGCGGATCGTCTTCGAGAGGGGAAGGTACACGGCGACTCCTGCTGTTCGGCGCGGCACGCTGCTCCCTGCGGGTGAATCCGGCATGAGGCGCCGTCACCACGGCGGTGGTGCAGGCGTCACCTCGGCGCACATCACCTCTCCGACGTCGAGGACCGACCGCTGATGACCGTGTCCGCCCCTTTCCGGCCTGCGACGCTGGCCGAGTGGATCGCCGCCACCGTTCCACCGGGCATTCCAGCCTTGGATGCCGCCCCGGCGGGGGTGTTGACGTTTCTGTTCTACGGTCGGGCCTCGACCGCCGAGCATCAGGATCCGCGCACCTCCAGGGCGTGGCAGTTCGATGTCGCCGGCAGGCTCACCGCCGGGCACGGCACGATCGTTGGCGAGTACTTCGAGACCGCCTGCTCCCGCCAGGTGCCCTGGCCCCAGCGCCCCAGGCCGCGGCCTTGCTCCGAGCCATTGCCGATCCCGCCAACCGGGTCGACGCGATCGTGGTCGGCGAGTACGAACGGGCCTTCTTCGACAATGCTCAACTCGACGCCTTGCGCGTGGTGCTGGAACGGCACGGTGTGCAGCTGTGGCTGCCGGAGGCGGGCGGGCTCGTGCGGTTCGGCAGTCCTCTGCACGAGGCGCTGCTCACGGTGCTCGCGGCCCGCTCTCAGGCCGAGGTGGTCCGTTCCCGACACCGGGTCACGATCGCCATGCGCATGCAGACGGTCGAGCAGGGCCGCTACCTCGGTGGCCGACCTCCATACGGCTACCGCCTCGTCGACGCCGGAGCCCACCCCAACCGTGCCCTCGCGCGCCGCGGCGTGCGGCAACAGCGTCTGGAACCCGACCCCGCCACCGCACCCATCGTGAAACTGATCTTCGGTTTACGTCTGGCCGGGCACAGCACTGCCCGCATCGCCCGCCACCTCAACGAACAAGCAACCTCGGGGCCCTCCGGCGCCGACCCGGAGCGCAACCCGCACCGCACCGCTCGCGACTGGTCACTGCGCACTATCGCCGAGATCCTGCGCAACCCCCGCTACACCGGGCGCCAGGTGTGGAACCGCACCAGCGCCGACCGCGCCCAGCGCTCGGCGACAGGCCGGCGCGCCAGCGTCCGCAACGACCGCCACGACTGGGCCATCTCCACCAGCATCGCCCACACACCGCTGGTGTCCGAACACGACTTCCTCACCGCCCAGACCGTCGACACCGAGCACCGCGACACCGAGAACGGAAAGCATGTCTACGCCTTGTCCGGCAGGCTCCGGTGCGGACATTGTGGCCGACGTCTGGACGCTCACCGCGTCCACGATCGGCCCGCCTACCGCTGCCGCCACGGACACAACAGCGCCCACACCCGTCCCGAGAACGCGCCACGCAACCTCTACCTGCGCGAGGACCGACTGCTCACCCGCATCGGGCAGCACCTCACCGCCGCGGGCATCGCCACCGACCCCACACCCGAGCAGACCATCCGGCTCCTCCGCGACCTCGACCTCGCCTTCCGCTGCGACACCACCGGCATCACCCTCGTCGACCGGCGCACCAGCCCACCGCGAACGAGAAGGCCGCGCGGACGCACCGCCAAGCCGGCACCACGTCAGTTCGGCGCCGACCAACTCGTCCTGCACCTGAACCCCGAGCCGGATGTCCCGCAGACCAGCCCTCCCGGCACGCCCGCCGAGCCACCAGACACCGCCCAATCCAGGGCACGTCGTACCCGACACGCACGTCACCGGGCCCGAAAGCGAACCCCGCACCGCGCGCCATCACGCCGCCAATCACCACAGGACAGGCTTTCCCTCGCCACCGGCAACGTCATCCGATCGACGGACACCGTCCGATCCGACACGGAAGGAACACGCGCCGCCGAGCGACCCGACAGTGCGGGGGAGCGTCAGAAGCGGAGACGAGGCGTCAGGCGATGTAGGGCACTGCCGGCACCGACCGCACCCCTACGACGTGCCTCGCGCCGCAGAGGCGGCAGTCCGTCACACCAGCCGGAGCGACCTGCGGAAACACAAAGCCCCACGCCGCCTCCTGGTAGACTCAGGAAAGCTTCGTGGGGCAATTGATGTGTCCGAAAACCCCCAAATGTGGGCTTTAGCCCATCCCGGACACCGCCACGGTGCCGCATAAGTCAAGCATAGCAACAACTTCCGCCCACTGCCCAGGTGGGTCAGAGCCCACCTTCGACGCGACGTGAATATCCCGTCCACCATGCATGAGGTCGAACTTCCGGATATTCCACGGTTTACTTGCTTTCAATCCTTTGTGGACTTTCATCAATTCACTCAGCCCAGATCGTGGCATGAAGTCCACCGAGACGACTCCACGAAATCCAGGGCACATCAGTGAGCCTTTTTCATCCTGCGGTGGTCTCGTGGTTCTGTAGGACGTGGATGGCTTTGGCCAGGCGGCCGGCACGGTAGGGGCAGCTGCGTAGTTTGCGCAGGACGCGCCAGGTCTTGAGTTGGGCGTTGGCGCGCTCGCCCGGGCCGCGGAGTCGGGCGTGGGCACTGTTGGCATCCTTCTGCGACTGCGGCTTGTTGCGGCCCTTGTACGGGGTGATCACGTGCCGGCCGGTCTGGTCGTAGCCGTGGTAGCCCTTGTCGCCCAGGGCGATCAGCCCGGCCTCGCGCAGCGCGGCGAGAATCTGCCAGATGCGGGCCGCGGCGGTGTCGTGGGTGCTGCCCGGCAGTTGGCCGGACACCCACAGGATCGTGCCGTCCGGTGAGGCGATGACCTGCAGGTTCACCCCGTGCATCCGATGTTTGCCGGAATAGAAGGGCCGGTCGGCCGCGACGCGGTCGATCGGGATGAGCGTGCCGTCGACGATCACGTAGGCCATGCCCTGACGTTTCGCCCTGCGCAGCGCCTGCCGCAGTTTCGGGGCTCGTTGGGCGAGCAGTTCGACGGTCTCGTTGACGTAGCGCCAGGCTGTCGTGGTGGAGACGCCGAAGCCGGCGCCGATCTCGGCGAAGGTCTCGCCCTTGCCCAGGTACACCAGTACCAACAGGGCCTGCTGCCCCGGGTCGAGCCTGCGCCACACCGAACCCGACCGTCGGCGGTGGGCGCGGACCACGTCGGAGACGAAGGTCAGGGTCCGATGTGACAACGGCAGCGCGGCACGGTAAAACAGCACGTGAAGCCCCTGGGCAAGCTGGACGATCTTGGTCGAGAGTTCTGCTACCAGGGGCTTCGCCATGTCCGGGCACCGACACGCCGACCATGACCGGTATGTGATCGACATCCCTTGCGCACCAACACATCCAGACCAGGATGAAAAAGGCTCACTGTGTTAGCGCTGGTCAAGGACGTGGAGTGGTTCGTGGGGGCGCCGGAGGTCAGCCCGCGGTGGGTGGTTCGCTGATCGCGCGCCGAGGGTTTGTAGTGGCCGTCGCCCGTCGGGGTGTTGTGGTGGTGCCGTGGCGCCAGGTGGTGACGAGCAGGGCGAGTCGTTGCGGTCGGTCGGCGTCGGCAAGAATCCAGCAGATCGCGATGGTCGGCACGACGATGGCGATGATCAGCAGGGCGGCGCCGACCCAGCCCGCTGCGAGGGCGGCCGCTACCGCGCCGCCGGTGCCGCCCGTCACGCCGATGGTCTTGACGGTCTTGGCCGACGGTCGCTTCATCGGTCCACCGCCTGGCGCGCGGCCATCCGGAGCGTGACGGCCAGTCGCGGTACGGCGATCAGCACGATGGAGAGCAAGTGGATCCACCGTTGGATCTGGGGTGTTCCGTCGGTACGCAGGTCCAGCATCCAGGCGGCCCATTCTTCCTGGTATTTGTCCCTGACATCGGCAGGAAGCAACCGGCTGGCGTTCGTGACAGCGCGAGAAGATCGCAAGGGACGCCTTGCCTGGGCGAACGTAGACCTCGTTTCCATAAAGGTCACGAGCGACCTAATGATCAGAGTGGCGACGAGGCCGGTAGCTGTGGTGCTGATGCCCAATCCCAGTAGGAAAGGGGCGCTGATGAGGTCAGGGAAGATGGCCCTGATAGCGAAGGTGCCTGTGGTACTGACGGCGGCGCCGACGGCGATGGCGACGAGGGCGCGGGTGAGCCTTCTTCGTCGCGGGTTGTTCGGCACGGTGATGTCTCCCGTCAGTGTCCGGCTTGGGGACGCAGCGTCGGGAGAGCGCCGGTCGTGATGGCGTCCGCTCGTGCGACGGCCTGGTAGGCGGTGGTGGCGCCGTGTCCGGCGAAGCGGTAGTAGCGGCGCCGGGGACGGCCTTGGTCTTCGTGGTCGGCGGGGTCTTCCCAGAAGCTCTCGATCAGTCCGGCCTGCTGGAGGCGGTTGAGGATGGGGTGCAGGGTGCCGGTCTTGAGCCCGGCTTGGCGGGCGATGTCGAGGCCGTAGCGCGGTGTCGCCGGGTCCTCCAGCAGCACGCGCAGCACCGCGATCGTCTGCGGTGTCATCCGTGGTCCGGTCATGCCCGCTACTCTACCTAACTAGACTTACGAGCGCTACCTAGCTAGACAAGGCTTTGACCAGGTCTTATCGCTTAAGGTCAACTCCGTGCCGTTTGTTGGTAATCCCGGCTATTAGAAGTTGCGGAGTTCGACCTCTGCGGCCCGCCGGAGACGTCCTCCGTCAACCGCCTCTCCTGCTTCGGAGGAGTCCGTGCCTGTCGTGCTGTGGCGTTGCTCTTGAGGCTAATCCGACCTAGGTAAGATAAGAGGATGACAAGCTCCAGGCGGATCACCGGGCCGCTTCTGGACGTGCTGGAGGTCCTCGTCGAGGGCTTCCAGCTGGACCAGGACCCGCACGGTTGGACGATCATGAAGGCGATCAAGCGCTCCGGACCGACGGTGTATGGCGTTCTGGAGCGCTTGGAGGAGTGGGGATGGATCGTCGGCACCTGGGAGGAGCTGCCCGACGGCGAGGTTCGACCCCGTCGCCGGCACTATCGGCTGACGCCGACTGGACGGATTGAGGCGACCGCACTACTGGCCGCTCGCCGGCCAGCCACCGACCGTGCCCCGTCGATCGGGCGGCGGGCACTGCCCGGAGGTGCCCTGTGAGCAGATTGCTGGACGCAGTGGTGGCTGTCGTCTTGGGTGTTCTGGTAAATGAATGCACTGCGGTGTCGCCGTGGCTGGCCCGCAAGGTCGTCCGCAAGGCTGCCGCGATCCGCAGACCCCAGCGGACCGAGGTCTTAGCCGAGGAATGGTCAGCTCTGCTCGATGTGCGCCCAGGAAAACTGTTCAAGTTATTCACGGCCCTCGGCTTCCTACTCGCCGCACTGGCATACCGGGCTGCGAACCCGTATCAACCCGGCCGCCCGAGTTTTCTGTGGAGGGCGCGCGTCCGAGCCCAAGCCGCGGCCCTCGCCGGTGCGCTATACGCCGCAGTCTGGGGCTTGATCGGCCTCTTCGCAGGCGAGTTGCCGTTTCCGGTGATGATCGACGTGGGGGTGCCAGTGTTCGTGATTAGCATGGTGGCGCTCTACCTGCCATCACCGAAGCCCGTGTCGGTTCTGGCCTGGTCGCTGTTGTTCCTCGCGCTGGTGTTGTCGTTCTGGCTGGCCTATCCCGGACTGCCTGGCATGTTCTACCTAGTGGTGATCACCCCGATGTATGGTATCGCGCAGATGGTACGAATGACGATGCAGGGCAGAGCGCCGATTGCGAGGATCGCTTTGTTGTTCGTGATCAGCACCGTGATCACCGGCGCCGTAGGGTGGTGGAGTACGTGGGTCACGGCCGAGTACCTTTATTATCACTCCCTTTACGGTTTCCTCGCACTCATCTACTTTGGTGCCGCTGTGGGCCTGCACATAGGCGTTGCACTACTGGTGTTCGACCGCACCTGTAGGAGTTGGAACACCGAAGTGCCAGGGCGCTTCAGCCGCTCTGCAATGCTGTAACAAGTCTTCCGCTGGACCCATCCGGGTCCAGCGGAGACCGGTGCAATTCCGGGGCGTTGTCGGACCACACGGAGGTGTCAGCGTCCTCGTCCATCGCGTGGACTTTGTCGGGATCGAGGAACAGGCTCAGCGGGAGACCGGGGTGACGCACCCGGTCCGAGAGCGTCAGGAGCATCGTGCGAAGCCGGTCGTGCTTGCCTTGCTGCGTCATCGGCATCCTCACCGGTATATCCGTTATCCGGCGACGGGACTGCACCGGCTCGCGGGCCGAGACGCTCAGGCCGGGTGGGCCCGCTTGTGTAAGGCAGTGAAATCAGCGGCAATAGTTCATCGTTCGTATTCGGGACGCGGCCGGTTCGGCCGGACCGACGCTTTTGCCCATCGCTCAAATTGCACTATTCGAGTGAACCCGCGGCGTCGCGTCCTTCGTCTAGCGTCCACCCTTCGGGACATCTGCGCTGGTAAGAGGCGTTGGCATGCTCGTCATCTCGCACGTGGTCGTCGGAATGGACACCGTGAGACGCAGTCGGGAAAGATTCTGGCCGGAGTTTGGATTGAGCCTTTTTCATCCTGCGGTGGTCTCGTAGTTCTGTAGGACGTGGATGGCTTTGGCCAGGCGGCCGGCGCGGTAGGGGCAGCTGCGTAGTTTGCGCAGGACGCGCCAGGTCTTGAGTTGGGCGTTGGCGCGTTCGCCCGGGCCGCGCAGGCGGGCGTGGGCGCGGTTGGCGTCCTTCTGCGACTGTGGCTTGTTGCGGCCCTTGTACGGGGTGATCACATGGTGGCCGGTCTCGTCGTAGCCGTGGTAGCCCTTGTCGCCCAGGGCGATCAACCCTGCCTCGCGCAGCGCGGCGAGAATCTGCCATATCCGGGCGGCGGCGGTGTCGTGCGTGCTGCCGGGCAGTTGGCCCGACACCCACAGGATCGTGCCGTCCGGTGAGGCGATGACCTGCAGGTTCACCCCGTGCATGCGGTGTTTGCCCGAATAGAAGGGCCGGTCGGCGGCGACGCGGTCGATCGGGATGAGCGTGCCGTCGACGATCACGTAGGCCATGCCCCGACGCTTCGCCGTGCGCAGCGCCTCGCGCAGTTTCGGGGCCCGCGCCGCCAGGAGTTCGACGGTCTCGTTGACGTAGCGCCAGGCCGTCGTGGTGGAGACGCCGAACCCGGCGCCGATCTCGGCGAAGGTCTCGCCCTTGCGCAGGTACACCAGCACCAGCAGGGCCTGCTGACCCGGGTCGAGCCTGCGCCATACCGATCCGGACTGTCGGCGGTGGGCGCGGACCACGCCGGAGACGAAGGTCAGGGTCCGATGTGACAACGGCAGCGCGGCACGGTAGAACAGCATGTGAAGCCTTCGGTAACAACAGGACTGATCTTGGTCGACAGTCCTCCTACCGAGGGCTTCATCCCGTTGCGGCACCGACACGCCGACGATCGCCGGTTTGTGGCCCACATCCCTTGCCTGCCACCGCATCCCTACCAGGATGAAAAACGTTCATTGATTGGACTGGCTGCCCGATGGCTGTTCCTCCACATCGCTCCTCGGGGGTGTTGTGGTATCGGTTTGTGTCATCAGAATGAAGGAGGTCGGCCCTCGTGGCAGAAAAGCGTCATGGGGGCGCCCCCTGGCTCGAAGTCGATGCCGTGCCCACGCTATCTTGGGTTACTTGGCGACATGCCCCGGAACCTCATGTGCGGATCGCGATATCCGCATCTGCTCGACGGCGCACACGGCGAGGCTGTATGGCAGGCTTCCGGCTTTCCGCCCTGTTCACCTGCACTGTGGCCGGTCGGCTACTGGCTCGGGAGTTGATGACCGGTCGGCGGACGATCGCCTCCCAGGCTACCCGTGTCGGTCGTCTGGGCGCTCGGAGCCCTCGGTGAGTCAAGGGATAGGACGTCATAGGACGTAACGGGTGGCGCAGCTGCGCCACCCCAGCCCCGGCATAGCCTTGCCATCCCAGCCCCGGCGCGGCTACGCCACCGGTGGCAATCTGCCGGGGGTGGCATTCTGCCGGGGGTGTGGACAACTCCAGTGTCCGTCAGAAGCCGCTTGCGCAGCGGGAGCGGTTCGGCATGCAGAGTTTCACGCACTGAAATACCGGACCGATTCCGATTTACCTGCACGGTTTCATTCTTTGAAAACTTTGACACTCCGGCCGATCGATGTGACGATGCCCTGCGAAACAAACCGGGGGGTGTGAAGTCGGATGGTGGCCGCAAAGCAACATCGAACCACCGCGGGAAGTTTCGACCGACCGGCTGCGCGCACGAAAACCCGGCATGGATCGGCAGCGGAAGAGTAAATGGCGAACTGCGGTGGTTCCGTCGGTGGCCCATGTGGTCGGTGAGTCCACATGAGTATCCGTGTGATGACCTGGGTGTGGGAACACGCCGAGGCCGCAGGCACCGACCTGCTCCTGCTGCTGGCGATCGCCGACTCGGCCGACGATCAAGGCCGCAACGCCTGGCCGTCGATAGCCGATCTGTCCCGCAAGACCCGACTGGACGAGCGCACAGTCCAGCGCCGCCTCAAACGCCTGCACGACCAAGGACGCATCGCGATAGAGATCGGCGGCGGGCGGCGCCGCAACCGCTACGCCATCCTCATGAACCCGCCACAGATCCCGTCACCAACCACACCATCGCAGGACCGGCCCACCGCACCGGCCGAGCACCCCGCAGCCACCGTGCCTTCCCGCCGGGGTCGTGTCCGGGAGTCGGACCGGAGGTCCGACCGCGCCGACTGGCCGCAATGGTGCGGGCGCTGCGACGGCCCCGCACCGCAGGAACGCTACGTCGACGACGGCACCGGCCTGCTGATCCCATGTCCCCGCTGTCACCTCAAAGGACGCGATCGGAACACTTGATCGTCCACCAGTGCCTCATCCAGCAGTGACGGCCCCCCGGCGGTCCATTGCGCACCGCACCCCGCCGGCGGACGGTCTGGTCGGCCCCGGACCGGACCAGTACCGACGACCGCGCTTGAGGCACTACGGCCGGGAACGCTGAGGCCCGTCAGGCGACCCACGACGACCTCGTCGCATCCTCCCGCAATGTGGCGTCCCAGATCATGCCTGTCTGGCCCGTTCGAGGCACGAGCACGGAGACCCGGTGGTCATCGGCTCACAACGCCGTCGAGTCCCGGTTGCCGTTGCGCGGGACGCTGCAACGACCACACGGTGACCTCCCGACGGCGCGGGTGTGCGCCGGCCCGGACTACCCGCCAGCCCTGCCGCCGGTAGTACCGCAGAAGGCCGCGGTTGTCCTCACCGACAGTCAGGACTCCCTGTCGAACCCACTTGTAGCCCTGCCGGGCGGCGTGGTCCAAGGCCCAGAACGCGATGAGGATGCCGAGCCCAAGGCCGGAGTAGCGCGGGTCGGTGACCGTCGACTGGAGGCACATCGCGCTCCAGGTTCGTTCGTGCTCGCTCCACCCCATCAGTGACGTGTCGTGGGCGGCGGTGGTGATGCCGACGATGCCGTTGTCGATGTCGATGTCGAGCAGCACCCAGGTGGGCATCGCGGGTCGCCGAGCTGGGCGGCGAGTTCGTCGGCGTTGCGCTCCCACCCGGCCCACCGGCGGTGTCCCCGGTCGCGCATCCACGCCACGCGAGCACGGATCATGGCGGCTACCTCGATGCGATCCGCAGTGCGTCCCCACCGGATCGAGTACGCGGCTTTCCTGTTCACGGCAGACGCCTGGGGTGCTCATCTTCCGAGAATTGAGCGATCTGCATCGACCGCGCCGCTCGGCACTGTGGAAGCCATGTCGCCTGGCTGCTTCGGCTTCCTCGCCTGCAACGAACTATCACCACCTAGACGGACGGAGTGCCGGTGCTTGCTAGATCAATGACAGCTGCTCGAATTCCGGCAGGTCGAAGTGGACGACCCTGTCGGCACGGATCTTTCCCGTGTCGATGAGTTCACGGGCTTCGTGTGCGTTGCGCACGAAGACGGGAACACCACGGGGGACGCGGTGCAGCGACGCCGGGCTGGGACGCAGTACCCCGTAGAGCTGGCGGTTGCGGGAGATCGCGATCCCATGGCCGTAGGTGAGGGCGGGTCCCTGGGGATCGAACACCAGACGGATGCCTTCCTGCTTCCACACCGGGTCGCAGACCGCGGCACGCAGCTCGTCGACCTGTGTGGAGGACACCGCGTCCCACCATCGGCGTGCCTGCAGACGTTCCTGCTCTTCCTGCTCAAGCCGCTGTTGCTCGGCGACCAGTGTCTGCTCCTGCCGCAGGCGCTCCTCGGTCTCACGACGAAGCCGTTCCTGCTCGGCCCGGAGCTGCCACTGCCGTTCCTCCTCGATCCGGTACTGCTTGATGCGTTCGCGTGCCTCGGCTTCGCGGATCTCGAGCTGGCGCTGTTCCTCGAGGCGTCGTGCCTCGGCTTCGGCCTCGGCGAGTTGCCGCTCCCGGTGTTCCCGCTCCTGGCGTTCACGCTTCCGCTCGTCCTGTTCCTGGCGCATGACCTCGTGCCGGGCTTCCTCGCCGGCGCTGCGCCGCGTCGTCCAGAAGCTGCGGCGGTGGGCATAGCGCCTGTCGTCCAGCCGGATGAGCCGGTAGCGAGGCAGGGGTTCGTGGACGATCGCCTGCCCGTGCAGCATCCAGCCGATGAACCTGACCAGATCCGCAGTGACGGTGCGCCAAGCGCCGTCGACGTACCGGAATCCGGCGATACCGTCGACGACGGTCCACGCGGACCGGTCGTGGGGTTCGCGGACTTGGACTGCAGGCACCACGCCCAGCCAGGCAGGGCGCTGGTTGGGGGTGAACCAGCACACGTCGATGCCTTCGTGCCGGTAGCGGTCGGTGCGCGCGAGGATGTCGTCGTCGGTGATAGGCGAGAGCTGGGCCTCCAAGGCCACACGGCGATCGCCGTCGTGGGAGGTAGCCAGCACGTCGGCCCGCCAGCTGCCGTCGACGGCGCGAACCTCGAGCTCGGCGTGCCAGCCCACCGCGCGGACAGCGGTGGCCAGCTCCAGCTTGAGCAGGTGGTGCTCCAGCGACTCGCTGAGCCACGCACAGTCGTCCGGGCGACCGGGGTCGTGGGCGAAGTAGCGCAACCCGCGGCGGGAAACCTTGGCGTGAACACCGTGCGCGCACTCCGGGCACCGCAGCGCCACCCGGGGTCGCGCCTTGTGTACCGCGTCCCAACTCAATCCGCGCCCGAGATCGGCTTGGGTGGCGTCGATGCGCCCGGCCTCGGGATGCAGCGCGGCGAAAGCCATACGGGCGGATCACCTCCACGCCGACCGAGTGCCGACCAACCATGCTCTCGTGACGCGACCGCTTCGTGGTATCCCGCTCACGGGGGAAGTGGATCGAGGAGGCGGTGTGCCGGTCCGCGTGCAGAACGACATCGGATTATCCGGTGCGAAGCGGCAGGCTGGTCGAGTGCCTGCGCTCATGCGCGGACGCCACGCATTGCTCAGGGTGCGATGAGGACTCCGAACCTGTGACCTCTTTCTCCGCCGCTGCAGCGAACCGCGCCCAGGTGGCAGCTGGCGTGTCGGGCGAGGTCGGCGGCGATCATGACGGTGCGCCCGTGGGTACCTGGCCGGGTCCGGACAACCGGTCAAGCCTTGCGTTCGGTCCCGGCTGGCTGCGGTCGGCGGTGGAGTTCGGCCAGTACCTGCAGGTCGACGGCGAATAGCGCGTCGTCCAGCAGCTCGCGCAAACCTCCGTGGACGCTGCCGTCGACCGTGACCTCGTCGTCCTCGTCGATCAGCATCTCGGCGTCGGAGTTCACGGTGACGGCCAGGCGCGCGTTGACCGCAGCCCGGTAGGCGGCGGTCACGGCACTCAGGTCGTAGTCCGCGGCGAGCTGGTCGACCACCAACTCCCGCAGTGAAGTACGTCCGTCCAGGTCCACAAAGTCGGCAAGGCTTCCCAGCGATCGCATGGGCGTGATGATCCCGAGCGGGCACTTCACCCTATCGAGACACCCGGACCGCCGGATCGACCGGCCCGGTACACGTCGGCGCAGCGGCTTGGCCCTTCTGCGCTTAACGGCAGGTGACCGTAAGGTTCAGCCCTCGGTTGCCCGCAACCAAGGAGAGGGCGGACGTGGCGGTCGATCTGGAAACGCTGGTCGCGCAGATCTGGAGTCCGGACGTGCGTCCGTTGGCGGACGAGGCGTGGCGCTGTTACAACGCCGGTGCGATCCGCGCGAGCATCGCCGCAACCTGGTCGGCGGTGAGCGCGGACATCATCGTGAAGCTGGTTCGTCTGGCCGACGAGGGAGACAACCGGGCCCAGGACTTCCGCAGGCTGGTCAACGCCGCACAGGACAAGGGGCTGGCAACCGACGGAGTGCGGGCCATGCAGAAGGTCGAAGCCTCGCTGGTCGATAAGGCTCTAGAGTTCGAGTTGATCGACACCATCGGCAAGCGTGAGCTGGACCGCATCCGGGAGGACCGCCACCTGTGCGCGCATCCGTCGCTGCGCGCGGCGGGCGAGGTCTACAACCCGCGGCCGGAGGTCGCCCGCGGGCATCTGGCGGTCGCGTTAGCGACACTGCTGATCCATCCCCCCACGCAAGGTGGCAAGCTGCTGGAGGAGTTCCAGAACTTCATCTGCGATCCGCTGTTCGCCCCGTCGCCTCCCCACATCCGGGCGGCGTTCCATGACCGGGTCCGGCAGGCCACCCGCAGGAGCATCATCAGGGTCGCGGCGAAGGCATCGATGCTGGAGGTCGACCCGGACGGTCGGATGCCAGCGGACATGCATGCCGATCGGATGGCCGAAGCCCTGCGCGCTTTCGCCGAGGTGGCACGGACCACGGTGCGTGATGCCGTGGGGGAGACGAGGGAACGACTGCGGGTGCTCGACGGCGCGACCCAGTTGCGTGTCCTGGTGCGAATGGCCGAGGACGACTACTTCTGGGCGTCGGTCGACCAGCCCTTGATCGACCGGTTCGCAACCCTGCTCGACGTTCCTGCCACGAAAACATCGGCGGACCCGCTGCCACCCGAACTTGTCGCGCGCTTGGCGCTGGTAGGCGACACCCGCGCCAGGCAGCAACTGCCGTTCCTGACTGCCCGTTTCGAAGCCTTGGGCAACCTCCAGCGGCGCACCGTCGTGCTCGGGGCGCGGCCAAGCGAGTTCTTCGTGCCGTACGTCATCGAGTTTCTCCGGAACACTCGCAGCTTCCGCGGTGGTGAGGAGATCGGGCGTCTGCTGGTTCGGCACGCGGCATTCCTCTCGGTCCAGACGCTGACGGAAGCATTGACCGAGTGGTACGACAACGACCAGTGCCACAAGGCTTCGGACATGCCTGAGCTGGCTGTGCAGTTGTTCCACGCCACGGCTCACCTCGGCGCCGCGCGTGGACCTGCGTTCGCCGACTTCGTCACCAGGAGCAGGGAATCAGCGGGACCGGACGACTACTACAGCTACCCGGATCTCCAGGCGACGCTGCACACCACGGGCCTCCTACCCGCCGATTCCAGCCAGACCGGCGAGACGGCGCGTTGACAATCCGCCTGCACTGAGCCCTGCTAAGGCTGCGCGGTGCGGCCGGTGACCGGCACAGCGAGTGGACACGGCCCCCAGCCGCACCACCACCGCGCGCAGATCCGCGGGCCCGGCGAGGCCGTCGACCTGGCCAGGGAGGCTACGGTGCGGCTGGCGATGTAGTCGCGGGCCAGCATGGTACGGCGCGATGGGTGAACGCGGGCAGCCCGCCGCGGCCCACGATCAGCTGGTCGAGGTGGGCGCGCAGAGCGGCGGCTCCGGCCGGCCTGGAGGCCGCGGCGCGGGCAGTGCGGGTGAGGCGTCGGCGTACCGCCGCGCCGCCCAGGTCTTCGACCATGCGTAGCGCCCAGACCGGCAGCGGGCTCATCGTGTGCTCGAAGGGCGGTTCGGTGGTGTTCTCACCGCCGATGGTGGTAGCGGCGGTGAGGTAGTCGTCGATGCCCCGGTCTTCCCAGGGTGGTCGTCCGATCCGGCAGGGTCGGGCGCTGAGTCGGTCGAAAGCCCACAGCTGGGCCAACGCGATCAACCGGTGTAGGGCACGGTCGCGCGCGAACCCGGCGGTCCGGCAGTACAGGCCGTAGCCGTGCAGCACGCCGGTGTCGCAGTCGGCCAGGCGGTACACGCCCCGCTCGGCTAACCTGATCCAGTAGGTGACGGTCTGCGCGATCGTGTCCGCGCTCACGCAGGAGCGCAGCAGGGTGGCGCAGTCGCGCAGGTAGGTTAGAGCGCAGCTCGCTGTTGATCAGGTTCCGGGCCGCCAGCCGAAGCTCGTCGCGGAACTCGACTGGGCAGCGCAGCCAGCTGATGCTGGACGTGCGGGCGTTGGGGTTGCCGATCAGCGGGACCAGCGACCAGACGGGGTCGTCGAAGCGATCGTTGAGATGGACGTGCCGGTCATGGACCACGTGCGGCAGCACGACCGGGCTGCGCGGGCCGGGCAGCGGCAGCGCGTACGGGTCGAAAATGAGTGTTCGCAGAGGGTTGCCCGGCCGCCAACCAACGGCCGGGCAATCACCCCCCCGGACTACAGCGCCTGCGGCGCGACGAGAACCGCCCGCAACGGGTGCTCCTCCACCTCCCCGTATCCGGTGATCGCCAGCGGGTGCCGGATGCCGGTCATGGCCTGCAACGCCGTGGCCACCTCAGCCAGGCTGGCCTTGACGTAGGTGTAGGTCGCGCCGTGCTTGTTCGAAGTGGGCTCGGCGTGCCCGGCGTAGGCCCGCGCCACCGCGAACCCGAAGTTGCGCTCGACCCAGGTCAGCGTGGTATGCCGCAGCCAGTGGGTGCTGATCATCTGGGTGTGCACGGTGTCCAGGTGCTTACCGATGCGCCCCCACAGGGTCTCGTAGCGCTTGCGGGTCAGCGAGGTGCCGTCGTGGTAGCGCAGCACCGGGCTGTCCTCGTCCCGTGCGCCGCGCTGGTGGGCATGGTGGACCAGGGTGTCCATCAGCGTCGGCGACACCGGCTGCCACCGCGACGTCATGCCCTTCTCCCGCAGCAGCACCAGGCACTGCTCCCGGTCCAGATCCCGCAACCGCAGCCCGAGCGCGCCGCCGCGCCGGGCCGCGGTCTCGATGTGAAACCGCAGCAGCAACGCGTCCAACCCCGGATCGTTGCCCGTGGTCGAGGCGACCTCCTGGATCCTCGCCACCAGATCCGGATCCAGGCTGTGGCGACGCGACCGCACCCGCTTCGGTTTCGCCACCCGCAGCATCACGTTCTGCCGGACCGACAGCAACTCCTCGTCCATCGCGTACCGGTACAGGCACAACAACGCGTTGTAGGTGTGCTCAGCCGCACCCTGCCCGCCGTTGCCCGACCGCCGCTTCACCACCCCGGCCTTGACGAACTCGAACAACCCTTGGACGTCGGAGACGGTGACCTCGTCCAGCCGCCGCTCACCCCACACCGCGACGATCTTGCGCCAATAGGTGCCGTACACCCGCCGCGACGGCGCCGGAACCGCACCTTCGACCACCGGCACGAACTCCGCGAACGTCGGCACCCGCCGCACCGTCGGCACCGGCCCACGTGCCTCGACGCGCTCGGCCAACAACGCGTCGAGATCCACCAGGTCCTCGACGCGCAGATTCATCCGCGCCAGCAACTGCGTGGCCATCGCCACGTCGACCGGATCGGGAACAGTCTCAGCCACGACGCGCACCTCCCGACTCGGCGGATCCGACAGCGGGCCGCGACACCGATGTCCCGGCCTGAACCGCCTGGCCGGACGGGTGGCCGTCGGAACCACCGACTTGAACCCCCACGGCGCGGGCCGCGTCGACGACCCGACGCGGATCGGGCAGGGCCTGGTCCAACTTCTCCTGGCCGAAGATCAGCAGCGCCGACAACTCCGGCACCGCCCGCACCAGCACCAGCTCGCGTTCACCGAGGGAACACCAGCGGCGGACACTGGAGGGGATGTGCAGGAACCGTCGACTGTTCAACTCGTACTCGCCGCCACGACCGCCGCGCACCACGATCGTCCCGGCGTGCACGGCGATGTCGATCCGCGTTCCCGCTTCCCAGCCGAGAACGTCGAACAACATGCTGCACGTCAACCGGCCCTTGTGGTCCAGCACCGTCGTGGAATAGCGGCGCAGGTGCCGCAGACGGATCGGCGGCAGTTCACCGGGACCGGGCGGGGGAGTGCGCCGCAGATCCAATTCCCGTGGCTTCACGGGCTCGGCCGGCGGTGTGCCCGCGCCGCCGGGGGAGGTCCTCCGATTCGTCGTCGGCGGGCTGTCGCCGGGAGCGGCGCGGGGGACGCGGCCGGGCACGAGCGGCGGGATGATCCGGTCACTCATCGCGACCACCCCGCACGGGGTTGATCGGCCCTGGGAACGGCTTGAACCCTCGACCGCGTGCTGCGGTCGAGGGTCGGTACTGCCATGATGTGTAGTGGGAGATTTCCCACCTTTGAGTGTCCGAGGAGCGACTTGCGCACTATCCACACGCCTCGCTCTTGCGATTTCGCATGACTGAGATCAACCGCTGGTCCGTCGCATCTGGCCTCCGCGTCTCGTCCATCGCGCGCCTCCCGAGGTCTCCTAGCCCAGTGACGCGCCGTCTATTTGATGTTCGACGGCTCGATCATGGCGATGCGGATCAGTTTGTATCTTGATGCGTCGCGCCAAGATGCACACGCGGTAACACCAGCGGGCTTCGCGTCACAGGTCTATCATGCATGTATGAACGCACTCCATGCCAAACATGAAGATCAGCTCGATCAGATTGAAGCAATACTGAGTCAGTACAGAATTGGTTCGAGGCCTCTATTCATGATCGGAAGTCTCGATAAAGGTGTCACGATTCGAAGTCAACAAGTAAGAGCATTGAATCTGATATGGGCTTTGGTGCATTCGAAGCACGTTGCAACATGCGGATCCACTCCTAGATCACGCATCGCCATTGCGGGAGGGGGCTTTGCTGGACTTACAGCCGGAGCAGCATTGCTTCGTAAAGATGTGAATGCGGACATCGCAGTCTTCGAACGTTGTGATACGCCCATACCATTGCAACACGGGTGCGACACAAGATGGGTGCATCCGCATATCTATGAGTGGCCATTGCCGGGCAGTGAGGCATCCAGTGCCGCACTTCCTGTATTGAATTGGACCGCAGGTCGCGCGTCTGATGTGGTCGTCCAGGTTATGAAGGAGTGGACCGCAACCGTTCAAAGCCATGTCCAAGATCATGAGAACGTCGCTGATCATCAGCGTCTCAGTTTTTATTGCAATACAACAGATTTCCAGGTGAAGGAAGCCGACGACAGTTCTGGTTTCTATGTCGAGTGCACAGGTGATCCGCGAAGGCCGGACGAGCCATGGGTTCCGCTCAATAGTGAGAGACGTAAACTGGTGCATGAAAAGTATGACATGGTGATACTGGCTCTAGGGTTCGGCCTTGAGGTTCCCGAGAGTCGCCAAAGTCATACTGCAGCGCTTGGAAAAGCGTTGAAAACTTCCTATTGGCGGAACGAGCAGCTTGGTCAGCCGAATTTGATGCAAAAGCGGATCAAATACATAGTGTCCGGTGCCGGGGACGGCGCATTGCTCGATCTTTTCCGTTTGCGTATCACGTCGTTCCGGCAGGATAGAATCCTGTCGGAGCTATTTGAGGGTCGAAAAAGCCTGCTAACCTTCTTCCGGACGCAAGAAAAGCTGCAAAAAGATAGATATGAGTCTCTTGATGCCGCATGGCATCGTGATGGCGGCCAGTTGATTGCGATCGGCGATCTACTGAAAGAAAGACTTCGCCATGATACATGTGTCGAGTGGCACAACAGATATCAAGACCTTTCGGATGTACTCCGACGAAAAATATCTTTTCAGAACGGTGTGCTGATTTTCTTGCTAGACAAAATCAGTGGCTTCACTTGGTCTCGAGAGCCTGACATTGAAGTCCTGCGGTGGGAGCTTCGTGTTGATCCTGCCAATGTAATCATGAGATATGGCACCAAACCTGGCAAAACAGTTAATTCTGTACTACTCGATGACAAGCTCAAAAAAGTAGTTAATCAGGCGGTTCTAGATCCACGGGCACTGCGCCAAGACGATACCCCCCATTGGAGTGGGGGGTTCTTCGACTTTGCGGGAACGTGTGAATCAAAAGAACGCCACGATAGTGTCAGGGCACATTGGCGGAAAGAATACCTTCCGGGGCCTACGGAAGCAATCTCAACAGCGTTCTGCTCATCTATCGCAGGTTTTCTTGCGAAAGGCCACCCTGGGGACAAACGGCTTCGGGTCACAATGCACAGGACGCTTCTAATCGGGGATGAAGCAGTTTTGCAGCAATGTTGCGAGTATCAAGGAATAAATCTGAGTACTAAACCTGCAATGTCCTCCGCTCGAACATTCCCTGTAAACGCTGGGACTATAGGGGTGGCCTACCTAACCGGTAAGGTGGTGAGAACAAGAGCGAATGCAGATAAACGCGATTTGCGGAAAGATATGCAAGGTCGCAATCTGAACGATTATTCTCGCACAATGGCTCAGGAGGTAGCTTCCATCGCGGCAATACCCATGGTTTCCGCTATCAGGAAAAAGAAAGCCGTCATTGGGGTGTTGTATGCCGACTCGTACGTGGAAAACTTCTTCCGAAACGAACAGATCGCCCCAATGGTAGAGATGATCAGAGGATTTATGCGCACACTTGAGCGAACATCGTCCGTCGCTGCAGGAACACTTGTTAACAGTGAGTTCTGGCAGACAATGACGATGTGGCCCAAAATGTCTGGCCGTTTTATGCCAGTCGAGCCTCTAAAGTCCCTCGAAATAGGGACCGTTGAAGAACCGCTCGAGCATGACATTCC
This sequence comes from Actinosynnema sp. CA-299493, assembly GCF_050946825.1. NCBI lineage: Bacteria > Bacillati > Actinomycetota > Actinomycetes > Pseudonocardiales > Pseudonocardiaceae > Actinosynnema > Actinosynnema sp. CA-299493. The sequence continues at coordinate 4,316,916 of NZ_CP191993.1, forward strand.
GTATTTGAATATTGACTTCGCCTCCTTTCCAAGAGTGATCAACTATGAATAAGTGGCATGAGTTGAAGAGTTGGCCCCAATTCTTCCGGTCCATCATTGACGGTCGCCGTACACACGAACTTCGATGCAATGATCGAGAATATTCAATAGGTGACGTACTTTTCCTTTGCGAATACGAGCCGTCCAGTGCCTCCTACACAGGCGCAACATGCAAGGTAGTAGTTACATCGATTACTTCCGATTCCGTGCCGTGCGCCGTTTCAACAAGCGGGTTGACGAAGGGCTACTGCATTATGAGCATCAGAGTCGTTGATCCTGGCATTGCTCAATGACCTGACTGGACTGGGTATGTCAGTCCCCGGTCATTCGCCTCTTTTGGGCCGTTGGCCACGCTGTTGTCAGCGGATCGTCTGAGGTGGTGATGGGTGTGGTGTGGAGTGAATTGGCGAGTGATCTCGGCGGCGTTGCGCTGTTCCTGGTGTGGCTCGTGATCCCTTTGCTCTACCTCGTTGCCGTCGGTAGGCGGTACGTGCGGCAGTGCCAGGAGAACGCACAGGCGGCGGTTTGGGCGCGGGATGAGGTGTGCCTGATCCGTGAGGAGCAGAGGGAAGGCAGTCATGACGGTGACGCTGGTGAGTGAGGGTGACCAGGGAGAGGGTGGGGAGAAGCCCGTCTCGCTGTTTGATGACCTGAAGGTCGTCGGTGAGGTTCAGGAGTTCGTGGACGATCAGGCTCCGCGGGTGTTCGCGGTGGTGCAGGAGACGTTCGGGCCTCCGGAGGATCTGAACATCGTGGCGTGGGGGATGACCACCAAGACGGGGGTCGAGGTGATCAGCGTGCACGGTGGGATGCGTATGGGTCTGCAGTCGGCGGAGAACGCGCTGCTCTTCTACCGGGCCGGTGGGAGTGCGAACCCTCGGATCTTCTGGGTCGGGGGCAAGGGTGACGAGTAACGGGCTGGAGACTGCGCTGGAATGCGTCGGGCGTGGGTGGCCGGTTGTGCCGGGGGCGCTGTGGGTCGGTGACTCCTATGTCGATCCGGTGACGAACGCCGAGTGCGATGCGCTCGCCTTGTCGTCGCCTGCGATGGCGACGCTGGATCCGGAGGAGGTCCGGCGGTTGTGGCCGGTGTCGGACGGCGGGGTCACGCGGTCGGCGTTGGCTGTGCTGGGCAAGCTGATGGCTGCGGTGGTGGTCGAGCCTGAGCCGGCGCGGCGGGTGGTCGAGTCGGAGGCGTTCCGGGCGTCGCCTACGCCGGTGGTGATGCTTCCGGTTCCGACGCTCGGTCTGATGATCGAGTCGGCGGTGTTCGTGGTGTCGTCGGCGGAGGGGTTGGACGAGAGGTTGGTCTTCCCTCGGGGCTCGATGTTGCCGCTGCCGCCCGCCGTGGTGGAAGGGCACAAGGCGGAGTGGCTGGTGTCGCTGGCCGAGTGCGACGGGCTGATGAGCGGGCCGGAGTTGGCGGGCCTGTTGGCGCTGGAGACTTCCAACCGTCGTTGACCGCGCCCTGACGGTTGGGCATGGGGTGCCGGACGCCTCCCCCGGCACCTGTGGGACGGGACGGCCGTGTGCGAACCATCCATTCGGATGGCGTCGCGCACGGCCGTTTCGTGCGTTTGGGACGGGTTGGAGGGTCCCGTCCCAGTCGTCACTTTGGCGTGTTTGCGCTGGTCATCAGCGGTGCGGGAGGTGTCCCGTTGGTCGGGACGGGCTGGCGTGATGGGACGGGGCTCGGGACGGGTAGCGGCTACGTCGTGACAAACTGAAATCAACGGCTTGTCAGCGCAGAATCAGCCGGTGAGAGGTGGTCATGCGGACGGCGCGGACGGTGCTTGAGCAGAAGATCTGGGACCGACAGCAGACGCTGGAGGAGTTCGCCGAGTACGTCGAGGTTTTCGCGCGGGAGGCTGGAGAACCCGGCACGATTAGCTTGCGTCACCTCCACAGGCTGGCGGCGGGGCGGAGGTCGTCGGGGCAACCGCTCGGTCCGGTCCGGCCGGTGACTGCTCGGCTGTTGGAGAAGATCTTCCGGACCAGCATCCACGAGTTGTTGGCGGAACCTTCGGTTGCTGGGTCCGCGGGGAACGACATCGGCAAGTTGGACGTGCGTGCGAACGCCGACTTGGCTGACATGGCGGATTGGTTGGACGAGCGGGCCGGGTGGGCGCCAGGGGAGAGCCGGGCGAAGGTTCACGCGAAGCTCGCCACCTTCGAGGCGGGCACGCTGGTCGATCGGCGGTATCGGTGCGCGAGGGTGAGTCGAGAGCAGATCGTTCGTGCGCTCCGCGCGTACTACCGACGTGGAGTCGCTGAGCACGACATGTACCGCGTGCGTTGTGGTGGTGAAGACGTCAGGACCAGCATCCTTGCTCGTCCCGAGTGGCTTGATCAGCCCGCTTCGTTGACGGCGGAGAACGACCGCCTGGTGCTCGCCGGCCGCCGTGATGGCCCGCGCGCTGCCCTGAGTGAAGCGGCGGCGGAAGCTGCTGTGTCACGGCTCGCGGAGTGGGCCGCTCTGGACGTGCGGGTCATGAACCTGCCGCTCTACCGACTGCTGCGCGTAGACGTCGGCTCGGCCATCGAGGGCACAGTGGGGCTGGTGGACTTCGCCGAGTACGCGTTGACGGCGGACCTGCTCGAAGGCGAGCTGGTCGAGGCGGTGGTCTCTGGTGCGGGAACGGGTGCGCTGCTGCTTCGGGACGAGTTCTTGCCGAGTCTCGATGCCGTGCTCGACCTACCGGGACGCGTGTGCGCAGGCGGTGTGCTGGCGCTGTGTGCGATCGCCCGTCCGCGTGATCCATATCGTGGGGCGCCGGACTATGCGCTTCTAGTGCAGGAGCGGTCCGGGCATGTGCTCAACACGTCCGGGCGGTTGGCTGTTGTTCCGAAGGGCTTCCACCAGCCGTTGACCGATGTGCGGGCGGACGCTCGTGTCAGTGCCACGCTGCTCCGTGAGCTGGAGGAGGAGCTGTTCGGCCGAGACGAGGTGGACACCATGATGGGGGAGAGTCGGGCGGCTTCGCCGATGCACCCTGGTCGGTGGTCTGCGCCGATGAGGTGGCTGCGCGATGATCCGAGCAGGATGCGGACGGAATGCACCGGGTTCGGGTTCAACCTGGTAAGCGGGAATTACGAGTTTGCCAGTCTGGTGGTTATCGAGGATGAGGAGTTCTGGACGCGCTTCGGCGGAGCGGTGGAAGCCAACTGGGAGGCGTCCGGGTTGCGGTTGTATTCGAGCCTTGATGAGGAATTGATCGCTGATTTGGTGACGCACGAGTCCTGGAGCAACGAAGGGCTGTTCGCGTTGCTCCAAGGACTTCGGCGGCTTGCGGAGATTGGAGGCTGGCGGGTGAAGCTGCCGGCGATCGAGGTGTCAGGTCTGTGACGGCCACCGGACCGTGAGGACGGTCGAGTCTTCGAGCGCTTCCCACGAGTGGTCGACGCCAGCGCCCCACATCACGTAGTCGCCGGGTCGAGTCATGGTGGTGTTGCCCTCGGTCGTGTCGACCCGGAAGTTGCCCTGTACCAACAGAACTAGGGTCGTTCGCTGGTCGTCGGAGGTCCACTCGACACGCTTGTCGCCAGCCGGGTGGTCGAACCACTTGACCTCAACGTCCTTCTGGGACCGGACGCCCTCGGACGGGTCGATGAAGTGGCCTACCAGCCAGCCGCGGGTCACCGCGCCGTCTTCGTTGGCGTTTCCGGCTTGCCAGTTGGCGGTCACTCTGTCTCCCATTCGATCGTTGGCAGGTTCACGCGGTTTCCGCCGATTTGCTGTAGACGGCGGAGGCCCTGGAGGAGCGCGAACAGTCCTTCGTTGCTCCACGCTACATCGTTGGCCAGTTCTTCTAGACCCTCGGTGTCGAGGCTGGAGAACTGACGGAGGTTCGCTGCTTCCCAGTTCGCACGGACTTGTCCGCCGAACTCCGTCCAGAACTGTTCGTCTTCGATGACGATCAGGCTGGCGAACTCGAAGTTGCCGCTGACGAGGTTCAGGCCGAACCCGGTGCACTCCATCCGGAGACGGCCAGGCTCGGCGAGCAGCCAGCGCATCGGCTCGGACAGGCGGGTCGGGTGCATCGGGTCCGCGTGGCGCTGGTCGCCGACCGTGTTGTCGATGTCGTCGCGGCCGAACAGCTCCTCTTCCATCTCGCGGCGGAGCGTCGCGCCGATCTGGGCGTCGGCCCGGTAGTCGGTCAGCGGCTGGTGGAAGCCCTTGGGGATCACGGCCAGGCGGCGAGCGGCGTTGATGACGTGGCCTGAGCGTTCCTGGACCAGCAGGAAGTAGTCCGCTTCGCCGCGGAACGTGTCGGCTGGTCGTGCGATCGCGGTCAGGGCGAGAGCGCCACCAGCGCACATGCGGCCGGAGACGTCGAGCACCGAGAACAGGTCGGGTAGGTAGGCGTCGCGGAGAGGCAGGGCACCGGGGCTGATCGGTTGGCCGGTGGTGAGCGCGTCGACCAGCTCGCCTTCGAGCAGGTCCATCGTCACCACGTACCCCACGAAGTTCGTCACGCCGACGCTGCCGCCGAGCTTGTTCCTTTGGACACCCACGTCGAGCAGTCGATACAGCGGCATGTTGACCATGCGGTTGCCGAGCGCCAGGGCTTCGGCCAGCCGTTGGGCCGCGCGTCCGGCGCTCTCCTCGGTCATCGTCTGATGATCGTCCGGGGTTACTGCGGAGAGCTTGAGGCGGTCGTGGGCCGGGATGAGCGGGCAGTCGAGGTCGAGCCAGTCCGGGTGCGTGAACACGGTCGTGGACGCGCGGGTGGTGGAGCCGAAGCGGGCGGCGTAGCGGCCGTGGCCGGTGGTGGTCGTGCCGTAGTAGTCGGCGAGCGCGCGTGCGGTGTCGCTTTGGTTCACCCGGCCTCGGCGGACACCTCGGTCCTGTAGTGCGCGGACGTCGAGGCGAAGGAGACGGGTCGCGACGTCGCGTCGTGCCGTTCCCGGCTCCCAGCCCGCGTGCTGGTCGAGCCAGTCGAGCGCCGCGACGATGTTCGGGTCGGAGCTGAGCCGTAGTTCGGCGTCGGCTGCCGAGCCGTCTGGGAGGTCGAGCTTCGGTGCGATCAGGGCGGCGAATCTGGCTTTGACGGCGGCGTCGGCTTGGTCGTGGGCGGTGTCGAGGAGCTGTTGCATCTCGGACTTCGGCTTGAGGTCCGGTTTCTGATGCCAGCCGGCGACCGTGCGGACGGCGATTCCCAGGTGCTCCGCGAACGCTTCGTTCGTGAGGCGCATGGCTGCCTGGAGTGCGCTGGCGGTTCGGCCGGTCCAGCCCTCGTGCAGGCTCATCTTCTCGCTATCCCCCCGGAGCGATGTGCACTGGTTGTGCAGTGGACGTGCATCGGTGATGCATGGGGTCGAAGGCGCTTCCGCAGTGGAATTGAGCCATGGAAAACAGCTCGCTCTACCAGCGGAAATGCATCGCGCTAGCGGCGGTCGCGGACGTGTTCGATCACGGTCGAGAGGTCCGACTTGAGGTCGTCGAGGCGGTCGGTGATGTCGTTGAGCCGTTGCTCGAAACCGTCCAAACGGGACCAGAGGCTGTCGGTGGGGTTGGTGATCGGCTCGTCGGCTTCGGGTGGCCTTCGACCGTGCAGCACGGAGTCGAGGTGCTGGGGGTGCCAACCGAGGGTTGTCGACAGGGACTCCAAGGTTCGCGGGCTGCGGCGGCGCTCGACTGTGTGGTGCTGGATCTCGCGGACGATCGCCTGCGAGACGTGCGAGCGTTCCGCAAGCTCCCGTTGACGCCAACCCAGCTCATTCACGCGCTGGTTGATGGCCTTGGCGACTGCCGCCCAATCCTCCGACACGTATTCCTCCGCGCTCCGCCTCAGCGCTGAGATTAGCCGTTCTCCGCTGTTCCGTGACGTGACACGGCGCATTTCGCGCCGGGTGCGATCAAACGCGCCTTCCGTTGCGCTGAAATCAGCAATCTAGAGCTGAAATCGTCAGCTCGATTAGTCGAAGGGCATTTCTGATGCGTACTTCTCTGCCTTCTTCCGGCTACACCGTTCGGCAGGCCGCTTGGCTGCTCGGCGTCGAGACGGCCACGGTGCACCGCGCTGTTCGGCTCGGACGTCTGCCGCTGGTGCGGCGGCGCGGCCGGTTCGTCATTCCGGCGAACGTGCTGGTGCGGCTGCTCGGCGAGCCCTGTTCGGGAGGCACGCCGTGAACCTGATCTCGATCGCTTGGGAGCTGGACCGGCTCCGATGGGTGCCGAGCGCGGTGCTGGCCCTGGTCGTGGAACGCGACGGGCTCTGCATGGAGGCGTTCCCGGACCTGCCGCCGTGGGTTGACGAGGAGATGACCGATCGGGAGTTGGCCGCGCGCATGTGCGCCGGCTGCCCGGTGCGGGACGAGTGCTTGGAACTGGCGTTGCGCACGGCCGGTGCGGACACGGTCGGTGTATGGGGCGGGCTGGCTGCCGACGATCGGCGCGAGCTGCACCCGCACTGGCTGCGACGCGGTGAACGGGTCGAGAGGGGGTCGCGTTCATGAACGCTCTCAGCGTCACTTCGACGCAACTGCTCGCTGGGCTCGGCGTGGTCCTGGTGTTGCTGCTCGTCTGGCGGGCTGGTGTTCGGCGAGCGAAGGCCGCAGCGAATGCGGCACGGACGAGTGCGCGGCTGGTGTCGCTCGCGGGTCGGGTGGCCATGAACGCGGTGTTCATCGTGCTCGTGCAGTGGGTGGTGATCACCCATCGCGGTGACGGGTGGTTGCTCCTGGCGGTGCTCGTCGTGCCGGCGCTGTTCGCGTCCTACGCGTTGACGCGGGCGCTGACCGTGACGACGTACGAGCCGTCTCGTCGTGGGGGTGAGCGGCGATGAGCGAGCCGGTCGAGCGGGTGGCTCGGCAGGTGGACCGGCTGTGCTGGACGGGGATCTTGCTCGGGTTGGCGTTCACGATGACGAACGTCCAGCAGTTCGCGGCGGCTGGTGCGCAGGTGTGGTCGCTCGCCTGGTCCGCGGCGTGGCTGCTCGATCCGATGGTGTCGCTGGTGCTGTTGGCGATCCTCCGGGCCGAGCAGGTCACCGCCCGGTATGGCGTCCGGATGGGCGGGTGGGTGCGTGCGGCGAAGTGGTTCACGCTCGCGGCCACGTACGTCATGAACACCTGGAGTGCGTTCGTGGCCGGCTCGGCGGCGCTCGTGGTGCTGCACTCGGTGCCGCCGTTGGTCGTGTTCGTGGCGGCGGAGGCGGTCACGGAGTTGCGGGACAAGCTCGGCGCGGCCGTGAACGCCGCGCCGAGCGCTCCGCCGGCACCGGTGCCTCCGGCTCCGCGGACGTCGTTCGCGGACTACCTCGCGGTGGCACGGGCGGCGCGGACGCCGGACGTGAAGGTGACGCCGGCGTGGGTGCGAGAGGTCACCGGGTGCTCGCGTGGGCTGTCGTCACGGCTCGCGGCGGCGCTCGCCGAGGACGGGGGCCATTCATGAACGGCGACCTGGTGCCCGCTGAGCCGGTGCTCGATGGCGAGTTGGTCAGTGAGCCCAAGACGTTGGTTCGGCGGTGGGGGAGCGGCTGGCGGCGAGCCGGTGTCGTACCGCCTAAGTTGAAGTCGTCACAATTGCTTCAGTGTTGGTTGAAAGACACACTCAGATGGCTTGTGCATCTGCCGAGCCGGTTCGTCGGCGGAATCGGCAGGGGAGTAGTCGTAGCGGCTCGCGCGTGGCGGCGCTGGGTTCGGGTGCGGGACTACCGAGAGGCCGCCGAGCAGTCCGAGAAGTTGGCGGACAAGTTCGTGGAGATCCGCGCGTTGACGCTGTTCCGGTGGAAGGTCACCGGTGCTGTGGTCGGGGCTGTCGCGGCGGTGCTGCTCGTGCTGTACGTGCTCTATGGCGGGATTGTCCTGTGGAGTGCGGCCGGGTTGGCGTCGGTGGCGCTGGCGATCGTGGGGCGTCGGAAGGACGGCTCGCCGGGGCGCAAGGCGGTGTTGGGTGGGCCGCGCACGCTGGCTTGGACGATGGACTCGCAGCTCCTGGTCGACGCGTTCCGGGATGCGAAGCTGATCGGCAAGGACGAGACCTTGCGGTTGGTCGAGCGCGCGGCACGCGTGGGAGAGGGCTGGGCGGTCACGGTCGACCTTCCGGCCACGCGGAAGGCTGCCGACGTCATCAAGCACCGGGACGCGCTCGCGTCGGCGCTGGCGGTGGATGAGGTACAGCTCATCGTGGAGCGGGTCCGTGGTCGCGGTGGGCACGCGGGGCGGGTGGCTCTGTGGGTCGCTGACGAAGACCCGTACGCGGGTCCGCCGTTGAGGACGCCGTTGCTGGATGTGGAGCGGTGGGACGCGTGGCGGCCGGTGCCGTTCGGGCGGGATGCGCGGAACCGGCGGATTGATCTCCCGTTGGTGTGGACGTCGTTGCTTGTAGGTGCGATACCTAGGCAGGGCAAGACGTTCGCGACGCGGTTGGCGGCCGCTGGGCTTGTGCTGGACCCGTACGCGCGGCTGTACGTGTTCGACGGTAAGGGCGGGAAGGACTGGGAGGCTGCTGAGCAGATCGCCTACCGGTACGTGTGCGGGGACGAGCTTGAGCACGCGTACGCCGTACGGGATCACCTCGTGGAGTTGGTGGCAGAGGTCCAAGCGCGCTATGCGCGAATGGCCACTTTGGACGATGAAGTGTGCCCGGAGTCCAAGATAACGCCAGCCATCTCGCGGGATGCGGACCTCGGGATGCCGATCACCGGAGTGGTGATCGATGAGGTACAGGTGTTCCTGGAGAACCCGACGCGTGAGCAGGTCGGTGGCAAGAAGACCACGCTCGGCGCGTACATCGCTGACCTGTTGACCTACCTTGTGCGCAAGGGACCGGCGGCCGGTGTGGTGGTCATCCTGGCCACCCAGCGGCCGGACTCGAACACGATCCCGTCGCGGCTGCGGGCGGTGCTCGGCTCGCGGTTCGCGTTGCGAGTGATGGACTGGCGCGACTCGAACATCGTCTTGGGCGAGCAGATGAACACGCGCGGATACGACGCTTCGACCCTGCTGCCGAGTCACAAGGGTGTCGGCATCCTGCGGCCGGACGGCGAGACGGACGCCGGGGCGGACATGGTCGCCATGACCGTGCGGACGTACTACATGCCCAACGCCGAGTGGCGGGTGATCTGTGCGCGGGGGCGAGCGCTGAGGGAAGCGGCGGGCACACTTGCCGGTCACGCTGTGGGTGATGGTGCGGCACGTCCGATCGACTCGACGTCGGTGGTCAAGGCGATCGTGAGCGGGACGGCTGATGGATGGGTCGTGGACCTGCCGGAACCGTTGGCGGCAGTCGTGGACTACCTCGGCGAGGAGCTGGACGAGCGCGAGTTCGTGCCCACGTCGGAGTTGGTCGAGGCACTGGAGGTCGAGGCGGTCACGTTCGCTCGCGAGATGAGCGAGCTGGGGTGCAAGCCGCTACGGCAGTACGTGCCGGACGGGGAGACCTCACGCCGGGTTCGTGGCTACCTGACGGCCGACATCCGGGCGGCTGTCGAGCGGGCGGCGGCTGATGAAATCGGCTCGCAGGCCGGTGATCAGGCATGACCGATGACGGCCGTGTCACCGTGCGCCTGCCGGATGAACTTCCTGTGCTGACACCCGCTACCAGCCGCATACTGCTTGCCATACTGGTCGAACTGACCGAGGTGGAGGTCTTGGACGGACCTCCGGGAGGAGGTGACAGTGACTGTTGAAATCAGCCGAGACCCGTGGGCGACGCTGGACGAGCTGCTGGGCGTCGAGGTGGTCGAAGCGATCGAGGACGGTATCGGGCCTGTAGCGGTCTACGGGCGGTGCTCGACGGAGGACAACCAAGATCCCGAGACGTCGCGCGGGTGGCAGTTCGGCAACGCGCGGAAGTTCGTGGAACCGCTCGGCGGTGTCGTCGCTGAAGAGTTCTTCGACGTGGGGCAGTCGCGGTCCGTGCCGTGGGAGCGTCGAGAGGAGGCTGCTCGGCTGCTGGCGGCGTTGAAGAACCCGTATCGCGGGTGGAACGCCCTGGTGGTCGGGGAGGGCACTCGGTGTTGGTTCGGCAATCAGTTCTCGCTCGTCGCGCCGAAGTTCGCCGCGTACGGCGTCGATCTGTGGGTGCCGGAGCTGGGCGGGAAGTTCGACGCCCGGAACCCGTCACACAAGATGCTGATGAGCGTGCTCGGCGGTATGAGCGAGTCCGAGCGTCAGCATGTGCAGGCTCGTGTCCGCGCGGCGATGGATGCGCAGGTGGTCAATGAGGGTCGGCACCAGGGCGGACGTGCGCCGTACGGCTACGTGGTCGTGGACGGCGGTCCGCATCCGAATCCGCGGAAGGCGAGTGAGGGCTACCGGTTGCGGGTGCTGGCCATTGACGAGCAGTCGGCGGAGGTGGTCCAGCGGATCTTCGCCGAGTACGTGAGCGGCCGAGGTGACCGGGCGATCGCAACGGGCCTCAATCGTGACGGGATTCCGTGCCCGTCTGCTCGGCGGCCGGACCAGAATCGGCACCGGTTGGCCGATGGTTGGCAGGGGAGCACGGTGCGTGCGATCTTGGACAACCCGAGGTACACGGGGTTCGCGTTCTTTGGGCGGTGGGCTCGGCAGGAGATGTTGCTCGACCCTGACGACGTGGCGGCTGGCTACGTGATCCGCTTCCGGCGGGCGAGCGCCGATCGGATCGTGCGGTCCCGCAAGCCAGCTCATCCGGCGATCGTGAGCGTCGAGGAGTTCACGCAGGCGCACCTACTGCGCAAGTCGAAGTCCGCCGGCGGGCTGAAGACGGCACGCAAGACCGAGCGCGCCGAGCGGCCCACGAAACGGCCGTACCTGTTCCGGGGCATCGTCAGGTGCACCGCCTGCGGTCGGAAGATGGAGGCAAGCCCACGGGCGCGCGGCGTGTACTACCGGTGTCCGGCTCGGACGCTCGCGCCCGGATCACCTGCGCTCGCTACGCATCCACCCACGGTCTACCTCCGCGAAGACGTTCTCCAAGAAGCGGTGAACGGGTGGCTCGGGCGATTGTTCGCGCCGGAGAACCGGGACCGGACTGTTGCGGCTCTCGTGGAGTCGCAGGGAACGAACGGCGCGGCAAACGGCAGGGAGGCGGCGAAAGTGCGGCTCGCCAAGGCGGAGGCTCAGTTGAGCCGGTTCCAAGAGGCCATCAAAGCCGGAATTGACCCGCTGGCGTTGGTCGAGCCGATGAACGAGGCGCAGGCGGTTCGGGCTGCCGCGCGGGCGGAGCTGGAGGGGACACCGGCACTGGACGCGCTGAGCGCTGCCGAGGTGCACGCGATGATCGACTCACTGGGTAACGTCGGAGCGGCCTTGGCCGATGCTGAGATAGAGAGCGTGGCGAGCCTCTACAGGGCGGTTGACCTGCAAGTTCGCTACACGCACACGGCCCACGAGGCTGATGTGATCATCAAACCCGTGGGCCGTGTGAATAGTGCGCGTGTCCGAGGGGGGACTTGAACCCCCACCCCCTTTCGGGGACTAGCACCTCAAGCTAGCGCGTCTGCCATTCCGCCACCCGGACTCGGCTCTCGCCGTGGTGTGGGCATAGATTACATGATCGTCTTCCAGGGTCCAAATCGGGGGGTCTGGTTGGTGGGCTGTGGGGGTTTTGGCTGGTCAGGGGGTTGGGGTGAGTGGTTGGTTGGTGAGGGCTGCTGGGGGGGTGAGGGGATGTTGGGTGGCGGGGTGGGTGGAGTGGTGGCCGGTGGGGGTGGCTGGTCGGGTGTTGGTGGTGGGGAAGGGGCTTGTGGTGGGCGTTGGGAGGGCAGGTGGGGGTAGGACCGGGGGTCGCTGTCCGGTTCATCGTCAGCCTATTGGGCACTGGTATTTGTTGTTCCGACCGGCGACGCTGACGCGGTGACTAATGATGTTCCACCTCTCATCTACGACGACGTGACGGATCTGGTGCCGGTCATGCTTCCGGCCGACGTTGCGACTCGGCTCGACATCGAGACCGAGCGCACCGCGCTCGCACTGAGGAACCGTGTTCCTGTCTCGGTTATTCGCGCCACGCTGCTCGCCGTGGGTCTGGATCGGGCGCACGTTGCGGCCAGTGCCCTTGTTGCGCGAGCTGCGAATACGGATACACAGAACCCCTGATCACGGCAGCGTCACGGCGCTGCTGCTGCCAGCCCCGTGTTCACTTGAACACGGGGCCGGTTCGTGTTGGGTGAGGGGCGACGCTCACGATGTTGCAGGTGATGCCCCTTTTGGGCGTCGCCGAGGAGGCTGATGGGACGCTGCGGACGGTCCATGGTCGTGGTCAACGTCTGAGGGGTGGGCGGGGGCCATGGGGTGCGCAGGCTGTCAGGTTGTGCGGGTGGGGTGGCTGGGCGTATGTGGCGTTACTTTGGTAAAAGGTCTTGGGGTGGTATCCGGTGGTTGAATGCGGTCGCTATTTCGAGGGTTCGTGTGAACGGTCATTGGGGGGGTGTGTGTGGGGGGGTGCGGGTGGGAGAGCGTTGAGGAGTAGAGGTGTGGGGGTGGTGCTTTTTGTGTGGCCAGGGCTTCGTCCAGTTGGTTTCCGTTCGTCGTTGAAGGTGATGCGCCGGCTAGTACAAGGGGTCGGGGATCGCGTTGCCGTAGGGCCAACACGTGGTGACGTCGCCCGATGGGGCACGGCTGGCTTGTCACCCGCAACGGGGGTGGGGTTAGAGGTGGCCGGTGGGGAGGCGGCCGTTGGTGAGGTCCGTGACTTGCTCGGGGGTGAACGGTGGGTTGAGGAGGTCGGGTCGGTGGGCGTGGCAGCGGAACATGTCGGCGATGTAGTGCATCCGGTCGGGTAGGTCCGACCAGTCGCGGGCGGCGGTGTCGAGGAGGCTGTCGGTGGTCGGGTCGACGGTCTTGAGCAGCGCGAGCAGGTCGGGGTCGGTCAGTTCGGTGAGCAGCGGCGGGAACTCGGAGTTCAGGTCCTGGCTGAGGTCGAGCAGTTCGCCGCCCGGCAGCGCCAGCGTCATGAGGTGCTCGGTGATCACCCGACGGGCCAGCGCACGGGCCTGGTCGGCGAGCCGTTCGCTGGCCAGCCGCACGGGCGCGCGGCGGCCGAGCACGGTCAGGAGCACGCGCCGCAGCCACTTGACCACGCGGTTGCCCGGCAGGAGGAGGTCGAGGACCCGGCGTTCGAGGTCGCGCGGGTCGACGAGGGGCGCTTCCAGGGCGGCGGTGATCTCCGGCTGGAGGCGGGTCTGCTCGTGCAGGCCGATCTCGATGTTGGCCAGGAGCAGGAGCTCGGCCCGTTCCTTCGGGTCGACGGCGGACATCGCTCGGTGGTAGTGGGTGAACGCCTGCCGGAGGTAGCGCTGGCCCTCGGGTGGCTCTCCGGGGCGGAGCGTGGCGCAGAACCCGTCGAGGTCGTCGGCGGCATCGGCCAGGAAGCGGGCGAACTCGCGGGCGATCTCCTCGAAGACCTTGAGGTTGCCCCGCGCGGACGCATCACCGGCCGCGTCGAGCCGGGTCGCGGCCACCACGGCTCGGCGCACCGACCGCTCGGCGTGGTCGAGGACGTGGTGGGGCACGGCTCGCCGCAGGCTGCGCACCAGCAGGTCGACGGCGGCGGTCGCCTCGGGCGAGGTCTTCAGCATCCGCTCCAGTGCGCGGGCGGGGTCTTCCTGCCGGATGGTCTGGCCGACCTGCTTGGACGCCCACACGGCGAACGTGCACCAGTTCGCGGACCCGCCGACCCTGTCGGCCAACGCCCGCGACAGCCGGTGGTAGCAGTGGGTGATCAGGAGGTTCCGGACGACCGGGTCGGGGTGCGCGGCGATCTCGTCGACGTCGGCGACCGTGGGCGGGCCGCCGTCGTGGAGTGCCCGCACGTCGCCACTGGTTCGCGTCATGGATCGCCGACCTTCCTGCCCGAGGTGTACACGTGATTCGTCGTCGGGAAGGCGGCGAATGTGACAGCCCGGTTCCGGGATCAGGGCCGCCAGGTCCGCACGACGTGGCGGCGGAGCTTGCCGGAGCCGGTGCGCGGCAGGGAAGGCACGAAGAGGATCTTGCGGGGGACCTTGTACGCGGTCAGGTGGTGGCGGGTCAGGGTGGTCAGGGCGTCGGCCAGCTCGGTGTCGTCGAGCGGGCCTTCGGTGCGGACGACGTAGGCGTGCAGTCGGGACGAGCCGTCGTCATCGGTGACGGCGCAGACGGCTGCCTCGCGCACCAGGGGGTGACCGGCCAGGAGTTCTTCGACCTCCAGCGGGTGGATCTTGATGCCGCCCACGTTCTCGATGTCGTCCAGGCGGCCGGTGACGGTGACGTAGCCGTCGGGGTCGGTCGAGGCCAGGTCGCCGGTGGCGTACCAGTCTGCGGTGCGCTTCGCGGTGCCGTCATCGTGGACGCCGAGCGTGATCGTCGGGCCGCGCACTTGCAGACGGCCGATCATGTTCGGTTCGAGGGGTTCGCCCCGGTCGTCCACCACGCGCACCTCGAACGGCGGGAGGGGACGTCCCGCGGTGCCGAAGCGGCGTGCGGAACGGGTGTTGTGGGTGAACGCCTGGCCGACCTCGGTGGTGCCGATGCCGTTGAGCAGGCGTTCGCCGAGGACCTCCATCAGGCGCTCTTCGAGCGCGGCGGAGAGGACTTCGCCTCCGGTGGCGGCGAGGCGCAGGGTCGCCAGGCGGTCGCTGCCGGGGTGGGCGACGAGCTTGCGGTAGAAGGTGGGCACGGCGAACAGGGCGGTGACGTCGTACTTGTCCACGATCGCCAGCACGTCGTCGACCAGCGGCGCCTCCGGGTTCAGCACCACGCGGCTGCCGCTGAGCAGGGGGAAGAACAGGGAGTTGCTCAGGCCGTAGGCGAAGTACATCTTCGACACCGAGTGCACGACGTCGTCCGGCCCCAGCTCCAGGGCCGGCACGGCGAACGAGCGGTGGTGCAGGATCGGGTCGCCGTGCAGTTGCGGGCACAGGCGGGGCGCTCCGGTCGTGCCCGAGGTGAAGGTCGCGTACACCTGATCGTCCACGGCACGCGGCGTGACCGGGACCGGCTCCCCGCCGTCGAGGGCGGTGAAGGTGGTCACCGGGAACCCCTCCGCCGAGAACCCCGGGCGGCCCACGACCAGCGCCGGTCCGGCGGAACGCAGCACCCGCCGCAGTTCGTCGGGGTGCAGCCGGGGGTTGACCGGCACGGCCACGGCCCCCGCGTGCGCGGCGCCCAGGAACGCCAGGACGAAGTCCGGTCCGTCGTCGAGCACCAGCACGACCCGGTCACCCGGCCGCACGCCCGAACCGGCCAGGGCGCCGGCGACGCTTGCCGCACCGGCGTACACGTCGGCGTGCGTCAGCATGGCGCCGTCGACCTCGTAGGCGGGCCGGTCCAGCCACCCTCCGGCGTCGGCTCCGGCACGCAGCGCGTCGACCAGGTTCATCCAAGGGCTCTTCCTGCTCGGGCCCGCCCGGGGGCGGGGGCACGTCACGGGGTCGCGCGCAGTGCGGCCACGTCCGAACGCCACCGCAGCACCACGTCGAACAGGCCGGCGACCGCGGCCAGCTCGGTCAACGGCGTCGGCCCGCCGCGCAGCGCGGCGACGAAGTCCGCGTACGCGCCGCTCACCGGCGGCACGGCCAGGTCAGCAGCGAGGTCGGCGGTCAGGTCGGTGGCGAGGGCGGCGCCCGTGACCGAGACATGGAACCGGGGTTCGCCCCAGCCGAGCTCGATCGACCCGGTCACCCCGCCGGCCACGGCCACCGCCCGCACCCGGGACCGGGTCGCCGCCACCGTCCGCACGTCGGTCACGGGCACGCCGAGCACCCGTTCGACGGCGTCCAGCGCGTCCGGGCCGAGTTCGGTGACGAGGTCGTGGCCCTCGGGTCGGTCCACGTGCACCGCGAAGCCCTCCGCGCCGCCTTCGGTGACCGCCTTGCCCAGCTCGACCAGTTCCGGGTGGTGCGCCCACGGCAGGTCGACGGAGCACCGGCCGGGCGCCTGCCGCGCGGCCTCGACCAACGGTGCCAGGTCGTCCACGGCCCGCTTGTCCAGCAGCACGTGCAGCCCTCGGCGCAACGCGGTCAGCGCCGCCGCCGTGTCCGGCGCCGACACCACGACACCCTCGGCGGGAACCGTCTCCACGAGCCGCGTGCCGTCCCGCAACGCCCACGGGGCACCGTGCGCGCGTGCGGTGTGCAGCAACGCGCGCACATCGGGATCGGCCACGCCGACCACCCGCACGCCGCGCATTGCCGGCACCGCGTCCGCGCCGACGAGCACGACCCGCACGTCGGCGGGCTCGGCGGTGGCCAGCGCGCGGTCGCTGGCGAAGAAGCTGAGGTCCGCCGCAGCGGAACCCGGGTCGGCGGGCACCGACACCCGCGGCCGGTCCAGGTCGGTGTAGTCCTTCTCGACCGGTACCCACGCCAGGTCCGCCGCCGCGTGCGTCGGCCCCGTCGCGAAGACCTCCGCCCAACGGCTGCGGATCACGCGCGTGTGGCGCTTCCAGATGGGCAGCTTGTCGTGGCCGACGTGGTTGAACGTGGTGCCCTCGAAGTGCCGCATCGCCACCGAGCCGACGTAGCGCAGCCGCTCGCCGTCGGCGCGCAGGCGACAGCACAGGTCGACGTCCTCGCACAGCGACACCGGGTCGAACGACTCGTCGAACCCGCCGACCCGTCGGAACGAGCTGTGCCGCACCATCAGCGCGGCGGTGGGCGCCCACGATTGCTCGCGGTGTTCGCGGTGCTCCGCGCCGAAGGGCTTGCCCCGGCCGACGGGTCCGATGCGGCCGTCGGCGGTGGACGCGCCGCCGGCGCACTGCACCAGTTCGCGGTCACCGGGGTAGAGCAGCAACGGCGACACCGCGCCGAGCCCGGGGTCGGCGGCCAGTTCGGCGGCGAGCACCTCGACGACGTCGGGGTCGTCGACGAGCACGTCGTTGTCGAGGAAGAACAGGAACTCGCCGCGCGCCACCGCCGCGCCGACGTTGCGCCGTTCGCTGCCGCCGCGGTCGTCCTCGTGCCGCAGGACCGTCATCGGGCGGGGGTGTTCCAGCGCGGCCAGGTGCTCGGCGGTGCCGTCGTCGGACCCGTTGTCCACCACGACGACCTCGAACGCGCCGGACGCGTGGGCGAGGGACGCCAACGCCCGGCGGGTGTGCTCCAGGCGGTTGCGGACCAGCATGACGACCGAGACCAGGCCCGGTACCGGGGACGGGTTCACACTGCGCCCTTCACCGAGGGAATCGTGCCGGTGCGGCACGTCGCCGCGTCGGTCGGGCACGACAGGGGGTGGGGTGGCGCCCGTGCGCGGCAATCGGCGTCGCCGCCTCGGTCGGCCATTCCACTATGGTGGAATCCGACCGCGGTGGATCACCGAACGAATTGTTGACCGGCGCTGATCGTAGGGGCTGTCCGACAGGTGTGCCAGCCCTTCGATCGGACTTCCGAAGGGATGCCGTGGACCACGTCGCCGACCTCGGACGATCCGGTTTCACGCGGTACTTCCCGAATGATCGCCGACAATCGGACGAGTCCATCCGGACGGCATTGTTCTGCCATGCGGCGGGCTTTACCGGACGCGTTTGGCGGACGGTCGTGAAAAACCTGCGGACACCGTTGCGCGCCGCCGCACCCGACTTGCGCGGCCACGGTTCCGCGCCGCCGTTGGCCGAGGACGCGGACTGGGGCGTGTTCGCCGACGACGTCCTCGGCGCGGCCCGCGCGTCGGGCGTCGGACCGCTGATCGGCGTCGGCCACTCGTTGGGCGCGACGTCGTTGCTGCTGGCCGAGGCACGGGCGCCGGGCACGTTCGACCTGCTGGTCTGCTTCGAGCCGATCCTCGCGACCCGGCACGACCCGACGTTCGCCGAGGCGGCGGCCCGGCGGCGCGGGGTGTTCCCGTCCCGGGCCGACGCGCTCGCCCGGTGGTCCGCCCGACCGCCGCTGTCCCGGCTCGCGCCGGACGTCCTCGCCGACTACGTCGACTCGGGGCTGGTCGAGGACCCGGACGGCGGGGTGCGGCTGCGTTGCGCGCCGGAGGTGGAGGCGCACCTGTTCCGCACCGCGGTCTCGTGCCCGTGGCGGGAGGCGCTGCCGGCCGTGCGGTGCCCGACGGTGTTCCTGCGCGGCGGCGAGTCCGCGGTGGTGACCGGCGAGTCGCTCGCGGCGGCGTGCGCCGAACTGCCCGCGGGACGGCTGGGCGAGGTGCCGGGCCTGGATCACCTGGGTCCGCTGGTCCGGCCCGACGTGTTCGCGGAAGTGCTCGACGGGCTGTTCGCGGACTTCGGGGTCGGCGCACCGCCGGGTTCCTGACCTGAACGCCGGGTCGCGTGTGTCGGGGTGACCCGAGCACGAAGTGGCGCGGCGGCTTTCATCGCCGCCGCGCCACGGGTTCCGCGTGCTCAGCTCACGGTGATGTTCGAGTTGCCGCTGCTCTGGTAACCCTCGGTCGCCATGATCATGTAGTAGCGGAAGCTGCCCAGCTGCATGCCGGCCCGGCTCCACGCGTCGAAGTGGTTGCCGGTGGTGATGCTGCCGCCGACCCTTCGCTGCTGGCGGACGCTCCAGTACTGCGCGAACGTCTTGTTGCCTTCCACGGACGGGGCGTTGTAGCGCATCGTGTGGTAGATGTCGTACGTGCCGCCGTCGGTGGTGACCGTGCCCCGGTGGGTGCCCGTGGGTCGGTAGTTGCCCCAGCTGTCGACGATGTAGTACTCGACGAGCGGGCCCGACGTCCAGCCGTAGAGGCACAGGTAGCCGTTGCCCGAGGGGTTGAAGCTGCCCGAATAGCGCACCGTCCGGCGGGAGCCGGTGCTCCAGCCCTTGCCGCACACGAAGTTGCCGGTGTTGCGCCACGAGGTGCTGTACTGCCCGCCCGACCCCATGGTCATGGAGACGGTGTTCTGGGCATCGGTCCAGAACGAGAAGTAGTAGCCGTTGTGGGTGCCGGTCTGGTTCGTGGTGACGGTCTGGGCTTGGGCGGTGCCGGGCAGGATCAGCCCGGAGGAGAGCGCCAGGGCTCCGGCGCCGCCGATGAACGTCCTGCGGCTGATCGAATGCGCAGGGGCGTTGTCGTCCATTGTTGTGCTTCCTCCTCGTTGAGGTCAGCGAAGGTCCACCCGATGTGCGGCGAAACCGGCGTGCCGGGTCGGCGGCGGCGAGGCGGCCATGGCACCGCGCGGTGTCGTACACCGCGGCGGGGCACCGTCCGTCGAATTCCACGGCCGGACCCGATCGCGTGGGCGACTCGATCGACATCGGTCCAGGGTCTGTCGATGCAGACAGTGTTCGGCCGGCTCTAACGCGCTGTCAACGATTCTCGTAAGGTTGCGAAAACCTCATCGCGCTATTGCGCAAATCAGTCGAACGCTCGCATGTCCCGAATACATCGGCCCTGGCTAGTCGGCGTGGCGGACGCGCCGGGTCGAGGGGAGCGAGGCCAGCGCCTCGTCGACGGACGGGAACACGGTCAGCAGCGGCCCGAGGGAGGTCAGCTGGATCGGCCTCAGGACGGCACGACTGGTCGCGACGACGGCGAGGGTGCCGACGAGGCGCCGGACCTCCAGCAGCAGCGACAACCCGGCGGAGCTGAAGAACGACACCCCCGACAGGTCGAGGACCAGGGCGGACGGGCGCTCGACCAGGCCCGACACGACGGTGGCGCGGACCTCGGAAGTGGTGTCCATGTCCAGCTCACCCGCCACGCCGACGACGAGGACGTCACCCGCTCGGGTGACACGGATGTCGAGGATCGGTGAGGGCTGCCCCATCGGCTCGGCCACGACGTCTCCCGGGTGTGCTGCGCGGTGTCGATCCACAGTTGTACCAGTCCGACGCTACGCCCCCGGGCGTGGCGACACGCCGGGGTGATCACCTCGCCCCGGTCGTCCCAACCTGCGGACGGCCGCCACGATGTCGCTGTTCGAGACGCCCTTGACCAGGTGCTCGCCGACGCCGACCGACTCGAACTCGCGGAAGGTCTCGCGGTCGGTGAAGGCCGACAGCGCCAGGATGCCGGTGTTGGGCGACCGGAGCCTGATCTCCCGCGCGGCCCGGCCACCGCCGCCGCCGGGCATGCGCACGTCGAGCACGACGACGGCGGGGCTGTGGCGCTCGACCAGCTCGATCGCCTCGTCCGCGTCCCGCGCCACCGCGACGACCTCGAAGTCCGGCTCGGCGTCGAGCACCTCGCGCAGGGCGTCCCGGATCATCGGGTTGTCGTCGGAGA
Organism: Actinosynnema sp. CA-299493; assembly: GCF_050946825.1. Classification (NCBI taxonomy): domain Bacteria; kingdom Bacillati; phylum Actinomycetota; class Actinomycetes; order Pseudonocardiales; family Pseudonocardiaceae; genus Actinosynnema; species Actinosynnema sp. CA-299493. The sequence continues at coordinate 4,337,034 of NZ_CP191993.1, forward strand.
TCACCACGCTGAGCCGGTGGTCCGTCACGGCTCACCCCCGGACGAGTCCGGGACCCAGAACCGCACCACCGTGCCACCACCGTCGCCTTCTCCCACCGACCACCAACCGCCCGAGGTCTCCGCGCGCTCACGCATCTCGATCATGCCGAAGTGGTCGACCGCCGGTCGGTCGACCGGCGCGCCCGCCCTGGTGTCGACGCCCGCGCCGATCCCGACGCCGTTGTCCGCGACCTCCACCAGCGTGCCGCCGTCGACCGAGGTCAACGACACCTCGACCGCGGACGCCCGCGCGTGCTTGCGGATGTTGACGAGCGCTTCCTGGCAGATGCGGAAGATCGTGATCGCCGACTCGTCGGACGGCTCGTGGTCCAGCGCGTGCCGCAGCCGGTAGGAGATGCCCCACGGTCCGGCGACGTCGGTGAGGTAGTGGTCCAGGGCCTGGGTCAGGCTGTGCCGGTCGAGTTCGGGCGGGCGCAGCCGGAACACCAGGTCGCGCAGCCGTTCGACGGCCGCCCGCACCGCCTCGTCCAGCTGCCGCACGACGACGGCCTCCGGCTCGGGCAGCCGGTTGGCGAGCAGCTGCAGCCGCATGCCGACGGCGACCATGGACTGGATCGAGTCGTCGTGCACGTCCCAGGCGATGCGCCGCCGTTCCAGCTCCTGCGCCTCCACGAGGTGCCCGACGAGCTTGCGCTGCTCGGTCAACGTCCGCTCGACGCGCCGGCGTTCGGTCATGTCGCGGGTGACCTTGGCGAACCCGCGCAGCCGGCCGGACTTCTCGAACAGGGCCGTGATGATGACGTTGGCCCAGAAGCGGCTGCCGTCCTTGCGCAGCCGCCAGCCCTCGTCCTCGAACCGGCCGACCTCGGCGGCGACCTCCAGCTCGTGCCAGGGCTTGCGCGCGGCGAGGTCGTCGGGCGGGTAGAAGGTCGAGAAGTGCTTGCCGACGATGTCCTCGGCCGAGTAGCCCTTGATCCGCTCCGCGCCCGCGTTCCAGGTGATGACCCGGCCGGTCGGGTCGAGCATGAAGATCGCGTAGTCGACCACGCTGTCCACGAGCAGGCGGTACGCGTCCTCGGCCGGCGGTTCGAGGCCGGGCTCGGTGGGGTGATCAACCATGGCGTCACTGTGCACCACGGTCGGTAGGGGTGCCACGGCCGGCGCGCGGGGCGTCAGGGCGTGGCTTCGACGGCCATCTCGCACCACACGACCTTGCCGCCGGCGGCCTCGGGGTTCGAGCCCCAGACCGTGGTCAACTGCTGGACGAGCTGCAGACCCCACCCGCCGACGGCGGCGGACAAGCGGACGCGCGGCAGGACCGGGCTGCCGTCCTCGACCTCGACCCGGAGCTTGAGCGCGTTGCCCGCCAACCGGACGACGGGGATCGTGGTCGTGTGGCGCAGGGCGTTGGAGACCAGCTCGGAGACGACGAGCACGACATCGCTGTGATCGCCGAGGTAGCCGAGGTCGATGAGGGTCTTGCGGACGAAGTCGCGGGCCAGGCCGGCCGCCCCCCGGTCCAGCGGCGCGCTGAACACCGCCACCGGGCCAGACAGCGAAAGGTCCACGTTCACACTCTCCGGCATCGGGCGGCCGGCGCCCAGACGCACCGACACCGGCCGTGTCTAGTGCAGCTGCACTAGTCGAGCAGGCCGTCGCGGCGGGCGACGGCCACCGCCTCCAGCTTCGACCTGGCGCCCAGCTTCTCCAGCACCCGTTGCACGTGGTTGCGCACGGTGTTGCGGGCGACGCCCATGCGTTCGCCGATCTCCTCCGTGCTCGCGCCCTCGGCCATGAGCAGCAGCGCCTCGCGCTCACGGACCGTGAGCGGCACCCCAGTGACCTTGCCGCGCCCGGTGAGCCTGTCCAGCACGCCCGGGAGCAGCCCGCCGTCGAACACGACCTCACCGGCCGCCACCCGCAGCACGGCCTCGGTCAGCTCCTCCAGGCGGGCGGACTTGAGCACGAGGCCCGCGGCGCCCGACTCGGCGGCGCGGGCGGCGACGGACACGGTCGCCTCGCCGGTCAGCACCAGCACCCGCGCGCCGCACTCCTCGAAGCCGGGGATCGCGTCGAGGCCGTCGCCATCGGGCAGCCGGCGGTCCAGCAGCACGACGTCGGGCCGGTGCTCGCGGACCGCGGCGAGCGCGGCGGCCACCGAGCCGACCGTGGCCACGACCTCGACCTCGCCCGAGTCCGCCCAGGCCAGCCGGAACGCCTCGGCCACCATGCGGTGGTCCTCCACCAGGACCGCGCGGACCGGTCGGGACGGGTGGGATGGGTGCGCCATGCTGTGGAGATCCTCGTCGCTGGTCCGGCCACCCACCCTAGTCCTTCCGGCCCACCCGAACCGATCATCAGGCGCAAAGATCGCCACCACGGGGGATGCCCGCCGTGCCTCAGAAGGCCGGGCCGGCTGCGGGTGCTCGGCAGGTGGCGGGTGTCCGGGGCTGGACGGGCCGCGCGGAACGGGTGGGTGCGCGGTCGCGTCGCAGTGCTGTGCTGCGGTATGTGGTCCTCGCGGGTGCCGGTTGCGCCCTGGTGTCGTTGTTCGTGCCGCGTGAGCGCGCCCGGGTCGAGGTGATCGACTACCCGTACGTGCTGTTCGTGGTCGCGGTCGGAGTGGCTGCGCACCTCGTGATCAGCGGTCGCCGGTGGGTGGGTGTCGCGCTCGCCGGCGTCGTGTTCGGGCTCGTCGCGGTGGCGGTCGGGGTGGACGTCGCGCACGGGCTGCCCGAGGCGGACCTGCCCCTGCTGGCCGTCGGCGCGCTGGCGGTCGCGGTCGGCGGGCCGGCGGCCGGGTCGTGGCGGGTGCGTCCGCTCGGGGTGCTGGGTGCGGCCGTCGTGGTCGTCGCGGCGGTCGTCGCGCCGGGCGCGGTCGAGGCCGCGGCCGTGCGGTCGGAGGTGCGCGGCGCGTGGACCGAGCCGCCGCGACCGGTGGTGGAGCTGGCCGGCGTGAAGCGGTGGGAGTGGCAGCCCCCGGCGCGGTTGGTCGGTGTGGTGGCGGCCGGGCACGGCGTGGCCGTCGGCACGGAGGACGGCGCGGTGGTCGGGCTCGACGGGGCGGACGGTCGGCCGCAGTGGCGCTACGCGAGGTTCGGCGCGTTGCTGCTCTCGGTGTCCGCGTCACCGGACGGGCGGTCGGTGCTGGCGTTGTTCGACCGCGGCCGGCAGCCGCCGCGACGTCTCCTGGTCGGGCTGGACGCCGACACCGGGACGCCGCGGTTCGAGCGGGCGGTGGAGGGACGCGCCTTGGGGCAGAACCTGTTCGTCGGCGCCACCTCGGTGGTGACGGCGGACAGCGGCGGCGTCTCGGCCGACGACCCGGGGACCGGTGAGGAGCGCTGGCGGTGGCCGCGACCCGACGGGTGCACGGCGTCCGTGGCGGGCGCCGGTCCGGTGGGGGTGACCGTCGCGGTGTCGTGCGAGGACCGGCTCGCCGTGGTCGGGCTGGCCGAGGACGACGGGCGCGAGCTGTGGCGGCACACCACTGCCTTCGACCCCGACCGGGAGGCGAACCGCCAGGTGGAGGTCGTGACGACCACCGACGGGTCGGTGGCGCACGTGCGGATGTCCGGCGACGGGCTGCCGCCGGACGCCTTGACCGACGCGCTGGTGGACGTCGCGTCCGGGCGCGTGACCCGGCTGGTCGAGCCGCCCGCGGCGGTGGAGGTCGGGTTGGGCCCGACCCCCGTGCTGCGTGACCGCCGCCGTGACGCGCCGGTGCACGCCGTCGACCCCGCCACCGGACGTGCCGTGTCGCTCGACGTGACGGGCTGCCCGCTGACGCGCGCCGCAGTGACGACCACGACCCGGTTCGTGCGGCTGTGCTCGAACCCGTCGGGCGAGCTTTCCGTGTCCGCGCAGGGCTTGGACGGCAGCGCTCCCATCACCACCGCGCTCCCGCCGATCGGCGGGCTGCCGTTCGGGATCGACGGACGCCTCACACCCGCGCCGGGGGCGCTGGTGATCGGTGTGCCGGGCAGCCGTGACCGTCCCGGACCGGTCGTCGGGTTCGTGCCGTGATGCCTAGAGGGGTTCGTACTCGTCGCCTTCTCCGTTGCGCAGGCGGTAGTCCGGCGACAACTCGGTCACGGCGGCGCGCAGCCTGATCAGCAACTCGTCGACGTCGAGCCCCGTGACGCGCGGCGCCGGCCGCTCGTGTTCTGCGGGGGTGACGTGGCACCGGACGCCGTGACGCCGCGTTCGGCGGACGTCGGGGCTAACGGCCGGTGAGGACGGCGGTGGCGATCGCCTCGTGGCCGGCGGGGGTGGGGTGCACGTCGGTGAGCTCGCAGAAGTACGTCAGCGCGCAGACCTTCGCCACCGGGGTCGGGATCGGGCCGTAGGCGGGGTCCTGGGTGGTCTCCGTCAACGGGCCGTAACCGCCGGTCGTGGCGGTGACGTCGACGAACTCCGCGCCGACCTTCTCGTACTCGGACTTGAGGGCGGCGTTGAAGAAGTCGCGGAACAACGACACCGACAGGCGGGCGAGGTCCTGGCCGTTGGGGAACGCGGGGGACACCCACGCGCCGAGGAACACGTCCGGGTAGGTCAGGCCCACGATCGGGGCGTCACCGGCGGCTTCGCGCAGGGCGGGCAGGGTGGCGGCCAGGTTGGTCCGGACGGCGCCCACGGCCTGGGAGGCGCACGTCAACGCGTCGCGCGCCTGCGCGCACGGCGCCAGGTCGTTGCCGCCGATCACCACCGTCACCAGGCCGATCCGCCCCCGGTGCTCGCGCAGCGCCTGCACGGCCGCGTCGAGCTGGGTGCGGCCGGCGGGGTCGGGCGCGTCGGGGCCTCGGTTGGCGGGAGGGCAGCCGGGCTCGGTCCGCAATTGCTCGGACGTCGCGCCGCTGCACGCCAGGTTGATCAACCGCAGGTCCGACCGCTCGGCGACGAGGTAGGCGAAACCGTCCCGGTCGGTGCCCTCGCCCGCGGCGGCCGGCCGGTAGCCCGTCGCGTAGGAGTCGCCCAACGACACGTACACGCGCTCGGCAGGCGGCGCGGTGGACGGTTCCGTCGTTGCGGCGGAGGTCGCGGTGGGCGTCCCGGTGGGTGTTCCGGTGCACGCTCCGAGCGTCGCCAGCAGCACGCCGATCAGCGCGAATCGCCGAAGTCCCGGCACGTCGACCCCTTCCCTGGTCCCGGCCACCCAGGCTACCCGCCGGCGGAGGGGTCCACCTGTCGTCCACTGTGGACTAGTCGATGGTCGCGGCCCAGGCCCGGACGGCGTCCAGGTGCTCCGGGCACAGGCCCCGGCGCGGATCGACGTGGCACAGGTTGGTCGGCACGCTCCAGACCGGTTTCGTCGGCCAACGCCCGGAGCAGCGCGCCGTGCCCCGGGTTCGACCACACCCGCAGCCCCTTGTGCCAGCGCGCGTCACGGCCGGCGTGCCAGGTCCCGCGCGGGGTGTGCCGGAACGTGCGGTAGCCGTCGGGGCGGCGGTGTCGTTTCGCGGCGTACGGGTTCAGCGGTCCGTCGACGTCGAGCAGCAGCAGGCCGCGCCGTCATGTCGGTTCCGCGGTGGTGCCGGCGAGGTGGGTCAGCAGGAAATCGGCCGTGTCGCCGAGCGCGCGGACTTCGTTCTCCCGGTTGGTGAAGCCGTGCCCCTCGTCGTCGTACACGTCGTACCGCACCTCGACACCGCGTCCTCTCAGGGCGGCCACGATCTGGTCGCTCTCCGCCTTCGCCACGCGCGGGTCGTTCGCGCCCTGGATCACGAACAGCGGCGCGGTGATCGCGTCGGCGTACGTGATCGGCGAGCGTTCCAGCAGGAACTCCGCCTCGGTGTCCGGGTCGCCCACCAGGCGGGCCTTCTCGGCGTGCCAGGTGGCCGGCACCGAGCGGGTCATGGTGAGCAGGTTCGACGGGCCCACGATCGACACGCCCGCCGCCCACAGCGAGGGCAGCTGGGACAGGCAGGACAGCGCGGCGAACCCGCCGTAGGACCCGCCCCACACGCCGATCCGGGCCGGGTCCACCCAGTCCAGGCCGTGCAGGTACCTCACGGCGTGCTCGAAGTCGCCCAGCTCGCCGCCGCCCCAGTCGTGCCGGATCAGCCGCTGGTAGGTCTTGCCGTAGCCGGTCGAGCCGCGCACGTTCGGCGCGAGCACGGCGACACCCCGTGCGAGCAGGTACTGGTAGAGCCCGGAGTAGTTGTAGCGCAGCCGTTCCTGCGACTCCGGGCCGCCGTGGATGGAGACCACCACACCGTGCACGCCGCCGCCGCGCGGCCGGTACAGCCACGCGGGAACTTCGCGGCCGTCGTGCGTCGGGTAGCGGACCAGTTCCGGCTCGACCAGCGCGACGTCGACCGCCGGCGCGGCGGACGTCAGGTACCGCAGCTCGTTCGCGGCCAGGTCGAGCGCGACGACCTCGGCCGGCCGGGTGGCGGTGGAGAGCAGGAACACCAGCACGTCGCCGACCGCCGACAGCGATTCGACCACGCCCGCGGGCAGTTCGGGCAACGGCGCCGGTTCGCCGTCCCGCAGCACGGACAGCCGTGAGACGCCGTCCTCGTTGACGACCCACGCCCGCACCGCGCCGGAGGCCGCCACCTGCTCGACGTCCCACGGCGGCGTCGCCAGGTCGGTGACCTCGCCGGTGGCCAGGGAGTACGCGCCGAGCGAGAGGAACTCGCCGCCGGCGTCGTGCCGCAGGAGGAAGCCCGAGGAGTCGTCGGCCCACGGTCCGCCGACGTGCAGCCGGTGGCCCTCGTGCGCGGTCAGGACCCGGTGCGGCAAGTCCGGGTCGCGCAGGTCGACCAGGCCGAGGTCGGTGTCGGAGAGGCTGTGCTTGCCGGAGGTGAGCAGCCAGTGGCCGTCCGGCGAGACCGACACGGCGTGCAGCAGCGTGCCCGGGACCGACTCGACCCGCCGGACCGCGCCGGTCTCCAGGTCCTGGACCAGCACGTCCTGCACGCCGACGGCACGGTCGTTGCCCGCGTAGACGACGCTCCGGCCGTCCGGGGTGAACGGCGCGGGGCTGTCGAAGGTGAAGAGGGACGACCCGAGCACGTGCTGGCGGTCCGGGGCGTCGGTGAGCTGCCGGGGTGTGCCGCCCTCGGCGTCGACCAGGTACAGCTGGAACTGCTCGTCGCCCCGGAAATCGGCCGTGTAGAGCAGCTTCCGGCCGTCCGGCGACCACGCGACCTGCCGCACGGCGTGCTCGGTGTAGTCGGTGAGCCGGCGGGCGGGACCGCCGGCGACCGGCGCCACGTGCAGGTTGTGCTGCCCGTCGGTGTTGGTGGCGTACGCGACGGACGTGCCGTCCGGCGACAGGGCGACGTTGGCGCGGAACCGCAGCCTCGCCGCGTGGTCGCGGTACTCCGACATGATCCGAACGTAACGTCGCGGATCCGGCCGGTCAAAGGGGAAACCGGCCGGCGTCGCTCGCGTCCGGAGTGGACCTACTTGTACTGGGCGATCTGGATCAGGTTGCCGCAGGTGTCGTCCAGCACCGCGGTGACGACCGGGCCCATCTCCAGCGGCTCCTGGGTGAACCGCACGCCGAGGCCGCGCATCCGGTCGAACTCGGCGCGGACGTCGTCCACGGCGAAGGCGGTGGCCGGGATGCCGTCCGCGACCAGCGCGTCCTTGTACGGCTGCACCGCGGGGTGGCCGCTGGGCTCCAGCAGCAGTTCGGTGCCCTCGGGATCGTCGGGCGAGACCACGGTCAGCCAGCGGTCCTCGCCCACCGGCACGTCGTTCTTCTTCACGAAGCCCAGCACGTCGGTGTAGAAGCTCAGGGCCTTGGCCTGGTCGTCGACGAAGACGCTGGACAGGTGGATCCTCATGGGGTGTTCTCCGGTGCTTCGGGCCTGAGCCATCGAGTCACGATGAGCTCGAGCGGTTCGGTGTTCAACTCGTGGAACTTGTAGCGGCCCTCGCGCCGTGACCGGACCAGTCCCGCGGCTTCCAGCACGGCCAGGTGCTGGCTGACCGCCTGCCGGGTCAGTCCCAGCTCGTACTTGGTCAGCAGCCGTGAGCAGAGCTCGAACAGGGTCTGACCGTCCCGTTCGACCAGTTCGTCGAGGATGCGGCGGCGGGTGCGGTCGGCCAGCGCCTTGAAGAGTTCCTCCGCCACGGCCACCACGATAGGCAAGTGACGGCTTGCCTGCAAGCGGCGGCTTGCCTGTTGCCGTGGTTCGGATCTGTCCGGTCAGGGTCCTGGTCGGGGCTGGACGACCGGGGGAGCGGTGCGCGAGAGTCGAGGCGGTGATCGGGCACGCGGGTCACCTGACAACGTTGTCACCCAGAGAGGGCCACCCTGCCGATGCCGCTCAGACGAGGCAACACGCTCCTGCTCGCCGCCGCGCTGGCCCTCGGGGGAACACCGGCGGTCGCGGCGCCCGACGCCCGGGCCGACGTGGACCCGACCACCCTGGTGAACCCGTTCGTGGGCACGCAGAACTTCGGCAACACGTTCCCCGGCGCGAGCATGCCGTTCGGCATGGTCCAGGTCAGCCCGGACACCGGCGGCCAGGGCGGTTACGACTACCGGCAGCAGGAGATCCACGGCTTCAGCCAGACGCACCTGTCCGGCGTCGGCTGCGGCGTGGCGGGAGAGCTGCCGATCATGCCGACCACCGGCGTGGTGGACAACGTCGACGCCGCCGGTTACCGGTCGAGGTACTCGCACGCCGACGAGGAGGCTCGACCGGGCTACTACCGGGTCGGGTTGTCCCGCTACGGGGTGAACGCCGAGCTGACCGCCACGCCGCGCACCGGCTGGCAGCGCCACGCGTTCCCGGCGGGCGCGCAGGCGAACGTCCTGTTCAACACCGGCAAGGCCAACCAGCAGGTGCTGGACTCCGAGGTGCACGTGGTCGGCGACCGGACCGTGGAGGGCCGGATCAAGGCCGGGCGGTTCTGCGCCGGGCACGACGAGCACACCGTGTACTTCACGGCCACGTTCGACCGGCCGTTCGCGAGCTTCGGCACGTGGCGCGGCACGACCCGCGCGCCGGGCGTGCCGGACGCGGCGGGCCAGGGCGGCAACGGCGCGTGGGTGACGTTCGACGCGACGGCCGACCGGGACGTGGTGCTCAAGGTCGGCCTGTCCTACACCGGGATGGACGGTGCGCGGAAGAACCTCGCCGCCGAGACCGGCGACTCCTACGACTTCGACGCGACGAAGGCCGCGGCGCACCGGGCGTGGGTGCAGCGGCTGGACTCGATCCGGATCGACGGCGGCGCGCCGGAGCGGCGGACCGCGTTCTACACCGCGCTCTACCACTCGCTGCTGCACCCGAACCTGGCCGGCGACGTGGACGGCAAGTACCTGGGCTTCGACGGCCTGCCCCACGTCGCCGACGGCTTCACGCCGTACCAGAACCTGTCGTTGTGGGACACCTACCGGCCGCAGAACCAGCTGTTGGAGCTGCTGGAACCCCAGGTCGCCCGGGACGTGGCGCTCTCGGTGGTCGCGAGCGGCCGGGACGGCGGGTGGCTGCCGCGCTGGGCGCTGGCCAACAGCGAGACCAACATCATGACCGGTGACCCGGTGACGCCGTTCCTGGTCGAGGCGTGGTCGAAGGGCCTGCTCGCCGGGCACGAGGACGAGGCGTACGAGCTGCTCAAGCGCAACGCCACCACCCTCCCGCCGGCCGACTCGCCCTACAACGGGCGGTCCGGGGTGGAGTTCTACCGCGACCGCGGCTACATCCCGTCCGGTCTGGCGCTCGGCGCCGACTGCGCGCACAAGGGCGGTGACAACGACTGCGTGCACCCGGCGTCGGCGACGCTGGAGTACGCGGCGGCGGACGCGTCCCTCGCCGTCATGGCGCGCGGCCTGGGCAAGCACGATGACGCACGCGTGTTCGCCGAGCGCGGGCAGTGGTACCGCAACCTGTGGGACGCCTCGACCGGCCACTTCCGCCCCCGCACGGCCGAGGGCACGTGGGTGACCCCGTACAACCCGGTCGACGCCGGTCACCAGTTCCACGAGGGCGGCGCGTTCCAGTACCAGTGGCTGGTGCCGCAGGACCCGAACGGCCTGGTGCAGCTGATGGGCGGCCGGCGGGCGACCGAGCAGCGGCTCGACGCCTTCTTCGCCTACGACAAGCTGCTCGCCGACCCGGCCGGGACCGTGCGGGAGGACTGGATCACCCAGCCCTACGACTACTACGGCAAGCCCACGTACAACCCGAACAACGAACCCGACCTGCTCGCGCCGTACTTCTACCTGTCCACCGGCACGCCCGCGAAGACGGCGACCGTGGTGCGCGCGGCGATGACGCTGTTCACCACCGGTCCGGACGGCATGACCGGCAACGACGACCTGGGCACGATGTCGGCCTGGTACGTGTTCTCGTCGCTCGGCCTGTACCCGACGATGAGCGGCGGCGACTTCCTCGCGCTGTCCAGCCCGCAGTTCCCGAACGCGGTCGTGCGGACGGGGCAGAAGACGCTGACCATCACGGCGCCGGGCGCCAGCGACGCCAACCGGTACGTCCAGCAGGTGACGTTCGACGGCCGGGACGTGCGCAAGACGTGGCTGGACTGGGACGAGGTGGCCGGCGGCGGCACGCTGGCGCACCGGCTCGGCACCGCGCCGTCGTCCTGGGGCACCGGTCCCGGCGCCGAGCCGCCGTCGATCGACCGCGCGCAGGCAGACGGGCGGCGGCACGTGGACGCGTCGCTGCGGCAGGCGTCGGCGGTCGTGCCGACGGCGGACGCGCCGCAGACCGTCGAGCTGACCCTGGACGTGCTCGCCCAGGCGCCGGGCTCGGTGCCGGTCGGCGTCACGGCGACCGCGCCGGACGGCTGGTCGGTGACGAGCCCGGGGCAGTCGGTGATCAGGTCCGGCCGGCTGCCGACCCAGCGCACGGTGTCGGTGGTGGCGACGGTGCCGGCCGGCACGCCGGTCGGCCGCTACCCGGTGCGGGTCACCGTGACCGGGCCGAACACCGTGGTGCGCGAGGCGGTGGTGGAAGTCCGGCGGGCGGCGACGTGCGCGGTGGCGGGCGCGCAGTGCGCGGTCGACCTGACCGGCGAGCTCGACCACGACGGCACGGCCACGGTCGCCGCGTCCGACCAGGGCGACTTCGACGGCTCGGGCTGGAGCTACGACGCCGCGCTGCTGCCCGCCGCCGGTCCGGTGGTGTGGGGCGGCGTGACCTACCAGGCGCCGGACGCGTCCGGCACGGCGCCGAACTTCGTGGAGGCACGCGGGCAGGCGATGCTGCTGCCCACCGGCCGCTACTCCGCGCTGCGCCTCGTGGCGTCGGCGCACAACGGCCCGGTGACCGCCGCCGTGACCGTCCGGTACGCCGACGGCAGCACGGCGGAGGTGCCGGTGACGGTCGGCGACTGGGCCGGTTCCGGCGGCGCGGTGGTGCTGGAGATGCCGCACCGCATCAAGGCGGGTCAGGGCGTGGACGGCCCGCCGGTGCGCCTGTTCGGCCTGTCCCTGCCGCTCGACCCGGCCAAGGCGGTGCACTCGGTGACCCTGCCCGACGACCCGCGCGTGGAGGTGTACGCGATCACGCTGGCATAGGTGCGCCGGCCGTGGAGGATGCGTGCCGTACGACCGTCGAGGTGGACTCGGTCGTACGGCACGTTTCACTCCACCCAGTGACGATCACCGCCCAGCCAGGTATTGACAGCGCGCCCACCGGCCGGCTTGCGCCGGACAGCGGTCACGCACCGTTGTCGGGCTGCACGATCGGGGGGTGAGGTAGCCCTACCCTCGTTGTGGTTTTAGCGCCATGTTCCCGCCGCCCCGACGCCCCTAGCGTGGAGGCACGTGCCACAGGGAGGGCTCATGGGTGTGACGTTGGCGAGCGAGCAGGTCGGGTGCGGCCAGGTGGAGGTGGCACCCGGGCGCGCGGCCGTGCTGAGGATGTCCGGGGTCGGCAAGCAGTTCGGCGACCGGGTCGTGCTGCGTGACGTCGACCTGGTGGTGCCCGCGGGGACCGTCGTCGGCGTGGTCGGCGGCGCGGGCAGCGGGAAGACGACGGTCGCCTGCCTCGCGGCCGGGTTGCTGCCGCCCGACGAAGGGGTGGTGGAACTGGTCGGACGGGACCCGTGGGGCGGAGGTCGCCGGCCGGTCGTCGGGCTGGTGCCCGACCGCGTGCCGGTGAGCGATCGGCTGTCGTGCCGCGAGGTGCTGCTGCACGTGGCGCTGTTCCGGGGTTTCCCGCCCGTGGTGGCCGCGCGGCGGGTGGACTCGCTGCTGGCGGTGTGCCAACTCGACGACAGCGCCGGCGTGGCGGTGTCGGAGTGCACCGCCGGGCAGCAGCTGCTGGTGCGGCTGGCCGCGACGCTGCTGGGCGAACCGCGGCTGCTGGTCCTCGACGACGCGCTCGACGTCGACCGGTGGGCGCTCGACGTGGTCCGGGCGGTGGCGCGCGAGTTCGTCGCGGCCGGTGGCGGCGTGCTCTGCGTGGTCGGCCAGGCGTGGCAGGCGGCGTGGTGCGACGTGCGGCTGGAGCTGGCGCCGCCCGTGCTGCGCCCCTTGGACGAACGCCCCCGCCGCCGATGAGCCGGGTGAGGTGGCGGTGCGGGTCACCCTGACGAACCCGGTCGCGGCGACGGTCGACCAGCACGGCCGACTGCTGCTGACCGTGTCCGGGACCGGCGCCCGGCACGTGCTGGAGGCGCCGCACACCGCCATGTGGATAGCGCTGTGGCAGCACGACGGCGACGCGGACCGGGCGGGCGACGCGCTGGCCCGCAGCTGGGACGACGACCCCGCTCGGATCCGCGCCGACCTGCGCCGGTGGGTCGCCCACCTGTGCGCGATCGGACTGGCGGCGGAGACGTGACCGCGGGGCGGTTCACCTCGCGGCCGCGGCGAGCCGCGACGTGATCAGCGCGTCGACCGCGGCGGCGTGCTCGGTCAGGAAGAAGTGGCCACCGGGGAACACCTCCCGGGCGAACGGTCCGGTGGTGCACGCCGCCCAGCCCGCCGCTTCCGCCGGGGTGACCTTGGGGTCCGCGTCGCCCACGAGCGCGGTCACCGGGCACGTCAGCGGCTCGCCCGGCACGTGCTCGTAGTCCTCCACCGCCTGGTAGTCCACCCGCAGCGCGGCCAGCGCCAGGTCCAGCAGCTCCCGGTCCAGCAACCGGAGGTCGGTGCCGCCCAGCAGCTCCAGCTCGCGCAGCAGGTCCGCGTCCGGCTTGCTGTGCAGCACCTCGCCCCGGTGCGTCGCCGGAGGCTTGCGGGAGGAGGCGAACAACGCCACGGGGGTCACGCCGTGCCCGCGCAGCAGTCGGGCCACCTCGTACGCCACGGTGGCGCCCATGCTGTGCCCGAACAGCGCGATCGGCCGGTCCGCCAGCGGCAGCAGGTCGGCCACGACCCCCGCCGCCAAGCCGGTGATCGACGGCACGGGAGGTTCCCCGCGCCGGTCCTGCCGCGCCGGGTACTGCACGGCCAGCACGTCCACCCGCGGCGCGTGCCTGCGGGCGAACGGCGCGAACCAGGTGGCCGAGCCGCCCGCGTGGGGCAGGCAGACGAGGCGGGTGGGTGCGTCGGACGTCGGCTGGAACCGGCGTAACCAGGTTCCCGTCGCCGCCCTCACCGCGATGGCTCCCGCCGTGCCATGGAGCCTCCTCGATCGGTGTGCCGGGCAGGTCCGACCCTGCCGGTGCGCCGACCGACCCGACAACCCCTATCGCACCCCAGGCGGGGTAGGGGCCGGCGAGGTCAGGGCTGGGGCACCGGCGCGTCCGGCGCGGGTCCGGTGTCCCCGGTCGGCACGGCGGCGGTCGGGACCCCCTGACCGTCCGGGAACCGGACGTCCAAGCGGTCGGTGATGGCCCGGACCGCCGAGAGCAGGTCCGACGCGGTGGGCATCGCGGTCGGGTCGATGAGGCTCTGCACGGTCAGCCCCATCATCACGGCCAGCAGGAACGACCCGGCCGCCAGCCTGGTCGGGTCCTCCTCGTCACCGTCCGGCACCGCCAAGCCGCCCAACGACGGGCGGGCGCGGCGGTAGGTCGTGGCCAGGCGCTCGCGCAGCTCGGGCATCCGCTCGGCCAGGGCGAACGCCTCCAGGCCGGCCACCCACAGCGGCCGGTGGCTGGTGAACGACTCCAGCACGCCCGCCCACATGGCCTCCAGCCGGTTCGCCACGGTGCCGTCCGAGCCCGCGGCGGCCATCACCCGGTCGATCTCCGTGCCCCACTCCTCGAACGCGGCGACCAGGGCCGCGCTGAGCAGGGCGTCCTTCGACCCGAAGTGGTAACCGATGGACGCCAGGTTGGTGTTCGAGGCGGCGACGATGTCGCGAGCCGTCGTGCTTGCGTAGCCGCGCTCGTAGAGGCACTGCTTAGCCCCGGTGAGCAACTGTTCCCGGTGACCCATCAGGTGATCCTAGCCGATCACCGAACCCCTGTTCATACAAACGTCGTATACAAATGTATAGATCGCCGGGTAGTTTCTCCGCATGACTTCCGGCCCACGTGCAGGCAGGCGCGAGTGGTGGGGACTGGCCGTCCTCGTTCTCGTCACCGTGATCATCAGCATGGACATGACCGTGCTGTCCTACGCCCTGCCGTTCATCAGCGCCGAACAGGCGCCGACGAGCAGCCAGCTGCTCTGGATCACCGACATCTACGCCTTCGCGCTGGCCGGGCTGCTGATACCGATGGGCACGCTCGGCGACCGGATAGGGCGGCGCAAGCTGCTGATCATCGGGGCCGCGCTGTTCGGCGTCGCCTCCGCCGCGTCGGCCTACGCCGCCTCACCCGAGGCGCTGATCGGCACCCGGGCGCTGATGGGCGCCGCCGGGGCCACGCTCATGCCCTCCACCATGTCGTTGATCCGGACCATGTTCCGCGACGAGGGCCAGCGCCGGGCGGCGATCGGCATCTGGGCCTCGGGCTTCTCCGCCGGTGGCGCCATCGGGCTGCTGGTCGGCGGCGGGCTGCTCCAGACGTTCCACTGGGGCTCCGTGTTCCTCATCAACCTGCCGATCATGCTCGTGCTGGTGGTGCTCGCGCCGCTGCTGCTGCCCGAGTACCGCAACCCGCACGCGGGCCGGTTCGACGTGCTCAGCACGCTGCTGGTGTTCGCCGCCGTGCTGCCGGTGGTCTGGGGCATCAAGGAGTACGCCGAGGGCGACGCCTCCGTGCTCGCCCTGGTCGCGATCGTCGCGGGACTGCTGTTCGTGCCGCTCTTCGTCTGGCGGCAGCGCGGGCTCGACGACCCGATGGTCGACGTGCGGCTGTTCCGCAAGGCCGCGTTCTCCGCGGCGCTGGTCACCAGCCTGCTGACCAACTTCGCGCTGGTCGGCTTCCTCTTCTTCACCAGCCAGTACCTCCAGCTGGTGCTGGGGCTGCGGCCGTTCGAGGCCGGGCTGTGGTCGCTGCCCCAGGTGTTCACCGCGACCATCGGCGCGGCGGTGCTCGCCCCCGCGCTGGCCGCGAGGTTCCGCCACGCCGTCGTGATCGTGATCGGCCTGGTCGTCGGCGCCTGCGGTTTCCTGCTGATGACCCGGGTCGGCGTCGACCACGGCCTGGCCGAGGCCGTGATCGGCCAGGCGCTCAGCGCCATGGGCATGGCGATGGTGCTCACCCTGACCGCCGAACTCGTGGTGACCAACGCGCCACCGGAGCGGGCGGGCGCGGCGTCGGGGTTGTCCGAGACCGGCAGCCAGTTGGGCGGCGCGCTCGGTGTCGCGCTGCTCGGCAGCTTGGGCGCGTTCGTCTACCGCTCGGGGTTGGCCGACGTGGACGCGCCGGCCGACGCCGTCGCCGCGGCCCGGGAGACCCTCGGCTCGGCGCTGGAGGCCGCCGGGCGACTGCCCGCCACCGCGGGCGAGGTGCTGGCCGGGGCCGCGCGGTCGGCGTTCGTGGACGAGGTGCACGTGTCGGCCTACGCCGTGACCGGCACGCTGCTGGTCACCGCCGTGGTCGCGTTCGCCCTGCTGCGCAAGGTGGCCCGCCCGACGCCACCGCCCTCCGGGCCGCCGGAGCGGAACGCCGAGGACGACTCTGACGCGGACGACGCCATCAGGCACGACGCTGCCGAGCACGTCACCGTCGAGCACATCGGTGTCGAGCACATCGGTGTCGAGCACGTCGGTGTCGAGCAGGACGCCGTCGAGCAGGAGCCCGTCAAGCAGAGGGCCGTCAAGCAGGGTGCCGAGCCCGAGGGCACGGTCACGGTCTGAACCCCGCTCTTCCCCACGACGACCCCGGCCATCGGTCGGGGTCGTCGTCGTGTGCGCGGGTACGGGTGGATCGGGGTGGGCCGCCGGGCAGCAGGGGGACGCACCCGCCCCTAGGGGGACGCTAAGGGAGGCTAGGGGTGGGTGCGCCCAAGGGGCGACCGTAGCGTCAGGGCGGCTGAGCGAGCCGGAAAAAGCGCAGGCGAGAAGGGCTTCGCACGGCGGCGGGATACCGCGGGGGCGGTCTCGTGGAGGCGTCGCTCATCCCCAATTCCGCGGTGGTGTGCCGCGACCGGTCGGTGCGGCCGGGCGACGGTCCTGGAGGCGTGCGTGGAGAACGAGGAAAAGCTCCTGGGTTACCTCAAGCGGGCCACGGCGGACCTGCGGGAGGCGCGGCGGAGGCTGCGCGAGGCCGAGCGGCGGGATAACGACCCGATCGCGGTGGTCGGGATCGGCTGCCGGTTCCCCGGCGGGGTGACCGGCCCGGACGAGCTGTGGGACCTGGTCAGGGACGGCGTGGACGCCGTGTCGGACTTCCCCGCCGACCGGGGCTGGGACGTCGACGCGCTCTACGACCCGGACCCGGACAACCGCGGCCACACCTACGCCCGCACGGGCGGCTTCCTGCACGACGCCGCCGACTTCGACGCGGACTTCTTCGGCATCTCGCCGCGCGAGGCCACCGCGATGGACCCCCAGCAACGGTTGCTGCTGGAGGTCGCGTGGGAGGCGTTGGAGCACGCGGGCATCGCGCCGACCTCGCTCAAGGGCAGCCGCACAGGCGTCTACGCGGGCTTGATGTACCACGAGTACTCGTCCCGGATCCCCGTGGTGCCCGAGGAGTTCGAGGGTTTCATCGGCAACGGCAACGCCGGCAGCGTGTTCTCCGGCCGGGTCGCCTACGCCCTGGGGCTGGAAGGCCCCGCGCTCACCGTGGACACCGCGTGCTCGTCCTCGCTGGTGGCGCTGCACCTGGCGGTCACCGCGCTGCGCCGCGGCGAGTGCTCATTGGCCCTCGCGGGCGGTGTCACCGTCATGCCCTCGCCCGAGACCTTCGTGGACTTCTCCCGGCAGCGCGGCCTGTCGCCCGACGGCCGGTGCAAGCCGTTCTCCGACGCCGCCGACGGCACCGGCTGGGCCGAGGGCGCGGCGCTGCTGGTCGTCGAACGGCTCTCCGACGCGCGGCGGCACGGCCACCCGGTGCTGGCCGTGGTCAAGGGGACCGCGGTGAACCAGGACGGCGCGTCGAACGGGTTGACCGCGCCGAACGGCCCGTCGCAGCAGCGCGTGATCCGCGCGGCGCTCGCGAACGCGAGCCTGTCGCCCGAGCACGTGGACGTGCTGGAGGCGCACGGCACCGGTACGACGCTGGGCGACCCGATCGAGGCGCAGGCGGTGCTGGCCACCTACGGCCAGAACCGGGAGCACCCGCTGTTCCTCGGCTCGGTCAAGTCCAACCTGGGGCACACGCAGGCGGCGGCGGGCGCGGCCGGCGTGATCAAGGCGATCATGGCGATGCGGCACGGTCAGGTGCCGCCCACCCTGCACGTGGGCACGCCGTCGTCACACGTGGACTGGACGGCCGGCGACGTGCGGCTGCCGGTCGAGGCGCAGGAGTGGCCGGACACCGGCCGCCCGCGCCGGGCGGGCGTGTCGTCCTTCGGCATCAGCGGCACCAACGCGCACGTCGTGCTGGAGCAGGCCCCGCCGGTCGAGGAGACCGAGGACGAGCCCGTCACCCCGGCGACGGTCGACACCGCCGTCGTGCCCTGGCTGCTGTCGGCCCGGACGCCCGAAGCGCTGACCGCCCAGGTGCTGAAGCTGCGCGAGGCCGTGCGGGACCAGCGTGCCGAGGACGTCGCGTTCTCCCTGGCGACCGGTCGCGCGCACCTCGAACACCGGCTCGCGGTCGTGGGCGGCGACACCGCCGAGCTGGCGGCGGCGCTCTCCGACGCGTCCGTGCGCGGCCGGGTTACCCCGGGTCTGACCGCGTTCTTGTTCACGGGTCAGGGTTCGCAGCGGTTGGGCATGGGTCGTGCGCTGGGCGAGGCGTTCCCGGTGTTCAGGGAGGCGTTCGCCGAGGTGTGCGCGGTGGTGGACCCGTTGCTGTCCCGGCCGTTGGTCGAGGTCGTCGAGGACGAGGCCCTGCATCGGACGGAGTTCGCGCAGCCTGCGTTGTTCGCGTTCGAGGTGGCGTTGTTCCGGTTGTTGGAGTCGTGGGGGGTTCGGCCGGATCTTGTCGCGGGCCACTCGATCGGTGAGATCGCGGCGGCGCACGTGGCGGGCGTGTTCTCCCTTGAGGACGCGTGTTCGTTGGTTGTGGCGCGTGGTCGGTTGATGGGGGAGTTGTCGCCGGGTGGGGCGATGGTGGCGGTGGAGGCTTCGGAGTCCGAGGTCCTGCCGTTGCTGCAAGACGGTGTGGACATCGCGGCGGTGAACGGTCCGTCGTCGGTGGTGTTGTCGGGTGTTGAGGCTGGTGTCGAGGCGGTGGTGGCGGGGTTGGCCGGCAAGCGCACCAAGCGGTTGTCCGTCAGCCACGCGTTCCACTCGTCGTTGATGGAGCCGATGCTGGAGGAGTTCCGGCGGGTCGCGGAGAAGGTCGAGTACCGCGCGCCGGCGTTGCCGTTCGCCTCGGCGCTGACCGGTGAACTCGTCACCGACCGGATCGCCTCCGCCGACTACTGGGTGCGGCACGTGCGCGACACCGTGCGCTTCCAGGACGCCCTCGGGCTGCTGGCCGGGCAAGGGGTCTCGCGGTTCGTGGAGGTGGGCCCGGACGCCGTGCTCACCGGCCTGGCCGCCGACGCGGGCGTGGCCGTGCCGACCCAGCGGCGCGACCGCGACGAGGTGGTGTCGCTGACCACGGCGGTCGCGACAGCCTTCGTCCACGGGGTCGAGGTCGACTGGCGGGCGTTCTTCGCCGGCCGTGACGCGCGCGCCACGCCACTGCCCACCTACGCCTTCCAACGCCGCCGGTACTGGCTGGAGTCGGCCGACGCCGGTGGCGACGCCACGTCCTTCGGCCTGGTCGCGGGCGGACACCCGCTGCTGTCCGCCGTCGTGGAGGACCCGGCGACCGGCTCCGTGGTGCTCACCGGGCGGCTCTCCGGCGCGGGCCACCCCTGGGTGCTCGACCACGCGGTGCACGGCACGGTCCTGCTGCCCGGCACCGGCTTGCTCGAACTGGCGGTGCGCGCGGGCGACCAGGTCGGCTGCGACACCGTCGAGGAGCTGACCCTCGAAGCACCACTGGTGGTGCCGGCGGACGGCGCGCTCGCGCTGCGCGTCACGGCGGGCGGCGCGGACCAGGACGGGCGGCGCACCGTGACCGTCCACTCCCGACCCGAAGGCCGTGACGAGCCGTGGACCCGGCACGCGTCCGGCGTGCTCGACTCCTCGGCGGTCACGCCCGAGCCGTTGTCCGAGTGGCCGCCGCCGGGTGCCGAGGCCGTCGACCTGACCGGGTTCTACGACCGGCTGGCGGAGGCGGGCTACGGCTACGGCGAGGTGTTCCGAGGTCTGCGCGCGCTGTGGCGCGGACCGGACGGCGAGCTGTTCGCCCACGCGGCCGTGCCCGAGTCCGCGCACCGCGACGCCGCCCGGTTCGGCCTGCACCCGGCGCTGCTGGACGCCGCCCTGCACGCCAACCTCGCCGACGGCTCGGAGGAGCGCACCCCGCTGCCGTTCGCGTGGAACGACGTGGTGCTGCACGCGTCCGGCGCGACGGAGCTGCGCATCCACGTGCGGCCCGAGGGCGAGGACCGGTTGTCGGTGGTCGTGGCGGACGGCGCGGGCGCGCCGGTGGCCACGATCGGCCGGCTGGTCGCCCGCCCGGTGACCGCCGAGCAGCTGGCCCCGCGCCGGACCGACTCGCTGTTCCGGGTGAGCTGGACGTCCGCGACCACCGGGTCGACGTCCACGCCGGACGAAGGGGCCTGGGCGTCGCTGGGCGAGGTGTCCGCGCCCGCCTTCCGCTACGCCGACCTGACCGCGCTGCTCGCCGCGCTGGACAGCGGCGCCGCGGTGCCCGACGTCGTGCTGGCACCGGTGCCGGCCGGCGACGTCGCCGGCGACGTGCCCGCCCAGGCGCGGGCCGCCACCCACGACCTGCTCGCGCTGGTGCGGGCGTGGCTGGCCGACGACCGGCTGACCGCGTCCCGCCTGGTCGTGCTGACCCGCAACGAGGACCTCACCCAGGCGCCGCTGCGGGGTCTGCTGCGCGCGGCGCAGGCCGAGCACCCCGGCCGGTTCACCGTCGTCGACCTGGCCGACGGTGGCGAGGACCTGCTCGCGGTGGCCATCGGCACCGGCGAACCCGAGGTCGCGGTGCGCGGCGGCCAGGTGCTCACGCCCCGGCTGACGCGCGTGGCACCCGTCGAGGGCCCGACGCCGTGGCGCGCGGACGGCACCGTGCTGATCACCGGCGGCACCGGCGGCATCGGCGGGCTGCTCGCCCGGCACCTGGTCACCGAGCACGGGGTGACCCGGCTGCTGATCACGAGCAGACGCGGCCCGGACGCGCCCGGCGCGGCGGAACTGCGCGCCGACCTGGTCGCGGCCGGCGCGGACGTGGTGATCTCGGCCTGCGACACCGCCGACGCCGATGCCGTGGGCGCGCTGCTGGCCTCGGTGCCGGCGGAGCACCCGCTGACCGCCGTCGTGCACGCGGCGGGTGTCGCCGACAACGCGCTGCTCACCGACCTCACGACGGACCAGGTGGACGCCGTGCTGCGGGCCAAGGTCGACGCCGCCTGGAACCTGCACCGGCAGACCACCGGTCTGGCCGCGTTCGTGCTCATCTCCTCGTCCGCCGCCGTCGTGGCGGGTGCGGGCCAGGCCAACTACGCCGCCGCCAACGCCTTCCTCGACGCGCTCGCCGAGCACCGGCACCAGGCCGGCCTGCCCGCCACGTCGCTGGCGTACGGCCTGTGGACCGGCACCGGGATGGGCGTCCGCCTCGACGCGGCGGACCTGCGCCGGCTGGACCGGCTCGGGCTGCCCGCCCTGTCGCCGGAGGAGGGCGTGGCGTTGTTCGACACCGCGCTGGCCACGGGTGACCCGGCGCTGGTGCCGATGCGGGTGGACCCGCGCGCCCTGGCGGCGCGGGCCGACGAACTGCCCGCCGTGCTGCGCGGCCTGGTCCGCGCCTCCGTCCGGCGCACCACGCCCGCCGCGTCCGGCGCGGACGCCCGCGCGCTGGCCGACCGGCTCGCCGGCCTGTCCCCGGTGGAGCGCGACCAGGTGGTGCTGGACCTGGTGCGCGCGCACACGGCGTCCGTCCTCGGGCACCGCGACGTGGACGAGGTGCCGCCCACGCGCGCGTTCACGGAACTCGGCTTCGACTCGCTGACGGCCGTGGAGCTGCGCAACCTGCTCGGCGCGGCGACCGGGCTGCGGTTGCCCGCGACCCTGGTGTTCGACCACCCGACGCCGCTGGCGCTCGCCCGAGCCCTCCTGACCGACCTCACCGACGACCAGGACGACGCCAAGGCGGTGCTCGCCGAGGTCGACCGGCTGGAGGCCGCGCTCGCGGTCGTCGCCGGGTCGGACGTGCCGCGGGTGACCGCCAGGCTGGAGGCGCTGCTGCGCACCTGGCAGGACGCGCGCGGCGGGACCGAGGACGACGCGCCCGCCGACCTGGGCGGCGCGACCGACGAGGAGCTGTTCGCGGTCCTGGACAGCGAACTCGGCATCTCCTGACCGAGCCCGCACCCCGCACCTCCGCAGACCCCGTTGAAGAGGGTGGACCAGACCGATGGCGAACGACGACAGGCTCCGCGACTACCTGAAGCGGGCCACGGCGGACCTCCAACAAGCCCGCAGGCGCGTGCGCGAGTTGGAGGCACGGCAGCAGGAGCCGATCGCGATCGTGTCGATGGCGTGCCGCTACCCCGGCGGCGTCCGTTCCCCCGAGGACCTGTGGGAGCTGGTCGCCGGCGGCGTGGACGCGATCACCGCGTTCCCGGCCGACCGGGGCTGGGACGTCGACGGGCTGTACGACCCGGAACCCGGCACGCCCGGCAAGACCTACGCCCGTGAGGGCGGCTTCCTGCACGACGTGGCGGAGTTCGACCCGGTGTTCTTCGGGATGAGCCCGCGCGACGCCCTGGAGACCGATCCCCAGCAGCGGTTGCTGCTGGAGGTGGCCTGGGAGGCGTTCGAGCGCGCGGGCATCCCGCCGTCGTCCGTGCGGGGCAGCTCCACCGGGGTGTTCACCGGCTTGATGCACCACGACTACGCCGACAGCACCACGTCGGGCAGCATCGCGTCCGGCCGCGTCGCCTACACCTTCGGGCTGGAGGGGCCCGCGGTCACCGTGGACACGGCGTGCTCGTCGTCGTCGGTGGCGATCCACCTGGCGGCCGAGGCGTTGCGCCGCGGTGAGTGCTCGCTGGCGCTCGCGGGTGGTGTCGCGGTGATGGCGACGCCCCAGCTGTTCGTCGAGTTCTCCCGGCAGCGAGCGCTGTCACCGGACGGCCGCTGCCGCTCGTTCGGTCAGGGCGCCAACGGCGCGGCCTGGTCGGAGGGCGTGGGGTTGCTGGTGCTGGAGCGGCTGTCCGACGCGCGGCGCAACGGGCACCAGGTGCTGGCCGTGGTGCGCGGTTCGGCCATGAACCAGGACGGCGCGTCGAACGGCCTGACCGCGCCGAACGGCCCGGCGCAGCAGCGGGTGATCCGGGCCGCCCTGGCCGACGCGCGACTCTCGCCCGCCCAGGTGGACGCGGTGGAGGCGCACGGCACGGGCACGACGTTGGGTGACCCGATCGAGGCGCAGGCGTTGCTGGCCACCTACGGCCAGGAGCGCGAGCACCCGCTGTGGCTGGGCTCGGTGAAGTCCAACATCGGCCACCCGCAGGCGGCGGCGGGCGTCGCCGGCGTGATCAAGGTCGTCATGGCGATGCGCCACGGCCTGCTGCCCCGGACCCTGCACGCCGACGAGCCCACCGACCAGGTCGACTGGTCGGCCGGGAACGTGGCGCTGCTGACCGAGGCACGTCCCTGGCCGGCGGGCGACCGGCCACGCCGGGCGGGCATCTCGTCGTTCGGCATCTCCGGCACGAACGTGCACACCGTGATCGAGGAAGCCCCGGTCGAGGAGCCCGCTCAGGAGCCGGTCGAGGTCGTGGAGCCGCCCGTGCGGCTGTGGTCGGTGTCCGGTCGGTCGGCTGACGACCTCGCCGCCCAGGCCGCCCGGCTGGCGGCTTTCGCCGCCGCCGACCCGGCGTCCGATGTGGACATCGCCTACTCGCTCGGCGTGACCCGGGATGCCTTGGAACACCGTGCGGTGGTGGTGGGCTCGACGAGGGACGACCTGGTGGCGGGGCTGCGCTCGATCGCGGCGGGTGATCGGCTCGCCGGGGTGGAAGCGGGCGTGGTGCGGTCGGGCCTGACCGCGTTCTTGTTCACGGGTCAGGGTTCGCAGCGGTTGGGCATGGGTCGTGTGTTGGGTGGGGCGTTCCCGGTGTTCCGTGAGGCGTTCGCCGGGGTGTGCGCGGTGGTGGACCCGTTGCTGTCGCGGCCTTTGGTCGAGGTGGTCGAGGACGAGGTGTTGCATCGGACGGAGTTCGCGCAGCCTGCGTTGTTCGCGTTCGAGGTGGCGTTGTTCCGGTTGTTGGAGTCGTGGGGTGTTCGGCCGGATCTTGTCGCGGGTCATTCGATCGGTGAGATCGCGGCGGCGCACGTGGCCGGGGTGTTCTCGTTGGAGGACGCGTGTTCGTTGGTGGTCGCGCGTGGTCGGTTGATGGGGGAGTTGGCCTCGGGCGGGGCAATGGTCGCGGTGGAGGCGGCCGAGGCAGAGGTGTTGCCGTTGCTGGTGGACGGGGTGGACGTCGCGGCGGTGAACGGTCCGACATCGGTGGTGTTGTCGGGCGTCGAGGCCGAGGTCGAGGCGGTGGTGGCGCGGTTGGGTGATCGGCGCACCAAGCGGTTGTCCGTCAGCCACGCGTTCCACTCGTCGTTGATGGAGCCGATGCTGGAGGAGTTCCGGCGGGTCGCGGAGAAGGTCGAGTACCGCGCGCCCGCGATCCCGGTCGTGTCGTCGGTGACCGGTGCTCCGGCCGAGGACGGTGACCTGGTGACCGCCGACTACTGGGTGCGGCACGCGCGCCGCGCGGTGCGCTTCCACGCGGCGGTGGAGGCCCTGGTCTCGCGCGGCGTGACCCGGTTCCTGGAGGTCGGACCCGCCGGTGTGCTCACCGGTATGGCGCGGTCGTTCCTGGAACCCGATGCGGTCGTGCTCGCCGCCACCCAGCGCGAGGACCGCGAGGAGGTGGCGGCGTTCGCGGCGGCCGTCGCCCGGTTGCACGTCCACGGCGCGTCGCCGGACTGGACCGCGGTGCACCCCGGCGGCAAGAAGATCGAGCTGCCCACGCACGTGTTCCGGCGCAAGCGCTACTGGCTGGAGTCGACCGTCGTGCCGACCCGCGAGGCCGCCACGTCGGCGACCGCCGCCGAGGACGCCGAGTTCTGGGCCGCCGTCGCCGACGCGAACCTGGCCGACCTGCTGGGCCTGGACCGCGAGGACGTGGCACGGGTGCAGCCCGCGCTGGCCTCCTGGCGGGAACGCGGCCGGGAACGCGCGGAACTCGACCGGTGGCGTTACCGCGTGCGGTGGCAGCCGACCGCCGGTGGTTCCGGCGCGCCGCTGACCGGGCGGTGGCTGGTCCTGTCCGGCGCGGGCGAGCCGCGCGCGGCAGCGGTGGCCGAGCGGCTCGCGGCACGCGGCGCGGACGTGCTGGAACTGCCGGTCGACGCCGGTCGGGACGAGTTGGCCGACCGGTGGCGGGAGCTGGCGGACCTGTCGGGCGTCGTGCTGCTGACCGCGCTGGACGACACCCCGCACCCGGTGCACGCGACGATCACCGAGGGCGTGGCGCGGACCGTCCTGGCCGTGCAGGCGTTGGGCGACGCGCACGTCACCGCGCCCACCTGGCTGGTCACCTCGGGCGCGGTGGCCGCCGACCCGGGCGAGGAGATCACCTCCGCCGCCCAGGGCTCGCTCCTCGGACTGGCCGGTGTGCTCGCCCTGGACCACCCGCTGACCTGGGGCGGGTTCGCCGACCTGCCCGCCGGGTGGGACGGCGCGCTGCTCGACCGGCTGGTGGACGTGCTGGCCAACCGGGCGGAGGACCAGGTGGCGGTCCGAGCGGCGGGCGTCCTCGGCCGCAGGCTCGTACGCGCACCGCTGACCGGCGCCCCGAAGCGCGCCTGGGTCCCGCGCGGAACGGCTCTGGTCACCGGCGGCACCGGCGGGGTCGGCGCGCACGTGGCGCGGTGGCTCGCGGACCGGGGCGCACGGCACCTCGTCCTGGTCGGCCGGCGCGGAGCGGACACCCCGGGCGCGCGGGAGCTGGCCGCGGAGCTGGAGTCCCTCGGCACGACCGTGACGTTGACCGCGTGCGACGTGGCGGACCGGGACGCGGTGGCCGCGCTGGTCGCCGACCTGCCGCCGGACGGGCCGCTCACCGTGGTGCACGCGGCGGGCGTGCTGCCGGCCGAAGCCCGCCTGGCCGACCTGGACCTCGCCGACTTCGTGGCGGCGGGCCGGGCGAAGGTCGCCGGCGCGCGGCACCTGGACGAGCTGCTCGCCGACCGCGAGCTGGACGCGTTCGTGCTGTTCTCCTCCGGCGCGGCGGTGTGGGGTTCGGCCGGTCAGCCCGGCTACGGCGCCGCCAACGCCCACTTGGACGCCTTCGCGCACCAGCGCCGCCGACGTGGCCTGCCGGTCACCTCCGTCGCCTGGGGCACCTGGGGCGGTGGTGGCATGGTCGACGAGGACGCGCTCGGCGACGAGCTGCGCAAGCACGGCATCCCGCCGATGGACCCGGCGTCGGCGGTGGCCGCCCTCCAGCAAGCCCTCGACCACGACGAGCACCACTTGGTGGTGGCGCACCTGGACTGGGAGCGGTTCGCGCCCACCTACAGCGCGGCCCGCGCCCGCCCCCTGCTGCACGACCTGCCGGAGGTGCGGGAGCTGCTCGCCCTGGACCGGGCGGCCGACGCGCCGAACGTGTCCGCGCTCGCCGAGCGGCTGGCCGCGCTGTCGGCGGCCGAGCGGCACCGCGCCCTCACCGACCTGGTGCGCGACCACGTCGCGGCCGTGCTCGGCTACGACGACGCCTCGGGGGTGGAGCCCGGCCGGTCGTTCGGCGACCTCGGGTTCGACTCGCTGACCGCCGTGGAACTGCGCGACCGGCTCGGCGAGGCGGTGGGCACGCGGCTGCCCGCGACGCTGGTGTTCGACCACCCGACGCCGGTGGCGCTGGCCCGGTTCCTGGACGCGGAGCTGGTCGGCGCCGAGCCGGCCGCGGTCGGTCCCGCGCCCGTCGCGGTCACCGACGACCCGATCGCGATCGTGTCGATGGCGTGCCGCTACCCCGGCGGCGTCCGTTCCCCGGAAGAGCTGTGGGAGCTGGTCGCCGGCGGCGTGGACGCGATCACCGCGTTCCCGACCGACCGCGGCTGGGACACCCGCGCGCTCTACGACGCCGACCCGACCACGCCCGGCACCAGCTACGTCCGGGAAGGCGGGTTCCTGCACGACGCGGCGCTGTTCGACCCCGGCTTCTTCGGCATCTCGCCGCGCGAGGCGACCGCGATGGACCCCCAGCAGCGGGTGCTGCTGGAACTGACCTGGGAGGCGCTGGAACGCGCCGGGATGACACCGGAGTCGTTGCGCGGCGGGCAGGTCGGCGTGTTCGCCGGCACCGGCGGGCAGGACTACGCCGACCTGCTGGACCACGCCCCCGAAGGGGTCGAGGGCTACCTGGCGACCGCCACGTCCTCCGCGGTGTTGTCGGGCCGGGTCTCCTACACGTTCGGGTTCGAAGGTCCGGCGGTGTCGGTGGACACGGCGTGCTCGTCGTCGTTGGTGGCGATCCACCTGGCGGCGCAGGCGTTGCGCAACGGGGAGTGCTCCCTCGCGCTCGCGGGCGGCGTGCTCGTCATGGCCACCCCCGCACCGTTCGTCGCCTTCTCCCGCCAACGCGGGCTCGCGCCGGACGGCCGCTGCAAGCCGTTCTCCGACAGCGCGGACGGCACGGGCTGGTCCGAGGGCGCGGGACTGCTGGTGCTGGAACGGCTGTCGGACGCGCGGCGGCACGGCCACGAGGTGCTGGCCCTGGTCAAGGGTTCGGCGGTGAACCAGGACGGCGCGTCGAACGGTCTGACCGCGCCGAACGGCCCCTCGCAGCAGCGGGTGATCCGACAGGCGTTGGCGAACGCGGGGCTCACGCCCGCCGACGTGGACGCGGTCGAGGCGCACGGCACGGGCACCACGCTGGGTGACCCGATCGAGGCGCAGGCGCTGCTGGCCACCTACGGCCGGGACCGGGACCGGCCGCTGCTGGTCGGCTCGATCAAGTCCAACATCGGCCACGCGCAGGCGGCGGCGGGCGCGGCGGGTGTGATCAAGTCGGTGCTGGCGCTGCGCCACGAGCTGCTGCCGAAGACCCTGCACGTCGGCGAGCCCTCCCGGCACGTGGACTGGGCGTCCGGCCGGGTGGAGCTGCTGACCGGCGCCGTCCCGTGGCCCGCGCGGGAGACCCCGCGCCGCATCGGGGTCTCGTCGTTCGGCGTGAGCGGCACCAACGCGCACGTGATCATCGAAGAGGTGCCCGCGCCCGCCCCCGCACCGGTCGATCCCGACGTGGTGGCGACCGACGTGGTGGCCTGGCCGCTGTCCGCGCGCGGCCCCGAGGCGTTGCGGGCGCAGGCCGAACGGCTCGCCACGTGGGCGGCCGACCTGCGACCGGTCGACGTGGCGTGGTCGCTGGGCGCCACCCGCGCGGCGCTGGAGGACCGGGCGGTGGTGGTCGGCGCGTCCACCGAGGAGCTGGTGGCCGGGCTGCGCGCCCTGGCCGGCCGCGACACCGCCGTCGACGGCCCGACCGCGTTCCTGTTCACCGGTCAGGGCGCGCAGCGCATCGGCATGGGTCGACGGCTGCACGCGGCGTTCCCGGTGTTCCGGGAGGCGTTCGACGACGTGGTGGCCGTGCTGGACGGCGAGCTGGGCACGTCGCTGGCCGAGGTGGTGCTCGGCGACGACCAGGCGGTCCTCGACCGCACGGAGTTCAGCCAGCCCGCCCTGTTCGCGTTCGAGGTGGCGTTGTTCCGGCTGCTCACCGAGTGGGGCGTGACCCCGGACTACCTGGCGGGCCACTCGATCGGCGAGATCGCCGCCGCGCACGTCGCCGGGGTTTTCCCGCTGGCGGACGCCGCCCGGCTGGTGGTGGCGCGCGGCCGGTTGATGCAGGCGTTGCCCGCCGGCGGCGCGATGGTCGCGGTGGAGGCCACCGAGGACGAGGTGCGGCCACTGCTCACGGGCGCGGTCGGGCTCGCGGCGGTCAACGGACCCACCTCGGTGGTCGTCTCCGGCGCGGAGGCGGACGTCGAGGCGGTGGTGGCCGCGATGGGTGATCGGCGGGCCAAGCGGCTGCCGGTCAGCCACGCGTTCCACTCGCCCTTGGTGGAGCCGATGCTCGCCGGGTTCCGGCAGGTGCTGGACGGGATCTCGTTCGCGCCGCCGTCGATCCCGGTCGTCTCGACGGTGACCGGCGCGCTCGCGGAGGGCGGCGACCTGGTGACCGCCGACTACTGGGTGCGGCACGCGCGGGAGGCGGTCCGGTTCCACGACGGTGTGACCGCGCTGGCCGCGCAGGGGGTGCGCCGGTTCGTGGAGGTGGGTCCGGACGGCGTGCTCACGGGCGC
Organism: Actinosynnema sp. CA-299493; assembly: GCF_050946825.1. Lineage (NCBI taxonomy): Bacteria > Bacillati > Actinomycetota > Actinomycetes > Pseudonocardiales > Pseudonocardiaceae > Actinosynnema > Actinosynnema sp. CA-299493. Next base: position 4,365,866 of record NZ_CP191993.1, read on the forward strand.
GGCTCGGGTCGACGGCGTGCTGATCGCCGCCCAGCGGCGCGACCGGGACGAGGTGGTGGCGCTGACCACCGCCGTGGGCCGGGTGTTCACGACCGGCGGGCCGGTGGACTGGGCGCGCGTGCACGGCGGGCGCGGCGCGGTCCGGGTGGACCTGCCGACCTACGCCTTCCAGCGCACCCGGCACTGGATCGACGTGCCCGAGCGGTCCGCCGCGAGCACCGGGCAGGACGACGCGTTCTGGGCGGCCGTGGCGGACGGCGGGCTGGCCGACCTGTCCGCCGACCTCGCCGTGGACGAGGCGGCGCTGGCGCAGGTGGTGCCCGCGCTGTCGTCGTGGCGGGATCGGCTGCGCGCGCAGTCTGCGGTGGACTCCTGGCGCTACCGGGTGGAGTGGCGCTCGGTGCACTTGGCCGACCGCCGCGCCGAGGGTACGTGGGTGGTCGCCGGCCCGGACGACGAACGGGTCGACGCGGTCGCCGACGGCCTGGCCGGGCGGGGCTTGACCGTGGTGCGCGTCCCGGACGACACCGACCGCGCCGTCGTGGCCGACCGGGTGCGCGGGCTGGAGCCGGCGGGCGTGCTGGTGCTGTCGGCGCTGGACGACCGGCCGCACCCGCTCTCACCCGGCCTGTCGCTCGGCGTCGCCGCGGCCGTGGCCGTGGTGCAGGGCCTGGACGACGCGGGCGTGACCGCGCCGGTCTGGTTCGCCACGGCGGGCGCGGTGGCCGTCGACCGGTTCGACCGGCCCGGCGACCTGCGCCAGACGGCGTTGTGGGGCATCGGCACGGTGCTCGGGCTGGACCGGCCGCGCACGTGGGGCGGCGTGGTCGACCTGCCCGCCGACACGCCCGCCGCCGCCGGGGTGCTCGACCGGCTGGTGGCCGTGCTGGCCGCCGGCGAGGAGGACCAGGTGGCCGTGCGCCGGTCCGGTGCGTTCGGCCGCCGCCTGGTCCGCGCGCCGCAGGGACCGGCGGTGCGCGAGTGGCGCCCGCGCGGGACCGTGCTGGTCACCGGCGGCACGGGTGGCGTCGGTGCGCACCTGGCCCGCTGGCTGGTGGACGGCGGCGCGGACCGCGTGGTGCTCGCCGGGCGGCGCGGCGCCGAGACCCCGGGCGTGACCGGGCTGCTGGCCGAGCTCGGCGACCGCGCGGAAGCCGTGGCGTGCGACGTGGCCGACGAACGGGCGGTCGCCCGACTGCTGGCCGGGCTGCCCGACCTGACCTCGGTGTTCCACGCGGCGGGCACCCTGACCCGGGAGTCCGGTGTGGACGGTCTGACCGGGGCGGACCTCGCCGGAGCGGGCCGGGCGAAGGTGGTCGGCGCCCTCAACCTGGACGCCGCGCTCGGCGACCGTGAGCTGGACGCGTTCGTGGTGTTCTCCTCGGGCGCGGCGGTGTGGGGCTCCGGCGGCCAGGTCGGCTACGCGGCGTCGAACACGCTGGTGGACCAGCTGGTCCGGCACCGCCGGGCACGCGGGCTGACCGGCACGTCGGTGGCCTGGGGCTCGTGGGCGGGCGGCGGCATGGCGGTGGGCGAGGAGGACCGGCTGGCCCGGCTCGGCCTGCGCGTCATGGCGCCGGACACCGCGATCGCCGCCTTGCGGGGCGTCCTGGACCGGGACGAGGCGCACACCGTCGTCGCCGACCTGGACTGGGCGGTGTTCGCGCCGACCTACGCGCTGTCGCGGCGACGCCCGCTGCTGGACGCGATCCCGGAGGCACGCGCGGCCCTCGCCGAGGACGCCGCGCCGGCGCGCTCCGGCGACGCCGACGACCTGGCCGCCCGGCTCGCCGGGCTCACCGAGGCCGACCAGCGCGACCTGCTGCTGGAACTCGTGCGCGAGCGCGTCGCGGGTGTGCTCGGCCACGGCGGGGCGGCCCTGGTGGCCGCCGAACGGGCGTTCAGCGATCTCGGGTTCGACTCGCTGACGGCCGTGGAGCTGCGCAACGCGCTGGTCGCCGACACCGGTCTGCGGTTGCCCGCGACCCTGGTGTTCGACCACCCCACCCCGCTCGCGCTGGCCGAGGTGCTGCGCGGCGAGCTCGCGCCGGACACCGGCCGGTCGGTGCTCGACGACCTCGACCGGCTGGAGGCCGCGTTCGGCGCGGACCTGGACGACGAGGTGCGCGCGCTGGTGGACCGGCGGCTGCGCGCCCTGCTCGCCGGCGGGGCGAACGGCACGGGCGAGGTGGTCGCGGCCCTGCTGGAGGACGGCAGCGACGACGACCTCTTCCGGTTCATCGACGACAAGCTTGGCAACTCGTGAACGGTGGTTCGATGTCCAACGAAGCGAAGCTCCGCGAGTACCTGCGCCGGGTGACGGCCGACCTCCACGAGACCGGTCGACGGCTCAAGGAGGCGCAGGACCGGGCGGCCGAGCCGATCGCCGTGGTCGGCCTCGGCTGCCGCTACCCCGGCGACGTGGCCACGCCCGACGACCTCTGGGCGTTGCTGCGCGACGGCCGCGACGCCACGTCCGACATGCCGGCCGACCGCGGCTGGGACGTGGACGCGCTCTACCACCCCGACCCGGAGCACCAGGGCACGACCTACGTGCGGCGCGGCGGGTTCCTGCACAGCGCGCCGCTGTTCGACCCGGCGTTCTTCGGCATCAGCCCGCGCGAGGCCGCCGACATGGACCCGCAGCAGCGCGTCCTGCTGGAGACCTCGTGGGAGGCGCTGGAGCACGCCGGCATCAACCCGGCGGACCTCAAGGGCACCCGCACGGCCGTCTACGCGGGCATCGTCTACCACGACTACCCCAACAGCTACGGCGCGGGCAGCATGGTCTCCGGCCGGGTGGCCTACCACCTCGGCCTGGAAGGACCGGCGCTCACCGTCGACACGGGCTGCTCGTCCTCGCTGGTCGCGATCCACCTCGCGGTGCAGGCGCTGCGGTCCGGCCAGGTGTCGCTGGCGCTGGCCGGCGGCGCGACGGTCATCGCCACCCCGGCCACGTTCCTGGAGTTCTCCCGGCAGCGGGCGCTGGCGCCGGACGGCCGGTGCAAGTCGTTCGCGGCGGGCGCGGACGGCGCGGGCTGGTCCGAGGGCTCGGGCGTGGTCGTGCTGGAGCGGCTGTCGGACGCCCTGAGGCTGGGGCACGAGGTGCTGGCCGTGGTGCGCGGTTCGGCGGTGAACCAGGACGGCGCGTCCAACGGCATCACCGCGCCCAACGGGCCGTCGCAGCAGCGGGTCATCCGCGCCGCGCTGGCCGACGCCCGCCTCGAACCCGCCGACGTGGACGTGGTGGAGGCGCACGGCACCGGCACCCGGCTCGGCGACCCCATCGAGGCGCAGGCCGTGCTCGCCACCTACGGCCAGGACCGCGAGCACCCGCTGTGGCTGGGCTCGCTGAAGTCCAACCTCGGCCACTCGCAGGCGGCGGCCGGCGTCGCGGGCGTGATCAAGGTGGTGCTGGCGCTGCGCCACGGGCTGCTGCCCAGGACCCTGCACGTCACCGAGCCGTCCACCGAGGTGGACTGGAGCGCGGGCGACGTGGCGCTGCTGACCGAGGAGCAGCCGTGGCCCGCCGGGGAGCGGGTGCGGCGCGCGGGCGTGTCGTCGTTCGGCATCAGCGGCACCAACGCGCACGTCGTGCTGGAGCAGGCGCCCGACGTGGCGCCCGAGGAGCGCGACCCGGAACCGGCTGTCGTGGTGCCCTGGGTGCTTTCCGGGCACACCGCGGGCGCGTTGACGGCGCAGGCCGCCCGGTTGCACGACCACCTGACCCGCACGGACCTCCCCGCACGGGACGTCGCGTGGTCGCTGGCCACCACCCGCGCCGCGCGCGAGCACCGGGCCGTGGTGCTGGGCCGCGACACCGCCGAGCTGACCGCCGGGGTGTCCGCGCTCGCCGCCGGGACCCCTTCGCCCGCCGTGGTCACCGGCACGGCCGACGTCGAGGGCCGCACCGTCTTCGTCTACCCCGGGCAGGGCGCGCAGTGGGCGGGCATGGCCGCCGCGCTGCTGGAGACCTCGCCGGTGTTCGCCGCCCGGATGGCCGAGTGCGGGCGGGCGTTGTCGGCGTTCGTCGACTGGGACGTGGTCGCGGTGGCGCGCGGCGAGGAGGGCGCGCCCACGCTCGACCAGGTCGACGTCGTGCAACCGGCGCTGTGGGCGGTCATGGTGTCGCTGACCGCGTTGTGGGCGCACCACGGCATCCGGCCGGACGCCGTGGTGGGTCACTCGCAGGGCGAGATCGCCGCCGCCGTCGTGGCCGGGCACCTGTCGCTGGAGGACGGCGCCCGCGTCGTGGCGCTGCGCAGCCGGGCGATCCGGGAGAGCCTGGCCGGGCGCGGCGGGATGCTGTCCGTGGCGTTGTCGGCCGCCGGGGTCGTGCCGCACCTGGAGCCCTTCGGCGACCGCGTGTCGGTCGCGGCGGACAACGGCGCGTCGTCGGTCGTGGTGTCGGGCGAGCCAGGTGCCTTGGACGAGCTGGCCGCGCGGCTGACCGCGCTGGGCGTGCGGTGCAAGCGGGTCAACGTGGACTACGCCTCGCACTCCGCCCAGGTCGGCGACATCGAGCAGCGGCTGCTGGCCGACCTCGGCCCGGTGGGTCCCAAGGCGGGCGAGGTGCCGATGCTGTCCACCGTCACGGGGGAGTGGGTGCGCGGCGGCGAGCCGGACGCCCGCTACTGGTACACCAACCTGCGCTCCACGGTCCGCTTCGCCGACGCCGTGCGGTCGCTGGCCGCGCAGGGGCACTCGGCGTTCGTCGAGATCAGCCCGCACCCGGTGCTCCTGCCCAGCGTGGGCGAGACCCTGGACGGCCGCGAGCAGCCCGTCGTGGCCGCCGGGACGTTGCGCCGCGACGAGGGCGGGTTCGACCGGTTCCTGCGGTCGGTCGCCGAACTGCACGTGCGCGGCGTGTCGCCGGACTTCGCGGCGCTGCTGCCCGGGGCGCGTCCCGTGCGGCTGCCCACCTACGCGTTCCAGCACCGGCACTTCTGGCTCACCGAGGAGCCGCGTGCCGCCGCCGACCCGGCCGACGCGGCGTTCTGGGCCGTGGTCGAGGGCGGCGACCCGGCCTCGCTCCCGGCCGACCTCGCCGTGGACGAGGACGCGCTGGGCCGGGTGCTGCCCGCCCTGTCGGCGTGGCGCGCGCGGCTGCGCGAGCAGTCCACCGTGGACTCCTGGCGCTACCGGGTGCAGTGGCTGCCGGTGCCGACCGGAGCCGCGCTGCCCGGCCGGTGGCTGGTGGTGGTACCCGAAGCGCCGCACGGCGACGAGCGGTGCCGGGCGGTGGTCGAGGGCTTCGAGGCGCGTGGCGCGCGGGTGGTGCCCGTCGAGGTGGACGGGGAGGACCGCGACCTGATCGCCGCTCGGCTGCGCACCGCGCTCGCGGGCGAGACCGTCGACGGCGTGCTGTCGCTGCTCGGCCTGGACGCCCGGCCGCACCCGCTGTTCGGCGCGCTGTCCCGAGGGGTGGCGGCCTCCTTCGCGCTGGTGCAGGCGTTGGACGACGCGCGGGTCACCGCGCCGCTGTGGTTCGGCACGTCGGCGGCTGTCGCGGTCGACGCCGCCGAGCGGCTCGCCGACCGGTTCCAAGGCGCGCTGTGGGGGTTGGGCACCGTGCTCGGCCTGGACCGCCCCGACCGCTGGGGCGGGCTGGTGGACCTGCCCGCCGAGGTGTCCGACGACGTCGTGGCGCAGCTGCTCGGCGTGCTCACGGGCCCGGAGGACCAGGTGGCGCTGCGGGCGGGCGGCGCGCTGGCCCGCCGGCTGGTGCCCGCTCCCGCGCCGCCGAGCCGCGAGGCGTGGACACCGCGCGGGACCGTGCTGGTCACCGGCGGCACGGGCGGTGTCGGCGCGCACGTGGCCCGCTGGCTCGTGGCGGGTGGCGCGGACCGCGTCGTGCTCACCGGTCGGCGCGGTCCCGACACACCGGGGATCGCCGGGCTGCTCGCGGAACTCGACGGCCGCGCCGAGGTCGTGGCGTGCGACGTCGCGGACCGGGACGCGCTGGCCGGCCTGCTGGCCGACCTGCCGGACCTGACCGCCGTGTTCCACGCCGCGGGCTCGACGCACCTGGAGTCCGGTGTGGACGGCGCCGGGGTGGCCGACTTCGCCGACGTCGGCCGGGCCAAGGTGGTTGGCGCGCGGCACCTGGACGACCTGCTGGCCGACCGGGAGCTGGACGCGTTCGTGGTGTTCTCCTCGGGCGCGGCGGTGTGGGGCTCCGGCGGCCAGGTCGGTTACGCGGCGGCCAACGCGGCGCTCGACGCCATCGCGCACGACCGCCGCACCAGGGGCCTCGCGGCCACGTCCGTCGCGTGGGGCTCGTGGGGCGGTGACGGCATGGCGTCCGGCGAGGTCGGCGCGCACCTGGCCCGCCGGGGCGTGCGGACGATGGACCCGAAGCTCGCGCTGACCGCGCTGCAAGGCGTGCTGGACCGCGGAGAGGCGCACACCGTCGTCGCCGACCTGGACTGGGCCGTCTTCGCGCCCACCTACGCGTCGGCCCGGCCGCGTCCGCTGCTGGACACCATCCCGGCCGCCCGCGCCGCGCTCGCTCCCGCCGAGCCGACCTCCGACGGCGACGGGCTGGCCGCGCGACTGGCCGGGCTGGCCGACGGCGAGCGCCGGGCCGTGCTGCTCGACGTGGTGCGCGGGCACGTGGCCGCCGTGCTCGGCTACGGCGACTCGACCGAGGTCGACGCCGCGCGGGCATTCAAGGACCTGGGCTTCGACTCGGTGACCGCCGTCGAGCTGCGCAACGGGCTGGCCGCCGCGACCGGCGTGCGGCTGCCCGCGACCGTCGTGTTCGACCACCCGACGCCGCAGGCGCTCGTCGCGGTGCTGCTCGCCGAGCTCGTCGGCGACGACGCGGGCCCCGCCGACACGCTGCTCGCCGGGCTGGACCGCCTGGAGGTCGCCGTCGCGACCGCCGCGCCCGAGGAGATCGCGGCCGGCCACGTGACCACCCGCCTGCGGACCCTGCTCGCGAAGCTGGAACAGGGCGGGGACACCGTGACGGTGGTGGAGCGCCTGGACTCGGCGTCCGCCGACGACGTCTTCGCCTTCATCGACCGCGAGCTCGGCATGGCCTGACCCTCTCCCGCGCGCCGTTTCCCCGACCGCCACCAGCACCGGTGAGGCACCCCCGATGACGAACGAAGACAAGCTCCTCGGCTACCTCAAGAAAGTCACCGCCGACCTGCACCAGACCCGGCAGCGGCTGCACGACGTCGAGGCCGAGGCCCGCGAACCGATCGCGATCGTCGCCATGGCGTGCCGCTACCCCGGCGGGGTGAACTCGCCGGAGGACCTGTGGCGGCTGGTCGCGGACGGCGGCGACGCGATCGGCCCGTTCCCGACCGACCGGGGCTGGGACACCGACGCGCTGTTCGACGCGGACCCGGACCGCGCCGGGGCCAGCTACGTGCGCGAGGGCGGCTTCGTGCACGACGCGGCCGACTTCGACGCGGGCTTCTTCGGCATCAGCCCGCGCGAGGCGCTCGCCATGGACCCGCAGCAGCGGGTCGTGCTGGAGGCGGCGTGGGAGACCGTGGAACGGGCCGGGATCAACCCGGACGCGCTGCGCGGCAAGCCGGTCGGCGTGTACGTCGGCGCCAGCGTGCAGGACTACTGGGACCGGCTGACCGACCTGCCCGAGGCGGTCGAGGCGTACATGAGCACCGGCAGCACGGCGGCGGTCATCTCCGGTCGCGTCTCCTACACCATGGGGCTCGAAGGCCCGGCGCTGACGGTCAACACGGCGTGCTCCTCGGCGCTGGTGGCGATGCACCTGGCTGCGGAGGCGCTGCGCAAGCGGGAGTGCTCGCTGGCGCTGGCGGGCGGGGTCACGATCATGTCCACGCCGGGCGCGTTCGTGGCGTTCTCCCGGCAGCGCGGCCTGTCGGCGGACGGCCGGTGCAAGCCGTTCTCCGACGCCGCCGACGGCACCGGCTGGTCCGAGGGCGTCGGGATGCTGCTGCTGGAGCGGCTGTCGGACGCCCGCCGCAACGGGCACCCGGTGCTCGCCGTGATGCGCGGCTCCGCGCTCAACCAGGACGGCGCGTCCAACGGCCTGACCGCGCCCAACGGGCCGTCGCAGCAGCGGGTCATCCTCCAGGCGCTGGCCGACGCCGGGCTGTCGTCCACCGAGGTCGATTTGGTGGAGGCGCACGGCACGGGCACGACGTTGGGCGACCCGATCGAGGCGCAGGCGCTGCTGGCCACCTACGGCCGGGAGCGGAGCGCCGACCGCCCGCTCTACCTGGGGTCGGTCAAGTCCAACCTCGGCCACGCCCAGGCCTCCGCCGCCGTCAGCGGCGTGATCAAGGCGGTCATGGCCCTGCGGCACGGTGTGCTGCCCAAGTCGCTGCACGTGGGCGAGCCGTCGCGGCACGTCGACTGGTCCGCGGGGCACATCCGGCTGCTCGACGAGTCGCGGCCGTGGCCGGAGCTCGACCGGCCCCGCCGGGCCGCGGTGTCGTCGTTCGGGGTGAGCGGCACCAACGGCCACGTCATCCTGGAGCAGGCCGACCCCGAACCGGAACCCCGGCCCGGTACCGGCTGGCCCGAGGGCGTGCCGGTGCCGTGGCTGCTGTCCGCCCGCACCGCCGACGCGCTCGACGCGCAGGCCGCACGGCTCGCCGACGCCGTCGATCCCGGCTGGGACGTCCTGGACACGGCCGCCGCGCTGGCCACCTCCCGGTCCGCCATGGAGCACCGGGCGGTCGTGCCGGCCGCCGACACCGCCGACGCGGTGCGACGCCTGCGGTCGGGTGACGGTGTCGTGCGCGGTGTGGTGCGGTCGGGTTCGACGGCGTTCTTGTTCACGGGTCAGGGTTCGCAGCGGTTGGGCATGGGTCGTGTTCTGGGCGAGGCGTTCCCGGTGTTCCGGGAGGCGTTCGCCGAGGTGTGCGGCGTGCTGGACCCGTTGCTGCCACGCCCGTTGTCCGGCGTGCTGGACGACGAGGTGTTGCACCGGACGGAGTTCGCGCAGCCCGCGTTGTTCGCGTTCGAGGTGGCGTTGTTCCGGTTGTTGGAGTCGTGGGGTGTGGCTCCCGATTTCGTGGCGGGGCACTCGATCGGCGAGATCGTCGCCGCGCACGTGGCCGGGGTGTTCTCCCTGGAGGACGCCGCCCGGCTGGTGGTGGCGCGGGGGCGGCTGATGCAGGCGTTGCCCTCCGGCGGGGCGATGGTCGCGGTGCAGGCGGCCGAGTCCGAGGTGCTGCCGTTGCTGGTGGACGGCGTGGACATCGCGGCGGTGAACGGCCCGACGTCCGTGGTGTTGTCGGGCGTCGAGGCCGAGGTCGAGGCGGTGGTGGCGCGGCTGGGTGATCGGCGCACCAAGCGGTTGGTCGTCAGCCACGCGTTCCACTCGTCGTTGATGGAGCCGATGCTGGAGGAGTTCCGGCAGGTCGTCGGCCGCATCTCGTTCAGCGCGCCGAAGATCGCCTTCGTGTCGACCGTCGCCGGTGGTGCGACGGGCGATCCGGCCACGCCGGACTACTGGGTGCGGCACGTGCGCGGGGCGGTGCGGTTCGCGGACGCGGTGGCGGTGCTGACGGGGCACGGTGTGTCGCGGTTCGTGGAGGTCGGCCCGGACGCCGTGCTGACCGGGATGGCGCAGGACTCGGCGGAGGGCGCCGTGCTGGTGGCCTCCCAGCGGCGGGACAGGACCGAACCGGAGGCGCTGCTGACCGCGCTGGCCACCGCCCACGTCACCGGCCTGGCCGTGGACTGGGCGACGGTGTTCGCCGGTCGCGCCACGCGACGCGTGGACCTGCCCACCTACGCGTTCCAGCGGGAGCGGTTCTGGCTGGAGGCCACGCCCGGCACCGGCGGGGTCACGGCGGCCGGCCTCGACACCGCCGACCACCCCCTGCTCGGCGCGGCGATCGTGCTCGGCGGCTCGGAGGGCCTGGTGCTCACCGGGCGGCTGTCGCTGAAGTCGCACCCGTGGCTGGGCGACCACCGGGTCGGCGACGCCGTGCTCTTCCCCGGCACCGGGTTCCTGGAACTGGTCACCCGCGCCGGTGACGACGCGCGCTGCGGCGTGGTCGAGGAGCTGACGATCGCCGCGCCGCTCGTGCTGCCGGAGCACGGCGCGGTGCGGGTGCAGGTGGTCGTCGGCGCGCCCGAGGCGTCCGGAGCCCGGACCGCCGAGGTGTTCGCGCGGGACGAGGACGGCGACGCGCCGTGGACCCGGCACGCCGCGGGCCGGCTGCTGCCGGGACGGCGCCGCGCCGGGTTCGACCTGACGCAGTGGCCGCCCGCCGGGGCGGAGGAGCTGCCGGTGGCCGGCCTGTACGAGCGGCTGGCCGAGGGCGGGTTGGCCTACGGGCCGGCGTTCCGCGCCCTGCGGGCGGCGTGGCGGCGGGGAGACGAGCTGTTCGCCGAGGTGGCGCTGCCGGACGCGGACGCCGAGCGGTTCGGCGTGCACCCGGCCGCGTTGGACGCGGCGCTGCACGTCCTGGGCCTGAGCGACCGCGAGGAGCACCGGGGCCTGCCGTTCGCCTGGTCCGGGGTGTCGGTGCACGCGACCGGCGCGGCCGGGCTGCGGGTGCGGCTCGCGCCGTCGCCCGGCGGCGGCACGCTGGTGCAGGCCGCCGACCCCGCGGGAGCGCCCGTGCTGTCGGCGGAGTCGCTGGTGCTGCGCCCCAGTGGCGCGACCCGGTCCGTGGCCCGCTCGCCGCTGCGCGTGCTCGGGTGGACGCCGCTGGAGGTCGCCGACCCGATCGAGCCGGTGTGGGTCGAGTGGGACGCGGTCGGCGACGGGGACGTGCCCGCCGTGGTGGTGCTGCCGGTGCGCGACGGCGTCGAGCCGGCCGCCGTGCGCGCCGAGCTGCGCCGGGTGCTCGGCGTGCTCCAGGACTTCCTGGCGCAGGACCGGTTCGCCGCGTCCCACCTGGTGGTGGTGACCGGCGCGGCGGTGGCGAACCCGGTCGGCGCGGCGGTGTGGGGCCTGGTGCGGTCCGCGCAGGCGGAGCACCCCGACCGGTTCGTGCTGCTGGACTCCGACGCCGCGACGTTCGGCCGGCCGGTCGCGCTCGCCCTGGCCGCCGGCGAGCCGCAGGTCCGGGTGCGGGGGTCGAAGGTGTCGGTCGCCAGGCTCGCGACCACGGCCGAGAGCCCCGACCGGCCGGACTTCGGGACCGGGTCGGTGGTGGTGACGGGTGCGACGGGTGCGATCGGCGGGGTGGTGGCGCGTCACCTGGTGGCGGCGCACGGTGTCCGTGACCTGGTGTTGTTGAGTCGGCGTGGTGGTGGTGCGGAGCTGGTGGCCGAGTTGGCGGCGGCCGGCGCGCGGGTGGTGTCCAAGGCTTGCGATGTCGCTGATCGTGGGGCGTTGGTCGAGGCGTTGGCCGGTGTGGACGTGTCGGCGGTGGTGCACGTGGCGGGTGTCGTCGACGACGGTGTGGTGACGGCGCTGACCCCGGAGCGGGTGGATGCCGTGTTGCGGCCGAAGGTGGACGCGGCCTGGAACCTGCACGAGGTGGTCGGCGAGGTCCGGGCGTTCGTGCTGTTCTCGTCGTTGTCGGGGGTGCTGGGCGCGCCCGGCCAGGCCGGTTACGCGGCGGCGAACGCCTACCTGGACGAGTTGGCGCGGTTGCGGGTCGAGGCCGGTCTTCCGGCGACCTCGGTGGCGTGGGGCCTGTGGGACCTGGACAGCGCGATGACCGGGGACCTCACCGCCGAGGACCGGTCGCGGCTGTCCCGCAACGGCGTCCTGCCCCTGTCGCCGGAGGAGGGCGTGGCGCTGCTCGACGCGGCGCTCACCGCGGCCGTGCCCGCCGTCGTGGCCGCCCGCCTGGACCTGCCCGCGTTGCGCGCCCTCGGCGACGACGCGCATCCCGCGTTCGCCGGGCTCGTGCGCCGTCCCGTCCGCCGTGCCGCCACCGCCTCGGGTCCCGGACCCGTGAACGGGCTCGCCGGGCTGACCGCCGAACAGCGCCACGAGCACCTGCTCACCCTGGTGCGGACCAGGGTCGCCGGCGTCCTCGGCTACGGCTCGCCGGACGCGGTCGACCCCGAGCGCGCGTTCGGCGACCTCGGGTTCGACTCGCTGACGGCCGTGGAGCTGCGCAACGCGCTGGTCGCCGACACCGGCCTGCGGTTGCCCGCGACCCTGGTGTTCGACCACCCCACCCCGCTGGACCTGGTGGCCCGGCTGGACGTCGAGCTGCACGGCGCGGACGGTCCCGCGACCGTGGTCGCCGCCACCGGCGCGAACGACGACGACCCGATCGTGATCGTGTCCATGGCCTGCCGCTACCCGGGCGGGGTGTCCTCGCCCGAGGACCTGTGGGACCTGCTCGCCGACGGCCGCGACGCCATCGGCCCGTTCCCGACCGACCGGGGCTGGAACGTCGCGCGCCTGCACGACCCGACGCGCACCCGCCCGGACACGAGCTACGTCGCCGAGGGCGGGTTCCTCGACGGCGCGGCGCTGTTCGACCCCGGCTTCTTCGGCATCTCGCCGCGCGAAGCGGTCATCATGGACACCCAGCAGCGCGTGCTGCTCGAAACGTCCTGGGAGGCGTTCGAACGCGCCGGCATCGACCCCGCCTCGCTGAAGGGCAGCCCCACCGGCGTGTTCGCCGGTGTGATGTACCACGACTACGTCACCGGCCACAGCTCCGGCGGCGTGGTGTCCGGCCGGGTCTCCTACACGTTCGGGCTGGAAGGTCCGGCGGTGTCGGTGGACACGGCGTGCTCGTCGTCGTTGGTGGCGATCCACCTGGCGGCGCAGGCGTTGCGCAACGGCGAGTGCTCGCTGGCCATCGCGAGCGGTGTCACGGTCATGGCGACCCCCGAGACGTTCGTCGAGTTCTCCCGGCAGGGAGGTCTCGCGTCGGACGGCCGGTGCAAGCCGTTCGCCGACGCCGCCGACGGCACCGGCTGGTCCGAGGGCGTCGGCGTGCTGCTGCTCGAACGGCTCTCGGACGCGCGCCGAAACGGTCATGAGGTGCTGGCCGTGGTGCGCGGTTCGGCGGTGAACCAGGACGGCGCGTCGAACGGCCTGACCGCGCCGAACGGTCCCTCGCAGCAGCGGGTGATCCGACAGGCGTTGGCGAACGCGGGACTGGCCCCGTCCGAGGTGGACGCGGTGGAGGCGCACGGCACGGGCACGACGTTGGGCGATCCGATCGAGGCGCAGGCGTTGCTGGCCACCTACGGCCAGGAGCGCGAGCACCCGCTGTGGCTGGGCTCGGTGAAGTCGAACCTGGGCCACACCCAGGCCGCCGCCGGCGTCGCGGGCGTGATCAAGGTGGTGCTCGCCATGCGCCACGGCGTGCTGCCGAAGTCGCTGCACGTCGACCGCCCCTCCACCTACGTGGACTGGACGGAGGGCGACGTCGAGCTGCTGACCGAGGCGGTGCCGTGGCCGGAGACGGGCAGGCCGCGCCGCGCGGGCGTCTCGTCGTTCGGCATCTCCGGCACCAACGCGCACACGATCATCGAGCAGGCGCCCCCGGTCCCGACGCCCACGCCCGAACCGGTCAGCGTCACGGCCCCCGCGCCGTGGGTGCTGTCCGCCCGCACGGCCGCCGCGCTGCCCGCGCAGGCCGCCCGGCTGCTGTCCGTCATCGACGGCGCCACCGACGTCGACCTGGCGCTGTCGCTCGCTTCCCGCCCCGCGCTGGAGCACCGCGCCGCCGTCGTCGGCGACGGGCACGACGAGCTGGTGGCCGGGCTGCGCGCCCTGGCCGCGGACACCACGTCCCCCTCGGTGCTGCGCGGGACGGCGGGACGCGGCAAGGTGGCGTTCCTGTTCACGGGTCAGGGTTCGCAGCGGTTGGGCATGGGTCGTGTGTTGGGTGGGGCGTTCCCGGTGTTCCGGGAGTCGTTCGCCGAGGTGTGCGGCGTGCTGGACCCGTTGTTGCCGCGCCCGTTGTCCGGAGTGCTGGACGACGAGGTGTTGCACCGGACGGAGTTCGCGCAGCCTGCGTTGTTCGCGTTCGAGGTGGCGTTGTTCCGGTTGTTGGAGTCGTGGGGTGTCGGTCCGGATTTCGTCGCGGGTCATTCGATCGGTGAGATCGCGGCGGCGCACGTGGCGGGCGTGTTCTCGCTGGAGGACGCGTGTTCGTTGGTGGTCGCGCGCGGTCGGTTGATGGGGGAGTTGCCGCCGGGCGGGGCGATGGTCGCGGTCGGTGCGGCCGAAGCCGAGGTCCTGCCGTTGCTGGTGGACGGTGTGGACATCGCGGCGGTGAACGGTCCGTCGTCGGTGGTGGTCTCCGGTGCCGAGGCCGGTGTCGAGGCGGTGGTGGCGGGGTTGGCCGGCAAGCGCACCAAGCGGTTGGTGGTGAGCCACGCGTTCCACTCGCCGCTGATGGAGCCGATGCTGGACGAGTTCCGCGCGGTCGCGGAGCGGGTCGAGTACCGGGTGCCGGCGATCCCGGTGGTGTCGACGGTGACCGGCGCGCTCGCCGAGGGCGGCGACCTGGTGACCGCCGACTACTGGGTGCGGCACGTGCGCGGGGCGGTGCGGTTCGCGGACGCGGTGACCGCGTTGGCCGGCCGGGGCGTGTCGCGGTTCGTGGAGGTCGGCCCGGACGCCGTGCTGACCGGGATGGCGCAGGACTCGGCGGAAGACGTCGTGCTGATCGCGACCCAGCGGCGTGACCGCGGTGAGGTCACCGCGCTCAACTCGGCCGTCAGCCAGGCGCACGCGCACGGGATCGGCGTGGACTGGGCGCGGTTCTTCACCGGCCGGGGCGCGCGGCGGATCGCGCTGCCGACCTACGCGTTCACGCACGAGCGGTTCTGGATGGACGACCCGGCCGTGGTCGGCGACCCGGTCGGCGCGGGCATGGACGCCACCGACCACCCGCTGCTCGGCGGGGCGATGGTGCTCGCGGGGTCCGGTGGCGCGGTGTTCACCGGGCGGCTGTCGTCGCGCACGCACCCCTGGCTGGCCGACCACCGGGTGGGCGGCGCGGTGCTGTTCCCCGGCGCGGGCTTCGTGGAACTCGTGCTCCGCGCGGGGGTCGACGTGTCGTGCGGCACGGTGGAGGAGTTGACGCTGTCGACGCCGCTGGTGCTGCCGGCGGACGGCGCGGTGCAGGTGCAGGTCACCGTGGCGGCGGCGGACCCGACCGGCCGGCGTGCGGTGACCGTGCACTCCCGCGAGGACGCCGCGGGCGGCGAACCGTGGACACCGCACGCGACCGGCGTGCTGGCGCCCGGCGCACCCGACGTGCCCGTCCCGGCCGACGCGGCGCAGTGGCCGCCGGCCGCCGAACCCGTCGCGCTGGACGGCCTGTACGAGGCGCTCGCGGAGGCGGGTCTGGGCTACGGCCCGGTGTTCCGGGGTTTGCGGGCGGCGTGGCGGCGTGGTGACGAGGTCTTCGCCGAGGTCGGGCTGCCCGAGGGAGTGGCGGTCGACGGGTTCGGCGTGCACCCGGCGCTGCTGGACGCGGCGTTGCACGCGATCGCGTTGACCACCGATGCCGAGCGGCCCGCCGAGCTGCCCTTCGCGTGGCAGGGCGTGACCGTCCACGCGACCGGTGCCACGACCGCGCACGTGCACGTCGCGCCCGTCCCCGGTGGCGTGGCCGTGCGGTTGACCGACCCGGCCGGAGCGCCCGTGCTGACCGCGCGGACCTTGTCCCTGCGGCCGTTGGGCACCGGACCGGTGGCCCGCCGCGACCCGCTCTACGGCGTGCGCTGGACACCGGTGGACGTCACCGGCGGCAACCCGGTGCCGTGGGTCGAGTGGGGCGCGTCGGCCGACGACTCGCCCGCCGTGGTGGTGCTGCCGGTCGGCGGCGGCGCGGACGCGGCGACGGCGCGGTCGGAGGCGCACTGGGTGCTCGACGTGCTCCAGGAGTTCCTGACGCAGGACCGGTTCGCCTCGTCGAGCCTGGTGGTGACGAGCCGGGGCGCGGTGCCCGTGGCCGAGGGCGACCCGGTGGACCCGGCCGGCGCGGCGGTGTGGGGCCTGGTGCGCTCCGCGCAGGCGGAGCACCCCGATCGGGCGTTGGTGCTGCTGGACCTGGACGACGACACACCGGTCGAGCACGCGCTCCCGGTCGTGCTGGCGTCCGACGAACCCCAGCTCGCGTTCCGCGCCGGCGTCGCGCACCGGGCCCGACTGGTCCGCACCACGGACGCGGTCGGTCCGGTGGACTTCGGGACCGGCACGGTGGTGGTGACCGGTGCGACGGGCACGCTCGGCGGAGTGATCGCGCGTCACCTCGTGGCGGCGCACGGCGTCCGCGACCTCGTGTTGTTGAGCCGCCGCGGCGGCGGTGCGGAGCTGGTGGCCGAGTTGACGGCGACCGGCGCGCGGGTGGTGTCGAAGGCGTGCGACGTTGCTGATCGTGGGGCGTTGACCGAGGCGTTGAGCGGTGTGGACGTCTCGGCGGTGGTGCACGTCGCGGGTGTCGTGGACGACGGTGTGATCACCGCGCTGACCCCGGAGCGGGTCGACGCCGTCCTGCGGCCGAAGGTGGACGCGGCCTGGAACCTGCACGAGGTGGTCGGCGAGGTCCGGGCGTTCGTGCTGTTCTCGTCGTTGTCGGGGGTGCTGGGCGCGCCCGGCCAGGGCAACTACGCCGCCGCCAACGCCTACCTCGACGCGCTGGCGCAGCACCGGGTCGCCGCCGGCCTGCCCGCCACGTCGTTGGCCTGGGGCCTGTGGGAGCTGGACAGCACGATCACCGGCGAGCTGGGCGCCGAGGACCGGGCACGCATCGCACGGGGCGGCGTGCGGCCGATCTCCGCCGAGGCCGGCGTGGCGCTGTTCGACGCGGGCGTGGCGGCCGGTGCGGCACTCGTGGTGCCCGCCCGGTTCGACCCGGCCGGGTTGCGCGGGCGTGGCGACCACCTCGCCCCGCTGCTGCGCGACCTCGCCGGGCCGGTGCGCCGCACCGCGCAGACCGTCGCGGCGGGCTCCGGCGGCCTGGCCGACCGGGTGGCCGCGTTGCCCCGGGCCGAAGCCCACGAGGTCGTGCTCGACCTCGTCCTCACGCACGTCGCAGGTGTGCTGGGGCACGCGGTCGCGGTCGTGGTCGACCCCGACCGCGCGTTCACCGACCTCGGCTTCGACTCGCTGACCGCCGTCGAGTTCCGCAACGCGCTGGCCGGCGCGACCGGGCTGCGGCTGCCGACGACCCTGGTGTTCGACCACACCTCGCCCCGGTCGCTGGCCGCCCACGTGCTCACCGAACTCGTCGGCGACCGCGGCGACGCTCAGGCCGCCCCGATCGTCGCGGCGCGGTCCGACGACCCGGTGGTGGTCGTCGGCATGGCCTGCCGCTACCCCGGGGACGTGTCGTCGCCGGAAGACCTGTGGCGGTTGGTGGCCGAGGGTCGGGACGCCGTCACCGGGTTCCCGACCGACCGGGGCTGGGACGTGCGCCGGTTGCACGACCCGACGCGCACCCGACCGGACACCAGCTACGTCGCCGAGGGCGGGTTCCTGCACGACGCCGCCGAGTTCGACGCCGAGTTCTTCGGCATCTCGCCGCGCGAGGCGGTGCTGCTCGACCCGCAGCAGCGCGTGCTGCTGGAGACCGCCTGGGAGGCGCTGGAACGGGCGGGCATCGACCCCGCCGCGCTCAAGGGCACGGCGACCGGCGTGTACGCCGGCGCGATGTACCACGACTACATCACCGGTCACAACGCCGGCAGCGTGGTGTCCGGTCGCCTCGCCTACACCTTCGGGTTGGAGGGGCCTGCGGTCACGGTCGACACGGCCTGCTCGTCGTCGCTGGTCGCGATGCACCTGGCCGGGCAGGCGCTGCGCTCGGGCGAGTGCTCGATGGCGCTCGTCGGCGGCGTGACGGTGATGTCGACCCCGGAGACGTTCGTCGAGTTCTCCCGCCAGGGCGGCCTGTCGCCGGACGGCCGGTGCAAGTCGTTCGCCGACGGCGCCGACGGCACCGGGTGGGGCGAGGGCGTCGGCGTGCTGGTGCTGGAGCGGATGTCCGACGCCGTCCGCAACGGGCACGAGGTGCTGGCGGTCGTGCGCGGCACGGCGGTGAACCAGGACGGCGCGTCGAACGGCCTCACCGCGCCGAACGGCCCGGCGCAGCAGCGGGTGATCCGCCAGGCGCTGGCGAGCGCCGGGCTGTCCCCGGTGGACGTGGACGCGGTCGAGGCGCACGGCACCGGCACGGTGCTGGGCGACCCGATCGAGGCGCAGGCCGTGCTCGCGACCTACGGCCAGGGCCGGGCGGAGCCGCTCTACCTGGGCTCGATCAAGTCGAACATCGGCCACACCCAGGCCGCCGCCGGCGTCGCCGGCGTGATCAAGATGATCATGGCCATGCGGGCGGGCGTGCTGCCGAAGACCCTGCACGTCGACCGGCCGTCGTCCCGGGTGGACTGGACGTCCGGCGACATCGCGCTGCTCACGCGGTCGCGGCCGTGGCCCGTGACCGACCGGCCGCGCCGGGCGGGCATCTCGTCGTTCGGCATCTCCGGCACCAACGCGCACGTCATCGTCGAGCAGCCGCCCGCGCCGGTCGAGGTCGCGCCCCCGGCGGACGACCTCCCGGTCCCGGTGCTGGTGTCGGCCAGGTCGGCGGACGGGCTGCGCGCGCAGGCCGCCCGGCTGGCCGACCACCTGGCCGGCCACGACGGCGCGCTGGCCCCCGTCGCCGCCGCCACGGCCACCCGCCGGGCCGCGCTGGAGCACCGCGCCGCCGTGGTGGGCGACCGGGCGGAGGTCGTCGCCGGGTTGCGGGCGCTGGCCGCCGACGCGACGGGACCGGACGCCCTGCGCGGTCGGGTGACCCCGGGCAAGGTCGCGTTCCTGTTCACGGGTCAGGGTTCGCAGCGGCCCGGGATGGGATCGGGGCTCGTCGCGCACCCGGTGTTCCGCGAGGCGTTCGCCGAGGTGTGCGGCGCGGTGGACCCGTTGCTGTCGCGGCCGTTGGCCGAGGTGGTCGCGGACGAGGTCTTGCACCGGACGGAGTTCGCGCAGCCCGCGTTGTTCGCGTTCGAGGTGGCGTTGTTCCGCTTGGTGGAGTCGTGGGGCGTGACGCCGGCCCTGGTCGCGGGGCACTCGATCGGTGAGATCGCCGCCGCGCACGTGGCCGGGGTGTTCTCGCTGGCGGACGCCGCTCGACTGGTGGTGGCACGTGGCCGGTTGATGGGCGAGTTGCCCTCCGGCGGGGTGATGGTGGCGGTGCAGGCTTCGGAGGCCGAGGTGCTGCCGTTGCTCGTGGCCGGGGTGGACATCGCGGCGGTGAACGGTCCGACCTCCGTGGTGTTGTCGGGCGCCGAGGCCGAGGTCGAGGCGGTGGTGGCCCGGTTGGCCGGCAAGCGCACCAAGCGGTTGTCCGTCAGCCACGCGTTCCACTCACCGCTGATGGAGCCGATGCTCGACGAGTTCCGCGCGGTGGCCGAGCGGGTCGAGTACCGGGTGCCGGCGATCCCGGTGGTGTCGACGGTGACCGGCGCGCTCGCCGAGGGCGGCGACCTGGTGACCGCTGACTACTGGGTGCGGCACGCGCGAGAGGCGGTGCGCTTCCACGCCGCCGTGGTCGAACTGGAGGCCCGGGGCGTCACCAAGTTCCTGGAGATCGGCCCGGACGGCACGCTGACCGCCGCCGCGCGCGGCTTCAGCACCGCCGACCTGGTGCCCGCCCAGCGCGCCGGCCGCGACGAGCTGCGCACCGTCCTGACCGGGGTGGCGCGCCTGCACACCACCGGCGTGGCCGTGGACTGGGCGGCGTTGCACGCCGGGCGTTCCGCGGCGGGCGTCGTGCTGCCGAGCTACGCGTTCCAGCGCCGCCGCTACTGGATGGACGGTGTGACCGAAGGCGGCGACGTGTCCTCGGCGGGCCTGACGTCCGCCGGGCACCCGCTGCTGGTGGCCACCACGACGTTGCCCGACACGGACGGGCTGCTGGCGACCGGACTGCTGTCCCGGCACGCCCACCCGTGGCTGGCCGACCACGCGCTGGGCGACGCGGTGGTGTTCCCCGGCGCGGGGTTCGTGGAACTGGCGTTGCACGCCGGTGAGCTGGTCGGGTGCGACGCGCTGGCCGAGCTGACCCTCCACGCGCCCCTCGTGCTGCCCGAGGACGGCGGCGTCGGCGTCCAGGTGTCGGTCGGGGCGCCCGACGACCAGGGCCGCCGGCCGGTCGCCGTGTTCGGGCGGGACCAGGACGACGACGCGGCGTGGACCCGGCACGCGTCGGGCACGCTCACCACGACCGCCGGCGTCCCGGCCGGCGCGGCGTTGACCGAGTGGCCTCCCGCCGACGCCGCCGAGGTCGACCTCGACGGGTTCTACGAGCGGCTGGCCGACGCGGGCCTGCGCTACGGGCCGGTGTTCCAGGGGCTGCGGCGGGCCTGGCGGCGCGGGGACGAGCTGTTCGCCGAGATCGACCCCGTCGACGGCGCGGAGCGGTTCGGCCTGCACCCGGCCGCGCTGGACGCGGCGGTGCAGGCGATCGGCCTGCTGCGCGGCGAGGACGAGCCGCCCGCGCTGCCGTTCGAGTTCGGCGCCGTCACGCGGCACGCGTCCGGCGCGGCCGGGCTGCGCGCGCGGATCGCGATCACCGGCCGGGACGGCGCGGTGATCGACCTGGCGGACCGGGACGGCGTGCCGGTCGCGGCCATCGGGTCGCTGGCGCTGCGCCCGTTCGCCGACCGGCCGAGGCCGCGGGTGGACGGGCTGCACCGGCTCGACTGGACCCCGGTCGCGCTCTCCGCCGGGCCGAGCACGCGCTGGGCGTTGCTCGGCGCGGACGAGTTCGGGGTCGGCGAGGCGCTCAAGGCGGCCGGGCACGTGGTCGAAGCGCACACCGACCTCACCGCCCTGGGCCAGGCGCCCGACGGCGACGTGCCGGAACTGGCGGTGGCGCAGGTCGCGCCGTCCGCCGGGCCGACCGCCGCCGGCGTGCGCACGGTGCTGCACCGGGTGCTGGCGCTGCTGCACGAGTGGACCGGTCCGCGCTTCGACGCCACCCGGCTGGTGGTGCTCACGCGCGGCGCGCAGGACGGGACCGACCCGACCGCCTCGGCGGTGTGGGGCCTGGTCCGGTCCGCGCAGGCCGAGCACCCGGACCGGGTGCTGCTCGTCGACCTCGACGTGCACGAGGAGTCCGCGAGGTCGCTGCCGGACGTGGTGGCCTCGGGCGAGCCGCAGGTGGTGGTGCGCGCCGGAACGGCACACGTCCCGGCGCTCACCCGGGTGCCCGCGGCGGAAGGCGTGCCCGGCAGCGCGTTCGGACCGGACAGCACGGTGCTGGTCACCGGTGGCGTCGGCGCGTTGGGCGGGCGGGTGGCACGCCACCTGGTGACCGCGCACGGTGTGCGCGACCTGGTGCTGGCCGGACGTCGCGGACTCGCGGCGGACGGCGCGGCGGACCTCGCGGCCGAGCTGACCGGCCTCGGCGCACGCGTGGCGGTGGTGGCCTGCGACGCGGCCGATCGCGACGCGGTGGCCGCCCTGCTCGCCGACCACCCGGTGACCGCCGTGGTGCACGCGGCGGGCGTCCTCGACGACGGCGTGCTCGCGTCGATGACCCCGCAGCGGGTGGACGCCGTGCTGCGGCCCAAGGTCGACGCCGTGCTCAACCTGCACGAGCTGACCGGCGAGCTGACCGCGTTCACCGTCTTCTCCTCGGCGGCCGGTGTCGTGGGTGGCGCAGGTCAGGCCAACTACGCGGCGGCCAACGCGTTCCTCGACGCGTTCGCCCTGCACCGCCGGGCGGCCGGACTGCCCGCGCAGTCGCTCGCCTGGGGCTTGTGGGACGCGGCGAGCACGATGACCGGGGGACTCGGCGACGGCGGCCGGGAGCGCATGGCGCGCGGCGGCGTCGTGCCGCTGGGCGAAGCGGAAGGGCTGGCGCTGTTCGACGCCGCGTGCGCCCGGCCCGAGGCGACCGTGGTGCCGATCAAGCTCGACCTGCGCGGCGCCGGCCCGGTGCCGCCGCTGCTCCGGGGCCTGGCGCCCGCGTCGGTCCGCCGGGCCACGACCTCCGCGCCGACCGACCAGGCGGCACTGCGCCGGGACCTGGCCGGTCTGGACGCCGCGGCCCTGGACGCCCGGTTGCGCCTGCTGGTGCGCGAGGCCGCCGCGGCCGTGCTCGGGTTCGGCGGACCGGACGCGCTGGAGGACGACCGGGCGTTCGTGGAACTGGGCCTGGACTCGCTGACCGCCGTGGAGCTGCGCAACGCGGTGAGCGCGCGGACCGGCCTGCGACTGGCCACCACGGCGGTCTTCGACCACGGCACGCCGTCACGGCTGGCGGCGCACCTGCGGGCGGAACTGGCCGAGGAGCCGGCCGGCGGCTCGCGCGCCGGCGCCGACGACACGGTCGGCGCGTTGTTCCGCCAGGCGGTGGGCGCGGGCCGGGTGGCGGAGGCGCTGGCCCTGATCACCGCCGTGTCCGACGTCCGGGAGTCGTTCACGGAGGTGGCGCAGGCGGGGCCGGTCCCCGACCCCGTGGTGCTCTCCCGCGACTCGGGCGGCCCGGTGACGGTGGTGTGCTTCGGCTCGCCGATGGCCTTGGACGGCCCCCAGCAGTACGCCCGGTTCGCCGCACGCCTGCGTGGGCACGCCGACGTGCTGGTGCTGCCCACGCCCGGGTTCCGCGCCGACGAGCCGCTGCCCGCGACCGCCGAGGCGGCCGTGGCGTACTTCGCCGCCGCGCTGGAGCCGGTCGCCCGGCGCGGGCCGTACGCGCTGGTCGGCTACAGCTCCGGCGGGCTGTTCGCGCACGGCACGGCCGCTCTGCTGGCCGCGCGCGGGCACGGGCCGGCCGGTGTCGGACTGCTGGACACCTACCCGACCACCGGCTCCACCACGGCGGACTTCTTCAGCCGGATGCTCGGCGCGTTGTTGGCGAAGGAGTCGACCTTCGGCGAGTTCGGCGGCGCGCGGCTGTCGGCCATGGGACGGTACTCCCGGCTCCTGCCGTCGGTGCCGCTCGGCGACCCGGCGGCGCCGGTGCTGTTCGTGCGGCCGGCGGAGTCCCTGGCCGGGCCCGACGGCGGCGACTCGTGGCGAGCGGTCTGGCAGGGCGAGCACGAGCTGGTGGAGGTGCCGGGCGACCACTTCACGATGATGGAGTCGGACGTCGAGGGCACCGCCGACGCGGTCCTGGGTTGGCTGCGCGGTCTGTGATCAACCGGCGGGGCGCCCGGCGCGTCCCGCCCGACGAAGGTGGAGTGTGGTGTGCCGATGATCCCGCCGTCGAGCGCGAAGGGCACGGTGCCGTTCGGGCCGTACAAGACCTGGTACCGGGTCACCGGGGACCTCGGCGCGGATCGACCCGCGGTCGTCGTCGTGCACGGTGGTCCGGGCAGCACGCACGACTACCTGCTCGGCCTCGCCTCGCTCGTGGAGGAGGGGTGGCCGGTGGTGCACTACGACCAGCTGGGCAACGGCGGGTCGACGCACCTGCGCGACCGGGGCGCGGACTTCTGGACCCCGGAGCTGTTCCTGGACGAGCTGGCGAACCTGCTGGCGGCGCTGCGCGTGCGGCGGTACGTCCTGTTCGGACAGTCGTGGGGCGGCGTGCTGGCCGCCGCGCACGCCGCGCGCGGACCGGAGGGGCTCACCGGCCTGGTCGTCGCCGACTCGCCCGCCTCGTACCCGAGGTGGATCGAGGAGCTGGCCTCGCTGCGCCGGACGTTGCCGCCGGCGGTGGCGGCGGCGCTGGACCGGCACGAGGCCGCGGGCGACTACGAGCACCCCGAGTACAAGTGGGCCACCGGGGTCTTCTACACCACGCACGTGTGCCGGGTCCAGCCGTTGCCGCCGGAGCTGACCGCGTCGTTCCTGGAACTGGGGGCGGACCCGACCGTGTACGGGACGATGAACGGCCCCACCGAGTTCCACATCACCGGCACGCTCAAGGACTTCACCGTCGAGCCGGACCTGCCGAAGATCGCGGTGCCCACGCTGGTCGTGCGCGGCGAGCACGACGAGGTGACCCCGGCCGCCATCGCCCCGTTCCACGAGCTGGTGCCGGACGCCCGCTACGAGGAGGTGCCGGGCGCGAGCCACCTGCCGCACCTGGAGCGGCCCGAGCGGTTCCGGGCGGTCCTGCTGGACTTCCTCAAGGGCCTGTAGGGACGGTGGGAGGGCCGGACCAGCCCTCCCACCACCCCGGTTCGGTCACGCGGTGTGCTCCAACATGCCCGACAGCACGCCCCACAGCGCGTTCGCGGTGCGGAACGTCTCGGCCTTCAGCGCGTCGTCGCGGAACCGGACGCCGTAGCCCTTCTCCAGCGCGGCCAGCAGGTCGACCATCGCCAGCGAGTCCAACCCGAGGTCGCGCAGCTCGGCGTCCGGCGTCAGCTCCTCGTCCGGTTCGATGAACGGCAGGTGCGCGCGCAGGATCTCCTCGAAACGCTCGTCCCACATGGTGGCTGCCCTTTCGGTATTCACGATGGTCCACTGACCGGAACTTCGTGAAAGTAGCACGGAACAAGCCCGCCGAATGGGGGCCGGAAATACGTCGGGGTGACTCGGGGTAGGTCAGGGGGGTGCTAGGGGTGTCGTGGGGGTTAAGGCTTTGAGCTGCGTTGATAGCCTCACTCAAGGCACTTCTGGGTGATGTCGGAATTGGGATGAGGTGCACTCCGGACATGGTCCGTCCTGTTTTCGCACGCGCGCACGACTCGGTGGCGACGCTGCACGAATTCCTGCTCGTCGGTGCGCGGTTGACCCCCGAGGCGCCGGCCGTGGTGGAGACGACCGGCGAGGAGTTCGGCACCATTTCCCACCGGCAGCTGGAACGCCGCGTGGCCGAGCTCGCCGCGCAGCTGGACGACCTCGGCCTGGACGTCGGCGACCGGGTGGTGCTGGAGTCGGACACCACCTCGTGGTCCATCGCCGCGTTCCTCGCCTGCTCCACGCTCGGCCTGACCTACATCCCGGTCAGCCCGGAGACCCCGGCGCAACGGCTGCGCGCGATCGTGGACGCGGTCGCGCCGGCGCTGCACCTCCAGGCCGACACCGGCCGCCGAGACGGGTTACCCGAGGGGATCGGCCTGGCCCGCTTCGGTCCGGACGGCCTGGAAGTCGATCGCGCGCCCGCGCCGCGCCGCAGGCACCGCCGGGAGGTCACCCCCGCCGACCCGGCGTACATGATCTTCACCTCCGGCACCACCGGCCGGCCCAAGGGCGTGGTGATGAGCCACCGCGCCATCCTGGCGTTCTTCCGGGGGATGCTCGCCCACGGCATCGTGTCGGCCGAGGACCGCGTGGCCACCACCTCCCCGCTCCAGTTCGACTTCTCGCTGCTGGACATCGGTCTGGCGCTGGGCAGCGGCGCGGCGGTCGTGCCGGTGCCGCGCGAACTGCTGCGCTGGCCGCGCCGGCTGGTGCGGTTCCTGCACGACGCGCGGGCCACCCAGGTCAACGGCGTCCCCTCGATCTGGCGCCCCGTGCTGCGGCACGAGCCGGAGCTGCTGGCCGAGCTCGGCGGCGGCATCCGGGGCGTGCTGTACTCGGGGGAGAAGTTCCCGCTGCCCGAGCTGCGCCGGCTGCGCGAGGCGGTGCCGGGCGTGCGGATCGTCAACTGCTTCGGCAGCTCGGAGTCGGTGGCGGCGTCGTTCACCGACGTGCCGGACCCGCTGCCCGACGGGGTCGAGGAGCTGCCCATCGGCTTCGCCCACCCCGGCGCGGAGATGACGTTGATCGACGAGGACGGCGGACCGGTGGACGAGCCGGGCGGCCTCGGCGAGATCCACCTGCGCAGCGGCGCGCTCTTCACCGCCTACTGGGACGACCCGGAGGCCACCGCGCGCGCCCTGGTGCCCGACCCGCTCAACCCCCGCTCCGGCCAGGTGGTGTTCCGCACCGGTGACCTGGCCCGGCGGGGCGAGGACGGCGAGCTGTACTTCCGGGGGCGGGTCGACTCGCTGGTGAAGATCCGGGGCAACCGGGTCGAGCTGGGGGAGGTGGAGCGCCGGGTGGCCGAGTTCCCCGGCGTGGCGGCGGCGACGGCGCTGCTGCTGCCGCTCGCCGACCGGGAACCGGCGCTCGGGGTGTTCGTGGTGCTCGCGGCGGGCGTGGACGCCCTGGACGAGCTGGAGCTGAAGGCGTTCTGCATGGAAGCCCTGCCCGACTACATGGTGCCGCAACGGGTCGAGGTGCTCGACGAGCTGCCGACCACCCCGAACGGCAAGGTCGACCGCCCGGCGCTGGCGGCCCGGGTGCCGGGCGCCACCGGCCGCCGCTGACCCGCTCCCGGCCCGGCGGCGTGAGCGCGAGGACTCACGCCGCCGGTCGCCGGTCGTCTGCGGTCAGGTCTTGGCGGTTCGCGCGGTGAGCGTGCCTGCGGTCAGGCTTCGGCGGCCCGTGCCGTGAGCGCGCCGCGGTCGACCTTCCGGTTGGAGTTGAGCGGGAAGTCGTCGACGTGCCGGTACTCCCGGGGCAGCATCCCCGCCGGCAGCACGTCGCGCAGCTCCTTGGACAGCAGCCGCGCGGGCGTCCGCTCACCGGTGTAGAACACGACCAGCTCCAGGCCGTTCTCGGTCGCGCGCGTGACGGCGACCGCGTCCAGCACCCCCGCGCACGCCCGCAACGCGTGCTCCACCTCGGCCAGCTCGACCCGCCAGCCCGCCAGCTGCACCTGTGAGTCCAAGCGCCCCAGGTACACCAACGTCCCGTCGGCGTGCCGGCGCACCCGGTCACCGGTGCGGTACCAGCGCCGGCCGTCGTGCGCCAGGAACCTGCCCTCGTCGTCGGCCGGGTCGAGGTAGCCCCGCGTCATCTGCGGACCCGTGACGCACAGCTCGCCCTCGGTCGCCGAGAACGACCCGTCCTCGGCGACCAGCAGGTGCTCGTGCCCCTCGTGCACCTCGCCGATCGGCGTCAACCCGTTGAGGCACAACGCCGGGGTCGCGTCCGTCCAGCGGTGCCCGGTGATCGTGACGGTCAGCTCGGTGGGCCCGTAGATGTTCTCCAGCCCGGACGCCGGCGCGGCGCCCAGCCAGTCCAGCGCGTCGGCGGCGCGCAGCGCCTCGCCGGCGAACAGGCTCCAGCGCAGGCCCGGCATCGACCCGTGCGCCAGGCCGCCCCGGCGGCGCACCAGCGTGATCGCCGACGGGGTGGAGAACCACACCGTCACCCCGCGCTCCGCGACGAACGCGGGCAGGTCCAGGTAGGCCCCGCCGGGCACGGGGTGCACCTGCGCGCCGTGACCCCACGCGCAGAACAGGTCGAACATCGCGCAGTCGAAGTTCAGGTCGAAGGCCTGGGAGAACCGGTCGTCGGCGGTGAAGTCGAACCGCCGCTCGATCACCGAGAAGTAGTGGTCCGCCGCCCGGTGGGTGATCGGCACGCCCTTCGGCCGCCCCGAGGACCCCGAGGTGAACAGCACGTACGCGGTGTCCTCCGGCGACACCGGCCGGGGCGCGTCGAGCGGCTCGCCGACCGGCAGGCGCCGCAGGTCGCCCAGCGGGTCCGCGTCCGGCGCGAGGACGGCCACGCCTTCGGGCGCGAGCTCGGCCAGCACCGCCAGACCGGCCCGGTCGACCACGACGGCCTCCACGCGGGCGCTGCGCAGCATCCGGCTGGTGCGGGCGGTCGGGAAGCCCGGGTGCAGCGGCACGGCGGTCGCGCCCGCGTACAGCACGGCCAGCAGTCCCGCGTAGGCCTCGACGGTCTTGTCCGCCAGCACGCCCACCACCCCGGTGGTGCCCGCGTCGACCAGCGCGCCCGCCCAGCTCAGCGCCAGGTCGTGCAGCTCGCGGTAGGTGTGGCGGGTGCCGTCCTCCAGGTGCAGCGCCACCCCGTCGGGGTGGGCCGCCAGCCCGCGCAGGAACCGCGAGTGCAGCGCGGGGTCGTCGGCCGACAGCGATTCTCGCGTGGACATGGGTCCTCCCTCGGGTGTCACACCAGCGCGGGCCGCCTGCGCGGGCGCATCGCGAGCCTCGGCGTGGCGGCCAGCACGGTGAAGTTGTCGGTGGTGACGGGAACGCGCCCGAACAGGGCGTCCGGCCCGGCCACGCACAGCCGTTCGACGCCGTGGTCCTTCAACGACCGCACCACCGCCGGCCACCGCACCGCCCGCACCACGCCGTCCAGCAGCATGGTCCGCACGCCGTCGGCGGTGGTGCGCGGCGAGCCGTCCTGGTCGGCGATCACCGGCACGGCCGGGTCGCGGAACTCCAGCGCGGGCAGCAGTTCGGCCGCGATCCGGTCCCGCAGGTCGGTGAACAGGCTGACGTGCAGCGGCGGGTCCATCACGTACAGCGGGAGCCCGCCCGCCGCGCGCAGGCGGTCGGACAGCCACTCCACCCGGTCCCGCTTGATCGACACCATGGCGAGGTCGACGTCGACCTCGCAGGACAGCTCGTGCCAGTCGTCCAGGTCGGCGAGCGCGGCGGCCAGCTCGTCGGGCGGTGTGCGGGCGAACGACAGGGTCACCACGTCGGCGTGCCGGGTGGCGAAGTACTCGGTCTCCAGCCGCACGAGCCGCGCCGTGAGCAGGATGCCGTCGGCCGCGGACAGCGCACCGGAGTGCACGGCCGCGGCCTTGCCGCCGAAGCTCGCGCCGGTCACCAGCAGCGGCGTGAAACCGTGCTCGTGCTCCGCCCACCGGGCCAGCGCCAGGCTGTGCACCAGGAAGGCGACCTGGTCGGCCTCGGCGTAGTCCGACGTGCTGTCGCGCAGCGCGGCGAACAGGTCGTAGCCCAGCACGTCGCCCGCGACCGCGTACAGCTCCCGGGCGAACGGGTTGATCAGCGCGAACTTGGCCACGTCGGCGAACGGGCTCGGCCCCATGCCGGGGAACGCGGTCGCGGTGGGCTGCGTCACGGCCGTCCTCCCGGGTTCGTGCCCAACGCGGTGAACGCCGACTCGATCGCGTCCAGCGCCCGTGCCACGTGCGGCACCGCCGTCGGGTCGGTGGCGTCCATCGCCTGGTGCTGGAGCTCGGGGCGGTCGCCGTAGAGCACGCTCGTGGCCGCGCGGAACCGGAGACCACGCGGGTCGTCGCCGAAGTGGACGCCCGCGAGGACCGCCACGCCGTGCCGTTCCAGCAGGTGCTCCTGGAGCGAGGCGCCGTCGACCACGCCGGTCGCGGCCAGCCGGTCGCGCAGCGGCTCGAAGTCCGGGTACGCGTAGAACCCGCCGGTGGGCGGCCGGACCAGCGCTCCGGCCTTGACCGCGAGGTCGTGCACGGCCCGCGCGAGCGCGCCGTGCAACCGGGCGTCGGCGTCGCGGCGGGCCACCAGCTCGGCGGGCTCGTCGAACGCGTACTCCAGGACCTCCTGCATGGGACCGGCCAACGTGGACCAGACCTCGCTGGCCACCGACGCGACGTCCGCGCGCATCCGCTCGCCGTCCTCCGTGCCGGGGAAGCGCATCACGCCGATCCGCCACCCGCCCAGCGCCAGGCTCTTGCTCAGGCCGGTGACGACGACCGTGCGGTCGGGGGACACCTCGGCCGGGCTCAGGTACTCGAAGTCCGGGTCGTGCACGAGGTCGCGGTAGATCTCGTCGGACACCAGGAGGAGGTCCTCGTCCTCGGCGACCGCGCAGATCCGCCGGATCAGGTCGGGGGTCGCGGTGGTGCCGGTGGGGTTGTCGGGCGCGGTGAGCACGACGACGCGGGGGTCCGCGCCGCCCGCCCGCGCCGCTCGCACCGCCTCGCGCAGGGCGTCGGGATCCGGCACGCCGCCGCACTCGGCCGGGATCGGCACGGTGAACACCTTCTTGCCCGCCAGCACCGCCTGGGGCGCGTAGGTGACCCAGCAGGGCGCGGGCAGCAGCACGTCGCCGGGGACGGCGAGTTGCAGCGCGACCAGCAGGGCCTTGCTCCCGGGCGCGACCACCACCTGCTCCGGCCTGGTCGGCAGTCGGCGTCGGTCGAAGTAGCCGGCGACGGCCCGCAGCGCGCCCGCCGACCCCGGCACCGGACCGTAGGAGTTCCGCCCGGCGCCGGACACCAGCCGGTCGACCAGGCCCGGGAACACGGGCAGGCGGGCCTCGCCGAACCCGAGGTGCACGATCGACTCGCCCGCCGCCTGGCGCAACGCCACCGCGTGGTCGAGCGCCAGGTTGGCCGAGATCCTGCGGACAGCCACAGCGACCCTTTCGTCGTGGGAGGGGGCGGGCGCCCGGTGTGCCGCGCGTGCCCCCGGTGGGTGCCGGCTCCGGTCAGCCGGCCACGGCGGACCCGTTCGCGGTGGCGGCCAGCGCGTCCACGATGTCCGCGGGCGTGCCCGGGTCGATCTCCAACTCGTCCAGCCACGACGCGGTCTCGGAGAACCGGGCGCGGAACGGCCTGCCGACCAGGTCGGGGTTGCGGGACTGGGCCATCCGCAGCCGGAAGTGCTTGCCGTCGGCGGTGTCCTCGACCCCGTCGACCACGACCTTGCCCGGCGTCGCGGACATGCTCGGTCCGCGCACGGTCCGCGCCAGGCCCGGCAGCGTGCGGTAGGCGGTCTGGAAGATGTCGAGCGCCCGGGCCAGCGGCACCTTGAAGTACTCGCGCGGCCCGGTGTCGCGCTCGACGAACATGTAGTAGGGGACCAGGCCCGCCGACAGCTGGTCGCGCCACAGGTCCGTCCACACCCGGGCGTCGTCGTTGACGTGCTTGACCAGCGGCGCCTGGCAGTACACCACCGCACCCGTGGCGCGGATGCGTGCCAGGGCGTGGGAGGCGGCGGCCGTCCGCAGCTCGCGGGGGTGGCTGAAGTGCGCCATCACCGCCATCGTCCGGCCGGACGCCACCACCTGCTCGAACAGCCGCAGGACGTCGTCGGCGTCGGAGTCGGTGGTGAACCGGTAGGGCCAGTAGGCCACCGACTTGGTGCCGATCCGGATCGTGCGCACGGTGTCGACCCGCAGGATGGGTTCGATGTGCGACCGCAGCCGTTCGGTGCTCATGATCATCGGGTCGCCGCCGGTCATCAGCACGTCGGTGACGGCCGGGTGCCGGCGCAGGTAGCGCGTCAGCAGGTCCGGGCCGGGCGCGGCGAACCTGAGGTCCGCGTCGCCGACGAACTGCGCCCAGCGGAAGCAGTAGGTGCAGTAGGCGTGGCAGGTCTGGCCCTGCTGGGGGAAGTACAGCACCGTCTCGCGGTACTTGTGCTGCATCCCCGGCAGGTCGTCGCCCTCCAGGCTGGGCACGTTGAGCTGCTGCTGCCCGGCCGGGTGCGGGTTGAGCCCGGCGCGGATGCGGGAGACGGCCTCCCGCAGGCCGCGGCGGTCGGCGGCCCGCGCCAGCCGGGACAGCTCGGCCTCCTCCGCCTCGGCGAGCATGCCGCGCTGGGGGAACACGAGCCGGAAGATCGGGTCGTCGGGCACCCGGTCCCAGTCCACGAGGTGGGTGAGCACGTACTCGTTCACCCGGAACGGCAGCACGTGCGAGATCGTCCGGACGGCGTCGAGCAGGTCGGGTCGCAGGCCGTGCCGGGACGCGACCTCGGACAGGTGGTGCGGGCCGAACGAGCGGAACCTGGTCGGTTCCTCGGCGAACGCCGCCGTCAAGGACATGCGCGAGCACCTTTCCGTTTCCGGGATCGTGCGGGGTTCGGGCCGGCGAGCGTGCTCGCGCGCCGCGGTGGAACGCGCTCCGGATGGCAGCCGGGAGGTCTGCGGTGGGCCTGGGCCGACCCTAGGACGCAACCCGGTGGGCACAACCCCTACCGCTGCCCCTGCACACCCCCTCACCACGCCTGCCGACCGGGAGGGGTGGCCCCGGACGACCTCTCCGCCGGGGTCCGTCCCGGCCTGGTCGGGCCACCCGCCGGGCAGGGCCCCGATAGGGGAGGCGTAGGGGCTCACGGGGGTGTGATCGGGCCGCCGCGCGTTATTACGCTCCCCCCAGCGTGCCGGGGTGACCCCCACCAGCCCGTTCGCGGCGGTGTTCGTCGATCCACTCCCCGCAGGCCTTCGACGGGACCGGCGCGGCCCGGACGCACACCCGGAGGAGAACCCAGTGACAGCAACCCGGCAGGTCCGCAGGTACCCGTTCAGCGAGGCTCCCGGTGTCGACATCGACCCGCTGTACGGCGCCCTGCGGCGGGACGAGCCCGTCAGCCGGGTCCAGTTGCCGTACGGGGAGGTCGCCTGGCTGGCCACCCGCTACGACGACGTCAGGACCGTGCTGATCGACCCCCGGTTCAGCCGGGCCGCGGCGCAGGGGCAGGACCAACCGCGCACCCGCGAGGAGATCACGTACGAGGGCATCATCGGCGTCGACCCGCCGGAGCACACCCGGCTGCGCAAGCTCGTCGGCAAGGCGTTGACCGCCCGTCGGGTGAACGAGATGCGGGACAACGCGGTCCGCATCGCCAACGCCTGCCTGGACGACCTGGTGGCCAAGGGGCCGGGTGCCGACCTGGTCGAGCACTTCGCGATGCCGTTCCCGGTCACGGTGATCTGCGAGCTGCTGGGCGTGCCGGTCGAGGACCACGTCAGGTTCCGGGTCTGGACCGAGGGCCTGACCAGCACCGCGCACCCGATCATGGATCAGGTCGAGCAGCTGTTCGGCTACATCGGCGGCCTGGTCGCGCAGCGCCGCGAGCAGCCCACCGAGGACCTGCTGGGCGTGCTGGTGCACGCCCGCGACGAGCACGACCAGCTCACCGAGCAGGAGCTGCTGTCGATCGTCGGCGTCGGCCTGCTGCTGACCGGTTCGGAGACGGTGTCCACGCACATCCCGAACTTCCTGTACGCGTTGCTCAAGAGCCCCGAGCACTACGAGCTGCTGAAGGCGGAGCCGGAGCTGATCCCGGCCGCCGTCGAGGAGCTGCTCCGCCTGATCCCGCTCAACCCGGCGGCGATGTTCCCCCGCTACGCCACCGAGGACGTCCGGTTCGGCGACGTCGTGGTCAAGCAGGGCGAGCCGATCCTGGTGTCGCTGCCCGGCGCCAACCGCGACCCGGACATCTTCACCGACCCGGAGGACGTCGACTTCCGCCGGGCGTCGAACCCGCACGTCGCGTTCGGCCACGGGCCGCACCACTGCCTGGGCGCGCAACTCGCCCGGATGGAGTTGCAGGTCGCGCTGGAGACCGTCACCACCCGCTTCCCGGACCTCAGGCTCGCCGGCGGCGACGACGGCGTGGAGTGGAAGAAGGGACTGCTGGTGCGCGGTCCGAAGGTCCTCCGGGTGGAGTGGTGAACCCGGTGCTCGTGAAGTGACCCATCGCCGCCCCCGGCAGCCGCCGGGGGCGGCGCAGCGGTTCCCGCGACCGGGGCAGCGCCCGGTGGCGGGGTGCGTCGTGTCCAGGATCGACCCGAACGGTCAGACCGGTTGGAGCGCCGATGAGCGAGTCGGAGAACGTCGTGCCCGAGTCCACCGCACCGAACCCGGTCGTGGACCGGCTGGCCGGCCTGCACCGGGCGGAGCAGGAGCGCGTGCTGCTGGAGGTCGTGCTCCAGCAGGTCGTCGAGGTGCTCGCGGCGGCCTTGCCGGACGCGCCGCCGACCGTGGACGCCACGCGCCCGTTCCGCGACCTGGGCTTCGACTCGCTGGCCGCGGTCGACCTGCACCGCAGGCTCGGCGCGGCGACCGGCCTCGCGCTGCCGGTGACGCTGGTGTACGACCACCCGACGCCGCTGGCCGTGGCGCGGTTCGCGCTGGAGCGCGCGCTCGGCGAGCACGTCGCGGTCGAGATCGCCGCCCCGGCCGTGGCCGGACGCCGCGACGAGCCGATCGCGGTCGTCGGCGTCGGCGTGCGCTACCCCGGCGGCAGCGACACCCCCGAGAAGCTGTGGGACGTCGTCGCGCAGGGCCGCACCGTGATCAGCGGGTTCCCGACCGACCGCGGCTGGGACCTGGACGCGCTGTTCGACGACGAACCGGGCAAGCCCGGCAAGTCCTACGTCCGGCGCGGCGGGTTCCTCGACGCAGCCGCGGAGTTCGACGCGGAGTTCTTCGGCATCAGCCCGCGCGAGGCGCTGGCCATGGACCCCCAGCAGCGGCTGGTGCTGGAGACGGCGTGGGAAGCGCTGGAGCACGCCGGCGTCGACCCGCTCGCCCTGCGCGGCAGCGACACCGGCGTCTACATCGGGGTGGAGCCCCAGGACTACGGCCCCCGGCTGCACCAGGCCCCCGAGGGCCTGGACGGCTACCTGCTGACCGGCAACGCGCCCAGCGTCGTGTCCGGCCGGCTCGCCTACGCCTTCGGCCTGGAGGGGCCGACCGTCTCGGTGGACACCGCGTGCTCCGGTTCGCTGGTGGCGCTGCACCTGGCCGTGCGGGCACTGCGCGACGGCGACTGCACGACGGCGCTGGCCGGCGGTGTGGCGGTCATGGTGCACCCCGGCGCGTTCACCGCGTTCAGCACGCAGCGCGGCCTGGCGCCGGACGGGGTGTGCAAGCCGTTCGCGGCGGCGGCCGACGGCACCGGCTGGGCCGAGGGCGCGGGTGTCGTCGTGCTCATGCGGCTGTCCGACGCGCTGGCCGCCGGGCACCGGGTGCTCGGCGTGGTCCGCGGCACGGCGATCAACCAGGACGGCGCGTCCAACGGCCTGACCGCGCCCAGCGGCCCGGCCCAGCAGAAGGTGATCCTGCGCGCGCTGTCCGACGCCGGCCTCGAACCGTCCGAAGTGGACATGGTGGAGGCGCACGGCACCGGCACCCGGCTCGGCGACCCGATCGAGGCGCAGGCGCTGCTGGCCACCTACGGCCAAGGGCGCGACGAGCCGCTGTGGCTCGGCTCGATCAAGTCGAACATCGGCCACAGCCAGGCGTCGGCGGGCATCGCCGGCCTGGTGAAGGTCCTGTACGCGATGCGCGAGGGCGTGCTGCCCAAGACCCTCCACGTCGACGCGCCCACCCCGAACGTCGACTGGACCTCCGGCGACATCGAGCTGCTGACCGAGTCCCGCCCGTGGCTCCGTGGCGACCGGCCCCGGCGCGGCGCGGTGTCGTCGTTCGGCGTCAGCGGCACGAACGCGCACGTCATCCTGGAGGAGCCGCCCGCCGCCGAGCCGGCTGTCACCGGACCTGCCGCCACCGGGCCAGCCGCGGCGCCGGAACCGGGACCCGTGGTGCTCGTGGTGTCCGCGCGCGGCGATGCCGCCCTGCGCGCCCAGGCCGACCGCCTCGCCGGGTTCCTGGCCACGCCCGACCCGCGCACCGGCACCGCACCGGACCTGGTCGACACCGCGCGCGAGCTGGCCACCCGCCGTGCCGCGCTGGAGCACCGCGCGGTGATCTTCGCCGACGACCGCGACGACGCCGTCCGCGCGTTGACCGCGCTCGCGCGAGGAGAGGAAGCGCCCGGCCTGGTGCGCGGCGCGAAGGAACCGGGGCTGCTCGCGTTCCTGTTCACCGGCCAGGGCAGCCAGCGGCTGGACGCCGGCAGGCGGCTCTACCGGGCGTTCCCCGTGTTCGCCAAGGCCCTGGACGCCGCGTGCGGCTGGCTGGACCTGCAACTGGACCACCCGCTGGGCGACGTGATGTTCGCCGAGCCGGGCAGCGACCTGGCGGCGCTGCTCGACCGGACCTCCTACGCGCAGAGCGCCCTGTTCGCCCTGGAGACCGCGCTCTACCGACTGGTCGAGTCGTGGGGCGTGCGCCCGGACGTGCTCGTCGGCCACTCGTTGGGCGGGATCACCGCCGCGCACGTCGCGGGCGTGCTGTCGCTGGAGGACGCGGCGCTGCTGGTCGGCGCGCGTGGCCGGCTGATGCAGGAGCTGCCCGCCGGTGGCGCGATGGTGTCCGTGCGCGCCGCCGAGGACGAGGTGCGCCCGCTGCTCGCCGGCCGGGAGCACGAAGTCGACGTCGCCGCGGTCAACGGGCCGCGCGCCGTGGTGCTGTCCGGCGCGGAGGACGCCGTGCTGGAGATCGCCGGCGTGCTCGCCGAGCGCGGTGTGAAGACCAAGCGGCTGCGGGTCGGCCGGGCTTTCCACTCGCCGCTGATGGAGCCGGTGCTCGCCGAGTTCCGGCGGGTCGCCGAGGTCATGACCTACTCGCCGCCGACGATCCCGGTCGTCTCCGACGTCACCGGCCGGCCCGCGACGGCCGACCAGCTGTGCTCGCCGGAGTACTGGGTCGAGCAGGTGCGCCGCGCGGTCCGGTTCCACGACGCCGTGCGGCAGCTCGCGGGCAGCGGGGTGACCACGTTCCTCGAACTGGGCCCGGACCCGGTGCTCACCGCGATGGCGCAGGACACCGTGGACGACGAGGACAGCGCCTTCGCCTCACTGCTGCGCAAGGACCGCGACGAGGTCGCCGACGTGCGCGCCGCCGTGGCGCTGGCGCACGTGCGCGGCGCCGGCGTGGACTGGGCGGCGCTGCTGCCCAAGGGCGTCGGCGACCGCGTGGACCTGCCGACCTACGCGTTCCAGCGCACCCGCTTCTGGCTGGCGCCCGACGCAGCCGGTGCCGACGCCGCCGGCCTGGGCCAGCGCGCCGCCGACCACCCGCTGGTCGGCGCGGTGGTCGGGCTCGCGGGCGGCGACGGCGTGGTGCTCACCGGCCGGGTGTCCCGGCGCACCCACCCCTGGCTCGCCGACCACACCATCTCCGGCGCGGTGCTGCTGCCCGGCACCGCGTTCGTGGAGCTGGCGGTGCGCGCCGGGGACGAGGTCGCCTGCCCGGTGCTGGAGGAGCTGACCCTGGAAGCGCCGCTGGTGCTGCCCGACGAGGGCGGCGTGGTGCTCCAGGTGGTGGTGGACACGCCCGACGACGACGGCCGCCGCACCGTGACCGTCCACACGCGACCGGAGAACTCGCCCGGCGCGGTCGTGTGGACGCGGCACGCGGGCGGTGTGCTGGCCGCCGGTCCCGTGCCGACGCCGCAGTCCCTCGACGCGTGGCCGCCGGTGGGGGAGCGGGTGGACGTCTCCCGCGTCTACGCCGACCTGGCCGAGCGCGGCTACGGCTACGGGCCGGTGTTCCAGGGCCTGCGCGCGGTGTGGCGCCACGGCGACGACGTGTACGCCGAGGTGGCGTTGCCGGACGACGCGCGGGCCGCGGCCGCGGACTTCGGTCTGCACCCCGCCGTGCTCGACGCCGCGCTGCACGCGCTGGACGCGGCGGGCGTCGGCCCGGCGGACGAGGTGCGCATCCCGTTCGCCTGGAGCGACGTCGTGCTGCACGCCTCAGGCGCTTCGGCCGTGCGGGTGCGGATCTCCCCGGCGGGCGACGACGCGGTCACGCTGACCGTCGCGGACCCGAGCGGGGCGCCGGTCGCGACGATCGGGTCGTTCGTGTCCCGCGCGGTGACCGCCGAGCAGCTGGCCGCCGCCCGCCGCGAGCACCACGAGTCGCTGTTCCGGCTGGAGTGGACGGGCAGGCACGCCGCGCCCGCGCCGGCCGGTCGCGCCGTCGTCCTGGGCGCGAGCCGCCCGGGGGTGACCGGGTACGCCGACCTGACCGCGCTGTCGACGGCGCTGGCGACCGGCGCGGCGGTGCCGGAGGTGGTGCTCTACGAGGTGCCCGAGGCGGGCGGCGACCCGCTCACCGCCGTGCGCGCGTCGGTGAACGCGGTGCTGGACGTGCTGCGCGCCTGGTTGGCCGACGAGCGGTTCGCGTCGTCGCGGCTGGTCGTGGTGACCCGCGACGCGGCGGCCGACGACTTGGCGCACGCCCCGGTGTGGGGTCTCGTGCGCGCCGCGCGGGCGGAGCACCCCGACCGGTTCGCCCTGGTCGACCTGGACGGTGCCGCGGAGTCCGCGGCCAGGCTGGTCGACGCCGCCGCCACCGGCGAACCGGAACTCGCGGTGCGCGCGGGCGCGGTGCTGGCGCCGAGGCTGGCCCCGGTGCCGGTCGTCACCGACCCGCCGACCGTCCCGTTCGGTGGTGGGACGGTGCTGGTGACCGGCGGCACCGGTGGGCTGGGCGCGGTGTTGGCGCGGCACCTGGTCGCCCGGCACGGTGTGCGGTCGTTGGTGCTGACCAGCCGCCGCGGGCTCGACGCCACCGGCGCGGCGGAGTTGCGCGAGGAGCTGTCGACGGCGGGCGCGCGGGTCGAGGTGGTGGCGTGCGACGTGGCGGACCGGGACGCGGTGGCGGCGTTGGTGGCCGGCATCACCGACCTGACCGCCGTGGTGCACGCGGCCGGTGTCGTCGCCGACGGCACGGTCGGCACCCTGGACGCCGAGCAGGTCGACACCGTGCTGCGTCCCAAGGCCGACGCCGCCTGGCACCTGCACGAGCTGACCCGCGACCGCGAGCTGACCGCGTTCGTCCTGTACTCCTCCCTCGCCGCGCTGCTGGACAACCCCGGCCAGGGCAACTACGCGGCGGCCAACGCGTTCCTCAACGCCCTGGCCTCCC
The DNA here is from genome assembly GCF_050946825.1 of Actinosynnema sp. CA-299493. Classification (NCBI taxonomy): domain Bacteria; kingdom Bacillati; phylum Actinomycetota; class Actinomycetes; order Pseudonocardiales; family Pseudonocardiaceae; genus Actinosynnema; species Actinosynnema sp. CA-299493. Next base: position 4,403,986 of record NZ_CP191993.1, read on the forward strand.
GCCGCCGTGCCGAGGGCCTGCCCGCGACCGCGTTGACCTGGGGCCTGTGGCTCGGCGACCACGGCATGGGCGCGGTCCTGGACGACGCCGCGCTCCAGCGCGTCGAGCGCTCCGGCATGCCCGGCCTGACGCCGGCGGAGAACTTGGCGCTCCTCGACGCCGCGCTCACCACGGCCGAACCGGTCGTCGTGCCGGTCCGGCTCGACCTGGCCGCGTTGAGCGCCCGCGTCGACGGCGTGCCCGCGCTGCTGCGCGGCCTGGTGCCGGCGGCCCGGCGCACGGCCGGCGGGTCGGTGGCCGGTGGCCCGGCGCCGCTGGCGGGACTCGCCGACCTGCCCGAGGCGGACCGCGACGCGAAGCTGCTGGAGCTGGTGCGCACGCACGTGGCGGCGGTGCTGGGGCACGACAGCCCGCAGGCCGTGGAACCGCGCAAGGCGTTCCGGGATTTGGGCTTCGACTCGTTGGCCGCGGTGGAGCTGCGCAACCGGTTGAACGTGGTGACGGGGTTGCGGCTGCCCGCGACGCTGGTGTTCGACCACCCGACTCCGGTGGCGCTCGTCGCGCACATCCGGGAGAAGGCGCTCGGCGCGGCCACCCCGACGGCCGCGCCGGGCCACCCCGTCGAGCGGGTCGCGGCGGTGATCGACGAGCCGATCGCGATCGTCGGCATGAGCTGCCGCTACCCGGGCGGCGTGACGACGCCCGAGCAGCTGTGGGACCTGGTCGCGAGCGGGACGGACGGCATCACGCGGTTCCCCGAGGACCGCGGCTGGCACGTGGCCGACCTGTACGACCCGGAGCCGGGCAAGCCCGGCAAGACCTACTCCGTGGAAGGCGGCTTCCTCACCGACGCGCTGGACTTCGACGCGGAGTTCTTCGGGGTCGGTCCGCGTGAGGCGACGGCGATGGACCCGCAGCAGCGGCTGCTGCTGGAGACCTCGTGGGAGGCGTTGGAGCGGGCGGGCATCGACCCGACGTCGCTCAAGGGCAGCCCGACCGGTGTGTTCGCCGGCGTGATGTACCACGACTACGCGTTGCGGCTCAAGCACATCCCCGAGGACCTGGCCGGCTACCTGGGCAACGGGTCGTTGGCGTCGGTCGCGTCCGGCCGGGTGTCCTACGTGCTCGGGCTGGAAGGTCCGGCGGTCACCATCGACACGGCGTGCTCGTCGTCGTTGGTGTCGATCCACCTGGCGGCGCAGGCGTTGCGCAACGGCGAGTGCACGCTCGCGCTCGCGGGCGGCGTCACGGTCATGGCGACGCCGGACACGTTCCTGGACTTCAGCCTCCAGCGCGGGTTGGCCGGTGACGGCCGGTCCAAGTCGTTCTCCGCCGACGCCGACGGCACGGGGTGGTCGGAGGGCGTGGGCATCGTGGTGCTGGAGCGGTTGTCGGACGCCCGGCGCAACGGTCACCAGGTGCTGGCGTTGTTGCGTGGTTCGGCGGTGAACCAGGACGGCGCGTCGAACGGCTTGACCGCGCCGAACGGTCCTTCGCAGCAGCGGGTGATCCGCGCGGCGTTGGCCAGCGCGGGTCTGTCGCACACGGAGGTCGATGCGGTGGAGGCGCACGGCACCGGCACCCGGTTGGGTGACCCGATCGAGGCCCAGGCGGTGATCGCGACGTACGGCCAGGACCGTTCGGAGCCGCTGTGGTTGGGCTCGATCAAGTCCAACATCGGTCACACGCAGGCGGCGGCGGGTGTGGCCGGTGTGATCAAGATGGTGATGGCGATGCGCGAGGGCGTGTTGCCCAGGACGTTGCACGTGGGTGAGCGGACTCCTCAGGTGGAGTGGTCGGAGGGGTCCGTCGAGTTGTTGACGGAGGCGCGTTCGTGGCCGGAGACGGGTCGTCCGCGTCGGGCCGGTGTGTCGTCGTTCGGGATCTCGGGCACGAACGCGCACCTCGTCCTGGAACAGGCCACCGACGAGCCGGACGTCGTGCGGTCCGAGGTCCCGCTGCGGGCGCCGATCGTGTTGTCCGGCCGCACGGACCAGGCCGTGCGCGATCAGGCGGCCCGGCTGGCGCAGCGGCTGACCGCCGAGCCCGACCTGGCGCTGCCGGACGTGGCGCGTTCGCTGGCCACCGCCCGTGCCGCGCACGAACGGCGGGCCGCCGTCGTCGCCGCCGACCGTGACGGCCTGGTCGCCGCGCTGACCGATCTCGCCGCCGGTGGCACCGGGTCCGGTGTGGTCCAGGGCGGTCGGGCGCCCGGCGGCTTGGCGATGTTGTTCACGGGTCAGGGTTCGCAGCGGCTCGGCATGGGTAGTGAGTTGTACGCGCGGTGGCCGGTGTTCGCGTCGGTGTTCGATGAGGTGTGCGCGGCGGTGGATGCCGAGCTGGGTCGTTCGTTGGCCGGTGTGGTGTTCGGCGACGATCAGGGTGCTCTGGACGACACGGCGATCAGTCAGCCGGCGTTGTTCGCGTTCGAGGTGGCGTTGTTCCGGTTGTTCGAGTCGTGGGGTGTGAGGCCTGATTACGTGGCGGGTCACTCTGTGGGTGAGATCGCGGCGGCGTACGTGGCCGGGGTGTTCTCGCTGGCGGACGCGGTGAAGTTGGTGGTGTCACGTGGTGCGTTGATGGGGGAGATGCGGTCGGACGGCGGCATGGTCGCGGTGGTCGCCGGCGAGGACGAGATCCGCACGTGGCTCGCGGGTGTCGAGGACAAGGTGGCCGTGGCGGCGGTGAACGGGCCGCGTTCGGTGGTCGTGTCGGGTGATCGTGCGGTGCTGGACGAGTTGGTGATGCGCTGGAAGGCCGAAGGGCTGAAGACTCGCGCGTTGAGGGTGTCCCGCGCGTTCCACTCTCCGCACGTGGAGCCGGTGTTGGACCGGTTCCGCGAGGTGGTGGGTTCCTTGTCCTTTGTTGAGCCTCGGGTTCCGGTGGTGTCGAACGTGACGGGTCGGGTCGCCGGTCCGGGTGAGCTGACCGACCCGGAGTACTGGGTGCGTCACGTCCGGGGTGCGGTCCGCTTCCACGACGGCGTGCGAGCGTTGGAGGAGCGGGGCGTCACGACCTACCTGGAAATCGGCCCGGACGCGGTGCTCACCGGTCTGGGCCAGGACTGCCTGGTCGAACCCGACTCGGCGTGGTTGGTGCCCGCGTTGCGCGCCGACCGGTCCGAGGCGGCGACCGCCGCGCTGGCGCTCGGCGCGTTGTTCGTGCGCGGCGCGGAACCGGACTGGGCCGAGCTGGTCGGCGACTCGCGCGTGGTGGACCTGCCGACCTACCCGTTCCAGCACCGCCGCTACTGGCTGGACGCGACGAGCGGTCCCGGCGACGTCACGGCGGCCGGACTCGGCCCGGCCGGGCACCCGCTGCTCGGCGCGGCGGTCACCACGGCCGACAACGGCGGCGTGCTGCTGACCGGCCGGCTGTCGCTGGGCACCCACCGCTGGCTGGCCGACCACGCCGCGGCGGGCACGACCCTGCTGCCCGGCACGGCGTTCGTGGAACTCGCCGTGCGCGCGGGCGACCAGGTCGGCTGCGACCGGGTCGAGGAGCTGACCCTGGAGGCGCCGCTGGTGCTGCCCGAGCTCGGCGGCGTGGTGCTCCAGGTCGCGGTGGGCGGTGAGGACGCGACCGGGCGTCGCGCGGTGACGATCCACTCGCGGCCCGACGGCGCCGAGGACGCGTGGACGCGGCACGCCACCGGGTTCGTGGACCGCGCACCGCGCACCGCGCCCGAGCGGCTCGCCCAGTGGCCGCCCGCCGACGCGACCCGCGTGGACGTCGAAGCGCTCTACGACGAACTGGCCGCCGGTGATTACCAGTACGGGCCGGTGTTCCGCGGTCTGCGTGCCGCGTGGCGGTCCGACGACGCGGTCTACGCGGAGGTGGCGCTGCCCGACGGCGTCGACGCGGCGGGTTTCGGCCTGCACCCGGCGTTGCTGGACGCCTGCCTGCACGCGACCGGCGCGGGCGGCGACGAGGGTTTCGTCGAGCTGCCGTTCGCGTGGACGGGCGTGTCGCTGCACGCCACCGGCGCGACCGCCGTCCGGGTGCGGGTGACCCCGGTCGGCGACCACGCGGTGGCGCTGCTGCTCACCGACCCGGCGGGCGACCCGGTGGCGACCGTCGACGCGCTGGTCACCCGGCCGGTGCCGGTCGCCGCGCTGACCGCCGCCACCGGCCCGGACGTGCTGTACCGGGTCGACTGGGTGCCCGCGTCGGCAACGCCCACGGCGGGCACGCTGGTCGAGGTGGCCGACCTCGCCGACCTCGCTGACCTGGTCGAGCTGGTCGACGTGCCGGACTGGGTGCTGCTGCGCCCGGCGCCCGCCACCGCCCGGTCCACGGTGGACGCCGTGCTGGCGACCGTGCGGACGTGGCTGGCCGATGACCGCTTCGCCTCCGCGCGCCTGGTCGTGACGACCTCGGGCGCGGTGCCCGCGGGCGGGACGGCCGTGGACGAGTCCGTCGCGCCCGCGTGGGCCCTGGTCCGGGCCGCCCAGGCGGAGAACCCGGACCGGTTCGTGCTGCTGGACCTGGACGACCCGGCCGCCGACCCGCGCCCCGCGCTCGGGCTGGCGGAGCCGGAGGTCGCGGTCCGCGCCGGCGCGCTGCTCGTGCCCCGGCTGGCCCGGGCGACCGGCGGGCCCGCGTTCGAGTGGACCGACGAGGACCGGGTGCTGGTCACCGGCGGGACCGGTGGCCTGGGCGCGCTGGTGGCGCGGCACCTGGTCGGGCGCGGCGTGCGGTCGTTGGTGCTGACCAGCCGCCGGGGGCTCGACGCGGCCGGCGCGGTGGAGCTGCGCGACGAGCTGACCGCGGCGGGAGCGCGGGTCGAGGTCGTGCCGTGCGACGTCGCCGACCGCGACGCGGTGGCCGCCGTGCTGGCAGGCGTCGACGGCCTCACCGCGGTGGTCCACGCGGCCGGCGTGCTGGCCGACGGGCTCGTGTCGGGCATGACGCCCGAGCAGGTGGACACCGTGTGGCGGCCCAAGGCCGACGGCGCGCGGCACCTGCACGAGCTGGCCGGCGACCTGCGCGCGTTCGTGCTGTTCTCCTCCGCCGCCGGCGTGGTGGACGGCGCGGGCCAGGGCAACTACGCCGCCGCGAACGCCTACCTCGATGCGCTCGCGCACGCCCGCCGCGCCGACGGCCTGCCCGCCGTCTCCCTGGCCTGGGGGCTGTGGGAGCAGCGCAGCGGGATGACCGCGCACCTGTCCGAGGCCGACGTGGCGCGGATGGGCCGGGCCGGGCTGCCCGCCCTGCCCACCGCGGACGGCCTGGCCGCCTTCGACGCCGCCCTGGCGGCGGCCGAACCGGCGTTGGTGCCGGTCAAGCTCGACTTCACCGCCCTGCGCGCTCGCGGCGGGCAGCTGCCCCCGCTGTTCCGGGGACTGGTGCGGCCGGCGCGACGTGCGGCGGGCGCGGTCGGCGCGGGCGGGACGCGCTTCGCCGACGAGCTGGCGGCCCGGCCCGCCGCCGAGCGCGACCGCGTGCTGCTGGACCTCGTGCGCGCCCACGTGGCGGCGGTGCTGGGGCACGACAGCCCGCAGGCCGTGGAGCCCGGACGCGCGTTCAGCGAGATCGGGTTCGACTCGCTGGCCGCGGTGGAGCTGCGCAACCGGTTGAACTCGGCGACCGGGTTGCGGTTGCCCGCGACGCTGGTGTTCGACTACGCGACCCCGGCGGCGCTCGCGGCGCACATCGGCGGCACGGTGCTGGGCGACGAGCCTCGGGTCGAGCCGGCGCCGACGCCGGTCCGCCCGGTCGACGACCCGATCGCCATCGTCGCGATGAGCTGCCGCTACCCCGGCGGGGTGACCACGCCCGAGCAGCTGTGGCGGCTGGTCGCGGACGGGGTGGACGCGGTGTCGGAGTTCCCCGGCGACCGGGGCTGGGACGTGGACGCGATCTTCGACCCGGAACCGGGCCGCGCCGGCAAGACCTACGTGCGCGAAGGCGGTTTCCTGCACGACGCGCTGGACTTCGACGCGGAGTTCTTCGGCATCGGTCCGCGTGAGGCGACGGCCATGGACCCGCAGCAGCGGCTGCTGCTGGAGGCGTCCTGGGAGGCGTTGGAGCGGGCGGGCATCGACCCGACGTCGCTCAAGGGCAGCCCGACCGGTGTGTTCGCCGGCGTGATGTACCACGACCACGGCACCCGGTTGCGCGAGGTGCCCGAGGACATCGCCGGGTACATCGGCAACGGCAGCATCGCCAGCGTCCTGTCCGGGCGCGTGTCCTACGTGCTCGGGCTGGAAGGTCCGGCGGTGTCGGTGGACACGGCGTGCTCGTCGTCGTTGGTGTCGATCCACCTGGCGGCGCAGGCGTTGCGCAACGGCGAGTGCACGCTCGCGCTCGCGGGCGGCGTCACGGTGATGGCGACGCCGGACACGTTCGTCGACTTCAGCCTCCAGCGCGGGTTGGCCGGTGACGGCCGGTCCAAGTCCTTCTCCGCCGACGCCGACGGCACGGGCTGGGGCGAGGGCGTGGGCCTGCTGGTGCTGGAGCGCCTGTCCGACGCCCGGCGCAACGGCCACCAGGTGCTGGCGCTGCTGCGCGGGTCGGCGGTCAACCAGGACGGCGCGTCGAACGGTCTGACCGCGCCGAACGGTCCTTCGCAGCAGCGGGTGATCCGGGCGGCGCTCGCGGCGGGCGGCGTGCGGCCCTCCGAGGTGGACGTGGTGGAGGCGCACGGCACCGGCACCCCGCTGGGTGACCCGATCGAGGCGCAAGCGGTCATCGCCACCTACGGCCAGGACCGCGACACGCCGCTCTACCTCGGTTCGATCAAGTCGAACATCGGCCACACCCAGGCGGCGGCGGGCGTCGCGGGCGTGATCAAGATGGTGCTGGCGCTGCGGGCGGGTGAGGTGCCGCGCACGCTCCACGTCACCGAGCCCAGCCCGCAGGTCGACTGGGCGCTCGGCGCGGTGGAACTGCCGACGAGCACGCTGCCGTGGCCCCGGACCGGGCGTCCGCGCCGCGCCGGCGTGTCGTCATTCGGCATCTCGGGCACCAACGCGCACGTCGTGCTGGAACAGGCGCCCGCCGAGTCCCCGGCGGACGCGCCCGAGCCGGTCGAGCCCGACCTGACCGAGGTCGGGCCGGTGCCGTTCGTGCTGTCCGGCCGGACCCGCGCGGCGGTGGCGGAGCAGGCCGCGCGGCTGGCCGCCCACCTGGCCGAGCACACCGACCTGCGTGCGGTGGACCTGGCGCACTCGCTGGTCACCACGCGTGCCGCGCTGGAGCACCGCGCGGTCGTCGTGGGCGAGGACCTGGCCGAGCTGCGGGCGGGTGTCCAGGCGCTCGCCGAGGGCGATGCGTCCGCCACCCCGGTCGAGGGCGTCGCCGGCGCCGATCCCCGCGTGGTGTTCGTGTTCCCCGGTCAGGGCACGCAGTGGGCGGGGATGGCCGTCGAGCTGCTGGACTCCTCGCCGGTGTTCGCCGGGCGGATGGCCGAGTGCGCCGCCGCGCTGGAGCGGCACGTGGACTGGCGGCTGCTCGACGTCGTGCGCGGTCTGCCCGGCACCCCGCCGCTGGAACGGGTCGACGTCGTGCAGCCCGTGCTGTGGTCGGTGATGGTGTCGCTGGCCGAGCTGTGGCAGTCGCACGGCGTGCGCCCGGACGCGGTCATCGGGCACTCCCAGGGCGAGATCGCGGCGGCCGTCGTCGCGGGCGGGCTGTCGGTGCAGGACGGCGCGGCGGTCGTGGCGCTGCGCAGCCTGGCGATCGCCGAGGACCTGGCCGGCAAGGGCGGGATGATGTCCGTGCTGCTGCCCGTGGAACGGGTGCGCGAGCACCTCGTGCCGGGCGTGTCCGTCGCGGCGGTCAACGGCCCGGCGTCGGTGGTGCTCTCCGGCGACCCGGCCGCGCTCGACGCCGTGGGCGAGGCGCTGACGGCCGGCGGCGCGCGGGTGCGGCGGGTGGCGGTGGACTACGCCTCGCACTCGTCACACGTGGAAGCGGTGCGCGACCGGCTCGCCGAGGTGCTCGCGGGCATCGCGCCGCGCACCGGGAACGTGCCGTTCTACTCGACGGTCACCGCCGAGCCGGTCGACACCGCGACGCTGGACGCCGACTACTGGTACACCAACCTGCGCGAGACCGTGGACTTCATCGGCGCCACCCGCGCGGTGGTCGCCGCCGGCCACGCGGTGTTCGTCGAGTGCAGCCCGCACCCGGTGCTCACCGCGGCCGTGCAGGACACGGCCGACGCGGACGGGGTCGAGGTCGCCGCCGTCGGTTCGCTGCGCCGCGACGACGGCGGCCCGCGCCGGGTGCTGCTCTCCCTCGCGGAGGCGTGGACGCGCGGCGCGCCGGTGGACTGGGCGGGACTGCTCGCCGAGGCCGCTCCGCGCACGATCGGCCTGCCCACCTACGCCTTCCAGCGCCGCCGCTTCTGGCTCGACGCGACCGCGCCCGCCGGTGACGTGTCGTCGGCCGGCCTCGGCTCCGCCGAGCACCCGCTGCTCGGCGCGGTCCTCACCGTCGCGGACTCCGACGAGGTGCTGCTCAGCGGCCGGTTGTCGCTGTCCTCGCACGGCTGGTTGGCCGACCACGCGCTGTCCGGGGCACCGCTGCTGCCGGGCACCGCGTTCGTCGAGCTCGCGCTGCGGGCCGGTGACGAGGTCGGCTGCGACCTGGTGGAGCAGCTCACGATCGAGGCGCCGCTGCCGCTGCCCGACCGCGGTCGGGTGCGGGTGCAGGTCCGGGTCGGCGCGGCCGACCGGACCGGGCGCCGTGCCGTGACCGTCCACTCGCGACCGGACGACCGGGACGGCCCGTGGACCCGCCACGCGTCGGGCTCGCTGGCCGCGACCGGCGCGGAGGCGGACTTCGAGCTGACCGCGTGGCCACCCGCGGGGGCCGAACCGGTCGACCTGACCGACGCCTACGACGTGCTGGCCGGTCGCGGTTACCACTACGGCCCGGCGTTGCGCGGGCTGCGCGCCGCGTGGCTGGCCGGCTCCGAGGTCTACGCCGAAGTCGCGCTGCCCGAGGGCGTGGCCGCGACCGGCTTCGGCCTGCACCCGGCGCTGCTCGACGCCGCGCTCCACGCGGCGCTGGTGGTGGAGGACCCGACCGGTCCGCCTCAAGTGCCGTTCGAGTGGACCGGTGTCGGGCTGTTCGCGACCGGCGCGACGGCGCTTCGCGTGCGGTTGACGCGGTCCGGCGCGGACGGTCTCGCGATCCGGGTCGCCGACCAGAGCGGCGCGCCGGTCGCCGCCGTGGCCGCACTGCTGTCCCGCGAGGTGTCCACGCCGACCGGTGGCGTGGCGGACGCGCTGTTCGGGATCGACTGGGTCCCGCTCACGGCCGACCCGACCGGTGGCCGGATCGTGGTCCTCGGCGGGCAGCTCGGCAAGTACGTGCCGCAGGTCGCGGGCCTGCCCGAACTGACCGACGTGCCGGACTGGGTGGTGCTCCCGGTCGTCCCGACGGGCGACAGGTCCACCGTGGACGAGGTGCTGGCGGTGGTCCGGGACTGGCTGGCCGACGAGCGGTTCGCCGCGGCCCGCCTGGTCGTGCTGACCCGGGGCGGCGCCGACGCCGGCGACGCGCCGGTCGACCCCGCCGTGGTCGCGGTGCACGGTCTGGTGCGCGCGGCGGCCTCGGAGCACCCCGACCGCTTCGTGCTGGTGGACACCGACCGGTGGCCGGTCGGGTGGGACGAGCTGACCTCGGCGCTCGGCGCGGGCGAACCCGAGATCGCGATCCGCGACGAGGAGCTGTTCACCCGCCGCCTGGTGCGGGTGCCGGTGGTGGCCGGTGCGCCGACCTCGTCGTTCGGTGGTGGCACGGTGCTGGTCACCGGTGGCACCGGCGGGCTGGGTGCGGTGCTGGCGCGGCACCTCGTGGTGGCGCACGGCGTGCGGTCGTTGGTGTTGACCGGGCGCCGGGGGCCGGCCGCGCCGGGTGCGGAGGAGCTGCGCGAGGAGCTGTCGACGGCGGGCGCGCGGGTCGAGGTGGTGGCGTGCGACGTGGCGGACCGGGGTTCGGTGGCGGAGTTGCTGGCCGGCATCACCGACCTGACCGCCGTCGTGCACGCCGCCGCCGCACTCGACGACGCGCTCGTCACCGACCTGGACGCCGCGCGCTTCGACACCGCGTGGCGGCCCAAGGCCGACGGCGCGCGGCACCTGCACGAGCTGACCCGCGACCGCGACTTGACGGCGTTCGTCGTCTTCTCGTCGGCGGCGGGCGCGGTGGACGGCGGCGGCCAGGGCAACTACGCCGCGGCCAACGCCTACGTGGACGGCCTGGTCCACGCCCGCCGCGCCGCCGGACTGCCCGGCACGTCGCTGGCCTGGGGCTTCTGGCAGCAGCGCAGCGGGATGACCGCGCACCTCACCGACGCCGACGTGGCCCGCATGGCGCGCTCGGGCCTGCTCGGGTTGACCACCGAGGAAGGCCTGGCGCTGTTCGACACCGCCCTGGCCGCCGACCGGGCGCTGCTCGTGCCGATGCGGCTGGACACGGCGGCGCTGCGGGCGCGGGGCGAGGTGCCCGCGCTGTTCCGCGCGCTGGTGCGCAAGCCCGTGCGCCGGGTGTCCGGTCCCGCGGACGCGGACGGGCCGTCGCTCGCCGACCGGCTCGCCGCGCTGCCCGGGGCCGACCGCGACCACCTGCTGCTGGAGCTGGTGCGCACGCACGTGGCGGCGGTGCTGGGGCACGACGGCGTCGAGGCGGTGCAACCGCGCAAGGCGTTCCGCGACCTGGGCTTCGACTCGTTGGCCTCGGTGGAGCTGCGCAACCGGCTCAACGCGGTGGCGGGGTTGCGGCTGCCCGCGACCCTGGTGTTCGACCACCCGACGCCGCTGGTCCTCGCGGCGCTGCTCAAGTCCGAGCTGCTGGGCGACGACACCCCGGCGGAGGCCGCACCCACCCCGGCGGTGGTGTCCGACGACCCGATCGTGGTGGTCGGCATGGGCTGCCGGTTCCCCGGCGGGGTGAGCACGCCCGAGCAGCTGTGGCAGCTGCTCGTGAACGGGCGCGACGGGATGACCCCGCTGCCGTCCGACCGGGGCTGGGACGTGGAGGGCCTGTACGACCCGGAGCCGGGCAAGGCGGGCAGGTTCTGCGCGCTGGAGGGCGGCTTCCTGCACGACGCCGCCGACTTCGACCCCACGTTCTTCGGCATCTCGCCGCGTGAGGCGCTGGCGATGGACCCGCAGCAGCGGTTGCTGCTGGAGACGTCGTGGGAGGCGTTGGAACGGGCGGGCATCGACCCGGCCGGCCTGCGCGGCAGCCACACCGGTGTGTTCGTGGGCATCATGTACAACGACTACGCGACCCGGCTGGACCACGTCCCGGACGACCTGGCGGGTTACGTGGGCAACGGGTCGTTGGCGTCGGTCGCGTCCGGCCGGGTGTCCTACGTCTTCGGGTTCGAGGGGCCCTCGTTGTCGGTGGACACGGCGTGCTCGTCGTCGTTGGTGTCGATCCACCTGGCGGCGCAGGCGTTGCGCAACGGTGAGTGCTCGCTCGCGCTCGCGGGCGGTGTGAGCGTGATGTCCACCCCGGACACGCTGATCGACTTCAGCCTCCAGCGCGGGCTCGCGCCCGACGGTCGGGCCAAGTCCTTCTCCGCCGACGCCGACGGCACCGCGATGTCCGAGGGTGTCGGCGTGGTGGTGCTGGAGCGGTTGTCGGACGCCCGGCGCAACGGTCACCAGGTGCTGGCGTTGTTGCGTGGTTCGGCGGTGAACCAGGACGGTGCGTCGAACGGCTTGACCGCGCCGAACGGTCCTTCCCAGCAGCGGGTGATCCGGGCGGCGTTGGCCAGTGCGGGCTTGTCGCACACGGAGGTCGATGCGGTGGAGGCGCACGGCACCGGCACCCGGCTCGGCGACCCGATCGAGGCCCAGGCGTTGTTGGCGACCTACGGCCAGGACCGTCCGGAGCCGTTGTACCTGGGTTCGGTGAAGTCGAACTTCGGTCACACGCAGGCTGCTGCGGGTGTGGCCGGTGTGATCAAGATGGTGATGGCGATGCGCGAGGGCGTGTTGCCGAAGACGTTGCACGTGGGTGAGCGGACTCCTCAGGTGGAGTGGTCGGAGGGGTCCGTCGAGTTGTTGACGGAGGCGCGTTCGTGGCCGGAGACGGGTCGTCCGCGTCGGGCGGGTGTGTCGTCGTTCGGGATTTCGGGCACCAACGCGCACCTCGTCCTGGAACAGGCCCCGGCGGCGGAACCGGTCCCGGTGGACACCGACGCCGTGACGCCGGTCGCGCCGCTGCTGGTCTCGGCGGTCGGTGAGGCGGCCCTCCGGGCGCAAGCGGCCAACCTGCGCGCGGCGCTGGCCGAGGGCTTGCCCCTGGCGGACGTGGTCCGCGCCGCCGCCACGACCCGGTCGGCGCTGGAGCACCGGGCCGCCGTCTCCACCGCCGACCCGGACGCCGTTCTCACGGCGCTGGACGCGTTGGCGCGCGACGGCGAAGGGCCGGGCGTGGTGCGCGCGGATCGTTCCGCGGGCCGGGTGGCGATGCTGTTCACGGGTCAGGGTTCGCAGCGGCTCGGCATGGGTCGTGAGTTGCACGCGCGGTGGCCGGTGTTCGCGTCGGCCTTCGACGAGGTGTGCGCGGCGGTCGACGCCGAACTGGGCCGTTCGTTGGCCGGCGTGGTGTTCGGCGACGATCAGGATGCTCTGGACGACACAGCGATCAGTCAGCCGGCGTTGTTCGCGTTCGAGGTGGCGTTGTTCCGGTTGTTCGAGTCGTGGGGCATCAGGCCTGATTACGTGGCGGGTCATTCCGTGGGTGAGATCGCGGCGGCGTATGTGGCCGGGGTGTTCTCGTTGGCGGATGCGGTGAGGTTGGTGGTGTCGCGGGGTGCGTTGATGGGGGAGATGCGGTCGGATGGCGGCATGGTCGCGGTGGTGGCGACCGAGGAGGAAGTGCGGCGCTGGCTGGTCGGGTTCGAGGGCCGGGTGGACGTGGCGGCGGTGAACGGGCCGCGTTCGGTGGTGGTGTCCGGTGATCGTGCGGTGTTGGACGAGTTGGTGGTGCGGTGGAGGGCGGAGGGTCTGAAGACTCGCGCGTTGCGGGTGTCGCGTGCTTTCCACTCTCCGCATGTGGAGCCGGTGTTGGACCGGTTCCGCGAGGTGGTGGGTTCGTTGTCCTTCGTGGAGCCTCGGGTTCCGGTGGTGTCGAACGTGACGGGTCGGGTCGCGGAGCCGGGTGAGTTGACCGATCCGGAGTACTGGGTGCGTCACGTCCGGGGCGCGGTCCGCTTCCACGACGGTGTGCGCGCGTTGGAGGGACAAGGGGTCACGACCTACCTGGAAATCGGCCCGGACGCCGTCCTGACCGGTCTCGCCCAGGAGTGCTTGCTCGACCCCTCGGCGGCGTTGTCGGTGCCGGCGTTGCGCGCCGACCGGTCCGAGGCGGCGACCGCCGCGCTGGCGCTCGGCGCGTTGTTCGTGCGCGGCGCGGAACCGGACTGGTCGGCGGTGTTCGCCGGGTCCGGCACGCGGGTCGTGGACCTGCCGACCTACCCGTTCCAGCGCCGCCGCTACTGGCTCGACGTGGTGGACGGGAGCGCGGGGCACCCGCTCGCGGGCGAGGTCGTGGCGCTCGCCGACGACGGCGTCCTGCTCACCGGCCGCGTCTCCCTGGCCGCGCAACCGTGGCTGGCCGACCACGTGGTGGCCGGTCGGGTGCTGGTGCCCGGCGCGGTGCTGGCGGAGCTGGCGGTCCACGCGGGTGACCAGGTCGGCGGCGACCGGGTCGAGGAGCTGACCCTGGAGGCGCCGCTCGTGCTGCCCCGGCGTGGCGGTGTGGTGCTCCAGGTCGCGGTGAGCGGTCCGGACCCGTCCGCGCGGCGGTCGCTGACCGTCCACACGCGGCCGGACGTCCCCGGCTCCGAGTGGACCCGGCACGCCACCGGTGTGCTCACGCCCGGCCTCGCGACCCCGGTCGCCGACTGGGACGAGTGGCCGCCCGCCGACGCGGTGGAGGTCGACCTGACCGGGTGGTACGACGCGCTGGCCGATCGCGGCTACGCCTACGGCCCGGCGTTCCGCGGCCTGGTGGCGGCGTGGCGACGCGGTGACGAGGTGTTCGGCGAGGTGCTGGCGGACGACGCGACGGCCGCCGGGTCGGACCGGTTCGGCCTGCACCCGGCGCTGCTGGACGCGGCTTTGCACACCACCGCGCTCCTGGACAACGGTGACGACGACGGGGTCAGCGTGCCGTTCGCCTGGCGCGACGTCGTCCTGCACGCGTCCGGCGCGTCGGTGCTGCGCGTGCGGCTGAGCCGGGCCGAGGACGGCGGCTACGCCTTCGAGCTGGCGGACGCGGCCGGTGCGCCGGTCGCGTCGGTCGGATCGCTGGCGGTGCGCCCGCTGCCCGCTTCCGGGCCGGGGCTGGACGCGCTGCACCGGGTCGACTGGACCTCGGCGCCCGGTGTGGCCGGCGCCCCGGTGCGGACGGCCGTCGTCGCGCCGGCGTCCCGGTTCGGCGCGGTCGCGTACCCCGATGTGGAGGCAGCCGTGGCCTCCGGCGCGGACTTCGTGCTGTTGCCGCTGGAACCGACCTCGGGCGACGATCCGGCGGACGCCGGTCGCGAGGCGGTGGCGCGACTGGTCGACGTGCTGCGCGACTGGGTCCGCGCCGCGCCGGCGGCGCGGTTGGCCGTGGTCACGACCGGCGCGGTCGCGGTCGCGGAGGACGAGTCGGTGGTGAACCTGGCGCACGCGCCGTTGTGGGGCCTGCTGCGGTCGGCGCAGGCCGAGCACTCCGGCGTGGTCGTGGCGGTGGACGTGGACGGACGCGCCGAGTCCGACCACGCCGTGGCCGCCGCCCTGGCGTCGGGTGAGCCGCAGGTGGCGGTGCGCGGTGGCCGGGTGACCGTGCCCCGGCTGGTGCGGGCCGCCGGCGGTGGCCGCCCCGACTTCGGCGAGGGCACGGTGCTGGTGACCGGTGGCACCGGCGGGATCGGCGCCGTGGTGGCCAGGCACCTGGTGACCGCCCACGGTGTGCGTCGGCTGCTGCTGGTCGGCCGGCGCGGGCCGTCCGCACCGGGCGCGAAGGAGCTGGTGGCGGAGCTGTCCGCGGCCGGTGCGGCGGTCGAGGTGGCGGCGTGCGACGTGGTCGACCGCGACGCGCTGGCCGGGTTGCTGGCCGGGGTCGAGCTGTCGGCGGTGGTGCACGCGGCGGGCGTGGTGGACGACGCGTTGCTGACCGACCTCGATGCCGGACGGGTCGACGCGGTGTGGCGGCCCAAGGCGGAAGCGGCGTGGCACCTGCACGAGCTGACCCGCGACCGCGACCTCAAGGCGTTCGTGCTGTTCTCGTCGCTGGCGTCGGTGCTCGGCGGCGCGGGCCAGGCGGCCTACGCGGCGGCGAACGCGTTCGTGGACGGCCTGGCGCGGGCACGTCGGGCGCAAGGCCTGCCGGCGACGGCCCTGGCCTGGGGTCTGTGGCAGGGGGTCGACAGCGCCATGACCGCGGGCCTCGGTGACCTGGACCTGCGGCGGATGGCGGAGTCGGGTGTGGTGGCGCTGAGCCCCGAGGAAGGGTTGGCGCTGTTCGACGCGGCGGTGGCGGCCGACCGGGCGGAGCTGGTGCCCGCGCGCCTGGACTTCGCGGCGGCGCGCTCGTCCTCGGGCGCCGTCCCGGCCGTGCTGCGCGGTGTGTCGCGCGGTGAGCGCCGTGCCGCGCGGTCCGCCGAACCGGAAGCCGTGCGGCTCGACGCGCTGCCGGCCGCCGAGCTCCGCACGCACCTGTTGGAGCTGGTCCGGGCCGCGACCGCCGCGGTCTTGGGCCACGACGGGCCGCAGGCGGTCGACCCGGCCAAGGGCTTCCTGGACCTCGGCTTCGACTCGCTGGCGGCGGTCGAGCTGCGCGACCGGCTGGGTGATCGGTTGGCCGACCGGCTGGGTGGGCGGCTGGACGTGCGGCTGTCGGCGACGCTGGCCTACGACCACCCCACGCCGGCGGAGGTGGCGGACTTCCTGGTGACCGAGCTGGGCGGCGCGGGCGAGGCGGCGCCGTCGCTGGAGGACGAGCTGGCCAGGCTGGAGGCGGCGCTCGACGTGACCGCGCCGGCCGAGGAGGAACGCGCCCGCGTGGAGGCGAGGTTGCGCGCCCTGGTGGCCCGGCTGGCCCTCGCCACGCCCGAGTCGGGGAACGCGGAGGCGTCGCTCGACGCGGTGACGGCCGACGAGCTGTTCGACATCCTCGACGAGGAGCTGGAGACGACGGACTGACCGGGTGGTGGAGCGTGGTTGCGCTCTCACGCTCCGTGTCGACGGGAGCCGGTCCGGCTCCCGTCGAACACCTCCCGGGGTGAACAGAGGCCACTCACGGCCACTCTGTGGTGTTGATCCGTACGGCCGCACCGACACGCCGAGTCATGGCCGACCGAACCCCGATTAGTGCGGAAATGCTTCGGGGGCGCAGGTGGCCCGTGTCACCAAAATGGGTGGCCCGGTTCGGGCCCGACCAATCGGCTCCGGTGCATTACCGGCAGGGCGAGAGGTGTCCGGGCCGAGACCGATTTCATGATCAACTTCCACTCAAGTCTCTGAACTGTGACTTTATGGGTGATTTACTGAGCAGTAGCTTGCAGGACGGTGTTTCATTTGGGTTCCATTCGGGCGTGGAACGGGCAGGGTGGCGAGCGATTCGGCCTTCGGGGAAAGCTCTGAATGACTTTCCCCGCCGCATCTACACTTCCGTCTTGTACAGTTGTCTAGCCGCTGGCATTGCGCTGGGTAGTCGTGCGGCTGCGCAACGTCGCGCGATTGATTACGGACAGCAACGCGGGACTGGGGAGGAACTGTGCGCCTAGTGGAACGCGACCAAGTCCTCGGGCAGCTGACGCAGTTGATCGCCGCGGCAGTCGACGGCCGGGGTCAGGTCATCCACGTGAGCGGTCCGGGCGCCGGTGGGAAGACCGTGCTCGTGCGCGCGCTCGACGAGCCGGCTCGCGCGGCGGGCGCACTGGTGTTCGCGGCCACCTGCTCGCGTGACGAGCGCGGTCTGCCCGGTGGGGTGCTGTCGCAGTTCGCCACCGGGCCGGCGGACGAGGCGACCGCCCGGTTGGGCGCGGCGCCGGACTCGGACGCCGACACCTCCGACCTGGCCCGGCGCTCACCGCACCTGGTCCGCGAGGCCGGCGAAGCCCTGCTCGACCTCGCCCGCACGCGGCCGGTGGTGCTGGTGGTGGACGACGTGGAGCACGCCGACCCGCTCAGCCTGCAGACCTTGCTCTACCTCATGCGCCGCGTCGGCGGCGCGCGGATCGCGGTCGTGCTCACCGAGTCCGACTACTCGGGCCGGGGCAACGCGCTGGTCCTGGCGGAGCTGACCCGGATGCCGTGGTACACCGGCGTGCGGCTGGCCCCGCTGTCGCAGCGCGGGGTCGCGCAGCTGGTCGCCGACCTGCTCGACCCCGCCACCGCGAACCGGTGCGCGCCGTCCTACCACGCCGTGACCGGCGGGAACCCGTTACTGGTCAAGGCACTCGTGCAGGACCACCGGGCGGCGTTGCACGACGACCCGGACACCGACGTCGCGATCGGTGAGGCGTTCCGCCAGGCGGTCCTGGCGTGCCTGCACCGCTGGGGCCCCGACCTGCTCCACGTCGTGCGGGCCATCGCGGTGCTCGGCGAGAACGCCGCGCCCGAACTGCTGGGCAGGTTGCGCGGCATCCCGGCCGCGGCGGCCGAGGCGGTGTCCGCGCTGGACCACGCCGGCCTGCTGGACGACGGTCGGTTCCGGCACCCGGCGGTGCGGGCGGCCGTGCTGGGCGACCTGCCCGCGTACGAGCACACCCGGCTGCACCGCGCCGCGGCCGACCTCCTCTTCGCCGAGGGGCTGCCCAGCACCGACATCGCCGCGCACCTGGTGGCGGCCGGATCGGCCGACGCGCCGTGGGCGGTGGCGGTGCTGCGCGACGCGGCGGACAGCGCGCTCGCCGAACACCGCCTCGACCGCGCGGCCGAGTGCCTGAAGCTGGCCCGCACCGTCGCACCGGGCGACGACCCGACCGCGACCGCCTCGCTCGTCGCCGCGCTGGCCGCCGTGCAGTGGCGCACCGCGCCGTCCGTCGTCGCGCGCCACCTGCCCCCGCTGCGCCGCGCGGCCCGCGAAGGCCACCTGACCGTGCGGGACACCAGGGCGTTGCTGCGCTACCAGCTCTGGCACGGGCACACCGCCGACGCCGAGGAGACCCTGCGCGCGCTGGAGGACGCCACCGACGTGGCCGTCCGCCCGGCGGGCGCCCCGGCGGTGACCGAGCACCGGGTGCTCCGGGACTGGGTGCGTGCCGTGCACCCCACCGTGGCCGTCGCGGTCCACTCCGGCAGCGGTGACCGCCGCACGGCGCTCGCCCGGGACCACCCCGAAGAGGTGCTGGCCTCCGCCGAGTGGGTCCTGCGCAACCGGTGGATGCCCGACAGCGCGCCCGAACTGGCGGTGCACGCCCTGCTCACGCTCGGCGCGTGCGGCGCGGTCGCCCGCGCGCGTCAGTGGTACGACGCGCTGCGCGAGGAGATCGGCCAGGGTCAGGCGTCGGCCTGGAAGGCCGTGCTCGCCGACGTCCGCGCCCACCTGGCGCTGATGGAAGGCGACCTGGTCACCGCGGAGCGGCTGGCCCGGCTCGCGCTCACCGCGCTGGCGCCGCACGACTGGGGCCCGGCGATCGCCTCGCCGCTGGCGGCCCTGGTGCTGTCCACGGCCTGGCAGGGCAAGCACGAGGACGCCCGCGCGCACCTGCGGCGCAGCGTGCCGATCGCGGCTCGCGACACCGCGCACTGGGCGGTGTACCTGCGGGCACGCGGGCACGCGCACCTGGCGGCGGGCAGGCCCGACGCCGCGTTCGCCGACTTCGACGAGTGCGGCGCCCTGGCCGTGCACTGGGACCTCGACCTGCCGGCGCTGCTGCCGTGGCGCACGGACCTGGCCCAGGCGTTGTTGCGCCTCCAGCGCCCCGAGCGGGTGGGCGAGCTCGCGCTGGCCCAGCTCGACCGGCCCGGCGCGCAGGTGCCCCGGGTGCGCGCCACGTCGCTGCGGTTGCTGGCCACCGCCGCCGAGGCGAAACCGCGGCTGCCCATGCTGCGCGAAGCGGTGACGCTGCTCCAGGAGGCGGGCGACCAGGTCGAGCTCTCGTTGGCCCTGGCCGCGTTGAGCACGACGCACGACGAGCTGGGCGAGACCGGCGCGGCCGAGATCGTCGCCAAGCGCGCGATCCGCGTCGCCGAGGCCTGCGGCGCCGGCGCCCTGTGCCGTCGTCACCTGTTGCCCCAGTTGGACCTCGCGCCCGCCACCGAGGGCGAGGGCGAGCCCGCCGCCGGCGTCGACGAGGAGTCGGACGACCTGGCCACGTTGAGCTCCGCCGAACGCCGGGTCGCGGCGCTGGCCGCGCTGGGGCACACCAACCGCGAGATCGGGCGCAAGCTCTACATCACGGTCAGCACCGTGGAACAGCACCTGACCCGCGTGTACCGCAAGCTCAAGGTCCGCCGCCGCGCCGACCTGCCGACCGGTCTGCTGCCGGGCTCCGCGGACCTGTGGGCGGGGCCGCTACCGGTCCAGACCACGGCGGCCATGACCTCGACCCGCTCCACCTCGGTCCACCGGTGACCGGTCGCCCGGGGCGTCGGACACCGGGCCGACGTCCCGGCGGCGTGCCCATCGCGTGAGGTGTCGGGGCGTCGAGCGCGCTCGCGGAGCCGGGGCCGTCGACGCGGTCCGGCCGACCGCGCCAGGACCGGAGCGGCGGGTAGGTCTAGGCCCACCTCAACTGTGTTCCTAGGGCCATAGGAAGCAATGCCCGCCGCCAATAGCTTTGTCATGAACGACAACCAGGACCGGAACCAGGAGTGATGATGTTCGGCAGGCGCCCTGAGCGAGTGGAGAGCGGCGGCGGGCCCCGAGCTGCAGTCCGCATGGAAGCCGTGCGCAAGACGTACGGCAAGGGGGACAGCGCGGTGGAGGCCCTGCGGGGCATCGACATCCAGTTCGACTACGGCAGCTTCACCGCCGTGATGGGCCCATCGGGTTCGGGCAAGTCCACGCTGCTGCAGACCGCGGCCGGCCTGGACCAGCCCTCGGCTGGCCGGGTGCTCCTGGACGGCGTCGACCTCACCGGCAAGAACGAGGTCGCCCTGACCGAGCTGCGCCGCGAGAAGGTCGGGTTCATCTTCCAGAGCTTCAACCTGCTCCCCGCGCTCACCATCGAGCAGAACGTCACGTTGCCGCTCAAGCTGGCGGGTCGGCGGATCGACCGGAACCGGGTGGCGGACGTGATCCGCCGCGTGGGCCTGGAGCAGCGGCTCAAGCACCTGCCCGGCGAGCTGTCCGGCGGCCAGCAGCAGCGCGTCGCGATCGCCCGCGCCGTGGTGACCGAGCCGGCGGTGGTCTTCGCCGACGAACCCACCGGCGCCCTGGACACCCGCACCGCGGCCGAGGTCCTCGACCTGCTGCGCGAGTCCGTCATGGTGACCGGCCAGACCATCGTCATGGTCACCCATGACCCGGTGGCCGCCTCGTACGCCGACGGCGTGGTGTTCCTCATCGACGGCCAGATCGCCGGGGAGATCCGCAACCCCACCCCGGAGTCGGTGGCCGACCGGATGACCCACCTGACCGCGCTGGTCGAGCAGCCGCGCCGGTCCTACGGCGCCGGCCAGAGCGGCAAGAGGGGTTACTACTGATGTGGGGAGTTGCTCTCGCGACGCTGCGATACCGCAGGCAGAGCTTCGTCGCGACGTTCATCGCGGTCATGCTGGGTTCCGCCCTGGTGGTGGCCTGCGCCGGGCTGATGGAGACCGGCATCCGGATCGCCGTGCCGCCGGAGCGGCTCGCCGCCGCGCCGATCGTGATCAGCGGCGAGCAGGCCTACCTGGTGCCCAAAGAGGACCCGAACAACGTCAAGGACATGAAGACGGTCGCCCTCGCCGAACGCCAGTGGCTGGACCCGGCGCTCGCCGGTGAACTGGCCGGTGTGGACGGGGTGGAGCGCGTCGTCGGCGAGGCGAACGTCGCCGCGACCGTCGTGCGCGACGGTCGACCCGTGGTGGTCGGCGCGCAGTCGTGGGGCCACGACTGGGCTTCGGCCGCGCTCGGACCGTTCGAGCTGACCGAGGGCGGCGAGCCGAGGGACGACCGGGACGTCGTCCTGGACGCGGCCACCGCCTCCGCCGCCGGTGCGAAGGTCGGCGACCGGGTGCAGGTCTCGACCAAGGGCGCGGTCGAGGAGTTCCGGCTCACCGGCCTGGTCCCCGCGGCGGGCGAGGACGCGCAGTCCCTGCTGTTCTTCGCCTCCTCCGCCATGGGCGACCTCGGCGAGCACGGCGACCAGGTCAGCTCCTACGGGCTGTTCCTCAAGCCGGGCACGGATGTCGACGCGCTGGCGGAGACGCTGGAGGAGAAGCTCGACGGCCGGCCGTACACGGTGCTCACCGAAGACGACCGGGGCGTGGCCGAGCACCCCGAAGCCGTCGGCGGCCGGGCGCAGCTGATCCCGCTCGCCGCGGTGTTCGCGGGCATGGCGATCTTCATCGCGATGTTCGTGGTGTCCAGCACCCTGGGGCTCTCGGTGCAGCAGCGCACCCGTGAGCTGGCGACGTTGCGGGCGATCGGCGCGACACCGCGCCAGGTGCGGCGGATGGTCGTCGGCGAGGCCTTCTTCATCGCGATCATCGCCGCCGCGCTCGGCTGCGTGCCGGGGATGCTGATCGGTCCGTTCCTGTTCTCGCTCATGTCGGACAACGGCGTGATCTCGCCGGTGGTGGAGTTCCACCAGGGTTTCCTGGCCTACCTGATCGGTCCGGCGGTCGCCCTGGTGACCACCCTGATCGCGGCGCGCATCACGAGCGCCCGCGCGGCCAAGGTGAGCCCGGCCACGGCGCTGGCCGAGGCGTCCGTGCAGCGGCGGTGGCTGAGCTTCTGGCGCGTGCTGTTCGCTTTCCTGTTCTTCGCCATCGGCGTCGGCCTGTTCATCGTGACCGGCGCGGTCATGTCGGGTCCGGTGGCGTCGGCCACCGCGGGCCCGGCCGTGATGGCCTGGGCGATCTCGTTGGCGCTGCTGGCGCCGGGGTTCACCAAGCTGTTCGCGAAGCTGTTGGCGGGTCCGGTCCGCGCGGCGGCCGGCATCTCCGGCTACCTGGCGAACGCGAACCTGCGGCTGCGCAACGTGCGGATGGCCGCCGCCGTCACCCCGATCATGCTCATGGTCGGCATCGCGCTGGCGAACTTCTACACCTCCTCGACCCAGGAGGCCGCGGCGGCGCGCTGGTTCACCGACCCGCTGCGCGCCGAAGCCGTGGTGTCCTCGACGATCGGCGGCCTCGCGCCGGACGTGGTCGACCGGGTCAGGTCGGTCGAGGGCGTCGAGGCGGCGTCGCAGTACATCACCAGCGCGGGCTGGATCGACAAGCCGTACGACGACTCGCACGAGGCGAGCCCGTGGCCCATCCAGGGGGTGGACGCGCAGAACGCGTCGTTGATCACGGGCATCACCCCGGTGCGGGGAGACCTCGGGCGCCTGTCCGGTGACACGGCCGCGCTGCCCACCGTGCAGGCGGCGGCCATGGGCGTCGACGTCGGGGACTCGGTGACCATGCGGATGGGCGACGGGCGGCAGGCGGAGGTCGAGGTCGTGGCACTCTTCGAGGCGAAGGAGGGCTACGAGATGATCGTCGCCCCGGCGTCCCTCGTCGCGGCGCACGCCACCACCGGCATGGTGCGGCAGATCCTCGTCGCGGGGAAGGACGGCGTCGACCCGGACGACCTGGCCGAGGCGGTGCGCGGGCAGGTCGCGAGCGTGCCGGGAGCGGTCGTCGGCGACCGGGACACCATCGTCGGTTTCGCCGAGGGCACCCGGACCCAGACCTGGGTGAACTACATGCTGATCGGCGTGATCACCGGCTACACGCTCATCTCCGTGACCAACACGCTGGTGATGGCGACCGCGGCGCGCAAGCGCGAGCTGGGCGTGCAGCGGTTGATCGGGTCCACGCCCAAGCAGGTGATGAGGATGCTGGCCGCGGAGGCCTCGGTGGTGGCGATCATCGGCATCGTGCTCGGCACGGTCGCCTCGCTGGCCACGCTGATCCCGTTCAGCGCGGTGGTGCTCGGGCGCCCGGTCCCGTCGGGCTCGGTGTTCATCTTCATCGGGGTCGCGGTGGCGTCGATCGCGCTGGCACTGGGCGCGACGCTGCTCCCGGCGCGCAAGTTGCTCGACGTGCCGGCGGCGGACGCCGCCCGGGCCGCCGACTGACCGACCTGACCCGACCCGGGCCGACAGGACCGACCGACCAGGCAGCGTCCCGCGGGAACCCCCGCCGCGGGGCGCTGCCGCCCGTTCAGGTCCCGGCGTCCTTGGGGGTGTTGAGGTACGCCAGCACGGCCAGCACCCGGCGGTTGTGGTCGTCGGACTGCACGATGTCGAGCTTGGTGAAGATGTTGGTGGTGTACTTGGCGACCGCGCCCTGGCTGATGTTCAGGCGCTGCGCCACCGCCGCGTTCGAGCACCCCTCGGCCATCAGGGACAACACCTCCCGCTCCCGCTGGGTCAGCGCGGCCAGCGGCTCCCGCCGCGCGTTGCCCGCCAGCAGCCGCGAGATCACCTGCGGGTCCATGGACGTGCCGCCGTCGGCGACCCGGCGCACCGCGTCCACGAACTGGTCGCTGTTGAACACCCGATCCTTGAGCAGGTAACCGATCCCGCCCGCACCGTCGGCCAGCAGCTCGCGCGCGTACAGGCTCTCCACGTGCTGGGACAGCACGAGCACCGGCAGGCCGGGCACCTGGCGGCGGGCCTCCAGCGCGGCTTGGATGCCCTCGTCGGTGAACGTCGGCGGCAACCGGACGTCCACCACGGCGACGTCCGGGCGCTCCTCCACCAGCACGCGCAGCAACTCGGGTCCGTTGTCCACGGCCGCGACGATCTCGAAGCCCTCCGCTTCGAGCAGCTGGACCAACCCTTGCCTCAGGAGGTAGAGATCCTCTGCGAGGACGACGCGCACGGCAGCTCCAGGGTGGCGACGGTCGGTCCTCCGACCGGGCTTCGGACGTCAAGGCTACCGTCGAAGGTCGCGCACCTCCGCGCGATCCCCCGCAACCCCGTGCCGTCGCCCATGTTCGCGCCGCCGCGACCGTCGTCCCGCACGACGATGCGCAGCAGGTCGCCGGTGATCCGGGCGGTGATCTCGACGTGCTGCGGATCGGCGTGCTTGGCCGCGTTCGTCAGCAGTTCCGACACCGCGAAGTAGGCGGCCGACTCGATCGGCGGGTACAGCCGGTGCGGCAGTTCGAGCTCCAGCTCGACGTCCAGCGGGCTCTCCAGCGCCAACGCGTGGATCGCCGGCCCCAGGCCGCGTTCGGCCAGCACCGGCGGGTGGATGCCGCGCACCAGGTTGCGCAGCTCCTCCAGCGCCTTCACCGACGCGTCGCTCGCCTCGGCGAGCAGGGTCCGCACCTTGTCCACATCGGACTCCAGGTACCGGTTCGCCGCGCCGAGCTTCAGGCCGATGGCGACGAGCCTGGCCTGGGCGCCGTCGTGCAGGTCGCGCTCGATGCGGCGCAGCTCGGCGGCCTGGATGTCGATGATCTCGTGCCGGGTCTCGGACAGCGCCCGGAGCCGGGCCGCCAGCTTGGACCGCTGCGTGGGCGACAGCAACGCCCGCGTCATCAGGGCGTGCGCCTTGACCGCGAGCGGCGCGGCGCCGAGCCAGAGTCCCAGCACCGCCAGGCCGATCAGCCCGGCCAGCGCCGCGAAGCCCCAGCCGGTCAGCGGCACGAAGGTGTACCAGAGGTCGATGCCCTCGTTCCGCAGCGGCATCCACAGGCCGCCGGCGATCAGCAGGCCCTCGACGGCGTAGCCGAGCACCGTGATCGGAATCATGCCCAGGATGAAGCCGATGAGCGCGTTGAGCAGGGACCACGCCAGGTCACGCCAGGTCGCCGGGTCGGTGAGCAACCAGTGCACGCGGTGCACCAGGCCCAGCATCGCGTGTTCGGCGGGGTCGGGGAGCGGGAGGTAGGGCGTCGGGACGGTCTCGCCGGCGGCCCCGGCCAGCCGGCGGCCCCAGTTCGCGGTCGCGCGCAGGAAACCCAGCGCGGCGGGCAGGAGCACCACGCCCACGCCCAGCAGCAGGAAGGCCAGCGACACCGCCGTGACGATGAACGCGGCCAGGCTGACCATGGCGTTCACGCACAGCAACAACCCGTGCCCGGTCGCGCGCAGCGCCGTGCGGTGGCGGCCGGTGGCCGAGGTGTTCATCGTGCTCCGCCTGTCGGGCCCGGGACGCCACCCCGGAACCGCGGGGGGACAACGCCGAAGCGATCCACTGCGGCAAGCCTAGCGGTGTCCGGCGGCGGTCGTGGGAGGTGCGGCCCCGGTGGTCCCGCGGGCTGCGGTGGCCGACCGTCCGAACGTCACGTTCGGTAGCCGGTGTCCGAGCCGTTCAGCTCCTTGTCGGTGATCGGGAACGTCTCTACCGTCGGTCCTGGGGAGTCGGGGCGGGGGAGGAATGCGTTGCTGCGCGCGGTGATCGGCGTCGTCGTCGGACTGGCGATCGGGGTGGCGGCCGGGATGGCGCTGCTGGCGTCGGAGGTGCCGGCGGTCGCCCCGACGGCGGACGAGCGCCCGACGGCAGTGGTGGCCCTCGGCGACAGCGTGCTGGCGGGCGAGGGCGCGGGCTCGTACGAACCCGGCACCGACGGCGAGAACGGCAACTGGTGCCACCGGTCGACCGAGGCGCTGGTGCACCGGCTGGCCGTGGCCGACCAGGCGGTCAACCTGGCGTGCTCCGGCGCCACCTCCGCCGACGTCGCCCTCGGCGAGGCCGTGCACAACACGGAGGGCTCGCAGGTGCGGCGCCTCGGCGACCTCGCGAAGCGCTACCGCGTGACCACCGTCGTCGTGCAGACCGGGGCGAACGACGACCCGCGCTTCGGGGACACGATGGTGGACTGCGTCATCGCCTGGCTGAACCCGTTCGGCCGGGGCTGCCGCACGTCCCTGCGCGACGAGTGGCCCGCGAGGCTGGCCGCGATGCGCCCGAAGGTCGCCGCCGTGCTGACCGACGTCCGGACGGTGTTGCGCGACGCCGGCTACCGGGACGAGGACTACGAGCTGGTGGTGTTGTCCTACGCGTCACCGGTGACGGAGAAGATGGACCGCGTCGGGCACGGGGTCGACGGCTGCCCGCTGAAGCTCGACGACGCGGCCTACGGCCGGCTCGAAGCCGTTCCCCAGCTGGCGGACGCGCTGCGCGAGGTGGCGAGCGGGGCGGGCGCCCGGTTCCTGGACATGTCCCGGGCCACCGAGGGCCGTGAGGCGTGCAGCGGCGGCGGCGACCGGAGCGGCGAGTGGCAGCGCGGCCTGACGGTGGACCCCCACGCCCTGCACGTCGGCGTGCCCACCGACGTGCTGCCGCGCGTGGTCCAGCAGTCGTTCCACCCCACGGCCGCGGGTCACGCCCGGTTCGCGGCCTGCCTGCGCGAGTTCCTGACCACCGACGCGACGACGGCGAAGTGCGTCCCCACCCCGGAAGGCGCTCTCCGGCTCCACCGGTGACCGAGGGCAAGCGACCTCCGCGGTCCGCGACCTCACGTGCCGGCGTGCCACCGCCGCTCGCCCAGCACCTCGACCAGAGCCTTGCGCAGGGTGGTGGCGAGACCGGCCGGTCGCGCACCCCGCAGGGCCGGGGGTTGGTGACGGCCTTCACCCGGTTGCCGAGGTTTGCCGGTTCACGAAGCAGGGAACCGGTAAGGGGCCGGCGTCCGCCGGCGTTCCGATTCGCGGACGGCACTGCCGTGATGGGCGAGGGGTGGAATGGGTCTGCATATTGCCGATGGCGATGTGGTCGTGTCGTTCAAGCGGCTGGGGTCGGCCTCGGTGCTGGTCGTGCGAGGCTGTGTCGACGCCGGAACCGCTCACGTGCTGCGAGAACGCCTGGACAGCGCGGCGGGGGTGTCGGATGACGTGGTGGTGGACCTGAGCGACGTCTCCTTCTTCTCGTCGGCCGGCGTGGCGGCGCTGGTCGCGGCGAGCCGGGAGGTCGGGCTCCACGTGGTCGTGACGCCGGTGGTCCGCCGGGTCCTGGCCGCGGCGGGGGTGGCCGACTCGCTGCGCCTGCACGACTTCCCCGCGGAAGCCGAGGAGGCGGCCACGGCCGGCTCCTCGCGGCACTTGTTGCTGGTGGGTTGACGACCCTGCCCTGCCGTGCCTCCCCGGCACGGCGGGGCAGGTGTTGCCTTGACGTCCGCGTCAACGCCTACGGTCGGCGTGCATGAGGACCGTCCGATGAAGTTCGCCGTCAGCTACAGCACGCCCTACTTCGGCGTGGACCCCGACCGGCTCGTCGCCCACACCCAACACGCGGAGGACTGCGGCTTCGAGGCGTTGTACGTGCCGGAGCACATCGCGGTGTACCCCGGCGCCGCGGTCGGCGGGCACGAGATCCCGCCCGCGCTGCCCTACGCCGACCCGCTCGACTGCCTGGCCTTCGTCGCCTCGGCGACGCGGCGGATCCTGCTCGGCACGGGCGTGTTGCTGCTGCCGTACCACCACCCGGTCGTCCTGGCCAAGCGGCTGGCGACCGTCGACGTGCTGTCGAAGGGCCGGATGCGGCTGCTGACCGTGGGTCTGGGCACGTTGCCGGGCGAGGCGAGGGCGGTCGGGGTGGACTTCGGCACGCGCGGTCGTCGTGCCGACGAGGCGATCGACGTGCTGCGGTCGTTGTGGGCGGGCGGCGAGGAGGGCGTGAGCTTCTCGGGGGAGTTCTTCGCCTTCGAGGACCTGTGCAGCTTCCCGAAACCACTCGGGGTGGCGCACCTGCCGATCCACGTCGGCGGTTCGAGCCGGGCCGCCGCACGCCGGGCCGGACGCCGTGGTGACGGCTACTTCCCGGGCGGTGTGCTCACGCCCGACGAGCGCGCGCTCCAGTGGGACCTCGCGCGGTCATCGGCGGTCGAGACCGGTCGTGATCCGGACGCGCTGGACTACACGCGGTGGGGCTCGATCGGGATGTCCGCGGACGCGGTGGAGGCGTTCGCCGGGCAGGGGGTGACCCGGATCGTGGTGAGCGCGACCAGCGCCGACCCCGGTGAGCAGCGGGACCAGTTGTCGGCGTTCGCGGAGAGGTTCCGCCTCACCCCCGGGACGTGACGCCCGGAACGGCGTGACGACCATTCGTGCCACGCGCCGCCGGCCGTTCGCACCAGGCGCGCACTGCGGATGACGACGCCGGTGGACGCCCTTCGGCCGTCCCCGGTCACGGCCGCGTGCCGCCGTCCTTCGGGCTGCCGCACCGGTCTGTCCCGCGCACCGGATCGGCGTGTCACGCTCGGTGGTCGGATCTCACCCCTGCGGAGGTTTCGATGAAGCGCAAGGTCTTTGCGGTCAACGGGGTGCTGGGCGCCGTGGCGCTCACCACCGGTCTGCTGGTCGGCGCGCCACCGGCGGGCGCGGCGGAGGGCGACATCGAGCTCGCCGCCGCCGGCACGGCCGTGCCGGGGCACTACCTGGTGGTGCTGGAGGACGCGGCGGGCGCCCAGGCGGCCGACCTCACCGCGAAGCACGGCGGCACGGTCACGGCCACGTGGCGGCACGCGTTGCGCGGCTTCGCCGTCAGCGCCAGTGAACGCGAAGCGAGAAGACTGGCCGCGGACCCCGCCGTGCGGTCCGTCAGCCAGGACGGCCTGGTCGAGGCGGTCGACACGCAGCCGAACCCGCCGTCGTGGGGGCTCGACCGCATCGACCAGCGCGACCTGCCGCTGAACTCCTCGTACAGCTACGACACGCCCGCCGCCACCGTGCGCGCCTACATCCTCGACACCGGCATCCGGACCACCCACTCGACGTTCAGCGGCCGGGCGTCGTGGGGCTACGACGCCGTGGACGGCACCAACACCGACTGCAACGGTCACGGCACCCACGTTGCGGGCACCGTCGGCGGCAGCCAGTACGGCGTCGCCAAGGGGGTGCAGCTGGTCGCCGTCCGCGTGCTCAACTGCGCGGGCTCGGGCACGTTCGCCCAGGTGATCAGCGGGGTCGACTGGGTGACCGCGAACGCCGTCAAGCCCGCGGTCGCGAACATGAGCCTCGGCGCGACCGCCTCCGCGGCCACCGCGCCCCTGGAGACGGCGGTGCGCAACTCCATCGCCTCCGGCGTCACGTACTCCCTCGCGTCCGGCAACTCCAGCGCCGACGCGTGCGGGTACAGCCCGGCGCTGGTGCGCGAGGCGGTCACCGTGAACGCCTCGACGATCACCGACGCGCGGGCGTCGTTCTCCAACTACGGCACGTGCACCGACATCTTCGCACCGGGTCTGGGCATCACGTCGTCGTGGCACACCAACGACACCGCCACCAACACCATCAGCGGCACCTCGATGGCCGCGCCGCACGTCGCGGGCGCCGCCGCGCTGTACCTGGCCACGCACCCCGGTGACGCGCCGGCGACCGTCCAGGCCGCGCTCGTCAACGCCTCGACGCCGAACAAGATCACCGACCCGGGCGCGGGCTCGCCGAACCGCCTGCTCTACACCGGCGCGACCACCGGCGGCCCGTCGACCGTCACCGCGATCCGCTACCTCGGCGGGCGCGGCGACCACCTCACCTCGGTCACCGGCGCGCCCTCGGGCTACGTGGTCGAGGCCTCCCTCGGCCGCCTGCTGACCAGCCAGGCCGCGGGCACCCACCCGCTGTACCGCTGCTCGATCGGCTGGGACAACTTCACCTCGTACGACGTGAACTGCGAGGGCCAGACCCGCGTCGGCCTGCTCGGCTACGCCCACGACGGCCAGGTCGCCGGCAGCCACCCGATCTACCGCTGCCTGGTGCGGGGCAACGGTGACCACATGGAGTCCTACGACTCGAACTGCGAGGGCCAGATCAGCGAGGGCAACCTGGGCTACTTCCTCGACTGATCGAATGACCGCGACCCGGCGGCGGCTCGACCGCCCCATCCGCCGCCGGGACCGGCCGTGACCCGTGGAGATAGGCGTCATCTACCGGCGCGAGATTTCGATGAGCAGGGCGGCGTTCACCGAGCGATCGGGACCGGTGTGGTCAGGGCGGGATCGGCGCCGTCGATGCGGCAACGAGCCCGGCAGGGTGAGGATCTGATCGATCCGCCCTGCCGGGCTCCGCACTGCCGCAACCGCGCTCAGACCGCGGCGGCGAACTGGGCCGCGTAGAGGCGGTGGTAGGCGCCCTCGGTGGCCATCAGCTCGTCGTGGCTGCCCTGCTCCACGATCTGCCCGGACTCCATCACCAGGATCACGTCGGCGTCCCGGATGGTCGACAGCCGGTGGGCGATGACGAAGCTCGTCCGCGACGACCGCAAGGCCGCCATGGCGTGCTGCACCAACGACTCCGTGCGGGTGTCCACCGAACTGGTCGCCTCGTCCAGGATGAGCAACGACGGGTTGGCCAGGAACGCCCGCGCGATGGTCAGCAGCTGCTTCTCCCCGGCGCTGACGTTCGTCGCCTCCTCGTCGATGACGGTGTCGTACCCGTCCGGCAAGGTGCGCACGAACCGGTCTACGTAGGTGGCGCGGGCTGCGGCCATGATCTCCTCCTCGGTGGCCGAGGAGTTGCCGTAGGCGATGTTGTCGCGGATCGTGCCGCCGAACAGCCAGGTGTCCTGGAGCACCATGCCGGTCTGCGAGCGCAGGTCCTCCCGCTTCAGCGCGGTGATGTCCACCCCGTCGAGCGTGATGCGGCCCGCGTCCAGCTCGTAGAACCGCATGATCAGGTTCACCAGCGTGGTCTTGCCCGCGCCGGTCGGGCCGACGATGGCGACCGTCTGCCCCGGCTCGGCCACCAGCGACAGGTCCTCGATCAACGGCTGCTCGGCCCGGTAGGAGAAGCTCACGTGCTCGAACTCCACCCGGCCGCGGCGTTCGGCGGGCAACGACGCCTCCGCCGGGTCCGGCTCCTGCTCCTCGGCGTCGAGCAGCTCGAACACCCGCTCGGCCGACGCCACACCCGACTGCATGAGGTTCGCCATCGACGCCACCTGCGTCAACGGCTGGGTGAACTGGCGGGAGTACTGGATGAACGCCTGCACCTCGCCCAGGCTCATCGAGCCGGACGTGATGCGCAGGCCGCCCACCACCGCCACCGCCACGTAGCTGACGTTCGACAGGAACATCATCATCGGCATGATCAGGCCGGACACGAACTGCGCGCCCATCGCCGAGCCGAGCAACTCGTCGTTGCGGCGCTTGAACTCCGCCTCCGACTCGCGCTGCCGACCGAAGACCTTGACCAGCTGGTGGCCGGTGAACGCCTCCTCGATGTGCGCGTTCAACGCGCCGGTGTGCTTCCACTGCGCCACGAACAACGCCTGCGACCGCTTGCGGATCCGTCCGGTCGTGATCACCGAGATCGGGATCAGCAGCAACGCGATCAGCGTCAGCAGCGGCGAGATGGTCAGCATCATCACCAGCACGCCGATGACCGTCAGCAACGACGTGAGCAGCTGGCTCAGCGTCTGCGTCAAGGTGGTCGACACGTTGTCGATGTCGTTGGTGACGCGGGACAGCAGCTCACCGCGCGGCTGGCCGTCGAAGTAGCGCAGCGGCAGCCGGTGGATCTTGTCCTCGACGTCGGAGCGCAGCCGGAACACGAAGCGCTGCACCACGTTGTTCAGCACGCGGCCCTGCCACCAGCCGAACAGCGACGACACGAGGTACAGGCCCATCACCCACACCAGGACCGTGGCGAGCGCGGCGAAGTCGACGCCCGCGCCCGCCGTGCCGCGCAGCCGGCCCAGGACGCCCTCGAAGATGATGTCGGTGGCCTGGCCGAGGATCTTCGGCCCGGCCACGGCGAACGCCACGCTGATGACGCCGAGCGCGACCACGGCCAGCAGGGCGATCCGCTCGCGGCGCATCCGACCGACGAGCCGGCGCGCGGTCGGGCCGAAGTTCTCCGCCTTGCCCATCGGCATGCCCATGCCGGGCATGCCGCCGCCCATCCGGGCCGGTGGCGGGGTGGCGGGACGGGGAGTGGTCGTGGTGCTCATGCGGCCTGCTCCGAGGTCAGCTGGGACTCGACGATTTCCACGTAGGTGGGGCAGGAGTCCAGCAATTCGTGGTGGGTGCCGATGCCGACGACGCTGCCGCCGTCCAGCACCACGATCCGGTCGGCGTCCAGGATCGTGGACACGCGCTGGGCCACGATCACCACGACCGCGTCCCGCGTGTGCGGTCGCAGCGCGGCGCGCAGCCGGGCGTCGGTGGACAGGTCGAGCGCCGAGAACGCGTCGTCGAACAGGTAGACGTCCGGCCTGCGCACCAACGCGCGGGCGATGGAGAGCCGCTGCCGCTGGCCGCCGGAGACGTTTGTGCCGCCCTGGGCGATCTCCGCGTCGAGCCCGTTCGGCATGGCCTCCACGAAGTCGCGCGCCTGGGCGATCTCCAGCGCCTCCCACAGCTCCTCGTCGGTGGCCTCGGGCCTGCCGTAGCGGAGGTTGGACGCGATCGTGCCGGTGAACAGGTACGGCCGCTGCGGCACCAGCCCGATGCGCGCGCACAGCGCGTCGGTGTCGATCTCGCGGACGTCCGTGCCGTTGACGAGCACGCCGCCGCCGGTCACGTCGATCAGCCGGGGCACGAGGTTGAGCAACGTCGTCTTGCCGGTGCCCGTGCTGCCGATGATCGCCGTGCGGTGACCGGCCTCGGCGCGGAAGCTGATGTCGTGCAGCACCGGCTCGTCCGCGCCGGGGTAGCGGAACTCCGCGCCGCGGAACTCCACCGACACCTGCCCGGGCAGTTCGAGCAGCGGCGCGGCCGGCGGCAGGACCGACGAGTCGGTCTCCAGTACCTCGTTGATCCGCTCGGCGCTCACGGCGGCACGCGGGATCATCATCGAGATGAAGGTCGCGAACATCACCGCCATGAGGATCTGCATCAGGTAGCTCAGGAACGCCGTCAGCGCGCCGATCTGCATCTCGCCGGTGTCCACGCGGAACGCGCCGAACCACAGCACGGCCACGCTGGAGGCGTTGAGCAGCAGCATCACCACGGGGAAGATCAAGGCTTGGAGCCGGCCGACGCGCAGCGTGGTGTCGGTGAGCGCGCCGTTGACGTCGGCGAAGCGCCGGGTCTCGGCGCGTTCCCGGACGAACGCCCGGACCACGCGGATGCCGGCCAGCTGCTCGCGCAGCACGCGGTTGACGTCGTCGATGCGCTCCTGCATCTGGCGGAACTGCGGCACCATGCGGATCACGATCAAGCCGACCGCGATGGCCAGCGCGGGCACGCAGACGACGAGCAGCCACGACAGGCCGACGTCCTCGCGCAGCGCCATCACGATGCCCGCCACGCACATGATCGGCGCGTTGACCAGCATCGTGCAGCCCATCACCACGAGCAGCTGGACCTGCTGCACGTCGTTGGTGGTGCGGGTGATCAGGGACGACGGGCCCAGCGTGGCGACCTCGCGCGCGGAGAACTCGCCGACGCGGTGGAAGACGGCCGCGCGGACGTCGCGGCCGAAGCTCATCGCCACGCGGGCGCTGTAGTACACCGCGCCGATCGAGGCGACGATCTGGATGACCGACACACCGACCATCCAGCCGCCGGTGGACAGGATGTAGCCGGTGTCACCGGCGGCGATGCCGAAGTCGATGATGTCGGCGTTGAGGCTCGGCAGGTACAGCGAGGCGACGGTGCCGATCAGCTGTAGCACGAGCACGACCGTCAGCTCGCGTCTGTACGGCCGCAGGTGGGTACGCAGCAAGCGGCTAAGCAACGGTGTTCCCCCATAAGAAACGGATCGTGTCTAACATGTGCAAAGGTAGACCCGCCCGATAAGAAACGCAACGTATCTAAAGAGTGGGTAAAGGTTTCATCCGGTAGTGGGTTCGTCGGTGACGGGCTCGGCAAGGTTCGCTGAAGGGGCACGGTGACGGTGGTGAAGTCGCGCCGACGTGGGGCGCAGCTGGAGCAGGCCATCCTGGACGCGGCCTGGGACGAGCTGCGCGAAGTCGGCTACGCACGGCTCACCATAGAGGCCGTGGCCGCCCGGGCGGGAACGAGTAAACCGGTCATCTACCGCCGCTGGGGCGGCCGGGCGGAACTGGTGCTGGCGGCGTGGTTCCGCAACCTCCCGGTGGAACCGGAGACGCCCGACACCGGCACGTTGCGGGGCGACCTGCGCACCCTGTTCGACCGCATCGCCCGCCGGGCCGACTCGATGATGAACGAGATGGTGGCGGGCGTGATGGGCGAGGCGTTCCGGCACCCCGAGGTGGCGACCCTGCTGGGCGAGCGCCTGGCCAACCCCACACCGCTGACCGACGCCGTGCGGACCATCGTCGACAGGGCGGTGGCCCGCGCCGAACTGCCACCGGTCGACATGTCGCACCGGGTGCAGCGACTGCCGCTGGACCTGATCCGCAACGAGTCGATGACCTGCGGCGCTCCGCTGACCGAGGAGACCGTGGCGTCGCTGGTGGACGACGTCTACGTGCCGTTGCTGCACGGTTTGGCGACGCTTCGGGACGACGGCTGATCAGGTTCGGGCGACGCGGGCCAGGGCGCCGGTCTCCAGGGCGATCCACAGCGCGCCGTCCGGGCCGGTGGTGATCGGGCACGGGCCGCTGTCGCGATCGGTGACGACGTGGGCTTCGACGGTGCGTGGCAGGCGGGGAGCTCGTCTCCTGGCACTCGGTTCGTGCTCGTACGTGTACGCAGCGTCCGACCGGGGTAGTCCGGGCTGGCCGTGTGCACGCGTGTCTACACGGTAGGTCGGCTCCGGTCGACCGGGTCAGACTGGCGCGGAACGTTGAGCAAACCAGCCTCCGCGCCGGTCTGACCACCTCATTTTCGGCCCCTCCGACCACTTGCTCAGTCGGACGTGCAGGTCAGGTCGGGGTCCGGGACGGACGGGCCGTTGGCGGTGAAGCCGAACGTGGTCGAGCCGTTGACGGGCAGCTTGCCGTTGTGGGCGGCGTTGATGACGGTCATCGAGTCGTCGTTCGTGGTGAGGCCGCCGTTCCACAGGTTGCTGATCGCGTGGCCGTCCGGGCGGGGCCAGGTCACGGTCCACGTGGTGAGCGCGTGGTCGCCGGTGTTGCGCACGGTCACGTGGGCCTGGTAGCCGCCCGGCCAGGAGTTGGTGATCCCGAAGCGGGCGGTGCAGGTGGGCGGTGCGCCGGCCGTCGAGGTGGTGGCGGCGTCGGTGGTGGCGGTGACGTCGGCGGTGGTGGCGGTGTCGGCGGTGGTGCTCGTCGTCGTGGTCGCGGTGGTGGTGTCGTCCGGGGCCGGTTCGGCGTTGCCGGTCGAGTCCGTGCGGGCCAGCGAGTTGCCGATCACGATGCCCGTCGCGACCAGCACGACGGCGCCCGCGATGAGGGCGATCCGGCGCCACGGCACGCGGCGCGGGGCGGGCAGCGGGCGGGTGTCGCCGTTCTGCGCGGCGGCGGGCTGGGGTTCCCCCGGCAGCGGCCGGCCCTCCATCACCGCGCCGAGGAGGCTGTGCAGCTCGGCCATCGTCGGCCGCTCGGCCGGGTCCCGGCGGAGCACGCGTTCCAGGACGTCGCCCAACCGGCCGGAGAAGCGCATCGGCGCGACCTCGCCGTCCGCGATGCGGCGGAGCAGGGCGTACGGGTTGTCGGTCGTGCCGAACGGCGGGTGGCCCTCCATCGCGGCGTAGAGGGTCGCGCCCAGCGAGTACACGTCGGAGGCGAACACCGCCTCCTGGCCCGCCGCCACCTCCGGCGCGAGGAACGCGGGCGTGCCGACGACCACCCGGGCGTCGGTCACGGTGTGCTCGCCGATCGCCCGGGCGATGCCGAAGTCGGCGATCTTCGCGGTGCCGTCCTCGGCCAGCAGGATGTTGAACGTCGTGACGTCCCGGTGCACGATCCCGTCGGCGTGGGCGGCGGCCAGCGCGGACGCCACCTGCCAGCCGACGCCGGCGACCAGCTCCACCGGCAACGGGCCGCGTTCGTCGACCAGCTCGGCCAGCGTCTTCGACGGCAGGTACTCCATCACCAAGCAGGGCTTGCCGCCGTGCTCCACGACGTCGTGCACGGTGACGGCGTGGGGGTGTCGCAGCCGTGCGGCGACCCGTCCCTCCCGGACGATCCGCTCGACCGCGCTCGGCGAGTCGGCCGCGGTGAGGAGCTTGACCGCGACCGACCGCCCCAGGCGCTCGTCGCGCGCTCGCCAGACGACCCCGGCCGCCCCGCGCCCGACCAACTCGACCAGCCGATACCGCCCGGCGATGACCTCGTCCCGTTCCGACACAGCCAGAAGCTACTTGTCCGACCGGCCGGTCGGCCACCTCCCCGTGCCGGCCGCGGCGCGACCCACCCGACGAGCCGCGCCCGCCCGGAACCGGTTGTCACCCGCATTCGGCCCCTATCGGGAAATGCTTCTCCGGGTAGTCACGCAAAGGTAGAAACCGCCCGGGAGTTTCACGCTTGACGGGGAGGTGCTTCACCGCTTCGTGGACGAACACGGCTGGTCAGGGCGTTGTAGGCTCGTGATCGAATTCGATCGGGCACCCGGTGTCGAGGGGATCGAACAATCGACGGGGCAGTTCTTCGCGGCCCCAGCCGGGAAAT
This sequence comes from Actinosynnema sp. CA-299493, assembly GCF_050946825.1. Taxonomy (NCBI): domain Bacteria; kingdom Bacillati; phylum Actinomycetota; class Actinomycetes; order Pseudonocardiales; family Pseudonocardiaceae; genus Actinosynnema; species Actinosynnema sp. CA-299493. Next base: position 4,440,483 of record NZ_CP191993.1, read on the forward strand.
CGCCCGCTCTTCCGCACCGGTGAAGGACAACCCACCATGATCCACCTCAGCCGACGTCGGCTCGTCGCCTTCGGCCCGGTCCTCGCGGTCGCGGTGGCGCTCGCCGCGCACGCCGTGCTGTTCTCCGGCTTGTTCATCCCCTTCTGGATGATCGACCTCGCGGTCTACCGGGGCGCCGGCCAGGCCGTCCTGGCCGGCCACCGGCTGTACGAGACCGGCTTCCACAACGGCATGCTGTTCACCTACACCCCGTTCGCCGCCGTCGTGGCGGTGCCGACGGCGTTGCTGCCGGTGATGGCCACGCACTTCACCTGGACCGCCGCCGGCTACCTCGCGCTGGGCGCGTCGATCTGGCTGGTCCTGCGCATCACCGGCGCGACGACCGCCCGGCGGAACACGGCCCTGCTGGTGGCCGCCTGCACGGCCGGCGCCTCCCTGCTGGCGCCCGTGCAGCTCAACGTGCTGCTCGGGCAGGTCAACCTGCTGCTGATGGCGCTGATCCTGCTGGACTTCCTGCCGTCGCTGCCCGAGCGCTACCGCGGCATCGCCACCGGCATCGCCGCCGGGATCAAGCTCACGCCGCTGTTCTTCATCGCCTACCTGTTCTTCACCGGCCGCCGTCGTGCCGCCTACCAGGCGCTCGCCGCGTTCGCCGCCACCGTGCTGGTCGGGTTCGCCCTCCTGCTCCCCGATTCGCGCGCCTACTGGTTGCAGGGCACCTTCTTCGACACCACGCGCATCTCGCCCAACAACCTGGTGGTCAACCACTCGCTGTCGGGGTTCTTCGCGCGCCTGGCCGGCGAGGGGACCGCGCCGGGCTGGGCGCTGCCGGTGGCCGCGGTCGTGGCGGTCGGGTGCCTGGCCGGCGCGGTGTGGGCGCACCGCCGCGGCCAGGACGTGGTCGGGGTCCTGGTGATCGCCTTCGGCGCGCAGCTGGTCTCGCCGATCACGTGGGTGCACCACGCGGTGTGGGTGGTGCCTGCCCTGGTCTGGCTGGCCACCGCCACGTGGCGGCGTGCCACCGCGTTGCCGCGCGTGCTCCTGGTCCTGGCGGCGGCGTGGTACGCGATGCCGCTGTGGATCATCGGCATGAACGGGCCGTCCGAGGCCGTGCCGTTCGGCTTCACCCCGTGGGGCAACCTCTTCGTCACCCTCACCGGCATCGTCACGCCCGCCGCGATCGCGATCGCCCTGCTGCCGGTGTGGCTGCCGAGGTTGCGACCGGCCCGGACCGGGCGGGACGAACCGGCGACGGTGGAACCGGCGCGCGTCGAACCGGTGGACGCCGCACGAGGGGACGCCGCACGAGGGGACGCCGCACCGGAGCGGGTCGCACCGGAGCGGGCACGGCCGCGGGCGACGCACACGAGCTGAGTGCCGCCGCGTTCGGCGTGGCCGCGCGGGGGATCAGCTCACCGCGCGGCCACCAGCAGCCCCGCCTCGAACAGCCACTTCGCCGTCGCCTCGGCGCGGTGCGCGGGCAGGTGCGCCGACCAGGCGCGGAGCAGGTCGGCGAGGGACGCGCTGCGCTCGACGCAGTCCAGCAGCGGCGCCAGCTCGGCGCCCCCCACGTGGGCGACGGGGGTGGCCAGGGCCGGGTGCGTAAGCGCCCGGCGCAGGGTGACCAGGTCTCCCACCGGGCACGGGGTGGGCACGACGGCGGCGTCGGGTGCGAGCCGGACCGGGCGGAGCAGGTGCCCGGGGGTCAGCGGGGTGGGTGGGGCGGGCGGCCGGGTCCGGGGGAGCGGGGTGGCCCGGCGGCGCCAGAACGGCTGGTCGCGGTGGGTGCGGTGGCGGTCGTAGTGGGCGGCGGTCCAGGTGGTGTGGCGGGCCGCGGTCCGGTCCCGGCTGTCGCGGTAGAAGGCGAGGGCGGCGGCCCGGTCGCCGTGCGAGAGGACGGTGTGGACGGTGACGGCGGCGGCCATGGCGCTGTGCAGCGCGCTGTCCACTCCGAACGACGTCACCGGGTCGAGGGCGAAGGCCGCCTCACCGATCTTGACGCTGTCCTCGGTGACGGGATCGTCGTCGCGGTACGCGGTGGCATCGCAGACGGCGACGTCGAGCGATCCCGGCCGGTCCGCGAACAGGCCGGTGCTGTCCAGCAGCCGGTGGTAGAGGCGGTCCGGGCGGTGCGCGCGCAGGAGCTCGGCGTCGGTGAACGCCATGGCGCGGACCGTGCCGTCGGGCAGTGGCGCGCCCCAGCACCAGGTCCGCGGTCCGGCGCCGATCCGGGTCGGGCCCGCCCCGGGCCAGACGGCGTGCAGGGCGAGGGTCCTGGGGCCGGCGGCGGTGGTCGTGCCGCCCGAGACGCGGCGCCGCCCGCTCGCGTCGACCAGGAAGCGGGCTCGGAGCGTCCCGTCGGGCAGGGGGACGTCCCAGCCCGTGCCGGTGCGCCCGGGGCGTCCGGCGCGGACCGGTTGGCGGACCTCGACGCCGGCGGCCCGCGCGGCGGTGAGGAGGACGTGGTCGAACTGCCCTCGGTCGACCGTGACGGCACGGGGATCGGGTGCGACCAGGCGGGTCGTGGTGTCCTCCCAGCACACCAAGGCGCCTCGGGAGGGCAGGGCGTCGTCGAGGGCGTGCCGGAGGTCCAGCACGTCGAGCAGCGGCCGGACGCCGGGCGACAGCGCCTCGCCCACGTGCGGCCGGGGGAACGGTCGGCGTTCCAGCAGCACGACGCGGTGGCCGAGTCGGGCCAGGCGCAGCGCGCACACCGAGCCCGCCGGGCCGCCACCGAGCACGCAGACGTCCCAGGTCGTCATCCGGTGAAGTAGTCGGGGCGCGCGGCGAGCAGGCGGCTGTAGACGGACAGGCAGTGGTGCAGCCAGCCCCGGATGTAGTCGCAGGCGGGCCGACCGCGCCGGATCACCTCGTGGTGGCAGCCGCCGCCGCACAGGTACCGGGCCCAGCAGCCGTTGCACGGCTCCTGCCGGTGCACGTGGCGGTCGGTCAGCCAGCGGGCGCGCTTGACGTCGTCCACCCCGCTGGTCAGGTCGCCCATCGCGCCGTCCTCGTCGCCCACGAACCGGTGGCACGCCGAGAGGTCGCCGTCGGCCGACACGCCGAGGTAGCCCGCGCCCGCGCCGCACGGGTAGGGCCGGTGCGTGCCCCGGTGGATCTCGCGCAGCGCGGTGACCAGGTTGGTGAACGGGTAGCGCTGCCCGGCGAGGACCCGGCGGACGAACTCCTCGCCGCACGCGGTCATCTGCTCCAGCATGACCTCCAGGTCCGCCAGCGCCATCTCGCCCTGTCCGGTGGGCGAGCTGAGCATGGGGGAGAAGCCGACGCCGTGGAACCCGGCGGCGGTGAACTCGTCGAGCGTGCGCGGCAGGTCGAGGTTGAGCGGGGTGACCGTGACGCGGGCCGAGACCTGCATCCGGCGTTGCGCCGCCAGCAGGGGCGCGACCCGGTCCATGACGCGCCGGTAGCTGCCGCGCCCGTCGCGGTGCGGTCGCAGCAGGTCGTGCCGCGCGCCGACGCCGTCGAGGCTGACCGTGACCGCGAAACCGTGCGCCTCGAAGAACTCGCCGTCCTCGGGGGTGAGCAGGGTGCCGTTGGTGGTGATGGAGAACGTGACCGGGATCCCGGTCCGCCGCGACACCGTGACGGCGTACCCGGTCGCGGCGCGCACGACCGGCCGGTTGATCATCGGCTCGCCGCCGAGGAACGCGAGGTTGACGCGCTCGCCGGGGGCGGCGTCGCGGAACAGGGTGTCCACGGCGGCGAACGCGGTGGCCTCCGGCATGTTCTTGGCCGGCCCGCCGAAGTCGCCCTGCTGGGCGTAGCAGTAGGTGCAGCCGAGGTTGCACTTCTGGGCGACGGCCAGCGACAGCGCCCGCACCGGCGGCGGGTCGGGCGCGAGGTCGTCCACCTGCCGCGGCGCGTCGAGGCCGATGTCGGCCAGGAGCACGTCCATCGCCCGCGGGTCGGGATCGCGGCGCGCGGCGTCGATCCGGTCGTAGAGGGCTTGGCCGACGCCGAACAGACGGCTGCCGTCGGCGACGAGCACGCGCGGTCCGGCGTCGGTGTCGAGCAGGTGGACGTCGGGGTGGACGGGGGTGGACGCCTCGAACAGCCTGCTCGCGGTCATCGGTCCTCCGGGTCGGCTTCGAGGTGCTCGGGCGCGTCGTCGCCGCCGACGACGAACCGCAGCTTGCCCTGCCAGTCCTGGAACAGGTCGTCGTAGCTGACCAGCCGGGAGTCGGCGCGGCTGTCGAGGACGTACTCGCGCGGCTCGCGGTCGACGGCGAACCAGTGGTTGCCGGTGGTGGTGCCCGCCGCGGTGTCCTCGACGTTGACGTAGTCCGGCCGGCTGGCGGCCCAGTAGTAGCAGGCGCACTCGCGGTAGTCGTTCTGCCAGGGCGAGCACAGGCCGCGGGTCAGGTCGCCGGGCCCGGCCATCTCCTCGGCGATCACGGCGAGCGGTTCGCCGGTCTCCGCGCTCGTCGCGAACAGCGGCCTGACCTCCAGCTCCACCACCTCGAACCCCGGATCGGGCAGCTTCGCGGGCTTGCCGACCGGGTTCGGCGCGGGACCGCTGGTGAACAGGCACGGCACGGTCCGGCCCACGTGCCTGTCCAGCACGTCGGCCAGCGAGTTCGACCACTCCAGCATGGTCACGCCGTCCGGGTTGGTCGGCGAGGTCAGCGGCGCGGACCCGGCGCCGGGCCGGGTCGGGCCGACCAGTCCGCCGATGACGTCGTGGTCGGCGACGGTCAGCAGGCGGCGGCCGACGAGTCCTTCGTACCCCCGGTCGGCGCCCACGACGTAGTTGTCGGACTCGTGCAGCTCGATGCCGACCAGCAGCCTGCGCCAGATGTTGCGGATGTCGAACTCCAGGCCGGGGAAGGCGTTGGAGATCGCCGACTCCGGCAGCGTGCTCGGCGGGTTGCCGGCGGCGTTGTAGTGCAGTTGCGCGGTGAGGTTCATCGGGTCGATGCGGTCGTCGCTCATCGCGGCACCTCGGGGTCGTCTGTGTCCTGCCGGAAGATCGCCTGCCGGGCGGCCAGGCGGACGAGGTCGACCTGGCGGCGGGTCAGGGCCAGCGACCGGCCGTCCGCGCCGCGCATCAGGGCCGGCATCTTGCGCCTGCCCTTGGCGGTGAGGTCGCCCACCTCGTCGTGGTCGCGCAGCACGTCGGCGAACCACGGCGCGGTGCCGCTGCGCAGGGCGGCGAGCACGTTCTGGTGCAGGGCGAGGACCGCGGCGGCGTCCACCAGCGACGGGGCCATGATCGGCTCGAACAACCTGCCGGTGTCGGCCGTGTCCTGCCGCACCATCGTGCTGGCGGCGTCGACCCGGCCGTCCACGGTGTTGCCGTTCATCACCTCGGTGTTCATCAGCCGCACCGTCTCGGTGGCCCGGCGCAGCACCTCCTCGGCCACGGCGCGAGCCTGCTCCAGCGTGTCGTCGGCGGTGGCCCTGGGCCCGAACAACGCCTGGTCGAGCTCGTCCGCGACCGTGCGGATCGGGATCGAGTCCGGCGCGTAGGCGGGTGGGCCCGCGCCGATGCGGCCGAGCGCGGTCAGCTCCCGGCCCGAGACCTGGAGCTTGACGTGGACCAGGCCGTCGCACTCGTCGTCCAGGTAGCCGCGGCTCACCCAGGCGCCGTCCGGCCTGTCGTCGCCGGCGTAGATCTGGGCCGGGATCGTCAGCCTCGGGTCGCCCGCCTGGTCCGCGTGACCGCGCCACGTGCCTCTGGTGGCGTCGTAGAGGAAGTCGACGACGTTGGGGTCCGGGTCGGTGGGGCGGTCGGTGTACGCGGAGCCGTAGACGTGGCCGCCGGCGGGGGTGAACCGCAGGCGGATGCCGGGGAACTCCGGTGTCGGCTTGAGGTAGCGCACGTGGCCCAGCGGCAGGGACCGGTCCTCCAGGAAGTGGGGGCACAGACCGGTCAACGCGTGCGCGTCGTGGTCGCCGAACCACTCCGTGTCGGCGTCGATCCTGTCCCGGTCGTCGTAGGTGCGGCGCTGGATCTTGTGGTTGCCGACCCGCACCCGCCACCGCACGTCGTCCGGCGCCAGGCCGTTGAGGCGCAGCAGGTCGAGGGTGAGGGGCCGCAGCCCGTCGTCGGTGAGCGCCCAGACCTCCAGGAACGGCGCGACGGGGCGGACCTTGCCCCGCCCGTCGGTGAACCGCAGCTGTCCGGGGGTGTCGACGCCGGTGATCGCGCCGGACGAGTGGTCGACGTGGAACGTCGGCGCCGGGCGCAGCCGCCGCGGCGCGAGCGGCTGGTCGGGGTCGGTCTCGGCGGTGTAGTTGTCCATCGGCTCGGCGGCCGCGCCGAGCCGGCCCACGGCCAGCGGGGGCAGGATGCGCAGTTCCCGGATCGTCGTCATCGCGTGCACCCCTTGCGGCTGAGGATGTGCTCGACCTGCTCCAGCGCCCGCTGGTCGGACTCGCGCAGCGCGACCAGGTAGGGGTCGCCGCCGCACGACGGGTCGGTGCTCAGCAGTTGGTCGGTGAGCAGCCGCGAGGCCTGCACGAGGTCGCGTTGCAGCAGCCAGCGGTCGTGGTCGTGGTGCGGCAGTTCGAGGCTGTAGGGCATCTCGAACGGAGGCCCGGCGCGTCGGCCGGTCGGCGCGTCCCGCTCCAGCGGGAGGTCCACCAACCGCCCGGCGAGCGCGCGCAGGTGGTACATCTCGGCGAACGCCCGGTGCACCAGCGCGCCGCGCCCGGTGAGCACGCCGCCGTTGTCCGCCGGGCCGGCCAGCCGGAACGCGTGGGAGATGTCGGTGAGCAGCATCCGGTAGCGGAGGTTGAACAGGTGGCCCCACAACGCCGTGACGGGGTCGGTGATCGGGCTGGTCGTCACCTCCGCGGCGCCGAAGGCCGCCACCTCCGACTCGTTGAGCCGGTGCTCGGTCACCGGGTTCTCCGCGACCGGGCGGGACACCAGCGCCTGGTCGTCACCGGGCCACGCGGTCAGCTCCTCGTAGATGCCCAGGAACCGGTTGAAGTGGGAGGTCGCGTCCTCGAGGTCCGCGCCCGGCGCCTCGCCCTGCTCGCCGATCTCGTGCAGCGCCCGCCGCGCCGAGTCGCGCGAGAACACGCCGAAGATCAGCAGCTCGGGCGACTTGACGTCCGGCACGTTGCCGGAGTCCTGCCCCCGCTGACCCCGGGTGTAACCACGCCCCCACTCGTCCCAGGACGCCTGGTAGGGCAGCGTCTCGGCGTGGAACGACTCGTCCGGCAGGAAGTCCTTGTTCTTCAGGATCGCGTCGACCCGGCCGTAGAGGGCGCCGACCCGGTTGACGTGCTGCCCGGTGGACTCGAAGGCCACCCGCTTGATCTCGTCGGCCTTCGGGCCGGACCACGTCCCCGGGCTCTCCGCGACCACGTAGGCGGCCAGCGACTTCGCGCTGAACGGGCGCAGCGTGAACGGGAACGGGTAGAAGTCCGAACCCCACGGGTAGTCCTCGCGGTCGAGGTTGACGGGCGCGCCGAGGGCGGTGAGCAGGTTCTGCACCGTGACGAGGTGGCCCATCTCCTCCTTCGCGATGCCGAGGATGACCTCCTGCCACCGGCGCACGTCGTCCCGTCGCGCCGCGGGCACCTGCGGCCCGCCCATCGAGTAGGCGGCGAACAGGTACTGCACCATCAGCGAGTGCTCGATCTCGGCGGCGACGTGCAGCAGCATGACGGTGTAGTCGCGCCAGTTGAACTCCGGCGGCAGGACCGGCCGCTTGTCCTCCGCGTCGAGTGACCCCGCCACCGACAGGACCGCCACGGCCGGCGCCTGGTCCTCGAAGAGCTCCGGCACCACCGAAGCGAGATGCCTGTGCACCCTGGACCGCATGCCCTACCCCCGTTCCCGCCCGACTGTGTGGCGCACGGGTGAGAGTGCCGGCGGCGGACACCCCGCGCCCCCGTCGCGGCCAACGCCAGTCGAGCCGGTGAAACCCCTCATCCGGCCGGGTCTCCCGAGCTGACGGACAGTCGCCGTTGACGCCGGCCGCACCACCGTCGAGCGACACGGCCGTGACCGGTCGGCGGTGGGTCGGGGGTCGGTCTCGTCGTTTCGGGCGACGATGTGCAGGAGGTGGCCCTCGAAGCGGGCAGCGAGCGCGGTGGCCCACTGGACGGTGGTCACCGGGCCCACCGCCCTCCGCTCACGTGGTCAGCGTCGCCGGGCCGAGGCGGAGCACGCCGTCGTCGAGCGGGACGCACCGCTTGCCGCCACGGCCGCGCAGCGCCTTCAACGCGCCCGGCGCGATCACGGCGTCCAGCCAACCGCACGGGTTGGCGGCCCGGTGCGCCTCGAAGCGCACCGGGCCGTCGCCCGAGTCGAGGGTGAACACGTCGTGGCGCGCGAGCCCGTCCACGTCGAACCCGCGCAGCACGACGTTGCGCCGCACCACCAGCGGGCTCGGCGTGGTGCGCAGGCCGAGCCCCTCGGTGACGTGCTCCAGCGACTCGACGGCGAAGAACGTGACGGCGGCCGTGCGGTGCGCGGGCTGGTTGAAGTAGCGGTCGCCCACCAGGCCCAAGCCAGCCCGGACCACGACGTCCTCACGCGAGACCGGCCCGGGGTCGTGGCGGGGACCGTCGCCCGGTCGGCCCTCGTAGGCGTGCACGGGCGACACGTGCAGCGCCACGACCTCGACGGCCGTGATCACCGCTCGCCGAGCTGCCACTCAGGTCGCACGTAGTGGCAGGTGTACCCGTTCGGGTAGCGCTCGAGGTAGTCCTGGTGCTCCGGCTCGGCCTCCCAGAAGTCGCCGGCCTGCGCCACCTCGGTGACGACCCGGGCCGGCCACTTGCCGGACGCGTCCACGTCGGCGATCGTCGCCTCCGCGACCCGCTTCTGCTCGTCGTCGGTGTAGAAGATCGCCGAGCGGTAGCTCGCGCCGATGTCGTTGCCCTGGCGGTCACGCGTCGTCGGGTCGTGGATCTGGAAGAAGAACTCCAGGACCTGCCGGTAGCTCAGCTGGGCCGGGTCGAAGACGATCTCGATCGCCTCGGCGTGGCTGCCGTGGTTGCGGTACGTCGCGTTCGGGACGTCGCCGCCGCTGTAGCCGACGCGCGTGGAGACGACGCCCGGGTGGCGGCGGAACAGGTCCTGCATGCCCCAGAAACACCCGCCCGCGAGCACGGCCTTCTCGGTCACGGTAGCCATGTGGCGCTCCACTCCTCAGTTCGGAATATCTCCACCAGCGTGAACGCTCCCACACCCCGCTGTCATCCCGGGGTGGCTGTGACCCGTGGCTCCACGCGGACGAGCAGGCCCGGTGCGGAGGCTCGCGCCCTCCGCACCGGGCCTTGGACGACCGGGGAAACTACCTGGCCGCGCAGGTCGGCGTCATGCCGCTGCCGCTGCCCGTGGCCTGGTAGCCGAACTCGGTCGACTGGCCCGCGGCGAGGTTGCCGTTGAAGCTGACGTTGGTGAAGTTCACCGCACCGGTGTTGCCGCTGCGGTTGACGTTCCACGCGTTGGTGACGGTGGCGCCCGACGGCAGCGTCATGGCGACGGTCCAGCCGCTGACGGGCGAGGAACCGGCGGTGACCTTCACCGTGGCCACGAAACCGCCGGTCCACTGGTTCAGCGACACCGTCGCCGTGCAGCCACCTGGCTGTTGCGACGTCGTGGTGGTCGTGGTGGTGGTCGTCGTGGTCGTGTCGTCGGTGGTGGTTGTGGTCGTCGTGGTGCCGGTGGTCGTTGTGGTGCTGGTGGTGCTGGTGGGGCCGTCGGTGAGGGTGGGGGTGGTCCAGTCACGCCACTGCGACAGGTTGCCGGTGGCTTTGCTGTGCATCTGGATGACGCCGGTGTGGTTGCCGGTCTTGACCAGGTACTTCTGGACGGTCTGGGTGATGTGGGTGCGCCACTCCGACCGGTTGGCGCAGTGGTTTCCGTCGGTGACGTTGGAGTGGTAGGTGATGTTGGCTCCCGCGCCCAGCGCCTTGTAGACCTCCGCGCCACCCAACGCCGCCACACTCGCGGAACGGGGACCCAGGTTGGCGATGTGGGGGTTGTCCATGATGAGCAGGCCGCGTGGGGCGACCATGGCGACGAGGGAGTGGGTGTCGACGGGGGCGGCGTTGGGGTTGCCGGTGTAGGAGCTGAAGGCGTCGCCGAACCAGGGCTGTTCGCCGTAGGCGCTGGACAGGGTCTGGCCGCCTTCGGCGTTGACGCCCCGGTAGATCGGGACGCCGGCGGTGCCGGACTCGATCGGCATGGTCAGGGCGACGCGCTGGTCGAACACGCCGGCGGCGAAGGCACCCTTGCCGAAGCGGGAGCAGCCGGTGACGCCGACGTCGGCGCGCAGGATGTTGCCGCCGGAGGATTCGATGACGTCGATGATGCGGGACACGCCCCAGGCCCAGGCCATGAGCAGCCCGGTGGGGCTGGTGCTGCCGTAGACGCTGTAGAACGCGCCCTGCTTGTTGTTGCGCGGTGTGCCCTCGCGGCCGACCGAGTAGGGGTCGAAGCTGACGATCGCCGCGCCGGCGGCCCGGATGGTGGCGGTGTCGCCGCCGAACCCGCCGTAGACGATCACCGCCGGGAACGGACCCGTGCCCGACGGCAGCTGCACGCTCGCGGAGAAGCTGGAGCTGCGGCCGTTGTTCGACACGTTGACCGTGATGCTGCTGCTGGACACCGTCCCGGTCACGCTGGACGGCTTGGCGGGCTTGTCGCCGTAGACGTGGCGCTCGGCCAGCTCGCGGATCTCCGCCCGGCGGCAGCGCCAGTCCGACTGCGACGTGATCCGCTGCCCGTTGAGCTTGGTGAACGGGTCGGGCAGTCGCGAGTTCGACGGGAACGAGCCGGGCGGGCTGACCGGGCAGTCGGCGCCGTCGTCCTCGACCCCCGCGAGCGCCACGACGTCACCCGTGGCGGCGTTCGTGGTCGTGGACCGCGCCACCGCCGTCAACGTCCCGGCCAACGCCAACACCGCTACCACGAACACGAGCACGGCCGAACGCACTCTCACGCGGCCTGAACTGATGATCACCAGGGCTCTCCTTTGAGACAGGGTGGTGGAGACGGCAGCACCGAACGACGACCGGTGCGAAGCGCCTAAAGTTTCGGGCAGTACCTCGAAACGTGTCAATGAATCCGGGCGTCTCAGTTCAGGTCGCGGTCTCAGTTGGCGCGGCGGACCCGGGACGGCGGAGGCGTCCCGACGGTGGGGCGGTCAGTTCCGGCCGGTCAGGAGGAAGCGGAGGTAGCGGCGGTAGGTGATGGGCCGGAACGCGTCGGCGCGCGTGACGCCCTCGGCGGCGGCCCGCTCGGCGCGTTCGAGCCGCACGGCGGCTTCGGCCACCGCCCGGTCGTGGTCCACGCGGGTGTGCGCGGTGGCCGTGTTGGCGGCTTTCATCTCGTCGGCGAGGGCGACCTGGTCCGCGCGCAGCTCGGCCCGCAGCTCGGCGAACTTCGCCTCGGCCCCGACCAGCGCCTGCCGGTGCTCGGCGTCGAGCCGGGCCCGTTCCGCGGCGAAGCGGATCCTGATCGCCCGCTGCTCCACCGGGGTCACCGCGGTGGGTCGATCGGCCTCGACCTCGGCGGTGCGGCGTTCCCGCCACTGGTCGATGAGCACCGCCGACACCTCGCCGACCCGCGCGGCGCTCACCGAACGCCCGTCGACCAGGACGAAGAGCGCCACCCGGTCGGGGCCGTCCACCTCGTAGCGGACGCCGACGAAGTCGGCCGCGGTGCGGATGCCGACGGCTTCCAGGTTGGCGACCTGCGTCGGCCCGACGCCCTCGACGCCGGCGGTCGCGAGGGGGAACTTCGCGAGTTCCGCGCGCAGGTGCGCCTTCTGCCGCCGGACCAGCAGCCGCTGCTCCTCCAGGTGCATCCGGGCCGCCAAGCCCTGCCGGTCGCGGTCGATCTGGTCCAGGTGCACCTTCACGGTCCGCTGGTGCACGCGGAGGCGCTGGTCGTGCCGCTGGTGCAGGTCCTGCCGCCGCCGTTCCTGCTCCGCCTTGGACTTCCCGGTCGCCTCGGCGACCTTCCTGGCGTCCTGGTCGACCTGCCTGGCCTGCGCGGCGGCGGCCAGGCGGGCATCGGCGAGCCGCTTGCGCTCGGCGCGCGCGGCGCGGGCCGGGGCGGACTCGGGTTGCCGCCGGTAGCCGGCCGCCGTGGCCGCCGCCCAGACCAGCACGGCGGACAGGTCCGCGACCGCCACCGCCTCGTCCAGGAGGACCGCCGCCGGCACGCCGAACGGCAGCAGCACCGCCAGCACCCACGTCAGCGCGGCCAGGGCGGGCGCCCGGCGGTCGAACCGGACCGAGGGCGACGGCGCGGGCACGTGCGGCTCGACGCGTTCCGCCATCCACGACGGCAGGCCGGGGCCGACCGGCTCCACGCCGGCGAAAACTTCCCCGCCCGATAGCTCCACGGCGTCGAGCCGTTCGAGCGGCGGGGGAGCGGCGCGGTGGTGGAGCAGGATCTCCTCGAAGCGCTCGGCGAGCCCGCGCAGGCGCGCGTCGGGGTGACCGGTCAGCGTGGCCAACCGGAACGAGCCGGCCGGGTCGGCGAAGTCCGACTCGGCGAGCAGCAGGTGCTCGGCGTCCTCGTCGCGCAACTGCCGCCACAGCGAGGGGTCGGTCGCCAGGGCCACCAGCGACAGGTAGACCACCCAGGACGAGAACCGGTCGACCTCGGGGCCGAACTCGGCCGCGGTGCGGTCCGGCGACTGGTAGTTGCGGTGCCCGGTCTCGACGGCCGGCCGCCCGGCGAGCGCGGGCACGTACACGCCGTCGTAGTCGACCAGCTTCACCGAGCCGTCGGCGGTGATCAGCAGGTTGCCGTGCTGGAGGTCGCCGTGCCCGACGCCCGCCGCCGCGAGCCGGTCGACCAGGTCGGCGAACCGCTCGGCGAGGCGGGACACGGCCGCGGAGTCGTCGACGTGCCGGTCGAGCCAGCGCAGGAGGTTGACCGCCTCCACCCACTCCATCCGCAGCACCGGGTGCCAGACGCCCTCCACCAGGATGCCCCGGCCGAGGTACTCGAAGCCGACGGTCCAGTCGTCGTCCAGCCGCGCCAGGTGCTCGCCGACGGCGCGGTAGCGGGCGGCCTGCTCCGGCGCCTCACGGGTGAAGCACTTGATCGCGTAACGGGTGCCGTCGGCGACCGTCACCGAGAAGACGCCGGCGAAGTTGCCCGAGATCGCGCGCGGGCGGCCCAGCGCGTCGACCCGCACGTCGGCTCCCGCGAGGTCGGTGCCCCGGAAGCACAGCGCGGTGTCCTGCAACGCCTCCACGTAGGTCGCGCCGGACGGCCACGCCCGCGGCGGCTCGTCACCCGAGGTCGACGTGAACGACGGTGACGTCGTCATCGCGCATCAACCCCTCCGCCCGCGCGTTCGCCGACCAGGCCGCAAACCCGTCGAGATCACCCGCTCGCGTGAACTCCGCCAGCACCCGCCACGGTTGCTCACCCCGTTGCGCCGCGCGCAGGAACCAGGCGGCGAGCGCGTCCGTGCAGAGGAAGAACCCGTCGCCCCCGGACGCGGTGCCCGACACCGTCCGCACGTGCCGCGCCAGCAGTTCGTGGTCGTGGTTGAACGCGTTGACCAGTCCGGGCGCGTTGTCGAACGCCGCCGCCGACTCGATCGGGAACGCGCGCAGCAGCCCGTCGCCACGGGTGTGGAACAGGCAGCTGTCACCCAGCGCCGCGACATCCCACCTGGTTGTCCCGGACGGGTCGGTGTCAAACCGCGCGGCGAGCACGGTGGCGTGCGGTCCCCGTTCCAGCTTGGGCTGCTCGTACCACGCGATCGGGCGGTCGTCGGCTTCGCGCTCGGCCACGTACTCCGTGAGCCACTCGCCCCACGCCTGCCCGGCGCGCACCAGTGCCGCGGCGAAGCGGTCCGCGTCCCGCAGCGCCCGATCGTCGTCCCGCGCGGCGTCGGTGACGGTCCGCGTGAGCAGGTCGGCCCACTCGCCCGCGAGCAGGCTCTCCGAGGCGCCGTCGGCCACGGCGGCGAGCACGGGTCCGCCCGGGACCGCCACGACGTGGGCGGCGTCCTCGCATTCCCGCGGTGTGTGGCCCTGCTTGGGCACGCGGAGGGAAGAGGTGACCATGCCGCCGCTCAGCGCAGGTCCGTGGCACGTGTCCCGATGTCCAGGAACTGCACCAGGGAGGTGATGTCGGCGTTGTAGACGAACCCGCGTGCCAGGTCGCCGGCCGGCACGCCCTGCTGGAGCGCGTAGAAGCGCATGTGCGGCGGCAGCAGGCTGGACATGCCGAACAGGGTGCGGGCGTAGGCGTCCGGGAGCGCGACGTCGGTGTCGGGGAACGTCACCGGCACGGCGTTGGCGGCGGAGACGTGCAGGTTGAACAGCAGCGCGGCGCCGTCGGCGGTGACGTGCGTCTGCACGCCCCACGCGGCGCCGGCCGGGTCGCCGTCGGTGGACTCGCCGTCGGTCAGGTTGAGCACGATCGGCGGGAAGCCGTCCGGGTGCCGGGACACCCAGTCCGACACCAGCGACTCGGCCGAGGCCAGCGCGCGGCACATCGGCGTGGCGCCGTGGGCGACCGGGTCGACCCAGACCGGGAAGCGGGTCGTCGTCTCGACCAGCCCGCCCGCGCCGTCCGGCACCTTCTTGGTCCGCTTCTCCACTCGCGCGGGCTTCTCCGCGACCTGGCTGAGCGGCACGAGGTCGCGTCCCGCGAGCGGGCCGGTGAACGCGGAGCCGACCGCGTGCCCGTAACCGATGACGGCGACGTGGAAGTAGTCGCGGACGCCTTCCTCCTTCGCGCACTTCACGCTGAGCTCGGCGAGCAGCCGGTTGATGGCGTCGGCGACCACGTCGGCCTTGCGCTGCTGCCCGCCGCCGATCGAGTCGTTCATCGACGCCGACTGGTCGACCAGGAACACGAAGCAGGACGGGTTGGCGCGGCTGATCTCGGCTGCGTAGGTCACGAAGGGTGTCCACCTCTCCCACGGACGGCGCGTGGATCACCCGAAAGGCTAGCGCCAACCGGAGCGGGCACCTCGGGGTGTCACCACTCAGTCCCCGTACTCCCGCGCCGACCGGTCCATGCCGCGCTCGGCCTCGTCACCGCGACGAACCGAGTTGTCGCGAGGGGAAGGACGATCAGTCACCGTGGAGTCAGGCCGCGAAGTGCGCCTTCACGCTCGCGATCTCCTGCGCGAAGAGGGCTTCGAGGCCGTCCAGGAAACCGGCGGGCGCGCCGGGACCACCCGGAACTCCGTTCCCCGTCGATGAATCTGCGGCCGGGCTCGTTCCGCACACCGTCCTCGGCGGTGGTGCTCGGTGAACGCGACGGTTCCACGCGTCTTATTCTAGTGCTAGAATAGTAGGGTGCCCGAGGAGCTGACCCCCGCCGAACTGACCCTGCTGGGCCTGCTGGTGGAACGACCACGGCACGGCTACGAGCTGGAAGAGGTGATCACCGCCCGCGGCATGAGGGAGTGGACCGAGATCGGGTTCAGCTCCATCTACTACCTGCTGGCGAAGCTGCGCGACCGCGGCCTGGTGGCGGAGGTCGGCACGCCGATGCCCGGGCGGGGCAAGGCCCGCAAGGTCTTCGGCCCGACCGAGGACGGGCGCCGGGCGTGCGCGCGGGCGGCGGAAGCGGCGGTGGCCGAGCTCCGGCCGGTGTACCCGCCCGTCCTCGTCGGGCTGGCGAACCAGCCCGTGATCCCACCGGAACGGCTCCGCGTCGCGCTCGCCCGTCGTGCCGCCTCGGTGGCCGGGAAGATCGCGGAACTCCGCGCGGCCGTCGCCGCCCAACCGCACGCGCCCCGCTTCGCCCGGGCGATCTTCGACTACTCGCTGGCCCAACTGGAGGCCGAACAGCGCTGGCTGTCCGCCTACCGGGCCGAGCTGACCGACTCACCCGAGCAGGAGGACGGCGGACGATGAGCCTGGACCGCTACGACGTCAAGCGGGAGCTCAAGCAGCTCTACGCGCCGAGGAACACCGACTGGGCGCTCGTCGACGTGCCCGAACAGCAGTTCGTCGCCATCGACGGGCGCGGCGACCCCAACACCAGCGCCGCGCACGCCGACGCCGTCGCCGCGCTCTACTCGGTCGCGTACACGATCAAGTTCGCGAGCAAGCGCGAGGGCCGCGACCTCGTCGTCGCGCCCTTGGAAGGGCTGTGGTGGGCGGACGACCCGGAGGTCTTCACCGCCCGCGCCAAGGACTCCTGGCACTGGCGGATGCTCATCAGCCAACCCGGCTGGATCTCCGAGGAGGCGATCGAGGCGGCCAAGCAGGTCGCCTCGGCCAAGAAGGCTCTCCCCGCCATCGCCGACGTCCGCCGTGAGGTCCTGCACGAGGGGGTCAGCGCCCAAGTGCTGCACATCGGGTCCTACGACGACGAAGGACCGGTGCTGGCCAGGCTCCACGACGAGTGGCTCCAGGCGAACGGCCTGCGGATGAGCGGGCTGCACCACGAGGTCTACGTCGGAGACCCCCGCAAGACCGAGCCCGCGAAGCTCAGGACGGTGCTGCGCCAACCCGTCCGTCCCGGTTAGGCGGCCTGCGGGACGGGCCAGGGGAAGACGGCTCCGGTCAGCTTCTCGGAGACCTCCCACAGGCGGCGGGCCGTCCCGGCGTCCCGCGCCTTCGCCGAGCGGCCGACCAGCTTCGGCGCGCCGCGTCCCTCCAGGAAGCCGCTCGGGCCCGCGTAGCTGTCACCCGGGACGTCCGCCACGGCCGCGTACAACGTCGGCAGGGCGCCGTCGTCCTCGCTCTGCGCGAGGAGACCGGCCACCGCCTTCTGCGCGAGGTCGCGCACGCGTCGACCGTCCGACTTCAGCAGGTTCGTGGTCGCCATGCCGGGGTGCGCGGCGGTCGCGACCACCGGTGAGCCGGCCGCGGTCAGCCGCCGCTGGAGTTCCGAGCTGAACAGCAGGTTGGCGAGCTTGGACTGCGCGTAGGCGGACATCGCCCGGTACGGCTTGCGCTCCCAGTTCAGGTCGTCGAAGTCGATCGAGCCCACCTTGTGGCCGTTGGACGAGACGGTGACGACGCGGTCCCGGATCCGGGGCAGCAGCAGGTTGGTGAGCGCGAAGTGGCCGAGGTGGTTGGTCCCGAACTGCAGCTCGAAACCGTCGACCGTGCGGGTGAGGGGCGGGATCATCACACCCGCGTTGTTGATCAGCACGTCGACGGGGTCGGTGAGGTCGTCGGCGAACGCGCGGACCGAGGAGAGGTCGGCGAGGTCGAGCCGCCGGACCTCCACCTGCCCGGCCATCGCGGCGGCGGCCTCGCGGCCCTTCTCGAGGTCGCGCACGGCCAGCACGACCCGTGCGCCTTTGGCAGCGAGCACGCGGGCGGCGACGCGACCGATCCCGCTGTTCGCGCCGGTGACGACGACCGTGCGGCCGGTCAGGGGAGGAACGTCCGAGGCGCTGAATGTTGTCATGAGCTACAAAGTAGGCACCGGCAACTATGTTGTCAACGAAAACACCGTTCGCTATGGTTGCGCGGTGCCCGAAGCGACCCCCGAGCGGCCCTACCACCACGGGAACCTCCGCACCGCCCTGCTCGACGCGGCCGAGCGCGGCCTGCGCGGGCACGGCGCGGACCAGCTCTCGCTGCGTGACCTGGCCCGGGAGATCGGCGTCAGCCACGCCGCACCGCGCAGGCACTTCCCGGACCGCCAGGCGTTGCTCGACGCCCTCGCCGTGTCCGGGTTCGACCGCCTGGACGCCACGTTGCGCGCCGCGTTGGCGCGTGCGGGCGAGGACTTCCCGTCGCGCGTGCGGGTGACCATGACCGCCTACACCCGGTTCGCCACGGAGAACGCCGCGCTCCTCGAACTGATGTACACGAGCAAGCACCGGCCGGGCGCGGAGCGGATAGTCGAAGCGGCCGAGGCCCCGTTCCGGCTGATGCACGACCTGATCTTGCAAGGCCAGGCGCAAGGCGCACTCGAAGCCGGCGACCCCGAGCGGATCGGGATCGTCCTGTTCGCCACCCTCCAGGGCATCGCCACGATCATCAACGGCAACATCGTCAAGCCGGAACTGCTCGACGACCTGGTGGAAACCGCCGTCACCCAATTCCTGCGCGGCACCCGCCCACTCGGGTAGCGATCTTCGAGGCGACGGAAACGGGGTCGGTCACCTACCACTCAGGACTGACGTCGTGCGACGCCGAACCCGACCCACAACGCCCGCGCTTCGGGGCACCCCTGGTGGCGGGATATCCTTGCTGCCGCCGTCTGCGCTGGTCACGCCTGCTCGCCGCACGGCACGACCAGCCGGACCGCACCTCGGGGGGAACCGTGGAGTTCGACCGCGACGCCGCCTTGCCGACCCCGCCGCACGAGCCCGTCCCGGGACCTGCGCCGACTCCTCCGGCGCGCGTCGGCACGTCGTTCGGCCGGAGCCTGCTGGCGTCACTGGTGTGGGTGGGGGTCGTGCTGGTCGCGGCGGTCGTGATCGGGGGCGGGCCCGTGTCCGGGTACGGGGTCGGGTTGCTCGTCGGCCGGTTGGTCCTGCCCACCCTCGTGTCGGCCTGGTTGGTCCGGCGCTTCTTCGGGCACCGGCGGTTGGCGTTCGGGTGGTTGGTGCTGGCCTCGCTGCCGACGTTCTTCATCAGTTTCGTGGTGCTCGGCGCGATCCTGCTGGCCGGGCAGCGCTGACCCGCTCGGGACCTCGAGGTCAGCCGGCCGGCGCGAGGCCACCAGGCCGCGCAGCGACCACCAGGCGCGGATCACGTCCCGGTCCGCGCCGGCGCCGTAGCCGGCGAGCAGGTCCTCCAGGCGGTCCTCGTGCCCGAGCGTCAGGGTGGCGAGGTCGGCCATGGCGTCGCCGGGCGCCGCCTCGGACCAGTCGATGACGCCGGCGACGTCGTCGCCGACGACGAACACGTGGGTGATCTGCAGGTCGCCGTGCACGAACACCGGTGTCCACGGCCGGAGCGCGGCCTCGGCGATCTCGCGGTCGCCGTCGACCTTCAGGAACACGTCACCGACGCGCAGCGTCACCCGCCGGCTGTGGGCGAAGACGACCTCGACCTCTTCCACGCCGGCCATCCTGGCGGGCCCGGCCGCCGGTGTCGCCGGATTTCCGGGGGCGCGGGACCTAGTACGCGGAGGCGCGGACAGCGAAGACCGAACGGCTGCTGGCGTACTCGGTCAGCGACCAGAGCTGGCCCTTGGCGGGCCAGTACGAGAAGTCCTCCGGCCCGATCGGCAGCACGTCGTGGTGCATCACGACCGAGCCGCCCGGCGTGAACGTGGCCAGGTCGCCCGCGTTGCCGCTGCCGTCGCTGGTGGAGAGGTAGAACTTGCCGTTGACGGCGGTCGCGCCCTGCATGCTCTGCACCGACACGTCGTAGGCCTCGCTCGCGCGGGCGTAGCCGTCGGCACCGGTGGTGAGCATCCGGGTGGTGTAGTCGAGGGGGAAGCGGAACAGCCTGCTGCCCGCGCCGGGGTTGGCGTACTCGCCGACGACCACGCTGTCCGGCGTGCTGGTGCGGTCCAGCGAGGCGAACGAGAACCGGATGGCCGCCTGCCCGTCGGTGGTCGACTGGTTGTAGGCGAAGGCCTGCGGCAGCACGTACTTGTAGCCGTAGGCCTGGTAGCTGCCGTCGCCCTGGCGGCCGATCGCCGAGCCGTCGGTCGTGCTGGTCTGCCACAGGTGCCTCAGGTCGAACACGCGGAAACCGCTGCTCGTCGCCGCGACGTAGAGGTGGTGGCCGTACCAGAACATGCCGCCGGCGTGGAGGTTGACCGGTCGGAACGACGCCTGGCCCGCGCTGGTGGCGTAGGGCTCGACCAGCAGCACGTGGCGGTAGGTCGGCGCGGACGGCGTGGCGTAGTCGACGAACGAGACCCGGATGCCCCGGTCGATCCCGTCCGCGCCGTTGTCGTACCAGCTGACCAGGACCGCGGTCGAACCCTCGTAGGTCGCCTCGCCGTACGCGTCCGCGGTCGTCGTGATGCCCTGCGGCACCCAGTACGCGACGTCGTCGTCACCGCTGTTCCAGCAGAACGCGGCCACGCGGTTGGCCGCGGCGGGGGAGCAGGACGTCGCGGCGCGGTTGCCGTCGCCGACGACGGTCGGCACGCCGACGTTGGGCAGCGCGGCGTCCAGGTCGTCGATCAGGCTCGAGTAGGCGGTGGCCTTGAGCCGGAAGCTCGTCGCGGGCAACGTCGTCGCGGCCTGCGCGGGCACGGCGGGAGCGGTGCTCGCGACCAGCGCCGCCGCGAGCCCGGCGATCACCATCCGGTACTTGTTCACCAGACCACCACCATTGTTGGTTGAGTACTGACGAACCGCCATCATGGCGGGAGTCGGCACCCGGCGCAACGGGCTCAGTCCGCGGCGAGCACCCGGCGGCACAGGTCGGCGAGGTCACGGCCCTCGGGCAGGCGTGCCGCGGCGTCGAGGACCACCGGCACGGCGTCGAGGCAGCCCAAGGACGCCCGCGCGAAGAGCGCGTCCGCCAGTTCGAGGTCTTCGTAGATCGCGTCTTCGCGGTCCTCGGCGAGCAGGGCGACGACCTCGGCCTCCACGTCGCGCTCGGGCAGCGCCATGGCCTCGTGCTCGGCGCGGTGCCCGGGGTGGCAGGCCTCGGCCACGACGTCGGTCAGGAACGCGACCAGCTCGACGCGCAGCCAACCCGGTACCCGGTCGTCGCTCAGCAGCCCGGCCACCCGCACGACCGCGCCCGGCGTCGCGAGCCAGGGCGTGCCCTGGTGGATGATCGCCGAGCCGAGGTGTCGCACCGCGGCCTTCCGGGCGTCGGTGTCCCCCTCCACGAGGGCCGCGAGGTGACCGGGCGTGTCGGTGGCCGGTCCGTAGGCGTGCAGCACCGCGGTGTCAGACCCGCGGCCTGGCCTCGACGGGCACCCAGTCGGGGTGCTTGCCGGTCGCGTCGTCACCGGACGAGATGCCCCGGATCCGGCGGTTCACCCAGGGCAGGACGTGCTCGCGGTAGTAGCGGGTCTCGGCGAGCAGGCTGCGCCGCGCGGCCGGGCCCGGGTCGACCGCGTGCGCCTCCGCGGTGTGCCCGAGGGCCTTGAGCACGAGGGACGCGACCCGCCGGTGGCCGGCGGCGTTGAGGTGCAGCCGGTCCGGTGACCAGTACTCGGCCCGGCGGACCTCGACGTCGTTGAACGCGTCCACGAGCAGCACGTCGTGCCGCTCGGCGACCTTCGCGATCGCGGCCGTCAGCACCTCGCCCCGGCGGTGGACGGTGCGGCCGAACGGCAGCCGCTGCGACGGGTCGGCCCCGCTGAGCAGCACCAACCGCACGCCGGCCGCCACGCACCGGCGCACCGCCTGCTCGGTCAGCCGGACCAGCCGCGCCAGGTCGACGCCGGGCCGCATCATGTCGTTGCCGCCGCCGTTGAGGGTGAGCAGCGTGGGCGCGGGCGACAGGGCCAGCGCCGCGTCGAGCTGGGTGGTGGCGATCGGCTCCAGCAGGCGGCCCCGGACGGCGAGGTTGGCGTAGTGGACGGTCTCACCGAGCCCGACGGCCAGTCCCTCCGCCACCAGGTCGGCCCACCCCCTCGGCGTGCCGTCGGGGCGCTCGTCGCCGACCCCTTCGGTGAAGCTGTCGCCGATGGCCACGTATCGCACTGCGGGTGCCTCCCTGCTGGAAAACGTCACAGCCAGCATATGAGGCGGCGGCGGTGTCCCTCGCGTGAGTCAGCACACCTGCTTGGCCGCGAGCACCCGGCGGGCCGCTTCGTCCACGCGGGCCGGCGGCAGGGCACCCGAGGCGACCGCGCCTTCCAGGTGGTCGAGCACCTCGCCCACCCGGCCGCCCGACGACCACAGCGCGATGTCCGCGCCGGCCGAGAGCGCCTGCGTGACCGCGTCGGGGAGGCCGACCCGGTCCGTCACCGCGCGCATCGCGCCCAGGTCGTCGGTCATCGCGGGGCCCGTGAAGCCGAACTCGCCGCGCAGCAGCGCGTAGGCCTCGGGGCTGAGGGTGGCGGGCACGCCGCCGGTCAGGCCGGGCACGTCGATGTGCCCCAGCATCACCACCACGTCGCCGAACCGCGGCAGGTGCCGGTACGGGACGAGGTCGGTGTCGCGCAGCGCGTCCAGCGGGGGAGAGGTGACCGCGCCCAGGTGCGAGTCGCCGGTCGTGTTGCCGTGCCCCGGGAAGTGCTTGACCACCGGTGTGACGCCGGCGTTGTGCAGCCCTTCGGCGAACGCGAGGGCGTAGCCGAGGGCGGTGTCCGGGTCGGGGCTGAACGAGCGGTCGCCGATGACCGTGCGGTCGGGTTGGCCGCTGGTGTCCAGCACGGGCGCCAGGTCGGTGGTCACACCGCGTTCGCGCAGCGCGAGCCCCCGGTCCTCGGCCACCGCGCGGACCTGGTCCGGTGACAGGTCGGCCGCCATTCGCCGGGCGCTGGGCATCGAACCGTCCAGCGCGTCGAGCCGCTGGACCCGCCCGCCCTCGTCGTCCACGGCGACGGTCAACGGCAGGGACGCCGCCGCGTGCACGGGGGCCAGCGCGCCGGCGCTGAGCAGGCCGACGTCGTCGCCGCCGATGAAGATGCCGCCCACCTGCTCGTTCCGCACCACGGAGAGGGCGTCGGCGGACCCGCGCGGGTCGACCCCGACGACGAGCAACTGCGCGAGCCTGGCCCGCAGCGGCAGCGCGGCGATCTTCTCCGCGCACGGGTCCACCACCGGCGGTGGCGGCTCGACCGCCGTGGACGACGGCGGTGGCGTGGTCGTGGACGCCGTCGACAGGGCCGCGGGCTGCGCCGGCCGTTCGCCGCGCACGGAGGTCACCACGGCGAACGACCCGGCGACCAGCGCGCCGAGCGCCACGAACGCCAGCAGCGCCGACGTCCCCGCCCCGCGACCGCCGGTGCGCCTCACCGGCGGTCGCCCCCGTCGTCCGACGGGTGATTTCCCGCGTGCACAGCGCTCACTCCCACGTCCTCGCCGAGGTCACGTCCACATTCCGCGTCACGAGGCATCACGGCCATGATATCGGTTGCGCGGGCGGTGCGTGAACTGACGCGTTCGACCGGGTGACGGCCGCATTTCCGCGTTGATGTTGAAATGCGGGTCGATCCGCGCACCCGGCGCCAGGGCACGGTCGCCCCGGCGTCCGGCCAGGGATTTGCGCTGATCAGGACGTCCGCGCGAGGCCTGCCCGGGATCCGGGGTCCCGCTCGCCGTCGGTGCGAACGGCATTCACGGGCGACCGGCCGAGCGGTTTCCCGATTCCGCGCGCGGGAATGGCGGCGCCCGAATCGGGAACGGGGCCGCCCGGAAGTTTCCGCGCGGCCCGCACGACCACCCGAAAGCGTCTCAGTCGCGTGCTATACCTGAAGTGCCACAAGGAGAACAGCTCCGGCTGGTCGCGGGAGGCGGGTCGGCATGGTCGTGAACGCGGTCGTCATCGGCGCGGGCGTCTACGGCGCGGCGGTGGCCGCCTCGCTGACGCGCGGAGGGGCCCGGGTCACCGTGGTCGACGCGGGCTCGCCCGGCGGCGGCGCGTCCGGCGCGACGTTCTCGTGGACGAACTCCTGCGGCAAGCAGCCGCGCTCCTACCACGACTTCAACGTCATGGGCATGGAAGCGCACCGGCGGCTGGCGGCCGACGTGCCGCACAGCGACTGGTACCACGAGACCGGCAACCTGGAGTGGGCCGCCGGCGACGCCGACCGGGGAGCGCTGAGCCGGAAGGTTGCGGCCGTCCTCGACTACGGCTACGAGGCGCGGTGGCTCAGCCGGGCCGAGGCGTCGGACCTCGAACCCGACCTGGACCCGGCCGCGCTGCCCGACGACGGTATCGCCTACTTCCCGCGTGAGGGCTGGGTCGAGCCGGCCCGCCTGATCGGCCACCTGCTGTCGACGGCGGTCTCGGCCGGCGCGGAGGTGGCGCCGGACGACGCGGTGACGGGCCTGGAGGTGACGGCCGGCGCGGTGCGCGCGGTCCGGCTCGCCTCGGGACGTCGACTGCCCGCCGACGCCGTGGTGAACTGCGCGGGGCCGCGAGCCGCGCGGATCGCGGAACTGGCCGGGTTGGCGTTGCCGATGCGCAACACCCGCGGCGTGCTCGTCCGCACCACGCCGGTCGCGGTGGCGGTGGGGCGGGTGGTCCACGCGCCGCACGTCCACCTGCGCCCGGACGGCGGCGGACGGCTGCTGCTGCACACCCCGGAGGTCGATGGCGCGGCCCGCGTGTCGGACGCGGGCGAGGTCAGCGTGGACCGGTCGGCCGTGGACGAGGTGGTCGAGGCGAGCCGCGCGCTCTACCCGGGCCTGCGCGCGGCGTCCGTGGAGAGCGTGCGGGTGGGCGAGCGGCCCATCCCCGACGACGGGCTGCCGGTGCTGGGCCGGGTGCTCGGGCTGCCGAACTTCCACTTCGCCGTCTCGCACAGCGGCGCGACCTTGAGCCTGCACGCCGGCGACCTGGTTGCCGCCGAGGTGCTGGGCGAGGACCGCGGCGACGCCCTGGCCCCGTTCCGGTTCGAGCGGTCCGCCGCCGTCCACTGAGGACCGACCGGCTTCGGTCGGCCGTATCGGCGACGCGCCGGGTGCTGGCGTGCGCGCCGGGGGAGTGGCACTGTCGCGCTGCCCGCGGACCGTGCGACCGGCGGAGGACCTCGTGACGGACCACGCGAACGGCGGGCTGCTCCGGCAGTTGACGAGCCGCCAGATCGGCATGATCTCGCTCGGCGGCGCCATCGGGACCGGGTTGTTCCTCGGCTCCGGCCTCGCCATCTCCATGGCCGGACCGGCGGTCGTGCTGGTCTACCTGGTCGGTGCGCTGGCGGCGGTCGCGGTGGCCTACGCGGTCGCCGAGATGGTCGTGGTACACCCGGAGGCGGGCGGGTTCGGCGCGGTCGGCGCGCGGTACGCCGGACCGCTGGTCGGGTACGTCCAGCGGTGGTGCTACTGGGCGACCCAGGTGATCGCGGTCGGCGGCGAGGTGGTCGCGGCCGGGCTCTACGTCCGGTACTGGTGGCCTCAGGTGCCGCTGTGGGCGTCGGTGTGCCTGTTCTCGCTGGCGATCCTGGCGGTCAACTTCGCGGCCGTGCGGCTGTTCGGCGAGGTCGAGTACTGGTTCGCGATGATCAAGGTGACGGCGCTGGTCGTCTTCGTGGTCCTCGGCGTGCTGTGCATCGTGTTCGGGCTGCCGGGGCAGGACGCGGTCGGGCTGTCGGCCTGGACCGACCACGGCGGGTTCATGCCCAACGGCCTGGTGGGCGTGCTGCTGGCGGTCAGCGTGGCGACGTTCAGCTACGGCGGGGTGGAGTCGGTGGCGATGACGGCGGCCGAGTCGCGCAGCCCCGCCCGGGACATCCCGCGCGCCGCCCGCCGGGTGGTGCTGCGGCTGGCGTTGTTCTACGTGCTGGCCACCGGGATCATCGTGGCGATCGTGCCGTGGACGGAGGCGGCGGCGGTCGAGGGGGTGGCGGAGAGCCCGTTCGTGACGCTGTTCGCCTCGATCGGCATCCCCGCCGCCGCCGGCCTGATGAACCTGGTCATCCTCACGGCCGCGCTGTCGGCCGCGAACGCCACGCTCTACCTGGCGTCGAGGACCGTGCACTCGCTGGCGCTCGACCGGTACGCGCCGAAGGCCCTCGCCGCCGTGACCGAGCGGGGCAGCCCGGTGAACGCGGTGCTCGCCTCGACCGTCGGCTTGGCCGCCGCCGCGGTGGCCGCCGCCCTGTCACCGGACGCGGCGTTCCCGGTGCTGCTCGGCATCGCGCTGTTCAGCGGCATGGTGGCGTGGATGCTGATCTTCGTGAGCCACCTGGCGTTCCGGCGCGCCCGCCGGGGACTGCCACCGGCGCCGGTCCGGTTGCCGGGCGCGCCGGTGACGTCGGTGCTGAGCCTGCTGTACGTGGTGCTGGTGCTGGTGGCGACGGCGTTCACCGAGGCGTTCGGCCCGGCGTGGCAGGTCGGTGTGCCGTTCGTGGCGCTGGTGCTGCTGTCCTACCCGCTGGTGCGGCTGCGCCGGTCGGCCCGCGACCGGTCGGCGCAGGACTACACCGAGTCGACGTAGCCGTGCTCGACGATCCGCCGGGCGGAGTCGTGGTACCCCTCCGGGTCGTCCATCGGGAGCGTGCCGAGGCCGTCGACGTACCGGTTGAACATGCAGAACGCCGCCGCGATCAGCACGGTGTCGTGGACCTCCACGTCGGTGGCGCCGTGCGCCCGTGCGGCGTCGACCAGGTCGATGGTGACGTTGCGGCCCGACTGCTGCACCGCGCCCGCGATCCGCAGCAGCGCCCGCAGCTTCTCCGACACCGGCGCGGTGTCGAGGTCGTCCCGCACCTGGTGCACGAGGGTCATGCCCTCGTCGAGCTGCGCGGCGGCGAACGCCGAGTGCGAGTCGCGGCAGAAGCGGCACTCGTTCAACCCCGACACGTAGGCCGCGATCAGCTCGCGCTCGCCGGCGGGCAACGAGTTCGGGGCGCGCAACAGCGCCTCGGCCAACGCGTTGAGGGGTGCGGCCGTCTCGGGCCGGAACCGCATGGGGCCCCGGATGCCGGGGAAAAGGGACTCGTCCAAGCCGAGGTCGATGTGCGCCATGAGAGCACGCTAGCCGTTCACCGACCGCTCGGGGGATGGTCGGTGAACGGCCGCACTGCGTGTTCCCGCAGTAGGACGGCCCGGCCCGCCGCCGTGGGTGCGACGGGACCGGGCGGTGGCCTTACTTGGCGTCGCCGCGCAGCATGAGCAGCACGGCGCCCGTGCTCAGGCCGAAGCCGACCACGTGGCCGAACAGGCTGACCCACTGGGCGCCGCCGACCACGAACACCATGTCGCTCATCATCGGGTCGGCGGTCACGCTCAACCACAGCGGCATGACGACCAGCGCGCCGAGGACCCACCAGACCGCGCCGTAGATCATGCTCAGGGCGTAGACCGGCGGCACGAGCTTCAGGTTGCGGGTCAGGGCGCCGAAGCCGGCGCCGGCGATCGCGGAGATCACCATGTGGACGATGAAGCCGACGACGGCGTTCTCGACGCCGACCAGCATGCCGACCATGGACAGGGAGCCCATCCCGGCCATCAACAGCCCGAACACGAGACCGCCGGCGAGCCCGGCCAACGCCCCGTTCCGGATGGGGGACTCCGACCTCGTGGTCGTCGGGACAGCGATTGTCGTGGACACGAGCAGCTCCTTTGTCAGTTGTAGGGCATGGTCGGGAACCAGCCGAACCCGAAGATCGCCGGGACGCGGACGTCCCAGTACACGAGCAGGAACACACCGAGGGAGATGAGCAGCGCCGCGCTGACCAGGGCCGAACGGCGGCTGTTGGAGCTGAACCACCGCAGGAACCGGCCCTTGGTGCCCAGGGCGAGCGCCGCGAACACGACGGCGACGAGCAGGACGTTGCCGATCGACTGGAGCACGAACGTGCCCGCGCCGAAGAGCGGGTTGCCGGAGTCGACGGCGGAGCGGAACAGCTTGATGAACATCGGGTAGGGCCTGCCGATGAGGAACGCCCCGACCAGCGCGCCGAGCACCACCACGCGGGCCACCGGCCGGCCGCGGAACACGTCGGGCAGCACGCCGAGGGCGGCGAGCCCTAGGTAGGCCATCGCCAGTCCGACGACGCCGAACACGACGGCCGACTGCACCAACCGCACCGGCATGTCGCCGACCATCGCGCTCGACAGCTGCGGCAGGCTCGGCCCGACCAGCACGCCCACCGCGCCGTAGACCGCCGACACGCCGACCATGCCGGCGGTGAAGAAGCCCAACGGGCGCAGCAGTGATCGCAGCGTGCCCTGGGTCGACCCACCGGCTTCGCTCATCGGTCCGATCGACGCCGCCATGGCGATGTTGCACGCGGTGAACGTGCCCGCGAGGCCGGAGACGAACGCGAACACCAGGCCGGCTGCGGTGCCCGCGATCGAGGCGGTCGCGGCGTCCTCGCCGAGCAGGGTGTTGGCCACGTTCGCGCCGATCACGTGGTCGACGAACTCGTAGGACCACAGCACGGACAGCAGCACACCGGCGATGACGCTGCCGATGATCAGCCGTCCTGGTCGGGTGGTGCGGTCGGTCCCGATGACGGGCCGGACTTGGGTCATGGGCGTTCACCTCGTTGCGGTCGAAGCGCGCTTCGGTCGACTCAATGTCCTTGGCCGCGTGCCGGTCCGACAACTTCCATGCTGCTGTCCTGCGCCGCCGTCCCGCCCCACCTGACCGGGGCCACCTCCCGCAGGGACGACAGGGCCGTTCGGCGCGCGGGAAACACCCGGCGGGACCATTGGCCGATCGCGAATGCCCGTACCCCGGATACCGAATGGGGGACGGTGTGCGCGTTGTCGCCAAGCGCGGCGGCATTGAAGCCGAATCGCGTCGCCGGTGCCAGTGGCACGATCGGAATCCCGATGCCTGCTCGACGGAAACGCGATACGCCAGTAGCCGGGCCGTGCGGAACCGAGGTACGTTCGGGTCGTCCTTTTTCCACCGCCGGGGGAACAACTGCTCGACACCGCGGTGGCGCGGGCCGCGTTGCTTTCGTCCGGGAACCGTCCCGAATTCTCGCGAGCGGAACAGGGTGACCCGATGGGTGGGGAAATGTCTCGTGCGGACGACCGGATCGCGATCGTCGGAATGTCCTGCCGGCTGCCGGGCGCACCGGACACCGCCGCGTTCTGGCGGCTGCTGCGCGACGGCCTGGACGCGATCACCGCGCCGCCGCCCGGCCGTGCGGGCGACCTGCCCGCGGGCTTCCTGGACCAGGTGGACGCCTTCGACGCGGCGTTCTTCGGCGTCTCGCCCCGCGAGGCCGCCGCGATGGACCCGCAGCAGCGGCTGGTGCTGGAGCTGGCGTGGGAGGCCCTGGAGGACGCGCGGATCGTCCCCGGCACGCTCACCGGCGGACGCACGGGCGTGTTCATCGGCGCGACCTGGGACGACTACACCACCCTGAGCTACCCGGCGCACGTCACCCCGCACACGATGACCGGCACGAACCGGGGCGTCATCGCCAACCGCGTGTCGCACTTCCTCGGCGTGCGCGGACCCAGCCTCACCGTGGACGCGGCGCAGTCGTCCGCGCTGGTCGCGGTGCACCTGGCGGTGGAGAGCCTGCGGCGCGGCGAGACGGCGCTCGCCCTGGCCGGCGCGGTGAACCTCAACCTCGCCGCCGGTCGCGAGGCGAGCGGGGTCGAGTTCGGCGGGCTGTCGCCGGACGGCCGCAGCCACACCTTCGACGCCCGCGCCAACGGGTTCGCCCGCGGCGAGGGCGGCGGCGTGGTCGTGCTCAAGCCGCTGGCCCGGGCGCTCGCCGACGGCGACCCGGTGCACGCGGTGATCCTCGGCAGCGCGGTGAACAACGACGGCCCGACCCGCAGCCTCACCGTGCCCAGCGCCCACGCGCAGGCCCAGGTCATCGGCGACGCTTTGACCAGCGCGGACGTCCGACCGGACGACGTGCAGTACGTCGAGCTGCACGGCACCGGCACCCCGGTCGGCGACCCGGTCGAAGCCGCCGGCCTCGGCGCCGCGCACGCCGGGCGCGCCACCGAGCTGCTGGTCGGCTCGGCGAAGACCAACGTCGGCCACCTGGAGGGCGCGGCGGGCATCGTCGGCCTGCTCAAGACCGTGCTGAGCATCCGCCACCGCGCCCTGCCGGCCAGCCTCAACCACGTCACGCCCAACCCCGCCATCCCGTTCGACGAGCTGAAGCTGCGCGTGCAGACCGAGCTCACCCCGTGGCCGCGCGCCGACCGGCCGCTGATCGCGGGCGTGTCGGCCTTCGGCATGGGCGGCACGAACGCGCACGTCGTCGTCGCCCAACCCCCGGACCGGGAGCCGGTCGAGACCGAGGAGCCCGGGTCGGGAGCGATGCCGTGGTTGCTGTCCGGCAAGACCGAGCAGGCGCTGCGGGCGCAGGCCAGGCGGCTGCACGACCACCTCGCCGACCACCCCGGACCGACCCCCGCCGAGGTCGGCCACGCGCTGGCGACCACGCGCACGCACTTCACCCACCGGGCCGTCGTCCTCGGCGAGGCCTCGCTCACCGCGCTCGCCGAAGGCCGCCCGGCGCCGGACCTGGTCACCGGCCGGGCCGCCGACCTGGGCCGGACCGCGTTCGTCTTCCCCGGCCAGGGCGCGCAGTGGGTCGGCATGGGCCGCGACCTCTACGCGAGCGAGCCGGTGTTCCGGGACAGCGTCGACGCCTGCGCCGCCGCCCTCGCGCCCCACACCGACTGGTCGCTGGTCGACGTGCTGCACGGCGACGCGCTGGACCGGGTGGACGTGGTGCAGCCGACGCTGTTCGCGGTGATGGTGTCGCTGGCCGCGCTGTGGCGGTCCCACGGCGTCGAACCGGACGCGGTGGTCGGCCATTCCCAAGGCGAAATCGCCGCCGCGCACGTGGCGGGCGCATTGTCGTTGGCCGACGCGGCACGCGTGGTGGCATTGCGCAGCCGCGCCCTCATCTCATTGGCTGGACAGGGCGGAATGATTTCCGTCACACTTCCGGTCGACCAGGCCGAACAATTCACGGCACGCTGGGGCGACCGGTTGACGGTCGCCGTGGTGAATGCTCCCGGCGCGGTCGTGGTGTCCGGTGAGCCCGCCGCGCTGGCCGAGTTGTCGGCGGCGTGCGAGACGGCCGGCATTCGGGCGCGCGCCATTCCGGTGGATTACGCCGCCCATTCGGCGCAGGTGTCCGCCATTCGGCGACGGCTGCTGGCCGACCTCGCCGACGTGCGGCCCCGGCCGGGGGACGTGCCGTTCTACTCGGCGGTCACCGGCGGCCTGCTCGACACCACCGGCCTCGACGCCGACTACTGGTACCGCAACCTGCGCGAGCCGGTCCGGTTCGACCTGGCCACCGCCGCGCTGGCCGCCGACGGCCACGACGTGCTGATCGAGGTGAGCCCGCACCCGGTGCTGGCGCCGGCGCTGGACGTCGCGGTGGCCACCGGCACCCTGCGCCGCGACCAGGGCGGGCGGGAGGAGTTCCTGGCCGCGTTGAGCCGGGTGTTCGTGGCCGGTGGGCACGTCGACTTCACGCCCGCGTTCCCGGCCCGGGTCGAGCCGGTCGACCTGCCCGCGTACGCGTTCCAACGCCGGTCGCACTGGCTGGGCGGCGTCACGCCCGAAGCGCCCGCCGAGCCGACCGCCGACCCCGGCGACCAGGTGACGGCCGCCATCGCGGCCGTGCTCGGGCACGCCGACGCCGACGAGATCGACCCCACCCTGACGTTCAAGGACCTCGGGTTCGACTCGGTCATGGGTGTCGCGCTGCGCGACCGCATCAACAACGCGCTCGGCCTGCGGCTGTCGTCCGGGCTGATCTACGACCACCCGACGCCCGCCGAACTGGTGGCGCACCTGCGTGACGGCGCAGTGGACGAGCCGGCCGGCGTGGCGGTGGTGGCCCGCGCGGCGGCGGTGGACGACGACCCGATCGTCATCGTCGGGATGGGCTGCCGGTTCCCCGGCGGCGTGGCGTCGCCGGAGGACCTGTGGCGGCTGGTGACCGCCGAGGTGGACGCGATCGGCGGCTTCCCGGCCGACCGCGGCTGGGACCTGGGCCGGCTGCACGACCCGGAGCTGCGCAGCGGCGGCACGAGCGCCGTGGCCGAGGGCGGGTTCCTGGCCGACGTGGGTGGGTTCGACGCGTCGTTCTTCGGGATCTCGCCGCGTGAGGCGGTGGCGATGGATCCTCAGCAGCGTTTGGTGCTGGAGACGGCGTGGGAGACGTTCGAGCACGCGGGGATCGACCCGACCTCGTTGCACGGGAGCCGGACGGGGGTGTTCACCGGCATCTGGTCGTCCGGGTACGCGGTCGGCACGCCGGTGCCCGAGGACGTCGAGGGCTACCTGGTCACCGGCACGGCGACGAGCGTGACGTCCGGCCGGGTCGCCTACCACCTGGGTCTGCGCGGCCCGGCCCTGTCGGTCGACACGGCGTGCTCGTCGTCGCTGGTGGCGATCCACCTGGCGGCGCAGGCGCTGCGGTCCGGCGAGTGCGACCTGGCGCTGGCCGGTGGCGTCACGGTGATGGCGACGCCGGTCATCTTCACCGAGTTCTCGCGGCAGCGCGGGCTCGCGCCGGACGGCCGCAGCAAGCCGTTCTCCGCCTCCGCCGACGGCACGAGCTGGGGCGAGGGCGCGGGTCTGGTGCTGTTGGAGCGGTTGTCTGACGCGCGTCGGCTCGGGCACCGGGTGTTGGCGGTGGTGGCGGGTTCGGCGGTGAACCAGGACGGTGCGTCGAACGGTCTGACCGCGCCGAACGGTCCGTCTCAGGAGCGGGTGATCCGGCAGGCCCTGGCGAACGCCGGCCTGCGGCCGTCCGACGTGGACGCGGTCGAGGCGCACGGCACGGGCACCACCTTGGGCGACCCGATCGAGGCCCAGGCGCTGTTGACCACCTACGGCCAGGACCGCGCGGAGCCGTTGTGGTTGGGGTCGGTGAAGTCGAACATCGGCCACACGCAGGCGGCGGCCGGTGTGGCGGGTGTGATCAAGATGGTGATGGCGCTGCGGCACGGCGTGCTGCCCAAGACGTTGCACGTGGACGAGCCGACGCCGCACGTGGACTGGACGGCCGGGGACATCCGGCTGCTCACCGAGCCCGCCACCTGGCCGGACACCGACCGTCCTCGGCGCGCGGCCGTCTCGGCGTTCGGCATCAGCGGCACGAACGCCCACCTCGTGCTCCAGCAGTCCCCCGACGCCGTCGCCACGCCGGTCGACGAGGACCGGGCGGTGCCGTGGCTGGTGAGCGCGAAGACCGAGGCGGCGCTGCACACCCAAGTCGAACGGCTGCGCGAGTACGCGCTCACGCACCCGGACGTGCCGGTCGCCGCTGTCGCCGGTGAACTGGCCACCCGCGCCCGGTTCCGCCACCGCGCAGTGCTGGTCGGCGCGGATCGGGCCGGGCTGCTCGCCACCCCGCCACCGGCCGCCCCTCCGGCCACCACCGGTGACCTGGTGTTCGTGTTCCCGGGTCAGGGTGCGCAGTGGGTGGGGATGGGCCGGGAGTTGTACGCGACCGAGCCGGTGTTCCGGGAGACCGTCGACGCGTGCGAGCGGGCGTTGGAGCCGTACGTCGATTGGTCGTTGGTGGAGGTGTTGGCCGGCGGTTCGTTGGATCGTGTGGATGTGGTGCAGCCCGCGTTGTTCGCGATGATGGTGTCGCTGGCGGCGTTGTGGCGTTCGTTCGGTGTCGAGCCGGACGCCGTGGTCGGCCACTCGCAGGGTGAGATCGCGGCGGCTCACGTGGCCGGAGCGCTCTCCTTGGAGGACGCGGCCCGGGTCGTCGCGTTGCGCAGCAAAGCTCTGGTGGCGATTTCCGGCTTGGGCGGCATGGTGTCGGTGACCCTGCCTCCCGACGCGGAGTTGTTGTCCCGTTGGGGTGATCGGCTGACGGTCGCGGTGGTCAACTCGGCGTCCACGGTGGTGGTGTCCGGCGAACCGGGCGCGTTGGACGAGCTGGTGGCGCTGTGCGAGCGCGAGGGTGTCAACGCGCGGCGGATCCCGGTGGACTACGCGGCGCATTCGGCACAGGTGGAGGCGGTTCGGGAGCGGTTGTTGGCGGATTTGGCGGAGATCAGTCCACAGCCGGCGCGGGTTCCGTTCTACTCCACGGTGGCCGAGGGTTTGGTGGAGGTGGTCGATGCCGCTTATTGGTATCGGAACCTGCGTGAGCCGGTGCGGTTCGATCGTGCCGTCGAGGCGTTGACGGCTGCTGGGCACGGGGTGTTCGTGGAGGTCAGCCCGCATCCGGTGCTGGTGCCCGCGCTGGACGTCCCGGTCGCCACCGGCACCCTGCGCCGTGACCAGGGTGGGACCGGGGAGTTCCTCACGGCGGCCGGACGGCTGTTCGTCGCCGGCGTGGACGTCGACTGGACCCCCGCGCTGCCGCCGGCCGGTGGTGCGGACCTGCCGACCTACGCCTTCCAGCACGAGCAGTACTGGCTCACCCCCACGACGCAGACCGTGGACCCGTGGCGGTACGAGGTCACGTGGACGCCCGTGACGCCCACCTCCGCGCCGGCCGGGCGGTGGCTGGTGCTGCGACCCGACGGCGGGCACCCGTGGGTGGACGCGGCGGTCGAGGCGTTGCGGGACAGCGGTGTCGAGGTGGTCGACACGGCGGAACGGGTCGACGGCGTGCTGTCGTTCCTGGCGCTGGACGACTCGCCGCACCCGGACCACCCGGCCGTGCCCGTCGGCTTGGCGCGGACGTTGGCCGCGGTGCGGGACCTCGGAGCCCCGCTGTGGTGCGTGACCAGCGGCGCGTTCGGCGACCGGCCGCGGCAGGCGCTGGTCTGGGGACTGGGCACCTCGGCCGCCCTGGAGTTCCCCGACCGGTGGGGCGGTCTCGTGGACGTCCCGGCCACACCGGACGCGGTGGGCGTGCGACGCCTGCTTGCCGCGATCGGCGGCCGGGAGGACCAGGTGTCGATCCGCGCCGAGGGCGTCTTCGCCCGCAGGCTGCGCCGGGCCAGGCCGACCCCGCCGGTCCGGACGTGGCGGCCCGGGGGAACGGCCCTGATCACGGGCGGCACGGGCGCGCTCGGCGCGCAGGTGGCCCGCTGGCTCGTCGGCCAGGGCGCCGAGCACCTGGTGCTGGTCAGCCGCAGCGGGCCGGACGCCCCCGGCGCGGCCGAACTGCGGGAGGAACTGGCCTCCGCCGGCGCGCGGGTCACGGTGGCCGCGTGCGACGTGGCGGACCGGGCCGCGCTGGCGGCGTTGCTGGCCGAGGTCGGTGACGTCAGGTCGGTGTTCCACACGGCCGGCGTGATCAGGTCCGGCCGGCTGGCCGACGACGACGTGGCCGGGTTCGCCGACGTGATCACCGCCAAGGTCGCGGGCGCGACGCACCTCGCCGACCTGCTGCCCGACCTCGACGCGTTCGTGCTGTTCTCGTCCACGGCCGGGGTCTGGGGCGACGGGCACGGCGCGGCCTACGCGGCGGGCAACACGTTCCTCGACGCCCTCGCCGCCCGGCACCGCGCCGAGGGCCGGGCGACCACGTCGGTGGCGTGGGGCATCTGGGCCGAGGGCGGCATGGCCGCGCTGGAGTCGGTGCGGCGGCAGCGGCGGCTGCTCGGCCTCGGCGAGATGCCGTCCGGGCGGGCGCTGGCGGCGTTGCGGGACGTGCTCGACCAGGACGTGCCGCACGCCGTGGTCACCCCGGTCGACTGGGCGGAGTTCGCCCCCGCGTACACCCGCCTGCGGCCGAGCAGGCTGCTCGCCGACCTGCCCGAGGCCCAGGTCCGGGAGGAGCGGGCCGAGCCCGCCGCCGTGCCGTCCGACGTGGACGTGCTCGACGTGATCGCCACCCACACCGCCGCCGTGCTGGGCCACGCCTCGTCGGACGCCGTCGACACCGGCCGTGCGTTCAAGGACCTCGGCTTCGACTCGCTGACCGCCGTCGAACTGCGCAACCGCCTCGCCACCGCCCTGGGCCGCCGGCTGCCGTCCACGCTGGTCTTCGACCACCCCACGCCCGAACGGCTCGCCGCACACCTGCGCGGTGAGCGCGCCGCCACCGCCACCACGTCCGCGGTGGCGACCGACGAGCCGATCGCGATCGTCGGCATGGGCTGCCGGTTCCCCGGCGGCGTCGAGTCGCCGGACGACCTGTGGCGGCTGGTGTTCGGGGGAGTGGACGCCATCGGCGGGTTCCCCGACGACCGCGGCTGGGACCTGGACCGGCTGTTCGACCCCACGTCCGCCCGGCCACGCACGTCGTCCACCCGGCACGGCGGGTTCCTGACCGACGCGGCCGGGTTCGACGCGGCGTTCTTCGGGATCTCGCCGCGTGAGGCGTTGGCGATGGATCCTCAGCAGCGGGTGTTGTTGGAGACGGCGTGGGAGGCGTTCGAGCACGCGGGCATCGACCCGACGTCGTTGCAGGGCAGTGAGACGGGTGTGTTCACCGGCATCTGGTCCACCGGGTACGCCGCCGGGCCCATCCCGGACGACCTGGAGGGCTACCAGGTCACCGGCACGGCGACCAGCATCGGCTCCGGGCGGCTCTCCTACCTGCTCGGCCTGGTCGGGCCGGCGCTGTCGCTGGACACCGGGTGCTCGTCGTCGCTGGTCGCGCTGCACTTGGCCGCGCAGGCGCTGCGGTCCGGCGAGTGCGACCTCGCGCTGGCCGGCGGGGTCACGGTCAACGCCTCGCCGTCGTTGTTCACCGAGATGTCCCGGCAGGGCGCGAGCGCGCCGGACGGCCGCAGCAAGTCCTTCGCCGCCGCCGCCGACGGCGCCGGGTGGGCCGAGGGCGCGGGCCTGCTGCTGCTGGAACGCCTGTCCGACGCCCGCCGCAACGGCCACCACGTGCTGGCCGTCGTGCGGGGGACCGCGGTCAACCAGGACGGTGCGTCGAATGGTTTGACCGCGCCGAACGGTCCGTCTCAGGAGCGGGTGATCCGGCAGGCGTTGGCGAACGCGGGTCTGGAGCCGTCCGACGTGGACGCGGTGGAGGCGCACGGCACCGGCACCACGTTGGGTGATCCGATCGAAGCGCAGGCCCTGCTGGCCACGTACGGCGTCGGGCGTGCGGAGCCGTTGTGGCTGGGCTCCGTGAAGTCGAACATCGGCCACACGCAGGCCGCCGCCGGCGCCGCCGGTGTGATCAAGATGGTGATGGCGCTGCGGCACGGCGTGCTGCCCAAGACGTTGCACGTGGACGAGCCGTCGCCGCACGTGGACTGGGAGGCCGGCAACGTCCGGTTGCTGACCGAGTCCGTCGCCTGGCCGGACACCGACCGTCCTCGGCGGGCGGCCGTATCGGCGTTCGGCATCAGCGGCACGAACGCGCACACGATCATCGAGCAGGCGCCCGAGGTGGCGCGGCCGGAGGAGTCCGACCCGCTCTGGCTGTTGTCGGCCAAGACACCGGAGGCGTTGCGGGACCAAGCGCGTCGGCTGCGCGACTTCGTGGCCGAACGTCCGGGCGAGAACGCCGAGATCGGTCGGGCACTGGCTGGTCGGGCGCGTTTTGATCATCGTGCGGTGGTGTTGGATCCGGTGGCTTTGGGTGCGTTGGCGGAGGGTCGTGAGCATCCGGGTGTGGTGACGGGCACGGCGTCTGTGTTGGGGAAGTCTGTGTTCGTGTTCCCGGGTCAGGGTGCGCAGTGGGTGGGGATGGGTCGGGAGTTGTACGCGTCCGAGCCGGTGTTCCGGGATGCGGTGGACGCGTGCGAGCGGGCGTTGGCTCCGCATGTGGATTGGTCGTTGGTGGAGGTGTTGGCCGGCGGTGGGTTGGATCGTGTAGATGTGGTGCAGCCGGCGTTGTTCGCGATGATGGTGTCGTTGGCGGCGTTGTGGCGTTCGCGTGGTGTCGTGCCGGATGCGGTGGTGGGGCATTCGCAGGGTGAGATCGCGGCGGCGTATGTGGCGGGGGCGTTGTCGCTGGAGGATGCGGCGCGGGTGGTCGCGTTGCGCAGTAAGGCTTTGGTGGCGATCAGTGGTCAGGGCGGCATGGTGTCGGTGTCGTTGCCGCCGGACGCGGAGTTGTTGTCCCGTTGGGGTGATCGGCTGTCGATCGCGGTGATGAACTCTGCGTCCACGGTGGTGGTGTCGGGTGAGCCGGGCGCGTTGGACGAGCTGGTGGCGCTGTGCGAGCGGGAGGGTGTCAACGCGCGGCGGATCCCGGTGGACTACGCGGCGCACTCGGCGCAGGTCGAGGCGATCCGGGAACAACTGCTCGCCGACCTGGCCGACATCACGCCGAGGCGTGGCCGCGTGCCGTTCTACTCGACGGTGACCGGTGAGCCGGTCGAGACCGTCGATGCCGCCTACTGGTACCGGAACCTGCGGGAGCCGGTGCGCTTCGACCGGGCGACGGCGGCGCTGCTGGCCGCCGGGCACGAGGTGTTCGTGGAGGTCAGCCCGCACCCGGTGCTGGTGCCCGCGCTGGACGTCCCGGTCGCCACCGGCACCCTCCGCCGCGACCACGGCGACTTCCGCGCCGCACTGGCCACCCTGGTCGTGCGCGGCTTCCCGCTGCCCCGGTCGACCCCGGGGCGGATCGCAGTGCCGACCTACCCGTTCCAGCGGACGCGCTACTGGCTCGTGCCGAGCACGGCGGAGTCCACGCTCGGCCACCCGTTGCTGGACGCGTCCGTGGACCTGCCGGACGACCAGGGCGCGGTGCTGACCGGTCGCCTCTCGACCCGCACCCACCCGTGGCTGGCCGACCACGCCGTCGACGGCACGGTGCTGCTGCCCGGCACGGCGTTCGTGGAACTGGCCGCCGCGGCGGGACGTGCCCTGGGCTGCCCGGTCGTCGCGGACCTCGTGCTGCACGTGCCGCTGACCGTGACCGAACGCCCGACGCACGTCCAGGTGTCCGCAGGCGCGCCGGACCACGCGGGACGCCGACCGGTCGTCGTGCACTCGAAGGTCGACGGTGAGTGGGTCCGCCACGCCTCCGGCACGCTCGACCACGCCCAGGCACCGACCGCCTCCGCGTGGGAGCCCACGGGCGAGCAGGTCGACCCGGACGGGTTCTACGACCACCTCGCCGACCTCGGCTACGAGTACGGCCCGGCCTTCCGGGGCGTGCGGGCGCTGTGGCGCGGCGACGACGAGCTGTTCGCCGAGGTCCAGGTGCCGGACGGGGCCAAGTTCGGCCTGCACCCGGCGCTGCTGGACGCCGCGCTGCAACCGGTGATCCTGCTGCACCCGGACACCCGCCTGCGCCTGCCCTTCTCCTTCACCGGCATCGCCGTGCACACGACGGGTCTCTCGGCGGTCCGCGTCCACCTGACCCGCACCGGCCCGGACGCGTACGCGGTCACGTTGACCGACCTCGCGGGCGCGCCGGTGGCGACGATCGAAGCGCTGACCGTGCGACCCGCCGCCGAGCCCGCGACCACGCTGCTGCGCACCGAATGGGTGCCGCCGGCGGAGTCCGCACCGGTGCCCGTGCGCCTCGCGCCGCTGCTGAGCGGCCCGGCCGACGCCGAGTCCGTGCACGACCTCACCCGACGGGCGCTCGGCCTGGTCCAGGAGTTCCTGGCCTCCGACGACCGGGCGCGGCTGGTCGTGCCGACCCTGGCGGACGACCCGGCGGGTGCGGCGGTTCGCGGGCTGGTCCGCAGCGCCGCCGCCGAGCACCCGGGCCGGTTGGTGGCGGTCGGGTTGGCCGGCGACGCGACGGTGGCGCAGGCGTCGGACGCGGCGGCCGTGGCGGGCGACGAGGTG
Organism: Actinosynnema sp. CA-299493; assembly: GCF_050946825.1. Lineage (NCBI taxonomy): Bacteria > Bacillati > Actinomycetota > Actinomycetes > Pseudonocardiales > Pseudonocardiaceae > Actinosynnema > Actinosynnema sp. CA-299493. The sequence goes on from NZ_CP191993.1 coordinate 4,479,549, forward strand.
GAGCTGGCGATCCGCGGTGACGCGGTCCTGGCACCCCGGCAGGTGCCGTTCCGGTCGCGGCCGACGTCGCTCGACGGTCCGTGGCGACTGGTCGAGTCGGGCACGGGCAGCCTGGACGACCTGACGTTCGCGGAGGTGGCCGAGCCGCCGTTGGCACCGGGCCAGGTGCGCCTCGGGGTGCGCGCGGCGGGGGTGAACTTCCGGGACGTGCTCATCGCGTTGGGGATGTACCCGGACGCGGCGTCGCTGGGCGGCGAGGCGGCCGGGACGATCGTAGAGGTCGGGCCCGGTGTCACGCGGTGGCAGGTGGGTGACCGGGTGCTCGGTCTCGCGTCCGGCGCGTTCGGGCCGCGTGCCGTCGCCGACGGGCGGGTGCTCGCCCCGGTCCCGGACGGCTGGTCGTTCACGCAGGCCGCCGCGGTCCCGGTGGCGTTCCTGACCGCGTGGCACGGGCTGGTGGACCTCGGCCGCGTCCGGCCGGGCGACCGGGTCCTGATCCACTCCGGCGCGGGTGGCGTCGGCATGGCGGCCATCCAGTTGGCCCGGCACCTGGGCGCGGAGGTGTTCGCCACGGCGAGCCCCGGCAAGTGGGACGCGTTGCGTGGCTTGGGTTTGGCCGATGACCACATCGCGTCGTCGCGGACGTTGGAGTTCGAGCAGCTGTTCCCGCACGTGGACGTGGTGCTGAACTCCCTGGCCGGTGAGTTCACCGACGCGTCGTTGCGCCTGCTCGCGCCCGGTGGCCGGTTCGTGGAGATGGGCAAGACGGACATCCGGGTCCTCGACGGAGTCGACTACCGGGCGTTCGACCTCAACGACGCCGACCCCGCCCACCTGGGTGACGTGCTGACCGAGGTGCTGCGGCTGTTCGGCGACGGCGCGCTCCGGCTGCCGCCCGTCGCCACCCACGACGTCCGGCGCGCGGTGGACGCGTTCCGGCTGATGAGCCAGGCCGGGCACGTCGGCAAGCTGGTGCTCACCGTGCCCCGGCTCGCCGACGGCACGGTGTTGGTCACCGGCGGCACCGGGACGCTCGGGCGGGCGTTGGCGCGGCACCTGGTCTCCCGCCACGGCGTGCGGCGGCTGGTGCTGGCGAGCCGCAGCGGTGGCGAGGCACCGGAGCTGGACGCGGACGTGCGCGTGGTCGCGTGCGACGTGGCCGATCGCACGCAGGTCGCGGAGCTGCTGGCGTCGATCCCCGACCTGACCGTCGTGGTGCACGCCGCCGGTGTGCTGGACGACGCCGTGGTGCAGGGCCTCACCCCTGAACAGCTGGACCGCGTGCTGCGGCCCAAGGTGGACGGCGCCTGGCACCTGCACGAGCTGACCGCCGACCTGGACGCGTTCGTGCTGTTCTCCGCCGCCGCCGGCGTGCTGGGCAACGCCGGCCAGGCCAACTACGCCGCCGCCAACTCCTACCTCGACGCCCTCGCCCGGCACCGGCACGCCCTCGGCCTGCCGGCCGTCTCGATGGCCTGGGGCCACTGGGCCGAGACGTCGGGCATGACCGCGCACCTCACCGCGACGGACAAGGAGCGCTTCGCCCGCGCCGGCATCGCCCCGATGACGACCGAACAGGCATTGGCCCTGTTCGACGCGGCACTCGCGAGCGGACAGCCCGCGGTGACGACCGCGCACCTGACCACCCGCGCGCCCCGCGCGCTCCCGCCACCCGCCGCGCCCCGGACCGACCTGCTGTCCCTCGTCACCACCCACACCACGGCCGTGCTCGGGCACACCGACGCGTCCGCGATCAACCCCCGGCTGGCCTTCCGCGACCTCGGGTTCGACTCGCTCACCGCCGTGGAGCTGCGCAACCGGCTCACCACCGCGACCGGCCTCCGCCTGCCCGCGACCCTCGTCTTCGACCACCCGACGCCCGAGGAACTGGCCGAGCACCTGCGGCAGGAGCTGTCGGGCACGCGTCCCGAGACCGTCGAGCCGGTCGTGCGCGCCGCGGAGGACGACGACCCGATCGTGATCGTGGGCATGGGCTGTCGGCTGCCGGGCGGTGTCGAGTCGCCGGACGACCTGTGGCGGCTGGTGGTGGACGGGGTCGACGCCATCGGCGACTTCCCGACCGACCGCGGCTGGGACCTGGACCGCCTCTACCACCCGGACCCCGACCACCCCGGGACCAGCTACACCCGGTCCGGCGGCTTCCTGAGCGACGCGGCCGGGTTCGACGCGGACTTCTTCGGCATCTCGCCCCGTGAGGCGTTGGCGATGGACCCGCAACAACGCGTGCTGCTGGAGACCGCGTGGGAGACCATCGAGCACGCCGGCATCGACCCGACCTCGTTGCGGGGCAGTCAGACGGGCGTGTTCACCGGCCTGTGGTCTTCCGGGTACGGGGGCGTGGTCGACCAGGCCCCGCGTGACGCCGAGGGCTACCTGGCGACCGGCATCTCACCGAGCGTCACGTCCGGTCGCGTCGCCTACCTGCTCGGGTTGCGCGGCCAGGCCGTGTCGGTGGACTCCGCGTGCTCGTCGTCGCTGGTGGCGATGCACCTGGCCGCGCAGGCGCTGCGGTCGGGTGAGTGCGACCTGGCGTTGGCCGGCGGTGTGACGGTGATCGTGAACCCGCTGGGGTTCACCGAGTTCTCGCGGCAGCGCGGGTTGGCGGCGGACGGTCGGTGCAAGCCGTTCTCCGCTGCCGCCGACGGCACGAGTTGGGGTGAGGGCGCGGGTCTGGTGCTGTTGGAGCGGTTGTCGGACGCGCGTCGACTCGGGCACCGGGTGTTGGCGGTGGTGGCGGGTTCGGCCGTGAACCAGGACGGCGCGTCGAACGGTCTGACCGCGCCGAACGGTCCGTCGCAGGAGCGGGTTATCCGCCAGGCCCTGGCGAGTGCCGGCGTTCGTCCGTCCGAAGTGGACGCCGTCGAGGCGCACGGTACCGGCACCACGCTGGGCGATCCGATCGAGGCCCAGGCGTTGTTGGCGACGTACGGGGCGGAGCGGTCCGAGCCGCTGTGGTTGGGGTCGGTGAAGTCGAACATCGGTCACACGCAGGCGGCTGCGGGTGTGGCGGGTGTGATCAAGATGGTGATGGCGTTGCGGCACGGTCGGTTGCCGAAGACGTTGCACGTGGACGAGCCGACGCCGCACGTGGACTGGACGGCCGGGGATATCCGGTTGCTGACCGAACCGGTCGCGTGGCCTGAGGTCGGTCGTCCGCGCCGGGCGGGTGTGTCGTCGTTCGGGGTGAGCGGCACCAACGCGCACGTCATCATCGAGCAGGCCCCCGAGACCGTCGCGGAGTTGGCCGGGGACGTCGGTCAGGCCCCGTGGGTGATCACGGGCAAGTCCGAGCGGGCGTTGCGCGACCAGGCTCGCCGGCTGGCCCGGGCCGTCACCGAGGCTGACGCGTCCGCCGTGGCCCGCGTCCTGGCGGGTCGGGCGCGTTTTGATCATCGTGCGGTGGTGTTGGATCCGGTGGCTTTGGGTGCGTTGGCGGAGGGTCGTGAGCATCCGGGTGTGGTGACGGGTGTGGCGTCTGTGTTGGGGAAGTCGGTGTTCGTGTTCCCGGGTCAGGGTGCGCAGTGGGTGGGGATGGGTCGGGAGTTGTACGCGGCGGAGCCGGTGTTCCGGGATGCGGTCGACGCGTGTGGGCGGGCGTTGGAGCCGTACGTCGACTGGTCGTTGGTGGAGGTGTTGGCCGGCGGTTCGTTGGATCGTGTGGATGTGGTGCAGCCGGCGTTGTTCGCGATGATGGTGTCGTTGGCGGCGTTGTGGCGTTCGCGTGGTGTCGAGCCGGATGCGGTGGTGGGGCATTCGCAGGGTGAGATCGCGGCGGCTTACGTGGCGGGGGCGTTGTCGCTGGAGGATGCGGCGCGGGTGGTCGCGTTGCGCAGCAAGGCTTTGGTGGCGATTTCCGGCTTGGGCGGCATGGTGTCGGTGACCCTGCCTCCCGACGCGGAGTTGTTGTCCCGTTGGGGTGATCGGCTGTCGATCGCGGTGGTGAACGCGGCGGACTCGGTGGTCGTGTCCGGCGAACCGGTCGCGCTCGCCGAACTCGTGGCGGTCTGCGAGGCCGAAGGCATCCGGGCCCGCGTACTCCCGGTGGACTACGCGGCGCATTCGGCGCAGGTGGAGGCGGTTCGGGAGCGGTTGTTGGCGGATCTGGCGGAGATCAGCCCACAGCCGGCGCGGGTTCCGTTCTACTCCACGGTGGCCGAGGGTTTGGTGGAGGTGGTCGATGCCGCTTATTGGTATCGGAACTTGCGTGAGCCGGTGCGGTTCGATCGTGCCGTCGAGGCGTTGACGGCTGCTGGGCACGGGGTGTTCGTGGAGGTCAGTCCGCATCCGGTGCTGGTGCCCGCGTTGGACGTCCCGGTCGCCACCGGCACCCTGCGCCGCGATCACGGCGACTTCACCGCCGCCGCTGCCCGCCTGTTCGTCGCCGGCGTGGACGTCGACTGGACCCTGCCCGCCGCCGGTCACGTCGACCTGCCCACCTACCCGTTCCAGCACGACCGCTACTGGCTGGCCCCCGTGCCGGGGTCCGCCGACGTGACCGCGGCCGGCCTCGACGCGACCGACCACCCGCTGCTCGGCGCGGCCGTGGAACTCGCGGCGGGGCACGGGGTGGTGCTCACCGGGCGGCTGTCGACGGCCACCCAGCCGTGGCTGGCCGATCACGCCATCCACGGCTCGGTGCTCCTGCCCGGCACCGGTTTCGTCGAACTCGCCCTGCGGGCCGGCGCCCAGGTCGGCCGGCACGTGCTGGACGAGCTGCTGCTGGAAGCCCCGATGGTGCTGTCCGCGCAGGACCCCGTGCCGGTGCAGGTGGTGGTCGACGGCACGGAGGTCGCCGTCCACTCCCGCGTCGACGGCGACTGGGTCCGGCACGCCACCGGCACGCTCGGCGTCGACGTGCCCGCGTTCCGCCCCCTCCGGTGGCCGTCGGACGCCGAACCCGTCGACCTCACCGGCTTCTACGACGACCTCGCGGCCCGCGGCTACGAGTACGGCCCGGCGTTCGAGGGCGTGCGAGCGGTGTGGCGGCACGGTGACGAGCTGTACGCCGAGGTCGCCCTGGACACCCGTGACGGCTTCGGCCTGCACCCCGCGTTGCTGGACGCCGCGTTGCAGCCGCTCACGCTGGTCGCGGCGGGCCGGCTGCCGTTCTCGTTCGCCGGCGTCGCCGTGCTGAGGACCGACGTGACGGCGGCACGCGTCCGCCTGACGCCGACCGGGCCCGACACCTACCGGGTGCTGCTCACCACCGACGTGGGCGAGCCCGTGGCCGTGGTGGACGCGCTGACCGTGCGGCCGATGACGGCGGACTTCCAGACCCGCGACAACCGGGTGTTCCGGCTCGACTGGGTGCCGGTCGCACCGTCGTTCGAGGACACCGCCGTGCACCACGTGGTCAGCGCGCCGGGAGACGACCCGGTGCGAGCCGCGCACGCCCTGGCCGCCGGGACGTTGGCCGTCCTCCAGGACTTCCTGCGCACCTCCGACGACGGCAGGCTCGCGATCGTCACGCACGGCGCGGCCGGGCCAGGTGAGGTGACCGACCTGGCCGCCGCCGCGGTCTGGGGGTTGGTGCGGGCGGCCGAGACCGAGCACCCCGGCCGGTTCGCCCTGGTCGACGTGGACCACGACGGCGAGGTTCGCGTCCCGGCCGACGAGTTCCAGGTGGCGGTCCGCGGTGACGCGGTGCTCGCGCCCCGGTTGAACCGGGCGCCGGGCTCGAACCGCGCGCTCGACCTGGACGGCACCGTGCTGATCACCGGCGGCACCGGCACGCTGGGCGTCCTGGTGGCCCGGCACCTGGTGGCGCGGCACGGCGTCCGGCGGCTGGTGCTGCTCAGCCGTCGCGGCGGCGAGGTGGCGATCGAGGGCGCGGACGTGTCGGTGGTCGCGTGCGACGTGACCGACCGGGCGGCGCTCGCCGACGTGCTCGCCACGATCCCCGACCTGTGCGCCGTCGTGCACGCGGCGGGTGCGCTGGACGACGCCGTGGTGACCTCGCTGACCCCCGAACGCCTGCACGACGTGCTGCGGCCCAAGGTGGACGCCGCGTGGCACCTGCACGAGCTGACCCGTGACTTGACGGCGTTCGTGCTGTTCTCGTCGGCGGCCGGGGTGCTCGGTGGCGCGGGTCAGGGCAACTACGCCGCCGCCAACGCCTTCCTGGACGCCCTCGCCACCCACCGGCACGCCCTGGGCCTGCCCGCCGTGTCGCTGGCCTGGGGGCAGTGGGAGCAGGCCAGCGGCTTGACCGGTCACCTCACCGAAGCCGACCAGAGCCGCCTGGAGCGGTCCGGCATCGTGCCGATGTCCACCGAGCACGCCTTGGCGCTGTTCGACGCGGCATTGGCCGACGGCGCGCCCGCGGTGGTGCCCGCCCGGCTCGACCTCACCGCGCCGTCGTTGCGCGGGTTGACCCGGCGGGCGCGTCGGGTCGTGGACTCGGACCTGGCGCAGCGGCTCGCTTCGCTGCCCGAGACTGAACAGCACGCCGTCGTGCTCGACCTGGTCGGCACGCACACCGCCGTGGTGCTGGGACGCACCGACGGGGTGGCCGCGCACCGGGCGTTCAAGGACCTCGGGTTCGACTCGTTGACCGCGGTGGAGCTGCGCAACCGGCTGGCCTCCGCGCTGGGCGTGAAGCTGCCCGCCACGCTGACGTTCGACCACCCGACGCCGACCGCGCTCGCGACCCACCTGCGAGGACTCCTGCTCGGCCGGGAACGCGAGACCGTCGCGCCGGTCGCGGTGGCCGTCACCGACGACCCGATCGTGGTGGTCGGCATGGCGTGCCGCTACCCGGGCGGTGTCGCGTCGGCGGCGGACCTGTGGCGGCTCGTCGCGGACGGTGTCGACGCGATCGGCGACTTCCCGGACGATCGCGGCTGGGACCTGGACAGGCTCTACGACCCGGCGGGCGGGCCCGGCACCAGCTACACGCGTTCGGGTGGCTTCCTCCGCGACGCGGCCGGGTTCGACGCGGCGTTCTTCGGGATCTCGCCGCGTGAGGCGTTGGCGATGGATCCGCAGCAGCGGGTGTTGTTGGAGACGGCGTGGGAGGCGTTCGAGCACGCGGGCATCGACCCGACGTCGTTGCAGGGGAGCCACACGGGTGTCTTCACCGGCATCTGGTCGTCCGGGTACGGCTCCGGCGCCCAGCCGCCCGACCTGGAGGGCTACCTGTCGACCGGCACCGCCACGAGCGTGACGTCCGGGCGGGTGTCGTACCTGCTCGGTTTGGAAGGTCCGGCGGTGTCGGTGGACACGGCGTGCTCGTCGTCGTTGGTGGCGATCCACCTGGCCGCGCAGGCGCTGCGGTCGGGGGAGTGCACGCTGGCGCTGGCCGGTGGCGTGACGGTGATGGCGACGCCGTCCGGGTACGTGGAGTTCTCCCGGCAGCGGGGCCTGGCGGCGGACGGGCGGATCAAGTCGTTCGCCGACGCGGCCGACGGGACGAGCTGGTCCGAAGGCGCCGGTTTGGTGTTGTTGGAGCGGTTGTCGGAGGCGCGTCGGCTCGGGCATCGGGTGTTGGCGGTGGTGGCGGGTTCGGCGGTGAATCAGGATGGTGCGTCGAATGGTTTGACTGCGCCTAATGGTCCGTCTCAGGAGCGGGTGATTCGTCAGGCTTTGGCGAATGCGGGTTTGGTGTCGTCGGATGTGGATGCGGTGGAGGCGCATGGGACTGGTACGACGTTGGGTGATCCGATTGAGGCTCAGGCGTTGTTGGCTACGTATGGTCAGGAGCGTTCGGAGCCGTTGTGGTTGGGTTCGGTGAAGTCGAACATCGGTCATACGCAGGCGGCTGCGGGTATCGCGGGCGTCATCAAGATGATCATGGCCATGCGGCACGGCGTGCTGCCTCGCACGCTGCACGTCGACCGGCCGACCACGCACGTGGACTGGGAGACCGGCGATGTCCGGCTCCTCACCGAGCCCACGCCCTGGCCCGACGTCGACCGGCCCCGCCGTGCCGGTGTGTCGTCCTTCGGGATCAGCGGGACGAACGCGCACGTGATCCTGGAACACGTTCCTTCGGCTGAGCCGGTCGAGGTCGAGCGGGTGCCGTGGTTGTTGTCGGCGAAGTCGCCGGAGGCGCTGCGCGCGCAGGCACAGCGGCTGCGCGATTTTGCGGACGACCCGGCGGTCGGTGCCGCTCTGGCGACGCGGGCGCGGTTCTCCTATCGCGCCGCGCTCACCGATCCGGCGACGCTCGCCGCGGATCTCGACGCGCTGGCCCGGGGTGACGTGCCGATCGGCGAAGCTCGGACCGGCAAGACGGCGTTCGTGTTCTCGGGTCAGGGTTCGCAGTGGCGTGGTATGGGTCGTGGTCTTTATGACGCGTATCCGGTGTTCGCGGAGGTTGTGGACGAGGTGTGCGGTCGGCTTGGTTTGTCGTTGTGGGAGGCCGATCTGGATCAGACGGGGTTCACGCAGCCGGCGTTGTTCGCGGTCGAGGTTGCCCTGTTCCGGTTGGTGGAGTCGCTGGGTGTGCGGCCCGACTATTTGATCGGGCATTCGGTGGGTGAGATCGCCGCCGCGCATGTTGCGGGTGTGCTGAGCCTGGAGGACGCGTGCACGTTGGTGTTGGCGCGTGGTCGGTTGATGCAGGGGTTGCCGCCGGGTGGCGCGATGGTGTCGATCCGGGCCGCTTCGGCGGAGGTGGCGGAGACGTTGCCCGATGGTGTCGAGATCGCGGCCGTCAACGGGCCCGAGGCGGTGGTCATCTCCGGTGACGAGGACGCGGTGCTGGAGGTCGCGGACCTGTGGGAGACCTTGGGGCACGAGACGCGGCGGTTGGCGGTGAGTCATGCGTTCCACTCGGCTCACATGGAGCCGATGCTGGGGGAGTTCGGGCGGGTGGTGGAGGGGTTGTCGTTCGGTTATCCCCAGTTCCCGATCGTGTCGACGATTTCGTCGGACGGTTCGGATAGCGTTGAGAACAGGGGTCCCCTGGGCGGGGACCTCTCCGCAGGCACGATCTTCGACGCAGGCTATTGGGTGCGTCAGGCGCGGGAGGCGGTGCGGTTCGAGGATGGCATGGAGTGGTTGCGCGCCAATGGCGTGACCACGTTCCTGGAGATCGGTCCGCATCCCACGCTGGTGCCGACGGGGGTGATGCGTCGGGAGGACGACTCACCCGAACGACTCCTCGCCGCCCTGGGCAAGTTGTGGGTCGGTGGGGCCGAGTGGACGTTGCCTACCGAGCCCACCACGCACGCCGTGCACGCCGAGCTGCCGACCTACGCGTTCCAGCGTGAGCGGTTCTGGCTGATGCCGGCCGCGGCGACGGACGTCACGGGCGCCGGGCTCGCCGCGGTCGACCACCCGCTGCTGGGCGCGGTGGTGGAGTTGGCGGACGACCAGGGCGTGGTGCTGACCGGGCAGCTGTCCCCGGCCACCCAGCCCTGGCTCGCGGAGCACACCGTGCTCGGTTCCGTGCTGCTGCCGGGGGCGGCGTTGGTGGAGCTGGCGTTGCGGGCCGGCGGCCAGGTCGACTGCGCGGCGGTCGAGGAGTTGACGCTGGAGGCGCCGCTGGTGCTGGCGGGGGCGGTCGACGTGCGGGTCACGGTCGGCGCGCCCGACCAGGCCGGACGACGCGCCGTCGCCATCCACTCCAGGTCGGACGACGACTGGCGGCGGCACGCCACCGGTCTGCTGGGCGCGGCCTCGGCGCCGACGCCGTGGACGGAACCGGCCACCGAACCGGTCGACCTGACCGGCTTCTACGAGTCCCTGGCCGACGCCGGGTTCGAGTACGGCCCGACGTTCCGGGGCCTGCGGGCCGTCCGGCGGCACGGCGACGACCTCTACGCGGACGTCCGGCTCCCCGCCGACGGCGACCGGTTCACCCTGCACCCCGCGCTGCTGGACGCCGTCCTCCACGCCGTCACGATCGCCGACGACCGCGCCAAGCTGCCGTTCTCCTTCAGCGGCGTCACGGTCTGGTCGCCCGGTCACACCGCGGTCCGCGCCAAGCTCACCGCGACCGGCCCCGAGACCTACCGGGTCAGCCTGGTCGGCCCGGCCGGCGAGCCCGTCGCAGCCATCGAGTCGCTGACCCTCCGCACCCCGCAAGAGGCTCCGCGCCGGCAATCCCTGTACCGGGTCGCCTGGCACGAGACTGACGCTGCCACCGAACCGACCGGGCAGACCGACCAGGTCCACCACGCCACCGACCCCGTCGAGACCCTGGGCGTCGTGCAGGAGTTCCTGGCCGGGAACGACGGTGCGGCCCGGCTGGTCGTGGTGACGCGCGGCGCGGTGTCGGTGCGGGGTGAGGACGTGACCGACCTCCGGGCCGCCGCCGTGTGGGGCCTGGTCCGCTCCGCCGCGTCCGAGCACCCCGGGCGGTTCGTGCTGGTCGACAGCGACGGGCCGGTCCTGGTGGTCGGCGACGAGCCGCAGCTGGCGATCCGGGCCGGCCGCGCCCACCTGCCCAGCCTGGAACGCGCCGAGTACGCGCCGCTGCCGTCCACCCTCAGCCCGGACGGCGCGGTGCTCGTCACCGGCGGCACCGGCGTGCTCGGCGGCGCGGTCGCCCGCCACCTGGTCGCCGAGCACGGCGTCACGCGGCTGGTCCTGGCCAGTCGACGCGGGCCGGACGCGCCCGGCGTCGCCGAGCTGATCGCGGACCTGGCCGGGGCCGATGTCACGGTGGTCGCCTGCGACGTGGCCGACCGCGACGCCGTGGCGCGCCTGCTGGCCGAGCACCCCGTCACCTCGGTCGTCCACACGGCCGGTGTGCTGGACGACGCCGTGGTGCAGTCGCTGGACGCCGAGCGGTTCGCCGCGGTCTGGGAGCCCAAGGCCGCCGCCGCGCTGCACCTGCACGAGCTGACCGACGACCTGGAGGCGTTCGTCCTGTTCTCCTCCGCGGCCGGCCTGCTGGGCGGGCCGGGGCAGGCCAACTACGCCGCCGCGAACACGTTCCTCGACGCCCTGGCCACGCACCGGCACGCCAACGGCCTGCCCGCCGTGTCCCTGGCCTGGGGCCCGTGGGCGCAGACCAGCGGCATGACGGGCAAGCTCACCGACGCCGACCGGCGCCGGATCGCCAAGGCGGGCGTGCTGCCGATGGCGACCGAGGAGGCCCTGGCCCTGTTCGACGCCGCCCTCACGGCGGGTGAACCCGTGCTGGCGCCGGTCCGGCTCGACCGCCGCACGGCGGACCAGCCGCTGGTCCGGCCACGCCACGCGGCAGACCGGTCCGGCGCCGGTCAGGTCGAACCGACGCACGACGTGCTGGTCCTGGTCCGCCGCGCGGTGGCCCGGGTGCTCGGCCACGCCACCACCGACGCCATCGGCCCGCACCAGGCGTTCAAGGACCTCGGGTTCGACTCGCTGACCGCCGTGGAGCTGCGCAACCAGCTCGACGCGGACACCGGGCTGCGACTGCCCGCCACGCTCACCTTCGACCACCCGACCCCGGGCCGGCTGGCCGACCACCTGCGGGAACGGCTGTCCGCGAGCGCACCCGACCCGCTGCTGGCCGAACTCGACCAGCTCAAGTCCGCGCTGGACCGGGCGGAGGTCGCCGACCACGACGCCGTCGCCGCACGACTGGAAGCGCTGCTGGCGTCGTGGACCGCCAAGCGCGCCCAGCCCGAGGACGACCTGGACGACGCCACCGACAGCGAGCTGTTCAGCATCCTCGACGACGAACACCGCAGGACCCAGGTCATCCGATCGGGCGAGCACCGCACCGCGGGGGAGTAGCTGTTCATGGCCGACGAAGACAAGCTCCGCAGTTACCTCAAGCGCGCCACGGCCGACCTGCGGGTGATGGGCAAGCGCCTGGCCGAGGTGGAGGAAGCCGCCCGCGAGCCGATCGCCATCATCGGCATCGGCTGCCGCTACCCGGGCGGCGTCGAGTCGCCCGACGACCTGTGGCGGCTGGTCGCCGACGGGGTCGACGCGATCGGCGACTTCCCGACCGACCGGGGCTGGGACGTCCCCTACGACCCGGACCCGGACGCGCCCGGCGCGACCTACGCGCGGTCGGGCGGCTTCCTCGCCGACGGGGCCGGGTTCGACGCGGGCTTCTTCGGCATCTCGCCGCGCGAGGCGTTGGCGATGGACCCGCAGCAGCGCGTGCTGCTGGAAACGGCCTGGGAGACGTTCGACCACGCGGGCATCGACCCGACCTCGCTGCGCGGCAGCCGGACCGCCGTGTTCACCGGCGTGTGGTCCTCGGGCTACGCCGCCCAGCCGCCGCCCGACCTGGAGGGCTTCCTCGCCACCGGCATCGCCACCAGCACCACCTCCGGCCGCGTGTCCTACCTGCTCGGCCTGGAGGGCGCGGCGGTCTCGGTCGACACGGCCTGCTCGTCGTCGCTGGTCGCGATCCACCTGGCCGCGCAGGCGCTGCGCGCGGGCGAGTGCACGATGGCGCTGGCCGGCGGCGTCACGGTGATGGCGACCCCGGCCGGGTTCGTGGAGTTCGCCCGGCAGCGCGGCCTCGCGCCGGACGGGCGGATCAAGTCGTTCGCCGACGCCGCCGACGGCACCAGCTGGTCCGAGGGCGCGGGACTGGTGCTGCTGGAACGCCTGTCCGACGCGCGCCGCAACGGCCACCGGGTCCTCGCCGTGGTGCGCGGCAGCGCGGTGAACCAGGACGGCGCGTCCAACGGCCTGGCCGCGCCGAACGGCCCGTCGCAGGAACGCGTCATCCGCCAGGCCCTGGCGAGCGCCCTGCTGGAACCGTCGGACGTGGACGCCGTCGAGGCGCACGGCACCGGCACCACGCTCGGCGACCCGATCGAGGCGCAAGCCCTGCTGGCCACCTACGGCCAGGACCGCGCGGAACCGCTGCGCCTCGGCTCGATCAAGTCGAACATCGGCCACACCCAGGCCGCCGCCGGCATCGCGGGCGTGATCAAGATGGTCCTGGCGATGCGGCACGGCACCCTCCCGCGCACGCTCCACGTCGACCGGCCCACCGACCACGTGGACTGGACGGCGGGCAACGTCTCCCTCCTCACCGAGCCGACGCCGTGGCCGGAGACCGACCGCCCGCGCCGCGCCGCCGTGTCGTCGTTCGGCATCAGCGGCACCAACGCCCACGTCATCATCGAACACGTGCCGGCCGAACCCGAGTCCACAGTGGAGCAAGACCTCCCGTGGCTGGTGTCCGCACGCACCGCGCAAGCCCTCGCCGCCCAGGCCGAACGCCTCAAGGCGGTCGACGCCCCGGCAGCCAACGTCGCCCGAGCCCTCGCGAACCGCACCCGCTTCGAGCACCGCGCCGTCGTCCTGGACCGCGCGGGGCTGGACGCGCTGGCCACCGGCGGCAGCGCACCCGGCCTGGTCACCGGCGAGGTGGGCGTCCCGGGCAAGACCGTGTTCGTGTTCCCCGGTCAGGGCGCGCAGTGGGCCGGCATGGGCCGCGAGCTGTACGAGACGTCCGACGTGTTCCGCGCCCACGTCGACGCCTGCGCCGAAGCCCTGGCGCCACACGTCGACTGGTCCCTGGTCGACGTCCTGCGGGACGGCGCGCTCGACCGCGTGGACGTGGTCCAGCCCGCCCTGTTCGCCATGATGGTGGCGCTGGCCGGGCTCTGGCGCGCCCACGGCGTGGTCCCGGACGCGGTCGTCGGCCACTCGCAGGGCGAGATCGCCGCCGCGCACGTCGCGGGCATCCTGTCGCTGGCGGACGCCGCGAAGGTCGTCGCCCTGCGCGCCAAGGCCCTGGTGTCGCTGGCCGGGCAGGGCGGCATGGTGTCCGTGGCGCTGTCCCCCGAACGCGCCGCCGCCTACCTGGAGCGGTGGGCGGGCAGGCTCACCGTCGCCGTGGTCAACGCGCCCGGGACCGTCGTCGTCTCCGGCAACACCCGGGACCTGGCCGGGCTGCTGGCCGCCTGCGCCGACGACGACATCCGCGCCCGCTCGCTCCCGGTCGACTACGCCGCCCACTCCGTCGAGGTCGAAGCCCTCCGCGACCGGCTGCGGCACGACCTGGCCGGCATCACCCCGCGACCCGGCGACGTCCCGCTGTACTCGACGGTCACCGGCGAGCCGGCGACCGACCTGGACGCCGGGTACTGGTACCGCAACCTGCGCGAGCCGGTCCGGTTCGACCACGCCACGCGCACGCTGCTCGACCACGGCCACGGCGTGTTCGTCGAGGCCAGCCCGCACCCGGTGGTGACGTCGGCGGTGGAGGAGACGGCCGACGGGCGTGACGTCCTGGTCACCGGGACGCTGCGCCGCGACCAGCCGCGCGAGTTCCGCGCCGCGCTGGCCCGCCTGCACGTCCGGGGCGTCGAGGTCGACTGGCCGTTCCCGGCCGGCATCACGCCCGCGCCCCTGCCCACCTACCCGTTCCAGCGGCAGCGGTTCTGGCTGCGGCCGACCGCCGCCGAGACCGGCGACCACCCGCTGCTGACCACGGTGGTGGACCTGCCCGACGGCGGCGCGGCGCTCACCGGCAAGGTGTCGCTGTCCACCCACCCGTGGCTGGCCGACCACGCCGTGCGCGGTTCCGCGCTGCTGCCCGGCACGGCGTTCCTGGAGCTCGCCGCCCATGCCGCGACCAAGGTCGGGGCGCTCGCGGTGCGGGAACTGGTGCTGGAAACGCCGCTCGTGCTGGACCAGGACGCGGTGCGGCTCCAAGTCGTCGTCGGGCCGCCGGACGACTCCGGCCTCCGCCACCTCACCGTCCACTCCCACGCGGGCGAATGGGTCCGGCACGCCACCGGCACGCTCGGCGACGCACCGGAACCGACGTGGGCGACGCCGTGGCCGCCACCGGACGGCGAGCCGATCGACGTCACGCACCTCTACGACGCGTTCGCCGCCCTCGGCTACGACTACGGCCCGGCGTTCCAAGGCGTCACGGCGGCGTGGCGGGTCGGCGACGAGGTGCACGCCGAGGTCGAGGTGCCCGCCGAGGAGCACTTCGCCCTGCACCCGGCGCTGCTCGACGCGGCCCTGCACCCGATCGCCCTGCTGCACCCGGACGGCCCGGCCAAGCTGCCGTTCGCGTTCTCCGGGGTCGTGCTGCGCCCCACGGACGCGACCGTGCTGCGCGTGCGGCTGTCCGGCGGCCCGGACACCTACTCGGTCACGCTCGCCGACCCGGCCGGCGTCGCGGTCGCGTCCGTGGAGTCCCTGTCGGTGCGGGCCTTCGCCGACGCGCCGGACGACCTGTTCGGGCTCAAGTGGTCGCCGGTGACCGGGAACGACACCGCCGAGACCCGCCACTACGTGTCGGACCACCTGGGGGACACCCCCGACGTGGCCTTGGCGGCGGCCCAGGAGGTCCTGGCCGCGATCCAGGGCCACCAGGACCGGCTGGTGGTCGTCACGCGCAACGCGGTCGCCGCCGTGCCCGGTGACGTGATCGACCTGGCCCACGCGACCGTGTGGGGCCTGGTGCGGGCGGCGCAGGCCGAGCACCCGGGCCGGTTCGCGCTGGTCGACGCGGACGACTCGTGGGACGGCACGCTGGCCGACGAGTCGGAGCTGGTGGTGCGCCGGGGAGTCCTGCTCGCGCCCCGGCTCGTGCGGGTGGACCGCGCGCTCACCCCGCCGGACGGCCCGTGGCGGCTGGAGGACGTCGGCACCGGCAGCATCGACGACCTGGCGCTCGTGCCGAGGCCGGAGCTGACCGCGCCGTTGGCGCCGGGCGAGGTCCGGCTCGCCCTGCGGGCCGCCGGGCTGAACTTCCGCGACGTGCTCATCGCGCTGGACGTCTACCCCGGCGAGGCGTTGATGGGCGGCGAGGGCGCGGGCGTGGTGCTCGACGTGGGGCCGGACGTCGACCGGTTCCGGCCGGGCGACCGGGTGTTCGGCCTGGTGCCGGGCGCGTTCGGACCGATCGCCGTCGCCGACCACCGGGTGCTCGCCCCGATGCCGGACGACTGGTCGTTCGCGCGGGCAGCCGCCGTGCCGGTCGTGTTCCTGACCGCCTGGTACGGCCTGGTGGACCTGGGCCGCACCGGACCCGGCGACCGCGTGCTGATCCACGCCGGCACCGGTGGCGTCGGCATGGCGGCCATCCAGCTCGCCCGGCACCTGGGCGCGGAGGTGTTCGCCACCGCGAGCCCCGGCAAGTGGGACGTGCTGCGCGGACTGGGCCTGGACGACGACCACATCGCGTCGTCGCGGACGCTGGAGTTCGAGCAGCTCTTCCCGCACGTGGACGTGGTGCTCAACTCCCTGGCCGACGAGTTCACCGACGCGTCCCTGCGCCTGCTCGCGCCCGGCGGCCGGTTCGTGGAGATGGGCAAGACCGACATCCGCGCCGACACCGGCGTGGACTACACGGCGTTCGAGATCGCCGACGCCGGTCCGCGTCGGCTCGGCGACATCCTGGCCGAGGTGTCGCGGGCCTTCGCCGACGGCGTCCTGACGCCGTTGCCGATCGACGTCCGGGGCGTGCGCGACGCGGTGGACGTGTTCCGGCACATGAGCCAGGCCCAGCACATCGGCAAGATCGTGCTGACCCTGCCCGCCGCCCTCGACGGCACGGTGCTGGTCACCGGTGGCCTGGGCACGCTCGGCCGGGCCATCGCCGCGCACCTGGTCGCGGAGCACGGTGTGCGGCGGCTGGTGCTGGTCGGTCGCGGCGGCGGCGAAGCGCCGGAGCTGGACGCGGACGTGCGGGTCGTCGCGTGCGACGTGTCCGACCGCGACCAGGCGGCGGACCTGGTGGCCTCGATCCCGGACCTGACCGCCGTGGTGCACGCCGCCGGTGTGCTGGACGACGCCCTGGTCACCGAGCTGACGCCGCACCAGGTGGCCGCGGTGTTCGCGCCCAAGGCGCGGGCGGCCTGGCACCTGCACGAGCTGACCCGGCATCTCGACCTGGCCGCGTTCGTGCTGTTCTCCTCCGCCTCCGGCGTGCTGGGCAGCCCCGGCCAGGCCAACTACGCCGCCGCGAACACGTTCCTCGACGCCTTGGCCGTGCACCGGCGCGCCCTCGGCCTGCCCGCCGTCTCGCTGGCGTGGGGGTACTGGGCCGAGGCCAGCGGCATGACCGGGCACCTCTCCGACGCCGACCGGCAACGCCTGACCCGCGCGGGCGTCGTTCCGCTGGCCACCGAGCACGCGCTGGACCTGTTCGACGCCGCGCTGGCCGTCGACCGGGCCGCCGTCGCGCCCGTCGCGCTGAACCTGCCCGCCCTGGCCCGCACGCCCGTGCTGCCCTCGGCCCTGCGCGGGCTGGTGGGCCGCAAACCGGTCAAGCGGCCGGTCCACCGCGGTGTGCTGGCCGACCGGCTGCGGTCGCTGCCGGCGGCCGAGCAGGCCGCCGCGGTGCTCGACGTCGTCACGGCCAACACCGCCACCGTGCTCGGGCACGCGTCACCGGACGCCGTCGACACGCGGCAGCCGTTCAAGGACCTCGGGTTCGACTCGCTGACCGCCGTGGAGCTGCGCAACCGCCTCGGCACGGCCACCGGCCTGCGGCTGCCCGCCACCGTGACGTTCGACCACCCCACCCCGGCACGCCTGGCCGACTACCTGCGCGGCGAGCTCGTCGGCACGCGTCGGGAGATCGCCGCGCCGGTCGTGCGCGCGGTGGACGACGACCCGATCGTGATCGTGGGCATGGGCTGTCGGCTGCCCGGCGGCGTCGAGTCGCCGGACGACCTGTGGCGGCTGGTGTCCGACGGCGTGGACGCCATCACGGACTTCCCCGACGACCGCGGCTGGGACCTGGCCCGGCTCTACCACCCGGACCCCGACCACGCGGGCACCAGCTACACCCGCTCCGGCGGCTTCCTGAGCGACGTGGCGGGGTTCGACGCGGACTTCTTCGGCATCTCGCCGCGCGAGGCGTTGGCGATGGACCCGCAGCAGCGCGTGCTGCTGGAGACGGCCTGGGAGGCGTTCGAGCACGGCGGGATCGACCCGACCTCGTTGCACGGCAGCCGGACCGGGGTGTTCACCGGCATCTGGGCCTCCGGGTACGGCGCGGGCGCGCCCTCGGACGTCGAGGGCTACCTCGGCACCGGCGCGGCGACCAGCGTGGTGTCCGGCCGGATCGCCTACCTGCTCGGGTTGGAGGGCGTCGCGGTCTCCCTCGACACGGCGTGCTCGTCGTCGCTGGTCGCGATGCACCTGGCCGCGCAGGCGCTGCGCACGGGTGAGTGCGACCTGGCGTTGGCCGGCGGGGTCACGGTGATCGCGACGCCGGTGGGCTTCACCGAGTTCTCGCGGCAGCGGGGGTTGGCGGTCGACGGCCGGTGCAAGCCGTTCTCCGCCGCCGCCGACGGCACGAGCTGGGGCGAGGGCGCGGGTCTGGTGCTGCTGGAGCGGCTGTCGGACGCCCGTCGCAATGGTCACCAGGTGTTGGCGGTGCTGGCCGGCACGGCGGTGAACCAGGACGGCGCGTCGAACGGTCTGACCGCGCCGAACGGTCCGTCGCAGGAGCGGGTGATCCGCCAGGCGTTGGCGAACGCGGGTCTGGAGCCGTCCGACGTGGACGCGGTGGAGGCGCACGGCACCGGCACGTCGCTGGGTGATCCGATCGAGGCCCAGGCGTTGTTGGCGACGTACGGGGCGGAGCGGTCCGAGCCGTTGTGGCTGGGTTCCGTCAAGTCGAACATCGGCCACACGCAGGCGGCGGCCGGTGTCGCCGGTGTGATCAAGATGGTGTTGGCGCTGCGGCACGGCGTGCTGCCGAAGACGTTGCACGTGGACGAGCCGACGCCGCACGTGGACTGGACGGCCGGGGACATCCGGCTGTTGACCGAACCGGTCGCGTGGCCGGAGACCGGACGTCCCCGGCGCGCCGCCGTGTCGTCGTTCGGGATCAGCGGGACCAACGCGCACGTCGTGCTGGAGCAGGCGCCGGACCCGACCGGGCCGACCACCGGCGTGGAGCTGCCCTGGCTGGTGTCGGCGAAGAGCGAACCCGCGCTGCGGGAGCAGGTCCGACGGGTGCGGGAGTTCGCCGCCGACCACCCGGACGTGCGCGTCGGCCGCGCGCTGGCCGGTCGGACGAGGTTCCCGCACCGGGCCGCGATCCTCGGACCGGACGTGGTGTCCGGGGTGGCGGGCTCGCCGGACCGGACGGTGTTCGTGTTCCCGGGTCAGGGCGCGCAGTGGGTCGGGATGGGCCGGGACCTCTACGCGGCGGAGCCGGTGTTCCGCGAGGCGGTCGACGCGTGCGAGCGGGCGTTGGAGCCGCACGTCGACTGGTCGTTGGTCGAGGTACTGAACGGCGGTGGGCTGGACCGGGTCGACGTGGTGCAGCCCGCGTTGTTCGCGGTGATGGTGGCGCTGGCGCGGCTGTGGCAGTCGGTCGGCGTCGAGCCGGACGTGGTGGTCGGCCACTCGCAGGGCGAGATCGCCGCCGCGCACGTCGCGGGCGCGTTGTCGCTGGAGGACGCCGCCCGCGTGGTCGCGCTGCGGAGCAAGGCCCTGGTCGCGATCTCGGGCCGGGGCGGGATGGTGTCGCTCGGCCTGTCCGCCGACCGGGCCGCCGGCTACCTGGCCCGGTGGGGCGAGCGGCTGACCGTCGCGGTGGTCAACGCGCCCGGCTCGGTGGTCGTGTCCGGTGACACGGACGCGTTGGACGAGCTGCTGGCGGCGTTCGACGAGGTCCGCGCCCGCCGCCTGCCGGTGGACTACGCCGCCCACTCCGCCCAGGTCGAGGCCATCCGCGACCGGCTGCTGGCCGACCTCGCGGACATCACGCCGACGTCCGCGCGGATCCCGTTCCACTCCACGGTGACCGGCGAGGTGATCGACACCGCCGGGCTCGACGCCGCCTACTGGTACCGGAACCTGCGTGCGCCGGTGCTGTTCGAGCAGGCCGCACGCGCGTTGCTGGCCGAGGGCTCGCCGGTGTTCGTGGAGATCAGCCCGCACCCGGTGCTGGTGCCCGCGCTGGAGGAGCAGGACGCCACGACCAGCGGCACGCTGCGCCGCGACCAGGGCGGGCGTGACGACTTCCTGGCCGCCGCCGCGCGGTTGTTCGTGCTGGGCGTGGACGTCGACTGGGGCGTGCCGTCGCCGGCGGTCGGCCTGCCGACGTACCCGTTCCAGCGGGAGCGCTTCTGGCTGGCGCCGCGGGGCTCCGGCGACGTCTCCGGCGCGGGCCTCGACCCGGTCGACCACCCGCTGCTCGGCGCGTCCGTGGAGCTGCCCGGCGACCGGGCCGTGGTGCTGACCGGCACGGTGTCCACGGCCACGCACCCGTGGCTGGCCGACCACGCGGTGCTGGGGACCGTGCTGCTGCCCGCGACGGTGTTCGTGGAACTGGTCGCGCACGCGGCGGGGGTGGTCGGCTGCGCGGCGGTCGAGGAGCTGGTCCTCGAATCGCCCCTGGTGCTCGACGGCGCCGTGCGGGTGCAGGTGGTCGTGGGCGTGGCGGACGACGCGGGCCGCCACCCGGTGGAGGTGCGGTCCCAGGGGCAGGACGACTGGGTGCGGCACGCCACCGGCGTCCTCGCGGCCGAACCGGTCACCGCACCGGCGTTCCCGGCGAGCTGGCCACCGGCCGGCGCGCGGCCCGTCGACGTGCGGGACCTCTACGACGCGTTGGCGGGCGCGGGGTACGAGCACGGTCCGGCGTTCCAAGGCGTGCGCGCGGTGTGGCGTGCGGACGGCGAGGTGTTCGCCGAGGTGTCGGTGGACGACGCCGCCCGGTACGGCACGCATCCCGCGCTGCTCGACGCGGCGCTGCAACCGCTGGCGTTGTTGGCCGACGCGACCGGCGAGGTGCGGTTGCCGTTCTCCCTCACCGGGATCACGCTCCACCGCGCCGGCGCGTCGACCGCCCGGGTCAGGCTGTCGGGCACGGCGACCGCCGGTTACAGCGTCGCGCTCGCCGACGACTCCGGCTCGCCGATCGTCACGATCGGCTCGGTCACCACCCGCCCGATGGCGCGTCGAGCCGACGACGCCCTGTTCAAGCTGGACTGGATCCGCCGTGACGGCGACGCGGCCACCCCGGACCGCGTCGTGGCGCCGGCTTCGGTCGAGGAAGCGCTGGCGCTGCTCCAGGCCTTCCTCGCCGAGGACGGCGACGGGCGGTTGGTCGTGCACACCCGCGACGCGGTGGCCGCGGCGCCCGGCGACCACCTGGACGACCTCGACGGCGCGGCCGTGTGGGGCCTGGTCCGCGCCGCGCAGGCCGAACACCCCGGCCGCTTCGTCCTGGTGGACACCGACGACTCACCGCCGGTCGTCCTGGACGACGAAGACCAGCTCGCCGTCCGGCGTGGTGTGGTCCACGTGCCCCGGCTCGTCCGGGCCGCCGCGCACGGGCCGGTCACGGGCTCGCTGGTGGAGCCGGGCACCGGCAACCTCGACGACCTGGTGTTCGCCGAGGCCGTCGACACCCCGTTGCGGCCGCACGAGGTCCGGGTCGGGGTGCGGGCGGCGGGGATGAACTTCCGCGACGTGCTGATCGCGCTGGGCGTCTACCCGGTCCCGGCGACGCTCGGCAGCGAAGGCGCGGGCGTGGTCACCGAGGTCGGCTCGGCCGTCACCGGGTTGCGCGTCGGGGACCGGGTGCTCGGCCTGCTGTCCGGCGCGTTCGGGCCGAGCGCGGTCGCGGACCACCGGGTGCTCGCGCCGATGCCCGCCGACTGGACGTTCACCCGGGCCGCCGCCGTCCCGGTGGCGTTCCTGACCGCCTGGTACGGCCTGGTCGACCTCGGCGGGCTCCGGGAGGGCGACCGGGTGCTGATCCACGCCGGCACGGGCGG
The DNA here is from genome assembly GCF_050946825.1 of Actinosynnema sp. CA-299493. NCBI lineage: Bacteria > Bacillati > Actinomycetota > Actinomycetes > Pseudonocardiales > Pseudonocardiaceae > Actinosynnema > Actinosynnema sp. CA-299493. Next base: position 4,501,190 of record NZ_CP191993.1, read on the forward strand.
CGTCGGCATGGCGGCCATCCAGCTTGCCCGCCGGGCCGGCGCGGAGGTGTTCGCCACGGCGAGCCCCGGCAAGTGGGACGTGCTGCGCGGTCTGGGTCTGGACGACGACCACATCGCGTCGTCTCGGACGCTGGAGTTCGAGCAGCTCTTCCCGCACGTGGACGTGGTGCTCAACTCGTTGACCGGCGAGTTCACCGACGCGTCGCTGCGGCTGCTGGCCGACGGCGGCCGGTTCGTCGACATGGGCAAGGCCGACGTCCGCGACGTGCCCGGCTACCGGGCGTTCGACCTGGCCGAAGCCGGCCCGGAGCGGCTCGGCGAGGTGCTGGCGGAGGTCGTGCGGCTGATCGAGGCGGACGACCTGAGCGTGCCGCCGATCACCGCGTGGGACGTCCGGCGGGCGCGGGAGGCGTTCCGGCACATGAGCCAGGCCGGGCACGTCGGCAAGATCGTGCTGACCGTTCCCGCCCCGCTCGGTGTGGGTGGTCCCGATGGCCTGGGCGGCACGGTGCTCGTCACCGGCGGCACCGGCACGCTGGGCCTGCTGGTCGCCCGGCACCTCGTCACCGCGCACGGCGTGCGGAAGCTCGTGCTCGTGAGCCGGTCCGGCGGGTCGTCGGTCGCCATCGACGGCGCGGACGTCACCGTGGTCGCGTGCGACGTGGGCGACCGGGAGGCGCTGGCCGCACTCCTGGCCGGGATACCCGACCTGACGGCCGTGGTGCACGCGGCGGGGGTGCTGGACGACGGCGTGATCGAGTCGTTGACCCCCGAACGGCTCGCCGCGGTGCGCGCCGGGAAGGCCGACGCCGCCCGGCACCTGCACGAGCTGACCCGACACCTCGACCTGGGCGCGTTCGTGCTGTTCTCGTCGGCCGCCGGTGTGCTCGGCAGCGCCGGCCAGGGCAACTACGCCGCCGCCAACGCCTACCTGGACGCCCTGGCCGAGCACCGCCGCCGGCAGGGCTTGGCCGCGGTGTCGGTGGCATGGGGGCAGTGGGCGCAGGCCAGCGGGCTGACCGGGCGGTTGGCCGACGCCGACCAACGGCGCTTGGCGCGATCCGGCGTCGTGCCGCTGTCCACCGAACACGGCCTGGCCCTGTTCGACGCCGCCCTCACCGCGCCCGAGCCGACCCTGGTGGCCGCCGGGCTGCGGGTGTCGGCGCTGGGCGACCGGCCGGTGCTGCGCGCACTGACCCGTCGTCGGCCCGCCCGGACGGCAGGGGTGGCGCGGGACCTCGGCGCACTGCCCGAAGCCGAGCAGCGCGCGGCCCTGCTGGAGCTGATCACCACGCACAGCGCGGCCGTCCTCGGGCGCACGGACGGCGTCGACGTCGACCGGGCGTTCAAGGACCTCGGCTTCGACTCGCTGACCGCCGTGGAGCTGCGCAACCGGCTGGCCGCGGCGGTCGGCGTCCGGTTGTCGGCGACCATGACGTTCGACCACCCCACCCCGGCGAGACTGGCCGACCACCTGCGGGAAGTGCTGCTCGGCGCGGCCCGACCGGTCGTCGCGCCGGTCGCCGTGGCGGTCACCGACGACCCGATCGTGGTGGTCGGCATGGGGTGCCGCTACCCGGGCGGTGTCGCGTCGGCGGCGGACCTGTGGCGGCTCGTCGCGGACGGTGTCGACGCGATCGGCGACTTCCCGGACGATCGCGGCTGGGACCTGGACAGGCTCTACGACCCGGCGGGCGGACCCGGCACCACCTACACCAGGTCCGGCGGGTTCCTGGCCGACGTGGGTGGGTTCGACGCGTCGTTCTTCGGGATCTCGCCGCGTGAGGCGGTGGCGATGGATCCTCAGCAGCGCTTGGTGCTGGAGACGGCGTGGGAGACGTTCGAGCACGCCGGGATCGACCCGACCTCGTTGCGGGGCAGCCGGACCGGTGTGTTCACGGGTAGTTGGGCATCCGGGTACGCGGGCGGCGTGGACCAGGTCTCCCGGGACGTCGAGGGTTACCTGGCCACCGGCACGGCCCCCAGCGTGACGTCCGGGCGGGTGTCGTACCTGCTCGGTTTGGAAGGCCCGGCCCTGTCGGTCGACACGGCGTGCTCGTCATCGTTGGTGGCGATCCACCTGGCGGCGCAGGCGCTGCGGTCCGGCGAGTGCGACCTGGCGCTGGCGGGCGGCGTGACGGTCATGGCCACACCCGCGAGCTTCGTGGAGTTCTCCCGGCAGCACGGCCTGTCCGCCGACGGCCGCTCGAAGTCCTTCTCGTCCTCGGCTGACGGCACGAGCTGGGGTGAGGGCGCGGGTTTGGTGTTGTTGGAGCGGTTGTCGGAGGCGCGTCGGCTCGGGCATCGGGTGTTGGCGGTGGTGGCGGGTTCGGCGGTGAATCAGGATGGTGCGTCGAATGGTTTGACTGCGCCTAATGGTCCGTCTCAGGAGCGGGTGATTCGTCAGGCTTTGGCGAATGCGGGTTTGGTGTCGTCGGATGTGGATGTGGTGGAGGCGCATGGGACTGGTACGACGTTGGGTGATCCGATTGAGGCTCAGGCGTTGTTGGCTACGTATGGTCAGGAGCGTTCGGAGCCGTTGTGGTTGGGTTCGGTGAAGTCGAACATCGGTCATACGCAGGCGGCTGCGGGTATCGCGGGCGTCATCAAGATGATCATGGCGATGCGGCACGGGCAGATGCCGCGGACGCTGCACGTGGACGAGCCGACACCGCACGTCGAGTGGGAGCGCGGCGAGATCCGGCTCCTCACCGAGGACCGGCCGTGGCCGGAGACCGACCGCCCGCGCCGGGCCGGCGTCTCCGCGTTCGGGATCAGCGGGACGAATGCGCACGTGATCCTGGAACACGTTCCTCCGACTGAGTCGGTGGAGGTGGTCGAGCGGGTGCCGTGGTTGTTGTCGGCGAAGTCGCCGGAGGCGTTGAGGGCGCAGGCACAGCGGCTGCGCGACTACGCCGACGACCCGGCGGTGGGCCCGGTCCTGGCGATGCGGACGCGGTTCCCCTACCGTGCCGCGTTCACCGATCCGACCAGGCTCTTGGCCGACCTCGACGCCTTGGCCGACGCCCCGATCGAGGCGGCACGTGCGGGCAAGACGGCGTTCGTGTTCTCGGGTCAGGGTTCGCAGTGGCGTGGGATGGGTCGTGGTCTTTATGACGCGTATCCGGTGTTCGCGGGGGTTGTGGACGAGGTGTGCGGTCGGCTTGGTTTGTCGTTGTGGGAGGCCGATCTGGATCAGACCGGGTTCACGCAGCCGGCGTTGTTCGCGATCGAGGTTGCCCTGTTCCGGTTGGTCGAGTCGCTGGGGATGCGGCCCGATTACTTGATCGGGCATTCGGTGGGTGAGATCGCCGCCGCGCATGTTGCGGGTGTGCTGAGTTTGGATGATGCGTGCACGTTGGTGTTGGCGCGTGGCCGGTTGATGCAGGAGTTGCCGCCGGGTGGCGCGATGGTGTCGATCCGGGCGTCCGAGGCGGAGATCGACCTCACCGAGGGGGTCGAGATCGCGGCCGTGAACGGGCCCGAGGCGGTGGTGGTCTCCGGTGACGAGGACGCGGTGTTGCGGCTCGCCGAGCTGTGGCGGGAACGGGGACGCGAGACGCGGCGGTTGGCGGTGAGTCATGCGTTCCACTCGGCTCACATGGAGCCGATGCTGGTGGAGTTCGGGCGGGTGGTGGAGGGGTTGTCGTTCGGTTATCCCCAGTTCCCGATCGTGTCGACGATTTCGCCGGACGGTTCCGATAGCGTTGAGAACAGGGGTCCCCTGGGCGGGGACCTCTCCGCAGGCACGGTTTTTGACGCAGGCTATTGGGTGCGTCAGGCGCGGGAGGCGGTGCGGTTCGAGGATGGCATGGAGTGGTTGCGTGCCAGTGGTGTGACGACGTTCCTGGAGATCGGTCCGCATCCCACGCTGGTGCCGGTCGGGGTGATGCGTCGGGAGGACGACTCGCCCGAACGACTCCTCGCGGCGCTCGGCCGGCTTTGGGAACAGGGCGCGGACTGGCGTCCGCCGGCCCCGCGCGTCCACCTCGACCTGCCCGCCTACCCGTTCCAGCGGGAGCGGTTCTGGTTGGTGCCGAGCGTGCCGGTGGACGTGACCGGCGCGGGCCTCGACGCGCTGGACCACCCGTTGCTCCGCGCCTCCGTCACGCTGCCCGACGGCCAGGGCGTGGTGCTGACCGGTGTGCTCGCCCGGTCCGCGCACCCCTGGCTGGCCGAGCACACCGTCCTCGACACGGCGCTGCTGCCCGCCACCGGGTTCGTGGAGCTGGCGTTGCAGGCCGGCGGGCACGTCGGCTGCCCGGTGTTGGCCGAACTCGTGCTCGAAGCCCCCCTGCCGCTGCACGACACCGTGCACGTCCAGGTCACCGTCGGCACGCCGGACGGCACCGGGCGACGTCCCGTCACGCTGCACTCGCGCACCACCGCCGAGCCGGACGACTGGACCCGCCACGCCACCGGCGTCCTGCGCCCCGAACCGGCCACCCCGCCGACCGGGCCCGCCACGTGGCCACCGGCCGACGCGACCCCGGTCGACATCGCCACCCTGTACGACACGCTCGCCGACGCGGGCTACGACTACGGCCCGACGTTCCAAGGACTGCGCGCCATCTGGCGGCACGGCGACGACCTGCACGCCGAGGTCGCGTTCCCGGCCGACCACGCGCAGCTGACCGGCTTCGGCATCCACCCGGCCCTGCTGGACGCGGCGATCCAGCCGCTCACCCTGCTCACCGGCATCACCGCCGAGGTCGACGGCCCCGGCCAGGGCCTGGCCAGGTTGCCGTTCTCGTTCGCGGGCGTGTCGATCACCGGCACGGCGGCCACCCTGCGGGTCGTGCTGTCGCCCACCGCGCCGGACACCTACGCGGTCAGCGCCACCGACACCGCCGGCACGCCGGTGGCCACCATCGACTCCCTCGTGCTGCGTCCCGTCGAACTGGGCGGTCTCGCCGTCGCCCGCCACCCCAACTCCCTGTTCACCCTCGACTGGACGCCGTTGCCGGGCACCGACGCGCCGGACGTGGCGGCGGAGTTCCTCGACCTCGCGGCCACCGGGGGAGACCCGGTCGAACGGACCCACGCGCTCACCCGGCAGGTGCTCCACGACGTGCGGCGAGCCCTGGCCGACGACACCCGCCTGGTGATCGTCACCCGTGCCGACGACCTGCCCCACGCGGCGGCCCGAGGGCTGGTGCGCAGCGCGCAGACCGAGCACCCCGGCCGTTTCCTGCTGGTCGAGCACGACGACGCGGAGGCGTCCCGCCAGGCGCTGCCGGCCGCCGTGCGCACCGCGTTCGCCCAAGCGGAACCGCAACTGCGGCTGCGCGACGGCGAAGCGCTGGTCCCCAGGCTCACCAAGTCCACCAAGGACGCCGCGCCACGCCCGCTGCGCGGCACCGCGCTGATTACCGGTGGGTTGGGCGTCCTCGGCGGCCTGACCGCGCGTCACCTCGTCACCGACCACGGCGTGCGGCACGTGGTCCTGGCCGGACGGCGCGGTTCGGAGACCCCCGGCGCGGCGGAACTCCACGCCGAGCTGGCCGACCTCGGCGCGACCGTCACCGTGGCCGCGTGCGACGTCGCCGACCGCGCCGACCTCGCCCGCCTCCTCGCCACGATCGACGACCTGCGCGTCGTCGTGCACACCGCCGGGATCGTGGACGACGCCGTGGTCGACTCCCTCACCCCCGAGCAGCTGGACGCCGTGCTGCGGCCCAAGGTGGACGCGGCCTGGCACCTGCACGAGCTGACCCACGACCTGGACGCGTTCGTGCTGTTCTCGTCCGTGGCGGGCGTGCTGGGCAGTCCCGGCCAGGCCAACTACGCGGCGGCCAACTCGTTCCTCGACGCGCTCGCCCGCCACCGGCACGCGCTCGGCCTGCCCGCCGTGTCGCTGGCCTGGGGCTACTGGGCGCAGGAGAGCGGCATCACCGGCCACCTCGGCGAGGCCGACCGGCTCCGCCTGGCCCGCGCGGGACTGCTCGCGCTGCCGACGGACCGGGCGCTCGCGCTGCTCGACATCGGCCTGGCGACCGGCGAGCCGGTGCTGGTGCCCGCCCACCTCGACCCGGCCACGGCGAAGACGGCGTTGCTGCGCGACCAGGCGCGGTCCCGGCAGGCGAAGGTGCCCGCGGTCACGCCGGCCGACCTGATCGGCCGGCTCGCCGCACTGGCCGAGCCCGAGCAGCGCGCCCTGCTGCTGGACGTGATCAACACGCACGGCGCGGCCGTCCTCGGCCACACCACGCGGCTCACCGCCGACCCGCAGCAGGCCTTCCGCGACCACGGCGTCGACTCGCTCACCGCGATCGAGCTGCGCAACCGGCTCAACGCGGCCACCGGCCTGCAACTGGCCGCGACCGCCGTCTTCGACTTCCCGACACCCGCCCAGCTGGCCAACCACCTCTACGGGCTGCTGCGCGGCACCGCCAACCGGGACGCCGGACCGATGGAGACGTTGCTGCGCAAGGCGATCGACGTCGACCGCGCGCGGGACGGCGTCGAGCTGCTGGCCACCGCGGCTCGGCTCGGCCCGCTCGCCGACCGGCTCGACGTCACGCCGGTCAAGCTCACCACCGGGTTCGTGCCGCCCGCGCTGGTCTGCCTGCCGTCCGCGTTGGCGTTCACCGGCGTGGAGGAGTACGCCCGGTTCGCCGCCGCGCTGGAGGCGATGCGGGACGTGACCGCCGTGCCGCTGCCCGGTTTCGCCGGCGGTCCGCTGCCCGCCACCGCCGAAGCCCTGGTGGACGCGGTGACGGACGCGGTCGTCGACGCGGTCGTGGGCGAGTTCGCGCTGGTCGGCCGGTCGGTCGGGGCGTGGCTGGCCCGCGCCGTCGCCGGTCGCCTCGAAGCCAGGGGCGTGACACCGGCCGCGCTGGTGCTGATCACGCCTGCCGACGACCCGCGCGCGGTGCTCGACGGCGTGCTCGACCCCGAGCACCAGGTCCACCCCGTCGACGACGACCGGCTGGTCGCGATGGGCCGCTACCTCGACCTGGCCGGGCAGTGGGAACCGGACCCGATCGGCGCGCCGGTGCTGCACGTCGGCACGACGCACGAGCGCCCACCGTCCGGGCAGGAGTCGGTGGTGGTCACCGGCGACCACTTCTCCGTGCTCGAACAGCACTCCGCCTCCACCGCACTGGCGATCAGCAGCTGGCTCATGGACTTCCGCGGGTACGGCGCCGGGTTGTCCGAACTCAGGGAAAGGGACGTCCATGATCTGGGATGACGTGTTCATCGGCGGCACCGGGCACCACCTGCCGCCGCGCACGCGGGCGACGGACGCCGTGCCGGACACCGACACCATGCGGCGGCTGCTCGCGCTGTCCGACTTCACCTCCTTCACCCAGTCCGACGACCTGACCGAGCACGCCATGGCGGTGCGGGCGGCGATCGGCGCGCTGCGCCAGTCCGGGCTGACCGGCGCCGACATCTCGATGGCCGCCTACGCGCAGATGGACCACCAGGACCACATGGCGTCCTCGTGCCACCTCCAGCGCGTCCTGGGCCTCGGCCACGCCCTGGTCTACGAGGTGGAGGCGACCAGCAACGGCGGCTCGGCCGCGCTCCAGGCCGCCGCCGCCCACCTGGTGGCCGACCGGTCCGCCACCGCCACCCTGGTCACCGCGACCGCCCGGTTCCTGCCGCCCCGCTGGGAACGCTGGCAGCCCACCGTCGGCATCTTCCTGGCCGACGGCGCCGCGGCGGCCGTGCTCACCCGCGACGGCGGCCGGGCACGCCTGGTCTCCACCGCCAACAGCTCCGCCACCCAGATGGAAGTGCTCGCCACCCCGTCCATCCCCGACCCGCTCGGCCACCGCAACCGCACGCCCATCGAGGTCACCGGCCTCGCGCCCTACCTGACCCTGATGAGCGAGGCGCTGGTCAACGCGGTCGAGCAGGCCGCCAAGGAAGCGAACGTCGCGATCGCCGACATCACCCGGTTCGTCATCACCGGGCTCGGGCTGGCGCAGCTGCAGGTGGTCGTGCTGGAACCGCTCGGCATCGACCTGGACCGCACCACCTGGCCGTTCCTGCGCGAACTCGGCCACGTCGGGCCGTGCGACCAGCTGCTCGGCGTCGACCACCTGCTCAACGACGGCGACCTGGAGCCGGGCGACACGATCATGGTGGTCGGCCTGGGCATGGGCTCCCGGTTCACCGCCGCGCTGCTGGAGGTCACCGAGCCGCCCAAGCGCGGCACGACGTTCGTGACGGAGTCCGTCGAGATCCCGCCGGTCGAGCGGTACACCATCGACCCGTCCGGCGGCGACATCTTCGGCGAGGCGGCGGACCTGCGCGAACGCGGCCACACCACGCCCGTCGAGCTGCCCGGCGGCATCGGCGCGTGGGCGGTGACCGGCCACGAGGCCGTCAAGGCCGTGCTGCTGGACCCGGCCGTCTCCAAGGACGCCAACCGGCACTGGCCCGCGTGGCGCAACGGCGAGATCCCGCCCGACTGGCCGCTGATCATGTGGGTGGCGATGAAGAACATGTTCACCGCCTACGGCGAGGACCACGCCCGGCTGCGCAAGCTGGTGGCCAAGGCGTTCACCGCCCGGCGCATCGACGCCATGCGCCCGCGCGTGGAGGAGATCACCGCCGACCTGATCGACCGGCTGGCCGCCGTGCCGCGCGGCGAGGTGGTCGACCTGCGCGCGGAGTTCGCCTTCCAGCTGCCCATCCGGGTGATCAGCGGCTTGTTCGGGCTGTCCGCGCAGACCGGCGCGGACCTGCGCCGCCTCGTGGAGTCGGTGTTCAGCCTCGACGCCGACCCCGAAGGCGTGCAGGACGCGTCCGCCGAGCTGTACCTGCTGCTGAAGGGCCTCGTGGCGGAGAAGCGCGCGAACCCCGGCGACGACATGACCAGCGACCTGATCACCGCGCAGGAGGAGGACGGCAGCAGGCTCGGCGAGCAGGAGCTGCTGGACACGTTGCTGCTGACCATCAGCGCCGGCTTCGAGACCACGGTCAACCTGCTCGACAGCGCGGTGCACGCGCTGGCCACGCACCCGTCCCAGCTCGGCCTCGTCACGGCCGGGACGAGCACGTGGGACGACGTGGTGGACGAGACGCTGCGCTGGCAGGCGCCGGTGCCGAACCTGCCGCTGCGGTACGCGGTGCGCGACGTCGAGGTCGACGGCGTGCCGATCGCCAAGGGCGACGCGATCCTGGTGTCGTTCGGCGCGGCCGGCCGCGACCCGGCGCGCCACGGCGAGAACGCCGAGGCGTTCGACATCACCCGGCCGTCCCGGCGCGACCACCTGTCGTTCGGCCACGGCGTGCACTTCTGCCTCGGCTCGCCGCTGGCCCGGATGGAGGCCACGGTGGCGTTGCGGGCGTTGTTCGAGCGGTTCCCGAACCTTCGGCTCGCCGTGCCGTCGGCGGACCTGGAACCGTTGGGGTCGTTCTTCACCAACGGGCACAAGTCGCTGCCCGTGGTGCTGGAGGAGGACTGAGAATGGGGCACTTCGCCTTTGTCAGCGCGCCCGCCGCCGGGCACGTCAATCCCACCCTGCCGCTGGTGGAGGAGTTGGTCCGGCGCGGCCACCGGGTCAGCTACGCCACCGGTCCGGCCACCGCCGACGGCGCGGCCAGGGCGGGCGCCACGCCGGTCGTGCTGCCGTCCGAACTGCCGCCGGACCTGGACGCGCGCGGCGAGTTCACCGCCGAGCAGCTGTCGGTCACGCTGGAGTACTTCCTGGACGACGCCGAGGTGTCGTTCCCGGTGCTGGCCGCGCACTTCGAGGCCGACCGGCCCGACGCGGTGTGCTACGACTCGGTGACGTTCACCGGCCGGATGCTGGCCAACCTGCTCGGCGTGCCAGAGGTGGCGCTGGTGCCCACGTTCGCGGAGAACGAGCGGTTCTCGGCGACCCAGGTCTACCTGCCGCCGTCGTTCGACCACCAGCACCCGAAGCTGGTCGCGGCGATCGGGCGGATGGCGAAGTTCGCCTCCGGCTTCAGCTTCCTGGACGACCCGAACCTGATGTTCGGCCACGTCGCGCCGATGAGCGTGGTGTTCGTGCCGCGCTCGTTCCAGCTGTCCGCCGAGACCTTCGACGACCGGTTCCACTTCGTGGGGCCGTCGCTGGGCAGCTGGCAGGACGCCGAGGAGTGGTCGCCGAAGACCGACTCGCCGGTGCTGCTGGTCTCGCTGGGCACCGTGTTCAACTCGCGTCCCGAGTTCTACCGGGCGTGCGTCGAGGCGTTCGCGGACGAGCCGTGGGAGGTCGTGATGTCGATCGGCGACCTGGACCCCGCCCGGCTCGGACCGCTGCCCGCGAACATCTCGGCGCACCCCCGCGTGCCGCAGGTGGCCGTGCTGCGGCACGCGTCGGTGTTCCTCAGCCACGCGGGCATGAACTCGATCATGGAGTCGCTGTACCACGGCGTGCCGTTCGTGACCGTGCCGCAGATCCCCGAGCAGCGGGCCATCGCGGCACGGGCCGCGGAACTGGGCTTGGGCGTCACGCTGGAGGACCGGACGCCGGCCGGGTTGCGCGCGGCGGTGTCGGCGGCCTCCGCCAACCGGGCGGCCGTGGCGGAGATGGGCGAGGTGGTCCGCTCCAGCGGTGGGGCGCCCGCGGCGGCGGACGCGTTGGAGAAGCTGCTGGGCCGGTGACCCGGGAGCCGGTGGCCCCTTCCGGGACCACCGGCTCCGCCGTCAGGCCTTGGGTTCGAGCGAGAAGAACCGCCGCTGCCACAACGACACCAGCTCGTCGCGCACCTCGTCGGTCAGCGTGCCCGCCAACGCGGCCACGGTGCTCTCCCCGTCCGCCGCCGCCAACAGGTCGAACACCGCGGGCGACACCTTCGCCGACGGGCCGAACGAGTAGTCGAGGTAGACCTCGCCGCTCACCTCGTCGCCGGGCCGCCAGTCCTGGCGCAGCCGGGTGTCCGGGCGCAGCGTCAGCACCAGGTCGTCCAGTGCGTGCGCTGCCGGGCCGCGTCGTCGGACCAGGAAGTCCTCGACCACCAGGACGTCGATCTCGGTGGTGAGGTAGCTGGTGATGGCGTCGTGGATCGTTTGCACGATCGGTTCGGCGTTGTTGTTGAACGAGGTGTTGAGCAGTACGGGGGTGCCGGTGAGTTCGCCGAACCGGGTGATCAGGTCGTGGAAGCGGGGGTTGGCCTCGGGCGTGACGACCTGGACTCGCGCGGTGCCGTCGACGTGCGTCACGGCGCCCAACTCGGTCCGCCGGTCTTCCCGGACGTGCACCACGAAGGACATGAAGCTGTGGTCGGCTTCGGTGTCGGTGAGGTCGAAGTAGGTGGCGGCGGCTTCCGGTGTGACGGCGGGGGCGAAGGGGCGGAAACCTTCCCTTTTCTTGACCATGGCGTTGATGCGGTCCCGGTTGTCGATCGGGCGTGCGTCGGCGAGGATGCTCCGGTTGCCCAGGGCGCGTGGTCCGAACTCCGAGCGTCCGTGTGCCCAGCCGATCACCGCGCCGTCCGCGAGCAGCCGGGCCGTCGCGCCGACGACGTCCGGCACGCGTTCCACCTCGACGATCCCGCTCCACCGCGACAACTGCCGCTCCACCTCGTCCGGTGCGCCGAGGTCGGGGCCGAGGCTTGCGCTGACCAGCCGTTCGACGCGGGTGTGGGGTGTGCCGAGGCGCTGGGCGGCCACGATCGCCGCGCCTTCCGCCGCGCCCGCGTCGTGCGAGGAGGGGTGGACGAAGACCTCCTCGAACAGTCCCGACCGCAGGATCAGCCCGTTGAGGCTGCTGTTGTGCGCGACACCGCCGGTGAAGCACAACCTGGTCGCGCCGGTCTGCCGCGCCCAGTGCGTGAGCACGTGCATGGCCAGGATTTCGAGCGTCTCCTGGAGCCCGGCCGCGAAGTCCTTGTGCTCCTGCGTCACCGGTTCACCGGTGCGCCGCGCGACGAACCCCTTCTCGTAGAAAGCGGCCACGGTGGGGTTGATGTCCGGCATCGGCGGGGTCATCGCGTAGTCGCCGTCGGGGAGCAGGGTGTAGAGGCTGCGGAACTGCTCGCGGTAGGTCGCCGGATCGCCGTACGGCGCCAGTCCCATCACCTTGTACTCGTCGCCGAAACCGTAGCCGACGTGCCCGATCGCGTCCTGGTAGAGCTGGCCGAGCGAATGCGCCACCGAGTACGACCGCAGTTCCCGCATTTCACCCGACCCGGCCTGGTAGATCGTGGTCGACGTGTGCTCGCCGCGGCCGTCCATGACGACCACCAGCGCGTCCGCCATGCCCGACCGGGCGAACGACGACCAGGCGTGCGCGAGGTGGTGCCGGGTGAACATGATCCGGTCGGCGGGCAGTTCCCAGTCGAAGTGCTCGCGCAGCCGGTCCTGGAGGAGGTCCACGCCCCAGCGCACCGGCTGGACCGGTGTGGCCACGTGGAAGTTGCCCAACCCGAGGTCGACCAGGTCGCGGCCGAAGTAGTAGCCGAGGGCGTCGACGTCACCCGGCCCGACCCCCGCCAGTTCCAGGCACGCGCGAATGGCGCCGGCCGGGAACCTGTTCGTCTTCTTGATCCGGTTGAACCGTTCCTCCTCGACCGCCGCGACGAGTTCGCCGTCGGCGACCAGGCACGCGGTGGCGTCGTGCATGTAGGTCCGGTACAGCCCCGGCAGCAGGTCGAAATGACCGCTGATGCCCAACGTCAGCATGCCGCTCCACTCCCACGGACGGTGATTATCATTCGTCACCGAACCACGGTCCTCCGAGCTGCCATACCGCTGATCGGTCGGTTTGTCCGGAATGATTATTCCAGTGGTGTTGGAATTGATCGTTGTCAATGGTGATTGCCGAACTGTGAACGGGGTCACGTCCTTGGGTGACGTATTTATTCCGCGTTACCGTGCGGCGGCGGTCGCATTGTCGTATCGCATAATGGCTTTCCGGTGCGCCGGACCTCGCGGAGGGCTTTCATCGCATTCCTCGAAGTTGTGAGATTCCGGACGCGCATGTCCTGTTCGGCTGGACAGGCCTTCCGCCGGACCTGGCGCCAAGCCCGGCGGAATGGAGGAGTGGTCGCGCGTGGTCAGTCCAACGGTGGCCGGCGGTTCGCCCACGGACGAGCCTGTTCGAGCTGGCCGGCCAGCCGCAGCAGCGCGGCGTCGGCGCCCAGCGGACCGACGAACTGGGCGCCGATGGGCAGCCCGTCCGGAGTCCAGTGCAGCGGCACGCTCATCGCGGGTCGTCCGGTGAGGTTGGCCAGCTGGGTGTAGGGCACCCAGCCGAGATTCTCGGAGATCAGCCGTTCCACGATGGGCGTGTGCCGCAGCAGTCCTGCCGACCCGGCAGCGAGCAGCGCACGCTGCACCGCGCGAACTGGGGCCGGGGTGTCGAACGCCCCGATCTTCGGTGGCGGGGTCGCCGTCGTCGGGGTCAGGAGCAGGTCGTAGGACTCGTGGAACTCGGCGAGCCGCCGGGTGTGCACGTGGCGTCGTTCGATGGCGCGCATCAGGTCGACCGGATCGGTGGCGCGGCCCAGCGCGGCCATGGTGCGGGTGTCGAGCTCGAACGCCGCGTCGCCGGCTCCGCTCGCTGCCTTGCACTCGGCCATGGCGTGCGCGCAGCTGACGAACCAAGTGGTCAGGAAGTCCCTGGCCAGCGCGGCGTCGTCGAACGGCTGCGTGGGCAGCTCAACCACCTCGTGCCCGAGTTCTTCGAGCAGATCACCTGCCGCGCGCGCGGCGGCGATGGCCTCGGGGTGCGGCGTCGGGTTGATGGCGCTGGCGGTGCACAGCGCGACGCGCAGCTGGCCCGGTTCGCGCCCGACCTCGTCCGCGAACGGGGTCCGCGGACCGGCGGCCAGGTAGGGCGAGAGCGATGTGGGGCCGGTGAGGACGTCGAGCATGGCGGCGGTGTCCCGGACCGAGCGGGAGATGACGCCGTCGGTGGCGGTGCCGCCGAGCGCTTCGGCGCGGGCCGGCCCGGACGGGATCAGCCCGCGGGAAGGTTTGAGCCCGAACAGCCCGCACGCCGACGCCGGGATCCGGATCGAGCCGCCTCCGTCGCTGGCACCCGCGCACGGCACGACGCCCGCGGCGACGGCCGCGGCCGCGCCACCGGAGGACCCACCGGGGGTGTGGCCGGTGTGCCACGGGTTCCGCGCGGGCCCGAACAGATCCGGTTCGGTGATGCCCTTGGCCCCGAACTCGGGCGTGTTGGTCTTGCCGAACACGACCAGCCCGGCGTCGAGCCAGCGCTGGACAACGGTGCTGGTCTCGGTTGCGGGCACCGCCGTCATCGACCGCGAGCCGCCGGTGGTGGGTATCCCGGCCAAGTCCTGGTTGAGGTCTTTGAGCAGGAACGGGACGCCGGCGAAGGGGCCGTCCGATGCGTTCGTGGGCGGCGGGTCTACCTCACGCACGACGGCGTTGAGCCGGGAGTTCACCCGCGACAGCCGGCCCCGGGCGGCTTCGAGCAGCTCAGCCGGGGTGACCGCGCCTTCGCGGACCAAGGCGGCCAAGCCCACGGCGTCGTGATTCGGGTAGTCGTCCATGCGGTGATCGTGCCGCACGACGCGGGTGCCTACCCTGAGGGGTGCGGACGTGGACCCGGGGCAGGTCATGAACGCGTAACCGACGGCGGCACGGCCGCTCAGGGGCACGGGCCGCCGTTGAGGCTGTCCAGGACGGCGGTGTACGCGGGCTTCTTGGCGCCGGTCGAGTCGAACAGCAGCGGTGTGCCCGAGGAGCGCCACGAGTCGCTGTCGCGAATGCCCCACACCGTGATGCCGGTGCACCGGCTCACCGCCAGGCAGGCCGTCACGGCGCGCCGGTAGCTGTCCGCCTGGGCGGCGCCGGCGCCCTCGACGTCCAGTTCGGTCAGCTGCACGTCCACACCGAGGGCGGCGAAGTCGCGCAGCGTGGTGGCGAAGTCGGCGGGCACCGGGTGGTTGGCGGTGAAGTGCGACTGGAGGCCGACGCAGTCGATCGGCACGCCACGCGCCCGGAAGTCGCGCACCATCCGGTACACGGCCTGGGTCTTGGCGTGCGCCCAGTTCTCGACGTTGTAGTCGTTGTAGCAGAGCTTCGCGCCGGGGTCCGCCGCCCGTGCCGCGTGGAACGCCGCCTCGATCCAGTCGTCGCCGGTGCGCTGGAAGTTGGAGTCGCGCCGGGCGCCGGTCGTGCCGTCCGCGAACGCCTCGTTGACCACGTCCCAGGCGTAGGCCCGGCCCCGGTAGTAGGTGACGACCTGGGTGACGTGGTTGAGCATCGCCTGCCGCAGCGCCGTGCCACTCAGACCCGCCAGCCAGGACGGCTGCCCCGAGTGCCAGAGCAACGTGTGGCCGCGCACCCGCTTGCCCAGCCGCACGGCGTGGTCCACGACCCGGTCGGCCGGGGCGAAGGTGAACCGGCCCTGGGCAGGCTCGGTCGCGTCGAGCTTCATCTCGTTCTCGGGCGTGACCATCGCGAACTCGCGGTCGAGGATGCCCGCGTACGTCGGGTCGGCCAGCTTGCGGCCCTGGACGGCCACGCCGAAGTACCGGCCGCTGCGCTCGGCGGCCGAGGCGAGGGTCGTGGAGGCGGCGGTGGTGGTGGCTGCGGCGACGGTCGTGGCGGGCGCTGCGGCGGCCGGGCCGACCGGCAGCACGACCGCCGCGGCGAACGACGCGGTGATCAAGGACGTGGACAAGAGTTCTCGCACTTCGACGACCCCTTCCGACCGGGTGGCGATCAACGATGGGCGCGACCCGCCGTGCCGGGCAATGCTTGTCGAACATTTTCGAAACCCGTGCGGCCGCAGGAGCCGGCGCGGCAACCATTCGGCCGGACCGGTGCGGTCCGCGCGGCGCAACGCGTCGGCGGAACACCGGCGCGAACCGACCTCAAAGGGCGCAGCGGCGCAGTGCGAGCTCGGCGAGGACGGTGGCGCCGTCGGGCAGCAGCGCGTCGTCGAACCGGACGAGGGGGGAGTGGTTGTCGGTGCCGTTGCCCGCGCCGAACGGGATGAACGCGCCGGGGACCTCCCGCAGGACGCGGGAGAAGTCCTCGCCGCCCGGCATCGGGTTGGCCAGCGGCTGGAAGCGCCCGTCGAACAGGTCGGTGATCGTGCCGGCGACGAACGCGGTCTCCCGCGGGTCGTTGACCGTCATCGGGTACCCGTCGAGGTACTCCACCTCGGCGCGCAGGCCGTGCGCCTGCGCGATCGACCGCGCCAACGTGACCGCCGCGTCCTTGATCCTGGCCTTGGCCGGCGCGGAGAACGTGCGCACGGTCGCCTCGAACCGCGCGGTGTCGGGGATGACGTTGCGCTTGCTCCCGGCGTGGAACGACCCCACGGTCACCACGACCGGGTCGAAGACGTCGGACTGGCGGGTGACCATGACCTGCAACGCCGTGACGATCTCGCACGCCACCGGGATCGGGTCCCGCGCGCGGTGCGGCCGGGCGCCGTGCCCGCCCGAGCCGACGACGGTGACCTCCAGCCCGTCGGACGCCGCCATCGTGGTGCCAGGGCGGGCCGAGAACACGCCGTGCGGCACGCCCGCGCCGAACACGTGCAACGCGTAGGCGGCGTCCGGCCGGCGGCCCGCGGCGTCCAGCACCCCCTCGGCGATCATCGCGGCCGACCCGTCCCACCCCTCCTCGCCGGGCTGGAACATGAAGACCACGTCACCGGCCACCTCGTCCCGGCGGGCGGCGAGCAGGTGCGCGGCGCCCACCAGCATCGAGGTGTGCATGTCGTGGCCGCACGCGTGCATCACACCGTCCACCCTGGACGCGTAGTCGAGCCCGGTGCGCTCCTGGACGGGCAGCGCGTCCATGTCGGCGCGCAACAGCACCACCGGTCCAGGGCGTGCGCCGCGCAGCACGCCGGTCACCGAGGTCAGCGACCGCCCCGGTGTCAGCTCCAGCGGGAGGCCGTCCAGCGCGGCGAGCACCTTCTCCTGCGTGCGCGGTAGGTCGAGGCCGACCTCGGGGTCGGCGTGCAACTGTCGGCGCAGGCGCACCAGGTGGTTCATCAGGGCCGCGTTCTCGCTCTTCGACATGGGTGATCACTCCTCGGGTCGGCGGCGGGGCACTTGCCGAGGATCACGTCGAATGTCACTCTCAACGCTCGAATTGTCAAGATCGCTCACAGAGGCGGCCCGCTGTGCAGGATTCGTTCACACCCGACGAGACCGACCTGCGGCTCGTCCACGCCCTGCAAGCCGCACCGCGGGCGACGTGGCACGAGGTCGGGCGCTCGCTCGGCATCGACCCGGTCACCGCGGCGCGGCGGTGGCAGGCGCTGGCCGACGCGGGGTTCGCGCGCGTCACCGCCTACCCCGAGGTGCGGTCGTGGGCGAAGGACCACTGCAACGCGTTCATCGAGGTCGACATCGAGCCGACGTCCCGCGCGCACGCCGTCGAGGTGCTGTCCCGGGTGCCGCAGGTCGTCTCGATCTCCATCATCAGCAGCGGGCGGGACCTGTTCCTGACCCTGCTGACACCCGACCTGGCGAGCCTGTCGCACGTCGTGCTGCACCGGCTGCACGCGCTGCCCGGGTTGCGCCGGACGCGCACCCACACCGTCACCACCGTCTACGGCGAGGGCAACCACTGGCGGCTCGGCGCGCTCGAACCCCGGCGGCGCGGGTCACCGGGCGGGCCGACCGGCGGCGGCGCGGTCTGGAAGCCGCACCACCGGGAAGTGCTGCGGGCGCTGGACGACGGGCGCAGGCCGGCGGCCGAGATCGCGGCCCGCACCGGCAAGAGCGGGTCGACCGTGCGCCGGTGGCTCAACGAGATGGTGGACGGCAGGCTGCTGTCGCTGAGGTGCGAGGTCGCGCAACCCGTCACGGGGTGGCCGATCGCGGCGACGTTCTGGGCCAGGGTGCCACCGGACGAACTGGACCGGACCGCGACCGCGTTGA
Organism: Actinosynnema sp. CA-299493; assembly: GCF_050946825.1. Classification (NCBI taxonomy): domain Bacteria; kingdom Bacillati; phylum Actinomycetota; class Actinomycetes; order Pseudonocardiales; family Pseudonocardiaceae; genus Actinosynnema; species Actinosynnema sp. CA-299493. The sequence goes on from NZ_CP191993.1 coordinate 4,519,001, forward strand.
CCGAACTGCCGGAGGTCCGGCTGTGCGCGGCCGTCACGGGAGCGGACAACCTGGTGATGACGTTGTGGCTGCGGTCCCTCGGCGACGTCCAACGGCTGGAGGCCGAGCTCGCCAGGCGGCTGCCCGCGCTCACCCTCACCGACCGCGCGGTGACGTTGCGCGCCGTGAAGCGGATGGGCTGCCTGCTGGACGAGACGGGGCGGATCACCGACGTGGTGCCCATCGATCCCTGGGCGGCGCCATGACGCCGTGACGCCAGGGCGTAGGTTTCGTGGCCATGCGCGTACTGTTCGCCGGCCTCGCGTCCGTGGGGCACACCTATCCGCTGATCCCGCTGGCGGTCGCCGCCCGGGAAGCCGGGCACGAAGTGCACTTCGCCGCCGGCGAGGAGGTGCACCCGCCGTTGGCCGCGAACGGGCTGCGGCCGTTCCGCCCCGCGGACGCGTTCTACGAGATGTACGCCGAGGACCTGGAGCCGGAACTGGCGCGCCTGCGGCCCGACCTGGTGGTGCACGGGTGGGGTGTGCCGGGTGCGGCGATCGCCGCGCGCCGGGCCGGGATCCCGGGCCTGTGGCACGGTTTCGGCCGCCTGTTCCCCGACGGGATCGGCTTGGAGCTGCCGACGAGGAGCGTGCCCGGCCTGCCGCACGTCGACATCTGCCCGCCGTCCATGCAGGACGAGGACTTCCTGGCGAACGAGGACCGGATCGAGCTGCGCCCGGTCGCGTACTCCGAGCCCGCCGCACCGCCCGCCTGGGACGGCCACCGCGCGTCACGGCCGTTGGTCTACCTGACGCTCGGCACCGCGTTCGGCACCGCGGAGCTGCTGACCACCGCCATCGAGGGCCTGGCCGAGCTGGACGCGCACGTGGTCGTCGCGACCGGCCGGGTGCGGCCGGAGGAACTCGGCGACGTGCCCGCCAACGTGACCGTGCACAAGTGGGTGTCACAAGCCGACCTGCTGCCGCACGTGGACGTCGTCGTGCACCACGGTGGCAGCGGCACCACGCTCGGCGCGCTCACCGTCGGCGCACCGCAGCTGGTCCTGCCCCAGGGCGCGGACCAGTTCGCCAACGCCGACGCCGTCACCGCCTCGGGGGCCGGCGTGCGCCTGCTCCCGGACGAGGTGAGCGCGGAAGCCGTCGCCTCGGCCGTCCGGACCCTGTCGCGGCCCGGCGGGCACTCCGACGCGGCCCGCGCGGTCGCCGAGGAGATCGCCCGGATGCCCGGCCCGGACGAGGTCGCCCGTCGACTCCCCGAGTACGCCGAACGCGGGTAGACCACTTCGCCGCCACACCGACCACGGACCGCCCGCCGCCCTGCCGCTCACCCGGACCGGTGAACGGCGGTCAGGCGTTCCCACCGAGTTCACGTCGCCGAAACCACCGGCGGCCCGGCGCCGACCTACAGTCTCGCCATCCTGTACGAGATCGATCCATTCATCGGAACGGCCGCGACCTCCCTGCCACCGGCGCAGGGTCTCGCGGCCACTTGGTGGTGGCCGAAAGCGCAGATCGGCAACACCCACCCGGGCGCGACGTCACCGCTGGGCATGGTGTCCGCCTGCGCCTACTCCGGCGCCTACCCGACCGGCTACGGCCGGTACACGAAGAACACCGAAGGCCTGCCGGAGGAGATGTTCGACCGGTCGCTCGCCTCCGGGTTCACCCACTTCCAGCAGTCCGGCACCGGCGCGATCCGCAAGTACTACAACTACGTCCGGGTCACGCCGATGGTCCAGCAGCTGGACGCGCTCGGCCAGGCCTGGCCGCTGCACGACGAGGTCGCCGAGGCCGGGTACTACGCGGCCACGCTCGACACCGACATCCGGTGCGAGATCACCGTCGGCGAGAAGGTCGCGGTGCACCGGTACACGTTCCCGGAGCACCGCGGCGCGCGCATCGTGGTGGACCTGTCGTGCGGCGGCCTGGCCATCGACCACGGCCGCACGGTGCCGCTGCGCGCACACGTGGAGAGCCTCGGCCACGGCCGCGCGCAGGGCACCGTCGTGGTGGAGGGCGTGCCGCTGTCGGTCTACCTGGAGGTCGACTCGCCGGGCTGGCGGCAGATGCTCTGGCACGACCGCAGGCTGATCGAGGGCGGCACCCGGCTGGACTTCGACCGCATCCGGCAGACCACCCTGCGCCCGTTCGGGCTGCTGTTCCTCGGGCCGACCGGCGCCGGGCAGAGCGTCGAGGTGCGGATCGGCTTCTCGCTGCGCGGCTGCGACCAGGCCAGGGACAACCTGTACCGGGAGTGCGGCGGGCAACCGCCCGCGTTCGACGCCGTCCGGGAGCGCACCACCGACCGGTGGCGCGACCACGTGGACCGGATCGAGGTGGAGGGCGGTTCCCCGGCCAGGCGGCAGGTGTTCGCCACCTCCCTGTACCACTCGCTGGTCAAGCCGTGCTTCGCCGACGACGAGAGCCCGTTCTGGCCGACGTCCGGACCGTTCGCGTTCGACGTCTGCACGATGTGGGACATCTACAAGACCCAGATCCCGCTGCTCGCGGCGATCGTCCCGGACCGGGCGGTCGACCTGCTGGAGTCGCTCGTGCGGGTGTGCGAGGAGGAGGGCAACTTCCCGATCGGCTACCGGATGGCGCGCGGCGCGGACCGGTTCTTCCGGCAGGCCAGCGCGCTGGTGCACACCGCGTTGGCGGACGCGCACGCGCTGGGCCTCGGCGACCTGGACTGGAACTGGGCGCTGGTGCACATGGAAGCCGACCTGCGCCGGCTGTACGGCGAGGACTTCTACGAGCACGGCGTGGTGCACCCGATCTCGCACACCCTCGACCTGGCCTACGCCTACCACTGCACCGCGGGCGTCGCGCGGGCGTTGAACGACGGCCGCCTCGCCGACGACCTCGCCGCGCGCAGCCTGCTGTGGACCAACGCGTTCGACCCGGCCACGGGCCTGCTGCACGACTCGTCGTTCTACGAGGGCGGCAAGTGGAACTACTCGTTCCGGCTGATGCACGACATGGCCGGGCGGATCGCGCTGGCGGGCGGCGACGACGCGTTCGTCGACATGCTGGACGCGTTCTTCGGCTTCGGCGCGCCGCCGGTGACGCAGCCCGGCAGGCGGCCCGACCCGGCCGAGATGGCGGTCGGCTACGCGCTGAACCGGTTCGAGGGCCTCAACAACGAGCCGGACATGGAAGCGCCCTGGTCCTACCACTACGCGGGACGGCCCGACCGCACGGCCGAGGTCGTGCACGCGGCGCTGACCTGGCAGTTCGGCACCGGCCCCGGCGGGCTGCCCGGCAACGACGACTCCGGCGGCCTCAGCTCCTGGTACGTCTGGGCCTCGCTCGGCCTGTTCCCGATCGCCGGCCAGAACCTGTTCCTGGTCAACGCGCCCGCGTTCGCGCGCGCCACGATCCACCTCGGCAACGGGGACTTCGTGATCGAGACCAGGGGCCACCGGGAGACGCCGATCAGCTCCGACGGGCTGGAACGCGTGCCGCCACCGCAGTACGTGCAGTCCGCCCGCCTCAACGGCGAGCCGCTGGACGTGGCGCACCTGAGCGCCACCGACGTGCACGCGGGCGGGCGGCTGCAACTCGAACTCGGCCCCGAACCCTCGGCCTGGGGCCGCCGGGTCCGGCCGCCGTCACTGTCCGACCCGCCCGATCCGGGAGCGCGCACATGAACAGGACCGACCGCCGCCTCGTCATCGTGGTCCGGGCCGACCCGGTGATCTGCGGCCACTCCGGCGAGGCCCGCAACCTCGCCGAGGTCGCCCTCACCCGCGGCTTCGACGACGTGCGGCTGCTGACGTGGCCGATACCCGCGCTCCAGGCGGCCGGGCTGCCGCTCAAGCCGCTCGACCGGATCACGCCCTACAGCGCGGGCATCACGGTGGAGCGGCCGGAGCCGGTCGGCGACTACCGCGTGCCCGACGGCCGCTACCTGGCCGGGCTCACCGGCCGCCTGGTCGAACTGCTCGCCGAACCGGTGCCGACCACGTGCCTGTCGATGTACCTGATGCCGCACACGGCGGTCGTGAACGAGGCCGTGGCGGTGGCGCGCGCGGCCGGGTTCTCGCCCGACGTCCGCACCATCGCCAAGGCGGTCGGCTCGGACGTCACCAACGTGATCCGCTCGTGCCTGCGCGAGGGGCGGTTCGGCGCGGCGGTGGCCCTGTTCACCACGTTCCTGGCCAACGACCAGGTGATCGCGGTCTCGGAGTACACGCGGCAGGAGATCGTGGCCGCCGCCGAGGCCGTCGACGCGAACTGCGGCACCCGGCTCGCCGACGAGTGCCGCGCGCGGGTCGAGGTCAGCTACCCGCCGATCGACACGTCCGCGTACCTCGACCTGGACCCGGCGCGGGTGGACGCCGCCCTCGCGCGTCGCGGCCTCGAACGCGACGGCTACGTGCTGTTCCTGTCGCGGGTGGCGCGGGCCAAGGGAGTCCACGACCTGGTGACGGCGTTCGCCCGGTCGAGGGCGCGGTCCCGGGTGAAGCTGGTGATCGCCGGGAACGGCCCGGCGCTGGAGGAGGTCCGGGCGCTCACGCGGGACGACGACCGGGTGGTGCTGCTGTCCGACGTGGACGACGAGGAGAAGCCGTCGCTGATGCGCGGCTGCGCCGCCTACGCGTTGCCGACCAAGGCGGAGCCGGACTTCGTGGAGACGTTCGGCATCGCGCTGACCGAGAAGATGCTCGCGGGCGGCGGGCCGGTGATCACCACGATCACCGGCGGCACCGGCGAGGCGGTCGGCGACACCGCGATCATCGTGGCGGCCGGTGACGTCGTGGACCTCGCCGCCGCGATCGACCGGGCGGTGCTGGACCTGTCGGTCGAGGAGCGGCGGTCCATGGAGGACCGGGCCAGGGCGCACGCCCTCTCGTTCGACCGGGCGCGGGTGTTCGACGACCTGTTCGCCACGTCGGTGCCCGTCCGGCGCTGAACCCCGGAGAGGCGCGGTGACCTGCGCTCTTCTTCGGTTTTCGACGCATCGCGGGTGATCCCGGCCCCACCCGCGGGCACGAGTCGACTGCACGGAAGGCAGCCGTGATCGCGCAACGCGCGGGAGGCGCGGAGCCGTCGTCGTTAGTCTGATCATCTGCGACTACGGCGGGGGTGGCGGCATTCAAGGCGACGGTGTCGGTGTGGTGGCCGACGGGGACGGCTCGGAGGAGGGCGAGGGGTCGACGGCCCGCCGCATCCGGGCGGTGCTGTCGATCGGGCCGTTCCGGCGGCTCTGGGGCGTCACGTTCCTGTGCAGCGTGGGCGACTGGCTGTCGCTGCTGGCGTTGACCGGCCTGGTCACGAAGCTGGCCCAGGGGTACGGCTGGGAGGGGTTCGCGCTCAGCGCGGTGGTGCTGACGCAACTGCTGCCGGGCGTGCTGTTCGCGCCGCTGGGCGGTGTGCTGGCCGACCGATTCGACCGGCGCAAGGTGATGGTCGCGTGCGACCTGGCCCGCGGCGGCCTGTTCCTGTCGATCGCGTTCGTCGGCACGGCGTGGTGGCTGTTCGTGGCGAACTTCCTGGTCGGCTGCTGCGCGATGCTGTGGATCCCGGCCAAGGACTCGGCCGTGCCGAACCTGCTGCGCCGACCGGACCAGGTCGACACGGCCAACCAGCTCGGCCTGGTGATGACCTACGGCATCGCCACCGTGAGCGGGTTCAGCCTGTACTCGCTGATCTCGGGCATCCCCGGCTACCTCGGCAGCCGCGACGGCGACCTGGAGTTCCGGATCGCGACCATCGCGGTCGTCGTCAACGGCCTGCTCTACCTGTCGTCGGCGGTGCTGATCGCGGTGCGGATCCCGGAGCTGTCCGGCCGGGTCGCGAAGCGCAGCGGACCAGGCGGCCCGGGCTTCCTGGTGATGATGCGCGACGGCCTGCGGCACGCGTGGCGGACACCGCTGCTGCGTGGCCTGGTCATCGGCATGACCGGCGCGTTCGCCGCGGCCGGCGGGGTGATCGGCAGCGCCCGGCGCTACGCGTCGAGCCTGGGCGGTGGGGAGAGCGCCTACGGCACGTTGTTCATCGCGGTCTTCGTCGGCCTGGCGGCGGGCATGGCGACCGCGCCGAAGCTGTCCCGCCGGCTCACCTACGACCGGCTGTTCGGCGTCACGATCGTGGGCGCGGGAGCGAGCCTGGTCGTCGTGTCGCTCGCGCCGCACCTGTGGTTCGCGCTGATCGCGGTGGCCGTGGTCGGCGCGTGCGCGGGCACCGCGTTCCTCACCGGGCTCACCATCATCGGCACCGGGGTCGAGGACGCCCTGCGCGGCCGGATGGTGGCGCTGGTCCAGTCGCTGATGAAGCTCGTCCTCGGCCTGTCGACCGTCCTCGGCCCACTGCTGGTGACCCTGGTCGGCCCCACGGTCGTGACCGTCTTCCACCGCTCGTTCGACATCGACGCCACCCGGCCCGTGCTGCTCGGCGCGGGTCTGCTCGCCGCCGTCGCCGGGCTGGTGTCGTACCGGCAGATGACCGACCGGCTGCTCGAACCCTCGCCCGACTGCCGTTGACGCGAGCCGCCGCGACGGTCGTCAGCGGAGGTCCTCGACGCGGGCGAGCACCCGCGACTCGGCCTCGGTGAGCGGCACGTCGGTCGTCGGCGGCCGGCCTGGTCCGCGCAGGGCGCCCAGGAACACCCGCGGTGACAGCACCAGCTTCCACAGCGGGGTGGACAACGTGTAGGCGTCGAGCTGCGCCCTGGTGACGGTCGGCCGACCGGTGGACGCCAGCACGAGCCGGTCGAGGTAGCGCTCCCGCAGTCGCGTGAGCCTGCCGCGCGCGGGCCCGATCGTGGCGGGGTAGCGCAGGTCCTGCGAGACGGCGAGGGCCCACGCGTCGTCCATCACGCGCGCGAACTCCCGTTGGAGCCGCTTGGCCGCCGTGCCTCGGGGACCGTGACGGGCGAGCCCGTCGCGCAGCGCCACCGCCTGCCGTGCCACGACCGTCATCCCGTGCCCGTACACCGGGTTGACCGTGCACGCGGCGTCGCCGATCACGACGAACCCGCTCGGCCAGGGGGAGAGGCGCTCGTAGCGGCGACGGCGGTTGACCGTGCCGTGGAACCCGAAGGGCCTGGTGAGCGGTTCCGCGGCGCTGATGAAGTCGGCGATGACGGGGTGCCGCAAGCCGCGCGCGAAGGCGAGGAACCCCTCCGGGCTGACCTCCGGCTCACCACCGCGCCCACCGCCGAGGCTGACGATCCACCGACGGCCCTCGATCGGCACCAGCGCGCCACCTCGGCTGAACCTCGACGTCCGCGGGTCGCCTTGGACGCTGATGCCCGGGAAGCCTTCCCCCGCACCGGGAGGCATGCGGTACAGGCACGTCGCGTAGACCATGCCGGAGTCGACGCGTTCCTCGCGGACGGGCGGCAGGCCCAGGTCGGCGAGCCAGGAGTCGGTCCTGGCGCCCCGGCCGGTCGCGTCCACCACGAAGTCGGCGTCGATCCCGCGTTCCGCCCCCGTGTCGCGGTCGCGCACACGTGCGCCGGTGACCTCCGAGCGGTCGCCGAGCAGCCCGACCACGTCGGTGGCCTCGACCAGCTCGACCCGGCCGAGCACCCGTTGCCGCACGACGGCGTCGAGCAGGGCGCGGCTGCACCCGATCACGAACTGCGCCTCGTCCAGCCGGGGCAACCAGCCCGACTGGGTGAACACGAGCAGCCGGTTCGGCAGCCCGAGGTGCTGCGCGCCGGCGTCGAGCAGGCTCGCGGTGAGGCCGGGCAGCAGCTCGTCCAGCGCCCGGCTCCCGCCGGCCATCAGCACGTGGGCGTGCCGGGCGTGGGGCACGCCCTTGCGGTCGCCGTCGTCGGTGAAGCGGTCCCGGTCCACGACCGTGACGCGGTCGACGTGCGCGGAGAGGGCGGTGGCGGCGAGCATCCCGGCCAGACCGCCGCCGAGGACCAGGGCGTGTGCACCCGGCACGCGGGCCTCCTCTCCGGGCTCACCGCCGAACGCGTGCTCGGCCCGTCTCGATCCGCACGGCTCTCGTCACCGCCCGGACCTCATCTTCGGCCATTCGGAGTACTTCGGCACATCGTCCGCCCGCGCCCGGCCGCTGCCCGACCACCTCCCCGGCCACCGGTCGCGACGGGCGACCACCCCGGAAAACCCGCCGATCACGTGTCGGGTCCGACTTCCTCGGCTACCCCGGTGGCACAGGACCAAGCAGAGAGCCGGAGGTGGGCGATGACCAGCCCCGACATCCTGAAGAGCCCGGAGAGCGCGGTCGGCCGGGGTGCGGTGGTGGTCGGGTTCGACGGTTCCGAGCGGTCGCGGCGCGCCGCGCGCTGGGCGGCGCGCGAGGCGGCGAGCCGAGGGCTGCGCCTGCTCGTCGTGAACGTGATCCGCGGGCCGTTCCCCGAGGTGCTGGTCACGCCCGTGTCCTCGCCGATGCCCCAGCTCGTCGGCGAGAAGGCGGTGCGCGCCTACACGAAGGACCACCTCGCCGAGCTCGCCGCGGAGTGCGCGGGCATCGCGCCGGGGATCGAGGTGGACGCCCGCGCGTTCGACGGGCACCCGGCCGCCGTGCTGGCCGAGGCCGGGCGGGAGGCGGCGCTGCTGGTCGTGGGCGCGTCCGGCGCGACCGGGCTGGCCAGGGTGTTCGCCGGTTCGGTCACGGTCGACTTGGCGCACCACTTCGCCGGACCGCTCGTGGTGGTCCGCGACTCCACCGACGGGACGGACGGGACCGACGACGTCACCGTCGTCGGGCGGGTGGTGGTCGGTGTGGACGGTTCGGGGCCCGGCGACCGGGCGATCGAGTTCGCGGTCGACCACGTGGCGCGGCACGGGGGAACCCTGGTCGGCGTGCACGCCACCACCGGACTGCCGGTGGACGCCCTGACGCCGGGCGGCGCCTGGGGCCAGGGCATGGGCCTCGGTCTGGACGTCGAGCAGCTGGCGGAGTCCGCCGACGCGCTGATCGCCCGGTCGTTCGAGGCGCCGCTGGCCCGCCACCCCGAGGTGCGGGCGGAACGGGTGGTGTCGTCGGCGCGGCCGGCCCAGGCGCTGGTCGAGGCGGCCGAGGGCGCGGCGCTGCTGGTCGTGGGCAGTCACGGGCACGGCGCGGTGCGGCGCGCGCTGCTCGGCTCGGTCAGCCACGCGGTGCTGCACCACGCGCCCTGCCCGCTGGCCGTCGTCCGCGGTGACGACCCCGAGCGGTGACGGCTCCGAGCGCTGACGAACCGCGCCGGGGCCCGGATGGTAGGAAGACCGGGTGAGCAACTTGGATGACGGGGCCGGGCTGCGGCTCGCGCAGGACGAGGTCGTGTCGCTGACCAGCGAGCTGATCAGGATCGACACGACCAACACCGGGGACCCGGCCACGGTCGTCGGTGAGCGCGCGGCGGCCGAGTGGGTCGCCGAGAAGCTGGGCGAGGTCGGCTACGAGACCACCTACGTCGAGTCGGGGGCCAAGGGGCGCGGCAACGTGATCGCCCGCCTGGCCGGCGCCGACCCCTCACGGGGCGCGCTGCTGGTGCACGGTCACCTGGACGTGGTGCCCGCCGACGCCTCCGAGTGGTCGGTGCACCCGTTCTCCGGCGCGGTCCAGGACGGGTACGTGTGGGGCCGCGGCGCGGTCGACATGAAGGACATGGTCGCGATGACGCTCGCCGTCGCGCGGCGGTTCAAGCGGGACGGCGTGGTGCCGCCGCGCGACATCGTGTTCGCCTTCCTGGCCGACGAGGAAGCCGGTGGCCAGTTCGGCGCCAAGTGGCTGGTGGACAACCGCCCGGAGCTGTTCGAGGGCGTCACCGAGGCGATCAGCGAGGTCGGCGGCTTCTCCATCACCCTCAAGGACGACGTCCGGGCCTACCTGGTGGAGACCGCCGAGAAGGGCATCCGGTGGCTCAAGCTGCGCGTGCGCGGCACCGCGGGCCACGGCTCGATGATCCACCACGACAACGCGGTGGCCAAGCTGGCGGCGGCGGTCACCAAGCTGGGGCAGCACCGGTTCCCGGTGATCCTCACGCCGTCCGTGCGCGAGTTCCTGGCCGGGGTGTCGGAGATCACCGGGCTGGACTTCCCCGAGGACGACCTCGAAGGCTCGATCGGCAAGCTGGGCGCGTTGTCGCGGATGATCGGCGCGACGCTGCGCGACACGGCCAACCCGACCATGCTGTCCGCCGGGTACAAGGCGAACGTGATCCCCTCGGTCGCGGAGGCCACCGTGGACTGCCGCATCCTGCCGGGCCGCGAGGAGGCGTTCGACCGCGAGCTCGCCGAGCTGCTCGGCCCGGACGTGGAGCGCGAGTGGCTCGGGCTGCCGCCGGTGGAGACCACGTTCGACGGCGCGCTGGTCGACGCGATGACGGCCTCGATCACCGCCGAGGACCCCGGCGCCAGGGTGCTGCCCTACATGCTGTCGGGCGGCACGGACGCCAAGTCGTTCCAGGAGCTGGGCATCCGCAACTTCGGCTTCGCCCCGCTGAAGCTGCCGGCCGACCTGGACTTCTCCGGCCTGTTCCACGGCGTGGACGAGCGCGTGCCGGTCGACGCCCTGCGCTTCGGCGTCCGCGTCCTGGACCGCTTCCTGCGCAACTCGTGAGCCGACGGGGTGCCGTCCACACCGGACGGCACCCCGCGCGGATCAGCCCGCGTACCAGCGCAGGGCGCGGTTCGGGCCCTGCTGGCCCGAGAACCCGACGATCACGCCCGCCCGGTTGACGGCCCACGCGCTACCCGCGTAGGCGCCCGTCGGCACCCCGAGGTAGAGCGCCTCGCCGCTCGCGCTCCAGCGCGTCGGCTGGTGCTGGCCCGAGGTGTCCTGCGCGTCGCCGACGACGATGCCGTTCTCGTTGATCCCCCGCGCGATGCTGTTGTACGGGGTGGCGGCGCCGAGGTCGATGATCCTGCCCTCGCGGGTCCAGCGCACCGCGTGCTGGTAGCCGTTCGCGGTCATCGCGTAGCCGGCCGTCTGGCCGTACCGGTTCACCGCGATCGCCCTGGTGTTGCCGCCGCCGGACAGCGAGGCCAGCAGGGTGAAGGTGCCGTCCAGGTTCCACCGCACGGCCTTCTCGACCTGCTGGGTGACGAACACGCTGCCCGCCGCGATGCCGTTGGGCGCGACCCCGCCGAGGAGGCTCTTGGTGGTCCCGTTGGGGAGGACGAACGGGGTCAGCACACCGTCGGCGTCCCACTTCACCGCGCGGCGGCCGGCCGTCGACCGGTCCCAGCCCTCGCCGACCACCACACCGGCCTCGTCGACGCCCAGGCCGAAGCTGTCGCTGTAGCCGGGGACCAGGCCCAGGTCGGTGATCGTGCCGTCCGGGTCGAACCGCACCGCGCGGCTGGTCCCGCCGGTCACCTCCGAGTGGCCCGAGGCCACCCCGGCGCCGTTGATCCCGGTCGCGATGCTGTACTGCCCGCCGGGCAGCGCGCCCAGGTCGGTGGTGCTGCCGGGCGCGGTCCACTTCGTCGCGCGTCCCCACCCGTCGCCGACGGAGCGACCCACGACCACGCCGGCGTTGTTCACGCCCATGGCGATGGCCCCGGTCGTGCCCGGCAGCACGCCCAGGTCGGTCATCGTGGTGGCGGCTTGCGCGGTGCCGGTCAGGACCGCGGTCGTGGTCACGGCCACCGTCAACACGGCGCCAAGTCTTCGGTGCAGGTGCACGGGTACTTCCCCCCTGTCGATCCGCGCTCGGGTTCGAGCCCGGCAAGGGTAAGCACGGGTCGCGCCGTCACGGGCGGAGTTTCGCCGATCACCGGTGACCGATCGCGACGAGCGGAACCACCGACCGGTTCCGGGAGCACCGGATCGCGCCCGCACGGCGTGAGGACCGGTCCACCGCAGGGGATTGACGACGGGCAGTCGGTGTTGGCATGGTCTGAACCAGCAGGCTGTGAGAGCGCTCTCTCGCAGCTTGCTCCAGGTGTCCGGCCGACCTGCATCGGACGGGCGCCTCCCTGTGGACGAGGAGGAACCGCGTGCGAATGACAACGTTGACGAAGATCGGTGTGGCCGCCGCGCTGGCGGTGAGCGGGCTGGTGGCCGCCCCGGGCGCCCAGGCCGAGCCGGCGGCGGAACAGCTGTCGCCGGGCCTGGTGTCCGCGATGCGGACCGCGTTCGGGCTGACCGAGCAGCAGGCCAGGACCAGGCTCGACCTGGAGGCGAAGGCGACCCGGCGGGCACCCTCGGCGCGCACCGCGGCCGGGGCGTCCTTCGGCGGCAGCTGGTTCGACCAGGACAAGGGCGTGCTCGTGGTCGGCGTGACCGACACCGCCGCCGCCGAACGGGTGCGGGCCACCGGCGCGCAGGCGCGGCTGGTCGGCCGGACCGCGGCCGAGCTGGACCGGGTCAAGGACCGCGTGGACGCGTTGTCGGCCTCCGGCGCGGTGCCCGCGGCCGTGACCAGCTGGCACCCGGACCCGCGCAGCGGCGCGGTGGTGGTCGACGTCCAGCCCGGCGTGCAGACCGCGGAGGTCGCGCGCTTCCTGGCCGCGGCGCGCGAGCTCGGCCCCATCGAGGTGAACACCGAGGGCGTCACCGCGCCCGTGCCGTTCGCCGCCGGAACCGTCGGCGGCGACCCGTACTACACCGGCAACGTCCGCTGCTCCATCGGCTTCTCGGTGCACGGCGGGTACGTCACGGCCGGCCACTGCGGCGGCACGGGCGCGCAGGTGTACGGCTGGGACCGGTCCTGGCAGGGCCAGTTCGCCGGTTCCTCGTTCCCCGGCAACGACTACGCGTGGGTCCGCACCGGCGGCGGCTGGTGGAACGCGCCCGTCGTGCTCGGCTGGGGCACGGTCAGCGACGCCCTCGTGCGCGGCTCGTGGGAGGCGCCGGTCGGCACGTCCGTCTGCCGCTCGGGCTCCACGACCCGCTGGCACTGCGGCGTGATCCAGTCCCGCAACGAGACCATCCACTACGCGCAGGGCGACGTGCACCAGATGGCGGGCACCAGCGTGTGCGCCGAGGGCGGCGACTCCGGCGGTTCGTTCATCACCGGCGACCAGGCGCAGGGCGTCACGTCCGGCGGCTACGGCAACTGCTCGTCCGGCGGCCGGACCTGGTTCCAGCCGATCAACGAGATCCTGTCCACCTACGGCTTGACGCTGCTCACCGCCTGACCGCGACCGCTGCCCCGCCCGCTCCACCGCGGGCGGGGCAGCGTCGTGGCGGGGCCGTCTCCACCGGCCCGGTGCTGCTCCGCAGGCTCAACGACAGGTGGCTCATCACCCGGCGGTAGCCCGATCCGAAGAACCGGGTGGCGGGCCGCCCCGCGCTGCGACGTGCGTGGACCGAGGTGGCGTCAGATGGATCAGTGTGGTCGGTCTTCACCCTGGCAGCCTGTTGCGCCCGTCACGGCCGGCCCTCTAGGGTCGCCAGTCGAAGCGCTTCGATGGCGAGGGGGCTCCACGGCTTCCCCGAAGACGGAGGGGGACGGTCGTGTCGAGGGTCCGCCGCTCGCTGTTGTTGCCGCTGGTCGGGCTGCTGCTCGCGGCCCCGCTGCCGGCCCACGCCGGTGAGCTCCCGTTCCGCGACCCGGACCTGCCGCGCGCCACCCGGATCGCCGACCTGCTCGGCAGGTTGACGGTCGACGAGAAGGTGTCGCTGCTGCACCAGTACCAACCGGCGGTGCCGAGGCTCGGGATCGGGGCGTTCAAGACCGGCACGGAGGCGCTGCACGGCGTGGCCTGGCTGGGCGAGGCGACGGTCTTCCCGCAGGCGCTGGGCCTGGCCAGCACCTGGCACCCCGGCCTGGTCGAGCGGGTCGGCGCGGTCACCGGGCGCGAGGCCCGCGGCTTCCACGCGAAGGACCCCGCGCTCAACGGCCTCAACCTGTGGGCGCCCGTGGTGAACCTGCTGCGCGACCCGAGGTGGGGCCGCAACGAGGAGGGCTACTCGGAGGACCCGTACCTGACCGGCCGGATCTCCACCGCGTTCGGCCGAGGCGTCCAGGGCGACCACCCCGACTACCTCCAGGCCGCGCCGACGGTGAAGCACTACGTGGCGTACAACGTCGAGGACGACCGCGTCACCGTCGACTCGACCGTCCCGCCGCGCATCCTGAAGGACTACGACGAGGCGGCCTTCAAGCCGGCCGTCTCGGCGGACGCGGCGACCGGCGTGATGGCGTCGTACAACCTGGTCAACGGCCGCCCGACGCACGTCGGCCACGAGCTGGACGAGGTCGTGCGCTCCTGGACCGACGAGGACCTGATGATCGTCGGCGACGCGGGCGGCGCGTCGAACGTCGCCGGCGCGCAGCGGTACCACCCGAACCGGGTCGAGGGCAACGCCGCCGCCCTCCGCGCGGGCCTGGACAGCTTCACCGAGGACAACCGGGACTCCGCCCCCACCACGACGTCGATCAAGGCCGCGGTCGCCCAGGGCCTGATCACGATGGCCGACGTCGAGGACGCGGCGCGGCACGTGCTGTCGATCAGGTTCCGCCTCGGCGAGTTCGACCCACCCGGCCGCAACCCGTACGCGGGCATCACGCCGGACGTGATCGACGCGCCGGAGCACCGGCGGCTCGCCCGCGAGGTGGCCGCCGAGCAGGTCGTGCTGCTGCGCAACGACAACAACACGCTGCCGCTGTCCACGACGGACACGAAGGAGGTCGCGGTCGTCGGTCAGCTCGCGGACACGCTCTACGAGGACTGGTACTCCGGCACGATGCCCTACCGGGTCACGCCGGTGAAGGGTCTCGCCGAACGGGCCGCGGTCACGTCGAGCGAAGGCGTCGACCGGATCCGGTTGAAGGACCTGGCCACCGGCGAGTACGTCACCGCGTCCACCTCGGACTCCGGGGCCGCGCTCACCGCCACCGAGGTGACGCCGGGCGACGCGAGCGGGTTCGACGTGTTCGACTGGGGCGAGGGCACGGTCACGCTGCGGGCCGCCGCGAACGGCAAGACGGTGTCCCTGGGCGACGGGCGGAGCCTCGTCAACAACGCGACGCAGCCCAACGGCTGGTTCGTCCAGCAGCAGTTCCAGCTCGTGGCGCAGGCCGACGGCTCGTCCGTGCTGCGGTACGCGGGCAACGACGTCACGCAATCGTGGTTCGGCCGGACCAGGTACGTGGTCGTCGGCGCGGACGGCAGGCTGGCCGTGACCGCCGAGACGCCGGCGGCGGCGACGAAGTTCGGGCGCGAGGTCGTGCGCAGCGGTGTGGACAGCGCGGTGGAGGCGGCGAAGGGCGCGGACGCGGCCGTGGTGGTGGTCGGCAGCATGCCGTTCATCAACGGCCGTGAGGACGACGACCGCAAGACCACCGTGCTGCCGGCCGGTCAGCGTGCCGTGATCGACGCGGTGCGCAAGGCGAACCCGCGCACGATCGTCGTGCTGGAGAGCGGCTACCCGTACGCGGGCGACTGGGACACCGCGGACCTGCCCGCGGTGCTGTGGACCACGCACGCGGGCCAGGAGACCGGCCACGCGATCGCCGACGTGCTGTTCGGCGACCACAACCCGAGCGCCAGGCTGACCCAGACCTGGTACCGGTCCGACGCGGACCTGCCGGACAAGCTCCGGTACGACATCTCGAAGTCCGGGCACACCTACCAGTACTTCACGGGCAAGCCGCTGTACCCGTTCGGGCACGGGCTGAGCTACACGTCGTTCGGCTACTCGCGGTTGCGGGTGGACCGGGCCGTGGTGGGCGCTTCCGACGAGGTCGAGGTCCGCGTGGACGTGACGAACGAGGGCGGGCGCGCGGGCGCCGAGGTGGTGCGGCTGTACTCGCACCAGGAGAAGTCGCGGGTGCAGCAGCCGATCAAGCGGTTGCGCGCGTTCGACCGGGTGGAGCTGCGGCCCGGTGAGACGAAGACGGTGGAGCTGACCGTGCGCGCCGCCGACCTGGCGTTCTGGGACGTGACCCGCGAGAAGCCGGTGGTGGAGAGCGCGCCGCACGAGCTCTCGGTCGGTCCGCTGACCCGCACCATCAGCGTGCGCGGCGAGACGATCCCCCCGCGCGACCTGCGCAAGACCACGCAGGCGCAGAACTTCGACGACTACTCCGGCGTCACCCTGGTGGACACCACCAAGGAACGCGGCACCGCGGTCGCCTCGACCGCGCCCGGCCAGTGGGTCGCGTTCGAGGACGTCGACCTGGGCCGGTCGTCCCGGTCGCTGACGGCCCGGGTGGCGAACCCGGACGCGCCGACGACCGTCGAGGCACGCCTCGGCGGCCCCACCGGCAGGCTGGTGGGCACCCTCGCGGTGCCGACCACGGCCGACGAGCACTCCTGGACCGCGGTCACGTCGCCGTTGCGCGGCGCGACCGGTCGGCAGGACGTCTACCTGGTCTTCACGGGGAAGGCCCGGATCGACAACCTCACCGTGGAGGGATCATCCTGATGTCCAAGCGTCTCCTGGTGGCCGCGGTCGCGGCCGTGCTGGCCGTGGCCGGCTGCGGTGGCTCCGACGGGGCCTCCGACCCCAACACCCTCAAGCTGTGGCACTACGAGGGCCCGGACAGCGCCATGGGCGTGGCCTGGGCGGAGGCGATCAAGCAGTTCGAGGCCTCGCACCCGGGCGTGAAGGTCCAGTTCGAGGAGAAGGGCTTCGAGCAGATCCAGAAGACGGCCTCGATGGTGCTCAACTCCAACGACGCGCCGGACATCCTGGAGTACAACAAGGGCAACGCGACCACCGGTCTGCTGTCCAAGCAGGGCCTGCTGACCGACCTCAGCGAAGAGGTCGCCAAGCGTGGGTGGGACAAGAAGCTCGGGCCGGGCATCGACACCACGGCGAAGTACGACGACCGCGGCGTGATGGGGTCCGGGAAGTGGTACGGCGTCCCCAACTACGCCGAGTACGTGATGGTCTACTACAACAAGACCATGTTCGACCAGCAGGGGCTGGCCGCGCCGAGGACGCTGGACGAGCTGACCGCCGCGATGGAGAAGTTCGTCGCCGCCGGGGTCACGCCGCTCGCGCTCGGCGGCGCCGAGTACCCGGCCGCGCAACTGTGGTACCAGCTGGCGCTGACCCAGGCCGACCGCGACTGGGTGAACCGGTTCCAGCGCTACACCGGTGACGTGGACTTCCACGACAAGCCGTGGGTGTTCGGCGCGGAGAGGTTCGCCGAGTGGCTGCGCGAGGGCTACTTCTCCAAGGACTCCGCCGGCGTGAAGGCCGAGGACATGGGCCTGTCGTTCATGCAGGGCAAGAACCCGATCATGATCAGCGGCAGCTGGTGGTACGGCCGGGTGCAGGCGCAGGTCAAGGACTTCGAGTGGGCCTCGGTGCCGTGGCCGGGCATGACGGCCGGGTCCAGCGGCAACCTGTGGGTCGTGCCCGAGGGCTCGAAGAACAAGCAGCTCGCCTACGACTTCATCGAGATCACCATGTCGCCGGCGATCCAGGACAAGCTGCGCGACGCGGGCGGCATCGCGGTCGCGCCGAGCGGCACCCCCGCGACCGACCCGAGGACCAAGCAGCTCAACGACGACTTCAAGGCGATCAGCGACGCCGACGAGCTGGCGTTCTACCCGGACTGGCCCGCACCCGGCTTCTACGACGCGCAGGTGTCGTCGGTGCAGAAGGTGATCACCGGGCAGATCGGCGCGCACGAGGCGTTGACCGAGATGGCGGACTACTACAAGGAGAACACGGCGAGCGTAGGCAAATGAGCCTGGTACCCGCCTCGATCCGCGACCGCGGGTCGTACCTGCTCTTCCTCATCCCCGGCGGGCTGCTGCTGCTCGCGGTGATCCTGGTGCCGTTCGGGATGAACATCGGCATCAGCTTCACCGAGTGGTCCGGCGCGGGCGCCCCGGAGTGGGTCGGGCTGGACAACTACACCCGGCTGATGGGCGACGGCACGTTCTGGGCGTCGTTCCGGCACAACGTCGGCCTGGTGGTGGCGATGGCGATCCTGCCGACCCTGGCCGGGCTCGTCATCGCCGCCGCCCTGTTCGACTTCATCGGCAAGCACTTCGGGTCGACGCACGCCGCCGTGCTGCGGGCGTGCGTCTACCTGCCGCAGGTGCTGCCGATCGCGGTGGCCGGGATCGTGTGGAGCTGGATCCTGGCGCCGCAGGACGGCGCGCTCAACGAGGTGCTGCGCGCGGTCGGGCTGGACTCGCTGGCGCGGAACTGGCTCGGCGACCCGGACTTCGCGTTGTGGTCGGTGATGGGCGTGATGCTGTGGATCCAGGTCGGCTACCCGGTGGTGATCTTCATGGCCGGGATGCAGCGCGTGGACCCGTCGCTGCACGAGGCCGCGGAGCTGGACGGCGCGTCGTGGTGGGGCCGGTTCTTCCACGTCACCGTGCCGCAGATCCGGCCGGAGATCTTCGTCGTGCTGCTGACCTGCACGATCGCCGCGTTGAAGGTGTTCGCGCCGATCTACGTGCTGACCAGGGGCGGGCCGGGCGGGTCGACGAACGTGCCGTCCTACTACTCGTTCCAGAACTTCTTCGAGAAGACCCAGGTCGGCTACGGCGCCGCCATCGCCACCGTGCTCACCGTGCTGATCCTGATCCTGACGACGGTGTTCCTGCGCGTGCAGAACCGGGGTGAGCGCTGATGAGGCGGCACGCGGTGCTGTGGTCGATGATCGTGCTGGCCGCGGTGATGCTGGCGCCGTTCGTCCTCGTCGCGCTCAACGCGGTCAAGACACCGGCCGAGTACTCCACCGGCGGCCCGCTCGACCTGCCCACCGGCATCTCGCTGGACGGCATCGTCGCCTTCTGGGAGCGCGTCGACTTCGGCGAGAAGCTGGTCAACAGCGTGGTGATCAGCGGGTCGGTGGCCGTGCTCGCGGTGGTGGTGTCGGTGTTCAACGCCTACGCCCTGGGCATCGGCCGCGTGAAGGGCCGGCTGTGGATCCTGGTCGTGTTCCTCATCGCGAACACCCTGCCGCAGGAGGCGCTGGCCTACCCGCTGTACTTCCTGGCCAACGAGGTGGGCCTGTACGACACGAAACTCGCCGTGATCATCATCTTCACGGTGGTCCAGGCCGCGTTCGGCACCTACCTGCTCACCTCCACGCTCGGCGGCTTCCCACGCGAACTGCTGGAGGCGGCCCGCATCGACGGCGCGAACAAGTGGCAGACGCTGGTGCGGATCGTGGTGCCGATCAGCAGGCCCACCCTGGGCGTGCTGTTCGTGTTCTTCTTCATCTGGACCTGGAACGAGTTCTTCCTCCCGCTGGTGCTGCTGATCTCCAACGAGAACCAGACCGTGCCGGTGGCGCTGGGCGTGCTCCAGGGCCAGCGGATGATGGACGCCACCATGACCAGCGCCTCGGCGCTGCTGGGGGTCGTCCCGGCCATCGTCTTCTTTCTCATCTTCCAGCGGGCGTTGACCCGCGGTATCACGGCAGGAGCGGTCAAGTGAAGTTCAGCGACGGGTACTGGCTGCTGCGGCCCGGGGTCGAGGCCGCCCACCCGGTGGAGGTGCGTGACGTCGCCGCGGGGAACGGGGAGGTCGTCGTGCACGCGTCGACCCGTCCGATCCGGCACCGCGGCGACACGCTCAAGGGCCCGGCGGTCACGCTGGGGCTCACCTCGCCGATGGCCGACGTGATCGGCGTGAAGATCACGCACTTCGCCGGGGGGACGCCCGAGGAGCCGGTGTTCTCGCTGGCCGCCGACGGCGCCCACGAGGCCAAGGTGGTGGAGGACGACGCCGGGGTGGTGATGACCGCCGGCGCGTTGTCGGCGCGGGTGCGCCGCGGCGAGGAGTGGCGGGTCGAGTTCACCGCCGACGGCCGTTCGCTGACCAGCAGCGGCGTCAAGGGCATCGGCTTCATGACGGTGGACGGCGCGCACCACGTCCGCGAGCAGCTGGTCCTGGGTGTCGGCGACACCGTCTACGGGCTGGGCGAGCGGTTCGGGCCGCTGGTCAAGAACGGCCAGACCGTCGACATCTGGAACGCCGACGGCGGCACGAGCAGCGAGCAGGCGTACAAGAACGTCCCGTTCTACCTCACGAACGCGGGCTACGGGATCTTCGTCAACCACCCCGGGCACGTGTCGTTCGAGGTCGGCTCCGAGGCGGTGTCGAAGGTCCAGTTCAGCGTCGAGGGCCAGGAGCTGGAGTACTTCCTGGTCTACGGTCCGACGCCGCGCGAGATCCTGCGCAAGTACACCGCGCTCACCGGACGGCCCGCGCTGCCGCCCGCGTGGTCGTTCGGCCTGTGGCTGTCGACGTCGTTCACCACGTCCTACGACGAGGAGACGGTGTCGGGGTTCATCGACGGGATGCTGGAGCGCGACCTGCCGTTGAGCGTGTTCCACTTCGACTGCTTCTGGATGCGCGAGTTCCACTGGTGCGACTTCGAGTGGGACCCGCGCACGTTCCCCGACCCGGTCGGGATGCTCGACCGCCTGCGCGCCAGGGGCCTGCGGATCTCGGTGTGGATCAACCCGTACATCGCGCAGCGGTCGCCGCTGTTCGCCGAGGGCAAGGCGAACGGCTACCTGCTGCGCAGGCCGAACGGCGACGTGTGGCAGTGGGACCTGTGGCAGCCGGGCATGGCGCTGGTCGACTTCACCAACCCGGCCGCCCGCGCGTGGTACTCGGCCAAGCTGGACGCGCTGCTGGCCCAGGGCGTGGACTGCTTCAAGACCGACTTCGGCGAGCGCGTGCCGACCGACGTCGTCTACCACGACGGCTCCGACCCGGAGCGGATGCACAACCACTACACCCACCTCTACAACCAGACCGTGTTCGAGGTGCTGCGCGAGCGGCGCGGCGACGGTGACGCGGTGGTGTTCGCCCGGTCCGCCACGGCGGGCTCGCAGCAGTTCCCGGTGCACTGGGGCGGTGACTGCGAGGCCACCTACGAGTCGATGGCGGAGAGCCTGCGCGGCGGGCTGTCGCTCGGCCTGTCCGGGTTCGGCTACTGGAGCCACGACATCGGCGGCTTCGAGGGCACGCCGTCGGCCGCGTTGTTCAAGCGGTGGATCGCGTTCGGCCTGCTGTCCTCGCACAGCCGGCTGCACGGCAGCTCGTCGTACCGCGTGCCGTGGCTGTTCGACGAGGAGTCCGTCGACGTGCTGCGGCACTTCACGAAGCTGAAGCTGCGGCTGATGCCGTACCTGGACGGCGCCGCGCGGCAGGCCGCCGCCGAAGGCGTGCCGATGATGCGGGCGATGGTGGTGGAGTTCCCGGACGACCCCGGCTGCACCCACCTCGAACGCCAGTACATGCTCGGTGACGACCTGCTGGTCGCGCCGGTGTTCTCGGATGAGGGCGACGTGTCGTACTACGTCCCCGAGGGCGTGTGGACCCACCTGCTGACCGGCGAGACCGTGCAGGGCCCGCGCTGGGTGCGCGACCGCTGCGACTTCCTCACCGCGCCGGTGCTCGTGCGCCCGAACGCGGTCCTGCCGGTGGGCGCGGTCGACGACCGGCCGGACTACGACTACGCCGAGGGCGTCACGCTGCGGGCGTACCGGCTGGCCGACGGCGACCACGTGACGGTGGTCGGCGGCGCCACGTTCCGCACCCACCGCCAGGGCGACGAGATCCGGGTCGAGGCCGAGGGCGCGCCGTCGAGCTGGGGGCTGCTGCTGGTCGGCGCCACCGCGGTCGACGGGGTCGACGGCGGCGCGGTCGGCTCGCACCCCGACGGTGTGCTCGTCAGCGCCGAGGGCGGCGCCCTGACGCTGCGAGGGGTGCGGTGAGGCTGTTGGCGGCCGTGCTCCTGTTAGCGGGTTCGCTGGCCGCGACCACCCCCGTGGTCGCGGCTCCCGCGTCGGCCGAGGAGCGGCACGTGGTCTCCTACGACCGGTACTCGCTGACCGTGGACGGCGAGCGGGTCATGCTGTGGTCGGGCGAGTTCCACTACTTCAGGTTGCCCAGCCCCGAGCTGTGGCGTGACGTGCTGGAGAAGATCCGGGCGGCCGGGTTCACCGGCGTGTCGCTGTACTTCCACTGGGGTTACCACTCGCCGTCGCCGGGCGTCTACGACTTCACCGGTGTGCGCGACGTGGACCGGCTGCTGGGGATGGCCGACGAGCTGGGCCTGTACGTGGTCGCCCGGCCCGGGCCGTACATCAACGCCGAGACCAGCGGCGGCGGCTTCCCGGCGTGGCTGAAGGCGGTGGAGGGCCGGGCCCGGTCGAGCGATCCGGGCTACACGGCCGCCTACCGCCAGTGGTTGGCGCACATCAACCCGATCATCGCCCGGCACCAGGTGTCGCGCGGCGGCTCGGTGATCGCCTACAACGTGGAGAACGAGTACGCGGTCAACGTCGACCCGGCCTACATGGAGGACCTCCAGCGGCAGGCCCGCGACGCCGGCGTCGACGTGCCGATCGTGCACAACAACTGCTGCGGCGGCGACCTGGCCAACTGGTCGTCCGGCCGCGGCGCGGTCCAGATCCCCGGTGTCGACGACTACCCGCAGTCCTTCGAGTGCGACGACCCGGACGCCTGGGGACCGTGGGGCGACGGCGTCACGCGCCGGCTGCGCGACGACGCGCCGGTGTACGCCGCCGAGTACCAGGCGGGCGCGATCGACCTGCGCGACGCCGGGTACGACAAGTGCCGCGAGCTGACCGGCCCGAACTACATGAAGGTGTTCTACAAGAACAACGCCATCTCCAGCGGCGCCACGATGTACGGCTACTACATGACGTTCGGCGGCACGTCCTGGGGATGGCTGCCGCAGCCGAACGACGTCTACACCTCCTACGACTACGGTTCGGCGATCACCGAGTCGCGGCAGCTCACCGCCAAGTACGACGAGTTCAAGCGGCAGGGCTACTTCATGACCACGGTGGCGCCGTTGACCAAGACCGACGAGACGGCCGCGCCGGCGCCCGCCGACCCCGCCGTGCTGACGCGGGCGCGGGCCAACCCCGACACCGGGACGCAGTTCGTGCTGGTGCGGCAGGCCGAGCTCGCCGGCGTCGACGACGTGTCCACGACCCTGGACTGGTCCACCCCGGACGGCCGCTACCAGGTGCCCGTGCGGGTGAACGGCCGCGACGCCAAGGTCCTCGTCGCCGGGTACGACCTCGGCGGCCAGCGGCTGGTGTGGTCCAGCTCCGAGATCCTCACGCACGTCGACGTCTCGGGTCGCGACGTGGCCGTGCTCTACGGCCGTGCCGGCGAGCAGGGCTCCACCGTCCTGCGCTACGACTCGGCGCCGACCGTCGAGGTCCTCGACGGACAGGTCCGCGGCTCCTTCGCCGACGGCGACCTGCGGCTGGACTACACCCACACCGGGCTGTCCCGGGTGCTGGTCACCGGCGGCGGGCGGCGGCCGGTGCTGCTGCTGCTCGGCACCGACGAGACCGCCGCGCGGTTCTGGCGGCAGGACACCGCGGCCGGCCCGGTCCTGGTCCGCGGCACGTCGCTGGTCCGCTCCGCCGAGATCGAGGGCGACCGGCTGGCGCTGCGCGCCGACACCGACCAAGCGTCCGACGTCGAGGTGTTCGCCCCGGCCCGTCACCTGTCCGTCGGCGGCCGGCCGGTGCCCGTGCGCCGGACGTCGAGCGGTTCCCTGCTCGGCTCGCTGCCCGGCCCGCAGCGGGTGCGCCTGCCCGAGCTGACCGACTGGCGGTACCGCCCCGAAGCGCCCGGCCAGGGCGAGTCGGGCTGGACCACGGCGGACAAGACGACCACGGCGAGCCCGATCAAGCCGAAGACGCTGCCGGTGCTGTACGCCGACGAGTACGGCCACCACAACGGCCACGTCTGGTACCGCGGCCGGTTCACCGCCACCGGCGCGGAGAAGACCGTCGCGGTCAACGCCATCACCGGCCGGCGCGGCGACTACCAGGTGTGGCTCGACGGGCATTACCTCGGCTCGGCCGCCGGCGGTGTCCAGGCCGACTCCGAACCGGTCAACCCCGATCCGGGGCGCGGCGACTTCGCCGTGCCCGCGGGCCTGCTGACCCAGGGGCGGCAGGCGACGTTGACCGTGCTGGTCGGGAACATGGGCCACAACGACGACTGGACCGCCGACGACATCCGCCACAAGCAGCCCCGCGGCCTGTTCGGGGTGGTGGTCGAGGGCTCGACCGCGCCGATCTCCTGGCAGATCCGCGGCTCCAGGCCCGTGGACGGCGAACGCGGCCCGATGAACGCCGGCGGCCTGTACGGCGAACGAGCCGGCTGGCACCTGCCCGGCTCCGGCGGCTGGCAGCAGCCGCCGCCGGGCAGGCTGACGCCGGGCGTGTCCTGGTACCGCACCGACTTCGAGCTGGACCTGCCGCGCGGGCACGACGTGTCGCTCGGCCTGCGGTTCGAGGACACCACCGCGCGTGGTTACCGGGTGCTGGTCTTCGTCAACGGCTGGAACATGGGCCAGTACCTCAACGGCGCCGGCCCGCAGCGGGAGTTCGTGCTCCCGAATGGAGTGCTGCGCGACCGCAACACGCTCACCTTCGCCGTGATCGCGACCGAGGCGGCGCAGGGTGACCCCGGGAAGGTGAGCCTGGTGACCCTAGGCAACCACCGGACCGGTGCTGCCACGGGCAGTCAGCCGGGGCGGTAGCAGCCGGACCTCGGGTTCGGCGGGGCCGTCGAGCCGGCGCATCGCCAGCTCGACGGCCAGCCGCCCGAGCTCGACGGCCGGCAGGTCGATCGAGGACAGCGGCACGGCCTGCGCCTGCGCCACGTCCGGCGGGCAGACGGCCAGCACGGAGATGTCGTCCGGGACGCTCCGGCCCCGCCGGGCCAGCTCCGAGAGCAGCGGGCCGAGGATGGCCTCGTTGTGCACCACCAGGCCGGTGACGGGGCGGTGACCGCCCAGCAGGCCGTCCAGGCACTCCCGGAGGCCGTCGTAGGTCGGTACGCACGCCAGCGCGGTGGCGTCTACGCCGCGGCTCGCGGCGGTCCGCCGGAACCCGCTCAGGAACCGGCCCGCGTAGCTCGTGCCGCGCTGGTAGACGGCGGGGGAGGGGCCGATGAGCGCGATGTCGCGGTGACCGAGGTCGGCGAGGTGGTGCACGCAGTCCGACCCGGCGGCGGTGAAGTCGAGGTCGACGCAGGTGAGCGCGTAGGGGTCGTCCGGCACGCCGATCAGCACCGCGGGGGTGCCCAGCTCGCGCAGCACGGGCACGCGTGGCTCGGCCGCTTCGACGTCCATCACGATGATCGCGTCGGCGAGCGAGGAGGCCACCACCCGGTGCAACCCCTCCGCGCCCTCGTCCGCGGTCAGCAGCAGCACGTCGTGGTCGTGGGAGCGGGCCGCGGTGACCGTGGCGGCGACGAACTGCATGACCACGGGGACGTTCAGGTCGGTGCGCAGCGGCACGACGAGGGCGAGCACGTTCGTGCGGCTGCTCGCCAGCGCCCGCGCGCCCGCGTTCGGCCGGTAACCGAGCGCGCGGATGCTGTGGTGCACGCGCTGCCGGGTGGTCTCCGAGATCGAGCGCTTGCCGGACAGCACGTAGGACACGGTGCTGGGCGAGACCCCCGCGGCTCGGGCGACGTCGGCGATGGTGACCATCGGTGGATCATAATACGCCGCACCCGGGTGCCGGCCCCGGTGTGTTCCATTGTGGACGACCTTTGTGGCGGTGCGGTCCGGGAGTGCTTGTGCGCCGCTGATCGCAGAGCTGTCGCGGGCTGTCCACAGCGGACTGGGAGTGATCCGCTCGCACGTCGGTCGACCCGCCCCGTCGGCACCGCTTTCGAATGGCGCCTACTGTGTTGCGCGGGGACAACTATTGCTCGGCCGCAATGAGGCGGACATCCGAATTGTGTGCCCCGTCCGGCTGACCACCATTCGAGTTAAGCTGACCGAAGCGCATTGTGCGCGCAGTACCCCGACGCTAATGTCGATATCCGCATTGGAGCACGACGCGAGGAGTTGCGCACACGTGTCCACTCCGCCCGCCGCCGGGGGTCAGGGTTTTGTTTTCGATCCGAACGGGATCGAAGTCGTCATCAGCGACTGGATGGCGCTCGCCGACGACTTGGCGGAAGACGACCGGAGGCTGGAGACCCTGCGCGACCTGAACGGTCCCGGTGACGAATTCTCCAGCACCGCTCTGGCGCGCAGGACGGTCGACGCGGTCGCGGCGTTCAAGGGTCACGTGGGCGCGATGTCCTTCTTCGCGGAGGACTGCATCACCAGACTGGCCGCTGCTCGCGACGAGTACCTGGCGAGGGATCGTGGCGCCGCCGACGCGTTCGAGCAGCGGGAGACCTCGTGAGGGGTGCGATCGCCGCGACAACCGTCGGCGTCCTCGCTCTGTCGTTGGCGGCCTGTTCGACTTCGGCAGAGGGGACCGAGGGGCCGGAAAAGACCGGTGTGCCGTCGCGGTCCGCGGTCCCCTCGATCGCACGTGCGCCCGAGGTGGCCGAACCGCTGACGCCCGACCCTTTCCTGTCCGACGCGTGCCGGGCCATCTCCGCGGACACTGCCGCGGCCTTGAACCTCGCCACGCCCGGCAACGGTGATCGGACCCCGGCCAGTTCGGGCTGCGTCTGGCGGACGGTGGACCGGCAATTCACCGTCGCGGTCAGCCGCATGACCACGTTGACGGCCGGGTTGTCGGAGATCTACGCGCAGTGGGCCAAGGACCCCGAGGTTTACCGGTACTTCGAACCGCTGGTCGTCCGCGGCTATCCGGCGTTGTACGCGGACAAGATAGACAAACGTGCGCGGGGTCATTGCACGCTGAACATCGGGGTGACCGACAGCCTTTACGTGAAAATATCGGTCAACCGCTTGGCGAGGGGTGAGAACGTCTGTGAATTGGCCGCTGCGCAGATCTACTGGCGCATCGGCATCGGCATCGGCATCGGCAACGGGCCCGGTAACGGTGACCTGGCCGCGGCGCAGGAGGAGCTGACCAGGCTCGAAGAGCGCTGCTCGGCACGGGAGGGCGTGCTGAGGGATCTGGCCGCCGAGCTCGACGCCGCCTGGCAGGGCAATGCCGCGGATTCGGCCGTCACCACCCTCGCGCCGCTCAACCGGGCGTTCCAGGACGCGACGTCGTCGTTGCAGCAGCTGGTGGACGCGGTCCGGGACCAGATCGAGTCGTTCTCCCGCATCTACCACGCGGTGGAGGAGGTCCCGGCCGAACCCGGACCGGTGCCGGGAACCTGTGCTCCGCGGTCCGCACGCCCGGCGGGCGCAAGCGCATCGAGCGCCCGGTGAACTACGTCGACACCGCGAACGGGCGGTGGCTGGTGCTGCTCGCCGACACCAGTGGTGGGTGGGCGACCGCGGCGCCGGCGACGCCCGCCCTGATCGCGCTGCGACTGCGGGAAGCAGCCGACGCGCTCGAAGCCGGTGGCGCACCGGGTTTTCTCGGCGATCCGCACCGGAAGTAGCCGGATGCCGACTTTCGAGGGGGAGGACCATGCCGCTTGACGACGTGGAGCTGCACGCGCTGAACGTTCCCGACAGCCCGCAGGCGCGGGCGCACTTCGCCGAGCTCACCCGCCCCGGAGGCGTCGAGCTGCGACCGGCCGACGCATACGAGGCCCGCGACCCCACAGGTTCCGTCACCGTCACGGTGGACAAGGCCCGGATGGTCACGAGCGTCCGCCTCCGCGCCCGGTGGCAGGACCACCTGCGGCCGGACGTCTTCCCCGCGGCGCTCTACAACACCTACGTGACCGCGGTCCAACGGGCGCTCGCCGTGGAACTCACCCACCGGTCGTCCGGTCCACCGACGCGACCGGCGCCGCAGGCGGTCCACGTCGACCCCGTGGACCTGCCGATCGAGGACTGGCTGGCTCGCACCCGGTCCAGGCTCGACGCCATCGACGACGCGTACGACGAGATCCGGCGTGGGCAGGGGGCCGTGCCACCGGACGTCACCGAGATCCGCAGCCCACTCGGCTACCTCACCCTGCGCCTCCGAGGTGGGGGGCCGATCGGGATCCACGGGAACGCCCAGGCGCTGAGCCACGCGGCAGACGCCGTCCTGGCCCAGGACGTCCGGCAGCTGTTCGGCCGAGCGGGTCTGGGAACCGGGGCGGGGGTTCCTCCTCGGGCGGTGCGACGCAGGTCCGACAACCGCGACGACGGTGGGGATGACGACTACTTCTCGGGGTTCAACGTCTTGCGGGACAGGGGTGGACATGGGCAACGGTGAGTTCGAGGTGGTCAGTCGGAGATTGCGCGACGAGGCCAAGCTCTGGGACCAGCGCGCGGCGGCCGCGCGGCCGATCGTGGAAGCGGTGGAGGACTCGCACCTGTCGCTGCCCGCGTTCTTCGTCGGTGATCTCTCGACGTTCGCCGCCGGTATCGCCAACGCCGCGCTCGAAGCCGACCAGTACGAGGAGTTCCGCGCGTTCATGGAGCAACTCGTGCAGGGTGCGGTCACCGAGTTCGGCCAGCTCGGCGCGACGCTGAGGAAGATCGCGGACGAGTACGACCGGACCGACAGCCTCAACGAGACCGACCTCGACAAGATCTACCGCGTGTAGGAGGTGGTGACCTCATGGCCGACGCCGGTCAGCTGACAGGGGAGTTCAACCGGTGCTTCGAGGGATTGGAGGACAAGGCTCGTGAGTGCGGCGGCAAGTACAACGCCGCGGTCGACCACATCAACGACTGGCGGTTCGTGCTCGGTCCGGTGCTGCTGGCCGTCCGCCCCGCTCTCGACGACATCCGAAAACACCTCGAGACGGTGTTCAAGCTGATCAGGACCGCGGTGGAGCACCACATGCCCGTGGTGTCGCTGATCGTCAAGTCGTTCGACTGGCTCAACCGGGTGCAGGCCCCCGCGAACGGGCTCGTCCTGCCGAAGACCCACCTGACCTACCACTGGCAAGGTCCGGCCAGCACGGCGTACCAGGACAAGGTCACGGTGCAGAACGAAGCGATCGCCGCCACCGCCGTCAAGGCGGACCAGGTCAGCAAGTGGCTCATGGACATCGCCAAGTACAACGTCGAGTACATGGTCGAGCTGTCCAAGATGGCGACCAGCTTCCTGGGGGCGCTCGTCACCGTCGCGCTCGAGGCGGTGACGGTGGTCGAGATCCCGTTCGCCGTCGACAAGCTCGCCACTGCCATCGGGACGCTGGTCACCCAGTCGCTGGACAACCTGACCGGGATCGCGAAGAGGTTCGTGGAGGCGCTCGGCAAGGTGCGGGACCTCCTCAGCCTGATGAGCGATCCCAAGCTGCTGCCCGGCGGCAAGTGGCCCCAGGCGGTGACGGGGTGAGTCGACGCCTGCTGATCGCCCTGGTGCTGACGGGGGTGGTCGCCGCCGGCTGCGGTGCCGAACCGGGACCGCCGACCACGTCGGGCTCGGGCACGACGACGAACAGCAGTCCGGCCTCAGAGCCGGTGAAGTACGCCTTCGACGCCTTCAAGAGCTGTCCGGAGATACGCCAGGAGGTGGGGGACCTGCCGCCACCCCTGCCGGCCGAGCCGCTGGAGGCCGCCGACCGGTACTCGTTGACCTGCACGTTCACCACGTCGAAGAACAACCAGCCCTTGATCACCTTCCAGGTCGAGCTGTACGGGGACCACGAGGGAGTGCCCGGGGCCGACCGTGCGGCGTCCGGCTTCTCCCTCGGTCCGGCGGGCGCGGAGGCCACCGACGTGGACCTGGGCTCCGCCGCCCGCTGGGCGGATCGGAGCACCGGCGCCAGCTGTCGGCTGGAATTCCTGGACGAGAACGCGGTGATGATCACGTCCTACCACTCCGGTGCGACAGCGCTCGACCCCCGGAGCGAGGAGTGCCGCCGAGGTGCTCGCGACTTCGCGAAGCGGATCCACGACGCCGTGCAGCCGTGACCAGGCCGGGTCCGTCGGCGCCGCTGCGACGGACCCGGCCTGGTCACCGCGCGGTGTCCAGCCGCCGGCGCTGCTCGGCGGTCAGCTCCAGCGACACCCCGGCGACCGCCTCGTCCAGTTGCTCGACCGTGCTGACGCCGACGATCGGCGTGATGTCCAGGTCGCCGCCGGTCAGCCACGCCAGCACGACCTGGTTGCGGTTCGTGCCGGTCTCGGCGGCGACCTCGTCGAGCACGGCCAGGCGGCGCATCGTGCCGGGGTGGTCGTACTCGGCGGGCAACGGCTTGTCCGCGCGGGTGTATCGGCCGCTGAGCAGTGGCGTGTAGGCCCACAGCGCCATGTCGGGGTGGTGCTCCAGGTAGTGGACCACCTCGTCGCCGACGGCGCCGAACCGGTGCACGACGGTCGGCCGCGTGCCCGGACGCGGTTGCAGGTAGGTGTGGTGCTGCTGGACGGCGGTGAAGCCGACGCGACCGTTCTCGCGGGCGATCCACCGGGCTCGGTCGACCTGCCACACCGGGTAGTTCGAGCCGCCGAGCCGGCCGACGACGCCGGCGGACACCAACTCGTCGAACGCGGCGACCGTCTCCTCCAGCGGTGTCACCGGGTCCGGCTTGTGCGCCCAGTACAGCTCGACGTGGTCCGTGCCGAGCCGCCGCAGGCTGCCCTCGATCCCGTTCTTGATCACCCCGGCCGAGAGGCCCTCGGCCGTCTCGGGGAACTTGCCGGCCTCGGTCGGCTCGCACCCCACCTTGGTGCTGATCCGCACCCGGTCACGCATCCCCGGCCGGGCGGCGAGCCAGCGGCCCAGCAACTCCTCGCTCTGCCCGCCGAACCCGCTCGGGGACTCCCAGAACGCGTAGCAGTTCGCGGTGTCGATCCAGACGCCGCCCGCGTCCACGAACCGGTCCAGCAGCTCGAACGACCGGCGTTCGTCGGTGATCGTGCCGAACAGCATGGCACCCAGGGCCAACTTGTCCATCATGCCCTTCACGGTAGGTCGGGTCGGCCCGGCAGTACTCTCCAATCCCGTGCCGGTTTCCCAGACCAATTTCGCGTGGGCGACGCTGGTGGAGGTCGGTGGGCGTGGCCGCCTGCACGACCGCCTGGCCCGCGCGCTGCGCACCGCGATCCGGGAGGGCCGGCTCGATGAGGGCGCGGCCGTGCCGCCGAGCCGGGCGCTGGCGGAGGAACTGGGCTGCTCGCGCTGGGTCGTGACGGAGGCCTACGGGCAACTCGTCGCCGAGGGCTACCTGTCCGCTCGGGTCGGTTCGGCCACGCGGGTGTCGTGGTCGCCCGAGGTGACGCCGAGGCAGCCACACGCCGAGCGCGCCCCGGCCCGGCCCTCGATCCGGTACGACCTCGCGCCCGGTCTGCCCGACCTGCGCGCGTTCCCGCGCCGGCGCTGGGCCGACGCGGTGCGCACGGTCATCGGCTCGGCCGTGCACTACGACCTCGACGTCCCCGACCCGGCCGGGCACGCCGTGCTGCGGTCCACCCTCGCGCGGTACCTGCGCCGGTCACGCGGTGCGGACGCCGGCACCACGTCGGTGTTCGTGTGCGCCGGCGTCACCGACGGCCTGGCCCGCACGTGCCGCGCGCTGCGCGCCGAAGGGATCACGGACCTGGCCGTCGAACACCCGGGGTGGCCGCGCCTGCGTGACGCCGCGACCGGCGCCGGCCTGCGCGTGCACCACGTGCCGGTGGACGACGACGGCCTGCGCGTGGACGACCTGACCCGCACACCGGCACGGGCGGTCGTGGTCGGCGCGGCGCACCAGTTCCCGACCGGCACGGTGCTGTCCCCGGCCCGCCGGGCACGCCTGGTGCGCTGGGCCCGCGAGGTCGACGGCTTCGTCATCGAGGACGACTACGACGCCGAGTTCCGCTACGACCACCACCCGGTCGCCGTCATGCAGGGCATGGACTCCGGCCGGGTCGTCCTGCTCGGCTCGGTCAGCAAGACCTTGTCGCCGGCGCTGGGCCTGGGCTGGCTGGTCGCGCCGACCGCGCTCGTCCCGGCGCTGCGCACCGCCAACCCCGTGGCCGCCGCACCGCCGGTCCTGGACCAACTGGCACTGGCGACGTTCATCGACCGCGGCTGGTACGACGCCCACCTGCGGGCGTCCCGCCGTCGCTTCCGCACCCGCCGGGACCTGCTGCTCGCCACCCTGGCCACCCGCCTGCCGCAGGCCAGGGCGTCCGGCACCGCCGCCGGCCTGCACGTCCTGCTGCACCTGCCGGACGACACCGATACCCGCGGCGCGGTCCGGGCCGCCGCCTCCGCCGGCCTGCGCTTGGCGGACCTCGACGACTACCGCGCGAAGCACGCGCCCGACCGTGCCCTGGTGCTCGGCTACGGCAACATCGGCGACACCGAGATCCCGGCGGCCGTGGCGCTGCTGGAGGAAGCCCTGACGATCACCGTGCGTACCCGATGACCTCGAAACGGTGACGTTACGCTGATGTCGGGAGGTGGTGCGGGGTGCGGTTGCCGTTCGGCGTGCACGAGTCGGTGCGGCCGGAGTTCGAGCGGCGGTGGTCGCGCGCGCGGCCGTCGGTGCGGCTCGGCTTCCTCGCGCCGCCGGCGGTGAGCCTGGTCGTCGCGCTGGTGTCCCGCTGGTCGGGACTGGCCGGGCCGGGCTGGGTCCTGCTGGTGGTCGGTGTCGTGACGCCGGTGCTGTTCCTGGCGCGCCGGGTCTACGTGCACCGGCCGGGGTGGTGGGTCGGGCTGGTCCTGTACGCGGGCGCGGCGCAGGTGCTCGGGATCGGCGCGCTCACCGGGAACGTGCTGCTCGCCCTGCCCGCCGTCGCGGCCACGGCGGTCGCGGGTGTGCTGCTGACCAAGGCGAAGGCGGTGCTGCTGGACGCGGCGGGTGGCGCGATCGCCGGCACCACCCTCGGCGTGCGCAGCGCGTCCCGGCAGGTGCGCAACCCCACCGGGCACCTCGTGCTCGCCCACGCCACCTTCGACGGCGAGTCGCTGCGCTGGCACGTGGGCACCGGACCGTCCACCCCGGACGTCTCCGGCGGCGAGCTGCCGCTGCGCGAGATCACCGACGTCCGGGTGGCCGACACGCGGGACGTGCCGGGCGGCGAGGTGGTCGTGGTCCGCACCTCGGCCGAGCACGCCGCCGAACTGGTCGTCGGGCGCCCGCACGACTTCGCCGCCCTCCTCGACCGGCGGTTGGCGCTGCTGCGGCAGCCCGACTGGTCGTGACGGCCGGCGCGCGTGACGTCCGCCCTTGTTACTCGTTGGTCAAGCAGACGTCCGACGACGGAAGGGGCAGCGGCCATGGCGACCGAACGGTTGCGGCTGGAGGACGGCACGGAGCTGAACGTGGCACGCAGCGGCCCGCCCGACGCCGAGTTGACCGTGGTGCTCGCCCACGGCTACGCGCTGGACCACCGCAGCTGGCACCGGGTGGTGGCGGCGCTGCCGGAGTCCGCGGGGGTGATCGCCTACGACCACCGCGGCCACGGCGCGTCCTCGCCCGCGGACAAGGAGACCGCGACGATCGAGCAGCTCGGCGACGACCTGGGCGAGTTGATCGAACGGCTGGTCCCCGAGGGGCGGGTCGTCGTCGCGGGGCACTCGATGGGCGGCATGGCCGCGATGGCGATGGCCGAACGCCGTCCCCGCCTCTACCGGCAGCGGGTGTCGGGCGTGGTGTTCGTCTCGACCGCCGCCACCGGCTTGGCGGAGACGTCGCTGGCCTGGCCCAAGGCGTTGGGCAAGCTGGTCCGCGAGCTGGAACGCGCGTTCGGGCCGCTGGTGCGGGCGGTGCGGGAGAAGATCGAGCCCGCGAAGACGGCCGGCTTGCGCTGGTGGCTGTTCGGCGACGAGCCGCGCGAGGAGGACGTCTCCCTCACCGCGGACATGGTGTGGGCGCACTGGCCGGAGACCATCGCGCTGTTCCGGCCGGCCGTCGACCGCTACGACCGCGAGGCCGCGTTGTCCGTCGCGGGGGAGCGCCCGGTGATCGCCGTCGTCGGCGACGAGGACCGACTGGTGCCAGAGTCGAACGCCAAGGCGCTGGCAGCGGCGGTCGGCGGCGAGTCGGTGGTGGTCGAGGACGCGGGCCACATGCTGCCGCTGGAAGCACCAGCCGAGGTGGCGGCCCGGATCATGGAGCTGGGCGTCTGACGCCTCACGGCGACCCTCTCCGAGACGTTCGGCGGGCGACCCGAACGGGTACGTGGACGGCAGGCGATCTCGGGGGAGGATTCGGTGGCGCAGCGGATTTCGTACGGCAAGGTGATCCTGGTGGGTCTGCTCGCCGGCGCGGTGTTCGGCGTCTCGCAGGGGTTGGTGCGCGACAACGCGTGGGTCGGTCTGGTCATGGGCGTGCTGTTCGGCGCCGTCATGGTGTTGGTGTTCCGGCGGGCCTTGGGTTCCACGGCGTTGCGCGGCCTGGACCGCGGCCAACGGCGCACCCTGTCCCGCGCGATGCGCCGGGGCGAGCCGGTCGAGGACCCGCGGCTCGCCCGACCGCTGGTGGACCAGGCCGACGCGGTGCTGGCCATGCCCTTCCCGGTGAAGACGATGCGGGTGGTGTTCGCACTGCTCGCCCTGCTCGGGGCGGTGGTCATGGTGCTCGGCTTCGCCGACGAGGGCGCGGCGGGACTGCTCGGCGGGTTGCCGCTGGTGATCATCTCGCTGCTGTTGGTGTTCGTGGTCATCCCGTTGGGCCAACGGCAGCGCGAACGGGTCCGGCGCTCGCGGGAGGCCACGCGGGAGCGGCACCTGCGGTCCGATGTGGCCCCATCCGCGGAGGGGTAGAACGCGTCGTGCCCGGCGGTGATCCGCCGGGCACGACGTCATCGGGTGGGTGAGCCCGCTAGGCGGGCGTGGTCCGGTAGCTCTCGGTGTAGTAGTCGCCGAGGCGTTGTCGGTAGTCGTCGGCGTCGAACGTGTCCGCGTCGTACTCCGGCGCCTGCCGCACCTGGTCCTTGGTGCGGTCCACGAAGACCTTCTTCGCGTCGTGGTCGACCTTCGCCACCGCGCCCACCGGTAGCACCACCTTCAGGTGCGACGACCACGTGCCCGCGTCGACCAGCAGGCAGTCGGCGGGCACGCGGGCGTTGGACTGGTCGACCTCGCCGATCCCGCCGTCGAGTGCCTCCACCTCGTACCCGAGCAGGCCGATGTCCGGGCGGTGGTGGCGGTCGGCGGACCGGGTCGCCTCGTCGGCCTCGGGGGAGTAGGTGTCGCGCCCGTCGAGCAGGTCGCCGACGTTGCGCCAGGCCCACGGCAGGAAGGGGATGGGGAGCGGGTGCATCTCGGCCTCCTTGATCGGATGGACAGCCGGTGAGTACCCGTTCGGGTGACCGCCAAGACCTCTTCTGCTCTCACAGTTACTTCAGTGCTGACCAAAACACACCATCAGGTGGACCTTGCGACTACGAAACCCAGCGCCAGACGGAAGGTGGTCGGCCGCCCTTGGGCAGGGCGGCGGCGTGCTGGGTGGTGCGTTCCAGACCGGGCACCCGTTCCATGGTGCGGCCGAGGTTGGCGGGGTAGGGCCGGTCGCCGGTCAAGGACTCGGTGACGTCGAGCGCCTGGGCCGTGGTGAACTCTCGGCCCAGGAGCCCGGCGGTGAAGGCGGGATCCCGCCAGAGGCGGTCGGCGAGGATCGGGCGGCAGTCGTGGACGATGCGGTCGTGGTCGAACGCCAGCGGCGGCACGTCGGCCAGCGGTGTCCACGTCGGACCGTCGCCGGTGAGCTCGGCGGGGTCGACGGTGGCCCACAGGGCGATCGACAACGTCGGGCCGCGCGGGTCGCGGGACGGTTCGTCGAACGTGGTGAGCTGGCCGGAGGCGGAGATCGCGGCCCCCGGCACGCCGAGCTTGCCGGTGACCGCGCGCCGTGCCGCGTCACGCAGCCGTTCGCCCTTGCCCAGCAGCACACCGGGCAGGGCGAGGACGCCGGCGAACGGTTCGAGCGCGCGGGGCGCGATGCCGAGGAGCACGGTGCGCGCGGTGGGGTCGAAGCGCAGCGCCAGCACGTCCACCGACACCGGGGTCGACTCGATCATGGCCTGATTCTCCCGCATCAGCGAAGTGCCGCCGCCCGCACGGTGTAGTCGCTCCGGTCGGGTCCGGCGCCGGTGACGAGCACCGGCACGTCGAGGTGCTCGGCGAGCCACGTCACGGGGTCCGGCATGGCGGTCAGCGCGGGTGTGCGGTGGTTCAGGAACGTGGTCAGGTCCGTGGCCGGCAGGGGAGCGTCGTACGCGGTGGCGACGTGGAGGTCACGCGCGTCGAGGTGCGTGACGGCCAACGCGTCCACGCCGCGGCAGGCGTCCACCGCGTAGCGCAGCAGCACGGCGTCGAGGTGCCCAGCGCGCCACGACCCCTGGTAGTGGCCGGTGTCGTTGTGGCGTTCCGGGAACCGGGCGAGCACGTGGTCGTCCTCGGTGGGCAGCGGTCCGGCGCCGTGCCGGGTCTGGTAGGTGCGGGTCACGCCGAGGACGGTGGCGCGGCGGTGTCCCAGCAGGCTCCGCGCGTTGTCCGGGGTGACGGTGGACCACGTGGTGTGGGGGTGGAAGCCGCGCCACTGGTCGAGCAGCACGCCTTGGGCGCCTTCGAACACCAGGCGTCCGCGATCGGCCAGGCGGCCCACTTCGTCGCCGGTCGTGACGCGGACCGCGCCCGCGAAGTCCCGGTACAGCGAGACGAGGTCGTCCACCGGTGGCCCGGCGCCGATCAGCGGCTCGTAGAACCTGGCCAGGGCGTCGAGCTTGGCCCGCAGCACGGCGGGGCGGGCGCAGTCGCCGACCGTGGGCGGCGGTCCGGGGTCGCCGATGACCTCCTGGTCCTCGACCACGTCGCCCGGCGCCGCGCCGCCGAGCAGCCCGTACCAGGCGGTCTCGCCGATCCCCTTGCCGCAGGAGCCGTGCCGGGCGTGCCCGCGAGCGTCCTCGCGGGCACGGTTGGCGGCGACGTGGATGGGGGTGGTGAGCAGGGCGTCGGCGTCGATCGACAGCAGCCGCAGCGGGTCGGTGACACCGAGTCGGGCCAGTTCGCGTGCTTCGCCGGCGAGGGCGATGGGTTCGACGAGGACGTGTCGGGAGAGGTGGGTCGGCACGCCCGCGAGCGTGCCGGACCCGAACTGGCTGAAGGTGTGGTGCCGGTTCCCGACGACGACGTTGTGCGCGGCCTGCGCGCCGCCGTTGAACCGGACGACCGCGGTCACCGGGGTGTGGTGGCACAGGGCGTCGACCACGGCGCCCTTGCCCTCGTCGCCGAACCCGAGTCCCACGACGACGACGTGCCCGTCCATCACGTGAGGGTGACGTCGTCGGGGCCGTCCAGCAGCGGGGGAGCGGCGGTGGTGGCGACCGCCTTGCCTCCGACGTGGACGAGGGCCTTGCCGACGGCCCGGCTCTCGGCGACCGAGCCGATCTCGGCCAGGTCGACCATCGCCTGGTCGAGGTCGACGACGCGTTCCTCCATGCCGATGGTGGCGGCGATGAGCTCGCACACCGCGCCGGGGTCGTCGAGCTTGAGGAAGTGCTGGCCGAGGAGGTCGCGCCAGTGGTCGGCGATCTGGGGGTCGTTGTAGTACGACGACTGGTTGGGCAGCACGAAGTAGACGTGCCACTTGCGGCTCAGCTCCCGGTAGACCGAGGCGGGGTCGATGTCCTCCTTGATGTCGTCGCCGATGATGCGGCGGATGTGGCGCGCCTCCAGGCGGGGCTTGTTGAGCTCGTCGCCGATGAGGAACAGGTAGCCCTTGCGGCCGCGCTTGCGCCACGCGTCGGTGACCACGTGCCGGGCGACGAAGTAGGCGGCGAGTTCGTAGGACTCGCTCTTCTGGCCGCCGCCGTTGCCTTCGAGGAAGATGGTGCGCAGTTGCTCGTCCATCCGGTTGTCGGACTCGAACTGGCCGACCTGAAGCGGCACGCGGTCGCTGTCGGCGTCACCGATGCCGCCGAACATCAGCTGCGGGTCGGTGAGGTAGCCCTTGCGCTGCAGCAGGCCGTGCAGCTTGCCGAGCTTGCGCTGCATGATCTGGGGCACTCGGCCCATCGAGCCGGTGACGTCGAACAGCACCGCGATCGGCGTCGAGTCGGCGTGGTCGGGTGAGTCGCGGCACTCGCGCGCGGCGACGTCCTTCGGGTCGAGCGACGGGTCGGCCCGCCACTCCTTCGAGGGGCGCGACCGCATCGTGGCGGTGTAGCCGAAGTCGTCGATGCCCTTGGCGGCGCGGAAGGTCCTGGCCGCCGCGTAGGCGTTGTCGTCCCACTTGCCGTGTCCCATGTCATGCTCCTGTCGCGGGTAGTGCGAACGGGCGGAAGGTCCGTTCGCCGTAGAGGTCTTGGAGGAGGTCGTCGTACTCGGTGAGCAGGTCGACGGCGTCCGGTCGTCGGTTCGGCTCGTCCTGGGTGCAGCCGCGGGCGAACCCGCGTTGCGCGGTTTCGTCCTCTGCCAGGAGGTCCAGCATCAGCGCGTGCGCCTGGTGGACGTCGGTGGCGGGGGTGACGGGTCGTCCGTCGTGGACTTCCGGCGGGTAGGGGATGGTCTTGTCGGTGGCCAGGGGGCGTTCGCCTGCGCTGACCGCGAAGGTCCAGCCGGCCAGCACTACGCCGTGCTGCTCGGGGTGGACGAGCACGTTCTCGGCGACGATCGCGCCGTGCACGAGGCCGGTCCGGTGGGCGCCGGCGATGGCTCGCAGCAGCCTGCGGTGCATCCAGGCGTAGTCGCGGCCGTCCAGGCCGTGGGGGAACGCGCGGCGCACGTCGACGAGCGTCACGAACCCGTCCACGAGCGGTGCGAGCACGGTGAACGCGCGGGATCCGCGGGCGACGTCGCCGGAGGTGTCGGCGAGGTGCGGGTAGTAGGGGCGCAGCCAGCGGTGCTCGTCGGTGAAGCGGGCGAGGCGGCGCAGGGCGTCCCACTCGGCGTGCAGGAGGGGGTTGAGCGCGGGGTTGCGCACGACCTTGACCACGTGGGGGCCGTCGGTGCGGTAGAGGTTGGTGACGCTGCCGACCGCGTGGCGTCCGGTGAGCCGGTAGGCGGCGCGGTCGGTGCGCAGTTCGACCGACGTGCCGTGCAGCCACTGGTGGTGCAGCCGGGTCAGTTCGGCCGACGCGGCGTGCGCGCGGGTGTCGTGCGGTCCGACGCGGTCGGGGTGCAGCACGGCGGCGAGGCCGCGGTAGAGCCGCTGTGCCTCCTTGCGGCGGGCCGGGTCGGGGTCGGCCGGGCCGAACAGGTCGGCCGGGGAGCCTGCCCGTTCGACTCGTTCGAGCGCTTCGTCCCTGGTGAACATGGTTTGAGTCTATACGACTCAAACTGCCCGGCGAAGTGGAATACGACTGTGTCGACGATCACTGACGCGGTGCCGGACCGTTCGGCTAGAGTGTCGGGCTCTTGTCACCAAGAGCCACCACGGCCACGTGGATCAGTGCGTGGCGGTGGCCGGCCGGTGCAGGTCGGTCGCCGCCGCGAACGGCCGCTACGCGACGACGGCCACGCCCGCCACCACCACGCCCGCGAACCAGAACGGCGCGGTGATGCCGAACTGGCGGGCGGCAGGCCGCCGACGAGCGCGCCCAGCGCGGACCCGCCGACGCCGAGCAGGAACAGGCAGGCGTACACGGCGGGCAGCGACACGTGCCCGGTCCAGATCGCCACCGCCAGCCCGGCCACGACCGCGCCCCGGGCCAGGTTCGCCGCCACGGCCAGTCTCCGCCGGTCGAACCGGTCCACGAGCACGCCGCTGAGCAGCGAGAACAGCAACCACGGCAGCTGCTGGGCGAACACCGCGCCCGCCACCAGGGCCGGGTCGTCGGTGAGCGAGGCCGGCAACAGGGGACCGGCGGCCATCGTCATGCCGTCGCCGAAGTTGGACACGGCGGAGGCGAACCACAGCTTGGTGAAGTCCGGTCCCAGTCGACGCGCCACGCCGGCGGACGCTAGCGATCCCACCCACCCGGGGCACGCCGATTTCCGCGCGTCCAGCCCAGAACGGATTCCGCCGAGAGCGATGAGGAGGTGACAGGAGGTCCCGGCGGCACGCATGATCCGACCGATCGCGAACTACTGGGGGTACCGCGCATGACCTCGCCGTTGGACAACCCGGCCTGGACGTCGTTGACCGGGCCGCACGCCCACTTCGCCGAACGGCACGGGCAGGTGCTGCGCTACCCGACGGACGTGGCGCCGTTCGTGGGGCTGCCGGACCGGCCGGACGACCGGGCGTGGTCCGACCTCGCCGCGCTCGCCGGCCCGGCCGCGGTCGTGCCGGTCATCTCGCCGCTCGCGCCGCCCGCCGGCTGGGAGCAGGTCGAGCGGTTCGACGTGGCGCAGCTGGTCGAGGACGGCGTGCGGGTCGCGCAGGACGCCGAGGCGGTCCGGCTCGGCCCGGCGGACGTGCCGGAGATGCTGGACCTGGTGGAGCGCACCCAGCCGGGACCGTTCCGGCCGAGGACCGTGGAACTGGGCTCCTACCTGGGCATCCGGCGGGACGGCGCGCTGGTCGCGATGGCGGGCGAACGCCTGCGCCCGCCGGGGTGGACGGAGATCAGCGCCGTGTGCACCGATCCCGCGCACCGCGGCCAGGGCCTGGCCACCCGGCTGGTGCTCGCCGTCGCGGCGGGGATCCGGGCGCGCGGCGAGCAGGTGCTGATGCACGCCGCCGCCACCAACACCACCGCGATCCGGCTGTACGAGTCGCTGGGCTTCCGGGTGCGCACGCACACCGTCATCACGCTGCTCCGCGTGCCCGCGCACACCGCAGCGGGCTTGTCCGCCTGACCGGGCGTCAGGCGTCGGGCAGCCCGGCCACGAACCGGGCGACGAGCAACGTGCCCGTCTCGGCTGGCACCTGCCGGGCCGGCGGCTCCAGCTCGTCCCACACCTCGGCCCAGCACTCCGCGTCGGGCACGCCGATCGCGCGCGGGTACTTGTCGCCCAGCACGGGGCGGATCGCCGCACCCAGACCGTCCACACAGGACCGGCGGCTTCCTGGTCGGCCCGTGCGCCCGAAGGTCGTCGGAGGTGTCGGGTGCGGCCCGATGCGGGTAGTGGTGGACTGGGACGATCTCCGACGACCGGGTGAGGATGGAACATGGCTCTGGACCGGCCCCTGGCGACAACCCCGACCACGGCCCCGTGGTGGACCTCGGCCGTGGTGTACCAGGTGTACCCGCGCAGCTTCGCCGACTCGGACGGTGACGGTGTCGGCGACCTGGCGGGTCTGTCCTCCCGGCTGGACCACTTGCGACGACTCGGCGTCGACGTGCTCTGGCTGTCGCCGGTCTACGCCTCGCCGCAGGCCGACAACGGCTATGACATCTCCGACTACCAGGCGATCGACCCGGTGTTCGGCACGCTGGAGGACTTCGACGCGCTGGTGGCGCAGGTGCACGCGCGCGGGATGAAGCTGGTGATGGACCTGGTGGTCAACCACACCTCCGACGAGCATCCGTGGTTCGTGGAGTCGCGCTCGTCGACCGACAACCCGAAGCGGGACTGGTACTGGTGGCGTCCGCCCCGCGACGGGTTCGAGGCCGGGCAGCCCGGCGCGGAGCCGACCAACTGGGAGTCGTTCTTCTCCGGCCCCACCTGGACCCTGGACGAGACGACCGGCGAGTACTACCTGCACCTGTTCGACCGCAAGCAGCCGGATCTGAACTGGGAGAACCCCGAGGTCCGCCGGGCCGTGCACGGGATGATGCGGTGGTGGCTGGACCGGGGCGTGGACGGCTTCCGGATGGACGTCATCAACCTGATCTCCAAGGACCCGGACCTGCCCGACGGCGCGACCACCGGCGTCGGCGGCCTCGGCGACGGGTTCCCGCACGTCGCGACCCGCCCCGGCGTGCACGACTTCCTCCGCGAGATGCACCGCGAGGTGTTCGAGGGCCGGGCCGGCGAGTTCCTGACCGTGGGGGAGATGCCGGGCGTGACGTGGGAGCAGGCGCGGCTGTTCACCGACCCGGCGCGGGGTGAGCTGGACATGGTGTTCCAGTTCGAGCACGTCTCGCTCGACCACGGTCCCGGTGGCAAGTTCGACCCGAAGCCGTTGGACCTGCGCGACCTGAAGGCGTCGCTGGGCCGGTGGCAGACCGCGCTGGGCGAGGTGGGCTGGAACAGCCTGTACTGGAACAACCACGACCAACCCCGCGTGGTGTCCCGCTTCGGCGACGACGGCACGTACTGGCGCGAATCCGCCACCGCGCTGGCCACGGTGCTGCACCTGCACCGCGGCACGCCGTACATCTACCAGGGCGAAGAGCTGGGCATGACCAACGCGCCGTTCGCCGGCGTGCACGAGATGCGCGACGTCGAATCCCTCAACCACTACCGCCAGTCCCTCGCCGCCGGCGGCGACCCCGAGTCGGTCCTGCGCGGCCTGCGCGCCATGGGCCGCGACAACGCCCGCACCCCCGTGCAGTGGGACACCACCCCCAACGCCGGCTTCACCACCGGCGAACCCTGGCTCCCGGCCAACCCCAACCACACCTGGCTCAACGCCCAAGCCCAGTACGACGACCCGGACTCCGTCTTCAACCACTACCGCCGACTCATCGAACTGCGCCACAACCTCCCCGTCATCGCCCTCGGCGACTTCCGCATGCTCCTGCCCGACCACCCGCACGTCTACGCCTACGAACGCACCCTGGACGACGACCGGCTGCTCGTCGTGGCCAACCTCAGCGGCACGAGGCAAACCGCCGAACTGGACCGCGAGTGGTCCGCCGCCGACGTCGTCCTGACCAACACCGGAGAGGCGCTGCTCTCGCCCGGCCGGGTCGACCTCCGGCCGTGGGAGGCGCTGGTCCTCACCCGGTCCCGCACGACCTGACCCGCGAAGAGGACCATGAAGACATCCGACGTTCGACGCGCGGTGGCCGCGAGCACCTCCACGGCCGCCGCGCTGGGCCTAGCGGTCGACGACGTGGTCGTGCTCCACGACTCGAACAAGCTCACCCTGCGCCTGCTGCCGTGTGACGTGCTGGCCCGGGTCGCACCCGGGGAAGAGCACGTCGCGCAGTTCGAGATCGACCTCGCCCGAGGGCTCGCCGCCTCCGGGAGCCCGGTGGCCGCTCTCGACCCCCGGGTGGAACCGCGCGTCCACGAACGCGACGGCTTCGCGATCACGCTGTGGACCTACTACGAACCCGCGGCGCGCGAGGTCGCACCGGCCGACTACGCCGAGGCGCTCGAACGGCTGCACGCCGGCATGCGCGAGCTCGACGTCCGCACGCCCCACTTCACCGACCGGGTCGAGCAGGCCCGACGACTCGTGGCGAGCCGTGACCGGACCCCGGCACTCGTCGACGCGGACCGGGAACTCCTCGCCGACGCGTTGCGGAGCCTGGGACGGGCGATCGGCGAGCGCGGCGCCGCCGAGCAGGTGCTGCACGGCGAGCCGCACCCCGGCAACCTGATCACCACCGGGAACGGGCCGCTGTTCGTGGACCTCGAGACGTGCTGCCGCGGACCTGTCGAGTTCGACCTCGCCCACGCTCCCGACGAGGTCGGCGACCACTACCCGGGTGTCGACCACGACCTGCTGCGCGAGTGCCGGCTCCTCGTGCTCGCGATGGTCACGACGTGGCGCTGGGACCGGGACGACCGGTTCCCGGACGGCCGCCGACTCGCCCGGGAGTGGCTCGACCACATGCGGTCCGACCTCACCCGCCACCACCTCGACCTCCGCCGCTGACCGCTCGTTTTCCGCCCGCCGCGCCGTTCGAGGTCAGGGCCGGCGGAGGTGGTGCCGCGTGCGGGGCGAGCCCGGCGCGGCACCACCGGGCTACATCCGTTCGGGCGCGGTGATGCCGAGCAGGTCGAGTCCGTGGCCCAGGGTTCGCGCGGTCAGCCGGCACAGCGCCAGTCGGTTGCCGCGCACCGGCTCGTCGGACTTCAGGACGGGGCAGGCCTCGTAGAAGGAGGTGAAGGCGCGGGCCAGGTCGTAGAGGTAGCCGCAGAGCCGGTGCGGTTCGAGGGTGGCGCCGACCTCGGCGACGACCGCGCCGTAGACGTCCAGCGCCAGGCCGAGCTCCCGTTCGGCGGGTTCCGGCCGGACGGTGCGGTCGACCGTCGTCCCCGGATCGCCGGCGTTGCGCAGGATCGAGCTGATCCGGGCGTGGGCGTACTGCAGGTAGACCCCGGTGTTGCCGGTGAAGGACACCATGCGGTCGACGTCGAAGGAGTAGTCCTTCACCCGTGAGGTCGACAGGTCGGCGTACTTGACCGCGGCGATGCCCGCCGACTCCGCGATCCGGTCGAGTTCGGCCGCGTCGAGGTCGGGGTTCTTCTCCGCGACGATCGCCCGCGCTCGCGACACCGCGTCGTCGAGCAGGTCCATCAGGCGGACCGTGCCGCCCGCCCTGGTCTTGAACGGGGTCCCGTCCGGACCGAGGATCGTGCCGTAGGCGGCGTGTTCGGCGGTGACGCCGTCGGTGAGCCACCCGGCCCGTCGGGC
The DNA here is from genome assembly GCF_050946825.1 of Actinosynnema sp. CA-299493. Lineage (NCBI taxonomy): Bacteria > Bacillati > Actinomycetota > Actinomycetes > Pseudonocardiales > Pseudonocardiaceae > Actinosynnema > Actinosynnema sp. CA-299493. The sequence goes on from NZ_CP191993.1 coordinate 4,563,049, forward strand.
CGCATCGAAGACCAGCTGGAAGTGCAGCGCCTGCCGCGAGTCGGTCACGTAGACCAACCGGTCGGCCTTGAGCTCGCGCAGGCGGTAGCGGATGGTGGCCAGGTCGGTGGCGTCGTAGCCGTACCCGCCGTCGCGCTTGCGGACCATCAGGGTGACCGGCCTGCCCTCCGGCCCGGTGACCTCCCCCGAGTAGAAGACGAGCGCCCCCTCGCTCTGCACCGCCAGACCCGCGTCGACCAGCTCCTCGACGGTGTCGCCCAGCATCGGGTTGTAGAACGACTCCCCGACCGAGTCCTCGGGCGTGAGCAGCACGGTCAGCCGGTCGTAGATCGCGCTGAACGACCGCTCGGACTCGGCGACGATGTCCTGCCAGACCGCGACCGTGGCCGGGTCACCGGCCTGCAGGGCGACGACCCGCGAGCGGGACCGGTCGGCGAAGTCCGGGTCGGCGTCGAACTCCGCCCGCGCCGAGCGGTACAGGCCGTCCAGGGCGGACACCGCCGAGGCCCCTTCGCCCAGCTCGTCCTGGTGCCACGCGGCGTCGGGGTGCTCGTCGAGGTACTGGATCAGCATCCCGAACTGCGTGCCGAAGTCGCCGAGGTGGTTCTGCCGGAGCACGTCCGCGCCGAGGAACCCCGCCACCCGCGCGAGGCTGTCGCCGATGATCGTCGTGCGCAGGTGCCCGACGTGCATCTCCTTGGCGATGTTGGGCGCGGAGTAGTCGACCACCACCCGACGGCCCTGCTCGGTCGCGCCGACACCGAGGCGCGCGTCGGTCAGGCGGGCGGCGACCTGGTCCCAGATCGCGCCGTCGGCCACGGTGACGTTGAGGAAGCCCGGCCCGGACGGCTCCACGGACGTGATCACCGCGTCGTCGTCGAGATCGAGCCCGGCCACGACGCGCGCGGCCAGCTCGGCGGGCCTGGCGCCGACGCGCTTGGCCAACGCCAGGGGAGCGTTGCACTGGAAGTCGGCCCGGTCGGATCGTCGCACCACCGGGTCCGCGCCTGCCAGGTCCTCGCGGACCCGGCCGATCGCCTCCGACATCGTCGTGGCGATCCGTTCCGACAACGACGGCACCTCCCGGTGGTGGGCACTCACCTGACACAGCCTCCTTCGTAGGAGGCGAGTGTCCCAGGCCCACCCGCGCCGCCCGCCCGGGGCGCGCCGCCCACAAGGGTTACTCCCGGGAGACTTCCACGTCCTCCAGCACGCCGAGCGCGTCCGGCACCAGGACCGCGGCCGAGTAGTAGGCGCTGACCAGGTAGGACGTGATCGCCTTCTCGTCGGTGCCCATGAACCGCACGGTCAAGCCGGGCTGGTGCTCGTCGGGCAGCCCGGTCCGGCGCAGCCCGATCACGCCCTGCGCGTCCTCGCCGGTGCGCATCAGCATGATCGAACTGGTCCTGGTCCTGCCGATCGGGATCTTGCCGCACGGGAAGATGGGCACACCGCGCCAACCGGGGACCTGGTGCCCGTCGTGGTCGACGCCGCTCGGGTAGATCCCGCGGCTGCTGCACTCCCTCATGAACGCCGCGATCGCGCGCGGGTGGGCCAGGAAGAAGCTCGGCTCCTTCCACACCACCGCGAGCAGGGCGTCCATGTCGTCCGGGGTCGGCGGGCCGGTGCGGGAGTGGATGCGCTGGGACAGGTCGGCGTTGGCGAGCAGGCCGAACTCGCGGTTGTTGACCAGCTCGTGCTCCTGGCGCTCCCGCAACGCCTCGATGGTCAGCCGCACCTGCTGCTCGACCTGGTCCATCGGCTCGTTGTACAGGTCCGCGACCCGGGTGTGGACCCGCAGCACGGTCTGCGCCACGCTCAGCTCGTACTCCCGGGGCGACACCTCGTAGTCGACGAACGTGCTCGGCAGCGACACCTCGCCCTCGTGGCCCGACGCCAGCTCGATCTCGGCCTCGCCCGCCGCGTTCCGGGCGGGACCGCGGCGGGTGCGGAAGCTCTCCACGTGGGCGCGCAGCGCGTCGGACCGCTCGACCACCGCCTCGAACGCGGACTGCGTCATGCCCAGCACGGTGCACGCCGTGACCGCCTTGACGGTGTACTCCCAGAAGTCGTCCGACTCCACCACGGCGCGGTAGCTGAAGTGGTCGCCGCCCGCCAGCACACCCAGGACGACCTGGTCGCCGTACTCGCCCACGCCGATCTTGTCCGCCCTGCCGTGCGCGATGAGGAAGATGTCCTCGGCGGGACGGCCCCGCTCCACGATCACCTCGCCCGGCTCGAACTCCCGCTGGACGAACCCGTCGGCCAGCGCGGACAGCGCCCCGTCGTCGTCGAAGTCGCGCAGCAGCGGCAGTTCCCGCAGCTCCTGCGGGATGACCCGGGTCCGCGTCCCCACCCGGGTGAACGTCACCCGGCCGTCGCCGATGGTGTAGCTCAGGCGCCGGTTGACCCGGTACGCGCCGCCGGACGCCTCCACCCAGGGCAGCAGGCGCTGCAACCACCTGGAGGAGATGCCCTGCATCTGGGGTTCGGACTTGGTCGTCGTCGCGAGGTTCCGCGCGGCGGCCGTGTCCAGGCTCTGCCGCGGTCGTTCGCCGTTCACGCCCAGGCCCACGGGCTCGGTGACAGTCACTGCCGGAACCGCCAATCATCGGTGACGCGGTCGGGAGGTGGGGGCCTCAGGTCTGGTAACGGGGGTTGGTGCTGTGCCACTCGAACCCGCCCGCCAGCCACGCCCGGAGGCCGCGCAGGAACCGCCGCAGTTCCGGCGACGGCAGGACGTCGAGCTCCCGGTGGCCCGCCTCGAAGTCGCGGACCAGGTTGTTGTGCAGGTCGACGGTGATCTCGGTGGCCTCCTGCGTCGTGCAGCCGCGGTCGGCCACGATCTGCAGCACCATGTTGCAGACCTGCGCCTCGTCGGCCGCGTCCTTGGCCACCGAGTACAGGTCGTTGACCATCACCGAGGCGGTCCCGGCCTGCATGAGCAGGCGGCGCACGCGCGGGTCGTAGTACAGGTTCGCGGGCAGCTCGTAGCCGCCGACGGCGTCGACCACCGTCATCGACGTGGAGAAGCTGTCGTGCTGCCGGGTCGCGAGGTACTTCCACGCGGGCGGGTAGTCGCCGGTGTGCCGCCACGCCGCGTACGCGTTCCAGCCGACGAACATCGCGAACGTGGAGTAGCAGGCCCGATGCACCTGCGCCGGCGTGCCTCGGCGGGCGAGGTGGCCGATCGCCGAGTTCAGGGCGACCAGCACGGGGTCGCCGCGCAGCGCGTCGTCCAGCTCGGCGGTGAACTCGCCGGCGGGCGCGACCGGGTCCATGGCCGCCATCGCGAGCGCGAGCCGCGGCGGCAGCTCCACCGGCACGGCGCCCATCTCGCTGTCGTCGGCGTAGAGGTCGTCGGCCGCCCACCAGGCGGCGTTGAGCCGGGCCGCGATCAACAACTGGTCGGGGTCGTCCGAGTCGGTGTGGGTGAGCATCGCCAACCGCCCGAAGCCCGCCTTGCGCAGTGGTTCGAGGTCGTCGTCGGCGAACCCGCAGTCCTTGCCCCAGGCGACGAGCCGGTCGTCCACCTCCGCGCCGAGCGGCTCGTCGATCCGCTCCACCACCGGGACGTACAGCGGCGACGCCGTTCCGTCGCCCCACGGCCGTTCGACGTACGCGGGGTGGTCGGCGAAGAGCGAGGCGATGCGGGCCGCGGAGGTGCCCAGCCCGGACGGCCCGGCCAGCCTGGCCGCCGCCACCGCGCCGTCGAGCGTCGCGCTCGCCTGCTCAGACACGGTCGGCCGCGATGAGCAGGTAGTGGAAGCTGCCTTCGCGGTACGCGGTCAGGAACGCCTCCTCGATCCCGGTCGCCACGGAGGACTTCTCGCGCAACTCCCAGTAGGGGATCGTCGCCGCGGTCAGGTCGATCACGTTGATCGGCACGAAATCATTGGCCGCCAGCGCCTTGAAGTACGCGCTGCGCGGGTGGATGTTGCAGATGTAGTGCTGGTCGATCTGACTCACCGCGCGCGACCGGCCGCCGGTGACGTCGTTGTAGCACCCGGTGATGGTGACGTAGCGACCACCCGGCGCGAGTTGCCGCGCGTGTTCGGCGAACAGCTCGAACAGATCCACGTACATCGTGCTCTCGTTGTTCCAGATGCCTTTCATCGAACCCGTTTCGAAGCGGGTGTCGAGCATGTTGCGCAGGTGGTACTGGACCTGGTCGGCGACCCCCCGCTTCCGGGCCTGGCCGTTGGCGAACTCGACCTGCTTCTCCGAGATGGAGATGCCGTCGACCCGGCAGCCGAAGCGCTGGTTGGCCATGATGCTGGTGCCGCCCCGACCGCAGCCGGCGTCGAGCAGCCGGTCGCCGGGCCCGATGTCGCCCAGGTTGTCCAGCAGCACGTCGGCCTGCGCGGTCTCGAGCCGGTGCATCTCGGCGATCACGGCCTCGTCGCGCCGCTCGGCCGGCACCTCCAGCACGGCGGGGTCGTAGTCGCCGATGCCGTAGTGGTGGTGGTACAGCCCGTCGACCTCGCCCAGGCGCAGGTTGACCGGATTCTTTTCATTGTTCCAGTACGTGGCGATGGAGCGCTGGTAATCGGTGCGCAGCACCGGCCGGCCCTCGGTGTCCTGGAAGGTCGCCATGTGAATTAACTCCCCGCATCTGTTTCCTGGGACCTGCGCCTGTTTTGGTCCTCGGCGAAACTAACATCACGTTCTGCGCGGCGCAGTCACCCATCTGAGTGGCGTGGGGTGAGTGGAAAAAGATTCGTCCCGGGAAAGTTTCTAACTCATTGCCGCAATCTTCACCCGCACCGGTGATGGGATGGACACCCCTGGTGGGCGTCCCGGCGGACGATTGCTCCGTCCAGGTCAGGGGAGGAGCACCACCTTGCCGGTGACCGTGCCGGACTCGGCCAGGCGCACGGCGTCGGTGACCCGCTCCAGTGGCACGCGGGCCGCGATCGTGGGGGTCAGGGAGCCGTCGGCGAGCAGGGCGAGCACCGAACCGAGGTCACGGGCCAGGCGGGCGCGGAACGCGGTCGGGTTGCGCCTGCCCGCCCAGACGTTGAAGAACGTGGCGCGGCGCCCGTTGGGCAGGGCGTTCCACCACAGCAGTCGCAGGACCAGCTTCAGCACCGGCAGCGTGGACGAGCCGGGCTCGTCCTTCGTGGACGCGCTGCCGTACGCGACCAGCGCGCCGCGCCGGGCGAGCAGGCGGTAGGAGTCGACCAGGCCGGGGCCGCCGACGTGGTCGAACACCGCGTCCACGCCGCCCGGCGCCAGCTCCCGGACCCGGCCCGGCACGTCGGCGTCGCGGTAGTCGACCGGGAGGGCGCCCAGCGCCCGCACCGCGTCGTGGTGCCGCGCCGAGGCGGTCCCGATCACCCGTGCGCCGGCGAGCACGGCCAGTTGCACGAGCAGCGACCCGACGCCTCCGCCGGCCCCCAGCACGAGCACGGTCTGACCGGCGCGGACCCCGGCGAAGCCGTGCAGCATCCGCCACGCGGTGATCCCGTTGACGACCAGCGCCTCCGCCTCGGCCGCGTCGACGCCCGGCGGCACCGGCACCAGGTCCGCCGCGTCCACCAGCGCGTGGCTGGCCCAGCCGCCGGTCTTGGTCAGCGCCGCGAACCGGCCGCCGACCAGCGTCGCGTCCACCCCGGGTCCGACCTCGGCGACCGTGCCGACCAGGTCGTAGCCGGGCACGAACGGGAACGGGGGCTGGTCGAAGTACTTGCCCTTGCGCATCTGCTTCTCGGCGAAGGAGACCCCGGACGCCTCGACCCGCACCAACGCCTGCCCCGGACCGGGGACCGGGCGTTCGCGGCGGCGCAGCTCCAGGCCGTCGGGCTCGACCGCGCCCGGCAGCACGACTTCCAGGACCTGCTCGGCGGACTGCTCGCTCATCGCTTCCTCCAAAGTATGAGTGGTTAGTCACTCACTACGGAGTGAACGCGGTCGCCGAGGGTCCTGTCAAGGGAAGCCAGCATAAGAGTGGTTGGTCACTCACAGAGGTCAGGACGGGTAGACGCGTGCCTCGGTGGCCTTCACGGCGGCCCACAGCTCGTCACCGGGCTGGAGCCGGAGGTCGGCGACGGTCGCGGTGGTGATGTCGGCCAGCACGGGCGGCGCGCCGTCCAGCCGCACGCGCGTGGTGTGCGCGTGCCGCTCGATCCCGGCCACGGTGACGCGCCACGCGTTGCGCGGGCCGCCGGCCGGCTGCCGGGGGTGCAGGCCGACCGCGGTCGGGGGGAACACCACGTGCACCGGCCCGGTCGCCGGCGTCGCCACGGTGAGCGTGCCGCCGGCGTCCAGCGCCACGGTCGTGCCGTGCGCGGTGCCGCGGTACAGGTTGAGGCCGACCAGGTCGGCGACGTAGTCCGTGCGCGGCCGGCGGGCCACCTCGGTCGGCGTGCCCTCCTGCACGACCTCGCCGTGCTCCAGCACCACCAGCCGGTCGGCCAGCACCATCGCGTCCAGCGGGTCGTGCGTCACGAGCAGCGTGTGGCCGGGGAAGTCGCGCAGGTGCCGGCCGAGTTCCGCCCGCACGTGCAGCCGGGTGGCGGCGTCCAGCGCGGCCAGCGGCTCGTCCAGCAGCAGCAGGTCCGGGCCGGTGGCCAGGGCGCGGGCCAGCGCGACGCGTTGCGCCTGCCCGCCGGACAGCGTGCGCGGCTTGGCCTTCGCGTGCGCGGCCAGCCCGACGCGGTCCAGCCACCGTGCCGCCTCGGCCCGTGCCGCCGCGCGTCCCGCGCCCCGCGCGCGCAGCCCGAACGCGACGTTCTCCAGCGCGGACAGGTGCGCGAACAGCAGGTAGTCCTGGAACACCACGCCGATCGGACGCCGCTCGGCGGGCCGGAACACCTCCGGCGGCACGTCCCACGCCTGCCCGCCGAGCCGGATGTGCCCGCCGCTCAACGGCAGCAGCCCCGCCAGGGCGCGCAGCGCGGTGCTCTTGCCCGCACCGTTCGGGCCGAGCAGCGCGACCACCTCGCCCGGCTCCACCACCAGTTCCGCGGCCAGTCGGAACGCGCCGCGGGTGACCCTCAGGTCGGCGTGCAACGTCATGACGGCCCGCTGATCCACCGGTCGCGCAGGGCGGCCAGCACACCGACGGACACCAGCAGCAGCACCACGCTCAGCACGATCGCCGCGTCCGGATCGGTCTCCAGGGCCAGGTACACGGCCAGCGGCATGGTGGTCGTCTCGCCCGGGAAGTTGCCCGCGAACGTGATGGTGGCCCCGAACTCGCCCAGCGCCCGCGCCCAGCACAGCACCGTGCCCGCGACCACCCCCGGCAGGATCGACGGCAGCGTGACCCGCCGGAAGGCCGTCCAGCGCGACGCGCCCAGCGTCGCGGCGGCCTCCTCGTACCGCGGATCGGCCGCGCGCAACGCGCCCTCCACCGAGATGACCAGGAACGGCATCGCCACGAACGCCTCCGCCAGCACCACCCCGGCGGTGGTGAACGGCAGCGAGAGGCCGAACCACGCGTCGAGGTACTGCCCGACGAGCCCGCGCCTGCCGAGCACGAACAGCAACGCCACCCCGCCCACCACCGGCGGCAGCACCAGCGGCACCGTCACCAGCGCCCGCAGAACACCCCGTCCCGGCACGTCGCCACGCGCCAGCAGCCACGCCAGCGGCACGCCCAGCGCCAGGCACACCACCGTCGCCAGGGTCGCGCACACCAACGACAACCGCAGCGCCTCGCCGACCGACGCGCTGAACAACCGCGACGGCAACGTGCTCCACGGCGCGCGGAGCAGCAGGCCGACCAACGGGATCAGCAGGAACGCGAGCCCGGCCACGGCCGGCAGCACCAGCGCCACCGGCAGCCTGCCCCCGGTCCGACGGCGGGCGGCCCGACGACGGGTCGACGTCACGGCGCGTCGAACCCGGCCTCGGCGAGCACCGCCCGACCCCGGTCGGACCGCACGAAATCCACGAACGCCCGCGCGCCGGTCGGGTTGCGCGCCTCGACCAGGGGCGCGATCGGGTAGTCGTTGACCGTCCGGTCGGCTTCCGGGAACCCGATGCCCTCGACCTCGCCGCCGGCCGACCGCACGTCCGTGCGGTACACCAGCGCGGCGTCCACCTCGCCCAGCCGCACCTTGGTCAGCACCGCCTTCACGTCCTGCTCCACCGTGTCCGGTCGCGCCGTCACCCCGGCGGCCTCGAACGCCCGCTTCGCCGCCGCGCCGCACGGCACCTGCTCCGCGCACAACGCGATCTTGGCGTCGGCGTCCGCGAAGTCGGCCAGGCCGGTGATCCCCGCCGGGTTGCCCGCCGGCACCGCGATCGTCAACCGGTTGCGCGCGAACGTCACCGGCTCGGCGGCCGTCCCGCCCGCGTCGGCCACCTGCGCCATGTTGGCGGGCGCGGCCGAGGCGAACACGTCCGCCGGCGCGCCCTGCCCGATCTGCTGCGCCAACGCCGAGCTGCCGCCGAAGTTGAACACGACCTCCACACCGGGGTCGGCCGCCTCGAAGTCCTCGCCCAGCCTGGTGAACACCTCGGTCAACGACGCCGCCGCGAACACCGTGACCCGGTCGTCCGCGCCGGCTCCGGGCGTGCCGCAGCCGGCCACCACCACCAGCAGCAGCGCCGCCGGCGCCAGCGCGCGCATCACGCCTCCGGGATCTCGACCACGACGTGCGTGGACTTGATCGACGCGACCGCCACGCCCCCCACCTCCAGGCCCAGTTCGTCGGCCGAGTCGCGGCTCATCAGCGACACCAGGCGGAACGGCCCGGCCTGCAGCTCGACCTGCGCCATGACCCCGTCCTTGACCACGCGCGTGACGATCCCGCGCATCCGGTTGCGCGCCGACGCCGCCACCGTCACCCCCGGCTCCGGCGCCTCGGCCAGGTGTTGGGCGAACTCGGCCAGCTCGCGGCCGTCGACGCCCTTGCGCCCGTTGTCCAGCTGCACCTCGCTCAAGCGGCCCTGGTCGATCCACCGGCGCACGCTGTCGTCGCTCACCCCGAGCAGGGCGGCGGCGTCACTGATCCGCAGATTCGGCACGCTTTGAAGTATAACTCCGCATCTGCGGAAGGTATGACCGTCGTTTCAGCCGGCACCGGCCGGGTACGCCAAGCGCAGGAGTTGATCGGAGGACTGCCATGACGACCTCGACCGACCGCGTCGGCACCCGCCGCCGTCCCGTCCAGGCGATCGCGCTGTTCGTCGGCGTGGTGTTCCTGGTAGTGGGGGTGTTGGGCTTCGTGCCGGGTGTGACGTCCGCCCTCGACGGCATCCGCTTCGCCGGACCGGGATCCGAGGCCATGCTGTTCGGCCTGTTCCAGGTGTCGGTGCTGCACAACGCGGTGCACCTGCTGTTCGGCGTGGCCGGGATCCTGGCGGCGTCCTCGCGGGGCGCGTCCCGGCTGTTCCTCGGCGCGGGCGGGTTCGTCTACCTGCTGCTGTGGGTCTACGGGTCGGTGGTGCACTCGATCGACCACGACGGTGGCGCGGCGAACTTCGCGCCGTTCAACGCCGCCGACAACCTGCTGCACCTCGGGCTCGGCGTCGGCATGATCATCTCGGCCGTGCTCGCCACGGTCCTCGAACGCGCCCGCGGCCGGTACCCCGGTCGCGAGCAGCGCGGCGCGTGACCGCCCGGTTGATCGCCGTGCCGGACGTGTCGCGTAAGTTCACCCGGGGAGGCGCTTGACTGGGAGGGCGTAGATGGCGAGTTCCGGAGGACGGCGGCATTTCGGGCGTGTGGACCCGTTCTGCCTGTTCATGGTCCTGCCGCTGGTGCTGATCGCGGGCATCCTGATCTGGGGTGGTCTGGGCTGGGTCGGCGTCGTCGTCATCGTCTGCGCCGCCATCGTGGTGCTCGTCGACTCGTGGACCAACCGGCCCCTGCCGTTCGACGTGCCCGAGGACGACGGCTACGACTACGAGCCGCCGCAGACCGGCCGCCGGGCGTACTGACCGGTCCCGACGGCCCGTCCGGTCGGTCCTACCGGTTGCCGGGGAAGGTCTCGGCGATGGCGGCGTCCACCGACACCGGTCGGAGCGGCGTGACGAACAGCTCGCGCAGCAGCAGGCTGCCGGCGTGCGCCGGGTCCAACCCGGACTGCTTGCCCGTCAGCCGCTGCGCGAGCCCGGTCAGCCGCAACGCCACCCGCACCACCGCGCCGGGCAGGCGGCGCACCGCGCGCGGATGACCGGCGGCCGTCGCGATGCGGCCGATCATGTCCGGCCACGTCAGGTTCTCGGCCGCCACCGGGATGTCCTCACCGGACGCCCGCTCCAGCGCGTCGACGGCGATGTCGGCCACGTGCGCGGCCGTCGTGGCAGCGCTGCCACCGGGCGGCGCGAGCAGCGGTGACCGCGACCGGACCCACTTGTCCAACGGGCCCGACCAGTTCGGCAGCCGGTCACCGGCCCGGCCGAACACGAACGGCAGCTCCAGCACCGCCACCGGCAGCCCCGGCCCGGCCGCCACCCGACCCTCCCGCGCCTGCTCGACCCGGCTGCGGATGTACGGGTGGCGTTCGACCAGTCGCCACTCCGGGTGCAGCCGGTGGAAGTGCGTGTAGTACGACCCGAGCACCACGGCCCGGCTCAGCCCTTCCTCGCGCGCGGCGGCCAGCAGGCGCACGACCGGTGCGACGTTGCCCCGGTGGAACACCGGGTAAGCCGGCTTGCGCGGCACCTCCCGGTCGTCCGCGCCGGCCGCGAACACCACGCCGTCGTGACCCGCCAGCAGCGCCCGGAACACCGCCTCGGTGGCCGTCGTCGCGTCGAGGGTGTGGTCCACCCCGTCCCGCGCGGTCCGCGCCACCGACGTCACGTCGTGCCCCCGTGCCCGCAACCGCCCGACGACGTGCTGCCCGACCAACCCGCTCGCACCCACCACGAGAACCTTCACGGGCAGATCATGCCCGCCCGGTCACGCGTAGGTGTAACCGCCGCGGTGGTCCAGGGTCGAGGAGACGGTGACGCCGAACGGCTCCAGCACCTCGTCGACGTCGACGACGTTCGCGACGCCACCTCCCGGCAGGTACTGCCCGGCGCCGAAACCCCAGCGCGCCTGCCAGCGGGACCAGAGCCGGTCGATGTTGCAGTGGTGCAGGAAGAACACCGGGTCGTTCGGCGAGTCGACCTGCGCCATGTGCCCGCCGACCCAGACGTGGACGCGGTTGTGCAGGTTCGGCGACAGGCCGCCCTCCACCCGGTTGCGCATGCCGCTGCCCGACGAGGAGCTCCACGGCGACACGTCGTAGGTCGACACGCCCATGACGGAGTCGACGTCGGAGGTCGTGGGCAGCGAGCCGCGCAGCGTCATCGCCCGTCGCAGGGACGTCGAGCTCGTGGCGCTGACGTTGACGCGCCACCTCGTGGAACCGGCGAACGGGCCGGTGAGGACGGAGCCGTTGCCACCGGAGCCGTTGCCGCCCATGAAGTCGGAGGTGAAGGGCGCGCCGGTGGTGGAGCGGTTGGCCGCCCAGTTCCAGTACGGCAGGTTCACGGCCGGGTTGACCGCCTTCAGGCCGTTCTCGAGCTCCAGCAGGAAGCGCCGGTGCCACGGCAGGAACGACGGCGACATGTGCGCGTAGTTGTGGCTGTTGACGGCGTTGAAGTAGGTCATGTGGGTGCGCACGAACCAGTCGTAGTTACGACCACCGCTCTGCGCTTTCAGCGCCTTCACGGCGGCGACGAAGTCGGACTTCTCGGTGGCCGTCAGCGCGGCCACGCTCTTGCGGGTGCCCATGGCTCGTTCCTCTCGCGGGCGGTCGAGCGCCGATCACGGGTGCGGGTGGTCGGCGTCGTGGGTCAGCTCCTGGTCGCCGAGCTGGTCCACGGCGAGCTTCGCCAGCTTCTTGAGGCCGTCCCGGTTGTCCCCCTCGTCCAAGGGGATGGGGTCGAAGTGGTTGAGCGTGCTGACCACGGCGGTGTAGGTCGCGGTCGACTCGGGCGCCACGGGCAGCTGGACCTGCACGACCCCGAGCTTCTTGCCGTTGACGTGGACCTTGTGCCTGCCGTTGGCCTTGTCGTGCTCGCCCTTGATCTTCTTGCCCTTGTAGTCCTCCTCGAAGTCACGGGGATCGGCGAGGGCGGCGACCCGGCCCGGACCGGCCGCGGCGCCGGAGGAAGCGAGGCCGGCGAAACCGGCCGCGGTGACGGCGACCAGGGCGGCGGTCGCGCCGTGCCGGAAAACGTCTCGTCGGGAGAAGTCGTTCATGGGATTCCTTCGGCGGCGTCGGTGGTGCGAGGTCCCCCAACGGCGTCGTGACTGCGACCGCGACCGACCGTCCCTCTTCACCGAGCGTGCGACCGCGCCGTGCCACCGAACAACGGCACTCACTCGTTCGTGTGGGGCGTACACCTGTGTGGGTAGGGCCGAAATACCCACGGTGTACGCCTAGGTTCACGCAGGGTGGATCAGGCGGCGCGCAGCGTGAGCAAGGAGATCTCGCTCGGCGCGAAGACGCGCAGCGGCGGACCCCAGAAGCCCGCACCCCGGCTCGTGTACAACCGCGTGCGCTCGCCGTGGCGGCTCAACCCCGCCAGCACCGGCTGCTGGAGGCGCACCAGCAGGTGGAACGGCCAGATCTGGCCGCCGTGCGTGTGCCCGGACAGCTGGAGGTCGACGCCCGCCGCCACCGCCTTGGGGATCTCGCTGGGCTGGTGGGCCAGCAGCACCACCGGGTCGTCGGCGCGCGTGCCGGCGAGGGCGGCGTCGAGGTCCGCGCCGTGCCCCGTCTCGCCCGAGTACGCGCCGGTGACGTCGTCCACGCCCGCGAACACCAACCGCGCGTCGCCGCGCTCGATCACCCGGTGCTGGTTGTGCAGGCTCGTCCAGCCCAGCTCGGTCATGTGGTCCAGCCACGCCTGCGCATTGCTGCCGTACTCGTGGTTGCCCGACACGTAGAACAGGTGCCGCGCGCGGACGTCGCCGAGCGCGGCGGCCTGGCCGCGGCGTTGCGCCACCGTGCCGTCCGCGATGTCGCCGACGTGCACGACGACGTCGGGGTCCAGCGCGTTGACCGCCGCCACCGTGCCGACGGACCACTTCGTGCGGTCGATCGCGCCGTAGTGGGTGTCCGCGAGCACCGCGATGGTGAGGCCGTCGAACGCCTCGTCGAGCCGGGGGAGCGGCACGTCGGTCCGCTTCACCCGGGGCACGCGGCGCGCCTCGCGGATGCCGTACCCGACCAGTGCGAGACCGACGACGAGCAGGGTGATCGCGACGAACCGGGCGCGGAACGGGTTCTCCACGCCCGCCACCGCCAGCACGACCCGCAGGACGTGCGTGATCACGGTCCAGGCGAAGAACACCCACGCGACGCCCAGCATCAGGTGCGCGGCCCGTGACGCCCGGTCGGAGTGCCGGCGGCCGTGCGCGCGGACCAGCAGCAGCGGGAACGCCACCGACGTGACGACGAAGAACGCCGTGCCGAACACCTGCACCGGCCACGGCCACCGCGCGCTCGGCGCGAGCAGACCGGTCCAGGGCAGCCAGAACAGCAGCGCGGTCACCGTCAGGAGCACCGCCGTGAAGGTGACGCGCCGCCGCGCGGACGGGCGGGGCGGCGCGGTCGTCGTGCTCGACATCGGATCTCCTCGACGGCTTTACGAACCAGCGGGCTCTTATCGACGGTAGCCCGCCGTGCGGCCGGTGTCCAAGTTTGGCGGCGAGGTGGGCGGAAACCCCGGTCGCATGGCTGACGATCACGAACACGAGCACCGCTCGGCGGAGGACTTCCGGGTCGAGACGCCGGAGGAGGACGCGCGCCTGGCCGCCTCCCGGCGCAAGATCGACGAGGCCAAGGCGGTCGCCGCCGACCTCGTGGAGACCACGCCGGACCCGCTGCCCGACAGCGAACCGCCCAAGGGGTCCACCCCCGGGTCCTGACCGCCGGCACGCGCCCGGGCCCGGTCCATAGTGGACTCACCCGAATGGCGGTTGAGAACGCGAACACCGGTATGGATAGTTCGATCTTCCGCGGGGGTGTTCAGTCGATCGCCGCTTGATCTGGGGGTAACGGGGCGTGGCTCGTCCAAGCCGCACCGTGGTGGACGACGCGCTCTCGTCACCCGGCCAACCCGCGCTGCGCCGGATCCGGCTGCTGACCGGGGCCTACGCCTGGCTCAGCTCCGTCGCGTTCGCGGTCCAGCTGCTCGTCGTCGGCGACGGGCCGGGTCGCTTCGTGCTCCTCGCGCTGGTGCCGCTCGTGCTGGTGTCGTGGCTGCTGCGCCCGATGAGGGACAGCTGGCTGGTCGCGCTGGTGGAGTGCGCGATCGCGCACGGCGCGATCTTCGTGCTGCCCACGCCGCAGCCCGCCCTCGGCTTCGTGTTCGCGGTGACGGTGCAGCGCGCGCTCCGCGGCGCCGACCACGAACGGTTCCCGTTGCGGGCGATGCCCGCGCTGCTGGGGTTCCTGACCGGGTTCACGGTGTGGCTCTCCGTCACCCCGGTCACGGTGACCGGTCCGATGGTCGCCTCGGTCGTGATGCCGTTGGTGGGCCTGGCGGTCGTCGCGACCGCGCTGCACGAGGCGGTGCGCTCGGCGCGGCTCGTGCGCGACGCCCACCGCACCGTCGAGGCGGTGGTGCGGGCCAGCCCGGTCGGACTCGTGCTGGTCGACGCCGAGGGAGTGCCGCTGCTGCACAACGATCGGGCGCGCGAGCTGCTCTCGTGGTCCGAGGCGGCGCCCGGCCGGGTGCCGTGCCCGCACGGTCCCGACATCACCGCCTGTGCTCGCGGCTGCCGCACGGCCGATGACGCGGTGGAGGTCCGCGTGACCCGGGCGGACGGTTCGACCGGCGTGCTCGCGGTGCAGGCGGTGCCGGTCGAGCACGTCTCCGAACCGCACACCCTGGTCACCGCGCTGGACGTGAGCAAGCGCCGTGAGCTGGAGGACGAGTTGCGCACCCGCGCCGAGCGGGACGAGCTGACCGGGCTCGCCGGGCGCGCGCACTTCCTGCACCTCGTGGACGCGGCGCTGCCCGCCGGTGAGGCGGTGGGCCTGCTGGTGATCGACCTCGACGGGTTCAAGGAGATCAACGACGCCGAGGGGCACGAGGCGGGCGACTGGTACCTGGTGTCGGCGGCCGAGCGGATCGGCCGGGCCGTCGGGCCCGTGGCCACCGCCGCGCGGCTCGGCGGCGACGAGTTCGCGGTGCTCGCGCCCGGCCACGACGTGCGTGACGCGGCGCGGCTGGCGACCCGCATCCTGTCCGAGCTGGCGCGGCCGTTGACCGGGCTGGGGCACGACACGGTGATCCGGGCCAGCGTCGGCATCGCGGTGTCGTCGCCGGGGGTCGGGACGGCGGACCTGCTGCGTGACGCGGACACCGCGATGTACGTGGCCAAGCGCGAGGGCGGCGGGCGGATCCGGCTGTTCCGGCCCGAGATGGGCGAGCGGGTGCTGGCCCGGCAACGCGACAAGGCAGACCTGCGCACGGCCGTGTCCGACGGGCAGTTGGTGCTGCACTACCAGCCGATCGTGGACCTGGCGACGTCGGAGGCGGCGGGCGCGGAGGCGTTGGTCAGGTGGCAGCGGCCGGGGCACGGGCTGCTCCCGCCCGGCGAGTTCATCGGGCTGGCGGAGGAGACCGGGCTGATCGTGCCGCTGGGCAACAAGGTGCTGGCCGGCGCGTGCGAGCAGGCGATGCGGTGGCGCGAGCAGGGGCGCGCGCTCGGGGTGACGGTGAACGTCTCGACCAAGCAGCTGTCCGCGCCCGCGTTCCTGCCGTCGTTGGACCGGGTGCTGAAGACCACCGGCCTGCCGCCGGAACGGCTGACGATCGAGGTGACCGAGTCGGTGTGGGCCGACGGCGCCGCGATGCGCGGGCTGATGGAGGTGCGGGAGACCGGCGTGCGGGTCGCGTTGGACGACTTCGGCACCGGGTACTCGTCGCTCAGCTACCTTCAGCGCTACCCGTTCGACGTGGTGAAGATCGACCGGTCGTTCACCAACGCCCTCGCCGAGACCGGCCGCACCGCCGGCGTCGTGCGCTGCATCATCGACCTGGCGGAGGTGCTCGGGGCCCACACCGTCGCCGAGGGCATCGAGACGCAGGCCCAGGCGGACTGGCTGCGCAACGCCGGCTGCGCCTACGCCCAGGGCTACCTCTTCGGCCGCCCCGACCTGGCCGAGAACTGGGACGCCCAACCCTCCGTCCCCCACTAACCCCGAGAGTCCTACGTCCACCGCGCGAGAGTCCTACGTTCACGCACCCCGAGTTGAACGCTCGGCGATGCGTGAACGTAGAACTCAGTGGTCGTGAACGTAGGACTCTCGCGCCGTGAACGTAGGACTCTCGCGGGGGGAGGTAGGACTCTCGGGTCAGGGGAGGTCGGCGAGGGTGTTCCAGAACAGCAGTTCGTAGGAGTGCAGGAGGCGGGCGGCGGGCATCGCGCCGGCGGGGGACCAGCCGGTGGCCAGGACGGCGTCCAACGCGCGCAGGCCCAGCGCGTCCAGTTCCGGCGCGGGTTCGGCGAAGAAGTCGAAGAACGCGCAGCCCGCGTCGTCGAAACCGTAGTGCTCGCGCAGCGCGGCGGCGATCGTCGCGCAATAGCCACCCCATTCCGCGAAGTTCGCCAGAATCGCGAGGAGCGCGTCGTGCGGATTGCCGTCCAACGCCAGCCTGGCCACGTACGACGGATATGCCTGGCACCCCGGCAACGGTCGGTACGCGGCCACGTCATCCGGCGTCAGACCGCTCGCGGCGGCGAAATCGGCCAGTTTGGCCAACGCCAGTCCCTCGCCTCCCGCGACCGTCGCGAAGAACTCGCGCTGCGCTGGCAGGGGAGACTGCGCGGCCAACGTGAGGAACGCTCGCCAATCGCTCTGCACGATGCGGTGCTCTTCCGCCGCCAACGCCTTCACCGCGTCGAGCGGAGCCTCGCCGGATGCGATCAACGGCACCAGCCGGTTCGTCCCGCCCTCGTCTTTCAGCTCCTCCCGAACCCGCTCCAACAGGTCTTTCGCGTCCTTCGCCATCGTTCCCCCTCGTCCGGGCACCGCTCGTCACCGACGACGGCGGCATGACCAATAGGCACTCTATAGAGCCCTCCGACACCGTGGCGACGGGCATGTCCCGCCGGTTCTGTGGATGAAGACTCGGCAACGGGAGTTGACGCGGAGTCCTCTTTGCCGATCTCATAGCCCCGCCTTGTCGAACGTCAGCGTTGCCTCAGTGGGGAGTGCCGGGATTGCGCGTCGCCGGAGCCAAGTCGGTCGAAAACCGCGAAATCCCGATCGGCCGACAACATCAGCTGTGGATGGTCTACCTCGCTTTCGGCCTGTTATCGGTCGGTACCTACTACGCCCTGCCGATCTTCGTCGGCACGATTCCGCTGCGGGTGGTCGTCTACTGCGCGGTCAGCTCGTCCGCCGCGCTGGCCGTGTGGTGGGGCGTGCGGCGCAACCGGCCCGAGCCGCGCGCGCCGTGGCTCGTGCTCGGCCTGAGCCAACTCGTGTACGCCCTGGCCGACACCACGTTCTACATCTCGCACTACGTGCTCAACGACCCCAGCTACCCGGCCGTCGCCGACGCCTTCTACCTCGGCCACTACCCGCTCGTCGTGGTCGGCCTGCTCATGCTGATCCGGCAGCGCCGCTCCGACCGCGACCTGCCCAGCCTGATCGACGCGGTCTCGCTCACGGTCGTCGCGGGCCTGCTGTCGTGGGTCTTCGTGATCGGCCCGCAGACCCGCCTCGGCACGCCGCTGCTGGTCGAGATGGTGTCGCTGGCCTACCCGCTGATGGACCTGGTGCTGCTGCTGGTCTCCCTGCGGCTGCTGTTCGGCGGCGGGCGGCGTGACGCGTCGTTCGTGCTGCTGGCCCTGTGGCTGGTCGCGATCCTCACCGCCGACACCGCGTACGTGTTGCAGCGCCTGGACCTCAGCTACGCGGCGGGCAACTTCCTGGACGCGATCTGGCTGGCGGGCAACCTGGCCCTCGGCGCGTGCGCCCTGCACCCGTCGATGGGGCGGATGGCGCAGGCCGTCGACGTGCCCGCGCTGCGGTTGAGCTGGCCGCGGTTGGCGATCCTGTCCGGCGGCGCGCTGATCGGGCCCGCGTTGCTGCTCGTGCAGAACGCGCACGGCGTGCGCCGGGACGTGCCGGTGATCGCGGCCGGCTGCGCGGTGCTGTTCGCCCTGACCGCCACCCGACTCGCGGGCCTCGCGGTCGACCAGCGCAGGCTCGCCATCACCGACAGCCTCACCCGGCTGTGCAGCCGCCGCTACTTCGAGGCCCGCCTCGCCGAGGACGTGGCACGGGCCAGGCGCACGGGGGCGCCGCTGGGCGTGGTGATCCTCGACGTCGACCGGTTCAAGTCGATCAACGACCGGTTCGGGCACCCGGCCGGCGACCGGGTGCTGGTCGAGGTGGCCAACCGGCTGCGCGCGATCGCGGGCCAGGGCCGGGTGCTCGCCCGGTACGGCGGCGAGGAGTTCGCGCTGATCGCTACCGGTGCGGACGCCAAGAACCTGAGCCGCCTCGCGGAACGGCTGCGGCACGGCGTCTCCCACCATCCGATCGCCGTGAGCGGTCGTAGATCGGTGACGGTTACGCTCTCCGCCGGCACCGCCGCGTTCGCGCCGCACTACGGCAACGCGTCCGCGTTGGTGTCGGCGGCAGACCGTGCGCTGTACCTGGCCAAGGACCTCGGCCGGGACCGGGCGGTCGCCGGTGGCACATCGCTCACCGAGCACCGGGAGGACGTCGCGGTGGACTACCTGAACCAGGTCGCGGACCTGGTCGACCTGCGCATGGCCAGTCCGGGGCGCAGCCTGGCCGTCGCCGAGTGGGCGCGGACCATCGCCGACCACCTGAAGCGGAACCCCGCCGAGGTCCACACCGCGCACCGCGCTGGACGGCTGCTCGACGTCGGCATGATCGTGCTGCCCGACGACCTGCTCTCCGAGTCCGGCGCGCTCACCGACCAGCAGTGGCACCTGCTGAAGGAGCACCCCGACAGCGGCGCGCGCATGGTCGGCGTGCTGCCCGACCACGGCGAGGTGGCGGAGGTCGTCCGCCAGCACCACGAGCGCTGGGACGGCGCCGGTTACCCGAACGGCCTGGCCCGCGACGACATCCGGATCGAGGCGCGGATCCTGTTCGTCTGCGACGCGTGGGCGGCGATGCGCGCCGACCGGCCGCACCGGCGCGCGTTGACCCACGAGCAGGCCGTGCGCGAGCTGCGCTCCGGCCGCGGCGCGCGGTTCGACCCGGACCTGGTCGACGTGTTCCTGGTGTTGCTGGAGCAGGGCGTGGTCGGCGACCTGACCGCCGGACCCGGCTCGGCGGCGCCGCGCGAGGACAGCCGCCTATCCTGACGGTCATGTCGCGCCGGGCGCTGATCACGATGACGACGGACGAGGTGCGCGCGTTCCTGGAGGAGCAGCGCGTGGTCACGGTGGCCACGATCGGCCCGAACGGCAGACCGCACCTCGTGCCGCTGTGGTTCGTCGTGGAGGACGGCGAGCTGGTCGGCTGGACGTACCGGGCGTCGCAGAAGGTCGCGAACCTGCGCCGCAAGCCCGAGGCCACGGTGCAGCTGGAGGCGGGGGAGACCTACGACCAGCTGCGCGGCGTGACCATGGAGTGCGACGCGCGGCTGGTCGAGGAGCGGGCCGAGGTCACCCGCATCGGCGCGGCGGTGGCCGCCCGCTACTCCGGGCACAGCGGACCGGAACTGGACGCGTTCGTGGCCGCGCAGGCGGTGAAACGGGTCGGGCTGCGGTTCGCGCCCACCTCCGTGGTCTCCTGGGACCACCGCAAGCTCAGCGGTTCTTACTAGAGCGTTCGCCCTGCCCGCGCGCGGTCCCGAAGGCGCCGGCCGGCCTCCGAGCAGCCGCGCAAGCGTGCGCAAGTTTCCGCAAACACCCCGCAAGTCGGCGATCCGCCGTGCCGTGATCAGCCGTCGTCGGGATTTTGCGTGTTTAAGTAGACATCTTGCGGACGGCTGATCGTGCTGCTTATGGTGTGCGCCACGCCACACCCTGTGACATCCCTGCCCGCAGTTCGAGGTCCCGTCCAACGAAGGGCTGAACCCATGCGAGTCAACCCCACCCTCCGGCGTCCCCTGGCGCTCGGCGCGGCGGCGGTGGCCACCTCCCTGCTAGCCGCCCTGACGATCGCCGCCGCACCGGGCGAGGTCGCCGCCCAGGTCGCCGCGGCGGCCACGTCGCCGTTCGAGATCCCCGGCCGAGGCGCCGACGTGCCCTTCGTGGAGCACGAGGCCGAGACCGCCGCCACGAACGGCACGAAGATCGGACCCGGCCGACGCCAGGGCACGCTGGAGGGCGAGGCATCCGGCCGCCGCGCCGTGACGCTGTCCGGCCAGGGCAAGTACGTCGAGTTCACGCTCACCGAGCCGGCGAACTCGATCGACCTCCGGTACAGCGTCCCGGACGGGAACAACGGCGCGGGCATCACCGCGCCCCTGTCGCTCTACCTCGACGGCGCGAAGACCACGAGTCTCACGCTCACCTCGAAGTACGCGTGGCGCTACGGCGGCTACCCCTACGCCAACGACCCGAACCAGGGCAAGCCGCACCACCTCTACGACTCGACCCGCGCCCTGTTCGGCCGCACGCTCGCCGCGGGCTCGAAGGTCAGGCTCCAGGTCGACGCGGGCGACACCGCGCCGTCCTACACGATCGACCTGGCCGACTTCGAGCTCGTCGCGCCCGCCGCCACCAGGCCCGCGAACTCGGTCTCCGTCACCGAGCACGGCGCCACGCCGAACGACGGCGCCAACGACAACGCCGCCTTCGACGCCGCGGTCGCCGCCGCCAAGGCGTCCGGCCGCGAGGTGTGGATCCCGGCCGGCCGGTTCACCGTCACCAAGCACATCACCGTCGACCAGGTCACCGTCCGCGGCGCGGGCCACTGGCACAGCGTGGTCACCGGCGACCGGGTCGGCTTCTACGGCCTCGGCGAGCCGTCCAGTTGCGGCCAGGGCGGCAACTCCGGCGCGAGCTCCCGCGTCGGCCTGCACGACTTCGCGATCATCGGCGAGGTCACCAACCGGGTCGACTGCGATCAGACCAACGCCATCGGCGGCGCGCTGGGCGGCGGCTCGGTCATCTCCGGCATGTTCCTGCAGCACACCAAGGTCGGCCTGTGGCTGGACGGCCCGTTCTCCGGCCTCACCATCCGGAACAACAAGGTCGTCGACCAGCTCGCGGACGGCATGAACCTGCACCGCGGCATCAGCGACGTGCTGATCGAGCACAACCTGTTCCGCAACATCAGCGACGACGGCATCGCGTTCTGGTCGGAGCACCAGGCCGACCACGGCAACACCATCCGCCGCAACACGGTGGTCGTGCCGATGAAGGCCAACGGCATCGCGATCTACGGCGGGCGCGACAACGTCGCCACCGAGAACGTCGTGGCCGACACCCAGGACCAGGGCGGCGGCATCCACGTCGGCAACCGGTTCTCCTCGGTGCCCCTGTCCGGCACGACCACCCTGTCGAAGAACACCACGCTGCGCGCGGGCGTGCTCGACTCGAACTGGCAGTTCGGCGTGGGCGCGCTCTGGTTCGACGCCCGCGACGGCGCGATGAACGGCCGGATCGACGTCACCGACACCGACCTGATCGACAGCAACTACGAGGCCATCCAGTTCATCAGCGGCACGATCACCAACGTCCACTTCGACGGCGTGCGCATCAACGGCGCGGGCACGTTCGGCATCCAGCTCCAGTCGCCGGGCGCGGCGACGTTCACCAACGTCACCGCCACCGGTCTGGGCCGCGCGGGCATCTACAGCTGCCTCGGCGAGAACGGGTTCCAGCTCACCAAGGGCGCGGGCAACTCAGGCTGGGACGGCCCGTCGTACTGCGGCCCGTGGCCGGACCCGATCTACACCGATCCGACCAACCCGCCGACCAGCACCAGCACCACGACCACCACGACGACGACCACCACGACCACGACCGTTCCGCCGGGCGGCAACCTGGCCAGGGGCAAGGCGATCAGCGCCTCCACCGCCAACGGCGGCTTCCCGGCCGCCCAAGCCGTGGACGGCGACCCGGCCACCTACTGGGAGAGCGCGAACAGCCAGTTCCCGCAGTCGCTGACCGTCGACCTGGGGCGGTCGGAGAACGTCGGCCGCCTGGTGCTGAAGCTCCCGCCGCCCACCGCGTGGGAAGCGCGCACGCAGACCCTGAGCGTCTCCGGCAGCACGGACGGCGCGAACTTCACCCCACTCGTGGCGTCGGCCGGGTTCCGGTTCGACCCCGCGTCCGGCAACCAGGTCGCCATTCCGGTCTCCGGCACCCATCGCCACCTGCGGCTGACGTTCACCGGCAACACCGCCTGGCCCGCCGCCCAGCTGGCCGAACTGGAGGCGTACGCGTCGAGCACCACGACCACCACGACGACCACCACGACGCCACCGCCGCAGGGCAACGTGGCACGCGGCAAGCCGGTCCAGGCCACGGCCAACGGCGGCTTCCCCGGCGGCAACGCGGTGGACGGTGACGCCACCACCTACTGGGAGAGCCCGAACAACGCGTTCCCGCAGGCGTTCACCGTCGACCTGGGCAGCCGGATCGCGGTGAACCGGGTCGTGCTGAAGCTCCCGCCCGCCACGGCGTGGGCCGCGCGCACGCAGACCCTGAGCCTCTCCGGCAGCGCGGACGGCACGAGCTACAGCCCACTGGTGGCGTCGGCCGGGTTCCGGTTCGACCCCGCGTCCGGCAACCAGGTGAGCATCCCGGTCTCGGCGAACCACCGCTACCTGCGGCTGACCGTCACCGGCAACACGGGCTGGCCCGCCGCCCAGCTCGCCGAGTTCGAGGCGTACGCGGGCTGACGCCTCGGTCGGGGGTGGTCCCGCGGCAACGACGCCGGCGGGACCACCCCTGCGTCACCTCGGACGCCCCGCCCGTCCACCCGGCCCGCCTACCGTTCCGCCGACCGCGCGCCCCGAGCGCGGCGTGCCGAGGCAGAACGGAACACCATGAAGAGACCACTGGTCATCGGCCTGTCCGCGCTCGTGCTGGCGTCGCTGGCGGCGCCGGGCTCGGCCGCGCCGACCGGCCGCCACGACTTCGGCCGCGCCACGCTGACCGGGTTCGCCGCGCTGCCCGCCGTGACGTTCGTGCCCGGCAGCGAGCCGTCCGGCGCGGCCCTGGGCGCCACGCCGGTGAACGGGGTCGTGCCGCCGTTCGCCGACCAGCCGGTGCAGGGCTTCAGCGGTGTGCTGCGCAACGCCGACGGCACGTTCGACGTGCTCTCGGACAACGGCTACGGCACCAAGGCCAACAGCGCGGACTTCACCCTCCGCCTGCACCGGATCGGCCCGGACTTCGGCACGGGCGCCGTCGACGTCCTCGGCGGCGTCGCGCTGACCGACCCGAAGGGCCACGTGCCGTTCCCGCTCACCCGGCCCGACCGGGTGCTGACCGGCGCGGACTTCGACGTCGAGTCGATCGTCCGCGCCGGTGACGGCACGTACTGGGTGGGCGACGAGTTCGGCCCCTACCTGCTGCACTTCGACCGCGCGGGCCGGCTGCTCGCACCGCCCGTGCCGCTGCCGGGGGTCTTCGCGCCGGAGAACCCGGCGGGCACGCCCAACCTGGGCGGCAGCAAGGGCTACGAAGGACTGGCGCTGTCCGCCGACGGCCGCACGCTCGACGCCCTGCTGGAGGGCGCGGTCGCGGGCGACGAGCCCGGCGCGTTGCGGCTGAACGAGTTCGACGTCGCGCGCGGCCGGTACACCGGCGTCCGCTGGACCTACCAGCTCGACAAGCCGGAACACGCGATCGGCGACGCCGTCACGGTGGACCGCAACCGGCTGCTGGTGATCGAGCGGGACGGGGCGCAGGGCGTCGACGCCCAGGTCAAGCGCGTCTACCTGGCCGACAAGCGCGACCGCGACCGGGACGGCAAACTGGACAAGACGCTGGTGGCCGACCTGCTCGACATCGCCGACCCGCGCCGGCTCGGCGGCTTCGGCGAGACCTTCACCTTCCCGTTCACCACGATCGAGGACGTGGTGGTCCTGGACGACCGCACGATCGGCGTGCTCAACGACAACAACTTCCCGTCCTCGTCCGGCCGCACGCCCGGCAAGCCCGACGACAACGAGTTCATCACCCTGCGCCTGGGCGACGACCTCGACGCCGACCCACGCGTGCTGCGCCGGTGACGGCACCGAACTCGGTCGGTCGACAACGTCGTCACGTTCAGTAGAGTCGACGGGGAGAGATCACCAGCGGAGGATTGCGATGAAGCAGAACATCACCTGCCCCTGCGGCGAGCACATCACGGGTCAGGACGAGGACGACCTGGTGTCGAAGACCCAGCAGCACCTCAAGGAGAACCACCCGGGCCACGACTACTCGCGCGACGAGATCCTGTTCATGGCCTACTGAGCCCCTTCGCCCGGGTCGGGGTGCGCCGCGACGAGCAGCAGCGCGTCGAGCAGCCGCAGCCAGTCCGGCTCGGTGAGGTCCCGGCCGGTGAGGGCGGACAGGCGGGCCAGCGCGTCCAGCAGCCGCCCGGCCAGGCCGTCGGCGCTCTGACCGGTGGCCTCGGCCACGGCGTGGACGTCCCGGCGGAACCGGGTGGTGCGACCGAGCCGGACCAGCGCGGCGGGCAGCTCGGCGGGTGGGGGCGCGGGCTGGTCGTCGGTGTCGGCGAACCCGACGGTCAGCCGCGTGCCCAGCGCCTCCGCCAACCGGGTGAGCGCGTCGACGGTCGGGTTGCCCCGACCGTTCTCCAGGTTCGCCACGTACGGCACGGAGAGTCCCGCGTCGGCGGCGACCGCGGCCACCGTCCGCCCGTTCGCGGCGCGCAGCGCACGGAGCCGTTGCCCCAGTTCGTGTCCCACGCGGCCAATCTTGTCAGAACACTACCCGGGATGACTGTCTTCTTGGGATAGTCACCGGATGTTGACCGCTCTGCGCGTGAGGGACTTCCGGCTGCTGTGGGCGGCACGGACCGTCAGCGTGTTCGGCACCTGGCTGCTCGTCGTCGCCGTGCCCGCGCACGTCTTCCACCTGACCGGCTCGCTGATGGCGGCGGGTGCGGCACTGGCGGCGGAGTTCCTGCCGCCGCTGCTGTTCGGGCCGGTCGCGGGGGTGCTGGTCGACCGGTGGGACCGGCGGCGGGCGATGGTCGCGGCCGAGGTGCTGCGCGCCGCCGCCGTCACCCTCCTGCTGTTCGCCCGCGACCCCGGTGACCTCTGGCTGGTCTACGTCGCGCTGGTCGTGGAGAGCACGGGCACGGTGGTGTTCCGGCCCGCGGCCCAGGCGCACACCCCCGTCGTGGTCGGCACCGGCACGGCGCTGAGCGGGGCCAACGCCCTGAACTCCCTCACCGACGGCGTGGCCCGACTCGTCGGCGCACCGCTGGGTGGCGCCTTGACGGCGTTGGTGGGCTTCCCTGCCCTGGTGGCGGCGGACGCGGCGAGCTACCTGGTCGCGGCCGGGTTGATCGCGGCGACGGCCCGAGGCGGCGGTCGCGACCGGGGACCGGGCGTGCGCGAGGAACTGCGGGAAGGGCTCGCGTTCCTGCGCTCGGCACGAACGGCCAAGGCGCTCCTCGTCGTGAGCACGGCCTTCCTGGCCGCGAACGCCTCGCTCAGCGCGTTGCTGGTGCCGTTCGGGATGACCACGCTGGGCGGCGCGGGACCGGTCGGGGTGGTGATGTCCGCGCTGGGCGCGGGCTTCCTGCTGGGCGCTCCGGCGACCCGGGTCTTGGTCGACCGGCTCAGGTCGGGCCCGTTGCTGGCGAGCGCGCTCGTCGCCACCTCCGCCGGATTCGCGCTGCTGTTCAGCTCGACGTCGCTGCCCGCCGCGCTGCCCGCCGCCGCGTTGGTCGGGCTGTCGGGTTCGGCCGTCCTGGTCGTCACGCAGACCGTCCTGCAACGGGTGACGCCGACCGCGGTGCTGGGGCGGGTCGGCGCGGTGCTGTTCACGGGTGAGGCGGCGGCGACGGTCGTCGGCGCACTGGCCGGACCGGCGCTCGCCGAGCTCACCTCTCCGCGCACGACCGCGTACGTGGCGTGCGCGATCACCGTGCTGGCCGCCGGGTACGCGGCATCGTCACCTTCCGTTCATCAACCGTTCGCCCCGTGATCGCCGCTTCGCGCGTCAAACGAGTCGGGCGGCGGAGATGATCGCCGGGGAACACGGGGGTGAGCGGGTCCAGTGAAACGCCGGTTGTCCATCGGCTTGGCCGTGGTGTTGTTGGCGGCGGTCGTCGCGGTGGTCGTGTGGGGTCGTCCGGACGACGCGGAGGGCGGGGCTCCAGGTGGGTTGACCACCGTGCGCGGTGTCATCGGGTCGGAGAAGCTCGCCTTCTTCAGCGACCCGAGGGTGGCCGAGGCGTTCGCGGAGCACGGCCTGGCGGTCGAGGTGGACACGGCCGGCTCACGGCAGATCGCCACGTCCGTCGACCTGGGGAAGTACGAGTTCGCGTTCCCGTCGTCCTCGCCCGCCGCGCAGCGGATCCAGCGCGACCGCAAGACGACCGCCGCGCACACGCCGTTCCAGTCGCCCATGGCCGTCGCGACGTTCGAGCCGATCGTGGCGCTGCTCGAAGCCGCCGGCGTCGTGACCAAGGGCGCGGGCGACTACCGGGTGCTCGACGTGGCCGAGTACCTGGCGCTGACCGAGGCGGGCACGCGCTGGGACCAGCTGCCCGGCAACACCGCCTACCCGGCCCGCAAGAACGTCCTCATCACCACGACCAACCCGGCCGAGTCGAACTCCGCCGCGATGTACCTGTCGATCGTGTCGTTCGTGGCCAACGGCAACACCGTGGTCGGCACGCCCGAGCAGGAGGCGGCCGTGCTGCCCGACGTCGCCAGGCTCTTCCGCGACCAGGGCTACACGCAGAACAGCACCGAGGGCCCGTTCGAGGACTACCTCGCGGCCGGCATGGGCAAGACGCCGCTCGCGCTGATCTACGAGTCCCAGTACGTCGACCGGGTGCTGCGCGCCGACGGCTCGATCCGCGCCGACATGCGCCTGCTCTACCTCGCGCCGACCGTGTACTCCAAGCACACGCTGGTCCCGCTGTCCGACCGGGGCGACCGGGTCGGCCGGCTGCTGAGCACCGATCCCGAGCTGTCCAGGCTCGCCGCCACGTTCGGCTTCCGCACGTCCGACCCGCGCGTGTTCGCCGACGTCGTGGGCGACAAGGCGCCCGCGGACCTGGTGGACGCGGTCGAGCCGCCGTCGTTCGAGACGCTGGAACGCCTGCTCGACGCGGTCGCCTCCTGATGGACGAGTTCGCCCTCACCCCGCCGGAGCCCGTGGCGCCGATCCCGGTCGACCGCGCGGCCGGGCTGATCACGCTCGGCGAGGACGTGCGCGCGGACGTCGACCGCCGGGCCGAGCGGTTCGCCGACCGCCTGCGAGAGCTGGACGTGCGGTCACCGGAGTTCACCGCCGTGCTGGACGACGTGCTCGCCGTCGGCGAGGCGGACATGCGCGCGGCGGCGGGCGTGGCGGGCGCGATGCTGGACCGCTCGGCCCGCGCGCTGCGCGACGACTCGCCCCAGGTGCACGTCACCACGTCGTTGTCGGGCCTGCGCCGCACCGTCGCCGAGCTGGACCCGGCGAAGCTGCCGATCACCGGCCGCAAGCTGCTGAGGGTCTTCCCCGTCGCGAACGCCGCCAAGAAGGCCCTCGACCGCTACCGCGCGGCGGGCGAGCCGGTGAACGCCCTGGTGGGGGACCTGCGCAACCGGCAGGACGTGCTGCGCCGCGACAACGCCACCATCAAGGGCGAGCGGGAGCGGCTGTGGCGGGCCATGGGCAAGCTGGCCGAGGCCGCCGCGTTCGCCGAGGCGGTGGACGCGGCGGTCGACCGGCAGGCCGGGGTGTTCGACCTGACCGACCCGGCCCGGGCGCGGGCGTTGCGCGCGGACGTGCTGCACCCGATCCGGCAACGCCACCAGGACCTGCTGACGCAGCTCGCCGTGAGCGCGCAGGGCTACCTGGCGCTGGACCTGGTGCGGCGCAACAACGACGAGCTGATCCGGGGCGTGGAACGCGCGGTGACCACGACCGTGGCGGCGCTGCGGATCGCCCTGCTGGTGAGCGGCGCCTTGGCGAGCCAGCGCGACGTGCTGGACGAGGTCGCCGCCCTGCGGGCCACCACGGACGGCCTGATCCGCGCCAACACCGAACTGCTGGACCTGCAAGGCGCGGAGATCCGCCGGGCGAGCAGCGACCCGGCCGTCGCGGTGGAGACGATCCGCGCGTCGTTCGACCGCATCTACGCGGCGATCGACGCGGTCGACGGCTACCGGGCGGACGCGGTGCGCACGATGGCGGTCACGGTCGAGTCGCTGTCGGGGGAGATCCGCCGCGCGGAAGAGCACTTGCGCCGGTCGCACGACGCGACGGCGGTCGAGGGGGACCGATGAGGACAGCGTTCGTGCTCGCCGCCGTGCTGGTGGTCGCGGGGTGCACCGGCGAGGCCGAGCCCGATCCGGCGCAGCCCGCGGGTCCGGCGAGACCCGGTGTGCTGCGGGTGCTCGCGGGCAGCGAGCTGACCGACGTGCAGCCGGTGCTGGACGCGGCGGCGAAGGCCACCGGCGTCGAGGTGGAGTTCACCTTCACCGGCACGCTGGAAGGGGCCGAGGCGTTGGCGAAGGGCGAGGTCGACGGCAAGTACGACGCCGTCTGGTTCTCCTCCAACCGCTACCCGGCGGCCATCCCGGAGGCCGCGAGACGGCTCGGCAACCAGGTCAAGGTGATGAGCTCGCCGGTGGTGCTCGGCCTGTCGACGTCGTCGGCGAAGCGGTTGGGGTGGGCCGACCGGCGCGTCGGCTGGGGCGAGATCGCCGAGCAGGCGTCGCACAAGGCGTTCAGCTACGGGATGACCGACCCGTCGGCGTCGAACTCCGGCTTCTCCGCCCTGGTCGGTGTGGCGTCGGCGTTGGCGGGCGCGGGCAACGCCGTCGACGCGGGCCAGATCGCGGCGGTGACACCGCGCCTGAAGGGCTTCTTCGCCGCGCAGTCGCTCTCCGCCGGGTCGTCGGGCTGGCTGTCGGAGGCCTACCAGCGCCGCGCCACCGGCCAGGACCCCGGCGCGCAGGTCGACGGGCTGATCAACTACGAGTCCGTGCTGCTCTCGATGAACGCCGCCGGCGCCCTGCCCGAGCCGCTCACGCTGGTCTACCCGGCCGACGGCGTGGTCACCGCCGACTACCCGCTGACCCTGCTCGCGGACTCCGGCGACGACGCGCGTGACGCGCACCGACGCCTCACCGACCACCTGCGCACACCGGACGTGCAGCGGCAGATCGTGGAGACCACGCACCGGCGGCCGGTCGTGCCCGGTGTCGACCTGGACTCCCGGTTCGCCGTGCGCGACCTGGTGGAGCTGCCGTTCCCGGCCGCGCGCGACTCCGTCGACGCCCTGCTCTCGGCGTACTTCGACGAGATCCGGCGCCCGTCGCGCACGCTGTACGTGCTCGACACGTCCGGTTCGATGGCCGGCGACCGGATCGCGTCGCTGCGGTCCGCGCTGGTCGGCCTGACCGGCGCGGACGATTCGCTCACCGGTCGCTTCCGCCGCTTCCGCAGCCGGGAGGAGGTGACCATGCTGCCGTTCGACACCACGCCGGGCGCGCCGCGGACGTTCACCCTGCCCGAAGGCGACCCGCGGGCCGAGTTGGCGCGGATCAAGGCGTACGCCGAAGCGCTGGAGGAAGGCGGCGGCACGGCGATCTACGACAGCCTGTCCCGCGCGTACGAGGTGATGGAGCCGCTGGTCGCGGCCGACCCGGACCGGTTCACGTCGATCGTGCTGATGACCGACGGCGAGAACGCGAACGGCTCCGGCCTGGCCGAGTTCCAGGCGTCGTTCGGCTCGGTGCCCGCGTCGGTGCGGCAGGTGCCCGTGTTCACCGTGCTGTTCGGCGAGGGCAGCGGCGTGGAGCTGGGCCAGGTGGCCGCCATGACCGGCGGCAAGGTGTTCGACGCCCGCGCCGCCGAACTCGGCGACGTGTTCCAGGAGATCCGCGGTTACCAGTGATCCGCTACCTCGGCTCGACCAAGAACCTCGTCGGCTGCGTCGGCGGTCTCGTCGGCGTGCTGCTGCACCTCGGTGGCGTGGTCGGCGGCGTGTGGCCGGTCGTGGTGGCCGGGCTGTACGCGGTCGGCGCGCTGCTCGCGCCGCCGGAGAGGATCCGGCTGGTGCCGGTGGACGCGGTCACCGAGGCCGGTCTGCTCCGCGTGGAACTGGACGACCTGGTGCGCGAGGTGGGCGCGCGGTCGTCCCGGGTGCCGGAGCCCGCCGTCGCCGCCGTCGGCCGGATCGGCGCGGTGCTCGGCGACCTCCTCGCGCGGCCCGAGGCGCTGGCCGTCGACCCGGACCTGCGGCACACCGTGGTCCGGCTGGCGCGCACCGACCTGCCGCTGTCCGTGCAGACGTACCTGAACCTGCCGTGGTGGTTCGCGGTGAAGCAGCGGGCGGGCGGCGAGCCGAGCCCCGGCGACGAGCTGGTCACCCAGCTCGGCCTGCTGGAGGCCGAGGCCCACCGGCTGGCCGAACGCCTGTACGCGGCGGACGTGGACCAGCAGGCCGACCACACCCGGTACCTCAGGGATCGGGACGCCGGCGAGTCGGCCTGACCTGGCGATGCCACCGACGGTGTGCCGGAGCGGGCGAACGGGTGCACCCCGAACCACCTGAAAGGCCGCTCACGATGGGACAGCCGCCTACCGATTCTCTTCGCGGAAGACGATTGCCCATTCGAGAACGGATCCCGCGATGAAGCGCTCCTCTCCCCTCATGGCGTTCGTGACCGGCTGCGCGTTGCTCTGCGCGGCGCTCGTGACCACGCAACCGGCCCACGCCGACGCCGATGCGCCCCTGGTGGCGTGCCCCGGCTACGTCGAGCAGAGCATCGACCCGGGACTGACGCTGCTGCCCCGCTTGAACGAGGTGACCGTGGCCGGCAGATTCGGCCCCTGCGCGAACCAGGTCATCGATGACGAGCACGTGTTCGCCGACTACACCGCCTCCGCGTCGGGGTTGATCAGTTGCAGCATCAACGCGCCGATCACCAACGCGTCCGGCACGGTCAGGTGGGAGGACGCGGCGGGCCACCACACGGGCACGTCCCACTTCACCGGCGGCATCACGCTGAGCCAGCGGCCCGTCGGGGAGAACGTGGGGATCGTGGTGGCGACGATCAACTCCGGTGAGTTCGCCGGCCGCACCCTCGTGCTCATCAGCGCCCGGTTGACCTTCGACCCCCTCCAGTGCGTGACCGCCGGGGTCCGGCACGTCGCCGGACCGGGCTCGTTGGAGGTCCTGCCCGTCTGAGGCCGCCGACGGCCGGCTCGATCAAGGCCGAGCCGGCCGTCCCGTGCGGCCGGTCAGCGCCCGGTCGGGGGTTTGCGCCGTGCCGCGGGCGAAGTGCTCGGCGAGCGCCGCAGGTCCCAGGGCTCCCGTGACGCGTGCGGTGATGCGGTCGACGTCACCGACTCGGTGGACGTCGCTCCGGGAAGTCGAGGGTCGGCGCGGCGGTCGCCTCTCGGCGAGTGGCTCGACGCGGCTCCAGCCGAACGGTGTTCCGCGAAGGCGCTGGGTGAGGCCCGGGGACACGGACCGCACCGACCGGGTGTTCCAACGGCGTGGCGGCCACCGGTGTTCCCGCCCGCACGTGGCGTGCGTCACCGACCCGGGCTTCCGATGACCCGGGCTCCGGTGACCGCGTTCGGTCAACGGGTGGAATCGGCCCCCGCCCGAACTCCGGGTTCGAACGGGGGCCGACGGTCTCGCGGGGACGCGGTGGAGCGTGCGTCGGGACCTACTTGGCGCAGGCCGGCAGGTGCGGGTGGCGCTCGCCGCGCTCGACCGACTCCTTGGCCAGCGTGCACTGCATGACGTCGTACGCGGGCTTGCGGGTGAAGTCCTCCCACATCACCGTCGCCGCGCCCTCGCCGGCGAAGAACACCGGCACCCAGGAGTACTTGTCGGTGAAGCCCCAGATCGTGAAGGAGTCACAGCCCTCGACGTTGAGGCAGGCGACCAGCGTCCGGTTGTAGTAGTCGGCCTGCTTGGCCAGCATCTCCGGGGTCGGCACGCCGTTCGCCGGCAGGTCCATCCGCACGTCCAGCTCGGTGATGGCGGTGCCGAGGCCGAGGTCGGCGAACCGCTTCAGGTTCGTCTCCAGGTCGCCGGGGAAGCCGTACCGGGTGCTGAGGTGCGACTGGGCGGAGAAGCCGTGCACCGGCACGCCCTGCGCCTTCAAGTCCTTGATCAACGCGAGGTAGGCGTTGCTCTTGGCGTTGACGCTCTCCACGCCGTAGTCGTTGAAGTACAGGTCGGCCTTGGGGTCGGCCGCGTGCGCCCAGCGGAACGCGTCGGCGATGATGCCGGGGCCCAGCTCGCGGATCCAGATGTTGTCGGTGGTGCGCAGCGAGCCCGTGTCCGTGAAGATCTCGTTGGCCACGTCCCACTGCTGGATCTTGCCCTTGTAGCGGCCGACGACGGTGGTGATGTGCTCGCGCAGGATCTGGCGGAGCTCGTCGGCGGTGAAGTCGCCCTGCTCGAGCCACGCCGGGTTCTGGCTGTGCCACAGGAGCGTGTGCCCGCGGACCACCTGCCGGTTGCGCTGCGCGAACTTCACGATGGCGTCGGCCATCCCGAAGTTGTAGCGGTCGCGCTCCGGGTGGATGTACTCCCACTTCATCTGGTTCTCGGCGGACACCGAGCTGAACTCCTTGGCCAGCACGGAGCGGTACTCGAGGTCCTTGGTGAACGGGTCGGGGTAGGGCTGGTCCTCGTGGTGGCCACCACCGGCCGCGGCGGTGCCGATGTAGAACCCCTTCGGCGCCACCCAGCGGAGGCTGTCCTTCTTCGCGTGGCCTGCGGACAGCTCACCCGGGTCGGGCGAGGCCGCGGCCACGAGGGCCAGCGGCGTGGTCAGCGCCATCGCGGCGAGCGCGGCGGTGACGAGGCGGATCGGCTTCATGGCGGTCTTCGCTTTCTCGGACGACTACGACGGCGACGTTCGAAAGTTTCGGTATTGGTCCAGCAATTTTCGAGATGCCGGACCCTAAGACGCCCACCGGGCCAACGTCAAGCCTTCGTCAAGGACCCACCACGACCCGTCGGTGCTGGTCGGAGAGTTTTGTCGGGGTCGACGGATAGCGTGTCGGCGGAACGGGTCAGCGGGCGACTGGGGGAACGCGGACATGAGGAAACTGACAACGGTGCTCGTCGCGGTGCTGGGGGTCGCGCTGGTCCCGGGCGCGGCAGCGGGTTCGGCGGGGGCTTCGGGCCTCGGGTGGAACGCGACGTGGGCCGCTTCGCCGCACCCGCCGACGGACGTGTTCGGACCGGGTTGGGGTACGGCCGGTTTCGACGACCACACCGTTCGCCAGGTCGTGCGGACCAGCGACGGCGGCGCGGCGGTGCGGATCAGGCTGTCCAACGCCTACGGCGAGTCCCCGCTGGTCGTGACCGGCGCGACGGTCGCGCGGACGGCGCAGGGCGCGGCGGTGCGGCCGAACACGGTGCGGCACCTGACGTTCGGCGGTCGGCGCTCGGTGACGGTGCCGGTCGGCGGTGAGGCGGTGGGCGACCTCGCCCCGCTGGCGGTGGCGCCGCTGAGCCAGGTGACCGTGACGCTGTACCTGGCGGGGAAGACCGGGCCCGCCACCGGGCACGCGTTCGCCAGCGCCACGAGCTGGCGGGCGTCCGGCGACCACCGGGCCGACGTGGCGGCGGGGGCGTTCACCGAGACGTCGTCGTCGTGGTTCTACCTCGACGCCGTGGACGTCCTGGACCTCACCCCGCGGCGCGAGGTCGTGGTGGCGTTCGGCGACTCCATCACCGACGGCGTGGGGTCCACTGTGGACGCCGACAACCGCTACCCGGACGAGCTGGCGGAGCGGTTGGCCGGCCGGCGCGGCGTGGTGAACGCGGGCATCGGCGGCAACCGGGTGCTCAACGACTCGTCGTGCTTCGGCGAGAAGGCGACGTCGCGGTTCGAGCGGGACGCGTTGGCGCAGCCGGACGTGCGCACGGTGATCCTGCTGGAGGGCATCAACGACATCGGGTTCAGCCAGTTCCCGATCGACTGCGCCACGCCGAACCCGGTGGTCACCGCGGCCGAGCTGGTCGCCGGGTACCGGGAGCTGATCGGCAAGGCGCACGCGAAGGGCGTGCGGGTCGTCGGCGGCACGCTGCTGCCGTTCAAGGGCGCCATGTACCACACCGAGGAGGGCGAGGCGGTGCGGGACGAGGTGAACGCCTGGATCCGCACGTCCGGCGAGTTCGACGCGGTGGTCGACTTCGACCGCGCGTTGGCCGACCCGGCGGACCCCGACGCGCTGCGGCCCGCCTACGACAGCGGCGACCGCCTGCACCCGAACGACGCGGGTTACCGGGCGATGGCCGAGGCCGTCGACCTTTCGGCGCTGTAGCGGCGAGTTGCCCGAAACGCCCTCCCGGCAGTGGTCGGGAGGGCGTTCCGTCGAATTGCGGTCGAATGCGCGTCGAATGCGGACCCGTTGTCCGCCAACACTTCCCATTTCCGCGCACGCTTGGTTACAGTGCGATTTGGGAGCGCTCCCAGCCCACCCATGGACATTACTCAACATGGTTGTCCTCAACGAGGAGGAGAGAGTGGCGCTCATGTCCGTCCCCGTGAACAAGAACCTGCTCGCCAGAGCCTTCGCGACGCTCGCGGTCGTCGCCGGGCTCATGGCGAGCCTGCTGACCGGCGTCGCCGCCGCGCACGGGTCGACCGTCGACCCGCCGTCGCGGAACTACGGCTGCTGGCAGCGGTGGGGCAGCGATTTCCAGAACCCGACGATGGCCCAGCAGGATCCCATGTGCTGGCAGGCGTGGCAGGCCGACACCACTGCCATGTGGAATTGGAACGGCCTGTACCGCGAAGGTGTCGCGGGCAACCACCAGGGCGCCATTCCCAACGGCCAGCTGTGCAGCGGCGGGCGCACCGGCGGGATGCGGTACGCGGCCCTGGACAACCCGGGTCAGTGGAAGGCCGTGACCAAGCCGCGGCAGTTCACCCTCGACATCTGGGACCAGGCCAGGCACGGCGCGGACTACCTCCGGGTGTACGTGTCGAAGCAGGGCTACGACGCGACGACGACGCCGTTGGGCTGGAACCACCTGGACCTGGTCGCGACGACCGGCCGTTACGCGCCGTCGGACCACTACCGGGTCGCGGTGAACGCGGGCAGCCGCACCGGCCGCCACGTGGTCTACGTGATCTGGCAGGCCAGCCACTCCGACCAGTCGTACTACTTCTGCAGCGACGTGGTCTTCCAGTAGGCGGGCGGAGTTCCGTGCCCACCCGGGTAGCGGTGGGCACGGAACCCGTTGCCGTCACTGGTCGATGAACAGGCCTTGGCCGAGGCCGGAGCCGGAGGAGTCGTTGCCCGGCAGCACGGTCACGCCGTCGCCGCGAGCCGGCACGCCCGCCACCGCCGGCTCGCCGTCCACCACGTAGGTGTCGTCGGTGGTCGCGCGGTCGAGGAAGACGCCGAGGCCCTGGTTGTTGCCGAAGCCGAGGCTGCCCGCCCTGGTGCTCGGGTTCTGGATCGGGCCGACGAACTCACCGGCGAACGCGCCGTGGTAGCTGTCCGCGCCGGAGTCGTCGATCAGGACGCCGGTGGTGCCGGGCAGCACGTTGGCCGTGCCCTGGACGAACCGCGGGATCCGGTCGCACAGTCCTTCGCCCTCGTCGTCCCGCACACCGCCCGCACCCTCGGTCTGGTTGGGCGCGGAGGGGTTGATCGGGGCGGGCATGTAGTAGTCGTAGGTGTCGGCGCCCGACTGGTCGTGCAGCAGGCCGAAACCGCCGACCAGCGCGAAGCCCTGGCTGTTGCGCACGGCGGAGTACGTGTCGTTCCCGCCGTCGTCCGACAGCAGGCCGACGCCGAAGATGTGGCCCGCGCCGAGCGAGCCGGTCTTGCCGGTGTAGACATCGGCCGTGCCGCCCGAGTCGCGCAGGACGCTCACGCCGAGGAAGCCCGCGCCGGCGGTCATCATCCGGCGCACGACCGGGTCGGTGGTGCAGCCGGTGTCGTGGTCCGGGGTCTCCTTGACGCCGTAGGTGTCCTGGCCCGCCAGGTCGAGCAGGACGCCGACCGCGGGCACGCAGTCGAGCGCGGTCAGACCGGGGATGGCGCGCTGGCAGCCCTGCGCGGGGCCGGTGCCGCGCAAGCCGGTGACGGTCGAGCCGGCGGGGGAGAAGTTGAGGTCGACCATGTTGCCGCCGGCGTTGTTGCGGTACGTGTCGTCGCCGCCGACGTCGATGATCAGCATGTAGTCGTGCGCGTAGGTGTTGTCGCCGCACGTGCTGCCGTCCAGTCGGAGCACGGGCCAGAGGTCCAGGTCGGCGGTGCCGGGGACGGCGCACGAGGCGGCGGCCTGGCCGGACGCCAGGTCGTCCAGCGTGAGTTGCAGTTCGACCGTCCGCCGCCACACGGGCTCGGCGCACGCGCGGATGCCCGCGTGCGCCAAGGGGTCCAGTGCGCCGCCGGTCTTGAGCACGAGCGGCAGCAGGCCGGTCGGGATGGCGGCGAAGCGGGTCTCGGTGACCTGCCGGCAGGTGGTCATCGCGGTGAGCAGGTTCGCGACCCGGCCGGCGACCTCGGTGGAGAGGCCCGAGGAGCCGATGGCCGCGGCGGCGTCCTGCGGCAGGCCGACCCCGGCGGAGAGGCCGGAGACGGCGGTCGCCAGCGCGCCGACCGGGTTGGCGGGCAGCGGGGTCGTGATCGTGGTCGGTGCGCTCAGCAGGCTTTGGTGGGGCTGGAGCCGGGCGCCGACCACGGGGTCGACGGCGGCGATCGCCTGCCACGCCGAACCGCTCGCGGACGCCGTGCCGTTCGCGGCGATGATCAGCGCCACGCAGCCGGACAACGAGAGCAACGCTCGTCTTAATCGTCTCGACATCGTCGGAATTCCCTTCGAAACGCGGATCCGGGCGGCCGAACTATAGGATCGGCCGCCCCGATCCGCACCTCGGGGGAGGGCGGTGCGTGCGGAATACCGCTGTTCGTCGCCGCGCAGGTCAGACCTTGCCGGTGCCCGCTCCCTGGGTGACGAGCGCCTTCACGTTCGCGGGCGGGTCGAGGGCGTACTGGTAGTAGGTGCGCGGGTCGGTGACGGTTCCGCCGACGACCGGCTTGCCGCTGTTCACGTAGACGTTGTTCCGCTCGACGATGTTGCCCTTGGGTCCGGAGTAGCTGGTGGTCATGGGCTCCTCGACGTTGTCGAAGTAGTTGCCCTCGATCCAGCAGCCGGACTGGGCCTGGCACGCCGGGCCGGTGTCGCTGTTGTTGAGGAAGTAGTTGTTGAAGATGTGCACCGGGTTGCCGAACCGGGTGCGCGGGTTGCGCTGCGAGGTCCGGTCGTAGAAGTTGTGGTGGTAGGAGACCTTCAGGTAACCGGTGTCCTGGGCGCCGTTGCTGTCGGAGTGCCCGAGCAGCATGTTCTTGGCGTGGTCGTGGACGTGGTTCCAGGACACGGTGATGTAGCTGGACCCGCGCTTGATGTCGATGAGCCCGTCGTAGCCGCGGGACAGGTCGTTGTGGTCGATCCAGACGTGGTGGCTGAACATCTGCACGTTGATCGAGTCGTCGGTGGCGTTGCGGAACACCAGGTTGCGGATGATCACGTTGTGCACGGCGTCCGCCGGGGGAGTGGTCGTCTCGCTCACCGGCAGGCCGATGTTGAGCCCGCCGCCGGTGATGCCCGACGCCGCGCCGACGCCGACGACCGTCTTGTCCGAGGTGACGTCGTACATGCCCGCCGGCAGCGTGATCATGCCCTGCACCCGCACCACGCGCGGCCCGGTGGCCTTGATCGCGGCGATGAGGTCGGCGGCGGTGGACACCGTGACCTCGGGGCCGCCCGCGCCGCCCGTGGTGCCGTTCTGGCCGAGGGCGTTGACGGCGGCGAAGCCGATCGGCGCGGTGTCCGCGGCGACCGCGGGAGCGGCCGTCACAGGTGTGGCGACGGCCAGGCTCCCGATCAGCGTCGCGGCGAGCGCGACAGCGGTGCTCCTCTTCACCGTGCCACCCCCTGGACGCGGCCGACACCGGCGCCGGCCGTGACGAGGCGCGGCACGGACGCCGGGTCGTCCACCGTGTAGCTGTAGTAGGTGCGCGGCTCCACGACGGTGCCGAGCGTCTCCGGCGCACCGGATCCGGCGTAGATGTTGTTGCGCTCGATCACGCGTCCCGGACCGCTCTTGTCGTAGCCGGACAGGATCGGGTGCGCGACGTTCTCGAAGTAGTTCCCCTCGACCACGACCCCGGCGTCCATGGTGGAGGCGACGCCGTAGAGCGAGTTGCCCCGGTAGTAGTTGTTGTAGACGTGCACGGGCTCGCCGAAGCGGACGCGCGGGTGGCGCTGGTCCGTGCCGTCGAAGAAGTTGTGGTGGTAGGTGACGCGCAGCTTGCCCTTGTCGCTGGTGTAGCTGTCGGAGTGGCCGAGCAGGGCGGCCTTGCTGTGGTGGTGGAAGTGGTTCCACGACACGGTGACGTAGTCCGAGTTGCGCTTGATGTCCAGCAGGCCGTCGTAGCCGTCGGACAGGTCGCAGTGGTCGATCCACACGTGGTGCGCGGAGTTGGTGACGCTGATCGAGTCGTCCGAGGCGTTGGTGAACCGGAGGTTGCGGATGATCACGTTGTTGCCGGGGCGGGTGGTGGAGCCGAGCTGCAGGCCGCCGCCGGTGATCTCGGCGGTGGAGCCGACACCGACGATGGTCTTGTTCGCGACGACGGTCAGCATCTCGTCGCCGGTCTGGATCCGGCCGGACACCGAGATGACGTAGGGCTCCTTGCGTCCGACGTAGTCGGCGAGGGCGGCGGCCGTGGTCACGGTGACCGCCTGGCCGCCCGCGCCGCCGGTGGTGCCGTTCTGGCCGAGCGCGGTGACCCCGGCGAACCCGTCGGCGACGTTCAGCGCGTCCACACCGGCCCAGGCGGCGCGTGGCACGGCGGCGGCCACGGCGGCGAGTGCCGTGCCGGCGAGCAACCGACGACGGTTGATGGCGCTCATGCTGGTCCTCCTGGGATCAGATCCGGCCGACGCCGACGCCGGCGGGGACGGTGGTGGGCAGGGTCGACGGGTTGTCGGGGGTGTAGGCGTAGTAGGTGCGCGGTTCGACGACCGTGCCGAGGGTCTGCGGCGTGCCCGAGTTGACGAAGATGTTGTTGCGCTGCACCACGCGCCCCGGTCCGCTCTCGTCGTAGCCGGAGTAGATCGGGTGGGGCACGTTCTCGAAGTAGTTGGCCTCCACCAGCACGCCGGCGTTCTCGGTGGACGCGACCCCGTACAGGCGGTTGTTCCGGAAGTAGTTGTTGTAGACGTGGATCGGCTCGCCGAAGCGGACCCGGGGGTGCCGCTGCTCGGTGGCGTTGAAGTAGTTGTGGTGGAACGTGGTCCGCAGCTTGCCGGTGTCCGGCCCCGCGTTGGAGTCGGAGTGCCCCAGCAGCGCGGTCTTGCTGTGGTCGTGGAAGTTGTTCCACGACACGGTGATGAAGTCGGCGCCCCGGACGATGTCGATCAGCCCGTCCGCGCCGCCGCTGAGGTCGCAGTGGTCGATCCAGATGTGGTGCGAGGACTGCTGGATGCTGATCGCGTCGTCGTCCGCGCCGGTGAACCTCAGGTTGCGGATGATCACGTTCTGCCGGCGGTACATGTCCAGGCCGCCGCCGCGGATCTCCGCGCCGGGCAGGCCGATGACGGTTTTG
This sequence comes from Actinosynnema sp. CA-299493, assembly GCF_050946825.1. Taxonomy (NCBI): domain Bacteria; kingdom Bacillati; phylum Actinomycetota; class Actinomycetes; order Pseudonocardiales; family Pseudonocardiaceae; genus Actinosynnema; species Actinosynnema sp. CA-299493. The sequence goes on from NZ_CP191993.1 coordinate 4,602,704, forward strand.
TTGGACCGCAGGCCCTGCTTGCTGCTGAACGTCATGATCCCGTCCACCTGGATCACGTAGGGCTCGTTGCGGTCGCAGTAGTCCAGGAACGTCTCGGTGTCGCGCACCGTGACCACCGGTCCGCCCACGCCGCCGGTGGTGCCGTTCTGGCCGAGGGTGTTCGTGCCGGCGAACCCGTCGGCGGTCTGGAACGGCGCCGCCCACGCGGGGTTCGTCGTGACCGGGCTGGTGTGGCCGGGCTCGGCCGCCGCGGCGCGTGCGGCCACGGCGGTGAGGGCCGTGGCGGCGGCGCCCGCGAGGAGGCTGCGCCTGCTGATGTCGCTCATCTTCGGTGCTCCTGTCAGATGCGACCGGTGCCCGCACCGGCGGGCACGACCGTGGGGACTTCGGCGGCGCGGTTGAGGGAGTAGCTGTAGTAGGTGCGGGGCTCGACCACGGAACCCCGGAGCTCGATCTCGTGGTTGCACTCGACGAGGATGTTGTCGCGGGCGACGATCCGGCCCAGGTCGCCGCTGAAGTCGACCCGGCCGGGGTTGTTGACGCTGAAGAAGTAGTTGCCCTCCAGCACCACGCCCGCGTTCATCGCCGAGGCCACGCCGTAGCTGTTGTCGCGGTAGTAGTTGTTGTAGACGTGCACCGACTCGCCGAACCGGACCCGCGGGTTGCGCTGGTCGGAGCCGTCGAAGTAGTTGTGGTGGTAGGTGACCCGCAGGCGGCCGATGTCCTGCGCGCCGTTGTCGTCGTCGTGGCCGAGCAGCAGGGTCTTGTCGTGGTCGTGGAACCTGTTCCACGAGACCGTGACGTAGTCGCTGCCCCGTTTGATGTCGACCGCGCCGTCGTCGCCGTTGGAGAAGTCGTTGTGGTCGATCCAGATGTGGTGGCTGAACATCTGCACGTTGATCAGGTCGTCCGTGGCCCCGGTGATCGCCAGGTTGCGGATGATGATGTTGTGCACGGCGTTGGCCGGGGGAGAGGTGACGTCGTCGTCCACCGGCACGCCGATGGTGAGCCCGCCGCCGACGAGCTTCGCGTCACCGCCCAAGCCGATGATCGTCTTGTCGGAGGCGACGCGGTGCATGCCGTCCGTGGTGCCGGTCGGCAGCGTGATCGTGCCCTTGACCTGCACGACCAGTGGTTCCGGTCGGGCGATGTAGTCGAGGAGCTGAGCCGTGGTGGCGGCGGTGACGACAGCGCCGCCCGCGCCTCCGGTCGTGCCGTTCTGCCCTAACGCGTTCACGGAGGCGAACCCGTCTGCGGTGGTCGCGGCCAACGCCGGCGTGGCGCCGGGAACGGTGGCCGCGGTCGTGGCCAACGCGGCGGCCACGACGACCTTCAGCAGGGCGCGCCGGTTCCCGAAAGATGTGGGCATGGCTATTTCCTCTCCCGTATGAGGGGTGAGTGCGGGGGTTATCGGGAAAGCGCTCTCTGATCGCACCGTAGCGCATGTTTCCGGCGTGTCAACGGCCGGTGGCGACCCCGGTTCGAAGTTCACATATGTGGCCGCCCTATTCGACGAACGGTTCACATATGTGTCACCGGAGGCCCATTCCGGCTAACCCGGAATGCTCCACGCGGCTATTCTCGCCCGCCGCGCGCGAAGGCGGTGCTGGTCTGGAACCGCCGACCGCGCCCCGTCGGGCTCGTCCCGGCGAGGCGCGGTGGCACGGGGTTCCAGCGGTGCCCCCACCAGGACTTGAACCTGGGGCCTCGCCGTTCGTAGCGGCGCGCTCTGTCCTGCTGAGCTATGGGGGCCGGTCGTGCGGTAATCACACCGAGGTCGCCAAGAATGACTCACCCGGTCGTCCGACAATCATTTCCGGAGTGCGCCGGAAAGAGAAAGCCGCCCTGGTCGGTTCCCCGACGGACGGCTCCCTGGACCGGACCTTTCAACAGGTCACGGCGGGGAGCACGGGCGGTCCGATCGGCGTCGACGCGTGTTCGGCATGTCAGCTCCTCGGCTCGGTGTGGGCCCATCGTGCCGACCGGCCGGTGGTCGGGTCAAACCATTTTCACGGGCATTCCGGCAATCCGGTGGAGGGCCGTGCGCCGGTTGACCGGAATCACGCCGCGACCACTGCCGCGAAGCCGGATCGAGGCCCTCGACCCACTGCCGCACGGCGCGCGTCAGCGCCTCTTCGCCCGCACCGCTCGCGAGCCGACCGGCACACCGGGGTCGGACGCTTGGGCGAGTCGGACGATCGCGGCCGGCTCGAACGGCGGCCGGCGCAGTGCCTGGCTTTCGCGGCGGAGCACCGCGGGTACGTCACGCGGTGCCTGTCGGCGGAGCGGACCTCGCTGGTCCGCGTGCCGTGCGGTCCTGGTCGTCGAGGGCACGACGAGTCGTCGAGGGCACGACGACCAGGACCTCTCCACCGGGTGTCAGTAGCGGTAGTGGTCGGCTTTGTAGGGGCCGGTGAGGGCCACGCCGATGTACTCGGCCTGGTCCGGGGTGAGGGTGGTGAGGTCGGCGCCGAGGGCTCGAAGGTGGATCCGGGCGACCCTCTCGTCGAGGTGCTTGGGCAGGCGGTAGACCTCGCGGCCGTAATCCGCGTGCTTGGTGTACAGCTCGACCTGGGCGATGACCTGGTTGGAGAAGCTGTTCGACATGACGAAGCTCGGGTGGCCGGTGGCGTTGCCCAGGTTGAGCAGCCGTCCCTCGGACAGCACGAGGATCGAGCGGCCCGACGGGAACACCCACTCGTCCACCTGCGGCTTGATGGTGACGCGCCGGATGCCGGGCACGGCGGCGAGGCCCGCCATGTCGATCTCGTTGTCGAAGTGCCCGATGTTGCCGACGATCGCCTGGTGCTTCATCCGGGACAGGTGGTCGGCGGTGACGACGTCCTTGTTGCCCGTCGTCGTGATGACGATGTCGGCCTTGTCCACGACGTCGTCCAGGCGCCGGACCTCGTACCCGTCCATGACGGCCTGGAGCGCGCAGATCGGGTCGATCTCCGTGACGACCACGCGGGCTCCCTGGCCGCGCAGGGACTCCGCGGCGCCCTTGCCGACGTCGCCGTAGCCGCAGACGACCGCGACCTTGCCGCCGATCAGCACGTCCGTGCCGCGGTTGATGCCGTCGATCAGGGAATGCCTGATGCCGTAGCGGTTGTCGAACTTGGACTTGGTGACGGCGTCGTTGACGTTGATGGCCGGGAACAGCAGGTCGTCGGACGCGGCGAGCTGGTACAGCCGCATCACGCCGGTCGTGGTCTCCTCGGTGACGCCCCGGATGCCGCCCGCGACACCGGTCCACCTGGTCGAATCGGTGGCCAGCGAGGACTTGAGCAGGTCCAGCACGGCGCGCCACTCGGCGGAATCGTCGTCGGTCGCGTCGGGGACCGCACCGGCCTTCTCATACCGCACGCCCTTGTGCACCAGCAAGGTGGCGTCGCCACCGTCGTCGAGCAGCATGTTCGGGCCACGCCCGTCCGGCCAGGACAGCATCCGGTCGGTGCACCACCAGTACTCGGTCGCCGATTCGCCCTTCCAGGCGAAGACCGGCACGCCGACCGGCTCGTCCTCGGTGCCGCCGGGCCCTACCACGACCGCGGCGGCGGCGTGGTCCTGGGTGGAGAAGATATTGCACGACGCCCAGCGGACCTCCGCGCCGAGCGCGGTCAGGGTCTCGATCAGCACGGCTGTCTGCACGGTCATGTGCAGTGACCCGGACACCCGCGCCCCGCGCAGGGGGTCGACGCCGGCGTACTCGCGGCGCAGCGCCATGAGGCCGGGCATCTCGTGCTCGGCGAGCCGGATCTCGTTGCGACCGAACTCGGCCAGTGACAGGTCCGCGACGGCGAAGTCGATGCCGTTGCGCGACTGGAACCTCTCGGTGGACACGGTGCTCCCTGTGGTGAAGGCCGTCGGTCGGATCAGGCGGTGAAGTACTTCGCTTCGGGGTGGTGCAGCACGATCGCGTCGGTGGACTGCTCGGGGTGGAGCTGGAACTCCTCGGACAGCTCCACCCCGATGCGCCCGGGTTCGAGCAGGTCCACGATCTTGGCCCGGTCCTCCAGGTCGGGGCAGGCGCCGTAGCCCAGGGAGAACCGCGCGCCCCGGTAGCCGAGGGAGAAGTAGTCGGTGATGTCGTCGGGGTCCTCCGCGGCCACGGACCTGCCGTCGGCCCACCGCAGCTCGTCGCGGACCCGCCGGTGCCAGTGCTCGGCGAGCGCCTCGGTGAGCTGGACGCCGAGGCCGTGCAGCTCCAGGTAGTCGCGGTAGGCGTCGGCGGCGAACAGCTCCTGGGCGGCGTCGGCGATCGGCCTGCCCATGGTGACGAGCTGGAACGCGACCACGTCGACGTCGCCGGACGCGCGGGGCCGCACGAAGTCCGAGAGGCACAGGTGGCGGTCGCGGCGCTGGCGCGGGAAGGTGAACCGGGTCCGTTCCGGCGCGTCGGGGGCCGGTTCGGTCAGGACGACCAGGTCGTCCCCTTCCGCGACGCACGGGAAGTAGCCGTACACGACGGCGGCGTGCGCGAGGACGCCTTGCGTGGTCAGGCGGTCCAACCAGGCCCGCACGCGCGGCCTGCCCTCGGACTCGACCAGCTCCTCGTACGACGGGCCGTCGCCCTTCTTGGCGCCGCGCAGCCCCCACTGGCCTAGGAAGGTGGCGCGTTCGTCGAGCATGCGCGAGTAGTCGGCGACCGGGATGCCGCGCACGACGCGGCTCCCCCAGAACGGCGGCGTCGGGATCGGCGCGTCGGCGGCCACGGCGGACCGCGCGGGCACGGGGCCCGCCACGGCCGCTGCCTCCGCCTTGCGCTGCCCGGCGATGCGCAGCGACCGTTCCCGCCGGGCACTGCGCTCGGCGGCCTTGGCCTCGGCTCCCGGGTCGGCGAGGGGCGTCTCGCCGCGCTTGGCGGCCATGAGGGCGTCCATGAGCCGGAGCCCTTCGAACGCGTCGCGGGCGTAGCGGACCTCGCCCTTGTAGGCCGCGGCCAGGTCGTTCTCGACGTAGGAGCGGGTCAGCGCGGCGCCACCGAGCAGCACCGGCCACCGGGTGGCGACGCCGCGCGAGTTCATCTCCGCCAGGTTCTCCTTCATGACCACCGTGGACTTGACGAGCAGCCCGGACATGCCGATGGCGTCCGCCTGGTGCTCGGCGGCGGCGTCGAGGATGGCGTTGATCGACTGCTTGATGCCGATGTTGACGGTCTCGTAGCCGTTGTTGGACAGGATGATGTCGACCAGGTTCTTGCCAATGTCGTGCACGTCGCCCTTGACCGTGGCCAGCACGATCCGGCCCTTGCCGCCACCGTCGGCGCGCTCCATGTGCGGTTCGAGGTAGGCCACGGCGGTCTTCATGACCTCGGCCGACTGGAGCACGAACGGCAGTTGCATCCGGCCCGAGCCGAACAGCTCACCGACCGTCTTCATCCCCGCCAGCAGCGTGTCGTTGACGATCTGCAGGGCCGGGCGCTGTGCCAGCGCCTCCTCCAGGTCGGCCTCGAGGCCGTTGCGCTCGCCGTCCACGATCCGCCGCTGCAACCGGGCGGACAGCGGCAGCGCGGCCAACTCCTGCGCGCGCGTCGCCTTGTCCGACGCCGCGGTGACCCCCTCGAACAGCTCCAGGAACCGCGTGAGCGGGTCGTAGTCGGCCGAGCGGCGGTCGTAGATCAGGTCCAGGGCCACGTCCCGCTGCTGTTCGGGGATCCGCGCCATCGGGACGATCTTGGACGCGTGCACGATCGCCGTGTCCAGACCCGCGCGCACGCACTCGTTCAGGAACACCGAGTTCAGCACCTGGCGCGCGGCGGGGTTCAACCCGAACGACACGTTCGACAGCCCGAGGGTGGTCTGCACGTCCGGGTAGCGCTGCTTGAGCAGCCGGATCGCCTCGACGGTCTCCAGGGCGTCCCGCCGGGACTCCTCCTGCCCGGTCGCGATGGTGAACGTGAGGGTGTCGACGACGATGTCGGCCAGGCGCACGCCCCACCGGCCGGTCAGGTCCTCGATCAGCCGCGCGGCGACGGCGACCTTGTCCCGCGCCGTGCGGGCCTGGCCGGTCTCGTCGATGCACAGGGCGACGACCGCCGTGCCGAACTCGGTGACCAGTTCCATCGTGCGGTGGTAGCGCGACTCGGGGCCGCCGCCGTCCTCGAAGTTCACCGAGTTGACCACGCACCGGCCGCCGAGCCGCTCCAGCCCGGCGCGCAGCACGTCCACCTCAGTGGAGTCCAGCATGATCGGCAGCGTCGACGCGGTGGCCAGCCGACCCGCGATCTCGGCCATGTCCGCCGCGCCGTCCCGCCCGACGTAGTCGACGCACAGGTCGAGCAGGTGCGCGCCGTCCCGGGTCTGGTCGCGGGCGATCTCCACGCAGTCGTCGATCCGCCCGTCCAGCATGGCGTCGCGGAACGCCTTGGAGCCGTTGGCGTTGGTCCGCTCGCCGATCATCAGCACCGAGGCGTCCTGCCGGAATGGCACGGCCTGGTACAGCGACGACACGCCGGCTTCGGGGCGTGCCCGCCGCGGGCGCGGAGCGAGGTCGGCCACCGCGGCAACGACCGCGCGGACGTGCTCGGTGGTGGTGCCGCAGCACCCGCCGACCAAGCGCGCGCCGAACTCCGTGACGAACCTCGTCAGCGCCTCGGCCAGCTCTTCGGGCCGCAGCGGGTACACGGCGCCGTGGGGGCCGAGGTGCGGCAGGCCCGCGTTGGGCATCACCGACAGCGGGACCCGGGAGTGGGCGGCCAGGTGCCGCAGGTGCTCGCTCATCTCCGCCGGGCCGGTCGCGCAGTTCAACCCGATCAGGTCGACGCCGAGCGGTTCCAGCGCGGTCAGGGCGGCGCCGATCTCGGTGCCGAGCAGCATCGTGCCGGTCGTCTCCACGGTCACCTGCGCGATGACCGGCACGGTGTGGCCCTCGGCGCGCATCGCGTGCCGGGCGCCGATGATCGCGGCTTTGGTCTGCAGCAGGTCCTGGGAGGTCTCGACGATCACGGCGTCGACGCCGCCTTCGAGCAGACCGCGGACCGACTCGGTGTAGGCGTCGCGCAGGTCGGCGAACCGCGCGTGCCCCAGCGTGGGCAGCTTGGTGCCCGGCCCGACCGAGCCCAGCACGAACCGGGGCCGTCCCGGCGCGGCGAACTCGTCGGCGACGCTCCTGGCCAGCCGCGCGCCGGCCAGCGACAGCTCGCGGATCCGGTCGGCGATGCCGTACTCGGCCAGGTTGGCGTAGTTGGTCCCGAACGTGTTCGTCTCCACCGCGTCCGCGCCCGCCTCGAAGTAGCTGCGGTGCACACCGCGGACCACGTCCGGCCGGGTGACGTTCAGGATCTCGTTGCAGCCCTCGAGGCCGGCGAAGTCGTCCAGAGACAGGTCGTGCTCCTGCAGCGCCGTGCCCATCGCGCCGTCCGCGACGACCACGCGCTCGCCCAGGGTGTCCAGCAGGCCGCTCATAAGGTGTCCGGGAGCGCGGCGACCAGTTGCGGACCGTACGCGTCACCGAGGCGGCGGCGGAACTCGTCGCGGGAGAAGACGTAGTCCTGCGACCCGTTGCTCTCCAGGACCAGCGCCGCCAGCATGCAGCCGATCCTGGCTGCCGAGGGGTTGTCCAGACCCCACCCCATGCCACCGAGGAAACCCGCCCGGAACGCGTCACCGACGCCCGTCGGGTCGACCGTCGACAGCTCGGGCACGGCGGGCACGTGGACCGGCGCCTCGCCGGTGACGTCCAGTCGCGCGCCTTCGGCGCCCAGCGTCGTGACCCAGAGCCCGACCTGGTCCAGCACCTCGGCCTCGGTCCACTTGGACTTGGCCAGCAGCAGTTCGTGCTCGTACTCGTTGGTGAACAGGACGTGCGCCCCCTCGACGAGCGTGCGGATCTCCTCGCCGTCCAGCCGGGCGAGCTGCTGGGACGGGTCGGCGGCGAACAGGTAGCCGCGGTCGCGGCACTCCTGGGTGTGCCGGACCATGGCGCCCGGGTCGTTCGGCGCTATGTGCACCACGTCGACGCCGCCGATGCCCGACACCACGGGGGCGAGCTCGATGGTGTGCGCCTCGCTCATCGCCCCCGCGTAGAACGACGCGATCTGGTTCTGGTCTTGGTCCGTGGTGCACAGGAACCGGGGTGTGAACAGGTGCGGCGCCACGAGCACGGCGCCGGTGCGCACCCCGTGCCGTTCGAGCCACGCGCGGTAGTCGTCGAAGTCGGCGCCGACGGCGCCGACCAGCACCGGCTCGAAGCCGAGCGCGGCCAGACCGAAGGAGATGTTCGCGGCGACCCCGCCGCGGCGCACCTCGAGTTCCTCGACGAGGAAGGACAGGGACACCCGGTCGAGCTTGTCGGCGATGAGTTGCTCGCTGAACCGCCCCTGGTAGGTCATGAGGTAGTCGGTGGCGATAGAACCGGTGATGAGAAGACGCATGGTCGCGCTCCAATCCGTGCGGGAGTCGGTCACTCGGTCGCGGCCTGCTTGAGGGCGTCGGCCCGGTCCACGCGCTCCCACGGCAGGTCGACGTCGGTCCGGCCGAAGTGGCCGTACGCGGCGACCGGCGCGTAGATCGGGCGTCGCAGGTCCAGGTCACGGATGATCGCCGCCGGGCGCAGGTCGAACACCTCCGTGACGGCCCGCCGGATGCGCGCGGGGTCGACCGTCTCCGTGCCGAAGGTCTCCACGAACAGGCCGACCGGGTTGGCGGTGCCGATCGCGTAGGCGACCTGGACCTCGATCCGCTGCGCCAGGCCCGCCGCGACGACGTTCTTGGCCACCCACCTCATCGCGTACGCCGCCGAGCGGTCCACTTTGGAGGGATCCTTGCCGGAGAACGCGCCGCCGCCGTGGCGGGCCATGCCGCCGTAGGTGTCGACGATGATCTTGCGACCGGTCAGGCCGGCGTCGCCCATCGGGCCGCCGATGACGAACCGGCCGGTCGGGTTGACCAGCAGCCGCACGTCGGAGGTGTCGATGTCCAGCCCCGCGAGCACGGGCAGCACGACGTGCTCGCGGATGTCGACCGCGAGCATGCGCTCCACGTCGATGCCGTCGGCGTGCTGGCTGGACACCACGACGGTGTCGAGCCGCACGGGCCGGTCGTCGACGTACTCGACGGTCACCTGCGTCTTGCCGTCGGGCCGCAGGTAGGGGACGACGCCCTGCTTGCGCACCGCCGTCAGCCGGCGGGCGAGGCCGTGGGCCAGCGCGATCGGCAACGGCATCAGCTCGGGGGTGTCGACGCAGGCGTAGCCGAACATCAGGCCCTGGTCGCCCGCGCCTTGGCGGCCGATCACGTCCTCGGCGGCGTCGCCGCGTGCCTCGTAGGCGGTGTCCACGCCTCGGGCGATGTCGGGCGACTGCGCGCCGATGGCCACGTTCACGCCGCAGGAGCGGCCGTCGAACCCCTTGGCCGACGAGTCGTAACCGATCTCGACGACCTTGTCCCGGACCAGGCCGGGGATGTCCACGTACGCGCTGGTGGTGACCTCGCCCACGACGTGGACCTGGCCCGTCGTCACCAGGGTCTCCACCGCGACGCGCGCCGCGGGGTCCTCGGCCAGCAGGGCGTCCAGGACGGTGTCGCTGATCGCGTCGCAGATCTTGTCCGGGTGGCCTTCGGTCACCGATTCGGACGTGAAGAGCCGGCTCGTCATGACTGTCCTCTCGTACGGGGGACCCGGGTGTTCGCGGGCGGCGCCGGGCGGCGTTCGACGAGTGGGTCGGCGGTGCCGGCCCGTCAGGACTCCGCCCCCGGGCGCTGTGTCGCTCCGGGGGCGGAGTCGTGCGGCGGGGGTCCGGTCAGTCGACCTGCGCCGCCGCGGGCGTGGCCACCGCTGGGGGTGCGGCGACCTTCCGCAGCAGGAGCGAGGTCAGCAGACCGACGACCATGCCCGCCGCGGTCAGGAGCACGACGACGAACTCGCCGTCGGCGGTCGCGGCGGTGTCCGGGGGAGCCCCTCCGGATGACGCCGCGAGGGCGGCGGCCGTGGCGATCACGGTGAACACGGCCAAGCCGATGGCGTTGCCGATGTTCAGGGTCGTGGAGGCGATGCCGTTGGCGACACCCTGTTCGTGCGCCGCGGTGCCCATCGCGGCGGCGATCCACATCGACGTCCAGATGATGCCCTGGCCGACGCCGGAGACCACGAGTCCCGGCACCAGTTGCAGGTAGCCCGCGTCAGCGCTGAACCCGAAGGCGAGCCCGACCGTGCCGACCACACCGATGGCGTGGCCGATCACCAGCGTGGTGCGGGTGCCGACGCGGTTGGTCAAGCGCTCGCCCACCTGGGTGCCGGTGGCGATGGCGATGGACGGTATGAGGAACGCGAGACCGGTCTGCAGCGCGGTGTAGCCGTGCACGCCCTGCATGAGGATGGTCAGGAAGTACGGCAGCACGCCGAACGTCGCCATGTAGATGAAGATCACCGTGATGCCGACGCTGAGGTCGCGGTTGCGGAACAGGCGGAAGGGCATCAGCGGGTCAGGGCTGCGCAGCTCGATGAGCGCGAAGACGCCCAGCAGCACCACGGCGAGCACCAGGGCGCCGAGCACCACCGGATCGCCCCAGCCCAGTTCCGGCCCTTGGACGAGGGCGAAGACGAGCAGCGTCACGCCGGCCGTGGCGGTGAGCGCGCCGCCGAGGTCGAACTTGCGCCGCCCGGTGCCCGCCAGGTCGCGCGGGATGACGAACAGGGCGGCCAGTGCGACGAGGCCCGCGAGCGGGACGTTGACGAAGAACACCGAGCGCCAGGTCAGGTTCTCGGTGAGCACGCCGCCGAGCAGCGCGCCGATGGTCAGGCCGCTGGCGCCGGCGCCGCCCCAGACCGCCAGCGCCTTGTTCCGCTTGGGGCCTTCCTCGAAGAGCGTGTTGATCAGCGCCAGCGTGGACGGCAGCAGCAGCGCGCCGCCGATGCCCTGGACGGCCCGGGCGATGATGATCACGACGGAGTTGCCCGCCAGTCCGCCCGCCAGCGACGAGACGGCGTAGAGCGCCAGCGCGAGCACGAAGATCCGCCGCCGCCCGAGCAGGTCGGCGGCGCGTCCGCCGAGCAGCAGGAAGCCGCCCGCGAAGACGACGTAGGCGCTCACCACCAACTGCTGCGTCTGACCGGGGAAGCCGAGGTCCGCGCCGATGTCCGGCAGCGCGACGTACACGATGTTGAGGTCGAGACCGTAGATCAGTTGCGCCAGTGCGAGTAGTCCCAGTACCCAGCCCAACCGCGGCGGTGCACCGCTCGAAGACGCTCCATGCGGTGCGAGTGACGTGGACATAGAAAGGTGCCCTTCTCGGATTCCTGCCGTAGAGCTGACCGGTCGACGAGCTGCCGGACCTGCCGCAGTACGTTTGTACGTATAGTTGCGTACTGTCGTACGGTTTGGCAAGCGGGCCACCCCGCGCGGGTCGCGGATCATCGTTTTCCCGGTTACAGTGGGAACGTGAGGTTTCTCCACCCGACCCGTGACCAGATCAGGGTCGAGAACGTCTTGGCGGCACTGGGGAACCCGCTGCGGATCGCCGTCGTCCGGGCGATCGACAACGGCGGCGAGTACAACTGCGGCAGCATCCTCACCGCGCTCGGCGTGACGTCGAAGTCGACCATGACGCGGCACTGGCGCGTCCTGCGCGAGAGCGGCGTCATCTGGCAGCGGCCCTCCGGGCGGGAGAACCTGGTCACCCTGCGCCGGGAAGACCTCGACGAGCGCTACCCCGGCCTGCTCGACGCCATCCTCGCGGGCTTCGCCGTGGATGGTGACGCCTGGCCGGTCGGCGAGCCGGTGTCGGCCGTGGGCAAGGGCTGAGCGCGACCGCCCGTCGCCGACCCCACCGCACGACCCGCGCGGCGTCGCCTCGCGACTCCGTCACCGGTGGCGGCACGCCCGTTCTCGTGGAGCCCGCCGCCGAGTCGACGGGGCCCACGGGAACGGTGGCGCGTCAGACCTTGCGGGCTACCAGGACGCCGTTCGCGCCCTGGCCGTCGAACGGCGTGACGCCTTCGGGCTTGAGCCCGAACTCCACCATCCACTCCCCGTACTCCGCGACGGTGTAGTTCCGCCCCCAGGTCTCCACCAGCATGTTCAAGCTCATCAACGCGGCGGGCGCGGGCCCACGCTTGTCGTCGTCCACGAAGGACTCGGTGACGAGCAGGACACCGCCGACCGGCAGGGCCTCGGCGCAGGCGCGCAGGATCTTGCGCGCGTCCTCGATGCCCCAGTCGTGCAGGATGTTGGAGAGCAGGATCGCGTCATGGCCCTCCGGGACGCCGCCGACCTCGAAGAAGTCGCCGCTGGCGAAGTCGATCCGGTCCGACAGCCCCGCCGCGGCCACGCGCGGCCTGGTCAGCTCGCAGACGAACGGCAGGTCGAAGACCGTCGCCTTGAGGTGCGGGTGGTGCCGGCACAGCTCGATGTCGTAGGCCGCACCGCCGCCGCCGACGTCCAGCAGGGACTTGATCTCGCTGAAGTCGATGGCCTTCGCCAGCTGTGCGGCGGTGTAGACCGACAGCGAGTGCATCGCGTCCCAGAAGTGCTCCTTGACCACCGGGTCGTTGGGCTCGAACAGCGACTTCTGGGTCTCCACGTTCCAGGTGCTCGGGTGGTTGCCCCGCAGTGAGGTCTCCATCTCCAGGTACGCCGGGTACTCGTGCTTGTCGACCAGGGTGACCCACCCGCCGAAATACCTCGACTTGTTCTTGTCCAGGTACTCCTCGGACAGGGCGGTGTTGGTGAAGCGGCCCTCGTCGTCGAGGTCGAGCAGGTCCAGCGAGACGCAGGCGGTGAGCAGGAGCTCCGCGGGGCGCTCGTCGATCCCGTGCCGCGTGGCGAACTCCGCCAGCGTGGTGCCGCCCCCGTCGGCCAGTTCGGTGAACACCCCGAGCTCGGTCGCCAGGGCGAGTGCCTTGAAGGCGTACACCCCCAGCGTGAGGTCCATGAGAGGAGTGGGAGAGACGGGCGATGTCATCGAATCCTCCAGAGTCTCCGGTGTCCCGGATACCGCGATGCCCGCGCGAAGAGGTCCTGCCGCACCGGGCCGTGACGATCGGCTCTCGCAGTGGCGAGGACGAGGATTCCCTCGACCACTGTATCTATGTACGCGTATATACGTACATGAAGAACGGGTCCGGCGATAGGTGGGTGCGGGTGCGACTACGGGTGCCGAACCACCCGCCGGGTGGTTCGGCATGCCGCACCCCGTCACGTCAGCGGGAGGCGTACTCCTCGACGACCTCCGGGTCGACGCTCACCCCGTTGAGCACGGCGTCGAGCAGGCCGGGGAAGCGCGCGTCCAGGTCGCTCCGACGCAGCGACAGCAGGTTCTCCCGCCCCGACGGCCGCTGCCAGATGACCCCGCTATCGCGCAGCACGCGCCAGTGGTGGGTCAACGTGGACTTCGAGATCTCCTTGCTGAGCACCGTGCCGCACGGGTGCTCGCCACCCGAGGCCAGTCTGCGGACGACGGCCAGCCGCATCGGGTTGCCGAGGGCGGTGAGGACGTGGTCCAGCCTGATCTGCTCCCGCTCCGGGTGGTGGTTGTACGCCATAGTCCCAGGCTAAGGCATAAGTTACGCAAGAACGCGAACTTTCGTACTGATCCCCTGCGCGAAGCCGTGGAGTGCCGTACTATCCAACTGTACGCATTTAGTCGTACTATCCGGCCTCGATGCCCAGGAGGTTCCCGGTGCCCGTCGGACCCGTCGAGTTCACCCGCGCGCTGTCGAGAGTCCTCGGACCGGTCGCGGTGGTCACCACCGCGGACGACACCGGCCGGCGCTGGGGATTCACCGGCAGCGCGTTCTGCTCCGTGTCGCTGACCCCGCCGCTCGTCCTGGTGTGCCTGGCCAAGACCGCGAGCACGCACACCGCGTTCCGCTCCGCCGGGCGGTTCATGGTGAACGTGCTGTCGCAGGAGCAGGCCGACCTGGCCCGGCGGTTCGCGAAGTCCGGCGTCGACCGGTTCGCCGCGCAGGACACGGTGACGTGCGAACTCGGTCTGCCCGGCTTGCTGGAGGCGTCCGCCCGGCTGGCCTGCTCCACCCACCAGCTCGTCGACGCGGGCGACCACAGCATCCTCATCGGGCTGGTCGAGGCGACGCACGCGGCGGACGACGTGCCCCTGGCGTACTGGAACCGCGGGTTCGCCCGCGTCCAGGCGCTGTAGGCGTGGCGTTGCACGCCGCGGCGTTGAAGGTCGCGCTCCTCGGCACGGCGCACGTCCACCTGGCCGACCACCTGGACGCCCTGCGCCGTGACGGCCGCGTCGAGCTCGTCGCGGCGCACCACGGCGACGAGCGGTGGTGGACTTCGCTGCCCGGCGTGCCCGCGGTCGACCTGGACGAGGCGCTGGCCCTCGCCGACGCGGTGATCGTGGCCTCCACCACGGCCGGGCACGCCCGACTGCTGCCCGGCGTCGTGGCCGCGGAGGTGCCCGCGCTCGTCGAGAAGCCGTTGGGCGCCGACGACCTCGCCACCCGGAGCCTCGCGGCCCTCGTGGACGTGGGACGTGCGCCCGTGACGACGGCGATGTTCCTGCGGTGCGCGCCCGCGCTGCGGCGGGTGCGCGCGCTGCTGACCGAGCGGTTCTGCGGCGAGCTGTCCTCGGCGCACGTGCGGTTCACCCACCCCGGCGGCCTGTTCACCGGTCCCGCCGGGTGGATGCTCGACCGGCGGTGGGGCGCCGTCGGTGGGTTCGCCGACCTGGGCGTCCACCTGCTCGATCTGCTGGTGTGGTTGTGCCCGGACGTGCCGCTGCGGGCCTCGTCGTTGACGGTGCGACACGTGCCGGACCTCGCTTTGGACGTGGGTGGTGTGGCGCTGATCGACTGGGGTGGTGTGCCGGTGTCGGTGCACGCGGGCTGGACCTCCCGGCCGGGAGGGCTGCACCTGCACTTCGAAGGAGCCGAGGGGTCGCTCACCGTGGACGGCGGCAGGCTGCTCGCCCGCCGCGCCGGCTCCGGGGGAGAGGTGTCGTGCCACCCCGGCCCGGCCGCGGGCGACGCCGTCACCGCGTTCCTGGCCCAACTGCGCGGTGAGCCGTCGTGGGAGATGCCCACGACGGCGGAGATCGTCACCACCTCACGAGTGCTGGCCGAACTGGGGTCGTGAGCCTTCCGGGCACACCGTCGTGCCCGGAAGGACGATCACCTGAAGTCGACGATCGTCTTCAGGTGGGTCGTGCCGCGGTAGTTCTCCAGCACGTCCACCAGCGACTCGTAGTCGGAGAACTTGCACACCGCGGACAGGAGCCGCCGCCCGTCCACCACACCGGTCTGGAGCATCTGCATGGCGGACGCGATAACGTTGGCGGTCTTGTGCATGGGGAAACTGGTCACGTCGAACGGCGCGGAGCTGATGTTGAGACCCTTGGCCAGCATCAGCCACGTGTCGAACTTCTGCATCTCCTGCGAGGCGCCGTAGAGCACGTAGCGACCCCTGGGCCGCAGCGCCCGCATGGCCAGCCGCCGGGGGTCCCGGTCCTCGTCGCCGCCCATGATCGTCGGCAGCGCGTCGAAGACGTAGTCGAACGTGCTCTCCGGCACCTCCTCGCGCAGCTCTTCGGGCAGGTAGGCCCGCTCGGAGAAGTGCTCCTGCGCGAACCGGTTCCGCATCGGGTTCGCGTCCATGGACACGACCGAGTTCGGCGCGAACAGCCGCTTGATGATGCTCCCCGCGATCACCCCGATCGGCCCGCTGCCCAGGATCAGGACACGGTCGCCCACCTGCGGCGGGTGGGTGAGGATCGCGCGCAGGGCGCCCGTGGTGGGCTCGATGAACGACGCCTCCAGGTCGTCGATCGACTCCGGCACGCGGACCGCGGCGGCGCGCCGGTCATCGAAGAAGTTCCGGTCGGCCGCGAACACGTCCTCGACCACCTCGCCGGAGAAGATCGGCCGCAACGTCCGGTACTCGGCGAAGCCGCCGAAATCCGTCTGTCCCCAGTAGACGATCCGGTCGCCCAGCGACACCCGGTTCCCGATCAGCCCCGACCCGGTCTGCACGACCTCGCCGAGGTATTCGTGCCCCAGCACGATCGGGTACTCCGAGGGGAACAGATGGCCTTCGAAGAACGAGATGTCCGTCGAGCAGATCGACACGCACCGCGTTTTCATCAAGAGCCCGTCGTGCGGCGCCTCCGGAATCGGCATGTCGGACAACATGACCTTGCGCGGTGCTATCAATTGTAACGCCTTCATCATCTCCATCGGATTTCCCCATCATCCTCACGCGATCAACGGCGCATCTGGAGCGGTCCACCCAGGAGGTATTGACCGACGGTTTCGAAGTGCGACGACGACAGGGTCACGTGTTTCGTCGCGGAGTGGACGTCCCGGAAGGCGCGTTCCAACCGGCTCGTCGTGTAGAGCGAGCTCGAACCGGCGAGCCGGTACAGCAGGTCGACTGCGGCGATCGAGTTCTCGGCGACCGAGGCGGCCGTGGCGCGCACCAGCGCGCTCAACGCGTTGCCGCCGTCCGTGCCGTGCTCGACGGTCTCGCGCGCGGCATCGGCCAGGAGCGCCTCGGCCGAGCGGACGAGCATCTGGGCGCGGCCGAACTTCTCCTGCGCGGTGTGGCTCGCGGCAAGCGTCGTCGTGGCCGCCGCGGGCGTCTTGCCGACCGCCAGCTCGCGGAACGACGCCAGCGCGTCCTGCGCGATCCCGAGCGCGGTCGAAGCCGAGGTGAACGGCCCGAAGTCGTAGTAGCTGACGGCGTACGCCCGTGACGCCCGTGCCCGCGGCGCCGTGTGCATGTCGGCGACCGGAACGGTGAACTCCTCCGGGACGAACGTCTCCGCGACCGTGTAGTGATTGCTCCCCGTGCCGCGCAAGCCGAGGGTGTGCCAGGTGTCGAGCAGTCGGCTCTCGGCCTTCGGGATGAACAGCATCCGCGTCTCGCGACCGTACGCCGCGGTGCGCGCGGTGCCGTTCTCCGTCACCACGGCCGCGCAGACCAGCCAGTCCGCGTGCGCGTACCCGCTGGCGAAGGCCCACTGGCCGCTCAACCGGAACCCGCCGTCGACGACCTCGGCCGCGCCGGTCGGGTTCACCCCGCCGACGACCAGGCCGGAGTGGTCCTTGAACAGCTTGCGCGACGTCGGCTCGGGCAGGTAGTCCGACAACCGGCCGATGGCCCCCTGCACCCCCATCTGCCAGGCCACCGAGGCGTCCAGGCGGGCCAGCGCCTGGATCACCGCGGACCCGGTGGCGATGCTCACCTGCCCACCGCCGAATTCCTCCGACACCCACATGCGGTGGATGCCCGCCTGGCGCAGCGCGTCGACGACCTCCGGCGGGGTGACCCGCTCCTCGTCCGCCTTCGCGCGGTTCTCCCGGATCAGCGGCTCGACCGCTTCGAGGCGGCGGAGCCAGGTCTCCCGCTCGTCCGACACGGTCGAGGTGCGTAACAGCTCGTTCCCTTGTGGCACGTGGTTCTCCTCCGGTGGATGACAGCCGCGCACAACAGACAGTTCAACACTACGCAAACAGGCGTACTTTCGTACAGAGTACCGACCGGTGTTCCGATGCGCATGTGATCCAGGTCACCATAAATTTCGATTACCGGCACCGATTAGTTCCTGCGTTTACCGCAGGGCGAAAGCGGCCTACTTGTCGATAGGCCAACCGGGCGCGCTACCTATTGCCGGTGATGCCCGGCAACCCCGGAAAAGATGTGCCCCCTGTCGGAGCGTACCTGCGGAGGTGGGCACTTAGAAACCTTTGACCGATCTTCTGCGGTACCCCGAAGACGGGTGAAGAATTCCACCTTCGCGGAATAGCCGCCTCCGTCGTGGCGATCGTCGCCCGGTGCCGTGCCCGGCCCGGTCGCGTGCGGGTCCGAACGGGCAGGCCAATTATTATGGTCGAGTACGAATATGCGAAAACGCCTCCGCCCGTGCCGGACATGTGCCTCGTACCCCGCCGCCCACAGCCGTGTCCATCCCTGAACAGAGCCGGGAACGACCGCGGTGGGATCGTCCCGGGGTCGGGTCGACCGCCGAACGCGAGGCCCGGCACAGGCGTCAACCGACCAGGACCCGCGCGAGTGGCTGCCATCCCACGCCGGTGCGCGCCCGCATCGACGGACTGCCCGTCGTGCTGGACGGCGCAGTCGACGCGGGCAGGGTTCTCGACCTCCCCATCACCTGGGACAGAGTCTCGACGGTTACCGGGCGATGGACCGGTGCGAAGCCCTCAAGCTCCTCATCCGGCTCTGACGAGCGGGACGTCCTGTCACCGGCAGACCGTTGTGGACGGTCGGTGAACGGCCGCTGCCGCCAACGGGGTGAACATCGACCACGGACCGGCGAACGCAGCGGATCGAGGTACGGCTCGCGGATCGGTCGGTGGCACGCTCCAGCCCACGAGGCGGACCGGCGTGGGCGGTCCACGGGGTCGAGGAGCGACGTATGACCGGGCGCGCGACGGAGCGGAACCCCCGCGATTTCCCCTACGGGCCGGACGACGCGACGTGGTCCACGTTGGTGGCCTCGGCCGGGCTGGGCGACGGGCGCGCGTCGGTCATCGCGGGGCCGGCCCAGGACCCGAGGGAGGTCTACCCGAGCGACCCCGAGCTGGAGATCGGGGAGTTCGAGATCCCCGCCGAGGGGTTGAGCGCCCAGCAGCGCAAGCGAGCC
Organism: Actinosynnema sp. CA-299493; assembly: GCF_050946825.1. Taxonomy (NCBI): domain Bacteria; kingdom Bacillati; phylum Actinomycetota; class Actinomycetes; order Pseudonocardiales; family Pseudonocardiaceae; genus Actinosynnema; species Actinosynnema sp. CA-299493. Next base: position 4,621,273 of record NZ_CP191993.1, read on the forward strand.
CTCAACCGGCTGGAGACCTACCTGGTCGGCAGGCACGAGACCATGGTGGGGTTCCAGGGCAACCAGGACATGGGCCGGTACCAGCAGGACCTGGGCCGGTTCCTGGAGTTCCACCTCAACAACGTCGGCGACCCGTTCCAGCAGGGCAACTACAAGCTCAACACCAAGATCGTGGAACGCGCGGTCCTCGACCACTACGCGTCGCTCTGGCGGGCGGTGTGGCCCTACGACGCCGACAACCCCGACAGCTACTGGGGTTACGTGCTGACGATGGGCTCCACCGAGGGCAACCTCTACGCGTTCGCCGCCGCCCGCGACTACCTGTCGGGCAAGAAGCTGATCACCGAACCGGGCGACGGAGGCGAGGGGCCGATGTCGCAGATGATGTACGTGCAGGCCGCGGAGCCCACGTCGGCGGCGGCCGGTGGCGGTACGGGCGCGCCGGTGCGGGGCAACGCCTACCGGCCGGTGGCGTTCTACTCCGAGGACACCCACTACTCGGTGATCAGGGCGGTCCGGACGCTGTCGATCGACACCTTCGCGGCGATCGGCAGGCGGGAGCACCCCGGGCAGTGCCCCATCGCCGACGAGTGGCCGATGGAGGTGCCGTCCAAGGGCGGGGCGGACGGCAGCGGCGAGATCGACGTGGACAAGCTGGAGCAGCTCGTCCGGTTCTTCGCCGAACGCGGGCACCCGATCCTGTTGCTGCTCAACTTCGGCACCACCTTCAAGGGCGCGTACGACAACGTCGAGAAGGTCGCCGGCCGGCTCGTCCCGATCTTCGCGGAACACGGCCTGCTGGAGCGCGACATCGAGTTCGAGCCGGGGCGCACCGATCGCCGGCGGGGCTTCTGGGTGCACGTCGACGGCGCGCTCGGCGCGGGGTTCATGCCGTTCCTGCGGATCGCGGCGGCCGAGGAGCGCGGCAGCGACCTGGCCATCGGGCTGCGCCGGGAGATCAAGGGCAAGATCCCCGAGTTCGACTTCGGCTTGGAGGTCCACGGCGTCGACGTGGTCAGCTCCCTGGTGATGAGCGGGCACAAGTGGCCCGGTGCGCCCTGGCCGTGCGGGGTGTTCATGACCAAGAACAAGTTCCGGGTCGAGCCACCGGTGAAACCGGCCTACACCGGTTCACCCGACACCACGTTCGCCGGGTCGCGCAACGGCCTGTCACCCCTGGTGCTGTGGAACCACCTGGCGTCCAAGTCCATCCGCGAGCACGCGGCCGAGGCGGTGCGCGCGCTGCGCGTCACCCGGTACCTGGAGAGCTCGCTGCGCGAACTGGAGGACCGGCTCGACCGGGAGGACAGGCTCCCCGAGGGCGGCCTGCACGTCGACCGCAGCCCGATGGCCCTGACCGTGCGCTTCCGCCAACCCGAGGACCGCGTCATCGAGAAGTGGTCCCTGTCCTGCCAACCGATGCAGATGAACTCCGGCGAGCTGCGCCACTACGCGCACGTCTTCGCCATGCCGTCGGTCACCGAGGAGAAGGTCGACCTGTTCATCGAGGACCTGTTCGCGGAAGGCGCCTTCGACCGCCCCGAACCACTACCCCGACCCGAACGACCGGCGGGCGCGTCGACCTTCGCCACCGACGTGCGGCCCCTGGCGCTGGTGCCCGTCATCGGCCGCGGGTTCCAGTGATCGGAGCCCGGAGCCCGGAGCCCGGAGCCCGGAGCCCGGAGTTCCTGGAGACACGACCACCGTCGATCTGCCACGCGCCGGACCCCGACCGCCTGCGGAGAGCGGTCGGGGTCCGGCGGGTCACCGGCTCAGAAGCCCATCCGGCAACCGGACAGCACGATCTCCTGGCCCAGCAGGGTGACCACGCGCACGGCGTGCTGCGCGAGTTGGCCGTTGGGCCCGACCACCGTCTGGTTCAGGTGGACCGTCGCCACACCGGGCACGCCGATCGTCAGGGGCGCCGTGCCGATCGGCTGGCCGTTCAGCGTGCCGACGCGCGACGAGCCGGACAGACCCTGTTCGTTCGCCACGCAGTTGGTCTCGATGTCGGACACGGTGATCGCACCGCCCAGCAGGCTCGCGCTGGACACCTCGGCGCCCGCGTCGGTGCGACCCGTCGTGGTGTTCAGGTAGCAGTCGGCGTGCAGCGCCTGCACCGAGGCCAGCCCGAGCACGGTGACCGACGCCGTGGTCCTGTCCGACGACGGCGGGCAGGTCGCGTGCGGTGTCTTGGCGACGTTGATCAGGCCGGAAGCGCTGAGCGACCACGCCTCCGCTCGCACGTACGACACGATCGTCACCACGGCCGTGGCTGAACCACCGTCGTCGTCCGTGACCGTCACCAGCACGTTGTGCGAACCGACCCCGGTGTAGGAGTGCGCGGCGGTGCAGGTGCCCGAACCCGCGCCCTGAGCCACGCTGCCGTTCACCACGGGCGTGCCGTCGGCGAAGTCCACGGTGCACGTGTGCGTGTCGTGCGTGGCGATGTCGGTGAACGGCGCGGTGACCGTGACAGGGGTGTTGCGCAGCACTTGGACGCCGTTCGCCGGCGACGAGATGCTCACCTGCGGGGCGACGTTGGCCAGCGTCAGCGTGGTCGTGGCCACCACATCCGGGTGCAGGCTGTCGTTCGCCTTCAGGGTCAACGTCCACGTGCCGTCGTCGTTGCAGGTGACGGTGGTGTTCAGCGACGTGGGCGCGGAGAACGCGCACGTGGTGCCGGGGTCGACACCGGACAGCGGGGTCGCGCTCCACTGCACGGCCAGGGACGGGCCATCAGGGTCGACGACCGTGCCGGCCAGGGCGACGGGAGTGCCTTCCTGACCCGAGTAGGGTCCGCCGGCGCCGACCACCGGCGGGTCGTTGACGATGACCGTGGTGCACTCGATCACCGAGCCCGCCCCGCCGCCGTCGGTGCCGTGAGCGGTCACGCACAGCTGGTGCGTGCCGGAGGACAGGGGAGCGGTGGACGCCGTGTAGGTGACCGAGGCCGGGCCGGTCTCCGGCAGGGCGGGGGTGATGTCGGTGATCTGCGCGGGCGCGCCGTTGTTCACGCTCAGCGTCAGGTCGGTCAGCTGCGAGGCGATCACGCCGGGCACCACGTTCGGCAGGCTCGCCGGGTCGGGCACCGCGGTGCAGGTGCCACCGGTGAGGTCGGCGATGGCCTGGAGGCTGGCGTTGTAGTTGCCGCCGTTGCAGGCCGAGCCGGGGCCGACGGCGAAGGTGAAGTAGTCGACGTTGGCGGGCACCGCGCCCGCGACGCCGGTGACGTCGCCCGAGGCGAAGCCGTCGGACAGGAACAGCACGACCTTGCGGGCCTGGGTCTGGGCCTCGGTGACCGTGGTCGCCGACTGCACGGCGGGTATGAAGGTGGTGCCGGTGCCGACACCCCTGGCGGTGAACAGGCTCACGCCACCCTGGACGGCCGAACCGACGGCCTCTTCCACGTCACGCGTGCCGTTGCCGTTGGCGTCGCCCTCCGGCGTGGTCAGCAACTGGTCGCCCGCAGCCGGGCCCACGTCCACGGTCGCGGCGGAGGAGCCGAACACGACCGCGCCCACGCTGCCGACCACGGTGTTCGGCGCCGCTGCGACGGCGTTGAGATTGGCCACCGCGGCGCGCTCGCAGGACAGGATGTCCCCGCCGGCGCAAGCGCCCGCGGTGCTGCCGGAGACGTCCACGACATAGGTCAGCGCGGTGTCCTTGACCGCGACTCCGGTGCCGACGGAAGCTGTGCCGGTGACCGTGACCGGCCCCTGCGGCACGACGGTGTTCGGTGCCGGACTGGTGATGTCCACGGAGATGCTGGTGCCACCGGGCAGGTTGCCGTCGGTGGCCTGGGCCTGGATCTGACTGGTGATCAGGATGGTGACGGCTAACGCCGCCACCCCGGTCAGGTGCCTCGGTCTCATGTCCTCGTGCCCCTTCGCTCGAGTAATGAGAAATCGTGACTCCTCACTGATTGGTTACTGGGCCATTCCGGCGAGTGACTTTCCGTCGTGATCTCGGCTGGACGGGGCCGCACATCACCGCACACGACTGGTCCGCGCAGGTGCCGGCGCAGCGGGCAGGCCGACCGAAGGTGGGTGTCGTCCCTCGGTGCGCGGGCTGTACCAGGGACGGGTTCCCCCGTTCATGAACCAGAAGGAGCTCGGCGAGTTCCAGTTGTTCTCCGTCGCCGAACCGATGCTGGGTGGCGGACCGCATCCGACGCGAGGCAAGCCCGCGGAACAGTGACAGCTCGGGTGGTGCCTGAGTCCTGGTTGTTCGACTTGCCCCGGCTGGTCCGACGTCGGATCTCGACCGTCACGTTCCTGCGGCAGTGCCGGAACACCGCCGGTAGTCGACAGCCGGGTGCGGCCGACTTCCGGCACCCCGCAGGTCAGCGCACTAGGCAACGGAGGTCGGGTTGGCCGCGCCGAGGCGAGTGCCGCGACGCCAGACTTCGCGGGTGTTGAGGGTGTCGGAGATCGTCGTCGTCGGATCACCGTCCACCAGGAGGAGGTCGGCGCGCTTGCCCTCGGCGATGCGCCCGCGGTCGTCGAGGCTGAACCGACGTGCGGGAGTCGAGGTTGCTGCTGCCAGCGCGTCGGTGGGGGAGAGGCCCGCCTGGACGAGGTGCTGCAGTTCTTGGTGGACGCTGGCGCCGTGGGCCAGGCCGCCGAGGAACGGCAGCGGCATCGAGGCGTCCGTGCCGACGAGGAGGTCGACGCCTGCCTGGTGCAGCGCCCCGACGGAGCGGAGCACGTCGTCGAGCCTGCCTCGCGGATAGCGGTTGAAGCTGCTGCGGAGGGTCTCGTTCCAGGCGGCGTCGAGGCGTGAGGACACACGCGCGTCGTCGGCGAGGGTGTCACCGGTGATGCCCATCATGGACGCGTTGAGCACCACGCAGGGCACGACGAAGACACCGGAGGCCGCGATGAGGTCGACGAGCTCGTCGGTGTGCGGTTGGTCCATGAACAGGTGGACCAGCCCGTCGATGCCCGCGTCGATCGCCATCCTGGTCGCCTCGACGGTGAGGGTGTGGGCGACGGTGAGCATGCCGTGCCTGTGGGCTTCCGCGACGCCTGCGGTCACGGTTGCCCGGTCGAGCGTCGGCAGACCGGGGTGGCCCTCGACGCTGCCGTCGTCGATCATGAACTTGATGTAGTCGGACCCGGTCTCGACCAGTCGTGGGATGAAGCCGGCTGCTTGTTCCGGTGTGGTCGAGAAGGGTTGGACGATCTCTCCGACGGGGCGGCGTCCACCACCGGGGCGGAAGCCCTCGGGGAACAGTTCGCTGGGATGGCCACCGGGCGGCGTGATCCCGAAGCCCGCTGATCGGACGTCGGCGAGACCGTCGTCGGAGGTGATGTGCGTCCGGTTGGGCTTGGTGTGGACGCCCTGCATCTCCAGTTCCGTGGTGACCCCGAACCGCAACGCCAGTGCCAGTGCCTCCTCGCTGGTGTGCACGTGGGCGTCGAACAGTCCCGGCAGCAGGGTGCCGCCTCGAGCGTCGACGATCTCGCTTCCCGGCGGAGCGACGGCGCCGACCGAGGTGATGGTGCCGCCGTCGATCACGACGGTGTCGGCGTCCAGCACCCGCTCGCCGTCGAACACGCGCGCGTTGGTGATCGCAGTCCTCATGTCACTCCTGTCGTCGACTCCCCGCCACCGTGGCGGCCGTACTAGAACCATATCAAACTTAGAACGACTTCAACTTTGGGGCTGTTCTAGGTGCTCTATGCTTCTTGCCGTGGAGACGGTGGGGCGCAGGGAGCGCAAGAAGGCGCAGACGCGTCAAGCGCTCGCACAGGCGGCGATGACGCTCTTCCTGGAGCGCGGGTACGACAACGTGACCGTGGCCGAGATCGCCGCGGCCGCCGACGCGGCCCTGGGCACCGTGTTCAGCCACTTCCCGGACGGCAAGGAATCCCTGATCTTCGACGACGGCGCCGAACGCGCCGCCGCCTTGGTCGCCGCCGTTCGTGATCGCCCGGCCGGGCAGACGATCCTGCGAGCGCTGCGGGAGTTCCTCGCGGGCCGCGGGCCGTTCCGGAGCGACACCTCGGTGGAGTTCCGCCGCAAGACCGAGCTGATCGTCACCACCCCCGCGTTGCGCGGCTACCAGCTCAAACTGTGGCTTCGCGGTCAGGACGTGCTCGCGGAGACCATCGCCGCCGAGTGCGGCAGGTCAGCGGGCGACATGGACATCCGGGCCCTTGCCCGCTACGTCCTGATGGTCCCGGACCTCGCCGGCACGGAGCCCGACCCGCGTGCCGCTCTCGACGTCGTCTTCGACCTGCTGGAACAGGGATGGCGCGAAGTGTGAAGCCCTCCGTCGCGCCGGGTCGCTGTCGTGCCCTCGGGCGTGGAGTTGCCGCACCAGCACCTCGGCGGTGTCCTGGGGCCGGTCGCGGACTGCGGAGCATGGAACCCCGAAGCGACAGCCGACACCTGCCACGTCGACCACGAACACCCACCGGGTCCACTGCCGCGGTCGTCACGCCACCCGCAGGTCGACCCGCGCCGCCCCTCGACCTCGCCCGCACCGGCTGACCGAGGAGCGCTTCACCACGACCACCGGGCGCACGCGACAGACGTCGGGCCGCATGGGCAACCGCATCATCCCCGTAGGCAGCCCCCTGGTGGCGCGGCCCGTGCTCACCAAAGCCGGGACGTTGCTGGCGTTCCAGTGTTCGAGTCCGGTCAGACGCTTCGATCGGTGACTGTTTTCGACAATGCGATGACGGAGTCTTTCTGTGGTCGAATGCAGGCCGAACTCCACCAACAAGGTCCCCGACACCCTCAGGATGGGTAAGACTCCGGACTGCCGGGGAAGCTCAGCCCGTCCGCTCAATCATGTTTAACAGTCCGGGCCTACCCGGGCGGATGGTTGCCGTCATGCGAACGGATGGTGTCCGCGCTGAGGAGGTGGTGGACGCTCGGCGGGCTTGCTGTGCTTGGGGTGGGCGCGTTCGGCGACGGGCCGAGCCTGCCTCGGACACCTGTCATCACCACCAAGGAGGAACAGTGACCGCACACCGATCGATTGGCCGGATCGCCTGCCGGGCCGTCGTGCTGGCTGCCACGCTCGCGGCGGTCGTAGCCGTGCCGCTGTCGGCATCGGCCCACAGCGTCCACCGGCCCGATGTCTTCGTCTGCGACCAGGTGGATGACGAGGATCTGCCGACCGTCAGGGCCAACGGGTGCGGGTGGAGGAGTCCCGTCATTCTTCCGGATCCGTTGATCATCCAACCCGAGTTCGCCAGCTGGCACTACTGGTGCGCGAACGGTCATGCTGTCGGGACCACCGTCACGGGGTACGAGTGCGAACGACGGTACTGATCGGACAAGGCTGCGGGTGCAGCGGTCGACCGGTAGGTCTCGCAGCAGGTCGGGCGGGTTCCGGCACCCGCCGCTGCACCCGCGTCGAGCCGGAAGCAGCCCTGGACCGGTGACGGTCACCGGTTCACGGCCCCGCCCGAGTGGAGTCCTATGATGTCCTTTCCTTGACAGACCTGTGGGCTCAGAGGGTCGAGGAGACCGGCACGGGCACCCGGAAGGCGATCGTTCGCCGACCGGTCACCAACCCCTGAGGTGGTAGCCGACCGGCCACAACGCGGCCGAACAGAGCGGACGCCGGACGCCTCCGCGCAGCCTCGTCGTGTGCGCAGTCGGCGCAGATGCGGATGCCGCGATTCGCTCGTGAGGTTCCGGGAATGTCGCCAAGTGGTCCAAGTGGCGCACGACGGCGTGGAGGATCAGCCCTGCGCGAGGGCTTGGGGTGCGGCGGAGCTCGGTGCAGATCGCCTGGGCGACGGAGGCGAGGGTGACGTGGCAGTGCGCCACCGGGATGCGCGACCTCCCCGCCTTGCTCGCCGGCCCGGACCTGCTCAGCAGCCGCTGCTGATTTGCAGGTGGAAGGGCAGGTCGGTGAGACCGCCGCCCATGTTCTTGGTCTCCACGTACACCGCGTTGACGGTCGAGTGGCCGGTCGCGGTGAACACCAGGCCAGGCCCGTACACCAGCCCGTTTCGGGTGTCGCCGACGGTGGCGACGAACGAGCACCAGTAGACGCTGCGGTGCAGGTAGACCTCGTACCGCCCGACGCCGAGCCGGGTGGAGCCGGAGATCATGTTGCCGCGGACCGCGTTGCCCGCCGCGTCGATCACGCCCCACTCGGCGTACCCGCCGTCGTAGCACTGGACCTGGAGGTGGAACGAGTAGTCCTGCAGCCCGTACCCGAGGTTCTTGGTCTCCACGTAGACGCTTGTCGCGCCCGCGTGCCCGCCCGCGGTGAAGACCAGCCCCGGCACGATGTCCACGCCGCTGTACGGTCGGCCGACGGTGGCCACGAAAGAGCAGTTGGTCAGGTACTTGTCGAAGTACACCTCGTACCGACCGGGTCCGTACCGCTGCACCGCGGTCGCGCTGTTCCCGCGGGCCAGCACTCCGCCGCCGGTGACCACCGCGTAGTCGCTCTCGCCCGGGCAGACCACCTGGAGGTGGAACGGGAAGTCCTGGAACCCCTGACCGAGGTTGCGGGTCTCCACGTGCACCGCCCACGTGCTGTCCCGACTGCGCGCGGCGTACACCAGGCCGGGGTTGTAGACCAGCCCCGTTCCCGGGTCTGCGATGGTCGCGGTCCAGGAGCAGTAGACGATGTCCCGGTTGAAGGTGATCTCGTAGCGCCCGGCGCCCTGGCGCGCGTAGCCGATCACGTTGTTGTTGCGGACCAGGTTGCCGCCGTAGTCCACCACCGCCCAGTTGTAGGGCGCCGACCTGGTGGACACGTCGCCCGCCGGCCCGACGTCCGGGGCCGCCGTGGCAACGGCGGACTGCGTGCCACCCGTCAGGAGCAGCACGGCGAAGCCGGCGCTCCCGCACCACCTCGCGAGTCGTCTTCCCGATCTCCCGTGGATTCCCATGCCCGTGATCCCCTCTCGGCCCGCTTCCTCGGGAACCACACTGCCGTGGCGGCGCCTCGATTCCATCAGGGCTGGCACTGATGTCACGGGCGCTGCGCGGCGCGACCATTGCCGGGTGTCGACGGGTGCGGGGCTGAGCACAGGGGAGAAGCCATGGGTGGTGTGGCGGGGATCTTGGTCCTCGGATTGGTGGTGCTGCTGGTGATCGCGTTGTACAAGCGGAGGCGTGCGCGCCGCGAGAGCGTGCCACCGGACCCGCCGTCGGTGCCGAGGTTCCGGGTCGTGGCGCTGGGGGTGCAGGGATCGGGCAAGACGTTGTTGCTCACCGCCTTGTACCGCAGGTTGCAGGTGCCGGGCGACCGCGGCTTCTACCTGAAGGTGCCCTTCGCCCAGCTGATCGAGCTGAACCGGTGGTACCGGGAGGTGGCCAGCACCGACGACGACTGGCCGAGCGGCACCACCAGGAAGGAGATGCGGGAGTTCGACTTCAGCGTTGTGACGAACGTCGGCGACGGCGACGCGACCGTGTTCGACCTGGGCTACCTCGAGTACCCCGGCGAGTTGCTGACCGACCCCGAGGCGCCGGGGTCCGACGCGCAGCAACGACTCCTGACCGCCGTCCAGCAGGCCGACGCGCTGGTCGGGATCATCGACGGCTTCCAGCTCCGGCAGGCGTACGACGGGGACCGCCGCGCCGTGTCGATCCTCCAGACCACGCTCGGCGCCATGGTGCACTGCCTGTTGACGGCCCGCGCGCCGGTGGTGTTCGTCATCACCAAGTGGGACCTGCTCGACCACCTGCACGCGGACGAGAACACCAGGCTGCGGATGGCGCGCGACGTGCTGATGGGGATCGACGGGTTCCGCGACCTGGTCGCCGCGCACGGCGCACGGCGCGTGGTGCGACTGGTCCCGGTCACCGCGGTCGGGCACGATTTCGCGTTCCTCGACCACGGTGTGATCCGAAAGAAGCCGGACGGCCGATTCCAACCGGCCAACGTGGAGGTCGCGCTGTCCGCGGTGGTGCCGGACGTCCTGCTGCGGGTGGAGCTCTCGCTGGACACCGCGACCCGTCGGGCGATCATGGCCGAGGCGCAGCGCCGGACGGCGATGGGACCGGCGGAGGCGCTGCGGACGCTCGGCGCGTTCCTGGCGCAGCGGGTGGGGAAGGCGCTCGTCTCCTCGATCGACGGCGGGATGATCAGCGGTGCCGCCTTGGCGCTGTTCCTGGAGTCGCGCACCGAACCGCAGCCGGGCGTCGATCGGCGGGGAGCCGCGCTCGGCGACGCCGACCGTCGGGCGGAGGGGTTCGTCCAGGCCAGGCGACGGGTCGTGATGGCGCTCCAGCACCAGGTGGCGGTGTTGGAGGCCAGACTCCCGGCGTCCCGCGTGCGGAGCGGGGACTGACGTGGCGGCCCCGGATCGAGGGTGGCCGTTCCTGGTCGCGAGAGGCCGTCGCCGGGGGTACTCGGTGCTGCTCGCGCCCTCGTTCCTGATCGATGACCACGGCCTCCTGGAAGAGGTAGTCGGTCCGGTGCCGGACGTGCGGGTCGCCTCGGTCAGGAACGCCGGAGGCCGGTGGCTGTGCGTCGTCTGGGCTGCGCACACCGCCACCGAGGCGGAGATCGGCAACCCGCGCGACGAGCACAGCAGGCCGTTGCGCCTGCTGTACGGGTTCGTCTGTCCCGACGGGGTGGTCGAACGGCCGTCCGAGGCGGGTATGACCGCGTCGCTGGCCGGCGCGCTCGACACCTACCGCCGGTTCCTGGAGGACGAGGAGCGGTTCACCGTCGAGGCGTCGACGCCGATCGACTTGGGTCCACCCGTCCTGGCGCGGGCGCAGCCGAGGACCATCGCGCCGCCCCCGGCTCCGCAGCACCCGTGTCCACGGCGTTGGCAGGACACCGTCCTGGTGCTCCTGGCCGGGCTGGTCGTCGCGATCATCGGCATCCGGGTCCTCGCCGACGACTCGTCCGACCAGGGGCCGCCACCGCCGTGCCTGACCTTCGACACCCGGGTGACCGGCACGACCACCGCACCACCGTCGACACCGATCCCTGCGCCGCCGTGCTGACCGTTCGGGGGCGAAACGGTTCGCCTTGGCCGAGCGACTTCCCTGGTGGGATCGGCGAACCGGGGTGGTCATGGACAGCACCCACCGGCGCGAAGGCGGCTGGGCGCCGCTGCTCGTCGTGGTGGCGACGGGAATCGGCGTGCTGACCGGGTCCGTGGCTGTCGTGCTCAAGGTCGTGGACGGGTCGCACCCGCTCTCCGACACGCTGCTCAGCGGGCTGAGCGGGTCGCTGTTCCTGCTGGCGGGCCTGGTGGCGCACACGAGGAGGCCCGGCAACCGCACCGGGTTGCTGATGGTGCTGGTGGGTGTCGCCTTCTTCGCGGAGGACCTGCAACTGTCCACCGACCCCGCGGTGTTCAGCGTGGGTCTGCTGTTCGTGCACGCGTCGACTCCCCCGATCGTGCACCTCGTGCTGGCCTTCCCACGAGGATCGCTGCCGACGCGGTCGGCGCGGGTCCTCACGACCACCACCTACGGGGCGGTGTTCGGGTACTCGCTGGTCGAGGCGCTTTTCATGGACTGGTCGGTGATCGGGCGGCCGACGAGCCTGCTCCTCGTCGCGAACCTGCCCGGGGTGGCGTCGACTGCGAAGCAGGTGCTCGACATCGTCGGCGTGGTCCTCGCGGCAGGTGTCGTGGTGTCGCTGGCGCGGCGGTACCTCGACGCGCAGCGGGACATCAGGGCCGCGCTCACGCCGGTGTTGCTGATCGGCACGATCGGTGGCGTGGCCTCCGCGCTGGGCAGCGCGGCGGGATCGGACCACCCGCTGTACCCGGTGCTCGCGCCGTGCTACCGCGTGGCGTTCTGCCTGTGGCCGATCGCGTTCCTCGTCGGGGTGCTGTGGACCAGGCCACGCCGGACGGTGATCGCGGACCTGCTGATCGCGGCCCGGCACCCCGGCACGCTGGAAGGGGTGCGCGACACCCTCGCGGTCGCGCTGCGGGACCCGTCGCTGCGGTTGGGCCGATGGGACGCGGGGTCCGGGACGTTCCTCGACGCCGAGGGGCGACCGGTCCCGGTGGGCACGCTGCTCGGCGACCGCGAAGGCGAGCCGCTGGGCGTGTTGTCGCGCCGCGAGGTGCCGTGGGAGGACACCCGCACCGCCGAGGCGGTGGCGGCGCTCGCCGGGCTGGTGCTGGACAACCAGCGGCTGGCCGAGCAGGCGGGTGCCCGGCTCGTGGAGGTGCACGCGTCGAGGGCCCGGCTCGTCACGGCCGCCGACGACGAGCGCCGTCGGGTGGAGCGGGACCTGCACGACGGCGCGCAGCAGCGGCTGGTCGTGGTCGCGCTGGGCATCGAACTGGCCCGTGAACGGGTCCAGCGAGCCGACGACCCCGAGCTGGTGGCGCTGCTCCGGAGCACCGCGGAGGGAATCTCCGCCGCCATCACCGAGCTGCGCGAGCTGGCGAGGGGCATCCACCCGGCGTTGTTGGCCGACGCCGGGTTGGGCCCCGCGGTGGCCGAGCTGGTCGACCGCACCCCGTTGCCGGTCGACCTGGTCACCGACGATCTGCCGTCCATGCCGGCGGCGGTCGAGGCGACGGCGTACTTCGTGGTCGCCGAGGCGTTGACGAACGTGCTCAAGCACGCGAACGCGAACAAGGTCCAGGTGCGGCTCTCGGCGGGCGGTGACCGGCTGCGCGTCGAGGTGGTCGACGACGGGGTGGGCGGCGCCCACCTGGCCGAGGGCTCGGGCCTGGCCGGGCTGCGCGACCGGGTGCGGGCACTGGACGGAGAACTCGATGTGGGGGATGTCGGGGGCCGCGGCACCGCGGTCGTGGCCGACATCCCGAAGGGGTGATCGAGCGTGGAACTGACCGTCGTGCTGGCCGACGACGCCGTCCTGGTGCGCGAGGCGCTCGCCGACCTGCTGTCGGGTCGCGGGTTCCGCGTGCTGGCGCAGGTGGGTGATGCCGAGGAGCTGCACGCGGCGGTGGCCGAGCACCACCCGGACGTGGTCGTGGTGGATGTCCGGATGCCGCCCGGGTACCGGCTCGAAGGGCTGCGCGCCGCCGTCGAGATCCGGGCGCGCCACCCCGGGACGGGGGTCTTGGTGCTGTCCCAGCACGTGGAGTCGCATTACCTGCCCGCGCTGCTCGGCGGCGACGCGCGGGGTGCCGGCTACCTGCTCAAGGAACGGGTCGCCGGCGCCGCCGCGTTCGTCGACGCGGTCCGCCAGGTCGCGGAGGGAGGGTGCGTCCTGGACCAGGAGGTCGTGACGAGGATGATGCGGACGCGGCGGCGGAAGGACCCGCTGGACGGGCTGAGCGACCGCGAGCGGGAGATCCTCTCGCTGATGGCGCAGGGGCGGTCGAACCAGGCGATCTGCCGCCTGCTCGTGGTGACGAAGAAGACCGTGGAGACCCACGTGCGCAACATCTTCACCAGGCTGGACCTGCTGCCCCAGCCCGACGACAACCGCCGGGTGCTTGCGGTGCTGGCCTACCTGCGCCCGGACGGTGGGCGGGCTCCGTAGCCCGCCGACCGGAACCCGCGGCCAGACCGGGTCCTGGCCACTGTGCCGCCCGGGACGGTGTGCGGGAGTGCCGGCAGGCCTCGATGCGGTTCTGCGGGAAGGCCAGGCGCCGGTTGCCGTGGTGGCTGCGCCACGGCTCGCCGTCGACGCCCGGCCCAGGCACCGGAACTGGCCGGCCGCCTCGTCGGAGCGCTCGAGCAGCGGGTTCATGCCCGCTGGACTCCGGTCGGAGCGCAGGTCCCGGGTGGCCGCGCCCTCGGCGGCCAGTCGCGGCAGCAGGACGTCCCACGCCTCGCGCACCATCGACCGTGCACCGACTTCAGGTCTTCAACGGCATGGATTGCCGACAAGGCCTCTCCGGTCGAAGAGGATTCAATTCCGGGTTTGATCACAATGGGGATTGTGATCTGTTGCCACTCGCCGGACTCGTTGCGATCCGGGACCGCTGTCGTCAGCGGGCGGTGATCAGTGCGTCTGCGGGTACGCTCGCGGCGGGCAGGCCCAGACGGCTGCCGATGGCCTCGGCGATCTCGCGGAGCGGGATGGCTCCGTCCCCGATCGCGTGCCAATACCTGCCGGCCGGACCCTTCTCCAGCGCCAGGCGGAACAAGGAGGCGGCATCGCGGATGTGCACGGCGTTCCACAGGTTCGCGCCGTCTCCGGGGTAGCCGACGAAGCCCTTCTCCTTCGCGAGCGCGATCAGTTGCACGAGGAAACCGGCGCGATCGGTCGTGCTGTGCGCGATGTTGGCGATCCGCACGACCGAAGACCGCACTCCCCGCTCGGCGAGGCCGACCACGGTGGTTTCCACGATGTTGCGAACCCGCAGGGTTCCCTTGTGCTCATCCCCGCCGGGAAGGGCCGGGTCCTCCTCGGTGGCAGGTCGGCCCAGGTTACCGGGCGAGCCGATGCTCCCCGCTGTGACCAGCGGCTTTCCGGTTCCCGCGAGTGCATCGCCGTACGCGAGCATGATCGGGAGCTCCGCGGTGGCCACGGCGTCGATCCCGCCGGACGGAAGCAGGTCTTGCCTGTCTCGCGGTGGCGGCGTCAAGCACCTCGCCGCTGGTCGACGACTTCTTCACCGCGGCACAGGCGACGGCCGACATCACGGCAGAATGCGGGAGCTACAACCTGGGTGCGGCTCTTCCGGAGGGACGCTGAGCCGCGCTGTATGCGCGACCCACCAACCGCGTAGCCGGAGTGAAACAGCGCTCGAACGGGTGGATTGCCGACGTGGCGATGCCCGGCAGGGCGAGTGCCGCTACCCGGCGGGATCGGGCTTCGTCGGTTGCGGCTCGGGTTCCTCCGGAGCCGGCACGGCCGTCGGGTCGCGCAGCCACTTCATCTTGATCTCGAACTGGCCGTCCACCGCGGTCTTCGCGATCACCGCCCCGGCCGTCGCGGACAGCTTCACGGCGAACTTCAGCTCCACCTCGTCGGGTTGCCGGCTCATCGACCGCAGCTGGCCGAGTGCCGCGGCTGCCGCGTCGCGGATGCTCTCCAGCGCCTTCTCGAAGGACACCTTGGCGTCGGCGATCAGGTCGTCGCGGCGCGACACGCGGGTCGTGTGCGGGACGGGGTCGACCTCCACCACGACTTCGCCGCCGTCCTCCAGGACGAACCGGGCCATCTCCTGCACGCGTCGCTCCTCACTGTCCACAAGGGACGTCAAGCCACTGTCCGGGGTCGTTCAGGCTCGCCCGGACCTCGTCCAGGTCGGCCAGCAGGGCGTCCAACCGCGCCGGGGCGTGCAGGTACTCCAGCACGGCGCGGTAGAACGCGTCGGTCATCCGCGCGGGCATCAGGTCGGACGCGTCCAAGCACAGCGGGTCCGTCGTGAGTCTCCGCGCGATCCGGCGGCTGAGGTCGTCGTCGTAGACGTCGGTGACGGTCTTGTTCGCCGAGAACACGCTGCCGCCGCGCATTTCCGGCCAAATGCGCTGTGCCTCGTCGGACGCGAGGAACTTGATGAGCGCCCTCGCCTCCGGGGTGTCGTGGAACATGCCCGCGAGGTCGGCGGACACCGACGACACCCGGCCACCGGGGAAGGGGAAGAAGTCGAAGTCCGCCCCCGGCCGCGGGGTGCTGCCGCCCTCGCGCTCCACGGCCTGGTAGCCGCCCATGGCGAACGAGGCCTGGTACTCCAGCAGGCACCCCGGCGGGTTCGCGAACAACGCCCGGCCCGCGTCGTCGAAGTCGGTCAGCAGCGCGGCCTGCGCGCCGCCCCGCACCGCGCCGGGCGAGGCCACGAGCTCGCCCCACGCCTGCCAGGCCTGGCGGACCTGCGGCGACGTCCACGCGAGCCGCCCGGAGGCCCACTCCCGGTGCACCTCGGGCCCGGCGGAGTGCAGCAGGATGTCCTCGACCCAGTCGGTGCCCGGCCAGCCGGACACGGGTGGGGAACCCATGCCCAGGCACCACGGCGTGCGGCCCTCCGCGCCGAGCCGGCGGCTCAACGCGACGAGTTCCTCCCAGGTCACCGGCGTCGGCCAGTCGGCGTTCGCGGTGGCGTACCAGATCGTGCTCTTGACGTCGGCCTTGACGGCCACCGCGTACTGCCGGTCCCGCCCCACCCGTTGCAGCGTCAACCACTGAGGTCCGTACGACCCGCTCTGGTCGCCGAGCACCTCGTCCAACGGGTGCAGCTCGCCCTGCCTCGCGTATGCGGCCAACACGCTCGGGTTGGGCAGGACGGCCACGTCCGGCGCGGCGTCGCGCTGGACATCGGCGGCGAGCACCTGGTCGACGGCACGCGTGCCCCGGTACTCGTAGCCGATCCCGGTGGCGGCCTCGAACCGGTCGAGCACCTCGCGGAAGGCGTCTTCCTCGGAGCCGGTCCACGACGCCATCACGGTGACCGTGCCGCTCGATGTCGTCGCGCACGCGCCGGATGCCAGCAGCGCGACAGCCAGCACGAGCCGCACCGCCCGCGTCCGGGCTTTCCCTCGGATTCTCATGTTCGGTACCGGTATTCGTTGAGGCGGCGCACCATGCCGATGACGACGAGCACGAACGCGAGCACGGCCGCCAGCGGCACGAGCCAGCCGCGCCCGCCGGAATCCGTGGCAGCCCGGGTCTGCGCGGTGACCTCCTGGGCATCGGTGTCGTGCTCGTTGGTCACGTCGGTGACCTGTGCGGGCAGCCCGGCCCGGAACTCGTCGACCGTGGGCCCGCACCCCTGCGCGCCGCACAGCCCGGAGAGCAGGTCGGCCAACGCCCGTTGACCGACGGCTTCGTCGGCGGAGACCGCCGCCTGCCGTTCGGCGAGCAGGGTGTCGACCCGGTCACCGACCTGGACGAGCTGCTGGCGCTGGGAGGCGGTGAACAGCAGGGCGACCGCCACGAAGAGCGTGAGCACGGTCGCGACGGCGAGCCAGACGTTCAAGACTCGGCGGAACCGCTTGAAGAACTGCCACTGCACCGCCAGCAGCACAAGTCCGAACAAGGCGGGCAGCAGCGGCGAGGCAGGCTGCGACCACAGCAGCGGAGGCCACAGGGTCCCGTCGTCGAGCTGCTCCGCCAACGCCGCCCGCTGGTCGGCCTGCAAGGTCTCCAACTGCTCCAGGACGCCACCGGGGGCGTGCAGCAGTCGCGACGCGTACCACAGGTCGGCCGCGCCCAGACCGGTCGCCTCCGGGACGCGGTAGTGGGCGTCGGCTTGGCCGACCGCGCCCGAGTAGGCGGCGACCAGGCCGGCGATGACCTGGAGCCTGCCCGCGCCCGCTGCCGCCTGGTTGGCCTCCGCGACCTTGGCCAGGCTCTGGTTGGCCGCGGCCAACCGGTTCGTGTAGTCCTGCCCCGGGCCGGTGAGCGCCGCGTGCCCGGACGCGAAGGACGTGATCACCGCCCGGTCGGCGGCGGTCAGCGCGAGGCGGGCCGCGGCGGTCTCCAGCACCGCTTCGGTCGTCCGGTCGCGGACGGTCCCGGCGGTGTCGGCCACGGCCCACACCGCCCACGGGGCGGTCGCCAGCGTCAGCACTGCCGCGCCGAGCAGGAACCACAGCCGCCGCACCAGCCACGTGCGCGTGCCGCCGCCGACGTGCGCGGGGAGCGGCCTCTCGCGGACTGTCACGTCGCGACCTCGGCCATCGGGCCGCCGCAGCTCTCGCAGAACCTCACGGTCGGCCTGTTCGGCTGCTCGCAGTGCGGGCAGGGCCGCGGCGGCCCCGCCTCAAGGACCGGGTCGGCGGCGGACGGGCGCGGTCCTCCGATGCCCGACGGGGCGATGAGCACGCTGCCGATGGCGCTGCGCGTGACGTCGGGGCGAAGCCGGACGTCACCGGTCCGCGCGTCGCGGATCTCCACGATGCGCGCCAGGCGTTCCAGGTAACCGTCGTTGTGCTGCTCGGTGGCCAGTCGCACGGCCTTGCCCCAAGCCCGCTCGGCCGCGTCGAACCGGCCCTCGCCGTGCGCGTCGCCGCCGTCCGCCATCGCCGCGTTCAGCTCGGCCTGCGCCAGGTACTGGCTGACCACCGGGTGGACGATCGTCGGCTGCACCGGGTCGTGCGTCCAGCGGGCGACCACGGCGACCGTCTCGGAGACCGCGCCGTCAGCCTCCAGCTCCGCCCACGCCAGCTGGCGGTCGACGTCGTGGCTGGGCGGCGTGTCCGGGTCGATGTCGAGGCACAGGTGGTAGTCCTTCGACTCGTCGGCCGACCACGATCCCAGCGACAGCACGTGCTCGTCGTCGCCTTCCCGGCGCATGCGGTCGGTGAGGTCGTACTCGTTGGGCATCACCTGGGTCACGAACCGCACCCTGCTGTAGGGCATGGTGCCGATGCGCAGCCGCACCTCGGGCAGCACCTTCGTCAGCGCCTGCTCCACCAGTCGTCGGAAGTCGGCCGCGAGCAGGTGGTCCTCCACGACGGAATCAGCCTCGCCACGCAGGACCTTGACGATCTCGGCCAGCTCCCGGGGGTCCCAGCCCTCCCCGACGCCACGCGCGTCGCAGACGAACCGGCCCTCGCAGGCGTTCAGCTCGGTCACCAGGGCCTGGTGGCTCTCGGACTCGTTGTTGCCGTCGGTGAGCAGGATCGCGTGGCGCACGGTGTCCGGGTGGGCGGCGAACAGGAGCCTGGTCTTGGCCAGCCACGTGCCCATCGCGGTACCGCCGTACGCGCCGAGGCGTGCGACGGCCTGCTGCGCGGCCCGCCGCGTCGCGTCCGACGCGACAACCAGGCCGTCGTGCTCCGGGTAGACGACCCGAGCGTCCTCCGCACCCCGCACGACGCCGAACAGCGCGCCGTCGGGGAGCGCCGCGACGGCGGCGGAGGCCGCCCGTTTCGCCTCCTCGATCTTCGTGTGCGGGTGCCGCATCGAACTGGAGCAGTCGATCATCAGCACCTCGGCCGAGCGGGTCGGCGGCGTGGCGGCGCCACCACGTGCGCTGACGGTCAGCACCGCGTGCATCGCGGTGTCACCCTGGGCCAGGAACTTGTTCTGGTGCACCGTGATGCCCAGCTCCACCCCTGTCATGGCGTTCCGTTCCCCCTCTGCGGTGCTCGGCTGGGATCAGACCAACGTGATCGGGCGTCGCTCGTTGGCCAGGTCGATCAACACGTCGTGCTCCTCCCTGCTCGACGCCTGCCACGCGAGGTGGCGCAACGTCTTCTCCATGCGCTCGCGCAGGGCCCGTTCGGTCCGCTGGTCGCCCAGCAGCGCCCCGGCCGGCGGCGTGACGTCGTGCTCGACGCACTTCAGCGCCGTGTCCAGCACCGCGGCACGCAGCCGGTCGGCCCGGATGTCGTCCACGCCGAGCGCCGTCAACCGTTCCTCGGCCTCGGCGAAGTCACCGGGGCCCGGCAGCAGCACCTCGCCGCCGGACCTGCGCAGCGGACCGGTGAGCACCCGGACACCGGCGATCCGCGCGGCCTCGTCGTGGCGGGAGAACTCGGGCACCTGGTCGAGCACGCGAACAGCGCCGGCCCGGTCGCCACCGCGCAGCGCGATCCTCGCCAACCCGAACGCCGCGCTGACCTGCGCGCGGTGCAACCACACCGCGCCGTAGTAGCGCCCGGCGTCCTCATCGAGGTGTTCCAGGCACAGCCCGAGCGCCAGTTTCGGCGTCTCCTCGCCCGGGATGTCGTGGTAGACGGAGGTGAACTTCCCGACGGCCGCGGCCACGCGGCCGGAGGCCAGTTCGATCAACCCCTCGTGCCAGCGGACCCGCCAGTCGTGCTCGGCCCGCGTGCCGAGCAACCGGATGGCCTCGCGCACGCTCGCCGTCGCCGCGGCCACGTCGGCCAACTCCAGGAACGCCCGGCAGCGGCGGAACTCGACCTCCACCGACGGCGCCGCCTGCGCGAGCTTCTTCAGCAGCCGTGCCGCGTCGGGGGCGCGGACCGTGCGGAGGAACGCGACCTGCCCGTCGTCGGGGTCCTCGCGCGGCGCCGGCAGCCCCAGGGCGACCTCCTGCGGTGTGGGGCCGCGGACGAGCGCCGACACGTCGCCCGCGATCAGGTCGCGCACCGACGGCACGTCACCCAGACCCGCGTCGAGCAGTGCGGTCGGTTCCGCGAACAGCGTCGAGAACGCCGGCCGGGAACGGCCGTCGCGCAAGGACAGGATCTCGTTGAGCACGCCGTCGAGCTGCACCAGCATCTCGTCGGCGCTGGCCAAGCGGCGCTCGTACGGCGCGACGGCCCGCCGCAGGACGTGGACGAACGACTCGATGCCGAACGCGGCCGGGTGCGCCGGGTCGACGGCGAGCTCCGAGGTGCCGGGCTTCCAGCCGTCGCTCGCGTTGTACAGCTCCCGCAGGGTCATCCCCACCGTGTGGACGTCCGAGCGCACGGTCAGCCCGCGCTCGTGCACTTCCGCCCGGCGGGCTCTCGGGTCGTCAGTGCCGAACTGGTAGTGCTCGGTGATGACCCACGGGCTCTCCCGGTCGCCGATGCGGCGGATGCCGCCGAAGTCGATGAGCTTGACCCGTTGGTCGCCGTGGATCACGTTGTCCGGCTTCATGTCGCAGTAGAGCAGGCCCTGCCCGTGCAGGTAGGACAGCGCGGTGAGGATCTCGCGGCCGTAGGCCACGACGTGCTCGACCAGCAGCATGCCCCGCTCGGGGCTGAGGCTCGCCCGGCCGCGGTTCTTCACCTCGCGCAGTGACAGCCCGTCGACGAACTCCATCACGATGTAGCCGGCGTCGTCGTGCGTGACGACGTCGCGGATCCGCACGATGTTGGGGTGTCCGAGCGCGATGAGGACCTGGCTCTCGTTCTCCGCGATCCGCACGGCCGCGGTGTTGTTGACGTCGATGAGCCCTTTGAGCGCCACGTGCTGGCCGAGTCGGACGTCCTTCGCCAGGTACACGAACCCCAGTCCGCCGCGCGCGATGCAGCCGCGCACCTCGTAGCGCCCGGCCACCACGTCGCCAGGGCCGAGCTTCGGCTTGAACGAGAAGGGGCTGCCGCACTCGCCGCAGAACCCCTCGTCGCGCGGCGGACCGCCGTCGACCGGCCGGCCCACGGCCGCGCCGCAGCCCTGCTTGCCGCAGAACCGCTCCTCTTCCGCGACGCCGGGGACCGGCTGGACGCGGCTGTCCGGCTCGGGCAGCTCCACCACCGGCAACGGCACGTGCGCGCCGCCGCTGCCCTGCCCGGTGGTCTGCGGCGGGCGGGTGACCGTCGTGCTCGTGACCCGGGTGGGGCGTTCCCCGGCGGGTTCGAGGCGTGCCGGGCCGGCGGCCGGGCCCTGGGAGCCGACGAGTGCCGTGGTGGGGCTCTTCGGCGGAAGGCCGCACCGGCGGCAGTACCCGGTCCGCGCGATCGTGCCGGTGCACCCGTCACGTTCACACGCGATCATCACCGACCCCCGATCCCGTGGCGCACCGCGTTCATGTAGTCGACGACCGCCTGCCCGGCGGCCCCGATGTCGCACGGGCCGTCGTAGAGCAGCCGCCACGCCCGGCCGTACGCCTCGTCCAACCCGCGCTCCTCGACCAAGCCGTGGTCGCGCGCCATCTCGGCGTAGGAGTCGAGCCGGGCTCGCAAGGCGACGCGCCGGTCCACCAGCTCGTCGAGCGCGGCGCGGCGCCGCCTGCCTTCGTCGAGCGCCCCGGTCACCGCGCGTTCGCACTCGCCGACGTGCCGCTCCACCCACGCGGTGTCGCCCGCCGCCCACGCCGATCGAAGCTGGTTCACCGCGCTGCGCAGGCGCCTCGCCCGCGGGGCCGGCAGCACGACCCCGGTGAACCGGGGTCCGACCGCCAGCTGGTGCTCCTCGATCGCGGCGAGGTCGGCGACCGACTTGTCCAGTGCCGCCAGGCGGACCGGGAAACCGGGTTCGACCGGCTTCCCCGCCTCGGACGTCGACCGCACGACGCTGGCCCGCGGCGAGATCTCACGACGGAACCCGAGGACCAGCCGGTCGCCCAGCTCCGCCGCGCGGTCGGCGAGAGGGACCAGCACGTCCTCGACCAGCCGATCCGGTTCGGCGGCGTCGTCGATCCCGTCGACCACCACGGTGCGGCCCGCCGTGGCGCCGACCGCGAACCGCTCCTCGATGCGCCGCCGGACCTCGTCGGCGGTCTTGCCCGAGGCGTCCACGGCGAGGTCCACGCTGCCGACGCGCGGTCGCTCGTCCACCCCCTCGGGCAGGCCGGGCAGCCGCACGGACCGCTCCCGGTCGGCGGAAGCCACGACCAGCCGCAACGCGCGCGCCGTCGCCGACTCGTACTCCCCGGTCACCACGACCCACACCGCGCCGGCCCCGGCGGTCGCGAACCACTGGGAGAGCTTCCGCGCGAATGCCACGTCGACCACGTCGGTGCGGTGGTCGACGAAGCTGTCGTCGACCGCCGGGCCGTCCGGCACCCACGCACCCAGCCGTGGCAGGTGGCCCAGCATCGTCTCGACGGGGATCATCCAGCCGACGCGGCCACCGTCGCCGGTGTAGCGGCTGACGACCATGCCGATGACGTGGCCGGTCGCCTCGTCGAGCACCGCGGTGCCGCTGTAGCCCTGCCCGATCGGCTCCGCTTCACCGGTGCGCTGCAACTGGACCCACTCACCGGCCGGTCCGCCCTCGCCGACGAGACGAGCGAGGGTCCACATGCCGTCGTCGGCACCGAACGGGAAGCCGTAGGCACGGACGAGCTGGTGGTCGCGCAACGGCATGCGGTGCAGCGGCGCACCGTACGCCGCGGGCTCCGGCTTCTCCAGCCGCAACAGGGCGATGTCGCCCCGCTCCTGCTCGGTCTGCGGCACCCAGCCCCCGTCCACGACCGACGCGACACCGGGCGACGCGTCCGGCACGCCGACGAAGTCGACCACGACCTTCCCGTGCGGCCCGTTGATGCTCTCGACCACGTGCGCGCAGGTCAGCAGGTGCCACTCGTCGAGCATCGTGCCTGCGCCGAAGACCCGCCCCACATCGTCGGACAACCGAACCCGCCAGCGTCGCCGCTCGCGTTCGAACCCCATTGAGCGGATGCTACGCAGACCGTGGAGGCGGCTGACCGCACTTCACCGGACCAACCCCGATCCCGTCCGCGATCCCACCCGATCGGCGCAACAGGCCACATCCCGGGCCGAGGCCGCACCGCTCCCCGTTCGGCGCTCGCCGAGCCGACCGGCGGTTGCGGAACTCACCCCTGGGCAAGCGTCCACAGGTTGTCGCAGCGGTTCTGCAGGGTCGAACGACGGCGTTCTACAGTCGTTTTGCAGTGCGTGGCCCGACGGTTCCCCTGATGGGCAAGTGGCCCGACAGGAGGACCCACGATGAGAACGCCCCGATCGTCCCGGCGGCTGCGAACCGTGCTCGTGCTGGCAACCGCTGCTGCCGTCGCGCTGGGCGCGGGTGTGCCCGCCACCGCGGCGGCGCCCGCGGGCGTCGTGCAGGAGCAACCCGACCCGGGCACGGCACAACGCGAAGCCACGTACGACCTTCCCTTGCCGGGCGACTACTCGCGGGCGGCCGTTGACGCCCCGATCACCCGCGAGGAGGTCCTGGCCCGCGCGAAGACCTGGGTGGACGCCAAGGTCCCGTACAGCAACTACGACTACCGCGACGGCTACCGCCAGGACTGCTCCGGTTTCGTGTCGTTCGCGTGGGCCCTGGGCGCCAGCCGGACCACGGACTCGCTGGACGAGGTCGGGACCCCGATCGCCAAAGCCGATCTGCAACCGGGCGACGTGCTGCTGTGGCAGAACCCGAACTGGCCCGCCGAGATGGGCCACGTGCGGATCTTCGGCGGCTGGTTGACCGCCGACGAGTCCACCTACTGGGTGTACGAGCAGACGCCGCCCAACGCGGTGCGCGACGAGTACAGCTGGGCCGCCACGTACCCGACCTACAAGCCGTACCGCTACAAGAACATCATCGCCACGTCCGCCACGCTGACGGGAACGACGTCGGACGTGACCGGTGACGGCCGTCCGGACGTCATCGCCCGTGATGGTGGCGGGAACCTCTGGGTCTACCCGCACGACGGCCGAACCGGCGTCTACGCCGCCTTCACCCCGCGCTACTCGGCGGGCAACGGCTGGAACCTCGCCACCGCGCTCACCTGATCGACGTGCCGGCCGCCGCACCTGCGCCGGCCGGCACGCTCGCGGCCGTCCGCCGCCGTCCGTCGAACTCGTCGCGGTCGGTGGACGAGGACGCCGGCACCGACGTGATCAGCGTGGTGACGCGGTCACCGACGCCGAGTTCACGCGCCACCTCGACGGACCGCGCCAAAGCGCCGGTCTCCACCCGCAGCCAGTCGGCCGGGTGTCGTCCGACCTCGGCGACCAACCGCGGATCCGGGGTCGTCCCGGTCTCGGTCCGCGGCCCGGGCATGCTGCCGGGCAGGTGCTTCCACCCCGCTTCCACCAACGTCGCCCACACGCCCAGCACGCGGACCACGGCCGCGGTGACCAGGTCGTCCGGCTCGCCGCAGGGCCGGGATGCGGTGGCCGAATCGTGTTTGGTTCTCCGCGAGGTGCACGCGAGTTCGCCCTGTTCGAGCGAAGACGCGGCGTTCAGCGCCCCACACCGACCGGCATGATCGTTTCAGGCTGGTCGGCGGTCTGCGGATTGACTTACTCCTCCAGCGAGAGGGCCTGGCTGGGGCACACGTGCGCCGCTTCGCGTGCCTTGTCGACCAACTCGCCCTCCGGCGTCTCGTTCAGCACGATGATTGTGCCGTCGTCCTCGCTCTGGTCGAACAGCGCGGGCTCAGTGAGCACACACTGTCCGGCACCGACGCACCTGCCGGTGTCCACGATGATCTTCATGGCCCTCTCCTCCTGAGGTGGGACAGCAGTTCGTCCTCTACCAGGTCACCGGGAGCTGGTAGAGGCCGTAGATGTTCGCGTCGTCCTTGAACGGCAACTCGTCGACATCCACCGCGAGCTCCAGGCTGGGGACGCGGCGGAACAGCGTGTCGAACACGATCTGGAGCTCCATCCGGGCCAAGTTCTGACCCAGGCACTGGTGCGGCCCGAACCCGAACGCGACGTGGTGGCGCGCGCCACGCTCGATGTCGAGCTCGTCCGGGTTCTCGAACGCCCGCGGGTCCCGGTTGGCCGAATAACCCAGCGCCAGCACTCCTTCGCCGGCGCGGATCAGCTGCCCGCCGACTTCGATGTCCTCGACGCACAGCCGGGCCGTCGCCACGTCGATGATCGTGAAGTACCGCAGCATCTCCTCGACCGCGTTGAGCGTTTTGGCCGGGTCGGCCTTGATCATCGCGAGCTGCTCCGGGTTGCGCAGGAACGCCATGGTCGACAGCGAGATCATGTTCGCCGTCGTCTCGTGGCCGGCCACGAGCAGCAGCAAGCCCATGCCGGCCAGTGCCGTCCGCCGGTAGGTGCCGTCCGCGCGCAGCTTGACGATCTGTCGCCCGAGCAGGTCATCCGGCGGGTTCTCTTCCTTCTCCGCGATGAGATCGGCCATGTAGCCCTGGATGGCCTCCATCGCCGCCCACCGCTCCTCGGGCGGCGTCGACTGCTTGATCACCTTCACCGTGTTCTCCTGGAAGAACTCATGGTCGGCGTAGGGCACACCCAGCATCTCGCAGATCACCAGTGACGGGACCGGCAGCGACAGCGCGTCCACCAGGTCACCGGGCCGTGGCCCGGCCAGCAGCGCGTCGATCCGCTCGTCGACGATCTCCTGGATCCGCGGCCGCAGCGCCTCCAACCGGCGCACCGTGAACTCGCCGAGCACGGCCCTGCGCGCCGGCCCGTGCTCGGGCGCGTCCATCGCGATCAGGAAGCGCTCCTCGTCCGGCCGCCGGGACGCCGCCTCGCCCTCGACCAGCGCCGGGAAGTCCGGATGCTGCCTGTCGGCGCTGAATCGCCGGTCG
Source organism: Actinosynnema sp. CA-299493 (assembly GCF_050946825.1). Classification (NCBI taxonomy): domain Bacteria; kingdom Bacillati; phylum Actinomycetota; class Actinomycetes; order Pseudonocardiales; family Pseudonocardiaceae; genus Actinosynnema; species Actinosynnema sp. CA-299493. The sequence goes on from NZ_CP191993.1 coordinate 4,646,988, forward strand.
TTCAGCACGGTTCGCACGTCCTCGTGACGGCTGACCACCCAGGCCCACCCGCCGTCGGGCAGACGAACCCGCGAGACCGGCTCTTCTTCGCGGATCTCTTCGTACGCGGGCGGCGGCGCGAACGGGCACGTACGGGCCATGGGGAACTCGTGCTTCTCGGCGGTAGTCATGACTTTCCTTCCACGACGTCACGGACAGGCGGTAGAAGCTGGACGGCGAAACCCGTGTATGAACGGCAGTTGGTCGACCGGTGCGACCGGCTTCGGCTCGGGGATGCGGCGGACCAGGCGACCGCGACGGACCACCGGGACCGACAACGTCGGTAAAGTCAGACTCGACCCGTCTCCTCGCGGGCGAAGTGCGGTTCCGCCGCTTCCAAACGCGGTACGGAGATGCCCGACCGTCGTGCTTCGGCCAGGGTGTCCCGGCAGACTTCGCGTGGTTCTTCGGCGTCGGGGTCGGAGTGCGTCGCGAAGTTCACGCGTATCGGCGTGACGTGGGCGGTCAGCCAGGCCAGCGCGGGGGCCGTCAGCCAGGTGGGCGCCCGGAACGGCAGCACACCGCCCCGGTGACGTCGCAGGTCGACGCCGCGCGCCTGGAGGAGTGGCAGCAGTTCGCGACCGGCCAGCAGCGCTTCGCGGAAGTCGCGCGTCGACCCGGCCAGCTTGGACAGGGAGCCCAACCGCAAGCCCTGCGAGAACATGCCGGCATCCGAGGCGAAATGGACCCACAGCCAGCCGCGGAAGTCAGGCCGCTCCTTGATCCGGAGCCCGGCTTCGCGAAACGCCTGGCGCACGGCGAGTTCCCGGTCGGTCGGGGACCGGCCGAGGGTGCCGAAGACGACCGAGGGCAGCAGCGCTCCGCGGAGCACGCCGTCCGCGTCGAAACCGCCACCGGCCTGGGGGAAGCCCCAGGCGATCCGGTCGAGGGGGAGTGCGCCGATCGCGGCTGTCGGCTCGGTCCAGAGGTTCCCGAAGACCAGCACCGTGGCCTGGCCGACGCGCGGGGTCAGGAAGGTCGCCGCCTCGGTGAGGCGGTGGTGCGGCACGCTGAGCACGATCAGGTCGAAGTCGTGGTCTGGCCCCAGGGCCTCGCGGTAGCGCACCGGCCACTTCTGGGTGACGCGCTGTCCCCAAACCCGGCGCCGCACGTCGAACAGGTCGAGGTCCACCGCGTCCCCGTACGTCGCCGCGCGGCCCGGCCGGACGTAGAACTCGACGTCGTGGCCCGCCTGGTGCAGGACCCAGCCGTAGACGGTGGCGATCACGCCGCGTCCGAACATCAGGATCTTCACACTGCACCTCGTGGGGTAGAATCGAATTGGAGATCATCTCCACTTTCAACATATGGAGGTAATCTCCATTTGTCAACGGGAGGGAGCGCATGACCGCCGACAAGCCGCTGCGGGCCGACGCCCAGCGCAAGCGCGAGGCCCTGCTCGCCACGGCCCGGGAGGTCTTCGACGCCGGAGGCTTCTTCGACCTGCGCTTCGACGACTTCGCTCGCCTGGCCGGGGTGGGCACCGGCACGCTGTACCGCCACTTCCCCACCCGGGAGGCACTGGCCGAGGCGGTCTACCACGGAGAAGTCGCCACGCTGTGCGACCGCGCCCGCCAACTACAGGCCACGCTGCCCGCAGCGGAGGCTTTGGCGACCTTCCTCCGCGACATGGTCGACCACATAGCCGCCCACGAAGGCCTGGCCCGGACGCTGGCCACGCTCATGGCCACCCGCTCGGCTGCCCTCGCCGAGGGCAGCCGAGCGCTGGAGCAGTCCGTCACCGACCTGGTGGCCGCCGCCGTGCAGGACGGCACCGTTCGCGACGACGTGGACGCCGGTGCCGTGATGATGGCACTGCACGGCATCGGTGCGGCCCATGACCGCCCCGGTTGGCGGGCCGAGGCCGACGATGTCATCACCCTCGTGCTGGACGGGCTGCGCCGCCCGCTATGACCCTCTTGGCCAGACCGCTGTGAGGCACCTCGTGTGATCGAGGGTTCGTGATCAGGGGCGGAATCGAAGATCCTTGTGCTCGTGTCCACCCCATCCCACAAGCAGTCCCGGCGTTCCCCCGGTGGGACGTCCGCCGTTCCGGCCGCGCATCCGTCCCGGCGGACGTTCATCGCCGAGTACGAGTTCGCCCCTGGTCGCGGAGTACGAGAACGCTCCGAACGGGTCGAGAGCGCGGACGAGGACAGGCTGCCCGGGAGGTGACGGCAGCACGCCGGCGACAATCCGCGCGGGCGTGGGCAGGAACGGGAACAGCAGCGTCGCCAGTCGGGCGAGTGCGCGCGGGACGGACTTCGCGCCGATGATCGGCGTGGTGGGGGCGACGGCCTGGTCGGCTGCGTCGGACGTGCTCATGCGGTTCCGTTCACCAACTCCTCGAACGTGGACATCGTGCGCGCGGCCAGACCCTCCAGCAGGTCCTGCGGTGTCAACCGCAGCCGCTCCGGCAGGTGCAACGCGGTCGCCGCGTCGCCCCGCCTGCGAACGGCCGCTGGCCGCCGGGCACCGGGGCCTCAGCGTCGCCGTGCGGGTCGGAAGGGTTCCGGTGGGGCGTCGCGGGGACGCGTCGGGGTGACCGCCGAACGCGAGACCCGGCACTATTGAGCCGAAAGTGTTGAGTTGCTTACATGATGGTGTAGCGGACGTGTGGGGCGTGGAAGTAGCCGCAGACGATGTGGGGTTGGTGTTGGCGGCGTCGTGCGTCGGGTCTCGTGGGCGGGGCGGCGCAACCACAACCCGACGCCCTGCTCGGTCATGGCCACGCCGACGACCAGGCGGATCAGTTCGACCACCGCCGGGCGGGTCCACAGTGGGCCGCCGATCAGCAACTCCTCGGGGTGTGGTCGGCCATCGCCGCGAACAGCGTGCCCCGGTCCTCCGCACTGATCAGCTCGGCGGGACCGGGACGCCCCCGGCGGGTCGCCAGGCCGTCGCGCCCCTCCTGTCGGTAGGTGCGCCACCAGGTGCCCACCGACCGCACCGAGACCCCGAACACCTCCGCCGCCTGCTCCCGCAGTCGGACAACACCCCCCGCCGCGTCCAGGCCGTCCTGGCCTACCTGAACCACTGATCCGCCGGCGGATGACGCAACCCGGCGGTCCGGACGGCCCAATTCCGGCGGTTGCCGGTGACGCTGTGCCCCCGGCCACCGATGTAGTGATCACAGGGGCCGTCCGCCACCAGGCGGCGGGTGTTCAGGGGGTTTCACACGATGCTGTCCTTGCGACGGCGCGCGTCCGCGCGCGCCCGCATCACCGCGGTCGGCGCCGTCACGGCGCTGTTCGCCGTGCTGACGACCGGGGTCGCGCACGCCGAACCACCGTCGAACGACGACTTCGACCACTCGACGGCCGTCACGGCCTTGCCGTTCACCACGACGCAGGACACGAGCGAGGCGACCGGGGCGGATGACGACCCGTCCTGGTGCCAGTTCTACGAAGTCGAAGGCGGCGTCTGGTTCCACCACACCGCGACCGAGGACGGTTACCTGCGCGCCACCACGGTGGGCAGCGACCACACCACCGTCCTGTCGGCCAACACCGGCGAGCGCGGGAACCTGCGCGCCGCCGACCAGGCCTGCGATATCGGCTCCGACGCCACGATCACGTTCCGCGCCACGGCGGGCACCACCTACTACTTCTTCGTCGCGGGCTACTCCGTCACCGGAGGCGCGCTGTCGTTCGCCCTGCACCCCGTCCCGGCTGCGGCCAACGACGCGTTCACCGCCGCCGAGCCGGTCACCGCGCTGCCGTTCACCGCGCGCCCGGACCTGTCGACCGCCACGTTCGAGGCCGACGAACCCGAGTCCAGCTGCATCTACACCGAGACCGTGCCGTCGGTCTGGTACTCCTACACGCCGTCGGCGCGGACGTCGGTCACCGCGCGGGTCGAGCACAACGACGTCGTCGTCAGCGTCTACACCGGCGCGTCACTGCCCGAGCTGACCGAGGTGACCTGCAAGTCCTACTCCCATGACGAGCCGACGACCTTCGGCGCCACCGCGGGCACCACCTACTACCTCAGGGTCACCGGCCCGCGGCAGAGCTTCCAGCCCACCGCCCTGCACCTGGCCGAGGCGCCACCGCTGCGGCCCTACATCAGCAGGTCGACGTCCGAACCGTCGGTGTACGACAACATCCACTTCACCGCCGAGTCGAACAACTGGAACGAGGAGCCGCTCAGCGCCACGTGGGACTTCGGCGACGGCGCCACGGCCCCGGCCACGACCGAGGGCGTCCAGCACCGCTACACCGCCGACGGCGTCTACACCGTCACCATCGTCACCACGTCGCCGGACGGCCGCACCGCCACGGCGAGCTCCCAGGTGGAGGTCGAGACGCACGACGTGGGGATCACCCGGTTCGACGTGCCGTCGTCTGCGCGGCAGGGCGAGACCAAGACGATCAAGGTGTACGTGGCGAACACGCGGTACGCCGAGACGGCGACCGTCGTGCTCTACAAGCGCACCAGGGACTACTGGACCGAGGTCGGCACGACGACCCTGCACGTGCCCGCGCACCCGACCCGCAAGGTGCAGTTCCCGTTCGCCCACACCTTCACCCCCGACGACGCCCTCGTCGGCAAGGTCGCCTTCCGGGCGCAGGTCACGCTGCCGTACCCGGTACGCGATGCCCGCCCGATGGACAACGAGGTCATCTCCATCGCCACGACCGTGACCGGTCCGGCCGCGATGGCCGCCGCCTGACCGCCACACCACCACTCCCGGGGGAGATCAGAATGACGCTGCCCACCCGGCGGCGGGCGTTCACGCGCCTGCGCACGCCGATCATCGGCCTCGTCGCCGCCGCGATCGCGGTGCTGGCACCGGGCGTCGCGCACGCCGCGCCGCCCGCGAACGACGACTTCGACCAGGCCACCGCCATCACCGCGCTGCCGTTCTCGGCCACGCAGGACACCACGGAAGCCACCAAGGCCGCCGACGACCCGACCGACTGCTACTACTGGGGCACGCGCAGCGTGTGGTTCCGCTACACCGCGACCGAGGACGCCCTGCTCAGGACCACCGTGTCCAGCACCGGGCAGTCGCCGGTCGTGGCCGTCTACACCGGCGAGCGCGGCGCGCTCACGCAGGTGCCAGGGAGCTGCACGAGGGACTTCCCGAGGAGGGCGTTCCCCGTAACCGCGGGCACGACCTACCACATCGAGGTGTTCGAGTACTACTACGGCGGGCAGGTCGACTTCCGGCTCGCCACCGTCCCGCCCGCGCCGAACGACGACGTCGCCGCGGCGGCCCCTGTCGTGCTGCCGGCCGAGCTCACCGGCGACCTGAGCCTGGCGTCGACCGAGCCGGACGAGGTCCCGTCCAGCTGCGAGCAGGGCCTCGACCGCTCCGTCTGGTACAGCTACACGCCGGAGCGGACCCGCTCGGTGGCCGTGATGACGGGGTACGGCTCACCCTCGATCACCGTGTACCAGGGTGCCACGCCAGACGCGCTGACCGAAGTGGACTGCTTCGACTCCTACTCCGGGTACAGCGCCGTGTTCACCGCCACCGCGGGCCGGACCTACTTCATCAAGTTCGCCAAGAGCGCCGAGCGGGCCTCGGAGTTCAGCCTGTCCCTGCTGAACGCGCCGGCGGTGCGCCCGGTCGCGTCGCCCTACCCGAACACCCCTTCCACCTTCGACGACGTGCGGTTCACCGTCTACTCCGGAGACCCCCTGAACCGCCCGCTGGTCAGCGGCGAGGTGAAGTTCGGCGACGGCACGTCCGCGCCGATCACCGGCGACACCCTCGTGCACCGCTACGCCGCCGACGGCGAGTACCGGGTGGAGGTGACCGGCACGACCTCCGACGGACGCACCGGCACCGGCGCGCAGACCCTGGTGGTCGAGACGCACGACGTGGGGCTGTCCGGCTTCACCGTGCCCGCCTCGGCCCGCGCCGGGCAGACCAAGCCGATCAAGGTGACGCTCGCCAACGGCACGGCCCGCGCCGAAACGGTCGAGGTCGACCTGCTGCGCCTGTCGGAGAGCGGGTACTACACCACCGTGGGCACGCTCAAGCAGTGGCTCGCCGGCGGGTCGCGCGTGGAGCTGCCGTTCGCCTACACCTACACCGCTGCGGACGTCGCGGCGGGCAAGGTGACGTTCAAGGTCCGGGTGGACGTCGACGGCCGGTACGACGGCGACGACAACCCTGCGGACAACGAGGTGGTGGCCGTGACGACGACCGTGCGCGCCGGCGCGACCACCGCGGACGACCCGCTCTGCTGCCGCTAGTGCTGCGTTCCTCAATGAGGCCGTATGTTGATCGTCGATCAAGGTCGGTCGACGAGGAGCTGTACGTGCCGAAAGTGCTGGTAGCGCGATTACCGATCGACGTGGCGGAGGAGCGGGCAATCCGGAAACTGGCCGGAGCCCGACACGCCCCCGGTGACTGGATCCGGCGCACGCGGATCGTGGTGGCCAGCTGGAAGGGCGGGTCGACCAAGGACATCGCTGTCGAGGTCGGATGTCACCCGCAGACCGTGCGTGAGTGGCTGCACCGGTTCAACACCAACGGATTGGACGGCCTGGGCGACTGTTCCGCCGTGAAGCACTGGCCGGACAGAGCTTCGCCGACCCCAAGGAGATCGACCAGGCCACCCGACAGGCCACCGCAGCCCTCAACGCCCGCGCAAAACCTTGGATCTGGGGTCGCCCGGCGCACAAACCCAGGAAGCTGCGACGCCGTTTTATCTACCACCTTTGAGGAACGCCGCACTAGGCAGCTCGGCGTCCTGGCGTCGTGTGGAGCGGGCCCGAACCGCAGTCGCGGGGCAGTGCTCGTACTCCGGCTCGGTGCTGTTGGTCCAGGACCGGCCGCAGCTCGCACACGTCCCCAGGCCCAACAGGAACGCCTCGGTCTGCGGATGCAGGGTTGGGATGCCGTTCGCCCATCGGGTCCGCGCGCCCAGCGTCCGTAGCATGAGCGCGCCGAGCTTGACCGCGTGCCGCACTGTGCACGCATCCGGCCCCGAGGAGATCCGGGGCCGATCAGGGGAGCAGGTCGACCATGCGCACCTCGTGCAGGTTCAGCCAAGCGTTGAGCCGCACCGGCACCTCGGTGTGGATCGACCGCGCCATCATCGAGTACGGGCTGTCGATCGGCTTGGCCAGGTGGGTCTGCACGGCGTCCAGGTCGAGCAGGGGAAGCACGGGCGAGGACGGCTCGGCCAGCACCTTGCCCAACTCCTCGTTGATCGCCCGGTCGTAGCTGGTGTCCTGAGTGGAGGGGTAGGGCGCCTTGCGGCGCTGCACGATCGACTCGGGCAGCAGGTCCGCGGTGGCCGCGCGGAGCAGGCTCTTCTCACGGCCGTCGAACGTTTTCATCGACCACGGCGTGTTGTAGACGTACTCCACCAGCCGGTGGTCGCAGAACGGGACCCGCACCTCCAGGCCGGTCGCCATGCTCATCCGGTCCTTCCGGTCCAGCAGCATCGGCAGGAACCGGGTGATGTTGAGGTGGCTTGCCAGCCGCATCCGGCGTTCCAACGGGTCGGCGTCGGGCAGGTGGTCGACCTGGCGCACGGCGTCGGCGTAGAGGTCCGCGATGTAGGTGTCGAGGTCCAGCGCGGCAGTGAGGTCGTGGTTGAGGAAGCTGGTCGCCTGCGCGCTGACCGGCACCGTGTTGATGGCGTGCCACGGGAACGTGTCCGCCTCCGCCGCACGCGGTGTGTGGAACCACAGGTAGCCGCCGAACACCTCGTCGGCGGACTCCCCGGACAGCGCTACCGTCGACTCCTCGCGCACCGCCTTGAACAGCAGGTACAGCGACGGGTCGTGGTCGCCGATGCCGTAGGGCAGATCCCACGCCCGCAGCACCGCGTCGCGCACTGACGGCTCGACCATCGCGGCGGTGTCGAGCAGGACCACCCGGTGGTCGGTGCCGACGTGCCGCACCAGTTCCGCCGCGAACGGCGCGTCCGGAGCCTCCCGGAACTCCTCCGGTTGGAACGACTCGGTCTGCCCGACGAAGTCCACCGAGAACGTGCGCACCGGTCCCTGCCCGGTGCGGTTCGAGGTGCGCTGCGCGAGGGCGGTCAGGGCGCTGGAGTCCAAGCCACCGGACAGCAGCGCGCACAACGGCACGTCGGACACCATCTGCTGGTCGACGATCTCCTCCAGCAACTCCCGGACGTGCGCGACGGTCTCCTCGACGGAGTCCTCGTGCGGGCTGGTCTCCAGCGCCCAGTACCGGTCCTCGCGGATGCCTTCGCGGCGGACCCGGACGATGTGTCCGGGCTTCACCTCGTAGACGTTGCGCAGGGGGGTGCGGCCCGGCACCCTGGCCAGCGCCAAGGCGTCCCGCAGGCCGTCCAGGTCCAGCTCGGCGCGGGCGTGCGGGTTGACCAGGATGGCCTTCGGCTCGGAGCCGAACAGCACCCCGCCCGGCGTCGGGTGGAAGAACAGCGGCTTGACCCCGAGCCGGTCGCGGACCAGCAGCAGCTCCTGCCGGCGGGAGTCCCACAGCGCGAACGCGAACATCCCGGTGAGCCGGGTCACGAAGTCCGCACCCCACTGCAGATAGGACCTCAGCACGACCTCGGTGTCACTGCGGGTGCGGAACCGGTGTCCCGCGCCCTCAAGCTCGGCGCGCAGCTCGGCGAAGTTGTAGACCTCGCCGCTGTAGCTGAGCACCGCGACCGGGTTGCCGTCCGGGCCGGGCTCGGGAGAGGCCATCGGCTGCGTCCCGCCTTCGATGTCGATGACGGCCAGCCGCCGGTGGCCCAGCGCCACGTGCCGGTCGGTCCACAACCCCTCGGCGTCCGGTCCGCGACAGGCCATTGTGTCGGTCATCCGTCCGGCCACTTCGGTTTCCGCGCGCAGATCGCGGTCGAAGTCGACCCAGCCGGCGATTCCGCACATGAGCAGCCCTTTCGTCGAGTGCCGAAATTTTTGCGGAAGTTCCGCGTTATTCCGGTTTCGACGCTAGGGCTTCGGCGAGAGAGGGGCAACGGTGCTTTGTGCGGGTTTGTTCGTCGCCAGCCGGTGCCCGAATTCGGACAAGACCAGGGCGAGCAGGGCGATCCCGGCCGCGATGATCGGCAGCGCGTTGGCGCCCACCGTGCCGATGCCGACCGCGCCGATCACGCCGGACAGCGAGATCGCCAGGTACAGGAACGCCGCGTTGAGCGAGATCAGCAGCGGGGCGTCGGCAGGAGCCAGCGTGATCAAGCGGTGCTGTTGCGGGGTGGTGATCGCCCAGGCGGCGATGCCGTAGACCACCATGACGAGCAGTGACAGCACGTAGGAACCGGTGACCAGGGGCATGACGAGCAGGCTGATGCCCAGCAGCACCACCGCTCCGCCGACGACCACGCGCGAGCCCAGCCGGTCGGCCAGCGCACCGGCGCCGAAGTTGCCCACGGTGCCGACCAAGCCGAAGACGAACATCAGCACGGCGAGCCGGGTGCCGTCACCGCCGGTGGCGGGCTCGAACACGACGGCGATGTAGGTGTAGACGATGTACGCCGAGGTGAACGCCACCAGCGTGGTGGCCAGCACGACGACGATCCGCCGGTCGCGCAGCGGGGCGAGGCGCTGCTTGAGCCCGGCCGGTGCGGACACCGCGACGTTCGGCACCGCCAGGACGATCGCCGCTAGGGCGATGACGGCCAGCACCGAAACGAACCACATGGTGGCGCGCCAGCCCAGGAAGCTGCCCACGACGGTGCCGATGGGCGCGCCCAGCGCGGTGGCCGCGGTGAGCCCGGTGGTGACCGCCGCGATCGCCCGCCCGCGTCGTTCCGCGGACACCAAGGCGGACGCGGTGACGCTGGCCGCCGGGATGAACAGCCCCGCGCCGGCGGCGGCGACGATCTGCCCGAGGAGCACGACGGCGAACGACGGCGCGACGGCGGTGATGGTGTTGCCCACCAGGTACACCAGCAGCGCAAGGAGCAGCACGCCCCGGCGTGACCAGGCGGCGGTGGCGGTGGCCAGCACGGGGGAGAGCACCGCGCAGGTGAGGGCGAAGACCGTGACCACCTGGCCGGCGGTGGTCACCGACACGTTGAGCGAGGACCCCAACTGGGGCAGTACTCCGGCCAGCACGAACTCGGTGGTGCCGATGGCGAAGGTCCCGAAGCCGAGGATGGGCAGGCCCCAACGGGCGGCGGCGTGGCCGGTATTTGTCATGCGTTGTTCCCGGAAGGTGTGGGCGTGGTGGACGGCGCGGCCGTGGGACCCGGCGGGGGTCGTGGACGCCAGGAGCACAGGAGCCGCATTCGGTACCAATCGGTACCGTCCGGAACGGTACCGATCTTTTCCGTTTGGGGCAAGCTGGTCTACCCTCGCGGGTATGGCCAACCGCGCCCGCGAACGCCTCCTGTCGGCCGCTGAGGAACTCTTCTACGCCGAAGGCGTGCGCGCGGTGGGTGTAGAACGCCTGCTGGAGGTCTCCGGCGTCGGCAGGGCTTCCTTTTACCGGCACTTCAACAGCAAGGACAACCTGGTCTTGGAGGTGCTGCGGGACCGCGACCTCCGGTGGCGCGCCTGGCTCGACGAGGCGGTCACCGCACGCGGGCGTGCGCCCCTGTCCGTGTTCGACGCGCTGGCTGAGCAGTTCGAGGCGGCCGACTTCCGGGGCTGCGCGTTCATCAACATCATGATCGAGGACGCCGACCCCGACAGCGAGGTTTACCGGCTGGCCGACGACCACAAGCGGGCCGTCACCGATTTCATCACCGGGCTGCTCTCCGACGCGAGGTTCGCGGACGCCGACGTGCTGGCCGAGCAGTTCGTCCTGCTGATGGACGGCGCCCAGGTCACGGCGCTGCGTGCGCGCAGCGCCGAGCCCGCCTACCGCGCCAAGGCGGTGGCCGCGGCCCTGCTCGCCTCGGCCTGAGCCTCCGCGGGGGCCGGTCCGCCCATCGAGGGACGGCGGTTCGGTCCGGACGGCAGGTGGGGAACCTCTTCCCCCGCCTCGGGCCGGGCCGGCGGCCTGCGCGCCGTGCCGGCGGCGCCGCTGCGGGACGGAGACCCGCGAGCCGTTGCGGTGCACCGAGTACACCAAGGTGAGCCTGCGGGTGGCGGGGTCGCGGGTCAGTACCGGCACGCCGGTCCAGAACGCGGACGGCCGGAGGTCCAGGCCGAGCCCGTCGCCGTGCAGCTCGGCCGGCGCGTTGGTGAGGATCTCCACGGTCGCACCGTGCATGTGCACCGACGGGTGCAGCGCGGTGACCGTGGAGGCCAGGCCCGCGCCCGCGAGCATGCCGGCGCGGTTGGCGATGTCACGGCGGATCAGCTCGTCGGTGGCCCGGCGGCGGGGCGCCACAGTGGTGGCGTGCACGACCCGCAGCTCCCGCTCCAGGGCGAGGTCGGGCTCGGAGCGACCTTCGGTCAGCCTGTGCAGCCAGCTCAGCGCGTCCGCGGCGGTGGGCCTGCCCTGGTTGCGCAGCTCGGCCAACGCGATCGCCGCGTCCAGCCCGTGCGCGGGTGAGTCCACGAAACGGACCTTGGCCAGGTCGTCCGAGGTCAGGTGCAGCCGGGTGCGCGGCTGCCCGCCGACGGGCCGTCCCGCGTGACCGGGCCGGGGGGCGTACCTCTCCGAGACCGCCCGGTGCGGCCGTGGAAGGCGGTCGGTGCGGTCGGAGCGCGCCTCGGCCAGCACCCGGCGTGCCTCGGCCACCACCGCGTCGGCCTCGGCGGAGCGCCCGCAGCGGCGCAAGGTGGCCACCAAGTGCCGCCACGGGCCCTCGCGCAGCGGCTCGGTGGCGACGAGTTGCCTCAGCAGCCCCAAAGGTCGGTCGGCTCGGCCCATCGCTGTCGTGACGGCCACGTAGTCGCCGATCACGTTGATCCGGCGCTCGACGATCCGGCTCAGTTCGCCCCGCATCGCCGCGCCCAACTCCAAGCACGCTAACGGGTCGCCGTGCCACAGCGCGAGCGCGTGCTCGTACGCCTCGGCCGCCTTGTCGTGCTCGCCCGCCGCGCGGGCGCGGTCGCCCTCGCGGGCCAGCTCCTCGAACGTGGTCAGGTCGAGTTCGCCGGGGCGCACGGTCAGCCGGTACCCGCCGGGCAGGGTCGCCAGTCGGTGTTCCTCGCCGATCGCGCGCAGCTTGGTGCGCAGCCCGGCGATGTAGGTCCGGAGGTTGGACTCCGGCGCGGCCGGGAGCTGGTCCCAGACCGCGCCGGCCAGATAGGTGGTCGAGACGACCGCGTTGGCCCGCAGCAGCAGCGCCGCGAACACCGACCGCTGCCGTGCACCACGCAACGGCAGCGGCCGGTCGCCGTCGGAGACCAGCATGCAACCGAGAACGTGAAATCGCACCGGATTCTCCCAATGCTCATCATTGACCCCGCTCCATCCTGCGCAGTGAATACCCGGCGCCGCACTCGTCCGATGGTGTGACGTCTGTGCGGGATCTGTGCGCGTGCTCTGCAAAGCTGTCCGCAGGCTCGGAAAAACCAGGAAATGGCAGTTCACCAGGTTGGGGAGAAGATGGGGCGAAGGCAGATTCCGCTTGACGGCGAAAATCCGCGTATACGATTGGCGCAATTGCTGCGGGACACCCGGTGCGCCGCGGGTCTCACGCTGCGGGAACTGGCACTGCGCTCGGGCTACGCCTACAGCACGCTGTCGTCGGCGGAGCAGGGCCGGACGGTGCCCTCGTGGCCGGTCGCCGAGGCGTTCGTCCAGGCGTGCGGCGCGGACACCGCGCAAGTCCGGTGGGCGTGGGAGATCGCGCGGGACAGTGCGTGGCACACTCCGATCGCGACCATCACCGGCATCTCCGGGCCGGTCGTGACGTGGCCTCCGCAGGCGGCTGCCTGCCCGGACCGGGCGGCCGAGCTGGACCTGTTGCTGGACTTGTTGGACCCGGCGGGCACGGCCGACGCGCCGTGGCCGGTCGAGACGATCGTCGTGACCGGGAAGGCCGGGGCAGGCAAAACCGCGCTGGCGGGCAGGCTCGCGACGCTGGTCGCCGACCGGTACCGCGGCAACGCGCGGTACATCGACCTGTGCGGGTCCCGCGAGGACCTGTCGATCGGCCCGCTGCGCGCGCTGCGCGGCCTGCTCGTGTCGCTGGGCGTGCCCGCGAAACGGCTACCCGCGTACGAGGAGGAGCGTATCGCGCTGTACCGGGAGGTCACCGCGGGCAGGCGGATGCTGCTGGTGCTCGACGACGCCCGTGACGCGGAGCAGGTCCGCCCGCTATTGGCCGCCGGGCACGGGTCGCTGACCGTGGTGACCAGCCGCGCCACGGGCACGGCGACCGTGCTGAGCGAGCGCGGCCTGCACCTGCGGCTGGCCGAACCGGGCGTGGGACTGCGCCCGACCGTCCCGCTGTACGCGCTGTGCGGGACCACCCCGTGACCGCGACGGACACGTGCGTGCGGGTGCTCGACCCGAGGCCCGACGCAGACGTGCGGTTGATCCTCTGCCCGCACGCCGGGTCGTCGGCAGGTGCGGTCACCGCACTGGCGATGGCCCTGCCGCCGCAGGTCGAAGCGTTGGCGATCCAGTACCCCGGCCGGCGCGGCGCCGCGCCCGGACCCGGGATCCCCGACATCGGACGCCTCGCGGCGCACATCCGGGACGGCGTGCTGCCGTGGCTGGACCGGCCGGTCGCGGTGCTGGGGCACAGCATGGGCTCGGTGGTGGCGTTCGAGGTGGTGCGCGAGCTGGAATCCGCCGGGGTGCCGCCACTGCGGCTGATCGTCTCCGGTCGGCGCTCGCCGTCGGACGGGCTGGGCATCACACCCCCGCGCGACGACGAGGACATCGTCGCCGAACTCCGGCAGCTCGGCGGGGTCCCGGTGCGACTGCTGGAGAAACCCGCGTTCCGCAAGTCGATCCTGGACGTGGTTCGGGTTGATTACCAGGCCAACTCCACGTACCTGCGCTCGCCCGACGACCGGGTCCGCGCGCCGATCACGTTCCTGCTCGCCGACCGCGACCCGTACCTGACCCCCGCGTCAGCACTGAAGTGGGCCGGGCACACCTCCGGCGGGTTCCGGCTGGTGGAGCTGTCCGGCGGGCACTTCTTCATCAACGATCAACTGGATGCGGTCGTGGCGGAGGTGACGGCCGATGTCCGTGTCGGCGCGCGCGACTGAGCCGGTGGAGAGCGTGATCCAGGAGGTCTACCGGCACGCGTTGGCCAAGCCCTCGGTCACCGTGGCCGAGGTGGCCACCGACCTGGACCTGTGCCCGAGGCGGGTGGAGCGCGCGGTGGTCGAGCTGTGCCGGTTGCGGTTGCTCGTGACGGCCGACACGTACGACCGGTTCTTCGCGGTCGGCCCGGAGGAGGCGCGGGTCGACCTGGTCGTGCCGATGGAGCGCCGGATCAGCGAGCTGCGGGAGGAGCTGACCGAGGTGGACCGGCGGCTCCAGACGTTCGGCGCGGTGTTCGCGGAATCGCGCCGGGACCGCGGCGGACCGGAGTCGGTCGTGGTGTGCGCGGACTACCGGCGCGCTCGGCACCTGGTGCGCGAGGCGACCATCCGCAGCCGGGACGAGGTGCTGGCGTTGCGCCCCTGCCGCAGCGGGGACTTCCCGCCGGCGCACAAGCTCGCCACGGTGGAGGAGCTGGAGTTGCTGCGTCGCGGCGTGCGGATGCGCACGGTCTACCCGCACACCGCCCGTGCCGACACCAGGGTGTGCGACTACGTCCGGCTGGTCGCTGCGCACGGGGCCGAGGTGCGCACCACCGAGGACGTGGGCCACCGGGTGCTGGTCTTCGACCGCGAGCTGGCGATCATCCCCGCAGGACAGGGGATCGCGTTGGTGCGCGCGTCGTCGGTGGTCGTCTTCCTCAGCGAGGTCTTCGAGGACGCTTGGGCCGCCGGCCGGGAGTTCGACGCGGACACCGCCCCCGCCGGGGAGCCGGTGGACGACGTCCGGTCGCTGGTGCTGGAAATGCTGGTGGCCGGTCATAAGGACGACGTGATCGCGCGCCGGCTCGGCATCTCCACCCGGACCTGCCGCCGGCACGTCGCGGCGATCATGGCTGAGCTCCGCGCGGAGAGCCGGTTTCAGGCCGGGTTCGCAGCGGCCCGCTCCGGCCTGCTGGACCTGGACGCTCTCGTGGACTGACGCCCAGACCCGGGGATCGTCCAGGCGGTGTGCTCCGCGACACCGGGTCCGGTTCGGCGTCTCGCGCCTGGACGCGGTGAGCGGCACCGGCTTGGCTCTTGCCGCGTGCTCCGCGATCACCGGCCCGGCCGGCCCGGCCCTGCACGGTCGCGGCACCGGTTGGGCCGGTGCCCTGTGTACCGCGAACGCTGGGCCGGTCGGGCGTCGGCAAGCCCGGCGTGTCACACCGCCTGCGCGCGGATCAGCCAACTGCGCGACGCGCCACGCCGCGACCTCGGGTGGACCTCGTAGGGCCAGCGCCCCTCTCCCGCGCCCTCCTGGCCGGGCTCCTTCAGCTCGTGCACCTTCCAGCCGTGCGCGTCGAGGAACTCCTCCGGTTCGTTGGTGCCGAACAGCCACGGTGTCCCGTCGTCCCGCAGCGCACGCAGGAACGACGCCGAGATCGGGCTCTTCAGCAGCGCGCGACTGACGATGTCCACCGCCAGCTCGCTGCCCGGGGCGGACGCCGACCGCAGCACGTCGAGCAGCCCCGCCGCCTGCTCCTCGGTGAGGAAGAACAGCAGCCCTTCGACGATCCACAAGGTCGGCTGCCCGGCGTCGAAACCGGCGGAGGCCAGCTCCGGCAGCCACTCGCCGGCGAGGTCGGCCGCCACCTCGCGGCGCGGCGCGGTCGAGGTGGCGTCCAGCGCCGCAAGCCGGGCGCGCTTCTCCTCCAGCAGCGGGCCGTGGTCGACCTCGTAGACGACCACGCCGTCCGGCCAGTCCAGCCGGAACGCCCTGGTGTCCATGCCCGCGGCCACCAGCACCACCTGCCGGATGCCCGGCGGCAGCGCGGTCACGCTGTCGTCCAGGAAACGGGTGCGGATCGCGATGAACGGGAGCAGCCCGCCACCCCCGTACTTGTCCAGCAGTTCGAACCCCCGCGGTGCGGCCAAGGCCCTGGCCAGCGGGTCGTGGAACAGGGCGTCGCCGTCGCGCTCGGATTCCACCGCGCGGGCGGCGGCGGTCCACTGCGCGGTGTAGGAGACAGGGTCCATGGCGGTTCCTCCGGTTCAGGCGAAGAACGCTTGCTCGATGGTGGACAGGGTCTGGAAGTCGGCGACGTCGATCCGCTCGAAGTCGATCTCGACGCCCGCGGCGGCCTCGATCGTGTAGATCAGGTCCACGAAGGACAGCGAGTCGACCAGCCGGTTCTCGATCAGGTTCTCGTCGTCGGCAATCGAGGTGCGGCCGGGGTTGCGGGCCAAGACCCAGCGGCGCACCTCGTCGATGCCGGTGGAGACAGTCGAACCCATGGCGTTGCTCCTGACGTGGGTGAGGGCCGGCGTGAGCAGCAGCCCGAAGGCCACCGCGATCGCGCACGGCTCGTCGTGGGAGATGCTGATGTCGATGTGGCACAGCCCGGCGGCCTCGGCCAGCCCCCGGGCCCGTCCACGCAGCCGGACCTGCGGCCAGCCGCCGGCCGCCGTCACGATCTCGGTGCTCAGCCAGGGCAACGGCCCGGCGGCGTGGAACAGCTTGAACACGGCTTCCTTGGCCGCGAGGCGACCTGCCAGACCGGGCACGTCCACGCCGTCGCGCCCGCGCACGGCGGCCAGTTCAGCCGGGGTGAGCAGACGCGGCAGGGTCCGCCCGGCGGCCAGGTCCGCGGCCCGGCGCAACGGCACGATGTCGACGCCGACGCGCCCGGGGTACACCTCAGGCCACCTGGCGGGCTGCCGCCCGCACCCGCTCCAGGGCGAGCACGGCGTCGCCATCGGAGGCCTCCAGCAGCACCGCGACCCAGCGTTCGAGGCCGAACGCGAGGCAGCTGGTGAACGCCGGCTCGTCATCGTCCAGCCGGATGTCACACCGTTCGCCGAAGAAGTTGCGGTGCGTGTTGACCGACGCGATGGCCAGCCCGTCGACGCTGAACTCGTGCTTGACCGGACTCAACTGGGCGAGCAAGGCGCGTGCGCCGTCGCGGTGGAAGAACGGGTCCGTGGCGGGTGCCTTGTCCAGCCGCAGCCCGAGTTCACCGGCGAACGCGGTGACCCGCTCCGACCCGGCCTCCAGCAACCGCTGGGTGTGCTCGTACGAGCCGAGCGCCACCACCTCGCGCATCTGGAAGCTGAGCAGCCTGCGCAAACCCTCGTAATGGTCCTCGTTGCGGAAGCACCGGTTGACCAGGGTCACCAGCACGTCCCCGGACAGCCGGGTGCGCTGGTGGTAGAGGTAGGCCCCGTAGCAGGTCGCGGACGGCAGGCCCAGGTGCGCCCCGATCAGCCCGTCCGGGTCGAACCGCCCGTCCACCGGTTCGCGCACGCCGTCCGCGTCCAGGCGCAGCGGGCCCGCCACCAGCGACAGGTGCGGGAAGTTCGCGTAGACGTCCAGCTTCGCCAGGTCCGAGACCTGGTACACCGGCGGCGGGATCAGCTCCCGCGCCCCGGAGGCGAATCCCCAGCCGGCGAACGTGCGGTCCAGTTCGCGCAGCAGGTCGCTCTCGTCCGGCCCGAGGATGAGCAGGGCGGCTGCCTGTGCGCTGTCCACGTTCGAGGTCACTTGACGATCCCCGTCTTCTCGAGGTACTTGCGGGTCTTGCGGAAGACCTGGGACTCCAACGCGGCCCGAGCGGGCGACTCCAGCAGCTCCCGCCTCACCGCGAGCGGGTCGGGGATGCCCGCGTCCCGATAGACCTGCGGGTTGTACAGCGACTCGAAGCTGTAGGTGAGGTACCGCTTGATGTAGTCGGAGACGGCGCGCAGGTCCTCGGCCGAGGAGTTGCGCTTGACGTCCTCGAACAGCACCGCCACCAGTTCCCGGCCGAACGCGATGTGCCGGGACTCGTCCTGATGGTGGATCCGGTTGATCTGCCGGATCGTGTCGTGCAGCCGCTCGTCGGCCGCCATCGCGGCGTTGAAGTGGTCCACCAGCTCCTCGAAGATCAGGATTCGGGTGAACACCAGCAGGCTCTCGGTGTTCGCGGGCAGCGTCCCGCTCGCGCCGCCGGCGGGCTGCCGGTAGATCTTCTTTCCGTACCTCAGGCAGAACTCGGCGAAGAACCACATGTGCTCGTTCTCCTCACCGATGAAGTGGTGGAAGAACTGCGACGGGATCTCGAAGCCGGTGGTGTGAATGCGTCGGGTGACCTCGATGAGCAGCTCGCGGATGCCGTGCACGTTCAGGCTGTAGAAGTTGACGCTCTCGTGCTTGGAAAGTGCGTGGAGCTGCTCCTCCGTCAGTCGGTCGGCCACCGCCGAACCGTACGTTGTGGTGAGCTCCGGGCTCATCCACCACATTTCTTCCGGCAGCGTGTCGGGCCACTGGAACATCCGGTACGGGTTGTAGTAGTCATCGACCGACATCGAGCTGAGTCGATTGAGGATGCCGATGAACCGTTCGTTCTGCTCGATCAGCGAACTAACCATGGGGGCCGGGTCCGTTCGGGTCGAAGGGAAGGAGGTGATTCCAACAGTACGATCCCCAGTGTCGTGCCGACACGTCCGAAAAGGGCGTGGCAGCTAGTTGACACTTGTGGCGGACAAACGCTGGACAAAGCCGCACAAAAGAACGTTGAAGCACATTCAACGGGTGGCTTACGGTGGACCGGCGTCGATATCCCGGCGACGAAGGGAAGCACGCGAAATGTCCGGCGTGACGACATTGGAACGGGTCGAGTCCCACTTGCCCGACGGCGACACCCGAATCGAGGAACTGGCCGGCCGGTTGCGGTTGCGGCGGGCCGAAGTCGGGGTGTTCCGCAAGATCTACGGCCTGGACCGGCTCCGTCACGAGCCCGGCGGCGACCTGTACGACCTGGTGCTGCCCGCGGCACGGCGGGCGCTGACCGCCGTGCCCGCTGGGAAGCACGTGTCCTACGTGGTCTACGCGCACACGACCCAGATCGTCACCGCCGCGGACACCGAGGCGGCCCAGGTCATCCGGGACCGGCTGGACCTGCCGGGTGCGACCGCGTTCGCGGTCAACCAGCAGGCGTGCGTGAGCAGCCTCGGCGCGGTCGACCTGGTGGCCGAACTGCTGCGCGTCGACGGCGACCCGGACGCCCGCGCCCTGGTGGTGACCGGAGAACGGGCATTCTCGCCGACCGTCCAGCTGATCCCGCGCACCGCGATCATGGCGGAGGCAGCGGCGTCATGCCTGGTCGCGGTGGACGGCGAAGGCGACCCGGTGCTGTCCTACGTCACGCGGACGCTCGGCCAGTTCGCAGACGGGCTGCTGCTCGACGCGGAGGGCATCCACCAGTTCGGCCTGGTGTACTCCCGGACGCTGGCCGAGGTGATGCTGCTCGCGGTCGAAGAGGCCGGATTGACCTTCGGCGACATCGCGCTGGTGTTGCCGCACAACGTGAACGTGGTGTCCTGGAAGCAGACCATCCGGGAGATGGGAGCCGACGTGGACCGGTTCTACCTGGACAACATCCCCCGCTACAGCCATTGCTACTCCGCCGACGTCTTCCTCAACTACACCACCGCGCGTGCCGAGGGCAGGCTCGTCGAGGGCGCACACTACCTGTTGGTGTCGGTCGGTCTCGGCGCGACCTTCGGCGCGATGGTCATCACCCGGCGCGGCGAGCGATGACCGACTACATCGGACAGATGAAGCGCGCCCTCACCGGCTCGCCGGACACGCCGTTCGTCTGGCTGTGCAACTTCGAGGTGGAGAACCAGTGGGCCCGCGGGTACCGCGGCCTGCCCGCGGCCAACCTCTCGGTCACCACGGAGACCGTGCGGCGGATGGAGGAACTCGGCGCGCTGCTGGCCGGGCCGGACGACCACCTGCTGCTCGGCCGACCGCTCGACCCCGCGTTCCGCGCCCACCTCGACCGCTACGGCCTCGGCCTGCCCGCCGAGCTGGTCGCGCGGTCGACCGAACCAGGCACCAGCGCCGCCGTCTTGTCCGACCCTGAGCTGCTGCGCACGCTCAGCGACCTGGGCGCGCGTGGTGCGCGGCTGATGCCGATGGGCATGTCCGCCGACGAGCAGAAGATCGCCGACGCCACCGGGTTGCGTCCCGCCGTGTCGGACGCCACCGTGTTCGAGCGCGTCAACAGCAAGATCTACAGCCGCCGGCTCACCGCACGACTGGGTCTGCGTCAGATCCCGGGCGCGTGCTGCGAGACCGTCGACGAGCTGGAATCCGCGCTCGTCCGGCTCACCGAGGACGACTCGCCGGTGATCGTCAAGGACGCCTACGGGGTCTCCGGACGCGGTCTCGTCGTGCTCGACACCCCGGTCAAGGTCGGCAGGCTGGTGCGCACCTTGCGCCGCCGCGTCGAGCGTACGGGCGACGACGCGCTGCACGTCGTGGTGGAACGCTTCCTGCCCAAGCGGTTCGACCTCAACTACCAGTTCACGGTGGGCAGCGGTGGCCGGGTGACGTTCGACTTCGTCAAGCGGGCGTTGACCCGTGACGGGGTGCACGTGGGACACCTGATGCCCCCGGGGCTGTCCGACGAGCAGGAGGACGGTTTGCGCGAGGCCGCGGCCCTGCTGGGCGCAAGCCTGCACACGGACGGCTTCCGCGGCGTGGCCGGCGTGGACGCGCTGCTCGGCGCGGACGACCTGGTGTACCCGGTACTGGAGATCAATGCCCGGCTCAACATGTCCAGCTACCAGGGCCGCGTCACCGAGCGGTTCGGGTCCGGTGACGGGGTCGCGCTGGCCCGGCACTACTCACTGCGCCTGACCGAGCCGCTGCCGTTCGCCGACCTCCTGGCCGCGCTCGGTCCGCTGGCCGACCCACCCGCCGGCGGCGAGGGCGTCGCGCTCACCTGCTTTGGCACCATGAACGCCCAAGCGGGCGGTTCGGTGCCATTCGTCGGCCGGCTCTACACCGTCCTCTTTGCCGCCGACCAGAACCGCCTGACCACATTGGACGACCAGGTCGCCGCCGCCCTGCACACCCTTGAGGAGCGCCCATGACGAGCACCGAGCTGACCGTGCAGGGCCTGCCGATCTCGGAAATCGCAGCCGAGTTCGGCACGCCGTTCTACCTCTACGACGGCGACGTGCTCCGGGACACATACCTGGGCCTGCGCGGCTCGCTGCATCCCGCGGTCGACGTCTTCTTCTCCCTCAAGGCGAACCCGAACGTCGCGGTGTGCCAGTACCTGGGCGGGCTCGGCTCGGGCGCGGAGGTCTCGTCGCTGACCGAGCTGACCACCGCCCGGCGGGCCGGAGTCCGGCCGGAGGACACCATCTTCCTCGGACCCGGCAAGTCCGCCGCCGAGCTGGACGCCTGCGTCGCCGCTGGGCTGCACGCCGTCGTCGTGGAATCGCTGGCCGAGCTGGACCTGCTCGACCGCGCCGCAGAGGACGCCGGGCGCACGGTGGACGTGCTGCTGCGGGTCAACCCGGACTTCCACACCAAGGGTTCCGGGCTGGCCATGGGCGGCAAGCCGCGCCAATTCGGGGTGGATGCCGACGTGCTGCGCGGCGCCAGGTCGCGGATCTCGGCGCTGAGCCGGGTGCGGGTTCGCGGTTTCCACGCCTACATGGGCACCAGGTTCCTCTCCCACCAGGACATCGTGCACAACACCGCGCGGATCCTGGCCGTCGTCACCGAGCTGTCCGCCGCGCTGGACGTGCCGCTGGAGACCGTCGACTTCGGCGGTGGGTTCGGCGTCGCTTACTTCGACAACGAGAAGGACCTGGACCTGCCCGCGCTGCTGTCCGGGCTCAACGAGGTGGTCGAGCCGTTCGCCGCAGCCCACCCCGACTGCCGGCTGATCACCGAACTGGGCCGCTACCTGACCGCGTGGTGCGGCACGTACGTCGTGCGTGCGCTGTACGTGAAGGACTCGATGGGGGAGCGGTTCGTGGTGGCCGACGGCGGCACGAACCACCACATGGCCGCCGTCGGCGTCGGCAGCTTCGTCAAGCGCAACTTCCCGATCCGTTCGCTGACCCGCTACCACGAGGCACCCGCCACCGAGCACACCGTCACCGGTCCGCTGTGCACGCCGAACGATGTGATCGGCAAGAGGGTCGCGCTGCCGCCCGTGGAGGCCGGCGACTTGTTGGGCGTGCAGCGCTCCGGCGCGTACGGGCCGACTGCGTCACCCGGGTTGTTCCTCAGCCACGGCTACCCCGCCGAGGTGCTGGTGCACGACGGCCGCGCGCACCTGGTGCGGGAGCGCGACACACCGGAGGACCTGCTCGCCAAGCAACGCGTGCTCGCGTACTGAACGCCCCGCTGACCGGGCTCACTGACAAGGAGGACCAACGACATGGACCGCCAGACCGTGATCGTCGCCGTGCAGGCCGCGTTGAGCGAGGTGCTGGAGCGGGACGTCTCCGGGACCAGCGACAGCACCAGGCTGTTCGACGAGCTGCACCTGGACTCGACGTCGGTGTTGGAGCTGCTGATGGCGCTGGAGGACGCGGTCGGCATCTCGGTGGACCCCGAGAACCTGGACATGGACGACTTCGAGTCCATCGGCACGCTTGCCGACTACGTGCTCGCCCAGCACACCCCGGCGGGGGCGTAGGTGCCTGCCCTCCTGGACGCCGCGACCGTGACGGGCCCGATCGTCGCGTCCGAGGAGATCGGGCGGCAGATCGTGGACTTCCACCGCGACGTGCTGGCGCTCACCGGGGCCGAACCCGACCTCGACCTGCTGCGCGCCGGACCGGGTGTGACGCACCGCGACCTGGTCGACGCACTGCTCGACGGATCGGCGGTGGGCGAGGCCCGACCGGAGCTGGTGGTGATCGCGCACTCGTTGCCCGACCTGCACCCGTTCACCACCGTGGGGCCGCACCTGACCCGGCGGTTGGGCGGTGGGGCCGAGCACAGCTTCGGCATCTCCCAGCAGGGCTTGGCCGCCCCGTTCACCGCGTTGCGGCTGATCGCGGCGTTCCAGCGGCGCGACCGGGCCACCGAGGCGGTGCTGGCCGTGCTGGAGCAGACCACGCTGCCTGCCCACCACCACCGCGTCCACGGAACACCCCTGGTCGACTCGGGCGTGCTGCTGCGGTTCGGCGTGCGCGGTGGCCCGCGGGTGACGGAGATCGCCGAACTGCCCGACCCGGCGGCGACCGGCGCACGCCTGGACGACCTGGCCGGGCCGGGCACCCTGCTGGTCACCGGCCCGAACGTGGAGCGGCGGCCGAACGCGCCGGACACCCACCGGGTCGACCGGGGCAGCCACTGCACCAGCGTGTGGCTCGCACTGGGCCGATGGTGGCGGGAATGGCAGGCCGACTACCGGACCGTCGTGCTCTGCGATGTCGACCCGGACACCAGGCGGGGCTACCTGGCCGTCCTGACCACGGAGGACGCATGACCACGGCCGTCCAACCGACCAGGACCGCGGTGTTCGCCGAGGCCCTGGACACCCACCACGACCACGCCGCGCCGACCGGTCTGGTGGTGGCGCCCAGCGGACACGCGGTGGCGTCGGTCCACCGGATCCCGGACGGCACGGTCCTGTCCGACGGGTCAGGCCTCTTCGCGGCGACCCCGACCGGCGTGCCCAGCACGGACACCGAGCTGGCGACATTCCGAGAGGGACTGGCCCGGCTGCACCTGCAGACCGTGCGCGAGATGCTGTCCGACGCCGTCGCCCGGCTCGGCGGTCGCACCTCCGGCGGCGCGGACTTGTTGCACCGCCAGCTGGTCCAGGGCTCTGTCGCGGACATCGCGCTGGCCATCGCGGAGGCGGCGGGAATGCTGGACCTGCCCGGCGGACCGCGCTGGGACGTCGCGGAGCGCGGGCTGGCGGAGGCCGGCCGCGCGCTGCTCAAGCTGTACGGGGCGAGCAGCATGGCCGCGGACGGGCCGGGCGGAGTGCTGTACGTGTGCGAACTGCTGGGCCGCGTCTACCTGACAGGGGAGCAGCCGTGACCGACACCCGCCGCGTCATCGCCCTGCGTGCGCACTGCGTGGACATCGCCAAGCCGTTGCGCGAGATCGGCCTGGCACTGGACCGCGCGCCGCGGCGCATCGACCCGTGGATCGACCAACCCGCCGTCGCGCTGATGAGCGGGTGCGGCATCCCGACCGAGCACCTCGCCGAGCCGTACGCGATCGACGGCGAGGTCTACGACATGACGTCCTGCCTGGAGCACACCGTCGCGATCGAGGAGCTGAGCTACGGCGACGCCGGGTTCGTGCTGTCCTGCCCCGGACCGTTGATGTCGGGGGTCACCGTCGCCGCGCTGGGCGACGAGCAGCAGCGTCACGACTACTTCGACCGCGTCGCGGTCCGCCCCACGTGGACGTTCTTCGCGCTGACCGAGCCCGCCAAGGGCTCGGCGGCGGCGGAGCTGGAGACCCGGTTGGTCCCCGACGGGGACGATTTCGTCCTGCACGGGGAGAAGCGCTGGGTGGGCAACGCCGCGTACTCCCAGCTGGGCGTGGTGTTCGCGCGCCGTGCACCGGGTCCGCTGGGCATCGAGGCCGTCCTGGTCGACACGTCCGCGCCGGGTTTCCACGCCGAGACGATCCCGCTGGTGGGACTGCGCGGCTCGGCCATCTCCGCCATTACGTTCGACGGCGTCAGGGTGCCCCGTGAGCAGGTGCTGGGTCTGGACCGCCGCCCGACCCGACGCGGGTTGATCGGCGCGATCAAGACGTTCCAGCGGTTCCGGCCGGTGCTGGCGGGCATGGTGCTCGGCGTCGCCCGCGCCGCGCTCGACCACGTCGCGGACGTCCGCCCGACGCTCACCAGGTGGGGGCGGCTGCGCCTGGCCGAAGCGCGGGACCGGGTCGAACTGGCCCGCCGACGCACCTACGCGGTCGCCGCCGACGTCGACGCGGGCACCGTGCGCGCCGACCACGTCGCGGCGGTGAAGGTCGCCGCGACCGAGCTGGCCGAGGACGCCACCCGGTTGGCCGCGGACCTGCTGGGTCCGGCGTCGCTGCTGACCGACCCGCTGCTGGACAAGCTCTACCGCGACGCCCGCGGCTTCGAGTTCATGGAGGGAACCGGCAACATCCAGCGGTTGGCGGTCTTCCAGGGCGTGCTCAACGGCGGTTACCCCGGGGTGTCGGCGTCGTGATCGGCATCGACCTACTGAGCGTCACAGACCTGACCCGCCTGCTGGACCGTGCGTGGTTTCGCTCCTACGCCTACACAGAGGTCGAGCTGTCCGCCGCGCTGCGGCTCGGGCCGACCCGGTCCGCCGAGTTCCTGGCGGGCCGGTTCGCGGCCAAGGAGGCCGTGGCGAAGGCCTTGGGTTCGGGCTTCGCGGGAGGCGTCCGACCCTGCCAGATCGAGATCCCGCCGGGCGCGCCACAGGTCCGCCTGTCCTCGGTGGCCGCCCACCGCGCCGCGGAGGCGTGCCTGGACGGCATCGCCGTGTCCATCACGCACAAGGCCGACTTGGTGGTGGCGGTGGCCTTCGCCGTGCCGGTCAAACCCTGCTGACCTGCCGGCGCCCACCCAGGCGGACCGGCCGAATCCCCACCACCAGGCCGCGACCCGGTCAGAACGTGCTCGCGCTCGACGCCGCCGCTCAAAGCCGGCCCACGCCTGAGCCGACCGATCAAGGCGCGGAACGGTCCCGGCTTCCCGCAGTCCCCGTCGACCGGGACTCGAACGGTCATCAGCTCGTCGCTCGGAGCTGTGGGGCGCCGGCCTCATCGCGGTAACGCCGGCCCCACTCGTCAAGGCCCTCGATGATCGGATCCAGCGAACGCCCCAGCTCGGTCAACTCGTACTCGGTGCGCGGCGGCACCTCGGCGTGCACGGTGCGGCGGATGAGACCGTCTTCTTCCAGTTCGCGGAGTTGTCGGGTCAGCATTCGCTGGGTCACCGACGGCATGGCGCGGCGAAGCTCGCCGAAGCGCAGCGGATTCGGGAGGAGGTATTTGACGATCAGCATCTTCCATTTGCCGCCGACGACGGCGAAAGCCACTTCGACGTTGCAGAACTCGGCTACGTCGTCGACTTTTTCGCGAACCCTCACCCGTACCTGCCTCATGTCCTCAGTGTAGCGCGGCGATCGTCTTGCCTCGGGTCGTTCCCGCGCGCTGGCGTTCGTTGAGCCGTAGGCAATACTCGACGGTGTCGCTGTGTGATGACAGGTGCCACGGTTCGAGTGATCGGGCGCCACGTTCGGAGTAAGTCACATCCGTTGTCTACCGCTTACGATGTGAATGAGATCCGGTTCACACCGCTTCCCTGCGTCGGTTCCCACCAGCGGTGGTATACCGGTTGTAACTTAGGCACAACAAGTCCACTACTTGACCCGTGCCGCATTTTCCGTGAGAACAGGACGGTGACTCCAATCAGTCCTTCCGCGGTCAGTCCCCCGCGAGAGGGACGGCGCTGGCTCGTCCTGGCCGTCCTGTGCACGAGCCTGCTGCTTGCCGGCCTCGACCTGACCGTGCTGCACGTCGCGGTGCCCGATCTGGCTCGGGACTTGAATCCCAGCGGACCGGCGCTGCTGTGGATCGTGGACGTGTACTCCCTGGTCGTGGCCGCGTTGCTGATCGTGTGCGGCTCACTGGCCGACAGGTTGGGCCGCAAGCGGATCGCGCTGAGCGGGTTCGCGTTGTTCGGCGCCGCGTCGCTGGCCGCGTCGTTCGCGCGGACGACGGGACAACTGATCGGGGCGCGGGCGCTGTTGGGCGTGGGCACCGCCCTGATCATGGCGGCGACGGTCGCGATCATCCGCAACGTCTTCACCGATGACCGACAGCGCGCCTTCGCCATCGGCTTGTGGACCGCCTCGCACAGCGTGGGCACCACCCTCGGTCCGTTGATCGGCGGCCTGCTGGTCGAACACTTCCACTGGAGCTCGGTGTTCCTGGTCAACGTGCCGGTGGTCGTGGCCGTGCTGGCCGTGGGCATGTGGGTGATCCCCGAGTCGCACAACCCGATGCCGCGCCGGTGGGACGCGCTGAGCGTGATCCTGTCGGTGATCGGCCTCGGCGGGTTCGCCTACGGCTTGAAGCAGGCCACTGCGCCGGACGGACTGACTCCCGTGGTCGTGGTCGGCGGTCTGGCGGGGGCGGCGGTGCTGGTCTGGTTCGTGCTGCGGCAACGGCGCATCGCGCACCCGCTGCTGGACCTGTCCCTGTTCCGCAACCGGCGGTTCAGCGTGGCGGTGGTGGCGGTGTTCGCATGCTTCGGTTCGTACGTCGCGATGTTGTTCCTGCTGATGCAGTGGTTGCAGGAGTCTCGGCACCTGAGCCCGCTGACCGCAGGTCTGGCGATCGTGCCGTTGGCCGTCGCCAACGCCGTCGGGGCTACCGCCGCGCCGTGGATCGCGGCCAGGCTCGGCCATCGCGCGACGATGACCTCGGCACCCGTGGTGTTCGGCCTCGGCCTGGCGATTTTCGCGCTAGGTCCAGTCGAGGCTCACTACGCGGTTCTGGCAGGGGTCCTGGTGGTCGCCGGGTTCGGCGCGGGGATCGTCATGACCACGGGCGCGGACTCGATCACGGCTGCGGTGCGGCCCGAGCGGGCGGGTGAGGCCGCAGCGATCCAGGAGACGTCGTTCGAACTGTCCTCGGGGATGGGCGTCGCGGTGCTGGGCAGCGTGGTGGCTCTGGTCTACCGGTTGTCCCTGCCCGTTCCCCAGTCCCTCGACCCCGATCAGGCCGCGGCCGCCCGGTCGTCCGTCGCCGCTGCGGAGCAGGCCGCCGCGGAGCTGCCCGACGATGAGGGGATGACCCTGCTCGCCTCGGCGGCCGAGGCGTACGAGCTCGGCATCAGGTTCGCCTTCGGCGCCGGTGCGGTATTGCTGCTGGGTGTGGCGGCGCTGACTTTCGCGTGGTTGCGGGCCGGGCCCGGCCGTACGATCCGCACCTGATCGCGATGTATTCGCTCCCGTCGTCCCCGTGGCGACGGGAAATTGGTGTGCCCATTTCCGTGCCGGATTCGAAGTTTATATCACTCTAACGGTGGCTGTCCGGTGCGCGGGCTCCCTGGTCAACTTGATTGAGAAAGCAGTGTGAACAAAGAGTCGACCCATGCGACCGGTTGAACCTGTGCTGAAAGGCGGATCGTGTCACACGAAATCGGGAACGGATCCGAAGTCCTGGACGGACTGGACTTGTTCGTCGGGGGACCGATCCAACACGCGTTGTCCCCGGGCGGATTCACGTCTGATCTGGAGAAAACGCTGACGCTCGTCATGGAAACGCTCCGGGATTATGGGGCGAACATCTACTCCGCGCACACCGTCGAGCACTTCGGCGACCGCACCGCCCACTACACGCCCGAGCAGGTCGCTGCCCGCGACCTGCGCTGGATGTCCAAGTGCGATGTATTCATCCCGGTGCTGCCGGTGGCCGAGGACGGCGTGCTGATGCGCACCGACGGCACCCACGTCGAACTGGGCTGGGCCACCGCGTTGGGCAGGCCGATCGTGCTGCTCACCCGCCAGCCGATCGTCGAGTCGGCCAGCCACCTGCTCAAAGGGCTGCACCGGGTCGGGGACGTGCAACTGCTCGACGTCGAACGCTTCACGCGCACCCCGTTCCTGCTCGTCGAGCACGTCCTGCGCGCCACGAAGCGCCAGCGTGAGGCCGTGCGCAGCAGCGTCGTCTTCGCCCGCGCCTGACCGAGAGCCGAGGAGATGCGAACCGTGCACACCAACGACGAGGTCGACGTGCTGGGCCTGCGCCTGCGCAACCCCGTGGTCGTCGGCTCAGGCCTGCTCACCGACCAGGCGCGCAACATCCGCAAACTCCTGGAGGTCGGCGCGGGCGCGGTCGTCACCAAGACCGTTCACCCCTCACCGCCCCGCGACCTGGATGAACGCATCCTGCGGCTGCCCACGGGGATGCTCAACAGCACCACCTACTCCAAGCGTCCGGTCGACGACTGGCTGGACCACTTGCGCGACTTCGCCGACGACGGCCTCCCGGTCATCGCCTCCGTCCACGCCGACTCGCCCGCCGAACTGGGCGAGCTGGCCGCGGCTGTGGCGGGCACGGGGTGCGGCGCGCTGGAACTGGGCATCTCCTGCCTGAACGAGGAGGACGGCTTGCAGGACACGCCGGAACGCGTGTTCGCGTACGCCGACGCCGTGCGCGCCGCGACGACGGTCCCGTTCTCGGTCAAGCTCGCCGTCGGCGAAGGCCTGCGCGACCGGGCGCTGGCCGCGCTGGACGGTGGTGCGGCGGCGTTGAGCATCAGCGACACCATCCCCGCTGCGGCCGTCGCGGTGGGTGGTGGACTGGAGCTCGGCGGCGTGTTCGGCTACTCCGGTCCTGGCATCAAACCGCTGGTCCTCGGGGCGATCTGGACACTGCGCACCAGCGGCGTCACCGCCCCGGTTCTGGGCATCGGCGGCGTGCAGTCCGCCCAGGACGTGCGGGACTACCTCGCTGTGGGCGCGTGCGTCGCGCAGGTCTACACCGCGCTGCACACCGACATGTACGGCACGCTCGACCGGATCGTGCGCGACGTTGCGGCGCTGCCTGATGCGGCGGCCGGGGTCGGTCGGTGAGCCCTCGCCGGGGCCGCCAGTACGCGGAGTTGACCAGTGCCGAGGTCCATGACGCCCTGCGCGGCGCGACGCTCGTGTGGCCGATCGGCAGCACGGAGCAGCACGGGCCGCACCTGCCGTTGGCCGTGGACTCACTGCTGGCCGAGGCGTTCGCCCACGACCTCGCGGCCAGACTGGACGGCTTCATCCTGCCCACCGTCCACATCGGTGCCCGTTCGCTGCCCCAGAGCGGGGGAGGGCTCGCCTTTCCCGGCACTCTCTACGCCACGGGCGCCGAGCTGATCCACTACCTCGCGGCGGCGCTGCGTTCGCTGGCGCCGCTGCCCTTCGCCCGACTGGTCGTGCTCAACGGGCACTTCGAGAACGAGGCGCTGCTGCTGGAGGCAGTGGACGAGGCGTGCGTCTCCGGTGCGCTGCGCGACCGCGAGGTACTGGCGTTCAGCTGGTGGAGCGTGGTCGACGAGGCGTGGGCACGCGAGCAGGACGAGCACTTCCCCGGCTGGCACGCGGAACACGCCGGCCACACCGAGACCAGCCTGGTGCTGCACCTGCGCCCGGACCTGGTGCGAGCCGATCGGCCCGATCACGAGAACCCGCCGCCCGCGGGCATCTACGCCCACCCCCTCGACACCGCCGCCGCGAGCACCCGCGGTGTGCTGTCGCGAACCTCGGGCGCCTCGGCGGAGGCAGGGGAGCGGCTGTTCGACCACGTCGCCGAGCGGGCCGCCGCTGAGGTCCGCCGCGGGTTCGGCCTGACCAGGGCGACCGGTGCGGGCGACCACTCCCGACCACGTCCATGACCGCATCGGAAGGACACCGTCATGGCAACCCCCTTTCACCTGGCCTTCATCCTGAACTTCACCACCGATGACTGGCAGGGGCCATTCGGCAACGGCGGCGATCCCTGGGACGGAGAGTTCCACATCGGCGTGGCGCAGGCGCTGGAGCGCGCCTGCTTCGACTACGTGATCATCGAGGACAAGCTGATGGTCCCCGAGACCTACGGCGGCAGCGCAGCCGCAGCCCTGCGCCAGGCCGCGATCGCGCCCAAGCACGACCCGGTGCCGCTCGCGGCGGCGATGGGCAAGGCCACCACGGAGTTGGGCATCGTCGCCACGCTGTCCACTATGGCCTATCCACCGTTCATGGCGGCCCGCCTGTCATCCACGATGGACAGCCTGCTGCGCGGACGGTTCGGCTGGAACATCGTGACGAGCGCGGAGGACCTGGCCGCGCAGAACTTCGGCATGGACAGGTTGCCGCCGCGCGAGCAGCGCTACGAGATGGCCGACGAGTACGTGGACCTGGTGCGGCAGCTGTTCGACTCGTGGGACGCGGACGCCGTGGTGCTCGACCGCGAGCGCGGGGTGTTCGCCGACCCGGACAAGGTGCGGCCGATCCACTTCCGGGGCAAGTACTTCGCCAGCCGCGGTCCGCTCAACACGGTGCCCTCGCCGCAGCACCGGCCGGCGTTCGTGCAGGCGGGCGCGTCACCACGGGGACGGGCGTTCGCCGCTCGCAACGCCGACTCGGTGATCGCCATCGCGAACGGTCCGGAGGAGATGAAGCTGTTCCGCGACGACGTGCGCGCCAAGGCCGCCGAAGAGGGACGCGACCCGGACTCGGTCAAAGTGCTCTTCTGCGTCACCCCGACTCTGGGCGATACCGACGCCGAGGCCCGGGAACGCCACGAGCGCATGGTGAACGCGCCCGCGTTCATCCAGGACGTCCTCGTCCAGGTGTCCGCGCTGACCCAGATCGACTTCGCGGAGTTCGACCTGGACCAGCCGTTGCCCCGCCGCCTGGAGACCAACGGCGAGAAAGGCACGCTGGACCAGTTCCAGCAGTGGGGCAGCGGCAAGACGCTGAGGCAGTTGGTGGTGGAGAACGCGGGTGGCTTGGTGTCGTCGGTCGAACTGATCGGATCGCCGGACACCGTGGCCGAGCGGATGGGCGAGGTGATGGCCGAGGTCGGCGGCGACGGGTTCATGCTGACCACGCCGCTGCTGCGCCTCAACCGCCGGTACATCGCCGACGTCACCGAAGGGCTGGTTCCCGCGCTCCAGCGCCGCGGCTTGGCGCGCCAACGCTACGAGCCGGGGCAGACGTTGCGCCGGCGGCTCCTGGAATTCTGACCGGTGATGAGCACCGCACACGCGGTCACGGCGTCACCGCTGCGCGCGGCCGACTGGCGCGGCGACCCCCGCTACGGGTCGATCATCCCGGCGGCGGTCGTGGTGGTCCGCGGACCCGACGGGACCACGACGTTCGTCCGGCAGAAAGGAGGACCGTTCGCGGGGCGCTGGATGCTTCCCGGTGGCGGTGTCGAGCCCGGTGAGTTCGTCCGGGACGCCGCCGCGCGGGAGGTCTTCGAGGAAACCGGCATCGAGGTTCTGCCGCACCTGCTCGAACCGATCGGCAACTACGAGGTCGTCGCCTTGGCGCCGGACCCAGGTGCCTACCACGTGCTGCTGTTCGCCTTCCTCGCTGACGGCTCACACCTGTTGCCCGAGGGGTTCGCGGGAGACAACGGCGGCGGCACGACCCAGGTCCGGCCAGACCTGCTGGACGTGCACTCCACCGACCGGCGCATCCTCGCCGACGCCGGCCTGCTGGACGACGGGGAGGGGGTCATCGACACGGCCGTCGCACGGGACCAGCTGAAGATCGGGACACTGGGATGAGGAGCACCCATGAATGACGACCCGCTGGTGCTGACCGTTCTCACCAGCAGCACACGCACCGGCCGCTTCGGGCCCGTCGTGGCGGACTGGTTCGTACGCCAGGCGCGCGAGCACGACGAATTCACCGTGACGTGCGTGGACCTCGGCGAGGTGATCACCCCGCAGCTGTGGTCCAACCCGTCCCAAGGACCGCGGTGGCGGCGCGTCGTCGGCAGCTCGGACGCCTTCGTCGTCGTGACGCCGGAGTACAACCACAGCTACCCCGGCTTGCTCAAGCACGCCATCGACAGCCTCAACCAGGAGTGGCACCGGAAGCCGGTCGGCTTCGTCAGTTACGGCGGCCTGTCCGGCGGCCTGCGCGCCGTCGAAGCCCTCCGGCTCGTGTTCGCGGAGCTGTACGCGGTGTCCGTCCGGGACACCGTGAGCTTTCACGGCGGCCGAACCTGCTTCGACGAGGTCGGCGAACCGCTGGAGCGGATCACCGCCGAGACTGCGGCGCAGCGGATGCTCGGCGAACTGACCTGGTGGGCCCGCGCCCTGCGCACCGCGCGAGCGGAAGGACTGCCGATCGAGCCTCAGGCGGCTGGCGTTCCCACCGGCTGAGGTTCCGGACCGACGTCCTCCCAGTCTGGAATCGCGGAACTGGCTGCGGCGCGTGTTCCCGGCGTGCGCCCGACCGGCTCCGCCTCCGGCTGCCCATGCCCGAACTGTGCTGGCCGCGTCCTGCCTGCGGACGCCTGTCGTTGGGCGGTCGGATGGTGGGGCAGGGAGGTCTGGGTGTGGACGAAGTGGTTATAGGGCTTGAGGACCGTGACGGCGCAGCCACAACCCCACGCCCTGCCCGGTCATGTCGACCCCGACGACCAGCCGGATCAACTCGACCACCGCCTGACGGGTCCACAACGGCCCGCCGATCAACAACTCCTCCGGGGCGTAGTCCGCCGTCGCCCCGAACAACGTGCAACGGCTATGAGCAAAGCAATCCAGTGCAGTGGTGTCCGCTCGGTGTCGGCGATGAGCGGATCACCACTGCCGCGTTCAGCGGATGGTGTTGAGCACGTCCTGGACCGCGTCCGCGATGATGTCCGGGCGTTCGGTCACGATCCCCTCGTGCGAGGTGTCCTCGGCGACCACGTGCTTCCGATCCGGTCCGGCCTGCGCGAAGCGGGCCTGGCCGTCCCGCCACAGTTCCGCCGCGGCGGGGGAGTCCGCGAACGGGGTCCGGGACGCCACGATCGCGGTCACCGGCACGTCCTTCGGCCAGGACAGCTCGTGGAAGACGCGGTGGACGGCGGCGTAGTCGACCATCACCGCGAGCATTTGGCGGTTCTTCCTGGTCGAAGGCTGTGCCATCAGGGCGGTGCGCTGCTGCTCGACGAGCGGTGCGAACGCCGTCAACATCTCATCGGTGAAGAAGTCGGGGACGTTCGCGTCGACGAGGACCGCGCCGGACACCCAGCCGGGGTTCTTGTTCACGAAGGTGGTGGCGACCTCACCCGCGATCGAGTGCGAGACCAGCACCACGTCCTCGGTCACCCCCAACGACGTGAGGCCGGCCTCCAGATCCGAGACCGCGTTCTCCACCCGCCACGGGCCCGAGACCTCGTCGCTCTCACCCTCGTTCGCCCGGTCGTAGGTGATGATCTTCGACCCCGTGGCTTCCGCCAGTCGCGGCGCCAGGTCCTTCCAGTACGACGAGTCCAGGCCGCCGCCCGCGTCCAGGACTAGAGCCGGCAGCTTGCCGTCCACGACGTGGAAGACCAGGTCGTGCTCGGCGTTCGTCACCTTGCGCGTCTCGGACGCGAACGTAGACGCGCCGGTCGGCGTGCTGGACGGGGAACTGCTCGCGGCGGTCTGCGTAGAGCACGCCCCGATCGACGCCGCGAGGAGAACTGCAGAAGCGAGTGCGATCGCTTTGCGATGCAGGAGGATCAAGTGTTCGGCCACGACAAGAAGCCTAGGAATTTTCCACTCAGTCAACGATCAGGCCAACCATCGACTTGTGGTGGTGCCGGCTCCACTGTGAACCCTGCGGCTGGCCCTATTGTCGAGAATGGTCCGATCGTCCTACTTCGCGGCGGTACTGGTCCGGTGGCGCGTCGAGGGCCTGGGCCGGCTTGGCGACCGGGTGCTCGAGCCTGGGAATTTAGCGAGCTGGGCGGTCAGTGCTTTAGGATGAAAGTCCGGGCCGACGGGTTGGATGGCAACCTTCAGGTCACCTTGCACAGCAGGGACACGACCACCAAGGCACGCTCGCATGCTGGCCGCGATGAACCGCCACACCTGCTGCGCCCCCCGTGGCAGCGCCAGCCCTCCGGGACTGGCGAGGATCGAACCTGATCGCGGACGCCGGCCCGAACCTGGCCGACCCCAGCGACAGCCTTAGTAGCTGTTTCCGAGCTTGGGCTGGTGGAGGGCCTTTGGTGCGGACACAAGGAACTCCTGGTAGATCGGACGGTGTCTATGCGCCGTTCCACCAGGAGTTCCGTTGTTATCGTGCCCGATCCCCGCGGGCGGTTCCACCGCGGGTACCCCCTGCTGTCGTCTGGCCGCGTCCCACCAGCCCACCCGACGACGGACGGGTCGTTATCCCACCGACGTCACCGACGCCCAGTGGGCCGAGCTGGATCCGCTGTTGCCCGATCCGGCGTGCCTGGCCGGTCGGGGCGGGCGGTGGGAGAAGCACTGCCGACGGGTCATCGTGGACGCCATCCTGTACGTGGTCGACAATGGCATCAAGTGGCGGGCCCTGCCCGCGGACTTCCCTCCGTGGCAGACGGTCTATAAGCGTTTCGCCGCGTGGGAGAAGGCGGGTGCGTCGCAGCGGCTGCTCGACGCGTTGCGTGACCGGGTCCGCCTGGCCGAGGGCCGGGTGGCGGCGCCGTCGGCGGCGGTGATGGACTCGCAGTCGGTGCGCGCAGCGGAGACCGTGAGCCGGGCCACGCGGGGTTGGGACGGTGGGAAGAAGGTCCAAGGCCGCAAGCGGCACATCGTCGTGGACACCCTGGGTTTGCTGGTGGCCGTGTTGGTCACGCCCGCCTCGACGCAGGACCGGGTCGCCGCCCGCAGCCTGCTGCGCCGCCTGCGCGACACCGCCGGGAAACGGGCCGCACTGGTGTGGGCCGACGGCGGCTACACCGGCTCGCTCCTCGACTGGGCCCGCAAGACCCTCGGCCTGATGGTGGAGGTCGTCCAACGTCCGCAGGTGCCGTATTTCACCGTGCTGCCGAGGAGATGGGTGGTCGAGCGAAGCCTTGCCTGGATTACCGGACACCGCCGCTGCGCCCGCGACTACGAACGCCTACCCCACCACCACGAGGCCATGGTCCGCTGGTCCATGATCCGCATCACCAGCCGTCGACTCGCCCAACGCCCGTAGCTCGGAAACGGCTACTTACAGGACTGCCGTGGCCACCGCGGTAACGGCTGGGCCCGGCTCGATGCTGTCGGACCTCACGAGGAGGGCTCATCCGGGCCATCGAGGGTCAGCGGGAACGCGCACCCACCGGATCGGGGTCGTCCGTCCATGTGGCTTTGTCAACACCCACTACAGTCGACATGATTATTTCAGTGTCGACCACAACCAATATCAGGCCTACGAGCCTGTCCCAAGCAGACGTTCCACCTTGAAAGCCGTCAATGCGACCCTCATCCGTGTGCCGCAACCAGTGAGTGCTGATCCCCCTCACCCGCACCGTCTCCACACGCGTCCCGATCCGCGCCCACAGGTTGTGATAGTGCTGCCGATGCACCGGCGTGCCGTTGCGCTGCGTCCAGACCGTGACGCTTGGCCTGCCCACCCTCGGCCTGCGCACCTGCGGCATCACGTTCTGCCGCGCACCGACCAACCCGTGATCCACCGCGTAACGGAACAACCAGGACAACGCGCAATGCGCACCGCGCGCCGCCACCGGTACTCGACACCCGCACCTCCGCGGTCTCGCGGACGAACCCCAGGAACCCGACCACGTCCTCGGCGTCCACCTCGTCGAGACGACGCGAACCGTGCACGGCGACGAACCTCCTCAGATAGGAACGATGACCAACCCTCGACCCTTCCGGTATCGCCTCCACCACGGTCGGCACCAACTCCTCGAACGTGGGCACCGAGCGCGGACAGACCCTCCAGCAGGTCCTGCGGCGTCAACCGCAACCGCTCCAGCAGGTGCAGCGCGGTCGCCACGTCGTCCCGGTCGGCGCGACGCGTCCCCACGACGCCGTCGGAGGCCTCCACCTCACCCACCGGCCACCTCCGCGCCGTATCCGACCTCCACCGCGGGTCTGCCTGTGCGTCCGACGCCGCTCACCAACCGCTCCGGGTCCGGCAGCAGGCGTTCCAATACCTCCTGACCGGGGATCACCAGCGCCGACAGCGATGGCACCGCCACCAACAGCACCCTCTCGCCCGCCTCGAACCCGCACCAGCGCCGGATCGGGGCAGGAACCGCGACCATGGCTCGCTCGGTCAACACCGACCCGCCGGACGGAGCACGACGCACCACCAGCACGCAGCCGTGCACCCCGATCGACACGGGCATACCACCCCAGGACCGCGAACAGGGACGGGTCGCCCAGCCGGGACTTATCGTCGAAGGTGCGCATGGTGTGCTGGCCTTGATGCGGAGGTGTTGTACCGACAGCACGCCCGGGTCCGGGGCCTCGGTCTGCCGCAGGTCCAGCGTCTGCCTGCTTGGGCACGACCATCGTGGCCGGGTCACCGATGTTGCCATGCGGGTCGGAAGGACGCTGGCGAGGTGTCGCGGAGGCGCGTCGGGGTGACCGCCGAACGTGAGGCCCGGCATTAGGTGTCCACCGACGAGGAGTGAACCCGTACGTCCCATTGCGGGCGGCGGTGGGAGGCCGTTGAATCGGGTCCGCACGTCGCCGAGGAGTTGGAGCACGCCATGACCGAACTGGTGTTGGACCCCAAGACCACCGCGTTGGTGCTGATCGAGTACCAGAATGACTTCACCAGCGAGGGCGGTGTGCTGAACGGTGCGGTCAGCGAGGT
Organism: Actinosynnema sp. CA-299493; assembly: GCF_050946825.1. Lineage (NCBI taxonomy): Bacteria > Bacillati > Actinomycetota > Actinomycetes > Pseudonocardiales > Pseudonocardiaceae > Actinosynnema > Actinosynnema sp. CA-299493. Next base: position 4,684,143 of record NZ_CP191993.1, read on the forward strand.
GATGGGGAGCACCGGCATGCTGCCCAAGACCGTGGCCCTGGTGGAGGCGGCACGTGCGGCCGGGGTGACGGTGATGCACGCGCCCATCACGTTCGCCGAGGGCTACCACGAGATCTCCTCCCACCCTTACGGCATCCTCAAGGGCGTCGTGGACGGCAAGGCGTTCGTCAAGGGCAGCTGGGGCGCGGCGATCGTGGACGACCTCGCGCCCCGCGACGGCGACATCGTGATCGAGGGCAAGCGCGGCCTCGACACGTTCGCCAGCACGAACCTCGACTTCATCCTCCGCAGCAAGGGCATCAAGACCATCGTGCTCGGCGGGTTCCTGACGAACTGCTGCGTCGAGTCGACCATGCGCAGCGGCTACGAGAACGGCTACCAGGTCATCACGCTGACCGACTGCGTCGCCGCCACGTCCCAGGAGGAGCACGACAACGCCCTGCGCTTCGACTTCCCGATGTTCTCCGTGCCGGTCACGTCCGACGACGTGCTGGCCGCCTTGTCCTGACAGCGTCACGGCCGAGCGGCGGCCGGAAGGCGTAGGCGGATCGGTGTGGATCTCATCCTTCCGATACCTCGACCACGTTCGGCGCCACCCCTACGGTTCGTCGCATGGCTCACGGCAAGGCACTGCGCGAGGCGGTCGCGGCTCCTGGGACGACGCCGCTGATCGGCGTGTTCGACATGGTGTCGGCGTTGATCGCGGCCCGGCACTACGACGGGCTGTTCGTCTCCGGTTTCGGCTTCTCCGCGTCGTACTACGGCCTGCCCGACGTCGGCTTCATCGCCTGGCCGGACGTGGTCGGGTTCGTGCAGCGGCTGCGCCTGGCTCTGCCGGACAAGCACCTGCTGGTCGACATCGACGACGGGTACACCGACCCGGAGGTGGCCTGCCACGTGGTCCGCGCGCTGGAGCAGGTCGGCGCGTCCGGCGTGGTCCTGGAGGACCAGCAGCGGCCACGTCGGTGCGGGCACGTCGAGGGCAAGCGGGTGCTGCCGCTGGAGCAGTACCTGGAGAAGCTGGACCTGGTGCTGCGGACCAGGACCGACCTGGTCGTCGTGGCGCGCACCGACGCCACCGACGAGGACGAGATGCTGCGCCGGGCCGCCGCGTTCGCCGAGACGGACGCCGACGTGGTCCTGGTCGACGGCGTGCCGTCGGTCGACGTGATCAGCCGGGTCCGGCGGGTGGTCGGCGACAAGGCGCTGCTGTTCAACCAGATCGCGGGCGGCCGGTCGCCGAAGCTGTCCCTCGGCGAGCTGACCGAGCTGGGCGTCGACGTGGCGATCTACAGCACACCGTGCCTGTTCGCCGCGCACGCGGCCATCGAGGACGCGATGGTGCGGCTGAAGGAACACGACGGCGTGCTGCCGGACGACTCGATCACCGTCGCCGAGTCGCAGGCCCTGCTGAAGGCGAACACCGGCCGTCACCACGACGTGCCACCGCCGCCCGGGTCCCGATCCGCCCTGATGGGTTAAGAGTGGGGTTAAGAGCAGGTCAGCCCGGGTCGCCGCGCCGCTTGCGGTGCACCACCCAGCCGAAGTCGACGACCAGCGCGACCGCGAGCGCGCCGAGCAGCACCGCGAGCCACGTGAGGCCCGCGCGCCAGCACAGCACGGCGGCCACGCCGTTGAACACGACGCCGAACCCGGCCAGCCACAACCGCAGGGTCAACGCGCTGCGCGGCGGCGCCCGTGGCGGCAGGTCGTCGTCCGGGTGACCGGGTCCGGTCACGTCCGCCACTCCTCCTGCCAGCCGTGGTGGGTGTCGTAGGCGGCGGCGAGGAGCAGGAGCACGGACCGGTCGGACCCGCCCTCGACCTCCTCGCGCAGCCATCGCGCCTTCTCCTCGAACGGAACGGGCACGCGTTCGTCGGCGGTGCGCGCCTCACCGGGCACGATGAGCAGCTCACGGCCGTCGTCCGACCGCAGGACCGCCAGCCGTCCCCGGCGTTCGGCCTCGTCCAGCAGCGGCAGCTCCTCGCGCGCCAGCCGCTCGGCGTCCTCGTCCAGCCGGTCCAGCACGAACCGGCGCAGGTCCACGTCCGACAGGGTGTTCGGCTCCACGTCCATGCCCGGTGGGTATCCACTCCGGACCCGGCCACACGTCGTGGGCGTGCGGGTGATCGCGCCGGGAGGTAGGAATAGCTGATGACCAGCGCGTACGAGCCCGACCCACGGCGGTGGAAGGCGTTCACGGTCACGCTCGTCGCCGGGTTCATGAGCCTGCTCGACGTGAGCATCGTGTCCGTCGCCCTGCCGTCCATCCAGCACGGCCTCGGCACCACGCCGGCGGGCGTGCAGTGGGTCGTCTCGGGCTACGCGCTGGCGTTCGGCTTGGCCCTCGTGCCCGCTGGACGTCTCGGTGACGCCATCGGGAGACGGACCATGTTCCTGGTCGCGTTGGGCGCGTTCGTGCTGTTCAGCGCGTTGGCCGGGCTCGCGCCCACCACCGAGGTGCTGATCGTGGCGCGGCTCGCCCAGGGCATCTCGGCGGGCGCGCTGGCGCCGCAGAACTCGGCGTTGATCCAGCAGTTGTTCCGCGGTGCGGAACGCGGCCGGGCGTTCGGGTTCTTCGGCTCCACGGTCGGCATCTCGACTGCCGTCGGCCCGGTGGTCGGCGGCGTCCTCCTGGCGGTGGCGGGCGAGGACGAGGGTTGGCGGTGGATCTTCTACGTGAACGTGCCGATCGGCCTGGTGGCGCTGGTGCTGGCGGCCCGGCTGCTGCCCCGTGCCCGCGGCGGGCCCCGTGGCCACCTGGACCTGGTCGGCGCGGCGCTGCTGGGCACGGGCGTGCTGGCGGTGATGCTGCCGCTGGTGCTGGCCGAGGCGGGTGGGCTGGCGCGGTTGTGGTGGCTGTTCGGGCTCGGCGCGGCGCTGTTGGTGCTGTTCGTGAGGTGGGAGCGGCAGGTCGCCGCGCGTGGCCGAAGCCCGATGCTGGACATCGCCCTGTTCACCGGCACGCCCGGCTACGGCACGGGCGCGTTGCTGGGGATGGTGTACTTCGTCGGCTTCGCCGGGATCTGGCTGGTGTTCGCGCTGTACTTCCAGAACGGCCTGGGTTACACGCCGTTGCAGTCGGGGCTGGCCGTGACGCCGTTCGCGGTCGGGTCGGCGGCGTCCGCGGTGACCGGTGGGCGGATGGTCGAGAAGTGGGGGCGCAAGCTGACCGTCACCGGGTTGTCCCTGGTGGTGGCCGGTCTCACGGTGACGGCCGTGGTGCTGCGGTTCGCGCCGCCGCACGTGGCGGGGTGGGCGGTCGCGCCCGCGCTGCTGGTGGCGGGCATCGGCGGCGGGTGGGTGATCTCGCCGAACACGACGCTGACGTTGCGGCACGTGCCGGTCTCGATGGCGGGAGCGGCCGGCGGGGCGTTGCAGACCGGGCAGCGCATCGGCTCGGCGATCGGCACGGCGGCGTTGACCGGTGTGTTCTACCTGGTGCTGACCTCGACCGGACGGGACTTCCCGATCGCGGTGTCGGTCGCGGTGGGCGGCGCGACCGTGGCCGTGGCGCTGGCCCTGGTGGTGGCGATCCTGGAGATGCGCGCCCGACCTCGTTGTCCGTCCGCTGTGGACGGTGCGGAGGAGGCGATCCCGGACGCGCCGTGAGCTGTGCCGACCCGTGCGGTCGGGGCACGATGGCGGGATGGACCTGCTACCGCTGACCGAACAGCTGCTGGGCATCCGTTCGACGGCCGACCGCCCGGACGACCTGCGCCGGGCGTTGGACTTCGTGCTGGACGTGGTCGGACCCGGTTTCACCGTCGAGCGGTTCGAGGCGGGCGGCAAGCCGAGCGCGCTCGTCTACCCGGGTGAACGCCGGCCGCACTTCCGGGTGATCTTCAACGCTCACCTGGACGTGGTGCCGGGCGCGGACGAGCAGTTCCGGCCACGCCGGGACGGCGACCGGCTCATCGGCCGCGGCGCGCAGGACATGAAGCTGTCCGCGCTGGTGCTGGCGTCGGTGTTCCGGGACCTGGCCGGACGGCTCCCGTACCCGATCGGGCTCCAGCTCGTGACCGACGAGGAGGTCGGCGGGCGCGACGGCACGCTGCACCAGTTGGAGCAGGGCGTGACGGGGTCGTTCGTGGTGATCGGGGAGCACAGCGCGCTGCGCGTCGTGGCCGAGTCGAAGGGGCTCGTCACCGTGCGGCTGCACGCGGTGGGACGTGCGGCGCACAGCGCGTACCAGTGGCTCGGCGACAACGCGTTGGTGAAGGTGATGCGCGCGGTGGACGGAGTGCTCGCCGCGTACCCGGTGGCGGGGGAGGAGGAGTGGCGGACCACGGTGAACGTCGCCCGGATCTCGTCGGGGAACGAGGCGCTCAACCAGGTGCCCGCGGACGCGACCGCGTGGCTGGACGTCCGGTTCCCGCCCGAGGACGCCGACTTCACCGGCCGCACGCGGGAGGAGGTCGCCGCCCACTTCACCGCGCTGTGCCCGCCCGGCGTCACGGCCTCGGTCGACCACCTCGAACCGCCGCACCGGGCCGATCCGGACGGGCCGGACCTGCTGGCGTTGCAGCGTGCCGCCCGGGACCAGGGGTACTCGGGCGACCTGCTGCGCAAGCACGGCGCGGCCGACTCGCGGTTCTACTTCCAGCACGGCATCGAGGCGGTGATCTTCGGCGTCGGTGGCGACGGGCAGCACGGGCCGGACGAGCACGCCGACCTGACCACCGTCGAGCCGTACCGGCGGGCGCTGGTCGCGTTCCTGGAGGGCATTGCCTAACGTGTAACCCAGTGGTTACGCTTCAGGGGTGGACGACGTGGCGGGTGCGATCGCCGACCCCGTGCGGCGGGAGATCCTGGAGATGCTGCGTGCCGACGCGCGGCTGTCGGCCGGGCAGATCGCCGAGCGGTTCGCGATCAGCCGTCCGGCGGTGAGCCGGCACCTGCGGGTGTTGCGGGAGAGCGGGCTGGTGCGCGACGAGCTGGTGGGCCGACAGCGGTTCTACGTGCTGGACGCCTCCCGGCTGACGCCGCTCGCGCGGTGGCTGGCCGGGTTCGACGTGCCCGACCGGTCCTCGGGGTGGGCACACCACCTCGACGCGCTGGAAACCGAGGTCTACCGCACCCGGCGGGAACGCCACACCGGCCGGCCTGGTGCGGACGGGCCACCGGCCGACCAGCCGACCGGCGTTGGACTGCCTGCCGACCGGCCGCGCGCCGGCCGCTCACCCGCTGATCGGCTGCGCGTCGACCAACCGTCCGCCGAAGAATCCCCTGCCGATGACTCGAAGGAGCACACCGCATGACCCCGATCCCCACCGGCCGTCTGTTCCGCACCGACGCGGGCAGCGACCTGGTGCTCACCCGGACGTTCCGCGCGCTCGCCGACGACGTGTGGGCGAGCCTGACCGAAGCCGAGCGCACCGCCCGGTGGTTCGGCCCGTGGGAGGGCGAGGCCGCGCCGGGCCGCACGGTGAAGGTGCAGATGGTGTTCGAGGAGCAGGAGCCGTGGATGGAGGTCCGCGTCGACGCCTGCGACCCGCCCCGGCGGCTGGCGCTGTCGATGGTGGACGAGGCGGGCACGTGGCTGCTGGAGCTGCTGCTGTCCGAAGTGGACGGTGTGACCGAGCTGCGCCTCGTGCACCACCTGTCGACCGAGGAGGGGATGGGCGAGGTCGGCCCGGGGTGGGAGTACTACCTCGACATGTTGGTCGCCTCCCGCGCCGGCGCACCCCTGCCCCGCTTCGACGACTACTACCCGTCCCAGAAGGAGTACTTCGAGGGCCTGGCCACGGCCGACTGACGTTCCCGCCGTCAGCTCTCCCCGGTGGTCACCTCCCCGGTGTTCACCACGCAGAACACGTTGCCCTCGGTGTCGGCCAGCACCACGAAGTCGGCTCCCGGCGGGTAGGTCCACGGCACGCGCACGGCGCCCAGCCCGATCAGCCGCTCGACCTCGGCCCGCAGTTCGGCCTCGCCGGCGACGTGCAGGTCGAGGTGCGTGCGGTCGTCCTCGTCCAGCGTGATGGTGGGCCCGTTGCCGTCCTTCGGTGCCAGGACCGGGCTCTCCTCGCCGATCGGGCCGTTGACCAGGTCGTAACCGAGGGTTCGGGTCCAGAACTCCGCCGCTCGGCGGACGTCCGAGACTGTCAGGACCACGCTTCCGATGTGTGCCACCGGCCCATTGTCGGTGATGGCGTCAGTCGGGGATGCGCGCGGTGACCTTGGCCTGGAAGTCCGGGCACCGGGCGATGTCCTCGGCGTCGCAGCCCATCGCGTGTTCCAGCACCGACAACGACGCCTGGAGCGCGGCGATCCGCTCGTCCCGCCCGGCGGCGTGGTGCTCGACGTCGGCACCGGTCCCGGGCGGCTCCTGCACGCGGTGGCGGCCCGACGTGCGGACCTGGTGCTGGGTGGTGTCGACCTGTCCGCCGACATGATGGCCATCGCCGGCTCTCGTGCGGGGGCTTGGTCGTCGCGCATCACGTTCCAGGTCGCCGATGTGGCGTCGCTGCCGTACCCGGACGACAGCGTGGACGTGATCGTCTCGACGTTGAGCATGCACGAGTGGCCGGACCAGCGTCGTGCGGTGGCCGAGCTGGGGCGCGTGCTGCGGCCCGGCGGCGTCCTGGCGGTGTACGACTTCCGCTTCGCCCGGCTCGATCGCGAGTCGTTCTCAGGGTTCGTTGACGTCCACCGCGTCGCCGTGCGCCCGAAGCGGTGGCCGGTCGCACTGTTCACCAAGATCACCGCTTCGGTGGGGTGACTCGATTCTTGTCACTCGATCGAGGGGTTCCGTGACGTCCCGGATTCGCCTGCTTTCCGGTGGGCGGCCTGCACTGCTGCGGTGAAGCGCGGTTGTCCTTGGCATGCCTTTGAGCTGCGTATTTGAGCGGGTGCGAGTACGGTCGGCTGACGCAGCGGGTTGAGTCAGCAGCCACTGCCTTCTTCACCCCCTGAGGAGGCTGCGGACCGTGATTACCGAACCTTTCGGCCACTCGTTCAGGGTGGACCGCCAAGTGCACGGCTATGCCGTCGTGGTGCGCGTCGCCGGCGAGGTCGACGCGATGACCGTCCGCGAGCTGAAACACGAGATCGCGATCGGCCTGGCCCTGGCCACCCCACCCGCCCCGGTCGTGGTCGATCTCAGCGAGGTGGACTTCTTCGCCGCCGCGGGCCTGAACGAACTCCACCGCGGTCACTTGGCGGCCAAGGCGGCAGGCGTGCAACTGCGCGTGGTCGCCAGCCACCGCCACGTCCTGCGACCGTTCGAGATCAGCGGCCTGGACCAGGAGATCACGCCGTGCCCGACACTGGCCGAAGCGTTGATGGTCCGCACACCCAACGACGTCCGCCGCTTCGCCCTACCCGCCACCTGACCCACCTGCCCCTCACCGCCCACTCTGCCCAGGAGACGGCTGCCGCGACTCAAAGCCATCGGCCTGCCCGCGACGGGCGAGGTCCTCACGGCCGAGAACAACGGCGGCGAAATGCCGAACACGATCCTCACACCCTCCTGTCGCACATTCTCGCTTCGGGAACGCTCCCAGCCCACCGCCCGTGGCTCCCGTCGAGTGGCAACCTCGTGACATCACTGCGGAGATCACGTGCCGACAACTGAATCGCTGATTAGGCGACGGAGTGTCTGAACCGTCAAGATTCGGGACGGGTGGGTGGTCAACCGTCCGCTCTGCATCGCGCGATGGCGGTGACTGCGGCAGGCAGTGCGACATTTCGGGCTCTGAGCGAGCGACGGCGTGAAGTACTGGCCGCGGTGCGCGCTCCGGTCGAGTGGGGATGTCCCGCGCCCTGCGGTCAAGCGTTCGGAGCTGGCCGGTTGGGCGAAATACAGCTACTGCCGATCGCACTCCCGCTGGTTCTGAGGGCAGTGCCGCACTGGGTTCGCACGCCGGCCGGGTTACCGATCGCCTGGGCATCGGCTCAACGGTGGGCGGTGGGTGGGTTAGCCCAGGGTGCTCGCGTAGGCCAGGGCGGTGAGGCCGGGGATGGTGGTGAGAGTGAGGAGGAGTGATCTGCGGCTGGGGCGGGGGCCGTTGAACGCTTGGCGGAGGCCGGTGGGGAGGAAGGCGGCGCACAGGCCCGCTACCGCGATCACCGAAGTGATCTCGGTGCCCTTCAGCACGCCCAACGGGAGCAGGCACATCAAGGCCAGGGCGACGGCGCGAACGGGGCCCAGGACGCGGCTGCGGTAGGCGGCGAAGGCCAGCACCGGCCAGCCGAAGAAAATGGTGAACGAGAGGAAGCTGAACAGGTGTAAGTCCTGATAGGACTGGCTGACCAGGTCGGTGGCGAACGTCGCGCCCCGCTGTCGGACCAAGCCGTGGGCGGCTTGGTTGATACCCGCGTGGAACGTGCGTTCGAATAGGCCCACGAGCACCAGGGCGGCACTCCAGGTAGCCAATGCCGGGCGCGTTTGCCCGATCCGGTGGGCCAACGCGAGCACCGCGGGAGCGAGCAGCACGGTCCCGGCGATCACCAAGGTGTGCGCTGCGGTCATCCGGGCAGGTTGCTCCGCCACGGCGACCAACTGCTGCGGGAAGAAGTAGTGGAACGGCCACCGCAGCAGCGTTCCCGCGAGCAACAGCACGGGGCCGAGGATCATCGCGGCGGCTCCTGGCCACCGACCGGGGAAGGTGTAGGTCATGGCGTAGACGATCCCAAGGGGTGACTTGGGGGACATCGGTCCACGGTCCGGAGTTCGGGGTCAGACCGGGGTCCTATGCCGCCGCACGAACGGTCGGTCGGACACCGCCACCACCGCCACGTCGCCGATCGGCCCCACCGCACACAGCACCACGTCGAGTGCCCGCGCGTCTCCCACCACAGGGCACGCCGTCGAGCGATTACCCGGCCAATGCGGCGCCACCAACGCGTCGGCCGGATCCGCACGCTTCGCGAGTGATCAACTACGAGTGGCGCGGCCTGTTCGGGAACCCCGAGATGCGCGAGCCGCCGGCTGCGAGTGGCTGCACGTCGACTTCGACGACCACCTCGAGAGGTTCTACTTCGACGGCTGCGGGTTCCGGCCGACCAGGGCGGGCCTCATCGCTCTCTGATCGACCGGGGGCCACCGCGTGTAGGACGCGCCGGTGCGGGTAGTCGGCGGAAGACTGCCGACAAGGAGGAGCACGTGGACGCGTTCAAGCCGGCCAAGGTCGTGAAGGAAGCTCTCGACAAGGCCGCCGAGAAGGTCGCCGACCTGGCCACGCCGCCGGTGCCCGGCACGCCGGGCAGCGCGCCGCCCCCGCTGGACCCGCCGGACGAGCCGCAGGGGCCGCTGCCGCGCAAGCCGGACCAGGCGTCGCCCCAGACGCGGACCGCGACCGGCGCGGAGACCGGCGCCCCGGCGGACGCGCGTGAGCAGCAGGGCGAGTACCTGACCACGTCGACGGGCACGCGCCTGTACGACACCGACCACTCGCTCAAGGCCGGTGCGCGCGGACCGACACTGCTGCAGGACCACCACCTGCGCGAGAAGATCACCCACTTCGACCACGAGCGCATCCCCGAACGGGTGGTGCACGCCCGAGGTGCCGCCGTGCACGGTGTCTTCGTCGGCTACGGCAACGCCACGAACGTGTGCAAAGCCGGTTTCCTGGCTGAAGGCGTGACCACCCCGGTGTTCACCCGGTTCTCCACGGTCGTGGGTTCACGCGGCTCGGCCGACACGGTGCGTGACACGCGCGGCTTCGCCACGAAGTTCTACACCGCCGAGGGGACCTTCGACCTGGTCGCCAACAACATCCCGGTGTTCTTCATCCAGGACGGCATCAAGTTCCCGGACATCATCCACGCCGCCAAGCCGCACCCGGACCGCGAGATCCCCCAGGCGCAGAGCGCGCACGACACGTTCTGGGACTTCGTCTCCACCCACACCGAGGCCACTCACCACGTCATGTGGCAGATGTCCGACCGGGGCGTGCCGCGGTCCTACCGGATGATGGAGGGCTTCGGCGTCCACACGTTCCGGCTGGTCAACGCCGAAGGGCGGACGTCGCTGGCCAAGTTCCACTGGAAGCCGAAGCTCGGCGTGCACTCCCTGCTGTGGGAGGAGGCGCAGCTGATCGCGGGCGTCGACCCCGACTTCCACCGGCGCGACCTGTTCGACGCGATCGAGTCCGGCGCGTACCCGCAGTGGGAGCTGGGCATCCAGGTCTTCCCCGACACCCCCGAGCAGACCTTCGAGGGCATCGACCTGCTCGACTCGACCAAGATCGTGCCGGAGGAGCTGGCGCCGGTCCAGCCGATCGGCATGCTCACGCTCAACCGCAACACCACCAACTACTTCGCCGAGACCGAGCAGGTCGCCTTCCACCTCGGCCACCTGCCGCCCGGCATCGACGTGACCGACGACCCGCTGCTGCACGCGCGCCTGTTCTCCTACATCGACACGCAGCTCAGCAGGCTCGGCGGGCCGAACTTCAACCAGATCCCGATCAACCGGCCGCACGCCCCGGTCAACGACATGCTGCGCGACGGCTTCCACCAGCACGCCGTGCACAGCGGCGTGGCGCCGTACAAGCCGAACACCCTGGACGGCGGCTGCCCGTTCATGGCGGGCCTGGAGACCGGCGCGTACGTGGAGTTCCCGGCGCCGGTGGCCGAGGGGGTCAAGGAGCGCCGCGCGCCCGCGTCGTTCGCCGACCACTTCACCCAGCCCCGGCTGTTCTACCGGAGCCTGAGCCCGGTGGAGAAGGAGCACCTGGTGCGGGCGTTCACGTTCGAGCTGGGCAAGTGCTACGAGCAGGCCGTCAAGGAGCGCGAGCTGCGCGTGCTCGCCAACGTGGACGCCGAGCTGTGCGCCCTGGTGGCCGCCGGTCTCGGACTGCCCGTGCCGGCCGCCGCCGAGCCCGCCGTCGAGGTCACGCCGAGCCCGGCGTTGTCGCAGGTCGGTCAGGTGTGGCCGCCGGACGGCAGGCTGATCGGCATCGTCGTGGACGCGGACGACCCGGCGAGCCTGGACGGCCTGCACACCCTGCGCCAGACGATCAGCGCGGCGGGCATGGTCCCGCTGGTCATCGCCGCGCGCGGTGGTCAGCTGGACGAGGGCCTGGTGGCGCAGAGGACGTTCCTCACCGCCCGCTCGATCGAGTTCGACGCGCTGCTGGTGGCCGCCGCGCCGCCGCCCGCCCCGGACGCGATCCCCGCCCGGGACGACAAGGCCGGCGCGCCCGGCGTGGCCGTCGACCCGCGCGTGGTGCTGATGGTCCAGGAGTGCTACCGGCACGCCAAGGTGATCGGCGTGTGGGGCAACGGCGAGGCCGCGCTGGTGGAGGCCGGGTGCTCGGCCGGTGACCTGGGCATCGTGGTCGGCGAGACCCCGGCGGACGTGTTCACCGAGGTGCAGTCGCTGCTCGGCGCGCACCGGGTGTGGGACAGGTTCCCCGCGACCATCGCCTGACCCGACGACGACCGGCCGCGGACGGGTGTCCGCGGCCGGTCTTTCACATCAGCACAAGCACAGCGAGTAGTTCGCCTGGTACGTCGTCGCGGTCGCGGGCGCGGTCACGTTGTGCGTCTGCGCCCCGCCGTCCGACCAGCTGCCGTACCGGTAGCGGAAGATCAGCGCGCCGCCTTGCGGGCTCGGCGCGCTGACCGAGTTGTTCGATCCGGCGATCACCGTCCGGGTGAACGGTGTGGTCGACGCCGTGCCGCCGACGCTGAGCTGCAAACCGCTCGGGTTCGACGTGAACGTCAGCGCGACCGTGCGCGGGTCGAGCTTCGTCGTGGTGCTCTTGGTGCGCCCCGACGAGTCCGTGGCGGTCAGCGTGAGGTCCAGGTACGACGGGTACTCGTGGTCGGGCGCGATGAACGAGCCCGACGCCACGCCCGCCCAGTTCTGCACCACGTGCTCGTGGCACGAGCCGCCGGTCGCGCAGTGCTGGATGCTCAGCTTCCAGCTCAACGCGGACGCGGGCAGCGCGCCGTCCTGCGGGTCGGTCGCGTGGCCCGCGAACGGCACCTGCTGACCCACCGACCAGTTCAACGGCGAGGTCGGCGTGTCGATCACCGGCACGGGGTCCTCCGCGACCGGTGTGCCGACCGTGACGGTCACCGAGGCGGTGCCCGACGCGCCGGACTGGTCGGTCACCCTCAGCCTGACCGTGACCGCTCCCTGGGCGGTGTAGGTGCGCGTCGGGGTGGCGGAGGTGGAGTCGTCGTACTGGCCGTCGCCGTCGAGGTCCCACGCGTAGCTCACCGTGTCACCGGGGTCCGGGTCGGTCGAGCCGGTCCCGCTGAACTGCACGGCCAGCGGCGCGGCCCCGGACTGCGGGGTGGCCGTGGCGACGGCGGTCGGCGCCTGGTTGCCGGTCGGGTAGGCGACCCGGCGCAGCTGGCCCGCGCCCAGCGCGAGGTAGAACAGGTCGCCGCCGGGGCCGGTGGTGATCTGCACCGGGACGTTCACCCCGGTGACGAACGGCACCAGCTTCGCCGGGTCCGGCAGGCCCGCGGTGGTCTGCATGGCCCAGATGCAGCCGCGCGAGCTGTCGGCGAAGAACAGCGCGCCGTCGTAGGCGGGCGGGTAGTTGCTGCCGGACTCGAACGCGATGCCGGAGATCGACGAACCGCCGGTGGGGCACGGGTCGGTCGCCACGACCTTCGCCGAGTGGCTGTAGGCGTAGTACGGCGTGGTCTGGCCCGCTCCCGTGTACAAGGACTCGCACAGGGTCAGGTTCGCGCCGTCGTAGCCGCCTTGGCGCGCCGAACCCTCGTAGCAGGGCCAGCCGAAGTTCTCCGCCGTCGCGTCGTTCACGTCGGGGATCCGGTTGACCTCCTCCCAGGTGTTCCAGCCGACGTCGCCCGCCCACAGCTCCTCGGTGCCGGGGCGGAACGCGAAGCGGAACTCGTTGCGGAAGCCGTGGGCGATGATCCGCCGGGCGTTGGCGTCGGCGCTGCCCGCGAACGGGTTGCCGGGCAGGCCCGCGCCCGTGTCGGGGTCGATGCGGATGATCGAGCCGTCGAGGCTGACCGGCTCGCCTGCCGGACGGCGGATCGACTGCGAGCGCAGTGCGCCGCCACGCGCGGTCGGCGAGGTGAGGTTCGTGCCCGCGGGCGACGGCGGGTCGGCGCACGGGTTGCCGACCTGGCCGTAGTCGGTGAAGTTGAAGCTCGCGCCGTCACCGCCGCCGACGTAGAGGCCGCCGTCGGGACCGAAGACGACCGTGCCGATGGAGTGGCTCGGGTACTGCTGGCACCAGTCGGTGACGAGCGGCTGCTCGGCGGTCATCGTGCCGCCGGCGCCCACCGTCAGCTTGGAGACCCGGCCGGTCACCACGCAGCCCTGGTCGGTGGCGCCGGGCGGGGTCGGGCACTGGTCGCCCCAGCGCGGGTGCGTGCCGCCGGGCACGGCGTCGTAGGTGTAGGCGACGTAGACGTACGGGCGCGTCGGGAACTGCGGGTCGACGGCCATGCCGAGCAGACCGCGGTCCCAGAAGTCCTGGGTCTGCGGGCGTAGGTCGGCGAACACGGTCGCGGTGGTGTCGGCGACCGAGTCGAAGACCTTGATCAGGCCGCTCTTCTCGGCGATGAACACGCGGCCGTCCGGCGCGAACGAGACGGCGGTGGGGGCGGTGAGGCCACCGATGGCGAGGGTGTCGGTGAAGCCGGCCGGCACGGCGGCGGAGGCCGTCGGCGGGAGCGCCACCGTGGTGGCGGCGACCACGAGGGCCGCGGCGGCCACGGCGGTCACGCGTCTCGAGCGCGGCTGGAATTGTGCGCGGCGGAGTAATTGCATAGCCCGATTTGGTCCCTTCGTGACACTTTTGGGTGAGCACGGAAGGGTGACATGCGGCTGCCGATTACGCACTGTTTTGACGGGCCGGTATTGGAGGTACCGCGCGGTCTCATCCGAGCGGACTATCGATCACCCCGATAAATCGGCCCAGGGCTGGTCCGTCCGGCGTACGCGCTTTCGGCGTTCAGTCGATCACGGCGTTCAGTCGAGCGCGGCGTCGCGCTCGGTCCGTCCCCGGGTCAGGAGGAACCCGGCCACCGCGGCGAGCGGGAACATCACCACCGCGTAGACGGCGGCGGGCACGGCCAGCCGCTCGCTGCCGAGCACGCTCACCGCCACCGTGATCGCCAGGGTGCTGTTGTGCACGCCGACCTCGAACGCCGACGCGATCGCCTGCCGGTGGCCGATCTTGCCCAGCCGGGGGAGCAGGTAGCCGACGGTGAGGCTGAACGCGCAGAACACCGCGCTCACCAACCCGACGGCGGCCATGTACTCGGCGGTGTTCTCGATCTCGGCGACGATCGTGCCGACGATCACGACCACCAGCACCACGCCCGAGACGATGCGCACCGGCCGGTCCGCGCGGTCGGCGAACGTCGCGGACGCGCGGCGCACCGCCATGCCGAGCACCACCGGCACCAGCACGAGCGCGAACACCTGCACCACCTTGCCGAACTCCAGCCCGACCACGCCGTCCGCGGTCGGCTCGAAGTAGTCCAGGGCGAAGTTCACCACCAGCGGCAGCGTGATCGCCGCCACCACGGAGTTCACTGCGGTCAACGTGATGTTCAGCGCGACGTCGCCGCGGAAGAGGTGGCTGAACAGGTTCGCCGTCGTGCCACCGGGAGAAGCGGCGAGCAGCATCATCCCGACCGCCAGCAGCGGGTCCAGGTCGAACGCCAGCACCAGTCCGAAGCACACCACCGGCAGCAGGACCAGCTGGGTGGCCAACGCGATCGCCACCGCGCGCGGCGTCCGCGCGACCCGGGCGAAGTCGGCGACCGTCAGCGACAGCCCGAGCCCGAACATGACCACGGCCAGCGCGATCGGGAGTCCGACGCTCGTCAGGGCGGAATCCACGGCGATCACCTGCGTCTCTGCGTCGAACCCGGAGCCGGAAGGGGAATCCTGCCCCACAACGGCGCGGATCGGGAGAGCCAATCTTGCGGTTCGGACCGCGATCGGCCGGTGGCCGCGCACCCGGGCCGCGTCTGCCGCCGACCAGTCCAGGCAGGCGTGAACGTGACACTTGTTATCGCTAACAGATTTCGACCATGCGACCGAACGGCCCAAAGCGGTGACGCTGCCGACTCCAGGGGGCTGCGACAAGAGTGAAGACGCGTGGCTATTGAAACGTCGCCGATCGTGCTGTTAGCGTTAACAGACACGATGCCCCGGTAGACGGCGACCCCGTCCGCCCGCACCCGTTCCCGCCGCCACGCCGTCCCACCGGCCCGCACCGGCTGCCACGCCGGCGGGTCGACCGTGTTCGTCCATGCAGCGTCGCAGGGAGAGCAACCATGAGATCGACTTATCGGAGCGCGCGCCGCGGCGGCCTCGTCCTCGCCACCGTCACCACGCTGCTCGGTGCGGTCACCGCGGCCCTGCCGCCCACCGCGTCGGCCGCCGTGGTCGACACCAACGCCTCGTACGTGCTGGTCAACCGCAGCAGCGGCAAGGCGCTCGACGTCTACGACCTGGCCACGAACGACGGCGCGCGGATCTCGCAGTACACGCGCAACGACGGCGCGTGGCAGCAGTGGCAGTTCGTGGACTCGGGCAGCGGCTACTACCGGCTGAAGTCGCGGCACAGCGGCAAGGTGCTCGACTTCGCCGACACCGCAGACCGCACCGGGCTGACCCAGTGGACCGACCGCAACGGCGCCAACCAGCAGTTCCGGCTGGTCGACTCGGCGGGTGGGTACGTCCGGCTGCTCAACCGCGCCAGCGGCAAGGCCGTGGACGTGCTGGACTTCTCCACCGCCGACGGCGCTCAGCTGATCCAGTGGCCGGACACCGGCGGCACGAACCAGCAGTGGCAGTTGGTGAAGCTGGGCGCGTCCGCGCCGGGCACGTTCACCAACCCGATCAAGCGCAACGGCCCGGACCCGTGGATGCAGTACCACAACGGGTACTACTACCTGGCCACGACGACGTGGAACTCGACGGTCACGATGCGCCGGTCGACGACGCTGGCCGGCTTGTCGACCGCGTCGGACCAGGTGATCTTCACCCTGTCCCGGCCCAACGGGTGCTGCAACATGTGGGCGCCGGAGTTCTTCCTCCTCAACGGCCGCTGGTACCTGTACTACGTGGCCGGCCAGAACGTGTCGGACTACAACCCGACGCAGCGGCTGCACGTGCTGGAGTCCTCGGGCTCCGACCCGATGGGCCCGTACTCGTTCAAGGCCGACCTGGGCAGCACGTGGGAGCTCGACCCGAGCATCCTGCAGCACAACGGCAAGCTGTACCTGATGGGCAGCGCGATGGACGGCACGCAGTCGCTGACCATCACCCCGCTGTCCAACCCGTACACGATCAGCGGCGCGCGGCGCACCATCTCGCAGCCGACGCTGTCCTGGGAACGGCAGACCGCGCCGGTCAACGAGGGCGCCGAGCCGCTCTACCACAACGGGAAGACGATGATCGTGTACTCGGCCAGCGCGTGCTGGGGTCCGGACTACAAGCTCGGCCTGCTCACCCTGACCGGCTCCGACCCGCTCAACCGGGCGCACTGGACGAAGTCGCCGAACCCGGTGTTCCAGCGCAACGACGGCAACGGCGTGTACGCGCCGGGCCACAACGGGTTCTTCAAGTCGCCCGACGGCACCGAGGACTGGATCGTCTACCACGCCAACGACTCCGCCGGCGGTGGTTGCGACATGAACCGGTCGACCCGCGCGCAGAAGTTCACCTGGAACTCCGACGGCACCCCGAACTTCGGCACGCCCGTCCGGCTCGGCACCACCCTCACCGCGCCCTCCGGCGAATGAGACTCCCCCGGGGCGGGTGTCTCCCGCCCGCCCCGGGGATCCCCCGAAAGGCACACGGCTGATGCTGCAACGACGCACCCTGCTGGCCGGCGGCCTGGCCTCGCTGGCGCTGGCCCGGACCGGGATCGCCACGGCGGCGCCCGGCGACTCCGCCTACGTGATGGGCTACTTCACCGAGTCGCCGAACAAGGTCGCCGACCGGTACGCGCTGCACCTGGCGGTCAGCGCCGACGGCCTCACCTGGACCCCGCTCAACCAGGGCAACCCCGTCGCCACGCCCACGGCCGGCACCGGCGGCCTGCGCGACCCGTTCATCCTGCGCAAGCAGAACGGCGGGTTCGTCGTGCTGGCCACCGACCTGACCGGCACCGACTTCACCCGCCAGAACCAGTACATCCACGCCTGGGACTCGGCCGACCTGCGGTCGTTCACCGGCTACCGCAGGCTCAAGATGCACTCGATGCCGACCCACACGTGGGCGCCGGAGGCGTTCTGGGACGCCGCGCGCGGCCAGTACGGCATCCTCTACTCGGCCAACAGCGGCGGCCGTGACGCCTTCTACGTCAACTACACCACCGACTTCGTCACCGTCGGCGCGCCGCAGCTGTTCTTCGACCCGGGCTTCAACGTCCTCGACGCCACCGTGCACATCGGCAACGGCGTCAACTACCTGTACTACAAGAGCTTCGCCGACGGCCGCCTCTACGGCGCCCGCTCCAGCACGCTCACCCCGCGCAGCTTCGACCGCGGCACCTACACCAGCGGTGTCGTCAGCGGCGGCATCGAGGCGCCCATCGTCGTGAAGGCGCACAACCGCGACGAGTGGTGGTTGTGGGGTGACTCGTTCTCCCCGGTCAACGGCGAGCTGTACGCGTGGCGCAGCGGTGACGTCAACGCCAACTCCTGGACACCGCTGACCAAGGCCCAGTACACCCAGCCGATCAACGCCAAGCACCCCACCATCTGCGGCATCACCGCCACCGAGCACGCGAACCTGCTGTCCCGCTGGGGCGCGCCGACCTGGCACCGGATCAAGTCCTACAACTTCCCCGACCACCTGGTCCGGCACGCCGGCAACGCGGCCCGCATCGACCCGTACCCGTTCGACCCCTACCAGGACTCCCAGTGGCGCCTGGCGCCCGGCCTCGCCTCCTCGGCCGGGGTGTCGTTCCGCTCGGTCAACTACCCGGACCGCTACCTGCGGCACGTGAACTACGCGCTCACGCTGGCGGTCGACGACGGCAGCCCGACCTTCGCCGCCGACGCCACCTTCCACCGCGTCGCCGGGCTGGCGGACTCGACGTGGACCTCGTTCCGGTCGCACAACTTCCCCGACCGCTACCTCCGGCACGCCAACTACGTCCTGCGCATCGACCCCGTCGGCACGGCGGCGGACCGCGCGGACGCCACGTTCCAGGTCGGTCACTGACCCACAGGTCAGCCCGACCGGGCTGTGGGCGCGGCACCTCGGCGGCGTGCCGCGCCCACAGAGCCCTACCCCGGCGACTCGGCCGGTGGTGTGATCGACAGTCGGCCGTGCGCGTCCTCGAACGAGCTCAGCCGGTCGTGACGACGACGTCCACCCAGTAGTTGTTGCCGATGTAGTGCTGGTCCGGGAACCCGGCGTCGGTCCGGTACCTGCCGTTCGCGTACGGCCCCGGCGCCGTCCACAGCGGGGCCGAGACGACCTGCGGTCGGGTGCCGAAGTAGTGGTTGGTGGCGGAGTGGCGCCCGGTGGGCGAGTAGTAGGAGGCCACGTAGACCTGGTCCGCCTCGATGGCGACCGGGGTGGCGAAGGTCAGGGTCTGCCAGCCGGTGTCGGTCTCGCCGGTGAACGTGCCGGTGGCCAGCAGCACGCCCTGGTCGGTCCACAGCGAACCGGTGTGGGCGCCGGTGTTGCCCGCGGCCTTGTAGAACTTGACGCCGGTGACGGCGCCCGCGGTGGAGGAGCCGAACCGCACGCCCAGCTCGACCGGGATGCCCTGGCCGAACGCCGTCGGTCCGGGTGAGGTCGCCTCGCTGAACAGCGAGCACGGGCACGACGTCACGGCGCCGGTGGTGAACGACCACGTCGAGGGGGAGGCCATGGCGTTGCCGTTGACGTCGGTGACGAGCACCCGGGCGGTGTAGTGGGTGCCCGGTGCGAGCGGGCCGTTCGGCGTCCACGTCACGGTCCGGCCGTCGGCGGACAGCGCCGAGGTGCCGTACAGGCTCTCCTGGCCGTCGTCGACGAGCCGGACCTGGGTCATCGCGAGGTCGATCGTCTCGTCGAACTCCAGGGTCACCGCGCCGTCCACCGCGACGTCGGCCTCGTCGGGAGCAGGGTCGCGCGCGCCGAGCACCGGTCGGGTGTGGTCGCCGTTGGTGCCGTGCCGGTAGACCACGTCCACCCAGTAGTTCGACGCGCGGTACCCGGTGGTCGGCATGCCGCCGCCGTAGCGGAACACCCCGTTCTGGTTCGTCTGGCTGTTCACCACGCCCTCGATGTGGTTGTAGCCGATCACCCTGCCGTAGGTGCCGAAGTAGTCCTGGTTCATCGAGTAGCGACCGCTGGGCGCGAAGTACGACACGACGTAGGTCGCGTCCGGTTCCACGACCACCGGCGCGTCGAACAGCAAGGTCTGCCAGCCGGTGGTGGTCTCGCCGGTGAACGTGCCGGTCGCCAGTCGCTGCCCGGCGGCGGTCCAGAACGAGCCGGTGTGCGTGCCGGTGTTGCCGGGCCCCTTGTGGAACCGGACGCCCAGCACCTCGCCCCGGCTGGTGAAGTAGACCTTCATCCCCAGTTCCACCGCGGCGGTGTCGGTGGTGGCGGCCGTGTCGGGCGTGGTGAAGTCGTCCCAGATCGTGCACGGGCAGTCGGCCGGCCTCGGCGAGCCCGTGGTGAACGTCCAGGTGTGCGCCACCGGCGCCTCGTCGGCCTGGACGGAGGCGGTGTAGGCGGTGCCGGGCGAGAGCGGCGCGGTCGGGACGAACCGCGCGGTCCGGTCGGCGCCGGTGAGGGACACCTGTCCCGGCACCGCGCCACCGGGTCCGGTGACCGTGAAGTGGAGGGACGGCTCGGTGATCGTCGCGTCGAAGGTGGCGCTGACCGCCGGGGTGAGCCCCACGCTGCCCGCGCCGGAGAGCGGTGAGGTGCCCACCAGGGTCGCCTGGGCGGCGACGTCGGCCTGGGCGGGGGTGACGAGCAGCATGGGCACAACCGCGGCGACGACCAGCGCGAGCAGTCGTGCCCTCGGTCCGACCGGCCGCCGGTCGATTCCTGGCGAAGACATGTTCCCGCCTTTCCGCACGGACCGCGGTGGCCCGCTCATGTCAGCGGAATCGGTGTCGGACGATCTCCCGTTACGCTCTTTTTCGCGAGCGTTTCGGTATTTCGCCGAGAGCTTCGGCATTCGCGTACCGAACCGCCACCGATCCGATCACGGCAGGTAGGGCGAATGCCGAGGCGCGACGACGCGATCGGTCGGGCCGCCACCGGATTATTCGAAGCCTCCGGGAATAGGCCGGTATTCGGCCCGTCCGGTCATTGCCGTGTCGAACCTCGCGGATGCCCGCAGAGCCCTATTCCAGTAGTGGGGCCGGCGTGCGGGCGAAGTAATGCTCCACGGCATCCGCCAGCCCGGCGCGTTCGGGGAAGCGCGAAGCACGATCACGCGCGGGCGGCTGGGTCGTCGCCGGGTTCTGGCCTCGTCGGCGGCCGTGATCGGGCATGATCGGAACCGGGGGTGGCGAATGGCTCGGGTTGTCACGTGGTCCGTCTGCGGGGTCGTCGTCGTCTCGGCCCTGGCGTGGGGTGTGGTGGCGCGGCCGACGTCGGTGGCCGGTCAGGCCCACCCGTGGTCGGGCAACACGTCGTCGGCCGACGCGACGGCGGCGTTCGAGCGGTGCGTCGAGAGCGTCGGCGACCGGACGTTCGTCATGGGTCCCGCCCACCTGCGCGACGACGGCCTGCTCGTGGTCGGTGCGATCTCGGGCGACAGGCTCATGAAGTGCGGCGTCTACAAGTTCGGCATCAGCACCAGGACCACGGATCCCGTCCGGTACCCGGTCCGCGAGAGCGGGTTCGGCCCTCCCATGGTCACCGGTTACGACGACAGGCCCGGGGCGACCTGGGTCGGGTACGCGGGCGACGACGTGGCGGCGGTGACCTTCCGCGCCCCGGACGGCCAGGTGATCCCCGCGCGGGTGCGGGAAGGCGTCTACCTGGTCGAACTGCCGGTCACGGCGGACTACGACGACCTCACCCACGAGGCGTTCGACGCGACCGGAGCGGTGATACCCGGCAGGTGAGCCGGGTCACGGCAGGATCGAGTCGACGTAACCGCCGTCCACGCGCACGGCCGCGCCGGTCGTCGCCGACGCCTGCGGTGAGGCCAGGTACACCACCAGGTTGCCGATCTCCTCGGGCTCGATGAGCCGGCCGAGCAGGGACTGCGGCCGGTGCGCGCGCATGAACTCGCGCTGCGCTTGCTCCCACGGCAGCGAGCGGTCCACCAACTGGTAGACGAAGTCCTCCACACCGCCGGTGTGCGTCGGCCCCGCGATCACGCAGTTCACCGTGACGCCGCTGCCCGCCGCCTCCTTGGCGAACCCGCGCGACACACCCAGCAGCGCCGTCTTCGACACGCCGTAGTGGATCATCTCCGCGGGGATGACCACGGCCGAGTCGCTGGCGATGTACTGCACCCGGCCCCACCCGCGCTCGCGCATCCCCGGCAGGTAGGCGCGGGTCAGCCGGACCGCCGCCAGCACGTTCACCTCGAAGTACCGCCGCCACTCCTCGTCGGTGATCTCCAGCGCCGGGCGCGCGCCGAAGACACCGACGTTGTTCACCAGCACGTCCACCTCGGGCAACGCCGCGACCAGCGACGCCGCGCCGTCCGCCGTCGACACGTCCGCCGCCACGCCGACCACGTCCGACCCCGGCGCCACTTCCCGCAGGCGCGCCACCGCCTCCTCGACCACGTCGGCGCGGCGGCCGTTCACCGCCGTCCGGGCGCCGGCCCGCGCCAGCGCCACCGCGATCGCCTCGCCGATGCCCTGCGTGGAACCGGTGACCAGCGCCGTCTTCCCGCTCAGATCCAGGTGCATGGCGACCATGATCGCGCAAACGGCGCAACGTCGCCGTTCACGAGTACAGCGCGCCCAGGAACTCCACCAGCAGCCGCTCCCGCAGCGCCGGGCTCGCCGCCGCGAGCAGCGTGTTCACCGTCGCCATCCGTTCGGGCAGCGCGCGGTCGCCACCGCCCATGCCCGCCGCCGCGAGCAGCCCGCCGAACTCCTCGGGCGTGAGCGAGTCCGGCTCCAGCCCGCCGACGAACGCGACGACCTCCGGCGCCACCCGCACCGGCCCGGCCTCGACCGCGGCCTCCACCGACGCCCGCAGGTCGGCCAGCAGCTCCGACTCGTGCCCCGCGTTCGCCGCCGTGACGGTGAGGTGCAGGTTCGCGGGGGAGGAGCGGTGGGCGAACTGCGGCTGCACGTACCAGTTCCGCGCCTTCATCTCGTCGGCCACGGTGAACACGTCGAAGTCGTCCCGCGAGGCCGTGACCGCCAGCAACGTCGACGACGGCCGGCCCAGCACCCGCAGGCCGTCGATCTTCTCGATGCCCTCGCGCACCACCCGGGTGCTCTCCAGCGCCTGGCGCGCGAGCGTGCGGTACCCGTCGTCACCGATGTGCCGCAGCACCGCCCACGCGGCGGCCAGCGGTCCGCCCGACCGGGTGGACTGGGTGGTCGAGTTCAGCATCGTGTAGCCGGGCCACGCGGCCGACGCGAAGTACTGCGCCCGGCGCAGGTCGGCCGACGCGTGCAGCAGCACGGACGTCCCCTTCGGGCAGTACGCGTACTTGTGCAGGTCCACCGAGACGCTGGTGACGCCCGGCACGGAGAAGTCGAACGGCGGCGCGTCCGGCGCGTGCGGCAGCACCCACCCGCCGATGCACGCGTCCACGTGGCAGCGCACGCCGCGCTCGAGAGCGGCTGCGGCGATCTCGACCACCGGGTCGACCACCCCGTGCGCGTACGACGGCGCACTGGCCACCACCAGCACGGTGGTCTCGTCGATCGCCGCCGCCATCGCCACCGGGTCCGCCCGGAACGTCTCCGGGTCGACCGGCACCGCGACCACCCGCACGCCGAAGTAGTGCGCGGCCTTGTGGAACGCGGCGTGCGCCGTCTCCGGCAGCACCATGGACGGCCGCGTGACCTCCGGCCGCGAGTCCCGCGCGGCGACCACCGCGAGCAGGCACGACTCCGTGCCGCCGGACGTGACCGTGCCGACCGCCGCGGCACCGCCGCCCAGCAGCCGTGCCGCCGTGCTCACCACGTCGTTCTCCAGCCGCAGCAGGCTCGGGAACGCGGTCGGGTCGAGCCCGTTCACCGACGACGCCAGCGCGTGCGCGGACGCCGCCAGCTCGTCCAGACCCGGCAGCGCGCTGTCGTACACGTAGGCCAGCGTCCGGCCGCCGTGGGTGGGCAGGTCGCCGGCACGCAACGCGCGCAGTTCGGCCAGGACGTCGTCGGTCACGCGGTCTCCTCACGAAGCAGGGGCAGGGCCGCCAGCGCCAGCACGGCCGGGATGACGGTGAAACCGAGGAGCGCGGCCGTCACCGCGCCGGAGGGCTGCACGGCCGCGCCGTCGGTGCTGGCGACGTACCCGCCGAACGCCAGGACCAGCCCGTACACGCCGGGCCCGAGCGCGAGTCCCAACGTCTCACCAGCCGTCCACACCCCGGAGAACAGGCCCGCGCGGGTCGCGCCGGTCCGCCGTTCCTCGGCGGTGATCACGTCCGGCAGCATGGCCAGCGGGAACACCTGCATGCCCGCGTAACCCACGCCGATCACGGCCATCAGCGCCAGCACCGCCGCCACCGGCAGCACCCGTGACGCGGTCAGCCCGGCCACCGCCACGGCGAACAGCACCGACGCCGCGACCAGCCCGACCCGCTTGCCGTGCCGCCGTCCGACGCGTTGCCACAGCGGCATCACCAGCAGCGCCGGCCCGACGAAGCCGGCGAACAAGGCGGTCTGCAACCCCTGCTCGCCCAGCACCAGCCGGGCGAAGTAGTCGACACCGGCGAGCATCGTGCCCAGGCCGACGGCCTGCACCACGAACACGGCCAGCAGCAGCCGGAACGGCCGCGAGCCGCGCACCGCCGCCACCGACTCGCCCAGGCCGGCCGCCGCGGGCACCCGCCGTGACGCCGGCGCGCCGCGCGTGCCCGCGACCGTGGCCAGCGTGCCGATCACCATCAGCGCCGCGACCGCCACGCCCATGCCCGGGTAGCCGATCGCGTCGCGCACCGCCGGCGCGCCCGCGCCGCTGACCAGGATCGCCAACGCCAGGAACGCCATCCGCCACGCCATCAGCCGGGTGCGCTCGTCGTAGTCCTCGGTGATCTCCGCGGCCATCGCCACGTACGGCACCTGGAAGAACGCGTACGCCGTCGCACAGGCCAGGAACACCAGAGCCACGTACACGACCGCGCCCGTCCCGGTGAACGGCCCGGCGAACAGCAGCGCGAACAACACCGCCGTCGCCAGGCCGCCGCGCAGCAGGAACGGTCGCCGCACCCCGGCCCGGTCGCTGAGCCGGCCCGCCACGGGGTTGAACAGCACGTCCCACGCCTTCGGCACGAGCACCAGCAGGCCGGCCACGGCGGCGGGCACGGCCAGGCCGTCGGTCAGGTAGGGCAGGAGCAGCAGACCGGGCACGGTGCCGAACGCGCCGGTGACGAAGGACCCGGTCGCGTAGCCCGCGCGGGTGCCACGAGTGATCTGCCGCATAGGCGGAAGAGTTTCGCATTCGACCCCCTGCTCGCGCGAGGGCCAGTTCCGGCGCCCGGATGGCGGGATCGGGCGGACCACTGCGGCGCCGAAGAGGTGTTCGACGCCGCAGCGACCGGTGGTCGGGCTAGCTCGCGGGCACCGTGTCGACGTGGGCCACGCCGGACGTGCGGTAGCCGGTCACGCGGGACCGCACCTCGGCCGGGCTGAGCACCTGGTCCTTGGCGAAGTACACGTAGTCCACGTGCTGCTGGTAGGCGCGGTCACCGGGCGCGCCCGCCAGGCCGCCCGAGATGAACCACAGGTTGAAGTTGATCGACATCGGCGTCTCGGGGTAGTACTTGTCGCCGTGGTCGGCCACCTGCGCGCCGTCGACGAAGTACTTCACCCGGCCGCCCGACACCTGGATCACCAGGTCGTGCCAGCCGGCGAAGCTCTGCCGCTGCTCGGTGTGGACGTTGTCGGCGACCCACGGCTCGTTCTGGTAGGTCTCCCAGGTCGTCTCGTACAGGATGTTGGCGGGCTCGCCCCACCCGCCGTTGGGCAGGTACTCGAAGTCCAGCTCGCCGTAGTTCGGGTCCATGTTGCTGTTGAGCGGCGTGATGGTGAAGAACGTCTGCACCACGTGGTCGCCGTCGGGGCCGTAGACCGGCGCGTCGGAGAACTTCACCCGCGCCGCGTACGTGCCCTCGAAGAACTTCCGCTGGTGGAACAGCTCGGTCTGCCGCGCGGACGACCCGTTGTTGGACGACTCCAGCCGCATCGACTTCTGGCCGTCCACGGTCGGGAACGTCACCATCGCCGGATCCCATACCGCGCCCGGCACGCCCGGACCGCCGCCGCCCGAGCGGACCGTCCAGCCGCGCTGGGAGATCCGCGAGTCGCCGGAGCCCGTGTAGTCGAAGTCGTCGAACAACGCCGGGCCGTTCGGGTTCGGCGGTGTCGAGGACGTGGTGGTCGTGGTCGGACCGGTGCCACCGGGCGGCGTGCCCCACAGCAGGGTCGCGCCCCGGTGCACGGTCACCCGCGACCACGCCGAGTAGGCGCTCGCCGCGCGGAACGAGTAGTCGTCGGACTGGGTGATCGGACCCCAGTTCGACCGGTAGAACCGCAGTTGCAGGTCGCCGCTGTCGGCGCCGGGAGCGAGCGTGCCCGCGCCCGCGGTGAACCCGACCTCCAGGTACCGGTCGGCCGGACCGCCGGTCAGCGTGCCGAACGTGCCGGTGACGTTGCCGCAGCCGCGCACCGCCCACGAGCAGGCGAAGCGGTAGCCGACGTCGGGCGTCTCGGACTTGACGTAGTAGCGGACCTTCAGCTCGGACAGCGGCACGGTCGTGCCGCCGGTGTTGACCAGCTTCAACCACGGTTCGACCTGGTCGGTCGTCGCACCGGACGCGCTGGTCCGGTGCTGGGCGGTGACCACGTCGGCGGCCAACGCCATCGGTGCGGCCACCAGCGCGGCGACGGACACCGCGGCGGCTCCGATCGCGGCGATCATGCGTGCGGACACTTCGTCTCTCCTCAAGTCAGCAGGGTGGGACAGGGGAGCGGGCGTCGTCCTCCTTCCTCGACAGGGGCACGGACAGCGCGCTCAGGCGGCCGGTGTGCGCGCGCATCCGTTCGGTGAAGTCGGTCCAGGACGGGCGTTGCGCCCAGAGCGCGTCGGCCAACGCCGCCAGCCGGGGGTACGCCAGCCGTTCCAGGTGGCGCGCGGTCGGCGCGTACTCCGTCCAGAGCGCGCACTGGGCGCCGAGCACCCCGTCCGGCAACGGCAGGTGGTAGACGTCCCGCGCGGTCACCACCAGGCTCGGCTGCCCGGCGGGCTCGTCGGGGTCGGCGGACTGCGGGTAGTCCAGGTAGGTCGACCGGTGCGGCGCCATCACGACGTCGTGGCCGAGGTCCAGCGCGGTGCGCGCGTCCGCCGCGTCACGCCACGGCATCACCACCACGCGCGGGTCGCCGATCGGCTCCCACGACACCGGCACGCGCCCGCGGCCCACCACGTGGTCGGCCATCGCGCGCAGGAACCAGCCGTGCAGCTCGTGCGGCCCGGCCAGCCCTTCCTCCCGGACCCGCCGGAACGCGCCCGGACTCGACTCCCACTCCGCGGTCGGGCACTCGTCGCCGCCGAGGTGCACGTGCGGGCCGGGGAACACGTCGACCACCTCGTCCAGCACGTCCCGGCAGAACTCGAGCACGGCGTCGTCCACCCCGAACACCGCCTCGCTCACGCCCCACCGCGTCCACACCGGCAGCCGCCGGCGGGGGAAGTTGCCCAGGTGGGGGTAGGCGGCCAACGCGGCGCGGGCGTGTCCGGGCATCTCGATCTCCGGCACGATCCGCACGCCGCGCTCGTCGGCGTGCGACACCAGCCCGGCCAGCTCCGCGCGCGTGTACGAACCCCCGTGCGGCACGCCGTCACCCATGCTCTCCGCGCGCCGTCCGCCGACCGAGGTCAACCGCGGGTGGCGCGGCACGGGCATCCGCCAGCCCTGGTCGTCGGTGAGGTGCAGGTGCAGCACGTTCAGCTTGTGCACCGCCATCAGGTCGACGAACCGGCGCAGCACCGCGACCGGCTGGAAGTGCCGTGCCACGTCCAGCAGCACGCCCCGCCACGGCAGTCGCGGCGCGTCCCGGACGTCCACCCCGGGCAACGCCCAGTCCACGCCGGGCACGGGCCGCGAACCCATCGCCGTCGGCGACACCAGCTGCCGGATCGTCTGCACGCCGTGCGCGAGCCCGTGACGCGTGGCCGCGCGCAGCACCACCGCGTGCTCGTTCACGGTCAGCGCGTAGCCCTCGTCGCCGAGGCCGACGAGCCGGTCGTCCAGCGCGAGCACCACCCGCCCGTCCTCGTGCAGCGGCAGCGGCAACCCGGTCGCCGGGCGCAGCAGCCCGCGCAGCAGCCGGGCCGCGCCCCGGGCGCCGGGCGTGGCCCGGATCGCCGTGTCGCGGTCGAGCGCGAACCGCCCGTGCCGCCGGATCAGCCGCGTCGGTCTTGGCACGATCACGAGACCCCCCACGAAACGTCAGCCCTTGACCGCGCCGCCGACGATCCCGGTGGTCACCCGGCCCTGGAGCACGAGGAACACCAGCAGCACCGGCAGCATGAACAGCGTGGAGGCGGCCATGGTCGCGCCCCAGTCCGTGCCGAACGTGTTGCCGAACGACGACAGCCACACCGGCAGGGTGCGGTCGTCCTGGTTCTTGATGATCAGCACGTTGGCGAAGGCGAACTCGTTCCACGCGGTGATGAACCCGAACAGCGAGGTCGCCAGCAGCCCCGGCGCGAGCAGCGGGAACACCACCCGGCGGAAGGCCTGCGCCCGCGAGCAGCCGTCCACCAGCGCCGCCTCTTCGAGGTCGACCGGGATGGCGGCGAGGAACCCGCGCAGCGTCACGACGGTGAACGGCAGGGTGATCATGAAGTAGACCAGCGTGAGCATCCAGAGGGTGTCGAGCATCCCGGTGTCCCGCGCGATCACGTAGATCGGGATGAGCAGCGCCTCCCACGGCGTCATCTGCGCGACGAAGACCATCAGGATGAACCCGCGCCGCCCCTTCCACCGCAACCGGGCGACCGCGAACGCCGCCAGCAGGGCCACCACCAGCGACAGCAGCACCGCGCCGCCCGCGACCACGATGCTGTTGCGCCAGAACGACCAGAACCCCTGCGCCGACACCGCGGTGCCGAAGTGCTCGAACGTCGCGGACAGCGGCAGGAACGTCGGCGTCTCGGCCTGGATGTCCCGGGTCGGCTTGAACGCCGTCAGCACCATCCAGTACACCGGGAACACCGACACCGCGAACACGACCACCGCCGCGACGCCGCGCAGCACCCCGCCGGTCGTGGGACGGCCGGTCACGAGAGCCCCTCCTGCCGGTACATCTGCCGGAAGTACGCCAGCAGCACCAGCACGAGCAGCAGCACCATGAGCATCGACACCGCCGCTCCGAGGTCATAGCGCTGCAACGACTGCGCGACCTGGAACGCGTACACCGGCAACGTCGTGGTGGCCCGCCCCGGACCGCCCTGGGAGATGACCCAGATCTGCACGAACGCCTTGACCACCCAGATCACCTCCAGGCAGGTGATCAGCCCGAACATGGCCCGCAGCACCGGGAACGTGATGGAGGAGAACACCCGCCACGCGCCCGCGCCGTCCATGCGCGCCGCCTCGTGCAGCTCGGACGGGATCGTCACCATCGCCGCGTACAGCGACAGCGCCGCGAACGGCACCGACTGCCACACGATCAACGCGACCAGGATGGCGAACGTGGCCGGACCGTCGGCGAACCAGGTGTAGTCGCGGTAGCCGTCGAACCCCAGCCCGACCAACACCCAGTTGACCACCCCGAGCCGGGACTGGAACAGCCACTGGAACACGGTGGTCGCCGCGATCACCGGCGTGGCCCAGACCAGCACCAGCCCGGACATCACCAGCAGTCGCGCCCACTTGCCGAGGCGCACCAGCAGCAACGCGACCAGCGTGGACAGCACCATGATCAGCACGACGTTGACCGCGGTGAACACCAGCGTCCGCCGCACGACCGCCCAGAACTCCGGGTCGGTCAACACCCGGGTGTAGTTCGCCAGGCCGACGAACCGCGCGTCGCCGCGCACGAGCTGCGGCAGGCCGAACTCCTGCACCGAGATGACCACGTTGCGCGCCAACGGGTACAGCAGCAGGAACCCGGTGGCCAGGACGGTCGGCGCGATCAGCAGGTACGGCCACCAGGACGTGCGGCGGCGCGGCGGGGGAGGGGTCGACGGCGGGCGGCGTTCGACCGCCCGCGTCAGCGTCGTCGTCATGCTAGGCGCCCGAGCTGAGCGCCTGGGTGATCACCTTGTCCGCCTCGGCCGCGGCCGTCGCCGGATCCGCTCCGGTCAGCACCGCGGTCAGGAACTCCTTGATCGGGTTGCGCGCCTCGACCGCCGCCCAGTTCGGCGAGTTCGGCGTGGCCCGGCCGTTGACCGCGCCCGCCGCCATCGCCGCGGTGCCGGGGTCGTCGCCGACCGCGCTCGCGAGCGACGTCCGGTTGGGCACGTAGTGCATCGCCTTGGCCAGCTCGACCTGCCACTTCTCCCCGGCCAGCGCCTTCACCACCTGGTAGGCGCCGTCCTGGCGGGTCGACGCGAGCGGGATGATCAGGTCGGAGCCGCCGGTGAACACCGAGCCGGGCGTGGCCGCGGTCTTGCCGGGGATGGGGAAGAAGCCGAGTCGGTCGGCGAGCGCGGGGTTGGCCTTGGCGACCAGCTCGGCCGCGCCGGGCACCGCGATGAACTGCGCGACCCGACCGCCCGCGACCACGTCGGTCTGCTGCGGCTTGGCCTCGTCGGAGTCCTTCGGCCCGTCGCCCAACGCCTGCAAGCGGCGGTAGAAGTCCGCGCCCGCCAACGCCTCCGGCGTGTTCACCGTGCCGGACCACTTCCCGCCGTCCTGTTCGGCGAGGTCGCCGCCCTCGTCCCAGACGAAGCCGGCCAGCACGTACCAGTTCTGGCCGGGCAGGTAGATGCCCTGCGTGTCGCCCTCGTCGAGCTCGTCGGTCGCGGCCAGCCACTCGTCGCGCGTCTTGGGCGGCGTCACGCCGGCCGCCTCGAACAGGTCCTTGCGGTAGACCACGACCCGGTTGGCCGCGTAGAACGGGATGCCGAACTGCTTGCCGCCGACCGCGCCCGGCTCGGCGAGCCCGGGGATCCAGTCGTCGCCGCCGAGCTCGCCGACCTTGGCGGACAGGTCGGTGACGCCTTCGCTGGACGCGTACCGGGCGACCTGGGTGTTGCCGACCTCGATCACGTCCGGCGGGTCGGTGCTGGCCAGCGCGCTGGTCACCTTCTGCGTGATGCCGTTCCACTCCTGGACCTGGATCGTCAGGTCCAGGTCGGGGTGGTCGCGCTCGAACTCGGTCTCGAAGCGGCTGACGAAGTCGTCGGTGGCCGAGTCCTTCATCAGCCAGACGGTGACGTCCTGCTCGCCGCCGGACGCGCCCGGGTCGGAACCACAGGCGGACAGGGCGAGCAACGACGTGAGAATCAAGGCGACGGGGCGGTTCGGCACGTCTCACCTCTCAGCTGACCAATTGGTAAACCTCGGTGGGCCTGTCCGAAGATGGCATAGACCAATGTGACAGTCAACACCCAGTTCACAGCCGTGAGAGCGCTCTCGATCTTGATCGGAACCGACCTGACCACTGGTCTGACATACTGGTCGACGACCGGGCAAGACGAAGCGAGGCGGCATGGCCGAACCGATCCTCAAGCGCGAACGGGTGCGCGACTACCTGCTCGAACTCATCGAGACGCACCCGCCGGGCGCGCCCATCCCGGCCGAACGGGCGCTGTGCCGGCAGCTGTCGGTGTCGCGGCCCACGCTCCGCTCGGCGGTGGACGAACTGGTCAACACCGGCCTGCTGATCCGCCAGCACGGCCGCGGCACGTTCGTCGCGCCCGCCAAGATCACCCAGGAGCTGGTGTCGGCCGACCGCGCGATGACGGTGCCGCAGGCCGGTGGCGCGTGGACCAGCCGGGTGCTGGAGCACGCCCGCGTCCCGGCCGGCGCGCGCGTCGGCCGCCGGCTGCGCGTGTCGCCGGCGGCCGAGATCACCTACATCGCCCGGCTGCGCCTGGTCGACGGCACGCCGATGGCGATCGAGCACCTGCACGTCCCGGTGGCCGTCGCGCCCGGCCTCACGGTGCAGGACATGGAGTCCGGCAACTTCTACGACCGGCTCGCCGACCACGGCGTGCACGTCAGCGACGCGGTGCAGTCCATCGAGCCGACCGTCACCAACGATGCCGAGTCGGAACTGCTCGGCGTGCCGGTGTTCGCGCCCGCGCTGCTGTTCGAGCGGCTGACCAACGACACCACCGGCCGTCCCGTCGAGTACGTGCACTCGCTGTACCGGGGCGACCGCTACCGGATCGTCTCCAGGTTGTCGCTCGCGCCGTCCGCGCCCGCGCCCGGCGCGCGTGCCGGCCACCACCCCGGCATCCCGCCGGGCGACCTGTCCTCGGGCCAGGTCCGCTCGGCCACCACGGGTGACGTGCAGTGACGCGGGGCCGTCCCGACCCCGCCCGGGATGCCGCACAACCCCGGCGACAACACCACCGTGAGCCTCGGCGGTGACGACGCCGCCGAACCGCGCGGCTACTTCGAGGAGCTGTCCGACGGCGGCAAGGCGCGTGAGCCCGCCCGTCGCCGCGCCTCGTACGATCGCCACGTGACGGGTGGAGGGTGCCGGTGAACGGGCTTGGCGAGCTGGAACGGGCCGCGATGGACGTCCTGTGGGACCGCGACGAGCCGGTCGCGGTGCGGGACGTCGTCCGCGCGCTCGCCGACCGCGACCTCGCCTACACGACCGTGATGACGGTGCTGAACCGGTTGGCGAAGAAGGGTTTCGTCCGCCGCGAGGCCGGTGAGGGGCGGGCCTGGTACTACGCGCCGGTGGCCAGCCGCGAGCAGTACGTCGCGCGGCTGATGCTGGACGCGTTGTCGCTGACCGGCGACCGGGAGACCGCGCTGGCGCACTTCGCGCAGTCGATGACCGAGCCCGAGGCGGAAGCGCTGAGCCAGGCGTTGGACGAGCGGTGAACGCCGCGCTGCACCTCGCGGCGACGTTGGTGCTGTGCGTGGCGGCGGCCGGTCCGCTCGCCCGTGCCCGGTGGGTGTGGCGCGCACCGCGCACCGGGATCCTGCTGTGGCAGATGCTCGGCCTGTCGTGGGCGCTGTCCGCGGTCGGGCTGCTGCTCGCCCTCGGTCTCGCGCCCTACGACGCGCCCATCCCGATCGCGTTGGGACGGTGGGCGAACGACGCGGTGCGCGGCGACGTGACACCGCTCGCCCTGCTGGTGGTGCTTGGGCTGCTGTCCGCGCTGGACCTGGCGATCGGCCTGCTGTGGACGTGGGCCTCGGTGCTGAGGGTGCGGCGGCGGCACCGGGACGTGCTGGCGCTGGTGGCCCGCCGGGACGAGGCCGCGCCCGGCGCGTTCGTGCTTGACCACCCGACCGTGGTCGCCTACTGCGTGCCCGGCGCGCGCTCTGCCGTCGTGCTCAGCTCGGGCGCGCTGACCGCGTTGACCCGCGACCAGGTGGACGCCGTCCTCGGCCACGAGCACGCGCACGGGCGTGAGCGGCACGACCTGGTGCTGCTGCCGTTCAGCGCGTTGTGCTCGGTGCTGCCGAAGGTCCGCCTGGTGCGGTCGGTCGCGCGGGCGGTGGCGTTGCTGGTGGAGATGCGGGCCGACGAGAGCGCGAGCCTGCGCCACGGCGCCCAGTCGCTCGCCTCGGCGCTGCGCCGGTTCGGCTCGGCGCGTCCGCCCGAGGGCGCCCTGGGCGCGGCCGACGTCGCGGTGGCGGCACGGCTGGTCCGCCTGGCCGGACTGCCGCCGCTGCCCGCCGCGCTGCGGTGCTCCGCCCTGGTCGGGGGGCTGGTGCTGGTCGGGACCCCGCTCAGCTTCCTGGTGTGGTGACCCCCTCCGACACGACTACTACAACGTGTAGTGCTACGTTGCGTAGTAGTCGTGTCGGAGGGGTTTTCGATGATCCAAGTCTTGGCGACCGCGTTGACGGTCGTCGCGTTGGCAGCCGCGGCCTGGGCCCTGGCGTTGGCCGTGCTCGACCGCCCGATCACGTTGCGCACCAAGCCGACGCTCGGGTTGGCGGCGGTCGTCCTGCTGCTGGAGGCGGGACTGCTGGTGCAGGCCGTGGCCGGGGTGGTGGCGATGCTCGGCTCGGACCGGGAGCTGGACCGGGCGACGTTCGTCGGCTACCTGGTCGGCGTGGCGGTCGTGCTGCCGCTCGGCGCGGTGTGGTCGGTGGCGGAGCGGTCCCGGTGGGGCGCGGGCGTGCTCACCGTGACGTGCCTGAGCGTCCCGGTGATGATCCTGCGGCTCGACCAGCTGTGGGCCGGCCGTGGGTGACCGCCTCGCCGCGCCCGCGCTGCTCAGCGACTGGCTGTTCACCAGCGCGTTCGGCGTCTACATGCTCGCCGCCCTGCTCTGCTCGGCCGAGTACGCCCTGACCCGCCACGCGGCGGACCCACCCGCGTTCGCCGTGCGGCTCGGGCGTTCCGGTGTCGCGTTGACCGTCCTGGGTGGACTGCTGCACCTGGGCTCGGTGGTGCTGCGCGGCGTCGCGACCGGCCGCGTGCCGTGGGGCAACATGTACGAGTACCTGTCGGCGGTCGGGTTGATCGCCGTCGGCGCGTGGCTGTACCTGGTGTTCCGGCACGACCTGCGCCGCATGTCGGTGTTCGTGCTGCTGCCGATCGCGTCGCTGCTGTTCCTGGCGGGCAACCGGCTCTACGTCGAGGCCGCGCCGCTCGTGCCGCCGCTGCGCTCGTACTGGATCATCATCCACGTCGCCGCGGCGATCATGGCCAGTGGCGTGTTCCTGCTGTCGGGTGTGGTCAGCGCGCTGCACCTGGCCGGTTCGGGCGAGTTCTCCCGGAAGGGCAAGTCGCGCCGTCGGCTGCCGCCCGTCGAGGACCTGGACAAGATCGCCTACCGCACCGGCGCGGTCGGGTTCCTGACGCTGACGTTCGCGATCATCACCGGCGCGGTGTGGGCGGAGCAGGCGTGGGGCCGGTTCTGGGGCTGGGACCCGAAGGAGACCGTCGCCTTCGTGTCGTGGGTCTGCTACGCCGCCTACCTGCACGCGCGCGCCACGGCCGGCTGGCGCGGCCGGCGCTCGGCGTGGCTCAACGTCATCGGCATGGTCGTGGTGCTGTTCAACCTGTTCTTCGTCAACCTGGTCGCGGTCGGCCTGCACTCCTACGCGGGGGTCGACTGAGCCGGTGCGCGGAAGGCGGAGCGGTAGGCGTGGGGGTTGGTGCCGACGACCCGCTTGAACCGGTCCCGGAACGCGGTGGGCGAGCCGAAGCCGACCCGTGCGGCGATCCGGTCCACCGGGTGGTCGGTGGCCTCCAGCAGGTGCTGCGCCCGGCGGATGCGCGTGCGGTGCAGCCACTGCAACGGCGTGGTGCCGGTCTGCTCGCGGAAGCGGCGGTTGAGGGTGCGGGTGCTCATGCCCGCGTGCGCGGCGATGTCCGCCAGACCGAGGTCGCTCGCGCAGTTGTCCTCCATCCACCGCAGCACGGGTTCGAGCACGGAGCCGCGGGTCGTCGGCGGCTGCTCGTGCACGATGAACTGCGCCTGCCCGCCTTCGCGCTCCAACGGCATCACGGAGAGGCGGGCGGCGTCGGCGGCGACCGCGGAACCGTGGTCCTGGCGGATCAGGTGCAAGCACAGGTCCAGCCCGGCGGCGGCGCCGGCCGACGTGAGCAGCTGCCCGTTGTCCACGTAGAGGACGTCGGGGTCGACGTCGATTGCGGGGTGGCGGGCCGCCAGCTCGGGGGCCGCCGACCAGTGGGTCGTGGCACGCAGCCCGTCGAGCAGGCCGGTGGCCGCGAGGATGAAGGCGCCGGTGCAGATCGACGCGAGCCGCGCGCCGCCGGCGGCCGCTCGCCGGAGCACGTCCAGCACCTCGTCCGGGATCGGCGCGGTCGCGTCGGCGCAACCGGGCAGGATCACGGTGTCCGCGTCGGCCAGGACGTCCAGGCCCCACGGCGGCTGGAGGGTGAACGCGCCCGCGTCGACCGTCGGCGTGGCGCCGCAGACCAGCACGCGGTAGGCCGGTCCACCTCCGGGCAGGCGGGTGCGGGTGAACACCTCGATCGGCGTGGACAGGTCGAACGGGACGACCCGGTCGAGGGCGAGGACGGCCACCGTGCGCATCCCGGAACCGTAGCCGCGCGGTCGGCGCCGCGGGCGGAGTGCCTCCGCTCGCGGCTGCTGCCGGGTGCGGCTCCTCTCGGGCCGCACCCGGCAGACCGGGGTCGGACAGGGGTCAGACCGCGATCGGCCCGAAGATCCAGTTCCCCTTGGCGTTCTCCTCGGTGCCGCGGAAGAACTGCTCGTTGGCGATGTGCAGCTCGGCCCGGTCGAGCGAGCCGTTGCCGTCCAGGTCGAGCTTGTCGAACGCCGCGTTGCCGGCCTCCTCGGACAAGCGGAAGGCGCTGGCCGCCATGCGCACGTACTCGGTCCTGGTGATCCGGCCGTCGCCGTCGACGTCCATCAGGTCGTAGAAGGCGTCGGCGACCGGTGCGATGTGGGTCCGGTAGCCCTCCTCGGAGGTGGTCACGAACCGGTCCATGCCCGAGGAGTACTCCTCGACGTCGACGCGCTCGTCCCCGTCGGTGTCCATGGGGAGCGTGACCGCCTCCCACAACCTGGTGTAGCGGTCCCGGACGCGCTCGCTCTCGGGCGACCCCGGCGCGTACCCGAACGCGGTGACGAGCCGGTCGGCGGAAGCCGTGTAGTCCATCCTGTCGATGGTGCCGTCGTCGTCCACGTCCAGCAGGGCGAAGAGGTGTGCGAGTTTCCGTTTCAGAAGTTCGTTGAGCATGGGACGTGCCCCTTTTTTCAGTGGGGTATTACGCTGGCGACGTGAACGCTACTGCCCGCGATGCGATCGCGGTAAGGTTGCCCAATGTCTGATCATGTGGTAGACGGAGCCAATGGTTTTGTCGCTTCTCACCTGATCGGTGCGCTCGTGGCACGTGGTGACGCGGTGATCGCTTTGGCGCGAGCCAGTGGGGAAGTCGTCCGGAGGAAGGTCGCCGACGCCCTGGCCACGCTGCACCTGGACCCCGACATGGCGAGGAAGGTGCAGGTCAAGGAGTTCTCGCTGGCCGAAGAAGGGTTGGGGATATCAGCCTCCGAGGTGTTCTCCGGCCCTTGCACGTATTGGCACAGCGCCGCCCTCATAACGTTCTTCCCGCGTCGCGAGGCCGAGTTGCACGCGGTCAACGTGGTCGGTTCGGCCAACACCGCCGCCGCGTTCGCCGGGCACGCGAAACCCGGTTCTCGATATGTCCACGTCAGCACCGCCTACCAACACGGGACCACTGACGGTAGAGCGTTCGAGCAATGGCCCGACTATGGCCACCCGTCCGAGTTCAGAAATGACTACGAACACTCCAAGAGGGTGGCCGAAGTAGCACTTTCGCAGACCGGATTAGCACAGAGGGGTGACGTGCTCGTCGCCCGATTGGGCGTCATGGTCGGTCACTCCGGGACCGGTCGGGCGTTGACCGACCTCGGCATGTACGACTTCCTCAGGGTCATCGCGCTGTTCGCGAGGCGCACCCCCGGCGAACGCGTCCGCTTCGTCTGCCACCCGAGGGCGGCGCTGCACCTGACACCGGTCGACGGCACCGTGGACCGGCTGCTGGCGTTGGCGAGCGGCCCGCTCGACCGGCCGGTGCGGCACCTCGTGCCCTCGACCGCGGTGCCGGTGGCCGACCTGTTCGCCGCGATCTCCGCGCACCTGCCCGTCGAACTGGTCGCCGTCACCGCCGCGGACGTCGAGGCCGAGCCCTTCAGCAGGTTCGAGGCGATCGTCAACATGCGGTGCAAGTTCACCTCGCCCTACTTCCGGTACGAGTACGGGTTCGAGTCCCACGAGGACGCCGAGCCGCCACCCGTCACACCTCGGATCCTCGACCTCCTCATCTCCTGGTACACCCGCGAAGGGCTCCCCGAATGACGGACTTCGTCACCCGCTTCCGAGCCCGCCCGCCCTCCGACCGGAAGGTCACCTACCTCGCCGACGGGCGACCGGCGGTCGAGCTGACCCACCTCGAACTCGACCGGAGGGCCAGGGCCGTGGCGTCCTGGCTGACCGGATCGGGGATGGCGGGCCGACCCGTGCTGCTGCTCTACCCCGCCGGACTGGACTTCCTCGTCGCCTTCCTCGGCTGCCTCTACGCGCGCGCCGTGGCGGTGCCCGCGCCCCTGCCCCTGTCCGGGGCCTCGCGGGTGGACCGGGTGGACCGCCTGGTCGAGGACTCGGGTGCGCGAGTGGTGCTCACCGACGAGGCGCACGTGGCCGTGCTGGAGAACCTGTCGGCGCGGACCTTCGACGAGACCTCCGACCCCGACTCCTTCGAGCCGCCGGAGGCGGGCGCCGACACCGTGGCCTACCTCCAGTACACCTCCGGGTCGACCAGCCGGCCGCGTGGCGTCGAGGTCACCCGCGGCAGCCTGACGCACAACCTGGAGCTGTTCGCGCAGATCAGCGGTGACGTCCCGGTCCGCCGGATCGGCGGCTGGCTGCCGCACCACCACGACATGGGACTCGTCGGGCTCCAACTCCAGGCCCTGCACGCGGGGGCCGACCTGGTCCTGCTCTCGCCGGAGGCGGTCGTCGCCCGTCCGATCCGCTGGCTGCGCGCGATCAGCGAGTACCGGGTGGACTGGACCGTGGCGCCCGACTTCGGCTACGCGTGGGCGACCCGCCGGATCGGTGACGAGGAGCTCGGCGGGCTGGACCTGTCCTGTCTGACGATGGCGGTCAGCGGGGCGGAGCCGATCCGGATCGCCACGCTGGACGCGTTCGCGGAGCGGTTCGCGCAGGTCGGGTTCCGGCGCACCGCGCTGAACCCGGGGTACGGGCTCGCCGAATCCACCCTGGTGGTCACCTGCACGTCACGGGGACTCGGGCCGACCGTCCGCTCGTTCACCCCGGCGTCGCTGGCCGCCGGCGAGGTCGTGCCCACCTCGGACGAGGACGGCGTGCCGCTGGTCGGGTGCGGCGAGCCGGGCGGCATGGACGTGCGCATCGCCGACCCGGCCACGGGCGTCGAGGTGGGCGACGGCGCGATCGGCGAGATCAGGGTGGCCGGGCCCAGTCTGGCCGCGGGCTACCACGGCGACCCCGCCGCGACGCGCACCACGTTCGTCACCGACCTGACCGGCCGGTGGCTGCGGACCGGCGACCTGGGGTTCCTCCTCGACGGGCAGCTGTACGTCACCGGGCGGTTGAAGGAGCTGATCATCGTCCGCGGCCGGAACCTGTACCCGCACGACGTCGAGTTCTCGGCGCGGGAGGCGCACCCGGACGCGGGCCGGGGCGCGGCCTTCGGCGTGCGGGACGCCGAGTCCGGGGAGCACGTCGTGCTGGTGCAGGAGGTGCGTCGCGCTTCGCAGGTGGACGCCGGCGAGTTCGCCGGCGCCGTGCTGGACGCCGTGACCAAGCAGTTCGGCGTGTCCGTCAGCCTGGTGGTCGTCCGCTCGAACACGATCCGCCACACCACGAGCGGCAAGGTGCGTCGGGGGCACATGCGCGAGCTGTTCCTCGACGGTGGGCTGTCGGCGCTGCGCCGCGAGCTGACACCCGCGGTCGCCGCCATCGTCACCGCCTCGGAGGGAAGCCATGTCTGACGAGTCGTTGCGGGCCTGGCTCGTCGACGCCGTGGCGGGGTACCTGGAGCTGCCCCCGTCGCGGGTCGGCACCGAGGTGGCACTGCGTTCGCTCGGCTTCGACTCCGTGCACGCCATGGGGCTGTGCGTCGACATCGAAGAACGCTGGGGGATCCTCGTGGAGCCCACGCTGGCCTGGGACTTCCCGACCATCGACACCATCGTGGCGCACCTCGGGGGGCAGATCGACCGAACGTGAGCTGTGCCAGGCGGGGGATTGCCCGGGTGGGCCCGATCACCTACCGTCGAGTAAAGGTGAAGACGTTTCGCGTATGGCGAACCGAATCGGGTCGGGGAGTGCGGATGCGGGTCTCGCGACGGTCGTTGGCGGCAACGGCGCTGGTCGGCGCGCTGGTCGTGGTCGGGTTGCCGGTCGCGGACGCCGCGCCGCAGCCGTACCTGGTCGGGCGGGGTATCTCCGACGTCACCGGTCCCGCTGCCGAGAACGGGATGATGGGCTACTCGGCGTTCGACCAGAAGACCACCGGCATCCACCAGCGGCAGCGCTCACGCGCGTACGTCGTGGTCGACCAGGCCATCGGCAAGCGCGTCGCGTACGTCAACGCGGACCTGGCGATGATCTTCCGGGCGGTGCAGGAAGCGGTGCTGGCCAAGCTCCAGACCCGCTACGGCTCGCTCTACACCCGCGAGAACGTGCTGCTGTCCGCCACCCACACGCACGCCGGGCCCGGCGGCTACTCGCACAACCTCGCCTACAACCTCTCGATCCTGGGCATGCAGCCGCAGACGCTGGCCGCGATCACCGACGGCATCACGGAGTCGATCGTCCGCGCGCACGAGGACCTCAAGCCCGGTGAGTTGACCCTGGGCCGCGGCGAGCTGACGGACGCCAGCGTGAACCGCTCCCGGGTCGCGTTCGAGCGCAACCCCGACAAGGGCCACTTCCCGCGGGCGATCGACCCGGCCATGACGGTGCTGAAGTTCCGGCAGAACGGCGCGGACGTCGGCGCGATCAGCTGGTTCGCCACCCACAACACCTCGATGACCAACAAGAACACGCTGATCAGCCCGGACAACAAGGGTTACGCGTCCTACCAGTGGGAGCACGACGACCGGGGCGTGCGGTACCTGGAGGACCGGCCCGGGTTCGTCGCCGCGTTCCCCAACACCAACGCGGGCGACATGTCGCCGAACCTGAACCTGCGGCCCGGCTCCGGCCCGACCGAGGACGAGGTGGAGAACACCCGGATCATCGGCGAGCGCCAGAACCGCAAGGCGCAGCAGGTGTTCGCGGGCCCGCAGACACCGGTCACGGGCGCGGTGGACTACCGGATGCGGTTCGTGGACATGGCCGCGGTCACCGTCGACGGCCGGCACACCACCGACGGGAAGCCGGGCACGACGTGTCCCGGCGTGGTCGGCGCGTCCACCATGGCGGGCAGCGTCGAGGACGGCCCGGCGATCCCCGGCTTCGACGAGGGCATGACCAGCCCGTGGAAGGCGTTGTTCGAGCCGCTGGACGTCGAGGTGCCGCAGTGGCTGCGGGACTGCCAGTACCCGAAGGCGTCGTTGGTGCCGACCGGCCTGGTGCAGGCCACGCCGAACGTGCTGCCGCTGCAGATCGTGAAGATCGGTCCGCTGCACCTGGTCGCCGTGCCGGGCGAGGTGACGATCGTGGCGGGCCTGCGGATCCGGCGCGCGGTGGCCGCCGAGGCGGGCGTGCCGCTGGAGAACGTGCTGGTGCAGGGCTACGCCAACGACTACAGCCAGTACGTGACCACCCCGGAGGAGTACGACCTGCAGCAGTACGAGGGCGGCTCGACGTTGTTCGGCCGCAACACCCTGCCGGCCTACCAGCAGGAGTTCGGCAAGCTCGCCGCGTCACTGCGCGCCGGCACGCCCCTCGCGCCGGGCGCGACGCCCGCCAAGCCGCCGTTCACCGAGATCAACCTCCAGACCGGCGTGGTGTTCGACGACAAGGCACCGTGGCACTCCTTCGGCCAGGTGCTCACCCAACCCGCCACCACCTACGCCCGCGGCCAGACCGCCACGGCCGTGTTCGTCACCGGGCACCCGAAGAACGACCTCCGCCGCAACGGCACGTTCCTGGAGGTCCAGCGCCTGGTCGACGGCGCCTGGACCAGGCACGCCGACGACGGCGACTGGTCCACCCGCTACCGCTGGCAGCGCGACGGCGTGGCCAACTCGAACGCCACGGTCACCTGGGCGATCCCGGCCGACACCCCGGCGGGCACGTACCGCATCGTGCACCACGGCGACTGGAAGAGCGGCTGGACCGGCGCGATCACCCCGTTCACCGGCGCCACGAGGACGTTCACCGTCGGCTAGGCCGGCTACCGGCCCTCGCGGTCCAGCGGGCCCCAGTTCGTGGCGGCGTGCTCTTCGACCAGGCGCTCGCACTCGAGGAGCACGTCGTCCGCGATCCACCCGATCGGGTGACGGCATTTCACCAAGGGCTCGTTGTCCGGCCCGCGGCCGACCTCGGTGCCCTCCAGGATCCACGGTCGCGTGCCCGGACCCCGGCGTTCCCGCAGGTGGCGGTAGTCGTGCAGGCGGCGGGCCACCCAGAGCCTCAGTGGTCGGTCGCCCCACCACGGTTCGACCGCGAGGGAGTTGGCGGACAGACCGGGCAGCCGCACGCCGCTCAACCCGTCCCGGCTGCGCCGGTCGTTGTCCGCCTCCGGTCCCCGCGACCAGCGCACGTACAGCTCGCGCGCGGGACTGCGGTCCTCGACCAGGTCGACGAGGTCGGTGAGATCGGCGAAGGTCAGCATGCGCCGGGGTTACCTCGTGGACGGAGGTTCGAACACGGAACGCCCGGGTATCAGCTACAACATGACGGAAGCGACCACGACCGCCCGCCACTCGCTGTGGTCCGAGGCGATACCGCACGGCCGGTTCCCCGTGCTCACCGGCGAGACAGCGGTGGACGTAGCGGTGATCGGCGGTGGCATCACGGGTGTCACCACGGCCTTGCTGCTCAAGCGCGCGGGCCTGCGGGTCGTGCTGGTGGAAGCCGACCGGGTCGGCAGCGGCGTCAGCGGCAACAACACCGCCAAGGTCACCGCCCTCCAGTCCACCGTGTACTCGACCATCGAACACCGGCACGGCGTCGAAGCCGCGGCCGACTACGCCTCCGGCAACGCCGCCGCCGTCGAACGGGTCGCCGCGCTGGTGTCCGAAGTGGGCGTCGCCTGCGACCTGCGCCGGATGCCCGCCTACACCTTCGCGCTCGACGAGGGTGAGCTGGCCGCGGTCGAGCAGGAGGCCGAGGCCGCCGCGCAGGCGGGGCTGCCCGTGGTGCGCGACCGCGGCGAGCTGATGGGCGTGCCGTTCCCGATCGCGGGCGCGGTGCGGCTGGACGACCAGCTGGCGATCGACCCGGTCAAGTACGTGCGGGGGCTGGCGGAGGCCGTGGACGGCGACGGGTCGCGCGTCTACGAGGCGAGCCGCGTGCTGCGCATCGAGGACGGCACGCCGAGCCGCGTCCACACCGACCAGGGCACGGTCGTGGCCGAACGCGTGGTGGTCGCCACGCACTACCCGATCCTGGACCGCGGCCTGTACTTCGCCCGGCTGGAGCCGGTGCGGTCCTACTGCGTCGCGGTCCGGCTGGTGTCGGGCACACCGCCGACGGGCCTCGGCATCAGCGCCGGCAGCCCCTCGTGGTCGCTGGCGAGCTCGGGCGACCTGCTGATCGTCGCGGGGTGCGGCCACGCCACCGGCTCGTCACCGGGCGAGCCGTACGAGGAGCTGACCAAGTTCGCCGCCGAGCGCTGGGACATCGCCGAGGTCACCCACCGCTGGTCCGCGCAGGACCCGACGTCCTACGACAACCTGCCGATGATCGGCCCCTACCTCCCCGGCTCGTCCACGTTGTACGGCGCGACCGGGTTCATGAAGTGGGGCCTGAGCAACGGCACCATGGCCGCGGAGCTGCTGACCGACCTGATCGTGGGCCGGGAGAACCCGCTCGCGGCGCGGTTCAGCCCGCACCGGCTCACCCTGGGCGCCACGCCGAAACTGGCGAAGTTGAACGCGAAGGTGGCCGTCGACCTGGTCGGCGACCGGTTGAAGTCCGCCGAGGTCGACTCGGTCGCCGACGTGCCGGCCGGCGAGGCGCGCGTCGTGCGCGACGGCAAGGGCAAGGCAGGCGTGTACCGCGACGAGGCGGGTGGCGTGCACGGCGTGTCCTTGCGCTGCACGCACCTGGGCTGCCTGGTCCGGTTCAACTCCGCCGAACGCAGCTGGGACTGCCCGTGCCACGGATCGCGGTTCGACGTGGACGGCGCCGTGCTGGAAGGTCC
The DNA here is from genome assembly GCF_050946825.1 of Actinosynnema sp. CA-299493. Taxonomy (NCBI): domain Bacteria; kingdom Bacillati; phylum Actinomycetota; class Actinomycetes; order Pseudonocardiales; family Pseudonocardiaceae; genus Actinosynnema; species Actinosynnema sp. CA-299493. The sequence continues at coordinate 4,727,187 of NZ_CP191993.1, forward strand.
GGCGACCAAGCCGCTACCGCGCCGCGAGCCCGCCTGATGACGATCGGTGTGGAGGAGGAGTTCCTCCTCGTGGACCCGTCGACGCGTCGCCCGGTGGCACGGGCGACCGACGTGCTGGCACGCGTGCGCGACCTGCCGCCGGGCGCGCGAGCCCAGCGTGAGCTCAACGCCGCGCAGGTGGAGTTCGCCACCGGTGTGTGCGCGGACCTGGACGAACTGCGCGACCAGTTGGCGGCCGGTAGGCGTGCGCTCGCCGCCGCCGCCCACGCCGAGGGGCTGTGGCTGGTCGCGTCGGGGTCGCCGCCGCTGGCCGACCCGCGGCCGGTCTTGAGCGCGGGGGAGAGGTTCGAGCGGATCGAGTCGATCTACCGCGGTCAGGTGGCGGCCTACCAGTGCTGCGGCTGTCACGTGCACGTCGGCGTGCCGGACCGGGAGACGGCCGTGCACGTGGTCAACCACCTGCGGCGGTGGCTGCCGACGCTGCTGGCGCTCGGCGGCAACTCGCCGTTCGACCGGGACCGCGACACCGGCTACGCGAGTTGGCGGATGCTGGACCAGGCGCGGTTCCCCGGCTCGGGCGTGCCGCCGTTCTGCCGCACGGCCGCCGAGTACGACGCCCGGCTCGCCCGGCTGGTGGACTGCGGCGCCCTGGTGGACGCGAACCAGACGTTCTGGCTGGCCAGGCCGTCGCCGCGCTACCCGACCGTCGAGGTGCGGGCCGCCGACACCGCCGCCACGGTGGACGACGCCCTGCTCCAAGCGGGCCTGACCAGGGCGCTCGTCGACACGGCGCGTGCCGCCGGAGCCGCGCCCGACCTGGACGACCAGGTGTTGTCGGCGGCCGTGTGGTCGGCGGCCCGCCACGGGTTGTCCGGTCCCGGCGTCGACCCGGTCACCGAGCGCGAGGTGCCCGCGGTCGAGCTGGTGGAAGCGTTGCTGGAGCACGTGTCCGAGGCGCTGGGCGACGACCGCGACCTCGTCCACGCGCTGGTGCGCGACGTGCTCGACCGGGGCACGGGCGCGCAACGGCAGCTGAGGGCGGGATCACCCGAGTCCGCCGTGGAGCTGCTCGCGTGCGCTCCCACCGGAGCGGGTAGTCCACGGTCATGACCACTGTGGACCCCGCTGTCGACCGAGCGGTGCTGCCCGCGCCGCGCGGCCCCCTGTCCGCCGCCGTCCTGGACGCCCTGCGCGGCGACCCGCCGGCGGCCGGGCTGCCGTCGCACGTGTCGGCTGACCCGTACGGCGACGACCTGCAACTGGCCCTGCACGTCTGCTACGAGCTGCACTACCAGGGCTTCGCTGCGGTGTCGGACGCCTGGGAGTGGGATCCGGGGCTGCTGGGGTTCCGCGCTGGGCTGGAACAGGTGTTCCTGGACGCGCTGCGCGCCGACGTGCCCGGTGGCGCGGACATCGACGGCGTGCTGGACGAGCTGCTGGTCGAGCCGGTCGACGGTGTCGGCGTGAGCCACTTCCTCAAGGACCAGGGGGAGTGGTGGCACATGCGCGAGTACCTGGCGCTGCGCTCGATCTACCACCTCAAGGAGGCGGACCCGCACGCGTGGGTGATCCCACGCCTGCGTGGCACCGCGAAGGCGGCGCTGGTGGCCGTCGAGTTCGACGAGTTCGGCGGTGGCCGCGGCGACCGGATGCACTCACGGCTGTTCGCCGACCTGCTCGTGGGCGCCGGACTGGACAACGGCTACCTCCGGTACCTGGAGCACGCGCCGGCGGTGGTGCTGGCCACGGTCAACCTGATGTCGTTGTGCGGTCTGCACCGGTCGTTGCGCGGCTCGCTGGTGGGGCACTTCGCCGCCGCCGAGATCACCACGGCGCCCAGCGCCACCCGCATGGCGAAGGCGTTGCAACGGCTGGACGCGCACCCCGACTGCGTGGAGTTCTTCACCGAGCACATCGAGGCGGACGCGGTGCACGAGCAGGTGATGCGCCGGGACGTGATCGGCGACCTGCTGGCCCGCGAACCGGAGCTGACCGGTTCCGTGGTGTTCGGCGTGCAGGCCACGGAACTGCTCGAACAGCGGCTCGGCGACCACCTCTTGGGCGCATGGCAAGAGGGGCAGACGGCGTTGCGCCTGCCCCTCTGACGTCCTCTTCGCCGGTTCGGCTAGCGTCGTTTGCGGTGGCTCGTGTCGCACAGCGGGTAACGCTTGCTGCGGCGGCACGCGCACACCGCGACGACGAACCGGTCCGAGCACACCACCGTCCCGTCGTCCAGCCGCACCTCCACCGGCCCCTCCACGAGGACCGGCCCACCGGGCACGACGGTCACCACCCTGGCGTCACGCGGCGTCGGCACGGATCACCACCAACTCCTCGTGCTCCTGGCCGTGGTCGATGAGCCCGCGCCGGGCCAACCACTCCGCCCGCCCGCGCATCACCGGCCCGAACGCGACCGTGCGGCGGGCCACGACGGACGCCTTCAGGCCGCCGCCGCGCAACTGGCGCAGGGTGACGTCCGGGTCGCACAACCCGGAGTGCACCACCAGCCCCATGCCCTTGGCCGCCAACAACAACGGCATCACCGCGCACAGCCGGTCGAGCACGGACCGGCCGTCCATCCCGGCGTCCCAGGCCCGCGCGGGCCCCCGGTCCGGCACGCCGACGCTGGGCACGTACGGCGGGTTGGCCGTGACGACGTCGAACTCGCCGCGCCCGACCAGGTCGCCGAAGTCGCCGCGCCACACGCGCGCCCGCATCCCGCGCAACCGGGTGTTGACCCAGGTGGCGAGCAGGGCTCGTCTGCTCAGGTCCACCGCCGTGACCTCGGACGCGCCGGCCAGGGCCGAAGCGACCGCCAACGCGCCGGTGCCGGTGCACACGTCCAGCACCCGGCCGCCTCGCGGTATGCCGGCGTCCTTCAACGCCTCGGCCATCAACCACGTGTCTTCTTGGGGCCGGTAGACGCCCGGCGGCCTCAACAACCACATAGGACTGTTGTTCCCGACCGCTTCGCCGACAAACCGGAGGAATGGTCCGCGCGGAACGGGGAATCCCTAGTACCCCGCGACTCAGGGAGGTCGGATGGGCGTGGTGGAGGCGACCCGTGCGGTGGCCCGTGAACAGGTGTTGGTGGCGCTGCTCGACATACCCCGCCTGCTGAGCCACCCGGCGTGGCGTGCGGCCGACCGCGACGAGGGACGCGGGCTCGGCGTGCTGCTGGTGCCGGGGTTCGGCTTCGGCGACTGGAGCCTGCGAATGGCCAGGACGTGGCTGCGCAACCGGGGCTACGTGCCGATCGGCGCGCGGATCGGGATGAACGTGGGCTGCACGTCCGACCTGGTCGACCGGCTGGAGCGCAGGCTGGAGGAGCACGCCGAGGCGACCGGCGGCCCGGTGGTGCTGTTCGGCCAGAGCCGCGGTGGTGGCCTGGCCCGGCTGGTGTCGGTGCGCAGGCCGGAACTCGTGCGCGGGCTGGTGATGCTCGCCAGCCCGGTGCTGGACCAGCTCGGCGCGCACCCCAGCGTGGTGCGGGTCGCGCGGAAGATGGCCCGCCTGTCACGGGCTGGCGTTCCCGGCCTGCTGAACGAGGACTGCTTCGCGGGCGCGTGCTACGACACCAACTCCGCCGCCATGGCGCAGCCGTTGCGGGTGCCCGCGGTCGCGGTGTTCTCCCGCAACGACCTCATCGCGCCGTGGGAGCTGTGCGCCGACCCGTGCGCGGACTGCGTCGAGGTGGACAGCTCGCACACCGGGATGGGGCTGGACCCCGAGGTGTACCGGCTGCTGGCGCCGCGACTGGCCGCGTGGGCGCGGAGCCGGGAACCGGTCGCGGCGTCGAGCTGACCCGCCGCGGCTCGATCCGCCGCGGCCCTCGGCGGTGAGCGCTTCGCCGACCGTGGGAAGATCGTCCGGCGGGTGCGGTCTGGTCGGAGGTGGGCACGTCATCGAACCGTCGTCGCGCCTGGTGGCGTTCGGGAACCAGCTCGTGCAGGCGCACATCGCGCTGCGCGAGCGGCTGGAGGCGGTGCGGGACGGCCTGGTCGACGGCGTCGGGGTCGCCGACCTGCGGTCGCACTGCCTGTCGTTCTGCGCCGCGCTGGAGCGGCACCACACCGCCGAGGACGAGGGCGTGTTCCCCGTGCTGGCCCGGGAGCACCCGGAGCTGCGCCCGGTGCTGGACGAGCTGGGCCGTGATCACCGGATCGTGTCGGACGCCTTGACGGCGCTGGGGCGGTTGGGCGACGTCGACCCGGTGGTGCTGGGGCACGAGCTGGACAGCGTGGCCGCGTTGATGGAAACGCACTTCACGTACGAGGAGCGCAAGATCGCGGACGTGCTGTCGGCCTTGACCGGGCGGCTGGGGGAGTCCGACGCGGAGCTGATCACCCGCGCCACCACCGGCTACGAGGATTGAGTAGCCTCAATAGCTTCAGTGTTTACTGAAAGATTGCCTCATCCTGTTACGAAGGTTCGGTAATCATTCACTCTGACGTGTGATCTTTCGTGCGATCCTGCCTGCGTGCGGCCACCCTGCGCCGCCGCACCCGGGAGGAGACACCCCATCGTGCGACTACGACCCCTGCTGAATCCCCTTGCCGTTGTCGTTTCCGTCATCGCCGTCGCAGCGGCCCTGCTGATCCCCACCGCTGCCGCCGGCGCCACGCCGATCACCGTCGCCCAGGCCATCGGGCAGCAGAACGGCGCGTCCGCGACCGTACGCGGTTACGTCGTCGGGCAGCCGACCGCCACCACCACCGTGGTGCGGTCCGACTTCCCGTCCGACTACGCGCTGGCGCTGGCCGACTCGCCGACCCAGACGAGCACGAGCCAGCTGCTGTACGTGCAGATCACGTCGGCGTTCCGGGCCCAGTGGGGCCTGCGGACCAACCCGGGCCTGCTCGGCGCGCGGATCGACGTCACCGGCCCGTTGAGCGCGTACTTCTCGCACGCGGGCCTCACGTCGCCCACCGCGTTCGCCAACGCCGGCACCTCGCCGACGTCCACCACGACCCGGCCCACCACCACGTCCACGACGACACCGGGCGGTGGCTACGACGACACGTACTACCGCAACGCGCTCGGCAAGACCGGTGCGTCGTTGAAGACGGCGTTGAACGGGATCATCCGGACCAACACCAAGCTGTCGTACGACCAGGTGTGGGAGGCGTTGAAGGTCACCGACCAGGACCCGAACAACAGCGCCAACGTGATCCTGCTCTACACCGGGCGTTCGCAGAGCAAGACCACCAACGGCGGTGACCCGGACGACTGGAACCGCGAGCACGTCTGGGCCAAGTCGCACGGCGACTTCGGCACCGCGACCGGTCCGGGCACCGACATCCACCACCTGCGGCCGACGGACGTGTCGGTGAACGCGGAGCGGGGCAACAAGGACTTCGACCTGGGCGGTTCGCCGGTCGGGGAGGCTCCCGGCAACTACACCGACGCCGACTCGTGGGAGCCGCGCAACGCGGTGAAGGGCGACGTCGCGCGGATGCTGTTCTACATGGCGGTGCGGTACGAGGGCGGCGACGGCTACCCGAACCTGGAGATGAACAACAACGTCAACAACGGCACCGCGCCGTACCACGGCAGGCTGTCGGTGCTGTTGCAGTGGAACGCGCAGGACCCGCCGGACGCGTTCGAGAAGCGTCGCAACCAGGTGATCTACGACAACTACCAGCGCAACCGCAACCCGTTCGTCGACCACCCGGAGTGGGCGGCGTCGATCTGGGGGTAGTGAGGCGCCCGGACGCCCGGTTTCGACTCCTCGGTCGAGGGGCTCGGGACCGGGCGTCCGTGCGTCTGCGCGCCCGCCGGAAGCGGATCACCCGATACGGTGTTGACCGTTCACGCCACCTCTGTTCGAATGAACGCAGTACCTGTTCAGACGGAGGGGGAGCAATGCGTGCCGGGATCACGATCCTGCCGGAGTACCGCTGGGCCGAGGCAAAGCCGCGGTGGCTGGCGGCGGAGGCGTACGGGTTCGCTCACGCGTGGACGTTCGACCACCTCGGCTGGGGGCCGCTGGTCGACCACACGTGGTTCGGCTCGGTGCCGACGTTGAGCGCGGCGGCGTTGGCGACGTCGCGGATCGAGCTGGGGTTCATGGTCGCGTCGCCGAACTTCCGCCACCCGGTGCCGTTCGCGCGCGACGTGCTGGCGTTGGACGACCTGTCGGACGGCAGGGTCGTGGTCGGCATCGGCGCGGGCGGGCTGGGCGGTTACGACGTGGAGGTGTTCGGCGGGACGACCGGGCGGCGAGCCCGGCGCGTCGCTACGAGGAGTTCGTCGAGCTGTTGGACGCCTTGCTGACCGAGGAGCGGGTCGACTACTCCGGTGACTACTACACGGCCGTGGCCGCCCGGAACGCGCCGGGCTGCGTGCAGCGGCCTCGCACGCCGTTCATCCTGGCCGCGAACGGGCCGAGAGGGCTGGCTCTGGCCGCGAAGCGCGGCGAGGGGTGGGTGACGTTGGGTACGGCGCGGGATTCGCTCGACTCGTGGTGGAAGTCGCTGGCCGAGCTGTCGGCGCGGTTCGACGAGGCACTGGCCGCCCGGCCTCGCGGCCGTGCGCCGGTCCGGCGCTTCCTGCAGACCGACGCCGCGCCGGTGTTCTCGCTGTCGAGCGTCGAGTGCTACCGGGACTTCCTGGGCAGGGCGGACGAGCTGGGCTTCACCGACGTGCTGGCGCCGTGGCCGAGAGCGGAGGGCCCGTTCGCCGGCGACGAGGCAATCGTGGAGGCAGTGGCCGCCGACGTGCTGCCGACGTTGTCCTGACCGCCGACCAGCCGATCCTCGCGCAGCCGGTTGGTGACCTGATCCCGCCGCTGGGATCACCGCCTCGAACCTCCTGCCTGGTGCCCGCCCGTCTGGCCGGGCGTGACGCGGATCCGGCTCCCTTTGCGGGCGCCGGCTGCGTGCTGGTGGACGCGCACGATCGTGGAGCCGGCTGGCGCGTCCCGGTCGATGTCGCCCTTGGCCTCGGCACGGCATTTGACCAAACCTCATGATCGGCCTTCCGACGGGCACGCCCTGGCCACAGGCCGCTTGCCGTTCCCGGCTGTGCCCAGTCAGTGCACCCCTGGGCGGTGGATCTGGTTACTCGTTGTAAGACCATTGTGGACCGCGCCTCATGGTCCCATCACTTTAAGTAACTGTTAGTCGGTGGTCGCCGAAGCGATGCCGGGCTCCTCGTGGTCGCCGGGTGCGGGCGCTCGTCCGTGCGTTGGTGTGCGCCTGCCGTGACCGTCACGGTGCGGGTTGGTCACCGCGTGCGTCTGACATTCCTCTTAACCAACCGGAAAGACCGGTGGGTGTCGCTCGAACTCGTGAACTCGGACGGTGGTCGGGCCACTGGCAACCACTCCCGTCGCGGGTTCGGTGACCATCCGGATGAACGGCCGTCGAAGATCGCAACCTGCCCGAGTGGTGTTCGGTTCAGCCGCTGCTTCTTGCTCTGGGTGACTGTTAACTTGAGGCAGTGATTACGTCCAGTGAGGAGGCAATGGTGAAACTCGGCAAGTCGCTCCCGGGCGGCGCGCACGTGTCCCCGCACGGCGCGATCTCCAGAGCCTGACCACCGTGCTCGTCAACCCAAACCGATGTGGAAAGGGCGCACGTGTCCTTCGATCTGGTCGTGGTCGGAGTCGGTTATGTAGGGCTGCCGCTGGCGGCGGCGGCCACCGCCGCGGGCATGGTGGTGGCGGGGTACGACATCGACCCGGACGTGGTGCGCTCGCTGACCGAAGGTCGTTCGCACGTGCTGGACGTGTCGCACACCGAGTTGCACGCCATGCGCGCCAAGGGCTTCACCCCGACCACCGACCCGGCCGTGATCGCCGGCGCCGACACCGTGGTGATCTGCGTGCCCACCGGTCTGGGGCCTGACGGGCGACCCGACCTGGGCGCGGTCCGCGCCGCCGCCGAGATCGTCTCCGACCACCTGCGCCCGGGCACCTTGGTGGTCCTGGAGTCCACCAGCTTCCCCGGCACCACCGACGAGGTGCTGCGACCGATCCTCGAGCGGCACGGCCTGGTGGCCGGTGAGGACTTCCCGCTCGGCTACTCGCCGGAGCGCATCGATCCCGGCAACCGCAGCTTCGGCGTCCGCAACACGCCCAAGGTGGTCAGCGGCCACACCCCGTTGTGCGCCAAGCACTGCGCCACCTTCTACTGCCGGTTCGTCGACTCGGTCGTGGTGGCCCGCGGCACCCGCGAGGCCGAGATGGCGAAACTGCTGGAGAACACCTACCGGTACGTGAACATCGCGCTGGTCAACGAGATCGCCGTGTTCTGCGACCAGCTCGGGGTCGACGTGTGGGACGTGCTGCACTGCGCGGCCACCAAGCCGTTCGGCTTCCAGCCGTTCACGCCCGGACCGGGGGTCGGTGGCCACTGCATCCCCGTCGATCCCCGCTACCTGCTGGAGAAGGCCCGCCGTGAGGGCGCGCGGCTGGGAGTGGTGGAGGCGGCCCGGCGGGTCGACTCGGCGATGCCGTCCTACGTGGTCGAACGGGCGGTGCGGTTGTTGGCCCGCTCGGGCGTGCCCGTCGACGGCGCGCGGGTCCTCTTGCTGGGTGTGTCCTACAAGGCCGACGTGCCGGACACCAGGGAGTCCGCCGCGTTCCGGATCGCGGACGAGCTGAGGGCGCTCGGCGCCGTCGTGACCTACCACGACCCGGTGGCCGGTGAGGTGCCCGCGCTCGGGCCGCCGGCCGCCGACCTGGACTCCGCGCTGCGCGCGAGCGACGCCACCGTGCTGCTCGTCGCGCACAGCGGTTACGACCTGGGCCACCTGGCCAGGAACTCGCGGCGGTTGCTCGACGTCACGGGCAGCGTGCCGGGAGGGGAGGTCATGCGTCTGTGAGATTCCCCTGACCGGGGATCCGGTCCGCGAACCGGATCAGCACGTCGGGTTTCGCCGAAACCACCTCATCACCTATTTAGGAGTGTCCGAATGGTCATGTCCACGGCGGTCAAGAGCGATCGGCTCAAGAAGCGCTTCGAGAAGTGGGACGTCAACGGCAACGGTCGCATCGAGAAGTCCGACTACCGAGCCGAGGCGCACCGCATCATCGAGGCGTTCGGCGAGGACGCCTCATCGCCGCAGGCACGCGCCCTGGTCGACGCCTACACCTCCATGTACGAGTTCCTGGCGGCGAAGGCCGGTGTCGGCGCGGACGGGACGATGACCGAGGACCAGTTCCTCAGCGTGGTCGAGGCGCAGGTGTTCGCGGAGGGCGACGCCGGGTTCAACCGCGTGGTGCGGCCGACGGTCGCGGCCATGGTGGGCCTGTGCGACACCGACGGCGACGGCGAGGTGAGCCCGTCGGAGTTCCGCAGGTGGTTGGAAGCCATCGGTGTGGACGCCTCGTCGGCGGTCGAGTCGTTCCGGACGATCGACACCAGCGGCAACGGGACGTTGACCGTGGACGAGCTGGTGGCCGCGGTGCGCGCGTACCACTTCGGCACGTTGGACGTGCCGCTGCTCGGTCACTGACCTGACTCGCACGACGGGGCCCCGGGACGATCTCCTGGGGCCCCGTCGTCGTCGGTCAGGTCAGCGCGCGGGCACCGCCACGATCGCCGGGCTGAACACGACGTCCATCTCGGGGCGCAGACCCAGTTCCGGGCCGGTGCGCGGGGTGGGGCTGGTGATGAGGATGTTGTAGTGGTTCGGGTGGTGGCAGGCGTCGAAGCCGAGCACCGAACCGACGAACTCGCCGTCGCACCACACCTCGTCGCCCCGGTCGATCACGCCGGCGTTGCCGATCTCCACGAACCCGAGGAACGCCACCCGGTCGATCCGCGCGCCCGCGGCCGTGTCCTCGTGGTCGGTGGTCACCAACTCGTGCACCTCGCCCTGGCGCACGCAGCGGCTCGCGAACGGCTCCAGGCTCATCCCGCGGTCGTCGCGGCGGTGCACCAGCACCTTGACGACCCGGCCGCCCACCGCCCGCTTCTCGCCGTCCTCCACCATCAAGCACCCTCTCGTCGGTACACTTCGTCCACCAGGTCCAACGCGGCCAACCCGCCGTCACGCCACGCCGACCGCGCCGCCACGGCCGTCGCGAAGTCCCGCAGCACACCCTCGTACTCGTGCCACAGCGAGCCCTTGAACTCCTGGTAGCCCTCCAGCAGGTCCGCCCGCAGCACGGTCCCGTCGGCCAGCCGCGCGGTCACGTCCTTGGTCTCGCCGGGGTGCGACCAGTCCAGCTCCACCACCGCCGGCGCGGAGCCGCGCACGTGCAGCACGGCCTGCCGGTCGATGCCCACCACCCGGGTGACCCGCGCGGACTCCAAGGTCAGCTCGCCCAGGAACAGCCGGGCCAGGTCGAGCGCGTTCGGCCCGTTGTCGGCCACGCACCCGCCGCCGGACCGGGCCGGGTCGAGGTACCAGCGGTCATCGCCGACGTGCTCCTCGATCCGCTCCAGGTAACGCACGGTGAGTGCCACGATGGGCGCGTCACCGGCGAGCTTGTCCCGCAACGCCAGCGCGTTCGCGTTGTAGCGCCGGTGGAAGGCGGTGAACAACGCCACGTCCCGCTCCCGCGCCGCTTCGGCCACCGCCAACCCGTCACGCAGCGTCATGGCCAACGGCTTCTCCACGCACACCGGCAGGCCGCGCTCGACGGCGTCCGCCGCGACCCCCGCGTGCACGTCGTTGGGCGCGGTCACCACCACCGCGTCCAACCCGCCCGCGTCGAGCATCGCCCGGTGCGACCGGAAGGCGGGCACCCGCCGGCCCGCCAACGCCCGCTCGTCGAGATCGCACACGGCCGCCAGCTCGAAGCGCGGCGAAGACGCGATCGCGGCCAGGTAGAACCGCGAGATCACACCCAACCCGACCACACCCAGCCGAATCACCGGCAACGCACCCACCGCCGGCCTGCTCGGCTCCGGCTCGGCCGCCCGCGATCCACTCACCCGCGAGGCGGCCGGCTCGGCCGGCTCCGGCCCGGTCATCCGGCGGTTCGCAGAGCAGGTGAGATCGAGCGCAGCTCCTCGTACAGCTCGTCCGGCACGGGGACGCCGTGCACCCGGCGCCACCGGGCGCGTTCGCCCTCGTGCCACCCCGGGTAGCTCACCGGTTTGCGGGGGTCGATCGGTTTGGCGCCCGACACCGCGCCGAACAGCGCCGCCGCGTCCTCCCCGAACCCCGACCGCAGCGCCGCCGGCGCGAACACCAGCGCCATCACCCCGATGTCGTCGTCCCGCGACACCGACGACAGCGGCCCCGTCGTCGCGCCCGGCACCAGTGCCGCCAGCACCTCCACCAGCAGGCCCAGGCCGAAACCCTTGTACGCGCCCGTCTCGGTCTCCCCGCCCAGCCACAGCAGCCGCCCGTCGCCACGGTCGAACGCCGCCGGGTCGGTCACCGGTGTGCCGTCGTCCGCCGCCAGCCAGCCCGGCGGGATCTGCTCGCCGGCGCGCGCCGCCGCCCGCACCCGACCCGTCGGCACCACGGTCGTGCTCATGTCCAGCACGAACGGCGGCCGGTCGCCCGCCGGGCAGGCCAGCGCCAGCGGGTTCGTGCCCAGCAGTGGTTCCCGGCCGTCCGGCGCGGGCGCGATGCGCTGCCCGCCGCAGTTCGACGCGATCAGCCCGACCATCCCGTGCGCCGCGGCCCGCGCCGCGTGGTACCCGGCGCAGCCGATGTGCGTCGCGCCGCGCAACGTCACCATCCCGATCCCGTACCGCGCCGCCCGCGCCGAGGCCAGCTCCACCGCCTGGGACGCCGACCACAGCCCGAGCGCCCGGCGCGCGTCGGCCAGCACGGACGCGCCGAGGTCGGCGATCACCACCATGTCGGCCGCCGGGTCCGTCCGCCCGGAGTCGAACAGCGGCAGGTACAGCCGGGTCAGGTTCACCAGCCCGTGCGTGCTCATCCCGGTCAGGTCGCCGTGGCACAACGCCTCCGCCGCGACCGCCGCCCGGTCCGGCGGCACGCCCCGCGCCCGGAAGACACCGGTGACGGTGTCGAGCAGGGTCGGGTAGGGCACCAGGACGGTCATGTTCCTCCGTTCCGCGCGAACTTCACGACGATGTCCCGCACCACGTCGGCGAACCGGTCGAGGTCGGCGACGTCGGCGTGCTCGCCGCGCGCGTGGGCGTTGTTGGCCTCCAGCGATCCGGGGCCGAGGACGGCGGTGTGCGCGCCGGGCACGTCGGCCAGCCAGATCGCGTCGCAGGTGAACGCGGGCTCGTGCGCGGGCCAGCGCGGCACGATGCCGTCCAGCAGCGGCACGTCCTGCGGCGGCAGGGCGGGCAGCCCGCGCTTGCGCCACACCAGCCGGGTGATCAGGGCCGCGTCGGCGGCGGTGCGGTCGAACGGCGGCACGCCGCGGAAGCGGGCGGTGAACTCGGCCAGCCCTTCCCGCAACGCGGCGTCCAGCGCCACGGCCAGCACCCGCGCGGACGCCGTGCTGCCGTAGGAGAGGTTCAGCAGCAGTTCGCCGCCGCCGTACACGCGGTTGTGCATCCGGCCCGTGTGCAGACCGGCCACGCACACCTGGCCGTCCGGCACCCGTCCGGCCAGGGCGCCCGCCAGGTGCTGGGCGAGGAACCCGAGCAGCACCGTCGCGTTGTGCCCCGCCTGCGGCTGGTCGTCGATCGCGTCCTCGCCGCGCACCTGCACGCACGCCGTCATCGCGGCCGTGGACCGGGGCAGGTAGCGCATCCCGGTCGGCTCGCAGAACACGTTCAGGCCGCCGTGGTACCCGGCCTCGACCAGCGGACGGGTGCCGAACACGCCCATCGCGCCGCCTTCCTCGCCGGACACCGCCTGGATCAGCACGCTCACGTCCCTCCCCACCGCTGGTTCGGTCATCGCGGCCCGGACACCGGCCAGCAGCGCCACCGCCGGTCCCTTCGCGTCGATCGCGCCGCGGCCGTGGAACCGGACGCCGTCGAACCCGGCCGGTTCGAACGGCGCGACCGTGTCCAGGTGCACGTTGAACATCACCACCGGCTCGTCGTGGCCGACCCGCAGCACCAGGTTCGGCTGCCGGGCCAGGAAGTCCGGGTCCTCGGCGATCGCCTCCCGCACCGCGGCGGGCACGTCGTGCCGCAGCACGTCGGCCTCCCGCGCCGGCCCCAGGTGCACGGTGCGCATCCCGAAGGACTCGGCCGCCTCCGAGTACGCGCGCACCGCGTCCCACAGGCACACCTCGTCGGTGGTCTCCAGCGGACCCGCGGTCGGCAGCGCGAGCAGCCGCAGCAGCAGGTCGCGGTCCTCGCCGATCACCGCACGACTCCGATCACCGCAGACTCCGAATCACCGCACGACTCCGCCCGCCACCCGGGGTCCGAGCGCCGCCCAGGGTTCGATCACCGCACCAGCCCGGCCATCGCCCGGCCGGCCGCCACGAACGCGGGTGACGCGTCCGGGGCGAGCGCGCCCGACTCGTGCGGGCGCAGCGACACGTGCGGCTCCAGCGACCACGCGCCCCGGTAACCGTGGGCGCGCAACAGCTCGACGCAGTCGGCCACCCGGGCGTCACCCGAACCGGGCAGCACGAACCGGTCACCCGACGCGTCCTTCACGTGCACGTGCTCGACGTGCGCGACCACCTCGCGCAACATCGCGTACCCGTCGTAGCCGTGCGCGACGCCGTTGCCGGTGTCGAACAGGAGCCGCAACGCCGGGTTGTCCACTGCGGCGAGCAGGTCCAGCGCCCGCTCCGCGCTCGTGCCCGCCCACCCGGAGCAGTTCTCGTGCAGCAGCACGACCCCGGCGGCACCGGCGAGCTCGGCCAGCATCGACACCCGCGTGATCACCCGGTCGCGCCACCGCCGTTCGGACAGGCCGGCGTTCGGGTAGGACATGATCCGCACGTACCGGGTCCCCAACGCGGCGCAGCGGCGCAGCAGCACGTCCAGCTCGGCCAGGTCCTCCTCGAACGGCGTGCTGATCGGCCGGGCCCACCCGCCGATCCGCGAGGCCAGGCACACCACCCGCACCTCCCGCGCCGCCAGGTCCTTCGCCACCACCGCGAACTCGCCGTCGTCCAGGTCCGCCACCGCCCGCCCGTCCACGGTGCGCAGCTCCAGGTGCGACCAGCCCAGCTCGGCGAGCACCGCCAACTGGCCCGGCAGGTCCGGCGCGGCCTCGTCCGCGATGCCCGCCAGCACCGGCTCAGCGGACATGCGCGGCCACCGGGCCGGGCGACGCCTCGCCACGAGCGGCGGGTATCACCGGCTCGGCGCAGATGTTCTTGGCCACCGACAGCAGCTGCACCACGTCCGTGGCGAACGCGAACCCCCGCGCGTGCTGGTCGCCCGCCGCGTGGAACAGCCGGTAGGCGCGCAGCACCCACTCGGTGAGCGAGTCGTCCCGCAGCACCTCGTGCTCACGCCGCCCGTTGAGCGTGACGGTGAGCTGCGCGTGGTCGTCGTCGTCGCTGACCGCGTAGTGGCCGACCGCGCTGCCCTTCTCGAACTCCACCGTGATCCGGCGCTCCCGCACCGGCGAGGTGAGGTCCGAGCTGATCTCCGTGCGCACGCCGCTGTTGTGCCGCAGCCCGATCCGCGCGCCACCCATCCGCGGCACGACCACGTCGCCCACGGTCAGGTCGTACCCGGCCGCGTGGGTGACCCGCGCGCTGCCCGCGAGCCGCAGCGCCAGGGCCACGCCGTGCGGCAGCTCCACGTCGAACGCGGTCAGGTGGCTCGGCCTGGTCAACGACCGGCGGAAGCGCGGCTTGTTCTGCACGATCGAGATCGACTTCGGCTCGCCGAGCGCGCCGCCGCGCACCAACTCCATCAGCCGCACCGTGAGCGAGCTGGTCAGCCACGGCTCGACCACCGCGATCCGCAGCCCGTGCTTGCGCCGCAACCGGATCACCCGCGCCAGGTCGTCGGTGTCGGCGGCGAGCGGCTTCTCCGCGATCACGTTGCGGAAACCGCGTTCGGCGAGTTCGGCCATCACCTCGGCGCGCACCGACGGCGGCGTGCACACGTGCGCCACCGTGTCGCCGGGGTCGAGCAGGGTGGCGGCCTCGGCCAGGCTGCCCACCATCGACAGGCCCGGTCGTTCCGGGGGCAGCCGCCGGGGGTCGCACGCCACGATCGGCCGGTCGTCGAACAGCTGTCGGACCGAGGTCCGCGCCCTGGCCAGCACCGGCAGGTGCAGGTCCGCACCGGCTCGGCCCAGTCCCACGACGAGTGTGCGCACTATTGAGCCCCGTCTTGTCTCGTCCGGTCGGGAATGAGCGATGTCAGCTCTCAATTGACGGCCCCGACGTTGTCCCAATCGCGAAGGTCTGTCAACTCCGGGAGAGTGAGTTGACCAGGAAGAGTGAACTGACCGGTGGTCGGCCGCCGGCCCGGTGACCTGCCATACGCTCACCCCGGAAGCGGTGACCGCGGAGGTGAGTGCGCTGACCGTGCCATTCTTCACGCAATCGGCGACATTTTCTGGATTGTGGCCGATAACGCGACGGCACATTGTTGAAGTAATCCACGACGGCAAGTACTCGCACGGGCGGAAAGTCCTGGAACTGGAACGGGCGCTGGCCGCGTACACCGGGGCCGCGCACGTGATCGGGGTGAACAGCGGCACCGACGCGCTGGTGCTGCTGCTGCGGGCGTGCGGGCTGCGCCCCGGCGACGAGGTGGTCGTGCCCGCGTTCTCGTTCATCGCGTCGGCGTCCTCGGTGGTGCTGGCGGGGGGTGAGCCGGTGTTCGCCGACATCGAGCCGGACGGCTACGGCCTCGACCCGGCGTCGGTCGCCGCCGTCGCCGGCCCGCGCGCCCGGTTCGTGATGCCGGTGCACCTGTTCCACCACCTCGCCGACCTGACCGGCCTGGCCGAGGTGGCGCGCGGGCTGGGCCTGACCGTGGTGGAGGACAGCGCCGAGGCGATCGGCATGCGCCACAACGGCGTGCACGCGGGCCTGGTCGGCGCCGGGGGAGTGCTGTCGTTCTTCCCGACCAAGACCCTCGGCGCGCTCGGCGACGCGGGCGCGGTGATCACCGACGACCCGGTGATCGCCGAGACGGTGGGCGCGCTGCGCCACCACGGCCGGTTCGGTCGCACGATCGACAACTTCCCCGGCATCGCCACCGGCACCGGCGCGGTCGGGGTGAACAGCAAGATGGACGACGTCCAGGCCGCCGTGCTGCTGGCCAAGCTGGACCGGCTCGAAGCGGACATCCGTCGCCGCGCGGTGCTGGCGCGCCGGTACGCCGACGGCCTGGCCGGCGTGCCGGGGGTGCGGAAGCTGCCGTCCGTGCTGCCCCGGCGGGCGAGCGTGCGCGGGGTCTTCTACGTGTACGTGGTCGAGGTCGACCGGCGCGACGAGCTCGCCGCGCACCTGGCCGGGCTCGGCATCGGCACGGAGACCTACTACCCGACGCCGCTGCACCTGCAACCGTGCTTCGCCCACCTCGGCCACCGGCCCGGCGACTTCCCCCGCGCGGAGGCCGCCTCCCGCCGCACCCTCGCGCTGCCGCTGTACCCGGACCTGCCGCTCGGCGACGTCGACCGGGTGTGCGCCGCGATCCGCTCCTTCTACCTCGGGGAGCGCGCGTGAGCATCCCGTTCTTCCCGCCGGACCTGTTCGACGGCGACCTGCTGCTGGAGGTGGTGCGGGACGTCGGCCTCGCGCCGGACCAGCGGTTCATCCTGGGCGCGCGCACCGCGGCGTTCGAGGCGGTGCTGCGCGACTCGCTGGGCGTCACCGACGTGGTGGCGTGCGGCAGCGGCACCTCGGCGCTGACGCTGGTGCTGCGGGCGATGGGCGTGGGTCCGGGTGACGAGGTGATCGTGCCCGCGTACGGGTGCGCGCCGCTGGCGTCCGCGCCGTCGACCCTGGGCGCGACGCCGATCTTCGCCGACGTGGACCCGTGGACGATGGTGGTCGACCCGGCCGAGGTGGACAAGCTCGTCACCGGGCGCACCAAGGTGATCGTGCCCGCGCACGTGTTCTCGGTGATGGCGGACATGCCCGCGTTGCGGCGGATCGCCACCGAGGCGGGCGTGCGGCTGCTGGAGGACTCGGCGGTCGGCCAGGGCGGTGTGCTCGCCGGACGCGCGGCCGGTACCTGGGGCGACGCGGGCGTGTTCTCGTTCGTCCAGGTCAAGACGTTCGGCATGCCCGGCGAAGGCGGGGTGGTCGTCACCGGCGACCCGGTGCTGGCCCGCGAGGTGCGGATGCTGCGCAACCACGGCCAGGACGGCGTGCACCGGTTCGTGCACCACCGGATCGGCTACAACAGCCGGTTCGACGAGGTGATGGCCGCCTTCCAGCTGCGCCGCTTCGCCACGCTGCCCGACCGGCTGGCCCGGCGGGCGCGGATCGGCGAGTACTACACCTCGCGGTTCGCCGACCTCGCCGGCCGCGGCGTGCTCGCCCCCCCGCCGGGGCGCGACGGGCGCTGCTTCTACGTCTACTCGCTGCTGGCCGGCCGGCGTGACGCGTTGCGCGACCACCTGACCGCGCACGGCATCGGCTCGCACGTCTACTACCGGGCGCCGCTGCCGTGCCAACCGGCGTTCGCCGGGCACGCCCAGCCGGGCCGCGACTGGCCCGCCGCGGTGTCCGCCGCACGACGCCAACTGGCGATCCCCATCCACCCCCACCTGACCGACGCGCAGGTGGAACGCATCGCCGACGAGGTGTGCCGGTTCGCGGCCACGTCCGGCGCACACGGCTGAGGAGAGTCCGATGACCACCGTCATCGCGCCCGGGTCCACGGGCGCGTACGTGAAGCTGGCCAAGCTCGACATCGTCGACTACTACCTCGGCGTCCTGGTGGTGTGGGCGCTGCTCGCGCCCGCGCTGCGGCTGGACGTCGGCGTGCTGACCACCACGGGCGTGTTCCTGGTCGGCGAGGTCTTCGTGATCGTCGCCATGGTCGCGCTGGACGACCTCACCGGCTACCGCGACGGCAGCGACACCGCCAACTACGCCCCGGACGCGCCTGCCCGCAAGCTCGACCGCAAACCGCTGGTCGCGGGCACGCTCACCGAACCGCAGGTGCTGCGGTTCGCGCTGATCACCGCGGTGGCGGGCGCGGCGGCGTGGCTCGGCGCGCTGGCCGTCGCGCCGCACCGTCCCGTGTGGACGATCGCGCTGGTGGCGGTCACCTACTCCTTCGCCCTGCAGTACTCGTGGGGCGTGCGGTTGAGCTACCGCGGCTTCCAGGAGTTCTTCCTGGCCGCGCTGGGCTGGGCGCTGGTCCTCGCGCCGTACGGCCTGGCGACCGGTCGGCTCGACGGCGTGGTCGTCGTGCAGGCGCTGATCTTCGGCCTCGGGCCGCTGCTGTTCGGCGTCTACTCCAACACCAACGACGTCGAGGGCGACCGGCGGGTCGGCCGGCCGACGGTGGCGGCGCTGACCTCGCCGAGCGGCAACCGGCGCTTCGTCCGCGCCGTCTCGGCGTGCGAGCTCCTGCTGATCCTGGCACTGCCGCTGGTCGGCGGTCCGTGGTGGTTCCCGCTCGCGCTGCTGCCCACGATCCTGCTGCGGGCCAGGCAGTTGCGCGTCGGGTTCGGGGCGGGCGACGTGCTGCGCGCCCGGCGGATCGGCATCCACGCGCACCGGGTCACCGTGGTGGCGCTCGTCGTGGTGAACCTGGTGGTGCGGTGATGGACCTCGACGTGGCGGTGATCGGGGCGGGCGTCGCCGGCCTGGCCGCGGCGCACGAGCTGGCGCTGGCGGGACGGGAGGTGCGGGTGTTCGAGGCGGCCGACCACGTCGGCGGCCGGATGGCCACGCGCCACGTGTCCGGGTTCGTGGTCGACACCGGCGCCGAGCAGATCTCCACCCGCGGCTACCCGCACACCTGGGAGCTGCTGCGGCGGCTGGGACTCGACGACGTGCCCGGGATCGGCCGGCGGCTCGGCGTGTGGCGGGGCGGCCGGGCGCGGCCCGGGCTGGCGCACCCGTCGGGCCTGCTCACCGGGGCCGGGCTGGGCGTGCGGGCACGGCTGGACTTCGTGCGCGCGACCCGCGGCCCGGCCAGGGGCGGCGTCGACACCGAACGGCCCGAGGCGTCCCGGGCGGGCCGGGCCACCGTCGCCGAGTTCTGCGCCCCCTACCACCGCGACGTGCTGGAGTACCTGTGCCAGCCGGTGGTGTCGGGGTTCTTCGGGTGGCAGCCGGAACGCTCGGCCGCCGCGCCCTTCCTGGCGCTGCTCGGCGCGATCGGCCCCTCCACGGCGTGGCGCGCCTACGACCGGGGCATGGACGTAATGGCCCGCGCGCTGGCCGCGCGGCTCGACGTCGCCACGTCGTTCCCGGTGCGGGAGGTCCTGGCCGGCCCGGGCTACGCCCGGATCACCGGCGGTGGCGCGGAGCTGCGGGCCCGATCGGTGGTGCTGGCGGTGCCCGCGCCCGTCGCGCGGCAGGTCTACGTGAACCCGCCGGAGCACGAGCGGCCGTTCCTGGACGCGTGCACGTTCACCCCGATGGTGAAGGTCCACCTGATGCTGGACCACCGCCCCGAGCCGGACGTGTACCTGCTGGCCGTGCCGCGCTCGGAGAGCCCGTCGGTGTCGGTGGTGCTGTTCGACCACCTCAAGCACCCCGACCGCGCGCCCGAGGGCCGCGGCCTGGTCACCGTGGTCGCGAGCCCGGCGGTCGCGCCGGCGCTGCTGGACGCGACCGACGACGAGGTGGTGTCCACGCTCGCCGCCGAGGCCGAGCGCTTCGTGCCCGGCCTGCGCGCCGCCGTGACGGGGTCGCTGGTCCACCGGTTCCGCCACGGCCTGCCCGAAGCCACACCGCACGCCCTGGCGCTGCGCGGCGAGTTCGCGTCCCGCCTCGGCGGGGTCGTGGACTACGCGGGCGACTGGGTGTCCCTGACCCCGTACAGCGAGGCGGCGGTGCGATCCGGCCGCCGTGCCGCCGCACGGGTCCGCGAGGTGCCGAGGAGGCAACACGCATGAGGCCGCACGACATGGGCACGCTGTTCGACGAGGTCGCGGCGCGCGGCACGCACACCACCGTGCACCTGGACCGGCCGTTCGACATCCTCCCGGCCGGGTACGGGCCGGGCGTCGACTACACCGTGCCGCAGCTGGCCGGGCTGGTCCGCGAGGCCGCCGGCTGGCTGTACGAGGCGGGCGCCCGGCGCGGCGACCGGGTGGCGGTGGTGAAGCGCAACCACTACGACTACGACCTGCTCGCGTGCGCGGCGGTGCGGATCGGCGCGGTGCCCGCGCTGCTGTCCGACCACCTGCCCGACGACGTGCTGGAGATCCTGCTCAAACGGCTCGACCCGGCGGTGCTGGTCACCGACCGCGTGCCACCCGCGGGCCTGGCCCGGCGGGTGCTGTCGCTGGGCCCGCCCGTGGCCGGCGCGTTGACGCTGGACGACGTGCGCGGCGCACGGGTGCCCGCGCCGCGGCGCAGGCACGACGACGAGCCGCTGGTCGTCAACCACACCTCGGGCACGACCGGTGTGCCCAAGCTCGTGGTGCACACGACCCGCACGATCGTGCACCGGCTGGCCCGGTTCGAGGCGGTGCGCTGGCCGGTGGTCGGGGTGCGCCGCGACGACGTGGTCGCCAACACCGGCTCTTACGCGCACGGCCGCGCGTTCTGCTGGACGGCCAGCGTGTTCTGCCTCGCGCCGCGCAAGGTCGTGCTGCTCGCCGACCCCGCCTCGGCCGCGCCGGTGCTCGCCGTGCACCGGCCGACGGTGCTGGAGGCGCTGCCGTCGGCCTACGTGCGGTGGCGACCGCTGGCGGCGCGACCGGACAACCCGTTCCGCGAGGTGCGGCTGTTCGTCAGCACCTTCGACGCGGTGCACCCGCCCACGATCCGGGCGATGCTGCACGCGTCCCGCCGCAGGCGCCCGCTGTGGATGCAGGGCTGGGGCCAGACCGAGACGGGCCCGCTGACGTTCCGCTTCCTCACCCGCCGCTCGGTCGACCGGTCGACCGACGCCCGTGACCTGGGACGTCCGGTGCCGGGCCGGACCAGGCTGCGCGTGGTGGACCCGGTGACGCTCACGCCCGTGCCGCGCGGCCACAGCGGTCTGGTGCTCGCGCGCACGGCGGCCCGGTGCGCCGGGTACGTCGGCGAGCAGGACCGGTGGCACGCCAAGACCGCCGGGCCGTGGTGGAACACCGGCGACCTCGGCGTGCTGACCCGCGGTGGCGCGGTGCGGCTGCTGGACCGCGAGGTCGACGCCGTGCCGGGCCTGAGCTGCCTGTGGGTGGAGGACGTGGTCGAGGACCGGCTGCCGGAGGTGGTCGAGTGCGTGGTGCTCGGCACGCCGGGCCGGCCGCCGATCCCGGTGCTGGTGACATCCGGGCGGCTGGACCCGGCAGCGTGGCGGCAGGCGGTGGCCGACCTGCCGCCGATGGCCGACCCGCACCTGCTGGCCTGGGACGACGTGCCGCGCACCGCCACCGGCAAGGTGCGCCGGCTCGACCTGCTCACCCGGCTGACGGGCACCGCCGAGACCCACGGCAGCGGGAGGTGGACGTGACCACCTACGTGTTCGACCGCGCGCACGTCGCCGAACAGCACCGGTGCCTGGCCGCCGCCTACGACCCGGTGACCTTCGCCCGGCTCGCGCAGACCGGGGTGCGGGCCGGCTGGCGGTGCCTGGACGTCGGCGCGGGCGGCGGCACCGTGGCGCACTGGCTGGCCGGGCGCGGCGCGACCGTGCTGGCGACCGACGTGCAGCCGGACCACGTGCCGCCCGCGCCCCGGCTCACCGTGCTGCGGCACGACGTGGTGTGCGACCCGCTGCCCGACGCCTCGTTCGACCTGGTCCACGTGCGGCTCGTGCTGCGGCACCTGCCCGAGCGCGACGCCGTGCTGCGCAAGCTCGTCGCCGCGCTGAAACCCGGCGGGTGGCTCCAGGTGGACGAGTTCGACAACTCCTACGGCCCGGTGCTGCTCGCGCCCGACCGGGAGGCGGCCGAGCTGTACGAGACGTTCCTGGCGGTCAAGGAGAGCGTGTTCGACGCCTACGGCGTGGACGGCGCGTGGGGGCGCAAGGCGGCCAGCGCGATGGCCGAGGCCGGGCTCGTCGACGTGGACCCGAGGATCGTCGTGCACCCGTGGCGGGCCGGGTCGCCGGGCGTGCGGCTGCTCTCGCACACCACCCACATGTTGCGCGACCGGCTGCTGGAAGCGGGCCTGAGCGACGCGCACCTGGCCGCGGTGCGCGAGTTGCTGGCCGACGAGCGGTTCCTGGCCACGTCGCCGGTCGTCTACTCCGTGCACGGGCGGCGGCGCGCATGACCACGACGTTGCCGGCCGCGCGGTGGTCGGGGCCGGTGGACCTGCCGCTGGGCGGCGAGCTGGACGTGCAGGCGGCGTGCGGCCTCATGCACGTGCACGGCCGGCGGTTCGGGCGGCCCACGGCGCTCGGCCTGGACTACGCCTCGATCGTGGCCGCCGAACTCGACGCGATCGGCGCGTCGGCGCTGGAGGTGGCGCGGTTGCGCGGCGTCCCGTTGACGGCGGTGACCACGTCGGTCGCGCAGGCGGCGCTGCTGGCGGTGTCGCAGTACCTGGCGGCGGCCACCGCCGACGAGCCGGACCCGGTGCCGACGGGGGTCGGCGGGCCGCCGTTCCTGTCCGCCGACGGGGTGGCGTTCGAGGTCGAGGCGCTGGACGCCGAGGTGTGGCGGCGGTTCTGGGCGGCGCTGGACGCCGATCCGGGTGCGGTGGCGTCGGCGTGGCGGCCGTTCCAGCACCGGTTCGCCACGGCGACGTGCCCGCTGCCGCCCGAGCTGACCGGCCTGACCGCGCGGCTGCCCGTCGTGCGGCTGGAACGGGTCGCCGAGTCGACCGGGATGACGTTGGTGCGGGTGGCGCACCGGGCGGTCGACGACGTGCCGACCTACGTCGTGCGGCCGTTGGGCGCGGGCGCGGGACCGGTCGGGGCAGGCGCGCCGGACCTCCGGGCGCTGCCGTTGTCCGGGCTGATGGTACTGGAGTCGTGCCGCCGGGTGCAGGGGCCGGTGGCCGGGCACCTGCTGCGGCAGTTGGGGGCGACCGTGGTGCGGGTCGAACCGCCCGGGGGCGACCCGCTGCGCGGCGTGCCGCCGATGGCCGGTGACGTGTCCGCCCGGTTCCACGCGGTGAACCGGGGCAAGCAGGTGGCGACCGTGGACCTCGGGACCGTGGCCGGGCGGCGTGAGCTGCTGGAACTGGCCTCGGGCGCGGACGTGTTCCTGCACAACTGGGCGCCGGGCAAGGCCGCCGCGTGGTCGTTGCGGGCCCGGGACGTCGCGCGGGTGCGGCCCGGGATCGTGTACGCGCACGCGTCCGGGTGGGGCGACGCCCTGGGCCCGCGACCACCGCTGGGCACCGACTTCGTGGTGCAGGCGCACGCCGGGGTGCCGCCGTCGTTGATGACGACCGTGGACGTGTTCGGCGGCGTGGTGTGCGCTCGCGGTGTCGTGGACGCCATCGGGGAGCGGATCCGTTCGGGGACGGGGCAGTCGGTGTCGTCGTCGTTGCTGTCGGCGGCGTCGCGGCTGAACGCGCGGGCGACGCGGCGGTGCACGGCGCCGTTGAGCGTGCCGGTGTGCACGGACCTGGCGGAGTTGGCGCGGGACCGGCGGTTCTCGCGGGCCCTGGTGTCGGACGGGTGCGTGGTGCCGGGACCGGTTTGGGGGTTCGGATGACGTGGACGTCGTCGACCGGGGTGGTGGTGCGGGACCTGGTGCCCGCCGCGCTGCGCCGGTCCTGGGTGGCGGCCGGCCACTGCCCGGACCGGGACCTGTACTCGCTGTTCCGGCAACGGGTGGCCGCGCACCCCGCACGGGCGGCGGTGATCGACTCCGCCGGGTCGGTGGACTACGCGTGGTTGGACCGGGCGGTCAGGTGGCAGGCGAGCCTGCTCCGCGGCCGCGGCCCCTCCGACATCATCGGCATCCAGGCGCCGAACGGGCGGGAAGGGGTGGTGGCGGAACTGGCGGTGGCGGCGGTCGGCGGCGTGGCGGTGCACCTGCCCGACGGCGGTCCGCCGGTGACGGGCACGGGATCGCCGGTGGTGAGCACCGTGATCACGGACGTGTCGGAGGCCCTGGCCGCGGCCTCCCACCCGACCCGGCAGGCGCCGCCGTGGTCGCCGGTGGCGGTCGACCCGGAGGCTCCGGCGCGGATACTGGTGTCGTCGGGGTCGGAGGCCGCGCCGAAGCTGGTCGCCTACTCGCACAACGCGTTCGCTGGCGGCCGGGCGAACTACGTGCGGGCCGTGCACGGCGCCACGGCGGTGCCGCGCGACCTGGTGCTGGCGCCGCTGGCGTCGGCGTTCGGGTCGTTCGGGGCGGCGATCACGCTGTGCCGGTGGGGCGGCACGGTGCTGCTGATGCGGCGGTTCGACGCGGCGGCGGCGCTGCGCGTGGTGGCGGAGCACCGGCCCACGCACGTGTTCGGCGTGCCCACGATGCTGCGGCGAATGGCGGCCCTGGCGTCCACCGCGGACACCTCGTCGGTGCGTGCCCTGGTGTCGAGTGGCGACGTGCTGACACCGGGGACCCTGGCCGTGCTGCGCTCGGCGTTCGACCGCCCGGTGATCAACGTCTACGGGTCGTCGGACGGCGTGAACTGCCACACGTCGACGCCGGAGCACGGGGTGGGCCGGCCGGACCCGGCCGTCACCGACATCCGCGTGGTGGACGGCGAGATCTGCGCGCTGGGGCCGATGACGCCGCTGTGCTACGTCGACGCGCCCGAGCTTGACCGGCGGCACCGCCTGCCCGGCGGCTGGGTGCGGACCGGCGACGAGGGCTCCTTCGACGCCGACGGCACCCTGCACGTGGTGCGCCGGCTCAAGCGGGTGGTGATCCGCGGCGGCTACACCATCAGCCCGGCCGAGGTGGAACGGGCGCTGGACGGGCACCCCGAGGTGGCCGAGGTGGCGTGCGTGCCCGTGCCGGATCCCGACCTGGGCGAGCGGCTGTGCGCGTGCGTGGCCGTGCGACCCGGCCGGCCGGCGCCGACGCTCGCGCAGCTGACCGCGTTCCTGCGCGACCGCGGCCTCAGCCGCCGCAAGCTGCCCGAGCACCTGGTGGTGGTGCCGGAACTGCCGCTGGGCCGGACCGGGAAGGTCTGCCTGCCCACGGTCACCCGACTGGCGGTCGACCGGCACGCGGGCGGGAGTCGGGATCGCGCGGGAGGTGGTGGGTGGTGAGGCTCGATCCGTTCGCCGGGCCGGGGTTCGCGGCGCTGGGCGCGTTGGCCGAGGCCGTGGACGACGTGGACCTGCCGGTCGGGTTCGTCGAGCTGCTGCGGTTGCGGTGCTCGCAGATCAACGGGTGCTCCTACTGCGTCCGGCTGCACGGCGACGCGGCCGTGGCGGCGGGGGAGACGCGCGACGTCGCCTCCTGGCGGACCGACTCCGCGTTCACGGAGCCGGAACGGGCGGTGCTGGCGTTGGCCGAGGCGGTGACCCTGGTGCACGACGGGCACGTGCCGGACACCGTCCTCGACGCGGCGGTCCACGCGGTGGGCGAGGCGCTGACGCAGCAGGTCGTGTGGCTGGCGACCGTGGTCAACGCCTACAACCGGCTGGCGATCGGCGCGCGGCTCACCTGACGGTGGTCAGCCCGTGAGGCCGACCACCGGCGCGGGCGTGCCGCCGAACGTCGTGCGGGTGACCACGATCGCGCCGGACGCGGCGACGAGGCGGACGTCCGAGCGTCCGCGCGAGCCCGAGCCGTCCAGGCGGACCGGGGTGGACGTGGGCGACGAGCCGTCCAACGGCTGCGTCACCACGGTCAGCTCACGGCCGTTGTCCTCGCACGCGCGCACGTAGGTGGTGCGCGTCGTAAAGTCCGCCGTGCGCCGGGGGCAGGCCTCGACCGACAGCCGCGTGGTCGCGCCGGTGGTCGGGTCGAGCGCGAGGAGGCCGGTGACCCGACCCCCGTCCGCTTCCTCCACCAACGGCGTGACACCGGCGTCGGCGCGCACGGTCCACGGCCGTTCCGGCCTGGTCAGCACCCGCCCGGTCTCGGCGTCCAGCAGTCCGTCCGGCACCGCGTCCGGAGCGGTCCGCGCACCGAACGTCCGGAAGAGGACCGCGGTCCCGTCCGACGTGGCGTCGAGCCGGACGTCCTGCCGCTCGCCGTTCGCGTCACCGCGCCGGACCTCGTGCCGCCACCGCTCCTGACCGGTCACCTCGTCCAACGCGGTGACGCCCAAGGTGTCCGCGCACTCCACGGGCACCAGGACGGTCGTGCGGCCCCAGGCCACCTGCCCGAACCACGACGTGCAGCCGGCGGGCGGCGACCAGTGCCACCGCGACCCGCCGCCGTCGAGGTCGTAACCGGTGACGACCTCCTGGTCGCGCATCGTCAGCACGCCCGCGCCGGGCCTCAGCTCGTCGGTCTCCACCAGCGCGGACCGGACGACCACCTCGAACCGGGGCGCGCCGGTGTCCGCGTCCAGCACCACCACCGACTGAGCCCTCGTGTCGTGCGCGGACCGGAAGGAGACCACGACGCTGCGCCGGTCCGCCGACGCCACCAGCGAGCCGATCGGCGCGCCCGGCCGCGCGTACCGCCACTCCACCCGCCCGTCGACGCCGTGCAACGCCACCACGGCCCCGTCCCGGGTGGCCACCGCGACCCCGTGCAGGACCGGCACGACGTCCACCACGTCCGCGGGCGGCTGCCACGCCCACTGCCGCGTTCCGGGCCGCTCCACCACGGGCTCGGGCGGGAAGTCCCGGGCGTCCCGGGTCTCGGACCGGACGATCACCGCCCGCGCGGCGACCGGCGCCAGGAACGCCGCCACCACGACCAGGACCACCGCGAGGACGCCGACGGGACGCACCCGCCGGCCACCCGACCGGCGCCCCGCCTCGTCGACCCCCGACCTGGCCGAACCCATCGCGCCGACCGCCACCGCCACCGAACCCACCGCCAACACCGGCAGGTCGTCACCGGTCAGACCGATCAGCAGGTCCGACACCAGGAGCCACCCCACCGCGACCGCCAGCCCGACCCCCGCCACCGCCGCGAACACCCGGACCGCGCGTCCGCCACCGACCGCCAGCACGGCCGCGAGCACCACGCTCACCGCCAATCCGATCACCGTGACATCCGCCTCCGGCCGGGGCACGCCACCCGACCGGAACGGCGCCCACGCGGCGCACAACGCACCCACCACGGTCATGTAGCGCAGCATCTCCGCACCTCCCCGCGTGGGACGGCGAGCACCGGGAATCCGTTCCACCACATCACCGCAGACCGGCGTCCCCTCGACGTGGGGCCGGCCGCCGGAACAGCCGGACCTCCACGATCTGCTCGCCGACGACCCCGCGGCGCGGGAGGGGATCGCCCGCCGAGAGCCGGACCGGGTGGTCCGCGAGGAGAACCGGACGGTGGTCGCCGGTCCGGTCGCCCGCTGCCGGCGATGGGGCAGAATCGGCCGGGTGAGCACCAACTGGGCAGGCAACTTCACCTTCTCCGCCGCGCGCACCGCGCACCCGACGTCCGTCGAGGAACTCCAGGACGCGGTCAGGACGGCCGAGTCGGCGCGGGTGGTCGGCGCGGGGCACTCGTTCAGCACGATCGCCGACACCGACGGCACGCTGATCAGCCTCGACCGGATGCCCGAGGTGTTCGAGGTCCGGGACGGGTCGGTGCGGGTGGGCGCCGGGACCCGGTTGGCCACGCTCGCGGAGCGGCTGCACGCCGCCGGCCTCGCGCTGCCCGCCATGCCGTCGTTGCCACACATCACGATCATCGGCGCGTGCGCCACCGCCACCCACGGCTCGGGCAACGACATCCCGTCGCTGGCGAGCCTGGTCCGCTCGCTCGACCTGGTCGCGGCCGACGGCTCCATCCGCACCCTGACCAGGGGAGACGCCGGTTTCGACGGTGCCGTGGTGGCGTTCGGCTCGCTCGGTGTGGTGGTGGCCGTCGAGCTGGACGTCGTGCCGACCTTCGACGTGGAGCAGCGGGTCTACCAGGACATGCCGTTCGACGCCCTGGTCGAGAACGTGGACGCGGTGTTCTCCAGCGCCTACAGCGTCAGCGCCTTCACCACGTGGCAGGGCGTGGCCCACGTGTTCGCCAAGCACCGCACGACCGACACCAGGCACGACCTGACCTGGACGGGCGCGACGCCCGCCACCGGACCGGTGCACCCGGTGCCCGGCCAGCCCGCCCGGCACTGCACGACCCAGCTCGGCGTGCCCGGCCCGTGGCACGAACGGCTGCCGCACTTCCGCGCCGACTTCACCCCGAGCGTCGGCCGTGAGCTCCAGTCCGAGTACTTCGTGGCCCGCGAGCACGCGGCCGACGCGCTGCGGGCGCTCGACGACCTGTCCGCCGAGGTCACGCCCGTGCTGCTGACCTCCGAGGTGCGCACGATCGCCGCCGACGCGCAGTGGCTCAGCCCGGTGCACGACCGGCCGAGCGTGGCGTTCCACTTCACCTGGCGCCCGGACGACGCGGCCGTGCGCGCCGTGCTCCGCAAGATCGAGGCGGCGCTGAGCCCGTGGCGCCCGCGTGCGCACTGGGGCAAGTTGTTCGAGCTGGCCGACCCCGGCGAGCGCTACCCGGACTGGGCGCGATTCGCCGAGTTGCGCGACCGGCTCGACCCCGCCCGCACCTTCCGCAACCCCTTGATCGACGGCTGGTTCACCGGATGAGCGCACCCCGGCCGCCGGCACCGGCGGCGTGAGGGGACCTACTTCAGACCGGGGACGACGACGCTGAGCACGCTGACCGCGAGCGGCGCGAGGAGGCCGAAGGCGGCGGTGAGGCTCTTGCCGACGGTCAGGTCCGCGCCGAGGACGCCGATGAGCCGCGTCCGCCCCTCGACCCACGCCGCGGTGGGTTGGGCGTCGGCGGGCAGTGGGTAGCACTGGTCCACGAACAGCAGGCAGCGGGTGCGCCAGGCGACGAACGTGGGCACGTAGAGCAGCAAGGAGATCGCGGTGAACAGCGCGCCGTAGAGCAGCACCCACTCGGGCGGGAACTTCTCCGGCGGGACGCCGGTGGCGAGGAACGCCTTGCGCTGGGCACCCGAGTCGACCACCGCGATGGTGATGATCGTCGCCAGCACGGTCAGGCAGACGCCGATGGCGCGACGGCAGTCGATCAGGTCCGCGAGCACCGCGTCCGCACGTGTCGGCGGGGTGGTCGGCGCCGACAGCGCCGCCGAGATCAGGCGCAGCCGGGTGGCGACCAGCCACAGCCCGAGCACCGTCGGCGCGGCGGCGGTCAGCGCGAGCAGGACCAGCCCGCGGGACACCGGCAGCACCGCGGCCGGCGGCAGTTGTGCGATCGGCCCGCCGCCCGCCCACAGGAAGGCCAGGATCGCCGCGGCGAACGCGACGTAGCACAGCAGCGGCCCGCGGCCGTTCGCCCCGGCTCCACGCCATCCCCTCGCCAGCGGGAGGGCGTGGAAGAACAGCAACGCGAAGACCACCGCGGAGGCCGCGACCAAGGCCGACCACACGCCGAACTCGAAGGTGCCCGCGCCGCGGGGGACCACGAGTGCCTGCACGAGGAAGGTCAGACCGGTGAACGCGCCGAGTCCGACCACGGCGGTGACCGCGGGCCACGACCAGTGCTTCCGCAACCGGCCCCCTCTCATCCGGGTCATCGCACCGCGTGTTCCGCGGCGGCGCACCCCGACACGCACCCCGACACGCGTCCTGGCACGGACACCGGCACCACCGTGCTCACAACCGCGCGAATCGCCGCAACCCCTCCAGGTCGGGCACGACCACGTCCCGCCGCAGGTGGCTGACCACCACACCGGCCTTGCGCAGGTCGGCGAACGCCTTCTCGGCCGTGCGCGGCTTCATCCCGGCGATCGAGGCCAGCTCCACCTTGGTCAAGGGGATGCCCAGCACCCACCCGCCGACCTCCTGGCGGCCGTGCGCGCCGACCAGCTCGGCCAGCACGCGTGCCACCCGCTCGGCGGCGGTGTGGGACAGGAAGTCGCGCCGCCGCCGGTTGGCCCACCGCAGCTGGTCGTCGATGACGCCGATCAGCTCGACGAACCCGTCGTTGCGGCGGTGCAGGAACCCGTGCAGCTCGGCGCTCGTGATCAACTTCGCCGACACGTCACCACAGGTCACGACGGTCGCCGAGCGCGGCTTGTGGTCCAGCGCGGCCAGCTCGCCCACCAGGTCGCCCGCGACCCGCACGGTGAGCACCGCGGTGTCCCCGCTCGCGTCGTTGACCAGCACCTTCACCACGCCCTCGAGCAGCAGGAACACGTGCGTGTCGGTGGCGTCCTGGACGATGAGCTCCCGGTCGGCGGCGTAGCGGACCGCGGTGCCGAGCGACATCAGCTCCTGCCGGCTGCTCTCCCGCAACCGTGCCAGCAGCGTGCCCGGCGGCCACTCCGGCATCGTCACGTGCTGCCGCGCCGTGGGCGTGCTCGGCTTCGTCGTGGCCAGCGACCGGCCCGCGTCGGCGAACGACGCGAAACCCCGCTCGAACGACGGGTCGGGCCCCACCCCGGACAGCAACGCCTCGCACGCCCGCCGCTGCTCGTCCAGCGCCCGCACGGCGGGGTGGTCCGCGCCCAGCGCCGACACCGCCCGCATCGACGCGTCGCGCACCACGTCCAGCAGCCGTTGCGACTGGCCGCGGGTGCCGTCGAGGTGGGCGAGCTCCAACTCGGCCGACGCCAGGTTCGCCGTCGCGATCACCGAGTGCGGGTGGTCCGCGCCGAGCCGGGTGGCGGTGCGGTCCGCGGCGGAGCGCAGGCTGGGCAGGGCGAGCCGGGCCCGTTCGGCGGACCGGCGCACCCTGGCCAGCTCGAACTCCGCGGACGCCAGGTTCGCCTGCGCCACCAGAGCCCGGGGGTGGTGCGCGCCCAGCGCGTTCAACGCCCGGTCGGTCGCGTCGCGCAGGTCCGTCAACGACTCCGCGACCTCCTCGGCGTCACCGTGGTCGCGGGCGATCCGGAACCGCGCGCACATCAGGTTCAGCCGCAGCACGCACGTCTGCGGGTGGTTCGACCCGAGCACCGCCGCGTTGCGCTGTAACGCCAGCTCCAGCGCGCCCGTCTCGCTCGGTTTCGCCAACTCCACGGCCACCGCCACCGACCCGACCGCGACCGGGTCGGCCACCGGCAGCGGGTCGAGGAAGTCGCCGACCACTTGGCGCAGCGGCGCGCCTCGACCGAACGCCGCGGTCGGCGGCCTGCGCCGCACCTGGCGCGGCGCGGTCATCCCCGGTTCGCGCCGACCGCGCGCCACCGACGCCAACGCCTGCAGGTCACGCACCCGTGACGCCTCCGGACCGGTCGGGTCCACCAGCGCCAGCATGGCGATGAGCAGCGCGTCCGCGGCGTCGGCGGAGCCGATCCGGGTCAGCGCGGCGGCGCAGCGCAGCAGTCGGTCCACGTCGCGGCGCGCGCTGAGCGCGTCCAGCGACCGCGCCAGGTCCACGGCGAGGCGGCGGGCCGCCTGCCGGTCCGGCGCGGACCGGGCCAGTACTGCTTCGAGTTCGACCATTCGGCTGTTCATCCGGCACCCCAGGTGGTTGCTCGGTCCGCGACGGCGCGGTTCCGGCGTTCGGACGCCGTGTTCCGGCGTTCGGGCGCGGGGACTCGTGCCGCCGGAGTGGAATCCTCGTCCATAGCGGCGATATCGGTTGCTCCGGGCATTCGTTAGCTCATGCCTGACATTGTTACGTTATGAATGGTCGGATGTCCGAACGTTATCCGCACTATTGCGGAAAACCGTGCAAGTTCTTTGTCGTAGTGAACCCCTTGTGACCGGTTCTTGGCGAGATCGACCCGCCGCACGGGAGGAACCCTCGGATTCTCGCCCGTGCGGACGCGCGGCCGGCGCCGGGGGAACGGCCGGTGGGGTGACGACCCGGCCGGCGCGGTCGCCGTGGCACAGTGACCGCATGCGGGTGGGGGTGTTGGGGCCGCTGGAGGTCACGGCGGACGGCACGGTGGTCGAGGTCGGCGGCGCCAGGGTGCGCGCGCTGCTGGTCCGGTTGGCGGTGGCCGCCGGCCGGGTCGTCACCACCGAGGAGCTGGCCGACGCGCTGTGGCCCGACGACCGGCCGGCGGACGAGCCCGCCGCGGTCCGGTCGCTGGTGTCCCGGCTGCGCCGCGCCCTGCCCGCCGACGTGCTGCGGTCCGCGCACGGCGGCTACCGGCTCGACCTGCCCGCCGACGCGGTCGACGCGCTCCGGTTCGACCGGCTCGCCCGCGAGACCAGGGCCGCGCTGACCGCGGGCGACCCCGGCGCCGCGAGGCGGCTGGCGGCGGAAGCGGCGGCGTTGTGGCGCGGACCGGCGTTGGCCGACGCGGCGGGCGCGCCGTTCGCGGTCGGCTACGTCGCCGGGCTGGACGAGACGCGGCTGGCCGTCGTGGAGGACGGCGCGGCGGCCGACCTGGCGTGCGGCCGGGCCGGGCACCTGGTCGCCGAGCTCACCGACCTCGCCGCCCGGCACCCGCTGCGGGAACGGCTGCAAGCCCTGCTGCTGCGCGCCCTCGTCGCGACCGGTCGCCCGGCGGAGGCCCTGGTCGCCTACGAGGGGGTCCGCCGCCGCATCGCCGACGAACTGGGCGCCGACCCCGGCCCCGACCTGCGCGAGACGCACCGGGAGATCCTCCGCGCCGCACCCGCCGACCAGCCGCGCGCCGGGAACCTGCGGATGCCGTTGACCAGCCTGGTCGGCCGGTCCGCCGACGTCGAACGGGTCACCGGGCAGCTCGCGGGCCACCGGCTGGTCACCCTCGTCGGACCGGGCGGCGCGGGCAAGACCCGCCTGGCCACCACGGTCGCGGCCCGGCTGCCCGGCGGCGCGTGGCTGGTCGAGCTGGCGTCGGTGACCGACCCGGACGACGTCGCCCCCGCCGTGCTCGGCGCGCTCGGCCTGCGCGACCAGCGCACCGTCGACCGGCCCGTGGCGCTGGTCGACACGATGACCCGGCTGGTGGACGTGCTGTCGCGCACCGAGGCCGTGATCGTGCTGGACAACTGCGAGCACCTGGTCGACGCGGCGGCCCGGTTCGCCGACGAGCTGCTCGGCCGCTGCCCCCGGCTGCGCGTGCTGGCCACCAGCCGGGAACCGCTCGGCGTGTACGGGGAGGTGGTCAGCCCGGTGCCCCCGCTGGACGGCGACGCGGCCGTGCGGCTGCTCGCCGAACGCGCGGCGGCGGTGCGACCCGGCTTCACCGTGACACCGGACGACGCCGGGGCCGTCGCCGAGGTGTGCCGGCGGCTGGACGGCCTCCCGCTGGCGATCGAGCTGGCCGCCGCCCGGCTGCGGTCGCTGTCGGTGGCGCAGCTGGCCGCCCGCCTCGACGACCGGTTCCGCCTGCTCACCGGCGGCAGCCGCACCGCCATGCCGCGGCACCAGACGTTGCGCGCGGTGGTGGCGTGGAGCTGGGACCTGCTGTCGGAGCCGGAACGGGACTTCGCCGAGCGGCTCGCCGTGTTCCCCGCGGGCCTCGACCTGGAGGCCGCCGAAGGGCTCGCCGGCGCCGACGCGTTCGACCTGCTCGCCGCCCTGGTCGACAAGTCGCTGGTGCAGGTCGTCGACGGGGCCCGCTACCGGATGCTGGAGACGATCCGCGAGTACTGCCTGGAACGGCTGGCCGAGGGCGGCCGGGTCGCCGCGGCCCGGGCCGAGCACGCCGAGCACTTCCGCGACCTCGCCGAGACCGCCGAACCGCACCTGCGCGGCAAGGAGCAGCTGACCTGGATCGCCAGGCTGGAGGCCGAGCGGGACAACCTGATCGCCGCGCTGCACTTCGCCGCCGACAACGGCGACGCGGACACGGCCGTGCGGCTGGCCGCCGCGATGGGCCTGTTCTGGACCATGCGCGGCAACCGGGCCGAGTCGGTGCCCTGGCTGCGCCTCGCGCTGGCCGCGCCGGGGGAGGCGCCCGCGACGGCACGCCGGGTCGTATCCGCGTTCCTGCTGGTCAACAACGCGGTCACGGGCGGTTTCCGGGACCTCGACGACCACATCGCCCGGCTCGCCGAGCTGGTCGCCGAGTCCGCCGACGACGACCACCCGGTGCTCGTGCTGCTGGAGCCGATGCTGGGGTTGTTCCTCGACGACGCGGAACGGGCGCTGGCGGCGGTGGACCGGCGGCTGGACGTGCCGGACCCGTGGGCGCGGGCCGTGCTGTGGATGGTGCGCGGCGCGGTGCGGGAGAACGAGGGCGACCTGCGCGGCGCGCGGGACGACATCACCACCGCGATCACCGGGCTGCGCGAGGTGGGCGACCGGTTCGCGTTGGCCCAGGCGTTGACCGGCGTGGCCGAGGCGCACCTGCGCTTCGGCGACCCGGACGAGGCGATCGCGGCGCTGGAGGAGTCGATCCGGCTGCTCGCCGAACTGGACCCCGACGACGACGCGGCCCACGAACGGATCCTGCTCGCCACCGCGCGCATCCACCTGGGCGACGTGGCGCGGGCCCGCGCGGACTGCCTCGCGTTGACCAAGCCGATGTCGTCACAGCCGTGGGCGGCGCGCGGTGTCGCGTTCGCCTGGCTGGTGCTCGGCGACCTGGCCCGCTACGAGGGCGACCTGGCCGACGCGGAACGGCACTACGAGGCGGCCCGGGTCTCGCTCGCGGGCGAGCCGTTCGTCGTCCCCCAGTTCCACGCGCAGATCGAGGCCTCACGCGCGCACCTCGCCGTGGAGCGCGGTGACCGCGCGGTGGCCACTCAAGCCGTCCGCGCCGCCTACGACCACGCCATGTCGGCCAAGGACATGCCGGTCCTGGCCAGGGTCGCCGTCGCCGAGGCGGCGGTGCGCACCCACTTCGGCAACCCGACCGACGCGGCCAGGGCACTGGGCGCGGCCGAGAATCTGCGTGGCGCCGCCGACCCCCGCAACCCGGAGGTGACCCGCCTCGCCACCCACCTGCACGCCGACATCGGCCCCGCCGCCTACGACCTGGCCTACGCCACCGGCCTCGCCCTCTCCCGCACCGACGCCATCGCCCTGATCCTCCCCACCTCCTGACCTACCGCATCCGCCCGCCACACGTCGGAGAGTTGTCCAGGGCCGGGCATATCGCTTGAACGCGGCTTGGGGCGGGTTGGACCCGGAATCGCGTGACGTGCTCCGGCGAGGGTTGTCACTACGGGAAAGCGAATCCCAGAATGAGGTGTTCGCGGGTGTGTGACTGCGTCATTCCACCCGTCGTGAACTGCGGAAACAGTTATCGCGACGCCACCGGCTCGGCGGTATGGGAGCTTCGATCGGGAATGTATCGTTTCGAATCCGTCGGTTCTCCGACGGTGTGCCGACCGGTTCCGGGCGTCGTGTTCCCAGCCCGGTCGCCGACGGCGGACATCCCTGCATCCTTTGTGTGAAAGGGCTGCCGAATGACTTCTTCCCGCACTGCCCGATTAGCCGGCGCGGTCGTCCTCTCGATCGGTCTGGCCATCCCGTCCCTGCCCGCGGCCGCCGCGCCCACCACCGCGGTCACCACGTCCCCCGACTCCGCGGCGCGCGTCTCCCTCGGCATGGCCGAGGCGATGAAGCGCGACTTCGGCCTCTCCGCCGAAGGCGTGCGCACCCGCCTGGCCCAGGAGGAGAAGGCCCGCGGCGCCGAGACCGTGGCCCGCAAGCTCTACGGCTCGTCCTACGCGGGCAGCTGGTTCGACCCCGCGACCGGCAAGCTCGCCGTCGCGGTGGCCGGTGACGCCGCCGCCGGCAGCACCGGTCTCGACGTGACCGTCGTGCCCGTCGCGCACAGCTACGCCCAGCTCGACGCCGCCAAGACCGCCATCGACCGGCAGGCGGGCAAGGCCGCGCCGGCGGGCGTGAACGGCTGGTACGTCGACGTGAAGACCAACACGGTCGTCGTCACCGTCAACCGGCACGAGGTCGACGCCGACGTGACCGCGTTCGTCGACGAGGCCACCTCCCGGCACCCCGCCGTGCGCGTGGTGCAGGAGGACCACTCGCCGCGGCTCTACGCGGACGTGGTCGGCGGTTGGCCGTACTGGATCAACAACGCCGGCCGGTGCTCCATCGGCTTCGCCGTGCACGGCGGGTTCGTGAGCGCGGGCCACTGCGGCACCCCCGGTTCCCAGACCACCGACCAGTACGGCGCGCTCTACGGCTACTTCGCGGGCTCCACGTTCCCCTACTACGACTACTCGTGGGTGCAGACCGTCGCGGGCGTGAACCTGTGGGGCTACATGGAGGGCTACAACGGCTACTGGTACTACGTGCGCGGCTCCGCGCAGGTCCCGGTGGGCTCCGGCGTGTGCCGTTCCGGCTCCACCACCGGCATGTGGTGCAACTACATCCAGGCCCGCGGCCAGACCGTGAACTACCCGCAGGGCGTCGTCTACAACCTGACCCGCACGAACGTCTGCGCCGAGCCGGGTGACTCCGGCGGTTCCTGGCTCAGCTCGAACCAGGCCCAGGGCGTCACCTCGGGCGGCTCGGGCAACTGCTCCAGCGGCGGGACCACGTACTACCAGGAAGTCAACCCGATCCTGTCCGCCTACGGCCTCTCGCTGATCCTGAGCTGACCACCGCGGCAACCCGGGCCGCCCGGCCTTCATCGTGCGTGAAGACCGGCCGGCCCGGCCGGGCCCCGTCAGGCGCGACGGCGGTAGGCGTGCACCGCCAGCGGGGCGAACACGGCCACGAACAGCGCCGACCAGGCCAACGTCCACGCCACCGGACCGGCCACCGGGCCGCCCACCATCAGGCCCCGCGACGCGTTCATCACGTGCGTCACCGGGTTGATCTCGACCCACGACCGCAACCAGCCCGGCAACGTCTCCGCCGGCGCGATCATGCTCGTGCCGAACGTCAGCGGGAACATCACCAGGAAGCCGATGCCCTGCACCGCGCCGGAGGTCCGCACCAGCATCCCCACCAGCACGAACGCCCAGCTCACCGAGAACGCGAACAGGATCGCCAGCAGGCACGCCGCCACCGCGGGCAGCACGCCGGTCTCCACCCGGAACCCCATCAGGGCGCCGAACACCAGCAGCGACACCACCGCCACCACGTACCGGATCAGGTCGCCGAGCACGGACCCGACCAACGGCGCCGACCGGCCGATCGGCAGGCTCCGGAACCGGTCGAACACGCCCTTGCCGATGTCGGTGTTCAGGTTCACCCCGGTCGCCATCCCGCCGAACATGGTCGTCTGCACCATGATCGCGGGCAGCAGCAGTTGCAGGTACTCGTGCGTCGACCCGGCCACCGCGCCGCCCAGCAGGTACACGAACAGCACCACGAAGATCACCGGCTGCAACGTCACGTCCAGCAACTGCTCCGGCGACCGCATCGTCTTGATCAGGCTGCGCCGCGCCAGCGCCAGGCTGTGCCGCACGAGGGCGAACGGCCGCGGCGCCTCCGCACCACGAGCCACCACCGGTGAAGCCGTCACCGTCGTCATGCCGCCACCTCCGTGTGCTTGCCGGTCAGCGTGAAGAACACCTCGTCCAGGCTCGGCAACCGCAGCGACAGCTCGGTCACCGAGATCTGCCGCTGGTCCAGCCTCCGCACCACCTCGGTGAACGCCGCGTCACCGTCCACCGGCACGGTCACCACACCCCGCGCGGTCGACTCCGGCTGGTGCCCGGACACCTCGGCCAGCACCGCGGCGGCGTCCGCCAGCCGGGCCGGGTCCGCGGGCCGCACCAGCACGGTCTGCCCGCCGACGATCCGCTTGAGCGACGCGGGCGTGCCGTGCGCGATCACCCGTCCGTGGTCGATGACCGAGATCTCGTCGGCCAGCGCGTCCGCCTCCTCCAGGTACTGCGTGGTCAGCAGCACGGTCGCGCCGTCGGCCACGAGCGTGCGCACCACGTGCCAGATGTCGTCCCGCTTGGCGGGGTCCAGCCCGGTGGTCGGCTCGTCCAGGTAGATCACGTCGGGCCGCCCGACCAGGCTCGCGGCCAGGTCCAGCCGACGCCGCATGCCGCCGGAGTAGGTCTTGACCTGCCGCCCGCCCGCCTCGGTGAGCTCGAAGTCGCGCAGCAGCTCCGCGGCCCGCGCCTTGGCCTGCGAGGTGCGCAGGTTGAGCAGCTGCCCGATCAGCACGAGGTTCTGCACGCCGGTCAGGTCTTCGTCGACCGAGGCGTACTGCCCGGTCAGCCCGATCAGCCGGCGCACCCGCGCCGCGTCCGACACCACGTCCAGCCCGCCGACCGCCGCGCGTCCGCCGTCCGGCCGCAGCAACGTGGCCAGGATCCGCACCGCGGTCGTCTTGCCCGCGCCGTTCGGCCCGAGCACCCCCAGCACGGTCCCGGGTCGCGCGGCGAGGTCGACACCGGCCAGCGCGGTCGTCCTGCCGTACCGCTTGACCAGGCCCTCGGCCTCGAATGCGTACTCCATGTCCGTTCCTCCCTGTCGTTCGGGGACGACGGTCCGGGACGGGCATGTCATCGGACGTGCAGATGCGTGTCAGAACCCGTGTCGACGGCCGTGTCAAGGCCGTCGTGGTGACGTGCCGGGGCGTTCACGGACGTTCGCAGGCGTTCCGGGTCGTTCCGCCTCCGCCCACGAGCACCGACCGGACCGGTCGACGTTCCGTTTCCCGAAGCGGAACGCGCTCGTTCGGTGCTGCGCCGGCCGTCGCTGAGTCATCCTGTGCCCCTCGGAAAACCCCCGGTCAGCCGAGCCCGTTCCGGGGACGGACCTTGTCCGACGCGTCCGCCGCTGCTGACCTGTCCCGAGCCCGACGTCACCGCAGGAGGATTTCTCGATGACCGTTGCCCACGACGATCCCCACGTCGCGCGGCTCTTCGAACACATGGCGCGGCTCGTCTGCGACGGTGTGGGCGATCCCCTCGACCTCCACGAGCAGTTGGTCGAGCTGGCCGTGGCGAACTCACCGGACGTGGCCCGGTACTGGAAGCAGGTCGGCGTGGGCGTCGGCGTTCCGGACACGGCCTACAAGGACGGAGGTCCGAACCTGTTCCCGGACGCGCCGGTGGTCCGCGTGTTCCGCACCAGCGGAACGACCGGGAGCACCCGCGGCACCGTCCGCTACTCCAAGCTCGGGCTGGAGCTGAAGGGGCTCGCCATCGAGGCCAACGCCCGGCGGCACCTGCGGCCGGACGACGGCGTCCGGCCCGTCGTCCTCCCGTTCGCGCCCTCGGAGGAGGTCGCGCCGGAGATGGCGATCGCGTTCGACATGGCGCGCATCGCCGCGTCGTGCGGCGACCCCGCGCTCAGCACGGCCGTCGTCGGCTCCGGCGGAGTGGACTTCGACCTGCTGGAGCGACGCCTGGACGCGGCCGTGGCCGAAGGGCTGCCGGTCGTGCTCGTGGGCGCCACCTTCGCCTTCGTCAACATCTGCGACGCCCTGGAGGAGCGGGGCAAGAGCTGGGAACTGCCGCCCGGCTCGCGGATGTACGACGGCGGCGGGTTCAAGGGCCGCTCGCGGATCATGCGCGTGGACGACCTGCGCGCCGCCGTGCGCCGGGTCTTCGGCATCGAGCGGCACGGCAACATCTTCGGCATGACCGAGCTGGCCAACATGCTCTACGACGCCTCCGACACACCGGTCGGCCCGCTCGGCGAACGTCCCAAGGGCAGCCACCCGGCGGGCGGCCCGAAGGTCCGCGACCCCCGCACGCGCGAGTACCTGGCGGAGGGCCGCGGCCTGCTGGAGGTCACCGACCTGTCCGTGCTGGACCGGCCGCACGTGCTGCTCACCGGCGACATCGGCATCGCCGGGCCGGACGGCGTGGCCATCGCGGGCCGGATCGCGGGCAGCTCCAGCCGCGGTTGCTCGCTGACCCTGGACGAGATGACGGGAGGCGCGGCATGAGCGTGTCGTGGACGCCCGGGTGGCTGGCGGCCGAAGGCGTGCCGTTCACCCTGAACGCCGGCGCGCACGAGTGGCGTGGCGTGCGACCCGCCGACTGGGCCGCCGTCGGCGACGGACTCCGGACCGCGCACGAGAACCTGCGGCGACTGCCCGTGCGGCGCATCGTCGAGGCCGTCGACGCGGCCGTGGACCTGTGGGGCAAGCGGGACTTCACCGCCCGCCGCGCCACCGTGCGGGACGCGGCGCTGGTCACCGGCATGTCGGAGGAGACGATCGACCGCGCGCTGGACGCCGAGCTGGGCAACCTGCGCGCCGAGTCGCTGCTGGCCGCGCTGACGCGGGAGCTCGGCGACCCGGAGGTGCTCGACGGCTTCCGCGGCGGCACCACGGCGGTCGGGCCGCGCACCGTGCTGGCGGTGTTCTCGGGCAACGTCCCGGGCCTGCCCGCGCGGTCGCTGGTGCGGTCGCTGCTGGTGAAGGCCTCCGTGATCGCCAAGATCCCGGCCAAGGAGCCGCACTTCACCGCCGCGTTCCTGCGCACCCTGCACGACGTGGAGCCGGCGCTGGCCGACGCCGTCGTGGCGACCTACTGGGACCGTGACGACGAGGCCTCGCTGGAGGCCGCGCTCGGCCAGGCCGACGCGGTGATCGCCTACGGCGGCGACCAGGCGTGCGCGGCGATCCGGGCCAAGGTCGGCCCGCACCAGCTCTACGAGGAGCACGGCCACAAGCTGTCGTTCGGCATCGTCAGCGGGGAGTACGCGGCACAGCACGGCCCCGCCGAGGTGGCACGCCGGATCGCCGCCGACTGCAGCGACTTCGACCAGCACGCGTGCCTCTCGCCGCAGGTCTACCTGGTGCAGCGGGAGCACGCCCGCGCCGTCGCCGAGCACCTGGCCGCGGCGATGCGGCGGGAGGCGCGGGACAGTCCACCCGGGACGATCGACGCGCAGGACGCCACCGTGCTGCAACACCGCCGCCTCGTCGCCGAGTGGCGGGCCGCCACTTCGGACGACAGCGAGGTGTGGTCGCCCGACGGGCTGGAGTGGACGGTCGTGCTGGACGACGCGCTGATGCCGCTCAGCGGCTCGGGCAACCGGGTCGCGCGGATCGTGTCCGTGCCGGACGTGGCGGCGGCGGTCGACGCGATGCGCCCGTTCGCCGCGCACCTGCAGAACGTCGGCCTCGGCGCGGTCGGCGAGGAGTTCCGGCGGACCGCGCGCGACCTGGCCGTGCTCGGCGCGAGCCGGGTGTCCGCGCCCGGCGAGATGACCAAACCGTCCATGGTGTGGCGGCACGACGGGCAGCCACGCATCGCCGGCCTCGTGCGCTGGTGCGACATCGAGCTCCACCCGGAGCTCGACAGACCTTAGCCCCGCCCGGGGTGACGAGTCCGCCGTGCCCCACCCACGCGGTGGGGCACGACCATCCTCTGGAGAGGA
The DNA here is from genome assembly GCF_050946825.1 of Actinosynnema sp. CA-299493. Classification (NCBI taxonomy): domain Bacteria; kingdom Bacillati; phylum Actinomycetota; class Actinomycetes; order Pseudonocardiales; family Pseudonocardiaceae; genus Actinosynnema; species Actinosynnema sp. CA-299493. The sequence goes on from NZ_CP191993.1 coordinate 4,768,278, forward strand.
TCAGCAATGTCCGTGACGGTGAGCGGCGTGCCCGGCGCGCTGGGGGAGAAGGACCTCCGCCGGTTGGCGGCGGCCGTGGCCTTCGTGCGGGACCTGAGCACCGGCGACGCACTGGCCGCCGTGGCGGGCGGTCGGCCACCCGCCTGCCTGGTGCGCCACCTGGAGGTCGGGCACGCGGCGGTGTTCGTGGCGGCGGCACGACCGGCGGGCCTGATCGGGGTGCTGGCCGGGCTGGGGGTGGACGCGCCGCAACCGCGTCCGGACCAGGTGGTGCGCGGGCGTGCCGGGCAGGAGCGCGACGTGCGGGTCCTGCGTGGCGCGGTCGGGCCGCGTGAGGTGCGGCTGCTCGTGCCGCGGGCGGACATGTCCGAAGCCGAGCGGGAGGCCGAATCGCACGTCGCGTTCCGCGTCGCCGACGACGACGTGGTGTTGCGCGGGGTGTGCGCGACGTTGCGGGAGTCGGGCCACGCACCCGACGGCGGCGGCTACGACGGGCAGGACACGACCCTCTACTTCCGCGGTGCTACCCGGCTCGCGCTGCAGGCGCGCGGCCACCACACCGAGGTGTTGGAGCACCACGTCGGCCGGCCCGACCAGCCGCGCCGCTCGATGCTCGACCTGATGACCGGCGCGTGGCGCACCCGCGCGGTGGCCGTGGTCGCCGAACTCGGGATCGCCGACCTGCTCGCCGACGGCCCGCTCGACACCGCCGAACTGGCCGGGCGCACCGGCTGCCGCGCGGACAAGCTCCGCCGCGTGCTCGCCTTCCTGGCCGCGCTCGGCGTGTTCCGCTGGGAGGGGGAGCGGTGGTCGTTGACCGAGGTCGGGGCGGTGCTGCGCGGTGACGTGACCGGGTCGCAACGCGACCTGGCGCGCATCTACGGCGGCCTGTTCTACCGGTCGTTCAGCGGGCTGGAGCACACCGTGCGCACCGGCGAGAGCGGGTTCGGCCACGTGTACGGCGCGCAGCCGTTCGAGCACTTCGCCGCCCACCCGGCGGACGCGCGGCTGTTCGAGGGCGCGATGGCGGCGGGCACGAGCTTCCTGGAGCTGGTGCCCGGCCTGCTGGACCTGCCCGCCACCGGCACGGTGGTCGACGTCGCGGGCGGCGACGGCCGACTGCTCGACCTGGTGCTGACCGCCGCGCCCGGCCTGCGCGGGGTGCTGTTCGACCGGCCGCACGTGGTCGGCGCGGCGGCCGACGTGCTCGCCCGTCACAGCGCGCGGGTGTCGGTCGTCGCGGGTGACTTCTTCCACGACCCGGTGCCGTCCGGCGGCGACCTCTACCTGCTGTCGAGGATCCTGCACGACTGGGACGACGAGCGGTGCTCGGTGATCCTGCGCAACGTGCGCGCGGCGATGGAGGAGGGCGCGGCGCTGGCCGTGGTGGAGCGCCCGATCCAGGACGACCCGCGCACGCTGCTGCCGCTGGCGTTCAACGTCCACATGATGGTCAACACGGTGCAGGGCGGTGAGCGGACCACGGAGGAGCACCGGAGGTTGCTGGCGGCCAACGGATTCGCGCTGGACGACATCCGCGAGCTGCCGCTGGACATGGCGGTGCTGGTCGCGCGTGCCACTGTGTGAGCGCTCTCACCGGTCCGGATGCTGGAAATCGGCTTCCTCGTCACCCATTCGGGCGACGAGGATCGCCGGTGTGCCCGCCCTGAGTGAAACCCCCGCCCGACCCCGGTCCCGACCCTTCCTGCCGCTGCTGTCGGTCAGCCTGCTGACGGGGGTCGGGTACGCGCTCGCGGGCCCGTTCCTGTCGTTGTTCCTGATCAAGGAAGTCCAGGCCGGGCCGGTCGCGGTCGGGGCGTTCCTGCTGGTCAGCGCCTTGGTGTCGATGGTGGTGAGCACGCTGCTCGGTCGGTTCTCCGACTCGCGGGCGATCCGTCGCACGTTGCTCGTGGTGGCCGGGGTGTCGGGCGCGCTGGCGTGGGTGCTGTTCGCCGTGCTGCGGGACTACTGGCTGCTGCTGGTCGTCGCGGTGACGGTGTGGGCGATGGCGTCCGCGCAGATACCGCAGATGTACGCCTACGCGCGGCAGCTGCTCGAACGCAGCGGCTCGGCCAAGGCGCCGTTGGCGATGAGCGGCCTGCGGACGACGATGTCGATCGCGTGGGTCGGCGGTCCGCCGCTGGGCGCCTTGCTGCTCGCCGGCGGCGGGTTCACCGGTCTGTTCGCCGTCAGCGCCGCGGTGTACGTGCTGGCGGTCGTCGTGATCCTGGTGTGGTTGCCCGAGCTGGGGCCGTCCGCGCCGCCGTCGCCCGAGGTGGCGCGCCAGTCGGGGCTGCGGCGGGAGGTCGTGCTCGCGGCGGCGGCGTTCGTGCTGCTCCAGTGCGCGACCTCGCTCGGCGTGACGGCGATGCCGCTGTTCGTGACCGAGAGCCTGGGCGGCACGACGCGTGACGCGGGCCTGGTGCTGGGGTTGTGCGCGGCTCTGGAGATCCCGCTGATGCTCGGCTTCGGCGCGTTGGCGATGAGGTACAACCTGCGGGTGCTCGTGCTGGCGGGCGGCGCGGTCGCGCTGGCGTACTACTCGATCATGCTCCTGACCCAGGCGACCTGGCAGGTCATGGCGGCGCAGGTGCTGCACGCCGTGGTCATCTCGGCGGTGATGGGCCTGGGCATCTCGTACTTCCAGGACCTCGCGCCCGACCGACCCGGGTACGCCAGCACGCTGTTCACCAACACCTACAAGACCAGCGCGATGCTCGTCGGACCGTTGCTGGGCCTCGCGCAGCACCTCGGCTACCGCACCGCCTACGGCATGGGGCTGGCGATGTCGGTGCTGGGGTTGGCGCTGCTGCTGGCCGCACGTCCCAAGTCGGCGGTACCGGCGGCGTGATCGACGAGCTGCTGCGACGTCAGGGCGAGTTGCAGGCGCGGGCGGACGCCGTCGTGGGGGTCGCCGCCCGGCACGACGTCTACCGGTCGGTGCTGGACGACGGGGTGCGCACGCCGGAGGACTACGACCGGTGGCGGGTCACGCACGGTCAGTGAACCGACCGTCTGGTTTGCGCTCTTCGAGGGGTTCTCCGCGAAATTCGGGTCTCGGGACCCTTGGCGTTGCTAAACCTTCCTCAGGGGGAGGAGGTCAGGGTGCCAAAGGGTTTCTACACCGACGACCGCGGCCGGGTTCGGCCGGTCGCCGGCGGGGGCGGGCGGAGCAGGTCGGCGCTGTTGGCCGGGTTGATCGCGCTCAGCGCGGTCGGGTACGGGGGAGCGGTCGGCCTCAGCGCGGGCGGCTCCGGTGGCGGCGGCGGTCCGGGGCCGGGCGTCGAGGCGCGCAAGGACGAGGGCGGCGACCTCGCCCGACGGGGTGACGCCGATGGCGCGTGGCGGCGGATGGGGCTGCACGGCCTCAAGCGGACGGAGAAGCAGCAGGTCGCGTGCGTGGACGCGGCGTTCGGCGGTGTGCGGGACTTCCTCCGGGAGAACGCGTGCACGTCGATGGAGCGGGTGTTGTTCACGGTCGGTGACGACGCGGGCAACTCGGCGGTGATCGCGGTGGCCTGGGTCGAGTTCGCCTCGCGCGGCGACGCGCAGGAGTTCCAGGACATCGTGGACGCGCCCGGGACCGGGGACGTGCAGGCGCTGGGCGCGGCCCAGGTCGGTCTGGCGGACGTGGTGTTCACCGGCGCCAACTACGGCTCGGACCGGGACCGGACCACGGTCACCGTCGCCGAGGCGGAGATCGCGACCGGCTACGTCACGCCGGAGGTCCTGGACGCGGTGGCGGAGGTGGCGGCGCAGCTGCCCCGGTGAACACCGGATCGGCGAACGACGCCCTGCGGGCGGCCCGGCGCAACGTGCGCAGCAGCACCGGGCCGGTCGCGAGCACCAGGATCGTGGTGGTGACCGCGCGGCCGACGTCCCAGCCGAGGGACGTGGCCAGGCTGAACGCCACCACGCGCGCCAGGTTGTCCAGGACCGGCGCGCCCGGCTGGAACGACAGCGAGGTGCTGCCCGCGCTCAACGCGAACGGCCAGAACGACAGGTTCAGCAGCAGCCCGTAGACCAGGGACGCGGCGGCGCTGTACGCGGCGAGCACCGCCAGTTCGGCCTTGCCGCGCGCCGACGGCAGCAGACCGGCGCCCAGCGCCACCCAGGCCGCGCCGAGCATCTGGTACGGCAACCACGGCCCGACACCGCCCGTGAGCAGGGCGGACGCGAACAGCATGGTGTTGCCGAGCACGAACCCGAACCCGGGCCCGAACACCCGGCCGCCGAGGACGAGCAGGAAGAACACCGTCTCGATCCCCGCCGTGCCCGCGCCGAGGGGGCGGATCGCCGCGCCCAACGCCGACAGCACGCCCAGCATCGCCACGGCTTTCGCGTCCAGCCCGCCCTCGCTGATCTCGGCCAGCACCACGGCCAGCACCAGGGGGAGGAGGAGGGCGAACGTCCACGGCGCGGTCGCGCCCCGCGCGATGACGGAGTCCGCGGAGACCAGCAGCGGCCACCCGAAGGCCACGACGCTGATCGCCGCCGCCACGGCCAAGGCGAGGGCGGCGCGGGGTCGGACGCGGACCGGCGCGTTCACCGCGCCGCCAGGGCCGCGCGCACGTCCGCCACCGTCAACCACGGCAGCGGCGCGAGAACCTTGGCCACCTGGGGCGAGAAGACCGGGGAGGCGGTGACCACCTCGGCGGTCGGGCCGTCGGCCACCACCTCGCCGTCGGCCAGCACCACGACCCGGCTCGCGTACTCGGCGACGAACTCCACGTCGTGCGTCGCCAGCACGATCGCGTGACCGTCGTCGGCGAGCTCGCGCAACGCCGTCGCGAGCCGCGTCTTGGCCGGGTAGTCCAGGCCCCGGGTCGGCTCGTCCAGCAGGACCGCCCGCGGCGAGGGGGTGAGCGACACGGCCAGTGCCAGCGCCAGCCGCTGCCCCTCCGACAGGTCACGCGGGTGCCGGTCGTCCGGGATGCCCGGCGCCAACCGGTCCAGGAGCTCGCGGCACGTGCCCCCGACCTTGCCCGACTCGCGGTCCGCCTGCGCGCACTCCCCGCCGACGGTGTGCAGGTACAGCAGGTCGCCCGGTTGCTGCGGCACCAGGCCGATGACCTCGCGCCGCGGACCGGGCTTGAGCGTCGCCGGGTCGACACCGGCCACCGCGACGTCACCGCCGGACCGCTTGCCCGTGCCCTGCACCGCCCACAGCAGGCTCGACTTCCCCGACCCGTTGCGACCCATCACGGCCACGCGCTCGCCCTCGCCGACGCTCAACGACACGCCGCGCAAGGCGTCCACAGCGGAGTAGCGCACCCGCAGGTCGTGCGCGACGACCAACTCCGCCGACCGCGCCGACGACGCCACCGGCGGCTCGGGCAGGCGGTCCCGCAGCGGACCGGCCAACCGCCGCGCGTCGCGGATCGACACCGGCACCGGCGTCCACCCGGCCAGCTGCGCCAACCGCACCACGGGCGGCGCGACCGGGGCGTCCGCCAGCACCGGGCCCGGCTCGCCCGCGACCGGCGGCAGGCCACCGCCGGGCAGCCACACCACGCGGTCCGCGTACTGCGCGACCCGTTCCAGCCGGTGCTCCGCGATCAGCACGGTCATGCCCAGGTCGTGCACCAGCCGGTGCAGCGCGGCCAGCACGTCCTCCGCCGCGCCGGGATCCAGCGCCGAGGTCGGCTCGTCCAGCACCAGCACGCGCGGGTGGGCGGTCAGGGCCGCGCCGACGGCCACGCGCTGCTGCTGCCCGCCCGACAACGTCGCCAGCGGCCGGTGCCGCAGGTCCGCGAGGCCCAGCAGGTCCAAGGTCTCCTCGACGCGCTTGCGCATCACCGGCTGCGACAGCGCCAGCGACTCCATCGAGTACGCCAGCTCCTCCTCGACCGAGTCGGTGACGAACCCGGCCTGCGGGTCCTGCGCCACCAGGCCCACCACGTCGGCCAGCTCGCGCGGCGGGTGGGTGCGGGTGTCACGCCCCGCCACGAGCACGCGGCCGGTGAGCGTGCCGCCGGTGAAGTGCGGCACCAGGCCGTTGACCGCGCGCAGCAACGTGGACTTGCCCGACCCGGTCCGCCCGACCACGAGGCACAGCTCGCCTTCGGGCACGTGCAGGTCCACCGACGCCAACGCGGGCGCGTCGGCGTCGCGGTAGGTGACGGAGACGTTCTCGAACCGGATCACGGGTTCACCCTGCCCCTGGCGATGACGACGTTCCTGGCGATGACGACGGGCGCGAGCGCGCACAGCAGACCGACCGCGGGCAGCAGCGGCAGTTCCGGCACGGTCAGCGGCACCGTGCTCGGCGTCAGCGCGCCGCCGCCCAGGCCCTCCGGCGCGAGGAACGTCGCCAGCGCCGCGACCAGCCCGGACCCGGTGATCGCCAGCTCGCGCGGCCCCCACCGGTCCGGCCGGTAGCGGCTGCGACGCACCCGTCGCGACCCCGTCCACAGGCCCGCGACGGCCAACACCGAGCCCACCACCAGCATCGGCACGCCCACCACACCGGGTGTGGCGCCACCGAGCAGCCCGTACGCGCCGACGCACAGCCCCAGCAACCCGCCGAGCACCAGCGCCCCGGTCACCACCCTGGTCCGCTTCGGCAGCCCCGCCGTCCGGCCGTAGCCGCGCGAGTCCATCGCCGCGGCCAGCACCAGCGACCGCTCGAACGCGTCCTCCAACACCGGCACCATCAGCACCCGCACCGCCTTCACGCCGCGCACCACGTCACCCCGCAACGCCCGCGCCCGGCGCACCGACCGCGCGCTGGCCACCAACTGCGGCGCGACCGTCAACGCCACCACCACCGCCACGCTGACCTCGTACAACGCGGCCGGCAGCGACCGCAGCAGCCGCTTGGCGTTGGCGAGCGCGTTCGCCGCGCCGACACAACACAGCAACGTCGCCAGCTGAAGCCCCTGGTACACCGCGAACGCGAGCCCCTCGGCGCTGACCGGGCCGCCCAACCGGACGCCCCTGGTCCACTCCGGCAACGGGACCTCCGGCAGCGTCACCAGCACCGTCGGCCCGCTCACCCCGCCCAGCAGCACGTGCAACACCACCCGGACGGCGAGCACCACCAGGGCGAACTTGAGGAACACCCCGTAGGCGCCTGCCCACGGGGTGTCCTCCCGGCACGACACGGCCACGTATCCCGCGACCGCGATCACCAGCGCCAACAGGACCGGGTTGGTGGTGCGGCCGGCCACGGCGGCGAGGCACAACGCCCACAGCCACCACGAGCCGGGGTGCAGGCTCACGCCGCGGCCTTGGCGCGCCGGCGCGCGGTCCACAGCCCCAGACCGGCCAACGCGGCGATCACCACGATCCCGACGACCAGGCCGACCGTGCCGCCGGAGGACGTGCCCGCCGTCGGCTCCACGGCCACCGGCGTCGAACTCGTCGCCACGGCGGAGCTCGACGCCGTGCCGACGACCGTCGTCGCCGCTGATGACGGCGGTGCGGACGTCGTACCGGCGGTGGGGGACGCGGACGTCCCGGTCTGCTGGGTGGTCTGCTGCGTCGGCTGACCCGGTTGGGGCGCGGGTGGTGCCGGTTGCCCGGGTCCGACCGGCTGTCCGGGTTGCGCGGGCTGGCCGGGCTGGTCGGGCGCGGGTGGTGGCGGCGCGGGCCGGGTCGGTTCCGGCGCGGGCGGCGCGATGCCCGGCTGCCCGCCCGCGCCGAACGACCAGCCCTCCACGCTGCCCGGAGCCGGGTCGTGCGCACCGGCGCTGCTGCCGGCGTAGACCCACGCACCACCGGGCCGACCGTGCCAGTAACCCCAGTACGCCGTGGTGGGGGAGGTGTTGACGCACGGGTCGCTGCTCGGCCGGCCGTTGATCCGGCAGACGAAACCGGGCTGCCGGGCCGCGAACGTGTAGCCGAACCCGGCGGCGGTCAGCGCGGCCGTGCCCGTGGCCGGATCACCCGGCGCGCACCCCGTCTGCACGCCGCCGCCCAGCGGGCCGAAGTCCACGACCACCGTGACGCCCGCGCAGTCGGCCGCCTGGGCGGTGAGCGGGGCGGACGTCAGGGCGAGCCCGACGACGGCCAGGGTCGTCAGGGCTCGCCGGAACCGGCCCGTCATCGGGTGCCGAGCACGGTCGGCGTGCCGCGATCACGTGCCGTCACTTCCGTGCCTCCGCGTGCCGCCGGCGTGCGAGGACGACCGCGAGCACGCCGCCGAACAGCAGCAACGCGCCGATCCACAGCATCGGACCGACCTCCGCGCCCGTGCGGGCGAGGTTGCCGCGGTTGCCCGCCACTACTACTACGGCAGCGGTCGTCGTCGTAGTAGTAGTGGCGATGTCGGAGGTGGTGGTGGCCGCGGTGGTGGTCGTCGTCGTGTCCGAAGTGGACGACGAGGTCGAAGTCGGCGTCGTCGTGGTGGTCGGGCAGTCGAGCACCGGCGCCGCCGGCGTGCCACCCTCCGCCGTCAGGTCCGCGAAGTTCACCCCCACCAGGCCGAGGACGCCCTGCGCGCTCGCGCGCAACGACGTGGCCTGCGTGAACCCGCTCTTGTCGAACGCGATCGCACCCCGGTTCGCCTCGTCCGCCGCGCAACCGACCTGCAACGACGTCAGGAACCTCGCCGCCCGGTCCGCGGCGGCCGTCCGACCGCCGGCGCGCAACGCCTGCGCGGCCAGACCGGTGCTGTTGGCGTTGCCCTCACCGGCCGCGCCCTCGTCCCGGAACCCGCCACCGGGCTGCTGCACGCCGGTCAGCCAGTCGAGCGCCTCGGCGGCCTCGGTGTCCTCGTCGACGGCCAGCAGCGCCTGCACCACCATGGCGGTGGCGTCCACGTGCGACACGCAGGTCGCGGCCTCCAGGACCAGCGGGAACCCGCCGTCCAGGCACTGCGTGCCGACGAGGTAGTCGACGGCGGTCCGCGGCGCGCCCTCCCACCGGTCCAGCGCGAGCACCGCGAACGCCTGGGTGAAGCCGTTGGAGTAGTCGCCCCACTCGGACTTGTCCTGGAACCGGCCGGACGGCGCCTGGAGCGCGGTGAGACCGGCGATCAGGTCCTCGCCGCCGAAGGCCGTCGGGTCCTGGCCACGCACCTGGACCGCCAACGCCAGCTTGGCGTGCGCGCCCGCGAACGACTCGGCGGGGTTGCCGAAGTGCAGGTAGTTGGCGATGATCTCGGGTTCGGCGAGCCAGGCGGCGGCCTTGTCCGCGCTCGCGGACGCCACGCCCGCCGCGGTGAACGCGAACAGCGCGTCCAGCGTGAGGCCCTGGTCGGGGTAGCCGACGTTCTCGAGGTGGTCGCCGTCGACGAGCTGCCGGGAGAGCCAGCCGGCGGCCGTGTCGCTCACGTCCGGCGTCGTCGGCGCCGCCCACGCCCGGCTCTGGGCTGCGGGTGTCGCCGCGAGCGCGGCCACAGCGGCGGCGGCGATGACGGCGGCGGTCCGTCTCAACGACATGTTCGGCCTTTCCGGGGGCAAGGCGTGAGCGGACCCCGGACAGCCGTGACCGACTTCCCCCGGGCTCCGACCCGTTGACCTCGACGGTGTCAGGAGCGTGGCACGCGCGACGGGTGTTCGGACTCGTCCCGGGTGGGACCTACCGTTGCGGGTCAGCGCCGGATTTCGACCGGCTTCCCCCGTATCGCGCGCGATTGCCGATCGTCTGTCACGGGCCCTGGTGTGTCAATCCGCCTCTAGCGCGATGCTGCTCACCCCCGCGTGCGGTTACCGTCGGGCGATCCAGTCTGGGGAAGAGGGGTGTTCGATGACGACTCTGGCGTCCGTGCGCGACGGTTTGGTGGCGTGGGTCGCACGGCGTTCGGCGGCGCGGTGGGTGTTGGGCAAGATCGGTTCGCGGGCGTTCGCGCTGCTCCCGGACCGCGCGCTGGTCCCGCTGAAGCGGGACGGGGTGGTGCCGGTCGCCGAGTTGGAGCGGATGCGGGAGAGCGGCGCGGTGCACCGGATCCCGATGCCGTTCGGCTTGCGGGTGTGGTTGGTCACCGGTCAGGACGAAGCGAAGAACGTGCTTTCCGACACAGGTGCGTTCAGCAACGACTACGCGCGGCTCGGTGCGGCGGTCGGTCGGCTGGAGCAGTCGCCCGGCGGCCTCGGCTTCGCCGACCCGCCCGACCACACGCGGCTGCGCAAGCTGCTCACGCCGGAGTTCACCATGCGCCGGCTGTCGCGGCTCGTGCCGCGCATCGACGCGATCGTCACCGAGCGGCTGGACGCCATGGAGGCCGCCGACGGGCCGGTGGACCTGGTGCGGGAGTTCGCGCTGCCCGTACCGTCGTTGACCATCTGCGAGCTGCTGGGCGTCCCCTACGCCGACCGCGAGCGGTTCCAGGAGCTGGCGGCGGCGCGGTTCGACGTGTTCGGCGGCGCGGGGCAGGCGTTGGGCGCGATCTCCGAGTCGCTGTCGTACATGGAGGAGATCGTGCGCCGCGAGCGCCGGTCGCCGGGTGACGGCCTGATCGGCTCGATCATCCGGCAGCACGGCGACGACGTGAGCGACGTCGAGCTGGCCGGCCTGGCCGACGGCGTGCTGACCGGCGGGTTCGACACCACGGCGTCGATGCTCGCGTTGGGCGCGATCGTGCTGCTGAAGGACGACGCCGCGCGTGCGGCGATGCGTGACGACGACGCGGCGGCGGCGCCGCTGGTCGAGGAGCTGCTGCGGCACCTGAGCGTGGTGCAGGTGGCGTTCCCGCGCTTCGCCCGGCACGCGCTGCGGGTCGGCGAGCAGCGGATCGAGGAAGGCGACGTGGTCGTGGTGTCGTTGTCGGCGGCCAACCGCGAGGGCGCGTCCGAGTTCGACGCGGGCCGTTCGGCGTCGTCGCACCTGGCGTTCGGCTACGGCGCGCACCGGTGCGTCGGCGCGGAGTTGGCGCGGCTGGAGCTGCGCGCCGCCTACCCGGCCCTGCTGCGCCGCTTCCCGAACCTGCGCCTGGCCGATGAGCGGCCCGCGTTCCGGACGGCGTCGATCGTGCACGGCGTCGAGTCGCTGTTCGTCCACACCCGCTGACGCGAGCGTTGAACTCGGGGGTCCTGAACGTAGGACACGGTCGTTCTGAACGTAGGACTCGCGCGAGGTGGAGGGAGGACTCTCGCGCGAGTCCTGGGTTCGGGGCTGGTGATGTTGTAGCGCTGCTTAACGTAGTGTCATGAGGTTTCACTTTTCTTGAAGTCGGTCGTGGGGGACGGTGAGCCCATGACCGGACGTGGTGTGCTGCGGATGGGGGCGCTGGCCCTGTTGTGGGGCTCGGTGTTCCTGTGGATCGAACTGGCCCTGACCGGACTGTCGCCGATCCTGATCACGGTGGTCCGCTGCACCCTGGGCGCCGCCACCCTGCTCGTGCTGGCCCGCGTGAACCACGAGGAGCTGCCCCGCCGGTTGTGGGGGCACCTCGCGGTCGCCGCCTTCTTCTGCAACGCCCTGCCGTTCCTGCTGTTCGCCGTCGGCCAGCAGACCGTCGACTCCGGCGTGGCGGGCGTCCTCAACGCGACCACCCCGCTGTTCTCGCTCCTCCTCGGCTTCGCCCTGGGCACGGACGGCCCCGTCACGCCGGTGCGCGTGCTCGGCCTGGTCGTCGGCTTCGCGGGTGTGACGCTGATCTTCGCGCCCTGGCGGCAGCAAGGCCTGCTCAGCCCGGGGGCCTTCGCCCTGCTCGGCGCGGCGGCGAGCTACGCCGTCGCGTTCGCCTACATGGGACGGAAACTGGTCGGCAAGGGCGGACCGATCGCGATGTCCGCGGCGCAGCTCACCGCGGCCACCGGCCTGAGCGCCGTCATGCTCCCCTTCGACCGCACCCCGACCACGCCCACCGTCACGGCGATCGTCGCGGTGGTGGTGCTCGGCGTCCTCGGCACCGGCGCCACGTTCTTCCTCAACTACCGGATCATCGAGGACGAGGGCCCGACCAGCGCCGCCACGGTCGGCTACCTCCTGCCGGTCGTCTCCGTCGGGCTGGGCGCGCTCGTGCTCGACGAGCCGCTGACGCCGCGGATCGTCGCGGGCATGGCGGTGGTGCTCGCCGGTGTCGCGCTGACCCGACTGGCACTGGCCCGGTCGGCCGCGGGCAAGCGCCCGGCCGGGCGACCCGGGCATTACCAGTTGTCCGTTATGTCCACCGAGCGTGACGGTGGGGACGGCCGTTCGGCCGACCTCCGTTGACCATGGCATAACCGCTGGTCAGGCTGCTGGTCTGGACCTCGGACGAGTGACCGTTCGCCCCGTCAACCCTGCGTCGGGGCGCACTCGCCCGGGTTCACCCGAAGGAGCCAACCCGTGCGTCCTTTCCGTCGAACGCTCACCGTCCTGGCGGTCGCGACCACCGCCGTCGGCCTCACCGCCACCACCGCCTCGGCCGAACCCCGGCACCAGGCCGACCTCGTCACCGCGACGGCGTCCGCCACCGTCCACCCGATCAAGGACTCCTACATCGTCACCCTCGGCGCGTCGGCCCGCGGCGGCGCGAGCGTGGCCGCCACGGCGGGCGTCACGCCGACCCACGTGTGGGACGCGGCGTTCCACGGCTTCGCCGCCAAGCTCACCCCGGCGCAGCTGCGCAAGCTCAGCCGCGACCCGGCGGTCACCACGATCGAGCAGGACGTGCTGGTCACCGACGCGCTCGACGCCACCCAGGCCAACCCGCCGTCGTGGGGCATCGACCGGATCGACCAGGCCGCCCTGCCGCTGTCGAACAGCTTCACCTACAACCAGACCGGCGCGGGCGTGCACGCCTACATCATCGACACCGGCATCACGCCGGGGCACGCGGACTACGGCGGTCGGGCCACGTTCGACTACAACGGCTACGACACCAACAACACCGACTGCCACGGCCACGGCACGCACGTCGCCGGCACGATCGGCTCCGCCACCTACGGCATCGCCAAGGGCGTGCGGCTGCACGGCGTGAAGATGATGAACTGCTCGGGCAGCGCCACCACCACGTCGGCGCTCAACGCGATCAACTGGGTCACGGCCAACCACACCAAGCCCGCCGTCGCCAACACGTCGTGGAACTTCACCGCGTCGGCGAGCCTGGAGACCGCGATCCGCAACATGATCGCCGCGGGCGTCTTCCTGGCCACCTCGGCGGGCAACACCGGCGGCAACTCGTGCGACCGCCTGCCGCGCAAGGTGGAGACGGCCAGCGTGGTGGCGTCCTCCACGAACACCGACGCCCGGTCGTCGTTCTCCAGCACGGGCGCGTGCGTCGACCTCTACGCGCCGGGCACCTCGATCGTCTCGACCGTCCGCACCGGCGGCTCGGGCGCGATGAGCGGGACGTCCATGGCGACGCCGCACGTGGCGGGCGTGGCCGCGCTCTACAAGCAGCGGTTCGGCGACCAGCCGTCGGCCACCGTGCACAACTGGCTGAACTCCGGCGCCACGCCGAACGTCGTCAGCGGCGGCGCCACCGGCGGCACGGTCAACCGCCTGCTGTTCACCAACGGCCTGTGAACGTCCCCGGCGCGCGGGGTTCACGCCCTCACCCCGCGCGCCGGGGAACCCCGCGAACAGCTCGTGCCCGGCGTGTGGGCGGCGCACAACCCCAGGCAGCGCGAACCGAGGCTCTGGACCTGGCCGCGCGCACCCGTTCGGCGCGTTCCCGCCACGGACGCAACCGCCGGTGCGAGGATCGGCGGATGGGGACCACCGCGCTGGTGCTGCCGCTCGCTGATCCCGCCGCCGACCTGGAGACGGTCGGCGGGAAGGGCGCCTCGCCGGCCAGGCTCGCCGCCGCGAGCCTGCCCGTGCCGGCCGGTTTCCACCTGACCACGCACGCCTACCGCGACGCCCGGCGAGCTCCTCGCGCTGTGGAAGTCCGATGTGGACGACGTGCTGCACGTGGAGGCCAAGGTGTTCGACTCCGGCGCACGGGCGGGCGCGATGTCCTCGGTACGGCTTCGCCGCCGCAAGCCGGCCGGGCTCGTCGGCGAGGACGACACCACCGCGTTGCTGACCGGCGCGCACGGCGCGGCGGGGGAGTTGGCGAGCTCGGCCCGGTGCTCGGCCTGGCCCGGCTCAGGCCCGGCGAGATCACCCGTGAGGCGTACGCCCGGCAGTACGTCCACCGGTGACCGCCTTCGGGTGGACGGCGGTCGCGGCACGGTGACCGTGCTGGACTGATCACTCCCGCCGCCGGCCCGGTCCGTTGTCGATCAGGCGGGGGATGACCGGCGGCCCGGCGCGCCTTCGTCCGAACGGCCGTTGCGGCGAGCGGGCTATTCCATTGAGGTGACGGAATCGTTACAGTCTGTTTCTGGGAACGCTCCCAGAGACGACAACGAAGGGGTTGTTGTGCGAAATCTGCTGGCGGCGGTGGCCGCTGTGGTGTCGATAGCCGGGTTGGTGGTGATCGGCGGGACCAGCACGGCGGGAGCTGCTCCCGTCTGCGCGGTGGACTACAAGCTCAACCAGTGGGCCACCGGGTTCACCGCCAACGTGACCGTGACCAACCAGTCCGCTCCGGTCACTTCGTGGAAGCTCACCTGGACCTTCGGCGGTAACCAGTCGGTCAGCTCCGGCTGGAGCGCCGACGTGAAGCAGTCCGGCGCCGTGGTGACGGCGTCCAACATGCCGTGGAACGGCTCGCTGGGCACGGGCGCGAGTGCCCAGTTCGGCTTCCAGGCCACCTACAGCGGCTCGAACGCGACGCCGACCGACTTCGCGTTCAACGGCGTCTCGTGCAGTGGCGACGGTCCGACCACGACCACCACGTCGACCACCACGTCCACGAGCACGTCCACGAGCACGTCCACTACGACTACGACGACCACCACCACGACGACCGGTGTGCCCGGCGACTGCGGCTCGGCGACGCTGTGCGACGGCTTCGAGCAGCAGACCGGGACGTCGCCGAGCGGTCGGTGGACCGTCGGCGCGCCCAACTGCACCGGCCAGGGCGCGGTCAGCATCGACAACTCGGTCGCGCGCAGCGGCTCGAAGTCGGTGCGGGTCAACGGCGCGGCGGGCTACTGCAACCACATCTTCTTCGGCACCCCGCTCACCGGCTCGAGCGTCGTGCACGGCCGGTACTACGTGCGCCACACCACGGCCCTGCCGGCGTCGCACGTGACGTTCATGGCCATGAAGGACTCCGCCGACGGCGGCAAGGACCTGCGCATGGGCGGCCAGAACGCGGCCCTGCAGTGGAACCGCGAGTCCGACGACGCGACCCTGCCCGAGCAGAGCCCGGTGGGCGTGTCGAAGAGCAAGCCGCTGCCCACCGGCCAGTGGAACTGCGTGCAGTTCACCGTGGACCCGGCGGGCAGGCTGTCGACCTCGTTGAACGGCTCGGTGGTCGAGGGCCTGGTGGCCGACGGCGTCTCGACGCCCGACGTCGACGGCCAGTGGCTGCGCAAGACCAACTGGCGGCCCGCGGTCACCGACCTGCGGCTGGGCTGGGAGAGCTACGGCGAGGGCTCGAACACGCTGTGGTACGACGACGTCGCGATCGGCTCCTCGCCGATCGCCTGCTGAGCGAGGACGCGAGGACGTGGGGAGGGCCGGTCGCCGGCCCTCCCCACGTTCGGCTCAGGCCGCGTTCACCGAGACGTCGTCCAGCACGAACGAGGTCTGGTAGGACCAGTCCTCCGTGCCGGTGAAGCTCAGGGTGACGCTCTGGCCCGCGTACGCGCCCAGGCTGAAGGTGCGCGCCGCGTAGCCGGACGGGTTGAGGTTGGTGTAGGTCGCCAGCGTGGTGCCGGCCACCGACACGGTGAAGGTGTCGAACACCGCGGGCTCGTACTCCTCGGTGCTGATCTTCAACCACAGCGACAGCGTGGTGTTGACGCAGCCCGCCGGGATGGTGACGGTCTGGGTCAGCGTCTCGGTGTTGCTGTAGCCGTAGCCGCTGATCCACGAGGAGTGCGTGCCGGTGCGGGGCGCGCCCTCACCGGTCCACTGGGCGATGGAGTGGGTGGCGTTGGCCCAGCCGGTGGTGCCGCTCTCGAAGCCGCCGTTGACCGCCTTCTCACCGGGTGCCGCGCACGAGCCGCCCGGGGGGTTGACGGTCCAGGTGAACGTGGTGGCCCCGATCTGGCCCGCGCTGTCGGTCACCGTGGTGGTCACGGTGTAGGACCCGGCGGTGGTGGGCGTGCCGGAGATCAGGCCGGTGGTCGACGCGATCGTCAGGCCGGGCGGCAGGCCGGTGGCCGTCCACGTGTACGGCGGCGTGCCGCCGGAGACCTTGATCTGCAGGCTGGTGGCGGTGCCGACGCTGCCGGTCTGGTTGCCCGGCGGGGTGACCGACGGGCGGCCCGGGTCGGGGTTGCCGCCGGTGTTGACGAACAGCAGCCGGTTCGGCGAGCCCGTGCCCGGGCTGGTGATCTTGTTCGGGGTGGAGTTGGCGATCATCGTGCTCTGGACCTGCGCGGGCGTCAACGACGGCGTGGCGCCGAGCAGGACCGCCGCGCCGCCGGCCACGTGCGGCGACGCCATGGACGTGCCGCTGATGGTGTTGGTGGCGGCGTCGTCGGTGTTCCAGGCCGAGGTGATGTTCTGGCCCGGCGCGAAGATGTCCGTGCACGTGCCGTAGTTGGAGAACGAGGCCCGCGCGTCGGTGTTGGTCGAGGCGTTCACCGTGATCGCCTCGGCGACGCGGGCCGGGGTGAAGTTGCACGCGTCGGCGTTGGAGTTGCCCGACGCGATCGCGAAGGTCACGCCGTCGGAGATCGCCCTGCGGACCGCCGCCTCGCCGGTCGCGTCGCTGCCCTGGCCCCCGAGGCTCATGTTGGCCACGGCGGGGCCGGACGTGTGGTGGTTGGTGACCCAGTCGATGCCCGCGGCGACGCCGGCGAACGAGCCGGAGCCGGCGCAGTTGAGCACCTTGACCGCGATCAGCTGCACGCCCTTGGCCACGCCGTACGACGTGCCGCCGACCGTGCCGGCGACGTGGGTGCCGTGGCCGTTGCAGTCGGTGTTGTTCGTGTCGACCGTGTTGGTGCCCCAACTGGCCTGGCCGCCGAAGTCCGAGTGCGTGGTCCGGATGCCGGTGTCGATGATGTAGGCGGTGACGCCGGCCCCGTCGCTGGGGTAGGTGTAGGACGAGTCCAGCGGCAGGTCGCGCTGGTCGATCCGGTCCAGGCCCCACGACGGCGGGTTCGGCTGGGTCGCGGTGGCCTTGACCTCGCCGTTCTGCTGGACGTAGGCCACGCCCGGCTCGGCGGCTAGGCGGCGGGCGTCCCGTTCGGACAGCGTCCCCGCGAAGCCCTTGAGCGCGTGGCGGTAGGTGTAGTCGACCTTGGCACCGTACTTGGCGCTGAGGTCGGCGGTGAGCGCGTCGACGCTCTGGGTGGACAGCTCGTTGTAGACGACGATGTAGCTGTCCTTGATGGCGGTCGGGTTGGTCGTGCCGAGGATGTCGCCTTCGGCGGCGGCGGGTGTGGTGCCGGAGGCCAGGGCCAGGGCGGTCACCGCGACCGTGCCCAGGGCGATCAGGGCGCGTCTGGATCCGCGAACGTCTCCCATTGCAGGGTTCTCCCTCGTGCAGGGTTTCCGGCGGACCCGTGCGGGACGGGTCGGCCGGGGAGCGGAGGTTCTGCGATCACGTTCGCGCGGACGTGATCGGCAACGTTAGAGGAACGCTCGGAACCGGACAATCGGCCGGCAGTGGGAACGACCTGCGGTATTCCGAACGACGCCGAGCCCCCGATGGGGTGACGCCCGCCCCACTGGCCAATACTCTTGATAACTTCAGTGTTGACTAAAATTAGTCCTCCTCCGGCATCACAGTGACACCGGAGGAAGACTTCACCAAAAACAACCAGGACGGTCAGCCACCGACGTAGGCGCGGAGGTGTTGGGCGGTCAGGGTGGAGGCGTTCTCGACCAGGTCGGCGGGTGTGCCGGTGAAGACGATCCGGCCGCCGTCGTGGCCGGCGCCGGGGCCGAGGTCGATGATCCAGTCGGCGTGCGCCATGACGGCCTGGTGGTGCTCGATCACGATGACGGTGTTGCCGTCGTCCACGAGCCGGTCGAGCAGGGCGAGCAACTGGTCGACGTCGGCGAGGTGCAGGCCGGTGGTCGGCTCGTCGAGGACGTACGTGGACGCCTTCTCGGCCATGTGGATGGCGAGCTTGAGCCGTTGCCGCTCGCCGCCGGACAGCGTGGTGAGCGGTTGGCCGAGGGAGAGGTAGCCGAGGCCGACGTCGACGAGCCGGTCGAGGACCGCCTTGGCCTGCTTCTCGGTGAAGAAGTCGCGGGCCTCGGTGACGGACATGCCGAGGACTTCGCTGATGTTGCGCCCGCGCAGGGTGTGGGTGAGGACTTCGGCGGTGAACCGCTTGCCCTCGCACTCCTCGCAGACGGAGGCGACGCCGGCCATCATCGCGAGGTCGGTGTAGACGAGGCCGATGCCCTTGCACTTCGGGCAGGCACCTTCGGAGTTGGCGCTGAAGAGGGCGGGCTTGACGCCGTTGGCCTTGGCGAAGGCGGTGCGGATGGGGTCGAGCACCCCGGTGTAGGTGGCGGGGTTGGAGCGCCGTGAGCCGCGGATGGGCGCCTGGTCGACGGTGACGACGCCGTCGCGACCGGCCAGGGAGCCGTGGATGAGGGAGCTCTTGCCGGAGCCGGCGACGCCCGTGACGACGGTGAGGACGCCGAGGGGGACGTCGACGTCGACCTCCTTGAGGTTGTGGAGGGTGGCGCCGGTGATGGGCAGCAGGCCGGTGGGCGTGCGCACCTGGTCGCGGAGTCGGGCGCGGTGGTCGAGGTGGCGGCCGGTGAGGGTGTCGGAGGCGCGGAGCTGGTCGACGGTGCCGGTGAAGGTGATGTGGCCGCCGTTGGCGCCCGCGCCGGGACCGAGGTCGATGACGTGGTCGGCGATACCGATGGTCTCGGGCTTGTGCTCGACCACCAGGACGGTGTTGCCCTTGTCGCGCAGGCGGAGCAGCAGGTCGTTCATGCGCTGGATGTCGTGGGGGTGCAGGCCGACGGTGGGTTCGTCGAAGACGTAGGTGACGTCGGTGAGGGCGGAGCCGACGTGGCGGACCATCTTGACGCGCTGAGCCTCGCCGCCGGAGAGGGTGGCGGCGGGTCGGTCGAGGCTGAGGTAGCCGAGGCCGATCTCGACGAGGTTGTCGAGGAGTTCCTTGAGGGTGGTGAGCATGGGGCCGACGGACGGGTCGGTGATCTTGGCGACCCAGTCGGCGAGGTCGCTGATCTGCATGGTGGAGCAGTCGGCGATGTTCCGGCCGTCGATCTTGGCGCTGAGGGCGGCGGCGTTGAGGCGCGCGCCGCCGCAGGAGGGGCATTCGGTGAAGGTGACGGCGCGGTCGACGAAGGCGCGGACGTGGGGTTGCATGGACTCGCGGTCCTTGCCGAGGTAGAGGCGTTGGACCTTGACCAGGAGTCCTTCGTAGGTGACGTTGGTCTTGCCGATCTTGACCTTGGTGGTGTCGCGGTTGAGGAAGGCGTCCCACTCTTCGTCGGTGAAGTCCTGGAGCTTCTTGCCCGGGTCGTAGAAGCCGGAGTGGACGTAGGTCTGGACGTACCAGTTGTCGACGGTGAAGCCGGGGACGGTGATGGCGCCCTCGGTGAGGGATTTGGTGCGGTCGACGAGCTGGTCGACGTCGACGGTGGAGACGCGGCCGAGTCCTTCGCAGGTCGGGCACATGCCTTCGGGGAGGTTGAAGCTGAAGGCGCCGGAGGTGCCGACGTGGGGTTGGCCGAGGCGGCTGAAGAGGATGCGGAGCATGGTGTGGGCGTCGGTGGCGGTGCCGACGGTGGAGCGCGAGTTGGCGCCCATGCGTTCCTGGTCGACGATGATGGCGGCGCTGAGGTTGCGCAGGGCGTCGACGTCGGGGCGGCCGAGGCTCGGCATGAAGGACTGGATGAACGCGGTGTAGGTCTCGTTGATGAGTCGTTGGGACTCGGCGGCGATGGTGCCGAAGACGAGGGAGGACTTGCCGGAGCCGGAGACGCCGGTGAAGACGGTGAGTCGTCGTTTGGGGATGTCGACGGAGATGTCGGCGAGGTTGTTCTCCCTGGCGCCGCGTACTTGGATGACGTCGTGGCTGTCTGCTGGTGCGGCCATCGCCTGGCTTTCCCCCTGCTTTGTTTATGGCGTAAAGTACTCGCGGCACCGTACTTTACGCTGTAAGGGGTGGGCAAGTGGCCGTCTTCGCCGGGCAGGGTGACGCGGGTCGGTCGATGCGACTGCTGTGGCGTGCGCCGGGTGGTGGCGCGGGGTCGGGTCTGTCGGTGGACGTGATCGTGGACGCGGCGATCGAGGTGGCGGACCGGGACGGCATGGCGGCGTTGTCGATGCGCGCGGTGGGTGAGCGGTTGGGGCGTTCGGCGATGGCGTTGTACACGTACGTGCCGAGCAAGGCGGAGTTGGTGGACCTGATGTACGACCGGGTGCTGGGGGAGTTGCCGTCGGAGTACGCGTTGGACGACGGCTGGCGGGTGGCGTTGCGGGCGTGGGCGGAGGACGCGCGGGTGTTCTTCCTGGCGCACCCGTGGGTGTTGCAGGTGTCGCAGGCGCGGCCGGTGCTGGGGCCGAACGAGTTCGTGCTGCTGGAGGTGTTGTTGCGGATCCTGCGGCCGACGGGGTTGGACGTGTCGGTGCTGCGGGGTGTGGTGGGCGCGGTGGTGCAGTTCGTGCGCGGTGCGGCGGGGGTGATCGCGGAGGCGCGGCGGGCGGCGCGGGAGACGGGGATGACGGACGAGGAGTGGTGGTTCTCGCGGTCGGAGCTGTTCGAGGAGGTGGCGCCGGACTTCGCGGAGCGGTTCCCGCTGTCGGCGTGGTTGGGCGCGGAGGAGCCGCCGGTGGTGGCGGGGGAGGAGGACGTGCCGTACCTGGAGCGGGACGCGGTGGGGAACTTCGTGACGGGGTTGGAGGTGTTGTTGGACGGTGTGGAGGCGGCGGTGGCGCGTGCGCGCGCCGGCGGGGGCTGAGTGCGGGGCGCGGTGATATACGGTGTGGCGGTTGGCGCGGACGAGGGAGGTGGGACCCATTTCTGCTGGTGTGCATCGGGTCGCTCCCGACCGCGTCGTGGCGGTGTGAGGGGCGCCCTCGGGTTTCACGCGAGAGGCGTTCGTTCCCATGGATGTTGATGTTGTCGCGCGGTTGCGCGCGGCCGGGTGTGTGTTCGCCGAGGACGAGGCGCGGTTGTTGGTGGCCGCCGCGCGCGGTCCGGAGGAGTTGGAGTTGTTGACGGCGCGGCGGGTGGCCGGGTTGCCGTTGGAGCACGTGGTGGGGTGGGCGGAGTTCTGCGGGTTGCGGGTGGCGGTGGACCCGGGGGTGTTCGTGCCTCGTCGGCGCACCGAGTTCCTGGTGCACCTGGCGGTGGGGGTGGCGCGGCCGGGTTCGGTGGTGGTGGACCTGTGCTGCGGTTCGGGCGCGGTGGGCGCGGCGGTGGTCGATCGGGTGGCCGGGGTGGAGTTGCACGCGGTGGACGTGGATCCGGCGGCGGTGGCTTGTGCTCGTCGCAACGTGGGTGTCGGCCGCGATGGGCGGGACCGGGTGTACGCGGGTGACCTCTACGAGCCGTTGCCGGTGTCGTTGGTGGGTCGGGTCGACGTCCTGGTGGCGAATGCGCCTTACGTGCCGACGGAGGCGATCGGGTTGATGCCGCCGGAGGCGCGTGAGCACGAGCCGCGGGTGGCGTTGGACGGCGGGGCGGACGGTCTGGACGTGCAGCGGCGGGTGATCGCGGACGCGGCGCGGTGGTTGGCGCCGGGCGGGCGGTTGCTGGTGGAGACGGGTGCGCGGCAGGCGGCGGGGACGGTGGAGGCGTTCGCGGCCGGTGGGTTGCGCGGTGAGGTCGTGTCGGACGAGGAGTTGTCGGCGACCGCAGTGATCGGTTCGGTCTGGCCCTAGAACCGCGTTCGTGGACGTGGTGCAGGACCTCGGGCCGGTCGCCCGACGCGCGCGCTGCACGCCAAGCTCCGCAAGTCCGCCACGTGACGGACCGGGTCCTCAGGTCCCGGCCGCGAGGAGGCGTCGTGTCGCACGACCACCGGGCTGTCGATCACGCGCGGCAAGGCCTCGCGGAAGTCCTCGGCGGCTCGGGGGAGTCAGGCGGGGTCCGGTGGCGGTTCGACGGGCACCGTGATGCGCGCGACCACGCGGGCGCCGTCGACGTCGAGGGTGGCGCCGGCCTTCCGCAGGACGGTCATGGCGGCGATGTTGTCGGCGGTGGTGTCGGCGACGATCGTGGTGACGCCGCGTCGTGGCGCCTCCTCGATCACGCGGCGCAGCGCGGCGAGGCCGACGCCGTTGCCGCGGGCGCAGCGGGCGACCCAGATGCCGGTCTCGCCGCCGGCGGTGAGCCGGACCATGCCGACGGTGCGGTCGTCCTCCACGATCTCGTAGGCGTCGTCCTGGAAGCCGCGGTAGAACTCGCGGAACTCGTCGGACCGGTCGACCGTCCAGCCCGGTGGCATCACGTCGCCGGGGTCGGTGTCGGCCACCGCGAGCCCGAGCAGCCGTTCGACCGCTCCGTCGTCCACCCTCCGCAACAGGATCATCTCGCCAACTCCTTCTCCAACGGTGTCCGGAAGCGGGGGATCACGCGCACCCCGCCGAGCCAGGACGCCAACCGGTCCGCCTCGCGGGCGATCGCGGCCTCCGCGTCCGCGCCGACGTCCTCAAGGAGTTCCCACACCAGTCCGCCGTCGGCGCGCTGGGACCACCCGCCGACGACCGCGCCGTTCCACCACACGGTCGGGCCGACGTTGCCCATGGTGTCGAACAGGCGTGGTCGGTGCCGGTCGGGGAGGTACCAGCCGCGAGCCTGCCACCCCATCGGCGTCGGATCCAGTGCCGGCAGCAGCGCGGCCCGCGGCTCGGGCTCCTCGACCGGCTCGATGTCGTCGGGCAGGACGTAGCCGGCGCCGGTGGACAGCTCGACCGCGACGGCGCCCGCCGCGGCGAGGGCCGCGCGGGTGTGACCGAGGTTCCAGCCGGTCCACCACTTGAGGTCGGCCTCGGTGCCGGGGCCGTAGGAGGCGAGCCAGCGGCGGGCCAGTTCGGCGCGGGCGTCGGCGGGGTCGAGCTCGGGCCACGGCGTGGCGGGTGCCCAGCGGAACCGGGTGCTCAGCCACGTGCCGAGGGGACGGCCGCGGCGAATCAGGCCGTCGGCGGCCAGGACTCGGATGACGCGGCTGGACACGTTCTGGCGGGTCTCGTAGGGCTTGCCTGCCGCGACGACGACCTGTTCGAGCAGCGCGGGCACGTCGCGGGTGAGGTCGACGGCGGTGGCCTCGCCGCGCTGCCGCAGCGCCTCCAGGGTGGCCCGCTCGACCTCGGCGAGGCGGTCGGCGTCCCAGCCGACGCCCTCGGCGAGGTAGGCGAGCAGCTTCTGCCGTTCCTTCGCGGCGACGGCGGCGCCGGCGGCGGCCCGCACCACGGGCGCGGTCGCGGCGGTGACGGCGAACATGGTGCGGCGCATGCACAGCAGCCGGACGAGCGTGCGCCGGTCGTAGAACGCGGCCTCCACCTCCGCCACCGAGGGCCGCTCCAGGCGGGCGCACGCGGACAGGAACACGGTGGCCGGGTCGGTGGCGTGCAGGCCGACCAGCGCGTCGACCACGTCCTCGACGGCGGTGGCACGGGTGGTCGGCAGGTGTCGGACGCCGAGGCGGGCCCGCCGCTGGGCGTCGTCGATCTTGGCGAGCGTCACCGGCCCATCCTCGGCGATCTACCCTGATCGGCGAAACCGGGATCGCGGAACCCGGATACCGCCGGACGAGGACGCAGGACGCGATGTCGGCAACACGGCTGCTGGTGCTCGGGGTGGTGCGCGGCTACGGGCGCGCCCACGGCTACCTGATCGGCAACGACCTGATGTCGTGGGGCGCGGGTGAGTGGGCCAACGTCAAGTGGGGCTCGATCTACCACGCGCTCAAGCAGCTCACCAAGGACGGCTGCCTCGCCGACCACTCCGTGCCTCCGGGCCGCACGGACTACGAGATCACCCCCGTGGGGGAGGCCGAGTACCGCAAGCTGCTGCGCGACGCGCTGCGCCGCCCGGAGACGCGGCCCGACCTGCTGGCCGCCGGGCTGGCGCTGCTGCCGTCGCTGTCGCGGGAGGAGGCCGTCGGCCTGCTCACCGAGCGGTTGGCGGCGTTGGAGGCGCGGCGTGACGCGGCCCGCGAGCAGGCGGGGGAGTGGGGCGAGCCGTCGCACGTCAAGGAGCTGTACGGGCTGTCCGAGCACATCGCGTCCAGCGGGGCGGAGTGGACGCGGGGCCTGGTCGACCGCCTCGAAGCGGGGGCCTACCCGATGGCGGGCGAGCCGGGATCGCCCGGCACGCCCGGCAGCTGGGTTATACTCAAACTTGAGTAGCGAGGGGGAGCGCTGAACACAGGGTTGGAGCGGTACGCGGCCGTCTTCGAGGCAGCCGACCCGCCACGCACGTCCACCATCGCCTTCTACCCCGCCCAGGACCCGACTCCCGCCGCCGGCGCCGCGCCCGACCAGCGGACCTCCGCCGCGGTCGGCACCCCCGGTCCCGACCGGCTCACCATCGCCGCACCCGACGGGACCCGGCGGACGGTCCCCGCCCTGCGGTTGCCCGTGATCGAAGCCGTGCCGCTGCTCAGCCGCGCCCGCCGCGCACCCCACGCCCACCCCGCCACCGCGTTCTGGGGCGCGGCCGTGGTGGTGGCCTTGCAGCTGGTCGCCCGCGGCCGGGTGCGCCCGGCGGTCACCGACGGCGACTTCGACGCGTGGCTGCTCGGCCCGCTCGACGCCGCCGACCACGCCCGCGTGCGCGACCTGGCCGACGCGATGCCCGCGCACGCCCGGGCCGTCCCGCTGCCGGGTCGCGAGCCGCTCGAACTGCCCGACGCCGAACCGCTGCTGCGCGCGTTCCTGGACGCCGTCGCCGACACCATGCCGCGCGGCGCGGCGGCCGTGCACGCCGCCGGCGCGCCCGCGTTCGCCGCGATGGCTCCCCAGCGGGTGCCGCACCTGAGGGACTGGGCCGACCAGGGCGTGCGCATCTCGCTGCGCGTCGAGGGCTTCGGCCCGTTCCGCGCCGTCGTGCAGGTGCACAGCCTCGCCGACCCGGCCCGCGTGGTCGACGCCGCCGAGCTGTGGGCCTCGGCCAACCAGCGGTCCCGGGCCGACGCCATGATCGCGCTGCGCCGCGCCGCCCGCGCCTGGACGCCCCTGGAGCGGCTGCTCGACCAGCCCGTGCCCGACGAGGTCGTCCTGCTGGACTCCGACGTGGAGCACCTGCTCGTCACCGGCGCGGTCCGCCTGGCCGGCGCCGGCGTGGACGTGCACTGGCCCAAGGACCTGGTGCGCGACCTGTCGGCCAAGGTCGTCATCGGCGAACGCCCCACCGACGTGCCCGCCTCCCCCGGCCACGCGTTCTTCGGCCCCGACCAGCTCACCTCGGTGAACTGGCAGCTCGCCCTGGGCGACGACCCGCTCACCCCCGACGAGCTCGACCGGCTCGCCGAGGCCACCCGGCCGGTCGTGCGGCTGCGCGACCGCTGGACCCTGGTCGACCCCGAACTGGCCCGCCGCGCCCGCGAACGCGCCCTCAAGCCCGTCACCGCGATCGACGCGCTCGGCGCGGCCCTGACCGGCACCACCCGCGTCGACGGCGTCGAGGTCGAGGTCGCCGCCACCGGCTGGCTGGACGAGCTGAGGTCCCGGCTCGCCGACCTCGACGACGACCCCGTCCCCGCGCCGCCCGCGCTGCGCGCCACCCTGCGCGACTACCAGCTGCACGGCCTGCGCTGGCTGGACCGCATGACCTCGCTCGGCCTCGGCGCGTGCCTGGCCGACGACATGGGCCTGGGCAAGACCATCACCCTCATCGCGCTGCACCTGCACCGCGCCGACCGCGACCCGGGACCCACCCTCGTGGTCTGCCCCGCGTCGCTGATGGGCAACTGGCAGCGCGAGATCGAGCGCTTCGCGCCCGGCGTGCCCGTCCGCCGCTTCCACGGCCCCCGCCGCGACGTCGCGCACGAGGGCTTCGTGCTCACCACCTACGGCACCATGCGCCTGGACGCCGACCGGCTCGCCGACGTCGACTGGGGCCTGGTCGTCGCCGACGAGGCGCAGCACGTGAAGAACCCCGCCTCCGACACCGCCAAGGCACTGCGCCGCATCCCCGCCCGCGCCCGCGTCGCCCTCACCGGCACCCCCGTGGAGAACACGCTCTCGGAGCTGTGGGCGATCCTCGACTGGACCACCCCGGGCCTGCTCGGCACCAGGCCGGAGTTCACGGCGCGCTGGGCCGGCCCCATCGAGGGCGACCACGACCACGAGGCCGCGCGGCGGTTCGCCCGGCTCGTGCGGCCCTTCCTGCTGCGCCGCCGCAAGACCGACCCCGGCATCGCGCCCGAACTGCCGCCGAAGACGGAGACCGACCAGCCCGTCGCCCTCACCCGCGAACAGGCCGCGCTCTACGAGGCCGTCGTGCGGGAGCTCATGGCCGAGGTCCGCGAAGCCGACGGCATCGCCCGCCGCGGCCGGATCGTCAAGCTCCTCACCGGCCTCAAGCAGGTCTGCAACCACCCCGCCCAGTACCTCAAGGAGACCTCGCCGAAGCTCGCCGGCCGGTCGGGCAAGCTCGAACTGCTCGACGAACTGCTCGACACCATCCTCGCCGAGGACGGCGCGGTGCTCGTGTTCACCCAGTACGTCGCCATGGCCCGCCTCATCGAGCGCCACCTCGCCGGCCGCGGCATCCCCAGCCAACTCCTGCACGGCGGCACACCCGTGCCCGCCCGCGAGGACATGGTGCGCCGCTTCCAGGACGGCGAGTGCCCGGTGTTCCTGCTCTCCCTCAAAGCCGCGGGCACCGGACTCAACCTCACCCGCGCCGACCACGTCGTGCACTACGACCGCTGGTGGAACCCCGCCGTGGAGGACCAGGCCACCGATCGCGCCCACCGCATCGGCCAGACCCGGCCCGTGCAGGTGCACCGGCTCATCGCCGAGGGCACCATCGAGGACCGCATCGCCGCGATGCTGCGCGCCAAGCGCGACCTCGCCGACTCCGTCCTGTCCCGCGGCGACGCCGCGTTCACCGAACTGTCCGACGACGAACTGGGCAACCTGGTCGAACTCCGGAGCGGCACATGAGCGACCGCGTCAAGGGCTTCCCCGCGTTCGGCAAGGGCGTGCGCCAGGCCCGCTCCTGGTGGGGCAAGGCGTGGCTGCAGGCCCTGGAGGACACCTCGTTGGACCAGGCGCCGCTGCGACAGGGCCGCAAGTACGCCCACGCCGGGCTCGTCGGCACCATCACCGTCAGCCCCGGCCGCATCGCCGCCACCGTCTACGACACCGAGGACACCTACCGGACCTCCGTCCACCTCACCCCGCTCAGCGACGCCGAGTGGAACCGGTTCCTCGGCCAGATCGCCACCAAGGCCGGGCACCTCGCCGCGCTGCTCGACCACGAGATGCCCCGCGAACTCGCCGACGCCGCCGCCGACGCGGGTGTGCCGCTCCTGCCCGGCATCGGCGACCTCGACCCCGAGTGCACCTGCCCCGGCTGGGAACTGCCCTGCCGCCACGCCGCCGCGCTGTGCCACCAGGCGTCCTGGCTGCTCGACGCCGACCCCTGGGTCCTGCTGCTCCTGCGCGGACGCGACCAGGACGAAGTCGTCGCCGGCGCCCGACCCACCGCCGGCGTCCTCGCCACCGCCGCCTACGACCGACCCGTCGCCGACCTGCCCGAGGACCCGCCGCCCGCCGACCTCGGCCCGCTGCCCGAGTTCGAACCCGCGCCCGGCCTCGACGTCGACGTGCTGCGGCTGCTCGTCGCCGACGCCGCCGCCAAGGCCCGCGAGGTGCTCGCCACCGGCCAGTGGCCCGCGCCCGACGACCGCCGCGACCACATCCGCATGGCCGCCGCCCACCCCGCCCTGCGCGACCGCCTCGACGCCGACCCGCGAGCCGTCCGCGCCTGGCGACAAGGCGGCGGCACCGCCCTCGACGTCCTCGAACAACCCTGGACCCCCGGCAAGGCCGACACCGCCCGCGCCCGCGCCGCCTGGGACAGCGGCGAGCTGCCCGAACCCACCGTGTGGCGCAACCGCTGGACCGTCCACAACCGACAAGTCCGCTACGGCCGCGACGGCCGCTGGTACCCCTACCGCGCCACCGACGGCGACTGGTGGCCGACCGGCACACCACACCGCGACCCCACCGCCGCGCTCACCGACATCGACACCGACTGACCCGACACCGCTGACCGGAGCACGCGGAAGAGGTCGCCGCCGACCTCCGCAACCATCCACAACGGACGGATCAGGGGAAGTAACCGCAGTTCGAGCCCGCTCCACCACACCTGTGGTACCACAGGTGTGGTGGTCGTCTGCCGGGATCGCACCCGGCCCTAGGTGATCACGCCCGGCATCACGGCGGCCGTCCGCTTGCGGCGCAGCCACACCTTGCGCGAACCGTCGCCGAACAGCAACGTCCGCGACAGCTCCCACCCGGCGAACTCCGCGTGGATCGCCAGCTGCGTCGTCGCCGTGCGGCGGGAGACACCGGCCGGCAGCCGCAGCGGCCGGTACTCCCAATCCCCGTCGACCACCCCGTCGCCCGTCATCCGATCACCTGCATCCCCGCGCCGTCCCCGGACGCGACGAACACGCGCCCGCTGCCTGGATCGACCGCCACCGAGTCCGGCTGGCGGACCGTGGCGAACCGGTGCTCCTCCACCGGCTCCGCGCCGGCGACGTCGAACGCCACCACCTCGTTGCGCTCCGTGAGCGTGATCCACACCAGGTCACGCGTCTCGTCGTAGGCCATCCCGTACGGGCCACCCGGCACGGGGTAGCGCAACCGCATGATCAACGGACCGGTGGAGAACGCCATCAGCTCACCACCGCGCGTGTCCACCACCAGCACCCGGCCGAACCGGTCGGCCACCGCGTTCGTCGCGCCCTCGCCGGCGCGCAACCCCGCGCCCGGGCCGTCGGCGGTCGGGTCCAGGTCGAACACCGCGCTGCGCGGCCGGTCCAGCACCACCGCCGCGCCGTCCACCGCGACCAGCCGGTCCGGGCTGGAGATGCCGCGCACGACGTGCCCGTCCACCGACACCTGCCGCAGGTCGCGCTGCGCCACCAACGTCCGGTCGCCCACCCGCGCCACGTCCACCGGGGCGCCGTCCACCGCGCGGTGCGACGTCGTGCCGTCCGGCCGGATCGTCACCACGACACCGGCGGGCACCACCGCCTCCACCGCGTCACCGACGGTCACCAGCCGTTCCGCCGGACCGGGCAACGGCACCACCACCGGATCACTCAGCGTGTCGACGGGGTAGAAGGCCACCGAGGGCGGATCGGCCACCGCGACCGCGACCCGACCGCCCGCGACCGCGACCGCCGTCGCCCGCCCCGAAGGCAGCACCCGGCCCTGCGGGGCGCCGGCCTGCTCGGGGGAGGCGGCGGGCCGCGCGGGCTCCAACGTCGCCGCGAGCTGCAGCGGATCGGCCGGGTTCTCCTCGGTCGCACAGCCCGAGACCAACGCGACCCCGGTGAGCACTACCGCCGCCAGTCGGCGCAACGTCGGACCTCCCAGTCGACCCCGTTCAGCCCTCCCAGCATCCATCACCGGACCGCCGTCGTCACGCAGGGGGCGGGTGTTGTCGTTGGTCTGGGCAGGTGATAGTCGCGCTCCTCCCGTACCTCCGGGCCTTTCCCGACGACTATCCCAGGGGAACGGAGGCGTCGCCATGACGGTCGAGGAGCTGCGGAACCGGCACGTGCAACTGCTGCGGGACCGGCGGGTGGCCGACCACCTCGACCCGCCGGCGCGCCCCGCCGACACCCCCGCGCGCTACCACACGTGGACCCAGGTGGCCGCCGAGCCGCTGTCCGCCCTGCTCACGCGGCTGGTCGACGTGCGGGTCCGGCCCTCCGCCTACCGGCCCGCGCACCTGCGCGACCAGCAGCGCACCCTCGACGCGCTGCAACCCGAGGTGCTGCACCTGGCCCGCGCCACCGGCCGGGACACCGCCACCCCGGTGCTCGCGGGCGTGTTCCCCACCGGCACCCTCGACGCGCTCAGCGTGCCCGTGCCCGGCCGCGGTGTGCTCGTGCTGGTCAACACCTCGCTGCTGGACCTGCTCGACACCGTGCTGAAGATCATGACCGGGGCGCTGCCGAACTACGGCACGCCGCCGCTGCTGACCCCCGAGCAGGCGACCTACGCCCTGGCCGAGGCCGTCAACGCCCACCTGTACGGCAACGGCGCGGTCCAGGCGCGGCGGCTGCCCGAGCTGTCCGGGCAACGCGCCGCGCTGGTCTCGCTGATGGTCCGGCGCGGCACCCAGTTCGTGCTGGCGCACGAGGTCGGGCACGTGCTGTCCGGGCACCTGGTGCACGCCCGCCGCCGCACCGACCCACACACCCCGGTCGGCCCGCTCGACGCCCAGTCCGTCGGCTGGCCGCGCGAGCACGAGGCCGACCGCGTCGCCGCCACGATCATGCTGCGCACCCTGGACGACCTGGGGCACCGCGAGCTGGAGGCGCACGAACCGTGCCTGGTCGGGGCGGTGCTGCTGGTGCTGTTCCTGCACGAGGTCACCGACCGGCTCGCCGACGAGCTCGGCCTCACCGTCCCGTTCGCGGGCAACCACCCGCCGCCCGTGCGGCGCATCCAGACCCTCGTCGAGCACCTCGCCGGCCACGTCCGCACACCCCGCGCCCTCGACCTCGCCGCCGACGTCGCCACCTGGCTCGAAGACCGGCTCGGCGGGGTGCGCGAGTGGTTCCGGCTGGTGGACGACCAGCTGCTCGACGGCCCCACGTCGCGCTGATGGCCCGGCACCACGACCCCGCCGACCTCCGTCGGCACGACGACCGGGTCAGACCAGCGGCCGTTCGGGATAGCCGAACTCCACCGCGCTCACGTCGTCCAACGCCGCCCGGATCGCCGGCGGCAACGTCAGCTCCTCCGCCGCCAACGACCCCAGCAGCTGGCCCGTGTCCCTCGCGCCCACCACCGGCGCCACCACGCCCGGCCGGTCGCGCACCCACGCCAGCGCCACGCACAGCGCGCTCGTGCCCAACCCGTCCGCCGCCGTGGACACCGCCTGCACGATCCGCGCCGCCCGCTCCGTGCGGTGCTGCTCCACGTACCCGGCGAAGTGCGCCGACGCGCCCCGCGAGTCCGACGGCGTGCCGTTGCGGTACTTGCCGGTCAGCACGCCACGCCCCAACGGCGCCCACGGCAGCAGCCCGACACCGTGGTGCTGCGCCGCCGGCGCCACCTCGCGCTCCACGCCCCGCTCCAGCAGCGAGTACTCCACCTGCGTCGACACCAGCGGCGTGTGCCCGGGCAGCGCCGCCGCCGTGCCCAGCTGCCAGCCGGAGTAGTTCGACACCCCCGCGTAGCGGACCCGGCCCGACGCCACCGCCGTGTCCAACGCCGACAGCGTCTCCTCCAGCGGCACGTTCACGTCCCACGCGTGCAGCTGCCACAGGTCGACGTGCTCCACGCCCAACCGGCGCAGCGACCCGTCCAGCGCGTGCAGCAGGGCGCCGCGCGACGCGCCGCCGCCGAACGGGCCGTCGTTGCGCCGCGCCACCGCCTTCGTCGCGATCACAAGCTCGTCGCGCGGCACGACCTCGCCCAGCAGGCCGCCCAGGATCCGCTCGCTCTCGCCCTCCACGTACACGTCGGCGGTGTCCACCAGCGTGCCGCCCGCCTCGGTGAAGGCGAGCAGCTGGGTGGCCGCCTCGTCCGCGTCGGTGTCCCGGCCCCAGGTCATCGTGCCCAGTGCCATCCGGGAGACCCGCAGTCCGCTGCGCCCGAGGTATCGCTGTTCCACGCGGGGGAGCCTAAGGGGTGATC